>NZ_OY970405.1:692500-5856348 GCF_963778085.1 Pseudomonas sp. Nvir | reverse complement strand
GGATATCCCCTGAGTTTGAAAGCCGGATGAGGCAAAAACAAACCGCCATTGTACCGGTCGAGCGTCCAGTTATCCACATGTGGACACATGAGTAACCATGACAAATCAGCCATTTATCGACCAGATTGGCATGAAGGCGGTGTTGATAAGCTCTGTGGATAACCCGCCATGAGGGCTATGCACAACCCTGGGTTCTAGCCTGTGGATAATCCACCTGTGTATAACAGGCGATTTAATCCACAGGTTGCGACCACCTACGAAACAAGCGCAGCACGGGTTCAGAACATACTTATGAAACGCTGTACATCCCATTAACCGTGGCCTGAAGTAGGTTATCCACAGAAAGTTATCCACCTAAGCTTTATAGGTTTATCAGAAAAGCTTTTTATATCTCTCTTCTTTTTTTTCATGTTGTCCCCAACGCGTACCTTCGATCAAGCACCCTGGGGTCATGGCCGAGCAGTTGCCGTCCATCACATGCTCTATAGGGAAAGACTGGTTGGAAATTGACCTACGGGCTTGCTTTCTCTAGAATCGCCGGTCTCGTAAAAAGGGGGCCATCCCGGCCCGTCGTCGACAAACCAGGTAACACGCCATGAAACGTACTTTCCAACCAAGCACCATCAAGCGCGCGCGCACTCACGGTTTCCGTGCCCGTATGGCTACCAAGAACGGCCGCGCTGTTCTGTCGCGTCGTCGTGCCAAAGGCCGTAAGCGTCTGGCCATTTGATTTTTCGGCACAGGTGGTGAGTCAGGACTTCAGTCGGGAAAAGCGACTGCTTACACCCCGGCATTTCAAAGCGGTCTTCGACTCCCCAACCGGCAAGGTTCCAGGGAAAAACCTGCTGATCCTTGCTCGCGAGAACGGCCTCGATCACCCACGGCTGGGCCTGGTGATCGGCAAGAAAAGCGTCAAACTCGCCGTTCAACGCAATCGCCTCAAGCGCTTGATGCGCGATTCCTTTCGTCTGAACCAGCAGTTACTCGCCGGCCTGGACATCGTGATCGTCGCGCGCAAGGGATTGGGTGAAGTAGAAAACCCGGAATTGCACCAACACTTTGGCAAACTCTGGAAACGCCTGGCGCGCTCCCGCCCAGCACCAGTAGTCACCGCCAATTGCGCAGGGGTAGACAGCCAAGATGCGTAAACTGGCGCTCGTTCCGATCCAGTTTTACCGTTACGCCATTAGTCCTCTGATGGCCAGCCACTGTCGTTTCTTCCCCAGCTGCTCCTGTTACGCCTACGAAGCCATCGAAAATCATGGCTTGTGGCGTGGTGGGTGGCTGGCTGTTCGTCGCCTGGGGCGTTGTCATCCGTGGAATGCAGGCGGTTTCGACCCCGTTCCACCCGCTCCTTCCTCCCGAACTTCTTCGATAGCCGAGTAATCATGGATATTAAACGCACGATCCTGATCGCCGCGCTGGCAGTCGTGTCCTACGTCATGGTCCTGAAGTGGAACGATGACTACGGCCAAGCTGCCTTGCCGACTCAGAATACTGCTGCCAGCACTGTTGCGCCGGGCTTGCCCGATGGCGTGCCGGCCGGTAACAACGGTGCCAGCGCCGATGTACCGAGCGCCAACGCCGACTCCAGCCCTGCCGAACTGGCACCGGTCGCACTCAGCAAGGACCTGATCCGCGTCAAGACCGACGTCCTTGAGCTGGCTATCGACCCGGTTGGAGGTGACATCGTCCAGCTGAACCTGCCGAAATACCCCCGCCGCCAGGACCACCCGGACATCCCGTTCCAGTTGTTCGACAATGGTGGTGAGCGTGTCTACCTGGCACAAAGTGGCCTGACCGGCGCCAACGGCCCGGATGCCCGCGCCAGCGGCCGCCCACTGTATGCCGCCGAGCAGAAAAGCTACCAACTGGCTGACGGCCAGCAGCAACTGGTGGTCGACCTGAAGTTCAGCGACAACGGCGTCAACTACATCAAGCGCTTCAGCTTCAAGCGCGGTGAGTACGACCTGAATGTCAGCTACCTGATCGACAACCAGAGCAGCCAGCCGTGGAGCGGCAACATGTTTGCCCAGCTCAAGCGTGACGCCAGCGGCGATCCGTCTTCGAGCACTGCGACCGGCACCGCCACCTACCTGGGTGCAGCCCTGTGGACAGCTTCCGAGCCTTACAAAAAGGTCTCGATGAAGGACATGGACAAGGGCAATTTGAAAGAAAATGTGTCTGGTGGCTGGGTAGCCTGGCTGCAGCACTACTTCGTGACCGCGTGGATCCCGGCCAAGTCGGACAACAACGTTGTTCAGACGCGCAAGGACAGCCAGGGCAACTACATCATCGGCTACACCGGCCCGGCACTGAACGTACCTGCCGGTGGCAAGGTTGAAACCAGCGCCATGCTGTATGCCGGTCCGAAGATCCAGTCCAAGCTCAAGGAATTGTCCCCAGGCCTGGAACTGACCGTCGACTACGGCTTCCTGTGGTTCATCGCCCAGCCGATCTTCTGGCTGCTGCAACATATCCACAGCCTGCTGGGCAACTGGGGCTGGTCGATCATCGTGCTGACCATGCTGATCAAAGGCCTGTTCTTCCCGTTGTCGGCTGCCAGCTACCGTTCCATGGCGCGCATGCGTGCCGTTGCACCGAAACTCGCCGCGTTGAAAGAGCGCTTCGGTGATGATCGCCAGAAGATGTCCCAGGCGATGATGGAGCTGTACAAGAAAGAGAAGATCAACCCGTTGGGCGGCTGCCTGCCGATCCTGGTGCAGATGCCGGTGTTCCTGGCCCTGTACTGGGTGCTGCTGGAAAGCGTTGAAATGCGCCAGGCGCCATGGATGCTGTGGATTACCGACCTGTCGATCAAGGATCCGTTCTTCATCCTGCCGATCATCATGGGCGCCACCATGTTCATCCAGCAACGCCTGAACCCAACGCCGCCGGATCCGATGCAGGCCAAGGTGATGAAAATGATGCCGATCATCTTCACCTTCTTCTTCCTGTGGTTCCCAGCGGGTCTGGTGCTGTACTGGGTTGTGAACAACTGCTTGTCGATTTCGCAGCAGTGGTACATCACACGTCGCATCGAAGCAGCCACGAAAAAAGCTGCTGCCTGACGGGCTGCTACGCTAGCCTGTAAATAAAAACGCCCCCTAGTGGGGCGTTTTTGCTATCTGTCGTTATTGTCGTAGAGGCTTTCGAGCATGAACATTGTGCGTGAAACCATCGCAGCCATCGCCACCGCCCAGGGCCGCGGCGGGGTGGGGATTGTCAGGTTGTCCGGGCCCCTGGCCGCCAAGGCTGGGCAATTGATCACCGGCCGTACGCTTACCCCGCGCCACGCCCATTACGGCCCCTTCCGCGATGAGGACGGGCTGGTACTGGACGAAGGGATCGCGTTGTTCTTCCCCGGGCCCAATTCGTTCACCGGCGAGGACGTGCTTGAGCTGCAGGGCCACGGTGGCCCGGTGGTGCTGGATATGCTGCTGCAGCGCTGTGTACAAGTTGGCTGTCGGCTGGCCCGCCCAGGTGAGTTCAGCGAGCGCGCATTCCTCAACGACAAGCTCGACCTGGCGCAGGCCGAAGCTATTGCCGACCTGATCGAGGCCAGCTCCAGCCAGGCGGCCCGCAACGCCCTGCGCTCGCTGCAGGGCGAGTTCTCCAAGCGTGTGCATGGTTTGACCGAGGCGTTGATCGCATTGCGCATCTACGTCGAGGCAGCGATCGACTTCCCTGAAGAAGAGATCGACTTCCTCGCCGACGGCCACGTGCTTTCGATGCTCGATACCGTACGCCGAGAGTTATCCACCGTGCAGCGCGAGGCCGGGCAGGGTGCATTGCTGCGCGACGGCATGACGGTGGTTATCGCCGGCAGGCCCAATGCCGGTAAATCCAGCCTGCTGAACCAGCTGGCCGGGCGCGAAGCGGCGATCGTCACCGACATTGCCGGCACCACACGGGATATTTTGCGCGAACATATCCACATTGATGGCATGCCGCTGCATGTGGTGGACACCGCCGGGTTGCGGGCCACCGATGACCATGTGGAAAAGATTGGTGTGGAACGGGCGCTGAAGGCCATTGGCGAGGCTGACCGGGTATTGCTGGTGGTCGACTCCACAGCGCCCGAAGCCAGCGACCCGTTTGCCCTGTGGCCAGAGTTTCTCGACCAGCGGCCAGACCCGGCGAAGGTTACGCTGATCCGTAACAAGGCAGACCTGAGTGGCGAGCGGGTAGGGCTGGAACAAAGCGATGATGGCCACGTCACGATCACCCTCAGCGCCAAGGGCAATGACGCAGGCCTGCAGCTGCTACGCGACCACCTGAAGGCCTGCATGGGTTATGAACAGACTGCCGAGAGCGGTTTCAGCGCCCGCAGGCGCCACCTGGAAGCGTTGCGCCAGGCCAGTGAGCACTTGGAGCATGGCCGCGCACAACTGACCCTGGCGGGCGCGGGAGAGCTGTTGGCGGAAGACCTGCGTCAGGCCCAGCATGCGTTGGGCGAGATCACCGGGGCATTCAGTTCGGATGATTTGCTGGGGCGGATCTTCTCCAGCTTCTGTATTGGCAAATAATCCACAGCCGGGCACTGCCAATGGCCGCTTCTTCGGGAGCGGCTTTTTTTTGCCTGGAATTCACGCATCTGCCGTGCCGGCCTGCCAGCACCCACAAGCTTCCTGCTTGCCATGCTTGTTCCGCCCTCCTGTGGGAAAGGGTTTACCTGCCAGAAGGCCAGTACAGGCTCACAATTTTTCATACACAAGCTTGGAAATGCGTTCAGGAGCCCTGTGGAAAACCCGCCTTCAGCACCGTTGATAAGCATGCTTTTTTTCTGAGGACCAAACCCCCTGTGGGTAAACAGGCATTTAATCCACAGGCTAAATCACGTTATCCATACCCCTCAGGCCACTCCAACCACAGGGTTTAATTTCTCTGTACATTACGTAATTCAGAGCCTGCAAAGGTTTATCCACAGATAAGGCTGTGCATAAGAATAAACATAAAAACAAAGCTTTTATAAATTTCTCTTCTTTGATTTCTGTTGTGTGCCACTCATCCACAGACTGGTCAAAATTTGCTCAGACGGTTTCTTTAAGGGGGGGTAAGTCCCTATACTTGTCGGCTTACCTTCTCTATTCGCAAAAACAGGCACGAGGTGCGTGGTGGATTTCCCTTCCCGTTTTGAAGTGATCGTCATCGGCGGCGGCCATGCCGGTACCGAGGCTGCGCTTGCGTCAGCACGCATGGGTGTGAAAACCCTGCTGTTGACCCATAACGTGGAAACCCTCGGTCACATGAGCTGCAACCCCGCTATCGGCGGTATCGGCAAAAGCCATCTGGTCAAAGAGATCGATGCCCTGGGTGGCGCCATGGCATTGGCTACCGACAAGAGCGGCATCCAGTTCCGCGTTCTGAACAACCGCAAAGGTCCAGCTGTACGGGCAACCCGTGCCCAGGCCGACCGCGCCATCTACAAGGCGGTGGTTCGTGAAATCCTGGAGAACCAGCCAAACCTGTGGATATTCCAGCAGTCCTGCGATGACCTGATCGTCGAGCAGGATCAGGTCAAAGGCGTGGTGACCCAGATGGGTCTGCGTTTCTTTGCCGAATCGGTGGTACTGACCACCGGTACCTTCCTTGGCGGCCTGATCCACATCGGCTTGCAAAACCATTCAGGTGGTCGTGCCGGTGATCCGCCTTCGATCGCGCTGGCACACCGTATGCGCGAGCTACCACTGCGCGTGGGCCGCTTGAAAACGGGTACGCCACCACGTATCGACGGTCGTTCGGTGGATTTTTCGGTCATGACCGAGCAACCAGGCGATACGCCCATACCGGTGATGTCGTTCATGGGCAATGCCGAAATGCACCCGCGCCAAGTCAGTTGCTGGATTACCCATACCAACGCGCGTACCCACGAGATCATTGCCTCGAACCTCGACCGCTCGCCCATGTATTCGGGCGTGATCGAAGGTGTGGGCCCGCGCTACTGCCCATCGATCGAAGACAAGATCCACCGGTTCGCCGACAAGGAAAGCCACCAGGTGTTCATCGAGCCCGAGGGCTTGACCACCCATGAGCTGTACCCGAACGGTATTTCCACGTCGCTGCCGTTCGACGTGCAGCTGGAACTGGTCCGTTCGATCCGTGGCATGGAAAACGCCCACATCGTGCGCCCTGGCTATGCCATCGAGTACGACTACTTCGACCCGCGTGACCTCAAGTACAGCCTCGAGACCAAAGTCATCGGCGGCTTGTTCTTCGCCGGCCAGATCAATGGCACCACCGGTTACGAAGAAGCCGGCGCCCAGGGCCTGCTGGCCGGGACCAACGCCGCGTTGCGGGCACAAGGCCGTGACAGCTGGTGCCCTCGCCGTGACGAGGCCTACATCGGCGTACTGGTCGACGACCTGATTACCCTGGGCACCCAGGAGCCGTACCGTATGTTTACGTCGCGTGCCGAGTACCGGCTGATTCTGCGCGAAGACAACGCCGACCTGCGTCTGACCGAAAAGGGCCGTGAACTGGGCCTGATCGATGACCAGCGCTGGGCGGCCTTCTGCGCCAAGCGCGACGGTATCGAGCGCGAGGAGCAGCGCCTGAAGTCGACCTGGGTACGACCCAATACCGAACAAGGCCAAGCCATTGTGGATAAGTTCGGCACGCCGCTCAGCCACGAGTACAGCTTGCTCAACCTTCTGGCCCGCCCGGAAATCGACTACGCCGGCCTGATCGAGGCCACCGGCGGTGAGGCAATCGATCCACAGGTCGCCGAACAGGTCGAGATTCGCACCAAGTACGCCGGTTACATCGATCGCCAGCAGGATGAGATCGCTCGCCTGCGTGCCAGCGAGGACACCCGGTTGCCTGTGGATATCGACTACACGACCATTTCCGGCCTGTCGAAGGAGATCCAGGGCAAGCTGGGCCAGACCCGCCCGGAAACCCTGGGCCAGGCATCGCGCATTCCAGGCGTGACCCCGGCGGCGATTTCCCTGTTGCTGATTCACTTGAAAAAACGCGGCGCTGGCCGCGAATTGGAGCAAAGCGCTTGAGTGCCCTGGTTACCCCGCAACATGCTGAAGAGTTGTCCACAGGTGCGCGGCAGCTTGGTGTAGAACTGAGTGCCGAGCAGCATGAAAAACTGCTCGGCTACCTGGCCTTGTTGATCAAATGGAACAAAGCCTACAACCTGACCGCCGTGCGCGACCCAGACGAGATGGTTTCGCGGCATCTGCTCGACAGCCTGAGCGTCATGGCGTTTATCCACAGCGCGCGGGACAACTGGCTGGATGTCGGCAGTGGTGGTGGCATGCCTGGTATTCCTTTGGCTATCCTGCACCCGCACAAGCGGGTGACCGTGCTCGATGCCAATGGCAAGAAAACCCGCTTCCTGACCCAGGTGAAAATGGAACTCAAGCTAGACAACCTCACGGTTATCCACAGCCGGGTCGAGGCGTTCCAACCTGCACAACCGTTCGATGGGATCATCTCCCGTGCCTTCAGCAGCATGGAGAACTTCACCAACTGGACCCGCCACCTGGGCGACACCGGGACGCAATGGCTTGCAATGAAGGGGCTGCATCCTGCCGATGAACTGGTAGCATTGCCCGCAGACTTCACAGTGGAAAGCGAACAGGCCCTGACCGTTCCAGGTTGCCAGGGCCAGCGCCATCTGCTGATACTGCGCCGCAAGGCATGACTGGGAACACGCGCATCAATGGCTAAGGTATTCGCAATCGCGAACCAGAAAGGTGGTGTAGGCAAGACCACCACCTGTATCAATCTCGCCGCCTCGCTGGCCGCAACCAAGCGTCGTGTGCTGCTGATCGACCTCGATCCGCAGGGCAACGCCACCATGGGCAGCGGTGTGGACAAACACGAACTCGAGCACTCGGTCTACGACCTGCTGATCGGGGAGTGCGACCTGGCCCAGGCCATGCATTACTCCGAGCACGGTGGTTTTCAGCTGCTGCCGGCCAACCGCGACCTGACCGCCGCCGAAGTGGTGCTGCTGGAAATGCAGGTCAAGGAAAGCCGCCTGCGCAACGCGCTGGCGCCCATCCGTGACAACTACGACTACATCCTGATCGATTGCCCGCCGTCGCTGTCGATGCTTACGCTCAACGCCCTGGTCGCAGCCGATGGCGTGATCATCCCCATGCAGTGCGAGTACTACGCACTGGAGGGTCTCAGTGACCTTGTGGATAACATCAAGCGCATCGCTGCCCGGCTGAACCCGGAGCTGAAGATCGAGGGCTTGCTGCGGACCATGTACGATCCCCGCCTGAGCCTGAACAACGATGTGTCGGCCCAGCTCAAGGAGCACTTCGGGCCCCAGCTTTACGACACGGTCATTCCGCGCAACATTCGCCTGGCCGAGGCGCCCAGCTTCGGCATGCCGGCCCTGGCCTACGACAAGCAATCGCGTGGCGCCCTGGCTTATCTGGCGCTGGCTGGGGAACTGGTTCGCCGGCAACGCCGTCAGTCGCGCACTGCACAGACAACTTAAGGAATCCGTATGGCCGTCAAGAAACGGGGTCTCGGACGTGGGTTGGATGCACTGCTCAGTGGTCCTACCGTGAGCGCGCTCGAAGAGCAGGCTGTGAAGATCGACCAAAAGGAGCTTCAGCACCTGCCGGTCGAACTGATCCAGCGTGGCAAATATCAGCCACGCCGGGACATGGACCCACAGGCGCTGGAAGAACTTGCCCACTCGATTCGCAACCATGGGGTGATGCAACCGATCGTGGTGCGCCCGATCGGCGATAACCGCTACGAGATCATTGCCGGTGAGCGCCGTTGGCGTGCCACCCAGCAGGCCGGCCTGGACACCATCCCGGCCATGGTCCGCGAAGTGGCCGACGAGGCCGCCATCGCCATGGCACTGATCGAGAACATCCAGCGTGAAGACCTCAACCCGCTGGAAGAGGCGCTGGCCCTGCAGCGGCTGCAGCAGGAGTTCGAACTGACTCAGCAACAGGTGGCCGATGCGGTCGGCAAGTCGCGGGTCACCGTGGCCAACCTGCTGCGCCTGATTACCTTGCCTGAGGCGATCAAGACCATGCTCGCCCACGGCGACCTGGAAATGGGTCACGCCCGCGCATTGCTCGGGTTGGATGAGAATCGCCAGGAAGAGGGGGCGCGTCATGTTGTCGCACGTGGTCTCACCGTGCGCCAAACTGAAGCACTGGTTCGCCAGTGGCTCAGCGACAAGCCTGAACCGGTCGAACCGGGCAAACCTGATCCGGATATCGCGCGCCTTGAACAGCGGCTCGCAGAGCGCCTGGGCTCGGCTGTGCAGATTCGCCACGGCAACAAGGGCAAAGGCCAATTGGTTATTCGCTACAACTCGCTTGACGAGTTGCAAGGTGTGCTTGCACACATCCGCTGAAACAATTGCTGTTGTAGCGGGCAGTCGGAAATCACTACCGAAGAGTTGAATAGGGGTTAAACCACCCCTATACTCTGCGCGCATTTTGTCGGCACAAATTATGCCAAGTCATCACTGACTTGTTGGTCGACTTCCGAGGAGCAGTTGTGATGGAAATCCGCACGCCAAACCGCCTGCCTTTCCATCGCTGGGCGGTTTTTCCGGTACTGCTGGCTCAATTTGTCGTATTCCTGCTGGCGACCCTGGTGTTGTGGCAGTGGAAAGGGGCGGTCAGTGGATATTCAGGCCTTTGCGGAGGTTTGATTGCCTGGCTGCCCAACGTGTATTTCGCCTGGAAGGCTTTTCGCTTTAGCGGAGCTCGGGCGGCACAAGCCATCGTCAAGTCGTTCTACGCTGGCGAGGCAGGCAAGATGATTTTGACGGCAGTGCTTTTTGCACTGACCTTCGCAGGAGTGAAGCCACTGGCGCCGCTAGCAGTATTCGGCGTCTTCGTGTTGACCCTTTTGGTCAGCTGGTTCGCGCCCCTGCTGATGAATAAAAGACTTTCGAGACCTTAGGGCGTTTGAGGCAACCATGGCAGCAGAAACCGCTTCGGGCTATATCCAGCACCACTTGCAGAACCTGACCTACGGTCAACTACCAGACGGCAGCTGGGGCTTTGCCCATTCGGCTGCAGAAGCCAAGGCAATGGGCTTCTGGGCGTTCCACCTGGACACCCTGGGTTGGTCCGTCGCGCTGGGTCTGATCTTCCTGTTGATCTTCCGCATGGCGGCCAAGAAGGCCACCTCCGGCCAGCCTGGCGGCCTGCAGAACTTCGTGGAAGTGATGGTCGACTTCGTCAACGGCAGCGTGAAGGACTCCTTCCACGGCCGTAGCCCGGTCATCGCACCGCTGGCGCTGACCATCTTCGTCTGGGTATTCCTGATGAACGCCGTCGACCTGGTACCGGTCGACTGGATTCCTCAGCTGGCCATCCTGATCTCCGGTGATCCGCACATTCCGTTCCGCGCCGTGTCGACCACCGACCCGAACGCGACCCTGGCCATGGCGTTCTGCGTATTCGCGCTGATCATCTTCTACAGCATCAAGGTCAAGGGCCTGGGCGGCTTCATCGGTGAGCTGACCCTGCACCCGTTCGGCAGCAAGAACATCTTCGTGCAGATCCTGCTGATTCCGGTCAACTTCCTGCTCGAATTCGTCACCCTGATCGCCAAGCCGATCTCGCTGGCACTGCGTCTGTTCGGCAACATGTATGCCGGCGAACTGGTGTTCATCCTGATCGCGGTCATGTTCGGTTCCGGCCTGCTGTGGCTGAGCGGCCTGGGTGTCGTGCTGCAATGGGCGTGGGCGGTGTTCCACATCCTGATCATCACCCTGCAAGCTTTCATCTTCATGATGCTCACCATCGTCTACCTGTCGATGGCGCACGAAGATAACCATTAAGACCGCCTGGCGTGTCTGATAGCCTTCCCCGCTCGTTTGGGGGGAGGGCTTAAAAAGTCCGCAAGGGCATGCTGTACCAAACGATTTGTTTTACCGCTTCAACTTAAAAACCTAACCAATACGACGTAAAAGTCGGGAGGAAAGATGGAAACTGTAGTTGGTCTGACCGCTATCGCTGTTGCTCTGCTGATCGGCCTGGGTGCTCTGGGTACCGCCATTGGTTTCGGCCTGCTGGGCGGCAAATTCCTGGAAGGCGCTGCTCGCCAGCCAGAAATGGTTCCAATGCTGCAGGTTAAAATGTTCATCGTTGCCGGTCTGCTCGACGCCGTAACCATGATCGGTGTTGGTATCGCTCTGTTCTTCACCTTCGCGAATCCGTTCGTTGGTCAAATCGCCGGCTAATCACTCGTAACCACGAGTTGATAGCTGTGATGAACCAAAGACCGAGCGAGGTGTTGGCGTGAATATTAATGCAACCCTGATTGGCCAATCCGTTGCCTTCTTGATTTTTGTACTCTTCTGCATGAAGTACGTATGGCCTCCGGTCATCACTGCTCTGCAAGAGCGCCAAAAGAAGATTGCCGACGGCTTGGACGCTGCCAACCGCGCAGCTCGCGACCTGGAGCTGGCCCAAGAAAAAGCGGGTCAGCAACTGCGTGAAGCTAAGGCACAGGCAGCCGAAATCATTGAGCAAAGCAAGAAACGCGCTGCTCAGCTTGTCGAGGAAGCCCGTGAACAGGCCCGCGTCGAAGCTGACCGTGTGAAGGCTCAGGCTCTGGCCGAGATCGAACAGGAACTGAACAGTGCTAAAGACGCCCTGCGTGCCCAAGTGGGTGCCCTGGCCGTTGGCGGTGCTGAAAAGATCCTTGGCGCCACAATCGATCAAAACGCGCATGCGGAGCTGGTTAACAAACTGGCCGCTGAAATTTAAGCGAGGGCGATCATGGCAGAACTGACCACGTTGGCCCGACCTTACGCTAAGGCTGCCTTTGAGCACGCCCAGGCCCATCAGCAACTGGCCAATTGGTCAGCCATGCTCGGCCTGGCTGCTGCGGTGTCGCAAGACGACACCATGCAGCGCCTGCTCAAGGCCCCGCGACTGACGAGCGCAGAAAAGGCCGCCACGTTCATTGACGTGTGCGGTGACAAGTTCAATGCACAGGCACAGAATTTCATTCATGTTGCCGCGGAAAACGACCGTCTCCTGCTTCTGCCGGAGATTGCCGCCCTGTTCGACCTGTACAAGGCCGAGCAAGAGAAATCCGTGGACGTGGAAGTCACCAGTGCCTTCGCGTTGAACCAAGAACAGCAAGACAAACTCGCCAAGGTTCTCAGTGCACGGTTAGGCCAGGAAGTGCGCCTGCACGCGTCGGAGGATGCCAGCCTGATTGGCGGCGTCGTCATCCGCGCAGGTGACCTGGTAATCGATGGCTCTGTTCGCGGCAAAATCGCGAAACTGGCCGAAGCATTGAAATCTTGAGTTTGAAGGGGCAGCAGAGCAATGCAGCAACTCAATCCTTCCGAAATTAGTGAAATCATCAAGGGCCGCATCGACAACCTCGATGTGAGCTCCCAAGCCCGTAACGAAGGTACCGTTGTTTCGGTATCCGACGGTATCGTGCGGATCCACGGTCTGGCCGACGTCATGTACGGCGAAATGATCGAGTTCCCTGGCAGCGTCTACGGTATGGCCCTGAACCTGGAGCAAGACTCCGTAGGTGCAGTGATCCTGGGTGCCTATGACACCCTCGCCGAAGGCATGAGCGCCAAGTGCACCGGCCGCATCCTGGAAGTTCCTGTTGGTAAGGAACTGCTGGGTCGCGTCGTTGACGCACTGGGTAACCCGATCGATGGCAAAGGTCCGCTGGGCAACACCCAGACCGACGCGGTCGAGAAAGTGGCTCCAGGCGTGATCTGGCGTAAGTCGGTAGACCAGCCTGTACAGACTGGCTACAAGTCCGTCGACGCCATGATCCCTGTCGGCCGTGGCCAGCGCGAGCTGATCATTGGCGACCGTCAGATCGGTAAGACCGCCATGGCCATCGACGCCATCATCAACCAGAAAGACTCCGGTATTTTCTGTGTTTATGTTGCTGTCGGCCAGAAGCGCTCCACCGTTGCCAACATCGTTCGCAAGCTGGAAGAAACCGGCGCCCTGGCCAACACCATCGTGGTTGTTGCCAGTGCTTCGGAATCCGCCGCACTGCAGTTCCTGGCGCCATACGCCGGCTGCACCATGGGCGAGTTCTTCCGTGACCGCGGTGAAGACGCACTGATCGTTTACGATGACCTGTCCAAGCAGGCCGTTGCCTACCGTCAGATCTCCCTGCTGCTGCGCCGTCCGCCAGGACGTGAAGCGTACCCAGGCGACGTGTTCTATCTCCACTCCCGTCTGCTGGAGCGTGCATCGCGCGTTTCGGAAGAATACGTCGAGAAGTTCACCAACGGTGCAGTCACTGGCAAGACCGGTTCCCTGACCGCCCTGCCGATCATCGAAACCCAGGCTGGCGACGTTTCCGCGTTCGTTCCGACCAACGTGATTTCCATCACCGACGGTCAGATCTTCCTGGAATCGGCCATGTTCAACTCGGGCATCCGCCCTGCAGTGAACGCCGGTGTTTCGGTATCCCGCGTAGGTGGTGCCGCTCAGACCAAGATCATCAAGAAGCTGTCCGGTGGTATTCGTACCGCTCTGGCTCAGTACCGTGAACTGGCTGCATTCGCCCAGTTCGCTTCCGATCTGGACGAAGCGACCCGCAAGCAGCTGGAGCATGGTCAGCGCGTAACCGAGCTGATGAAGCAGAAGCAGTACGCGCCGATGTCCATCGCGGACATGGCTCTGTCGCTGTACGCCGCTGAGCGTGGTTTCCTGACTGACGTGGAAGTCTCCAAGGTCGGTAGCTTCGAGCAAGCACTGATCGCCTTCTTCAACCGTGATCACGCCGAACTGATGGCGAAGATCAACGTGAAGGGTGACTTCAACGACGAAATCGACGCAGGCCTGAAAGCCGGTATCGAGAAGTTCAAGGCCACCCAGACCTGGTAAGCCGCAGCGGGGGCTCCGGCCCCCGCTTGCTAACCTGATAGGTGATACATGGCAGGCGCAAAAGAGATTCGCAGTAAGATTGCGAGCATCAAAAGCACGCAAAAAATTACCAGCGCCATGGAGAAAGTGGCGGTCAGCAAGATGCGCAAGGCACAAATGCGCATGGCTGCTAGCCGTCCTTACGCGGAGCGTATCCGCCAGGTGATCGGTCATCTGGCCAACGCCAACCCGGAATACCGCCACCCGTTCATGATCGAGCGCCCTGTAAAGCGCGCCGGTTATATCGTGGTGAGCAGTGACCGTGGCTTGTGCGGTGGCTTGAACACCAACCTGTTCAAGGCCCTGGTCAAGGACATGAGCGAAAACCGCGAACAGGGCGTGGAAATCGACCTGTGCGTGATCGGCAGCAAGGGTGCGACTTTCTTCCGCATCTTTGGCGGCAACGTTGTAGCCGCGATCAGCCACCTGGGCGAAGAGCCGTCGATCAATGATCTGATCGGCTCCGTCAAAGTGATGCTGGACGCCTATATGGACGGCCGTATCGATCGCCTCTCGGTGGTTTCGAACAAGTTCATCAACACCATGACCCAAAAACCGACGGTCGAGCAATTGGTACCGTTGGTGGCAACCCCGGATCAGGAACTCAAGCACCACTGGGACTACCTGTACGAACCCGACGCAAAAGAGCTGCTGGACGGCTTGATGGTGCGTTACGTGGAGTCGCAGGTCTACCAGGCGGTGGTCGAGAACAACGCTGCTGAACAAGCAGCCCGGATGATCGCCATGAAAAACGCCACAGACAACGCCGGTGATTTGATCAAAGAGCTGCAATTGATCTACAACAAGGCGCGTCAGGCTGCGATCACCCAGGAGATCTCGGAAATCGTCGGCGGCGCTGCCGCGGTTTAACGGTTCAAAAAATCAGAGGATCCAGCTATGAGTAGCGGACGTATCGTTCAAATCATCGGCGCCGTCATCGACGTGGAATTCCCACGTGACGTCGTGCCGAGTGTTTACAACGCGCTGAAAGTACAAGGCGCGGAAACCACCCTGGAAGTTCAGCAGCAGCTGGGCGACGGCGTGGTTCGTACCATTGCGATGGGCTCGACCGAAGGCCTGAAGCGCGGTCTGGATGTCGTCGACACCGGCGCTGCCATCTCCGTTCCTGTTGGTAAGGCCACCCTGGGCCGCATCATGGACGTACTGGGCAACCCGATCGACGAAGCCGGTCCGATCGGCGAAGAAGAGCGTCGCGGTATCCACCAGCCAGCGCCTTCGTTCGCTGACCAGGCAGGCGGCAACGACCTGCTGGAAACCGGCATCAAGGTTATCGACCTGGTTTGCCCGTTTGCCAAGGGTGGTAAGGTTGGTCTGTTCGGTGGTGCCGGCGTCGGCAAGACCGTTAACATGATGGAACTGATCCGTAACATCGCCATGGAACACAGCGGTTACTCCGTGTTCGCTGGTGTGGGTGAGCGTACTCGTGAGGGTAACGACTTCTACCACGAGATGACCGACTCCAACGTTATCGATAAAGTATCCCTGGTGTACGGCCAGATGAACGAGCCACCAGGAAACCGTCTGCGCGTAGCGCTGACCGGCCTGACCATGGCTGAGAAGTTCCGTGACGAAGGTAACGACGTTCTGCTGTTCGTCGACAACATCTATCGTTACACCCTGGCCGGTACCGAAGTATCCGCACTGCTGGGCCGTATGCCTTCTGCAGTAGGTTACCAGCCGACCCTGGCTGAAGAGATGGGCGTTCTGCAAGAGCGCATCACCTCCACCAAGGAAGGTTCGATCACCTCCGTTCAGGCCGTATACGTACCTGCGGACGACTTGACCGACCCGTCGCCAGCGACCACCTTCGCCCACTTGGACGCCACCGTCGTTCTGTCCCGTGACATCGCCTCCCTGGGTATCTACCCAGCGGTCGACCCACTGGACTCGACTTCGCGTCAGCTGGACCCGAACGTGATCGGCAACGAGCACTACGAGACCGCTCGTGGCGTTCAGTATGTTCTGCAGCGCTACAAAGAGCTGAAGGACATCATCGCGATCCTGGGTATGGACGAACTGTCCGAAAGCGACAAGCAACTGGTAGCCCGCGCTCGTAAGATCCAGCGCTTCCTGTCGCAGCCGTTCTTCGTGGCCGAAGTCTTCACCGGTTCGCCAGGCAAGTACGTTTCCCTGAAAGACACCATCGCTGGCTTCAGCGGCATCCTCAAAGGTGACTACGACCACCTGCCAGAACAAGCGTTCTACATGGTCGGCAGCATCGACGAAGCGATCGAGAAAGCCAAGAAACTGTAATCCCGGCGCCCCGCAAGGGGCGCTAATCAGGTTGAGGCAAGCAGATGGCTATGACAGTCCATTGCGACATCGTCAGCGCGGAAGGAGAAATCTTCTCCGGCCTGGTCGAGATGGTAGTAGCGCACGGCAACCTGGGCGATCTGGGTATCGCTCCAGGCCACGCGCCGCTGATCACCAATCTCAAGCCAGGTCCGATCACGCTGACCAAGCAGGGTGGCACTCAAGAGGTGTTCTACATCTCCGGTGGCTTCCTCGAAGTGCAGCCGAACATGGTGAAGGTTCTTGCCGACACCGTGCAACGTGCTGCCGACCTGGACGAAGCTCAGGCTCAGGAAGCCCTCAAGGCTGCCGAGAACGCGCTGAACACTAAAGGCTCGGACTTCGACTACGGCGCTGCAGCCGCACGTCTGGCCGAGGCGGCTGCTCAGCTGCGTACTGTCCAGCAAATGCGCAGAGGTAAATAATCCGGCCCAGGCCGCTTACTGCCAGTGCGATTGAGTTAAAGGGTAGCCTCGGCTACCCTTTTTCTTTTTCCGAATTTCTATTCTGGTCACGCAGCTGACCGCCCAGGATTGGTAGCCAGTAATGTCCCTCGATATCGTTATTCTCGCCGCAGGCCAAGGCACGCGCATGCGTTCGGCGCTCCCCAAGGTGCTGCACCCGGTCGCCGGCAACTCCATGCTCGGCCATGTTATCCACAGCGCGCGCCAGCTGCAGCCGCAAGGTATTCATGTGGTCATTGGCCATGGTGCCGAACTGGTCCGCGAGCGCCTGGCCGCCGATGACCTGAATTTCGTCATGCAGGACAAACAGCTGGGTACCGGCCACGCCGTTGCACAGGCACTGCCAGCGCTGACTGCCGATACTGTGCTGGTACTGTACGGCGACGTGCCGCTGATCGAAGTGGAGACCCTGCAGCGGCTGCTGGCCAAGGCCAATGACCAGCAACTGGGCCTGCTCACAGTCACCCTCGACGACCCGACCGGCTATGGCCGCATCGTTCGCGATCAGCAAGGCAATGTCACCGCCATCGTTGAGCACAAGGATGCCAGCGAAGCGCAAAAAGCGATCAACGAAGGCAACACGGGCATTCTGGCGCTGCCAGCGGCGCGCCTGGCTGACTGGATGGGTCGTCTGTCAAACAACAACGCCCAGGGTGAGTATTACCTGACCGACGTCATCGCCATGGCGGTGGCCGATGGTTTGGTGGTGGCTACCGAGCAGCCACACGATCCAATGGAAGTGCAGGGGGCCAACGACCGTCGCCAGCTTTCCGAGCTGGAGCGCCACTACCAGTTGCGTGAAGGGCGTCGCCTGATGGCCCAGGGTGTAACCCTGCGTGACCCGGCGCGCTTCGACGTGCGCGGTGAGGTGACCGTCGGTCGTGACGTGCTGATCGACATCAACGTTGTACTCGAGGGCAAAGTGGTCATCGAGGACGATGTGCAGATCGGTCCCAACTGTGTAATCAAGAACACGACCCTGCGCAAAGGGGCTGTGGTCAAGGCCAACAGTCACCTTGAAGGTGCGGTGATGGGCGAGGGCAGCGATGCCGGCCCGTTTGCTCGGCTGCGCCCTGGCAGCGTGCTGGATGCCAAAGCCCATGTGGGTAACTTTGTAGAACTGAAAAACGCTCACCTTGGAGAGGGTGCCAAGGCTGGCCACCTGACGTACCTGGGCGATGCCGAAATCGGCGCCCGTACCAACATTGGCGCAGGTACCATCACCTGCAACTACGACGGTGCCAACAAGTTCAAGACAGTGATGGGTGAGGATGTATTCATCGGTTCGAACAACTCGCTGGTAGCGCCTGTGGAGATCCAGGCCGGCGCCACTACCGCCGCTGGTTCTACCATTACGCAGGCTGTTGAAGCAGGTGATCTGGCAGTGGCCCGGGCACGCCAGCGCAACATCCCAGGTTGGAAGCGGCCGGAGAAGATCAAGAAGAGCTGATTTATCCACAGCTGCTTCCCTCGAAGCCGACCTATGTGAGTAAGTCGGCTTTTTTTGTGCTCTATGCAACCCGATGTGTGGGCGCGGCCCGTGTGGGAGCGGGCAAGCCCGCGAACACCGGCAAAGCCGGTGCTATACATCGCGGTGCCGGCGTTGCGGACAAGCCAAGAAAAATTGCCGCCAGTAAAGTTATGCACAGCTTGACGAATCGCTCATCTTAGGTTTTGATTGCAACCATTATCTTTCGAAACGAAATTTAACTGATCATGTCGAAACGAAACACCCCTCAACGCCGCCACAACATCCTGGCCATGCTTAGCGAGCTGGGCGAAGTGAGTGTGGATGCCTTGGCCAAGCGTTTCGAAACCTCGGAAGTGACCATTCGTAAGGACCTTGCCGCGCTGGAGGCGAACGGCCTGCTGCTGCGCCGTTACGGCGGTGCAGTACCGGTACCGCAGGAAATGCTCAGCGAACCCGCGCACCCGGTCTCTGCCTACAAAAAAGCTATCGCCCGTGCAGCGGTGGGTCGTATACGCGAGCATGCTCGGATCATCATCGATAGCGGTAGCACGACCGCCGCTATGATTCCGGAACTGGGCCGCCAGCCCGGCCTGGTGGTGATGACCAATTCGTTGAATGTGGCTCGCGCCATCAGCGAGGTCGAGCACGAACCGGTACTGCTTATGACCGGCGGAACCTGGGACCCGCACTCCGAATCGTTCCAAGGGCAGGTCGCCGAGCAGGTCCTGCGGTCTTACGATTTCGACCAGTTGTTCATCGGTGCCGATGGCATCGACCTCGCGCGGGGCACCACCACCTTCAACGAGTTGCTTGGCCTGAGCCGGGTAATGGCTGAGGTCGCCCGCGAAGTGATCGTGATGGTCGAGTCGGACAAGGTGGGGCGCAAGATCCCCAACCTCGAGCTGCCCTGGGGCAGCGTGCATACCCTTATTACAGATGAACGCCTGCCCACAGCGGCACGCGAACACATTCAAGCCCGCGGCATCAACCTGATCTGTGCCGCGATCAGCCAGGAGCAATAATTCATGTGTGGAATCGTTGGTGCCGTCGCCGAACGTAATATCACCGCCATCCTGATCGAAGGCCTCAAGCGGCTTGAGTACCGTGGCTACGACAGCGCCGGCCTGGCCGTGCTCACCCAGGACGGCCAGCTGCAGCGTCGCCGCCGCATCGGCAAGGTCAGCGAGCTGGAAGCGGCCGTTGCTGCCGAGCCGCTGAGTGGCCGGCTGGGTATCGCCCACACCCGCTGGGCGACGCATGGTGCACCCACCGAAGGCAATGCCCACCCGCACTTCTCTGCTAATGAAGTAGCGGTAGTGCACAACGGCATCATCGAGAACCACGAAGAGCTGCGCGAAGAACTGAAGGGCCTGGGCTATGTCTTCGCCTCGCAGACCGATACCGAAGTCATCGTGCACCTGATTCACCATACCCTGAAAAGCGTGCCGAACCTGGCAGATGCGCTGAAGGCGGCCGTGAAACGCCTGCACGGTGCCTACGGTCTGGCGCTGGTCAGCATCCACCAGCCTGATCGCCTGCTCGCCGCACGCAGCGGCAGCCCCCTGGTGATCGGCCTGGGCCTGGGCGAAAACTTCCTGGCATCCGACCAACTGGCCCTGCGCCAGGTGACCGACCGCTTCATGTACCTGGAAGAGGGCGATATCGCCGAGATCCGTCGCGATCAGGTCACCATCTGGGACCAGGCCGGGCACGAAGTCCAGCGCGAAACCGTGCAGTACCATGAAGGCGCCGAGGCCGCCGACAAGGGTAACTACCGCCACTTCATGCTCAAGGAAATCCACGAGCAGCCAACCGTGGTTCAGCGCACGCTGGAAGGGCGCTTGGGTAAAGATCACGTTCTGGTCCAGGCCTTCGGCCCCCAGGCTGCAGAATTGTTTGCCAAAGTGCGCAATGTGCAGATCGTTGCCTGCGGTACCAGCTACCACGCAGGCATGGTCGCCCGTTACTGGCTCGAAGGCCTGGCCGGCATCCCTTGCCAGGTGGAAGTGGCCAGTGAATTCCGCTACCGCAAGGTGGTGGTGCAGCCAGACACCCTGTTTGTGTCCATTTCGCAATCTGGCGAAACCGCTGACACCCTCGCTGCCCTGCGCAACGCCAAGGAGCTGGGCTTCCTCGGCAGCCTGGCGATCTGCAACGTGGGTATCAGCTCGCTGGTCCGTGAGTCCGACCTGACCCTGCTGACCCTCGCTGGCCCGGAAATCGGTGTGGCCTCGACCAAGGCCTTCACCACCCAGCTGGTGTCGCTGATGCTGCTGACGCTGGCGCTCGGCCAAGTCCGCGGCACCTTGCCGGCCGGTGTCGAGGCCGACCTGGTCGAAGAGCTGCGCCGCCTGCCGACGCGCCTTGGCGAAGCCTTGGCCATGGACGCCACCGTCGAGAAAATCGCCGAGCTGTTCGCCGACAAGCACCACACCCTGTTCCTCGGCCGTGGCGCCCAGTACCCGGTGGCGATGGAGGGCGCACTCAAACTCAAGGAAATCTCCTACATTCACGCAGAAGCCTACCCAGCTGGCGAACTGAAGCATGGCCCATTGGCACTGGTGGACAACGATATGCCGGTGGTGACCGTTGCGCCGAACAACGAACTGCTGGAGAAACTGAAGTCCAACCTGCAGGAAGTACGGGCCCGTGGTGGGGAATTGGTGGTGTTCGCTGACGAACATGCGGGCATGACTAATGGCGAGGGCACCCACGTGATCCAGGTGCCGCACATCGCCGATGCCCTAGCGCCGATCCTGTACACCATTCCGCTGCAGTTGCTGTCTTACTACGTGGCTGTGCTGAAAGGCACCGATGTGGACCAGCCGCGTAACCTGGCCAAGTCGGTTACCGTTGAGTAACGGATAGGCGCGGGGGCTTGAGCCGCGAATGCCAATCGCTTTACACCTGGCTGCATCGTCACGACAGAGAGTGGTTGTATGCGCAGGCTAGTCAAATGCCCAAACCTGCTAGAAACCTTAATCCGCGAGTCGCTCACCGGCGGCAGGTACGATAGGTTTAAAGATTTTGGCGTAGAGTGACGACAAACGTCGAGTGCGCTCGAAGGTTCCTTGGATCGGATAAGGAGATCACCATGAAACGCTTGGCATTGGTAACGGGTGGAGGTCGCGGAATAGGTGCGGCTGTAGCTCGGCAGCTCGGGCACAAAGGATATGAGGTGTGCCTGACCTACGAGCGCGACGCAGAAGCGGCGCAAGTTGTGGTGGGCGCAATCTGTGGCGCAGGCGGTGTAGCTTGGAGCTGCCATTTGGACATAGCTTCGCCCGAGTCTGTGCACGCTTTGTTCCAAGCGCTCGACCAACGTCCCGCTCCCCTTGCGCTGCTGGTTAACAACGCTGGCATCACCGAAGGGTTCTCCAGGCTTGAAACGCTGTCCTACGAACGTCTTGAACATGTATTCCAAGTCAACGTTTTCGGGTCATTCATGTGTGCTCGCGAAGCAGTACGGCGCATGGGGCGTTCCCATGGCGGAGTGGGCGGGGTCATCGTCAATCTCTCTTCTCGGGCCGCCGAGCTGGGTGGCGGCGGGGAGTGGATCCACTATGCAGCGACCAAAGGAGCTATCGACAGTCTGACCCGCGGCCTGGCCAAGGAGGTGGCCAGCGAGGGCATCCGGGTCAACGCGGTAGCCCCAGGTTTGATCGAGACAGATTTGCACGCCGCCGCCGGCAAGCCCGAGCGGCTGACCGAAATGGCGGCTGCACTACCAGCAGGTAGAGCAGGATCGCCGGAGGAGGTCGCCGATTGCGTGTGCTGGTTGGCCTCAGAGGCAGCGAGTTACATCACTGGAGCCATCATCCCGGTTGCCGGGGGGCGGTGAAACGTGGCGGCCTTGCCCAACCATGGTAAGCAGGGGAAGGAAGTTGCGCAGGGCGAGCGACTGAGATCCTGGCAGCCAGGCCGCACTCAAGGGAGAGTGCAGCGGTTCACGACGAATCGGTAAGAAAACGATGCCTTGGCGTTGCTCGGCGCCGACGCTGTGGGGTACGAATGTCAGTCCTACGCCGGACTTGGTCAAGCCTAGAGCAGCTTGTAGGTTCTCCACCTCCTGCACTATGCGCAATTCGACGCCCGTCGCTTCGATTCGAGAAAGTATTAGATGTAGTGGTCTAATGAAACCGGACACCCATTTAGGCGAGAATGCTCGCCAGATAGAGGTGTCTGATGACCAAACAACGTCGTTCCTTTTCCGCTGAATTCAAACGCGAGGCCGCAGTCCTCGTGCTCGATCAAGGCTATAGCCATATCGAAGCCAGCCGCTCGCTTGGGGTGGTCGAGTCCGCGTTGCGTCGCTGGGTCAATCAACTGCAGCAGGAGCGCACCGGCGTTACTCCGTAAAGTAAGGCGCTGACGCCTGAGCAACAGAAAATCCAGGAATTGGAAGCTCGAATCGCTCGACTTGAGCGGGAGAAATCCATTTTAAAAAAGGCTACCGCGCTCTTGATGTCGGAAGAGCACGAGCGCAAGCGCTGATTGATCAACTGAGCCCTCACGAGCCGGTTGATTGGCTTTGCGGAGTCTTTGATGTCACTCGTTCGTGTTACTACGCCCACCGTCTCAGGCGCCGAACTCCAGACGTTGAGCGGCTTCGGTTGCGCAGCCGGGTTAACGAACTGTTTACGCAAAGTCGAAGCGCTGCCGGTAGCCGCAGCATCGTGTCGATGATGCAGGAAGACGGCGAGCAGATCGGGCGGTTCAAGGTGCGAGGCTTGATGCGGGAACTGGAGCTGGTCAGCAAACAACCTGGATGACATGCCTACAAACGAGCGACGGTTGAGCAGCCTGACATTCCGAATATCTTGAATCGAGAGTTTGATGTGCCGGCACCGAATCAGGTCTGGTGTGGCGACATCACCTACATCTGGGCTCAAGGGAGGTGGCATTACCTGGGTGTCGTTATGGATCTTTATGCGCGCCGAGTGGTGGGCTGGGCGCTGTCGAACAAGCCGGATGCGGATCTCTGGTCATCAAAGCGTTGGACATGGCTTATGAACAGCGTGGAAGGCCTCAAGGCCTTCTGTTTCACTCGGATCAGGGCTCGCAATATGGTAGCCGTCAGTTCCGCCAGCGGCTCTGGCGTTACCGCATGCGCCAAAGCATGAGCCGTCGTGGAAACTGCTGGGATAACGCGCCGATGGAGCGTGTGTTTCGCAGCTTGAAAACTGAATGGATACCGACCGTGGGCTACATGATTGCCACTACCTCAGCCACTACGACGCCACCCCCGAGCCTTCGCGTCGTTTCGCAGCGCCGATCAATCCCTGGTCAAGGATCCGCAGGTCAATCGGGGTTCCTACCACAAACAAGGCCCTGCCCACTTTCAACCGCCAGGCCTCGGCCTGACCACGACGCGCGCCGGGCATCCGCTGCCCGGTGCGCCGGAGGTAAGCATGAACGCGACCAAGCGTTACGAGAATTTCATTGTCTTCCTGGCGCCGCTGATCAACAGCGTGGGCGGTATCGCCATCGACCTGTACGCGCCGAGTATCCCCTCCATTGGCCGTGAACTGTCAGCCAGCCCGGCGCTGATGCAGAACACCATCACCATCACCCTGCTGTTCTATGCACTGGGGCAGCTGTTCTTCGGCATCATGGCCGATGCCCGTGGGCGGCGGCCGGCGGTGCAATTGGGGCTATTGGTGTTCCTCGCGGGCAGCGTGTTGGCAACCGTGGCCAAGTCCATCGAGATGCTCCTGCTCGCCCGCGCCCTGCAAGGCTTCGCCATCGGCGCCTGTCAGGTAGTTGCCCGAGCGCTGCTGGTGGACATCGTCAAAGGGCCGCGTTTCTACGTAGCGATCATCTACCTGAGCCTGGCCTTCGGCCTGGGGCCGGTGATCGCGCCGTACATTGGCGGGGTGATCGAAGTGCACCTTGGCTGGCGCTACAACTTCGTCCTGTACGCGGTATACGCCGTGATCGTGTTGGCCTTCGTGCTGGCAGGGCTCAAGGAGTCGTTGCCCGCCATGAACAGACGCAGCGCTTTGCAAACCTGTGCCGGCTACCGCTCGATCCTGGCGGACAGCCGCTTTCGGGCCTCGGTGGTTGTGCTCGGCTCGAGCTTCTCGGCGTTTCTGCTATGGAACGTGTTCGGCCCACACATCGTCCAGGAACGCCTGGGGCACAGCGCGCAGTACTTTGGCACCACCGCGCTGGCTGTGGGTAGCTGCTACCTGGTGGGCACTCTGGTCAACCGTGCGCTTATCCGGCAGGTCAAGCCGCGGCTGCTGATGAGGGCAGGAATGGCGGTGTTTCTGCTCGGCGTGGTGACCATCGCCACGCAGGCAAAGGACCTTCACCTGGTCTTGATCCTGGGCGGCATCATGCTGGTCGCGTTCGGTCAGGGCTTCATCTTCTCCAACGCCATGGCCAACTCGATGTCGCTGTTCCCCGACCGCGCCGGTGTTGCCGCCAGCCTGCAAGGCTGCCTGATGCTGGTATTCGGGTCATTGGCCTCGGCGCTGGTCAGCGCTTTGCCGCTGACCTCGAACCTGGCAATTGCCTGCGTGTTTCTGGTGCTTTGGTTGATCTCGTTGTCGGGCATGCTGAGCGTGCGCGTGCCGCGTCAAGCCTCGGTGGCCTGAAGCCTGCCGACCCCGGCGGTGCAGCGTATCTGTTGCCGGGGTCTGCAAGGCAGCGCTGAGCAGTATTCATCAACCAGCAGGATCGAGTAACTGCAACGCACCAAACGCTTGCCTGCGCCGAAGGGGGAAGCAGCGGACGCAAGCTCCCGCTCGCTGTTACCCTCGGCGTAGTCGACTCAAACCTGCATGGCCATGCCATCCACATTCATCGCTGCCTGGCGCAACGCTTCGGAGCGGGTGGGGTGGGGGTGGCAGGTGAGGGCGATATCTTCGGCCGAGGCCGAGAACTCCATGGCCACGCAGAATTCACCGATCATTTCGCTGACGCTCGGGCCCACCAGGTGCACACCCAGCACTTCGTCGGTTTTGGCATCGGCAAGTACCTTGGCGAAGCCTTCGGTCTCGTGGTTGATCTTGGCGCGGCTGTTGGCCGTGAAGGGGAATTTGCCCACTTTGTATTCACGCCCTTCGGCCTGCAGCTGCTCTTCGGTCTTGCCCACGCTGGCCAGCTCCGGCCGGGTATAGATCACGCCAGGGATGAGGTTGTAGTTGACCTCATGCGGTTTGCCGGCGATGCGCTCAATGCAGGCCACTGCTTCGTCTTCGGCCTTGTGCGCCAGCATCGGCCCGGAAGTGACGTCGCCGATTACCCAGAGCCCGGGCACTGAAGTGCGGTGGTGTTCGTTGCCAAGCATGCCGCGCTTGTCGGTTTCCAGGCCTGCGCTTTCCAGGTTCAGGCCTTTGGTATAGGGGCGGCGACCGATCGCCACCAATACATAATCGGCTTGCAGTGTTTCTGCCGCGCCACCCGCTGCAGGCTCCAAGGTCAAGGCCACGCCGTCGGCGCTGGCGGTGGCCTGGGTCACTTTGCTGCCCAGCTTGAACACCATACCTTGCTTGGCCAATGCCTTCTGCAGGATCTTGGCGGTTTCGCTGTCGGTGCCAGGGCAGATGCGATCGACGTATTCGATGACCGTGACCTGGCTACCCAGCCGGCGCCACACCGACCCCAGCTCGAGGCCGATCACCCCGGCACCGATGACGACCAGGTGCTTGGGCACCTGCGGCAACGACAGCGCGCCGGTCGAGTCGATGATGCGCTGGTTGTCGATGGTCACGCCTGGCAGCGGCGTCGGCTCGGAACCGGTGGCGATGACGATGTCTTTGGCCTGCAGCGTGGTTTCGCTGCCGTCCTGCGCCTTCACGACCACTTTGCCGACGCCATCCAGGCGGCCCCAGCCCTTGACCCAGTCGACCTTGTTCTTGCGGAACAGGTACTCGATGCCTTTGGTCAGGCCGGCCACGCTCTCGTCCTTCTGCTTCATCATCTGGGCGAGATTCAGCGTAGGTTTGACTTCGATGCCGAGGTGGGCGAACGCCTCACCGCTGGCGGCTTCGTAGAGTTCGGAAGCATGCAGCAGTGCCTTGGACGGCATGCAGCCGACGTTCAGGCAAGTGCCGCCCAAGGTCGAGCGGCCCTCCACGCAGGCGACACTTAGCCCAAGTTGGCCAGCGCGAATGGCTGCGTTGTAGCCGCCAGGGCCGCCGCCGATGATCACCACGTCATAGGTCTTCATGGTTCAACTCCAGGGATGTAGAAACGCGACAGGGGCATTAGGTTAGGCTGAGCCCGTGGAATTGTATACAATTCGCTGCGCATACCAGCGCGGCAGGGTCTAGACCATGGTCTGATCGGGAGGAAACATCCCATGGATGAACTACTCTGATTCGACGACGTTCGAAATTTCGGGCGTCGTGGCCAATTACGGATAGGAGGGTCGTTCATGCTTGCGCAACTTCCACCGGCACTGCAGAGCTTGCATCTACCGCTGCGGCTGAAACTCTGGGACGGCAACCACTTCGATCTCGGGCCCAGCCCGCAGGTCACCATACTGGTCAGGGAACCCCAGTTGATCAGCCAGCTGACCCACCCGAGCATGGACCAGTTGGGCACGGCATTCGTCGAAGGCAAGTTGGAACTGGAAGGCGATATCGGTGAGGCCATACGCGTTTGCGATGAGCTGAGTGAGGCACTGCTTACCGACGAAGACGACACGCCGCCCCAGCGCCTGGCGCATGACAAGACCACCGACGCCCAGGCCATTTCCTATCACTACGACGTTTCCAATGAGTTCTACCAGCTGTGGCTGGACCAGGACATGGTGTACTCGTGCGCTTATTTTCGCGAGCCGGACAATACCCTCGATCAGGCGCAGCAAGATAAGTTCGAGCACCTGTGCCGCAAGCTGCGGCTCGATGCGTGCGACTATCTGCTCGATGTGGGCTGTGGCTGGGGAGGGCTGGCGCGTTTCGCTGCCCGTGAGTATGGCGCCAAGGTATTCGGCATCACCCTCAGCAAAGAACAGTTGAAGCTCGGCCGCCAGCGGGTCAAGGCAGAGGGTCTGAGCGACAAGGTCGATTTACAGATACTCGATTACCGCGACCTGCCGCAAGACGGCCGCTTCGACAAGGTTGTCAGCGTGGGCATGTTCGAGCATGTCGGCCATGCCAACCTGGCGTTGTATTGCCAGAAGCTGTTCGGTGCGGTGAGGGAAGGGGGGCTGGTGATGAACCACGGCATCACCGCCAAGCATGTGGATGGTCGGCCGGTGGGGCGAGGTGCAGGCGAGTTCATCGATCGCTACGTGTTCCCACATGGTGAGCTGCCCCACCTGTCGATGATCAGTGCCAGCATCTGCGAAGCAGGGCTGGAGGTGGTGGACGTGGAGAGCTTGCGCCTGCACTACGCCAAGACCCTGCACCACTGGAGCGAGAATCTGGAGAACCAGCTGCACAAGGCGGCGGCACTTGTCCCCGAGAAAACCCTGCGCATCTGGCGTTTGTACCTGGCCGGGTGTGCCTATGCGTTTCAGAAGGGCTGGATCAACCTGCACCAGATTCTGGCAGTGAAGCCCTATGCCGACGGGCATCACGACCTGCCCTGGACACGCGAGGATCTGTACCGCTGACACCTACCTCTGGCCGGCGGCACCGGTTACAGGATTGGGGATATCAAGCGTGCAATGCGCATCCCCAATTGCTGTAGCCGGTGGGTGTCGCGGCTGTCCTCAACGGTTATCTCGCGCGCCTGCTCGAAGTCTTCATTCAACATACGTTCCACTTGGTCGGCAAAGCCACGGTCGACCGTCAGCAGGGTGATCTCGAAGTTCAGGCGGAATGAACGGTTGTCCAGGTTGGCACTGCCGATTGCGCTCACCTCGTCATCTACCAGTACCACCTTCTGGTGCAGGAAACCCGGCTGGTAGCGGAACATGCGTACGCCTGCGCGTACCGCTTCGAAGGCAAACAGGCTGGAGGCGGCATAGACAACCCGGTGGTCGGGGCGTGCCGGGATCAATACGCGCACATCCACCCCTCGCAGTGCTGCCAGGCGCAATGCCGCGAACACCGCTTCGTCAGGGATGAAGTAGGGGGTGGTTATCCACACCCTGCGCGTGGCGGAGTGAATGGCTTCAAGGAAGAACAGTGCGCAGGTTTCCTGTGGGTCCGCCGGCCCACTGGCCAAGGCCTGGCAGAGCACGCCGTCGTCCGGGTAGGCATCTGGCAGAATCAGCGGCGGCAGCTGGCGCGAGGCCCAGTACCAGTCTTCGGCGAACGACTCTTGCAGGCAGGCCAGCACTGGCCCGCCGATCTGCACATGAGTATCGCGCCATGGTGAAAGCTGCGGGTCTTCACCCAGGTACTCGTCACCTACGTTATGCCCGCCGATGAAACCGACCAAGCCATCCACCACCACGATCTTGCGATGGTTGCGGAAGTTGACCTGAAAGCGGTTGAACCAACCACGCCGGGTGGCGAAAGCGTGAACCTGTACGCCGCCATCACGCAGCGCCTGGCTATAGCTGGCTGGCAAGGCATGGCTACCGACACGGTCGTACAGCACAAACACCTGAACCCCTTCAGCCGCCTTGCGCAGCAGCAGGTGCTGTAATGCCTTGCCGAGTTTGTCGTCATGGATGATGAAGAACTGCACCAGCACCACATCGCGGGCTTTTTCGATGGCCGCGAAAATGGCATCGAAGGTGGCCTTGCCATTGATCAGCAGCTTCACCTGGTTGTTCGCCAGGCAAGGCATGCGCCCCAGTTTGGGCATGGCGCGTAGCGCGGCGTAGCTTTCCGACTCGCGGGCGGTCAGGGCTTCTTCAACCCATGGTCGCCAGTTGAGGTTGGCCATTGCAACGTGCATTTCCTGGTTGGCTTGGCGCCGCGCCTTGATATACGCATTGAACGAACGGGCGCCGAACACCAAGTACGGTATAAGGGTGAAATAAGGAATGAAGAACAACGGCATCGCCCAGGCAATTGCGCCTTGGGCCGTGCGCACCGTGAACAACGCGTGCAGTGCGGCTACGATACCCAGTAGATGAATCAGGCCAATTACATAACCAAAGAAATAGGGGCTGTGGTAATCCATATGCATCCTGCTCACCGAGTACTGTTGGCTAACAGAACACGTTCCCGGTGCACCTTGCAACCTGCGGATGGTTTTGGCGTCTAAGGCTCAGCCCGGCCCGCTTGGCCGGCTTTTTTCAGGAGTGTTCACCCATGAAGATTCGTCTGCCACTGTTGGCCCTGGTCCTCGGTATGAGCAGCCCGCTGGTGCATGCCCAGATGCTGCAACCCGGTTTGTGGGAGCTGACCACCAGCAACATGCAGGTCGATGGCAAGCCGTTACCTGACATGGGGTTCATGCTGGGCCAGCTCAAGAACCTGCCGCCGGAGCAGCGCGCGATGATGGAAGGCGTGCTGGCCAAACAAGGGGTGACGGTGGCTGGTAATGGCGTGCGTTCCTGCCTGACCGCCGAACAGGTGGCGACCAACGACATCCCGCTGCAGGATCCCAAATCCGGTTGCACGCAGAAAATCACAGACCGTACCGGCAACGTGTGGAAGTTCGAGTTCAGTTGCCCGAAGGCACAGGGCAGTGGCCAGGCGACGTTCCTCAGTGATCGGGAATTCACCACCCAGGTCAGTGGCACCTTCAACGCGTCGGGTGTTCAGCAGCAAGGCAGCATGAACACCCGTGCGGTGTGGCTGGGCAGTGATTGCGGTACGGTCAAACCGCGCAGTTGAGGTCCCACTGCCACTGGCTGGTGGCAACAGCGTCGTGGGCATGCAGGCTTTCTGCATGTTCCACCCGCAGCCTGAAAGCAGCACTCCACTCCAATTGTCGCAGCGCCTGGTGCAGGCGCCGGGCAGCATCTTCACAGAACATCAGGTTTTGCCCGTTGGCTAAAGCGAAGGCCTGTTCGTCTGCACGCTTGACCGCAGTCTGTACCGCTGTGCCCAAGCTCATTTCGATGCAATCAATCAGCTCGGTAATCGGCAGATCACGCTGGCTGCTGCGCAGCCGTACCTGAATTTTCGCGCTACTGCGTTGGCTATGTGGGGTAGCGACGATGCCTTCGGCAGTGCCCAGCCAGTTCATTACCGCCGCGGTGTCGACCTGCGACCCGGGGAATTGCTGTTGGAACTGCTGTTGTATCAGTTGCCTGGCAAGCGCCGCCGAACATGGACAGGTGGACGAATAGGGCACGCTAACGGATAGTTCCACGTGGAACATTTCATTCTCGATGCGTGCATCGATGGTCACGGGATAGCTCTTCCAGCCTGCCAATGGGCTGATCAAGGCTGGTCTTTTAAGCAGGTGATCAAAGCCCAGGCGCAGATAAGCAGCGGAAGACAGCCCTTCGTGGCTGGTCAAAAAATCCGCCAAAAGCTGCCGAATTGCCAGCGGCGTAAGGGGCTGGTTTTCCAGGGCCTCCAATGCAAGGTAGAGCCGCGACATGTGGATGCCACGTGAATGGCCGTCTATCAGACTGACGCCTGCGTCGACGGTGGCAGCAGCGGGGCGCCCTTCGAACTGCACGGGCAAGGCTATGCCACACATGCCCACCCAGTTCAGTGGCAAGGCGAACGCATGAGTCTGTGAGGCGATATCGGGGAGCGTGTGCTGGTTCATTGGGGTTTCCACAGAAAAAGGTGTCAGCGGCAGCCGCCGATCATGCTGCAATGCAAATTGAAACGTTGCCCGCTGGAACTGGACACCCGGTTCAACGTGGTCCAGCCTACGCGGCGGCTGTAACCCACCCAGGCTTCGCCATCACTGGCCAGGCCGGTGAAGAAGGTCAACGAACCGTAACGGCTGTTGGTTTGAGCCCATAGCCGCCGCGTGACCGAGTCGAAACCGCGCAGGAAAAGTTCATTGCCGTGCGTGCGTACGCTGTAGTAACTCCCTTTGCCGTCCTGGCAGGAGAGCAGCGTGGCGCTGCGGGTACACAACGCCAGTGCAGTGCTCTGCGGCATGGCAACCAGTGAGGTGGGCATGGCGAACAACACCAATGCCATGGCGCGTGACAGTTTCATGTTTTGTCCCTGGTGAGCATTCGTCCGTCGAGAACGACTTGGCGAAATTGTATTGTTACTTTATAACATTGTGCAATGCATCGTTTCGAATGCGCTCGCCTGAAGGGGTTTCGCCATGTCCAATCGTCTTCCCGTTACTGTGCTGTCCGGCTTTCTGGGTGCCGGCAAAAGCACGTTGCTCAACCATGTATTGCGTAACCGTGACAACCTGCGGGTTGCCGTCATCGTCAACGACATGAGCGAAATCAACATCGATGCCAGCGAGGTGCAGCGCAACGTCAGCCTCAACCGCGCTGAAGAAAAGCTCGTCGAGATGAGCAACGGCTGCATCTGCTGCACCCTGCGTGAGGACCTGCTAGAAGAGGTAGCGCGGTTAGCCGCAGAAGGGCGCTTTGACTATCTGCTGATCGAGTCCACGGGCATTTCAGAGCCACTGCCGGTAGCAGAGACTTTCACCTTCCGCGACGAACAAGGCCGCAGCTTGTCCGACATGGCCCGGCTGGACACCATGGTCACGGTGGTCGATGGCCTGAACTTCCTGCGCGATTACCAGGCTGCAGACAGCCTGGCCAGCCGTGGCGAAACATTGGGCGAGGACGATGAGCGCTCGATCAGTGACCTGCTGATCGAACAGGTGGAATTTGCCGATGTACTGCTGCTGAGCAAGATCGACCTGATCAGCCAGCATGAGCGCGAAGAGCTCGTGGCCATTTTGCGCAGCCTCAATGCGCGGGCAGAGATCGTGCCGATGGTCATGGGCCAGGTGCCACTGGAGCGCATTCTCGATACGGGCCTGTTCGACTTCGACCAGGCGGCCCAGGCGCCAGGCTGGTTGCAGGAGCTACGCGGCGAGCACGTACCGGAAACCGAAGAGTACGGGATTGCAGCCATGACCTGGCAAGCGCGGCGCCCGCTGCATCCACAACGGTTCTACGATTTTATCCACACGCACTGGACCAACGGCCGCTTGCTCCGTTCCAAAGGCTTTTTCTGGTTGGCCAGCAAGTACCAGGAAGCCGGTAGCTGGTCGCAAGCGGGCGGGATGATGCGCCATGGGCTGGCGGGGCGCTGGTGGCGCTTCGTACCGCGCGACCAGTGGCCTGAGGATGTGGATAACACCAGTGCAATCCTTAAACACTGGACCGCTGAAACCGGCGATTGCCGCCAGGAATTGGTGTTCATTGGGCAGAACATCGACTTTGCCAAGTTATCCACAGCCCTTGACGCGTGCTTGTTGACCGACGAGGAAATGCAGCTTGGGCATATGGGCTGGTTGCGGCTGCCCGATCCGTTCGGACCGTGGCATGCGGAGTCCGCAGCATGAGCCTGGCATTCAGGCCTGTGGATATCTTTCAGGTGTTTGGCGAAACGCCGCAAATATTGGCTGAGGTCCTGCAGGATGGTGTCAACCTGGCCGTGTGGCGGCGGCGGCTGCCGGCGCAGTTGCAGGACTTTGCTGAACTGGTACTCAGCCTTGGCCAGCCTTTGACCGACCAACGGGTAATCGAGGTGGACGAGCAGCACGCGCCGGTCCTGCCGGACCTGCTGCGCGAAGCCGCTGACCTGCATGGCTATGAGTCATTTGTAGCCGATGTGACCTGGCTGGTCGCGGCCTACACCTGCCTGGTGGGTGCGCGCCGTGTGGGTTTACGCCTGCGCGTGCTGGATGGCCCCATGTGTCCGCGCTTCCATGTGGATAACGTACCATTGCGCTTGCTCACAACCTACGTGGGGCCGGGCAGTGAATGGTTGCCTGAGGCGATCAGCCACCGGCGGGAGTTACACACAGCACAGCCCCCTGTGGATAAAATTCAAACCCTGCAAGCCGGTGATGTCGCGCTGCTCAAGGGCGAGAACTGGCAAGGCAACGAAGGCGCAGGTCTGGTTCACCGCTCGCCTTCGGGCCAGCAGGGGCGTCTGCTGCTGAGCCTTGACTGGTTGGCCTGACGGCGCATAGTTAGGCTTTGCCACTGTTTGAACCAGGCCATGCTGCAGAACATACCTACCCACGTGATTGCCGGCCCGCTCGGCGCCGGCAAAACCACCCTGATCCGCCATTTGCTGGCGCAGCGGCCGCCCAATGAGCGCTGGGCGGTGCTGATCAATGAATTCGGCCTGGTTGGCCTGGATGCGGCGTTGCTCAGCCGGGATGAAGACGGTGTAGCCATTGGTGAAGTGGCCGGTGGTTGTCTGTGCTGCGTGAACGGTATGCCGTTTCAGGTCGGGCTAGGGCGTCTATTGCGCAAATCACGCCCTGACCGTTTGTTCATCGAGCCTTCAGGTTTGGGTCACCCGTTGCAATTGCAGGCACAGCTGCAGGCAGCGCCATGGGTTGGAGTGCTGACAATTCAGCCACTTGTCATGGTTTTGGATGCTCAGGCGGTGGTTCGCAACCAGCGGCTTTCCGATGCGCAACATCAGGCGTTGAACGCCTGCGAATGTGTGATTCTGAATAAGTCAGAGGCTGTGGATGAATCAACTAAGTTGTTGATAAGTAATAAATTTATCGACAGGAGAGTGCTGTGGGCGGTGCAGGGTGAAGTAGCGTTTCGTGGCCTACCCCAGGCACCTTCACAGATTGTTGACAGCCCGCTTTCCGCCGTCAGGATTGTCGACAATCTGGAAATAACCCCAGGTGCGGTCTGGGCCGACCCCACCCAGCCGGTCTGCCTGGCCCAGCATGGCGAGGGTGGTTGGAGTATTGGCTGGCGCTGGCACCCCAGCCAGCAGTTTTATCCACAGCGGTTAAGCACGTTCTTGCAAAATTTGCCCTGGCGACGCGCCAAGGGGGTTATCCACAGTCCGGAGGGGTGGCAGGCTTTCAACGGGCTGGATGGGGGCTTGCCCGCCTGGCAGCCCAGCGAGTGGCGCCGGGACAGCCGCATCGAGCTGATTTTCGATCAGGCGCAATCGCAAGCGGCGCTGCAGGCCGCTTTGCGTGAATGCTGCATCAGCTGATCAGTTACGCCAGCGGTTGTGTTCCTGGCGCCATTGCTGCATCTCGATAACGTTGTCGGTGCGCGGCGGGGTCTTGATCTCGAACGGGTAGGGTGCCAGTTCTATCTGCACGCTGTGCGCACCGAACTGTGTCACGCTACCGGGGTGGCGCTGCTCGCCAGTGACGGTGAACTCGAAGGCATAGATGCGGGCCAGGCGCTTGCGGCCATTGGCATCGCGCACAAAGCCGATGCGCTTGAGCGCCACGGCGTCGTCAAGCAACTCGAGGTCCAGTTTGGCGCAATGCTGTTTGACCCGTTCCAGGGCTTTCTCGCGCAACCCATGGTTGTGCCACAACCAGGCGCCTGCCGTGGCTACCAGCATCAGGACGAAGAGGTTCTCCAGGGTCAACATTTGCTTATGCTCCAAACAGGTAGATCCAGCTTAACTGCGTCCCTGGCCTGTCGTACAGGTAACAATCGAGTTCATACTGCGTCGCGCACCATTCTTTGAAACAGCTTTGGAAAACACCCGCATGAAACGTACTCCGCACCTGCTCGCCATCCAGTCCCATGTGGTGTTCGGCCACGCCGGCAACAGCGCCGCGGTGTTCCCCATGCAGCGGATCGGGGTCAACGTGTGGCCGCTCAATACCGTGCAGTTCTCCAACCACACACAGTATGGCCAGTGGGCGGGCGATGTGCTTGCTCCAGCGCAAATTCCTGCGTTGGTCGAAGGTATTTCCAACATCGGTGAACTGGGGCACTGCGATGCGGTGCTTTCCGGGTACCTGGGCAGTGCCGAACAAGGGCGGGCGATCCTGGCCGGGGTACAGCGGATCAAAGCGGTGAACCCCAAGGCGTTGTACCTCTGTGACCCGGTCATGGGGCACGCCGAGAAGGGTTGCATCGTACCGCCAGAGGTCAGCCAGTTCCTGCTCGACGAAGCGGTGGCCAAGGCCGACATCCTGTGCCCCAACCAGCTGGAGCTGGACAGCTTCTGTGGGCGCCGCGCGCAGTCACTGGAGGATTGCGTGCACATGGCGCGCAGCTTGCTGCAGCGCGGGCCGCAGGTGGTCGTGGTCAAGCACCTGGCCTACCCCGGGCGGTGCGAGGACCAGTTCGAAATGCTGCTGGTGACGGCCCAGCACTGCTGGCACCTGCGGCGCCCGCTGCTGGCGTTTCCGCGTCAGCCAGTGGGGGTCGGCGACCTGACTTCCGGGCTGTTCCTGGCCAGGGTATTGCTGGGCGACAGCTGGGTGCAGGCATTCGAGTTCACTGCCGCCGCGGTGCATGAAGTGCTGTTGGAAACCCAGGCCTGCGCCAGCTACGAGCTGCAGCTGGTACGGGCCCAGGATCGCATCGCCCACCCGCGTGTGCGCTTCGAAGCGCAGTTGCTGGCTTTTTAAATAGCGTCGGTTTTCAGGTCCTGGTAGCGCTTTTCCAGTTCCTGGCGGATCTGGCGGCGCTGCTGCCCCTGCAGGAAGCGGCGCTTTTCTTCGCTGCTTTGCGGCTGACGCGGCGGTACCGGCACAGGGCGGCGATTGTCGTCCACCGCTACCATGGTGAAGAAGCAGCTGTTGGAGTGGCGCACCGAGCGCTCGCGAATGTTCTCGGTCACCACTTTGATGCCCACTTCCATCGAGGTATTGCCGGTGTAGTTGACGGACGCCAGGGACGTCACCAGCTCGCCCACGTGTACTGGCTCGCGGAAGATCACCTGGTCCACCGACAATGTCACCACATAGCTGCCTGCATAACGGCTGGCGCATGCATAGGCCACTTCGTCGAGGTATTTGAGCAGGGTGCCGCCATGTACGTTGCCAGAAAAGTTGGCCATGTCCGGGGTCATCAGGACGGTCATGCTCAGCTGGGCGTTTCCAGGTTCCATAAGGTGCTCACGGTTAGGTTGCGCTGAATCGGGCGAATGGAGGGGGTGATCTGCTGACACGGTTTTTCCCTCTTGTGAATTTGCCTCGTTGCTACGGGACGTTGCCGGGGGCGTAGCGGTCACGCTGATCATGCCATCAGCGGCGCTTTTCCAGCCGATCTGTTTCTGCATATTGCGCCGGCTTTTTGCAGCCGATCGCGATGTTAACCTGAGTACGCCCATGCACCATGGGCGTTCCTGCATTCAATACAGTATGTACTTGCTGCTCGCTCAGGTTTGCCCCGGCAGAGGAGCGGTTTGCCCAGGCATTCATAAAAGACGAGAAAAGGAGTATCACGCCATGCATGCCATCAGCTTCATCCAGGACCTGGCAGTCATCATGCTGGTCGCTGGCGTGGTCACCATCCTGTTTCACCGCCTCAAACAGCCGGTCGTGCTTGGTTATATTGTCGCCGGCTTCATCATCGGCCCGCACACCCCGCCATTCGGCCTTATCCACGACGAAGACACCATCAAGACCCTCGCCGAGCTGGGGGTGATCTTCCTGATGTTCTGCCTGGGGCTCGAGTTCAGCCTGCGCAAGTTGTTCAAGGTGGGCGCCACGGCGTTCATCGCGGCGTTCCTCGAAATTGTGCTGATGATCTGGATCGGCTTCGAGATCGGCCGCTGGTTTGGCTGGAACACCATGGACTCGCTGTTCCTGGGTGCCATCCTGGCCATTTCCTCGACCACCATCATCGTCAAGGCGCTCAACGACCTGAAGATGAAGAACGAGCGCTTTGCCCAGCTGATCTTTGGCGTGCTCATCGTCGAGGACATTCTTGGCATTGGCATCATTGCCCTGCTCTCAGGTATCGCCGTCAGCGGCACGGTCAGCTCGGGGGAGGTATTCTCCACTGTCGGCAAGCTGTCGTTGTTCATGATCGTTGCCTTGGTCATCGGTATTCTGCTGGTGCCGCGCCTGCTGGCCTATGTGGCCCGGTTCGAGAGCAACGAGATGTTGCTGATTACCGTGCTGGGGCTGTGCTTCGGCTTCTGCCTGCTGGTCGTCAAGCTGGAATACAGCATGGTCCTGGGCGCCTTCCTGATTGGCGCGATCATGGCCGAGTCACGCCAGTTGCTGAAGATCGAGCGCCTGATCGAACCCGTACGCGACCTGTTCAGCGCCATTTTCTTCGTCGCCATCGGCTTGATGATCGACCCGCAGGTGCTGGTCGAATACGCTTGGCCGATTGTGGTCATTACCCTGGCGGTGGTATTGGGCAAGATGGTGTCCTGCGGCATGGGCGCGTTCATTGCCGGTAACGATGGGCGTACCTCGCTGCGCGTGGGCATGGGGCTTTCGCAGATTGGCGAATTCTCCTTCATCATTGCCGCGCTGGGCATGACCCTGCAGGTAACCAGCGACTTCCTGTACCCCGTGGCGGTCGCCGTATCGGCTATCACCACCCTGCTTACGCCCTACCTGATCCGCGCAGCCGACCCGCTTTCGCAAAAACTGGGCAATGTCGTGCCCGGGCGCCTGGCGCGGGTGCTGTCGTTGTATGGCGAGTGGTTGCGCAACATTCAACCGCAGGGCGAGGGTGCCATGCTCGCGGCAATGATCCGGCGCATCCTCCTGCAGGTTGGGGTGAACCTGGCGCTGGTGATCGCGATCTTCTTCAGCGGCGGCTATTTTGCCGGGCGCATCGGTAACTGGCTCAGCGAATGGGTCAGCGACATCAGCCAGCAGAAGGCGATGATCTGGGGCGCGGCGTTATTGCTGTCGCTGCCGTTCCTGATCGCGGCCTACCGCAAGCTCAAGGCGCTGTCGATGCTGCTGGCCGAGATGGGCGTGAAGCCGGAAATGGCCGGGCGGCATACCCAGCGGGTGCGGCGGGTGATTGCCGAAGTGATTCCGCTGTTGTCGTTACTGGTGATTTTCCTGCTGTTGTCGGCATTGTCAGCGAGCATCTTGCCGACCAACGAATTGCTGTTGGTGATTGCCGTGGTCGCTGCGGTGGTGGTGGCCTTGCTGTGGCGCTGGCTCATTCGCGTGCACACGCGCATGCAGATCGCCTTGCTGGAAACGCTGGAGAACAGCCGCGAGAACTCGCACTGAGTGCCACCCGGCCGCAGCGACAGCGGCGCCTACCGGTTCACCACACGCTTGGCCGTTGTGGGTACCTGTAGGCGCCGCTGCACCGGAATTGGTGGGGAAGATCAGCTTTCCAGCCACACATCCCGTGCCCAGTGCCATACCGATTCCCAGCTGTCCTCACCGACCAGCTCTTCCTCGGCATCCCACAACACCACGGTGCCATCTTCCTCGACGCAGTAGTAGTTGTCGCCGTCCTGGCACAACGGGATCAGCTCACGCGGTACGCCGGCATCCCAGGCGTTGGCCGCCACATCGGGCAGGTAGGTGTGCGACTGTGGATCGGTGCAAGTTACCGGCTCCAGTGAGCCGTACACCACATCGCTCACAGTCAGCAAAAACTCTTTGAACACGTATGGAATGTTGATGAACAGCTGCTCTTCGATCTCCACCAGCTGGTCCTCATCGGGAAGCTCCAAAGGTACCGGTACCGGCTCGTTGGCTTCACGGAGTTGTTCGATCACTTCTTCCACGGTTCACTTCCTCTGACCTAGATGACAACTTTGCGCGTTATACCCTAGTAGGCCACTCTGACAAAAGCAAAAACCCCGGGGCAGGCCCGGGGTTCTTGGTACGGCGCGCAGCGGTTAGCTGTTTTGACGGATACCGGCTACCAGCCAAGGCTGGTTCTCACCTGGGGCACGCACCATGTGCCAGCTTTCGCTGAACACTTCGCCCTGGTCGAAGCGCGAGTTTTTCGACACGCCGCGGAAGGTCAGGGTGGCGTCGGTGCGGTCCGGGCGGTCATCGACGCCGTCCAGTTGCACTTCGAGGTTGTCGATGTAGGTGGACTGGAAGCCATCACCCAACTCGGCGCGCTCACGCTTGAGGAACTCAAGCATCTGCGGCGTGACGAACTCGGCGATCTTGTCCATCTCGTTGGCATCCCAGTGCTGCTGCAGCGACTGGAAGTGGTTGCGAGCGGCAGCCAGGAAGCTCTGTTCGTTGAACCAGGCAGGTGCGTTGATCACCGGGGCGGCGGCAGGCGCGGCCGAACCACCGAACACCGACGGCTGTGCAGGCTGGCCGTGGGCTTCACGCTGCATCGGCGCGTGGCCTGGCATTGCCATTTGCGGTTGCTGCTGGCGACGACGCGCGGCAATGAAGCGGAACACCAGGAAGGCGATGAGCGCCACGATCAGGAAGTCCATGATCTGGAAGCCCTCGAAACCGTCGCCCATGAACATGGACGCCAGCAGGCCGCCGGCGGCCAGGCCAGCGAGTGGGCCCAACCAGCGCGAAGCACCGCTGGCGGCCGGGGCGGCACGACCAGGTGCGGTCGGCGCGGCGGCTGGCGCGGTTGGTGTGGCCTGGCGGGTCTGGTGAATAGGCGCGGAGCCCGAGCTCTTGCCGCCGCCGAAACGCTTGGCGTTGGCGTCCAGGCTCAGCGTCAGGCCGACGCAAAGCGCCAGTGCGATGCTAAGAAAACGTTGCATAATTGGGATATCCCCTGTTGTGGATTGCACGCGCGTCATGGTGCACAGGTTCCCGGGCACATGACCAGCGACATAATGTTTCCAGCTTTTGCCTGAATGTTACAACGCCGGCACCACCGCCCTTGAGCGCGCCCCCAAAAAGGCAGCCGCTGCAAGGAACGGTACTGGCACAGGCGTCAGATCGCCTCGAGTTTGGCATACCCCAGCATCAGCCATTTGCTGCCTTCGGCAAAATTCACCTGCACCCGTGCCTGGGCGCCGGAGCCCTCGAAGTTGAGGATCACACCTTCGCCAAACACCGCGTGCTGCACCCGCTGGCCGAGGTTGAAGGCGGTTTGCGGGATGTTGGCATTGTCGAACAGGTGGCTGTTGGTGGCTGTCTTGGGGGCGCCGAACGGGCGGCTGACGCTGTTGGAAAGGCGTACTTCCTGAACCAGCCCCGGTGGAATTTCGCGAACGAAGCGCGACACCTTGTTGTAGGTTTCGCTGCCATACAGGCGGCGTGTCTCGGCATATGTCATGACCAGTTGGCGCATCGCACGGGTGATGCCGACATAGGCCAGGCGGCGTTCCTCTTCCAGGCGGCCAGGTTCCTCAAGGCTCATCTTGTGCGGGAACAGCCCTTCTTCCATGCCGACCAGGAATACGTAGGGGAACTCCAGGCCCTTGGCGCTGTGCAAGGTCATCAGTTGGATGCTGTCCTCATGTTCGTCCGCCTGGCTGTCGCCGGCTTCCAGCGAAGCATGGCCGAGGAAAGCCGAGAGCGGAGAGAGGTCGGCATCTTCTTCGGTGGATTCGAAGTTGCGCGCTGCGCTGACCAGTTCCTCAAGGTTTTCTACCCGTGCCTGGCCCTTTTCACCCTTTTCTTCCTGGTGATAGGTAATCAGCCCGGACTGCTCGATGGTGGTCTGGGTCATGGTATGCAGCGGCATGTCCGCAACCTTGGCAGCCAGCCCTTCGATCAGTTCGATGAAGGCCCCCAATGCGCTGGCGGCGCGGCCTTTCAACGCCTTGGCGGCGATCAGCTGGCACATGGCCCCCCACATGGAAAGCTGGCTGTGGCGGGCGTGCTCGCGGATGGCTTCGACGGTTTTTTCGCCAATGCCGCGTGGGGGTACGTTGATTACCCGCTCCAGTGCGGCATCGTTGCCACGCCCTTCGATCAAGCGCAGGTAGGCCATGGCGTTCTTGATTTCGGCGCGCTCGAAGAAGCGTTGGCCGCCATAGATGCGGTACGGCACGCGTTCGCGCAGCAAGGCTTCTTCCAGCACCCGTGACTGGGCGTTGGAGCGGTACAGGATGGCGATGTCGTTGCGCGCGTTACCCTGCTTGATCAGGCCTTCGATGGTTTCCACCACGTAGCGTGCTTCGTCGTGCTCGTTGTAGGCCGCGTACAGGGTCAGGGGTTCGCCTTCACCCAGGTCGGTCCACAGCTCTTTGCCCAAGCGCCCGCTGTTGTTGGCAATCAGCGCGTTGGCAGCCTTGAGGATGCCGCCGGTGGAGCGGTAGTTCTGCTCCAGGCGGATCATTTCGGCGTCGGGGAAGTCGGCGGTGTACTGGTGGATGTTCTCGATCTTGGCGCCGCGCCAGCCGTAGATCGACTGGTCGTCATCGCCCACCGCCATCAGGCTGGCGCCACCGCGTGCCAACAGGCGCAGCCAGGCGTACTGCACGGCGTTGGTGTCCTGGAACTCGTCGACCAGCACGTGCTGGAAGCGCCGCTGGTAATGCTCCAGCAGGCCGGGGTGGTCACGCCACAGGTCCAGTGCGCGCAACAGCAGCTCGGAAAAGTCGATCACCCCGGCGCGTTCGCAGGCCTGCTCGTAGGCGGTATACACCTCGCGCATGGTGGCCAGGAACAGATCGCCACCGGCCTGGATATGTTGCGGGCGCAGCCCCTCGTCCTTCTGGCCGTTGATGAACCACTGGGCCTGGCGGGCCGGCCACTTCTGTTCATCCAGGCCCAGCTCGCGCATCACCCGCTTGATGAGGCGCTGTTGGTCGTCGCTGTCGAGGATCTGGAAGTTCTGCACCAGCCGCGCTTCCTGCCAGTGTGCCCGCAGCAGGCGATGGGCCAGGCCGTGGAAGGTGCCGACCCACATGCCAGCTGGGTTGATGCCCAGCAATTGCTCGATCCGCTGGCGCATTTCCGCGGCGGCCTTGTTGGTGAACGTCACCGACAGGATCGAGTGCGGCGAGGCCTGCTCTACCTGGATCAGCCAGGCGATACGGTGCACCAGCACGCGGGTTTTACCGGAACCGGCGCCGGCAAGCACCAGTTGACGCCCAAGCGCGGCCGCTACGGCCTGGCGTTGGGCATCGTTGAGGGAGTTCAGCAGGAGGGAGAGGTCGTCTGTGTGCATCCGGCCATTCTAGGGCGCGGCAGGGAAGGGGTAAATGGTACTGTATAAATACTCACCTGCCCAAGCGCCGAACGGTGCATGCGCAAGGCCGCCGCGCCGGGCGTGCAAGCCGACGTGGCGGTTGTCAGCGAAATCAAGCAGTGATCAGGATTTCGTCGATCTCGGCAAGCAGCGCGCCTTCGTGGAAAATTTCCACGCTGGCGATGGCTTCAGCGCCGGTTGGCATCTCGAAATGCACCTCCTTGTCACACAACACCTGGATGAAGCTGCCGCCTTCCGATTTCAATTCCAGGTCCAGGGCCAGGGTACCCGGTTGCCCGTCGCGCTTGACCAGCACGGGGTCGACGCCAGGGTTGGCGACGGTGACGGAACCTGCAACCCGCACCCGCGCCCCTGGGGGCATCCTGTCATGTTGGGCTTTCCAGTTCTTGCTGTTGATCATGTCTGCAGCTCCATTAGTACGAAGGGCGAAATGCGCCTTCCGACCAGAGCCTGCAACAAGCCCCAGCCCAGCCACAGCATGAAACTTTTCAGCTATGCCAGACCCTGCCATGGCGTGCCAGCAGGCTGGTAGCCTGCTCTGGCCCGTTGCTGCCAGCCGCATACGGGCGTGGGGCCTGGAAGTGTTCTTCACAGCCCTTGATCACGGGGTCGATCCAGGCCCAGGCGGCTTCTACTTCATCACGGCGCATGAACAGCGTGGAGTCGCCCTCCAGCACATCCAGTAACAGGCGCTCGTAAGCCTCCCAGCGGCGGGTCTGGCTGAAAACCTGGGCCAGGTTCAGGTCGAGGTCGACCGGCTCAAGGCGCATGCCCTTACCTGGGCTTTTGGTCATCATGCGCAGGCTGATGCGTTCCTCTGGTTGCAACTGGATCAGCAGCTGGTTCACCTGGCCACCGTTGAACAGCTCATGGGGCACCGGCTTGAACTGAATGACGATTTGCGACGAGCGCCGTGCCATGCGCTTGCCCGTGCGCAGGTAAAACGGCACCCCAGCCCAGCGCCAGTTGTCGATGTGTGCCTCGATGGCGATGAACGTTTCGGTGTCGCTGTCATTGTCGACGTCTTTTTCGAAGTAATAGGCCGGCACTTCCTGGCCGCCGATGCGCCCCGGGCCGTATTGGCCACGGACCGTCTTGTCCTGCACGTCCTGGCCAGTGATCGGCTTGAGCGCGCGCAGTATCTTCACTTTTTCATCGCGTACCGCTTCGGCCTCGAACTGCGCAGGTGGCTCCATGGCCACCAGGCACAGCAACTGCAGCAAATGGTTTTGCAGCATGTCGCGGATCGCGCCGGCCTTGTCGTAGTAGCCGCCCCGGTTCTCTACACCCAGGGTTTCGCACACGCTGATCTGCACGTGATCGACTTGGTTGTTGCGCCACACCGGCTCCAGCAGGGCGTTGGCAAAGCGCAGCGCCATCAGGTTTTGCACGGTTTCCTTGCCCAGGTAGTGGTCGATACGGAATACCTGGGTTTCTTCGAACACCGCGCCAATCGCTTCGTTGATGGCGGTGGCCGACTCCAGCGAGTGGCCGATCGGCTTCTCCAGCACGATGCGTGCTTCGCCGTCGGCCAGGCCGGCGGTGTGCAGGTGGTTGGCAATGGGGACGAACAGCTTGGGTGCGGTGGCCAGGTAGAAGATGCGCGTGAGCCCGCCGGGTTCACCCAGGTAGCGCGCCAGGCGGCCGAAATCGGCGCTCTGTGACGCGTCCATGGGGAAGTAGTCGAGGCGTGCGGAAAAACGCTGCCACACTTCTTCGTCAAAATCGGTACGGGCAACCTGTGCCCGGCAGTGGCGCTCGGCGAGCTTCAGGTAGTCATTGCGTGGCAGGTTGCGGCGGGCCAGTGCGATGACGCGTACTGCAGGGTTGAGGCGGGCCTCGCGGAACAGGTGGTAGAGCGCCGGAAGCAGTTTGTGCAGGGCCAGATCGCCGGTGCCGCCGAATACCAGAATGTCGCAAGGAATAGTCAAACCGCCACTCTCCACGTTCGTTTAACTGGGCGGGTTGGCGTCCATGTAGTATAACTACAAGAAAGCTACAACCCGGCCAGCCGATCATAACCGAGTCCAGCCCGTGAATCTGTTGCAACATATCGCCCAATCGCGCCACCTGCTGCGCAAATCGGAACTGAAAGTGGCCGACCACGTGCTGCTCGACCCGGCTGCCGTCATGCACAGCTCCATGGCCGACCTGGCGCACAGCGTAGGTATCAGCGAACCCACCATCGTGCGTTTCTGCAGGGCCATCGGTTGCACGGGCTTTCAGGACCTCAAGCTGAAGCTGGCGCAGAGCCTGGCCGCCGGGGCCAGCTTCGGCCAGTTCGCCATCCACGAAGACGACTCGGTCGCCGACTACAGCCTGAAAATCTTCGACACCACCCTGCACACCCTGATGGAGGTGCGCGAGCACCTCGACCCGCTGGCGCTGCAGCAGGCGGTGAGCGCCATGGCGCAGGCTCAGCGTGTGGAGTTCTACGGCTTTGGTGCCTCGGGGGCTGTAGCGGCAGATGCTCAGCACAAGTTCTTTCGCCTGCTGCTGAGCGCGGCGGCGTATTCCGACCCGCACATGCAGGCCATGTCGGCGGTGACCTTGAAGCCGGGCGATGTGGCCGTGTGTATCTCCCAGTCCGGCCGCTCCAAGGACCTGTTGATCACCGCCAACCTGGTACGCGAGAGCGGGGCCAACCTGATTACCCTGTGCCCCAGCCAGACACCGCTGGCCGAGTTGTCGACGGTCAACCTGGCGATCGACGTGCATGAAGACACCGAAATCTATACCCCGTTGACCTCGCGCATTGCCCACCTGGTGGTGATCGACGTACTGGCCATGGGTGTGGCCATGGCGCGTGGGCCGAGCCTGGTCAACCACCTGAAAAGCGTGAAACGCAGTTTGCGCAGCCTGCGTTTGTCGCCCAAGTCGATCAAGGCTACAGACGACTGAATTCAGTCTGTGCCGGCCCCTTTCGCGGGCTTGCCCGCGAAAGGGGCCGGCACCGGCAAAGCAGATTTCACTGTTTTGTCACCATTTCACCGCTAAACCGTAAACCTGCCAGGCCAGTCTGAAGCTCCCGCATCCTATCTGGGAGACAGGCAATGGCTCGTGACTTCGACGGTACGTATCAACCCAGCGCCAAGGCTCGCAAGCAGCAGGAAAAGGATCAGCGCCGCATGGAATACCGGCGGGCGATCGAAAGCTATTGCGACCAGCGTCAATTGCTCCGCGAGCTGGCGGACTACCCAGACCTGCAAGCGCTCACGGTGTGGCAGGCGTCTGCGGCAGCCTCCCCGAAAAACGTTCAACAAGCCCGCTGATCAGCGCACGTTCGCCGCGGATGAACGCCAGAAACGCCAAGGCCACCGGCGACTGGCGCTTGGCCTTGGCCTGCACCACGCACCAGCTGCGGTACAGGGGCAGCTCTTCCACCGGCAGTTCGGTCAGCACGCCGGTGGCCAGTTCCAAGTTCACCGCGTGGCGGGTCAGCAACGCCACCCCGAGACCTGCGATCACGCATTCGCGTTGGGCATCGGCCGACGCCACTTCCAGGGTCTGGGTGAAATGCACACGCTTGTCCTTGAAGTACTCCTCGCACGCCTTGCGCGTCCCTGAGCCTTGCTCGCGGACCAGCAGGGTATGCGGTTCCAGATCCTGCAGGCGCAGCTGCTCCAGCTTGCACAGCGGATGCTGTGGCGGCGCCACGGCCACGATCGGGTTGTTGAGGAAGGGCAGAAACTCCAGGCCCATGTCCTGGGGCACCATGGACATGATGATCAGGTCATCGCGGTTGTCGGAAAGCCGCCGAATGGCCTGGGCACGGTTGACCACCGTCAAGGTCAGGTTGACCTCCGGGTGACGTTGCTTGAAGGCCGCGAACAAGTGCGGAACGAAGTACTTGGCACTGGACTCGACCGCCAGCTTCAACTGACCTTGCAATGAGCCCTGCATGTCCGACAGCTGCATGTCCAGGCTCTCCAGCCGGCCGAAGATATCCCGGCTGGCACGCTGCAGGGCCTCGGCTGCTTCGGTCAGGTAGAGCTTCTTGCCAACGTACTCGAACAGTGGCTGGCCTATCAGCTCTTCGAGCTGCCGGATCTGTAGACTAACGGCGGGTTGTGTGAGCGCCATTTCTTCCGCAGCGCGGCTGTACGAACGCAAATCACACACTTCGTTGAAGATCTGCAATTGTCGTAAAGTCATACGCATCAAGGACTTACGCATAGTTTTCGGCTCATCGGCAATACCTTGTTACCCAACTATAAGCTTTTGCTAATACAGCCCCTAACAAATATTGATTTTTGTTTATCAACCTACAGCGCTAGGGTGAATACGCGACTGGCCAGCAACGTCTGGTCACGCGCCGACCGGTAGAACCGGCTCGACTGTTCCTACGGCTTTGGGAAGACTCCAGTGATAAAAAAAATCCTGATCGCCAACCGAGGTGAAATCGCAGTTCGGATCGTGCGTGCATGCGCCGAGATGGGCATTCGCTCGGTTGCGATCTATTCCGACGCCGACCGCCACGCCCTGCACGTCAAGCGTGCCGACGAGGCGCACAGCATTGGTGCCGAGCCGCTGGCCGGGTACCTGAACCCGCGCAAACTGGTGAACCTGGCGGTGGAAACCGGTTGCGATGCCCTGCACCCGGGCTATGGCTTCCTGTCGGAAAATGCCGAGCTGGCAGAGATTTGCGCCGAACGCGGGATCAAGTTCATTGGCCCGGCCGCCGACGTGATTCGCCGCATGGGCGACAAGACCGAAGCACGCCGTACCATGATCGCCGCCGGTGTGCCGGTAACCCCGGGCACCGAAGGTAACGTTGCCGATATCCACGAAGCCCTGAGCGAAGGTGACCGCATCGGTTACCCGGTCATGCTCAAGGCCACTTCGGGTGGCGGTGGCCGTGGTATCCGCCGTTGCAACAGCCGTGAAGAACTGGAGCAGAACTTCCCGCGGGTCATTTCCGAAGCAACCAAGGCATTTGGCTCGGCCGAAGTCTTCCTGGAAAAGTGCATCGTCAACCCCAAGCACATCGAGGCGCAGATTCTCGGTGACAGCTTCGGCAATGTGGTGCACCTGTTCGAGCGCGACTGCTCGATCCAGCGCCGCAACCAGAAGCTCATCGAAATCGCCCCAAGCCCACAGCTCACCCCTGAGCAGCGCGCCTATATCGGCGACCTGGCGGTGCGTGCAGCCAAGGCAGTGGACTACGAAAACGCCGGCACCGTGGAGTTCCTGCTCGCCGATGGCGAGGTGTACTTCATGGAAATGAACACCCGGGTGCAGGTGGAGCACACTATCACCGAGGAAATCACCGGCATCGACATCGTCCGTGAACAGATCCGTATTGCTTCAGGCTTGCCGTTGTCGGTGAAGCAGGAAGACATCCACCACCGCGGCTACGCGTTGCAGTTCCGTATCAACGCCGAAGACCCGAAGAACAACTTCCTGCCCAGCTTCGGCAAGATCACCCGGTACTACGCCCCTGGCGGCCCGGGCGTGCGCACCGACACGGCGATTTATACCGGCTACACCATTCCACCGTTCTACGACTCCATGTGCCTGAAACTGGTGGTCTGGGCGCTGACCTGGGAAGAAGCCATGGACCGCGGCCTGCGGGCCCTGGATGACATGCGTGTACAAGGGGTGAAGACCACCGCTGCGTACTACCAGGAAATTTTGCGTAACCCGGAATTCCGTAGCGGCCAGTTCAACACCAGCTTCGTCGAAAGCCACCCTGAACTGACCAACTACTCGATCAAGCGCAAACCCGAAGAGCTGGCCCTGGCCATCGCCGCTGCCATCGCCGCCCACGCAGGCCTATGAATGCAGCAGCAAGCTGTAAGCGGCAAGCTGCAAGTAGAAGCAGATCAGCTTTTTCTAGCAGCTTGTAGCTTCAAGCTTGCCGCTACGAGGAGATAACAATGTCCAAGAAAATTCACGTAACCGACACGATCCTGCGCGACGCCCACCAGTCCTTGCTGGCCACCCGCATGCGTACCGAAGACATGCTGCCGATCTGCGAAAAGCTCGACAAGGTCGGCTACTGGTCGCTGGAAGTGTGGGGCGGTGCCACCTTCGACGCCTGCGTGCGCTTCCTCAAGGAAGACCCGTGGGAGCGCCTGCGCAAGCTGCGCGCTGCGCTGCCCAACACCCGCCTGCAAATGCTCCTGCGCGGCCAGAACCTGCTGGGCTACCGCCACTACAGCGACGACGTGGTCAGGGCCTTCGTGGCCAAGGCGGCAGTCAACGGCATCGATGTATTCCGTATTTTCGACGCCATGAACGATGTGCGTAACCTGCGCGTGGCCATCGAAGCGGTCAAGGCCGCAGGCAAGCACGCCCAGGGCACCATTGCCTACACCGTCAGCCCGGTGCACACCATCGAAGCCTTCGTGAACCAGGCCAAGCAGATGGAGGCCATGGGTTGCGACTCGATCGCGATCAAGGACATGGCCGGCTTGCTGACGCCGTTCGCCACCGGTGAACTGGTCAAGGCCCTGAAGGCCGAGCAGTCGCTGCCGGTGTTCATCCACTCCCACGACACGGCTGGCCTGGCTGCCATGTGCCAGCTCAAGGCAGTGGAAAACGGCGCCGATCACATCGACACCGCCATTTCCAGCTTCGCCTGGGGCACCAGTCACCCAGGTACCGAATCGATGGTCGCTGCGCTCAAGGGCAGTGAGTTCGACACCGGCCTGGACTTGGAGCTGTTGCAGGAAATCGGCCTGTACTTCTACGCGGTGCGCAAGAAATACCACCAGTTCGAAAGCGAATTCACCGCGGTGGATACACGCGTGCAGGTCAACCAGGTTCCCGGCGGGATGATTTCCAACCTGGCCAACCAGCTCAAGGAGCAGGGCGCCCTCAACCGCATGAATGAGGTGCTGGCCGAGATTCCGCGGGTCCGCGAAGACCTTGGCTTCCCGCCGCTGGTCACCCCGACCTCGCAGATTGTCGGTACCCAGGCGTTCTTCAACGTGCTGGCCGGCGAGCGTTACAAGACCATCACCAACGAGGTGAAGCTTTACCTGCAGGGCGGCTACGGCAAGGCCCCGGGCGTAGTCAACGAGCAGTTGCGCCGCCAGGCCATCGGCAGCGAAGAGGTGATCGACGTGCGCCCGGCCGATCTGCTCAAGCCGGAGATGACCAAGCTGCGTGGCGATATCGGTGCCTTGGCCCGGTGCGAAGAAGACGTGCTGACCTTCGCCATGTTCCCGGATATCGGGCGCAAATTCCTCGAAGAGCGCGAAGCCGGCACCCTGACCCCGGAAGCCCTGCTGCCGATTCCGGAAGCCGGTGTGGCTGCCGCCCCAGGCGGTGAAGGCGTACCGACCGAATTCGTCATCGATGTGCACGGTGAAACATACCGCGTCGACATCACCGGTGTGGGTGTGAAGGCCGAAGGCAAACGCCACTTCTACCTGTCGATCGATGGCATGCCGGAAGAGGTGGTGTTCGAGCCGCTCAACGAGTTTGTCGGCGGCGGCAGCAGCAAGCGCAAGCAGGCCAGCGCCCCAGGCCACGTCAGCACCACCATGCCCGGCAACATCGTCGATGTGCTGGTCAAGGAAGGTGACATGGTCAAGGCAGGCCAGGCGGTGCTGATCACCGAAGCCATGAAGATGGAGACCGAAGTGCAGGCGGCCATCGCCGGCAAGATCGTGGCCATCCACGTGGCCAAGGGCGATCGCGTTACACCGGGCGAGATCCTGATCGAAATCGAGGGCTGATACAGGCCCTCGTCTACAAGCGGTTTACCTCTGGGGAGCGGATGCTCCCCTTTTTTTGAGGTTGAATATGCATTTTAATGCAGGAATAGCGTGAATCTTGGTCCATATCTGCATTAAATTGCAGAATTCACACTGAAACATCAGGGAATCTGCACTATGATGCAGATTCATCGACCGAGTCGGTTGTCCGCATGCGGTAAATTGCAGGTGCACCATGTACAGACTCACGCTTCAACTCCATGATCAGGCGCAGTGGCATGATGCTGTTGCCATCGCCTTTGTCGAGCCTGAAAAGGGCCTCTCCAGCCCCTGCGAGTTCGGCTATACCTCCGAGTACGTCAAAACCCATCTGGAGGCATACGACAGCCTGTTCTGCCAGGCGGCAACCGCGAGGCTGCCGGTGGATTTTGGTTCTCATCGTCTGCAGCATGCTCCCGCGTTCCTTTACGACATCGCGCCCGCCGGTGCCGCCAAGCGCTTCCTGCTCCGGCATATCGGCCGTGAGAAACCAGAAGGCATGGGGGATGACCTGTTTCTCCTGGGGCGGTCCACTCCGGCGCCAATCGGCAACCTGCGCATCAAGGAGTCGGCTGAGCTACTGGATTATGCCGACCCCATCGGGTTTGCCCGTCAGGATGTGATCACCCGCGATCAACGGTTTCTCGAATACGCCTATGAGCGAGGTGCGGCCATCGGTGGCGCGACAGGCGCCGGTGGGGAGGCGCCAAAGCTGTTGATGACCGAGGCAGAAAACGGCCTGTTGTATCCCGACGCGGTGCTGGCGGATGAACGTGCCCGGCGTCACTGGTTCATCAAGTTCGCCAGGAACCAGGCACTGGCTGATGATCAGCAGATACTGCGGGCCGAGTATCTCTACTACAAGGCGTTGCAGCAGCTTGGCATCGAAACGGTGGCCACTGAATACATGGCGCTGGAAGAAGGCACCAAGCCCAGCCTGTGGCTGGAACGCTTCGACCGGCAGGTTTGCGCGCAGGGTGTGCAACGCTTTGCCGTGGAGTCGATGTACTCCCTGTGTGGCGTGACCGAGCCTGGCAGCCGAATGGGGCACCTGGAGGCGATTGAGGCGCTTGCCGTGGTGTGGAAACTGGCCGGGCAGGGGAGGCAGCTGCCTGACCTGGTTGCCGATTATCTGCGGCGCGACCTGATCAACAAGATCCTGGGTAATGCCGATAACCACGGGCGTAACACTGCGATCATCCGTACCCGTGACACCGTGCGCCTCGCACCGATCTACGACCTTGCACCGATGGTGATGGATCGGGAAGGGATAACGCGAACGACGAAGTGGCCAGCCTCGATAGAGCGGGCTGGCGATATCGACTGGCAGGCTGCCTGTGCTGCACTGGCCGAATTTGTCGACCCGGGCGAAGCTTTTGAGCGTCTGCGGTGGGATGCCCGGCACCTGTTGGCATTGCCGGATATCTTGTCCGCCCTGGGGCTGCCTGATGCGGTGATGAATCACCCGGCAATTGCGCTGGGCAGGCTTGAGCGCCGGATCGTTGAATGGGGGTTGGCATGACGGTTTCCATCGATGCCCGTGGGCTACTGATCGAAGGAGTATGCGAAGGGATCGCCAACGGCAGTCTTGAGCTGGGTGCTGCCGTGCGGCGGCTGCGTGTGGAGGTGGCGAAGATGCAGCAGACTCAGTTTGCACGCATGTGCAAGATTTCCGTGCGTACGCTGATCCAGATCGAGCAGGGCGGTGGTAACCCCACGCTGAACTCGTTGAACGCCGTGTTCAAGCCATTTGGCTTGCAGATGGGGGTTGTCAGGCGCGCGAGTCTGATCAGGTAAGCCACTGCACCGATCATAGGCCCGTGAGCCCGTGACCGGTGGTGCAGGTCAGTTCCTGCGGCAGGCTTCAAGCGTTCGTGCCTGCCCTTGCGGGCGCTGGTTCTCGGCACTCAACCACCGCTCGAAGCCAGCCGCCACCTGCGGCCACTCATCATCGGTAATCGAGTACCACGCCGTATCACGGTTGTGGTCCTTCACCACCAGGTGCTTGCGGAACACCCCTTCGAAGACGAACCCGAACCGCTGCGCTGCACGCTTGGAGCGGGCATTGGCGTTATTGCACTTCCATTCCAGGCGGCGGTTCCCGAGTGCGAAGCTCAGCTTGGCCAGCAGGTAGACGGCCTCGGTACTCCTGGGTGTGCGCTGCATGGGCGCGCCGAAGGCGATGTGGCCGATCTCGATGCGGCCATGATCAGGCACGATCGACATCAGGCTGAGGATGCCCTGAGCCTTGCCGCTGGCGCGGTCGATCACGGTGAAATACAGCGGGTCGTGGCCGGCGGCGTTACCTTGCAGCCAGCGGTCGAAGGCAGCGCGTTCGGTAAACGGGCCGTAGGGCAGGTAGTCCCACAGTACCGGGTCGGCGCCCGGGCCTTGCAGGGCAGCCCAAAGGTCGTCGCCGTGGCGCACCGGGTCGAGTTTTTCCAGGCGGATGAAGCGCCCGTCGATGGGCTCGGCCTTGGGGGATGCGGCGGGTTTCCAGTGCAGTGCGTCAGTCATGTGGCCTACAACCCTTTGCGGAATTGGATGAAGCCCGGGCGCTCGGCAACCTGCTCGTACAGGCTGATGGCGGTGGCGTTGGTTTCGTGGGTCAGCCAGTGCACCTTGTTGCAGTTGTCGGCCTTGGCTGCAGCATAGACATGTTCGATCAGCTGGCGGCCGATGCCCAGGCCCCGCTGTGCGCTGTGCACGTAAAGGTCCTGCAGGTAGCAGGCATTTTCGATGCTCCAGTTCGAGCGGTGGTAGATGAAGTTGACCATGCCCACGGCCGTGCCATCCACCCAAGCCAGGGCCGAATGGGTTGGCTCGTTGGGGTCGAGCAGGCGCTGCCAGGTACTGAGGCTGACGTCATCGGCCAGTTCGGTTTCGTAGAAGTGCAGGTAGGCCTGCCACAAGGCATGCCAGGCGGCGTGATCTTGAGCAGTGACGGGGCGCAGGGTAACGCTGGGCATTGGGCTAGTCCTTCACAGAAGGCGCATGTGCGCGGCAAGTTGATTGTCCAGGTGATCGGGGCTGGCGCTCAGGCTTTCGCGCACGCCGGCAATGTCCTGCTCAGCGCGGTTCTGGCTCAGCTTGCGCGCGCCTTGCAACCGCTGGATCGGCAGGCGAATGCCAACAATGGCGCGGAGCATGCCGTCGATGTAGTCGGCGGGCGCATCGCTCACCTGCCACGGCTCACTGCGGCCGTGCTCATGGCGGTCGGTGAGCCGGCTGACAATCGCCAGCAATGGCTCGGCGTCGTGGATCACGTCGGCTACCCCATAGGCGTGCACGGCCAGGTAATTCCAGGTTGGCACCACCTTGGGGTTCTCGGCCTTGCTCGGGTAGTAGCCGGGGCTGACATAGGCATCGGCCCCGGGAAACACCAGCAGCGCTTCGGCCCCCCGCGCCAGGTCCTGCCACTGCCGGTTGGCCCTGGCCAAGTGGGCATACACGGTGCCGAACTCGCCTTCTGCGGGGTCGAGCAGCACCGGCAAGTGGGTGGCCAGCAGGCCCTGCTCGCCATGGCTGACCAGCACGGCCAGACGCGTGTCGAGCATGTGCCGCTGCAGCCGGGCGAGGTCGTGTTCCTGGTGTGGCTTACTGTTGTACATGGCCTGAGTCCTTGTCGAATGGTCCCATCCTAGGCAGGCTAATGGTTCTGGGTAAGAGCCATTACTGCCTGTTTTCATAGGTCCAATGCCATGCACGAAAAGCCCCTCATCCTGCCTTTCGACCCGGCCGGGATTTCGCTCGATCGCCGTCGCGGGTTGAGCCAGCAGCTTTACCAGGCGCTACGCGAGCGGGTGCTGGACGGGCGGCTGTGCAGCGGCACACGGCTGCCTGCCACCCGCGACCTGGCAGCCGTGCTGGGGCTGTCGCGCAACAGCGTGGTGCGCGCGTATGACCAGTTGTACGCGGAGGGCTATATCGAAAGCCGAGTCGGTGACGGCACCTACGTAACCCGGCTGCCGAAACTATCCACACAACTGTCCACAGGGTTATACCGGGGGTTATCAACAGGTTTATCCACATTTGGCCAGGAAAATACTGAGGATTTATCCAGCCAGCACAGCTGGAGCGAGCCTTTGCAGCGCCTGAAAAATCACCATCTGCCGCCCCCCAAACAGGGCGCGCCGCGGGCTTTTCGTTTGGGGATACCTGCCTTCGATCTGTTCCCCTTCGACGTTTGGGCCAAGCTGCAAGCGGGTTTCTGGCGTAACCCTGCGCCTGCACAGCTGGGTTATGGCGACCCAGCGGGTGAACCGGCACTGCGCGAGTTGATCGCTGCCTACTTGCGGCGCTCGCGGGGGTTGACCTGTACCGCTGAGCAAATAGTGATCACCAGTGGCGCGCAGCAGGCCATAAGCCTTTGTGCACAGTTGCTGTTGCAGCCCGGCGACCGGGTGGCTGTGGAAAACCCGGGCTACCGGGCGGCGGCGCACGCCTTTTCAATGGCGGGTGCTGAGGTCGCCGGCGTGCCGGTGGATGAAGAGGGTATGGAGTGCGCACGGTTGGGCCGGTTGCCGGGTTGCCGGTTGGCCTATGTCACGCCCGCCCATCAGTACCCGACCGGGGTAACCATGAGCCTGCCCCGGCGCCTGGCGTTGCTGGGCTGGGCAGAACGCAACGATGGCTGGATCATCGAGGACGACTACGATGGCGAGTACCGTTACAGTGGCGCGCCCCTGGCCCCGCTGGCTGCACTCGACCGGGCCGGCCGTGTGTTGTACGTGGGCACCTTCGGCAAGATCGCCTTCCCGGCGCTGCGCTTGGGTTACCTGGTATTGCCGGCGCAGTTGGCACAGGCCTTCAGCCAGGGTAAGGCGTTGGCAGTACGGCATTCGGAGGTCAGCAGCCAGTGTGTGATGGCCGAGTTCATGGCCCGTGGGCATTTCCAGCGGCATATTCGCCGCATGCGCAAAGCGGCGTTGAGCCGGCGCAATGTGCTCAAGGCCGGCTGGCCTGTGGATATTGCCGGGCTGGGCAGCATGCCCGAAGTGGCTGCTGGGCTGCACGTAAAGGTGTCTGTGGATAACTTTGCGCGTGAACAGGCGCTGGTGGCCAAGGCAGAGGCGGTCGGCGTTGAAGTGGCAGCATTGAGCAATTTCTGGCTGGCCGACAGCGAAGTGCCTGTGGATAAGCGTGCAGGTCTGGTGCTGGGGTTTGCCGCAGTCCCGGAGGGTGAGATTGCCGCGGCATTGATGAAATTGCGCAAGGCGTGGCGCAAGGGTTGAGGCTGCCTGCCTCTTCGCGGGTAAACCCGCCCCCACAGGTATGGCCGGGTGGTCTCAGGTGCGGCGCATATCCTGTAGTAGCGGGTTCACCCGCGAAGGGCTGCAAGGCAGCCCCAACTGCGTCAGGTCCCCGACTTGATCCGCGTCCAGGCCCGGGTTCGCGCCCGCTCCGCATCGCGCTGCAACGGCTTGAGCGTGTAAAGCTTGGCCATCGCCTCCGCCGTCGGGTACAGGTTGGGGTTGTTGCGAATCGCAGGGCTCACCTTGTCGGTGGCATCCTTGTTGGGGTTCGGGTAGCCGACAAAATCGCTGATCGGCGCAATCACCTCGGGCCGCAGCAGGTAGTTGATGAATGCATGGGCGTCTGCCGGGTTGGCGGCATTCTTCGGAATCGCCAGCATGTCGAACCAGATCGGCGCGCCTTCCTTCGGCAGGCGCATGTCGACCGTCACACCATTTTTCGCTTCGCGGGCGCGGTTGGCAGCCTGCGAGAAGCTGCCGCTGTAACCCACCGCCACGCAGATATCCCCATTGGCCATGTCAGCCATGTACTTCGAGGAGTGGAAGTAGGTGATGTACGGGCGAATCTTCAGCATCAGCGCTTCGGCCTTCTTGTAGTCGGCCGGCTTATCGCTGTTCGGTGGCAGGCCGAGGTACTGCAGGGCCAGCGGCAGGATCTCCGACGGCGAGTCGAGCAGCGCTACCCCGCACTGCTTGAGCTTGGCGATGTTCTCTTCCTTGAAGATCAGGTCCCAGCTGTCCACCGGCGCGTTATCGCCGAGCGCGGCCTTGACCTTGGCCGGGTTGAAGCCGATCAGCACGGTGCCATACATATAGGGCACGGCAAACTTGTTGCCTGGGTCGTTGGCCTCGATCAGCTTCATCAGCGCAGGGTCCAGGTGTTGCCAGTTCGGCAGCTTGCTGCGATCCAGCGGCTGGAACACCCCGGCCTCGATCTGCTTGGCGAGGAATACGTTGGACGGCACCACCACGTCATAGCCGGAGTTGCCGGTGAGCAATTTGGCCTCCAGCGCTTCGTTGGTGTCGAAGATGTCGTAGATCAGCTTGACGCCGCTGTCCTTCTGGAAATCGGTCAAGGTCTGCGGGGTGATGTAGTCGAACCAGTTATACACACGCAGGGTGCGCTGCTCGGCGTGCGCCTGCAGGGCACCGGTGAACAGGGTGGCAGCGATGAACGGGGCGAGCAGACGCTTGAGTCGGGCCATTACCGGGCTCCTGGCTGGGCGCGCTGGAAACCTTCCAGCACATTGACTGCGTTGATACCAATTTCTTCCACAGCGTAGCCGCCTTCCATCACGAACAGGGTCGGCTTGCCAAGCTGGCCGATACGCTTGCCCATTTCCAGGTAGTCGGGGCTGTCCAGCTTGAATTGCGAGATCGGGTCATCCTTGAAGGTGTCCACACCCAGGGAGACCACCAGTACGTCGGCATCATAGCTGGCGATGCGCTGGCAAGCCTCTTCCAGGGCAGCGCTCCAGGCAGACCAGTCGCTGCCGGCGGGCAGCGGATAGTTGATGTTGCAGCCCTCGCCGGCGCCTTCGCCGGTTTCGTCGGCATAGCCGAGAAAGAACGGGAATTCGTCTTGCGGGTCGCCGTGGATCGAAGCGAAGAACACATCGTTGCGGCGGTAGAAGATGTCCTGGGTGCCATTGCCGTGGTGGTAGTCGACATCGAGGATGGCAACCTTGCGCCGACCCTGGTCGAGGAATGCCTGGGCGGCGATGGCGGCGTTGTTCAGGTAGCAGTAGCCACCCATCACTTCGCCGGCGGCGTGGTGCCCTGGTGGGCGGCACAGGGCAAAGGCGCTATGCGCGCCTTGCTGGATCGCTGCCTGGGCGGTGAGGGCGACCTGGGCGGCACTGTAGGCCGCCTGCCAGGTGCCGGCGGTGATCGGCGCACCGGCATCGAAGCTGTAATAGCCCAACTCGCCGTGCAGGCCGGTAGGTTTTACCTGGCGCAAGGTGCGTGCAGGCCAGGTGAACGGCAGCAGGTCGCCTTCCTGGCCCAGCGCCGCCCAGCGCGCCCAGGCGCCTTCGAAAAAGTCCAGGTAGTCGGCGCTGTGGATGCGCAGCAAGGGCGCGCGGCCGAAGTCGGTAGGGCCCTGGACGTCACCGAGGTTGCGTTTTTTGACCTGGTCGAGCACATGGTCAGCGCGCGAGGGCATTTCGAAACACGGCATCAGCTTGCCGTCGATCAGCTCGCAGCGGCCATGGTGCAGGCGGTGATCATCGGAATAGATCGTCAGCATTGTTGTTCTCCGGTAGGGACTGGCGTGGGGCCATTTTCAGCGGTGGGCCAGTGGCGGAGAACGACGCAACTGGCCAAAAGGGGATCGATGTGGCCAAGCTCTATGGCCGGGTTTTCCTGTGCTGGCTGCTTCGCGGGCGAGCCCGCGAAGCAGCCAGCACAGGTCAGCCGCGGAAATGGCTGGGCGCTACACCACTCCAACGCTGAAAGGCATGCCGGAAACTGGCCGTTTCGCTGAACCCCAGGGTTTCGGCAATGCGGTAGATTGGCATCTGCTCATCGGCCAGCAACTGCTTGGCCCGCTCGAACCGCAGTTCGTCCAGCAACTGCTGGTAACTGCTACCCAGCGCCTGCAAATGCCGGCGCAACGTGCGCGACGAGCAGTTCATCTGCCGTGCCAGCCCGTCCAGCCCTGGCGCGGCGTCCAGTTGTTGCGTAAGCAACTGGCGAATCCGCCCCAGCCAGGCCTGGCGACCCGTGAATTCCAGGTTCAGGCGCCGGCAGCGTTCGCTCATGGCTTTGTGGGTGATCGGGTCAGCCAACGGCAGCGGCGTATCCAGCCAGCGCCGCTCGAAGGCAAAGGCATTGTCTTGCGCCGCAAACACCACTGGGCACTGGAACGCACCGGCATAGCGTGCATGGTAGTCAGGCCGAGGGTGCTCGAAGCGTGCCTCCAGCAGCGGCAATGGGCGGCCAAGCAGGTCGTCACAGATGACTTTCAGCGAAACCAGGCAGAACTCGGCATTGAAAGCGCTCAATGCCGGGTTGTCGTGGTACTCGCTGGCGCTGAACCAGACGCGTTGGCCATCGTCGCGCAAGCGCAGCGAGAAGACTGTTCCCAGCAGTGCCGGATACTGAAGCGCCAGGCGCAGGGCGTCACCCAAAGTGGCACTGGAGAGCAGGGCGTAACCGAGCATGCCATAGCACGACACATGCATGCGCTGGCCCAGCTCCAGGCCGATGTCTTCGCGCCGGGCCACGGCGTTGGCACACACTTGCAGTTCCTGCTGTGTGGTGATGCGCGCGTCGGCGTGCCCCAGGTCTGCCGGGCCAATGCCGCTACCGGCGAGCAGCGCCGAAGCCTCAGCACCGTCTGCCTGGAAGACGTTGAGTATCAGCGAAACCGCGTTGAGGGTGGTCAGGTGGCTGTGCAGCATGCTGGGTAATCCCGTGGGCCTGGAACACATTATGGAGCAAGTTGTGTGCCGATATTCAAAGGCCGCAGTGCAGCCCCTTTGCGGCGCCAGGCCGCTCCCACGTCTACCGGTGTAGGCAGGGCACGCGCCTGCGCAAGCCAGCAGGCAAAAAAAAGCCCGGTGCATAAGCCCGGGCTTGGAAAGGTTGAGAGGTGTCTAGTCCCTTAACCTGGTGAGACAGTGTGCAGCAGCCGGTTACGCCTTCAGCGGAACCAGGCGTGGCGCGATCATGTTTTCCGGACGCAGGATGTCGTTGAGCATCGCTTCGTCCAGCAGCTTCTCTTCACGCACCAGTTCCAGCACGCCGCGGCCGGTTTCCAGGGCAACGCGGGCGATACGGGTGGCGTTTTCGTAGCCGATGTATGGGTTCAGGGCGGTGACCAGGCCGATCGAGTGTTCGACCAGCTCACGGCAGCGCTGCTCGTTGGCGGTGATGCCGACGATGCAGTGCTCGCGCAGCATGTCCATGGCGCGTTGCAGCAGGCGGATCGAGTCGAAGATCTTGTAGGCGATCAGCGGCTCCATGACGTTCAGCTGCAGCTGGCCACCTTCGGCAGCAACGGTCAGGGCCAGGTCGTTGCCCATGATGGCGAAGGCGACTTGGTTGACGGCTTCCGGGATCACCGGGTTGACCTTGCCTGGCATGATCGAACTGCCTGGCTGACGCGCTGGCAGGTTGATTTCGTTGATGCCGGTGCGTGGGCCGCTGGACAGCAGGCGCAGGTCGTTGCAGATTTTCGACAGCTTGACCGCGGTGCGCTTGAGCATGCCGGAGAACAGCACGAAGGCACCCATGTCGGAGGTGGCTTCGATCAGGTCGGCAGCCGGTACCAGCGGCTGGCCGCTGATGATTGCCAGGCGTTGTACGGCCAGGGCCTGGTAGCCAGGGTCGGCGTTGATGCCGGTGCCGATGGCGGTACCGCCCAAGTTGATTTCGGTCAGCAGCTCCGGCGCCAGCGAGCGCAGGCGCTGCAGGTCTTCGGTCATGGTGGTGGCGAAGGCACGGAATTCCTGGCCCAGGGTCATCGGCACGGCGTCCTGCAGCTGGGTGCGGCCCATCTTCAGTACGTGGTCGAATTCCTTGCCTTTGGCGGCGAATGCCTGGATCAGGCTTTCGAGGCTGGCCAGCAGGGCGTCGTGACCCAGCAGCAGGCCCAGGCGAATGGCCGTCGGGTAGGCGTCGTTGGTCGACTGCGCCATGTTCACATCGTTGTTCGGGTGCAGGTACTGGTACTCACCCTTCTGGTGGCCCATGGCCTCCAGCGCGATGTTGGCGATGACTTCGTTCGCGTTCATGTTGGTGGACGTACCGGCGCCACCCTGGATCATGTCGACCACGAACTGCTCGTGGTAGTCGCCCTTGATCAGGCGGCCGCAGGCGGCGCTGATGGCAGCATGCTTGGCATCGCTCAGGTGCCCCAGCTCACGGTTGGCGTCGGCAGCAGCCTGCTTGACCATCGCCAGGCCCACTACCAGTTTCGGGTAGTGCGACAGCGGAACACCGGAGAGGTGGAAGTTGTTGGCAGCGCGCAGGGTCTGGATGCCGTAGTAAGCATCGGCAGGTACTTCCAGGGTGCCCAACAGATCTTTTTCGACGCGGAACGATGCAGCAGCGGACATGATGTATATCATCTCGATGTTGACCCGGCACATGCCGGAATGGCGCCAATCCTAGGCCTTAAGGGGATTTTGCGGCCAATGCTGTTGCACGCTAACCTATGCACAAACGGCATAGTGATTCATGTGACGCCAATCGAAATTCGAGCGTGTTCCATTTTGGTGCACGACGGGAGATGTGCTTCGTGAACCTTGAAAGCAAATGGCTGGAAGATTTCAGTGCGCTGGCCGCCACCCGCAGTTTTTCCCAGGCGGCAGAGCGGCGCTTCGTCACACAACCGGCCTTCAGCCGGCGTATCCGCAGCCTTGAGGCGGCGTTGGGCCTGCAACTGGTCAACCGTTCCCGCACGCCGATAGAGCTGACCGAGGCCGGGCAGCTGTTTCTGGTTACGGCGCGCACGGTTGTCGACCAGTTGGGCGAAATTCTCCGCCACTTGCATCACCTGGAAGGTGGACAGGGGGAGGTGATTCAGGTGGCTGCAGCGCACTCGTTGGCGTCGGGCTTTTTCCCGCGTTGGGTAGCGCAGCTGCGTAATGACGGCCTGAATATCGCCACCCGCCTGGTTGCGACTAACGTGGGGGATGCCGTGCATGCACTGCGCGAGGGCGGTTGCGACCTGATGCTGGCGTTCTACGACCCAGACGCCGCCTTGCAGATGGATGCCGAGATTTTCCCGTCGCTGCACATGGGCAATACCGAAATGGTGCCGGTATGCGCGGTGGGCGCCGACGGCAGGCCCATGTTCGACCTGGAAGGTGAAAGTAGCGTGCCACTGCTGGCTTATACCGCCGGGGCCTTCCTCGGGCGGTCGGTCAACCTGCTGCTGCGCCAGCGCAATGTGCGGTATACCACCGTCTACGAAACCGCCATGGCAGACAGCCTGAAGAGCATGGCGCTGGAAGGCATGGGCATTGCCTGGGTGCCCCGGCTTTCGATGCGGGGCGAGCTGGAACGCGGTGAGTTGGCGATCTGCGGAGGCAGCCAGTGGCACGTACCACTGGAAATCCGCCTGTACCGCTGCGCGCTGGTGCGCAAGGCCAATGTGCGGCTACTTTGGCGCAAGCTGGAAAATACGCCTGCGCCGGAGTGAGCCTCTTCAGTTACGAAGCGCGTGATCAAGGTGATTGGCGATGGCCGCTCTGTTCTGGTCGCTGTAGCGGTAGCAATTGGCCCGAAGCGAGAAGCGGGCCGGATAGACAAAGGTCTCGCATGGCCATGGGTTGTAGCGTAACTCTGCTGCCTCGTGAGTGGCGTTCATCAAGTGACCCAGTTCATGCCCCAGGGTGCCATAGCTGGTCATTGAGGCGATCGCGTGGGCATAGCCCAATTTGGCCAGGCCAAGGTGTTCTGCGCCTTCGCTGTTGAGGCCGAAACTATCGCGCGTCAGCAAAATCGATTTCTGCCACCTGAACTGTGGATGCGCTGCAGCGCTGAAGACCCTGTGGGTATCTTCTGGAGGCATCTGGCGATAAGGAATATCGGTAATGCCTGCAACATCACGCTTGAAGATGACCTCAATTGAGTGATTGCTGATTCTGCGCATTTCTTCCAGCCACGGCTGCACGTAGTCTTTATCGATCTGTTTGTCGCTCACATCGGCTAGTTCATCGTGCGGATAGATAGTAACCACCAAGGTTCTCGCAGCCCATGTGGGGGAGGCCTGAAGGGCCATCGTCATGCAAAACAGCAGTGAGGTGAAAAATGGTCTGGCCATCTTTTTCTCCAAGAAGTTTGAACAGGGGTGTTCAATCCTCTTGCAACTGCCGTTACGCATCGCAGCCGGAAAAAGTTGTCCCGCGAGACAGCTTGCCCTTTTATCTGTCATGTGCTTGCAGGGGTGGGCGGCCCGCCTGCAAGTACGCTACAATCCCGCGCCTTCGGCCACCGGGCCGATTAGAATCCGTATGACAAGCCACGCCGGCCTACCCGCGTGGCTTGTTGCTTTATAGCGCGCCAGAAGGCGCTTGCAGGAGAGGCTCGACGATGAGTGCACTGGTTGGCGTGATCATGGGCTCCAAGTCCGATTGGTCCACCCTTAGCCACACCGCCGATATGCTGGAAAAACTCGGCATTCCCTACGAAGTGAAGGTGGTGTCCGCCCACCGCACCCCGGATCTGCTGTTCCAGTACGCCGAAGAGGCCGAGGGCCGGGGCATCGAGGTGATCATCGCGGGTGCTGGTGGCGCTGCCCACCTGCCGGGCATGTGCGCCGCCAAGACCCACCTGCCGGTGCTGGGCGTGCCGGTGCAGTCGTCGATGCTCTCGGGCGTCGACTCGCTGCTGTCGATCGTGCAGATGCCAGCCGGCGTACCGGTTGCCACCCTGGCCATCGGCCGTGCCGGTGCAGTGAATGCGGCGCTGTTGTCGGCCAGCATCCTGGGTGCCAAATACCCGCAATTCCACGCTGCGCTGAAGCAATTCCGCACGGAACAGACCGACACCGTGCTGGACAACCCAGACCCGCGCCAGGCTTGAGGCTCAACCCATGAAGATCGGTGTAATCGGTGGCGGCCAGCTGGGCCGCATGCTGGCCTTGGCGGGTACCCCGCTGGGCATGAATTTCGCTTTCCTCGACCCGGCGCCGGATGCTTGCGCTGCGCCTCTGGGCGAGCACCTGCGGGCCGATTACGGCGATCAGGAGCACCTGCGCCAGTTGGCTGACGAAGTTGACCTGGTGACCTTCGAGTTCGAGAGTGTCCCGGCCGAAACCGTGGCCTTCCTCTCGCAGTTCGTACCGGTCTACCCCAGCGCCGAAGCGCTGCGCATCGCCCGTGACCGCTTGTTCGAGAAGAGCATGTTCCGCGACCTGGGTATTCCTACCCCGGCTTTCGCCGACATCCTCTCGCAAGCCGACCTGGACGCCGCAGTCGCCAGCATCGGCCTGCCAGCCGTGCTTAAAACCCGTACCCTGGGTTACGACGGCAAGGGCCAGAAGGTGCTGCGCACGCCTGAAGACGTGGTTGATACCTTCGCCGAACTGGGCAGCGTGCCCTGCCTGCTGGAAGGCTTTGTACCCTTTACCGGCGAAGTCTCGCTGGTGGCCGTCCGGTCCCGTGATGGCGAAACCCGCTTCTACCCGCTGGTGCACAACACCCACGAGAGCGGCATCCTGCGCCTGTCGGTGGCCAGCCAGGCACACCCGCTGCAGGCTTTGGCTGAAGACTATGTAGGCCGTGTACTGCAAAAGCTGGAGTACGTGGGCGTGATGGCGTTCGAGTTCTTCGAAGTCGACGGTGGCCTGAAGGCCAACGAAATCGCCCCGCGCGTGCACAACTCCGGGCACTGGACCATCGAAGGTGCCGAATGCAGCCAGTTCGAGAACCACCTGCGCGCGGTGGCCGGCCTGCCGCTGGGCTCCACCGCCAAGGTGGGCGAGAGTGCGATGCTCAACTTCATCGGTGAAGTGCCTGCCGTGGACAAGGTGATCGCCATCGATGGCTGCCACCTGCACCACTACGGCAAGGCTTTCAAGGCCGGCCGCAAGGTTGGCCACGCCACCCTGCGCTGCCACGACATGGCTACCCTCGAGCACAAGATTGCCGAGGTAGAGGCCCTGATCAGCAACTGATCGAACTTCTACCAGCGGCTTGCCCTCTGAAATGGCAACAAGTCGAAGCGCTGTCTAGGCTTTGGCTTGTTCCATTTTCACTGCAGAGGGATTGCCATGGGCATCATCGGAACCATCTTCATCGGCCTCATCGTCGGCCTGCTGGCCCGCTTCATCAAACCAGGCGACGACAGCATGGGCTGGATCATGACCATCCTGCTGGGTATTGCCGGTTCGCTGTTGGCCACCTATGGCGGCCAGGCGCTGGGCATTTACCAGGCTGGGCAGGCGGCGGGCTTCTTCGGCGCGCTGGTCGGTGCCATTGTCCTTCTGGTGATCTACGGGTTCATCAAGAAACGCTGAATACCGGTTAGAATGCTCGGCAATTCCATCGAGTTGCCGAGCATTGTCATGCGTGCCTTTTTTCTCCTGCCCCTGCTGTTGGCCAGCACCCTGGCCCATGCCGAACTGCCTGAAACCGACTGGCTGGAGCTGATGCCCAAGTCGGACCAGAAGGCGCTCGAGCAGATGCCCGAAATCGACCATAACTCGCCGGAAGCCATGGGTACCTTCACCGACAAGGGCGGCCTCAAGCAGAGCAAGGGTCTGCCGGCGGTGATGTATTCCACCAAGACCGTGCCAGCCATGAATGGCAAGGACATCCGCCTGGGCGGTTACCCGGTACCGCTGGAAAGCGATGCCAAGGGTAACAGCACGTTGTTCTTCCTGGTGCCGTACCCGGGCGCGTGCATCCACGTACCGCCTCCGCCGCCCAATCAGCTGGTGCTGGTGCGCTACCCGAAAGGCCTGAAGATCGATGACATCTACACCCCGCTGTGGGTCACCGGCAATTTGAAGGTGGAGAAGGTCAGCAATGATCTGGCCGATGCCGCCTATGCGCTGGATGCCGCAAAGGTGAAGGTGGTGGAAGACGCCGACCTCTGAGACCTCGCCACACAAGGCCGCACCTGCAACGGCTCTCGATCGCCAGTAACAGCAACTGTCTTGCCCAAAATTTGAAGAGCCTGCGCGATTCATTGTGGGAGCGGGCTTGCCCGCGAAGCAGGCGACGCGGTGTCTGGCACCGGCTGCGCCGGTGTTCGCGGGCACGCCCGCTCCCACAAGTGGAGCGGTGAATGACAGCTTCTGCTCCTGCTCGTGCTCTAGGCACCTGCGGCATTCAGCTTGTCATTCACCGCTCTCACTGCAGATTCTAATCCCCTCTCAAGACACAAGCGGCCTTGTGTCGCGAAAGGACCGCGCAGCGGTCCCGGGTACTCAAAGCGCTTCGCTAGCCAGCACCACGCCCAGCGAATGACTGGCCCCAGGCTTCAACTCCACCAGGTCATCCCACACATTCGCCGTCTCGATGCATAGCATCCGTTGCCAACCCTCATCGGCCATGTCCGGCAGCTCCCTGGCCCGTTCGGTCCAGGGGTTCCAGATAACCGCCGAACGCGAGCCACTGCTGGTCAGGGTTATCCGCCGGTTCCAGTGCGGGTCGACAATGCTCAGCGTTTGCGGGGCGCCGAGGTAGATCCGGTCAGTCTCCCCGATGAACGTGAGCGGCCCCTGCTGCTGGCGCTGCTGCCAGTCAGCCAAGGTTTCGATGTAACTCAGCCCCTCCACCCCTTCGACCTGGGCCTGGCGCACGTCACTGACCGCAAAGTAGCTGTGCAGGGCTTGGCTGATGGTGACGGGTGCAGTGCCCACGTTGCGACTGGTGAGGTTCAGTTTCAGGTCCTCGCCAAGCGCTATCACCAGTTTCAGTTCGACTGAATGCGGCCAGTCGGGCAGTTGACCCTGCGCTTCTGGCAGCGCGAATTCGATCTGCAGTTGCTGGCCGACTTCCTCGATACCCAGCAATTGCCAGTCTCGGGCGCGCGCAAGGCCGTGGGCAGGCGCCTGCGCACCGTTGTACATGGCCTGCACAGCCTGGGGGTTACGCTGCAGGTTGCCGAACCACGGCCAGCACACGGGTACCCCGGCGCGCACCGACTTGCCCTTGCCGAAGATGGCCTGGTCGCTCAGCCACAGCAGTGGCGGCTCGCCCACCCGCTGGTAGCTGAGGATCTGTGCGCCCTGTTGGGCGATCAGGAGTTCGGCGCGGTCGCTGCTGATACGCCAGCAGTTCAGTTCGCCATGTTGCTCGGTTACGACCTGGAAGGTTGCCATTGCACTTGTCTCATTGATTGCCAGTGGGCCTTGGACCCGGGCACCTGCAATGAGTTTACCGCCGGCAAGGCTCAGCGACGAGGGACCGAGCGCGTGCGGCCGCTGCCGTCGATGGCGACGAAGACGAATACCGCCTCGGTGACCTTGCGCCATTCGCTGGACAGCGGGTCGTCGCTCCACACTTCGACCATCATCTGGATCGAGCTACGGCCGATTTCCAGGGTCTGGGTATAGAAAGACAGCTGCGCGCCCACGGCGACCGGCACGAGGAACGCCATGCGGTCGATGGCCACGGTGGCTACCCGGCCACCGGCGACACGGCTGGCCATGGCAGTGCCGGCCAGGTCCATCTGGGCGACCAGCCAGCCGCCGAAGATGTCGCCAAACCCATTGGTCTCGCGCGGGAGTGCAGTGATCTGCAAGGCCAGGTCGCCCTGCGGGATAGGATCTTCTTGTTCGAGCTCAATCATGCGATGGGGCCTCTGACCCGTGACGCTTTCGTTGGTGTGGCGCAAGGGCCGGGTAAACGATTCAGCTTGAAACATACTACGCCGATTTCGTTTCACTGGGCGGCCGTAGGGAAACTCTGCGAAACCGCCTGACAATAAAGACCGGCGTTTTCGCACAACATCCCACGTTAGGCGCAACCTTTTCCTACGAGTTGCCAGTATATAGAGCATAACGGCCAGCGACGACCGCACATTCGTGAATATCTGTAGGGTTTTTGTAGCGCTATCAGCACGCCTCGGCAATTTGCTATCTTCGCTGGTCTCCCAATCCAGAAGCCGCGCGCCCAGCGGCCTGCATGCCCTATAAAGAGAACAACCAGCGATGACTTCCGTGCCGAGCAGTATCGAGCAGCCCTCGCGGCCGCTGACCCGCAGTGACTACAAGACCCTCTCACTGTCCGCACTAGGCGGGGCGCTGGAGTTCTACGACTTCATCATCTTCGTGTTCTTCGCCACGGTGGTCGGCAAGCTGTTCTTCCCGGCCGACATGCCCGAGTGGCTGCGCCTGATGCAAACCTTTGGCATCTTCGCGGCCGGTTACCTGGCGCGGCCGCTGGGCGGCATCATCATGGCCCACTTTGGCGACCTGCTCGGGCGCAAGAAGATGTTCACCCTGAGCATTTTCATGATGGCCCTGCCGACGCTGATCATGGGTCTGCTGCCAACGTATGCCCAGATCGGCATGTGGGCACCGATCCTGCTGCTGCTGATGCGGGTTATCCAGGGCGCTGCGATCGGAGGGGAAGTGCCGGGCGCCTGGGTGTTCGTTTCCGAGCACGTACCGGCGCGTAACACCGGTTACGCCTGCGGCACCCTCACGGCCGGCCTGACTTCGGGCATTCTGCTGGGGTCGCTGGTCGCCACGCTGATCAACACGGTCTACAGCCCTGCAGAAGTCGCGGATTACGCCTGGCGCATCCCCTTCCTGCTGGGTGGTGTGTTCGGCCTGTTCTCGGTCTACCTGCGCCGCTGGCTGCACGAAACGCCGGTATTCGCCGAGATGCAGCAGCGCAAGGCCCTGGCAGAAGAGCTCCCGCTGCGTGCAGTGCTGCGCGACCATCGTGGCGCGATCATCTTGTCGATGCTGCTGACCTGGATGCTGTCGGCGGCCATCGTCGTGCTCATCCTGATGACCCCGGCGCTGTTGCAGAGCATCTACCACATCAGCCCCACCGACTCGCTCAAGGCCAACAGCCTGGCCATCGTGCTGCTCAGCTTCGGCTGCATCAGCGCTGGCAGCCTGGCGGACCGATTTGGCGCGGGCCGAGTGTTCGTGATTGGTAGCCTGTTGCTGCTGATAACCTCCTGGAGCTTCTACCATAGCTTGCCAACCCGGCCCGAATTGCTGTTCCCGCTGTACGCGGTAACCGGCCTGTGCGTGGGGGTGATCGGCGCGGTGCCTTATGTGATGGTCAAGGCGTTCCCGGCGGTGGTGCGCTTCAGTGGGTTGTCGTTCTCGTACAACGTGGCCTACGCGATCTTTGGCGGGCTGACGCCGATGGTGGTAACGGCGCTGCTCAAGATCAGCCCCATGGCGCCGGCCTACTATGTGGCGGGGTTGTGTGCCGTCGGGCTGGGCGTAGGGGTTTATCTGCTCGCCAACAAACGCTGAGCTGCGCTGGCGGTTGGCGCGGCCCTACAAATGATGGCCTTTAATCCATTTGTCACAATTAGGTCATATCGTGTTCATGCGGCCTGCCGATACTGGGGCCCGTTCCATCCAGCACCCCAATATTCCTGCTAGGAGCAAGGCATGAAACTGAAGCGTTTGATGGCGGCCCTCACGTTCGCCGCCGCTGGCGTTGCAACCGCCAACGCGGTGGCCGCTGTCGATCCTGCGATCCCGACGTACACCAAGACCACCGGTGTTTCGGGCAACCTCTCCAGCGTTGGTTCCGACACCCTGGCCAACCTGATGACGCTGTGGGCCGAGGCCTACAAGAAGGAATATCCGAACGTAAACATCCAGATCCAGGCGGCGGGTTCCTCCACTGCGCCACCTGCGCTGACCGAAGGCACTGCCAACCTCGGCCCGATGAGCCGCAAGATGAAGGACGTCGAGCTGCAAGCCTTCGAGCAGAAGTACGGCTACAAACCGACCGCCATCCCGGTTGCCGTCGACGCCCTGGCCGTGTTCGTGCACAAGGACAACCCGATCAAGGGCCTGACCATGGCGCAGGTCGATGCCATCTTCTCCTCGACCCGCTTGTGTGGGGGCAAGGCCGAGGTCAAGACCTGGGGTGATGTAGGTGTGACCGGCGACCTGGCCAACAAGCCGATCCAGCTGTTCGGCCGCAACTCGGTTTCCGGCACCTATGGCTACTTCAAAGAAGAGGCCCTGTGCAAAGGCGACTTCAAGCCTAATGTCAACGAACAACCCGGTTCGGCTTCGGTCGTGCAGTCGATCAGCTCTTCGCTCAACGGCATCGGTTACTCGGGCATCGGCTACAAGACAGCCAGCGTCAAGACCGTAGCCCTGGCCAAGAAAGAAGGCAGCGCGTTCGTTGAAGACAACGAAGCCAACGCCCTGAACGGCACCTACCCACTGTCGCGCTTCCTGTACGTGTACGTGAACAAGGCGCCGAACAAGCCACTGGCGCCGCTGGAAGCCGAGTTCGTCAAGCTGGTGCTGTCGCAGGCTGGGCAGCAGGTGGTGGTCAAGGACGGCTACATCCCGCTGCCGGCCAAGGTCGTCGACAAGACCCTGGCAGATTTGGGCCTGTCGCATGCCGGTAGCGTTGCCAAGCAGTAAGTAATTGCAGGGGAGGCCGGTACCACTGCCCGGCCTCTTCCACGAATTCCCGGCCCGAAGCCAGGTAACCTGTGCGGCGGGCTTTCGCGCGTCACCATTTTGTAATGTTTTTGTCACACGGGACCGCTAGGGTGTGCGCATGAATGATCTGGCCAACTCCAACATGACCCAAAAACCCCAGCCCGTGCGCATTGATTTCAATACGCCCGAGTTGCAACGCAAGCGCCGCTTGCGCGCGCTCAAGGACCGCCTGACCCGCTGGTATGTGCTGGTGGGCGGCCTTGCCGTTTTGGCCGCCATTACGTTGATCTTCTTCTACCTGGCTTATGTAGTGCTGCCGCTGTTCCAGGGCGCCGAGCTGACGCGCAAGCAGGCCCTGCAGCCAAACTGGCTGCAGCAGGATGCCGGCAAGCCGCTGATGATCGCGCTGGAAGAGCAGAACCTGGTGGGCATGCGGGTTTCGGACAAAGGCCAGGCGTTGTTCTTCGATGCCAAGACCGGCCAAGCGCTCAAGCGCATTGACCTGCCGGTACCCGCCGGTACCCAGGTCACCTCGATCGGGGCCGACCAGCCGGGCAGCCCGCTGGTGGTGCTGGGCCTGTCCAACGGTCAGGCGCTGGTGTTCCACCACGCCTACAAGATCACCTACCCGGACAACCAGAAGGCGATTACCGCCAGCATCGACTACCCCTACGGCGAGCAGCCATTCGTGCTCGACGAGCAGGGCCGTGCGTTGGAGCACGTGAGCGTCAATGCCAACGGTGACACCCTGGTGCTGGCCGGCTCCACCGGTGCGCAACTGCAGGTGCTGGAGTTGACCCGTAGCGAGAACATGCTGACCGAAGAAGTCACCACGGAGCAGAACCGCATCGTCCTGCCGCAGATGACGGAGGTGGTGAAGAACATTTTCATCGATCCGCGCCAGCACTGGCTGTACGTGATCAACGGCCGGGCCACGGCCGACGTGTTCAGCCTGCGCGACAAGAGCCTCAACGGCCGCTATAAACTGGCCGACAGTGCCGACACCGAAGTGACCGCCACGGGGCAACTGGTGGGTGGTATTTCGCTGATCGTCGGTGACTCCAGGGGCGGCCTGGCCCAGTGGTTCATGGCCCGCGACCCGGATGGCGAATCGCGCCTCAAGCAGATCCGTACCTTCCAGCTGGGCAAGGCACCGATCGTGCAGATCGACGCCGAAGAGCGCCGCAAGGGCTTCATCGCGCTGGACGCGAACGGCCAGCTTGGAGTGTTCCACAGTACGGCGCACCGTACGCTGCTGGTCGAACCCGTCGCCGAAGGCCCGGGCATCCTGGCCCTGTCGCCGCGTGCCAACCGTATCATCATCGAACAAGGCGGCAAGCTGCTGCCGCTGAGCCTGCGCAACCCGCACCCGGAAATTTCCTTCAGCGCGTTGTGGGGCAAGGTCTGGTACGAGAACTACGACGAGCCTAAGTACGTCTGGCAGTCGACCGCTTCCAACACCGACTTCGAGCCCAAGCTCAGCCTGTCGCCGCTGACCTTCGGTACCCTCAAGGCCGCGTTCTACGCCATGATCCTGGCAGCCCCGCTGGCGGTCGCCGCCGCCATCTATACCGCTTACTTCATGGCCCCGGGCATGCGGCGCAAGGTCAAGCCGGTGATCGAACTGATGGAGGCGATGCCGACGGTGATCCTCGGTTTCTTCGCCGGCCTGTTCCTTGCCCCCTATCTGGAAGGTCACCTGCCGGGGGTCTTCAGCCTGTTCCTGCTGATGCCGTTCGGCATTCTGCTGGTGGGCTTCGCCTGGACCCGCCTGCCAGAGGCGATACGCCTGCGTGTACCTGACGGCTGGGAAGCGGCGATTCTGATTCCGGTGATCCTGCTGATCGGCTGGTTCGCCCTGGCCATGAGCCCGTACCTGGAAAACTGGTTCTTTGCTGGCGACATGCGCCTGTGGATCACCAACGATCTGGGCATCACCTACGACCAGCGCAATGCCCTGGTGGTCGGCATCGCCATGGGCTTCGCGGTCATCCCCAATATCTACTCCATCGCCGAAGACGCCGTGTTCAGCGTGCCGCGTAGCCTAACCCTGGGCTCGCTGGCGCTGGGCGCCACCCCCTGGCAGACCCTGACCCGTGTGGTCATCCTCACCGCCAGCCCGGGCATCTTCTCGGCGCTGATGATCGGCATGGGCCGCGCAGTGGGCGAAACCATGATCGTGCTGATGGCCACCGGCAATACGCCGGTGATGGAAATGAACCTGTTCGAGGGCATGCGCACCCTGGCCGCCAACGTGGCCGTGGAAATGCCCGAATCGGAAGTCGGCGGCAGCCACTACCGCGTGCTGTTCCTGGCCGCGCTGGTACTGCTGATGTTCACCTTCGTCATGAACACCTTGGCCGAGCTGATTCGCCAGCGTCTGCGCAAGAAATACTCGTCGCTTTGATAGAAAGGTAGCGATCCGTGAAAAAGGATTCCCTCAAAGGCTGGTTCAAGAGCGGCGCCCCCGGTGTGTGGATGAGCGGCGGCGCAGTGGCCATGGCGGTGATCATGACCGTTGGCCTGCTGGCGGTCATCGCCGTGCGCGGCCTGGGCCACTTCTGGCCGGCCGACCTGGTACAGGCCACCTACCAGGTGCCGGGCCAGGCTGGCCAAGTGGTGATTGGCGAAGTGGTGCAGCAGGAGGACGTGCCGCGTGCCCGCCTCAAAGGCGCCGGCCTGCCGGTACCGGACCAGGGCCCGGAGTTCATGAGCCGTGAACTGATCAAGGTGGGTAACCGCGACCTCTATGGCAGCGATTTCACCTGGGTGGTCGGCGATTGGCTGGTCGACGAGCAGCGCCCGGCCGACCTGATGGCCCTGGAGCGCCGCGAGTGGGGCAACTTCTATGGCTACCTGGTCAGCGTCAAGGAACAGGGCCGGGTGGTTGCCGAAGGCCCGGCTGCCTGGAGCGAGTTGCAAGCGCGGCTCAAGCGTGCCAGCCAGCTCAACGGTGAATTGCAGCAACTGGAGAAGAAAGACATCGGGGCCATCAACCATGGCCTGGAGCGCCTGCGGCTGCATGCCCGCAAGCTGGAGCTGGACGGCAAGCTGGACGCTACCGCCCAGGCGGACATGGACGCCGAGCGCGCCGAACTGAACAGCCGCTACCAGGCTATCGAAGCGCGCCTCGGCGGCCTGCACCAGGCACTCGCGCGTGACAGCCTGGTGGCCCGCGATGGCAACGGCCGTGAAGTGGAAATCAGCCTGAACAAGGTGGTGCACGCCCTCCAGCCAAACGGCATGTCTGCTTTTACCAAGCTGCGCACCTACTTTGCCAAGGTATGGGAATTCCTGAGCGACGACCCGCGTGAAGCCAACACCGAGGGCGGCATCTTCCCGGCCATCTTCGGTACCGTGATGATGACCCTGATCATGGCCGTGATCGTCACCCCGTTCGGCGTGCTTGCGGCAGTCTACTTGCGTGAATACGCAAGGCAGGGGCCGGTAACCCGGCTGATCCGCATTGCCGTGAACAACCTGGCGGGGGTGCCGGCGATCGTCTACGGCGTATTTGGTTTGGGTTTCTTCGTGTATGTGCTGGGTGGCTCGATCGACCGCCTGTTCTTCCCCGAAGCGCTGCCCGCGCCTACCCTGGGTACGCCAGGCTTGCTGTGGGCGTCGCTGACCCTGGCGCTGCTGGCAGTGCCTGTGGTGATCGTGGCCACCGAAGAAGGCCTGGCGCGCATTCCGCGTACGGTGCGTGAAGGCTCGCTGGCGCTGGGTGCGACCAAGGCCGAAACGCTGTGGCGGATTGTGTTGCCCATGGCCAGCCCGGCGATGATGACCGGCATGATCCTCGCCGTGGCCCGCGCTGCGGGCGAGGTGGCGCCGCTGATGCTGGTGGGTGTGGTGAAGCTGGCGCCGTCGTTGCCGGTTGACGGTAACTACCCGTACCTGCACCTGGACCAGAAGATCATGCACCTGGGCTTCCACATCTATGACGTCGGCTTCCAGAGCCCCAACGTAGAAGCCGCGCGGCCGCTGGTCTACGCCACGGCGCTGTTGCTGGTGCTGGTGATCGCGGCCCTGAACCTGTCGGCGGTATGGATCCGCAACCACCTGCGCGAAAAGTACAAGGCGCTGGACAGCTGATTGAAGCTTTAAGCCACAAGCGGCAAGCTCCAAGCAGATTGCCGCTTTGCCCAAACTTGCAGCTTGCAGCTCGAAGCTTGCAGCTACAAACGGAGTCAACCATGCAGAACGAATCCCACACCCACGGCATCGACATGTCTGCCCTGGGCCGCAGCAAGCAGGGCCTGCGCCTGGCCGAAGAAACCGTGGCCATCGAGGTACCGGGGCTAAGCCTGTTCTACGGCGACAAGCAGGCCTTGTTCGATGTCAGCATGAACATCCCCAAGCAGCGCGTGACCGCGTTCATCGGCCCCTCCGGCTGCGGCAAGTCGACCTTGTTGCGCACGTTCAACCGCATGAACGACCTGGTTGACGGTTGCCGCGTACAGGGTGCCGTGAACTTGTATGGCAACAACATCTACCGCAAGGGCGAAGATGTCGCGGAGCTGCGCCGCCGTGTGGGCATGGTGTTCCAGAAGCCCAACCCGTTTCCCAAGACCATTTACGAAAACGTGGTCTATGGCCTGCGCATCCAGGGCATCAACAAGAAGCGCGTCCTCGACGAGGCCGTCGAGTGGGCGTTGAAGGCCGCGGCGCTGTGGGACGAGGTCAAGGACCGCCTGCACGAGTCGGCCCTGGGCCTGTCTGGTGGCCAGCAGCAACGCCTGGTCATCGCCCGCACCATCGCCGTGGAGCCTGAGGTGCTGCTGCTGGATGAGCCGTGCTCGGCGCTGGACCCGATCTCGACCCTCAAGGTCGAGGAACTGATCTACGAACTCAAAGCCAAGTACACCATCGTCATCGTGACCCACAACATGCAGCAGGCTGCCCGTGTTTCGGACTACACCGCGTTCATGTACATGGGCAAGCTGGTCGAGTTTGGCGACACCGATACCCTGTTCACCAACCCGGCGAAGAAGCAGACCGAAGACTACATCACTGGTCGCTACGGCTAAGAGCGCCTTTGGCGCAGCTGCAAGCTTCGAGCTGCAAGCTGCAAGATGAAGCGGTTAGCGCGGAGCCAGGGAACGACACGAACCACTTGAAGCTTGCAGCTAGCGGCTAGCAACTTCGCGGAGCGACAGCATGATCAACAAAGAAAGCCTTACCCACCACATTTCCCAGCAGTTCAACGCCGAGCTGGAAGAGGTGCGCAGCCACCTGCTGGCCATGGGCGGGCTGGTTGAAAAACAGGTCAACGACGCGGTCACCGCGCTGATCGAAGCCGATTCGGGCCTGGCCCAGCAAGTGCGCGAGGTTGACGAGCAGATCAACCAGATGGAGCGCAATATCGACGAGGAATGCCTGCGTATCCTCGCCCGTCGGCAGCCGGCGGCCTCCGACTTGCGCCTGATCATCAGTATCTCCAAGTCGGTGATCGACCTGGAGCGCATTGGTGACGAATCGACCAAGATCGCCCGCCGGGCCATCCAGCTGTGTGAAGAAGGCGAGTCGCCACGGGGCTATGTGGAAGTGCGCCACATCGGTGACCAGGTGCGCAACATGGTCCGCGATGCGCTGGACGCCTTTGCCCGCTTCGACGCCGACCTGGCACTGTCCGTGGCTCAGTACGACAAGACCATCGACCGGGAGTACAAGACCGCCCTGCGTGAACTGGTGACCTACATGATGGAAGACCCGCGCTCGATTTCGCGGGTACTGAGCGTGATCTGGGTGCTGCGCTCGCTGGAACGTATCGGCGACCATGCACGCAATATCTCCGAGTTGGTGATCTACCTGGTCCGCGGTACCGATGTGCGTCACATGGGCCTCAAGCGAATGACTGCAGAAGTGCAGGGCACCGCGCCCGCCGATGGCGAAAAGGCTAATGTTCCTGGTGAATCTGACGATAAGTAAGGTTGCCCCCGAGCAGCGACGCCCGGCCTTGGCCGGGCGTTTTCGTTTACGGCCGAGAGCCGGCAGGCACCCGCGAACGATCGGATGAACGCCCGGCGTTACCAGGTGGTAGCAAGTAGCCAGTATTTGGCAGTAGGCTAGTCGGGTTCAGAAGGAGTTTCGATGAGTAAAGTGAATGTGCTGGTCGTGGATGACGCCCCGTTTATCCGCGACCTGGTCCGCAAGTGCCTGCGCAGTGCCTTCCCGGGCATGACGATCGACGATGCCGTCAATGGTCGCAAGGCCATGGCCATGCTGGGCAAGGAGGCGTTCGACCTGGTGCTGTGCGACTGGGAAATGCCCGAGATGTCGGGCCTGGAATTGCTCACCTGGTGCCGGCAGCAGCCTGCGTTGAAGCAGCTGCAGTTCATCATGGTGACCAGCCGTGGCGACAAGGAAAACGTCATCCAGGCGATCCAGGCCGGTGTTTCCGATTTTGTCGGCAAGCCATTCACCAACGAGCAGTTGCTGACCAAGGTGAAAAAGGCCCTGACCAAGATCGGCAAGCTCGACAGCCTGACGGCCATCGCCCCGGCGCGCGCCAACCCGGCGTTCGCCAACGATTCCTTGAGTGCGCTGACCGCCGGCAAGCCGGAGGCGGTAAAGGTTGCAGCGCCGGCACTGGCACCGGCTGCTGCCAGGCCAGCGGCCAAGGCGCCCACGCCGGCCGCGGCCACCCCGACCGGTCGGGGGCAAGGGCAACTGCGCCTGGCCGGTGGCATGCAGCCGTGCGTGATCAAGGCGTTAAGCCTGAAAGAGGCTCTGCTGGTGGTACGCCGCGGCGATGTGCTGCCACAGGTGCTGGAAGGTGCAGTGTTGGACCTGGAGCAAGGCGAAAGTGCCGAAGTCGCCCGCCTGAACGGCTATCTGCACGCCGTCGCGGCGCTGGAGCCCAAGCCGGACAGCGACTGGCTGCAACTGACCTTCAAGTTCGTCGACCAGGATGCGCAGAAGCTCGATTACCTGTCGCGGCTGATTGCCCGTGGCACCGCGCAGAAGCATTTCACCCCAGGGGCCTGAGCCATCCGACCAACTGCAACACTTGCCGGTAAACCTGCTGCTAGTCTTCGACAGACCTCAACTGTCAAAAAGCCACTATCATGCCCGGGCGCCTGCTGCTGTTCTGTGCACTGTTCATGGCCTCGGCGTCGAGCCTGGGTGTGACCCTTTACAAGAGCACCGACGAGTCCGGTGTCATTTCCTATTCCGACCGCCCCGGCCCTGGCGCCAGGCCGTTGAATTTGCTTGAGCCCATGGTCGAAACGCTCGAAGGCCAAGTGTTCCTGAACGCGAAAGTGTTCGACGGCGGTGTGAGCTTTTCGGCACGCAACCAACTGCATGTTCCGGTCGAGGTCGAGCTGCGCCTGGACAACCTGGTGAACGCCCAGGGCGGTGATGCCCCGCGTATCGTGCGCCGGCTGCTGCCACCGGGCACCACGCAAATGCTCAGCGTGCTGAGGGGGCGGCCCGGTTTGTTGCTGAATTACCGCTCGACCCTGCTGCAGGCCATGGGTGACCCGGGCAAGCGGCCGCAGGGCTTCCGCTACGGGTTCGCGTGGCTTGGCGGGCCATTCCGCGTGACCCAGGGCCCCAATGGCCGTGTCAGCCATTTCGGGCCTAAGGGGCGCTATGCCATGGATATCGCCATGCCCGAAGGCACCACCATTATCGCGGCGCGCGAAGGGGTGGTGGTGAAAACGCAGAATGGCCAGAGCGGGCGCGAGCCCAACCCGTCGGGCAACTTTGTCAGGGTGCTGCACTCGGACGGCACCATGGGCGTGTACCTGCACCTGATGCGCGACTCGGTAGTGGTGAAGGAGGGGCAGCGGGTGCGCCAGGGGCAGATGCTGGCCAAGTCGGGCAATACCGGCAACAGCACCGGGCCACACCTGCATTTCGTGGTACAGCGCAACGTAGGCTTGGCGCTGGAGTCGATCCCTTACCGGTTCGACAGGCCGCTCAGCGGCTTGCCGGACTTTACTGCGGGTAACCCTTGAGAGCGTCGGGCCTGCTTGGCAGGCCATCGCTACACAAGGCCGCGCCTACAGGGATACGCAAATCCAGAGGGGCTGCGCGGCAGCCCCATGGCCATCAATCCAGCTTGAGCACTTTGGCCAGCACGATCTTCGGCCCTTTCATCTTCTTGATGATGATCCGCAGCCCTTCGACTTCCAGCACCTCTTCTTCTTCAGGCACGCGCTTTAGCGTCTCGTAGACCAGGCCAGCCAGGGTTTCCGCCTCGATGTGGTCAAGGTCGACCCCAAGCAGGCGCTCCACCTTGAACAGCGGCGTGTCGCCACGGACCAGCAACTTGCCCGGCTGGTAGGCGAGGATGCCGCGTTCGGTCTTGCGGTGCTCGTCCTGGATATCGCCGACCAGCACTTCCAGCACGTCTTCCATGGTCAGGTAGCCGATCACCTTGCCATCGGCTTCTTCGACCAGCACAAAGTGCGCACCACCCTTGCGGAACTGCTCCAGCAACTGGGCCAGTGGCATGTGGCGCGATACGCGCTCAAGCGGCCGGGCGAGGTCGTCCAGGTCGATGGCTTCGGGCAAGTGCTCCAGCTCCGCCAGCTCCAGCAGCAGGTCCTTGATGTGCAGCAGGCCGGTGAATTCCTCGCGCTCGGCGTCGTACACCGGGTAGCGGCTGAACTTGTGGCGGCGCACCAGGGCCAGGATCTGCTTCAACGGCGCATGGGCGTCGATGGTGACCATGTCTTCACGCGAGTTGGCCCAGTCGACCACTTCCAGCTCGCCCATTTCCACGGCCGAAGCCAGCACGCGCATGCCTTGGTCGCTTGGGTCCTGGCCACGGCTGGAGTGCAGGATCAGTTTCAGTTCTTCACGGCTGTAGTGGTGCTCGTGGTGCGGCCCCGGCTCGCCCTGGCCGGCGATGCGCAGAATGGTGTTGGCGCTGGCGTTGAGCAGGTAGATGGCCGGGTACATGGCCCAGTAGAACAGGTACAGCGGTACGGCAGTCCACAGCGACAGCAGCTCCGGTTTGCGGATGGCCCAGGATTTGGGTGCCAGCTCACCGACAACGATGTGCAGGTACGAAATGACGAAGAAGGCGACGAAGAACGACACGCCTTTGATCAGTTCCGGTGAGTCGACGCCGAAATACGCCAGCAGTGGTTCCAGCAGGTGGGCAAACGCCGGCTCACCGACCCAGCCCAGGCCCAGCGAGGCCAGGGTGATACCCAGTTGGCAGGCTGACAGGTAAGCGTCCAGCTGGTTGTGCACTTTACGCAGAATGTTGCCGCGCCAGCCATGCTCTTCGGCAATGGCCTCCACGCGGGTGGCGCGCAGCTTGACCATGGCGAACTCTGCAGCAACGAAGAAGCCGTTGAGCAGCACCAGCAGGAAGGCAAAGATGATCATGCCGAAATCGGCGAATAACGAACTGAGGCTGATACCAGGGGAAGGGTCCATGATGGAGTTTTTACGGGGTCCGTCTTAGAAATGGAGAGAAAAAAAGTGCCAGCTCTTGCTGGCACAGGGGATCCAATGTAGCGGCTGGGGCTGCAAAAGCAAAGGGCCCTGAGTTGCTCAGACCTTGCTGTTGACCAATTGTGCCGGGGCAAAATGACAGATGAAGGTACTGCCATGCCCCGGGACGCTGCTGATTTCCAGCTTGCCGCGGTGGCGCATCAGCACATGCTTGACGATGGCCAGCCCCAGCCCGGTGCCGCCTGTATTCGAGGCCCGGCTGGAATCCACCCGGTAGAAGCGCTCGGTGAGGCGTGGCAGGTGTTTGGCATCGATGCCCACGCCAGAGTCCTGCACCGACAAATGCGCGCCCTGGGCATCGGCCCACCAGCGGATGCGGATATCGCCTTCATCCTGGGTGTATTTGACGGCGTTGAACACCAGGTTGGAAAAGGCGCTGCGCAGCTCCGACTCGCTCCCCTTGAGCTGCACGCCGGGGGTTGCTTCCAGCGTAATGCGCTGGTTGCGCGGCCCAGACAACGCCTGGGCGTCGTTCTTGATGGCGGCCAGCAGGGCATCGACCGGCACTGGCTGGTTGTCCGACGGATAATCGGTGGCCTCCAGCTTGGCCAGCAGCAACAGGTCGTTGAGCAGCGTCTGCATGCGCGAGCCTTGCTGGCTCATCTGCTGCAAGGCCCGGCGCCAGCGCGGGTTCACGTCCTCGACGTTGTCCAGCAGGGTTTCCAGGTAGCCGGTGATGACGGTCAGCGGTGTGCGCAATTCGTGCGACACGTTGGCGACGAAGTCTTTGCGCATTTGTTCCAGCTGGTGAATGCGGGTGACGTCGCGCACCAGCATCAAGTGCTCGTTGTTGCCGTAGCGGGTGATGTGCAACTGCAGCCGCATGCGGTCGTTGATCGGTGAGGGGATTTCCAGCGGTTCGAGGTAGTTTTCTGCCTCGAAGTACTCCTTGAAGCGCGGGTGGCGAACCAGGTTGGTGACTTGCTGGCCGCCGTCCTGTGGAGTTTTGAAGCCCAGCAGGGTCTCGGCGGCGCGGTTCCACCACTCCAGGTTGCCGTCGCTGTCGAGCATGATCACCGCATCCCGCAGCGCAGCGGTGGACTCCTGAACGCGGTCGATCACCGCTTGCAGGCGGCCCCGCACACGCTGGTCCCGGCGCTGCAGGTGGTAGATGCTGTCGAACACCTCGCCCCACAGGCCATAGCCGTCGGGCGGCGCCTCGTCGGGCTGGTGATTGCGGAGCCAGTCATGCAGGCGCAGCAGTTGCTTGAGGGTCCAAGCCAGGTACAGTGCCAGGCCAATGGCCAGGCTCCAGCCATAGTAGCCGCTGATCAGCCCGCCGATCAGGCAGATGCTGATCAGCAACAGCAGGTGGCGAATCAGTGTCGCGTGCCAGTTCTGGTTCAATTGATGGGTCCTTCGGATCCGGCTGCAAGTTGCAAGTTGCAAGCTTCAAGATGAAGCGGATCAGTGGTGCTGATAGTCCTTTTCGAGCCTGATGCTACATGCTCTTGCTTGCAGCTTGCAGCTTGCAGCTTGCAGCTTGCAGCTTGCAGCTTGCAGCTAGCTCTTGGTCGAGAAGCGGTAGCCGGTGCCGCGCACGGTTTGTACCAGATTCTCGTAGGCCTCACCCAGCGCTTTGCGCAGGCGGCGGATGTGCACGTCGACCGTGCGTTCCTCGACATAGACGTTGCCGCCCCACACCTGGTCCAGCAGTTGGCCACGGGTGTAGGCGCGTTCCTGGTGGGTCATGAAGAACTGCAGCAGGCGGTATTCGGTGGGGCCCATTTCAGCCGGCTTGCCGTCGATGGTCACGCGGTGGCTGATCGGATCGAGCAGCAGGCCGCCGACCTCGATCGGTGCCTCACTGTCGCTTGGGCCGGTGCGGCGCAGCACGGCTTTGAGCCGCGCAACCAGCTCGCGCGGTGAGAACGGTTTGGTGATGTAGTCGTCGGCACCCACTTCCAGGCCCTGGATCTTGTTGTCCTCTTCACCTTTGGCAGTGAGCATGATGATCGGAATGTCGCCGGTCAATTCATCGCGCTTCAGGCGGCGGGCCAACTCGATGCCGGAGGTACCGGGCAGCATCCAGTCGAGCAGGATCAGGTCCGGCTTGCGGTCGACGATGATCGCGTGGGCCTGTTGGGAGTTTTCCGCTTCCAGGCAGTCATAGCCGGCCATTTCCAGGGCAACGGCGATCATCTCGCGAATCGGCGCTTCGTCGTCGACGATCAGAATGTTCCTGCCTACCATGCTCAAAACCTCTCCTGGATTCAGTGTCTTGGCCCGCATTAGATAACGGAATTATTGCAGCTGTGTGACAGGGCGTTGGCCGTTCTGGCGACATTGCGTGACTGAACTAGGCTACAGAGGGCCGCGGTTCTGGCAACCCGAACCCATTACCCCCCGAAACGATGGTGAATCCAATGACACGACATACGCTGAGCTGGATGGCCCTTTTCACTGCGCTGGCACTTCCGGGGGTGGCCTCGGCACAACCTGCAATGGAAAAGGATGGCATGTGGGTCGATCATGCCGGCATGACCCTGTACACCTTTGACAAAGATACCGGCGGCAAGTCGATGTGCAATGGCGAATGCGCCAAGAATTGGCCGCCTTTGATGACCAGTGGCGGCGAAAAAGCCGAAGGCAAGTGGACGCAGATCAAGCGGGACGACGGCAAGATGCAGTGGGCCTACGACGGCAAGCCGCTGTATACCTTTGTCAAGGACAAGAAGGCTGGCGACATGACCGGTGACGGCATGAAAGACGTTTGGCACGTCGCCAAGCCGTAAGGGCTTTCAATCCGCCTGTGGGGGCGGGGTAAGCCCGTTCCCACAAGGTAGAGTGCTCACGCTGTCAGCGCAGCGCGTAGTCCAGAACCACCCCCACGAACACCAGCAACCCCGCCCAGTGATTGTGCAGGAAAGCCTTGAAGCACGACTCGCGGTCCAGCTTGCGTGTAGACCAGTACTCCCAGGCAAAGCACGCCAGCGCCCCCAGCAGCCCCAGGTGGAACCAGCCGCCGAGGTCAAAGCGGCTACCGGCCAGCAACAGGCAGCCCAGCGACAACAACTGCAAGGTCAGGATGATGCTGCGGTCGGCCTCACCGAACAGGATGGCCGTGGATTTCACGCCGATCTTCAGGTCGTCGTCCCGGTCGACCATGGCGTAATAGGTGTCGTAGCCCACCGTCCACAGCAGGTTGGCGATGTACAGCAGCCAGGCACTGGCCGGCAGTTCGCCGCCAGCGGCCGTGAACGCCATCGGAATGCCCCACGAGTACGCTGCCCCCAGCACCACTTGCGGGTAGTAGGTGTAGCGCTTCATGAACGGGTAGCAGAACGCCAACGCCACCGCGCCGAACGACAGCCACACGGTGCGGCTATTGGTGCACAGCACCAGCAGGAAACTGACCCCGACAAGCATGGCGAACAGGGCCAGCGCCTCGCGCGGGCGCACGCGCCCACTGGCCAGGGGCCGGTCGGCGGTACGCTTGACGTGGCCATCCACCTTGCGGTCGGCAAAATCGTTGATGCAGCAGCCGGCGGCGCGCATCAGTACCACGCCAAGGCCGAAGATCAGCACGTTGGCCAGGGTCGGCGAGCCGTTGCCGGCAATCCATACTGCCGACAGCGTGGGCCACAGTAGCAAGTAGATACCGATCGGGCGGTCCATGCGGCTGAGCTGGACAAAGTCCCAGGCACGCGGGTGCAGGCGGTTCAGCGACTTGAGCAGTTGCAGGTACATCAGCTGTTTTCCTCCTGGACCGCTTGCCACAGCGCCGGCAGAAACACCTCGGCTACCAGCAGGTCCAGCCCGTCACGTTCAAACCGCGAGCGGCGGGCCCATAGCGCTGGCCGGGCGGCATCTGCCGGCAACCACGCCTGTGGGTAACTGCACACTTCGAGTGGGTGGCGGATGAACGCCTGGTCGCAGAACAGCAACTCGCCCAACGAACGGCTGCCGAGGCGTTCCAGGTCCAACCCGCCGCGCGCCAGGGCACTGCGGCTGGCCACGCTGCGGGCGAACACCCACGGCTGGCCATGGCCGCGCAGGTACACCTCGCGCACCCAGCCTTCAGCGCCAACAGCGATGCCCAGTGCCTGGCATTCGTCGGCGCGCAGTGGCTGCCAGCCCTCGAACAAAGGGGTGACGCAGAAGTCATCGTGGGCCAGGCGCGTCAGGCGGCGGGTCAGTGAGCCTTCGTCGAACAGCCAGTCAAGGGTGGGCTGGTCGATGTCGGTCGCCAGCCGTGAATACGGCAGCCACGCGACAGCGGCTGCTTGCGGGGATTCGTACGACACGTCGGTCTGCTTGTTACAACCTGAGAGGCGGCGAGCTTAGCATGATTGCCCCGACTGCTTGCATACTGCGGGCAGGGCCGCTACAAAGCCCCCAAGCATTGCGCGTTGGTCCCTGTTGCAGCGGGTTCACCCGCCATAGGGCCGTCGGCAGCAACACAAAGCCCCAGCCTGACCCGAGGAAAACAACCTGATGAAAAAGTGGCAATGTATCGTCTGTGGCCTGATCTACGACGAAGCCGAAGGCTGGCCCGACGACGGCATCGCCCCTGGCACCCGTTGGGAGGACGTGCCGGAAGACTGGCTATGCCCTGACTGCGGTGTTGGCAAAAGCGACTTTGAAATGATCTCCATCGGCTAAGCGAGGCAAGCACGACATGACGTCCCCTGTGGTAATCATCGGCACCGGCCTGGCGGGCTACAACTTGGCCCGCGAATTTCGCAAGCTCGATGCGCATACGCCGTTGCTGCTGATCACCGCCGATGACGGTCGTTCCTACTCCAAGCCCATGCTTTCCATGGGCTATGCCAAGCACAAGGGCGCCGCTGACCTGTGCATGGCCGAAGCCGGTGCCATGGCCGAGCAGCTGAACGCCGAAATCCGCACCCATACCCGTATCAGCGGCATCGACCCTGGGCACAAACGCCTGTGGATCGGCGAAGAGGCCGTGGCATACCGCGACCTGGTGCTGGCGTGGGGTGCGCAGACCGTGCAGGTGCCGGTTGAAGGCGATGCCAGCCACCTGGTGTTCCCCATCAACGACCTGGAGGACTACGCACGCTTTCGTGCTGCCGCCGCCGGCAAGCAACGCGTGCTGATTCTCGGCGCTGGCCTGATCGGCTGCGAGTTTGCCAACGACATGAGCCTGGGGGGCTTTCAGGTAGACGTGGTAGCGCCATGCGAACAGGTCATGCCGACCCTGTTGCATCCGGCCGCTGCCGGCGCGGTACAACGTGGGTTGCAAGACCTGGGCGTACGCTTTCACCTTGGGCCTGTTCTGACCCGCTTGCAGCAGGCGCCCCACGGTCTGGAGGCGCACCTGTCGGATGGCAGCGTGGTTGGCTGTGACCTGGTCGTTTCGGCCATTGGCCTGCGCCCGCGTACCGACCTGGCTGCCGCGGCCGGGTTGCAGGTCAACCGTGGCGTCAGCGTGGACCGTGAGCTGCGAACCTCCCACGCCAATATCTTCGCCCTCGGGGATTGTGCCGAGGTAGACGGCATCAACCTGTTGTACGTGATGCCGCTGATGAGTTGTGCACGGGCACTGGCCCAAACCCTGGCCGGCAAGCCCACGGCAGTTGCCTACGGGCCAATGCCGATCACGGTGAAAACCCCGGCCTGCCCGCTGGTGGTTTCGCCACCGCCACAGGGGCGAGAAGGCACTTGGCAGGTCGAAGGGCAGGGCAATGACCTGAAGGTGCTGTGCATCGATGCGGGTGGCGGGCTGCTGGGTTACGCCCTGACCGGGGCTGCGGTCACGGAAAAGCTGGCGCTGAACCGCCAGCTACCTGCAGTTATGGCGTAATTGCCCGGCGTTCTGTCTGGTTTGTCCTGTTGTTGCCTGCACAATGGCCGCTCAGATACTGGCGCGGCCCCGAACCACGTGCCATTCTCACTCCCGTCTGCCGCAGGTTAGAGCCTGCGGTGCCTTGAGCGCTGCTCCTGAAGGCAGCACGGCATAACAACAAGAATTCCGTCAAAGAGGCTTTACTATGCGCAAACCAGAACTCGCCGCCGTCATCGCTGAAAAAGCTGACCTGACCAAAGAAAAGGCTAATCAAGTGCTGAACGCGATTCTCGACAGCATCACGGGCGCCCTGGACAAGGACACCGTGACCCTGGTTGGTTTCGGCACTTTCGAAAAGCGTCACCGCGGCGCGCGTACCGGCAAAAACCCGCAAACCGGCCAGCCGGTCAAGATCAAAGCCAGCAATACCGTGGCTTTCAAGCCCGGCAAGAACCTCAGGGACAGCGTCAATACGCCGGCCGCGCCGAGCAAGGCCAGCAAGAAAAAGTAACTGTGCACTGAGGATGCGTTGATCCCGAACGGGCGCCAGATGGCGCCCGTTGTTCTTTACACCCGGTAATTGCTGCGAACTTGCATAAAAAGGTCATTAGGAGGATAAACTGCGCAACTTAGTCACTTTTCCATCGAGGCGTGTCGATGAAGTTCCGCTTTCTTCTCTGGGCCATGGGGCTGCTGATGGCCCGGGCCAGCCGCAATAATCCGGCATTCCAGCAGCAGCTCAAAGGCAAGGACCTGGTGTTCCAGATGCAGACCCTGGACGGCAAGGTCGCCCGGCACTTTATCGTCAGCAACGAGCGGGTCAGCAGCAAAAGCGGGTCGTACTCACAGCCAGCCTTTGCCATTGCCTTCAAGGATGCCGCCTATGGCTTTGCCACCTTGCAGGCAAGCAACAAGCAGTTGGCGTTCATGCAGGGCATTCAGGACAAGAACATCCAGATCAAGGGCAATCCGGCGTTGGTGATGTGGTTTCAGGGGTTGATGAAGTACCTGAAGCCGAAGAAGAAGCAGGGCTGAAATGTTTGGGGCCGCCAAGCGGCCCCGGGCTTCAATGCGGTGCGTTGAACTGCGAAGCCAGCTCCCGCAGCAAGCTCTCGGCCTCCAGCACTTTGTTCACCACATCCTCGGCCTTTTCCCGGGCAATGCCCAAACGCTCCAGCAGTTCGTCAGGAATCTCCTCCAGCGGCCCCGAGCCAATCCCCCGCGAGCGCAGCAGGCGTGTGGCCAGGCATACCAGGTTGGGGAATTCCGAAAACTCGCCGTCGTAGGCCGGGTCGTGCTGGAAACGCAGCGCGGCCGAGAGCTCTACCGGCATGTCCCACAGTTTCATCAACCAGGCACCAATCTGCTCGCGGCTGATGCCCAGCAGGTGTTGTTCCACATAGGTGTGGTTCAGGTGAGGGTTGACCTCCAGGTGGCGACAAATCAGCGAGAAGTGCGGCGGGAAAACGTGTGCCAGCAGCAGGTAACCGAAGTTGTGCAACAGCCCGGCCAGGTAGGTCAGGCCTGCTTCAGGGCGCTCTGCCCGCGGCATGGCTCGGGTAAGGCCCTCGATGATGGCGGCGGTGTAGATCGACTGCTGCCAGTACGGGGTGGCCTGCTGAGGGTTGTCCTTGGGCAGGCTCAGGGTCTTGCCCAGGGCCAGGCCGAGGGCGAGGTTGATCACCAGGTCGAAGCCCAGCACGCGGACGATGGCGTCTTCCACCGAGCGGATCTTGCCCGGCGAGGCGTAGTAGGGTGATGCCGCCCAGCTGACTACCTGGGCGGCCAGGGCCGGGTCGGTTTCTACTACCCCAGTGATATCGTCGATGCTGGCGTTGGGGTCTACCCGCAGTTTGATGATTTTCTGCGCAGTATCGGCCAGCGGCGGGATTTCGATGGTTTCTTCCAGGCGCTTCTGGATGCGCCGGGCAGTGAAGGCTTGCACGGCATTGGTGATTTCGCGGGTATCGTCGTTGGGGCGGTCGAGGTTGGGGCTGATCGCCCCGACTTCCTGGCCAAAGCTGCTGGCGCTGGCCTTGAGCAACATGCGCTTGAAGTGCGCGCGCTCTATTTCCAGCAACAGGCCGGCTTCACCCGAATTGATGTACACCAGGTCGACGTCCAGCAGGCTTTTTTCGTACTGGCACGGTGAGCTGGTGAGCGCCGGGATGCCCGGCAGCGCCTTGAGCTGGTGTTTGTCGAGCATTTGCTTGAGGCGTGGCACCGACACGGCGGTGAGCTTGCGCCCGGTCAGTTCGGCCAGGCGGTTCAGGTCCAGCAGCTGGCTCTGCGGGAACAGCACCATCATGGCGCCCACCTCGTCGTCCAGCAGCACGGCCTGTACCCGCGAGGCTGCGGGCAGGTGCGGATGTTCGACCACCTCGCGGTAGGCTACGCCGAGTTTCTCGAGCAGCAGCCTGATGACGGAAGGCGTGTGTGGGGTTGCGGTGTCCAGGGCAACTTCAGTCATGGTCCGTATCCACTGATTCTTTTAAACGCGAAGTATAACCACCCTGGGCGCAAATCTGGATCCATTATGGGACAGGCGTCACACCTGACCATATTGCTGGCCATGACGCAGCCAACGGTCCAGCAGCGGGCTGACGTGCTCCGGCCAGCGTGCGATCAGGGCCTGGGCGGCATCGCGTACCGCTGGCAACAGGTCGGCGTCGCGCATCAGGTCGGCGACCTTGAATTGCAGCAGGCCGGTCTGGCGGGTACCCAGCATTTCGCCCGGGCCGCGTAGCGCAAGGTCTTTTTCGGCGATGATGAAGCCGTCGTTGGTTTCGCGCATGATGCCCAGGCGCTCGCGGCCGATCTGCGACAGCGGCGGGTGGTACAGCAGCACGCAATGGCTGACGGCGCTGCCGCGGCCCACCCGGCCACGCAACTGGTGCAGCTGGGCCAGGCCGAGGCGCTCGGGGTTTTCGATGATCATCAGGCTGGCATTGGGCACGTCCACGCCCACCTCAATGACGGTGGTGGCGACCAGCAACTGCAGGTTGCCGGCCTTGAACTCGGCCATGATCTCGGCCTTTTCCGCCGGCTTCATGCGGCCGTGGATCAGCCCGACCCGCAGTTCACCCAAGGCGCTGCCCAGCTCCTCGTAAGTGCTTTCGGCTGCTTGGCAGGTCAGTTCCTCGGACTCTTCGATCAGCGTGCACACCCAGTACGCCTGGCGCCCTTCAGCGCAGGCGGCGCGTACCCGTTCGACCACTTCGAAACGCCGGCTGTCGGCCACCAGCACGGTGTTCACCGGCGTGCGCCCAGGCGGCAGCTCGTCGAGCACCGAGGTGTCCAGGTCGGCGTAGGCACTCATGGCCAGGGTGCGCGGAATGGGGGTAGCGGTCATGATCAGCTGGTGTGGGCACAGCTCGCCGGCTACGCCTTTCTTGCGCAGCGCCAGGCGTTGCTGCACGCCGAAACGGTGCTGTTCGTCGATGATGGCCAAGGCCAGGTGCTTGAACTTCACCTCGTCCTGGAACAGGGCGTGGGTGCCGACCACCATCGGGGCGCCATTGGCGATCTGCTCGAGCGACGCCGCCCGGGCCTTGCCCTTGAGTTTGCCGGCCAGCCAGGCCACCTCCAGACCCAAAGGCTCCAGCCAGCGCTTGAAGGTGATGTAGTGCTGTTCGGCAAGGATCTCGGTGGGGGCCATCAATGCCACCTGATAACCAGCCTCCAGGGCCTGCAACGCGGCCAGCGCGGCGACCACGGTCTTGCCGGCACCCACGTCGCCTTGCACCAGGCGCATCATCGGCTCGTGCTGGCTGAGGTCGTAGGCAATTTCGTTGGCGACGCGCTGCTGCGCGCCGGTCGGCTGGAAGCCCAAATTGGCCAGGTATTGCGCCGGCAGCCGGGTGGCCTTGGGCAACACTGGCGCACGCAGGCTGCGCAGGCTCTCGCGCAGGCGCTGTTGCGACAGCTGGTGGGTGAGCAGCTCTTCGAATGCCAGGCGGTGCTGAGCCCAGTGGTGGCCCAGGGCCAACTCCTCGACGTCGGCGTCGGCGGGCGGGTTGTGCAGGTAGCGGATGGCGTCATCCAGCGGCGCCAGCTGGTAGTCGCGGGCCAGTTCGTCGGGCAGCCAGTCGGGCAGGCTGCGCGGGCCGAGCAGGCTCAGGCTCTGTTGGCACAGTTGGCGCAGGCGTTGCTGGGTGAGGCCCTCGGTAGACGGGTAGATCGGGGTGAGGGTTTGGTCGACCGGCGGTGGCGGTTCGTCACCGTTCAATGCGCGGTACTCCGGGTGGTAGATCTCCAGCCCGGAAGCGCCCGGGCGAGCTTCGCCGTAGCAGCGCAGGTGGGTGCCGCGCTTGAGTCCTTCCTTTTGCGCGTTGCTGAAATGGTAGAAGCGCAAGCTCAACACGCCATTGCCGTCACCCAGGCGTACCACCAGGCTGCGACGCTTGCCCATGGTCACGTCGGCACCGCTGACCACCCCCTCGATCACCGCGTCCTGGCCTGGGCGCAGCTGGCCGATCGGAACCACGCGGGTGCGGTCCTGATAGCGCAGGGGCAGGTGGAACAGCACGTCCTGCAAGTTTTCCAGGCCGACCTTGGCGAGCTTTTCGGCCATGGCCTCGCCAACACCCTTGAGCACGGTGACCGGGACGTTCGACAGCTCCGTCATGACTCAGGCCGTTTGTTCTGCAGGGGCCTTGGCTACCGAGCACAGGCGGATCGAGTCGGCGAGGATCTCGATGGCCTTTGGCCGTGGGAAGCTGGCGCGCCAGGCGATGGCCACGGTGCGGAACGGTGCCGGGGCGGTCAGCGGGCGGACTTCGATGACCCCAGGCGCGTAGTGGTGGCTGTGCACCGCCGACAGCGGCAGGATAGACACGCCAAGGCCGGACGCTACCATGTGGCGGATGGTTTCCAGCGAGCTGGATTCGACCGTGGTGTGCCGCGACCCTTCACCCCCCTTGTTCAGGGTAGGGCAGGCTTCCAGCACCTGGTCACGGAAGCAGTGACCTTCACCCAGCAGCAACAGGCTCTTGTCGTTGAGCATGGCGGTGTCGATGGTCTTTTTGGCCGTCCATGGGTGGTCGGCAGGCATCAGCGCGCAGAACGGTTCGTCGTAGAGGGGCAGGGTGAGCACATCGGCTTCATTGAACGGCAGGGCGATGATCACCGCGTCCAGCTCGCCATTGCGCAGCTTCTCGCGCAGCACATGGGTGAAGTTTTCTTCGATGTACAGCGGCATCTGCGGTGCCACGCGGTGCAGTTGCGGGATCAGGTGCGGGAACAGGTAGGGGCCCACGGTGTAGATGGCACCGACCTTGAGCGGCGCAGTCAGCTGGTTCTTGCCAGCCTGGGCCAGTTCGCGAATGCCCTGGGCCTGCTCCAGTACCTTTTGTGCCTGGGCAACGATGCTCTCGCCGACGGGGGTCAGGCGGACCGCGCTTTTGCTGCGTTCGAAGATCAGAACGCCAAGCTCATCCTCAAGCTTCTTCACACCGACCGACAGGGTCGGCTGGCTCACGTGGCAGCGCTCGGCGGCATGGCCGAAGTGCTGTTCCTGGGCGAGTGTGACGATGTAGCGTAGTTCTGTGAGGGTCATAACGTGCGTCCATGAAGTTGCGGCCCCAGCATAGCGGCTGCAATCGATAGACGCACGTTATCAGACTTGCCGATTTGTGACAGAAACAAAAGTCTTAGCGGCGATCCAGCGAGTAGACGAAGGGCGCCACGACTTCGATGGTGCCATTGTTCAACAACTCGGGTGGCGGCTTTGGCACTTTGCCGGCGCGGCGGATCATTTCCATGGTCGCGCGGTCCAGCGCGGCACTGCCCGACCCACCGGCCATCGAATACGACACCACCTTGCCCTCGGCGTCGACCACGAAGCGCAGGCGGTTGATGCCTTGCAGGCCACGGCGGCGCGCGTCTTCCGGGTAGCGTTTGTACTTGGCCAGGTGGCGCAGCAGGTCACTCTGCCAGGTCGGCAGGGCGTTGCTGTTGGACGCGATGCTCGGGGCCGGTGCCGCGGACTTCTGCGGTGGCGTATTGCTCGGCGGCGCGTCGACGGTCTGCTCGGTCGGCGGTGCCTCCTTCGGCGGCTCAGGCTTCTTCTCAGGCTTGGGCGGCTGGGGCTTGGCCTTCGGCTTGGGCGGCTTGGGGATGGCGATCTTCGGCTTGGGTGCCTCCACCAGCTTCGGCAAAGGTGGTTCCTCTACCGGTGCAGGTGGCTGCGGCGCCGCTTTCGGGGGCGGCGGTGGCGCGGGTTCCGGCAGCGGTGCCAGTTCGACCATCATGGCTGCTGGCGGCAACTCGATGGCCTGGGGCACAGACCAGTTGAGCGTCAGCAGCACGGCGACCACGTGCACGCCCAGCACGATCGCCAGGCTGCCAGCGTAGCGCGCCATGTTTGAGCGCGGTTTTGTCATTTCTTGGCTGCCGTCTCGAGACCTACCAGGCCGACTTTCAGGTAGCCGGCCGAGCGCATGTTGTTCATCACTTCCATCAGGTCACCGTAATCCACGCCTTTGTCGGCCTGGAAGAAGATGGTGGTTTCCTTGTCACCCTTGGTCTTGGCGTCGAGCATCGGGCCAAGCTGGTCGGGTGCCGGGACCTGATCGTCGCCGACGTACAGCTTCTGGTCTGCCTTGACGCTGACGAACACCGGCTTCTCGGGCCTCGGCGCCGGTTTGGCGGTCGAGGCCGGCAGGTCGACCTTGATATCGACTGTGGCCAGCGGGGCGGCAACCATGAAGATGATCAGCAGTACCAGCATTACGTCGATGAACGGCGTAACGTTGATTTCGTGGTTTTCGGCGAGGTCGTCGCCACCTTCGTTGAGATGCAGGCCCATGGCTTACCCCACTTTCACCATGTGCGGGGCGGCGCGCTCGCTGCCTTGGTGGTCCAGATCGCGGCTGACCAGCAGCAGTACCTGGGCGGAAGCATCGGACACCTGAGCCTTGTAGCCGGCAATGGAACGGGCGAAGACGTTGTAGATGACCACGGCCGGGATTGCCGCGACCAGGCCCAGGGCGGTGGCCAGCAGGGCTTCGGCGATACCCGGGGCGACCACGGCCAGGTTGGTGGTCTGGGTCTTGGCGATACCGATGAAGCTGTTCATGATGCCCCAGACGGTGCCGAACAGGCCGACGAACGGGGCGGTGGAACCAATGGTGGCAAGTACGCCGGTGCCGCTGCTCATGTTACGGCCGCTGGCATGCACCAGGCGCTCCAGGCGGAAGCTGACGCGTTCCTTGATACCCTCTTTCTCGCGGGCATTGGCCGACAGGCGCATCTCTTCAAGGGCGTCGTGCACCAGGGTATGGGCCAGCGTGCCTTCCTTGCTGGAGACTTCGCTGGCATCTTTCAGCGTGGTGGCCTTCTTCAGCTGGGCGATTTCGCCACGCAGGCGGCGTTTGGCGCCCATCAGCTCGAAGCCTTTGGCGATCCAGATGGTCCAAGTGATGATGGAGGCGATAGCCAGGCCGATCATGACGATCTTCACCACGATGTCGGCGTTCTTGTACATGCCCCATGGGGACAGGTCGTGGGCCATGCCCAGCGAGGTATCTTCAACCAGGGCTTCGACGCTTGGGTCTGCTGCAGCTGGTGCACCGGCAGTGGCGCTGGTGGCGGGTGCCTCGCCAGCCGGGGCGGTGCTCGGGGCAGCAGCGGCAGTGGCGGCGGCCGGCGTGGTGGTATTGGCGGTTGGCTCATCGGCCATGGCTGCCGGGGCCAGCACCAGGCTGAGCGTCAGCGCGGCGATGGCGCGCCAGGCGCGCGACTGGGTTGGCGAAGCGGAGGGTTTAGTACGTGTCATGCTGGCCGGACCTGATGAAGAGAAAAGACGAACGTTCTCCAAGGCCTCGAGGCGGGCCGAGAACAACTTGGTCGCCATTATTGCAAGTAATTCTTGTTAACAAAAGTAATATTGTAGCTTTTTTCGCCTATGGTCTAGCCATCCATCGTGTAGCGTGGTTGGGCTGATCAGTTGGTCCAGGGAGTTTTGTGATGTCAGACCTTTCCGTGATGGTGGTGGGTTGTGGTGATGTAGGCGGGCGCTTGGCCCGGCAGATGCTGGCACGTGGCTGGCAGGTCAGCGGTCTGCGCCGTTCGGTGGGGCAATTGCCTGCGGGGGTTCACCCGGTGGCTGCGGACTTGGCCGAGCCCTCGCTGCCAGCCGCATGGCCACGGGGTACGCTGGACTACCTGGTGTACTGCGTGGCGGCCAGCCAGCATGACGAGGCGGGTTACCGGGCGGCCTATGTCGACGGTTTACGCCATGTGCTGGCCTGGCTGGCCGAGCGTGGCCAACGGCCGCGCCGCTTGCTGTTCGTGTCAAGCAGTAGCGTGTATGCGCAGAAGGACGGCGAGTGGGTTGAGGAAGGGTCGGCGACCGAGCCCGAGGGGTATTCGGGGCGGCTGATGCTGGAAGCGGAGCGCTTGGCTCTTGGCAGCGGCATACCGGCGAGTGTGGTGCGCCTCACTGGCATCTACGGCCCCGGCCGCGAGTGGCTGCTGAGCCAGGTACGCCAAGGCTATCGGGTGGCTGAGCAGCCGCCGCTGTACGGCAACCGTATTCATGCCGAAGATGCTGCCAGCTTGCTGGCGTTTCTGCTGCAGGAAGATGCTGATGGCAAGGCGTTGGACGACTGTTACATCGGGGTTGACGATGATCCGGCACCGCTGGCCGATGTGGTGGCCTGGTTGCGGGCCTACCTGGGGGTTACCGAGTGGTCAGATGAACAGCGCGTGCGGCGTACCGGTAGCAAGCGCTGCAGCAACGCACGGGTGAAGGCGTTGGGCTGGGCACCGGTGTATCCGAGTTACAAGGAAGGCTACGCAGCCATCCTGGCGGCGAAAGCCTGACCACACCCTTGACGCGACTTCTGTAGGCGCGGCCTGGCGTTGCGATTGGGCTGCAACGCAGCCCTGGCAATCCACGCGCCGACGCTGATGCCCTGGTGCCGTGTTGCGGCCCTGTCGCGAAACAAGGCCGCTGCTGCAGGCTTCAGTTTTTTTCCAGCAACCACTGGCGCTTGCCCGCTGCCAGTTGGGGCATGTCATCAGCCTGGGCACGGTTCACCGCCTGGAAGATCTCCAGCTTGTCGCCGTCACGCTTGATGATGAAAGGCGCACCCCGTTGGTTGCGCTCCAGCCACAGGCTGTCGTTGCTGCCGCCCATGGTGGCGCAGTCGCCGGCCAGGCACAGGGCGAAACGGTCTGGCCCAGGCAAGCCAGTGACGTTGCCGGTATCGCTGAAGCGTACTTTTCCGCCTTGGCCCTGGCCTTCGAGAATGGTCCATTCACCGCCCAGATACGCTTGGTACAGGGCTTTTTCAAAGCTGCTGCCCAGCGAGGCGTTGGCGGTGGCAGAGGGTTGTACGCGGACAAAAGCCTGCTTTGCGCCGCTCTGGTCTGTGGTCAGCAGTTCGTCACCGTCCAGCGCAAGCTGCTCGGTCTGGCCACCGTCAAAGTTGGCCTGCAATTGCTTGTCGAGCGTGACCAGCTGGCCGTCCGCCGCTTCGAAGCCATTGCTGTAGCTGGCCTGCTGGTTGGCGACGTCGAGCTTCCACTCGAATACCGGACCATTTTCATTGAGGGCCTGGCGCAGGCTGTCGCCCTTTACCGCGGCCTTGATCGCAGCCTGGTTGATCCAGGTGCCGTTGAAATCTTCGGGTTTGTGGCTGGCGCAGCCGCTCAGGAGCAGGGCTGCCAGCGCGAGGGGCAGTGCGTGACGCATGTCGGGAAACCTTGCGCAGGAGAGGGGGCGACGGGCAGGGTGCCCCGTCGCCCAAGGCATCATTCGATGACCAGGATGGCGTCCATTTCGACCTGGGCGCCTTTTGGCAGCGCGGCAACGCCAATCGCGGCGCGGGCTGGGTAAGGCTGTTCGAAGTAGCGGCCCATCACCTCGTTGACCTTGGCGAAGTGGCTCAGGTCAGTCAGGAAGATGTTCAGCTTGACGATGTCCTTGAACGAACCGCCGGCAGCCTCAGCCACGGCCTTGAGGTTCTCGAATACCTGCACGGTCTGGGCTTCGAAGCCTTCGACCAGCTCCATGGTCTTCGGGTCCAGCGGGATCTGGCCGGACATGTACACGGTATTGCCGGCCTTGATCGCCTGCGAGTAGGTACCGATAGCGGCGGGGGCCTTGTCGCTGTTGATGACGGTCTTGCTCATGATGACTCCTTGCGGTTGGCGGACTACGTACGCATGCGGGTGATGCGGACCACACCGGTCAAGGTACGCAGCTTCTTGATCACACGGGCCAGGTGCACGCGATCGTGTACGCTGACCACCAGTTGGACCACGCTGATACGGCCGTCGCGCTCGTCCATGCTGATTTTCTCGATATTGCCGTCGGCCGCGTTGACGCTGCTGGCAAGCAGGGCAATCAGGCCGCGCTGGTGCTCCAGTTCGACCCGCAGTTCGACATTGAACTCGCCGGTGATGTCCTTGGCCCAGGAAAGCTGCACGCATTTTTCCGGGTTGTGGCGGATTTCACTGATGTTGCGGCAGTTCTCCAGGTGCACGACCATGCCCTTGCCTGCCGACAGGTGGCCGACGATCGGGTCGCCCGGGATGGGTGTACAGCACTTGGCATAACTCAGTACCAGCCCCTCGGTACCGCGGATCGCCAGCGGCCCTTCCGGTGCGGGCAACTGTTCGCCTTCGGCTGACAGCAGGCGGCGCGCAACCACATATGCCATGCGGTTGCCCAGGCCGATATCTTCGAGCAGGTCTTCGATCAGTTCCAGGCGGTACTCCGCCAGGATCGCCTGGATACGTTCCTGAGGGATCTTCTCCAGGCTGCTGTCGAAGCCGGTCAGCACCTTGTTCAGCAGGCGTTCGCCCAGGCTGATGGATTCGGACCGGCGCTGCTGCTTGAGCGCGTGGCGGATGTGCGTGCGCGCCTTGCCGGTAACCACGAAGTTGAGCCAGGCCGGGTTTGGCCGGGCGCCCGGGGCGCTGACGATTTCCACCGTGGACCCGCTCTGCAGCGGTTCGGACAACGGCGCCAGGCGGCGATTGATACGGCAGGCGATGCAACTGTTGCCGACGTCGGTGTGTACCGCGTAAGCGAAGTCGACGGCCGTCGAGCCTTTGGGCAGCTCCATGATGCGGCCCTTGGGCGTGAACACGTAGACCTCGTCCGGGAACAGGTCGATCTTCACGCTTTCGATGAACTCCAGCGAGTTGCCAGCACGCTGCTGCAGCTCCAGGATGCCTTTGACCCACTGGCGGGCACGGGCGTGGCTGCCCTTGGGTTGCTCGTCGTCGTTGGACTTGTACAGCCAATGCGCCGCGATGCCGTTGTTGGCCATCTCTTCCATCTCGCGGGTGCGGATCTGGATTTCGATGGGCACGCCATGCATACCGAACAGCGTGGTGTGCAACGACTGGTAACCGTTGGCCTTGGGGATCGCGATGTAGTCCTTGAAGCGGCCGGGCAGCGGCTTGTACAGGTTATGCACGGCGCCGAGCACACGGTAGCAGGTATCGACTTTGTCAACGATGACGCGGAAGGCGTACACGTCCATGATCTCGTTGAAGGCGCGGCGCTTGCCGCGCATCTTCTTGTAGATGCCATAGAGGTGCTTCTGCCGGCCGCTGATTTCGCCTTCGATGCCATCGGCAGCCAGGCAGTTGGCCAGCGAGTGCTCGATCTTGGCGACGATTTCCTTGCGGTTGCCACGAGCGCTTTTCACCGCACGGTGAATCAGCGACGAGCGCATGGGGTGCATGGCCTTGAAGCCGAGGTCTTCGAACTCCACGCGCACCGTATGCATGCCCAGGCGATTGGCGATGGGGGCGTAGATTTCGAGGGTTTCCTTGGCGATGCGCCGGCGCTTTTCACCGGACAGCACTTCAAGGGTGCGCATGTTGTGCAGGCGGTCAGCCAGCTTGACCAGGATCACGCGGATATCGCGCGCCATGGCCATGGCCATTTTCTGAAAGTTTTCAGCCTGCGCCTCGGCCTTGGTTTCGAAGTTCATCTGGGTCAGCTTGCTGACCCCGTCAACCAGCTCGGCCACGGTCTCGCCAAATTGCTGGCTGAGGGCTTCCTTGGCGATACCGGTGTCTTCGATCACATCGTGCAGCATGGCCGCCATCAGGCTTTGATGGTCCATGTGCATGTCGGCGAGGATGCTGGCCACGGCCAGCGGGTGGGTCACGTAGGGCTCGCCGCTGCGGCGGCGCTGCCCGTCGTGGGCCTGTTCGGCGTAGAAATAGGCGCGCCGGACCAGGTTGACCTGTTCAGGGCCAAGATAGGTCGACAGCCGTTCGGCCAAGGCTTCTATACCCGGCATGGGTTTACCTCCTGCCGAGGAAGAGGGCCTTGCGCCGTGCGACGTCGACCTGGCATCAATCAGACAGCCTCGTTGTTCTCGTCCTCGAACGCGGCGAACACCGGATCCTCGGTGACGATCTCTTCAGCGGCGATGAATTCGTTGGTGACGATGCCTTCGGCGATTTCACGCAGGGCAACGACGGTAGGCTTGTCGTTTTCCCACGCTACGCGTGGTTCCTTGCCGCCGGTCGCCAGCTGGCGAGCGCGCTTGGTCGAGAGCATGACCAGCTCAAAGCGGTTATCCACGTGTTCCAGGCAGTCTTCAACAGTTACGCGGGCCATGGTCTTCCTCAGTAGCAAATGCGGTGGGCGTGCAGCCCAATAGTGGGCAGGCGGACTCGATAGTATAAAAATTCACCAGCCAATAGGGAAGCGCTGTTTTGCCGAGCAGCGTCATCCCCAAGCCTGCCACCGCACCCTGCAGGCGCGGTTTCAGCCGCGAAAGGGCCGAAACAGACACCCTCGACGCATGAGCCTGACGATAACCTCAGAGCATCGCGCCGCGCAACCTCGGGGTCAGCTCTTCGAACAAGGTCTGCACCGAGCGCAGCGCCCGGCAGTCCGGGCGGGTCAGCAGCCACAGCTGGGTGTCGCAGCCGGCCAGCGGCCCGCTGAGCGCATCGACGCCGGGCAGCGCATGCACCATGTAGTCCGGCAGCGCCGCCACGCCCAACCCGGCGGTCACCAACTGAGCGATGGTCGACATGCTGCTGCACTGGTAGCGCGGGCTCAACCCAGGGTGCTGCTGGTTGCGCCAGACCACCGTGGGGTGGTCCTGCATGGAGTCGTCAGGGGCGATCCACGGGGTGCTGGCAGGCGATTCGGCCAGCCGCTCGCGCCACTGCGGCTGGCCGCAGATGACATAGGACGTCGAGCCCAGGTTGCGGCCCACCAGGTGTTCAGGCGGTGTATTGGTCAGGCGCAGGGCAATGTCGGCGTCGCGCCGGCTGAGGTTGGCGAAGGTGTTGGAGGTGCCCATTTCCAGCGACAGCGCCGGGTAGTTGGGCATGAACTCGGCCAGCGCCGGCAGCAGCAGGCTGTGCATGACCGCCTCGGTACAGGTCAGGCGCACCGTGCCGCTGACCACTTGCTCGCCACTGGTCATGGCAATGCGCGCGGCCTCCAGCGCCTGCTCGGCACGCTCGGCCTGCTCGGCCAGGGCCTGGGCAGTATCGGTTGGCAGGTAGCCTTTGCGGCTTTTCACGAACAGCGCAGTACCGAGGGCCGATTCCAGCCGGCGTATCGAGCGGAAGACCGTCGATACGTCAACTTTGAGCAACTCGGCGGCCTTCGCCAGCGAGCGGCCACGCTCCAGTGCCAGGACCAGAGTGAGGTCGGCGTGGGTGATCTGATATTGCATTGGTGCACGCTCTGCTTGCCGAATTGCCAATGTCTGTTGCATCAGGGCCATTTTATAGTGAAACCGCCCCCCGGAATCAATGCGCCCGGTCGGGTCAACAATCCCCACGATGGGAAGTGAAAAGAACAACAGCTGCAACCATCGTCGCCCATGAGGCGCCAGCCGTACCCCCCACATCGCCGCAGCAAATCAAAGGATGTACAGCCATGACGTCGGTCACCCCGTGCGCCAGTTCTTCCAGCGAGATGAAAGACTTCCTCCAGGCCCATCCGGACACGCAGTACGTCGACCTGCTGATCTCCGACATGAACGGCGTGGTACGCGGCAAGCGCATCGAGCGAGCCAGCCTGCACAAGGTGTACGAAAAGGGCATCAACCTGCCGGCGTCGCTGTTCGCCCTGGACATCAACGGCTCCACCGTGGAAAGCACCGGCCTTGGCCTGGACATCGGCGATGCCGACCGTATCTGCTTCCCGATCCCTGGCACGTTATCGGATGAGCCGTGGCAGAAGCGCCCCACAGCCCAGTTGCTGATGACCATGCACGAACTGGATGGCCAGCCGTTTTTCGCCGACCCGCGGGAAGTGCTGCGCCAGGTGGTCAGCAAGTTCGACGACCTGGGCCTGGCCATCTGTGCCGCCTTCGAGCTTGAGTTCTACCTGATCGACCAGGATAACCTCAATGGCCGCCCGCAGCCGCCGCGCTCGCCGATTTCCGGCAAGCGCCCGCAATCGACCCAGGTGTACCTGATCGACGACCTCGACGAATATGCAGACTGCCTGCAGGACATGCTCGAAGCCGCCAAGGAGCAGGGGCTGCCGGCGGACGCCATCGTCAAGGAAAGTGCCCCGGCGCAGTTCGAGGTCAACCTGCACCACGTTGCCGACCCGCTGAAAGCCTGCGACTACGCGATCTTGCTGAAACGGCTGATCAAGAACGTGGCCTACGACCATGAAATGGACACCACCTTCATGGCCAAGCCCTACCCAGGCCAGGCAGGCAACGGCCTGCACGTGCACATCTCGCTGCTGGACAAGAAAACCGGCAAGAACATCTTCGCCAGTGACGACCCGCTGCAGAGCGATACCCTGCGTCACGCCATTGGTGGGGTGCTGGAGACGATGCCGGCATCGATGGCTTTCCTGTGCCCGAACATCAACTCCTACCGCCGCTTCGGCGCCCAGTTCTACGTGCCCAATGCGCCGAGCTGGGGCCTGGACAACCGTACGGTAGCCGTCCGCGTGCCCACCGACAGCAGCGACAACGTGCGCCTTGAGCACCGCGTGGCCGGCGCCGACGCCAACCCGTACCTGATGCTGGCGGCCATCCTGGCCGGCGTGCATCACGGCCTCACCAACCAGGTCGAACCCCAGGCGCCGATCGAAGGCAACTCCTACGAGCAACTCGAACAGAGCCTGCCGAACAACCTGCGCGATGCCTTGCGTGCGTTGGACGACAGTGAGGTGCTCAACCAATACATCAGCCCGGACTACATCGATATCTTCGTGGCCTGCAAGGAAAGCGAACTGGCCGAGTTCGAAGTGTCGATTTCCGACCTCGAGTACAACTGGTACCTGCACACGGTGTAAGCCCATGAGCGCAACTGCGGTCCCCTTGATCGGTGTCAGCGCCTGCCGCCAGCAGGTGGGGAAGAACTCGTCGCACACGGTTGGCGACAAGTATGTCGAGGCGGCCGCGTTTGCCGGCCTGCCGCTGATTCTGCCGGCCCGTGACGGTGGCAGCGACACGCAAGCGTTGCTGGCCTGCCTGCACGGCATTGTTTTTACGGGCTCGCCTTCAAATATCGAACCGCATCATTACAATGGCGCCCCCAGTGCCGCGGGCACCCTTCATGACCTGGCGCGTGACCGGCTGACCTTGCCGCTGCTGCAGGCGGCGATCGCCGCCGGTGTGCCGGTGTTGTGCATTTGCCGTGGTTATCAGGAACTGAACGTGGCCCTGGGGGGCAGCCTGCACCAGCGTGTGCAAGAGCTGCCTGGCTACCTGGACCATCGCGAGCCCGAGGGCGCGCCCCTGGAGGTGCAGTACGGCCTTCGGCACCCGGTGTTCGTAGAGCCTGGTGGCTTGTTCGAGCGCCTGGGGCTGGCAGCGCAGTTCGAGGTCAACTCGCTGCACAGCCAGGGCATCGAGCGCCTGGCTTCGTGCCTGCGGGTCGAAGCGCGGGCCCCGGACGGCCTCATCGAAGCGGTGTCCATGCCCGGTGCGCCGGGCTTCGTCCTTGGCGTGCAGTGGCACCCAGAGTGGCGGTTCAGCGAAAACCCGGTCTCGCTGCGCCTGTTTCAGGCGTTTCGCGAGGCCTGCATTGCCTATGCAGCACGGGAGGGCGCACGGCTGACGCGCCCCTGACAGCAAGCTTTCAATGAGTGAAAGCGGGCCTTGTGCGCAAGGCCTGTAAGAACAATTCCAAAACTTACGGCAAATACTCATGAGCAATTACACCGAAGCCGCCCGCCCACCCGACGTGGCGGCCGAAGCGGGCAACAATCAGCGCAGCAAAGGCCTGGCCAAGGGTCGCCTGGGCTTGCTGGCCAGCGTGGTACTGGGCATCTCCACCATCGCCCCGGTCTATACCCTCACCGGCGCACTGGGCCCTACCGTGCGTGAGGTAGGAGCACACCTGCCAGCCGTGTTCATCGTCGGCTTCCTGCCAATGCTGCTGGTAGCCTTGGGTTACCGTGAACTGAACTCGGCAGAGCCGGACAGCGGCACCTCCTTTACCTGGTCGGCGCGCGCCTTCGGGCCGATGATCGGCTGGATCGGGGGGTGGGGGCTGGTGGTTGCCACCACCATCGTGCTGTCCAACCTGGCGGGGGTGGCGGTCGACTTCTTCTACCTGTTCCTCGGCCAGATCACCGGCAGGCACGCGCTGGCGGGGCTGGCCGACAACCTGTTGATCAACATCGTCACCTGTTGTGTGTTCATCGCCCTGGCGGTGTGGATCTGCTGCCGGGGCATGGCCACCACCATGACCGTGCAGTATGGCCTGGTGGCCCTGCAATTGCTGGTGTTGGTCGGCTTCGCTTTCGCCGCGTTCGGCGGCACCACCGCGCCACCGCCGATGGCGTTCGACCTGGCCTGGTTCAACCCATTCGGCGTGGAGTCGTTCTCGGCCTTTGCCGCGGGCTTGTCGCTGTCGATCTTCATCTTCTGGGGTTGGGATACCTGCCTGACCGTCAGCGAAGAGTCGGTTGGCAGTGAAGAGGTGCCGGGCAAGGCTGCCACCCTGACCGTCATGCTGATCCTCGGCCTGTACCTGTTCACTGCCATTGCCACCCTGCAGTTTGCCGGCATTAGCGAAACGGGCCTGGGGCTCAACAACCCGCGCATCCAGGAGAACGTGTTTGCCCACCTGGCCGGCCCGGTGATGGGGCCGCTGGCGATCCTGATGTCCATTGCCGTGCTGGCCAGTACCGCAGCCTCGTTGCAATCGACCTTCGTGGCGCCGGCGCGCACGCTGCTGGCCATGGGTTATTACGGCGCAGTACCGCCGAAGTTCGCCAGTGTTTGCCCACGCTCGCAGACCCCACGCTACGCCACCATTTGTGCAGGTGTGGCGGCGGGCCTGTTCTACGTGACCATGCGTACGCTGAGCGAGAACGTGTTGGCCGATACCATCACTGCGCTGGGCATGATGATCTGTTTCTACTATTCGCTGACGGCGTTTGCCTGCGTCTGGTATTTCCGCGGCAGCCTGTTCAGCAGCGTGCGCCACTTCTTCATGCGTGGCATGTGCCCGCTGGTGGGTGGGGTGATTCTGTCGGTGATCTTCGCGCGTACCGCCATCGACAGCGCGTCGCCGGACTTCGGCAGCGGTTCGCATGTCGGCGGGGTGGGGCTGGTGTTCGTGATTGCCGCGATCATCTCGGTGCTGGGCATCGGGCTGATGATGCTGTCACGCCTGCGTGCGCCGGCGTATTTCCTGGGGGCTACCCTGCGCCAGCAGGCCACCCTGCCTTTGCAGGAATAAAGCAAGGGGCCGCGATGCGGCCCAATCGCCGGCAAGCCAGCTCCCACGGGGATCGCATCAGGGCTGACAGGTGTTTGCCACAAGGTATGCAGCGCCTGTTAGAGCGAGCGCCGCCCGCGCGGCGCATCGCGAGCTGCGCTCGCTCCTACGTTTGTTTCGGGCCAATTATTCCTGTGGGATTTGCGCGCGAACGCCTTGGCGCATGCCTCAAAATCGCGTCGTACGAACAAGGCGGCCGCGCGCATCTGGCACAGGGGTATGCAGCGCCTGTTAGAGCGAGCGCAGCTCGCGATGCGCCGCGCGGGCGGCGCTCAATCTCACGGGCACTGAAGATGCAGCGGCTACCCTTGCCAGGAACCATAGAATCTCCCACATGATCTCCACAGTTCTCAGCTAATGTGAGGCACCTGTGGGAGCTGGCTTGCCGGCGATTGGGCTGCAAGGCAGCCCCGTGCGGTCTCTCAGGAGAGCAATTCTTTCAGCAGCACACTCTTGCGTTGCTGTTGCTTCCTCAACACCAGGCGGTTGGCACGGAACACTGCTTTCAAGTCTTCCAGCGCTGCATTGAAATCATCATTGATGATCACGTAGTCGTACTCGTCGTAGTGCACCATCTCGCTGACCGCTTCTTTCATGCGCCCATCAATGATCTCTTCGCTGTCCTGCCCGCGCCCGTCCAGGCGCTGGCGCAGCGCCTGCTGGCTCGGTGGCAGGATGAATACCGACAACGTATCGGGCATCACCCGGCGAACCTGCTGGGCGCCTTGCCAGTCGATTTCCAGAATCAGGTCATAGCCCTCGTCCAGGGTTTGCTGCAGTGCACTGCGCGACGTGCCGTAGAAATTGCCGAACACTTCGGCATGCTCCAGGAAGTCACCCTGTGCGATCAGCGCCTTGAATTCCTCGTGCACGACGAAGTGGTAGTTCACCCCGTGCTGCTCGCCCGGGCGCATGGCGCGGGTGGTGTGCGAGACCGAAACGCGGATCTGCCGGTCTTCCTTGATCAGGGCGTTGACCAGGCTGGTCTTGCCGGCGCCGGAAGGGGCCGAGACGATGTAGAGGGTGCCGCTGTTGTGGTTCATGGTTGGGGTGGCCTTACTCGATGTTCTGTACTTGTTCACGCATCTGTTCGATCAATACCTTCAGGTTGACCGCCGCCTGCGTGCTGCGTGGGTCGAAGGCCTTGGAGCCAAGGGTGTTGGCCTCGCGGTTGAGCTCCTGCATCAGGAAGTCCAGGCGCCGGCCGGCGGCGCCGCCCCCCTTGAGCACACGGCGTACTTCGGTAACGTGGGTGCTGAGGCGGTCGAGTTCCTCGGCCACGTCGCTTTTCTGGGCCAGCAGCACCATTTCCTGCTCGAGGCGCTGTGGGTCGAGCTCTGCCTGCATGTCGCCGAAGCGGTCGAGGATTTTCTGCCGCTGCGCCGCGAGCATCTGCGGCACCAGTGCGCGCAGCGTCGTGACTTCACCGGCCATGCTGTCCAGGCGCTCGTTGATCAGGCGCGCCAGTTCCTGGCCTTCGCGCTGGCGCCCGGCCTTGAGTTCGGCCAGGGCTTCGTCGAACAGCGCCATGGCTTCGGCGTTGAGTGCCTGCGGGTCACTGGTATCGGCTACCAGCACGCCGGGCCACGACAGCACTTCCAGCGGGTTGAGCGGGGCTGGCTGCCTGATCAGCCCGGCCACTTCTTCGGCGGCGGCGACCAGTTGTGCGGCGCGCTCGCGGTCGACCTTCAGCGGCTTGCCGGTGCTGTCTTCATTCAGGCGCAAGGTGCATTCCACCTTGCCCCGTGACAGCCCTTGGCGCAGGCCTTCACGCACGCCGCCTTCGAGGTCGCGCAGGGCCTCGGGCAGGCGCAGGTGCGGCTCCAGGTAACGGTGGTTGACCGAACGCAGCTCCCAGACCAGGGTGCCTTGGCTGCCGGCGCGCTCGACACGCGCAAAAGCGGTCATGCTATGCACCATGGGGAGTACCTCGCTTGGATAAGTGAACGGCGCAGGATTGTAGCGCAGTGGGGGCGTGGCGCCCAATCGGCCTATGTTACCGGTAGGTGGTGGTCGGGGTAGGAAAAGGCGACGGGCCGTCTGCGCGCGACAATAGACATGTCCTCACCGGGCTTGCGGCTCTATAATGCTCGCCAGATTCAAAGTCCCAGTACAGGTATCCCAGATGAAACGTCCAAGTGGTCGCGCCGCCGATCAGCTCCGCTCGATCCGCATCACCCGCAACTACACCAAGCACGCCGAAGGGTCGGTACTGGTCGAGTTCGGTGACACCAAGGTCATCTGCACGGTCAGCGTGGAAAACGGTGTGCCGCGCTTCCTGAAAGGCCAGGGCCAGGGTTGGCTGACCGCCGAGTACGGCATGTTGCCGCGTTCCACCGGTGAGCGTAACCAGCGTGAAGCCAGCCGCGGCAAACAGGGTGGCCGCACCCTGGAAATCCAGCGCCTTATCGGGCGCTCTCTGCGTGCCGCACTGGACATGAGCAAGCTGGGCGACATCACCCTGTACGTCGACTGCGACGTGATCCAGGCCGATGGCGGTACCCGTACCGCGTCCATCACCGGTGCCATGGTTGCCCTGTGCGACGCCCTGGCAGTAATCAAGAAGCGCGGTGGCCTCAAGGGCGGTAACCCGCTCAAGCACATGATCGCTGCCGTTTCGGTCGGCATGTACCAGGGCGAAGCGGTGCTCGACCTGGACTACCTGGAAGATTCCGCTGCCGAAACCGACCTGAACGTGGTCATGACCAGCGCGGGCGGCTTCATCGAAGTGCAGGGCACTGCCGAAGGTGCGCCGTTCCAGCCGGAAGATTTCAACGCCATGCTCGCCCTGGCGCAGAAAGGCATGACCGAAATCTTCGAGCTGCAGCAGGCGGCGCTGGCCGATTGAGACCAGCCGGAGAGGTGCAGATGTTCTGCCACCTCTCCGCGCTGCTGGGCCCGCTGATCTGGCGGCCGATCACAAAGATTTTCTGTGGCCCCGTTCGCGGGCACGCCCGCTCCCACAGGGATCGCGGCGCTTTCACTGGTAGCGCCGTACCTGTGGGAGCGGGCGTGCCCTCGAACGGGGCTGCAAAGCAGCCCCAATTGCTTCAGATGGTCAGCGTCCAGTCATAGTCGACAATCAGCGGCGCATGCTGCGAGAAGCGCGGCTGGCGCGGCAGGCGGGCGTTGCGCACGAAGCGGCGCAAACCCGGGGTGAGGATCTGGTAGTCGAACCGGTAGCCCAGGTTGAGCATCTCGGCCTGCTCGTTGTCCGGCCACCAGCTGTACTGGTCGCCTTCACGGCTGACTTCGCGCAGGGCGTCGACGTAACCCATCTCGCCCGTGATCGCATCCATCCACGCACGCTCCGGCGCCAGGAAGCCAGGCGACTGCTGGCTGTCGCGCCAGTTCTTGATGTCGAGCTTCTGCTGCGCCACGTAGAACGAGCCGCAATAGATGTACTCGCGGCGCTTGCGGCGCTGCTTGTCCAGGTACTTGGCGAAGTCGTCCATCAACTTGAATTTCTGGTTCAAGTCTTCGTCGCCGTTCATGCCCGAAGGCAGTAGCAGGCTGGCAATACTGACTTTGTCGAAATCTGCTTGCAGGTAACGCCCGTAGCGGTCGGCTGTCTCGAAGCCCAGGCCGGTGATGACTGCCTTGGGCTGCATGCGCGAATAAAGGGCCACACCACCTTGGGCTGGCACCTCCGCGTCGCAGGCATAAAGGAAATAGCCATCGAGCTGGAAAGCTGGGTCATCGAGTTCAAAGGCCGAGGCGCGGGTATCCTGAAGGCAGATGACGTCGGCATTCTGGGCTTGAAGCCAGCTGAGCAAACCACGCTCGGCCGCAGCCTGAATGCCATTAACGTTCACACTGATGATCCGCATAAATGGCCCCATAAATCTCGTGCGTGTATGATACCCGAGCTCAACCCATTTAGCTAAATCCGTGGTGTCCGGGACTATTCATGCAGCCGTATCAGCGCGACTTTATCCGTTTTGCCATCGATCGCGGGGTACTGCGTTTCGGTGAATTCACCCTGAAATCGGGGCGTACCAGCCCGTATTTCTTCAATGCCGGCCTGTTCAACACCGGTTCCGCCCTGGCTGAACTGGGCCGCTGCTATGCCGCCGCCATCGTCGACAGCAAGATCCCGTTCGATGTGCTGTTCGGCCCTGCATACAAAGGCATTCCGCTGGCGGCGACCACTGCCGTCTCGCTGGCTGACCAGCACCAGCGCGATGTGCCATGGTGCTTCAACCGCAAGGAAGCCAAGGACCACGGCGAAGGCGGCAGCCTGGTTGGCGCACCGCTGGCCGGTGATGTGCTGATCATCGACGATGTGATCACCGCCGGCACTGCCATCCGTGAGGTCATGCAGATCATCAACGCCCAGCAGGCAAAGGCCGCCGGCGTGCTGATCGCGCTGAACCGCGAAGAACGTGGCAATGGCGAGCTGTCGGCTATCCAGGAAGTGGAGCGTGACTTCGGCATTCCAGTGGTCAGCATCGTTTCGCTGACCCAGGTGCTGGAGTTCCTGGCTGACGACCCACAACTGAAGCAGTACCTGCCGGCTGTTGAAGCTTACCGGGCGCAGTACGGGATCTGATCCTGGCCCGGAAATGAAAAAGGCGACCTTCTTGTGAAGGTCGCCTTTTTTTGTGCCGCCTGTTTCGGCCTATTCGCGGGCACGCTCCCACAAGGCGCTATCCCTGTGGGAGCGGGCGTGCCCGCGAAGGGGCCGGTACAGGCTAACCGATCACTCAGCGCGGCTTGCGGTTGGTGATCAGGGTGCCCACGCCGCTGTCGGTGAAGATCTCCAGCAGCACCGCATTCGGCACGCGGCCGTCGATGATGTGCGAGCTGTTAACGCCGCCCTGCACGGCATCCAGCGCACACTTGATCTTCGGCAGCATGCCGCCGTAGATGGTGCCATCGGCGATCAGCTCGTTGACTTGCTCGGTGGTCAGGCCGGTCAGGACCTGGCCCTGTTTGTCCATCAGGCCCGCAATGTTGGTCAGCAGCATCAGCTTCTCGGCCTTCAGCGCTTCGGCCACCTTGCCGGCCACGAGGTCGGCGTTGATGTTGTAGGACTCACCGTTGACACCCACGCCGATTGGCGCGATGACCGGGATGAAGTCGCCTTTGACCAGCATGTTCAACAGGTCGGTGTTCACGCTCACCACTTCGCCCACGTGACCGATGTCGATGATTTCCGGGGTGGTCATCTCGGGGGTCTGGCGGCTGACGGTCAGCTTGCGTGCGCGGATCAGCTCCGCGTCCTTGCCGGTCAGGCCGATGGCGCTGCCGCCATGGCGGTTGATCAGGTTGACGATGTCCTTGTTGACCTGGCCGCCCAGCACCATTTCCACCACGTCCATGGTCGCCGAATCGGTCACACGCATGCCGTCGATGAAGTGGCTTTCGATCGACAGGCGCTTGAGCAGGTCGCCGATTTGCGGGCCACCCCCGTGCACGACCACCGGGTTGATACCAACCGCTTTCATCAGCACGATGTCACGGGCGAAGCCGGTCTTGAGCTCCTCGCTCTCCATCGCGTTGCCGCCGTACTTGATCACCAGGGTCTTGCCGACAAAGCGGCGGATGTAGGGCAGCGCTTCGGACAAAACCTCGGCTACATGGGAAGCGGCATCGCGATCGAGGGTCATGCAGGGCTCCTGTGAGGAACAGATAATCGGTCAGAACGGCAGTTGCAGCTCAGGATCAACCCGCAGCAACTGGGTACGGAAAACATCCTTGATACGTTGCAATTCGGCGTCACTGTCGGCCTCGAAGCGCAGTACCAGCACCGGTGTGGTGTTGGAGGCGCGAACCAGGCCCCAGCCATGGGCATAGTCGACCCGCACACCGTCGATGGTGGTCAGGTTGGCTTCGCCCCAGTCGGCGTCGCGTTGCAGTGCATCAATGATGCTGAATTTACCCTCGTCGGTCACATCAATATTGATTTCCGGCGTGGAAATGTCGTTCGGGAAGGCGGCAAACAGGTTTTCGGCGCTCTGTTCGGCCTTGCTGAGGATCTCCAGCAGGCGCGCGGCACTGTAGATACCGTCGTCGAAACCGTACCAGCGTTCCTTGATGAAGATGTGACCACTCATCTCGCCCGCCAGCAGCGAACCGGTCTGTTTCATCTTCTTCTTGATCAACGAATGGCCGGTTTTCCACATCAGCGCCCGGCCACCGTGTTGTTCGATCAGCGGGATCAGGCGCCGGGTGCACTTGACGTCGAAGATGATCTCGGCGCCCGGGTTGCGTCCCAGTACGTCCTGGGCGAACAGCATCAGCAGGCGGTCGGGGTAGACGATGCTGCCGGTGTTGGTCACGACGCCGACGCGGTCGCCGTCACCATCGAAGGCCAGGCCGATGTCGGCGCCGGTCTGCTTGACCTTGGCGATCAGGTCTTCGAGGTTTTCCGGCTTGCCTGGGTCCGGGTGGTGGTTCGGGAAGTTGCCGTCCACCTCGCAGAACAGCGGGATCACCTCACAGCCCAGGGCTTCGATCAACTGGGGGGCGATCACACCGGCGGCGCCATTGCCGCAATCCACCACGACCTTGAGCTTCCTGGCCAGCTTCACGTCGCCGACGATCTGCTGGAAGTAGCGGTCGAGGATCTCGACTTTTTCCACACGCCCTGCAGCCAGGGTCAGGTCGTTGGTTTTCAGGCGGGTCAGCAAGGCCTGGATCTGTTCATTGGCCAGGGTGTCGCCGGCGATGACGATCTTGAAGCCGTTGTAGTCGGACGGGTTGTGGCTACCGGTCAGCATCACGCCCGACTTGCCGGCCAATACGTTGGCCGCGTAGTACAGGGCCGGGGTCGGCACCAGGCCGACGTCGCTGACCTGGCAACCGGCATCGACCAGGCCCTTGATCAGTTGCTCCACCAGCATTGGCCCGGACAGGCGGCCATCGCGGCCTACCGAGACTTGCGGTTCGCCCTGGGCCAGGCTTTGCGCACCAATGGCGCGGCCAATCCAGTAGGCGGTTTCGGCGTGCAAGGTCTTGCCGACCACGCCGCGAATGTCATACGCGCGGAAAATGCTGTCTGGCAATGTGGCGGGGACCAGGTGGGCCATGTCGTTCATCTCTGGAAGCTCCATTAATCAAAGGCTTTCTGGGCAGGCGCAAATTGAACGCTTGGACGGTGGTTTCACCAGAGAGTTCGCCATCCTTGGCCTGAACGGTCGCGTTTCGGCTCAGTGGCTGCCGGAGTGACCGAAGCCGCCAGCGCCGCGCTGGCTTTCATCGAAGGCCTCGACGATATCGAAATGCGCCTGCACGACCGGCACCAGCACCAGCTGGGCGATACGCTCGCCCACGGCGATGGTGAAAGGGGTGGTGCCGCGGTTCCAGCACGACACCATCAGCTCGCCCTGGTAGTCCGAATCGATCAACCCGACCAGGTTGCCCAGCACGATGCCGTGCTTATGGCCCAGGCCCGAACGCGGCAGGATGACTGCGGCCAGGCCCGGGTCGCCGATGTAGATCGACAAGCCGGTAGGAATCAGCAGGGTCTGGCCTGGTTCGAGGACGGTGTCTTGCTGGAGCAGGGCGCGCAGGTCGAGGCCAGCGGAGCCGGGGGTGGCGTAGGTTGGCAGCGGAAATTCGCTGCCCAGGCGTGGGTCGAGGATCTTGGCTTGAAGAGCGTGCATGTAACTTATTGAACCTGGTTGAGCCGTTCGGCGATGAAGGCGACCAGTTGCCGGGCGATCTTGCCCTTGCTGGTCTGCGCGAAGAGGGTTTGGTGCTGTTGGCGGTCGATCACGGTCAAGGCATTTTCTTCGCTGTTGAAGCCAATGCTGGGGTTGGCCACATCGTTGGCGACGATCAGGTCGAGGTTCTTGTCCTTGAGCTTGCGCGTGGCGTAATCGAGCAGGTGTTCGGTCTCGGCAGCAAAGCCGACGCTGAACGGGCGGTCGGCGCGGCCGGCGATGGTGGCAAGGATATCGGGATTGCGCACCATCTGCAGCAGCATGCCGTCGCCGGTCGTAGGATCTTTCTTCAATTTTTGTGTGGCAACGACTTCCGGGCGGTAGTCCGCAACGGCTGCCGAGGCAATGAACAGGTCGCACGGCATGGCCGCCTCGCAGGCCGCGAGCATGTCCCGCGCGCTGACCACGTCGATACGGCTGACCCGGTCCGGGGTTGGCAGATGCACCGGGCCGGTCACGAGGGTCACCCGAGCCCCTGCTTCAGCTGCCGCCTCGGCGAGGGCGAAACCCATCTTGCCGGAGCTATGATTGGTGATGTAGCGCACCGGGTCGATGTTTTCCTGGGTCGGCCCGGCGGTGATCAGCACATGCTTGCCGGTCAGGGCCTGGCGCTTGAAGCTTTCTGCCGCGCACCAGGCCAGCTCGGTGGCCTCGAGCATGCGCCCCAGGCCCACGTCACCACAGGCCTGGCTGCCGGAGGCCGGGCCGAATACCTGGATGCCACGGCTTTTGAGCAGGTCGAGGTTGGCCTGGGTCGCCGGGTCGCGCCACATGGCCTGGTTCATCGCCGGGGCCACCGCCACGGTGGCGTCGGTGGCCAGTACCAGGGTGGTCAGCAGGTCATCGGCCATGCCCTGGGCCATGCGCGCCATCAGGTCGGCGGTGGCCGGGGCGATCAAGACCAGGTCGGCCCACTTGGCCAGTTCGATGTGGCCCATGGCCGCTTCGGCAGCCGGGTCCAGCAGGTCCATGTGCACCGGGTGGCCCGACAGCGCCTGCAGGGTCAGCGGGGTGATGAATTCGGCACCCCCACGGGTCATGACGACGCGCACCTGCGCGCCGTGCTCCAGGAGACGGCGAATCAGCTCGGCGCTTTTGTAGGCGGCAATGCCGCCCCCCACGCCGAGAACGATGCGCTTGCGATACAGCCGCTGCATAGGCTTGCCTTTTTCCAGTGAGAGCGGGCGGCGACGTTTGCAAATGCCTGCGGCAGAACGTCGCATGTACGAGGCGAAATAGATTAACACAGGGCCGAAATGGGCCGCAGCAAGGGCAGAGGGGCAGGGATGAATATCAGGGAGTGGCCGGCTGAAGATCGGCCAAGGGAGAAGCTGTTGCAACGGGGTGCGGCGGTGCTGTCGGACGCCGAGTTGCTGGCCGTGTTGCTCGGTTCGGGCGTGGCCGGGCGCAATGTACTGGACCTTGCACGCGGGCTGCTGGTGCGTTTTGGTGGGCTGCGGCAGTTTCTTGAGGCCGAGCGCGCGGCGGTGCTGCGCGAGCCGGGCATAGGCGCTGTGAAATACGCACAGTTGCAAGCGCTGCTGGAAATCGGCCGGCGTTACCTGGATGAGCACATCGCGCGCGCAGCGGTGCTGGAAGGGCCCGAGGCGGTGCGGCGTTACCTGAAGGCCATGCTGCGCCATGAGCCCAGCGAGGTGTTCGGTTGCCTGTTTCTGGACACCAAGCACAGGCCGCTGGCGTTCGAGATTCTGTTCAGGGGCACCATCGACCGTGCCAGCGTCTACCCGCGGGAGGTGGTGCGGCGGGCATTGCTGCACAACGCGGCCGCGTTGATCCTGTGCCATAACCACCCTTCAGGCAACAGTGAGCCTAGCCAGGACGATGTGCACCTGACCTTGTCGCTCAAACGCGGGCTGGCATTGATCGACGTGCGGGTGCTGGATCACATCATCATTGGCGACGGGGAGCCGTTGTCGATGGTTGAGCAGGGGTGGATCGTGGCTTAGGCCGTTTAGTTGTGTGCTGGCCTGTTCACGGGCAAGCCCGCTCCCACAGGATATTCGCCGGCCTTGAAGGCGGTGATGTCCCTGTGGGAGCGGGCGTGCCCGCGAAGAGCCCGGTGCAGGTCTACCTGGCCACCGACACCTTGCTGAAATCCAGCCGCCCGAACGGGCTGACCTGGTACCCCTCGACTTCCTGGCGCAGCAGGGTCGCCGCTGTCGGGTGCGCCAACGGCACCCACAGTGCCTGCTGCTGAATCAGGGTTTGCGCCTGCTGGTACAGCCGGCTGCGCACGCTCTGGTCGTTGGTGGTGCGCCCGGCACTGATCAGCTGGTCCAGGCGGCTGTCGCAGAACCGTGCGAAGTTGGTACCCGACTCCACTGCCGCACAGGAGAACTGCGGGGTGAGGAAGTTATCCGGGTCGCCGTTGTCACCGGCCCAGCCCATGAACAGCAGGTCATGCTCGCCGGCCTTGGCGCGGCGGATCAGCTCACCCCATTCGATCACGCGGATCTCGGCCTTGATGCCGATCTTGGCCAGGTCGGCCTGCAGCATTTGCGCGCCAAGGCTTGGGTTGGGGTTGAGCAGGCTGCCCGATGGCCGCGTCCAGATAGTGGTGCTGAAGCCCTCCGCCAGGCCGGCCTTGGCCAACAGGGCCTTGGCCTTTTTCAAGTCCAGAGGGTAGCCGGGCAGGTCCTTGGCGTAGCTCCAGGTATTGGGCGGGTAGGGGCCGTTGGCCGCCACCGCAGAGTCTTCGAACACCGCCTTGAGGTAAGCCTGCTTGTCGAAGGCCAGGTTGATCGCCTGGCGGACTTCCGGCTTGTCCAGTGGCGGGTGCTGGCTGTTGATGGCGACAAAGGCGGTCATGAACGCGGGCGTACTGGCCACCTTGAGCTTGTCGTCCTTGGCCGCTTCGGCAATATCCAGCGGTTTGGGCGACAAGGCGACCTGGCACTCGCCGCGCTTGAGCTTCTGCAGGCGCACGTTGGCATCGGTGGTGATGGCGAAGATCAACGGGTCGACTGCCGGCTTGCCGCCGAAGTAGTCCGGGTTGGCGCGGTAGCGCACCACAGCGTCCTTCTGGAAGCGCTGGAAAGTGAACGGCCCGGTGCCGATCGGCTGGCTGTTGAGCTTCTCTGGCGTACCGGCCTTGAGCAGCTTGTCGGCATATTCGGCAGAGTAGATGGACGCGAAGCCCATGCTCAGGGTGGCCAGGAACGTGGCGTCGGGGTGGCTGAGGGTGAAGCGCACGGTGTTCGGGGCCGGGGCGTCGATCGCCTTGATCAGGCTACCCAGTTGCAGCGACTGGGCGTGCGGGTAGCCGCCGGGTGCAGTCTTGTGCCAGGCATGGGCCGGGTAGAGCATGCGCTGGAAACTGAACAGCACGTCGTCGGCATTCAATTCGCGGGTGGGCTTGAAGTACGGGGTGGACTGGAACTTCACGCCGTCGCGCAGGGTGAAGTCGTACACCAGCCCGTCGGCCGAGACCGTCCAGCTGGCCGCCAGGCTCGGCACCACTTTGCCCTGTGCTGCATCGAACTCCACCAGGCGGTTCATCAGCACGTCGGCGGTGGCATTGGTGGTGGTCAGCGAGTTGTACTGCACCACGTCGAAGCCTTCGGGGCTGGCCTCGCTGCAAACGCTCAGGGGCGCGGCCTGGGCGATGCCACCCGCGAACAGGGTGGCGGTGAACAGGGAGTTGAACAATAAGGAAAGGGCGGCGGCACGCATGGTGGCTCCTTGGCTGTCAGTGGCCCATCTGCCAGTGCAGTCTGGAAAAAGCCTACCCTAGTGTGCCTGTCGGGAAATGACCACATCCTTTTTTACAAATGTGGCGACGAGCGGTCGACGGCTGGCGGGGCCTGAAGGTATGCTGCCCCGGCTGAATCGGGCTTGCGCCAATGTGCATCAACTATTGTTGCAGCCAGGTCTTTCTGGTATAAAGCAGCGCTCTTTTCTAGGGGCTCGGCCTGTCGCATAAGCGGATCCGGTCGATAAGGCCTCCAGAATCACGGCGTCCAGGCGCCAAAGACTGAGAGATTAAGCGGCCAACCCATGCCGGGTTGGGCATGTGGTTTTAGAGGGCTGAGTCATGTCGAGAGTCTGTCAAGTTACTGGTAAGGGTCCAGTAACCGGGAACAACATTTCCCACGCAAACAACAAAACCCGTCGTCGTTTCCTGCCGAACCTGCAGCACCACCGTTTCTGGGTTGAATCCGAGAAGCGCTTCGTGCGTCTGCGCGTTTCCGCCAAAGGCATGCGTATCATCGACAAGCGCGGCATCGACGCCGTTCTGGTTGACATCCGTAAAGCTGGCGCCAAGGTTTAAGGGAGAGCATCATGCGTGAATTGATCCGTCTGGTTTCGAGTGCCGGTACCGGCCACTTCTACACCACCGACAAGAACAAGCGCACCACCCCGGACAAAATCGAGATCAAGAAATATGATCCGGTTGTTCGCAAGCACGTGGTGTACAAGGAAGCCAAGATCAAGTAATTGATCGGCGACCTGAAAAAAAACCCGCATCCGTAAGGACGCGGGTTTTTTTATGCCTGCTGCAAGGTCAGTTGAATTCGAAGCCCTGAATCACCTGGTTGGCGTCGGTCCTGATCTGGATGCGGGTAGGGTCGAACTCGCGGGTGCACATGTCGGTGGGGCCGACCACGCGGGAGCGACCGGTAATGGCGCAGATGGTGTCTTTGAGCTCTGGCACGTAAGGGGCGCCGACCAGGTGGGCGAGGGCTTGTTTGACGTCATCGTTGGTCATGGTGATCTTCCTGTTGAGGTGAATGGCCCGTTGTGGGCAGGGCCATCCTCACGCATGCCGCCTGGCCAGCTGCGCTACATAATTACTTCTGCTCGAACATGACGTAGATCTTGCGGCACGGCTCAAGCACTTCCCAGGTGCCTGTGAACCCGGCCGGGATTACGAACCGGTCGCCGGCGCGCAGGGTCTTGGCACCGCCGTTGTCGTCGCGCAGTACCGAAACGCCCTGAACGATCTCGCAGTATTCATGCTCGGTGTAGTTCACTTTCCACTGGCCGACCTCACCCTCCCAAACGCCTGCGGCAAACTGCCCGCATGGGCTGGAGTAATGGTTGTAGACCGCCTGGTCTGGCTCACCCTTGAGGATTTTTTCAGCCGCAGGGCGGTACCGTTCGGCTTCAGTGAGCACTTGTGCGAAGTCGATGATGCTGGCGATGTTCATGGTGCGGCTCCTGTTCTTGTTAAATAAAATTAACATCAGTAGGCTTTTGGGCCTTCCGTGTCAAATATATTGATAGTTTACAGTGGCTGGTTTAGGGTATCGCTTGCCAGTGTGCGCTCGTCGCCCGGCCAGAATTCTGACAACGCCTGTGAGTCCTCAGTGCGGCGTTGCACCTAAACAAGAGGAGGAGTTTCGTATGACCACCCTGACCCGTGCGGACTGGGAACAACGCGCCCAGCAACTGAAGATCGAAGGCCGTGCCTTCATCAACGGCGAATACACCGATGCCGTATCCGGTGAAACCTTCGAGTGCCTGAGCCCGGTCGACGGACGCTTCCTGGCCAAGGTTGCCAGCTGCGACCTGGCCGATGCCAACCGTGCCGTGGAAAACGCGCGTGCCACCTTCAATGCTGGCGTCTGGTCGCAGTTGGCCCCGGCCAAGCGTAAAGCCACGCTGATCCGTTTCGCCGACCTGCTGCGCCAGAACGTCGAAGAGCTGGCGCTGCTGGAAACCCTGGACATGGGCAAGCCGATCGGTGACTCCTCCAGCATCGACATCCCCGGTGCAGCCCAGGCCATTCACTGGACCGCCGAAGCCATCGACAAGGTTTACGACGAGGTCGCGCCCACCCCACACGACCAGCTTGGCCTGGTTACCCGTGAGCCAGTCGGCGTGGTCGGTGCCATCGTACCGTGGAACTTCCCGCTGCTGATGGCCTGCTGGAAACTCGGCCCGGCACTGGCCACCGGTAACTCGGTGGTGCTCAAGCCTTCGGAAAAATCGCCGCTGACCGCCATTCGCATCGCGCAACTGGCGATCGAGGCCGGCATCCCGGCGGGTGTACTGAACGTGCTGCCAGGCTACGGCCACACCGTGGGCAAGGCGTTGGCCCTGCACATGGATGTCGACACGCTGGTGTTCACCGGCTCGACCAAGATCGCCAAGCAACTGATGGTCTATGCAGGCGAATCGAACATGAAACGAATCTGGCTGGAGGCTGGCGGCAAAAGCCCGAACATCGTCTTCGCCGATGCACCGGACCTGCAAGCGGCCGCTGCGGCTGCCGCCAGTGCCATCGCCTTCAACCAGGGCGAAGTGTGCACTGCCGGTTCGCGCCTGCTGGTCGAGCGCTCGATCAAGGACAAGTTCCTGCCCATGGTGGTCGAGGCCCTGAAAGGCTGGAAGCCCGGTAACCCGCTGGATCCAGAGACCACCGTGGGTGCGTTGGTCGATACCCAGCAAATGAATACCGTGCTGTCGTACATCGAGGCCGGCCACAAGGATGGCGCCAAGCTGCTGACCGGCGGCAAGCGCACCCTGGAGGAAACCGGTGGCACCTATGTGGAGCCGACCATATTCGATGGCGTAACCAATGCCATGCGCATCGCCCAGGAAGAAATCTTCGGGCCGGTGCTGTCGGTGATTGCCTTCGACACCGCCGAAGAAGCCATCGCCATCGCCAACGACACCCCGTACGGCCTGGCGGCCGGTATCTGGACGGCGGACATTTCCAAAGCGCACAAGACTGCGCGGGCCGTGCGCGCCGGCAGCGTGTGGGTCAACCAGTACGACGGCGGCGACATGACCGCACCGTTCGGTGGCTTCAAGCAATCGGGCAACGGCCGTGACAAGTCGCTGCATGCGCTGGAGAAATATACCGAGCTGAAGGCGACCTGGATCAAGCTGTAATGCCAGGAGGGGCCGCTTTGCGGCCCATTCGCGGGTAAACCCGCTCCTACAGGTACTGCACCGCTTTCAAGGGTGGTGGTGTACCTGTGGGAGCGGGTTTACCCGCGAATGGGCCATGGAAAATTCTTGGCCTGGGAGGCAGCAATGCGTTGGGGGACCTACTTCGCCGTACTGGCATCAGTGCTCAGTGTCGGCCTGGCGCTGGGCGTGAGCATGCCCCTGGTATCTCTGCGTCTGGAAGCCTGGGGCTATGGCAGTTTCGCCATCGGCGTGATGGCCGCGATGCCTGCGCTGGGGGTACTGGCGGGTGCCAGCCTGGCCAGCCGCCTGGCCGGCTGGGTCGGCTTACCTGCGGCCATGCGCATCTGCCTGTGGGGTGGTGCGTTGTCCATCGGCCTGGTCGCGCTATTGCCCAGCTACCCGCTGTGGTTGCTGTTGCGGCTGATGATCGGCATGTCCCTGACCGTGGTGTTTATCCTGGGTGAGAGCTGGATCAACCAGCTGGTGGTCGAGCAATGGCGCGGCCGCCTGGTGGCGCTGTACGGTAGCAGCTACGCCTTGAGCCAGCTGGCTGGGCCGCTGGTGCTGGGCGTACTCGGTTCGGCTGACGATTTTGGTTTCTGGGCCGCCACCGGCCTGCTGCTTCTCGCGCCGCTGGTACTGTTGGGGCGCGGCGGTGCACCGAGCACCGAAGCCTGCAGTGTCGGCTTCGGCGACCTGTTCAGGTTCTGCCGTCGCTTGCCCGTGATTGCCTGGGCCATCGCCCTGTTTGCCTCGTTCGAGGCAATGATCCTGACGTTGCTGCCGGTGTACTGCCTGCAGCAAGGTTTCACCACTGAAATCGCCTTGTTCATGGTCAGTACGGTAGTGGTCGGCGATGCTGTGCTGCAGTTGCCCATCGGCGCGCTGGCCGATCATATGTCGCGCCGTGCGTTGTTCACCGGCTGTGCGGTAACGCTACTGGTCTCCAGCCTGGCGATCCCGCTGTTGCTGCACACGCCGGTGATATGGCCGCTGTGGGTACTGTTCGGGGCCAGTGCCGGCGGCCTTTTCACCTTGTCGCTGGTGCTGATCGGTGAGCGCTACCGCGACGATGAACTGGTGCGGGCCAATGCTCACGTGGCGCAGTTGTGGGGCATTGGCTGCCTGCTGGGGCCATTGTTGGCCGGGGCAGGCAGCCAGTGGGTAAGCGGGCATGCGTTGCTGTTGCTGATGGCTGCAGGGGCTGCGGGGCTGGTGGTGTTGACCCAGAGGCGCGGGGCGTTTGAGGCTGTGTCTGCCTGAGCGTTTTCGGGGCCGCTTTGCGGCCCATCGCGACACAAGGCCTTACCTCAAGAACCGCGTACCCCTGTAGGAGCGGCCTTGCGTCGCGATGGGCTGCAAAGCAGCCCCAAAATCGCCGCTACAACATTTTCTCCAGGCCAACCGCCTTGCTGACCCAGGCATTGAACCTGCGCCACATCCCGCCCGGCTCGGAGGTCAGCACATGCTGCTGTCCATTGTCCTCAGTCGCCCACACCAGTTTGCCCCCCTGCAGTTTCACCTGATAGCTCAGCGCCGGCGCCATACCCTGCTGGCTCAGCTCGCGGGTGTATTCGGCCAGTTCCGGGCTGTCCACCAGCACCCCCACTTCGGTATTCCACAGGACCGAACGCGGGTCGAAGTTGAATGAACCGATGAAGGTCTTGCGCCGGTCGAACACGATCGCCTTGGTATGCAGGCTGGAGTCCGAGCTACCGCGGAAACTCAAGCGCCCCGCGCTGGGGTCGCCCGGCTGGCGGCGCAGCTCATAAAGCTGTACCCCATGTTCGAGCAAGGCCCGGCGATAGGGGGCGTAGCCACCGTGCACGGCCGGCACATCGGTGGCTTCCAATGAGTTGGTCAGCAGCTTTACCGAGACACCTGCGTCGGCACGGCCGGTCAGGTACAGCAGCCCTGGCTCGCCCGGCACGAAATAAGCCGATGTCAGCATCAGTTCGCTGTGCACGTTGGCCAGGTCAGGCGCCAGCTGGTGGCTCAGCAGCAACTGCGGGTCCGGCTCGTCATCGGCCAGTACCTTGCTTGGGGCATCCCACAGCGCCTGGGCATGGGCCCAGATCAGCTCGTTGCGCCACACATCCAGGCGCGGCTGCGACTGGTAGGCCATCAACCGATCGTACAAGGCCTTGCGCTGGGTCCTGGCTTCAGCCAGCGAGACTTCCAGGCGATGACGACTGGCACGCAGGTCGTCGGCATCCGGGGCATGCCACAGAAAATCGCTGATAGGTCGGCTGAGCGCGCTGTTCCAGTACTGGTCGAAACTGTGCCCCAGTTGCTCGGCTATAGGGCCGACGCTCAGCAGGTCGATGTCGGTGAAGTTGAGGTTGGGCTCGGCATCGAAATACTCGTCGCCGAGGTTACGGCCGCCGACGATAGCCATGCTGTTGTCCACCAGGAACAGCTTGTTGTGCATGCGGCGATGCTGGCGCGACAGGTTGAACAGCCGGCCGAAGGCGCGCGTCACCCCGGTGCTGCGGCCCAGGTGCAGTGGGTTGAACACGCGGATCTGGATATTCGGGTGGGCAGCGAGGGTGCCCATGATGGTATCCAGGCCGTCGCTGGTGGTGTCGTCGAGCAGAATGCGTACACGCACGCCGCGGTCGGCGGCACGCAGCAGTTCGTGCACCAGGGCGCGGGTGCTGAGGCCGTCGTGCACGATGTAGTACTGCAGGTCGATGCTGGCCTGGGCGTTGCGGATCAATTCGGCGCGGGCGCGAAATGCTTCGTTGCTGTTGGGCAGCAGGCGAAAGCCGGACTGCCCGCCATACGGTGCCGCCTGGCGCAGCACCGAGCGGCCGAAGGCCGATTCGCTGGCGGGCAGGGCCTGGCTGGTTTCGCGTGGGGTACTGACGCTGGCACAGCCGGCAAGGCCGAGCAACAGCATCAGCAACAAAGACAAGGCGCGCTGGGGTCTCAAGGGTGGATCGTCCTGTGCGGCAAGGGCTGTGGAGGTTGGACAGTGGCGGGCGGCGCAAAGTTACGCGTCGGCGCTTTCTTCATCCAGTAGACGAAGGGCGGTTTCACCTACCTTGCGCACGGCAGCCTCGATCTGTGGCGTTGGCCGCGCAGCGAAATTCATGCGCAGGCAGTGGCGGAACTTGCCCGAGGCCGAGAAGATACTGCCCACCGCCACCTGAACACCTTGCTCCAGTAAAGCGCGGTTCAGCCGCAGCGTGTCGAAATGTTCGGGGAATTCCACCCACAGCATGAAGCCGCCCTGCGGCCGGCTGACCCGGGTACCCGCCGGGAAGTAGCGCGTTACCCAATCGCTCATCAGGTCACGGCCACGCTGGTACTGGCTGCGCATGCGCCGCATGTGGGGCTGGTAGTGCCCGCCGGCGATGAAATCGGCAATTGCCAGTTGCGGCTGGCTGGCGCTGCTGCCGGTACTGATGTATTTCATGTGCAGCACCCGTTCCAGATAGCGCCCAGGTGCCACCCAGCCCACCCGCAGGCCGGGGGCCAGGGTTTTGGAGAACGAACTGCAGAGCAACACGCGGCCATCGTCGTCGAATGACTTGAGGGTGCGCGGGCGCGGGTAGGTGTAGGCCAGGTCGCCGTACACATCGTCTTCCAGGATCGCCACGTCGTAGCGCTGGGCCAGGCTGAGCAAGGCCTTCTTGCGCGCCTCGGGCATGATGTAGCCGAGTGGGTTGTTACAGCTGGGGGTGATCTGAATGAGCTTGATCGGCCACTGCTCCAGGGCCAGCTCCAGCGCTTCCAGGCTGATGCCGGTGACCGGGTCGGTGGGGATCTCCAGCGCTTTCATGCCCAGGCCCTTGAGGGTTTGCATGGCGCCGTGGAAGCTGGGCGAGTCGACCGCAACGATGTCGCCTGGCTCGCAAACCGCGCGAATGCTGCATGACAGCGCTTCATGGCAGCCGGTGGTGATCACCAGGTCGGCCGGGCCCAGGCGGCAGCCGGAATCGAGCATCAGCCGCGCTACCTGCTCGCGCAGCGCCAGGTTGCCATGGATATTGTCGTAATACAGCCCCGGCATGTCCTGGCGCCGGCTCAACTGGGCGAGGCTGCGTAGCAAAGGCTTGAGGGTTGGGCTGTCGATATCGGGCATGCCGCGGCCGAGTTGCACCACGTCCTTGTGCGGGGTGCTGCGCACCAGCTCGAGTACCTGTTCCCATTGCGAGATGTCCACAGGGCGCTGGGCCGGGCGGCTGACTGCAGGCAGCGCTGGCAGCTGGCGGTGGTCGCTGACGAAATAGCCGGACTTGGGCCTGGGCGAGACCATGCCGCTGTCTTCGAGCATGCGGTAGGCCTGCTGCACGGTGCTCAGGCTGACCCCGTGCTCCACGCTCAGGGCGCGTACCGACGGCAGGCGCTGGCCTGGGCGATACAGGCCCTGCTCGATGCGGGCACCGAGCAGTTCGGCGAGGTTGAGGTAAAGGGTCAAGGCATACTCCTGGGCTACCTATAGGCAGCGACCGGTACAGTTGCCTGGAAAATACAGCATTCAGTCGGCCGCTAGCCAATGCTGTATGGGAATAATAAGGCTGTTTTGGATCTGTATTGCCGGTATCGCCCTCGCGCATGCTTTCCCTACGGTATCGACTGAACGGGGAGGGTGCGGTGATGGGGGGCATGAGCGATGTGCGCTTGCAGCTGTTGGCCAAGGAACTGGAAACCGAGCAGCAGGCCAAGGTGTTCAACGCGCCGCAGGGGTTGGGGCGCTGGGGCCTGATGCTGCACCGCTGGCGTACCCGAAGGGCGCTGTTGCAGTTGACCGATGCCGAGCTGCGCGATGTTGGGCTGAGCTGGGAGCAGGCACGGCTCGAAGGCCGCAAACCCTTCTGGAAGGACTGATGTGCTGTATGGCCTCAGAGCAGTTCTTTGAGCCGATGCCACAGCATCCCCAAGGCCAATAGCGGCGAGCGCAGGTGCTGGCCGCCAGGGAAGGTGATATGTGGCACCTTGGCGAACAGGTCGAAGCGCCCGCTTTCCTGGCCGCTGATGGCTTCGCCCAGCAGGCGCGCGGCCAGGTGGGTGGCGTTGAGCCCATGGCCCGAGTAGGCCTGGGCGTAATACACGTTCGGCTGGCTGCCCAGCCGGCCGACCTGCGGCAGGCGGTTGGCGCCGATGCCGATCATGCCGCCCCACTGGTAATCGATGCGTACGTTGGCCAATTCGGGGAACACCTTGAGCATCTTCGGCCGCATGTAGGCGGCGATGTCCTTCGGGTCTCGGCCCGAGTAGTGGCAGGCACCGCCGAACAGCAGCCGGTTGTCGGCTGAGAGGCGATAGTAATCCAGGGCTACCCGTTGGTCGCACACTGCCATGTTCTGCGGCAGCAGCCTGCGGGCGCGTTCCTCGCCCAGCGGCTCGGTGGCGATGATGTAGCTGCCCGCTGGCAGCACCTTGCCGCCCAGTTCGCGGTTGAGGTTGTTGTGGTAGGCGTTGCAGCACAGCACCAGGGTCTTGGCGCGCACCCGGCCTTGGGCGGTATGCACTTGCACTGATGTGCCGTAGTCGATGCGGGTAACTTCGGACTGCTCGAACAGCTTCACCCCCAGGCGCGCGGCCACGGCCGCTTCGCCCAGGGCCAGGTTGAGCGGGTGCAGGTGCCCGGAGCCCATGTCGATCAGCCCACCCACATAGCAGTCGGCGCCGACCACGCTGTGGATATCGTCCTTGCCGACCAGGCGCAGCTCGTGTGGGTAGCCGAGGCTACGCAGCTCTTCGGCGTCTTCGGCAAAGCCCAGCAGCTCGGCGGGTTTGTTGGCCAGGTCGCAGTAGCCCCAGGTCAGGTCGCAGGCAATGGCATGCCGCTCGACCCGCTCGCGCACGATCTGCACGGCCTCCAGGCCCATCAGTTTCATGCTGCGCACGCCGTCCTCGCCAATCACCGGCAGAAACTGCTCCAGACCATGGCCGACCCCGCGAATCAGCTGGCCGCCGTTGCGCCCACTGGCGCCCCAGCCGAGTTTGCGCGCTTCCAGCAGGATGACCGAGAAGCCGCGCTCGGCCAACTCGATGGCCGTGTTCAGGCCTGAATAGCCACCCCCGACGATGCACACGTCGGCACTGTGCTCGCCCTGCAGGAAAGCGTGGTCAGGGTGTGGCGCGCTGCTGGCGGCGTAGTAGGAGGCGGCGTGCTGCGCGCTGTGGATCATGGCGTCGGTCCTGGGGCTGGTGGGCGAGGGGGGAGGATAAGCCGGGGCTCTGGGGTGGGCAACCGGCCCCACCGCCGGCAAGCCAGCGCCCACAGGATCTGCGCAAGGGCTGAGACCAGTGGTGTGCCTGTGGAAGCTGGCTTGCCGGCGATTGGCCCTATAATCCAACCCCTGTTTTTCAATTTTGTACTTAGCCATGTCCTGCAACCGCCACAAGATCCACTTCCTGCGCGAACTCATCCCTGCCTTCGAGTGCGAACCCGGCTGCCACGACTGCTGCGGCCCGGTCACCACTTCGGCCGAAGAAATGGCCCGCCTGCCGCGCAAGTCCCAGGCCGAGCAGGATGCCGCCCTGGCGCGCCTGGACTGTGTGCACCTGGGCCCCAACGGCTGCACGGTGTATGAAGAACGGCCGATGATCTGCCGCTTGTTCGGCACCACCCCGCGCATGGCCTGCCCCCGTGGCCGAGGCCCTGAGCCGATGATCGACCCTGCCGCGGAGCAGCTCGTTCACCAGTTCATCGCCAGCACCCGCCAGGTGTTGGTCTAGCGTCAGTCCGGAATCGGCAGGCAGAGGCTCTCCTTCACCTCTTCCATCACGATGTAGCTCTTCGACTCGCGCACGTGCGGCAGCTTCAGCAGGATGTCGCCGAGCAGCTTGCGGTACGAGGCCATCTCGGAAATGCGCGCTTTCACCAGGTAGTCGAAGTCACCGGAAACCAGGTGGCATTCCAGCACGTGCGGCAGCTTCAGCACCGCGCGGCGGAACTCTTCGAAGGTGTCACCCGACTTGTAGTCCAGGCTGATTTCCACGAACACCAGCAGGCTACCCTTGAGGTGCTGCGGGTTCAGGCGGGCGTTGTAGCCCATGATGATGCCCTCGCGCTCAAGGCGGCGAACCCGCTCGGTGCATGGGGTGGTGGACAGCCCGACTTTCTCGCCCAGTTCGGTGAAGGAAATACGCCCGTCATTCTGCAGGATACGCAGAATGTTGCGGTCGATCTTGTCCAGTTCACGCTTGCTCTGGTGCTGGGTTCTCATAGGGGATGCCCCTCCGTAAAAGGCGATTATGCCGAGAATTCTCGCCAATAATAGGCTTTTATATAGTGAATTGCACTGCCCTCGAATTTCTATACTGCGCCCATCAATGCCATTTCCATAAAAGTCTGCGGCGTGCCGCGTGTGAGGGATACAACGATGCGAGTTCTGGTACTTGGTAGCGGTGTGATTGGAACCGCCAGTGCCTACTACCTGGCCCGGCAAGGTTTCGAAGTGACGGTGGTCGACCGCCAGCCGGCGGTGGCCATGGAAACCAGCTTCGCCAACGCCGGCCAGATCTCGCCCGGCTATGCCTCGCCCTGGGCCGCCCCGGGTGTGCCGCTGAAGGCCATCAAATGGCTTATGGAGCGCCATGCACCCTTGGCAATCAAGCTCACCGGTGACGTTGACCAGTACCTGTGGATGGCCCAGATGCTGCGCAACTGCACCGCCAGCCGTTATGCGGTGAACAAGGAACGCATGGTGCGCCTGTCCGAGTACAGCCGTGACTGCCTCGACGAGCTGCGCGCCGAAACCGGCATCAATTACGAAAACCGCAGCCTGGGCACCACCCAGCTGTTCCGTACCCAGGCCCAGGTCGATGCTGCGGCCAAGGATATCGCCGTGCTCGAGCAGTCTGGCGTACCGTACGAATTGCTGGACCGCGACGGCATTGCCCGCGTCGAGCCGGCCCTGGCCGGGGTGAAGGACATTCTCGCTGGCGCCCTGCGCCTGCCCAACGACCAGACCGGCGACTGCCAGCTGTTCACCACCAAGCTGGCCGACATGGCGCTGAAGCTGGGCGTGGAGTTCCGCTTCGGCCAGGACATCCAGCGCCTGGACTTCGCCGGCGACCGCATCAATGGCGTGTGGATCGACGGCAAGCTGGAAACCGCCGACCGCTATGTGCTGGCGCTGGGCAGCTATTCGCCACACATGCTCAAGCCGCTGGGGATCAAAGCCCCGGTCTATCCGCTGAAGGGTTACTCGCTGACAGTGCCGATCACCAATGGCGACATGGCGCCGACCTCGACCATTCTCGACGAGACCTACAAGGTTGCGATCACCCGTTTCGACAACCGTATCCGCGTTGGCGGCATGGCTGAGATCGCCGGTTTTGACCTGTCGCTCAACCCGCGTCGGCGTGAAACACTGGAGATGATCGTCAACGACCTTTATCCTCGCGGCGGTGATCTGAGCCAGGCCAGTTTCTGGACCGGTCTGCGTCCGGCCACCCCGGACGGTACACCGATTGTCGGTGCCACGGCGTTCCGCAACCTGTTCCTCAATACCGGTCACGGCACCCTGGGCTGGACCATGGCGTGCGGCTCCGGGCGCCTGCTGGCAGACCTGATCGCGCGCAAGAAGCCGCAGATCAGCGCCGAGGGCCTGGACATTTCCCGGTATGGCAACAGCCGGGAAGTGGCCAAGCACGGGCATGCTGCGCCGGCTCACCAGCAGTAAGGTCGCCTGTACCGGCCTCATCGCCGGCAAGCCAGCTCCCACAGGATCTCCGCAGTTCTCAGGCCCTGTGAGAGTCCTGTGGGAGCTGGCTTGCCGGCGATGAATCCAACACCGATTTCTAATTGAACCACCATAAGGCAGCCGCCATGCGTCCCGCCCGCGCCCTGATCGACCTCCAGGCCCTGCGCCACAACTACCGTCTGGCCCGTGAACTGACCGGTGCCAAAGCCCTGGCCGTGATCAAGGCCGATGCCTACGGCCACGGCGCCGTGCGCTGTGCCCTGGCCCTGGAGGCCGAAGCCGATGGCTTTGCCGTGGCCTGTATCGAAGAGGCGTTGGAACTGCGCGGTGCCGGTATCAAGGCCCCGGTGCTGCTGCTGGAAGGCTTTTTCGAAGCCAGCGAGCTGGCACTGATCGCCGAGCACGATCTGTGGTGCGTGGTGCACTCGCTGTGGCAGCTGGAGGCGATCGAGAAGGCGCAACTGCGCAAGCCGCTAAGTGTCTGGCTGAAGCTGGACAGCGGCATGCACCGGGTGGGCTTGCACCCCAAGGATTACCACGAGGCCTACCAGCGCCTGCTGGCCAGCGGCAAGGTCGCGCGGATTGTACTGATGAGCCACTTCGCCCGTGCCGACGAACTGGATGCTGACGCCACCGCGCAGCAGATCGCCGTGTTCGAAGCCGCACGCCAGGGCCTTGCGGCCGAGTGCAGCCTGCGCAACTCGCCCGGCGTGCTGGGCTGGCCGCAAGCGCCCAGCGACTGGGTGCGCCCAGGCCTCATGCTGTATGGCGCCACGCCCTTCGAGGTGGCCCAGGCCGAAGCTGCGCGCCTGCAGCCGGTGATGACCCTGCAATCGCGGGTGATCAGCGTGCGTGAGCTGCCCGCCGGCCAACCGGTGGGCTACGGTGCCAAGTTCGTCAGCCCGCGGCCGACCCGTGTTGGCGTGGTGGCCATGGGGTACGCCGATGGCTACCCGCGCCAGGCGCCCAATGGCACGCCGGTGCTGGTTGCGGGCAAGCGCGCCCCGTTGATCGGCCGGGTGTCGATGGACATGCTCAGCATCGACCTCACCGATGTGCCCGACGCCACGGTGGGTAGCCCGGTCGAACTGTGGGGCAAGCAGGTACTGGCCAGCGAAGTGGCGGCACAGGCTGGCACCATTCCTTACCAGATCTTCTGCAACCTGAAACGGGTCCCCCTGGACTACGTCGGCGAATGACACGCTGATGCGGACAGGTTGAGGGCGGTGTGTTGTAAATACTGAACGGCATTGCCATGATATCGTTCACATCCACCCCCCTTTCTACCGTTTCAGGAGGCTCCAGCTTTGGACGTCGGCGAACGACTGCAAGCCATCCGCAAGCTCAAGGGCCTGTCCCAGCGCGAACTCGCCAAGCGCGCCGGGGTGACCAACAGCACCATCTCGATGATCGAGAAGAACAGCGTAAGCCCCTCCATCAGCTCGTTGCGCAAGGTGCTCAGTGGCATTCCCATGTCCATGGTCGAATTCTTTTCGGTCGAACTGGAGGCGCAGAGCCCTGCGCAAATTGTCTACAAAGCCCACGAGCTGATCGATATCTCGGACGGTGCGGTAACCATGAAGCTGGTCGGCAAGTCGCACCCCAACCGCGCCATTGCCTTCCTGACCGAGGTCTACCCGCCGGGCGCCGACACCGGTGCCGAAATGCTGACCCATGACGGGGAGGAAACCGGCATCCTGCTCGAAGGCCGCCTTGAGCTGGTGGTCGGCAACGAGATCTTCATCCTCGAGGAAGGCGACAGCTACTACTTCGAAAGCACCCGCCCGCACCGCTTTCGCAACCCGTTCGATCAGCCTGCACGGCTGATCAGTGCCGCTACGCCCTCAAACTTTTGATCCAGCGCAGTGCATTGATTCGGCAATACCCCTTTCCCGTGTAGGGTCGTTTCACCGCCTTCAGGTTGCCGCTATACTTTCCAGCGCTCGCTGTTTCGTGGCCGCGGGCGTGATTAGCCACCATGAGGGTGTTCGCGTGAACCAAATCAAGAAGATGCTGGCCGTACCAGCAGCCGTATTCGCCCTCTGGGCAATGAGCGCAACCGCTGCGACCAATGACGACATTGCCAAGCGCCTGGAACCCGTTGGCCAGGTCTGTGTGCAGGGCCAGGAGTGCAAAGGCATGGAAGTGGCGGCGACCGCGGGTGGCGGTGGTGCCAAGACCCCGGACGAGATCATTGCCAAGCACTGCAATGCCTGCCATGGCAGCGGCCTGCTCGGCGCGCCCAAGGTGGGTGATACCGCGGCCTGGAAGGAGCGAGCCGACCACCAGGGCGGCCTGGATGGCATCCTGGCCAAGGCCATTACCGGCATCAACGCCATGCCACCGAAAGGTACCTGCGCGGACTGCTCGGACGACGACCTGAAAGGGGCGATCAAGAAGATGTCCGGGCTGTGAGCTGCAGCTGAATTTCACCAGGCCCGCCATTGATGGCGGGCTTTGTTTTTGTGGCGGCTGTGCCGGCCTCTTTGCGGCTTTGGCCGCGAAAGGGGCCGCACCGGCAACCAACTCGCTTGAGTTCATGTCCAACCCCTGAACCCACGGATGTCTCAGGAGGCCCCATGCACCTCTGCTCCATCGACCAGGCTGTCGAGCAGGTCCTGGCACGCCTGCCAGCTCATATCCACATGGGCCTGCCGCTGGGCCTGGGCAAGCCCAACGCCTTCGTCAATGCCCTCTACGCCCGCGTGCGCGGACTGCCCGAACGGCGGCTGACCATCTACACCGCCCTGTCCCTGGGCCGGCCGGCACTGGGCGACGGGCTGCAGCGGCGGTTTCTGGAGCCTTTTGTCGAGCGCGTGTTTGCCGACTATGAAGAGCTCACCTACCTCAGCGACCTGCGCAACGACACATTGCCAGCCAACATCCGCGTCGAGCAGTTCTTCATGCAGCCCGGCAGCTTGCTGCACAGCGAATCGGCGCAGCAGGACTACGTCAGCAGCAATTACAGCCACGCCGCGCGGGATATCAACGCCAAGGGCCTGAACCTGATCGCCCAACTGGTGGCTGCCACGCCCGAAAAGCCCGTGCACCTGAGCCTGGCCTGCAACCCCGACATCACCCTCGACCTGCTGCCCATGGTCGCCAAACGCCGCGCTGCCGGTGAAACCATCCTCATGCTGGGGCAGGTGCACGCCGAGCTGCCTTACATGCCTGGCGATGCCGAGCTGCCGATCGACGCGTTCGACCTGTTGCTCGACGAGGCCGAACAACGCCGGCTGTTTTCCACACCGAACATGCCGGTCGGCATTCAGGACCACTGCATTGGCCTGCATGCCAGCAGCCTGGTGCGCGACGGCGGCACGCTGCAGATCGGTATTGGTGCCATGGGCGATGCGGTCGCCGCGGCATTGCTGGCGCGCCAGGGCGACAACGCCGGCTACCGCGCGGTGCTCGATGCACTCGATGTCGGCCCCTGGCAGGCGCTGATCGAACGGGAAGGGGGGCTGGATACCTTCGCTCAAGGCCTCTACGGCTGCAGCGAGATGTTCGTCAACGGCCTGCTGGTGCTGGCCGAGGCAGGCTTGTTGCGACGCCCGGCAGATGAGCAGGGCGCGTTGTTGCACGGTGGCTTCTTCCTTGGCCCGCAGGCGTTCTATCAGCGCTTGCGCGAGATGCCGCTGGAGCAGCGTGCACAGTTCGTCATGACCCGTATCAGCTTCATCAACGAACTCTACGGGCAAGAGGAACTCAAGCGCCGCCAGCGCCGCGATGCCCGCTTCATCAACACCGCATTCGGCATGACCCTGCTGGGTGCCGGGGTGGCCGACCAGCTGGAAGATGGTCGAGTGCTCAGTGGCGTGGGCGGGCAATACAACTTCGTTGCCCAAGGCCATGCGCTGGAGGGTGGGCGCTCGATCCTGCTGTTGCGCAGTTGGCGCGAGTCGGGCGGTGAGGTGACGTCGAACATTTTCTGGGCGTACGGCCACTGCACCATCCCCCGGCACCTGCGCGATATTGTGGTGACCGAATACGGCATCGCCGACCTGCGTGGGCAGACCGACAGCGAAGTGATTGCACGGTTGCTGGCGGTAAGCGATTCACGGTTCCAGCAGGGGCTGATCGAGCAGGCCAAGAGTGCCGGCAAGCTGCACAAGGGCTTTGAGCTGGACGCGCGCTTTGCCGACAACACCCCGCAACGCCTTGAGGCGGTCAGGGCGCAGCATGCACGGTTGTTCCCCGAGTATCCGCTGGGTACGGACTTCACTGCCGAAGAGCAGGACCTGTTGCGGGCGCTGAACTGGTTGAAGAGCAAGTTCAAGTTGAGCGAGGTGCTGGAGCTGGGCAAGGCCGCGCTGGATGCGCCGGGGCCGGAGGGGTATGAGCAGCATCTGGAGCGGATGGGGCTGGATGCTCCGCAGGGGTTGAAGGAAGAACTTTATCAGCGGCTGTTGCTGGCGGGGTTGGCGGCTACCTGATGAATTGCCGGGGCTGCTTTGCAGCCCATCGCCGGCAAGCCAGCTCCCACAGGGATCGCCTTAGGGCTGACAGGTGTTTGCCACAAGGTATGGCAGCGTCTGTTAGAGCGAGCGCCGCCCGCGCGGCGCAATCGCGAGCTGCGCTCGCTCCTACGTTTGTTTCGGGCCAATTATTCCTGTGGGATTCGCGCGCGAACGCCTTGGTGCATGCCTCAATATAGCGCCGTACAAACAAGGCGGCCGCGCGCGCCTGTCACAGGCGTTACTGGCCCGAAACAAACGTAGGAGCGAGCGCAGCTCGCGATTGCGCCGCGCGGGCGGCGCTCGATCTCACAGGCGCTGAAGATGCTCCGGCTACCCTTGCCAGGAACCATAGAATCTCCCACAGGTACTGCATAAGCCCTGAGGCCTGTGCGGTCAATGTGGGAGCTGGCTTGCCGGCGATGAGGCCGGTACAGGCTTACTCGATGAAAGTGACCACACCACCTTCCAGCGACTTCACCCGGGCCAGCGATTCAACGCGGTAGCCCTGGCTGTCCAGCTCGGCGCGGCCGCCCTGGAACGACTTCTCGATGACGATACCCAGGCCGGCCACGGTGGCGCCGGCCTGCTTGATGATCGAGATCAGTGCCTGCGACGCCTTGCCGTTGGCCAGGAAGTCGTCGATCACCAGCACGCGGTCGCTGCTGTTGAGGTGGCGCGGCGAGATGGCCACGGTGTTCTCGGTCTGCTTGGTGAAGGAGTACACCGAGGCGGTCAGCAGGTTTTCGGTCAGGGTCAGCGACTGGTGCTTGCGGGCGAAGATCACCGGTACGCCCAGCTTCAGGCCGGTCATCACTGCCGGGGCAATACCCGAGGCTTCGATGGTGACGATCTTGGTCACGCCAGCATCGGCGAACAGGCGGGCGAACTCGTCACCGATCAGCTGCATCAGCGCCGGGTCGATCTGGTGGTTGAGAAACGCGTCCACTTTGAGGACCTGATCGGAAAGCACGATGCCTTCTTCGCGAATCTTCTGATGCAGTGCTTCCACTGTGATTTCCTCGATGTAACAAAGGTGGCCGCTGGAGGCGGCAATATTAAAGAGTAATGGTTGATCAGCGTTTGAGCATTGCCCGGATGTCGGCCAGGGCGTTGTTGCCGCGTGCCGCCTTCACCTCGACCGGGGCGTCGTCCAGGCCTTCCCAGGCCAGGTCGTCGGGGGGCAACTCGTCGAGGAACCGGCTGGGCGTACAGTCGATGATTTCACCGTACTGTTTGCGCTTGGCGGCGAAGGTAAAGGCCAGGGTCTGGCGGGCGCGGGTGATGCCCACATAGGCCAGGCGGCGCTCTTCTTCGATGGTGTCGGCCTCGATGCTGGAGCGGTGCGGGAGGATTTCCTCTTCCATGCCCATGATGAACACGTAGGGGAACTCCAGGCCTTTGGAGGCATGCAGGGTCATCATCTGCACCCCTTCGGCGTTCTCTTCTTCTTCCTGCTGGCGCTCGAGCATGTCGCGCAGCACCAGCTTGCCGATGGCGTCCTCGATGGTCATGTCACCCTCTTCATCCTTTTCGAGGGTGTTTTTCAGTGCGTCCACCAGGAACCAGACGTTGCTGATGCGGAAATCGGCGGCCTTGTCGCTGGCGGTCTGCTGGCGGATCCAGTTTTCGTAGTCGATGTCGCGGATCATCTCGTGCAGCGCGGCAATCGGGTCTTCCAGGGCGACCTTCTGGCGTACCCCGTCCAGCCAGTGCTTGAAGCGCTGCAAACGCTCGGTATAGCGGGCGTCCAGGTGTTCACCCAGGCCCAGCTCGTCGCTGGCGGCGTACATGGAAATGCCGCGCTCGGTGGAATAGTTGCCGAGCTTTTCCAGGGTGGTGGAGCCGATCTCGCGGCGCGGCACGTTGATCACCCGCAGGTAGGCGTTGTCGTCGTCCGGGTTCACCAGCAGGCGCAGGTAGGCCATCAGGTCCTTGACCTCCTGGCGGCCGAAGAAGCTGTTGCCGCCCGACAGGCGATACGGCACCTGGTGGTGCTGCAGTTTCAGCTCGATCAGCTTGGCCTGGTAGTTGCCGCGGTAGAGGATGGCAAAGTCGCTGTACGGGCGGTTGGTGCGCAGGTGCAAGGTGAGGATCTCCATGGCCACCCGTTCGGCCTCGGCTTCCTCGTTCTTGCAGCGGATCACGCGGATCTCGTCGCCTACACCCATCTCGCTCCACAGCTGTTTTTCGAACGCGTGCGGGTTGTTGGCGATCAGCACGTTGGCACAGCGCAGGATCCGGCTGGTGGAGCGGTAGTTCTGTTCGAGCATCACGATCTTCAGGGAGGGGTAGTCCTCCTTGAGCAGCATCAGGTTCTCGGGGCGGGCACCGCGCCAGGCATAGATGGACTGGTCGTCGTCGCCCACCACGGTGAACTGGTTGCGCATGCCGATCAGCATCTTCACCAGCAGGTACTGGCTCGCATTGGTGTCCTGGTACTCGTCCACCAGCAGGTAGCGCACGCGGTTCTGCCAGCGCTCCAGCACCTCGGGGTGTTCCTGGAACAGCTTCACCGGCTGCAGGATCAGGTCGTCGAAGTCCACTGCGTTGAACGCCTTGAGCGTGCGTTGGTAGTGGGTGTAGACGATGGCGGCGGTCTGCTCGCGCGGGTTGCGCGCCTTTTCCAAGGCTTCTGGCGGCAGGATCAGGTCGTTCTTCCAGGCACCGATCATGTTCTTGATCTCGTCGATGCCGTCGTCGCCTGAGTATTCCTTCTGCATGATGTCCGACAGCAACGCCTTGATGTCGGACTCGTCGAAAATCGAGAAGCCCGGCTTGTAGCCCAGCCGCTCGTGTTCCTTGCGGATGATGTTCAGGCCCAGGTTGTGGAAGGTACACACCGTCAGGCCGCGACCTTCCCCCGGGCGCAGCAAGGTGCCAACCCGCTCCTTCATCTCGCGCGCGGCCTTGTTGGTAAAGGTCATCGCCACGATGTACTGGGCACGAATGCCGCAGTTCTGGATCAGGTGGGCAATCTTGCGCGTGATCACGCTGGTCTTGCCCGAGCCTGCACCGGCGAGCACCAAAAGAGGGCCGCCGACATAGTCACGGGCTTCCTGCTGCCGGGGATTGAGTCGGGACATGCTAGAAACCGGGGGTCGCCAGAAAATAGCCGCGCATTCTAACAGGCATGGGGCCGTTGTGGCGTGACCGTCTGACGTCTGAGTCAGACTTTTATTGGCGCCCAGTATTAGTCAGGCTAATGCCAGGCACTGGAAAAATCGTATTTGCCGAGCGGGCCTGATTTCGCGCAGGATGCACGACAAAATACGTCGGGTCGCCGCAGAGTCCGGTGTATGTATAAAATTGAAAATCATTTTCATCAATGCAGTAGCATATTCATCTTCTCTCGTTGTGCCGTGAAGCCCTAAGGAGCCCGCTTGTCCACGCCTGTCGAACCTCTGCGTTTGCTGCTGTTGGCTGATGAGCCGGAATGGGCCGTGCTGCTGCGCGAGTGCGTGCAGGGGTTGGGCGGCACTGCAGTGCTGTTGACGGCGCCTGACTGGGAGGCCGTCGACAGCCTTTTCAGCCATGACCGGCAAGCCGTGGTCCTGGCGACTGCGGCACTGCAACCAGCGCCGGGGCGCTGTGAGCTGCCGACCATCCTGCTGCTGGACGACGAGCCCGCGGTGGCCCCCAGCGGCGTCAGCGACTGGCTGGTGCGCCAACAGCTCAGCACCGATAGCCTGCGCCGCTCGCTGCGGCATGTGCGCGAACGCGGTGTGCTGGTGGCCACCTTGCAGCGCCTTGCCGAGCAAGACCCACTGACCGGTATCGCCAACCGCCAGGGCTTCCAGGCCTTGCTCACGGCACGGCTGGCTGAAAACGAAGGCCGGGGCGTTGCCCTCGGCCACCTCGACCTGGACAACTTCCGCCACGTCAACGACGCCCTTGGCCACCAGAGCGGTGACCGCCTGATCCTGCAGGTTGTGGCCCGGTTGAAACACCAACTGGAAGCGGGGGACCAATTGGCGCGCCTGGGCAGCGACGAATTCGCGCTGCTGATCGACACGCGCCGCGACCCGAACCGCGCCGAATGGATTGCCGAACGCATCGTCGAGGCCTTGGCCGAGCCCTATTGGATCGATGGCGAAAGCTTGCTGTTGGGCTGCAGCCTGGGCCTGGCGCATGCCCGTGCCCAGGGCGGCGCCGACCCGCTGATGTGGCACGCGCACATCGCCATGCGCCAGGCCAAGGGTAGCCAGGGCTGCACCTTCCATGTGTTCAACGAGCGCATCAACCGTAATGCCCGCAGCCTGGCCGACCTGGAAAGCGAACTGCGCCGCGCCCTGCGCCGGGATGAACTGGAACTGCACTATCAACCCCGGCTGAACCTGGCCGATGGGCGCATCGTGGGGCTCGAGGCGCTGGTGCGCTGGCGGCACTCGGACCGGGGGCTGCTACCGCCCTGCGAGTTCGTGCCGCTGGCGGAGCAAAGCGGCCTGATCGTGCCATTGGGCTACTGGGTGATTTCCCGTGCGCTGCGCGACATGCAGGCGTTGTGCGAACGCGGCCTGGAGCCGCTGCACATGGCGGTCAACCTGAGCTTCCGCCAGTTCCAGGATAGCCAGCTGCTGGCCACCTTGAGCCGGCTGATCCTCGAGCACGGGGTGGATGCTCGCTGGCTGGAATTCGAGCTGACCGAAACGGCGGTCATGCGCCGCAACGAGCTGGTACGCCAGACCATGGATGCGCTGGGCCGGCTGGGCGTGCGCTTCTCGCTGGATGACTTTGGCACCGGTTTTTCGTCGTTCGTACACCTGAACAGCCTGCCGATCACCTTGCTCAAGGTGGACCGCAGTTTCGTGGCCGAAATGGAAATGCGCGAGGAAAACCGCAAGCTGGTGCACGCCATGATCAACCTGGCGCACAACCTCAACCTTGAGGTGGTGGCTGAAGGGGTGGAGAGTGAGGAGCAACTGGAGCTGCTGCGCGGGTTTGGTTGTGACCAGGTGCAAGGATTTCTGGTCAGCAAGCCACTGCCGGTGGGGGAGTTGATGGAGTTTTTGCTGCAGGCGCCTGACTGTCAGTTGGGGGTTGCCCTTTAGGGCCCTTTCGCGGGCACGCCCGCTCCCACAGGGGCCGCGCACTGTACCTGTGGGAGCGGGCGTGCCCGCGAATAGGCCCTGAAGTCAGGCCGAGGCGGTAGCCTCTCCACCAATCCCAGCTTTGCGCAACAACCGCTTCATCCGCCACTCAAAACCAAAGGTCAGCGCCACCGCCGCGCACGCCAGCCCCAGCGCCAACCCCCACCAGATCCCGACCGCCCCGCCGCCCAGGTTGAACGCGAACAGCCAGGCGCTCGGCGCGCCTACCAGCCAATAGCAGCACAGCCCGATAAGGAAGGTGGTCTTGGCATCTTTCAGGCCGCGTATGGAGCCCATGGCGATGGTCTGCATGCCATCGAACAACTCGAACCAGGCGGCCACCATCAACAAGTGCACCGCCAGTTGGTAGATGGCGGCAAAGCCCGGGTCATTACGGTCTATGAACAGGCTCACCAGCGCCTCGGGCAACAGCAAAAACAGCGCGGCAAAGGCAAACATCACGGTTGCCCCGAAGCCGATGCCCACGCGCCCCGCGCTGCGCGCCGCCAGCAGGTTGCCGGCGCCGTAGTACAGGCCCACGCGCATGGTTACCGCATAGGAGAGCCCTGTCGGCACCATGAATGCCGTGGACACGATCTGCAGGGCGATCTGGTGGGCCGCCAGTTCGGTGCTGCCCAGCACCCCCATGCACAACGCGGCAAAGGCGAACAGGCCCACTTCCACCATGTAGGTGCCGCCAATCGGCAGGCCCAGCCGCCACAGCTCACGCAGGGCGTGCAGCGATGGGCGCGACAGGCCCTTGCGCAGCGGGTAGGCGGCATAGGCCGGGTGCCAGCGGATGTACAACGACAGGGCAATGGCCATGCCCATCGACACCACCGCAGTGACCAGGCCGATACCCATCAGCCCGAGCCTGGGCAGGCCGAACATGCCCTCGATCAGCGCCACGTTGAGCAGGTAGTTCAGCACCGTGCCGACCAGGCTGATGACCATCACCGGGGTCGAACGGCCAAGGGCACTGGTGAACCCGCGCAAGGCCATGAAGGTCAGGTAACCGGGCAACGCCAGCGGCAGCAGGGTCAGAAACTGGGCAGCCGAGGCCACGTTCTCGGGCTGTTGCCCGAACAGCAGCAGTACCGGCTCAAGGTTCCACAGCACCAGCGCGGCGAACAGCGCCAGGCCCCAGGCCAGCCACAGGCCGTTCTGGGCCAGACGGGTGGCCCCTTCGATGTCGTTGGCGCCCTTGCGAATCGCCACCAGGGTACCCACTGCGGCGATCACCCCCAGGCAGAAGATCGACACGAAGGAATAGCTGGCCGCGCCCAGGCCACCGCCGGCCAAGGCCTGCGGGCTGATGCGGGCCATCATCAGGGTGTCGGTCAGCACCATCAGCATGTGCGCCAGCTGCGAGGCGATCAGCGGCCCGGCCAGGCGCAACAAAGCCTTGAGTTCTGTAGTGGGCGCGACGTGCATGGGCTGTCCTTGTTCCTGAGGTGATCAACGAAGCGCGATTCTGAGGCTTTGGTCAACTTTGCACAAAAGGATAAAAGCGATGGTTGGCATGAGTTGAACTCATGCCTGCAAGTTTCGGATAATTCGCCTCTGTCCCTAGATTGCAGGTGCCTCATGTCGCGCCAGCTACCTCCGCTGTATGCCTTGCGCGCATTCGAGGCCGCTGCGCGGCTCAGTTCGTTCACCCGCGCGGGCGAAGAGCTGTCGATCACGCAAAGTGCCATCAGCCGGCATATCCGTACCCTGGAAGAGCATTTCGCCTGCCGCCTGTTCGTGCGCAGTGGCCGCAATCTGCAACTGACCGAAGCTGGGCGGGTATTGCTGCCGGGGGTGCGCGAAGGCTTTGCCGCGTTCGCCCGTGCCTGTGAAACCCTGTGTGGTGAAGATGACATCCTGCGCATGAAAGCACCTTCGACCCTGACCATGCGGTGGTTGCTGGCCTGCCTGAGCCGGTTTCGCCACCTGCAACCCGGTAACGAGGTACAGCTGACCAGCGCCTGGATGGATGTAGACCATGTGGACTTCAACCAGGAACCGTTCGATTGTGCGGTGTTGCTCAGCGATGGGGTGTTCCCGGCAGACTGGGAGGTGCGCAAGCTGTTCCCGGAGTTGTTGATTCCGGTCGGCGCACCGGACCTGCTTGGCGAAAAGCCCTGGAGCGTGTCCCGGCTGGCCGGTATCGAGCTGCTGCACCCCACGGTGGACAAGCGCGACTGGCGTGACTGGCTGCAGCGCATGGGCCTCGCTGGCAAGGTATCGCTCAAGGGTGGGCAGGTTTTCGACACGCTGGAGCTAAGCATGATTGCCGCAGCGCGTGGCTACGGCATCTCCATCGGCGACTTGCTGATGGTGGCCGAGGACGTGGCGCAGAAGCGCCTGAGCCTGCCCTGGCCGACGGCGGTGCCCAGTGGCATGGATTACTACCTGGTGTGGCCGCGTACCCGGCGCGGGGGCGAGCGGTTGCGCCGGTTGAGTGCATTTCTGGAGCAGGAGGTAGCGGCCATGGATCTTCCGGATGTGGAAATACTGCCGCCCCTTTGATGGCTTGCACTGGCCTTGTCGCCGGCAAGCCCACAGGGGTCGCCTTAGGGCTGACAGGTGTTTGCCACAAGGTATGGCAGCGCCTGTTAGAGCGAGCGCCGCCCGCGCGGCGCAATCGCGAGCTGCGCTCGCTCCTACGTTTGTTTCGGGCCAATTATTCCTGTGGGATTCGCGCGCGAACGCCTTGGTGCATGCCTCAATATCGCGCCGTACAAACAAGGCGGCCGCGCGCGCCTGTCACAGGCGTTACTGGCCCGAAACAAACGTAGGAGCGAGCGCAGCTCGCGATTGCGCCGCGCGATCTCACAGGCGCTGAAGATGCTCCGGCTACCCTTGCCAGGAACCATAGAATCTCCCACACCGGTAGCGATGCGCTCAAGACCTGTGCTGCACGTGTGGGGCCCGGCTTGCCGACGACAGGGCCGCAACAGGCTGTAGAAAACGTTTGCGAATATCCCGGCCCGACACTCAAGTATTCGCCCGCGACGCCGATTCACTGGCACCAGCGTCCCGGAAGAGGGCGCACTTCCCGTCGATAGAAAGCGGGCGGTCAGTGTGATCAGGACGATCCCGGCCTCTTGCCAGGAGCTTCACATGTCTCAACCCCGTGCCCGCATAGCCTCGCAGCTCGGTGTCGCCCTCGCCATCGTGCTGGCGCTGGTGATTTCCGGCAGTACCCTGTTTGCCCTGCGTTCGCTGGACGATGCCAACCTCGCCACACGCCAGGCGCACCTGGGCAGTGAAGCGCGCCTGCTGGCCGACCAGCTCGAAACCTTCCACAGTTCGCTCAAGGACAATACCCAGCGCCTCAGCGGGTTGTTCGAGCGCCGCTTCGCCTCGGGCCTGTCGCTGCATGCCGGTGAAACGGTGCAGGTCGCCGGGCAGGCAACACCGGCGCTGTACCTGGGTGATCATTTGCTGAACAACGATTTTCAGCAGGTTGACGAATTCCAGCAGATGACCGCTGGCATCGCCACGCTGTTCGTGCGCAGTGGCGAAGACTTCGTGCGCATCAGCACCAACCTGAAGAAGCAGGACGGCAGCCGCGCCATCGGCACTCAGCTCGACCGTCAGCACCCGGCCTACCGCAAGTTGCTGGCCGGGCAGATGTACGTTGGCCGCGCCGTGTTGTTCGAGCGTAACTACATGACCCGCTATGTGCCGGTAAGTGACGGCAACGGCCGGGTAATTGCCGTATTGTTCGTTGGCTTCGACTACACCGATGCGCAGAACACCCAGTTTGCCAACCTCAAGCGTTTCCGCATTGGCCAGACCGGTTCGCTGGCCCTGCAGGACGAGAACGGCCAGTGGCTGGTGCCACCAGCCAATGCCGAGCAACCGCTGTACAGCGCAACGGCCGCATTTGCCGAAGGCCCGTGGACGGTGGTGGCGAGCATGCCGATGGCGGAAATCCGTGAGGTGACCTGGAGTGTAGGCCTGCGCCTGGCCATCGGCAGCCTGCTGGCCATGGTCCTGGCGGTGGCGGCTACCCTGTGGCTGTTGCGGCGCAAGCTGCGGCCGCTGGACGCGCTGGTGCGCCAGGCCGAAGCGCTGGGCGCAGGTGACCTGAGCGCGCGGCTGAGCGTGACCAGCCACGACGAAATCGGCCAACTGGCCAGCAGCTTCAACAAGATGGGCGAGGCCTTGTCAGGCATGGTCGAGCACATTCGCAGTGCGTCCGAGCAAGTCAGCTCGCGCGCCAAATCGTTGTCTGGCCTGTCGGCCGGGGCCTGCGAGGGCATGGAGCAGCAGTCCGGTGAAATCACCAGCATGGCCGGTGCGGTGGAGGAGTTCAGCGCCACCTCTATGAACATCGCCGACAACATGGCAGGCACCGAGCGCATGGCGCGTGACAATGCCCAGCAGACCCGCATCGGCCGCAGCGCCATGGATGAAGCATCGCGTTCGCTGAAGCAGATCGCCGATGCCCTCGGCGGTACGGCCACGGTGATGGACAGCCTGGGGGCACGCTCGCAGGAAATCGGCGGCATCATCAGCGTGATTACTGCCATCGCCGAACAGACCAACCTGCTGGCGTTGAATGCGGCCATCGAGGCTGCCCGCGCCGGTGAGCAGGGCCGCGGCTTTGCGGTGGTGGCGGACGAAGTGCGCAGCCTGGCCGCACGAACCCGCCAGGCCACGGATGAAATATCCGGGATGATCACCAGCATCCAGCAGCAGACCGGGCACGCCATCACGACGCTGGAGCAGGGTAACCAGCTGATGCAGGAAGGTCTGCAGCGCAATGACAAGGTGGCGCAAGCGCTGGCGCGTATCGACGAGCAGAGCCGTGCGGCGGGTGAGCAGTTCACGGTGATCAGTACGGCGACTCAGGAGCAGAGCAGCACGGCGACGGTGCTCAGCCGCAATTTGCAGAGCATTGCCCAGGCCAACGGCGAGCAGCGCGAGGTGGCCAATGAGCTGGCCTTTACCGCGCGGGAGCTGGAAGGGCTGGCGGCGCAGCTGCGGCAGGAGGTCGACCGTTTTCGCTGATACCGCAGGGGGCCGCTTTGCGGCCCATTCGCGGGCACGCCCGCTCCCACAGGTACAGCGCAAGCCTTGGGCCTGTGGGAGCGGGCCTGCCCGCGAATGGGGCGCCAAGCGCCCCCGGCGATCTACCGGCTTACATCGAACCTAGGTTCAACGCCTGCGCACAAGCCTGCAGCGACCGCCGCTCGCTTTGCGCATACAGCGCCAGCTCATCCTGCACCTGCAGCCCCAATGCCGCTTCAAAGGCATCGCGGTTGGCATTGCTGCCGTACTCGGCCTGCGCATCGTCACCCAGGTTGGACTGGAAGATGCCCGCCGCGCTTACCGGCAGAAAGTCCTCGTAGACCAGCGCTTCGAAGTGCACATGGCCGGCCTCGATCAAGCCCTCCAGGGTGGTGGGGCGGCCTTGCTGGTCACGTGCGGCCAGGCCTTTTTCGGTGGCGAAGTAACGGAAATACGCCAGGCCTTGCTCACGCATCTGCGCGAGGTCGTCCGGGAATTCGGCAAAGCTGTCCTTCAGCAGTGTCATGTAACGTTCGGCGTTGGCCTCGGCAGGCGCACCGCCCAAGGCAGCGCGGGTGGCATCGAGCAGTTTGTCGTACAGCTGGCGGCCCTTGGGTGTCAGGGCCGCACCGCGTTGCTCGATTTCGCCAAAGCGCGCGGTGTGGCTGCCTTCGCTGCCCTGCTGGTCGCTGAAGGCGACCTTTTCCTGCAGGGCCTTGAAGCTGGTCTGGCGCAGCAGGATCGGGTGGCGGCGGGTGGGCGGGCCTTCCACCACGGCCTTGGCGGAATGCCCTTGGCCGGCATGCCGACCTGAATGGCATCGATGTCCAGCGTACGCGGGGTCAGGTGGTTGATGTGCGGGCCCTTGAAGGCCACCACGTCGGCAATCAGGCGGTGCTGATCGTGCAACTGCTGATATTGCTCGGCGGTGACGGTGGCGTCCTGGTGCCAGCGGAAGGTGTGCAGGGCCTCCTGCACGAATGCGGCGGCATCGGTGGCATTCAAGCCGCCGTCGCGCTCGCACTGGGCGATCAGTTCGAGGGCGCGCGCGGTGAAGATCTGACGCTTGGCCAGGATGCTCTGGGCCAGTTCGCGCAGTTGCGGGTTGTCGATCAGTTCCAGGCGCAGCAGCGAGGTGAACACCCGGAACGGGCTGATGTGCAGGGACTGCTCGTGCACCGCGCGGAAGGCGGTGGAGTGCACCGGCACACCGGCAGAGCTAAGGTCGTAGTACCCAACCGGCTGCATGCCCATCACCGCGAACAGGCGGGCGATGGTAGCCAGTTCTGCGGCGGTGCCAACCCGGATGGCGCCATGCCGCTCGTGGTCCAGGCGCTCGATTTCGCCGGTCCAGCGCAGGGCCTCGGCAACGCTGGGCTGCTGGGCCATGACCTGCTGGTTGATTTCGCTCACCAGCTCCAGCAGCGTGCCGTACAGCGGCACTTCCTGTTTGTACATGAGCGACATGGCGGCAGAAAACTGCGCGCGAATGCTGTCGGGGCTGACGAAATCGTGGGCGGGCATCGCTAGCTTCCTGGTTAGGTTCGGACGCTTACATGAAAGCTGGGAATGCACCTTGCTCACAAGCGAAAAAAAGTGAGTGTGTCATTCCGTTTTTGATCGACCTCAAGGGCCATTGGGGCTGCTTTGCAGCCCATCGCGACACAAGGCCGCTCCTACAGGTCGAGGTGCGGCCTTGTGTCGCGAAAGTACCGCAGAGCGGCCCGGCAACCTCAAACCTGCAACTGCTCGCCGATCCACTCCACCAACGCCCGTACCTTGGGCACCTCCGCCGCATGCTCGGCATACGCCAGGTAATGCGCCCCGGCACTGCGCATGGCGTGATCCCATGGCACCACCAGGCTGCCCTCGGCCAGCTCCTTGGCTGCCAGGTAGCGCGGCACCAGTGCTACCCCGCAGCCTGTCTGCGCGGCGCTCAATGCCATATAGAAGGTATCGAAGCGCGGCCCGTGGTAGGCGTTGACGCTTTGCAGGTCCTGCTCCAGGAACCACTCGTGCCAGGCCTCGGGGCGCGAGGTACTCTGCAACAGCACCAACTCGGCCAGCTGTTCGGCGCCCGCCAACTCACGCCCGGCCAGCAGCTCCGGCGCACACACCGGCACCACTTCTTCGCCGAACAGCGCCACGCAGGTGGCACCCGGCCAGGTGCCCTGACCATAGAAGAACACCACGTCCGCCGAGCCCTGCAGCAGGGCGAACGGCTCCATCTCGTTGCGGATATCCAGGTGGATATTGCCGTGCCGTTTGCCAAAGCCCTTGAGGTGCGGGATCAGCCAGCGCACGCCAAAACTCGGTTGAGTGGCGACCTTCAATATCTCGGTCTGCTCGCCATAGGTGAGCACGTAGCGGCTGGACATATCCACCTGAGTAAGGATCTTGTTGACCTCGGCCAGGTACAGGCTGCCGGCCGGGGTCAGTTGCAGGCGCCGGCGAATGCGCAGGAACAGGTGATGGCGCAGCATGTCCTCCAGTTGCGCCACCTGCTTGCTGACCGCGCTCTGGGTCAGGTGCAGCTCTTCAGCGGCACGGGTAAAACTCAAATGGCGGGCTGCAGCTTCAAAGCACTGCAGGGCGGTCATGGAGGGCACCAGGCGTTTGGACATAGCGGTCTCTGCGATACGGATCATTACCTGGTGGAATGATATGCGGAATAAAGGTCGTTTGTTGTACCTATGTGATCGGATTAATACTGATCCACATCATTTTTCCACCCCATCACCCGATGTAGGAGAAGCACAAATGGTTGCTGGATTGCTCGAGCGCCTTGGCGTTGCCGCCGAGGCTTACACCCAGGGCGATTACCCTGTTCACACGCCGATCGACGGCAGCCAGATCGCCTCGGTGAAACTGCTCGGCAAGGCCGAGACCACCGCCCGCATCGACCAGGCCCAGAGCGCCTTCGAAGCCTGGCGCAGCGTACCGGCACCACGCCGCGGCGAACTGGTGCGCCTGTTTGGCGAAGTGCTGCGTGCGCACAAGGCCGACCTCGGCGAGCTGGTCTCGATCGAAGCCGGCAAGATCACCCAGGAAGGCCTGGGTGAAGTTCAGGAAATGATCGACATCTGCGACTTCGCCGTGGGGCTGTCGCGCCAGCTGTACGGCCTGACCATCGCTTCCGAGCGCCCGGGGCACCACATGCGTGAAACCTGGCACCCGCTGGGGGTGGTCGGCGTGATCAGTGCCTTCAACTTTCCGGTCGCGGTGTGGGCCTGGAACACCGCACTGGCCCTGGTGGCAGGCAACTCCGTGGTATGGAAGCCGTCCGAGAAAACCCCGCTGACCGCCCTGGCGTGCCAGGCACTGTTCGAGAAAGCCCTGAAAGCCTTTGGTGACGCCCCGGCGGGCCTGGCGCAGCTGGTCATTGGTGGCCGTGAAGCCGGTGAAGCCCTGGTCGACGACCCGCGTGTGCCGCTGGTCAGCGCCACCGGCAGCACCCGCATGGGGCGCGAAGTTGGCCCACGTGTGGCTGCACGCTTCGGCCGCAGCATCCTTGAGCTGGGCGGCAACAACGCCATGATCCTGGCCCCCAGCGCCGACCTCGACCTGGCCGTGCGCGGCATCCTGTTCTCGGCGGTCGGTACCGCCGGCCAGCGCTGCACCACCCTGCGCCGCCTGATCGTGCACCGCTCGATCAAGGACGAAGTGGTTGCCCGGGTCAAAGCCGCCTACGGCAAAGTCCGCATTGGCGACCCGCGCAAGGACAACCTGGTTGGCCCGTTGATCGACAAGCTGTCGTTCGACGCCATGCAGGGTGCCCTGGCCAAGGCCCGCGACGAAGGCGGCCAGGTATTCGGTGGTGAGCGTCAGCTGGCCGAGCAGTACCCGAATGCCTACTACGTGTCGCCAGCCATCGCTGAAATGCCGGCGCAAAGCGACGTGGTCCGCCACGAAACCTTCGCCCCGATCCTCTACGTACTGGCCTACGACGACTTTGAAGAGGCCCTGCGCCTGAACAACGAAGTGCCACAAGGCCTGTCGTCGTGCATCTTCACCACCGACCTGCGTGAGGCCGAACGTTTCCAGAGCGCTGCGGGTAGTGATTGCGGCATTGCCAACGTCAACATCGGCACCAGCGGTGCCGAGATCGGCGGTGCGTTCGGTGGCGAGAAAGAGACCGGTGGTGGCCGGGAATCCGGTTCGGATGCCTGGAAGGGCTACATGCGCCGCCAGACCAACACTGTGAACTACTCGCGCGAGCTGCCGCTGGCACAGGGTATCGTGTTCGACTGATCGGTTGATGCTGCATGGCCGGGGGCTTTGCCCCCGGTTCGCGGGTGAACCCGCTCCTACGGGCACTGCACAGCTTTTCGAACCTGTGCAGCCCCTGTAGGAGCGGGTTTACCCGCGAATGGGCTGCAAGGCAGCCCCAACAAGAACAAATTGCTGGAGCCGGGCCATGTCCGAACTGCGTCAACAATGCTTGTGGGAATTCGTCAGCACACCGAGTGTGGCCGCCCAGGCCCTGGCCGGTGAGCACAAGGCCGATGTGTGCGTGATCGGTGGCGGCATTACCGGCCTGTCGGCGGCCATTCACCTGCTCGAGCAGGGCAAGTCGGTGATCCTGCTGGAGGCCTGGAAGGTCGGCCACGGGGGCTCCGGGCGCAACGTCGGGTTGGTCAATGCCGGTACCTGGATCCGCCCCGACGACGTCGAGGCGACCCTTGGCCAGAAGCAGGGCAGCCGCCTTAACCAGGTGCTGGGTGAAGCCCCGGCTGAAGTGTTCGCAATGATCGAGCGCCTGGGCATCGACTGCCAGGCCCAGCACAAGGGCACGTTGCACATGGCGCACAACGCCACCGGCATCGCCGACCTTGAGGCCCGCCACGAGCAGTGGCGCCGTCGCGGTGCCGACGTGGAGCTGCTGACCGGCGCGCAGTGCCAGGAATACTGTGGCACCGACAAGATTTCCGCCGCGTTGCTCGACCGCCGCGCCGGCACCATCAACCCCATGGGCTACACCCAGGGCCTGGCTGCGGTCGTGGTGCGCCTGGGTGGCCAGCTGTTTCAGCAGTCGGCTGTCGAAGGCCTGGCGCGCGAGGGCGACGCCTGGCGGGTCAAGACGGCCCGTGGCTCGGTACGGGCCGACAAGGTGGTGATTTCCACCGGTGCCTACACCGAAGGCGACTGGAGCAACCTTCAGAAGCAGTTCTTCCGCGGTTATTACTACCAGGTCGCCTCCAAGCCGCTGCAAGGCGCTGAGGCCGACAAGGTACTGCCGCACGGCCAGGGCTCATGGGACACCCGCACCGTGCTCAGCAGTATCCGCCGTGACGACCAGGGCCGCCTGTTGCTCGGCAGCCTGGGCCGGGTCGACAACAAGCCCGCCTGGTTCGTGCGCAGCTGGGCCGACCGCATTCAAAGCCACTACTACCCGGGCCTGGGCAAGGTCGAGTGGGAAATGCACTGGACCGGTTGCATCGACTTCACCCCCGACCACCTGATGCGCCTGTTCGAGCCGGCGCCGGGGCTGGTGGCGGTGACCGGCTATAACGGGCGTGGGAATACCACCGGCACCGTGATTGGCCGGGCGTTTGCCGAGTTCCTGCTCAAGGGTGAGGCGGGCAGCCTGCCGATTCCGTTCTCGCCAATGAGTGGCGTGAGTGCGCCATCGCTGCGCACCGCGTTCTATGAGTCCGGGTTCTCGCTGTACCACGCGGGGCAATGCCTGCGGGTTGTGTTGTAAGCACTGGCCCTATCGCCGGCAAGCCAGCTCCCACAGGGATTGCATCAGGGCTGACAGGTGGTTGCCACAAGGTATGGCAGCGCCTGTTGGAGCGAGCGCCGCCCGCGCGGCGCAATCGCGAGCTGCGCTCGCTCCTACGTTTGTTTCGGGCCAATTATTCCTGTGGGATTCGCGCGCGAACGCCTTGGTACATGCCTCAATATCGCGCCGTACAAACAAGGCGGCCGCGCGCGCCTGTCACAGGCGTTACTGGCCCGAAACAAACGTAGGAGCGAGCGCAGCTCGCGATTGCGCCGCGCGGGCGGCGCTCGATCTCACAGGCGCTGAAGATGCTCCGGCTACCCTTGCCAGAAACCATAGAATCTCCCACAGGGATTGCATAAGCCCTGAGGCCTGTGTGGTCAATGTGGGAGCTGGCTTGCCGGCGATAGGGCCAGTACAGGCTTACTTGTGCAACCAGCTGAGGAAGCCGCCCTTCTTGATCAGGGCCGGCTTCTGCAGCAACAGCGACTCCCGGCTCTGGCGCCGGAACCGCTGCAACTTGCTCAGCGCCGTCTGCACATCGCCACGTTGCGCCAGGCAACTTTTCACCTGCTCTTTGTCGATGCGGTACAGCACGCAACTGGTCAGGGTGCGGAACTCGGCCAGTGACTCGTCTTCGTCGATGATCCCCTCCACCCCCAGCACCTCGCCCGGCCCCATGCGCCCGGCCTCCAGCAGCTTGTCGCCATCGCGCACAGAGGCCGACACCACGCCGCTGCCAATCACCAGCAAATGGTCGGAATGCGCGCCTACCTCCAGGATCACCTGATCCGCCAGGTACTCCACCGCCGTCATGCGCTGGCTCAATGCGTCACGCTCTTCAGCGCTTAGCGAACGGAACACCCGCACCTCGTCCAGCACTTCGCGCTGGCGGCTGCGTGGCGGCATGGCCAGGTCGACGTTCCACATCACCCCGCTCGCCTCCAGGTGGCGGTGCGCCAGGTCGAACAACTGGTTGCGCGCCGCGGTCTTGCCGCCCATGTCGGCAATGAACCCGCTGGCCTCGTACTCCACCGACTCCAGTGTCGAGGCCTTGACCGACACCTTGGGTGCAGGTGAAGCAAGGATCGCGCTGGTACCCTGCAGGGCTTTTTCCAGTGCGTCGAACACCCGCCTGGGTCGCACTTTGGCTGGCACTACCACGTTGATCGACACCCCATGCACATCCGCCGGCCTGCTGTGGTTGAGCAGGCGCGCCTTGGCCGCCACCGAATTGGGGATCACCGCCAGGCTACCTGTGCCCGTGAGCAGGCGCGTGGCCCGCCAGTCGATATCCAGCACCTTGCCTTCGGTGCCGTCGATCGCGATCGAATCGCCAATCTGATAGGGCCGCGTGGTGTTCAGCACGATGCCGCTGAACACGTCGGCCAGCGTGCTCTGCAACGCCAGGCCTATGACGATGGCCATCACGCCCGAGGTGGCCAGCAGGCCCTTGACTGGCAGCTGCAGCACATAGCCTGCGGCCGCGACTACCGCGGCAAGGAAGATCAGCGCCCCCAGCACGTCCTGCAGCAAGCGCCCGCCGTGGCTACCCCGCGCTACCAGCAACAGGCCGAACACCACGGTGACCGTGCGCGCGCCAAACAGCCACCAGCCGATGGCCAATACCGTGGCCATCAGGTTGCGCGGCACATCGTCCGGCCAGGGCGGTGGCTGCAGCGGGCTCATGCCGGCGGCCACCAGCACCGCGCTGAACAACAGGAAAAGCACCAGCCGCATACCGATGCGCCAGGCCCGGTGCTGGAGGGGGATCAACTGCCAGATTACGAGGTCGAGCAGGATCAGGGCAGTACCGAGCAGCAACGGGGACGACTGGATGAACGCCAGCATGGTGGTCTCGGGAGTGAGGGGAGGGCTGTGGGTAGTAATAGAGCAGGTTGGCCGGGCAGGCAATGGGCGCCTGCGTGCGGGTAAACCCGCCCCACAGGCATCGTGCGTAACCTGAGCGAGATGCGGTCCCTGTGGGAGCGGGCAAGCCCGCGAAGAGGCCAGCAAATCCAGCGCCAATCTATCGTTCCCGAAACAGAACGCTAAAGCCAAAAACCGCTATCTACCGCTCCAAAGGTGACGGTTTTAATCTTCTCCCATCAACGCGAAACACCCAACTTGCTGAACTTCAAACCCTATGGAGCAACGACCATGACCAACTTCAAATACAACCGCCTGAACAAAGACGATGCCGCCGTACTGCTGGTCGACCACCAGGCTGGCCTGCTGTCGCTGGTACGCGACATCGAGCCGGATGCCTTCAAGAACAACGTACTGGCCCTGGCTGACCTGGCCAAGTTCTTCAACCTGCCGACCATCCTCACCACCAGCTTCGAACAAGGCCCCAACGGCCCGCTGGTCCCGGAACTGAAAGCCCTGTTCCCGGACGCGCCGTACATCGCCCGCCCAGGCCAGATCAACGCCTGGGATAACGAAGACTTCGTGAAGGCGGTGAAGGCCACCGGCAAGAAGCAGCTGATCATCGCCGGTGTGGTCACCGAAGTGTGCGTAGCCTTCCCGGCGCTGGCCGCCTTGGAAGAAGAGTTCGACGTGTTCGTGGTTACCGATGCCTCCGGCACCTTCAACGCCATGACCCGCGACGCCGCCCATGACCGCATGAGCCGCGCTGGCGCCCAGTTGATGACCTGGTTCGGGGTTGCCTGCGAGCTGCACCGCGACTGGCGCAACGACATTGAAGGCCTGGCCGCGCTGTGCTCCAACCATATCCCGGACTACCGCAACCTCATGACCAGCTACAACGCCTTCAACGCCAACAAGTAAGCCGCGGCCGCGGGCACCCTCAGCCGGTGCCCGCGCAGGGCAGCACACTTATCCAATCCAGCGCCCTTTGGCCGTTGCACAGTGGCTGTGGGCAAGCTCACCCAAGGAACGCCGATGAACACCGCACTCCAAGACAACCGCGAAGTGGTGACCGTATGCCTGCAGCACCAGGTGCTCGATAGCACGCCGGGTACCTCGGCCGCGCAACCGCCGCGCTGGAAGCAGGCGCTGCTAACCTACCTGGTGATCTGCCCGATGACCATGGTCGTGCCGCAACTGCTGGCGCCGCTGTTTGCCCGCTTCCCGCAACTGGGGGGCGCGATCACCGGCAACCTGATCGTCAACCTGTTCGTCATTCTGCCCGTGGTGTTCTACATCATGCCTTGGGTGACCCGTCGCTGCGCCAACTGGCTGCGCGGCTGAGCCAGCCCCTGACCTCGATAATCCAGGAGATACCGCTATGAGCACGTTCGTTACCCGCGATGGTACTTCGATCTACTTCAAGGACTGGGGCACCGGCAAGCCCGTGCTGTTCAGCCACGGCTGGCCGCTGAATGCCGACATGTGGGACACGCAGATGGAGTTCCTGGCCAGCCGCGGTTACCGCGCCATTGCCTTCGATCGCCGCGGTTTCGGGCGCTCGAGCCAGCCATGGAACGGCTACGACTACGACACCTTCGCTGATGACATCGCCCAGCTGATCGAACACCTCGACCTGCGTGAGGTGACCCTGGTGGGCTTCTCCATGGGCGGCGGTGACGTAAGCCGCTACATCGGTCGCTACGGCACCGAGCGGGTCGCCGGGCTGGTGCTGCTGGGCGCCGTTACGCCGGTGTTCGGCAAGCGTGACGACAACCCCGAGGGTGTCGACCTGTCGGTGTTCGAAGGTATCGTGGCTGGCCTGCGTGCCGACCGGGCGCAGTTCATCGCCGACTTCGCCGCACCGTTCTATGGCATCAACCATGGGCAGCAGGTATCCCAAGGCGTGCAGACGCAGACCTTGAACATAGCGCTGATGGCGTCGCTCAAGGCCACCCTGGATTGTGTGACGGCGTTCTCCGAAACCGACTTCCGGACGGACATGGCCAAGGTCGATGTACCGACGTTGGTGATCCATGGCGATGACGACCAGATCGTGCCGTTCGAGACTACCGGCAAGCAGGCGGCGGCGCAGATTCGTGGGGCTGAGCTGAAGGTGTACGCCGGCGCGCCGCACGGGTTTGCCGTGACTCATGCGCAGCAGCTGAATGAGGACCTGCTGGCGTTCTTGAGTCGCTGAACAAGCCGGGGCCGCTTTGCGGCCCCAACCGCCGGCAAGCCCACAGGGGCTGTTCAGGGCTCAGAAGCTGTGAAGCCCTTGTGGGCGCTGGCTTGCCGGCGATGGGGCCAGCCCTGGCAACACAAAACTTGATCAGGGCTAACCTTCAACAGCCCCACCGCACATCCATCCAAGCCTTGCCCCTGTATCGGGCGGCATGCTCTGCAGTCGCGCCTGCCGCCGCCGCGCCCAGAGACGGAGAACACCATGCCCCAGGACCGCCACGACAAGACTCGTCGCCAGTTCCTCGCCAGCAGCACCGTACTGGGTGCTGCCGGCGCGCTCTGGTCTGCATTGCCCTTCACCGGCGCCGCCGGTTCCGCTCACGCATCCACCCAAGGAGGTTCCATGACCGCCGACCTGATTCTGTTCAACGGCAAGCTGCACACCGTTGACCGCGAAAAGCCCACTGCCACCGCCGTCGCCATCAAGGACGGCCGTTTCATCGCCGTGGGCAACGACGCCGAGGCCATGGCCCACAAGGGCGCCAGCACGCAAATCGTCGACCTCAAGCAGCGTACGGTCATTCCCGGCCTGAACGACTCGCACCTGCACCTGATCCGCGGCGGCCTGAACTACAACCTGGAGCTGCGCTGGGAAGGCGTGCCGTCGGTGGCCGATGCCCTGCGCATGCTCAAGGACCAGGCTGCGCGCACGCCTACCCCGCAGTGGGTGCGTGTGGTGGGTGGCTGGAACGAGTTCCAGTTCGCTGAAAAACGCATGCCGACCTTGGAAGAAATCAACCAGGCTGCACCCGATACGCCGGTGTTTCTGTTACACCTCTACGACCGCGCCTTGCTCAACCGTGCCGCACTCAAGGCTGTCGGCTACGACAAGAGCACCCCGAACCCGCCGGGTGGCGAAATCCAGCGTGACAAGTTCGGCAACCCGACGGGCATGCTGATTGCCCGCCCGAACGCGATGATCCTCTACGCCACCCTGGCCAAAGGGCCGAAGCTGCCGCTGGAGTATCAGGTCAACTCGACCCGCCAGTTCATGCGTGAGCTGAACCGCCTGGGCCTGACCAGTGCCATCGACGCTGGCGGCGGCTACCAGAACTTCCCCGACGACTACTCGGTGATCCAGGAGCTGGCCGACAACAACCAGCTGACAGTGCGCATTGCCTACAACCTGTTCACCCAGAAGCCCAAGGAAGAACTGGACGACTTCAGGAAGTGGACATCCAGCGTCAAGCTGCACAGCGGTACCGACTTCCTGCGCCACAACGGCGCTGGTGAAATGCTGGTGTTCTCCGCCGCCGACTTCGAGGACTTCCTCGAGCCGCGCCCGGACCTGCCGCAGACCATGGAAGAAGAGCTGGAGCCGGTGGTGCGCCACCTGGTCGAGCAGCGCTGGCCGTTCCGCCTGCATGCCACCTACAACGAATCGATCACGCGCATGCTCGACGTGTTCGAGAAGGTCAACCGCGATATCCCGTTCAATGGCCTGCCGTGGTTCTTCGACCACGCCGAAACCATCACCCCGCAGAACATCGAGCGCGTGCGTGCGCTGGGCGGCGGCATCGCCATCCAAGACCGCATGGCCTTCCAGGGTGAGTACTTCGTCGACCGCTATGGCGCCAAGGCTGCCGAGCAGACCCCGCCGATCAAACGCATGCTCGAGATGGGCGTGCCGGTCGGCGCGGGCACCGACGCTACCCGCGTGTCCAGCTACAACCCCTGGACCTCGCTGTACTGGCTGGTCAGCGGCAAGACCGTTGGCGGCATGGAGCTGTACAAGGAAGGCCTGGACCGCGAGGCCGCGCTGCAGCTGTTCACCCAGGGCAGTGCCTGGTTCTCCAGCGAGCAAGGCAAGAAGGGCCAGATCAAGGTAGGCCAACTGGCCGACCTGGCGGCCTTGTCGTTGGACTTCTTCAGCGTTGATGAAGAAGCGATCAAGGGCATCGAATCGGTGCTGACCATTGTCGATGGCAAGGTTGTATACGGTGCCGGCGAATTCGACCGCCTCGGCCCACCGCAGGTGCCGGTGCTGCCGGAGTGGTCTCCAGTAGCCAAGGTGCCGGGGCACTGGCGCGTGGGTACGCCGTCGCTGGCGGCAGCCGTGCACCAGTGTTCGGGGCCGTGCGGGGTGCATGCGCACAGCCATGACAAGGCGCGCAAATCGAGTGTGCCGGTCAATGACTTCCAGGGGTTCTGGGGGGCGCTGGGCTGTTCGTGCTTTGCTTTCTAAGCTGATGTGATGTCGAGAAGAAGGGGCCGCGCGGGTAATGCCTGTCAGTTAAGCGTTACTGGGGCTGCTTTGCAGCCCTTCGCGGGCACGCCCGCGAAGGGTCGCGCTGAAAGCCCGACTTTAGAAGCTACCTTTGAGCGGGTATTCGATGATCAGGTAGAGGCGGTCGATGTCATCGCCGCCCTGGGCCTGGTTGGCACGGTGGCTGACGTGGGAGAATGACAGGCTCAGGTCCTTGGCGGCACCGGATTGCACCACGTATTTCAGGTCTATGTCGCGCTCCCAGTGCTTGCCGCCGTTGCCGTACTGGTTCACATAAGCCCCATTTGCCGGGGCATGGCTGCCATCGATGTTGCGGCCACTGACGTAACGGCCCATCAGGCTCAGGCCGGGCACGCCCAGGGTGGCGAAGTCGAGGTCGTAGCGCAGTTGCCACGAGCGCTCGCCAGGGCCGTTGAAGTCGGCGTACTTGATCGAATTGGCCAGGTAGATGGAGTCGCCACCGACGAAGTCGAACGGAGTGTCGCCCTCGACTTTCTGATAGGCCAGGCTCAGCGCCTGGGCACCGAAACGGTACTTGGTCAGCAGGCTGTAGGCGAGCGTGTCGATCGCACCGGCGCTGGCGCTACCGGTGTCACGGGTGTGGTAAAGGTTGCCGTCCAGGCGCCAGTTGCCCTTGGCCAGGTTCAGGTTGAGGTAGGCCTGGCGCCAGGTGTCCTGAAGTTGCCCCGCATACAGCGCGCCGCCGAACGGGCCAGCGGGTGCGAACGTGGCGCCTGCCAGGCTGATGGCGCGGTTGTGGGTGGTGGCGCCGTAGCCGCTGAAGTCGTCGTGGGTCGAGCTGTTGTCCTGGTTGTTGAAGGCGGTGAAGCGCCCGGCCTGCAGGCGCCAGTCGGGCAGGTCATTGTTCTCGACCAACCAGCCGGTGGCGTATTCGGGGTGCAGGCGTTTGTCGCCGGTGTCGAACACCGGGGTTTCAACCATCATTTCCCCGTAGCGCAGCTGGGTGTTGCCCAGGCGCAGCTTGAGCGCGGCGCCGGCGCTGGAGAAGTCGGATTCGGCGCGGCCATCGCTGTCGCGTGGCAGCAGGCCGGTGCCGGCGTGGCCTCGACCGCCGTCGAGCTTGAGGCCGAGAAAGCCATGGGCGTCGATACCGACCCCGACCGTGCCCTCGGTGAAGCCCGAGCGGACCTCGCCGATAAAGCCCTGGGCCCATTCCTGGCGGTAGTTCTGACCACTGCCGGAAGGTGAGCGAAAGTCGCTGTGCAGAAAGTAATTGCGGCTGAGCAGCGCCCAGCCGGGTTCAGCGGCCTGGCTGAGTGCCGGGCACAGGGCGAGGGTGGCGAGCAGGGCGCGGCCTGGCCTATGAATGGCGCGGATCATGGGGGGCTCCGGCGGATGATCCGGCAGTGTGGGTGAAGGATAGGCCAGGGGTCTTGTAAGGGTGTGCTGGGCCCTGTGCGGTACCTGTGGGAGCGGGCATGCCCGCGAAGAAGCCAGCTCAGGACTCAAGCCATGTCGCTGATCGCAAACTCTTCGGCCAAGTGATCGATCAACGCCCGCACCGAAGGCAGTAACCCGCGCCGCGATGGGAATATGGCATGCACGATGCCACAGCGCGGGTGCCAGTCCGGGATCAGCTCCACCAGCCGCCCCGCCGCCAGGTCCTCGCGCACCGCCACCCTTGGCAAGTGCGCAATACCGACCCCGGCCACCACGAAATGGCGCAAGGCAAACAGGTCGTCGGTGACCATGCGTGGTTTGTGCGGGATGACGATGCTGCGGCTGCTGTCTTCACCCCGAAACAGCTCCCACTGGTACTCGCGCTGGGCGCTGCCCCAGTGCAGGCTGGGCAGCGTGCTGAGCAACTGCGGGTCGAAACCTTGGGGCAACTGCTCCAGGTACTGAGGTTGGCCGACCAGGCACTGGGTGCTGTTGCTTAGCACCTTCATCACCATGTCGGTGTTTTCCAACGGTGGAAAGCGCACCCGCAAAGCGATGTCGAAGCCCTCGTGCAGCAGGTCGACGCGGCGGTTGGTACTTTCGATGAACAGCTCCACCTGCGGGTACTTGAGCATGTAGCGGGTCAGCATCGGCCCGACCCAGGAATTGAGCAGGGTGGTCGGGCAACTGATGCGCACCAGCCCGCGCGGTTCGCTGCGGTTGCGCTCGATGATCTCCGCCGCACCCTCGGCCTCCACGCGCATGGCCAGGCAGCGGTTGTAGTAGGCCTGGCCGATCTCGGTGAGCGAGCAATGGCGGCTGGTGCGGTGCAGCAGGCGCACGCCCAGGCGCTCCTCCAGGTCGGCGATGCGCCGGCTGAGCTTCGACTTGGGCATGTCCAGCGCCCGGCCTGCCGGGGCGAAACCACCGTGCTCGACTACTTGGGTGAAGTAGTAGAGGGAGTTGAGGTCTTCCAATGATCGGTCTCCGGGTTTTGGCTTGCCGGCAGCCCCTACACAGCCATCGTTCACGAAACGGAACGCTAAAGCCAGATTCTGCTGACTACCGCCGCAAAGGTGATGATTTTAATCTGTGCCCATCAACGCGAAACACCCCGAATAGCTGAAAAATTCATAAACCTTTGGAGCACAGACCATGAGCAAATTCACTTACAACCGCCTGAACAAAGACGACGCCGCTGTACTGCTGGTAGACCACCAGGCTGGCCTGCTGTCGCTGGTGCGTGACATCGAACCGGACAAGTTCAAGAACAACGTGCTGGCGCTGGCCGACCTGGCGAAGTTCTTCAACCTGCCGACCATCCTCACCACCAGCTTCGAGCAAGGCCCCAACGGCCCGCTGGTACCGGAGCTGAAGGAGCTGTTCCTGGACGCGCCGTACATCGCTCGCCCCGGCCAGATCAACGCCTGGGACAACGAAGACTTCGTCAAGGCGGTGAAGGCGACTGGCAAGAAGCAGCTGATCATTGCGGGTGTAGTGACCGAGGTGTGCGTGGCGTTCCCGGCGCTGTCGGCGCTGGAAGAGGGGTTTGACGTGTTCGTGGTGACTGATGCTTCCGGCACCTTCAACGAAATGACCCGCGATGCGGCGCATGACCGCATGAGCCAGGCCGGTGCGCAGATGATGACCTGGTTTGGCGTGGCCTGTGAGCTGCACCGTGACTGGCGCAATGATGTGGAAGGGCTGGCGGCGCTGTGCTCCAACCACATTCCGGATTATCGGAACCTGATGACCAGCTATAACGCGTTGACTGCGGGTAAGTAACAGCCAGTAACTTGGTGGAAGGGCTCCACTGAGCGCCATCGTTGACTTGATATAGAAGTGTTTGTTAGCGTTTCAGTTGAGCGCGAAACCAGCTGCCATTCAGCGGCAACAGTTGGCGTAGGAACCCCGCCGATGGCTGAATCATCAGCGTCGGGTGAGACCTCCACACCCCGGCTTGAGGGTGTGTATATGAATATCAAGCATGCTTACAGGGCCACTGGTGACAGTGGCCCTTTTCTTTGCCTGACAGGAATGTGTACCGCTTGTACAGCAGCTTGCCGTGGCGATGTTTGTTCAGCGCTTTCGCATCGCATTGCATGAAATTCCACAGCATTTTGCCTTTGTTGAGGACTACGACCACCAGCATCTGCCGCTTGGTTTCATACACGCCTATGAAGGCCAGCCTGTTTGTGTCATTGGTATATGCCACCTGCCACACTTCAAATGGTCCGATCAGGGTATCGAGGGCGACTTTGACATAGCGCTCCCGGGCATCCTGTCGCTTCTCGACGATGTGATGGATGCAGCTACGCTGAATCAGGATGTCACCCATCGGGCTCCTGATGACTACCCGGCTGGCATCTTTTGTCCCTAAGCCCAAGTGTTGCGCAGCAAGTTCGACTGCGGCGTCATGTGACTCGGCAGCTGTTAGTAATTCGATAGCCTGGGCGCGTAGTTCGCGCAAGCGTTTTGAGGTCGGGCAGCTTTTCGTCAACCCAATTTTTCTGGCGCTTGCTCTCGGCGACTTTCGCGGTTGGGTGGTTGGGGCTCAATGAGATACCTGGCTGCGATAGGTGCCGCTGACGCGGTGACGGCGAAGTGAGCCTAGAGAGAAGGGTTGCGGCGAACAATCAGACGCGGGGTGACGCGCCGTGTAGGGTGTTTTCTATATTGAGGCTGAGCAGGCCAGGCACCTCGGCCTGCTCATGGCGGCTGTGATGCCCTTCAACTTGCGGGCTGCGACTCGATACCCTCCAGCAATGCTTTCAACCAACCCTCCTGCCATCTCAACTGCATTCAGGTTGCCCCAGAACAGGCTGTTGCCGGTTTCGCCCAGGTGTTCCAGGGCTTTGTAGCCACAGCCGTAAGCGCCCCGCGGCTACACGCGCACAACTGCCATTACGGCAGCCCTTTATCACATCCGGGTTTCCATACCCGATCGCTGAACCGACAGCGACCCGGTGATCGTCAGGAGACAGGATGAGGGCGTTCAGAGCCCCCAGATAGGCGAGTGCCCCATTCCGCTTTGGGCAATTTCTGACAGTGAAAAAGGATGGCATGACGGCGCCATTGAGGAACGTCGAGAGCAAACTGGGCAACCCGGAAATCCTTCAGGAGTAACCCTATGTTCCGCTCCACTGCCAGCTTGAAAGGTGTAAGGCATGACCTTACACTAACCCTTCAATGATCAGAAGTTTCAGGCACAAGGGCCTGAGGCTGCTCCATCAGCAACGTGACACATCTGGGGTGCGTGCGGATCATGTCAATCGCTTGCGGCGTTTGCTTGCTTCCCTTGACGTAGCAAAAACGGCTTCAGATATGAATCGCCCTGGTTATCGTCTTCATCCCCTGCATGGAAAGCTGGAAAGCTTTTGGGCGGTGAATGTTTCGGGTAACTGGCGCCTCGTGTTTCGCTTCATTGGTACCGATGTGGAGCTTGTTGACTATCTCGATTACCACTAAGGAGGCCTCAGCCATGCCTATGTTTGATCCTCCCCATCCCGGGGAGTCATTGCGAGAGGATGTGTTGCCCGCAATTGGAATGAACGTCTCTGAGTTAGCTCGTCACCTGGGCTACTCACGGGGGCAGTTATCCACGGTGCTCAATGGGCGTGCCGCAATATCTGCCGATCTTGCTTATCGACTTGAATTGGCTGGCCTCGGTCCTGCCCGGCAGTACCTTGCCGAACAGGCGGCCTACGATCTTTGGCAAGCGGCCCACCGTGAGCATCCTAAGATAGAGCGGTTGATATTTGCCTGATTGTTCAGTCCGCATCCGAATCAAACAACCGCTCCAACTCAACCCGCGCCTCCTTGGCCGTTTGCATCACCTTGGCCCGGTCATCGCGGACCTGCCCCTGGGCCACCAGCACTTCTTCGTCATGCTGGGTGAACCGTGCAATCCGGTCCGCCGCCTGCTCATCGCTCAAACCCAGCCCCACCAGCGCGCGGCGGGTCATCTCCAGGCTGGAATAGAACGTCTCGCGGATTGGCTCGGCACCGACCTCCGCCAACTTGTGCACATGCTGGCGGTTGCGCGCACGGGCCAGCACTTTCAGGTGCGGGTACAGGCGCTTCACCCGCTCGGCTGTGTGAATGGCAGCTTCAGGGTCATCGATGGTGATGATGAAGTACTCCGCTTCACCCACCTTGGCGGCATGCAGCACTTCCGGGCGCAGCGGGTCGCCGTAGAACACCGGCACCTGCTCGAACATTCGGGTCATCTCGATGGCATCGACCGAGGTTTCCAGGGCAATGAACGGGATCTTCTGCGCGCGCAGGATGCGTGCAACGATCTGCCCCATACGCCCCATGCCGACGATTACCGCCCGAGGCGTATCCGTCTGTATCTGCTTGTATTGCTCAGGCACTTCACGCGCAGGTTGCGGCCGCTTGAGGGCGCGGGCGCAGGCAATCATCAGCAGCGGGGTAATGGCCATCGACAGGGTGATGGTCATCAGCAGCAGGTCGTAGGTCTGGGTGTCGAACAGGCCCTGGTCCTTGCCCAGCTTGAACACCACGAACGCGAACTCGCCGCCGGCCGCCAGCACCATGCCCAGGCGTAGCGCGCTGGCGCCGCTCAGGCCACCGGCCAGGCGGCCAACGCCAACCAGCAGCACCAGCTTCACTGCCACCAGCAGCAGGGTCAGGCCCAGCACCACCAGCGGCATTTCCAGCAGCAGCCGCAGGTTGGCACCCATGCCGACACTGATGAAGAACAACCCCAGCAGCAGGCCCTTGAAAGGCTCGATCTGAGATTCCAGCTCGTGGCGGTACTCCGAGTCCGCCAGCAACAAGCCGGCGAGGAAGGCACCCAGCGCCATGGAAATGCCGGCTTCCTCCATCAACCAGGCGGTACCGATCACCACCAGCAGCGCAGTGGCGGTAGACACCTCTGGCAGGCCGGTGCGGGCCACCGTGCGGAACACCGGGCGCAGCAGGTAGCGGCCGCCGACGATCACCACGGCGATGCTGGCGAAGATCTGCAAGCCGTGTTGCAGGCTGTCGCCGTGGCTGGTGTCCGGCCCGCTGGCGGCCAGCAGCGGCACCAGGGCGATCAGCGGTATGGCGGCGATGTCCTGGAACAGCAGGATGGCGAAGGCCAGGCGGCCGTGCGGGGCATTGAGTTGCTTGCTTTCGGCCAGGCTTTGCAGGCCGAGGGCGGTGGATGACAGCGCCAAGCCAAGGCCGAGCACGATGGCCGCAGGTAGCGCCTGACCGAAACCGAACAGGGCAATGGCGCCGATCAGCACGCCGGTCAGCACCACTTGGGCGGTACCGACGCCGAACACTGCCTTGCGCATCAGCCACAGGCGTTTGGGGGACAATTCCAGGCCGATGATGAACAACAGCAGCACCACGCCCAGCTCGGAAATGTGCGCCACGCTTTCGGTATCGCGGATCAAACCCAATGCCTGCGGGCCAATGACCACACCGGCCAGCAGGTAGCCAAGCACGGCACCCAGTTGCAGGCGCTTGGCCAAGGGCACGGCAAGGACAGCGGCGAGCAGAAAGATTACCGCGGTTTGTAGAAGGCTGCCTTCATGTGGCATGGGCTCGTACTCCATGAGCTGCCGGGGCAGCGTTCGAACAGGTTGGCGGACAATTCTGAGGGCCGGGGTGGCGTTAGACAATCTGCCATCGGGGAGAAAGATTGTCCTGAAAGATGAGACAACCGGTGCAGCCCCTGTGGGCGCGGGTTTCCCCGCGAAGCGGCCCGCACAGGAAACACACTGACTCAGGCCCCACCAAACTGTGCCCGATACTGCGCCGGCGTCATGCCAATCCGTTCGCAGAACACCTTGCGCATGTGCCGGTCACTGCCAAACCCACACTGCGCCGCCACCACCTTCAATGGCAGGTCGCCGCATTCGAGCAACTGGCGGGCGCGGTCGATGCGCGCATTCTGCAGGTATTGCAGTGGCGTAATCCCCACCTCGCGCTGAAACGTGCGGGCAAAGTTGCGCCCGCTCATGGCCACCAGGTCGGCCATTTTCTGCACGGTGAAGGCCTGCTCGATATGATCGACGATGTATGCCTGCACCCTCGCCACTGGCGAGTCGTCGCGTGGCACTGCCGCCAGCAGCGGCCCATACGGCGTTTGCCCTCCTTGCCGGTGGCGCGCCACCAGCAGCACCTTGGCCACTTCCAGGGCCAGTGCCTTGCCGTGGTCTTCGGCGATAACTGCCAGTGCCAGGTCAATGCCCGCCGTGATGCCGCCAGACGTGATCAGGCAGCGATCGATGACATAGATCTGCTCGGTTTCCACCTTGGCCGCGGGAAACGCCTGCGCCAGGCGCTCCACGTAGTTCCAGTGGGTGGTGCAACGGTAGCCGTCCAGCAGCCCGGCCCGGCCCAGCAAAAATACCCCGGTACAAATCGCCCCGAACCGCTTGGCACTGCGCACGGCCTGGGGTAGCCAGCGCTCGAGCACTGGCAGCGCGATGTCGTACGCGCCAGGGCCACCGGGCACCAGCAGCAGATCCACGGCGGCAGGCAGGTCTTCCAGGCGTAGGTCGGCCACCACCTTCAGCCCGCACGAGCCACGCACCGCCGCCTGCCCCTCGGCCAGGGTGAGCAACTGGTAGCGCCGCTCGGCCGGCAGGAAACGGTTGGCGATGGCGAATGCATCCATAGGCCCTGTCACGTCCAGCAACAGCACATCGTTGAACAGCACCATGGCTACGGTGCGGTGGGCGGTTTTTTCCTGCATTGCTTTTCTACCTTGAATCCTGGGTGCGGCTGACGGCCTGTAACTGAATATGAAACCCATCTTATGGTAGCGGCAAACCCGCCAGGGCCAGCACCGCACAATTAAGAACAATTCAGCTTTGGCTCAGGACTTTGTCATGTGCCGGGGGTGAGACTTTCCCTACTGAACAGGAGAGTCGCCATGCACGACGGGACGCCTCAAATGCCGCTGCAACCCCCTGGGGCCCTGACGCCTGCGCGGTTGCGCCTGGCCAAGGAACTGATGCTGCGCAGCTCGCTGTCGATCATCGAGATCGCCGGCCTGTGCAACCTCACACGCAGCCATTTCTCCCGAGCTTTCAAGGTCAATACCGGGCTTTCGCCCCAGGCCTGGCGCCTGCTGGCACGCATGGAAAAGGCCAAGCGCCTGCTTGCCACCGAGGCGCCCATTACCCACGTGAGCCTGGAATGCGGGTTCTGTGACCAAGCCCACTTCACCCGTGCCTTCAGCCGCCTGGTCGGCCAGCCGCCGAATGCGTGGCGCCAGGCCCAGGCCTATTCTTAAGCCGGAGCTATTCACGGGTATAGCCCCCTGCGGGTAGTACCGCGCCGCTTTTCCAACCGAGGAGTCACCCCCCATGAGCCAACCCGATTACAAGCGCCTGAACAAAGACGACGCCGTGGTACTGCTGGTGGACCACCAGACCGGCCTGATCTCGCTGGTGCAGGACTTCGCCCCCAACGAGTTCAAGAACAACGTGCTGGCCCTGGGTGACCTGGCCAAGTTCTTCGGCCTGCCCACCATCCTCACCACCAGTTTCGAGCAAGGCCCGAACGGCCCGCTGGTGCCGGAGCTCAAGGCCATGTTCCCGGACGCGCCCTACATTGCCCGCCCAGGCCAGATCAATGCCTGGGACAACGAGGATTTCGTCAAGGCGATCAAGGCGACCGGGCGCAAGCAACTAATCATTGCCGGCGTGGTCACCGACGTGTGCGTGGCCTTCCCGACCCTGTCGGCGCTGGCGGAAGGTTTCGAGGTGTTCGTGGTCACCGATGCCTCGGGCACCTTCAACCCAACCGTGCAGCAGGCAGCGTGGGTGCGCATGACCCAGGCGGGCGCGCAGATGATGAACTGGTTCTCGGTGGCCTGTGAGCTGCACCGCGACTGGCGCAACGACATCGAAGGGCTGGGCAACCTGCTGTCGCAGCGCATACCCAACTATCGCAACCTGATGAACAGCTATGCGGCGCTGACGTCGCGCTGATTCAGCCCTGAACCGGCCTTGCAGCGGGTACACCCGTTCCTGAAGCGTAGTATGCGCAGGTGCGGGGTGCGCCGCGAACAGGCCGGCACTGGCTAGTGGTCACTGACCGGCAGGGTGAAGCGAATCCGGCAGCCGCCCAGCTCCGACACCAGCGCCTGCAACTGGCCGCCGTGGGCCTGCACCACCGAATTGCAGATCGCCAGCCCCATGCCCATGCCGCTGCCCTTGGTGGTGTAGAACGCATCGAACACGCGCTCGCGTTCTTCAACCGCAATGCCCGGCCCGTTGTCGTCCACACAGATCTCTACCTGCCCCGCAACTACCGCCGAGGCAATGCGCAGCACGCCATCGGCACGGTACCCCGCCAGCGCCTCCAGGCCATTGGTGATCAGGTTGAACATCAGCTGTTGCAACTGCACCGGGTCGGCCACCACGCTGACCCCCGCGTGCAAGTGCGTTTGCACCTGCACTGCGCCCTTGGCGGCATCGGTCGAGGTCAGGCGCACCACCTCGCGGATCACCGCGTCCAGCTTCACCGCCTGGCGCTGCAGCGGTGCCTGCTTGGCCAGCGAGCGCAACGCCCGCAGGATGTTGGCAGCACGCTCGCTGTCGTTGCGGATGTCCTCCAGCCCGGCCATCGCTTCTTCCAGGTCGGGCTTTGCACGCTTCAGCCAGCGCAGGCTGGCGGCGGCATTGGCAGCGATACCCAGCAACGGCTGGCTTATTTCGTGGGCAATCGAGGCCGACAGTTCGTTCATGACTTGCAGGTGGGCAGTGCGCGCAAGCTCTGCGCGAGAATGACGCCGTTCCGCCTCTATCTGCGCCCGGCTCTGGTTGTCTTCGGCCAGGCGCGTGTAGAACTTGGCCGTTTGCAGTGACACCGCGGCCTGCGCCGCCAGGATCTCCAGCATGGCCAGGCGCTGGCTGCCGAACAGGCCGGGTACCAGGCGGTTTTCCAGGTACACCAGGCCGATCAGCACCCCCTGGATCACCAGGGGCAGGCACAGTACCGAGCGGGCGCCACGTGCCTGCAGGTCCTGGCGAAAGGCTTCGGGGCAATCGCTTTGCGCATCACTCAGCACCAGCGGCTTGCGCGTACGCATGGTGGTGTTGATGACCGACAACGGCGCCTGGGTCATGAATTTCTGGCAATTGTCCATGTTCACGTGCAGCCCGGCATCGTCGATATAGGCGAGGGCGGCCATCTGGAATTCGGCACCGCTGACGATCAGCAGCGCACCGTGGTCGGCGCCGGAGTGCTCGGTCAGGTGGCCCATCAGGGTTTCGATCAGGCCTTCCAGCAGCACCTCCTCGGACAGCGCTCGCGCCGCTTCGATACCGGCCTCAAGGTCCAGCCTGGCCTGCTGCGTGGCACGCTGGGTTTCCTGGATCGGCTGGGTGCGCAGGAACGGATGCAGGGTCTCGAGTTGCTGCACCTTGCCGGTTGCGCCCCAGATATGGAAACAATCGCGAGCGACGCGCAGGTGCAGGTTGGCACCGGAAATCAGGCCGCTGGGGATGCACACTTCCGCCAGTTGCTCATGGGCCAGCGCCTGTTCGTGGATGAAGCCGGCAGCGGTGGCGGCGATCTGGGCCTGGTCGAAGCAACGAATGGCGGCCAACCCGTCGCCCTCCAGCTTGGCGATCACCCCTTCGATCAGCAGCAATTTGTTGCGGAACGTGGCCGGGTTGAAGCCTGCCCAGTGAGCGAAGCGCTCACGCAATGCCTGTAGTGCGTGCAGCTTGTCGGCAAGGCGGCCGGGGGCCTCCGGGCTGCCCAGGAGCAAGCCACGGAACAGGTGATAGTCGGCCAGGTTGATGTGGGCCGGCGCGGCCCAGGCGTAGTCGCCGGCCCGCGCCAGGTTGGCCATGGCCTGCGTATGGTTGCCCAGGTAGAAGGCGCTCATGCCGGCGAACAGGTACTCGAAGAACCGTGTAATGGGCGAGTTCGAGGGTGCGGTTGCGGTCGTGCCGGGGGTGCCGCTGAGGGCGGCGACGAACGCTTGCTGGGCCAGCAGGGTCTGCGCCACCTCCAGGTAGCCATGCCGGCGCGCGGTGGCCAGGCCCTGGGCGACTTCCTCGGCCACTTCCGGCAGGTAGCGGCCCATGATCAGCGAGTCGGAAACCAAGTGGTTGCAGGCATGGCAGCTCATGGCCAGGTCGCCGCTCAGGTGCGCCGAATCGACGGCCTCCAGGGCGGTGCGGCGGGCCAGCTCCATGGGTGACGTCCAGGCACTGAGCTGGTCCAGAGCGAGCAGCGCGCTGCTCAGGTCGGCCTCCAGGCCGTGGCGCTCGATCAGCTTGAGCGCCGCCAGGCAGCAGCTATGGCCATCGTGATAGGCACCAAAACGCTCGGCGCACATCACCCCGTACCAGGCCAGGCCGTAGGTGCTCCCTGGCGCTACGCCATGCAGCAACGCCAGCTCCGTGAGCTTGGCCAGGTGCAGGAAACACAGGTCGTCCTGCACCAGGAAGGATGACGACAGGGTCGCCAGCAAACCTACTGCCAGTGCGACCTCTTGCGAGTCGGTGCGTGGCAGCGACTCCAGGCAGTGGAGGCCTTTCTGCTCGATCAGGCTTTGCACACGGGCATGGCTGGCTTGCACCTGGTGTGGGTCAAGGCCCGGCGCGAGTTCGATACCCAGCATCCGCAGGCCGCCAAGCGCGCTGGCGATGGCAGCCTGGCAGTTACCCTGCAAGGTCTCCAGGCGTGCCTGCAACTGGCACACCCTGGCCCGCTCCAGCGTCGAGCCGGCACGCTGGCGGCATTCAGCCAGGCGGGCCTGGGCGGCGACCGTGCGCGACAGTTGCAAGTCGCACTCCGTTGCCATGCTGGCAATGGCAAAGCCAAGCGTGGCGCGGCTTTCCAGCGTACTGCAGGCTTCGAGCAGCTGTTGTGCCGTGTGCAGGTAGCCGGCGGCCTGCTCATAGGCGCGGCTGTCACGCGCCCGCTGTGCCGCTTCGTACGTAAGCTGCAGGAAGGTTGCGCAGTCATTTGCGGCAAACCCGCACGGGCTGGCGCGTTGCAGCTGATGGGCAATCTCGAACAGCAGCGCCTGCAAGCGGTCTGGCCAAGCCCCGAGCATGGCCACGGCAATGCGCGCATGCAGCGCTTCGCGCTCGTGCCCTGGCGTGAGTTGATACGCCGCTTCCTGCACGCGGTCATGCACGAAGCCCAGGCCGCTCTGGCTCGACAGCAGGAAGCCCGCGGCAATCAGGGCCTGCACCGCAGTGCCTGGCGCCCGCCCCAGCACCCGCTGCAATACGCCATTGTCGCAGCGGCTGCCTGCGGCGCTGGCGATGCGCAGTACGTCGCGCTGTGGCGCGGGCAGGCGCGCCAGGCGGTGGATCATCAGCTCGGCGACATTGTCGGCGTAACGGTGACGGGCCACGGCCTGTGGGCACCACGACCAACGCATGGCCTGGGTATCGAAGAAGAACAACTGGTCTTCGACCATGGCGCGCAGGATCTGGTGGATGAAGAACGGGTTGCCTGCGGTCTTCTCATGTACCTGTGCAGCCAGTGCCAAGGCGGCTTCGGCATCCACGTGGTAGCGCTCGGCGATCAACTCGGCCACCGCGCCAACGGCCAGCGGGCGCAGGTTCAGGGTGGTGCTGCGCAGTGTGTGGGGGACGCTGGCCGGGCCTTGGGTAGTGCCGGTGTCGCTGCGTTGGGCAAAGATCAGCAGCAGGTTGCCGGGCGCGTTTGCCAGCAGTTGCGCCAGGAGCTGGCGCGAGGCCTCATCGACCCACTGGATGTCGTCGATGAACAGCACCAGTGGCAGGCCGGGGCGGCTGAATACTGCAAGGAATTCGACCACGGCCCGCAGCTCCTTCTGCAGCGCCATGGGGGTAAGTTTGCCTGGCAGTGGCGGCAACGCGCCAAGCACTAGCTGCAGGTCTGGCGCCAGCTTGCCCAGCAGCCGGCCGTGGCCTTGGATGCGGCGCAGGATGTCGTGGCGCAGGGCGTCGAGTTCGTGGCTGTCCTTGGCCAGCAACTGGGTGGTCAGGGCGCCGAGGATTTCCACCCAAGGCGCGTAGGGCGCAGCCTGCGACACGCTGTTGCACTTGCCGACCGCCCAGTACCCTTGAGCATTGGCCTTGAGTGCAGCGGCCACCAGGCTCGACTTGCCCATGCCTGCGGCGCCTTGAATATGCAGCACTTGCGGCGTGCTGTCGCGGCGCAACCCCTTGAGCAGCAGCGCAATGGCCTGCTGTTCGGCATCGCGGCCATACAGGCGGCTGCCATGGGCGGCGACCGGGTCGGCGCAACCTGGTTCGAAGGCCGCCATGTGTTTGCTGGCAGCCCATTGCCGGTGGCAGTAGCCCAGGTCCACGGCCAGGGCGTGTGCGCTCTGGTAGCGTGCGTCCGGTTCCTTGGCCAGGGCCTTGGCCAGCACGCTGCTCAGCGGCTGCGGCACGCGGTTGTCGACTTCGCAGGCGGTCTTGGGTTGTACCCCCGCATGCAGCTGACGCCAGTGCTGGGTATCGCGCCCGGTCAGTGGCAATTCACCGAGCAGTAGCTGGTACAGGATCGCCCCCAGGGCATAGATGTCACTGCGCAGGTCGTTGTTGCTGCCGTGCGGGCAGACTTGCTCGGGCGCCAGGTAGGTCCAGTTGCCGAGCGGCATGCCTTGCTCGCCGAGCGGATGCGCAGGTGTTGCACGGAACCCGCCCAGCCGCACCTGCAAGTTGTCCTGCACATGCACATGGGCTGGCTGCAGGGCGCCGTGCAGTACATGGCTTTGGTGGGCCTGGGCCAAGGCAGTGGCGGCGTTCAGCGCAATCTCCAGGAACGGCTCCAGCGCCAGCCGGCCTTCGCTGAGCAGGTCGGCGATGGAGTGACCGGCCGGGTACACCAGCAGTGGGCCTTCGGGGGAACGCACGAACGCGCACGGCACCACTGCCCACTGTGGGTCCAGTTTCAGCCGGTAGTCGCGCTCCAGGCGCTGACAGGCGGCGGGCGCTTCGAGCGGTGCTCGCATGGCGAGCCAGGCTTGCCCGCTGGTGGGGTCGCACAGGCGGAAGCAACTGAGCTCGCCATCCTGGCCCAACGCTGTGATGTCGCAGTTGTTGAGCCAGCTTTCGTCGACTGTCTGGTCGTAATCGATGGGCCTGTGAGCAAGGCGTTCATCGCGCATGAAACACCCCCCTGCTGGCGACATCCCGAGACGTGAGTATACGCAGCCAGGCCATGGGGAATGCGGGTTGCAGCCCGCTTGGCAGGAACGGGCACGCTGTTGTCCGTTATCGTCCCCTGGCCTTTTCCGGGCGCTTGTATAGTGCCTTGAACACCCTATCCCTCGGGATAATTGTTCCACCGCATCCGCTGGCCTACGCTGTTCGTGGCTGCGCGAATGCCCGTGCCCGTGCGAGGAAGCCATGATCCGAATAGGCAATGCCCTGGTGTCCCTGGAGCGCCGCGAAGTGTTGCTCGACGGTAAGCCCATGCTGCTGGGCGGGCGCGCGTTCGAGGTGCTGGCCACACTGATCAGGGCCAAGGGCCGGGTGGTCGACAAGGAAGAATTGTTCAGCCAGGTGTGGGCCGGCACCGTGGTCGAGGACAACAACCTGCAGGTCCAGGTGTCGTTGCTGCGCAAGGCATTTGGCGACCGTGGGCTGATTCAGACCGTACCTCGGCGTGGCTACCGGTTGGCGGCCGAGATCAGCTTCGCGGCCCCAGGCCGGGCATTGGGGGCTTTGCCGTTGTGCGCAGGCGCCGACACCCTGGAGCCATCCGGCGAAAGTGCGGATGTGCCAGTGCTGGTGGTTGATGACGACCCATCGGTACGCACGGCGCTCGGCCGGCTGCTGCGCTCGCAGGGCATACCCCATCATCTGTTCGCCAGTGCCGAGGCGCTGTTTGAAGCCCGGCTGGAAACCCCTTACGCCTGCCTGTTGCTCGACATGCACCTGCCCGATATCACCGGCTTGCAAGTGCAGGAAACGCTGCGCCAGCTGGCGCTGCCCTGGCCGATCGTGTTCATGACCGGCTTTGGCACCATTGCGATGACCGTGCAGGCGATGCGCGCAGGTGCCGTGGAGTTCCTCACCAAGCCTTTTGACGAGGAGCAGTTGCTGGCCCTGCTGGGTACGCTGCGGGTGCGTGCCGTGGCCGAAGGGCGCAAGTGGCGCCATGCCCGGCTCGTGGCGGAAAAGTACCAGCGCCTGACCCCGCGTGAGCGCCAGGTGTTCTCGCTGGTGGTCGACGGCCTGTCGCACAAGCAGATCGCCAGGCAGATCGGCACCAGTGAGGTGACCACCAAGGTGCACAAGAAGAGCATCATGAACAAGATGCAGTCGCGCTCATTGGTGGAGTTAGTGGCCATGCACAACGTGCTCGGCACACAGCAGGAGGGCATGGGCGGCGCATGAGCAGATGGGTATGCATCGTCGATGACGATGCTTCGGTGCGCAAGAGCCTGGCCAACCTGCTGCGTTCAGCCGGGTTCGAGACCCTGACCTTCGCCGGCGGTGCCCCGTTCCTGGCGTCTGAACGGGCAGGGCAGGCCGGTTGCGTGCTGCTCGATCTGAAGATGCCCGGCATGAGCGGGCTGCACGTGCAGCGTGAGCTGGCGCTTCGGCAATGGCCGATAGTGGTGATCTGCATGTCGGCGCATTGGGATGATGCCGCCATGCACGCGGCGACGCGGCTGGGGGCGCTGGAGTGCCTGGGCAAGCCGTTTTCTGAAGAGGTATTGCTGGCGGTGGTTGAACGGGCATTGGCTGGCCGCCAGTAAACCAAGGGGTGGTGCAGGCCCTTGCCTGCAAGGCCACTGCGCAACCTAACTGCTCCCCGGCCGATACTGCAGGGCCTCGGCCAGATGCGCCCGGCCAATGGTCTCGCACCCCTCCAGGTCCGCCAGCGTTCGCGCTACCTTCAACAACCGGTGTGCCGCACGCAGCGATAACGTCAGCCGCTCGCAGGCATTTTCAAGCCAGACCTGGTCGGCGGCTTTCAAGGCACAATGCCGGCGTAAACCTTCGAGATCGAGGAAGGCATTCGCGCAGGCCTGACGCCCGTGTTGCAGCGCTCGGGCCTGTGCCACTTTCACAGCCACAGCGGCACTGGTTTCACCGCTAGGCTGGTTGTTCAGCGTGGTGCTTTCGCGGGCCACGGTCAGGTGCAGGTCGATGCGGTCCAGCAGTGGCCCGGACAGTTTGTTGCGGTAGCGGGCGATCTGCTCGGTGCTGCAGCGGCAACGGCCGGTTGGGTCGCCGAGGTAGCCGCACGGGCAGGGGTTCATGGCCGCCACCAGCTGAAAGCGCGCGGGAAAGCGTACCTTGTCGCGGGCCCGGGCAATCACGATTTCACCGGACTCCAATGGCTCGCGTAACACCTCCAGCACGCGGCGCTCGAATTCCGGTAGCTCGTCAAGGAACAGCACACCGTGGTGGGCGAGGGTGATTTCGCCAGGTTGCGGCCGGCTGCTGCCCCCCACCAGTGCCGGGCCAGAGGCGGAGTGGTGCGGGTGGCGAAAGGGGCGCTGCGGCCAGCTGCTCAGCGGTGCATGGCCGCTGACCGACTGGATCGCCGCCACTTCCAGCGCCTCGTGCTCGTCCAGCGGCGGCAGCAGCCCGGGCAGCCGGCTGGCGAGCAAGGTCTTGCCGGTGCCGGGCGGGCCGGTGAACAACAGGTTGTGCGCCCCGGCGGCTGCCAGCAGCAAGGCGCGCTTGGCTGCCAGTTGCCCTTGCACCTCGCTCAGGTCCGGGTACGGCCGTTGCTGCAGGATCAAACCGTTGGCCGCATAGGGCGCCAGGGGCACCTGGCCGTTGAGGTGGGCAACCAGCTCCAGCAAGTGCCCCACGGCATACACCGCCAGGCCGCTGGCCAGGCTGGCCTCCTCGGCGTTTTCCCGTGGCACCACCAGCGCCCGGCCTGCTTCGCGGGCCGCCAGTGCCGCCGGCAATACCCCCTGCACCGGGCGCAACGTGCCAGACAGTGCCAGTTCGCCCAGGCATTCAAGCTCGGCAAGGGCCGCGGTTGGCAGTTGGCCGTCGGCGGCGAGGATGCCCAAGGCAATGGCCAGGTCGTAGCGCCCGCCATCCTTGGGCAGGTCGGCGGGGGCCAGGTTCTGGGTGATGCGCCGTTGTGGGTAGTTCAACCCGGAATTGACGATGGCGCTGCGTACCCGGTCTTTGCTTTCCTTGACGGTGGTTTCCGGTAGGCCGACCAGGGTGAGGTGCGGCAAGCCATTGGTCAGGTGCGTTTCGACGCTGACCGCCGGTGCCTGTACGCCCACCTGGGCGCGGCTATGGACGAGGGCTAGGGACATGGACGCTCCGTTGTCGCGGGTGAAGGCCGCTTCCTGCGGTAGCGCACAGGATAGCCAGCGCTCCTACTGCCGGCGCAAGAAGTGTGCATCGTGGTTTTTCCGGGCAGGGATTTATCGCGGATTTTTACACCTCTGAGCAAAAGGTGGATCCAATATTCTTTGCGCAGGGGCCGGGTATGGCTTAGTGTTGTTGGGCAACTGCAGTTGCCATGGAATGGCACTGTCCCTTCTTCCAAATGGACTTGAGGAATTGCTCCGTGCAAACGCTCACCCACACTCACCAGGTAATCCGCGAACTGGTGCAGGCCCGCGCATTCGTTGAACTTACCCGTTTTTTCGACCGCCTCGAGGCGCAGTGGTATCAGGCGCCGCCCGGCGAGTTTCCGGCCTACCTGGCGGCCCTGGAAGGCCACATGTTCGCCGACCTCGACAACCAGGGCGACAAAGCCCCGAGCCAGGTGCTCAAAGCCTGGGTCGATGCCTGCCCCAAGGCTTACCACCCGCACGTGGTAATGGGCATGCACTGCTTCCACCGCGCTTGCCGGGTACAGGCTGATGGCCAACCCAACGCTGCGCGTGTGCTGGCCGTAGGGCAGATATGCGAAACCGCGACTGCGCACCTGCTGCAGGCCCTGGAGCGTTCGGCGCAACCGCTGGCAGCGGCCATCGGTATGCTGCGCGTCAGTGCGCAGTTGCGCGAGCCTGGCTGGTTGGCCGAGTTGTTCAACGGGCGGCCTGCGCGCTATCGGCCCAGTGCCCATGCCGACGTGGAGGTGCAGGAAGCCGCCGCGCCGCTGTTGGTCAGGCATGGGGTGCAACCGCTGGCGGAACTGCCAAGCAGCTTGCCCGCGTGCCTGGCCAAGCGGACCTACCAGGACACCCAGGACCCGCGTTACTACTGGCTCCGCCACGCACTGGACCTGCGCCCCGGTTGCTTCGAAGCCATCCAGGCCCTGGCTATCTACCGGTTGCCGCGGTCGGGCGCCGGTGCCGATGCGCTTCAACTGTTGGCCAGCGGCCCGTTGTGCGCCAGTTGGGACGAGCGCCTGCGTAACGCCTTGCGCTGGATGGCCGTCGAAGAACAGCTACTGTTGCCAGCTGCCGACCAGTTGCAGGCCGTGGCCACCTGGCAGCAGTTGTTCGACGCCTGGGCACAGCGCCCGCTGAGGCCAAGGGAGCGCGCAGTACTGCTGGCCTGGCGGGGGGCGTTGCGCTGTACTGCATTGCACGATCAGGCCGGCGCGATTGGCGACTTTGCCGCAAGCCTGGCATGCAATGCCGATCATGGAGCGATCGGGGCCATGGGCGAGCCGTTCCGTTGCCTGGCCGAGCTGATACTGCGCGACGGCCTGGCGGATGAGCAGCAGTTGCTGCGCCGCGCCCTCGAGCGCCTGTGCGACGGGCGCTGCCATGCGGGCGCCTGTGCCTTGCGCGCTGCAGGGCACTGCTTTGGTCTGTGGGGGCTGCCACGCTCGGCCGAGCAGGCCCGGGCATGGTCGCAGCGGGCAGTGAAACGCCAGCTGGCAGGCCATGCGCCGGGGTTCACGGTGCTTGCGGCGGCGCGCCTGCTGTTGGCTGCCAACCGCCATGAAGTGGCCGTCTACCTGTATGAGCGTTGTGCCGAACTGAACCTGCCGGGGGCAGCCCTTGGCTTGTATGACTTGTACTGTGGTGGCCAGGCGAATACCCCGCAGGAGTACATTGATCGCCAGGCCGCTGAACATTGGCTACGGCGCGCAGTGGCAGCGGGCAGCCGCCGGGCCAAATACAAGCTGGCGTGCCTGCGCATGAAGGGTGGCGAGGACCTCAGCGAGCGCAGCGCCATGCTGGCCGTCAGGCACCTGCTGGTGGACGCGCTGGGCGATGCCCAAACCAATGCCCGCGCGCGTTTGCATCTGGGCATCCTGTTGCGCCAGTTCGGCAACTCTCGGGAGCGGGCCGAGGCTGTGGCGTACCTGTTGAGCCTGGTCGAGCACCCTGACCTGGGAGTTGCCGCACGCGCCAGTGTCGAGCTGGGGCTGGCCTGGATGCAGGGGCGCGGCACCCGCAAGCAAAGCCGCTTTGCCGCCATCGAATGGGCCAACCGTGCGGCCAGCTTGCAGCCGGCAGACGCCACCATCGCGCGTATCCAGGCCAGATACTCAACTCGCACAACCGGGTGAAAACACTGTTCACCCAATGTGGTGCAGCGCTGTTGCGCGGCACCCTGCATGCCAGTGAGCTACCGCCCAGGCCGCCTAAGCTGAACGCCCTGCGGGTTTCCGCCTGACGTGTGGCAGCAGCAGGGCTGGTTCAGTCCTGCTGGGCAGTAGGGGCCAGCCGCGCTTCCAGCTCTGCTACCTGTTGCTCCAGGGCCTCAAGGCGTGCACGGGTGCGCGCCAGCACGACCATCTGGCTGTCGAATTCGTCACGGCTGACCAGGTCCAGTTTGCTGAACGCCCCTTGCATCAGCACTTTGAACTGGCTTTCCAGTTCGGCGCGAGGCTGTGCGGTATCGCTGCTGAACAGGCGCGAGGCCTGGTCGCTCAGGGCATCGAGAAGGGCTTTGGGCGCGAGCATGGGGCTTTCCATTGAAACTGAGAAATGGCCAGCAGTGTAGCACGCACGCACATGGGCCTTTCTTTCACAGACGCTCGCGCGGTACTGCACGTTTTTCGAGCAGCAGCCCCCGCCTGCGCGCACCGAAACTGTGCATGATCTGCATGCTGGCGACTGGCCAATCCTGACTAAATCACATAACTCGCTGTTTTTCGTGGCTTTGGCGGAACTGGCAAGGTTTCTGCAAAGACCAGTTCGAGCCATGCACTGATGCAGTTCCTTGTGACCAGGGAGTGCGCACGCGGAGCCGGATGCCGACGACGCGTTACAAAGCCAACCGCTGCGCTTAGACTTGAGACGGGTTTGTTTTCCTGGGGCAAGTCCACCAAATCGGGAGAGAGTTTCATGAAGCTAGTCACAGCCATCATCAAGCCGTTCAAGCTGGACGACGTGCGCGAGTCACTGTCGGAAATCGGCGTGCAGGGTATCACCGTCACCGAAGTCAAAGGTTTCGGTCGCCAGAAGGGCCACACCGAGCTGTACCGCGGTGCTGAGTATGTGGTCGATTTCCTGCCCAAGGTGAAGATCGATGTCGCCATCGATGACAAGGACCTTGATCGGGTAATCGAAGCCATCACCAAGGCAGCCAACACCGGCAAGATCGGTGACGGCAAGATTTTCGTGGTGAATCTGGAGCAGGCGATCCGTATCCGTACCGGCGAAACCGATACCGACGCGATCTAAGCAACAACAAAGCCTCACCAAACCCAAAGCCCCAGGAGAAAACAACATGACTCTGCGTAAGATCGCAGGGCTAGGAGCCCTATTGTCCCTCGTAACCCCCGGGCTCGCCCTGGCAGAGGAAGCTGCCCCAGCGCTGAACTCCGGCGACACCGCCTGGATGCTGACCGCGACGGCGCTGGTGCTGTTCATGACCATTCCGGGCCTGGCCCTGTTCTATGGCGGCATGGTGCGTTCCAAGAACGTGCTGTCGGTGATGATGCAGTGCTTTGCAATCACCGGCCTGATGAGCATTCTCTGGGTCGTCTACGGCTATAGCATGGCCTTCGATACCGCCGGTATGGAAAAAGGCGTACTCAATTTCAATTCGTTCGTTGGCGGCTTCTCCAAGGCCTTCCTCAGCGGTGTCACGCCCGAGAGCCTGACTTCGGCCACTGCGCTGTTCCCTGAAGCGGTGTTCATCACCTTCCAGATGACCTTCGCCATCATCACCCCGGCGCTGATCGTCGGTGCCTTCGCCGAGCGCATGAAGTTCTCCGCGATGCTGGTGTTCATGGGTATCTGGTTCACCCTGGTATACGCGCCAATCGCGCACATGGTGTGGAGCGGTGACGGTGCACTGATGTGGGACTGGGGCGTACTGGACTTCGCTGGCGGCACCGTGGTGCACATCAACGCAGGTATCGCCGGCCTGGTCTGCTGCCTGGTACTGGGCAAGCGCAAAGGCTACCCGACCACCCCGATGGCGCCCCACAATCTGGGCTACACCCTGATGGGCGCGGCCATGCTGTGGATCGGCTGGTTCGGCTTCAACGCAGGTTCTGCTGCAGCGGCCAACGGCACCGCCGGCATGGCCATGCTGGTGACCCAGATCGCCACCGCCGCTGCGGCACTGGGCTGGATGTTCGCCGAGTGGATCGGCCACGGCAAGCCGAGCGCCCTGGGCATCGCTTCGGGTGTGGTTGCCGGCCTGGTCGCCATCACCCCGGCCGCGGGTACCGTGGGCCCCATGGGTGCCCTGGTAATCGGCCTGGCTTCGGGTGTGATCTGCTACTTCTGCGCCACCACCCTCAAGCGCAAGCTGGGCTATGACGACTCGCTGGACGCCTTCGGTGTTCACGGTGTGGGCGGCATCATCGGTGCCATCCTCACCGGCGTGTTCGCAGCCCCGGCACTGGGCGGCTTCGGTACTGTCACCGACATCGGCATGCAGGTCTGGGTACAGGCCAAAGGCGTGATCTTTACCGTGGTCTACACCGCCATCGTCACCTACGTGATTCTCAAGGTGCTGGACCTGGTGATGGGCCTGCGGGTCAACGAAGAAGAAGAGTCGGTCGGTCTCGACCTGGCTCAGCACAACGAGCGCGGCTACAACCTGTAACTGCGACGCGGTAAAAACTTGCCCGGCTTGCCGGGCATTTTTTTGCCAGATTTTTAACATTTCCCGCTCGGCAAACGGTTTATTCGGCACGTTCGCGACGTAGGCAAAAAACTTACAAGTCGTAGGGCATTTATGGTGCTTTGCTTTTTCTACCGGCGCGCTAGAATGCGCGCCGAAGGGTGTTTGACGAGCAGTCCGCGCACTTCAACCAGCCTTTGCTAGGCTTGCCAATAGCGAGTGGCCAGCAGGGGCTAATGGATTTGTCAGGTTCTGCCAGGAGCAGGGCCTGCTGGGTACCGCCTCCCATCAGGAGCGCCGGCCCCAAGGGCAGTGGCCTAACCCACGGCCAGTTGAATTTTCACTGGTAGCTGCCGGTCTACGGCTGCACTGGTCTATAACTAACCTGCTTTTCGCAAGTCATGAGGTAGAACATGAGCGACGACGATCTGGAAAATGATGACCTCGAAGTAGGTGACGAAGACGAGGGCGATGAAGGCCTCGAAGCGGCGGCTGATGACGGCGTCGAAGACGCTGGTGATGACGACAGCAGCCCGGCACCCGCTGCCAAGGGCAAATCCAAGGCGGCAGTCTCGGTAGACGAGATGCCGAGCATGGAAGCCAAGCAGAAAGAGCGTGATGCACTGGCCAAGGCGATGGAAGAATTTCTGTCGCGCGGTGGCAAGGTGCAGGAAGTCGAGGCCAACGTGGTCGCCGACCCGCCCAAGAAGCCGGACAACAAGTACGGCAGCCGCCCTATCTGAGTGGCTGATCGTCAAGAAGCCCGCCGTCGCTGCGGGCTTTTTTGTGCCTGTGCCGGCCGCTTCGCGGGCACGCCCGCGCCCACAGGTTCACCACAGGTCTTGGGACCTGCACGGTCCCTGTGGGAGCGGGCGTGCCCGCGAATGGGCCGCAAAGCGGCCCCTGTCAGCGCCAGCGTGCGAGCACGTCGGGCAGCTGCGAAATGCGCCGGATCTCGGCATCCGGGGCCTGCTCGCCCGCCCAGGCCTTGCCCTGCGGGTTGAACCACACCGCGCGCAGCCCGGCGCGCTGGGCACCGGCAATGTCGTCAGCCGGGTGATCACCAATGTGCACCGCCGCACCGGCGTCCACCTCGCCACGCCGCAAGGCCTCCAAAAACGGCGCCGGGTCCGGCTTGCCAATGCCCAGGTCCTCGGCACACAGGGCGAAGCGGAAGTAATCCGCCAGCCCCAGCCGGCTGACGTCGGCATTGCCATTGGTGACAACGCCCAGGGTGTACTGATGCCGCAGGATCTCCAGCACTGGCTGCACCTCGGGGAAGATCTGCACCTGGTGGCGAGCATGCAGGAACACCTCGAAGCCTTCATTGGCCAGGTCCTGTGCGTGTTTCTCGCTGTAGCCGACTTCTTCCAGGGCATGGAACAGTACCCGCCGGCGCAGGGCACTGATGCGGTGCTTCAGGCCGGGCTCGGCCTGCACCAGGCGTTCGCGGATGGCGAACAGGTGTTCCACCGGCACCCCGCCCAGGAGGGGGGCGTTGGCTTCGAGCCAGTCGCGCAGCACGACTTCCGCACTGGCAATCACTGGCGCGGTGTCCCACAGGGTGTCGTCGAGGTCGAAGGTGATCAGCTTGATGCTCATGAGTCTGTGCCTTTGCTGCGTTTGGCCCGGGGGTGGGCGCTGTCGTACACCGCCGCCAGGTGCTGGAAGTCCAGATGGGTATAGATTTGCGTGGTGCTGATGTCGGCATGGCCGAGCATCTCTTGCACTGCGCGCAGGTCCTGGGACGATTCCAGCACATGGCTGGCGAAGGAATGGCGGAGCATGTGCGGGTGCAGGTGTTGGCCCAGTTCACGTTCACCCACGGCCTTGACCCGCTGCTGTACGGTACGGGGGCTGATGCGGTTGCCCTGGCGGGTGATGAACACGGCGCGGTCGCGCGGGTTGCCGATGCCGCGCAGGCGGTACCATTCCTTCAGCGCTTCGCGGGCCTTGCGGCCGACCGGTAGCACCCGCGCCTTGCCGCCTTTGCCCAGTACCTGCACCAGGCCGGCGGCAAGGTCCAGGTGATCCAGGTCGAGGTTGGTCAGCTCAGACAGGCGCAGGCCCGAGGAATAGAACAGCTCCAGCATGGCCTGGTCACGGCGGGCAATGAAGTCGTCGTCCACGCCGCCATCGAGTAGCTGCAGCGCACGGTCGGTGTCCAGCACCTTGGGTAGCTTGCGCTCGCCCTTGGGGGCGCTCAACCCGGCGGCAGGGTCGTGCTGGCACAGGCCTTCGCGGTTCAGGTAACGGTACAGGCCGCGTACAGCGGACAGCAGCCGCGCCAGGCTGCGCGAGGCCTGACCATGGTGATGCAGGCGGGCGACCAGCTGACGCAACTGCTGAATCTGCAGCGCTTGCCAGTCGGCAATACCGTGCTCCTTGCAATAGGCAATGACCTTGTCCAGGTCGCGACGGTAGCCCAGCAAGGTGTGCTCCGACACCTGGCGCTCACTGCGCAGGTGTGCGCAATAAGCCTCCAGCTGGCGTTCCATCAGCGTACCGAACGCAGGGTCTGGGTCACCCGTGGCACGACACGGCCGAGCACTTCGGCGATGTAGCCGAGGAACAGCGTGCCGACGCTGCTCTTGTAGTGTTGCGGGTCTCGGCTACCGATTGCCAGCACCCCATGCAACCCCTGGTACTCCAGCGCGGCCACGGCGCTGGAGCCGACCTCGCGGCGCTGTTCCTCGCCGAACAGGAAGGCCAGTTCATGTTCGCGCAGGTTGCCGCTGACTGTCTTGCCACCGCCCAACAGGGCACCGATGGCCTGTTGGGCCTCGGCATTGCTGACCCAGCGCCCCACGGGGGCAACGTTGTCACCGAACAGGATCAGGCTGACAAAGGGCACCTGAAACTCCTGGCGCAGGCTGTCTTCGACGGCCATGACCACTTCTTCCAGGCTACCGGCATCAAGCAGGTCGAGGATCAGCCGGCGCGTCTTGTCGAACAGCCGGTCGTTGTCGCGGGCCACGTCCATCAGTTGCGACAGGCGGTGGCGCATCTCGATGTTGCGGTCGCGCAGCAGCTTGAGCTGGCGCTCGACCAGCGACACGCTGTCGCCACGCTGGTGCGGAATACGCTGTTCGATCAGCAACTCGTCGTGCTCGCTGAAGAAGGTAGGGTGGGCGCGCAGGTAGGCGACCACCGCCTCGGCATCGAGCTCGGCGGACTGCTGGGGTACAACCTTGGGCTGATCGGTCATGGCGGTTACTCGCTTAGAGACGAACCTGTCCTTCGTAGACGCGTACGGCCGGGCCGGTCATCACCACGGGCTTGCCGGGGCCGGCCCATTCGATGTGCAGGCGGCCACCTGGCAGGTCGAGGGATACCGGGGAGTCCATCCAGCCCTGGCTGATCGCCGCCACGGCGGCGGCGCAGGCGCCGGTGCCGCAGGCCTGGGTTTCGCCCGCACCGCGCTCCCACACGCGCAGGTTGGCCCGGTGGCGGTCGATGACCTGGAGGAAGCCGGCATTCACCCGCTGCGGGAAGCGTGGGTGGTTTTCGATCTTCGGGCCCAGTTCATGCACGGGGGCAGTACGCACGTCGTCGACACGCAGCACGGCATGCGGATTACCCATGGACACGGCGGCAATCGAATGCAGCTGGCCGTCGACTTCCAGTGGGTAGTTCAGCGCCTGCGCGTCGGCGACGAAGGGGATTTCGGCAGGGGTGAAGCGCGGCGGACCCATGTCGACACTCACCTGGCCGTCGTTTTGCACGTCCAGCACGATGATGCCGCTCTTGGTTTCCACGCGGATGCGTTTTTTCGCGGTCAGGCGCTTGTCCAGCACGAAACGGGCGAAGCAGCGCGCACCGTTGCCGCACTGCTCCACTTCAGAGCCGTCGGCATTGAAGATACGGTAGCGGAAGTCCACTTCCGGGTTGTTCGGCGCCTCGACGATCAGCAACTGGTCGAAGCCGATGCCGGTGTGGCGGTCACCCCATTGCTTGGCGTGCTTGGGCTGGATGTGGGCGTGCTGGCTGACCAGGTCCAGGACCATGAAGTCGTTGCCCAGCCCATGCATCTTGGTAAAACGCAGTAGCATGGGCTTACTCCGGCAGCAGGCTTTCGCCAGCGTACAGTTCGGCGATGGTCTCGCGGCGGCGTACTTCGAACGCCTGGTCACCGTCAACCAGGATTTCGGCGCATCTACCACGGGTGTTGTAGTTGGAACTCATGACAAAACCATAGGCGCCCGCCGACTCGACAGCCAGCAAATCACCTTCGGCCAGGTCGAGGACCCGGTCCTTGCCGAGGAAGTCACCGGTCTCGCAGATCGGCCCGACCAGGTCATAGGCACGGCCTTCACCGCCACGCGGCTTGACCGCGCTGACGCCCATCCAGGCCTGGTACAAGGCCGGGCGGATCAGGTCGTTCATCGCCGCATCGATGATAGCGAAGTCCTTGTGCTCGGTGTGCTTGAGGTATTCCACGCGGGTCAGCAACACGCCGGCATTGGCCACGATATAGCGGCCAGGCTCGAACACCAGGGCCAGGTCGCGGTCGCCAACGCGCTCGCGGATGGCCTTGATGTAGTCGGCCACCAACGGCGGCTGTTCGTGACGGTAGCGCACCCCGACCCCGCCGCCCAGGTCCAGGTGGCGCAGGTGAATGCCGCACTCGGCCAGGCGGTCGACCAGCACCAGCAGGCGGTCGAGCGCGTCGAGGAACGGGTCGATGGTGGTCAGCTGGGAGCCGATGTGGCAGTCGACACCGACCACTTCAAGGTTCGGCAACTGCGCCGCACGCACGTAGATGGCTTCGGCGTCGGCAATGGCGATGCCGAACTTGTTTTCTTTAAGGCCAGTGGAGATGTAAGGGTGGGTACCGGCGTCCACGTCCGGGTTGACCCGCAGCGATACCGGGGCAACCTTGCCCATTTCGGCGGCCACCACCTGCAGGCGCTCCAGCTCGTCAGTGGACTCCACGTTGAAGCAGTGCACACCCACTTCCAGGGCGCGGCGCATGTCTTCGCGGGTTTTCCCCACGCCGGAGAACACCACGCGGTCAGCGCGGCCACCGGCCGCCAGCACACGCTCCAGCTCGCCGCCGGAGACAATGTCGAAACCTGCACCCAGGCGTGCCAGCACGTTCAGCACGCCGAGGTTGGAGTTGGCCTTGACCGCAAAGCACACCAGGTGCTCGGCGCCTTGCAGGGCGTCGGTGTAGCTGCGGTACTGGGCCTCGATGTGAGCGCGCGAGTACACGTAGGTAGGCGTGCCATGGCGTTCGGCGATGGCCGACAGGGCTACATCCTCCGCGAACAGCTCGCCGTCGCGGTAGTTGAAAGCGTTCATCTGGTTTCCTTTACTGCGCAGGCGACTGCTCTGGCTCGGACTCGGGCGCTGGCGGCTGCTCCTGGACCGCGGTCGGCTTGGCTTTCGACGAGTGCTGGTGCGACTTGTGCGCTTTAGCGTTATCGCCGTCGTCCGGCAGATACAGCGGGCCTTTCTGGCCGCAGGCCGAAACGAGGCAGGCAACAGCGACCAGCGCCGCGAAGGAGGAAATCAGGCGCTTCATGGGTGAAATCCTTAGAAAATGCAGTATTGCGCCCGAGTATACCGAGCGACCGGCGGCTTGCCTATGCAAGGGCCGGTCCGCCGGGCGGGCAGCAGACGCGGCAAGCTTCAAGCTTCAAGCGGCAAGAAAAAGCGATCGGGTGTAGGCTGGGCTTTTTCTTGCGGCTTGTAGCTAGCAGCTTGCGGCTGGCGCGTTCCGCCCGTATCTTCCCCGGCTTGCCTGTAATGCCGCCAATTTCGAGGTTCCTGCAATGAGTTTGAGTGAAGCGCGTTTCCACGATCTGGTCGACGCGACCCAACAGGCCCTGGAAGACCTGTTCGACGAGAGCGGCCTGGACCTGGACATGGAGAATTCCGCTGGCGTGCTCACCGTCAAGTTCGAAGGCGGCGCCCAGCTGATCTTCAGCCGTCAGGAGCCGCTGCGCCAACTGTGGCTGGCTGACCGTTCCGGTGGTTTCCACTTCGACTACGACGAAGAGACTAAAAAGTGGGTCTGCGAAAAGAGCGAAGAGCTGCTGGGCGAAATGCTCGAACGCATCGTTTGGGAGCGGGCTGGCGAAAAGCTGGACTTCGACGAGATCTGACATGAGCAGCGCCCAGCCACGGCCACCCAAGCCGTTGTACAGCAACGTCAGCCCCGCGGTGCCATCACCCTGCATCAGCGTCTGCCGGCTCGACGAGCAGCGTGTCTGCACCGGTTGCCACCGGCATGTCGAGCATATTCGCGAGTGGCGCTCGGCCGATGACGAGCGCCGCCGGCAGATCTGCCGCGAGGCACAGGTCCTGCGTGCACAGGCAAAGGCACACTGACCGCAGGGGCTTGAGTATTTGCCCGTCTGTGGTAGTGTCGGGTTCTGCGTCGATGACGCCAAAGCCTTTTCAAACCCCGCCCTTGGGCGGGGTTTTGCTTTATCTGTGCATTGAAAATTGCCTGTTCAAAGGAGTCTGACTGGATCATGAGCACCAAGCCTTCCCTTATCCTCACCCGATTGGACGTACAGCGTCTGGAGCGTCTGATCGACAGCCTCGACGAGAGTACGCCGGGTGTGTTCGCCCTGCAGGAGGAGCTGGACCGTGCCGCACAGGTCGTCGGTCATGAGGAAGTACCCGCAGGCGTGGTGACCATGAACTCGCGCGTGCACTGCCGTGAGGAAGCCAGCGGCAAGGACTACCACCTGACCCTGGTGTACCCGAAGGATGCCGGGGCGGAAGGCAAGGTTTCGGTGCTGGCGCCAATTGGCTGCGCTTTGCTGGGGTTGTCGGTGGGTGAACAGATCGACTGGCCGGCGCCGGGGGGCAAAACCCTCAAGCTGAAACTGCTGGAAGTCGAGTACCAGCCTGAAGCGGCGGGTGATTTCGACCTCTGAGGCCTGGGCCGCCATGCGGCCCATGTTGGAGCAGCCCGGTCATTGGCACAGCACCTGCTCCAACCCCTCGTTCAATGCCTGCTCCAGCACCCGCTTGTAGCTCAGGTAAACCTGCGTTGCCCCCAGCCGGTCATCCAGCAGCTCGGACAAATCCAGGTCGGTGATATAGCACCGGTACTTCCCGGCCCCGCGCCGCTGGCCAATGATCTGCCGCGCCACTACCGCATACAGCTGCGGCCCATGCTCCAGCTCGGAAAACTCCTGCTGGTCGCAGTACAGTGTCACATGCGCAGCACCCCCTACACCGGCCTGGATGATGGCCTGCACTTCATAGTAGGGCTGGTCACTGCCCTCCTGCGGCGCCACGCGCGGTTCGATGCTGCGGGCCTTGCCCGGGCCGCCAGGCAGTAGCTGCGCGTACTGGATATCCAGGGCCGCCTGCCCAAGGTCATCCAGCGGCAGGCGAGCCTCGCGGCGCATCACCACCGAGCGCAAAAAGCGCTGCAGCGGCAACAGCAGGCGCGCCTCGTCATGCAGCGGCAGGCGCTGTTGCCATAACGCGTTGCATTCATCCAGCACATACAGCTCGGCCCATTCGTCCTGCAGGCGGTAGAACACCTGAATGCACGCCGGCCGGCCCTGCTCCAGCACCAGGCGCAGGTCGTTATCTTGCAGGGCGTTGGCGTCCAGGTACAACGGGCTGTAGACGCTGCGTTCTTCGCCCAGGTAGGCCAGCAGGGCATCCTGCTCGGCCAGGGTGCTCAGGCTGACATGCCCCGGTTGCAGCTCCAGCACATGGGTGTGCTGGGCAACCTGTAGCAGGTAGCGGTGCTGCAGGCCCTGGGCTTGCAACAGCTGCACGGTGTCGAAGATCTCTTCAACCCGTTGGCTGATGGCCTGTGCGCGGCTCGGGCAGAAGCAATGCACCCGTACCCGCGGCCGGTGGCCATGCGCCACCGGGCTGTTGAGAAAGTCACGCAGGCAGCGCACCAGCGCGTGTTCGCCGTCAAAGCGCTGAACCAGCACTTCGTTCCAGCTGTTCAGGGTGACCTGGTCCAAGGTCAGCACCAGGTTCTCCCGCACCCCGGCATAGCTCAGTGAGTCGGTGCGCTCGGTGGTCATCAGGATGTTCAGGTCGCGGTGATGGCGCAGTGGGTCGATGGCCACGTTGACCAGTAGCAGCACTTCCTCGGCAACGCTGGGTTGCAGCAGGCGCACCTCACTCACGGTCGGCAAGGGCAGGGGGATGCATTGCTGCAGGCAACCGAGCAGGTTGACCAGCTCGAACTCGCTCAGGTCACTGACACCTGGGTGCAGCGCCAAGCGCGTGCCGCTGTCGATGACCCCGTTGCGATGGGCCCAGGCCAGCAGCTCCAGCAGCTCGCGGCAGCGTTTTATCGGGTTGAAGTACTCGACGTCGTGAGAGTTCAGGTTGCCGCTGTACAGTTCCCAGTGGTAGTTACCTGGTTCCTTGCGGTTAGGTAACTGAACCAGGGTGAGGGTGTCTTCGGCGAGGTCCGGAGCGATACCCGGGTTGATCACCTCGACCTTGCCGGCACGGCGCTCGAAGGCCGCATACAGGCGCCTGCCCAGTACGTTGAGCTCGCGTTGGTCGGCACGGCTGCTGGCGTTCCGGGTGCGTGCGAACTGGCCAAGGAAGCGATAGCTGTGGTTCAGCTCGGCCACCAGTTCGCGGCGCTCCACGGCAACCTGCTGGACTTTCCATTGGCTGCGGCTGTCCAGTATCGCCAGCTGGCGCTCATCCCACCCCCACTCGTCAGCCAGGCGCTGAAGCAAACGGCGCTGCCAGCCATTGCTACGGTTCTGATCGCTGAGCTTCTTGTTCACCTTCAAGTACAGGCTGCGCCGTACCCGTTCCAGGCGCACAGGCTCGCCCCTTTGCAGCAGGTAGCGTTCGATGCGCCGGTAGACCATGACATACGGGTCCAGCTCGTCCAGGTCCAGCTGGTTGGCGAACACTGCCTGCTTGTAGTCCAGGCTCAGGCAGCGCACGCCAGGGTATTCACTGGCGTAGGCCTCGGTCAGCAGCAGTTTGAGCAGCGACTTGTAGGGTGAGTCGATGCCTTTGAACAGTTGCCACAGGCCGGCACCAATGAACTCGCCGGGCGGAATGTGCGCCAGGTTGCCCAGGTCGAGCACATCCTGGCTGCGGATAAAACGCTTGGCCAGCAGGGTCTGGGTATAGGCCTGGTAATTGCCTTCTTCGTAGACCGGCACCAGCCACCACAGCGGCGTACGCCCGGCCAGCCACACGGTTGTGCGGTAGAACTCGTCCAGCAGCAGGTAATGCTGGGTAGTCCCGCAATTGTCTGAGCCAAGCTGACCATCACGCTGTCCTTGGGCAAACCCTTGGGTGTCGATCAGGAAAAAGTGTGCCTCTGCGCCCAGGCTGGCCGCCCAGGTTTCCAGCAGTTGGCACTTGCGGCGCAGCTCTTCGAGCAACGGCTCGGGCAAGTCGGGGGCGTGGCATACCCATACGTCCATGTCGCTGTGCTCGGCCTGCGCCAGCGAGCCCAGGCTGCCCATCAGGAACAGGCCGTGTATCGGCCGTGGCGGGTTGCCGTGCTGGGCCTTGTAGGTGAATGAGCGGGCCAGGCGCTGGGCTTCTGCGACCAGCTCGCTACCGGGCTCGTAGCCCGAGACGCCTGCGGGGGTGCTGCCCGAGACGTAACCCGGCAATAGCGGGTGGTTCACGTGAAACAGCAAGGGCAACAGCAGCAGCACTTGTTGCTGACGTGTCGACAGGCCCTCCATTGCCCGCTGCAGCCGAGCCTGGTTCAGGTGCAGGAAACGCGCGCGCAGTGTCGCCAGGACTTTGCGGTCGATGCCTTGGTCCAGGTCGGGGCGGATTTCGTGGGGGTGGTTCATTGCGCGCTCGGGCAGGCCAGTGAAGCTGTGGCGAGTTTAGCCTGAGTAGCAGGGGCGGATAAGCGCTAATTGGAATATTGGCGCCATTTTTCCAGCGCGCCGGCCGGTTCCGGCTTTTACCGTGCATGAGGCATCATGAGCACATTGAGCTGATGAAGAGATTATCCGATGCGTGTATGGATCGATGCCGATGCCTGCCCCAAGGCAGCCAAGGATCTGATCGTCAAGTTCGCCCTCAAGCGCAAGTTCGAGGTGGTGATGGTGGCGGGCCAGGCAGTGGCCAGGCCTGCGTTTGCGATCGTGCGGTTGATCGTGGTGCCCAGTGGCATGGATGCGGCCGACGATTATCTGGTCGAGCATGCCGTGCCGGGCGAGCTGGTGATCTGTAGTGACGTGCCGTTGGCCGACCGCCTGGTCAAGAAGGGCGTGGCAGTGCTGGACCCACGCGGGCGCGAGTTCGACGAGCGCAACATGGGTGATCGGCTGGCCGCGCGCAACCTGTTCACCGATTTGCGCGAGCAGGGCCAGGTCGGGGGAGGGCAGGCGGCTTATGGGGAGCGCGACAAGCAGGCGTTCGCCAATGCGCTGGACCGGATCATTTCGCGACTATCGAGGGCCTGAAGTGTAACGCGGCCCTTTTGTGGGAGCGGCCTTGTGTCGCGAAAGGGGCGCGAAGCGGCCCCGGCAATTTAGGCGGCGAAGCTCAAATCCTGGGGCCGCTGCGCGGCCCTTTCGCGACACAAGGCCGCTCCTACAAAGGGCCGCGCGGGATTCTGGGCTTCGCGTAGGCAGGCCTTACTCGTGGGTCAGCTCCAGCACCCGGTCCACCAGCTTGTTGATGCCACCAGCCGCCTCGCTGATCGACTTGGCCTCCATGTAAGCCGGGGTCGTCACCAGCTTGCGTTGGGTATCTTCGACGATGTCGTGCACGTCGCATTCTTCATGGGTGCCGCCCATCTTCACCACTGCCGCCGCAGTATCCGCGTCGCTGCCAATGGTGCAGACCACCCCCGGCCCGTAGATCTTCGCCGCCAGCGCCGGCGAAATGCAGATCAGGCCAATCGGCTTGCAGGCAGCGGCAAAGGCTTCGGCCAGGGCCAGCACGTCTGGGTTGACGCTGCAGTTGGCGCCTTCCACGGCGAAGTTGGACAGGTTCTTCGCCGCCCCAAAGCCACCCGGCACGATCAGCGCATCGAAGTCTTCGGCCTTGGCCTCGCGGATGTCCTTGACCTCGCCCCGGGCAATGCGCGCCGATTCCACCAGCACGTTGCGCGACTCGGGCATCTCTTCGCCGGTCAGGTGGTTGATCACATGCATCTGCGCAATGTTCGGCGCGAAGCACTGCACTTGCGCGCCGCGCTGGTCCAGGCGCAGCAGGGTGATCACGCTTTCGTGAATTTCGGCGCCGTCGTACACGCCACAGCCGGAAAGAACCACCGCTACTTTTTTAGTCATGTTTGAAGCTCCAGTGTTGTGTCGCGCCTGGGAGATCGAGCGCTGCCTGCGCGGCGCATTGCGAGCGGGCGCTCGCCGGGTTGGTTTTCAGGGCCAGTCATGCTTGTGACAGGCACGCGGCCGCCTTGTTCGTCCGGCAACCTGACACGCTGTGTGCAACCCGATGCGCCGCACTGGCGCCTCGGGGTCACTGCTGGTCGCGCTGTTCGCCCGCCGCCTGGGCGGCGGCCTTGCGCTCTGCGCGCAGGGCACGGAAGCGACGGCGCAGCCACAACAGCACGCCCAGCCCCAGCAGGGCGGCCAACACCCATAGTTCGTACCGCTTGACGTTGCCCAGCAGGCCTTCGAGGATGGCGCCGAAGTGGTAGGCCGCCGCACCCAGGGCAATGGCCCAGATCGCTGCGCCAATGCCGTTCAGCAGCAGGTAGCGGCGTGGCGGATAGCCCGACAGGCCAATGGCCACGGGCATGACCGTGCGCAGGCCGTAGACGAAGCGGAAACTCAGTACCCAGATGTCGGGGTGGCGGCGAATGTGGGCCAGCGCCCGGTCGCCCATCGCCTGCCAGCGCGGCTTGCGGGCCAGAATCTTGCGGCCGTGGCGCCGGCCCATGAAATACCACAACTGGTCGCCGGCATAGCTGCCGAAGAACGCCACCAGGCACACCAGGTTGATGTCCATGTAACCGCGGAATGCAAGGAATCCTGCAAGCACCAGGATGGTCTCGCCTTCGAAGAAGGTGCCTAGAAAAAGGGCAAAGTAGCCGAAATCCTGCAGGAATTGTTGAAGCATTTTCTGAGGTGCTGGCGAAATGAACGCGCAGCCTACCCCTTCGCGGGCATTCGGGAAAGTGTCCAAATGTGTCTCCACATGAACAATTCCTACACCGCATTGCCATAGCCACGCGTCATGGCTTGCCCTGCCATGTCACACAGGCGTCATAATGGGCGCTTATCTTGCCGCTCAATTGATGATAGGGCGTTAACGTCCTCAGGAACGTCAGATGAATAATGAAGTGCTTAGCCCTGTCGCGATCAAGGATGCCCAGGAGCTCCCCGAAGAGATGCTGCAGACCCCTCCAGACCTGCCGCCGGCCACCGCGCCGGAAGCCGGGCAGGCGGCCGAGCCTGCCGCCCCGGTGCCTGCGCCGCCGCCGGCCCCGGCAATCGTGGTGCCTGGCCTGGACGACAGCAGCCTGTACATTCATCGCGAACTCTCGCAGTTGCAGTTCAATATTCGTGTGCTGGAGCAGGCGCTGGACGAGAGCTACCCACTGCTGGAGCGGCTCAAGTTCCTGCTGATCTTCTCCAGCAACCTTGACGAGTTCTTTGAAATCCGGGTGGCCGGCCTCAAGAAGCAGATCAATTTTGCCCGCGAACTGGCCGGCGCCGACGGCCTGCAGCCGCACCAGGCACTGGCGCGCATCAGCGAGCTGGTGCACCTGGAAGTCGACCGGCAATACGCCATTCTCAACGACGTGCTGCTGCCGGAGCTGGAAAAACACCAGATCCGCTTCATTCGCCGCCGTTACTGGACACCCAAGCTCAAGACCTGGGTGCGCCGCTACTTCCGCGACGAAATCGCCCCGATCATCACCCCCATCGGCCTCGACCCGACCCACCCGTTCCCGCTGCTGGTGAACAAGAGCCTGAACTTCATCGTCGAGCTGGAAGGGGTGGACGCGTTCGGCCGTGATTCGGGCCTGGCGATCATCCCTGCCCCCCGCCTGCTGCCGCGAGTGATTCGCGTGCCGGAAGAAGTCGGTGGCCCGGGTGCCAACTATGTGTTCCTGTCGTCGATGATCCACGCGCATGCCGACGACCTGTTCCAGGGCATGAAGGTCAAGGGTTGCTACCAGTTCCGCCTTACCCGTAACGCCGACCTGGCACTGGACTCCGAAGAGGTTGACGACCTGGCCCGCGCCTTGCGCGGCGAGCTGTTCTCGCGCCGCTACGGCGATGCCGTGCGCCTGGAGGTCGCCGACACGTGCCCGAAACACCTGTCGGACTACCTGCTCAAGCAGTTCAGCCTCAGCGAAAGCGAGCTGTACCAGGTCAATGGCCCGGTCAACCTCACGCGCCTGTTCAGCATCACCGGCCTGGACAGCCACCCGGAGCTGCAATACACGCCGTTCACGCCGGCGATCCCCAAGCTGCTGCAGAACGCCGACAACATCTTCAGCGTGATCGGCAAGCAGGACATCCTGCTGATGCACCCCTTCGAGTCCTTCACCCCGGTGATCGACCTGCTGCGCCAGGCCGCCAAGGACCCGCACGTGCTCGCCGTGCGCCAGACCCTTTACCGCTCCGGGGCCAACTCGGAAATCGTCGATGCCCTGGTGGATGCAGCGCGAAACGGCAAGGAGGTCACCGCGGTGATCGAACTGCGTGCGCGTTTCGACGAAGAGTCCAACCTGCAGATGGCCAGCCGCCTGCAAGCGGCGGGTGCGGTGGTGATCTACGGCGTGGTCGGTTTCAAGACCCACGCCAAGATGATGCTGATCCTGCGCCGCGAGCACGGCGAGATCGTGCGCTACGCCCACCTGGGTACCGGCAACTACCACGCCGGTAACGCCCGCCTGTACACCGACTACAGCCTGCTGACCTCAGACGACGCCCTCACCGAGGACGTTGGCAAGCTGTTCAGCCAGCTGATCGGCATGGGCAAGACCCTGCGCATGAAAAAGCTGCTGCACGCGCCGTTTACCCTGAAGAAGGGCATGCTCGACATGATCGCGCGGGAAACCCAGTTCGCCCTCGACGGCAAGCCGGCGCACATCATCGCCAAGTTCAACTCGCTGACCGACGCCAAGGTGATCAAGGCGTTGTACAAGGCCAGCCAGTCTGGCGTGAAGATCGACCTGGTGGTGCGTGGCATGTGCTGCCTGCGCCCAGGTATTCCGGGGGTTTCGCACAATATCCAGGTGCGCTCGATCATCGGTCGATTCCTGGAGCACACGCGGGTGTTCTACTTCCTCAATGGCGGCGAAGAGCAGATCTACCTGTCCAGCGCCGACTGGATGGAGCGCAACCTCGACAAGCGTGTCGAGACCTGCTTCCCGGTCGAAGGCAAGAAGCTGTTGCTGCGGGTGAAGAAAGAGCTGGAAGGCTACCTGACCGACAACACCCATGCCTGGACCTTGCAGCCCGACGGGCGCTACGTGCGCAGCACCCCAACCGGCAACCAGAACCCGCGCAGCGTTCAGGCGACCCTGCTGGAGCGCCTGAGCAACCCGGTCCTCAACGTACGCTGAGGACGAAGCCGACCCGGGTCAGCCACTCCGCCTCGTTGGCGAAGTCGGCCTGGGTCAGCTGGTTCTGTTCCAGCCAGCCTTCAGGGAAGGCGATGTCGAGGCTTTCCCCGGCAGCCTTGAGCTGGACCTTCGGCATCTGCTGGTTGCCACGGATATGGTGGAACAGGATGGCGAAGCGCAGCAGCACGCACAGGCGCAGCAGTTTCACGCCTTCCTCGCCCAGTTCGGCAAACTTGTCCTTGGGAATGTTGCGGCGGTGGCCGCGTACCAGCAGGGCCATCATCTGCTGGTCTTCGCGCGAGAAGCCCGCCAGGTCGGAGTGTTCGATCAGGTAGGCGCCATGCTTGTGGTAGTGGTAGTGGGCGATATCCAGGCCGATTTCATGCACTTTGGCTGCCCAGCCGAGCAGATCGCGCCAATTTCCATCCTTCAACCCCCATGCATCCGCGACCTGGTCGAAGGCGTGCAAGGCCTTGCGCTCGACGCGCGCTGCCTGGCCCTGGTCGACGTGGTAACGCTCCATCAGTGAGTTCAGGGTGCGTTCGCGCACATCTTCATGGTGGTGGCGGCCCAGCAGGTCGAACAGCACGCCTTCGCGCAGCGCGCCGTCGCAATGGTCCATGCGCTGCAGTTCCAGGGCATCGAAGATGGCTTCCAGAATCGCCAGGCCGGCAGGGAAGATGGTACGGCGGTCCGGCTTGATGCCTTCGAAGTCGATCTTGTCGACGTCGCCCAGCTTGAACAGCTTGCGCTTGACCCAGGCCAGGCCCTCGGCGTTGACCTCGCCGTTGCCCAGGCCGCCGTCCTTGATGGCGGCAGCGATGGCGCGGATGGTTCCGGACGAACCGATGGCCTCGTCCCAGGTCAGGCGGTGCAGGGCGTTTTCGATGCTCATCAGCTCCAGGCGCGCGGCGGTGTAGGCCTGGGCGTAGCGGGCCGGCGTGATCTTGCCGTCGCGGAAGTAGCGCTGGGTGAAGCTGACGCAACCCATTTGCAGGCTTTCGCGCAGCAGCGGCTCGAAGCGCTGGCCAATGATGAACTCGGTGCTGCCGCCGCCGATGTCGGCGACCAGGCGCTTGCCGGGGGTGTCGGCCAAGGTGTGGGACACACCCAGGTAGATCAGGCGCGCCTCTTCGCGGCCGGAGATGACCTCGACCGGGTGCCCGAGGATGGCTTCGGCACGCTGGATGAATTCGTTGCGGTTGCGCGCTTCGCGCAGGGCATTGGTACCGACGATGCGCACCGAGCCAGCCGGCATGCCGTGGATCAGTTGGGAAAAGCGCTTGAGGCAGTCCAGGCCCCGCTCCATCGCCTCTTCACTGAGCTTGCGCTCTTCGTCGATGCCGGCGGCAAGCTGAACCTTCTCGCCGAGCCGCTCGAGGATGCGGATTTCGGTATGGTGGGCCTTGGCCACGACCATGTGAAAACTGTTGGAGCCAAGGTCGATGGCGGCGATCAGAGAAAGGTTCTTCGCGATGTTGTGCGGCATGCTGTGTGTTCTCGGTCGTTAACCCGGCAATCGTGCCACGATAGCAGGCTGTCGCCAACGCGTGCCACGCCAGGCCTTGATGCAAGGCAATGTGCCATCCGATGCTATTACACGCAGATGACAGTTTCGATTCGTGGCGTCTTGCCCAACTATAGTTACACTCAATCGACCGCAGCTTCCTGTCGAGCGTGGGTGCGGCTATCATGGGCCACGTTTTTTTGCTTACGACCCTGGAGATATCCATGAGCAGCGATCTGATCAAACATGTCACCGATGCCACCTTCGAAGCCGAAGTCCTGCAGGCTCAAGGCCCGGTGCTGGTCGACTACTGGGCTGAATGGTGCGGCCCGTGCAAGATGATCGCGCCGGTACTGGACGACATCGCTTCCACCTACGAGGGCAAGCTGACCGTCGCCAAGCTGAACATCGACGATAACCAGGAAACCCCGGCCAAGCATGGCGTGCGTGGCATCCCGACGCTGATGTTGTTCAAGAACGGCAACGTCGAGGCCACCAAGGTGGGCGCGCTGTCCAAATCCCAGCTGGCCGCGTTCCTCGACGCCCACCTGTGATGTGAAAAGGCCCCGCGAATGCGGGGCTTTTCTTTTTCAGAGCACTAGACGCAGAAAAAAGCAAGTGTTACATTCGGCCTCGCACTGCTTCTCCAGTGCCCTCTACATGCCGTCGCCGAAGCATCCCCAATTCGAATCAGTACGCGATCCTGTCGCCATCTAGCGGCGCGGCTTCATTAAGCCAAAGCTTAATTCTCCCTTCTTACATGATTACGTCATTCCCCTTATGAACCTGACTGAACTCAAGCAAAAGCCGATTACCGATCTTTTGGAAATGGCCGAACAGATGGGCATCGAAAACATGGCCCGTTCGCGCAAACAGGACGTGATTTTCGCCCTGCTGAAAAAGCACGCGAAAAGCGGCGAAGAGATCTCCGGTGATGGCGTGCTGGAGATTCTCCAGGATGGTTTCGGTTTTCTGCGTTCGGCTGATGCGTCCTACCTGGCCGGCCCTGACGATATCTACGTCTCGCCCAGCCAGATCCGCCGTTTCAACCTGCGCACCGGCGACACCATCGTCGGCAAGATCCGCCCACCGAAAGAAGGGGAGCGTTACTTCGCGCTGCTGAAGGTCGACACCATCAACTTCGACCGCCCGGAAAACGCCAAGAACAAGATCCTGTTCGAAAACCTGACGCCGCTGTTCCCGAACAAGCGCCTGAAGATGGAAGCCGGCAACGGTTCCACCGAGGACTTGACCGGCCGCGTCATCGACCTGTGCGCCCCGATCGGCAAGGGCCAGCGCGGCCTGATCGTTGCTCCGCCAAAAGCGGGCAAGACCATCATGCTGCAGAACATCGCGGCGAACATCACCCGTAATAACCCTGAGTGCCACCTGATCGTCCTGCTGATCGACGAGCGCCCGGAAGAAGTGACCGAAATGCAGCGTACCGTGCGCGGCGAAGTGGTTGCCTCTACCTTCGACGAGCCGCCAGCGCGCCACGTGCAGGTTGCCGAAATGGTGATCGAGAAGGCCAAGCGCCTGGTCGAGCACAAGAAAGACGTGGTGATCCTGCTGGATTCCATCACCCGCCTGGCGCGTGCCTACAACACCGTGATCCCGAGCTCTGGCAAGGTACTGACCGGTGGTGTCGACGCCCACGCCCTGGAAAAGCCGAAGCGCTTCTTCGGTGCGGCACGTAACATCGAGGAAGGCGGTTCGCTGACCATCATCGCCACCGCGCTGGTCGAAACCGGCTCGAAGATGGACGAAGTGATCTACGAAGAGTTCAAGGGCACCGGCAACATGGAGCTGCCGCTGGATCGCCGCATCGCCGAGAAGCGCGTGTTCCCGGCCATCAACATCAACCGCTCCGGTACCCGCCGCGAAGAGCTGCTGACCGCCGACGACGAATTGCAGCGCATGTGGATCCTGCGCAAGCTGCTGCACCCGATGGATGAAATCGCCGCCATCGAGTTCCTGGTCGACAAGCTCAAGCAGACCAAGACCAACGACGAGTTCTTCCTGTCGATGAAGCGCAAGTAAGCGTTTCCAGACCGGAACTGAATGGGGCCGCTTCGCGCCCCTTCGCGGGCACGCCCGCTGCCACAGGTTCAGTGTGATCCATGTGGGAGCGGGCGTGCCCGCGAAGGGGCGCGAAGCGGCCCCACTGCATTTTTGCCCCCAAACAGATCCCGAACGGCGCTACACTCTGCACCCCCGACCGATACGGCCAATACGAGGCTCCCGCATGCAGTATCGCGACTTGCGCGACTTCATCCGTGGCCTGGAACAGCGCGGCGAGCTCAAGCGCATCCAGGTTCCGATCTCCCCCGTCCTGGAAATGACCGAGGTCTGCGACCGCACCCTGCGTGCCAAAGGCCCGGCGTTACTGTTCGAAAACCCCACAGGCTTCGACATCCCGGTGCTCGGCAACCTGTTTGGCACCCCGGAGCGCGTGGCCATGGGCATGGGCGCCGAGTCGGTCGGTGAACTGCGGGAAATCGGCAAATTGCTGGCGTTTCTCAAGGAGCCCGAGCCGCCGAAGGGCCTGAAGGACGCCTGGTCGAAGCTGCCGATCTTCAAGAAAGTCGTGTCGATGGCGCCGAAAGTGGTCAAGGACGCGGTCTGCCAGGAAGTGCTGGTCGAGGGTGACGACGTCGACCTTGGCGCGCTGCCTATCCAGCACTGCTGGCCTGGCGACGTGGCGCCGCTGATCACCTGGGGCCTTACCGTGACCCGCGGGCCGAACAAGGACCGCCAGAACCTGGGTATCTACCGGCAGCAGGTGATCGGCCGCAACAAGGTCATCATGCGTTGGCTCAGCCACCGGGGCGGTGCGCTCGACTACCGCGAATGGTGCGAGAAGAACCCGGGCCAGCCTTTCCCGGTTGCGGTCGCCCTGGGCGCAGACCCGGCAACCATTCTGGGCGCCGTGACGCCGGTACCGGACACCCTCTCCGAATATGCCTTTGCCGGCCTGCTGCGCGGCAACCGCACGGAACTGGTGAAGTGCCGTGGCAGCAACCTGCAGGTGCCGGCCACCGCCGAAATCATCCTGGAAGGCGTGATTCACCCTGGCGAAATGGCCCCCGAGGGCCCGTATGGTGACCATACCGGCTACTACAACGAAGTGGACAGCTTCCCGGTGTTCACCGTCGAGCGCATCACCCACCGGCTCAAGCCGATCTACCACAGCACCTACACCGGTCGCCCGCCTGATGAGCCGGCCATTCTCGGTGTCGCGCTGAACGAAGTGTTCGTGCCGATCCTGCAAAAGCAGTTCCCTGAGATCACCGACTTCTACCTGCCGCCGGAAGGTTGCTCGTACCGCATGGCGGTGGTGACCATGAAGAAGCAGTACCCCGGCCATGCCAAGCGCGTGATGTTGGGTGTATGGTCGTTCCTGCGACAGTTCATGTACACCAAGTTCGTTATTGTCACCGATGACGATATCAACGCCCGGGACTGGAACGATGTGATCTGGGCAATCACCACACGCATGGACCCCAAGCGTGATACGGTGATGATCGACAACACCCCGATCGACTACCTCGACTTCGCGTCGCCGGTGTCGGGGTTGGGGTCGAAGATGGGCCTGGATGCCACGCACAAGTGGCCAGGCGAGACTACACGCGAATGGGGGCGGGTCATCGTCAAGGACGAAGCCGTCACCCGGCGTATCGATGAGCTGTGGGATCAGTTGGGAATAGATTGATGCAGGTAACGTTGCAGCCGTCCGGGGCGGTGCTGGCGCTCGAACCCGGGGAACGGATCCTGGATGGAGCGCGGCGGCTGGGCTATGACTGCCCGAACAGCTGCCGCAATGGCAATTGCCATGTCTGCGCCGCGTTGTTGGTCGAGGGCCGAGTCCGTCAGGACGGCGAAATCCGCGACCATGGCGAGTTGTTCACCTGCATTGCCGAACCGCTGGAGGACTGCGTGTTGCTCTGGGACGGTGTGCTCGCCCTGGGCGAGTTGCCTGTGCGCAAGCTGGCGTGCAGCGTGAGTGAATGCGTTGACGTCGGTGGCGACGTGTGGCGGGTGCGCTTGCGTGCACCGGCGGGCAAACCCCCGCGTTACCACGCCGGGCAGTACCTGATGATCGAGCGTGAGGGCGGCAAGCAGGCGGCCTTCTCGCTGGCGTCCGCGCCGCACGGCGGGCGTGAACTGGAGCTGCACGTACTGGCGCGCGAGCCCAGTGCCCAGCAACTGATCGAGCAGCTCAGGCGCGACGGCCTGGCGCGTATCGAAATGCCGTTTGGCGACACCCACCTGGCCGAGTTGCCCGAGGGCCCGTTGGTATTGATTGCCGCCGGCACCGGCATGGGCCAGATGCACAGCCTGGTCGAGCATTGCCGCGCCAAGGGTTTCCAGTACCCGGTGCACCTGTACTGGGGGGTGCGTCGGCCTGAAGATTTTTACCAGATCGAGCACTGGGACGAATGGCAGCGCCTGCCCAACCTGTACCTGCACCAGGTGGTCAGCGATCTGTGCGGCTGGGAAGGGCGGTGCGGTATGTTGCATGAAGCCGTTTGCGAGGACATTGCCGACCTCAATACTGTGCATGTGTATGCCAGTGGCTCGCCAAACATGATCTACGCCACACTCGACGCCTTGGTCGAAGCCGGCATGGATGCGCACCGCATGCGTGCCGATGTATTTGCCTATGCCCCACGTGGCTAATAACCCAAGTTGGCAAGTCAGGTTATAAGGCGGTAATTGTTACCGCCTTGATTAATAACTTTCCCTGTTGTTGAAACAATCATTCCCAGTCGTCGGCTACGCGTATGAAACCTGGCCACGAAGGCTTGAGTATTCCTGCGGTTCTGGCCTATGGTTAGTGCAAGCGCCTTGGTATAGAGGCCTTGGCGCTTAACCTCATCGAATTTCGCTACATCCGTAGTTCACAGGAATCCTGGCGGCAGCTTATGTCGGCACTTGAAAGCATGTCGTGGAAAGTTTCATATCCACCGACACTCGACTTTGGTCAGCAACATACGCACGAACAGTTGTTCAACTCCATGAAGACCACCATGTCTCGGCACCCGGGTGGGCCGGTGTGGCTGTTTGCCTATGGCTCGTTGATCTGGCGCCCCGAGTGCAATTCGGTGGAGCGCCAGCGCGCACGCGTACATGGTTATCACCGGGGGCTCTACTTGTGGTCGCATGAGCATCGCGGTACCCCGGAAACCCCCGGGCTGGTATTCGGCCTGGACCGTGGCGGGTCCTGCAGTGGCTTTGCCTACCGGCTGGATGAAAGCAACCTGGACGACTCGCTCATGGCCCTGTGGCAACGCGAGATGCCTTACCCGGCCTATCGGCCGCATTGGCTCAACTGCCGGCTGGGCGATGGCACCAAGGTGCAGGCGCTGGGCTTTGTGCTGGAGCGGCATTTACCCTGCTATGCCGGCGATCTGCCGGATACCTTGCTCAGCCATATCCTGGCCAGCGCCAAAGGGCGCTACGGCACCACCCGCGACTATGTCGAACAGACCTTGCAGGCCCTGCGCAGCCACCAGATGCCTGATCGCAACCTGGAGGCGCGGTTCCGCCGTTGCCATAACCCGCGCGAGGTTTGATCAGCCTGTGCCGGCCTATTCGCGGGCACGCCCGCTCCCACAGGATGGACTGCCCCCAAGAAGTTGGACACCAATCCAATTTCTTGGGGTGTCCATATGAGCAAGTACTCAGACCAATTCAAGCTTACCGCCGTTCATGCCTACCTGGAGGGTGGTGAAGGTTTCCGAAAAGTAGCCCAGCGACTTGCAGTGGACTTCAGCCTGCTGCGGCGCTGGGTCTCCAGCTTCCAGAAACATGGCCAGTTCAGTCTGCGTAAACCAGGCCAGCGGTACAGTGCGACCTATAAGCGCTCAGTCCTTGAGTACATGCACAAGCATCAGCTTTCCTTGCGCCAGACCGCCGCCCATTTCGGTCTTGGTCAGTCTTCGCAGATAGGCATTTGGGCGCGGCAGTACTACAGTGGAAGTCCGGCTTCGCCTGCTCCCAAGAGAAGAAAACCTGCTGCCATGTCGAAAAAGCCTTACCCCATCAAACCCACAACCTCTGATGACACCGATAAAAGCCGCGACCAGTTGCTGGCTGAGCTTGAATGGCTGCGCATGGAGAACGCTTACCTAAAAAAGCTGGAAGAGTTGAAGAAGCAGGAGCGAAGGCAGCCCAAAAAACCCTGATCGTGTCTGCGCTCAAGGACAGGTTTCCCTTGGCCGCTGTTCTGGAGTTGGCGGATCTGCCGCGCAGTACGTTCTATTACCAGCTTCAAGCGCAGGCCAAACCTGATAAGCATGCTGCTCTGAAGCAGATGATTCAGCGTGTCTATCACGAGGAAAAAGGGCTTTACGGTTACCGGCGCGTTGCGATCGTGATCCGCAATGGCGGGACCTTGGTTAACAAAAAAGTGGTGGAGCGTTTGATGATCGAGCTTGATCTTCGCTCACTCGTGCGGCCGAAAAAATATCGGTCGTACAAGGGTGTCGTCGGCACCATCGCGCCCAACCTGCTGGAGCGAAACTTTATCGCGCAGCGCCCGAATCAGAAGTGGGTGACCGATGTGACCGAGTTCAAAGTGGCTCAGGAAAAAGTCTACCTCTCCCCCGTGATGGACTTGTACAACGCCGAAATTGTGGCCTACGAAGTGGCCAGCAGGCCATGCCTTGGGCTGGTCACCAACATGCTGGGCAAGGCCTTCAAGCGCCTGGGAAACAAGCCGAAACTGGTACTCCACTCGGATCAAGGCTGGCACTACCAACACTCGCAGTACCGCCACAAGCTGGCCGAGCAAGGGGTGAAGCAGAGCATGTCACGTAAAGGAAACTGCTTGGATAATGCGGCTATGGAGAGCTTTTTTGGTACGCTTAAGTCCGAATTTTTCTACCCGCAGCGCTTCAAGAGCGTTGAAGAACTGAAAGCCGGTCTGGATGAGTACATCCACTACTACAACCATGACCGCATCAAGCTAAAGCTCAATGGCATGAGCCCTGTGAAATACAGGGCTCATGCTGCAGGGGCTGCTAGCTGAAACTGTCCAACTTATTGGGGGCAGTCCAGGAATCCATGCTTTTTGAACCTGTGGGAGCGGGCGCGCCCGCGAAAAGGCCGCAACGGCAGATGAAGATCTAAAGCCTTACCTTGCCAGCACCACCAACTTACCCACAGCCTGCCGCTGCCCCAGTTTCTCAATGGCAGCCCCGGCCTCGGCCAGTGGATAAGTCTGCGACACCAGCGGCTTCAACTTGCCTTCGGCATGCCAGGCAAACAGCTGCTGGAAGTTGGCCGCATTGTCCTGCGGCTGGCGCTGGGCAAACGCACCCCAGAACACCCCAAGCACCGCCGCGCCCTTGAGCAGCACCAGGTTGGCTGCCAGCTGTGGAATGGTGCCACTGGCGAACCCCACCACCAGCAACCGGCCATTCCAGGCCAGCCCGCGTACCGCCTGCTCGAACAGCTCGCCACCGACCGGGTCATAGATCACGTCGACCCCCTGGCCGTTGGTCAGGCGCTTGATTTCCTCGCGCAGGCTGGCCTGGCTGTAGTCGATCAGTTCATCTGCCCCGGCTGCCTTGGCCACCGCCAGTTTGTCGGCACTGCTGGCGGCCGCGATTACCCGTGCCCCCATGGCCTTGCCGATCTCCACCGCTGCCAGGCCGACGCCACCGGACGCGCCCAGCACCAGCAAGGTCTCACCCGCTTGCAACTGGCCGCGCTGGCGCAGGGCATGCATCGAGGTGCCATAGGTCATGCCAAACGCCGCTGCCGTGGTGAAGTCCATGCTCGCCGGGATCGGCAGCACGTTGTAGAACGGCACTGCCACCTGCTCGGCAAACGCCCCCCAGCCGGTCAGCGCCATGACCCGGTCACCGACCTTGAAGGCGCCGGCCTTTTCCCCGACCGCGGCTACCACACCGGCCGCCTCACCACCGGGGGAGAACGGCAGCGGTGGCTGAAACTGGTACTTGCCTTCGATGATCAGCGTGTCAGGAAAGTTGACCCCGGCAGCCTGCACGTCCAGCAGGATTTCGTTGTTCTTCGGCAGTGGGCTGGCGACTTCTTCCAGCACCAGGTTGCCCGCCGGGCCAAGGGTTTTGCACAACACAGCTTTCATTGGGGCTATTCCTTTGCGGGTCGTGGCCGATAAGTGTAGGAGGGCGGTGTACCGGGTCAACGAGCATGGCCCGCCCTGATGGGCAGGCATAAGCGGCGGCGTGAGCCTGGGCTTGGGTTTGCGCGCAGCGCTGGGTAAGCTGGCGCCAATTGGAATGAGGAGCGAATTCGTGAAAGCGTGGATCTTGATGGTACTGGCGCTGTTGCTGCCAACTGCGGCCATGGCCGAAGAAGCCAAGGAGGGTGCCCCCAAGGTTGCCTACATCACCCTGAGCCCGCCTTTTGTCGGCAACTATGCCCTGGATGGCGGCCCCCGCCTGCGGGTGTACAAGGCCGATGTGGCCCTGCGTGTGACCGGTGATGAAGCCGCCAAGGCCGTTCAGCACCACGAACCGCTGATCCGTAACCAGCTGGTGGCGCTGTTCACCCAACAGACTGTCGACAGCATGAGCAATGTCGAGGCCAAGGAGCACCTGCGCCAGGAGGCACTGAAACAGGTGCAGCAGGTAATGGAAGCCGAAGAGGGCAAGCCGATCGTTGAGGACCTGCTGTTCAACAACCTGATCGTGCAGTAAACGGCGCCGCTGGCGCGCGGTTTCAGCGCAACGCGACAATCACCGCCCATTGCTCGGCGGTTACCGGCATGACCGACAGGCGGCTGCCCTTCTGCACCAGCGGCAGTTCGGCCAGGCCGGCCTGCTGCTTCAGCTGGCCCAGCTCCAGTACCCGTGGCAGGGTTTGCACATGCGCCACATCCACTGCGCTCCACGGGTTCTTCTCGGCTGTGGCCTTGGCATCATGGTATGGGCTTTGTGGGTCCAGGGCAGTCGGGTCGGGGTAAGCCGCACGAATGATTTCGCCAATACCGGCGATGCCAGGCTGCGGGCAGCTGGAATGGTAGAAAAAGAACCTGTCACCCTCGCTCATGGCCCGCAGGAAATTACGCGCCTGGTAATTGCGCACGCCGTCCCAGCGCGCTTCGCCCAGGCGCCCCAGCGCTTCGATGGAGAGTTCGTCGGGCTCGGATTTCATCAGCCAGTAGGCCATGCGTGTTGCTCCTGAAAAGGTTTGTAATAACCTGTTGCACGAAACCGACAGCCGGTTGGCGTCAAGGTTTGCTTGCAGACGCAGGTTGTCGGAAAATGCGCCCCGTTTAATGCGCGATGCTCCGGCGGTACTCAGAAAGCCGCCGAGCCTGAACAGTTTGCCTTGGGGGGCAATCTTCCATGTATCAACGTAAAAAACCGGATCTGCTGTGGGTCCTGGTGTTTATTTTTGGCCTGGGTGTGGTCACTACCGGTTATGCGCAAGGGCTATGGGAGCGCAAGCTGGACAACGCCTACCAGACGTCGGCAGACGCCAGCCAGCCACAACGTTGATGCCCCCTGCTGGCGCCGATTACCGCGGCGCCAGGTACCAGCCACGGTCCGAGACCGTGCCCTGCAACGGTACGTCCCAACTGGCCTGCGCCAGCCGCTCGACCTTCTGGCACTCATGTGCCAAGCCCAGCAGCAACGGTTTTTTCCAGCTTTGCCGGCGCCCCTGGTAGGCCAGGCTGCGGTCATAGAAGCCGCCACCCATGCCCAGGCGGCCGCCCACCTCATCAAAGCCCACCAGCGGTAACAGAATCAGGTCCAGTGCCCAGATGGGCCGTTGGCGTTTGCGCTCGATAACCGGTTCGGGGATACGGAAACGGTTGGGTCGCAGTTTTTCCCCTGGCTCGAAACGCTGGAACACCATGCGCGTGCGCGGCCAGGCATGCAGTACCGGCAGGTAGGTGCGCTTGCCGCGGCGCTGGGCTTCACGCAATAACAGGCGCGGGTCTATTTCGCCGTCGTTGGGCAGGTACAGGGCAATGTGCCTGGCGCGGCGGAACAGGGGGTGCTGGGCCAGTTGCCGGTACAGCCCACGGGCCGCCTGGCGTTGCTGGGCGGGGGTGAGGGCGCGACGGGCATTGCGCAGCAAACGGCGAAGCTGAGGGCGGGTAAGCGGCGCGGTGTCGGTCATGGCACAGGCGATCCCAGGGGTGCTGGCCGCCAGACGCGGCACAAACGAATTGCCCGCCACAGGGGGCGGGCAAGGAATTCAGGCTCCCCGATAAGACCGCTATCGGTGTAGCCCTTGAACCCGAAAGTTCAAGGTGGAGATTGCAGGGGGCGTTAAGGCTTTCCGTCGGGCGGACATGCACACCGGCCCCAGCGTGCAACCCCCGTGGTTGTGCGTATCGGCTCAGGGACATAACCGACTGGCGCATCCCCCAGGGAGTGGCGCCAGTATACCAATCTCAGCCGATTTTGGTATCCGTGTCGTCGGACAAAGCCTTGTCTACCCGATCCAGCAGGTCGCGCACCTGTTCGCGGTTGGTGCCGCTGACGGGCGCCGCGCTGCGGTCTTCCTGGCGGTGCAGCATCTCGTGGGTGATGTTCAACGCGGCCATGACGGCAATGCGGTCGGCGCCGATCACCTTGCCGCTGCTGCGGATCTCGCGCATCTTGCTGTCCAGGTAGCGGGCTGCGCTGACCAGGTTGTTGCGCTCTTCCGGCGGGCAGATGATCGAGTAGTCCTTGTCGAGGATCTGCACGGTGACGCTATTGCTTGAACTCATGAGTCTTGCTCCAGAGCCTTGAGGCGTAAAATCATCGACTCGACCTTGCGCTTGGCTATCTCGTTTTTTTCGATGAGGTGGGCGCGCTCTTCGCGCCAGGACTTTTCCTGAGCTACTAGGAGTGCATTTTGCCGTTTTAGTTGCTCGACACGTTCGATCAGCAGCTCGAAACGGCTCATCAGTGCCTGCAGGTCGTTCTCTTGCGTGGGTTGCACTCGATTCGCTCCGTCGTTCGGTCACCTGGCGATGATGCCTCTCCCTGGGTGGCGACGGCCAGTGCCGATGGTCTTGGCGCGCCTGCCGGTGCTAGGATACAAGGCCTCATTCTAGTCATTTGCGCCGTCTGGCGCCTAGCTGCCCATGCCCAATACCCAATCGCCCTACATCGCTTTCGCCATGCTGCTGTCCAGCAATGGCCACCCTGTCACCCCGGCCGAACTGCACGGCCTGCTGATTGGCCGCAGCTGCGCCGGTGCCGGCTTCGATGCCGACGGCTGGCTGGCCGACGCGGCGCAACTGCTGGAAACCGAGCCCGGTGACACCGTGCGCAACGCCCTGGTTGGCCTGCAGGAAATGGTCAAGGGCGAGCTCACCAGCGACGACATGGCCATCGTTCTGCTGCTGCCTTCCGACGATGCCGCGCTGACCGACCGCGCCACCGCGCTGGGGCAGTGGTGCCAGGGCTTCATCACCGGCTTTGGCCTGAACGCCGGCGGCAAGGACTTGTCCGACGAGGCCAAGGAAGTGCTGCAGGACCTGGTGGCCATTTCCCAGGTGCAGGAAGCCCTCGAAGAATCCGAAGACGGCGAGAGCGACTACATGGAAGTCATGGAGTACCTGCGCGTTGCGCCGCTGCTGCTGTTCTCCGAGCTGGCCAAGCCTTCCGCACCCGCGCCCAAGCCATCGCTGCACTGATCAACCAGGGGTAGTCTGCCCATGAGCCACATTCCCAAGGCCGAGTATGCCCGGCGGCGCAAGGCGCTGATGGCGCAGATGGTCCCCAACAGCATCGCCATCCTGCCCGCCGCCGCGGTTGCCATCCGCAACCGCGACGTCGAGCACGTGTACCGCCAGGACAGCGACTTCCAGTACCTCAGCGGCTTCCCCGAGCCAGAGGCGGTCATTGCCCTGATCCCCGGGCGTGAGCACGGTGAGTACGTGTTGTTCTGCCGTGAGCGCAACCCCGAGCGGGAGCTGTGGGATGGCCTGCGCGCCGGCCAGGAAGGCGCGGTGAGTGATTATGGCGCCGACGATGCATTCCCCATCGCAGACATCGACGAAATCCTGCCTGGCCTGATCGAAGGCCGCGAGCGGGTGTACAGCGCCATGGGCAGCAACCCTGAATTCGACCGCCGGTTGATGGACTGGATCAACGTGATCCGCTCCAAGGCCCGGCTGGGTGCCCAGCCACCGAACGAGTTCGTTGCGCTGGATCATCTGCTGCATGACATGCGCCTGTATAAATCGGCAGCGGAAGTGAAGGTCATGCGCGCGGCTGCAGACATTTCTGCGCGTGCCCATGTGCGGGCCATGCAGGCCTGCCGGGCCGGGTTGTACGAATACAGCCTGGAAGCCGAGCTGGACTACGAGTTCCGCAAGGGCGGGGCGAAGATGCCGGCCTACGGTTCCATCGTTGCCGCTGGGCGCAATGGCTGCATCCTGCACTACCAGCAGAATGACGCACCGCTCAGGGAGGGCGACCTGGTGCTGATCGACGCCGGCTGCGAAATCGACTGCTACGCCAGTGACATCACCCGCACCTTCCCGGTCAGCGGGCGCTTTTCACCCGAGCAGAAGGCTATCTACGAGCTGGTGCTCAAGGCGCAGGCGGCCGCGTTCGCCGAAATCGCCCCCGGCAAGCACTGGAACCATGCCCATGAGGCGACCGTGCGGGTCATCACCACCGGGCTGGTGGAACTGGGCCTGCTGGAAGGCGATGTGCAGGCGCTGATCGACAGCGAAGCCTACCGCGCCTTCTACATGCACCGCGCCGGCCACTGGCTGGGCATGGATGTGCACGATGTGGGCGAGTACAAGGTGGGGGGTGAATGGCGGGTGCTGGAACCGGGTATGGCGCTGACCGTCGAACCGGGTATCTACATTGGTGCCGACAATCAGGCCGTGGCCAAGAAGTGGCGCGGCATTGGCGTAAGGATCGAGGACGACGTGGTGGTGACCAGGCAAGGTTGTGAAATCCTCACTTCGGGCGTGCCACGCACGGTCGCCGAGATCGAGGCGCTGATGCAGGCTGCACGCAAGGACGCCGCATGAACCGGGTAAACCTGGCAATCATTGGTGGCGGCCTGGTGGGTGCCAGCCTGGCGTTGGCCTTGCAGGCCGGGGCCAAGGCCAGAGGCTGGAAGATCCTGCTGATCGAGCCGTTCGCCCCTGGCGACAGTTACCAGCCCAGCTACGATGCCCGCTCTTCGGCCTTGTCCTTCGGCACCCAGCAGATCTACCAGCAACTGGGCCTGTGGCAGGCCATTGGCCAGCGCGCCGAGCCGATCCGGCAGATTCACGTCTCCGACCGTGGCCGCTTTGGCGCCACCCGCCTGGACGCCCAGGAAGAAGGCGTGCCGGCGCTGGGTTACGTGGTGGAGAACGCCTGGCTGGGCCAGTGCCTGTGGCAAGGCCTGGACCGCGAGGTGGTCAGCTGGCGCTGCCCGGCAGAAGTGGCCGCGCTGCAGGCGGTCGACGGTGGCTACCAGCTGCGCTTGAACGACGATACCCAGCTGCAATGCGACCTGGCAGTGCTGGCCGACGGCGGCCGTTCTGGTTTGCGCGAGCAACTGGGCATCCAGGTACGCCATACGCCCTACCAGCAAAGCGCCCTGATCGCCAACATCAGCCCTGGCGAGGCCCATGGCGGCCAGGCCTTCGAGCGCTTCACCGAAGACGGCCCCATGGCCCTGCTGCCATTGCCGGATAACCGCTGCGCGCTGGTATGGACCCGCCAGGGCATGGACGCAAAACGCCTGGCCGCGATCGACGAGCGCAGCTTCCTGCGCGAGTTGCAGGGTGTGTTCGGCTATCGGCTGGGCGCGCTGCGCCAGGTGGGTGCACGGCATCTGTACCCGCTGTCGTTGATCGAAGCCCAGGAGCAGGTGCGGCCACAGTTGGTGGTGCTGGGCAACGCTGCGCACAGCTTGCACCCGATTGCCGGGCAGGGGTTCAACTTGTCGTTGCGTGACGTGCAGGCGTTGGCCGAGGCGCTGCTTGCCGGCCCGCAGCGCCCGGGCGACCTGGCCACGCTGCAGGCCTATCACCAGCGCCAGCGCCTGGACCAGGCCATGACCATCGGCTTCTCCGACCAGGTCACCCGCCTGTTCGGCAGCCAGCAGCCGTTGCTGGCCGCCGGGCGCAACCTGGGCCTGCTCGGGCTCGACCTGCTGCCACCGGCCAAAAGCTGGTTCGCTCGCCAGGCGATGGGCCTGGGCACCCGCCCCGACCGGCAGGGCCAGGCATGAGCAACCCACGTAAACGCGCGCGCCGGGCGCGCATGCTGCGCTGGCTGTTGAACCTTTACCCGCCTTACCTGGGGGCAGGTATCCGCGTGCAGCACATCAGCCCGGACCTGCGCAGCGTGAAGGTGGCGATGAAGCTGACGCGCTGGAACCGCAATTACGTCGGTACCCAGTTTGGCGGCAGCCTGTATGCCATGGTCGACCCGTTCTACATGCTGTTGCTGATCGAGCAGCTGGGGCGCGACTACATTGTCTGGGACAAGGCCGCCAGCATCGATTTCATCGCGCCGGGCAAAGGCCCGGTGTTTGCCGAATTCCACGTCGATGACGCGCTGCTGGACGACATTCGCCAGCAGACCGCTACCGGCAAGAAGTGCCTGCCGCGTGTGCAGGTCGATATCCGCGATGGCGCCGGCGAACTGGTGGCGCGGGTCGATAAAACCCTATATGTGCGGCTCAAGCCGCAAGCGAGGCTGGCGTAGGCATGGAAATGCGCGCAGATCTGTTGATTGTCGGTGCCGGTATGGTCGGCAGCGCCCTGGCCCTGGCGTTACGCCACAGTGGCTTGCAAATCCTCTTGCTCGACGGCGGCCCGCTGACGGTCAAGCCGTTCGATGCCCAGGCTCCGTTCGAACCGCGTGTCAGCGCATTGTCGGCCGCCAGCCAGCGCATTCTCGAACGCCTCGGTGCCTGGGAAGGCATTGCCCAGCGGCGTGCCACGCCGTATTCCGACATGCATGTGTGGGACGGCAGCGGCACCGGGCAGATCCACTTTTCGGCCGCCAGCGTGCACGCCCAGGTGCTCGGCCATATCGTCGAGAACCGCGTGGTGCAGGACAGCCTGCTGGAGCGCCTGCACGACAGCGATGTCGGCCTGCTGGCCAACGCGCGGCTGGAACAACTGCGCCGCTCTGGCGATGACTGGCTGCTGACCCTGGCCGATGGCCGGCGCCTGCGCGCGCCGCTGGTGGTCGCGGCCGATGGCGCCCATTCGGCCGTGCGGCGGCTGGCCGGTTGCGACACCCGCGAATGGGATTACCTGCACCACGCCATCGTGACCAGCGTGCGTTGCAGCGCCGGGCACCAGGCCACAGCCTGGCAGCGCTTCACCGATGAGGGGCCGCTGGCCTTCCTGCCGTTGACCCGAGGTGGCCAGCAAGACTGGTGCTCGATCGTCTGGTCGACCACGCCGGAGCAGGCCGAGCGGTTGATGGCGCTGGATGACGCTGCCTTCGTGCAGGCCCTGGAGCGGGCCTTCGAGGGGCGCCTGGGGAGCGTGTTGCAGGCCGACCCACGTGTGTGTGTACCGCTGCGTCAGCGTCACGCCAAGCGCTACGTGGAGCACGGCCTGGCGTTGGTGGGTGATGCGGCCCACACCATCCACCCCTTGGCCGGGCAGGGCGTCAACCTGGGGTTTCTGGATGCGGCGGTGCTGGCCGACGTACTGGGCAAGGCCTGCGAGCGTGGCGAACGGCTGGCGGATGTGAAGGTACTGAGCCGTTACGAGCGCCGGCGCATGCCGCATAACCTGGCGCTGATGGCGGCGATGGAAGGGTTCGAGCGGTTGTTCCAGGCCAACCCGCTGCCGTTGCGCTGGTTGCGCAACAGTGGGCTGAAGCTGGTGCAGCAGATGCCCGAAGCCAAGGCGATGTTCGTGCGCCAGGCGTTGGGGCTGTCCGGGGATTTGCCGGAATTGGCCAGGGCTTGAGATGGCCGGGGCCGCTTTGCGGCCCCTCTGCAACATCCGGTAACGGCTCAAAGGATGAGCAAGAAAATGGGATTCACTACCATTTGCGCCTCTCATACCTTCCGAGGAGCGCTTTCCATGTTGCCACGCAAGCCCCTACTGGCCGCCCTGGCCCTGACTTTGTTCGGCGGCACCGCCCAGGCAGCGGAAGAAGTGGTGGTGTACTCCTCGCGCATCGATGAGCTGATCAAGCCGGTGTTCGATGCCTATACCGCCAAAACCGGCGTCAAGATCAAGTTCATCACCGACAAGGAAGCGCCGCTGATGCAGCGCATCAAGGCCGAGGGCGACAATGGCGTGGCCGACCTGCTGCTGACCGTCGATGCCGGCAACCTGTGGCAGGCCGAGCAAATGGGCATCCTGCAGCCGATCAAGTCCGCCACCATCGACCAGAACATTCCGCCGCAGTACCGCGCCTCGTCCCATGACTGGACCGGCCTCAGCTTGCGCGCGCGCACCATCGTCTACTCCAGCGAGCGGGTCAAACCGGCAGAGTTGAGCACCTACGAGGCCCTGGCCGACAAGCAATGGGAAGGCCGCCTGTGCCTGCGCACGGCGAAAAAGGTCTACAACCAGTCGCTGACCGCCACCCTGATCGAAACCCATGGCGAGGCGAAGACCGAGCAAATCGTCAAAGGCTGGGTCAACAACCTGTCCACCGATGTGTTCTCCGACGACAACGCGGTGATCCAGGCCATCGAGGCCGGCCAGTGCGACGTGGGCATCGTCAACACCTACTACTACGGCCGCCTGCACAAGCAGAACCCGCAGTTGCCGGTGAAGCTCTTCTGGCCCAACCAGGGCGACCGTGGCGTGCACGTGAACCTGTCGGGCATTGGCCTGACCAAACATGCACCGCACCCCGAGGCGGCGACCAAGCTGGTGGAGTGGATGACGGGTGAAGAAGCGCAGAAACTGTTCGCCGACATCAACCAGGAATTCCCGGCCAACCCGAAGGTCAGGCCATCGGAAGAGGTGGCAGCGTGGGGCAGCTTCAAGGCAGACAGCATTCCGGTGGAAATTGCCGGCAAACGCCAGGCTGAAGCCATCCGCCTGATGGATCGGGCTGGCTGGAATTAAGCGCCGGGCTTTATCCTCTCGGGGCCTGAAAGGGCCTCTTCGCGGGCTCGCCCGCTCCCACAGGATCTGCACTGCCCTTGAGATTTGGGCAGTCCCTGTGGGAGCGGGCGAGCCCGCGAACGACCGCAAAGCGGTCGCAAACCAGCCATAGAGACATTCACCTTGTCCCACACCCCCCAACGCCGCTGGTACTTGCCGGTATCGCTGATCGCTGCCCTGGTGCTCCTGCCCCTCAGCGTGCTGCTGCTGTCGTGGCAATCCATAGACGTGCAGATCTGGTCGCACCTGCTCGACACCCAGATGAGCCGCCTGCTGGGTAACACCCTGACGCTGGTTCTGGGGGTGGGCATCGGCGTCACCGTGCTGGGCGTCAGCCTGGCCTGGCTCACCAGCCTCTGTGAGTTCCCCGGCCGGCGCTGGCTGGACTGGGCGCTGATGTTGCCGTTCGCCATACCCGCCTATGTGCTGGCTTTCGTGTTCGTCGGCCTGCTGGACTTCGCGGGCCCGGTGCAGACCGCACTGCGCGAGGTATTCGGCCCCATGCGCCTGCCCCGGGTGCGCTCTACCGGCGGGGTCATCATCGTGCTGGTGCTGGTGTTCTACCCCTATGTCTACCTGCTGGCGCGCACGGCGTTCCTGGCACAGGGCAAAGGCTTGATGGAGGCCGCGCGGGTGCTTGGGTTATCACCCTTGCAGGCCTTCTGGCGGGTGGCGCTGCCCATGGCGCGGCCGGCGATCGGCGCCGGTGTCGCCCTGGCGCTGATGGAAACCCTGGCCGATTTCGGCGCGGTGGCGGTGTTCAATTTCGACACCTTCACCACAGCCATCTACAAGACCTGGTACGGGTTTTTCAGCCTGTCCAGCGCAGCCCAGCTGGCCAGCCTTTTGCTGCTGGCGGTGATGCTGGTGCTGTACGGCGAGCGCCGTGCCCGCGGCGCCAGCCGCAGTGGCAACGAGCGGCCACGCGGGCAGGCGCTGTACCGCTTGCGCGGGCTGAAGGCGTTGCTGGCCAGCGGCTGGTGCCTGCTGGTGTTCGCCTGCGCCTTCGTCATCCCGCTGCTGCAACTGCTGGTGTGGTTCTGGCAGCGCGGGCGGCATGACCTGGACGAGCGCTATGTCGGCCTGGTGTCGCACACCTTGTACCTGGGCGCCATGGCCGCGCTGCTCACCGTGAGCGCAGCATTGCTGCTGGCCTTCGCCCGACGCCAGGCGCCGAGCGCCGGCATACGCGCCGGGGTCGGCCTGGCCAACCTGGGCTATGCCTTGCCCGGTTCGGTGTTGGCGGTGTCGATCATGCTGGCCTTCAGTTACCTGGACAACCAGCTGGTCATCCCGTTGTCCGGCTGGTTGGGCGGGGCCGGCAAACCGTTGCTGCTGGGCAGCCTGTCGGCCTTGCTGCTGGCTTACCTGGTGCGCTTTATCGCCGTAGCTTACGGGCCACTGGAAAGCAGCCTGGAGCGCATTCGGCCTTCTTTGCCCGAGGCTTCACGCAGCCTGGGTGTCGGCGGTGCCAGGTTGTTCCTCAAGGTCTACCTGCCGCTGTTGCTGCCTGGCGCCCTCAGCGCCGCCTTGTTGGTGTTTGTCGACGTACTCAAGGAAATGCCGGCCACCTTGCTGATGCGGCCGTTCGGCTGGGACACGCTTGCTGTGCGGGTTTTCGAGATGACCAGTGAAGGCGAATGGGCGCGAGCGTCGTTGCCCGCCCTGACGCTGGTGCTGGTGGGCCTGTTGCCGGTCATCGGCCTGATCCGCCGTTCGGCCCGTCGACCCGGCCACGGTCACTGAGGGTGCCAGCGCGCGGGCTTGCGGCTACAATGCGCGGCATTCGCGCGGCGGGTGTCAAACAACAAGAGCTGACGCGCAACGTCATCGACCGCCGCCGCTTCGCCACGCCCGGAAGGAGAAACCCATGGGACAGCGCACGCTTTTGTACGACCTGCACCTGGCGCTAGGCGCCAAAACGGTCGATTTCGGTGGCTGGGACATGCCCCTGCACTATGGCTCGCAGGTCGAGGAGCACCATCAGGTGCGCAGCGATTGCGGGGTGTTCGATGTCTCCCACATGACTGTGATCGATGTCGATGGTAGCGATGCCACCGCCTGGCTGCAGCGCCTGCTGGCCAACGATGTGGCCCGCCTCGGCGACACTGGCAAAGCGCTATACAGTCCGCTGCTGCAGGCGCAGGGCGGAGTGATCGACGACCTGATCGTATACCGTACGGAACATGGCTATCGCCTGGTCACCAACGCCGCTACCCGCGCCAAGGTGCTGGGCTGGCTGCAGCAGCAGCGTGACGGTTTTGCCGTGCACTTCAAGGTCCGCCCCGACCTGGCCATCCTTGCCATCCAGGGCCCGCGTGCCCGAGAAAAGGTTGCGCCCCTGCTTAGCGCCGCGCGTGCCGCGCTGATCCGCGAACTGCGCCCATTCGAGGGCTTTGCCGAAGGCGACTGGTTCATTGCCCGCACCGGTTATACCGGTGAAGACGGCCTCGAGATCATCTTCCCTGGCGACCAGGCCGTGGGCTTCTTCAACGACCTGGTGGGTGCTGGCATCGCCCCCAGCGGCCTTGGCGCCCGCGACACCCTGCGCCTGGAAGCCGGCATGAACCTGTACGGCCAGGACATTGACGAGCAGCACACCCCGCTTACCTCCAACCTGGGCTGGAGCATTGCCTGGGAGCCTGCCGAGCGTGACTTCATTGGCCGCGCTGCCCTGTTGGCGGAAATCGAGCACGGTGTGCAGGAAAAACTGGTCGGCCTGGTACTGGAAGAGCGCGGCGTGCTGCGCGCCCATCAGGTCGTGCGTGTCGCCGGTATTGGCGAAGGGGAGATCACCAGTGGTAGTTTCTCGCCTACGCTGAGCAAGTCCATTGCCTTGGCGCGCGTGCCCATGGCCACTGGTGACCGGGCCGAGGTGGAAATTCGCGGCAAGTGGTACCCGGTGCGGGTGGTCAAACCGACCTTCGTGCGCCACGGCAAGATCCTGATCTGAACCATTATTTACCGGCGGGCGTACCGCTGAGCCAATCGAGGAATTCAAGACATGAGCAATATCCCCGCCGAACTGCGTTTCGCCGAAAGCCACGAGTGGGCCCGCCTGGAAGCTGACGGCAGCGTCACCGTGGGCATCAGCGACCACGCCCAGGAGGCCTTGGGTGACGTGGTGTTCGTCGAGCTTGCCGAAGTCGGCAAGGTGTTCGCCGCGGGCGACGCTGCCGGTGTGGTCGAGTCGGTCAAGGCCGCTTCGGACATCTATGCCCCGGTGGGTGGCGAAGTGATCGCGGTGAACGAAGAGCTGGCTGACAGCCCGGAGCAGCTCAACGAAGAGCCTTACGGGGCGTGGATCTTCAAGCTCAAGCCAAGCGACAAGGCCGAGCTGGACAAGCTGCTGGATGCTGCTGGTTACAAGGCCGCTATCGGCGAATAAGGCTTCAGGCCTGATCGCCGGCAAGCCAGCTCCCACAGAGATTGCATCAGGGCTGACAGGTGGTCGCCACAAGATATGCAGTGCCAGTGAGATCGAGCGCCGCCCGCGCGGCGCATCGCGAGCTGCGCTCGCTCCTACGTTTGTTTTGGGCCAGTAACCCCTGTGCCACGTGCGCGCGACCGCCTTGTTTGTACCGCGCGATAATGAGGCATGCGCCGCGCGGGCGGCGCTAGCTCTCACAGGCGCTGCATGTCTTCTGACAAACATCTGTCAGCCCTGATGCGATCCCTGTGGGAGCCGGCTTGCCGGCGATAGGGCCGGTACTGACCAAACAAGTTTCCCCGCACAACCGGCAATCCCTTCCTAGACTTGTAGTCTCCATGAGAGCTGTTCCAGGAAGAGAGCGTGGTCATGTCCCAGTCGCCGTCCCTGCATCAACTGCAAGAGCTCAACCCGTTCCTGCGTCGCCACCTGGGCCCGGATGCCGCCGAGCAGCAGGCCATGCTCAATGCACTGGGCGTGGCGAGCCGCGCCGAGCTGATCGAGCAAACCGTTCCGCCAGGCATCCGCCTGCAGCGCCCCCTCGACCTGCCACCGGCACTCGACGAGCAGGCGGCCTTGGCCAAACTCGCGGGTTATGCTGCGCAAAACCAGGTATGGACCAGCCTGATCGGCATGGGCTACCACGGCACCATCACCCCCACGGTCATCCTGCGCAACGTGCTGGAAAACCCCGGCTGGTACACCGCCTACACGCCTTACCAGCCCGAAATAGCCCAGGGCCGGCTGGAGGCGCTGCTGAACTACCAGCAGATGGTCATCGACCTGACCGGGCTGGCCCTGGCCAACGCCTCGCTGCTGGACGAGGCGACTGCCGCCGCCGAGGCCATGGCCCTGGCCAAGCGCGTGGCGCGCAGCAAGAGCAATGCATTCTTCGCCGATGAGCACTGCCACCCGCAAACCCTGTCAGTGCTCAAGACCCGCGCCGAAGGCTTCGGCTTCGAACTGATCATCGACTCTGTGGATAAGCTGAACACGCATGCGGTATTCGGCGCCTTGCTGCAGTACCCCGATACCCACGGCGAGGTGCGCGACCTGCGCCCGCTGATCGAGCACTTGCATGGCCAGCACGCCCTGGCCTGCGTGGCTGCCGACCTGCTCAGCCTGGTACTGCTCACGCCGCCCGGCGAGCTGGGCGCCGATGTGGTGTTGGGTTCCAGCCAGCGCTTTGGTGTACCGATGGGTTACGGCGGGCCACATGCGGCGTATTTCGCCTGCCGCGACGATTACAAGCGGGCCATGCCCGGGCGCATCATCGGCGTGTCGCGTGATGCCCGTGGCAACACCGCGCTGCGCATGGCCCTGCAAACCCGCGAGCAGCATATCCGCCGTGAAAAAGCCAACTCCAACATCTGCACGGCGCAGGTGCTGCTGGCCAACATCGCCGGCTTCTACGCGGTCTACCACGGCCCGCAAGGCCTTCAGCGCATTGCCCAGCGCGTGCACCGGCTGACGGTCATTCTGGCGGCCGGCCTTGCGGCCAAAGGCATCAAGCGCCTCAACCAGCACTTCTTCGACACCCTTACCCTCGACGTGGGTGGCGCACAGGCAGCCATCATCGAGAGCGCTGAAGCCGCACAGGTCAACCTGCGCATACTGGGCCGCGGCCACCTGGGCGTGAGCCTGGATGAAACCTGCAACGAGCAGACAGTGCTGCGCCTGTTGGACATTTTCGTGGGGGTTGACCACGGGCTGGACATCGCCGCGCTTGACCAGTCGGCCCTGGCCGAAGGCATTCCGCCCAGCCTGGTGCGGCATTCGCCGTTCCTTGCCCACCCGGTGTTCAACCTGCATCACAGCGAAACCGAGATGCTGCGCTACCTCAAGCAGCTGGAGAACAAGGACCTGGCGCTGAACCAGTCGATGATTCCGCTGGGCTCCTGCACCATGAAGCTCAATGCTACCAGCGAGATGATCCCGATCACCTGGCCTGCTTTCGCTCAGCTGCACCCGTTCGCCCCGGCGGGGCAGGCCGTCGGGTACAAGGCGATGATCGACGAGCTGGAAAGCTGGCTGTGCACCATTACCGGCTTCGATGCCATCTGCATGCAGCCCAACTCCGGGGCCCAGGGTGAGTACGCTGGCCTGATGGCGATTACCCGCTACCACCGCAGCTGCCAGCAACCGCAGCGTACCTTGTGCCTGATCCCGTCGTCGGCCCACGGCACCAACCCGGCGTCGGCACAGATGGCCGGCATGGAGGTGGTGATAGTCGATTGCGATCAGGGCGGCAACGTCGACCTGGCAGACCTCAAGGCCAAGGCCGGTGCAGCCGGTGAGCGCCTGTCGTGCCTGATGATCACCTACCCCTCAACCCACGGCGTGTACGAAGAGGGCATTCGCGAAATCTGTGACGTGGTGCACCAGCACGGCGGCCAGGTGTACATGGACGGCGCCAACCTCAATGCCCAGGTGGGGTTGGCGCGCCCTGCCGACATCGGTGCCGATGTGTCGCACATGAACCTGCACAAGACCTTCTGCATCCCCCACGGCGGTGGTGGTCCGGGCATGGGGCCGATCGGTGTTCGCGCTCATCTGCAACCCTTCGTCGCCAGCCACCCGGTGGTACCGGTCCCCGGCCTGGATCCGAGCAACAGTGCGGTCAGCGCTGCGCCCTGGGGCAGCGCCAGCATTCTGCCGATCAGCTGGATGTACATTGCCATGATGGGCCCGCAACTGGCGGACGCCAGCGAGGTGGCGATCCTCTCTGCCAACTACCTGGCCAGCCAGCTGGCTGGAGCCTTCCCGGTGCTCTACCGCGGGCGTAACCAGCGCGTGGCGCATGAGTGCATACTCGATCTGCGGCCGTTGAAGGCGCTGACGGGCATCAGCGAGGAGGACGTGGCGAAGCGCCTGATGGACTACGGCTTCCATGCACCGACCATGTCGTTCCCGGTGCCGGGTACGCTGATGGTGGAACCGACCGAAAGTGAGTCCAAGGCCGAGCTGGACCGCTTTATCGAAGCGATGCTGGCAATTCGCGCGGAGATCGCGGACGTTCAGGATGGCAAGTGGCCGGCAGAGAACAGCCCGCTCAGGCATGCGCCGCATACCTTGGCCGATGTCCTGGGTATATGGGACAGGCCCTACAGCCTGGAGCAGGCGGTGGCGCCGGTTGCGCATGTGCGCCAACACAAGTACTGGCCGGCGGTTAACCGGGTCGACAACGTGTATGGGGACCGCAACCTGTTCTGTGCCTGTGTGCCGGTGGAGGCTTATCGCTGATAGCGCAGGGGTGACCGATTGGGCGCGCAGCGCGCGCCCCGGGGTTTTACTCGGCTACCGCATTCTTGGCCAGGATGGCATTGGCCAGCTCCATGTCCGAGGCCTGCAGCCCCGGGTTCTCGGCCCGCGCCTGGTGCATGGCGGCTTCCAGGAACGGCCCACGAATCGCACCTTCGCTGGCAACGAAGCTGCTGGCGTCGTCCTGCGCGGCGAGGACAAGCTTGTGGTCCCGCGACGTCAGGTAGGTCGAACCAGTCGTTGCCCCGGAAGAAATCACGTTACGCCAAAAGGTATCAGCCATGGCCGAGCCCATAGGCAGCGAGAGCAGGGCAGCGGCGGCAACGGCAGTTTTGAGACGCATGTTGAAACACCTCGAAGGGTGGGGGTTGAAGATGCGCCGTTGGATCTTTTCCAATGGGGCAAGTTCCTGAATGCCGGGGCTTTTCGTCAGCCGCAGACGCGCAGCACCTCATGCATGCAGGTCTGCCCAGTGGTCACCTTGGCCTCGCCACAACGGCGAAGGTCCACCAGGCCATCGGCCCGGGCCTGTTGCCGCAGAATGGTCAGGTCGGCATCCCGGCCGATCAGCGCGCGCAGCTGGTCGCTGGGCTCGAGCAGTTCAAATAAACCGGTGCGGCCATGAAAGCCGGTGCCTCGGCAGGTACGGCAGTGGGCGCAGGTATTCGCTTGGCAGTCCGGGCACAGGGTGCGTACCAGGCGCTGGGCCATGACGCCGACCAGCGTCGCCTTGATCAGGTAGTCGGCCACGCCCAGTTCCTGCAGGCGGGTGATGGCCGCGCAGGCATCGTTGGTGTGCAGGGTAGACAGCACCAAATGCCCGGTCAGTGCGGCCTGTACAGCCACCAGGGCCGTTTCGCGGTCGCGAATTTCGCCGATCATGATGATGTCCGGGTCCTGACGCAGCAGGGCGCGTACCCCGGCGGCAAAACCAAGGTCCAGGGCGGGCTGCACCTGCAACTGGTTGAACGCCGGCTCCAGGCGCTCGATGGGGTCTTCGATGGTGCACAGGTTGACCTGTGGCGTGGCCAATAGCTTGAGGCTGGTATACAGCGTGCTGGTCTTGCCGGAGCCGGTGGGGCCCGTCACCAGGATGATGCCCTGGCGCTTGCCCAGCAGGCGCTGCCACTGGGCCAGTTGCTGGCCTTGCAGGCCGAGGCGGTCGAAGCCCTCGTGCAGTTGCTGCGGGTCGAACAGGCGCAGCACCAGCTTTTCGCCGTAGGCGGTTGGCAGGGTCGACAGCCGTAGCTCGACCTCACCGCCGCCGGGCAGGCGGCTGTGCAGGCGGCCGTCCTGCGGCCGGCGCTTTTGCGCCACATCCATGCGCCCCAGGTGCTTGAGGCGGCTGACCAGTGCCAAGGTTACGCCGGCAGGAAAGGCGTACACGTTATGCAGCAGGCCGTCGATGCGGTAGCGCAACTGGCCCTGATCGCGGCGGGGTTCCAGGTGAATGTCGCTGGCACGTTGTTCGATAGCGTACTGCAGCAACCAGTCGACGATGTGCACGATGTGCGCGTCGTCGGCGCTGGCTTCGGCCTGGCGCTTGCCCAGTTCCAGCAGTTGCTCGAGTTCGCCCAGGCCGGCGGCCTGCTGGTATTGCGCGCCTTTTACCGACTGGGCGAGGTGCTCGAACGACTGCCCTGCCTGGCGGATCTGCAACGGGCTGGCCAGCACCCGGCGAATCGGCCGGCCCAGGCTGCGGGCCAGGTCGGCCTGCCAGTCGTTCTGGTAGGGCTCGGCACTGGCGACGGTAACGCCGAGGGCGTCGGCTGCGACGATGAGGATGCCGTGGCGCTGGGCGAAGGCCGGTGCGATCAGGCCGCTGACCTGGGGCAGGTCGAGCTGCATGGGGTCGATGCGCAGGTAAGGCTGGCCGACCTTGCGGGCCAGCCATTGGCAAAGGTGCTCAAGGTCCAGCTGCTGGCCAGGCTGTTGGCGGTGTTCCAGGCTGCAGGCGGCGATCTGTTCGAGCGGATGGCAAGCGGGGTGGGCGGCGGCGTTGTCGAGCACGTGCTCGGCGTCGTTGGCGTGCAGGTGCTGGTCGGCGACCAGGGCGGCGAGCACGTGTTCAAGGTCGAGGGTCATTGTGTGGGGGCTATGCATGCTGGGCGTCCGTGCCTGATCGGGAATGTGCCGATCAGGCTAGCCGGGCGGGGCGCTGGCATCACGGGGGAAGGGTTTCGGGGTTTTACACGTACGGTGTAGAGGCATTCCGCGAGGCTATAGGCCAATGCCAGTCAGTTAAGTAATTTGGGGCCGCTTTGCGACCCTTCGCGGGCACGCCCGCTCCCACAGGGGATCGCGCATTTCTTGAGTTCAGCGCCTAACGTGTGGGAGCGGGCGTGCCCGCGAAGGGCTGCAAAGCAGCCCCAGTAACGCTTAACTGACAGGCATAAGGCAGCCTTTATTCGCTATGATTTGACCATTTTGCTTGGCTACCGAATTGAGCAATTCGTCAGCACCCACTATGGAGAAACAGCAATGCATAGCGAGCTGGACGCCTACGATCGGCGCATTCTTGAACTGCTGCAAGAGGACGCTTCGCTTTCCAGCGCGCAGATTGCCGAGCGTGTGGGGCTGTCACAGTCGCCGTGCTGGCGGCGTATCCAGCGTTTGAAGGACGAGGGGGTGATTCGTGGGCAGGTGACCTTGCTCGACCGCAAGAAGATCGGCTTGAACACCCAGATATTCGCCGAGGTGAAGCTCAATGCCCACGGGCGCTCCAACTTTACCGAATTCACCGAGGCCATTCGCGGCTTCCCGGAGGTGCTGGAATGCTATGTGCTGATGGGCGCGGTGGATTTTTTGCTGCGCATCGTTACCTCGGATATCGAGGCCTATGAGCGGTTCTTCTTCGAAAAGCTGTCGAACGTGCCGGGGATTCAGGAAGTGAACTCGATTGTGGCGCTTTCAGAGATCAAGTCCACTACAAGCCTGCCGCTGCGGACCCGCTGACGTGGTCCCTTGTAGGAGCGGCCTTGCGTCGCGAAAGGGCCGCAAAGCGGCCCCGGCAGTATCTGCTTGAAGCGCAGATCCCGGGGGCGCTTCGCACCCCTTTCGCGACGCAAGGCCGCTCCTACAGGGCCGCATCAGGCCTTGAGCAGATGCTTCCAGCCACGGCTCTGGTCGACTGCCCGAGCCTGGTCGATGCGTGCTTCCAGCACTTCATCGCTGATCGGCAGTTCGGCCAGCTCGTGCAGCTTCTTCAGGTCGCCATACAGGCGGTCCATCTGCGGTGCTTCCAGCACCTGGCGGGCGTGGTGCAGCCAGGCCAGCAATTGTTCGATCCGCGGCAGCTGCTCAGCCAGGTCTTCGGGGCGCTGGGTGTACAGCGGCAGCTTCAGTGCACGGCCTTCTTCACCCAGCAAATGGCCCATCCAGCTGGCCAGCTGCGCCTTGCCCTGGCGTTCGCCACGGCCCTTGCGTTCCACTGTCCAGGTGCGGGCCAGCAGCCAGCGTGAGGTTTCCAGGGAGAACTGGCCCCAGCGCACGTCTTCCAGCTCTTCGGCAAACTGCTCGGGCGCGGCGCGGCGGATGTCTTCGTCGTCGTTACCGGCCTGCACCAGCGGGCGCCAGTCTTCCAGCAGGGCGTCGAGGCTGCTGCGCAGTTCACGGGTAGCGGCACGCGGTGCGGCCTGGCCCAGGCTGGCGGTCAACGCACGCAGTTCGCTCAGGCACTCGACCCAGTCCTGCAACAGGCGCCAGTGGCCATTGTGGCGGTACTGCTCGGCCAGGCGCTGGCTGCTGCCCAGCAGTTGCCAGGCCAAGGCGGCGTAGGCGTCGTCCACGGCCATTTCCGCGTCCAGCTCGGCCCCTGGCAGGCCCAGCTCATAGCTGTCTGGCTCCAGCAGGCGGTAGCCGCGCTCGGCCTTGCTGATGTCGCACGGCATCAACGGCAGGCTGGCGGCCAGCTCGGCGGCCAGTTCCAGCAGTGCCTGCGGCTCACCTTCGCGCAGCTCCAGTTCCAGCTCGCAGATGGCTTCCTTGCGCTTGCCGGCGACCACGAAGCCTTGGTCCAGCGCGGCCTCGATCACCACCTTGCTTTTGCCACGGCCCCAGGCGATTTCGGCGAACTCGCGGGTGAAGTCCGTGGTGAACAGTGGCTTGATGGTCTTTTTGTCCAGGCCGGCCAGTTGTTCGGGCCAGCAGGTGGCATCGAGCTTTTTCAGGTCCAGCTTGGGCTTGTCCAGGTTCCACTCGTACTCATTGCGCTCCGACAGGCCCGCTACGCTTTGGCCGCGGCACTTGAGGGTCTGGATGACCACATCGCCATCGCGACGCAGGCGCAGGGCCACGCGGGCAGCAGACAGCTCACGCTCGGCAGTGTCGAAGTACTGGTTGGTCAGTTCGCGGGTCTGCCAGCCGGACTTGTTGCGCTTTTTCAGCAGAGGGTGCTCGCGCAGGGCGGCAAGGGTCTCGCGGCTGGCGCGTAGCTTGAGTTCGGTTTCTTTGTGCATCACAGACTCGAAGGAGGGGGCGTGGTTGGCAAGGAGTTTACAGCAGTCGGCCGCGCTCTGTCGGGTCGCGGTGGTTTCTTCGCGGGCTCGCCCGCGAAGAAACCCACACGCTTGCCTTGGGAACGATAGGCATTGTTATGATGGGCAACGCTTCCCAGGAGTACGCGCATGCCGTTGCCGACGCTGAAAGACCAGTTTGCCGCCTTGATCGCCGCGCCTTCGGTCAGTTGCACCCAGCCAGCGCTGGACCAGTCCAACCGCCAGGTCATCGAGCTGCTGGCCGGTTGGCTGGGCGACCTGGGGTTCCAGTGTGACATTCAGCAGGTTACCCCCGGCAAGTTCAACCTGCTGGCCAGCCGCGGCACCGGCCCGGGCGGCCTTGTGCTGGCGGGGCACAGCGACACCGTGCCCTACGACGAACAACTGTGGCGCAGTGACCCGCTGAAGCTGACAGAAACCGACGGGCGCTGGGTTGGCCTGGGTAGCTGCGACATGAAAGGGTTCTTCGCCCTGATCATCGAAGCCGTCATTCCGCTGCTGGAGCACGATTTCAAGCAGCCCCTGCTGATCCTCGCCACCTGTGACGAAGAAAGCTCCATGTCTGGTGCCCGCGCCCTGGCCGAGGCCGGCCAGCCGTTGGGGCGAGCGGCGGTGATCGGCGAACCGACCGGGCTGCGGCCGATCCGCATGCACAAGGGCATCCTAATGGAGCGCATCGATATCCTGGGGCGCAGCGGCCATTCCTCGGACCCAAGCCTGGGCCACAGCGCCATGGAAGCCATGCACGCGGTCATGGGCGAGCTGATGGGCCTGCGCCAGCAATGGCAGCAAACCTACCGCAACCCACAGTTCAGCGTGCCCACCCCGACCATGAACTTTGGCTGCATCCACGGCGGCGACAACCCAAACCGTATCTGCGGCCAGTGCGCACTGGAGTTCGACCTTAGGCCTTTGCCGGGCATGGATGCCGAGCAGTTGCGGTCGGCCATCCGCGAGAAACTGCAGCCGCTGGCCGAGCGCCACGAGGTCCGTATCGACTACGCACCGCTGTTCCCGGAGGTGCCGCCGTTCGAGCAGGCGGCCGATGCCGAGCTGGTGCAGGTAGCCGAACGCCTGACCGGCCATCGCGCCGAAGCGGTGGCGTTCGGCACCGAAGCACCTTATCTTCAGCAGCTGGGTTGCCAGACCATCGTGTTGGGCCCCGGCGACATCGCCTGCGCCCACCAGCCTGGCGAATACCTTGAAATGTCACGAATCGAGCCTACCGTGCGTCTATTGCGTGACCTGATCCGGCACTATTGCCTGCACTAAACGTCAATCGTACTGATTCGTTCCTGCCTAGAGGAGACCGCGCGTGACCGCAAGCCTGTTCCGACGATGATCCTGAACGCCCCGTGTATCGCCGTTCTCCGTCCACTTATCCACAGGCCCTGTCATGCCCGATTACGTCAACTGGCTGCGTCATGCCTCCCCGTACATCAATGCCCATCGCGACTGCACCTTCGTGGTCATGCTGCCTGGCGATGGGGTAGAGCACCCCAACTTCGGCAATATCGTCCACGACCTGGTCCTGCTGCACAGCCTTGGCGTGCGCCTGGTACTGGTGCACGGCTCGCGCCCGCAGATCGAAAGCCGTCTGGCTGAGCGCGGCCTGACGCCGCATTACCACCGCGGCCTGCGCATCACCGATGCCGCCACCCTGGACTGCGTGATCGACGCCGTCGGCGCCCTGCGCCTGGCCATCGAGGCGCGCCTGTCGATGGACATCGCGGCCTCGCCGATGCAGGGCTCTCGCCTGCGCGTGGCGTCCGGCAACCTGGTCACCGCACGGCCGATCGGTGTGCTCGAAGGGGTGGACTACCACCATACCGGCGAAGTGCGCCGGGTCGACCGCAAGGGCATCAGCCGCCTGCTCGACGAGCGCTCCATCGTGCTGTTGTCGCCCTTGGGTTACTCACCCACCGGGGAGATCTTCAACCTGGCCTGCGAGGACGTAGCTACCCGCGCGGCCATCGACCTGGGTGCCGACAAGCTGCTGCTGTTCGGCGCCGAGCCAGGTTTGCTGGACGCAGACGGCAAGCTGATACGCGAGCTGCGCCCACAACAGGTGGCCCCGCACCTGCAGCGCCTGGGCAGCGATTACCAGGGCGAGTTGCTGGATGCTGCGGCTGAAGCCTGCAAGGGCGGCGTCGCGCGTAGCCACATCGTCAGTTATGCCGAAGACGGCGCCCTGCTGACCGAGCTGTTCACCCGCGGCGGGGGCGGCACGCTGGTATCGCAGGAGCAGTTCGAGGTGGTGCGCGAGGCGACCATCGAAGACGTCGGTGGCTTGCTCGACCTGATCAGCCCGCTGGAGGAGCAGGGCATCCTGGTGCGTCGCTCGCGCGAGGTGCTGGAGCGTGAGATCGAGCAATTCAGTGTGGTCGAGCGCGAAGGCATGATCATCGCCTGTGCGGCGCTGTACCCGATTGCCGATTCCGAGGCCGGCGAGCTGGCGTGCCTCGCGGTCAACCCGGAGTACCGCCATGGTGGGCGGGGCGACGAATTGCTGGAGCGTATCGAGAGCCGTGCGCGGCAAATGGGCTTGAGTACCCTGTTCGTGCTTACCACGCGCACGGCGCACTGGTTCCGCGAACGTGGCTTTGCGCCGAGTGGCGTGGAGCGGCTGCCGGCAGCGCGGGCATCGCTGTACAACTACCAGCGTAATTCGAAGATTTTCGAGAAGTCTTTGTAAATCTGTACCGGCCCTATCGCCGGCAAGCCGGCTCCCACAGGGAAAGCGCCAGCCCTGAAGGTTGTGCAGTACCTGTGGGAGATTCTATGGTTCCTGGCAAGGGTAGCCGGAGCATCTTCAGCGCCTGTGAGATCGAGCGCCGCCCGCGCGGCGCAATCGCGAGCTGCGCTCGCTCCTACGTTTGTTTCGGGCCAGTAACGCCTGTGACAGGCGCACGCGGCCGCCTTGTTTGTACGGCGCGATATTGAGGCATGCACCAAGGCGTTCGCGCGCGAATCCCACAGGAATAATTGGCCCGAAACAAACGTAGGAGCGAGCGCAGCTCGCGATTGCGCCGCGCGGGCGGCGCTCGCTCTAACAGGCGCTGCCATACCTTGTGGCAAACACCTGTCAGCCCTAAGGCGATCCCTGTGGGAGCTGGCTTGCCGGCGATAGGGCCGCAAAGCGGCCCCGGCAATCTCAGCGTGTACAGAACATCTTGGCGGCGGCGTTTTGTTTACACGGTATGCAGGTACCAGTTGTACTCGAGGTCGGAGATCGAGTGTTCGAACTCCTCCAGCTCGCTTTCCTTGCACGCGACGAAGATGTCGATGTACTTCGGATCGATGTACTTGTTCAGAATCTCGCTGTCGTCCAGCTCACGCAAGGCATCGCGCAGGTTGTTCGGCAAGCTCTGCTCAAGTTGCTCGTACGAGTTGCCTTCGATCGGCGCGCCTGGCTCGATCTGGTTGGTCAGGCCATGGTGCACGCCCGCCAGCACGGCAGCCATCATCAGGTACGGGTTGGCGTCGGCACCGGCTACGCGGTGCTCGATGCGCACAGCATCGGCCGAGCCGGTCGGTACGCGCAATGCCACGGTACGGTTGTCCAGGCCCCAGCTTGGCGCGTTCGGTACGTAGAACTGCGCACCGAAGCGGCGGTAGGAGTTGACGTTCGGGCAGAGGAACGCCATGGACGCTGGCAGGGTCTCGAGCACACCGCCGACAGCGTGACGTAGCGCGGCGTTCTGCTCGGGATCCTCGCTGGTGAAGATGTTGTTGCCATCTTTGTCCAGCACGGAAATGTGTACATGCAGGCCGTTGCCTGCCTGGCCCGGGTAGGGCTTGGCCATGAAGGTGGTGTCCATTTCATGGTCGTACGCAATGTTCTTGATCAAGCGCTTGAGCAGTACCGCGTAGTCGCAGGCCTTGAGCGGGTCTGGCACGTGGTGCAGGTTGACTTCGAACTGCGCCGGGGCGCTTTCCTTGACGATGGCGTCGGCCGGGATGCCTTGTTCCTTTGCGCCTTCGAGGATGTCCTGCAGGCAGTCGGCATATTCGTCGAGGTCGTCGATCAGGTACACCTGGGTCGACTGCGGGCGTTTGCCCGAGATTGGCGAGCGCGGTGGCTGTGGGCGGCCGTTCACGTTCTCCTGGTCGATCAGGTAGAACTCCAGCTCGAACGCGGCGCAGATGGTCAGGCCCATGTCGGTGAACTTGCTCACCACCTGGCGCAGCACTTCGCGCGGGTCGGCGAAGAACGGCTCGCCTTCCAGCTCGTGCATGGTCATCAGCAGCTGGGCAGTGGGGCGCTTTTGCCACGGTTCGTTACAGAGTGTGTCTGGGATCGGATAGCAGATGCGGTCGGCATCGCCGATATCCAGGCCCAGGCCAGTGCTTTCGACGGTGGAACCGTTGATGTCGAGGGCGAAGAGGGAGGCCGGCAAGTTGATGCCTTTCTCGTAAACCTTGTGGAGGCTGGTGCGCTCTATGCGCTTGCCGCGCACCACACCATTCATATCTGCAATCAGAAGGTCAACGTAGAGAACCTCAGGATGTTCCTTAAGGAACGCGTTCGCTTCGTTAAGCTGAACGGCACGCGGGGGTACCGACATGATGCAACACCTTTGTTGTTAAAAATATCAATCAAGGGGGGCTTGCAAGACCAGTCAACCGAAAAGCCATACTGATGTCAAGCCAACCCCATGATGCCCTGAAATGGCCCATCTACGGCAGATTTGCTGCAAATCGGGGCATGGCATTATCCGCTATTTCCCCGGTAAAGAGCTATCTCAAGCGTGCCGTGTTTTATTTTTTACGCGGGTGTTGTGTAAAAAAATGAACAAGGCTAAGCTCGGTCTCAACCCAGAACACAATAATACGAGGGTCACATGGTCCGCTTGCCGCGACCTGAAAGCACTGCGTGCGCAGTGCCATCGGGTACCTCCGCCGTTCATGCAAGCTGCGTCGCTGTTGCTGCCGCCCTGGCCGCAATAATTGACGTTTGGCGTTCCCGGACCTGCCCTCGCAGCGGCTTGCCGCCCTTCGTTTCATCTTCCTGCCTTTTGAACTCATTTCGGACACAGCTGATTTCAGTGTATCCACTGTGGCTCTGCGCGGGGGTTTTTGCTTTAGCAATCTTCTCCATCCAGAATCAAGTTGCGGACCACCTTACCTCCTGAGGTATTTATGAGTAACAACCTCGACCAGCTCACCGATTGGTTGAAAGAGCACAAGATCACCGAAGTCGAATGCATGATCAGTGACCTGACCGGCATCACGCGCGGCAAGATTTCGCCTACCAACAAATTCATTGCCGAAAAGGGCATGCGCCTGCCCGAGAGCGTGCTGCTGCAGACCGTGACCGGCGACTACGTCGACGACGACATCTATTACGAATTGCTCGACCCGGCCGACATCGACATGATCTGCCGCCCTGACGAAAACGCCGTGTTCCTCGTGCCGTGGGCCATCGAGCCCACCGCGCAGGTGATCCACGACACCTACGACAAGAAGGGCAACCCGGTCGAACTGTCGCCGCGCAACGTGCTGAAAAAAGTGCTCAAGCTCTACGCCGACAAAGGCTGGCAGCCGATCGTCGCGCCGGAAATGGAGTTTTACCTCACCAAGCGCAGTGAAGACCCGGACTTCCCGCTGCAGCCGCCGGTAGGCCGTTCCGGTCGCCCGGAAACCGGCCGACAGTCGTTCTCGATCGAAGCGGCGAACGAATTCGACCCGTTGTTCGAAGACGTGTACGACTGGTGCGAGCTGCAGCAACTGGACCTCGACACGCTGATCCACGAAGACGGCACGGCGCAGATGGAAATCAACTTCCGTCATGGCGACGCCCTGCACCTGGCTGACCAGATCCTGGTGTTCAAGCGCACCATGCGCGAAGCAGCGCTCAAGCACAACGTGGCGGCCACCTTCATGGCCAAGCCGATGACCGGCGAGCCGGGCAGTGCCATGCACCTGCACCAGAGCGTGGTCGACGTGGCCACGGGCAAGAACATCTTCAGCAATGCAGATGGCAGCATGAGCGAACTGTTCCTGCACCACATTGGCGGCTTGCAGAAGTTCATCCCCGAGGCGCTGCCGCTGTTCGCCCCCAACGTCAATTCCTTCCGCCGCTTCCTGCCCGACACATCGGCGCCGGTCAACGTGGAGTGGGGCGAAGAAAACCGCACCGTCGGTTTGCGTGTACCGGATGCCGGCCCGCAGAGCCGCCGGGTCGAGAACCGCCTGCCGGGCGCTGACGCCAACCCCTACCTGGCCATCGCCGCCAGCCTGCTGTGTGGCTACATCGGCATGGTCGAAGGTATCGAAGCCAGTGCGCCGGTGCAGGGCCGTGGTTACGAACGGCGCAACCTGCGCCTGCCGCTGACCATCGAAGATGCCCTGGAGCGCATGGAGAACAGCCGTGCGCTGGTGCAGTACCTGGGCAAGAAATTCATTACCGGCTATGTCGCCACCAAGCGCGCCGAGCACGAGAACTTCAAACGTGTAATCAGCTCCTGGGAGCGTGAGTTCCTGCTGTTTGCTGTCTGATCAACCCTGGCGCCGCAGGTGCGCGGCGGCCGAACTACGGAGAAGCCCATGAGCGTCAACAACCCGCAAACCCGTGAATGGCAAGCCCTGAGCGGGGAGCATCACCTGGCACCTTTCAGTGACTACAAGCAGCTGAAAGAGAAGGGGCCACGCATCATCACCAAGGCCCAGGGTGTGCATTTGTGGGACAGCGAGGGGCACAAGATTCTCGATGGCATGGCCGGCCTGTGGTGCGTGGCCGTTGGCTATGGCCGCGAAGAGCTGGTGCAGGCGGCAGAGAAGCAGATGCGTGAACTGCCGTACTACAACCTGTTCTTCCAGACCGCCCACCCGCCGGCGCTGGAGCTGGCCAAGGCGATCACCGAGGTGGCGCCGCAAGGCATGACCCATGTGTTCTTCACCGGCTCCGGCTCCGAAGGCAACGACACGGTGCTGCGTATGGTCCGCCATTACTGGGCGCTGCAGGGCAAGCCGCAGAAGCAGACCATCATCAGCCGCATCAACGGTTACCACGGTTCGACCGTCGCCGGCGCGAGCCTGGGTGGCATGAGCGGCATGCACGAGCAGGGTGGCCTGCCGATTCCGGGCATCGTGCACATCCCGCAGCCGTACTGGTTCGGCGAAGGCGGCGACATGACGGCGGACGAATTCGGGGTGTGGGCTGCCGAACAGCTGGAGCAGAAAATTCTGGAGGTCGGCGAGGACAACGTTGCTGCGTTCATCGCCGAGCCCATCCAGGGGGCCGGCGGCGTGATCATCCCGCCTGAGACCTACTGGCCGAAGGTGAAGGAGATTCTGGCTCGTTACGACATCCTGTTCGTCGCCGACGAAGTGATCTGCGGTTTTGGCCGGACCGGCGAGTGGTTCGGTTCCGACTACTACGGGCTGCAGCCCGACCTGATGACCATCGCCAAGGGCCTGACCTCCGGGTACATCCCCATGGGCGGGGTGATCGTGCGGGACACCGTGGCCAAGGTCATCAGCGAAGGGGGTGAGTTCAACCACGGTTTCACCTATTCGGGCCACCCGGTGGCCGCCGCCGTAGGCCTGGAAAACCTGCGCATCCTGCGCGACGAGCACATCGTCGAGAAGGCGCGCACGGAAGCGGCACCGTATTTGCAAAAGCGTTTGCGTGAGCTGCAGGACCACCCGCTGGTGGGCGAGGTACGCGGCCTGGGCCTGCTCGGCGCGATCGAGCTGGTCAAGGACAAGGCCACCCGCAGCCGTTACGAAGGCAAGGGTGTGGGCATGATCTGCCGCAACTTCTGTTTCGAAAACGGCCTGATCATGCGCGCTGTGGGTGACACCATGATCATCGCGCCGCCGCTGGTGATCAGCCATGCAGAGATTGATGAGCTGGTAGAAAAGGCGCGCAAATGCCTGGACCTGACACTCGAAGCGATTCGGTGAGCGTTTGCTAGGCTAGCGAAGTGACATTAAGTCGTTACCAGGCCCTGCTTTCCTTGATACAGGGCCCGGTAACTTGCCAGACTAGCGACTGTTTCAGTCGCCGCACGCTCTGCACCGTGGGTTCTGGCAGCTGAACGGAAGGCTAAACAAAAATTCTGGAGCATTACGCATGAAGAAAATGGGCAAGACGTTGCTGGCCGCCGCCCTGATGGGCGCCATGGCCTCCGCTGTTCAGGCTGAAGACAAGGTGTTGAACGTCTACAACTGGTCGGACTACATCGCTCCGGACACCATCGCCAAGTTCGAGAAACAGACAGGCATCAAGGTCAAGTACGATGTCTTCGACAGCAACGAAACCCTCGAGGCCAAGCTGCTGGCCGGCAAGTCGGGCTACGACATCGTGGTGCCGTCCAACAACTTCCTGGCCAAGCAGATCAAGGCTGGTGTGTACGAAGAGCTGGACCGCTCCAAGCTGCCGAACTGGAAAAACCTCGACCCCGACCTGCTCAAGGCCGTGGGCGATGCCAGTGACAAGGGCAACAAGCACGCCTTCCCGTACATGTGGGGCTCGATCGGCATCGGCTACAACCCGGAGAAGGTCAAGGCCGCGCTGGGTGTGGACAAAATCGACTCGTGGGACGTGGTGTTCAAGCCAGAGAACATCGCCAAGCTCAAAAGCTGCGGCGTGAGCTTCCTCGACGCGCCGACCGAAATGCTGCCGGCCGCGCTGCACTACCTGGACCTGCCGACCGACAGCACCAAGAAGGATGACCTGAAGGCTGCCGAGGACCTGTTCCTCAAGATCCGCCCTTCGATCACCTACTTCCACTCGTCCAAGTACATTGGCGACATGGCCAACGGCAACATCTGCGTGGCCGTTGGCTACTCGGGTGACCTGGAGCAGTCCAAGGCCCGTGCCCATGAAGCCGGCGACAAGGTCAAAGTGGACTACGTGATTCCGAAAGAAGGCGCCGGTACCTTCTACGACATGGTCGCCATCCCCAAGGATGCCGAGCATAAAGACGCTGCCTACCAGTTCATGAACTTCCTGATGCAGCCGGAAATCATGGCTGAAATCACCAACGCCGTGCGCTTCCCGAACGGTAACCAGGCCGCGACCCCGTTGGTCGACAAAGACATCACCAGCGACCCGAGCATCTACCCGCCTGCCGACGTGAAGAAAAAGCTGTACGCGATCGCCGCGCCTGATGCTTCGGTACAGCGTGTGATCACCCGCAGCTGGACCAAGATCAAATCGGGCAAATAAGCCCGGTGGCAGTACCTCCGGGCCGGTAAATGCCGGCCCAGAGGCTTTGGAAGGCAATTGTTCATTGCGGCATCGAAGCTGCGAAGGTAAGTTGCGCGCCGGTTTTGCGTGTGCGGCAGCATTGTCGCTACCCAGGCACTGATTGTGAGGACCACCCACTTGTCTATTTCTGTATTCCGCAAGGCCTTGCTGGCCGGCGCGGGCCTGACGCTGGCATGCAGCGTCCAAGCGGCGCCAACGGTGCACTTCTATAACTGGTCCGACTACATCGGCCCGACCACACTCGCGGACTTCGAGAAAGCCACGGGCATCAAGCCCGTGCAGGATGTGTTCGACTCCAACGAAACTCTGGAAGGCAAGCTGCTGGCCGGTAATACCGGCTACGACGTGGTCGTTCCGTCCAACCATTTCCTCGGCAAGCAGATCAAGGCGGGCGCGTTCCAGAAGCTCGACAAGAGCCTGCTGCCCAACTATTCGAACCTGGACCCGGCGCTGATGAAGCGCCTGGAAAAGAACGACCCGGGCAACCAGTACGCGGTGCCCTACCTGTGGGGCACCAACGGCATCGGCTACAACGTCGACAAAGTGAAAGCCGCGCTAGGCGTGGACACCATCGACTCGTGGGCCGTGCTGTTCGAGCCCGAGAACATGAAGAAGCTGTCCAAGTGCGGGGTAGCCTTCCTCGACTCGGCGGACGAAATGCTCCCGGCGGTGCTCAACTACATGGGCCTGAACCCCAACAGTACCAACCCCAAGGATTACGCCAAGGCCGAACAGAAGCTGCTGGCCGTGCGCCCTTACGTGACCTACTTCCATTCGTCCAAGTACATCACCGACCTGGCCAATGGCGACATCTGCGTCGCGGCGGGTTTCTCGGGTGATGTGTTCCAGGCCAAGGCCCGCGCTGAAGAAGCGAAGAAGGGCGTGAACCTGGCTTACGCCATTCCCAAGGAAGGCGGCAACCTCTGGTTCGATGTACTGGCGATTCCCAAGGACGCCAAGAACGTCAAAGAGGCGCATGCCTTCATCAACTATTTGCTGAAACCTGAGGTTATCGCCCAGGTCAGTGATTACGTCGGTTACGCCAACCCGAACCCCAAGGCTGGCGACCTGATGGACCAGGCCGTGAGGACTGACGCCGCGGTTTACCCACCGCAGGAAGTGCTGGACAAGATGTTCGTCAATTCAGAGTTGCCGCCCAAGGTGCAACGGCTGATGACCCGCAGCTGGACCAAGGTCAAGTCGGGCAAGTAACAATCCAGACCCGCGCCGGCGCCTGCCAGGCAGGCCGCGCGGGCACAAAAATCTTGTTGGGAGTTTCACTCATGGCAGTTGCCTCCGGTGCCTATAAAAAAGCCCTCGAGGGTGGCCAGCAACCCAAGCAGGTGCTGGTCAAGATCGACCGGGTCACGAAAAAATTCGACGAAACCGTAGCTGTGGACGATGTGTCCCTGGAAATCCGCAAGGGCGAGATCTTCGCCCTGCTCGGTGGCTCCGGTTCCGGCAAGTCCACCTTGCTGCGCATGCTGGCAGGCTTCGAACGCCCGACCGAAGGGCGGATCTACCTCGATGGCGTCGACATCACCGACATGCCGCCGTACGAGCGGCCGATCAACATGATGTTCCAGTCGTACGCCTTGTTCCCGCACATGAGCGTGGCGCAGAACATCGCCTTCGGCCTGCAGCAGGACAAAATGCCCAAGGCCGAGATCGACGCCCGCGTGGCCGAGATGCTCAAGCTGGTGCACATGACCCAGTACGCCAAGCGCAAGCCGCACCAGCTGTCTGGCGGCCAGCGCCAGCGCGTGGCCCTGGCCCGCTCGCTGGCCAAGCGCCCGAAGCTGCTGCTGCTTGACGAGCCAATGGGCGCGCTGGACAAGAAACTGCGCTCGCAGATGCAGCTGGAACTGGTCGAGATCATCGAGCGCGTGGGGGTGACCTGCGTGATGGTGACCCACGACCAGGAAGAGGCCATGACCATGGCCCAGCGCATCGCCATCATGCACCTGGGCTGGATTGCCCAGATCGGTTCGCCGGTCGATATCTACGAAACGCCTACCAGCCGCCTGGTGTGCGAGTTCATCGGCAACGTCAACCTGTTCGAAGGCGATGTGGTCGATGACGCCGAGGGCTACGCGATCATTGCCAGCCCGGAACTGGAGCGCAAGATCTACGTTGGCCACGGCATCACCACCTCGGTGGAAGACAAGCACATCACCTATGCCCTGCGCCCGGAGAAACTGCTGGTGACCACCAAGCAGCCGGAGTTCGAGCACAACTGGTCGCGTGGCAAGGTGCACGATATCGCCTACCTGGGTGGCCACTCGGTGTTCTACGTCGAGCTGCCCAGCGGCAAGGTGGTCCAGTCGTTCGTCGCCAACGCCGAGCGCCAAGGCGCGCGGCCGACCTGGGGCGATGAAGTGTATGTGTGGTGGGAAGACGACAGCGGCGTGGTACTGCGGTCATGAAACTGCGCAAGCTCAAGCGAGCCTTCCAGCGCATAACCCCGGAGGGGCGGCACCTGGTGATCGGCGTGCCGTTCATCTGGCTGTTCCTGTTCTTCATGCTGCCGTTCTTCATCGTGCTGAAGATCAGCTTCGCCGAAGCCGACGTGGCGATCCCGCCCTACACCGAGATCTACACATACGTCGAAGACAAGATCCAGCTGGTCCTGAACCTGGCCAACTACGGCTTGCTCACCGAGGATGAGCTGTATATTTCCGCCTACCTGGGTTCGCTGAAAATGGCGTTCTTCAGCACCCTGCTGTGCCTGCTGATCGGCTACCCGATGGCCTACGCCATTGCCAACGCCAAGAAGGAAACGCAGACGGTCCTGCTGTTGCTGATCATGATGCCGACCTGGACGGCGATCCTGATCCGCGTCTACGCCTGGATGGGCATTCTCAGCAACAACGGGCTGCTCAATGGCTTCCTGATGTGGACGGGGCTGATCGACCAGCCGTTGCAGATCCTCAACACCAACCTGGCGGTGTACATCGGCGTGGTCTATTCGTACCTGCCGTTCATGATCCTGCCGCTGTTCGCCAACCTGGTAAAGCACGACCCGTCGCTGCTGGAGGCCGCTTCGGACCTGGGTTCGAGTACCTTCAACAGCTTCTGGAAGATCACCGTGCCGCTGTCGAAGAACGGCATCATCGCCGGCTGCATGCTGGTGTTCATCCCGGTGGTGGGCGAGTTCGTCATCCCCGAGCTGCTCGGCGGCCCGGAAACCCTGATGATCGGCAAGGTGCTGTGGCAAGAGTTCTTCAACAACCGTGACTGGCCGGTGGCCTCTGCCCTGGCGGTAGTGATGCTGGCGATCCTGATCGTGCCCATCCTGCTGTTCAACCGTAGCCAGGCCAAAGAGATGGAGGGCCGCGCATGAAACGCTTCAGTTTCTCCAAGCTGATGCTGGTGCTGGGCTTGCTGTTCATCTACCTGCCGATGCTGATCCTGGTGATCTACTCGTTCAACGCCTCCAAGCTGGTGACGGTGTGGGGCGGCTGGTCGGTGAAGTGGTATGTCGGCCTGCTCGACAACACCCAACTGATGGGTTCGGTGATGCGCTCGCTGGAAATTGCCTGCTACACGGCGGTGGCAGCGGTGGCGCTGGGTACCCTGGCCGCGTTCGTGCTGACCCGCGTCACCCGCTTCAAGGGCCGCACGCTGTTCGGCGGCCTGGTCACCGCACCGTTGGTAATGCCCGAGGTGATCACCGGCCTGTCGCTGTTGCTGCTGTTCGTGGCCATGGCGCAAATGATCGGCTGGCCGCAGGAGCGTGGCATCGTCACCATCTGGATCGCCCATACCACGTTCTGCGCCGCGTATGTGGCGGTGGTGGTGTCGGCGCGCCTGCGTGAGCTGGACTTGTCGATCGAGGAAGCGGCGATGGACCTGGGTGCCAAGCCTTGGAAGGTGTTCTTCCTGATCACCATCCCGATGATCGCGCCATCGCTGGCGGCGGGCGGCATGATGTCGTTCGCGCTGTCGCTGGACGACCTGGTATTGGCCAGCTTCGTTTCCGGGCCTGGCTCGACCACCTTGCCGATGGAAGTGTTCTCGGCGGTGCGCCTGGGTGTGAAACCCGAGATCAACGCCGTGGCCAGCCTGATTCTGCTGTCGGTGTCGCTGGTGACCTTCTTTGTCTGGTTCTTCAGCCGCCGTGCCGAAGAGAACCGCCGCCGGGCGATTCAGCAGGCGATTGAAGAGGGTGCAGCAGCGAACGCTTCACAGCCGCAGGTCAAGCGCCCGACGCAAGTGGCGGCTTCGGCCTGATCCGGCCTTTTCGCGGGCTTGCCCGCTCCTACAGGTACAGCGCAAGTCTCAAGGCCTGCGCTGTACCTGTGGGAGCGGGCGAGCCCGCGAAGGCCCCAGCACCGATTCAAAGCCATACCGCATCCCAGTGTGGATAATCCCTGACACTCCGGACCAAGCCTGCCCTCAAGGGATTGGCAACGATGTACCGGGCCACATGCACCACATTCTCTTCCCGCCGCAGTGCATGGTCGTGATACCCCGGTTGCCATATCGGCTTGTGCCTGACACCTGCCTTGCGCAAGGCAATGGCTGTGCGTGATTTGAACTTGCGCATCAGTGTCGCCAATGCCACTTCCTTCAACTCGATTAGCCAATGCAGATGGTCGGGCATTACTACCCAGGCCAATGACCGGCAGTCCTTGATGCCATCGGATACCCGCAGGTGTCTGACCACCAGCCGGGCATGGTGAAAGTCGAGGAAAAGTGGCTTTCGCTGTTGCGTGATGGTGGTCAGCATGTAGAGCCTGCCTGGCTCGGAAAAGCGCCCACGGCGCAGCAGATGGGATTCGGCTAACGGCATTGTGATCTTCCTTGAAGTTGAACCTCCCTTTGAAAGTAGTGGCTGAAGCGGGGTGACCGGGTAGTTGGTGGTTTCCGGATATAACTGAAGCATGTGCTTGGCTGTGCCGGCCCTTTCGCGGGCACGCCCGCTCCTACAGGTACAGCGCAAGTCCCAGGGGCTGCGCTGTACCTGTGGGAGCGGGCAAGCCCGCGAAGAGGCCCTGATGGCGTACGACTTTTCATCAACCTGAGCCCAAAGCTTCAATCGGCGCTGCTTGGGAATTATCCTACGAGCCGCGTGGAAGCTGCTCTGTTGTAGGGCAAATGCCCCAGGGCTAACGTCGTAGGGTCGCCATTCATGGTGATCGGGTGTGAGAACCCGAACGATGTTGAACGGGCTTCCAGTCATGGCAGCCTACGTGGGCAGGCTTCGGCCTGGCCGGGTTCAATGTCCTCGGTTTCTCACCCCGCGTACGGCTGCCACCCCTTGTCCGTGAGAAAGACGAGTTGGTGGTCCAATTAACGACATTGGATTCCAACCATGACCAAGCACGACCTTGATTCTGCCCATCCGAGCTACAGCAGCACTGTCGGTAAAGAAACCTGCATGGAGCTTTTCCGCGTACAGGCCAACATTCCCTTCAATCATGCGTTCTCCGAACTCTCCGTCATGCTCGGCTGTATCAATCACCTGACAACCGAAGCCGAGATGGAAAATGATCGGCTGGCGGGTAGTGCAGCAAGAATTCTCAGTGGCTTTGCCAAAGCCCTCATTGATGACATTGAGCTTGGCCTTAATAAGGCCTCAGTTCAGGTCTGACCTGTACCGGCCCTTTCGCGGGCACGCCCGCTCCTACAGGTACAGCGCAAGCCTCAGGGCCTGCGCTGTACCTGTAGGAGCGGGCGAGCCCGCGAAGGCCCCAGCACCGATTCAAAGCCATACCGCATCCCAGTGTGGATAATCCCTGACACTCCGGACCAAGCCTGCCCTCAAGGGATTGGCAACGATGTACCGGGCCACATGCACCACATTTCCTTCCCGCCGCAGTTCATGGTCGTGATACCCCGGTTGCCATATCGGCTTGTGCCTGACACCTGCCTTGCGCAAGGCAATGGCTGTGCGTGATTTGAATTTGCGCATCAGTGTCGCCAATGCCACTTCCTTCAGTTCGATCAACCAATGCAGATGGTCCGGCATCACTACCCAGGCCAATGAACGGCAGTCCTGAATATCATTTGAGATCCGCAGATGTTTGACCACCAGCCGGGCATGGTGAAAGTCGTGGAAAAGTGGCTTTCGCTGTTGCGTGATGGTGGTCAGCATGTAAAGCCTGCCTGGCTCGGAAAAGCGCCCACGGCGCAGCAGATGGGATTCGGCTAACGGCATTGTGATCTTCCTTGAAGTTGAACCTCCCTTTGAAAGTAGTGGCTGAAGCGGGGTGGCCGGGTGGTTGGTGGTTTCCGGATATAACTGAAGCATGTGCTTGGCTGTGCCGGCCCTTTCGCGGGCACGCCCGCTCTTACAGGTACAGCGCGAGTCTCAGGGCCTGCGCTGTACCTGTGGGAGCGGGCGTGCCCGCGAAGAGGCCGGCGCAAGCGCCGAAACTGCCGAACTGACCCCCGTCAGTGATGTTTATCGAACCCTGAACTACGCTGACAGTCGCATCCCACAAACCATTTGTGCGCAAGCAAGGAGCCTGCATGACGTTGATACGTCCGCTGTCGGTCGTTTGCCTGGGGCTGCTGTGCATGCTCGCCGGGTGTAGCAAGGAAGAGGTGCCTGAAACATTGCCGCGGGTGGGCGTGCAGCAGGTTCAACCCACCGATTTCGCCGCCAGGGTCACCCTGACCGGCGATGTACAGGCGCGGGTGCAGACGGACCTGTCGTTCCGTGTGGGGGGCAAGATCATTTCGCGCAGCGTCGATGTGGGTGACCACGTCAAGGCCAACCAGGTGCTCGCACGCCTGGACCCGAAAGACCTGCAGAACAACGTGAATTCGGCCAAGGCCGAGGTGTTTGCCGCGCAGGCGCGGGTCACCCAGACCCGCGCGGCCTTCGTGCGCCAGCAAAAACTGCTGCCCAAGGGCTACACCAGCAAAAGCGAATACGATGCCGCCGAAGCGGCGCTGCGCAGCAACCAGAGCGCGCTCAAGGCGGCCCAGGCGCAACTGGCCAGTGCCAATGAACAACTCGGCTACACCGCGCTGGTCTCCGAGGCCGCCGGGGTGATCACCGCGCGGCAGGCCGAAGTAGGCCAGGTGGTGCAGGCGACCATGCCGATCTTCAGCCTGGCCGTCGATGGCGACCGCGATGCCGTGTTCAATGTGTACGAATCCTTGCTGGTGGCACCGCCCGGCAACGCCGAGATACTCGTCCGCCTGCTGGACGACCCCAAGGTCCAGGCGCGCGGCGTGATCCGCGAAATCACGCCCACCGTGTCGGCGCAAAGCGGCACGGTACAGGTCAAGGTGGCCCTGAAGGATGTACCCGCCGAAATGCAGCTGGGCGCGCCGGTGACGGCCAGCACCAGTACCGTGGGGCGGCCGAGCATCGAGCTGCCGTGGTCGGCCTTGACCAAGGCCCTGCACGCACCTGCCGTGTGGGTAGTGGGTGAGGGTGACAAGGTCGAACTGCGCAAGGTCGAAGTCGGCCGCTACCTGACTGGCAAGGTGGTCATCGCCAGCGGCTTGCAGGCGGGCGAAACCGTGGTGGTCAACGGCAGCCAGCTGTTGCACCCCGGCATGCAGGTGGAGAAGGTGGATGCCAAACGCCCAGGGGGTGAGCTATGACAAGGCTGCTGCTGATACTGTCAGCCGGCATGCTGCTGGCTGCCTGCGAGGGTGACGAGCAAGCCCCAGAGCCGATCCGGCCGGTGCTGTCGGTGAAGGTCGAGCCGCAGGTGCAGACGCAACTGGGCCGCTTCGCTGGCAATATCGAGGCACGCTTCGAGAGCACCTTGGGCTTCCGCGTAGCCGGGCGCATTGCCCGGCGTTGGCTGGACGTGGGAGCCCAGGTCAAACCGGGCGATACCTTGGCCACCCTCGACCCCACCGACCAGCAGAACCAACTGCGTGCCGCCGAAGGCGACCTGGCCAGGGTGCAGGCGCAATGGATCAATGCCCAGGCCGATGCCCGTCGCCAGCAACAGCTGTACGACCGTGGGGTGGGTGCCCAGGCGCAGCTGGATGTCGCCCAGACCAACCTGAAAACCACCAGCGCGACGCTGGAGCAGGCGCGCGCCTCTGTCAGCCAGGCCCGTGACCAGCTCGGCTACAGCACCCTGCGTAGCGACCATGCAGCGGTCATCACGGCCTGGCAGGCCGAGGCCGGGCAGACGGTCACCGCCGGGCAGGCCGTGGTGACCCTGGCCCGGCCTGATGTGAAGGAGGCGGTGATCGACTTGCCGATCAGCCTGGCAGAGCAACTGGGCAAAGGGCTGACATTCACCGTCGCTTCGCAACTCGACCCGACCATCAACACCACCGCTACCCTGCGCGAGCTGGAGCCGCAGGCCGACCCCACGACCCGTACCCGCCGTGCGCGCCTGACCTTGGCAAACACCCCGGCAGCCTTCCACCTGGGCACCGCGGTCAGTGTGACGCTGACCTCGCAAGTGTCGCCGCGCAGCGAGCTGCCCTTGAGTGCCTTGCTCGAACGCGACGGCAAGACCCAGGTGTGGGTCATCGACACCCGGCAGAAAACGGTCGGCACCCGTGACGTGACCCTGATCGACCGTACTTCCGACAGCATCGTCGTGGCCTCTGGCGTGCAGCCTGGTGAACGTGTGGTGACTGCGGGCGTGAACAGCCTCAAGCCTGGCCAGAAGGTCGCTTTCGACGAGGATGCGCAATGAAAGGAAGCTTCAACCTGTCCGACTGGGCACTCAAGCATCAATCGTTCGTCTGGTACCTGATGTTCGTCGCCCTGTTGATGGGGATTTTTTCCTACTTCAACCTGGGCCGTGAAGAAGACCCGTCGTTCACCATCAAGACCATGGTCATCCAGACCCGCTGGCCCGGTGCGACCCAGGACGAGACCCTGTACCAGGTCACCGACCGTATCGAGAAGAAGCTCGAAGAACTCGACTCGCTCGACTACACCAAGAGCTATACCCGGCCGGGTGAATCCACGGTCTACGTGTACCTGCGTGATACCACCAAGGCCGAGGATATCCCGCAAATCTGGTACCAGGTGCGCAAGAAGATCCAGGACATCCGTGGCCAGTTCCCTGCTGGCATCCAGGGGCCTGGGTTCAACGACGAGTTCGGCGATGTGTTCGGTTCGATCTATGCCTTCACCGCCGACGGCCTTACCCTGCGCCAGCTGCGTGACTATGTGGAGCAGGCCCGTGCAGAAGTGCGCGATGTACCCAATATCGGCAAGATCGAGTTCATCGGCACCCAGGATGAAGTGCTGTACCTGAACTTCTCCACCCGCAAGCTGGCCGCCCTGGGCATTGACCAGCGCCAGGTGATGCAGGCCCTGCAAGCGCAGAACGCGGTCACCCCGGCGGGGGTGATAGAGGCCGGACCAGAGCGCATCTCGGTGCGAACCTCCGGGCAGTTTGCCTCGGAAAAGGACCTGCAAACCGTCAACCTGAAGATCAATGACCGCTTCTTCCGCCTGGCCGATATTGCCGCTATCGAGCGCGGTTATGTCGACCCGCCTTCACCGATGTTCCGCTACAACGGCCAGACCGCCATTGGTCTGGCCATTGGCATGAAGGCCGGCGGCAACGTGCAGGCGTTCGGCGCCGCACTGAAAAAACGCATGGACCAGGTGACCCAGGACCTGCCGATAGGCGTTGGCGTGCACACCGTGTCGGACCAGGCCGTGGTCGTCAAGAAGGCGGTTGGCGGCTTCACCAGCGCGCTGTTCGAAGCGGTGGTGATCGTGCTGGCGGTAAGCTTTGTCAGCCTAGGCATGCGCGCGGGGCTGGTGGTGGCCTGCTCGATACCCTTGGTGCTGGCGATGGTGTTCGTGTTCATGGAATACAGCGGTATCACCATGCAGCGGATTTCGCTGGGCGCGCTGATCATTGCCCTGGGCTTGCTGGTGGACGATGCGATGATCACCGTGGAGGTCATGGTCACCCGGCTGGAAATGGGCGACAGCAAGGAGCAGGCGGCCACGTTCGCCTACACCTCCACGGCCTTCCCGATGCTTACCGGTACCCTGGTCACGGTGGCCGGCTTCGTGCCGATCGGCCTTAACGCCAGTTCTGCAGGCGAGTACACCTTCACCCTGTTCGCGGTAATCGCCGTGGCCTTGCTGGTGTCCTGGGTGGTGGCGGTGTTCTTCGCCCCGGTGCTGGGGGTGCACATCCTGAGCAGCAGCAAGGTCAAGGCTCACGAAGCCAAGCCTGGGCGCGTGGCCAGGGCGTTCGAGGGTGGGCTGCTGTGGTGCATGCGCCATCGCTGGCTGACCATCATCGGTACCATCCTGCTATTTGCCCTGGCGCTGTTCAGCATGCGCTTCGTGCAGAACCAGTTCTTTCCCGCGTCGGACCGCCCGGAGATCCTGGTCGACCTGAACCTGCCGCAGAACGCTTCTATCGAGGAGACGCGCAAGGTAGTCGACCGCTTCGAGGCGCGCCTCAAGGACGACCCGGACCTGGTGCACTGGAGCACCTACATCGGCCAGGGCGCCGTGCGGTTCTACCTGCCGCTCGACCAGCAGTTGCAAAACCCGTATTACGCCCAGCTGGTGATTGTCAGCAAGGGCCTGGAAGAGCGCCAGGGCATGATCGAGCGCTTGCAGAAAATCCTGCATGAAGAGTTCGTCGGCATCGGCACCAACGTGCAATCGCTGGAAATGGGCCCACCGGTGGGGCGGCCGATCCAGTACCGCGTCAGCGGCACCAGTATCGACGAGGTGCGCAAGCACGCCATCGACCTGGCGACCTTGCTCAACCAGAACCGCAACATAGGCGAGATGATCTACGACTGGAACGAGCCTGGCAAAGTACTGCGCGTGGACATTGCCCAGGACAAGGCGCGGCAGCTGGGGCTGTCGTCGGAAGATGTGGCCAACGTGATGAACAGCATCGTCAGCGGTGTGCAGATCACCCAGGTCAACGACAGCATCTACCTGATCGACGTGGTCGCGCGTGCCGAGGACAGCGAGCGTGGTTCGCCCGATACCCTGCAGAACCTGCAGATCCTGACCTCCAACGGCACCTCGATTCCGCTGCTGTCGTTTGCCACCGTGCGCTACGAGCTGGAGCAGCCGCTGGTATGGCGGCGTGACCGCAAGCCAACCATCACCATCAAGGCCTCGGTCAACGGCGACATTCAACCGACCGACCTGGTGGCGCAACTGAAGCCGAAAATCGACGAGTTCGCCAGCAAACTGCCGGTAGGCTACGAAGTGGCCACGGGCGGTACCGTGGAGGAGAGTGGCAAGGCCCAAGGGCCGATCGCCAAGGTCATCCCGCTGATGCTGTTCCTCATGGCCACGTTCCTGATGATCCAGCTGCACAGCGTGCAGAAGCTGTTCCTGGTAATCAGCGTGGCGCCACTGGGGCTGATCGGCGTGGTGCTGGCGCTGGTGCCTACCGGTACGCCGATGGGCTTCGTGGCGATTCTCGGCATCCTGGCGCTCGCCGGTATCATCATCCGCAACTCGGTGATTCTGGTTACCCAGATCGATGAGTTCGAGGCGCAGGGCTATGCCCCTTGGGACGCGGTGGTGGAGGCCACCAACCACCGTCGCCGGCCGATCCTGCTGACGGCAGCCGCAGCGAGCCTGGGCATGATCCCGATTGCACGTGAAGTGTTCTGGGGGCCGATGGCCTACGCCATGATTGGCGGCATCATCAGTGCAACGCTGCTGACGCTGCTGTTCCTGCCGGCCTTGTACGTGGCCTGGTACAAAATCCGCGAGCCACAGAAGCAAAACTGAAGGCTCAAGGCTCTATCGCCGGCAAGCCAGCTCCCACAGGGGCCTCACAAAACTGAGAGGCAGTGACACGCCTGTGGGAGCCGGCTTGCCGGCGATAGGGCCCTCGAACCAGAAAAATAAAACGGTTATATAAAAATTCTTAAATAGTATTTTTAAGAATAAAAGCCCCTCGCTACTATTGCCCTCAAGCCAGGCAATACCCCTTCAAATCCCCGCCCGGCATCTCACGCCAAGGAGAACGAGCATGAGTGCACCGCTGCGTAATATCGATGGTCAGGACGAAGCCAGCCTTTTGCGGGAGATCCAGAACGCCCTGCGCGACCTGCGCTTTGGCGCGGTGGAGATCACGGTGCATAACGCCCAGGTCGTGCAGATCGAGCGCAAGGAGAAGTTCCGCCTGCAACAGCCGGGCAACAAGGCCGGCTGAGCCCACCCCCTTTCAAAACTAGAACAAATGCCATCGGGAGCTTCACCATGTCCATCCGCCGTTATGCGCTCGCCGCCCTGGCCAGTGCCGTTTTTGCCGGTTCCGCCATCGCCAAGGATTACGAACTGCTGAACGTGTCATACGACCCCACCCGTGAGCTGTACCAGCAATACAACGCCGAGTTCATCCAGCATTGGCAGCAGGCCCACCCGGGCGACACGGTGAAGATCCAGCAATCCCACGGCGGCTCGGGCAAGCAGGGCCGGGCGGTGATCGACGGTCTGCGCGCTGACGTGGTGACCCTGGCGCTGGCCGGTGATATCGACGAAATCGCCAAGCTGGGCAAGACCTTGCCGGAGAACTGGCAAACCCGCCTGCCGGACGCCAGCACCCCCTATACCTCGACCATCGTGTTCCTGGTGCGCAAGGGCAACCCGAAAGGCATCAAGGACTGGGGCGACCTGATCAAGAACGACGTGTCGGTGATTACCCCCAACCCGAAAACATCTGGCGGCGCACGCTGGAACTTCCTTGCCGCCTGGGCTTACGGCCTGAAGGCCGGCGGCAGTGAAGACAAGGCCAAGGCCTATGTGCAGGAACTGTTCAAGCACGTACCGGTGCTGGATACCGGCGCGCGCGGTTCTACCATCACCTTCGTCAACAATGGCCAGGGCGACGTGTTGTTGGCCTGGGAAAACGAAGCGTTCCTGGCACTGAAGGAAGACGGCGGTGCCGACAAGTTCGAGATCGTCGTGCCGTCGCTGTCGATTCTCGCCGAGCCGCCGGTGGCGGTGGTGGACAAGAACGCCGAGAAGAAAGGCAATACCGCGATTGCCACCGAATACCTCAAGCACCTGTACAGCCCGGCTGGGCAGAAAATTGCCGCCGAGAACTTCTACCGCCCGCGTGATGAAAAGGTCGCTGCCGAGTTTGGCAAGCAGTTCCCGAAACTGGACCTGGTGACCATCGACAAGGACTTTGGTGGCTGGAAGACTGCACAACCGAAATTCTTCAATGATGGCGGTGTGTTCGACCAGATCTATCAGGCACAGTAATGGCGACGCGGTCTCTGTGGGAGCGGGCGTGCCCGCGAAGAATCCAACGCGGTGGCTGGCACCGGCTACGCCGGTGTTCGCGGGCATGCCCGCTCCCACAAGGACCTCGCTAAATCAATGAGTTATGTATTGTTCTGTGGGAGCTGGCTTGCCGGCGATGGGCTGCAACGCAGCCCAGGATTCAAATGCCTGTACCGACCCCGGATCGATACTGGGCCGAGTGCATTCAACCAGGGATATTTATGTCACGTCGCATTTCCCCCGTCATACCCGGCTTCGGGCTGACGCTGGGCTACACCTTGGTGTACCTCAGCCTGATCGTGCTGATACCGCTGGCGGCCATGTTCATCCATGCCTCGCAGCTGACCTTCGAGCAGTTCTGGAACATCATCAGTGCGCCGCGGGTAATCGCCGCGCTCAAACTGAGTTTCGGCACTGCCCTGTTCGCGGCCATCATCAATGGTGTGATTGGCACCCTGCTGGCCTGGGTGCTGGTGCGCTACACCTTCCCGGGGCGCAAGGTCATCGATGCGATGATCGACCTGCCGTTCGCCCTGCCCACGGCCGTTGCCGGTATCGCTCTGACCGCGCTTTACGCCCCCCAGGGCTGGGTCGGTCAGTTCGCCACCGACCTGGGCTTCAAGATCGCCTACACCCCACTGGGCATCACCCTGGCGCTGACGTTCGTCACCCTGCCGTTCGTGGTACGCACCGTGCAGCCGGTTCTGGCCGACATCCCGCGTGAAGTGGAAGAGGCTGCGGCCTGCCTGGGTGCCAAGCCGCTGCAGGTGTTCCGCCACATCCTGGCGCCGGCCCTGCTGCCCGCCTGGCTGACCGGCTTTGCCCTGGCCTTCGCCCGTGGCGTGGGCGAGTACGGTTCGGTGATTTTCATTGCTGGCAACATGCCAATGAAGACCGAGATCCTGCCGCTGCTGATCATGGTCAAGCTCGACCAGTACGACTACACCGGGGCCACCGCCATTGGCGTGCTGATGCTGGTGGTTTCCTTCATCCTGCTGCTGCTGATCAACCTGCTGCAGCGCCGTATCGAAACCCCTTGAAGGAGGCCGGCATGTCCAGTTCATCCCTGAGTGCAAGCGCGGCCGCCAACGCCGCCCGCCGTGGCAGCGCCACTTCGCGGCGTATCCTGATCGGCCTTGGTTGGCTGGTGTTCGTGCTGTTTTTGCTGCTGCCCCTGGTCATTGTGGTATCGCAGGCGCTGAAGAACGGTTTTGGCACCTTCTTCGAGGCGATCCTCGAACCCGACGCCTTGTCGGCGCTGAAACTGACCCTGCTCGCCGTGGCCATCTCGGTGCCGCTGAACCTGGTGTTCGGGGTAAGCGCCGCCTGGTGCGTGAGCAAGTACACCTTCCGCGGCAAGAGCATCCTGGTCACCCTGATCGACCTGCCGTTCTCGGTGTCGCCGGTGATCGCCGGCCTGGTCTACGTGCTGATGTTCGGCGCGCAGGGCCTGTTCGGGCCGTGGCTGCAAGACCACGATATCCAGATCGTCTTCGCCCTGCCGGGCATCGTCCTGGCGACCATTTTCGTCACCGTACCGTTCGTGGCCCGTGAGCTGATCCCGCTGATGCAGGAGCAGGGCACGCAAGAGGAGGAGGCCGCGCGGCTGCTCGGCGCCAACGGCTGGCAGATGTTCTGGCACGTGACCCTGCCGAACATCAAGTGGGGGCTGATCTACGGCGTGGTGCTGTGTACTGCGCGGGCCATGGGCGAGTTTGGCGCGGTGTCGGTGGTGTCCGGCCACATTCGTGGCGTGACCAACACCCTGCCGCTGCACGTGGAAATTCTCTACAACGAGTACAACCACGTCGCAGCCTTCAGCGTGGCCAGCCTGTTGCTGATCCTGGCGCTCTTCATCCTGCTGCTCAAGCAGTGGAGCGAGAACCGTATTAACCGCCTGCGCCACGGCGCCGCGGAGGAATGACTCATGTCGATCGAAGTTCGTAACGTCAGCAAACGCTTCAACAGCTTCCAGGCCCTGGACAACATCACCCTGGACATCAACAGCGGCGAGCTGGTGGCCTTGCTCGGCCCTTCCGGCTGCGGCAAGACCACCTTGCTGCGCATCATCGCCGGCCTGGAAACCCCGGACCAGGGCAACATCGTGTTCCATGGCGAGGACGTGTCGGGCCGCGACGTGCGCGACCGCAACGTGGGGTTCGTGTTCCAGCACTACGCACTGTTCCGCCACATGAGCGTGTTCGACAACGTGGCGTTCGGCCTGCGCATGAAGCCCAAAGGCGAGCGGCCCAGCGAAAGCAGGATTGCCGAGAAAGTGCATGAGCTGCTGAACATGGTGCAACTGGACTGGTTGTCCGACCGCTACCCTGAGCAGTTGTCGGGTGGCCAGCGCCAGCGCATCGCCCTGGCCCGGGCACTGGCGGTGGAGCCCAAGGTGCTGCTGCTGGATGAGCCGTTCGGTGCGCTGGATGCCAAGGTGCGCAAAGAGCTGCGCCGCTGGCTGGCGCGGCTGCACGAGGACATCAACCTGACCTCGGTATTCGTCACCCACGACCAGGAAGAAGCCATGGAGGTGGCAGACCGCATCGTGGTGATGAACAAAGGCGTGATCGAGCAGATCGGTTCGCCGGGCGAGGTGTATGAGCAACCGGCCAACGATTTCGTCTACCACTTCCTCGGTGACTCCAACCGCCTGGCATTGAGCGAAGGGCACCATGTGCTGTTCCGGCCGCACGAGGTGTCTTTGTCGCGCCATGAAACCGAAGGCCACCATGCGGCCGAAGTGCGCGACATTCGGCCGTTGGGCGCGACCACCCGGGTGACCCTGAAGGTGGAAGGGCAGAGCGAGTTGATCGAAGCCGAAGTGGTCAAGGACCACGATAGCCTGACCGGCCTGGCGCGTGGGGAGACGCTGTTCTTCCGGCCGAAGGTTTGGCAGAAGGTGGCGGATATCTGAGTCGCGGTGGCTGATGCAAAGCCCGGGGTTGGTCCCGGGCTTTTTTGTGCCTGTGAGATTGCCGGGGCTGCATTGCCGCCCGTCGCGACGCAAGGCCGTGCCTGCAATTTTGGTTATTAATAAATAGCTTCTTATTCCTTTACGAACATAACCCTGTCCTTATACTGGCCTCCAAGCACGCAAACTTACTGGAGGCGTCCCCATGCGCAATGAGTCGATTCGATACCTGATTGTGCCGGGCTGGCAAGGATCGCCAGACAACCACTGGCAAAGCCACTGGCAGCGCACCCTGCCCAACAGCGCGCGGGTCGAGCAGCATGACTGGTTGACCCCGCAACACCAGGACTGGGTGCAGGCGCTGGAACAGGCGATTGCCGCCGAGCCCTCGCCAGTCATCCTGATCGCCCATAGCCTAGGCTGCATCACCGTCGCCCATTGGGCCGCGCAGGCCAGCCCGGCGTTGCTGCGGCGGGTGAGGGGGGCGTTGCTGGTGGCGCCTGCGGACGTCGAGCGGCCCGGCTGTGCGCCGGCGCTGCGCAACTTTGCGCCGATTCCGCTCGGGGTTTTGCCATTTCCCAGCCAGGTTGTCAGCTCGGACAACGACCCTGCCGTGAGCGTGCCGCGGGCGTTATACCTGGCCCAGGCCTGGGGTGCCGAAGCGGGGTTGCTGAGCAACGCCGGGCACATCAACGTCAAGTCCGGGCATGAGCGCTGGGAACAAGGCTTCGCCTACTTGTATCGCTTGCAAAGCCGGGTCGAGCAGCGCGCACTGCGCCGCGCCTGATTGGCCCCTGTACGCCCGGCCACCTCAGGCCTGGGGCGGGAGTTTTTTCATGACTTTTCAAAACCCGTTTAGCCAGCCGCTGCTGACCTTTCCTGAACTGGACAAAAGCCCCTTGAGCATCCGTGCCAAGGCATTGGTGTTCATCGACCCACGCTCGCAGCGGCTGCGCGATGAGCTTGAGCTCCTGGCGCCGCAACCCTTGCCGGTGCTGATTCGTGGCGAGACCGGTACCGGCAAGGAGCTGCTGGCGCGGCAAATCCACCGTACCAGCGACCGTAGCGGGCTGTTCGTGTCGGTCAACTGCGCGGCCATCAGCCCGACCTATGCCGACGCCGAGTTGTTCGGCTATAGCGCTGGCAGCCATGGCGGTACGGCCAGCAGCCGCGCCGGCTGGTTTGGCTCGGCCAACGGCGGCACGCTTTACCTGGACGAAATCGCCGACTTGCCGCTGGCCATCCAGGGCAAGCTGCTGGCAGCGCTGGAGAACCGTGAGGTGATGCGTGTTGGGGCGCAACAGCCACAGCCGGTGGATGTACGGCTGGTAGCCGCCAGCAGTATCGACCTGGCTCGGGTGGTGCGTGCCGGTCGCTTCCACGAGCGGCTCTACCACTACCTGCATGAAGGCGCGCTGGAGCTGCCGCCATTGCGCGAGCGGCCAGGCGATATCCTGCCGTTGGCCGAGTATTTCGTGGGTATCTACAGTGCCCGGCTGCAGCGCCCGGTGCCCCTGGTGAGCGAGGCCGCGCAGCAGGTGCTGGAAGCCCACCCGTGGCCGGGCAATACCCGCGAGCTGGAGAATGTCATTCACTTTGCCTTGCTGGTAAATGATAGCGACGAGCTGTTGCCCCATGACCTCGACCTGCCAAGACCGCTGGCTAGCCATGGCTCATAAGCAAAACCCGTAGTGACTGTATTTTTTGGAATAACTGGCGAAATAAAAGATATTGTTACGGAATAAAAATTCTAGGTATTGTCCGCCTCACGCCCACTGGTGAAGCGGTTGGGCAGCCGATTCGCCATCGCCGATGGCCCAGATTCAGAATAAGGACCACCATGAAGAAGACCCTGCTGACCACCGCCCTGGCCGCCGCCCTGGCGTTTTCCGGCCTGGCCGCCGCTGCCGAGAAACTGGTGGTTGCCGCTACCCCGGTACCGCACGCCGAAATCCTCGAGCTGATCAAGCCTACCCTGGCCAAAGAAGGGGTGGACCTGCAGATCAAGGTCTTCACCGACTACGTGCAGCCAAACGTGCAGGTGGACCAGAAGCGCCTGGACGCCAACTACTTCCAGACGCTGCCTTACCTGAAGAGCTTCAACGAAGGCAAGGGCACCCACCTGGTAACCGTGGTGGGCGTGCACGTCGAGCCGTTCGGTGGCTATTCGAAGAAGGTCAAGAGCCTGAGCGAGCTGAAAGAGGGCGCCACCGTTGCCATTCCGAACGAAGGGAGCAACAGCGGGCGTGCTCTGATCCTGCTGCAGAAGGCCGGCCTGATCACCCTGAAGGACCCGAAGAACGCCCTGGCCACCCCCAAGGACATTGCCGAGAACCCGAAGAACCTGAAGTTCCGCGAGCTTGAGTCGGCCATGCTGCCACGCGTGCTGGACCAGGTGGACCTGGACATGATCAACACCAACTACGCCCTCGAAGCCGGCTTGAACCCGGCCAAGGATGCGCTGGTGATCGAAGGTGCCGACTCGCCGTACGTGAACTTCCTGGTCGCGCGCCCGGACAACAAGGACAGTGATGCCATGCAGAAACTGGCCAAGGCCCTGACCAGCCCGCAAGTGAAGGCGTTCATCGCCGAGAAGTACCAGGGCGCCGTACTGCCGGCGTTCTGATCCGCCAGCAGTCATCGAAAAAACGCCGACGCCCATGTGTCGGCGTTTTTGCTTCCGGCCGCAGCGCCCCTACCAAAGCGCCATCTTGTAAGAGCGGCCTTGTGTCGCGATGGGCTGCAAAGCAGCCCCGGCAATCTCAAAGCGACATACCAACCAGAGCAATCACTGCGCCGGCACCAGCCTGAGCGTGCTCTGCGCCGGAATCACCCCCATCTGCGCCTTCTGATACTGCCCTTGCACATACCCCTCGGCCTGGTCTGCGTAATGCCGGTCGAAGGTCACGCCACTCTGCCCGACCGGGTTGCTGGTCAGCGCCTGCCCGGCATCGGCAAAGTCGATCAGCCGCCGCGTCGAGGGGCCGTAGGTGACCGGCCATGGCGCCGGGCCGATTTTCGCCGACAGGTTGTTCGGTACTTCATGTGTACCGGGGGCGGCGAATGGCCCAACGTTGAACAGCAGGTTCAGCGGCTTTTTCACCCCCAGGGGGTGGTTGTGGGTCAAGGTATGGGCCTTGCCCCACTGCCAGCGCGCCGGGTCGTCGCCCAGGGTGTCGCGCAGGTGCTTCAGGCTGTTGTGCCATGCCGTACGCACCACTTGGGTCCGGTCGGTGCGCTGGCTGCCACCCCGGGTATTCCACCAGGGCGAATCGGCATCCGCCGCCAGCCGTGGCAAGGCCGCGTCGATGGCGCGGGTACTGATCAGTACCGGGAACCAGGTATCGCCCAGTTCATCATGCAGGGCCGAGTAGGCCAGCTCGTAAAGGAACTGGTTGAACAGGGTGGCGCTGGTCGAGTCCAGCGGGTAATCGCCCGCCCAGGCGGCCAGTTGTTCCACCAGTTCCTTTTCCTCATCACCTTCGGCTATGGCGCGCAGGGTCGCCAGCAGCGGGGCCAGCGTGCGCGGGCCATAGCCGCTGGTGGTGTCCAGCTGTAGCGCCTGGCTGTTCTGGGTGTCCCACTTCACCTCAGGGTTGGCCAGCTGGCGATCGAGCTGGCGGCCACGATCGGGCAGGTTGTAGTACCCCGGTATCGGCACCGCCGCCGGTGGCTGGTAATTGGCCGAGACAATATAGCCGCGGGCCGGGTTCTCCTGCTGCGGGTTGGCGCTGAAGGGGTAGAAACCGAGCTTGTCGGCCTGGCTGCTGGCGCCGTCGAGGATGAACGCCGGGTCGACGCCGGCTGGGCGTATCGGCAACTTCGCTGCCGCCCACCAGCCGATATCACCGCGGGCGTTGGCCCAGACGAAGTTCAGCCCCGGCGCATGGACCTTGGCTGTGGCTTCGCGCATCTTGCCCAGGGAGTCGGCGCGGTTGAGCTGGTAGAAACCCTCGAGGATCGGGTTTTCGGTTTCGAGAAACGCCCACCACAGGGCTACTGGCGTGGTGCCGGCGATATTGCCCAGTACATCGTTGACGATGGGGCCATGGGGCGAGCGACGCAGGTTGAGGGTAACTGGCGCTTCACCCTTTACCGCAATCTGCTGCTGGGTGGTTTCCAGCGTGTGCCACCGGCCATCGACCATGACCTGGTTGCTGTCGGCCGGGTTGGTGCGTTCGGCGATCAGGTCGACATCATCGTTCTGGAACATGGTCAGGCTCCAGCCGAAGTCGCGGTTGTGGCCGAGCAGGGCGAACGGGTTGAGCGCCTGGAAGTAGCCGTACAGGTTGAAGCCGGGTGCCGACAGTTCGGCCTCGTACCACACCGCCGGTACTGCAAAACTGATGTGCGGGTCGCCTGCCAGCAACGGCCTGCCACTGCGTGTGCGGCTACCGGCGACGGCCCAGGCATTGCTGCCCTCGAACTGCGGAATGCCGGCATCGCCCAGTGCTTCGTGGCTGAGCCGGGCCAGGCCTTCGAGGCTGCGCCAGTCGGCCGCCGCCAGCGGTTTGCCCAGGGCCCCCTCGGGCTGCCAGCCCAGGTCAAAAATGTTCAGGTAGTCAGGGCCCAACTGGTCGCGGATGTAGGTCAGCGCCGGTTCGGTGCGAAACGCTGCGGCAAAACTGTACGCCAGGTAGCCGGCGATACTCAGGGTGTCTTCGGCGGTGAACGGGCGTGGGGTGATACCGAGGAGGTCGAACTCCACCGGCTTGGGGTGGCTGGCCTGCCAGCGGTTGACCCCGTCGAGGTAGGCTTGCAAAGCCAGGGCGGCCGGCGATTGCGGGTCCTGGCGCCTGGCCATCAGGGCGGCTTGCTCGCGTATGCGCAGGCTGCGGAACAGCGTGTCGGTGGGCAGCAGCTTGTCGCCCAGCACCTCGGCCAGTTCGCCACGTGCCAGGCGGCGCATGATCTCCATTTGAAACAGCCGGTCCTGGGCATGCACATAGCCCAGCGCACGGTACAGGTCCGCCTCGTTCTGCGCTTGCAGGTGTGGCACCCCGCGTCTGTCGTAGCGCACGCTGACCGGCGCCTGCAGGCCGGCCATCGCCACTTCGCCTTCACGCTGTGGCAGCTTGCCCTGTGCATACCAGTAACCAGCGCCAGCGGCCACGGCAACAACCACGGCCAGTAGGGTCAGGCTGCGCTTCATGCAGACTCCTTGAGCAATCTACGAAAAAAAAGGGTCCGACCTTGGGTGGATGCGCGAACGAGCACTGCCCCAGGAAGGAGTTTCCATGGCACTCAGCGAAAAACAGAAGATGCTTACCGGCCAGCTCTACCACGCTGGCTGCCCTGAATTGCAGGCCGAGCAGATCGCCAGCAAGCACTGGATGCACCGCTACAATAACAGCGTGGAACTGCTTAACGACGCCCGTCATGGCTTGCTGCGCGAGCATTTTTGCCATGTGGGCGAGGGCACCGTGATCCGCCCACCCTTCTACTGCGACTATGGCTACAACATCCGCGTCGGCCGCAACACCTTCATCAATTTCAACTGCGTGATGCTCGACGTGGTGCCGGTGTCTATCGGCGATGACTGCCAGATCGGCCCCAATGTGCAGATCTACGCCGCCGACCACCCGCTGGACCCCGACGTGCGGCGCAGCGGGCTGGAAAGCGGGCGCCCCGTGACCATTGGCAACAATGTGTGGATCGGCGGTGCGGCGATCATTCTGCCGGGTGTGACCATTGGCGATAACGCGGTGGTCGGAGCCGGTAGCGTGGTGACCCGGGATGTGCCGGCCGGTGCCACGGTGGTGGGTAACCCTGCACGGGTGCGTCAGCCTGCCCAAGGGCAATAGCAGCCAACCGCCAGGGTATTGGAGGCACTGACCTGGCGGCCGTCGAGCAGTGCCTTGAGAATAGGTTCGATGAAGCTGTTGCTGGCATTGCAGACAGCGCCTTCGCTGTAGGGGCCGAAATAGGCCAGGCGACCTCGCCGATCCCAGATGGCCACGCCCGGCGTGGCGGGCAGGTGTTCGCTACCGGGCAGGCTGCCCAGCGGTAGCAGCCCGGCAAGGTTGGCCGGCAATTGGCCATGGCTGCCGGGCTTTTGCAGCACGTGGAAGGCCACGCCCTGTTCGGCGAACTGGCTGACCAGGTCGCCTAGGTGTTGCTGGTTGCCGACGTTGCACGGGCAGGCCGGGTCCCAGAAGTGCACCACGCGGATCGGGCCCGGGCCGGCCAGCTCGGCGGGGAGCTGCAACTGGCTGCCGTCGAACAGCGTGGCCTGGTTGTCGAACGGGCGCAGGTAGCGGGCCTGGAAGGTGGTGTAGACCTGCCAAAGGGTGGCGGCGCAGAGCAGCAGTGCGAGGCTCATCAGGGCAGGTTTGGCGAGGCGGGTTTGCATGGATATCTGCTGGTATTTTTGTGGTGGGTTCACTGGCCCTGTCGCCCGCAAAGCAGCCCTCACAGGTTGTCAACGGCCTGAGGCCTGGTGATATCCCTGTGGGAGCTGGCTTGCCGGCGATAGGGCCAGTAGAGGTAATGCATGGCCGAAGCTTGCCACGATGCCGGCCAGAGCTGAATATCCCAGATCAATACTTGCTTCACTGTGGATGTACCCGATGCCCCCTGACTTTCAGCCCGACCGCCTGCGTGCCAGCCTGGCGCCGTTCACCGCGCGCCATCCGCTGTCGACTCAAGCGCAGGATTACCAGCGTTTCTATGGCCTGAACCTGTCGGCCCACAGCTGGCTGGGCGGTTTCCAGGCCGCGGGGTTCGAGTTGGTCGGGCAGGCTTGGCTACCCGAGCAGCCAAGCGCGACGCTGTTCCTGCTGCATGGCTATTACGACCACATGGGCCTCTATCGGCATGTGATCGAGTGGGCGCTCGGGCAAGGTTTCGCGGTCATCAGCTGCGACCTGCCCGGCCATGGGCTGTCCAGCGGCGAGCGGGCGAGCATCAGCGACTTCGCGGTGTACCAGCAGGTGCTGCAGGCGCTGTTCGAACAGGCGCGTGCGTTGCAGCTGCCGCAGCCATGGCATTTGTGCGGGCAGAGCACGGGTGGGGCGATCGCGGTGGACCATTTGCTGCACCAAGGTGCCCATAGCCCTGTGGATGGCCAGGTCATTCTGCTGGCGCCACTGGTGCGGCCATGTGCCTGGCGTTGGTCCAAGTTCAGCTATCGCGTGCTGCGCCATTTCGTCAATGGTATCGAGCGGCGCTTCAGTGAGAATACCAACGACCCTGCCTTCCTGCCGTTTCTCCAGGCCGACCCCCTGCAACCGCGCCGGCTGCCCACTGCCTGGGTGGGTGCCCTGATCGCCTGGGTCAAACGCATCGAGGCTGCGCCCAAAAGTACACGGCGGCCATTGATCGTACAGGGAGAGGCCGACGGCACGGTGGATTGGCCATACAACCTGGAGGTGCTGAAGGCCAAGTTCGCTGAGCCGCAGATCCTGATGCTGCCCGACGCGCGTCACCACCTGGCCAACGAGCTGCCAGGCATTCGCCAGCGCTACTTCGATTTCATCGACCAGCGCCTGGGCTGATCACCTCAGCTCGTTGCTGCTCTGGCCCACCGCCAGGCCGGCACGCACCGCGGCCAGTGCCGCCTGGTAGTAGGCCTTGCCGTCGGGCGACTCGGCAAAGGTGGCGAACTCTTCCAGCTCGGCGTCGGACAGGTCGCGGTACACGTACAGCAACGTATTGTTGAGGTCTTCGCCAATTTGCCCCATGAGTCGCTGGCGCTGACCGTCGAGCAGGCCTTGCGCCTGGCCGCCGCCGAACAGGCCGGGGATCATCGAGCTGAGGCTGTCGGCCGCCACGCCGGCGATGGCCAGGCTGACTTCAGCGCCAGCTTCGCGTGCTGGCAAGGCCTGAGCCAGGTGGCCAATGATCAGCAGGCGGTCATCGCTGGCCTGCATTTTCGGCAAGCCCTTGGCGTTTCTGGCCAGTTCATCCTTGCGCGTGGCCTTGAGCTCGGCGGCTACCACCTTGCGCCCCAGCGGCGACTGGAAGAACGCCAGGGCCGGTGCCGGGTTGGCCAGGCTGGCGCGCAGCTTTGCCTGGGCACGACGGTCTACCGCCTGGGCCTGGAAGCGCTGGTTGCTGTTGTCGACCAGCGCCTGGTACACGGCGGGCGGTAAACTGTTGCGGTAGCGCGCCTGGGCGGCGGTGAGGGCATCGTTGAAGTGGGCGCGCTGGTCGGGCCAGCCGGCAGCCTTGTACAGTTGATCCAGGTTATCTGCCCAGACAGGCGTGGTGCAGATCATCAGCAGAATCAGGGAAAACAGACGGCGCATTCAGGACTCCTGTCGGCAGGCGACCATTGTCCTTGGCCCGGCGCCGGTTTGTCGAGATATGTGCGTGTTTCTCGGCCAAGTGGCGCTGTGCGCCGCCAGGGCGAATGGATATGATGCGCGCCATGCATACTTCCCCCGAAAACCCGATGCTCGCGGCCGTCGTTGACGATCTGGCCACCCATGGCTGGTCCCAACAGGCGCTGTTTCTGCCTGTCGACCTTGCGCGCGCGTTGGCGGTCGAGTGCCGGCGCCGTTATGCCGAAGGTGAACTCAACCCGGCCGGGGTGGGGCGCGGTGATGCCCAGGAAGTACGCGAAACCATTCGCGGCGACCAGATCCAGTGGATCGACCCTGGCCAGGCCGAGGCTTGCGACCAGTACCTGGCGGCCATGGACCAGTTACGGCTGGCCATCAACCAGGGCCTGTTTCTCGGCCTGCAGGATTTCGAGTGCCATTTTGCCCTGTACCCACCCGGGGCATTCTATCGCCGGCATCTGGACCGCTTTCGTGACGATGATCGGCGCATGGTTTCCGCAGTGTTTTACCTGAACGAAGACTGGCAGCCGCAGGATGGCGGGCAGCTGCGCATGTTCCTGGCCGACGGTGCCGAGCCCCTGGTCGAGCCGCTGGCAGGTTGCCTGGTGGTGTTCCTGTCGGGTGAGGTGCCTCACGAAGTGCTGCCCGCCGGGCGCGAGCGCTTGTCGTTGACGGGCTGGTTCCGGCGGCGTGGCAATGACCCGTTCTGATTTGCCCAGGGTGCTGGTCAGCGCTTGCCTGCTGGGGCAGCCGGTGCGCTATGACGGTCGCACCAGCGGCCACCCGCACTTGTTGCAGCAGTGGCAGGCCGAAGGCCGCGTGGTGCCGTTGTGCCCGGAAGTCGCCGGCGGGTTGCCGACCCCTCGGCCACCCGCGGAGATACCAGGCGGGCAAGGTGGGCAGGTGCTCGACGGCAGCACACAGGTGATCACTGTCATGGGCGAAGATGTCAGTGCGCAGTTCCTGGCCGGCGCGCAGTTGGCGCTCGTACTGGTGCGGCGGCATGGCATTGGTGTGGCGGTATTGAAGTCGGGCAGCCCTTCATGTGGCAACCGCTTGACCTATGACGGCACGTTCAGTGGCGTGAAGGTGGCCGGGGAAGGGGTCACAGCGGCGCTGCTGCGGCGGGCGGGGGTGCAGGTGTTCAGTGAGCTGGAGCTGGACCAGGCGCAGCGGGCCTTGGGGTAGCCCTGCGCCGGCTGTGGAGTGAGTGTGGGAGCCGGCTTGCCGGCGATGAGGGCGGCACAAACCGCACAAACCTCATTGCCCGGCCGCAGTCTCCTGCACACCCTTGAACCACTTCTGTTCGAGCTCGGCCGTGCGGCCACTGTCCTTCAACCGCTGCAGCGCATTGTTAACGGCACTTTCAAACGCCGGGTTGTCCTTCTGGAACGGGATCACCAGCTTCTTCTCGCCAAACGGCAGGCTCGCGTCAAGCGGGCCGTCACTCTTGAGTGCTTCGCTCGCTGGGGTCAGCGCGACATCATACTTGCCGCTTTCCACACCTGGCAGTACCTCGTCCGCAGGCGCCTCGACAAATTCGGCACGCAGGTCGAGTTCGCGGGCCAGGTCCTGGCCAAACTCCACATCGAAACCGCTCAGCCGCTCGTCTTGCTTGAACGCATAAGGCGGGTTGTCGGCTTGTACGGCAATGCGCAGTTCGCCCCGGTCGGCGATTTCGTCGATAAGCTCCGCCTGGGCCAATGGACTGATCAGTACTGCCAGCAGTACCCCTATGGTCGAACGCATTGAAGGCCCCTTTTTCTTTTACAGGTGAGTAACTTTCGTCATGGCTTTATTCCTCGCCATGATCGAACGCAGCCTAAGACCTTGGCGCCTCGGCAATGTTTAACCCTGACTCAAATTTTTCTGTCAGGCAACGTGAACACCTTGGCGCATATTTCAACTAAGGTGAACTACCGCCGCTGTTGGATGGCAAGCTGCGGTCAATGAGTGAATCACAGGAGAAGTGAATGAACAGCCTATTTTCGCGTGCTGCCGTTGCCGGTTTGCTGATGGGAGCGTCGGTGTTGGCCAGTGCCGCAGACGCCCTGAAGAGCCAGGAGCCGCCCAAGGATGCCAAGGTCTTCATCGTTTCCCCCACCGATGGTGCCACCGTCGACAAGACCTTTACCGTCAAGTTCGGCATTGAAGGCATGGGCCTGAAGCCTGCCGGTGACCAGACCCCGCACACCGGCCACCACCACTTGCTGGTGGATGTGGACAAAGAGCCCGTCGCCGACATGCCGCTGCCGACCAGCCTGATGCCAGAGGCCGGCACCCCACTGCCAGCCGGGCCGCAGGTGCTGCATTTCGGCAAGGCACAGACCGAAACCAGCATTACCCTGACCCCGGGCAAGCACACCCTGCAACTGGTGCTGGGTGACCAGTATCACGTGCCGTTCAAGCCGAGCGTCGAGTCGCAGAAGATTACTGTCGACGTGAAATAAGTGTTGGTTTTTTCGCGGGCTCGCCCGCTCCCACCGGCAAAAAAAAGGGAGGCCACCAGGGCCTCCCTTTTTCATGCAGCAAGCAAACTCAGAACAGTACGCGGGAACGGATGGTGCCTTTGACCTGTTGGAGTTTTTCTTGCGCCAGGTCGGAGTACTCGGCGTCTACGTCGATTACCACGTAACCGACTTTCTCGTTGGTCTGCAGGAACTGACCGGAGATGTTGATACCGTTCTCGGCGAATACCTTGTTGATCTCGCTGAGTACGCCCGGGATGTTTTCGTGAATGTGCAGCAGGCGGTGCTTGCCTGGGTGCGCTGGCAGTGCCACCTCAGGGAAGTTGACCGAAGACACCGAAGTACCGTTATCGCTGTACTTGACCAGCTTCTCGGCCACTTCCAGGCCGATGTTGGCCTGGGCTTCGGCAGTGGAACCACCGATGTGCGGGGTGAGGATCACGTTGTCCAGGCCGCGCAGCGGGCTCTCGAACTCTTCGTCGTTGGAGCGTGGCTCGACCGGGAACACGTCGATGGCAGCGCCGATCAGGTGCTTGTCCTTGATGGCGGCGGCCAGGTGGTCCAGCTCGACCACGGTGCCACGGGCGGCGTTGATCAGGATCGCGCCCTTCTTCATCGAGCGGATTTCCTTCTCGCCGATCATCCACTGGGTGGAGGGCAGCTCAGGCACGTGCAGCGAGACGATGTCGGCCAGGCCCAGCAGTTCGTGCAGGCTGGTGACCTGTACGGCGTTGCCCAGTGGCAGCTTGGTCAGCGGGTCGTAGAAGTAGACCTGCATGCCCAGGTTTTCGGCCAGGACCGACAGCTGGGTACCGATCGAGCCGTAGCCGACGATGCCGAGTTTCTTGCCGCGAATCTCGAACGAGTTGGCTGCGCTCTTGATCCAGCCGCCACGGTGGCAGGAGGCGTTTTTCTCTGGGATGCCACGCAGCAGCAGGATCGCTTCGGCCAGTACCAGCTCGGCGACCGAGCGGGTGTTGGAGTAGGGCGCGTTGAACACGGCGATACCGCGCTCGCGGGCAGCTTCCAGGTCTACCTGGTTGGTGCCGATGCAGAAGCAGCCAACGGCGACCAGTTTCTTGGCGCAGTCGAAGATCTCTTCGGTGAGCTGGGTGCGCGAACGGATGCCAATGAAGTGGGCATCGGCGATCTTTTCCTTCAGCTCGGCTTCCGGCAACGAACCAGTGAGGTATTCGATGTTGGTGTAGCCGGCGGCCTTGAGGGTATCGACCGCGTTCTGGTGCACACCTTCAAGAAGAAGGAACCGGATCTTGCTCTTGTCGAGAGAAGTCTTGCTCATCTGCGTAAACCTGTATCCCGGAGAAAAAATGGCGAGGGGTGATGCCAGCCGCGAGGGCGGCCTTAGCATGAACAGCGGGAGCGCTATGCTAGCATACGCGACACAATCTGAGCTTATCCCGACAGGTGAAGAGTGCTCAGGGTGACTATGAATAAGTCGAGAGTTCCAGCGATGACCCACCCCGCTGCAATTGAAGAACTGATGACCCTTGTCGACCCTGGCAAGGTCCTGACCGACCCGGCATCCCTCGACGCCTATGGCAAGGACTGGACCAAGCACTATGCACCGGCGCCCAGCGCCATCGTGCTGCCCAAGACCATCGAGCAGGTGCAGGCCATTGTCCGCTGGGCCAATGCGCACAGGGTGGCGCTGGTGCCGTCGGGTGGGCGCACCGGGCTCTCCGCGGGGGCCGTTGCGGCCAATGGCGAAGTCGTGGTGGCCTTCGACAACATGAACCGGATTCTCGACTTCAATGCCTTCGACCGCACGGTGGTTTGCCAGCCCGGGGTGGTCACCCGCCAGTTGCAAAGCTACGCCGAAGCGCAGGGCCTGTATTACCCGGTAGACTTCGCTTCCAGCGGTTCCAGCCAGATAGGCGGCAACATCGGCACCAATGCCGGCGGCATCAAGGTGATCCGCTACGGCATGACCCGCAACTGGGTGGCCGGGCTGAAGGTGGTGACGGGCAAGGGCGAGATGCTGCAGCTGAACAAGGACCTGATCAAGAACGCCACCGGTTATGACCTGCGCCAGCTGTTCATTGGCGCCGAAGGCACGCTGGGTTTCGTGGTGGAGGCCACCATGCGCCTGGACCGCGCCCCGCGCAACCTCACCGCCATGGTGCTGGGCACGCCGGACTTCGACTCGATCATGCCGGTGCTGCACGCCTTCCAGGGCGGGCTCGACCTCACGGCCTTCGAATTTTTCTCGGACAAGGGCCTGGCCAGGATCCTTGCGCGTGGTGATGTGCCGGCGCCATTCGCCACCGACTGCCCCTTTTATGCGCTGCTGGAGTTCGAGGCCAGCACCGAGGCAGTCGCCAACCAGGCACTGGCCACCTTCGAGCATTGCGTCGAGCAGGGCTGGGTACTGGACGGGGTGATGAGCCAGAGCGAAACCCAGCTGAAAAACCTGTGGAAGCTGCGTGAGTACCTGTCGGAAACCATCTCGCACTGGACCCCGTACAAGAACGATATTTCAGTCACGGTCTCGAAAGTACCGGCGTTTCTGCGCGATATCGATGCCATCGTGGCCGAGCATTACCCGGATTACGAAGTGGTGTGGTACGGCCATATCGGCGATGGCAACCTGCACCTGAACATCCTCAAGCCTGAGCACATGGACAAAGACGCGTTCTTTGCCTCGTGCGCCAAGGTCAACAAGTGGGTGTTCGAGATCGTCGAACGCTACAACGGCTCGATCTCTGCCGAGCACGGCGTAGGCATGACCAAGCGCGACTACCTGGGCTACAGCCGCTCGGCCGAAGAAATTGCCTGCATGAAGGCGATTAAGGCCGTGTTTGACCCTAACGGCATCATGAATCCGGGTAAGATCTTCGCTCCTGAATAAAAAGCAGCATGCAAAGGAGTCGGCCATGAGTTACCAGCACCAGTATGTAGACGGCACGCGCATCCACTTCCCATTGGGCAAGGTGGTGTGCATTGGCCGTAACTATGCCGAACACGCCAAGGAACTGGACAACCCGATCCCCAGCGAACCGCTGCTGTTCATCAAGCCCGGCAGTTGCGTGGTCGCCGCGCAAGGCGGCTTCAAGATCCCGACCGAGCGCGGTTCGGTGCATTACGAGGCAGAAATCGCCGTGTTGCTGGGCAAGTCACTGTCCACGCACCCCAGCGAGGAAGAGGTGCTGGACGCCATATCCGGCTACGCCCCGGCCCTGGACCTGACCCTGCGCGACGTGCAGGCCAAACTGAAGGAAAAAGGCCTGCCATGGGAGCTGGCCAAGAGCTTCGACGGTGCCTGCGTACTGCCGCCGTTCGTCTCGGCTGCCAGCTTCCCGGACGTGACCGACATCCCGGTACGGCTGACGGTGAACGGCGAAGTACGCCAGGACGGCAACAGCGCAATGATGCTCAACCCGATCGTGCCGATGATTCAGCACATGGCCGCGCATTTTTCGCTGCTGGCGGGGGATGTGATCCTCACCGGCACCCCGGCGGGCGTGGGGCCGTTCAATGTCGGTGACGAGCTGGTGCTGGAGCTGCCGGGTGTCAGCCGCTTCGAAAGCCGGGTGCTCTGAGCCCTGTGGGAGCGGCCTTGCGTCGCGAAAGGGCCGCAGAGCGGCCCCGGCAATAGGTGCTTGACGCATGAATCCCGGGGGCGCTTGGTACCCCTTTCGCGACACAAGGCCGCTCCCACAAAGAATGCGCGTCCAGGCAGGATTTGGCGTTTTTTTCACACCCAATGCGGATAATGCGCGCATCTACGCCCACTGCTCCAGGACCCCTGCATGCCATCCCACCCCAACGCCCCGGCAACCCCCAAGCGTCGTTTCTACCTGCGCTGGCCCTTTGGCCTGGCGGTGGCGGCGGTGATTGGCTACGGCGTGGCCATGGCGATGCACTGGGATGACCGTGGTGCGCTGTGGCTGAAGGAAGGCTTCGAAAGCCGGGCCGAGCGCAGCGAAAGCGTATGGCTGCCGGATTACCAGGTAGACATCGATGCCAAGCCGCTGCCGGGCATGGACGATGACGAAGCGTCGGACGTGGCGTTCAACCCGCAGACCCGGACGCTGTTCGCGGTCATGGGCAAGAACCCGTTCCTGGTCGAACTGAGCCTGGACGGCGATGTGCTGCGCAAGATCCCGCTCAACGGCTGGAACAACCCGGAAGGCGTTGCCGTGCTGGAAGACGGTTACCTGGCCATCACCGACGAGCGCCTGCATGACCTGACCCTGGTCAAGGTGGACGGGCACACGGCGGTGCTCAACCACGCCGACTTCAAAAGCTATGACCTGGGGCAGTCGGTGAAAAGCAACAAAGGCTTCGAGGCTGTCGCCTGGGACCCGCTGCACCAGCGCCTGGTCATCGGCGAGGAGCGCCCGCCCAAGCTGTACACCTGGAACACCGATGGCCGCAGCCAGCTCAAGGGCGACAAGCAGCCGCTGCCAAGCGATCAGCTCGACTTGCGCAACCTCTCGGCGCTGGGTGTCGACCCGCGTACAGGCCACCTGTTGGTATTGTCGGCCGACTCCAACATGCTGCTGGAGCTGGACCAGCAGGGGCAGCAGGTCAGCTTCATGACTTTGCTCGGCGGGTTCAATGGCCTGCAGGGCACCATCCCGCGGGCCGAGGGGGTGGCGATGGACGACCAGGGCAACCTGTACATGGTCAGTGAACCGGCATTGTTCTATCGCTTCAGAAAACCCTGAGCCAACAATCCGCTTTTTCGGATGCTGGCATTAAGCTTTATTTCAGTCATTCATGGTTAGATTCGCCATCCTTGTGCCGAGTCTGCCCGTATGCGTGGTTTTGTTCGTCTATCCCTTGTAATAGCCGTTGTCTGCCTGTGCCTGCTCGGCTGGGCCGGGCATGAGTTCCGCCTTTACGAGCGCGCCTGGTTCAACCTCAAGACCTGGTGGCAGCCCGCCGAGCAGAGCATGGGCCTGGAGCGCTACCGGGTGGTGCTGGAAGCGCAGCCTATCGAAGGGTTGAACGACGATATATCGGCGCTGACCTACGACCCTGACCGCAAGACCCTGTTTACCGTCACCAACGCCCGTTCGGAGTTGATCGAGCTGTCGCTGGACGGGCGCATCCTGCGCCGCGTGCCGCTGACGGGCTTCGGCGACCCGGAGGCCGTGGAGTATGTCGGGCCAAACAGCTATGTGATTTCCGACGAGCGTCAGCAACGGCTGATCCGGGTGCGCCTGGACGACGACACGTTGTTCCTCGATGCCGGCGATGCCGAGCAGCTCAGCCTGGGCATTGGCCTGAACGGCAACAAAGGCTTCGAAGGCCTGGCCTACGACTCAGCGGGCAAGCGCCTGTTCGTGGCCAAGGAACGCGACCCGATGCTGATCTACGAGGTCCATGGCTTCCCGCATGACAACCCGGAAAGGCCCTATGCCGTGCATGTAGTACAGGACCGCAAGCGCGATTCACGGTTGTTCGTGCGGGACTTGTCGAGCTTGCAGTTCGATGAGCGCAGTGGGCACCTGCTGGCATTGTCCGACGAGTCGCGGCTGTTGCTGGAGCTGGATATCGAGGGCAGGCCGCTGAGTACCCTGTCGCTGCGCAAGGGCTACCAGGGCTTGCAGGCGACCGTACCGCAGGCGGAGGGGATTGCGATGGACGAGGCGGGAACCCTTTATCTGGTCAGTGAGCCGAACCTGTTCTATATGTTCAAGCAGCCGGCTGACTGATCGTCTGTCAGGGCCCTTCGCGGGTAAACCCGCACGGGGATCGCATCAGGGCTGGCAGGTGTTTGCCACAAGGTATGCAGCGCCTGTTAGAGCGAGCGCCGCCCGCGCGGCGCATCGCGAGCTGCGCTCGCTCCTACGTTTGTTTCGGGCCAATTATTCCTGTGGGATTTGCGCGCGAACGCCTTGGCGCATGCCTCAAAATCGCGTCGTACGAACAAGGCGGCCGCGCGCATCTGGCACAGGGGTTACTGGCCCGAAACAAACGTAGGAGCGAGCGCAGCTCGCGATGCGCCGCGCGGGCGGCGCTCAATCTCACAGGCACTGAAGATGCAGCGGCTACCCTTGCCAGGAACCATAGAATCTCCCACAGATAGCTCGCCAGCTCCAGGCCAGTGGCGATCGCTGTAGGAGCGGGTTTACCCGCGAAGCGGTTTAATTGGCCGTCAGGGTCTTCACACCTTCGGCAGTACCCAGCAACAGCAGGTCCGCCGGCCGCGCCGCGAACAGGCCGTTGGTCACCACGCCAACAATGGCGTTGATCTGTGCTTCCAGCTCCACCGGGTTGGTGATCTGCAGGTTGTACACATCGAGGATCACATTGCCGTTGTCGGTCACCACACCCTCGCGGTACACCGGGTCGCCGCCCAGCTTGACCAGTTGGCGGGCCACGTGGCTGCGGGCCATCGGGATCACCTCGACCGGCAGTGGGAACGCGCCCAGCACCGGCACCAGCTTGCTGGCATCGGCGATGCAGATGAAGGTCTTGGCCACTGCTGCAACGATCTTCTCACGGGTCAGGGCTGCGCCGCCGCCCTTGATCAGGTTCAGGTGTGCGTCGCTTTCATCGGCGCCGTCCACGTAGAACTCCAGCTCGCTGACGCTGTTCAGTTCGTACACCGCAATACCATGCCCCTTCAGGCGCTGGGCCGTGGCCTCGGAGCTGGCGACGGCACCGTCGAAGGCGGTCTTGTGCTGAGCCAGGGCATCGATGAAGAAGTTGGCGGTCGAACCGGTACCGACGCCGACGACGCTCTTGTCATCCAGCTTGGGCAGAATGAAGTCGACAGCGGCCTGGGCGACGGCCTGTTTGAGTTGGTCCTGGGTCATGCGGGCTCCGGAAGGGGCAGGGCGGTTTCAAAGTTGCCTAGTATAACGGCTCGCACGGCTTTGCTGTGGTCGCCCGACGTAGCGCTGGGGTAGACTTCCAGCCCTTGTCCCGCGGCCCAGTGATGCTTTCCCGATGCTCGAACAGTACGTCAAGAAGATCCTCACCTCGCGCGTCTATGACGTTGCCGTCGAAACCCCGTTGCAGAGCGCCGGGCAACTGAGCAAGCGCCTGGGCAACCAGATTCTGCTCAAGCGCGAAGACCTGCAGCCGGTGTTCTCGTTCAAGATCCGCGGGGCGTACAACAAGCTGGCCCAGCTGACCCCGGAAGAACTGGCGCGCGGCGTGGTCACTGCCTCGGCCGGCAACCACGCCCAGGGCCTGGCCCTGGCCGCGCGCGAAATGGGCATCAAGGCCACCATCGTGATGCCCAAGACCACCCCGGAGATCAAGGTCGAAGGCGTGCGCTCGCGTGGCGGCAAGGTGGTGCTGCATGGCGACTCGTTCCCCGAGGCGCTGGCTTATTCGCTGAAGCTGGTCGATGAAAAGGGCCTGGTCTATGTCCACCCTTACGATGACCCGCACACCATCGCCGGGCAGGGCACCGTGGCCATGGAAATCCTGCGCCAGCACCCTGGCCAGCTGGACGCGATCTTCGTGCCGGTGGGCGGCGGTGGCCTGATCGCCGGTATTGCCGCCTACGTGAAGTACCTGCGCCCGGAAATCAAGGTCATTGGTGTAGAACCGGATGACTCCAACTGCCTGCAGGCGGCCATGGCCGCGGGTGAGCGCGTGGTGCTGCCGCAGGTCGGGCTGTTCGCCGACGGCGTGGCGGTGGCGCAGATCGGCCAGCACACCTTCGATATCTGCCGCCACCATGTGGATGAAGTGGTCACGGTCAGCACCGATGAAATCTGTGCCGCAATCAAGGATATCTACGACGATACCCGCTCGATCACCGAGCCTGCCGGCGCGTTGGGTGTGGCGGGCATCAAGCGTTATGTCGAACTGTACGGCGTGACCGGCCAGACCCTGGTGGCAATCGACTCCGGCGCCAATGTCAATTTCGACCGCTTGCGCCATGTGGCCGAGCGTGCCGAACTGGGTGAAAAGCGCGAGGCGATCATCGCCGTTACCATTCCTGAACGCCCGGGCAGCTTCAAGGCGTTCTGCCAGGCGATTGGCAAACGCCAGATCACCGAGTTCAACTACCGCAAGCACACCTCGGACGAGGCGCATATCTTCGTGGGCGTGCAGACCCACCCGGAAATCGACCCGCGCGCAGCCCTGGTGCAGCATTTGAGCGAGCAGGGCTTCCCGGTAACGGACCTGACCGACAACGAGCTGGCCAAGTTGCACATTCGTCATATGGTCGGCGGCCACTCGGCCGGTGCCAGCGATGAAATGGTGCTGCGCTTCGAGTTCCCGGAACGGCCGGGGGCGCTGTTCAATTTCCTCGACAAGCTGGGTGGGCGCTGGAATATCTCGATGTTCCACTACCGTAACCACGGCGCGGCAGACGGGCGTGTGGTGGCGGGCCTGCAGGTGCCAGAAGACGAGCGCCACCTGGTGCCAGCGGCACTGGCCAAGATTGGTTACCCCTACTGGGACGAAACCGAGAATCCGGCTTACAAGCTGTTCCTGGGCTGAGCAGCTAAGCTGGGCCTAAGGCCTGCTCAAGGACAACGCACACATGGAACATCTGACCACCCTGAAAACACTGCACATCATCGCCACTGCACTCCTGCTGCTGGGTGCCCTGGGCCTGGCGGTGTGGACCGTGCGCGCCCGCCGCCAGGGCGATGCGCAGGCCTATGCCAAGCTGCTGCGCCGGCCGCTGGTGTTCGTGTGGCTGGTAATGGTGCTGTGCCTGGTAAGCATGCCGTTCACCGGCTGGTGGCTGGTGCACCTGGTCGGTTGGCCGCTGGGGCAGACCTGGGTGCTGGCGTCCAGCGTCATCTATACGCTTGGTGCGTTTGCCGTGTGGTGGCTGCTGGTGCGGCTGAACCGTCTGCGCAAGGCCGAGCCGGTAGGGTTGCGCTTCACCTTGGCGCTGGCGGTGTTCAGTGGCGTCTGCCTGCTGTCCATCGCCGGGCTGATGGGCGCCAAGCCAGTCTGACGCAGCAGCGGCCAACGCTTGCCTGCATCACCTTGCCTTCACCGAACAAGGAGTTTTCACGCCGCGGCACATAAGCGTGGCGGGCGCGTTGCTGCGCTCGCAAGCTTTGTGGAACAATGCGGTGACATGCGTTTGCGAGGTTGCTGCCGTGATCGACCCGGATGGTTTTCGCCCCAATGTCGGGATCATTCTCACGAATGATGCCGGGCAGGTGCTATGGGCTCGACGGATCAACCAGGATGCCTGGCAATTTCCCCAGGGTGGAATCAACCCTGACGAAACGCCGGAAGATGCCCTGTACCGCGAGCTGAACGAAGAAGTTGGCCTTGAACGCGATGATGTGGAAATTCTTGCCTGCACCCGTGGCTGGTTGCGTTATCGTTTACCGCAGCGCCTGGTGCGGACCCACAGCCAGCCGCTGTGCATCGGCCAGAAGCAGAAGTGGTTCCTGCTGCGCCTGGTCAGCAACGAACAACGGGTAAGAATGGACCTCACCGGCAAGCCGGAGTTCGACGGCTGGCGTTGGGTGAGCTATTGGTACCCGCTGGGCCAGGTTGTGACATTCAAGCGCGAGGTATACCGGCGCGCCCTGAAAGAGCTAGCACCGCGTCTTCTGACGCGCGACTGACGACGGAGTTCGACCCCGAGCCATGCTCAATACGCTGCGCAAGATCGTCCAGGAAGTAAACTCCGCCAAAGATCTCAAGTCGGCGTTGGGGATCATTGTCTTGCGCGTCAAGGAGGCCATGGGCAGCCAGGTCTGCTCGGTGTACCTGCTTGACCCGGAAACCAATCGCTTCGTGCTGATGGCCACCGAAGGCCTGAACAAACGCTCCATCGGCAAGGTCAGCATGGCGCCCAACGAAGGCCTGGTCGGCCTGGTCGGTACCCGCGAAGAGCCGCTGAACCTGGAAAACGCCGCCGACCACCCGCGTTACCGCTACTTTGCCGAAACTGGCGAAGAGCGATTCGCCTCGTTCCTCGGGGCACCGATCATTCACCACCGCCGCGTGGTCGGGGTGCTGGTCATCCAGCAGAAGGAGCGCCGCCAGTTCGACGAGGGCGAAGAAGCGTTCCTGGTCACCATGAGCGCCCAGCTTGCCGGGGTTATCGCCCACGCCGAGGCCACCGGCTCGATCCGTGGCCTGGGCCGGCAGGGCAAGGGCATCCAGGAAGCGCGTTTCGTCGGCGTGCCTGGCTCGCCAGGCGCTGCCGTAGGGCGTGCCGTGGTCATGTTGCCGCCTGCCGACCTCGAAGTGGTGCCCGACAAGGCCGTCGATGACATCGACGCCGAGCTCAAGCTGTTCGAAAACGCCCTTGAAGGCGTGCGCGAAGACATGCGCAAGCTGTCGGCCAAACTGGCGACGCAGCTGCGCCCGGAAGAGCGCGCTCTTTTCGATGTGTACCTGATGATGCTCGAAGACGCAGCGCTGGGCGGCGAGGTGACCGCGGTCATCAAGACCGGCCAGTGGGCCCAGGGCGCCCTGCGCCAGGTGGTCGGCGAGCACGTCAACCGTTTCGAGCTGATGGACGACGACTACCTGCGCGAGCGTGCCTCCGACGTGAAGGACCTGGGCCGGCGTTTGCTGGCCTACCTGCAAGAGGCCCGCTCGCAGTCGCTGGTCTACGCCGACAACACCATCCTGGTCAGTGAAGAGCTGACCCCGGCAATGCTCGGCGAAGTGCCGGAAGGCAAGCTGGTTGGCCTGGTGTCGGTCTTGGGGTCGGGCAACTCCCACGTTGCCATCCTGGCCCGTGCCATGGGTATCCCCACGGTAATGGGCCTGGTCGACCTGCCTTACTCCAAGGTCGACGGCATCGAGCTGATCGTCGACGGTTACAAGGGCGAGGTGTTCACCAACCCGAGCGAAGTGCTGCGCAAGCAGTACAGCGACGTGGTCGAGGAAGAGCGCCAGTTGGCCCAGGGCCTGGATGCCCTGCGCGAGCTGCCCTGCATCACCCCTGACGGCCACCGCATGCCGTTGTGGGTCAATACCGGCCTGCTGGCCGATGTGGCTCGGGCCCAGCAACGCGGTGCCGAAGGGGTGGGCCTGTACCGCACCGAAGTGCCGTTCATGATCAACCAGCGCTTCCCCAGCGAAAAAGAGCAGCTGGCCATCTACCGTGAGCAATTGGCGGCCTTCCACCCACTGCCGGTGACCATGCGCACCCTCGACATTGGTGGCGACAAGGCGCTGTCGTATTTCCCGATCAAAGAAGACAACCCGTTCCTCGGCTGGCGCGGCATCCGTGTGACCCTCGACCACCCGGAAATCTTCCTGGTGCAGACCCGCGCCATGCTCAAAGCCAGCGAGGGCCTGAACAACCTGCGCATCCTGCTGCCGATGATTTCCGGTATTCACGAGCTGGAAGAGGCGCTGCACCTGATTCACCGGGCCTGGGGCGAGGTGCGCGACGAAGGCACCGACGTGCCGATGCCGCCGGTTGGCGTCATGGTGGAGATCCCTGCGGCGGTGTACCAGACCAAGGAGCTGGCGCGGCAGGTGGATTTCCTGTCGGTCGGTTCCAACGACCTCACCCAGTACCTGCTGGCCGTGGACCGCAACAACCCACGGGTCGCCGACCTGTACGACTACTTGCACCCGGCGGTGCTGCAGGCGCTGAATACCGTGGTGCGTGATGCCCATGGCGAGGGCAAACCGGTCAGCATCTGCGGCGAGATGGCGGGTGACCCCGCGGCAGCGATCCTGTTGATGGCGATGGGCTTCGACAGCCTGTCGATGAACGCCACCAACCTGCCCAAGGTGAAGTGGATGCTGCGCCAGGTGAACATGGGCAAGGCCAAGGAGCTGCTCGTCGAAGCCTTGAGCCACGACAACCCGCAAGTTATCCACAGCTCGTTGCAGCTGGCGCTGAAAAACCTGGGGCTGGCGCGGATGATCGGGCCTGGGGCCAATAAAACCCTGTAAGGGGGGGGGTTGCCTGTTCGGGCCTCTTCGCGGGCACGCCCGCTCCCACGAAAGGCGCTGTTCAGACCGACAGCTCAACCTCCCCCAAGTGCCCACCAAACGGCCCGAAACTGCGCTCGATCAGGCGCCTTCTGCCCTGATCATCCACAATCAGCACAGTACTCGCGCGTGTCCCATAACTCTGGCTGGCAATAAACACACTCGACAGCAGCTTCTCGGTCGCCATGCCCACGCCGGTGTCCGGTAGCTCCCCGTCAGCTGCAGGCTCGCCATCGGCCAGCAGCGCCAGCAACTGTGGTGGCTCCGGCGTTTCCAGCAACCTCTGCAGCCCGCTTCGCGCCTTCACCAGCTTTGGCCATGGGGTATCCAGCCCGGCATTGGACAGCCCGTACACCCCGGCTTCCAGCAGGCGCGGCGCCACGTCTGGGCCATGCAGGTAACCCAGCTGGCGCCCATCACCCACCAGCAGGTTGAACCCCGAATACTGCCCGCTACGGCTGGCCACCTCGTCCAGGTAAGCCTCAACCCCCAGCTCACCCCGTAGATACCCCGCCACCAGCTCGCCGCGCGAGCGGGGCCCCTGCGCCTGCCGCGGGTCACGGATATTGGTCAGCGCCGCAAAGCGCCCCTGTGGGCCCACGCCCAGCCAGGTGCCACCGGCCTCCAGGTCCCGCCCGGCATGCACCCCGGGCGCATCCTCCCAGGCCGCCAGGGCCTGGGCAGGGCGGGCGTAGAATTCGTCGCGGTTGGCCGCGACGATCAGCGGCAGGGCGTGCCCCGGCCGCCAGGCGAATACGATCAGGCACATCGGTCAGGCCTCTGTGTTTTCTGCCACTGTACCCACAGCTGCGGGCAGGATCCATCCTGACACAGACTTCACTAGAGCCTCGAACCCGGCTTCCGTTACCATGCCTGATTGATTTCTCGGGGATGCCGAATGGAATTCGTGCTCTATCTGCTATTGGGCGCCTGTGCCGGCGTGCTGGCGGGGCTGTTCGGCGTGGGCGGCGGCATCATCATCGTGCCGGTGCTGGTGTTCAGCTTCACCCTGCAGGGTTTTGACGCCTCGGTACTGACCCACCTGGCGGTGGGTACGTCGTTGGCGACCATCGTGTTCACCTCGATCAATGCCGTGCTCGAACACCACCGCAAGGGTGCGGTGCAATGGCCGATATTCGCCTGGATGACCCTGGGCATCCTCCTGGGGGCCGGGGTCGGCGCCAAGACCGCCTCGCTGATCCAGGGCCCGCTCCTGCAGAAGATCATTGGTGTCTTCGCACTGGTCATCGCCGCGCAAATGGCCCTGGACCTCAAGCCCAAGGCCAGCCATGGTGTGCCTGGCAAGCCTGTGCTGGTTGGCGCGGGTGGGGTGATCGGTTGGGCCTCGGCCATTTTCGGCATTGGGGGTGGCTCGCTGACCGTCCCTTTCCTGACCTCGCGCAGCCTGCCCATGCAACAGGCAGTGGCCACATCTTCTGCCTGCGGCCTGCCGATCGCCATGGCCAGTGCCTTGAGCTTCATGCTGCTAGGTTGGCATGAGCAGCACTTGCCGCCCCACAGCCTGGGTTACGTGTACCTGCCGGCGCTGGTCGGCATTGCCGTGACCAGCATGTTTTTCGCCCGCTTTGGCGCGCGCCTGGCGCACAAGCTGTCGCCGCGCCTGTTGAAACGCCTGTTCGCAGCCCTGCTGTTCTGTGTTGGCCTCAGCTTTTTGATTTGAATCGAGAGGAAGTTCCATGCTGCCTTACCCGCAGATAGACCCCGTGGCCGTGGCCATTGGCCCGCTGAAAATTCACTGGTACGGCCTGATGTACCTGATCGGCATCGGTGGCGCCTGGTTGCTGGCCTCGCGTCGGCTGAACCGTTTCGACCCGACCTGGACCCGTGAAAAGCTCTCCGACCTGGTGTTCTGGCTGTCGATGGGGGTAATCGTCGGTGGCCGCCTGGGCTACGTGCTGTTCTACGACCTGCACGCCTACCTGGCCAACCCGACCTTGATCTTCGAGGTGTGGAAGGGTGGCATGTCGTTCCACGGCGGCTTCATTGGGGTGATGCTGGCAGCCCTGTGGTTCGGCAAGCGCAACAACAAGTCGTTCTTCGAGCTGATGGACTTCGTCGCGCCGCTGGTGCCGATCGGCCTGGGCGCCGGGCGTATCGGCAACTTCATCAACGCCGAATTGTGGGGCAAGCCGACCGACGTGCCGTGGGCGATGATCTTCCCGCCCTTCAGCGACCCCGCGCAACTGCCGCGCCACCCGTCGCAGCTCTATCAATTTGCGCTGGAAGGCGTGGCTCTGTTCGTGATCCTCTGGCTGTTCTCGCGCAAGCCGCGGCCGACCATGGCCGTGTCCGGCATGTTCGCGCTGTTCTACGGCATTTTCCGTTTCATCGTCGAGTTCGTTCGCGTACCGGACGCCCAGCTGGGCTATCTGGCGTGGGGCTGGCTGACCATGGGTCAGATTCTCTGCGTGCCGATGATCCTCGCTGGCCTCGGCCTGATCTGGTGGGCTTATAATCGCAAGCCCACGGCGAATCCCGCCTGATTAATCCCACGGCAGGGGCGATCCCCCTGCCGTATCTGCTACAGGTAAGCCATGAAACAGTATCTGGACCTGGTCCGCGACGTTATCGAAAACGGCACGCTGCAGGGCAACCGCACCGGCATCCGCACCATCAGCCTGCCGGGTGCAATGCTGCGTTTCGACCTGCAGAAGGGCTTCCCGGCCATTACCACGCGCAAGCTGGCGTTCAAGTCGGCGATCGGCGAGATGGTCGGCTTTCTGCGTGGCGTGAAGAACGCCGGTGAGTTCCGCGAGCTGGGCTGCAAGGTGTGGGACCAGAATGCCAACGAAAACGCCCAGTGGTTGGCCAACCCGTTCCGCCAGGGCCATGATGACCTGGGTGAAATCTATGGCGTGCAGTGGCGCCAGTGGCCTGGCTACAAGCGCATCCCGCTGGGCAACCCTGCCGCTATCGCCATGGCCGAGCAGGCGGGCTTCCGCCGTATCGCCCAGGACGAGGAAGACGGTGTCGCCTTCGTCATCCTGTACAAGGCTATCGATCAGGTGCGCCAGTGCCTGGACACCATCGCCAACGACCCGGGCAGCCGGCGCATCCTGTTCCACGGCTGGAACTGCGCGCAGCTCGACGAGATGGCGCTGCCGCCGTGCCACCTGCTGTACCAGTTCCATCCGAATGTCGAGACCAGGGAAATTTCCCTGACGCTCTACATCCGTTCCAACGACCTGGGCCTGGGGACACCGTTCAACCTTACCGAAGGTGCGGCGCTGCTGGCCCTGTTCGGCCGCCTGACCGGGTACACCCCGCGCTGGTTCACCTACTTTATCGGCGATGCCCACGTGTATGAAAACCACCTGGACATGCTCAACGAGCAGCTCAAGCGCGAGCCGCTGGAAGCGCCGAAGCTGGTGATCAGTGACCGGGTGCCGGCGTTTGCCGAAACGGGCAAGTACGAACCCGAGTGGCTGGAGAAGATCGAGCCGAGTGATTTCTGGCTGGAAGGCTATGAGCATCATGCGCCGATGACAGCGCCGATGGCGGTGTAGGTCCTGGGATGGCCGGGGGGCGCTTTGCGCCCCTTTCGCGACACAAGGCCGCTCCTACATCAGCAGCGTGAGCTTGAAGCCAGCACCCTAACCTGTGGGAGAGCGCGCGCCCGCGAAGCAGGCGACGCGGTGGCTGGCACCGGCTTTGCCGGTGTTCGCGGCTGAAGCCGCTCCTACGGGAGATCGTGTTCCTCAATGCCCGTGGCTGCGGCCCACGTGCGAATGCTCGGTTTCCGGCACCGTTACCGCACCATTCGTCTCCAGTTGCTGCAAGATCGCGCATTCTGCCCCCTGTGCGCTGCAGCGCCGGCGCAGTTCTATCAACTGCGCCTGCAACGCTACCAGCCCGTCGATGCGCGCCTGCACATGCTCGATATGCTCGTCGATCAGCGCGTTGACGCTGCCGCACGCGTCAGCCGGGCTGTCGCGCAGGCTTAGCAGGCTGCGGATTTCATCGAGGGTCATGTCCAGCGTGCGGCAATTGCGGATGAACGTCAGCCGCTCGACATGCGCCTGGGTGTAGAGGCGGTAGTTGCCGTCGCTGCGCGCAGGTGCGGGCAGCAGGTTTTCCCGCTCGTAGTAGCGGATGGTTTCCACCGCGCAGTCAGTGGCTTTGGCCAGTTCACCGATCTTCATTACCAAATTCCCCGCTAATGGCTTGACCCTATAGTGGCTACAGGGTGTTCACTTGGCAACAGGCTCACTTTAAGGACCCCCCATGAACCAGCCTGTCAGCCACGAACACAAGCACGGTCATCACCACGATCATGCCCATGAGCACAGCTGCTGCAGTGCCGAAGCTGCGCCGGCGCTGGTGCAGTTGAGCGAGCAGGCCAGTGGCCACGCGCGCCTCAGCCGCTTCCGCATCGATGCCATGGACTGCCCCACCGAGCAGACCTTGATCCAGGACAAGCTCGGCAAGCTGGCTGGCGTCGAGCAATTGGAATTCAACCTGATCAACCGCGTGCTTGGCGTGCGCCACACCCTGGGTGGTACCGCCGAAATCGAGCGGGCTATCGACAGCCTGGGCATGAAAGCCGAGCCGCTGGGCGCCGATGACGACGGCAGCGCCAGCGCATCGGCACCGGCGAAAACCCGTTGGTGGCCGCTGGCGTTGGCGGGTACTGCGGCAATCGCCGCGGAAATCGTGCACTTTTCTGCGCTTGCGCCGGAGTGGGTGGTGGCCGCGCTGGCACTCGCAGCCATACTCGGCTGCGGTCTGGGCACCTACAAAAAGGGCTGGATCGCCCTGAAAAACCGCAACCTCAACATCAACGCACTGATGAGCATCGCCGTCACGGGTGCGGTATTGATCGGGCAGTGGCCGGAGGCAGCCATGGTGATGGTGCTGTTCACCATCGCCGAGCTGATCGAAGCCCGCTCGCTGGACCGTGCGCGCAATGCCATCAGCGGCCTGATGCAACTGACGCCGGACATGGCGACGGTGCAGCAAGCCGATGGCCAGTGGCGTGAAGTGCCAGTGCGTGAGGTAGCCATCGGTGCACAGGTGCGGGTGCGCCCTGGCGAGCGCATTGGCCTGGACGGTGAAGTGACCAGCGGGCAATCCAGCGTCGATCAGGCGCCGATCACCGGCGAAAGCCTGCCCGTGGAGAAGGCGGTCGGCGACAAGTTGTTTGCCGGCACCATCAACCAGGCAGGGGCGCTGGAGTTTCGCGTGACCGCTGCTGCCGGGCAGTCGACCCTGGCCCGGATCATCAAGGCTGTGGAGCAGGCGCAAGGGGCACGGGCGCCGACCCAGCGCTTCGTCGACCGCTTCTCGCGCATCTACACCCCGGTGGTGTTCGCCATCGCCTTGGCCGTGGCGGTGGTGCCGCCGCTGTTCATGGCCGGTGCCTGGTTCGACTGGGTGTACCGCGCCTTGGTGCTGCTGGTGGTGGCGTGCCCGTGCGCCCTGGTGATCTCCACCCCGGTGACCATCGTCAGCGGCCTGGCCGCCGCTGCGCGCAAGGGTATGCTGGTCAAGGGGGGCATCTACCTGGAAGGCGGCCGCCACCTGGACTTCCTGGCCCTGGACAAGACCGGCACCATCACCCATGGCAAACCTGCCCAGACCGACGCCGAGGTGCTGGCGCCGCTGTTCGAAGGCCGCGCCCAGGCCTTGGCCGCCAGCCTGGGCGAGCGTTCGGACCACCCGGTGTCGCGAGCCATCGCCCAGTTCGGCAGGCAGCAAGGCCTGGCCTTGAGCGAGGTCGACGACTTTGTCGCCCTGGCCGGGCGGGGCGTGCGTGGCACCATCGACGGCCAGGTCTACCACTTGGGCAATCACCGCCTGGTCGAGGAACTGGGGCTGTGTTCGCCCGAGTTGGAGGCCCGCCTGGATGGGCTGGAGCGCCAGGGCAAGACAGTGGTCCTGCTACTCGACCCCAGCGGCCCGCTGGCGCTGTTTGCAGTGGCCGACACGGTCAAGGAAAGCAGCCGTCAGGCGATTGCCGAACTGCATGAGCTGGGCATCAAGACGGTGATGCTGACCGGTGACAACCCGCACACCGCCCAGGCCATTGCCGCCGTGGTAGGCATCGACCGCGCCGAGGGCAACCTGCTGCCGGCCGACAAACTGCAAAGCATTGAAGCCTTGTACGCCCAGGGCCACCGGGTGGGTATGGTCGGTGACGGCATCAACGATGCGCCGGCACTGGCCCGTGCCGAGATCGGTTTCGCCATGGCCGCGGCCGGCACCGATACCGCCATCGAAACCGCCGATGTGGCGCTGATGGACGATGACTTGCGGAAAATCCCGGCCTTCGTTCGGTTGTCGCGGCAAAGCGGGGCGATCCTGCTGCAGAACATCGTTCTGGCGCTGGGCATCAAGGGCATATTCCTGGCGATCACCTTTGCCGGCATGGCCACCCTGTGGATGGCGGTATTTGCCGACATGGGCGTGAGCCTTCTGGTGGTGTTCAACGGTTTGCGCCTGCTGCGCAAATAAAGGCCTGCCTGGTGCGTATGGGGCGGTTCAGGCTCGCCGCCCGTTCAAAACTGAGACACCAGCGCCTCCAGCTGTTCTTGGCGCTCGGCCTGGTTCAGCTTCGCCCCCGGGTTTAGGGTGGACCACTGTGGATGCGCCCGCGCCCTGACCAGTGCCTCTGGCAGCTTGCCCTCACGCCAGGCCTTTTCATCCAGCTCACCCAGCCTGATGCTGTCCTGCGCTGCATGCCCGCGGCTGTCCAGGGCCACCATCAACTGCTGCTGACGCAAGGCCAGCAAGCGCAACACCGTATCGTCCACGGTCAACTCGCGCTTGCCCTTGAGTTTGCCCAGCAAGCGCGCGCCATAGTTGCGCGCCGTCTGCAACACACCGCCGGCCAGCGCCCCGGCCAGGGCCGCTGCCCCCAGGGTAAGCCCGCCAACCAGCAAGTCGACTCCGGCACCTGCCGCTGCGCCGGCGGCTACGCCGCTGCCCAGGCGTACGCCCAGCAGCTTCAAGGTTTCGGGGTTGAACAGGTCATCGCCCCAGCGCCCATCCAGCAGCGGTAGGTCGCTGGCGTGGGCATCGTCGCGGCGGAAGGCATACAGCTTGAGCAGGGCTTCGACACACCGTTGCTCACGCTGACGAATATCCTGGCGCAGCGCTTCGATGGCCCGGGCTTCGGCCGCCGGTTCGGCATCGACGCTGCGCCGGCAGGCAGCGCAGTCCAGCAGCAGTTCGGCAATCAGGCGCTTGCCGCTGTGCTGGCGGGCCAGGCGTTGGGCCTGCTGGTCGTCGATCAGCCGTTGCAAGGCCGGGCGGGCGCTTTCCAGCAGCAGGGCCAGGCTTTCGTACAGGCGGCGTTCGCCGTCCTCGGGTGGGGCTACGCTGTCGAACCGTACCAACGCGTGAAGGCCAAGCCGGGCAAGGGCTTCGCGCCATTGCGCCTCGCGGTGCTGGTGGCTGGCGACAAAGTTGAGCACCGGCAACAGTGGCTTGCCGCAACTGGCCAGCACCTCCAGTTCGTCGCGGTACTTGGCCAGCACTGGCTCGCGGGCATCGATCACATACAAGCCGGCGTCGCTGGCCAGCAACTGGCGCAGCACCTTGGCTTCCTGCTCGAAACGCTGGCGCGCTTCGCTGCCTTGCAGGAACCGCTCGAGGCGGGCAGGGCCGTCCAGGCGCTCGCCCGGGCGCTCCAGCCGCTCCAGGTAGTCGAGCAAGGCGATGGCGTCCTCCAACCCTGGCGTGTCGTAAAGCTCCAGTAACGGTTCGCCGTCCACCGACAGCCGCGCGCCTTCGACATGGCGAGTGGTGCTGGGGCGGTGGGACACCTCGCCGAAGCCCACGTCGCGGGTCAGGGTGCGCAGCAGCGAGGTCTTGCCAACGTTGGTGTGGCCGACCACGGCCAATTTCAGCGGCTCAGTCATGGCCATGCTCCAGCCAGGTCAGCGGTGAGGTGTCGGCATAGGGCAGGCCCAGCCGCTCGAGGGCTTCATGCCAGTCGCCCAGGCGCCGAGCGTCCAGCGCCTGGCCGGGTGCTGCCTGCAGCAGCCAGACCCTTGTGGCGCCAGCATTGCGTGCCAGGTCGGCGAGCAGCGCCAGGCTGCCGCGGTCGGGCGAGCGGCGCGGGTCACAGGCGATGGCCAGGCGTGCCGGCGGAAAGCGGCTGAGTTGCTCGAGCAGGCGGTTGCGCGACTCGCGGCTGTCGAGCACGCCGGCATCGGTCACGCTTGGGGGCAGGCGGGGTGGCCAGGGCTGCTGGTCGTCCAGTTCCAGGCCCACCAGCAGGGCGCCGCTGCTGGCGCTTTGCAACTGCTCGGCGGCGAACCCTGGCAACGCCTCGGGGGCCGCGTCCTGCACGCCGATGCGCTCGCTGCGCGGCATCAGCGCTTCGCGCAGTTGGGCGTAACCCGGCAGGCTCAGGTCCAGGGTCAGGCGCTGGCGGCCCTGGCGCCAGCGCCACAGGCACAACCCGGCCAGCAGAGCGCGGGGCAACAGGCCATATACCAGCACCACGCCGAGCAGCCAGCTGGCCCAGGCCTGGCGCGCCACGTCGAGGGCCGGCTGGCTGTCGCCACTTGCGCGGATCATGGCCTCGTCGGGCACGGCAAAGCCCAGCAGCGAAGGCAGCGCGCCCAGCGCCTGGGTGAGTTGGATGAACGGGTCGGCGGCGAGCAGGGTGGTTTCCCACACGAAGCCATAGCGACGGGTGGCCAGTAGAGCCAGCAGCATGCCCAGCGCGCAGAGCATCGCCAGCAGCCACAGGCTGTGTACCAGCAGGCCTAGCAGCCAGCGGTTGAGGCGCTGGCGCTGCAGCAGTACCAGCAGTGCCGGGCCCAGGTGCGCGGCCTTGGCATCGCGGGCGAAGCGCTCACTCAGCCATAGCCACAAACGGCCCAACCCCGCCCCGTGTTCGCCACTGAGGGCAAAACCAATGGCCCAGCCCAGCAGCGTCAGCAGGTTCAGCCCCAACAGGCTGCCCAACGCCCAGAAGACGTTGACCGGGCGCTGGCCGTCGCCAAGCGCCGCCAGGGCCAGGCCGGCGCCGCTGAGCACGGCTAGCAGCAGCAGGGCCAGCACCGCCAGGCGCGCGCCCTGTTTCCAGTGGCGCAGGGCCGTGGCCATGCCGTCGCGTTCGGCCAGGAACAGCGCCCGGCTTTCGATGCGCGCCGCCAAGTCGCCGCCGCGCTGGCGCGCATGACGGTTGGCGGCCTGGTCTTCCAGCAGGCCGGCGTGTTCCTCGCGCAGGCGGACCGCTTCGGTCAGCCAGCGTTTGTCCAGTGGAGTCGGTGCGGTCACAAGGTCTTCCATTGCACAGGTCAGGGCAGAAGCATAACCCACACGCCCGGTGCTATCCTCGCTGGCATGAATACATCACTCCCCCTCAGCCTGATCGCGGCTCACGCCGAGAACCGTGTGATCGGCATCGACAACTCCATGCCCTGGCATCTGCCGGGGGACTTCAAGTACTTCAAGGCCACCACCCTGGGCAAGCCGATCATCATGGGGCGCAAGACCTGGGACTCACTGGGCCGGCCGCTGCCCGGGCGGTTGAATATCGTGGTCAGCCGGCAGCCTGGGCTGCAGCTGCAAGGCGCCGAAGTCTTCGGCTCGCTGGAGCAGGCGCTGGTGCGGGCCGAACAGTGGGCGCGCGAAAAAGGCGTCGATGAGCTGATGCTGATTGGCGGGGCGCAGCTCTATGGGCAGGCGCTGGAGAAAGGGCTGGTCAGCCGGATGTACCTGACGCGGGTGGAATTGGCGCCGGAAGGGGATGCCTGGTTTCCCGAGTTCGACCAGGGGCAGTGGAAGCTGGTGTCGAGCGAGGCACAGGGTGAAGAAGGCAAGCCTGGGTATCACTTCGAGGTTTGGGACAGGGTTTGAGATTTCTGGGGGCCGCTTGGCGGCCCATCGCGGGCAAGCCAGCTCCCACAGGGATTGCATCAGGGCTGACAGGTGGTCGCCACAAGATATGCAGTGCCTGTGAGATCGAGCGCCGCCCGCGCGGCGCATCGCGAGCTGCGCTCGCTCCTTGTATGTTGTGACTGGCCTGGCGGGAGAAGTTATTCTCGTCAGGCTGAAGAAGCACTTCCGGGGAGGCCGATCGCTCCTGAAGGCAGGGTTTGCCCCTGACCTTGTACGTAGAGAGGCCCCCCGCCTCATTGCCCACCACGAAGAGTATCGAGAAGCCGACAAGTCGGACTTCGCATTACAAGGTTGCAGCGGCATGAAGTTCGAGGTCGGGGAACCGGAGGCCATTGTTACCTAATTCGCTTGGGAGAGGGAAGAATGAGTGTCTGGGTTGGCCTCGATATCGGCTCACGGACTTCGGTCGTTGGGGTGCGTAAAGATGGCCGCACTGCCGGTCAGTGGGATATCGCTCAAACCCCTGCCGGTCGCAAGGCTGCGGTGAAAAAGCTGCAGGCGCTCAAGCCTACGTCGATCGTGATGGAGGCGACCGGGATCTATTACCTGGACTTGGCCATTGAGCTGCACGCTGCTGACCTACCTGTTTCCGTGATCAACCCCAAGAGCTTCCACAACTTCGCCAAACTGATGCTGGTGAACAGCAAGACTGACGCAATAGATGCTCAGCTGCTGTCCGAGTACGGGGAGCGTATGACCCCGCGTTTGTGGACACCTCCAAGCACTGTACAGCTTGAACTCAGAGGCCTTGGCCGGCACATCAATCGTTTGGTGGGACACCGTATCAGGGCGAAGAACGAGCTGCATGCATTGCAGGCGACCGCCACGACTGCCTCGATGTTGATCGAGGATCAAGAAGAAGAGATTGCTTCACTAAGTAATCGAATCGAGCGCTTTCGTAAGGCAGGGCGCGAGTTAATCGCCCAATGTCCAAGGCTAACTCGACAGTACGAGCAACTCCTCGCAGGCCCTGGGATTGGAGAGGTCTCGGCGCTGGCCGCCCTGGCTGAGCTGACCACGCTGCCCGAAACGCTCAAGTCCTCTCAGGTCGCTCGTCATGCTGGCCTTGATGTTCGACAGACACAGTCTGGAACAAGCATTGATAAACCTGGTCGGCTCGGCAAAAGCGGGAATGCCTATTTACGGGCAGCCATGTACATGCCTGCGCTGACGGCGGTGCGCTGCGATCCTTATGCGAAGGCTTTTTATGAGTCGCTGATCAGCAGGGGCAAGAAAAAAATGCAAGCGATCGCCGCTGTCATGCGCAAGTACCTGACAGGCATCTGGGCGTGCATGAGCGGAGATGAGCCATTTGATACGGCCAAGCTTTTCAGCTCTGAACACCTCAGAAAAGCTTGACCGCCAACAGAGTATCTACGTTTGTTTCGGGCCAGTAACCCCTGTGCCAGGTGCGCGCGACCGCCTTGTTTGTACCGCGCGATAATGAGGCATGCGCCAAGGCGTTCGCGCACAAATCCCACAGGCATAATTGGCCCGAAACAAACGTAGGAGCGAGCGCAGCTCGCGATGCGCCGCGCGGGCGGCGCTCGATCTCACAGGCGCCGCATATCTTGTGGCAAACACCTGTCAGCCCTGATGCAATCCCTGTGGGCCCCGGCAATCTGTCAGGTATGGCTCAGCTCGGCATGTTCATCGTCGGCCAGCACGTCCTTGTCGGTCTCTTTCAGCAACTGGCTGGTGACCACCCCGGCAGTCATCGAGCCATTCACGTTCAACGCTGTACGGCCCATGTCGATCAGCGGCTCGACCGAAATCAGCAACGCCACCAGTTCCACCGGCAAGCCCATGGCCGGCAACACGATCAGCGCGGCGAAGGTGGCGCCGCCGCCCACGCCGGCAACCCCTGCCGAACTCAGCGTGACGATGGCCACCAGGGTGGCGATCCACAGCGGGTCGAAGGTATCGATGCCTACCGCAGGCGCGACCATGACCGCCAGCATGGCGGGGTAGAGCCCCGCACAGCCGTTCTGGCCGATGGTGGTGCCGAACGAGGCGCTGAAGCTGGCAATCGACTGCGGCACGCCCAGGCGGCGGGTTTGCGCTTCGATGTTCAGCGGAATGCTGGCTGCGCTGGAGCGGCTGGTGAAGGCGAAGGTGAGTACCGGCCACACCTTGCGGAAGAAACGCAGCGGGCTGACGCCGGTGGCGGCGAGGATGATGCCGTGAACCACGAACATCAGCGCCAGGCCCAGGTAGGACACCACCACGAAGCTGCCCAGCTTGAGGATGTCTTCCATGTTCGAACTGGCTACCACCTTGGTCATCAGGGCCAGCACGCCATATGGGGTCAGTTTCATCACCACCCGCACCAGGCGCATGACCCAGGCTTGCAGGGTGTCGATGGCCGACAGCGCACGTGCGCCTTGCTCGGCGTCGTCCTTGATCAGTTGCAGGGCCGCCAGGCCGACGAACACGGCAAAAATCACCACGCTGATGATCGACGTCGGCTTGGCCCGCGCCAGGTCGCCTACCGGGTTGCTGGGAATGAACGACAACAGCAACTGGGGGATATTGAGGTCGGCGACCTTGCCTGCGTAGTCGCTGTGGATGACCTGCATGCGAGCGCTTTCCTGGGCGCCGGCCACCAGGCCCTCGGCGCTGAGGCCGAACAGGTTGGTCAGCACGATGCCGATCAACGCGGCAATGGCCGTGGTCAGCAGCAGGGTGCCGATGCTCAGCACGCTGATACGGCCCAGCGACGAGGCGTTGTGCAGGCGCGCGACGGCACTGAGGATCGAGGCGAAGATCAGCGGCATGACGATCATCTGCAACAGGCCCACATAGCCATTGCCGACCAGGTCAAGCCAGGCGATGGTGGCCTTGAGCACCGGGTGACCGGCGCCATACACGGTGTGCAGGGCCAGGCCGAAGAGTACCCCCAGCGCCAGGCCCAGCAAGCCCTTCTTGGCCAGGCTCCAGTCGGTGCGGCGGGTTTGTGCCAGACCCAGCAACAGGGCCAGGAATGCCAGCAGGTTGAGTGACAGCGGCAGATTCATTGAAGCTCCAGCAGAGAAAGCAAAGGGTGGCATCGCCTCTGTGAGCGATTGCGAACGGAAATGCTAACAGCCTGAAAACAAACGACTTTATACCCAAATGGAATGTGCATAGTCGTTTATGGAATAACGCCATGTCGCAAATTGCAATGAACACGGCGTTTACTGCTGCCTCAAGGTCGGTGTGGACTGCCGCCCATCGGCCGGGTTGCACTAGCGTTGGCAGATCATTTCAGGAGATTCGTACATGAAAGTCGCCGTGAAAGCTGCCGCTATTGGCTTGTCCCTGCTGTTCAGTATCGAAACCTTCGCCACCGAGCTCAAGCACTGGCCTGCCGATGCAGCCAGGCAGCTCGACAGCATGATCGCTGCCAATGCCAACAAAGGTAACTATGCTGTGTTCGACATGGACAACACCAGTTACCGCTATGACCTGGAAGAAGCCTTGCTGCCGTTCATGGAAAACAAAGGCTTGCTGAGCCGTGACAAGCTTGACCCGTCGCTGAAGCTGATACCGTTCAAGGACACCGCCGAGCACAAGGAAAGCCTGTTCAGCTACTACTACCGGTTGTGCGAAATCGACGACATGGTGTGCTACCCGTGGGTCGCCCAGGTGTTTTCCGGCTTCACCCTCAAGGAGTTGAAGGTGCAGGTGGACGAACTGATGGCTTCGACCCAGCCGATTCCCAGCACCTATTACGATGGCGACCAGGTGAAGGCGATCGACGTGCAGCCGCCGAAGGTATTCAAGGGCCAGGCCGAGCTGTACAACAAGCTGATGGAAAACGGCATTGAGGTCTATGTGGTTTCGGCCGCCTCTGAAGAGTTGGTGCGCATGGTCGCTTCGGACCCCAAATACGGCTACAACGTGAAGCCGCAGAATGTGATTGGCGTGAGCCTGCTGCTCAAGGACCGCGCCAATGGCCAGTTGACTACCGCGCGCAAGCAGATCAGTGCCGGGCACTACGACGCCAAAGCCAACGAAGGGCTGGAACTGACCCCGTACCTGTGGACCCCGGCCACCTGGATGGCGGGCAAGCAGGCGGCGATCCTGACTTACATCGATGAGTGGAAGAAGCCGGTGCTGGTGGGCGGCGACACGCCAACCAGTGATGGCTACATGCAGTTTCATGGGGTAGACGTCGGCAAGGGCGGTATCCACCTGTGGATCAACCGCAAGGCCAAGTACATGGACCAGTTGAACGGCATGATTGCCAAGCAGGCGGCGGCGCAGGCCAAGGAAGGGTTGCCGGTGACGGCGGACAAGAACTGGGTGATCGTGACGCCGGAGCAGATCCAGTAAGGCTTGTGTAGAGTGGGCCGGCCTTTTCGCGGGCTCGCTCGCTCCCACTTGCATTGCATGACTTTCAGATGCTGTGCGGTCCCTGTGGGAGCGGGCGAGCCCGCGAAGAGGCCGGTGCAGGCATAAAAAAACCGGCGCACAGTGCGCCGGTTTTCCTTTCATGCTTTCGAAGCCTTACAGCCCTTCGAGCATCGCCTTGTTACGCACAGCCCCCTTGTCGGCACTGGTTGCCAGCAACGCATAAGCCTTCAGTGCGGTGGTCACCTTGCGCGGGCGGACTTCAGCCGGTTTCCAGCCTTTCTTGTCCTGCTCTACTCGGCGCGCAGCCAGCTCTTCATCACTGACCAGCAGGTTGATCGAACGGTTGGGAATGTCGATCAGTACCTTGTCACCGTCGCGCACCAGGCCGATGGCGCCGCCTGCAGCAGCCTCCGGCGAAGCGTGGCCGATGGAAAGGCCCGAGGTGCCACCCGAGAAGCGGCCGTCGGTCAGCAGGGCGCAGGCCTTGCCCAGGCCTTTGGACTTCAGGTACGAGGTCGGGTAAAGCATTTCCTGCATGCCCGGGCCGCCTTTCGGGCCTTCGTAGCGGATGATCACGATATCGCCGGCCTTCACTTCGTCGGCGAGGATGCCGCGCACGGCACTGTCCTGGCTTTCGAAGATCTTCGCGGTACCCTCGAATACGTGGATCGACTCGTCGACACCGGCGGTCTTCACCACGCAACCATCGAGCGCGATGTTGCCGTAGAGCACGGCCAGGCCGCCTTCTTGCGAATAGGCGTGCTCGAAGCTGCGGATGCAGCCGTTCTCGCGGTCGTCATCCAGGGTTTCCCAGCGGGTCGACTGGCTGAACGCGGTCTGGGTCGGGATCCCGGCTGGGCCGGCCTTGAAGAAGGTGTGCACGGCTTCGTCGTCAGTCTGGGTGATGTCCCATTTGGCGATGGCTTCTTCCATGCTGCGGCTGTGCACGGTCGGCAGGTCGGTGTGCAGCAGGCCGCCACGCGCCAGCGAGCCGAGGATGCTGAAGATGCCGCCAGCGCGGTGCACGTCTTCCATGTGGTACTTCTGGATGTTGGGCGCCACTTTGCACAGCTGCGGCACTTTGCGCGACAGGCGGTCGATGTCGCGCAGGTCGAAGGCCACCTCGCCTTCCTGGGCCGCGGCCAGCAGGTGCAGGATGGTATTGGTCGAGCCGCCCATGGCGATGTCGAGCATCATGGCGTTCTCGAACGCCTTGAAGTTGGCGATGCTGCGTGGCAGTACCGACTCGTCGTTTTCGCCGTAGTAGCGTTTGCACAGTTCGACGATGGTGCGCCCGGCCGTCAGGAACAGCTGCTCGCGGTCCGAGTGGGTGGCCAGGGTCGAGCCGTTGCCCGGCAGGGCCAGGCCCAGGGCTTCGGTCAGGCAGTTCATCGAGTTGGCGGTGAACATGCCGGAGCACGAACCGCAGGTCGGGCAGGCGCTACGCTCGTACTCGGCGACTTTCTCGTCGGATGCGCTGGAGTCGGCGGCGATGACCATGGCGTCGACCAGGTCCAGGCCGTGGCTGGCCAGCTTGGTCTTGCCGGCTTCCATCGGGCCGCCCGAGACGAAGATCACCGGGATGTTCAGGCGCAGGGCGGCCATCAGCATGCCGGGGGTGATCTTGTCGCAGTTGGAGATGCACACGATGGCATCGGCGCAGTGGGCGTTGACCATGTATTCCACGGCGTCGGCAATGATCTCGCGGCTGGGCAGCGAGTACAGCATGCCGTCGTGGCCCATGGCGATGCCGTCGTCGACCGCGATGGTGTTGAATTCCTTGGCCACGCCACCGGCGCGTTCGATTTCGCGGGCGACCAGCTGGCCCAAGTCCTTCAGGTGCACGTGGCCCGGGACGAACTGGGTGAACGAGTTGGCGATGGCGATGATCGGTTTCTTGAAGTCTTCGTCCTTCATGCCGGTGGCGCGCCACAGGGCACGGGCGCCGGCCATGTTGCGGCCCTGGGTGGAAGTCTTGGAACGATAATCAGGCATGAAACACTCCTGGCGGCTTAATCAGGTCACAAAAAGGGGAGTGAGCTTCTCTTGTCCTTTGTACCGCAGGCCGGTTGCCACTGGCACGGATGAGGCCGAAGACTGCGCGGGATCGCCGCGGGCTTGACCAGAGCTCATAAACCCGCCGGGGATGACTGGCGATGAATAGGCCGATTCTACACCCCTGGCGCGGCGAAGGAATGCAGATGTGGATGGCTGGCGGGGAGATTGCAGCAGGAAAGGGCCGCGCGGCGGCCCATTTTGGCAGATATCAGCTGTTTGGCAGCAACCGGCAGGTGATGCTCTTGATGTAGCGGGTTTCGGCAATGGCCGGGTGCACCGGGTGGTCGGGGCCCTGGCCGCCGCGCTCGAGCAGCTGCAGGTTGCGGTCCAGGTGGCGGGCGCTGGTCAGCAGAATGTTGTGCAGGTCGTCCTCGGGCAGGTGCATGGAGCACGAGGCGCTGACCAGGATGCCGTCCTTGCTCAGCATGCGCATGGCCTGTTCGTTCAGCCGGCGGTAGGCCGCCTCGCCGTTCTTCAGGTCTTTCTTGCGCTTGATGAACGCGGGTGGGTCGGCAATGATCACGTCGAAGCGTTCTTCGGCAGCCTTCAGTTCGCGCAGGGCTTCGAACACATCGCCTTCGATGCAGGTCAGCTTTTCGCCGATGCCGTTCAGCGCCGCGTTACGCTCCACGCCATCCAGGGCAAAGCCCGAGGCATCGACGCAGAACACTTCGCTGGCGCCGAAAGCACCTGCCTGCACGCCCCAGCCACCGATGTAGCTGAACAGGTCGAGCACACGCTTGCCCTTGACGTACGGCGCCAGGCGCGCACGGTTCATGCGGTGGTCGTAGAACCAGCCGGTCTTCTGGCCTTCACGCACCGGGGCTTCGAACTTGACGCCGTTCTCTTCCAGCGGCACCCAGTCCGGCACCTCGCCGTAGACGGTCTCCACATAGCGCTGCAAGCCTTCGGCGTCACGGGCGGCGGAATCGTTCTTGAACAGAATGCCGCTTGGTTTGAGTACTTGCACCAGGGCAGCGATCACGTCGTCCTTGTGCGCTTCCATGGTGGCCGAGGCCAGCTGAACCACGAGGATGTCGAAGAAGCGGTCGACCACCAGCCCTGGCAGCAGGTCGGAATCGCCATAGACCAGGCGGTAGCACGGCTGGTCGAACAGGCGCTCGCGCAGCGACAGGGCGACATTGAGGCGGTGCACCAGCAGCGACTTGTCCAGCGGCAGCTTGATGTCGCGCGACAGCAGGCGTGCGCAGATCAGATTGTTCGGGCTGAGTGCGACGATGCCCAACGGTTTGCCGTTGGCCGCCTCGAGAATGGCCTGCTGGCCGGCCTGGAAGCCTTGCAGTGGGGTCGCGCTGACATCGACTTCGTTGCTGTAGACCCACAGGTGGCCGGCGCGCAGGCGGCGGTCGGCATTGGCTTTGAGGCGAAGGCTGGGCAGGGACATGACGTCGCTCCGGGAAAAAAGAGCGGGATTATACCCTGTTGGCCGGCACTTCGGTTCGAGGTACGACAAAGCGCCGGCACGGCCAACTGGGTTAGAATCCACCGTCCTAAACGAGTGTGCACGTATGTCCCAAGAACTCAGCGCCGAACAGATCCAGCAAGCCTTGCAAGGCATCACCATCCCGCCGCAACCGCAGATCATGGTTGACCTGCAGTTCGAGCAGTACATGCCTGACCCGGACCTGGAAACCATCGCCAAGTTGATTTCCCAGGACCCAGGCCTGTCCGGCGCCTTGCTCAAGCTGGTCAATTCGCCGCATTTTGGCCTGTCCAACAAGATCGGTTCGATCCAGCGTGCGGTGAACCTGCTGGGCAGCCGTTCGATCATCAACCTGATCAATGCCCAGTCGATCAAAGGCGAGATGAGCGACGAGACCATCGTTACCCTCAACCGCTTCTGGGATACCGCCCAGGACGTGGCGATGACCTGCCTGACCCTGGCCAAGCGCACCGGTATCCAGGCCGCGGACGAGGCCTACACCCTGGGCCTGTTCCACGACTGTGGCGTGCCGTTGATGCTAAAGCGCTTCCCCAACTACATGGAGGTGCTGGAAGAAGCCTATGCCAAGGCCGGCGGCGAAACGCGGGTGGTGGATACCGAAAACCGCGCCTTCAATACCAACCATTCGGTGGTCGGCTACTTCACCGCCAAGTCCTGGCGCCTGCCGGAGCACCTCACTGCCGCCATCGCCAACCACCACAATGCCCTGGCAGTGTTCCGCGACGACACCGCGCGCAACACCCAGAGCCAGCTGAAAAACCTGCTGGCGGTGCTGAAGATGGCCGAGCATATCTGTGCCTCCTACCGAGTGCTGGGCAACCAGGCAGTCGACCACGAATGGCGTGTGGTCGGCCCGCTGGTGCTCGATTACATTGGCCTGTCGGATTACGATTTCGAAAACCTCAAGCAGAACATTCGTGAGTTGGGCGGGCACTGACACATGCCGGAATTACCCGAAGTAGAAACCACCCGGCGCGGTATTGCGCCGCACCTGGAAGGCCAGCGCGTCAGCCGCGTAGTGGTGCGTGATCGGCGCTTGCGCTGGCCCATTCCCGAAGACCTCGACGTGCGCCTGTCGGGGCAGCGCATCGTCACTGTCGAACGGCGCGCCAAGTACCTGCTGATCAATGCCGAAGTCGGCACCTTGATCAGCCACCTGGGCATGTCGGGCAACTTGCGCCTGGTCGAGCAGGGCTTGCCGGCGGCCAAGCATGAGCATGTCGATATCGAGCTGGAGTCGGGGCTGATGCTGCGCTACACAGACCCTCGCCGTTTTGGTGCCATGCTCTGGAGCCAGGACCCGTTGCGCCACGAGCTGCTGCTGCGCCTGGGGCCGGAGCCGCTGACCGACCTGTTCGACGGCGAGCGGCTGTTCCAGCTGTCCCGTGGGCGCTCGATGGCGGTCAAGCCGTTCATCATGGATAACGCGGTGGTGGTGGGGGTGGGCAACATCTACGCCAGCGAGGCGCTATTCGCTGCCGGCATCGATCCACGCCGTGCGGCAGGGGGGATTTCCCGGGCGCGTTACCTGAAGCTGGCGATCGAGATCAAGCGGGTACTGGCGGCGGCGATCGAGCAGGGCGGTACCACCTTGCGCGATTTCATCGGCGGTGACGGGCAGCCGGGGTACTTCCAGCAGACCCTGTTCGTGTACGGGCGGGCCGGGCAGCCGTGCAAGGTATGCGGTACGGAGCTGCGCGAAGTGAAGCTGGGGCAGCGTGCGAGCGTGTTCTGCCCACGCTGCCAGCGCTGAGGCTACAGGTGATTACCGTTCTGTAGGAGCGGCCTTGTGTCGCGATGGGGTGCGAAGCGCCCTCAAAATTTCAGCGTCTGCACAGAAACTTCGGCTTTAGCGCGGAAACCGCCGGGGCCGCTGTGCGGCCCATCGCGACGCAAGGCCGCTCCTACAGAAACCGCGCAGGGCTGGGGGTTCAGGCCTTGCCGGTAATACGCCGGTACTTGGCCATCAATTGCTCTTCGGTTTCCGGGTGCGCCTCATCCAGCGGGATGCAATCGACCGGGCAGACCTGCTGGCACTGCGGCTCGTCGTAATGACCCACGCACTGGGTGCACAGGTTGGGGTCGATCACGTAGATCTCTTCGCCTTGGGAGATGGCCTCGTTCGGGCACTCGGGTTCGCAGACGTCGCAATTGATGCAATCGTCGGTAATGATCAGGGACATGGGGACTCCGGCCGGGGCTCAGCGCCCGGGCATGTTCAACGCAATGGGCACAATTGTGCCGCATTCGCGCCCGCAGTGCACGCGGGCGCGACAATCAGGCGGTCAGGCTTGCTTCTTGAAACGCTCGGTCAGTGCCTCGGCCACCGCAGGGTGGACGAATTTGCTGATATCACCGCCCAATGCGGCGATTTCCCGGACCAGGGTCGAGGAAATGAACGAATAGCGCTCTGACGGCGTCAGGAACAGGCTCTCCACATCGGGTGCCAGTTGCCGGTTCATGTTCGCCAACTGGAACTCGTATTCGAAGTCGGAAACCGCACGCAGGCCGCGCAGCAACACATTGGCGCCCTGTTCCTTGGCGAAATGCGCCAGCAGCGAAGAGAAGCCGATGACTTCGACATTGGGCAGGTGCTTGGTGACCTCACGGGCGAGCGCGACACGTTGCTCCAGCGGGAACAGCGGGTTTTTCTTCGGGCTGGCCGCCACTGCGATGATCACGTGGTCGAACAGGCGCGAAGCGCGCTCGACCAGGTCGCCGTGGCCTTTGGTAATGGGGTCGAAAGTACCCGGGTACAACACTCGGTTCATCGCGTCATCCTGGCTGGAGTGCGTTGGGGAGTCGGATGGTAGCGCAGCGACGGCGCCCCGGCCAAGTCATGCGGCCGGCTGATGGCACTATAGACAGGGCGTGTATTCGTTGTCATGCGTTGTGTGCCAGGCGGCTAGCCAACGCTTCGCTGAGCCTGGCGCTGATGGCATACACCGACAGTTGCGGGTTGGCGCCGATGCTGGTGGGGAACAGCGAGCCGTCGTGAACCGACAGGTTTTCCAGCTGGTGATGGCGGCCTAGGCTGTCGCACACCGCCTGGCGCGGGTCTTCGCCCATGGCGCAACCACCCATCACATGGGCGCTGCCCAGGCGCGTACGGAAAGGCTCCAACGGTAGGCGGTCGATCATGGCCAAGGCCTGTTCCAGGCTGGCAGCGGCGCTGGCATCGCTGTGCACCGGGGTTACCTCGGCCGCGCCGGCGGCGAACTGGACCTGCGCCATGCTGCGGTAGGCGCGCCGCAAGCCGTCACGCAGGTAGTCGGTGACCGGATAATCGAGCACGGGGGAGCCGTCGCCGCGCAGTTCAACGCTCCCGCCCTGGCTTTGCGGGTGAAACCCGTCGCGCAGCAAGGCCAGCATGACATGGGTATTGGGTAGTTCGGCCATGCGCCGGGCATTGTCCTGGCCATGGCCACCCAGCAGGGTGCTGGCCAGGGCCGGGTGCAGCGGCGGTACTTCGAGCTTGTAGCCCACCGGCCCCTCCGTGCCGTGCTGCCACTGGAAATGGTCGCTGTAGATCGACTGCGGCGCGCCGTAGTAGGGGTCGATGCGCTCGTTGAAGCGTGCGGCGCTGAAGTTGACCAGGTGCAGGAAGGTGCGTTTGCCCAAGCGGCCATGCGGGTCGGGGGCATTGGAGCGCAGCAGCAGGGCCGGGCTGTTGATGCCGCCGCCTGCCAGGATGTAATGGCGCGCGTGTACTGTCACTTGCCGACCTGTCGGGTGGATGCCTTGCGTATCCAGGGCCTGGCAGGTCAGGTGTTGGATGCGCTCGCCGTTGTGGCTGAAGCGCTCGGCCCGGGCCAGGTAAAGCAGCTCGCCGCCCTGTTCGAGGGTGGCGGGAATGCGCGTCACCAGCATCGATTGCTTGGCATTCACCGGGCAACCCATGCCGCAGTAACCCAGGTTCCAGCAGCCGCGCACGTTGCGCGGGATGACTGCCCAGCGATAACCCAGTTGTTCGCAGCCACGGCGCAGCACGTCGTTGTTGGCATTCGGTGGCATGGCCCAGGGTGTGATACCCAGCTCCAGTTCCATGCGCTCGAACCAAGGGCGCAGCTCATCTTCGCCGAGCCCTTGTACGCCATGGGCCGAGGCCCAGTGCGCCAGGGTCTGCGGCGGGGTGCGAAAACTCGACGTCCAGTTCACCAGCGTGGTGCCGCCTACGGCGCGGCCTTGCAGGATGGTAATGGCGCCATCCTTGCTCATGCGCCCCAGGCCCTCCTGATAGAGGCTGGCATAGGCTTCGTGCTCCAGCAGCTTGAAGTCGCTGCTGGTCTTCAACGGGCCTTCTTCGATCAGCAAGACCTTGAAGCCCGCGGCGCTGAGCCGCTGTGCGCTGGTGGCGCCGCCGGCACCGCTGCCGATCACGACGATGTCGGCGTGCAGTTGCAGGTCATGTTCCAGGCGTGAGGCGTCGTGGGTGATCCAGCCGCGGTCGAGGCCTTGGCGAAACGGGTCAGGCACAGGCATTGGCGATGCTCTTGTCGTGTTCAGATTTTCGGTGGGCCGGGGTAGCCGCAGGTGGCCCAGGACTCGGGGCGCTCGTACCAGGCCATTTGCAGCAGTTGCAGCAGTGAGGCATGCCCCATGCGCAGCAGGTTCAGCGAGCTGCCCTGCCAGCGCTGCAGGAAAGCCTCGACCTGGGCGGGCGCGGCCTGGGCCCAGGCCCCCCAGATGCCGGTCAGTGGGCCGCGGGTCAGCGGCAGGCTGAGCACGTCGAACAATTGCCGGGTAAGTTTGAGCATCTCCGGCGACAGCGCTGCCAGCTTGTAATCGAGGCTGCGCAGTACCAGCGTATCGGTGGCCAGCGTGCCGCTGAGCACCACCGGTATCAGCGCGCGCAGCAGTGGCAGGTCATCGTGGCGCAGCGCCTGAAACCCCGGCGCGGCCGTTTGTGCGCTGCAGCCCACCAGGCTGGCACCGGCCAGGAAGGTGCTCGCGGCAACGCTGAAACGCAGCAGGTCACGACGGTGCATGGCCCGGGCCTCAGCGGATGAACAACTTGTAGACCAGGCGCTGCAGGGCTTTGCCGTAAGGCGGGTAAATCAGCCGTGCGGCGTTGAAGCGTTGCTTGGCCAGTACCGCCTTGGCCTTGCTGAAGGTCAGGAAGCCTTCGTGGCCGTGGTAGTGCCCCATGCCCGAGGGGCCTATGCCACCGAACGGCAGGTCGTCCTGAGCCACATGCAGCAAGGTGTCGTTCAGGCATACCCCGCCGGAATGGCTGTGCTGCAACACCTGTTGCTGTTCGCCACGGTCGTAGCCGAAGTAGTACAGCGCCAAGGGCCGCGGGCGCTGGTTGATGTAGGCCAGCGCGTCATCGAGCGTGTCGTAGGGCACCAGCGGCAGCAGCGGGCCGAATATTTCGTCCTGCATGACCTGCATGGTGTCGTTCACCTTGGTCAGCACGTGTGGCGGCAGGCGCCGCCCTTGGCGTGTCTCGTGGGCGTACAGGTCGGTCACCTGCGCACCTTTGCCGCGCGCGTCCTGCAGCAGGTGCTCAAGGCGTGCCAGTTGCCGGGGGTTGATGATGGCGCTGTAGTCAGGGTTGTCGGCAATGCGAGGGTACATGCGCCGCACGGCGGTGCCGTAGGCATCGGCGAAAGCATTCAGGCGCTCGCGCGGCACCAGCACGTAGTCGGGGGCGACGCAGGTCTGGCCGGCGTTGAGCGTCTTGCCGAAGGCGATGCGCTCGGCGGCTGTTTCCAGCGGTACGCTGGCCGACACGATGGCCGGGGATTTGCCGCCCAACTCCAGGGTCACCGGCGTCAGGTTTTGCGCGGCCGCCAGCATGACCTGGCGGCCTATGCTGGTGGCCCCGGTGAACAGCAAGTGATCGAACGGCAGGCGAGCGAACGCCTGGCCGACCTCGATCTCGCCAAGCACCACACTGACCAGGTCCTCGGGAAACACCTGTTGCAGCAGGGCCTGCAAGGCCTGGCCAGTAGCCGGGGTAGCCTCGCTGAGCTTGAGCATGACCCGGTTGCCAGCGGCCAGGGCACAGGTGAGCGGGCCGATGGCGAGAAACAGCGGGTAATTCCACGGCACGATGATGCCGACGACGCCTAGCGGCTGGTAAAGCACCCGCGCGCTGGCCGGCTGGAATGCCAGCCCCACGGCCCGCCTGGAAGGGCGCATCCAGCGTTGCAGGTGGCGCTCGGCATGGCGTATGCCCTGCACCGAGGGCAGAAGCTCGGCCAGCAACGTTTCATCGGCGCTGCGCCCGCTGAAGTCGGCATCGATTGCTGCGATCAGCTGCTGCTGGTTGGCCAGCAGGGCCTCGCGCAAGCTTTTCAGCCACTGCCGCCGTTGTGTTGCCGGCGGCAGAGGGTTGCCGTCGAACGCCTGGCGCTGGGCGCTGAATGTCGCCTCCAGGGCGTGGTCGGCATGCACGGCAGGCAAGGCGATGGGCGAGGTCACGGCGGTCTCCTGGCTGAGCTTGAAGTTTCTAGAGTCTATACTCTAATTTCTGCGTTGGCGCGAGTATTACCCTTGCAGAGACCGGTGTATCAGCCGGGTGAATCGCCGTAAGATGAACCTTTATCAACGCCTGCAGACTGGGAGCTTGAGCATGGCCCCGCGCATGAAGACCCGAGAGCGCATCGTGCAGAACAGCCTGGAGCTGTTCAACCAGCAGGGCGAGAGATGCGTCAGTACCAACCACATTGCCGCACACATGGAAATTTCGCCCGGCAACCTGTATTACCACTTCCCTAACAAGCAGGCGATCATCGCGGTGTTGTTCAGCCAGTACGAAGAGCTGGTGGACAGTTTCCTGCGCCCGCCGCAGGGGCGTGCGGCGACCGTGGAGGACAAGCGGTTCTACCTCAAGGCGCTATTGGCGGCGATGTGGAACTACCGCTTCCTGCACCGCGACCTGGAGCATTAGCTGGACAGCGATGCCGAACTGGCCGCCCGCTACCGGCGCTTCTCCGAGCGCTGCCTGCGCCAGGGCCAGGCGATCTATCGCGGCTTCGTCGAGGCAGGCATCCTGGCCATGGCGCCGGCGCAGATCGAATCGCTGACCATCAACGCCTGGATCGTGCTGACCTCGTGGGTACGTTTTCTCAGCACCACCCGCGAGCACTCCGCGCACCTGGGTGAAGAAGCCTTCATGCGCGGCGTCTACCAGGTACTGGTGCTGGAGCTGGGTTTCGTCACCGACAGTGCCCGCCACGCGGTGGACGCGCTGTGCCAGGAATTTCAGGTACCGTTCAACCAGGCCCTGGAGCTGTAGCCCGGGGCGCCAGTGTCATTGCTTTATGCCATTGATCAGGAGATTGTCATGCCCCTTGCGCAATTGATCACCCCGCAACAATTGGCCGAGCGTCTGGGCTCGCCCAAATCGGTGATCCTCGACTGCCGCTTTGCCCTTGAAGATGTCGACTATGGCCAACGCAGCTATGCGCAAGGGCACATAGCCGGTGCGCATTTTGCCGACCTGGACCGCGATCTCAGCGGGCCGGTGAGCAAGGGGCGTACCGGGCGCCACCCGTTGCCCGATGCGCAGCGGCTGGTCGAGCGCTTGCGTGAGTGGGGTGTGGACAACGACAGCGAAGTGGTGCTGTACGACGACGGCCCCGGCGCCTTTGCTGCCCGTGCCTGGTGGCTGCTGGTCTGGTTGGGCAAGCGCAGCGGCGTGGCGATCCTCGACGGTGGCCTGAAGGCCTGGCATGCAGCGCACCTGCCTCTGAGCCTGGACCCTGCACCCAAGCGCCAAGGCACGTTCAGCGGCAAGCCAGACCCCGCGCTGCTGATCGATGCCGACCACCTGGCCAAGCGCCTGGGCAATGCAGACCTGACCCTGATCGATGCGCGGGCGTTGCCGCGTTTTCGCGGCGAGGTGGAGCCCATCGACCCGGTGGCAGGGCATATCCCCGGCGCGCAGTGCGCGGCGTTTACTGACAACCTGGGGCCTGACGGGCGCTTTTTGCCGGCCGATCAGCTCAGGCAGCGCTTTGCCGAAAAGCTGGCCGGGCGGGCACCGGAGCACGTGGTGTCTTACTGCGGTTCGGGGGTGACGGCATGTCACAACCTGTTTGCACTGGCGCTGGCAGGCTACCCGTTGGGCAAGCTGTATGCCGGGTCGTGGAGTGAGTGGATCACTGATCCGGAGCATGGGGTGGCCACCGGCGAATAGGTACGTCTTCCGGGAGCAGGGCATGGAGGGATGTTACTGGCCCTCCACCAGCCACTGCGGAATCCGCCGTTCCAGGTAGTACCCGGGCCTGCGCAGGCTGCCATCGACAAAGCCCACATGGCCGCCGCGGCGGTGCAGCTCGAAACGGGTCTGGGGGGCCAGTTCCCGCGCGGTTGGCAAGCTGTGGCTGGACACGAACGGGTCGTCACTGGACTGAATGATCAGCGTTGGCGTGCGGTTCTGGCCAAGAAAGAAGTGGCTCGACGAGCGGCGATAGTAGTCGTGTACATCGCGAAAACCGTTCAAGGGTGCCGTGACCTTGCCGTCGAACTCCCAGAACGTGCGCAAGTTACTCAGCTGGCCCAGGCGGTCGAGTTCGGCCAACCGGTCATGCTGGCCCTGGGCATGGAAGTGCCGCTGCTTGAGTTGTACATACGCCAGCATTTCGCGCATGAAGTGCGCCTGGTACACCTTGGAAAATCCCTGGCCGATGCGGTCTGCGCAGTGGTCCAGACGAAACGGTACCGAGACCGCTACCGCAGCCTCCAGCTGGCTGGCGACGCCGCTTTCACCCAGGTATTTCAACAACACATTGCCGCCCAGCGAATAACCCACCGCATACAGCGGTGCCAGTGGGCGCTGGGCGCGCAGGTGGCCGATGATTTCCGCCAGGTCTTCGCTGGCGCCGGAGTGATAGCTTCGGGGCAACAGGTTGGGTTCGCCCGAGCAGCCGCGCCAGTTCACCGCCACGCTGGCCCAGCCCCGCGCTTGCAGGGTTTGCTGCAAGCCCTTCACATAGGGTGAGTCAGAGGAACCGGTCAGCCCGTGCAACACCAGTACCAGCGGCGCCTGCGGCTGGTGCGGGCCATGCCAGTCCAGGTCGATGAAGTCGCCATCAGCCAGCCACAGGCGCTCCCGGTTGCGCGCAAGCGCTGGCAGCTTGCGCCACAGGGGGCCCCACAATGTTTGCAGATGCGGGTTGGACAGGCCGATGGCCGGACGGAAAGGGGCGCTGAAGCTAGGCATGCTGGGCGACTCGTGATGTGCCGGCCTAGAGTGCCACGAAACAGCGCCTTTGTACCTGCGCTATTGGTCGAGCGCGGTCGGTTTGGGTAATGGCAATTGCTCGGTAACCGGGCCGCTGGTGACGAATACCTGTGGGGCCTGCAACCAGACTTGCGCCGCTTCACGCAGATTGGCAGGCGTAAGCGCCGACAGTTTACCGAGGAAGGTGCCCAGGTGGTCTGGCGCCAAGCCTTGGTGGCTGTAGGTGGCCAAGGCCTGGGCCATTCTCGCGCGGTCTGCCAGGCTGTCGTGCAGTTTACCGGCGATCTGGTTCACCGCCATGTCGCATTCGGCCTGGCTGGGGCCGTGTTCACGCAGGCATGCCAGAATCGCCGACACCAGCGCGCCAGAGGCATCCCGGTACTGGGGGGCGATATCCCAGTGGATCTGCAACTGGCTGGCGGCATCCAGCGGCCTCAGGTCGCAGGAGATGGCGTAGGTGAGGTTGCGCAGGGTGCGCAATTCCTGGGTAAGGCGCGACTCGTAGCTACTGCCCAGGATTGCGTTGAGCAGATACAGGGCCGGGAACACCGGATCCTGGGCCGATACGTTCGTTGCAAGGGTGAGCGTTGCCTGGGTGGTACTGCTGGCCGTAGCGAGATTCAGGTCCAATGCCTGGTAGTCGGGAACCGATGGCGTGCGTTGCGCCGCCCAGCCTTGCGGCAGGGCCCGGACCAGGTCGTCGACAAGCTGCCGTGCTTCCTCGCGGGCCAGGTTGCCCACCAGGCCGATGTCGAGGTTGTTGGCCGAATACGCCTGTTGGTGGAACGCCCGGATCTGGTCATCGCCAATGCTGGCGATAGTCTGCGCTGTCAGGGTGGCCGCGTAGGGGTGGCCGCTGAAGATATGCGCGGTGGCCGCCTTGGTAATCCGCAGCAGCGGATGGTTGCCATACCTGGCCTGGCTGAATACGAGCCGTTCGCCGATTTTGGCCACATCGCCCGCGCGCAATGCCGGGCGGGCCAGCATCTCGGTCAGCAGTTGCATCGCGCTGTCGCGCAGTGCCGGCAGGCTCAGGGCGCGCAGGGTGACAAGGGCGCTGTCGTCGCTGATCCTCCTGCCCAGGATGGCGCCGAAACCGGCCATATCCTCGGCGAACCGCGTGGCGTCGAGTTGCCCGGTGCCTTGGTCGAGGCTGTACAGCACAAGTGCCGCAAGCCCAGGGTGGGCGCCGTCGAGTACGCTGCCTGCGCGAAAGCGTAATGCCAGGTCGAACATGGGCCGGTCATGGCGTGCGAGGAAGCTGACGCGGGTGCCTTCTGCCGTTCGCCAGTGCTCAGGGTGGGCCTGCAGGTCTGGAATGTGGCCAAGGTCGATACCCTGTGCCGAGTGCAGGTTGGCCATGGCCGCCAAGGCGGTGTCGTCAGCCGGGCCGTTGCACGTCAGCGGTAAGGGGGGCGGGGAGGGTACCTGGATCATGCTGTCGCTCCTGGCTGAAGGTAGCTGGTGGTCAACCGTTCGCGCCCCAGGTAGGCAAGTGCCACTTGCTGCACCTGTTGGCTGTCGAGGTCGCGGATGATCTGGATGTCTTGGTCCACGGCCGCGACGGCGATGCCGGCAGCGGCGGCCTCGCCGATTCGCTCGGCTTGGGCCACCTGGCTGTCAGTGAACAGGCGGCGGGCAAGCATGCGCAATTTCGCGCGTTCAAGCTCAGCAGTGGGCACCGCAGTGTTGCGCAGTGCTTCGAGGTGCTGGCAAACAGCGTGTGCAGCCTGTTCTGGCGTGCTGTTCATGCTGTTCACGTACGCTGACAGGGTCAGCAGCGTGTCACCCTGCAACAAGGGCTGATAGGTAATGCTGATGCCGGTGAGCAGGCGTTTGTCGCGCACCAGGTCACTGTAGAGCCTGGCGCTGAACCCCTCGGCCAGCACCTCGCGGATCAACTCGAGGGCAGGGGCGGTGGCTGCATCCGCTGCGGTAGCCCTGCTCGGAACGTTGAACGACATGAACAGCCCTTCGCGTAACCCGGGCAGGCTCACGGTTTGCGTGCGCGCCTGCAACGGCTGGTCTTGCCGTGGTGCGGGGCGCTTCGGCACTGGCGCGCTCGGCAGGCTGGCGAAGTACTGCTCTACCTGGGTGCGCAGGGTTGCCAGGTCGATGCCGCCAACCACCACCAGCGTGGCGTTGTTGGGCCGGTACCAGGTTGCATACCAGGTTCGCAGCGTTTCCAGTCCTATATCGGCAAGGTCGGCCTGGGAACCGAAGCTCGGTTGCCCGTAGGCATTGCCGCCATGGGCCAGCGCCAGGTGAAGGTCGTACGCCTGTTGGTCTGGGTGGTTGTCGAACTTGAGGCGCCTTTCGTCCTCGACGGCTTTCTTTTCCCGGTCCAGTTCTGCCTGGCCGAAGGTCGCGCTGTTCATGGCATCGGCCATGATCTCCAACGCGACTGACAGGCGAGCGACCGGCAGCGTTATCTCATACGCCGTCGCCTCTTCATGGGTGCTGGCATTGGCGTTGCCGCCCAGGCGGGCGATCACTCGCGAGTATTGGCCGGCGGCAAGTTTGCTGCTGCCTTCGAAAATCAGGTGTTCCAGGAGGTGGGACAGGTTGCTGTGGCCCGCGGGCTCATGGCTGGAACCCACGTGATACCAGAGTTGCACGGCGGCCAGCTGGCTGGTGTGGTCTGGCCGCAGGTAGACGGACAAACCGTTGTTCAGGGTGAAGTGCTGCAGTGGCAAGGGGGCGGCTGAAGCCACAGATGCCAGTCCTGCCGAGACCTGGTCGAGGGTGACGGGCGCAGGTGAAGTCATCGCTGAAGTGCTCCGGTTGTGTGAACCGCAACAGCTTCAGCGAAATGGCACCCTAGGCAGCGCTACATAGTTAGCCCCGCTGCCACAGCGCGTAATACACCTGGCCGGTTTTTTTCTCGCGATGCAGGCGCCAGTTGCCGGGCAGTTGCAGGGCCGACGGCGCGGCTTCGCTCTCGGTGTAGACCCAGGCTTGCTCGCTGAGCCACTGGTGCTGCTCCAGCAGGTTGCAGGTGTTGGCCAGCAGGTCCTGGTGGAATGGCGGGTCGAGGAACACCACGTCGAACTGCTGCTTGGCCGGGTGCTGCAAGTAGCGCAGGGCATCGGTTTGCAGGATTTGCCCGCGCGGGCAGCGGAGGATTTCCAGGTTGTTTTTCAGGTTGGCGATGGCCGCCGGGTTGCTGTCCAGTGCCACGGCGTCTTCGGCGCCGCGGGACAGGGCTTCGAGCACGAGGGCGCCACTGCCGGTGAAGGCGTCCAGTACCCGAGCGCCCTCGATGTAGGGCGCCAGCCAGTTGAAGACAGTTTCGCGCACACGGTCGGGCGTTGGCCGCAGGCCTTCACCATCCGGCACCGCCAGGCGACGGCTGCGCCACTCGCCGGCGATGATGCGCAGGTGGCCCTGGCCCTTGCTTTGCCCGGTTTGCGGGCGGGCGGGAGGGGTGGATCTTGGCATTAGTGCTCCGGTACCCCGAGCGGCTGCTCGGAGGGCTTGTCAGTGGGTGCTGGCAGCGGTTTCTGTGGCACTTTCGGGCCAACGGTGACGATCACCAGTTTATCGGCTGACAGGTGTTTGTTCATGGCGGCCTTGACCTGCTCGACAGTGAGGGCCTGGGACTGCTGCATGAAGTCCTCCAGCCAGGTCAGCGGCAAGTTGTAGAAGCCGATGGCGCCCAGCTGGCCGACGATGCTGGCATTGCTGGCATTGGACAACGGGAAGCTGCCGGCCAGTTCGCGCTTGGCATCGTCCAGCTCCTGCTGGGTGGGGCCGGTCTTGAGGTAATCGGCGAGAATGCCCTGCACCAGCTTGAGCGTGCCCTCGCTGAGTTCGGCACGGGTTTGCAGGTTGATCATGAACGGGCCGCGCACCTGCATCGGGCTGAATACCGAGTAAACGCCGTACGTCAGGCCGCGTTTTTCCCGCACTTCGCTCATCAGCCGGGTACCGAAAGCACCGCCGCCGAGGATCTGGTTACCCAGCGACAGTGCAGGCCAGTCCGGGTCCTGGCGGTCGATGCCAAGCTCGGCCAGCATCAGGTGGGTCTGCTTGGACGGGAAATCGATGTGGGTCAGGCCGGGCTTGGCTTCGGCCGGCTGCGCCGGCGCGGGCAGCGCCGGGCCTTTGGGTAGCCCGGCGGACACCTGGGCGGCGATGGCTTCGGCTTCGGTGCGGCTGAGGTCGCCGACCAGGGCGATCACGGCGTTGCCACCGGTGTAGGCCTTGGCATGGAAGGCGCGCAGTTGGGCCAGGCCGATGCCGTTGATGCTTTCGGCAGTGCCATCGCTGGGGTGGGCGTAGGGGTGGTCGCCATAGAGGTTGGTGAACAGCGCTTTGCCAGCGATTTTGCCAGGGTTCTGCTTCTCGTACTCGAAGCCGGCCAGCATCTGGTTCTTGATGCGCTTGAGCGCGTCTTCAGGGAAGCTCGGCTTGCCGGCGACCTCGGTGAACAGCTTGAGCGCCGGCTCGCGCTTGTCCTTGGCGCTGAGGCTGCGCAGCGAGGCCACGGCCATGTCACGGTAGGAGCCGTTGCCAAAGTCTGCACCCAGGCTCTCGAAGCCTTCGGCGATGGCGGTCACGTCCTTGCCGGCCACGCCTTCGTTGAGCATGGCGTTGGTCAATGCAGCCAGGCCTGGCGTGCCGCCGTCCTGGCTGCTGCCGGCGGCAAAGGTTACGCGCAGGTCGAACATCGGCAGCTCGCGCGCCTCGACGAACAGCACCCGTGCCCCTTCGGCGGTGTTCCAGTGCTGGATGTTCAGCTGGCGCCGGCTCGGCGCCTTGCCGTCCAGCTCGGCCAGCGACTGCAGGGTGTTGGCCGGCCGGGCCGCGGTGTTGTCGGCTTTGGCGGCGTTGTCGGCCAGGGCCGGGGCAGCCAGCACCGCTGCCAGCGCCAGGGCGCGGATACCGGTGGCCAACAGGGTTGGGCGTGGTGCGCGACGATCACTCATGAGCGGACTCCTCGGGCAGTACATGGGCAACGCTCAGGCGTTCGCGGGTGAAATAGGTGCGCGCGGCGTTCTGGATGTCCTGCGGGGTAACGCGCTTGAGCTCGTCCAGTTCGCTGTCGATCAGCTTCCAGGACAGGCCGACGGTTTCCAGTTGGCCGATGGTGGTGGCCTGGCTGCTGATGGAGTCGCGGTCATAGACCAGGCCGGCGATAACCTGGGCGCGAACGCGCTCCAGTTCTTCGGCGCTGGGCGGGGTGGTCTTCAGTTCGTCGAGCAGTTGCCACACGCCCTTCTCGACGTCGGCCAGGGTTTTCTGCTTCTGAACGTTCGGCGTGGCCGAAATAAGGAACAGGCTGTCGCCACGGGTAAAGGCGTTGTAGCTGGACGAAGCACCGGCAACCAGCTCCTGGCCACGCTCCAGGCGCGCCGGCATGCGGGCGCTGTAGCCGCCGTCGAGCAGCGCCGAGATCAGGCGCAGGGCGTGTACGGTGCGGGGGTCCTTGGTCGTGGCCAGGCCGGGCACGTTGAACCCGTAGATCAGGCTTGGCAGTTGCGTGCGCACGTGCAGGGTCAGCTGGCGCTGGCCGGGTTCTGCGAGCTCAAGTGGCAGCTTGGCCGGTGGCACGGTGCGCTTCGGAATGCTGCCGAAGTACTTCTGGGCCAGGCCTTTGACCTCGTCGGGGGTGACATCGCCGACCACTACCAGCGTGGCATTGTTGGGGGCATACCAGGACTCGTACCAGTGGCGCAGTTCCTCGACCTTCATGCGCTCCAGGTCGGCCATCCAGCCGATGGTCGGGGTATGGTAGCCGCTGGCAGGGTAGGCCATGGCGCGGAACAGCTCGAAGGCCTTTGCAGTGGGCTGATCGTCGGTACGCAGGCGGCGCTCTTCCTTGATGACCTCGATTTCCTTGCTGAATTCGTCGGCTGGCAGGCGCAGGCTGGCCAGGCGGTCGGCCTCCAGTTCCAGGGCTACGGGCAGGCGGTCACGCGCCAGCACCTGGTAGTAGGCGGTGTAGTCGTCGCTGGTGAAGGCGTTCTCTTCGGCGCCCAGGTCGCGCAGCACGCGTGAAGCTTCGCCGGGGCCGAGCTTGGCGCTCCCCTTGAACATCATGTGCTCCAGGGCGTGCGACAGGCCGGTCTGGCCCGGGGTTTCGTAGCTGGAACCGACCTTGTACCAGATCTGCGAGACCACCACCGGGGCGCGGTGGTCTTCGCGCACCACGACCTTGAGGCCGTTGTCGAGGATGAATTCGTGGGTGGGTTGCACATCGGCGGCGAAGGCCGCGAGCGGCAGGCAGAGCGTGCCGAGCAACAGGCCAGCGGCGCGGCGGGCTAGAGCATTCATACGGTGTTTAACCTGTTCGGCGGCCCGCTGGGTTTAGCGTCGACGGGCCAGGAGGTGCTAGGATACTGATCCGGTTGCCTGGCGACCATGCCTGTCGCCGTTCTGGCCCACAGGACACTAAGACAAAACATTGCGCATGAACCAGCCGGCTTCAAGATAGTCTGTTCTGCGTAGAGAGAATTCCCGATCCGCCGTAGCTGGCGCATCGCTACCCTGAGATAGCCGTCTTCCATGTTTGGTTCCAACGACGACAAGAAAGCGCCGGCCGAGGCTGGTGAAAAGAAAGGCCTGTTCAGCTGGTTTCGCAAGAAGCCGCAACAACCTGTGGACGCTGGCGTTCCCGCCAGTGAAGCCCCCGCTGTCGAGCAACCTGTAGCCGCTCCGGTCGAGGCCCCCGCTGCTGAAGCGCCGCAGCCTGAGGCGCCCGCGCCTGCCCCGGCAGCCGAAGCGCCGGCGCCGGTCGCTGTGCAGCCGTCGCCGGCCGCTGAACCCGAGCCGCTGGTTTCCCCGCCGCCGGTAGCGCCCGCGCCGCAACCCGTTGCCCCTGCGCCGGTGCCAGCGGCTGTGGTGGACGTCGCCCGTACCGAGCCTGCGCCGGTCAGCAACCTGGTACTGCCGGTGGCCGAAGAGCCGGTAGCGCTGGTGCCGGACCTGGAACCCAAGGCGCCACCGGCGATCCCCGAGCGCCCTGCACCTGAGGTGGTTGCCCCGCCGGCCGTGGCTGCCACAGCCGTCGAGGTCGCGCCAGAGCCAGCGGCAGCGCCGGCCGAACAGGCCAAGCCTGGCTTCTTTGCCCGCCTCAAGCAGGGCCTGTCGAAGACCAGTGCCTCCATTGGCGAGGGGATGGCCAGCCTGTTCCTGGGCAAGAAAGTCATCGACGACGACTTGCTCGACGAGATCGAAACGCGCCTGCTGACCGCCGACGTGGGCGTGGAAGCCACGTCGACCATCGTCCAGAACCTGACCCAGAAAGTCGCCCGCAAGCAACTGGCCGATGCCGACGCCCTGTACAAGTCGCTGCAGGAAGAGCTGGCGGCATTGCTGCGTCCGGTCGAGCAGCCACTGAAAGTGCAGGCGCAGAACAAGCCCTACGTGATCCTGGTGGTAGGCGTGAACGGCGCCGGCAAGACCACCACCATCGGCAAACTGGCGAAAAAACTGCAACAGGAAGGCAAGAAGGTGATGCTGGCCGCCGGCGATACCTTCCGCGCCGCAGCGGTCGAGCAGTTGCAGGTGTGGGGTGAGCGTAACCAGATTCCGGTCATCGCCCAGCACACCGGTGCCGACTCCGCATCGGTCATTTTCGACGCCGTGCAGGCCGCCAAGGCCCGCGGTGTGGATGTGCTGATCGCCGACACCGCCGGCCGCCTGCACACCAAGGACAACCTGATGGAGGAGCTGAAGAAGGTGCGCCGGGTCATCGGCAAGCTCGACGCCGAGGCGCCGCACGAGGTGCTGCTGGTGCTCGACGCCGGTACCGGGCAGAACGCCATCAGCCAGGCCAAGTACTTCAACCAGAGTGTCGAATTGACCGGCCTGGCCCTGACCAAGCTCGATGGCACCGCCAAGGGCGGGGTGATCTTCGCCCTGGCCAAGCAGTTCAAGTTGCCGATCCGCTTCATCGGTGTCGGCGAAGGCATCGACGACCTGCGCACCTTCGAAGCGGAGCCTTTCGTCAAGGCTCTGTTCGCCGAGCGAGACTGACCATGATCCGATTCGAACAGGTTGCCAAGCGCTATCCCAATGGTCATGTCGGGTTGCATGAGCTGAGTTTCCGGGCGCGCCGGGGCGAGTTCCTGTTCGTCACCGGCCACTCGGGCGCCGGCAAGAGCACCTTGCTGCGCCTGCTGCTGGCCATGGAGCGCCCGACCAGCGGCAAGCTGATGCTGGCCGGGCAGGACCTGGGCCAGATCAGCAACGCCCAGATCCCGTTCCTGCGCCGGCAGATCGGCGTGGTGTTCCAGAACCACCAACTGTTGTTCGACCGCACGGTGTTCAACAACATTGCCCTGCCGCTGCAGATTCTGGGCTTGTCCAAGGCCGAGATCGCCAAGCGCGTCGATTCCGCCCTGGAGCGCGTGTCGCTGGCCGACAAGGGCGAGCTGTTCCCGGCTGACCTGTCCACCGGGCAGCAGCAGCGGGTCGGCATTGCCCGGGCAATCGTCCACCAGCCTGCGCTGCTGCTGGCCGATGAACCCACCGGTAACCTCGACCCGCGGCTGGCCGCAGAAATCATGGGGGTATTCGAGGACATCAACCGCCTGGGTACTACGGTTTTGATCGCCAGCCACGACCTGGCACTGATTGCGCGCATGCGTCACCGCATGCTGACCTTGCAGCGCGGCCGCTTGATCGGCGATGGGGAGGCCGGGCAATGAGCACTACACGTACGCCAAAGGTTTCCGAGCGCGTTGCGCCGAAGCCAGCCGACCCGCAGCCGGCGAAGAAAAAACGCGGCGAAGACGATGACGGCCCGGATTTCCGCACGTTGTTGCACGCCTGGCTGGAAAGCCACCGTGCCAGCCTGGCTGACAGCCTGCGCCGGCTGGGCAAGCAGCCGATCGGCAGCTTCTTCACCTGCCTGGTGATGGCCGTCGCGCTGAGCATGCCGATGGGCCTGTCGTTGTTGCTGAAGAACGTCGAGCAACTGGGCGGTTCGTGGCAGCGCGCGGCGCAGATTTCGCTGTACCTCAAGCTGGATGCCGGCAGCCGTGATGGCGAGGCGCTGCGTGACGAGATCAAGGGCATGCCCGGCGTGGCAGACGCGCAGTATGTCAGCCGCGAGCAGGCGCTGGAGGAATTCCAGCAGCAGTCCGGTCTGGGCGAGGCCTTGCGCGAGCTGCCGGAAAACCCGCTGCCTGGTGTGGTGGTAGTCACCCCGACCGAGGTCGACAAGCCCGCCCTTGAAGCCTTGCGTCAGCGCCTTGCGGAGCTGCCGCGGGTGGATGTGGCGCAACTGGACCTGGTCTGGGTCGAGCGGCTGGCGGCGATCCTCAAGCTGGGTGACCGGTTCGTCTTCGGTCTGGCGGTGATGCTTATTTCTGCACTGCTGTTAGTAATCGGTAACACAATTCGTCTACATATCGAAAACCGCCGCATCGAGATCGAAGTGATCAAGCTGGTCGGCGGCACCGACGCCTACGTACGCCGGCCTTTCCTGTACATGGGCGCATTGTATGGCCTGGGTGCAGGGCTGCTGGCGTGGGGGATCCTGGCGTTTGGCCTGAACTGGCTGAACGAGGCGGTGGTAGGGCTTTCCGGGCTATACGGCAGTGACTTCGCCCTGGGCGGAGTGCCGGGGTCCGATGGTCTGTCGCTCTTGATCGGAGCGGTGTTGTTGGGGTATATCGGTGCATGGATTGCAGTCGCCCGCCACTTGAACGAGCTGGCACCGCGATAGTTTTTACAGGCCAGCATTGACATTTTGTTCACGATGGAACTTGTACCGTCGTTCCAGGTCAATGTTGGCAGCGCCCAAAAAGCGCGAGTCTAGTAAGTCGGAGGTTCTTGAATGACCACATCGTTGCAACCTGCCTATGCCTTGGTACCCGGTGCAAACCTGGAAGCCTATGTGCACACGGTCAACAGCATCCCGCTGCTGACGGTCGAGCAGGAGCGTGATCTGGGCGAGCGTCTCTATTATCAGCAGGATGTCGAGGCCGCTCGTCAAATGGTGATGGCCCACCTGCGTTTCGTCGTACATATCGCCCGTAGCTATGCTGGCTATGGGCTGGCCCAGGCCGACCTGATTCAGGAAGGCAACGTTGGCCTGATGAAGGCCGTCAAACGCTTCAACCCTGAAATGGGCGTGCGCCTGGTGTCGTTCGCCGTGCACTGGATCAAGGCCGAGATCCACGAGTTCATCCTGCGCAACTGGCGCATCGTCAAGGTGGCTACCACCAAGGCCCAGCGCAAGCTGTTCTTCAACCTGCGCAGCCAGAAGAAGCGCCTGGCCTGGTTGAACAACGACGAAGTGCATCGCGTGGCGGAGAGCCTTGGCGTCGAGCCGCGTGAAGTGCGCGAGATGGAAAGCCGCCTCAGCGGGCAGGACATGGCGTTCGACCCGGCAGCGGAAGCTGACGACGACAGCGCGTTCCAGTCCCCTGCGCATTACCTGGAAGACCACCGGTACGACCCGGCGGTGCAACTGGAGGATGCCGACTGGAGCGACAACTCCACCAGCAACCTGCACGAAGCGCTGCAAGGGCTGGACGAGCGCAGCCGCGACATTCTCTACCAGCGCTGGTTGGCTGAAGAGAAGGCCACCCTGCATGAGCTGGCAGACAAGTACAGCGTTTCGGCTGAGCGGATTCGCCAGCTGGAGAAGAATGCGATGAACAAGGTCAAGGCACTGATCGCAGCCTGATCGGGCCTTTGTTGCACAGAAAAGCCGCTGGCTCCGACGGAGCGAGCGGCTTTTTCATTTGTGCCGGCACTGCATTCAAAGCTTTCTGGATGAGTCGAGCTGCATCAGGTAGCTGGGGCCACCCAGCTGGCTCATTTGCCGGCGAATCCACCCGGCACGGCTTGCCACGTAGGCGCTCGGCCGGCTGGCACTCCACTTGATCGGGCTGGGCAATACTGCGGCCAGTTGCGCTGCCTGCTGGCGGGTGAGCTGGCTGGCATCGACACCAAAGTGATAGCGCGCCGCCGCCTGGGCGCCGAATACGCCTTTGCCCCACTCGGCGCTGTTCAGGTAAACCTCGAGAATGCGTTCCTTGGACCAGAGCAGTTCGATCAGTGCCGTGAACCAGGCTTCCAGCCCTTTGCGGAACCAGCTGCGCCCCGACCACAGGAACAGGTTCTTGGCCACTTGCTGGGTCAGGGTGCTGGCGCCACGAATGCTGCCGCCGCGCTCGTTGTAGGCCAGCGCAGCCTGGATAGCCGGGATGTCGAAGCCCCAGTGGCTGGCGAACTTCTGGTCTTCGCCGGCAATGACCGCGACCTTGAGTTCATCGGAGATGTTCTGCCACGGCTCCCATTCGCGCTGCAGGTCGATGGGGTCGCCATTGACCCAGGATTGCACCTTGCGCTCGACCATCAGCGCCGTGCCGGGCGGGGGCACCCAGCGGAACACCAGCACCAGCACGATGCTGCAGGCAGCGAACCAGAGCAGGGCACGGAAGAGGCGGCGAATAAGGGATGGCAGCATGACGATGGCTTGGCCGTACGGGTGGAAGGGGCCATTATACAGACCCGATCCAAGGAGTCGTCCCATGCTTCGCAGCTTCCTGATGCTTGCCGCCTTTTTCGGCTTTACCGGAGTCGCACTGGGTGCCTTCGCCGCCCACGGCCTGAAAAACCGGCTGACGGCCGACTACCTGGCGGTGTTCCACACCGGCGTGACCTACCAACTGGTGCATGCGCTGGCGATTCTTGCGGTTGCCGTGCTCTCGGCGCACCTGCCCGGGCGCCTGGTGGGCTGGGCCGGTGGGCTGTTTGCGGTGGGTATCGTGCTGTTCTCCGGCAGCCTGTACCTGCTGGCCCTCAGCGGCCTGACCAAGCTGGGCATCATCACCCCGATCGGCGGCCTGTGCTTCCTGGCCGGCTGGCTATGCCTGGGGTTGGCGGCCTGGCGGCTGGGCTGACCAGCTGGTCCACAATCGCGACTAATGGCGCGCACCGCCCTTGGGTTGCGGGGCGGTTCGGCGCTAGAATGCGGGCCCCAAAGAATAATGGTGGCCGTGCGCATGCGCATTCAACTGAACGGTGAACCTTACGAACTGCCTGCCGGCGAGAGCGTTGCAGCCCTGCTGACGCGCCTGGAGCTCAGTGGGCGCCGCATTGCCGTGGAACTGAACCTGGATATCGTGCCGCGTAGCCAGCACGAGAGCACCCTGCTGAACGACGGCGACCAGGTCGAAGTGGTCCACGCGATCGGTGGCGGCTGACAGCAGCCTGGTGGTTCACAAGCAAGCCCTGCAACCTTTTCCCGAGGAACAACGATGAGCAACGTTCGCAGCGACAAGCCCTTCATTCTGGCCGGGCGCACGTTCCAGTCTCGCCTGCTGGTCGGCACCGGCAAATACCGTGACATGGAAGAGACCCGCCTGGCCACCGAGGCCTCGGGTGCCGAGATCGTCACCGTGGCCGTGCGCCGGACCAACCTTGGCCAGAATGCGGGTGAGCCGAACCTGCTCGACGTGTTGTCGCCCGACAAGTACACCATCCTGCCCAATACCGCAGGCTGCTTCGACGCCACCGAGGCCGTGCGTACCTCCCGCCTGGCCCGTGAGCTGCTGCAAGGCTACAAGTCCCACGAGTCGCGGACCTTGGTCAAGCTCGAAGTGCTGGCGGACCAGAAGACCCTGTTCCCCAACGTGATCGAAACCCTCAAGGCCGCCGAAGTGCTGGTCAAGGATGGTTTCGACGTGATGGTCTACACCAGCGATGACCCGATCATTGCCCGCCAGCTGGCTGAGGCGGGCTGCATCGCGGTGATGCCGTTGGCCGGCCTGATCGGCACGGGCCTGGGTATCTGCAACCCGTACAACCTGCAGATCATCCTGGAAGAATCGAAAGTCCCGGTGCTGGTCGATGCCGGAGTGGGCACCGCTTCCGACGCCACCATCGCCATGGAAATGGGCTGCGAGGCGGTGCTGATGAACTCGGCCATTGCCCACGCCCAGCAGCCGGTGTTGATGGCCGAAGCCATGAAGCACGCCATCGTCGCCGGTCGCATGGCCTACCTGGCCGGCCGGATGCCGAAAAAACTCTATGCCAGCGCCTCTTCGCCGCTGGATGGTCTGATCAAGTAAGAGCCCCAGATGACTGATTCGCAAGATACGCCGATCGCCGCCGACGGCGACCAGCGCCCACACCGCCGCATCAAGAGTTTCGTGATGCGTGCAGGGCGCATGACCGAAGGCCAGCAACGCGGCCTGGACCAAGGCGGCCCGCTGTACATCCTGCCGTTGGCCGACAGCCCGGTGGACTACGACCAGGTATTCGGCCGTTGCGCGCCGCGTACCCTGGAGATCGGCTTCGGTATGGGGCATTCCCTGCTGGAAATGGCCGCCGCCGCGCCGGAGCAGGACTTCATTGGTGTGGAAGTACACCGCCCCGGTGTTGGTGCGCTGCTCAATGGTGTGCTGACCCAGGGTTTGAAGAACCTGCGGGTGTATGACTGCGATGCCATCGAAGTGTTGAACCGCTGCGTGGCCGACAACAGCCTCGACCGCCTGATGCTGTTCTTCCCCGACCCTTGGCACAAGGCGCGCCACCACAAGCGCCGTATCGTGCAGCTGGAGTTCGCCGAGCTGGTGCGGCGCAAGCTCAAGCCCGGTGGCGTGTTCCACATGGCCACCGACTGGGAGCCGTATGCCGAGTACATGCTGGAAGTGATGAGTGCTGCGCCGGGCTACCGCAACCGCGCAGCAGACGGTACCTACGTGCCACGCCCCGAAGAGCGCCCGATCACCAAGTTTGAACGCCGCGGCGAGCGGCTGGGGCATGGGGTGTGGGATTTGAAGTTCGAGAAGGTGGACTGATCGGCTGAATCGGCCTTTCGGTACGCTGAGGCCTGTAGAAATGCAGGCCAAAAAAAACCGCTCTGAGATGAGCGGTTTTTTGTGTGAGCAAAAGGACTGAGTATCCTTCGCTTCAAGGCTTCACTGAAAGCTCTACACAGTCAGGTGATCATAGGCACCTTCAGAAGCAGGGTCAATGTGCGGAAATACCCGGCATCAAGTGTGTCGAAGCAGTTAACAGTCTCGGTCAAGTAGACCGGGTATCATCTAGCTGCTCCTGTGAGAGTCCATTCAGTGATGGGTCGGGTAGGAGAAGAATTCTGCTTTCCGGCCCCTTCGACATGGCCTGAGAACCGTGCCGGTGACTTCTTCGAAGGGCCATTAACCTGGCCACTTCACTGAACGCTCTACACAGCTTTCGAAGGCATCGAAGTACCGGTTAGATGCTGGAAGATTGGCCCGCCAACACGGAGGCCAATGCACATGAAGCGATTGCTTGATGCGCTGAGCCGTGTCTGGAGGCTCGCCCGGATTTTGATCTTGCTCAAGACCGTTCGGGACTTCATGCGCGACCACTTCGATGACGCCCGTTAAAGGCTAGTCAAGTGGTAGGGCTGCCCTGGTTTGCCGGGGCAGCTTTTGGAATCTGCGCCCCGCTTGTTTCCTGCGCTGATCAACTAGCGCGATCGGTGTAGGAGCGGCCTTGTGTCGCGATGGGCTGCAAAGCAGCCCCTGCTATCTCAAGCCTTCTGCTGGCAGTGCCGACCTCTTCGCGGGTAAACCCGCTCCTACAGTGATCGCGCATGCTTCCAGAAACTGGGCAAAACAGAATGTCCCACAAGCGTTCAGCCCCAGGCTGTGTCTCAGCCGCGCCGGTCGGCCACCACGCCAATCAGCACCACGACCACCAGCAACACCGGCGCCAGTGCGTAGTTGTTGAACTGGCTCAGCCCCTTCACCACCCAGGGTGTGGCATAGATCAGTGCCGCGCCGCTGCCGACCATCACCATCACCGCCATGAACGGTACGCGTAGGGCGCCACCCAGGCTGCCCAGTCGTTGTTCGGCCCAGCCTTTGACGTCGCTGCCGAACAGCACCAGCAGGCAGCCTACCAAGGCCAGCGAAATTTCTGACAGGTTGCCGCGGCTCCAGCGGGAAACCGTCGCGAGCAGATCAAGTACCAGATCCATGGGTCATCCTTAGGTCAAGAAATACTGCAGCAGGTCATTGAGGAATAGCTGGCCCCTTGGCGTGGCCACCAGTCGATCCGATTCGACCTGCAAAAGGCCCTTTTGTTCGGCTGCGCGACGGGCTTCGCGCAACTGCTCCAGCGGCAAGCCGGTGCGCTGGGTGAACAGCTGGGCTTCCACGCCATCGGTCAGGCGCAGGGCGTTCATCAGGAACTCGAACGGCAACTCGTCGACTGGCAGCAGCTTCTCACCGGCTTTGTACGGTTTGGCCAGGTTCAGGTAGTCCTTGGGCAAGCGAGTCTTCCAGGTGCGCAGGATACGGCCGTCAGCGAAGGTCAGTTTGCCGTGGGCGCCGGCGCCGATGCCGATGAAGTCGCCAAAACGCCAGTAGTTGAGGTTATGCCGCGCAGCGCGGCCGGCCTGAGCATAGGCCGAGACCTCGTACTGGCGAAAACCATGCTCGGCCATCAGCGCCTGGCCGGCTTCCTGGATGTCCCAGAGAATGTCGTCCTCGGGCAGCTCCGGCGGCTGGTTCCAGAATACCGTGTTGGGTTCGACGGTCAGTTGGTACCACGACAGGTGCGTGGGCCCCAGGTCCATGGCTTGGCGCAGGTCGCCCAGGGCGTCTTCCAGGGACTGGTCGGGCAGGCCGTGCATGAGGTCCATGTTGAAGTTGTCGAACCCGGCCGCGCGCGCCATGCCGGCTGCCCGGACGGCTTCGTCACCATTGTGGATGCGCCCCAGGGCCTGCAGCTTGGCCGGCTGGAAGCTCTGCACGCCAATGGACAGGCGGTTGATGCCGGTTTGCCGGTAGGCCTTGAACTTGTCCTGCTCGAAGGTGCCCGGGTTGGCCTCCAGGGTGATCTCGATGTCCGCTGCGAACGGTATGCGCTGCTCCACGCCGCGCAGCAGGCGGCCCAGGGCGCCTGCACTGAACAGGCTGGGCGTACCGCCACCGAAGAAGATCGAGCTGATCGGCCTGCCTTGCACCGCCGCCAGCTCCTGGTCCAGGTCGGTCAACAGCGCCGCGACGTAGGCGTCTTCCGGCAGCTCAGGGCCGGCCGCGTGGGAGTTGAAGTCACAGTAAGGGCATTTGCGCACGCACCACGGAATGTGGATGTACAGCGCCAGCGGCGGCAGGCTGGTAAAGCCCGCCGCGCCAGGGGTAGCCAGCGTTGCGATCATGCCAGGCCCAGGCGTTGGCGCAGCAGGGCCATGGCGCGGGCGCGGTGGCTGAGCTGGTTCTTGTCCACAGGTGCTAGGTCGGCGCTGGAGCAGTTGCGTTCGGGCACCCAGAACAGTGGGTCATAGCCAAAGCCATGCTCGCCACTGGCCTGGAACAGAATGCGCCCTTGCCACAGGCCCTCGCAGAGGATCGGGAGCGGGTCATCCGCGTGGCGTACCAGTGCCAGCACACAGACGAACTGTGCACCGCGCTCGGCTTCTGGCACGTCTTTCAGCGCGTCGAGCAGCTTGGCATTGTTTGCCGCGTCACCCTTGCCATCGGCATAGCGCGCCGAGTAGATACCCGGCGCACCGCCGAGGAAGTCCACGGCCAGGCCGGAATCGTCGGCCAAGGCCGGCAGGCCGGAAATACGTGCAGCGTTGCGCGCCTTGAGGATGGCGTTCTCGACGAACGACAAGCCGGTTTCTTCCGGCTCTACCTGGCTGAATTCGCCAATCGAGCGCAGTTGCACCGAGTGGCCGAGCATGGCCTGGAGTTCCTTGAGTTTGCCGGCGTTGTGGCTGGCCAATACGAGTTGCTGGAAATTCATCATTCGCCTGGGAACACTTCCTGGTTGAAACTGAGGGAGTTGCTGATGCCGCCGGTTTCGATAATCTGCTTGAACCCTAGCGGGCTGCTGCGCACGGGGCGACGCATGGGCGCTTCCTCCCGGTGTGTGTGTCAGACCGCGAGCTGGTGCTCTTGCAAGCTCGGGCTGCTGACGCGGTAGATGCCGATCTCACCCAGAAGATTAGGCCAAAGCCGGCCACCCCACCCATTGCGGTGCAGGTGGTCGACTGCCAGGCGGTCGAGCACCTTGGCCCGGCGCTCATGCACCAGCTCTTCAAAGTCGGCGAACGTGCAGAAGTGAATGTTCGGTGTGTTGTACCAGGTATAGGGCATGAAGTCCGATACCGGCATGCGGCCTTTGGTCGCCAGGTACCAGCGGCAACGCCAGTGCCCGAAGTTGGGGAAGGTGATGATGCACTGGCGGCCCACGCGCAGCATCTCGTCGAGGATGCGATCGGGGTACTCCACGGCCTGCAGGGCCTGCGTCATGATCACCACGTCGAAACTGTTGCTGGCGAAGTTGCCCAGGCCTTTGTCCAAGTCTTGCTCGATGACGTTCACACCCTTGGCCACGCAGGCGGCGATATTGTCGGGGTCGATCTCCAGGCCATAGCCGGTGACCTGCTTGCGGTCACGCAGCGAGGCCAGCAGTTCGCCGCTGCCGCAGCCCAGGTCGAGTACCCGGCTGCCGGCGGGGATCCAGTCGTGGATGATTTCCAGATCGGCTCTCATGCTGTCCTCAGATGGCAATGCGGTTCATGTAGTTCGAGAAACCCTGCATGTAGCGAGGTGTGGGGATCAAGAAGGCATCGTGCCCATAAGGTGAGTCGATCTCCAGGTAGCAGACGTTCTTGCGCGCTGCCATCAGGGCGTCGACGATCTCCCGCGAACGGGCCGGAGAGAAGCGCCAGTCGGTGGTGAACGACATGATGCAGTAGTCCGCCTTGACGTTGGCCAGGGTGGCTGCCAGGTCGCCGCCGTGGGCGGCAGCCGGGTCGAAGTAGTCCAGCGCCTTGGTCATCAGCAGGTAGGTGTTGGCATCGAACCGCCCGGAAAACTCCTCGCCCTGGTAGCGCAGGTAGCTCTCGACCTGGAACTCGACGCTGTGAAAGTCATAGTTGAGCTTGTCGCTCTTGAGCTCGCGGCCGAATTTTTCACCCATCGAGTCATCGGACAGGTAGGTGATGTGGCCGACCATGCGCGCCAGCATCAAGCCCCGCTTGGGGATCACGCCCTGGTCCTGGAACGAACCGCCGTGGAACTCGGGGTCGGTGAGGATGGCCTGGCGTGCCACTTCGTTGAAGGCGATATTCTGCGCCGACAGTTTCGGTGCCGAGGCGATGTCGACGCAGTGGCGCACGCGCTCCGGGTAGGTCATGGTCCACTGCAGCGCCTGCATGCCACCCAGGCTGCCGCCAACGATGGCTGCCCACTGCTGGATGCCCAGGCGATCGGCCAGGCGCGCCTGGCTGTGCACCCAGTCTTCCACCGTCAGTACCGGAAACTCGGCGCCGTAGGGTTTGCCAGTGGCCGGGTTGACGCTGCTGGGGCCGGTGCTGCCGTTGCAACCGCCGAGGTTGTTCAGGCTGACCACGAAGAAACGGTTGGTATCGATGGGCTTGCCAGGGCCGATGCAGCTGTCCCACCAACCCGGTTTACGGTCGGTGGCAGCATGATAGCCGGCGGCATGGTGGTGGCCAGACAGCGCATGGCAGATCAGCACGGCATTGCTCGCGCTGGCATTGAGGGTGCCGTAGGTCTCGTAGACCAGCTCGTAACTGGCCAGGGAGCGGCCGCAGGCCAGCGCCAGCGGTTCATCGAACCGGGCGGTTTGCGGTACTACCAGACCGACGGAATCTTCGGGAAAGACAGTGGACATCGACCCTGCTCACGCTTGACGGAGGCGTAAGTCTAAAGAGCGCTACCCCCAGCGGCAAGCAAAGGCTTGCCGCTGGGTGCATGCGGGGTCAGATCATGCGCCACAGCTCCTGGGGCATGCCGGCATAGGCAGCCAGCGGCGGCATGACGAACGACTGGATCACCTGAATCGCCAGGAAGGCGAAGATCGGCGAAATGTCCATGCCGCCCAGGTTGGGCACGATACGGCGGAAGGGGGCCAGCACCGGCTCGCTGATCTGGTAGGCCAGTTCGGCGGCGGGGTTGTGGCTGTTGGGCGCAACCCAGGAAACGATCACCATCACGATCATCGCCACCCAGAAGATCTTCAGGAACAGCGAGGCAATGCCGATGATCGCCCACATCAGCAGGTGCAAGACGTCACCGAAGGTGCCATAGGTGACCATCAGCACAAAGGCCATCAGCAGCGCCTGGATCAGCACCGACAGCAGCAGCGACGAGGTGTCCAGGCCGCCAATGCTGGGGATGATGCGGCGGATCGGCTTGAGCAGCGGCTGGGTGGCGCGCACCGCGAACTGGCACAGCGGGTTGTAGAAATCGGCCTTGACCAGCTGCAGTACGAAGCGCAGCAACACGATCACCAGGTACAGGCTGACCAAGGTTTGCACCACGAAAATCGCGGCGCCGGAGAATGCATTCATCGATAACTCCTTATTTGCCCAGTTGTTCGGCCAGTTCGGCGGAGCGTGTCGCGGCAGCCTGCAGGGCCTGCTCGACGATCGCCTCGAAGCCGCTGGCCTGGAACGACTTGATCGCCGCTTCAGTGGTGCCGGCGGGCGAGGTGACACGGCGGCGCAGTTCGGCGGCGTCTACATCGCTGGCGACCGCCATGCGTGCAGCGCCCAAGGCCGTGTGCAGGGTCAGTTGCGAGGCGGTTTCACGCGGCAGCCCAAGCTTTTCGCCTGCGGCAGTCATGGCCTCGATCAGCAGGAAGAAGTAGGCCGGGCCACTGCCGGAAACCGCGGTCACGGCGTCCAGTTGCTGTTCCTGCTCAAGCCACAGGGCCGTGCCTACCGCCGACAGCAGTTGCTCGGCCTGCTGGCGCTGTGCGGCCGACACCTCGGCGGTGGCGTACAGGCCGCTCACGCCCTGGCGCAGGAGCGCGGGGGTATTGGGCATGCAGCGCACCACGGGGCGCGCGCCCACCCAGCTTTGCAGGCTGGCGCAGGTGATGCCGGCAGCGATGGAAACGATGAGTTGGCCATCACGCAGGCTGGGTTGCAGGGCCTGGCAAACCGCTTTCATGACCTGCGGCTTGACCGCCAGCACGATCACGTCGGCGCCGTCGATGGCCTGGGCATTGTCCTCAAAGGTTTGGATGCCGTGTTCGGCCTGGATGCGGCTGCGGGTCTCGGCGCCCGGATCGCTGGCGCGAATCTGCGAGGCGTCCAGGCCCTGGGCACGCAGACCTCCGATCAGGCTGGCGGCCATGTTGCCGGCGCCGATAAAGGCAATACGAGTCTTGCTCATGTCAGGTCCTTGTGGAAAAGAGTGAGTAAAGCATGCAATCAGCCCTGGCCGGGGTTGAGTGGGGCGCGGGCGCCGAACAGGGCGGTACCGATGCGTACCCAGGTCGCACCTTGTGCAATGGCCGCTTCCAGGTCGTGGCTCATGCCCATGGACAAGGTGTCCAGCCCCAGGTGCTGCTGTTCCAGCAGGTTACGCAGGCTGGCGAAGGCGGCCTCCTGAGCGGCGCGGTCGTCGGTGGGTTCGGGGATCGCCATCAGCCCGCGCAGGCGCAGGTTGGGCAGGGCCGCCACGGCCTTGGCCAAGGCCGGCAGTTCGGCGGCGGCGCAGCCGGACTTGCTGTCTTCGCCACTGACGTTCACCTGCAGGCAGATGTTCAGCGGTGCCAGCCCGGCAGGGCGCTGTTCTGAAAGGCGTTGGGCGATTTTCAGGCGGTCCACGGAATGCACCCAGTCGAAATGCTCGGCAATGGCTTTGGTCTTGTTCGATTGAATGGGGCCAATGAAGTGCCAGATCAAGGGCAAGTCGCCGAGTGCCTGCTGCTTTGTCAGGGCTTCCTGTAGGTAATTTTCCCCGAAATCGCACACGCCAGCGGCGTACAGCTCGCGGATCGCTGCGGCTGGCTTGGTCTTGCTCACGGCCAGCAGTTGGACGCTGGCCGGCTCACGCCCGGCTGCCTGTGCAGCACTGGCGATACGGGCGGAAATCGCGGAAAGGTTGTCTGCTAGGGTGGACATGGAGGGTGGCCGGCTAGTGTTGGGTTTGCGGCATTCTACCTACTTGAAAGCCTTTGGGGAGTCTCATGGATGTGACCGACCTGTTGGCACGGGCCGTGGCGGTGCAGGCTTCGGACCTGCACCTGGCGGCCGGCCAGACACCCATGCTGCGCCTGGACGGTGAGCTGCAGCGCATGGCCATGCCGCCGCTCGCCGCGGGCGCCTTGGTCGCGGGCATGGCAACCCTGCTCGATGACACGCAGCGCGAGCAGTGGGCGCAAGGGGCTGAACTGGACCTGGCGCTGGCGCTGCCTGCCCTAGGGCGCTTTCGCGTGAACCTGTTTCGCCAGCTGAATGGGCCTGCGGCGACCTTCCGCCTGATCCCAGGGCGTATTGCCACGCTGGATGAGCTAGCGCTGACCGATGTGTTTCAGGCGGTGGTCCAGTACCGCGATGGTCTGGTGCTGGTGGCTGGGCCGACCGGCAGTGGCAAGTCCAGCACACTGGCAACGTTGCTGGACCAGCTGAACCGCGAAAAGGCGCTGCACATCATTACCCTGGAAGACCCTGTTGAAGTTATCCACAGCAGCCAGCGTAGCCTGGTCAACCAGCGCGAGGTCGGCCGCCACAGCAGCGGCTTTGCCCAGGGGCTACGCAGCGCGCTGCGCCAGGACCCGGACGTGATCATGATCGGCGAGTTGCGCGACCTGCAGACCATTCGCCTGGCCTTGCAAGCGGCCGAGACCGGGCACCTAGTGCTGGCGACGGTACATGCGCGCTCGGCGGCCAGCAGCATCGAGCGGCTGGTGGAGGTATTTGCAGCCGATGAAAAGCCGTTGGTGCGGGCGATGCTGGCGGAGTCGTTGCAAATGGTGGTGGCGCAGGTGCTGGTACGCCGCGTGGGCGGTGGGCGGGTTGCAGCGCGGGAAGTGTTGGTGGCGACGCCGGCGGTGCGCAACCTGGTGCGCGAGGGGCGGATGGCGCAGTTGTGTTCGGTGATGCAGGCGGGTGGTGCGCAAGGGATGCGGACGATGGAGGGGGCACTGCGTGGGTTACGAGAGAAAGGCCTGGTTGACGATTGATAGTGCCTCTACAGGCTCTCTCGCCAGCAAGCCAGCTCTCATAGAACAGTACATAACTTATTGATTTAGCGGGATCTTTGTGGGAGCGGGCGTGCCCGCGAACACCGGCGTAGCCGGTGCCTGCCACCGCGTCGCCTGCTTCGCGGGCACGCCCGCTCCCACACAGGCCGCGTCGCGGTTACGAATCGAGTTCTCTGTGCGACAGCGCAGCCCGTAGGGCTGTGTGATCTCCCACAGGTTCACCACAGTTCTACAGATTTGTGGGGGAGCTGGCTTGCCGGCGATCGGGCCATTGCAGGTGGAAAAAGCCTAGCGCTTGGCCAGGCTCAGCTGCTGCTCTTTCGGCAGCACCCGTTTGGCGACCACGTAATGCTTCTGCCAGTAAGGCTTGCTCAGGTTGTCGATGCTTACCCGCTTGCCGCGGCGTGGCGCGTGGATGAAACGGTCGTTGCCCAGATAGATGGCCACGTGGTTCACCCGCCGGCTTTTGATGTTGAAGAAGATCAGGTCCCCTGGCTTCAACTCGCCCTTGGCCACTTTCACCCCATGGCCCTGGGCCATGGCATTGGAGGTGCGTGGCAGGTCTACGTTGGCCACGTCGTTGAAGGCGTATTTGACCAGGCCACTGCAGTCAAAGCCCTTTTTCGGGCTGCTGCCACCCCAAACGTAGGGGGTACCGAGTACATTGACCGCGCGGCTGAGCACATCGCTGCTCTGCTTGGGCGACATCGCGGCCACCTTGCTACCGCGCGTGCTGGCGGCGCTGACAGTGCGAGCATGGGGCGCAGTCTGCTTGACCGCTGCATGCCTCACGGCGGCATTGCTGGTGTAGCCGGTGAAGCCATTGGGAAGACGTTGCTCACGATTGGTGGCGTGGGCGGCCAGGGGCAATAATAGGCAGAGGGTCAGCCATGTCTTGAGTAAAGGCGGCATAGATGAAGCTCTTATGAATAGTTATGTGTTGGGCGCGCAACTTTATAACAGCTTTTTGATCAATTTATGATCCGTTGGTCGATTGGCAGGGTGCCATACGTCGGCCTGTGACAAAAAAGTCACATATTTTCTTAGAAAATTTTTCCATAACCCACGAGGGCTAGGCATGAACAGTTATCAACAGGGAACGCCCTACCACGACACGCACAGCAAGACCATCGGCTACCTGCTGTGGATTTTCGGCTTCACCGGGTCGCATCGTTTCTACTACGGCAAGCCGATAACCGGCACCCTCTGGTTCTTCACCTTCGGCCTGCTGGGTATCGGCTGGCTGATCGACCTGTTTCTGATCCCGGCCATGGACCGCGAGGCGGACCTGAGGTTCCAGTCTGGGCGCATCGACTACAACATCGCCTGGGTCCTGCTGACGTTCCTCGGCGTGTTCGGCCTGCACCGGCTGTATCAGGGCAAGTGGGTGACCGCGATCATCTACTTCCTGACCGGTGGCCTGTTCCTGGTAGGGGTGCTGTACGACTTCTGGACACTCAATAGCCAGGTGTCCGAGCGCAACGCGGGGCGGGGCTGAGAGGGCAAGGGCTGCTTTGCAGCCCTGTCGCTAGGCAAGGCCGCTGCACCGGGGCGGCTCAAGTCTGACGGGGGCGCACAGCGCCCCGTTCAAAGGTTACTGGCGGGTCTGGCGCTGTTGCAGCAACAGGTTGGCAAAACCAGCGCCGGCCAACTGTTTCTGCGCACCGGTCAGCTGTTCGCGGTTGCTGAACGGGCCGACCATCACGCGGTACCAGGTTTCTTCCTTGACCGTACCCGACTCCACCTTCACTGACTGCCCCAGCAGAATGATCTGGGCCCGCACCTTGTCGGCGTCGGCCTGTTTGCGGAACGAGCCCGCCTGCAGGAAGTACTGGGTGGTCGCTGCCGGCTTGATCACTGGCGGGGCCGGAGGCGGGGTTTGGCCAAGCAGTGCTGCCTGGGCCCGCGCCGTGTCGATTTTCGCCGCTTCAGCGGGGGTAACCGGTGTGACCGGCTGGGCCGGGACCGGGGGTGTTTTCTCCGGTACGGCCTCTGGCGGCACGATGACTTCCGACTCCGGCAGCAAGGTGTAGAAGTCGTACTTCGGTTTCACCGGCTGTTGCGGTGTGGCCTGCGCAGGCTTGCTGGCTTCGGCCACTTTGTCGGCCTTCTGCTGCTCGGGTTTGGCCCGCTTGATGTCATCGCCGCCGGGTTCGAGCTTCATCAGGAACACGATGAACGCGCCAACGGTCAGGCCGACCGCCAGCCATACCCAGCCGGGAATCGGCTGTTTGGCTGGCGCTGTCTGGCGGCTGGCGCCGCGTTTGGGTGCGGGTTTTTTCTTGGCAGCCAACTTACATGCGCTCCAGGGTTTCCAGGCCGAGCAGTTCCAGACCTTGTTTGAGGGTGCGGCCAGTCAGGGCGGCCAGGCGCAGGCGGCTCTGTTGCTGCTCGGGAGTTTCAGCGGCGAGGATCGGGCAGTTCTCGTAGAAGCTGGAGAACAGGCCGGCGAGGTCGTACAGGTAGCTGCACAGTACGTGCGGTGTGCCTTTCTCGGCAACGCTGTTCAGGGTTTCGCTAAACTGCGCCAGGCGTGCGGCCAGGTCCTGCTCGTGGGCGGCCTGCAGCACGATCTTGCCATCGGCTTGGTCAAAGCGCTTGCCCAGCTTGCGGAACACGCCAGCTACACGGGTATAGGCGTACAGCAGGTAAGGCGCGGTATTGCCTTCGAAGTTGAGCATCAGCTCGAAGTTGAAGCTGTAGTCGCTGGTGCGGTGTTTGGACAGGTCGGCGTATTTCACCGCGCCAATACCCACCACTTCGCCGATGCGGCGCAGTTCGTCGTCGGCCAGGCTCGGGTTCTTTTCCTTGACCAGCGCGTAGGCCCTTTCCTTGGCCTCGGTCAGCAGGTCGATCAGCTTCACGGTGCCGCCGTCGCGGGTTTTGAACGGGCGGCCATCGGCGCCGTTCATGGTGCCGAAGCCCATGTGCTCCATTTGCATCGGGTGGCCGACGAAGCCTGCGCGGCGGGCCACTTCGAACACCTGGTTGAAGTGCAGGGCCTGGCGCTGGTCGACGAAGTACAGGGCACGGTCGGCCTTGAGCACGTTACTGCGGTAGCGCACGGCGGCCAGGTCGGTGGTGGCGTACAGGTAACCGCCGTCGGCCTTCTGCACGATCACTGGCAGCGGGTCGCCGTCGCTGTTCTTGAACTCGTCGAGGAACACGCACTGGGCGCCCTGGTCTTCGACCAGCAGGCCCTTGGCCTTGAGGTCGGCCACGACATTGGCCAGGTCGTCGTTGTAGGCGCTTTCACCCATCACGTCCGCCATGGTCAGCTTGACGTTGAGCAGTTCATACGTCTTTTGGCAGTGCGACAGCGAAATGTCCTTGAAGCGTGTCCACAGGGCCAGGCATTCCGGGTCACCGGCCTGCAGCTTGACCACCAGGCCGCGGGCACGGGTGGCGAATGCCTCGGACTCGTCGAAACGCTGCTTGGCCGCGCGGTAGAAGTTTTCCAGGTCCGACAGCTCATCGCTGGTGATCGGGTTTTCCTGCAGGTAGGCCATCAACATGCCGAACTGGGTGCCCCAGTCGCCTACGTGGTTCTGGCGAATGACGGTGTCGCCCAGGAACTCCAGCACCCGCGCCACGCTGTCACCGATGATGGTCGAGCGCAGGTGGCCGACGTGCATCTCTTTGGCCAGGTTGGGGGCCGACAGGTCGACCACCACTTTTTGCGCCGGGCCGGCCTTGCGCGCGCCGAGGTGGGCGTCGGCCAGGGCAGCGTCCAGGCGGTTGGCCAGGGCGTCGGTATTCTGGAAGAAATTGAGGAAGCCAGGGCCTGCGATCTCGACCTTGCTGATATCGGCGCTGGCCGGCAGGGCGTTGATCAGTTTTTCCGCCAGGTCGCGCGGCTTCATGCCGGCCGGCTTGGCCAGCATCATCGCGATATTGCTGGCGAAGTCGCCGTGGGTCTTGTCCCGGGCGTTTTCCACCTGGATCGCCGGCGACAGCCCTTCAGGCAGCACACCGTCGGTGACGAGTTGGGTGAGGGCTTGCTGGATCAGCTGGCGAATGGTGTCTTTCATGGGGGTCTCTTTTCGACCGCAAGCGCGGTGCAGCGCTTGGATGCGCAGGTGGAAAAACTGGGCATTATCCGTGCCTGGGAGCGGGTTGCCAACCTTTGGGCTTCACGTTGGAAGGCGCGAGTAGCAAGTCGCAAGTAGCAAGTAGCAAGAAAAAGCTTGGTGGCGCCGCCTGACTCCGTTCCGCTCTTGCTTGCAGCTTGCAGCTTGCAGCTTGCAGCTTGCAGCTTGCAGCTTGCAGCTTGCAGCTTGCAGCTTGCAGCTTGCAGCTTGCAGCTCAATAAAGGTCGACCGGGTCGACATCCAGCGACCAGCGGACCTGGCGCCCGCTCGGCATCTGCTCCAACACTAGCAACCAGGCACTGATCAGTCGATGCAAAGGCGCCCGGGTGTTGGCCTGTATCAACAACTGCGCGCGGAAACGCCCGGCGCGCCGCTCCATGGGGGCCGGAACCGGGCCCAGCAGCTCGATGCCTGGCAGCCGCTGTTCGGCGACCAGGCGCTCGGCGGCGGCGCAGGCCTCGTCCAGGAAACCTTCAGCCTGCCCCGGCTTGTGCGCTTCTGCGCGCAGCAAGGCCAGGTGCGAGTAGGGCGGCAGCCCGGCGGCACGGCGTTCGTCCAGGGCCTGTTCGGCAAAGGCGAAGTAGCCTTGTTCGGTCAGTTGCACCAGCAGCGGGTGATCGGCCAGGTGGGTCTGGATGATGACCTTGCCCGGTTCCTCGGCACGCCCGGCGCGCCCGGCGACCTGCACGATCAGTTGCGCCATGCGCTCGCTGGCGCGGAAGTCGCCCGAGAAAAGCCCCCCGTCGGCGTCGAGGATGGCCACCAGGGTTACCCGCGGGAAATGGTGCCCTTTGGCAAGCATCTGGGTACCGACAAGGATGCTCGGCTGGCCTTTCTGGATGGTACTGAACAGCTGGTGCATGGCGTCCTTGCGCGCCGTGCTGTCGCGGTCCACACGCAGAATCGGGTAGTCCGGGAACAGCACTTTCAGGCGTTCTTCGGCGCGTTCGGTGCCCGCACCGACTGGGCGCAGGTCGACGTGGTCGCACTGCGGGCACTGGTGTGGCAGGCGTTCGTCATAGCCGCAGTGGTGGCAGCGCAACACCCCGGAGCGCTGGTGCACGGTCATGCGCGCGTCGCAGCGCGGGCATTCCGACAGCCAGCCGCAATCGTGGCACAGCAGCGTAGGGGCGAAGCCGCGGCGGTTGAGGAACACCAGCACTTGCTGGCCGGCTTCCAGTGTCAGGCGGATGGCCTGCTGCAGCGGGCCGCTGATGCCACTGTCCAGCGGCAGGCTTTTGACATCCAGGCGCAGCATGCGCGGTGGGCGTGCGCCGCCCGCGCGCTGATTCATGCGCAACAGGCGGTAGCGGCCGGTGAGGGCGTTGTGCAAGGTTTCCAGCGAGGGCGTGGCGGAGCCGAGCAGGATCGGAATGTTCTCCTGGTGCGCCCGCACCAGCGCCAGGTCGCGGGCATGGTAGCGCAGGCCCTCCTGCTGTTTATAAGAGCCGTCGTGTTCTTCGTCGATGATGATCAGGCCAGGGTTTTTCATGGGCGTGAACAGGGCCGAACGGGTGCCGATGATAATGTCGGCTTCGCCATCGCGTGCCGCCAGCCAGGCGTCCAGGCGGTCGCGGTCATTCACCGCCGAATGCAGCAAGGCAATCCGGGCGTTGAAGCGTTGCTCGAAGCGCGCCAGGGTTTGCGGGCCGAGGTTGATCTCCGGGATCAGTACCAGCGCCTGCTTGCCGGCCTCGAGGGTTTCGCGGATCAGCTGCAGGTAGACCTCGGTCTTGCCGCTGCCGGTCACGCCGGCCAGCAGGAAGGCCGCAAAACCGCCGAAGCCCTCGCACACCGCCTCGAAGGCATCGCGTTGCTCGTCATTGAGCGGCAGCTCCGGCTGTGCCAGCCAGTGTTCGTGGCGCAAGCCCGGCTTCTGGCGGCGGACTTCGATCTGCACCAGTTCCTTGGCCAGGAGCAGGTCGAGGCTGTCCTTGTTCAGGTTGAGCTTGGCCAGCAGGCTGTGCGCCACCCCGTGCGGGTGCTGCGCCAGGGTCTTGAGGGCATCGCGCTGGCGCGGTGCCCGGGCGATGCGCGGGTCGTCCAGGCGGGCGTCGGGGGCAATGTGCCAGAAGCGCTCCTGGCGCATTTCTGCGGGCTCGCCCTGGCGCAGTAGCGTGGGCAAGGCCCAGCTCAAGGTGTCACCCAGGCTGTGCTGGTAGTACTGCGCGGTCCACAGGCACAGCTTGAACAGCGAAGGCGGAATCGGGGAGACCGGGTCGAGCAAGGCGCTGGCCGGCTTCAGCTTGTCGGCGGGCACCTCGCTCTGCGCGCACACTTCGACCAGTACGCCGATCATTTCGCGGCGGCCAAAGGGCACGCGAATGCGCATGCCCGGGGCCAGGGCCAAGCGCGCCATGCTCGCTGGCGCCTTGTAGTCGAACAGGCGCCGCAACGGCGAGGGCAGGGCAAGGCGCAGGATGACGTCGGACACGCAGAAAGTCTCGGAGGGCATTACAAGAACTGGCGAGCCTAGCAGACGACGGTCGGTGCAAGCGACATCTTGCACTGACGGTGTGCTCTGGTATTATTCGCCGCCTAATTACGTGCGGTATTCAACAATTGGTGTTGGGTGGCGGCACGCAGCTCGAGGAAGTGACCATGAAAGAAGGTATCCACCCGAACTACGAAGCTGTTGCAGTCACCTGCAGCTGCGGTAACAAGTTCGAAACCCGTTCGACCCTGGGCAGCACCCTGTCGATCGACGTTTGCAACCTGTGCCACCCGTTCTACACCGGTAAGCAGAAAGTCCTGGACACCGGTGGCCGCGTACAGAAGTTCGCCGACCGCTTCGGTATGTTCGGTACCAAGAAGTAATCATGCGCATGGCGAGTCCTTCGGGCTTCGCATTGTTGCTGAAAAAGGCGCCCCTCGTGGGCGCCTTTTTTGTGGGTGCGATCTGGCATTTGCCCGCCCTGGCCTTCTGCCCGCTGCCGGGCAAACCCGAGCAGGTTCGGGTGCGGCAGGTGGTCGACGGCGACACCGTGCGTCTGGTGGATGGCCGCAGTGTGCGGCTGATCGGCATCAACACCCCGGAGATCGGTCGCAAGGGGCGTGGCAGCGAGCCCTATGCCGAAGCTGCCAAGCGGCGCCTGCAGGCGTTGGTCAAGGCCAGTGACGGGCGTGTAGGGCTGGTTCCCGGTGTGCAAGCCAAAGACAAGTATGGGCGCACACTGGCGCACATTTATGGCCGTAATGGCGACAATCTCGAAGCACAATTGCTCAGTGAAGGCTTGGGCTACCGGGTGGCCGTCGCCCCCAATGTGCGCCTCAGTGGCTGCCAGCAACGCGCCGAGCAGGCCGCACGCCAGGCCGGCGCCGGCCTTTGGCGGCAGTCGCCCGTGGTGCCGGCAGACGCCATCAGGCAGCCTGGTTTTGCTGTGCTCAGTGGCCGAATCATGAGCATCGAACGCAACCGTGGTGGTGTCTGGTTGAACCTTGACCGTGCCGTGGTGGTGCAGGTCTCCGCTCGTCTGCAGCGTAACTTCCCGGCCAGTTTCTTCGCTAACCTCAAAGGGCGCCAGGTCGAGGTGCGTGGCTGGGTGGTGGACCGTTCCCGCAAGGGCGGCCTCAAGCCAGGGCAGCGGCGCTGGGTATTGCCACTGACCGACCCGAGCATGCTGGCGCGTACTTCTGGCTAAAAAATGTAGACAGTTCGCTATTGGATTGTACACACTGTTAGCCGTATGCCCCCGTGGGTTTTAGCGGAAAGTCGTAGGCTAAAGGCCTTGACACAAGTGACCGACCAGTCTTGTGACTACCCGGCTCTTTGCGTATCCTCGGCGGTCCGTCAGAACAGTAAATAGCGGAATGCCCACCATGTCAGACCTGAAAACTGCCGCTCTCGAATATCACGCTCAACCTCGCCCGGGGAAACTGAGCGTCGAACTTTCCAAGCCAACTGCCACTGCCCGTGACCTCGCCCTGGCCTACAGCCCAGGTGTTGCCGAGCCGGTGCGTGAAATTGGCCGGGATCCAGAGCTGGCATACAAATACACCGGCAAAGGCAACCTGGTTGCGGTGATTTCCGATGGCACTGCCATCCTCGGTCTGGGTGACCTCGGCCCACTGGCTTCCAAGCCGGTCATGGAAGGCAAGGGCGTTCTGTTCAAGCGTTTCGCAGGTATCGACGTATTCGACATCGAAGTCGAATCGGAAAGCCCGCAAGCATTCATCGACACCGTTCGCCGCATCTCGATCACCTTCGGTGGCATCAACCTCGAAGATATCAAGGCGCCAGAGTGCTTCGAGATCGAACGCACGCTGATCGAACAGTGCGACATTCCGGTGTTCCACGATGACCAGCACGGTACCGCCATCGTTACTGCGGCCGGCATGATCAACGCCCTGGAAATCGCCGGCAAGAAGCTCGAAGAAGCCAAGATCGTGTGCCTGGGTGCCGGTGCAGCTGCCATCTCCTGCATGAAGTTGCTGGTGAGCATGGGTGCCAAGGTCGAGAACATCTACATGATCGACCGCAGCGGCGTAATCCACGCTGGCCGTGACGACCTGAACCAGTACAAGGCCCAGTTCGCCCACGCGACCGACAAGCGCACCCTGGCCGACGCCCTGGAGGGTGCCGACGTGTTCGTTGGCCTTTCCGGCCCGAACCTGCTGAGCGCGGAAGGCCTGAAGTCGATGGCGGCCAACCCGATCGTGTTCGCCTGCTCCAACCCTGATCCGGAAATTTCGCCAGCGCTGGCTCACGCCACCCGCAGCGACGTGATCATGGCCACCGGCCGTTCGGACTACCCGAACCAGGTCAACAACGTACTGGGCTTCCCGTTCATCTTCCGTGGTGCCCTGGACGTACGCGCCAAGCGCATCAACGAAGAAATGAAAATCGCTGCGGCCATCGCCCTGAAAGACCTGGCCAAGCTGCCGGTACCCAAGGAAGTGTGCGATGCCTACGGCGTGCAAGCGCTGGAGTTCGGCCGTGAGTACATCATTCCGAAGCCCCTGGATGCCCGCCTGATCACCGTCGTTTCCGACGCCGTGGCCAAGGCTGCCATCGAGTCCGGCGTTGCTACCCTGCCGTATCCAAAGCACTACCCGCTCAAGAGCGTGGATGACGTGTTCAACGGCTGATTGCTGTTGTAGCGGTGTAAAAAGCCCCGGCTCTTTCGAGCCGGGGCTTTTTTATGCGCGGTGGGAATGCGTCGGGGCCGGCAGGTGAGGGGCAGGGGCCGACAGTGTCGGCGCCCGTAGGGTCGAACGCCGCCGTGCACCTGCCCCGGATTGCCTCAGAACAGGTCCATCGGTGTCGCTTCATCCGCTGGCAATGGGCTGCCCGGCACGGCCCCATTGCCCAGTTCGTCCACCGATGGCGGCGAATCCTCGGCCTTGAACAGCTCGAAGTAGGCATTGGGTGTGCCCGGCGAAGCTGCCCGGCCGCTGACGGGGTCTACGCGCAGGCTGAGAATGCCTTCTGGCTCGGCCGGCGCATGTGCAGGCTTGTTCTTGAGTGCCGCACCCATGAAGCTCATCCAGATCGGCAGCGCCGCCGTGCCGCCGTACTCCCGGTGGCCCAGGGTTTCCGGCTGGTCGAAGCCAACCCACACGGTGGTCACGTAGTCGGCGTTGTAGCCAGAGAACCAGGCGTCCTTGGACTCGTTGGTGGTACCGGTCTTGCCTGCCAGGTCGGTGCGGCCCAAAGCCAGCGCCCGGCGGCCGGTGCCGCGCTTGATCACGTCCTGCAGCATGCTGGTGAGAATATAGGTGGTACGCCCGTCGATGATGCGCTCGGCAACCGCTGGTGGCTGCGCTGCCGCAGGGGTTTGGCCGGGGGCCGCCGGTGCCTCGCCGGGCATGCTGGCGGTGCTGATCGGCTGCTCGGGGGCGGCCAGGCCGGCCTGGTCTTCAGTACCTTGGGGTACGCGAGCCGGGTTGGCGGTGAACAGCGTTTCGCCACTGCGGCTCTCGATACGGTCGATCAGGTAGGGGGCAATCTTGTAGCCACCGTTGGCAAAGGTGCTCCAGCCTGTAGCGATTTCCATCGGCGTCAGGGTGGCGGTACCCAGGGCCAGCGACAGGTTGCGCGGCAGGTCCTGCTTGTTGAAGCCGAACTTGGCGATGTAGTCGATGGTGCGGTCCACGCCCATGGCCTGCAGCAAGCGGATCGAAACCAGGTTGCGCGACTTGTACAGCGCTTCGCGCATGCGGATCGGGCCGAGGAACGTGTTGGTATCGTTCTTCGGTCGCCACACCTTATCGACCGATTCGTCGACGAATACGATCGGCGCGTCGTTGACCAGGCTGGCGGCGGTATAGCCACTGTCCAGTGCAGCGCTGTAGATGAACGGCTTGAAGCTTGAGCCCGGTTGGCGTTTGGCCTGCATCGCCCGGTTGTAGTTGCTCTGCTCGAACGAGAAACCGCCGACCAAGGCGCGGATGGCGCCGCTGTTAGGGTCGAGGGTGACCAGTGCACTCTGTGCCCCCGGCACCTGGCTGAACTTGAAGGTGCCATCGTCCAGGCGTTGCAGGCGCACCAGGTCACCGACCTGGGCGACATCGGCGGGCGATTGCGGGGTGCGGCCCTGGGCGTTGCTGTTGATGAACGGGCGCGCCCATTTCATGGTGTCCCAGGCCACATGCACCTGCTGGCCGTCACGGGTCAGCACCGCAAGGCCGGTTTTTTCGACCCGGGTGACGATGCCGGGCTCCAGCCCGCCCAAGGTGCGTTGCTTGCCCAGTTCCTGGCGCCAGGCAGCCTCGGTGCGCCCCGGGAAGCGGGCTTCAGGGCCGCGGTAGCCGTGGCGCTCGTCATAATCGGACAGGCCATTGAGGATGGCCTTGTTGGCCATTTCCTGCATGTCGCTGGGCACGGTGGTGGTAACGCGGAAGCCTTCGGTGTAAGCCTCGCTGCCGTAGCGGCCAACCATTTCCGCGCGAGCCATTTCCGCGACGTACGGTGCATTCACCTCGGGCGTCGGCACGTGATAGCTGGCGTTGAGTGGCTCGTCCAAGGCGGCCTGGTAGCTGGCCTGGTCAATCTTGCCCAGCTTGTACATGCGGCCCAGGATCCAGTCGCGGCGCTCTTTGGCGCGCACCGGGTTGGCCAGGGGGTTGAAGCGCGAGGGCGCCTTGGGCAGGCCGGCGATCATCGCCATCTGTGCCAGGCTCACGTCACGGATCGACTTGCCGTAGTAGACCTGGGCCGCGGCGTCGATACCGTAGGCGCGGTTGCCGAGGTAGATCTTGTTCACGTACAGCTCAAGAATCTCGTCCTTGGTCAGCTCCCGCTCGATCTGCAGGGCCAACAGAATTTCGTTGGTCTTGCGCGAGAAGCTGCGCTCGCTGGTCAGGAAGAAGTTCTTGGCCACCTGCATGGTGATGGTGCTGCCGCCGGTCTGAATGTGCCCGGTTTTCACCAGCTGGGTGGCCGCGCGCATCAGGCTGCTGGGGTCCACGCCGTAGTGGTTGAGGAAATTGTCGTCCTCGGCTGACAGCAATGCCTGAATGAACTGTGGGGGAATGTCTGCGAAACGGATCGGCGAACGGCGCATTTCGCCAAATTCGGCAATCAGCTTGCCATCGCTGCTGTACACCTTGAGGGGGATCTGCAACTGGATGCTTCTGAGCGAATCGACCGAGGGCAGGTTGGGACTAAGATACAGAAACGCACCGCTCACACCGAGTACGAGCGCGCAAATGACTGCGACGGAAGACCACCAGAAGAACTTCAGCAGACGTATCAAGGCTTTTCGGTGTCCAGGTTGAAAGTGGATTGCACGCAGGTCCGGCGGACCAAAAAACGCTGGGCATTATACGCATTTTTTCGCCTTTCCGGGCCACCGGCCAGGCAGCCCGTCGCCCTGACGGGTGGCCCCGGCCCAGTGTTGCCGCGGGGGCGCGACATACAGCAAGGAATTCGCAATGCTTGGACGCTTCGGCAAGGATGCCGGTTCACTGGTAGGGGTGGAAATTACCGCTCACGCCATTCATCTGGTGCAACTGCAACAGCGCAAACGCGGCTGGCGGGTGCTGGGTTGGGCCCATGAGCCGCTGCAGCTCGGGGCAGGCAATGACTGGGCAGCAGCGCCCGAGCAGGTCTCGGCGGCATTGCAGCGCGCCCATCGGCGCAGCGGCCTCGGCGAGCGCCGGCTAGCCCTGGCGCTGCCCGCCAGCCAGGTCATCTGCAAGCTGTGCCACCTGCCAGTGGGGCCCGGTGAGGAGCAACTGGAAGCGCAGTTGCTGGCGGATGCCGAACGGTTGTTTCCGTTCCCGCTGGAAGACCTGGCCCTGGACTTCCAGGTCCTGGGGGCTTCAGGTGTTCAGCCAGCCTGCAGCGAGGTGCTGGTTGCAGTGTGTCGGCAGAGTGCACTGGCACCCCTCGAAGCGCTGGTGCAGCAGGCGGGGCTGCAGCTGGAGGCGGTCGAGGTCGACAACATTGCCCTGCGCCGCATGCTGCCTGCGGGTGAGCAGGCTGGGGCGGCGTTGCTGCGTATCGAGCCCCACCGGGCGACTGTTCATGCCTGGGCGCCTGGCGGGGCGCTGCAGCGCCGGGAGCTGCGGGCAGCTGACGGGGACATGGCCGCGCAACTGCCCGAGCGGCTGCCTGCGCTGCTCGCCGAAGGGCTTTTGCCTGCCAGGTTGTGGGTCAGCAACTGCTCGACGCTGCAGCCGGGCTGGCTGCAGGCCTTGGGCCAAAGCCTGGCGCTGCCGTGCCAAGAACTGCCTGCGCTGGCCGGGCTTGCCCAGGTCGATGGGCCGATGCTGCTGGCGAGTGCCCTGGCGCTTGGAGGGGCGCGACCATGATGCGGCTGAACCTTCTGCCGTGGCGCGAACGCCAGCGCCAGGCGGCCATGCGCCGGTTTCGCAGCCATCTGGTGGCTGGCGCCTTGCTGGCATTGTGCGCCGTGACGCTGGTCGACCAACAGGCACGCCAGCGCGGCCAGCAACAAGCGTTGGCCAACGCCCAGCGCCAGGCAGCCCTGGAAACCCTGGGCCTGGAGGCTCAGCCACTGGCTGACGTGCGTGCCCAGCATGCCGCACTGCTCGGCCGCCTGGCGGTGCTGGAGGGCCTGCAGGCTCAGCAAGGGGTTCTGCCTGGCGTATTCGCCGACCTCGAAAGGGCACTGCCATTGGGCATGCAGCTGCTGGGCCTCAGCCTGGAAAACGGCCGCCTGGAGTTGACCGGGCTCGCCACCTCCGGCGCCGTACTGGCCCAGTTCATGCGCGACCTGGAGCGTTCCGGCGTGCTGCTGGACCTGGAGCTCAAACACATCAAGAGCCAGCCAGGCGGCGATGAATTCTTGCTGGCTGCGCGCGTGGCGGCGTTCTGGTCGTGACCAGGGTGCAACTGCTCGCATGGCTTGGCGCAGCCGAGCGCTCCAGCCGCTTCCGGCGGCTGGCACCTGTGGCACTGGCGGTGCTGCTGTTCGGCCTGGGCTGCGCGATTCGCCTGCCGGGCATGTTGCAGCAGCAGGGTGAAGAAGAGGGCAAGCGCGCCGAGCTGAGCCGGCAGCAGGCTGCCACGCAGGCGCAGATTGCCGAGTTGCAGGGGGTGCGGGCACAGCTGGCGAGCGATGGGCAGCGCTTGCAAAAGGCACAATGGCAGCTGGCTGCCGGCGAAAGCATGAGCGACCTGCTAGACCGTCTGTCGGGTTCGGGGCGCGAGCACGGCCTGCTCGTCGAGCGCCTCGATGTGCACGAGCAGCAGCAGCGGCAGGGCTTCAGCGTAGTGCCACTGGAGTTGCAGGTGGTGGGCAGCTACCCAGCCTTGCGGGGCTGGCTGGACGAGTGGTTGGGGCAGGCGCGTGTCATGCACGGTCGCAGCATGCGCCTGGCAGCCGGCGGTGGCGAACCAGGCCTGCTGCGTTTGCAACTGCGGGTCGATGCCTATCACGCGCCGGTTGCCGGGGCGGCAGTCGCCATGCTTGCGCGGCTGCCTGCCAGGCCGGCAACGCGGGCACCGGCCATGGATCCGTTCGCCGCGTTGGCAACGCACCTGTCGGGTGGTTTGACCCGCGCGCCCCTGGCCCAGTTGGAAATGGTCGGCAGCCTGACGCGTGGGCAGGAACATCAAGCGCTGCTGCGGGCGGCCGGCAGGCTCTACCGCGTCCGCCTTGGGGACCGGGTAGGGCGTGATCAAGGGATAGTGATGCATATCGGCCCGCGCCAGGTCGAAGTGCGCGAACGGTTGTTCATGGCGGGGGTGTGGCATGAACGCACGGCGTTCATCACCCTCGCAAAACGCCTGGGCAAGGAGGCCCCGGATCAGAATGAGAACGAGGATGATCTACCTGCTGGCGGCCCTGCTGCCCATGCCTCTGGCGACCGCGACGCCTTACCAGGGTGAACCGCTGTCGCTGCACTTTCAGGATGTCGAGATTCGCTCGGTTTTGCAGGTACTCGCCGACTATGCCGGCGTCAACCTGGTCGCCAGTGACGACGTGCAGGGCAATGTCACCCTGCGCTTGCAGGATGTGCCGTGGGATCAGGCGCTGGACCTGGTCTTGCGCAGCAAAAGCCTCGCCCGGCGCCAGGAGGGCAATGTGCTGCTGGTGGCGCCGGCGGCCACGCTGGCTGCGCAAACTGCCGAAGCGCGTGCGGGGCAGGTGCTGGAGGCGCAGTTGCAGCCCATGCGCCGGGAGCTGTTGCCTGTTCACCATGCCAAGGCTGCCGAACTTGCGGAACTGCTCAAGACCAGCCTGGCCGACGAAAGCCTGCTCGCCGGTTGGGGCAGCCTGAGTGTCGATGAGCGCACCAATACCCTGGTGGCCTACCTGCCGGCCGAACGCCTCGATGAACTGCGGCAACTGGTGGCGCAGCTGGATGTGCCGGTGCGTCAGGTGGCGATCGAGGCGCGCATCGTCGAGGCCAACGTCGATTACGAGAAAGCCCTTGGGGTGCGCTGGGGCAGCCCTTTGTATGGCGACAACCCGCTGCCGGGCAAGTCGCTGTTCGTCGACCTGGGTGTCGAGCGGGCTGGCAGCAGCATCGGCCTTGGCCTGCTGCGCGGGGATGTGCTGCTGGACCTTGAGCTCAGCGCCATGGAAAAAAGCGGCAATGGCGAGATCATTTCGCAACCCAAGGTGGTCACGGCCGACAAGGAAACGGCCAGGATCCTCAAGGGCACCGAGGTGCCCTACCAGGAAACCACCAAGAGCGGCGCCACCTCGGTGTCGTTCCGCGAGGCCTCGCTGTCGTTGGAGGTGACCCCGCAAATTACCCCGGACAACAAGGTAATCATGGCTGTCAGGGTGACCAAGGACGAACCGGATTACGTCAATGCCTTGAACAACGTGCCGCCGATCCGCAAGAACGAGGTGAATGCCAAGGTTCGCGTGGCCGACGGCGAAACGATCGTGATTGGCGGCGTGTACTCGACTTCGCAAAACAATGTGGTCGACAAGGTGCCATTTTTGGGTGATCTGCCGTATGTTGGGCGGCTGTTTCGACGCGATGCATTACAAGAGAAAAAATCCGAGCTGCTGGTCTTCCTGACTCCGCGTATCATGAGTGACCAGGCGATTGCTGTGAGTCGTTGATTCTGTGCGAAATTTGATACTTGTGGGGCCCATGGGTGCTGGTAAAAGCACCATCGGCCGCCTATTGGCCAAAGAGCTGCGCCTGCTGTTCAAGGATTCCGACAAGGAAATCGAACTGCGTTGCGGCGCCAACATCCCGTGGATTTTCGACAAGGAAGGCGAGCCGGGTTTCCGTGATCGCGAGCAAGCGATGATTGCCGAGCTGTGTGGCCTCGACGGCGTGGTCCTGGCCACCGGTGGCGGTGCCGTCATGCGCGAAGCCAACCGCCAGGCGCTGCACCAGGGCGGCCGGGTAATCTACCTGCACGCCTCGGTCGAACAGCAGGTCGGCCGCACGGCGCGCGACCGCAATCGCCCGCTGCTGCGCACCGCCAACCCCGAGGCCACCTTGCGGAACCTGCTGGAAACCCGCGACCCGCTCTACCGCGAGATCGCCGACCTGGTCGTAGAAACCGACGAGCGGCCACCACGCATGGTGGTGATCGACATCCTCGAGCGCTTGCAGCAGTTGCCGCCCCGTTAACCCGGGACTATTCTCGGCCACCAGCGCCGAGGCGAGGTTCAACGTTACCGCGCAGGTCGCCAGAACGGCACCGCGCCCAAGAACATTGTGGGGATACATGCAGACACTGAAGGTCGACCTGGGCGAGCGTAGCTACCCGATCTACATTGGCGAAGGCCTGCTGGACCAGCCCGAGCTGCTGGCGCCGCACATTGCCGGCCGGCAGGTTGCCATCGTCTCCAACGAGACCGTCGCGCCGCTGTATCTCGACCGCCTGGCCAAGACCCTGGGGGCCTACTCGGTGCTGCCAGTGGTACTGCCCGATGGCGAAGCCCACAAGAACTGGGAAACCCTGCAACTGATCTTCGATGGCCTGCTGACGGCGCGGCATGACCGCCGTACCACCGTGGTCGCCCTGGGCGGCGGGGTGGTCGGTGACATGGCCGGCTTTGCCGCTGCATGCTATCAGCGGGGCGTGGACTTCATCCAGGTGCCGACCACCCTGTTGTCCCAGGTCGACTCCTCGGTAGGCGGCAAGACCGGCATCAATCACCCGCTGGGCAAGAACATGGTCGGCGCCTTCTACCAGCCCAACGCGGTGCTGATTGATACCACCAGCCTGAAGACCTTGCCGGCGCGCGAGCTTTCGGCAGGCCTGGCCGAAGTGATCAAGTACGGGCTGATCTGTGACAAGCCCTTCCTCGCCTGGCTCGAAGACAATATGCAGGCCCTGCGTACCCTCGACTCGGCAGCCCTGACCGAAGCCATTCGCCGCTCGTGTGCGGCCAAGGCCGCAGTGGTGGGCGCCGACGAACGCGAGTCTGGCGTGCGGGCCACGCTGAACTTGGGGCATACCTTCGGGCATGCCATCGAAACCCACATGGGCTATGGCGTGTGGCTGCACGGCGAAGCCGTGGCGGCGGGCACGGTCATGGCCCTGGAAATGTCCATGCGCCTTGGCTGGCTCGACCAGGCCGAGCGCGATCGCGGAATCCGCCTGCTGCAGGACGCAGGTTTGCCGGTGGTGCCACCACAGGAAATGACCCCGGCGCATTTCATGGAGCACATGGCGGTCGACAAGAAGGTGCTCGACGGGCGTCTGCGTCTGGTGCTGCTGCGCCAGATGGGCGAGGCCGTGGTCACCGACGACTATCCGAAAGAGACTCTACAGGCCACGCTGTCGGCGGATTACCGCGCGATCGTGGCCCAGCTTTGAGGTTGTGACAGCGCAATGACCAGTTTGCATGCCGATGAGGCCTTTCTCGACCATTACCAGTTGAGCCACGATCCGTTCGCACCGCGGGTGCCCGGCTTCAAGTTTTTCCCTGCCCAGCGCAAGCCTGTGCTCGGCCAGCTGCACCACCTGGCTCGCTACAGCCAACTGATGCTGGTCGTCACCGGCCCGCAGGGTAGCGGCAAGACCCTGCTGCGCCAGGCGCTGGTGGCCAGTACCAACAAGCAGGCGGTGCAGAGCGTCGTGGTGTCCGCCCGTGGTGCCAGCGATGCTGCCAGTGTATTGGGCCAGGTCGCGCAGAACCTGGACGTGGCCCAGCCGGAGATGCAGGCGATCCTGTCCAAGGTGGTGCAACTGGCACTCACCGGGCAGGAAGTGTACTTGCTGGTGGACGATGCGGAACAACTCGACGAGTCGGCACTCCAAGCGTTGCTGGAATTGGCGGCGGGGGTGCCGGAAGGGCGCCCGCACGTGTTCCTGTTTGGTGAGCCTTCGCTGATTGCAGGGTTGGACGAGCTCAATGTCGAGGAAGAACGCTTCCACATCATCGAGCTGGCCCCCTACAGTGAAGAGGAAACCCGCGAATACCTGGAGCAGCGCCTGGAAGGCGCAGGCCGGGGCATCGAGGTGTTCAGCCGTGAACAGATCGTCGATATCCATGAAAACTCCGACGGCTGGCCTGGCAACATCAACCAGGTCGCCCGTGACACTTTGATCGAAGCCATGATCGCCAGCCGGACGACGGCCAAGCGACCATCCATGGGGTTCAAGATGCCAAAAAAACATGTGCTCGCGTTGTCTGCCGTGGTCGTGGTTGCCGTTGCAGCTGCCGTGTTGATGCCCAAGAAAGGCGAAAAAGCGCCGGCCGACGCACCGGCTGCCCAGGCTCAGTTACCGCTTAGCGACGGCAAGCAGGGCGCCAACATCGAGTTCTCTGGCTCGTCCCAGCCGGTGCCGCTGCCATTGGGAGGGCAGTCACAGCCGGTGATGCGCGAGCCGCTGGCCCAGGCCGCAGGCATGGGTGAGGGGGAAGAAGGCAGCCCGGCTGGCGATACCGCCCTGCAGCCTGGCAACCCGCCGCCGACCGTGACCACCATCGCCCCGCCGCAAGGCGTAGCGGCGGGCCCCGCGCCGACGCCTGCGCAACCCGTGCAGCAGGTTGCGCCTGCGCAAAAACCGGTCGCAACCCAGCCTGCCAAGCCGGTTGCGACGGCCAAGCCGGCCCCGGCACCGACCCAGGTCGCCGTGGCCAAGCCGGCCGCCAAGCCTGCTGAAAAGCCAGCCGCTGGCGGCACTGGCAACAGCAGCTGGTACGCCGGGCAGAAACCGGGCAATTACGTGGTGCAGATCCTCGGCACCAGCTCCGAGGCCTCGGCGCAGGCGTACGTGAAAGCCCAGGGTGGCGACTATCGCTACTTCAAGAAAGACCTGCAAGGCAAGCCGCTGTATGTGGTCACTTACGGCAGTTTCGCCAGCCGCGATGCTGCGGTTGCGGCAATCAAGAACTTGCCAGCGAAGGTCCAGGCTGGTAAACCTTGGCCACGTACCGTCGCCAGCGTCCAACAAGAGCTGGCCTCGGCCCGCTGATACCTGCCGGGCGGCACCACCCCGCTGCCCTGTTGCTAAGCGAATTCTAGCTTTCGACTAGCCTGCTGCGCCCGAGCGCGGCAGGCTTTTCTGTCCCAGACTGCCGGCCACAAGCCCCGAGTTGCAGTCATGGCTGAAACGCTTCAGACTCGAGTCAAGCGTCTATCACGGCGCATGACGCAAAAACATTCAAAATGGCGACATAAATTTTCAATGGTGAGACATGAAAATTTGTGAGCATCGCTGTCGCTGTGCAACAATGGTTTTCCATGGCCACCGCAAAAAAGCTGGCGTTTGATCGGCGTGGATGGTAAGTGGTTGTTAAAAAAGAGATTTGCCTCCGTTGAGAGGTGAACCTGGTGAGAATGTGTCTATGAAAACAGGTCTGTACCATCCCGAAGAATTCAAGGACAACTGTGGTTTTGGCCTGATCGCCCATATGACGGGCGAGGCGAGCCACCACCTTCTGCAAACCGCCATGCAGGCACTGACTTGCATGACCCACCGCGGTGGCATCAACGCCGACGGCAAGACCGGTGACGGTTGCGGTCTGCTGATTCAGAAGCCCGATCAGTTCCTGCGCGCCATGGCCCAGGAGCATTTTGCCGTCGAGTTGCCCAAGCAGTACGCCGTTGGCATGGTGTTCTTCAACCAGGACCCGGTCAAAGCCGAAGCTGCACGTGCCAACATGGATCGCGAGATCATCGCTGCCGGGCTGAAGCTGGTTGGCTGGCGCAAGGTGCCGATCGACACCAGCGTTCTCGGCCGCCTGGCCATGGAGCGCCTGCCGCAGATCGAGCAGGTGTTCATCGGCGGTGAGGGCCTGAGCGACCAGGAATTCGCCATCAAGCTGTTCAGCGCCCGGCGCCGTTCGTCGGTTGCCAACGCCGATGACGCCGACCACTACATCTGCAGCTTCTCGCACAAGACCATCATCTACAAAGGCCTGATGATGCCGCGCGATCTCGCGGCGTTTTACCCGGACCTGGGTGACGAGCGCCTGCAAACGGCGATCTGCGTGTTCCACCAGCGCTTCTCGACCAACACCCTGCCGAAGTGGCCGCTGGCGCAGCCGTTCCGCTTCCTCGCTCACAACGGCGAGATCAACACCATTACCGGTAACCGCAACTGGGCCATGGCCCGTCGCACCAAGTTCGCCAACGACCTGATCCCCGACCTCGCAGAGCTTGGCCCGCTGGTCAACCGCGTCGGTTCGGACTCCTCGAGCATGGACAACATGCTGGAGCTGATGGTCACCGGCGGTATCGACCTGTTCCGCGGCGTGCGCATGCTGGTACCGCCAGCCTGGCAGAACGTCGAGACCATGGACGCCGACCTGCGCGCGTTCTACGAATACAACTCCATGCACATGGAGCCGTGGGACGGTCCGGCCGGTATCGTCATGACCGAAGGCCGCCATGCGGTGTGCCTGCTCGACCGTAACGGCCTGCGCCCGGCGCGCTGGGTGACCACCACCAATGGCTACATCACCATCGCCTCTGAAATCGGCGTGTGGGGCTACCAGCCTGAGGAAGTATTGGCCAAGGGCCGCGTGGGCCCGGGCCAGATCCTTGCCGTGGACACCGAAACCGGGCAGATCCTCGATACCGATGCCATCGACGACCGCCTGAAGTCGCGCCACCCGTACAAGCGTTGGCTGCGTCAGCACGCCACGCGTATCCAGGCGACGCTGACCGACGACCAGGGCGTGGCCAGCTACGACGCTGACCAGCTCAAGCAATACATGAAAATGTTCCAGGTCACCTTCGAAGAGCGTGACCAGGTGCTGCGCCCGTTGGGTGAGCAGGGCCAGGAGGCCGTTGGCTCGATGGGTGACGACACGCCGATGGCTGTGCTGTCGCAACGTGTGCGTTCGCCATACGACTTCTTCCGCCAACAGTTCGCCCAGGTGACCAACCCACCGATCGACCCGCTGCGCGAAGCGATCGTGATGTCGCTGGAAATCTGCCTCGGCGCTGAGCGCAACATCTTCCAGGAGTCCCCGGAGCACGCCTCGCGGGTGATCCTCAGCTCGCCAGTCATTTCCCCGGCCAAGTGGCGTTCGCTGATGAACCTGGAGCGTGCAGGCTTCGAGCGTCAGCTGATCGACCTCAACTATGAGCAGAGCGTCGGCCTGGAAGCGGCGATCCGCAACATTGCCGACCAGGCTGAAGAAGCCGTGCGCGCGGGCAAGACCCAGCTGGTGCTGAGCGACCGCTACATTGCCCCGGGCAAGCTGCCTGTGCATGCTTCGCTGGCTGTGGGTGCCGTACACCACCGCCTGACCGAGCAGGGCCTGCGTTGCGACAGCAACATCCTGGTGGAAACCGCCACAGCCCGCGACCCGCATCACTTCGCCGTGCTGCTGGGCTTCGGTGCGTCGGCCGTCTACCCGTACCTGTCCTACGAAGTGCTCGCCGACCTGATTCGTACCGGTGAAGTGCTGGGCGACCTGGACGAGGTGTTCAAGTACTACCGCAAAGGCATTTCCAAAGGCTTGCTGAAGATCCTGTCGAAGATGGGCATCTCCACCATCGCCTCGTACCGGGGTGCGCAGCTGTTCGAAGCCATCGGCCTGTCCGAAGAAGTGGTCGGCCTGAGCTTCAAGGGGGTGTCCAGCCGCATCAAGGGTGCACGCTTCGAAGACCTGGAAAGCGACCAGAAGCTGCTGGCAGCCGAAGCCTGGAGCGCGCGCAAGCCGATCCAGCAAGGCGGCCTGCTGAAGTTCGTGCACGGTGGCGAGTACCACGCCTACAACCCGGACGTGGTCAACACGCTGCAGGCTGCAGTGCAGCAGGGTGACTACGCCAAGTTCAAGGAATACACCACGCTGGTCGACCAGCGCCCGGTGTCGATGATCCGCGACCTGCTGAAGGTCAAGGTGGCCGACCAGCCGTTGGCGCTGGAACAGGTCGAGCCGCTGGAGGCCATCCTCAAGCGCTTCGACTCCGCCGGTATTTCCCTTGGCGCCCTGTCGCCGGAAGCGCACGAAGCTTTGGCCGAGGCGATGAACCGCCTGGGCGCGCGCTCCAACTCCGGTGAGGGTGGCGAAGACCCGTCGCGCTACGGCACCATCCGCAGCTCGAAGATCAAGCAGGTGGCCACCGGCCGCTTTGGTGTGACCCCGGAATACCTGGTGAACGCCGAAGTGCTGCAGATCAAGGTGGCCCAGGGCGCCAAGCCCGGCGAGGGCGGCCAGCTGCCAGGTGGCAAGGTCAATGGCCTGATCGCCAAGCTGCGCTATGCGGTACCGGGCGTGACCTTGATCTCGCCGCCACCGCACCACGACATTTACTCGATCGAAGACCTGGCCCAGCTGATCTACGACCTCAAGCAGGTCAACCCGCAGGCCCTGGTGTCGGTCAAGCTGGTGGCGGAGGCCGGCGTGGGCACCATTGCCGCCGGTGTGGCCAAGGCTTATGCCGACCTGATCACCATTTCCGGCTATGACGGTGGTACCGGTGCGTCGCCGCTGACCTCGATCAAGTACGCCGGCGCACCGTGGGAACTGGGCCTGGCCGAAACCCACCAGACCCTGCGCGGCAACGACCTGCGCGGCAAGGTGCGGGTACAGACCGACGGTGGCCTGAAAACCGGCCTGGACGTGATCAAGGCTGCCATCCTCGGCGCCGAAAGCTTCGGCTTTGGCACCGCGCCCATGATCGCCCTGGGCTGCAAGTACCTGCGCATCTGCCACCTGAACAACTGCGCGACCGGCGTAGCCACGCAGAATGACAAGCTGCGCAAGGACCACTACATCGGCACCGTCGACATGGTGATCAATTTCTTCACCTTCGTCGCCGAAGAAACCCGTGAGTGGCTGGCCAAGCTGGGCGTGCGCAGCCTCGGCGAACTGATCGGCCGTACCGACCTGCTCGACGTGCTGCCAGGCGACACCGAGCGTCAGCGGTACCTGGACCTGTCGCCGCTGCTGGGCAGCTCGCACATTCCGGCAGACAAGCCACAGTTCTGCGAAGTCGACAGGAACCCGCCGTTCGACGAAGGCCACCTGGCCGAGAAGATGGTGGAAATGGCCATGCCGGCCATTCGTGACCAGGCCGGTGGCGAGTTCAGCCTCGACATCTGCAACTGCGACCGTTCCATCGGCGCGCGTGTATCGGGCGAGATCGCCCGCCTGCACGGCAACCAGGGCATGGCCGCGGCGCCGATCACGTTCCGCTTCAAAGGGACCGCGGGCCAGAGCTTCGGTGTGTGGAACGCCGGTGGCCTGAACCTGCACCTGGAAGGTGACGCCAACGACTACGTCGGCAAGGGCATGACCGGTGGCAAGCTCACCATCGTGCCGCCTGCTGGCAGCCCGTTCGCCACCCAGGACAGCGCCATCCTCGGCAACACCTGCCTGTACGGTGCCACTGGCGGCAAACTGTTTGCCGCCGGTACTGCCGGCGAGCGCTTCGCTGTCCGTAACTCCGGCGCCCACGCTGTTGTCGAGGGTACCGGCGATCACTGCTGTGAATACATGACCGGCGGCTTTGTCTGCGTGCTGGGCAACACCGGTTACAACTTCGGTTCTGGCATGACTGGCGGCTTCGCCTACGTGCTCGACATGGACAACAGCTTCGTCGACAAGCTCAACCACGAGCTGGTGGAAATCCAGCGTATCAGTGGGGAAGCCATGGAAGCTTACCGCAGCCATCTGGCGCGGGTCCTTGCCGAGTATGTGGAGGAGACCGGCAGCGAGTGGGGGCGTGAGCTCTCGGAGAACCTGGACGACTACGTGCGGCGCTTCTGGCTGGTCAAGCCCAAGGCAGCCAACCTGAAGCAACTGCTGTCCAGCACTCGCGCCAACCCGCAGTAACAACAGCTGCAAGTGGCAAGCCTCAAGCTGCACGCAGAAGCAGCACGAGGTTTGCCCGGCTTAAGTGATCGTCTTGCAGTTTGCAGCGTGTAGCTTGCAGCTGCTGTAAAGAGGTTTTGAAAAATGGCTGAACGTCTGAACAACGACTTCCAGTTCATCGAAGTGGGCCGCAAGGACCCGAAGAAAAAGCTGCTGCGCCAGCGCAAGAAAGAGTTCGTGGAAATCTACGAGCCGTTCAAGCCGCAGCAGTCCGTGGAGCAGGCGCACCGTTGCCTGGGCTGCGGTAACCCGTACTGCGAATGGAAGTGCCCGGTGCACAACTTCATCCCCAACTGGTTGAAGCTGGTTTCCGAGGGCAACATCCTGGCGGCAGCGGAGCTGTCGCACCAGACCAACACCCTGCCCGAAGTGTGCGGCCGGGTGTGCCCGCAAGACCGCCTGTGCGAGGGTGCCTGCACCCTGAACGACGGCTTTGGCGCGGTGACCATCGGCTCGGTGGAGAAGTACATCACCGATACCGCCTTTGCCATGGGCTGGCGCCCGGACATGTCCAAGGTCAAGCCCACCGGCAAGCGCGTCGCCATCATTGGCGCAGGCCCTGCTGGCCTGGGCTGCGCCGACGTGCTGGTGCGCGCCGGGGTTACCCCGGTGGTATTCGACAAGAACCCGGAAATCGGTGGCCTGCTGACCTTCGGTATTCCCGAGTTCAAGCTGGAAAAGAGCGTGCTCAGCAACCGCCGCGAAGTGTTCACCGGCATGGGTATCGAGTTCCGCCTCAATACCGAGGTGGGCAAGGACGTGACCATGGAACAACTGCTCGCCGAGTACGACGCAGTGTTCATGGGCATGGGTACCTACACCTACATGAAGGGTGGCTTCCCGGGTGAGGACCTGCCGGGCGTACATGACGCGCTGGACTTCCTGATTGCCAACGTCAACCGCAACCTGGGCTTCGAGAAGTCGCCTGAAGACTTCATCGACATGCAGGGCAAGAAGGTTGTGGTGCTGGGCGGTGGCGACACTGCCATGGACTGCAACCGTACCTCGATCCGCCAGGGTGCCAAGGCGGTGACCTGCGCCTATCGCCGTGACGAAGCCAACATGCCGGGTTCGCGCAAAGAGGTGAAGAACGCCAAGGAAGAAGGCGTGAAGTTCCTCTACAACCGCCAACCCATCGCCATTGTCGGCGAGGACAAGGTCGAGGGTGTGAAGGTGGTCGAAACCCGCCTGGGCGAGCCGGATGCCCGTGGCCGTCGCAGCCCCGAGCCGATTCCGGGTTCCGAGGAAATCCTGCCGGCCGATGCCGTGGTGATCGCCTTTGGCTTCCGCCCAAGCCCGGCGCCATGGTTCGAGCAGCATGACATCCAGCTGGACAGCCAGGGCCGTGTGGTGGCGCCGGAGAAGGGCAAGTTCAAGCACCAGACCAGCAACCCGAAAGTGTTTGCCGGTGGCGACATGGTGCGCGGTTCGGACCTGGTGGTGACGGCGATCTTCGAAGGGCGCACTGCTGCTGAGGGTATCCTGGACTACCTGGAAGTCTGATTCTCGACCTGTTCGCGGGCACGCCCGCTGCCACAGGGTTCGGCGCAGAACCTGTAGGAGCGGGCGTGCCCGCGAAGCTTTTGTATACAAAAACGCTTGATCTGTGGCATCCAATAGACAAAACGCATGGCCATGGCCGTGCCTTTTGCGCTGGCGTCTGAGAAAATGCCCGCACTATTTTTCCGGATGCCGACATGACTGCCCTGAAGAACGATCGTTTCCTGCGTGCACTGCTCAAGCAACCCGTAGACGTTACCCCGGTGTGGATGATGCGCCAGGCCGGGCGCTACCTGCCGGAGTACCGCGCCAGCCGTGCCAAGGCAGGCGATTTCATGAGCCTGTGCATGAACCCGCAGTTCGCCTGCGAGGTTACCTTGCAGCCGCTGGACCGCTACCCGCTGGACGCGGCGATCCTGTTCTCCGACATCCTCACCATCCCCGATGCCATGGGCCTGGGCCTGTACTTCGAAACCGGCGAAGGCCCGCGTTTCAGGAAGGTCGTTAGTACCCCGGCCGATATCGAAGCCCTGCCGGTTCCCGACCCGCAAAAAGACCTGGGCTACGTGATGGATGCGGTCAGCACCATCCGCCGCGAACTCAACGGCCGCGTTCCGCTCATCGGTTTTTCCGGTAGCCCCTGGACCCTGGCCACCTACATGGTCGAAGGCGGGTCGTCGAAGGACTTCCGCAAGACCAAGGCCATGGCCTATGACAACCCGCAAGCGCTGCACCTGCTGCTGGACAAGCTGGCCCAGTCGGTGACCAGCTACCTCAACGGGCAGATCCTTGCCGGTGCCCAGGCCGTGCAGATCTTCGACACCTGGGGCGGCAACCTGTCAGCGGCGGCCTACCAGGAGTTCTCCCTCGCCTACATGCGCAAGATCGTCAGCGGCCTGATCCGCGAGCATGAAGGGCGCAAGGTGCCGGTCATCCTGTTCACCAAGAACGGTGGCCTGTGGCTTGAAAGCATCGCCGAGGCCGGTGCCGATGCTCTGGGCCTGGACTGGACCTGTGACATTGGCGACGCCCGTCGCCGTGTGGGCGACAAGGTGGCCTTGCAGGGCAACATGGACCCGACCGTGCTGTACGCCAAGCCAGAGGCCATCCGCCAGGAAGTGGCGCGCATCCTGGCCAGCTACGGCCACGGCAACGGCCACGTGTTCAACCTGGGCCACGGCATCACCCCGGAAGTCGACCCGGCGCACGCAGGCGTGTTCATCAACGCGGTGCACGAGCTGTCGGCGCAATACCACGTTTGAGTTTCCAGGCTCCCCGAACCAGGGTTTGGGGAGCCTGTGCCTGCCGCTGCCGTGCATTTCCGAAAATGTGCCGAACGTTCAGCCGTATTCCTACATATAGGCACAGATGTTTCTTCTAATGTCCGACCTCCCTTGAGCAGAGGGCACATTCGCCGCGCGTGAATGTGCCCTTTTGCATTCAACCTTCGGAGTTCGTGATGAATACAAGAAAAACCCTGCGCAGAAGCGTTGTTGCCACCGGTGTGTGGATGGCTATGGCAGGTGCAGGTTTGCAGGTTCAGGTTGCCCAGGCACACGGCCATCTGGCTGACCCGCCTTCACGGGCAGCGCTGTGCCATGCCAACCACAAGAACCTGAACAGCAACTGTGGCGGCGCTCAGTACGAACCGTGGTCGGTCGGTGAGGCCATTGGGCGTTTCCCGGCGGCCGGCCCTGTTGACGGGAAAATTGCCAGCGGTGGTGTCCGTGGCGATTTCGGTGCCCTCGACGAGCAGTCGGCCAACCGCTGGCATCTGACCCCCATCGTTGACCGGAACATTCAGTTCGACTGGCATTACCAGGCGCCGCACCCGGTAACCACGTGGGAATACTTCATCACCAAAGCCGACTGGAACCCCAATACCGCACTGAGCCGCGCCTCGTTCGACGACGCGCCGTTCTGTGTAGTCGATGGCAACAACCAGGTGCCCGCCAGCGGCACTGGCACCAACCCCAAGCATAGCTGCACCTTGCCAGCCGACCGTGCAGGCCAGCACGTGATCCTGGGTGTCTGGAAAGTGGGGGATACCGACAAGGCCTTCCATAGCGTGGCTGACGTCGATATTCAACTTGACGGCGGGCCTGCGCCCGAATGGCCGCGCCTGGCCGAGATCAGCGCCAGCCGAGACCTTGAAGTGGGCGACCAGGTGACGGCCCGCGCATTCGATGCCAATGGCGAGCGTCCGTCGCACCATGTGAGCGTCACCATTGACAACGCCGAAGAAGGTATCGCTGCCAACTGGGCTTACAAGCTCGCCAGGCAGATCAACGAAACCCAGACGCTGGTCCGTGCCGGGCACATGGATGCCGACGGCAACATCGAGCCTGTCCAGGGCTCCAACAGCATCTTCGCCAAAGCCGAAAGTGGCCTGACCAACTACATCCTCGACTTCAAGGCCGCTGCCGGTGAGCCCGCCACCCTGCACCTGCATGATGTCAAACCTGAGTACACCATCGCTGATGGCCAGGGTAGCGTGGACTTTACCGTCATGACCAACAAGGCCTTGACCGTATCGGCGCGGCTGTTCGACGCCAGCAACAAGCAGGTCGCCTACGCACGGCAACTGGTCAACGGCAGCGCGCCGTTCGCCTTGAACGTCGCCAGCGTGCCAGGTGAGCACACCCTCAAGGTCGTCGGCGTGGACAAGCGCGAGCGCGAGCTGCTGCAGGATGAGCGCACGGTCCAGCTCAAGGCGTCGGGTGACGGGTCGTACGACTTTGTCTTCCCGGAGTCGCTGTCGAGCTACCAGGCCGGCACCAAGGTACTGCAGCCCAAGAATGGCAAGGTCTACGAGTGCCAGCCCTTCCCGAACTAGGGTTACTGCGTGCAGTACTCCGCCAATGCCGCCCAGTTCGAGCCAGGTACCGGCTCTCACTGGAACATGGCTTGGACCGAGAAGTAATGCAGCACACCTGGCCCCTCGACGGGGGGCCAGGCCCTTCGAGTACTGTTTATGCAAGCACGAAAATATGCCTGGCAGCAGATCCTCCTGCACTGGGTCTCTGCCTTGGTCATCATTTGGGTACTGCTCAGCGGCTTCTACGTGGCGCACCTGAACGTCACCCCGACCACGTTTCACTTGGTTGCGTTCGTCAACGTGGCCATGACCACCCTGTTCATCCCGATATTCCTGCTGCGCTTGCTGCTGCGGCGGACCCTGTTCAAACCCGGCAGCCTGGAGGGTGCAGCCAGGGGTGAGCGGATCGCCCATCTTGTCCATGAAGGTTTGTACTGGACCACCGCGATCGTGCTGCTGTCCGGCGTATTGATGATGGACCGGCCCATCGACGTGTTCGGCTGGTTCACCCTCGCGCCGCTGTTGAGCGAACCGTTCTGGCACGGCCTGTGGTTCAAGGTCCACATCTGCGCGTGCCTGCTGCTGGCCCTGGGCGTGTCGGTGCACATTGGCGCCGTGGTGCTGCATGAGCTGGCCGGGCGCCGTGTACTGCGGCGCATGCTGCCCTGATTCGGATGAAGCGCTCGTCGCATGTGATCTGGCTGGCGCTGGTGCTGGTAACGCTTGCCGGGCTGATAGCGCGGGAACGGCTGTATCCGTTAACTGCGCCCCCGCTGCTGCCGGCCTCGGCGCTGGCCACGGCAGCCGCCCCGGAGCAACCGTTCTCGACGACCGCCCTGGCCTTGGCATTCGGCTTTCAGCCTGAGCGCCAGCGGTCTAGCCGGGCGGACATCACGCTCAAGGCCTGCTTCGTATCCAGCCAGGGCGGGGCGCGGGCGTTGGTGAAAAGCGCTGGGGGCGAGGCTGTCTACCGGGTCGGTGAGCGGATTGCGGGCCACGGTGTGCTGCGCCGTATCGATGTGCGCTCCACCGTGCTGTGGGTCGACGGCCGCGAGGAAGTCGTGGCGTTGGCTACCCCTGGCCCCAGCGTTTTTCTGCCCATGGGGGCGGCCCCTCGCCCGCGCCCGGTTTCTGATCCTTCATCCCGCCTGTTGCGGGAGGTGCAATGACTTTCAAGCGATATTTGCAAGGCGCCTCGTTCGGCGCCTGTTTGACCCTGTGCTGTTCCCTGGCGCTGGCTGAAATGCCCACCTGGCAACTGGCGATGAGCGATGCCGACGTACGCGAGGTGGTGCGTGAGGTGGGGGAAATCCTCGACCAGACCATCATCCTCGACCCCCGTGTGCAGGGGCGCATCACGGTGCTCTCCAACGAAGCCCTGGATCGTGAAGGCATACGCCGGCTGTTCTACTCGGTGCTCAATGCCCAGGGCTTTGCCGCCGTGAACGACGGCGACCGTTTGCTGGTGCTGCCGGCCAGCGAAGCCAAGGCCTGGGCCAACCAACAGGTGGAGGCCATACCGGCCGCGTTCACCACGCGCGTCTTTACCTTGTCGGGCAGCGTCGCTGCCGACCTGGCCGGCCTGTTGCGGCCGTTGGTGTCCAGCAGCGGCTACATTGGCCCCTCCAGCTCGGCCAACGCCTTGGTGGTGACCGACTCTGCAGCCAACCTTGAACGCTTGGAGAGCCTGGTCTTGCAGCTGGACAGCGGCCAGCGGCACGACTATGAGCTGGTGACCCTGCATAACGCCCAGACCGAGGCCGTGTTCGCCGTGGTCGAAGCGGCCGCCGGGGGGCCGGACAGCGGTGCGCAGGTGGTGGCCGACGCCAACGGTAGCCGCCTGCTGATCCTCGGCCCGGCCAAGTCCAGGCAGCGCCTGGCACAACTGACCCGTTCGCTGGATGTGGCGGCACCCGCCACCGCGCAGAACTGGCGTGTGGTGCGCTTGCAGCACAGTAACGCCGAGCAGCTTGCCGACGTGCTGGGTGAGGTGGGCAAGCGCCTGGATGGCGCGCCGGGCACCCGTGACTTCGGCGCCAACCTCACTGGCGACGCCGTGGTCAAGGCCGATGCCGACCAGAATGCGCTGGTGCTGCTGGGCGAGCCGCAGACACTGGGCAGCGTCGAGCAGATCATCCAGCAATTGGACCAGCCACGGGCGCAGGTCCTCATCCATGCGGCAATCGTCGAAGTCAGCGGCAGCATCGATGAAGCGTTGGGTGTGCAGTGGGGCGTGGGCACCGGCGGGCTCAACGGCGGGGTCACGTTCAGCGAAAGTGGCACCGGGCTGGCCGACCTGCTGGGCAAGGAGGCCAAGCTGCCGGGTGGTGCTGCCCTGGCCATTGGCACGGACCGTTTTGCCGCGCTGATATCGGCCTTGGCCAGCAGCAGCCGCAGCAACCTGTTGTCCACGCCAAGCCTGTTGACCCTGGACAACCAGGAGGCGCATATCCTGGTGGGGCAGAACGTCGCCTTCAAGACCGGCTCCTACGTTACCCCCGGCAGTGGTTCGGAGAACCCGTTCACCACGGTCGAACGCAAGGATATCGGTATCAGCCTGAAGGTGCGCCCGCACATCAATGAGGGGCAAAGCTTGCGCCTGGAGGTCGAGCAGGAAAGCTCCGAAATCGCGCCGAGCACGGCCGAGAACGACCTGATCACCAACAAGCGTACGCTCAAGAGCACCATCTTGGCCTCCGACGGCGAGATCATCGTGATTGGCGGCCTGATCAAGGACAGCATGCGCCAGGTCGAGCGTGGGGTACCGTTGCTCAGCCGCATTCCGTGGCTTGGCGGTCTGTTCCGCTGGCGCAGCGACATTCAGGAGAAAACCAACCTGATGGTCTTCCTGCGCCCGACCATTCTGCGTAGCCAGGCGGAGCGGGTCGAGGTAGGGCGCAGGGCCTACGACGGGGTGCGCGCCGCCGATGATTCGCCCTTGCCGGCTGATGCCCAGCGCCTGTTCGAGCCGCGTCGCTTGCCAAGCGCGCAAGTGCCACAGCCGTGAGTCCTGAGCTGCCATTCGGCTTCGCCCGGCGTCACGGGATCCTGCTCGACCGCCAGGCGCCCGAGCCGGTGCTGATGATGCGAGAAGGCGCGTCCCTGGCCGCCCTGGCCGAAGCCTGCCGCTTGCTGGGCAATACCTGGCCGCTGCGCCAGGTGAGCGAAGCCGACTTCGCCGAGCGCCTGGCCAGTTGCTACGGCCTGGGTGAGGATGCCGCGCAATCGATCGTTCAGAGCCTGGACCAGGAAATCGACCTGCCACGGCTGGCCGAGGCCTTGCCGCAAACCAGCGACCTGCTCGAACAGCAAGACGATGCGCCGATCATCCGCCTGCTCAATGCCCTGTTCAGCGAAGCGGTGCGCTCGCGGGCCTCGGATATCCACCTGGAAACCTTCGAGCATCAGCTGCGCGTGCGCATGCGCATCGACGGCGTCATGCGCGAAGTGCTGTCACCCCCACGGGAGCTTTCTGCCCTGCTGGTTTCGCGTATCAAGGTCATGGCGCGCCTGGACATCGCCGAGAAGCGCGTGCCCCAGGACGGTCGTATCAGCCTGCGCCTGGCTGGCCATGAAGTCGACGTGCGCGTATCGACTTTGCCTGCCACCCATGGCGAGCGGGTGGTGCTGCGGTTGCTGGACAAGCAGGCCGTGCGCCTGGACATCGACCACATGCAGATGCCGGCGGCTGTGCGTGCTGGCTTCATGAGCATGCTGGAAAAGCCACACGGCATTTTCCTGGTCACCGGCCCAACCGGCTCGGGCAAGACCACCACCTTGTACACCGCGCTTGCGCACCTGAACCAGGAGTCGCGCAATATCCTCACCGTGGAGGACCCGATCGAGTACCACCTGGCCGGCATCGGGCAAACCCAGGTCAACCCCAAGGTCGACATGACCTTCGCCAGTGGCCTGCGCGCCATTCTGCGTCAGGACCCGGACGTGGTCATGGTGGGCGAAATCCGCGACAAGGAAACCGCCAACATCGCGGTGCAGGCGTCGCTGACGGGCCACCTGGTCCTTTCCACCCTGCACACCAACAGCGCGCTGGGCGCAATCACGCGGCTTGCCGACATGGGCATCGATACTTGCCTGCTGGCTTCGTCGCTGGCCGGGGTGATGGCCCAGCGCTTGGTACGCCGGCTCTGCCCGCACTGCAAGGTGGCCTGCGAGGTGGACCAGGCCATGGCCAGCGCCTTGGGCAACCCTGCCGGGCTGCCCGCGCAGCTTTACCAGGCGCAGGGCTGCAGTGAATGCCAGGCGGGCTACAGTGGACGCCTGGCCTTGCACGAGATGGTGGTGGTCAAGCCCGCACTGGCTCAGGCGATCCACACCCAGGCATCCCAGGCCGCCATGCATGAATTGATTCGCCAGGACACGCCGAGCCTGTTCCAGCACGGTGTTCAGCGTGTCTGCCAAGGGCAGACCAGCGTGGCAGAACTGCTGCGCGTAACCGGGCAGGACTGACATGCCGCTGTTTCGCTATCAGGCCCAGGATGCCAAGGGCGCCCGCCAGCGCGGTACGCTGGAAGCCCCAGGGGCGCGTCAGGCTCGGCAAACCTTGCGCGAGCAAGGCTGGCAGGTGCTGAAACTGCGCCCCGTGCCGCGGTCACTGCTGGCGGGCGTGCTGAACCGCAGCGGTTTGAGCCTGGCCCGGCGTTCGCTGCTGACCCGCCAGCTGGCGACCCTGCTGCAGGCCGGGCTGCCGTTGACCGAAGCCTTGCAGGCGGTTGCCGAGCAAGGCACCCGGCGCCAGGAGCGGCAGGTGTTGCGCGGCGTGGCAGAGCGGGTTGCCGAAGGCCATGCCCTGGCCCAGGCGCTGGCCCATTACCCGCGGGCGTTCCCGGTCATCTACCGGGCCACCGTGGCCGCTGCGGAGCGCTCCGGGCGCTTGGCGGACGTGCTAGAACGTTTGGCCGCGCATGGCGAGGACGAGCAAGCCTTGCGGCAGAAAGTGCAGCTGGCCATGGTCTACCCGGTGATTCTGCTGGCCGTCTCGTTGCTGGTGGTGGGGTTTCTGCTGGGCTATGTCGTGCCTGATGTGGTGCAGGCATTCTCCCGCGACCAGGCGCGCCTGCCGTTGGCCACGCAAGTGCTGATTGCCCTGAGCGATGCCGCCAACCAGTACGGCCTGGCAGCGCTCACGCTGCTGCTGGCCGGCATTGCTCTGGGCGCGTGGGCCCTGCAACAACCGCCATGGCGTAGCCGGTGGCATGCCTTGGCACTGCGCCTGCCAGGTTATGGCGAATTCGCGCGGGCCAGCGAGGCGGCGCGGTTCATCAGCACCCTGGCGATCCTGGGGCGCAGCGGCGTGGCCTTGGTAGAAGCGATGAACATCGCTACGGCGGTGATCGGCAACCTCACCCTGCGCGAGCGTCTGCTGCAGGCCGCCCGCGAGCTGGCCGAGGGCAGCGCCTTGGCCAGTTGCCTGACACGCAGCGACACCCTGCCACCGCTCATGCTGCACATGATCGCCAGCGGCGAACGCGCCGGTGAACTGGACACCATGCTTGAACGTGCCGCAGACCTCCAGGCCAGGCAACTGGCAGGGCGTATCGCGCTGCTGGTGAGCCTCTGCGAACCCCTGATGCTGCTGGTGATGGGGGGCATCGTGCTGTTCATCGTGCTGGCCATCCTGCTGCCGATCCTCAACCTCAACCAACTGGTCAACTGACATGTCCCTTCGTGCTACACGCCACGCGCAACGTGGCTTCACACTCATCGAAATCATGGTGGTGGTCATCATCCTGGGCGTGCTTGGCGCGCTGGTACTGCCCAACGTGATGAGCCGTCCCGACCATGCCAAGCTGACCGCGGCCCGCACCGACCTGCAGTCGATCGCCACCGCGCTGGAAATCTATCGGCTGGACAACGGCCGTTATCCAACGTCCGCACAGGGCCTGGACGCCTTGGTCACACGCCCCAGCGTGGCGCCATTGCCGCGCAACTGGAGTGCCCAGGGCTATCTGAAGCGTACGCCTACCGACCCTTGGGGCTCGCCTTACCAGTACGCGAACCCGGGCAGCCGTTCGAACCAGGGGTATGACCTTTATTCGCTGGGTGCCGACGGGCAGCCGGGCGGCGAACAGATGGATGCCGATATCGGCAACTGGTCTGAATGAAACGGCCCCGCGCGCAAGGTTTCACACTGCTGGAACTGTTGCTGGTCCTGCTGCTGCTGAGCATCGTCATGGGCATGGCGGGGCTCGGTATCGGGCGCGACCCGCAGCGCCTGGCCAGCCAGGAGGCCAACCTGTTTTTGCAACTGGTGCAACACGCACGGCAACAGGCTGTGCTGGAGGGCGTGGCGCTGGGTATCCGAATCGACCCGCAAGGCTATCAGCTGCTGAAGGCCCGCGGTGACAGCTGGGAGCCCGCGGGCCAGCAGCGCGATATTGGCCTGGACCTGCGCCTGCAGATCGATGGGCTGCCAGTGCCACCCGCCGTGCCTGGTAAGGCGCCGCAACTGGTGATGTACGGCAATGACGAGCACACGCCGTTTTCCCTGTATTTCGAGGCCGACACCGTGCGCCTGGTCTCCCTGTCGAGCGATGGCCTCAATGCCCCGCAGTTCCAGCCCTGAACGCGGCTTCACCCTGCTCGAGGTGTTGGTGGCGCTGGCGATCTTCGCGGTGCTGGCCGTGGCGGTGAGCACGGCCAGCCAGCGCATACTGGTGCAGTCGCAGGGGTTGCAGGAGCGTCTTTTTGCCAGCTGGGTCGCCGACAACCACCTGCTGGAAATGCGCCTGCAACCGGCCCTGGCGCCCGGCCAGCGCAGTGTGGAGGTGATGTTCGGCCAGCGTCGCTGGACGCTGCAGGAAAGCCGCCGACGGCTGGGCGGGGCTGGCCTGCTGGAGGTCGAGGTGCGCGTGGGCCTTGCGGCCGATCGCCAGGTGTTGCACCAGGCCACCGGGTGGCAGGGGGGCAGCGATGCGTCACGCTAGGCCCCGCCAGCACGGTTTCACCTTGATCGAACTGCTGCTGGCCATGGCCCTCTTTGCCTTGTTGGCGGTGGGCAGTGCGCGTGCGCTGGATGTGGTCATGCGGGCCGAGCGTGCGCGCCAGGCCCAGGCCGAGCAGTTGCATGCGTTGGGCAGGGCCATGAGCCTGATCCAGCGCGATGCCTTGCAAGGGTATCTGCCGGCGAGCCTGGGCAAGGGCGGTTACGGCATCCTGTTGAACGGCGACCGGGCCCATTGGCTGACCCGCGAACCCGACCACCAGGCGCTCAAGCGCAGCGAACTGAGGGTGGTCGAATACTGGCTCGCCGACGGCGTGCTGTGGCGCCAGCGGCGCACCCAGGGGCAGGGCCAGCCGCGCCCGCAGCGTTTGCTCGAAGGTGTGGGCGAACTGCAGTGGCGCCTGCATGTACCCGGTAGCGGCTGGCAGGCGCATTGGCCAATGGCCCAGCGCCGGGCCCTGCCACCGCAGGCGCTGGAGGTGACCCTGTCCACCCGGCGCTTGGCGCAGATTCGGCGGGTACTGCCGCTTGGCGGGGCCAGCCAGTGAAGCGTCAACGGCAGAAGGGGCTGGCGCTGATTACCGTGCTGCTGGTGATGGCGCTGCTGACGTTATTGGTAGCCGGCATGTTGCACAGCCATCGCCTGCTGCTTGGCAGTGTTGCCCAGCAGCTCGAAGCCACGCGCCTGTTGCGCCTGGCGCAAGCCGGCGAACAACAGGCGCTTGCGAGCCTGCGGGGTGAGGTAGGGGAGATCCTCCAGGTGACCCACGGGCGGCAGGGCTGGGGCCAACCCCGTGTGTTGACCTTGGGCGAAGGCCGGGTGCAACTACAGCTGGAGGACCTTGCAGGGCGCTTCAACCTCGGCGCCCTGACCGCAGGTAAAACCCCCGACCCCTTGCTGCTCGAGCGTTGGCAGCGCCTGTGCCATGCACTGCAGGTGGCGCCGGCGGCCTTGGAGGCGCTGGCGGGCCAGCCGCTGCTGGACCCTACCCAGTTGCGGGCCCTGCCGGGCGTCACTGCCGAGGTGATGGCGCGTTTGCAGCCTTGGGTAGTGGTGTTGCCCAAGGAGGCGCGGCTCAACATCAACACGGCCCCGGCACGCCTGTTGGCAGCACTGGCGGAGTTGTCGCCAGCGGTGGCCGCCGACCTCATACGACAACGCCCCGAGGCGGGCTACCCGACGGTGGAGCGTTTTCTGGCCTCTGCGCAATTGGAAGGCGTGGGCGTGAACAGGCGCGGGCTTGCCGTGACCAGCCGCTGGTTTCGCCTTGAGGTGCAGGCACAGCAGGCGGGGAGGCGCATGTACCTGTACAGCGACCTGGAGATCGATTTGAACACGCACCAGGTTCGTGTGGTGCGGCGTGTATTTACTGCAATGCGGGAGCGAAGAGCAGATGAGTGAAACCTGGCTGTACCTATTGCCCGCGGGTGTTGCGGCGGCCGATGCGCAGTGGCCGGTGTGGCTGCGAGCAGGCGATGGCAGCGTGCGCAAGACGCGTCTGGACGCGCTCGGGGCGACCCTGGCCGGCCCTGTGATCCTTGTCTTGCCGATGGAAATGCTCGGCAGTTGCGAAATCGGCCCCGTGCCAGGCAAGCGGCCGAAGCCTGAAGCATTGGCCTACGCCGCCGAAGAGCAGTTGGCAGCGGCGCTGGAATCGGTGCACCTGGTTTTTGCCGCAGCTGATATGCAAGGGCACCGCCGTGCGCTGGTGGTAGAGCGTCAGGTGCTGCGCAATGTTTTGACCCTGTTGCAAACGCTGGGTATCGACCCGGTCGCGATCCATGCCGATGCCGACCTGCTGGGTGGCGAGCAGCCCAGTGCACTGTGGCTTGACGGGCGCTGGCTAGTGGGCGGCGGAGGTGGGCCGTGGCTGGTCGCCACGCCCCAGGCAGCCGAAATCGTGGCGCGGCAATTGCCGCCGATGGCCTGGCAGGCCGCTGCTGCCGATGGCGGGCAACCGCTGGTCAACCACAGGGTCGACAATGCCTTCCAGACCTTGCTGCAAGGGCGAGCCAAGGCGCTGGACCTGCGCCAGGGGCCATTCCGCCGTCAGCGCCTGGCGTTACCCTGGTCGGCGTTGGCGGGCGCAGTGCTGCTGGGCTTCGCCATGCTGTGCGTGGCCGATCATTGGCGTGTCGAGGGGCTGTTGCAGCGCGTGGCTCAACAGCATGCCGAAAACGTTCAGGCATTCCAGCGGTGGGCGCCCGGGCAGCCCGTCACCGGTGACCTGGCGGTGCGCGTCAGGGCGTTGCAGGCCGGCCCTCGTACGACCACCCGCATGGAAGGCCTGGCGGCCGTCGCGCAGCCGCTGGTGGAAACCGGGAACATTACCCTTGAACGGGCCGCGTTCAGCCCGGCGCAAGGGTGGCGTATGGATGTGCTGGCCCTGGGGTTCGATGACCTCGAGCGCTTGCGTTTGCTGGCCCCTGCCGTGCTGATGGACCAGGCCCGGCAGACTGCCCAAGGGGTGCGGGCAACCCTGACCTGGAGCGGGACTTGATGAAGCACAGGTTTGAGCAGGCTCTTGTTCGCCAATGGCAAACCCTACCCGCCACGCGGCGGGCACTGATCAGGGCCACGCTATGGGGGGTGGCCATGCTGGCGCTCTGGCAACTGGCTTGGCTGCCTGGTAAGCAGCGCATGCTGCAGGCCGAGCTTGCCCATGGGCAGGCGCTGGAGCTGGCCGGGCAGTTGCAGCAGGTGGCGTCAGCGCCGGTCGGGGGGCGCGAAGCGGTGCGGGCACTGACGCCCGCCGCGCTCAATGAGCGTGCCTTGGCCGCCGGTTTGCGCGTTGTCGGGCTGCAGGCTCGGGCCAATCAGCTCGATGTCAGCCTCGAAGGCCAGCCCACGGCAGTGCTGAGCTGGCTGCACACGCTGGAACGTGACGGCGCACAGCTGCGCAGTGTGCAGCTACAGGTGACTGGCGCGCAGTTGCAGGTGCAGCTGGCGCTGGAACTGGACGAAGCCTGGGGCGATTAAGATTGGATTCAGCCAGCTTCGGTAGGCTGTTCCCATCCAAACCGAAACAGGACCTGCCTCCATGAAAACCCGTTACCTTGCCCTGATCCTCGCCCCGCTGTTCAGCACTGCTGCCCTGGCTGCCGGCTATACCGGCCCGGGTGCACAAGCGGTAACCACCGTGGCCGCTGCGAACGATGCCGCCGATGACACGCCGGTGGTGCTGCAGGGCTTCGTCACCAAGAAGATCAACAACGACGACAAATACGAATTCAAGGACAACACCGGCACCATCACCGTGGAAATCGATGATGAAGACCTGCCACCGACGCCATTCAACGACAAGACCAAGGTCAAGCTGACCGGTGAGGTGGAGAAACACCTGATGAGCCGTGAAGTGGATGTGGATATCGTCGAAATCATCAACTGATTCCCGGGCCAGTTCGCGGGCGTGCCCGCGAATGCCTCACCCCGACTTCGGTGGCAACTTGCTCAGGTGTAGCGCCACCAGCAACGCCACTGCCAGCAAGCTGCCTATGAACAGGCCGATGCCATTCCAGCCCCATTGGTGCCAGAACACCCCGCCCGCCGTACCGGCCACGCTCGAGCCGGCGTAATAGCTGAACAGGTACAGCGACGACGCCTGCCCTTTGGCCTTCAGCGCCCGCCGGCCGATCCAGCTACTGGCCACCGAGTGCGCGCCAAAGAAGCCGAAGGTGAACACCAGCATGCCCACGATCACCATGGCCAGTGGGCTGGCCAGGGTCATCAGCAAACCACACGCCATGACCACGATGCTGGCCCAGAACACTTTGCGTCGGCCCAGCTTGTCCGCCAAGGCGCCGACCTGCGCCGAGCTGTAGATGCCGGACAGGTACACCACCGACAGCAAGCCGACCAGTGCCTGGTTCATGTGATAGGGCTCGGCCAGCAGGCGGTAGCCGATGTAGTTGAACAGGGTGACGAAGGCACCCATCAGCAGGAAGGCCTCCAGAAACAGCCAGGGCAGGCCGGCATCCTTGAAATGCATGACGAACCCGTCCAGCAGGCTGCGCGGGCTCATCGTCTGCGGGCGGAAATTGCGTGACTCCGGCAGCACCTTCCAGAACACCAGGGCGGCGCCCAGGGCCAGGCCGCCGATGGTCAGCATGGCTGTGTGCCAGCTGACGAAGTCGATCAACACGCCAGTGATCAGCCGCCCGCTCATGCCGCCAATGGCGTTGCCGCCGATGTACAAACCCATGGCCAGGCCAATGTGCTGGGGGTGGATCTCTTCGCTCAGGTAGGTCATGGCCACTGCTGCCAGGCCGCTCAGCGACAGGCCGACCAGTGCGCGGGTGGCCAGCACCAGTTCCCAGCTCGGCATCACCGCGCTGGCCAGGGTGGAGAGCGCGGCGCACACCAGGGCGAACACCATCACCGGCTTACGGCCGATGCGGTCCGAGATCGGACCGGTGACAAGCAGGCCGAACGCCAGCATCGCGGTCGACACCGACAGCACCAGGCTGCTCTGTGCGGCGTTGATGGCGAATTCTTTAGACAGCAACGGCATCATCGGCTGTACGCAATACAGCAGGGCGAAGGTAGCGAAGCCGCCGCTGAACAGGGCCAGCACGGTCTTCATGAAGGCGGGGGTGCCTTTTTCGATCCACATGTCGGTCAAGGTGGCAGGTTCGAGCTGGATGGGCTGCGCGGCTACAGCAGTTTTCACGGCGGGTACCTCTGGTGCAATGAAAAAAGCATATAGCTGGCTAATGATTAGATCCAATATATTGTTCGACCTATTTAAGACGTTGTGCGACTTGTTTGGAGCGAACCATGGAACTGCGCCATCTGCGTTATTTCATTGCCGTGGCAGAAGAGCTGCACTTCGGCCGCGCCGCCCAGCAACTGGGCATTTCGCAACCGCCGCTGAGCCAGCAGATCCAGGCGCTGGAACAGGAGCTGGGGGCGCGCTTGTTCGAGCGCACCAACCGCCGGGTCGAGCTGAGCGAGGCAGGCCGGCTGTTCCTGGGCGAGGCGCGTCAGGTGCTGGCGCAGGTGGAGAAGGCGGCGGATGTGGCGCGGCGTGCACAACTGGGTGAATTGGGCGAGATGAAGATCGGCTTTACCTCCTCGGCCCCGTTCACATCGAAGATCCCCAAGGCCATTCATGCCTTTCGCCAGCGCTTCCCCGCAGTGCACCTGAACCTCAAGGAAATGAGCAGCCGCGATGTTGCCGAAGGGGTGTTCGATGAGTCCATCGAAATCGGCCTGATGCGGCCAATGCCGCTGCCGGAAGGGTTGCTGGCCACCGAGCTGTTCCGCGAGCCACTGGTGGCGGTGATCAATGCCTCACACCCGCTGGCCGAAGCCAGCGGGCAAGGCGTGCACATGGCGGCGCTGGCCCATGAGCCGTTCGTGTTCTTCCCGCGCAGCTATGGCAGCGGCTTGCATGCGCAGTTGCTGAGCCTGGCGCGGCAGGCCGGGTTCAGCCCGCATTTTGCCCAGGAGGCAGGGGAGGCGATGACCATCATCGGCCTGGTGTCGGCGGGGTTGGGGGTGTCGGTGCTGCCGGCCTCGTTCCAGCGCATGCGTATCGAAGGGGTGGTGTACCGCACCTTGCTCGACGAGGGGGCGATGACCGCGGTGTGGCTGGTGCAGCGCGAAGGCGGCGGGTCGGCCATGGCCAAGGCGTTTGCGCAGCTGCTTCAGGCGAATAGCACTGGCCATGGCGGCGACACCGCCACATACTCGGGCATTCGTTGAAACACGGAGGTCAACCATGCGGCGCGTGGTGTTCAATCAGAAAGGTGGCGTGGGCAAGTCGAGCATCGCCTGCAACCTGGCGGCGGTCAGTGCCAATGAAGGCTACCGGACCCTGCTGGTCGACCTGGATGCCCAGGCCAACTCGACACAGTACCTCACCGGGCTGACGGGTGAGGATATCCCCATGGGTATCGCCGATTTCTTCAAGCAGAGCCTGTCCAGCGGGCCATTCAGCAAGAAGAACAAGGTGGATATCTATGAAACCCCGTTCGACAACCTGCATGTGGTGACTGCAACGCCTGAACTGGCCGACCTGCAGCCCAAGCTCGAGGCCAAGCACAAGATCAACAAGCTGCGTAAGCTGCTCGATGAGCTAGACGAGGATTACGAGCGGATCTATATCGACACCCCGCCGGCGCTTAATTTTTATGCAGTTTCGGCGCTGATCGCGGCTGACCGTGTGCTGATTCCCTTCGACTGCGACAGCTTTTCGCGCCAGGCCCTGTATGGCCTGCTGGCCGAAATTGAAGACCTCAAGGAAGACCATAACGAAGACCTCGTAGTCGAAGGCATCGTGGTCAACCAGTTCCAGTCGCGTGCCAGCCTGCCGCAGCAGATGCTCGACGAACTGCTGGCCGAAGGGCTGCCGGTGCTGCCGGTGTACCTTGGCAGCTCGGTGAAGATGCGTGAATCGCACCACGCCAGCCTGCCGCTGATTCACCTGGAGCCCAGGCACAAGCTGACACAGCAGTTTGTCGAGTTGCATGATTTGCTGGAGCGCAGCGAGTAGGTATCTAGCCCGCTTCCTTATTGGGGGTAACAAGTACCGGCTTGTGGTTGAGATGCAGTACCGCGCCGGTATCGCCTGGGTGAAGTTCGTCGGTACGCACAAGCGCTATGACGAGATTGACGTGGAGACAATCTGTGAATATTAAGCCGATTCGTAACGAGGACGATCTTCGAGCAGCATTCCAGCGCCTTGAAGCCATTTTTCAGTCTAAAGCGGGCACGCCTGAGGCTGATGAAATGGAAGTGCTTGTGACACTGATCGAAGTGTACGAGAACAGGCACTATCCCATTCACCCCGCCAATCCCATCGAGGCTATCAAGTTTTGTATGGATCAGCAGGGGCTCACGCCAAGAGATCTTGAACCGTACATCGGTCCAAGCGGGCGAGTTTCGGAAGTACTGAGCGGGAAGCGCGGGCTGAGCCTTTCCATGATCAAGCGCCTGCATGATGGCCTTCGCATTCCCTATGAGTCGCTGCTGGCAAGCGCTTAAAAACTAAACCCCCTGGCTGCGCACCCACTCCAACAACGCCTGGAGTGGAAACGCCCCGGCCTGACGGCTGACTTCGCGGCCGTTCTTGAACAGCAGCAGGCTGGGGATCGAGCGGATGCCCAGTTGCCCGGCCAGGTTGCGGTTGGCTTCGCTGTCGAGCTTGGCCAGGCGGCAGCGGCCGGCCAGTTGGCGGGCGGCTTGTTCGAAGGTGGGGGCGAACGATTTGCACGGGCCGCACCAGTCGGCCCAGACATCCACCAGCAGCGGTAGGTCGCCTTTGATTTGGCTGGCGTAGCTGGCTTCGGTGAGTTCGAAAGGGGCGCTCAGCAGGACCTGCTGTTTGCAGCGGCCGCATTTCGGCGCGTCGCCCAGGCGCTCGGCAGGCAAGCGGTTGAGGCCGTTGCAGTGGGGGCAGGGGATGACCAGTGGTTCGGACATGTTGGTTCCTCGAGGTTATTGGGGCTGCTTGGCAGCCCATCGCGACACAAGGCCTCTCCCACAGGGGTCAAGCGCCAATCAGGAAGAGCAGCTGATTTCCAGGTGCTTGCCCCATTCCGGTGGGCGCTCGGCGTAGGCCTGCATCCCGGGTTGCTCCTCAAAGGGGTTGCTCAGTACCTGGTGCAGCCGCCGCACTTCACTGTAATCCCCCGCTTCAGCTGCCTCGATGGCTTTCTGCGCCAGGTAGTTGCGCAGCACGTACAACGGGTTCACTGCATGCATGCGTTCGCGGCGCCCCTCGGCATTACCGGCTTCACGCTCGCAGCGGGCCAGGTATTCGGCGCCCCAGGCATCGAAGCCGGCCAGGTCGATGAAGTCATTGCGTACCACCTTCAACGCTTCGGCCACCGGTTGCTCGCCCAGCCGGCGGAAGAACAGGTTGTAGTCCACACCACCGCGCTGCATGCACTGCAGCAGGCGCTCGACCAGCGCCATGTCGTCATCCTCGGCCGTGGTCAGGCCCAGGCGCCTGCGCATCAGGTCCAGGTAATGGGCCTGGTACAGTGGCAGGAACAGGCTCAACGCCTGCTTCAACGGCTCCACCTCGACCACCGTGGTCAGCGCCTGGGCCAGCGCGCTGAGGTTCCAGTGGGCGATGGGCACCTGGTTGGCGTAGCTGTAACGACCACGGTCGTCGGAGTGGTTGCAGATGAAATTGGCGTCGAAGTCGTCGAGGAAGGCGTACGGGCCGAAGTCGAAGGTAATGCCGAGGATCGACATGTTGTCGGTATTCATGACCCCGTGGCAGAAGCCATAGGCCTGCCAGCGGGCGATCAGGTCGGCGTTGCGCTCGACGATGGTGCGGAACATCGCCAGGTAAGGTTGCTCGGCGGTGCCGCACTCGGCGTAGTGCTGTTGCAAGACGTGGTCGAGCAGCACCCGCTGCTGCTCAGGCTGCTTGGTATAGTAGAAATACTCGAAATGACCGAAGCGTACGTGGCTCTGCGCCACGCGGGTGAGCATGGCCGCGCTTTCACGTGTTTCGCGCCATACCGGGGTGCTCGAGCCGATGACGCACAGCGCGCGGCTAGTGGGAATGTGCAGGGCGTGCAGGGCTTCGGAGGCGAGGAACTCGCGGATCGATGAGCGCAGCACGGCGCGGCCGTCGCCCATGCGCGAGTACGGCGTCTGGCCGGCCCCCTTGAGGTGCAGGTCCCAGTGCTGATTGGCGTCGTTCAGGACCTCGGCCAGCAACAGGCCGCGGCCATCGCCCAGGCGCGGGTTGTACGAGCCGAATTGGTGGCCGGAGTACACCATCGCCCTTGGGTCGGCCTGGTCCCACAGCTTGTGGCCGCTGAACAGTTCGGCGAACAGAGGCAGTTCGGCCTGGGCCGGGTCGAGGTCCAGCAGCGCCATGGCCGACTCGCTCGCCACCACCAGGCGGGGCTCGGCGATGGGCTCGGGCAGCACCTGGGTAGAAAACGCATCGCCCAGGCGGGCGAAGCGGTTGTCGAAAGTGAGTTGGTCGAGGGCTTTCACGGGCTGCTCCTGGAAGTCGGTGCCATTGGGGCCGCTTTGCGGGGCCCAGCTGTGGGGGCTGGCTTGCCGGCGATCGAGGGCCAAGCCCTCGCAGGCATTCTGGGCGTTCATGCCCTATGGCGTCCACTCACACAGGTTGGGTGCCATCGGGTTTGGGCTGCTCCATCGGTATCAGCTGCTGCTTGCCGCCGGCTGCGTCCATCAGGAACACCTCGACCTGGCGTACCGAGATCTTGATGTCGTGCGCCTTGAACTCGCGGCTGATGAAGCGGTTGAGTTCATCCAGCGTCGGGTTGCGGTCACCCAGGTCGCGCACGTGCATGCGCAGTTCGTGGTCCAGCGAGCTTTCGCCGAAGTTGAGGAAGTACACGATCGGTTCCGGGTCCTTGAGCACCCGTGGGTTTTCATGCGCGCCCCTGAGCAGCAGCTCGCGCACCAGGTCGAGGTCGGAGCCATAGTCGATGCCCAGCTTCAGCGTGACCCGGGTGACCGTGTCGGTCAGCGACCAGTTGATCAGTTGGCCGGTGATGAAGGTCTTGTTGGGGACGATGATGTCCTTGCGGTCGAAGTCGGTGATGGTGGTGGCGCGGATGCGGATCTTACTCACCGTGCCCGACAGGTTGCCGATGGTGATGGTGTCGCCGATGCGTACCGGGCGCTCGAACAGGATCATGATGCCGGAAATGAAGTTGGCGAAGATTTCCTGCATGCCGAAGCCCAGGCCCACCGACAGCGCCGCCACCAGCCATTGCAGCTTGTCCCAGCTGACCCCCAGGGTCGACAGGGTGCTGACGATACCCACGCCGACGATGGTGTACGACAACAGGGTGGTGGTGGCGTAGGCGCTGCCCTGGGCAAGGTTCAGGCGTGACAGCACCAGCACCTCCAGCAGGCCTGGCAGGTTGCCGGCCAGGGCGAAGGTAATGCCGACGATCACCAGTGCCCCCAACAGGTCGCCCAGGCTGATGGGCACCATGCTGGCAGCGGCGCCGGTGCCGCTGGTGTATTCGTACAGCACGAAGTTGTTGAGGTAGGCGAACACCGAGAGCAGGTCGGCCCATACCCAGTACAGGCCAGCGATGAAACCGCCCAGCAGGGCCAGGCGGATCAGGCGCAGCGATTGCTGGTTGACCTGCTCGATGTCCAGGGTCGGCTCTTCGACGACCACTTCGCCGTCCAGCCCTTCCTTGGCCGCCGCGCGCTTGCTCAGTGCCCGTTGGTAGGCCAGGCGGCGGGCCGCAACCGACAGGCCGCGCACGAAGGCGGCCTCGATCACCAGCCAGAACAGCAGCAGGTAGAGGGTGTAGATCAGCCGGTCGGTGAGTTTCAGGGCGGTGTAGTAGTAGCCGAAGCACACCGCGACGAACAGGGCGATAGGCAGCGCAGTGAACGCCACGCCGACCGCCTTGCGGAACAGCGAAGTGTCACGGTGCGCCGGGCTGCTGAGCAGCAGGCGGCTGAGCAGCCAGGCCATCAGCGCATAGCAGGCCAGCACCACGCCAATACCCAGTACATCGTCGGCCAGCGCCGACGGCTGGTGCTCGGCCACCGCCACTACCCCGACCAGGGCCAGCACCACGGTGCCCAGGCGGCGTACCCAGCCCCGCAGGAACTCGACCTGGGGTTTGTACCAGCGGAAATGCACTTCCGCCACGCCGCCGGGTGCAAGGATGCGGTAGGCGGTATAGAACACCAGCCACGCCTGGGCCAGTTGCCACAGGGCCGCGCCAAGGTTGGCGTTCTGCCCGCGGGCGTCGATTTGCAGGGCATAGCTGCACAACGCCAGGACAAGGCTGACCGGCATCGCCAGCAGGATATTGATAAGAATCGCCTGTGGCGTATGCCACTGGCTGTCGCGGCGGAAATGGCCAATGTCCTGGTGCACCTTGCCCAGCCGTTGGTACAGGTACTTGCGCCGCCACAACAGAGCGCCGATCACCAGCAACAGCGGCAGGAACAGCAGCGGCCGGTGGCTGAGGCCGTCGGTCAGCTCGCTCAGGCTGGAGGCCCACGGCAGGTTGGCGACCTGGTCGGCCAGCCGTTGCGGCACGGTGCGCAGCCAGTCCCAGTCCAGGGGCTTGTTGCTGGGGATCCAGAACATCTGTTCGTCGAGGGTGGTGCGCAGGCTCTGGGCAGTGCCCAGCAATTGTTTCTGGTTGAGCTGCAGGGTGATCGATTCGTTGAGCAGCGCCGAAAGCTCGCGGTTCAGCCGCTCCAGCAGGTCGCTGCGGGTGATCGCCAGCTCCAGCAGGGCCTTGCGCAGCTGCGGGGTTACCTGTTCCTGCGGTTGGGCTGCCAGCAGCTTGTCGACATAGGTCACCGGGTTGCTCATCACCTCGCGCTGCTGGCTGACCTCGAACTGGTACAGGCGGGTGTCGGCGATCTGGTCGGCCAGGTCACGGTCGAGTTTCAGGTGTGGCAGGGTCTGTTTCTGTTTGTAGAGGATCTTGGACAGCAGCAGGCTACCCTTGAGCACGTTGATCTGCTCGTCCAGCGCCTGGTCGGCCTGGGTCAGGCTGTCCAGTTGCTGCTTGGTGCGCAGGTTCTGCTGGGTCAGCTCATTGAGGCGGTCGGTGCTTTTGAGCAGGTAGTCGGACAGCTTCAGGTTAGCTGCGCTTTCGGTGGCCAGCAGGCTGCTGCCGCCCGCCTTCTGCGCCTCGATCGATTGCTGGGTGACCGTTTCCTGGGACTGGGCCAGGCGCTTGTCGTTGATCAGCGTCTGCAGGTCCTGGATTTCCTGCTCAAGGCGCGCGGCACGCTCGATCAGCAGGTCATGGCGGGCGTTGCCAAGGTCCTGCAGCACGCTGTTGCCGGCCAGTTCCTGGCGGCGCAGCAGGGTCAGCGCGTTGAGCGAAGCCAGTTCTGCGTTCAGCTGGTTGCGCTGGTCGGCGTTGATCGACTTGCCACCGTCCTTGCCGGTCTTGAGGATGGTGTTGATCTGCTGGGCGCGGGTCTGGTTGCTGCTGATTTCGGCCTGGGCACGTTCGGGGCGGGTCTGCGAGTTGATGATCAGGCTGTTGGCGTCGGACAGCGACTTCTGCAGCTCGCCCTGCTGGGTGTTGCGCTCGCTGAGCATCTGTTCGAGCTGCTGCACGTTGAGGTTGGCATAGCGCTGGGCAACCGGCTGAACCTTGGTTTGCTTGAGCCGGGCCAGCTCTTTCTGGCTGTCGTCGGTTTCCTTGGGTGCGGCACTGAGTTGCTGCTTGAGGGCGGCCAGCTTCTTCTCGTTGTCGTCCTTGCTGGCCAGCAGGCTCAGGGTCTGTTCCAGCACCTGCTGCAAGGCCTTCTGGTCGGCCTCGGGCAGCTTGCGCTCGGCAATCTTGTCGAGGCTGTTCTGAATGCTGGCAGCCGTTGGCGGCTCTGCCGCGGTGGCCGCGAAGGAAAGGGACAGGCACAGCCCGAGCAGGGCTGTGCGAAGGTATGCGCGCAGGGACATAGGCAGACTACTTGTGGATCCGGCAGAAACGAAGTTTAGAGGAACAATCCTGGTCCGGGTCGCGTTCCTTCGGGGAATCTGACGCCCACTTTCTGGATCTTGTTCCCGACCATGGTCGCCACGGTCCAGATCGTGCCGTGCCATTCCACCTGGTCACCTACTACTGGAGCGCCTCCGACCTTCTGTCGGATGAACTGCGCCAGCGGCATTTTCGCGTCCAGGCCATCGAGTTTCAGGCCATACAGTGCGGCCACCGCACCCAGTTCGGCATCGCCTTCGAGAACGAAGTCGCCGAAGAAGCGCAGGTCCAGGCCACGCTGCGGCGCCTGGCTGAACAGTTTGCCCAGCGCCGGCAGGTTGTGTTCGTGGCCGATCACGCAGAGCATGTCGTCGACCTCCAGCACGGTGCTGCCAGAGGGGTGCAGCAACTGCTCGCCGCGGAACAGGGCGGCGATGCGTGTGCCTTCCGGCATCTTCAGCTCGCGCAGGGCGGCGCCGATGCACCACTTCTCCTTGCCCAGGCGGTAGACGAACATTTCCCACTCGCTGGTGATGTGCACCTCCAGCGCAGAGCGGGAGATGGGTGCCGGATCCGGTGGTACAGTCACCTTCAGCAGCTTGGCCATCCACGGCAGGCTGGTGCCTTGCACCAGCAGCGACACCAGCACGATGAAGAAAGCCAGGTTGAAGAACAGCTGGGCGTCCGGCAGGCCGGCCATCAGCGGGAACACCGCGAGAATGATCGGCACCGCGCCGCGCAGGCCAACCCACGAGATGAAGCCTTTTTCGCGGCCGTGGAAGGCCTTGAACGGCAGCAATGCCGCCACCACCGACAGAGGCCGCGCCACCAGGATCATCCACAACGCCAGGCCCAGTGCCGGCAGGGCAATGGGCAGCAGGTCGTGCGGTGTCACCAGCAGCCCCAGTACCAGGAACATGCCGATCTGCGCCAGCCAGGCCATGCCGTCGAGCATGTGCAGGATGCCATGGCGGCTGCGAATCGGCTTGTTGCCCAGCACCAGGCCGCACAGGTACACAGCCAGGAAGCCGCTGCCGTGCAGGGCGTTGGTCAGCGAGAACACCACCAGGCCACCGGCCACCACCAGAATGGGGTAGAGGCCACCGGCCAGGTTGATCCGGTTGACCATTTGCAGCATCAGCCAGCCGCCGCCCAGGCCCAGCAACCCGCCGATGCCGAACTCGCGCAGCAGGTGGGTGAGCAGGCTCCAGTGCAGGCCGGTCTGGCCGCTGGCAATCATGTCGATCAGCGTAACTGTCAGGAAGACCGCCATCGGGTCGTTGCTGCCCGACTCGATCTCCAGGGTGGCGGTAACCCGTTCGTTCAGGCCCTTGCCGCCCAGCAGCGAAAACACCGCTGCGGCGTCGGTGGAGCCGACGATGGCGCCGATCAGCAAGCCCTGGATCAGGCTCAGGTTGAACAGCCAGGCAGCAACAAGGCCGGTCAGGGCGGTGGTGATCATGACCCCGACCGTGGCCAGCGACAGTGCCGGCCATAGCGCTACGCGAAAGCTCGCCACCCGTGTGCGCAGGCCGCCGTCGAGCAGGATCACCGCCAGGGCGAGGTTGCCCACCAGGTAGGCGGTCGGGTAGTTGTTGAAGATGATGCCGCCACCATCGACACCAGCGACCATGCCCACGGCGAGAATGATGACCAGAATAGGGATGCCCAGGCGCGACGACAGCGAACTGACCAGAATACTCGCGCCCACCAGTAATGCGCCGATCAGGAACAGGCTGTTGATGGTGCTGGCATCCAAAGGCAGGTACTCCGGGATAACGCTGGAAAGGGGAATGACTGGCAAGTCGCGTGCCAATCGATTCTAACCTGATGAATTGGCAGCATGTAAAGCGTTTCTGCAGATGTGCAAAAGGCACCGCGGTGGGTGCCTTTTGTCATGTTGCCGGTGCTCAACCTCTGGCAGGCGGCTTGCCGGCGATGCGGCCGGTGCAGACTTACGCCTGCTTCACTTCACGCATCGGCTTGCCTTTGACCGGGGCATCACCAGCCACGTAGTACTTGGCGGTGCTGCGTGGCAACGGCTTGCGACCACGGATCTTGTCCGAGATTTTCTCCGCGATCATGATCGTGGTGGCGTTGAGGTTGCCGGTGATGATCAACGGCATGATCGAGGCATCCACTACGCGCAGGCCCTGCATGCCGTGCACACGGCCTTCGCCATCGACCACCGCCATGTCGTCGGTGCCCATTTTGCACGAGCAGGACGGGTGGAAGGCGGTTTCGGCGTGCTCGCGGATGAACTTGTCCAGCTCTTCATCGGTTTGCACATGCGCGCCGGGGCTGATTTCGCGGCCGCGGTACGGGTCCAGTGCCGGCTGGGCCATGATTTCGCGGGTCAGGCGGATGCCGTCACGGAATTCCTGCCAGTCCTGCTCGGAGGACATGTAGTTGAACAGGATGCTCGGGTGCTGGCGCGGGTCTTTCGACTTGGCCTGGATGCGGCCGCGGGACGGGGAGCGCATCGAACCCATGTGCGCCTGGAAGCCATGCTCCTTCACGCCATTGGAACCGTTGTAATTGATCGCCACCGGCAGGAAGTGGTACTGGATGTTCGGCCACTTGAATTCAGGGCGGCTGCGAATGAAACCGCCAGCCTCGAACTGGTTGCTGGCGCCGATGCCGGTGCCGTTGAACAGCCACTCGGCACCAATGGCCGGCTGGTTCCACCACAGCAGCGACGGGTACAGCGACACCGGCTGGGTGCAGGCGTACTGCAGGTAAAGCTCCAGGTGGTCCTGCAGGTTTTCACCCACGCCCGGCAGGTCGTGCACCACCGGAATGTCGAGGCTTTCCAGCAGGGCACGCGGGCCGACGCCGGAGCGCTGCAGCAGCTGCGGCGAAGCGATGGCGCCGGAGCTGACGATCACTTCCTTGCGGGCACGGGCTTCTACGCGCTCTTCGCTGTCGCCCACCAGGTAGGTGACGCCAACCGCGCGCTTGCCTTCGAACAGCACGCGGTCGCTGAGGGCGTGGGTCACGATGGTCAGGTTCGGGCGTTTCTTGGCCTGGTCCAGGTAGCCACGGGCGGTGCTGGAGCGGCGGCCGTTCTTGGTCACCGAACGGTCCATCGGGCCAAAGCCTTCCTGCTGGTAGCCGTTGAGGTCTTCGGTACGCGGGTAACCGGCCTGAACACCGGCTTCGACCATGGCGTTGAACAGCGGGTTGTTGCCTGCTTTGGGCGTGGCGACGCTGAGCGGGCCGTCACCGCCGTGGTAGTCGTTGGGGCCGATGTCGCGGGTTTCGGCCTTGCGGAAGTAAGGCAGGCAGTCGAGGTAGGTCCAGTCTTCCAGGCCTGGCAGTTCTGCCCAGCCGTCGAAGTCCATGGCGTTGCCGCGGATGTAGCACATGCCGTTGATCAGCGACGAACCACCCAGGCCCTTGCCGCGGCCGCACTCCATGCGGCGGCCGTCCATGAACGGCTCCGGGTCGGTCTCGTAGGCCCAGTTGTAGCGGCGGCCTTGCAGCGGGAAGGCCAGGGCTGCTGGCATCTGGGTGCGGAAGTCGAAGCGGTAGTCGGGGCCGCCGGCTTCCAGCAGCAGTACGGTGACGCCGGCATCTTCGGTCAGGCGGGTGGCCAGTGTGTTACCGGCGGAGCCGGCACCGACGATGATGTAATCGTATTCCATGGCATTTCTCCGAAATGCAGCGGCAAGTTTCTAGCTACAAGCTGCAAGAAAAAGCAGCTGGGCGAAGCTTGCGAATGGATGGTATCTGCAAGGGCCGGCGGTCTGACGCCGACCGGCTCTTTCTTGCAGCTTGAAGCTTGCGGCTTGCAACTGTCGGTCAGAAGACCGAGTTGTAGCCGCCCAGTTCGACCTGAACCGACTTGATACGGGTGTATTGGGCCAGCGAGCTGACGCCGTTTTCACGGCCTACGCCCGACTGCTTGTAGCCACCGACCGGCATCTCGGCCGGCGATTCACCCCAGGCGTTGATCCAGCAGATACCGGCTTCGAGCTTGTGGATGATGCGGTGGGCGCGGGTGATGTCGTTGGTGCAGACACCGGCGGCCAGGCCGTAGTCGGTGTCGTTGGCGCGGCGGATCACTTCTTCCTCGGTTTCATAGGTGAGGATGCTCATCACCGGGCCGAAGATCTCTTCCTTGACGATGGTCATGTCGTCGCTGCAGTCGGTGAACACGGTCGGGGCCACGAAGGCGCCTTTGGCGAACTCACCGGTGGTCAGACGCTCGCCGCCGCACAGCAGGCGGGCACCTTCCTCTTTGCCCTTGGCGATGTAGCCCAGCACGCTTTCCATGTGCTGGAAGCTGACCAGCGGGCCGAAGTTGGTGTTTTCGTCTTCCGGGTTGCCAACGCGGATGCGCGCAACGCGCTCGGCGATCTTGGCTTCGAAGGCAGCCTTCATTTCAGCTGGGATGAACACGCGGGTACCGTTGGTGCATACCTGGCCCGAGCTGTAGAAGTTGGCCATCATGGCGATGTCGGCGGCCTTGTCCAGGTCGGCATCGGCGCAGATGATCAGCGGCGACTTGCCGCCCAGTTCCATGGTGACTTCCTTGAGCGACGAGCTCGAGGCGCTGGCCATGACCTTCTTGCCGGTGGTGGTGCCGCCGGTGAAGGAAACCTTTTCGATGCGGGGGTGCTCGGTCAGCCAGGTACCGACTTCACGGCCGCTGCCGGTCAGCACGTTGAACACGCCATTGGGCAGGCCGGCTTCGGTGTAGATCTCGGCCAGTTTGAGGGTGGTCAGCGACGTGACTTCCGATGGCTTGAAGATCATCGCGTTGCCAGCGGCCAGGGCCGGGGCGGATTTCCACAGGGCGATCTGGATCGGGTAGTTCCAGGCACCGATACCTACGGTCACGCCCAGCGGCTCGCGGCGGGTGTAGACGAAGGACGATTCACGCAGCGGGATCTGCTCGCCCTCGATGGCCGGTACCAGGCCTGCGTAGTACTCCAGCACATCGGCGCCGGTGACGATGTCGACGTAGCGGGTTTCCGAGTACGACTTGCCGGTGTCCAAGGTTTCCAGCATGGCCAGCTCGTCGTTGCGCTCGCGCAGGATGTCGACGGCGCGGCGCAGGATGCGCGAGCGCTGCATGGCGGTCATCGCAGCCCAGACTTTCTGGCCACGCTCGGCGCTTTCGACGGCTTTCTCGACGTCAGCCTCGGTCGCACGCTGCACGTGGGCAAGGACTTCGCCGGTAGCCGGGTTGATGGCTTCGAAAGTGGCATCGCTGCCAGCGTCGACGTAAGCGCCATCAATGTAGAGTTTTTGCGTTCCGAAACGGGCCATAGTGTCCTCGCAAGTGCAGTGTGTGGTTTGGCTTTGCGTCACGCTCCTGCCGGGTGGGCAAGGGCCGTGCGCGCTTGTTCAGCAGCCGGGTCGTTGGTGCCCAGGGTGTGCTGCTTAGCCAGTTGTAGATCCATGTATTCGTAAGCAATCCGTACTGCCTGGCCAGTGTCGAATGCATCGCCCGACAAGGCACCGCGCAGCCACAGACCGTCGATCAGGGCTGCCAGGCCACGGGCGGCCTTGCGCGCATGGTAAAGCGGCAAGGCACGGCGAAACTGGCAACACAGGTTGGAGTACAAACGGTGGTCGTTGATCCGTTGCAACCTGTGCAAATCGGGCTGGTGCATGCTGGAAGCCCAAAAGGCCAACCAGGTTTTCATCGCCGGGCCGTTCACCTGGCTGGCATCGAAGTTGCCCTCGATGATCACTTTCAGGTGAGCGCGCGGGCTGTCGTCCGTCAGGGCCTGGCGACGTGCTCGAACGCCTTCGTTGAGCATATTCATGATGTAACCCATCGTCGCTGCTATCAGGCCGTTCTTGTCCCGAAAGTAGTGACTGATGATGCCGTTCGACACCCCGGCCAAACGGGCAATCAGCGCAATGCTGGCGTCCCCCAGGCCGACCTGGTCGACAGCCTGCAACGTGGCTTCGATCAACTGCTGGCGGCGGATGGGTTGCATACCGACCTTGGGCATCTTGCTATCTCCTCAGGCCTGCGAGCAGGCGACAGGCGGCTGACTCGGCGAAGACCAGTCTATTTTGTTTTGATTGAACGTTCAATCAATAAAGAATAAGCTCTGCGACAATTTGTGCCATTGACAGTCTTTCAGGTCGTCGAGCAGGCACGAATTGACACCCCAGGAAATCGCGTAACCCCCGTAATACAAGGCGTTGACGGGCATCAGCGATGCGAAATGCAGATTCTGCCATGTGGCCCCGGCCCTGCGGCGGGCCCTTGGAGCGGGCGGGGTGATCTGTGACGAATGCGCGCACCCAGCGGGTAAAGCGTGGCATTTGCAGCAGACCACCTGTCTGTTTTTTGCAACGTATCGATTCGGGATCACGGTTTCCAGGGTGCTTTTATAACACCTGATGCAGTGGGGATATTCCACCAATTGCTCGGGAAAGAATGATTAGCCTCCACAGCCGCACTGCCCGGAGCATTCGTGCAATGAGTTCTGCCTCACTTACCAAGCCCCCCGCCGAGAGGGTACGGGTCAACCGCGTGGTGTTCTTCACCTCGGCGCTGATGATCCTTGTTCTGACTGCCTTGCTGATCGCTGTACCCGAAACTGCCGGCCAGGTGCTGGGCGTGGCCCAGAAGTGGCTGACGCGCACCTTTGGCTGGTACTACATGCTGGTGATCTGCGGTTACCTGCTGTTCGTCGTCTACCTGGCCTTCTCCGATTACGGCAGCCTCAAGCTCGGCGGCAAGGACGACCAGCCCGACTTCAGCTATGGCGCCTGGGCCGGCATGCTGTTCTCCTCGGGCATCGGTATTTCGCTGCTGTACTTTGGCGCCTCCGAACCGCTGGACCACTACTTCAACCCACCGGAGGGCACCCCGGCAAGCCTGGAAGCCGCGCGCCAGGGACTGCAGCTGACCTTCCTGCACTGGGGCCTGCATGGCTGGGCGATCTATGCGCTGGTCGGCCTGGCCGTGGGCTACTTCGCCTACCGGCATAACCAGCCGCTGGCGCTGCGCTCGGCGTTGTACCCCCTGGTCGGCGAACGTTGGGTCAAGGGTGCCGCCGGCAATGCCGTGGACATCTTCGGCATGTTCGTCACCCTGTTGGGCCTGGTCACCAACCTGGGCATCGGTGCCATGCAGGTGTCGTCCGGGCTGGAGTACCTGTTCGGCATGGACCACAGCAAGACCAACCTGCTGGTGGTGATCCTGGTGATGGCTGGCGTGGCTACCGTGGCGGCGGTTTCGGGTGTGGAAAACGGCATTCGCCGCCTGTCCAACCTGAACATCATGCTGTTCAGCGGCTTGCTGATCTTCGTCCTGCTGGGCGGCGAAACCCTGCACCTGCTGAACGGCTTCGTGCAGAACGTAGGCGATTACCTCAACGGGATCGTGCTGAAAACCTTCGACCTGTACGTGTATGAGGGCGAGGCTGGCAAGTCCGAACGCTGGTTGGGCCTCTGGACCGTGTTCTACTGGGCCTGGTGGATCTCCTGGGGCCCGTTCGTAGGCATGTTCATCGCCCGTATTTCCAAAGGCCGCACCGTGCGCCAGCTGGTCATGGGTGTGCTGCTGATCCCGCTGGGCTTCACCTTGGCCTGGTTGTCGATTTTCGGTAACACGGCGCTGGACCTGGTGATCAACCAGGGCGCGGTCGAGCTGGGCAAGACTGCGCTGGAACAACCTTCGATGTCGATCTACCAACTGCTGGAATACTTCCCGGCAGCCAAGCTCGTGATCGGGGTGGCGGTGTTCGTCGGCTTCGTGCTGTTCCTGACCCCGGCCGATTCCGGTGCGGTGATGATGGCCAACCTGTCCTGCAAAGGCGGCAAGGTCGACGAGGATGCCCCGCACTGGATGGTGGTGTTCTGGTCGGTGGTGATCACCCTGGTGACCATCGGTTTGCTGTTCGCCGGTAATTTCGAGGCCATGCAAACCATGGTCGTGCTGGCGGGCCTGCCGTTCTCGGTGGTGCTGGTGCTGTTCATGTTCGGCCTGTACAAGGCCATGAAACAGGACGTGGCGGTAGAGCAGGAGCGCGCCGAACTGGCTGCCCGTGGCCGACGTGGGTTCAGTGAGCGGCTGACCCAGCTGGAGCTGCAGCCGACCCAGGCCGTGGTGCAGCGCTTCATGGACAAGCAGGTCAGCCCGGCCCTCAAGGAGGCTGCTGCCCAGTTGCAGACCCTGGGCTTCGACGTGGAGTCCCGTGTTGGCCAGGCGCGCGACATGATGGGCTTGCGGGTGATGATGGAAGAGGGTAACCCGTTCGTCTACGAAGTGAGCCTGGACGGCTACCTGGCGGCACCGAGCGAGGCGCCGGTGGAAGGCGAGCCGGAAGTCCGTCAACGCTTCTACCGTGCCGAGGTTTACCTGCACGACGGCAGCCAGGAGTACGACCTGATGGGCTTTGCGCCCGAGCAGATCGTGCGTGACGTGCTGGACCAGTTCGAAAGCCATCGCCAGTTGCTGGGGCGAGTGTACAGCTGACGCTGCTGCGATGAAGAAAAGGCCTTGCCCACCGTGCAAGGCCTTTTTTTTGAGCAATATGTAGCGCGGGTATCGCACCTGAATACCGCAGCCTGCGTTTTTTTCAGCGGAGGCACCCAGCATGACGAGTTACAAGATACCCCCCTTCGATTTCCGCCAGGCCGTGGCCGGGCAGTTTGACGGCCGGCCGACCCTGCGCCAGGTCGCCAGTGCGCAGCTACTGCGCGTGCTGCTGTCGAACCTGCCGTGGTTGGCCTACGCCAAGCCTGCACTCACCAATGCTGACCCCTTGATGCTGGACAGCCCGGATCCCTCTACCACGTACTGGACCACGGCACCCTTTGTGGACCGGGTTCTGGAAGCCTTGCTCGACCCTCAGGCGTTGAGCCTGGAGCCACTGGCGGATGGGCGCCATTACAACCTCGGGCTGACGGGCATCCATCGTTTCTCCGGCTCGTCGAGCGAGTTCGACACCCGGCAGTTGCCAGACTTGTCAGCTGCCCTGAACCAGCTGGTTGAGGACTTGCCACGACACTTCTGCGAGGCCCAGCTCGAGTTCTGGCGAGGCAAGGGCAGCGCCGGGGTGAGTCGCGACGAATGGTTGCAGTTGCTGCTCAAGCTCGCGCTACTGCGCAGCTTGCCCTGGCAGGGACTGGACCCGCAGGAGCAAGCCTGTATCCGCGGCCTGCTGCACGGCGGTGATGAGCAGCCCGCGGTGTACTTCGTGCAGACCCGGCTGACCAGTGCCTCCATGCAATACGATCAACTGCAATGCCAGATGCTGATAGCCGCCGAGTGGGATGAGCGTCAGGTCATCCTGTGGTGCGCACCTTCGGGGATAGTACGCAGTTTCGAGTCGTTGCACGCGTTCGGCCTGGCCTTGCGTGACGAACTGGCGCAACGCTACGCCTTCGAACGGATGAGTTGGCAACGCTATCCCGCCACCGGCAATGTGTTTGCCCAGCAGGTCTCGCTGCTGCTCGATACGGTGCTCGCCAGGGTCGAGCTTGCGCGTTATGCCGATATCCAGGATGTTCCGGCCCTTGAACAGCGTTTTGACCAGCTTGGCGACCCTTCTTCCTGGTTCGTGGGGTACCCGGATGAAACCCCGGCAGTGCAACCTCCCCCTGGGTTGATGGCCAGTGCGCAGGACAGTTTTGCCTGCAGCGCTGCCTTGCTGCAGCTCGCGCTTTACCAGCTCGACTCGGGTGGGGTCTCAGCACTGGATGGCGTTCAGTCGCTGACCGATTACGCCCGTCAACGGCTGACCAGGCAGATCCGCGAGGATCACGGGGCAGACAGCTCGCCGGACGATCTTGTATTCGACCTTTACCTGGCCCGTGGGATCCCTGGTGGGGCGGGCACAGGCACCGGCGGCGGCGAGCCATTGGCCTTCGTCGGGAGCAAGACGCTCACCGAATTTGCCATTGGCAACCTCGCGTCGCTCAAGGGGGCGGCAATCGAGCGCATTTACCTGCGTGGCGGGGGCGAGGCACCGGCATGGCTCGATGCCGACGCCGCCAGAGCCCTCGTAACCAAAGTGGATATCGGTAGCCATTATCCTGCCTATGTCGCGGCGCAACTGGACGATCCGGCCAAGCGCGCGGACCGTGTCACGCGCCTGGGGCGGGAATGGCGTGCAGCACTGCTGGCCGCTGCACTCACTGCCAAGATGGACGGCAAGATCAAAGAGCCAGGCCTGCAATGCGTGGTCGACTATTGTGCGGGGCACGTCGACCCCGACGCGCCGCGCATGATCCTGTTTCCGCTGGCGTTCAGGCGTAGCGCAGCGTCCAGGGTCACGGACCCGGTACGCTGCATGTACATCCTGTTTTGCGCGGAACCCTCGCTGGTGTTGCTGTACCGGCCCTTGTTCGCCAAAGACACGCTGCGTGAATATGCCAGCCTCTCGGCTTTGCTCGAACACGTGCGTGAATCAGAGATTTTGCAGGAGAGTATTCTCGACTGGATGCAGCCCAGCGTCAGGCCTGTCTACGACCATGGTGGTTTCCGCGAACCGCACATCAGCGTCATCGGCATCGACCCCTATGCGCTGCCTGAGCGTCCGGAACCTGCCAGGCTGGCGATCGAATTCTGGCGCAGCAACATTGACGAGAAACTTTATACAGCCAATCGGGACCTGCTGCTGACGCTCGCTGATGAACAGTCTGTGTCCAACGCCGAGAGCCGCTGGCAGACATTGTGCGAGGGGGCATGGCTGTTGTTCGATGTCGTGACCTTGGCGCTTCGCGGGCCTGTGGCCTCGGTGGCCTGGTTGGTGCAATTGCTGAACGCGTTGCAGCAAGACATTGAGGCCTTGGAACGTGGCAATGAGTTTGATCGGTCGGCGGCAACGGTTGACCTGATATTGAACCTGGGCATGGTGTTGCTGCATGCCAGGCAACCCGCCAAAGCCTTTCCCTCCTATGCATTGCCCGGTGCGGCGGAGGTCGAGGGGCCTGAGGCGCAGCGCGGCGCATTTGCCGAAATTGCAATCGCGCCTATCGAGGAAACGCCTGCGCCTGGCCAAGCGCTGCCGAGCCGCTGGCTCGATTTTTCATGGCGAGGTCAGAGTGGCTTCAACTGGTTGCCGCGCGAACAGCGCGAAGCACTCAGGGCCATGCGTGCACCGGTCTCGCTTGCGGGCGTGCAGCCCTTGAACCAAGGTACGGCGACGGGCTTGTACCTGATCGACGGCGATCATTATGTAGCCCTGGCCAGTGATACCTACCGCGTGGAGCGGTTGCCAGAGGGTGTACGGGTGGTCGATGGTGGCGGAGCCGCGGGGCCCTGGCTGCGTTTCGTCGACGGCGTGTGGCGTGTGGACACGGCGCTTGGTCTGCGGGGTGGCATGGGGCGAGAGCGTACACAAAAGTGGCTGAGGGATCGGTTTCGCGACATGCACCAAAAGATAGAGGGCCTTGACAGTCGCGCCCGGGAGGCCAGAAAGCAAGCCGGGCCTTTTGCCAAGGCTGTGGACGAATTGCGCGAAAAACTGCTGAAACTCAGGGAGCTTCGGGCCACCGCATCCGAAAGGCTGGCCGCGTTGCCCGCCGAAGACGAAGCGGGTAAGTCGCAGTTGCGCACAACGCTCGCGCTTTACGATAAGCGCAAGATTACGTTCGAGCAGGACCACTTCACACAGATGAACCGGATGCTGAAGGAGCTGGAAGCTGCGGTCGGCGCCGATATTGAAATACTGGCGCTGCACGCGACCATGCGAGAAGACAAATTTGCCCGTGAGCGGGAAAAGGGGGGCTGGGACGGGGTGCTTGCCGAGCACGATAAAGTTGTTCGCAACAGCGCTATCAACGATGCCGAGATTACTTTCACCGAGCTCTGGAGCCTTGCGAATTACCCCGAGCTTGTGGAGATGCAAAACGCGCTGGATGGGCGGCCAGTCCGTGAATTCGCGGATTTGTATGAGAAGTTGCGCGTCAAACAGCAAGTCGTGATCGACGTGCAGGATCGCATGTTGGTCGGGAGTGAGCAGCTGGATCAATTGTTGACCGAAACGCCGGAAGATTTCGAGGTAAAGGATTGGGGGGGCAACGCCAAAGGCACCGTCGCAGACATAATTGCCAAGCGCAGCGTCAGTACAGTTCAACTGCGTTTCCACCAGGTGGTGAATCTGGCCGAGCTGGCGCTGCACCTGGAAAGCGACCGGCCAGACGTCATTGCAGGCTACAGAGCTGCCCTGGTCAGCTCAAGCCTGCGCAACGCGGCCGAAGCCCACGGCGAGCTGGCCTTCTCCAACCTGCCGGCGCAGGACAGGATCGTCATCCTGCACGAAGCCTGGGACGAATACAGTGCTGCGCTGGTCAACAGCGATCGCGTTCGCCGAGAGGGTGGGGCGTTGATCGAACCGGCCATGATCGAGCGCTATCGGGAGCACATCAGCAAACTCAAGCTCGATGTGAACGTACGTCTGGGCATAGCGTATGATGAGCAGGATCACCCCCTTCTACCGGCCGGGCGTAGGCCTTATCCGGCGTCCCGCGTGCCGCAGCGGTTGGTGCGTAATGGCCAGGGGCAACTGATGATCGGCAACCTTATCGAAGGGCAATCCTTGCTCGAGGTGCGTGAGAAGATCAGCGATAAGGTATTGGCCACCTTTGAACAAGTAGATGGCGAGTGGCGCGAGGTCCAGCAGCCATCGTTATCCGACGAAGCCCCCCTAGCCGATCTCGCTAGTTGGGTGCAGTCTCTACTGAATAAGAGCAATGCCCATCGAGCCTCAGCCAAGGCCTATGTCGAGATCGATATCAGCGGGTCGCTGGTGGCCAGGATATACGATCTTCAGCTGAACAAACTGACCGAGGCAGTGAGCGTAGTGCGCGATGCCGGTGGCGACGATGCGCTGATCAAGACCTTGGAACAGGAAGTGAATGCGCTGCGTGCAGAGAAGGAGGTGCAACTTACCACCCTGTACACCCACACCAGCCGCCCCACTGCCGAAGCCCTGCGCTTTCTTTACGATTTGAAGGCGATCAAGGTCGTATACCTCAAGCGGCATGTCATGGCGGACGGTAGCGCTTTCGATGAGTACCTGGTCCAGCTCTTGTCAAACAACCGTAAACTCTGGGCTGTGCATTTCCATTTGCGGTCGCAGGCTGCCTACGCCCGGGATTTTACTTCGGGGCACCTGAAGGTGTGGGCCCAGCGTTACCTGAGCAGCCAGGTTGCCAGGGATACAGGGCAGCAGCTTTACCGCGGCAAGCTGACACTACAGCAAGCCACGGGGATCATTCCTTTCGATCGTCCAGCAGCACAGTAGGTTCGGGTCATCGGTTGCTGTAGCGGCCCTGCCGGCCATGTGCCGGCATGGCCTGGTTGCTGCGCTCGGCAATCATCTGTGGCAGGCCCAGCAGCGTGATGCCCTGGCTTTTCAGGCGGGGCAGTTCGCGGGCCAGCACCTCCAGCGTTTGCGGGTAAGGGTGGCCGATCAGCACTGCCGAGCCTTGCTTGTGCGCCAGGGCCACGCCTTGTTGCAACTGCCCGGCAATGGCTTCGGTGGTGCGCACGTCATCGAGAAACACATCCCGCGAGACATGCGCCAGGCCTTGCGCCTGTGCTTCTGCAGCCGCGACGGTGGCGGCACTGGTGCGGCTGTCGACGAAGAACAGATGGCGACGTTGCAATTCGCCCATCAGCCAGGCCATGGGTTCGCGCTGGGCCGTCATGCGGCTGCCCATATGGTTGTTGATGCCGGCCGCGTAAGGCACCTTGAGCAGCGCGCTGTCCAGGCGCCGGGCCAGCTCTTCGCCGGCGATGCCGGGGTGCCAGGCATAGGGCCCGGTGGCCGGGTCCATTGGCATGTGCAGGATCACCGTTTTGCCAGCCTTGTGCGCTTGGCGGGCGAAGTCGGTTGCATGCGGGGTGTCGGGCATGATGGCCATGGTCACCGGGCCGGGTAGGGCCAAGGTGCGGCTGTCTCGCTCGGGGCTCTGGCCAAGGTCGTCGATGATGATGCTCATGTAGGCCTTGCCGGCCGGCGCCGCTTGCGCGACCCCGGCCAACAGGCAGAACACCAGGCACAGCAGGTACCGCACGGGCTGGATCATTTGCCCGAGGTGATGTTGAGGCCTTTGAGCAGGCTCAGTGCCTGGCTCAGTTGGAAGTCGTCGTCCTGTGGGCGCTCCTTGCGCTTGCTGCTGCCGGTCGGGCGGTCGGCGCCGCCGTTACCGTTGCCCAGGTGGCCCTGCAGGTCGGCTTCCTTGAAGTTGTCGGTGTCGACCTCGGCAGTGAGCTTGGCCTGACGTACTTCGATGTCGGGGACGATACCCTGGGCCTGGATCGAACGGCCATTGGGGGTGAAGTACAGTGCGGTGGTCAGCTTCAGGGCGCGGTCATTGGCCAATGGCAGCACGGTTTGTACCGAGCCTTTGCCGAAGCTGTCGGTGCCCATCAGCACGGCGCGCTTCTGGTCTTGCAGTGCGCCCGCTACAATTTCCGAAGCCGAGGCGCTGCCGCCGTTGATCAGCACCACCAGTGGCACCCCTTCGCTGGCGTCGGCCGGGTCGGCCGAGAAGCGCAGTTCGGAATTGGCGATGCGGCCCTTGGTGTAGACGATCAGGCCCTTGGTGAGGAAGTGGTCGGCCACTTCCACGGCCGATTGCAGCACGCCACCCGGGTTGTTGCGCAGGTCGAGCACCACCCCGCGCAGTTTCTTGCCGTTGTCCTTGCGCAGCTTGGCCAGGGCTTTGCCCACCTCGTCGCCGGTCTTGACCTGGAACTGGGTGATGCGGATATAGCCGTAGTCGTTTTCCAGCAGTTGGCTCTTCACGCTCTTGACCTGGATCACCGCGCGGGCCAGGGTCACGTCGAAGGGGTTACCGCCGTCGCGGACCAGGGTCAGGGTGATTTTGTCGCCAACCTTGCCGCGCATCTTGTCCACCGCTTCGGTCATGGTCTGGCCGCGGGTCGGGGCGCCGTTGATCTTGACGATCAGGTCGCCGGCCTGGACGCCTGCACGCGAGGCCGGGGTGTCATCGATCGGCGAGACCACCTTGATGAAGCCGTCTTCCTGGCCCACTTCGATACCCAGCCCGCCGAACTCGCCGCTGGTGCTTTCCTGCAGTTCCTGGAAGTCCTCGGGGCCCAGGTAGGCCGAGTGTGGGTCGAGGTTGCTGAGCATGCCCTTGATGGCATTCTCCAGCAGGGTCTTGTCGTCCACCGGCTCGACATAGGCCGCTTTGATGCGGTCCATGACTTCGGCGAAGGTGCGCAGCTCTTCCAGTGGCAGTGGCGCCTTGGCAGTGACCTCGGTGGCCGGCACAGCTGCCGCCTTGGCCGGCTCCGCGGCAGTGGCCAGGGGCGCGCCGACCGCCAGGGCGATGGACAGGGCCAACTGGGTGAGACGAGGCGAGTGCAGCATGTCGAACGGACTCCTGATCCTGTAAGCGCTCCCTGCGGAGCATCGGTGCAGCGTTTGGGCCGCGCCGTAGAAAGTTGACTAACCCCGGCACCACTGCGAAGGGTCGGTAGGCCGGCCCTGCTGGCGGATGGCGAAGTACAAGCCTGCCGCGTCCTGGCCACCGCTGTCGCCGACGGTGGATATGGCTTCACCGGCCTTGACGATGTCACCGGCACTTTTCAGCAGGCTCTGGTTATGGCCGTACAGGCTCAGGTAACCGTTGCCATGATCGAGAATGACCAGAAGCCCGGCGCCGCGCAACCAGTCGGCGAACACCACACGCCCGCCGTGCACGGCGCGCACTTGTGTGCCGGGGTTGGCGCTGATCATCACACCGTCCCATTTGGCCCGGGCATCGTTGCCGCGTGCATCGCCGAAGCGTGCCAGCAATCGACCATTGACTGGCCAAGGAAGTTTGCCCCGTGCTGCAGAAAATGCTCCGCCGTAGTTGGCTCCGTCGCTGGAAACCATCGGCCCGAGGGTGGTACGAGCCTTTTTCGGCGGCTCTACCGGCGCTTCAGGCTCGCGCGCCTGGTTGCGCGCAGCGGCGGCCAGGGCCTCTTGCTGCCGGCGTTTTTCCGCTTCCTGCTGCGCCAGCAAGGCTTTCTTGCGTGCCTCTTCAGCCTCGCGGGCCTGGCGTGCCAGGGTTTCCTCGATGGTCTTGAGGACTTTGGCCAGGTCGGCCTGGTCCTGCTGACGGGCCTGGAGCTTCTGGTCGCGGTCTTTCATGTCGCTGTTGAGCTTGGCCAATACCTGCTGGCGCTTGCCGCGTTCGCTCTCCAGGGCCTGGCGGCGGCTGTCAAGGTCGGCGCGCTGGGCCAGCAACTGTTGCTGCTGGGCAGACATCTGCTGCTCGACACTGGCCAGCTGGCGGAGGGTTTCGTTGAAGGTGCGCAGCTGCTCCAGGCGCGCCTTGCTCATGTAGTCGTAGTAGGTCAGGGTGCGGGCGAATTGCTCTGGGTTCTGCTGGTTGAGCAGCAGCTTGAGGTATTCCTCGCGACCGTTGTTCTGGTAGGCCGAGCGGGCCTGAATGGCGATCAGCCGTTGCTGTTCAACGCGGGCGGTCTGGAGTTTTTTTTTCTCGGTTTCAAGGCGCTCCAGCTCGCCCTCGGTCTTTTTTAGCGCTTGCTGCAGTGCCTCCACCTGCTTTTCGAGGTTGCCGATGTCGGTCTCGGTGGCTTTCAGGTCCTTTTGCACACCGGCTTTTTCTTCCTGGAGCTTGCCCAGTGTTTTCTTGAGCTCGGCAATGTCCTGGCGGGTGGCGTCCAGTTGCTGCTGGGTCTGTGCGCGCTCATCGGCGAAGGCCGGGCTGAGCAGGCATGACAAGGCTAGGAGGATCAGGGCGCGAAGCATGGGGTTTGGCGTACCAAGGATGGAGACTGGCCTAGTATGCCCGCCTGGGCGGGCAAAAAAAACGCCTCGCTGCCAGTGTCGCGAGGCGTTTGTCTGGAATTCAGGTGTTATCGGGGCCCTGTAGGAGCGGCCTTGCGTCGCGATGGGCCGCAAAGCGGCCCCAATACGCAGATTCAGGCGTCTACCAGAATCGAAGTGCCGGTCATTTCGGCAGGCTTCTCCAGCCCCAGCAGCTTCAACATGGTCGGCGCAACATCGGCCAGCACGCCGCCATCACGCACTTTCACGTTGCGCTTGCCGACATAGATGAACGGCACCGGCTCGGTGGTGTGTGCGGTGTGGGCCTGGCCGGTGGACTCGTCTTCCATCTGCTCGACGTTCCCGTGGTCGGCGGTGATCAGCGCCTCGCCACCGACCTTGTCCAGCGCCTCGACAATGCGGCCAACGCAGTTGTCCAGCGCTTCGACAGCCTTGACTGCTGCTTCGAACACGCCGGTGTGGCCGACCATGTCACCGTTGGCGTAGTTGACCACGATCACGTCGAAGCGCTGTTGCTCGATGGCTTCGACAATGCGGTCGGTCACTTGCGGTGCGCTCATTTCCGGCTGCAGGTCGTAGGTGGCGACCTTCGGCGATGGGATCAGGATGCGCTCTTCGCCTTCGAATGGCTCTTCGCGGCCACCGGAGAAGAAGAAGGTGACGTGGGCGTATTTTTCGGTTTCGGCGATACGCAGTTGGGTCTTGCCGTGCTTTGCCAGGTACTCGCCCAGTACATTGTTCAGGCTGGACGGAGCAAAGGCAGCGGGTGCCGGGATTTTCGCCGAATACTGGGTCAGGCCGATGTAGGCCGCCATTTCTGGCAGGCGCGCACGGGCGAATTCGGTGAAATCCGGCTCGACGAAGGCGCGCGACAGCTCGCGAGCGCGGTCGGCGCGGAAGTTCATGAAGATCACGGCATCGCCGTCTTCGACCTTGACTGCTGCGCCAATGCGCGTGGCCTTGACGAACTCGTCGCTCTCGTCACGGGCGTAGGCCGCTTGCAGGCCTGCCACGGCGGTGTCAGCGGTGTATTCGGCGCTGCTGTCGACGATCAGGTTGTAGGCGGCGCTAACGCGGTCCCAGCGGTTGTCGCGGTCCATGGCGTAGTAGCGGCCGATCAGGCTGGCGATGCGGCCCTTGCCCAGCTTGGCGAAGGTGGCGTCGAGCAGCTCGATGGACGACTGCGCGCTACGTGGCGGGGTGTCACGGCCATCGAGGAAGGCGTGCAGATAGATTTTTTCCGCGCCGCGCTGCGCGGCCAGTTCGGCCATGGCAACGATGTGGTCCTGGTGGCTGTGCACGCCGCCATCGGACAGCAGGCCAAGGATGTGCACGGCTTTGCCGGCACCGGCAGCCTTGTCCACCGCACCGGTGAGCACCGGGTTTTGGAAGAACTCACCGTCGCGGATGGCCTTGGTCACCCGGGTGAAGTCCTGATAGACGACGCGGCCCGCGCCCAGGTTCATGTGACCGACTTCGGAGTTGCCCATCTGCCCGTCCGGCAGGCCGACATCCATGCCCGAGCCGGAAATGAGGCCATGCGGCTGGCTGGCGCGCAGGCGGTCGTAGACCGGCGTGTTAGCGGCATAGATGGCGTTGTATTCAGGGCTTTCGCTGTGGCCGAAGCCATCCAGGATGATCAGGACCAGGGGTTTGGGCGTACTCGTCATCAATCAAACTCACGGTTGTTCAAAGATGATAAAGAAACGCATTTTAGGGCAAATACGCCACGTGCGGCGAATAATCGTCCCATCCCCCGACCGGCGCGCGTGCGCTGGCAACATGAAGCTGGTCTGGTGGCCGGCCCGTCGGGCTTTGGTGGTACCAAGGTGCTGTGTATACTGGCCGGCATTTTCAATCGCCTGGAACACCGCTGATGGTTGCTCACCTGATTCAATTCGCGACAGATCACTACATCCTGGTTGCGATCTTCTTCATTCTGCTGGCCCTGCTGCTCATCAATGAAATCCGCCGTGGCGGGCAGAGCCTGAGCAACGGTCAGCTGACTGCCCTGGTCAATGCCGACAAGGCGCTGGTGATCGATATCCGCCCGGCCAAGGAGTACTCCGCCGGTCACATCGTGGGTGCGGTGAACATTCCGCAGGACAAGCTGGCCAACCGCATGGCCGAGCTGGACAAGCACAAAGAGAAGACCCTGATCGTCGTCGACGCGATGGGCCAGCAGTCCGGCAGCATTTGCCGCGATCTGCTCAAGGCCGGTTACAACGCCGCCAAGCTGAGCGGTGGCGTTTCCAGCTGGAAAGCCGATAACCTGCCCCTGGTGAAGTGATATGAAGCCCGTCATCGTTTATTCCAGCGACTACTGCCCCTACTGCATGCGTGCCAAGTACCTGCTCGAGAGCAAGGGCGTGGCATTCGAGGAAATCAAGGTCGACGGCAAACCGCAACTGCGCGCCGAGATGGCCCAGAAAGCCGGCCGCACGTCGGTGCCGCAGATCTGGATCGGCAGTACCCATGTCGGTGGATGCGATGACCTCTATGCCCTGGAACGCGCCGGCAAGCTCGACGCGTTGCTGGCGGCCTGATTTGCACTGCATTCGAAAACATTAGGATAAGGATCTGCCATGACTGACCAACAGACCAACGGCGCTGCTGCTGAAGACAACAGCCCTCAGTTCTCCCTGCAGCGTATCTATGTGCGCGACCTGTCGTTCGAGGCCCCGAAAAGCCCGCAGATCTTCCGTCAGACCTGGGAGCCGAGCGTTGCCCTGGACCTGAACACCAAGCAAAAGGCCCTGGAAGGCGACTTCCATGAGGTGGTGCTGACCCTGTCGGTCACCGTGAAGAACGGCGACGAAGTCGCGTTCATCGCTGAAGTGCAGCAGGCGGGTATCTTCCTCATCGCCAACCTCGATGCTGCTTCTATGAGCCACACGCTGGGTGCGTTCTGCCCGAACATCCTGTTCCCGTATGCCCGCGAGACCCTGGACAGCCTGGTAACCCGTGGTTCGTTCCCGGCGCTGATGCTGTCGCCGGTCAACTTCGACGCCCTGTACGCGCAAGAAATGCAGCGCATGCAGGAAGCCGGCGAAGCGCCAACCGTTCAGTAACTGCTGCCGGTATCGGAAAAGCGCCTCTAGGGGCGCTTTTTTGTTGGCTGTGTGGGAAGCCGCACGTGGTCCCTGGGGGAGCCGGCTTGCCGGCGATAGGGCCAGTGCAGGCTTACACATCAGCTCCCGGCAAACCCGTTCTGCCGCCAGGCCTCATACACCGTCACCGCCACCGTGTTGGACAGGTTCAGGCTGCGGCAGCCTGGGCGCATGGGCAGGCGCAGGCGTTGCTCGGCGGGCAGGCTGTCGAGGACTTCTGCCGGCAGCCCGCGGCTCTCCGGCCCGAACAGGAACGCGTCACCCGGCTGGTACGCGACCTCGTGGAACGGGTGCGAGCCTTTGGTGGTAAAGGCGAACAGCCGTGGGTTGCCCAGGCTTTCCAGGCATTCGGCCAGGCTCTGGTGGCGCTTGAGCGTGGCATACTCGTGGTAATCCAGCCCCGCGCGGCGCAGGCGCTTGTCATCCAGTTCGAAGCTGATGGGTTCGATCAGGTGCAGGTGGCAGCCGCTGTTGGCGCACAGGCGAATGATATTGCCGGTATTCGGCGGAATTTCTGGTTGAAAAAGGATGACGTGAAACATGCACGGCTCCAAGCAAGAGGATGACGGGCATTCTACCCCCGAACCGGATGTGCGTTCGAAGGCGTTGCCGCGCATGCTGCTGTCGCTGGCGATCGTCGGGGTAATGGTGGGGCTGATGATCGGCCGCCTGACCGCCCCTGTAGAGCGCCAGTTGCAGCAGGTAGAGGTGTTGTCGAATGGGCTGGCGCTGTGGTTCAACGAAGAACCCAAGCTGCATGCCGAGAACGTCCAAGGCACGGTGGCTGTGCTGTTCCAGGCCCAGGGCACGGCCCGGCAGGGCCAATTGAGCCTGAACGGCAAACCGGTAAGCTGGCGGCTGCAGAACAGCCAGGAAGGGTTGTTGCTGACGGTGGTGGCCGCGCGCCCCCTGCACGGCCAATGGGCCGGTGCAGAAGACGCTGGGCGCTGGCGGCTGCAGGTGAGCCTGCAGGAATAAAAGAGGGGATATCCCGGCCTGCCTGTACCAGGGTCCCCAAAAGGGCTACGGCGTACTGCGTGTAAAGGGGGGATGGCCCGGCCTGCCTGTACCGAGGTCCCCAAAAACGGCGGTGTTGCTAATAAAAGAGGGGTTCACCCGGCCTGCCTGTACCAGGGCCCCCGAAACTGGGTATGTATTAGCTATTGCAGGGGGCGTGCCAATTTTGCAAAACCCGGAAATACTGGGCTTTGAGGGGGATTCGGCCGGTTTTTGAGGGGGTTTGTGCCTTGGCGAGGTGCAGCGGGCACAGGAACGGTGCATCGGAAGGCTGAAACAGCTGGGGCCGCTTTGCGGCCCTGTCGCGGCACAAGGCCGCTTACAATGGGCGGGGGTGGCCGGCAGTCCTGCGGAGCCGGGCCGGCATCATCAATCGATGTAGGAGCGCAAGCTTTTCAAATTTTGAGAAAGACAGTTGCTCCTGCAGGTAACCCACCAGCCCGGAAGCAGAGATGGTCCGTGTAGGAGCGGCCTTGTGTCGCGAAAGGGCTGCGCAGCAGCCCTAAAGATCTCGAGGGTTAACCTAGCGCTCAGTGCTCGTCACCTTCCTCGTCATCGCCACCCGCCACATTCATCCCTAGTTCCTTGATCTTGCGGGTCAGGGTGTTGCGGCCCCAGCCCAGCAACAGCGCCGCATCGCGGCGCCGGCCGGCGGTGTGCTTGAGGGCGGTCTCGATCATGATCCGCTCAAAGCTTGGCACCGCGCTGTCCAGCAGGTTGGATTGCCCACGCGCCAGTGCCTGGTCAGCCCACTGGCGCAGCGCCTGCTCCCAGTTGGTCACGGGGGCAGCGTCCTGGGGCAGGTTCAGCAACTCCGGCGGCAAGTCACCAATCAGTACCTCGCGGCTGGAGGCCATGACGGTGATCCAGCGGCAGGTGTTCTCCATCTGCCGCACGTTGCCCGGCCATGGCAGGTTGCGGATGAACTCCTCGGTTTCCGGCTTGAGCACCTTCGGCTCGACCGCCAGCTCTTGAGCGGCACGGGCAAGGAAATGGCGGGCGAGTGCGGGGATGTCTTCGCGCCGGTCAGCCAACCTCGGGATATGGATGCGAATCACGTTCAGGCGGTGGAACAAGTCTTCGCGGAACTTGCCAGCCTGCACCAGTGACTCGAGGTTCTGGTGAGTAGCGGCGATGATACGCACGTCTACCTTGACCGGCACGTGGCCGCCGACCCGGTAGAACTCGCCATCTGCCAGCACCCGCAGCAGGCGAGTCTGGGTTTCGGCGGGCATGTCGCCGATCTCGTCGAGGAACAGGGTGCCGCCATCGGCCTGCTCGAAGCGGCCCCGGCGCAGGTTGGCGGCGCCAGTGAAAGCGCCTTTTTCGTGGCCGAACAGCTCGGACTCCATCAGGTCCTTGGGGATGGCGGCCATGTTCAGGGCAATGAACGGTGCCGCTGCGCGCGGGCTGTGGCGGTGCAGGGCGTGGGCTACCAGTTCTTTGCCGGTACCGGACTCGCCATTGATCAGCACGGTGATGTTGGAGTGGCTGAGGCGGCCAATGGCGCGGAACACCTCCTGCATCGCCGGGGCTTCACCGATGATCTCCGGTGTGCGCGCCAGGCTTTGTGGCACGTCCAGCCCTTGCTGCTCCTGGGCGTGCTGGTTGGCCCGCTTGACCAGCGAAACCGCCTCGTCCACGTCGAACGGCTTGGGCAGGTACTCGAAAGCACCGCCTTGGTACGATGCCACGGCGCTGTCCAGGTCGGAATGGGCGGTCATGATGATGACCGGCAGGCGTGGGTGCTGCTCGCGAATCTGCGCCAGCAGGTCGAGGCCGCTGGCCCCCGGCATGCGGATGTCGGAAATGATCACGTCCGGCTGCTGGCGGGCCAGGCGGCCCATGACACCGTCTGCGCTATCGAAGCTCTGGGTGGTCATGCCTTCCTGTTGCAGGGCTTTTTCCAGGACCCAGCGGATGGAGCGATCATCGTCGACGATCCATACGGTTTCACTTCGGCTCATGAGGCGGTGGCTCCTTGTTCCAGAGGCAGGTAGATCGAGAAGGCGGTATGGCCTGCGTGGCTTTCACACTCGATCAGGCCCTGGTGCTGGCTGATGATGTTCTGGGTAATGGCCAGGCCGAGCCCGGTACCGTCCGGGCGACCGCTGACCATGGGATAGAAGAGGGTGTCTTGCAGTTCCAGCGGGATGCCCGGGCCGTTGTCGATGATCTCCACCCGGGCCACCAGGCGATGGCGCACGTGGCCGATGGTGAACTGGCGCAAGGCGCGGCTGCGCAAGGTGATGCGGCCCAGGCGCAGTTCGTTCTGCGAACTGATCGCCTGCATGGCGTTGCGCACGATATTGAGCACGGCCTGGATCATCTGTTCGCGGTCGATCAGGACATCCGGCAGGCTTGGGTCGTAGTCGCGCACCAATGTGATGCAGCCCTGGCTTTCGGCTTCGACCAGGCTGCAGACCCGCTCCAGTACTTCATGGATGTTGGTCATGGCCAGCGAGGGCAGCTTGTTCGAGCCCAGCATGCGGTCGACCAGGTTGCGCAGGCGGTCGGCCTCTTCGATGATCACATTGGTGTAGTCGCGCAGGCCGTCTTCGGGCAGCTCGCGGGCCAGCAGCTGGGCGGCGCCGCGGATGCCCCCGAGGGGGTTCTTGATTTCGTGAGCCAGGCCCCGCACCAGCATCTTGGTGGTTTCCTGTTTGCTCAGTTGCGCCTCTTCCTTGGTGATGCGCAGCAGCCGGTCGCGCGGGTGCACCTCCAGCAGCAGCAGGGTCTGGCCCTGGTGCAGGATTGGCGTTACCGCGTAGTCGACCGTGATCGTCTGCCCGGTCAGGGACGTCAGTTGTGCTTCGCGTTTGGTAAACGGGTGCGCCTGCTCGACCGCCTGGCGCAACGAGCTGAGCGCCTCGGTCGATTCAGTGAACAGTTCGCTGATGAACTGCCCGTGACTGCGCTGGCCACTGACCGCCAGCAACATTTCTGCAGCTGGGTTCATGTATTCCAGGCGCAGCTCACCGTTGAGCAATAGCGTGGCGGTGGTCAGGTTGTCCAGAAGCAGACGGTGCTGTGCATCGCTGATGGTCATAAGGCGTCGTTGACCTCTTTTGGCGCTTGTCTGGCAGGGTGCAGCCAGAACCCGGGGCGCAGTGAATCCGCTGATTCCAGTTTCAGTGCATAAAATGCAAGAAACAAACCAAAGCTCCGAAAAGAAGCGGAATTGTCCGATGAGCACCCGAAATCGCGCAGATTCGCACCAGAATGTTCTGGTTTAACGTTTCTTGTGACCTTTTTTGGGGTGCATTCAAGGGCGTCGCCCGCAAGAATGCACCAATAAGGAGCATAGAGCTTTCAGGATTTATCGCACAATTGACCGGTGGCGCGAACCAAGGCCTGGTGCAGTGGCTGGGGCGCGGAACGGCCGGCCAGTTCCTTGGCCAGCCGTGTGCTGCAGCCTGCCGCGGGCTCACGGTCGAAGGCTGCCAGCTTTTGCAGGAGTGTGCCCTGCAGGTCATCCAGTTGCGGGCGGATGTCAGTCTGCAAGTCGCGGCGTTGCGTGTGCGGCGCCGCGCCCTCGCGGTGCCAGTCGGACAGCAGGGTGTATTGCAGCAACTTGTTGGCTTCCATCTGGTCGGCGAAAAACGCCTCGGCGCGTTGTGGTGCCAGTCCGTGGCCAGGTGCGGCAGCACGGACATTCGCCAGCACTTGTTGCTCGCGCAGCGTTGCCTGCACGGGCTGGCCAGTGTCCCACTTGTGCAGCGCCACGGCTTCAGCCAGGGCCAGGCGACGTTCGATGTTGTCGAGCAGCGCGGATAACGCCGTATCCGGCGGTGCTTCTGCGGTGCAACCGGTCAGGGCCAATACAGCCACTGCGGCGAAGGGGAAATGACGCATGACAGACCTCCAGAGCATAGGGTGAAGGCCCGAGTGTGGCGGTGTTGCCTGATCCTCGGGGGTAGGACGCTTCCGAAAATAGTGACGGCAGAAACGAAAACGGCCTCCCGAGGGAGGCCGTTTGATCAGCTCACCGGCGCCGGGCGCCGATCAGATCAGCAGCTGTAGTACAGCTCGTATTCCAGCGGGTGCACGAAGGTGCGGACCTTGATTTCTTCTTCGCTCTTGAGCTCGATGAAGGCGTCGATGAAGTCGTCGGAGAACACGCCGCCCTTGGTGAGGAACGCACGGCCTTTATCCAGCTCTTCCAGAGCTTCTTTCAGGCTGCCGCACACTTGCGGGATGTTCTTGGCTTCTTCTGGCGGCAGGTCGTACAGGTTCTTGTCGGCCGCGTCGCCTGGGTGGATCTTGTTCTGGATACCGTCCAGGCCAGCCATCAGCAGTGCTGCGAAGGCCAGGTACGGGTTGGCCGATGGGTCCGGGAAGCGGGCTTCGATACGGCGGGCTTTAGGGCTGCCAACGTAAGGAATACGGATCGAAGCGGAACGGTTGCGCGCCGAGTAGGCCAGCATCACCGGGGCTTCGAAACCTGGAACCAGACGCTTGTACGAGTTGGTCGACGGGTTGGTGAAGCCGTTCAGGGCCTTACCGTGCTTGATGATACCGCCGATGAAATACAGGGCGGTGTCGGACAGGCCGGCATAGCCTTCGCCGGAGAAGGTGTTCTTGCCGTCTTTCCAGATCGACATGTGCACGTGCATGCCCGAACCGTTGTCGCCGTACAGTGGCTTCGGCATGAAGGTAGCGGTACGGCCGTAGGCGTCGGCAACGTTGTGCACAACGTACTTCAGCGCCTGGACTTCGTCAGCCTTCTTCACCAGGGTGTTGAACTTGACACCGATTTCGTTCTGGCCGGCAGTTGCCACTTCGTGGTGGTGAACTTCGACGGTCTGGCCCATTTCTTCCAGTGCGTTGCACATGGCAGTACGGATTTCGTGGTCGTGGTCGAACGGCGGAACCGGGAAGTAGCCGCCTTTCACGCCTGGGCGGTGGCCTTTGTTGCCGCCTTCCACGTCAGCGCCGGTCATCCACGAGCCTTGCTCGGAGAAGATCTTGAACATCGAGCCGGAGATGTCCGACTGGAACTTGACTTCGTCGAAGATGAAGAACTCTGGCTCCGGGCCGGCGAAGACAGTGTCACCGATGCCGGTGCTCTTCAGGTACTCTTCGGCACGCTTGGCGATGGCACGTGGGTCGCGGTCGTAGCCCTGCATGCTCGACGGGTCGACGATGTCGCAGGTGATGATCAGGGTTGGTTCTTCGGTGAACGGGTCCAGAACGGCGGTTTCGTCAACCGGCATCAGGATCATGTCGGAAGCTTCGATGCCTTTCCAGCCAGCGATGGAGGAACCGTCGAACATCTTGCCGACTTCGAAGAAGTCTTCGTCCAGCGCATCGCGCGCCGGCATGGTCACGTGGTGCTGAGTACCTTTGGTGTCCGTGAAACGCAGATCAATCCACTTGACGTCATGATCTTTGATGAGTTGAACCGACTTCGACATGTTGTCCTCCGGATGGTCTAGAGCGCGGTGGGCCGCTGCCCTGGAAAAAGGGTGTTGCCGGGCGCGGATAGTCGGCCAAGCTTACCTGCCTCACAAGGGAGCAAATTGCATGCCAGTGCCCGAAAATGGCGAGGGCGGGATAAAAGGGGGCGTTTGCAGGCATTTTGCGGGGGGCTCGGCTTGGAGTGTGCACTTTTTAGATGCGGATTTTGATATTCGTGCACCGGTATGGTGCACGACCTGGAGGGTGTGCTTTCTTTGAGGGCTTCATCGCCTGTGAGATCGAGCGCCGCCCGCGCGGCGCTCGGTCTCACGGGCACCAAAAAATCCTGCGCTGACATTTATCTCAAAGCTTCTGATCAAAAGTTGGTCAAATCCTGAGCAATTTCCGATATAATTCGCGCCCCTCATTTTCGGCAGGCCCTGCGCGCGCTGTTAACCAATGAAACTCATCGTCAAAGTCTTCCCAGAAATCACCATCAAGAGCCGGCCGGTGCGCAAGCGCTTCATCCGCCAGCTCGGCAAGAATATCCGCAACGTGCTCAAGGACCTCGACCCTGAGCTTGCGGTGGATGGTGTGTGGGACAACCTCGAAGTGGTTACCCGCGTCGAAGACGAGAAAGTCCAGCGCGAGATGATCGAGCGCCTCACCTGCACCCCGGGTATTACCCATTTCCTGCAGGTAGAGGAATACCCGCTGGGTGACTTCGACGATATCGTCGCCAAGTGCAAGCACCATTTTGGCCACCTGCTGGCCGGCAAGCACTTCGCCGTGCGCTGCAAGCGCGGTGGTCACCATGACTTCACCTCGATGGACGTCGACCGTTACGTCGGCAGCCAGCTGCGCCAGCAATGCGGCGCTGCCGGCATCGCGCTGAAGAACCCCGAGGTGATGGTGCGCATCGAAATCCGCAACCAGCGCCTGTACGTGATCCACAACCAGCACAATGGCATTGGCGGTTACCCGCTCGGTGCGCTGGAGCAGACCCTGGTGCTGATGTCCGGTGGCTTCGACTCCACCGTGGCGGCCTACCAGATGATGCGCCGTGGCCTGATGACCCATTTCTGCTTCTTCAACCTTGGCGGCCGTGCCCACGAGCTGGGCGTGATGGAAGTGGCCCATTACCTGTGGAAGAAGTACGGCAGCAGCCAGCGCGTGCTGTTCATCAGCGTGCCGTTCGAGGAAGTGGTTGGCGAAATCCTCAACAAGGTCGACAACAGCTACATGGGCGTGACCCTCAAGCGCATGATGCTGCGCGGCGCCGCGCATATGGCCGACCGCCTGCAGATCGACGCATTGGTGACCGGCGAGGCGATTTCCCAGGTATCGAGCCAGACCTTGCCGAACCTGTCGATCATCGACTCGGCCACCGACAAGCTGGTGCTGCGCCCGCTGCTGGCCACGCACAAGCAGGACATCATCGACCAGGCCACCGAAATCGGCACCGCCGACTTCGCCAAGCACATGCCGGAATACTGTGGCGTGATCTCGGTGAACCCGACCACCCATGCCAAGCGCCACCGCATGGAGCACGAAGAAAAGCAGTTCGACATGGCCGTGCTGGAGCGCGCCCTGGAGCGCGCCAAGTTCATTTCCATCGACCACGTGATTGATGAATTGGGCAAGGACATCGAAATCGAGGAAGTGGCCGAGGCGCTGCCAGGCCAGATCGTCATCGACATTCGTCACCCCGACGCCCAGGAAGATCAGCCTCTGGTACTGGAAGGTATCGAGGTCCAGGCCATGCCGTTCTATGCCATCAACAGCAAGTTCAAGCACCTGGACCCCACGCGCCAGTACTTGCTGTATTGCGACAAGGGTGTGATGAGCCGTTTGCACGCACACCACCTGCTCAGTGAGGGACATGCCAATGTGCGTGTTTATCGTCCGACATAAGACGCCGGGGCTGTATGGCGGCAGTATCCGCCATCGCCCTCCCGACCGCCGGGCCCGCTGAGCCTTAAACAGTACATATTCGCCGCCTACACTGGGCGGCAACCGAATCCTCTGATCGAGATACACTTGTGATCGAAAATCTGCGTAACATCGCCATCATCGCCCACGTTGACCATGGTAAAACCACCCTGGTCGACAAACTCCTGCGTCAGTCCGGCACCCTGGAGCGTAACGAGCTCAACGACGAGCGCGTCATGGACTCCAACGACCAGGAAAAAGAGCGCGGTATTACCATTCTGGCGAAGAACACCGCCATCAACTGGAACGGCTACCACATCAACATCGTCGACACCCCCGGCCACGCCGACTTCGGTGGCGAGGTCGAGCGTGTAATGTCGATGGTCGACTCGGTGCTGCTGCTGGTCGACGCCCAGGACGGCCCGATGCCGCAAACCCGCTTCGTGACCAAGAAGGCCTTCGAAGCCGGCCTGAAGCCCATCGTCGTGATCAACAAGGTCGACCGCCCGGGCGCGCGTCCGGACTGGGTTCTGGACCAGATCTTCGACCTGTTCGACAACCTCGGTGCCACCGATGAACAGCTGGACTTCAAAGTCGTCTACGCCTCGGCCCTGAACGGCATCGCCGGTCTGGACCACACCGCCATGGGCGAAGACATGACTGCGCTGTACCAGTCGATCGTCGACAACGTACCAGCACCGTCTGTTGACCGTGACGGCCCGTTCCAGATGCAGATCTCCGCACTGGACTACAACAGCTTCCTCGGTGTTATCGGCGTTGGTCGTATCGCCCGTGGTCGCGTCAAGCCGAACACCCCGGTTGTCGCCATCGACACCAACGGCAAGAAGCGTAACGGCCGTATCCTGAAACTGATGGGCCACCACGGCCTGCACCGCGTCGACGTCGAAGAAGCTCAGGCTGGCGACATCGTCTGCATCAGCGGTTTCGACGAGCTGTTCATCTCCGACACCCTGTGCGCCCCAGACGCGGTAGAGGCGATGAAGCCGCTGACCGTTGACGAGCCAACCGTTTCCATGACCTTCCAGGTCAACGACTCGCCATTCTGCGGTAAAGAAGGCAAGTTCGTGACCAGCCGCAACATCAAGGACCGTCTGGACAAGGAGCTGCTGTACAACGTGGCCCTGCGCGTTCAGGAAACCGATTCCCCTGACAAGTTCAAGGTATCGGGCCGTGGCGAGCTGCACCTGTCGGTACTGATCGAAACCATGCGTCGTGAAGGCTTCGAGATGGCTGTTGGCCGCCCTGAAGTGATCATCCGCGAAGTCGACGGCGTGAAGCAGGAACCGTTCGAGAACGTCACCATCGACATCCCTGAAGAATCCCAGGGCAAGGTCATGGAAGAGATGGGCCTGCGTAAGGGTGACCTGACCAACATGGTGCCGGATGGCAAGGGCCGTGTTCGCCTGGAATACAACATTCCAGCCCGTGGTCTGATCGGCTTCCGTAACCAGTTCCTGACCCTGACCAACGGTGCAGGCATCCTGACCTCGATCTTCGACCGCTACGACACCATGAAGTCGGGCCAGATGTCTGGCCGCCTGAACGGTGTTCTGGTGTCGGTCGAAACCGGCAAGGCACTGACCTACTCGCTGGAAACCCTGCAGGCTCGCGGCAAGCTGTTCGTTGAACACGGCCAGGAGATCTACAACGGTCAGATCATCGGCCTGAACAGCCGTGACAACGACCTGGGCGTGAACCCGACCAAGGGCAAGAAGCTGGACAACATGCGTGCTTCGGGCAAAGACGAAGTTATCGCCCTGGTACCGCCAGTTCGCCACACCCTGGAACAGGCCCTGGAATTCATCCAGGACGACGAGCTGTGCGAAGTCACGCCTAAGTCGATCCGTCTGCGCAAGAAGATCCTGGACGAAGGCGAGCGTACCCGCGCTGCCAAGAAAGCCAAGAACTGAGTTAGCTCAGGCTGAATAAAAGCGCCCCCGGTCGAAAGGCCGGGGGCGTTTTTTTATGCTTGCAGAATTTGCGTTGGCCCTTTTCGCGGGCAAGCCCGCGAAGAGGCCCTTGACGGCTAACGCTTAGCGCCCGACCACCTTGGGCTTGTACGCACAATACCCCGGCCGGGGGCCAACCTTGGGGTGGTTGCGGCAGGTGTCCGGGCGCTTGTCATAAATGGTGCACAGGCGGCTTTTGCGATCCAGATACATGCAGTCGTCGTTGCTCATCCGGGTCAGGGTGAAGATGCCTGACTTCTGGTTGAAGCGCTCGATGATGCCTTCTTTCTGCAAACGCTTGGCCACGTTCTTCGGCGGTTCGTCTTTCTCGAATTCATCGACTACGCCGATGCGGATCAGATCCTTGATCTTCACCTCTACCGGCAGGGTGCAGCAGGTCGAATGGCAGCCATGGCACATGTTGCTGGTGTAGCGCTGCCAGGTCTCCAGGCGGTCGACTTCGGCTGCGGCGATCAGGGTCGTTTTCATCTTTATCAGGGGCGGATCACGGTCTTGGGGCGCGCGATGATACCGGAATTGTTCAATTTATGAACAACCTTTTGCCGGAATCACCAAGTCGGCATGAAAACTGCGAACCGTAACTGTCTCTCCCTGTCGAAGGGTCTAGTCTGAACATTCTCCCTCCGCTTTCGTCAACTTGCCCGAGGATGCCCCATGTCCCAGGAACCTGAAGCTCGTGACGCCGAAGTCGCGGATTTTCGCGCTGCCGTACTGAACAAGCTGACCTATGCGGTTGGCAAGGACCCGGAGCACGCCTTCGACCATGACTGGTTCGAAGCCATCGCCCTGGCCGCGCGCGATCACATGGTCGACCACTGGATGGACCACACCCGCCAGGCCTACCGGCGTAGCCAGAAACGGGTCTACTACCTTTCCCTGGAGTTTCTGATTGGCCGCCTGCTCTACGACAGCCTGAGCAACCTGGGCTTGCTGGACATCGCCCGAGAGGCCCTGCAAGACCTGGACGTGGACCTGGAGCGCATCCGCCTGCTGGAGCCCGATGCCGCACTGGGCAACGGTGGCCTGGGGCGTCTAGCCGCCTGCTTCATGGAAAGCATGTCGACCCTGGGCATTGCCGCCCATGGCTACGGTATCCGCTACGAGCATGGCTTGTTCCGCCAGGCACTGGTCGATGGTTGGCAGCAGGAGCAGACCGAGAACTGGCTGGACTTCGGCAACCCGTGGGAGTTCGAGCGGGCCGAAGTGATCTACCCGATCAGCTTTGGCGGTAGCGTCGAAACGGTGCACGACAACCATGGCAACCAACGCCAGGTGTGGTCACCTGGCGAGACCGTGCGTGCGGTAGCGTACGACACGCCGGTGGTCGGCTGGCGGGGTTCGAGCGTCAACACTCTGCGCCTGTGGCGGGCACGGGCGCTGGAAGAGCTGCACCTGGAGCGTTTCAACGCCGGTGACCACCTGGGCGCAGTGGCCGAGGTGGCACGTGCCGAGAGCATTTCGCGGGTGCTGTACCCGGCGGACAGTACCGAGGCCGGGCAGGAACTGCGCCTGCGCCAGGAGTATTTCTTCGTATCGGCATCACTGCAGGACTTGCTGCGCCGCCACCTGAACCAGCATGCCTCGCTGCTCAACCTGCCCGATGCGGCCGCCATCCAGCTCAACGACACGCACCCGTCCATTGCCGTGGCGGAGCTGATGCGCTTGCTGGTGGACCAGCACGAAATCCCATGGGACAAGGCCTGGGAGCTGACCGTCGGCACCTTGGCCTACACCAACCACACCCTGTTGCCCGAAGCGCTGGAAACCTGGCCGGTGGCGTTGATGGAGCGCATGCTGCCGCGGCACATGCAGATCATCTACCTGATCAACGCGTACCATATCGACAGCCTGCGTGCCAAAGGCCTGCACGACTTCGACGTGCTGCGGGCGGTGTCGCTGATCGAGGAAGACAACGGCCGCCGAGTTCGCATGGGCAACCTGGCATTCCTCGGCTCGCACAGCGTCAACGGCGTTTCGGCGTTGCACAGCCAGCTGATGAAGAGCACGGTGTTCGCCGAACTGCACAAGTTGTATCCGCAGCGTATCAACAACAAGACCAACGGCATTACCTTCCGCCGCTGGTTGTACCAGTCCAACCCGCAACTCACCGACATGCTGGTGGAGGCGCTGGGGCCGGAGCTCAAGGACGACCCGGAGGGGCGCCTGGCCGGTTTGGTGCCGTTCGCCGACAAGGCGGGTTTCCGCAAGCAGTTCGCGGCTCAGCGCCTGCACAGCAAGCGTGCCCTGGCCAGCATCATCCAGGACCGCGTTGGCGTAACGGTCAACCCCGAAGCGCTGTTCGACGTGCAGGTCAAGCGTATTCACGAGTACAAGCGCCAGTTGCTCAACCTGCTGCATACCGTGGCCCTGTACCAGGCCATGCGCAACGACCCTGGCACCAATTGGGTGCCGCGGGTGAAGATTTTCGCCGGCAAGGCGGCGGCCAGCTACCACCAGGCCAAGCTGATCATCAAGCTGACCAACGACATCGCCCGGGTGGTGAACAACGACCCGACCGTGCGTGGCCAGTTGAAGGTGGTGTTCCTGCCCAACTACAACGTCAGCCTGGCCGAGAGCATCATTCCGGCTGCGGACCTCTCCGAGCAGATTTCCACGGCCGGTTACGAAGCCTCGGGTACCAGCAACATGAAGTTCGGCCTGAACGGCGCACTGACCATCGGTACCCTGGATGGGGCCAACGTGGAAATGTGCGAGCAGGTCGGTGCCCACAACATGTTCATATTCGGCCTGACCGCCCAGCAGGTCGAGGCGCGCAAGCGGGCGGGTGATTTTGGCGCCACGGCGGCGATTGCTGCGTCCAACCGCCTCAACGACGTACTGCAGGCGATTCGCAGCGGTGTGTTCTCGCCGGACGACCCTTCGCGCTACACCGGCTTGATCGATGGGCTGGTGGCGTATGACCGCTTCCTGGTATGTGCCGATTTCGATGCCTACTGGGATGCCCAGCAGCGCGTCGAGGACTTGTGGCACACGCCGGAGCAATGGTGGCGCATGGCGGTGCTGAACACGGCGCGGATGGGCTGGTTCTCGTCGGACCGGACCATTCGCGAATATGCTACGCAGATCTGGAAGGCGCTGGATTGAAGGTGCCTGCACCGCCTGCTTCACGGGCTCGCTCGTGAAGAAGGCGGGCGCCGACCACCGGCCTGGCACACGCTGAACTACCGACCTATTGTGCCGTCAGAGTGCCGTGGCGAGTCTCATCACTCGCTAGCCTGCAACTCTCCCTGTAAACTGCGGGGGTTTTTCATCTCCCCCATCCTTTCGGAGCCATACATGTCCCGCGTTACCCTGAGTCGCTATCTGATTGAGCAGACCCGCAGCAACAATACCCCTGCCGATCTGCGCTTCCTGATCGAAGTGGTGGCGCGTGCGTGCAAGGAAATCAGCCATCACGTGTCCAAGGGCGCCCTCGGCGGTGTGCTGGGCAGCATGGGCACGGAAAACGTGCAGGGCGAAGTCCAGAAGAAACTGGACGTGATTTCCAACGATATCCTGCTGGAGGCCAACGAGTGGGGCGGCCACCTTGCCGGCATGGCCTCGGAAGAAATGGACAACGCCTACCAGATTCCGGGCAAGTACCCCAAAGGCGCCTACCTGCTGGTCTTCGACCCACTGGACGGTTCGTCGAACATCGACGTCAACGTGTCGGTCGGCACCATCTTCTCGGTACTGCGTTGCCCTAACGAGTACCTGAGCCAGAACGAAACCCTGAACGAAAACGCCTTCCTGCAGCCAGGCACCCAGCAGGTGGCTGCCGGCTACGCCATCTACGGCCCGCAGACCATGCTCATCCTCACCCTGGGCAACGGCGTGAAGGGCTTCACCCTGGACCGCGAGCTGGGCAGCTTCGTGCTTACCCACGAGAACATCCGCGTGCCGGAAACCACCGCCGAGTTCGCCATCAACATGTCCAACCAGCGTCACTGGGAAGCCCCGGTGCAGCGCTACGTCGGCGAGTTGCTGGCAGGCGAGACCGGCCCGCTGAAAAAGAACTACAACATGCGCTGGATCGCCTCGATGGTGGCCGACGTGCACCGCATCCTGACCCGTGGCGGCCTGTTCATGTACCCACGTGACGCCCGCGAGCCAAGCAAGCCGGGCAAGCTGCGCCTGATGTACGAAGCCAACCCGATGTCGTTCATCATCGAACAGGCCGGTGGCGCTTCTACCAATGGTTACGATCGCATCCTCGACATCAAGCCAGAAAGCCTGCACCAGCGTGTGTCGGTCATTCTTGGCTCGAAAGAAGAGGTCGAGCGCGTTACCGCCTACCACAAGGAGTAAGTCATGCTCGCACCTTGGCAGCCGTTGCTGGAATGGTGGTTCGGTTGGGGCACCAGTGCCCAGGCCGTGGCTGACGAGAAGAGCACGCTGTGGTTCGGCAAGCACCACGATGCCGAGGCCCATGCGCAGTTCGGTGAACTGGTGGAGCACGCCCTGGCCGGCGGGCTCGACGAGTGGCAGCAAAGCCCGCAGGGCTGGTTGGGCCTGCTGCTGCTGCTCGACCAGCTGCCACGCATGATCTACCGCGACACGCCGCGCGCCTTCGAGGGTGACCGGCGTGCCCAGGTGGTGGCCATGCAGGGCCTGCAGAAGGGCTGGGACTACCAGCTGCTGCCGATCCAGCGGGTATTCGTGCTGGTGGTGCTGGAGCACGCCGAGGTGCTGGACTGGCAAAACCTGTGCGTCGAGCGCTTTCAGGTGCTGCTGGGCGAACAGCCCGAGGCCAGCCGCCGGTTGTTCGAAGGCTTCCTCGACTACGCCGAGCAGCACCAGCGGGTGATCGCCCGGTTCGGTCGCTTCCCGCACCGCAACCTGGTGCTGGATCGCCCGAGCACCAGCGAAGAGATGGACTTCCTGCTGGAGCCCGGGTCCAGGTTCTGAGATTGCAGGGCCCTGCTGCGCAGGCCATCGCCACACAAGGCCGCCCCTACAAGGGGCGGCTTTTTTATTGGCCGTTAACTAATGCTTTGTGATTAATCGCACAGTAGTGGCCATCCGACCAATGGTGTAGGGGTACAGGGGGCAGGGCAGGGAACAAAGGAGGGATTTTCACGTCGAAGGTCACTGCAGGCCACTCGCCTGTCTCATTTTCCCAGGAGTGTCCTTCAATGTCGTTGCGTTCCCTCGCCCTGTTGTCGCTGTGCGTCGTGCTGACTGCCTGCAGCAAGATCAACCAGGAAAACTATTCCAAGATCAAGGCCGGTATGAGCAAGGCCGAGGTCGAGCAGCTGCTCGGCACGCCGACCGAATGTTCCGGCGCGTTGGGCATGAGCAGCTGCACCTGGGGGGACGAGAAGAGCTTCATCAGCGTGCAGTATGCGGCTGACAAAGTGTTGATGTACTCAGGGCAGGGCCTCAAATGAGGCGTGTGTACCTGCTGATGGCGGTATGCCTGGCGGTGCTGCTGGGCGGTTGCGCAGGCTCTGTGCATGACCCGCTGGCGCCGAAAACCGCCGGCAACGTAGACCTCAAGCGTTACCAGGGCAAATGGTACGAGCTGGCACGCCTGCCCATGCGCTTCCAGGAGGGCTGCGAACAGTCCGAGGCCCATTACAACCTCAAGCCCGATGGCAGCTACGGGGTACTCAACCGTTGCCGCACCATGGGTGACGAATGGTTGCGCGCTGAGGGGCATGCCAATATCCAGGAGCCGGGCCATACCGATAAATTGTGGGTCGAGTTCGATAACTGGTTCACCAAGCTGGTGCCGGGCGTGGCGCGGGGTGAATACTGGATTCTGTACGTTGACGAACACTACCGCACCGCCATCGTTGGCAGCCCGGACCGCAAGTACCTGTGGATCCTGTCACGCACGCCGACCCTGCCGGCCTGGCAGCGCGAGAGCCTGCTGGCCAAGGCCCGTCAGCAGGGCTATGACACCAGCCGCTTGATCTGGCGCGCTTCCGACCAGCAGATCGTCAAGATGCATTGATGGCAGCATTGCCGGCCTTATCGCCGGCAAGCCATCTCTCATAGAACACTACATAACTTACTGATTTAGTAGGGTCCTTGTGGGAGCGGGCGTGTCGAGGCGTCGAACCGCCGCGAACACCGGCGTAGCCGGTGCCAGCCACCGCGGTGTATTGTTCGCGGCGGTTCGACGCCTCGACACGCCCGCTCCCACAGGTACTACACAGTTCTCAAGCTTGGTGATGGCCCTGCATTACCCCAGCAACTGCCGCAGTACCTCGGCAAATGCCACCCGGCTTTGTTCCTCCTGTGCATGCCGCCCCTGGCGCACTACCCACTGCCCATTCACCATCACATCGCGCACCTGGCGATCGCCGCCGGCAAACAGCCAGCGGTTGAGGATGGCATCATCCTCGGCAATCGCCAGGTAAGGGTCCTGCCCGTCGAGCACCAGCCAGTCGGCACGTTTGCCCACGGCCAGCGCGCCGATTGGCTGCCCCAGCGCCTGGGCGCCGCCCGCCAGCGCGGCGTCATACAGGGTGCGCCCGACCATTGGCTGATCACCCCGATACAGGCGGTTGCGGCGCTGGTCACGCAGCCGCTGGCCATATTCCAGCCAGCGTAATTCCTCGACCACGCTCAGCGATACATGGCTGTCTGAACCAATGCCCATGCGCCCGCCCTGGGCCAGGAACTCCACGGCCGGGAAAATCCCGTCGCCCAGGTTGGCTTCAGTGGTCAGGCACAGGCCTGCCACCGCGCCGCTGCGGGCCATGGCTGCGACCTCGTCGGGAGCTGCGTGGGTGGCGTGTACCAGGCACCAGCGCCGGTCGACGTCGACATGCTCATACAGCCACTGCAGGGGCCGCAGGCCGCTCCAAGCCAGGCAGTCGTCGACTTCCTTCTGCTGCTCGGCGATATGGATATGCACCGGTGCTTGCGTGTCACTGGCCGCCAGCACTTCGGCGAGCTGCGCTGGCGCCACCGCCCGTAGCGAGTGGAAGCACAGGCCCAGGCGCTGCGCGGGCTGTGTGGCCAGCGCGGGGGCCAGCTGCGCCTGCAGTTGCAGGTATTGGTCGGTGGTATTGATGAAGCGCCGCTGGCCGTGGTTCGGCGCCAGGCCACCGAACCCGGCATGGCTGTACAGCACCGGCAACAAGGTCAGGCCGATACCACTGTCAGCGGCGGCCGCACTGATGCGGCGGGATAACTCGGCGGGGTCGGCGTAGGGCTTGCCGGCCTGGTCATGGTGCACATAGTGAAACTCGGCGACCGCGGTGTAGCCGGCCTTGAGCATCTCGATGTACAGCTGCCGGGCAATGACCTGCAGTTGTTCTGGGCTGATCTGGCCGACCAGCCGGTACATCAGGTCGCGCCAGGTCCAGAAGCTGTCGTTGGGGTTGCCAGCAACCTCGGCCAGCCCCGCCATGGCGCGCTGAAAGGCATGCGAGTGCAGGTTGGGCATGCCGGGGACCAAGGGCCCGGCGAGCCGTTCGGCACCCTCGGGCGCAGCCCCTGGCTCGATACTGGCCACGTAGCCATCGCCGGCGACCTCGATGCGGACATGGCGGGCCCAGCCGCTGGGCAGCAGGGCACGTTCGGCGAAGTAGGCGGGCATGGTGCGAATCCTGTAATTGTTAGCTTGTATATACATATACAGGCGTTTGCCTGCCGGGTAAACTGCGGCAAGCTACAGCCCATTAAATTCGCACAAGGATCCAACGCCGTGCCGACACCTCCTGTCTCCGCGCTGGTTGCCCAGATGGGCGAGGGCCCGGCGCCGCTGTATGCGCGGGTCAAACAGATGATCGTCCAGCAGATCGACAACGGCAGCTGGCCGCCGCATCACCGGGTCCCCTCGGAGAGCGAGCTGGTCAACGAGCTCGGCTTCAGCCGCATGACCATCAACCGCGCCCTGCGTGAACTCACGGCCGAAGGCCTGCTGGTGCGCATGCAAGGGGTGGGCACTTTCGTGGCTGAGCCCAAAGGTCGGTCGGCGCTGTTCGAGGTGAACAACATCGCCGACGAAATTGCCGCCCGTGGCCACAAGCATACGTGTCAGGTCATCACCCTCACCGAGGAAGCGGCCGGCTCGGAGCGCGCCTTGGCCCTGGACATGCGCGAGGGCCAGCGGGTGTTTCATTCGCTGATCGTGCATTTCGAGAACGGCGTGCCGGTGCAGATCGAGGACCGTTACGTCAATGCGGCGATCGCCCCCGACTACCTCAAGCAGGATTTCACCCGGCAGACGCCCTACGCCTACCTGTCCCAGGTGGCGCCGTTGACCGAAGGCGAGCACGTGGTCGAGGCGATCCTCGCCGAGCCGGAGGAATGCCGGCTGTTGCAGATCGAGCGGGGCGAGCCTTGCCTGCTGATTCGGCGCCGCACCTGGTCGGGCCGCCAGCCGGTGACTGCCGCGCGGTTGATCCACCCCGGATCCCGTCATCGCCTGGAGGGGCGTTTCAGCAAATGAGCCAGTTGCAGGTGTTGCGCGCGCAGGATTACCCGCGCATGCCATGGAAGAACGGTGGCGGTTTCACTGAAGAAATCACCCGCGACAGCGGCGAAGGCCTGGACGGCTTCGGCTGGCGCCTGTCGATCGCCGATATCGAGGACTCGGGCGGCTTTTCCACGTTTGCCGGTTACCAGCGGATCATCACTGTGCTGCAGGGCGACGGCATGCGCCTGGTGGTGGACGGCCAGGCCAGCCGGCCATTGCTGGCCTGCGATGCATTTGCCTTCAGTGGCGAGAGCCAGGTCAGTTGCAGGTTGCTGGGCGGTGCGATTCGGGATTTCAACCTGATCTATGCGCCGCAGCGTTACCGGGCGCGGTTGCAGTGGCTGGACGGTACCCAGCGAATGTACACCTCGGCGTCGACGGTGTTGCTGTTTGCGGCCTGTAATCAGGTCGAGGTGGCCTTGGCTGGGCGTGAGGCGCAACGGCTGGGGTTGTATGACTGCCTGCGGCTGGAGGACAACGAAGCGTTGCTGGAGCTGGATGTGCAGGGGCGGTGCTGCCTGATCGAACTCATTCCAACTTGAGATAGCCGGGGCTGCGTTGCAGCCCAATCGCCGGCAAGCCAGCTCCCACGGGGATCGCATCAGGGCTGACAGGTGTTTGCCACAAGGTATGCAGCGCCTGTTAGAGCGAGCGCCGCCCGCGCGGCGCATCGCGAGCTGCGCTCGCTCCTACGTTTGTTTCGGGCCAATTATTCCTGTGGGATTTGCGCGCGAACGCCTTGGCGCATGCCTCAATATTGCGCCGTACAAACAAGGCGGCCGCGCGCATCTGGCACAGGGGTTACTGGCCCGAAACAAACGTAGGAGCGAGCGCAGCTCGCGATGCGCCGCGCGGGCGGCGCTCGATCCCACAGGCACTGAAGATGCAGCGGCTACCCTTGCCAGAAACCATAGAATCTCCCACAGGTATGCCACAAGTCTCGAAGGCTAGGTTCACCTGTGGGAGCTGGCTTGCCGGCGATTGGGTCGCGCAGCGGCCCCTTTGTTGTCCGATCCATTCAACGGACCGTTCCGATTATTTTGGTTGTCCATGCTTGTACATACAAGTAAAGGTGTGTTTGTATATTATCCACGACATACCCGCCCGCGCTCGACCGCAGAGGACCCTTCCCGTGACCGACAACAATAAATACCGTGACGTTGAAATCCGTGCCCCACGTGGCAACAAGCTCACCGCCAAAAGCTGGCTGACCGAAGCGCCACTGCGCATGCTGATGAACAACCTCGACCCGCAGGTCGCGGAGAACCCGAAGGAGCTGGTGGTTTATGGGGGCATCGGCCGCGCCGCGCGCAACTGGGCATGCTACGACAAGATCGTCGAAACCCTGACCCGCCTGGAAGACGACGAAACCCTGCTGGTGCAATCGGGCAAGCCGGTCGGGGTGTTCAAGACCCACAGCAACGCCCCGCGTGTATTGATCGCCAACTCCAACCTGGTGCCGCACTGGGCCAGTTGGGAGCACTTCAACGAGCTGGATGCCAAAGGGCTGGCGATGTACGGCCAGATGACCGCCGGCAGCTGGATCTACATCGGTAGCCAGGGCATTGTGCAGGGCACCTATGAAACCTTCGTCGAAGCCGGTCGCCAGCACTATCAGGGCAGCCTGAAAGGGCGCTGGGTGTTAACCGCCGGTCTGGGCGGCATGGGCGGTGCGCAGCCTCTGGCCGCGACGCTGGCGGGCGCCTGCTCGCTGAACATCGAATGTCAGCAGAGCCGCATCGATTTCCGTCTGCGTACCCGCTACGTGGATGAACAGGCCACCGACCTCGACGACGCCCTGGCACGCATCGCCAGGTACACCGCCGAAGGCCAGGCAATCTCCATCGCCCTGCACGGCAACGCCGCGGAAATCCTGCCCGAACTGGTCAAGCGCGGCGTGCGCCCGGACATGGTCACCGACCAGACCAGCGCCCACGACCCACTCAACGGTTACCTGCCCGCCGGCTGGACCTGGGAACAGTACCGCGACCGCGCGCAGACCGAACCTGCGGCAGTGGTCAAGGCCGCCAAGCAGTCGATGGCCGTGCACGTGCAGGCCATGCTCGACTTCCAGAAGCAGGGCATCCCGACGTTCGACTACGGCAACAACATCCGCCAGATGGCCAAGGAAGAAGGCGTCGCGAACGCCTTCGACTTCCCAGGTTTCGTACCCGCTTACATCCGCCCGTTGTTCTGCCGCGGCGTTGGCCCGTTCCGCTGGGCGGCGCTGTCCGGTGAGGCCGACGACATCTACAAGACCGACGCCAAGGTCAAGGAGCTGATCCCCGACGACGCCCACCTGCACCGCTGGCTGGACATGGCCCGCGAGCGCATCAGCTTCCAGGGCTTGCCGGCGCGTATCTGCTGGGTTGGCCTGGGGCTGCGTGCCAAGCTGGGCCTGGCGTTCAACGAAATGGTCCGCAGCGGCGAGCTGTCGGCGCCGGTAGTGATTGGCCGCGACCACCTGGACTCCGGGTCGGTGGCCAGCCCCAACCGCGAAACCGAAGCCATGCGCGATGGCTCGGACGCTGTCTCCGACTGGCCGCTGCTCAACGCCTTGCTCAATACCGCGGGCGGCGCCACCTGGGTCTCGCTGCACCACGGTGGCGGCGTAGGCATGGGCTTCTCGCAGCACTCGGGCATGGTCATCGTTTGCGACGGTACCGATGAAGCCGCCGAGCGTATCGCCCGCGTGCTGACCAACGACCCGGGGACCGGTGTCATGCGCCACGCCGATGCCGGCTACGACATCGCCATCGACTGCGCCAGGGAGCAGGGCCTGGACCTGCCGATGATTACGGGCTGACCCCCGGCTTTGGCTCGCACCCCGCCAGGGGTGATACTGAACAACAAGAAGGAGCGCACAGGCACCACAGACGGGCCTGTGGCTCCAAGCGATTGGAGTAGCAAAGTGACCGAATTCACCCTCAAGCCAGGCACCCTGACCCTGGCCCAGCTGCGCGCCATTCACGCCGCGCCCGTGCGCTTGCAGCTGGATGCCAGCGCCGCGCCCGCCATTGACGCCAGTGTGGCCTGCGTTGAGCAGATCATTGCCGAAGACCGCACCGCCTACGGGATCAACACCGGCTTTGGCCTGCTGGCGTCGACCCGTATCGCCAGCCACGACCTGGAAAACCTGCAACGCTCGCTGGTGCTGTCCCACGCTGCCGGTGTCGGTGCGCCGCTGGATGACGACCTGGTGCGGCTGATCATGGTGCTGAAGATCAACAGCCTCAGCCGCGGGTTCTCCGGCATTCGCCGCAAGGTCATCGACGCGCTGATCGCCCTGGTCAATGCCGAAGTCTACCCGCACATCCCGCTGAAAGGGTCGGTCGGGGCTTCCGGTGACCTCGCCCCCTTGGCGCATATGTCGCTGGTGCTGCTGGGCGAAGGCAAGGCACGCTACAAGGGTCAGTGGCTGTCAGCGACCGAAGCCTTGGCGGTGGCCGGCCTCGAGCCATTGACCCTGGCCGCCAAGGAGGGCCTGGCCCTGCTCAACGGCACGCAGGCTTCCACCGCCTATGCGCTGCGCGGCCTGTTCCAGGGTGAAGACCTGTACGCCGCTGCCATTGCCTGCGGTGGCCTGAGCGTCGAAGCCGCGCTGGGTTCGCGTTCGCCATTCGATGCGCGTATCCACGAAGTGCGGGGCCAGCGCGGCCAGATCGACACCGCGGCGTGCTTCCGCGACCTGCTGGGCGACGCCAGCGAAGTGTCGCTGTCGCACAAGAACTGCGACAAGGTGCAGGACCCGTATTCGTTGCGCTGCCAGCCGCAGGTCATGGGTGCGTGCCTGACCCAGTTGCGCCAGGCCGCCGAAGTGCTGGGGGTCGAAGCCAACGCCGTATCCGACAACCCGCTGGTGTTCGCTGCCGAAGGGGACGTGATTTCCGGCGGCAACTTCCACGCCGAGCCGGTGGCCATGGCCGCCGACAACATTGCCCTGGCCATCGCCGAAATCGGCTCGCTCAGCGAGCGCCGCATCTCGCTGATGATGGACAAGCACATGTCCCAGCTGCCGCCGTTCCTGGTGGAAAACGGCGGGGTCAACTCCGGCTTCATGATTGCCCAGGTGACCGCTGCTGCGCTGGCCAGCGAGAACAAGGCCCTGTCCCACCCGCACAGCGTCGACAGCCTGCCCACCTCGGCGAACCAGGAAGACCACGTTTCGATGGCCCCGGCTGCCGGCAAGCGCCTGTGGGAAATGGCCGAGAATACCCGAGGCGTCCTGGCCATCGAATGGCTGGGTGCCTGCCAGGGCCTCGACCTGCGCAAAGGCCTGAAGACCTCCACCAAGCTGGAGCAGGCGCGCCAGGCGCTGCGCAGCGAAGTGCCGCACTATGACCGTGACCGTTTCTTTGCGCCAGACATCGAGAAGGCCGTGGAACTGCTGGCCAAGGGGAGCCTGACCGGTTTGCTGCCGGCCGGTGTGCTGCCAAGCCTGTAATGCCCCTGGGGCCGCCATGCGGCCCACTCGCCGGCAAGCCGGCTCCCACAGTGAGGGGGCTGGCTTGCCGGCGATCTGGCTGCAAGGCAGCCCCCTCTCGACCTCACGACCACAAAAACAATTCAAGGACGTGACATGCAACAAGCTCAAGGTCTCAAGCGTGGGCTAAGCGCCCGCCACATCCGTTTCATGGCCCTCGGTTCGGCCATCGGCACCGGGCTGTTCTACGGCTCTGCCTCGGCCATCCAGATGGCCGGCCCGGCCGTGTTGCTGGCCTACCTGATCGGCGGCGCCGCCGTGTTCATGGTCATGCGCGCCCTCGGCGAAATGGCCGTGCACAACCCGGTGGCCGGCTCGTTCGGCCACTACGCCACCACCTACCTCGGCCCCATGGCCGGCTTCATCCTCGGCTGGACCTACGCCTTCGAGATGGTCATCGTCGCCATTGCCGACGTGACCGCCTTCGGCATCTACATGGGGTTCTGGTTCCCCGAGGTCGCCCGCTGGATCTGGGTGCTGGGCATCGTGTTCCTGATTGGCGGCCTGAACCTGTGCAACGTCAAGGTCTTTGGCGAAATGGAGTTCTGGCTGTCGTTGCTCAAGGTCGGCGCCATCGTGGCGATGATCCTGGCCGGCCTGGGCATCATGGCCTTCGGCTTCAGCCAGGTGGGCAGCGGGCATGCCATTGGCGTGAGCAACCTGTTCGACCATGGCGGCTTCATGCCCAATGGCGTCGGTGGCCTGATCGCCTCGTTCGCCGTGGTGATGTTCGCCTTTGGCGGCATCGAGATCATCGGTGTCACGGCCGGTGAGGCCAAAGACCCACAGCGCGTGATCCCCAAGGCGATCAACGCGGTGCCGCTGCGCATCCTGCTGTTCTATGTGCTCACCTTGTTCGTGCTGATGTGCCTGTACCCATGGCCGCAGATCGGTAGCCAGGGCAGCCCGTTCGTGCAGATCTTCAGCAACCTGGGTATCGGTTCGGCGGCCGCGGTGCTGAACGTGGTGGTGATCTCGGCGGCGATTTCGGCCATCAACAGCGACATCTTCGGTGCCGGCCGCATGATGTATGGCCTGGCCCAGCAAGGCCATGCGCCGCGCGGCTTCAGCAAGTTGTCCAGGCACGGCGTGCCGTGGATGACCGTGGTCGTGATGGGGGCGGCACTGCTGGTGGGCGTGCTGCTCAACTACCTTATCCCCGAGAACGTGTTCCTGCTGATCGCCTCGATCGCCACCTTCGCCACCGTCTGGGTGTGGCTGATGATCCTGGTTACCCAGGTGGCCATGCGCCGGAGCCTGCGCCGTGAAGAGGTCGCCCAGCTGAAGTTCCCGGTACCGTTCTGGCCCTATGGCCCGGCCATGGCCATTGCCTTCATGGTGTTCATCTTTGGCGTGCTCGGTTACTTCCCGGACACCCAGGCGGCGTTGGTCGTCGGGGTGGTCTGGGTGGTGTTCCTGGTGGCGTCCTACCTGCTGTGGTGCAAGCCGCGGGCAGGGCAGGGCCAGCCAGTTGCAGAGCCGGCCGAGCTACACCGCTAGTACAGGAGATTGTGCATGAGAACCCTCTGGCAGCACTGCCATGCGGCAACCATGGCCGAAGGCCGCTATTCGCTTATCGAAGATGCGGCCATCGTCACCCACGCCGGGCTGATCGAATGGATCGGCCCGCGGGCCGGGCTGGGCCCGGTCGAGGCCGAGCGCACGGTGGACCTGGGCGGCGCCTGGGTCACCCCCGGGCTGATCGATTGCCATACCCACGCGGTATTCGGTGGCAACCGCAGTGGCGAGTTCGAACAGCGCCTGCAAGGCGTCAGCTATGCCGAAATCGCCGCCCAGGGCGGGGGCATTGCCAGCACCGTGCGGGCCACCCGTGCGGCCAGCGAGGATGAGCTGTTCGCCAGTGCGCGCCAGCGGGTTCAAGCCTTGATGCGCGACGGCGTGACAACCCTCGAGGTCAAGTCCGGCTACGGCCTGGACCTGGCCAACGAACGCAAGATGCTGCGCGTGGCCAGGCGGCTGGCGGATGCCCTGCCACTGACGGTGCGGGCCACCTGCCTGGCTGCCCACGCCTTGCCACCGGAATACGCCGGCCGGGCGGACGACTACATCACGCACATCTGCGACGAACTGCTGCCAAGCCTGGTCGGCGAAGGCCTGGTGGACGCAGTGGACGCCTTCTGCGAGCACCTGGCGTTCACCCCGGCCCAGGTCGAGCGGGTGTTCATCAAGGCGCGGGCGTTGGGGGTGCCGGTCAAGCTGCACGCCGAACAGTTGTCTTCGCTACACGGCTCCAGCCTGGCTGCGCGTTACCAGGCGCTGTCGGCCGACCACCTGGAATTCATGACTGAAGAAGACGCCATCGCCATGGCCAAGGCGGGCACGGTCGCGGTGCTGCTGCCGGGCGCTTTCTATTTTTTGCGCGAAACCCAACTGCCGCCGATGGACGCCTTGCGCCGCCATGGGGTGAAGATCGCCCTTGCCAGCGACCTCAACCCGGGTACCTCGCCCGGGTTGTCGCTGCGGTTGATGCTGAACATGGGCTGCACGTGCTTCCGTATGACGCCGGAAGAAGCCCTGGCCGGCGTCACGGTGCATGCCGCCACCGCGCTGGGCCTGGGTGACAGCCACGGCTCGCTGGAAGTTGGCAAGGTGGCCGATTTCGTCGCCTGGCAGGTCGAGCGCCCCGCCGACCTGGCGTACTGGCTCGGCGGCGACCTGCCCAAGCGCGTGGTGCGCAGTGGCCATGAAATTACCAATTGAGGGAGGCTAGATGGACAAGGTATTGAGTTTCCACCAAGGGCATTTGCCGTTGCTGATCAGCATGCCCCACGCCGGCCTCAAGCTCACCCCGGCCGTGGACCAGGGCCTGGTCGACCAAGCGCGCAGCCTGCCCGACACGGATTGGCACATACCACGTCTTTACGACTTTGCCCGGGAACTGGGGGCCAGCGTGGTCGCCGCGCAGTATTCGCGGTTCGTCATCGACTTGAACCGCCCGGCTGACGACAAACCGTTATATGCCGGTGCTACAACCGGCTTGTATCCGGCCACGCTGTTCGATGGCGTGCCTTTGTTCAAGCAGGGGCTGGAGCCCACTGCCGAAGCGCGCGAGGCCTGCCTGGCGACGATCTGGCAGCCTTATCACCAAACGATCCGCAACGAGCTGGCGCGCCTGCGGGAAATCCACGGCTACGCGCTGCTGTGGGATGCCCACTCGATTCGTTCGCTGATCCCGCACCTGTTCGATGGCAGGCTGCCGGACTTCAACCTGGGCACGTTCAATGGCGCCAGTTGCGACCCGGACCTGGCCGAGCGGCTGGTGCAGGTGTGCAGCCAAGCCCAGGGTTACAGCCATGTGCTTAACGGGCGTTTCAAAGGCGGCCACATCACCCGGCATTACGGCGACCCGGCGCATGACATCCATGCCGTACAGCTGGAGCTGGCGCAAAGCACCTACATGGAAGAGCAGGAGCCGTTTACCTACCGCGAAGACCGCGCCCAGCCGACGCGCGAGGTGTTGAAGGCGTTGCTCCAGGCCGCATTGGCGTGGGGCCGGGAGCATTACGGCAAGTAATGAGCGGCGCGCCGTCGCGTGGGTTGGCTCAGCTATTACCCACGAAGGTGAGGGTGAGTTCGCGCAGCAGCGCCAGCTCTTCCTGCTGCTTGTCCTCCCAAAGGCCCTGCTGCAGAGCGACTTCCTCGTGCAGCGGGTGCTCGCTGCCGGACAGCTCCAGTACCCGCTGGCGGTAACGGGCCTCTATCTGCGCGAAGCGCGGCGCATGTTCGCCGCGCAGGCGCTGGGCCCAGCTGCTATTGGCCAGCAGGTAATCGATGAACACTTCACTGTGTTCGCTCTGGCGCACGCTTTCCAGTACCCGCGACAGCTCGCCACGGGCCAGGTTTGCGGCCCCGCGAAAACGCATGCTGTCGGCGATCGGCAGGTCCAGCTCCCTGGCCAGCTCGCGACGGTAGGCCAGGCGCACCGAGACCAGGTCGCCCGAACCGGTGCGCGTGGCGGCAAGCTTTTCCAGCTGGTCCACGCGGAACAGCCGTAACAGGCGCTGGTGCAGGCTGTGCAGGGTATCGCCAGCGTCGATCAGCAGGCGGTTGGCCATGAGGTACAGTTCGATGTTGTTGAACTCCTGAAGTGCGCCGTCGTGGCACGTCTGCGAGCCCGTCTCTGGGTCGGGCAGCGCCGCTGCGGCAATGCTTTCCATGATCGGCCGTTCATCCTGGTTGGCTGCGGCTGCCACCAGCATCAGGCGCACCCGCGCACAGAAGTCGCCCCGGGTGGTAGGGTCGACGAACGGCGCGGCATTGTGCAAACGGCCTGCTAGCCGCAACAGGTCGCTGCCCTCCAGCTGTTGCCAGCAGCTGCGCAAGGCTTCGTTCTGAGCCTCGTCACCCAGCAGCCAGTCTTCGAGCCTGGGGGTGTCGTCGCCCTGCAACGGGAAGTGCGGATGGTCGAGCGAGCCTTCACTGGACGAGTTGACCAGCATCAGGTTGTCTGGAATGTCCAGGGCGAACGAGTAACTGCGCTGGCTATCCGAGTAGGCCCGCACGCGCAGGATGGTGGCGTCGGGCAAGGGGTTGTCGAACAACGAAATCGACGAAATCGGCATGGCGTTGTTCAGGTTGGAGAGGATGTGCTCGGGCAGTTGGGTGATGTTGTTCGAGCTGAGGTCCAGCAACTCCAGGGGTAGCAGCGCGTCGCACCAGTCTGGCCACGCGTGCAGGTTCATGTTGGTCAGTTCGAGGGACGTCAGGTTGGCGGACAACCGCGCAGGCACCTGGGTGATGTTGCCGACCCGGTTGCCAGACAGGTCGAGCGAGGTCAGGTGCTCAAGCTCGGCAAAGGTTTCCAGCATGGCCCGGTCGACCTCCAGGCCCATGTTGCGAAACTCCAGGTAGGTCAGGCGCGGCAGGCGCGGCAAGGCCGATGCCAGTGCAGGCGTAGCACCTTGGTGAGCATCGATGGTCAGGCGGGTGATGTTCGGAAAGCGGGCAAGCAGTTCGCTGAGTTGTGCTGAGGTGCCACTGAGGCGGGTCAGGGTCATGGCATGCACACGCTCGCCGAAGAACGCCGGGAGGCGACGCGGGAAGTGTTCGATGGCAACGTCCTCCAGTTGCAGGCGAAGGTATTGCTGGCCCTGCTCCTGGCGCTCCCAGAATGCGTTTATCGCTGCTGCCATACGCTGCCGGTCGGTCAGGGCCGCCTGGGTCAACGGGTTGCTCGAACTCGAGGCATGGACCCAGCCATCGATCGCATCGCGCATGAGTTGCCGCTCGCTGCGGAGGCGTTCCAGCCGTTGGTTCAGCGCCGGGGGCTGATCCACGGTGACCTGGGCGGTTTCCGGGCGTTCGTTCAGCAGCAGGCGTTGCAGGTGCGTTTCATTGATGGGGTTGCCTTGCAGCGAAATCACCGGCGCGCGTTGCAGCGGCGTTTCCCCCAGCAGGAACGCGGGCAGTGACGTCAGGTTGTTGTCCTGTAACGACAGGTGCCCGATACGGCTCAGGGTTTCGCTGTCGATACCGGTGGGCCATTGGCTCAGTTGCATCCGGTTCAAGCCCAGGTAATCCAGGGTAAACCAGTGGAAGCTGGCCCTGTCGATGCCTTGCTGCAGCCGGTTGCCACTGAGGTCCAGATGGGCAAGCCGTGCATGGCCTGCCAGCTCGCCAAGGTGGCTGTTGCTGAACGCCAGGTTCTGGTTGGTCATGGCCAGCCTGCGCAGGTTCGGCAGGGTCGAGGCAATGGTCGGCACGCTGGGCAGCAGTAGCGAGGGGGTTGCCCTGGGGTTGTACGGCCTGCTGATTTCCAGTGCTTCCAGCCCGGGCATCAGCCGCAGCAAGCGTTGCATCAGCCGCTCGCTCTGGCCCCAACCTGCCAGGGTGCCGCTTGGCAGGTCGAGCAGGTGCAGGCTGCGCACGCGGCGGTAGAAGAAATCGGGCAGGGTCAGCGGGATGTCGGTCAGCGGTACGCCTTGCACGCGCAGCTCGGCACCGAGCGCGGCATCATCCTCCAGGGCGGTGTCGTACCAGTGCTGCATGATCGCTTCACGCAGGGTGTCATAGGTGCGGGCCGCCTGGTCGGAGGCCGGTGAAATGGCTTCGCTCCAGTCGTCCAGGCTGCGTTGCAAGGCGTTGCGTTGCTCCATCAGCGTGGTCAGGTATTCGAGGATCTGCAGCCGGCTGCGGCCGTTGGCGGCAAGCGACATCAGCACCTGCTCGGCCGGCCTGCCGGTGCGTTCCGGAATGCCGGTGGCCCTCAGCGTGCTCAGCAGGTGCTGGCGCATGCTGCCCTGGCTTTGGTCATCACCGCTGCTCAAACGGTAGCCAACGCGGCCATCGGCAAGGCGCATCGGCGAGCGATAGCCGGGCCGGGGCGGTTGCATGCCCAACGCATCGCGTAAGGCCGGGCGGGGTAACAACGGGCTCTGTTGCAGCAGGTGCTGAAGGGCCTCGCCGCTGGTGACGCCCAGGCCTTGCATGGCGTCGGGCAAGGCTGCATGCAGCGCGCTGAAGAGCTGCGGGTAGCGACGCACCACCGCCCCGGGCTCGCCCTGCGCGTGAACGATGTAGCCGGCTGGCGAGTGGGTGATGGTCGCCCAGGGGCTGCTGCCCTGCGCGCCGATGGCATGGTCCTGGTCGGGCCAGTGACTGCGCTGCAACAGGCGCAGCCGCGTGTCTGCTGGCCAGCCCGGCAGGTGGGGCAGGGTTTGCATGATCAGCCGGTCGCTGTCCCAGCTTTGCGCGCCGGCCAGGTACAGGCCCTCATAAGCGCGGGCAAGGCGCACGTGTTGTTGGTAGGCGCGTATTTCCTCGGCCAGGTGCAGGGGCACCTTGCCGGCACCAAGGGCTTGCAGGTCAATGGCACTTGCGTTGCGCACCAGCTCATCGATGATCGGCGCTGGCAGGCTGGGGTAGACCCGGCGGATCACCTCGCCGTTGGCCGGCAGGGGGCTAGCGATGCGCGCGTACGCCGTGGTGAACGCTGCAGGCCAGGCGCTTTGGTCTGGCAGCTGGCGGATGTGGGCATCCAGCTTGAACCGCTGCAGGGTGTCTTCCAGCAGTGCGGGCAGCCGCCGGTTGTGGGCCAGGCAGTGGCGCAGCGTGTCTTCGTGGATATCGCAGACGTGCAGGATTCGCTGCAACGTCGCTTCATCGAAAGACCCGCTCAGGTGCCCCAGGCGGCGCAGCAGGCGTGCGCCGTCCCAGCTTTGCGGCTGCTCGGACTCCAGCAACCATGCCCCTGCACCATTGTGCAGCGCTTTGGGCTGGTAGCCTGCCGGGCGGGTCGGGTGTTCAAGGCGGTAACCCGTGGCAGCGGGGGTCACCGAGTAGACCCGGTTTTCCACGGGCAGCCAGGTTTTGCCGCCGTAGTGAAGCAGGCCGGATTCGTCTGGCTCCAGCCCACCCGGCAATACCCGGTCGTGGGCAAAGGGCGCCAGGTCCGCATGCCACAGGCGGCGCTCGCCGTCGGCCAGGTCGATTGGCTGCAGTTCTTCGATGAATGATGGCGTCTCCACGGGGATCCGCTCGACCACCGGCGTAGCCTGCCCCCCGCCGGCTGCCGCGAGCGCGGCCATGATGGCGACGTTGTCGATCACGTCCATCAAGTAGTCGAATGCCTGCTGGCGATCACCGTCAAGCCAGCTGTCGATGCCCTCGAACGTTTCATTGGCCAGCTGCAGGGCCGTTACCCCAAGCATCGCGGCGCCAAGCGGGGGGATGAACAGGGCGGCAACGTTCAGGCTGACGAAGGCCAGGGCCTTGAAGTAGTCAAGGTGGCGTTGCGCGGTCTTGCCGTTTTGCATGGCTGTCGGCACCGCATGGAACAGCCCGTCATCCCTCAGCCGCTTCTGCCGCTGGCAGGCCAGCTCGTCCAGGCACGGGCGGGTGAAGGGCTGCACGTGCAGACGCACCTGCGCGTTGGCGATGCGCTCCAGGAAGTGGCGCTTGTGCCGATCGGGTAGCAGGCGCTGGCATTCCGGGCGGCGGAAGGCAGGCAGCTGTTCACGCAGGAACGCTTCGGCATCGGCCCTGCTGGCGTGCTGGGTCAACGGCTCGGGCATGCCGGGCAGGTAAAGCACCACCCAGCCCGCATACGGGTACACTGGCCCTGGTGGGAATCGGCCGGCGCCCACCGGCCGGCGTGCGTCGAGGCCAATCGCCATGGCCCCGGTCAGCGGAACATGCAGCAACTCGATGCCCGCACACAGGACCGGGCGGCCATCGTGCTCAACCTTTGGCTCAGTGGCGAGCTTGAGCAAGGTTGCATGGAGGGCCGTGTCGATCCGGCCCAGCAGGCAGGCGTAGTGAACCTGCAACTCGAATGTGGAGCGCTCGGCAGCCTTGAACACGCCGGCAATGGCCGGCGCGTTGGGCTGCTCGCCCGGTGGGTCGAGCGCGTCGAGCAGCCGTTGATACTTGCCGCCGATATCCAGCTCGCGTGCCAGGGCCGCGAACGCTTCCGCGACGATGGGCAGTGGCACCGCCTGGGAGGCCAGGCCAACGTCGTTGCTATCGAGAATGGCCGAGGCGTGGCCGCCGGCGCGCAAGCCGTCCGGCTGGGCCTCGAAGGCCTCGAAGTTCTGCAAGGCACAATGCAGCAGGGGTTGGGTTGCCAGCTTCAGCGCGCGGGACGAAGTGACGAAAGGATCGCCGCCAGGGCTGGAGAGCGCCTCGGTAAGGGCGGCCGCCCTGTTCAGGTTCATCAGGTAGGTACGCTCGACATCGAGTGTGGTGCCCAAGCGCTGGCTGACCGCGGTGGACAGCAGCTCGGTGGCATAGCGCTGCAGGTCAGGCAGGGTTGCCAGGAGGGCACTCAGGTTCGCTTCGGCTTGCACGTGTTGGCCATAGGTTTGCACCAGGGCCTTGGCCACCGTTGGGTGTGCCAGGCATGCGCGTTCCAGCCTGGGGTCGCGCTGGCTGGCCGCCTGACGCAGCTGGCGGCGCTGCTCTGGCCGGGCGTCGACCACCCAGGCGGGTAGCTTGCTGCTGACCAACTGGTGGTAGAAGTCGGGCTCGCAGGCTGCAGGTTTGGTGGCGTCGATCATGGGGAGTCTCACTTCGAGGGTGTTCCCCGATGCTAGGGAGGCTCGCCTGCGCCCTGCACATAAGATGATCTCGCTTAGGTACATGCTCTAAGCGCAATTCAGGTTTATGATGGCCAACGGCCGAATATATCCTCACACGGAGTGCGCGATGCAGACCCTCTACCCGCAGATCAAACCCTACGCCCGGCACGATCTGGCCGTGGAAGCGCCGCATGTGTTGTATGTCGACGAAAGCGGCTCGCCGGAAGGTTTGCCCGTGGTGTTCATCCACGGTGGCCCTGGCGCTGGTTGCGACGCCCAGAGCCGCTGCTATTTTGACCCCAACCTGTATCGCATCATCACCTTCGACCAGCGCGGCTGTGGCCGCTCCACGCCCCATGCCAGCCTGGAGAACAACACCACGTGGCACCTGGTCAAAGACATGGAGCGTATCCGCGAGCACCTGGGTATCGATAAATGGGTGCTGTTCGGTGGCTCGTGGGGCTCCACCCTGGCCCTGGCTTACGCCCAGACCCACCCCGAGCGGGTGCATGGCCTGATCCTGCGCGGCATATTCCTGTGCCGGCCCCAGGAAATCCAGTGGTTCTACCAGGAGGGCGCCAGTCGCCTGTTCCCCGACTACTGGCAGGACTACATTGCGCCGATCCCCGCGCAGGAGCGTGGAGACCTGGTGGCGGCCTTCCACAAGCGCCTTACCGGCAATGACCAGATCGCCCAGATGCACGCCGCCAAGGCCTGGTCCACCTGGGAAGGTCGCACCGCCACCCTGCGCCCCAATCCGCTGGTGGTCGACCGCTTCTCCGAGCCGCAGCGGGCCCTGTCGATTGCCCGTATCGAATGTCACTTCTTCATGAACAACGCGTTCCTCGAGCCGGACCAGCTGATCCGCGACCTGCCGAAAATCGCCCATTTGCCGGCAGTGATCGTGCACGGCCGCTACGATGTGATCTGCCCGCTGGACAACGCCTGGGCCCTGCACCAGGCCTGGCCGAACAGCGAGCTGAAGGTGATCCGTGACGCTGGCCATGCGGCCTCCGAGCCTGGCATTACCGATGCACTGGTCCGTGCCGCCGACCAAATGGCACGCCGCTTGCTCGACCTGCCGCTGGAAGAAGCATGAGGGGCCTGCTGCAACGGGTGCGTGGGGCGCGGGTAGAAGTCGCGGGCGAGGTGGTGGGTGCCATCGACCAGGGGTTGCTGGTGCTGGTTGCCGTAGAGCCTGAAGATTCCCGCGAGCACGCCGATAAGCTTTTGCACAAGCTGTTGAACTACCGGGTGTTCAGCGACGAGCAGGGCAAGATGAACAAGTCGCTCAAGGATGTGGGCGGCGGCTTGCTGCTGGTGTCGCAGTTCACCTTGGCGGCAGACACCCGCAACGGCCTGCGCCCGAGCTTCTCGACGGCTGCGCCGCCGGCGCTCGGGGCCGAATTGTTCGACTATCTTTTGCAGCAGGCCAACAGCCAATACGCCCCTGTGGCCAGCGGCCGATTTGGCGCAGATATGCAGGTGCACTTGGTAAATGATGGCCCCGTGACATTTATGTTACAAATTTGAGGTCAATAAACCCCTTGTTCACAGGAAAACAAGGGGTTTTGTACGATAAATAGTTGTTCCAGCCTGATGCGTTGTCACGCGACCTGCTGGATAATCGCGCGCTGCATGGACCTGCGTTCGCAGGTTCGTTTCACTCTGACTCGAGCATTGTCTGGAACCGTTTGGGGAATCATTACGCCCTCTCGGGGTCCGAACAGTGCTCGCCAACCCGGCATTTGTCGCTGGCCGTTGGTTTCATGATCTGTTTTCGGCGAGGGTTGCTCGTGATTGTTAGTCCCCAAAAAGCATCAAGAATCCCCGGCATCCGGTTGCGCAAGGCCCTGATGGCCAGCATGGCCCTGGTTGGCCTGATGAGCGCGGGCCAGCTGTGGGCATTCAATCTTGACGATGTTGCAGCCAAGGCAAAGGATCTGGCCGGCCAGAAGTACGAGGCACCGAAAAGCAACCTGCCGGCAGTGTTCCGCGACATGAAGTTCGCGGACTACCAGAAGATCCACTTCCTGCAGGAAAAGGCCGAGTGGGCCAAGGACAAGACTCCGTTCAAGCTGTCCTTCTACCACCAGGGCATGCACTTCGACACACCGGTGAAAATCAACGAAGTCACCGCGACCAAGGTCGAGGAAATCAAGTACGACCCGAGCCGTTTCGAGTTCGGTGACGTGCCACACGACCCGGATACCACCAAGAACCTGGGGTACGCCGGTTTCCGTGTGCTGTACCCGATCAACAAGGCAGACAAGCAGGACGAAATCATGACCCTGCTGGGTGCCAGCTACTTCCGCGTAGTCGGCAAGGGCCATGTATACGGCCTGTCGGCCCGTGGCCTGGCCATCGACACCGCGCTGCCGTCGGGCGAGGAGTTCCCGCGCTTTACCGAGTTCTGGGTCGAGAAGCCCAAGCCGGCTGACAAGCATTTGGTGATCTACGCCCTGCTGGACTCGCCGCGTTCCACCGGCGCCTACAAACTGATCCTGCGCCCAGGCACCGACACCGTGGTCGACGTGCAGTCCCGCGTGTTCCTGCGTGATCAGGTCAGCCGCCTGGGCATTGCCCCGCTGACCAGCATGTACCTGTTCGGCCCTAACCAGCCGTCCAAAGTGCTCAACTACCGGCCGGCCCTGCATGACTCCGAAGGCCTGTCCATCCACGCTGGCAACGGCGAGTGGATCTGGCGCCCGCTGAACAACCCGAAACACCTGTCGGTCAGCAACTTCAGCGTGGAAAGCCCACGCGGTTTCGGCCTGATGCAGCGTCAGCGTGCCTTCAGCGACTACGAAGACCTCGACGACAACTACCAGAAGCGCCCAAGCGCCTGGATCGAGCCGAAGGGTGACTGGGGCAAGGGCACCGTCGACCTGGTCGAAATCCCGACTGCCGACGAGACCAACGACAATATCGTGGCGTTCTGGAGCCCGGAAAAGCTGCCTGAACCCGGCAAGCCGTTCGAGTACGACTACCGTCTGCACTTCACCATCGACGAACCCAAGTTCCAGGCCCCTGACCTGGGCTGGGTCAAGCAGACCCTGCGCTCCACGGGTGACGTCAAGCAGTCCAACCTGATCCGCCAGCCAGACGGCAGCGTGGCCTTCGTGGTCGACTTCGCCGGCCCGGCGCTGGCTGCCCTGCCTGAGGACACTCCGCTGCGCAGCCAGGTCAGCGTGGGCGACAACGCCGATGTGGTCGAGAACAACCTGCGCTATAACCCAGAGACCAAGGGCTGGCGCCTGACCCTGCGGCTGAAGGTCAAAGAGGCCAACAAGTCGACCGAAATGCGTGCCGCGCTGGTGCGTGATGTGCCAGCCGAACCGGCCAAGCCTGCCCAGGACGCCAAGCAAGACAAGGCCGCCGCCAAGCCTGCCAAGGCCGACAAAGCGGACAAGGCCGCCAAGGCCGAACAACCTGCCGCCGACGCGGCGCCCACCAACGGGGCCCCGGCCACCACCGAGAAGGTGCTGACCGAGACCTGGAGCTATCAGTTGCCTGCCGATGAGTAACTCAAGCGCAAGGCCGGAATCGCTTGGCGAGTACCTGGCCCACCTACCACTTGGCGACGAGCAGCGGGCAGAACTGGCCAGCTGCACCTCGTTCAGTGAGCTGCACCAACGCCTGGCGGCCAACCCGGCCGCCAGCCCTGCCGAGGCCGTGCAGGCCTCGGTGGGTCCGCGCCTTACCGTAGGCAGCGCCGCGGAGCTGGAAGAGGCCGAAATGCTCGGCGTCGACGGCAGCGGCCGCCTGTGCCTGAAGATTGCCCCGCCTATCAAGCGTACCAAGGTCGTGCCGGAGCCGTGGCGCACCAACCTGTTGGTCCGCATGTGGCGCCGCATGACCGGCCGCCCCAATGCGCCGCAGCCGCCCAAGCGCGAGCTGCCGGCAGCGCGCTGGCGCACCGTCGGGTCGATCCGCCGTTATATCCTGCTGGCCCTGATGATCGGTCAGACCATCGTTGCCGGCTGGTACATGAAGAGCATCCTGCCGTACCAGGGCTGGTCGTTCGTCGACCTAGACGAAGTGCTCAACCAGCCGTTGTGGGATACGGTGGTGCAGGTATGGCCCTATGCCTTGCAGACTTCCATCCTGATCCTCTTCGGCATCCTGTTCTGCTGGGTGTCGGCGGGCTTCTGGACCGCGCTGATGGGCTTCCTGGAGCTGCTCACCGGGCGCGACAAGTACAAGATCTCCGGCAGCAGCGCCGGCAACGAGCCGATTGCGCCCGAGGCGCGTACCGCGCTGGTGATGCCGATCTGCAACGAGGACGTGCCGCGGGTATTCGCCGGCCTGCGGGCGACGTTCGAATCGGTGGCCGCCAGTGGCAACCTCGACCGTTTCGACTTCTTCGTGCTCAGCGACACCAACGACACCGACATCGCCGTGGCCGAACAGCAGGCCTGGCTGGACGTGTGCCGTGAAACCAAAGGCTTTGGCCGGATCTTCTACCGCCGCCGCCGGCGGCGCGTGAAGCGCAAGAGCGGCAACCTCGACGACTTCTGCCGTCGCTGGGGTGGCGAGTACAAGTACATGGTCGTGCTCGACGCCGACAGTGTCATGAGTGGCGAATGCCTGAGCAGCCTGGTGCGCCTGATGGAGGCCAACCCGGACGCCGGTATCATCCAGACCGGGCCGAAAGCCTCGGGCATGGACACCCTGTATGCGCGCATGCAGCAGTTCGCCACCCGCGTGTACGGCCCGCTGTTCACTGCCGGGCTACATTTCTGGCAACTGGGCGAGTCGCACTACTGGGGCCACAACGCGATCATCCGCATGAAGCCGTTCATCGAGCACTGCGCCTTGGCGCCGTTGCCGGGCAAGGGCGCCTTCGCCGGCGCCATCCTGTCCCACGACTTCGTCGAAGCGGCGTTGATGCGCCGTGCCGGCTGGGGCGTGTGGATCGCCTACGACTTGCCGGGCAGTTACGAAGAGCTACCGCCGAACCTGCTTGACGAGCTCAAGCGTGACCGTCGCTGGTGCCACGGCAACCTGATGAACTTCCGCCTGTTCCTGGTCAAGGGCATGCACCCGGTGCACCGTGCGGTGTTTCTCACAGGGGTCATGTCGTACCTGTCGGCACCGTTGTGGTTCCTGTTCCTGGTGCTGTCGACCGCGCTGCTGGCGACCAACACGCTGATGGAGCCGCAGTACTTCATCGAGCCGTACCAGCTGTACCCGCTGTGGCCACAGTGGCACCCGGAAAAGGCCGTGGCGCTGTTCTCCACCACCATCGTGCTGCTGTTCCTGCCCAAGCTGCTCAGCGTCATCCTGATCTGGGCCAAGGGCGCCGTCGAGTTCGGCGGGCGAATCAAGGTCACCTTGTCGATGCTGATGGAGATGCTGTTCTCCATGCTGCTGGCGCCTGTGCGCATGATCTTCCATACCCGCTTCGTCCTGGCCGCGTTCCTCGGTTGGGCGGCGACCTGGAACTCGCCGCAGCGCGACGACGACTCCACACCGTGGAGCGAAGCGGTGCGTCGGCATGGCCCGCAGACGCTGCTGGGCATCGCCTGGGCCGGGCTGGTGGCATGGCTGAACCCAAGCTTCCTGTGGTGGCTGGCGCCGATCGTCGGTTCGCTGATGCTGTCGATTCCGGTATCGGTCATTTCCAGCCGCACCCGTCTGGGGCTGGCGGCCAAGGACGAGAAGCTGTTCCTGATCCCCGAGGAATACGCGACGCCGCAGGAGCTGCTGGCAACCGACCAGTACACCCACGAAAACCGCTGGCATGCCCTGCATGACGGTTTCGTGCGTGCTGTGGTCGACCCGCGGCAGAACGCCCTGGCCTGCGCCATGGCCACGGCCCGCCACGGGCAGGCGGCGCCGATCGAGGCGCTGCGTGCCGAGCGCGTGGCCAAGGCCATCGAGGTCGGGCCGAAAGGGCTGGACCTCAATACCCGCCTGGCGTTGCTCAGCGACCCGGTCGCCTTGAGCCGCCTGCACGAGCAGGTATGGGCCGAGCACAATGCGGCGTGGATCGATGTGTGGCGTGCCCGCGAAGCTTCAAGGGCCCACCCCTGATTTTGGCCAACAAAGTCCCCCCCAGTGCTAGGTCCCCGGGCCGGCATGCGTTAGCATCCCTCTCCGATACGAAGCATCGGCCGGTACGGCCGTGCCAACACAATAAGATTCGCTACTTTTCTTGCTAGGGGACTTGGTGATGATCAAGAAATACCTTTCGCGACTGCTGGTCGGTGTCACCGCCCTGGTCGCCGTGACAGCGGCGCAGGCCGGCGCCATCGATGATGCGGTCAAGCGCGGCACCTTGCGGGTGGGCATGGACCCGACCTACATGCCGTTCCAGATGACCAACAAGCGTGGCGAGATCATCGGCTTCGAGGTCGATATCCTCAAAGCCATGGCCAAGTCGATGGGCGTCAAGTTCGAGGCGGTGTCCACCGCTTACGACGGCATCATCCCGGCGCTGTTGACCGGCAAGTTCGACATGATCGGCAGCGGCATGACCCTTACCCAGGAACGCAACCTGCGCCTGAACTTCAGCGAACCCTTCATCGTGGTTGGCCAGACCCTGCTGATCCGCAAGGAACTGGCAGGCGAGATCAAGTCGTACAAGGACCTGAACAACGAGAAGTACCGCCTCACCTCCAAGCTTGGCACCACCGGCGAAATGGTTTCCAAGAAGCTGATCGGCAAAGCCAAGTACCATGGCTATGACAACGAGCAGGAAGCCGTGATGGATGTGGTCAACGGCAAGGCTGACGCTTTTGTCTACGACGCGCCCTATAACGTGGTGGCGGTGGACAAGGCCGGTGCCGGCAAGCTGTTGTTCCTCGAAGAACCCTTCACCTACGAGCCGCTGGCCTTCGGCCTGAAGAAAGGCGACTACGACAGCATCAACTTCATCAACAATTTCCTGCACCAGATCAAGCACGACGGGACCTACGATCGTATTCACGACAAGTGGTTCAAGAACAAGGACTGGCTGAAGGAAATGGAATAAAAGCTGGCTTCAAGCCGCAAGCTTCAAGCTGCAAGAACAAGCGGGTCGGTGTACGGTCCGCTTGTGCTTGCAGCTTGGAGCTTGCGGCTTGACGCTTTCTGGAGTACCCACGTGATCAAACACAAGAAAGCCCAGTGGCCCTGGCACGGGCTGACCGCGCTGGTCCTGGTGGGCCTGGCGTTCAGCCTGTACATGGCCACCTCGATGATTTCCTACGAGTGGCGCTGGAACCGCGTTCCGCAGTACTTCGCCTACAAGGCCGAGGAAACCCAGCGTGCAGCCGATTACGGCACCGTGCAGGGAATCGTCATTTCCGGCGATAACGCCCGCGTGACGCTGAAGGACGAAAGCGGCGCCGAGCAGGTGCTGGATGTGGACGCGGACAGCCTGCAACTGAGCCGCGGCGACGATGTTGCCGAGGGCGACCAGATCGGTGTGACCCGCCACTGGGCCGCCGGGCCGCTGGCCTGGGGCCTGTGGACCACGCTATGGATCTCGGTCGTGTCCGGCGCCTTGGGCCTGGTGATCGGCCTGTTCGCCGGCCTGTGCCGGTTGTCGACCAACCCGACCCTGCGCGACCTGTCGACGGTGTACGTCGAACTGGTGCGTGGCACCCCGTTGCTGGTGCAGATATTCATCTTCTACTTCTTCATCGGTACGGTGCTCAACCTGTCCCGCGAATTTGCCGGGGTGGCTGCACTGGCGTTGTTCACGGGCGCCTACGTGGCAGAAATCGTGCGGGCCGGGGTGCAGTCGATCGCCAAAGGCCAGAACGAAGCTGCGCGCTCGCTGGGCCTGAACGCCGGCCAGTCGATGCGCCACGTGATCCTGCCCCAGGCTTTCAAACGCGTACTGCCGCCCTTGGCCGGCCAGTTCATCAGCCTGGTCAAGGACACCTCGCTGGTGTCGGTGATCGCCATTACCGAATTGACCAAGAGCGGCCGCGAGGCCATTACCACCTCGTTCTCCACCTTCGAGATCTGGTTCTGTGTGGCAGGCCTGTACCTGCTGATCAACCTGCCGCTGTCGCACATTGCCAGCCGGCTCGAGCGGAGGCTTGCGCAAAGTGATTGAAGTCCGTGACCTGCTGAAAATATTCGACACCCGCGGCCAGGTGGTCCGGGCTGTGGATAACGTCACCACCCAGGTGGCCAAGGGCGAAGTGGTGGTGGTACTGGGCCCGTCGGGCTCGGGCAAGTCCACCTTCCTGCGTTGCCTTAACGGGCTGGAGCACTTCGACCAGGGCCATGTCGCCATCGACGGCCTGCAACTGGCTGACCCGAAGACCGACATCAACGCCTACCGCCGCGAAGTCGGCATGGTGTTCCAGCATTTCAACCTGTTCCCGCACATGACCGTGCTGGAAAACCTGTGCCTGGCGCAGAAGGTGGTGCGCAAGCGCAACAAGGCGGACCGTGAGGCCAAGGCGCGGGCGTTGCTGGAGAAGGTGGGCATTGCACAGAAGGCCAACGAATACCCGTCACGGCTTTCCGGCGGTCAGCAGCAGCGTGTAGCGATTGCCCGCGCCTTGTGCATGGAGCCCAAGGTCATGCTGTTCGATGAACCGACTTCTGCGTTGGACCCTGAAATGGTCGGCGAGGTGCTGGACGTGATGAAGACCCTGGCCCAGGAAGGCATGACTATGGTCTGCGTCACCCACGAAATGGGCTTTGCCCGCGAAGTGGCCGACCGGGTGCTGTTCTTCGATCACGGCAAATTGCTGGAAGACTCGGCCCCGGCCGCGTTCTTTGCCGCGCCGAAAGACCCCCGCGCGCAGGCCTTCCTGCGCCAGGTGCGTTAACCTGCACCGGCCTCTTCGCCGCTAAAGCCGCTCCTACACGCAACGTGGTCGGTGTAGGAGCGGCTTTAGCCGCGAACACCGGCAATGCCGGTGCCATCCACTGCGATGTCCGCGTCGCGGCCCTCAGATATTGAACCGCCCGACCATCCCCCGCAGCTGCTGCCCCAGCTGTTCCAGCTCGCCGCTCGACATCGCTGTCTGCTCACTGGCCGCACTGGTCTGGTCCGACACATCCCGCACATTCAGCACGCTCCGGTTGATCTGCTCGGCCACCACGCTCTGTTCTTCGCTGGCCGTGGCGATCTGCTGGTTCATGCCCTGGATGTTCGACACCGTGTTGGTGATCTGGCCCAAGGCATCGCCGGCCCTGCGGCTCAGCTCCACACTTTGTTCGGTCAGCTGCTTGCTGTTGTCCAGCAAGCGGGTGACCTCGTCGGTGCCGCTGTGCAGGCTGTCGATCAACTGGCCGATCTCTTCGGTTGCGGTGGAGGTGCGCTGGGCCAGGCCGCGTACCTCATCGGCCACCACGGCGAAACCGCGCCCGGCTTCACCGGCCCGTGCCGCTTCGATGGCAGCGTTCAGGGCCAGCAGGTTGGTCTGCTCGGAGACCGACTTGATGACATCGAGAATGCTGCCAATCCGCTGGCTTTCGCCCGCCAGGTGATGCATGGCCGCCAGGCAATGGTCCATCTGCCCGGCCAATTGCTCGATGCGGCCGATGGCTTCGGCCACCACCTGGTCGCCCACCTGGGCCTGCTGGTCGGCGCTGGTGGCGGCCTGCGAGGCCTGCTCGGCGTTTTGCGCCACTTCCTGAACCGTGGCGCTCATCTGGTTCATGGCGGTGGCAACCTGGTCGGTTTCCTCGCGCTGCTGGTTGATGCGCAGCTTGGTGTCTTCGCTGCTGGTCGCCAGCTGCGATGCCGCCTGCGACAGCTGGCCGACGCCCTGGTCGATGCCCCCGATCAGTTCGCGCAGGCTCAAGGTCATCTCCCGCATGCTGGTCTGCAACTGGCCCATTTCGTCACGGCGCTGCACGGTGTCGACCTGGCTCAGGTCGCCCTTGGCGATGCGCGCCGCCACCGCCAGGGTCTGGCGCAAGGGTTGGGTGATCTGCAGGGTGATCAGCCAGGCAGCCAGGGCCCCCGCTACCAGTGCCAGCAACGCAACGCTGGTCAGCAGCGAGCGGGCGGCCAAGGCTTCGCGGTCACGTTGCTCGACCTTGCGTTTACCCAGTTCCAAGCTGAGCGCGCGCAACTCGTTGCCCATTCGCTCCATGTTGTTCTGCAATTGCTCGACCCGCACGGCGGCGCGCCGGTATTGGTCCAGGCTGGCGCGGTATTTGGCCAGCTCGACACCGGGATGCTCGCTGACAGCGCGTGGCAGGCCAAGCGGCGCCAGGCCTTTGAGCAGTTGCTCGAGGCTGGCCTGGGCTGCGTCCAGGGCGCTGTCGCCGACTTTGGCAAAGTCCTCGACCGGGGCGAACGTGTAGGCGGGTACCAGGCTTTGCTGGTTGGCACCGTCCACTTGCCGGCTGAGGGTGTCCATTTGCGCCAGGGCACCATTTTGCTGGCTGTGGGCCGGCATGTTCAGCAACGCCTGGGTCTGCAGCTCGTCGATGGCATCGTTGAGCTTCTGCTCCTGCTCCTGCATTGCCTGGCGCAAGGCCACCCGGTTGGCGACGGTGCGCTGCAACTCGGTGAAGTCATCGCGCAGGCGCTGCAGCAGGGTCAGCTTTTCGGTCAGCATCTGGCGCGACTCATCGACGTTGCTGCGCTGCTGCAGGGTGCTGAGCATGCTGTTGAGCTGGTCGAGGATGCTGCCGATAGTGGCCTTGCTGGCGTCGTCGTTGAGCACGCGGAAGGTGATGCGCTCTGCGCGCAGGTCTTTGGTCAGGTCGTTGATCCGGCCGATTTCGCTGAGCTGTTGCGAGCGGACGATGGCGTCGTCCAACGCACGCCAGCCGCTGATGGTGGTGGCCAGGGTAAGCAGCAGGACCACAGCGAAGCCGAGGGCCAGCTTGGCAGCCACGCTGATGTTGCCGAGCTTGCGGTTGAGGTAGCCGAGCATGGTGAGTCTCCGTGCGAAAGGGGGAGGGCATGCAGGCGTATTGCCGGCATGACACCTTTGCCCATCGGCAGCGGAGCTGTAGGACTTGACCTGATAATCAGGTAGGAAATTTCGCTGCGGCTAGTAGGAAATGTGTCGCCTGTGCCTGGCCGCTCCGCGCCGAACCGACGCGAAGAGGCCAGGCACACCCGATCAGAGCCTGAAGCGCCCCACCAACCCTTGCAAATGGGTGCCCAGCCGCGCCAGCTCCACGCTGGAGCTGGCCGTCTCCTCACTGGCCGCCGAGGTCTGGTCGGAAATGTCCCGCACATTCATCACGCTGCGGTTGATCTCTTCGGCCACGGCCGTTTGCTCTTCTGCCGCGGTGGCGATCTGCTGGTTCATCGCCTGGATCGACGACACGGTACGGGTGATGGTTTCCAGGGAGCTGCCGGCGCGGCGGGTCAGCTCGACGCTGCTGTCAGTCAGTTGGCGGCTGCTGTCCATCACGCTGGCCACCCGCTGGGTTCCGCTTTGCAAGCCGGCAATCAGTTCTTCGATTTCTTCGGTCGACTGCTGGGTGCGCTGGGCCAGGCTGCGCACTTCGTCGGCCACCACGGCAAAGCCGCGCCCGGCTTCGCCTGCACGGGCAGCCTCGATCGCTGCGTTGAGCGCCAGCAAGTTGGTCTGTTGAGCCACCGACTTGATCACGTCGAGCACGCTGCCGATCTTGTCGCTCTCGGCCTTGAGCTGGTTCATCGCTTCGCTGGAGTTGATCACTTCGCCGGCCAGGCGCTCGATCTGCGCCACCGCTTCGCCCACCACCCGGTCACCTTCACGGGCCTGCTGGTCGGCCATCAAGGCTGCTTCCGAGGCTTGCTCGGCGTTGCGTGCCACGTCGTGCACGGTCGCGGTCATCTGGTTCATGGCAGTCGCCACCTGATCGGTCTCGACCTTCTGGTTGTTGACCCCGGCGCTGGTCTGCTCGGTCACCGCCGACAGTTGCTCGGCCGCACTGGCGATCTGCGTTACCCCATCGCCGATGCCACCGATCAGCTCGCGCAAGCCTTGGGTCATGCGCTGCATGCTGGCTTGCAACTGGCCCAGCTCGTCACGGCGGTCTACCGGCAGGTTGTGGCTGAGGTCGCCGCTGGCTACCCGCTCGGCGGCGCTCAGGGTCTGGCGCAAGGGCACGACGATCTGCCGGGTAATCGCCCAGGCTGCCAGCAGGCCAAGGGCCAGCGCCAGCACGGTGGCGATCAGCAGCAGGGTCTTGGCCTGGGCGGCAGCGCTATCCCGTACGGCGGTCTGGGAGGTGGTCATCGCCTCGCTGGTCTGCAGCAGCGCTGCGCCGAACTCGACCATGCGTTGCAAGGCTTGATCGCTGGCCGTCTGGGCAGCGCCGAACTGGCTGACCGCATCCCGGTAGCCGCCCATGGCAGTGGCAGCGTCGTCCAGGCTGGCGGCATAGTCGGCCGGCACCTTGGCCGGCAGCGCGCGCAGTTCGAGCAAGGCCTGGTCGATGGCTTTGAAGGCGGTTTGCTGGTACTCGGCATTGCCGCTGTAGGTATAACCGCGTACCTGGAAGCGGGCTTGCTGCAGCAGGGCGTTGACCTCCACGGCCGACTGGTATTGGCTTATGTCGCCGCCCTGGCGCAGGCGCTGTTGCACCCGGCTCAGCAGTTCGACGGCCTTGTCGGCGCTATCGCCGAGCACTGCGCGGCTTGCTTCGCGGCGTTGGCCGGCCTGTTTCAGCTCGCCCAAGGCCTGCTGGTAGCCGCGCACGGCCTCGCGCTGCTGCTCCAGGCGCTGGTGGTCGGCGGGCTGCTCGATCTGGCCGAGCATCACTTGTACCTGGCGGTCCAGCGTAGCCAGGGCTTTTTCCACGTCTGCGATCGAGGCCTCATCACGCTCGCGTTGATAACGCTGGCGGGCGATACGCAGTTCCTGAGTGTGCTGCTGAATGACCGAGATGTTCCCCAGCTTGTCGCCACGGCCGATGATGCTGTCCATGCCGTGCCAGCCGGTCAGGGTGATGGCCACGGTCAAGAGCAGGACCAGGCCGAAACCCATTCCCAGTTTGCGGTTCACGCTCATATTGCCCAGCGATTGGGCTAACCATTGATACATGTAGACTCCCGGTCGGCTTGGCAGCACGAAACTTTGTTGTGTTGCCAAGGCCATCGGCCCGGGAAAGGGAAACTTGATGGGCGATTACGTGGCGTTTGCGTCAGAAAATGCGCGAAAGCAGCGCAGTGACGGCCGTCTCCACGCGCAGAATGCGCTCACCCAGTTGCACGGGCGCCAGGCCTGCCTTGCCCAGCAGGTCGATTTCGTAAGGAATCCAGCCACCTTCGGGGCCGATGGCCAGGGTCACGGGCTGGTCCACGGCGCGCGGGCAGGCAGGGTACGGGCCGGGGTGACCGACCAGGCCCAGGGTACCAGCAGCGATCGCGGGCAGGCGGTCTTCGACGAACGGCTTGAAGCGCTTCTCGATGATCACCTCGGGCAGTACCGTGTCGCGGGCCTGTTCCAGGCCGAGGATCAGGTTGTCCCGAATGCTTTCCGGCTGCAGGAACGGCGTTTGCCAGAAGCTTTTCTCGACCTTGTAGCTGTTCAGCAGGATCAACCGCGGTACACCCAGGGTAGCCACGGTCTGGAACAGCCGGCGCAGCATCTTCGGGCGGGGTACAGCCAGCACCAGGGTCAGCGGCAGTTTGGCCGGCGGTTGCTGGTCGAAGGCCACCTCCAGCTCGGCCTGGTGCGGTGCCAGGCGCAGCACCGTGGCCTTGCCCATCAAGCCGTTGACGCGGCCCACGCGCAGCTGGTCGCCGACCGCCACGCGGTGGATTTCCTGCATGTGGGTGAAGCGCCGGTCAGCCAGCACCACGCGGTCGGCCGAAACGAAGTCGGCCTGTTCAAGCAGCAGCAGGTTCACGGTTGAGTCGCTGGCGGCTGGTCGTTGGAATCGTCGGCAGTTTCGTCGTGGGCACTGCGCTTGCGCACCAGGCTGCCGCACAGCACGCCGACTTCGAACAACAACCACATGGGTACGGCCAGCAGGGTCTGCGAGAAGATGTCCGGTGGCGTGAGGATCATGCCGACCACGAAGCAGCCGATGATCACGTAAGGGCGGATCTTCTTCAGGTACTTCACGTCGACCACGCCGATCCACACCAGCAGCACCACCGCCACCGGGATCTCGAAGGCCACGCCAAAGGCGAAGAACAACGTCATCACGAAATCGAGGTAGTTGGCGATGTCGGTCATCATGGCCACGCCTGCCGGGGTGGCTGCCGCGAAGAACTTGAACATCAGCGGGAACACCAGGAAATAGGCGAACGCCATACCGGCATAGAACAGCAGGATGCTCGACACCAGCAGCGGGATCGCGATGCGCTTTTCGTGGCGGTACAGCCCCGGCGCGATGAAGCCCCAGATCTGCTGGAGGATGAAGGGGATGGCCAGGAACAGCGACACGATCATGGTCAGCTTGAACGGCGTGAGGAACGGCGAGGCCACGTCGGTGGCGATCATCGTTGCATTGGCCGGCAAGTGATCACGCAGGGGGGCGGAGACCAGGGTGTAGATCTGCTGGGCGAAGGAGAACAGCCCGGCAAAGATCAGGAAAATGACCGCAACGCAGCGCAGCAGGCGGGTGCGCAGTTCGGTCAGGTGCGAAACCAGCGGCATTGGCTGGTCGTGTTCCGGATTCTCGCTCATGGGGCTCGCGGCGGTTGAGGCGGTTCAGTGGTTGTGCCCGGGGTGGCCGGTGTTTCCACTGGCCTGGCTGCGACCCCGGCGGGTGGCTGCACGGTGGCGGTGGTCACGGGCGGCTGTGCCGGTGGCGTCAGCGGGTTGAGGATGCGCTTGGCTTCCTCTTCCATCTGCAGGATGTGCTCGTTGTGCAGCTGGCGGCGGATGTCGTCGGCGCCGATTTCACGCTCCACTTCCATCTTGATGCTGTTGAAGCTGCGCTTGAGCCGCCCGATCCACAAACCTGCGGTGCGGGCGGCGCCTGGCAGGCGCTCGGGGCCGAGCACCAGCAGGGCGACCAGGCCGACGAGCAGCAGCTCGCTGAAACTGATGCCGAACATGGGTCAGTCTTTCCGCTGTGGCTCTTGGACCGGCTGTGCCTGGCCCTCGATGGTGTGGCCTGGCTGTGGCTGGGCGGTGTTCTGCACTGGCGGCACAGGCTGGGCAGGCGGCGGGGTTTGCTCGGCCGGCTTGTGCTCTTCATCGTTCATGGCCTTGCGGAAGCCCTTGATCGACTCGCCCAGGTCACTGCCGAAGTTCTTCAGCTTCTTGGTGCCGAATACCAGCACCACGACCACCAGCAGGACGATCCAGTGTTTCCAGTCAAAGATACCCATTTCGTACTCCTGAAAAATGTCAGTGAAGCTTCAGGGGCGCCCGGCGCCCCCCGCAAATGCATCAGGCAGAAGGCGTTCGCGCAGCCTTCTCATCATGCCCGGACAGCCCGAAGCGGCGCTCCAGCTCGTCCAGCACCGCTTGCGGATGCTGGCCCAGCGCGCTGAGCATCACCAGGCTATGAAACCACAGGTCGGCGGTTTCGTAGATGACATCGCTGTAATCCTTGCTGTGCGCGGCGTCCTTGGCGGCGATGATGGTCTCGACCGACTCTTCGCCGAGCTTTTCAAGGATCTTGTTCAGGCCCTTGTGGTACAGGCTGGCCACATAGGAGCTGTCGGGCGCCGCTTGCTTGCGTTCTTCAAGCACGGCGGCCAGGCGGTTGAGGGTGTCGCTCATGTCAGTGTCCTGCGCTGTAGATGGCATCCGGGTCCTTGAGGACCGGGTCGACGATTTTCCACTGGCCGTCTTCGTAGACGCGATAGAAGCAGCTTTCGCGGCCGGTATGGCAGGCGATATGGCCCAGTTGCTCGACCATCAGGATGATGACGTCGGCGTCGCAGTCCAAGCGCAGTTCATGCAGCTTCTGCACATGCCCGGACTCTTCGCCCTTGCGCCACAGCTTGCCACGCGAGCGCGACCAGTAGATGGCGCGTTGCTCGGCGGCCGTGAGCGCCAGCGATTCGCGGTTCATCCAGGCCATCATCAGCACCCGTCCGGTCTTGTGGTCCTGGGCGATCGCTGGCACCAGGCCATCGCTGTTCCACTTGATCTCGTCCAGCCAGTCTTTCATCGTCGACTCCAAAGCGAGCCCGCTCCTGTACCGGGCCATTTGCGCTAGTGTGCCAGCCACAGGCGCGGCTGGCTATTGGCGCACGATCAGGTAAAGGCCGGCGGCCAGCATCAGCCAGGCGGGCCAGGCTGCAGGCGCGGCCAGGCTGGCGGCCTCGGCAGCACCCGCGGCCAGTACCGCGCCCCCGCCCAGCAGGCCGGCCCCGAGCAGGCGCAGCGCCCAGCGGTCGCCCTTGCGGCACTCTGGCAGTTGCGGGTCATGCAAATGCGGTTGCGACAGGCGTTCGAGCAGGTCGCGGGTCATACCGGCCAGGTGCGGCAACTGCTCGACCTGGCTGTGCAGGTTGCCGAACATGGCCTTGGGGCTGTAGCGCTCGCGCATCCAGCGTTCCAGGTAGGGCTTGGCGGTACTCCACAGGTCCAGGTCGGGGTACAGCTGGCGGCCGAGGCCTTCGATGTTGAGCAAGGTTTTTTGCAGCAGCACCAACTGCGGCTGCACTTCCATGTTGAAGCGCCGTGCGGTCTGGAACAGGCGCATCAGCACCTGGCCGAAGGAAATATCCTTTAACGGTTTTTCGAAGATCGGTTCGCACACGGTGCGGATCGCGGCTTCGAATTCGTTGACCTTGGTATGCGCCGGGACCCAGCCTGAATCGATGTGCAGCTCGGCCACACGCCGGTAGTCGCGCTTGAAGAAGGCAAACAGGTTGCGCGCCAGGTAGTCCTGGTCTTCGGCGGTGAGGCTGCCGACGATCCCGCAGTCGATGGCGATGTACTGCGGGCTCCACGGTTTGACCGTGCTGACGAAGATGTTGCCCGGGTGCATGTCGGCATGGAAGAAACTGTCGCGGAACACCTGGGTGAAGAACACCTCCACACCCCGTTCGGCCAGCAGCTTCATGTCGGTGCGCTGGTCGGCCAGGGTAGCCATGTCGGTCACGGGCACGCCATAGATGCGCTCCATGACCAGCACCTTGGGGCGGCACAGGTCCCAGTACACCTGGGGCACGTACATCAGCTCGGACCCTTCGAAGTTACGCCGCAGCTGGCTGGCATTGGCCGCTTCACGCAACAGGTCGAGCTCGTCGTAGATGGTTTTTTCGTAGTCGCCGACGATGTCCACCGGGTGCAGGCGGCGCGCATCGGCCGAGGCGCGCTCGGCGGCCTTGGCAATCAGGAACAGCCAGGCCAGGTCCTGGGCGATGACCGGCTTGAGGCCGGGGCGGACCACCTTGACCACCACCTCTTCGCCCGTTTTCAGGCGCGCGGCATGCACCTGGGCGACCGAGGCCGAGGCCAGCGGCTCGACGTCGAAGCGGCTGAACAGCTCGCCCACCTTGGCACCCAGTTGCGCTTCGATCAACGCCACGGCGTGTTTCGGGTCGAATGGCGGCACGCGGTCCTGCAGCAGCATCAGCTCGTCGGCGATGTCGGGGGGCAGCAGGTCGCGGCGGGTGGACAGCAACTGGCCGAACTTGATGAAGATCGGCCCCAGGTCCTGCAGCGCCAGGCGCAGACGTGCGCCACGGTTGAGCTCGGACGGCTTGCGTGGCAGCCAGCGCCACGGCATCAGCAGGCGCAGGCTGGCCAGCCACCAGGGCAGCAGGGGTTGATCGAACAGCAGGTCATCCAGGCGGTAGCGGATGACCACACGCTGAATGCGGAAAAGGCGGCGGACGGCGAGCAGCTTCATGCGTTATCGCTGGAATCAAGGGATCGGGAAAGGCGCTTGAGGCGCGCCTCAAGGCGTTCGGTGTCGAGTTTCAGGGCATCGAGTTCGCTGAAGGCAGCCTCGGCTTCGCGCTTGCCGACCAGCGTGCGCGACTCTTCGGCCAGGTACTCGGACAAATTCTGGCTGAAGCGCGCCAGGCCCTGGCGGGTCCAGCGTGCGCGCAGGCGGATGTGGCCGGCCAGCATGGCCGTGGCCACCGGGCCGAGCCAGCGTTGCAACTCGTGCTCCCAGTCCAGTTCCAGGTCCTGCAGCACACCGAACAGGTCGAGCAGCACGGCGCTGTCGCCGTGCAGCTCGACCTGCGGGCTGTGCAACACGCCAGTCTTGTCCTTGGCCATGGCCAGTTGCGCCAGGCTGCCGGCCGGGGCGCGCAGGCTGCAGTCGACCTCGCCTTCCCAGTGGGCGGCGAGCATCAGGCCCTCTTCATCGGGCAGGATGAACACCTGCAAGGCCGGTTGGCGGCAGTCTATCTCGATGACCTTGCCCGCCAGCGCGCCCAGCCGCGGCAGGGCCGTGCTGTCCATGCGCAGGACGCGGTTCAGGCCCTGTTCGACACTGGCGAGCAGCCCGGCCAGCAGCATCAGGGCTTGATTCCCCGGTGCACGGCAACAATGCCGCTGGTCATGTTGTGGTAGGTGACGCGGTCGAAGCCGGCCTCGACCATCATGCTTTTCAGGGTTTCCTGGTCGGGGTGCATGCGGATCGACTCGGCGAGGTAACGGTAGCTTTCGGAGTCGTTGGTGATCAGCTTGCCGGCCAGTGGCATGAAGGCGAACGAGTAGGCATCGTAGGCCTTGGACATGAGCTTGTTGGTCGGCTTGGAGAACTCCAGGATCAGCAAGCGGCCGCCGGGCTTGAGTACACGCAGCATCGAGCGGATGGCTGCATCCTTGTGGGTGACGTTGCGCAGGCCGAAGGCGATGGTCACGCAATCGAAGTGGTTGTCCGGGAACGGCAGCTTTTCCGCGTCGGCCTGCACGAATTCGATGTTGCCGGCCACACCGCGGTCCAGCAGGCGGTCACGGCCAACCTTGAGCATCGAGTCGTTGATGTCGGCCAGTACCACTTGCCCGGTCGGGCCGACCAGGCGCGAGAACTTGGCGGCAAGGTCGCCGGTACCACCGGCGATGTCCAGCACGCGGTTGCCGCTGCGCACACCCGAGAGCTCGATGGTGAAGCGCTTCCACAGGCGGTGCATGCCGCCGGAGAGCACGTCGTTCATCAGGTCGTACTTGGCAGCTACCGAATGGAATACCTCGGCAACTTTCTTGGCTTTCTGGCTTTCAGGGACGTCCTGGTAGCCGAAATGGGTGGTGGGTTCGGCGTGGTCGCCTTTGCGCTGGTCGTTCATATCGCTTCACCGGAAAAAATTACCGCCATTCTAGGGCGAACGGGCGGATTTGTCTTGGCAGGGTGTGCCTGTGGCCGGGGGCGGGCATAATGCCGATTATGTCTACATCTTCAGGAACACCCGCATGACCCAGATCAGCGTCGAACGCAAACACTCCCTCGGCCGTGACGCCGCCCGTGCCAAGGCCCAGGCGCTGGTCGACAAGCTCAGCCGCGAGTACGACCTCCAGGCCACCTGGAACGGTGACCGGGTCGATGTGGCGCGCAGCGGTGCCAAGGGTAGCGTGCAGATCGGCGAAGACAGCATCCGCGTGGAGCTGAAACTGGGCATGATGCTGTCGATGATGAGCGGCACCATCAAGGGCGAGATCGAGCGGGCGCTGGACAAGGCACTGGCCTGACGCCCGTTTTATTCAGCTGGCGGGGAACGGGATCAGGTCTTCGATCTGGTCCAGGCGCAGGTCACCCCGTTGCAAGCGCTCGTCGCGGCCCATGGCCTCCGGAAACTTCAAATGGCCTTTGGCAAAGCGCCGGGCATTGGCGTTGGCGGTGGTGTAGTGGAAGTGCGCCTCCCAGAGCTTCTGCCTGGGCTGCAGGCGATATCTGCCTGGGCTGCAGGCGATATCTGCCTGGGCTGCAGGCGATAGATGTCGTACACATCCAGAAAGTCATTGGGCTTGAGCTGTTTGCGCGCCCTGTGGGTCAGTGGTTGCTCGGGTACTGCATCCTGGCGATCGGTCGCGGCCGCCAGGTTGGCCATGTCATCCTCGCCCAGGCTTATCAGTATACTGAGCTCAACGATGTAGGCCTCGAGTTGGCTGCTGTCCACCGCAGGCATGTTGCGTGAAAGCAAGTACTGGGTATTGCTCAGGGCCAGCTTGTATTCGCGAAGGGCGCTCTCCAGGGGCGCCTTCTGCTGTTCGGGCGTCAGGCCGGCGGCAGCCAGGCTGTCGTGGCTCAGCAGTGCTTCGTGAAAATGCTTGCTGCGCAGGGTTTGCTGGGCGAGCAGGGTACTTTCGAAATCGTCTGCGCTGAGCCGGTCCCTGCGGACGACGAGTTGATGCGGGTCACTGATGATCTGGCCCGGGTAATGAGGGTCGAGTACTGCCGGGTGCTGATGATGCCGTCGAGCTTCTTGCGTTTGCCGGGGAACTGGATCTGCCCGTCTTGCATGGCCTCGGCAAGATTATGGTCCAGGCGTTGGCTGACACTGAGGATGCGCCTGTGCACAGCCAGTGCGGCTTCGATGTGCTTGCTGAAGTCCAGGTACAGCTCTGCCTGTTCCTGGCCGAACGGCAATTGCACCAGGCGACGGGACTGGGTCTTGAGCACCTCGTAGTCATTCATGTCGAGCAGGCGGCGGAACTGCTGCAGGTCAGTTTGCAGCAACTGCTCCCACCATTGGCCTCGCGCGAATGAAGCGGTGGCTTGCGGGTCGAACCTGAGGTACTTCGGTTCGCCCATGCGGGTGTAGAGTTGTATCTGCTCCCTGATCAGCGTGGCCTGTTTCTCATAGGTGAGTGCCAACACATCGAGGTTGGCGCGCGTCTCCTGGCGAAGCGCCTGCAGGGCGCGCAGGCGCTCCTGCAGGTGCTCCGGCAAATTGTCGAGCGAAGCGCCGGGGTGCTCATCGAGCGACTTCAGGAATGCCTCGAGTGCCTGGTCGTAGGGTTCCACCCGCTTCAGGTAGACACCGACGAAGGTTTCCGTGTTGGCATCCATTCACCGTTCCAGCGTTTCAGCCAAGGGCCACGGCTGCGTTCGCGGCTGGGGAGGTAGTAGCCGTCAGGCTCCGCCCCCCATGACTTCGCGCAAGCGCGGGCGATTGGCGAACTGGGTGGCTACAAGCTGCCTGAACGAGAGGGGCGATGACGATGGCATGGCAGGAGGCTCCGGTTGATGGGAGCCGAATGCTGGAGCAGCGGGCTGCTGCGTCTGTGGTAGATAAAGCAGTGCGCCGATCTTAGGGTGAAGATTCTAATTCCTGCCTCTACCTTATGCTCAAGCCCACCCTCCATGGGCGGTTCCTCCTCCACTCATGAGCATGAGGTACAGAGCATGGCCAAAGTGAATGTGAAGAAAAAGGCGGACGCGCCGGGCACGCTGGGTGAGGTGCGGGGTTACGCACGCAAGATCTGGCTGGCGGGCATCGGCGCCTATGCGCGTGTCGGCCACGAAGGCGCCGACTATTTCCAGGCGCTGGTCAAGGCCGGCGAAGGTGTCGAGAAGCGGGGCAAGAAGCGCATTGATAAAGAGCTGGACGCCGCCAACCAGCAGATCGATGACGCCGCCCAGGAAGTGAGCCGCGTACGTGGCAAGGTTGAAATTCAACTCGACAAGATCGAAAAAGCTTTCGACGCACGGGTAGGGCGCGCCTTGAATCGCCTTGGCATACCGTCTAAACATGACGTTGAGGCGCTGTCGATCAAGCTTGAACAGCTGCACGAGCTGCTTGAGCGCGTCGCGCACAAACCATAAGGAGAGCAGGATGGCTGGCAAGAAGAATACCGACAAAGCAGGCAGCTCCTGGGTCGGCGGGATCGAAAAGTACTCCCGCAAGATCTGGCTGGCGGGGCTGGGTATCTATTCGAAGATCGACCAGGACGGCCCCAAGCTTTTCGACTCGCTGGTGAAAGATGGCGAGAAGGCCGAAAAGCAGGCCAAGAAGAGCGCCGAAGATGTGGCCGAAAGCGCCAAGTCTTCGACCACTTCGCGGGTGTCCGGCGTGAAGGACCGGGCGCTGGGCAAGTGGAGCGAACTCGAAGAGGCTTTCGATAAACGCCTGAACAGCGCCATCTCGCGCCTGGGTGTACCAAGCCGCAACGAAATCAAGGCCCTGCACCAACAGGTAGACAGCCTGACCAAGCAGATCGAGAAGCTGACCGGTGCCTCGGTGGCGCCGGTTTCGTCGCGAGGGGCCGCAGCCAAGCCGGCAGCCAGCAAGGCGGCAGCCAAGCCACTGGCCAAGGCGGCAGCGGCCAAACCCGCAGCCAAAACCGCTGCGGCGAAACCTGCAGCCAAGGCGGCCGCGGCAAAACCTGCGGCTGCCAAACCTGCAAGCAAGGCGGCAGCAGCGAAACCCGCCGCCAGGCCTGCGGCAGCCAAACCGGCAGCAGCCAGGAAGCCTGCAGCGAAGAAAGCACCGGCCAAGCCGGCGGCCAGCGCCGCACCTGCCGCAACCGACGCCCCGGCCCCGGCTGCAGCCCCGGCCAGCAACACGCCGTCGGCGGCCAACGGGACCGGTACCCTGATCTGATACCGCAACGCCCTCTTCGCGGGTGGCCCCGCGCCTACAGGTTCAGCACAACCCTGTAGGCGCGGGTTCACCCGCGAATGCGTTGGCGGCGGCAGCACAGCCCCTGCAGGGCTAGTCCTCCAGATACTTCATCGCCAACTGCTCGGCTGCCCCCCGGGCCTGAGCCTGCAGGTGCGGCGCCACCAGCATCATCACCTGGTACACCACGATTCCCACATCCCCTGCGCGCCCCAGCACCCGCTGGTAATCCAGCGAGAACAGCAGCGTCAGGGTGATCTGTTCCACCAGTTGCCCCAAGGCCTGGGTGTCACTCTGTACCAGGCCCTGGCCCTTGAGGCTGGCCAGCAGTGCCGCCAGCGTGCGCTTCAGGGCGTTGATCAGGCTGCGCATGCCGCGGGCCAGCTTGGGCAGGCGCCCGGTCAGGTTCGACAGGTCCTGGAACAGAAACCGGTACTGCGCCATGTGCTCGACGATCAGGTGCAGGAACAGCCAGTAGTCCTCGGCATCCAGGCGCACTTCCAGCGGCGGGTCCAGCAGCGGCATCAGCGCTTCTTCGAAGCGCTCGAACAACCCCAGTACCAGGGGCTCCTTGCCGTGGAAGTGGTAGTAGAGGTTGCCCGGGCTGATACCCAGCTCGTTGGCAATCTCCAGGGTCGATACGTTCGGCTCGCCCTGCTGGTTGAACAGCTGCAGGGCGCACTCAAGGATACGATCGCGGGTTTTCATCCGGTCGGTCTGCTCATCGGGTCAGCACATAGGTGCCGGGCGCAGGGGCCAAGGGCGGGTGGGTGGCGTTGCCCAGGTCGTTGCGTGGCGCCTTGAGCGGCCCGGAGCGCTGGGTGATCCACGCCAGCCACAACGGCCACCAGCTACCCTCGCTGCGCGTAGCCTCGTGGAACCAGGCGCGCGGGTCACTGCTCAGGCCGGGGTTGGTCAGGTAATAGGCCTTGGGGTTGCCTGGCGGGTTGATGATGCTCTGGATATGCCCGCTGTTGGCCAGCACGAAGCGGCGCTCACCGCCCAGCAGCAAGGCCGACCGGTACACCGCGTCCCAGGGGGTGATGTGGTCGTTGCTGCCGGCGACGGTAAAACTGTCCACGCTGACCTGTTGCAGGTCGATTGGCGTGCCGCAGACCTCCAGCCCGGCCGGGTAGGTCAACGGGTTGAGCTTGAAGAAATCCAGCAGGTCGCCATGCAATGCGGCAGGCAGGCGCGTGCTGTCGGCGTTCCAGTAGAGAATGTCGAACGCAGGCGGTGTCTTGCCGAGCAGGTAGTTGTTGACCCAGTAGTTCCAGATCAGGTCGTTGGGGCGCATCCAGGCAAACACCCGCGCCACTTCGGCGCCGTCCAGCACGCCGCGCTGGTGAGAGCGGCGTTTGGCTGCCTGCAGGGTCTGCTCGTCGGCGAACAGGCTGGCCGGGCTGTCGAACTTGCTGTCCAGCAGGCTGACCAGGTAGGTGGCACTGCGCACCCGGCGCAACTGGTTCCTGGCTTGCAGGTGGCCTTGCAAGGCGGCCATGGTCAGGCCGCCGGCGCAAGCGCCCATGAGGTTGGGGTCGCGGTTGCCGCTGATGCGGCGGCAGGCATCCAGGGCTTCTTCCAGCGCCTGCACGTAGCTGGACAGGCCCCATTCACGGTGGCGCGGGTCTGGGTTGCGCCAGCTGACCATGAACACCTGCAAGTTGTTCTTGAGCATGTACTGGACGAAGCTGTTGTTCGTGCTCAGGTCGAAGATATAGAACTTGTTGATCTGCGGCGGCACCACCAACAGCGGGCGGCTGTGCTGTTTTTCACTCATCGGCCGGTACTGGATCAGCTCCAGCAGCTCGTTGCGAAATACCACGGCCCCAGGGGTGGCGGCCAGGTTGCGGCCCACGTCGAAGGCCCGCTCATCGACCTGGCGCGGCAGGCCATCGTTGTGGCGCAGGTCTTCGAGCAGGTGGGCCAGGCCGCGCACCAGGCTCTGGCCACCGGTGTTGAACAGTTCCTTCACGGCCAGCGGGTTGAGCAGCGAGTTGCTGGGGGCCAGCGCATCGTTGAGCAGGTTGAACAGAACGTGGGCGCGGGCCCGGTCATCGTCATGCAGCTGGCTTTCGTCGATCCACTGGCGGGTCTGCTGCTGCCAGGCCAGGTAGGCTTGCAGGCCTCGGCGGTAGAACGGGTTCAGGCTCCATGCAGGGTCGCTGAACCGGTTGTCACGCGGGTTGGGTTGAAGCGGTGAATCGCCCAGCATCACCCGCCCCAGTTGCCCGCCAAGGGCCAGCAGGTGATGGGCGGTATGCAACGGGTGGCGCAGCCCGTGGCGGCCGACATTGCGTAGCGTGGCCAGCAGGTCGCGGCCGCGCAGGCCGAGCATGGCATGCTGCACGGTCATTCTGCCGGCAGGGAGCGTTTGCGATCCTTTGGCCGGTTTGTCTGTCATGGCAACACTCCCTTGTCTGACCCATTGCGCGTTTTAGCCCCTTTCGCGGTGCTGGCGCTTACCCTCCCGAGGCCGGGCGCGGGTGCATCACGGCGCGCTGACGTTCTTGCTGCAGGAACTTCATGATGATTGGCGCGACAGCCTCGGCTCGGGTAATCAGGAACAAATGGCCGTCGTCGATAATATGTAGCTCGGCGTTGGGAATCCGCCAGGCCAGCAGGCGCATGTTAACCAGCGGGATCAGCGGGTCGTCGTCGCCCGCCAGTACCAGGGTCGGCTGCTGGATCTTGTGCAGCCAGTGAATGCTGGTCCAGCCCAGGCCGGCGAACAGCTGCCAGTAGTAGCCCATCTTGCCGCCGGAGCGCACCTTGGCTGCGTGGTGCATGGCCAGCTCTGGGTCCCGGCGAAAACCGCCGCCGTAGATCAGCGGGGCAATGCGCAAGACATGGGACGGCTGCACATAGCGCCTGGGGCTGGCCATCATCCACAGCACCTTGGGCTTGCCGGGTACCATCACGGCACCGGCGGCAGTGGCGGCGAGTATCAGCTTCCTGCAGCGTTCGGGGTAGTCGTGGGCGAACTGCTGGGCCAGGGCGCCGCCCCAGGACACCCCAATCACATTGACCTGGCCGTAATCGAGGTAATCGAGCATCCGTGCCGTCAGCTTGGCCAGCCCGGGGAAGCGATACGGGTGGCGCGGGGTGGACGAGCCGCCGACACCGGGTACGTCGAAAGCGATCACTTCCAGGTCCGGGTCCAGTGCTTCGATGAACGGGAATACCAGCTCCAGGTTGGCGCCGATGCCATTGAAGATCAGCAGCGGCGTCAAGTGCGGCTTGCCGGGGCGGACGGCGGTGCGGATGGACTGGTTGTCCAGCTCGACGGTCCGGAAGATATACGGTTGCGTCATGCGCGTGACTCTTGGGTGAAATGAACACCGTGGCGCCCTGAGGGCCGCCACGGCGCTGCCACTCAACGCTCGTGAACGTAGGTGCCTGGGGCCGCCTCGCCCGCAGCATAGGCACGGTTGCCCAGGCGGGTCGGCGCTTTTTTCAGTTCGCCTGCGCGCTCGGCCAGCCAGCCTTGCCAGTGCAGCCACCAGGAGTCGGCATGCTTGGTGGCATTTTCCTGCCAGGCCAGCGGATCACCCGGGCGGTCGTCACCGGTCATGAAGCGTGCCTTGGGGTTGCCCGGCGGGTTGAGAATGCTCTGGATATGCCCGCTGTTGGACAGCACGAACTCGATCTTGCCCCCGAACAGGTGGGCCGAGCGGTAGCACGACTGCCACGGGGTAATGTGGTCAGCGGTACCCGCCACGCTGAAAATGTCGCACTGCACGTTTTTCAGATCGATGGGGGTGCCGCACACTTCCAGGGCGTTGGGGCGCGTCAGCGGGTTGGTCTTGAACATTTCGATCAGGTCGCCATGGAAGGCGGCGGGCAGGCGCGTGGTGTCGTTGTTCCAGAACAGGATGTCGAACACCGGCGGCTCGTTGCCGAGCAGGTAGTTGTTCACCCAGTAGTTCCAGATCAGGTCGTTGGGGCGCATCCAGGCGAACACCTTGGCCATCTCGCTGCCTTCCAGCACACCGGCCTGGTAGGAGTGGCGCTTGGCGGCTTCCAGGGTCTGCTCGTCGACGAACAGCGCCACCTGGGTATCTATCGTAGTGTCCAGCACGCTGACCAGCAGGGTCAGGGCATTGATCTTGTGCTCGCCGAGGGCTGCGTAGTGCCCTACCAGTGCCGTGCAGGTGATGCCGCCAGAGCAGGCACCGAGCATGTTCAGGTCCTTGCTGCCGGTAATCGCCAATACGGCGTCGACGGCTTCCTTGAGTGCGTCGATGTAGGTGGACAAGCCCCATTCACGCTGGGCCTTGGTCGGGTTGCGCCAGCTGATGATGAAGGTTTGCTGCTGCGAGCGCAGGCAAAAACGAGCCAGGCTCTTTTCCGGGCTCAGGTCGAATACGTAGAACTTGTTGATCTGCGGCGGCACCACCAGCAGTGGCCGGGCGTGCACCTGTTCGGTGATCGGGCTGTACTGGATCAGTTCCAGCACATCATTGCGGTACACCACCGCGCCTTCGCTGGTGCCCAGGTTCTTGCCCACCTCGAAGGCGTCCATGTTCACCTGGCTAGGCATGCCGCCGTTGTTGACCATGTCCTTGGCCAGGTTGGACAAGCCGTCGAGCAGGCTCTTGCCACCGGTCTCGAAGAAGCGCTTGACCGCCGCCGGGTTGGACAAGGTGTTGGTCGGCGCCATGGCTTCGGTCATCAGGTTGATGACGAACTGGCCGCGGCTGATGTCCTGAGGTGACAGGTCACTGCTGCCGATCCAGTCCTGCAGTTCGTTGCGCCAGGCCAGATACGTCTGCAGTTAGCGGCGGTACAGCGGGTTGCTGCTCCAGGCCGGGTCGTTGAAGCGTCGGTCGTCGCTACCCGGGGCCAGGCTGGATTTGCCCAGCAGGACGTTTTTCAGTTCCAGGCCAAAATGGGCCACATGCTTTGCGCTGTGCAGCGGTTGGCGCACGGCCTGGCGCAATACGGTGCGTGCCGAACTCAACAGGTCTTTGCGGCGAATGCCGATGATCGGGTTCAGCCCCAGGGTGTTTTCCGAGGCCTGCCGCTGCAGCTCATCGTTGTTCTTGTTACTCATCTACGACGCTCCGTTGTCCTGAGACGAGTACCGGTTGCTGTGACGGGGGCACAGCCCTGAGCCCGGTACTGCTACTCGGGTGACCAGTGATAAGGAACAGCGGTGCTGCGGGGTTCTGTATACCTGCAGCGTGATGCAGGGAACTTGCCACTCACATTGGTTACCCGACTTTCATGTAATGCGCAAGACAGCCCGTCACTGGGCCGTCTGTCAGCCATTCAAACAGATGGATCTAGAAAATGCGCTCTAAACCTTGCAGCCCTTGCGCTAGAGCATGAATTTGACGACCGACTCAGCCGGGTCGCGGGACTTGCCGGCCTTGTGCAGCTCGTCGAGGTATTCGGCCCACAGCTCGTTTTGGCGCAGGCACAGCTGTTCCAGGTATTCCCAGGTGAACAGGCCGCTGTCATGGCCGTCGTCGAAGGTCAGTTTCAGTGCATATTGGCCGGCTGGCTCGATGCCGCTGAGGCCGACGTTGAGCTTGCCGACTTGCAGAATGGGGTTGCCGTGGCCCTGGACCTCGGCGGAGGGGGAGTGCACGCGCAGGAACTCGGCGGGCAGGGTGTAGACCTCACCGGGCGCATAGGTAAGGCTGAGGGTTTTCGAGGCTTTGTGCAGGTTGATGGCGGTGGGCATGCGGGCCATGGGCTGAATCTCTTCTTGGCGACAAGACTCAAGCTTCAAGCTTCGAGCCTCAAGCTGCAAGAGGAGATGGCCAAGACATGTAACGGCCATGTTTTGCGGTGCTGCAAGCGACGTCGAACAGCTCGTCGCTTGCAGCTTGCCGCTTACAGGATGTAACGCGACAGGTCTTCGTTCTGCGCCAGCTCACCCAGGTGGCTGTTCACATAGGCCGCGTCGATCTGGATCGGCGTTTCGTCATGGGCGCTGGCCAGGTCACCGGCACTGAACGACACCTCTTCAAGCAGGCGCTCCAGCAGGGTATGCAGGCGACGGGCACCGATGTTCTCGGTTTTCTCGTTGACCTGATAGGCAATTTCGGCCAGGCGCTTGATGCCGTCGGCGACGAACTCGATGTTCAGGCCTTCGGTTTTCAGCAGCGCCTGGTACTGCTCGGTCAGCGAAGCGTGCGGCTCGCGCAAAATACGCTCGAAGTCTTCCGGGGTCAGTGCCTTGAGCTCTACACGGATCGGCAGGCGGCCTTGCAGCTCGGGTACCAGGTCGCTGGGCTTGCTCAGGTGGAACGCGCCCGAGGCAATGAACAGGATGTGGTCGGTCTTGACCATACCCAGCTTGGTGTTGACGGTGCAGCCTTCGATCAGCGGCAGCAGGTCGCGCTGCACGCCTTCACGGGACACATCGGCACCGCCGACATTACCGCGCTTGGCGACCTTGTCGATTTCGTCGATGAACACGATACCGTGCTGCTCGACCGCCTCCAGGGCCTTGGCCTTGAGCTCTTCCTCGTTGACCAGGCGGCCCGCTTCTTCATCGCGGACCATCTTCAGCGCTTCTTTGACCTTCAGCTTGCGCGCCTTGCGCTTGCCCTTGCCCATGTTGGCGAACAGACTTTGCAGCTGGTTGGTCATTTCTTCCATGCCGGGCGGCGCGGCAATTTCGACACCTACGGCATCGGCGACTTCGATCTCGATTTCCTTGTCATCCAGCTGGCCTTCGCGCAGGCGCTTGCGGAAAAGCTGGCGGGTGTTGGAGTCGCTACTGGTCTGCGCGGCTTCCTCGTTGAAGCTGGTCACCCTCGCCTGCGGCAGCAGGGCATCGAGGATACGGTCTTCGGCGGCGTCTTCGGCGCGGTGGCGCACGCGGATGATCTCCTGCTCGCGCAGCATCTTCAGTGCGGCATCGGCCAGGTCGCGGATGATCGACTCGACGTCACGGCCGACGTAGCCGACTTCGGTGAACTTGGTGGCTTCGACCTTGAGGAACGGGGCGTTGGCCAGCTTGGCCAGGCGGCGGGCGATTTCGGTCTTGCCGACACCGGTCGGGCCGATCATCAGGATGTTCTTCGGCGTCACTTCGGCGCGCAGCTCAGCCGGCAGCTGCATCCGCCGCCAGCGGTTGCGCAGGGCAATGGCCACGGCGCGCTTGGCGTCGTCCTGGCCGATGATGTGGCGGTTGAGTTCGTGGACGATCTCGCGGGGGGTCATGGACATGATCAATTGGGTCCTTGGGCAGATGAGTCAGCGTGGAAAAGCCCCATCACCGGGATGGGGCGCCAGAACAGCTGAGTCAGTCGGCCAGGTCCTGCTCCTCGATGGTCAGGTTATGGTTGGTGAACACGCAGATGTCGCCGGCGATGTTCAGGGCGGTCTCGGCGATTTCACGGGCCGAGAGGTCGGTCTTGTTCAGCAGTGCGCGGGCGGCAGCCTGGGCGTAGGCACCACCGGAACCCATGGCGATCAGGCCATCTTCGGGTTCGACCACGTCGCCGTTGCCGGTGATGATCAGCGAGGCATCCTTGTTGGCCACGGCCAGCATGGCTTCCAGGCGGCTCAGGGAACGGTCGGTACGCCATTCCTTGGCCAGCTCGACGGCGGCACGGATCAGGTGGCCCTGGTGTTTCTCCAGCTGCCCTTCAAAGCGCTCGAACAGGGTGAATGCGTCGGCGGTGGCACCGGCGAAGCCGGCGATGACCTGGCCGTGGTACAGGCGGCGCACTTTCTTGGCGTTGCCTTTCATTACCGTGTTGCCGAGGGATACCTGGCCGTCGCCGCCCATGACGACTTTGCCGTTACGGCGGACAGAAACGATGGTGGTCAAGGGGAGAGTCTCCACGCAGCGGGGCGAAAGTGCCTGATGCAGACTCATATGGGGGTGGGGGAAGGATTTCAACCGTGGGGGATGAATGGTCGCGCCAGGCCGGGGGCGCGGTGTGAGGGCATTCGCGGGCATGCCCGCTCCCACAGGATCACCACAATCTCGAAGCATGTGGTAACCCTGTGGGAGCGGGCGTGCCCGCGAAAAGGGTTACTCAGGCCTCATGGCAAACGTGCCCATCGACCAAGGTATAACGCACCGCACCCGGCAGGCAGTGGCCGATGAACGGGCAGTTCTCACCCCGCGACAGCCATTGCTCGCCGGCAACGGTCGAGGCTTGCGGGTCGAACAGCACCAGGTCGGCCGCGCCGCCTGCTTTCAACTCACCGGCAGGCAGGCGCAGGGCGGCAGCCGGGCCGCTGCTCAGGCGGGCGAGCAGGGTGGGCAGGTCGAGCAGGCCGTCCTGCACCAGGGTCATGGCCAGCGGCAGCAGCAACTCGACGCTGCTGATACCCGGTTCGGTAGCACCGAAAGGGGCCAGCTTGGCATCGCGTTCGTGCGGCTGGTGGTGGCTGGAAATCGCCTGGATCACGCCAGACTTGACCGCTTCACGCAGGCCGTCACGGTCAGCAGCAGTACGCAGCGGTGGCTGCACGTGGTACAGGCTGGAGAACTCGCGCAGCGACTCGTCGGTGAGAATCAGCTGGTACAGCGCCACGTCAGCGGTTACCGGCAGGCCAAGTGCCTGGGCCTGGGCGATCAGCCGCGCGCCACGGGCGCTGGTGATCTGGCTGAAGTGCGCGCGCACGCCGCTCTGCTCGACCAGCAGCAGGTTGCGCGCCAAGGCCACGGTTTCGGCACTTTCCGGAATGCCCGGCAAGCCAAGGAAACTGGCCATGGCGCCTTCGTGGGCCAGGCCGCCCTGGGCCAGGTCGCGGTCCTGGGAATGGAACACCACCGTCAGGTCGAAGGTGGCGGCATACTCCAGGGCGCGGGCCAAGGTACGGTTGTTGGGGATTTCCTTCAGGCCGTTGCCGAATGCCACGCAACCGGTGTCACGCAGGGCCACCAGTTCCGCCAGTTGCTCGCCTTCCAGGCCCTTGGTCAGGGCGCCGATCGGGTAGACCTTGCTGTTGGCCGCTTCGCGGGCACGGTCGAGAATCAGCTCGGCCACGGCCGAGGTGTCCAGCACCGGCTTGGTTTGCGGTGGGCAGCACAGGCTGGTCACGCCGCCGGCCACGGCTGCGCGGGTTTCGCTGGCGATGTTGCCTTTGCGGCTAAAGCCCGGTTCGCGCAGGGACACGCCAAGGTCGACCAGGCCAGGCGCGGCAACCAGGCCTTGCGCCTGGATCGTGCGGCTGGCGCTGAAACCGGCCGGGGCGGCGCCGATGGCAGCAATGCGGCCACCGTCCAGGTGCAGGTCGGTGACCTGGTCCAGGCCGCTGTTGGGGTCGATGACCCGGGCGCCAAGAATGCTGATGGTCACTGGGCGTTCTCCTGGTCGAATTGACGTTGCGCGTTTTGCCCGCTCATGGCCATGGACAGCACTGCCATGCGTACAGCGATGCCGTAGGTAACCTGGTTGAGGATCACCGAATGCTTGCCGTCGGCCACCGCCGACTCAATCTCCACGCCTCGGTTGATCGGGCCTGGGTGCATGACGATGGCATCCGGCTTGGCCCCGGCCAGGCGGGCGGTGGTCAGGCCGAACAGGCGGTAGAACTCGCCTTCGCTGGGCAGCAGGCCACCGGCCATGCGCTCACGCTGCAGGCGCAGCATGATCACCACGTCGACATCCTTCAGGCCCTCGGCGAGGTCGGTATAGACCTTCACGCCGTACTGCTCGATACCGACCGGGATCAGGGTTTTCGGCCCGATCACGCGAATGTCCGGGCAACCCAGGGCCTTGAGCGCCAGCATGTCGGAGCGGGCTACCCGCGAGTGCAGGATATCGCCGACGATCGCTACCGACAGGTTCTCGAAACTGCCCTTGTGGCGACGGATGGTCAGCATGTCGAGCATGCCCTGGGTCGGGTGCGCATGGCGGCCGTCACCACCGTTGATCACGGCAACGTGCGGGCACACGTGCTCGGCGATGAAATGCGCAGCCCCCGAGTCGGAGTGGCGCACAACGAACATGTCGGCGGCCATGGCTTCGAGGTTGCGCAGGGTGTCGAACAAGGTCTCGCCCTTGCTGGTCGAGGACGTCGACACATTCAGGCTGATCACGTCGGCAGACAGGCGCTGGGCTGCCAGCTCGAAGGTGGTGCGGGTACGGGTCGAGTTCTCGAAGAACACGTTGCACACGGTCTTGCCGCGCAGCAAAGGGACTTTTTTCACGGCCCGGGCACCGACTTCCAGGAAGGAGTCGGCGGTGTCGAGGATCTCGGTGAGCAGTTCGCGGGGCAAACCGTCAAGCGAGAGGAAGTGGCGCAGCTGGCCCTGGTCATTGAGCTGCAGCGGGCGCTTGGCGTCGATTGGCGTCATCGCGGGGGACTCTTAAAGGGCGGAAGCGGGGGCGAGGTCCTGGCGCTCGAGGGCGAGCGGTGCGGGCCCGGTCAATTTTACCCGTTCATCGGGGGCCAGCGACAGGGTGGCGCCGACCACATTCGGGCGGATTGGCAGTTCGCCGGCATCCAGGTCCACCAGGCAGACCAGGGTGACGCTGGCCGGGCGGCCATAATCGAACAGTTCGTTGAGCGCCGCGCGGATGGTGCGGCCGCTCATCAGCACGTCATCCACCAGCACCAGGTGCTGGCCTTCGACTTCGAACGGCAGCTCGGACGGGCGTACCTGCGGGTGCAGGCCATTCTGGCTGAAGTCATCGCGGTAGAACGAGACGTCCAGGGTACCCATGGCACTCTCGTCGCCCATGGCCTCCTGCAGGGCCTGGGCAACCCAGACACCACCTGTACGAATACCGATGTAACGCGGCCCGCTGATGCTGCGGCGGGCCAGGTGGGCGCGAAGGTCGACAGCCATCTGCCGGACCAGCTCGGCGGGGTTGGGTAGGCTCATTGCGGGCTCCTCGGAAGGGTGCGCCGGGCATGGCCGGCGGCAAAGATGATCAGGTATTGGCCTCCAGCCAGCCTTGCAGCAACAGGGCCGCGGCGATGGCATCGACCGGGTTGTCGCGGTAGCTGCCGCGCTGGCCGCCACGGGCCATGCGCTCGCCTTTGGCCTCGAAGGTGGTCAGGCGCTCGTCGTGGGTGTGCACGGGCAGGTTGAAGCGGCCATTGAGGCGGCGGGCAAATTTTTCGGCGCGGGCGCTCATTTCGCTGGGCGTGCCGTCCATGTTCAATGGCAGGCCGACGACGATGGCGTCCGGCTTCCATTCGGCAATCAGCTTTTCCACCTGGGCCCAGTCCGGCACGCCGTTCTGCGCCTTCAGCGTGCACAGCTCGCGGGCCTGGCCGGTGATGACCTGGCCGACGGCCACACCGATCTGTTTGCTGCCATAGTCGAAACCCAGCAGCAGGCGTAGTTCGGCCATCAGGCGTGGCCCGCCTGGCTGGTCAGCAGGTGCAGGTTGATGCCCAGGCTGGCGGCGGCGGCTTCCAGGCGCAGGTCACTGGCCATTTCAAAGATGATTTGCGGGTCGAACGGGCAGTTGAGCCAGGCATTGTCGGCCAGCTCCGCTTCCAGCTGGCCGGCTTCCCAGCCGGCATAGCCGAGCGTGATCAGGCTTTGCTTGGGGCCGACCCCGGCGGCAATGGCCAGCAGGATGTCCTGCGACGTGCTCAGCGTCAGCCCTTCCAGCGCCACGCTCGCCTGGAAGCTGCACTCGCTGCTGTGCAGCACGAAGCCACGGTCGGTCTGCACCGGGCCGCCCTGGTAGATCGGCACCTGCAAAGTGCTGTCCGGCGGCGTTTCGTCCGGGCGCAATTGCTCGAGAATATCGGCCAGGCTCAGTTCCTGCGGCCGATTCACCACCAGGCCCATGGCGCCATGGGCGTTGTGCTCGACAATGTACGTGAGGGTCTGGGCGAAGTTCGGATCGGCCATGTGCGGCATGGCGATCAGGAACTGATGCTTGAGGTAGCTCGGGGCGAGGGTTTTCATGGGGGATAGTGTGGCGCCAGGTGGCGGGGCTGACAAGGTCCGCTTTGTGTCGTTTGGTTGGTCAGTGTCTTGAGGGTTTTGTTGGTTGTGAGATCGAGCGCCGCCCGCGCGGCGCATCGCGAGCTGCGCTCGCTCCTACGTTTGTTTCGGGCCAATAAATCCTGTGCCCATCGCGCGCGACCGTCTTGGCGCATGGCTCACTATCGAAGGGTACAGACAAGGCGGTCGCGCGCCGCCATCACAGGCATGACTGGCCCGAAACAAACGTAGGAGCGAGCGCAGCTCGCGATGCGCCGCGCGGGCGGCGCTCGATATCCGCGCCACCGCATATCGCAAGCCCTGAACCCAAGGCATAACTCAGTTACTGGACAAACGGTCCCCACGGGCAAAGCGCCAGGTGCGGATGATCTCCAGGCGGTCGAACTCGGCCAGGTCCCCGGTAAACGGTGCGAACGGCGCCGCCAGCCGCACGATACGCTGCGCTGCCTGGTCCAGCACCGGCTGCCCGGACGACTCCAGTACCAGCACTTCGTACAGCGAGCCGTCGCGGTTGATCGAGACCATCATGCGCAGGTTGCCGTAGATCTGCTGCCGGCGCGCCTCGTCGGGGTAGTTGAGGTTGCCCACCCGCTCGACTTTCTTGCGCCACTCTTCCTTGTACCAGGCGCCCTTGTCGCGCATGGTCGAGGCAGCGTTCAGGCGGTGGATGCGCGGGCGCTTGGCGTACAGTTGCTGTTCGTTGGACAGCTCTGCCTCCAGGCTGGCGATCTGGCTGGACAGCTGCGAGCTGTCGAAGTCCGGGGCGGGCGCGGCTGGCTTGGGTTGGGCCTTGCTCGGTTTGGGCTTGGGCTCGACCTTGTGCGCCTTGGGCGCGGTGGTCACCACCGCCGACTTCTGCGGGGTTGGTGGCGGCACCACTTCCGGCTTGACTGCCGGCGGGGGGGTGATCTTGTTGATCTTGCTGTCCTGGAACGGCGCCACTTCGGTGGTCTTGGGCACCGCCTTCTTGTCCAGGGTGCCGCTACCTTGCTGGTTGTCCTGGGCCTGAAAATCAGCTTTCTCCGGCGGTTTTTCGCTTTTGAAGGTGGCCAGGGTAATGTCCATGGTATGGCGGATTTCGGCAGGCTTGACCACGGTGAAACCGACGCCGAGGATCAGCGCCAGGTGCACCAGCGCAGCCAGGAACAGCGTGAAACCGAGCCGGTCCACTGGGCGAACGCGTGGGGGCAGCAGGTCGGAAGGGATATCAGCGGGCAGCGTCATCGGGTATCCAGCAACCGCAGGGCGGGGCAGCAGGCCAGGCAAATGGGACCCGCATCATACCCCACTCCGGGTAAATGCCGTGCGTCGGCGGTCAGCGCGCCTGCAACTGGCGATCAATGGCATCCATCAGCTTGCCGCCGATATCGGTGTTGTAGGCGTTGTCGATTTCGCGAATGCAGGTCGGGCTGGTGACGTTGATCTCGGTGAGGTAATCGCCGATCACGTCGAGGCCCACGAACAACAGGCCTTTCTCGCGCAGGGTTGGCCCCACCTGGGCGGCAATCCAGCGGTCCCGGTCGCTCAGCGGGCGCGCCTCGCCGCGGCCACCGGCAGCCAGGTTGCCACGGGTTTCGCCGCTGGCCGGAATGCGCGCCAGGCAGTAGTCGACCGGCTCGCCGTCGATCATCAGGATGCGCTTGTCGCCGTCCTTGATCGCCGGCAGGTAGGCCTGTGCCATGATCTGCTGGGCACCCAGCGCGGTCAGGGTTTCGAGGATCACCGACAGGTTCGGGTCGCCCACCCGGTGGCGGAAGATCGACGTGCCGCCCATGCCATCCAGCGGTTTGAGGATCACGTCACCATGCTTGGCGGCAAACTCGCGGATGATGTCCGGGCGGCGGCTGACCAGCGTCGGTGGCGTGCACTGTGGGAACAGCGTGGCGAACAGTTTTTCGTTGCAGTCACGCAGGCTTTGCGGGCGGTTGACCACCAGCACGCCATCGTTCTCGGCTTGCTCCAGCAGGTAGGTGCTGTAGACGAACTCCATGTCGAACGGCGGGTCCTTGCGCATCAGGATCACGTCCAGCTCGGCCAGGGGGCTGTCCTGTTCTTCGCCCAGCTCGAACCAGCGGGCCGGGTCGGCGAAAACGTTCAGTGGGCGCATGCGCGCACGGGCTTTGCCTTCGCCCTGGTACAGGTCGCGCTGCTCCATGTAGAACAGGCTCCAGCCGCGTGCCTGGGCGGCCAGCAGCATGGCCAGCGAGCTGTCCTTTTTGTAGGAGATGGACGCGATCGGGTCCATGACAATGCCGAGGCGAACGCTCATGGGGTGGTTCCTCTTGGCGGCGCGTTGCCGCGATGGGTCGAAAGAAAAGTGGCTCAGGGTGGCGCTGTGAACGCCGCTGGTCAAGGGGCGGCGCAGATGGAACGGCCACCCGGAGTGTGTTAAAAATGCAGCTGCAAGCCCTTGGCTCCAAGCCTCAAGAGAAAAGCAGCCGAGTGCCGGCTGGGCTTTTGTTGTAACTTGCCGCTTGCAACTTGCAGCTCAATTCCCACGGGTAGGCGTCTATGGAACAACCCCTGAAGGTGATGGTGATCGACGACTCGCGCACGATCCGCCGCACTGCGCAGATGTTGCTCGGTGAAGCCGGCTGCGAGGTGATCACCGCCAGCGATGGCTTCGATGCCCTGGCCAAGATCGTCGATCACCGCCCCGGCATCATCTTCGTCGACGTGTTGATGCCGCGCCTGGACGGCTACCAGACCTGCGCCATCATCAAGCACAACAGCGCCTTCAAGGACACCCCGGTGATCCTGTTGTCGTCGCGCGACGGGCTGTTCGACAAGGCCCGCGGCCGGGTAGTCGGCTCTGATCAGTTTCTGACCAAGCCGTTCAGCAAGGAAGAACTGCTCGACGCAATCCGTGCCCATGTGCCCGGGTTTGCGGCACCTGAACCACAAGCACCCTGACCGCGCCCCGCCATGGCACGGTTCTACTTTCCTGATGGGGTAACAGCATGGCCCGAGTTCTGATTGTCGACGACTCGCCGACAGAGATGACGAGTTTGACCCAGTTTCTTGAAAAGAATGGCCACGAGGTGCTCAAGGCCAACAACGGTGCCGACGGCGTGGCACTGGCCCGGCAGGAAAAGCCGGACGCCGTGCTGATGGACATCGTCATGCCGGGCATGAACGGCTTCCAGGCCACCCGCCAGCTCAGCAAAGACCCGGAAACCAGTGCCATTCCGGTGATCGTGGTCACCACCAAGGACCAGGAGACCGACCGCATCTGGGCCACCCGCCAGGGCGCCCGCGACTTCCTCACCAAACCGGTGGGCGAAGAGGCGCTGATCGCCAAGCTCAAAGAAGTGCTGGGGGCTTGACCACCCGCCCGCAGGGCGCGTCACTGACCGCCTTCGAGTTGTTGCTGGACATCGACCGGCGCTGCCGTTTGCTGGTCGCTGACCAGCCGCCGCAAGACAACCGCCTGCAAGAGTGGAGTGGCATTGGCTTTCGCACCGCCGGGCAATGGTTCGTCGCGCCCATGGGCGAGGTGGCCGAGGTGCTGCGCGAGCCGCGTAGCAGCCGGGTACCGGGGGTGCAGCCATGGGTCTGCGGCGTGGCCAACCTGCGTGGCCGGTTGTTGCCGGTAATGGACCTGAGCAGCTTCTTTGGCCTGGGCCACGCCGCCCCGGGCAAGCAGCGCCGGGTGCTGGTGGTGGACCACGACGACCTGTTCGTCGGCCTGCTGGTGGACGAAGTGCTCGGTTTGCAGCACTTTACCCTCGACAGCCTGCAACTGTCCCCGCCACAGCCGTTGATTCGGGCTGCTGCGCGCTTTGTGCAAGGGCACTTCCCGCGTGAACGCAACTGGGCGATCTTCAGCCCCTTCGCCCTGGCCCAGGCGCCGGGCTTTCTCGATGTGGCGCTATAGGACCTGCGAACGTGAACACACCCGCCGCCCCCGTCACGGCCACCACCGTGACCCCGCGTACCCGTAGCATCGCGCAGATCACCGTGCTGTTCCTGATCCTGATCCTGTCGATCATCCTGCTGTTCGCCAATTTCGCTTACCTGAACACCCAGTCCAACTACGACAAGCAGTACATCGGCCATGCCGGCGAGTTGCGCGTGCTGTCACAACGCATCGCCAAGAACGCCACCGAAGCCGCTGCAGGCAAGGCGTTGGCGTTCAAGTTGCTGTCGGATGCGCGCAACGATTTCGAGCGGCGCTGGGGCTACCTGCGCCAAGGTGACAAGGCCACCGGCCTGCCGCCGGCGCCGCCCGCCGTGCGTGATGAAATGGAAGCGGTGCGGCGTGACTGGGAAAACCTGCGCAAGAACACCGATACCATCCTGGCCACTGAACAGACGGTGCTGTCGCTGCACCAGGTGGCGGCGACACTGGCCGAAACCGTGCCGCAACTGCAGGTGGAGTACGAAAAGGTCGTCGAGATCCTGCTGCAGAGCGGCGCCCCGGCCAACCAGGTGGCGGTGGCCCAGCGCCAATTGTTGCTGGCCGAGCGGATCCTCGGCTCGGTCAACACCGTGCTGGCCGGTGATGACGCGGCAGCCCAGGCGGCCGATGCATTCGGGCGTGATGCCGGGCGTTTCGGCCAGGTGCTGCAAGGGATGCTCAACGGCGATGCGGGCATCCAGGTAACCCGAGTTGCAGATGCCGACGCCCGTGCCCGGTTGGCCGAAATTGCCGAGCTGTTCCAGTTCGTTGCCGGTTCGGTGGACGAAATTCTCGAAACCTCCCCAGAGCTGTTCCGGGTGCGCGAGGCGGCGGGCAATATCTTCAGCCTGTCGCAAACCCTGCTCGACGAGGCCTCGCACCTGGCCAACGGTTTTGAAAACCTGGCCGGCGGGCGCACCCTCGATACCGTGGGTGGCTACGCCCTGGGCCTGCTGGCCCTGGCTTCGATCATCCTCATCGGCCTGGTGATGGTGCGTACCACCAACCGCCAGCTGCGCGAGACGGCAGAAAAGAACGAACGCAACCAACAGGCAATCATGCGCCTGCTCGATGAAATCGAAGAGCTGGCCGATGGCGACCTGACGGTGACGGTTTCGGTCACCGAAGACTTCACCGGCGCCATTGCCGACTCGATCAACTATTCGGTCGACCAGCTGCGTGACCTGGTCGCTACCATCAACCACAGTGCGGTGCAGGTTGCCGCCGCCGTGCAGGATACGCAGAACACCGCGCGGCAGCTGGCCAAGGCCTCCGAGCAGCAGGCTGAGCAGATCAGCGAGGCGTCCGAGGCGGTGGGCGACATGGTCGAGTCGATCGACCGGGTTTCCGCACATGCCTATGAATCTGCCAAGGTTGCCGAGCGGTCGGTGGCCATCGCCAACAAGGGCAACGAGGTGGTGCACAACACCATCAACGGCATGGACAACATTCGCGAGCAGATTCAGGACACCGCCAAGCGCATCAAGCGGCTGGGCGAGTCGTCCCAGGAAATCGGCGATATCGTCAGCCTCATCGACGATATCGCCGACCAGACCAATATCCTTGCCCTGAACGCGGCAATCCAGGCCTCGCTGGCGGGCGAAGCCGGGCGCGGCTTTGCCGTGGTCGCCGACGAAGTGCAGCGCCTGGCCGAGCGCTCGTCGTCGGCCACCCGCCAGATCGAGGCGTTGGTGCGCACCATCCAGGCCGACACCAACGAAGCCGTCATATCCATGGAGCAAACCACCGCCGAGGTGGTGCGCGGTGCCCGCCTGGCCCAGGATGCCGGGGTGGCGCTGGCCGAGATCGAAGGGGTGTCGCAGAACCTTGCCGACCTTATCCACAGCATTTCCGACGCCGCGCAGTTGCAGACCTCTTCGGCCGGGCAGATTTCCCACACCATGGCGGTGATCCAGCAGATCACTGCGCAGACTTCCGCCGGTTCTGGTGCGACCGCCGACAGTATTCGCCACCTGGCGCGCATGGCCAGCGAGATGCGCCGTTCGGTGTCTGGCTTCACCTTGCCACCACCTGCCGAGCCCAAGTGAACCGGCCTTGTGATGAGCCGTACTGATATGCCGCGCTGAGGAGTGCCCATGGCTGTAGCAGCACTAAGCCCCGAGCGCCACGATACCGTGGCGCTGGCCTGGACCAAGGCCGCCATCCTCGATTGCCTGGGCCAGGCCCGCCAGGCGCTGGAGCGCTTTGCCGGCGAGCCGGGCGAGCTGTCGATGCTGGCCTTCGTGGTCGACAACCTGCACCAGGTGCATGGTTGCCTGCGTATGCTCGAATTGCGCGGTGCAACACGGCTGGCCGAGGAGCTGGAGCTGTTCGCCAAGGCCTTGGCCGATGGTCAGGTCAGCCCGCGCGGGGATTGCCTGGGCGCATTGTTCCGCGGCCTCGAGCAATTGCCGGCGTACCTTGAACGCTTGCGTGGCGCGCGCCATGACCTGCCATTGGTGATGCTGCCGTTGCTCAACCAGTTGCGCGCCTGCCGGGGTGTCGAGCCGCTGGCCCAGGCCAGCCTGATCAGCGGCACGGCGCACCGCTTCGCCGGTGCCGATGACCTGGCCAACCTCGATCTGTCGCTGGGCAATTGGCGTGAACAGCTGCAGGCCGGGCCGGGCCGGGACGCCTTGCGCTCGGTAGTGACCGCGCTGTGCGACGACCTGATGCGCATCAAGGAGCGGCTTGACCAGTTCGTGCGGGGCGACCGTCAGCACCGTGAACAGCTTGACGCTTTGCTGGCGCCCCTGCGGCATGTCGCCGATACCCTCGCCGTGCTGGGCTTTCAGCAGCCACGGCGGGTGATCATCGACCAGGTGCTGGCCTTGCAGGCGCTGGCCGAGGCGGCGCGTGCCGTTGACGATGCGGTGCTGATGGATGTGGCAGGTGCGCTGCTGTACGTGGAGGCTACCCTCAACGGCATGGTCGGCCCGCTGGAGGAAAACGGCCAGGGCGGCCTGGCTGGCTCGGACCTGGCCGAGATTCGCCAGTTGGTGCTGAACGAGTCGCTGAATGTGCTGCAACAGGCCAAGGACCTGATTGGCGATTGCCTGGAGTCCGGCTGGCCGCGGCAGCGCCTGCAACCCCTGCCGGGGTTGTTGCAGCAGGTTCGCGGGGCACTGGCCATGTTGATGCTGCCTGCGGTGGCCGAGCTGTTTGAGGGGTGTGCCGGCTATGTGCAGGGTTGGCTGCAACACCTGGAAGCGGAGCCGCCGGCCGATGAGCTGGCCCACCTGGCGCAGGCCCTGAGCGCGGCCGAGTGTTATCTGCAATGGCGTGTCGCAGATCCGCTGGCCGATGGCCAGCCCTTTATCGACACCGCACGGGCCAGCCTGGCTGCGCTTGGGGTGCAGTGTACGCAACCCGCCGCCACTGAAGGCGCCGATGACAGCAGCGATGGCATCGATGATGAGCTGCGCGAGGTGTTCCTCGAAGAGGCCGGTGAGCTGTTACCGGAAATCGAGCGGCACTGGCTGCGCTGGCGTGCCGATAACCAGCAGATGGCAGCACTGGGCGATGTTCGGCGCGCCTTGCACACGCTCAAGGGCAGTGGGCGTATGGTCCATGCCGAAGCCGTGGCCGAACTGGCGTGGGGCGCCGAACACCTGTTGAACCGTGTAATCGAAGGCCGCAGGGCGCTCAGCGCCCAGGGCGTGGTGGCGCTGCAGCAAGCGTTCGTGCAGTTGCCAGACCTGCTGGCCGACTTTGCCGCAGGCCAGTCACCGCAGCTGAGTGACATCGAACGACTGGCTGGGCATCTGCATGGCCTGGCTGAAAACGACCCACCCGCGGTCGCCGACCTCGATGGCCTCGACCCGCAGTTGCTGGACATCTTCCGCAGCGAAGCGCAAGGCCACCTGGCCAGTCTCGACGCCTTCCTGCAGGGTGCCGGCGGCCATGACACGCCGGTCAGCGATGACCTGCAACGTGCCTTGCACACGCTCAAGGGCAGCGCCGCCATGGCCGGGGTGATGCCGCTTGCCGAACTGGCCACGGCCTTCGACCGCCTGGTACGCGAATACAAGGTCCACCAGTTACTGCTGCAGATGGCTGAAGTCGAGTGGCTTGAGGCTGCCCGGGCGTTGTTCCAGCTGGGCCTGGCACAACTGGACAGCACCCCGCTTGCCCCCATTGCCGGGGCCTCGGACCTGATCGAGCGGGTTGGCCAGGCAGTGGACGAGCGGCTGGCCAGCCTGCACGCCGACCCTCAGCAGCAGCGGCGCGGCAGGCATGACCCGCAGTGGGTGGCCAGTTTCCTCGCGCAAGCGATGGATACCCTGCTCAACGCCGAATCGTTGCTGTCGCGTTGGCAGCAGCAGCCCGGCCAACGCGATGCGCTGGACACCCTGCTGGATGAAATGACCACGCTGGGCCATGCCGCGCACCTGGCCGACCTTTGCCCAATGGATGACCTGTGCGAGGCCCTGCTCGACCTCTATGGTGCCGTGGAGGAGGGCAGCCTGGCTGCCGAAGCAGGTTTTTTCGCCCTGGCCCAGGGTGCCCATGAAGCCCTGATGGACATGCTCGATGAAGTGGCGGCCGGCCAGGATGTAGCGCCGCGCCCGGAACTGGTCGAGCGCCTGCGTGCGCTGCTGAACCAGGCGCTGGCCCCGGATGCCACCGGCCTGGTGGGTATCGACGCGGTCACCCCGCTGCACCCGGACATGGACCTGACCGACGCCTTGGGCCTGGGCTTGCCACGCCCGTCACTGCCGCCGGAAGTGGCCGAGCCCCAGGTCGAGGAGGCCGAAAGCCCTGGCGAGGAGTTGTTGGAGGTATTCCTCGAAGAAAGCTCGGACATCGTCGAAAGCGCCGCTGCAGCCCTGGCCCGCTGGCAAGCCGACCCGCGCAGCAGCGTCGAGGTGGACAACCTGATGCGCGACCTGCACACCCTCAAGGGCGTGGCGCGCATGGTCGAAATCACCCCAATCGGCGACCTTGCCCATGAGCTTGAGTTTCTCTACGAACTGCTCGCCGCCGGCCGCCTGCCACCCAGTGCACCGTTGTTCGCCTTGCTGCAGAACTGCCACGATCGCCTGGCCCAAATGCTCGACGCCGTGCGCCTGGGGCAGCCGCTGCACGCGGCCACGGCGCTGATCGACTACATACGCAATTTCAGCAGCGCGGCACTGACCGACAGTGCCGCAGGCCAGGGGCCGCAAGATGCCAGCGCTGCCGAAGTGCCGGCAGCGGCACCCGAGCGCGCCGCCGGCGACATGGTCAAGGTCGATGCCGAACTGCTCGACGACCTGGGCAACCTGGCAGGTGAGCACTCGATCATCCGTGGGCGCATCGAGCAGCAGGTCAACGATGCGCAGTTTGCCCTCAACGAAATGGAAACCACCCTTGAGCGCATGCGCGACCAGTTGTTGCGCCTGGATAGCGAGACCCAGGGGCGGATCTCCAGCCGCCAGCCGTTCGAGGGCGATGCCTACGACGATTTCGACCCCCTGGAGCTGGACCGCCATTCGCAGTTGCAGCAGCTGTCGCGGGCACTGTTCGAGTCTGCCTCGGACCTGCTCGACCTGAAGGAAACCCTGGCCCAGCGCGCCCAGGAGGCGTACAGCCTGCTGCAGCAACAGGCGCGGGTGAACAGCCAGTTGCAGGAGGGCCTGACCGCCACCCTGATGGTGCCTTTCGAACGCCTTGTACCGCGTTTGCAACGGGTGGTGCGCCAGGTGGCCAGCGAGCTGGGCAAGCAAGTGGAGCTGGTGGTCGGCAACGCCGAGGGCGAACTGGACCGCAGCGTGCTCGAACGCATGGTGGCGCCGCTGGAGCACATGCTGCGCAACGCCGTGGACCATGGCCTGGAAAGCCGCGAAATGCGCCTGGCTGCGGGCAAGCCGGAGCTGGGTACCATCCACCTGAACTTGCTGCACGAAGGCGCCGATATCGTCATCGAAATGACCGACGACGGTGCCGGCGTGCCACTGGAGGCTGTACGGCGCAAGGCGATCAAACGCGGCTTGCTGGACCCGCAGGCGCACTTGAGCGACCACGAGATCCTGCAGTTCATCCTGCGCCCCGGCTTTTCCACCGCCGAGAAAATTACCCAGATCTCCGGGCGTGGCCTGGGCATGGACGTGGTGCACGAGGAGGTCAAGCAGCTGGGCGGTTCGATGAGCATCGAGTCGGCCCAGGGCAAAGGCGCGCGGTTCCTGATCCGCCTGCCGTTCACGGTGTCGATCAACCGCGCCTTGATGGTGCACCTGGGCGAGGAACAGTACGCCATCCCGCTCAATACCATCGAGGGCATCGTCCGCGTGCCGCCGGCCGAGCTGGCGGCGTGCTACCAGCTGGACACGCCACGCTATGTGTATGCCGGCCACGAATACGAGTTGCGCTACCTGGGCGAATTGCTGCAAGGCATGCCGCGCCCGAGCTTGCTGGGGCAAAGTGTGCCGCTGCCGGTACTGCTGGTGCATTCCAAGGAGCAGTCGTTCGCGATCCAGGCCGATGCCTTGTCACCCAGCCGCGAGATCGTGGTGAAAAGCCTGGGGCCGCAATTTGCCGCCGTTGCCGGGCTTTCCGGGGCGACGTTGCTGGGCGATGGGCGGGTCGTGCTGATTCTCGACCTGCTGGGCCAGCTGCGTGGCCAGCAGCGCAGGTTGGCGCGCCTGCCCGGGGGCGCCAACCCGCGCCAGTTGCCCGGCCCGGTACCGCGCCGCGCCTTGCTGGTGATGGTGGTGGACGACTCGGTCACGGTGCGCAAGGTCACCAGCCGCCTGCTGGAACGCCACGGCATGAGCGTGCTCACGGCCAAGGACGGTGTCGATGCCATGGCGTTGCTGCAGGAGCACCGCCCCGATGTGCTGCTGCTGGACATCGAGATGCCGCGCATGGACGGCTTCGAAGTCGCTACGCGTATCCGCCGTGATGAGCGGCTCAAAGACCTGCCGATCATCATGATCACCTCGCGTACCGGGCAGAAGCACCGCGACCGGGCCATGGCGATTGGCGTGAACGAATACCTGGGCAAGCCGTACCAGGAGTCGTTGCTGTTGCAAAGTATCGCCCAGTGGAGCCAGACCCATGCTTGAACTGATTGCCGGCCAGCGCAGCAGCCTGACCGGGTTGTTGCTGCCCTTGGGTGACCGGACCCTGGTGCTACCCAACGTGGCGGTGGCCGAGTTGAGCGGCCAACGCAACCTGTTGTGCCAGCGCGGCGACCCGCCCTGGCACCTGGGCTGGATCGACTGGCGCCAGCAGCGCCTGCCGCTGATCGGTTTCGAGGCTGCCTGCGGTGGCGAAACACGGTGCGGGGAGCGGGCGCGGGTGGTGGTGCTCAATGCCTTGGGCGACACCGGCCTGCGCTACCTGGCATTGCTGCTGCAGGACATTCCGCGTTCCTGCAAGCTCGACAGCCAGCTCAACTATGTGGACGTGGCGCTGGGGCGGCTGGAGTTGGCCGCAGTACAGGTGGGCGAGCAAGTGGCGCGGGTGCCCGACCTGGTTGCGCTGGAAAGGCTGGTGCGTGACGCGCAATTGCAATAGCAGCGCTTGAAGTTTCAAGCTTGAGGTTGCGAGCTTGAGGGCGGTGTTCGTTTCACCGTGATCGGCTTGCAGCTTGCCGCTTGAAACTAGCCGCTCCTAGAGAGGTCTGTGTTTGCATGTATTACGGTGAACGCTTCAATGCCTGGACGCACCTGGTCGGTGCCATCCTGGCCAGCATCGGTGCCATCTGGCTGATCGTGGTTGCGGGTATGCAAGGTGACCCGTGGAAGATCGTCAGTTTCTCCATCTACGGCAGCACCTTGCTGTTGCTGTACAGCATCTCCACCCTCTACCACAGCACGCGCGGCCGGGCGAAGGTGATCATGCGCAAGCTCGATCACTTGTCGATCTACCTGCTGATTGCCGGCAGCTATACACCGTTTTGCCTGGTCAGCCTGCATGGCCCGTGGGGCTGGAGCCTGTTCGGCGTGGTCTGGGGGCTGGCAGTGATCGGCATGTTGCAGGAAATCAAGCCCCGCTCCGAAGCGCGGATCCTGTCGATCATCATCTACGCGGTGATGGGCTGGATCGTACTGGTGGCGGTCAACCCCCTGCTGCAAGCACTGGGCACCGCCGGCTTTGTCTGGCTCGCCGCCGGCGGAGTGTTCTATACCGTGGGCATCATCTTCTTCGCCCTCGACAGCCGCCTGCGCCACGCGCACGGTATCTGGCACCTGTTCGTGATCGCCGGCAGCCTTTTGCACTTTGTGGCGGTGTCGTTCTACGTGCGTTAGTTAAAAGTCGCCCCACAACTGCTGCGCTACCGACAGCGCCACTACCGGTGCGGTTTCGGTGCGCAGCACGCGCGGGCCGAGGCGTGCGGCCTGGAAGCCTGCGCGTTGCGCCTGTTCGACTTCAGCGTCGCCAAGGCCGCCTTCAGGGCCGATCAAGAAGGCCAGGGTGGCGGGCCTGGCATGGCTCGTGAGCGGCTCGGCCACCGGGTGCAGCACCAGCTTCAGCTCAGCATGGGTGCTGCTCAGCCATTCGGCCAGGGTGGTGGGTGGGTTGATGGCCGGCAAGGTGGAGCGGCCGCATTGTTCGCAGGCGCTGATTGCCACCTGGCGCCAGTGCGCCAGGCGCTTGTCGGCGCGCTCGTCTTTGAGGCGCACTTCGCAGCGCTCGCTGATGATAGGCGTGATGGCGTTGGCGCCCAGTTCGGTGGCTTTCTGGATCGCCCAGTCCATCCGCTCGCCGCGGGACAGGCCTTGGCCAAGGTGGATGTGCAAAGGCGAATCGGCCTGGCCGGCAAACGCCTGGTCGAGGCTGACGCGTACGGTTTTCTTGCCCACTTCAAGCAAATGGCCACGGTATTCCTGGCCGCTGCCATCAAACAGCTGCACGGCGTCGCCGGGGGCCATGCGCAAGACGCGGCCAACATAGTGGGCCTGGGCCTCGGGCAGGTCATGCTCGCCAAGGCTCAGGGGGGCATCGATGAAAAAGCGGGACAGTCTCATGTAGTGCTCGTTGGCAAAGGGAAACGCGCCCTGGGTAGGAGCGGCCTTGTGTCGCGAAAGGGCTGCACGATCAGCCCGGGTCGCGGAAGTCGGGGTGGAAGTTGGCCGGCACCGCCACGCTGATGCGCTCGCGGGTGGCAAGGTCGATGCCTTCGCTGGCGACCTCGGCAAGGAAGTCGATCTGCTCGGGGGTGATCACGTACGGCGGCAGGAAGTACACCACGCTGCCCAACGGGCGCAACAGCGCGCCGCGGCTCAAGGCGTGTTCGAACACCTTCAGGCCCCGCCGCTGTTGCCAGGGGTAGGCGACCTTGCCCGCTTTGTCCTGAACCATCTCGATGGCCAGCGCCATGCCGGTCTGGCGGATTTCGGCCACGTGGGCGTGGTCGGCCAGGTGGGCGGTGGCGCTGGCCATGCGTGCGGCCAGGGCCTTGTTGGCCTCGATCACGTTGTCCTCGGCAAAGATGTCCAGGGTCGCCAGCGCCGCTGCGCACGCCAGCGGGTTGCCGGTGTAGCTGTGCGAGTGCAGGAACGCCCGCAGGGTCGGGTAATCGTCATAGAAGGCCTGGTACACCTTGTCGGTGGTCAGGCAGGCCGCCAGCGGCAGGTAGCCGCCGGTAAGGGCCTTGGACAGGCACAGGAAGTCTGGGCGGATGCCGGCCTGCTCGCAGGCGAACATCGTGCCGGTACGGCCAAAGCCCACCGCGATTTCGTCGTGAATCAGGTGCACGTCGTAGCGGTCGCAGGCCTCGCGCAACAGCTTGAGGTACACCGGGTGGTACATGCGCATGCCGCCGGCGCCCTGGATCAGCGGCTCGACGATCACTGCCGAAATGGTTTCGTGGTGCTCGGCCAGGGTCTGTTCCATGCTGGCGAACATGTTGCGCGAATGCTCTTCCCAGCCCATGCCCTCGGGGCGCAGGTAGCAGTCCGGGCTCGGCACCTTGAGGGTATCGAGCAGCAGCGCCTGGTACGTCTCGGTGAACAGCGGCACATCGCCGACCGACATCGCGGCGATGGTTTCGCCGTGGTAGCTGTTGGTCAGGGTGACGAAGCGTTTCTTGCCTGGCTTGCCGACGTTCTGCCAGTAGTGGAAGCTCATCTTCAACGCGACTTCGATGCACGATGAGCCGTTGTCGGCGTAGAACACCCGGTCAAGCCCGGCCGGGGTCATGGCCACCAGGCGCTCGGACAGCTCGATCACCGGCTGATGGCTGAAGCCGGCCAGGATCACGTGTTCCAGCTGGTCGACCTGGTCCTTGATGCGCTGGTTGATGCGCGGGTTGGCGTGGCCGAACACATTGACCCACCAACTGCTCACCGCGTCCAGGTAACGCTTGCCTTCGAAGTCTTCGAGCCATACGCCTTCACCGCGCCTGATCGGGATCAGCGGCAGCTGCTCATGGTCTTTCATCTGGGTGCAGGGGTGCCACAGGACCTTGAGGTCACGTTGCATCCACTGATCATTGAGGCCCATCGGCACTTCTCCTGGCTTTGCGGCGTGGTTCGACCGCGTAAGCCTAAGCAATGCCGCAGGGTAGGACAACCGCCGGGCGGCAGCAGGTAAAATTGTCAGTTGCCAAGGGCACTTGATATCACTGCGCTGGCAGGGCCGGCACGGCTGACGTATTCTTAACGCATCTCGCTCGGGGCATTTCTGCCCCTCCTCGTTCCTGTAACCTCTGACTCGGAGTTCGCCGACATGGCTGCTGCTTGGGTGCGCCTGTGCGCGTTGGTATTGATTGGTGTGTCCAGCGGCGCTGCGCTGGCGAAGGACAAGACACCCACGGCGATCGTCGTCGGCGGTGGCCTGGCGGGCCTTACGGCAGCCTATGAGCTGCAGAACAAAGGCTGGCAGGTGACCCTGCTGGAGGCCAAGGCCAGCATGGGCGGGCGCTCTGGCCTGGCCACCAGCGAGTGGATCGGCAACGCCAAGGCGCAACCTGTGCTCAATGAGTACCTTGAGCGCTTCAAGCTCACGACCCTGCCGGCGCCAGAGTTCGTGCGCACCCCGGGTTACCTGATCGACGGCGAGTACTTCAGCGCAACCGACCTGGCGACCAAGCAGCCGGCCACCGCCGAGGCACTCAAGCGTTACGAGAAAACCCTCGATGACCTGGCCCGCTCGATCGACGACCCGCTCAATCCGCAGGCCACCAGCACGCTGTTTGCCCTTGACCAGATCAACGTCGCCAGCTGGCTGGACAAGCTGCAACTGCCGGCCACCGCCCGGCAACTGATCAACCAGCAAATCCGCACCCGTTACGACGAACCGTCGCGCCTGTCGCTGCTGTACTTCGCCCAGCAGAACCGTGTTTACCGCAACGTCAGTGACCGTGACCTGCGGGCCGCGCGCCTGCCTGGCGGCAGCCCGGTGCTGGCCCAGGCCTTCGTCAAGCAGTTGAAGACCATCAAGACCAGCTCGCCGGTCACCGCCATCGTTCAGGACAAGGACAGCGTCACCGTCAAGGTCGGCAGTGTCGGTTACCAGGCCGATTACCTGGTCATGGCCGTGCCATTGCGCGCCCTGGCCAAGATCCAGATCACCCCGGGGCTGGACAGCCAGCACCTGGCGGCGCTCAAGGGCACCAACTATGGCTGGCGTGACCAGCTGATGCTCAAGTTCAAGAAGCCGGTCTGGGAAAGCCGCGCGCGCATGTCGGGCGAGGTGTTCAGCAACGCCGGTCTCGGCATGCTGTGGATCGAGCCGGCGCTCAAGGGCGGGGCGAACGTGGTGATCAACCTGTCCGGCGACAACGCCCGCCTGCTGCAGGCTTTCGGCGACAAGCAGATGGTCGACCAGGTGCTGATCCGTCTGCATGCCTTCTACCCGCAGGCGCGCGGTGCGTTCACCGGTTACGAGGTGAAGCGGTATAGCGTCGATGCCGGTACCGGCGGTGCCTACCTGGCCTACGGGCCGGGCCAGATCAGCAAGTTCTGGCGCCTGTGGGAGCGCCCGGTGCAGCGCATCACCTTTGCCGGTGAGCACACCGATGCCTTGTACCCGGGCACCCTGGAAGGCGCCCTGCGCAGCGGCCAACGTGCCGCCAGCCAGGCCCAGGACCTGCTGGCCGGCAAGTCGTTCGACCCGGTCAAGGCCGCGCCGGTCGCGGCAGCCGCCGCCGGTGCCGGGGCAGCTGCCGCGAGTAAGGGCGGGTTCTTCTCCAACCTGTTCGGTGGCTCGTCCGACAAAGCGGGCAAGGCTGAGCAGGCACCTGCCAAGGCTGAGTCCAAGGCAGGCGATGAGGCCAAGCAAGACAAGCCAGGCTTCTTCAAGCGCCTGTTCGGTGGCGCTGACGCGCCAGAGGCCAAGGCCCAGCCGGTAGCCAAGGCTGACGAAGCGGCGCCGGTCGTTGCCCCTGCGCCAGCGCCCCAGGCAGCACCAGCACCAGCACCAGCACCTGCACCGGCGGTGAAGGCCGCGCCGGCCAAGCCTGCTGCGGCCAAGGCCGCCCCTGCCAAGCATGCGCCAGCGCACAAGCCAGCGACCAAGCCTGCCGAGAGCAAAAAGGCCAACGCCAAGTCGGAGCCGGCCAAGAAACCTGTCGCCAACCCGCAGGCCAAGGCGGGTTGACAGGTCGCAGTGCCGGCCTCTAGGTGAGTAACCCTGCTCCTGCAACGGACACTGTGGTCCTTGGCGGGAGCGGGCGCCCTGGTAGAGGCCGGCCCTGGCTACCCCATTCACAGCCGTTGGCGTTAATGTTTCCTTAATGGGAAGCGATCAGAATTTCTATCGGATTTATCGATAATCCGAAGCAATTTTTTCCGCTTTTATTCGATACGTTACGCGTTAGTCTGTGCACAGCTTTCACGGGGAAACACGTCAACATGCAACTGCGCAATTCACCTTCCCGCTACGGCGTGGTCAGCATCGTCCTGCACTGGGGCGTGGCACTGGCAGTCTTCGGCCTGTTCGGCCTGGGCCTGTGGATGGTCGGCCTCGACTACTACAGCCCGTGGCGCAAAGCCGGCCCGGACCTGCACAAGAGCATCGGCCTGGTGCTGCTGGCGGTAATGCTGCTGCGTGTACTCTGGCGTTTCATCAGCCCGCCACCGCCGGCACCGGCCAACCATGGCAGCTTCACCCGCCTGGCGGCCAAATTGGGCCATCTGGCGCTGTATCTCGGGTTGTTTGCCGTGATGGGCGCCGGCTACCTGATTTCCACTGCCGACGGCGTTGGCATTCCGGTATTCGGCCTGTTCGAAGTGCCGGCGTTGATCAGTGACCTGCCCGACCAGGCAGACGTGGCAGGGGTAATCCACCTGTGGCTGGCCTGGGGCTTGGTGATTTTTGCCGTGCTGCATGGCCTGGCTGCACTCAAGCACCATTTCATCGACCGTGACGCGACCCTGACCCGCATGCTGGGCCGCAAAGCTTGACCCTCAACCTCAATTGCATAGGAAGGAACAGGATGTTGAAAAAGACTTTTGCCGCTCTGGCGCTGGGTACCGCTCTGCTCTCTGCTGGCCAGGCTATGGCTGCCGAGTACAAGATCGACAAGGAAGGCCAGCACGCGTTCGTTGACTGGAAAATCAGCCACCTGGGCTACAGCTTCATCCACGGTACGTTCAAGGACTTCGACGGCAACTTCACTTGGGACAGCGCCAAGCCTGAAGCCAGCAAGATCAGCGTCGACCTGAAAACCGCCAGCCTGTGGTCGAACCACGCCGAACGTGACAAGCACATTGCCAGCGCTGACTTCCTGGACGTGAAAAAATACCCGGACGCCAAGTTCGTCTCCACCAGCGTGAAGTCGACTGGCGACAAGACCGCTGACGTGACTGGCGACCTGACCATGCACGGCGTGACCAAGCCGGTCACCTTCAAGGCAACCTTCAACGGTGAAGGCAAAGACCCATGGGGCGGGGAGCGTGCAGGCTTCAACGCGACCACCACGCTGAACCTGAACGACTTCGGCATCAAGGGCCCAGGCCCGGCTTCGCAAACCCTGAACCTGGATATCAGTGTCGAAGGCGTGAAGCAGAAGTAAGTATTGCGTTGCCCCTGAAAAACGCCGCCCATCGGGTAATGGCTGTCAGTTAAGTGTTACTGGGGCTGCTTTGCAGCCCTTCGCGGGCACGCCCGCTCCCACACGTTTTGCGCTGAACTCAAGAAATGCGCGATCCCCTGTGGGAGCGGGCGTGCCCGCGAAGGGGCGCAAAGCGGCCCCAACTTACTTAACTGACTGGCATTAGCCCATCGGGCGGCGTCTTTTTTCCTACCTGGGCTTAGCCCTTGCGGGTCAGCAGCGCCGGGCGCTCACCGCGGGGGCGGCTTGGCAAGTCATCCAGCTGCTCAGGCGTAGGGTAACGGTCGAGCTTGGATTCCTTGCGGATGATCACCGGCTGTTTTTCCGCCTGGCGCGGGTTGCGCACGGCTGGCTCCTGCCGGGCAGCATCGTCACGGGCCGGGCGACCACGGCCAGCGCCGCCATCACGACGGGCACCGCCTCCGTTGTTGGCGCGCGGCGGGCGTTTTTCGCCGCTGCTACCGCCGCTGCGCTGCTGGCCGCCGCTACGGGCCTGGCCCTGACCACCAGTGTTGCTACGCTGACCATTGCCTTGGCCCTGGCCCTGACCGCCACCCGGGCGACGATTGCGGCCCTGGCTCTTGCCCTGGTAGGGGCTGACGTAGTCAGCGCGGTTACCGAAGTTGTCGATCTCGTCATCCAGGAACTCTTCCGGGTCACGGTCGGCCGGAACCTTCGGCACGCTGGGGCTGCTGCTGGCTTGTTGCTGCTGGCGCGGCTTCTTGTCACGCGGCTTGCGCGGCTGCTGTTGCCTGTCGCCGTTCTTTTCCTTGTCGGCGGGCTTTTCAGCTGTTTGCTGCTTGGCCTTGCCTTTGTCCTTGCCCTTGTCCTTGCGGCCGCCATTGGCGTCTTTGCCACCTTCGCCGCGGGCCTGCTGATTACGGCCACCGCGGCCGTTGTTCTGCGGGCGCTCGCGTACTTCGGGCTTTTCGGCTTCTACCTGGCTGGCGTCGAAGCCCATCAGGTCGCCATCGGGAATGCGCTGGCGAGTGACGCGCTCGATGCTCTTGAGCAGTTTTTCTTCATCCGGGGCGACCATGGAAATGGCCTCGCCCGAACGGCCGGCGCGGCCAGTACGGCCGATACGGTGCACGTAGTCTTCCTCGACGTTCGGCAGCTCGAAGTTGACCACGTGCGGCAGTTGGTCGATGTCCAGGCCGCGGGCGGCGATGTCGGTGGCGACCAGTACCCGGACGCTGTTGGCCTTGAAGTCGGCCAGCGCCTTGGTACGAGCGTTCTGGCTCTTGTTGCCATGGATGGCGGCGGCGGTCAGGCCGTGCTTTTCCAGGTACTCGGCCAGGCGGTTGGCACCGTGCTTGGTCCGGGTGAACACCAGCACCTGTTCCCACGCACCGAGGGTGATCAGGTGCGCCAGCAGGGCACGCTTGTGGCTGGCCGGCAGGCGATACACGCGTTGCTCGATACGCTCCACGGTGGTGTTCGGCGGGGTGACTTCGATGCGCTCCGGGTTGTGCAGGAGCTTGTCGGCGAGGTCGGTGATGTCTTTGGAGAAGGTGGCCGAGAACAGCAGGTTCTGGCGCTTGGCCGGCAAGCGGGCAAGTACCTTCTTCACGTCGTGGATAAAGCCCATGTCGAGCATGCGGTCGGCTTCGTCCAGGACGAGGATTTCAACGTGGGCCAGGTCGACCTTGCCTTGGCCGGCCAGGTCGAGCAGGCGGCCAGGGCAGGCGACCAGTACGTCGACACCCTTGGCGATGGCCTGGATCTGAGGGTTCATGCCTACGCCGCCGAAGATGCAGGCGCTGACCAGGGGCAAGTCGCGGGCATACACCTTGAAGCTGTCATGCACCTGGGCGGCCAGTTCGCGGGTCGGGGTCAGTACCAGCACGCGGGGTTGGCGCGGGCCATGGCGCTGCGACTTGTCGGGGTGGCCGGCCGGGAACAGGCGCTCGAGAATCGGCAGGGCAAAACCGCCGGTCTTACCAGTACCAGTCTGGGCGGCAACCATCAGGTCGCGGCCTTGCAACACGGCGGGAATGGCCCGCTGTTGCACGGGGGTCGGCTGGGTATAGCCCGCAGCTTCGATAGCGCGGACAAGAGCCTCGGAGAGACCGAGGGAAGCAAAGGACATGGGCGATCCTGTTCTCGTTTGGGCTGGGCCCGTATGGGATGTTCTGCCTGGCGCGACGGGCATCGTCGGGATGCGATCGCGTCCGGTCCAGCTGGGCTTTCACTGCACATCCGGGAAACGGAGGGTGGACGCGAAGGTGCGCCAGTGCCGATCGGGATGCCTGTTGCGAGGCCGAGCGTCCGGGCGTGAGCCGGGCGGGAAGGCCCGAGTATAACAGAGCTATCGCGCTGTGCTGCTTTCCTGCTGCTCAACGGCGTTGAGAATGTTTTTGGTGTCGCCTGTGTAGCGGTTGCTGATCGCCGTATAGGCCGCTTCCTGCTTGAAACGCCGCAGTTCTTCGGCAAACGCCTCGGCCAGTGCCTCGCGGCCCGGCTTGCGCACCAGGGCCAGGTACTGGTGCTGGCGCCTGACCACCAGTGGCTGCGCCTCGACCTGCCGTTGCAGGCCCAGCTGCTGCGCCAGGTAATGGCCAGCCTTGCGGTCGGTGATCGCCAGGTCGACACGGCCCAGCATCAGCTTGCCGAAATTGGCTTCGTGGGTGGGCGCGGCTTCGCGCTTGAAGTAGGTGGCCCCGCTGAAGGCTGCGCCATAGGTGTAGCCGGGCGAGGTGCCGACGGTAAGCCCGGCCAGGTCTTCCAGCTGGTTGACCACGTGGCGGCGCACACTGGCCTGGAACAGGATGAACTCGACCTCCGACATGGGCTCTGGCGCGTAGACCAGGTAGGGCTGACGCGACTCGGTCTGGAAAATATCGACAATACCGTCGGCCAGGCCTTGTTCGACCATTGCCAGGCAACGCTTCCACGGCAGGAACTGCCATTCCACCTCGACCCCGAGGCGGGCGAACACCAGGTTGGTCACTTCGTAGTCGATGCCGCGTGGATGGCCGTCCTGCTGGTACACGTAGGGTGCCCAGTCGTCGGAGACCAGGCGCAAGCGTTCGCCCAGGGCCAACGGGCTCAGGCAAACGAGCAGCAGGATCCAGAACAGCCGGGCGATGTTGGGCATGCCGGGAGATTACGCGCTCGGCCGGTGCAAGGCCAGAGGGCAGGGCACCGGGCCATTCAAGCGTGGGAAGACCTGAGCAGGTGATGCTCGATGTCCTTGCGTCGTTCCCCCAGCGACAAGCGCAGCCCGGGGTGGCGCAAGCACTGGCGCAGGCGCTCGGGGTCGGTGGGGCCGTGGCGGGCATTGAGGTTTTCCAGGGCCTTGTCCCACCAGGCCGACGCGCAGGCGCGGTCGAACTCGTTGGCGTAGGGGTAGCAGCCGTACAGCAACTCACGGGCAAACTGACGTTCCTGGGGCGGAAGAGTCAGGCTCAATGCCTTGTAGCCCAGGCGGTGCAAGGCCGGTGGCCGGGGCAGCTGGTCGTTGACCAGGGCGACGTCGGCCAGCGCTGCCGGGCTGAGTGGATGTTGCCCATGTTTGGCCAGCCAGGCCTGGATCTTGGCGCGGAACTGCGCCTTGCGGCTCCAGTAATGGTGAATGACGTCGGAGCATGCCGCCAGCTGCAGGTGACCATGGGCCGCGACTGCCAGGCAGAATTCTTCCAGGGTGTAGGCCTCGCGCGCCAGCGGGTAGAGCGTGTCCATCAGGTCGATGGAGCGGTCCAGGGTGCCCGCGTCGGCGGCAGTGAGGCCGATCACCCCGGAGTTGACCAGGGGCATCTGGCAGTCGGCCAGGCCGCGGGACTGCAGAGGGCCCAGCAGGTTTTTATACAGCAGGCACTTCGGGTTCGCCCCATAGTGCGGGCCGATGGTGTTGCACAGCAGCTTGCCTGGCGCGACCCGGTCGAACAGTTGCAGTGGTGACTTGCGGAAAAAGGTATCGGTGTCGATCAGTACGGCCAGCGGGTGCTGGCGCAGTACCTGGCGCAACAGCACATGCTTGCTGCGGAAGTGGTAGCCGTGCGGGGCGTTCCAGGCTTGGCGCGTGGCCTCGTCCAGTACATGAGTGGTGACCGGTAGCCCGGCATAGGGTTGCGGGTTGTCGGTGTAGACCTGGATGTCCATGACGCTGCTGGCGGTACTGCCGAGCTGGGCAAGGGCGCTGATGATGCTGAAACAGGCTTCCTGATGATAGGTCGCGGGGCCAAAAGCCAGGTAGACGAGCTGTGGGCGAGATGGCTGGGGATGCTGCATGGCAGGCGAGACCTGTGTAACCCAAAAAAGAACAAGGCCTTAGTCTATGACCAAAGCCTTAATCATTTCTTAAGCAGACATTGCCAAAAAGTTTCAGCGCGGCAGCTTGAGGTTGTTCCACAGCGCCAGGCTCGCCTCGGCCTGGTTCAAGGTGTAGAAGTGCAGGCCCGGTGCGCCGCCTTGCAGCAGTTGTTCGCACATGCGGGTGATGACTTCTTCGCCGAAGGCCTGGATGCTTGCGGTGTCATCACCGTAGGCTTCCAGCTGCTTGCGGATCCAGCGCGGAATCTCGGCGCCACAGGCATCCGAGAAGCGTGCCAGTTTGCTGTAGTTGGTGATTGGCATGATGCCCGGCACCACCGGGATATCCACGCCCAGCTTCTGCGCGCGCTCGACAAAGTAGAAGTAGCTGTCGGCGTTGAAGAAGTACTGGGTGATGGCGCTGTCGGCACCGGCCTTGACCTTGTGTACGAAGTTGCCCAGGTCGGCCTCGAAGTTGCGCGCCTGTGGGTGCATTTCGGGGTAGGCAGCCACTTCCAGGTGGAAGTGATCGCCGGTTTCCGTGCGGATGAACTCGACCAGGTCGCTGGCGTAGCGCAGTTCGCCGGAGGCCATGCCCATGCCCGACGGCAGGTCGCCGCGCAAGGCCACGATGCGCTTGATGCCGGCGGCCTTGTACTCGGCCAGCAGGGCGCGCAGTTCAGCCTTGGTGTCGCCCACGCACGACAGGTGCGGGGCGGCCGGTACCTGTACTTCGCTTTCCAGCTGCAGCACGGTATTCAGCGTACGGTCGCGGGTCGAACCACCGGCACCGTAGGTGCAGGAGAAGAAGTCCGGGTTGCAGGCAGCCAGCTGGCGGGCTACACCCATCAGCTTTTCATGACCGGCATCGGTCTTGGTCGGGAAGAACTCGAAACTGTAGCGGCGTTCTTGTGACATCAGGCGTTCCTCTGGCAGCAAGCAGCAAGCAGCAAGCGGCAAGCGGCAAGTTGCAAGCTTCAAGCTGCAAGTAAAAGCCAGATCGGTGATGGCCGGTCTGGCTTGGTCATCGTTCAAGGTTTAAGAGGCTGGAGCTACAAGCTGCGGTCTGCTTCTGCTTGCAACTTGCAACTTGCAACTTGCTGCTCGCTGCTAGCAGCTCCAACCCTGCCGCTTAGTAGCGGTAAGCGTGCGGCTTGAACGGGCCTTCGACGGTCACGCCGATGTAGTCGGCTTGCTGTTTGGTCAGTTGGGTGACCACGCCGCCGAAGCCGCGGACCATTTCCAGGGCCACTTCTTCGTCGAGCTTTTTCGGCAGCACTTCCACGGTCAGGCGCTCGGCCTTCTTCTCGGCCGACAGGTCGGCGAACTTCTGCTCGAACAGGAAGATCTGGGCCAGGACCTGGTTGGCGAACGAACCGTCCATGATGCGGCTTGGGTGGCCGGTGGCGTTGCCCAGGTTTACCAGGCGGCCTTCGGCCAGCAGGATCAGGTAGTCGTCGTTCTGCGGGTCGAAGCTGCCGGCACCGGTGCGGTGGATCTTGTGCACCTGCGGCTTGACCTCTTCCCAGGCCCAGTTCTTGCGCATGAAGGCCGTGTCGATCTCGTTGTCGAAGTGGCCGATGTTGCACACCACGGCACGCTTCTTCAGGGCCTTGAGCATGTTGGCATCGCAGACATTGACGTTGCCGGTGGTGGTCACGATCAGGTCGATCTTGCCCAGCAGGGCTTTATCGATGCTGGCTTCGCTGCCGTCGTTGATACCCTCGATGAACGGCGATACCACCTCGAAGCCGTCCATGCAGGCCTGCATGGCGCAGATCGGGTCGACTTCGGTGACCTTGACGATCATGCCTTCCTGGCGCAGCGACTGCGCCGAACCCTTGCCCACGTCGCCGTAGCCGATCACCAGCGCCTGCTTGCCCGACAGCAGGTGGTCGGTACCACGCTTGATGGCGTCGTTCAGGCTGTGACGGCAGCCATACTTGTTGTCGTTCTTGCTCTTGGTGACCGAGTCGTTGACGTTGATTGCCGGGACTTTCAGCTCGCCCTTGGCCAGCATGTCCAGCAGGCGGTGCACGCCAGTGGTGGTTTCTTCGGTCACGCCGTGCACGCGGTCCAGTACCTGCGGGTACTTCTTGTGCAGCAGCTCGGTCAGGTCGCCACCGTCGTCGAGGATCATGTTGGCGTCCCATGGCTGGCCATCCTTGAGGATGGTCTGCTCCAGGCACCACTCGTACTCTTCTTCGGTTTCACCTTTCCAGGCGAACACCGGGATACCGGCAGCGGCGATGGAGGCGGCGGCCTGGTCCTGGGTGGAGAAGATGTTGCAGGACGACCAGCGCACTTCGGCACCCAGGGCTACCAGGGTTTCGATCAGCACGGCGGTCTGGATGGTCATGTGGATGCAGCCCAAAATCTTCGCACCCTTGAGCGGTTGCTCGGCCAGGTACTTGCGACGCAGGCCCATCAGCGCAGGCATTTCCGATTCGGCGATGATGGTTTCGCGACGGCCCCAGGCGGCCAGGGAGATGTCGGCGACTTTGAAATCGGTAAAACCAGCAGGCATGTTTGCAGCGCTCATGAGAGCCTCCATTCGTAGTGTGCGAATGGGCGCCGTTGTGCGTTAAGCGCCCGCGAGAGCGAGCAACGCCCCATCCGAGCCTGACAGGCCTAGCCTGCTGCAGCGCCCCTCGGACAGGTGGCGGGCATGGCACCGCTGTGGGCAACCATGTGAAGCGGCGCAGATTATAGCTGTGCCTGCCGGGTTGCCCAAGGTTTTCTGTCGATTAATCGCGACGATAGTCGATGTGCAATGGAGCGATCGCAGCTGCTCTGCCATCATGGGCGCACGTTAGCCAAGCAGGTCAGGAGTACTGATGAACTTTCACACCCGCAAGTGGGTTAAACCCGAAGACCTCAACCCCAATGGCACCCTGTTCGGTGGCAGCCTGTTGCGCTGGATCGACGAAGAGGCGGCGATCTACGCCATTGTGCAGCTGGGCAACCAGCGCGTGGTGACCAAGTACATGTCGGAAATCAATTTCGTCAGTGCCTCGCGCCAGGGCGACATCATCGAGCTGGGCATCACCGCGACGGAGTTCGGCCGCACCTCGATCACCCTCAAATGCGAGGTACGCAACAAGATCACCCGCAAGAGCATCCTGACCGTGGACAAGATGGTCTTCGTCAACCTGGGTGAAGACGGCTTGCCGGCGGCCCATGGGCGAACCGCGATCAAGTATGTGCAGGACCAGTTCCCGGATTCTGCCGTCGAGTGATCGTATGGGGCTGCGCTGCAGCCCATCGCCGGCAAGCCAGCTCCCACAGGGATCGCATCAGGGCTGACAGGTGTTTGTCACAAGATATGCAGCGGCGAGCACTTGGCAACCCTGACGCGATCCCTGTGGGAGATTCTATGGTTCCTGGCAAGGGTAGCCGGAGCATCTTCAGCGCCTGTGAGATCGAGCGCCGCCCGCGCGGCGCAATCGCGAGCTGCGCTCGCTCCTACGTTTGTTTCGGGCCAGTAACGCCTGTGACAGGCGCGCGCGGCCGCCTTGTTTGTACGGCGCGATATTGAGGCATGCACCAAGGCGTTCGCGCGCGAATCCCACAGGAATAATTGGCCCGAAACAAACGTAGGAGCGAGCGCAGTTCGCGATTGCGCCGCGCGGGCGGCGCTCGCTCTAACAGGCGCTGCCATACCTTGTGGCAAACACCTGTCAGCCCTGACGCGATCCCTGTGGGAGCTGGCTTGCCGGCGATGGGCCGCAGAGCGGCCCCGGCATTCTCAAGGCTGGGCGCTGACCTTGCGCACCACCCGGCCGATGCTCAAGCCCTGCACCAGGATCGACGACAGCACCACGATGTAGGTAATCGACAGCAGCAGGTCGCGCTCATCGCCCAAGGGCAGCGACAGCGCCAGGGCCACCGAGACCCCGCCACGCAAGCCCCCCCAGGTCAGTACCCGCACTGTGCCTTTGGGCACCGGCCGCCAGCGCCGCAACAGCACGATGGCCGGGGCCACGGTCAGCAACCGCGACAGCAGCACCGCCAGCGCCAGCACGCCGCCAGCGGCCAGGTGCATCCAGTTGAACGGCAGCAGCAACAGCTCCAGGCCGATCAGGGCGAACAGCAGCGCATTGAGCATGTCATCGATCAGCTCCCAGAAACCGTCCATGTAGCGGCGGGTCATGTCGTTCATGGCCAGGTTGCGCCCCAGGTTGCCGATGATCAGGCCTGCCACCACCATGGCGATCGGCGCCGACACGTGCAGCTCGTAGCACATCGCCGAGCCGCCGATCACCAGTGCCAGGGTCAGCATGACCTCGACCTGGTACTGCTCCACGCTCTTGATCATGCGGTAGGTGGCGTAGCCGATCAGGCCGCCGAAGAGCACGCCGCCAATGGCCTCGCGGGCGAACAGCACCGCCGTGTCGCTGATGCTTGGGGTTTCGCCCAGCTGGATGATGCCCAGCAACACGGTGAACACCACCACGGCGGTACCGTCGTTGAACAACGACTCGCCGACGATGGTGGTCTTCAAGGGTTTTGGCGCATTGGCCGTACGCAGCGCGCCGAGCACGGCAATCGGGTCGGTCGGTGAAATCAGTGCACCGAACAGCAGGCAGTAGATCAGCGGAACCTGCCAGCCGAACATGGCAAAGACCCAATGCGACAGGTAGCCGATGACCACGGTGGCAATCAGCACGCCCACGGTCGCCAGTAGCCCAATCGGCCAGCGGTAGCTGCGCAGGTCGGTGAGGTTGACGTGCAGGGCGCCGGCAAACAGCAGAAATGCCAGCATCCAGTGCATCAGCAGGTCATTGAAATCGATCTGGTTCATCAGGCCTTCGACGCGCTCTTCCAGGCCAGGGAAGCCGATCAGGCTCAGGCCTTGCAGCATCAGGGAAAACAGCAGCGCCGTGACCATCACGCCGATGGCGGGCGGCAGGCCGATGAAACGGTAGTTCACATAGGTGAGGAGGGTGGTCAGGCAGATAAACGCGGCAACTAATTCAAGCATCCCGAATCCTGTAACAGTGGCTTCCAAGTCGTAACCCGAATGGCTCGGGCAGTTCTTTGATGACCTGGCGAGGGGTTCGGGACACAGCCTTTGACCGAATTCGTTGCGAACGTTCCCATTCTGGGGCCGGCGATTGGCCGCATAATGGCCCGCGAACGCTCTATATTCACAGCCACGAAAGCCATAAGGAAAACAAGACGTGCTGGCAACATCCTTGGTGCTGGTCGCCGCGCTGCTGCACGCGACCTGGAACACCCTGATCAAATTCAGCGGCGAGCGGCTGCTGGTCATTGCCAGCATGGACACCGTGGCCTTGGCCTTCGCCGTGCTGGCGCTGCCGTTCGTGCAACTGCCACCGGCCAGTATCTGGCCGTGGCTGCTGGCTTCGGCGCTGGCCGAGCAGCTGTACCGCTACCTGCTGATCCAGGCCTACCGGGTGGGTGACCTGGGCCTGGTCTACCCTCTGATGCGCGGGTTGTCGCCGCTGGTGGTGCTGGGCTTGACCCTGGCGTTTGCCGGGGAGTCGCTGAGCCAGCAGCAGATCATCGGGATCCTGCTGATTCCGTGCGGCATGGCCTGCCTGCTGTGGCAGGGCGGCGGCGGTGACCGGCTGCCCTGGGCGATGCTACCGGTGGTGGCCCTGATCGGCCTGTGCATCGGGTGCTACACCTGGTTCGACGGGCAGGCCGTGCGCCTGTGGGGCAAGCCGTGGGATTACCTGGTGTGGCTGACCCTGCTCAGTGCCTGGCCATTCCCGCTACTGGCCAGTGTGGCGCGGCGTGCGCCCTTCGTAGCGTTCTGGCGCAGCCAGTGGCGCCTGGGGCTGGCGGTAGGGTTCTGTGTGCTGTTCAGCTACGCGCTGGTGCTGTGGGCCATGCACCTGGGCTCTGTGGCCGAGGCTGCGGCATTGCGGGAATTGAGCGTGGTGCTGGTGGTGTTACTGGGTATGCGCTACCTCAAAGAACCTTTTGGCGGCCCAAGACTCCTAGCTTGCGGGCTGGTGCTGGCCGGCATGCTGGTAATGAAGCTCTGACCTGAAGACTGAACAAGGAGTCCTGCCTATGACCGTCGCTTTGTGGTGCATCCTGATCGCGCTGTTCCTGCCGCCGCTGTGTGCCTTGATCGCCAAGGTCAGCAGTGGCCGCTTTGGCATGCGGGACAACCATGACCCGCGTGCCTTCCTCGATACGCTGTCCGGGCTGCCACGCCGCGCGCATGCTGCGCAGCAGAACAGCTACGAGGCATTCCCGGCGTTCGCCGCAGCCGTGCTGGTGGCAGACATTGTCGGCAATGCCGAGCAGGTGACCCAGGATGTGCTGGGGGTGATGTACATCACCAGCCGGCTGCTCTACATCATTTGCTACCTGGCCGACTGGGCTGCCTTGCGCTCGCTGGTATGGCTGGCCGGGCTGGCGATCATCGTGGCGTTCTTCGTGGTTTCCATCTGAAGGCCTGCGTGGGCCCTGTGGCGCGGCTGAAGCCGCCCCCGCGGGGCCCGCGCAACGTCAAGGAACCTTGGGCACCTCTGGCAGCGGCTGGCCCTTGGGCCAGAGCATCCAGATCTGCCCTTGCTGCTTCATGTTCCCCGCCAACTCGCCGGCCTCGGGCCCGGTACCCCAGAACAGGTCGGCACGCACTTCGCCAGCAATGGCGCCGCCCGTATCCTGGGCGCCAACCGGGCGCACCACCGGCGAGCCGTCGGGGCGCGTGGTGGACAACCACAACAGGCTACCCAGGGGGATCACCTTGCGGTCGATGGCCACGCTGTAGCCTGCGGTCAGCGGTACGTTCAGCGAACCGCGCGGGCCCTCGTTGCTGTCCGGGCGGGTGCTGAAGAACACGTAGCTTGGGTTGCTGGCAAGCAACTCCCCAACGCGCTGGGGGTTCGCCTGGGCCCAGGCATGGATGGCGCCCATGCTCACCTCGTCCTTTTTCAACTGGCCCTGCTCGACCAGCCAGCGACCGATCGGCCGGTAGGGGTGGCCGTTCTGATCGGCATAGCCCAGGCGCAACTGGCGGCCATCTTCCAGCTGGATCCGGCCTGAGCCCTGGATCTGCAGGAACTGCAGGTCCATCGGGTCGCTCAGCCAGGCCAGCACGGGGGCTTTCACGCCGTCACGGTTGATCACCTCGGCGGTGTCGTAAGGCTTGAGCACCCGACCCTCGAGGCGGCCACGCAAGCGCTTGCCCTTGAGTTCGGGGTACACGCTGGCCAGGTCGACGACGATCATGTCCTCGGGCACGCCGTAAACCGCCACATGGTTGGTTTTCGATGGGCTCAGGCTGCCGGGGTAGACCGGTTCGTAGTAGCCGGTGATCAGGCCGTTGGCGTTGTTCTCGGCCGAGCGCAGGCCGTAGACCTCCAGGTTCTGCTCCAGGAAGGTGCGCACCTGCGCGGCACTGGCCTGGGCGCTACCCGCCGCTTCGCAGGTCGCGGCCCAGACCGGGTCGCGCTTGAGTTTTTCGCAACCGCTGCGCCAGGCGTAGAACCCGGCCAGCAAGTCTTCGTCACTGACTGCGGGCAGGTCTTTCCAGGTGGCGGGGGCGTAGGTGGCTACCGCATGCGGCTCGGGCTTGGCGCTCTCGCCGCCATTGCAGCCAGCCAGCAGGGCCAGTACCGGGAATGTCCAGGCCAGGTGGCGCAGGGCAGATTTCATGTGTGCATTCCTGTGGTGGGTGAACATGAAGATTCGCCCCTGTTTTTTATGTGGCTATTGGTGTTTGGCTGCGGGGCAGCGATACTGGCCGCCCCTTTTCGCAGGCCGAAGTGAGCGTCATGTTGAAGCGATTGACCGTTGTAGTGCTGGCAGCAGTGGCCCTGGGTGCAGCCTTGAGTGGTTGCGAGCGGGTTGACCCCAACTCGCCGCTGGGCAAGCGCAAGGTCATCTTCAAGGACATGCTCAAGACCAGCGAAGACCTGGGCGGCATGTTGCGTGGCCGGCTGCCGTTCGATGGGGTGAAGTTTGCCGGCGGTGCGCTGCAACTGGACAACCTTTCGCACCAGCCGTGGCAGCACTTCCCGCAGGTACGCGATGGCGGTGACAGCAGTGCCCGTGCCGAAGTGTGGGAGCGCCAGGCGCGCTTCCATGAGCTGGCCCGGCAGCTGGAAGGCGTGACCGGCGAACTGGTCGATGTGACCCGCACGCAGCCGCTGGACCCTGCGCAACTGAAAGCGCCGATGGACAAGGTCGAGGCGGCCTGCAAGGCCTGCCATAGCGAGTTCCGCAATCATTAAGGGCTGTGCTGTTTGCACAAACCTGAGGCTCCCACAAAGACCGCACTTGCAAGTCAGATACCTCAGCGGTCGAGATCGTCTACTGCTTCCTGCAGCTCTTTGCGCGACTCGGCGAGTTTGTCCTTGCGCTTGTTGATCTTCTCGGCGTCGCCCTTTTTCTCGGCTTTCTTCAGGTCTTTTTCGCGCTGCGCCACTTCATGACGGGCGTCGAGCACCTTTTGCTCGCGTTCCTTGCGCAGGCTTGCGTCGGTGCAGTTGTCGACCCCGCGCAGCGCTGCTTCCAGGCCGGCGACCTGGTCGCTGTTGCCGTGGTCACGGGCAATCTTCAGCTGGTTCTCGATGGCGCTGCGCTTGGCGGCGCAGCCAGTCAGGCCGGCATCCGGCTGGGCAGCCTGGGCGGTGCCTGCGGCCGCCGCAATGGTCGCGAGCAGGAAAAGGGTGGAAATACGTTTCATGAAAAGCCTCCTGGACGGGGCGGGGCAGCAAAAAATTAGGGTGAAATCCTGCCTTGGTTTTGTCCTTTTAGAAACCCTTGCCGGGTATTTCCGCTTGAATCTCAGGAATTTCCTACAGGCTAATTGGTAAAAAATCATTGCTTAGGGCGCTCAAAGCCTTCGATACCGTGCTCGCCCAGCTGCGTTGCTATGGCTCGAACCTCGGCGGCTGCAAAAAAATCCACCAGTTGTCGTGCGCGCTTTTCGCCAATGCCGGGTAATGCCTGCCAGGTGTCAGCCGTGCGGGCCGCCAGTGCTTGCCAGTCGCCGGTGATCTGCATGCCATTGGGTAGGGGAGCGCCCAGCCCCCGCAGCCACTGGTCAAACGACCGGGTGCGGGCATCGTTGAAACTGCTGCGCAACTGGGCTGCCGTTCGCTCACTGATTCTTGCAACCTCGCTCAGGCGTGTGGCATCCAGTTGCAGCCAGTCAGTGAGCGAGGTTGCCAGCCCGGCTGCGACCAGCCGGCGCCAGGTGCCCGGCCCGGTGCGCGGCAGGGCCAGGCCGTGCTTGCCGCTCAGCCACGCCAGGCGGGCAATGAACTGTTCTTCACAGCCCACGCTGGCCTGCCAGCAACTGTGGGCGTGATACTGGCCGGCTGCCGGTGCCGCTACCGGCACGCGCTCGACAGCGCGGTGTACCACCTGCTCCAGGCGCGGAATGGTCAGCCCGGCCAGGCTCACCGCCACCTGGTCCCCAGGGCGAATGTCCAGGCTGTGCCAGCGCGCCAGCGAACCCATGCTCACTTGCGTGACCCGTCGGTCGTCGAGGGTTACCGGCAGCAGGTGCAGCACGGGCGTGACCCGCCCGGTACGACCGACCCGAAAGCGCACGTCGCGAACTTCGGCCAATGCTTGCATGTACGGGTACTTCCAGGCGGCGAGCCAGTACGGTGCCTTGGCCTGCCACCGTTCAGCGGGTGGCCGGCTACCCTGGCGCAGCACCACACCATCGCTGGCGAAGGGCAGGGCAGCGTGGTACCAGTGTTCACGCCATTGGGCCGCCTCATCCAGCGTATTGATGGCAACGCTGTAGCGCTGGCTGTCGGCAAAGCCCAGCTGTGCCAGCTGCGCGAGGCGTTCTGCCTGCTGCTCGGGGCCTTGCGGCCAGTCCCAGACGAACAGGCCCACCGCCTCGCCTTGTTCGCTGCTCAGGCGCTTGCGGGCGAGTAACCCGGCCACGGTATCGCGCGCCTTGGCGCCGCCCGCCTGGGCCTGAACATGCGCGTTCAAGCGCAGGTACAGCTCACCCTGCAACTGCAGGTCCATGGCCTGCGGCAGCTGGCGGGTGATGCTACCCAGCTGGGGGATGTGGCGGCTCCAGTCGTGCCCTTGGGCGCCGTTGCCCCGGCTGATCAGCTGCACCAGGCGGCCCTCTCGGTAAATGAGCGACACCGCCACGCCATCGACCTTGGGCTGGACCCAGACATCGGCCTTGCCGGCCAGCCAGCGCTGCACGGCGTGGCGGTCGTGCAGCTTGTCGATGCCCGTGTGGGGAATGGGGTGGGGTACCGGGCCGCCCGCGTTGGCCAGGGGCGCAGGGCCACCGGCCAGGCCGAAGCACTGCTGCAACTGCGCGAGGCGTTGGCGGCTCTGGTCATAAAGCTCATCAGGTACCAAGGCAATGCCTTGGCGATGGTAGTGGTCGTCCCAGCTGCCAAGGGTTTTTCGCAGTTGGGCAACCTCGCTGGCGACTTGCTGGGGGTTCCAGCCGGGGCATGAGCTGGCGTGCGCCAGTGGCGCGGCGAGCACCCCCAGCAGGGTGATGAACAGCATGAGCGGCATGGCCTGCATCCTTGCATGGCGGGTTGGCCCCTCAGCGTAGGCAAGCTGGCAGGCATTGCCGGTAAGCGATTGTGAGTCGATATGTCATGAAAAAGCCCCTGCCGATCGCTCGGCAGGGGCTTTCGTCCAGCGCTGCAGGAAAACTTACAGGCCAGCAGCGTCACGCAGCGACTGGGCGCGGTCGGTACGCTCCCAGGTGAAGGTGGTGAAGGTGTCGTCGCCGACAGTCTTCTGCTGCGGGGTACGGCCGAAGTGGCCGTAGGCAGCGGTTTCCTGGTACATCGGGTGCAGCAGGTCGAGCATGGTGGTGATCGCGTACGGGCGCAGGTCGAAGCACTCGCGCACCAGCTGGATGATCTTCTCGTCGGAGACCTTGCCGGTACCAAAGGTGTTGATCGAGATGGAGGTCGGCTGGGCCACGCCAATGGCGTACGACACCTGAATCTCGCAACGCTCGGCCAGGCCGGCGGCGACGATGTTCTTGGCCACGTAGCGGCCGGCGTAGGCGGCGGAGCGGTCGACCTTGGACGGGTCCTTGCCGGAGAACGCACCACCACCGTGACGCGCCATGCCGCCGTAGGAGTCGACGATGATCTTGCGGCCGGTCAGGCCGCAGTCGCCCACCGGGCCACCGATGATGAAGTTGCCGGTCGGGTTGATGTGGTACTGGGTACCTTTGTGCAGCAGTTCGGCAGGCAGGGTGTGCTTGACGATCAGCTCCATCACCGCTTCTTGCAGGTCTTTCTGCGAAACCTCAGGGTTGTGCTGGGTCGACAGTACCACCGCGTCGATGCCTACGACCTTGCCGTTTTCATAGCGGCAGGTGACCTGCGACTTGGCATCCGGGCGCAGCCATGGCAGCAGGCCGGACTTGCGTGCTTCGGCCTGGCGCTCGACCAGGCGGTGCGAGAAGCAGATAGGCGCCGGCATCAGCACTTCGGTTTCGTTGCTGGCATAACCGAACATCAGGCCCTGGTCGCCGGCGCCCTGGTCTTCCGGCTTGGAGCGGTCGACGCCCTGGGCGATGTCTACCGACTGCTTGCCGATGATGTTCATCACGGCGCAGGTGGCGCCGTCGAAGCCGACGTCGGAGCTGTTGTAGCCGATATCGATGATGACTTTGCGCACCAGGTCTTCCAGGTCGACCCAGGCCGAGGTGGTGACCTCGCCGGCGATGATGGCGACACCGGTCTTGACCAGTGTTTCACACGCTACGCGGGCGTATTTGTCCTGGGCGATGATGGCATCGAGGACTGCGTCCGAAATCTGGTCGGCGATCTTGTCCGGATGCCCTTCGGACACGGACTCGGAGGTGAAAAGGGAGTATTCGCTCATCTCGAAGGTTCCTGAAATTTACCGATGGTGTATGTCGCCAGCCGTGCGCTGGAAGTGCCGGACCTGGATCTGGAAACCGTTGCGCAAGCCCACGTACAGGCTGTCCGCATGGGCCAGCCCGGCCGCGTTGGCCCAGCGGGCCAGGTCGTCCTGTTCAAAGCCAAGCCACAGGTCGCCGCAGGCTTCGCGGGCCCACCCCTGGTCATGGCTGCACAACTCGGTGACCAGCAGGCTGCCGCCTGCCTTCACCCGTTTGGCCAGCTGGCGCAAGGCCAGGGCCGGGTCGCTGAAATGGTGCAGTACCATGTTCAGCACAACGCAGTCGGCGGCCACATCCGTGGCACCCAGTGCATCGGCCAACTGCAGGGTCACATTGTCGAGCCCCTCGCGCTGGCACACCTGGCGCGCCAGTTCGAGCATGGTCGCGCTGTTGTCCAGTGCAGTGACGTGGGCAAAGCGCCGGGCCAGGTCGGGTAGAAAACCACCGTCGCCGGGGCCGACTTCCAGGGCACTGGCCGCCGGGTCGAAATGCAGCTTGTCGAGCAGCGCCAGCAGGCTCTCGCGGTACTGCGGCAGGCCGGCGATCAGGTCTTGCTGGGCGCGGAACTTTTCTTCCACGCGCAGGAAGAAGTCCTGGCTGGTGACCGCGCGGCGTTGCTGGACCTGCGCGATGCGCGCCTGCACATCGGCCGGCAGGGCCAGGGCATCCACCTCTTCCAGCAGCGCCGCGTGCAGCCGGCCACCCAGGCGCAGGCTGTCGGGCAGGGCGCGGCGGTAGAAGATGGCATTGCCTTCACGGCGGGTAGCGACCAGCTCTGCCTGGGCCAGCACCTTGAGGTGGTGGCTCATGCCCGACTGCCCGATGCCGAAGATCTGGGCCAGCTCCAGTACACCGAACGAGTCGTTGGCCAGGGCTCGCAGCACGTTCAGGCGCAAGGCGTCGCCACTGGCCTTGCACAGGGCGGCCAATGTTTCGCATTGCTCGGGGATCGATTGCACACGGAGGTTCATGGGCGGGCAGTCTAGTCAGGCATTGGTGCCCTAGCAAGGCCAATATCAAAAAGTTTTGATATTGGCGATGAGTTGCAGCCTTCAAACTGCACGCTACAGGCTCCAGAGCAGTCCGGCTCGTCCCCTGCTTCTTTCTTGAAGCTTAAAGCTGGCCGCTTGGCGCTTAAATGTTTGCCCCAAGCCCCCCAGTGGGCGAAAATGGTCGTCTTTTTCGTGACACCACCTCTACAAGCCCCCCAGGAGACCAGCGATGCCCAGCCGTCGTGAACGTGCCAACGCCATTCGCGCCCTCAGCATGGATGCCGTGCAAAAGGCTAATAGCGGCCACCCAGGTGCCCCCATGGGCATGGCGGATATCGCCGAAGTACTGTGGCGTGACTACCTGAAACACAACCCGAGCAACCCGCACTTCGCCGACCGCGACCGCTTCGTGCTGTCCAACGGCCACGGCTCGATGCTGATCTACTCGCTGCTGCACCTGACCGGCTACGACCTGTCGATCGACGACCTCAAGGCCTTCCGTCAGCTGCACAGCCGCACCCCGGGCCACCCGGAATACGGCTACACCCCGGGCGTGGAGACCACCACCGGCCCGCTCGGCCAGGGTATCGCCAACGCCGTGGGCTTCGCCCTGGCAGAAAAAGTGCTGGCTGCCCAGTTCAACCGTGACGGCCACACCATCGTCGACCACAACACTTATGTGTTCCTGGGCGATGGCTGCATGATGGAAGGCATCTCCCACGAAGTCGCCTCGCTGGCCGGCACCCTGGGCCTGAACAAGCTGGTCGCCTTCTACGACGACAACGGCATCTCCATCGACGGCGAAGTGCACGGCTGGTTCACCGACAACACCCCGGCGCGCTTCGAAGCCTACAACTGGCAGGTGATCCGCAATGTCGACGGCCATGACGCCGACGAGATCAAGACCGCCATCGAAACCGCCCGCAAGAGCGATCGCCCGACCCTGATCTGCTGCAAGACCACCATCGGTTTCGGTTCGCCGAACAAGCAGGGCAAGGAAGACTGCCACGGCGCACCGCTGGGCAACGACGAAATCGCCCTGACCCGCCAGGCCCTGAACTGGAACTACGGCCCGTTCGAAATCCCGGCCGACATCTATGCCGAGTGGGATGCCAAGGCTGCCGGTGCCCAGGTCGAAGCCGAGTGGAACCAGCGCTTCGACGCCTACGCCAAGGCTTACCCGGAGCTGGCTGCCGAGTTCAAGCGCCGTACCCGCGGCGAACTGCCGGCCGACTTCAGTGCCAAGGCCCAGGCCTACATCGAAGAAGTGGCTGCCAAGGGCGAAACCATCGCCAGCCGCAAGGCCAGCCAGAACGCCCTGAACGCCTTCGGCCCGCTGCTGCCCGAGTTCCTCGGCGGTTCGGCCGACCTGGCCGGCTCCAACCTGACCCTGTGGAAGGGCTGCAAGGGCGTCGAAGCCAATGACGCCAGCGGCAACTACGTGTTCTATGGCGTACGCGAGTTCGGCATGACCGCCATCATGAACGGTGTTGCCCTGCACGGCGGCCTGGTGCCTTACGGCGCGACCTTCCTGATGTTCATGGAATACGCCCGCAACGCCGTGCGCATGTCGGCGCTGATGAAGCAGCGCGTGATCCATGTGTATACCCACGACTCCATCGGCCTGGGCGAAGACGGCCCTACCCACCAGCCGATCGAGCAGCTGACCAGCCTGCGCAGCACGCCGAACCTGGACACCTGGCGCCCGGCTGACGCCGTTGAATCCGCTGTGTCCTGGAAAAACGCCCTGGAGCGCAAGGACGGCCCTTCGGCGCTGATCTTCTCGCGCCAGAACCTGCAGCACCAGGCGCGCAGCGCGCAGCAGATCGCCGACATCAGCCGTGGTGGCTATGTGCTCAAGGACTGTGCAGGCGAGCCTGAGCTGATCCTGATCGCCACCGGTTCGGAAGTGGGCCTGGCGGTTCAGGCCTTCGACAAGCTGACCGAGCAGGGCCGCAAGGTGCGCGTGGTTTCCATGCCGTGCACCAGCGTGTTCGATGCCCAGGATGCAGCCTACAAGCAGTCCGTGCTGCCGCTGGAAGTGGGCGCGCGCATCGCCATCGAAGCCGCCCACGCCGACTTCTGGTACAAGTACGTCGGCCTGGAAGGCCGCGTGATCGGCATGACCACCTACGGTGAGTCGGCGCCGGCTTCGGCCCTGTTCGAGGAGTTCGGCTTCACCCTGGAGAACATCCTCGGTACTGCCGAAGAGCTGCTGGAAGACTGATGTAACCCGGGAGGGCAGTGACGCCCTTCAGGTCGTGCAAGGGGAGGGCTTTGCCCTCCATCGCGACACAAGGCCGCTCCTACAGGGTACTGCGCATGCCGCACCCTGTAGGAGCGGCCTTGCGTCGCGATGGGCCGCCACGCGGCCCCAACCGCCATCATGCGTTAGCGAGCCAACGAATGCCCCACCTGCGTCCCTACAAAGTTGCACTCAACGGTTATGGCCGTATCGGCCGCTGTGTCCTGCGCGCGCTGTTCGAGCGGGGGGCGAAGGCCGGTTTCGAGATCGTTGCGCTGAATGACCTGGCCGACCAGGCCAGCCTGGAGTACCTGACTCGCTTCGACTCCACCCATGGCCGCTTCCCTGGCCAGGTGAAGGTCGACGGCGACTGCCTGCACATCAATGGCGACTGCGTGAAAGTCATGCGCAGCGCCACCCCCGAAGGCATCGATTGGGCTGCCCTGGGTATCGACCTGGTGCTGGAGTGCTCCGGTGCCTACAACACCCGCGCCGACGGCCAGCGCTTCCTCGATGCCGGTGCCCCGCGCGTGCTGTTCTCCCAGCCCATGGCCAGCGAGGCCGATGTCGATGCCACCGTGGTCTATGGCATCAACCAGGCTTGCCTGACCGGCCAGGAGCGGCTGGTTTCCAATGCCTCCTGCACCACCAACTGCGGCGTGCCCCTGTTGCGTGTGCTGGACCAGGCGTTCGGCATCGAGTACGTGCAGATCACCACCATCCACTCGGCGATGAACGACCAGCCGGTGATCGACGCCTATCACCACGAAGACTTGCGCCGCACCCGTTCGGCCTTCCAGTCGGTGATACCGGTGTCCACTGGTCTGGCGCGCGGTATCGAGCGTCTGCTTCCGGAACTTGCCGGGCGAATCCAGGCCAAAGCGGTACGCGTGCCGACCGTCAACGTGTCTTGCCTGGACATCACCCTGCAGACCGCCCGCGACACCAGTGCCGCCGAGGTCAACCGGGTGCTGCGCGAGGCCGCGCTGGCCGGCCCGCTGAAAGGCTTGCTGGCCTACACCGAGCTGCCCCATGCCAGCTGTGATTTCAACCATGACCCGCATTCGGCGATCGTCGATGCCAGCCAGACGCGTGTTGCCGGGCCCCGCCTGGTCAACCTGCTGGCCTGGTTCGATAACGAATGGGGGTTCGCCAACCGTATGCTCGACGTTGCCGAACACTATCTGCACGTCGTTCACCCAACCCGCAATAAACAGCCCTGAAGGACTGCATTCATGACCGTGTTGAAGATGACCGACCTCGACCTGCAAGGTAAGCGCGTACTGATCCGCGAAGACCTCAACGTGCCTGTGAAGGACGGTGTGGTAACCAGCGACGCGCGCATCCTGGCAGCGCTGCCGACCATCAAGCTGGCCCTGGAGAAGGGCGCGGCGGTAATGGTCTGCTCGCACCTGGGCCGCCCGACCGAAGGCGAGTTCTCTGCCGAAAACAGCCTCAAGCCGGTTGCCGAGTACCTGAGCAAGGCCCTGGGCCGCGAGGTGCCGCTGGTTGCCGACTACCTGGGCGGCGTCGCGGTGCAGGCCGGTGAGCTGGTGCTGTTCGAGAACGTGCGCTTCAACAAGGGCGAGAAGAAGAACGCCGACGAGCTGGCCCAGCAGTACGCTGCGCTGTGCGACGTGTTTGTCATGGACGCGTTCGGCACCGCGCACCGCGCCGAGGGCTCGACCCACGGTGTGGCCAAGTTCGCCAAGGTTGCAGCTGCAGGCCCCCTGCTGGCTGCCGAGCTGGATGCCCTGGGCAAAGCCCTGAAAGCGCCGGCCAAGCCGATGGCGGCCATCGTCGCCGGCTCCAAGGTTTCCACCAAGCTGGACGTGCTGAACAGCCTGAGCGCGGTCTGCGACCAGCTGATCGTCGGTGGTGGCATTGCCAATACCTTCCTGGCCGCTGCCGGCCACCCTGTCGGCAAGTCGCTGTACGAGCCGGACCTGGTCGACACGGCCAAGGCCATCGCTGCCAAGGTCAATGTGCCGCTGCCGGTTGACGTGGTGGTCGCCAAGGCGTTCGCCGAAGATGCCGAAGCCACCGTCAAGGCCATCGCCGATGTTGCTGCCGACGACATGATCCTAGACATCGGCCCGCAAACCGCAGCCCAGTTCGCCGAGTTGCTGAAGTCGTCGAAGACCATCCTGTGGAACGGCCCGGTCGGCGTGTTCGAGTTCGACCAGTTCGGCAAGGGTACCCAGGTGCTGGCCAAGGCCATCGCCGACAGCGACGCGTTCTCCATCGCCGGTGGCGGTGACACCCTGGCGGCCATCGACAAATATGGCGTTAGCAAGGAAATCTCCTACATTTCTACCGGTGGCGGCGCGTTCCTCGAGTTCGTCGAGGGCAAGGTCCTGCCAGCCGTGGCAATCCTGGAAGAGCGGGCCAAGGCCTGATGACTTCGGCGCCTGGCAAAGGGAGTGGCCTGATGGTCAAGCAATTGCCTGTGATGCTGCTGGCGGGTCTGCTGAGCGCGTGCTCCGGCAGCCCGGCTTCGCCTGACGACCCGGCGCAGCCGCCCAAGGGCGGCTGCTACCAGTCCGAGTGGCAGGCCGAGACCGTGCCGGTGATCAGCAAGCGTGTGGGCCCGGAAGGCCTGGAAAAGTACGACGAAGACCACCAGCGCAAGGCGCCGGGTTGCCCTTGATCGGGTAACTGGCAACCTGAAGGCTGATTTGTGGTCTTGGAAAGGGGCCGCTGTGCGCCCTTCGCGGGCAAGCCCGCGAAGGGCTGCAAAGCAGCCCCAAATCGAGGAAACTGAATGAAAGCGCTTTTGGCCGTGACGGTCCTGGCGACACTGGCAGGCTGCTCACTGCTGCAGCCGGCGCAACCCGCCCCGGCAGACAACTGGACCCGCTGGGTCTGCGATACCCAGGCCGAGGTGCTGTGGCGCTTCGCCGATGCCCAGCGTGACCAGGTCGACGTGCGCCTGGGCGGTGGTGACCAGGTTTACCGGCTCAAGGCCGAACCAGGTGCTTCGGGCGCGCTGTACAGCGATGGCATGCTGGCCTTCCACACCAAGGGCGAAGAAGGCCTGGTGTACTGGGTGGCAACCAACGATCTGATTGGGCGGGGCTGCAAGGCACCGTGACTGGCCGGGCCGCAATGGCGGCCCACACTACTTGAACAGCAACCGCCCCTGCGGCAGGCTTGCACGAAACATACGACGCTTGTCGGGAGAGAGATACACAATGGCACTCATTAGCATGCGCCAGATGCTGGACCACGCCGCCGAGTTCGGTTACGGCGTACCAGCTTTCAACGTCAACAACCTCGAGCAGATGCGCGCCATCATGGAAGCGGCCGACAAGACCGACTCCCCGGTGATCGTGCAGGCCTCGGCCGGTGCCCGCAAATACGCCGGCGCCCCGTTCCTGCGCCACCTGATCCTGGCTGCCATCGAAGAATTCCCGCACATTCCGGTGTGCATGCACCAGGACCATGGCACCAGCCCTGATGTCTGCCAGCGCTCGATCCAGCTGGGCTTCAGCTCGGTCATGATGGACGGCTCGCTGGGCGAAGACGGCAAGACCCCGACCGACTACGAATACAACGTGCGTGTCACCCAGCAGACCGTGGCCATGGCGCACGCCTGTGGCGTTTCGGTAGAAGGCGAGCTGGGCTGCCTGGGTTCGCTGGAAACCGGCATGGCCGGTGAAGAAGACGGTATCGGTGCCGAAGGTGTTCTGGACCACAGCCAGATGCTGACCGACCCGGAAGAAGCCGCTGATTTCGTCAAGAAGACCCAGGTCGATGCATTGGCCATCGCCATTGGTACCAGCCACGGTGCCTACAAGTTCACCAAGCCGCCAACCGGTGACATCCTGGCCATCGAGCGTATCAAGGAAATCCACAAGCGCATCCCCAATACCCACTTGGTGATGCACGGCTCCTCGTCGGTACCGCAGGAGTGGCTGGCGATCATCAACCAGTACGGTGGCGAGATCAAGGAAACCTACGGCGTACCGGTTGAAGAAATCGTCGAAGGCATCAAGTACGGCGTGCGCAAGGTCAACATCGACACCGACCTGCGCCTGGCTTCCACCGGTGCCATGCGCCGCCACATGGCCATGCACCCGAGCGAGTTCGACCCTCGCAAGTTCTTCGCTGAAACCGTGAAGGCCATGCGTGATGTGTGCATCGCCCGTTACGAAGCGTTTGGCACTGCAGGCAATGCCTCGAAGATCAAGCCGATCTCCCTGGAAGGCATGTTCCAGCGCTATGCCAAAGGCGAGCTGGCGGCCAAGGTCAACTGATCGAACCGTTGAGCGTTATAGAAAGACCCGCAGAAATGCGGGTTTTTTTTGCTTGGCATTCAGGCCTTGGGAGCGATTTGGCGGCCCCCGGCATCAGGCTCACAGTCATGTTGCAAAGCTACCGTTAGTCGACTAATTTCTTCGTCCATGGCTTATTGCCATGCCTTGCATTGCGTCTTTCGTAGCCACGGCTAGAGTTAAGCTCGGAGCCAATAGCAAGTCGTAGTTGGACATACAAGAGAAGCAGCATGGATGGCGCTTACCCTCAGCCACTGGATGGCAGTTCGGTTCTTCTGGTGGTAGACGATTACCCCGAAAACCTCATCAGCATGCGGGCTTTGCTGGCCCGGCAAGATTGGCAGGTGTTAACAGCCGGTTCGGGGATGGAGGCCCTCAGCACCTTGCTGGAGCATGATGTCGACCTGGTACTGCTGGACGTGCAAATGCCGGAGATGGACGGCTTTGAAGTTGCCCGGCTGATGCGCGGCAGCCAACGTACGCGGCTGACACCGATCATTTTCCTGACCGCCAACGAACAGTCCGAAGCGGCCGTGCTCAAAGGCTACGCCAGCGGCGCCGTGGACTACATGTTCAAACCGTTCGACCCCAAGGTTCTCAAGCCCAAAGTCCAGGCCTTGCTCGACCAGCAGCGCAACCGGCGCATGCTGCAGCGCCTGACCCGGGAGCTGGAAGCCGCCAGGGCGTTCAATGGGTCGATTCTGGAGAACGCCGCCGAAGGCATTCTGGTGGTGGACGCACAGGGCGTGATCAGCTTTGCCAACCCGGCCATATCCCGCTTGCTGGCGGCCCCCGTGCAGCATATTCAGGGTGCCCAACTGCTCGACCTGGTGCAGCTTCCCGCTGCCTGCCCATGGCTTGAATCGGAGTTCTACCGTGCTTACCTGGGGCAAGAAATCTACCGCGTGCACGACGCGCAACTGCGCACGCTGGCCGGCGAGCTTGTTCCGGTGGCATTGTCGTGCGCGCCGTTGCCAGCCGACCAGCAGGCCATGGTGGTGACCGTGCTGGACATGTCGGCAGTGCGCAACCTGCACCAGCAACTGGAGTACCAGGCCGTTACCGACCCGCTGACCGGCCTGCTGAACCGCCGCGGTTTCTACCAGGCGGCCGAGGGCGCTCTGTTGCGCAACGAGCGCTCGGACAAGGCCCAGGCGCTGATGTACATGGACCTGGACGGCTTCAAGCGCATCAACGACACCCTTGGCCATGACGCCGGTGACCGCGTGCTGCGCTGGGTCGCCGAGCAACTCAAGGACTGCCTGGGCAGCGAGGCCTTGCTGGCGCGCATGGGCGGCGATGAATTCACCGCGCTGTTCGACAGCCTGCCTTACCCGGAGCAGGCTGGGCGTTATGCCGAGCGGCTGCTGGAGCGGGTGTCCATCCGCCATGAAGTGGACGGCCTGGATGTGTGCCTTGGGGTGAGCATTGGTATTGCCACCTATCCGGAATGCGGTGCCAATGTCGAAGGCCTGCTGCGCGCAGCCGATGCGGCGATGTATGCCGCCAAGCAGGCCGGGCGCCAGCAGTACCGCTTTTACGACCAGGAACTCAACGGGCGGGCGCGTTCGCGACTGATGCTCGAAGACAGCGTGCGCACCGCCATCGAGCAACAGGACTTCACCCTGGTGTACCAGCCGCAAGTCAGCTTCATCGATGGCCGCCTGCGGGGTTTCGAGGCCTTGTTGCGCTGGCAGCACCCGAGCGTCGGCGATGTGCCGCCAGGCCTGTTCATTCCTCTGCTCGAGGAAGCCCGGCTGATCAACCGGCTGGCCAGCTGGATCTACCGCCAGGGCGCGGCCCAACGCCATGCCTGGTACCAGCACTTTCCCGCAGACCTGGTGCTGGGCATCAGCCTGAGCCGTGCGCAGTTTGTCATGCCCGGGCTGGTCGAAGAACTGCAGCGGGTGATCCATTTTTACCAGTTGGACCCGGCGCAACTGGAGGTCGAGGTTGCAGAGACCTCGCTGATGTACAACATCGATGCGGCGGTGAAACAGATCCATCGCCTGCGCGAGCTGGGCGTACGGGTGGCGCTGGATGACTTTGGCGCCGGCGACTGTTCACTGCGCATGCTGCGGGACCTGCCGATCGATACCCTGAAGCTGGATCGCCACCTGGTGGCACGCTTGCCTGATACGGCAGTGGATACCGCCTTGGTGCGCAGTGTCATCAGCTTGTGCGCCGACTACGGCATCACGGTCATTGCCGAGGGCGTGGAAACCCCGGCCCAGGCAGCCTGGCTCAACGCCAATGGTTGCGAGTATGTGCAGGGGTTCCTGGTGGCCCACCCCATGACCGCCTCGGACGCTACCCGCTTCCCGGTGATTTTCTCCTGGCCAGCGCCATGATTGGCTAGAATCGGCATTCGTTACGCCGAATGCACTGCCATGACCGTATTACGTTACCTGCAAGCCTACCCGCCGCACCTGCAAGAGCAGGTGCGCAAGATGATCGACAGCGACCGCCTGGGCGAGTACCTGCAGCGCCGCTACCCCGGGCGCCATGATGTGCAAAGCGACAAGGCGCTGTACGGCTATGCCCAGGAGCTGCGCCAGCAGTACCTGCGCAGTGCGCCGGGCCTGGACAAGGTGTTGTTCGATAGCCGGCTCGACCTGACCCACCGCGCGCTCGGCCTGAACACCGCGGTGTCGCGGGTGCAGGGCGGCAAGCTCAAGGCCAAAAAGGAAATCCGTATTGCCTCGCTGTTCAAGGAGGCCGCACCGCAGTTCTTGCGCATGATCGTGGTGCATGAGCTGGCGCACTTGCGCGAGCGCGACCACAACAAGGCCTTCTACCAGCTCTGCCAGCACATGGAGCCCGATTATCACCAACTGGAATTCGACCTGCGCGTCTACCTGACCTACCGGGAACTGCCGGGCAACCTCTGAGGAACATGCAGCATGGACGTGAGCAAGACCAAAAGCAGCTTCTACCGGCGCCTGTACGTAGCCTGGCTGATCGACAGCCGCACCGCGACCAGCGTGCCGGCCCTGGTGGAAGCCACCGGTATGCCGCGGCGCACCGCCCAGGACACCATCGCCGCGCTGGCCGACCTGGACATCGTTTGCGAGTTCGAGCAACAGGAAGGCGCGCGCAACCACGCCGGGCATTACCGTATTCGTGACTGGGGCGCGGTCGACAAACAGTGGATCAGCCAGCATCTGCGACAGGTCCGCGACGTGCTGGGTTACCCTTGAGGCCAAAAATAGAGGCAAAATGACACTATTGGCCGCTGCCCCCGGCAGTGCGTTTGTGTAACCTCACCCGCAGTGTGTGCCCTCCATGGCAAAAGGACATAAGCATGCGGCCACTGCTTTGTGCGCTGGGAGTACTGGCAATCTTGCTGGCAACACCTGCCCTGGGCCAGGGCAAGCTGCGCCTGGTGGCGGATAAATGGCCCCCGTTCACCGATGTAGACCTGCCAGGCGGTGGCTTGGCGACCAGCATCGTCACCACGGCGCTGGCCCGTGCCGGCTACGCCAGCAGCTATGAGGAGGTGCCCTGGGCGCGGGCGCTGCAGGGCGTTGCGCAAGGGCGCTACGACGTGTTGATCGATGCCTGGTACAACGAGGCGCGCGCCAGCATCGGGCAGTTCTCCACGCCATACCTGACCAACCGTATCCGCTTGCTGCAGCGAAAAGGCCAGGCGATACGCTACCGGCAACAGTCGGACCTTTACCCCTACACCATCGCTGTCGTGCGTGATTACGCCTATTCCCCTGGGTTCGACGGCGATCCGCGCCTGCACAAGGTGGCGGTGCGCACCTTTTCCTCGGCACTGCGCATGGTCGCAGCAGGGCGAGTAGACCTGGCGGTGGAAGACGAGTACGTTGCCCGCTACAACCTGCAGCGTGAACCGCAGCAGGTGCGTGACGAGGTGGTGCTGGTTGAGCCGCCGCTGGGGGAGAACACCCTGCATATCCTGGTCAGCCTGAAGCACCCGGAGCGTGCGCGGATTGTCGAGCGGTTCGAGCAGGCGATCGCAGCGATGAGGGCCGATGGCAGCTATGCCCGGCTGCTGCGCCAGCATGGCTTTTGAGCTTGGGTGGCGTTACCGGCCTCTTCGTGGGTAAAGGCCGGGTCAGGCCTCAGCCCGGGTTGCCTTCCTTGATCAGGTGCGCGGCCAAGGTCCGCAATGGCCCCAACTGCCGGCAGATCAGCGCCAGTTGTGTCTGCACCAGCCGTTGATGTTCATCCAGCTCATCCGGCATCTGCTCCAGGGCGTTGGCCAGCGCTTCTTCGGCATCGCTGTGAATGGCCACGGGCAGCCGCGCTGCCAGGCCGTTGGCGATTTCGTCCAGGCTGCTGGCCAGGCTTTGCCCGGCACCTTCGATCAACTGTTCCTGGGCCTGGGCCGGCAATGCCGTATCGCGGTGCGCGCCCAGCCCCGAGAGGTAGCTGAGCAGGGTGTGCGACAGCACCAGGAACCGGAAGCCGACATCGGCCTCCTTACGGAAATGCCCCGGCTCCATCAGCATGTTGGCCAGGGTGGTGGACAGCGCCGCGTCGGCGTTGTGGGCATTGCGCCGGGCCAGGCGGTAGGCCAGGTCGTCGCGCTTGCCGTGGGCATACTGCTGCATGATCTGGCGCAAGTACACGCTGGCACAGGCCAGGGTATTGGCCAGCGCCTTGTTCAGGCGCCGCCCCTGCCAGTCAGGCAGGAACAGGAACACCGCAAGGATGGCAATCAGGCTGCCCACCAGGGTATCGAACAGGCGCGGCAGGAACAGGCCGTAGCCGTCGCCGATCTGGTTGAAGCAGAACAGTACCATCAGCGTGATCGCGGCCGTGGCCAGGGTGTAGCGGGTCGTGCGGTTGACGAAGAACACCACCCCGGCAACTACGGCGAACAGCGACTGGATGAGCGGGTTGGGGAACAGGTCGAACAAGGCCCAGCCAACGGTCAGGCCAATGGCCGTGCCGAAAATGCGCTGCACCAGCTTGCGCCGGGTCGCACCGTAGTTGGGCTGGCAGACGAACAGGGTGGTGAGGATGATCCAATAGCCTTGGGTGGGGTGGATCAGGTGCACCATGCCGTAGCCGATCGACAGCGCCAAGGGCAGGCGCAAGGCATGCCGGAACAGCAGCGACGTGGGTGTCAGCTGGGTACGTAGGCGGGTCCACACGTCTTTGAGCGAGCGTGGCGAGCGGTCGAGCAGGCTGCTGTCACTGGCGTCGGCCAGGCTGTCGGGGTTGCTCGCGGCACTGAGCAGGCGGTCGAGCGTGGCCAGGTTGGCGGCCAGGGCCCGCAGCGAGCGCAACAGGCCGCGCCAGGCCGGGTTGTTTTGCAGGCGCAGGTGCTCCAGCGCAGCGTTGAGGTCTTCGAGGGCCTCGGGATAACCGCTGGCCAGCACGAAAGGCTGGCGCAGGCGGATCGAACGGGCCAGCTCCTGGCAGGACGCGCCCTGTTTGCGCAGCAGGCGCTGACAGCGGAACATCACGTCACTGTGGAAGAACGTTTCGGTCAGGGCGTTGTAGGGGTAATGCGAGGCACTGACCCGCTCGTGGATGTCCTGGGCCAGGAAATACAGCTTCAGGTAGCGGCTGACCTTGGAGTTTGGCTGGCCGTTGCCGACCCGGTGCAGGATGATTTCCTTGGCCGCGTTCAGGGCTGCCACCACCTTGCCATTCTGCTGGGCCAGGGCCAGGCGTGTGGCTTCGACGTCGAGGGTGCGCACCGGCTCGAACAGGCTGGCCTTGAGTTTCAGGTAGCTGCCCAGCTCGAAGAACAGCTTGGCCAGGCTCTGCTGGACCGGCTGGTTGGAAAACAGCGCCTGCCACAATACCGATAACAGCCCGTACCAGGCCGCGCCCGCCACCAGCAGCATGGGCTCGTGCCAGAAATCCGTGACCTGGCCGCCGCGCTGGTCTACGCCGATCATGGTGTACACCGCGGTGATCAGGGTTGCCGAGGCAATGGCCCCGTAGCGTTCGCCCAGTGCGCCGAGCATGGTGAGGCTGAACGCTGCCAGGGCCAGGGCGATGGCGAAGAACCAAGGGTAGGGGAACAGCAGTTCGACCGCCAGCGCAGCAATGGCGAAACACACCAGGGTGACGACCAGGGCGCTGAGGCGGCCCTGCCAGCTGTCGTCGGTTTCGGCCAGCGCGCTGGCGATGATGCCGAGGAACAGCGGGATCAGCAGGGCCATCTCGTTCTGGTACCAGCACAGGGCCAGGCTGCCGGTGAGGGCGATGGTGACCCGGATGCTATAGCTGAACTTGTCTTGGCCCCACAGGCGACGCAGTGACTGACGGAACGAGCTCGATGACATGTTGGCCTGCTAGGCAGTGATCAGAGGAATACCTTTCAGAACCGGTTACTGGGGCCGCTTTGCGGCCCTTCGCGGGCGCGCCCGCTCCCACAGGTACTGCACAAAACCCCGTGGGAGCGGGCATGCCCGCGAAGGGGCGCGAAGCGGCCCAGATTCCGGCGCTGGGCACGGGCCAGCAAGAAGCGTTCCGTGCTGCTGAATGGATTCTACTCTACACGAACTGCGCTGCGGCGTTGGCCGATGCCCAGGCCCACTGGAAATTGAAACCACCCAGGTGGCCGGTGACATCCAGCACTTCCCCAATAAAGTACAGCCCGGGGCTTTTCAGCGACTCCATGGTCTTGGACGACACTTCGCGGGTATCCACGCCGCCCAGGGTCACTTCGGCGGTGCGGTAGCCCTCGGTGCCCGCAGGCACCACCTGCCAGTTGGCCAGCTTCTCGGCAATCTGCGCCAGTTCTGCGGGGGTGTACTGCTTCATGGGACGGGACTCGAACCACTGCTCGGCCAGCAGGTTGGCCAGCTTGCGGGTGAACACTTCGCCCAGCACGGTCTTCAGTTCGGCATTGGCGCGCTCGGTTTGCATCTGCTGCAGCCAGGTGAGTGCATCGCGGTCGGGCAACAGGTTGATCTCGACAGTGTCACCGGCTTCCCAGAACGACGAGATCTGCAGGATTGCCGGGCCACTCAGGCCACGGTGGGTGAACAGCAGGTTTTCGCGGAAGCTGGTGCCGTTGCAGGTGGCCGTGCAATCAAGCGAAGTGCCGGACAGCTCGCTGCACAATGCCTTGAGTTGTGGCTCGGTGATGGTGAACGGCACCAGCCCGGCGCGGGTCGGCAGCAGGGTGTGGCCAAACTGGCGCGCGACCTGGTAGCCGAACCCGGTGGCGCCCAGGGTCGGGATCGACAGGCCACCGGTGGCGATCACCAGTGACTGGCAGGCGAACTGCCCGCCGCTGGACTGCAGCAGGTAGCCGCTTTCGGTTCTTTCGATCTGTTCGATGCTGGTGTGCATGCGGATTTCGGCACCGGCCTCGTCGCATTCGGCCAGCAGCATGTCGAGGATGTCGCTGGCCTTGTTGTCGCAGAACAACTGGCCGAGCTTCTTCTCGTGGTACGCCACGCCGTGCTTGCACACCAGCTCGATGAAGTCCCATTGCGTGTAGCGGGCCAGCGCGGATTTGCAGAAATGGGCGTTGTGCGAGAGGAAGTTGGCCGGTTCGGTGTACATATTGGTGAAGTTGCAGCGCCCGCCGCCAGACATGAGGATCTTCTTGCCTGGCTTGTTGGCGTGGTCGAGCAACAGTACCCGGCGGCCGCGGCGGGCGCTGAGCTGGGCGCACATCAGGCCGGCGGCGCCGGCGCCGAGGATGATCACGTCGGTGGAGTGCACGGTGTTACCTCATGGATAGCCGGGGCCGCTGTGCGGCCCATCGCAGGCAAGCCAGCTCCCACAGGTACTGCACAAGCCTGAAGGCCTGTGGTGATCCTGTGAGAGCTGGCGTGCCTGCGATGGGCTGCAAAGCAGCCCCAAAAATGTCAGACGATGCGGACTTTCAGGGACCGGCCCTTGATCTTGCCGCTGTTCAAGCGCTGCATGGCCTGCTTGGCGAGCGCCCGCTCCACCGCCACAAACGCCTGGAAGTCGAAGATCGCGATCTTGCCCACCTGCTTGCCCGGGATCCCGGCATCACCGGTCAACGCCCCGAGAATGTCGCCCGGGCGCAGCTTGTCCTTGCGCCCGGCGGCGATGCACAGGGTGCTCATCACCGGCAGCAGCGGCTCGCCACCCTTGTTCTTCAGGCTGTCGAGCTGGTCCCAGCGCAGCGGGCTCTTCTGCAGTTGCTCGATGGCCTGGGCGCGGTGGCCTTCTGCCGGGGCAACCAGGCTCACCGCCAGGCCCTTCTCGCCAGCGCGGCCAGTACGGCCCACGCGGTGCACGTGGATTTCCGCATCGCGCGCCAGCTCGACGTTGATGACCATGTCCAGGCCATCGATGTCCAGGCCGCGCGCGGCCACATCGGTGGCCACCAGCACCGAGCTGCTGCGGTTGGCGAACATGGTCAGAACCTGGTCGCGGTCGCGCTGCTCCAGGTCGCCGTGCAGCGCCTGGGCGACGATACCCTTGGCGGTCAGGTGCGCAACCACGTCTTCGCACTGCTGCTTGGTGAAGCAGAACGCCACGCACGACTGCGGGCGATAGTGGCCCAGCACACGGGTCACCGCCTCCAGGCGCTGCTCTGGGTCGATCTCGATGAAGCGCTGCTCGATCTGGTTGTCGGTGTGCAGGCTCTCGACTTTCACTTGCTGCGGGTTACGCATGAAGTCGGCGGCCAGTTGCTTGATGCCGGCCGGGTAGGTGGCCGAGAACAGCAGGGTCTGGCGGCGCGATGGGGTTTTGCCGATGATGCTGGCAATGGCATCGAAAAAGCCCATGTCGAGCATGCGGTCGGCTTCGTCGAGCACCAGGGTGTTCAGGCCATCGAGTACCAGTGTGCCTTTGTCCAGGTGCTGCTGGATGCGCCCAGGCGTACCGACGATGATGTGCGCACCGTGCTCCAGCGAGGCGATCTGCGGGCCCAGCGAGACACCACCGCACAGGGTCAGGATCTTGATGTTGTCCTCGGCGCGGGCCAGGCGGCGCAGTTCCTTGGCGACCTGGTCGGCCAGTTCGCGGGTCGGGCACAGCACCAGGGCCTGGCAGCCGAAGTAACGCGGGTTGATCGGGTTCAGCAGGCCGATGCCGAAGGCGGCGGTCTTGCCGCTGCCGGTCTTGGCCTGGGCAATCAGGTCCTGGCCCTTGAGGATGACCGGCAGGCTCTGGGCCTGGATCGGTGTCATCGCGGCATAGCCAAGGGCGTCCAGGTTGGCCAGCATGGCAGTGGACAGCGGCAAGGTGGCAAAGGCGGTGGATTCGGTGGTCACGAGGCGGGCCTGCGGTGCGAAGCTAAAAATGCCGCATAGTCTACCAGCCTCGTGGCCATTCGCCCTAAGACTCCATGTGGTGTTCCGGACGACGGGCACGCCTTCCGTCCGTCGGTGCCAGCTGCAGGAAGATCGCCGCCGCCAGCATGGCCATCACGCCGATGGTGACAAAGGTCAGCTGGAAGGCGCCCAATGTGGTGTCCACACCTTCGGCACTGCCGGCGGCGGTGAAGCCGCCAAGCAGGGCGCCGGCGCAGGCCACGCCCAGGCTCAGCGCCAGCTGCGCGACCACCGATAGCAGGCTGTTGCCGCTGCTGGCGCTGGCATCGTCGAGGTCGATCAGGGTTACCGTGTTCATTGCCGTGAACTGCATCGAGTTGACCGCGCCCAGCAGCCCCAGCTGGATCAGCAGCACGGCATAGGACGTCTGCTCGTCAACCAGCCCAAGGCTGGCCAGCAGCAGGCCCAGCAGCAAGGTATTGCTGGTCAGGATGATGCGGTAGCCGAAGCGTTCGATCAGCGGCCTGGCAAGGGATTTGGCCACCATTGCCGCCGCCGCCAGCGGGATCATGCTCATGCCGGCCTGGGCCGGCGAATAGCCCAGTGCGACTTGCAGCAGCAATGGCACCAGGAATGGCAGGGCGCCGCTGCCCAGGCGCGCGAACAGGTTGCCCAGGATACCAATGGCGAAGGTGCGCACGCGGAACAGGCTGGGCGAGAACAGCGGCTCGGGGTCGCGCCCGGCGCGCAGCCAGTAGGCGGCCAGGCACGCCATGCCGGCAAACAGCAGCAGCATCACCCGCAGGTGCGGCAGGTGCAGCTCGCCGAGCCCCTCCATGGCAATGGTGATCAGCACCATCGCGGCGCCGAACAGCAGGAAGCCAGGGGTATCGAAGCGGGTGCGTTCAGCGCCGCGCAGGTCGGGGATGAACTTCCAGACGGCGTAGCAGCCCAGCAGGCCGACAGGCAGGTTGAGCAGGAAAATCCAGTGCCAGCTGAGGATCTCCACCAGCCATCCGCCCACCGTCGGACCCAGCAGTGGCCCGAGCAGGCCGGGGATGGTAATGAAGCTCATGATGCGTACCAGCTCGCTGCGCGGGTAGGCGCGCAACACCACCAGCCGCCCGACCGGCAGCATCAGGGCGCCGCCCAGGCCCTGCACCACACGGGCGAAAATCAGGAAGCCGAGGCTGTTGGCGGCGGCGCATAGCAGCGAACCAAAGCTGAACAGCAGGATGGCGCTGAAGAAGATGCGCTTGGTACCGAAGCGGTCGGCGATCCAGCCCGAGGCGGGTATCAGCAGGGCCACCGTGAGCATGTAGGCAATGATTACGCCCTGCATCCGCAGCGGGTCTTCGGCCAGCGAGCGGGCCATGGCCGGCAGCGCGGTGTTGAGGATGGTGCCGTCCAGGGACTGCATGAAGAAGGCGATGGCGACCACCCAGGGGATCCAGCGGGCGATGGCGGGGTCTAGCGGGGTGCGTTCGGGCATGACTTCCTCGTTTGTCAGTGCCGGCCTCTTCGCGGCTAAAGGGCCGGCAAGTCCAATCACAATGTCAGGGTCAGGCCTTTGACCAGCGCACCCGGCAAATGACTCGACCCGGTGCTGCGCTGTCCATAGGTGCTGGTCGACAGGATCATCTCGCGCTCCTGGGTCAGGTCCTCCAGTTGGCTACCGAGCAAACTGTACAGGCTGTCATCGAAGCGCATGGTGCTCACCGGCCCCTGGATCTGCCCGTTCTCTACCCAGAAGGTGGCGAACCGGGTCAGCCCGGTCATGCGCGCTGCTGGCAAGTCCGAGTAGTTGAGGTACCACAGGTTGCTGATGTACAGCCCAGTGCCCAGCCGCTGCAAGACCTCGTCCATGGGCAGGCCACCCGGTGCCAGGCTGAGTGCGCAGGGCGACTCGTAACTGTCGGCGCCGTTGGCCAGCAGCTTGAATTCGGCGGCGCTGCGCGCGCTGATCAGCCGTTGCGCCGCCCGGCCTTGCTGGATCAGCGGCACATCCAGGCGCGGTGAGCCTTCGTCGGAAAACGCCGGGCTCAGCGAGCCGCTGACCTGCTCGGTGAAACTCACCAGCGGGCTCAGCCGTGCATCGCCGTTGTACAGGCGCTGCAAGGCGCTATTGCCGGTGGCCAGCGCTTGGGCGGAAAAACCGCCCCAGCACAGCATGCCGGCGATTTCGTCCATCGCCGCCGGGGCCAGGTAGGCACGGTAGCTGCCGGGTTCGAGGGTGACCGCCGGGCGCCCGAGGAAGCCCAACTGCTCCCGCGCCTGGCGCAGGCGCGCGGTGAAGTCGTCGGGGTTCCACACCTGGCCGGCGTAGTTGGCCTTCACCGCCTGGCCATTTTCGTGGAACAGGCTCCAGTCGAAGTTGAAGCTGTTGGCCTGGTGCCAGCCGAAGGCACCGAACGAGCTGGCGAAGCCCCGGCAGACCGGGCCCGCGGCATAAATGCCGACCAGGTCCAGGTCACCCGCTTCGCGGTCGAGCAACACCAGCACATCGCTGAGTTCAGGTAGTGGCTGCTGTTGCTGGCTGTGGCTGTGCCAGGCGCTTTCGTCCAGGCGCAGGTAAGGGTCGACGGCCAGCAGTGGCAGGGTCTGGCGCAGTTGCGCCAGGGCATCCGCCAAGCGTTGGCGGTCTAGTTGCGCATCGCCACTCAAGGTCACCTGCTGTTCGGCCTGGCGACCGTCGCGGATCAGCCGCAGCTGCGCGCTGGCCTGGCTGACATGCCCGGCCTGGCGCACCTTGGCGTAGTTGAAGCGCACGAACTGGGACTGCTCGGCGCTGTAGCCAAGGGTAAACTGCTCGCCACTTTCCAGGGCGGCGCGCACCTCCCCGGCCAGGGTTTCAAAAGCGTGTTTCATAAGGCGTCGCCTCCGAATACGTCGATCTGGCGGAACACGCAGGCCGGCGAGGCGTGGCCCACGCGCACCACCTGGTTGGGTTCGCCCTTGCCGCAGTTGGGCGTGCCCAGTACCTGGAAGGTGCTGCGGTCGCCGACCGCTGCCAGGTTGCGCCAGAACTGTGCGGAGATGCCCCGGTAGTTGGGGTTCTTGACGATGCCCTTGAGCTCGCCGTTCTCGATCAGTTGGCCCCATTCGCAGCCGAACTGGAACTTGTTGCGCGCGTCGTCGATGGACCAGGACCGGTTGGTCCGCATCAGGATGCCGTGCTCGATGCCCGCGATCAGTTGTTCGAGGGAGTGCTCGCCCGGCTCGATGTTGAGGTTGGCCATGCGGTCGATCGGCGCGCGGTTCCAGCCACAGGCGCGGCTGTTGGCCACACCGTCCAGGCCGGAGCGGAACTGCGATAGCGCGCCGCCCAGCGGGCGCAGCAGCAGGCCGTCGCGGATCAGGAACTGCTTGCTGGCCGGAGTGCCGTCATCATCGAAGCTGTAGCTGGCCAGCTCTTCGCCGATGGTCGGGTCGAAAGTCACGTTCAGCAGGCTGGAACCGTACTGCAGGTAGCCGAAGTCACTGGCTTTGACGAAGCTGGTGCCCGCGTAGTTACGCTCGTCGCCGAGGATGCGGTCCATCTCCAGCGGGTGGCCGATCGATTCGTGAATCTGCAGCATCATCTGGTCGGGCATCAACAGCAGGTCGCGCGGGCCACTGGGCGTATTAGGGGCCAGCAGCAACTGCAGGGCCTCGTCGGCGACCCGGCTGGCGGCGCCCACCAGGCCACAACGCTCAACGATCTCGTAACCGCCTTGCTGGCCGAAATTGTCGCGGCCCAGGCTGCGGCTCTGGCTGTCCTGGCCGTTGCTGGCAGTTACCCCCAGCCCCGGGAACAGAAAGCGCTGGGCATGGCGCAGCTCGGCGCCGGCTGAGTTCAGGTAGGTCTGCTCGACCAGGCTCAGGCCCAGACTGGCCTGCCAGTCCACCAGGCGGCTGTCCTTGGGTACGCTGGCTGATTCCGCGGCGAGCAAGCCAAGGCAGTCGGCCAGGCTGGGCACGGGCTGGTCGAAGTTGGGCGAGATGTGGTCGTGGCGGGCGCTGGGCACGGGTTGCCCGCGCAGATCCAGCAGACTATGCCGGGCGATCTGCCGGGCCAGGGCTTCGGCCTGCTCCAGGGCGCGCTGCAGGCCGGCCTGCGACAGATCGGCGGTGGCCGCATAGGCCTCCACGCCATTGACCCGTACGGTGAGCATCGCGCCCTCGTCCTGGCTGAACGAGGGTGGCTCGGCCACATTGCGGCGAACCGAAAGCGCCTGGTGCGACTGTTTCACATGGCGCAGGGAAAACAACTCGGCCTTGCTGCGCAGCGCGGCAAAGCGCTGGCGCAGCAGGGCGCTGGAATCGAACATGTGCAAGCCTCCGTGTACACGGTGGCTCCCCCTAGAACCACTCGTCCTGCATCGCGAGGCAAGTGTTGTCGCGCGCCTCGAGCAATGCCAGCTCATTATGGCAGCCTGGTACTTCCCAGGTCAGGAAATAACGGGCGGCCTGCAGCTTGCCGAGGTAAAAGTCGCGCTCGCCAGCGTCGGCCTTGAGCAGCCCAAGTTCGGCGTGGACTGCCTGTTCCAGCCACCGCCAGCCGATTACACAGTGGCCGAAGGCCTTCAGGTACAGGGCCGAGTTGGCCAGGGCCCCGGTGACTTTACCCTGGGCCAGGTCACCGAGCAGGGTCAGGGTGACCCCTTGCAGGCGATTGACCAGCTGCTCCAGTGGCTGGCGCAGCGGGTCGAGGTTGGGGTGGTGGCTTGCGCGCTCGCCGGTGGCGGCGATTCGGCGAAGCAGTTGCTTGAGGCCGGCGCCATTGTTCTGCGCCAGCTTGCGGCCGAGCAGGTCGAGCGACTGGATGCCCTCGGTGCCTTCGTGGATCGGGTTCAGGCGATTGTCGCGGTAGTACTGCTCCACCGGGTATTCGCGGGTATAGCCGTGGCCGCCGAGAATCTGGATCGCCAGTTCGTTGGCCTTGAGGCAGAACGCCGAGGGCCAGGACTTGACGATCGGGGTCAGCAGATCGAGCAGTTCCTGCGCCTCGTTGCGGGCGCTCTCATCACTGCCGGTCTGCGTGTCGTCGAACAGGCGCGCGGCGTACAGGCCAAGGTCGAAGGCGCCTTCGACGTAGGCTTTCTGCGCCAGCAGCATGCGTTTCACATCGGTGTGCTGAATGATCGGCACCGCGCTGCTGTGCGGGTCCTTGTTGTCCGGCAGGCGGCCCTGCGGGCGCTGGCGGGCGTATTCCAGCGAATACAGGTAGCCGGCATAACCCAGCATCACCGCGCCCATGCCGACGCCAATACGCGCTTCGTTCATCATCTGGAACATGCAGGCCAGGCCTTGATGCGGCTGGCCGACCAGATAGCCGACGCACTGGCCGTTGTCACCGAAGTTGAGCGCCGTGGAGGTGGTGCCGCGCCAGCCCATCTTGTGGAACAGCCCGGCCAGCAGCACATCGTTGCGCGGACCGCAGCTGCCGTCGGGGTTGACGTGGTACTTGGGCACGATGAACAGCGAGATGCCCTTCACCCCAGGCGGGGCGTCCGGCAGCTTGGCCAGTACCATGTGCACGATGTTTTCCGACAGCTCGTGGTCGCCGCCGGAGATGAAGATCTTGTTGCCCTTGAGCCGATAGCTGCCGTCGCCGGCAGGTTCAGCGCGGGTGCGGATATCGGCCAGCGACGAGCCGGCGTGGGGTTCGGTCAGGGCCATGGTGCCGAAGAAGCGCCCGTCGATCATCGGCTGCAGGAACAGGCGCTTCTGCTCCTGGGTGCCGAAGCTTTCGATCAGGTTGGCCGCGCCCATGGTCAGGAACGGGTAGGCTGTGGTGCCGGCGTTGGCGGCCTGGAAGTGCGCGAAGCACGCTTGCGAGACCAGGCTGGGCAGTTGCATACCACCTGCGTCGTAGTCGCGGTTGGCGTTGAGGAAACCGGCCTCCAGGAACGCGTCGACGGCGGGTTTCACCTCGGGGATCAGCTCGGCGCGGCCGTTGACGTAGCGCGGCTCGTTTTCATCGGCTTTGCGGTTGTGCGGGGCGAAGAACTTCTCGGCGATGGTGCGCGCGGTGGTCAGCGCGGCGTCGAAGGTTTCGCGGCTGTGTTCGGCGAAGCGTGGGCGCTGGGTGAGGGCTTCGGCGTCGAGGACTTCGTAGAGTTCGAAGGCGAGGTTGCGGGGGCTGAGCAGGGTCTCGGGCATGGGGGCGGTCCTTGAGCGGGCTTGAGGCGAGTCTAGGATCGGCCGAATAAGACTGGCTACCATGATCGATTCAGATGATGTTCAGTCACAGATCCTCGTATTTGGAGCGTCTGATGTTGATTGACGGGGGAAGGGGCTGGGTAGAGTGAGCGTCAACGGAACCAGATTCTCGCAGCAAGCATTCCAGCACCTACGAGATCAAAAGGCATGCAGCTATCAGTCTTGGTACCTACGTGCGTCGCAGAAATTTCCTACGTCCAAAGTGATCTCTGTACTGGTGTGGCATTAGCCGTAGGGTTGTAAGTCAGCGGTGGGTACCGTTGGGCGAAAATGAGCGAAGTTTCGCCAGGCTGTCGGTATCTGGTGGCTTTGGCGTAACTCTGAGTCGCGCATCTTGGAAAGATAGTGTGGCACCTGCTCGGTCACGGATGCCCGCTTTGTTCGCCGCAGCAGCTTCGGCGCCTGTAAGACCGAGCGCCGCCCGCGCGGCGCATCGCGAGCTGGCGCTCGCTCCTACGTTTGTTTCGGGCCAATCATTCCTGTGGGATTTGCGCGCGAACGCTTTGGCGCATGGCTTGATATTGTGTCGTATGAACAAGGCGGTCGCGCACGCCTGTCACAGGCCTCACTGGCCCGAAACAAACGTAGGAGCGAGCGCCAGCTCGCGATGCGCCGCGCGGGCGGCGCTCGGTCTCACAGGCGCTGAAAATGTTCCTACGTTTGTTTCGGGCCAATCATTCCTGTGGGATTTGTGCGCGAACGCTTTGGCGCATGGCTTGATATTGTGTCGTATGAACAAGGCGGTCGCGCACGCCTGCTCGGTCACGGATGCCCGCTTTGTTCGCCGCAGCAGCTTCGGCGCCTGTAAGACCGAGCGCCGCCCGCGCGGCGCATCGCGAGCTGGCGCTGAAAATGTTCCTACGTTTGTTTCGGGCCAATCATTCCTGTGGGATTTGTGCGCGAACGCTTTGGCGCATGGCTTGATATTGTGTCGTATGAACAAGGCGGTCGCGCACGCCTGTCACAGGCCTCACTGGCCCGAAACAAACGTAGGAGCGAGCGCCAGCTCGCGATGCGCCGCGCGGGCGGCGCTCGATCTCACAGGCGCTGAAAATGTTCCTACGTTTGTTTCGGGCCAATCATTCCTGTGGGATTTGCGCGCGAACGCTTTGGCGCATGGCTTGATATTGTGTCGTATGAACAAGGCGGTCGCGCACGCCTGTCACAGGCCTCACTGGCCCGAAACAAACGTAGGAGCGAGCGCCAGCTCGCGATGCGCCGCGCGGGCGGCGCTCGATCTCACAGGCGCTGAAAATGTTGTGTCGGTCACCTGTCAGCCCGCCCCCAATCTCAAGGCGGACACCCATAAAAAAAGGAGAGCCAAAGCTCTCCCTTTCCCTCAACAACCCTCAGCCTCAGCCAATCGTCATCAAGCTGGCGTTACCACCGGCCGCCGCAGTATTCACACTAACCGCGCGCTCAATCACCAGCCGCTCCAGCGCAATCTGATGATCCCCGCTGGACAACCCGTGCACACCCACGATCGCCCCGCCACGCTTGGCCACCTGCTGGCAAACGCCACGCAGCTGGTCCGAGTCGCCATGGTGGATCACGGCGTCGAACGCCACTTCATCCTTGTTCCAGTCCGCCACCAGCTTCACCTTGGCCTGCAACTCACGCGGCAGGCGCGCGCGCAAGGCCTTGCCCGGTTCGCTGTCAGCCCACACCGCCGAGCTGCCAACAGCCAGCACCGCGGCGAGCTGCGCCAGCAGGTCGGTTTCATTATCCGCCAGGCACAGCACATGCTCGCGCGGCAGGATGGTGTAGCTGTTGCGCTCACCGGTCGGGCCTGGCAGCAGGCGGGCGATGCCGCTCTGCGACTGGCCAGCGAACTGGTCGCACAGCGCGGCCAGGTCGGCCAGCTGATTGCTCTCGGCCCAGGCCTTCAAACCGTGCAGCGGCTTCACCAGTTGCTCATGCAGGGTACGGTCCGGCTTGCCTTCGCCATCCTGTTGCTGGAAGTGGCGGCCAATCGCGTCGGCCGGGCGGGTCGACAGCAGGCGATACAGGTACAGCGGGCCGCCGGCTTTCGGGCCGGTACCAGACAGGCCTTCACCACCGAAGGGCTGCACGCCTACCACGGCGCCAACGATGTTGCGGTTGACGTACATGTTGCCGGCGTTGGCGGTTTCCACCACCTTGGCGATGGTCTCGTCGATGCGTGTGTGCACGCCGAGGGTCAGGCCATAGCCGGAGTTGTTGATCTGCTCGATCAACTGGTCGAGGTTGCGGCGGTTGTAGCGCACCACGTGCAGCACTGGGCCGAAGATTTCACGCTTCAGCTCGTCGAAGCTGTCCAGCTCGATCAGGGTTGGCATGACGAAGGTGCCGCGCTTGATCTCGGCAGCATCGGCGATCGCGACCTGGTAGACCGAGCGGCCTTTTTCACGCATGCCCTGGATGTGCTTCTCGATACCGGCCTTGGCTTCGGCGTCGATCACCGGGCCAATGTCCACTGCCAGGCGGTCCGGGCAGCCCAGGCGGCTTTCAGCCATGGCCCCCTTGAGCATTTCGATCACGCGGTCGGCGGAGTCTTCCTGCAGGCACAGCACACGCAGGGCCGAGCAACGCTGGCCGGCACTGTCGAAAGCCGACGATACCACGTCGATCACCACTTGCTCGGTGAGTGCAGAAGAGTCGACGATCATGGCGTTCTGGCCACCGGTTTCGGCGATCAGCGGGATCGGCCGCCCCTGGTTGTCCAGGCGGCCGGCGACGTTGCGCTGCAGCAGGCGCGCGACTTCGGTGGAACCAGTGAACATCACGCCTTTGACCCGCTCGTCACCAACCAGGCCGGCACCCACGGTTTCACCGCGCCCTGGCAGCAACTGCAGTACACCTTCCGGAATGCCGGCTTCCAGTAACAGGCGCACGGCCTGCGCGGCGATCAGTGGGGTCTGTTCGGCAGGCTTGGCCAGTACCGGGTTGCCGGCAGCCAGGGCTGCGGCCACCTGGCCGGTGAAAATCGCCAGCGGGAAGTTCCATGGGCTGATGCAGACCACCGGCCCCAGCGGGCGGTGCGCGTCATTGCTGAAGTCGTTGCGGGCCTGCACCGCGTAGTAGCGCAGGAAGTCCACCGCCTCGCGCACTTCGGCGATGGCGTTGGCAAAGGTCTTGCCGGCTTCGCGAATCAGCAGCCCCATCAACGGCTGGATTTCTGCCTCCATCAGGTCGGCGGTACGCTCCAGAATCGCGGCGCGCTCTGCCGGCGGGGTGGCCTGCCAGATCGGCGCCGCGTTGATGGCGCACTGGATGGCATTGTCCACGTCGGCGACCGTGGCTTCCTGCACATGGCCTACCACATCGCGGTGGTCTGCCGGGTTCAGCACCGCTACCGCAGCCGCTTCACTGGCGGGGCAGGCCAGCAGCGGGGCGGCTTTCCAGTCATTGTGAGCGGTGGCCAGCATGGCGCAGGACAGCGAAGCCAGGCGGTGCTCGTTGGCCATGTCGATACCGGCCGAGTTGGCCCGTTCGCTGCCATACAGGTCACGCGGCAATGGGATGCGCGGGTGCGGCAGGCCGATGCTGCCCTCCTGGGTGCCCATGCGTTCGATGCTGGCGACCGGGTCGGCGACCAGTTCCTGGATCGAGATCGAGTGGTCGGCAATGCGGTTGACGAACGAGGTGTTGGCGCCGTTTTCCAGCAGGCGACGCACCAGGTAGGCCAGCAACGTTTCGTGGGTGCCCACCGGAGCATAGACGCGGCATGGGCGGTTCAGCTTGCCATCGGCCAGCTTGCCGACCACCTGCTCGTACAGGGGCTCGCCCATGCCGTGCAGGCACTGGAACTCGTACTGGCCCGGGTAATAGTTCTGCCCGGCAATATGGTAGATGGCCGACAGGGTGTGGGCGTTGTGGGTGGCGAATTGCGGGTAGATGGCCTCGGGTACGGCCAGCAGCTTGCGTGCGCAGGCCACGTAGGACACGTCGGTGTACACCTTGCGCGTGTATACCGGGTAGCCCTCCAGCCCCTCGACCTGGGCGCGCTTGATCTCGCTGTCCCAGTAGGCACCTTTGACCAGGCGGATCATCAGGCGGTGGCGGCTGCGCTTGGCCAGGTCGATAACGTAGTCGATCACGTACGGGCAGCGCTTCTGGTAGGCCTGGATGACGAAGCCGATGCCGTTCCAGCCAGCCAGCGCCGGCTCGAAGCACAGGCGCTCGAGCAGGTCCAGCGACAGCTCCAGGCGGTCGGCCTCCTCGGCGTCGATGTTCAGGCCGATGTCGTATTGCTTGGCCAGCAAGGTCAGCGACAGCAGGCGCGGGTACAGCTCTTCCATCACCCGCTCGTACTGGGCCCGGCTGTAGCGCGGGTGCAGCGCCGACAGCTTGATCGAGATGCCTGGGCCTTCATAGATGCCGCGGCCATGCGAAGCCTTGCCGATCGAGTGGATGGCCTGCTCGTAGGACGCCAGGTATTTCTGCGCGTCGTGCTCGGTGAGGGCGGCCTCGCCGAGCATGTCGTAGGAATAACGGAAGCCCTTGGCCTCGAAACGGCTGGCATTGGCCAGGGCTTCGGCAATGGTTTCGCCCGTGACGAACTGCTCGCCCATCAGGCGCATGGCCATGTCGACACCCTTGCGGATCATCGGCTCGCCGCTCTTGCCGATGATGCGGGTGAGCGAGGAGGTGAGGCCGGCTTCGTTGTGCGTGCTGACCAGCTTGCCGGTCAGCAGCAGGCCCCAGGTGGCGGCGTTGACGAACAGCGACGGGCTGTTGCCCAGGTGCGGCTGCCAGTTGCCGTTGCTGATCTTGTCGCGGATCAGTGCGTCACGGGTGCCCTTGTCGGGGATGCGCAGCAGGGCTTCGGCCAGGCACATCAGGGCCACGCCTTCCTGCGAAGACAGCGAGAACTCCTGCAGCAGGCCCTGAACGATGCCCGCCCGGCCGCCGGCGCTTTTCTGGTTGCGCAGTTTCTCGGCAATGCCGGCGGCCAGCTTGTTGGTCGCCTCGGCCAGCGGTGCGCTGAGGCGCGCCTGTTCCAGCAACATCGGTACCACTTCCTGCTCGGGGCGGCGGTATGCGGCGGTAATGGCCGAGCGCAGTACCGACTGGGGCAGGATGCTCTCGGCGAATTCCAGGAAGCACTGGTGACCATGGTCAGGCTGGACCTCGCCGGCGTCATCGGCCAGGCTGCCGGCATGGCCGTTGAGGTCGTTCAGGGTCGCGCCACCCTCGAGCTTCTCCAGGTAATTGAAGATCGCCTGCTTGATCAACCAGTGCGGCGTGCGGTCTATCGACTGCGCTGCTGCCTTGAGTCGCTCACGGGTAGGGTCATCGAGTTTGACCCCAAGGGTGGTCGTCGCCATTTCTTATCCTCGTTATTGCCACGGCTGTGGCCTAAGCTGGCGCCAAGATTAGCTGTAGGACAATTCGGGTGCAACCAGGTGCAACCCGAATTTTTCGAGGAAAAGGTGCAACTCGTCCGACAGTGATTTCCGTACAGGGCGAGGGGTCGTTTTTGGCGCGGTTAAATCGCGAAAACGACCTCTTCGCTCCAAAAAGGGGCAAAAAATCGGCTTCGTCGGAAAATGCGCGGGCAGGTGCAACTTGCAAATGAAAAATGGTTGCACCCAGTTTGCGTTGTTGCATAGCATTCGCCGCCTGGGTGCAACCGCAAACGCTGCGGTTGTGCATGAGATAAAAACAAACGCCAGGGCACACACATGGGCAACCCACTAACGATCACCTTCGTGATCTACATCGCGGCAATGGTGCTGATCGGCTTCGCCGCCTATCGCTCCACCAACAACCTTTCCGACTACATTCTGGGCGGGCGCAGCCTGGGCAGCGTGGTAACCGCACTGTCTGCCGGTGCTTCCGACATGAGTGGCTGGCTGCTGATGGGCCTGCCGGGCGCCATCTACTTCGCTGGCCTGTCCGAGGCCTGGATCGCCATCGGCCTGACCGTGGGTGCCTACCTGAACTGGCTGTTCGTGGCCGGTCGCCTGCGCGTGCAAACCGAGCACAACGGTGACGCGTTGACCCTGCCGGACTATTTCTCCAGCCGTTTCGACGACAATAGCGGCTTGCTGCGCATCATTTCCGCCATCGTCATCCTGGTGTTCTTCACCATCTACTGCGCTTCCGGCATCGTTGCCGGTGCCCGTCTGTTCGAAAGCACCTTCGGCATGCCCTACGAAACCGCCTTGTGGGCTGGCGCTGCCGCTACCATCGCCTACACCTTCGTGGGTGGCTTCCTGGCGGTGAGCTGGACCGACACGGTGCAGGCGTCGCTGATGATCTTCGCGTTGATCCTCACGCCGGTGATCGTGCTGATCTCCACAGGTGGCTTCGACACTACCTTCGCGGCCATCGAGGCGGTCAACCCGGCCAACTTCGACATGTTCAAAGGCGCAACCTTCATCGGCATCATCTCGCTGATGGGTTGGGGCCTGGGCTATTTCGGCCAACCACACATCCTGGCGCGCTTCATGGCGGCCGACTCTGTGAAGTCGATTGCCAACGCCCGCCGCATCTCCATGGCCTGGATGATCCTGTGCCTGGCCGGTACCTGCGCCGTGGGCTTCTTCGGCATCGCCTATTTCTCGGCCAACCCTGATCTGGCTGGCCCGGTTACCGAAAACCACGAGCGCGTGTTCATCGAGCTGGCGAAGATTCTGTTCAACCCCTGGATTGCCGGCGTATTGCTGTCGGCCATTCTGGCGGCGGTGATGAGCACCCTGAGCTGCCAGTTGCTGGTCTGCTCCAGTGCCCTGACCGAAGACTTCTACAAAGCCTTCCTGCGCAAGCATGCGTCGCAACGTGAGCTGGTGTGGGTCGGCCGCCTGATGGTGCTGGCGGTGGCCCTGATCGCCATCGCCATGGCGGCCAACCCGGAAAACCGTGTGCTGGGCCTGGTGGCCTATGCCTGGGCGGGCTTCGGTGCAGCCTTCGGCCCGGTGGTGCTGATTTCGGTCCTGTGGAAAGGCATGACCCGTAACGGCGCGCTGGCCGGTATCGTGGTCGGTGCACTGACCGTGATCCTGTGGAAGCAGATCGATGTCTGGGGCCTGTACGAAATCATCCCGGGCTTCCTGCTGGCGAGCATTGCCATCTTCGTGGTGAGCAAGCTGGGCAGCCCTTCGCAGGCGATGGTGCAGCGCTTCGAGACGGCTGATGCGGCGTACCACGCTGACAAGTAATACCCGCTGAGCCGGCGGCGCCTGCTTCCACAGGGTTTGCACGGAACCTGAAACCAGTGCGATCCGTGTGGGAGCGGGCAAGCCCGCGAAGAAGCCGCCGCCGACCGACAGCCAGGCCTGACGCCGCCTGCAAGGCAAGGTAAACTTGCCGCCTTCGCAGGAGTTGCCATGAACTATCGTCACGCCTTCCACGCCGGCAACCATGCCGACGTCCTCAAACACATCGTGCTGACCCGCCTCATCGCCCTGATGTCGCGCAAGGAGCAGCCGTTCGCCTACATCGATACCCACGCAGGGCTTGGCCTGTACGACCTGCAGGGCGACCAGGCAAGCCGCACCGGCGAGTATCAGCAAGGTGTGGCCCGCCTGTGGAACCGCGATGACCTGCCGGCCATGGCCGCTGACTACCTGCGCGTCATCAAGCGTTTGAACGCCGACGGCGAGCTGCGCTACTACCCTGGTTCGCCTGAGCTGGCCCGGCGTTTGATGCGCCAGCAGGACCGTGCCCTGCTCAATGAGAAGCACCCGGAAGACGGGCCGTTGCTCAAGGAGAACATGAAGAAAGACCCGCGCGTTACCGTGCACCTGGGCGAAGGCTGGCACGTGCCGCGGGCCTTGCTGCCTGTGCAGGAAAAGCGCGCGATCATGCTGATCGACCCGCCGTTCGAGCAGGCCGATGAGCTCAAGCGCTGCACCACGGCCATGAAAGAGGCCATTGGGCGCATGCGCCAGACGGTTGCAGCCATCTGGTACCCGATCAAGGACCAGCGTTCGTTGACACGCTATTACCAGGACCTGACCAGCACCGGCGCACCCAAGCTGCTGCGGGTGGAGCTGTATGTGCACCATCAGGACAGTCCCCAGGGGCTCAATGGTTCTGGCCTGGCCATCGCCAACCCGCCGTGGGGGCTGGAAGACGAGCTCAAGGAGTTGCTGCCGTGGCTGGCCAAGGAGCTGGCGCAGACTGCCGGCAGCTACCGCATGGACTGGCTGATCGCCGAGTAGGCTGCACCTCGATCCCTTGTAGGAGCGGCCTTGTGTCGCGATAGGGCCGCAAAGCGGCCCCGGCAATTTCTGCCGCGAAGCTGAGAAACTGGGGCCGCTTCGCGCCCCTTTCGCGACACAAGGCCGCTCCTACAACGACCGCGCAGTTCGTGATCTTTGCGTTATAATCCCGCCTTTTAGTCGCCACCCGCCCAAGCGGCCGCTGGCGCATCTCTACCGAATGAAGAGGCTGATCCCTTGGCATTGACGATTCTTGGCCTGTCCGGCGCCCTTAGCCATGACCCTTCCGCGGCCCTGTACATTGATGGCAAGCTGATTGCCGCCGCCGAAGAAGAGCGCTTCGTGCGTGACAAGCATGCGAAGAACCGCATGCCCTACGAGTCGGCGAAGTTCTGCCTGGAGCAGGCAGGCATCAAGCCATCCGACGTCGACGTGGTTGCCATCCCGTTCGCGCCCATCAGCCTGTTCGGCAAGGCGCGCTGGCACTACGCCAAGCGCTACTGGTACGCCCCGGATCGCGCCCTCGATGCAATCCTGATGGGCAACCGCCGCTACAAGCGCTACCGCAAGAAGATCGTCTGGTGCCTGGAGCAACTGGGCTTCGACCCGAAAAAGATCAAGATCGAGCCGGTCGAGCACCACCTGGCCCATGCTTCCAGCGCCTATCACTGCTCGGGCTTCAAGGAAAAAACGGCCATCCTCGGCATCGACGGTAAAGGCGAGTACGCCACCACCTTCTTTGGCTACGGCGAAAACGGCAAGATCCACAAGATCAAGGAATTCTTCGACCCGGACTCGCTGGGTGGCCTGTACGGTGCCATTACCGAGTTCCTTGGTTTCGAGATGCTCGATGGCGAGTTCAAGGTCATGGGCATGGCGCCGTATGGCGATGCCAGCAAATACGACTTCTCGCGCCTGGCCAGCTTCGAGAACGGTGAACTGGTGATCAACACCGAATACGCCAACGTCATCGGCCTGCGCCGCCATAAAGAAAAGGGCAAGGGCTTCTACTTCTCGCCCAAGCTGATCGAGTGGCTGGGGCCCAAGCGCGAAGGCGATATCGCCGACGAGCCGTACATCCATTACGCGGCCAGCATGCAGGCGTTGTTCGAGAAGATCGCCCTGCAGATGATCGACCACTACCTGGGCGACACCCTGCGCGAAACCGGCAAGCTGGCGTTTGCCGGCGGCTGCGCGCTGAACGTCAAGCTCAACCAGAAGATCATCGCCCGCCCGGATGTCAAAGAGCTGTTCGTGCAGCCGGCTTCCGGCGACGCCGGTACTGCGGTTGGCGCTGCGGCCTACGTGTCCCACGCCCGTGGCGTACCGGTCGAGAAGATGGAGCACGTCTACCTCGGCCCGTCCTATTCCAACGAGGACGTGATCGCTGCCTGCGCTCGGCACCCGAATGCACCGACGTGGCGCAAGCTCGACGACATGCCGCAGCGTATCGCCAAGATCATGGTCGATGGCAACCCGGTGGCCTGGTTCCAGGGCCGCATGGAGTTTGGCCCGCGCGCCTTGGGCGGGCGTTCGATCATCGGTTGCCCGAGCGTGCCGGGCGTCGCCAACCGTATCAACGAGCAGATCAAGTTCCGCGAGCGCTGGAGACCTTTCTGCCCGTCGATGCTCGACACTGTCGCCCCGCAGATGATCAAGGTCGATCACCCGGCGCCGTTCATGACCTTCACCTTCGAAGTGGCTGAAGAGTGGAAAACCCGTGTGCCGGAGGTGGTTCACGAGGACGGTACCTCGCGTGCCCAGGTGCTCAAGCGCGAGTACAACCCGCGCTACTACGACATGATGAAGGCGCTCGAAGACCTGACCGGCAACGGCGTGTCGCTGAACACCTCGCTGAACCGCCGTGGCGAGCCGATGATCTGCTCGCCGACCGACGCCCTGAACATGTTCTTCGGCTCGGACCTGCAATACCTGATCATGGAAGACATCCTGGTTGTGAAGGACGGCGCTGCCGCCTATGACCAGCCGCTCTGAACCGCGCATCCTGCAGTTCTGCCATGGCTATGACGGGCCGTTTCTGGACTGTGCCCGTCAGTACGCCAGCCTGTTCCAGGGGCGTGGCTACCGGGTCACCACGGTGTTCCTCACGGGTGCCGCCGACGCGCAAGTAGCGGCGGGTTGCGCCTCGGACGAGGTGCTGTTCCTGGGCTTCAGCTCCAAGGCCGTGCGTGGTCTCAAGCTGGGCGCGATCCGCGCCCTGCGGCGGATTGCGGCCGAGCGCAATTTTGCGTTCTGCATCGCCCACCGCTTCAAGCCGATCTATGTGGCGTTGCTGGCTACTGGCCTGCCGGTGATCGGCGTGCACCATGCCTTTGGTGACTACCAGCGCAAGGGGCGGCGCATTTTCGCCAACCTGTTCGGCAAACGCCTGAGCCTGCTCGGGGTGTCGGATGCCGTACGCGACGACATGCGCCGTTGCTTGCCGCAGTGGCCGGCCGAACGCATCCAGACGCTGTACAACCGTATCGACATCGAGGCCCTGCAGGCGGCCCAGGTGCCGCGCGCCGAGGCGCGGCAGGCGCTGGGCCTGGATGCGCAGGCATGGATCGTCGGCAATGTCGGCCGGCTGCACCCGGACAAGGACCAGGCCACGCTGTTGCGCGGTTTTGCCCAGGCACTGCCCGGGCTGCCGGCCGGCGCCCGGCTGGCGATCCTTGGCAAGGGGCGTCTGGAAGGCAAGCTCAAGGCCCTGGCTGGCGAACTGGGTATTGCCGGGCAGGTCGACTTCCTTGGCCAGGTGCCGGACGCGCGCCGTTACTTCCGGGCTTTCGACGTGTTCGCCCTGAGCTCCGACCATGAGCCGTTCGGCATGGTCCTGCTCGAGGCCATGGTAGCCGGGGTGCCCGTGTTGGCCACCGCCTGTGGCGGTGCCCGCGAGGTGGTCGAGGGCGTTGGCGTGCTGTTCCCGCTGGGCGACTCCGGGCAGTTGGCCCAGGGCCTGGAACATATGGCCGTGCTCGACGGGCAGCAGCGTCAGGCCTGTGCCGAACACATGCTGCAACGCCTGCGTGAGCGCTTTTCCGACCAGGCCGTGCGCGAGGCTTTCTGGCAACTGCCGCAGGTGCGTGCGCTGGTGGGGCAGGGGTGATGCTCAATCGTATTCAGGCTTGGCGCGAACGCGGCTGGCAAGTGATCGACGCCCACGCCTATGCCCAGGCGTGGGCCCGCTTTGGCGGCAGCGTCGCGACTCACCCGCTGGTGGTCGAGCAACTGGCTGACCTGGCGCAGATACCCGTGCGCTACCTTGGCTGGCACCAGAATGGCGAGCTGAAAGCCGCCATTGCGACCTGGGGGCGCCACCTGGCCCTGTCCAAGGACGTGCTCAAACGCGCCGGCAAGAAAGCCCTGTTCGACCTCGGCAACGCCGAAATCATCCTGCCGGCCGCACCCGATGCCGGCGCACCGCTGCGTCACAGCGTGCGCTACCTGTCCGAACTGAACCAGGGCCGCTTCAGCGGGCTCAAGGTGCAGAAGGAACAGCTGGCCATGGCCCGCGCGCACGAAGACCTGTCGAAGAAGTTCCGCTACAACCAGCGCCGCGAGCTGCGCCTGCTGGAAGAGGCGGGCGGGGTGGTGCGCCCGATCAGCGCGTTCAGCGCACAGGAAATCGCCAGCATGTACTGCGACCTGTTCCAGCGCCGCTGGGGCTTCCCGGCCACCGGTGCAGAGCGCATGGCCGATGTGCTGGAGCGTCTGCGTGAGCTGCTGATCGGCTCGGTACTGCTGCTGGACGGCAAGCCGATCGCGATCCAGCTGGTGTACCGCGTCGAGGCACCGCAGTGGGTCAGCGTGGAGTACATCAACGGCGGTGTCGACCCCGAAACCAAGGCCTTCAGCCCAGGTAGCGTGTTGAGCTTCCTCAACACCCAGGCGGCCTGGGACGACGCCCGAGCGCGCAACAAGCCGCTGCGGTTCTCGTTCGGTCGTGCCGACCGCGAGTACAAGGAGCGTTGGTGCAACCCCGTGCCGGTGTACCAGGCATGAGTCGCAAGCAGCAGTTGCTCAAGCGCCACCGGCGCAACAAACGCCTGGCGCTGCTGGCAGGGCTGGCCGGGCTGGTCGCCTTGGGCCTGGCCACCTGGTGGTGGCTGCCGCTTTTGCTGTTGCCGCTGCTGTGGGCTGCGCATGAGGCGTGGTTTGCCGACCATCTGTTCTACACCCCGGGCGAAGATTACGCCTACGACTTCGGGGAGCACACCCGGCCCGTGGCCGCGCGCTTGCAGGCCGGTCTGCTCAAGGCCGACTGCGTGCTGCAGGGCGGGGAAACCCTGGTGCTCGAACTGCACATAAAAAGCAGTTGGCTGGGGCGTTTTCTCGATCCGCGGGTCGAACTGCTGGCGGGCGAGCAGGCCGACCAGCAAACCTTCGAGCGCGGTGTCGCCGGCTTGCGTTATCTCAACCTCACCGGCCTGGCCGCGCCCCTGCAGGCCGGCACACTGCGCTTGCGTGGCCGGCATTGCCGGCTGCTGGGCCAGCCGCGCTTGTGGATAACCCCGGAGGTCGAACTGCAACGGCGGCGGGTAATGGTGATTGCACCCCATGCCGATGACGCCGAGTTGGCCGCCTACGGGCTGTACAGCCAAGCGCAGGAAGCCTGGGTGGTCACGCTGACCGCCGGTGAAATCGAGGCCGAGCATTATCGGCAGATGGGCCTGGGCAAGGCTGAAGCCGCTCGCCTGAAAGGTCGCCTGCGCGCCTGGGACAGCATTGCCGTGCCGCGCTGGGCCGGGGTGGCGGAATCTCGTTGTGTGCAGTTGGGCTACTTCTGCCTGCAATTGCCTGCCATGCAGGCGGCGCCCGATCGGCCTGCGGCGTCTCGTGAAGCCGACATGGCCGATATCCGCCCGTTCCGCCAGTTCAACCCGTTCCCGCTGCCCGCCGACCAGGACGGTGCCCCTACCTGGCACAACCTGTTGGCCGACTTGCGGGCTGTGCTCGAGTTGGCCAGGCCCGAAGTGCTGGTGCTGCCGCACCCCCAGCTGGACCCGCACCCCGATCATGTCTGCGCCCAGGCCGCGGTGCTCGAAGCCTTGCAGGGGCTGGCCTGGAAGCCACAGACCCTGCTGTGCTACGCCAACCACCTGCATGACAACGATCGCTGGCCAATGGGCGATAGCGGTGACGGCGTGGCGTTGCCGCCGCAGTTGAGCGCGGATCAGGCCTGGGCCCCCTGCAGCCTGGTACTGGACCTGGCCAGCCAGCGTGACAAGGCAATGGCGCTGGGCATGATGCACGACCTGCAACCGCCAGCCCCCTTCAAGCGTCGCCTGCGCCGCTTGCTGCAGCGGTGGCTGGCCGGTCGCCGCCCGTCGCCTTATGGGGAGAACGAGTTCTTCCGCAAGGCGGTGCGCCGGCATGAGCTGTTCTGGCGGCGTGAGCTGTAAAACTGACCGCGTTGGCGCAGAGCGCCCAAGGAACATGATGAAAGTCCTATTTCTGGTACAGAAGGAACAGCGCGCGATCCTGGATCGCCTGTACGACGGCGTCGCGGCCAACTGCGAATGCGACCTGCGCTGGTTGACCAGCGAAGACCAACGCAACCTGCGCCGCTACTTCAAGCGCCACGTGCAGGTCGAGCGCTATGACCGCATTGTTTTCTTTCTGCGCTTCAAGCAGGAAATCCGCCAGGTCGCGTTCATTCGTACCGTGCCGAACCTGGTCATACTCGAGCACGACGCCTACCAGAACTACATCCCGTGCAAGTACACCGGCAAGTTCAGCGCCCACTACCGGCAACTGCCCTGGGCGCGTGTGATCAGCTCTGGCTACATGGTCAGCGAGCGCCTGCGCCAGGAAGGCTTCGATGCGGTATTCGTGCCCAAGGGTTATGACGAGCAGTTGCTGGCTGACCAAGGGCGCGAGCGCGATATCGAACTGGCCTTCGTCGGCAGTGTCAACAGCGTGGCCTACAGCGGCCGCAAGGCGCTGCTGGACGAGTTGGGGCAGGTCGAGGACCTGCTGGTAACCCGCACCAAGTCGGGCGAAGACTATTGCAACACGCTCAACCGAATCCGGTTTTTCGTCAGCGCCGATGTCGGCATGGGCGAATACATGATCAAGAACTTCGAGGCCATGGCCTGCGGCTGTGTACTGCTGGCCTATGACCAGGGCGAGCAGGAAAACCGTGCGTTGGGTCTACAGGACATGCACAACGTGGTGTTGTATGACACCATCCCGACCCTTCAGGCCAAGCTGCGACGCTTGCGTGCCGAGCCTGAGCTGGCGCGGCAGATTGCCGAAAATGGCCGCCATCTGGCGGTTTCCCGTTTCAGCTTCGGCGCTGTAGGCCGTAGCATCGTCGAGCACATGCGCCCAGCGCTCAGGCCCCGCCCGCCATTATCAGCATGGCAGCGGCTGCGCCTGAAGCTGGGCTTCTAACATAAGAGCTTTGGCGCCCAGGAACGGGCGTTGAAAGCCGACAGTCGCAACGCGGGGGGAGTCCGGTGCGCTTTTCAAATGAGAGTGATGTCACGCTTGTCGTGACCAGTTGTGGGCGGTTCGACCTGCTCAAAGACACCCTTGAGAGTTTCGATCGCTACAACACGGCGCCCATACGCGAGGTATTCATCACCGAAGATTCAGGTGACGATGCCGTGCATGACGCTGTGCCAGAGCACTGGAAACCGCACTGCAAGGTGTTCGTCAACCGCCCCAAGCTAGGCCAGCTGGCGTCTATCGACCTGGCCTACAGCCACGTCAAGACGCCCTACATCTTCCATTGCGAGGACGATTGGCACTTCTATCGCCAAGGCTTCGTCGAGGACTCGCACGCCATTCTGGCTGCCAGCCCCGACCTGCTGCAGGTGTGGCTGCGCAGCCACGCCCACGACCTGGCCGTGCACAGCCCGTACATTCACCTCGGGGATCGGCAGGTGATCGCCGGCGTGCCGTGCTACCCCCTGTTGTCGGACAAGGCCGAATGGCAGGCGTTTTCGTTGAACCCCGGCCTGCGGCGGTTGAGCGATTACCAGCGCTGTGCGCCATTTGCCGCCTATGCTGGAGAAAAGGCGCTGTCCCGGCGTTATGCCGAGCTCAACCTGACAGCGGTCACGCTGGAAGGTGATGCGGTATTGCACACTGGGTTCGGTAATCACGTGACCGTACCCATTGAAGTGGAGCGCAAGGCCAAGCGCCGTCAGCGTGACCGGATGAAGCTGGCATTGACGCTGGTGGCCGGGGCCTTGATCGGCGCAGGTATTACCGTTTTTGTACAGTAACAACGCAGTCATGCCCGCGATTGCCCGCAGCAAGCCCCCCCCCGACAACGTCGATTGATGCTGGCCGAGCGATGTCTCGGCTGACCTCAACGCGCGAGCAGGGCGCCCTCGAATGCAGCGAGGGGGAAGCGCTCGCCGAGGTTTTCCCGCTCTATGTAACGCACCATGTGCTGCACATTGCGCCGGATCATGCGCGCTGACAGCGGCGGCCGCAGGAAGCGCATGTCGGCTACGTCGATCAGGCCCAGGCGCTGGTCAGGGGTTACCACCACGTTGCCCAGGTGCAGCGAGCGGAAATACACACCGCTGCGGTGCAACTGGCGGATCAGTTCGATCAGGCGCGGCAGGTAGATATCCCAGCTGAAACTTTCATCCCGAGACATTTGCAGCAAGGTGCGCCCCGGCAGAGGGCGATACAGCACCGCGGTGCGGCCTGGCATGTCGAGCTTGTGTTGGCTGATCACCTCGAGGGTGGGAATGCCCAGTTGTGCCAGGCGCGCAGCGTTGTCGACGAAGCGCTGCGAGTACGGGCGCAGCAGTGCAGATGAAATCAGACGTTTTCTACGAAAAACCTTGAGGAAATTACCATCTGCGAGCAGGTAGACTTTGGCGCCATGGCTGTCTGCCTCAAGCACCTGGGCGCCGTGTGTCAGCTGGTCGAAGTCGACCTGGTTGAGCCGCGAGCATTGCATGAATAGGGCCTTGTCGTCTGGCGAGCAAAATGACCGGCAATAATGCCGAAAATAATGCGGTAGCACCATGCATGGTGTCTTCGATTCATCGGGTAGGAACGGGTTCGCCCACACAGCCCTGTAGCTCGGGCTTGCGATGATGCTGCCATGGGGGCGTGCCGAAAATGACGCCTGTGGTAAAATTTCCGGTTCAACCTGAACAGCGAGCTTGATAATGGCCGAAACACCGCGACCGGCGGAGCACACATCCAGCCTGAAGATCTACTTCCGGCTGCTGGGCTATGTGAAACCCTACGTCGGCATTTTCCTGCTGAGCATCATCGGTTTCGTGATCTTCGCCTCGACCCAGCCGATGCTGGCCGGCATCCTCAAATATTTCGTCGATGGGTTGAGCAACCCCGAAGCGGTGTTGTTCCCCAACGTGCCGTACCTGCGCGACCTGCAATTGCTTCAGGCCGTGCCGCTGCTGATCATCCTGATCGCCGCCTGGCAAGGCCTGGGCTCGTTCCTTGGTAACTACTTCCTGGCCAAGGTCTCCCTGTGCCTGGTGCACGACTTGCGGGTGGAGTTGTTCAACAAACTGCTGGTGTTGCCTAACCGCTACTTCGACAACCACAACTCCGGGCACCTGATTTCACGCATCACCTTCAACGTGACCATGGTCACCGGTGCTGCCACCGATGCCATCAAGGTAGTGATCCGCGAAGGCCTGACCGTGGTGTTCCTGTTCGCCTACCTGCTGTGGATGAACTGGCACCTGACCCTGGTGATGGTCGCCATCCTGCCGGTCATCGCGGTAATGGTCAGCGTGGCCAGCAAGAAATTCCGCAAGCAGAGCAAGAAGATCCAGGTAGCCATGGGCGACGTCACCCACGTTGCCTCTGAAACCATCCAGGGCTATCGCGTGGTCCGCAGCTTCGGTGGCGAGGCCTATGAGGAACAGCGTTTCGGCAAGGCCAGCCTGAGCAACACCGACAAGCAGCTGCGCATGACCAAGACCGGTTCGCTGTACACGCCGGTGTTGCAGCTGGTGATCTACACCGCCATGGCCGCGTTGATGTTCCTGGTGCTGTTCCTGCGGGGCGAGTCCACCGCTGGCGACCTGGTCGCCTACATCACCGCTGCCGGCCTGTTGCCCAAGCCGATTCGCCAGTTGTCGGAAGTCAGCTCGACCATCCAGAAGGGCCTTGCAGGTGCCGAAAGCATCTTCGAGCAACTGGACGAAGCCCCTGAGCTGGACACCGGCACGGTCGAGAAGGAGCGCGTGGAAGGGCACCTGGAAGTGCGCAACCTCAGCTTTACCTACCCCGGTACCGACCGCGAGGTGCTGAGCGACATCAGCTTCACTGCCGAGCCCGGGCAAATGATCGCCCTGGTTGGCCGCTCGGGTAGTGGCAAGTCGACGCTGGCTGCGCTGATCCCGCGCTTCTATCACCACAGCAAAGGGCAGATTCTGCTCGATGGCGTGGAGATCGAGAACTACCGCCTGCGCAACCTGCGCCGCCATGTGTCGCAAGTGACCCAGCATGTCACCCTGTTCAACGACACCGTGGCCAACAACATCGCCTACGGCGACCTGGCCGGCGCCCCGCGCGCAGACATCGAAGCCGCGGCGGCCGATGCCTACGCCAAGGAGTTCGTCGACCGTCTGCCGAAGGGCTTCGATACCGAAGTCGGTGAAAACGGCGTGCTGCTGTCCGGCGGTCAGCGCCAGCGCCTGGCAATTGCCCGTGCACTGCTGAAAAACGCCCCACTGCTGATTCTCGACGAGGCCACCTCTGCCCTGGACACCGAGTCCGAGCGGCATATCCAGGCGGCGCTGGACCACGTGATGCAGGGGCGGACCACGCTGGTCATCGCCCATCGCCTGTCCACCATCGAGAAGGCCGACCAGATCCTGGTCATGGATCAGGGCCGGTTGGTAGAGCGCGGTACCCATGCCGAGTTGCTTGCGGCAAATGGCCATTATGCCCGCCTGCATGCCATGGGCCTGGATGAGCCGGCCAAGGCCGACATCACCTGAACCCTCCTTGATCGGGGCCGTCATGGCCCCGATTGTCACGGGAATTTTCCATGGGCTATCTGGCCGTAAAGCCATTGACGACCCTGTGCTAATATCCTGCCCCTGTTCATTATTTCCATATGGGTTGCCCATGAAGTTGTCCATGCCGCGTTTCGATCAAGCCCCGGTACTGGTGGTCGGCGATGTCATGCTCGACCGCTACTGGCATGGCGGTACTTCGCGTATTTCGCCCGAGGCGCCAGTGCCGGTGGTCAAGGTCGATCAGATCGAGGATCGCCCCGGCGGTGCGGCCAACGTTGCCTTGAACATTGCCGCGCTGGGCGCACCCGCGTCGCTGATCGGCGTCACCGGCCAGGACGAGGCCGCCGACAGCCTGGCCAATAGCCTGCAGGCTGCCGGGGTGCGCTCGGTGTTCCAGCGCATTGCCCACCAGCCGACCATCGTCAAGCTCCGGGTCATGAGCCGACACCAGCAACTGCTGCGTATCGATTTCGAAGAGCCCTTCGCCACCGACCCGCTGTCGCTGGCCAGCGAGGTCGACAACCTGCTCGAGGGGGTCAAGGTGCTGGTCTTGTCCGACTACGGCAAGGGTGCGCTGAAAAACCACCAGGCCCTGATCCAGGCGGCCCGGGGCAAGGGCATTCCGGTGCTGGCCGACCCCAAGGGCAAGGATTTTTCCATCTACCGTGGCGCCAGCCTGATCACCCCCAACCTCAGCGAGTTCGAGACCATCGTGGGTCGATGCGTCGATGAGGGCGACCTGGTCGCCAAGGGGTTGCAGCTGCTTCAGGACCTGGACCTGGGCGCCTTGCTGGTCACCCGTGGCGAGCACGGCATGACCCTGCTGCGCGTTGGCCAGCCAGCGCTGCATTTGCCGGCGCGGGCGCGCGAAGTGTTCGACGTTACCGGGGCTGGCGATACCGTTATCTCCACCCTGGCCGCCGCGATTGCCGCCGGTGAGGACTTGCCCCACGCAGTGGCCCTGGCCAACCTGGCGGCAGGTATCGTGGTCGGCAAGTTGGGTACCGCCGCCATCAGCGCCCCTGAACTGCGCCGTGCGATCCAGCGTGAGGAAGGCTCCGAGCGCGGTGTGCTGGGCCTGGAACAGCTGCTGCTGGCCATCGATGACGCGCGGGCGCACAAGGAGAAAATCGTTTTCACCAACGGTTGCTTCGATATCCTGCATGCCGGGCACGTAACCTACCTGGAGCAGGCGCGGGCCCAAGGCGATCGCCTGATCGTGGCCGTCAACGACGATGCTTCCGTCAGCCGCCTGAAAGGGCCGGGCCGGCCGATCAACAGCGTCGACCGGCGCATGGCCGTGCTGGCCGGGCTGGGTGCGGTGGACTGGGTGATCAGCTTCTCCGAGGGCACCCCGGAGAACCTGCTGAGCCAGGTCAAGCCGGATGTGCTGGTCAAGGGGGGTGACTACGGCATCGACCAGGTGGTCGGCGCCGACATCGTCAAGGCCTACGGCGGCACCGTGAAGGTGCTGGGGCTGGTCGAGAACAGCTCGACCACGGCTATTGTCGAGAAGATCCGCAAGCACTGATCGAGCGCCACTCTTTCACTGGCCTGTGTAGGAGCGGCCTTGTGTCGCGAAAGGGCTGCGTAGCAGCCCCAGGATTCCACTGCAAACGCACAAATAGCTGGGGCTGCTGCGCAGCCCTTTCGCGACACAAGGCCGCTCCTACAGGGGCCACGCTGGCTTCAGAATCTTATTTGTGAAGTGAGGTGCGCGCCCGCTGCAGCAACGCCCGCGCCTTGTCGCCAAAACGTTGCAGGCGTGAGGCCCGCGCCGGCTTGCTTTCCACCAGGCCTTGCTGCTTGACCCAATCCCTCCAGCGCACCCGCTCGTCCGCCACTACCCAACCGTCCTGTTTGGCAAAGCTTTCGGCCAGGTAAAGGCCGCGCGTACTTGCAGGCACCAATTCGTCCTTCTTCAACGTGTACAGCTCTGCCAGCGGTTGGCCGTCCTGCAACGGCATCAGGTATAGGTCAGGGCGCTTGCGGTTGAGCCTCGCCACCAGTTGGTCGCCTTCCAAACGCTCGTCAACGTGGAACAAGCTGAGTTTCTTGGCGTCCCGCGGCACCTGCAAACGCATGTCATAGATCAGCTGCAACGACGCCGTGGGCAAGTGCACATAGGCCCGCGGCCGCTCCAGCAGGGGCAGCTGGCCACAGTGTACGGGCCGGGCGGCACCGGATTGCGGGGCCAGCACGAAGTGCGGGGTTTCGCGGTAGTGCAGGGCGGCAGCGTAGGGGACGGGTAGCCAGGTGTCGATGAAGCGCCCGCCCAGCCAGCCTTCCGGGGTTTCCAGCAGGCATTCTTCGGCTACTTCCTGCACGGCAGTATGCAGGGGCAGGTTCAGCTCCTGCGCCGGCACGTAGCCGGAAATCAGTTTCAGTACCACATCGCCCCGGTCTTGCCGGCGCTGGCGCACCAGCACCCAGTAATCGCGGTTCTGCCAATGCAGCGTCAGGCGCACCGATACGCCCAGGTTGGCCAGTTCGGCCACGAAGCGCTGCGGGTCGGGCAGTTCGATGGCTTTGCGCCGCTGTTGGGTCTGGGCGAAATTCAGCGGCATGCCGATGCTCTGGTAAATCAGCCCTTCGGCGCTCGCCTCGACGTGCAATGGCAGTGTCTTGAAGTTGCTCGGGTTCTTGCGGATCAGCGTTCGCGCCACGAGGCTCCTCCTTGCGTCGGGTCAGTTTCCAGGCCCAGGGGGCCGTGGGTAACTCAGTGCTGGCCCAGAATACGGGCAACGGTGGCCACGTTATGGGCCAGGTGCAACGGGTTGATGGTGCCGACGATAGCACTGCTGACGCCCGGGTGGGCGAACAGCAGTTCGAAACTGGCCTTCACAGGGTCGACACCCGGCGCCAGGCAAAGGTGCCCGCTGGCCAGCGCCTTTTTCACCAGGATGGCCTTGCCGTGCTCGGCAGCGTAGTCCAGCACCGGCCGTTCTGCCTGCTCGCTGAGGTTGTAGGTGACCATGGCGCAATCGCCTTGCTCCAGGGCCTTCAGGCCGCCGGCGACGGTTTTGCCGGACAGGCCGTAGCCAAGGATCTTGCCCTCTTGTTTGAGCGCGGCCAGCGTCTGGTACACCTCTTGCTGCTCAAGAATGGCCAGGTCGTTGCCGTCGGAATGCACCAGCACCAGGTCGATGCGGTCGGTTTCCAGGCGGCGCAGGCTGCGCTCCACCGAGCGGCGAGTGTGGGCGGCGGTGAAGTCGAAATGTGACTGGCCACCGTCGAATTCTTCCCCGACCTTGCTCACGATCACCCACGCGTCGCGCTGGCCGCGCAGCAGCGGGCCCAGGCGTTCCTCGCTGCGGCCATAGGCGGGGGCGGTATCGATGAGGTTGATGCCCAGTTCACGGGCCTGGGCCAGCAGCATGCGGGCTTCGTCGTCGCTGGGGATGGTGAACCCATTGGGGTATTTCACGCCCTGATCGCGGCCCAGCTTGACCGTACCCAGGCCGAGTGGCGAAACCTGAAAGCCGGTGCTGCCCAGCGGGCGGTGCAAACCGTGCAGGGTGGGCAGGCTCATGGCAGCAGGCGCTCCCAGGCCGGCACACCCAGCACCGGCCGAGGCAGGTCGCCTAGCTCGGCATGCGCCTGTGGGCGGATCCCGTCGCGTTGCAGATGGCTGATGACGCGGTCGCTGAAGTCCGGTGCCAGCGCCAGTTTGGTTGGCCAGCCCACCAGCAGGCGGTGTTGCTCGGCGAGGAAGGCGTTGTCCGGGCGTACCAGGCCGGACTGTGCCGGTTCTGCGCGGTCGACCCGCAGTGTGGCCCAGTGCAGTTGGCTTTGGTCGACCCAAGGCAGCAGGCTGGCGATTTCCTTCTGGGCGGCGGCTATTTGTGCCTCAGGCTCGCGGGCGACGCCATCGGCTTCGGCCAGGTCGCCACCCAGGTACCAGACCCACTGGCCATCGGCCGCGGGGTGGGTGGTGATGGTGACCCTGGGCTTTGGCCCACTGCCCAGGCAGTGGGCGTACAGCGGTTTGAGGTTGGCGCCTTTGGCCAGCACCATGTGCAACGGGCGGGTTTGCATGGCCGGCTGCTGCAGCCCCACGGCATGCAGCAGGTCGGCCGTGCCGGCGCCGGCGCTGAGTACGATGCGTTGCGCACGGATGTCACGGCCGTCCACGCGCAGGCCGACCAGTTCTTCACCTTCGCGAAGCGGTTCGATGTGCTCACCAGCCAGCAGGCTGTCACCTGCCAGTTCGGCCAGGTTGGCCAGCAGGCTGGGCACGTCGATGACCAGTTCAGCCAGGCGGTAGACCTTGCCTTTGAACGCGCGGTCTTGCAGGGCGGGTGGCAGTTGCTCGCCCTTTACCTGATCGACCCGGCCGCGCACGGCCTTGCTGGCAAAGAAGCTGGTGAGGTTGCCGGCCAGGGTGCCTGGCGACCACAGGTAGTGGGCATCGGACAGCAGGCGGGTGCCGGCAAGATCCAGCTCGCCGCTGCCGCTCAAGGCTTCGCGCCAGCGGCGCGGCATGTCGGCAATGGCTTCCGACGCGCCGGTCAGGGCACCGTGCAGGGCGTACTTGGTGCCGCCATGGATAATGCCCTGGGACTTGATAGTCTGCTCACCGCCAAGGCTGGCGCGCTCCACCAGCACTGTCGAATACCCCATGCGGCGCAGGCGTGCGTTGAGCCAGAGGCCTGCGACCCCGGCGCCGACGATCAGCACGTCAGTGGAAATGGCAGATGGCATGGCGGTACCTCGAAGACTGGGACAGCTGGCAAGTATACAGGGTATCCCCCAGCGGGCCCTACCGCCGGCAAACCCGGCCAGTGCTACCCCGTGGGCGCTGGCTTGCCTCGCGGGGTACAGCTCAATGCCCGGTGGTCTTGGAGAACAGCTGAATCACCACCACCCCGCCGACAATCATCGCCATCCCCAGCATCGCCGGCACATCCAGTTTCTGCCCGTAGATCACCAGCGCCGCCACGCTGATCAGCACAATGCCCAGCCCCGACCAGATGGCATAGGCAATACCCACCGGAATGCTGCGCACCACCAGGGTGAGCATCCAGAACGCAATGCCGTAGCCCACCACCATCAGCAGCAGCGGCAACGGCGTGCTCAAGCCTTTTACCGCTTTCATCGAAGCGGTGGCGATGACTTCGGCGCAGATGGCAATGGCGAGATAGGTGTAGGCATTCATGGTGGGATCCTCCGGTTCTGGCGGGCATTCTAGGCTCAACCTGGATGCGGTAAAGTCATTACCTATCAATTCTGGAGATAGGCCAATGGCCGAGCAGTGGAACCTCGAACAACTGCGAACCTTTGTGCGCGTTGCAGAATTGCGCTCGTTCTCTGCCGTGGCCCGTGAACAGCGCAAGGCCCAGTCGGCGATCAGCAGCGCGGTCGCCTTGCTGGAAACCGACCTGGGCGTCACCCTGTTCGAGCGCAGCAGTGGCCGGCAGCCGAAACTGACGCAAAACGGCAGCGCGCTGCTGGAAGATGCCCGTGAACTGCTGCGCCAGTGCGAACGCCTGGATGGCCGTGCGCTGGCGTTGATGCGCGGGCAGGAGGCCTTGCTGCGCGTGGCGCAGGACGAAGCCATGCCCTACCAGCCGGTGATTGACAGCCTCGATGAATTGGCCAGCCGCTTTCCGCTGCTGGAGGTGCAACTGGCCAGCGGGGCCCAGGGTGATGTGGCGCGCAAACTGGTCGAGCGGCGCGCCGACCTGGGGCTGTTCTTTCACCACGAGAGCATTCCGGCAACCCTGGAGCGGCGCGCCCTGGGCAGCGTGGAAATGGTCACGGTCTGTGCGGTCGACCACCCGCTGGCGGGTCGTGGCCGGGTCACTCGCCAACAGCTGGCCCGCCATCGTCAATTGCTGATCACCCCGCAGCAAAGCGGTTACCCCGGTGGCGAGGCCATCAGCCCGCAGGTGTGGCGTGCCGACAGCTTCTACGTTCTGGCGGAGCTGTTGATGCGCGGCCTGGGCTGGGCCTGGTTGCCACGGCATGTCGTGCAGTACCCCACATACCAGACGCACATGGTGGAGCTAGACAGTGAGTGGCGCCCACCGGCGTTGGTGGCGGAACTGGCCTGGCGCCGTGATGAACCCCTGGGCCCTGCTGCGCAATGGTTGGCCGAGCGCTTTGCAGTGCACTTGCGCGCGATCGGGTAAACTCCGCTGCCATGAACAGAACCCTCTATACCTTGCTCTTTCACCTGGGCCTGCCGCTGGTCGCGCTGCGCCTGTACCTTCGCGCACGCAAGGCGCCGGCCTATGGCCAGCGTATCGGCGAGCGGTTTGCCTTCAGGCTGCCGGCCATGCGCCAGGGCGGTATCTGGGTGCACGCGGTGTCGGTCGGCGAAAGCATTGCCGCGGCGCCGATGGTGCGCGCCTTGCTCAAGGCCTACCCGCAACTGCCCATCACGATCACCTGCATGACCCCTACCGGTTCCGAGCGCATTCGCGCCATGTTCGCCGACGAACCGCGCGTGCAGCATTGCTACCTACCCTACGATCTGCCGTGGGCGGCCGGGCGCTTTCTCGACCATGTGCAGCCCAAACTGGGCATCATCATGGAGACCGAGTTGTGGCCCAATCACATCCACCAGTGTGCCGAGCGCGGTATTCCAGTGGTGCTGGCCAATGCGCGTTTGTCCGAGCGCTCGGCCCGTGGTTATGCGCGTTTTGCCAAGCTGACCCGGCCTATGCTGGCAGAGATGAGCCTGATTGCCGTGCAAACGCAAACCGAGGCGCAGCGCTTCCTTGATCTGGGGGCGCGTCCTGAGTGCGTGCAGGTCACCGGTTCGATCAAGTTCGACCTGAAGATCGATGAGCAACTGCGACCCCGTGCCAAGGCATTGCGTGCCCAGTGGGGGGTGCAGCAGCGCCCGGTGTGGATTGCTGCCAGCACCCATGAGGGGGAGGATGCGCTGGTGCTGCAGGCGCATCAGCAGTTGTTGCAGGTGCATGGCGATGCCTTGCTGATCCTGGTACCGCGCCACCCTGAGCGGTTCAATGCGGTGCATGCGCTTTGCAGCGAGCAGTTCAGCACCGTTCGCCGCTCCACTGGCGCGCCCGTCGACGCACAAACCCGGGTATTGCTGGGCGACACCATGGGCGAATTACTGTTTCTGTATGCGCTGGCCGATATCGCCTTCGTGGGCGGCAGCCTGGTGCCGACCGGCGGGCACAACCCGCTGGAACCGGCAGCACTGGCCTTGCCGGTGATCATGGGGCCGCACGTGTTCAACTTCCTCGAAATCAGCGCAATGCTGGTAGAGGCAGGGGCGTTGCAGCAGGTGGACGATGCCGACGGGCTGGCCGAGGCCGTGCGGCGGTTGGTCGAGTTACCGCAGGATGCCCAGCGCATGGGCGCGGCGGGCAGGGCGGTGATGCAGGCCAACCAAGGTGCATTGCAGCGCTTGCTCGATGGGCTGGCTGCGCTAATGCGCTGATATTCGCAGCGGTGCGATCCCTGCAGGAGCGGCCTTGTGTCGCGAAAGGGCCGCACAGCGGCCCCGACAATCTTGCGGTCGTGCGAAAATCCCGGGGCGCTGCGCCCCCCCTTTCGCGACACAAGGCCGCTCCTACACCGCGTGCTTCCTGAGTTCAAGGGCGGCGCTCGAAGTTCTTGGCTGCAGCCGCCGCCAGATCCGGTGGCAAGAAGTCCTTGTCCGGGTTGTAGTCGGGCTTCAGGTAACGCCCCAGATCCTTCAGGTCTTGCGGGCTCAGGGTGCCGGCGGCCTGCTTGAGGCTCAGGTTGTCGAGGATGTAGTCGTAGCGGCTGTTGTTGTAGTCGCGCACCGAGGTGTACAGCTGGCGCTGGGCATCGAGCACGTCGACGATGTTGCGGGTGCCGACCTGGTAGCCGATTTCAGTCGCTTCCAGCGCACTCTGGTTGGAGATGATCGACTGCTTGCGTGCCTGGACCTGTTCCACGTCGGTGTTCACCGCGCGGTGCAGGTTGCGGGTGTTCTCCACCACCTGGCGGCGCAGGCTCTCGCGCTGCTGTTCGCTCTGGCTCAGGCGCTGGTAAGCCTCGCGTACCTGCGAGCTGGTCAGGCCGCCGCTGTAGATCGGGATGTTCAGTTGCAGGCCGATACTGGTCTGCTCGACGTCGCCGCTGTAGCGAACGTTCTGTTGGGGAGCAGGGTTGGTAAAGCCGAGGCTGTCGTTGTCACCCTTCTGGTATTTGGCCACTGCATCCAGGGTGGGTGCATGGCCGGCCTTGCGCTGGCGCAGGGTTTCTTCGGCGGCAGACACCGCATAGTTGGTGGCCAGCAGGTTGAGGTTCTGGCGCCCGGCCGTTTCCACCCAGGCCTTGGCATCGTTCGGCGTAGGTACCTGCACTGGCAGGCTATGCACCACACCCTGGATCGAGCTGTACTCTCGGTTGGTCAGCGTTACCAACGCTTCGAAGGCATCCTGTACCTGGCGATCGGCGATGATCCGGTTGGCCCGGGCAGTGTCGTAGCCGGCCTGCGACTGCAGCACGTCGGTCTTGTCCGACAGGCCGACATCGAAGCGTTCGTTGGACTGGTCGAGCTGGCGCTTGAACGCGGCTTCCTCCGCCTTGGTCGCGGCCAGATTGTCCTGGGCGCGCAGCACGGCAAAGTAGCTTTGGGCCGTTTGCAGGATGAGGTTCTGCTCAGTGGCCGACAGCTCCAGGGCGGCTTGTTCGTTGACCGCCTCGGCGGCCTGCAACTGGAACCAGCGGTCGGCGCGGAAAATGGGCTGCGCCAGGGTTGCACTCCAGGCGTTGCCGCTGCGGTTGGAGGTAATCGACGGCTCGTCCAGCTTGGTGCGGGTATTCATCATCTCGGCCCCGGCCGACAGGTTCGGCAGCAAGCCGGCGCGGGCCTGCGGTACCACCTCACGGCGTGCGCCGTAGTCGGCGCGTGCTGCTGCCAGGTCGGCGTTGTTGTCGACCGCTTCCTGGTACACGCTGACCAGGTCGGTCTTGACCGTCTGGGGCGCGTCCGCTGCCCAGGCCACTCCGTTGGACGCACAAGACACGGCTATTGCCAGTGAGAGTTTGCGCAGCATAAAGGCAATCCTTGTACGAAATTGAATTACTGAACCGTTGAGTATTTGGCGATGCGCCAGTTTAGTGCCATGTGCCCCCCGGCAACAATCGCCGGGCGCGCCTTTCATCATCTGCGCAGAAACCCGCTTGGCTTTGCCGACCACAGCAGTCTAGACTGCGCAGGTTCTTGTCGGGGTGCCTTGAAGCAAAGGCTGAGATCGCAGAGGTGCGGATCCCGTTGAACCTGATCAGGTTAGCGCCTGCGTAGGGAACAAGATTGCTCGCCTTCCCGGGGAGCCTCTTGTGCCAGGTCCGGGATTGTCACAGCTGCATGCAGCTTCAAGGCACCCCCATATCCGGCACTGCATCCACTAATGGATGCGTCCGCGCCATTCAGGTTCACCCCGACATTCCACTGCTAGGAAGCCGTCTGGAGAGCCTGTGATGACCCAACAAGAAAAAACGATCAACCTCAGCGAATCGGCGCAAGTCGATCAGCAGTCCGTGCAACCGTTCCCGCGTTCGCGCAAGGTCTATGTGCAGGGCTCGCGCCCGGATATCCGCGTACCCATGCGGGAAATCAGCCTGGCCGATACGCCGACCGATTTCGGTGGCGAGTCCAATGCCCCGGTACTGGTCTACGACACCTCCGGCCCCTACACCGATCCCAGTGTGATCATCGACGTGCGCAAAGGCCTGGCCGACGTGCGGTCGGCCTGGATCGACGCGCGTGGCGACACCGAGCGCCTGGCCGGGCTGAGCTCCGACTTCGGCCAGCAGCGCCTGAACGACGCCGAGCTGGCCAAGCTGCGTTTTGCCCACGTGCGCAACCCGCGCCGGGCCAAGGCCGGCGCCAATGTTTCGCAAATGCACTATGCCCGCCAGGGCATCGTTACCGCCGAGATGGAATATGTGGCCATCCGCGAGAACATGAAGCTGCAGGAGGCGCGCGCCGCCGGCCTGCTCGACGCGCAACATGCCGGGCATAGCTTCGGTGCCAATATTCCGAAAGAGATCACCCCCGAATCCGTGCGCCAGGAAATTGCCCGTGGCCGTGCGATCATCCCGGCCAACATCAACCACCCGGAGCTGGAGCCGATGATCATCGGCCGTAATTTCCTGGTGAAGATCAACGGCAATATCGGTAACAGCGCCCTGGGCTCGTCCATCGAGGAAGAGGTGGCCAAGCTGACCTGGGGCATCCGCTGGGGGTCGGACACGGTCATGGACCTGTCCACCGGCAAGCACATCCATGAGACCCGCGAGTGGATCATCCGCAACTCGCCGGTGCCGATTGGTACCGTGCCGATCTACCAGGCCCTGGAAAAGGTCAACGGGGTGGCCGAGGACCTGACCTGGGAGCTGTTCCGCGACACCCTGATCGAGCAGGCCGAGCAGGGTGTGGACTACTTCACCATCCATGCCGGGGTGTTGCTGCGCTACGTGCCGCTGACCGCCAAGCGGGTCACGGGCATCGTCAGCCGTGGCGGCTCGATCATGGCCAAGTGGTGCCTGGCCCATCACAAGGAAAACTTCCTCTACACCCACTTCGACGAAATCTGCGAAATCATGAAGGCCTACGACGTCAGCTTCTCGCTGGGCGATGGCCTGCGCCCCGGCTCGATCGCCGACGCCAACGACGCTGCGCAGTTCGGTGAGCTGGAAACCCTTGGCGAGCTGACCAAGATTGCCTGGAAGCATGACGTGCAGTGCATGATCGAAGGCCCTGGCCACGTGCCGATGCAGTTGATCAAGGAGAACATGGACAAGCAGCTGGAATGCTGCGACGAGGCGCCGTTCTACACCCTCGGCCCACTGACCACCGATATCGCCCCGGGTTATGACCACATCACCTCGGGCATTGGTGCGGCAATGATCGGCTGGTTCGGCTGCGCCATGCTCTGCTACGTGACGCCCAAGGAGCACCTGGGCCTGCCGAACAAGGATGACGTCAAGACCGGCATCATCACCTACAAGATCGCCGCGCATGCTGCCGACCTTGCCAAAGGCCACCCCGGCGCACAAATCCGCGACAACGCCCTGTCCAAGGCGCGCTTCGAGTTCCGCTGGGAAGACCAGTTCAACCTCGGCCTCGACCCTGACACTGCCCGCGCCTACCACGACGAGACGCTGCCCAAGGAGTCGGCCAAGGTCGCGCACTTCTGCTCGATGTGCGGGCCGAAGTTCTGCTCGATGAAGATCACCCAGGAAGTGCGGGAGTACGCCGCCAAGATCGAAACCGTGGACGTCACGGTCGAGCAAGGCATGCGTGAGCAGGCCGAGCGGTTCCGCCAGGAAGGCAGCCAGCTGTACCACAAGGTCTAAGAACGCAGGGGCCGGCTCCCGCAGGAACCGCACCAGGCCCAAGGCCAGGGCGTTTTTTGTGGGAGCGGCCTTGCGTCGCGATACGAGGACGAAGTCCTCGCCAGGAACACCAACAACATTGCCGGCGAGCGCCAACCATGACATCACCCAGCCCGTTCTCCCCCGACCACCCGGTCCCCACCCACCAGCGCATCTTCGGCGCGCGTGACCTGTTCTCCCTCTGGTTTTCCCTGGGCATCGGCCTGATGGTGCTGCAAGTCGGCGCCATGCTCGCGCCGGGCCTGGGCCTTGCTGGCGCCGTACTGGCCATTGCCCTGGGCACCGGCGTGGGCGTGCTGTTGCTGGGCGCCGCCGGGGTCATCGGCAGTGACACCGGGCTGTCGGCCATGGGCACCCTGAAGCTCAGCCTGGGCAGCCATGGCACGCGCTTGCCGGCGGTGCTCAATTTGCTGCAACTGGTGGGCTGGGGGGCGTTCGAGATCATCGTCATGCGCGATGCCGCCAGCCTGCTGGGCGCACGTGCGTTCGGTGAGCACAGCGCCTGGAACAGCCCGATGCTGTGGACCCTGTGCTTTGGTGCCCTGGCGACCTTGCTGGCGGTGAGCGGGCCACTGGCGTTCGTGCGCAAGGTGTTGCGCGCCTGGGGTATCTGGTTGCTGCTGGGGGCCTGCGTCTGGCTGACCTGGAACTTGTTCGCCAAGGCCGACCTGGCTGAGTTGTGGGGGCGCGCCGGGGATGGCTCGATGTCGCTGGCAGTAGGCTTCGACATCGTCATTGCCATGCCGCTGTCGTGGCTGCCGCTGATCGCCGACTATTCACGTTTCGCACGCAATGGCAGGCACGTGTTCGGCGGTACCGTGCTGGGCTACTTCATCGGCAATACCTGGCTGATGAGCCTGGGCGTGGCCTACACCCTGGCCTTCGCCGCCAGTGGCGAGGTCAATGCGTTGTTGCTGGCCTTGGCTGGCGCCGGCATGGGGGTTCCGTTGCTGCTGATTCTGCTCGACGAGTCGGAAAAGGCATTCGCCGACATCCACTCGGCGGCGGTCTCCACCGGGGTGCTGCTGCCGTTGAAGGTGGAGCACCTGGCACTGGCCATCGGCGTGCTGTGCACCCTGATCGCCTTGCTGGCGCCATTGGCTCAGTACGAGAACTTCCTGTTGCTGATCGGTTCGGTGTTTGCGCCGCTGTTCGGCGTAGTGCTGGTGGACCACTATGTCGTGCGTCGCCGTGGCCTGCCGGTACAGGTCAAGGGTTTGCACTGGCAGGCGCTACTGGCCTGGTTCGTGGGGGTGGCGGCCTACCACCTGATTGCCGCCAATGCACCCGAGATGGGCGCCACCCTGCCAGCATTGCTGCTGGCAGGTGTGCTGCACGGGCTGCTGAGCCTCAGCCGCGGCCGGGGAACAGTTCCGGCTTGAGCACGCCATTGAGGCGCGGGTAGGGGATCTTCAGTTCCACGTGGCCCATGGAATAGGGCGCGATGGCATAGACCTCGTACTTGACCACAAGTGCGCCGTACGTCAGGGCGATGTGCGGCGACTTCTTGAACGGCCAGGTCTTGACGAACTCGGCGTCCTTGTCCATGCCCACGCTCATCAGCCAGGCGCGGTGCGACTCTTCGACGGTTTTCCAGAACGTCTCTTCCTGGCCAGGCAGCAGCATGTCCTGCAGGGTCAGCACCTTGTCCAGCTTGCGGGAGTAGTTGATGAAACCACGCCCAGGCATGCCGTGTGCGCCACCGCTGTCCAGGTAGCTGGACAGTTCGATGATCACCAGGCCGTCATGCTGCTCGCGTACCTTGGCTTGCAGGTAGCTGCTGTTACGTTTGTCGGCACTGGCCAGGTATTGCTGTTCATAGGCCTGCAGGGTGGCCGGCGCGGTGCCATGCTGATTGTCTTCGGTCAGTTGCAGCAAGCGCTTTTCGACGATGCCGTCAAGCTTGGGCAGGGCCGGGAAGTGCACCATGTCGATGTTCACCAGCGGGCAATCGCTTTCGCTGCAACCGGGTTTTACATGCTCCCAGGCGTCGCGTTTGACCTCTAGCGGGGTCCGGTAGTTGGGCGTGAACAGGCTCTGGCAGGCGCCCAGAGCGAGTGCCAGCACGGCCACGGAAGTCAGTTTGACAATGGTCATGATGATCCTTGCAAAAACAGGGAAAAGTCGGCCTTTGACCGTCTGCGCGGCCTTCGGTTCGCCACTAAGCTAACAGAGTGCGCACGTGCTGTCCCGACTGTGCGAATGGTTGCTGGAAAGGGGTGAAACGCGCTGGCGTGCGGAGTAGGATGGCGCGATGCTGTGATTGAGGTAGCGAGGATTTCCATGTCAGACACGTTGAACTCAGTGCCCAGGGCGGTCGAGATCGTCAAGCGGGAAAACTGCTTCCAGGGCTTCTACAAGCTCGACAAGGTGCACTTGCGCCACGAGCTGTTTGCGGGCGGCATGGGGCGCGAGATCAGCCGTGAACTGTTCGTGCGTCACGATGCGGTGTGTGTACTACCCTACGACCCGCTGCGCGATGAAGTGGTGCTGATCGAACAGTTCCGCGTCGGTGCAATGGGCAAGGCCGAAAACCCCTGGCTGATCGAAATGGTCGCCGGGCTGATCGACAAGGACGAGCAACCCGAGGAAGTCGCCCACCGCGAAGCCGAAGAAGAAGCGGGCCTGACTTTCAGTGCCCTGTGGCCGATGACCCGCTACTTCCCGTCGCCAGGCGGCAGCGATGAATACGTGCACTTGTTCCTTGGCCACTGCAGCAGCGAAGGGGCAGGGGGGCTGCATGGCCTGGAGGCCGAGGGTGAAGACATTCGCGTGCGGGTGTGGTCGTTCGAAGATGCCTTGCAGGCCGTGCGCGATGGGCGCATCTGCAACGCGGCGACCATCATCGGCTTGCAATGGCTGGCGCTGAACCGTGACGAAGTACGAGGTATGTGGAAGTGAACCTGCTGCGCGAGCGCTATCGAGTCGACCTGGCCGGGCTGCAGGCTGCCTGTGAGGCCAACTATGCCCGGCTGATGCGCTTGCTGCCGGACATGCGTACCACCCAGAGCTCGCGCCGCATCGGTATGACCCAGGGCGACCAGATGCTTGGCGTGCTGGTGCTCGACGTGGTGCTGGCCTGCCCGTACACCACCACCCTGCATATACGTCAGGAGCACAGCTTGCCGTGGCTGCCGGTGCCGCACCTGGAGGTGCAGGTGTATCACGATGCGCGCATGGCCGAAGTGATCAGCGCCGAACATGCCCGGCGCCTGCGCAGCATCTACCCCTACCCGAACGAGGCCATGCACCAGCCAGACGAAAAGGCCCAGCTCAACCTGTTCCTCGGTGAATGGCTGAGTCACTGCCTGGCCTGTGGCCACGAACTGGCAAGCGTTCGCTGACATGCATGCAGACCACCCGCGCCCAGTACATGTGGTGCAACTGACCGACGCCCATCTTTTCGCCGACCCGGCCGGCAGCATGCTGGGCCTCAAGACCCGTGAAAGTTTGGGCCATGTGGTAGCCCAGGTGCGGCGCGAGCAACCGCTTGTCGACTTGCTGTTGTGCACGGGCGACTTGTCCCAGGATGCCAGCGTTGCTTCTTATGAAGCTTTTCGTGAGCTGACTGCGCCGTTTGGCGTACCAAGCCGTTGGCTGCCGGGCAACCATGATGAGGCCCGGATCATGGCCGAAGTGGCGCCGGAGTTGGTACAGGCGGTAACCGATATCGGCGCCTGGCGTATTGTGATGCTCAACACGGCGGTGCACGGCGCCACACATGGCTTGCTGGGGGATGACCAGCTGGCAGTGCTGGAGGCCGCGCTGAAAGGGGCGGGCGGGCGCCATTGCCTGGTGTGTTTCCACCATCAACCGGTAGACATCGGCTGCGCCTGGATCGCCCCGATCGGCTTGCGCAATGCCCAGGCGCTGTTTGACATCATTGAAGGTTACCCACAGGTGCGGGCATTGCTGTGGGGGCACGTTCATCAGGAGTGGGATGAAGTGCGCAATGGTCGGCGCCTGCTGGCTACGCCTTCGACCTGCATTCAGTTCGCGGCCCGCAGCGAGGACTTCAAGGTGAGCGAAGAGCAGCCTGGGTACCGCTGGCTGCGCCTGCATGCCGACGGGCGGCTGGAGACCGGGGTGGAGCGGGCGTGGGACTTTGAAGTGAAGCTCGACTTCGATAGCCCAGGTTATTGAGCGGGTTGCGCGTTCAACTGTAGGAGCGGCCTTGTGTCGCGAAAGGGCCGCAAAGCGGCCCCGGCAATATCTGCGGCGAAGCTGAAATTATGGGGGGTTGCTTCGCACCCCCTTCGCGACACAAGGCCGCTCCTACAGGGTGCCCTGTTGCAGCGGGCTATGGTGAAGAAATTGTTGCGAAACCCGTGACGCTGCGTCAAAACCCGGCGAACGCGCTACACTGCGCGTCCCTGCGCCCGCATCATCAGGCGCGAAGCCACAGATTCCGGGGGCAGCATGTCGGGTTCCATCCTCTATATCCATGGCTTCAACAGCTCGCCGCTTTCCACCAAGGCGCGCCAGCTCGAAGCGGTCATGCAGCAGCTCGGCCTGGCCGACCAACTGCGGGTGCCCGCCTTGCACCATCACCCACGCCAGGCCATCGCCCAGCTTGAGGCGGCCATCGCCGAACTGGGCGCGCCATTACTGGTGGGCAGTTCGCTCGGCGGCTACTATGCCACCTGTCTGGCGGAGCGCCATGGCCTCAAGGCCTTGCTGGTCAACCCGGCGGTTACCCCGCACAAGCACTTTGACGGCTACCTGGGTACCCAGCGCAACCACTACACCGATGAAACCTGGGAGCTGACCCTGGACCACGTGCAGGCCCTGGCCGAGCTGGAAGTGCCAGCGCCGGTCGATGCCAGCCGCTATCAGGTGTGGCTGCAAACCGCCGACGAAACCCTGGATTACCGCCATGCCGAACGTTATTACCGTGCTTGTGCCCTGCGCATCCAGGCCGGTGGTGACCACAGTTTCCAGGGCTTTGCCGAGCGCCTGCCGGCCCTGCTGGCGTTTGCCGGTATTGCGCGTGGGCAGTATGCAGCGCTCGATTTTTCTGTATTTTGACTTTTTTGCACTCACCAGACTGACGACGAGACCCTATGGCCAATCCCAGCGCTAGCGCCTATAACGCAGACGCCATCGAAGTCCTCTCGGGCCTTGACCCGGTCCGCAAGCGGCCGGGCATGTACACCGACACCAGCCGCCCCAACCACCTGGCCCAGGAAGTGATCGACAACAGTGTCGACGAAGCCCTGGCCGGTCACGCCCGCTCCGTGCAGGTCATTCTGCATGCCGACCACTCGCTGGAAGTCAGCGACGACGGCCGTGGCATGCCGGTGGACATTCACCCCGAAGAGGGCGTGTCCGGGGTCGAGCTGATCCTGACCAAGCTGCACGCCGGCGGCAAGTTCTCCAACAAGAACTACCAGTTCTCCGGTGGCTTGCACGGCGTTGGCATCTCGGTGGTCAACGCCCTGTCGACCCAGGTGCGCGTGCGTGTCAAACGCGACGGCAACGAGTACCAGATGACCTTCGCCGACGGCTTCAAGGCCAGCGAGCTGGAAGTTGTGGGTTCGGTCGGCAAGCGCAACACCGGCACCAGCGTGTATTTCAGCCCCGACCCCAAGTATTTCGATTCGCCGAAATTCTCCATCAGCCGTCTCAAGCACGTGCTCAAGGCCAAGGCCGTGCTGTGCCCAGGCCTGCTGGTCAGCTTCGAGGACAAGGCCAGCGGCGAAAAGGTCGAATGGCACTACGAGGATGGCCTGCGTTCCTACCTGGTCGATTCGGTCAACGAGTTCCAGCGCCTGCCCGATGAGCCGTTCTGCGGTAGCCTGGCCGGTAACAAGGAAGCGGTGGACTGGGCCTTGCTATGGCTGCCCGAAGGCGGCGACAGCATCCAGGAAAGCTACGTCAACCTGATCCCTACCGCCCAGGGCGGTACCCACGTCAATGGCCTGCGCCAGGGCCTGCTGGATGCCATGCGCGAGTTCTGCGAATTCCGCAACCTGCTGCCGCGCGGGGTCAAGCTGGCACCGGAAGACGTTTGGGAGCGCATTACTTTCGTCCTCTCGATGAAGATGCAGGACCCGCAGTTCTCCGGGCAGACCAAAGAGCGGCTGTCTTCACGCGAGGCGGCGGCATTCGTCTCTGGCGTGGTCAAGGATGCCTTCAGCCTGTGGCTCAACGCCCACCCTGAACTGGGCATGCAACTGGCGGAGCTGGCCATCAGCAATGCCGGCCGCCGCCTCAAGGCCAGCAAGAAGGTCGAGCGCAAGCGCATCACCCAGGGCCCGGCATTGCCCGGCAAGCTGGCCGACTGCGCCGGCCAGGACCCGATGCGTGCCGAGCTGTTCCTGGTCGAGGGTGACTCGGCCGGTGGCTCGGCCAAGCAGGCCCGGGACAAGGAATTCCAGGCCATCCTGCCGCTGCGCGGCAAGATCCTCAACACCTGGGAAGTGGACGGCGGCGAAGTCCTGGCCAGCCAGGAAGTGCACAACATTGCCGTGGCCATCGGCGTCGACCCCGGTGCCACCGACCTGGCGCAACTGCGCTATGGCAAAATCTGCATCCTCGCCGACGCCGACTCCGACGGCCTGCACATTGCCACGCTGTTGTGCGCGCTGTTCGTGCAGCACTTCCGTGCACTGGTCGAGGCCGGGCACGTGTATGTGGCCATGCCGCCGCTGTACCGCATCGACCTGGGCAAGGAAATCTACTATGCCCTCGACGAAGCCGAGCGTGATGGCATTCTCGACCGCCTGGTGGCCGAGAAGAAGCGCGGCAAACCCCAAGTCACCCGCTTCAAGGGTTTGGGCGAAATGAACCCGCCACAACTGCGTGAAACCACCATGGACCCGAATACCCGGCGCCTGGTGCAACTGACCCTGGATGACGTGCAGGCGACTTGCGAGCTGATGGACAAGCTGCTGGCCAAGAAGCGCGCCGGTGACCGCAAGAACTGGCTGGAAACCAAAGGTAACCTCGCCGAGGTCATGGTTTGATTCGTCTGCTTCTGGCGGCCTGGCTGGCGCTGGTTGCGCTGCCGGGCCTGGCGGGCGACTGGCCAGAGCTGAAGATGACTGCCGAGCACCCGATAGACGGTATGCGCGGTGGCAACCTGTCTGGCCTGGCGTTCTGCCGGGGGGCGTTGTGGGGTGTGTCCGACCGCGACGATGACCGCATCTACCGCTTCGACCAGCAGAGCGCTACCTGGCGCGCGCAGGCGCTTGTCTTCACTGCGCCGCCGGTGCCGGAAAGCGGCCTGCCGTGGGGCCTGAAGTCACGCAACTGGGCGGCGTCGTACATTCGCGGCGGGGCGCTGGACTTTGAAGGCATCACCTGCGACCAGGCAAACAACCTGTACCTGGTCAGCGAGGCACACGCTGCGGTGCTGCAACTGCCGCCCGAAGGTGAGCCCGACTGGCTCAAGATCGACCCGGCCATGGTCCGTCAGGCGCGGGCCAGTGGCATGCTGCTGAACTTCAATGCGCTGTTCGAAGGGCTGGCAATCAACCCGGCGGGTGACCGCCTGTGGCTGGCGGCCGAGCGCGAGCGGCGTGGCCTGGTGGCCATTGAACGGCAGCAGTCGGTATGGACCTGCGGGCGCGGTTGCGTGCTGCTGAGCGAGGCTGGGGTCGAGATGCAGCCGCCGCAAATGCCAGAGGCCCGGGCCCTGTCGCGCGACTTTTCCGACCTCGCCTGGTTCGAGGGCAAGCTGTTCACCCTTGAGCGCAACGCCTACCGGATATGCCGGCGGGACGCCAACAGCGGCGAGGTCGAGCGCTGCTGGTCGTTCGCCGCCGAGGCGCTGGAGCCCATGCGCCGCTACGATCAGCCGTTCGGCCTGGCCGAGGCGCTGGTGATCGACAGCAAAGGCGCCTGGGTCGGGTTGGACAACAACAACGCTGACCGTGCCGACGGCGAGCGGCGCCCGATCGTATGGCGCTTCGAGGCGCCTCAGGGCGGCTGGGGCGCCAAACCGTGAGCCAGGCACCGGGCAAGCGCGCAGGGCGGGTGCTGATGGTGCTTGCCTGGGCGGCTGCGCTGTTTCTGGCCACGCGCTTTTTCGGCCAGTGGGAAGACAGCCAACGTAACCCCAACCGCCAGGTGCAGTCGGAGCACGGCCAAGGTTTCATCGAGGTGCGCCTGCTGAGTAATGGCCAGGGGCATTTCGTGGTGGATGGCGCGATCAATGGCCAGGTGGTGCACTTCATGCTGGACACCGGGGCCACCGACGTCGCGATCCCCGAAGGGCTGGCCCGCGACCTGAACCTGGCGCGTGGCAGCCCGGTGCTGCTGAGTACCGCCAATGGCCGCACCGAGGGCTACCGCACGCGGCTGGCCAGCCTGCAACTGGGCGACATCCACCTGCAGAACGTACGCGCCATTGTCGTGCCGGGCCTGGATGGCCCCACCGTGCTACTGGGCATGAGTGCCCTGCAACAACTTGAATTTACCCAGCGCGGTGGCACCATGCTGCTGCGCCAGAACCTGAAATGACGAGGCCCGCATGAGCGACTCACTGGAACTCAGCCTGGACGGCGTAGAACGCCGCTCACTGGCTGACTTCACCGAACAGGCCTACCTCAACTACTCCATGTACGTGATCATGGACCGCGCCCTGCCGCATATCGGCGATGGCCTCAAGCCAGTGCAGCGGCGCATTGTCTACGCCATGAGCGAGTTGGGGCTCGATGCCGATGCCAAGCACAAGAAGTCGGCGCGTACCGTCGGTGACGTGCTCGGCAAGTTCCACCCCCATGGCGACTCGGCCTGCTATGAAGCCATGGTGCTGATGGCGCAGCCGTTCAGCTACCGCTACACACTGGTCGATGGCCAGGGCAACTGGGGTGCGCCGGACGATCCGAAGTCGTTCGCGGCCATGCGCTACACCGAAGCGCGGTTGTCCCGCTATGCCGAAGTGCTGCTCAGCGAAGTCGGCCAGGGCACCGTCGACTGGGTGCCCAACTTCGACGGCACCTTGCAGGAGCCCGCCGTGTTGCCGGCACGCCTGCCCAACATTCTGCTCAACGGCACCACCGGTATCGCCGTGGGCATGGCCACCGATGTGCCGCCGCACAACCTGCGTGAAGTGGCCAGCGCCTGCGTGCGCCTGCTCGACGAGCCCAAGGCCACCATCGAGCAGTTGTGCGAGCATATTCAAGGGCCGGACTACCCGACCGAGGCCGAAATCGTCACGCCGCGGGCCGAAATCCTCAAGATGTACGAAAGTGGCCGTGGCTCGATCCGCATGCGCGCCGTGTACCGCGTCGAGGACGGCGACATCGTTGTAACCGCGTTGCCCCACCAGGTCTCGGGGGCCAAGGTGCTGGAGCAGATCGCGGCGCAGATGCAGGCCAAGAAGCTGCCGATGGTGGCCGACCTGCGCGACGAGTCGGATCACGAGAACCCTTGCCGCATCGTCATCATCCCGCGGTCCAACCGTGTGGATGCCGACGAACTGATGCAGCACCTGTTCGCCACCACCGACCTGGAAAGCAGCTACCGGGTCAACATCAACATCATCGGCCTCGACGGCCGGCCGCAGCTGAAGAACCTGCGCACGATCCTGGTGGAATGGCTGGAGTTTCGTACCCATACCGTTCGTCGCCGGCTGCAGCACCGCCTGGACAAGGTCGAGAAGCGCTTGCACCTGCTGGACGGTTTGCTCACGGCGTTCCTCAACCTGGATGAAGTGATCCACATCATCCGCACCGAGGACCACCCCAAGCAGGCGCTGATCGCACGCTTCGGCCTGACCGAAATCCAGGCCGACTACATCCTCGAGACCCGCCTGCGGCAGTTGGCGCGTTTGGAAGAGATGAAAATCCGCGGCGAGCAGGACGAACTGCTGAAAGAGCAAGCCAAGTTGCAGGCGCTGCTGGGCAGCGAAGCCAAACTGCGCAAGCTGGTGCGCAGCGAGCTGATCAAGGATGCCGAAACCTATGGCGACGACCGCCGCTCGCCTATTGTCGAGCGCGCCGAAGCCAAGGCGCTGTCGGAAAACGAGCTGATGCCGACCGAGCCGGTCACCGTGGTGCTGTCGGAAAAAGGCTGGATACGCTGTGCCAAGGGCCACGACATCGACGCGACCGGCTTGTCGTACAAGGCAGGCGACGGCTTCAAGGCCGCTGCTGCTGGCCGCTCCAACCAGTTTGCCGTGCTGATCGACTCGACCGGGCGCAGCTACTCGCTGGCCGCCCACAGCCTGCCTTCGGCGCGTGGCCAGGGTGAGCCGCTGACGGGGCGCCTGACGCCTCCGCCTGGGGCCACCTTCGATTGCGTGCTGCTGCCAGACGACGATGCGCTGTACGTGGTCGCTTCCGACGCCGGCTACGGCTTCGTGGTCAAGGGTGAAGACCTGCAGGCCAAGAACAAGGCCGGCAAGGGTTTGCTCAGCCTGCCCAACGGCGCCAAGGTGATGACGCCGCGGCCGGTGGCCAACCGTGAGCAGGACTGGCTGGCGGCGGTGACCACCGAAGGCCGCCTGCTGGTGTTCAAGGTCAGCGACTTGCCACAGCTGGGTAAAGGCAAGGGCAACAAGATCATTGGTGTACCCGGCGACCGGGTCGCCAGCCGCGAAGAGTTCGTCACCGACCTGGCCGTGATCGCCGACGGGGCGACCCTTGTATTGCAGGCCGGCAAGCGTACCCTGTCTCTGAAGCCCGACGACCTGGAACACTACAAGGGCGAGCGTGGCCGGCGTGGCAGCAAGCTACCGCGTGGGTTCCAGCGCGTCGATAGCTTGCAGGTGGAAGTGCCGGCGTAACCGGTGGAAATGTCTGGAACGGCAATTACAGCGCCGTTCCGGGCAGAAACACTGGAGTCGGACGGTGATTTCGCGGATGATATGGCCCTTGCGGCGCCGGCGTGGTCGTGTGCCCGTTTGAATTTATATGTATCACTGCGGTGTGCCTGTAGGCAGCCGCCTGGATGGGATGATGAAATTTCTGCGCCTTCCACTTGCGCTGTTGATGACTGGCCTGCTGGGGCTGGGCGGGTGCACCATGCACCAGCCTGTCGCCTTGTACCAGCTCGACAGTGGTGATCCTGGCCAGCCGTCGCAGAGTGCGGGCATGGCCGTTGTACTCGGGCCGGTATCGGTGGCCGATTACCTGCAGCGCGAGACGTTCCTGCAGCGCCAGGCCGATGGCAGCCTGAGCGCGGCGACCGACGGTCGTTGGGCGGGTAGCCTGTCGTCGGACATCGACCAGTTGCTGGTGCGCCAGCTGGCCTGGCGCCTGGACAGCCAGCGTGTGGTACTGGCCCCGGCAACGGCCGGTTTCACGCCGGATGTACAGGTGCTGCTGTCGATTACCCGCCTGGATTCGGGCAAGGACCAACCGGCCATCCTCGACGCCCAGTGGCGCCTGCTGGACCGCCGTGGCCGTGTACGTGACAACCGTATCGTGCACCTCGAACAGCCACATGAGGGCAGCGAGTCGTCGCAGGTACAGGCCCAGGGCCAATTGCTGCAGAAGCTGGCCGAGCAGCTGAGCACGGCGGTGAAGCCGCTGGCCAACCAGCCGGCAATCGCTGAAGAAACGCCGAAAAAGCCGGCTGCACCGGTGCAGGTGAAGAAGGCGCCGGAAAAGTCCAGGATCCCGATGGCCTCGCCGATCCGCACCGATATGGAAGTCTATCGGTTCTGACCTAACCGCCAGGTGCAAAAAAGCCCGCGATGCTGCGGGCTTTTTCATGTCTGCGTCAAACCATTGCGAGGCTGGGCCGGGCCTTGTAGGCGCGGCCTGGCGTTGCGAAGGGGCTGCGCGGCAGCCCCAGTGCCCAGCGCAGCCTGTCAGGCCCGACGCTCGTGCATGCGCGCCAGTTGCCGTTCCAGCATCGAAGGGTACGGTTCCAGCAGGCGCTCCACGCAGCAGGCGCCCTCAGGGCTGGCAATCGGGCGAATGCGTGCGCGCTGGCGAATCAGTGCGTCATCGCTGATCTGCCGCTCCACCAGCAACAGGTTGCGGCTGTGCTGCGACAGCGCCAGGGCATCCTGGGCTTTTTCGGCGATCAACACGTCTACCAGCTCCAGCCCGTGCAGATCGTTGCCCAATACCAGGCCCAGCTGCAATTGCAAGGTGATGCCGCTGTCGGCCACTTCGATCTGCAGGGCATGGCCCAGGGCGCGCAACAGCTCGCCGCAGCAGATTGCATTGGTCAGGTAGTCCTCACCACATACGCGGCTGTGGAACAGCACCAGGGTGCTGCCATCGTTGAGTGTGTGCGTTTCGCCGTCGTACAGCGATGCCGCATGCTCCAGGCAGTCACGGTAACGCTCGGTCAGTTCGGTCAGGCGGGTACGCGGCAGACGGCGCAGTTGCTCCTGGGAGCCCAGCTGCACCGCGAGGATGGCGCTGAAGTGCGGTTCGTCGGACTCGTCTACCACTGCGGTTCTTGGTGCAGTGTCGTCGTCGAGCAGGCCGGCGAACGCTTCGTCATCTTCCTCGTCTGGCACTGCGGCGACCTTGGCGCGCGGCGCGGCCTTGGGTGCCGGGCTGGCGTGATGCGGGTCGTCGAACGGTTCATCGTCGTCTTCCTCAGGCTCTGGCTCCGGCTCTGGTGGCGGCGGTGGCGCCAGGCGCGCATGCAGCTGGCGGGCGATGTCGCCGATTTCATCCTGGCGGTCGGTGGCTGGGGTGTAGTACTGCGGGTCGCGCAGCCATACCCGCAACTGCAGCAATGGCAGGGTGATGTAGCGGCCCTGGCGCAAGCTGAGGGCCAAGGCCAGCGCCAGCAGGATGGCCGCCAGAATGCCCATGCTTTGCAGGCTGATCAGCATGGGTTGCTGGAATTGGCTCATGTCCAGGCTGATGCGCAGCTGCCCGGCAGCCACGTCCTGGAAGCTGATCTTGGTCTGGTACACGCCTTCGGCCTCGCCCAGCAGGCTATTGCGCGGGCGTTGCCCGGCTTCGGCGAGGATGCGGTTGTCCACGCTGTAGATGGCCGCGTGGGCCACCAGCGGGTTTTTCACCAGGTTGCCCAGCAGCACGTTGAGGCTGAGGATATCGTTGGCTACCAGCAGTTCGGTCGCCGAAGTGGCCGTTTGCGTGGTCAGGCTCTGGCCGAGGGCGTCGGCCTGCTCGTGCATGGCCTGCTTGAACTGCAGGCCCATCACACAGGCGTAGATCACCAGTGCCAGCGCCACCAGGAAGATGTTGGTGCAGGCGATGCGCAGTGCCAGCGGCACGCGACGTTGACTCAGGGCACGATAGATCATCAGGAAGAAGTTGTCTGGTTTGACGGGCGTGGGCCGGTTCACAGAGCTCGGCTCTTAATGGCAAGAAAGTGGGGGGAGTATAGCGAGCCGGGTTTTGTCGGCAAAGTATCGTTGGCGCCCGATGGTCATGGAAAGTCGGTAGAATGCGCATTTTTCATCGAAGTCGGAGCCAGGTTGTGCGCGAAATCGTCCTGATCAACATCACCGGTGAGGACCGTCCCGGTCTCACTGCGGCAATCACCGGCGTCCTGCTGCAGGGCGGTGTGAGTATCCTCGACATCGGCCTGGCGGTCATGCACGGCACCCTGTCGTTCGGCATCCTGGTCGATATCCCTGACAACGAAGTGGCAACTGCCCTGCTGCAGGGTGTGCAAGCCAAGGCCCACGAGCTGAACCTGCAGGCCCGTTATACGCCGATTTCCGAGGCGGACTACCAGCACTGGGCCGACGGCCATGGTGAGGCGCGCCATGTGGTGACCCTGCTCAGCCGCAAGATCACCCCCGAGCAACTGCAGCGGGTCAGTGCGGTGATCAGCCAGTACGGCCTGACGATCGAACGCATCGAGCGGCTGTCGGCCCGGGTGGCGCTGGACGCCGACACCGACAAGGGCAAGGCGGCGGTCGAGATATCCGTGCGTGGGGTGCCGAGCGATGCCCAGGCCCTGCGTGCCGATTTCTTCGCCCTGGCGCAGGCGCTGAGCGTCGACATTGCCTTCCAGAAAGATGACCTGTTCCGCCGCAACCGCCGCCTGGCGGTATTCGACATGGATTCGACGCTGATCGAGGCCGAAGTCATCGACGAGCTGGCCAAGGCGGCTGGCGTAGGTGAGCAGGTGGCGGCGATCACCGAACGCGCCATGCGTGGCGAGCTGGACTTCCGCGCCAGTTTCAAGGAGCGCATGGCGCTGCTCAAGGGCCTGGATGTGGGCGTGCTGGACGAGATCGGCGCCTCGCTGCGCCTGACCGAAGGCGCGGAAAACCTGTTCGCCGAGCTCAAGCGCCTGGGTTACAAGACTGCCATCCTGTCCGGTGGGTTTACCTACTTTGCCCGCCAGGTGCAGGCGCGCCTGGGTATCGACTATGTGTTCGCCAACGAGCTGGAAGTGGTGGATGGCAAGGTGACTGGTGTGGCGGTCGAGCCGATCGTCGATGCCCAGCGCAAGGCCGAACTGCTGCAGAAACTGGCCAGCGATGAGGGCTTGCAACTGGAACAGACCATTGCCGTGGGCGATGGCGCCAACGACCTGCCAATGCTGGCACTCGCCGGCCTGGGCGTGGCATTCCGCGCCAAGCCGCTGGTGCGCCAGTCGGCCAAGCAGGCGATTTCTACTCTGGGCCTGGATGGCGTGTTGTACCTGTTGGGCTTGCGCGACCGCGACGCGCGCGGCTGATCCGGAAATTTGGGGCTGCTTTGCAGCCCTTCGCGGGCATGCCCGCTCCCACAGGTTGAACGCGACCTCACTCTGGACTGCCCCCAATAAGTTGGACAGTTTCAGCTAGCAGCCCCTGCAGCATGAGCCCTGTATTTCACAGGGCTCATGCCATTGAGCTTTAGCTTGATGCGGTCATGGTTGTAGCAGTGGATGTACTCATCCAGACCGGCTTTCAGTTCTTCAACGCTCTTGAAGCGCTGCGGGTAGAAAAATTCGGACTTAAGCGTACCAAAAAAGCTCTCCATAGCCGCATTATCCAAGCAGTTTCCTTTACGTGACATGCTCTGCTTCACCCCTTGCTCGGCCAGCTTGTGGCGGTACTGCGAGTGTTGGTAGTGCCAGCCTTGATCCGAGTGGAGTACCAGTTTCGGCTTGTTTCCCAGGCGCTTGAAGGCCTTGCCCAGCATGTTGGTGACCAGCCCAAGGCATGGCCTGCTGGCCACTTCGTAGGCCACAATTTCGGCGTTGTACAAGTCCATCACGGGGGAGAGGTAGACTTTTTCCTGAGCCACTTTGAACTCGGTCACATCGGTCACCCACTTCTGATTCGGGCGCTGCGCGATAAAGTTTCGCTCCAGCAGGTTGGGCGCGATGGTGCCGACGACACCCTTGTACGACCGATATTTTTTCGGCCGCACGAGTGAGCGAAGATCAAGCTCGATCATCAAACGCTCCACCACTTTTTTGTTAACCAAGGTCCCGCCATTGCGGATCACGATCGCAACGCGCCGGTAACCGTAAAGCCCTTTTTCCTCGTGATAGACACGCTGAATCATCTGCTTCAGAGCAGCATGCTTATCAGGTTTGGCCTGCGCTTGAAGCTGGTAATAGAACGTACTGCGCGGCAGATCCGCCAACTCCAGAACAGCGGCCAAGGGAAACCTGTCCTTGAGCGCAGACACGATCAGGGTTTTTTGGGCTGCCTTCGCTCCTGCTTCTTCAACTCTTCCAGCTTTTTTAGGTAAGCGTTCTCCATGCGCAGCCATTCAAGCTCAGCCAGCAACTGGTCGCGGCTTTTATCGGTGTCATCAGAGGTTGTGGGTTTGATGGGGTAAGGCTTTTTCGACATGGCAGCAGGTTTTCTTCTCTTGGGAGCAGGCGAAGCCGGACTTCCACTGTAGTACTGCCGCGCCCAAATGCCTATCTGCGAAGACTGACCAAGACCGAAATGGGCGGCGGTCTGGCGCAAGGAAAGCTGATGCTTGTGCATGTACTCAAGGACTGAGCGCTTATAGGTCGCACTGTACCGCTGGCCTGGTTTACGCAGACTGAACTGGCCATGTTTCTGGAAGCTGGAGACCCAGCGCCGCAGCAGGCTGAAGTCCACTGCAAGTCGCTGGGCTACTTTTCGGAAACCTTCACCACCCTCCAGGTAGGCATGAACGGCGGTAAGCTTGAATTGGTCTGAGTACTTGCTCATATGGACACCCCAAGAAATTGGATTGGTGTCCAACTTCTTGGGGGCAGTCCACTCTGTGGGAGCGGGCATGCCCGCGAAGGGCCGCAAAGCGGCCCAGGTTTTATAAGGCCTTCAAGCCTGCACAGGCGCCGCCAGCTGCTGCCCCATGCGCACGGCAGAGCCGGCACCCAGGCTTTCGGCCCACTTCACCTGCTGCGGCCCGAACAACACGATGGCCGTCGAACCCAGCTTGAAGCGCCCCAGCTCGGCACCTTTCTCCAGGTGGATCGGCGCACGGCTGGCGTCGTCGTATCGGAAGGTCTTCAGCTCACGCTTGGGCGGCGTTACCAGGCCGGCCCACACGGTCTCGATCGAAGCAACGATCATCGCACCCACCAGCACCACGGCCATCGGCCCGCGTTCGGTGTCGAACAGGCAGACCACCCGCTCGTTGCGGGCGAACAGCTCGGGCACGTTTTCAGCAGTGGTCTGGTTCACCGAGAACAGGCGGCCCGGCACGTAGACCATCTCGCGCAGGGTGCCGGCCAGCGGCATGTGCACGCGGTGGTAGTCCTTGGGCGACAAGTAGATGGTGGCGAACTCACCGCCCATGAACGGGGCGGCCAGCGCCGGGTCACCGCCCAGCAGCTCCTGCGCGCTGAAACCGTGGCCTTTGGCCTGGAAGATGCGGCCATGCTCGATCGGGCCAAGCTGGCTCACGGCGCCGTCGGCGGGGCACAGGATGGCGCCCGGGGTTTCATCCAGCGGGCGGGCGCCCGGCTTCAGGGCGCGGGTGAAGAATGCGTTGAAGTGCTCGTAGGCGCTCAGATCTTCGACCAGCGCCTGGCTCATGTCGACCTGGTAGCGCTTGGCGAACCAGGCGGTGAAGGCGTTCTTGAACCAGCGCACGCGGCACTCGGCGACGCAGCCGGCCAGCCGCGACAGCAGGTGGTGCGGCAGCAGGTACTGGCTGATGATGAACAGACGGGATTTCATGCAGGTTCCTTAAACTTCTACAGGCGTGTCCGGGTGGTTGCCCCATTCGCTCCACGAGCCGGCATAAGCCTTGACGCGTGGGTAGCCGAGGGCCTTGGCCACCAAATAGGTGAAACCGGAACGGCGGTGGGACTGGCAATGGGTAACCACCTCCTTGTCGGGGGTGATGCCCAGGCTTTGCAAAACTTCGGCGATATCCTTGCGGATGCGCAGGTGGTCGTTGAGGTCCATGCCGGCGGTCCACTCGAAGTTGACCGCACCAGGGATGTGGCCGCCCTTGGCCGACAACACTTTTTCGCCGTTGAATTCCTGTGGGGCGCGGGCGTCCCAGATCACCAGGTCATCGGCGCCCAGGCGGCTTTGCAGGTACTCGCGGGTGGCTGTAGGTGCAGTGTCGAGGTGCAGGTGCACCGGGGCGGTACTGGGTGCAGGCACTTCGGTGGACAGCTTGTCGGCTGGCCAGGCCTGGATACCGCCATTGAGGTAGTGGTAGCGCGTATGGCCGATCACGTCGAGCAGCCAGATGAAGCGCCCCGCCCAACCACCGCCTTCATCGTCATACACCACGTAGACGGCATCATCACGGTGGCCGAGTTCGCTGAACAGTTTTTCCAGTTCGCCCAGGGGCGGCAGCAGACCAGGGGCGGGTGGCTGGCCGAGCTGGGTACGCTTGCCCTCGACAAAGCGGGCGCCGGGGATATGCCCGCTGACATAGCGGTTGGCGCTGCTCAGGTCGACCAGGATCAACTGCGGTGAATCCAGGCGCGGCAGCAGGTCTGCAGCTTCGATCACCAAGGGCAGGCCGGAAAAGTCGGTCATCCACGGTCTCCAGAGTGGAAAGAGGAGCGATTGTAGCGCAAGGCTCAGGCTTTGCGGTTGGCGAACAGCGACAGTGCCCGCTCGATGCATTGCACGGTTTTGCCGAAGGCTTGCACGCTGATGTCGGCCATGGGCCTGCAAGCCTGGTCGGCCACCAGCAGCATGAGCACCTGATCGTTCACCGCCAGCGAGCGCAGCAGCACGTGCTCACTGCGGAACAGGGCGCGCAGCGGGGCGGGCAGCAGCGCGGCGAACTGGCTGTGGTTCTGCGGGGTGATGCGCAGCTGCCCGGCCTGGCTCATCAGTTTTTGCAGCAGTTTGTTCTGCGCCACTTGCAGGGCCAGGCCCCCGGCTTCCTTGGGCAAACCAGCGGTCTGCTGCACGCGCAGGGTGTCGGTGCTCTTGTCCAGGCTCAGCAGCATGATGCGTTGCATGCCGCAGGCCAGCAGGGCCTCTTGTGCCTGGGTGGCCAGGTGCACGGTATTGGTGAACGGGCTGGGTTGCGCCAGCAGGTGCTGGCACAGTGTGCGCCAGCGCGCCAGCTCTTCACTGCTGGGCGGTGGCACCGCCAGCATGTCCGGGTGCGGGCGGCGCTGGTGCCACGGCCATATCAGCGCCTCGGCCGGGTGGAACAGTGCATGCCGGGCATGGCGACGGGCGCTGGCGGCCGCCTGCTGGTGAACTTGCTGCTGCACGTCTTCCAGCGAAGTCTGCAGGTACAGGGCGGTCAGCAGCTGCCAGCGTAACAAGTGCGGGTTGTCCCAGCCGACCTGCGCCGCCAGGGCCAGATTGTTGGCCAGCAATACGGTATTGGCCGGCTGGTTGAACCAGCGCCGCAGGCCGGGCTCTGCGTCCAGGCGGTGTTGCTGGCTGAGCAGGTCTTCATCGCGGGCGATGCTCAGCACCTGGACCAGTTGCTCGCGCTCTTCCAGCAGCAGGCGGTAACCCTGGGTCACCCATTGCGGCAGGCGCCAGTATTCGGCCATGGTCTGGCACAGCGCCATTATGCGCACGCCAAACAGTTCTTCCTCGACATGGGCGGCCTCTTCACCCTTGTGGATCACCCGCAGCTCCCAGGTGTCGAGTAGCTTCGGGTAGGCCAGTGCCAGCGGCCAGAGGGGCGACAGGAACAGCAGGCTACCCCAGTGGATTTCCTGCCACAGCCGCGCCAGGCGGCTGGCGAACAGGCCGCTGGCCTGCTGCGCTGCGTGCTGGCTGATCATCTGGAACTGGCACAGAACCGGCGGGATTTCTTCAACAGGCACTGCCGGCAGGCGCTTGAGCAACAGCTCGCTGCGCTCCAGGCCGAGCCGGTTGAGGGCCACTTCAAGGCTTTCGGCCGGTTCGGCCATGCTGGCGTTGGTGGCGTGGTTGGCCTCACGCATCACCGACAACACCAGCGCCGGGCTATCTTGCATCAGTTCGGCGATGTCGCGCAGCGAGCGGCGGCTATCGTGGATGGCCGCCATGACCCGGTCGTAGCTGTGCTTCGGCACCGGGATGCGAACACTCTCGAGCAGCTTGACCCAGGCCTCTGGCGTTCGCGGAGCCTGAGCGGGCACCTTGGTTTCAATTGGCATTTTGACATCAGTCCGAACTGGCTTTTCGCATTGTGTGGCTATAGTCTGGCGCAGTTCTGCCGATAAGTAGAAGAAGAGTTTTACAGCTCTCGTCTCTTCCCCTGACCACGACAGCAAGTGCTTTGAACCTATGGCTAAAATTATCGGCATCATCGTCGTATTCGCGAGCGTGCTCGGCGGCTACGTGCTTTCCCACGGCAAGATCGCGGCGCTGATCCAGCCGTTCGAAGTACTGATTATCGGCGGTGCGGCCTTTGGTGCATTCCTGCAGGCCAACCCTGGCTACATGACCATGCACGTCATCAAGAAGTCGATGAAGATGTTCGGCTCGCGCTTCAGCCATGCGTTCTACCTTGAAGTACTGGGGCTGGTGTACGAAATCCTCAACAAGAGCCGTCGCGAAGGCATGATGGCCATCGAGGCCGACATCGAAGACGCCGCCGCCAGCCCGATTTTCGCCAAGTACCCCACGGTACTGGCCGATGAGCGCATGACCGCGTTCGTCTGCGACTACCTGCGCATCATGTCTACCGGCAACATGGCCCCGCACGAGCTCGAGGGCCTGTTCGACATGGAGCTGCTGAGCATGAAGGAAGAGCTTGAGCACCCGTCCCATGCGGTGACCGGTATCGCCGATGGCATGCCCGGCTTCGGTATCGTAGCGGCGGTGCTGGGTATCGTGGTGACCATGGCCTCGCTGGGCGATGGGGACCAGGCGGCCATCGGCATGCACGTGGGTGCGGCGCTGGTCGGTACGTTCTTCGGTATTCTCGCGGCCTACGGCTTCTTCGGCCCGCTGGCCAAGTGCCTGGAGCACGACGCCAAGGAAGAGCTGAACCTGTACGAGTCGATCAAGGCATCGCTGGTGGCCTCGGCTTCGGGCATGCCACCGTCGCTGGCGGTCGAGTTCGGGCGCAAGGTGCTGTACCCCAAGCACCGCCCAAGCTTCGCCGAGCTGGAACAAGCGGTTCGCGGTCGCTGATTCATGGAGAACAATCAGCCCATCATCGTCAAGCGCGTCAAGCGCTTTGGCGGCGGCCACCACGGTGGCGCCTGGAAAATCGCCTTTGCCGACTTCGCCACGGCGATGATGGCGTTCTTCCTGGTGCTGTGGCTGTTGTCCACGGCCACGCCTGAGCAGAAGATCGCCATTGCCGGTTACTTCCAGGACCCGATCGGGTTCTCCGAAAGTGGTACGCCCTACGTCATCGACCTGGGTGGTTCCCCCGAAATGGCGCCGGACAAAACCATCAACCCGGAAGTGAAAACCGAGCCCACGCAGCCGTCGCCTACCCAGCTGGACAAGGACCAAGTGGAGACCATGGCCGAGCAGGTCGAGCGCGAGCGCCTTGAATTGCTGTTGCAGGAGTTGCAGAACAAGGTCGAAGAGAACCCGCAACTGCAGAAGTTCAAGGACCAGATCCTGTTCGAGATCACCCAGGATGGCCTGCGTATCCAGATCATGGACGCCGAGAACCGTCCGATGTTCGATATCGGCAGTGCGCGCCTGCAGCCATATTTCGAAGACATTCTGTTGGCCATGGCCGATACCATCAAGGCAGTGCCCAACAAGATCAGCATCAGCGGCCACACCGACGCCAAACCGTATGCCGGCACTGGCGAGTTCGGCAACTGGGAGCTGTCGGCCAACCGCGCCAATGCCGCACGCCGGGCATTGGTGGCAGGTGGGTACCCGGACGGCCAGGTGGCTCGGGTGGTGGGGTATGCATCGTCATCGCTGTTCGACCGCAAGAACCCGTTCAACCCGGTAAACCGCCGCATCGACATCATCGTGCTGACCAAGAAGGCCCAGCGCAACATCGAGGGCGAGCAGGGCGAACAGGGTGCACCGCAAGCGCCGGCAGCCCCGCCTGCGGTTCCGCCGGCCAGTGGCGCGGCGTCCGGTGCCGGGGCCGATCAGGCGCCGATGCAACCACGTGAACTGCGCCAGAAGCTGAACATCTTCGAGGATGGCACGCTGAAGATGGACGAGAGCAAGGAGCAGTAGGCCCCGCGGAACCTTGCACGGCGTTTTGCAGGGCCGTGCAGGTGGGCCTCAGCGCGGAGGAAGGCTTACAGCCCGGTCAGTAGCTGTCTTCCGTCAGGCTGGCGATGATCGAGCGGTAGCTGTTCATGCGTTGCTGCGAGATCCGGCCATCGTCCAGCGCCTTGAGCAACGCGCAGCCTGGCTCGCGGTCATGTTTGCAATCGCGGAAGCGGCAGGTGCCGAACAGGTCGCGGAACTCGATGAAGCCATCCTCCACATCGCTGCGGCTGACGTGGCCAAGGCCGAATTCGCGGATGCCCGGCGAGTCGATAAGGTCGCCGCCATTGGGGAAATGGTACAGCCGCGCGGTGGTGGTGGTGTGGGTGCCCTGGCCCGACCATTCCGACAGGTCGCCGACGCGGGTGCCGGCCTCGGGCAGCAGGCTGTTGACCAGCGAAGACTTGCCCACACCCGACTGGCCGACGAACACGCTGATGTGCCCGTCAAGTTGCTGCTGCAGGCGTTGCATGCCATCACCGTGGTGGGCAGATACCTCCAGCAGCGGGTAGCCCAGCTCGCGGTAAACCTCCAGCAGCGCCTGCAGGCCGGGGCCGTTCTCGGCGTTGATCAGGTCGGCCTTGTTCAGCAGCAGCAGCGGGCGCAGGCCTGCATGCTCGGCAGCGACCAGGTAACGGTCGATCAGGTTCGGGTGCGGTTCCGGGGCCGGGGCAAACACGATCACGATGAGGTCGACGTTGGCTGCGACCGGTTTCAACTGGCCATGGTTGTTTGGCCGGCACAGTTCGGTGCTGCGTGGCATCTGCGCCACGATCACGCCTATGCCCTGGTTGCCTGCACGCCATACCACGCGGTCGCCAGTGACCAGTGCTGGCAGGTTGGCGCGCAAGTGGCAGCGGAACACCTGGCCTGCAACGTCGCCATCCTGGGCCTCCACCTCGACCTGCACGCCAAAGTGGGCAATCACCAGGCCAAGTTGTTCCGGTCCCAGGTCGCCACCTTCCAGTTCCTGCAGCACATGCTGCTCGCGTTTGGCCGCGCGAGCAGCACGCTCGCCCTGGATTTTTTCGATGCGCCAGTTCTGGCGGCGATTGAGCTGGCGTTTGGCCATGAACATTCCGTGAGAAGGGCCCGGGTCAGGGCATTGAAAACGGCAGGCAGTTTAGCACGCCAGGCGTTGCACCATTGCCCTTACCTTGTGGCGGTGAATGGGCGTGGCTGGGCCACTAGGCTAATATGACGGGCTATATGAGGAGCTTCTGCATGCAAAACCCACAGAACCTGATCTGGATCGACCTGGAAATGACCGGCCTCGATCCGGACAGCGACGTCATCATCGAAATGGCCACCATTGTCACCGACAGCGAGCTGAACACCCTGGCCGAAGGCCCGGTGATCGCCATCCACCACAGCGATGAAGTACTGGCCCGCATGGACGAGTGGAACACCCGCACCCATGGCGCGTCTGGCCTGACCCAGCGGGTGCGCGACAGCAAGGTCGGCATGGCCGAGGCCGAGGCCCAGACCATTGCATTCCTCGAACAGTGGGTGCCCAAAGGCAAATCGCCGATCTGCGGCAACAGCATCTGCCAGGACCGTCGCTTCCTCTACCGGCACATGCGCAACCTGGAAAACTACTTCCACTACCGCAACCTGGATGTCTCGACGCTGAAAGAACTGGCAGCGCGCTGGGCGCCGGACGTGCGTGACAGTTTCAAGAAGGGCAATACGCACCTGGCGCTGGACGACATTCGCGAATCGATTGCCGAGTTGCGCCACTACCGCGAACATTTCATCAAGGTGTGAACCGTTACGGCGCAGATATTCTGGCTGCGCCCCCTTTTGGTGCCTTGGGCAACTGGTTAGACTGCGCGCCTTTCCCGCACGGACCCGCACCATGTTGCTGATGCTCTACCTCATTGCCATCACTGCCGAAGCCATGACCGGTGCGTTGTCTGCCGGGCGTCGCGGCATGGACTGGTTCGGCGTGGTGCTGATCGCCTGTGTTACCGCCCTGGGTGGCGGGTCGGTGCGCGATGTGTTGCTCGGGCACTATCCGCTGACCTGGGTGAAACACCCTGAGTACCTGGTATTGACCAGCTTTGCTGCTCTTTTGACCATTTTCATCGCGCCAATGATGCGCCGCCTGCGCTCGCTGTTCCTGGTGCTAGACGCACTGGGGCTGGTGGCGTTTACCCTGATTGGCTGCATGACGGCGCTGGAAATGGGGCAGGGCATGCTGGTGGCTTCGATCAGCGGGGTGATCACGGGGGTGTTCGGTGGGATCTTGCGCGATATCTTCTGCAACGACATCCCGCTGGTGTTCCGCCGCGAGCTGTACGCCAGCGTGTCGTTCGCCGCGGCGTGGTTCTACCTGGGCTGCGTGTATTTCAAGGTGCCGGCGGAGCAGGCGATGCTGCTGACCCTCTTTGGTGGGTTCCTGGTGCGCTTGCTGGCGATTCGTTTCCATTGGGAAATGCCCAAGTTCCACTACAACGACCAGCAGTAAACCTGCCCCAAGCCCGGCGCGGTCCCTGTAGGAGCGGGCATGCCCGCGAACACCGGCGCAGCCGGTGCCACCCACCGCGTTGCCTGCTTCGCGGGCGCGCCCGCTCCCACCAGCAGTAAACCTGCCCCAGGCCCGGCGCGGTCCCTGTAGGAGCGGGCATGCCCGCGAACACCGGCGCAGCCGGTGCCACCCACCGCGTTGCCTGCTTCGCGGGCGCGCCCGCTCCCACCAGCAGTAAACCTGCCCCAAGCCCGGCGCGGTCCCTGTAGGAGCGGGCATGCCCGCGAACACCGGCGCAGCCGGTGCCACCCACCGCGTTGCCTGCTTCGCGGGCGCGCCCGCTCCCACCAGCAGTAAACCTGCCCCAAGTCCGGCGCGGTCCCTGTAGGAGCGGGCATGCCCGCGAACACCGGCGAAGCCGGTGCATCCACCGAGTTGCCTGCTTCGCGGGCGCGCCCGCTCCCACAGTGGGCCGTGTAGCTATTGAATGCCGTGCCGGGCCAGCGCCCACTCGACATGCTCGCGCACCAGCTCCGAGGCATCCTCGCGCCGCGCCTTCAGCGCCTCGATCACCGGTATCGTCGGCGGCGCATTGCCCAAGCCCACCGCCAGGTTGCGCAAGAACCGCTCATAGCCTGCCCGGCGTAGCGGCCCGCCCTCGGTCTTGCGCAGGAAAGTACGCTCATCCCACAGGAACATCTGGGCCAGCTCGGCATTCTCCAACCCATGCCGCGGCTGGAAATCCTGCTCCTGGCTGTGCTTGGCGAAGCGGTTCCACGGGCAGACGATCTGGCAGTCGTCGCAACCGAATACACGGTTACCCATCATCGAGCGCAGTTCGACAGGAATAGGCCCTCTCAGCTCGATGGTCAGGTACGAGATGCAACGCCGCGCGTCCAGCACATAGGGCCCGACGAACGCCTGGGTCGGGCAGATGTCCAGGCACGCCTGGCAACGCCCGCAGTGTTCACTGGTGGTGGCTTCGTCCACCGGCAACGGCAGGTCAACGAACAGTTCGGCCAGGAAGAAATAACTGCCGGCCTTGCGGTTGAGCAGCAGGGTGTTCTTGCCGATCCAGCCCAGCCCGGCCTGCTCGGCCAGGGCCTTCTCCAGCACTGGGGCACTGTCGACGAAGGCGCGGTAGCCGAACGGGCCGATGGCTTGCTGGATACGGTCTGCCAGGAATTGCACGCGCTTGCGCACCAGCTTGTGGTAGTCACGGCCCAGGGCGTAGCGTGACACGTAGGCTTTTTCCGGTTGCGCCAGGCGTTGCGCCATCTGCGTATCGCCGGGCAGGTAGTCCATGCGCAGCGAGACCACGCGTACCGTGCCGGGAATCAGTTGGTCGGGGTGCGCCCGTTTGCTGCCATGGGCACCCAGGTACTCCATTTCGCCCTGGTAACCGGCGTCTAGCCAGCGCTGCAGGTGCTGTTCGTGTTCGCCAAGGTCGACCCCGGCGATGCCGACGTGGGCAAAACCGAGTTCCTGGCCCCATATCTTGATCGATTGGGCCAGTTGGGCGAGGTCAGGTGTAGAGGCAGGCATGGATGGGCAAGGCAATACGGGCTCAGGTGCGTATAATTCTGCCAGACATTGGAGCCTTTGACCCCATGCCGCAGACCAAACACCCTGGCAACACTCTACAACTGCTCAGCAGCGTGACTGTCGCACACCTGCCGGCACGGCACCCGCATGCGCACAAAGGCGACTTCGGCCATGTGCTGGTAGTGGGCGGCGACCTGGGCACCGGTGGCGCTGTGCTGCTCAGCGCCGAAGCCGCCTTGCGCTGCGGCGCCGGCCTGGTCAGCGTGGCGACCCGGCCCGAACATCTACCCGCGAGCCTGGCCCGCCTGCCTGAGGTGATGTGCCTGGGGGTACAGTCGGCCAACCAGTTGGTCGGCGTGCTGGAGCGCGCCACGGTACTGGTGGTGGGCCCTGGCCTTGGGCAGGCTGCCTGGGGCCGGAGCCTGTTGTCGGCAGTGGCGAACGCCGAGCGCCCGCAGGTATGGGACGCCGACGCCCTGAATTTGCTGGCAGGCACCCCATTGGCCCTGCCCAGCGGTAGCATTCTCACCCCTCACCCCGGGGAAGCGGCGCGGCTTCTGGGCATTTCCACCGAAGCGGTGCAGGCCGACCGGCCGGGCGCTGCGCGCAAGCTGGCGCGGCGCTACAACAGTGTGTGCCTGCTCAAAGGGGCAGGTACCCTGGTGGCGCACCCGTCCGGCCAGTTGATGCTGTGCGAGCGCGGGCACCCGGCCATGGCCGGCGCGGGCTTGGGCGATGTGCTGACCGGGGTGCTGGCGGCGTTGCTGGCCCAGGGGCTGGACGCCTGGAGTGCCGGCTGCCTGGGTACCTGGCTTCACGCCTGTGCCGGTGAGCGTCTGGGGGTTGAAGGCAGGGGCCTGGCGGCCAGCGATCTGGCGCCGGTCATTCGAGCGTTGTTGGAGGAGCATTCTGCGTGTGTGGCTTAAATCTGTTTCTGGCCGATGAAGCGGCTACAGTCGACTTTGGTGCAAAAATGGCCGAAGTGACCGGTGGTCGCGGTGTCATTTTCCTGGAAGGCGACCTGGGGGCGGGTAAAACCACGCTCTCGCGTGGCCTGATCCGTGGCCTGGGCCATACTGGTGCAGTGAAAAGCCCGACGTTCACCGTGGTCGAACCCTACGAGATCGGCGCTGTCCGAGCTTTTCACTTCGACCTGTATCGGCTGGTCGATCCGGAGGAGCTGGAGTTCATGGGGATTCGTGACTATTTCGAGGGCGACCCGTTGTGCCTGTTCGAGTGGCCACAAAAGGGTGCGGGCGTTTTGCCAAAGCCCGACCTGACCATTACCATAAGCCCCCAAGCGGGCGGACGCTCGCTGAACCTGTCGCCGCAGGGGGCTCGCGGCGAGGCCTGGTGCGTGGCACTGGCCAAACACTATAAACAGTAAGTGGGGTAGGTATGCGCATACGCGCACTGGTCGCCATCGTTGGGCTGCTGCTGACAACGGTGACCGTTGACGCTCTGGCCGTCACTCAAGTCAAGAGCGTGCGCCTGTGGCGCGCGCCAGACAACACGCGGCTGGTCTTCGACCTGTCTGGCCCCGTGCAGCACAGCGTCTTCACCTTGAGCGCACCGGATCGCCTGGTTATCGACATCAATGGCGCGACCTTGGCGGCGCCATTGAAAGTGGCGACTTCCAACACGCCGATCAGCAGCGTGCGTTCGGCCCAGCGCACGCCGACCGACCTGCGTGTGGTCGTTGACCTGAAGAAGTCGGTCACCCCCAAGAGCTTTACCCTGGCGCCCAATGCCCAGTACGGCAACCGCCTGGTGGTCGACCTGTACGATCAGGAAGCCGATGCCATCGCGGCCACGGCGCCAACCCCACCACCGACCCCAGTGCAAACGCCTGCCACCACGCCAGCGGTCCCGGTCACGCCGACCCAGCCAGCCATCAAGCTGCCGCCGGTACCTAGCGGCAAGCGCGACATCGTCATTGCCATCGACGCCGGTCATGGCGGCGAGGACCCGGGTGCTTCCGGCTCGCGCGGCCAGCATGAAAAAGACATCGTGCTGCAGATCGCCCAGGAGCTGCAGCGCCAGATCAACACGGAAAAGGGCTTCCGCGCCGAACTGACCCGCACCGGTGACTACTTCATTCCGCTGCGCAAACGCACCGAAATCGCCCGCAAGAAGGGCGCCGACCTGTTCGTTTCGATCCACGCCGACGCCGCGCCGTCCAAGGCTGCGTTCGGCGCATCGGTGTTTGCCCTGTCCGACCGTGGCGCTACCTCCGAAACCGCACGCTGGCTGGCAGACACGGAAAACCGTTCCGACCTGATCGGGGGCGCCGGCAACGTCAGCCTCGACGACAAGGACCGCATGCTCGCGGGTGTGCTGCTCGACCTGTCGATGACGGCCACGCTCAGCTCCAGCCTGAATGTCGGGCAGAAAGTGCTGGGCAACATGGGCCGCATCACCTCGCTGCACAAGCAGCGTGTGGAACAGGCTGGCTTCATGGTGCTGAAGTCGCCCGACATTCCGTCGATCCTAGTCGAGACCGGGTTTATCTCCAACGCCAGTGAGGCGGCCAAGCTGGCCAGTCGCAGCCATCAGCAAGCGCTTGCGCGGTCGATTCATACCGGGGTGCGCCAGTTCTTCCAGCAGAACCCGCCGCCTGGCACCTATATCGCCTGGCTGCGTGACACCGGCAAGATTGCCGCCGGCCCACGTGAGCACACGGTGCGCCCAGGCGAAACCCTGGCAATGCTGGCGGTGCGCTACCAGGTCAGTGTGGCCAGCTTGCGCAACACCAACAGCCTGAAGTCCGATGAGCTGAAGGTCGGCCAGCGTCTGGATATCCCTGCCACCACATTGGCTTCGCAATGAGTGGTGGTTCGCGCATCCAGCTGCTCAGCCCGCGGCTGGCCAACCAGATCGCCGCTGGCGAGGTGGTCGAGCGGCCGGCCTCGGTAGCCAAGGAACTGCTGGAAAACAGCCTGGACTCCGGAGCCCGGCGCATCGATGTGGAAGTGGAGCAGGGCGGCGTCAAGCTGCTGAAGGTGCGGGATGATGGCAGCGGTATTTCTGCCGACGACCTGCCGCTGGCGCTGGCCCGTCATGCCACCAGCAAAATCCGTGAGCTGGAAGACCTTGAAGGCGTATTGAGCCTGGGGTTCCGTGGCGAAGCCCTGGCCTCGATCAGCTCGGTGGCGCGCCTGACCCTGACCTCGCGTACTGCCAGTGCCACAGAAGCCTGGCAGGTTGAAACCGAAGGCCGCGACATGCTCCCGCGGGTGCAGCCGGCGGCCCACCCGGTGGGTACTTCGGTCGAAGTGCGTGACCTGTTCTTCAATACCCCGGCGCGGCGCAAGTTCCTCAAGGCCGAGAAAACCGAGTTCGATCACCTGCAGGAGGTCATCCGGCGCCTGGCGTTGGCGCGTTTCGACGTCGGCTTCCACTTGCGCCACAATGGCAAGAGCATCCTCAGCCTGCACGAGGCCCATGATGAAGTGGCGCGTGCGCGGCGGGTGGGTGCCATCTGCGGCCCGGGCTTCATGGAGCAGGCGCTGCCGATCGACGTCGAGCGCAACGGCCTGCGCCTGTGGGGCTGGGTTGGGCTGCCGACCTTCTCGCGCAGCCAGGCCGACCTGCAGTACTTCTTCGTCAACGGCCGTGCGGTGCGCGACAAGCTGGTGGCCCACGCCGTACGCCAGGCCTACCGTGACGTGCTGTTCAACGGCCGGCACCCGACCTTTGTGCTGTTCCTTGAGCTGGAACCCAACGGCGTCGATGTCAACGTGCACCCGACCAAGCATGAAGTGCGCTTCCGCGAAGGGCGTTCGGTGCACGACTTCCTGTACGGCACCCTGCACCGGGCCCTGGCCGATGTGCGCCCGGAAGACCAACTGGCCGCCCCGGCTGCGGTGCCTGAAGCGATGCGCGCCACTGGCCAGCAGGCCGGTGAGTTCGGCCCGCAGGGGGAAATGCGCCTTGCTTCGCCTGTGCTCGAGCAGCCACGTGCGCCGCAACACACCGCCAGCAACGGCGGTAGTGGTGCCGGTTACCAGTACCAGTACACCCCGCGGCCCTCGCCACCGCTGCCGGCGGCCGAGGCGCAGGCGGTGTACCGCGAGTTTTACAAGCCGCTGGACAATGGCGCCGCCCCGGCAGCCACCCTGCCGGAAAGCCAGGGCGACATTCCGCCGCTGGGTTACGCGCTGGCGCAGCTGAAGGGTATCTACATCCTGGCCGAGAACGCTGTCGGCCTGGTGCTGGTCGATATGCACGCCGCCCACGAGCGCATCATGTACGAGCGCCTGAAGGTAGCCATGGCCAGCGAGGGCCTCAGCGGCCAGCCGCTGCTGGTGCCGGAAACCCTGGCCCTGAGCCAGCGCGAAGCCGACTGCGCCGAAGAGCACGCGCAGTGGTTCCAGCGCCTGGGCTTCGAACTGCAGCGGCTGGGCCCGGAAACCCTGGCCATCCGCCAGATCCCGGCCTTGCTCAAGCAGGCCGAGGCCAACCGCCTGGTGCAGGATGTGCTGGCCGACCTGATGGAATACGGCACCAGCGACCGTATTCAGGCCCACCTCAACGAGCTGCTCGGCACCATGGCCTGCCACGGCGCGGTACGCGCCAACCGGCGCCTGGCCATTCCCGAGATGAACGCCCTGCTGCGCGATATGGAAAACACCGAGCGCAGCGGCCAGTGCAACCACGGCCGTCCCACCTGGACCCAGATGGGCCTGGACGACCTGGACAAACTTTTCCTGCGCGGTCGATGAAATGAGCGGCAAGCCCCCAGCGATATTCCTCATGGGTCCGACGGCCGCCGGCAAGACCGACCTGGCCATCGAACTGACCAAAGTGCTGCCGTGCGAGCTGATCAGCGTTGATTCGGCGCTGATCTACCGCGGCATGGACATCGGCTCGGCCAAACCGTCGAAAGCAGTCCTTGCCGCCCACCCGCATCGCTTGATCGACATCCGCGACCCGGCCGAAAGCTACTCGGCCGCGCAGTTTCGCACCGACGCACTGCAGGCCATGGCCGAGATCAGCGGGCGCGGCAAAATCCCGCTGCTGGTCGGCGGTACCATGCTGTATTACAAAGCGTTGGTCGACGGCCTTGCCGACATGCCAGCGGCCGATGCGGGCGTGCGTGCCGAGCTTGAAGCCCAGGCGGCGGCCTTGGGGCTGGGCGAGTTGCACCGCCAACTGGCCGAGGTCGACCCGGTGTCGGCGGCGCGCATTCACCCCAACGACCCGCAGCGGTTGATCCGCGCCCTGGAGGTCTACCGGGTGAGCGGTGAGAGCATGACGGCTCACCGGCAACGTCAATTCGCTGAAAGTCGCGGCGCAGACGCAGGCGCTGGCGGGCATTTGCCCTATACTGTCGCCAGCTTGGCGATTGCTCCTACAGATCGTCACATTTTGCATCAGCGAATTGCGTTACGATTTTCGCAGATGCTGGAACAGGGCTTTATCGACGAGGTCCGATCACTGCGAGCCAGAAGTGACTTGCACGCCGGGTTACCGTCTATACGGGCAGTGGGGTATCGGCAAGTCTGGGATTACCTGGACGGCAAGCTGTCAGAGAGTGAAATGCGTGAACGCGGTATCATCGCGACCCGGCAGCTGGCCAAACGGCAGTTCACCTGGTTGCGTGGCTGGCCTGACGTACACTGGCTAGACAGCCTGGTCTGCGACAATCTGTCCCGCACCTTGAAATACCTGGGGCCCATCTCCATATTGAGCTGAGTCCCTGCTGATTGCCGTCTATTCTTGCGAAGGGGCGGCCTAATTTATCGATTTCATTGATTTTCTATTATTTATCCTTACAGGAGTGCGGCATATGTCAAAAGGGCATTCGCTACAAGACCCTTACCTGAACACTTTGAGAAAAGAGAAGGTCCCGGTTTCCATTTACCTGGTCAACGGCATCAAACTGCAGGGTTCGATCGAGTCGTTCGACCAGTTCGTGGTACTGCTGAAGAACACCGTGAGCCAGATGGTCTACAAGCACGCCATTTCGACCGTGGTGCCAGCCCGTCCGGTTCGCCTGCCAAGCCCGTCCGATTCCGAGCACGGTGACAGCGAGCCAGGCAACGCCTGATAGGAGCCTGCATTGTTCTTTGAGCGCCACGGTGGTGGTGAGCGGGCGTTGCTCGTTCACTTGGAAGGTCAGAACCCTGAGGCGCGCGAAGACCCGCAGGAGTTTCAGGAACTGGCATTGTCGGCCGGTGCCGACATCATTTCGCTGGTCACGGTGACAAGGCATCAGCCTTCCGCCAAATACCTGATTGGCAGTGGCAAGGTCGAAGAGCTGCACGACCTGGTCCATGCCGAACAGGTAGACCTGGTGATTTTCAATCACACCCTCACGCCCAGCCAGGAGCGCAACCTTGAACGTGTGTTCGAGTGTCGTGTGCTCGACCGCACCGGGCTGATCCTCGATATCTTCGCCCAACGGGCGCGTACCCATGAAGGCAAGCTGCAGGTCGAACTGGCCCAGCTGGAGCACATGAGCACGCGGTTGGTGCGTGGCTGGACTCACCTGGAGCGGCAAAAAGGGGGTATCGGCCTGCGCGGCCCGGGTGAAACCCAGCTGGAAACCGACCGGCGCCTGTTGCGCGTGCGCATCCGCCAGATCAAGTCGCGCTTGGAAAAGGTCCGTAGCCAGCGCGAGCAGGCACGGCGCGGGCGCAAGCGTGCAGACATCCCTTCGGTGTCGCTGGTGGGTTACACCAACGCTGGCAAGTCCACGCTGTTCAACGCCCTGACCGAATCCGAGGTGTACGCCGCGGACCAGCTGTTCGCTACCCTCGACCCGACCTTGCGCCGGCTCGAGCTCAACGACCTTGGCCCGATCGTGCTGGCCGACACCGTGGGCTTCATTCGCCATTTGCCGCACAAGCTGGTCGAGGCATTTCGCGCTACGCTCGAAGAGTCGAGCAACTCCGACCTGTTGCTGCATGTGATCGATGCCCATGAGCCCGAGCGCATGGAACAGATCGAGCAAGTGCTGGCGGTTTTGGGCGAGATTGGCGCCGAAGGCTTGCCGATCCTCGAGGTGTATAACAAACTCGACCTGCTCGAAGATGTCGAGCCGCAGATCCAGCGCAATGCCGATGGCAAGCCGGAACGGGTCTGGGTATCGGCACGCGATGGGCGTGGCCTGGAGCTGGTCGGCCAGGCGATTGCCGAGTTGCTGGGGGAAGATCTGTTTGTCGGTACCCTTTGCCTGGAGCAGCGTTTTGCCCGCTTGCGCGCGCAATTCTTTGCCTTGGGTGCGGTGCAGAGTGAAGAGCATGATGAAGAAGGGCGCAGCCTGCTGAGCGTGCGACTGCCCATGGTCGAACTGAATCGCCTGGTCAGCCGCGAAGGCATGGAGCCGCAAGTGTTTGTCGAGCAACACACTTTGCAATAAATGCCCGTCGAGGTCGCCGGGCAGCAGTGACAGGCATTCTGTAGCATTGGACGGCGCGCCGTGGGCGCGTCTTTGCTTTATCAGATGGAGAGCGCTATGGCTTGGAACGAGCCGGGTGGCAACTCGAACAATCAGGATCCCTGGGGCGGCCGCCGTGGTGGCGGTGGCGGCGGTGGTGACAAGAAAGGTCCGCCGGATCTGGACGAGGCCTTCCGCAAACTGCAGGACAGCCTCAATGGCATGTTCGGCGGCAAGAAGAAACGTGGCGGCGGTGACCGCAACATCGGCAAGGGCGGTGGCTTCGGTCTGCTGGGCATCGGCCTGGCGGTGCTGGCTGCCATCTGGCTGTACAACGCCGTGTATGTGGTCGACGAGCAGGAGCAGGCCGTGGTGCTGCGCTTCGGCAAGTACTATGAAACGGTCGGTCCCGGCCTGAACATCTACTTCCCGCCAATCGATCGCAAGTACATGGAGAACGTCACGCGTGAGCGTGCCTACACCAAGCAGGGCCAGATGCTGACCGAAGACGAGAACATCGTCGAGGTGCCGCTGACCGTGCAGTACAAGATCAGCAACCTGCAGGACTTCGTGCTCAACGTCGACCAGCCTGAGGTGAGCTTGCAGCACGCCACCGACAGTGCCTTGCGCCACGTGGTGGGTTCCACCTCGATGGACCAGGTACTGACCGAAGGCCGTGAGCAGATGGCCGTGGATATCCGCGAGCGCCTGCAGCGCTTCCTCGACAACTACCGCACGGGTATCACCGTTACCCAGGTCAACGTACAGAGCGCGGCAGCCCCGCGTGAAGTGCAGGAAGCCTTCGATGACGTGATCCGTGCCCGTGAAGACGAGCAGCGCGCCCGCAACCAGGCCGAGTCCTATGCCAATGGCGTGGTGCCGGAAGCCCGTGGTCAGGCGCAGCGCATCATCGAAGACGCCAACGGCTACCGCGACGAAGTCATCGCCCGCGCCAAGGGTGAGGCCGATCGCTTCAGCAAGTTGCTCGGCGAGTACCGCAAGGCACCTGACGTGACCCGCCAGCGTCTGTACCTGGAGACCATGCAAGAGGTCTACAGCAATTCGAGCAAGGTCATGGTGGCAACCAAGGATGGGCAGAACAACCTGCTCTACCTGCCGCTGGACAAAATGGTCGAAGGCAGCCGCAACGCGTCCGCGCCAACCACCAGCGTATCGCCATCGGCCAACGATGCGGCCGCGCGTGCGGCGCAGGACATGCAACAGCAACAGCAGCCGCTGCGCACTAGGGAGAGCCGCTGATGAGCAACAGATCGCTGATCGCCCTGATCGCCGCCGTGGTCCTGGCCATCGTGGCCTGGAACAGCTTCTATATCGTGTCCCAGACCGAGCGTGCAGTGCTGCTGCGCTTCGGTAAGGTGGTCCAGGCAGATGTTCAGCCAGGCCTGCACGTGAAGATCCCGTACGTGAACCAGGTACGCAAGTTCGACGCCCGCCTCATGACCCTCGACGCCCCGACCCAGCGGTTCCTGACCCTGGAGAAGAAAGCGGTGATGGTCGACGCCTACGCCAAGTGGCGCGTCAAGGACGCCGAGCGCTTCTATACCGCCACGTCGGGCATGAAGCAGATCGCCGACGAGCGGCTTTCGCGTCGCCTGGAAAGCGGCCTGCGTGACCAGTTCGGTAAACGTACCCTGCACGAGGTGGTTTCCGGTGAACGCGACGCGCTGATGGCTGACATCACCGCATCGCTGAACCGCATGGCCAACAAGGAGCTGGGCATCGAGGTGATCGATGTGCGCGTCAAGGCCATCGACCTGCCGAAGGAAGTCAACCGCAGCGTGTTCGACCGCATGAGTACCGAGCGTGAGCGTGAAGCCCGCGAGCACCGCGCCAAGGGTAACGAGCTGGCCGAAGGTATTCGTGCCGACGCCGACCGCCAGCGCCGTGTGCTGCTGGCCGAAGCGTACCGCGAAGCGGAAGAAACCCGCGGTGACGGCGACGCCCAGGCGGCCGCCATCTATGCCAAGGCCTACACCCAGGACGCGGACTTCTATGCGTTCTACCGTAGCCTGCAGGCGTACCGCGAAAGCTTCTCGAGCAAGAGCGACGTGCTGGTCCTGGATCCGAAGAACGAGTTCTTCCGCTTCCTGGACAAGAGCAAGCCGTAATGCTCAGGCCCTGATTTTCATGCGGCAGCGCTCCGCCTGGCAGCTAAAACACCAGGCGGGGTGCATCCTGAATGAAAAGGGGTGTATCATGAGGCAGCCGGGAAATTTCCCGGCTTTTTTGCGTCTGCAAGGTTGATTGGCACAGCGCCGGTTGACGGTTTGCTCAGCTCGCAAGGCAATTCGAGGGTATCGGGTACGGTGGCTGCGCTGGGATCAGTGCTGCCCGCTGCTGTGCGCGATACCGGCTTTACTGACGGCTCGCCTGCTGGCAAGCCGCCCGGACCAGAGGGGAAATGGCGTAATGGCAACGGTAGACCGCTGGCTGCTGCCAGATGGCATCGAGGAAGTACTGCCACCTGAGGCCGCGCGTATCGAGATCGCGCGCCGCCAGGTGTTGGACCTGTTCCAGGGTTGGGGCTACGAACTGGTCGTCACCCCGCATATCGAGTACCTGGAGTCGCTGCTGACCGGCGCCGGCCAGGACCTGGACCAGCGCACCTTCAAGGTGGTGGACCCGCAGTCCGGCCGCCTGATGGGCTTCCGCGCCGACTTCACCCCGCAGGTGGCCCGTATCGACGCGCACACCTTGCGCCGTGAAGGCCCAAGCCGGTTGTGCTATGCCGGTAGCGTGCTGCACGCCCAACCGCGCGCACTGTCCACCTCGCGCAGCCCGATCCAGCTGGGTGCCGAGTTGTATGGCGATGCCAGCCCTACCAGCGACGTCGAAGTCATCAGCCTGATGCTTGCCACGCTGCAACTGGCTGACGTGCCGGACGTACACATGGACCTTGGCCACGTCGGCATCTACCGCGGCCTGGCCCGGGCGGCCGGCCTGTCCGGAGCAGTGGAGCAGCAGTTGTTCGACGCGCTGCAACGCAAGTCGGTCGATGAGGTGCAAGCCTTGACTGCCGACCTGCCCAAGGACCTGGGCAACATGTTGCGTGCGCTGGTCGAGCTGTGCGGCGGCCGTGAAGTGCTGAACGAAGCGCGCGTGCGCCTGGGGCGCGCCCCGGCCAGCGTGCTGGCCGCGCTGGACGACCTGCTGGCGATCGCGGACCGGCTGGCGTCGCGCTACCCGGAACTGCCGCTGTACTTCGACCTCGGTGAGCTGCGCGGTTACCACTACCACACCGGTGTGGTGTTCGCCGTGTTCGTGCCGGGCGAGGGGCAGTCCATTGCCCAGGGCGGGCGCTATGACGACATCGGCGCCGATTTTGGCCGGGCACGCCCAGCCACAGGTTTCTCCACGGATTTGAAGACCCTGGTCACACTGGGGCGAGCGGAGGTCGTATTGCCAACTGGCGGCATCTGGATGCCCGACAGTGGCGACGCGGCCCTCTGGCAGCAAGTCTGCCAGTTGCGCAGCGAGGGCCAGCGTGTGGTTCAGGCTCTGCCTGGCCAGCCGTTGAGTGCTGCTCTCGAGGCGGATTGTGATCGGCAATTGATTCAGCAAGACGGGCGCTGGCAGGTTCTGCCGCTGGCCCAGTGAGTTTCTGCGTCGGCAACAGGCCGGCAACCAAGTTTGCGTGAATGAGGACCAATGTAATGGGTAAGAATGTCGTCGTCCTGGGCACCCAGTGGGGTGATGAGGGCAAAGGCAAGATCGTCGATCTGCTGACCGAACATGCTGCCGCCGTAGTGCGCTACCAGGGTGGCCACAATGCGGGCCACACCCTGGTGATCAACGGTGAAAAAACCGTTCTGCACCTGATTCCGTCCGGCATCCTGCGTGAAGGCGTACAGTGCCTGATCGGCAACGGCGTGGTCGTTGCCCCGGATGCGCTGATGCGTGAAATCACCAAGCTGGAAGAGAAGGGCGTACCGGTGCGCGAGCGCCTGCGCATCTCCCCGGCAGCGCCGCTGATCCTGTCGTACCACGTGGCCCTGGACCAGGCCCGTGAAAAAGCCCGTGGCGAAGCCAAGATCGGCACCACTGGCCGCGGCATCGGCCCAGCCTACGAAGACAAGGTCGCCCGCCGCGGCCTGCGCGTGGGTGACCTGTTCCACCGCGAGCGTTTCGCTGCCAAGCTCGGTGAGCTGCTGGATTACCACAACTTCCAGCTGGTGAACTACTACAAAGAGCCGGCCATCGACTTCCAGCAGACCCTGGACGAGTGCATGGCCTACGCTGAACAGCTCAAGCCGATGATGCTCGACGTCACCGCCGAGCTGCACAACCTGCGCCGCGCCGGCAAGGACATCATGTTCGAGGGCGCCCAGGGTTCGCTGCTGGACATCGACCACGGTACCTACCCGTACGTCACCAGCTCCAATACCACGGCTGGTGGTATCTCCACCGGTTCCGGCGTGGGCCCGATGTACCTGGACTACATCCTGGGCATCACCAAGGCCTACACCACGCGCGTGGGTTCCGGTCCGTTCCCGACCGAGCTGTTCGACGAAACCGGCGCAACCCTGGCCAAGCGTGGCCACGAATTCGGCTCCACCACCGGCCGTGCTCGCCGTTGCGGCTGGTTCGACGCCGTGATCCTGCGTCGCGCCATCGACGTCAACAGCATCTCGGGCATCTGCCTGACCAAGCTGGACGTGCTCGACGGCCTGGAAACCATCAACATCTGCGTTGGCTACAAGAACGAGAACGGTGCCGTCATCGACGCACCTTCCGATGCCGACAGCTACATCGGCCTGGAGCCGGTGTACGAAGCGATGCCAGGCTGGAGCGAGTCGACCCTGGGCGTGAAAACCCTGGAAGAGCTGCCGCAGGCCGCGCGCAACTACATCAAGCGCATCGAAGAGTTGGTCGGCGCCCCGATCGACATCATTTCGACCGGCCCGGACCGCAACGAGACCATCGTCCTGCGTCATCCGTTCGCCTGATCTGCCCTCCAGGCTGATCTGACGCCGTGGCCCTGAAAGGGGCTGCGGCGTTTTTGTTTGTGGCGTATGCCTGCCTTGAGCGCTGTGGGCTTTCTGTGGAAGCTGGCTTGCAGGCGATAGGACCAGCCTAGGCAACCCCGTTGCTCAACCTTGGCGCATATCCCTGCTCCCCCCGGCACAACCCTTGCTGTAAGAAACATCTGACGATGCCATCAAAATAGTGGCGCCAGAAAACACGAGGGTTACAACGTGTCTGCCATCCTCTCACTGTTACGAAGCCGCCTTCTGCGGCCTGTGTTTGTTGCCCTTGGTATCGCGCTTTTGGTGCAGGTACTGGTTGCCGTTGCCCTCACCCGCAGCACGGTGACTGCCCTTGAGGCCGACCTTGGCGAGCGCCTGGGTAATGACAGCCGCCAACTCGCCAGCGAGCTGGAGCAAGCCGGGCAGGATGTACGTTCGGGCCTCGACGGCCTGTCCAGTAGCACTCGCCAGCGCCTCAGCGCGGGGTTGGCGACGCGCCTGCAAAGCGAGCAGCAGCAACTGCGCAGCACCCTGGAGAAGAACCTCAAGGATTCGGCCAGCGACATGGCCGAGTTACTGGCCTCGGTCGCCCCGCGGGCGATCTGGGATAACGACGTGCCGGTACTCTCCGACTTCGCCCGCCGCGCCCAGCGCAATCCCAATGTGCTGTTCGTGATCTACGACGACGCCCAGGGGCAGCACCTGACCCGCTACCTGAACCGGCAAAACCCGATCAACCAGGCGTTGATGGAGAAAGGCCAAGGCGAGCGCGCGCTGGACAAGGTGATCGACGCCGCCCGGCGCGACCCGGCGGTGTACTTCGTGGAAGCGCCGATCAACCCCAATGGTGCGGAAATCGGCAAAGTGGTCATGGGGGTTTCCACCGCAGGCATCGACCAGGAACTCAAGGCCCTTGACCAGCGCTTTTCGGCGCTGATTGCCAGTGGTGAGCAGTTGGTTGGCGACAGCCTGAACGGTGCTGCCGCCGACAGCGGCAACACCCTGCGCGAACGTCTGGAGAAAGCACAGGGCAGTGCAGCGGCAATGCAGGCCAATACCGCGCAGACCGTACGCGATGCCGCTGCCGAGCTGCGTTGGCGCATCGGTCTGGGCTTGGCGGTGGTGGGGCTAGGTGTATTGCTGGTCGTGGCCGTGGTGCTGGGGCGCCGGGTGCTGAGCAAGTTGCGCCTGTTGATAACTGCCCTGAATGACCTTGCGGCCGGCGAGGGCGACCTGACCAAGCGCGTGTCGCTCGACAGCCGCGATGAAATTGGCGACATGGCCTCGGCGGTGAACCGTTTTGTCGACAAGCTGCAGCCAATCGTGCGGGAGGCGGGCGAAGTGGCGCAGCGTACCGGCGTGGAGATAGGCGCGATGGCCCAGCGCAATGCCGGCGCCGATGCTGCTGCCGCGCTGCAGCGTGATGAAGTGGCAGCCAGCCTGCGCGACCTGTCGAGCATGGCTGACGAAGCCCAGGCCGAAAGCCATGCGATGCAGGCGGCTCTGCAGCAGGTGGTGGATATTCGCCAGGCCACCGACGAGAACAGCCGCAGCTCGACCCAGCTGGCGAGCTTGATCGAGAACCTGGCCGGCCAAGTGGAGACGGGCTCCCAGGTGATCGAGCGCCTGGCCAAGCAGAGTGAGCAGATCGAAGTGGTGCTGACGGTTATTCACGGCATCGCCGAGCAGACCAACCTGCTGGCCTTGAACGCCGCCATCGAGGCGGCCCGGGCAGGCGAGACCGGGCGCGGGTTTGCCGTGGTGGCCGATGAGGTGCGGGCGCTGGCGAGCAAGACACAAAGCTCCACTGGCGATATACAGTCGCACATCGCCGCGTTACAGAAGGGCGCCAAGGAGGCCGTGGCTACTATCAGCCAGGCCGGGCTCAAGGCCAGTGAAGGCCTGTTGGTGCTGCGCGACAACGAACGTCGCCAGCAGTCGGTGCAGGCTGCGGTGGAGCAAGTTCACGCGGCCATTGGTTTGGCGACTCGCGCAGCCGAACAACAGGCCCATGGCGCACAGGCGGTGCGGGGGCGGGTGGAGAACATCCATGCCCAGGCCGAACGCTCGGCTGAGGTGGTGATGCAGACCACGGCCAGCAGCAAGGTGCTGGATGACTTGGCGGCTCAGCTACGCGCCAGCCTGGGCCAGTTCCGGGCCTGAATCCTGCGCAGTCTCTTCTTGTGGGAGCGGCCTTGCGTCGCGAAAGGGCCGCAAAGCGGTCCCAGGATATTCGCGTAAACACATCTATTGCTGGGGCCGCTTCGCGGCCCTTTCGCGACACAAGGCCGCTCCTACAGCAAGTCATGTTGCTATGCTGTCAGCGACACATGACAAAGGGAGTTGCTCATGTCCGCCCAATTGGTCGCCGCCCAGGCAGACCTCGATTTTCTCCACAGTGCCAGCATACAGCTCACTGCCCCGATGACCGCCCTGCAAGCCTACTGCGCCATGACCTCGGATGTTCCCGCCTGGCTGGCCAAGGCCTTCCGCATTCGTGACTTCATCTCGCGTCGATTCAATGTCGCCGATATCCATGGCTTCACTCCCCAGAATCCTGGGCATGTGCCAGCCGACGGCGAGCATCTGGACTTCTTCACTGTCGAGGCCATCAGCGACCAGCAACTGGTGCTGACGTCGCGCGATACGCACTTGGCGGTGATGGTCTGCATGGATGTGAATGGGCAGCGCTTGAAAGTGACCACGTCGGTGCGGTGTTTCAATGCCTTTGGCCGGCTGTACATGCTGCCGGTTGGCCAGGTACATGGCCTGATCGTGCGTCGGATGTTGGCGAATTTGTAGACAGCGCTGAATATGAAGGTGAAACATTCATTTACGTGATCAAGTCTGCATCTTCCTCAAAATTGTAGGGTATTTCCCAAATAGGTCTCGTTAGAATGTTTGCTGTTGCAGCGCTAGACGCAGGGAGCTAGTGTCGATCTTGCCTGAAGGCGCTCGGCAAACTTCGCCGCTTTCTTCAGGAACAACCTCAGTACGGCGATGTCGGAACATCGTCGTTATCAGCCCAATTTTTACCAAGGAGAGGTAAGCATGGCTTTCGATGCCTATATTCAAATCGCGGAAATCACTGGCGAAGCACTGGACGAGCAGTACGCCAACTGGATCGAAATCATCGGCTACAAGTTCGGTGCCAATCAGAGCACCTCTGCCACCGCAAGCTCAGCGGGTGGCGCATCATCAGGCCGCACCACACTCACCAACTTTACCTTCACCAAATACCTGGACAGTGCTAGCTGCAAGCTGCTGGAGGCTAGCTGTGCCGGGCAGCACCTGAAGGAAGTGAAGCTAGTGGTGTGCCGTGCCGGTACCGAAAAGCTCAAGTACTACGAAGTCGTTCTCGAAGAAGTGATCATCGCCGATTACGCCCAGAGCGCCAGCGCCGGGGTGCCGATAGAAGTGATTCAATTGAACTACGGCCGCATCAAGACCACCTATACGCGGCAGAAACGCCGCGACGGCAGCGCGGGCGGCAACGTGACCGGCGGCTGGGACCGCATCGCCAACAAGAAGTATGCGTGAGGTGCGACCATGTCCGAGGCACGCAGCTTTATCAATCCTCAGGCGCAATCGTATGAGTCGCTGAAGGCTGACACGCCCATGTCGGCCAATCAGCGGGCCAAGTTTGATGTGCTGAATGCACATATCGCCAATGGTGTGGTGTTCCCTGGCGAGCTTGTAATCTTGGGTGACCCAAGCACTCCGACCTGCACCAGTCATGAAGCTTTCCTCATGGGGAAGGCGGCTGGAATACACCTGGACATTGAGTTGGGCGGAGGGGGAATTGATGGATTCCTACTGGAGAACTATGAGTTGCTGCAGAGTTTGCTGGTCCGTGCTTCCATAGGCGCAGGCGTAGCCAGTGACGCCTGGAGTAAGCACGTCGAAGCTATCAAGAAAACGCTTGAAGAGATTGAGCAGCTTCATAGAGAGTATTTGAATCACGGTACGTTGAAAGAGCGTAATGATTTTTATGCGAAGCGCACAGCTTTGTTTCTGAAGTTGGAGGCGCAATTGGATGGCATGGCCGCATATGGGTCAGGGTTGCGAAGCAGGGGCAAGATCAAGAGGGCGCTTGGTATATCTACAAAAAGTTTTTTGCATACTGGCGAAATTAGCGGTTACTCAGAAAAGATAGCGGGTGTGGCGAGGGCCGCTAGTTGGATTAAAAAGGGGGCGTATGTGGGCATGGCGCTGGATTTGGCGTCAACGGAGTTATCGATTCGTCAAGCTTGCATGCTCGGTCGAGAGGATGATTGTCGAAGAGTTAAGTATATCGAGCGAAGTTCATTGGCCGCTAGCTGGGGGATTGGAGGTGCGATTGGATATGTTGGGGCAGCATTGGGCCCAATGGTCTGTGTTGCGGTCGGTATTCCCACGGGAGGAACGGCAACTATCGCGTGCGCAGTGCTGGGGGGGGCCGCTGGTGGTATGGCTGGTGGGGCGCTAGGAAAAATGGGAGGCGAGACTTTGGGTGAGATTTTTTATGAGGCCGTACGATGAATAGCCAGCAGTTGGCTGTGCTCGGTGTTTTTTTGATTATTTCACCCTTCTTGATGTTCGCTGTACTGGCCTTTGTTGCGCATCGATGCTTGGGTCGTATCGAATCATACTTGTCGAATAGTCGCATGGTGGTCGTTAATAGGGAGATGTACGGCAGCTCTGGCCTGTTTGGAAGGGTCATGCGCCTCGGCTCAATTTCAGCAATGTTAACAATGAGATCCTTTAGCGTTCGTAAAGGAATGTTAGATGGCGAAGACGTCCGCAAGACTCCAGTCGATCTGAAGAAATTGTTAGTGCGTTTATGGGTTGCTCAGATTCTACTAATTACACTGATCGTACTATTTTTTACTTGGCTGCTGTATTGGCAATAGCCCATAGCCCTTTGGCATTGGGGTTGGGTGGAGGGAGCATAGGAGGCTCTGTGGGGAGTTTCCTTGCTACTGCTGGCTGTACTTTTGTGTTGGGAGTTACCACGGGGCCTGGTGCGCTTGCCTGCGCAGTCTTGGGAGGGGCGATGGGTAGTGTCGTTGGTGGGAATATTGGAGCAGAAGGAGGTGAAGTTATTGGTGAGTATTTGTATCGGAGGGTGGCGGAATGAGTATTGAGCCAGCGCTGGTATGGATGTCCATCTTAGGGCCGGGTTGCCTGGCTATGTTGGTACTGATATACGTGGCTCACAAGCATACTGATGGGATTGAAGCGTTATTGATTAACTCCAAGTACATTGGAAATATGAAAATTACTTTTTCCGGGGCGGGCTTGATTGGGAAGGTTTTACGGACGTGCGTCATTGGAGGCGTACTGATGTTCCCGGGCCCCTATGCCCGCAGGGGGCTAGTCGATTTGAGCGAGGTCGAGCGTTTCCCCGTGGGGATGAAGCGGATCATTGTAGGTGGGGTGTTAATCCTCATTATCTGTTTTTCGATGATGGTCGCATTCCGAGCATGGACGTACCTGAGTTTGCAGTAAATCCAAATTAGTTGCTATGGGAATCAGATAGCGTGAAGTCTGATGGTGGTCCAGGCTGACCAACAGCCTGGACTTGATTTCAAGCTTTGTTCGAGTAAATCTGCGTACTCAGCAATTTCACCTTCACCAAGTATCTGGACAGAGCCAGCTGCAAGCTGCTCGAGGCCAGCTGTGCCGGCCAGCACCTGAAGGAAGTGAAGCTAGTGGTGTGCCGTGCCGGTACCGAAAAGCTCAAGTACTACGAAGTCGTTCTCGAAGAAGTGATCATCGCCGATTACGCCCAGAGCGCCAGCGCCGGGGTGCCGATAGAAGTGATTCAATTGAACTACGGCCGCATCAAGACAACCTACACCCGGCAGAAACGTCTCGATGGCAGCGCCGGCGGTAATGTCACTGGGGGTTGGGACCGCATCAACAACAAGAAGTACGCGTGAGGTGCGACCATGTCCGAGGCACGCAGCTTTATCAATCCTCAGGCGCAATCGTATGAGTCGCTGAAGGCTGGCACGCCCATGTCGGCCAATCAGCGGGCCAAGTTTGATGTGCGGAATGCACATATCGCCAATGGTGTGGTTGTCGGCGGGGAGCTTGTGATTGTTGGTGATCCCAGCACGCCCATGTGCACAGGTCATGAAGCACTCTTGATGGCGAAGGCGGCGGGAATACATCATCAGCTTGAGATTAACGGCGCAGGGGTAGATGACTTTCTTCTGGATAACTACGAGTTTTTGAAAAGCCTGCTCGCCCATGCTTCCATGGGAGCTGGCGCTGTGAGCGACGGCTGGAGCAGATACCTTGCTGTTGGTGGTGCTATAGGCGGTACGGCCGTAGGTGATATCGGTGAGATGGTTGGTGAGTTGTTATATGAGGTGCCGCAATGACTAGCTTCGACACGAGGTGGTTAGGTCTTCCTTTGATGGTAGCTATGTTTATAGTCATATTTGTGTGGATTTATATTTCAGTTCGTTATGTAAATTACATAGAATCGTTACTTTCTAATAGTTCAATGGTTTCGGGTAACAAAAGGATTTTTAGCTCCGCCGGCTTGCTAGGTAAAGTGATGCGTACCGGTTCGGCGTCCGTCATGTCGTCGATGAGGGCGATTTGTATTCGTAAAGGCCTTCTGGATCGTCAGGATGTAAAGAGGTTTCCTGGTTGTTTGCGGCGTATGCTAGTTGGCTTGTGGTTTGTTCATGTGGCTGTTTTTTTATCGCTCATTGGTCTTTGGGTGTGGTTGAAATTGGTAGGCTATTAGTAGTTTTCGGCTGGAGCCTGCGGTGAGCAGAAGCGAGCTGTCTTCATCGTTAAATTTGTAAGGAATTTCGCACAATAGTCTTGGTTAGTTACCTACTAGTGCAGTGCCAGGCACCGGGGTATAGTGTCAGCCGGGCCTGAAGGAAGAGCGCGAGAATGAGTGCCGTAGCTTTGACGATAATCGCGTCTATCCTGCTCGCTTGTATGGCAATCAGCGTGTGTGTGATGGTTTACTTAGCTTGTCGATCTATAGAGGCTATCGAAAAAGCTTTAGCGAAATGCAAGTATATTCAGAGTAACAGGGAAAACTTTTCAGCGGCTGGTCTTGTTGGAAAATTAATGCGTACTTGCCTGGCGGCAAATATGCTGATGATTCCAGGGTTGTTTGTTCGAAAAGGTGTGGCAGATGTTTCAGATCTCGAGAATTTTCCAAGGCCTATTAAAAGAGTTTTGTTGCCGTCTTGGATGGGGCTTGTAGTGTCGACGACCTTGTTCTTTGCTTTCAACTGGCTGGTGGGAGTTTTAAAGTGAACTTGTGATGAAGTCTCAAGTACTCAGGCTTGTGCCCAGGCCACATGGCAGCCTGGGCAAGCTTTCAAGCCTTGTTCAGATACATCCGCGTAGTCAGCAAATACACCGGCAACCCCGACACCACAATCAGCAATGCCGCATAAGGCGCCGCCGCCGCGAACTCGACGTTTGCCGTATGCGCCCACACCTCGGTCGCCAGGGTGGTCATGCCGGTCGGGCTGAGCAGCAGCGTTGCCGTAAGCTCTTTCATGGCATCCAGGAACACCAGGGCAAACGCTGCCGCCATGGCCGGGAAGATAATCGGCAGGGTCACCCGGCAGAACGCGGCAAAACTGCTCGCACCCAGCGTACGCGCAGCTTCTTCCAGCGTTGGCGAAGCCTTGTTCAGCGCGGTGCGCACCGGCGATTGCGCCAACGGCAGGAACAGCAGTGCATAGGCCAGCAGCAACAGCGCCGTGGTCTGGTACAGCGCCGGCACATAGTGCAAGGCGAAGAACACCAGGGTCAGGGCGATCACCAGGCCGGGCAGGGCGTGCAGCAGGTACGGCAGGCGCTCGGCCCAGATCGCCAGGCGGCCTTTGTAGCGCACCACCAGGAAGCTGATCGGCAGCGCCAACAGCACGCAGAAGCCGGCACCGCCAAGTGACACCGACAGTGAGGTGAACAGCGCCTTGGAAATGGCCGACACCGGGAATGCCGCTGACGAACCTACGCCAAGCCAGTAGCCGAGCATCGCCAGGGGAATGCCGCTGCCCAGCACTGCCAGGCCCAGGCAGAACAGCTGCGCCGGCACCGCCCAACCACGCAGCCGCACCGGTTGTGCACGGCGTGCCACGCCCTGGCCGATGCGTACATGGCGGGTCTTGCCGCGCACGCGCAGCTCCAGCCACAGCATCACCAGGCACATCGCCAACAGGACGGCAGACAACATGGCCGCGTTGGCGTTGCTGAACTCCAGTTCGAACTGCTGGTAAATCGCCGTGGTGAAGGTTTGCAGGCCGAGAATCGACAGCGCACCGAACTCCACCAGCATGTGCAGGGCAATCAGCAGGGCACCGCCAAGCATCGACGGCCACAGCAGGGGCAGGGTCACCTTGGTGAATACGCCCCAGCGGCTACAACCCAGGGTGCGCGCCGACTCCTCCAGGGAGGTGTCGAGATTGCGCAGGGTCGCGGCCACCGGCAGGAACACCAGCGGGTACTTGGACAGGGCCATGACCATGATCGCCCCGCCCAACCCTTCGAAGTCCGAGCTAAGCGATACCCAGGTGAAGCTGCTGACGAACGACGGTACGGCAAACGGCAGGCACAGCACCACCCCCCACAGCCGGCGACCGGCCAGGTTGCTGCGCTCCAGCAGCCAGGCCAGCGCCAGACCGACCACCATGCAGGTCAGCGTTACACCGACCATCAGCAGCAGGGTATTGCGCATCAGCCCCCAGACAAAGGGCCGCCACAGCAGGTACAGGGCTTCGTGCCAGCCGGCTTCCCAGGCTTTGATCGCCACATAGGCCAGGGGCAGCAAGCTCATCGCCACCAGGAACAGCACAGGCAGCACGACCCAGATCGAAGGGCGCTTGCGGCGCGGTACGAACCGTACCGGCAGCGGGGTGGACAGGGCGGCGGTCATCAGAGCAGGCCGACCTCGCGTTCCAGCTCGATGGCTTCTTCGGCATTACCCAGGTCAGCTGGCGAAATCTTCGGCGGGCGCAGTTCATCGAACGGTTTCAGGCCGCGGTCCGAAACCATGCCTTTGTGCAATGGGTACTCCGCGGTGGTCTGGGTGATCACGCGCTGGCCTTCTTCGCTGGCCATCCAGTTGAGCAGGGCCTGGGCCTCTTTCGGGTGCTTGCTGGCCTTCACGGCCGCGGCGCCCGAGATGGTCACCAGATTGCCGGCGTCGCCGTCGGCCAGGTAGTACAGTTTCGAATCGAGCTTGCCGCGCTCACGCTCCAGGGCGTACCAGTAATAGTTGTTCACCAGTACGGCAGCCACTTCGCCTTTTTCCACGGCCTTCAGCGCGACCATGTTGTTGGTGTAGGTCTTGCCGAAGGCCTTCAGGCCGGTCAGCCATTCTTCGGTGGCTTCACGCCCGTGCATCTTCAGGATGGCAACGGCCTGCTCCTGGAACGCACCGCTGGTCGGTACATAGCCTACGCGCCCTTCCCAGTCAGGGTTGGCGAAGTCCATGACGGTGGTCGGCAGGTCTTTCTCGTCGATCTTCTTCGGGTTGTAGACCACCACGCGGGTGCGCGCGGTAACGCCCATCCAGGTGCCGTTGGCAGCCACATATTCCTTGGGCAGCATGTTCAGCGTGGCGTCGTCGATCTTCGCCAGCAGGCCCAGCTCGCCCAGGTTGTTCAGCGGTGGCGATTCTTCGGTGTAGATGATGTCGGCCGGCGAGCGATCGCCTTCCTCGATGATCTGGCTGGCCAGCTGGTTGCTGCTGCCTTTGCGGATATTGATGTGGATACCGGTCTTGGCCTCGTAGGCCTTGGCGATGGCTTCGCCGATTTCCTTGTGCTGACCGTTGTACATGGTCAGGGTGACCGGTGCGTCAGCCATGGCGGCCGGAGCGCCGATTACCAGGCTCAGCACGGCGGCGGCCAAGGTACGCATCAGCGGTTGCGGGCGGATCGTCATGCGGGTACTTCCTCGCTTACGGCAACATATTTGGAAACAATGGTAAACGAAATCGTTTCTCATGTGGCCGGGTGACGATAAATTCATCGTCAGACCATGGTGCAAGGGGTGGGGGAGGGTACAAAAATCGCAGGCAAGAAAAAACCCACTAGCAAGCTAGTGGGTTTTTGTATGGTGCCCAGGAGAAGACTCGAACTTCCACGACCGTTAAGTCACTGATACCTGAAACCAGCGCGTCTACCAATTCCGCCACCTGGGCAAAGCTTTACATCATCTGGAGAAGGCGAAAATCGTTCGCTTTCACACAGTAGTAACAGATCCTTGGTCATCTGTTACTTGAAATACTTGGTGCCCAGGAGAAGACTCGAACTTCCACGACCTTGCGGTCACTGATACCTGAAACCAGCGCGTCTACCAATTCCGCCACCTGGGCACACATTCGAGATTATTTGGTGCTTTACAGCGCCGCTAATCTCTATTACAACTTCGGGCTAGTCCGTCGTTGTGGTGCGCACTATACGGACGGCTTGGGGGGCTGTAAACCCCCTTGGCAAAAAAAAATTCAAAAATTTCAACTTGTTGATTCCACTGGCCTATTCCTGCTGTTTACGCACTGCAGCGGGGGCTGTCCAAGGCCGACATTTCCGGTTTCAATACGCCTATGCCAGAATTCCTATCTATATACCCCAAGGTGAACCCCTTCTGATGGCCGATTGGCAATCCCTCGATCCCGAGGCCGCTCGCGAAGCGGAAAAATACGATAACCCCATTCCCAGCCGTGAGCTGATCCTGCAACGCCTTGCCGACCGTGGCGAGCCCGCCGCACGCGAGGAGCTGGCGAAAGAGTTTGGTCTGTATGAAGAAGACCAGATCGAAGCCTTGCGCCGCCGTCTGCGTGCCATGGAGCGCGATGGCCAGCTTATCTATACCCGGCGCGGCACTTATGCCCCGGTAGACAAGCTGGACCTGATCTGCGGCCGCGTCTCTGGCCACCGCGACGGCTTCGGTTTCCTTATTCCAGATGACGGCAGCGAAGACCTGTTCCTCAGCCCGTCGCAGATGCGCCTGGTGTTCGACGGTGACCGCGGCCTGGCGCGCGTGTCCGGCGTGGACCGCCGCGGCCGTCGCGAAGGCGTGCTGGTCGAGGTCATCTCCCGCGCCCACGAAAGCGTGGTCGGCCGCTACTTCGAAGAAGGCGGCATCGGCTATGTGACCCCCGACAACCCCAAGATCCAGCAAGAAGTGCTGGTGACTGCGGGGCGCAACGGTGGTGCCAAGATCGGCCAGTTCGTCGAGATCAAGATCACCCATTGGCCAACCCCGCGCTTCCAGCCGCAAGGCGACGTGGTGGAGGTCATTGGCAACTACATGGCCCCCGGCATGGAAATCGACGTTGCCCTGCGCAGCTACGATATCCCCCATGTGTGGCCCAAGGACGTGATCAAGGAAGCGCGCAAGTTCCGCTCTGAAGTCGAAGACAAGGACAAAGAGAAGCGCATCGACCTGCGTCACCTGCCGTTCGTCACCATCGACGGTGAAGACGCCCGCGACTTCGACGACGCCGTGTATTGCGAGCCGCTGGGCAAGCTGCGCCTGTTCTCCGGTGGCTGGCGCCTGTATGTGGCCATTGCCGACGTGTCCAGCTATGTACGCCTGGGTTCGGCCCTGGACGTCGAAGCGCAGCAGCGCGGCAACTCGGTGTACTTCCCCGAGCGCGTGGTGCCGATGCTCCCCGAGGAGCTGTCCAACGGCCTGTGCTCGCTGAACCCGCACGTCGATCGCCTGGCCATGGTCTGCGAAATGACCATGAACAAGGCCGGCCAGATGGTCGACTATCAGTTCTACGAAGGCGTTATCCACTCCCACGCCCGCCTGACCTACAACAAGGTCAGCAGCATGCTCGAGCACTCGCGCACCCGTGAAGGCAAGGCGCTGCGCGAAGAGTACAAGGCGGTCGTGCCAGACCTGAAGAACCTGTACAACCTGTACAAGGTGCTGGTGGAGGCGCGTCACACCCGTGGCGCCATCGACTTCGAGACCCAGGAAACCCGCATCATCTTCGGTGACGAGCGCAAGATCGCGGAAATCCGCCCGACCGTGCGCAACGATGCCCACAAGCTGATCGAAGAGTGCATGCTGGCTGCCAACGTGGCCACTGCCGAGTTCCTGCAGAAGCACGGCGTGCCAGCCCTGTACCGTGTGCACGACGGCCCGCCGCCGGAGCGCCTGGAAAAACTGCGCGCCTTCCTTGGCGAGCTGGGCCTCAGCCTGCACAAAGGCAAGGACCCGTCGCCGAAGGATTACCAGGCCCTGCTGGCGAGCATCGCCGGGCGCCCGGACTTCCACCTGATCCAGACGGTGATGCTGCGCTCGCTGAGCCAGGCCGTGTACAGCACCGAGAACAATGGCCACTTCGGCCTCAACTACGAGGCTTACACCCACTTCACCTCGCCGATCCGCCGTTACCCGGACCTGCTGGTGCACCGCGCCATTCGCAGCATCATCCGCTCCAAGGTCGACACCCCGCACGTCAAGCGGGCTGGTGCCATGAGCATTCCCAAGGCGCGCATCTACCCGTACGACGAGAACACCCTCGAGCAACTGGGTGAGCAGTGCTCGATGACCGAGCGCCGGGCCGACGAAGCCACCCGCGACGTGGTCAACTGGCTCAAGTGCGAGTTCATGAAAGACCGCGTGGGCGAGACCTTCCCGGGTGTGATCACCGCCGTGACCGGCTTCGGCCTGTTCGTCGAGTTGACCGACATCTACGTGGAAGGCCTGGTGCACGTCAGTGCGCTGCCGGGCGACTACTACCACTTCGACCCGGTGCACCATCGCCTGTCCGGCGAGCGCACCGGGCGCAGTTTCCGCCTGGGCGACACCATCGAAGTGAAGGTCATGCGGGTAGACCTGGACGAGCGCAAGATCGACTTCGAAGTGGCCCAGTCGACCCTGGCGGCACCTATCGGTCGCAAGCAGCGCGGCGCCGCGCCAGCAGCTGACCAGGCCGAGCAGCCGCCGCTGAGCGAGGCGAAGGCCACGCCCAAGCCGCGCAGCCGTAAAAGCGAAGCCGCCGAAGCCTACTTCCCGAAAGACGCCGTGCAGCGTAATGCCGAAGTGCGCAAGAGCCGCGAGATGAAAAAGGCGCTGATGAGCGAGGCGCGCACGGGCGGCCACGCCAGCAGCAAGTCGGACAAAGGTGGCAAGGCCACTGGCAAACCGACCAAGCACCGTAAAGGCCCACCGAAGTCCGGTGCGCCACGCAAGAGCAAGAGCAAGTCATGAGTCAGCTGGAAAAGATCTACGGCGTGCACGCCGTGCAGGCATTGCTGCAGCACCATCCGAAGCGGGTCAAGCAGATCTGGCTGTCGGAAGGGCGCAGCGAGCCACGCCTGCAGGCGCTGTTGGCACTGGCCGCGGAAAACCGCGTGGCGGTTGGCCAGGCCGAGCGCCGCGAAATGGATGCCTGGGTCGAGGGTGTGCACCAGGGCGTTGTCGCCGAGGTCAGCCCTAGCCAGGTGTGGGGCGAACTGATGCTCGAAGAGTTGCTCGAGCGCACGGAAACCCCGCCGCTGATCCTGGTGCTGGACGGTGTGACCGACCCGCACAACCTTGGCGCCTGCCTGCGTACTGCCGATGCGGCCGGCGCCACGGCAGTGATCGTGCCCAAGGACAAGTCGGCCACCCTGACCCCGGTGGTGCGCAAGGTGGCCTGCGGCGCTGCCGAGGTCATTCCGCTGGTGGCTGTCACCAACCTGGCGCGTACGCTGGAGAAATTGCAGCAACGTGGCCTGTGGGTGGTCGGCACCGCGGGTGAGGCCGAGCAGGAGATCTACCAGCAAGACCTGACCGGGCCGCTGGTGATGATCATGGGCGCTGAAGGCAAGGGCATGCGCCGCCTCACCCGCGAACATTGCGACTTCCTGGTGAAATTGCCGATGAGCGGCAGCGTCAGCAGCCTTAACGTATCGGTCGCCACGGGCGTGTGCCTGTTTGAGGCCGTGCGTCAGCGCCAGGCCAAGCGCTGATCTTCAGCCTGTAACGGCCCCTTCGCGGGCATGCCCGCTCCCACAGGTTCGCTGCTGCCTCTGGCAACGCAGCTTTCCTGTGGGAGCGGGCGTGCCCGCGAAGGGGGCTTGACGCCATGTGAATATGTTTCAGGCTGTTCAAATATTCGCCAATTGCCTTGCTTGTGCGCAACGCCTTCTCTACAATTGCGCCCCTTGCCGAGCTGGCAGGCGCTCATGTGCCTCCCCTCCGTGCAAGACATACAGTGTCATTCACTCCTTGTCTGACCAGATTCACTGGCAGACTACTAACCCGTAAGGAGCATTCATGCGTCATTACGAAATCATCTTCCTGGTTCACCCGGACCAGAGCGAACAAGTCGGCGGCATGGTTGAGCGTTACACCAAGCTGATCGAAGAAGATGGTGGCAAAATCCACCGCCTGGAAGACTGGGGCCGTCGTCAACTGGCCTACGCAATCAACAATGTTCACAAGGCTCACTACGTGATGCTGAACGTTGAGTGCACCGGCAAGGCCCTGGCCGAGCTGGAAGACAACTTCCGCTACAACGATGCCGTGATCCGTAACCTGGTCATCCGTCGTGACGAAGCCGTTACCGGCCAGTCCGAGATGCTGAAGGCTGAAGAGAACCGCAGCGAGCGCCGTGAGCGTCGCGAGCGTCCTGAGCATGCTGACTCCGCCGAAGGCGACGACAGCAATGACAGCGACTCCAGCGATAACGCTGACGAGTAATCCACGGACCTTTAGAGGAGCCTATTAAATGGCACGTTTCTTCCGTCGTCGTAAATTCTGCCGCTTCACTGCTGAAGACGTGAAAGAGATCGACTTCAAAGATCTCAACACCCTGAAAGCTTACGTATCCGAAACCGGCAAGATCGTTCCAAGCCGTATCACCGGTACCAAAGCTCGTTATCAGCGTCAGCTGGCTACCGCTATCAAGCGCGCCCGCTTCCTGGCCCTGCTGCCCTACACCGACAGCCACGGCCGCTGAGACCGGGTCGTCGACAAGCAGTAAGGGACTAGCATGCGAGCGTTAGCAAGTTTCATCATGCGCGGTCGTATGCAGGCCACCCTGGTGGTGGTCATCAGCGCGGTACTGCCGCTGCTGTTCTGGTTGAGTGCCGCTGCCGGCAGCCTTGTGCTGCTGCGGCGTGGGTTCAGGGATGCTACATCGGTCATCGTCGGCGGCTTGCTCGCCGGGCTGGCTGTGTGGGTCATGGGCGATCCCATCACCTTTCTGGTGATTGCGGGTGCCCTGGCCTTGGCCGCCATGTTGCGTGCCGAGCATCCCTGGAGCCGGGTGTTGCTGGCCAGTGCCGTGTTCGCCGTGGCTTTCAGCCTCGTGCTTGATCTGGCGCTGGCGCAGACCTTCGATATGCTGGCCAAGGCGTTTGCCGAAGCCATGCCGAAAATCGAAGGGGAGCCCGTGCTCTCCGGTGAGCTGATCCGCCCTGTGCTGGTCGCCTCCACAGCAGTGACGGTGCAATTGTTCAGTGTGCTGGCGTTGATGCTGGCGCGCTATTGGCAAGCAGCGTTGTACAACCCTGGAGGCTTCGGTCGCGAGTTTCGCGAGCTGAAGTTGCCGAAACAGACCATGGCGGTCTTGGTGGCAGTGATGGTGGTGGCGCCGTTTATCGGTCCGCAGTTCATCATTCTGGCATCGGCTTCCAGCCTGGTACTGGTGCTGGCCGGCATCGCGTTGATGCACGGGCTGGTGGCACAGGGGCGACTGGCCGGTTTCTGGCTGGTGGGCATGTACGTGACGTTGCCGCTGATCATGCAGCTGATTTATCCGTTGCTGGTGGTCTTGGCCATTGTCGACAGCCTGATTGATTTTCGCGGTCGCAAGTCCCCCAAGGGGAATGACTCCGCGAACGGTGAAGGTTAAAAGTTAAGAGGTTTTACCAAATGGAACTGATCCTGCTGGAAAAAGTCGCTAACCTGGGCAACCTGGGCGACAAAGTAAAAGTTAAGGCTGGTTACGGCCGTAACTTCCTGCTGCCATTCGGCAAGGCCACCGTTGCCAACGCCGCCAACCTGGCTGCGTTCGAAGAGCGTCGTGCCGAGCTGGAAAAAGCAGCCGCTGACAAGAAAGCTTCGGCTGAAAGCCGCGCTGCCCAACTGGCCGAGCTGGAAGTGACCATCACTGCCACCGCTGGCGACGAAGGCAAGCTGTTCGGTTCGATCGGCACCCACGACATCGCTGACGCCCTGACCGCCTCTGGCGTTGAAGTGGCCAAAGCTGAAGTTCGTCTGCCGAACGGCACTATCCGTCAGGTTGGCGAATACGACGTAGCTGTGCACCTGCACAGCGACGTTGAAGCCACTGTGCGTGTGGTTGTCGTAGCTGCCTAAGCTGCGCTGACTGGCTGGCTCCCTGCGAGCCAGGCAGTTAACATCGGGCACGGTCCTGTTTCCTACAGGCCGTGCCCTTTGTCTTTTTCGTCCTCCAGAATTCTTTCGTGGCCATGAACGAGATCACCACTTCCGAACAGCTAGACCTGCAAACCGCAGCCCTCAAGGTGCCGCCGCATTCCATCGAGGCCGAACAGGCCGTGCTCGGTGGCCTGATGCTGGACAACAACGCCTGGGAGCGGGTGCTGGATCAGGTATCGGACGGCGATTTCTATCGGCATGACCACCGCCTGATCTTCCGTGCCGTGCACAAGTTGGCCGACGCCAACCAGCCATTCGACGTGGTTACCCTGCACGAGCAACTGGACAAGGAAGGCCTGTCTTCGCAAGTCGGCGGCCTGGCGTACCTGGCCGAACTGGCCAAGAACACACCGTCGGTGGCGAATATCAAGGCCTATGCCGCGATCATTCGCGAGCGCGCCACGTTGCGCCAGCTGATCAGCATCAGTACCGACATCGCCGACAACGCCTTCAACCCGCAAGGGCGCAACGCCGAAGAAATCCTCGACGATGCCGAGCGGCAGATTTTCCAGATTGCCGAGGCCCGGCCGAAAACCGGTGGCCCGGTGGGGGTCAACGAGCTGTTGACCATGGCCATCGACCGTATCGACACCTTGTTCAACTCCGACAGCGACATTACCGGTGTATCCACCGGCTTTACCGACCTGGACGAGAAGACCAGCGGCCTGCAGGCGGCCGACTTGATCATCGTTGCTGGCCGCCCGTCGATGGGCAAGACCACCTTTGCCATGAACCTGGTGGAAAACGCCGTACTGCGTACCGACAAGGCCGTGCTGGTGTTCTCGCTGGAAATGCCAGGTGAGTCGCTGATCATGCGTATGCTGTCGTCGCTGGGCCGCATCGACCAGACCAAGGTCCGTTCCGGCCAGCTGGACGACGATGACTGGCCGCGGCTGACTTCGGCGGTGAACCTGCTCAACGATCGCAAGTTGTTCATCGACGACACCGCGGGCATCAGCCCCTCGGAAATGCGCGCGCGCACCCGCCGCCTGGCCCGTGAACACGGCGAAATCGCCATGATCATGGTCGATTACCTGCAGCTGATGCAGATTCCGGGTTCGGCCGGTGATAACCGCACCAACGAAATTTCCGAGATTTCCCGCTCGCTCAAAGCCTTGGCAAAGGAATTCAACTGCCCGGTCATCGCCCTGTCGCAGCTGAACCGCTCGCTGGAACAACGCCCGAACAAGCGCCCGGTGAACTCCGACTTGCGTGAGTCCGGTGCAATCGAGCAGGACGCCGACGTGATCATGTTCGTGTACCGCGACGAGGTGTACCACCCCGAGACCGAGCACAAGGGCGTGGCGGAAATCATCATCGGTAAACAGCGTAACGGCCCGATCGGCTTTGTCCGTTTGGCGTTCATCGGCAAGTACACCCGCTTCGAAAACCTCGCGCCGGGCATGTACAACTTCGATGATGATGAATAACTCACTGTAGGAGCGGCCTTGCGTCGCGATGGGCTGCGCAGCAGCCCCCACACTGTTTGCATTTGCACTGAATCCTGGGGCTGCTGCGCAGCCCATCGCGACGCAAGGCCGCTCCTACAAGGTGTGCGGTGCGCCCGATGGCCAAGGCGCTGAAAATGTTGCGGTGAACACCTGGCACCCTTACAACCCCCAAGTCAGCCAACCGTCACCCCACCCACCAATCCCCCACGAATCCAGTCGGATTTGGTCAAAATTTGTGCTATATTTCGCGCCCGCGATTTTCCTGCACACCAGAACCGGTCACTGACATGCAAGCAGCCAAACCACTCTACGACTATCCCAAGTACTGGGCCGAATGCTTCGGGCCAGCACCTTTCCTGCCAATGAGCAGGGAGGAGATGGATCTGCTCGGCTGGGATTCCTGCGACATCATCATCGTGACCGGGGATGCCTACGTCGATCACCCCTCGTTCGGCATGGCCATCATCGGCCGGCTACTGGAAGCCCAGGGTTTCCGCGTGGGCATCATTGCCCAGCCGAACTGGCAGTCCAAAGACGACTTCATGAAGCTCGGCGAGCCCAACCTGTTCTTCGGCGTGGCCGCCGGCAACATGGACTCGATGATCAACCGCTACACCGCGGACAAGAAAATCCGTTCCGACGACGCCTACACCCCAGGCGGCCTGGCCGGTAGCCGACCAGACCGCGCCAGCCTGGTGTACAGCCAGCGCTGCAAGGAAGCCTATAAGCATGTGCCGATCGTACTCGGCGGCATCGAGGCATCGTTGCGTCGCATTGCCCACTACGACTACTGGCAGGACAAGGTTCGCCATTCGATCCTGATCGACGCCAGCGCCGACATCCTGCTGTTCGGCAACGCCGAGCGGGCGGTGGTCGAGGTGGCCCAGCGCCTGTCCAGTGGCGAAAGCATCGAAAGCATCACCGACGTGCGCGGCACCGCTTTCGTGCGCCGTGACACGCCGCAGGGCTGGTACGAAATCGACTCGACCCGCATCGACCGCCCAGGCCGTGTCGACAAGATCATCAACCCCTACGTGAACACCCAGGACACCCAGGCCTGCGCCATCGAGCAGGCCAAAGGCGACCAGGAAGACCCGAACGAAGCCAAGGTGGTACAGATTCTCGACAGCCCGGCGGTCACGCGGGAAAAGTCGGTCATCCGCCTGCCATCGTTCGAGAAGGTGCGTAACGACCCGGTGCTCTATGCCCACGCCAACCGCGTGCTGCACCTGGAGACCAACCCGGGCAACGCCCGTGCACTGGTGCAGAAACACGGTGACGTGGACGTGTGGTTCAACCCGCCACCCATTCCGATGAGCACCGAGGAAATGGACTACGTGTTCGGCATGCCTTACGCCCGTGTACCGCACCCGGCGTACGGCAAGGCGCGTATCCCGGCCTACGAGATGATCCGTTTCTCGGTCAACATCATGCGTGGCTGCTTCGGCGGCTGCACCTTCTGCTCGATCACCGAGCACGAAGGCCGCATCATCCAGAACCGCTCGCACGAGTCGATCCTGCACGAAATCGAAGAGATGCGTGACAAGGTGCCAGGCTTCACCGGCGTGGTGTCCGACCTTGGCGGGCCGACTGCGAACATGTATCGCATCGCGTGCAAGAGCCACGACATCGAAAAGCACTGCCGCAAGCCCTCGTGCGTGTTCCCTGGCATCTGCGAGAACCTCAACACCGACCACAGTTCGCTGATCGAGCTGTACCGCAAGGCTCGCGCCCTGCCAGGGGTGAAGAAGATCCTGATTGCCTCGGGCCTGCGCTACGACCTGGCCGTGGAGTCGCCGGAATACGTCAAGGAGCTGGTCACCCACCACGTAGGTGGCTACCTGAAAATTGCCCCGGAGCACACCGAGCGTGGCCCGCTGGACAAGATGATGAAGCCCGGCATTGGTACCTACGACCGCTTCAAGCGCATGTTCGAGAAGTTCTCGAAAGAAGCGGGTAAAGAGCAGTACCTGATCCCGTACTTCATTGCCGCGCACCCGGGTACCACCGACGAAGACATGATGAACCTGGCGCTATGGCTCAAGGGCAACGGCTTCCGTGCCGACCAGGTACAGGCGTTCTACCCGTCGCCGATGGCCTCGGCCACCGCCATGTACCACTCGGGCAAGAACCCGCTGCGCAAGGTGACCTACAAGAGCGAAGGTGTGGAAATCGTCAAGAGTGACGAGCAGCGCCGTCTGCACAAGGCATTCTTGCGCTACCACGACCCGAAAGGCTGGCCAATGCTGCGCGAAGCGCTGCAGCGCATGGGCCGCGCCGACCTGATCGGGCCTGGCAAGCACCAGTTGATTCCGGCGCACCAGCCGCAGACCGACAGCTACCAGAGCGCGCGCCGCAAGAACTCGACCCCGTCGGGCAGCCACAAAGTGGGCAAGGACCAGAAAATCCTGACCCAGCACACGGGCCTGCCACCGCGTGGCAGCGATGGCAGCAAGCCGTGGGACAAGCGCGAAAAGGCCAAGGCCGAAGCGTTTGCGCGTAATCAGCAGGCGGCCAAGGAGCGCAAGGAAGCGGGCAAGGGCGGTGGCGGCAAGGGCAAGAAGCCACGCCAGCCAGTCATTCCGCGCTGATTTCGGGGGCCGCCTTGCGGCCCAATCGCCGGCAAGCCAGCTCCCACGGGGATCGCATCAGGGCTGACAGGTGTTTGCCACAAGGTATGCAGCGCCTGTTAGAGCGAGCGCCGCCCGCGCGGCGCATCGCGAGCTGCGCTCGCTCCTACGTTTGTTTCGGGCCAATTATTCCTGTGGGATTTGAGCGCGAACGCCTTGGCGCATGCCTCAAAATCGCGTCGTACGAACAAGGCGGCCGCGCGCATCTGGCACAGGGGTTACTGGCCCGAAACAAACGTAGGAGCGAGCGCAGCTCGCGATGCGCCGCGCGGGCGGCGCTCGATCTCACAGGCACTGAAGATGCAGCGGCTACCCTTGCCAGGAACCATAGAATCTCCCACAGGTACAATGCTCGCTTTAGGATTTTGTGCAGCCCCTGAATCTGGTTTAGTCAGGGTTCTTGTCGACCCACTTCGGCGCCACCGGCGCGACAAAGCGGTCCATCGCGGCTAGCAGCTCATCCGGCTGCTGCCCCAACAGCAACATATCCCGGTGCTGCGGGCGCACGAAACCCTCCTCGACGATATGGTCGAGGAACCCGCCAAGCTTGTCGTAGAAGCCGTTCACATCCAGCAGCCCCAGCGGCTTGGCGTGGTAGCCCAGTTGCCCCCAGGTCCAGACCTCGAACAGCTCTTCCAGCGTACCCAGGCCACCCGGCAAGGCGATGAACGCGTCGCTCAACTCGGCCATGCGAGCCTTGCGCGCATGCATGCCATCGACCACTTCCAGCCGCGTCAGGCCTTTGTGGCCGACCTCGGCGTCCAGCAGGCTCTGCGGGATGATCCCTACCACGTCGCCACCCGCTGCCATCGCGGCGTCGGCTACCACACCCATCAAGCCAACAGCGCCACCGCCATACACCAGCGTCCAGCCTCGGCGGGCAATCGCCTGGCCCAGCGCGACCGCCGCCTCACGGTAGGCGGGGTTGCTGCCGATGCTGGCACCGCAAAACACACAAACGGAACGTACGGGCATTACTCACCTCCAGTCACTCAGGGTGACAGGGTACGGTGGCTGACCGTCGCTTCCAAGGCCGGGTTCATTCCGGGCGCGAGAATTCGCAGATCGCGCCGGTAGCACCGTGGGCGTAGGCGGCGAGCAGGCTGTTCAGAAACTGGGAGATGGGCATTTGGTATTGCTCCTAAATGAGAGGTTGTCCCATCGTCCAATAAAAGGGCATGATGTGCTCTTAGATTGGTTGTATACAATCCATTGAACAATTCAACTGACTGGCCACTTGACACCCCCTTGACCCATATCAGCAGGGTGCTGAACGGTTTCAGGCAGTCTCGCAATTGATAAAACCCTGCCAAGGAGATTCATGATGTTTGCGAAAGCTGTAGCGGTATCCCTGCTGACCCTCGCCAGCGCCTCTGTCTTCGCCGCCGAGTGCTCGGTAACTGTCGACTCCACCGACCAGATGTCATTCAACACCAAGGAAATCACCGTCGACAAAAGCTGCAAGGAATTCACGGTCAAACTGACCCACTCCGGCAACCTGCCGAAGAACGTCATGGGCCATAACCTGGTGATCAGCAAGACTGCCGACATGCAGGGCATTGCGACCGAAGGCATGAGCCAGGGCCTGGAAAAGGACTACATCAAGGCTGACAACGCCGCGATCATTGCCCATACCAAAATGATCGGCGCGCCGGAAAAAGAAACCGAAGTGAAGTTCGACCCTTCCAAGCTGGAAGCCGGTGGTGACTACAGCTTCTTCTGCACCTTCCCGGGCCACATCTCGATGATGAAAGGCAAGGTTGTCGTCAAGTAATCAGCTGACGCCGAGCCCTGTAGGGGCGGCTTTACCCGCGAATGCGGTGCCAGATCCACCATCGCATTCGCGGGTATACCCGCTCCTACAGGCGTTGTTACAGCCTGATCAAGGGGCGAACGGCAATTCGCGCTTGTGCTGGGTCTTGCGGTAGGTGGCCACGATGATGTCGAACGCTGCCTGGTCGACCGGCTGCCCATGCAGGAACGCGTCGATCTGCTGGTAGGTGACCCCATGCGAGGCTTCGTCCGGTTTGCCCGGTGCCAGGTCTTCCAGGTCTGCAGTCGGCACCTTCTCCACCAGTGACTCCGGCGCGCCAAAGCTGCGTGCAATGGCCCGCACCTGGTTTTTTACCAGGCCGCTCAGCGGCGCCAGGTCGCAGGCACCATCACCAAACTTGGTAAAGAAGCCCATCACCGCTTCGGCGGCGTGGTCGGTACCGATCACCAGCCCTGCGCGCGCGCCGGCGATGGTGTATTGGGCCACCATGCGCGTGCGTGCCTTGACGTTGCCGACCACGAAGTCCACCAGCGCCGGCGAGCCGCTTTTCAATTCCACCACTTCAGCCGCCAAGGCGCGCACTGCCGGGGCGATGTCCACGGTGTGCACTTCGTCGGCCCTGATCACGTCCAGGCAGGCCTGGGCGTCATGTTCATCATGCTGCACCTGGTACGGCAGGCGAACGGCGATGAAGGTATAAGCCTGGTCACCGGTTTCGGCGCGCAGTTCGTTGATGGCGCGCTGGGCGAGCAGGGCGGCGGTCAGCGAGTCGACCCCGCCGCTGATGCCCAGTACCAGGGTCTTGAGCCGGGCGTTGGCCAGGCAGTCCTTGATGAACGCCACGCGCCGGGCAACTTCTGCCTCTAGCGCGGCCGCGTCGGCGAACGGCGGCTGGACCTTCAGCGCCTGGGCAATTTCTTGCTGAACCGCTTGCATGGGTTACTCCTTGCTGGGGACTTTGAATACGTGACGCATGTAGGCAACGAAGTTGGCGTCGCGGCACTGGGTCTTGGCCGCTTCGTCGGAAATCTTGGCCACCGGTGCGCCGTTGCAGTCGGTCATTTTAAGCACGATGCTCATGGGGACCACACCCGGTATGTCGCAGGTCAGGTTGGTACCGATGCCAAAGCTGACGTTGATGCGCCCGCGCAGGGCCCGGAAGATTTCCAGCGAGCGGGTAAGGTTTAGGCTGTCGGAAAACACCAGGGTCTTGGTCATCGGGTCGATACCCAGTTTCTGGTAATGGGCGATCGCTTTCTCGGCCCAGGCTACCGGCTCGCCGGAGTCGTGGCGCAAGCCATCGAACAGCTTGGCGAAGTACAGGTCGAAATCGCCGAGGAAGGCATCCATGGTGATGCAGTCGGTCAGGGCGATACCGAGCAGGCCGCGGTACTCGCGCACCCAGCAGTCCAGCGCGGCGATCTGGCTGTCGATCAGCCGCGGGCCCAACTGCTGGTGCGCCATGATCCACTCGTGGGCCATGGTGCCCAGCGGCTTGATATCCAGTTTCCATGCCAGGTCGACGTTGCTGGTGCCGACGAAACGGCCAGGGAAGTCGTCGCGCAGTACCCGGACCACTTCCTCCTGCACGCGGCTGGAAAAGCGCCGGCGGGTGCCAAAGTCGGCTACCTGCAGTTCCGCCAGTTCGTCGTCGCTGGCGTGGGCGCGCAGCCAGTCGAACTTGCGGTACAGCTGGTCGCGTGCCTCGGCCAGGCGCATATGCGGGTGCAGGTGGCGGTTGCGCACTTCGCTGATGATCGCCAGCAAAGGCACTTCGAACAGGATCACATGCAGCCAAGGGCCTTTGAGGCGCAGGAACAGCTGATCGTGCTCGATGCCGAGGTGCACATAGCGCAGGTTGAAGCGAAACAGCCGCAAAAACCGCAGGAAGTCGGGCTTGAGGAAACTGATGCGCTCCAGAAAACCCAGCTGGCCATCATCGAGCGTGAGGTCGTTGAGCACCTCCAGCTGGTGGCGGATTTCGCCTAGATACGGCCGCAAGTCCTCGCCGTTGCGGCAGCGGAATTCCCATTCGACGTCGGCGTCCGGGTAGTTGTGCAGCACACCCTGCATCATGGTGAGTTTGTAGAAATCGGTGTCGAGCAGGTTGTGCACGATGCGCTCGGCGAATGCGCTCTCGCTCATCAAAGGGGCTCCGGAGGCGGCGAATGGGGGACATTGTGCCAGCCTTTTCGGCCTTGTTGTGTCTGCGCTGGCCTGTTCGCGGGTGAACCCGCGCCTGCAGGGCCGCGTATCTGCCAAATCCGCGTGTTTTTCGGTGCACCCGCCAGCCTTGTAACGGTGCTGCCTGTAGCAGTCGCGCACCACGGGTGTGCAGTTCGGTGACGTCTGCTGTTACAGGCCGGTTGCACGTAAACACCCGGCAGGGTTGCAATGATGGCGCGCGGCGGTTGCGCCTTGTCTGTACGGGTGGTGGCGCCCGGCGCGTGGCAGACGGTTGCACGCTCAATAAAGAAAAGGCCGTCGGTCGCTTCTACGTGCCGATGGTGGTGTGATTTTCCGTAAGACAAAACTGATGGCACGGCCCTTGCTCTGAGCATTGGGCTGAGAAGTTGTAGTGCCAACCAAAAAAACTCTAGGAGCACCACCTCATGTCGCAGACGTTTTACAAGAAAGGTTTCCTGGCGCTTGCCGTAGCCACGGCACTGGGTGTTTCTTCGTATGTCCAGGCCGACGTCAAGATCGGCGTAGCGGGGCCGATGACCGGAGCCAACGCAGCGTTCGGCGAGCAGTACATGAAAGGTGCGCAAGCTGCGGCCGACAAGATCAACGCCGCGGGTGGCGTGAATGGCGAGAAAATCGTGCTGGTCAAAGGCGATGACGCCTGCGAACCGAAACAGGCCGTTGCCGTAGCCAACCGCCTGGTCGACCAGGACAAGGTGATCGGGGTGGTCGGCCACTTCTGTTCGTCCAATACCATCCCGGCCTCCGAGGTGTATGACGAGGCCGGCGTGATCGCCATCACGCCCGGTTCGACCAACCCACAGGTCACCGAGCGCGGCCTGAGTGCCATGTTCCGCATGTGTGGCCGTGACGACCAGCAGGGCGTGGTCGCCGGCGACTACATTGTCGACGTGCTCAAGGGCAAGAAAGTCGCGGTGCTGCACGACAAGGACACCTACGGCCAAGGCCTGGCTGATGCCACCAAGGCACAGCTGGAAAAACGTGGCGTCAAGCCTGTGTTGTACGAAGGCCTGACCCGTGGCGAGAAAGACTTCAGCGCCGTGGTTACCAAGATCCGTGCTGCCGGTGCCGATGTTGTCTACTTCGGCGGCCTGCACCCGGAAGCCGGCCCGCTGGTGCGCCAACTGCGCGAACAGGGCCTGAAGGACGTCAAGTTCATGTCGGATGATGGCATCGTCACCGACGAGCTGGTGTCTACCGCCGGCGGTGCGCAGTACGTCGATGGCGTGTACATGACCTTTGGCGCCGACCCGCGCCTGCTGCCAGACAGCAAGGCCGTGGTCGAGGAGTTCCGCAAGGCGGGCACCGAACCGGAAGGCTATACGCTGTACGCCTACGCCTCGCTGCAGGCGCTCGCCGCCGCCTTCAACGGCGCCAAGTCGAACAAGGGCGAAGACGCTGCCAAGTGGCTCAAGGCCAACCCGGTGCAGACCGTCATGGGCGAAAAGAAGTGGGACAGCAAGGGCGACCTGACCGTGTCCGACTACGTGGTCTACCAGTGGGACAAGGACGGCAAGTACCACCAGCTGGACAAACAAAAATAATAACGGCCACCCGCCCGGGTTGCGCATGCGCCCGGGCCTGAGCCCCTGCGGTACCTGTCCTTATTCGGAGACCTGCACGGTCGTGCACTGCTGGGGCCGCATTGTCCGTGGCCTTGCGTGGTCGGCATGCGTGCAGTCTCGCTCAGTGAGATTGCGTTATGGATGGTATTTTCCTGCAGCAACTGGTCAACGGCCTGACCCTCGGGTCGGTCTATGGCCTGATCGCCATCGGCTACACAATGGTCTATGGCATTATCGGCATGATCAACTTCGCGCACGGCGAGGTGTATATGATTTCCGCCTACCTGGCGGCGATCAGCCTGGCATTGCTGGCCTATTTTGGCGTCGAGTCGTTTCCCCTGCTGATGCTGGGCACGCTGTTGTTCACCATCGTCGTCACGGGGGTGTACGGCTTCACCATCGAGCGCATCGCCTACAAGCCGCTGCGTAACTCTACCCGCCTGGCACCGCTGATCAGCGCCATCGGCATTTCGCTGATCCTGCAGAACTACGCACAGATCAGCCAGGGCGCTCGCCAGCAAGGCGTGCCAACCCTGCTCGAAGGCGCCATGCGCATCGATGTCGGCACCGGCTTCGTGCAACTGACCTACACCAAGATCTTCATCCTGGTGGCGGCATTCCTGGGCATGGGCCTGCTGACCTATGTGATCAAGTACACCAAGCTCGGCCGCATGTGCCGCGCTACCCAGCAAGACCGCAAGATGGCCTCGATTTTGGGCATCAACACCGACCGGGTCATTTCCTACGTATTCGTCATTGGCGCAGTGATGGCCGCCCTGGCAGGCGTGCTGATCACCATGAACTACGGCACCTTCGACTTCTATGCCGGCTTCATCATCGGTATCAAGGCATTCACCGCTGCAGTGCTCGGTGGCATTGGCTCCTTGCCGGGCGCCATGCTCGGCGGAATCATCCTGGGGATCTCCGAATCGCTGTTCTCCGGCCTGATCAACTCCGACTACAAGGACGTGTTCAGCTTCTCGCTGCTGGTGATGATCCTTATCTTCCGCCCACAAGGCCTGCTGGGTCGCCCGCTCGTGGCTAAGGTGTGAACATGTCGATTGCCAAAATTGCTTCTGCCTCTGAAACCAAAGGTTTCGATATCAAACGCAGCCTGCTCGAAACCCTCGTCGCCGGCCTGCTGGCGCTGATCGTGTTCGGCCCGATCGTCGGCGTGGTGCTCGACGGTTATACCTTCAACGCCGAACCCCGCCGCGTGGCCTGGCTGGTCGGTGGTGTGATGCTCGGGCGTTTCCTGCTCAGCCTGTATGTGCAGACCGCTGCCGGCCGGCGCATGCTCGAAGGCTTCGACAGCGGTGGCTCGGGCGTGCATGTGCGGGCGCCGAACTATGTGTCGCGGCTGCGCTACATCATCCCGGCGCTGATCGTGATTGCCATCGTCTTCCCGATCTTCGCCAACAAGTACCTGCTGACCGTGGTCATCCTCGGCCTGATCTATGTGCTGCTGGGCCTGGGCCTGAACATCGTGGTCGGCCTGGCCGGCCTGCTCGACCTGGGGTACGTGGCCTTCTACGCCATTGGCGCCTACGGCCTTGCACTGGGTTACCAGTACCTTGGCCTGGGCTTCTGGAGTGTGCTGCCGCTGGCAGCGATTGCGGCGGCCCTTGCCGGGTGCATCCTGGGCTTCCCGGTGCTGCGCATGCACGGTGACTACCTGGCGATCGTAACCCTGGGCTTTGGCGAGATCATTCGCCTGGTGCTGAACAACTGGCTGTCGTTCACCGGCGGCCCCAACGGCATGCCGGCGCCGTCGCCGACCTTCCTTGGCCTGGAGTTCGGCCGCCGGGCCAAAGACGGTGGGGTGCCCATCCATGAGTTCTTCGGCTTTGCCTACAACCCCAACCTCAAGTTCGTGTTCATTTATGCGGTGCTGTTCATGGTCGTGCTGGCCGTGCTCTACATCAAGCACCGCTTGACCCGCATGCCGGTCGGCCGGGCCTGGGAAGCGCTGCGCGAAGACGAGATCGCCTGCCGTTCGATGGGTCTGAACCACGTGCTGGTCAAGCTCTCGGCCTTCACCCTGGGTGCTTCCACCGCGGGGTTGGCCGGCGTGTTTTTTGCCACTTACCAAGGCTTCGTCAACCCCTCGTCGTTCACCTTCTTCGAGTCGGCCTTGATTCTCGCCATCGTCGTGCTGGGTGGCATGGGCTCCACCGTGGGCGTCGTCATTGCGGCATTCGTGCTGACCGTGGCGCCCGAGTTGCTGCGCAGCTTCTCCGAGTACCGGGTGCTGCTGTTCGGGGTACTGATGGTGTTGATGATGATCTGGCGACCGCGGGGGCTGATCCGCATCAGCCGTACCGGTGTGACCCCGCGTAAAGGAGTGGCGCCATGAGCGACGAAATCATTCTGTCGGTCGACAACCTGATGATGCAGTTTGGCGGCATCAAGGCGCTCAGCGACGTGAGCCTGAAGGTCAGGCGCAACCAGATCTTCGCCCTGATCGGCCCCAACGGCGCCGGCAAGACCACGGTGTTCAACTGCCTGACCGGCTTCTACAAGGCCAGTGGCGGGCGCATCGAACTGAATGTGCGCGGTAGCCACACCAATGTGATCCAGCTGCTGGGCGAGCGTTTCCAGGCGGCCGACTTCGTTTCGCCGGCACGCTTTGCCAGCCGCCTGTACTACAAGATGTTCGGCGGCACCCACCTGGTCAACCGCGCGGGCCTGGCGCGCACCTTCCAGAACATCCGCCTGTTCAAGGAAATGTCGGTGGTGGAGAACCTGCTGGTGGCCCAGCACATGTGGGTCAACCGCAACCTGCTGGCGGGGGTATTCAATACCAAGGCCTACCGCAAGGCCGAAAGCGATGCGCTGGACCACGCCTTCTACTGGCTGGAGGTGGTCGACCTGGTCGACTGCGCCAACCGCCTGGCCGGTGAGCTGTCGTATGGCCAGCAGCGCCGCCTGGAAATCGCTCGCGCCATGTGCACACGACCGAAAATCATCTGCCTGGACGAACCGGCGGCGGGCTTGAACCCGCAGGAGACCGAGGCACTTAGCCAGATGATTCGCGTGCTGCGTGACGAGCACGATATCACCGTGGTGCTGATTGAACACGACATGGGCATGGTCATGAGCATTTCCGACCATATCGTGGTATTGGACCACGGCAACGTGATTGCCGAGGGTGCGCCACAGGACATCCGCAACAACCCGACGGTGATCGCTGCCTACCTGGGTGCAGACGAAGAGGAACTGGTATGAGTGCACCCATTCTCGAGCTGAAGGACCTGGACGTGTTCTATGGGCCGATCCAGGCGCTGAAAAAGGTATCGATGCACATCAACGAAGGTGAGACGGTCAGCCTTATCGGCGCCAACGGGGCCGGCAAGTCGACCCTGCTGATGTCGATCTTCGGGCAGCCGCGGGCGGCTTCCGGGCAGATCGTCTACCGTGGCACCGACATTACCCGCAAGTCATCGCACTACATTGCTTCCAACGGCATCGCCCAGTCGCCGGAAGGGCGCCGGGTATTCCCCGACATGAGCGTCGAGGAAAACCTGATGATGGGGACCATCCCCATTGGCGACAAGCATGCCGACGAAGACATGCAGCGCATGTACGAACTCTTCCCGCGCCTAAAAGAGCGGCGTAACCAGCGGGCCATGACCATGTCCGGTGGCGAGCAGCAGATGCTGGCGATTGCCCGGGCGCTGATGAGCCGGCCAAAATTGCTGTTGCTGGACGAGCCCTCGCTGGGGTTGGCACCCATCGTGGTCAAGCAGATCTTCTCGACCCTGCGGGAACTGGCGAAGACCGGCATGACCATTTTCCTGGTGGAGCAGAACGCCAACCACGCCCTGAAACTGTCGGACCGTGCCTACGTGATGGTCAACGGGCAAATTCGCATGACCGGGACTGGGCAAGAGTTGTTGGTCAACGAAGAAGTGCGCAGCGCTTACCTGGGTGGGCATTAGTTCCCCCTAGGGGCCGCGATCCATGCCCGGTCGCGGTCCCCTGTAGGAGCGGCCTTGTGTCGCGATGGGCTGCAACGCAGCCCCCTTCCCATGTGGACAACTCAACCTAACCGGGCCCTCAACCCGTTCACCCACAGCTACCCAACCCCGCTTCCCGCAAGCCAAATCTTTTCCACCGATAATGTGGAACCGCCTGTGGAAAACATGGTGGTATCCCCCTCCAACCCAACACCATCAAGCCCTACAGCGGCATGATCATTTTTTGATCAGTGCACCCCTGTGGATTGTTTTCCCAGGCAAATCACGTCATTCCAACCACTCCCAGCACTGCGCAAATTCTGTGGATAACTCTGTGTAAAAGCCTTGGACACCCCGCTACAGGCGGCATGCTTGAAAGCTTTCGCCACCACCGAAAAGAATGCCGCCGACCACGACGGGCTGAAAGGGTTCCGCCGGACAGCGAAGTTGCCCCCAATCCGTGGGGAAAGCCCTGTGGATAACATGCGCATAGCTGGCGCGGAGGCTTCTGCCACAAGGGTTTGCCGCACATGAACAAAAAATGACCAGCTGCCTTTTCGGCTTGCCGCCAGCGTTGGCCACGGGCATGCTGCAAAGCTGCCATGACCACCCACTGCGAGGAACAGAGCATGTCATCCACCGTATTCATCACTGGCGCCACGTCGGGTTTCGGCGAGGCCACAGCCCGCCGTTTCGCCGAAGCCGGCTGGAAGCTGGTGCTAACCGGTCGTCGCAAGGAGCGCCTGGACGCCTTGTGCGCCGAGCTTTCTGCCAAGACCGAAGTACATGGCCTGGTGCTCGATGTGCGTGACCGCAAAGCCATGGAGCAGGCCATTGCCAGCCTGCCAGCCGGCTTCGACAAGCTGCAGGGCCTGGTCAACAACGCCGGCCTGGCGCTGGGCGTGGATGCGGCGCAGAACTGCAGCCTGGACGACTGGGAAACCATGGTCGACACCAACATCAAGGGCCTGATGTACACCACCCGCCTGCTGCTGCCACGGTTGATTGCCCATGGCCGTGGGGCGTCGATCCTCAACGTCGGTTCGGTGGCCGGCAACTATCCGTACCCGGGCAGCAACGTGTATGGCGGCACCAAGGCCTTTGTCGGGCAGTTCTCGCTGAGCCTGCGCTGCGACCTGCGTGGCACAGGTGTGCGCGTGAGCAACATCGAGCCGGGCCTGTGCGAAAGTGAATTTTCGCTGGTACGGTTCGGTGGTGACCAGGCCAAGTATGACGCCACCTACGCAGGCGCGGAGCCTATCCAGCCGCAGGACATTGCCGAGACCATCTTCTGGATCCTCAACCAGCCCGCGCACATCAACATCAACAGCCTTGAGCTGATGCCGGTGAGCCAGGACTGGGCCGGGTTCTCGATCGACCGGTCGGTCAAGGGCTGAGCCATGGCCGCTCGGCGGCCACAGCCGCGAAGGCTTCAGCTCAGGCGCTGCAAGCCTTCCAGGCAAGTTGCCAGGTGGTAGGGCGTAGTCGAAGGCATGTCATGCCGGCTGACGGCACCCTCGCCATCCCGGCATTCGTACCAGCCAGCCTCGCGCAGGAACCGCGCTTCCAGCACCTGCAACTGTTCAGGCAACCTGGCTTCACCGCCAGCGCGCAGCACCAGCGCACGCAGGTACTCCGCCTGTGCCCAGATGCGCTGGGTGGCGTCCAGCACCTGGCCGTCCACGCCCAGCATGGCGAGCACTGCGCCACCCTGCACCCCTTGTTGTTCGGCGTAGCTGAACGCCCGGTCGATCGAGGCATGCAGCGGCGTATCTCGCAGCAGCGGGGAGGTGTGCAACAGGTAGAACCATTCGAACTGGTGGCCAGGCTCGTACCAGTTATCCACAGCCCCGCGCGGTTTCTCCAGCATCAGCCCATGGGCCGGTTCGACGAAATGCGCCTGGAGTGCTGCACACAGTTGCAGCAGTGACTGCCGGGTATGTTCGTCGTCGCGAACAGCCAGTACCTGCAGGAAGGCCTCGGCCAGGTGCATCTGTGGATTCTGCAGGGGCCCGCTGCCCAGGTCTGCCCAATCCTCGCCCAGGCTTGCTTCGTACAGGCCATCGTCCCTGGCGAACTGCTGGTCGATGATGTCGAGGCCGGCATTGAGTGTGGATTCCACCAGGCTTTCGCCGACCTTGCCCCAGTAATGCGCGCAGGCAAAGACGATGAAGGCGTGGGTATACAGGTCCTTGCGCCGGTCCAGCGGGTTGCCCTGGGCATCGATGCTGTAGAACCAGCCCCCGTGCTCCGCGTCGTGAAAGTGCTTCTGCAACGAGCGGAACAGCGCGGCTGCACGCTCGGCGCTGCCCGGTTGTTCGATGCGGCTGCTGAACAGGTACAGCTGGCGGGCGCAGGCCATGGCCCGGTAGCGCTGTACCGGTAACGGCCGGTGCTGGGCGTCGAGGGCTTCGTAGGGCAGTGCCATGTCGGCATTCCAGCCCGGGCCTTGCCACATTGGCACGATGCGCTCGGCGAAGTGCTGGTTGAAACGGGCCAGTGCGGGCAGGGTAGGGCGGGGGTCGGACATGTCGGCGCTCGTGGCTGTCGGGCAGGGCGCCATGGTAGCAGAAGTGGGGTTTTCGGTAGCCGGCGGTGCGCTTGCCCGGCTGGCCGGGCGGGGTTGAGCGAAAGGCGATCAGCCCGGGTTGCCTAACCCTTGCCAATGCCGCGCCCCGACGAAGATGAAGCGCAACTGCTGGGTGATCTTTTCCTGCGGTGACAGGGCCTGTGGATAACCCGCTTCTGGGCTGTCGATCAGCTCGGGCAGGGTGGCGAACACCGTTTTCACCACCAGGTCGGCCATCACTGTCAGCGCCGCGCTGTCCAGGTGCTGCCAGCGTTTCATGCGCGCAAGGTCGGTGGCCAGGTCGTCGCTTATGTTCTGACGCAGGCGGGCAATGGCCTGGCGCACCGGCTGTGACCCACCATACTGTTCCCGCGCCAGGAACAGAAACAGCGCGCGGTGGGCGGCGACTACATCGAGAAAGATGCGCACCGAGGCGTCGGTGATGCCGCCCAGCTCGAATTCGTTGTGACGGACCAGGCGAATGGTCTGGCGGAAGGTAGTATCGATCTCGGCTACCAGGGCCAGGCCCAGGGCGTCCATATCCGGGAAATGCCGGTAAAAGCCGGTTGGCACGATGCCGGCTGTTTTCGCCACTTCGCGCAGGCTGATGCTGCCAAAGCCCCGGCCACTTTCCATGAGCTGGCAGGCGGCATCGAGCAGGGCCTGGCGAGTCTGTAGCTTCTGTTCGGCGCGCGGCAGCATGGTGCGGGCTTCTGTGACGGTGAGGCTGGGCACTCTAGTTAAAAAAACGAAGCCCGGTCAATGACCGGGCTGGGAGGGGAGCAAGCGGTGTGACACAGGTTGTTCTTTTCAGCCATGGCAATCAGCTCACGTGGCTGATTGCAACCAGGCGATCCGAACCACCTTCGGCCACGCGGCCGGACTGTTCGATGAGGCGATCCGAACCACCTTCGGCCACGCGGCCGGACTGTTCGATGAGGCGATCCGAACCACCTTCGGCTACGCGGCCAGATTGTTCGATCAGGCGATCCGAGCCACCTTCGGCCACGCGGCCGGACTGTTCGATGAGGCGATCCGAACCACCTTCGGCTACGCGGCCAGATTGTTCGATCAGGCGATCCGAGCCACCTTCGGCCACGCGGCCGGACTGTTCGATGAGGCGGTCCGAACCACCTTCGGCCACGCGGCCGGATTGTTCGATCAGGCGGTCCGAGCCACCTTCGGCGACTGTTTTCAGCGGTTGGGCAATTTCGACAGCGCTCGAACGCGATTCCGCAGTGAGGTGTTGTTCTGCCGCTGGCAGGGCAAAGGCGTTGGCGGCCAGGATGGACAGGGTCAGGGTCAGCAGTTGGCGTTTCATGATTCGGTGCTCCTTTCGGGGGCTGGAAAGTGGGTACGAAGCCAATGCTACGCCGGGTAACGCCAGAGAGAAGTTCATACGGGTAATGGTAACAATCGACCATATTGATAGAGCTCGGCGAGCGCTCTGTTAAGCGCCTTGCAGGCTCGTTGATGGCAAAATGCCGAGGCTGTTGTGGGGTAACATGAGCGCGGCCGCGCCACGATTTGCTGAGCGAATGGCCAGGAAAAACTTCGCTAAGATGACGCTCCCGATAAAACCCCACGGGTTTTCATCAGTCCCAGATACTAAGTGCCCCGCCGCGCCTGTTTCGAGCCCCGCAAGGAGAATCACGCAATGACGCGTCCCGCCAGAATCCTCGTCTGGACCCTCGCCACCCTGCTCACGCTGCTGGCAATACTGGTAGTGGTGATCGCCACCTTCGACTGGAACCGCGTCAAGCCGTTGCTCAACGAGAAGGTGTCCGAGGCCTTGCATCGGCCGTTCGCAATCAACGGCAACCTCGCCGTGCATTGGCGTACCGAGCCAGAAGAAGGCGGTTGGCGTGCCTGGGTGCCATGGCCGCACTTCACCGCCGAAGACCTCACCCTGGGCAACCCTGAGTGGTTGCAGGAGCCGAAGATGGTGGGCCTGGAGCGCGTAGAGTTCCGCCTGGCGCCACTTCCGCTGTTGGTACAGAAGATCAGCATTCCGCGCATCAACCTGACCAAGCCCACGGCCAGCCTGACCCGGTTGGCAGATGGCCGGGCCAACTGGACATTCGACTTCGGGCCGAAGGACGAAAACGAGGCACCGTCCAAATGGCAGTTGGACATTGGTGCCATCGGCTTTGACCAAGGCAATGTCAGCTTCGACGACCAGACCTTGAAAACCCGCATGAAGGTGCAGGTTGACCCATTGGGCAAGCCAATCCCTTTCAGCGAAATCGTTGGTAAGGCCAGCGCTGAAAAAGCCGGCGGAGCGCAGGATTACGCCTTTGCTTTCAAGGCCCAGGGCCGCTACAAGGGGCAGCCGGTGTCTGGCACCGGCAAGATCGGTGGCCTGCTGGCGCTGCAGGACGCCACCCAGCCGTTCCCGTTGCAGGCCGACGTGCGCATTGCCGATACGCACGTGGTACTTGCCGGCACCCTGACCGACCCACGCAACCTGGGTGCCCTTGACCTGCGCCTGCGCCTGTCGGGCGCCAGCCTGGGCAACCTCTACCCCTTGACGGGGGTGACCTTGCCCGACACCCCGGCCTATTCCACGGACGGCCGGCTCAGCGCCAACCTGCATGCAGCCGAAGGTGCGCGTTTCAAGTACGAGGGTTTCAACGGCAAGATCGGCGACAGCGACATCCACGGCGACCTGGCCTTCGTCGCCAGCCAGCCACGGCCCAAGCTGACGGGCAAGCTGGTGTCCAACCAGCTGCTGTTCAAGGACCTGGCGCCGCTGATCGGCGCTGACTCCAATGCCGAGCAGAAGGCCCGTGGTGGGGCCAGCAAGCAACCGGCCGGCAAGGTGCTGCCGGTGGAAGAGTTCCGCACCGATCGCTGGCGCGCCATGGACGCCGACGTCACCTTTGCCGGCAAGCGCATCGTGCACAGTGCGCAACTGCCGTTCAACGACCTGGCGGCGCATGTGATTCTCGATGACGGGCTGCTACGCCTGGAGCCGCTGCGGTTTGGCGTGGCCGGTGGCAACCTGGCCTCCAACATTCGCCTGGATGGGCGCAGCGTGCCGCTGCAAGGGCGGGCACAGTTGACCGCCCGTGGCTTCAAGCTCAAGCAATTGTTCCCCGGTTTCGCGCCCATGCAGACCAGTTTTGGTGAGCTCAATGGCGATGCCGATATCAGTGGCCGTGGCAATTCCGTCGCTGCCCTGCTAGGCACGGCCAATGGCGACCTGCGCATGTTGGTCAACGATGGCGCCATCAGCCGCAGCCTGATGGAGATTGCGGGTTTGAACGTGGGCAACTATGTGGTTGGCAAGCTGTTTGGCGATGAGGACGTGCAGATCAACTGCGCGGCGGCCGATGTTGGCATCAAGGACGGCTTGGCCTCGACCCGGCTGTTCATCTTCGACACCGAGAACGCGATCATCTATATCAATGGCACGGCGAATTTTGCCAGTGAGCAGTTGGACCTGAAGATCACCCCTGAATCGAAAGGGCTGCGGCTGTTCTCGCTGCGTTCGCCGCTGTATGTACGCGGGCCATTTGCCAAACCCAATGCGGGTGTACAGGCGGTGCCACTGGCGTTGCGCGGTGCGGGCATGGTGGCGTTGGGGGTTGTGGCAGGGCCTGCAGCCGGTTTGCTGGCGCTGATTGCACCCAGCAGTGGCGATGATCCGAACCAGTGCACACCGTTGTTGCAGCAGATGAAGGCGGGCAAGGCACCCGCTGCGGTGAAAGGGCGTAAATAGCAGCTAGCTGTGTAGCCGGCCATTACCACGCACGGTCGCTGTAGGACCGGCTTTACCCGCGAATGCGGCGGCAGATGCGACGGTGAATGGCCAGGAGATAGCCGCCGGTAGGCCGGCCTCTTAGCGGGTGAACCCGCCCTTACAAGGGGCGCTAAGCGCCTAATGCCAGTCAGTTAAGTAATTTGGGGCCGCTTTGCGACCCTTCGCGGGCACGCCCGCTCCCACAGGGATCGCGCATGTCTTGATTTCAGCGCCAAACCTGTGGGAGCGGGCGTGCCCGCGAAGGGCTGCAAAGCAGCCCCAGTAACGCTTAACTGACTGGCATTCCGCTAAGCGCCCCCTGGTCCTTACAAGCCTTGCAGCAAGTCGGACATGTCGTCTGCGTGCTCTTCTTCCTGCGCCAGGATGTCTTCGAAGATGCGGCGGGTGGTAGGGTCTTTGTCGCCGATGTACTGGATGATTTCGCGGTAGCTGTCGATTGCGATGCGCTCAGCGACCAGGTCTTCCAGCACCATCTCCTTCAGGGAATTACCCGCCACATACTGAGCATGCGAGTTCTTGGTCAGGTTGTCGGGGTTGAAATCCGGCTCGCCGCCCAACTGCACGATGCGCTCAGCCAGCTTGTCGGCGTGCTCGGCTTCCTGGTTGGCATGCTCAAGGAATTCGCTCGCGGCCACGCTTGCCTTGATACCACTGGCCATGAAGTAGTGGCGCTTGTAGCGCAGCACACACACCAGCTCGGTCGCCAGGGACTCATTCAGCAGGCGCAGGATCTGTTCGCGGTCGGCATTGTAACCCTCGGTCACCGCGCCTTGCTCAACATGCTGGCGGGCACGTTCGCGCAGGGTTTTTACATCGGTCAGTTCTGTAGCACTCATGTTCATCTCCAAAAGCATCAGGGTGGTCGTGGCATGCAGGGTGAGACTTACGCGCCGTGAACGGCCTCGCTGTCTTCTTCGCGTTGTTTACAGGTTTTGAAACCCTTGGCATCAACATGGCCGGTGGCGTCGAAACGCACGTAATACGGTTGTTGCTTGCCATCGTGGTTAAGAATGTAGTCGTTGCAGGTGCCCCCGTGCGGCAGGTCGATCACGTTCGATGGGCTACCGCCAATGGCGATGACCTTCTGCATGGTCATGCCGTGCTCCACCTGCTTGACCAGCGGTTCGTCGCGGTAGGTGACGTAGTCGACCGGGTTTTCCGGGCGGCTGCCGCAGGCGGCCAGGGTGGCGCTTGCCAGAAGGATTGCCAGGGTCTGCTTGTACATGGTCCCGCTCCTTGCAAAGGGTCTGTGTGGTTTTGAACAACAGCGCGCGCCAGGAGTTCGATTGCGATGCCCACGAAAGCCGCTGTAGGGTTGGCCAAACCTCCACGCAAAGGGTCAGGGGCAATGCAGCAGGATTTGGCTACGCAATACCCCTTGGTACTGGTGCCAGGGATGCTCGGGTTCGTCCGGGCGGGGTTCTATCCCTACTGGTTCGGTATTGTCCCGGCCTTGCGCAAAGGGGGCGCGCGGGTGTTCCCGGTACAGGTTTCGCCGCTGCACAGCAGTGAGGTGCGCGGCGAGCAACTGCTGACCATCATCGAAGACATCTGCAGGCGCACGGGCGCCGCCAGGGTCAACCTCATCGGCCACAGCCAAGGCGCCCTGAGTGCGCGTTATGCAGCCGCCAGGCGGCCAGCCAGGGTGGCATCGGTCACCTCGGTGGCCGGGCCCAACCATGGTTCGGAGCTGGCCGACCACCTGCAACGCACGGCGCCGGGGGATTCGCCCCAGGGGCGTATGCTGAGGGCGGTGCTGCATGCCCTTGCCGTGGTGCTGGGGTGGCTGGAAACCGGTTGGCGGCGCGACCCATTGCCGGTGGATGTGCATGCCTCGCATCAGTCGCTGACCAGCGCCGGGGTGGCACTGTTCAACCAGGCTTACCCACAGGGCTTGCCGGCCACCTGGGGCGGGGAAGGTGCCCATGAAGTCAACGGAGTGCGCTATTACTCATGGTCCGGCACCTTGCAGCCCGGGCTGACCGACCGGGGGCGCAACCGCTTCGATGGCAGCAACCGTTTCTGCCGCCTGTTCGCCCGCAGCTTCGTCAGGGAAAAGGGCCAGTGCGACGGTATGGTGGGGCGCTTCAGCTCGCACTTGGGGCAGGTGATCGGTGACGATTACCCGCTCGACCACCTCGATATCGTCAACCAGCAGTTCGGCGCCGTAGGGCGGGGTGCCGAGCCGGTGCGGCTGTTCACCGAACACGCCGCGCGGCTCAAGGCGGCAGGCCTTTAACGGCGGATGTCGGGGGGGCTGGGGGCTGAAATTCTTGGCTACACTCTGACCTCGACACCCGTGCATCGGGCACGGAGCCCAGGAGACCACTCCATGAAAGTGCTGCACATCCCGTTACTGGCCCTGGCGTTGATGTTCAGCGCCCAAGGCTTCGCTGCCAACACCGCGCAGCAGGAAAAAATGAAAACCTGCAATGCCGACGCCACCGCCAAGGCCCTCAAGGGTGATGAGCGCAAGGCCTTCATGAGCACCTGCCTGAAGAAGAGCGCCCCGCAAACCCAGCAGGAAAAGATGAAAACCTGCAACGCCGACGCCACCACCAAAGCCCTGAAGGGGGACGAGCGCAAAGCGTTCATGAGTGACTGCCTGAAGAAGAAGTGACCTGCGCCTATGCCTGCGCCGTCAAGGCTGGCAGACTGCGGGCATTCCCGCTGTCTGCCTTCGAGGCTGTATGACCTTTACCCCGCGTCAGATTACCTTGGCCAGCCTGATCATCGTCATGGCCGGCCTGCTGCTGGCTTTGCCGCTGAAGTTATTGCCCAGCCTGCTGGCCGGCTTGCTGGTGTTCGAACTGGTCAACATGCTGACCCCGCGCCTGCAACCCCTGCTGGCCGGGCAACGCGCGCGCTGGCTGGCGGTGGCGCTGCTGGGCACGCTGGTGGTGCTCAGCCTGAGCCTGCTGATTGCCGGCGCGTTCAGCTTCCTGCTGCACGAGGCGGAAAACCCCGGTGCCTCGTTGGACAAGTTCATGGCCCTGGTCGAACAGGCCCGCAGCCAGCTGCCGCCGTTCATCGAAGCCTACCTGCCCGCCAGTGCTGCCGAATTCAAGGTTGCCATAGGCGACTGGATCAAAAGCCACCTCAGCGACCTGCAACTGGTCGGCAAGGGCATGGCGCACATGTTCGTCACGCTGCTGATCGGTATGATCCTCGGCGCCATCATTGCCTTGCAGCGCATTCCCGATGTGTCCCGGCGCAAGCCGTTGGCGGCGGCATTGTTCGAGCGCCTGGCCTTGCTGGTACAGGCGTTTCGCAACATCGTCTTCGCCCAGATCAAGATTTCGCTGCTGAACACGGCCTTTACCGGCATATTCCTGGCAGTGGTGATGCCGCTGTTCGGGGTGCACCTGCCGCTGACCAAGACGCTGATCGTACTGACCTTCCTGCTGGGGCTGCTGCCGGTGATCGGCAACCTGATGTCCAACACCCTGATCACCATCGTCGGCTTGTCGCTGTCGATCTGGGTGGCGGCGGCGGCGCTGGGCTACCTGATCGTCATCCACAAGGTCGAGTACTTCCTCAACGCCCGTATCGTGGGGGGGCAGATCAGCGCCAAGGCGTGGGAGCTGCTGCTGGCGATGTTGGTGTTCGAGGCGGCGTTCGGGCTGCCTGGGGTGGTGGCGGGGCCGATCTACTATGCCTACCTGAAAAGTGAGCTGAAGCGGGCCGAGCTGGTCTGACAGATTGCCGGGGCCGCGCTGCGGCCCATCGCGACACAAGGCCGCTCCTACAGCCGACTGCGTGCATCCAATGATTGCACCTCACCCTGTAGGAGCGGCCTTGTGTCGCGATGGGCTGCAACGCAGCCCCAAAATGGATCAGGCTACCCCGTACCGCTTGCGCGCTTCGATCGCCAGCCCACTACCAATACTGCCAAAGATATTGCCCTCCACATGCCGCGCATTGGGCAACATCGCCGACACGCTGTTGCGCAATGCCGGAATCCCGCTGGAACCACCGGTGAAGAACACCGTGTCGACCTGGCCTTCGCTCACCCCGGCCTTGGCCAGCAGCTCGCTCACGCTGCCGCGCACACGCTCCAGCAACCCCTCAATGGCCTCTTCGAACAGCACCCGGGTCAGTTCGGCAGACAGTTCAGGCTCGACCCGGTGCAGGTCGATGCGGCGGCTGTCGCGCTCGGTCAGTTCGATCTTGCTGGCTTCCACTTCCATCGCCAGCCAGTGCCCGGCACGCTGCTCGATCAGCTTGAACAGCCGGTCGATGCCGAAGCTGTCCTCGATGTCGTAGCGCATGCTGCCCAGCGCCAGCTGCGACTTCTGCGAGTACAGCGCGTTGATGGTGTGCCAGGTGGCCAGGTTGAGGTGGTAGCTGGTCGGCATCAGGGCGCCGCTTTTCATGCGGCTGCCGTAGCCGAACAGCGGCATCACGCCCTGCAGGCTCAGCTGCTTGTCGAAGTCGGTACCGCCGATGTGCACGCCGCCCGTGGCCAGGATGTCGCCCTGGCGCTCGGCCAGCAGGTGGCGCTCTGGCGACAGGCGGATCAGGGTGAAGTCCGAGGTACCCCCGCCAATGTCGACAATCAGTACCAGCTCTTCGCGGCTGATGGTCGACTCGTAGTCGAACGCGGCGGCAATCGGTTCGTACTGGAACGACACGTCCTTGAAGCCGAGCTTGCGTGCCACCTCGGCCAGGGTGTCCTCGGCCTCCTGGTCGGCGGCCGGGTCTTCGTCGACGAAGAATACCGGGCGCCCCAGCACGACCTGGTCGAACTCGCGGCCCGCGGCCGCCTCGGCACGCTTTTTCAGCTCGCCGATGAACATGCCCAGCAGGTCCTTGAACGGCAAGGCACTGCCCAGCACGCTGGTGTCGTGCTTGATCAGCTTGGAGCCCAGCAGGCTTTTCAGCGAGCGCATCAGGCGGCCTTCGTAGCCTTCCAGGTACTCGTGCAGTGCCAGGCGGCCATAGACCGGGCGCCGCTCTTCAATGTTGAAGAACACCACCGAGGGCAAGGTGATCTTGCCATCTTCCAGGGCGATCAGCGACTCGACCCCAGGGCGGTGCCAGCCAACCGTGGAGTTGGAGGTGCCAAAGTCGATGCCCAGGGCACGGGCCGGGGTTACGTCAGACATGGGAAAAGGCTTCCGGAGGCAAAACGGCCGCGCAGTTTATGCCAGTTGGCTACAGAATCAAGACCAGTCGTCTGCGATGGAGCAAAGCCAAGGCGGTCTTGAAAGGCTATGCTTGACCCCTATCTTCAGTAGCATCTTCAGTTGCAACACGCACTTTCACATTGGTGATCCACAGATGGACTTCAAAGACTATTACAAGATACTTGGCGTAGAGCCCACGGCGGACGAGAAGGCGATCAAGGCCGCGTACCGCAAGCTGGCACGCAAGTACCACCCCGATGTCAGCAAGGAACGCGACGCCGAGGAAAAATTCAAGGAGGCCAATGAGGCCTACGAGGTTCTGGGCGACGCGCAGAAACGCGCCGAGTTCGATGAAATCCGCAAGTATGGCGGCCAGCACGGCCGGCCATTCCAGGCGCCACCGGGCTGGGAAAACCGCGGTGGCGGTGGCGGCTTCGAGGGCGGCGATTTCTCCGACTTCTTCAGCTCGATATTCGGCAACCGTGGTGGCAACCCCTTCGGTGGTGGCCGGCAGCAGCAACGCAGTGCCGGCAGGCGGGGGCAGGACGTGGAACTTGAATTGGCCGTATTCCTTGAAGAAACCCTGAGCAAGGAGTCCAAGCAGATCAGCTTCCAGGTGCCGCAAACCAATGCCATGGGCCAGCGCACCGGTTTCACCACCAAAACCCTGAACGTGAAGATTCCGGCCGGGGTCACCGATGGCGAGCGTATCCGCCTCAAGGGCCAGGGCGCGCCGGGCAGTGGCGGCGGGGCTAATGGCGACCTGTTCCTGACCATTCGCATGGCACCGCACCCACTGTTCGATGTTGAAGGCCATGACCTGATCATCACCGTGCCGCTGGCGCCATGGGAGGCTGCGCTGGGCACCAAGGTTGCGGTACCCACCCTGGACGGCAAAATCAACCTCACCATCCGCCCGGACAGCCAGAGCGGCCAGCGCCTGCGTGTACCGGGCAAAGGCCTGGCGAGCAAGCACGGTGAGCGCGGTAACCTGTATGCACAGCTGAAGGTGGTGATGCCGCCGGCATCCGACGAGTCTGCCCGCGAACTGTGGGCGAAGCTCGCCGAGAAAGCGGCGTTCAACCCGAGGACACAATGGAGTAAGTGATCATGAGCAGCACCCTGATCGTTCAACTGGACATGCGTACCCTGTGTCAGGAAGCCGATGTCACGGCGGACTGCGTGATCGAAATCGTCGAACACGGCATTGTCGAGCCTTCTGGCCGAACGCCAGAGGACTGGCTGTTTGACGATCAGGCGCCGTTGTTGGCCAAGCGCGCGGCCAAGCTGCACCGGGAACTGGAGCTGGAGTGGGAAGGGGTGGCGCTGGCGCTGGAGCTGTTGCAGGAAGTGCAGCAGCTGCGCAGCGAGAACAGCATGTTGAAGCAGCGGCTGGGCAGGTTTACCCAGATGTAGGCTTGCGCGCCGGCCTTTGTGGGAGTGGCCTTGTGTCGCGAAAGGGCCCTCCCACAAGCGGCCGCATTTCAGCCTGGTTCAGCTCCCGGGTTCAGTACCCGCTGCATGAAGGTCAAATCCAGCCAGCGGCCGAACTTCACGCCAACCTGGGGCATCTGCCCGGTCACCACGAAACCCAGCCGCTCATGCAGGCGGACCGACGCCGCATTGCCACTTTCGATGGCCGCGACCATCACATGCTTGCCGCAGCCTTGTGCACGCTCGATCAGCGCCGCCATCAACACCGCCCCCAGCCCCTTGCCCCGCTGGTCGCCGCGGATGTACACCGAGTGCTCCACGGTCAGGCGGAAACCCTCGAACGGCCGCCAGTCGCCAAACGAGGCATAGCCCAGCACGCCCGTGTCATCCACAGCCACCAGGATCGGATAGCCCTGCTGCGCACGTGCTTCGAACCAGGCCTGGCGGTTGGCCAGGTCTACCGGGGTTTCGTTCCAGATCGCCGTGGTAGTGCGCACGGCGTCGTTGTAGATATCGAGGATGCCCGGCACGTCGGCGGGCAGGGCATCGCGCAGCTGGTAACTCATGACAGGGTCTCGCAAGTACGGTGCTTGCAGGTTAAATGGTTACCAGGCCGCGCACACCCTCGGCTTGCATGTTTTCGCCGCGCCCGCGCTGCACGATCTCGCCACGGGCCATGACCAGGTACTGGTCGGCCAGTTCTTCGGCAAAATCGTAGAACTGCTCCACCAGCAGGATCGCCATGTCCCCCCGTGCGGCAAGGCGACGGATGACGGCGCCGATTTCCTTGATAACCGACGGCTGGATGCCTTCGGTCGGTTCGTCGAGGATCAGCAGGCGCGGCCGGCTGGCCAGGGCGCGGCCAATGGCCAGCTGTTGCTGCTGCCCGCCAGACAGGTCGCCGCCCCGGCGCTGCTTCATTTGCTCAAGCACCGGGAACAGCTCGTAGATGAAGGCTGGCACTTCGCGGGCCTCCCGCGCGGGGAAACGCGACAGGCCCATCAGCAGGTTCTCCTCGACGGTCAGGCGCGGGAAAATCTCACGGCCCTGGGGCACGTAGGCGATGCCGGCGTGTACGCGTTGCTGGGGTTTGAGCGCGGTAATCGGCTTGCCTTCCCATTCGATGCTGCCATCCCGGGCGGGCACCAGGCCCATCAGGCAGCGCAGCAGGGTAGTCTTGCCGACCCCGTTGCGGCCCAGCAGGCAGGTCACTTCGCCGACTTTGGCTTCGAAGGAGAGGCCGCGCAGAATGTGGCTGCCGCCGTAGTACTGGTGCAGGGTGTCGATCTTGAGCATGTTGGTGTTCCTGAAAGTGTTGCTGTGCCTGTGCCGGCCTATTCGCGGGTGAACCCGCTCCTACAGGGACCGCACAGATTTCAAGACTTGTGCATTACCTGTGGGAGCGGGTTTACCCGCGAATAGGCCGGCACAGGTATCCCTGTCTAGCGGCCCAGGTACACCTCGACCACCCGCTCATCCGCCTGCACCTGCTCCAGCGACCCTTCTGCCAGCACACTGCCCTGGTGCAGCACGGTCACGTGGTCGGCGATGCTGCCGACGAACCCCATGTCGTGCTCGACCACCATCAGCGAATGCTTGCCGGCCAAGCCCTTGAACAGCTCGGCGGTGAACTCGGTCTCGGCATCGGTCATGCCCGCCACGGGTTCATCCAGCAACAGCAACTGCGGCTCCTGTACCAGCAGCATGCCGATTTCGAGGAACTGCTTCTGCCCGTGCGACAGCAGGCCCGCCTGGCGCTGGGCCAGCGGCAGCAGGCGCAAGGTGGTCAGCACCTCTTCGATGCGCTGGCGCTGCTCGCCGCTCAGGCGCGCGGCCAGGCTGGCCCATACCGATTTGTCGGTCTTCAGCGCCAGCTCCAGGTTCTCGTATACCGTCAGCGCCTCGAACACCGTGGGTTTCTGGAACTTGCGGCCAATGCCGGCTTGGGCGATCTGGTACTCGCCCAGGCGGGTCAGGTCGAGGGTGTCGCCAAAGTAGGCCGTGCCGCTGTCTGGGCGGGTCTTGCCGGTGATCACGTCCATCAGGGTGGTCTTGCCGGCGCCATTGGGGCCGATGATGCAGCGCAACTCGCCCACCCCGATGTACAGGTTTAGCGCGTTCAGCGCCTTGAAACCGTCAAAGCTGACACTGATGTCTTCCAGGCTCAGCACCGTGCCGTGGCGGGTATCCAGGCCCGCCTTGCGGGTGTGGCCCAGGCCAATGGCGTCGCGGCCGGCGCCGAGGGGGTCGAATACCGGTTCGAGCATGAATTCGGGATGCACCGGGGGCACGCCTCTCATGGCTGGCTCCTTTTTTTCAACAGGCCGACCACGCCCTTGGGCAGGTACAGGGTGACGAGAATGAACAGCGCACCGAGGAAGAACAGCCAGAATTCCGGGAAGGCCACGGTGAACCAGCTTTTCATGCCGTTGACCAGGCCGGCGCCGAGCAACGGCCCGATCAGCGTGCCACGGCCACCAAGGGCTACCCACACGGCGGCTTCGATGGAGTTGGTCGGTGACATTTCGCTGGGGTTGATGATGCCCACCTGGGGCACGTACAGCGCCCCGGCCAAGCCGCACAGCACGGCGCTGAGCACCCACACCAGCAGCTTGAAGCCGCGCGGGTCGTAACCGCAGAACATCAGGCGGTTCTCGGCGTCACGCACTGCGGTCAGCAGGCGGCCGAACTTGCTGCGGGTCAGCCGCCAGCACAGGTACAGGCTGGCCAGCAGCAGGCCGACCGTCAGCAGGAACAACACGGCGCGGGTCCCTTGCGCGGTGATGTCGAAGCCCAGAATGGTGCGGAAGTTGGTGAAGCCGTTGTTGCCGCCGAAGCCGGTTTCGTTGCGGAAGAACAACAGCATGCCGGCGAAGGTCAGGGCCTGGGTCATGATCGAGAAGTACACACCCTTGATCCGCGAGCGGAAGGCGAACCAACCGAACACCAGCGCCAGCAGCCCGGGGGCCAGCACCACCAGGCACAGGGCCCAGGCAAAATGCTGGGTTCCGGCCCAGTACCATGGCAGCTCGGTCCACGACAGAAAAGCCATGAACCCGGGCAGGCCGTCCCCGGCCGCCTGGCGCATCAGGTACATGCCCATGGCATACCCGCCCAGGGCGAAGAACAGGCCGTGGCCCAGTGACAGCAGGCCGGCGTAGCCCCAGACCAGGTCCAGGGCCAGGGCGACGATGGCGTAGCAGAGAATCTTGCCGACCAAGGTCAGGGTATAGGCCGACACTTGCAAGGCGTGGTCCGCCGGGAGCAGCGACAACAGCGGCAGGGCGACCAGCAGCAGGGTGACGACGGCGCCGATGGCCAGCGACAGGCGCGGCCCGGCCTTTTGCGTAGCGGTGACTAGCAGTGGCTGGTTCATCAGTCGATTACCCGTCCCTTGAGGGCGAACAGGCCTTGCGGGCGCTTCTGGATGAACAGAATGATCAACGCAAGGATGAGGATCTTGCCGAGTACGGCGCCGATCTGGGGTTCCAGCAGCTTGTTGGCAATGCCAAGGCCGAACGCCGCCCACAGGCTACCGGCCAGTTGCCCGACCCCGCCGAGCACCACCACCAGGAACGAGTCGATGATGTAGCTCTGGCCCAGGTCCGGGCCGACGTTGCCCACCTGGCTCAGGGCTACGCCGCCCAGCCCGGCAATGCCCGAGCCAAGGCCGAAGGCCAGCATGTCGACGCGCCCGGTAGACACACCGCAGCATGCCGCCATGTTGCGGTTCTGGGTCACCGCCCGCACGTTCAGGCCCAGCCGCGTGCGGTTGAGCAGCAGCCAGGTCAGCAGCACCACCGCCAGGGCGAAGCCGATGATCACCAGGCGGTTGTAGGGCAGCACCAGGTTGGGCAGCAGCTGGATGCCGCCCGACAACCATGCCGGGTTGCTGACTTCGACGTTCTGCGCGCCGAACAGCAGGCGGATGGCCTGGATCAGGATCAGGCTGATCCCCCAGGTGGCCAGCAAGGTTTCCAGTGGGCGGCCATACAGGTGGCGGATGACCGTGCGCTCCAGCGCCATGCCGACGCCGGCGCTGATGGCGAAGGCCACCGGCAGGGCGATCAGCGGATAGAACTCGATGGCACCCGGGGCATAACGCTGCACCAGCACCTGGACCATATAGGTGCTGTAGGCGCCGAGCATCAGCATCTCGCCATGGGCCATGTTGATCACGCCCAGCAGGCCGAAGGTGATCGCCAGGCCGAGCGCCGCCAGCAGCAGGATCGACCCCAGCGACAGGCCACTGAAGGCCTGGCCGAGCAGCTCGCCGAACAGCAGCTTGCGCTGCACCTGGGCCAGGCTGGTTTCGGCAGCGGTGCGCACGCCCGGGTCGCTTTCCGCGTCGGGTTGCAGCAGCGCTTCAAGGCGGGTGCGGGCCAGCGGGTCGCCGGTTTCCCCCAGCAGGCGCACGGCGGCCAGGCGTACAGCGGGGTCGCTGGCGCCCAGTTGCAAATTGGCCAGGGCCAGGCCCAGGGCTGCGTGTACGGCAGCGTCCGGCTCGCTGGCGAAGCGCCGGTCGAGGAACGCCATTTGCGCCGGTTGTGCGCTTTTTTGCAGTTGCTGGGCGGCAGCCAGGCGGGTGTCGCTGTCGTCGCTGAGCAACTGGTGGCTGGCCAGGGCATTGTCGATCAAGCCGCGCAGGCGGTTGTTCAGGCGCAGCTTGCGGGTGTCGTCGGGTGCGATGCGGCCCTGGCGCAGGTTTTCCAACAGCGGCAGGCGTGCAGCATCGGGTTGCGCTGCCCAGTTTCCGAGCAGTTGGGCCTGCTCCGCGGGCTTGGCGGTGAGGAAGAATTCGCCCTCGCTGGCGTGGGTTGCCAAGGGCATTAGCAGGAGAAGTGTGAGCAGGAGTCTGAGCATGCGGGCAATCCTGGAAATCGGTGTTGGATTCTTCGCGCGTAAACCCGCTCCTACAGGGATTTCACCGGTCCAGAGGGCAGTGGGGATCCTGTGGGAGCGGGCAAGCCCGCGAATGGGCTGCAAAGCAGCCCCCTGCACTCAGTTACCTTTCACGGCGTAATCTGGCCGCTTGTCATTGCCCGGAATGAACGGGCTCCATGGCTGCGCCCGCAGCGGCTGCTCGGTTTCCCAGACCACGCTGAACTGCCCGTCATCCTGGATCTCGCCGATCATCACCGGCTTGTGCAGGTGGTGGTTGGTCTTGTCCATGGTCAGGGTGAAGCCTGACGGTGCCTTGAAGGTCTGGCCGGCCAGGGCCTCGCGGACCTTGTCCACGTCGGTGGACTTGGCTTTCTCAACCGCCTGGGCCCACATGTGGATGCCCACGTAGGTGGCCTCCATCGGGTCGTTGGTTACCGCCTTGTCGGCACCGGGCAGGCCTTTGGCCTTGGCGTAGGCTTTCCAGTCGGCGACGAACTTCTGGTTGACCGGGTTATCCACCGACTCGAAGTAGTTCCACGCCGCTAGGTGGCCCACCAGTGGCTTGGTATCGATACCGCGCAGCTCTTCTTCGCCCACCGAGAACGCCACCACCGGCACGTCGGTGGCTTTCAGGCCCTGGTTGGCCAGTTCTTTGTAGAACGGCACGTTGGAGTCGCCGTTGACCGTGGAGATGACCGCCGTCTTGCCGCCTGCGGAGAACTTCTTGATGTTGGCGACGATGGTCTGGTAGTCGGCGTGGCCGAACGGCGTGTACACCTCTTCGATGTCCTTGTCGGCCACGCCCTTGCTGTGCAGGAAGGCGCGCAGGATCTTGTTGGTGGTGCGAGGGTAGACGTAGTCGGTGCCCAGCAGGAAGAAGCGCTTGGCGCTGCCGCCGTCTTCGCTCATCAGGTATTGCACCGCAGGGATGGCTTGCTGGTTGGGGGCGGCGCCGGTGTAGAACACGTTTGGCGACATCTCTTCACCCTCGTACTGCACGGGGTAGAACAGCAGGCCGTTGAGTTCCTCGAACACGGGCAGCACCGACTTGCGCGACACCGAGGTCCAGCAGCCGAACACCACCGCGACCTTGTCCTGGGTCAGCAGCTGGCGTGCCTTCTCGGCGAACAGCGGCCAGTTGGAGGCCGGGTCGACCACCACCGGTTCGAGCATCTTGCCGTTGACCCCGCCTGTGGCGTTGATTTGCTCGATGGTCATCAGCGCCATGTCCTTGAGCGACGTCTCGGAAATGGCCATGGTCCCCGACAGCGAATGCAGGATGCCGACCTTGATGGTCTCGGCGGCCTGGATACTCCAGCTCAGGCCCATTGCCGCAATCGATGCGCTGAGGGTTAAGGCCTTGATCAGACTGCGACGCTTCATGTGCTCTCTCCGCTGGTTTTTATGTGTTGGGCAAGCGGGAGGAGCTTTGCAAGGGGTGTGCCTAACGGCGAAACGGGCGGGATAGAGCAGTGGTGCGAGGTGTTGGGGCGTTTGCGCGGGCCAGCATGGTGCTTGTGGGGGTTAAGTGCACAGGATTGGGGCTGCAACGCAGCCCCCAAGGTCATTAACCGTTGCGCACTGTGGAACGCGGCTGACGGCGGCTGCGCACGCCCTGGTAAGTGGATGCCAGCAACAGGAACCAGATCGGCGTTACCACCAGCGCCGAGCGGGTGTCGGCCTCCAGGCTCAGCAACACCAGGATGAAGGCAAAGAACACCAGGCACACGTAGCACATGAAGCGCCCGCCCGGCATCTTGTACTTCGACGCCTGGTGCAGCGCCGCCCGTTGCTTGCGGTACTTCAGGTACGACAGCAAGATCAGCGTCCAGACGAACATGAACAGCACCGCCGATACCGTGGTCACCAGGGTGAATGCCTCGACCACGTTCGGCACCAGGTAAATCAGCACCGCCCCCAGCAGCAGGCAGGTGCAGGAGAAGTACAGGCCGTTGGCAGGTACCGAGCGGCTGGACAGTTTCTCGAACGCCCTGGGCGCATCACCTTCCTGCGACAGGCCGTACAGCATGCGGCTGGTGGAGAACACGCCGCTGTTGGCCGACGAGGCGGCCGACGTCAGCACCACGAAATTGATGATGCTCGCCGCGGCCGGCAGGCCGGCCAGCACGAACAGCTCGACGAACGGGCTCTTGCCCGGTACCACGTCGCGCCACGGGGTCACCGCCATGATCGCGATCAGTGCCAGCACATAGAACACGATGATGCGTACCGGGATCGAGTTGATCGCCCGCGGCAGGGTGCGCTCGGGGTTTTTCGCTTCGGCAGCGGTGGTGCCGACCAGCTCGATGCCGACGAAGGCGAACACGGCGATCTGGAAGCCGGCGAAGAAGCCCATCACCCCGTTGGGGAACATGCCGCCGTCATTCCACAGGTTGGCCAGCTGCGCCGTGCGCCCGCTGGGCGAGGTGAAGCCGGTGATGACCATGTACAGGCCGGTGGCGACCAGGCCGAGGATGGCGACGATCTTGACCAGGGCGAACCAGAACTCCAGCTCACCGAACATTTTCACCGTTACCAGGTTCAGCGACAGCAGCAGCGCCACGCAAGTCAGCGCGGGTATCCACTGCGGCAGGTCGGGGAACCAGAACTGTGTATAGGCGGCGATGGCGACCACATCGGCGATGCCGGTGACCACCCAGCAGAACCAGTAGGTCCAGCCGGTGAAGTAGCCAGCCCAGGGCCCGAGCAGGTCGGCGGAAAAATCGATGAAAGACTTGTAGTTGAGGTTCGACAGCAGCAGCTCGCCCATGGCGCGCATGACGAAGAACAGCATGAAGCCGATGATCATGTAGACGAAGATGATCGATGGGCCGGCCAGGCTGATGGTCTTGCCCGAGCCCATGAACAGGCCGGTGCCGATCGCGCCGCCGATGGCGATGAGCTGGATATGGCGGTTGGTCAGGTTGCGCTGCAGATGCGGTTCATCTGGCGCTGTGGGTGAGGTTTGCGTCATAGGCAGCATTCCCTTGTAAAGGTCAGTCTTCTTGTCAGAGGTAGCCGGCTAGGCTAACACGGGCGTCCCAATTCGGGGCGTGACAGATCGACTCTGCATTTGGGTAGCAGTGTGATGCCTGTGCCGCCCTCTCTACAAAGCCAACGCAGTTCGTTGTAGGAGCAACGGTCTTTCCCAAAATTTGAAAAGCCTGCGCGATTCATTGTGGGAGCGGGCAAGCCCGCGAAGCAGGCGACGCGGTGTCTGGCACCGGCTGCGCCGGTGTTCGCGGGCACGCCCGCTCCCACAAGTGGAGCGGTGAATGGCAGCTTCTGCTCCTACTCGTGCTCTAGGCACCTACGGCATTCAGCTTGTCATTCACCGCTCATGCACAATTAGGCGCTGGCCAACACCCGGCGGCGCCTCACCACCAGGCTGTCCACCGCCCACATCACCACCATCGACACCCCCACCAGCGGGAACATCACCCCCAGCACCAGCATCACCGCCACCGCCGCCTTCCAGCGCGGCAGGTCATGGCGCAGCGGCGGTACGCCCAGGCCGCCCTCGGGCCGGCGTTTCCACCACATCACCAGCCCGCTCACCGAGCTCAGCAGGATCATCAGGCACACCAGCAGGATGATGACCTGGTTGACCACGCCAAACATCCTGCCTTCATGCAGCATCACCCCCAGTTCGGTGGCGCGGGCGACCGGGCTGTAGTCCTGCCAGCGCACGTCGGCCAACACCTTGCCGGTGTACTGGTCGACATGCAGGGTGGCGTCATTGCGCGGGTCATCGGCGAACACGGCGACGGTGAACACCCCATCGGCGGTGGTGGGCAGGGTAATGCTGTAGCCCGGCTCGACCTGCCGCGCGGTGGCGATGTCTTCGACCTGCTGCAGGCTTACCTGCGGCGCTGCCGGTTTGGCCGACATCATGTGGTGCCCGGCGTGTTCGGCATGCGCGCCAGACTGCGGCATGGGCGTATTTTCCATGGCCCACGGTACGGTCTGGCGGTGCGCGTCGTTCAGTTCGCCCGCCTGCTGGTCCGACTTGGGCACGTTGGTCCACATGGCCGCCGGGAAGCGGTTCCACAGCTCGGCGTACTGCTTGCCCCACAGGCCGGTCCAGGTCATGCCGCTGAGCAGCATCAACAGCAGCAAGGCCGAACCCCAGAACCCGGTTACCGCATGCAGGTCGCGCCACAGCAGGCGGCCACGTGCCGACAGCCGGGGCCACACTACCCCGGCGCCGGTGCGCCCGCGTGGCCACCACAGGTACAGGCCCGAGACCACCAGCACGATGCCCCAGCCGGCAGCCAGTTCCACCAGGCGGTCACCGACGGTGCCGACCATCAGTTCGCCATGCAGGGCACGGGCGATGGCCTGCAGGTTCAGCTTGCCGTCCTGTTCGCCGAGGACCTTGCCGCTGTAAGGGTCAACGAAGACGTTCAATTCCCGCCCGCCGTCATGCACCACGAACTGCGCGCTGCGCTCGGCATTCAACGGCGGCAGGTATTGGCCCACGTGGCCCTTGGGGTAGGCCTGGTGCACCTCGGCCAGCAACGTATCGGCGGCCTGGCGATGATGGCCGGCTTCGACCACCATCAGGTCGCGGTACAGCACTGGGTCGAGTTGCGGCTTGAACAGGTAGATGATCCCGGTGATGGCCAGCAGGATCATGAAGGGGGCCACGAACAGCCCCGCATAAAAGTGCCAACGCCAGGCCAGGTTATAGAAACTGATGCGTGTTCCTCTCATGGGAACCTCCTTTTGACCCGCAGATGGGCGCAACCGAAGCTGCGCCCGTGGTTAGTGTCAGAAGCTGAAATCGACCTTGGTCCAGAAGGTCCTGCCTGGCTCGTTGACCGGCTGTGGGTCGCTTGCCGGGTAGCCGAACCCGGCGTTGCCGGCCAGGTTCAGGTGCTCGGCGTATGCCTTGCCGAACAGGTTGTCGACCCCGGCGCTGAGCTTGAGGTTGGTGTTGACCTTGTAGGCGCCGTTGAGCGAGAACACGCCGAAGCCGGCGCTTTTTTCGTAGTCCTTGCCGACCACGTTGCCCTGGTTCTCGGCGATGCGGTTCTGCGCCGCCACCAGCCGCCACAGCGCACCGACGCTCCACACATCACGGCTGTAGGTCAGGCCCAGGCGGCTTTCCAGCGGGGGCATCTGTGGCAGCGCCTTGCCGTCACTGCTGTTCTTGCCCCACGCGTACGCCAGGCTGGCATCGGCCTTCCAGTGCTCGGTCAGCTGGTAGGCCGCGCCCAGTTCGCCACCCATGATACGCGCATCGACATTCTGGGCCTGCGAGGTGCTCATGCCCATCATGCCGGGGCGGTAGTCGAACAGGATGTAGTCACGGATCTGCCCGACATAACCCGAGGCCCAGGCTTCCAGGCGTTCGCTACGGTACTGGATGCCGAAGTCCAGCTGGGTGGTCTTCTCGGGCTTGATGCCGTCGAAAGCGTTGGCCGCACCGGGTGGTGCCAGCTTGGGCGAAAACAGCTCCCAGTAGTCGGGGAAGCGCTGGGCATGGCCCAGGCCAATGTAAGTGGTGGCCGGCAGGCCTGCCAGGTCATGTTCGTAGCGCACGAAGCCGCTGGGCAGGGTGGCCGCGCGGGTGTCGCCCTGGGTGGCGCTGCCTTGGCGGAAGTCGCGGGCCGAGGCGCGGTCCAGGCGGGCACCGCTGACCAGGCGGTCCTCACCCGTGGCGTACCAGGTCAGTTCGCTGAAGGCACCGTAGTTGTGGAAGTCGGCGTCCTTGGTCCAGGCCTGGCCTTTGTGCGCGTCCACGCCCATGCCGCCACGCTGGCGGTGCTCGTTGGTTTGCGCGTCGAGGCCGCTGATCAGTTGCACATCGGCCCAGCGCCAGGTGGCCTTGATGCGTGCGCCCAGGGTGCGGCGGTCCACGTTGCTGACCATGGGCATGCCCATCATGCCGCTGCCCGAGGGCGTGCGCAGGCTGTAGTTGTCCATCACGTGGTCGGCGTAGTTGTAGTAGACCTGCGCTTCAAGCGTGTCCAGCACCTCGCCGAGGTTGGACTTTTCAAAGCGCAGGCCCAGGCTTTCGCGCTTGAACTGCGAGCCGTCCATGCCACGCCCGGCGTAGCGGGCTTCGCCATCGCCCTTGCCGGCGGTCAGCTCCAGCAGGGTGTCCTGGTCGGGCGTCCAGCCCAGGGCGACATCGCCGTTCCACTTGTCCCAGCGTGACGGCACGGTGTCGTTGTTACCGTCGTGATAGTCGTCCGAGCGCGACTGGTTGCCGACGAACCGTGCATAGGCCTGGCTGTTCCCGGCAGCGGCATCCAGCACTTTGTCGAAACGGCCGTTGGAGCCGGCCAGCAGGCTGGCATTGACCCGGCTGCCGAGGCTGCCGAACTGCTCGGGTTCGCGTTCGAACAGTATCGTGCCCGCCGAACCGCCTGGCCCCCAGATCACGCTCTGCGGGCCCTTGATAACGGTCAGCCGGTCATAGGTTTCGGGGGAAATGTAGGAGGTCGGCGCGTCCATGCGGTTGGGGCAGGCGCCGAGCATCAGCCCGCCATTGGTGAGGATGTTCAGGCGCGAGCCGAACATGCCGCGCAGGACCGGGTCGCCGTTGGTACCGCCGGCGCGGATCGCCGAGAAACCGGGAATGGTTTTCAGGTAGTCGGCGCCATCGCTGGCCGGCACCGGCTGGCGTGGGTCTTTCGGGTTGGTGACCACGGTCAACGGCGAACTCGGTGCCACGGCGGTGACGACCGTCGGGCTCAGCTCGGCGGCCAGGGCTACCGGCGCAAGCAGCGAGCCGCACAGTGCGGCGATGGTCCCACGCAGGGACAAGGCAAAAACAGGGGTGCAGCCAGACATAATGATTCCAGTCGATCAGTCATGAGGTAGCGCGAAGCCCGCGGGCTTCGTGCACAAAACGTCGGTTCAGGTGCTGATCGAGGAAGGCGGTGCACGGCTGCGCGCACCGGGGAATACAGCCTGCCGGGCATGGCCCTGGTGCGTGGGTGCAATCAGGTGGCTGGTGGGGACGACGCTGCCGGCGCTGAGTGGGCTAAGGGCCTGGGGCAGGGCCGGGCAGTTGAACAACAGGCTGCAGTAGCCGCACTTTTCCCACATCACATGCAGCTGGCCGTCGCTGCCGTGGCCGTGATGGCTGTCGCCAGCGTGCTGATGGGCAGCCGGCATGGGCATGTCCATCGGCATGGCCATGCCGGCGTGATGGTTCATCGGCATCGCCTGGGAAATCAGCGGGCCGATGAAGATCATCCACATGGCGAACAGGCTCAGCCATCCGCCACCGGCGCGCCTGCGGTCAGGGCGGGTGGTACGGCGCATGCGGGGGTAGGGCAGGCTCATGGCCAGCGCCTGTCAGCTGCGGTCAGTGTGCGTGTTCGTGCGCTTGCGGCTGGTTCGCTGGCGCTTGCTTCTGCACGGCCACTTCGACGGTGACATCGCCGGCCTTCTCGAAGTGCAAGGTCAACGGGAAGCGCTTGCCATCGACCAGCAGGCTGCGATCCTTGGGCTGCATCAGCATCACGTGGTAGGCACTGGGGGCGAAGGTCAGGTCCTTGCCGGCGGGCACCACCACGCTGGGTACCTGTTGCATTTTCATGGCGCCGTTGGCGCTCATGGCATGTTCGTGCAGTTGCGCATCATCGCTGATCGGGCTGTTGACGCTGAGCAGGCGGTCGTCGGCCTGGCCGTTGTTGTGCACCACGAAATACGCCGCCACGTTGGGCGCATTGGGTGGCAACTGCAGCGACCAGGGGTGGGCAATGTGCAGGTCACCCACGCTGTATTCGTGGGCATTGGCGAAAGCGCCAGGCAGCATCAGGGCGGCCAGGACGAGGGCGTGCTTGAGCATGGTGAATCTCCGTTCTGTTTCAGGTTCAGGCAGTCAACGACGGAACTCAGGCCAGCGGAGAGGCACGGGGGTTTAACGCAGGCCAGAGCTGGCGCGGCGTGGGTTGATAGTCAGCCGGTGGCAGCAGCAGCCCGGCGAACAGTGTCGGCGGGTTGTGCAATTGCGGCGGGTATGCGGGCAGGGCCAACAGCGGCGCGGCGCCAGAGCAGCACCAGCAGTTCATCAAGGCGGCGCTGTCGTCGCTTTGCGGGCCCAGGTCGATCTTGGCCAGTGCCTGGACATCGACCTTGGCCTTGTTGGCCATGCTGGAACAGAAGGCCCCCCACAGCAGCTGCTCGGCCGGGCCCTTGGGCGCGGCAGAGGACAGCGGCATGGCCAGCAGGTTGAACAGCACTGCAAGGCAGGCTATCCAGGCGATGTGCCGACGTGGGGGCATAGAGAGATCCGGTCAGGAATCGTGGTGGGTATTGTAAGGCGGAGTATAGGTAAATACGCGGGGTGCGGTGAAGTGACGCAGCGCGTGGTGCTATCAAGCCTTGCCACGCCCCATTAGCCCACGCACGGTTTCCTGCAGGTCCGCCGGCAACACCACCACCTTGGCATTGTTGCTACCGGCCAGGTTTTCCATCGCCCCGACATAGCGCTCACCCAGCAGGTACATGGCCGGCACGGTTTCGTTGCCCACGGCTTCCTTGACCAACGAAATAGCCCGGGCCGAAGCCTCGGCCAGGCTGATTTGCGCCTCGGCATCCAGCCTGGCGGCTTGCAGGCGCGCTTCGGCTTCCAGGATGGCCGCCTGCTTGGCGCCTTCGGCACGGGTCACGTCGGCCTTGCGCTCCCGTTCGGCGGCAGCCTGGCGCTCCATGGCCAGTTGCATGTTTTCCGAGGGCTTGATGTCCTGGATTTCCACCGAACGCACGGTCACGCCCCAGTCTTCGGTCTGCTCGGACATCGCCTCGCGCAGGCGTGCCTTGATCTGCTCGCGGCTGGACAGCGCTTCGTCCAGGTCCATGGCACCGACGATCGCGCGCAGCGAGGTCATGGTCAGGCTGGTGACGGCGAAGGAGAAGTTCTGTACGCCATACGAGGCTTTCTGCGGGTCGACCACCTTGGCGAAGCACAGGGCATTGGCGACGATCACCGCGTTGTCCTTGGTGATGATTTCCTGCTCCTGCACATCGAGGATGATGTCCTTGGTGGGCAGGCGGTAGGCGACCACGTCCATGTACGGGATGACGATGTTCAGGCCGGGCTTGAGGGTGCTGTGGTAGCGGCCCAGGCGCTCGACGATCCATTCCTCGCCCTGGGGCACGATGCGAACCCCCTTGAACACGGTGATCAGAACGAACAGCGCGATGGCGCCAACGACGATGAGGCTGGTCATGATGCAAAATTCCTTTTTGTGCGGTTTCAGGCCCGGATGACGCGGGCGGTATTGCCCTCGATGGCGGTCAGGCGCACCCGCTCGCCGGCGGCGATTTCGCTGTCGGCGATGCAGGTCCATTCTTCATTGCCGAGGATCGGCTTCTGGAAGCGCACGCGGCCCTTGTGGAACTCCGACACCGCGGCGGTCAGCAGGCCCACTTCGCCGATCACGCTGTCGGCGGTCCAGCGCACATCCGGCTGCTTGCGCCGGAACAGCTTGAACCACAGCGCGGTGGTGGCCGATGACAGCACTACCCACAGCAGTACCTGCATGTCCAGGGCCAGGGTGGGCGCGGCCAGGGCAACCAGCGCGACCAGCACGGCACCGATGCCGAACCAGAGGATGAAGAATGTCGGCAGGACCAGTTCCAGCAGGATCAGCCCGATGCCGAACAGCAGCCAGATCCACCATTGCATTTCCATATGGGTTGCGCCTTCCAGGGGGAGGTGCTGAGTGTAAGGCAGCGGGGCGCTACTGGGCCACTTGCAGGGCGTACGGAAAAATCTGAAAAAGCTGTCAGTGCAGGCCCAGCGCGGCCAGCAGCGCCAACGGCGTGTCGAATGCACGACCCACCGCTGGCAACGCCGGGCGTTTCAGGACCAGCACCGGCACCCCCAGCTCACGCGCCACTTCCAGTTTGGGTTCGGTCGCCACGCTGCCGCTGTTCTTGCTGATCAACACGTCGATGCTGCGCCGCTGGAACAATGCCCGTTCATCCTCGAGAACAAACGGCCCGCGCGCACCGATCACCTCGCAGCGCTCATTGCCGGGGCAGGCCTCCAATGCCCGCAAGGTCCAGAACTGCTGTGGCGGAATTTCGTCCAGGTGCTGCAGCGGCTCACGGCCCAGCGTGAACAGCGGCCGGCGAAACGGCTGCAGTGCTGCGATCAAGTGCGCCCAGTCTGCCACTTCGCGCCAGTCATCCCCCTTTTGCGCCTGCCAGGCCGGGCGGCGCAGGGCCCAACAGGGGATGCCGGCGCTGCGTGCGGCCTGGGCGGCATTGCCGCTGATCTGTGCTGCATAGGGGTGGGTGGCGTCGATCAGCAGGGTAATGCCCGACTCGCGCAGGTAGCGCGCCAGGCCTTCGGCGCCACCGAAGCCACCGACCCGCACCTGGCATTGCAGGTCCTGGGGCACACGGCCGATACCGGCCAGGCTGTAGACATGCTGCGGGCCGAGGCGGCGGGCGATGGCCAGGGCCTCGGTGATGCCACCCAGCAGCAGGATACGGGCGGTCATGCCACGCCAGCCTTGCCGACAATGCCGCCCTGGCGGTCGATGGCGAACACTTCCACCTGCACTGCCGCCGGCACCACGCTGCGGGCAAACGCCAGGGCATGGGCGCACACCGCATCACCCAGCGCGATACCGGCCGCATGCGCCAGTGCGAGAGCCTGCTGGCTGGTATTGGCGTCGATGATCGCGGCTTGCAGGGCTGTGTCAGCACCGATCGCCGCTGCCCAGCCGGCCAGCTGCGGCAGGTCGATGCTGGAATGGCGGCTGTGCAGGTCCATGTGCCCGGCAGCCAGCTTGCTGATCTTGCCAAAGCCGCCGCACAAGGTCAGGCGCGGCACCGGCACCTTGCGCAGGTGCTTGAGCACCGCGCCGACGAAGTCGCCCATTTCGATCAGGGCGATTTCCGGCAGGCCGTAGACACGGCGCATGGTGTCTTCACTGGCGTTGCCGGTGCAGGCGGCGATGTGGGTGTAGCCGTTGGTGTGAGCCACGTCGATGCCCTGGTGGATCGACGCTATATAGGCGGCGCAGGAGAATGGCCGCACGATACCGCTGGTGCCGAGGATCGATAGGCCGCCGAGGATGCCCAGGCGCGGATTCATGGTCTTTAGCGCCAGCTGTTCACCGCCCTGCACGTTGACCGTGACCTCGAAGCCGCCAGGGTGGCCACACTCATCGGCCAGGCGCTGCAGGTGCTCGCTGATCATGCGCCGGGGCACCGGGTTGATGGCAGGTTCACCGACCGCCAGCACCAGCCCCGGGCGGGTCACGGTGCCGACGCCGCTGCCAGCGACAAAACGCACGCCCGGGTCGCCCAGCAGGCGCACCCGGGTGTACAGCAGCGCACCATGAGTCACGTCGGGATCATCGCCGGCATCCTTGACCGTCCCGGCTTCGGCGCATTCGCCCACCAGGCGACAGAATTCCAGGCGCATCTGCACCACCTTGCCTTTGGGCAGGGTGATAGCCACGGCGTCGTCACGCTGCCCGGTGAGCAACAGCTTGGCTGCCGCCAGGCTGGTGGCGGTGGCGCAACTGCCGGTGGTCAGGCCGCTGCGCAGTGGGGCGGGCTGTTCGCGGGTTTCTTCACGCATCGACGGGTTTCTGCACTTCCAGCAGGGTGATCGGCAGCGCCTGGCGCCAGGTGTCGAACGCGCCCAGTGGCTGGGCATGGGCGACATGCACGCGGGTCAGTTCGCCGCCGTGCTGTTGGCGAAAATGCGCCAAGGCCAGTTCGCTTTGCAGGGTCACCGCATTGGCCACCAGGCGCCCGCCAGGGCGCAGGCTGGCCCAGCACAGGTCGAGCACCCCTTCGCGGGTGACGCCGCCGCCGATGAAAATGGCATCGGGCGGCTCCAGCCCATGCAACGCTGCCGGCGCCTTGCCGCGAACCAGCTGCAGGCCGGGAACACCCAGCGCATCGCGGTTATGTTCGATGAAGCCCTGGCGGCCTTCGTCGGCCTCGATGGCCAGGGCGCGGCAGGCCGGGTGGGCGCGCATCCATTCGATACCGATCGAGCCGCAGCCAGCACCCACGTCCCACAGCAGTTCGCCTGGCTGCGGCGCCAGGCGCGCCAGGGTCATGGCGCGGACATCGCGCTTGGTCAGCTGGCCGTCGTGGCGAAAGGCGCTGTCGGGCAGCCCGGCCAGGCGATGGTGACGGGGGGCGTGGGGCGTGGCCTGGCAGTCGATGGCCACCAGGTTGAGCGCAGCGATATCGGTGTGCGGCCAGTCCTGGGCAGTGCCGACCAGCGTGCGTTCGGCTTCGCCACCGAGGTGCTCGAACACCTGCACGCGGCTGGGCCCGAAGCCACGTTCGCAGAGCAGTGCAGCAATGGCCGCCGGGCTGTCGCCATCGTTGCTCAGCACCAGCAGGCGCAGGCCGCTGTACAGGTGGGCGTTGAGGGCAGCCAGCGGCCGCGCCACCAGTGACACCACGTGCAGGTCCTGCACTGGCCAGCCCAGGCGGGCCGCTGCCAGGGCGCAGGAGGAGGGCATCGACAGCACGCGCATTTCGGCCGCGGGCACCAGGCGCGCCAGGCTGGCCCCGACGCCGTAGAACATGGGGTCGCCGCTGGCCAGCACGCACACCGGCTCGCCACGCAGGGCCAGTACCGGGTTCAGCGAGAATGGGCTGGGCCAGGGCAGTTGTTCAGCGCGCGTGCAGTGCGGCAGCAGGGCCAGCTGGCGGGGGCTGCCGACAATCTTCGTGGCGCCCAGCAGGGCGCGCCGGGCTTGTTTGCCCAAGCCAGGGAAGCCGTCTTCGCCGATGCCTACTACTGTCAGCCAGGGTGTCATTCATACCTCTTAAAGATTCTGGGGCGCACAGCGCCCCAGAATTTCTGCTCAAACCCGAATGATGCTCGACCACCGGCTTTTCATGCCGCCGGCCAAAGCAGGCATAATACCGCGCCTTCTACACTCAAGCGCACTTTCACAGATTGCCGGATACTCCATTGACCCAGGCCGATGCCCCCGCTGTTACCCCACGTCCCTCGGCTTGCCCGGGGTTGTGGCGCATCGTCAGTGCCCGCGATGGCGGTATCTGCCGGATCAAACTACCGGGCGGCCTGCTGCTGGCCGACCAGGCCGATGCAGTAGCCGCCGCTGCCGAGCGTTTCGCCGGCGGCGTGATCGAGGCCACCAACCGCGGCAACCTGCAGATCCGCGGCATCGGCAATGCACACCACGCCCTGGTCGAGACCTTGCTCGCGGCAGGCCTGGGCCCGCGCGATGCGGCCGGCGACGATGTACGTAACCTGATGCTCAGCCCGCTGGCCGGGCATGATCCGGCCATGCTGCTGGATGCACGGCCCCTGGCCGGGCAGATTCTAGACCTGCTCGAAAGCACCCCGCGCTTCCACCAGTTGTCAGCCAAGTTCGCCGTGCAACTCGATGCCGGCGAAGCCCTGGCCATGCTCGAACACCCTCACGACCTGTGGTTGTCGGCCTTGCGCCTGGGCCAGCAAACCTGGCTGGCGTTCGGCCTGGCGGGTTGCCCGGCAGATGGCCAAGTGCTGGGTGCGGTGCCGCTGGCCGATGGCCTGGCCTTGGTGCGTGCCGTGCTCGACCGTTTCCTCGACCTGGCCAGCCCCGCGCATTCGCGCATGCGCCAGCTGCTGGAAGCCTACCCGGCCGGCGAGTTTGTCGAAGGCCTGCCTCTGGATATCCGCCGCGACGCTGCCGTGCTCGGCTGGCGCCGGCACCAGCCTGCTCCCGTGTGGTTGGGCAAGCTGCCCCAGGCCCGCGGCCTGGCCCTTGGCGTTGCCCCGGCGCAGGGCCGCCTGACCCCGGCCATGCTGCGCGGCGTCGCCCAGGTCTGCCGTGAGCTGGGCGACGGCAGCCTGCGCCTGAGCCCATGGCAAAGCCTGGTGCTGACCAACCTGCCGGCGCAGCACATCGAGCAGGCCCAGGCTGGGTTGTCTGCCCTGGGCCTGCTTTGCCACGTGGATGAGCCGCTGGCACGTATCAGCGCCTGCACCGGCAGCAGCGGCTGCGCCAAGGCCCTGGGCGAGACCAAGGGCGATGCCGTGGCCCTGGCCGCGCTGCTCGGCCCTGGCGCCCCGGGCAGCGTGCACTTGTCTGGCTGCCCCCGTTCCTGCGCCGTGGCCCACGTTGCCCCGGCCACCCTGTTGGCCCGTTCACCGGGCCGTTATGACCTGTACCTGCGTGACGCGTGCCAGCCAGGCTTTGGCGCCCTGCGCGGCACCGACCTTACCTTGAATGAAGCAGGCGCCATGCTCGACCTGCCGACGGAGCACCTTGATGATTGACTACATCCGCGATGGTCAGGAGATCTATCGCAATTCCTTCCGGATCATCCGCGAGGAAGCCCGGCTCGAGCGGATCCCCGCAGACCTCGAAAAGCTCGCCGTGCGGGTGATCCACGCCTGTGGCATGGTCGAGGCCATCGATGGCCTGCAGTTCTCTGCAGGCGCTGGCCATGCCGGGCGCGAAGCGCTGCGCAACGGCGCACCGATCCTGTGCGATGCGCACATGGTCGCCGAGGGCATCACCAGGGCCCGCCTGCCAGCCGACAACCAGGTCATCTGCACCCTGCGTGACCCCAGCGTGCCTGGCCTGGCCAAAGAGGCCGGCAACACCCGCTCGGCCGTGGCCCTGGAGTTGTGGCGCCCGCACCTGGAGGGCAGCGTGGTGGTCATCGGCAACGCCCCCACCGCCCTGTTCTACCTGCTGGAAATGCTCGACGCCGGTGCGCCCAAGCCGGCGCTGATCCTCGGCTTCCCGGTCGGCTTCGTCGGTGCTGCCGAGTCCAAGGCGATGCTCGCTGCCGACAGCCGCGGCGTGCCGTTCGTGATCATGCAAGGCCGCCTGGGCGGCAGCGCAATGGCCGCTGCCGCGGTCAACGCCCTGGCCACGGAGGTGGAATGATGGCGCCGCGTGGACGACTGCTGGGCCTGGGCGTAGGCCCCGGCGACCCCGAGCTGATCACCGTCAAGGCCCTGCGCCTGCTGCGCGAGGCCCCGGTGGTCGGCTACTTCGTGGCCAAGGGCAAGCGCGGCAATGCCTTCGGCATCATCGAGGCGCACCTGCAGCCTGCCCAGACCCTGCTGCCGCTGGTCTACCCGGTGACCACCGAAGCCCTGCCGGCGCCTTTGTCCTATGAACAGGTCATCAGCGACTTCTACGACGAAGCCAGCGTGCAAGTGGCCGAGCACCTGGATGCCGGCCGTGACGTGGCGGTGATCTGCGAAGGCGACCCGTTTTTCTACGGCTCGTACATGTACCTGCACGACCGCCTGGCACAGCGTTATGAGGCCGAGGTGATTCCTGGGGTGTGCTCCATGCTGGGGGGCGCTTCGGTGCTGGGCGCGCCCTTGGTGTACCGCAACCAGAGTTTGTCCGTGCTGTCGGGGGTGTTGCCGGCCGATGAGCTGAAGCGCCGCCTGGCCGACGCCGATGCGGCGGTGATCATGAAGCTTGGCCGCAACTTCCCCAAGGTCCGCGACGTGCTGGCCGAGCTTGGCCTGGACGGGCGCGCGCTGTACGTGGAACGGGCGACCATGGCCAATCAGAAAATCGTGCCGCTGGACCAGGTCGACCCGCTGTCGTCGCCGTACTTTTCGCTGATCATCGTGCCGGGGGAAAAATGGCAGGGCTGACCATGAACCCGGCACCGGCCATCGTCATTCTCGGGCCGGGCAGCCTGTTGACGGCACAGCGGATCCAGCAGTGTTATCCACAGGCTTTGATCCATGGCCTGCAGGGCCGCGTGGAGGGCGCCGACTGCTACTACAGTGCCTTTGGCGACACCCTGCGGGCGCTGTACCAGCAAGCCACCCCGATCATTGCGCTGTGCGCAGCCGGTATCGTCATTCGCAGCCTGGCGCCCCTGCTCAGCGAGAAGGGCAGCGAACCGCCGGTGCTGGCCGTGGCTGAAGATGGCAGTGCGGTGGTGCCATTGCTCGGTGGCCTGGGCGGGGTGAACGTGATGGCACGGGAAATCGGCGCGTCGCTGGGTGTTGCCGCCGCCATCACGACCAGCGGCGAACTGCGTTTCGGCACCTGCCTGCTGAACCCGCCGCAAGGCTATGCCCTGGCTGATGTCGAGCAAGGCAAGCGCTTTGTTTCCGACCTGCTGGCTGGCGAGTCGGTGCGGGTCGAGGGGCATGCGCCCTGGTTGCAGCAGGCGCAATTGCCCGCCAGCGAGGTGGCCCGGCGCACCATTCATGTGGGGCACCTGGCGCGCCCGGCCAGCCGCGACGAGCTGCTGATCCACCCGCGCTCGGTGGTGGTGGGGGTTGCAGGCGGCGCGCTGCACACTATCCGTGCTGCCTTGCAGCAGGCCGGCATCGCCGAGCCAGCTGTGGCCTGTGTGTTGGCGGGCGAGCACGCCATGGCCGACACCACCCTGCACGAAGCGGCGCAGGCTTTGGGGGTTGCCCTGCGCTTCGTGGCCCAGCCAGGCGATGTTGCCAGCATGCTGGCGGCGGCATTGCCCGGTGCCCAACTGATCGGGCAGGGCGACGTGGTCATCGCGGTGGCTCCCGCCCCGGTCGAGGTGGAGCGGCTGGGCCGCCGCCGCGGCCGTTTGGCCGTTATCGGCCTGGGGCCGGGCGCTGCCGAACTGATGGTGCCAGCGGTCAAGGCGGAGTTGGCCCGGGCGCAGGACGTGCTTGGCTATGAAACCTATGTGCGCATGGCCGGGCCGTTCCGTAGCGACCAGGTGCTGCACTGCACCGACAACCGCGAAGAGATGCAACGCGCCAGGCATGCCTTCGAGCTGGCGGCCCAAGGCCGTTCGGTCGTGGTGGTGTCGTCGGGCGACCCGGGGGTGTTCGCCATGGCGGCGGCAGTGCTCGAAGCGCTGCACGCGTCGACCGACCCGGCGTGGCACCGGGTCGACCTGGAGATCCTGCCGGGGGTATCCGCCTCGCTGGCGACCGCTGCCCAGGCAGGTGCACCGCTGGGCCATGACTTCTGCGTGATGTCGCTGTCGGACAACCTCAAACCCTGGTCGATCATCGAGAAGCGCCTGGACCTGGCCGCCCAGGCTGACCTGGTATTGGCATTCTACAACCCGATTTCCCGCTCGAGGCCGCATCAGCTCGGCGTGGCGCTCGAGGTGGTTCGGCGGCACCGTGCTGGCAACACGCCTGTAGTCCTGGGGCGTGATATCGGTAGGCCGGGGCAGACGCTCAAAGTAGTCACATTGGCCGAGCTGCTGCCAGAAATGGTCGACATGCGCACCATGGTGCTGGTGGGCTCCTCCACAACCTGCGTGTTTCCTCGCCTCACGGGTGGGGTGTGGGCCTACACGCCACGTTGGTACCCTTCGGCCAGCTAGCTGCCGCGGAAACCCTTCAGCGCGCTGTCTTGCGAGCACGCTGGCTAAGGTGGCTGCCCCTGATTCAGGGGTAACCACCAAGGAGTTTCCCGATGTCTGAAACACAAGCCACTACCCGCGACGCCGCCGTCCTGGTCGAAGGCAACCTGCTTGCCTGTGGCGCGGGTATGTCCGTGCAAAGCCGCCATGACTGCAAGAATGCATACCACTTTGCCACCTTGGTGGCGGACAAAGCCTTCGATGCCGAAAAGCAGAGCAGGGAGTGGTATGACAAGCTCATCGATGTGATGCGTGACCTGGGCTTCACCATCCCCAAGCGCAGCTTCGAGCAGGAAACATCGGCTGAGCTGTCGGTCACCGTCGGCGCCATTGCTGTACGTGCTATTGCCGTTGCCGGCAACGCAATGTTGGGCGGCACCCAACTGGGCAGCCTGGCCAAAAAGGCCTTCGACAAGATGGCCACCGTCGAGAGCGACGCCAAAGTGCTCGACCACAAGCGCAAGAACAAGACCCGGGGCATGGTCGGCCTGGCTGCGTGCATCGAGACCGAACAAGGTGATGTGGTCATGGTGATCAGCTGCATCCAGGCGTCTGCCCCGCAGCTGGACGACGACGTGCTGGGCATCCAGTGGAAGCTGAACAAGAGCCGCTACTACGCCGGTACGGCGGTGCTCACCCTCAACAACTTCGTCTACGACAAAGTGCGCGAAACCGTGGAAAACAAACTGGGCGTGCGCAGCGTCGAGAACGTTCTGCAGTACGACATCTGATTGCCTGGCGGCATTTCGCCGATGCCGCCTTTTCGACTCTCCTTGAAATGAGGCAACACACATGGATAAAGCATCCGAGCAACTGATGCTGATCGGTGGCACGGCGTTGGTTTACCCGCAGAGGGCGGGCGAAATACTGCGCCAGGCCGCTTTCGACTCGATACTGTACGCCCAGCTGGTGGCCAACAAGCACGCCGGGTCGCGTTTCGAGCAGTATGACGCCTGGTACGCGGCCAACCGCGAGGCATTTCGCCAATTGGGCTGGATCAAGCTGGCCAGCACCCACGACCTCAAACAGCTGGGGCAACCCGTTCGCAGCACCCAGCTCCAGCCGCTGGAAGCCTGGTTGAAAATGCGCGCGATCAGCCCCGAAGCCCTGCTGACCACGGTAAGGGCAGGCCTGCGCCGCTCTGCCCAGGGTGTTGGCCATTTGCTGAAGTTCAGCGCCCAGGAGCAGGGCCAGCGCTCCAGACTGGTCGTGGAGGTGGGGCTGCTGAAGGCCGGGCCGACCCTCGATCTTTGCAGCATCACGCTGCAGGTCGACGAGCGTATTTCTGCCGTGCCCTTGAATGTGCTGCTGAGCGAGCAGGTACTCAGGGGCGAAGCCGAGTTCGATGGTATTTCCCTGGCACTGGATAACGGGCGCTTCGAGCACCAGCGCACTGCACTGCAGGCGCTGATGGAGGACAGGAATGCCCGGGGTGACTACCGCTTTGACCCTTATGCGCCAGTAGTGGGGGCAACACCATGACGAACGTTGCCCCTGCGGTAATCGGTGCCGGTATCGTGTCGTTCTTGCCAGGAATGGACGCAGCCCAGGCGAGCAAGGTGAAGCTGGCCCTGGCGATGGCCGAGCGGGCCACGCAAACAGCCTACAGGGAGGGCTTGATCGAGAACTGGTTCGACTACTACCGCAACCAGCTCAAGTTCATGGGCTGGGACTCGGTGTCTCCCGAGCAGGCGCATAGCCCCGACCCGCGCCGTGCCAAACAGACCGATCAGGTTCTGGAAACCATCGCTGACAAGGCGGGGGAGCGCTATGCAACGGCAACCGGGCTCTCCATCCGGAAACTGTTGAGGCAGCCCTCGGTGCTGCGTGAGCTGGAGCGGTGTGCATACGAGCGCCAGCATTTCCAGTTACTGCCATGTGCGCCCGCCGGTGCTGGCCGGGTCGACATGGTGCTTTACCATGAGGTCGACAGCCACGCGGCATTCAAGGCTGGCTTCCTCAGCCACAAGCGTAGCCACCGGGTGGTGCGGGCGGAACTGGTGCGGTTCAATGTGCTGGCGTTCGACAACAGCTTCTTGGGCAAAGTGCAGGAGCGGGTGGTGCAAGCCTCGTTGAACCGTATTCTCGAATACGGCCTTTAAGGTGCCAGGTAGCCCTTGATGCCGGTGAAGATGATCTGTGCAGCCAGAGCGCAGACGAACAGGCCCATCAGCCGGCTGACGATCTGCAAGCCCTGGTCACCGAGCAGGCGCTCGATGCGGTGCGACAGGTACAGCACCACACCCACGGTGAAGCTGGCCAAGGCAATGCCGATGATTGCCAGCAACTTGTCGCCCCAGTGCGGTTGGCTGACGCCCATTACCAGCAGGGCGCCGATGGTGCCGGGCCCGACGGTCAACGGGATGGTCAGCGGCACGATGGTGACGTCCTGTTGCACGTTGTCGGCCTGCACCGCGGACTTGCCTTGGGCCATGCCCAGCGCAGAAATGAACAGCACACTGCCCGCGCCAATCCGGAAGGCGTCAGCGGTGATGCCGAAAATGCCGAAGATCGCCCGGCCGAACAGGTACAGCAGCACGCTGGCGATGAGCGCGGCAAAAGCTACCTTCCACGCCAGTTGCTTGCGTTCTTTGCTGGAGTGGCCACGGGTCAGGCTGATGAAGCACGACAGCACGAAGAACGGGCTGTAGAGCACGAGCATTTTCAGGTAGACGCTGAACAACTCGTGGAGCATGAGCGCGGGTCCTTGGCAAAGTCGGTTGGCGTGGGCTGGGGCTGTGGTGGGCCTGCGCCGGCAGGTCAGGAAATGTGCGCCGGGTCGGTCGCGGCTTCGCGCTGGCTGGCCCAGTACTGAATCAGTTCGCGCAGTTGCGACAACTCCACCGGCTTGGCCATGTGCCCGTCCATGCCGGCCAGCCGCGCGCGTTCCTTGTGCTCGGCAAGAATATGCGCCGTCAGCGCCACCACTGGGGTGCGCTGGCGCTTGTTGGCGGCTTCCCAGGCGCGCAGCTGCCGGGTGGCCGAGAAACCGTCCAGCACAGGCATTTCACAGTCCATCAAGACCAGGTCGTAATGCCTTTCTTTCATGGCCTGCAGGGCTTCCTCACCATTGCTGGCGGTGTCTGGTTGCAGGTTCAGCTTGCCGAGCATGCCGCGTATCACCTTGGTCGAAATGCTGTTGTCCTCGGCCACCAGTACGCGGAAATCTGCTGGCAAGTCCAATGCCTGCGGGACCCCAGGCGGGCTGGCGGGTAGCGCCTGCTCGCGGCCGCGCTGGGCCAGCTCCTCGGCCAGGGTGGTTTTCAGGGTATAACCGGCCACCGGCTTGGCGAGTATCCGTTTGACCCCGGCGTTACGCGCGATGACTTTGCTGGGCGCGTTGCTGATACCGGTGAGCATGACCACCAGAATGTCGTGGTTCAGGCTGGGGTCTTCCTTGATCTTGGCGGCCAGCTGCATGCCGGTCATGCCGGGCATGTTCTGGTCCAGCAGCACGGCGTCGAAGTAGTCGCGCAGGTGCGCCTTGGTGCGCAACAGGGCCAGGGCCTCCTTGCCTGATGGCACCGCGCTGACATTCATGCCCCAGGCACTGCATTGCTGCACCAGCACTTTCCGGCAGGTATCGTTGTCGTCCACTACCAGCACCCGGGCATCGCGCAGCGGGCCTTCGAGGTCGGCCAGGGGCTGTTCCAGGCGCGAAGGGTCCAGCGGCAGGGTCAGCCAGAGGGTATTGCCCATGCCTGTGCTGCTCTTGATGCCGAATTCACCTTGCATCAGGCCGATCAGCTGCTTGGCGATGACCAGCCCCAGGTGGCCGCCCAGCTTGCTGTTGGAGAGGAAATGGTGGCTGTGCAGTTCGGCCTGCAGCAGGGCCTCGCGGTCTGCGGCCGGCAGCGGCTCGCCACTGTCCTGCACGGCAATGCGCAGGCGTGGCACTTCACCACGCTGATCCAGGGCCACCACCAGCAGGATCTCGCCCTGGTCGGTGTTTTTCAGTGCGTTTTCCAGCAGGCTGGACAACGCCTGGCGCAGCCGCGTGGGGTCACCGCTGATGACCCGTGGCACCTGCGGCTGGGTAAAGCTGATCAGCTCGATGTTCTGCTGTTCGGCCTTGGCGCGGAATATGTTCAGGCAGTCCTCGATCAGCGCGTTGAGGTCGAACTGCACATCATCCAGCTCGATCTGCCGGGACTCGAGCTTGGAAATGTCGAGTATCTCGTTGATCAGGGTCAGCAGTTCGTTGCCCGCGCTGTGGATGGTCTGCACGTAGTCGCGCTGCTTGACCGACAACGGCGTGCCCAGCAACAGCTCGGTCATGCCCAGCACACCGTTCATCGGGGTGCGGATTTCGTGGCTGATCTTGGCCAGGAACTCGGCTTTGGCGTTGATTTCGGCATCGCTGGCAGCCAGTGCCCGGCTGACGCTGAAGCGCTCTTCACTCATGCGCCGCAGGCGTTCGCTGACCGCCAGGTTGAGCAGCAGGCCGCTGGCCACGGCCAGGCCCAGCAAAATGCTCAGTAGCCATGGCGTGGAAGTGCGGGTAAAGCCGAGCAGGGCCGGCAACAGCACCAGGCCACCCAGGTTGAACAGCACCATTGCCAGGCAGAACAGCCGGGCGGGGGCATAGCCCTTGTACCACTGGTAGCTGCTGACCAGCAGCATGCTCACGGTGCCCAGCGCCATCAGGGCGTAGGTCATCAGGTTGAGGGGCAGGGTATCGACGAACAGCAGCACCAGGCCGCTGAGCCCGACCAGCAGCATTTCACCTTGCAGCAAACGGTTCAGCCGGGGCGAATTGCACGGCGAGAAGAAGTGCTGGGTGAAATACAACCCGGCCAGCCCCGCCAGTACCAGGGTCAGGTAGGCCGCGGGCGTTTGTGCGCTGTGCCAGACATGCCACCACGGGCCGCTGAGGTTCAGCAAGATAAGGCCGCTGAGCAGCATCAGGCCGTGATACAGCGCCAGCACCAGGGAAGTGCTGGAGCGGCTGTAGAGGAAGCGGATCAGGTTGTGCAGGATCAGCATCACCAAACCGCCGAACAGCATGCCGAACAGCAGCGGCTGGCGCTGGTCGGCGGCGGCCTGGGCGGCGGGCTCCAGGCTGATGGCCGGGCGCAGCTGGTGTTCGGACACCAGGCGCAGGTAGATGTCCACCGGTTGCTTGCTGTTGGGCAGGGGGAGTACATGGTCGCTGCCGCGCAGGGTGGGGCTGGCATTGCCGGCCTGGCGCCCGTGGTGCAGCTGACGCAGAAGTTGGTCGCCTTCGAGGGCGTAGAGGTCCAGGCCAGACAGGTCCGGGGCGAAAACCCGCAGCAATTGTTCCTGGTCGCCCGGTTCCAGGCGGTAATGCAGCCACAGGGCTTGTTCTGCCGGTGCGGCATCCAGTTCGGCAAGGATCAGCGGGCTGAACTGGTTACGGTAGCGCTCGGAACGCACGTCGCTCAGTTGCAGGTTGGCCTGTTCATCGAGCAGCACCGACCAGCCCCCGCCATGATCGGCCGCAGCCGGGAACATGCAGAGCAAGGTCAGCAAGCTGACGATAAGAGCTGAGGCAATCCGAAGCCGACGCACTACGAAATCCCTTCTTGGCCGATGTGCCGGGTATCAACTATGCGCGGCGCACCAAGCCGAAGGCAAGGCCCATGGCGGGCCTTGTCGACGAGCCGGGCGCCGGGTGCACAGGGCACCGCGGCGTGCCGGTAGTGGTTACTGCTGGTGTTCACCGCGCTCACGGGCAATGGCCCGGTAGCCGATGTCGGTGCGGTAGAAGCTGCCGTTCCAGCTGACTTCCTTGGCCAGGCGGTAAGCCTGCTGCTGCGCGTCGGCAACGGTGCTGCCCATGGCGGTGGCACACAGCACGCGGCCGCCGTTGGTGACCACCTGGCCATCCTTGAGCGACGTACCGGCATGGAACACCTTGCCTTCGATCTGCGCTGCAGCGTCCAGGCCGTTGATCACGTCGCCCCTGGCGTAGTCGCCCGGGTAACCGCCAGCGGCCAGTACCACGCCCAGGCTCGGGCGTGGATCCCACTGGGCTTCGACCTTGTCCAGCGCCTTGGCGAAGGCCGCTTCTACCAGCAGCACCAGGCTCGACTCCAGGCGCAGCATGACTGGCTGGGTTTCCGGGTCACCGAAGCGGCAGTTGAATTCGATGACCTTGGGGTTGCCCGCCTTGTCGATCATCAGGCCGGCATACAGGAAGCCGGTGTAGACGTTGCCTTCCTCTGCCATGCCGCGCACGGTGGGCCAGATCACCTGGTCCATCACGCGCTGGTGCACGTCGGCGGTAACCACCGGGGCAGGGGAGTAGGCACCCATGCCGCCGGTGTTGGGGCCCGTGTCCTGGTCACCGACGCGTTTGTGATCCTGGCTGGTTGCCATCGGCAGTACGTTGTGGCCATCGACCATGACGATGAAGCTGGCTTCTTCGCCGTCGAGGAACTCCTCGATCACCACACGCGAACCGGCGTCACCGAAGGCGTTGCCAGCCAGCATGTCACGCACGGCGGCTTCGGCTTCGTCCAGGGTCATGGCGACGATCACGCCTTTGCCCGCGGCCAGGCCGTCGGCCTTGATCACGATCGGCGCGCCTTTTTCCTGCAGGTAGGCCAGCGCCGGCTCGATCTCGGTGAAGTTCTGGTAGTCGGCGGTCGGGATCTTGTGGCGTGCCAGGAAGTCCTTGGTGAAGGCCTTGGAGCCTTCCAGCTGGGCCGCGCCCTTGGTTGGGCCGAAGCAGTCCAGGCCGCGGCTGCGGAACAGGTCGACCACACCGATGACCAGCGGCGCTTCCGGGCCGACGATGGTCAGGTCGACGTTCTTCTCGGCGAAGTCGGCCAGTTGCTCCAGGGCGCACACATCGATGGCGACGTTTTCGCACTTGGCTTCGATGGCGGTGCCGGCGTTGCCTGGGGCAACGAAGACTTTTTCTACGCGTGGGTCCTGCGCGACTTTCCAGGCCAGGGCGTGCTCGCGGCCGCCGCTGCCGATGATCAAAACTTTCATGTCAAAACCTCGATTCAGGTGACCCCGAGGCGGGCGGGGAACGCTGTGGGAGCGGGCGTGCCCGCGAATGCGGCGGTGAATTCACCATCGTATTCGCGGGCGCGCCCGCTCCCACAGGATCGCCGCTTGCCCGGGGGCCGCGTAATTAGTGGCGGAAGTGACGCATACCGGTGAATACCATCGCGATGCCCGCTTCGTCAGCCGCGGCGATGACTTCTGCATCACGCATCGAACCACCCGGCTGGATCACGGCGCTGATACCCACTTTGGCGGCATTGTCGATGCCGTCACGGAACGGGAAGAACGCATCCGAGGCCATGACCGCGCCCTGTACCTGCAAGCCGGCATGCTCGGCCTTGATGGCGGCGATGCGGGCAGAGTTGACGCGGCTCATCTGGCCAGCGCCCACACCGATGGTCTGGCGCTGCTTGGCGTAGACAATGGCGTTGGACTTGACGAACTTGGCCACTTTCCAGGCGAATACCAGGTCGTGGATTTCCTGCTCGGTTGGCGCACGTTTGGTAACGATCTTCAGGTCGTCGGCAGTGATCATGCCGATATCACGGCTTTGCACCAGCAGGCCGCCGTTGACACGCTTGAAGTCCCAGCCGGCAGCGCGCTCGGCTGGCCACTCGCCGCATTCCAGCAGGCGCACGTTCTGCTTGGCGGCCACTACGTCGCGTGCCGCCTGGGAAATTTTCGGGGCGATGATCACTTCGACGAACTGGCGCTCGACGATGGCCTTGGCGGTTTCGCCGTCCAGTTCACGGTTGAAGGCGATGATGCCGCCAAATGCCGACTCGGTGTCGGTGGCATAGGCCAGGTCGTAGGCCTTGCGGATGCCGCCTTCGTCTTCCGGCACCACGGCCACGCCACACGGGTTGGCGTGCTTGACGATGACGCAGGCCGGCTTGACGAAGCTCTTCACGCACTCCAGCGCGGCGTCGGTGTCGGCCACGTTGTTGAACGACAGTTCCTTGCCTTGCAGCTGCACGGCGGTGGAGATGCTGGCTTCGCCCTTCTTGGCTTCTACGTAGAACGCCGCGCTCTGGTGCGGGTTCTCGCCGTAGCGCATTTCCTGGGCCTTGACGAACTGGCTGTTGAAGGTGCGCGGGAATTCGCTGCGTGCCGCCGTGGACAGGGTCTGCTGGGCCTGGTCGATGGTGCCCATGTAGTTGGCGATCATGCCATCGTAGGCGGCGGTGTGCTCGAACGCCTTGAGCATCAGGTCGAAGCGCTGGGCGTAGGTCAGGCCACCGGCCTTGAGGCCTTCGACGATGCCGGCGTAGTCGCTGGCGTTGACCACGATGGCCACGTCCTTGTGGTTCTTGGCTGCCGAACGGACCATGGTCGGGCCGCCGATATCGATGTTCTCGATGGCGGTCGGCAGGTCACAGCCAGGCTTGGAAATGGTGGCTTCGAACGGGTACAGGTTGACTGCAACCAGATCGATCGGCTTGATGCCGTGCTCGCTCATGATGGCGTCGTCGGTACCGCGACGACCGAGGATGCCGCCGTGGATTTTCGGGTGCAGGGTCTTGACCCGGCCGTCCATCATTTCGGCAAAGCCGGTGTAGTCAGCCACTTCCACCGCGTCAACGCCGTTGTCCTTGAGCAGCTTGTAGGTGCCGCCGGTGGACAGGATCTCGACACCGAGCTGTTGCAGCTCACGGGCGAATTCGAGGATACCGGTCTTGTCGGAGACGCTGATCAGGGCGCGGCGGACTGGCAGGCGGGTAGTCTGGTCGGTCATTTCGGGTTCCAATAACGCGGTGGAGTCAGCAAAAAAGGCGCCTCTGTTCAGGGAGCCGCCTTTTCTGGTTGGGATTCTGTGTTACAGCAAGTCGTACTGCTTGAGCTTCTTGCGCAGCGTGCCTCGGTTCAGCCCGAGCATCTCGCTGGCCTTGGTCTGGTTGCCCTTCACGTAGTTCATGACGCTTTCGAGCAGGGGGGCCTCCACTTCGGAGAGCACCAGGTTGTAGACGTCCGTGACGGTCGCGCCTTCCAGATGGGCGAAGTAATTGTGCAGCGCCTTCTCGACGCTGTCGCGAAGGGTCTGGCCCTCTTCGCTCGGCGTGTTCAGGTGCTGTTTCAGGTTGGCGTTGTCGCTCACGGGCGTTGTTCCACTCACAAAATTCTCGGTCATCATCGTCATGCGGCCACCCCTTGTCCGTCCTCTGTCTCAAGGCTCTGTCGACGCTCGCTGAAAAACGCGCGAACGTTGGCGCACTGCGCTTGTGTGTCTTCCAAAGCGTTGAACCGGGAGCGAAACTCCTTGCCGCCGGGTCGTGTTGCCAGGTACCAGCCAACGTGCTTGCGGGCGATACGTACGCCCATCACATCGCCATAGAAGGCATGCAGCGCGGCCAGGTGTTGCAGCAGAATGTGTTCCACTTCGTCCAGCTGCGGCGCCGGCAGGTGTTCGCCGGTGCGCAGGTAATGCTCGATCTCGCGAAAGATCCATGGCCGCCCCTGGGCAGCCCGGCCAATCAACAGGCCATCGACCCCGGTGGCATCCAGCACCGCCCGGGCCTTTTCGGGCGACGTGATGTCGCCGTTGGCAAAAACCGGGATCGACACCGCCTGCTTGATGGCAGCGATGGTGTCGTATTCGGCTTCGCCGGTGTACAGGTCGGCGCGTGTGCGGCCATGTACCGCCAGCGCCTGGATGCCGGCCTGCTCGGCGATTTTCGCCACGTTCAGGCCGTTTTTGTTCGCCCGGTCCCAACCGGTGCGGATCTTCAGGGTCACCGGAACGTCCACGGCGCCGACCACGGCGTGGAGAATTTCGTGGACCAAGGCTTCATCCTTCAATAAAGCAGAGCCTGCAGCTTTGTTGCAGACTTTTTTTGCCGGGCAGCCCATGTTGATATCGATGATCTGGGCGCCTGCCTCGACATTGGCCCGTGCTGCCGCTGCCATCATCTGCGCATCACCGCCGGCGATCTGCACCGAGCGCGGCTCGGGATCACCCTCATGGATGCGGCGCAGGCTCGACTTGCGGCTGTTCCACAGGTTCATGTCGCTGCTGACCATTTCCGACACGACCATGCCTGCGCCCAAGCGCTGGCAAAGTGTACGGAAAGGCTGGTCCGTGACCCCGGCCATGGGCGCGAGGATCAGGTTGTTGCGTAGCGTGTATTGGCCGATGCGTACCGCCGACATAGGTGATCCCTGTTGTGGGGCCGAATCTTGGAGTTCGAAAAAGGGTTGGCATGATACCCGCTCTCGGTGACCGGATAAAGATGGAACTGGATAAAATCTGAACAACCGGGGCTGGCGACAAGCGGCAAGTTGCAAGCCACAAGACAAGCAAGCCGACAGCCGGCCTGCTTCGTCTTGAAGCTTGAAGCTTGAAGCTTGAAGCTTGAAGCTTGAGGCTTGTCGCTTGTCGCTTATTCCGGTGAGCGGAAGCTCAGGCTGTAATTGACCGCCTTCGGGCCGGGGTCGAGGATGTCCAGGGCTATGTGGATCGGCGTCTGGCTGGGCATCTCGCCACGCCCCGCCAGCTCACCCGACAGGTATTCGCTGGGCTTGAAGCGGCGGCTGGCGATCAACTGGCCATTGAGGTCGGCGAAGCGCAGTTCGAGCAACGGGAATGGCTGGGCAAATGGCGCACGGTTGTAGATGATCGCATCAACGATGAGCGCGCCTTTGAAATCCGGGTGGCTGCGTACCACCAGGTTGCTGCTCTTGATCCGGCCAATGTCGACACGGGTGGGCACCTGGCAGCCGACCAGCGGGCACAGCTGCAGGAACATGGGCCGGTACTGGTCCTGGCGGGCCATTTCGTCGAAGTGGAACCACACGTACTGGAAGGCCAGCAGGCCGGCGGCCAGCAAAGACAGCACGCCCCACAGGATCCGCTTGCCCCAGTTGGGCGCAGGCTTTTCCCAGCCCAGTTGCAGGGGGTCGTCGACCACGTCGACCAGCGGCTCCTTGCGCGGTGTGCGCTCGGGCTTGCCGGCAAGGCCGGGTTCCAGGCGTTCACCGGGCAGCGGTTCGCCAAGCTCGTCGTCACGCGCCGACAGCTGCAGTGGCAGCGGTTCATCGTCGCGCGCGCTCAGGCCTTTTTCCGGGATGTCGTCATCGTCAGTGTGCAGCGGTTCGCCGAGTGTTTCAGGCTCATCGATTTCGCCAGTGCGCTGCACGGGCGGCTGGTCGTCGAAGTCCAGGTCGAAATTGCTGCCCAGTACCGGTTCGGTGCGCTCGCCAGGGGCAGGCTGCAGGTCTGGCACCTGTGGCTCCGGCGTCAGCAGCACTGGCGCAGGCTGTGCCTGCAGTGGCGGCTCGAGGGGGTCATCGGTTGCCGTGCCGAACAGGTCGTCCACAGACTCGTCGGCATGCCCCTCATCGCGCCGCGCTTGCAACCCGTCATCCTGCCGGGCGGCGCGTGCCTGCGCCGGCCCCCCACGCCGCTCAAGGCGCTCCAGCTCTTTGTCGAGGTCAAGGGCATCGAGCGCCTCGGCGGTGACGGCCCAGTCCTCCCCCGGCGCAGGGCTGGGCGCACTGCTGGCCGCCTCGGGCGGAGCAGGCGTTGCCGCCTCGGCGTCGGGCAGCGCTGGCGCCGCCGGGGCAGCAGGCGCCACCGCCGGCGCTGGCGCGGCGCTGGCAGCGCGGTTCTGCTCCAGCAACTGCTTGGCGGCGTTGAACACCTGCAGGCAATGGCCGCACCGCACCACGCCGCGCGCTACGCTCAGCTGGTGGTGGGTGACGCGAAAGCTGGTCTGGCAATGCGGGCACTGGGTGACGAAACTGTCGGTCATGCGGCAATCCGGGAGCTGTGCAGAAAAGTATTCTAGGCCCGCTTAGCGGCGCCGACCACTGATGCGCACCCAGCCATCGCGCACGACGATCGGGTCCAGGTCGAAGTCGGCGGCATAGGCTGCGGCCACTTCCTCGCCCTGCTCGGCAAGGATGCCCGACAGTGCCAGCAGGCCACCTGGGCGAACCAGCCCGGAAAGCTGCGGGGCCAGCGACACCAGCGGGCCGGCAAGGATGTTGGCGACCAGCACGTCGGCCTGCATCGCCGGCATGTGCTCTGGCAGGTACAGGGCCAGTTTCTCGTCGGCGATGCCATTGCGCTGGGCGTTGTCGCGGGAAGCCTCGATGGCTTGCACATCGATGTCGGTACCCACCGCCTCACGGGCGCCGAGCAGCAGGGCGGCGATGGCCAGAATGCCCGAGCCGCAACCGAAGTCCAGCACCTGGGTGCCTTCGAGCTGCTGGCCATCGAGCCATTCCAAGCACAGGGCGGTGGTGGGGTGGGTGCCGGTGCCGAAGGCCAGGCCCGGGTCGAGCAGCAGGTTGACCGCGTCTTTCTCGGGGGCGTCATGCCAGCTGGGCACGATCCACAGGCGGCGGCCAAAGCGCATGGGCTGGAAGTTGTCCATCCAGCTGCGTTCCCAGTCCTGGTCCTCGATCACTTCGGCCTGGTGCTCGGGCAGTTCGGCGCCGGTCAGCATGCGCAGGTGGGCGAACACCTGCTCAGCGTCGGTATCGGCTTCGAACAAGGCCAGCAGGTGGGTGTGCGACCACAGTGGGGTGGTATTGAGGTCGGGTTCGAAGATCGGCTGGTCTTCGGCATCCATGAACGTGACAGAAACGGCGCCTACTTCAAGCAGGGCGTCTTCGTAGGTTTCGGCTTGTTCCGGGCTGATGGCCAGGCGTACTTGCAGCCAGGGCATGGCGGGCACCTTTGGTAAATCGACAGGGGCAGCCCTAGGCTGCGCGAAGGCTGGCAGTTTACGCGAGTGCGCAGGGTTTGTAGAGAAGGCCCCGGCCTTGTGGGGGCAACTGTCTTGTATTGCCTGGGCGGGCCTCATCGCCGGCAAGCCAGCTCCTACAGGGATCGCCTTAGGGCTGACAGGAGTTTGCCACAAGGTATGGTAGCGCCTATTAGAGCGAGCGCCGCCCGCGCGGCGCAATCGCGAGCTGCGCTCGCTCCTACGTTTGTTTCGGGCCAATTATTCCTGTGGGATTCGCGCGCGAACGCCTTGGTGCATGCCTCAATATCGCGCCGTACAACCAAGGCGGCCGCGCGCGCCTGTCACAGGCGTTACTGGCCCGAAACAAACGTAGGAGCGAGCGCAGCTCGCGATTGCGCCGCGCGGGCGGCGCTCGATCTCACAGGCGCTGAAGATGCTCCGGCTACCCTTGCCAGGAACCATAGAATCTCCCACAGGGGCGTGGTGCATCAGACAAAGCAGAGCGAAAGCGACTCAGCAATATAAGCAGGCTTCTCTTCACCCTCGATTTCCAGCGTGGCAATCGCCTTGAGCAGCCACTGCCCCGGTCTTTTTTCGGTCACCTCGGCCAGGTCCACCTTCAGCCGCACCTGGCTGTTAACCTTGACCGGCTGGATGAAACGCACGCTGTCCAGCCCGTAGTTCACCACCATCTTCATGCCTTGCGGCAGCACCAGGATGTCTTCGATCAGCTTGGGGATCAGTGAAAGGGTCAGAAAGCCATGGGCAATTGTGCTGCCAAACGGGGTTTGCGCGGCCTTTTCCGGGTCGACGTGGATGAACTGGAAATCGCCGGTGGCTTCGGCGAACAGGTTGATGCGCTGCTGGTCGATCTTCAGCCAGGCCGAGCGGCCCAGTTCCTTACCAACGTATTGCGAAAGCTCTGTAACCGGTACATAGGGCATCGCGGACTCTCCAGGTTGTCAGTTGGTACGAAAGTGCAAGATCAGCACGCTCGGCCATTGCAGTCAAGTTGTCCGCTTTTCGGCGAATATCGATCTATAGCACGGCGTGCTTATAATGGTGCCATGCCCAAGGGAGATGCTTATGCTGTTGCGTGGTCTGACCTGGCTGGTGCTGTTCCAGCTGTTGGGAACGGCGATCAACCATCTGTTGCTGCCGGTTTTGCCGGGCCCGATCATTGGCCTGTTGCTGCTGTTGGGCTTCCTCATGGCCCGCGGCGAGGTTGGCAAGCCACTGAATGAAGCGGCCAGCAGCCTGCTGCGCTACCTGCCGCTGTTGCTAGTGCCGCCGGCGGTGGGGGTGATGGTCTATGCCCGGGATATCGCTGCCGACTTCTGGGCGATTGTCGGCGCCCTGCTGATTTCCTGCCTGCTGACCTTGGTTTTCGTCGGGGTGCTGATGCAGAAACTGATCCAGCGCCAGAGCAAGCGCGAGGAGCAGCCATGATGCTTGACTGGCAAGGCGCCCTGGATGCGGTCGTGCACCACCCTTTGTTTGGCATCGGTCTCACCCTGGCGGCCTACCAACTGGTGCTCGCCGCCTACGACAAGACGCGCTGGATCTTCCTGCAGCCGGTGTTGGTGTCGATGCTGCTGGTGATCGGCGTGCTGCTGGCGTGCGGCATCGACTACAGCGAATACCGCAACAGCACGCAAATCATGAATACCCTGCTGGGCCCGGCCACCGTGGCCCTGGCGGTGCCTTTGTACCTCAACCTGCGGCGCATCCGGCAGTTGTTCTGGCCCATCTTTACTACGCTGGTAGTCGGGGGGCTGTTTGCCACCCTGTGTTGCCTGCTGTTGGGCTGGTGGTTCGGTGCCGAGCACATGATCCTGATGACCATGGCGCCGAAGTCGGTCACCTCGCCGATTGCCATGCTGGTGGCCGAACAGATTGGCGGGGTCGCTGCCCTGGCAGCGGTGTTCGTGCTGATTACCGGGGTAATCGGCGCCATCTTCGGCCCGGCGCTGCTCAGCCGTGTTGGCGTGCACAGCCCGGAAGCCCGCGGCATGTCGCTGGGGGTGACTGCGCACGCGGTGGGCACTTCGGTGGCCCTGCAGGAAAGTGACGAATGCGGCGCCTTTGCCGCGCTTGCAATGAGCCTGATGGGCGTAGCCACGGCGGTGTTCCTGCCGTTGGCGGTAAGCCTGGTGGCCTGAGGACTGGTGATGACGCTACCGCTGTTTCCGCTCAATACCGTGCTGTTTCCTGGCTGCTTTCTCGACTTGCAGATTTTTGAGGCGCGCTACCTCGACATGATCGGGCGCTGCATGAAGCAGGGCGAAGGGTTTGGCGTGGTGTGCATCCTGGAGGGCGAGCAGGTGGGCAAGGCGCCGCCGACGGTCGCCTCAATCGGCTGCGAGGCGCTGATCCGCGATTTCGTACAGCAGGACAACGGCTTGCTGGGCATTCGCGTCGAAGGCGTGCGGCGCTTCAACCTGGACAGCACCGAGGTGCAAAAGGACCAGTTGCTGGTAGGGCAGGTGCAGTGGCTGGCCGAGCAGGCCGACAGCCCGTTGCTGGAAGCGGACGATGACCTGGTGGCGCTGCTGGTGGCCTTGGGTGAGCACCCGATGGTCGAGGCGCTGGACATGCCGCGCCCGCTGGACGGGCGCCAGGCGCTGGCCAACCAGCTGGCTTACCTGCTGCCGTTCATGGAAGAAGACAAGCTGGACCTGCTGAGCCTCGACTCGCCGCAGCAGCGGCTGGGCGAGATCCAGAAATTGCTGGAGCGGATTCAGGGCGAGCTGTTTGCCTGAGGTGAGAGTTGCCTGCGCCGGCCTGTTGGTAGCGGAGCCTGTGTAGTAGCGGCTTGCCCCATCAACAGGCCGGCAACATCAATAGTGATACCTGGCCAACGCCTGCGGCAGTGCGTGCATGGCAAAAAAGGCCAGCAGCGCCACGCAAGCCGGCAACACCAGCCACCATACCCGCTGCGGCAGGGCCGGCAGCGGCTGGCGGTACTGCACCAGGGTCAGGCTAAAGGCGCACACGCAGCAGGCCAGCAGGGCCCCGGCGAGGATATCGGTGGGCCAGTGAGCACCCAGGTAGACCCGCGACAGGGCAATCGCCAGCGCCGGAATGCAGCCCAGCAACACCCAGGTCAGGCGCATCCGCGGCGGCTGACCGCGCCCGGCCAGCACCGCCATCACCAGGAAGAAGGCAAACGATGCCGAGCTGTGCCCGCTGGGCATGCTGTAGCTGGTCAGCGGGTCGCTCAGCACCTCGGGCCGGGCACGGGCAAACAGCCATTTGAGGGTGCCATTGGCGATTGCCGTGCCCATCAGCGCGCCGCCGGCGAACACGGCGTGGCGCCATTGCCGGGCCAGCAGCAACAGGCCGGTCAGCAAGCCGCCCAGGAACAGCTGGGTTCTGAAGTCGCCCAGGCGGGTGACCAGGACCACGGTGCCATCGATGGCCTGGCTGCGGTGCTCCTGCACCAGGGTCATCACGCCTTGGTCGAATTCATGCAGGTACGGCCAGCCCAGAAAAATGCCGGCCAGGGCGATCAGGCTCAAGCCGGCAACCAGCCGGGTGCCGTGGCGTTGATCGCGAATGCTGCTGTTCAGGCTCAGGCCGATCAGCACGGCCAAGCCGCCGGCGAGGATGCCGGCGTCCAGCCAGAAGCCCTCTGGCAAGGGCAGGCGCATGGCAGCCCCCGTGGCCCAGCCAGGCAACAGGTAGGCCACTGACCAACCCGCGCCGGCCACCAGGCTGACGGCGATGAAGCGTGGCAGCGGCATGTCGAACATGCCGGCGACCATCGGCAGCATGGGGCGCAGCGGGCCGATGAAGCGGCCGACCAGCAGGCTGGCGATGCCGTAGCGCTGGAAGTAGGTTTCGGCACTGCCGATCCACTCCGGGTGATGGCGCAGCAATGGCAGCCGGCGGATGTTCTGGTGGAAGTACTTGCCCACCGTGTACGACAGGGCGTCGCCCAGCAGCCCGCCGAGAAAACCCAGCAGCAAGGTCTCGCCCAGGCTGAAGGTGCCGCTACCGGCCAGTACCGCCACGGCGAACAGCAGCACCGTACCCGGCACGATGATGCCGGCGATGGCCAGGCATTCGACGCAGGCCACCAGGAAAATCGCCACGCCAAGCCACTGGGGGTTGGCGCTGAGCCAGCCGGTCAGGCTGTCGAGCCATTGGCCCATGGTCAGCTTCCTTGTTCGAGAATGAAGAAATCGCGACCTTCGACTTGGCCGCGGCGCAAGGGGTTCCGCGTGCAGAAACGCGCGTACTCGGCATCGACGAAGCGGTATGGCAGGTGCTCGTCGCGCCCGTGCGGGATACCCAGGCGGGTGGCCTGGATCACCTTCGGCACGGGGCTGCCACAATCCTCCACATACAGGCGCTCGGCGTCGAAGCGCTGGGCATCCCACTGTGGCACTTTCAAGCCCAGGGCGCGGCACAGCAGCGTTTGCCCGGCGCACAGGCGTTCCGGCGGGCGCAGCTTGCCACTGGCGTCGGGGTTGTTCAGTTGCATCTGGGCCAGGCTGTTGGGGCCCGAGCGGGCGTCCTGCCAAGGATAGGCGGACTTGATGAGCACTGCGTTGCCAGGGCCGTGGGCGCTGAAGTTCAGCGAGTCGCCGCCGCGCGCGTAGTACATGTAGATATGCCCGCCATCGAGGAACAGCGCCTTGCGCTTCTCGGTGTAGCCGAGTGAGGCATGGCTGCCTTTGTCGGTGAGGTAGTAGGCCTCGGTTTCGATGATGCGCGCCGCCAGCCACAGGTCGCCCTGGCGATGGCGGATGACCTTGCCCAGCAGGGCTTTGGCCAGGGTTTGGGCGTCGCGGTCGAAAAAGCTGTCGGGCAGGGCTGGCATGCGGGCTGTTCGCTATCTGGGGACGCCGGATAATAGCAATGAATGGCTTAATCGAGGCTGAATCGAGTGTGGTGTTGGCGGGGCCGGCCCTTTCGCGGGCATGCCCGCTCCCACAGGTACTGCATGGCCCAAGGCCTTGTGAAATCCCTGTGGGAGCGGGCGCGCCCGCGAAAGGGCCACAGCAGGAGAGTGATTTCGATAAGAGCGGTTACATCTTTCCTGCATATTGCCCAGGCCATTTTCGACCATCCGCCACCCACCGCTGGGCGTATACCTGCGCGGCAGTTATAATCAGCCGATTTCCCCTTCGCCAAGACACCGAACCCATGACTGAGTCCGTTCTTGACTATATGACCCGCCTGGGTCGCGCTGCCCGCGAGGCGTCCCGGGTCATCGGCCGTGCCAGCACTGCGCAGAAGAACCGCGCCCTGTTGGCCGCCGCCGATGCGCTGGATGCTGCCCGCGCCGAGCTCACCGCTGCCAACGAACTGGACCTGGCCGCCGGCCGTGCCAATGGCCTGGAGCCTGCGCTGCTGGACCGCCTGGCGCTGACCCCGGCCCGCATCGACGGCATGATCACCGGCCTGCGCCAGGTGGCCAGCTTGCCGGACCCGGTGGGCGCCATCCGGGACATGAGCTACCGCCCATCGGGCATCCAGGTCGGCAAGATGCGTACGCCACTGGGGGTGATCGGGATCATCTACGAGTCGCGCCCCAACGTGACCATCGATGCCGCCAGCCTGTGCCTGAAGTCGGGTAACGCCACCATCCTGCGTGGCGGCTCCGAAGCCATTCATTCCAACCGCGCCATCGCCACCTGCATCCAGCGTGGCCTGGCCGCTGCCGACCTGCCGGCCGCGGTGGTCCAGGTGGTCGAAACCACCGACCGCGAGGCCGTGGGCGCGCTGATCAGCATGCCTGCGTTCGTCGATGTCATCGTCCCCCGTGGTGGCCGTGGCCTCATCGAGCGCATCAGCCGCGATGCCCGCGTGCCGGTGATCAAGCACCTGGACGGTATCTGCCACATCTATGTCAGCCAGCATGCCGACCTGGACAAGGCCTGGAATGTGGCATTCAACGCCAAGACATACCGCTACGGCATTTGCGGGGCCATGGAAACGCTGCTGGTCGACCAGCAGGTGGCCGAGCGCTTCCTGCCGGAAATGGCCCGCCGCTTCCAGGACAAAGGCGTGGAACTGCGGGGTTGCGAGCGCACCCAGGCACTCATCGACGCCAAACCGGCTACCGAAGACGACTGGCACACCGAGTACCTGGACGCGATCCTGGCAATTCGCGTGGTCGACGGCCTGGATCAGGCTATCGAACACATCAATCACTATGGCTCGCACCACACCGACTCGATCATCAGCGAACACCAGGGCGAAGCCCGCCAGTTCATGGCTGAGGTCGATTCGGCATCGGTCATGCTCAACACCCCAACCTGTTTCGCCGATGGCTTCGAGTACGGGCTGGGCGCGGAAATCGGCATTTCCACCGACAAGCTGCATGCCCGCGGCCCCGTCGGCCTGGAGGGGCTGACCTGCGAAAAATACGTCGTCATCGGTGATGGCCAGTTGCGCGGTCAGGGGTCCTGCTGAGTTGAGCAAAGCCCAGGCAGTCCGGCGCATCGGCATTCTCGGCGGAACGTTCGATCCGGTGCACATCGGCCACCTGCGCAGCGCGCTGGAAGTGGCCGAGTTCATGGGGCTGGACGAACTGCGCCTGCTGCCCAATGCCCGGCCGCCGCACCGCGATACCCCGCAGGTGGCCGCGCAAGACCGCCTGGCCATGGTGCGCGAAGCAGTACAAGGGGTGGCCTGCCTGAGCGTCGACGCCCGCGAGCTCGAGCGTGACAAGCCGTCGTACACCATCGACACACTGGAGTCGGTCCGTGCCGAACTGGCCGGTAACGACCAGTTGTTCCTGGTGCTGGGCTGGGATGCCTTCTGTGGCTTGCCCAACTGGCACCGCTGGGAAGAATTGCTGCAACACTGTCACATCCTGGTGCTGCAACGCCCGGATGCCGACGTAGAACCCCCTGACGAGCTGCGCAACCTGCTGGCTGCGCGCTCGGAGAGCGATCCCACCGCCATGTCCGGCCCGGCGGGAAATATTTCGTTCGTCTGGCAGACACCGCTTGCGGTGTCGGCTACACAGATCCGACAGCTGCTGGCCAGCGGCAAATCGGTGAGGTTCCTGGTGCCGGACGCCGTACTGGCCTATATCGAGGCGCACGAACTGTATCGTGCGCCCAACTGACGGCGCCCCTGGCGCCTCATCCAACGAGTTGAACGAGTTTTATATGACCAAGCAGAAAATTTACGGCGAAGAACTGGTCGCAGTGACCAAGGCCGCGCTGGAAGACGTGAAGGCCCAGGACATCCAGGTCATCGACGTGCGCGAGAAGCACAGCCTGACCGATTACATGATCATTGCCACCGGTACCTCCAACCGCCAGATCAACGCCATGGCCGAAAAGGTCCGTGAAGCCGTCAAGGCCAAGGGCGCACAGCCTCTGGGCGAAGAAGGCAAGGGCGACAGCGATTGGGTGCTGCTGGACCTGAACGACGTCATCGTGCACATGATGACCGCCGCTGCGCGCCAGTTCTACGACCTGGAGCGCCTGTGGCAAGGCGCCGAGCAAAGCCGTGCTGCCGATGGCAAGCACCACAGCCCGGACCATGCCCACGAGTACTCCGACAAGCTCAAAGACCGCGAATAAGGGCAGCGCCGTGCGTTTGCGCCTGATTGCGGTCGGCTCGCGCATGCCGAAGTGGGTCGAGGAAGGCTGGCATGAATATGCCAAGCGCCTGCCCACCGAGCTGTCGCTGGAGCTGGTGGAAATTCCGCTGAACACCCGTGGCAAGAATGCCGACGTCGCCCGCCTGATCCGTCAGGAGGGCGAGGCCATGCTGAGCAAGGTGCAGCCCGGGGAACGCATCGTTACCCTGGAGGTCCATGGCAAGCCCTGGAGTACCGAGCAACTGGCGGGCGAGCTGGATCGCTGGCGGCTGGACGCGCGCACGGTCAATTTGATGGTGGGAGGCCCGGAGGGCCTGGCGCCTGAGGTTTGCGCGCGCGCCGAGCAACGCTGGTCGCTGTCGCCGCTGACCCTGCCACACCCGTTGGTAAGGATACTCATCGGCGAGCAGATCTACCGCGCCTGGACCGTGTTGTCCGGGCACCCTTACCACAAATGAGCCTGTAAGCCGTCCGATGTCGCAGCCGATCCGTCTCAAGGACCACGAGAAAGACGCCCGCCTGGTGCGTAACCGCGTCGTGGTCGGCGCAATCGCGGTGGTGTTGCTGGTGTGCGTGCTGATCGCGCGGCTGTACTACCTGCAGATCATCCAGTACGACTACCACTCCACGCTGTCGGAGAACAACCGGGTGCATGTGCAGCCGATCCCGCCGACCCGCGGGTTGATCTTCGACCGTAACGGCGTGATCGTGGCCGACAACCGGCCCAGTTTCAGCCTGTCGATGACCCGCGAACGCGCGGGGAACTGGCAGGAAGTACTGGACACCATCGTCGAAGTGCTGGAATTGACCGAAGACGACCGCGCCCTGTTCGAGAGGCGCATGCGCCAGGGCCGCCGGCCGTTCGAGCCGGTGCCGATCCTGTTCGAGCTCAACGAAGAACAGATTGCCCGGGTGGCGGTCAACCAGTTCCGCCTGCCGGGTGTCGAGGTGGTCGCGCAGCTGGTGCGGCATTACCCACAGGGGGCGCACTTCGCCCATTCGGTGGGTTACGTGGGGCGGATCAACGAGAAAGAGCTGAAAACCCTCGACCCGGTGAACTACAGCGGTACCCACCATATCGGCAAGACCGGCATCGAGCGCTTCTACGAGGATGCGCTGCACGGCCAGGTCGGTTACGAGGAAGTCGAGACCAACGCCCGCGGCCGCGTGCTGCGGGTGCTCAAGCGCACCGACCCCAAGCCGGGCAAGGACATCGTGCTGAGCCTGGACATCAAGCTGCAGGAAGCCGCCGAGGCCGCCCTGGGTGGCCGCCGGGGCGCCGTGGTGGCGCTGGACCCGCGCACTGGCGAGGTTCTGGCCATGGTCAGCCAGCCAAGCTTCGATCCCAACCTGTTCGTCACCGGCATCAGCTTCAAGGCGTATGCCGAGTTGCGTGATTCGATCGACCGGCCGCTGTTCAACCGCGTGTTGCGCGGCCTGTACCCGCCGGGCTCCACCATCAAGCCGGCGGTGGCGATTGCCGGCCTGGACAGCGGTGTGGTCAACGCCAGTAGCCGGGTATTCGACCCTGGCTACTACCAACTGCCCAACTACGACCACAAATACCGTAACTGGAACCGCTCGGGTGATGGCTGGGTCGACCTGGACACCGCGATCATGCGCTCCAACGACACCTACTTCTACGACCTTGCCCACAAGATGGGCATCGACCGGCTGTCCAGTTACATGAACAAGTTCGGCATCGGCCAGCGGGTATCCCTGGACATGTTCGAGGAATCTGCCGGGCTGATGCCATCGCGGGAATGGAAGCGCGCCACCCGCCGCCAGGCCTGGTTCCCGGGTGAAACCCTGATTCTTGGCATTGGCCAGGGCTACATGCAGGCGACGCCGTTGCAACTGGCCCAGGCCACTGCGCTGATCGCCAACAAAGGCGTATGGAACCGCCCGCACCTGGCCAAGACCATCGAAGGCCAGCCGCCGGTAGACGAAAACCCCATGGCGAACATCGTGCTGCGGGACAAGTCGGACTGGGCCAAGGTCACCCATGGCATGGAGCAGGTGATGCACAACGCCCGCGGTACCGCACGCAAGGCCGCCCTCGGTGCCCAATACCGCATCGCCGGCAAGAGCGGTACCGCCCAGGTGGTGGCGATCAAGCAGGGTGAAAAGTACGACCGTAACAAACTTCAGGAGCGCCACCGTGACCACGCCCTGTTCGTTGCCTTCGCTCCGGCCGAAGCCCCGCAGATCGTGGTGTCGGTGATGGTCGAGAACGGCGAGTCCGGTTCGGGTGTTGCGGCACCGGTGGTCCGCCAGATCATGGACGCCTGGCTGCTCGACGAAAATGGCCGTCTCAAGCCCGAGTTCGCGCCTGCTACCGCTACCCAGGAATCAGCCCTGTGATGAACAATTTCGATCGCATGCTCTCCAGTGAGGATGTGATGCGTCGGCGCGCCAGCTTCCTGCAGCGCATTCATGTCGACGGCCCTTTGCTGATCATTCTACTGACCCTCGCCGCCGGCAGCCTGTTCGTGCTGTATTCGGCCAGCGGCAAGAACTGGGACCTGCTGCTCAAGCAGGCGACCTCGTTCGGCATCGGTCTGGTGTCGATGTTCGTCATCGCCCAGCTGGAGCCGCGCTTCATGGCCCGCTGGGTGCCGCTGGCCTACCTCACGGGGGTGCTGCTGCTGGTGGTGGTGGACGTGATGGGCCATAACGCCATGGGCGCCACGCGCTGGATCAACATCCCGGGGGTGATCCGCTTCCAGCCCTCGGAATTCATGAAGATCATCATGCCGGCGACCATTGCCTGGTACCTGTCCAAGCGCACCTTGCCGCCGCACCTGAAGCACGTGGCCATCAGCCTGGTGCTGATCGGCGTGCCATTCATTCTGATCGTGCGCCAGCCCGACCTGGGCACCGCACTGCTGATCCTGGCATCGGGCGCCTTCGTGCTGTTCATGGGTGGCCTGCGCTGGCGCTGGATCCTCAGCGTACTGGCAGCGGCGGTGCCGGTGGCGGTGGCGATGTGGTTCTTTGTCATGCACGACTACCAGAAGCAGCGGGTACTGACCTTCCTCGACCCGGAAAGCGACCCGCTGGGCACCGGCTGGAACATCATCCAGTCCAAGGCGGCAATCGGTTCGGGCGGGGTGTTCGGCAAAGGCTGGCTGCTCGGCACCCAGTCGCACCTGGACTTCCTTCCGGAAAGCCATACCGACTTCATCATCGCCGTGCTCGGCGAGGAGTTCGGCCTGGTCGGTATCTGCCTGCTGCTGATCGTCTACCTGCTGCTGATCGGCCGTGGCCTGATGATTACCGCCCAGGCCCAGACCCTGTTCGGCAAGCTGCTGGCGGGTAGCCTGACCATGACCTTCTTTGTCTACGTATTCGTCAATATCGGCATGGTCAGCGGCCTGCTGCCCGTAGTGGGCGTGCCGCTGCCCTTTATCAGCTATGGCGGAACATCCTTGGTAACGCTGCTGTCAGCGTTTGGCGTTCTCATGTCGATCCATACGCACCGAAAATGGATCGCACAGGTTTGAAAAAGGTGAACAATTTGATGCAAGCAGTGCGTAACTGGGCTGCCCGTTGTGCGCCGTGGGTCGGCGCGGTGGGCCTGTTCGGCGCTGTCCAGCTGGCCCATGCCGGCGACTATGAGGGTTCACCACAGGTGGCCGAGCTGGTGGACGAAATGAGCCGTGACTACGGTTTTGCCCCGGAGCAGCTGATGGGGGTGTTCCGTGAGGTGCAGCGCAAGCAGTCGATTCTGGATGCCATCTCGCGCCCTGCCGAGCGGGTGAAACCGTGGAAGGACTACCGGCCGATGTTCATCACCGATGCGCGCATTGCCCGTGGGGTGGACTTCTGGCGCCAGCACGAGGCGGTGCTGGCGCGCGCCGAGCAGGAATACGGGGTACCCGCGCAATACATCGTCGCGATCATTGGGGTCGAAACCTTCTTCGGCCGCAACACCGGCAACTACCGTGTGATCGATGCCCTGTCGACGCTGGGCTTCGACTACCCGCCGCGCGCCGAGTTCTTCCGCAAGGAGCTGCGCGAGTTCCTGCTGCTGGCGCGCGACGAGCAGCTGGACCCATTGACCCTCAAAGGCTCCTACGCCGGTGCCATGGGCCTTCCACAGTTCATGCCGAGCAGTTTTCGCAACTACGCGGTGGACTTCGACGGTGACGGCCACATCAACATCTGGAACAACCCGGACGATGCCATTGGCAGCGTGGCCAACTACTTCAAGCGCCACGGCTGGGTAGCCGGCGAAGGCGTGGTCAGCCGCGCCTGGGTAGAAGGTGCGCGCGCCGACGAAGGCCTGACCACCGGTATCGAGCCGGTCAAGACCGCGGGGGAGTTGCGCGCGCTTGGCTGGTCGGTTCATGATTCGCTGCGCGATGATCTGCCGGTTACGGCCTTCCGGCTCGAAGGCGACAATGGCCCCGAGTACTGGATGGGGCTGAAGAACTTCTACGCGATCACTCGCTACAACCGCAGCGTGATGTATGCCATGGCGGTGCATCAGCTCGCGGAACAGCTGGTACAAGTACGGGGCGTCAAGTAATGCGCGCAATCATCTCTGCACACTCTTTCAAGCTGCTCACCTGCCTCGCCGTTGGCCTGGTGCTGGCCAGTTGCTCTTCCAACCGCCCGGCCCCGCAAAAAAGCAGCGGTAACGTGGTACGCAGCCAGCCGGGCCTGGATATCAACCGGGCACACAAGGATGGCGCGCCGTGGTGGGACGTGGATGTGAACAAGATCCCCGACGCCACGCCGACCGTGCACACCGGTAACTACAAGGCCAACCCCTACACGGTGCTGGGCAAGACCTACTACCCCATGCAGGACTCGCGCAACTACCGCGCCGAGGGTACCGCGTCCTGGTACGGCACCAAGTTTCACGGGCAGAACACCGCCAATGGTGAGCTGTACGACCTGTACGGCATGAGTGCCGCGCACAAGACCTTGCCGCTGCCGGCCTATGTGCGCGTGACCAACCTGGCCAACGGCCGTAGCGTGATTCTGCGGGTCAATGACCGTGGCCCGTTCTATTCCGACCGCATCATCGACCTGTCCTATGCCGCAGCGAAGAAGCTCGGTTATGCCGAAATCGGCACCGCACACGTGCGCGTCGAGGGCATCGACCCGCAGCAATGGTGGGCCCAGCGTGGCCAGACGCCACCGATGGTGCTGAAGGAGCCCCAGGTGGCCCAGACCCAGGCGGTGCCGGCCACGACCGGGCGGGTCGAGCAATGGACGCCGCCGCCGCAGCAGCACGCGGCGCCGGTGGTGCCGGTACAGGTAGGGGGCAACAACGTCCCGGGTGGCAATGGCGGCAGCTTCCTGCAGGTGGGTGCCTTCGCCAACCCGGATGCCGCCGAATTGCTGCGCTCCAAGCTCAGCACCATGGTCAGCGCGCCGGTGTTCATCAGCTCGATCGTGCGTAACCAGCAGACCCTGCACCGCGTGCGGCTGGGGCCGATCGGCAGCCAGGGCGAGATCCAGCAAGCCCAGGAGAGCATCCGCCTGGCGAACTTGGGGCAGGCCAAGCTGGTCACAGACTGAGCTCAGCTACAAGCAACCGGCTGCAAGCTGCAAGCTGCAAGAAGACCCTGCGCCCACCCGCTTTGTCTTTCGGCTTGCCGCTTGAAACTCTTGCTGTCGGTTTTGTCATGAACTGCCGGGCTCGGCCATGTACAATGTCGGCTTTTGCCCGCAGCGGCATAAAGCCGCACTGTAGCGGGCCAGGCCTCTGGCCATAAAACTAGACTGACTGGCGCTGGGCGCATGATGTTGCCCAGGGAACATCAGACCATTAGCGATTTTCGAGAGACGGATGAACATCACCAACCTTGCCAAACGACTTTGCCTGCCTGTACTGCTGCTGATCACGCCTGCTGCCTTCGCGGCCGAGCAGATGACACCGGCACCACCACAACTGGCAGCCAAGTCCTACGTACTCATGGACGCGTCCAGCGGCAACGTGCTGGTCGAAAACAACGGTGACGAGCGCCTGCCGCCAGCCAGCCTGACCAAGCTGATGACCGCCTACATCGCCACCCTGGACATCCGCCGTGGCCAGATCGGCGAGAACGACCCGGTTACCGTCAGTGAAAACGCCTGGCGTACCGGCGGTTCGCGCATGTTCATCAAGGTTGGCAGCCAGGTCACCGTCAGCGACCTGCTGCACGGCATCATCATCCAGTCCGGCAACGATGCCTCGGTCGCCCTGTCCGAGCACATCGCCGGCAGCGAAGATGCCTTCGCCGACATGATGAACAAGACCGCGGCCGACCTGGGCATGACCAACAGCCACTTCATGAACCCGACTGGCCTGCCGAACCCGGACCACTACTCATCGGCCCATGACATGGCGGTACTGGCCCGGGCGATCATCAACGTCGACCCGGCGCACTACGCCATCTATTCGCAGAAAGAGTTCTTCTGGAACAACATCAAGCAGCCTAACCGCAACCTGCTGCTGTGGCGTGACAAGACCGTCGACGGCCTGAAAACCGGCCACACCGAAGAAGCAGGCTACTGCATGGTGGCTTCGGCGGTACGCGATGGCCAGCGCCTGATCGCGGTGGTGTTCGGCACCAACAGCGAACAAGCGCGTGCTGCCGAAACCCAGAAGCTGCTGACCTACGGCTTCCGCTTCTTCGAAACCCAGACCTTCTACCAGAAGGGCACCGAGCTGACCCAGGCGCCGGTGTGGAAGGGCGCCACTGGCCAAGTCAAGGCCGGCCTGGCCGACGACCTGACCATGACCATGCCTAAAGGCCAGCTCAAGCGCCTGGTCGCCACGATGACCATGAACCCGCAGCTCACCGCGCCAATCGCCAAAGGTGACGTGATCGGCAAAGTGGAAGTCAAACTGGACGAGAAAGTGGTTCACAGCGCCGACCTGATCGCCCTCGATGGCGTCGAGGAAGGTGGTTTCTTCCGCCGTATGTGGGATAGCATCCGTCTATTCTTCTACGGGTTGTTCAACTGATACGTGACCTGCACACCCCCGCGCATCACGCGGGGGTGTTGTTGCCACGGCTTACGAGGCCGTTTCCGCCATGAGCGAACCAGACGTCAAGTCGCACAAGATCGAATTCCCTTGCGCCGATTACCCGATCAAAGTCATCGGTGACACCGTTGTCGGCTTCAAGGACACGGTTATCGAGATTCTCAGCAAGCACGCCAAAGTCGACCTTTCCACCCTGGCCGAACGCCAGAGCAAGGAAGGCAAGTACACCACCGTGCAACTGCACATCGTTGCCGAAAGCGAGAACCAGCTGCACGATATCAACAGCGCCCTGCGCGCTACCGGTATCGTGAAAATGGTGCTCTGATGCCCGCCTGCCTCGGTTTTCGCGAGCTTGGCCTGCAGCCCTACCAACCGGTGCTGGAGGCCATGCGGCGCTTCACCGAGCAGCGCAGCCCGGCCAGCCAGGATGAAATCTGGCTGGTCGAGCACCCTGCGGTCTTTACCCAGGGCCAGGCCGGCAAGGCCGAGCACCTGCTGGTGCCGGGTGACATCCCGGTGGTGCAGACCGACCGCGGCGGCCAGGTGACCTACCATGGCCCCGGGCAGTTGGTGGCCTACCTGCTGCTGGATGTACGCCGGCTGGGTTTTGGTGTACGTGAGCTGGTCAGCCGTATCGAGCAGACCCTCATCGACCTGCTGGCCAGCTATGGCGTGCAGGCTTCAGCCAAGCCCGATGCGCCGGGCGTCTATGTCGATGGAGCGAAAATCGCCTCCCTCGGCCTGCGAATTCGCAACGGCCGTTCGTTTCACGGCCTTGCCCTGAACGTGGACATGGACCTTGCGCCATTCCGCCGAATCAACCCCTGCGGTTATGCGGGGCTGGCGATGACCCAGCTACGTGACCTGGCAGGCCCGATCGAACTCGACGAGGTCAGGACAAGGCTGCGCGGACAGCTGGTCAAGCACCTCGACTACGCTGAGCAGACGACCCTCACGGGCGGAATCGACTGAATATGACAACTGTGCAAGAAGCCGTGCCCAACCTGATACCTACCCAGGATGCCACCCCGCGCCCAGCGCCGAAGAAGGTGGAAGCCGGGGTCAAGCTGCGTGGCGCCGAGAAGGTGGCGCGCATCCCGGTGAAAATCATCCCGACCGACGAGTTGCCGAAAAAGCCCGACTGGATTCGCGTGCGTATCCCAGTCTCGCCGGAGGTCGACCGCATCAAGCAACTGCTGCGCAAGCACAAGCTGCACAGCGTGTGCGAGGAAGCTTCCTGCCCGAACCTGGGTGAGTGCTTCTCTGGCGGCACCGCCACCTTCATGATCATGGGTGACATCTGCACCCGTCGTTGCCCGTTCTGCGACGTAGGCCACGGCCGGCCGAAGCCGCTGGACCTGGACGAGCCGAAAAACCTGGCGGTCGCCATCGCTGACCTGCGCCTGAAGTACGTGGTGATCACTTCGGTAGACCGCGACGACCTGCGTGACGGTGGTGCCCAGCACTTTGCCGACTGCATCCGCGAAATCCGCGCGCTGTCGCCAGGCGTGCAACTGGAAACCCTGGTGCCGGACTACCGCGGGCGTATGGACGTGGCACTGGAAATCACTGCGCAAGAGCCGCCGGATGTGTTCAACCACAACCTCGAAACCGTGCCGCGCCTGTACAAGGCCGCGCGCCCGGGCTCTGACTACGACTGGTCGCTGGACCTGTTGCAGAAGTTCAAGCAGTTGGTGCCGCATGTACCCACCAAGTCGGGCCTGATGCTGGGCCTGGGTGAAACCGACGAAGAAGTGATCGAAGTGATGCACCGCATGCGTGAGCATGACATCGACATGCTTACCCTCGGTCAGTACCTGCAACCGTCGCGCAGCCACCTGCCGGTGCAGCGTTTCGTGCACCCCGACACCTTTGCCTGGTTCGCCGAGGAAGGCTACAAGATGGGCTTCAAGAACGTGGCTTCCGGCCCGCTGGTGCGCTCTTCGTACCATGCCGACCAGCAGGCCCACGAAGCCAAGATCAAGCTCTGAGCCTGGCTGAAACTCAAATGCCGATGCTTGCCGAAAGGGCAGCATCGGCATTTTTTTTGCCGGCGACAAGCCATAAGCTACAAGCGACAAGATGCCTGGAGCTGCATGATGAATTGTGTCGATACCCTTCCCGTACATTTGCCCAAGGCGATCTTGCAGGACACCTGCTTCGCTATCATCGCGCCGGCGGGCTCGGCGCGGCTGGATACGCACAAGGTCAACCAGTGGTTCGCTGATCGTGGCTACCGTTGCCGCATTTACCCAGGTGCCCTGCAGGCTCAGGGTTACCTGGCAGGCCCGGACCAGCAGCGGCTGCAGGACCTGCACGATGCCTTTGCCGACCCGGGCATCGACGCCATCCTGTGCATGCGCGGCGGTTACGGCAGCATGCGCCTGCTCGACCAGCTGGATTTCCAGCTGATACGGCGCAACCCCAAGCCGCTGATTGGCTACAGCGATATCACGGCGCTGCATACGGCCCTTTATCGGCATGCCGGGCTGATCACGTTCCATGGGGGGATGCTCAATGCCGACTTGCTCGGCGGCAAGCTGCCGCCGACCGAGTCGTCTTTGCTGGCCCAGCTGGGTGGGCATGTGCGCGCAGGGGAGCAGATTGCCCACCCAGCGGGCTATGCCATGAGCACGGTGATGCCGGGGGTTGCCAGCGGGCGTTTGCTGGGTGGCAACCTGTCGATGCTGGGCGCGACGCTTGGCACCGTGGCCGAGCTGGATACCGAGGGCTGCATCCTGTTTATCGAAGACGTCAACGAGCCGCTGTACCGGGTAGACCGGCTACTGACGCAGTTGCGCCTGGCGGGCAAGCTGGCGGGCGTGAAAGGCGTGCTGGTAGGGGATTTTGCCGGGATTACCACGGCGGCGTTGACGCCATTGCTGGAGGAAACTTTCGGGCCCTTCGGCGTGCCGGTGCTGGCGGGGTGGCGCAGTGGGCATTGCGACCCGAATGTGTGCTTGCCGCTGGGGGCTCGGGTACGGCTGGACAGTGTTCAGCAGAGCTTGGTGTTGGAGCAGGATGTGTTCAAGGCTTGAGATAGGCGGGGCTGCTTTGCAGCAGCCCTTTCGCGACACAAGGCCGCTCCTACAGGGATCGCGTTACACCAACGTACCGCAACCCCCAGCTACCTCACTGGCTACGCAGGCTCTCAAGCAGCTTATGGGTCGGGTAACCATCCGCCGGCCACCCCAGCCCTTGCTGGGCATTGCGTATGGCCTTGCGGGTGTTGGCGCCGATAATGCCATCGGCATTGCCCGCATCATACCCACGGCCATTGAGCAGGTTCTGCAACTCCACGCGTTCGCTGCGGCTCAGCGGCAAGTCTTCCTTCGGCCAGCTGCCGGCAATGAAGCCCCAGCCGCTGAAGCGGTCGGCCAGCAGGCTCACCGCCAGTGCATAGGACGATGAGTTGTTGTACTTGAGGATGGCGCGGAAGTTATCCAGTACCAGGAACGCCGGGCCACGCGCGCCTGCTGGCAACAGCAACGCGGCAGACAGCTGGTTGCTGCCCGCTGGCAATTGGGTACCGGTTGGCAGCTTCACACCCATTGCCAGCCACTCGCTCACCGGCCTGCGCAACGCGCCATCGGCCTGCCAGAAATCGAAACCTGGCGGTACCTGCACCTCGAAGCCCCACGGTTGGCCACGCTTCCAACCCGAGCTTTGCAGGTAGTGCGCGGTCGAGGCCAGGGCGTCGGGGGTGCTGTTCCAGATGTCGCGGCGGCCGTCGCCGTCAAAGTCCACGGCATGGGTGTTGTAGGTGGTCGGGATGAACTGGGTCTGGCCCATGGCGCCAGCCCACGAGCCACGCATGGCCTCAGGCTGGATGTCGCCATGCTGGATGATCTGCAGGGCGGCGATCAGCTGGTCCTGGGCGAACTGCGGGCGACGGCCTTCATAGGCCAGGGTCGCCAGCGAGCGGATTACCGACTTGTTGCCCTGGAACTGGCCGAAATTGCTCTCCATGCCCCACACCGCCACCAGCACCTGGCGGTCAACGCCATAGCGTTGCTCGATGCGGGTCAGCAGTTCGGCGTTCTGATCCAGCAACCGCTTGCCATTGCGCACGCGCAAAGGGGACAGCGCGCCTTCGAGGTATTCCCACACCGGGCGGCTGAACTCAGGCTGGCTGCGGTCGGCCTTGATCACGTCCATGTCGGGGGTAACCCCGAGGAAGGCGCGGTCGAAGATGCTGGGCGAAATACCTGCTTGCAAGGCTTGTTCGCGGAAACCCGCTTGCCACTGGGCGAAGGTTTGCAAAGGCTGGATTTCAGTGCTGGCGTCTGGCGTTGCACCGGGCACGGTTACCACGGGCGCAGGTTGCGCAGGGGCCAGCGGCAGCGCGTCGGCGGCGGTAGGTTTTTCCGCGCAGGCAACCAGCAGGATGAAGCTGGAGGCCGCGATCAGCTGGCGGGTTTCCCAACGGGGAGAAAGACGGAAGAGCATGCACAGATCCAGAATTGCAGGTCAGGTGCTGACCATATCATGCCTGCGCCCGCGATGCTTTCATGCCGCCAAAAAGTAGGAAGCCTCCCAACCTCTCGATTGGAAGGCTTCGCGGCGGTAGCTGCCTTTGCCTTTTTCCGGTTGTTCCTGGCGGCAGCGGAACAGCGGTTGGGCAATGATCGACTTGGCCTTGTTGGGGCCGTGCTTTTTCGGCTTTTTGCTCATGGCGGGGTTCCCGTGGTGGGTGGGTTTCGGGGCGCACTTTAGGGCCCAGGGGCGATGTGGGCCAATTGATTGTGTATATGGTTCACAGGCCCTATCGCTGGCAAGCCACACAGGGATCGCCTTAGGGCTGACAGGTGTTTGCCACAAGGTATGGCAGCGCCTGTTAGAGCGAGCGCCGCCCGCGCGGCGCAATCGCGAGCTGCGCTCGCTCCTACGTTTGTTTCGGGCCAATTATTCCTGTGGGATTCGCGCGCGAACGCCTTGGTGCATGCCTCAATATCGCGCCGTACAAACAAGGCGGCCGCGCGCGCCTGTCACAGGCGTTACTGGCCCGAAACAAACGTAGGAGCGAGCGCAGCTCGCGATTGCGCCGCGCGGGCGGCGCTCGATCTCACAGGCGCTGCATAACTTGTGGCAGACACCGACAGCCCTGACGCGCACCCTGTGGCTGGCTTGCCAGCGATAGGGCCTGTGACCGTTATAGAGGGGGTAGCGCCAGGCGCTGACCCGCCATCAACAATGCCAACCGCGCCAGGCCCGTCCACGGCGAGCCCTCGGCCTGGCCCTTGATTTGCGCATCGATACGCTGGGCATCCTGCAGCAGTTGCGCCCAGCGCTGCGCCGAGAGGCGCTGTAGGGCCTTGCTGACCAACGGCCGGCGCTTATCCCAGACCGGTGGGCGCGCCTGGCTGAACGCCTTGTCCAGCGGCACGCCCTGGCTGAATTGCTGGGCCAGCCCGGCGAGCTGGCGCAGCTCACGCGCCAGCGCCCAGAGAACCACCGGGGGCTCGACCCCCTCACCGCGCAAGCCTTCGAGCATGCGCAGGGCATGTGCAGCTTCACCGTTGAGAATGGCGTCTACCAGCCCGAAAACGTCGAACCGGGCGCTGTCAGCGACAGCCGACTGCACGGTTTCGACGGTGATTTGGTTGCCTTCGGCCAACAGCTTGAGCTTTTCGATTTCCTGCGCGGCAGCCAGCAGGTTGCCTTCTACGCGCGCGGCAATCAGGTCGACAGCGTCACGCTGCGCCGACAGGCCGGCCTGCTGCAGGCGCTGGTTGATCCATTGCGGCAGTTGGTGCGCATCCACCGGCCAGATCTGGATGAACTGGCAGTGGGCACCTTCGATCAAGGCCTTGCCCCACTTGGTCTTCTGCGCGCTGCCGTCGAGCTTGGGCAGGCTGACCAGCAGCAAGGTGTCTTCGGCGGGATTGGCGCAGTATTCCATCAGCGCTGCGGCGCCCTTGTCACCCGGCTTGCCCGAGGGCAGGCGAAGTTCCAGCAAGCGCCGCTGGGCGAACAGGGACAGGCTGGCGCCGGCCTGGAGCAGGGTGCCCCAGTCGAAGTTGGCGTCGGCACTGAAAACCTGGCGCTCGTCGAAACCTTGCTGGCGCGCAGCTTGGCGGATGGCGTCGGCGGCTTCCTGGCACAGCAGCGGGTCGTCACCGCTGACCACGTAGACGGGGGCCAAGGCGCCTTGCAGCTGCTTGTTGAGTTGGGCGGGGGCGAGCTTCATGGGCAGTAGGCGGGGCACCCGAAGGCACCCCGCACGGGCTTAGTTGCCCGGTACTTCCAGGGGCGACTGCTGCGGCGTTTCCGCCTGCTGGCGGCGTGCGGCCTCAAGGGCGGCCGCTTCAGCCTGGGCACGCTGATCGGCTTTTTGCTGCAGCTCGTCCAGCTGGGCCGGGGTCAGTTGCTGCAGGCGCACGACCATGGCGTTGACCAGGTCACGGCGCATTTCCAGGCGGGAACGGGCAGCTTCCTGCTCGGAACCGGTGATGTTCGAGGCATCGCGCACATACACCTTGCGCACTTCCAGCTTGTCACTCAGCAGTTCAAGGTTGTTCAAGCCCTGGATGCTGTAGTTGAGCTGGGTGGTCAGCTCGTACTCGGCAGTGCGGTTACCGCTGTTGTAGCTGGCCGAGCGCTCGCGCTGCTGTTCGTTGGTCAATACCAGGCGGTACGGCGCACCGGTGTGCACATTGACGCCGCTGTTCTTGAGCACCTGGCGCAGTTCGGTCACGGTAGGCCCGTACGCGTCACGCGCACTGACGTCCATTTCCTTGATGCTCAGCTCGTTGGTGCCAGTACCGCGCAGCTGGAAACCGCAGGCGCTGAGCATGACCGCCAGGCCAATTACCAGCAAATTGCGTTTGATCATGTTGTTGCTCCCTTGTGGGCCTGTTCCGCCCGCCCGCAGTGGCTGCGGGCGGGCGTTGCCATCAGTTGGCGACGATGTTGACCAGCTTGCCCGGTACCACGATGACCTTGCGAATGGCCAGGCCGTCGATGAAGCGCAGGACGTTCTCGTTGCTGCGCGCGGCGGCTTCGATTTCTTCGCGGCTGGAGGCGGCCGGCATTTCGACCTGCCCACGCAGTTTGCCGTTGACCTGCACCACCAGGGTGACGGTGTCCTGCACCAGCGCGGCTTCGTCGACTGCTGGCCAGCCAGCGTCGATCACGGCCTGATCATGGCCCAGCTGCTTCCACAGCTCGTGGGAGATGTGCGGGGTGATCGGCGCCAGCAGCAGGGTCACGGCTTCCAGGCCTTCGTGCAGCAGGGCACGGTCTTGCGCCGTGGCTTGCGGGGCTTTTTCCAGCACGTTCATCACGGTCATCACCTGGGCGATGGCGGTGTTGAATTTGTGGAACTGGCCGACGTCGGTGCTGGCCTGCTTGATGGCGGCGTGAATGGCGCGGCGAATGACCTTCTGTGCGTCGTCCAGGGCGGCGACATCCAGCTTGCCCGGCAGGCCTTGGGCAACGTGTGCTTGGGCCAGGCGCCAGACGCGGCGCAGGAAGCGGCTGGCGCCTTCGACGCCGGAGTCGGACCATTCCAGGCTCGCGTCAGGTGGCGAGGCGAACATCATGAACAGGCGGCAGGTATCGGCGCCGTACTGGTCGATCATCGACTGGGGATCGACGCCGTTGTTCTTCGACTTGGACATCTTCTCGGTGCCGCCGATTTCCACCGGCAGGCCGTCGGTCTTCAGGCGTGCGCCAATGATCTTGGCCTTGGCATCGCGTTCGATCTCGACATCGGCCGGGTTGAACCAGTCCTTGCCGCCGTTGCTGGCAACGCGGTAGTAGGTTTCGGCCACGACCATACCCTGGGTCAGCAGGTTCTTGAACGGCTCGTTCGAGGTGACCAGGCCTTCGTCACGCATCAGCTTGTGGAAGAAGCGCGCATACAGCAGGTGCAGGATGGCGTGTTCGATACCGCCGATGTACTGGTCGACCGGCAGCCAGTGGTTGGCTGCTTTCGGGTCGACCATGCCACCTTCGTAGTTCGGCGAGGCGTAGCGGGCGAAGTACCAGGACGACTCGACGAAGGTGTCCATGGTGTCGGTTTCGCGCTTGGCCGCAGCGCCGCATTTCGGGCAGCTGCACTCGTAGAATTCTGGCATGCGCGCCAGTGGCGAGCCGGCACCATCGGGCACCACGTTCTCCGGCAGGGTCACCGGCAGCTGGTCTTCTGGCACGGGCACGTCGCCGCAGGACGGGCAGTGGATGATCGGGATCGGGCAGCCCCAGTAGCGCTGGCGGCTGATACCCCAGTCGCGCAGGCGGAACTGGGTGCGCGATTTGCCCAGGTCCTTGCGGATCAGGGCTGCTTCGATGGCGTCGAAGGCGCCGGCAAAGTCCAGGCCGTCGAACTCGGCGGAGTTGATCAGTTGGCCGTGCTCGCCATAGGCGTCCTGCCACTCGTTGCCGACTTCATCGCCCGCGCTGGTGCGTACTACGGCCTTGACCGGCAGGTTGTACTTGTGGGCGAACTCGAAGTCGCGCTCGTCGTGAGCCGGCACCGCCATTACCGCGCCATCGCCATAGTGCATGAGCACGTAGTTGGCGACCCAGACCGGCAGCTTCTCGCCGGTCAGCGGGTGCTCCACCAGCAGGGAAGTGGCCATGCCCTTCTTCTCCTGGGTGGCCATGTCGGCTTCGGCAACGCTGCCGGCCTTGCATTCTTCGATGAACGCCTGCAGCGCCGGGTTGCCCTGGGCAGCCTGGGTGGCCAGCGGGTGCTCGGCGGCGACGGCGACGTAGGTGGCACCCATCAGCGTGTCGGGGCGGGTGGTGAAGACCTTGAGCGTGCCGGCGTGGCCGATGCTGGCCTGGTCGTAGGGGAACTGGACTTCCATGCCGCGTGACTTGCCGATCCAGTTGCGCTGCATGGTCTTGACCTGCTCAGGCCAGCCCGGCAGTTCGTCGAGGCTTTCCAGCAGCTCGTCGGCGTAGTCGGTGATGCGGAAGTAGTACATCGGGATTTCGCGCTTTTCGATCAGCGCGCCGGAACGCCAGCCGCGGCCGTCGATGACCTGCTCGTTGGCCAGTACGGTCTGGTCTGCCGGGTCCCAGTTCACGGTCCCGTTCTTGCGGTAGATGATGCCTTTCTCGAACAGGCGGGTGAACAGCCACTGCTCCCAACGGTAGTAGTCAGGCTTGCAGGTGGTCACTTCACGTGCCCAGTCGATGGCCAGGCCCAGGCTCTTGAGCTGGGTCTTCATGTACTCGATGTTTTCGTACGTCCACTTGGCCGGGGCGACGTTGTTCTTCATCGCCGCGTTTTCCGCGGGCATGCCGAAAGCGTCCCAGCCCATCGGCTGCAGCACGTTCTTGCCCAGCATGCGCTGGTAGCGGGCAATCACGTCACCGATGGTGTAGTTGCGCACGTGGCCCATGTGTAGCTTGCCGCTCGGGTACGGGAACATCGACAGGCAGTAGTAGGTGTCCTTGCCTGGCTGTTCGGTAACAGCGAACGATTGTTGCTCGTCCCAGAAGTTCTGGGCGGCGGCTTCGATATCACGGGGCGTGTATTGTTCGTGCATGGCTACTTTTTGCTGAGAGGGAAGAGACCTTGTTCCAGGCAGCGGAACCTCGCTGCGTCCGGCACTCCGGTGTCATTTAGAGTGAACGCCGTAGCATACAGCAGCGCTGCGTATCGTGGGAAACCTTCGTTGCGAATGGCCGCTGGTCGCTGCACCCGGCTGCTTTTTGCAACGACGCTAAGCTCTGGTGTGGGGGGAGATATTCTTATCTTCAATGAGGTGAACGGATGGGAGAGACGCAGCTACCCGCAATCAGACCGGAGCTTTACGAGCGCCTGATCGACCGGCTTGGCCTGGCACTCGAAAGCGCCAGGACCTCTGTGCGATTGCGCGACGAGATGCCAGCCGAGCTGGAGTTGCGTGGCCTCAGCCACGCAGAGTTCGAAGTGATCAAGGCCTACCTGGAAGCCCTTCCGGGGCGCCGTAATGCTGCTGTCGGCAGTTACCCACAAGCGGAGCCGGCATCAGCCAAGATTATCTGGCTCAAGGACCAGAAGCGCGCTGCCACTGCGGCCAGTTCCAGAACGCTGCGCCAGCGCTAGTCGTTCAGGGCGCCCGGCGCAGGCCATCGCGCCACGGTCATTCATCATTCATACAGCTTGCGATCGGCACTGGCCCTACCTTGTTGACCGGTGCCGATCCTTTTAGGCTGCACGCCTGCCAAGGAGGTGTAGCCGATGCCCATACGATTTTTCATCAAACAATGGCTGATGCCGCCGGGCATCTTGTTCCTGTTGCTGCTTGCCGCATGGTGGTGGCGTGCGCGCCGGCCACGGCTGGCGGCGCTGTGTTTTGGCGTGGGGCTGGGTGGCTTGTGGCTGATGAGCTTGCCGCTGGTGGTGCAGGAAACGGCCCGGGTGCTGGAGACCGAGCCGCCACTGGCCGTCAGCGACTGGGCGAGGCTGGCCAGCCGGGCAGATGCCATTATGGTACTGGGCGCGGGGCGCGAACGGGGTGACCCCGCGTGGGGCGGTGGTGACCAGCCTACCGCCACGGCGCTGGAGCGCATGCGCTTTGCCGCGCGGCTGGCCAAGGCTTCGGGTTTGCCGGTGCTGACCAGTGGCGGGCTGCACTACGGCACGCCGCCGAGCGAGGCGCAGTTGATGGCTGATCGCCTGCGTGAGGATTTCGCGGTCGAGGTGAGGTGGCGCGAAGAGGCCAGCCGCACGACCTGGGAGAACGCCCAGCTGTCGGCCAAGGTGCTGCAGCCGCTGGGGATTCGCCGTGTGGTGGTGGTCACCCAGGCCTGGCACATGCAGCGCTCGCGCTGGAGCTTTGAACAGGCGGGGTTCGAGGTGGTGCCGGCGCCGGTGGGGTTCCTTGGGCGCGAGCATGCGCGGCCATTCGGCGGGTTGCTGCCGGAAAGCCGGGCGATGTGGCAGAGCGGGCAGTTGCTTAATGAGGTGGTGGGGCTGGTGGGGTACCGGGTGTTCTATTGAATTCAGGTTTGCGCGGTTCCTTGTAGGAGCGGCCTTGTGTCGCGATGGGCTGCGCAGCAGCCCCGGATCTCAGCTCTATCTCAAGATTGCCGGGGCTGCTTTGCAGCCCATCGCGACGCAAGGCCGCTCCTACAGGGACCGTGTAATGCCAGTTAGACGGTCTTGGCTATGCGCCCGGCCAGCAATGCCCAGCCCAGCAGCAGCACGCAGACAATCGCCAGCGGCCACGAACGCCATTGCAGGTAAGGCGTGAGCTGCTGCATCGGCACCACTTCGCCATACATTACCGCCTGCTGGAATTGTGGTACCTGCGTGGTGATACGGCCGAACGGGTCGATCAGCGCGGTCACACCATTGTTGGTGGCGCGGATCATCCAGCGGCCGGCTTCCAACGCACGCATCTGCGCCATCTGCAGGTGCTGCAGCGGGCCGATCGAGGTGCCGAACCAGGTGTCGTTGCTGATGGTCAGCAGCAGGTCGCTACGCGCTGCCAGCCCTGCAGCGAATTCCGGGTAGACCACTTCGTAGCAGATGTACGGGGCAATCTGGTAACCCTTGGCCTGCAGCAGTGGCTGGTCTTCCGGGCCGCGGGCAAAGTCCGACATGGGCAGGTTGAAGAACTCGATGGCGCCACGCAGCATGTCCTGCAGCGGCACATACTCGCCAAACGGCACCAGTTTCTGCTTGAGGTAGGTGCCATCGCCTTCGCCGGCCACCGTGATACCGTTGTAGTAGCGGCGCTGGTGGTGCACCTCTTCGCGTACCGGTACCCCGGTGATCAGCGCCGAATGCCGCTCGGCGGCAAAGCGGCCCATCACATCGATGTAGCCCTGGGCCTGGTCCTTGAGCACCGGTACCGCGGTTTCGGGCCACACCAGCAGGTCCACTGGCTTGGAACTGAAGCTCAGGTCACGGTACAGCGCCAGTTGTGCATCGATGTGCGCCGGGTCCCATTTCAGGTCCTGTTCGACGTTGCCCTGTATGGCCGCCACTTTCAGCGGGTCGCCAGCCGGCTTGGTCCAGGCATGGCCTTTGAGTGCCAGGCCCAGGGCCCAGGGCGCCAGCAACAGCACCGCGGCAATGGCCAGGAACGAAGGGCGCGCGCGCAGGCGGTGCAGGTTGCACAGCAGGGCGGCAGTGAGGGCCAGGGCGAATGAAACCAGCCATACGCCACCCAGCGGGGCAAGGCCTGCCAACGGCCCGTCGAGCTGGCTGTAACCGGCGTAGAGCCAGGGAAAACCGGTCAGGAACCAGCCGCGGAAAGCTTCCTGCAGCAGCCACAGGGCGGCGAAACACAAGGCGTCGGCCAGCGGCGCTTCGTTGCGCCGCAACCAGCGCGCCCACAACCAGGTGGGCAGGGCGAAGAACCACGCCAGGGCGGCAAAAAATGCCAACAACAGCACGATCGCCAGCAACGGCGAAGCGCCGCCGTAGGTGGTCATGCTGACGTAGATCCACCAGGTGCCCGCGCCGTACAGGCCAAACCCGAACCACCAGCCACGCCACATGGCCTGGCGCGGGCTGAGCTCGCGCAGGCCCAGGTAGAGCAGGGCAATCGATAGCAAGGCCAGCGGCCAGATATCGAACGGTGCCAGGGCCAGGAGGGTGGATGCGCCGGCCGCCAGGGCCAGCAGGTTACCGGGCCAGCCGGGGCGGGTGATCCAACGCATGTTTGTCCTTAACGGTTGATCGGGGTCAGGCGCAGCAAGTGTATCCGCCGGCTGTCGGCGTTGAGAATACGGAACTTGTAGGCGCCGATCTCGGTGGTTTCGTTACGCTTGGGCAGGTGGCCAAAGGCACTCATCACCAGGCCGCCGACGGTGTCGAACTCGTCATCGGAGAACTCGCTGTCGAAGAACTCGTTGAAGTTTTCGATCGGGGTCAGCGCCTTGACCAGGAAATCACCGCTGGGCAGCGGCTTGATGTAGCTGTCTTCCTCGACATCGTGCTCGTCCTCGATATCGCCAACGATCTGCTCCAGCACATCCTCGATGGTGACCAGGCCGGCCACGCCGCCATATTCGTCGATGACCACGGCCATGTGGTTGTGGTTGGCACGGAACTCGCGCAACAGCACGTTCAGGCGCTTGGACTCGGGCACGAAGGTGGCCGGGCGCAGCAGGTCCTTGATATTGAAGCTGTCGCCGTTCTCTTTGAGGATGAGCGGCAGCAGGTCCTTGGCGAGCAGGATCCCGAGCACATCGTCGTGGCTTTCGCCGATCACCGGGTAGCGCGAGTGCGCGGCGTCGATCACCGCCGGCAGGAATTCGCGCGGCGACTGGCTGGCCTTGATGCTGATCATCTGCGAGCGCGGGACCATGATGTCGCGCACCTGCAGGTCGGCGACCTGGATGGCGCCTTCGACAATGGTCAGCGCCTCGCTGTCCAGCAGTTTGTTCTGATGGGCTTCGCGCAGCAGCTCCAGCAGCTCCTGGCGGTTTTTCGGCTCATGGGCAAAAGCCTGGGTCAGTTTACCCAGCCAGGACTTCTGCCCGTTGCTCGATCGATCTTCGCTCATGGCGGTTCTCGTGATCCTTCGTGTATCAGTGTGTGAGGGTGTCGGTTTCATCATCGGCATAGGGGTCGGGGTGACCCAGTTCTGCCAGCAATTCTCGTTCCAGGCCTTCCATCTCCTCGGCTTCCTCATCGTCGATGTGGTCGTAGCCAAGCAGGTGCAGGCAGCCGTGGATGACCAGGTGGGCCCAATGCGCGTTCAGCGCCTTGCCTTGTTCGGCCGCTTCGCGCTCCACCACCGCCACGCAGATGACCAGGTCGCCCAGTAGCGGGACATCGAGCAGGTCATCGGGTACATCGGCAGGGAACGACAGCACGTTGGTCGCGTAGTCCTTGTGCCGGTAGGTGTGGTTCAGCTCACGGCCTTCGGCTTCGTCGACCAGGCGAATGGTCATTTCCGAGTCGGCGCTGCGCTGGCGCAAGGCCAGCTCACACCAACGGCGGAAGTCCTCGTCGCCCGGGGCAGCGGCATCGGTGGCCCGTTGAATGTCGAGTTCAAGCATCTTTGCCGGGTGCCTCAGGCTTGGCCTGGCGGGCATCGAAGCGGTCATAGGCCTCGACGATACGCTGCACCAGTGGATGACGAACCACGTCTTTGGGCTGGAAGTGGGTGAAACTGATACCCGGCACGTCCCGCAATACTTCGATGACGTGTGCCAGGCCTGACTTGGTGCCACGGGGCAGGTCGACCTGGGTGATGTCGCCGGTGATCACCGCGGTAGAGCCGAAGCCGATGCGGGTCAGGAACATTTTCATCTGCTCGAGCGTGGTGTTCTGGCTTTCGTCGAGGATGATGAAGCTGTTGTTCAGGGTGCGGCCGCGCATGTACGCCAGCGGGGCGATCTCGATGACCTGGCGCTCGATCAGCTTGGCCACGTGCTCGAAGCCGAGCATTTCGTACAAGGCGTCATACAGCGGGCGCAGGTACGGGTCGATCTTCTGCGCCAGGTCGCCAGGCAGGAAGCCAAGCTTTTCGCCTGCCTCGACCGCCGGGCGTACCAGCAGGATACGGCGCACCTGCTCGCGCTCCAGTGCATCCACGGCGCAGGCCACTGCCAGGTACGTCTTGCCGGTACCGGCCGGGCCGATGCCGAAGTTGATGTCGTTGGCGAGGATTTCCTTGACGTAGCGCTGCTGGTTCAGACCGCGCGGGCGAATATTGCCCTTGCGGGTGCGCAGCGACACGCTGACTTCGTTGACGGCCGGGTTGTCGATGTGCTCGACGGCCGACTCCTGCAGGTACAGGTGCACGGTTTCCGGCGAAAGGTCAGTGGCCTTGGTCTCACGGTAGAGACGGCGCAGCAGCTGTTCGGCCGCAGAGGTTGTCTTGGGTTCGCCGATCAGTTCGAACTGATTGCCACGGTTGCGTATTTCGATGGCCAGGCGCTGTTCGATCAGGCGCAGGTGCTCGTCGAACTGGCCGCACAAGTTGGCGAAACGGTTGGCCTCGAATGGTTCGAGGATGAAACGATGGGGTTCTATGGGTGCGTTCAAGGTCGTTTTTAGCCGCTCGACGGCAATGGAGTTGAACTCAAGAATAACCCTTGAATGGCAGTGGCGAAAGCACTGAAACGATCAAGGGTATGTTCGCCCCTGCACCGGGCGCGTGTACCCATGCTGGCGTACTGGCGGTCAGGGCAATGGCGAGAACGGCGTGCGCCCTTCGGCGTTCTGCAGTTCCAGCAGGTATTTGCGGAAAATCTGGCCGAGCACCTGGGTGGCATGCTCCAGGTCGTCGCGAGGCATTTGCTCGGTGACTTCGTCGGCCATGTCCAGCGCGTCTTCGGCACCGTTGACCGCGGCCATTTTCAGCAGGATGTACGCCTGCACATTGTTGGCCTTGACCCCTTCGCCATGGAAGAACATGGCCCCCAGGCGATACTGGGCATCGGCCTGGCCTTGCAGCGAGGCTTTCTGGAACCAGTCCAGGGCTTTGTCCAGGTTCTTGGGGGTTTGCGTGTAGTAGTACTCGCCCAGTTCGAACTGCGCCTGGGCGTCCCCCGCGCTGGCGGTCTGCTCGCAGGCCTTGAGGGCGTTTGCCAGGTCTTCAGGCTGAACGTTCAAGGTGCAGCGCCCCGTTGCCGGAATGAGCAACGAGTTACCGCCCTCCGCCAGGGCCAGCAGGGGCTGAAGAAGCAACAGGCAGCCCAGGGTCAGGGCGCGGCCGGTGCGGTTCATGGGGATCGACTTACCTCTGCAAAGCTGCGGCCAATGTCTCTGGTGGCACATTATGGGATAAGCAGCGCCAACCTTACAAAGTTTTACTCGAATTTCTGCTTGGTTGGGGAAGTCAGCTGATTGTGCATGAATAATTGTTGCCTGTACCGGCCTCTTTGCGGGTGAGCCCGCGAAGATCCCGGTACAGGCAAAGCATCACTTCAGGGCAGCAAACGCCTTTTCAGCCGCATCCAGGGTGATCTGCAACTCCTTGTCGCCATGGGCGATGGAGGTGAAGCCTGCCTCGAACGCGCTCGGTGCCAGGTACACGCCACCGTCGAGCATCAGGTGGAAGAAGCGCTTGAAGCGCTCGGCATCGCTGGCCATCACGTCATCGAAGGTGACGATATCGTCGGCACCGCTGAAGTACAGGCCGAACATGGCACCGGCCTGGGTGGTGACGAACGGCACCCCGGCGGCATCGGCGCGCTGTTGCAGGCCGTCGAGCATGCGGCTGGTGTAGTCGGTCAGCTCGGCGTGGAAGCCGGGGCGGCTGATCAGCTTCAGGGTGGTCAGGCCGGCGGCCATGGCCAGCGGGTTACCCGACAGGGTGCCGGCCTGGTAGACCGGGCCCAGCGGGGCGATGCAGCCCATGATTTCACGCTTGCCGCCGAAGCAGCCGACCGGCATGCCGCCGCCGACGATCTTGCCGAAGGTGGACAGGTCCGGGGTGATGCCGTAATGGCCCTGGGCGCCACCCAGGGAAACGCGGAAGCCAGTCATCACTTCGTCGAAGATCAGCACCACGCCATGCTTGTCGCACTGCTCGCGCAGCCCTTCGAGGAAGCCCGGGGCCGGTGGCACGCAGTTCATGTTGCCGGCCACTGGCTCGACAATGATGCAGGCCACGGTCTGGCCAACTTCGGCCAGGGTCTTCTCGACGGCAGCGATGTCGTTGAACGGCAGGGTCAGGGTGTGCTTGGCGAAGTCGGCTGGCACGCCCGCCGAGCTGGGGACGCCCTGGGTCAGCAGGCCGGAGCCGGCTTTTACCAACAGGCTGTCCGAGTGGCCGTGGTAGCAGCCTTCGAACTTGATGATGGCATCGCGGCCGGTGTAGCCACGGGCCAGGCGGATGGCGCTCATGGTGGCTTCGGTGCCCGAGCTGACCATGCGCACCATTTCCATCGACGGCACGATCGAGCAGACCAGGTCGGCCATTTCGGTTTCCATGGCCGTTGGCGCACCGTAGGACAGCCCGTGCTGCAGCTGCCTGCGCACCGACTCCAGCACCTCGGGGTGGCCGTGGCCGAGGATCATCGGGCCCCAGGAGCCGACGTAATCGACATAGCGCTTGTCGTCCTCGTCAACGACGTAGGCGCCCTCGGCATGCTTGAAGAACAGCGGCGTACCGCCAACGCTCTTGAAAGCGCGGACCGGCGAGTTGACGCCGCCGGGGATGTGCTTCTGGGCTTGGGCGAACAGGGCTTCGGAACGGGACATGGGAATCTCTCGAATCAGGATGCGAACAAGGCGTTGAAGGCGCGGGCGCGGCGGGTAACTTCCTGCGCGCTGTCGGCACCGAACAGGCCGTGGATCACCGCCAGCAGGTCGGCGCCATGGGCGACCAGCGGGGCGGCGTTGTCGAGGGTAATGCCGCCGATCACCGCGATCGGCAGCTTTACCTGGGCGCGAGCCTGCTCCAGCAGGTCGGTACTGGCGGCAGGCGCGCCGGGCTTGGTCACGGAGTTGAAGAAGCGGCCGAAGGCCACGTAGCTGGCACCTTCCTCGGCGGCCTGGGCGGCCAGCGCGAGGCTGGCGTGGCAGGTGGAACCGATGATCGCCTGGCGGCCGAGCAGGGCCCGGGCCGGGGTCAGCGGGCCGTCGGTCTGGCCCAGGTGCACGCCGACGCCCAGGCGCGCGGCCAGTTCGGCGTCGTCGTTGATCAGCAGCCGCGTGCCATAGCGCTCGCACAGCTTCATCAGCGCTTCGGCTTCACGCAGCCGGCGCGCTGCGTCGTCGCTTTTGTCGCGGTATTGCAGCAGGCACACGCCGCCTTCCAGCGCCGCTTCGACATAAGACAGGAAACGGCTGGCAAGCAGCTGACTGTCGGTAATGGCATACAGGCCACGTAGCTTCATGGAAAGCCTCGTTTCAAGCGCAGAAGTCCAGGGGCAGGCGGCGCGGCACGTACTGGCCTTTGCCCAGCTGCTCGGCGTCACGCAGGGTGCGCCAGGTGTAGTCGAGGGCGCTGCGTACGGCACTTTCCAGCTGCTCGCCCAGGGCCAGGCGGCCGGCCAGGGCGCTGGCCAGGGTGCAGCCCGAGCCATGGTAGCTGCCTGGCAGGCGCTGGCAGGTCCAGGTGTATTGCTGGCCGTTCTGGGTGTACAGGCGGTTGTGGATTTCGTCTTCGTCGCCGTGCCCGCCGGTAATCAGCAGGTGCTTGCAGAACGGCAAGAGCTTCTCGGCACACGCGTCGGCGCTGCCCTCGGGCAGTTCGGCGAGAATGCGTGCTTCAGGCAGGTTCGGCGTGGCGATGGTCGCCAGCGGTAGCAGGCGTTCGCGCAGGGCATAGCCTACTTCATCCTTGCCCAGGCGGCCGCCGCCGCCGGCGCGCAGCACCGGGTCGCAGACCAGCGGCAGGTGCGGGTGGGCGGCCAGCAGCTCGGCCACGGTGTCGACCATGTCGATCGAGCCAAGCATGCCCAGCTTGACCGCGGCAACCGTGGAGTCGGCCAGTACGGCGTTAGCCTGGGCCAGCACCCACTCGCGGTCGAGTACCCGGAAGTCGGAAACATTGACGGTATCCTGCACGGTCAGGGCAGTCACGGCGGGTGCAGCGTGACAGCCTTGGGCGAGCAGGGCTTCGATATCTGCCTGCAGGCCGGCGCCGCCACTTGGGTCGTGGCCGGAGAGACAGAGGACAACAGGGCGGGAGCTGTAGGTATTCATGGTCGGCGAGCTTACCACCAAACCTGTTTGGGAGAATCGTCCGACAAACCGGATTTACTGATCGAATGGTCAGCTTATAGCTTGCATCTTCCATTAAGCTATTGATTTAGAAGCCTTTGTTCGCGTTTTGGCATGGCAGATTGCCAGCGGTTACAGCTATGCTAGAGTGCTTGGATAACTCGACAAACGGACTCTGCTGGATCACGTCGTCTCAAACGGATGGGAGGCAACCGCGACGCGACTGCACAGACCAGGCTGGGGCTGTATGCGCTATTTGCTGATTGTGCTTCTGGGGATGCTGCCCGTGCTGGCCGGCGCAGTCGATTTCGACGAGGCTACCCGGCACCTGCCGCTGGGCAAGGTCATGCAGGTTTATGAGGACCCGGATGGCAGTAGCAGCATCGCCCAAGTCAGCGCCCCGGACTTCGCCAGATACTTCCGCCCCCACCCAGATGAGGTGCTGAACGCCGGTTATTCCACTTCGGTGTTCTGGCTCAAGGTCGAGTTGCGCCCGGTTGCGATACCCGGTGCTGCGCCCCGGCAGTGGCTGCTGGAACTGGCCTACCCGCCCCTGGATCATCTGGAGCTGTACCTGGCCGATGGCAATGGCGGCTACCGCCTGGCCCAGCGCACCGGCGATGCCTTGCCCTACGACAGCCGGCAAGTGCGCCAGAGCAATTATCTGTTCGAACTGCAGCTGCCGCCCGGCCAGGTGACTACCGCTTACCTGCGGCTGCACAGCCAGGGCTCGGTGCAGGCGCCGCTGGCGCTATGGGCCCCCGAGGCCTACATCGAGGCGCAACCGACCCGCCTGTATGTGCTGGGCATGATTTATGGCGTGCTGCTGGTGATGCTGGTGTACAACCTGTTCATCTACCTCAGCGTGCGCGACGTCAGCTACCTCTACTACATCCTCTATATCGCCTCGTTCGGCCTTTACCAGGTGTCGGTGAATGGCGCCGGTGTAGCCTACTTCTGGCCGGACAGCCCATGGTGGGCGAATGCCGCGACACCGCTGAGCATCGGTGCTGCCGCGCTGTTCGCCTGCCAGTTCGCCCGCCACTTCCTGCAGCTTGGCAGTATCAGCCGGGGCTTCGATCGGCTATTGCAGCTGTTGATGCTGGGGGGCGTGGCGGTCATGGTGCTGGCCGTGAGCACGGCCTATGGGGTGGCGCTGCGCATGGCCACCCTGCTGGCGCTGCTGTTCACCGTCAGTGTGTTCAGCGCCGGGCTGTATGCCTGGTGGCGCGGGTTGCGCCTGGCGCGTTGGTTCATCATTGCCTGGACGGCGTTCCTGCTCGGTGGCCTGGTCAACACCCTGATGGTGCTGGGCTACCTGCCGAACGTGTTCATCACCATGTATGCCAGCCAGCTGGGTTCGGCACTGGAGGTGGCACTGTTGTCGCTGGCGCTGGCCGACCGCATCAACATCCTGCGCGAGCAGCAGGCGCAGGCCTTGCGTGAAACCGGTCGTACGCTGGAACAATTGAACCTGCAGTTGGCCAGGAGCAACCGGTTGAAAGACGAATTTCTGGCCAGTGTGACCCATGAACTGCGCACGCCGATGAACGGGGTGATTGGCTCGCTGGAGTTGATGCATACCTTGCCGATGGAAGGCGAGATGGCCCAGTACCACCGTACAGCGGTCGGTTCGGCGCAAGGCATGATGGACATGGTCGATGCCATTCTTACGCTGTCCGAGCTGCAAGCGGGGCGCCTGCGGGCGCAGCCGGCGCCGTTCAGCCTGCGTACTTTGTTGCAGAGCCTGCGCGCCGGTTATGCCGGCCAGGCATTGGCCAAGGGCCTGTACCTGAGCCTGGATATCCCGGCCGATTTGCCGGATGGGTTACTGGGTGACGGGCCCAAGCTGGCGCGTTGCCTGGGGTGCCTGGTGGATAACGGGTTGAAGTTCACCCATCAGGGCGGCGTGGTGATCCAGGTGCGCGGGCGCCGGGTGGGGCCGGATGACATGGCGCTGACCTTCACTGTCAGCGACAGCGGTATCGGCTTCGATGACCTGGACCAGGCGACGTTGTATCAGCGGTTCTTCCAGGTAGATGGCTCGATGACCCGCCGCTATGGCGGGTTGGGGATCGGGCTGTCGATCTGCCGGCAGATGGGCGAGTTGCTGGGTGCGCGGTTGGCGCATGAGTCGACGCGCGGGCTGGGGAGCCGGTTTGAGTTGAGTTTGAATATGGCGGTTTCGCAGGGGCAGGTGCCGGTGGGTATCTTGCAGAAGCGTCGTTCGGTTTGAGGGGGGGGGCGGCGCTCGATCTGGCAGGCGCTGAATGTGTCGAGGCGAACGCTTCGGCGCTCGACCTCACCCGCGCCGCAGATCTTATGGCGAACACCTGCCAGCCCAGATGCAGGCTCAAGACATGCACCTGCAACCCATGCCCCCACCACCACACCTTTAGTCACGAATGCCACTTTGCCAACCCCGCAGGCAGTGCTTCACTGGGTCTTTCAAGCCTACCCGGATCCAGGAGCCCCCGATGAACCTGCACCAGTACGCTGAAACCCACGCAGTCACCAACCAGCCACCGTCCCTCGACGGTGCCAACCTTTACCGCCTCGACCTGCCACTCCAGGAGTGGTCGCGGCGTTTCGGCGCGGGCTGGGCCGAGTCGCGGATCGATGCCTACGGCGCCCTGGCCGGGGGGCCGCTGATGCAGGCTGGCTTTCTGGCCAACGCCCACAAACCCGAATTCAGCAGCCACGACCGCTACGGCCATCGCATCGACCTGGTCGAGTTCCATCCGGCCTATCACGAACTGATGCGCACCGCCGTCGAACATGGCCTGCCGTCGCTGCCATGGGCCGAACCCCGCCCCGGCGCACATGTGGCAAGGGCTTCGATGACCTACCTGCACAGCCAGGCCGAAGCCGGCAGCGGCTGCCCGTTGACCATGACTTTTGCCGCCGTGCCAGCCCTGCGCTTGCAACCCGAGCTGGCCGAGTATTGGCTGCCGAAGATCCTCGCCTGCGAGTATGACCCGCGCAATGTCGGCGACCGGCACAAGGCCGGGGTCACCCTGGGAATGGCGATGACCGAAAAACAGGGCGGCACCGATGTGCGGGCCAACACCACCCGGGCCTACTCGGTCGGGGCGCCGGGCCCGGGTCAGGCCTACGAGCTGGTCGGCCACAAGTGGTTCTGTTCGGCGCCGATGTGCGATGCCTTCCTTACCCTGGCACAAACCGAAAAGGGGCTGAGTTGTTTCCTGCTGCCGCGCCACCGCCCGGATGACAGCCGCAACCAGTTCTATATCCAGCGCCTGAAGAACAAGCTCGGCAACAGCTCGAACGCCTCCAGCGAGGTGGAGTTTCGCGGGGCGTTGGCGTGGATGATCGGCGAAGAAGGGCGCGGTGTGCCGACCATTATCGAAATGGTCGCCATGACCCGCTTCGATTGCATGGTCGGCTCCAGTGCGCTGATGCGCCAGGCGCTGACCCAGGCTACCCACCACTGCGCGTACCGCAAGGTCGGTGGGCGCGTGTTGAATGAGCAGCCGCTGATGCAGAACGTACTGGCCGACCTGGCCTTGGAGAGCGAGGCTGCGCTCGCACTCAGCTTGCGCATGGGGCAGGCGCTGGAGCAGCTCGAAGACCCGCAGCAGGCGCACTTCGCCCGCCTGGTGACGGCAGTGGGCAAGTACTGGATCTGCAAGCGTGCGCCGGCCATGATCAACGAAGCCGCCGAATGCCTGGGCGGTGCCGGTTATGTGGAAGACAGCATCCTGCCCCGGCTGTACCGCGAAGCACCGGTGAACTCGACGTGGGAAGGCTCGGGCAATGTGCAGTGCCTGGATGTGCTGCGGGCCCTTTCCAAGGAACCGGGGGTGCTCGATGCCTTGTTCGCCGAGCTGGGCGATGGGCATGGTGACCCACGTTTGGCGGCGCATATCGGCAACCTCAAGGGGGCGTTTGCCGATACTGGCGACATGCAGTACCGCGCGCGGCAGTTGACCGAGGATATTGCCTTGGCGTTGCAGGCCAAGCTGTTGCTGGAGGCGGGCAATGCGTTGGTGAGTGATGCGTTCATTGGCAGCCGGTTGGCGGGGGGCGGCCGGGTGTATGGGGCGTTGCCGCGTGGTGTGGATGTGCAGGCATTGGTGGCGCGGGCGACGCCAGCCTGGGCGAATTGATTCGGCTTCTTCGCGGGCATGCCCGCTCCCAATATCTTCATAGATGTCCCGGGCGGTGCCGTACCTGTGGGAGCTGGCGCGCCCGCGAAGATTCCAGCACCGATCAATGGGGATGTATTTAGCCAAGAAGGCAGGCAAGATGGTTCACATGCATGTCCAGACAGGAAGCACAGTGTGAGCCACGCTTTTGTAGTCGTTGATACCCCCGAACAGGCCGTCGATCGTCTGGCGGCCCTGCATGAACAAGCCACCGGTGCCCTAAGCCTCGCGCTCAAGCGTTATCTGAAAGACCGCACCGAACCCGACGCCGAGCAGCGCGACCTGTTCCGCTACCCGGCCCTGCGTCTGACCTACTACAGCCATGGCGAAGTCGCCGCCACCACGCGCGCCTATGCCAAGGTGCAGGTGGCCGGCACCTACAGCGTCACTGTCACCCAGCCCGCGGCGTTCCGTGGTTATCTGCTGGAGCAGCTGCGCCCGCTGATGCACGACTACACCGTTACAGTAGAAGTGGGCGTCAGCGAACAGAATATCCCTTACCCCTATGTGGTCGACCAGGGTGACGAACTGGCCGGCAGCGGCATCACCGCCGCGCAGTTGGCGCGGGTGTTCCCCAGCACCGACCTGTCGGCCGCCACCGACAATATCGCCGACGGCCTGTACGACTGGGATCATGCCGACGTGTTGCCGCTGGCACTGTTCGATGCCGCACGCGTCGACTTCTCGCTGCGCCGCCTGGTGCATTACACCGGCAGCGACTGGCGCCACATGCAGCCGTGGATCCTGCTGACCAACTACCACCGCTATGTCGACCAGTTCATCAGCCATGGCCTGGAGCAGTTGCGTGACGACCCGCGTTTCGTGCGCATGGTGCTGCCGGGCAACGTGGCCATCGAAAAGGGCATGGACCATGGCGAAGCCCAGGCGCTGGTTGCCAGCGTGGTCTGGCACCGTTACCAGATGCCGGCCTACCACCTGATCGCCGCCGACGGTGACGGCATCACCCTGGTCAACATCGGCGTCGGCCCGTCGAATGCGAAGAACATCACCGACCATCTGGCGGTGCTGCGCCCGCATTGCTGGTTGATGATTGGCCACTGCGGCGGCTTGCGCCAGTCGCAGACCATTGGCGACTATGTTCTGGCACACGCCTACATGCGCCGCGACGGCATTCTCGACCGCGTGGTGCCGCCGAACATTCCGATCCCGGCGCTGGCCGAAGTGCAGTTGGCGCTGCAGGAAGCGGCTGCGCAAGTGACCGGAGAGCGTGGCGAACAGTTGAAGAAGCGCCTGCGCACCGGCACCGTGCTGACCTACGATGACCGTAACTGGGAGCTGCGCTGGGCCCAGGAGCGGCCGCTGATCAACCTCTCACGTGCCGTGGCGGTAGATATGGAAAGCGGCACCATTGCCGCCCAGGGCTACCGCTTGCGGGTACCGTACGGCACCTTGCTGTGCGTGTCCGACAAACCGCTGCACAGCGAGATCAAGCTGCCAGGTTCGGCCAACGCCTTCTATAACCGGGCGGTCAGCCAGCACCTGAAGATCGGCATTGCTGCCCTCGACCTGCTGCGCACCGAGCTCAACTCGTTGCACTCGCGTAAACTGCGCAGCTTCGATGAGCCGCCGTTCCGCTGAGGATCCATGTCACTGCCACCCCGTAACAAGCCGCGCCGCCCCCAGGCGCGGCCTGCCGCCGGCCCGCGTCGCCAGGCCAAAGCGCCGCCGGCCGAGCCCCGCCTGATCCTGTTCAACAAACCGTTCGACGTGCTGACCCAGTTCAGTGACGGCGAAGGGCGGGCGACGCTCAAGGACTTCATCGATATCCCGGGCGTATACCCGGCCGGGCGGCTGGACCGTGACAGTGAAGGCTTGCTATTGCTGACCAACGATGGCGGGCTACAAGCGCGGATTGCCGACCCTAAGCACAAGCTGGCCAAGACCTACTGGGTGCAGGTGGAAGGTGAGCCGAGCGACGAGCAGTTGCAGCGTTTGCGTGACGGCGTGGAGCTGAACGATGGGCCGACCTTGCCGGCCGAGGCGCGGCGCCTGGCCGAGCCCGCGTTGTGGCCGCGCAACCCGCCGGTGCGTTTTCGCAAGAGCGTGCCGACCAGCTGGCTGGAGCTGGTGATTCGTGAAGGGCGTAACCGCCAGGTGCGGCGCATGACGGCAGCGGTGGGGTTGCCGACCTTGCGCCTGGTGCGGGTACGCATTGGTGACTGGGCGCTCGACGGGTTGGAGCAGGGGTGCTGGCGCGAGGTTCCGGCAAAATTGCAGCGCTAGTGGGGGCCGCTTTGCGGCCCATCGCGACACAAGGCCGCTCCTACAGAACCGCGCAAACCCATGCCTTGGGTCGCGATCCCCGCTTTGTGCGACCCCTGTAGGAGCGGCCTTGTGTCGCGATGGAGCGCAAAGCGCTCCCCGCATTCCCAAGGCCTAAACCCCTTCAAGAAACCCCACCACCACGCTCTTGATGATAAAGGCCAGCACCCCCAGCCCCAGCACGAAGAACAGGATCAGCGTACCGAACTTGCCCGCCTTGGACTTTTTCGCCAGGTCCCAGACGATGAAACCCATGAAACCGATCAGCACGGTGACCAGGATGATCATCATCCACTCTTCGAATACGGCGGGATCCATCGGTGTTCTCCAGGCAGTTTGAGCGCTCGAGTATACGCCCGCAGGCGCGGGCAATTACCGAAGGTGGGTCAATGGCAGCTCGGTGCTGGCCAGCACCTGGTTCAGCACGAAACTCGAACGCACGCTGGTGACGCCTTCGATGCGGGTCAGGCTGCCGAGCAGCAGTTTCTGGTAGTGGTCCATGTCGGGCACCACCACCTTCAACTGGTAGTCGGCATCCATACCGGTGACCAGGCTGCATTCCAATACCTGTGGCAGGTTGCGGATAGCGGCCTCGAAGGTCTCGAAGCGCTCCGGCGTGTGCCGGTCCATGCCGATCAGCACGTAGGCGGTCAGGCTCAGACCCAGCTTCTTGCGGTCGAGCAGGGCGACCTGGCGGGAGATGTAGCCGTCGTCCTCCAGCTGCTTGACCCGACGCGAGCATGGCGAAGGCGACAAGCCGATGCGCTCGGCCAGTTCCTGGTTGGAAATGCGCGCATCGCGCTGCAATTCGGCGAGGATGCTCAGGTCATAGCGGTCGAGTTTGCTCATGGCATTTGCCTTTTCTGTTCGGATTGCGGCGAATTATCATTCCAGGGTGAAAAATTGCGCAAGTAATATTTATATGAGCAATCTTCGCAATCCGCTGCCGCCAGCTGTCCGGTATCTTTATCAACAGAATCACTGCCCGGACATCAGTCCACGGCGACGCGCCCTAGGCGGGCGGTCGCGGCCAGCCATCCAACCGGATCCGCAGGCCCCCGGGCTACACAGCTTCCAGAAGACGCTGTGAGGTGAGCCGGCGCCACAAGTGCCGAGCACGGACGACAATTCCTGAAGGGAGGCCCTGCGGCCTCCCTTTTTTCATGTCGGTAATTTTAATTGGCCGGCCTGAAGAGCACGGTAGACTGGCTGCCTGCTGCAGTTTACCTACCGAGAGGAATACCATGACGTCGCGCATCTGGCAGTTGGCAGGTGTTGGTTTGCTGGGGTTGGGCATCAGCCTTGGGGCGCTGGCCGAAGGGCCCGGCGACCCTGCGCCCGGTCGGCCGCTGAACGCCCGCGACGAAGTGCGCCAGACCCAGCCGCCCCGGCAGGGCTACTACCAGGATATTCCCCGCCGCCATGGCGATGAGCATCGCTGGCAAGCCGGGGGGCCGGGGCCAAGGCCCGGTGGCGACTGGCAGGGGCGCCCGGACGGCCATGGCAATGGCTGGGGGCCGGGGCCGCAGTACCGCCCTGGGCACACGGTCGATCGTTTCCCTGACCGCTACTGGAAAGTGCCCTATCGCGGCCATGACTACTTCTACTCCGGCGGCTACTGGTACCGCCCGCATGGCGGCAATTACATCGTGGTAACCCCGCCTTACGGGGTGCGGGTGAATTACCTGCCGCCGTATGCACGGGAAGTGTGGGTGGGTGGGGCGTTGTTCTTCCTGGTTGCCGATACCTACTACCAGTACCTGGAAGACAGCCAGGAATATGTGGTGGTCAACCCGCCGCCACCCGCGCCGCCACCGCCGGTTGCGGGCGGCTATGACGTGATGGCGTACCCGATGTATGGCCAAGGCCCGGAGCAGCAGGAGCAGGACCGTTACCAGTGCCACCGCTGGGCGGTCAGCCAGTCAGGCTTCGACCCCGCCACCGCGACCTACGCGCCGCCGCCGAATGTGCTCAGCAATTACCAACGCGCACTGGGGGCCTGCTTCAGCGGCCGAGGGTACAGCGTCAACTGACCCACGCGCAGGTTCAGACCGGGTCGGCATGCACCATCACATCCGCTTGCGGATAACGCTGGCGGATCACCCGCGAGGCCTCCACGCACAGCTCATGGGCATCATGCAGCGGCAACTGCCCGGGCAAATCCAGGTGCAGTTGTACGAACCACTGGTTGCCCGACAGCCGCGTACGCAGGTCGTGCACGCCTTTGACCCCGGGAATGGCCAACACCAGCGCGGCCATTTCCTCGCCCACATCGCCGGGCAGCTCCTTGTCCATCAGGATGGCGATACTCTCGCGCGCGATCTGCAGCGCGCTCCACAGGATGTAGAGGGCAATGCCCAGGCCGAACAGCGCATCCAGCTGCGGCCAGCCGAAACGGGCCAGTAACAGCGCCAGCAGGATGCTGCTATTGAGCAGCAGGTCCGAACGGTAGTGCAGCGAGTCGGCGCGGATCGCCGTGGAGCCGGTCAGGCGGATGACCTTGTACTGGAAGGCCAGCAGGGCGACCGTCAGCACCAGTGACAGCAGCATCACCGCGATACCAATGCTGGTATCACCCAAGGGTTGTGGCGTATGCAGGCGCTCCACCGCCTGCACGCCGATCAATACGGCACTGACGCCGATGAACAGCGCCTGCGCCATGCCGGCCAGGGCTTCGGCTTTGCCATGCCCGAAGCGGTGGTCGTCATCAGCCGGGCGCAGGGCGTAGTGCACGGCCAGCAGGTTGAGGAACGAGGCGACGGCGTCCAGTGCCGAGTCGGTGAGCCCGGCCAGGAGGCTGACCGAGCCGCTCAGCCACCAGGCCAGCGCCTTGCTCACTACCAGGATGCCGGCCACCGCCAGCGAGGCGCGGGTGGCCAGGCGCAACAGGCGCTGGTGTTCAGCCGGGGTAGTTATCATCCGTGGTCAGGTCCTTGTGGTTCAGGCTGCTGGCACCAAGCCAAGGCTGGCCAATTGCTCGACACTGCCGCGGTGCTGGATAAGCCGCGGGTCGTCAAGCGGCAGGCGCTGGCCCAGTTCGGTTTCAAGAATGGCCTGCAGCTTCAGGTTGTCGACCTTGCCATCCGGGCTGACCGCCTGTTGCAGTTTTGCCGGGTCGACTTGGGCGGTGTGGCCGCCTGGGTAGTAGATGGCGCCGGTGGCGAAGTCGATGCCGAAGGCGATCAGCCCGGGGATCACGTAGAAGAGGATGCCGATAGCGTCCATGGCGGCAACCACCGGGTCGACCTTGCCACCGATCTGGCCGCGACGGTCCGGGTAGAAAATGGTGCCGCAGGCGGTCAGTTGGGTCAGCAGGGTAACCACGAGTGCGCCACCGATGGCGCGGGTTGGGATGCGCATGACAATCTCCGAAAGGGTATTCAGCAGGGCAAGCGAAGCGCCTGAGCCTGATGCTAAGACCATGATAGGGCAGGCTGGGTTCGCCGTTATACTCGCCAGACTGTTCGAGGACCACCATGATTTCATTACCCATTGATGCGGCCTTGCCCGCTTTGCGCCAAGCCTTGCAAACCCGCGACGAAGCGGTGCTCGAGGCGCCCCCGGGGGCGGGCAAGACCACCCGTGTGCCGCTGGCGTTGTTGCACGAGCCATGGCTGGCCGGGCAGACCATCCTCATGCTGGAACCCCGGCGCCTGGACGCCCGCGCGGCGGCCGAGCGGCTGGCCAGTGAGCTGGGTGAGCAGGTTGGGCAAACCGTGGGCTACCGCATCCGCCTGGACAGCAAGGTAGGCCCCGGCACCCGTATCGAAGTGGTCACCGAAGGTATTCTTACCCGCCGCCTGCAAGCCGACCCGGCACTGGAAGGGGTGGGCTTGCTGATTTTCGACGAATACCACGTTTTGCCACAATCCCCGGAAACGCATATTTCTTGTCAAACCAAGATTTGAGCCTTGCTGCCCTTTCTTTGCTCTGCTCCTCATCGAGCACCTAAGTGGTGTATCAGGTGATGCAGTCAAGCTGAGCCCGACCCTGCAGCTTTTCCATTCCAGACCAACCCTCGGCGAGGGTCTTTAATCCCACCTCCGGTAGGTGCCACGGGAGGTTCTTCATTGCCGCACGAGCGCTGCTCCGCTCCAGCAACCTCTCACGAAGCCAATGCCTAGCCAGCCTTCATCCCATGGAATAGCAATGAGGTGATTCGCCGGACATTGCTGTTGTGTTCCTCGCGATCTGGATCCGTCGCTTTGACTAGCCTCATCAGCTGGACATGGGAATAGTCGTTCAAGAGGAACGCGGCCAACTCGACGTCCAGATCCGCCCTGAGCTTGCCTGCCTCCTGAAGCGCCCTGAGCACATTTGCAATCTCTCCCTGCAGCTTGTGGTTCATTTGATGGTACGAGTCAGGCAGCCCGACTCCACCGCTCAGCACCAGTGGCAGCAGCTCAGCCCAAATGGGGGCAGGTAAGACTTTGAGGCTGTAGCTGATCAGAAGCGATTCCAGGTGGCACAGCAGATCCACCGGGTCTTCGAACTGGTGCATGACCTCCCGCAGGTCGAGCACTGCGCGCTGATCAGCCTCCTGAAGCAACCCCAGCAGGATCTCCTGCTTGCTCGGGTAGTACTTGAAAACGGTAGGTGACGACACCCCGGCGAGCTTCGCTATCTGGTCAATAGACGTCTGCGCATACCCCTGATCTCTGAACAATTCGATGGCCGCCTCGGAGATGGCCTGGCGGCGCAGCTCCATCTGTCGTTCACGTAATCCACTCACTTGCGCTATCCGGTTGTCCACAGTCGAATGTAGCCTACCAGAAAAGGTGATCCCAATAAAATGTTTTAGTTGACTAAAGTTTTTGTTCGTAATAAATCTTTAGGGCATCTGCACGAACCGCAGAGTCATTTTTCGGGACAGCGTCATGAACGATAACAAGATTGATCATCTGGCCGAGCAGTACCGTAAGGCCAAGCAAGCGGTCATCAGCGGTGGACTTTCAGTCTCTCTGATGCAAGGGTTCCCAGCCACTCCAGATGCCCGGGTGACCTGGGATAACTGGATGCGTCCACCCTACAACCGCTGGGCTTTCAGAAATCTTGCACGCTTGCGCCCAACCATCGATGTCAAAGCTGGGAACGGTGCTCCCAGTGAGTGGAAATGTGCTCCCGGATCACTGGGTGGCTTGGCGTTCGAAAGCGTGATCGGCGAGTCGGTGACGGTTGCTGAGCACCTGCAGGCGAGCCAAACCGACGCCTTCATCGTGGTGCGTAACGGCGAGGTTATGCACGAGGAGTACTTCAATGGTCAGCAGCGCAGCGACCGGCACATCATGTTCTCCGTTACCAAATCGTTGATCGGCATGATCGGTGAAGACTTAGTGTCGTCGGGCATTTTGAACCCGGAGGCTCTGGCCAAGACCTATGTTCCTGAGTTTGGCGACGGTGCCTTCGCAGACGCAACCGTGCAGCAACTGTTCGACATGGCGGTAGGCATCGACTACAGCGAGGTCTATGACGATCCTGCTTCGGAAAGCTCTCAATATGGCTACGCCTGCGGATTTCAGCCGGCGCCGACTGAGTTTTCGCGCTATGAGTCGCTGTACCAGTACATCCCCTCGTTGCGAAAATTGGGTGAGCACGGTGGGTTTTTCCACTACGTGACTGCAACGACTGAGGCGTTAGCGTGGGTGATGGAGCGAGCAAGCGGTCTGTCTTGTTCGGAGCATCTTGAGCGCGTGTGGGGCAAGCTCAGCTGCGAGCGCGATGGCTATTTTATGGCTGACCCTTGGGGGCGCAGTGTGGCTGGTGCCGGCTTCAACGCGACCTTGCGTGACATGGCCCGCTTTGGTCAGTTGATTCTCGATGGCGGCAACCGCAATGGTGAACAGCTCATTTCTCAGAGCGCGATCGAGCGAGTGCTTCGTGGCGCTGACCCTGCTATCTACGCTGCGAACGAAGAGTTCTCCGAGTGGACGCCGGGGGCGTCGTATCGCAGCCAGTGGTATGTCTTCAACGACCACAGTCAAGCCATCATGGCAGGTGGTATCCATGGGCAGTACCTGTTTGTGGATATTCCCTCCAGGACAGTAATCGTCAAGCAATCCTCCCTACCTGAAGCTGTTACCGACCTAGATGCGGATAGCGTGCGGATGCTACGCGCTATTGCAATGCATTTGAGTGTTTAAAAAATAATTAAAGGATGCAGTCGCATCCTCCTGCTTTAGCAGGTTTCGGCGGCATGATTTGCCGCCCAACTGCCCTGTAATACAAAAACAATGCACAGGAGCATCACATGTACCGCACCCCGCGTAATGCCGGAGTATTGCTAGCGCTCGGCCTCGTTTCAGTGAGTCAGTTCACATGGGCCGGTTACAAGTTTGAAGATGGTGATTTAAGTGGAGAGTTTTCATTCTCTGCGGGTGGCTCTACTATCACCGCTCGGAACATTAACTTCGGGGCCGGGGTCAAGGATCTTCGTAGCGGTAAGGATCGTGGTACAAAAACGACTTGGCAAGAAATTTATGTCAAGCCCAAGGTTGCATTTGATTATAAGTTGAATCCTGATCTGAGCTTATTGGCGGGTGGCTCAGTGGTTGCCGCAAGCACCTTTGGGGATGGTGATGCTGGCGGCAACACGCGCAGCTCCGATGGCAGCGCTTCTGTCGAAGAGGCTTACGCAGGCTTCCGGGCTGGGAATTGGAAATTCACGGCTGGCCGTCAGGACTACATGATTGGTACCGGCTTCATCGTCATGGATGGCAACCTTGATACCTTCGGGGACGGCGCGTACTGGCTTGGCCCGCGCACGGCGTTTCGCGATTCTGCTTTGTTGGCCTGGGATGGTGGAGCTGCTCAGGTACAAGCTTTCAGTTTGGCCACCGATGATCATCTGGGCGATTTCCGGATGAATGGGGTCAACCTGGATTATGATGTGGGCGGTGCAGTCGTTCTTGGGGCAACTGCTATGAAGGTCGATGCGCTTGAGGGCCATACCCCTGCACGAGCTGCCCGTGACGGTATGCAGGTCTATAACGTGCGGGCTCTCAAGGCCGTTCACCCGGCTCTGCCCGCTCTGGAACTCAATGGCGAATACGCAGTCCAGCGAGGGAATGGTGACGGCGTTGACTACGACGCCAACGCTTGGTATGCCGAGGCGGATTACACGTTTGATATGCTTCCCTTCGCGCCTGTGCTTGGATACCGTTACACGCACTTTTCGGGTGACTCCGATCTAACTGATAATCGCCAAAAAGCCTGGGATCCTTTAAGTAAAGGGTTTATCGACTGGGGTACCTGGTTGCTCGGTGACGTCGTCGGAAACTATCTCCTGTTCAACACCAACCAGAATGTTCATCAGTTTTCAATCAAGAACCACCTCACTGAAAACCTGACGTTTGGTGTCATCCACTACCAATTCTCGCTTGACGAAAAGAACTATCAAGGAACCCCGGTTGACAAGCGTAGATTTGCGGATGAGACGGCAGTGTACTTAGATTGGACGCCAACGCCTCGCCTTTATACGTCCCTTTCGTATAACTGGGTAAATGCAAAATCCGCTGCAAAACAAGTTTTCGGGGATGACGAGCGTTTCAGTGCGCTTGAACTCTATTTTACGTATCGCTACTGAGTTCAATCAGGCATTATCAATTGCGAGGTGTCGTTCATGAAGCAGGCTTTTTTGCGCAGCGTGTTTGGCGTCGCTGCACTGGCCGTCAGTTCTCTGGCTTGGGCTCAGCCTACCGTCAGGATCTACAACTGGATTGAGTATCTACCACCGCAGGTTCTGAAGGACTTTGAGCAGGAGACAGGCATACGTCCAATTTACGATGTGTTCGATAGCGTTGAAATCCTTGAGTCAAAGTTGTTGACCGGTAACTCGGGCTATGACGTAGTCTTTCCTGGAAGCTCGAACATTGGAAAGCTCATCCAGGCTAAAGCGCTAGAGCCACTTGATCGTGCGCAGCTACCGAACTGGAGTCATTTGGACGAGTCCGTGATGAAAAACCTCGAAGCAGTGGGGGATACGGGGAACCAATATGCCGTTCCGTACCTGCTTGGAACTACGATCATCGGCTACAACGTGGACATGGTTCAGAAGGCGCTCGGCAAAGACGCAGACATGGGTTCGTGGGACGCCATATTCAAACCTGAAAATATTTCCAAGCTCGCCACGTGCGGTGTTGGTTTCCTGGATGCTGCGACAGAGATCATTCCGATTGCCTTGCATTACCAAGGCCTCGATCCAAACAGTCAAAAGGCCAGTGATTACAAGCAGGCCGAGCAGGCAGTTCTGAAAATTCGCCCATATGTGAGCTATTTCAACTCGTCCAGGTATGGCATGGATCTGGCCAACGGGGATATCTGCGCAGCCGTTGGGTGGTCGGGCGGCTTTACTTTGGCCAAGCAACTTGCCAACGCTGCCGGAAAAGGGGTCAAGATCAAGATGGTTGTCCCCAAGGAGGGCGCACCTACCTGGTCAGATGTCATCGCCATTCCTCTGAACGCACCGAATGCTAAGGAGGCTCATGCTTTCATAAACTACATCCTCCGCCCTGATGTGATTGCCAAAATCAGCAATAAGATCGGTTACCAAAATCCAAACAAGGACGCGACTGCTCTGGTAGATGAATCCTTGCGAAACGATCCTACGATCTACATTCCTGAAGCGGAGCGTTCTAACTTGTACGTTCTTGAACCGATACCGTCATCCATCGAGCGCGTACGGACTCGAACCTGGACGTCGATCAAGAGCAATCGATGATTCGGATTGCACGAGAGGAAGTAATGGAAAAGTCCGAGCACGAATCTGTGAGCGTACCTGATTTAAAGTGGGTCATGACCTTGAAGGTTGATATCTCTGTGCATGAGAACTTGGGAGAGTGTTGCGAAGGTTGGCGCAGCAACTACCCGATCACGGGGGGTACCTTTGAAGGCCTGGGTTTTCGTGGGCGTGTTTTGCCTGGGGGAAGTGACCAGTATCTTGAGCGAAGGGACGGCGTAGGGGAGCTGGATGCCCGGTACAGCCTGTTAACGGATGCCGGAGAACTCATCAATATCCACAACACAGGCCGCCTGCTTCTCGACGAGGAAGGACGACGCTTGAGCGCGGAAGGCGTGTGGCCATTGAAGCAAGAGCGCTATCGCTGTACCTGCACACCGGTCTTCCAGGTGGCTAATGGGCCTTTGAGCTGGTTGCGAGATCACGTGTTTATTGGCCATGTCAGCTATCCCGCTGAAGGGCAAGTTCACATTGCCTGTTACCGTTTAGCGTAACAGGCGTCGTCGACATAGGCTGGTCTTATGTATTGAGGCCCACCCTGGTCGTCCGCCAAGCGGCGACCAGCAGGATCTAACAAAAATATGAATACACAATCAGACAACGTCTTGCGCGCAGCCTGCATTCTCATTGCGGCAGGATCCATTCTTGCCGTAGGCATTCAACCGATTTTCATCGGCCTCTTAGTCGAGCGCCTGGGGTTAACGCTCGCTCAGCAAAGCAGCGTCATGTCAGCCGAAATGTGTGGTTCGATTTTTGGCACGTTGGCATGCGTTCCGATCATGCGCCGGTTTAGTGTTCGCACTACGGCACTCTTGGCTGCATCCGCGTTACTCGTAAGCAATCTATTCACTGCTCAGGTTTCTGATGTTTCGATGTTGATGGCGGCTCGTGTCGTTGCCGGAATAGGATCGGGGATCCTGTACGCCTATTCCATTTTCGGCCTCGGAGGGTTGCGCGACCCTGATCGCTCCTATGGGGTGCTGCTGTTCATGCAAACAGCGCTTTTTGCTTTCTCGGCTGCGACAGTACCGCTGATTGCAGGGCGTCTGGGTTTCGGGTGGGCAATCAATTACCTGTCGATCTGGTTCGCCTTGATCTGCTTCGCGTGCATGTTTTTGCCTCGGACAACCGCTCCCAAGCCCAAAAATACAACCGACGCGAATGCGAAGAGTCTTTCGGTCGTTGGGGTGTTCTCCCTTATCGGGATGGTCTTGCTCCAAGTGTCCATCTATTCGCTTTGGGGGTTCGTAGAGGGCATAGGCACTGACGCGGGAATCGGGGCCGTGGAGATCGGTTGGGCCTTGAGCGTCGGTTTGCTGGGTGGTTTGCCCGGAGCCGCATTGCCAAGCCTTCTGGGCAAGAAGCTCGGGCGAGTGCCGATGATTCTTACGGGCTCGACGATCGTATTGGCGGCCATCGTCATGTTTGCAACCGCCATCAGAAGTGCCGTTGATCTGGGGATCGCCGTGTTTCTTATGAACGTTGGCTGGAACCTTGCGCTGTCGTACTACATGTCGTCGGTCGTCGCCCATGATCCAACGGGTCGGCTCACTCGCATGGTGGGGAGCCTGCAAGTCATCTCTGCCGCTGCAGCGCCAACGATTTTGATGGTGCTCATCGGTAACCAAGGTCGGCAGGAGATTTTTACCCTATCGGCTGGCTCGGTGTTGCTGGGCGGTCTATCGATGGCGGTGATGCTGGTACTCAACCGCAGGCGCAAGACCGAAGCTGATTTTGCTATTCAGTAAGGCTGTAGGAATGTCATCCCCCTTTGGGCGGTGGGCGCAGCTCCACTCATGATTAGGGCTAATTGACCTTTAGATCAACTACCTCTATCGGCGCACCCGCCTGAACATGATTCCGGGAGGCAAGGCAGGGCCTCGTTACCTCAGGGAATACTCGATCCTTCGAAAGGGGCAGGTGGTCACTCCGGATGAGCGTGAGGGCATCCTGAAGGCCTGGCTGGATGAGGAGATCAAGACCGCAAGCTACCTCCGCTCAGCCTCGCCGAGCGTTGGCAGGACGATGCATGGGCGTCTGCACAGATCTGCAGCCGTTCTGACCGGCTATCAATCACGCAGATCACGGCCATTCGCGAGCTATCCGTCAGTCATCCGGTTGATGAAATAGCACATCGCACTGGCGCCACAATTTCTCAAGTCCAGCGTGTGATTGCCCGCAAATCCTACTCCCGCGTCATTTGAGTATTGGCGCAGCTCCGGCCTCCTTGAGGCGATCAACCTTTGTATACTGCCGCGTATGTCGTAGGAGTACACATGAGTTCGTTGCCGATCAATGCCGCGTTGCCGGCCCTTCTAAAAGCCCTTCAAGAGCGAGATGAAGTGGTGCTCCAAGCACCGCCTGGCGCCGGTAAAACGACGCGCGTTCCCCTCGCGCTGCTCGATGAGTCCTGGCTTCAAGGGCAGACAATCATCATGCTCGAACCTCGCCGCCTTGCGGCGCGCGCTGCTGCGGAGCGCATGGCGAGTGAGCTGGGTGAGAAGGTCGGCGAAACCGTGGGCTATCGCATTCGTCTCGACAGCAAGGTAGGCCCGCGTACGCGCATCGAGGTAGTTACTGAAGGTATCCTGACGCGCCGCCTGCAAAGCGATCCTGCGCTTGAGGGCGTGGGTCTTGTGATCTTCGACGAGTTCCATCTGCGAAACCTGGATGCCGATCTGGCGTTGGCATTGACGCTAAATGGACGTGAGCTGTTCCGGGACGATGCTCCGCTGAAAGTACTGCTGATGTCGGCAACCCTTGAGGGCGAGCGGCTGTCACGCTTGCTGGATGACGCACCGATCGTGTCCAGCGAAGGGCGGATGTACCCGGTGTCGACGATCTGGAGCAGGCCGCAGCAGCCCGGTGAGTACCTCGAACCCCGGGCCATCAGTGCGTGCCTTGATGCTCTCGACGAGCAGACAGGCAGCTTGCTTGTATTCCTGCCAGGGCAGGCTGAGATCCGTCGTGTTCAAGCAGGGCTGGAAGACGCTTTAAGAGCCTCGCCATATTTGCAGCAGAACACACTCCTATGCCCGCTGCATGGTGAACTCGATCTGAATGAGCAGCGTGCGGCGATCGATCCCGCCCCACCTGGGAAGCGCAAAGTGGTGCTGGCAACCAACATCGCCGAGACCAGTATCACCATTGATGGTGTGCGCGTAGTCATCGATACAGGCCTTGAGCGGGTTCCGCGCTTCGACCCACGAAGTGGGATGACGAGGCTGGATACTCAGCGGATATCCAAAGCCAGCGCAACCCAGCGTGCAGGTCGTGCAGGCCGGGTTGAGCCAGGGGTGTGTTATCGCCTGTGGTCTGAGGCCCAGCATGAGCAGATGGCTGGATTCAGTGCCCCCGAAATTCAGCAAGCCGACCTCACAGGCTTGGCGCTGCAACTCGCTAAATGGGGTGCAGAATCGGGTGACCTACGATGGCTTGATGCGCCGCCTCCAGCGGCATTTTCACAAGCGAATGACCTGCTCCGCCGCCTTGGCGCGCTGCAACAAGATGGGCAGTTGACCAAGCATGGCCAAGCGATGGCAGAGCTGCCCAGTCATCCACGCATTGCACATCTGTTGTTGCGTGGCCATGAGCTGGGCCTCACTGAGACAGCGTGCAACATTGCAGCCCTGCTCGGCGAGCGAGATATACAGCGTGGCAGCGGCGCAGATTTGCACAGTCGGCTGGCCATTCTTTCAGGGGAGCAAAGGGCTCAGCGATCAGAGCAAGCCGGCGCCCAACGAGCGAAGCAATTGGCGAAGCAGTACCGTTCATACATGCGCGGCTCAGCATCGCAACCCGTCGCTGATCCTGATCACCCTCAATGGGTGGGCTGCCTCTTGGCACTCGCCTATCCCGATCGTGTTGCGCAACAGCGCCGAGCTGGAGGGGCTGAGTATCGGTTGGCGAATGGTCGAGCAGCGATGTTTACAGAAGCTGATGCGCTGATGAAACATCCGTGGTTGGTCATTGCTGATTTGGGCAGTCGGCAGGGCCAGCGCGAAGAACGGATCTACCTGGCTGCCGATTTGGACGAAGCGTTGTTCGACACTGTCCTGAAAGAGCAGGTCACCCAGGTGGATGAGCTCGATTGGGATGAGCGAGAGGGCGTCCTTCGTGCTGAGCGGCAGGTGAAAGTGGGGGAGTTGATCCTGGCTCACGCACCCCTGGCCAACCTCGACGATGACGCCCGTGTTCAGGCCCTGCTCAACTACGTTCGCCGCAAAGGCCTGGAGCTTTTGCCGTGGACACCAGAGCTACGTCAGTGGCAGGCGCGAGTTGAGTTGCTGCGCATTCTGGATGAAGAGGCAGGTAGCCCAAGCGAGTGGCCTGATCTTCGTACTGAAGCCCTGCTGGTGTCGCTTGAGGTGTGGTTAGGCCCGTATGTGGGAAAGGTCACCCGGCTAAGCCATTTCGGTCAGCTGGACTTATCCTCCATGCTCCGCAATTTGCTGCCTTGGCCTTTGCCGCAGCAGCTCGATGCACAGGCACCTCAGACGATTCCAGTCCCCTCAGGTTCGAATATTCGCATCGATTACAGTGAACGTCCCCCGGTGCTTGCTGTAAGACTGCAGGAGCTGTTCGGGCAGGCTGATACACCACGCATTGCAAATGGACGACAGGTGCTCAAGCTGCATCTGCTATCGCCGGCACGCCGTCCGGTTCAGGTTACCCAAGACCTTGCGAATTTCTGGAAGTCCACTTACGGCGATGTGAAGAAAGACTTGAAGGGGAGGTACCCGAAGCATTTTTGGCCGGATGATCCACTGATCGCTCAAGCGACTGCGCGTGCCAAGCCCAGAGGCACATGATCGACAGGAGGCGCGCAGGGGCGGAAGGCATTTTGCCAAACTGAGGATTCAGAGCGCTTCCAAGGGCAGCATAAAACTGCCCTATTTTATGCGCTCACTGCAAAGCGCCGCGTACTTTGTACTACTGGTGCGCTTAGCCTCGCTTCGTCGTAATTGGGGATATGTCGCCCATACCGCAAATATCTCCTCGTCAAGAAAGCTACCCAAGGTTCGAGACGCCCGTGAGGTTTTACGAGGTGAGCTCTAGAGTGTCAATGTTGGGTCTGAAGCGAACGTGCGGCTGGCGGATAGGCTGTCAATGTCTGCCGTAATCGACCTGCAGATAGTCAATCTTTGGAAGCAACATTGACAGTCAATGCCGTTTTTGTCTGAACCGGCTAACGCCCGTATGTTTCGGGGGCTACACGTTGTCAATCAATCAGGGAGGTAGGTGATAGAAAAGACTACTGGCCAGATGACCCACTGGTGGCGGAGGCCACGGCCCGGACGGAGCCGCGCGGCACCTGAAGGCGGCGCAGTGCCCCTGCACGTGCGCAGGCGACCGGGAGGGCGCCCTCAGGCGCCGGCTTTTTCTTCCAGCAACATGAACAGCCGGTAGAGCACCACCGTGCTGAACAGCTGCAGGAAGCCGCTGAGGCTGTCCATGGCCAGCTCCATGGCCGGCGATGGCTCGGGGAACGCCATGAGCAGTAACCCGTCGATCAGCCAGATCGGTGCCAGCACCGCGACCACGCAAACCATGATGCGCATGAAATGCCCGGTGGTCATGCTGGCGCTGTCGCGCATCGCCTGCACCACCGGCCGGCCACGCAGTACCAGCAGGTACTCGGCGAACACCAGGTTGATCATGATCCACACGCCCGGGAAGACGAACAGGGCCAGGCCCGCCATGATCAGCAGCGAGCTGATCAGGATCAGCAGGGCCAGTTGCGGCCACAGCTGCAAGGCGCGGGCGAACAGGTCGCGCTTGGCGATGTCCTGGCCCTGGCTACGGGTGTCCAGGTACAGGATCAGGGCGGCGCTGTACAGCGGATAGCACAGCAGGCTGATCAGCATGCCGTAGGCAGGCGATGCCTGGTCGCCCAGTTGCCGGTACAGCAGTTGGGTGAGCAGGGCCTCCAGCACGACCAGCGGCAGGCACAGCTGGATAATGTTCGGCAGGTGGCGGCGGAAAAAGTACAGGGAGTCGCGCAGGACGCTCAGCGGATTCATCGGGCTATATCGCATGGCAGTAAAAACAGGTGCATCACTTTAGCCCAAAGCAGGCGTGCCGCTGTCACTTGCTGAAAAATGTTTCACCCTTGCAGCGATTGAATCGCGCGGCGCAACGCCCCATCTTTGAGGTTGTCCGTTGTCCCGCTACCCATGAGGTCGCCCCATGAACACTGAAGAACAAACCCTGATCGACGGCCTGTTCGGCCGTCTCAAGCAAGCCGAAGACCCAAGCCAGCCGCGCGACCCGCAGGCCCAGGCCTGCATCGAGCAGCACCTGCGCCAGCAGCCGGCGGCACCTTACTACATGGCCCAGGCGATCCTGGTGCAGGAAGCGGCCCTCAAGCGCCTCGACGAGCAGAACAAGCAGCTGCAGGCCGAGCTGGAACAGGCCCGTGCCCAGGCGGCCCAAGGCAGCAACAGTGCGCCCAGCGCTGGCGGTGGCGGTTTCCTGTCCAGCATTTTTGGTACGGGCGGGCGCACTGCAGCGCCGCCGGTGCAGCCACAGCGGCCAGCGCCTGCGGTGGCATCGGCTGGCGGCTGGCGTGAGCCGGCGGCACCGGCCTACGCGCAACCGCCGGCACAGCAGCCTGGCGTGGGCGCTGCGCCGGCACGCAGTGGTGCCAGCAGCTTCCTCGGTGGGGCCATGCAGACCGCCGCCGGTGTGGCCGGTGGTGTATTGCTGGCGCAAGGTATCAGCAGCCTGTTCAACCACAACTCCCAGCCCGAAGAGGTGGTCGAGGTGATCAAGGAAGAGCCTGCGCCGGCCAGTGACAGTGGTGGCTGGAATGACCAGGGCGGGCAGCAGCAAGTGGCCGACAATGGTGGCTGGGGCAGCGACCAGGGTGGGTACGCCGACACCGACTACAGCAGCGATGACGGTGGGTTCTTCTCGGACGACGACTCCTACGTCTGACAGGTCTGGCATACTGCTGGCATTTCCGGGGCTGCTCAGCGGCCCCGGTATTCCAGGCCAGACACGAGGTTCCCAGGTGAAAAAGATCGCGCTGTTCGCCGATGTGCAGAACCTCTACTACACCGTGCGCCAAGCCCATGGTTGCCATTTCAACTACACCGCCCTGTGGGCCGATGTCTGCCGCGAAGGGCAGATCGTCGAGGCCGTGGCGTATGCCATCGACCGCGGCGACAGCAAGCAGCAACAGTTCCAGCAGATCTTGCGCAACCTTGGTTTCGACGTGCGCCTCAAACCCTTCATCCAGCGCAGCGACGGCTCGGCCAAGGGTGACTGGGACGTGGGCATTACCCTGGATGTGATCGATGCCGCCAGCCGGGTCGACCAAGTGGTGCTGGCCTCGGGTGACGGCGATTTCGACCTGCTGCTGGAGCGGGTGATCCAGCGCCACGGCACTGAGGCGGTGGTGTATGGTGTGCCCGGGCTGACGGCGCTGTCACTGATCCGTGCCGCCAGCCGCTATGTACCCATCGAGGGTAAGTTGTTGCTCAAGCACTGAGGTCATTCGTGGAACGTATCGCTGTCATCGACTTTGAAACCACCGGCATTTCCCCCGGTGCCGGCTGCCGCGCCACCGAAGTGGCGGTGGTCATGCTGGAAGGCGGGCGCATTGTCGAGCGCTACCAGAGCCTGATGAACGCCGGTGTGCCGGTACCCGCATTCGTCGCCGGGCTGACCGGCATCACCACGGCGATGCTGCGCAGTGCGCCGCCGGTCGACAAGGTCATGAACGAGGTGGCCGAGTTTGTGGGTGAGACCCCGCTGCTGGCGCACAACGCCGCGTTCGACCAGAAGTTCTGGGATTACGAACTGGCGCGCATCGGCCGCAGCCGCAGCCAGTCATTTGCCTGTTCGCTGTTGTTGTCGCGGCGCCTGTTGCCGGCAGCGCCGAACCACAAGCTGGGCACCCTGACCCGCTGGGCGGGGCTGCCGGACACCGGTAATGCGCACCGGGCCATGGCCGATGCCGAAATGGCCGCCAACCTGATGCAGCACCTGGCCGGCGTGTTGCGAGAACAGCATGGTGTGCAGCAGCTCTCGCATGGCCTGCTGTGCCGGTTGCAGAAAACACCGGCAGCCAAGCTGCGCGAGGCGCTGGTCAAGTATGCTTGAGGCGTGGTCGGCGCTCGCTTCAAGCGGCGCCCGCTTCAAACCGAACGCACCGAAAGTGTGCCGCTCATTTCAAGCCATTCTGTAACTTCTGTTCGCTCAGGCAGGCCCCTAGACTGTTCACCCGTAAACGGATTTCGAGTGTTCCAATGCCTGCCTCCCGTCGCATTCCCTGGTTGCTCATCGGCGCCTTCCTGGCGCTGTACCTGGTCTGGGGCTCCACCTACCTGTTCATCCGCATTGGCGTCGAGAGCTGGCCACCGATGCTCATGGCCGGTGTGCGTTTCCTGATCGCGGGTAGCCTGCTGTACGGTTTTCTGCGCTGGCGCGGTGCGCCGGCACCCACGTGGCCGCAATGGCGGGCTGCCGGGGCAATCGGCTTTCTGCTGCTAAGTTGCGGCAACGGCGGGGTAACGGTGGCCGAGCACGCCGGCGTGGCCTCGGGGGTGGCGGCCCTGGCGGTGGCGACGGTGCCGCTGTTCACCTTGCTGTTCGGCCTGCTGTTCGGGCACCGCAATTCGAAACTGGAGTGGGCAGGCATTGCCCTTGGGCTGCTGGGTATCGCCCTGTTGAACCTGGGGTCCAACCTGCAGGCGAGCCCGATTGGCGCAGCGCTGATCATTTTTGCCGCGGCCTCGTGGGCATTCGGTTCGGTGTGGAGCAAAAGCCTGCCCCTGCCACAGGGGCCAATGGCCAGTGCCGCAGAAATGCTGGTGGGTGGCGCAGTGCTCTTGTTGGGCAGCCTGCTGTCGGGCGAGCGCATGACGCAGGTACCAAGCGCTGCCGGCTGGGGCGCGTTGGCCTACCTGGTGTTCTTCGGCTCTATCCTGGCCTTCAGCGCCTATATGTACCTGCTCAAGCACGTGCGCCCGGCAGCTGCCACCAGCTACGCCTACGTCAACCCGGCCGTGGCGGTGCTGTTGGGGATCCTGTTTGCCGGTGAGCACATCGGTGCCGAAGAGTGCGTGGCGATGGCGGTGATCATTGGCGCAGTGGTGCTGATCGGCCTGCCGCAGTGGCGCAAGCCTGCCAAACCCGTATTGCCGTTGAAAGGCGAAATCTGCAAGTAGGCAGGGGCGATGCGGTAAACTTGCCGGCTTCGCTGAACCCCTGACGGTATTGCCATGAATTTCGCCCAACTCGGCCTGATCGAACCGCTGCTGCGCACCTTGCAGCAGCTGGCCTACACCACCCCCACACCGGTGCAGGCCAAGGCCATTCCCGCCGTGCTGGCCGGCCGCGACCTGATGGCCGCGGCCCAGACCGGCACCGGAAAAACGGCAGGCTTTGCCCTGCCGGTACTGCAGCGCCTGGCCCTGGAAGGCGAGAAAGTGGCCAGCAACTCGATCCGTGCCCTGGTGCTGGTGCCGACCCGAGAGCTGGCCGAGCAGGTGCACAACAACGTGCGCGAGTACGCCGAGAACCTGCCGTTGAGCACCTATGCGGTGTACGGCGGGGTCAGCATCAACCCGCAGATGATGCGCCTGCGCCGTGGCGTCGACCTGCTGGTCGCCACCCCTGGCCGGCTGCTCGACCTGTTCCGGCAGAACGCGGTCAAGTTCAACCAGGTACAGACCCTGGTGCTGGACGAAGCCGACCGCATGCTCGACCTGGGCTTTGCCGAAGAGCTGCAATCGGTCTATGCCGCGTTGCCACGCAAGCGCCAGACTTTGCTGTTTTCCGCCACGTTCTCAGAGCAGATCCGCCTGCTGGCAGGGCTGGCCCTGAGTGACCCGCTGAGTATCGAAGTCAGCCCACGCAATGCCGCTGCCGCCAGCGTCAAGCAGTGGCTGGTACCTGTGGATAAAAAGCGCAAGGAAGACCTGTTCTGCCACCTGATGCGCAAGCAGCGCTGGAAGCAGGTGCTGGTATTTGCCAAGACCCGTAACGGCGTCGACCAGTTGGTGGCGCGCTTGCTGGCCGAGGGTGTGAATGCCGATGGTATCCACGGTGACCGCCCGCAGGCGACCCGCCAGCGCGCGCTGGACAGCTTCAAGGCCCGGGAAATCCAGGTGCTGGTGGCCACCGACGTGGCTGCCCGTGGCCTGGATATCGACGATTTGCCGCTGGTGGTCAACCTGGACCTGCCCATCGTTGCCGAGGACTACGTGCACCGTATCGGCCGCACCGGGCGGGCGGGCAACAAGGGCGAGGCGATTTCGCTGGTGTGCGCCGATGAAGTGCAGCTGCTGGCGGCGATTGAGGTGCTGACCCGCCAGACCCTGCCGCGTCATGAAGAACCGGACTTCATTCCGGATCACCGGGTGCCGATGACCGACGCCAGTGGCCAGGTGATCAAGAAGCCGAAGAAGCCCAAAAAGCCGAAAGAGAACAGCGCCAAGCGTGGCTTGGGGCGCTGGATGGACAGCACCGAGGGGGGCAATGCCGAGCCTGCAGTGAAGGCAGTGCGCAAGGTACCTAGCTTCAATGGCGGGCCGCGCAAGCGTAAACCTTAGCCTCGCGGCGCCACAGTGGGGCGGTGTCAGCCCTGGGCTTTGAGCCATTGTGCAGCCGCCCGCCCGGCGTGCTGCCCGCTGGAAAAGCACGCGGTGAGCAGGTAGCCCCCGGTCGGTGCCTCCCAGTCCAGCATCTCGCCGGCACAGAACACCCCCGGCATGCCTTTGAGCATCAGCCCTGCATCCAGCCCCTCGAAACGCACACCGCCGGCGCTGCTGATCGCTTCATCCAGCGGTCGCGTGCGCACCAGGGTGATTGGCAGGGCCTTTATCGCCTGCGCCAACGCTTCAGGGCTGGCAAAGGTTGCAGGGGCGGTCAGCTCGCGCAGCAGTGCGGCTTTTACCCCATCGATACCCAGCTGGCTGTGCAGGTGCTTGGCCATGGAGCGCGACCCCCGTGGCCTGGCCAGTGCCTGGGCAATCTTGTCCACAGGCTTGTCCGGCAACAGGTCAAGCAACAACACGCCCCGGCCATCGCGGTTGATGGCCTCACGCACCGGCGCAGACCAGGCATACACCAGGCTGCCTTCCACACCTTGCGCGGTGAGGATGAACTCACCTTTGCGCGGTGCACTGCCAGGCACGCTGAGGGCGATGTTCTTCAGCGGCGCGCCGGCGAACTTGTCTTTCAACAGCGCGCTCCAGCCGGCCACCTCGAAACCGCAGTTGCTCGGTTGCAGGGGCGAGATATCCACAGCCCGTTCGGCCAGCAGCGCTTGCCAGCTGCCGTCGGAACCCAGGCGCGCCCAACTGCCGCCACCCAGCGCCAACACCAGCACAGCGGCGTTGACCAGGCGCTCGCCCTGTGGATAAGCGATCCGCAAGGCCCCCTCGGCGTTCCAGCCGAGCCAGCGATGGCGGGTGTGGATAACTACCCCGCTGTCGCGCAGGCGCTTCAGCCAGGCGCGCAGTAACGGGGCGGCTTTCATGTCGGTGGGGAATACCCGGCCTGATGTGCCGACGAAGGTCTCGATGCCCAGGCCGTGAATCCACTGGCGCAAAGCATCCGCGTCGAACTCGCCCAGCAGCGTGCCGATTTCACCTTGGCGTTCGGCATAACGGGCCACGAACGCGGGGTAAGGCTCGGAATGGGTGATGTTCATGCCGCCGACACCGGCCAGCAGGAACTTGCGGCCCACCGAAGGCATGGCATCGAACACCTCGACCGCCAAGCCTGCCTGGGCCAGGGCTTCAGCGGCCATCAGGCCGGCGGGGCCGCCACCGATGACGACAGCAAGGGGAGGCGATGCGGGGTTGAAATCGGGCATGGTGGGCAGCAGGCTGTGGAAAAGAGGCGCATTCTAGCGCAGCGCTGCCCCCGGAAGCACTGGTCAAAAAACAACCAGTGTTCTACAGGCCTTGCTGGTCAAGGCCTGCAGCGGCTTTCCCGCAGGTTATCCACAAGCGGTTCCACAGTCATTGTGAACAACCGATGACACGCGCTGCGCTGTGGTGAAGGATGCCGTGGCGTTTGGCCAGGGCCACCCGGTCCTTGCTGTAGCCGCCGCCGATCACACCCATTACCGCAATATCGCGGCCCAGGCAGTGGCGCAGCACGGCCTCGTCGCGGGCGGCCACGCCGGCGTCCGTCAGTTGCAGGTAGCCCAGCGCGTCGTCCTTGTGCACATCGACGCCGGCGTCGTACAGCACCAGGTCGGGTTGATACAGCGGCAGCAGGTAGTTGAGGGTGTCGTCCACCACGTTCAGGTAGGCGGTGTCGCCCATGCCCCGCGGCAGGGGAATGTCCCAATCGCTGTTGGCCTTGCGTGCCGGGAAGTTCTGTTCGCAGTGCAGCGAGACCGTGATGGCCTCCGGGGTATCGTGCAGGATGCGTGCGGTGCCGTCGCCCTGGTGCACGTCGCAATCGAAGATCAGCACCCGCTGGACACGGCCGGCCTCCAGCAGGTAGCGGCTGATCACTGCCAGGTCATTGAAGATGCAGAAGCCGGCAGGGTGGTCATAGTGTGCATGGTGGGTGCCACCGGCCAGGTGGCAGGCAACGCCATGCTGCAGCGCCAGTTCGGCCGTCAGCAGCGAGCCGCCCACGGCCCGTACGGTGCGCCGGGCCAAGGCTTCGCTCCAGGGCAGACCGAGGCGACGCTGGTCTTCGCGGGACAGCTCGCCATTCATGTAGCGTGCGATGTAGTCGCGGTCGTGGGCCAGGGCGAGGATATCGTTGGGGCAGATGTCCGGGCGCAGCAAGGCCTGGTCGGTGGTCAGCCCACTGTCGACCAGGTGGTCGTGCAGCAGGCGGAACTTGTCCATCGGGAAGCGGTGCTCGGCAGGGAACTCCGGGCTGTAGTCTTCGTGGTAGATCAGCGGCAACGGCATGGGGGAGGTCGCGGTCAGGGCCAGTGCTGATCTTGCCATGGCCGGGGCAGCTTTGCTGCCCAATCGCCGGCAAGCCGGCCACGGGGTGCGCATCAGGGCTGACAGGTGTTTGCCACAAGGTATGCAGCGCCTGTTAGAGCGAGCGCCGCCCGCGCGGCGCATCGCGAGCTGCGCTCGCTCCTACGTTTGTTTCGGGCCAATTATTCCTGTGGGATTTGCGCGCGAACGCCTTGGCGCATGCCTCAAAATCGCGTCGTACGAACAAGGCGGCCGCGCGCATCTGGCACAGGGGTTACTGGCCCGAAACAAACGTAGGAGCGAGCGCAGCTCGCGATGCGCCGCGCGGGCGGCGCTCGATCTCACAGGCGCTGAAGATGCTCCGGCTACCCTTGCCAGGAACCATAGAATCTCCCACAGGGACCGCATCAGGGCTGACAGGTGTTTGCCACAGCGCCTGTGTGGCTTACCGGCGATGAGGCCCGAGCAGGCCACTGCTATTTTGCGGCGCTGGCCAGCACCCGCTGCCAGTCGGGCTCATTCAGGCGGCCGAGGATGCGTGCCTTGCCGTTACCGTCCACCGAAACGAACAGCGCGCTGGCGTAGGCGCTTTCGCGCTCGCCGCCGGCCACGTGCTGCTGGCGGGCGAAGTGATCGATGCAGCCGTTATGGGTCACCAGCACCAGGTTGTGCCCGGCACGCTTGTGCGCCAGTGCATCGCTGGCGAACTGGCTGTCGCAGCTTTCCAGCCAGTCTTCGCTGGCCACCGCCTGGCCGAGGATGAAGTGCGCGGTTTGCCGGGTGCGCAGTTTCGGGCTGCTGAGCAGATCGGTGTTGGCCAGGCCCAGCTGGTGCAAGCCTTGGCCCACCCGCGTGGCAGCCTGGCTGCCGGCCACGGTGATGCCGGTGGGGTCGTCCAGGCACGGGCCCGGGGCGCTGTCGCAGCGTTCGGCGTGGCGGATCATCACGATCACGGCACCCTCGGCCCAGTTCTGCAGCAGGCCGCTGTCACTCAGTTGTTGCTCGTTGCCAAGGTCCACGATATGCGTCCTCGTCGCCAGCCAGGTGGTCAAGGCCGCCACGACCATGCACAAGCCAAGGGCGGCACCAAGGGCTTTGCGAGACAGGCGCCGTTTGCGCCGGGCGTGAATGGCAGGGTGCCCCAGGGTATTGCTCGATAGCATGCGTTGCTCCAGTGACAGGGCCGTGGCGGGCACGGCAGTGATGGCGGCATTTTGCTAAGCGAGCTGTCGGGGGCCGGTGAAGGGCGTGTGAAAATTGCATTCGGTTGCGGCCCGTTGGGTGAACACCGCGCCGGCGCCTACGCTGTAGACTGTAATTCGGCAAAACCGGAGCAGGCCCGATGACCTCCACCCTTCAACTGGAAAGCGCAAGGCTGGTGCTGCGCCAATGGCACGACGATGACCTGCGTGAATTTGCGGCGCTGTGTGCCGACCCGCAGGTGATGCGTTACTTCCCGGCACCGCTCACACGCCTGGAAGCTGCCGCGCTGATTGGCCGGATACGCGGGCACTTCAACGAATACGGTTTTGGTTTGTGGGCGCTGGAGCGCAAGGACAGCGGTGCATTCATCGGCATGACCGGCTTGCTGCAGGTAAACTTTGACGCCGATTTCGCGCCAGCCGTGGAGATTGGCTGGCGCCTGGCCCGGCGCCACTGGGGGCTGGGTTTTGCCAGCGAAGCCGCGTGGACCTGCCTGCGCTGTGCGTTCGCCCAATTGCGCCTGAACGAGGTGGTGTCGTTCACTGCCGAAAGTAACTTGCCATCGCAGAAGGTGATGCAGGCCATCGGCATGCAGCAAGACCTGCGCGGCAGCTTCGAGCACCCGCGCCTGCCCGCAGGCCACCCGCTACGCCCGCATGTGCTGTACCGCATCGACCGTGCGCACTGGGAGCACACCCTGCGCGCCTGAATGCACAGCCATGCTCGGTGCGAATGGCAAACGCTGTATTATTTGCCCATTGAAAGGGCGCTGGGCCGCAAGGGGTTCGGCGCCTGTGAGTTCGAGCGCCGCCCAGGCGGCGCAGCGCGAGCAAGGCTCGCTTCTACGGAGATGCCCCAATGAGTCATGTGTTGGACGACCTGGTCGACCTGTTGAGCCTCGAAGCCATCGAGGAGAACCTGTTCCGTGGGCGCAGCCAAGACCTGGGCTTCCGCCAGCTGTACGGCGGCCAGGTGCTGGGCCAGTCGTTGTCGGCAGCCAGCCAGACGGTCGAAGACGCGCGTCATGTGCACTCGCTGCATGGTTATTTCCTGCGCCCGGGGGACGCCAGCCTGCCGGTGGTGTACTCGGTGGACCGTGTGCGTGACGGCGGCAGCTTCAGTACCCGGCGGGTGACGGCGATCCAGAAGGGCCAGACCATTTTCACCTGTAGCGCCTCGTTCCAGTACGACGAGGAAGGCTTCGCCCACCAGGCGCAGATGCCCGACGTGGTCGGCCCGGAAAACCTGCCTACCGAAGTGGAACTGGCGCGTGCCATGGCAGACCATCTGCCTGAACGCATCCGCGACAAGGTGCTGTGCGCCAAGCCAATCGAGATTCGCCCGGTCACCGAGCGTGACCCGTTCAACCCCAAGCCAGGCGACCCGGTGAAATATGCGTGGTTCCGCGCCGACGGCAACCTGCCCGACGTGCCGGCCCTGCACAAGTACCTGCTGGCCTACGCCTCGGACTTCGGCCTGCTCACCACTGCGCTGGTGCCGCATGGCAAGTCGGTTTGGCAGCGCGACATGCAGATCGCCAGCCTCGACCATTCGCTGTGGTTCCACGGCAACCTGCGTGCCGACCAGTGGCTGCTGTATGCCACCGATAGCCCGTGGGCAGGTAATTCCCGTGGCTTCTGCCGCGGCAGCATTTTCAACCAGGCCGGGCAACTGGTGGCATCGTCGAGCCAGGAAGGCCTGATTCGCCACCGCAAGGACTGGGCATGAGCCTGCAGCAGGTGCGCAACTGGGTGTTCGACATGGACGGCACCCTGACCGTGGCAGTGCATGACTTTGCCGCCATTCGGGAGGCGCTGGGTATCCCTGCTGAGGACGACATCCTTACCCACCTGGCGGCTTTGCCAGCCGACGAAGCCGCGGCCAAGCATGCCTGGCTGCTGGAGCATGAGCGTGAGCTGGCGGTGGCCTCCACCGCGGCGACCGGGGCGGTTGAACTGGTGCGCGAACTGGCTGCGCGTGGTTGCCGGTTGGGGATACTGACCCGCAATGCCCGGGAACTGGCCCATGTAACGCTGGAAGCGATAGGCCTGGCGGACTGCTTCCCGGTAGAGCATGTGCTCGGACGTGACGAGGCGGCACCGAAGCCGAGCCCGGATGGGTTGCTGAAGATTGCCGCGGCCTGGGGCGTGGCGCCGAGCGAGCTGGTGATGGTGGGTGACTACCGTTTTGACCTGGACTGCGGGCGCGCAGCGGGGGCACGCACGATATTGGTGAATGTGCCCGATAACCCATGGCCGCAACTGGTGGATTGGCACGCGGTCGATTGCCGGGCACTGAAGGTGATGCTGGGCTGAGTCGATAGCGCGCAGCCCGATCGCGACACAACGCCGCTGCTGCAAAGCCCGTGAAGCTTTTGCAACCCATAGACCTGTCTATGCTCATTCCCATTCCTGAAGTTGATACGGAGACCCAACCCATGACCAGCAAGGCCATCTACGTTCAACCTGGCGGCGGCTACGACAAGGTCGAGGTCGGCAGCAGCGAGGCTGCGGCCCCCCAGGCCGGCGAGATCACCGTGCGCCTGCACGCCAGCTCCCTGAACTACCACGACTTCGCCGTGGTGAGTGGCATGTGGGGGCCGAGTGAGCGGCGCATCCCCATGGCCGACGGTGCGGGCGAAGTCGTTGCCGTAGGGGCCGGCGTCAGCGAGTTTCAGGTCGGCGACAGTGTCGTCAGTACGTTCTTCCCGGACTGGCTCGATGGCCAGGCCAATGTCGAAGGCTTTGCCCGGGTGCCGGGTGACGGCATCGATGGCTACGCCCGCGAACAGGTCACCGCCCGTGCCACCGCGTTTACCTTGGCACCTTCGGGCTTCAGCCATGCCGAAGCCGCCACCCTGACCACTGCCGGCCTGACCGCCTGGCGCGCGCTGATGTGCGACGACCACCTCAAACCGGGCGACACGGTGCTGGTGCAGGGCACCGGTGGCGTGTCGATCTTCGCCCTGCAGTTCGCCAAGCTGGCGGGTGCCACGGTGATTGCCACCTCGTCCAGCGATGCCAAGCTGGAGCGGCTCAAGGCCTTGGGCGCCGACCACTTGATCAACTACAAGCGCACCCCGGCGTGGGGTGAGAAAGTGCGCGAGCTGACTGCTAACCGCGGTGTCGATCACGTGATCGAGGTGGGTGGCCCGGCCACCCTGGAGCAGTCGATGATCGCTGCACGGATCGGCGGGCATGTGTCGCTGATCGGCATTCTTACCGGCGTGGCCGGGCAACTGCCGCTGGTGCAGGCATTGGTGCGGCAGATTCGCCTGCAAGGGGTGCTGGTCGGCAGCCGGGCGCAGCAGCAGGCGATGGTGCGGGCCATTGATGCCAACGGTTTGCGGCCGGTAGTGGACAAGCACTTCGAGCTGGAGCAGATCGTCGACGCGTTCCGTTACCAGGAGAGCAACCGGCATTTCGGCAAGATCTGCCTGACCTGGTAAGCGCCGGGGCTGCTGTGCCGCAGTTGCCCGTCAATCCGGTAGCAGCCGGTCGCGGCTGTTGGACAGGTGCAGGCACACCGCCGCGCGTGCTGCATCCGGGTCTTGCCGGCGGATGGCATTGAGGATTGCCTCGTGCTCCAGGTTGGCCAGGTATGCCTGCGGTGCCATCTTCGACCCACTGCGCTCGGCTTGGGCCATGCGGTTGCGCGGAATCAAGCCGTTGCCCAGCTGCAGCAGCATCTCGGTGAAATACAGGTTGCCGGTGGCTTCGGCAATCAGCAGGTGAAAACGCCGGTCGGCCTCGATGCAGCTGTCACCTGCCGCCGCCAGGTCCTGGTAGTCATCCAGTGCCTGGCGCATGCGCGCCAACTGCCGGTCATCGCGGCGTAGCGCTGCCAGCGCGGCGGCCTGGCCTTCCAGGCCAATCCGCAGCTCCAGCAAGTCGCGCACATTCGCTGCGCTTTCCGCTGCAACGCGCAACCCGGCCTGGGCTTGGCGCGCCATCACGAAGGTGCCGATACCGTGGCGCGGTTCCACCAGCCCCGAGGCCTGCAACTTCGACAAGGCTTCGCGAACCACCGTGCGGCTGACCCCGTGCTCGCGTACCAAGGTGTTCTCCGACGGCAGTTTGTCGCCGGGCTTGAAGGTGCCCAGGAGAATCTGCCGGGTCAGGCTGGAGACCAGGTCATGTGCGCGGCTGTGGCCGCGTTTGTGCGCGTGATCTGGGAGCATGCTGTAGTCCACCTCTTGTTGTACTTGTATGACAAGTTAATTGCTAAAAATATTTTTTGCCCAGTTTTTCGCGATTCGAGGGCGCATTTCGAGTGGCCGTTTTTGCAAGATCGCAACATATTAGTTTTATTGAAGCTTGTATTTTGCCATTTTGGCGATGTTGTTGATCTTGTCGTACAACTTCTCGGGGCCTATGCTCGTCCCCACTGCCATGTCAGACAACCCCGACCCGCACAAAAACAACTAGTGGGAGATTCACCTGTGAACGACACCCTCGCTCCGTCTGCCCGGAATGAAGGCGACGCGTTGGCCAGCGCCGTGGCCAAGGTCAAGCGCCACGTGCTGCCGCTGTTCGTCATCATGTTCATCGTCAACTACCTGGACCGCGTCAACATCGGCTTCGTCCGCCCGCACCTGGAAAGCGACCTGGGCATCAGCGCTGCGGCCTTTGGCTTTGGTGCCGGGCTGTTCTTCATCGGCTACGCGCTGTTCGAGGTGCCTTCGAACATGCTGCTGCAGAAGGTGGGTGCCCGCTTGTGGCTGACCCGCATCATGTTCACCTGGGGGCTGGTGGCCACGGCCATGGCCTTCGTGCAGAACGAAACCCAGTTCTATGTACTGCGCTTTCTGCTCGGTGTGGCCGAAGCGGGCTTCTTTCCTGGGGTGATCTACTACTTCACCCGCTGGTTGCCGGCGGCCGAGCGCGGCAAGGCAATCGCCATTTTCCTCAGCGGGTCGGCGCTGGCTTCGCTGATTTCCGGCCCCTTGGCCGGGGCATTGATGCAAATCCAGGGGCTCGGCCTGCACGGCTGGCAGTGGATGCTGTTCATCGAAGGCATGGCCTCGGTGGCGTTGTGCTTCTTCGTGTTCTTCTGGCTCGACTCCAAACCGCAGGACGCCAAGTGGCTGAGCCAGGCCGAGCAGGATGCGCTGGTCGCGACCATCGACCGTGAACAGCAAGCGCGCGAGGCGCTGGGTGCGGCCAAGCCGTCGGCCTGGAGCCTGCTCAAGGACCGCCAGATCGTACTGTTCTGCCTGATCTACTTCTGCATCCAGCTAACCATCTACGCGGCCACCTTCTGGCTGCCGAGCATCATCAAGCGCATGGGCGACCTCAGCGACTTGCAGGTCGGCTTCCTCAACTCCATCCCGTGGCTGATCTCGATCCTGGCCATGTATGCCTTCGCTGCCGGTTCTGCACGCTGGAAGTTCCAGCAGGCCTGGGTGGCAGGCGCCCTGGTGGTCGCGGCTATCGGCATGTTCATGTCCACCACCGGCGGGCCGGTATTCGCCTTTGTCGCCGTGTGCTTTGCCGCCATCGGCTTCAAGTCGGCCTCGTCACTGTTCTGGCCGATCCCGCAGGGCTACCTGGATGCTCGCATCGCGGCGGCGGTGATAGCCCTGGTCAACTCGGTCGGCAACCTCGGCGGCTTCGTTGCCCCCACCACGTTCGGCCTGCTGGAGCAGCAGACCGGCTCGATCCAGGGCGGGTTGTATGGCCTGGCGGTGACTTCGGTGCTGGCGGCACTTGCCATCTTCTTCGTGCGTACACGCCCCAAGGGCGCACCTTCCGATAGCCTGAAGGGCCCCGCGGCCCTGGGCCAGACCCACTGACGACTGCGAGACGACAACCATGAATATGCCGACAACACCCGCCGTTCACACCAGCACCCCGGTGGTCACCGACCTGCGCGTGATTCCGGTGGCTGGCCACGACAGCATGCTGCTCAACCTCAGTGGCGCACATGGCCCGTTCTTTACCCGTAACGTGGTGGTACTGCGGGACAGCGCGGGCAACACGGGGCTTGGCGAAGTGCCGGGTGGCGAGAGCATTCGCCAGACCCTGGAAGACGCCCGCAGCCTGGTAGTAGGCCAGCCGATCGGTCACTACCAGCGCGTGCTCAATGCCATGCGCCAGACGTTCGCCAGCCGCGACTCGGCGGGGCGCGGCCTGCAGACCTTCGACCTGCGCATCACCGTGCATGCTGTGACGGCCATCGAGTCGGCGCTGCTCGACCTGCTCGGCCAGCACCTGAATGTGCCCATGGCGGCACTGCTGGGCGAGGGCCAGCAACGTGATGCGGTGAAGATGCTGGGCTACCTGTTCTATATCGGCGACCGCCAGCAGACCGACCTGGCCTACCGCAACGAAGCGGACAGTGACGACGACTGGTTCCGTGTGCGCCATGAAAAGGCCCTGACGCCCGAGGCGGTTGTGCGCCTGGCCGAAGCGGCCAAGCAGCGTTACGGCTTCAGCGACTTCAAGCTCAAGGGCGGCGTGCTGCGGGGGGCAGAAGAAATGGAAGCAGTGACGGCGCTGGCCGAACGCTTCCCCGAAGCGCGCATCACCCTGGACCCCAACGGGGCCTGGTCACTCAAGGAGGCCATCGCCCTGTGCCGCGACAAGCATGATGTGCTGGCCTATGCCGAAGACCCCTGCGGCGCCGAGAACGGCTACTCGGGCCGCGAGGTGATGGCCGAGTTCCGTCGCGCTACGGGTTTGCCCACGGCTACCAACATGATCGCCACCGACTGGCGGCAGATGGGCCATGCGATCCAGTTGCAGTCGGTGGACATTCCGCTGGCCGACCCGCATTTCTGGACCTTGCAGGGCTCGGTGAGGGTGGCGCAGATGTGTAACGACTGGGGGCTTACCTGGGGTTCGCACTCCAACAACCACTTCGATATTTCGCTGGCGATGTTCACTCAAGTGGCGGCTGCCGCGCCGGGTGAGATCACCGCGATCGACACCCACTGGATCTGGCAGGACGGCCAGCGCCTGACCCGTGAGCCGCTGCGCATTGTCGACGGCCATGTGCATGTGCCGGCGCGGCCGGGGTTGGGGGTGGAGCTGGATGAGGATCAACTGGCCAAGGCCCATGAGTGCTACCGCAACATGGGGTTGGGGGCGCGGGATGACAGCGTGGCGATGCAGTTCCTGATTCCGGGTTGGCGTTTTGATAACAAGCGGCCTTGCCTGGTGCGTTAAGGCTGCTGGCCTCTTCGCGGGCTTGCCTGCTCCCACAGGGATTGCACAGGATTTGAAGCCGATGCGATCGAGGTGGGAGACTCTATGGTCTCTGGTAAGGGTAGCCGCAGCATTTTCAGCGCCTGGGAGATCGAGCGCCGCCCGCGCGGCGCATCGCGAGCTGCGCTCGCTCCTACGTTTGTTTCGGGCCAGTAACCCCTGTGCCAGGTGCGCGCGACCGCCTTGTTTGTACCGCGCGATAATGAGGCATGCGCCAAGGCGTTCGCGCACAAATCCCACAGGAATAATTGGCCCGAAACAAACGTAGGAGCGAGCGCAGCTCGCGATGCGCCGCGCGGGCGGCGCTCGATCTCACAGGCGCTGCATATCTTGTGACAAACACCTGTCAGCCCTGATGCAATCCCTGTGGGAGCCGGCTTGCCGGCGATAGGGCCGGTCCAGGCCATACACAACCAGATGAAAAACAAAAGCACCCAACGGCCAGATGGCGCGATTGGGCATGCCATTCGCGACATCTGGCGCCAAGGGAAATGCCCTGTCGTGATCGAACAGTTCCGGGGCGTTCTCGTGTAATTTCCCACCGCCTTGCGGGGCTTAAATGAAGCCCGAACCGCACTGACACCTTGCGCTGTGACGCGTGCCCAAGATCAACAACAGCATGCGAGCATTGTGTCGACCTACCCAACTCAAAGGAGCTATTTTCGCCTACGCCTGCCCGTCCATCCTTGTGTTAGCAAAAAGAGAACAACATCAATGAACACCGTGGGATCTGATGGCAACCTTGCACAAGGTTTCAAGCCACGACACGTAACGATGCTGTCTATCGCCGGCATCATCGGCGCCGGACTTTTCGTCGGCTCTGGCCACGCCATTGCGGCAGCCGGCCCAGCCACCATAATTTCCTATTTCGTAGCCGGAACCCTGGTGGTTCTGGTCATGCGCATGCTCGGCGAAATGGCCGTGGCGCACCCTGACACCGGATCGTTTTCCACCTACGCCGACCAGGCCATCGGCCGCTGGGCCGGCTACACCATCGGCTGGTTGTACTGGTGGTTCTGGGTACTGGTCATTCCGATCGAGGCGCTGGCCGCCGGGCATGTGCTGAACGCCTGGTTCCCCCAGGTGGACAGCTGGATCTTCGCCTTGGCCTCGGTGCTGTTGCTGGCCGGCACCAACCTGTTCAGCGTGGCCAAGTACGGCGAGTTCGAGTTCTGGTTCGCCATCCTCAAGGTCACGGCCATTCTCGGTTTCATCGGCCTGGGCTTTGCCGCGCTGATGGGCTGGCTGCCCAACCGCGAAGTCAGCGGCCTGAGCGGGCTGATGGCTGACTACGGCGGTTTTGCGCCCAATGGCTGGTCGGCTGTGGTCGGGGCGTTCATTACCGTGATGTTCAGCTTCATCGGCACCGAAGCCGTGACCATTGCGGCTTCCGAGTCCAGCGACCCTTCGCGCAACATCGCCAAGGCTACCCGCTCGGTGATCTGGCGCATCAGTACCTTCTATATCCTCTCGATCTTCGTGATCATCTCGGTGGTGCCGTGGAACGATCCGCAGCTGGCGGTGGTGGGCTCGTATCAACGTGCGCTGGAGATCATGAACATCCCCAACGCGGCATTGATGGTCGACCTGGTGGTGCTGGTGGCGGTAACCAGTTGCATGAATTCGTCGATCTACATCGCATCGCGGATGATGTACTCGCTGGCCAAGCGCGGTGACGCCCCGGCCTTCCTGAACAAGACCTCCAAGGTTGGCGTGCCGCGTGCGGCGGTGTTTGGCAGCACCCTGATCGGGGCCGCCATCGCCATCCTCAACTACTTCGCGCCCAAGGGTGTGTTCGAGTTCCTGCTGGCCAGCTCTGGCGCCATTGCCTTGCTGGTGTACATGGTCATTGCCATCTCGCAGTTGCGCATGCGCCGCCGCCTGGAGCGGGAGAACACCGAGCTGAAGTTCCGCATGTGGCTGTTCCCGTACCTGACCTGGGCGGTGATCATTTTCATTGGCGGGGCGCTGGCGGTCATGATGTACACGCCTGAGCACCGCGCAGAGGTGAGCTCCACATTGGGGCTGGCGATTGTGATCTCCTTCCTGGGCATCGTGACTTCGCGGGGCCATGCGCAACCGGTAGGGGCGCGGTCGATGGGGTGAGTGGGTTCACCCGGGGTCAGGGCAGAAGGCACCTATGGATAGGTAAAGCCTGTCAGTTAAGCGTTACTGGGGCTGCTTTGCAGCCCTTCGCGGGCACGCCCGCGAAGGGTCGCAAAGCGGCCCCAAATTACTTAACTGACAGGCATTACCTATGGGTAGGTGCCTTTTTTTGCGCTGGAGTTGCCTACCGAGTGCGCCAGGCGGTTTCCGAGCGCCTTGGGCATCTTGCTTCCGCCCCGCCGCCGATTACCGGGCGGGTACTTGCAATATGAGGTACGGTTCAAGGTTGCATCGATGTCATGCCGTGATGGTATGCATTCCTATAAAACCGTTTCGCAGTAGGCTGCCGCAATCCGAAGCCGTTGGGCTATCCTAAATGGCTTAATGCAATTATCTTTTCCCGCTGCACAACTAATCGAACCGGCAAATGTCATTCACAGCAGGCCGGCCATTCATCGGGACGCCGGCCTTCACCACTGGAGCGAAGGCACATGGCAACACTGCAAGGCAGCACGTTGGAGGCTATCCAACATAGCCAGGCGCAACTGCGCGAGGAATGGATAGCCAGCCTCGAAACCAACGGCGCCACGCGCAATATCAAAGAGCAGGTACTGGCACAGGAAACCCAGGAGTTTCTGCAGTTGCTGGTGGACGGCCTGCGCGCTGGTGGCGGCAGCCACTTGGCCGGCAGCGAGTGGGAGGCGTTGCGCCGGTTCCTGGAGAAGCTTTCTGCCAGCCGCGCTCAGCTTGGCCACGATTCGCACCAGGCCGCGTTCTTCATCTTCGCTTTGAAAGGGCCGCTGTTCGGCTTGCTGCAAGCGCAGTACGGCAGCGAGCCGGCACGCCTGGCCGAGCAACTGTGGCTGGTGTCGGAACTGCTCGATGGCATGGGCATGCACACCATCCGCGCTTTCCAGAAAACCCGCGAGGAAGTGATCAGGCGCCAGCAGGAAGAACTGCTGGAGCTGTCTACCCCCGTGGTCAAACTGTGGGACGGGGTGCTGGCGCTGCCACTGATCGGTACGCTGGACTCGCAGCGTAGCCAGACGGTCATGGAGTCGCTGCTGCAACGCATCGTCGACACCGGCTCGGAAATTGCCATCATCGATATCACCGGTGTACCCACCGTCGACACCCTGGTCGCCCAGCACCTGCTGAAGACCGTCACGGCCATCCGCCTGATGGGCGCTGACTGCATCATCAGTGGCGTGCGCCCGCAAATCGCCCAGACTATCGTGCACCTGGGGCTGGACCTGGGCTCGCTGACCACCAAGGCCAGCCTGGCCGACGCCCTCAAGCTTGCCCTTGCACGCCTGGGCTGCGACATCAGCAAGCAGGGGTAAGCCCATGGAGCGTATCCCGATCCTGCAAATGGGCGAGTTCCTGCTTGTGACCATTCAGGTCGACATGCACGACCAGCTGGCGATGACCCTGCAGGAAGACCTGACCGAGCGCATCAGCAGTACCTCGGCCCGGGGCGTGTTGATCGATATTTCCGCGTTGGACATGGTCGACTCGTTCATCGGCCGGATGATCGCCAGCATTTCTGGCCTGTCCCGCATTCTGGATGCCGAAACCATGGTGGTCGGCATGCAGCCGGCCGTGGCCATTACCTTGGTCGAACTGGGCCTTACCCTGCCGGGCGTAAGCACGGCACTCAATGTGGAGCGTGGCATGCAAGTGCTGCGTCAACGTGTGAGCCAAAAATGAATGTGCGCGAAAGCGGCAGCCAACCGGTACGAATCGAACAGGATGTGGTACTGGCGCGTCAGTTGGCGCGCAAGCTGGCCGGCGAATGCGGCATGCGCCTGGTGGACCTGACCAAGCTGGTGACGGCAGTCAGTGAACTGGCGCGCAACACGGTGGTGTATGGCGGTGGTGGCGACATGGACTGGGCTGTGCTGGAGGATGGCGGGCGCACCGGTTTGCGCCTGTTGTTCCGCGATGAGGGCCCCGGCATCCCCGACATCAAGCTGGCGCTGACTGACGGCTGGACCTCGGGCGGTGGCCTGGGCCTGGGCCTGACCGGCGCTCGGCGGCTGGTCCATGAATTTGAACTGGACACCGCGCCAGGGCAGGGCACACGCGTGACGATCACCCGATGGGCATGAACCTGTTCGCCAGCCAGACCCAGGTGATGGGCCTGGCAGACCCGAGCGATGTTGGCCACGCCCGGCGTACCGCACAAAAGCTGGCCGAGCGGCACGGCTTTGACGAAGAGGACTGCGGCCGTGTGGCGCTGCTGGCCACCGAGCTGTGCAGCAACGTGCTCAAGCATGCAGGCTGCGGTGAACTGCACCTGCGGGTGCTGCCCCGTGAGCACGGGGGTTATGCCATTGAACTGCTCACGGCGGACCGTGCCCAGGGCTTCGATGCACAGGCCTGCCTGACCGATGGTTATTCAACCGCAGGCACCCAGGGTATCGGCCTGGGGGCCTTGGCGCGCATGGCCCAGGTATTCGATGTGTACGCCGATGCGCGCGGCGCGGTGGTGCTGGCGCGCGTGCATGCCCAGCGCGACCACGCGCCAGACTTGCGCGTGGGGGTAAGCCAGCATGCCCTGCACGGCGACCCCGCCTGTGGCGATACCTGGCACCTGGCGATCGAAGGGCAGCGTATCAGCGCCCTGGTGATCGACGGCCTGGGCCACGGTGTGGATGCCCAGGCTGCAGCCAGCGCGGGCGCGGCAGTGTTTGCCCAGGCCCCGTTCGCCGGCCAGTTGGAGCAATTGCAGGCCATGCACCATGCCATGAATGGCAGCCGTGGTGGCGCGGTGGCGATAGCACGCTATGACGGTGCCCGCGACCACCTCGGTTTTGCCGGCATCGGCAATATCGGCGCCAGCCTGGTGAGCGCCACCCAGGTGCGTGGGTTGGCTTCGTTGCCCGGCATCGTTGGCGGGCAGTATAGAAAAGCCCAGGTATTTGACTACGCTCAAGCGAATGGAAAACTGTTGATCATGTACAGCGACGGCCTGCAGTCCCGTTGGAATCTGGAGAGTTACCCTGGCCTGGTGCACCGCCACCCGGCCGTCATCGCGGCAGTGCTGCACCGCGACTTCTGCCGGGGCCGGGATGATGTAACCGTGCTGGTCATCGACCTGGAGGCGGCGCATGGCTGATGCAGAGGTAATTGCCCGGCTGCAGGCGGATAACGATGCCCTGCGTGCCGAACTGGAAGAAACCAACCAGGGCGTGCTGGCCCTGTACGCCGAGTTGGACATACAGGCCGAACAGCTGCGCCAGGCGTCGGACTTGAAAAGCCGCTTCCTGTCGTACATGAGCCACGAATTCCGCACGCCGCTGGGTTCGATCCTGAGCATCACCGGCCTGCTTACCGACGAGCTCGACGGGCCGCTGTCGGCTGAACAGCACCGCCAGGTCACCTTTATCAGCACCGCCACCCGCGAGCTGTCCGACATGGTCGACGACCTGCTCGACCTTGCCAAGATCGAAGCCGGGCGCATCAGCATCTCGCCGGCCTGGTTCGACATGCTCGATCTGTTCGCGGCCTTGCGCGGCATGTTCCGGCCGATTGTCGACGCTACTGCAGTCGACCTTATCTTCGAGGAGCCTACAGGGCTGCCGCGGCTGTACACCGATGACAAGAAGCTCGCGCAGATTCTGCGCAATTTCATTTCCAACGCGCTGAAGTTCACCGCCCAGGGTGAGGTGCGGGTGTCGGCCCAGCTGTATGGCGACGACCGCATCCGCTTTGCCGTCAGTGATACCGGCATTGGCATTGCAGCAGAGCTGTTGGATACGTTGTTCGAAGATTTCACCCAGGTAGATTCGCCACTGCAGAAGCGCTTTCGCGGCACTGGCCTGGGCCTGTCGTTGTGCAAGCGCTTTGCCATGCTGCTGGGTGGCGAAGTGGGGGTGCACAGTGAACCAGGGGAAGGCTCTACCTTCTTCGTGGTGATTCCTCTGGCCCTGGCTCAGGAGAACGCCGATGAAACCTGAGGTGCGCTTGCTGATCGTGGACGATAACGTCGCCACCCGCTACGCACTGCGCCGGCGCCTGGTAGTGCACGGCTACGAAGTGCTGGAGGCAGGCACCGGCGGTGAAGGCCTTGCGCTGATTCGCGACGAGCAGATAGATGCCTTGATCCTGGACGTGAACCTGCCCGACATGAGCGGGTTCGATATCGTACGGTTGCTGCGCGAAGATGCCCGCACGACGTTGTTGCCGGTGATTCACGTGTCGGCCGCGTCGATCCAGAGCGGTGACATCATCACCGGCTTGAACGCTGGCGCCGATGCCTACCTGGTGCACCCGGTAGACCCGGATGTGTTGCTGGCAACCTTGCGTACCCTGTTGCGGGTGCGTGACGCCGAGCGCGCCCTGCGCCGCAGCGAGGCGCGCTTTCGCGAGATATTTACCGGTGTATCGGCGCCCATCGCGGTGCTCGACGCCGAGTTCAAGGTGCACGAGTGCAACCAGGCGTTCAGCCACCTGACCCAGGAAAATAGCAACCCCTCGCAACTGCTGGAATGCTTTGCCAGCGGCCAGGAGCCAGCGTTGGCTGACCTGCGCCGGCACCTGGCGGCTGGCGAGCGCTGGAAGGGCACCCTGAGCATGCTGGTGCACGGGCATGTCCGCGAAACCGAGTGGCAGCTGTCGCCCTACCAGGCGCCAGGGCTGTGCCTGGTGTTCATCGAGGACATCACCGAGCACCGCCACCGGGAGCGCTCCCACCTGGCCCGGCTGGACGATGCCACCAGCCAGTTGGCGCGGGAGGTGGCGGTGCGCGAACGCACCGAAGCGCAACTGCTGCAACTGCAGAAAATGGATGCCCTGGGCAGCCTGACCGGCGGCATTGCCCACGACTTCAACAATTTGCTCACCGGCATCATCACCAGTCTGGAGTTGATCTGCAAACGGGTGGCGGAAAACCGTATCGAGAAAGTGCCCAGGTACGCCGAAGCCGCACTCAGTTCAGCCACCAGCGCGGCCTCGTTGACCCACCGGTTGTTGGCCTTCGCGCGCCAGCAGCCACTGGATACCCGCCCGGTGGACGTCAACCAGCATGTACGCTCGCTGGAAGAGCTGCTGAACCGCACCATCGGCGAGCGCATCCAGCTTACCCTGGACCTGTCGACCCACCCGGCCATCGCCTTGGTCGACCCGGTGCAACTGGAGAGCGCGGTGCTCAACCTGGTGATCAATGCGCGCGATGCCTTGGCCAAGGGGGGGCGGATCTGGGTGAACACCGCAGCCACCTGGTCGCAGGGCAACCCCGACCTGGCGGACGGCCATTACATTGCCGTCAACGTGCGCGACAACGGCAGCGGCATCGAGCCGGAGCTGTTGGAAAAGGTATTCGACCCGTTCTTCACCACCAAACCGGTGGGCCAGGGCACCGGGCTGGGGCTGTCGACCATCTACGGCTTCGCCCGGCAGTCCGGCGGGCATGTGCTGCTGAGCAGCGTGGTGGGGCAGGGCACGGAGGTGACCCTGTTGCTGCCGGCCAGCGCGGAGGCAGCGGTAGCGGTGGAGCCGGCCAACGTGCAGAACCTGCAAGGCAATGGCGAGCACGTGCTGGTGGTGGAAGACATGGCCTCGGTGCAGGTGGCGGTGGCAGAAGCGCTGACCGATGCCGGGTACCGCTGTACGGTGGCCACCACCACTGACGAGGCGTTGCGGCACCTGCGCGACGACGCCAGCCTGGACATGATGCTGACCGATGTTGGCCTGCCGACCCTCAGCGGCCGCGAACTGGCCGACCTAGCGCGGTGCTACCGGCCCCAGTTGCCGGTGCTGTTCATGACCGGGTACGCCGATGCGGCCCAGGACCGCCAGGCCTTTCTCGGCGCGGGCATGGACATGCTGGTGAAGCCGTTTCAGCTCTACGAGCTGCTGGTAAAAGTGCGCCAGGCGGTCGGTACCCCCTGAGGCAACTACCCCCGTCGTTTTTTTCTGAAAATAAATGAGGTGTTTTCTCATTCTCGTTCGGCCTTTGCACAAGGCCGGAATACAGGCCACCCGCCGACCCTCTACGGAGCGAGAAAATGAGTTCGACACCGGTTCCACAGCGCCACCCCCTCAGCCGTGCCATGCACGCTGCGATTCTGGGTTTGGTTGTCAGCAGCCCGGCATTGCCAGCGCTGGCACAACCTGCTGGCGCTGATCACGCCCTGCAACTGCAGCAGTGGAACATCCCTGCTGGCCCGCTGGCACCTGCGCTGGACCGTTTTGCCCGCCAGGCGGGTGTGAGCCTGGCCTTCGACGCGCAGACCGTGGCCAACCGCACCACCCCGGGCGTGCAGGGCGGCCTGGCGACGCCCGCCGCGTTGTCGGCGCTGTTGCAGGGGACCGATCTGCAGGTTGAACAGCAAGGCCCGCAGGCCTACCAGATCATTGCGCAAGCGCCGGCTGCCGGCCCGCTGGAGCTGGGTGCGACCGAGGATTACCGGCTGGCGCCGGTCATCATCAATGCCAAGGTCAAGGCCAGCGCCGATGACGACCTCAATTCAGTGGTGGCCAAGGAACTGTGGGTCGGTGGCAAGGTGGCCACCAGCATCCTCAATACCCCGGCCTCGGTGTCTGTGGTGACCCGCAAGGAAATGGAGCAGCGCAGCGTCAGCACCACCGAGGAAGCGCTGCAGTACAGCCCGGGCGTGGTCAGCGACTTCTACGGCTCGGACGACCGCAACGACTACTTCCAGATCCGCGGCTTCCAAGCCACCACCTACCGCGACGGCCTTACCCTGAGCTCGATGCGCGGTGTGCGCGAAGACCCCTATGCCTATGAGCGCATCGAGATTCTACGCGGCGCCAACTCCACCCTGTTCGGCCCGGCAGACCCGGGCGGCTCGGTGAACTTCGTGACCAAGCAGCCGCGCTTCGAGAAGTTCGGCCAGGGCTACGTGACCTACGGCTCCTACGACCATGCCGAGACCGGCATTGACGTGGGCGATGCCCTGAACGACGAGCAGACCCTGGCCGGCCGCTTCACGGCCAAGCTGCAGAACAGCGACCGCGAGTACGACCACTCGCAAGACGACAACCGCTTCGTGATGGGCGGCCTGACCTGGGCGCCCAGCGACTTCACCTCGGCCACGGTGATTCTCGATTACCTCAAGACCAATAGCTCGCCCAACAGCGGTGGCTACCCGCTGGACAAGGAATACGACCGCAGCGATTTCTACGGCGAGCCCGGCTACAACTTCCATGATGTGGAGCGCACCAGCCTCAGCGCCAGCATCACCCACGACTTCGACAACGGTTTCACCCTGCGCAGCAACCTGCGCTACAGCGAGCTGAGCGATGACTTCGGCTACGTCTACCTGAGCGACAGCGCCGAGCGGGTGGGCACCGTGATCCCCCGCTACGTGTTCGGCACCGACACCGATGCGAACCAGCTCAATGGCAACCTGATGCTGCAGTACGATGCCCAGTTCGAGCATATCGACAGCAGCACCCTGGTGGGCGTGGAATACCTGGACTCGACCAACAAACAGCGCTCGGTGTACAGCCTGGCGCCGTCGATAGACATCGCCAACCCCGTGTTCACCGGCGTACCCGGCGGCATCACGCCGTATAGCCGCGAGAAAAACGACGCCACCACCAAGGCCGTGTTCCTGCAGCAGAACCTGTCCTTCTACGACCGCGTCATTGCCACGGTGGGTATGCGCAATGACTCGATGGACCTGACCAGCACCGAGTATGTGGGGGGTGTGAACAGGCAGAGCGACACCTTCTCGGAAACCTCTTACCGCGGCGCGCTGACCTACATCGTCAACGATGAAGTGTCGACCTACGTCAGCATGGTGGAATCGGTTTCGCCGCCGCAGGTAGGGGTTACCCCGCAGACCGGCAGGCAGTACGAAGTGGGCGTGAAGTACTCGCCGCTGGGCATGGATGCGATGTTCTCGGCCGCCGTGTACGACCTGACCCAGGAAAACGTCACCATCGCCGTGGTGCTGCCCAGCGGCATCATCGAGCAGCAAACCGTGGGCGAGTCCCGCGCGCGCGGCCTGGACCTGGAAGCCAAGGCCCAGGTCACGCAGAACCTCAGCCTGATCGGGGCCTATTCGTACATGGACACCGAAGTGCTGCGCGGCTCGCTGTATGACGGCAGCTCGCTCAAAGGCAAAGCGTTCACCGTTGCGCCCAAGCATACGGCTTCGCTGTGGAGCTACTACGACATACCCGACACCGACGTGAGCGTGGGCTTGGGGGCGCGGTACGTGGGCGGTTACTTCATGGACGCGGCCAACACCAAGAAAAGCGACGGCACTACCCTGTTCGACGCTGCGCTGAACTACAAGATCGCCAAGGGCACCGACCTGGCGCTGAATGTCAGCAACCTGTTCGACGAGCAGCATGTAGTGGGCTCGGGTACGGCCGATTACTACAACCCAGGGCGGGAAGTGACCCCCTCCCAATCCAACCCTCGCATCGCCCAATCAAATAAAATTGTACAAAGAACTTTTTCTGTACAAGATAATCATAGGCCTGATATCAAAACGTCACTACGCGAAAACCCGTCCGCCCCCCTGTGCACGGGACCCAGCGTAGCGCCCAGCCAGGCCTTGAAGGGTTGCCCTCACGATGCTCAACAATCTCAGTATCTCGAAAAAACTGTACGCCGGTTTCGGTCTTGTACTGCTCATCATCGCCGTATTGGTACTGACTGCCTTGCGAGGCTTCGACCAGGTCAGCAGCAGCGTGAAGCGCAACATCCATAGCTACGACGTGCTCAACAGCTCCAGCAGCATGCTCAACAGCCTTGTCGACATAGAAACCGCCATGCGCGGTTTTGCCCTCACCGGCCAGGACACCTTCCTTGAGCCCATGCACACAGGCGAAGAAGCGTTCACCGACGCGCTCAATCGCCTGAAGCAGGCCACCGCCGACAACCCCCAGCAGCAAGCCCGGCTGGCCCGCCTGCAACAGCTTTACCAACAGTGGCTGCAGCAAGACATGCAAACCAGCGTGAACCTGCGCCGCGAGGTCAATGCTGACCGCGCGCCGCTGACAACGCTGGTCAGCCAGATAAGCTCGGGCCAGGCCAAAGCCAAAATGGACGCCATGCGCGCCGTGATCAACGAATTCCAGGCGGCCGAGAAATCCCTGCAGGACGAGCGCAGTCTGCTGATGGACCAGGCTAAATCCACCGCCTTCACCATCCTGATCGCAGGCGGATTGGTGGCTGCAATCCTCGCTGTGCTGATCGCCACATTCCTCGCAAGAACCCTCACCCACCGCTTGGGTGAAGCTGTAGCGCTGGCGCGCAGCATCGCTGACGGGCGCCTGGACAACACCATCGCCATTGAAGGTAAGGATGAAGTCAGCACCCTCCAACAGGCATTCGTTGCCATGCAAGAGCGCCTGCGCACCATGATTGGCGAGATCAGGGCCAGTGCCGAACAACTGGTGGGGGCTGCCGACAATATTTCGGCGGCATCGGTACAGCTCTCCGCGTCGGCCCAGGAACAGTCGAGCTCGGCCTCCTCGATGGCGGCCACGGTCGAGGAGCTGACCGTGAGTATCAACCATGTCTCTGACAATGCGGTGGAAGCGCATGCCCAGTCCAGCGAGTCTGGTCGCCAGTCCAGCGAAGGCGGCAGCGTGATTCAGGAAACGCTGGCGCGCATGAACCTGATCGCCCAGACCGTAGAAGCCTCTGCCGGCCAGATCAGCGAACTGGACAGCCATGCCGAGCAGATCAGCAGCATTGTCAGCGTGATCAGCGGCATTGCCGAGCAGACCAACCTGCTGGCCCTGAACGCCGCCATCGAAGCCGCCCGCGCCGGCGAACAGGGCAGGGGCTTTGCGGTGGTGGCCGACGAAGTACGCCTGCTGGCACAGCGCACCGGCAACTCGACCCAGGAAATTACCGAGATGGTCAAACGCATCCAGTCCGGCACCCGCGAGGCCGTGGGGCAGATGGAGGTGGGTGTGCAGCAGGTCAAAGGCGGTGTGACCCTGGCGCAACAAGCGGGGGAGGCGATCGTCAACATTCGGCAGTCTTCGGGGGACGTGGTGCGCATGGTGGATCAGATTTCCCTGGCACTGCGCGAACAGACCGCGGCTAGCCAGGATGTGGCGCGCAACGTTGAACGCATTGCGCAGATGTCGCAGCAGAATAGCCAGGCGGTGGAGCAGACGGCCGAGACGGCGGGGGCGTTGCAGCGGTTGGCGCAGGGGTTGTATGGGCAGGTGGGGGTGTTTCGGATTTGAGGGGTTAGGGGGTGGTGCCCCTGCGCGTGCGACGTCCTCATTCGCCGTGCGCACAGGGGCCCTTGGCGGGCGATAGCGTCAGTGATTGATAGCTGCGAGCCGACTGAGTTCTATCGCCTTTGGCCCTGGGGTTCAGCGCATCATTCCCAACTCCGCATCATCCAGCAGCGCTTTCCCCAGAGCGCAAAGATAGTGCGCTGCCCAGATCAGCTTCGGCTTGTCTTCCATCAGGCCATCAATGGTCAAATCCCGCGCATAGCCCATCAGCTCCGACGCCTGTTCACGGGCGTTCTGGCAGGGGATGCCGGGTTCGATGCGGAACAGCGGGTGGGTTTGGTTTTCACCTTGGAAGAAGATGGTTTTGCCGACAGTGCATTGGGTGTTTTCGGTGGTCATCGAGCAATACCCCTGGTCAATGCATGGTTTGCGGGTCGGCTGGCCTTTGTATTTGCGCCAGTGCCGATTCGAGCAAACGGCGGAGTGTTTCCAGCTCGTGCATCGACGCCATGATCAACACGGAGGCGGGTGATCTGGGTTGCATCAGCATTGCTTGCTGTGCAACGGCTTCTGCGCAGAGCGCGTAGTCGGTTGCGAGCATGAGGGTGTCTTCCAGGGAGTGGGGGAGGTGGGGTGGGTCGGGGACGATTTTTTAGCATTGGACTGTGTTCTCGATAGGGGCTACCGCCAACCCGCTGTCAAACGGAATGGTGGCAGCTGTGCATGGGTTGACAGACCGGCGAACACAGAAACCGGCGCACGCGAGCGTGCCCCATGCACAACCGCCATTAACGGTTATGCGCGCTGTGTATCGTTGCGGCCTGTCAAAGCCGGTCGTTGATGAGCAACGACCCACCGAGCCTAGAACTCTGACCTAGCGATCGCAATGGAAAACAGGCGCAGGGAGTATGTTTGGGAAATGTCCTACGCGGAAGGGGTAAAATCTGATTTTCTGGCACCGGGCCAGCCACCCACAGGTATAAAAAAGACGCCTGGGGGTAATGTCTGTTAGTTAAGCGATTGGGGCCGCTTTGCGGCCCATCGCCGGCAATCCGGGCTCCCACAGGGGCAGTGCAGACCTCAAGCTTTGCGCGGTACCTGTGGGAGCTGGCTTGCCGGCGATGGGCTGCGAAGCAGACCAATAGCTGCCACCAAGGCTTGACTGACTGGCATTACGCCTGACGGCCTCCTCTTTTTGGAATTTGGTGGGCCGGGGTAATCTGAATCAAGTCGGTATCTATTTGTTATGGCTGGTGAACAAATGTTTGGTCAACTTGCTTGGAATACCAGTTGGAACGCTGCGTGGCCTGGATTCCGATGGACGGTGCTTTTGAGAACTACCCCCAAAGCGAATCGGGGCAAAATCTATCACGCACATGGTCGCGCTGTTGACTGTTGCCCCTGTGCTCGCAGGTACAGGGGCTCCTAGCAAACGATACCCTTAATGATTGCTATATAGGCTAAGCCGACTCTTGAATTATTGCGCAGTCTCTTTGTCGGTGTAGCAAAGTAAAAATAACGGATCTCGCCCAAAGTCCTTAAGAAGCGAGTCAGTTCGATTTTTTCTTATCTATCTTAGGACGCATATCTACCGCAATGCTGAAAATTGTATGAGCATCAATTGTTTGAAGTTTTTTAAAACCCATCCCAAAGTCTCTCATGCGACCATCGAGGACGACTAGATAGCCTAGATTAGTATTTCTATTATTTTGGTAGTGAATGATTTGACCTTCACCCGAAATTGCATATGTGGAAGAATATCCGCCACCGCACATTTTAAGCTCGATAATCACCCGGAGGCCGCCAGGTAATATTGCATATAAATCGATGAATCCTGCACCTGCTCTAGGTTCTTGAAGAATTTCCATTTCGCCTTTTCCGAATTTCCCGTTCAGAAAAGTAATCAGCATTTGCTTTGCTAGTTCTTCAGGCTTACTGACCCACTTGTAATCTTTGCTTTCTTTGTCTTGATGCCAGAAGTGCATTCTTGAGTCTGAGCTAATAGAAGATGCAAACTCCTCCAGTGCGTTATGGAAAATATCGGCACTGACTGGATTCTCTTTCGTGATATCATGGTCGGTGTAATTGGTTAGCTCATGATCACTTAAGTTGTTCAGGCACTTCGAAATATATTCCTCTCTTTGCTTAATGCCTGCATCGGACTTACTAAGATACTTGAGCGCCAGAGTATATTTTCCGTTTTCACACAAAGCCTTGCCATACGCAAAGCAAATGTTAGGGAGCTCGCCGACCAGCTCAATTCGATCCCGCAAAAGGTTCTCTGCCTCCCCCCATAGATTGGCATCAAATAGCATTGCAAGACAGTTTTGCGCTGCAGGGCTTGAGAATTTATTGTAGGACAATGACATCTTGTAATTAGAAAGAGCCTCGGAAGTCATTCCTTCCTTTCGGTATCGTTCTGCGATAGCAAAATAGACAATTTCAAGCAGCCTCTTATCGCCATCTTTGTCTTTCTCGAGAATTAACCTGGCCCTATCCAAACTTTCTAATGCTTCTTCAGTACTTAGCTCGGCTGTGCACGATTGGTAAAGTAGTGCGGCAGAAAGTATTGACTCGTCTTGAAAGTTAATAATCTCTGAGAACAGTTCTTGATTGATGGCGTCTTTGCTCGTCATGGCATCACTGAGTCGCATCCGTAAATCAAACCCTAAATTATCAATTAGGCTAGAGATGCATTGCGCCTCTTCTTTGTATTTTTCTGCGGTTTTATGATCTCCCAAGTCTTCAGCAATTATGCTGGCAAGGGAAAAATTGGCATGAAGGCCTATCTCATTACCTATTAATCCTTTGCGCAATTCAATTGATTGAATTGCATATTTCATAGATTCTTGAAGCTGACCGATATGGTGTAGATAATGTGCTTTTTTGTAATTTAAGGAGCCGATAAGTTCGCGATCTAGTAGCTTTTCTGAGTTATAAAGATCAATGCAGCGATCAATCAACTCCAAGGAACGTTCAGGGTTACTATTCTCTACTGATTCCGATAGAGTCAAGAGATTAAAAATTGCTTGTTGGCGATTACCACTCTCCAAGTGCTTGTCGGCGGCTTTCTCAGTGAAAGAAATTCGGTCTTTTTCATTGTCAGAAATTAAGGATAGTCCTTGATAGGCCCACGCAATAGTTCCAGGATCTGCATCGGGATACTCAATAACCCTTTTGTATAAAACGGACGCTTTGTTACGAAGATTTTCTTGAGCGGCAACGTTTGCTTTTTCAAGGAAAAGATTCTGAATAAATACAGGGTCAAGATCGTCGCGAAACTCATCCAGCAATGAGTCCAAGTCATTTTTAGTAAAATGCCGCTTGCCGATGTGAGCAGAATATGCGACTCGAAATGATAAATACTCCTTGCGCTGCTCTTTTTCTAGCTTTGATACATCTAGTTTTAGTAGGGCAATGAGGATGTCTGTGCTTTTAGAGAACTGAAAAATGCTTTGATTTTTTTCGAAAATCTCATAAGCCTCAATACACTCGCCACTTGAAACCTTTTCTTCAAAGTCTTTGATCCATGCGGTAGAACTATCTGAAAATGTACGGGATAGAGACTTTATGATTTTTCTACTTATATCTTGGTCACTGTCCGTGGTCGCATCGGAGCTACCGACAAATCGATTATTTTCCAAGTCAAACTCTAGCTTTACTAGTGTCCTTTTCTCGCTCATGCTGCGCCCTATAATTCATTGTGTATTCGTAGCTCGTTTTGAGAGCCTCAATCTAGCTTCTCAATGTTAGCGCGCAACATGCCGAGCTCAAGGGTGATCTGGCGCTTACCAAGCATGCGTGCAGGATTGAGGAAGCACTTTGCGATTGGTGCACGGTCGGCGACGCGATAGACGCGCCATAATTCGTAGCGTTCCCGCTCGCGTAACGCCTTTTCGAACTCTTTGCGCGGCCAGTCGAACCTACCATCGACGCCCATAGTCGACTTTACTTCGATCCAACGCGGTCGCTCATGGGCGTCAATTGAGCGGATGTCGTGGTCGGCACCGGGTTCGTCACGCGATGTCCAAATGACATAGCGTTCGGGCTCGGCATAGCCCATATCGCGCACTTTCTGTAACTCCATACGATAAACGAGCTCTTCACCGCGCCGACCCAAGAGGCTCGCACGCTCAATTTCGGCGGGCGTCGGTGGAAGCCACGGGCTGGACGATCCACCTGCGACGCCCGACGGGCCGCGTGGTTCAATTTCAGAGCCCTTGTTCGATGCAACGGTCAGCGAAACGTCATCGAGGTTTGGCAGCTCGAAGGGTGGGTGCGCAGGTGGATGGGGCAGTGGTGGATTGGTTGAGAGCGGCACCCCCGGATCGATGGGACCGACTGCTTCTGCATTCGTCGAGCCACCCGTGTCGAGATTGTCGAAGACTTGGCGCAATGCAAGTTCCTCAGTGTCATCTTCACTTTCGTCGTCGTCATCGCTGTCGAGATCTTTGCCGTCCTCATAGTCAGCCGCCCATTGGCTGCCACGAGGAATGCCCATCCGATCGAGATAATCCGTGAGCTCCTCTTGGGTACCGCAAAGAAGAAGCGGAAGGAAGGCGTTGGCGATGCTGCGCATCGTTGCCACGCTGGTCGCTCCTGCAATTTCGGCAAGTGCTTCAGCGAGCAAAAGCTGGAAGCTGTTCTTGGTTTTCGGAGGAATGAAACCGATATGTTCTCCGCTGACGGCAACCTGAGCGGGCACGAGAACGCTTGCGCCACCCACACTGTATCGCCGCTCCATGCCCTGGAAAAATGCAATTTCGCGGATGGCGGCAAGACGCGCTTCGATCATTGTCTGCGATGAAGGATCGAAGCCCGGATGTCCATGCCGGTTCCGGTAGGCGACCTCATACAGCGCCCGTGCAAAAAGCGGCCGGCGCAGCATGGCGAGAACCCGCTCGCTTTGCTTGGGCTTGTACCAGAGTGGTGCTCGACCCAGGGGAGCGAGCACTGGCTCACTGGCGCCCACGATCGCAGATAGTGGGCGAATGCCGAGACTCACGAAAAAAGCGCGAGACTGCTCCGACCGTTCGATAACCCCGATCTCGCTATTGGCATTACGAAGCGCCTCTTCGAGTGCCTGAAAGTCCGGTTCGACGAGCTTTCCAGCACGCAATTCGTAAAGAGTGAAGAGCCGCTTTCGATCATCGATTAAGCAGCGAACATCTTCGAGCCCCTGCGGCAGCCCGGAGCCTCTTCGCGCTCTATAGGCTTCGAGTAGGGTGCGCCGGCGATGAGGGGAGAGTGGCGTGTGTTTGACCCAGTCGGTTCCCACGTGCCGGAAGAAGCGCGCCCAGTGGGCATCGGTGGCTTGGGCCGGAGCGCCAAGATCCTGATAAGCGCGACCGATTGCATCGGAAGAGTAGTAGCTCGGAATCGCCTCGGCTAACGGTGCTGCTGTCCGAGGTCCAACGAGGATCTCCGAGGGCGCATAGTAACCGTCTTCCACCCAGCAGATCGGCATTTTGGCAATATCGGACTTAGCGCGACGTTCGCGCCCGATCGCTTCCACTAGCGTGGGATAGAGCAGCTCTGGTCGATTAGGTGCGCGGCACTCTGCCTGTCGCGACTTGATGAGATTGAGCAGAGTCTCCGAATCGGGTACGACTCGGAGTTTCAGCTTGCGATAGAGGAGCTCGTTGGTCCCGCCGACGATCCGGTCATTGTCGTCGATGCATAACCGATTGGTTGTTGAGTCAAGATGCAGCGTGGCCGGCGCGACAAGCTGGCCCGACCGCGCTTTAAGGCAGGGGATCGCCCGAAGCTCCTCGACGATCGCGGGGGCCAGCAATTTGAGGTTGTCAGTAAGCAGCTTTTCAAACCGCTCCACCATCTCAGGTCGCTCGGCCAAAGTGCGGGCGAACCGCAATAGGTCCGAGCCGTTCAGCGAGTCGCGGATCCGCAAGCGCGCGATCAAACTAGGCGCATTCAGCATCTCCTTAGACGGGGCGTCGATCGCAGGGTCAACCAGACGGGCGAGGGGTTTCTTGAGATGCACCATGGCGGTTGGAGCGACCCACTGGCCACGCTGGTTCTTGACTACCGGATTACTGCGCAACGCGGTTAGAGCGAGCCGGCTGATCGGCCTCTCGTGAGTCAGGAGTTTTCTGTAGAGGGTTTCTCGCTCCCGATCATCGGGAGCGGCCGTGACGGCACGCTTCGCAGCATCGATCAGCCACTGTTCTTCATTGAATGTCCGGCATAGACTTGAAATCGATTTGTGGGGAATGAGCTCTGGATGGAGTCTGTTGGCCTCCGGCTCTGGGCAGTCGATCCAGAGATCGGGACTAACTATCATGAGCTGGGCAGCAGGCCTAAGCTCGCCGGATGCGCTCAGAGTCGAAGGCGTATTTCCGAGATCGGCCTTATTTTGCTTGGTCAATCGCCGTGGATAGGCCGACAACGCTGCGGCCTGGCGCTTCTGTAAGTCTATTCGAGCGAGGGCGTCGTTATATTGCTTGAAATGGTAATTGGCATCGTCGCCAATCTTGGTCTCGAGCCTCGTTGCGTCCTCGCCAGCGCATCGCAGTCGGACCAACGATGCAATTGTGAATCGCTTGGCTCCGCAATCCGCGACCAGATCGCATAATACCTTGTCGCCGGCAAGCGCCGGATCGAGATAGCACTTAGCGCTGAGAAATCCGGAATACTCCGCCTCCATAGGAAGCACAATCTCTTTCGCACATGCGAAGTGGGCTTTGGTCGTTTCTCCGGTAGGCCAGCATGCATCCTTTGCAAGTCGCCCAGCGATTCTGCTGAAAAAGCGATTCGGACTGGCGGTGCCGTTGCCGACCAAGGCCTTGAAGGCTTCCGCACCATACCTGTTGAACCAATCGGCTTTGAGCAGATCGATCGTCAGCTCGACGGCCTGATCGATGAGCCAGTCGTTCCAGGCGAGGTCGTTGATCCCGCTCCGATCGGTATTGAGTTCGAACGGCGCACTGACGCTGATGGTGCAACCGGTGAGCGACGATGGAGCCTTCAGAGGGTAGTAGAAGTAACCATGCTGGCCGAGATTAATCCGCCGGCGCGCGATCGGTACGGAGACCGCTATATTCAACCTCCCGCCAGGCAGTTTGTAGTACGCAGGGAAGTGTCGTCCTATATGCTCGATCGGGATCTCGATCGGTCGCGAAAATTCTTCCTCTCGGAACTGTACACCCTTGTCTTCGCCGTCGATAAGCCTTCCGGTCCGCACCACCATAGTGACGCCGGTGGCACGGCACCGTTCGGGCTTCGCGTCTTGTATCCAGCGCAGCATCCGGCCAGTACGGATCGAGCGAACATAGACCTCGCGCAGGCCGCGCTTTTTACCGCTGTGCGCCAGCTTGACCAGGGTGTCTGGCATTCCCGCCGCCATCAATTCGATGGCATGCTCCTCGCGCTCGACGGTGAAAGCCTCGAGCCTCTCAGTCGATTCCTTTCTATAGGGTACATGGACGCGAACACCCTTTTCCTTCAGTGAAGCCGGGTCCCGTTCGCGCCCCGTTTCCTGGGTCTGAAGATCGAGTAGCGCGACCTGCCCGCCAGAGCGCACGTGGATTTCATCACCAAAGCGAAAGAGCGAGCGCAGGCCGAAATTCTTCGAGCCAATGCCGTTTTCTTTTGGCGCCACCACCTCTACTTGGCGGCTGCCCATTACATTGCCGGTGCCGACGATCACCGAAAGCCGCTCCCATCCGTTGCGGTCGATTTTTCGCCCCGTGCCCGTTACCTCAAGCGAGCGGCTCCCGAATGTAAGCGTCAGCGTCTCACCGCCGCCATCATATTCGTTTTGGACGAGCTCGCGCAGTACGTCGCTCGCATCGTGCCCCGCGACGAATTGCTCAATGAAGCTCGAGCCTATTCTGGTTCGTCGGCTACCGCTGAAGTCGGGTGGCGCATAGTCGGGCTCTTTGACGGAAGGCGGCAGGATGCGGGCCTTTCCACGATTCTGTGCGGATAGGCTTGGTGGTGTGGCATCAGTCGTTCCTACCGGCCTTTCTGATATCTCAGCTGCCAATATCTTGTCCAAGCTTTGCACCTAGCCATTAGGAGGTTCACAGCATCGAAGTGCACAGATCATATCCGTAGCAATGAGAACCATGTGGCCATCGCCAAGCTCAAGCTTAACCGGCCGCTAACGCTAAGCGATCTGAGCGAGCTAGAGTGTTTTGTCTAAGAGTCGGAGCCGGTTCAGAGTCGCGAGCAGTTCGAACAGTGCTACGGTACTGACCAACCGCTGAGACGAGCTGTTTGAGCGCACATGGGAGAAGCTCCATGACACCTTTTGGTATTCCCAAGGTTAGCCCCAGGTAGGCGGGAATACCACCGGGAATACCGGGATGGCTGGAACTCAAAAAAACGTTGTGGCCCTCAAAAGGGCAGTAAACCCTTGATAACTGACTTTCAGGCACAAAAAAGACGTCCATGGACGTATTCGTTTGATCATTTGGTGGACCAGGGAATTTGAAACCGGTCGGTATCTATCTGTTTTTGCTGGTAAATAATTTTTTGTCAACTTGCTTGGAATACCGGTTGGAACGCTCCGTGGTCTGGATTCCGATGGACGGGGCTTTTTGAGAACCGTCCCCAAAAACGAATCGGGGCCGAATCTATAAAGCAGATGGTCGCACTGTTGATCGTTGCCCCTGCGCTTGCCGGTACAGGGGCTCCTAGCAAACGATACCGTCAATGATTGCCGTGTTGGCTAAGCCGACTCTCGAAGTATTGCGCCGTCTCTTTGTCGGTGCAGTACAGGTAGCAACCCTTCATCCCCCGTGTCATCAGGGTTCGGTATGTATTTTTGATGATCAGGTCTGTTTCACTTTTCGCGAGGGTAGGTTGCTCTTTCATCATTTTTTTCCAGCCGCGAATTGATTTATCGTGCTTGTCGCGCTCATCCGGGGATGTCACTACCTGACCGTCACGCACGACCAGATCTGGTCCGATAATTACCCCGACGTAGTCGACTTCCAAACCTTGGCAGGTATGAATGCAGCCAACCTGCTCGATGGAGTTTTCAGCGATGATCCATAGGCTGCCATCCTGATCCAGGTTCCATTGGCGTTTGTAGTCACCAATCACGATATCAGCAGCGGTGGAGTCTTTCTTGCTCAACCAAGGCCAGCAATAGCCCGCGACCACACGAGCTTTGTTCTCGTGGTTTTTCTTGTTGATTGCGTCATGCATCGCCTGAGGTGAGTCGAACACCTTAAACTCGTACTCTTGGGTCTCAAGCGTCGGATTTGCCGTCGAACGAATGCCTAGCGTGTCATCCAACCATGCCAGGTAACCGTCAGAACCACTGCAGCGAAACTGCGAAGACAGCACGTGTTCTTCAACCACAGCACCCTTGGCTTTCGCAAAGGCGCGAATCGCCTGCTTGCTGCCGATATCGCTCAAGGTTACACGCTGGTCCTCATCAATGAAGAAAATGGAGCATTTCGCTGAGTCAATCAGCTCCTTGATCTGGTTTTCCCCAAGGTTTCCATAAAGCCCGCTTTTCTCATTCAGCCGGTGGGCTTCGTCCACGATAAGCGCATCGAATGTGTTGGGCTCAGTGTCGATGAATGCCCCAGAGCCTGAGAAGAAATTCGAGAAATGGCTGCGCTTGATGGTGCCAACCAGTTTGCTTTCGTAGACCTTGCGAGGGGCAGCATTCTTGGAGACGTATTTGCTCATCAGCTTCAATTCGGTGAGCTTCACCAGAAGATTGATAGCCAGAACAGTTTTTCCGGTGCCCGGTCCACCTTCGATGATCATCACCTTGGGGGCTTGGTCCGAGGCCTCGCTTGCCGCCGCCAGCGCCGACTCAAAAATTGCTTTCTGATCGTCAATCAATACGAACTCGGGTTTGCCTTTCATCAACCCTCCGAGGGCTTCGGCTAGCGCCTTGGACGGACGAATTTTTCCTTCGGACAGCTCGTAAAGAACCTCTTTGTTGTCGCCATGATGGATATGCTTTTTCAGAAAGCTTCTGAGTTTACTGAGCTCTTCCGGGCCTTTCAGAAACAGCGGAGCCTTGCTGATGTGGGGCTCATAGTGGGCTGAATCTATGACCCCGTCGCTGACGTAGTTATGGAGGTAGGCACACGGACGGATTTCGATGCTTTTGTCATACACCGCCTCGTTGAAGCCTTCCAGCAGCGCTGCATAGGACCATACCTGATAGGACGGGTGAATGGTCTCAATGAGGCCGCCACCCAATGCCGTTTTGACGATTGCGTCTTTGGTTGTGGCGTTGGCCTTGCTCCATTGCTTCAGCTCAATCAGTACGGCCTTTTTTACCTGGTTTTCGTCGCGACCGGTGAGTAGAAAGTCGATTCGCTTCGACGACTGCGGAATGTGCAATTCGATGGCCAGGCCTGCATCGCTCGGGAGGCCCTCATCTCTAAGGACCTTGGCCATATACGTCAGAGACCCTTGCCACGACCTGATTTCCGAGGAGCCAACGTTCTTGCCGGTAGCTTCCTTGTAGTGCCTGAGGATCACCTCCTCAATGTCATCGTTATCGTTGTCTTTAAGAAATTGCTGTTTGGTCGCAGCGTAAACGATCACGGGTTGTCCTTAAATGCGTGTTGTTCAGAGTCGGTCGTACTTTTTGCTGCTGCTTCTGGCCTTATCCACGGGGTACTTCTGGCCATTCGAGGCGAGTTTCCGTGTCACCGCGTCGTTGAGGTCGATACCGAGCACGCTGCTCAGGCGAACCAGGTACATCAGTACGTCCGCCAATTCGTCTTTTACGGCTAGTCCGATTTCAGGATCTTTAGCTACGGAGAGCGAATCGGCATCGCTCATCCATTGGAAAATCTCGCACAGCTCTCCTACCTCTCCAGTGAGCGCCAAGATGAGATTTTTCGGAGAGTGGAACTGCTGCCAGTCGCGATCATCTGCGAAACGCTGAAGGGATGCGGCAAGCTTCACTACGTCGATCAGTGGAGCGGATGAGCTGTCTGAGTTACTCACGGGGCTATCTCTTGAATATCGGGGGCAAAAAATGTGTAGGAAATCTAGCGTAAGATTGTAAGAGTTTTCGCCGCTTGCGCAGCTTTTTTGTGTTTTCCTCACACGCTCTCTGCTGGCCGCATTGCTTTCCAGCATTCGCTAGGTACTTTGAGCGTGGCTAAGGGGGCGCGACGCCACCCATGCCCACCGACTAGTGGCCTTTTCTCTCTCTGTTCGTTAGTTTGCAGAATCGGCCGTTTCTGGCTAGCAGGTGATGGCAATCGGCACCAGACGAACGGATGTCTGCCGTGACGTAAATCATTGCTGGGGCTGGACACATCCTCCCCGAACTGGTCAGCGGCAACAGCACTGGGCGGGCCTCCGGCGAGAGGAATCGATTGCACCAAACTACACCTTTACTCCTCTTCGACGGGAGGCGCGTCGGCGGAGGAGGTGAGTACCTATTCAGCTGAATTTTTTAGTCGAGAGCAATGGATTAAGAGTGGCAATAATCGGATAACCACTCCCAAATATTGCCGCTAATAATGTTCTCTGTTACGACATAATAATAGTATTTTTTATATTATTAAGCACCTCTTCTAGTGGCGTTTTATGTTCGAGCTTTAGCTTCTCAAGTGCAGATATTAAATCTGTGTCAGTTAATGGTATAATTAATCCGTGGCCATTTTTAAATGAGTCTCTGCATCTTTCAATGAATAATTCTTTTTTGGATATCTCTCTGCAAGTTATGATCCCAAGCATTCCTCGATTAACGGTTAATCGACCGATCATTTGATCAAGTTCAGGGTTTTGTATGTCCTTTGAATAATTCTTGCATTCGATAATTAGATACGGGCAGGGTATCTTATGAATCATATGGAGGGTATGAAAAAAACCTTCCTTAGCTGAGTTTTCGAAGTATATATCAATCCTCTTTCTGCCCTGGTTTATCTCGGCTTCTAGTACAGGTGATGAGGCGTTTGGATAAAGTAGCATTTCAAGAATGCCAACTATTGTTTTGTGATAATCTGATGCCGTGGATGGCCCCTGCTTAATGGAGCGTAGTTTCGCAATCAGGTGCTCTACTACTGAATTTAAGTTGAGCTCGGGATCAATTGACTCAGATGGGAGAGATCTAACCTGCTGCGCTTGCTGATCTCTGAAGGATTTAAAAACCAATGGGTGTTTTTCTGTGAAATCGAATAGCCATTCTTTCGTAAAATCCTTTACTACATTTTCCTTTAGACTCTTTTTTGAAATGTAAGGAGTTCCATCCTTTCGATGCTCGACCCATATACTGCCTGTTCTTATGTGCTCATGTTGGAGGTATTCAAGTACATGTTTATTATAGTAGTTCTCAGGTGCATAAGCCTTGCTATAAGAAACGATTCCTTTCGGGGTGAGAAGGATCTTTTTTCCTTCAACAAGCAGTGTGTCTTCATGAGTAAATATCCACTTTTTTCGAGATGCATCCCATATAGGTCCAGCGGAAACACCAGCTGTTAATTCTATTTTATTTAGTTTGCATTGGGACTGCGTATAGGTAATTAGGCTCCCTCGTATGAGGTTGGTAGTCATATCTGAAACTTTATCTTTGCCGATTCCTGGAATAAATAGTCTAAAGTCTTCTAGGTCGGTGATTTTTCCGGACTGTATTGCCTTACTTCCCATGATACTTTCGAAGAGTTTCTTTGCATCCTCACTACCAATTCCGTTACCCCTAGGTTTCCCTACAGAAAGCCCGAGGCAGGTCTCATTAGGCTCATGAAGATGTGAGAAGAGTTCAAAAGCATCGTCCTCTTTCCCTTGGCGAACTAGATCTAAGAAATGAGAAAAAAATGACCTTACTGAACTGGCAGCTTTTATCGACCAGCGATCCGGTCTTAATCCAAGAAGATAAGGATCCACAAATAATCGCGTGTCAAAATCAGTGTCAATATCGACAAAGTCAAGTTCGAATTGACTTTTGGAAAGTTTGAATCGTTCCGAAAGTTTCATGTTTTTGCCTTTTTACAGTGGTCTAAGCTAGATAAATATTAAAATTAAAGTGTGAAAGTGCCGGAGGGTGATTGTCCTCAGGGTTCACGAAATGCCAGATTTGAAATAGAGGACTTCAATCCTAGAATAATTATCTGCATCCTTGACCTCTAGGGGTTGGCGAGTTTCTTTGCGCAACAGTGAACTCTAGCTCAATAGAGGCATTTTGCAATCATTGGGGTGGCAAGTGCTTGGTAGTCGAGGCTAGCGGCGAACGAGAAGGACGCAGAAGTATTCCTATACGCCCCGGCCCTGGTGGATTAGATGACGGCGTTTAGGATGAAAAAGCAGATAATCTGTCTAGTCCTGAAATTGCTTGAATATCCATGATTTCTCTAAACGGCGGGCGAGCAGCCGTACTGTCAGCCTGTAGTAGGACCGAGTCGCCTTACTTCGCCTATCGAGGCAATGATCGAGAAACCACGCAACATGCTTTCTCTGCCAAGCCCAGGGCGTATCTCGCTGCCAGCGTGCTGCGATTGCAGCTTGGATAATCGCGGCCTGTCGCAAATGGCGTTGCCGCGTTGCATGCGATCCGGTCAGCACGCCAGCCAAGAACAACTCCATATCGAATGGCTTGCTCATGTCCGCCCTCCAATGTAGGCCGCGACCACGTCGATCCGACCGTGCCCCAGCTCATTGCTGATTTGCCTCCGGGCCTCACAATCAAGGTGCCTATCCACCTGGCAACATTGGCCGCCGTTGATAGGCGCGGGGTGTTGGGTGATTTGCTCATAACGCTCACATGCGTACGCCGCTCGTAGCTCATGAAAGCCTTTGAGGTTGTGTGTATGCAGGACGTCCCGTGCAGGGCGGACGATTTCTTGGAGAACATTCAGGTATCTTTCGTGTGGCGCAATCAGGTTGTGGCTACCCGCAGGCGACACCTGCCATGCAAACCTCATTGCCTCGCGAACTCGGTCATTCACTCCAATCCAACGTGGCGCCGAGGCCCCGGCGCGGCCGCCTTTGGTACCATCCTGAATGTTTATCCTGCCTAGCTCGTCAGCCTCACGGCTTAGCCGTGGCAGGTCAGCCAAGATGGCCTCACGCAAGCGCATGCCGGTGGCTCGCGCCAACAGAACAAGCGCGGCGGCGCGTAGCTGATGTTGGCTGCAAAGCGCATCGACGATCTGTTTAACCTGTTCGCGGTCTTGGCCCTAGGGCACCGAGTGGCGAACCCCGGTGCGCTTCATACCCAACGCCTTGCTCGGACTTGGCAGTTTCACGCACTGATCACCGCGAAGCGCCGCCATGGTCCTGTTTACGCTGGATAGCCGGTTTTGTGCGGTGCTGACGGCGAGGTCGCCGCGCACAACCATGTCGCGCAGATATGCTGCATAGTCGGCCAACACCCTCCGATCAATCTGCCGCGCATCATTGATACCGGGCCCCTGTTCGGAGCGGCATCATTTGACGAATGCCTGCCACCGATCACAGTGCGCTTTGACCGTGCCGTAATGACCGCCGCCGAACATGTCTTTCAGCGCCTGCGGTCCTGCCTAACTCAATTGCCTGCCGTAACCGAAATTGCGACCATCGCGTCTACCCACCAATGCCATATCGGTCACCTCATCTTCTGCTCTCCAATCCTCGCCCCACGTCATCCCGCCAGGAATGCTGAGTGTTATCAGGGATCAAGGCCCCTGCGACCTGTGGGGAATGTCCACTACGCGGGACTGGCGGCTCCTTACGACCGGGAGCAAGGGCATCTCATGATCTGGCCTCCTGAGCACCGTTACCGGGGGGCGGGTGGAGGCTGCAAAGGCTGACGAGACCAGTGCCGCGAGATCCTGAGCCATGTGCGAGCAGCAACGCGATGACCGGGGCATGCCTGACTGTCAGTCAGGTGCAGTCCATTCCATGGTCTGCGGCACCATCATCTACATGGCTGTTGCTGGTGACATCGGCGTTTATCACGCCGATTGTCACGAGGGGGATTGCCGCAAAGCCCTGTGCGATCAGGGCTGCAGCAGTGGTAGAAGTGCCCGTCTCTTTCCAGGAGAAAGAGACGGGCACAGGTTGGCGCAGGATTCGGCCAAGCGGATAGGTTGCTGCAGGGCAGCGAGGTAGGAGGTGTTGTCTGATGCACGAGGGCCATGATCTGAAGGAGGCATCCATCACCGAGGAGGTGACCGGACGAGCTGTCGGATGCGAATCGCCATTTTTGAGGGAGAACCACCGCACGAGCGGTGTGACCTTCAAGGTTCGGGCCACCTGGGTTGCGGGTATCGACAGCGTTTGTATGGCCAGTTCTAGGCCTGCGGATAAACCCGGTCAACGGTCGAGTTCACCGCTATTTGGGACGCGAAAAACGGTTATCCACTGATGGAATTGCGTGATGCATCCCGGAGAACATCGTGGCTTTTAGCTCTTCAAAATGAGGCCCATCTAACCACGGCGGATTAGCAACCCTGGTTGGATGGACGCGCGTTGAAAGGAGATCGATGAGGCTTCTTGCTCTGAATCTTGAGCGCCCAATTGTTGCTATTACTGAACCCGCATCCCGCAAGCATATCGGCATCCCGTCTGGTCTTTGATTTGGTCGTATGCTGAGGCAGGCAGCCTTCTGGATGTGCTCCACTAGGCCATCATCGGTCGGCGGCTCCTGTAGTCGGTTGGCGGTCGGCGGCCTTACCGGCAAATCGTTCACCTAGGACTATCGTCTGTGGCACAGCCTTACTTTTCCTGGACCCCATGTGTCTGACCAATACCCAGGCATCAGTAAGAAACACGGTGGGGCATTCGAGAAATCAACAAGGGATCGGGATCTCTGATTCAGCACTTACGGATCAGACATCAACCTAGGGCGTTGATCGTTTTGGTTGAGTAGGTGGTAAACGGGGCTACTGGCTGCGGTGTCCAAAGGAGCAATGCCGCGAACACCGGCGGAGCCGGTGCCAGACACCGCTTCGCCTGCTTCGCGGGCAAGCCCGCTCCCACAATGAATTGCGCAAGCTTTTCAAATTTTGAGAAAGACAGTTACTCCTACTAACGGGCGGGGGTGGCCGGTGGTCCTGCGGCGCCGGGTCGGTATCATCGATTGGTGTAGGAGCGGATTCACCCGCGAATACGGTGGTACCGGCAATGCACAATTCCTGGCAGAAACTGGCCAGCAGGCCCGGCCCTTTCGCGGGTAAACCCGCTCCTACCACGAGCGGGGAAACAGGTACCTGGGGTTTTCGTGAGAGCCAGCGGCAAAGCCTGGCCCCCATAGCCTATAAACCTGGAATTCAGCGCATCATCCCCAACTCCGCATCATCCAGTAGTGCTTTCCCCAAAGCGCACAGATAGTGCGCTGCCCAGATCAGCTTCGGCTTGTCTTCCATCAGGCCATCAATGGTCAAATCCCGCGCATACCCCATCAGCTCCGACGCCTGTTCACGGGCGTTCTGGCAGGGGATGCCCGGTTCGATGCGGAACAGCGGGTGGGTCTGGTTTTCACCTTGGAAGAAGATGGTTTTGCCGACAGTGCATTGGGTGTTTTCGGTTGTCATCGAGCATTATCCCTGGTCTTGGTGTTGCCTGGGCTGGCCCTATCGCCGGCAAGCCGGGCTCCCACAGTGTGGACTGCGTGAGCCAGCCCCGCTGGGGTCAGTGCATGGGGTGCGGGCCGGCTGGTCTTTGTATTTGCGCTAGTGCCGATTCGAGTAGACGGCGTAGCGTTTCCAGCCCGTGCATCGAGGCCATGATCAACACAGAGGCGGGCGACCTGGGCTGCATCAGCATCGCTTGCTGTGCCACGGCTTCCGCGCAAAGCGCGTAATCAGTAGCCAGCATGGTGGTGTCTTCCAGGGAGTGGGACAGGTGGGGTGGGTCGGGGACTATCTTCAACATGATTGCTTCCATTTCAGGGCCGCCACCCTCTGCTGTCAAACAGCGGGTGGCAGCTGTACGCGGGTTGACAGACCGGCGGAAACAACAAGCTCCGGCGCACGCAAGCGTGCCCGCACGTACAGCCGCCATAACGACGAGCCGTTTTGTTGTTTACCGTAGCGGCCTGTCAAAGCCGGTCGTTGATGAGCAACGACCCACCGAGCCTAAAACCCTGAAATAGCGACCGCAACGGAAAACAGGCGCAGGGAGTATCTTTGGGAAACGTCCTACGCGGAAGGGATTAAATCTGATCTTCTGGCCCCAGGCCAGCCAATCACAGGCACAAAAAAAGACGCCCGGGGGCGTCTTCTTTTTTGGAATTTGGTGGAGCCGGGGGGATTTGAACCCGCGTCTGACCCTTGATTTTGCTTGCCTACAGCCTGGAAGCTGGCATTAAGCTGTCATTTTATGCATCGTGGAAAATGTCTTGGGCCTTTCCTGTCGCCACGTAGTCCGCTAAACCTTGAAGTCGTCTGTAGTATGCCAGAACAATTTTTATGGCTGACAGTGGATCCATGCTCGCCAGCTCCAGAATATGCGCAGCGCAGTCGTCTAATCCGAACGCCTCACACGTATCGTCCAGTAATTCAACAAGATCAATGATATCTTGGTCCGATAGCTTGATATCTGTATCTGACTTGCTAAGCCAGCCTAGGTTCTGAAGGTGACCATATGCTTTTTTGTAAGCCTCGCGAGCCGGGCTATCTTTGTCATTGATCTCGTTCACTAGTTCGCGGATAGAGTCTGCGACATCTCCGTTCATATAAAATCTTATTTCCCCTGGTGACGCGTAATCGATTTTACGTATCGCAGCCCTATCTTGGTTTGGGATGTTTCTATACAGTTCTTTGAAGAAGTTTACAGAGCTAAAGCCACCTCTCCACGGATGCTTGTGAAAAAGTGCATTTATTTTTTTTGTGGCCGCTTGGCCAGTTGCGCCGAGAAGAGCAAAGCCGAACGAATAGCAATCCTGTACCAAGTCGGAAAAGCGTCTCAAGTCGCTGATTTCCCAGCGACCATCTATATCTACTACTTTGAAATCGCTGTTTAAGCTTTCTTCAGCATGGCCAGGAATAAACATTCCCGGCTCTGGTAGAGCATCGGCGGGTAGCTCTTCTGCGCTTTTCGTTTTGAATTCTTCTCCGACAGTACCCCAAACTTCTCCAAGCTGATACTTTCCTTTATGTAGCTTGGTCACGGCATAGTGAACATCAATTTTTTCAGCATACAGTTGCTTAAGGTGTTCAGTTTTTATCCTGGAGAAATAAAATTTGAATGCTGTTTCGCCGTCGTCGTAGTTAACGCCTAAATATTTATCTCCGTTGTTCGCTCTGGCGAGCGCGATCAAGGGGACATCGTAGCTAAGCAGAATCTTTTCAACTGTTAGCTTAGCCATTGAGAGCCTCGACTTTCCCCACGATCGCTGTCGGGTCAACTGATTTGTATGGCCACCAATTCACATGCGTAGGTTGGTCTTTGTGCCAGACGCCATAGTCCTTACTAAACGGAACCTCCACAGCATGAGTAAACTTCATCTTAACCATTCGAGGGCTTTTCACGGCTGCTCGACATGCGGCCAGCGAGGTCATTAGCGAAACTGATCTGGCTGAGCATTCGTCCGGGTACTTATGGGTAGATGAGCGTTTACGCTGTGAGTCGAAATCGCTCGCCGTGTGGTTTGGCGCCCTCAGGAGTCTCCATAGCGTAGGTTCGCTTGGCACCGTCACGTTCGCAGGCGGGCAGCTATCAGGCAGGGGCTCGAGAAAATCAAATCCATTTGTTGGCATAAAGCGGTATCCGATGGTGGCATTGTGACTTGGCGCGCATTTTCTATCGGCCGCATGAGGGCGTCAAAGCATTAGTTTTTATTCTGCGGTATCTATTTGATCAGTAAGCGATTTTTGATTGCCTACTTGCTCGAAGACGGCTTCAGCTCGATTTCCTGCAGTCTCATCAGCAGCGGGCATCCATCTGCCATATACCCTTGCTATCATAGTCCAATCGCTGTGCCCCATTTGCTTAGCCACCCACATTGGGTGCTCGCCCGCCGACAGCATCATGGATGCATAAGTGTGCCTGGTCTGGTACGGGCGACGGTACCTTACACCGGCTCTCTTCATTGCCGGGTGCCACATCGTCTTCCTGATCGGCTGATCTCCGGCCCACCGCTCCAGCGTGCGCGGGTTCTGAAAGACCTCCTTATCGGCCAGGAAGGTATGCTCTTTCTGCGCTTTCAATGCTTCAAGGGCAGGGCGTAGCAGCTTCACTGACCGTCTACCGGCCGTCGTCTTGGTCGTCTCCGCCTCACCACCTGCCGCCTGGGTCATTGCCCGGCTGATCATCACTTGTCCCCGCACCCAGTCCACATCTCCCCAATCTAGGGCGACAAGCTCGCTCGTTCGGAGCCCAGTCCAGAGTGCGAACTGAACCATGTTCCTGGCCTGGCCGCTCAAGGCTGCCAGAATTGCCTGCTGCTCCTCAGGCGAGAACGGGTCCACATCGTCATCCTTCGGCGGCGCTTCCTTCCTGGCGTATGTCCACCCGGCCAGCGGGTTGATGTCCAGCAGCTCCTCGTCGACAGCGTCGTAAAGCGCTGATCGGAGGCAACTCTGGATGTTGCTCAGTGTCTTGTTGCTTACCTGCAGGCCGTCCAGCCAGTCACGAACCGTCTTGCGTTTGAACTCGATGACCAGGTTATGGCCGAGGGCTGGAATCAGCCTCAGCTCGACAATCTTCCTGTATCCCGCGAAGGTGCTGCTGGAAATGTGCTTCTGCTTAGCGGCCAACCACCTGGTCAGAAATCCGCCCACGGTTTCCTGGCTGGTCTCCGGTGCAAATTTGGCGGCGCGGGGGGAGCCGGGGAACGTGACGGCATAGTCGAACGTCCCCTGGGCAATGGCGTGCTCGATCGCGGCCTTATGCTGCTGGGCCTTCTTCAAATTAGTGGCGGTGGGCTTGAGCGCGACGCGCTCGCGGCACCTAACACCCCGGTACATGAACGTGATCTCGATGCTCGAGTCTGAGACTGCCCTGACACCGCTCCCGCCTCTACCCATGATTCATATCCTTCCATGTCAATCAGCGTCCGGCCATCCGGCGCTTTTAGCCAAATCTCACCCAGCCGCCAGATCCCGTCGCGGATCTTTGAGCGGATCGCGTCCTCGGTGTAGCCAGACTCGCTGGCGAACTTTCTGACGGTCATGTAGCGCATTGATCTACTCCACCTGACGCGCCAGGTTTTGGTTGTCACGCTGACCTGTCACAACAGCCGTTGCCAGTGCCGCCAGCTCAGCTACCAATGCGTCCGTGCGTCCGTAGAATTTGCCGGTGTCCTCGTTCACGAACCGCTCGAGCACGGTGGCCACAGCGTGCTGGTTGGCCAGGCCGCGCAAATCGGCGCTGGGCACGCCCGTATCGGTCGACGGAGCGTGGACGAAAGCCTCCTGGCTGATCAGCAAGGTGCGCACCGGCCTGATGCCCTTGCACTTGCTCACCCAGTTCGTATCGGGCACGCACCAGGGCAGCATGTGCATACACCACGCAGTTGCCGCGTTCGCCTTCTGGCTGCTGGTCCAGTACTCGCTCAGGCTGAATGCCTGGACCGCACCCCTGACTGTGTACGACCCGTCGTGCCTCCAGTCCGGGAGCTGCAAAAGATTGCAGCGCAGCAGCTGCAGCTCCTCGATCGACGGGATGTGCCACCCCCAGGTGCCACGGATGTTCATGCCCAGCACCTTGCGGGCGATAGCGCTGCCCTCGGCGGCCATGGCCTGGGTGTTGGCCAAGCCGTCGAAACGCGACGTGGCACCCCGGATGCGTGGGCGTGGGCCTTCCTCCTGCCACCAATGGGCAGCCACTTCGAACTCCCGACCTGCGTCGATGACTGCGTGCTCAGCCCCATCGAAGAAGAGACGGCCGGAGAAGAAGCCGCCGCCCAGGGGCTGGCCGATGGCGGGGAGGGCGGCGGGGTTGATTGATCGGCGCTTGATCATTGGAAACCTCCTGAAACTATACTGGCGGCTCTGGGCTGGAGGATTATTGACAGGCGAGTATTTGGCTTATAAACCTTGAAAGGCATGAAGTTAATGCTCAGAACACTTCTAGGGATGGGGGAGTTATGAAGAATCGAGGTGCTAGGTTTTGGGAATGGGCAGACCATCAACTTCACCATCGTAGCCATGACGAGAAACTCAGCGATGGCACCACGATTGATGTTCAGAGCCGCCTCTCTCGTAACGGTGTGGCTCAACTCTTTATCGGTGTATATCGCGTTGACGGGCTGCTCCTTCTTGAGGAGTACTACCCGAGCAGGCCGGGCGAGACCATTAGCAAAGCGCTCACCTGGGGCACTGATCGGGCCCGCCTGTTCGCAACGGGCGGCAATTTGGCTGTTGCCGACGACGGGGCCGTGTAGGAACCCAGGCCGACCGTGTCCAAGTTGTGAGTCGAAGTGATCGGCCAGCACACGGCGCCCATCCAGGCCACAAGCGGCAGACAGGTCGAGCACTTGGCCAAAGGTAGTTTGGCGCTGCTGCAGGGCATCCCACAGCAGCAGGAGCAGATCGACTTGCTTCATGGCTGCTCCTGCATGTCCTGCACCACCTGCTGCTGCATGGCCTGCACGCGCAGTGCGGTGTCGATCTCCTGGTCCAGCTCTTCGCCGGATAGCCAGTTATCGCCACGCACCACCAGCAGGTCTTCATCGGGGTCTTCGATGCGCTTGCGGTCGCGGAGAAAGCGGTAACGGCGAGCATCGGCGGCCATGCGGACGTGGTTATCGATAGAGAACTCTTCGCGGTCAAGCGCTGGGGTAACAAGGTCGCCCTGGCTGGCCCCGGTGATAACAGCCAAGCCGCGCCCGATTGAAACGTGGGCCCCGCGGAGAGCGAACGGCAGGACCTGCTCAAGGCTTCCACCCTCGGGCGCTTTCAAAACCAAGGTGATACGGTCAGGCGCTTGCATGTTGAACCCCCTTGGATTTTGCTGCCTGGGCCAGCGCATCGAGGAGAGCGTTGGCACGGGCGCGTCCATCCAGTTCGTTGCGAATCGCGGTGACGATCAGGGAGTTCATCGAGCGGTCGTCTGCATTGGCTGCCGCTGCAACCTGGTCACGCATGCCATCTGGCAGTCGCACGACGAACTTGTCCGCGTCGCGGGAGCCGTATTCAAAGGCCATGGGACACCTCCTGATCTGCCTGCACGGCTTGTTCCTCAGCCAGCAGCTGGCGCCACTCCGATTCGGTGCGGTTGGCGTACAGCGGTTCGGACCGGTCGGGCTCAGGTTGATTTGCCGGCGCCGATTGCTGCAGACCGGCCTGGATGCGCTCGAAGATTTCCTCGCGGTGCACAGCTACGCCTTCCGGCGCTTCGATGCCCAGGCGCACCTGGCTGCCCTTCACGCCCAGCACAACAACGGTGATGTCGTCGGAAATCTTGATGGATTCGCCGATCTTTCTGGTGAGGATTAGCATGGTCAAACTCCTGTAGGGGTAGGGGTGGTGACATTCACCACCCCTTGCGATCACTTGATGCCGATGAAGGGAAAAGGGGCTTGCCCGCCGGTGTAGGTCGGCAGCTTGCCGTCCCACTTCTCAACGGCGTTGAGGGTCACCACGTCGGGGTTGGCACGCAGCGCCTGGGCGCGGACCTCGATCGCCTTGGCATCTGCCTGAGCAATCAGCAGCTTGGCGTCGGCCTCGCCTTGGGCGCGAGCGCGCTCCTTGTCTGCCTCGGCCTTGGCCTGTGCGACCTCATTACGGCGCTGTTCAGCCATCTGGGTTGCCTGGATCTTGGCATTGAGGCTGTTGGTCACTTGAGGCGGCAGGGCCAGATCGGAGGCGTAGTAGATCCGCTCGAGGTTGATGCCGATTGGCGCAACCTGGGCGCGCACACGTTTTTCCACCGCTGTGAGGAGGTCGGCCTTGCCTGCGCCGTACACGCTTTCCACCGGGAGGGTGGAGGCAACGTCATTGAAAGCGTCGCGGACCATGTTGCGCAGGAACTTGTTGGTGATCTCGTCTATGCCGGCGCGGTACTTCTGGAACAGGGTGGTGACCTTGTCCGGAGCGACTGCATAGGTGATACCCACGTCGCCGCCGACCTTCATGCCCTCGACGGTTTGGAAGGTGATCGTCTCGTCGCCAGTCCAGGTCTCGGTCTGGGTAAAGGTCGGGAACAGGTATAGCTCTTCGTTGATGCCAACCCAGTACTTGCCGGTGCCGACTTCCTTGAGCTCAACGCCCTTTTCCGAGCCGTACAGGTTCACGATTACGCCGACGTTGCCAGCCGGAACCTTTGAGCATCCGCCCAGGACGGCGAGAGCACACAGCGATACAGCAGCGAGTAAACGCTTCATTGGTCTTCCTCTTTGGTGATTGCCGCAGAAGCGCGGCGCTTGTTGAAAAGGTGGTAGGCGAGGGCGATCGACCCGATCAGCCAGATGGCGATCAGTGCCAGGCCGATAATCACCAGGGCATCGGATTCGCTGCTGACCAGGGATGGCGCGATGAAGCGCAGTACTGCCAGCGAAATGACCGCGTACAGAAATGCGCAAGTCAGATTGATCAGCAGGTCCAGCGTTCTGATTGAGGGTGGTTTCATCACTTTCTCCAGGGCGAGCAAAGGCCCGCCGCGTTTGTTGGCTTTCGCAAAAATCAGGGTTGGATCAGGTCAGGCGGGGAGCGTTACGCCACCGCCAGAGCGCATTCGGCGCGCCGGGTTGCTACTCGTAATTCCACTTTCCGGCCTTGACCGCCGCCTCGACGTATACGGGTGAAATCGTGGTCATCACCGATCATTCCGTGAATGGCCATGATCACTGCTAGGGTAGTAGCTGCTGGATTGATCAGTCCGCGCTTGAACGCCTCAAGAACCAAGGCCCGAATACTTCCAGCCCCTAATTTCAAACGCGCACTTTCCAAGCGCTTTTTGAGAGTTGCCGGGCTGATATTCATCTCTCTGGCAGCCTCTTTAACTGTCCGGTCGTTCGCGCAGTGCAGTACGCCTTCAAGCTCACGTGGGGCGAGCAAGCCTTGGATTCCATGCCAATTACCAACAGTCATTTCCATATCGCCACCCGAGAGTGTGTTCGTCGTTGGGAAGGAAATTATCAGCGGTTATACAATCGGTCAATAACCTGCGGTCATATTTTTTCAGGTGACGTAAAAAAGCCCGGGGTCTCCGGGCTTAGAAGTGCGTTAGCGACGGCGTGATCTGCGGACTGTGGACCACCAGAAGACCCGCCCCAGCATCTTGACCTCTCGCTGCCAATCCTCGGCGCTCATGATCTCGTCCGGATACTCGTGACTGTTCTCGCTGCTGATACGTACCGCCCCATGGGGTAGGCGGTAGAGGTACTTTACCCTCAACATGCCCCCATGATTGAAGGCGTAGATGTCGCCGTCATAGATCAGCGTGTCGCTCATATCGAAGCCAATAGCTGCGCCATCAAGAATCAAACGCTCCATGCTTGAGCCTTTGATCCGAGCGACTGCGGCGCTGTTGCTATTCACGCCGGCGGCGCGAAGGGTGTCTTTGCTGAATCGCAGTTGTCTGCCGGCGATTTCCGCGACCTCAGTCATTCCATTTCCACCAGCAAACTCAACCTCTGCAAAGTAAGGCACCTCTACCTCATCGCTATCGACGGGGTCACCGTCCTCCCAGGCGGAAAGCGAACCGAGCAGCTCCATGTCGTCGCCCTTTCTAGGCTGCGTGGTCTCGACGCCCAGTTGCGATGGTCCAGCAGCATTGGGCAAAGCATCCCCGAGCTCTTTCGCAAGACGAGGGCTGAAGTCCTCCACTGACACGTTGAGGGCTTTCGCGAAGCCGAGCGCGATAGGCAGGTTCAGGGCGTTTACCCCGTTCATGTACATCGAAACGGCTGACTGGGTGATGCCTAACTTTTCGGCAAGGCTCATCTGGCTGAGCCCGTGATTGCTCTTGCTGGCCAGGTAGACGGCCTTCAGGGCCTGGCATTCAGCGAGCTCTTCTGGAGTGAGGGTGCGCTTTTTCATACCGTCCATTGTATAACCGTAGATTATGGGCGACAAACACCGCAGGTATTTACAAAAAAATCACCGCAGGTTATTTTTCCCGGTAATAGCCACTTTCAGGTAGCCCCATGACGCCTGTATCTCTAACCCATTTCGTTGACTGCCGAGGACAGAAAGATGCTGCGCGGCGTCTCGGGCTTTCACAGGCAGCGGTAAGCAAAGCTGTCCGATCTGGAAGAACCATTTACGTTGTCAGCCTCGGGGCTGATCGCTGCGCTGCATTTGAAATCCGGTCATTTCCTGCCGTAGGAGCAAGCGGCAAGACCCTTGCCGACCTTGAAGAAATGATCACAGTTTCTGTGCAATCGGCACAGCCTCTCCATGGATCTGTTCATTCATACAGTGCTGAGGTTTTGCCGTGAGCTCGGACACCGAGAGCAAATGCAGTGACTTCGGTGTCACCTGCCGAGCGCTTCAAGGATTCTCTTTGCCTAAAGGGCCTCTTGCGGGCCTTCCAATGGCGACCACTTGTCGCTTGAATCATTCGACAAAAATTCAAGCGCATTTTGCGCTTTCAAAGGAGTGTGAAGTGCGCGAGCAATCATCTAGTCCGCCCGCCCGCCCAGGGTAAAGGCGCCTAATTTTGTGATTTGGACAAGAACAATCCTCTTCGTCCAGGCACAAAAAAACCCGCTTGCCGGCGGGTTCTTTAAATCCAGTCCCTTGCAGGGGACCTTCTTGAAACGTCTTTCATTAGGAGACGGCGATATGTCGCACCCAAAAAATACCACCGCGCAATCATCGGTGCAAGCAATCCTCACCACCAAGGTGGGGTTCTTGAATGCTCCAATCAGCCCAGTTGCCGACCAGTTGCTCAGCGTTGATGCTGGGATGAACGCCGAAGACGCTCTGCGCGCGGCCCGTACCCTGTCTTCCGGCCTGAGCCAACTCTGCCAACACATGCACGACAGCCTGAACATGGGTGAGATGGCGTACTGTGATGGCATGGCCGCCCTGAGCTTCCTGGGAGAGACCGTAAGCGCATTGGTTTGGTCGGTTGAAAAGAGCGTTGCCGCCGCTGCGGGCCGCGGGGGTGAGCAATGAGACCTCAAGCCGAAACTCTTTCGAGCCCGTTCGCCACGTATGGCCTGCACGATGTGCTTGAGGCTGCTGGAGATATTCCCGTTCATGAATCCTTGGGCGCCGCCACCGATCGCCTTGAGGCCGTTTTGGCCGGCCTGCGTGAGCTGATGCAGGACCCTACCGTCACGCAGCACGCCACACTCGTATTTTATGCAGCGGAGTCAGCGCTGGCGCTCGTTTATGCAGCGCATGCCGGCGTTGATCCGGAGATGGAAGGCGCGCCACAAAACAGCACCTTACCCGAACGTGGTGCGCCACCTGTCGATGGCCCCTGCAGAACAATAGGTGAACGCCTTGTTCTTGCTCGTGCATGGGCGGGTCTGACCCAGTCCAAGCTGGCGAAGAAGATTGGCATCGAACAGGCATCAATCTCGCAGCTTGAGAGGGGGGAATCCCAGCGCAGTACGTACGTTGCAGAAATGGCTCGTGCTTGCGGCGTTAGCACGGACTGGCTGGCCTTCGGATCGGAGGCGTCAGCATGAGCCATTCAACTAGCCAAGTTATCCCAGCATGGCAGGGCGGCGGAGCGCAATGTGAGATCGTCTATGACGTAACCCTCACCGCCGCGGAAATCTCACGCTTCAACGAAGCCCGCGAGGCGTTCCGGGCCATCAAAAGCCTGTATTGGTCGAAGGTTGTCCCTGGTCTCGGCGGCTTTGATAACCCCGTAGTGTGCGAGCTTGAGCGCCTTATGGAGCGTGTCGTCTTCGACACGCGCAACTTCCTCTACCCCCATCGTGACGCTGCAGCCTCCCACGAAGCAAAAGATGTGGGAGGTGCGGCATGAATCTGCCTTCTACCGCCTTCACCACCATGGACACCCCTGAGCTGCTGGCGCTCGTCAATGAAGCCCGCGCTGCGTTCGGCGAAGGGGCGGTCCGTCATAACGATTTCGTTGCTCGCTGCAAGGATGAGCTCGACGGGGAGCACTACGAAACTTTCGTAGTGCAAAATTTGAACAACACGCAGTCCGAAGGGCTTCGACTCACCGCTGACCAATGCAAGCTGGTCGCCATGCGCGAGTCGAAGGGCGTGCGCCGTCGCGTGCTTGCTCGACTGAACGAACTGGAGGGGCAGCAGGCCCGACCGATGACCCAGGCCGAGCTCATTGCCGCCAGTGCGAACCAGCTGGTCGCCATCGAGCGGCAGCAGGCGGCCCACCAGGTGGCGCTGGAGCGCGTCGAAGATCGCACGACCAAGCTTGAACAGGTCCGCTATCTCGATTCCGTGCCCAGCGGCTTCGAGACCATCACCACGATCCGCGACCGCATCAACAATCGCCATGGCCTGCCGGCCTGGGTGGTCAACGCGGTGATGCGTGAAGTGTCAGGGGCACCGCTGCCATTTGCCATGGTGCGCAGCCGCCATTCCGACGAAGGGGGACAGCCTTTCGCGATCTGGCCCAAGCCGGCAATCACGCGCCGATTTGACCAGTTCGTGGAGCAATGCGCGTACGTCACATCCGAGCGTGCAACCCATCCGGAGATCCCACAAGGGCGATTCAAGGTCAACCCGAGGGCGCCGCAATGACCGACAACGTGATTCCTCTGTTCGGCCGGGAGCCCACCGATCCGGTGGTGATCAACGAGGCGTATTTCGAACCATTGACCAACGACCAGCTCGCGTACCGGGCCTGGAACCACTGCGACCTGGCTGAGGAAATCTTCTTCTCGGATGAGGCAGAGGAAGACTCTCTGCGAGAAGCCAAGTTTGAAGTGCTCATGGCTCAGTGGGCTTTGCGGGTGCTGGTTCGGCGACTAACCGGGTTCCCTGCCCTTGAGCTTCGGGAGCAGGTGAACAAGGCGTTTCTTGAACGGCTTGCAATCGATCCGGACGGACTGGCTGCAGCGACTGAGCCCTGCGGCGGCGAATCGTTGGTGATGGGCCCATGGCCCAGTTACGCCGGGGCTCGAAATTTGCCTGAGCGCGAGCGGTGGGTGGTTTACAGCACAGCCAAGGCATATCGGGTCGCGCTGGAAGAGCAGGGCATCGCGATGGCTGAACCCTACGACCAGTTTGTCCAGCGGATCACCGCTGAGTTGGAGATCTGAACCCATGAGCATGGAATTGATGGTCAAGGCCATGAAGACCAAGGTCGGCAACCCGCTGCGCAAGCTGGTGCTGATCAAGCTGGCGGACAACGCCAGCGACCAGGGCGAGTGCTGGCCGTCTTATCAGCACATTGCCGATCAATGCGAGATCGCACGCTCGACCGTAAAAGCGCACATCCGCGAGCTTGAGAAAGCAGGTTTGGTGCGCCGAGAGTTTCGTCGTATTGGCGAACTGAACCAGTCGAACCTGTTTCACCTGAACCTATCTGGTGGGGCGGGAGCTGCCCCAGTCGGTGGGGCGGCAGAAATCCTAGGTGGGGCGGGAGAAAACCCAGGGGGTGGGGCGGCAGCTGCCCCCAGAACCAGTCACCTTTCTGAACCAGTCAAGGAACCTAAACCTAAGTGCACTTCGGTGGCGGATGGGTTCGAGCAGTTCTGGAAGCTGTACCCGAAAAAGAAGAGCCGGAAGGACGCACTGAAGGCTTGGAGCAAGATCAACCCTGACGCAGAACTGCAGGCCGTGATGATCACCGCTCTGGCCCAGCACTGCGTGTCGCGGGATTGGACCAAGGATGCCGGCCAGTACGTGCCGATGGCCTCCACCTGGCTCAACGGCGAGCGCTGGCACGACGTTCTGCAACCAGCTGGCGCAGCTGCCCAAGGCAGCGCATTCAACAACCTTCCGCAGCACACCGATGACATGTACCAGGAGAGCCACGATGGCCGCTCGAATTTCTGATCTTTTCCACCGTCGCCCCTTCATGCGCATCTTCTCCGGCGAGTGCGCCGTGCACGGCCAGGTCGACATGACCGAAGTCGAGCAGCTGGACGGCTCGATGCTGGCGCGTGGCTGCAAGCGCTGCGCCTGGGAGGCATTGCACACCACGCGTCGCGACTCGGCTGAGCGCGCTCTGGCCACCGCCCAGCACAAAGTAGAGAAAGCCAACGAGGCCTTGATCGCTGCCGGTATCACGCCTCGCTTTGCTGGCGCGACCTTCGACAACTACCAGGTCGATGGAGACCCGCAGCGCAAGGCACTGGCGAAATGTCGGGCGTATGCTGAGCAGTTCCCGGCCAACTACCGCGCTGGCCGGTGCCTGCTGCTGACCGGCAACGTCGGTTGCGGCAAGACCCACCTGGGCAGCGCAATCGTCCGCGCGGTGGTGGCCGACCGCGGCGAGGCGCTGATCATTCCGGCTGGCGACATCGTGAGCATTGCCCGTGCGTCGATGACGCCTGGCTCTGGCTACACCGACCGTGACGTGGCAGTCCATCTTGGCGGCCTGGACCTGCTGGTGATCGATGAGATCGGTGCGCAGAAGGGCAGCGAGTACGAGCTGGGCCTGCTGCACAGCATCATCGACCGCCGGTATCAGTCCGTGCTGCCGACTGTGGTGATCAGCAACTTGAACGCTGACGGCCTCAAATCCTACATTGGCGAACGCGCCCTTGACCGATTGCGTCAGAACGGCGGGCAGCAAGTCGGGTTCACTTGGGAATCGAAGAGGGCTGCGGCATGAGGGCTCTCTACAGCGACGAGGCTGAGCACGGGGTGCTTGGTGCGGTCATTCACGCTTCGCTGCAGCAAGACGAAGGCCTGGTCGAGGACATGCTCGGCCAGATGACCTCGGCCGACTTCTATCACGCCGACAATGCGGCCCTGTTCGAGGCCATGCTGGAGTGCCGCGAGCAAGCCATGCCCATCGATCCGGTGACCTTGGGGGCAGTTCAACGGCTGCTCCCGGGTGGCGACAACGTCATGGCCTATGCCGCTGAGCTGGCCAGCAAGGTGCCTTCTCTGGCCAACTGGAAGGCCTACGCTAAGCATGTCAAGGAATGGGGCGTGATTCGGCGCATTCTTGACGTGGCAGGCGGCGCGCAGGAAATGGTGCAGGCCGGGGCACCTACCGGCGAAGTAATCGCCGCTGCCCAGCAGGCCATAGCAGACCTGCGCAATCTTGATGGCGAGGCCAAGGGTTACAAGCGGCTGGATCAATGGATGGGAGATGCCGCCGACCTGGTGGATGAAAAGCATCGAGGGGTGGCGCCGAAGTGGCCCTCCACGGGGCTCGAAAAGCTGGATGAGCTGGTCCAAGGCCTTCGCCCGAAGAAGGTGACCGTAATCGCCGGCCTGCCGGGCAGTGGCAAGACCACCCTGGCCCTGCAGATCGCACAGCACAACGCCGTCAAGGAGCGGAAGCCGTGGCTGGTGTTCTCCATCGAAATGCCCGGCGAAGAACTGGGGCTGCGCGCTATCGCCTCGCTTGGAGGGGTGGCTCTGCACAAGCTGGATAACCCGGCCCAGATGCGCGAAGACGACTGGGCCAGGATGAGCGGTGCCGTAGGATTGGCCCTGGAAGCCCCGCTCTTCGTCTGTGACGACCCGGTGCAGACGCCGTCCACTATTCGCGCCACGGCTCGGCAGTGCCAGCGCGAGCACGGACTGGCCGGCATCGTGGTCGACTACCTGACCCTGGTGCGCAGCGAGCGTGGTGGCCGATCTCGTACCGAGGAAGTGGGCAAGATCAGCAAGGCCCTGCTGCAGCTGGCCAAGGAAATGGCCATCCCGGTCATTGAGCTGGCCCAGCTGAACCGTGACTCAACCAAGCGCCCTGGGAAGAAGCCCCAATCCAGCGACCTGCGCGACTCTGGTGAGATCGAGGCCGACGCCAGCTGCATCCTGATGGTGCATCGCGACATGGATACGGAGGAGGGCCAGAACGGTCTCACGGAGATCCTGATGACCAAGTGTCGCCATGCGCGGGTTGGCAGCTGCATCGTCCAGCAGGAGGGGCAGTATGGCCGGTTCGCCACCTACGCCGGTTCGCTGCCCAGCGATGATGAGGTCGAGGCTGGGCGTGGCAGCTACGCCCAGCGCTACAAGGGGGCCGACCTGTGACCGAGCCAATCAAGATGGCGCCATGCCCATTCTGCGAAGGGCCGCCCTGCATCACGGCCAAGGATGAAGCCGGTACCGAAATTTCTGAGGGCCACACCTTCGACCCCTCTGACGAGTTCCCGATGGTCTCGGCGCACGTCTGGTGCCACGACTGCGGCGCGCAGGGGCCGAACATCGACACGCTGACCCTGAGCACGTTCGAGCGCCTCTATGACCTGCAGGTGGCGGATGTGATGCGGATCGCTGTCGAGAGCTGGAACAACCGCCACGCGAAGGCCCGCGCCTGCTATGACGCTGGCGATCAGAAGGGCCTGAACCTATGGCCGAGGAGGGACGCATGAGCGACACCAAGACCCTCACCGTTACCCTCAGTGACGCGGAGATCCGCCGGCACGCTGCTGGTGAGGTCTTCCAACTGCGCGACACCCGCCACCGGGAGTTGCGGTTCCGTTTCTCGACTGTGGACCGTTCCCGCGGCGCCTGGCACGTCGTGGTGCGTGGGCGCTGGGGCAAGGCTGGCGATTACCCGGGCATCAACACCAAGACCATGCTGGCCACGCTGCCAGCGATCCTGGCTCGTCGTGCCGCCGATGCCGACGCCAAGTCCACCACCACCAGCTGGGCCACGGTGGGCGATGTGCTGGCGTGGTACCGCGATCGGATGAACCGTGACCGTGGCCTGTCGGCCAAACGCAAGGCCAGCGCCAAGTCAGCGCTTGATCGCCACCTGGTGCCGCGCCTTGGTGACTTGCCGCTGGCCGAGACCAACAAGCAGGCGATCGACCAGCGCCTGATGTGGCCGCTGCAGGAGCGCTATGCCCTGTCCTTCGTGCGCTCGGTCTACGGCGTCCTTTCGGTCGCGTTTCGCCAGGCCCTGCGTCTGGACATGCTGCCAGCCAATCCCATGGCCTCGCTGAAGTTCACCGACTTCGTGCGAACCCGGATCAGGCCGCGACCGGCGCGACTGCGCGGGGATGATGTGCCGGGCCTGCTGGCGGTGATGGCCGAGCGCTTCGAGGTGGAGCCGGCGGGCTGCATGCTGGCCCTGATGATGCTGTGCCACGGTTCGCGGCTGGGTGAGACCCGGCTGGCGCGCTGGCGCAATGTCAACCTTGAGTCGAGGCGCTGGTTCATCCCGGCGGGTGACACGAAGACCAAGGCCGAGCACACGCTGCCGCTGACCGCCCAGGCTTGCGCGCTGCTGCGCCGGTACCAGGGCCTGCAGTTCGCCCAGGGCTACACCGGGCCGCTGCTGTTCCCGGGCAGCCACGGCGCACCGCTGAGCCCGAGCAAGGCCAATACCTTGTTCACCGATCTGGCCAAAGGCGAATGGTCGAGCCATGACCTGCGCAAGGTGGCCCGAACGGCATGGACCGACCTTGGGGTGGACTACATGGTGGGCGAGCTGCTGCTGAACCACGCGATGAAGGATCTGGATGCCACCTACATCCACACCACCGCCGAAGGCTTGAAGCGTCAGGCGCTGGAGGCTTGGCATCAACACCTCGACGGGCAGGGATTCGCCGCCATCCACACCGAGACATTGCCGGGACACAAAACCAATCCTGCAACCGCTGACGCCACTAACGGCGCGGGTTGCAGCACCTCACAGCATCCATCCCAAGGGAGGATGTTCAATCAAGAATCCAAGTCAGGAGATGGCCATGAGTAACGTCACTGCGGCCCTGCCGCGCAAGAGCCTTACCCCGGTCGAGCGGGAATTTCTGAAGCAAGGTAACCGTCTGTTGCTGGACCAGGAGAACGGCCGGATCGCCTCGGCAGCCTTGATGGATATCGTTTCCGACTGGCACGGCTCCCGGGCAAACCAAGGCTTCGAGCAATTCGCCAAGGCTTGGATCATCCAAGGCGGCGCAAAGAACAAACATGCCTACAAGCTGCTGTGCGAGCTGTTCGGCCTGGACACCGACCCAACGCCCCGGAGGGCTGCATGAAGAAACGCACCTACATGGACAAGCCGCTGGGGGATACCGAATGGCTGCTCGAGCAATGGGGTAGTTGGCGAATGGATGGGATGGGAGTGCCGCGGTATGTCTCCCCTTCGATAACTGCAGCGACAGCTGGTGGTGGGACCGAGTACAGCCTGACCGATGACGCCGCCCTGGTGATCGACTCGGCGGTGGCCAAGCTCACCCAGCGCAATCAGCAAATGGGTGACTTCGTTTGGCTGTACTTCGGATCGAAGTGGACGATGGTTCGAATCGGCGAAATGTCCAGGATGTCCGAGCGATCAGCCCGCGAGATCGTCAAGCAGGGAGTGGCCTGGGTTGACTCGTTCTTGGAACAATTTCGCGAAGCTGCGTAAAAAGTTCTTTCCGGACGGATAAACACCTGTTTTCATAGCAGCGTGTCCAGCTTGCAACAACGCGACACAGTTAAACCCCGGCCATTGCAGCCGGGGTTTTGCGTTTTAACGGCCCAGCTTTTCCATGGCAGCATCTGCCAGGAACGAAGACCGGCTTTTCACGTTGTGATCGCGCACATACTGGTCGATCTTCTGAATGACGAAGCCAGGCAGGGTGACATTGACCTTCTCGGTCTTGCCCAGGTACGGCGTAATGTCGATCTCCAGCATGCCCCAGCCCATGTCAGCGAAGTCGGGATTGTCCCGGTGGGCCGCGGCGCTGGTTGGCATCGGGATGGCCTGGCCGTTACTGGCGATCTCTTCCAGCATGATATGGGCGACCTCGACGGCAGAGGAATAGGCCTCCTCGAAGGTGTCGCCCGCGGTAACAGCGCCTGGAATATCGGGGATCTGAATGCCGGTGGCGGTGTTTTCGTCGCCCCACTCGATGCAGATTGGGTATTGCATGTTCGTCTCCTACAGAGTTGCAAAGGGTGAAGCCGGGTTATTTCAACCCGGCTCGTTCCTTGATGCTCTTTACCGTGCCGATTGGTAGGTCTTTCTTGGGGTGTGGCACTGGTATCGAGTTTGGGTTGTTGGGGTGTTTGAAGATGTGGTGGCTTCCAGTGACACGTTTTAGAACCCATCCAGCTGCTTCAAGCTCCTTGATCAACTGCCTGCTTTGCACCTCCGTCTCCTTGTGTGGTTGATGTTGAAATTATACCTCTAGGCGTATAACTCGTAAAGAGAAAAGATGCGCCTAGGGTTATTTTTTGTGCGGATGACACGCCCAGGCAGCCGGGCTAAGTCGGTAGTGGCGTCGTCTAATCCCGTGCGGACAATGGGCGGCTACGCGATGAGAGTCTGGGGTACGTGACCCAGCGATCCAGACCACGAAGCCGGGAAGCACCGGCCCTCCGCACCCCCGTGAAGTCCAGCCACGAGTTGCCCGCAAATTTCACTGAGCGCAGAATGCAGCTTTGAGTGAAGGAGCGTTCGGCATGGTGTTGCGTGGTATGGCGCAGATGCATTTTGATGACTTGGCCGAGAGGTTCCAAAACTTGGTTCGCACTCTCGGTGGCCCGGAGCCATTGGAGTTCGTTTGGGTTGTGTTCTACCAAGGACGGGTCTTTGGTGCCTATCCGCTTGCAGAGCAGGCGCTGGTGAAGATTACCGAAATTGAGCACTGCATCAGCATTGATGAAGCCCCTGCCCCGCAAGCGTAAAGCTCTATCTGCGCTGAAGTAGCCCCCCTGAGCGCATAACCTACCGCTCCATGATGACCGCGCCGATGGCGCCTGACGCTATGGAGAGGCTGAGAGATTCCTGTGAGAAATCGAGGCGCTAGTCTTTCACGGTATGGCAATTGCCTAATGCGCCATGGCAATATCGAGATCCGAGCTTTTGCATAGCCGTAGCAGTCTATGTTGGCTAGTTCGGATTATCCGGCCGAAAGGCCGGTTTTTTTTGAGCCTCGGTGTCTGCCGGGGCTTTCTTCATTCTGGAGGACGCATGGAAAAGCTACAGCTCGACGTAAAGGTTGAGGGCGCCGCTGACTTCCTACGCCCTCTGGCTGAAACAATCAGGTCACTTGAACAGTTTCCCGAGCTGCCGTTGCAGGTCTTTCGTGACCTTGTCGCTCACAGCCTTCATGAGCTTTCCGTAAGTCTCGACAGCGCCGCATTTGCCGCAGGTGACCTTCGAGTTGTCGTTCGGCCTAGCCGGAACCTCGAACTTATCACTGCCGCACTTGGCGCACTTGAGGGTTACCTTCATCGTTTTTCGCTCCGTGAAACGTCTTGTGTGGAAGCTCGACAGTAGTACGGGGCCACCTTTCGCATGTCTAGGGCTCGCCATTCAGGTGGGCCTTTTTCGTATCTGGAGCAAGCAAATGTCCGATCCAGTTCTCGCGGCAATCGCTTCCCTGTCAGCTTCGGTTAGCAACCTTCAGGCACAGGTGGCCACCCTAAGCGGCCAGGTTGCAACGAAGGCAGACACCACGGCCGTCCAGGCGCTGGCGAGCACCGTCACCGCGGAAGGTGGCCATGTAACGGTGCTGACCAACAGAGTCGCGGAAGCCCGTGCTACCACAAGCCTGACGAGCCGCGTGACCAGCTGCGAAACCGCAGACCTGCTCATCGATGCCGGCCAGACAGTCGAGCCTCTGCGCATGGGCAAGGTTGTCTTCCACGGCGAGACTGCCCGGCAGATCCGGGCCGCACAGGCAGTTCTGCGGGAAGCGGGTGTAGGCCAGTTGGAAGTGGTGAAGCGTCCCAACGAGCCCAGGGAGCCATTCGTCGTGATCGACGGACAGGTGTTCATCACCAAGGCCGCACTCGAAAGCTCTGGTACCGATCCATGCCCTTACAGCCTCAAGGTAACCATGGGTGAGGATGGCCGTTTCTACATCGCCGGTGTTGGGGTTGGTGTCAGCACTGTTGCAAGCGAGCTGAAGCTCGGGCCGAGCCTGGAAAATGATGTCCGCCGCCTGCTTCGCGAAGAGCTCAAGCCTGGCGGGATGCTGCATCGCTGCTGATCCAATGCCCGCCTTGAGCGGTTTTTTTTTCTGTGGAGCACCCCTATGGCCGAACCAAGTACCGGCGCCCTTGCAGTGACCGGCGTACTTGCCAGCGTCGGCCTGGGTGCTGCCTTCCCGCAGCTGGACCTGGCCACATTGGTGGGGTCCTTCGGCGGGGCTTTCTTCTACGTCGTCTTCGCCAAGGACATGAGCACCTGGCGCCGGGTCGGCTACTTGCTGACTGGTTGGATCGGTGGCTACTTCGGTGCTGCCGAATTGATGGGCTGGGCTTGGACCAAGACAGCCGGGTTCAGCGCCTTCGTGTGTGGCGCGCTGTGCGTGATCACGTTCTCTGGCCTCATCGAGTGGATGCAGACCGGCCAGCCGCCAAGGTGGTGGGCTTGGTTCTTCCGCCTCCGAGCCAGGAAGGAGGGTTGAATGGCTGCCGTAATCCAGGCCGTGTTGTGCGCCGTCATCTTCGTGATGATTGGGCTGCGTTATCGGCCATATCCAGATGCCCGCTACAAGCTGGGCGTGTCCCTGATGGCCTGGGCGGCATGCGCGGTCACAGGAATGCAGTGCGTGAGCCTCATAGGCCGCATGGTGCTGCATGACGAGTTCGCCGACGTGTCCTGGTTCAACACTGCGTTCTACCTGCTGGCCGCCATGCTGGTCTGCCGGGCGAAGGGCAACGTCGCCAAGATTGTGCGGGTTGAATGATCCGCGCCACGAAATCGACATGCGCCGTTCCGTGGCGCGGAGACACAGATGAATCGGAATCAGATCGCGACCGCGTACAGCCTGTTCCATACCCGTGACCAGGTGCAGCGTCGGCTGGACACGGTGCTGAGCGGCAAGGGCGTGTCACTGGCCATCACCGGCGACTACCAAGACGAGGGTGTCCTGCAGTCGGTTACCGAGCCGCTGGCGGATCACTTCAGGGCTGAGCTGGCCGCGATTGATGACCAGCTCAAGTTGCTGGGCTGGAACGGCGAGTAGCACAGGGAGCAGGGGATGGCCAGAACGCGAGCGCCTTACACACCCTGCAAGCTGTACGTGGACGGCGCTGACGGCATCGCGGTTGGCGATTACATCACCACTGCTGCAGGGTCTGCCTATCTGGTCCAGACGCTTCGGGTGAGCCGTACCAGACCGGAGCGCAAGCACATGGACTGCCTGCGCTGGCCAATAGCTGAGGTGCCGGCCGATGCCAGGTGCTATCAGCTGACCTGGTACAAGAGGTAGCCATGATGTACGAGTTCCAGTGCTCCAGATGCCGATGGGTGAAGACCGAGCCAGAACCGTTTCATGCTGAGCAGACGCTGTGCGCAGCGTGCAGGCGTGCAGTTCTGCCATTGCCCCCGCCCACAACCGAATGGCCAGGCCGACCTATTGGCTGGCAGCCGCCCCCGGCACCGCCGTCGATGCGTGGCGGTTCAATGCCGCACGCGCCTGGCGTCAGCGTAATTCTGGTGGTTGCGGTCTTCCTAATGGGCGTGGTGGTAGGAGCCAAGATCGCAGGAGGTTGGTGATGACTTGCAACGAATGTGACGACGCTTTCAGGCCGGGCGCATCAATGCGCGTTCTGGTGGACGATGGCGTGCAGTTGGTCATCTGCAAACGGCCTGGTCCATGGCGCTTTGAGTACAGGTACTACATGTATGCCGAGGGCGGTGGCGTTACCCAGATCCCAAGCGAAGGAACCTGGCGTCTGGATCCAGGCGAAAGGGTAGTGACTGATGACCTGTAGTGGATGCGCCGCCCGGCGCGAGTGGATCAACAAGTGGACAAAGGTGGCTTATGAGCGAGCACGAGGCCTATTCGCAACAGATCGAGAAGCTGAACCCCAAGCAGGGAGACCTGCTGGTGATCAGCATTCCGCAGATCCTGACCCAAGAGCAGCGCGAAAACGCTCAGCCGGTGATGCAAGCTCAGGCTGAGCGCCTTGGTTTCCAGGCTCTGGTGCTTGATGGCGGCATCACCGCCCAGTTGCAACCTAACATTGCCGACCTGCTGGCAGAGCAGCAGAAGCAGACTGCGCTGCTGGAGCAGATCGCCACGCAGAACCAGGCACTGATACAAGCCTTGGCGGATGACGTTGACTCTGATCTCGATGCCGTGCCACTGACCTACCTGAACGGTGCACCCGTTGGTGGTGGGTAATGGCAAAGCTCAACATCCTCAAGCAGAACGTGACGATGCTGCCGACCGCGCCGGTCGCGCAGGTCAACGAGACTCAGTGGGGATCTGGTCGCGGTGGTCGACCTTGGCGCCGCATTCGGGATCGCATCCTGTTGCGTGATAACTACACCTGCCAGGCCTGCGGCCTGGTCACAAAAGATCTTGAGGTCGACCACATCATCAACGTCGCTGAGGGCGGATCGGATGATGACAGCAACCTTCAGGCCCTGTGCGTGCCGTGCCACCAGGAGAAGACTGCAGCCGAGGCGGCTAGAGGTCGTCGATAGGGCGTTTGCAGCACGCTACAGACCCGATTTCTGCCCTTTTTTGGGGCTATTCGGGTGGGGGGGTGGGTCTGATCTGAAAACCCTTTTCGCTCGGACACCGCGCCCAACTCATTCGCAGATTTTTTCCTCCCTGGAGTTTTTTGTTAATGGCTTTAACACCCAAAAAGCGTCGGTTCATTGATGCTGTCAGGGGAGGTGCGTCCAATCGAGACGCAGCCATTGCAGCTGGATGTCCAGAAAAGACGGCATCTGCAGCCGGTTCGCGGCTGGCAAAAGACCCTGACGTGGTTAATGAACTGCACAAGCTCAACGCTCTACATCCTGTTAAAGGCAGTGTTAAACAGCCTCCGCCCAAGGAGACCCCGGAAGCACCCGGTGACGATGTTGAACCAGCAGGCTTCGACCTGGGCGCAGCCCTGCTTCATCGAGATCCGAAGGATTTCCTGCTGGCCGTGATGAATGATGCCGGCTCAGAGCCCAAGCTGCGCGTCGACGCAGCAAAAGCACTGATGCCTTTTCTGCACCCGCGCAAAGGCGAGGGCGGCAAGAAGGAAGAGCGGCAGAAGGCAGCTGAGCAGGCCGCGAGCAAATTCACCCGGCAGGCGCCGCCCCGCCTGGCTGCTGCAAACGGTAAGAAGGTGTAGCGATGGAATGGACCACCGCATGCCTGGATTGGGAAAGGCGGTTGGTTCGTAGGCAGTCGATCATCCCACCGCCAATTTTTGCCGATGAGGCCGAACGCGCTGTTCAGATCTTCAAGGAGCTCAAGGTTCCGGATCTTCCCGGCAAGCCGCGAATGGCGGACTGCTGCGATGAGTGGGTTTTTGATTTCGTCCGGGCAATCTTTGGTGGGTACGACGCGGAAACCGGCAAGCAGCTGATCCGCGAGTTCGGCCTGCTGATCAGCAAGAAGAACACCAAATCCACCATTGCCGCCGGTATCATGCTGACGGCGCTGATTCTCTGCTGGCGCGAGGAAGAGGAGCACTTGATCCTGGCGCCAACTCGCGAAGTGGCCGACAACGCCTTTAAACCCGCCGCGGCGATGGTTCGCGCTGATGAAGAGTTGTCAGCGATGTTTCACGTTCAGGACCACATCCGGACGATCACCGATCGCACGACGCGCAACAGCCTGAAAGTCGTAGCGGCAGACACCGACACCGTGTCAGGCAAGAAGTCTGGCAAGGTGCTGGTGGACGAGCTTTGGGTATTCGGCAAAAAGCCAAGCGCCGAAGCGATGTTCATGGAGGCGCTGGGCGGCCAGATTTCCCGGGATGAAGGGTGGGTTATTTACCTGACCACCCAAAGCGATGAGCCACCAGCTGGAGTGTTCAAGGAGCGGCTGCAGTATTGGCGGGATGTTCGTGATGGCGTCATTGAGGATCGCAAGACGCTGGGGATTCTCTACGAATTCCCCAAGGGTATGATCGAAGACCGGTCGTACCTGCATCCAGAGAATTTCTACATCACCAACCCCAACCTGGGGCGCTCTGTCAGTGCCGAGTGGCTGCAAGACGAGCTGCGCAAAAAGCAGGGCGCCGGCGATGGTTCGCTTCAAAAGTTCCTGGCGAAGCACCTGAACATTGAGATCGGCCTGAATCTTCGCTCAGACCGATGGACTGGGGCTGATTTCTGGGAGGCTCAAGCCGATGAGTCGCTAAGTCTGCAGGCGCTGCTCGATCAGTCAGAGGTCGTCACCATCGGTATCGACGGTGGCGGCTTGGATGACCTTCTCGGCTTCACTGTGATTGGTCGGCGGCGGGGAGGGGATGAATGGCTATCCACCTCCATGGCCTGGGCTCATCCAGTCGCTCTTGAGCGGCGAAAGTCGGAGGAGTCCAAGTACCGGGACTTCGAGCGAGACGGCGACCTGGTCATCATCAAGGAATTGCCGGGCGATGTCGCGGCGGTGGCGGACGTTGTCGAGATGATCTACGGCACCGGCCTGCTGGCGGCTATCGGCATGGACCCTGAGAAGACTCACAAGGTAATGCTCGAGGAGCTGCTCAGCAGGAACATTGACGAGAAGATAATTTTCGGCATCCCGCAAGGGTGGAAGCTGGTGGGAGCCATCAGTATCGCAGAGCGCAAGTTGGCAGAGCGCAAGCTGTTCCATGCCGACCAGCCGTTGATGGACTGGTGCGTCGGTAATGCCCGGATCGAGTCGCGAGCCAACTCGGTGCTGATCACCAAGCAGGCCAGCGGCACCGCCAAGATCGACCCGGTGATGGCACTACTCAATGCCGTGTCCCTGATGGCGACCAACCCGTCGCCACCGGCCAAGAAGTACCAGATGTTTTTCCTCAATTCATAGCCGTCAGGCTAAGCCAAGCCCGCCCAGTGCGGGCTTTTGCATTTCTGGGGTACCCAATGAACAGAGCCTACAGCCTCCTTGAGATCAAGGCGGTGGATGATGACGCGCGGGTGATTACCGGTATCGCCACCACCCCCTCGCCTGACCGAATGGATGATGTGGTTGAGCCCAAGGGGGCGCAATTCAAGTTGCCAATCCCTTTTCTGTGGCAGCACAACCATGACCAGCCGGTGGGTCACGTCACAAAGGCGACCGTGACTGACGCCGGCATTGAGGTGAGTGTCGAACTGACCAAGGTCGATGAGCCTGGCGTCCTGAAGGACCGCCTGGACGAAGCTTGGCAGTCGATCAAAGCCAAGCTCGTCCGCGGGCTCTCCATCGGATTCTCGCCGATCGAGTCGGCCAACATCGACGGCAGCTGGGGGCGGCGTTTCCTGAAATGGGAATGGCTGGAGCTTTCCGCCGTGACCGTTCCAGCAAACGCTGGTGCCAGCATCCAAACCATCAAATCCATCGACCGAGAGCTGCGCGCCGCGACAGGCAATAGCGCGCTCCCTGTCGTGCGCATCACCCCTGCCGGCGCTTCGGCACCCATTACAAAATCTGCGAAGCCCGAGGAGGGCGATATGAACATTCAGGAACAAATCAAATCCTTCGAGAGCACCCGGGCCGCGAAGGCTGCTCGCCTCGAAGAAATCATGGCCAAGGCCGCCGAAGAAGGTCGCACCCTGGACGCCTCGGAATCGGAGGAATACGACACCATCGAGGGTGAGCTGAAGTCCATCGACGGCCACCTGGGGCGCCTGCGCGGCCTGGAGAAGTCCATGGCCTCGAATGCCAAGCCGGTGGAGCCTGGTCGCGTGAACAGCGTTTCGAAAGGTCACGAGGTCCGTGACAACGCAGTGATCCGCGTCGAGCGCACTCTGCCGAAGGGTACCTCCTTCACCCGCTATGCCATCGCGCTGGCGCGGTCGAAGGGCAACCTGATGCAGGCGGTAGAGGTCGCCAAGGGCTGGGAGGAATCCACCCCGGAAGTCGTGACCGTACTGAAGGCCGCGGTTGCAGCCGGCACCACTACCGACCCGGCCTGGGCGGCGCCGCTGGTCGAGTACCAGACCATGGCGAGCGAGTTCATCGAACTGCTGCGTCCACAGACCATCATCGGCAAGATCCAGGGCCTGCGCCGCGTGCCCTTCAACATCAAGATGTCGGGTCAGACCTCTGGCTCCAGCGTGAACTGGGTCGGTGAAGGCAAGCCGAAACCGGTTTCCGCCCTGGCATTCGACACTACGACCCTGCGCTTCACCAAGGCTGCGGGCATCGTGGTGCTGACCGATGAGCTGGTGCGCTTCAGCAACCCAAGCGCCGAGGCCCTGGTTCAGGCGGACCTCACTGCATCGATGGCTCAGTTCCTCGACGTGGCCTTCGTTGATCCCGCCATTGCCGAGGTGGCGGAGGTGTCTCCAGCCTCGATCACCCACGGTGTAACGCCGATCGTAGCCAGCGGCACCACTGCAGATGCCCTGAAAGCGGATGTGAAGCGACTGTTCGCTGCCTTCTTGGCGGCCAACATGACCCCGGCCGGCGCGGTTTGGATCATGACCCCAACCATGGCGCTGACCATCGGCATGATGACCAACGCCCTAGGGCAGCTGGAGTTCCCGAACATCGATATGAACGGCGGCACCTTCATGGGGCTGCCGGTGATCGTGTCGGAAAGTGTTCCGGCAAATCCTGGCTCCGGCAACCCGGTAACTGGCGCCGGCCAGCGCCTGATCCTGGCGAAGGCCTCGGAGATCCTGCTCGCCGACGATGGTGGTGTAACCATCGATGTGAGCCGTGAGGCGTCTCTGCAGATGGACAGCGCGCCGACCGTGGGTGCTACCGAGCTGGTCAGCCTCTGGCAGAACAACATGGTCGCCCTGCGCGCCGAACGCTTCATCAACTGGAAACGTCGCCGCTTGCAGGCGGTGGGCTACATCGACTCGGCCAATTACGAGTCTTGATCCACCAGGGCCGGGATAACACCCGGCCCTTTCTGGGAGGAAGTCACCATGAAAATGGTTGCCCTGAAAGAATTTCGTTACGCCGGAAGGCAACTGTTGTCCGGCGACCCTTTCGAGGCGCGTGAGCGCGATGTCAGGCTGCTGGAGGCGATCAAGAACGCTCGGCCTGTAAATCAGCTCGACGACAAGCCCGCCGCAGCTGCCGATGAGCAAAAGGGCTCAGAAACCCCAGCAAAGCGCACCTACAAGCGGCGCGACATGAAAGCTGAATAACCGGTGGAGCCGCGATGAAAATGTTCAATTGGGGGGCTCGGACTGAGCAAAAGGCCTTGCGACCCGCTGACAATCGTGGCGGCTGGCTCGGTGTGATCCGGGAGTCGTTTGCAGGCGCCTGGCAGCAGAACGTGGAGATCGACCAGGATACGGTGTTGGCGTTTTCCACCGTGTTCTCCTGCATCACGCTGATCGCCTCGGATATCGCAAAGCTGCGGGTCAAGTTGGTTCAGCTTACAGAGGATGGGGTGTGGGCGGAGACGACAAGCCCGTCATTTTCCCCGGTGTTGCGAAAGCCGAATCACTTCCAGAACCGCATCCAGTTCTACGAATCGTGGGTGACATCTAAGCTCACGAACGGCAACGCCTATGCGCTCAAGCTGCGCGACGCGCGCGGCGTGGTGATCAAGCTCTACATCCTTGACCCGCGGCGGGTTACGCCGTTGGTTGGCGACGACGGCAGCATCTTCTATGACCTCAAGGCGGACAATCTGTCCACCCTCGAAGAGGGCGTGGTGGTTCCGGCCAGCGAGATCATCCATGACCGCATGAACTGTCTGTTCCATCCGCTAGTTGGCGTCTCCCCAATCTACGCCTGCGGTCTGGCTGCGATGCAAGGCAATGCGATCCAGAACAACTCGGCCAAGTTCTTCCAGAACGGCTCGAAGCCTGGCGGCGTGCTCACGGCTCCAGGTGCTATCAGCGAAGACACCGCCAAGCGCCTCAAGGCACACTGGGACAGCGAGTACACCGGCCAAAGCGCGGGGAAGGTTGCCGTCCTGGGCGACGGATTGAAGTATGAAGGCATGGCCATGTCGGCAGCCGACTCGCAGCTCATAGAGCAGCTTAAGTGGTCAGCCGAAATCGTGTGCTCTGTCTTCCATGTGCCCGGCTATAAAGTCGGTGTTGGGTCGCAACCGACTTACAACAACGCCGAGGTCCTCAACCAGGTGTATTACTCGGACTGTCTTCAATCACTGATTGAGGCGCTCGAACTGTGCCTTGATGAAGGGCTTGAGCTTCCGCCGCAGTACGGTACTGAATTCGATCTTGATGGGCTTCTGCGAATGGATACGGCATCGCTCTACAAGGCCAACAACGAGGCTGTCGGTGGCGGCTGGATGAAGCCTAATGAGGCCCGTCGCCGAGCCGGCCTGCCCAGGGTTGAAGGCGGCGACTCACCGCTGATTCAGCAGCAGAACTACAGCTTGGCGGCGATCGCCCGGCGCGACGCACAAAGCGACCCGTTCGCCACGGAATCACCCGCACCGGTAACGCCTGAGACGGGTGGCCCGGCCGAGCCATCCAACGAAGAATTGGGCGACCAAGCGCGCATGTTTGCACTGCTGGTTGAGAAGGAGTTGAACCTTGAATCTGCGTGAGCTTGAGGCACAAGCAAAGGCACTAGCGCCAGTTCTGAAGGGGCTGGTTGACAAGGCGCTGACCGCATTCCGTCACGGGCTCATGAAAGAGCTGGATGAGCGTGACGCAGGCCTGCGCGGAGAATTCTCCGAAGCTATCGAGGGAATCCCGGCACCTGATGTCGAGGCAATCGCTGTCGAGGCCGCAAAGCTCGTTCCGAAGCCCGAAAACGGCAAGGATGCCGACCCTGAGCTGATCCGACAGTCTGTTGTCGAAGAAGTGGCCAAGCTGCCGACTCCAAATGATGGTGTGTCGGTGACGCTGGAAGATGTCGCCCCGATGCTGCTCGAGGCGGTGAAGGACGCGGTCGGCGCGCTTCCTCCGGCAGAGCCTGGAGCCAGCGTCACGCCAGAAGATCTCCGACCGGTGATTGCCGAAGAGGTGGCCAAGGCAATGCAGGCGCTGGCCCTGCCGAAGGACGGCGACCCAGGTCGTGACGCACTTCAGCTTGAGATCTTGCCGGAAATAGACGCTGAGAAATCCTATGTGCGTGGCACCTACGCCAAGCACCTCGGCGGCCTGTGGCGCTCGTTCGAGCGGACCAGCGGCATGAAGGGCTGGGAGTGCATTGTGGAAGGGGTCGGCGCTGCAGCAGTCGAACAGGCTGGTGATCGAGGCTTCGAACTGGCGCTGGTGCTGTCCAGCGGCGCCGAGGTCCGCAAAAAGCTTGAGCTGCCCGTGATGATCTACCGCGGCGTGTTTTCGGCCGGTGACTACCTGCCCGGTGACACCGTGACGTGGGCCGGCAGCCTGTGGCACTGCGATGAATCGACCTGCGATAAGCCTGGTGAGCCCGGCAGCAAGGGTTGGCGGCTGGCGGTGAAGCGCGGGCGGGACGGCAAGAATGGCACCAACGGCAAGGACCTGACCAAGGGGGTATCGGCATCATGATGTTCATCACCCTGGGGCAGGCAAAGGTTCACCTCCGCGTGGATGACGACGCCGAAGACGATGACATTCGGGATAAGGTGCTCGAGGCGAGCGACCTGGTCAGGGGTTACCTCAAGTCAGCGGCTGACGCCTATCTCGATGCCGATGGCGAGGCAATCCCTGGCAAGGTTCCCTATGCGGTCAAGGCAGCCACCAAGCTCATGCTTGGCTACCTGTACAACCAGCGTGACAACGACCAGGACCGGGAATTCGAGCAAGGCATGCTGCCCAGGCCGGTCACCGCGCTTCTCTATCACCTTCGTGATCCGGCACTGGCATGAGCATTCAAGCAGGCAAGCTGAGGCACCGCATCGAGATCCAACACAAGGTCACACCACGCGACCCTGTGACATTGGAATTCGGTGAGCCAGAGTGGCAGATGTTTGCCAAGGTGTGGGCGCAGGTTTCCCCGCTGTCAGCTCGCGACCTGATTGCTGCTCAGGCCGCACAGTCAGAGGCGACCGCAAGGATCGTGATTCGCTACCGCTCAGGGGTGCTGCCTACCATGCGCATCGTCTATCGGGACGAGGTGTACAGCATTGCTGGTCGTCCTTTGGAAGACCCGAACTCTGGCCGTGAATACCTCACAATCCTCGTGTCAAAGGGGGTGAAGGATGGCTGACGGTGTCGAGTTCTCCATCACTGGCCTGGATAGCCTGCTCGGCAAACTGGATGCCGTCAGCTACGACATTCGCCGCAAGGGTGGACGGGCAGCGCTGAGGAAGGCTGCCCAAGTGGTGGTACAAAAGGCCAAGGCCGGCGCCGAGCGCATTGATGACAAGGCTACTGGCCGCTCGATTGCGGACAACATCGCGCTGCGCTGGAATGGGCGTCTGTTCAAGCGCACTGGCGACCTGGGCTTCCGGATCGGTGTGCTGCACGGCGCGGTGCTCAAGGATGGCGGAGATCTCAGCCCGAACGCACCGACGCCGCACTGGCGCCTGATTGAGTTCGGTACTGAGAAGATGGCCGCAGCACCATTCATGCGCCCGGCGCTGGCCGACAGCATCAGCGAGGTGACCAACACCTTCGTCACCGAGTACGAGAAAGCAATCGACCGCGCAATCAAGCGCGCTGCGAAAAAGGCGGCATCTTCATGACCCCACCGATCGTACAGGCCTGTTTGCAGAGCTCTGCCGTGACGGCGTTGCTCGGCACCGGAACCGCCATGCGCTTCTATTCGTTTGGGGAGGCAGAGCAGGGTGTAGCCAAGCCCTATGCCGTCTGGCAGGTTGTCAGCGGTAGCCCTGAGAACTACTTGGCTGGCCGGCCTGACGCCGACAGCATAACCCTGCAGGTTGATGTGTACGCAGCCACTGGCGAGGCCGCTCGAATGGTGCGTGATGCCATCCGTGACGCGGTCGAGCTAGATGCCTATGTCACTCGCTGGGGTGTCGAGGGGCGAGACCCTGAGACCAAGAACTACCGAGCCAGCTTCGACGTTGATTGGTGGGTTTCCCGCTGAACTGTCGATCTACCCGATGCCCGCCTTGTGCGGGCTTTTTACTTTCTGACTGGAGACAAACCATGTCGATGAACGCTCAGGGCGCCCAGCTCTACGCGCTGCTGCCGCCCGCCAATGGCGGCTCTGGACCGAAGACCGTGATGGAGGTCGAGTGCCTCACCGCATTCAACCCCGGCGGCGCACCTGCTGATCAGATCGATGACACCTGCCTGGCAGACACCGACCGCAAGTACAAAAAAGGCCTGCGCACCCCGGGCCAGGCCACCGCAACGATCCTGGCTGACCCGCGAAACGCCAGCCATGTGCGGATGTTCCAGCTGTCCCAAGACGATAGCGATGAGGACATCCAGTGGGCGCTCGGCTGGTCTGATGGCAAGGATATTGCTCCAACGGTCAACACCGAAGGGGATGACTTCGAACTGCCGCCCACGCGCACCTGGTGCCTGTTTGCCGGTTACGTTGCGGACTTCCCGTTCGACTTCGCCAGCAACGCCTCGGTGAGCACCGCCGCAACCATTCAGCGTTCGGGCAAACTCAACTGGGTCATCAAGGAAAATCCATGAAGCTGACACTTGAAGCGCTCAAGGGCGCCGGTTCGTTCACAGGCCGTCCGGTGGAGAAGGAGGTCAAGTGGCGCCAGAACGGCACTGACTTCACCGCTACCGTCTTTGTGCGCCCCTTGGGTTACCAGACTGCCGTAGGCGATGTGATCTCGGTTGCCAGCAAGCAGGACACCATTGCCGCCCGCATCGCCGCGTCTATCTGCGACGAGCACGGCAACCCGGTGTTCAGCAGCCCGCTGGACATTACCCACGGGCCGCTCGATCCAGTTGAACTGGAGAAAGACTCCGAGAGCACCAAACGCCTCGGCTCTCTCGATGGCTCCCTGTCCGTCGCCTTGCTGCTTGCCATCCAAGAGGTGAACGATCTGGGAAAGACGAAGAGCTCACCGAGCGAGACGAAATCTGGCACGAGCTCGTCCTCTCCGGTGTCGGCGGCTGCACGATCGCGCAGGCCAAAGAAAACCTGAGCCTGCGCGAATTCAGGTCCTGGGTTAAGTTCCGAAAGCGCCGGGGTTCGCTGCATATGGGCATGCGGGTCGAGCGCTCTACGGCCCTGCTGGCCATGATCCTGGCCAACCAAGCCCGCGACCCGAAGAAGCGGCCAGAGCCCTACACCGTCGAGGACTTTGCGCCGCACGACCAGGCCGACAAGTCGATTTCCCTCGAAGATGCCATCGCGTCTTGGGCATAGGCTGAAGATCTTGTTCAGGGCCACCTTCCTGGAGTTGTGGTAGATTCTGCGAATTTACAGGGAGTTCCTGGCAATGGTCCTAGATGCAGGCTCTTTACAGAGCAATGTAATGAAAGTGATGTTGGTGGCGTTGTACTTCCTGCCTATGATCATTGCGTGGTCGCGCGGGCATCACAACAAGGCCCCAATTTTTCTCTTGAATCTGTTTCTTGGGTGGACCGGATTAGGCTGGCTGGCGGCCCTTATCTGGTCAGTGTCGTCTATTAAAAGATCTGGGAAAATTCTAGGCAAGCCCGTGCCAGCTACTCGGGAAAAGCCGGGAGATCCTTATGCGGCGCTTGAGAAGTTGGCCGACTTAAGAGACCGAGGGCATATAACCGCTGATGAGTTTGAGTCCGAGAAAGCAAAAGTTCTTGGTCGGTAGATTTTTGAATAATAACCAGCCCGCCCAGCGCGGGCTTTTTTTTACCTGGAGAAAAAGATGGCCTCAAGATCGTTAGGCACTTTGACTCTAGACGTCATTGCTCAAGTTGGCGGTTTTGTAGCTGGCATGGACAAGGCGGAGCGCAGCTCTGTCAAGTGGCGAAAAGAGGTTGAAAAGAGCGCTAAGGCGGTCGGGACTGCTGTTGGAGCGGGCGTCGCGACAGCAGTTACAGCCTTTACAACGATGATGGTGTCGGCGGTTAATTCGGCGTCTGAGATATCCAACCTTGCGGCAGTTGCAAACGTCAGTGTTACTGACTTTCAGAAAATGGCTGTTGGAGCCAAAACTGTAGGAATCGAGCAAGATAAGCTTGCTGACATTCTCAAGGATGTGAATGACAAAGTTGGCGATTTCCTGAACACCGGCGGCGGTGGGATGGCGGATTTTTTTGAGCAGATCGCTCCCAAGGTTGGCGTCACGGCTGATCAGTTCCGTAACCTCAGCGGAAGCCAGGCTCTTGGGTTGTACGTATCCAGCTTGGAAAAGGCGAAGGTCAGTCAGTCTGATATGACGTTCTATCTTGAGGCAATTGCTAGCGATGCAACGGCGTTGTTGCCATTGCTGAAGAACAACGCCGAAGGCTTCCGGAAATATGGGGATGCCGCTGAAGCAGCTGGCGCCGTAATGGATGAAAAAACCATCCTGGCAGCCAAGCAATTCAGCACAGAGCTAAGGATGCTCCGATCAACTTGTCGTGCAGCCGCGGCAAGTTGCAATTTTCCAGGCACCTACAGCGTTATTGGACGAAAAGTGACCGAAAAATCATGTACGGAGAGCTTTTTCGACCGGTTCTCCGTGTTAAACGCGAACCTCACCCATACCCATGAGCTGTTTTCGAACCCTCCACAGGTTTGCCAGGGCGAACAGCGTGGTCAACTGAGCCGTGTTTTTCATCAGCCCACGAAAACGTACTTTCACGTAACCAAACTGCCGCTTGATCACGCGAAACGGATGCTCGACCTTGGCCCGTGTCTGAGCCTTGCAGAACTCGATCTTGCGCTTGGCTTTGTACAGTACGCTGCGCTGGTTCAGCTTGGAATAGGTGCTGCGACGCGCTGCAATCTGCCAGATCACCCCCCGATTTTCATGCTCTTCGCGCCTTTCGACACCGGTGTAACCGGCATCTGCATACACGGCGTTTTCTTCGCCATGCAGCAGTTCAGCCACCTGCGTGACATCGGCCACATTGGCAGCGGTGCCATGGACGTGATGCACCAGGCCGGACTCGACATCGGCACCGATGTGCGCCTTCATCCCGAAGAAATACTGACCGCCTTTCTTGGTCTGGTGCATCTCGGGATCACGCTTGCCTTCTTTATTTTTGGTCGAGCTGGGGGCATGAATAATGGTGGCATCGACGATGGTGCCTTGGCGCAGCGACAGGCCTTTTTCCTGCAGATAACCATTGATGACCGCAAGGATTGCCGGTGCGAGCTGATGCTTCTCCAGCAAGTGCCGGAAGTTCATGATCGTGGTGTCTTCGGGGATTGGCGCGCTCAGCGTCAGGAGTGCGAACTGGCGCATGGGCGTGATTTCGTAGAGCGCTTCTTCCATGGCCGGGTCGCTCAGGGAGAACCAGTTCTGCAACAGATGGATGCGCAGCATGGTTTCCAGAGGATAGGGTTTTCTACCGCCGCCGGCCTTGGGGTAGAACGGTTCGATCAGCTCCAGCAGGCCTGCCCAGGGCACCACCTGATCCATTTCGGCGAGGAAGCGCTCTCGGCGGGTTTGCTTGCGCTTGCCGGCGTACTCAAAGTCGGAAAAGCTCATCTGGCTCATGGGCGGCTCGGATCAGGTGTTGCGGGGATTCTCGCATAACTGAAGGCTTGTTCGGAGATTCCCTAACAGTTCTGGGAACATACCTCGGCTCGGTGAAAACAGCACTGGCTGCAGAGCTCATGCCTGTGCTGGCACAATTTTCAAAAGACCTGGCCGATACGACTACCAAAGCTGGAGGGCTCCAGGCAAAAGTTAAAGAGCTGGCCGGCGATCTAGTCGAGGCTGTTGCGGTTACAGCGACTCTCGCTGACGGACTAGGAAGAACGTTTAAAGTGGTAGCCGGGGTTATTGCCTCTGGTTTCGCCACAACTATGAGCTACATGCAGCAGATAGGTGCGGCGGGCAGCAAAATCCTCGCAGCGTTCACGTTCGGAGAGACATCTAAAAACTTCAAGAAGGATGCCTCCAAGTTCACCAGTGATGCTGTGGATAACATGAGCACGGCTAACTCGATCGTCATAGATATGATGAAAGAGTTCGACAAGCCATGGGCTGGCGACACAATTCGCCAGTACGTAATTGATGCTAAAAAAGCCGCAGCCGAACTAGGGACGATCACTCCTCCTGGAACGTTCACAGCTACCACTCCGGACCAGCAGGCCGCTGCCAAAGCTGCTGAAGCCGCAGCGAAGAAACTCCAAGGCCAGTTCGATACAGCCGAGGAAGGCTACAAGCGCCAGATCGCCCTGATCAATACCGAGACCGACAAGCGTAGAGAGGCCACTGAGGTGGCCAAGCTCCAGTTCGAATTGGAATCGGGAAACCTACAGGGCTTGAGCGCCAAGCAGCAAGAACGCCTGAAGGGCCTGGCCGCTGAACTGGACCAGCTGAACAAGCTGAAGCAGGCCAAGGAGGATGACAAGGCTGTCGCCGGGTTTGACGCAAGCGTGAAGCGGCAACTGAACATCGATCAGCGCGCCTTGGACGCGCCGTTGCTGAACGCCTACAGCAGTGACGAAATGAAGCAGCGTGTTTTGGATCTGCTGGCGATCGAGCAGGATTACCAAGACCAGCTTGAAGACCTTCGGCAGCGGCATGAGGGTGGTGACGTTTCCGACTCTGCGTACGAGCGAGAGACGGAGATCCTGAAGGACGCCCTCGAAAAGCGCCGCGCTATGCAGGAGCAGTACTACCAGGACCTGGACAGGTTGCAACAGAATGGAACTGCCGGCTTCATCAGCGGCATTGCCAACCAGGCCCAGGCCAGCATGGACCTGTACAGCAACATGCAGAGCGCTGGCGCCCAGGCATTCACCGGGCTGAATGACGCCCTCTACGGCTTTGTCACCACCGGAAAGCTGTCGTTCTCCGACATGGCCGCCACATTCGCCGAAACAGCCCTTCGAATGCTGATTCAGTGGGGAACGGCACAGGTTGCCATGGCGGCGCTCAACGCCTTTACCTCGACGGCGGCGATTCCATTGGTCGGTCCTCTTGCAGCACCGGCTGCAGCAGCGTCCGCCATGGGGGCGGCTGGTAGCTTCATGTCGATGATCAATTCCATTGCCGGTATGGCACACGACGGTATCGACTCGGTCCCCGAGGACGGCACCTGGCTGCTGCAGAAAGGCGAGCGGGTCACCACGGCAGCCACCAGCGCCAAGCTGGACAGGACCTTGGACGAAGTGAACAAGGGCAGCAGAGGGGCTCAGCAGTCCGATGGCGCCCAGCCCGTAGCTATTCATCAGGTCTTCCATGTGAACGGCGATGTGAGCCCTCAGACGGTAGCGATGGTTCAGCAAGGCATGCGCCAGACGGTAACTGCGATCCTCCAAGACGTGAACCGAAATGGCCAGATCATGCAGAGCATCCGCAAGAAAATTTAAGGTGGAACGATGGCGATCGAATGGCCAGCCCAGGTGTGCCCTGCTGAGATGAGCTGGGGCATGGTCTACAACAACCGCGACTTCAGCTCCACGCTGAACAACAGCCAGCAGATCGTGGGTTACCCGGGTTCGTATTGGAAGTGCTCATTGTCGCTGCCACCGCTGACCCGTGATCGTGACCGGATCGTGACTGCGTTCATGGGGCGCCTGCAGGGGCGCTTCGGCACGTTCAAGCTGCCTGCGTTCACGCGCAAGCGGACGGACAATATCGGTGCCCCGGTTGTGCAGACCGGTTCAGCCATGGCCTCAACTATTACCCTGAGTGGATTGCAGGGCAGCCGCCGGGTGTTCAGGCAGGGCGACTACATCACCATTGATGGTGTGATGCACGAGGTGGTTGAGGATGTGGTATCCAGCTCCGGTGGCACGGCTGTATTGCCCCTGAACAGACGGTTGCGCTCTGCCCTGCTAGCTGGCACGGCAGTGGAATACCGAAACCCTTACTCGATCATGCGCCTCACAGAAGACAGCTACACCCTTGCTATCAGGCCCGTGGTGGCCGAGCTCTCCATCGAATGTCGGGAGGCCTTCTAATGGCTGCAGTTTTCCCATTTTCATCCTCAGTGCTGAGCATCATTGCTGCAGGCAACTTCACGCCGGTGTTCGCCTGCGAGCTGGATTTCGCGGATGGCATGGTCAGAGCACACACAGGCACTGGTCAACTGGTCATCAACGGTCACGCGTACGACGGCGTTGGCACCTTCGGCGAAGTGGGCGCGGCCAGCGAAAGCGCTGACTCGGGCTCTTCCCTGTCCATCGATCTGACGCTGAATGGCCTGGACAGCTACATCCTTTCCCAAACCTCGGTGGCTGGCTGTCGAGGCCGGTCGGCCCGCCTGATGTTTGTCGTTTATGACGAGGCCGGGAATTACGCGGCTGATATTCTGTTCAGCGGTCGTATGGACGCCGCCAAACTTTCCTATGGCGGATCGGGCGGGGATAGCACCATCACGGTCACCATTATCGACCGCATGGCCGAGTGGAACCGGATTGGTACTGAGCGCTGGACCGACGAGAACCACCGAGCCCGCCACGACGGTGACCGCTTCTTCTACGCCGTCGCGCAGATGGCGGAATGGCCCATCTACTGGGGCGCCAAGAAAGACGCGCCGTCCTTCACCTACGAGTAAATGTCATGCGCTATCGAGAATGGCCCGCGAGGCTACACGAAACCATTCAGGCCGCTTCCGAGCGGCCTTTTTTATGGGGCGAATTTGACTGCTGCCTGTTCGTGTCGGACTGCTCAATGGCTATTTGCGGCGTTGATCCGGCGAAGGAGTACCGCGGGCGATACAAGACGGAGATCGGCGCCAAGCGCGTCATTGCAGCGCGTCATGGCTCGCTTGAGGCCGTACTGGATGCTCACTTCATGCGGGTGCCCGTTGAGTTCGTGCAGCGCGGCGACATCGTCGCTTTTGAGAACGAGCAGGGCAAATGCGTGGCGGTGTATTGGTCAGATCGCTATTGGGCGGCAACCGACATAGGCGCGGCCAGCGTGGACTGCAACCCACTGGCGGCATGGAGAGTTGAATAGTGAGCAAATCTATCAAGTCGGTTGCCAAGCTGGTAACGGCTCCAATCAAAGCGTTGTACGATCCCGTTGGCGCGATCAAGGACGTGTTCGGCGGCGTACAGGGCATCTTCGCCGGCCTCACTGGCGCAGCCAAGGTATCAGGCGCCAATAGCTCCGAGCCAAGCTCACAGACCGTTCGATCGTCCAAGGCTCCGGTGCGCTTCATTCTCGGCCGTGTCAGCACTGGGGGTGTGCTCGCCTGGGTTCAGGAACAGCCTGGTGATCAGACCAGTGGTGAGTGGCTGCATATTGTCTACGTACTGTCCGAAGGCGCCATTGCGGGTGTCGATGAGATCTACGTGGATGAGCGACCCCTGTCTGAGTTGGGGGAGAATGCCACTTCTGAGGTGATCATCGACCCGGCCCAGGCAAACGCGTTCCTCCTGGCCAACTGCCCAGACTGGCGCCAAGAGCAGATCGGCCGCGGCCTATCGTTTGTTCGCCTGTCGTTCAAGTATGACGCAGAGAAATTTCCATCCGGCATTCCTGATGTGCGCTTCGTGGTCCGCGGGCGCAGTGATGTGTATGACCCGCGCAACGGCGCCTTGGGATACTCGGCCAACACAGCGCTGCTGATTCTCTGGTACCTGCGCAACCGCTGCGCGATTCCTGATGACGAGATCATCTTTGAATCTTTTGCCAGTGCGGCAAACGTATGCGATGAAACTGTTATCGGGCCAGATAACACGGGCACCCGCAGGTATTTCGCCGGCGCGGTCATTGGTGCCGATGAAAAGCGAAATACCGTTCTGGATAACCTTTTGTCGGCCTGCGCCGGGACACTGATCCGCGTTGGCGGCCGTTGGTCGCTTCAGGTGGGCGCCTACTATGGCCCGGCTGACTTCACCATCAACGAAGACATGGTCATCGGCACCGTTGAGGGCACGACCGAGGTCAGCAACAGCGACGCCATCAACACCATGCGTGGGACGTTTGTTGATCCCGCGCAGGCCTGGGCAGAGACCGACTATCCAGAGGTCGCAATTCAGGACTGGATCGCTAGCGATGGTGGCGAGCTCGCTGAGTCGCAGTCGTTTGCCTACGTGACGGACGCCTACCTGGCTCAGCGGCTCGCTAACATCAGCCTTCGGCGGCGGCGCTCGGGTGGCTCTTTGGCCGTGCCGCTGAACTTCAATGGTTACAATTGCCGCCCGGGGCGTGCAGTTAAAGTCGATCTGCCGTCGCTGAATATCCTGGGCGAGTTCATAGTCACCGATTGGACCATGGGCGCCGCCGATGCCTGCAAAGTCACCCTCAAGCCCTATGAGCCAGCGATTTTTGATGATGCTGTGGGCCAACCCTATGACCCTTTAGGGTTCATCAGCCTGCCGGTTGGCGGCCTGGCTGCAGTCACTGGCTTGGCGTGGACCCCCAGCGGTGTGGCCGAGGTAGTCCAAGGCGTGCTGAGCTGGACGCCACCGATACAGACCGTGCTCAGCTACACCGTGACGATTCGTAAGGGCACCGAGGTTGTACAGTCCCTCAAGATTGGCGGTGAAGCCTCGGGTTGCAACATCAATGGCCTCACCTCTGGCGTTTACGCCATGAGTGTTGTTGCCTTTGGCCCTGGCACCCGATCTGGCGAGGCAAGCATCAGCGTTAACGTGGGTGGCCCTCCCGTTCCGGAGAGCTGTGCTGTGTTTGCGTCGGTCGATACCATCACGCTGGTACCGGCCAATCTGCAAAACAGCCTTAATGGCGGCACCTATGAGTACTTCTATGCCACCAACCCTTCGGCGCCTATTGCGGACGCTGTGTACTTGGGACAGGGCCTGACCTTTACCCACACTGGGCTGGCATTCGCCCGGGAGTACTTCTACTACGTGCGGGCCGCGAACGCGTATGGAAAAAGTGATTTCCTGTTCGTGCCTGCTGCGACATCCAGCGATCCAACCCAGATGCTGGACGTCATTGCAGGCCAGATCACCGAAAGCGAACTGGGTAAACAGCTCACCAGTCGCATCGACCTGATAGACATGAACGGCCCTGGGTCGGTGAACGATCGGATAGGGACGGCCAAGACCGAACTGGCCCAGCAGATCAGCGAGGTGAACAACGCCCTCAACACCACCAAAGGCAACTTGCAGCAGCAGATCACTGCTGTGAGCGGTGATGTGTCGGCTGCCAAGGCCGACCTGCAGCAGCAGATCGCCAACGTCTCGGCCTTGGCCGGCTCGTTGCCGTACCGGAAAGACAAGGCCTACAGCGTCGGGCAAAGCGCCCTGGGCAGTGATGGCAAGTTGTACCAGGCCCTTAAAGCGGTACCGCTGAACACGCCACCGCCGAACGCCACCTACTGGACCGATGTTGGCCAGGCGGTGGTGACTGCCAACGGCATGGCCGCGCGCGTCCAGACCATGGAAACCAAAGTCGAAACCCTGGAGGGCGCCACCTCAGCCCAGGCCCAGCAGATCTCGGGCCTGCAGTCGAGCCTTACCACCACCAACGGCAACGTGTCGGCTGCCCAGCAGGCTGCGCAGGATGCGGCCACGCTGGCGGGCGGGAAGGGCAAGGTCATTGTTCAGTCGGCTGCGCCTGCCGTCGCCGACCGTCTGGCTCAGAACCTTTGGATCGACACCACCAGCAATGCCAACACGCCGAAGAGGTGGAGTGGCACCGCCTGGGTCGCTGTTACTGACAAGGTTGCAACCGATGCTGCCGCAGCTGCCGCCGGCGCATTGGCCTTGGCCCAGACTAAGGCCGACGCCACGGTAGTCAGCAGCCTGACCACCCGGGTCAGCGATGCCGAGGGCAAGCTCACGTCGCAAGCCACCCGCATGGACGGCATGCAGACCAGCATCGACGGCAAGGCCAGCTCGCAGGCGCTGCAGCAGGTCACCACCCGGGTGGCGGCTACCGAAGACAAGGACAAAGCGCAGGATCAACAGCTTTCGTCGCAGAGTCAGGCCCTGACTTCGCTGACCGATAGTGTGAGCAAGAAGGCTGACGCCTCGGCTGTGCAGTCGATTGGTAACCGGGTGGACAGTGCCGAAGGCGTTCTAACCAGCCAGAGCAGTGATATCACCCAGCTCAAGAACAGCGTGGGGGCGACCCAACCATTCGTGGCGGGCAGGTCATGGGAATTCACCGGCTCTACCCGTGGATGGGTGGCTACAGCTTCCGGCTCTACGTTCATCGCCGGCCCGCTGTTCGCCACCATGGCCAAGTCTCAAAGCCTGCAGTGCAGCTTCACACCTGTGCTACCAGGTGCGGAGAACCCCTACCTGCGCATCCGCCTGCGTCGTCGCAACACCACGCGTACTGCGGCACGGCTGTACTGGGCCAACGAAGACGGCGGCTTGGCGGAGGCTCGCCGCCTGGATTGGACGATCAGCGTTATCACCACTGACTGGCAAGACATTGAGTTGGACCTGTCCGGCCAGGCCGGATGGGCCGGCAAGAGCATGTATGCCATCCGCTTGGACATGATGAACGCTGCGGATACGAGTGGTGAGATTGATGTTGCTTACATCGCTGTGGGCAGACGTTCTGCGTCCGCGTCGGCGGAGGCTGTATCCAGCCTGAGTAACGCAGTGACTGAGGCCGAAGGTAAGCTGGCCACCCAAGGTCAGTCGATCATAAGCCTGCAGGGGGGGCTTACGGCCACCAACACCAATGTCACTGCTGCCCAACAGGCCGCCCAGGCGGCTGCTACAGCGGCGGGCGCTAAAGGGGAGGTTATTTACGGGTCTGCCGCACCTGCTGCTGACAAGCGCCTAGCTCAGAACCTTTGGATCGACACCACTGGGAACGCCAACACGCCGAAGCGCTGGTCAGGCACCGCATGGGTGGCCGTCACTGACAAGGTGGCCAGCGATGCGGCGGCGGCGGCTGCCAGTGCTCTGAGCAAGGTGGAAACCAAGGCCGATGCCTCGACAGTTCAGACATTAGGCAACAAGGTGGAGCAGCAAGGGGCGGCGATCACTGCCGCCGGCGAGGCCATCACAGGCATCAATACGTCGCTGGCTCAGGCAGGCGGAGAGAATCTGCTGTACAACCCGTCGCTGGACGTAGTCAGTCCGACCACGGCTTGGTTGCCCGATGGATGGACGCTGGGCAATTCCGGCTCGACGCTCACGTCGAACTTTGTGCCGTCCACGCTTGATCCGTCAGGAAAGGCGCTGCGTCTTGGCCTGACCATCCCGAACGCTGGGAGCTATGTCGACCTGGTGCAGGACACACCCAAGTGGCCAGGTGTCTCAGAGGGCCAGGTTCTGACGCTATCCGGACATTTCCGGGCAACCAGTGGGCTGATCGCGCAGCTGTTCTTCCAGTGGCGTGATGCCAGTGGAGCAAACATCAGCACGGATGGGGCTAGCTCGCAGAACGCTTCCATTGCGCCCGAGGCTTGGCAGAGATTCAGCCGTACCTCGGCACCTGCGCCTGCGGGTGCCGCGTCGGTACGAATCATCTATCGCATTCGGGGGCCGTTAAACGGAGCCAGCACAACGGGGTGGTGTGAATGGGATCGACTGCAGCTCGAACTTGGAAACGCGATGACTGGCTGGCGGGACAATGGCCGGCTCAACGCGGCTGATATCACCGCCAATGCCGCTGCCACGTCTGCCCTTGCTGGGCGGGTAGGCCTAACAGAATCAGGCCTGAGCAGCGCCTCTAACCAGCTAACTCAGTTGGATAACAGCATTGGCGATATCGGCGGCGAGAACCTGCTCTACAACCCGGCTTTCACCAAGGCCGGGGGTTCCGCTGGGGGCGTCGATGGCTGGGAAACCGAAGGCCCGGTGTCAACAACGGATACCTTGGTAACCTCTTGGATAAACTCCGGTGAGAAAGCCTTGCGCATGGTTGCCACTGGAGGGTTCACCACCTCGTCGGGTTACCGATCGCTGCGCCCGAACGTGACAGGTACCCCCCGCAGGCCCAATGTAGGTCCGAGCCAAACGCTGACCACGTCTATTTTCGTCAGAGGCACCAGTGGTCTGTCGCTCAGGATCTTTATGCAGTGGGTGGATGCGGCAGGGTTGGTCATCAGTGCACCTGCTTCGCCGCTTGTGCAGATCAGCCCGAGCGCACAGCGCGTGCAGTACACCGCTGTATCTCCGTCCAATGCGGCAGGGTGCATCTTGTATTACCGCATCTACAGCGCCACAGGGGCTGTGACAGCAGGCTATGTAGAATTTGCCAGGCCGCAGCTTGAGGTCGGGGCAAGGGCTAGCGGATGGCGGGACAGTGGGCAGGTAGACAGCAATGCCATCGGCGCCGTATCTACGGCCGTCGACGGCCTGACTTCAAGCGTGAGCCAGCAGGGTAAAGACATCAACTCTGTGTCCGCCAGAACGACCAGTCTGGAGAACAGCGTTGACAACGGTTCCACTGGCCTGGCCAGCAAGGCGTCGACCGCAGCGCTGAACAGCGTGGCTGGCCGCGTCGCTGCTACTGAAAGCGGACTGACTGCGCAATCCACGAGCATCACCAACCTGGAAGCGAAGATAGGCACCGCTCTGCCATTCGTGGCTGGTCAGACCTGGGAGTTTACAAACTCATTAGAGGGCTGGAAGGCCAATACACCCGGCGCAACACTCACTGCTGGCCCTCAGTACGCGACTGTCGCCAAGTACACGACCATTCAGGTAACCAGCACATTCCCGGTCATAGATGGCGCCGAGAACCCGCTGATCCGCATAAGGCTGCGCCGGCGCAACACCGGCCGGACCAGTGCGGCTATGTACTGGGCCAATGAGGATGGAGGCCTTGCCGAGGCCCGGCGGTTCAACTGGCCTATCAGCACCTCTAACGGGGACTGGCAGGACATTGAGTTCGACCTTTCCGGCCACGCAGGCTGGAACGGGAAGAAGATCTGGGCCATCCGCCTGGACATGTACAACTCAGGTGATGCCAATGGCGAGGTGGACATTGCCTACATCGCAGCCGGTCGGCGGTCGGTGGCTGCTTCGGGTAGGGCGTTTGATTCGCTCAGTGTCAACGTATCCCAGCAGGGCGACAAGCTGGCGGCTGAAACACAGAGGATAAATGGGCTGCTGTCCTCTGTCGGAGATGCCAACGCCGCGATTCAGAACGAAGCCAAGGCCCGAAGCGATGCTGATGGAGCACTCAGTCAGCAAATTCAGAGCACCCAATCGTCTTTGGGGGCCACCAATGCTTCGGTACAGCAGATCAGTACCGCGCAGACCGGATTGAATAATCGGGTCAACGCTCAGTTCTCGATCAAGGTTGCAGTTACGCAAAGCGGAGTTTATGCGCTCGGTGGGATTGGAGTAGGCATTCAGAACCAGAATGGTGTTCTGCAGTCGGTCGTGGCCGTCTTGGCGGACCAGTTCGCGGTAATCAACGCCGCCGGCAATGGTTACGTCAGCCCGTTTGCGATTCAAGGCGGCCAGGTGTTCATGAATGATGCCTTCATTCGTGATGGCAGCATCATCAACGCCAAGATCGCCAATGGTGCAATTACGTCCGCGAAGATCGGTGTGGCGGAAATCGACACGCTGCGTATTCGTGGGAACGCCGTCACCGTGCCGGTATCGGCAAGCAGCCCCGGGAATGTGCTGGGTGCGGGGGTAGGCCAATGGCAAAACCTAGTCGCTGTCGGCGTTCAGATGGACGAGGGCGGTTTCATCACGGCCCAGTACAGCTGCTACCAAGGGTTTGGCAGTGGTATCCGTAAGTACCAATTCCAGATGGATATCAACGGCTTGGTGATCGCGGAAGGTGGCGGCGACTGGGCGGATGGTTTCCCTAACCTGATGGGATCAATCGGCGTTGGCCCGGGTTTTTTCGTCGTCACTGTGAAGTGGTGGGGGGAGAACACGGGGGTCGGCGTGAAAAATCATAACCTCTTTGCGATGGGAACCAAACGATGAGCAACACTGGACACTTCGCAGCCTATGAGCCTGACGGCCGGATCGTATTTGCCGTCAGCTGCCCGCCCGAGTACGGGAAGCAGATCATCAGACTCAACACCGACCGGCCTTTCATCCAGGTGGCCACACCGGCAAGGCCGGCCGATCACTTCGTGATGGGGCAAATGCTCAAGGAGCGTCCCCAGATGGGGGCGGTTCTCCAAGGGCTCTGGTTGAAGGGGGTGCACGAAGGTGCCGCCGTCAACATCGAGAGCGAAACCTACACCGCTGACGGCAGTGACATCGAGCTGGGATTTTCGGCGCCGGGTATCTACACCGTCACGGTCACCCTTTGGCCATACCGCGATCAGGAGTTCACCGTTGAAAATTCAGCATAAGAGCGACCACACCAAGCGCCGTGCGGCCGAGTACCCGCCGGTGGAGGAGCAACTGGACATGCTGTGGCACGCGATGAATCAAGGGCATATGCCCAAGGCTGAGCCGTTCTTCTCGACCCTGCAGCAGATCAAGCAGCAACACCCCAAGGCTTGAATCCAAGCCAACTACCCAATGCCCGCCATCGAGCGGGCTTCTTTTGCCTGGAGATTTACCCATGCCATTTGTCGCCATCAACCTGAGCAATGACTACGAAGTTGCCAACAAAACTCGCTACGCCACCCAGGAGGAGGCCGACGCCCGAGCCCGCGAGATTTTGAGCCAGTTCCCGGCCGCCCAGGTCTGTGTCGCCCAGGTGCTGAAGGACTACACCGCCAAAGTCTCCATCAGCGCAAAAGATCCGGCAGAGCCAGCACCAGAGCCTGAGGCGTCTGCTGCCTGACGGCGTTCGCAACCACCCAATGCCCGCCCAGCGCGGGCTTTTTTTCGCCTGGAGAAAACCCATGCGCACATCGCAACGTGGCTTGAGCCTCATCAAGTCATTCGAGGGCCTGCGCCTGCAGGCCTATCAGGATTCTGTCGGCGTCTGGACCATCGGCTATGGCACCACCCGTGGCGTGAAACCGGGGATGACGATCACCAAGGAACAGGCCGAACGCATGCTGCTGAACGACGTGCAGCGTTTCGAGCCGGAAGTGCAGCGCCTGGTCACGGCGCCGCTGAACCAAAACCAGTGGGACGCACTGATGAGCTTCACCTACAACCTGGGCGCTGCCAATCTTGAATCGTCCACGCTCCGCCGGCTGCTGAATGCGGGCAACTACGCAGCTGCTGCCGATCAGTTTCCGCGCTGGAACAAGGCAGGCGGGCAGGTGCTGGACGGTCTGGTCCGCCGGCGGGCTGCTGAGCGGGATCTGTTCCTGGAGGCAATGTGAACGACTGGGTGATGCGGCTTGCCGGCGCCGGCCTGATGATCCTGCTCGGCGTGGCAGTGGGCGTCTGGCTAGCCACTAGCCATTTCCGGCCGGCTCTCGACGAGGAGCAGGACCGGGTCGCAGCGTGCACAGCGGCGCGCGACAACCTGGAAGGCCTGGCGCAAGAGCAGGGCAGGGCCCTGGGCGAGCTGACCTTGGCGGCGAATGAGCGCCATTCCAGGGCAGAGCAGGCGGTGAGTAAGGCGAAAACCAGCGCAGGCATCGACTACGCCGCGGCGAACCGCCTGCAGCAGGAGCGCACCGGGGGCGACCAATGTGCGGCTGCCGCCTCGATCATCGACAAGGAGCTTGGCCTATGAACTTCGCTGACCAATTCCTGCGAGGGGTGGGGTTGCTCGCAGGCATAGCTCTGCTCGCCGCTTGCGCAGGTAAGGTAGCGCCAGAGGCCCATTACGTTCGCGTTGAGGTGCCAGTGCAGGTGCCGTGCCGGGCACCGGAGGTGCCAGTGCCGCCATGGGCAGCTTCCAGCCTGCGAAAGACCGACAGCCTGGAGCTGAAAGTTCGGGCGTTGCTGGCTGAAAGGAGGCAGCATATCGGCTATGAGCGCGAGCTGGTCGCAGCAATCGCCGCCTGCAGGTGAACTGATCGAGTGGAGGTTTACTTCGAATGTCTTTTGATGACGATTTTGCTGGAGTGGCCTTTTTTTGAGGTTACGACGTAAACAGATCCGTCATCTGCCCCGGTCGCTACAGCCTGAGTCGTCAGAGCTCCACCAAATCGACGTACTAACCTACCTGTCATGACTCTCAGGCCGGAGCTACCCAGCTTTTTGGTGACCTTGGCCTCAGCGGTAGGTATAGCTTCCGCACAGGCCTTGGCCACTGCGTGACTCATCTCATCCCGGTCTTCGAAGCTTGAATTCTCGTATTCACCAAAAAACTCTTGCCTATCAACTTTTTTGGCCAGGGAACGCATACGATCGAAGAAATCATCCTCGGTCTCGACCTGAAAAGTCTTGGTCATTTGGATTTCCTCTCTTCAAGATACTGCTGCCAGTCTGCCTGAAATTTGGCCAAGGTGTCTTCGATTGAGACAAACGTGACCGGCTCAACCTCCCCCATGTAGTGACGGTGGTCGTAGCCATGAGCGTTGTCGTATCCCACGACTCTGCCGTTGTCTCCAGAATAAACCCTGGGATTGATGTATGCCATGCTGTACGTCAGCACCTTCCCGCACTCTTCAATGACATATTCAATTCTGATCTGACCGTTCCCACGCTTTGTGGAAATCGAGAAGCGTTCGGAGATCTTTTTCGTGGCGTTCTTGCCGGCCTTGCCTTTCGATTTCCCCATTTTCGATCCGTTCGAATTCTGTCCCAGGCGTCCATCGGACGAGTCTCATCGCATCCCCAGGCTGTCATTAAGCTGGCATTCCTGAGCCAAAACAGCCCATTTGGGCACAAAAAAGGCACTTGCGAGATTCGCCAAGTGCCTGATTTGTAAGGATTATTTGGTGGAGCCGGGGGGATTTGAACCCCCGTCCGCCAGTACTCCGCTGTCGGTACTACATGCTTAGCCGTGTCTACTGATTTAATCCGCAGCCGCCCGACGGGCAGGGTGCTTTGGATGAGTTGTGTAAGTTTTAGTCGCTTCGCCCACAACGTGCTACGCGACGATCCTGTTCTATATGACAATCAGTTCGGGTTTACAGGCATCCCCTAGTGATTGCTGGAGCCGAAGCTACCAGAAGCAACGGGTCAAGAGGACTGCTTACGCAGCCAGCTTGTACTCCGCGCCGAAGGTTTCGTCATTGGCAACTATAGAAGTTGCAACAGTGGATTTACGAGTTCTGTTACCAACTCGGCATGCACCTAGAGTTTCGCTACCGGCGTCGAATCCTAATCGGCCCCTACACTAGCTCTTGGCTAACGCACCTTACGGCACGTGAGCCGGAGTATACGCCATTGTGCGGGCGACGTCGACAGCTGGTCCTGTCGCCCGCCCAGGGCTTAGGCGCCGCCGCTGCCCGAACCGCTGCCTTTCTCGGTTTTTTCCAGGCGCTCCAGCACTTTGCTGGTGATGGCGATGCATTCCTTGGTGTCGCCCGAGGCCTGGGCAGCCTTGGCTTTGTCGACGTGCTCGGTCACGGCTTTGTCCAGGCCCTCGGAGGTGGCGCCGGCGGTGGCCATGCTGTCGTCGATTTTTTGCAGGTTGATGGCGCACAGGTCGTCAGCAGCGAACACCGGCGAAGCCAGCAGGGTAGCGGCCGCGAACAGGGCCGAAAGCGCGGTACCTTTCATGGGAGTCTCCTCTGGGGCCTCGGGAAGGTGGGCCTAAAGGATGGACCTTGGTAGTTTTGCAAGGGTTCAATCTTGTTCGTGCCGCGGGGGTGGGGTTGTTTGCGAGAGGGGGGCTTGCCCGCGAACACCGGCGTAGCCGGTGCCAGGCACCGCGCTGGATTCTTCGCGGGCACGCCCGCTCCCACACAGGGCGCGTCGCGCTTACGGATTGAGTTCTCTTCGCGACAGCGCAGCCCGTTGGGCTGCGTTATCTCCCACAATGGATCGCGCAGGCTTCAGAGGCTGCGGGGGCGGGTGACGCGGTCCACCAGGTAGACCAGGCCGTGGTAGTCGATGCCGCTGTGGCTGCTCAAGCCGATCTCGCAGGTGCGGCTGGTGGAAATGCCTTCGCTGCAGTACTGCACGGCATCCTTCAGGCTGCGCAGCGAGTGGGCGTTGAGCTCGGGGGTGGTGAAGCCCTTGTCGCCTGCGAACCCGCAACAATGAATGCCTTCCGGGATGACTACCTGCTTGCTGCAGCGCCGGGCCAGGTCGATCAGGGCCTGGCTTTCGCCCAGGTGCTGGGTGCTGCAGGTCACGTGCACGGCCACTGGCTCATCCTGGGGGGTGAACTCCAGGCGGTCGAGCAGGTGCGTGCGAATGAAGCGCACGGGGTCGTACAGGTCCAGCCGGGTGTCGCCCAGGTCTTGTACCAGGCGCAGGGTGCAGGGGCTGGTGTCGCAGTAGATCGGGTCAAGGCCGCCGCGGCTGGCGTGCAGCAGGGCGTTGATCAGCTCCTGGCGCTTGTGTTCGGCCTGCTCGGGGTAACCCTTGGACGCGAACGGCTGGCCGCAGCACAGGCTGTCGGCGTTGTCGGGGAACACGACCTGGTAGCCGGCCTTTTCCAGCAGCGCGCGGGTCTTGTCCAGCAGCGGGCTTTGCTCGCGGTCGGCATAGGCCGGGCCCATTACCCTGGACACGCAAGCCGCCAGGTACACCACCCGTGGGCGGGCGTCGTTGCTGGTGTGGCCGAAGGCGACCGGGCGCAGCGGTTGGGGCATGGCGGGCGTCCACTGCGGCAGGCGGCCGTTGCTGGCTTTGCGCAGGGTGGCGCTCAGGCGGCCCAGGCGTGGGGCGCCGAGCAGCTTGCGCGCGCTGTTGGCTGCGGTCAGGGTCAGGCGGGCGCCGCCCAGTGCGGTGGGGAAGTGCTCGGCCAGCCAGTTGGCGGTGTTGCCGTGGTCGGCAGCCTGGCTGCGCAGTTTTTTCACCAGCTCGCCGGTATTGATGCCCACCGGGCAGCGCTGGGCGCACAGGCCGGTGGCAGCGCAGGTGTCGATGCCTTGGTACTGGTAGGTGCGCCTCAGCTCGCGGGTGTCGATGCCGGCGCGCTGCTTGGCCTGGATGTCCCGCCACATCACGATACGCTGGCGGGGGCTGAGGGTCAGTCCCTTGGACGGGCACACGGGTTCGCAGAAGCCGCACTCGATGCACTTGTCGACGATTTCGTCGGCGGCGGGCAGTGGCTTGAGGTTCTTCAGGTGGATGGCCGGGTCGTCACTCAGTACCACATCGGGGTTGAGGATGCCGTTGGGGTCGAGCAGGCGCTTGAGCTGCCACATCAGTTGGTAGGCGTCGTGGCCCCACTCCAGCGCCACGAACGGTGCCATGTTGCGCCCGGTGCCGTGCTCGGCCTTCAGCGAACCGCCAAACTCCACGGCCACCAGCTGCGCCACGTCGTCCATGAATGCCTGGTATCGGGCAACCTCTTCGGCGCTGTTGAACCCTTGGGTGAACACGAAGTGCAGGTTGCCTTCCAGGGCGTGGCCGAAAATGATCGCTTCGTCATAACGGTGCTTGTCGAACAGCTGGATCAGGCGGTTCACGCCCTCGGCCAGTTGCTCGACCGGGAAGGTCACGTCTTCGATGATGACGGTGGTGCCGGTCTGGCGCACGGCGCCGACGGCGGGGAAGGTGTCTTTGCGGATTTTCCACAGCTGGTTGTACACCGCCGGGTCTTCGCTGAAGTCCACGCGCTGCTCCATCGGGAAGTCGGCGATCGAGGCCATTACCTGCTGCAATTGCTCGTGCAGCAGGCTCTGGCTGGCCGCGCGTGACTCGATCAGCAGGGCGCAGGCGTTGGCCGACAGGCCTTTTACCCACAGCGGCATGCCGGCCATGTCCTGCACCGAGCGCAGGCTGCGGCGGTCGAGCAGTTCCACGGCCGACACCGGCTGGCGCTTGAGTACCGGCACCGCGCGGCAGCAGCTTTCCACGCTGGGGAACACCAGCAGGGCGCTGGCCTTGTGCGGGTGGTCGGGCACGGTGTTGTAGGTAACAGCGCTGATAAAGCCCAGGGTGCCTTCGGAGCCGACCAGCAAGTGCTGCAGAATATCCAGCGGCTGGTCGTAGTCCACCAGCGCGTTCAGCGACAGGCCGGTGGTGTTCTTCAGCCGGTACTTGTGCCGGATGCGCTCGGCCAATGCCGTGTTGGCGCGGGTTTCGCGGCCCAGGCGGGCCAGCGCTTGCAGCAGCTCGGCATGGCTGGCTTCAAAGGCCGCCACGCTGGCCGGGTCTTCGCTGTCCAGGCGGGTGCCGTCTGCCAGCACCAGGCGCAGGCCGGCCAGGGTGTGGTAGGTGTTCTGGGCGGTGCCGCAGCACATGCCGCTGGCGTTGTTGGCGACGATACCGCCGATCTTGCAGGCGTTGATCGAGGCCGGGTCGGGGCCGATCTTGCGCCCGAACGGGGCCAGCCAGGCGTTGGCCTGGGCGCCGATCACCCCGGGCTGCAGGCGGATCTGTTCGCCTTGGCCACGGATCTCGCGGCCGTTCCAGTTATCGCCCAGCACGATCAGCACCGAGTCGCTGATGGCCTGGCCAGACAGGCTGGTGCCGGCGGCGCGGAAGGTGACCGGCACCCGGTCGCGTTGGGCCAGCTTGATCAGGCCGACCACTTCGTCTTCGGACTCGACGCGCACCACCAGCTTGGGGATCAGCCGGTAGAAGCTGGCGTCGGTGCCGAAGGCCAGGGTCGAGGTGGGGTCGTCGAAGCGGCGTGCGGCGGGGATCAGGCGCTCGGCATCACGCAGAAACGCGGCGGGCAAGCTCATGCAGTCTCCTCGCGGGGCTGTGGCCTCTGCGTGCCACATGCCCCGGGTCTATCAGGCGGTCATTGGTGCAGGCGCTCAGGCGCCCAGTTCGCGTACCAGCGAGTCGCGGGTGATTTCGCTGATGGTCTTGGCGCCGGTCAGCACCATGGCTACGCGCATTTCCTTCTCGAACAGCTCCAGCAGGTTTTTCACCCCGGCCTGGCCATGCACGGCCAGCGCATAGAGGAAGGCGCGGCCAATCAGCACGGTGTCGGCACCCAGGGCGATCATGCGTACCACATCCAGGCCGCTGCGAATGCCGGAGTCGGCGAGAATCTTCAAGTCACCTTTCACCGCATCGGCAATGGCCGGCAGGGCGCGGGCGCTGGACAGCACGCCGTCGAGCTGGCGGCCACCGTGGTTGGACACGACGATGCCGTCGGCACCGAACTTGACCGCGTCGCGGGCGTCATCGGCATCCAGGATGCCTTTGATGATCATCGGGCCATCCCAGAACTCGCGGATCCACTCCAGGTCCTTCCAGGAAATGGACGGGTCGAAGTTGTTGCCCAGCCAGCCGATGTAGTCGGCCAGGCCAGTGGGGTTGCCCCGGTACTTGGAGATGTTGCCCAAATCGTGCGGGCGGCCCATCACGCCCACGTCCCAGGCCCACTCGGGGTGGGTCATGGCTTGCACCACGCGGCGCAGCGGGCCGTGCTTGCCGCTCATGCCAGAGTGGGCGTCGCGGTAGCGGGCGCCGGGCACGGGCATGTCCACGGTGAACACCAGGGTCTTGACCCCGGCCGCCTTGGCCCGCTCCAGGGCATTGCGCATGAACCCGCGGTCCTTGAGCACGTACAGCTGGAACCACATGGGGCGGTCGATGGCTGGCGCCACTTCTTCGATCGGGCACACCGACACCGTAGACATGGTGAACGGAATGCCATGGGCCGCCGCCGCCCGCGCCGCCTGCACTTCGCCCCGGCGGGCGTACATGCCGGTGAGGCCGACCGGGGCCAGGGCCACGGGCATGCTCAGGGTTTCGCCGAACAGCGTGGTCTGCAGGCTGAGCTCGGACATGTTCTTCAGCACGCGCTGGCGCAAGGCAATGCTTGCCAGGTCGGCGACGTTGTGGCGCAGCGTGTGCTCGGCGTAGGCACCGCCGTCGGCATAGTGGAACAGGAAAGGAGGCAGCTTGCGTTGGGCCGCGGCGCGATAGTCGGTAGAGGCAGAAATGATCATGGATTCTCGCAGCGTTGCTTGGGGGGTATGCCAGGCGCCCGATGGCGCCCGGCCCCTTTCACTTTAGTGATGAACCAGCATGCCGGTCAGCCAGTAAGCCTGGATCAGGGTGATCAGGCCGACGATGGTGGCAAAGAACAGGCTGTGCTTGACGGTGAAGCGGAACAGGTCGGATTCCTTGCCGACCAGGCCGGTGGCGGCGCAGGCCACGGCGATCGATTGCGGCGAGATCATCTTGCCGGTCACGCCGCCGCTGGTGTTGGCCGCTACCAGCAGGGTGTCGTTGACCCCGATCTGGTGGGCGGTGGTGGCCTGCAGCGAGCTGAACAGGGCGTTGGACGAGGTGTCCGACCCGGTCAGGAACACACCCAGCCAGCCAAGGAACGGCGAGAAGAACGGGAACGCCGCGCCAGTGCCGGCCAGCACCAGGGCCATGGTCGACGACATGCCCGAGTAGTTGGTGACGAAGGCGAAGGCCAGCACCATGCCAATCGACAGGATGGGCCAGCGCAGCTCCCAGAAGGTCTCTTTGAAAGTGGTAAGACCAGTTTTGAAATTGATTTTCAGCACCGCCATGGAGATCAGTGCCGAGAGGAAGATCGCGGTGCCGGTGGCGGAGATCGGGTCCAGCTTGAACACTGCGGGCATGGCGGTTGGCGCGGCCACGATCGGTGCGGTCTTGATCACCAGTTGGTCAAGGTGCGGGATGGCGAAGTTGAACACGAAGTTGTACATCGCACCGCCCGGGGCGAAGGCGGCCTTGAACGGTTTCAGGGTCCAGATGGTGACCAGCACGGTCAGGATCAGGAACGGCGACCAGGCCTTGAAAATCTCGGCAAAGCTGTAAGGGCTTGGCTGGCTGCCGCTTGGCTGCACCACGGCAGCACCCACGCTGGCCTTGGCTTCGCCGAACGCGCGCTTGGGTTGCCACACTTTCAGGAACAGGGTGAGGCAGATCAGGCTGGCCAGGGCCGAGGTGATGTCTGGCAGCTCGGGGCCGATGAAGTTCGAGGTGAAGTACTGGGTCACGGCAAAGCTCAGGCCGGCGACCAGGGCGGCAGGCCAGGTTTCTTTCACGCCGCGCAGGCCGTCCATCATGAACACCAGCCAGAACGGCACGAACAGCGACAGCAGCGGCAGCTGGCGGCCGGTCATGGCGCCGATGTGGAAGGCGTCGATACCGGTCACCTGGCCGGCCACGATGATCGGGATGCCCAGGGCGCCGAAGGCGACCGGTGCGGTGTTGGCGATCAGGCACAGGCCGGCGGCGTACAGTGGGTTGAAGCCCAGGCCGACCAGCAGTGCGGCGGTGATGGCCACCGGCGCGCCGAAGCCTGCTGCACCTTCCAGAAACGCGCCGAAGCAGAAGCCGATCAGCAGTACCTGCAGGCGCTGGTCGTCGGTGATGGACAGCACCGAGCTGCGGATCACTTCGAACTGGCCGCTCTTGACCGTGAGTTTGTACAGGAACACCGCGGCAACGATGATCCAGGCAATTGGCCAAAGGCCGTAAAGGAAGCCGTAACCTGCGGCAGCCAGCGCCATGTCGACCGGCATCTGGAAGGCGAATATGGCCACCAGTACCGACAAGGCCAGGGTAATGCTACCCGCCACGTGGCCCTTCAGGCGGAACACGGCGAGGGCAAGGAAGAAGAACACGATGGGAATGACCGCCGCCAGTGCGGACAGGCCAAGACTACCAAGCGGGCTATAGAGTTGTTGCCAGGTTTGCATATGGGGTGGCCCCTAATTGTTGTTGGTCAGGCGCTGGCATTGGATAATTGGTAAGACCAATTTACAATGGCTGGTCGCTAGGTTAAAAGCGCTGTCGTGGGTGTGTCAATTTGTCCCGTGCAAAACTTTGGTCGCGTGCCGATGAGCGGGCAGCTGATGTGCCGGGAAAATCGTGGCCTGGTGGGTGTTCGCGCGCTCTGGATCGGCGAGAATAGGCACCCCCCGGGTGTGTGCCGGGGTTTGTGGAGAGCATGTGATGGTTTTTGATCAGGTTCGCCAACGGCGCCTGTCCGACGACATCGTCGATCGGTTAGAAGCGATGATTCTGGAGGGCACCCTCACGTCGGGGCAGCGGCTGCCCGCCGAGCGTGCGCTTGCCGAACAGTTCGGCGTGTCGCGCCCGTCACTGCGTGAGGCGATCCAGAAACTGGTGGCCAAGGGCTTGTTGGTCAGCCGGCAGGGGGGCGGCAACTTTGTCGCCGAGTCGCTGGGGTCCACCTTCAGTGACCCGCTGTTGCAGCTGCTGGAACATAGCCCCGAGGCCCAGCGCGACCTGCTCGAGTTTCGCCATACGCTGGAGGCGTCCTGTGCGTATTACGCGGCGCAGCGCGCTACCGAGCCAGACCGGGCGCGGCTGAAGGCGGCGTTCGACACGCTGCAGGACTGCTACGCCAGGGTCGATGAAGTGACCCGGGCCGAGGAGGGCGCGGCCGATGCGCGCTTCCACCTGGCAATTGCCGAGGCCAGCCATAACGCGGTGCTGTTGCACACCATTCGTGGCCTGTTCGACCTGCTCAAGCGCAACGTGGTGACCAACATCGGCGGCATGTACCAGCAGCGGACCGAGACCCGCGACATGCTGATCAGCCAGCACCGCGAGCTGTACCTGGCGATTGTCGAAGGCAGGGCGGAGGAGGCGCGAGAGGTGTCCAGCCGGCACATTCTGTATGTGCAGGAAGTGCTGGAAGAGGCGCATGAGGAGGCGCAGCGGGTGGCGCGGGCGGAGCGGCGTAGCGGGCGTTGACTCGGTCTCTTCATGCATGTGCGGTTAATGTAGGAGCGGCCTTGTGTCGCGATGGGCTGCGAAGCGGCCCCTGGGCTTCGGCAATGAGCCGAGATTGCTGGGGCTGCTTCGCAGCCCATCGCGACACAAGGCCGCTCCTACACTGACCGCGCTGCTGACAAAGAAGGTTTTAGTCTTCCTTGCCCTTGTTGCGCACCGCCCGCTGCAGCTCGCGGTTGGAATCGCGTTCGCGCACGGTGTCGCGCTTGTCGAATTCCTTCTTGCCCTTGCCCAGTGCAATTTCGCACTTGATCAGGTGCTTGCTCCAGTACAGCGACAACGCCACGCAGGTGTAACCCTTTTGCGCCACCGCCGCTTCCAGGCGCTCGAGTTCGCGCTTGTTCAGCAGCAGCTTGCGCGTGCGCATCGGGTCGGCGATCACGTGGGTGCTGGCCGTGGTCAGCGGGGTGATGTGGCTGCCGAACAGCCAGGCCTCACCGTCCTTGAGCAGCACGTAGCTGTCCACGAGGTGCGCCTTGCCGGCTCGCAGGCTTTTTACTTCCCAACCGGACAGGACCAGCCCGGCCTCGAACTTGTGTTCGATGAAGTAATCGTGTCGCGCTTTTTTATTTTGCGCGATGGTCCCGGTCGGATGTTTCTTTTGTTTAGCCATAGGGCCGGCATTATAGGCAAGACCGTGCGTCGTTCGCTATGGGATTTCGGTGTGCTTGAGCCACCGCAATGAATACCGGACAATACAAGCCCTGTCCTGCAGACAGAATCTGTTTTTGGCACGCTGCGAAGCGCCGCCACCCAGCCTTGGAAGTGACGCCTGGATGACTACCCATATTCAACGCTCCGCCCTGCTGCCATACCCCGCCCAGGCGCTCTACGATCTGGTCAACGACGTGGCCAGCTACCCGCAGTTCCTGCCGTGGTGCTCGGCCGCGACGGTGATCGAAAGCAGCGAAACGCACATGCGTGCCAAGCTCGAAGTGGCCAAGGGCGGCATGAGCCAGCACTTTGTGACGCGCAACGTGCTGGTGCCCGGGCAGTCCATCGAAATGAACCTGGAGGAAGGCCCCTTTACCCAATTGCATGGGGTGTGGGTGTTCAAGCCTTTGGGCGAGAAGGCCTGCAAGATCAGCCTGGACCTGTCGTTCGACTATGCCGGGCCCATTGTACGTGCCACGTTGGGGCCGCTGTTCAACCAGGCGGCGAATACCCTGGTCGATGCGTTCTGCCAGCGTGCCAAGCAGTTGAACGGCTGATCAGGCAGGCAGCAACAAAAAGCCCGGAACAAGTCCGGGCTTTTTTGTTGCTTTTGTCCCGTCCTGAATAAGGTTTACACCTTCCATCCCGAATTTCCGGAGAGTCAGATGGAGCAAGGTGTAAAGCGCACACAGCGTGATTACTCACTGTCTTTTAAATTGGCGGTGGTTGATCAGATCGAAAAAGGCGAACTGACCTACAAACAGGCCCAGGTGCGGTATGGCATCCAGGGTCGGTCGACGGTTCTGGTATGGTTGCGTAAGCACGGTCGGCAGGATTGGAGCCAGGGGGCTTCGATCCGCGACGAGAGGAGCTGCGCGATGTCTGACCCCAAAACGCTGACTCCAGAGCAGCGGATCAAAGAGCTTGAGCAGCAGCTTGAGCTGATGAGCCAGAAGGCTCAGTTCTTTGAAACGGTCGTTGATGTTCTGAAAAATGACTATGGTGTCTCGGTCGTAAAAAAGCGATCCGGCAAGTCCTCTCGCAAGGTCAAGTCGCAGGACTGAGCATTGCCAGGGCTTGTCAGTTTCTAAGCATCAGTCGACAGGCTTACTACAAACGCAACCGAGCTGCTGATGGCAAAGAGCACCAGGCAGATCGGGTGGTTGAGTTTGTTCAGCAAGTCCGGATGCGCCAGCCTCGTCTGGGCACCCGCAAACTGCACTATCTGCTGCGTTGCCAACCTGACAAACGATTCCAAATCGGCCGAGACAGGCTGTTCCAGGTCTTGGGAGAGCGCCGTTTGCTAGTGCTGCCTAAGCGGGCCTATCACAAGACAACACAGAGCTTTCATCGCTTCTATCGCCACCCCAACTTACTCAAGCCCGGCCCAAGCCAAGTCGTTCCGATAAGACCGGAGCACGTCTGGGTTGCCGACATTACTTACCTGCCCGCACGCAACGGCCCGCTGTACCTGAGCCTGGTAACGGACGCGTACTCCAGGAAAATTGTTGGCCACCACGTCCATGAAAGCCTGCATGCCGAGTCAGTAGCGCAAGCCTTCAAGCAAGCACTACGAAAGCGACGTCGTCGCCAGCCATTAGTCCACCATTCGGATCGAGGCATCCAATATTGCTCGGAGCTATACCAGTCACTTCATCAGCGGCATGGGGTTCAGTGCTCGATGACAGATGGATATGACTGCTATCAGAACGCACTGGCCGAGCGAATCAACGGAATCCTCAAGACGGAGCTGCTGTTGAGCAGTCCTGAAGACCTGGAGCAAGCAAGGCAGATGGTCGATGAGGCGGTGCAGATCTACAACGCAGAGCGGCCTCATATGGCTCTGAAAAACAAAACGCCCGATGCGGTGCATCGGGCGTTTTGAGGCCTATCGGCCAACCTGAACAGGTGTAAACCTATTTCAGGACTAGACATTTCGATTACCGGGTTTCCAGCGGTGCTGGCGTAGGCACCGGGGTGGTCTCGATGGTATCGATTTCGCGCTGGATGGCTTCTTCGGTCGAACCAGGCTTGGCAGGTTGCTCCGCCGGTTGCGCGGCTGGCTGCTCGGTTTGGCCTGGCTCGGTGCCGGGGCTGACCGTGGTATCGCTGCTGCCACCCAGAATTTCCTGGTCGCGGCTAACGCCTGGCATAAAGTCGCCAGACAGGCTGACCAGTTGGTCGCTGTCGTTGAAGAAAATGCTCATGCGCTCCTGCTGGCGTTGGCCGCCACCAGGCTGCAGGCTGTACAGGTAATCCCAACGGTTGGTGTTGAAAGTGTCCTGAATCAGCGGGTTGCCCATGATAAACCGCACTTGCCGTCGGGTCATTCCCGGGCGCAATTGGTCTATCATGTCCTGCGTGACGACATTGCCCTGCTGGATGTCGATTTTGTAAACCCCGGGAAACGAGCAACCGGCGAGTGCGAGCAGTCCCGCGAGGGCGAGGCTGTTTAGCAAGAGCTTGGTGTTTTGCATCGGTGGGCGACTTCCACTATCTTGGCTGGACAACGTAAACCCCGATCATACCCGTATTAAGAGAAGCTGCGAAGCAGCATCGGCGAGAAAGCTGACCATGGTTGAAAATAGCGAATTACGCAAAGCCGGTCTCAAGGTAACCCTGCCTCGAGTCAAGATCCTTCAGATGCTCGACTCTGCCGAGCAGCGTCACATGAGCGCCGAGGATGTCTACAAGGCGCTGATGGAGGCTGGCGAGGACGTTGGCCTGGCTACCGTGTACCGCGTACTGACCCAGTTCGAAGCGGCGGGTCTGGTGGTTCGCCACAACTTCGACGGCGGTCATGCGGTATTCGAACTGGCCGATGGCGGTCACCACGACCATATGGTCGACGTGGATACCAGTGAAGTCATCGAGTTCATGGATGCCGCCATCGAGAAGCGTCAGCGTGAAATCGTGGAGGAACACGGTTTCGAGCTGGTGGACCACAATTTGGTCCTGTACGTGCGTAAGAAGAAGTAACGATTCAATCGTTATGGACAGCAAAGGCGACCTTCGGGTCGCCTTTGTGCTTTTTGGGGTTTTGAGGTTTTGAGGGCGACGCGGGCCCTTGTGGGAGCGGCCTTGTGTCGCGAAAGGGCCGCTCCTAACAAGGCGCGCGCCGGGCTTGTATGGCGGCATTAAGCCTTGCTGGTGACCACCATCTTGCGCGCATGCGCCAGGGATTCCTTGGTCAGGTCGATGCCGCCCAGCATGCGTGCGACTTCTTCCACGCGCTCGCGCTTGCCCAGGCTGGCCACGGCGGTGTGGGTGGTGTCGCTGTTGCGCACCTTGTGCACGAACAGGTGGTGGTGCCCCTGCGCTGCCACCTGCGGCAGGTGGGTCACGGTCAGCACCTGGCCGCGCTCACCCAGCCGTCGCAGCAACTGGCCGACGATTTCTGCGGTGGGCCCGCCGATACCCACATCCACTTCGTCGAATACCAGCGTGGGAATGCGCGAGGTCTGTGCCGTGATCACCTGGATCGCCAGGCTGATGCGCGACAGTTCGCCACCCGACGCAACCTTGGCCAGGCCCTTGAGGGGTTGCCCCGGGTTGGCGCTGACCAGGAGCTCGATCTGCTCCAGGCCATGCGGCGAGAGCTCCGTACCCTCATGCGGGGTCAGCTCGATACGGAAGCGCCCGCCAGGCATGCCCAGGCGCTGGATTTCCTGTTCCACCGCCACCGCCAACTGCTGGGCGGCCTGCCGGCGCAGGGCGCTGAGTTCGCTGGCCCGCTCTTTATAGTGCTGGGCGTACGCAGCCAGCTCTTCGCCCAGCTGTTCAATCGATTCATCGCTGGCGTTCAGGCCTTCCAGCTCTTCCATCAGTTGCTGCTGCAGGTGGGGCAGCTCGGTCGGGTGCACACGGTGTTTGCGCGCCAGGGTATAGATGGTGTCGAGGCGCTCCTCCAGTGCCTGCAGGCGCATCGGGTCGGCATCGAAGTTGTCCAGGAAGCGGTTGAGCTCACCCACCGCTTCTTCAACCTGGATCTGCGCGCTGGCGATCAGGTTGGCCGCCTCGGTCAGCGCCTTGGGCGACTGGGTGGCGGCGCCCAGGCGGTTGAGGCTGGCGGTGAGGGCGCTGAGTACGTTGCCCGAATCGCTTTCGCTGCACTGGTCGATGACCTGGCGGCAGATACCGAACAGGGCTTCGGCGCTGGTCAGGTTCTTGTGTTCCTGCTCCAGCTGTTCCAGCTCGTGCTCGCCGAGGGCAAGGTTGTCCAGCTCTTCCAGCTGGTAGCTGAGCAGTTGATGGCGGGCGCGCTGCTCGTCACCGGAGTTGGACAGGCGCTCCAGTTCCTGGCGGGTTTGCTGCCAGCGTTTGGCGGCCAGTTGCACCTGGCGGGCCAGGTCGACAGCGCCGGCGTACTCGTCTAGCAGGCGGCGGTGGGTGTCGGTTTTCAGTAGCGACTGGTGCTCATGCTGGCTGTGGATGTCGATCAGCAGTTCGCCCAGGGCCTTCAGGTCGCCGAGTGGGCACGGGGTGCCGTTGATGTAGCCCCGGCTGCGCCCTTCGGCGGTGATGACGCGGCGCAAAATGCACAGGCCGTCGCTGTCCATGTCGCGCTCGGCCAGCCAGGTGTGCGCCTCGGGAATGTCCACCAGGTCGAAGGTGGCCAGGATATCGGCCTTGTCGGTGCCAGGGCGCACCACGCCGCTGTCGGCCCGGTCGCCCAGGGCCAGGCCGAGGGCGTCGAGCATGATCGATTTGCCAGCGCCGGTCTCGCCCGTGATGACGGACATGCCGCGGGCAATTTCGAGGTCGAGGTGTTCGACGATGGCGTAGTTGTGAATGGACAGGTGCACCAGCATGGGGGGCGGCTCCCGAAAAGTCAGGTCTGGTTATTTATACAGTACTTTTTTCAGGCCTGCCAATGCCTCTTGGCGGATTCTGTTTGTGCCTGAAAACCCGCTTGCCCCTTGAAGCTGGTTTTTCCGGCCCCATATAGCCGACAACCAAGGCGAGCCTGGCTCGCAGTCCACAAAATTGCGCAGGAGAGACCCCATGGCTGACGAACAGCTGAACGAAAAAGACCTTAATGTTGAAGAAACCGGTGCCCAAGCCACTGCGGATGCCCGTGTTCTGGAACTCGAGGAACAGCTGGCCGCCGCCAAGGACCAATCGCTGCGCGCCGTGGCCGACTTGCAGAACGTGCGCCGCCGCGCTGAGCAGGATGTCGAGAAAGCCCACAAGTTCGCCCTGGAGAAGTTCTCCAGCGACCTGCTGCCGGTGATCGACAGCCTGGAACTGGCCCTGGCCCACTCCAGCGCCGAGGATGAAAACGTCAAGCAGATCCGCGAAGGCGTGGAGCTGACCCTGAAAATGTTCCAGGACACCCTCAAGCGCTACAACCTCGAAGCGGTCGACCCGCATGGCCAGCCGTTCAACCCTGAGCACCACCAGGCCATGGCCATGCAGGAAAGCGCTGACGTAGAGCCTAACAGCGTGTTGAACGTGTTCCAGAAGGGTTACCTGCTCAACGGCCGCCTGCTGCGCCCCGCCATGGTGGTGGTCAGCAAGGCGCCGAGCGCGGCGCAACCCTCGATCAATGAAAAGGCTTGAAATCCGTCGGGGCATCCCCATCTAGGTGTCAAGCCTTCAAGTATTACCGCAGTTGGCCAAATTAGTCGCTGCTACCAAATTCAAGTTTCGGGAGAGTTAACATGGGCAAGATCATCGGTATCGACCTGGGGACCACCAACTCGTGCGTCTCTATTCTGGAAAACGGTAACGTCAAAGTCATCGAAAACGCCGAGGGTGCGCGTACTACCCCTTCGATCGTGGCCTACGCCAACGATGGCGAAATCCTGGTTGGCCAGTCGGCCAAGCGCCAGGCCGTCACCAACCCGCACAACACCCTGTTCGCCGTGAAGCGCCTGATCGGCCGCCGCTTCGAAGAAGACGTCGTGCAGAAAGACATCAAGCTGGTGCCCTACAAAATCGTCAAGGCCAGCAATGGCGACGCTTGGGTACAAGCGGGCGGCAAAGACATGGCACCGCCGCAAATCAGCGCTGAAGTGCTGAAGAAAATGAAGAAAACCGCCGAAGACTACCTCGGCGAGGCCGTGACCGAAGCGGTAATCACCGTGCCGGCCTACTTCAACGACAGCCAGCGCCAGGCTACCAAAGACGCCGGCCGCATCGCGGGCCTGGACGTAAAACGTATCATCAACGAGCCGACTGCCGCTGCACTGGCCTACGGCATGGACAAGGCCAAGGGCGACCACACCGTCATCGTCTATGACCTGGGTGGTGGTACCTTCGACGTGTCGGTCATTGAAATTGCCGAAGTCGACGGCGAGCACCAGTTCGAAGTACTGGCTACCAACGGCGACACCTTCCTGGGTGGCGAAGACTTCGACATGCGCCTGATCGACTACCTCGTCGACGAGTTCAAGAAAGAGTCGGGCATGGACCTGAAGAACGATCCACTGGCCCTGCAGCGTCTGAAAGAAGCTGCTGAAAAAGCCAAGATCGAGCTGTCGTCCGCTCAGTCGACCGACGTCAACCTGCCGTACATCACTGCAGATGCCACCGGTCCGAAGCACCTGAACGTGAAAATCTCCCGCGCCAAGCTGGAGTCGCTGGTCGAAGACCTGGTTACCCGTACCATCGAGCCATGCCGCGTAGCGCTGAAAGACGCCGGCATCGACGCCAGCAAGATCGACGACGTGATCCTGGTCGGTGGCCAGACCCGTATGCCGCTGGTGCAGAAGGCCGTTGCTGACTTCTTCGGCAAAGAAGCCCGCAAGGACGTCAACCCGGACGAAGCCGTGGCCATGGGTGCTGCCATTCAGGGCGCGGTACTGGCAGGTGACGTGAAAGACGTGCTGCTGCTGGACGTCAGCCCGCTGACCCTGGGTATCGAAACCATGGGCGGCGTGATGACTTCGCTGATCGAGAAGAACACCACCATCCCGACCAAGAAGTCGCAGGTGTTCTCGACTGCCGACGACAACCAGGGCGCTGTGACCATTCACGTGCTGCAGGGTGAGCGTAAGCAGGCTGCGCAGAACAAGTCGCTGGGCAAGTTCGACCTGGCCGACATTCCGCCAGCGCCACGCGGTGTGCCGCAAATCGAAGTGACCTTCGACATCGACGCCAACGGCATCCTGCACGTCAGCGCCAAAGACAAGGCCACCGGCAAGTCGCAGTCGATCGTGATCAAGGCCAACTCCGGCCTGTCGGACGAAGAAATCGAGCGCATGGTGCGTGACGCCGAGGCCAACGCCGAGGAAGACCGCAAGTTCGAAGAGCTGGCTGCTGCCCGTAACCAGGGTGATGCGCTGGTTCACTCGACCCGCAAGATGGTTGCTGACGCCGGTGACAAGGTTACCGCTGAAGAGAAAACCGCCATCGAGGCTGCCGTGGTTGCCCTGGAAGCCGCTGTCAAAGGCGACGACAAGGCCGCTATCGACGCCAAGGTCGAAGAGCTGTCCAAGGTCTCTGCCCCGGTTGCCCAGAAGATGTACGCCGAGCAGTCGGCCGAACAGCCTCAGGGTGGCGCGCAGCAGGCCGAGCCGGAAGCCAAGCACGATGACGTGGTTGACGCCGAGTTCGAAGAAGTCAAAGGCGACGACAAGAAGTAATCGTTGCATGTTGTCGGCCAGTTCACCGTGGTTTGTCGGTGAACTGGTAGGATGTCGCCGCGCGGGGGCTTGCTCCCGCGTTGGCGTATCTGGAATTCGAGAATTTTTACAGCATCCGTCAGCGGCCCCGGTGGGCGAGCGGAGGTGCTGATGGCGTGGCGCAGATGCCACACGCCCAACAAGGTGCAAATGACCTATGTCCAAGCGTGATTATTATGAGGTTCTGGGTGTCGAGCGCGGCGCCACCGAGGCAGACCTCAAAAAGGCTTATCGCCGTCTGGCGATGAAATACCACCCGGACCGCAACCCGGGCGATAAAGAGTCCGAAGACAAGTTCAAAGAGGCCAACGAGGCCTACGAAGTGCTGTCTGATGCCAGCAAGCGCGCGGCGTTCGACCAGTATGGCCATGCCGGTGTCGACCCGAGCATGGGGGGCGGCGGCCCTGGTTTCGGTGGCGCCAACTTCTCCGACATCTTCGGCGATGTGTTCAGCGACTTCTTCGGCGGTGGCCGCGGTGGCGGACGCGGTGGCGCCCAGCGTGGCAGCGACCTGCGTTACACCCTGGAGCTGAACCTGGAAGAAGCGGTGCGCGGCACTACGGTCAGCATCCGTGTGCCGACCCTGGTCAACTGCCAGCCGTGCGATGGCTCCGGCGCCAAGAAGGGCTCCACCCCGTCGACCTGCCCTACCTGTGGTGGCATCGGCCAGGTCCGCATGCAGCAGGGCTTCTTCTCGGTGCAGCAAACCTGCCCGCGTTGCCATGGCCAGGGCAAGATCATCACCGACCCTTGCACCTCGTGCCACGGCGAAGGCCGCGTCGAGGAATACAAGACCCTGTCGGTCAAGGTGCCGGCCGGTGTCGATACCGGTGACCGCATCCGCCTGTCGGGTGAAGGTGAGGCCGGCACCCATGGTGGCCCGACCGGCGACCTGTATGTGGTGATCAGTGTGCGTGAGCACGAGATCTTCCAGCGTGACGGCAAGCACCTGTACTGCGAAGTGCCGATCAGCTACACCGATGCTGCCCTGGGCGGCGAGCTGGAAGTGCCGACCCTCGATGGCCGCGTGAAGCTGCGTATTCCGGAAGGCACCCAGACCGGCAAGCAGTTCCGCTTGCGCGGCAAGGGTGTGGCGCCGGTGCGCGGTGGTGGTGCCGGTGACCTGCTGTGCCGTGTGGCGGTGGAAACCCCGGTCAACCTCAGCCGCCGCCAGCGCGAACTGCTCGAAGAGCTGCGTGATTCGCTGGAAGGCGACAGCTCGCACTCGCCCAAGGCCAGTGGCTGGTTCGATGGCGTGAAGCGCTTCTTCGGCGATCTCTGACAAGGAAAAGGCTATGCGACGTATTGCAGTGATGGGCGCGGCAGGGCGTATGGGCAAGACCCTCATCGAGGCCGTGCAGCAGCAACCCGGCGCCGGGCTGACGGCGGCGGTCGACCGCCCGGACAGCTCGCTGGTCGGCGCCGATGCCGGTGAACTGGCGGCCCTGGGGCGCATTGGTGTGCTGCTGTCCGACGACCTGGCCAAGGTGGTGGACGAGTTCGACGTGCTGATCGATTTCACCCACCCGTCGGTCACCCTGAAGAACCTGGCGTTCTGCCGCAAGCACGGCAAGGCCATGGTCATTGGTACCACCGGTTTCACCGTCGAAGAAAAGCAGTTGCTGGCCGAGGCGGGCAAGGACATTCCAATCGTGTTCGCTGCCAACTTCAGCGTTGGCGTCAACCTAAGCCTGAAGTTGCTCGACATGGCGGCGCGCGTGCTGGGCGATGATGTGGATATCGAAATCATCGAGGCGCACCACCGCCACAAGGTCGATGCCCCTTCGGGTACGGCGTTGCGCATGGGTGAAGTGGTTGCCAACGCACTGGGCCGCGACCTGCAGGAAGTGGCCGTGTATGGCCGTGAAGGGCAGACCGGCGCGCGCGACCGCAAGACGATCGGCTTTGCCACCGTACGTGCCGGCGACGTGGTCGGTGATCACACCGTGCTGTTCGCTGCAGAAGGCGAGCGCCTGGAGATCACCCACAAGGCCTCCAGCCGCATGACCTTCGCCAAGGGCGCGGTGCGTGCGGCGCTGTGGCTCGACGGGCGTGAGCCTGGCCTGTACGACATGCAGGATGTGCTTGAGCTGCGTTAAGCAGTGAGGGCTGTGTTGGCTTCTTCGCGGGCTTGCCCGCTCCCACAGGGTTTGTGCAAGGCCCAGGCCCTGTGGTAGCGGGCAAGCCCTCGAAGAAGCCAACACAATAGTCAGCCTGTCGCATCGATGTGTTTTAGAGGCACATATGCGGTAGACCGAAAACGCACTTTTCTGTAAGCTACAGCTTTAGTGTGTCCACTAAAAGCGCGCAGCGAATTGAATTCAGCACATGAAAGCGGGGTGACGTGTCCATACGTCACTCCGCTTTTTTGCAACCTGCGATCGCCCTTTCATGCTTGATTTACGGGAGGTCTTCTTGACAAAGCCAGCCATACTCGCCCTTGCCGACGGCAGTATTTTTCGCGGTGAAGCCATTGGTGCCGACGGTCAGACCGTTGGTGAGGTGGTATTCAACACCGCTATGACCGGCTACCAGGAAATCCTTACAGACCCTTCCTACGCGCAGCAAATCGTCACCCTGACCTACCCGCACATCGGCAACACCGGTACCACCCCGGAAGACGCCGAGTCCAACCGCGTGTGGTCCGCCGGCCTGGTCATCCGTGACCTGCCGCTGCTGGCCAGCAACTGGCGCAACACCCAGTCGCTGCCGGAGTACCTCAAGGCCAACAACGTGGTTGCCATCGCCGGCATCGACACCCGTCGCCTCACCCGCATCCTGCGTGAGAAGGGCGCCCAGAACGGCTGCATCCTGGCGGGTGACAACATCAGCGAAGAGGCGGCCATCGCCGCTGCCCGCGGTTTCCCGGGCCTCAAGGGCATGGACCTGGCCAAGGTGGTTTCCACCAAGGAACGCTACGAGTGGCGCTCCAGCGTGTGGGAGCTGAAAACCGACAGCCACCCGACCATCGACGCGGCCGACCTGCCCTACCACGTGGTGGCCTTCGACTACGGCGTCAAGCTGAACATCCTGCGCATGCTGGTTGCCCGTGGCTGCCGCGTGACCGTGGTGCCGGCCCAGACCCCGGCCAGCGAAGTGCTGGCGCTCAACCCGGACGGCGTGTTCCTGTCCAACGGCCCTGGCGACCCCGAGCCGTGCGACTATGCCATCCAGGCCATCAAGGAAATCCTCGAAACCGAGATTCCGGTATTCGGCATCTGCCTGGGCCACCAGTTGCTGGCGCTGGCCTCCGGTGCCAAGACCGTGAAAATGGGCCATGGCCACCACGGTGCCAACCACCCGGTGCAAGACCTGGACACCGGCGTGGTCATGATCACCAGCCAGAACCACGGCTTTGCCGTTGACGAAGCCACCCTGCCGGGCAATGTCCGCGCCATCCACAAGTCGCTGTTCGACGGCACCCTGCAGGGTATCGAGCGTACCGACAAGAGCGCGTTCAGCTTCCAGGGCCACCCTGAAGCGAGCCCAGGCCCGACCGACGTCGCGCCACTGTTCGATCGTTTCACCGATGCCATGGCCAAGCGCCGCTGAGCATCCTGCCTCAAGGCCCCGGGCCGGCACACGCCGCGCCCGGCAGCGCCTGACCCAGATTGTTCAAAGCGGCTTGCCGACTGACCCCGGATTTGAGTGACCACCATGCCAAAACGTACAGACATCAAAAGCATCCTGATTCTCGGCGCTGGCCCGATCGTGATCGGCCAGGCCTGTGAATTCGACTACTCCGGCGCCCAGGCTTGCAAAGCCCTGCGCGAGGAAGGTTTCCGCGTCATCCTGGTGAACTCCAACCCAGCCACCATCATGACCGACCCGGCCATGGCCGACGCCACCTACATCGAGCCGATCAAGTGGCAGTCGGTGGCCAAGATCATCGAGAAAGAGCGCCCAGACGCCGTGCTGCCGACCATGGGTGGCCAGACTGCACTGAACTGCGCCCTGGACCTGGAGCGCCACGGCGTTCTGGAAAAGTTCGGCGTAGAGATGATCGGTGCCAACGCCGACACCATCGACAAGGCCGAAGACCGCTCGCGCTTCGACAAGGCCATGAAGGACATCGGCCTGGAGTGCCCGCGTTCGGGTATCGCCCACAGCATGGAAGAGGCCAATGCGGTGCTGGAGAAGCTGGGCTTCCCTTGCATCATCCGCCCGTCGTTCACCATGGGCGGCACTGGCGGCGGTATTGCCTACAACCGTGAAGAATTCGAAGAAATCTGCACCCGTGGCCTGGACCTGTCGCCAACCAAGGAACTGCTGATCGACGAATCGCTGATCGGTTGGAAAGAGTACGAGATGGAAGTGGTCCGCGACAAAAAGGACAACTGCATCATCGTCTGCTCCATCGAGAACTTCGACCCGATGGGTGTGCACACCGGTGACTCGATCACGGTTGCCCCGGCGCAGACCCTGACCGACAAGGAATACCAGATCATGCGCAACGCCTCGCTGGCGGTGCTGCGTGAAATTGGTGTGGAAACCGGCGGTTCCAACGTGCAGTTCGGTATCTGCCCGAACACCGGCCGCATGGTCGTGATCGAGATGAACCCGCGCGTTTCGCGTTCCTCGGCATTGGCCTCCAAGGCTACTGGCTTCCCGATCGCCAAGATCGCCGCCAAGCTGGCCATCGGCTACACCCTCGACGAGCTGCAGAACGACATCACCGGCGGCCGTACCCCGGCCTCCTTCGAGCCGTCGATCGACTACGTGGTCACCAAGCTGCCGCGCTTCGCCTTCGAGAAATTCCCCAAGGCCGACGCCCGCCTGACCACCCAGATGAAGTCCGTGGGTGAAGTCATGGCCATCGGCCGTACCTTCCAGGAGTCCCTGCAGAAAGCCCTGCGTGGCCTGGAAGTGGGCGCTTGCGGCCTCGACCCGAAAGTCGACCTGGCCAGCCCGGAAACTGCCAGCATCCTCAAGCGCGAGCTGACCGTGCCGGGTGCCGAGCGTATCTGGTATGTCGCCGACGCCATGCGTTCGGGCATGACCTGCGAAGAAATCTTCAATCTGACCGGCATCGACATGTGGTTCCTGGTGCAGATGGAAGACCTGATCAAAGAAGAAGAGAAGGTCAAGACCCTGGCCCTGTCGGCCATCGACAAGGACTACATGCTGCGCCTCAAGCGCAAGGGCTTCTCTGACCAGCGCCTGGCCAAGCTGTTGGGTATTACCGACAAGAACCTGCGCCGCCACCGCCACAAGCTCGAAGTGTTCCCGGTGTACAAGCGCGTCGACACCTGCGCCGCCGAGTTCGCCACCGACACCGCCTACCTGTACTCCACCTACGAGGAAGAGTGCGAGGCCAACCCGTCGACCCGTGACAAGATCATGATCCTGGGTGGTGGCCCGAACCGTATCGGCCAAGGTATCGAGTTCGACTACTGCTGCGTACACGCGGCCCTGGCGCTGCGTGACGACGGTTACGAGACCATCATGGTCAACTGCAACCCGGAAACCGTTTCCACCGACTACGACACCTCCGACCGCCTGTACTTCGAGCCGCTGACCCTGGAAGACGTGCTGGAAGTGTGCCGCGTCGAGAAGCCCAAAGGCGTGATCGTGCACTACGGCGGCCAGACCCCGCTGAAGCTGGCGCGCGCCCTGGAAGAGGCCGGTGTGCCGATCATCGGTACCAGCCCGGACGCCATCGACCGCGCCGAAGACCGCGAGCGCTTCCAGCAGATGGTCCAGCGCCTGAACCTGCTGCAGCCGCCAAACGCGACCGTGCGCAGCGAAGAAGAGGCCATTCGTGCCGCCGGCAGCATCGGCTACCCGCTGGTCGTGCGCCCATCCTATGTACTGGGTGGCCGTGCCATGGAGATCGTCTACGAACTGGACGAGCTCAAGCGCTACCTGCGTGAGGCTGTTCAGGTTTCCAACGACAGCCCGGTACTGCTCGACCACTTCCTCAACTGCGCCATCGAAATGGACGTGGATGCGGTGTGCGACGGTACCGACGTGGTCATCGGCGCGATCATGCAGCACATCGAACAGGCCGGCGTTCACTCCGGTGACTCGGCATGCTCCCTGCCACCTTACTCGCTGAGCAAGGGCGTGCAGGACGAAGTGCGCGAACAGGTCAAGAAAATGGCCCTGGAGCTGGGCGTGGTCGGCCTGATGAACGTGCAGCTGGCCCTGCAGGGCGACAAGATCTACGTGATCGAAGTCAACCCGCGTGCATCGCGTACCGTGCCGTTCGTGTCCAAGTGCATCGGCACTTCCCTGGCCATGATCGCGGCCCGCGTCATGGCTGGCAAAACCCTGAAAGAGCTGGGCTTCACCCAGGAAATCATCCCGAACTTCTACAGCGTCAAGGAAGCCGTCTTCCCGTTCGCCAAGTTCCCAGGGGTTGACCCGATCCTCGGCCCTGAGATGAAATCGACCGGTGAGGTCATGGGTGTTGGTGACAGCTTCGGTGAAGCCTTCGCCAAAGCCCAGATGGGTGCCAGCGAAGTGCTGCCTACCGGCGGCACCGCGTTCATCAGCGTGCGTGACGACGACAAGCCACAAGTGGCTGGCGTTGCCCGTGACCTGATCGCCCTGGGCTTCGAAGTGGTTGCTACTGCCGGCACCGCCAAGGTTATCGAGGCGGCTGGCCTGAAAGTGCGCCGCGTGAACAAGGTGACCGAAGGCCGCCCGCACGTGGTCGACATGATCAAGAACGACGAAGTGTCGCTGATCATCAACACCACCGAAGGCCGCCAGTCGATCGCCGACTCCTACTCGATTCGTCGCAATGCGCTGCAGCACAAGATTTACTGCACCACTACCATTGCGGCTGGTGAAGCCATCTGCGAGGCGTTGAAATTCGGTCCCGAGAAGACTGTTCGTCGCCTGCAGGATCTGCATGCAGGACTCAAAGCATGAGCATTACCAAATACCCGATGACCGTCCAGGGCGCTCGCGCCCTGGAAGAGGAGCTGACCTTCCTGAGCAAGACCGAGCGCCCGCGCCTGAGCCAAGCCATTGGTGAAGCGCGTGAGCTGGGCGACCTCAAGGAAAACGCCGAATACCATGCCGCGCGTGAAGAGCAGGGCATGGTCGAGGCGCGTATCCGCGATATCGAAGGCCGCCTGCAGAACTCGGTGGTGATCGACGTCACCACCATCGCTCACACCGGCAAGGTGATTTTTGGCACCACCGTGGTGCTGGCCAACACCGAAACCGATGAAGAAGTGACCTATCAGATCGTTGGCGAAGATGAAGCCGATGTGAAGAAAGGCAAGCTGTCGAACAGCGCCCCGATTGCCCGTGCCATCATTGGCAAGGAAGAAGGGGATACCGTTGTCGTCAAGACGCCTAACGGTACGGTCGAGTACGAGATTGTCGAAGTCAAACACATCTGACCGGCGCCTGCGGGCGCCATCCCTCGAGGGGATCCTCTGGCAACTGGCCCAGGTATTCTGGGTCGGTGGCCTGTGGGTGTTCCATGTGGGGCTGGTGCCTGCGCTCAAGGTCAGCGGCCTGGCGCCGCTGCTGGTGCAGGATATCGCCGGGCAGATCGACCGCTGGTTGATCGGCGTGGCGTTGCTTGGCTTGTTGACCCAGCTGGCTGTGCTGGCAAGGGTGGAAGGCCTGGCGGCCTGGTGGCGGCAGTTTCGCGGCCAGATGCTGTTGCTCGGCTTCGGTGCGTGTGTGGGGTACTACACCCTGCGTTACGGCATTTCCGTTGGCGAGCGCTGGCAGATGTTCTGCTTCCTGGTGCTGGGCTTCTCCGGCATCGTGCTGGTGGCCCAGCCGGTGCCGGTCAAAGTCCGCCGCTAGCCCAGGCTGTTGCAGTCCCTGGTAGGAGCGGCCTTGTGTCGCGATGGGCTGCGAAGCAGCCCCCAGATATCAGCTTAACCACAGATATTGCAGGGGGCCGCTTCGCAGCCCATCGCGACACAAGGCCGCTCCTACACAGGCGGCGCGCTATCCTTTCCGCTACTTGTAACGGTGAATGTTGGACAGCTGCTTGTTCGGTTGTGGGTTCTTGCGGTAGATCAGGGCTTTCTTGCCGATGGTCTGCACCAGTTCGGCGCGGCCGGCCTTGCACAGCTCGGCGATGGTCTCGGCGCGTTCTTCGCGGTCTTCCGAGCGAATCTCGACCTTGATCAGTTCATGATCGACCAGTGCGCGTTCCAGCTCGGCGACCACGCCTTCATTCAAACCATTGCCAGCAACGATCAGGACCGGCTTCAGGTCATGACCAATGGACTTGTATTGCTTCTTCTGCTCGTTATTGAGCGGCATAATCTGACCCTTTCCGTCTGATTCTGTAAAATTGACCGGCATTTTACCCGAGGGCCACCGGCTCCGCCCAGTCAATCACGACGCATATCATCGAGGTGCCCCGTGGTACAACGTTCCAAAAGCAGCGCAAACTGGCTGCGAGAGCATTTCAACGATCCTTTTGTGAAACAGGCACAGAAGGACGGCTACCGCTCGCGTGCGAGCTACAAACTGCTGGAGATCCAGGAAAAGGACCGCCTGATCCGCCCCGGCATGAGCGTAATCGACCTGGGTGCGGCCCCGGGCGGGTGGTCGCAGGTGACCAGTCGTCTGATTGGCGGCCAGGGCCGGCTCATCGCTTCGGATATCCTGGAAATGGACTCGATCCCCGACGTTACCTTCATCCAGGGCGATTTCACCGAAGACGCCGTGCTCCAGCAAATCCTCCACGCGGTCGGTGATTCGCACGTGGACCTTGTGATTTCCGACATGGCCCCCAATATGAGTGGTACGCCCGAAGTGGACATGCCACGTGCCATGTTCCTCTGCGAGCTGGCCCTGGACCTGGCAACCCGCGTGCTCAAGCCCGGCGGGGATTTCCTGATCAAGATTTTCCAGGGCGAAGGCTTCGACATGTACCTGAAGGACGTGCGCACCAAGTTCGACAAGGTGCAGATGCGCAAGCCTTCTTCATCGCGGGACCGCTCGCGTGAACAGTACCTGTTGGGCAAAGGTTTCAAAGGCGCTTGAAAGGCGTGAAGCGCGGCGGCCGATAGTTATTTCCAATCGGCCGCGGCGTCAGGATCGTCCGAACTTCGTGTAGTCTAGCTTTCACAAAGGGTTACAGACGGTGCCTGCGGCTGCGTAGGTAATGTAGTAAGTTAGGGCGATGAATATCATGCGAGGCACGGCTGCGTCGTGCGCCGGCCTCAGAGGGTAGCGAATTGAACGACATGGCAAAGAATCTGATCCTGTGGTTGATCATCGCAGCTGTCCTGGTGACAGTGATGAACAACTTCTCCAGCCCTAACGAGCCGCAGACCCTCAACTACTCCGACTTCATCCAGCAGGTCAAGGATGGCAAGGTCGAGCGTGTGACCGTCGACGGCTACATCATTACCGGCAAGCGCTCCGATGGCGACAGCTTCAAGACCGTGCGCCCGGCCATCACCGATAACGGCCTGATCGGCGACCTCGTCGACAACCACGTGGTGGTCGAAGGCAAGCAGCCTGAGCAGCAGAGCATCTGGACGCAGCTGTTGGTAGCAAGCTTCCCGATCCTGGTGATCATCGCCGTGTTCATGTTCTTCATGCGCCAGATGCAGGGCGGTGCCGGCGGTAAAGGCGGGCCCATGAGCTTTGGCAAGAGCAAGGCGCGCCTGCTGTCCGAAGACCAGGTCAAGACGACCCTGGCCGACGTCGCCGGTTGCGACGAGGCCAAGGAAGAAGTTGGCGAGCTGGTCGAATTCCTGCGTGACCCGGGCAAGTTCCAGCGCCTGGGCGGCCGTATTCCGCGTGGCGTGCTGATGGTAGGCCCGCCTGGTACCGGTAAAACCCTGCTGGCCAAGGCCATTGCCGGTGAGGCAAAAGTCCCGTTCTTCACCATTTCCGGTTCGGACTTCGTTGAAATGTTCGTCGGTGTCGGTGCCAGCCGTGTGCGCGACATGTTCGAACAGGCCAAGAAGCATGCCCCGTGCATCATCTTCATCGACGAGATCGACGCCGTGGGTCGCCACCGTGGTGCCGGCATGGGCGGTGGTCACGACGAGCGTGAGCAAACCCTGAACCAGCTGCTGGTGGAAATGGACGGCTTCGAGATGAACGATGGCATCATCGTCATCGCCGCCACCAACCGCCCGGACGTACTCGACCCGGCGCTGCTGCGCCCCGGCCGTTTCGACCGCCAGGTGGTGGTCGGCCTGCCGGACATCCGCGGCCGCGAGCAGATCCTGAAGGTGCACATGCGCAAGGTGCCGGTCAGCGAGAACGTCAACCCGGCCGTTATCGCGCGGGGTACGCCGGGCTTCTCCGGTGCCGACCTTGCCAACCTGGTCAACGAAGCTTCCCTGTTTGCCGCCCGCTCCAACAAGCGCCTGGTGGAGATGAAGGAGTTCGAGCTGGCCAAGGACAAGATCATGATGGGCGCCGAGCGCAAGACCATGGTCATGTCCGAGAAAGAAAAACGTAACACTGCCTACCACGAGGCGGGCCACGCCATCGTTGGCCGCCTGGTGCCTGAGCACGACCCGGTCTACAAGGTTTCGATCATCCCGCGTGGTCGGGCCCTGGGTGTGACCATGTTCCTGCCGGAAGAGGACCGTTACAGCCTGTCCAAGCGTGCCTTGATCAGCCAGATCTGCTCGCTGTACGGCGGTCGTATCGCCGAAGAGATGACCCTGGGCTTCGACGGGGTTACCACCGGCGCTTCCAACGACATCATGCGTGCCAGCCAGATCGCACGAAACATGGTGACCAAGTGGGGCCTGTCCGAAAAACTCGGTCCGTTGATGTATGCCGAAGAAGACGGCGAGGTGTTCCTGGGCCGCAGCGCTGCCAGCCAGCACGCCAGCGTTTCCGGCGAAACCGCCAAGCTGATCGACTCCGAGGTGCGCAGCATCATCGACCAGTGCTATGCCACGGCCAAGCAGTTGCTGGTCGAAAACCGCGACAAGCTCGAAGCAATGACCGAAGCGCTGATGAAGTATGAGACCATTGATGCCGATCAGATCGACGACATCATGGCTGGGCGTACGCCGCGCGAGCCGCGTGACTGGGACGATGATACGGATTCGGGTACGCCTGCTGCCCAGAACGATCGTCCGGAATCGCCGATTGGCGGCCCGGCAGCTCAACACTAAGGGCATCTATGAGCTCAGTGCAGTACCCGACCCGGTTGCCTTGCGGCAACCGGGTTCTTGATTTGTCACGTACCCATGTCATGGGTATTCTCAATATCACCCCCGATTCCTTCTCCGATGGCGGGCGCTTCAACCAGCGCGACGAGGCCTTGCGCCATGCCGAAGCCATGGTTGCCGCCGGTGCCACGCTGATCGACATCGGTGGTGAGTCCACCCGGCCTGGGGCGCGCGCCGTTTCGGTCACCGAGGAGCTCGAGCGTGTGGCGCCGATGGTCGAGGCCATCAACAGTCGCCTGGACGTGGTCATCTCCGTCGATACCTCAACCCCGGCCGTCATGCGTGAGTCTGCGCGCCTTGGCGCCGGGTTGATCAACGACGTGCGTGGCCTGGAGCGCGACGGCGCCCTGGATGCCGCTGCCGCCACCGGCCTGCCGGTGTGCCTGATGCACATGCGTGGCGAGCCGGGCAACATGCAGGACGACCCGCACTACGAGAACGTGACTGCCGATGTTGCCCGGTATCTGCAGCAGCGCATGGCGGCCTGCGCATCGGCCGGTATTGATGAACAACGCATCATCCTTGACCCGGGCTTTGGTTTCGCCAAAACGCTGGCGCACAACCTGAGCCTGTTCAAGCACATGGAAACGCTCCATCGTCTTGGGCGCCCACTGCTGGTGGGGGTCTCGCGAAAGAGCATGATCGGCCTGACGCTGGAACGTCCGGTCGACGAGCGCCTGTACGGCAGCCTGGCACTGGCAGCCCTGGCCATGACCAAGGGCGCGAGCATCCTGCGTGTCCACGACGTGGCCGAAACGGTCGATGTGGTGCGCATGATCGCTGCGGTACAAGGCGCCGAATAAGAACATTGGAGTCCCTATGAGCAGAAAATACTTTGGTACCGACGGCATTCGTGGCCGCGTCGGCGAATACCCGATCACCCCGGACTTCATGCTGAAGCTGGGTTGGGCGGCCGGCATGGCCTTCCGCAAGCTCGGCCACTGCCGGGTGCTGGTGGGCAAGGACACGCGTATCTCCGGCTACATGTTCGAGTCTGCCCTCGAAGCCGGCCTGTCGGCGGCAGGGGCCGATGTGATGCTGCTGGGGCCGATGCCGACACCGGCCATCGCCTACCTTACACGTACCTTCCACGCCGAAGCCGGTATCGTCATCAGTGCCTCGCACAACCCGCATGACGACAACGGCATCAAGTTCTTCTCGGGCCAGGGCACCAAGCTGCCGGACGACGTCGAACTGATGATCGAGGAACTGCTCGATCAGCCGATGACCGTGGTCGAGTCGAGCAAGCTGGGCAAGGTGTCGCGTATCAACGATGCTGCTGGCCGCTATATCGAGTTTTGCAAAAGCAGCGTACCGAGCAGCACCAGTTTCGCAGGCCTCAAGCTGGTGGTCGATTGCGCTCATGGTGCCACCTACAAGGTTGCGCCAAGCGTGTTCCGCGAGCTGGGTGCCGATGTCACTGTGCTGCATGCCCAGCCCGACGGGTTGAACATCAACGAAAACTGCGGCTCGACCCATATCGAATCGCTGCAGGCTGCGGTGCTGGTCGGGCATGCCGATCTCGGCATTGCCTTCGACGGTGACGGTGACCGCGTACTGATGGTTGACCACACCGGGGCGATCGTCGATGGCGACGAGTTGCTGTTCATCATTGCCCGCGACCTGCAGGAGCGTGGCAAGCTCCAGGGCGGGGTAGTGGGTACGCTGATGAGCAACCTGGGCCTGGAGCTGGCGCTCAAGGACCTGGATATCCCCTTCGTGCGGGCCAAGGTCGGTGACCGTTATGTGATGGCCGAGCTGCTGGAGCGTGAGTGGCTGGTGGGCGGCGAAAACTCGGGCCACGTGGTGTGCTGCAACTACACCACTACCGGTGATGCGATCATTGCCGCGTTGCAGGTGCTGATGGCGCTCAAGCGCCGCGGCGAGGGCCTGGCCCAGGCCCGCCAGGCCCTGCGCAAATGCCCGCAGGTGCTGATCAATGTGCGCTTTGGCGGCAGCAAGGTCGACCCGCTGCAGCACCCGGCCGTGCAGGAAGCCAGCGCCAAGGTCACCGAGGCGCTGGCGGGGCGCGGGCGTGTGCTGTTGCGCAAGTCCGGTACCGAGCCGCTGGTGCGGGTAATGGTTGAAGGCGAGGACGAAGCGCAGGTGCGTGGCCATGCCGAAGCCCTGGCCAAACTGGTTGGCGAAGTTTGTGTCTGAAGGCGCTTGCCAGCGCAGATCTGGTTGGGTAAGATCTGCGCCCACTTTGACCGACGAGGTAAAGCATGCGTCGCCCTATGGTAGCTGGTAACTGGAAGATGCACGGTACCCGCGCTAGCGTCGCTGAGCTGACCGAAGGCTTGAGCAATCTCGCCTTGCCGAGCGGAGTGGAAGTCGCAGTATTTCCACCGGCCTTGTTCATCAATCAAGTGATCGATGGCCTGGCGGGTAAAGAAATTACTGTCGGTGCACAGAATTCTGCTGTACAACCCGAACAGGGTGCGCTGACCGGGGAAGTTGCTCCCGAGCAGCTGGTTGAAGCAGGTTGCAAGTTGGTGTTGATTGGCCATTCCGAGCGTCGCCAGATCATTGGCGAAACCGACGAAGTGCTGAATCGCAAGTTTGCAGCGGCCCAGGCCAAAGGTTTGAAGCCAGTGCTTTGCATAGGGGAAACCCTGGAAGAGCGCGAGGCAGGCAGAACGCTCGAAGTTGTCGGGCGTCAACTAAGCAGTATCATCGAAGCATTCGGTGTTAAGGCTTTTGCCAATGCAGTAATTGCCTATGAGCCTGTATGGGCCATCGGCACTGGCCTTACGGCCACGCCACAGCAGGCCCAGGATGTGCACGCCGCCATCCGCGGCCAGCTGGCGGCAGAAGATGCTGAAGTGGCTGCGAAGGTGCAGTTGCTCTACGGCGGCAGCGTGAAGGCGGCCAATGCGGCCGAACTGTTCGGCATGCCGGATATCGATGGGGGGCTCATTGGTGGAGCGTCCCTGAACGCAGACGAATTCGGTGCAATTTGTCGCGCCGCAGGAAACTGAACAAATGCTGGAAACAGTCATCGTTGTTTTTCATCTGTTGGCAGCGCTTTCGCTAGTAGTGCTGGTACTGTTGCAACAGGGTAAAGGTGCTGAAGCAGGTGCATCTTTCGGCGCGGGTGCTTCTAATACCGTGTTCGGGAGCCAAGGCTCTGCAACGTTCCTAAGTAAATTAACTGCTATACTCGCTGCCACTTTCTTTTTGACAGCACTTGGGTTAGGATACTTCGCGAAGCAACAAGCTCACCAGCTTAGCCAAGCAGGTCTTCCAGATCCAGCAGTGCTAGAAGTGAAAGAGCCGCAAAAACCGGCAGTCAATGATGATGTACCGGTGCTCCAGCAGCAGAAGAGCGAAGCCACTCCTAATACGGGTGATGTACCTCCTCCGGCAGAAGAGCAGAAGTAAAGGGTTTCAAGTAGTAGTATTGCCGAGGTGGTGGAATTGGTAGACACGCAACCTTGAGGTGGTTGTGCCCATAGGGTGTAGGGGTTCGAGTCCCCTTCTCGGTACCAATTGAAGCTTGAGAGCCCGCTTTAGCGGGCTTTCTTGCAGGTGAAGGTTTGGATTTGACCCTCAGCAGGGTTCGGTCTTATACTTTCGCCCCAGCTTTGTCGCGGGGTGGAGCAGCTTGGTAGCTCGTCGGGCTCATAACCCGAAGGTCGTTGGTTCAAATCCAGCCCCCGCAACCAGCTTCAGCGGAGCCCCTTTTCAGGGGCTTTTTGCTAACCGAACAGTTTCGGCGTCGTTGTCCAACGGCGCTTTCAGGGATGGGCGCTTTGCCCATTTTTTATTTGCACAGCATGCACGAGGGGGTTCAGGTGTCGAGCAAGCTAGAACAGTTGCAGGCCTTGTTGGCCCCGGTTGTCGAGGGTCTGGGCTATCAATGCTGGGGGATCGAGTTCGTTTCCCAGGGTAAGCATTCGGTATTGCGCATCTACATCGACAAGGAAGGCGGTATTCTGGTGGACGATTGCGAAGCAGTCAGCCGTCAGGCCAGCGCAATCCTCGATGTAGAAGATCCAATCAGCAGTGAATACACCCTCGAGGTGTCTTCCCCAGGCATGGATCGCCCACTGTTCACTCTGGAACAGTTTGCCTCGCATGCCGGCGAACAAGTGAAGATCAAGCTGCGCTCACCCTTCGAGGGTCGTCGTAACTTCCAGGGCCTTCTCCGCGGTGTGGAGGAGCAGGACGTGGTGGTCCAGGTGGACAACCAGGAATTCCTTCTGCCGATCGATTCGATCGACAAGGCCAATATTATTCCCAGTTTTGACTGAGACGTGCCGGGCCCGGCGGACTATCCGGGCCCAATGGCTTGCGCAAGGCGAGGCGTACGATGAGCAAAGAAGTACTGCTGGTTGTTGAATCGGTATCCAACGAAAAAGGTGTACCGCCCGGCGTCATTTTCGAAGCGCTGGAGGTGGCCCTGGCCACTGCAACCAAAAAACGTTTTGAAGACGAAGTCGATCTGCGTGTGGAAATCAACCGCCACACCGGTAGCTACGAGACCTTCCGTCGCTGGACCGTGGTCGATGAAGCCGATCTGGACGATCCGGCGATCGAGACCTGGCTGGACAAGATCAAGGACACCCACCCTGAAGCCAAGGTAGGTGACGTGATCGAAGAGAAGATCGAGTCCATCGAATTTGGTCGCATCGCCGCCCAGACCGCCAAGCAGGTCATCGTGCAGAAGGTCCGCGAGGCCGAGCGTGCCCAGGTGGTCGATGCCTACCGCGAACGCGTTGGCGAAATCATCTCCGGTACCGTTAAAAAGGTTACCCGCGACAACGTCATCGTTGACCTGGGCAACAACGCCGAGGCCCTGTTGGCCCGCGAAGACATCATTCCCCGCGAAACCTTCCGTGTTGGCGTGCGCCTGCGTGCGCTGCTGAAGGAAATTCGCACTGAAAACCGTGGCCCTCAGCTGATCCTGTCGCGCACCGCGCCGCAGATGCTGATCGAGCTTTTCCGCATTGAAGTGCCGGAAATCGCCGAGGGCCTGATCGAAGTCATGGCTGCTTCCCGTGACCCGGGTTCGCGAGCCAAGATCGCCGTCCGCTCCAAGGACAAGCGTATCGACCCGCAAGGTGCCTGTATCGGCATGCGTGGTTCGCGCGTCCAGGCTGTATCCGGGGAGCTGGGTGGTGAGCGTGTGGATATCGTCCTGTGGGACGATAACCCGGCGCAGTTCGTCATCAACGCCATGTCGCCGGCTGAAGTCGCGGCGATCATCGTTGATGAAGATGCCCATGCCATGGACATCGCCGTCGCCGAGGACAACCTGGCCCAGGCCATTGGCCGTGGCGGTCAGAACGTTCGTCTTGCCAGTCAGTTGACCGGCTGGACCTTGAACGTGATGACCGAGAAGGACATCCAGGCCAAGCAACAGGCCGAAACCGGTGACATCCTGCGCAATTTCATCGATGAACTGGAAGTCGACGAGGAGCTGGCCCAAGTGCTGGTCGACGAAGGCTTCACCAGCCTCGAAGAAATTGCCTACGTACCGTTGGAAGAAATGCTCAACATCGATGGCTTTGACGAAGATATCGTCAATGAGCTCCGCGCTCGAGCCAAGGACCGTTTGTTGACCAAGGCCATCGCTACCGAAGAAAAACTGGCAGACGCCCACCCGGCCGAAGACCTGCTCTCCCTTGAGGGCATGGACAAGGACCTGGCGGCTGAACTGGCGGTGCGCGGCGTGGTTAACCGCGAAGACCTGGCCGAGCAGTCGATCGACGATCTGCTCGACATCGACGGCATCGACGAAGAGCGTGCCGGCAAGTTGATCATGGCCGCCCGAGCCCACTGGTTCGAGTAATTAGGCGCGGCCTGAGGAGAGAAGTGCATGACGCAAGTCACGGTGAAAGAACTGGCCCAAGAGGTCGAGGCACCGGTAGAGCGCCTGCTGCAGCAGATGCGTGAGGCAGGTCTGCCGCACACCGACGCCGGTCAGGTAGTGACCGACAATGAGAAGCAGACCCTGCTGACTCATTTGAAAAGCAGCCACAAGAGCAAGGCGGAAGAGCCGCGCAAGATTACCTTGCAGCGCAAAACCACCAGCACCCTGCGTGTCGCCGGTAGCAAGAGCATCAGCGTAGAAGTACGCAAGAAGAAAGTTTTCGTGCAGCGCAGCCCGGAAGAAATCCAGGCTGAGCAGAAGCGTGAGCTGGAAGAGCGCCGTGCGGCCGAAAACGCCGCGCGCGACAAGGTCGAGGCCGAAGTTCGCCAGCGCAACGAAGAACAGGCACGCCGTCAGGCTGCCGATACCGCAGCAGCAGCCCCGGCGCCTGCCGCCAAGCCAGAGCCGGCGCCTGCCGCGGCCGCGGCCCCGGTCGTCGCCGACGCGCCAGCCTCCGAAGACGCTGCAGCCCGTGCTGCCGAGCGCAAGAAGGACGAGACCCGTCGCAACGAGAGCCGTACCCGTGATGACGACCGTCGTCGTGGCGAAGCCCCTCGTGTGTCGATCAAGGTCAAGGTCAAGGAGAAGGAAAAGGCTCCAACGCCACGTGCCGCTCCGCGTACCACCGATGAAGAGAGCGACGGCGCCCGTCGTGGTCGTGGTGGCAAGAGCAAGCTGAAGAAGCGTAACCAGCACGGCTTCCAGAACCCGACCGGTCCAGTCATCCGTGACGTGACCATCGGCGAGACCATCACCGTCTCCGAACTGGCCCAGCAGATGTCGGTCAAGGCCGCTGAAGTGGTCAAGTTCATGTTCAAGATGGGTACCCCGGTCACCATCAACCAGGTGCTCGACCAGGAAACTGCCCAGCTGATCGCTGAAGAGCTGGGCCACAAGGTCACGCTGATCAGCGACACCGCGCTGGAAGATTCCCTGGCCGAATCGCTGAAGTTCGAAGGCCAGGCCGAGTCCCGCGCGCCGGTGGTTACCGTCATGGGTCACGTTGACCATGGTAAGACCTCGCTGCTCGACTACATCCGTCGTGCCAAGGTTGCTGCTGGCGAAGCCGGTGGCATTACCCAGCACATCGGTGCCTACCACGTGGAAACCGACCGCGGCATGGTCACCTTCCTCGATACCCCGGGCCACGCTGCGTTCACCCAGATGCGTGCCCGTGGTGCCAAGGCGACCGACATCGTCATCCTGGTGGTGGCGGCGGACGACGGCGTAATGCCGCAAACCCGCGAAGCGGTTCAGCATGCCAAGGCAGCTGGCGTTCCGCTGGTGGTTGCAGTAAACAAGATCGACAAGCCGGGTGCTGACCTCGATCGTATCCGTAACGAACTGGCTGTCGAAGGCGTTACCTCCGAGGACTGGGGTGGTGACACGCCATTCGTCAAGGTATCGGCGAAGATGGGTACCGGTGTCGACGAGCTGCTCGAAGCCGTGCTGCTGCAGGCCGAGATCCTCGAGCTGACTGCTACCCCGACTGCACCTGGTCGTGGCGTGGTCGTCGAATCGCGCCTGGACAAGGGCCGCGGCCCGGTCGCGACCATCCTGGTTCAGGACGGTACGCTGCGTCAGGGCGACATGGTGCTGTGCGGTTCCAACTATGGCCGCGTGCGTGCCATGCTCGACGAGAACGGCAAGCCTGTGAAAGAAGCCGGCCCGTCGATCCCGGTCGAGATCCTTGGCCTGGACGGTACTCCGGAAGCCGGTGACGAGCTGTCCGTGGTTGCCGACGAGAAGAAAGCCCGCGAAGTTGCCATGTTCCGTCAAGGCAAGTACCGCGAGGTCAAGCTGGCCCGCGCTCACGCCGGCAAGCTGGAGAACATCTTCGAGACCATGGGTCAGGAAGAGAAGAAAACCCTCAACATCGTGCTCAAGACCGATGTGCGTGGTTCTCTCGAGGCGCTGCAGGGTTCGCTTGGCGGCCTGGGCAACGACGAAGTGCAAGTGCGCGTGATTGGTGGTGGCGTCGGTGGTATCACCGAGAGCGATGCCAACCTGGCGCTGGCTTCGAACGCTGTACTGTTCGGCTTCAACGTGCGTGCCGATGCCGGTGCGCGCAAGATCGTCGAGCAGGAAGGTCTGGATATGCGTTACTACAACGTGATCTACGACATCATCGAAGACGTCAAGAAGGCCCTGACCGGCATGCTCGGCAGCGATGTTCGCGAGAACATCCTGGGTGTTGCCGAAGTGCGTGACGTGTTCCGTTCGCCGAAGTTCGGCGCCATCGCTGGCTGTATGGTCATCGAGGGTACCGTGTACCGCAACCGTCCGATCCGCGTACTGCGCGACGACGTTGTGATCTTCGAAGGCGAGCTGGAATCGCTGCGTCGCTTCAAGGACGACGCCTCCGAAGTGCGTTCGGGCATGGAGTGCGGTATTGGCGTCAAGAGCTACAACGACGTCAAGGTCGGCGACAAGATCGAAGTCTTCGAGAAAGTCCAGGTGGCTCGTACCCTTTAAGGGCGAGCGAGCCGCAAGCGCCCCTTGCAGGGCGGCTTGCGGTACCTCTTCAGGTAGCGCCCGGTCAGGCTCAGGTCTGCCCGGGCGTTTGCCGCTCTAAGTTACAGGTAGCAAGAATGGCCAAAGAATATAGCCGTACCCAACGTATTGGCGATCAGATGCAGCGCGAGCTGGCCGAGCTGATCCGTCGCGAAGTCAAGGACCCGCGTGTCGGCCTGGTGACCATCACCGCCGTGGACGTGAGCCGCGACCTGGGCCATGCCAAGGTGTTCATCACCGTCATGGGCGAAGAAACCCCGGACGCCGTGCAGCAGTCGCTCAAGGCACTCAACAGCGCTGCCAGCTTCCTGCGCCTGCACCTGGGGCGTTCGATGCAACTGCGCAGCGTGCCGCAACTGCACTTCCACTTCGATGAAAGTGTCAGCCGCGGTGTGCACCTGTCGGCGCTGATCGAGCGTGCAGTGGCCGAAGACCGCATGCACAAGGAAGCCGACGAGCCGGACACCAAGGAGTAAGCGGTGGCCCAGGTCAAACGTATCCGCCGCAACGTCAGCGGCATCATCCTGCTGGACAAGCCGCTGGGCTTCACCTCCAATGCCGCCCTGCAGAAAGTACGCTGGCTGCTGAATGCGGAAAAGGCCGGCCACACCGGTAGCCTCGACCCGCTGGCAACCGGCGTGCTGCCGTTGTGCTTTGGCGAGGCGACCAAGTTTTCGCAGTACCTGCTCGACTCCGACAAGGGCTACGAAACGGTCATGCAGCTGGGGCAGACTACCAACACCGGCGACGCCGAAGGTGAGGTTCTGCAGACCCGTGAGGTGACCGTTGGTCGCGCCGATATCGAGGCGGTGCTGCCGCGTTTTCGCGGCCCCATCAGCCAGATACCGCCGATGTACTCGGCACTCAAGCGTGATGGCCAGCCGCTGTACAAGCTGGCACGTGCAGGAGAGGTAGTGGAGCGCGAGGCGCGTTCTGTTACTATTGGCCGCTTGGAGTTGCTCGAGTGCGAAGGCACCCGTGCCCGGTTGAGCGTAGGTTGCAGCAAAGGCACCTATATCCGCACCCTGGTGGAGGATATTGGTGAGGCCCTTGGCTGCGGCGCCTATGTTGCCGAGCTGCGCAGGACCCAGGCCGGGCCCTTCGCGCTGGAACAGACGGTGACCCTCGAAGCGCTCGAACAGGCTCACGCCGAAGGCGGCAACGAAGCGCTGGACCGCTTCCTGATGCCCTCGGACAGCGGCCTGCAGGACTGGCCAATGGTCAGCCTGTCCGAACACAGTGCGTTCTACTGGCTGCATGGGCAGGCGGTACGCGCGCCGGACGCGCCACAATTTGGCATGGTCCGGGTACAGGATCATAATGCGCGCTTCATCGGTATCGGTGAAGTGAGCGAAGACGGGCGCATCGCGCCACGTCGGCTTATTCGGTCGGAATGACCGAAACCGCGGGGCCAGGCAATTGCCGAACCCCACGGCAGCAAGGGTGGCTGTCAGTAGGCACGGTCACACCTTTTTTATTAATACAGGGATTTGTCCCTGGCCTATTGGACCCCGCATGCGGGATCCGTTATCAGGAGAAGCCAAATGGCCCTCAGCGTTGAAGAAAAAGCTAAGATCGTTGCCGAATATCAGCAAGCCGCCGGCGATACCGGTAGCCCGGAAGTGCAGGTTGCTCTGCTGACCCACAACATCAACAAGCTGCAAGGCCACTTCAAGGCCAACGATAAAGACCACCACTCCCGTCGTGGTCTGATCCGTATGGTTAACCAGCGTCGTAAGCTGCTGGACTACCTGAAGGGCAAAGACACCACTCGTTACAGCGCCCTGATCGGTCGCCTGGGCCTGCGTCGCTAATAGCGGCCTGGTCAGTGGTGTGCATGGCGTGTCGCAGGCGTCGGCTTTGCTGTTTCGCAGCAGGGTCGTCGGGCACGCCACGCGTATCTCCGAGGTTGGCAGCCTGGTTCAGCTGAGCGGTTTACCGCGCAGCGGCCAGGCTCCCAGCCTCGTGTTGTATCTGGACGGTCAATGGGGCCGATTCCCCGTTCTGCCCAAGAATTCGCAAGAAACCAGTTCCCCCAAGAGCCACTGAAAAAGGTAGGAAACCGTGAACCCGGTAATCAAGACTTTCCAGTTCGGTCAATCGACCGTCACTCTCGAAACGGGCCGTATTGCCCGTCAGGCAACCGGCGCCGTGCTGGTCACCGTCGATAACGACGTCACCGTGCTGGTGACTGTGGTAGGCGCCAAACAGGCTGATCCAGGCAAGGGCTTCTTCCCGCTGTCGGTTCACTACCAGGAAAAGACCTACGCCGCCGGCAAGATCCCAGGTGGCTTCTTCAAGCGTGAAGGCCGTCCTTCCGAGAAAGAGACGCTGACCTCGCGCCTGATCGACCGTCCGATCCGCCCGCTGTTCCCGGAAGGCTTCATGAACGAAGTGCAGGTCGTCTGCACCGTGGTTTCCACCAGCAAGAAGACTGACCCGGACATCGCTGCGATGATCGGTACCTCGGCTGCCCTGGCCATTTCCGGTATTCCGTTCGAAGGCCCGATCGGCGCCGCGCGCGTGGCCTTCCACGAAAGCACCGGCTACCTGCTGAACCCGACTTACGAGCAACTGGCTGCCTCCAGCCTGGACATGGTCGTTGCCGGTACTTCCGACGCCGTTCTGATGGTTGAATCCGAAGCCCAGGAGCTGACCGAAGACCAGATGCTGGGCGCGGTACTGTTCGCCCATGACGAGTTCCAGGCCGTGATCCAGGCCGTGAAAGAGCTGGCTGCCGAAGCGGGCAAGCCAACCTGGGACTGGAAACCTGCGGTGGCCAACACCGAGCTGTTCAACGCCATCCGTGCCGAGTTCGGCGAAGCGGTTTCGCAAGGCTACACCATCACCGTCAAGGCTGACCGCTACGCGCGCCTGGGCGAGCTGCGTGACCAGGCGGTGGCCAAGTTCTCCGGTGAAGAAGGCCAGCCTTCGGCTGCTGAAGTAAAAGACATCTTCGGCGAAATCGAATACCGCACCGTTCGCGAAAACATCGTCAACGGCAAGCCACGTATCGACGGCCGCGACACCAAGACCGTTCGCCCGCTGAACATCGAAGTGGGCGTGCTGCCGAAAACCCACGGTTCGGCGCTGTTCACCCGCGGTGAAACCCAGGCCCTGGTGGTTGCGACCTTGGGTACTGCCCGTGACGCCCAGCTGCTGGACACCCTCGAAGGCGAGAAGAAAGACCCCTTCATGCTGCACTACAACTTCCCACCGTTCTCGGTAGGTGAGTGTGGCCGCATGGGCGGCGCTGGCCGTCGTGAAATCGGCCACGGCCGTCTGGCCCGTCGTTCGGTCCAGGCCATGCTGCCTGCCGCCGACGTGTTCCCGTACACCATCCGCGTGGTCTCGGAAATCACCGAATCCAACGGTTCCAGCTCCATGGCTTCGGTCTGCGGTGCTTCGCTGGCGCTGATGGACGCCGGTGTGCCGATGAAGGCGCCAGTGGCCGGTATCGCCATGGGCCTGGTGAAGGAAGGCGACAAGTTCGCGGTCCTGACCGACATCCTCGGTGACGAAGACCACCTGGGCGACATGGACTTCAAGGTAGCCGGTACCGCCAAAGGCGTCACCGCGCTGCAGATGGACATCAAGATCAACGGCATCACCGAAGAGATCATGGAAATCGCCCTAGGCCAAGCCCTGGAAGCGCGCTTGAACATCCTCGGCCAGATGAACCAGGTCATTGGCCAGTCGCGTACCGAGCTGTCGGCCAACGCGCCTACCATGATCTCGATGAAGATCGACACCGACAAGATCCGTGACGTGATCGGTAAAGGCGGCGCCACCATTCGCGCCATCTGCGAAGAGACCAAGGCTTCGATCGACATCGAAGACGACGGCTCGATCAAGATCTTCGGCGAAACCAAGGAAGCGGCAGATGCTGCCAAGCAGCGCATCCTGGGCATCACCGCCGAGGCCGAGATCGGCAAGATCTACGTCGGCAAGGTCGAGCGTATCGTCGACTTCGGCGCCTTCGTCAATATCCTGCCTGGCAAAGACGGCCTGGTGCACATCTCCATGCTGAGCGATGCGCGCGTCGAGAAAGTCACCGACATCCTGAAAGAAGGCCAGGAAGTTGAAGTACTGGTGCTGGACGTGGACAACCGCGGCCGTATCAAGCTGTCGATCAAGGACGTAGCCGCGGCCAAGGCCTCGGGCGTTTAAGCGACCGCTACGCAGCAATGGAAGAGCCCTTCGGGGCTCTTTTTTTTTGACCGGGGCGGGAACCTTTTGCGGACTTGCATCTTGCATGCAGGTTGCAGGTGCAGATTGCAAAATGCATGACTACTGCCGTTTGGTCTAATCGCTAACGTACTGATTTATAAGGTTTTAATAGAAAATCAAAACCTGGCACAGCGCATGCAACTACCTTCATACCTGACGCCAGGACACACGGCGCAGACCTTTCGAAAAACAGGAGTGACCCACATGAAGAAGTTCGCCATTGCTGCCGCTACTGCTACCGCTCTGACCCTGACCATGGCTAATGCGGCTTTTGCCCAACAGACCACCCAGGCCCCGATGATGCTGGCGGCCGGTGAGGTGACCAAAGCCAAGGAAGCTACCTCCGATACCTGGATCACCACCAAGGTCAAAGCTGACCTGATGACCGAGAAAGGCGTACCGGGCAGCGACATCAAGGTAGAAACCAACAAAGGCGTGGTTTCGCTGTCGTCTGACATGAAAGTGACTGAGTCCCAGAAAGAAATGGCAGTCAGCATTGCCAAGAAGATCAAAGGCGTACAGGCCGTTTCGGCTGACGGCCTGAAAGCCGAATAAGGAATGTCCCGTCGGCCAAACGGATTTGGCCACCCAATGCTGTAGGGGCCGCTTCGCGGCCCCTTTTATTTAATAAGCCGGATTACGCGCTACCACACCACTCTCGAAGCATTCCTGCTCAATGATCAGCGGCTCGACCAGGGGCCGGCTATCTCGAAAATGGGCGGTCTGGGTATGCGCCTCATACGCCGCATCATCGCGGTAGATCTCATACAGGTAGATCACATCCGGATCGACCCTGTCCTGCGACACATCGAACACCAGGCAACCCGCCTCGCTGGCCACCGAAGCAGCGGCATTGACTTTGATCGCGCTTAGGAAAGCATCGGCACACCCGGGCTTCACGCGGGTCTTAATGAACAGGCTATACACAAAGTGCTCCTTTTGTTTTAAATTCAATAATGAATTGTATACAAAAAGGAGCCTAGCCATGTCTGAATTGCCTGCCCGCCCTGGCCGCCTGAATGGCCTGCGCCATATTGCCTTGCTGGTACCCAACCTTGAGGAGTGCGAACGCTTTTACGTCGATGTGCTGGGTATGGAAGTACTGAGCCGCGCCAATGAAGACTTGGTGTACCTGACCTGCGGTAATGACAACATGTCGCTGGGGCGCGGGGCAGGGGCTGCCAACGGGTTGCAGACCTTGGACCATTACGGGTTCATCGTGGACAGCGTCGAGGAACTGGAGGCCTGGTATGCGTACTTCAAGGCCCGAGGGGTGACCTTGCTCGACCGGCCTTTCAACCATGGTGATGGCGCGCGCAGCTTCCACCTGCTGGACCCGGCGGGGAACAAGGTGCAGCCGCTGTATCACCCGGCGGTGTCGGGGCAGCGGTTGGTCTGAAGCCGCCTCTGAGGGAGCGGCCTTGTGTCGCGAAAGGGCCGCGCAGCGGCCCCAGGGTTTCAGCAGCGATTTATCAATTGCTGGGGCCGCTTTGCGGCCCTTTCGCGACACAAGGCCGCTCCCACAGGTGCGCGTCAGGCTTGCTAATTACTCAGCATCCAGATGCATTGGCGTGACCACCCGGCCGTCTTTCTCGGGCTGGCCCAGGCTGGTGTCGATGAAGTACACCCGGTCATCTTCCAGCTTGCCTTTGTCGACCAGGTAATCCTTGATGCTGCTGGCCCGCTCCTGACCCAGCGTGCGCAACAACGCAGTACTCTCCGCCCACGACTTGATCACCGCATCGCGCAACTTGGCTGTGCGTTCGTCACGGCTAAGTTGCTCCCATTCGGCCGGCGGTTGTTGCTTCAGGCGCGTACGGTAGATGCCTTCGAGCATCGCCGGTTTGTCGCTGTCGTCGACCACCAGCATCGAGGCATTGGCAGGCACCTTGTCGCCGCGGCGCTGCAATATCTTGTACCAGGTGGCCTGATACTCACGTTCCAGGCGTTGCTGGGCAATTAGTGGGCCATCGCTGGCCTGGGCGCTGGTGCCCTCGATTTCCAGGCGCAATTCCGGGCGTTCTTTAAGCGCGGAAGCCAGCTTGTCCAGCGCCGCCTGGGCATCGCCACTGAGGGTACTGGAACCGGGGGCGAAGGCGACGTTACCCAGGTCTTGCGAACCGCCGCCAGTGATCAGCCCACCGATGAACTTGAAGGGCGCCTGGGCTGCCCGCAGCACCAGGTTGCGCAGGGTTTGCCAGACGATCGGCATCACGCTGAACTGCGGGTTGTTGAGGTCGCCCGACACCGGCAGCTCAATCGAGATCTTGCCTTGCGTGTCCTTCAACAACGCCACTGCCAGGCGGATCGGCAGGTCGACTGCATCCGGGCTGTCGACTTTCTCACCTAACTGCAGTTGCTCCACCACCACCTTGTTCTCGGCTTTGAGCTGGCCATTGGTGATCAGGTAGTGCAAATCGAGGTTGAGCCGGCCTTTGCGGATGCGGTAGCCGGCGAATTTGCCGGAGTAGGGCGTCAAGGTGGTCAGCTCGACGCGCTTGAAGCTGGTGGCGATATCCAGGCTGGCCAGCGGGTTGAACGGGTTGAGGGCGCCCTTGATGGTAACCGGGGCATAGCGGTCGACCTTGCCTTTCACGTCAACCTTGGCAGGCACCGGCTTGCGGTTGTCGATGGTGCCGATCTGGCCGTTGAGTTGCTGCACGGCGGTGGCGAAGTTGGGGGTAAGGGACAGGTCGGCAAAGTTGGCCGAGCCGTTCTTGATGTCGACCTGGCCAATATGAATGCCCAGCGGCTTGCTGCTGCTGGCGGGGGCCGTTGTGGCCGGGCTGCTTGGCTTGGCGCCGGCCGGTTGCGGGATCAACAGGTCATTGACGTTGGTCGTGCGGTCTTCGTTGATGATGAAGCGCGCGTAGGGCTCCTGCAGGGTCACCTTGTCGATCGACAGGGCATCACCGTGCACATACGACAAGCCGTCTACGTTGACCTGTTGCCATTTCACGAAGTCCCGGCTCTTGATGGTGTCCAACGTATGCAGTTGGCTGACCTGGGCCTTGCCGGTGACCGTGAAGGCCAGTGGCGTGGTGTTCTTCAGGTCGACCTGGAGGTCACTGTCGAGCATGCCGCTGCGCAGTTCCAGCAGGATGAACGGGCTGACGTAGGCCTGGGCCACGCGCAGGTCGATGTCGCGGGTGCTGACGTCGAGCTTGGCCTGGATGGGCGCCAGGTTCACCTGGCCGGCGGCCTGCAGCTTGCCTTGCTTGCCTACGCCGGTATCGAGCTTGAGGGTAAAGGGGGCCTGGTTGAGGCTGTCGAAGCCTTGCAGGTCGACATTTAGCGGGCCGACATCGAGCGCTACCGGTTCTTTCTGGCTGCGATCTGCCAGGTGCACCAGGTAGTTGCGCAGTTGCACGTCCTTGAGCAATACCTGCCAAGGCTTGGCCGGTTCGTTGGCCGATTGCGGCTCAGGCGCAGGGCCGGCGGCAGCCGGTTCGGCCTTTTCTTTCGGCGTGGCTTTGGCCGGTTGGCTGGCGAACAGCTTCTGCCAGTCGAGCTGGCCGTCCTTTTCCAGTGCTGCCCAGGTTTCCAGCTTGTCGCTGCGCAGCTTGCCCACACTGACCTGTTGCTTGACCAGGTCGACGGTCGTCTCGCTCACCTCCAGGTTGGCCAGGCGCGCCAACGGGCGCCCGTCTGGCGCGTTGATGGCGAACGGGGCCACCCGCAGCGTGGCGTTGTCCAGCAGCAGCTCGGTCTGCTTGGCGAGATTGAGCTTGTACTGGGTCTGAAGGCTGACCAGCCCGTCCTGCAGCACCAGGGGCACGGCATCGCGCACGTAGGGCCAGAACAGCTTCATCTTGGCGTCGGTGACTTTCAGCGTGCCTTGCGAGGCGATCGGCGACAGGCTGAGGGTGCCGTTCCAGTCGATGCGCCCGCCGTTGGGGCCGTTGGCCACCAAGGTCATGTCGGCGTTGTCGTCAGGCAAGGTGCTGAGGTTCTTCAGCTCCAGGTTCATGTTGTCGTAGAGGAACTCGATGGGTTCGCTCGGGCGCATGTCCTGGAAGTGCAGCAAGCCTTGCTTGAGCTTGATGCTGCCGATACGCAACGGGAAGGGGTCGCTGGGTGGCTCGTCGGGCTTGGCTTCGCTCGGCGGCAGCTTGAACAACGTCGTCAGGTTGAGTGTGCCGTCTTTGGCGAACAGGACCTGGTTGCGGGGCTTGTCGAGCTCGACCGCTTCCAGGTGCAGGGCCTTGCTCCACAGGCTGTCGAGCGACAGGTTGGCGTACAACCGGTCGAAACCGACCTGCTCCTTGCCAGGCTCGCCAAGCTGCAGGCCCCACAGGGTCAGCTCAAGGCTGAAGGGGTTGAGTTCGATGCGTTCAAGGTGCGCGGGCACGGTAGCGTACTTGGTCAATTGCTGATTGGCGATACGCAGTGCCACGCCGGGAAGAATCAGGAACCCAAGCAGGCTATAGAGGGCTACCAGGGCCACGATGGCGCCAGCGGCGCGAGTCAATCCTTTGTACATGTGTCGCTTCGTCGGTCTGAGCAGGAGTGCTTGGAGTATGGCACGTTAAATCAGTTCCGCAGGCGCGACCTGTTGCCCTCACTCGATGCCCATGCGCCGCCTGGCGCGGTGCGCGGAGCCGTCGCGCATTGCCCAGCGCAGCAGCGCTGCCGTGGGTTTGAGGCCCAGGCGGATCAGGCGCTGCTGCCAGGGCCGGTGCTGCAGGCCAAGCAGGCTCTGGCCCCAGCCAGGCAGCAGGTCGATGCCGGCGTGCAGCATCAGTTTGCCCACCGGTTGAGCCAGGCGGCTGGGGGCAGGGGCGTCGAGCAGAATCCGCATGACCTCCCGGCTGCGCGCATCACAGTGCAGTTGCGGGCGCATGGCTTGCAGGTAGGCGTCCACCTGCTGGCACGAGCGTGGTACGTCGCGGGCGCCAAGGCGCTCGGCGATCAAGGCGATTTCGTTGTAGTAGGCATCTTGCTCGCTGCGCGGCAGGTGTGGGTTACGGTAGCGCAAGTGGGCGGCCAGAAAGCTGCTGACCTCTGCCACATGCACCCAGGTCAGCAAGGCTGGGTCGCTGGCCGCGTAGGGCCGGCCATCCGGTGAAGTGCCGGTCACTTGCAGGTGGATGGTGCGCACTTTCTCGATCAGCCACTCGGCATCACCGGTCGCGCCGAAGGTTGTACCGGAGATGAACTGGCTGGTGCGCCGCAGGCGGCCGAGCAAGTCCTCGCGGAAGTTGGAGTGGTCCCACACGCCGGCCAGGGCCAGCGGATGCAATAGCTGCAGCATCAGTGCGCTGATGCCGCCGACCAGCATGCTCGGAAAATCGCCATGCACCTGCCAACTGACACTGTGCGGGCCGAACAGCCCTGGGTCACCCTTGGGGGACTCCAGGTCGAGCTGGCCGAGGGCCAGCCCGGTAAGGCTCATGACCTGGGTTTCGATACGGCGGCGTAGGGCTTCCATGGCGACCTGCGATACAGGGCGGCCATCAGCAGCGGCCGCCGGTTACTGGTTGAGGCGTTTGTCGATCAGGTCCTGCACCACGGCGGGGTCGGCCAGCGTCGAAGTATCGCCCAGGTTGTCCAGTTCGTTGCAGGCGATCTTGCGCAGTATACGCCGCATGATCTTGCCGGAGCGGGTCTTGGGCAGTGCCGGGGCCCACTGGATCAGCTCGGGCTTGGCGAAACTGCCAATTTCCTTGCTGACCAGGGCGAGTAGCTCGGCCTTGAGCGCTTCGTCCGGTGTAACGCCATTCATGGCCGTGACGAAGGCGTACACGCCCTGGCCCTTGAGGTCATGCGGGTAGCCGACCACGGCGGCTTCGGCGACGCGATCATGCAACCCCAGTGCGCTTTCCACTTCGGCCGTGCCGATACGGTGCCCTGACACATTGATCACGTCGTCAATGCGCCCGGTGATCCAGTAGTCGCCGTCGGCGTCGCGGCGGGCGCCATCGCCGGTGAAGTAGTAACCGGGCATGGGTTTGAAGTACGTGTCGACCATGCGCTGGTGGTCACCATAGACACTGCGGATCTGCCCGGGCCAGCTGGCCTTGATCACCAGCAGGCCGGCACCCGGGCCGTCTATCACCTCGCCCTTTTCATCCAGCAGGGCGGGCTGTACGCCGAACATGGGCTGGGTGGCACAGCCCGGCTTGAACGTGGTCGAGCCGGGCAGGGGGGTCAACATGATGCCGCCGGTTTCGGTCTGCCACCAGGTGTCGACGATGGGGCAGCGCTTTTGCCCGACCGCTTCGAAGTACCACTCCCAGGCTTCCGGGTTGATCGGCTCGCCGACACTGCCCAGCAGGCGCAGGCTTTTGCGCGAGGTGCCCTGCAGTGGCCCAGAGCCCTCGCGCATCAGTGCCCGCAGCGCGGTCGGCGCGGTGTAGAAAATATTGACCTGGTGCTTGTCCACCACCTGCCAGAAGCGCGAGGTGTCTGGGTAGTTCGGTACCCCTTCGAACATCAGCGAGATGGCGCCGTTGGCCAATGGGCCGTAGACGATGTAGCTGTGCCCGGTGACCCAGCCCACATCCGCGGTGCACCAGAACACTTCGCCGTCGCGGTAATCGAACACCACCTTGAAGGTCAGGGTTGCCTGCAACAGGTAGCCGGCGGTGGTGTGCAGCACGCCCTTGGGTTTGCCGGTGCTGCCAGAGGTGTAGAGGATGAACAGCGGGTCTTCGGCTGCCATGGGCTCGGGGGCGCAGTCGTCGCCGGCGTGTTCGGTTGCCTCGTGGTACCAGAGGTCGCGGCCCTCGGCCCAGTCCACCGCGCCTGCGGTACGGCGTACCACGAAGACGCTGCTGACGGCCGGGCAACTGGCCAGGGCTTTGTCGACGTTCTGCTTCAACGGGATACGCTTGCCGCCGCGCACGCCTTCATCGGCGGTAATCACCGTACGGCAGTCGGCATCGAGAAGACGATCACGCAGGGCGTCCGGCGAGAAGCCACCGAACACCACCGAATGGATAGCGCCGATGCGGGTGCAGGCCAGCATGGCGAACGCTGCTTCGGGGATCATCGGCATGTAGATGCACACGCGGTCGCCTTTCTTCACTCCGCGCGCCTTCAGGGCGTTGGCCAGGCGGCAGACTTCGCGGTGCAGTTCGCGGTAGCTGATGGCTTTGGCATCTTTAGGGTCGTCGCCTTCCCACAGCAAGGCCGTCTGCTCAGCGCGCTGGGCCAGGTGGCGGTCGATGCAGTTGTAACTGACGTTGAGCTGTGCGCCGTCGAACCAGCGGGCCTCGCCGGAGCGCAGGTCGCACTGCTGCACGCTTGACCACGGCTTGATCCAGTCCAGGCGCTTGGCTTGCTCGGCCCAGAAGGCGTCGGGGTCTTCTACCGACTGGCGGTAAAGGCGCTGGTAGTCGTCGGGTGTGAGGGCGGCGGACTGGCTGACGGCCAGGGCCTGGGGATATTTGCGGATATCGAACATGGCGGTGGTCCTGCTCTTGTAAGGGGCGAGGGACTGCAACGGCTATTCGATAGGACAGTGTAGCTGGGAGAGGTGTTCAAATTGTGCCGGCCTCTTCGCGGGCATGCCCGCGAAGAGGCCGGCACAGGCCTGAGATCACCCGCGATGACGGCCGCGGAAGTAGTTGATCAGGCCTTGGGTCGAACCATCTTCGGCGCTGTCGTCCAGGCTGCCGACCAGGCGCTGGTACACGCCCTTGCCCAGCTCCTTGCCCAACTCCACGCCCCACTGGTCGAAGGCGTTGATGCCCCAGACCACGCTTTGCACGAACACCTTGTGTTCATACATGGCCACCAGCGCCCCCAAACGGCGTGGGCTGATGCGTTCTACCACCAGGGTGTTGCTCGGGCGGTTGCCCGGGATCACCTTGTGCGGGGCCAGCTTTTCGATGTCTGCTTCGTTCAGCCCTTTGCCACGCAGTTCGGCTTCGGCTTCTTCGCGGGTTTTACCCAGCATCAGGGCCTGGCTTTGCGACAGGCAGTTGGCGTACAGCCACTGGTGATGGTCGGCGACCGGGTTGAAGCTCACGACCGGCACGATGAAGTCGGCCGGAATCAGCTGGGTGCCTTGGTGCAGCAACTGATGGTAGGCGTGCTGGCCATTACAGCCGACGCCACCCCAGATTACCGGGCCGGTTTCGGTTTTGACCGGGGTGCCGTCCTGCAGCACGCTCTTGCCGTTGGACTCCATGTCCAGCTGCTGCAGGTGCTTGGTGATGTTGCGCAGGTAGTGGTCGTACGGCAGGATCGCATGGCTGCTGGCGCCCCAGAAGTTGCCGTACCACACGCCCAGCAGGGCCAGCAGTACCGGCATGTTCTTGTCGAACGGCGCGGTCTGGAAATGCTGGTCCATGGTGTAGGCGCCGGACAACAGCTCCTTGAAGTTGGCCATGCCGATGGCCAGGGCGATCGGCAGGCCGATGGCCGACCACAGCGAGTAGCGCCCCCCCACCCAGTCCCACATCGGGAAGATGTTCTCTTCGCGGATACCGAAGGCCACCGCGGCAGCCTTGTTGCTGGAAACCGCAATGAAGTGGCGGTACAGCTCGGCCTCCGAACCGCCCTGGGCCAGGTACCAGGTACGCGCGGCCATGGCATTTTTCAGGGTTTCGAGGGTGTTGAACGACTTCGACGAAACAATGAACAGGGTCGTTTCGGCGCGCAGCTTGGCCGACAGTTCGTGGAACTCGCTGCCGTCGATGTTGGCCAGGTAGTGGCAGCGTACACCGCGCTGCGCGTAGGGCAGCAGGGCTTCGGAAACCAGCTCCGGGCCGAGGAACGAGCCGCCGATGCCGATGTTGACCACGTCGGTGATCGGCTTTTCGCTGTAGCCACGCCACAGGCCGTCATGGATGCGGCCAACCAGTTCGGTGATCTGGTTGAGTACCTTGTGCACTTCCGGCATGACGTTCACGCCGTTGACGCTGAGTTTGTCGCCAACCGGCCGGCGCAATGCGGTGTGCAGCACCGGGCGGCCTTCGGAGGTGTTGATGATTTCGCCACTGAACATCGACTTGATAGCGTCCTGCAGGCCCACTTCGTTGGCCAGATTGACCAACAGATCGCGGGTTTGCTCGGTGATCAGGTTTTTCGAGTAGTCGAGGAACAGGCCGCAAGCGCTAAGGGAAAACTGGTCGAAGCGTTGGGCATCGGCGGCGAAGGCGTCGCGCATGCTGAAGCTCTGCATGGCGTCGCGGTGTTGCTGAAGCGCCTGCCAGGCGGGCAGCGCCGTCACATCGTGGGGTGTACGGTAATACGCCATTGCGCGGGGTTCCCTTAATGCGTGGTGAGGCCTTTGACACGGCAGTCATTGCCGGGTTCAGGCTGCATCATTATAGGCAAAGGTCACGCGCTGGGAATGGCTGTGGGACGGGGATTTTGAGGGGGCTGCAAACAGCCCCCAAGGCCTTTATGCGGTTTTCTCTTCCACGTGCAGGTACAGATTGTCGATCAACCGGGTGTCACCCAGGTAAGCCGCCGCAATCACCACAAGGTCGCGATCATCGATCACTGCCGGGCGCAGGCTCACGGCATGGCGCACTTCCAGGTAATCTGGACGCAAACCCGCGGCAGCCAGCTGCGCCTGCCCTTCGGCAACCAGCGCGGCAAAGTCCCGCTGCCCGCGGCCAATGGCCGAAGCGATATGCTGCAGCGTACGGTACAGCGCGGGCGCGGTGGCCCGCTGCTCGGGCGTGAGGTAACCATTACGCGACGACAGCGCCAGGCCATCGTCGGCCCGCACGGTAGGCTCGCCAATGATCTGGATCGGCATGTTCAGGTCGCGGACCATGGCGCGGATCACTGCCAGTTGCTGGAAGTCCTTTTCACCGAACACCGCAAGGTCTGGCTGGACCATGTTGAACAGCTTGGTGACCACGGTGGCCACACCTTCGAAATGCCCTGGCCGGCTGGCGCCGCACAAGCCTTCGGAAAGCTGGGGAACACTGACCCGGGTTTGCACGCTCATGCCGTCGGGGTACATCTCTGCCACGCTGGGTGCGAACAAAAGGTTGCAGCCGGCTTGCAGCAGGCGCTCCTGGTCGGCGGCCAAGGTACGCGGGTAGCTGTCCAGGTCTTCGTTGGCACCGAACTGCAGCGGGTTGACGAAGATGCTGGCGACCACGAAATCGGCACGCTGCGCGGCCTTGGTGACCAGGGCCGCGTGGCCGCTGTGCAGGTTGCCCATGGTCGGCACGAAACCGATGCGCTTGCCCTCACCGCGGGCACGGGCTACTGCTGCGCGCAGTTCGCGGACGGTCTTGACTGTATTCATGCACTGAACCCGTGTTCGCTGCCTGGGAAACTGACTTGCTTGACGGCCTCGACGTAAGCGACGAGGGCGCTGTGGATATCCGGTTGGCCCTGCATGAAGTTCTTCACGAACTTGGGCACCCGGCCGCTCAGCGACAGGCCAAGCATGTCGTGCAGCACCAGCACCTGGCCATCGGTGGCACTGCCGGCGCCGATGCCGATCACCGGAATACCGACCGCGTTGGTGATTTCCGCGGCCAGTTCACTGGGTACGCACTCCAGCAGCAGCATGGCTGCACCGGCCTGTTCCAGGGCAATGGCATCAGCGCGCATCTGCCGGGCCTGGGCTTCCTGGCGGCCTTGCACTTTATAGCCGCCCAGTACGTTGACGGTCTGCGGGGTCAGGCCCAGGTGCGCACACACCGGTACGCCACGCTCAGCCAGCAGGCGAATGGTTTCTGCCAGCCAGGCGGCACCTTCGATCTTGATCATGTGGGCGCCTGCCTGCATCAGCGTGGCGCTGTTGGCAAACGCCTGTTCCGGGGTGGCGTGGGCCATGAATGGCAGGTCTACCAGGATCAGCGCGCCGTCATTGCCACGTTTGACGCTGGCGGTATGGTAGGCCATGTCGGCCGTGGTGACCGGCAAGGTACTGTCGTGGCCCTGCAGGACCATCCCCAGCGAGTCGCCCACCAGCAACACTTCAACACCGGCCTGGCTGGCGACTTTGGCGAAGGTCGCGTCGTAGCAGGTCAGCATGGTGATTTTTTCACCCTTGGCCTTGAGGCCATGCAGGGTGGTCAGGGTTACTTCAGGCATGTAGGAAATTCCTCGTTCAGGCGCTGTAAAAAACGACTGCATTCAACGCGTGTAGTCATCTTCCGGAGCGGCACATCATCGCGTGTGATGTTCGGGCACAGGTCCGTCCGGGCCTAAATACGGGTATGCGGCAGTCAGTTGCCACACGGGACGCCTATAGTCGTGAGCGAGGTGGGGGAAGTCAATCACCCTGTTACCGCATTGTTACGATCAGGGTGTTACTGGCGTTACCGGGCCGGTGCAACGGGCTGGAGCACCCGGTTTACAAGCGCTCCAGGCCGATGAATGGGCAAGCCTCAAGCAGCTGCGCAAGGGCGCGGCCATCGGCCAGGCGGAAGTCGCCCGGTACCAGCTCGGCCAGCGGGTACAGTACGAAGGGGCGGGCATGCATATGGTAATGCGGCACCTTCAAGCGGGGCTCGTCGAGCACCTGGTCGCCGAACAGCAGGATGTCCAGGTCCAGCGTGCGTGGGCCCCAGCGCTCCGCGCGCACCCGGCCCTGGTCGTTCTCGATGGCTTGCAGGGCATCGAGCAAGGCCAGCGGTGCCAGCTGGGTGTCCAGCGCCGCGACGGCGTTGGTATAGCGTGGCTGCCCGGGCAACAGCGAATCGCTGGTGTAAAAGGCAGAGGCTGCTACCAGGCGCGTGGCCGCGACCTGGTCCAGCGCCTGCAACGCGCTGCGCAACTGCTCGGCCGGTGCAGCCAGGTTGCTGCCCAGGCCGACGTAGGCGCGCGTCGTCACTCGAATGCCTCGTCGCCAGCGCGCTTGCGTTTGCTGCCGCTGCGCTTGCGTTTACGCGGGCCGGCAGTGCTGCCTTCGTCACGGTTGCCCAGGTCGCGGATCATCTCGCGGCGCTCGCTGTCGTTGGCGTCCTGGTAATCGGTCCACCATTGCCCCAGGTCGTCGGTTTCTTCGCCCGCGCTTTCACGCAGCAGCAGGAAATCGTAACCGGCACGGAAGCGCGGGTTGTCCAGCAGCATGTCGGCGCGCTTGCCGCTGCGCCGTGGCAGGCGCTCCTGCATGTCCCAGATTTCCCGGATTGGCAGGGTGAAGCGCTTGGGGATGGCGATGCGGGCGCATTGCTCGGCGATCAGGTCGTGGGCTGCGCCATTCATGGCCGGAATCGGGGGTACGCCCTGGCTCTGCAAATGCAGCACGCGGGCTGGCAGGGCAGGCCACAGCAGCGCGGCGAACAGGAACGCCGGCGTTACCGGTTTGCCCTGCTTCACCCGTAGGTCGGTGTTGTTCAGTGCCTGGCTGATGAGCGTGTGGGTATAGGTCGGGCGCTCTTCCAGCGCGTGCGCACTGGCCGGGAACAGCGGCTCGAACAGCTCCAGGTCGACCAGCATTTCAAAGGCGATGGCACCTTGGCCCGAGAGGAACAGCTTCAGGCTCTCTTCGAACAGGCGCGCTGGCGGGATTTCGCGCAGCAGTGGAGCCAGTTCGCGGATCGGCTTGAAGGTGTGCTTCTCGATACCGAAGTCCAGCTTGGCCGCGAAGCGCACTGCGCGCAGCATGCGCACGGGGTCTTCCTGGTAGCGGTGCGTCGGGTCGCCGATCAGCCGCAGCAGGCGGTTGCGAACATCGTGCACGCCGTTGGCGTAATCGAGAATGCGCTCGCTGACCGGGTCGTAGTACAGGGCGTTGATGGTGAAGTCGCGGCGCTGCGCGTCTTCTTCCAGGGTGCCGTATACGTTGTCACGCAGGATGCGACCACTGGCGTTATGCGACGAACGGTGGCTGTCATTCTGGTCATCTTCCGAATGCGGGGCACGGAAGGTAGCGACTTCGATGATTTCACGGCCAAAATGCACATGGACCAGCTTGAAGCGGCGGCCAATGATGCGCGCATTACGGAACTCGGCACGGACCTGTTCAGGGGTGGCACTGGTGGCAACGTCGAAGTCTTTCGGCGTAATGCCCAGCATCAGGTCGCGGACGCAGCCACCGACCAGGTAGGCCTGGTAACCGGCAGCCTGCAAGCGCTCGACAATGTTCACCGCGTGGCGGCTGAACTGGTGGCGCTGCAACGAGTGCTGGCTCTTGTTGATCACCTCAGGCGTGGTGCGCCTGTGGTGCTGGCCCGGTACGGGCGGGCGGAACGACTGGAACAGCTTCTTCAGCATGGGATGCACTGTTTGAAGGAATGTTCGGCCAACAATAGGAGAATGGCCGCATGATGGGCGGGGATTCTAGCATTTACTCAGGGAATGGTGTAGGCGGGTAGCAGGAAGCCTGCGGGAATCGCAGAAACGACAAGGGGAGCCTAAGCTCCCCAAGAAGTGTCGTTGCGTGCTCTTATTATTTTTTTGCCGGGCTTTTTGTTTTTGTTGAGTGCCCTGCCCACAAAGCCTGAAGCTTGTGGACGACCCCCAAACCGGGGGTAAAGAGCAAACGGATTGCTTTGGCCGCTGATGTCACGTTGATCTGTTGATCCAACCAGTTCAGGCGCTGCTTTTTAGTGCAGTTTTTGTTGTTCTCTGCCTGGTCGTGGGGCAAGCCCCAAACACGCATCCTCTCCAAAAGAATCAGTTAGCTGCGCCTCCGCCGTCTTGTTTTTATTGTGCGTGAGCCGTTTCGTCTTGTTCTTATTATGAGTTGCAGTGCTTGTTATTGTTCTTGTACCAGAGATATAGCAGGTGCCGTGCCAACTTTTGAAAAACCAGTAAAATCAATGGTTTGGTGGATTCTGCAGGTTTGTGGCAGGCCCGAAATGTGGAAATTTCGTTACCGTACGCCTCGGTGACTGTTACGGCGCAGAGGGTGGGTAACAGATTTTTGCGGCAGCAGATGTGTTACCTGGGGTGTGGTGGCTGGCCGTTTCGCAGGCTTGCCCGCTCCCACAGGATCACCGTGGCTGCCAGGTTGCGCTGTGCTTGTGGGAGCGGGCAAGCCCGCGAACAGGCCGGTGAGGCTGGTAGAGAAGGGGCAGGAGGAACCTCCCACCCAGGCAGGTCAGTTATCGCTGGTGGCGTTGCTCTTGCGCCGCGGAATGCCCAGGCGTTGGCGGCGTTCCCACAGGCATTTGCGGCTGACGCCGAGCTTGCGGGCCAGTTCGGTCTCGGTCATGTGGTCCTGGTGCTCGAGCACGAAGTGCTGGAAGTAGTCTTCCAGGGACAAGTCCTCGGTCGGCTCGTGGCTGGCACTGGCCGCGCTGGCCACCGCCAGGGCGTTGTCGAGAATATCGTCTTCTTCCAGGTCGCTCAGCTCGATGTCGATACCCAGCAGGTCGGCAGAAATTTCTGCGCTCTCGCTAAGGATGACCGCGCGCTCCACGGCGTTTTCCAGCTCACGTACGTTGCCCGGCCAGCTGTAGTGACGAATGGCCTGTTCGGCTTCGGCAGAGAAATGCAGGTCATCCCGGCCGATGCGCGCACTCTGGCGAGCCAGGAAGGCACTGGCGATTTCATTGACGTCGCTGCCGCGCTCGCGCAGCGCGGGCAGCTTCAGGGCGATCACGTGCAGGCGGTAGTACAAGTCTTCGCGGAACTGGCCGGCCTTGGCCAGGTTCTTCAGGTCGCGGTGGGTCGCGGCGATCAGGCGCACATCGACCTTTTGCGACTGCACCGAACCGACCCGGCGAATTTCCCCTTCCTGCAGCACGCGCAGCAGGCGGGCTTGGGCTTCCAGGGGCAATTCGCCGATTTCATCGAGGAACAACGTACCACCGTCGGCGGCCTCCACCAGGCCCGCACGGCCGGCACTGGCGCCGGTGAACGCGCCTTTCTCGTGGCCGAACAGCTCGGACTCGATCAGGGTTTCGGGGATGGCCGCGCAGTTCACCGAAATCATCGGCGCCTTGGCGCGCCGCGACAGGTTGTGCAGGGCGCGCGCCACCAGCTCTTTACCGGTACCCGATTCGCCCTGGATCAGCACATTGGAATCGGTAGGGGCCACCTTGCGGATCTTGCTGTACATGTCCTGCATGGGCGGGCACGAGCCGATGATACCGATGTCGCCATTGGCCGCTGCCGGGGCCGCTTTGTCGGCAGGGGCTGCCTTGCCGGTGCTGGCGCGGGGCTCGGCAGCCGGTGCTGCAGCCGGGGCGTTCTGCCGGTCGCGCAGGATGCGGGCCACCGCTTGCAGCATTTCGTCGTGATCGAAGGGCTTGGCGATGTAGTCCACCGCGCCCATCTTCATCGAGTCCACGGCTGAGCGCAGGCTGGCGTAGCTGGTCATGATCAGCACCGGGGTGCCTTGGCCGAGCTTGATCAGCTCGGTGCCGGGTGCACCTGGCAGGCGCAGGTCACTGACGATCAGGTCGAAAGTGGCAATGCTGAAGCGTTCCTGGGCTTCCTGCACCGAGCCGGCTTCGCTGACCTGGTACTGGTTCCGCTCGAGCAGACGACGCAAGGCCGAGCGGATGATGGTTTCGTCTTCGACGATCAGAATGTGCGGCATTGATTCAATTCTCTCGACGGTCTCGAATTTCAGGGGACGTCGCTACGACATGCCGGGGCAGGGTCACGCGGATCCGGGTGCCACGTTGCCGTTCGATGTCGGCCGGGCTGTCGATGGTGATTTGCCCATAATGCTCTTCCACGATGGAATAGACCAGAGCGAGGCCCAGTCCGGTTCCCTCGCCGGGGTCCTTGGTGGTGAAGAACGGCTCGAACAGACGGTCCTGGATGTTCTTCGGGATGCCGCTGCCCTCGTCCTCGACGATCAGGTCGACGGTGTGCTCGCTCGCCTCGCTGCGCACGCGCACTGCGCTGCCGGGCGGCGAGGCGTCGCGCGCGTTGGAAAGCAGGTTGATCAGCACTTGGGCCAGGCGCTGCGGGTCGCCTTCTACCCAATGGTCGGGGTCGCAGAGGTTGAAGAACTGTACTTCGAAATTACGCCGGTTCAACGCCAGCAGACCAATGGCGTCCTGCGCCACTTCGGCCAGGCACACCGGTTCCTCGCTGTTCTGGTGGCTGCCACCGGCATGGGCAAAACTCATCAACGACTGGACGATGCGTGACACGCGTTTGGTCTGGTCGAGGATCTGGCTGGACAGCTCGGTGATTTCGCCGTCGCCTTCACGCTCCTCGCGCAGGTTCTGCGCCAGGCAGGCGATGCCGGTGATCGGGTTGCCGATTTCGTGGGCCACGCCGGCGGCCAGCCGGCCGATGCTGGCCAGGCGCTCGGAATGCACCAGCTTGTCTTCCAGGGCCTGGGTTTCGGTCAGGTCCTCGACCAGCAGTACCAGGCCGCTGTTACCGGGGGCCAGTGGTTCATCGATGGCCGCCTTGTGCAGGTTCAGCCAACGTGGCTGGCCATCCAGTGCCAGGCGTTGTTTGTGCAGGTGCTCGTCGGGCACGTTGATGAAGCCCTGCAGCAGCCCGCGCCAGGGCTCGGCGATGGTCACCAGGCGTGAGCCGACCACGTGCTTGGCGGCAATCCCGGTGAGCTCTTCCATGGCCTTGTTCCACATGAGGATTTCCTGGTCCTTGGCCAGCGAGCAGACGCCCATGGGCAGCTCCTGCAAGGTCTGGCGGTGGTAGCGGCGCAGGGCATCGAGCTCGGCGGCCAGGCCGGTCAGGCGCGAGTGGTAGTCTTCCAGGCGGCTTTCAATGAAGTGGATGTCCTCGGTGACGTAGTTCTCGTTACCGGACTTGTACGGCAGGAAGGTCTCGACCATGTCCTGAGCCACGCTCGGGCCCATCAGGCCCGACAGGTTGGCCTCGATGCGGTCACGCAGGCGGCGCAAGGCGTATGGCCTGCGTTCGTCGAACGGCAGGTAAAGGTCGCGCAGGGCCTGCTCCACTTCCTTTTGCGCGGCTTTGGCGCCCAGCGGCTTGGCCAGTTGGGTCGCGAATTCCTGGGGCGAGGCTGCGTGCAGTTCGCGGCGCTGTGGGCGGCGCACGTTGTCCACCGCGCAGGCCTCTGCGGCGCTGACCTCTTCGGTGCTGGCGTTGGTGAACAGCGAAATCAGGGTGAACAGCAGCACGTTGGCCGCCAGCGAGGCGATGGCCGCCATGTGCCAGCTGGTATCGTCCAGCACGTAGATCATGTCCAGCAGCGGGATATAGAAGCCTTGCAGATTGCCCAGCAGCGGCAGCAGCATGGTCACCATCCACACCAGCGTGCCGGCCAGCAGCCCGGCGATGAAGCCGCGGCGGTTGGCGGTCGGCCAGTACAACACGGACAGCACGCCGGGCAGGAACTGCAGCGTGGCCACGAACGCCACGATGCCCAGGTTGGCCAGGCTCTGGTGGTTGTTCTGGGTCAGGTAGAACATGAAACCAGCAGTGATGATGGCGACGATCAGTGCGCGGCGGGTCCATTTCAGCCAGCGGTAGATGTTGCCCTCGGCCGGGGGCTGGTATAGCGGCAGCACCAGGTGGTTCAGGGCCATGCCCGACAGCGCCAGGGTGGTGACGATGATCAGGCCACTGGCCGCTGACAGGCCGCCTATATAGGCCAGCAGGGCCAGTGCCTGGTTGTTGGCGGCAATGCCCAGGCCCAGGGTGAAGTATTCGGGGTTGGTACTGGCGCCCAGGCGCAGCCCGGCCCAGAGTACCAGCGGCACGGCCAGGCTCATCAGCAGCAGGAACAGCGGCAGGCCCCAACTGGCGCTGACCAGCGAGCGTGGGTTGAGGTTTTCGGTGAAGGCCATGTGGTACATGTGCGGCATGACGATGGCCGAGGCGAAGAACACCAGCAGCAGGGTGCGCCACGGGCCTTCCTGCAACGGGGTGTGCAGGGCAGCCAGGGCGGTCTGGTTCTGCAGCAGCCACACTTCCAGCTCGTGCGGGCCGCCAAACACGCCATATAGGGCGTACAGGCCGATGCCGCCCAGTGCCAGCAGCTTGATCACCGACTCGAAGGCAATGGCGAACACCAGCCCTTCATGCTTTTCGCGCGTGGCGATATGCCGTGAGCCGAAGAAGATGGTGAACAGGATGATCAGCGCACAGAACGCGAAGGCCACCCGGGCCTTGACCGGCTCACCGGTAAGGATGCTGATCGAGTCGGCCACCGCCTGTATCTGCAACGCCAGCAACGGCAGTACGCCAATCAGCATGATGAGGGCGGTCAACGCGCCGGCCCACGTGCTGCGGAAGCGGAACGCCAGCAGGTCGGCCAGCGACGACAGCTGGTAAGTGCGGGTGATCTTCAGAATCGGGTACAGCAGCACTGGCGCCAGCAGGAATGCACCGGACACCCCCAGGTAACAGGCAAGGAAGCCGTAGCCGTACTGGTAGGCCAGGCCCACCGAGCCGTAGAACGCCCAGGCACTGGCGTAAACGCCCAGCGACAGGGTGTAGGTGAGCGGGTGGCGAATGATGGCGCGCGGGATCAGCCCGCGCTCGCTGACCCAGGCTACGCCGAACAGCACCATGAGGTACCCGGCGCTGATCAGGATCATCTGGGTCAGGCTAAAGCTCATCGGCATCTCGTTGGCTCTGCAGGATGAAGGTGACGACGATCAGGATCAGCCAGAGCAGGTACGGGCGGTACCACGCTCCGGTCGGTTCGATCCACCAGTCCATGATGGCCGGTGAGAACAGGTAGATCCCCACGACCAGAAGCAGGACCAAACGATAGATGTACATGCTGGCCTCGATGGTTGGGCGCTGCGGGTTTGAACTTATTATTGGCGCAAATGATTGGGCGGATGCTAGCGGGAATCGCTGAGGTTAGCCAAGGGTTTGAATTTGTTGGGCTTTTGATTTGAGGGGAAGATGGCCTGTTCGGGCCCTATCGCTGGCAAGCCAGCTCCCACGGGGATCGCATCAGGGCTGACAGGTGTTCGCCACAAGGTATGCAGCGCCTGTTAGAGCGAGCGCCGCCCGCGCGGCGCATCGCGAGCTGCGCTCGCTCCTACGTTTGTTTCGGGCCAATTATTCCTGTGGGATTTGCGCGCGAACGCCTTGGCGCATGCCTCAAAATCGCGTCGTACGAACAAGGCGGCCGCGCGCATCTGGCACAGGGGTTACTGGCCCGAAACAAACGTAGGAGCGAGCGCAGCTCGCGATGCGCCGCGCGGGCGGCGCTCGATCTCACAGGCACTGAAGATGCAGCGGCTACCCTTGCCAGGAACCATAGAATCTCCCACAGGATCACCACAGGCGCTGCATACCTTCTGACAAACACCTGCCAGCCCTAAGGCGATCCCTGTGGGAGCTGGCTTGCCTGCGATAGGGCCGGCAAGGCCTCAGCGCAGTTCAGCCTCTGGCACCGTCGTGCGCTGCGCAATCGCTTCGGGCCGCCACTGCTGGCGGGCCACGGCCAATACTTCAGCCGGCGTTGCCAGCAGCAACTGCGGGTCAGTCGCCTGCCCCAGCGCCCGTAACGCCCGCAACAACAGCGGCGTCGCCTGCTCCGCCTGCAACGGCGGCGAACGGTATGACTTGCCAAGCTTGTGGCCGTCCGGCTGCACGATCAGCGGTATGTGCAGATAGCGCGGCTGCGAAAAGCCCAGCAGCTCTTGCAGGTACAACTGGCGCGGGGTGTTGTCGAGCAGGTCGGCACCGCGCACGATGTCGGTGACACCTTGCCAGGCATCGTCCAGTACCACGGCCAGCTGGTAGGCATACAGGCCATCGCGGCGCTGTATCACGAAATCGCCCACGTCGCGGCCCAGGTGCTGCTGGTAAGCACCCTGTACGCGGTCGCTGAAACGGTAGATCAGCTCTGGCACCCGCAAGCGGATCGCCGCGCCCTCCCGCGCATGCCCGGCGTTACGGCACAAGCCTGGGTAGATGCCGCCATAGGCCTCCAGTTGCTTGCGCGAGCAGGTGCAGGCATAGGCCAGGCCCATGTTGAACAGGCGGTCGACCACCGCGGCATAGGCGTCGTGGCGCTGGCTTTGAAACACCACTTCGCCGTCCCAGTGCAGGCCGTAGCGTTCGAGGGTTTGCAAGATGGCGTCACGGGCGCCGGGCATTTCCCGGGGCGGGTCGGTGTCTTCCACGCGCAGCAGCCAGCGGCCGTCGACCGCGCGGGCATCCAGCCAGGAGGCGAGTGCAGCCACCAGTGAGCCAAAGTGCAGGAAACCGCTGGGGGTGGGGGCAAAGCGCCCAATGTAGCTGGAGTTGGTCATGGTCTGGCTGGGTATATAAATGCAACGGGGCGCATGATGCGCCCCGTTCGGTGGGAAGAAAGATCAGCCTTTGCCGACCGTTTTTTCCTTTTTCTCGGCGATTTCCTTGCAGTCGAAGCACAGGTCGGCGGTAGGGCGGGCTTCCAGACGGCGCAGGCCGATCTCGATGCCGCACGACTCGCACCAGCCGTATTCGTCGGCCTTGATCTTGTCGAGGGTCTTGTCGATTTTCTTGATCAGCTTGCGCTCGCGGTCGCGGTTGCGCAGCTCAAGGGCGAATTCTTCTTCCTGGCTGGCACGATCGGCCGGGTCGGGGAAGTTGGCTGCCTCGTCCTTCATGTGATCCACAGTGCGGTCCACACTGGTCATCAGCTCTTGCTTCCAGGCGCCGAGAAGCTTGGTGAAGTGCTTTTTCATGGGCTCACCCATGTATTCTTCACCCTTGGACTCTACGTAAGGCTCGACACCGTACATGGTCTGACCGGTTTTTTGCTTTTCTACGGTGGACATGAATAGACCGCCTCTCACTCATCTGATCCAATGCGCAGGATGCTCCATCTCCGGCGACCGCCGGCCCTGCGACTGCGAGCCGCCGAACTTACCAGATAGATCGGGGGTGCGCTAGCCCGCCCGATCCTGCTAACAGACACCGGCCTGAGCGGTACGTTCGATTGCTTACGCAGGTAGAATCATCAGTTTAGCCGCTATTGAGAGAAGGTCATGGCCCACCCCTACAGCGCGCGCAGCCGCGCCATCGAACCTTTCCATGTCATGGCACTGCTGGCGCGGGCCAACGAGCTGCAGGCGGCCGGCCACGACGTGATCCACCTGGAAATCGGCGAGCCGGACTTCACCACCGCAGCACCGATTGTGGCTGCGGGCCAGGCCGCGCTGGCCGCCGGCCACACCCGCTATACCGCCGCACGCGGCCTGCCGGCGCTGCGCGAAGCGATAGCCGGGTTCTATGCACAGCGCTATGGCCTGAGCATCGACCCGCAGCGCATTCTCATTACCCCAGGCGGCTCAGGCGCCCTGTTACTGGCCAGCAGCCTGCTGGTCGACCCCGGCAAGCACTGGCTGCTGGCTGACCCGGGCTACCCGTGTAACCGCCACTTCCTGCGCCTGGTAGAAGGCGGGGCGCAACTGGTACCGGTCGGCCCGGAGGTAAACTACCAGTTGACCGCCGACCTGGTGCAGCGCTACTGGGACCAGGATACCGTTGGCGCCTTGGTCGCCTCGCCGGCCAACCCAACCGGCACGGTGCTGGGCCGTACCGAACTGGCCAGCCTGGCCAAGGCCACCCGTGAACGGCACGGCCACTTGGTAGTCGACGAGATTTACCATGGGCTGACGTACGGCATGGATGCGCCCAGCGTGCTGGAAGTGGATGACTCGGCGTTCGTCCTGAATAGTTTTTCCAAGTATTTCGGTATGACCGGCTGGCGCCTTGGCTGGCTGGTGGCTCCACCGCAGGCCGTGGCCGATCTGGAGAAACTGGCGCAGAACCTGTACATCAGTGCGCCGAGCATGGCACAGCATGCTGCGCTGGCGTGCTTCCAGCCCGAAACCCTGGCCATCTTCGAACAGCGTCGCGCCGAATTTGCCCGCCGCCGCGACTACCTGCTGCCGGCGCTGCGCGAGCTGGGTTTGCGCATTGCCGTTGAGCCGCAGGGGGCGTTCTATCTATATGCCGATATCAGCGCTTATGGCGGTGATGCGTTTGCCTTCTGCCGGCATTTCCTGGAGACCGAACACGTGGCCTTCACCCCGGGCCTGGACTTCGGTCGCCACCTGGCCGGGCACCATGTGCGCTTTGCCTACACGCAAAGCCTGCCGCGCCTGGAGGAGGCGGTGCATCGCATTGCCCGTGGCTTGCGGAGCTGGCAAGGCTGATGCTTTTTTCACCTGCACTCGAACACGGCCGCCTGCTGCGCCGCTACAAACGGTTCCTGGCCGATATCGAACTGGCCAGCGGCGAGCAGTTGACCATCCACTGCCCGAATACCGGCTCCATGCTCAATTGCATGCGTGAAGGCGGGCGGGTGTGGTTCAGCCGCTCCAACGACCCCAAGCGCAAACTGCCGGGCACCTGGGAAATCAGCGAAACCCCACAGGGCCGGTTGGCGTGCGTGAATACCGGGCGGGCCAATGCCCTGGTCGAAGAGGCGCTGCACGCCGGTACGATCGCCGAGCTGGCCGGGTTCACGGCACTCAGGCGTGAGGTGGCGTATGGCGAGGAGGGCAGCCGCATCGACTTCCGCCTGGAGTTCGACGGTGCCCCGGCCTACGTTGAGGTCAAGAGTGTGACCCTGGGCTACCCCGATAGCCCGGTTGCGGCGTTTCCCGATGCGGTGACCCAGCGCGGGGCCAAGCACCTGCGCGAGCTGGCGAAGCTGGCCAGCCAAGGCATACGGGCGGTGCAACTGTATTGCGTCAACCTGACCGGCATCGACGCGGTGCGCCCTGCCGAGGAGATCGATGCCGCTTACGCTCAGGCGTTGCGTGCTGCGGTGGCGGGCGGGGTGGAAGTGCTGGCATACGGCACACGCCTGGACCCGCAGGGTATCGTCATCAACCGCCGCTTGCCGGTGCTGCTCAACCCTTGAGCCAGACGCCCTGGGTATCTTCATGGCAGCCCAGGGCCTGCAACTGCTCACCGTCACAGGGGCCGGCCACGCATTCGCCGCTCTCGATCAGGAACAGCGCGCCGTGATGGCCGCACTGGATCAGGCTCGCGCTGTCATCGAGAAACCGCTCCTGTGCCCAGTTCAACGGGATGCCCTTGTGTGGGCAGCGGTTGCGGTACAGGTAGACTTGGCCCTGGCGGCGCACGCCGAACAGTTGCAGGCCGTCTACGCTGAAGGCGCGTGCCTGGCCCTCGGCCAGGCTGGGTGAGGTACAAAGAAAATGCATGGCAGTACGACTCGTGAAACAGATGATGGCTTGACGCGTCAATGCGAATAATTATCAAATTGCCCGCATTCGCTGCGTTCGGCCGTCCATGGTGCGCAGTTCCGCCGCTCGCCACAAGGCGTGCAGCTCGCCTTCAGAAGGAACCCGATGATGCGTCGTCCCGTCGCTTTGCTCGCCTTGTGTGCAAGCCTTGTGCTCTCTAGCCAGGCCCTGGCGGCAGACCTGCCGCAACGCTGGGTCAGCGCCGGCGGCGCGCTGAGCGAGTGGATATGCGCGTTGGGTGGTGAAGCGCGGCTGGTGGGGGTGGACACGACCAGTCAGCACCCAGCTTCGTTGAAGTCGCTGCCCAGCGTGGGGTACCAGCGCCAGCTGTCGGCCGAGGGCGTGCTCAGCCTGCGCCCGGATGTGCTGGTGGGTACCGAAGAAATGGGCCCGCCGCCGGTACTGGCGCAAATCCGCAAGGCCGGTGTGCGTGTCGAGCTGTTTTCCAGCAAGGCCGAGCTGGCGGCGGTAGACAGCAACCTCAAGCAGTTGGGGCAACTGCTGGGTGCAGAACCCCAGGCCACTGCGCTGGCCGCGGGTTACCATCAGCAACTGCAAACCTTGCAGGCCAAGGTCCAGCAGGCCCAGGCGCAGCACAAGGCACCCGGGGTGTTGCTGCTGGTCGGGCACGCTGGGGCCAAGCCGCTGATCGCCGGGCATGGCACCGCCGGTGACTGGCTGCTGGGCCAGGCCGGTGGGCGCAACCTGGCAGAGCATCAGGGCTACAAGCAGTTCTCGAACGAAGCATTGGCTGCCCTGGACCCGGATGTGATCGTGTTTTCCGACCGGGCGCTGGCCGATGAGCAGGCGCTGCAGGCTTTGTTGAAAGAAAACCCGGCGCTGGCGGCTTCGCGTGCCGTGCGTGGGCAACGCCTGGTATCGCTTGACCCCACGCTGCTGGTCGGTGGGCTTGGGCCGCGCCTGCCGGCGACCTTGCAATCACTGGCAGCTACCTTCTACCCGGCAGCCAAGGCCAGCTTCGCCCAATGAAACAGCGGGTTCAGCCACATACGTTGTTCATTTGCCTGAGCCTGCTGTGCCTGCTGGCGGTGTGGCTGTCGCTGGCGCTGGGGCCGGTCAGCCTGCCGCTGTTCGATACCCTGCGCGCGGGCCTGCGGTTGATGGGCCTGCCCGTTACCGCCGACGGCTTGCAGCAGGCCGAAATGATCCTCGGCCAGATCCGTCTGCCACGCACCTTGCTTGGGCTGGCAGTGGGCGCGGTGCTGGCGTTGTCCGGGGTCGCCATGCAGGGGTTGTTCCGTAATCCGCTGGCCGATCCGGGTTTGGTCGGGGTGGCCGCCGGGGCGGCCGTGGGCGCGGCGCTCGCTATTGTCGGCGGGGCCTGGTTCGGCGGCCTGCCAGAGGCCATTGCACCCTATTTGCTGTCGTTCTGTGCCTTTGTCGGGGGCCTTGGCGTGACGGCGCTGGTCTACCGCCTGGGCCGCCGCGATGGGCAGACCAACGTGGCCACCATGCTGCTGGCCGGGGTCGCGATGACGGCACTGGGCGGCGCGGTGGTGGGGTTGTTCTCTTACCTGGCCGATGACGCCACGTTGCGTACGTTGACCTTCTGGAACCTGGGCAGCCTCAACGGTGCCAGCTACGACCGGCTATGGCCGTTATTGCTGGTGGCGGCGGGTGTTGCACTGTGGCTGCCACGGCGGGCCAAAGCGCTGAATGCCTTGCTTTTGGGGGAATCCGAGGCCCGCCACCTGGGCGTTGATGTGGAGCGGCTCAAGCGCGAACTGGTGTTCTGCACGGCGCTTGGGGTGGGTGCGGCTGTTGCGGCTGCCGGCCTGATCGGCTTTATCGGCCTGGTGGTGCCGCACCTGGTGCGCTTGCTGGCCGGGCCGGATCACCGGGTGTTGTTGCCAGCCTCGCTGCTGGCTGGCGGTGTGCTCATGCTGTTTGCCGACCTGGCGGCACGGCTGCTGCTGGCACCTGCCGAGTTGCCGATCGGTATTGTCACGGCCTTTGTCGGGGCGCCGTTCTTTCTGTTCCTGCTGGTGCGAGGGCGCAGCTGATGTTGCATGCCGAGGGCCTGCACTTGCGGCGGGGCAGCAACGAGGTGCTGCATGACATTGATCTGCAATTGCCCCCCGGCCAGGTGGTGGGCGTGCTCGGCCCCAACGGCGCGGGTAAGAGCAGCCTGTTGTGCGTGATGTGTGGCGAGCTGGTGCCAGACCGTGGGCGGGTGACGTTGCAGGGGCGCGGCCTCGGTGACTGGCCTGGACAAGAGCGGGCCCGGCGCCTGGCCGTATTGCCTCAGGTGTCGAGCCTGGGGTTTTCGTTCAGCGTCGAGGAAGTGGTGGCCATGGGCCGCATGCCGCACGGCACCGGGCAGCGGCGCGACGCCGAAATTGTCGAAGCGGCGTTGCAGGCAGCAGATGCCTGGCACCTGGTAGGGCGCAGTTACCTGGCGTTGTCCGGCGGCGAGCGGCAACGCGTGCACCTTGCCCGTGTGCTGGCACAGTTGTGGCCGGGGGAGCAGGGCACTACCTTGTTGCTCGATGAGCCCACCTCGATGCTCGACCCGCTGCACCAGCACACTACCCTGGAGGCTGTGCGCCGCTTTGCCGACCGCGGCGCCGCGGTGCTGGTGATCTTGCATGACCTGAACCTGGCGGCGCGCTACTGTGACCGGATCCTGTTGCTGGAGCAGGGGCGTTGCCATGCCTTTGCCTCGCCTGAACAGGTGCTGACGCCGGCAGCGTTGAAGGCCGTGTACGGGATCGACGTGCTGGTGCAGGCACATCCTGAGCGTGGCCACCCGCTGATCATTACCCGTTAAAGCCGGCCCGATCGTGGTCGTGAGCGGCCGCTACCCATGGAGCTTCTGCCAATGCGACACCCGCTGTTGTCCGGTTTTTCGCTGTGCATGTTACTGGTATTGGGCGGCTGCCAGGCCAGCCTGCCACCGTTGCCTGCCTGGCAGAGCACCGAAGGGCGCACGCATGCCCAGCTTGGGCAGGTGGTCGATCTCGGCAGCGGGCAGGTAATCAGCCCGGACCAACTGGTGCAGCGTTTGGCTACCGCACCGCGAGTACTGGTCGGCGAAAAACATGACAACCCCGACCACCACGCACTGCAAGTGTGGTTGCTGCACGCCCTGCAGAGCCAGCGTGCCCAGGGCAGCCTATTGCTGGAGATGCTGCAACCTGAACAGCAGCCGCGGGTGGACAGGCTCAAAGGGCAACCCTTGCCGACAGACTTGCCCAAGGCACTGGCGTGGCAGGAGGGCTGGGACTGGCAGTTGTACGGGCCGATCGTGCGTGCAGCCCTGCAACAGCAGATCCCGCTGTTGGCCGCCAACCTTTCCCCAAGTGAAATGCGCCAGGCCTACCGGCAGCCGGCGCCATTGGCGGGCGAGAAATCCAATGCCGCGACTGTCAGGGCGAGCTTGCTGCAGCAGGTACGCACCGGGCATTGTGGGATGCTGCCGGAAAGCCAGCTACCGGCGATGCTGGCCGTGCAGCAGCAGCGTGACCGGCGCATGGCCGAGCGCTTGCTGGCGGCGCCGCAACCGGCACTGCTGTTTGCCGGGGCCTATCACGTGCGTAAGGACCTGGGCGTGCCGTTGCACCTGAGTGACTTGGGTGCGCAGGGTGCGAGCAAGGTGCTGATGCTGGCCGAGGTGGGCGAGAAGGTTGATGCCGGTGAGGCCGATTACGTGTGGTACACGGCGGCGACGCCAGAGCAGGATTATTGCGCGCAGCTGAAACGATAAGACATGGAAACCTTGGGCAAAAAAAAGACCCGGCAAATTGCCGGGTCAATAACCGTGATTAGCCTGATGAGGAGATAATCTGAGAGTCCGAACCAGGGGCTCTTAGCTTATCCAACCAGTCTCGCGACCAGTTGTGATAATCATAACAATTCTCATTTAGCCGTCAATCCCCTTTTCGCGCTTATTTTGGATTTTTTTGCGCGGGGTTTTTCGCATCCAGTTGTTGGTTGAGGGCTTCCTTGCGTTCGAGTGGCAAATCGTTCCAGTGCATATCCAGCAGGGCGCCTTCTATGGCATACAACAGCACCTTCGATGCGCGAAACCCTCGCGTCTTCACGGCCTGGTATGCACCCACCGCACCCAGGCGGCGCAGATCCGATGCACTGTGAATGCCGGCCGCATGCAGCCACTGCGCAGAGGTCTTGCCAAGGTTTTTCAGATGCTGCAATTCATCGTTCATCGAGCCTCCTTGCGATGGCTGAACGTGTCATGGGGAGATAAATCGCGAGCAGGTCAGAGAGGAGTGTAGCGGGGGTTGGGGAATACGCGGCTTTTTGCCATCGGGGCGATGAGATGCCCTGTGCCGGCCTCTTCGCGGGCTGGCCCGCTCCCACAGGTTCGGCGCAGCCTTCAGGGGCTGTGGTTTACCTGTAGGAGGGGCAAGCCCGCGAAGGGCCGGCCCAGGAAACCGGCTAGCTTACAAGCCAGGCAGACGCTGGCGAATCTGCTCGATCACCTGGTCCATGCTGCCAGCAGTCTGGGTGTCAACGTGGGTGCTCTGCACCAGCTCCTGCGTATCCAGCGCCTCTCGGCTGGCCTGCTGCGCCTTGACCACCTCCAGGGTGGCATCCGACGGGTCGCTGTTCTCGGCCTGGCGCTGCTCCAGCCAGCTGGCGATCACCGCGTCCGGCGCGTGGCAGTCCAGAATCAGGAACGGCACGCCAGTCTGGCTGGCGACCTCGGCCGCAGCCTGGCGCTGTTCGCGTTTGAGGTAGGTGGCATCCAGCACCACCGGGAACCCTGCCCGCAGTACGGTCGCGGCGACTTCGTGCAGGCGCCGGTAAGTGGCAGTGCTGGCCTCCTCGGCATAGATCCCGGTGCTGAGCTGGGCGGTCTCAACCTGCTGCTGTTCGCCGAACAAGCGCTTGCGCTCTACGTCGGAACGCACGCGCACCGCGCCCAGGGCCTCGACCATACGCATGGCCACGTGGCTTTTGCCCACTGCCGATACGCCGTGGGTGATGGCCAGCAGGCGCGAAGGGATGGCGCTGTAGCTTTCTGCCAGGTTGGCGTAGTTGCGGTAGGTGCGCAGGGTGGTGGCACGCTGCACGCCATCGGCATTGGCCGGCATGCTGAACAGGGCAACCTTGGCCCGTACCAGTGCGCGGTAGGCCTTGTAGAAGTTGAGCAGCTCCAGGCCTTCGTAGTCGCCGGTCAGTTCCAGGTACTGGCTGATGAAGCGCCGGGCCAGGCACTTGAGGCCGCGGTCTTCCAGGTCCATCGCCAGGAAGCCGGTGTCGGCGTAGACGTCGGTCAGGCGGAACGGTTCGTTGAATTCGATGCAGTCGAAGATCACCACCTGGCCATCGATCAGCGTGGCATTGCCCAGGTGAATGTCACCGTGGCATTCGCGAATGAAGCCATTGGCCTTGCGTTTTTCCAGCAGGCCATGCAGCCGCTCGAAGCTGCTGCGTGCCCAGGCTTGCAGGGCGTCTAGCTGTTGCAGGTCGGCCTTGTCGCTGAGGAACGGGCGAATCTGCTCGAAGTTCTGCTCCACCGGCGCCATGACGGCCTCCGGCGTGCCCAGTGGATGCTCGACCGGTACCCGCGGGGCCTGCAGGTGGAATTCGGCAATCTGCCGGGCCATCTGGTCGATGTGCGTGGCGTTCAGTTCGCCATTGGCCTGCAAGGTGCTGAGCATCTGGCCTTGGGGGAACTGGCGCATCTTCAGTGCATATTCGATGGCCTGGCCTTCGCCGGCGAGCTGCGGCGCATCGGCGCTACCGGTGATCGGCAAAACGTCCAGGTACAGGCCGTCGGTCAGGCGCTGGTTCAGGCGCAATTCTTCGTTACAGAAATGCTGGCGCTGGTCCAGGCCAGTGAAGTCGAGAAAGCCGAAGTTCATCGGCTTCTTGATCTTGTAGGCGTACTCGCCCGTCAGCAGCACCCAGGAGATATGCGTCTCGATGAGCTGGAACCCGTCCACGGGGTGGGGGTACAGGGCGGGGTTCTGCAACGCAGTGATAAGAGCTTGGCTCACGGCAAATCCTTCCGGGGGCAGGGAATTCGAATGCATCATTATGGTCAATGGTGCCGTCCCTGCCTACCGCCGGGCCGCCTGCCCAGTCTTTCCAAAGTGCGTATAATCCGCCGTCATGACCCGAACCCGAACTCCCCGTACCCCTCAAAAACGCCCGACCGGCCGCTCCCGCGCCTGGCTGGGCTGGGCTTTGAAGCTCAGCCTGGTAGGCCTGGTGATCGTCGCCGGCTTCGCGGTTTACCTCGATGCCGTTGTCCAGGAGAAGTTCTCTGGCAAGCGCTGGACCATCCCGGCCAAGGTGTATGCACGGCCGTTGGAGCTGTTCACCGGCCAGAAACTGAGCAAGAACGACTTCCTCACCGAGCTCGACGCGCTTGGCTACCGGCGTGAAAGCGCGGCCAACGGCCCGGGGGCGGCCGCCGTCAACGGCAACACCGTCGACCTCAACACCCGTGGCTTCCAGTTCTACGAGGGCATGGAGCCCGCGCAGTTCGTGCGCGTGCGCTTCTCCGGCGATTACGTGGCCGGCCTTTCCGGGGCCAATGGCAAGGCGCTTGACGTGGTGCGCCTGGAGCCGCTGATGATCGGCGGTATCTACCCGAAAAACCTTGAAGACCGCATTCTGATCAAGATCGACCAGGTGCCCAAGTACCTGCTCGAGACCCTGGTTGCCACGGAAGACCGCGACTTCTACAGCCACCATGGCGTGTCGCCCAAGTCCATCGCCCGAGCCATGTGGGTGAATACTTCATCCGGCTCGATGCGCCAGGGTGGCAGTACCTTGACCCAGCAGTTGGTGAAGAACTTCTACCTCAGCAGCGAGCGCAGCCTTAGCCGCAAAGTGACCGAAGCGATGATGGCGGTGCTGCTTGAACTGCATTACGACAAGCGCGAAATCCTCGAGGCCTACCTCAACGAGGTCTTCGTTGGGCAGGACGGCCAGCGTGCCGTGCACGGCTTCGGCCTGGCCAGCCAGTTCTTCTTCAGCCAGCCGCTGTCGGAGTTGAAGCTGCACCAGATCGCCTTGTTGGTGGGCATGGTCAAGGGCCCGTCCTACTACAACCCGCGGCGTTACCCTGAACGTGCCTTGGCCCGCCGCAACCTGGTGCTCGACCTGGTGGCCGAACAAGGCGTGGCCAGCCAGGAGGAGGTCGATGCAGCGAAGAAGATGCCGCTGGGCGTGACCAAACGTGGCAGCCTGGCCGACAGCTCGTTCCCGGCCTTCCTCGACCTGGTCAAGCGGCAGTTGCGCCAGGACTACCGCGATGAAGACTTGACCGAGGAAGGCTTGCGTATCTTTACCAGCTTCGACCCGATCCTGCAGATGAAGGCCGAAGCCTCGATGAGCGAGACGTTCAAGCGCCTGGCCGGGCGCAAAGGGGCGGACGAGGTCGAATCGGCGATGGTCGTGACCAACCCGGAAACCGGTGAGGTACAGGCCCTGATCGGCAGCCGCCAGGCAGGTTTCGCCGGCTTCAACCGCGCCATCGATGCCTCGCGGCCGATCGGCTCGCTGGTCAAGCCGGCTGTCTACCTGACCGCGCTGGAGCAGCCGAGCAAGTACACCCTGACCAGTTGGGTGCAGGATGAGCCGTTTTCGGTCAAAGGTGGCGACGGCCAGGTCTGGCGCCCACAAAACTATGACCGCCGCCCGCACGGCACGATCTACCTGTACCAGGGGCTGGCCAATTCCTACAACCTGTCCACTGCCAAGATCGGCCTGGAAGTGGGGGTGCCAAACGTGATCAAGACCATCGGCCGGCTGGGGGTGAATGTCGACTGGCCAGCCTTCCCGGCCATGCTGCTGGGGGCTGGCGGCATGTCGCCGATGCAGGTCGCGACCATGTACCAGACCATTGCCAATGGCGGCTTCAACACGCCGATGCGCGGTATTCGCAGCGTGCTCACCGCCGAGGGCGAACCGCTCAAGCGCTACCCGTTCCAGATCCAGCAAACCTTTGACCCGGGTGCCATCTACCTGGTGCAGAACGCCATGCAGCGAGTGATGCGCGAAGGTACCGGGCGCTCGGTGTACAACACCTTGCCGCGCTCGTTGACCCTGGCGGGCAAGACCGGTACCAGCAACGACTCGCGCGACAGCTGGTTCTCTGGTTTCAGCCAGGATTTGCTGGCGGTGGTGTGGATGGGCCGCGACGATAACGGGAAAACACCGTTCACCGGCGCCACCGGTGCCCTGCAGGTATGGACCAGCTTCATGAAGAAGGCCGACCCGCTGCCGCTGGACATGCCGCAACCGGACAACGTGGTACAGGCCTGGATCGACCCCTACAGCGGCCAAGGGTCTGACGGCAGCTGTCCGGGAGCGGTACAGATGCCGTATATTCGCGGCAGTGAACCGCCCGCCGGCGCAACCTGTGGCGGCGAGCAGAATCCAGCTGAATCGGTCATGGACTGGGTCAAGGGCTGGATGAATTAAGCGCAGGCTGCATTGATGAGGTGTGACGTGAACAAGTGGCTGTTTCCTGCCGTGACGGCGCTGGCTGTGCTCCAGGGGTGCTCCAGCGTCCCGCGCGGCAATATTCCGGTGGTCGATTCGAGCACCCGCGTGTCGAACAGCGAGCGCGTGTCTGCCAACCGCCCGGCGGGTGGTTACAACGCTGGCACCGCGCAAGCGCAAACAATGCCTGAGGATTCCGGCGTCACCGTGATGATCCCGCAGGGCGCAGGCGCTTCGGGCATCCAGACCTTCCCGGCGGCCAATGGCGCGGCGCCGATCAGCACCGCGCCGATCACGCCGGGGCCGATCACTACCGGGCCGGCCACGTCGGCGCCCATGACCACCAACCCCAACCCGATCGCCGACGAACCGTTCGATATCGCGGCGATGAACAGCGCCCCACAAAGCACCAGTGCCCCCACCGGTATTCCACGCAGCAACACGGCTGCAGGTGGCCTGGCGGCTGACGAGCAACTGGACGGCCCAGTACTGGCACTGCTGACCACTGCCACCACCCAGCAGGGCAGTGGCGATTTCAACGGCGCTGCTTCCAGTCTGGAGCGTGCCCAGCGCATTGCCCCGCGCGAACCGCAGGTGCTCTACCGCCTGGCCCAGGTGCGTTTGTCGCAAGGCGATGCCCCGCAGGCCGAGCAGCTGGCGCGTCGCGCCCTGACCTACGCCAATGGCCGCCCCAGCCTGCAGGCCGAACTGTGGAACACCATCGCACAAGCCCGTGAAAAACAGGGCGATAGCGCTGGCGCCGCCTTGGCCCGGCAAAAAGCGCGGGTCAGTTCGTGATGATCGAGCAACGTATTCTGGACATCGCCGACCACCTGCTGCTGATCGAGCGTGAGCTGCAGGTGCAAGGCTGGTGGGAGGACGAGCCACCGAGCGACGAGGCGCTGGCCAGTACGGTGCCCTTCGCCGTCGATACCTTGCGTTTCGAGCAATGGCTGCAATGGATCTTCCTGCAACGCATGAAGATCATCATCGAGCTCGGCCAGCCGCTGCCAAATGCCTCCAGCATCCTGGTCATGGCCGAAACGGTGTTTGCCGACCGGCCGGAGCAAAGTCGTGAGCTGCGCCGACTGTTGGCAGCTTTTGACCAATTGATCGCTCCTTCTGCCTGATTTCTTCAGTTTTTTCGTCAAGGGCCGCAGATTGTGGCCCTTTTTTATGGAAATCTTATTAATTCTGCTGCTGAAGCGATTTTTAGTGGTTGCAAGAATTCATCTCGGGGAAAAATTGGCAATAATTTTTCTTGACTTGTGCGCGCCGAATCACAAGAATCCAACTTCCGCTTTAGAGGGACTGCCAGAAGCAGACCCGCTAAGCAGATCATGAGGCGCACACCCGCGCCGACCTGTTACACCCCGCAACGCGTTACCTCGCGCTGGGTGGGAAAACCCCGCAACACTCTGGGGCGCTCCCAATACTTGCTCAGTCAGTGCTGACGTTCGCTCATGCTCTGCTTGGCAGTAAACCTATTAAGACCCGTCCTGAAGGGGCGGTATTCTGGCGTTTTAGAGGTGAACAACGTGGAGCTTTTATCTGGCGCTGAGATGGTCGTCCGCTTCTTGCGTGACGAAGGCGTTAAGCACATCTACGGGTACCCTGGTGGTGCTCTCCTGCATGTTTACGACGCGCTGTTCAAAGAACCGGAAGTGGAACACATCCTGGTTCGTCACGAACAGGCGGCAACCCATATGGCGGACGGCTACGCCCGCGCCACCGGCAAGGCCGGTGTGGTGCTGGTAACCTCCGGCCCGGGCGCGACCAATGCCATCACCGGTATTGCCACCGCCTACATGGACTCGATTCCGATGGTCATCCTGTCCGGCCAGGTGCCTAGCACCATGGTAGGTACCGATGCCTTCCAGGAAACCGACATGATCGGTATCTCGCGGCCGATCGTGAAGCACAGCTTCATGATCAAGCACCCGACCGAGATCCCTGAAATTCTGAAAAAGGCGTTCTACCTGGCGCAATCCGGTCGCCCAGGTCCAGTCGTGGTCGACATTCCAAAAGACATGACCAACCCGGCTGAAAAGTTCGAATACGTCTACCCGAAAAAGGTCAAGCTGCGCTCGTACAGCCCGGCGGTCCGTGGCCACTCCGGCCAGATCCGCAAGGCGGCCGAGATGCTGCTGGCTGCCAAGCGCCCAATCGTCTACGCAGGTGGCGGTGTGATCCTGGGCGGTGGCTCCGAAGCGCTGACCGAAATCGCCAAGTCGCTGAACCTGCCTGTCACCAACACCCTCATGGGGTTGGGCGGCTTCCCGGGTACTGATCGCCAGTTCCTCGGCATGCTCGGCATGCACGGCAGCTACACCGCCAACATGGCCATGCACAATGCCGACGTGATCTTCGCCGTCGGTGCGCGTTTCGACGACCGCGTGGTCAACGGCCCGGCCAAGTTCTGCCCGAATGCCAAGATCATCCATGTCGATATCGACCCGGCGTCGATCTCGAAGATGATCAAGGCCGATGTGCCTATCGTTGGCCCGGTCGACAGCGTGCTCAGCGAAATGCTCGGCATCCTCAAGGAAATCGGCGAGCAGCCCGACAAGGCCGCGCTGGATGCCTGGTGGAAGCAGATCGACGAGTGGCGTGGCAATGGTGAGCTGTTCCCTTACGACAAGGGCGACGGCAATGTCATCAAGCCGCAAAAAGTCATCGAGACCCTGTGCGAAGTGACCAAAGGCGATGCCTTCGTCACCTCCGACGTAGGTCAGCACCAGATGTTCGCGGCGCAGTACTACCGTTTCAACAAGCCGAACCGCTGGATCAACTCCGGTGGCCTGGGCACCATGGGCTTCGGCTTCCCGGCGGCGATGGGCATCAAGCTCAACTTCCCGGACCAGGACGTGGCCTGCGTGACCGGCGAAGGCAGCATCCAGATGAACATCCAGGAGCTGTCCACCTGCATGCAGTACGGCCTGCCGGTGAAGATCGTCAACCTGAACAACGGGGTGTTGGGCATGGTCCGCCAATGGCAGGACATGGCCTACAACGGTCGTCACTCGCACTCGTATGTCGAGTCGCTGCCTGACTTCATCAAGCTGGCCGAGGCCTATGGCCATGTGGGTATCCGCATCACCAGCCTGAAGGACCTCAAGCCGATGCTGGAAGAAGCGTTTGCGATGAAGGACCGCCTGGTATTCATCGACATCGCGGTTGACCGCAGTGAGCACGTCTATCCGATGCAGATCAAGGATGGCTCGATGCGTGACATGTGGCTGAGCAAGACGGAGCGTACCTGATATGCGGCATATCATTTCCCTGCTGCTGGAAAACGAACCCGGTGCTTTGTCCCGTGTGGTCGGCCTGTTCTCCCAGCGCAACTACAACATTGAAAGCCTGACCGTGGCGCCGACCGAAGACCCGACCCTGTCGCGTCTGACGCTGACCACCGTTGGCCATGACGAAGTGATCGAACAGATCACCAAGAACCTGAACAAGCTGGTCGAAGTGGTCAAGCTCGTCGACCTGTCGGAAAGCGCCCACATCGAGCGCGAGCTGATGCTGGTCAAGGTCAAGGCCACCGGTGCCCAGCGCGCCGAGATCAAGCGCACCACGGATATCTTCCGTGGCCAGATCGTCGATGTGACTGCCAGTGTGTACACCGTACAACTGAGCGGTACCAGCGACAAACTGGACAGCTTCATCCAGGCCATCGGCACCGCATCGATTCTCGAAACCGTGCGCAGCGGCGTTACCGGCATTGCCCGTGGCGACAAAGTGCTCAGCATCTGAATTTAAAAATTAGCGATGGCTCCGCAGTGGGCCGAGATATAACCAGGGGTATTTTCATGAAAGTTTTCTACGATAAAGACTGCGACCTTTCCATCATCCAGGGCAAGAAAGTCGCCATCATCGGTTACGGCTCCCAGGGCCACGCTCAGGCGTGCAACCTGAAGGACTCCGGTGTAGACGTTACCGTCGGTCTGCGTAAAGGTTCGGCTACCGTTGCCAAGGCTGAAGCCCACGGCCTGAAAGTTGCCGATGTTGCTACCGCTGTCGCTGCGGCTGACCTGGTGATGATCCTGACCCCGGACGAATTCCAGGGCACGCTGTACAAGAACGAAATCGAGCCGAACATCAAGAAGGGCGCTACCCTGGCCTTCTCCCACGGTTTCTCGATCCACTACAACCAGGTTGTGCCGCGCGCCGACCTGGACGTGATCATGATCGCGCCGAAAGCGCCAGGCCACACCGTGCGCTCCGAGTTCGTCAAGGGCGGTGGTATCCCTGACCTGATCGCGATCTACCAGGACGCTTCGGGCAATGCCAAGAACGTCGCCCTGTCCTACGCCGCTGGCGTGGGTGGTGGCCGTACCGGCATCATCGAAACCACCTTCAAGGACGAGACCGAAACCGACCTGTTCGGTGAGCAGGCTGTTCTGTGCGGTGGTACCGTAGAGCTGGTCAAAGCCGGTTTCGAAACCCTGGTTGAAGCTGGCTACGCGCCAGAAATGGCCTACTTCGAATGCCTGCACGAGCTGAAGTTGATCGTTGACCTCATGTACGAAGGCGGTATCGCCAACATGAACTACTCGATCTCCAACAACGCAGAGTACGGTGAGTACGTCACCGGCCCGGAAGTCATCAACGAAGAATCCCGCAAGGCCATGCGCAACGCACTGAAGCGCATCCAGGACGGCGAGTACGCGAAGATGTTCATCTCCGAAGGCGCCACCAACTACCCATCGATGACCGCCAAGCGTCGTAACAACGCTTCGCACGGTATCGAGATCATCGGTGAGCAACTGCGCTCGATGATGCCTTGGATTTCGGCGAACAAGATCGTCGACAAAGCCAAGAACTAAGTAGCATCGCACTATGAAAAACGCGGCTTCGGCCGCGTTTTTTCGTTCTGGCAGTCAGCATCTGGTATAAAGCAGACCAGTGGCCTGCCGTCAGAACCTGTTTCGCGGGCCCGTGTCGAACATTTTCCATCCTGTTGCAAGGTACCCTCCATGAGCGAACGTCCCGAAGAGCCGAACAAGCCCTCCGACGCCGAAAGCCTGCTACCGGTCGATGAGCACGTTGAAGAAGGCCATGACGCCGAAGGTCGCAAGGTGCGCCACCGCGGCATCTACCTGCTGCCCAACCTGTTCACCACCGCCAACCTGTTTGCCGGCTTTTATTCCATCATCAGCTCGATGAGCGCACAGAGCGCCCTGAGCGCTGGCGACCCGCGTGAAGCGAGCAAGTATTTCGCCTTTGCCGCCATTGCCATCTTCGTGGCCATGGTGCTCGATGGCCTCGACGGCCGTGTCGCGCGCATGACCAATACCCAAAGCGCGTTCGGCGCCGAGTATGACTCGCTGTCGGACATGGTCGCCTTCGGTGTGGCCCCGGCCTTGCTGGCCTTCGGCTGGGCGTTGGGTGACATGGGCAAGGTTGGCTGGATGGTCGCCTTCATCTATGTTGCCGGCGCCGCGCTGCGCCTGGCACGCTTCAACACCCAGGTCGGCACCGCCGACAAGCGCTACTTCATCGGCCTGGCCAGCCCGGCTGCCGCGGGTGTTGTGGCCGGCACCGTGTGGGCGTTCAGCGACTACGGTATTCAGGGCTCCAAGCTGTCGTTCCTGGTGGCGCTGTTGGTGGCGGCTGCAGGCATGCTGATGGTCAGTAACATCAAGTACAACAGCTTCAAGGAGCTGGACCTCAAGGGCCGTGTGCCATTTGTGGCCATCCTTGCCGTGGTGCTGGTGTTTGCCGTGGTGTTCAGCGACCCGCCGCGTATCCTGCTGCTGATCTTCCTCGCCTACGCGGCTTCGGGGCCTATCCAGTTCCTGCTCAAGTCGCGCCGCCGTAAAGCGTAAAAAACGCTTAACGCTGGAATAACCCGCCGGCTCCATAGTCTTACTGGTACGTCCGTTACCCAGTGCTATGGAGCCGCTCATGCTCATCAAGCTTCCCAGGTCGTCCGAGTGCAAGGCATCGGAGATCACCCCCGAAGGCATTTACCTGTCCCGTCGTACCTTGTTGGGTGGCTCGTTGGCCGGCCTGGCCCTGGGCGCATTGCCCAGTGTTGGTCGTGCGGCCGAGGCCAGCCGTTATGCCGATGTCGAGCCGGGCAGGGCGCCTGGCTGGTTCACGGAAAAGCTCGGCGCCACGCAGTGGCAGGCAGTCACGGCCAAAGGGGAGGCGATCACGCCGTTCAAGGACGCTACCCACTACAACAACTTCTATGAGTTCGGCCCCGACAAGGGCGACCCGGCGGCCAATGGCGACAGCCTGAAAACCGAGCCCTGGTCGGTTGTAGTGGATGGTGAAGTCGGCAAGCCTGGGCGCTATGCCCTGGAAGACTTCGTCAAACCCTACCAGCTTGAAGAGCGCATCTACCGGCTGCGTTGTGTAGAGGCCTGGTCGATGGTCATCCCATGGCTGGGGTTCCCATTGGCTCAGGTACTGAAGCAGGTCGAGCCTACTTCGAAGGCCCGGTACGTGCGCTTCGAAACGCTGAAAGACCCGGAGCATATGCCTGGCCAACGCTCGGGCTTTGCGCTGATTGACTGGCCTTATAGAGAAGGGCTGCGCCTGGACGAAGCGATGCACCCCTTGGCGGTTCTTGCGGTAGGCATGTATGGCCGCGAGTTGCCCAACCAGAATGGTGCACCGCTGCGGCTGGTGGTGCCGTGGAAGTATGGTTTCAAGAGCATCAAGTCGATCGTGCGCATCAGCCTGGTGGCCGAGCAGCCCGGGACTACCTGGCAAGGCCTGGCACCCGATGAATATGGGTTCTACGCCAATGTGAACCCCACTGTCGATCACCCGCGCTGGAGCCAGGCGCGGGAGCGGCGGCTGCCTAGCGGGCTTTTCAGTCCCAATGTGCGGGAGACGCAAATGTTCAATGGCTATGCCGATGAAGTGGCCTCGCTCTATGCCGGGCTCGACCTGCGGAAGAACTACTGATGCGCTATCCCTGGTTTCGTCTGGCGATCTTTATTGTGGGCTGCCTGTTTCCTGCCTGGTGGTTGTACGAAGCGGCAACGGGGTTGCTGGGGCCTGACCCGGGCAAGATCATGATGGACCGGTTGGGGCTTGGCGCGCTGATCTTCCTGCTGGTGACCTTGATCATGACGCCGCTGCAGAAGCTGACGGGGTGGTCGGGTTGGATCGTGGTGCGGCGGCAGCTGGGGTTATGGGTGTTTGCGTATATCGTGCTGCACATTCTCTGTTACCTGTTCTTTATTCTCGGGCTGGATTGGGGGCAGTTGGCGGTGGAGCTGCGCAAGCGGCCTTACATTATTGTCGGGGCGCTGGGGTTTCTTGGGTTGTTGGCGTTGGCGGTTACCTCGAACCGGTATAGCCAGCGGCGGCTTGGCGCGCGGTGGAAGAAGCTGCACCGGGTGGTGTATGCGGTGTTGGGGTTGGGGTTGCTGCATTTCTTGTGGATCGTGCGTTCGGATCTGCGGGAGTGGGCGGTTTATGCGTTTGTTGGGGTTGTGTTGATGGGGCTGAGGATTCCGGCGGTTTCGCGGAGGTTGGCTGGGCTGGTCAGGCGGTAGGGGGGGTTGTTGTGGTTGGGTTTAGGTTGGGCAATGGGCCGTCTACAGATAGTGGTTGGGTTGGGAGGTGTCCGCCACAACACATTCAGTGCCTGTGAGATCGAGCGCCGCCCGCGCGGCGCTTCGCGGCCTCAAAACAGCCTTCGCCTGGAATATTTCAAATAAATGAAATTAAAGGTTGACGCCCTCTCGAATCCCCTTATAATGCGCCCCACTTCCAGCGACAACGGAACGACAAACTCCTTGAAATTCAATGAGTTAATCGATTCGGAAGGCGCTGTAAGGGCTACGATCGAATGATCAAAAGCGGTTGAGATGATGGTTGACAGCGCTTTTAAACGCTGTATGATTCGCCTCCCGCTACGAGAGATCGCAGCGAGTCAAGTGTTTGAAGCTAAACGAGTTTCTCGCAAAAAACTTCAAAATAAACGCTTGACAGCAAATGAGGAAAGCGTAGAATGCGCGCCTCGGTTGAGACGAAACACTCTTAACCAATCGCTCTTTAACAAATCGAATCAAGCAATTCGTGTGGGTGCTTGTGAGTATGGACTGATAGTCAAAAAGATTATCAGCATCACAAGTGGCCATGCGAGAAATCACATAGTCATTTGAGGTTGCTGAGCCAAGTTTAGGGTTTCTTAAAAACCCAAGCAGTATTGAACTGAAGAGTTTGATCATGGCTCAGATTGAACGCTGGCGGCAGGCCTAACACATGCAAGTCGAGCGGATGACGGGAGCTTGCTCCTTGATTCAGCGGCGGACGGGTGAGTAATGCCTAGGAATCTGCCTGGTAGTGGGGGACAACGTTTCGAAAGGAACGCTAATACCGCATACGTCCTACGGGAGAAAGCAGGGGACCTTCGGGCCTTGCGCTATCAGATGAGCCTAGGTCGGATTAGCTTGTTGGTGAGGTAATGGCTCACCAAGGCGACGATCCGTAACTGGTCTGAGAGGATGACCAGCCACACTGGAACTGAGACACGGTCCAGACTCCTACGGGAGGCAGCAGTGGGGAATATTGCACAATGGGCGCAAGCCTGATGCAGCCATGCCGCGTGTGTGAAGAAGGCCTTCGGGTTGTAAAGCACTTTCAGCGGGGAGGAAGGCGGTGAGGTTAATAACCTTGTCGATTGACGTTACCCGCAGAAGAAGCACCGGCTAACTCCGTGCCAGCAGCCGCGGTAATACGGAGGGTGCAAGCGTTAATCGGAATTACTGGGCGTAAAGCGCACGCAGGCGGTCTGTCAAGTCGGATGTGAAATCCCCGGGCTCAACCTGGGAACTGCATTCGAAACTGGCAGGCTAGAGTCTTGTAGAGGGGGGTAGAATTCCAGGTGTAGCGGTGAAATGCGTAGAGATCTGGAGGAATACCGGTGGCGAAGGCGGCCCCCTGGACAAAGACTGACGCTCAGGTGCGAAAGCGTGGGGAGCAAACAGGATTAGATACCCTGGTAGTCCACGCTGTAAACGATGTCGATTTGGAGGTTGTGCCCTTGAGGCGTGGCTTCCGGAGCTAACGCGTTAAATCGACCGCCTGGGGAGTACGGCCGCAAGGTTAAAACTCAAATGAATTGACGGGGGCCCGCACAAGCGGTGGAGCATGTGGTTTAATTCGATGCAACGCGAAGAACCTTACCTGGTCTTGACATCCACAGAACTTTCCAGAGATGGATTGGTGCCTTCGGGAACTGTGAGACAGGTGCTGCATGGCTGTCGTCAGCTCGTGTTGTGAAATGTTGGGTTAAGTCCCGCAACGAGCGCAACCCTTATCCTTTGTTGCCAGCGGTTAGGCCGGGAACTCAAAGGAGACTGCCAGTGATAAACTGGAGGAAGGTGGGGATGACGTCAAGTCATCATGGCCCTTACGACCAGGGCTACACACGTGCTACAATGGCATATACAAAGAGAAGCGACCTCGCGAGAGCAAGCGGACCTCATAAAGTATGTCGTAGTCCGGATTGGAGTCTGCAACTCGACTCCATGAAGTCGGAATCGCTAGTAATCGTAGATCAGAATGCTACGGTGAATACGTTCCCGGGCCTTGTACACACCGCCCGTCACACCATGGGAGTGGGTTGCAAAAGAAGTAGGTAGCTTAACCTTCGGGAGGGCGCTTACCACTTTGTGATTCATGACTGGGGTGAAGTCGTAACAAGGTAACCGTAGGGGAACCTGCGGTTGGATCACCTCCTTACCTTAAAGAACCTGCCTTTGTAGTGCTCACACAGATTGTCTGATGAAAAACAGCAGTAAAAACCTCTACAGGCTTGTAGCTCAGGTGGTTAGAGCGCACCCCTGATAAGGGTGAGGTCGGTGGTTCAAGTCCACTCAGGCCTACCAAATTTGCGAAGCAAATTTGAAGAGGTTGCAAACGATGGGGCTATAGCTCAGCTGGGAGAGCGCCTGCTTTGCACGCAGGAGGTCTGCGGTTCGATCCCGCTTGGCTCCACCACTTTCTGCGGTAGATGTTGCTCCTGCTCAGAAATTAGAAATGAACATTCGTCGATGAATGTTGATTTCTGACTTTTGTCAGATCGTTCTTTAAAAATTCGGATATGTGATAGATATAGACTGACATGCACTTTCACTGGTGTGTGATCAGGCTAAGGTAAAATTTGTGAGTTCTGCTCTTAATTGAGCGAAATGCGAATTTTCGGCGAATGTCGTCTTCACAGTATAACCAGATTGCTTGGGGTTATATGGTCAAGTGAAGAAGCGCATACGGTGGATGCCTTGGCAGTCAGAGGCGATGAAAGACGTGGTAGCCTGCGATAAGCTTTGGGGAGTCGGCAAACAGACTGTGATCCAGAGATCTCTGAATGGGGGAACCCACTCAGCATAAGCTGAGTATCTTGTACTGAATACATAGGTGCAAGAGGCGAACCAGGGGAACTGAAACATCTAAGTACCCTGAGGAAAAGAAATCAACCGAGATTCCCTTAGTAGTGGCGAGCGAACGGGGACCAGCCCTTAAGTTGATTTGAGATTAGTGGAACGCTCTGGAAAGTGCGGCCATAGTGGGTGATAGCCCCGTACACGAAAATCTCTTATCAATGAAATCGAGTAGGACGGAGCACGAGAAACTTTGTCTGAATATGGGGGGACCATCCTCCAAGGCTAAATACTACTGACTGACCGATAGTGAACCAGTACCGTGAGGGAAAGGCGAAAAGAACCCCGGCGAGGGGAGTGAAAAAGAACCTGAAACCGTGTACGTACAAGCAGTGGGAGCACCTTCGGGTGTGACTGCGTACCTTTTGTATAATGGGTCAGCGACTTATATTCTGTAGCAAGGTTAACCGTATAGGGGAGCCGCAGGGAAACCGAGTCTTAACTGGGCGTTAAGTTGCAGGGTATAGACCCGAAACCCGGTGATCTAGCCATGGGCAGGTTGAAGGTTGGGTAACACTAACTGGAGGACCGAACCGACTAATGTTGAAAAATTAGCGGATGACTTGTGGCTGGGGGTGAAAGGCCAATCAAACCGGGAGATAGCTGGTTCTCCCCGAAAGCTATTTAGGTAGCGCCTCGTGAACTCATCTTCGGGGGTAGAGCACTGTTTCGGCTAGGGGGTCATCCCGACTTACCAACCCGATGCAAACTACGAATACCGAAGAATGTTATCACGGGAGACACACGGCGGGTGCTAACGTCCGTCGTGAAGAGGGAAACAACCCAGACCGCCAGCTAAGGTCCCAAAGTCATGGTTAAGTGGGAAACGATGTGGGAAGGCACAGACAGCCAGGATGTTGGCTTAGAAGCAGCCATCATTTAAAGAAAGCGTAATAGCTCACTGGTCGAGTCGGCCTGCGCGGAAGATGTAACGGGGCTAAACCATGCACCGAAGCTGCGGCAGCGACGCTTATGCGTTGTTGGGTAGGGGAGCGTTCTGTAAGCCTGCGAAGGTGGCCTGTGAGGGCTGCTGGAGGTATCAGAAGTGCGAATGCTGACATAAGTAACGATAAAGCGGGTGAAAAGCCCGCTCGCCGGAAGACCAAGGGTTCCTGTCCAACGTTAATCGGGGCAGGGTGAGTCGACCCCTAAGGCGAGGCCGAAAGGCGTAGTCGATGGGAAACAGGTTAATATTCCTGTACTTGGTGTTACTGCGAAGGGGGGACGGAGAAGGCTATGTTAGCCGGGCGACGGTTGTCCCGGTTTAAGCATGTAGGCGGAGGTTCCAGGTAAATCCGGTACCTTTTAACGCTGAGGTGTGATGACGAGGCACTACGGTGCTGAAGTAACAAATGCCCTGCTTCCAGGAAAAGCCTCTAAGCATCAGGTAACATTAAATCGTACCCCAAACCGACACAGGTGGTCAGGTAGAGAATACCAAGGCGCTTGAGAGAACTCGGGTGAAGGAACTAGGCAAAATGGTGCCGTAACTTCGGGAGAAGGCACGCTGGTGTGTAGGTGAAGTCCCTGCGGACGGAGCTGAGACCAGTCGAAGATACCAGCTGGCTGCAACTGTTTATTAAAAACACAGCACTGTGCAAACACGAAAGTGGACGTATACGGTGTGACGCCTGCCCGGTGCCGGAAGGTTAATTGATGGGGTTATCCGTAAGGAGAAGCTCTTGATCGAAGCCCCGGTAAACGGCGGCCGTAACTATAACGGTCCTAAGGTAGCGAAATTCCTTGTCGGGTAAGTTCCGACCTGCACGAATGGCGTAATGATGGCCAGGCTGTCTCCACCCGAGACTCAGTGAAATTGAACTCGCTGTGAAGATGCAGTGTACCCGCGGCAAGACGGAAAGACCCCGTGAACCTTTACTATAGCTTGACACTGAACATTGAGCCTTGATGTGTAGGATAGGTGGGAGGCTTTGAAGCGTGGACGCCAGTCTGCGTGGAGCCAACCTTGAAATACCACCCTTTAATGTTTGATGTTCTAACGTAGGCCCCTTATCGGGGTTGCGGACAGTGTCTGGTGGGTAGTTTGACTGGGGCGGTCTCCTCCCAAAGAGTAACGGAGGAGCACGAAGGTTAGCTAATCCTGGTCGGACATCAGGAGGTTAGTGCAATGGCATAAGCTAGCTTGACTGCGAGCGTGACGGCGCGAGCAGGTGCGAAAGCAGGTCATAGTGATCCGGTGGTTCTGAATGGAAGGGCCATCGCTCAACGGATAAAAGGTACTCCGGGGATAACAGGCTGATACCGCCCAAGAGTTCATATCGACGGCGGTGTTTGGCACCTCGATGTCGGCTCATCACATCCTGGGGCTGAAGTAGGTCCCAAGGGTATGGCTGTTCGCCATTTAAAGTGGTACGCGAGCTGGGTTTAGAACGTCGTGAGACAGTTCGGTCCCTATCTGCCGTGGGCGCTGGAGAATTGAGGGGGGCTGCTCCTAGTACGAGAGGACCGGAGTGGACGAACCTCTGGTGTTCCGGTTGTCACGCCAGTGGCATTGCCGGGTAGCTATGTTCGGAAGAGATAACCGCTGAAAGCATCTAAGCGGGAAACTTGCCTCAAGATGAGATCTCACTGGGATCTTGAATCCCCTAAAGGGCCGTCGAAGACTACGACGTTGATAGGTTGGGTGTGTAAGCGCTGTGAGGCGTTGAGCTAACCAATACTAATTGCCCGTGAGGCTTGACCATATAACACCCAAGCAATTTGCTAGCGCAGATTGCGGTGGTGAAGATGACATGAACCGAAAGTTCGCAAGGCATCACAAACATCACATATCCGAATTCGCTGGGCTGTCCATCTGGACATTCTGGCTACAGAATTTCTTGACGACCATAGAGCATTGGAACCACCTGATCCCATCCCGAACTCAGCAGTGAAACGATGCATCGCCGATGGTAGTGTGGGGTTTCCCCATGTGAGAGTAGGTCATCGTCAAGATTCATTTCGCAAAACCCCTATCTGCGCATGCAGGTAGGGGTTTTGTCTTTGTGCTCCCAAAAAGTCCCCTGGCCTCACAACAATCCCTGTTGGATCGGGCGTGCCCGCGAACACGGGCGAAGCCCGTGCCATGCCCCCCAGGGAACGTATCACGCGTGATATCGTTTCCCCCACCAACCTCAGCTCAGCACCTGCCAGAGAGTTTCCGATGCCCCACACCACCCATCTTCACCCCGGCTTCATGATCGTCCACGGCAACCGCCTCGACGATTTGCGCAGCCTTGTGGTGAGCTGGATGCGTCGCTACCCGCTGGCACCGTTGGAAAACGAAATCGCCCTGGTGCAGAGTAACGGTATCGCTCAATGGCTCAAGCTGGCGCTGGCGGAAGACCCGCTGGAGGACGACCAAGGTGGCTGCGGCATCGCCGCTGCAATCGAGGTTCAACTGCCCGGCAGCTTCATGTGGCAGTTGTACCGCAGCGTGCTGGGGCGCGATGAAATTCCCGAGGTATCCCTGCTCGACAAAGCGCCGCTGACCTGGCGCCTGATGCGTCTGCTACCAGCGCTGATCGAGCGCCCGCACTTCGAGCCGTTGCGCCGCTTCCTGACGGACGACGGTGACCTGCGCAAGCGCTACCAGCTGTCCGAGCGCCTGGCCGATCTGTTCGACCAGTATCAGGTCTACCGGGCCGACTGGCTCAGGGACTGGGCAGCGGGTGAGCACGTGCTGAACACCGCCCGTGGCGAACGCAAGGCCCTGCCCCCGGCTAACCGCTGGCAGGCCGAGCTGTGGAAGGCCTTGCTGGAAGACGTCGGCGAAAAAGGCATGGCGCAAAGCCGGGCCGGCGTGCACCAGCGCTTCATCGAACGTATCAATAGCCTGAAACAGGCTCCCCCCGGGTTACCCTCGCGGGTGATCGTGTTCGGTATCTCGTCGTTGCCGGCCCAGGCCTTGGAGGCATTGGCCGGCCTCGCACGCTTCAGCCAGGTGTTGTTGTGCGTGCACAACCCTTGTCGCCACCACTGGGCGGACATCGTTGCCGACAAAGACCTGCTGCGCCACCAATACAAGCGTCAGCAGCGCAAACAAGGCATGCCCTTGCAGCTCGACGACCAGGCCCTGCACCAACACGCACACCCATTACTGGCTGCGTGGGGCAAGCAAGGCCGAGACTACATCAACTTGCTCGACAGCTACGACGACCCGGGTAGCTACCAAGGCGTGTTCAGCGATGGTCGCATCGATCTGTTCAGCGACGGTTCACCCGCCACGCTGCTCAATCAATTGCAGGACGACATTCTCGAACTCCGCCCGCTGGCAGAAACGCGCGCGCTGTGGCCGCCGGTCGATCCCGCCAACGACCGCTCGTTCCGTTTTCACATTGCCCACAGCCCCCAGCGCGAAGTGGAGATTCTCCACGACCAGCTGTTGGCCCGCTTCAGTGCCGACCCCACATTACGCCCGCGTGATGTCATCGTCATGCTGCCGGCCATCGACACATACGCGCCGCACATCCGCGCCGTTTTCGGCCAACTGCAGCGCAATGACCCGCGTTACATACCGTTCACCCTGACCGACCAAGGGCAGCGTGGTCGGGAACCTCTGCTGATTGCGCTGGAACACCTGCTCAAGCTGCCGGACAGCCGTTTCGCAGTCAGCGAAGTGCTCGACCTGCTGGATGTCCCGGCGGTAAGAGCCCGGTTCGGTATCCGCGAAAACGACCTGCCTACCCTGCACCGCTGGATCGAAGGCGCAGGCATTCGCTGGGGCCTCGATGCCGAGCAGCGAGCCAGCCTTGGCCTGCCCGCCGGGCTTGAACAGAACACTTGGCGCTTTGGTTTGCGACGCATGCTGTTGGGGTATGCCGTAGGCGTGGGCGAAGCGTGTGACGGTATTGAGCCGTACGATGAAATCGGTGGTCTGGACGCAGCCCTGATTGGCCCGCTGGTGGCCCTGCTCGACGCACTGGATGTCGCCTGCCAGGCCCTGGCCGAACCGGCCACCGTCAGCCAGTGGGGCGAGCGCCTGCATGCCCTGTTGCATGTGTTCTTCCTGGCCGAGGACGAGCACGACGAATTCCTGCTGATCCAGTTGCAGGATCTGCGCGATAGCTGGCTTGAAGTATGCGAAACGGTCGGCCTGCAGGACCCTCTGCCACTGACCGTGGTGCGCGAGGCCTGGCTGTCGGGGCTGGACCAAGGCAAGCTGTCGCAACGTTTCCTGGCGGGCTCGGTGAATTTCTGCACCCTCATGCCCATGCGTGCGATCCCGTTTCGGGTGGTGTGCCTGCTGGGCATGAACGATGGTGATTACCCCCGCGCCCAGCAGCCGCTGGACTTCGACCTGATGGCCAGCGACTACCGCCCCGGTGACCGCTCACGCCGTGAGGACGACCGTTATCTGCTACTCGAAGCGCTGCTGTCGGCACGTGACCAGCTGTACGTCAGCTGGGTCGGGCGCAGTATCCGTGACAACAGCGAACGCCCGGCCTCGGTGTTGATCGGGCAGTTGCGCGACCACCTTGCGGCGGGTTGGCAGCTGAACGGCGCACAGCAGGGCCAGGCGACACAGGCTGGCGAGCAACTGCTGCACGCCCTGACCCAGGAGCACCCGCTGCAACCGTTCAGCCCGCGCTACTTCCAGAAGGGCAGCCCGCTGTTCAGCTATGCCCACGAATGGCAAGTGTTGCACCAGCAGAGCGAGTGCGACCCGCAGGGCGAAACAGCCCTGGCGCCCTATCAGGATGATGAAGCGCTTACCCTGACCCAGCTGAGTGACTTTCTGCGCCACCCGGTTCGGCATTTCTTCAGTCAGCGCCTCAAGGTGTACTTCGAAGCGCTGGAGGCGCCGACCCCGGACGAAGAACCCTTCACCCTCGACACCCTGCAGCGCTACGGCGCCAGTGAAAGCCTGCTCGGTGTCGCCTTGGCCGCACCGGGCAACGCCGAGCAGGCCCTGCAGGCTCAGGCCCGGCGTTTGCAGGCTTGCGGCGTGCTGCCACTGGCGGGGTTCGGCGAGCTGCTGCAAAGCGAGTTGATCGAGCCGTTACCCGACCTGCTGCAACGCCACCAGCAGTTGCTGCAACGCTGGCCGCGCTTGGTCGAGGGCGCTTTGCCCGTTCATTTCGAGCACGGCCGGCACCGTCTCGAAGGCTGGCTGGGGCGGGTATTCCAGGCCGACGACCAAAGCCTTCTGAGTATTACCACCGTGCCCAACACCATCAGTGCGGGGCGCAACAACCTGAAGTGGCACCGCCTGATCGCGCCCTGGGTCGCCCACCTGGCGGCCTGTGCCGCAGGCTACGCCTACCATAGCGCCCTGGTCGCCAGCGACCTGACCCTGTTGCTGGCACCGCTGCCGCAAGGCGCCGCCGGGCAACTGTTGGGCGACCTGCTGGTGGCGCGCCAGGCCGCGATGAACGCACCCCTGTCGGTGGCGGCCAAAACGGCTTTCGCCTGGCTGGCCCACGACGATGCCGACAAAGCCCTGGCCGCTGCGGCCCGCGCCTACGAGGGCGATGAACGCAACAGTTTCGGCGAGCGCAGTGAAAGCATCGCCCTGGCTCGGCAGTTCCGTGATTTCGCCGCACTGACCGCCGACGAAACCTTTGAAGGCTGGTGCGAAACCTTGTACCGCCCATTGTTCACCGCACCCTGGCAGACCCTGGGCAACCCGGAGAAAGGCGCATGACCCAGGCCCGCCCCTTGGCGTTGAGTTTCCCCTTGCATGGCAGCCAGCTGATCGAGGCCAGTGCCGGCACCGGCAAGACCTTCACCATTTCCGCCCTGTACCTGCGCCTGATCCTCGGGCATGGCGGCGAGCAGGGTTTTGCACGCGAACTGCTGCCACCGCAGATTCTGGTGGTGACTTTCACCGATGCCGCCACCAAGGAGTTGCGCGAGCGTATCCGTGCGCGCCTGGCAGAAGCTGCACGCTTCTTCCGTGGCGAGCTGGAGGGCGCCGACCCTTTGCTGCACCAACTGCGTGACGACTACCCGCAAGAGGCCTGGCCGCGCTGTGCCGGGCGCCTGGAAATTGCGGTGCAGTGGATGGACGAAGCAGCGGTATCGACCATTCACGGCTGGTGCCAGCGCATGCTGCGCGAGCACGCTTTCGACAGCGGCAGCCTGTTCACCCAGACCCTGGAAACAGACCACAGCGAGCTGCTGGGCCAGGTCATGCGCGATTACTGGCGGCGCTTCTGCTACAGCATGCAAGGCCAAGCGCTGGCGTGGGTGCGCAGCCATTGGGTCAGCCCCGACGCCTTGCTCCCGCGCATTCGCCCCTTGTTCGGCCGGGTGCGGGCCGAGCAGCACGGCGCGGAACCGGCGGCACTGATCGAGGCCTCGCTGCAGCAGCGCAGCGAACAGTTGGCCCGGCTCAAGGCACCTTGGCTACAGTGGGCCGAAGAGCTGCGGCAGATCTGCCGCGATGCCCTGGCTGCCAAGCAGGTCGACGGCCGCAAGATGCAGGCACGCTATTTCGAACCCTGGTTCGACAAGCTCCACGCATGGGCTACGGACGAACAACAGGTGGAGCTCGACCTCGGTACCGGCTTCACCCGCCTGACACCGGCCGGCATGGCCGAGGCCTGGAAGGGCGAGCCACCCGCGCACCCAGGCCTGGATGCCATGCAGACCCTGGCGCAACACCTGCAAGCCCTGGATAGCCCGGATGCCCTCCTGCTCGAACATGCCGCCAATTGGGTTTCGGCACGGTTTGAAGTGGAGAAGCGCCGGCGGGCAGAAATGGGCTTTGACGATATGCTGGTGCGCTTGCAGCACGCACTGGCCAGTGAAGCCGGCGAGCGTCTGGCCGGGCTGATTCGTGAGCAGTTCCCGGTGGCCCTGATCGACGAATTCCAGGACACCGACCCGGTGCAGTACGGCATTTTCGAGCGTATCTACCAGATCAGCGAAAACCGCCCGGACACCGGCCTGTTCATGATTGGCGACCCGAAGCAGGCGATCTACGCCTTCCGCGGTGCAGACATTTACACCTACCTCGCCGCACGGCGGGCCACCAGCGGTCGGCTGCACAGCCTGGACACCAACTACCGCTCCAGCAAGGCCATGGTGGCGGCAGTCAATCAGGTGTTCCTGCAGGCCGAGGCGCGTCAGGGAGGGCGCGGGGCGTTCCTGTTCCGCGGTGCGGATGACAACCCGTTGCCGTTCATCGAGGTGCACGCCAAAGGCCGTAGCGAACAGCTGGTGATCAACGGCGAAGCCAGCGCTGCCCTGCAATGCTGGCAGTTGCAGAGCGACGAGCCGGTATCCGGCAGTGTCTACCGCCAGCAACTGGCCGCCAGTTGCGCCAGCCACATTGTCGATTTGCTCAATGGCGGCCAGCAAGGCACGGCCGGTTTCCGCAGTGCCGAAGGCGAACTGCGCCCCTGCCTGCCGTCAGACATCGCCATTCTGGTGCGGGATGGCCACGAAGCGCAGCTGGTGCGCGCCGAGCTGGCCGCACGCGATGTACGCAGTGTGTACCTGTCCGACAAGGACTCGGTGTTCGCTGCCCAGGAAGCCCACGACCTGCTGGCCTGGCTCAAGGCCTGCGCCGAGCCCGATTCGGAGCGCCTGCTCAAGGCGGCCCTGGCCAGCCTTACCTTAGGCCTGTCGTTGCCCGCACTGGACCGCTTGAACCAGGACGAGCGGGTCTGGGAAGGCTGGGTCATGCGGTTCCGCTACTACCGCGAAACCTGGCAGCGCCAGGGCGTACTGCCTATGCTGCGCCACCTGCTGCATGACTTCCAGCTGCCGCGCACGCTGATCCGCCGCAGCGATGGCGAACGGGTGCTGACCAACCTGCTGCACCTGGCCGAGTTGCTGCAGCAGGCAGCTGGCGAACTGGATGGCGAACAGGCGCTGATTCGCCACCTGGCCGAGCACCTGGCCAGTTCTGGCCAGGCTGGCGAGGACCAGATTCTGCGCCTGGAAAGCGACGAACAGCTGGTCAAGGTGGTGACCATCCACAAGTCCAAGGGCCTGGAGTATCCGCTGGTCTACCTGCCGTTCATCTGCACCAGCAAACCTGTGGACGGTAGCCGGCTGCCGCTGGCCTGGCACGACCCTGAAGGCCACGCCCACCTTACCCTGACCCCAAGCCAGGAGCAGATCGAACGCGCCGACGATGAGCGCCTGGCCGAAGACCTGCGCCTGCTGTATGTGGCCCTTACCCGTGCCCAGCATGCCTGCTGGCTGGGTGTCGCCGACCTCAAGCGCGGCAACCAGAAAACGTCGCAGTTGCACCGCTCGGCGTTGGGGTATCTGCTGGGTGGCGGCCTTGCCCTGGCCAGTTCGGCGCAGTTGGCCGACTGGTTGCAGGCCCTGGCCGCGGGTTGCCCGCACATCGCCTGCCCAGGCCTGCCGCCGGCGCAGCAGCAGGTGTATCGCATGCCCCACGCCGAACGTGAATTACTGCCGGCACGCAAGCCACGCCGCGCCGCCGCTGAGCACTGGTGGATCGCCTCCTACAGCGCCCTGCGCGTTGGTGACCAAACCCTCGGTGCCGACAGCTCGCAGGCCCAGCAACTGCAGGATGACGAAGTCGTCGATGTGCAGGTGCTGCGTGAAGTCCCGGCCGACAGCGGTGATATCCACCGCTTCCCGCGGGGGCCGAACCCCGGCACCTTCCTGCACGGTCTGCTGGAGTGGGCAGGCCGCGAAGGCTTTAGCCTGGTAAGCCGTAACCCGCAGTTGATCGAGCGAACCGTTGGCCAGCGCTGCAACCGCCGAGACTGGACGGGTTGGATCCCCACCCTCAGCCAGTGGATGCAGCGCTTGCTGAGCGAGGCCTTGCCGTTGCCCGGCAGTGGGCAGAGCGTGACGCTCGGGGAGCTGTGCACTTACCAGATCGAAATGGAGTTCTGGTTCGCCAGCCAGCGCGTCGACGCCGAGCAGCTGGATCGTCTGGTAGCACGCCACACCCACCCCGGCCTGGCGCGCCCGGCGGCGCAGCCGACGCTGCTCAATGGCATGTTCAAAGGGTTCATCGACCTGGCATTCGAGCTGGACGGCCGCTATTACGTGACCGACTACAAATCCAACTGGCTTGGCCCGGATACCCAGGCTTACGATGCCCTGGCCATGGAAAAAGCCATCCTCGAACACCGCTACGACCTGCAGTACGTGTTGTACCTGCTGGCCCTGCACCGGCAACTGCGCGCGCGGCTGCCGGATTACGATTATGACCGCCACGTGGGCGGTGCCTTGTTCATCTTCCTGCGGGGTGCCAGCAGCAGCGGGCACGGCGTTTACTTCACCAAGCCACCGCGTGAATTGATCGAAAGCCTGGATGCGCTGTTCCGTGGCGAGCACCCGCCCACCCAGCAGGACCTGTTTGCCGGAGTCATGCCATGAGTCGCAGCCTTGTCGACCTGTTGCCCACCCCATTGCACGCCGAGTACCTGCTGGCGCTGGCGCCGCAAACTGACAGCGGTGACCTGCTGCAACTGCTCGACCGCTGGGTCGAACGCGGCTGGCTACGGCCGCTTGACCGTGCGTTCGTGTCATTTCTGGAAGAGCGGGCCCCAGGCAGTGACCCCTTACTGCTGCTTGCCGCAGCGTTGGCCAGCCATCAACTGGGCCACGGCCACGTCTGCCTCGACCTGCAGCAAACCCTGGCCGAGCCCGACTTTGCCCTGTCGTTGCCGCCAGAGGGCGACGCACTGACCGGCCCGTTGCTGTTGCCTTCGCAATTGCTGGCCAACCTCGACTTGCAAGCATGGCGCCAACGCATCGTTGCCAGCCCGCTGGTGGCCGCTGGCGACGCACCGGGCCAGCAGGCGCGCCCCCTGGTGCTCAGCGGCCAGCGCCTGTACCTGCGCCGTTACTGGAGCTACGAGCGGCGTATCGACCACACCTTGCGCCTGCGCCTGAGCCAGGCTGAAGCAGCGCCGGCGGACTTGCCGCAACGCCTGGCGCAGTTGTTCGAGGGCGGCGCCGCGGCAGGCCAGGTGGACTGGCAGAAGCTCGCCTGCGCCCTGGCCACCCGCGCCGGCTTCAGCATCATCACCGGCGGCCCCGGTACGGGCAAGACCACCACGGTGGTGCGCCTGCTGGCGTTGTTGCAAGCGCCGGCGGTGGAGCAGGGCAGGCCATTGCGTATCCGCCTGGCGGCACCCACCGGCAAGGCCGCTGCGCGCCTGACCGAGTCCATTGGCCAGCAGGTCGAGCGCCTGCAGGTCAGTGCCCAGGTACGCGAGCAGGTGCCGACCGACGTCAGCACCGTGCACCGCCTGCTCGGTAGCCGCCCGGGTTCGCGGCACTTCCGCCACCATGCGGGCAACCCGTTGCCGCTGGATGTGCTGGTGGTCGACGAAGCCTCGATGATCGACCTGGAGATGATGGCCAACCTGCTCGACGCCTTGCCAGCGCGGGCACGCCTGGTATTGCTGGGTGACAAGGACCAGCTGGCCTCGGTCGAGGCCGGTGCCGTGCTGGGTGACTTGTGCCGGGACGCCGAAGAAGGCTACTACGCGCCGGCCACCGCCAGCTGGCTCGAACAGGTCAGTGGCGAATCGCTGGCTGGCAGTGGCCTCAAGGTTGGCGATGAACAGCGCAACCCGCTGGCCCAGCAAGTGGTGATGCTGCGCTTTTCGCGGCGCTTTGGCGAAGGCAGCGGGATTGGCCAGCTGGCGCGGCTGGTCAACCGGCAGGACGCCCACGCGGCGCGCAACCTGCTGGCCATGCCACCGGCTGATGTGCACAGCCTGGTGCTCAGGCACGAGCAGGACCGCGCCTTCGACCGCCTGCTGCTCGACGGCTTGAACCAGGGCAGCGAAGGGCCACAAGGGTACCGCAGTTATTTGCGTACCCTTGGCCGCTATCGGCCGTTGCTGGATACCCCGTTCGACGACCCCGCCTGGGAGCAGTGGGCGGGCAAGGTGTTGCACAGTTTCGAGGACTTCCAGTTGCTGTGTGCGGTACGCCGCGGTGCCTGGGGCGTCGAAGGGCTTAACGAGCGGGTGGCGCGGGTGCTGCACGGCGCCGGCCTGATCGATAGCCAGCAGCCTTGGTACGAAGGGCGCCCGGTGCTGGTCACCCGCAACGACTACGGCTTGGGCCTGATGAACGGCGACATCGGCATTGCCCTGCGTTTGCCGGACGAGCGCGGCGAGCCGCTGCTGCGGGTGGCCTTCCCGCGTAATGACGGCAGCGGCGGCGTGCGTTTTGTCCTGCCCAGCCGCCTGAATGAAGTGGAGACGGTATTTGCCATGACGGTGCACAAGTCCCAGGGTTCGGAGTTCGGCCACACCGCACTGGTACTGCCCGACGCACTGAACCCGGTGCTGACCAAGGAGCTGGTCTACACCGGGATCACCCGCGCCAAGCACTGTTTCAGCCTGGTCGAGCCGCGCCAGGGCATTTTCGAAGAAGCGGTGTCGCGCAAGGTAAGGCGCATTTCCGGGTTGATGCTGGAGCAAGTCTGACCCCGGCCGAAACCAGGTGGAGATCCCCTGTGGGAGCGGGCATGCCCGCGAACACGGGCGCAGCCCGTGCCAACCACCGCGGTGCCTGCCTTTCTACAGTGGTGCGGCCATGTGCTATCGTTGCGCCGAGACCAGAAAGGACTTTGAGAGATTCCCCACATGCATGTGGCCGCAAGACGTGTGACAAGCTGTGCGGTTTCGCTATTGCTGGCCGTCCTGTTTATCGCTACGGATCCTGCCCGGGCGGACACCGCAACCACCAACGCCCAGGCGCAGCAACGGGCCAAGGCCGTCACCCAGGTCGTGCTGGGTATTTTCAGCTACGCGCGCTGGCCGGTGGAGCCGTCTCCATTACGCCTGTGCCTGGTCGGCCCCACCGAATACGCTGATGACCTGATCAAGGGCCAGGTGCAGGCGTCTGGCCGCCCGCTGCAAGTGAAGCGCTTGCTGGCAGATGACAGTCAGGTCGCTCAGGCGTGTGATGCGATCTACATCGGCAAGCTCGACCAGCGCCAGCGTGACAAGCTGTTCGAGCGGGTCAGCGGCTACCCGGTCCTGAGCATCAGCGAATCGAATGACCCATGCACCCTCGGCAGCCTGTTCTGCCTGCGGGTCAGCGACCAGCAGGTGGCCTTCGAGGTCAACCTTGACTCGGTGGCGCGCTCCGGGGTGCGCATTCACCCCAGCGTGCTGCAACTGTCGCGGCGCCGGGCGGTGCAACCATGAAGCCGACCCGCAAGCGCAGCCTGCGCCCAACCCTGCGCTCGGTGCTGGGCCGTGCACACTTGAATGTCGCCTTGCTGGCCGTGGGCCTGGCCGGTATTTCCTTGACCCTGTTGGGCGTGCTGGCCTTGAGCGCCTACGCCAATCACAACCTGCAACTGATTGCCCGGTCGATCAGCTACACCGTGGAGGCGGCGGTGGTGTTCGATGACAGTGCCGCCGCCAGTGAAGCGCTGGGGCTGATCGCAAGCGCCGAGGAAGTGGCCGAGGCCAGGGTATTCAATGGTGAAGGCGAGCAACTGGCGCGCTGGCAGCGTGCCGATTCGGGCATGCTTGCCCTGCTGGAAGCGCAGGTCGCCAGCGCGTTGCTGGACGAACCGGTCAAGCTGCCGATCATGCACCAGCAGCAACAGATCGGGCGCATCGAACTGGTTGGCCAGGGGCGTAGCCTGTTGCTGTTCATGCTGGGGGGGCTTGCCGGTATTCTGTGTTGCACGGTCTTGAGCGCCTTGGCTGCCCAGTACCTGTCGCGGCGCCTGCTCGGCGATATCACCCGGCCGCTGCGCGGCTTGGCCAGCGTCGCCCACGCCGCCCGCCGCGAGCGCAGCTTCGATCGGCGTGTGCCGGAAACGGCGATTGCCGAGCTCAACGAGCTGGGGAATGACTTCAACGCCCTGCTGGACGAACTGGAAGTGTGGCAAAGCCACCTGCAGAGCGAAAACCAGACCTTGGCCCACCAGGCCAGCCACGACAGCCTGACCGGCCTGCCCAACCGCGCCTTCTTCGAAGGGCGCCTGAGCCGCAGCGTGCGCAACGCAGCCAGCCAGCAGGATCACATGGCGCTGCTGTTCCTCGACAGTGACCATTTCAAGCAGATCAACGACACGCTGGGCCATGCGGTGGGGGACGAGGTGCTGATCAGCGTGGCCGAGCGCCTGCGTGCCCAGTTGCGTGAGCATGATCTGGTTGCACGTTTGGGCGGTGACGAATTCGCCGTGCTGCTGACGCCCTTGCAAACGCGCCGGGATGCCGAGCACATTGCCGAAAAAATCGTCGCCAGCATGAAGCTGCCGGTGCCGCTGGACAGCGGCCGCAGTGTCGCCACGTCGGTGAGCGTCGGTATCGCCTATTACCCGGAAGACGGCGCCGACCCGGCCAGTCTTCTGAGTGCCGCCGATGCGGCGATGTATCAGGCCAAGCGCAAACGGCGTGGCCATTGGCAAGTGGCGCAGACGGAACGGTCCGCCAACCCTATCGACAACAGGAGCTGAACCCGTGATACAGGCTTTACGTTTTCCACTGTGGGCCTTGTTGCTCGCTGTGCTGGCGCTGACCGGCTGCCAAAGCGCGCCGCCCAAGGGGCTGACCCCGGAACAGATTGCCGTGCTCAAGCGCGAAGGCTTTACCCCCACCGATGAAGGCTGGGCGTATGACTTGTCTGGCAAAGTGTTGTTCGGCAGTGACCTGGACAGCCTCAACAGCCAGAGCCAGGCGATTGTCGAGCGGATCGGCAAGGCACTGCTGGGCGTGGGTATCCAGCGTGTGCGGGTAGACGGGCATACCGACTCGTCGGGCAAGGCGGCCTACAACCAGGAGTTGTCCGAGCGCCGCGCGCAGAGCGTGGCCAAAGCCTTGGTCGGGGTCGGCATGCAGCCGCAGAACATCCAGAGCCAGGGCCTGGGCAGCAGCCAGCCGGTGGCAGACAACCGCACCAGCGCCGGGCGTACAGAGAACCGGCGCGTGTCCATCGTGGTGGCGTCCTACTGAGCCCCGTCACTGCTGGGCAAAGCGCATTTCCCGGGTCTGCCCCATCAACAACGGCGCATTCGCCTCGGTCACCCCGCGAATGTAATCCCACAACAGGGTGATCCGCTTCAGCTTGCGCAGGTCCTCCCGGCAATACATCCAGAATTGCCGGGTCACCTCGATGTCCTCTGGCAACACCGTGACCAGCCGTGGATCCTGCGCAGCCAGGAAACACGGCAGGATCGCCAGCCCGCGGCCCTGCAACGCCGCCGTGTACTGTGCAATCACACTGGTACTGCGTAGATGCGCAGTGGCGCCGGGGATCAGGTTGGCGAGGTACAAGAGCTCTGAGCTGAACGCCAGGTCGTCCACGTAACTGATGAACGGGTGCCTGGCCAGGTCAGCCACCTGGCGTATCGGCGCATGGCTGTCCAGGTAGCCCTGCGTCGCATACAGCCGCAAGCTGTAGTCGCACAGCTTGCAGCACACATAAGGCCCATGCTCGGGCCGCTCCAGGGCGATGACGATATCCGCCTCGCGCTTGGACAGGCTGATGAAGTGCGGCAGCGGCAGGATATCCACTGAAATGGCCGGGTAGGCGTCGACGAAGTGGCTCAACTGCGGGGTAATGAAGAAACTGCCGAAGCCTTCTGTGCAGCCCATGCGCACATGCCCCGACAACGCCACGCTCGACCCGGATACCTGCTCGCACGCCATGTGCAGCGTGCTTTCGATCGACTCGGCATAGCCCAGCAAACGCTGGCCCTCGGCGGTGAGAACAAAGCCGTTGGTGCGCGACTTTTCGAACAGCAAGGTACCCAGCGCCCCCTCCAGCGAGCTGATGCGGCGCGATACCGTGGTGTAGTCCACGCTCAGGCGTTTTGCCGCGCTACTGGCCTTGCGGGTACGGGCCACTTCAAGGAAAAACTTCAAATCGTCCCAGTTGAGCGCGCTCAGGGATGTGAGATCTTTTTGCATGATGATCCGGTTTTTTTGTGCGTTCTTGTTGGATGTTTGCACATCTATACTCGAAACAAGCCTCAGGACGCCACCTCGCGTTTGCTTGGCGCTGGCGATCTCGTCCCGACAATAATTCCAAGGAGAACGCAGATGAACGCACCGCAATCCCCGAACCCGACCAAGGTCGACCAGGTGAAGCTGCTGATCGACGGCCAGTGGGTCGAGTCCAAGACCACCGAATGGCGCGACATCGTCAACCCGGCCACCCAAGAGGTGCTGGCGCGCGTACCGTTCGCCACGGTAGAAGAAGTCGATGCAGCGGTAGCCGCTGCCCACCGTGCCTTCAAGACCTGGCGAGACACCCCGATTGGCGCGCGCATGCGCATCATGCTCAAGCTGCAGGCGCTTATTCGCGAACACACCAAGCGCATTGCCCAGGTGCTCAGCGCCGAGCAGGGCAAAACCCTGGCTGACGCCGAGGGTGATATTTTCCGCGGCCTGGAAGTGGTGGAACACGCTGCTTCCATCGGCACCTTGCAGATGGGTGAATTCGCCGAAAACGTCGCCGGCGGTGTCGATACCTACACCCTGCGCCAGCCTATCGGTGTATGCGCTGGCATCACGCCGTTCAATTTCCCGGCGATGATCCCGCTGTGGATGTTCCCCATGGCCATCGTCTGCGGCAACACCTTTGTGCTCAAACCGTCCGAGCAGGACCCGCTGTCGACCATGCTGCTGGTCGAGCTGGCGCTGGAAGCCGGCGTACCGGCCGGGGTGCTGAATGTGGTGCACGGTGGCAAGCAGGTGGTGGATGCCATTTGCACTCATCAGGACATCAAGGCGATTTCCTTCGTCGGCTCTACCGACGTCGGTACCCACGTGTACAACCTGGGCAGCCAGCACGGCAAGCGCGTGCAGTCGATGATGGGCGCCAAGAACCACGCCGTGGTGCTGCCCGATGCCAACCGTACGCAAACCATCAATGCCCTGGTCGGTGCCGCCTTCGGCGCGGCGGGCCAGCGCTGCATGGCCACCTCGGTAGCGGTGCTGGTGGGCAAGGCCCGTGAGTGGCTGCCGGACATCAAGGAAGCAGCCAGCAAGCTCAAGGTCAATGCCGGGTGTGAGCCAGGCACCGATGTCGGCCCGGTGGTTTCCAAACGCGCCAAGGAGCGTGTGCTGGGCCTGATCGAAAGCGGCATCAAGGAAGGCGCCAAGCTGGAACTCGATGGCCGCGACGTCACGGTGCCGGGTTACGAGCAAGGTAACTTCGTTGGCCCAACCCTGTTCTCGGGTGTGAAGACTGACATGCAGGTCTACACCCAGGAAATCTTCGGCCCGGTGCTGGTGACCCTGGAGGTCGATACCCTCGACGAGGCCATCGCCCTGGTCAACGCCAACCCGTTCGGTAACGGCACCGGCCTGTTCACCCAAAGCGGGGCGGCCGCGCGCAAGTTCCAGAGCGAGATCGACGTGGGCCAGGTGGGTATCAACATTCCGATCCCGGTGCCGGTCCCGTTCTTCAGTTTCACTGGCTCGCGTGGGTCCAAGCTCGGCGACCTTGGCCCATACGGCAAGCAAGTGGTGCAGTTCTTCACGCAGACCAAGACTGTCACTGCCCGCTGGTTCGACGACGACAGCGTCAACGACGGCGTGAACACCACCATCAGCCTGCGCTAAGGAGTTCCTCATGCGTATCGCATTCATTGGCCTGGGCAACATGGGCGCGCCCATGGCCCGCAACCTGATCAAGGCCGGGCACCAGTTGAACCTGTTCGACTTGAACAAGGCTGTACTCGCCGAGCTGGCCGAACTGGGTGGGCAGATCAGCCCGTCGCCCAAGGACGCGGCGGCCAACAGCGAGCTGGTGATCACCATGCTGCCTGCCGCTGTCCATGTGCGCAGCGTATACCTGAACGAAGATGGCGTGCTGGCCGGCATTCGTGCCGGTACGCCCACCGTGGACTGCAGCACCATCGATCCGCAGACCGCGCGTGATGTGTCCAAGGCTGCAGCGGCCAAGGGCGTGGACATGGGCGATGCGCCGGTGTCCGGTGGCACCGGCGGTGCGGCAGCCGGCACGCTGACCTTCATGGTCGGTGCCAGCGCCGAGTTGTTCGCCAGCCTCAAGCCGGTGCTGGAGCAGATGGGCCGCAATATCGTCCACTGCGGCGAGGTGGGCACCGGGCAAATCGCCAAGATCTGCAACAACCTGCTGTTGGGTATCTCGATGATCGGCGTGTCCGAGGCCATGGCGCTGGGTAATGCGCTGGGCATCGATACCCAGGTGCTGGCCGGCATCATCAACAGTTCGACCGGGCGTTGCTGGAGCTCGGATACCTACAACCCATGGCCGGGCATTATCGAAACCGCGCCAGCATCGCGTGGCTATACCGGTGGCTTTGGCGCCGAACTGATGCTCAAGGACCTGGGGCTGGCGACCGAAGCGGCGCGCCAGGCACACCAGCCGGTGATCCTGGGGGCTGTGGCCCAGCAGTTGTATCAGGCCATGAGCTTGCGTGGCGAGGGTGGCAAGGACTTCTCAGCTATCGTAGAGGGGTATCGCAAGAAAGATTGACGCAAGAGGTGGGCTTCATCGCGGGCCAGGTGGCCTTCCCTCTGTAACTGCGCACCAGAGGGAAGGGCACTTGCCCCGCGATTTTTTTGCCCCGATTCTCCAGGCGCCACATAACCCTGTGGGAGCGGGCATGCCCGCGAACACCGGCAAAGCCGGTGCCATCTACCACACTGCCTGTTTCGCGGGCGCGCCCGCTCCCACAGAGTTAGTTGTAGAGTGTCTGATCAGGCGAAGACGAAATACTTGCGCACGGTCTCGACCACTTCCCAGGTGCCTTTCATACCCGGTTCAATGACGAACACATCACCGGCCTTCAGGTGCTTCGGCTCTTCGCCTTCCGGGGTGATGATGCAGTAGCCATCGAGGAAGTGGCAGAACTCCCACTTATCGTAATTGACCTCGAACTTGCCCGGGGTGCAGATCCAGGTGCCCATGATCTTGCTGCCGTCGGCCGACAGGTAGGCATTGAGGTTGACGGTGTGCGGATCGCCGCCGATGCGCTTCCACTTGGTGGCGTCCACGACCGGCGTGGGGCAGGTTTCGCGCAGGACGGTGATGAAATCGGACATGGCACAACTCCTGGTGACTGGCTAAATGACTGGTCACCATAGGGCCATCGGCCGAGCCGCAGTTGCCTGGGCTCGACGTCCAGCTGTCTGGTCGCGCTATGCCCACCAATACCGCACAAAGTGGAAGAACACTGGCGCTGCGAAGCACACCGAATCCATGCGGTCGAGCATGCCGCCGTGGCCTTCGATCATGTGCCCCCAGTCTTTCACCCCACGGTCACGCTTGATAGCCGACATCACCAGCCCGCCGAAGAAGCCCATGGCGTTCACGGCCAAGGCCATCAGCGCGGCCTGCCAGAAGCTGAAGGGCGTGATCCAGCACAGCAGGGCGCCGATCAGGGTGGCCAGCGCTACGCCGCCGGCCAGGCCTTCGACGGTCTTGGAGGGGGACAGGTTGGGCGCCACCTTGTGTTTGCCGAACAGCTTGCCGCACACGTACTGCAGCACGTCGCTGAGTTGCACCACCAGAATCAGCCAGGCGATCAACAACAGGTTGCGGCCCTCGTAGCCGGGGATGTCCAGGGTCATCAGGGCCGGCACCGACGACACGCAGTACACGGCGATCATCAAGCCCCATTGCACTTTTGACGCACGCTCGAGGAACCGTGTGGTATCACCGCCCAGGCTGGCGAGGATCGGCAGCAGCAGGAACAGGTACACCGGGATGAAGATGCTGAACAGGCCGTACCAGTCCATGGCGATCAGCACGTACTGCACCGGGAGTGCCACGTAGAAGGCTGCCACCAGTGCCGGGTAGTCGCTGCGCCGGGTAGGGGTGAGGGTCATGAATTCGCGCAGGGCATAGAACGACACACCGTAGAACAGCACGATCACACCGTACTTGCCGAACACAAAGGCAATGCCGATCACCACCACCATCACCCACCAGGCATTGATGCGGGCGTTGAGGTTGTCGATCACGGCGTGCGGCGCCGGGCCGGCGCGCCATTTGAGCAGGCGGCCGACCACGCTGGCCAGCAGCAGCAGGGCGCCGATGCCGGCAAACAGGGAAAGGGTGTTGTTGTCCATGTCAGGCATCCTTGGGGGCCAGGTTCAGCAGGGCCTGGCTGGCACGCTCGAGAAACGCCTGCTTGCTTTCATCGGCGTGCAGGTGCAGCGGTTCGCCAAAGCTCAGGGTGCACAGCAATGGCAATGGCAAGGCGCGCCCTTTGGGCATCACCCGGTTGAGGTTGGCGATCCAGACCGGTACCAGTTCGACCTGCGGGTGGGCGGCTGCCAGGTGATACAACCCGCTTCTGAAGGGCAGTAGCGGTTCGTCGCCAAGGTTGCGCGTGCCCTCCGGGAAGAAGATCAGCGAGTCGCCCTGGGCCACCGCGTCCAGCACCGGCTGCAAAGGGTTGCCTTGCCCTTCGCTGCGCTGGCGCTCGATCAGTACCCCGTTGAAGACCTTGCGGATAAGAAAGTCGCGGATGCCCGGCCTGGCCCAGTAGTCTGCGCCGGCCACCGGGCGCGTGCGTTGGCGCAGCCCTTGCGGCAGCGAGGCCCACAGCAGCACGAAGTCGCCGTGGCTGCTGTGGTTGGCGAAATACAGGCGCTGCACCGGCAGCGCCGAGCACCCCAGCCAGAGGGCGCGGGCCCCGGTAATCAGGCGGGCGGCCGAGGTGATGACGTAAGCAGTCAGGTTGGCGAGCATAGGCAGGTGGTCATCCCTTCACAGGCAGTGTCAGCAGGGTAGCCAAGGCTAGCGACAGCTGCAGGCCCAGGCATACGGCCTGACGGCGCAACAGGCCCAGTGCGGCCCGGCTGCGGGCAGGCCAGGCGCGGCCGTCGGTGGCCTGTGGTTTGAGTTTCAGTTCGAACAGGGCGCGGTCCAGGGCCTGGGTGTCAGCCGGCAGGTCTGCGCTATTGGCCAGGTGGGCAAACAGTTCGGCATCGATAGCCACGCGGATGGCCCAGTATTTGTGGAACACGCCGAGCACCAGCAGCACGCTGCACAGCAGGCTCGCCAGCGGATGCAGCGGGGCATTGAGCAGCGGTGAAAGGCCATACGCCAGGGCCAGCAAGGTGAGGCCGTCGGACAGGCGCTCCAGCTGTTGGCCTCGGCCCAGCAGGCTGGCGGCCACGCGCAGGTTCATGGCTGTGCTCCCAGTTGCTGAAGAGCCTGGTGATGCGCGTTGCGCAGTACGATGCCGGGGCGTGCTTGGCGAATCAGCGCTTCTGCCTGTTGGGCGTCGCTGCTGCGGCCGGAGAGCAGCAGCCACGCGGCCACGGCGCTGGCGCTGCGCGAGTAGCCTAAAGCGCAGCACACTAGCACCGGGCCCTGGGCGCGCAGGTGTTCGATGGCGTTGGCGGCCTGCTGTAGCAGGGCAACGTCTGGCGCTATCAGATCCAGGGTAGCGAAACACTGATAGTCAAGGGCTGACGCGATCGTCGTAGGAGCGGCCTTGCGTCGCGAAAGGGCTGCGGAGCAGCCCCGACAGTTTCTGCTGCGAAGCTGAAAACCCTGGGCCGCTTCGCGCCCCTTTCGCGACGCAAGGCCGCTCCTACAATGGTTTGCGTTACACGGCAGTTCTGCGCACAGATCAACAATTGCAGCGAACTGCGTGTCGCGCCCTGGGATTCTCCCCAGGTACACACCATCACACACCTGGTCGGCCTGTGGATGGCGCCGGGTCCACCACCGCGAATTGAGCCACGCGCCCGCCAGATAGGGTGCCAGCAGCCACCGGCTTGCAGGCGACAAGCGCCCGTCATCACCCTTCTGAAAACCACCCGCCCCGAACACGGCGTAGTTCAGCGCCACCAGCCCCAACGACACCGCCGGCCAACTCAACCACAGCCAAACCCCGCCCATCGCAGCGGCAGGGAGTACACACAGCAGCGCGCCCAAGGCATAACAAGCGGCAACCTTCCAGCGCTTGGCATCCTGAGCAAGACGGGCCGCCTGAAAGGGCAGGCGCCCTTGCTGCGGCCACAGCCACAGGCAGGCAAACCCCGCCAGCGCCCCCGTGGGCACATCGATGAAATGGTGCTGCCAGGTGGTCAGCACCGACACCCCGATCAGCGCCATCCAGCCATGCATCAGCCAACGCCAGGGCTGGCGTTGCACATGCCGGGCAAACATCGCCCAGATGATCACCAGCAAAGCGATGTGCAGCGAAGGCGCCTGGTTGAATGGCTTGTCGAAGCCCATCAACACATCGAACAGCCAGCCGAACAGCCCGTCCAGGCCCGGCCGCTCGAAGGTGAACCGCAGCGGCCACAGCAGAAAACAGCAGACGCTGATCACCTGTGCGCTGAGTAGCGCCAGCGCATGGCGGTCCATTTCCTGGCGTGTGCGCGGCAGCAGGAAGGACAACCCGTACAGCAGGTCGATCGACCAGTACGGGATGATCGTCCAGGGCCACAGCGGCATGCCGTGCTCCCAGCCGAACACCAGGCTGCCGACATCACTGCGCCCAGCCGTGTAATTGTTCGCCAGCCCATAGCTGAGGAAGAACAACGGCCCCAGCAGCAGAAGCCAGAACACGCCCCGGCGAATCAGCCCGTGCTCGCGTGGCGGGCTCACTCAGCGCACCCGCTGTGCCAGGCTGACGCTGAAAATGCCCCATTCATCGATACGCTGGGCCAGCTTGCGGAAGCCCGCGGCCTCAATCAGCTGGTCCATCTCGGCCTGGCTGCGCCGGCGCATTACCCAAGCCTCGCCACCGCGGTGGCTGGTGAGGGCGCGGGCAATCATCTCCAGTTGCGGGTGCCATGGCTGGCCGGTGTAGACCAGGTAGCCGCCATCCTCTATGGCGTCGGCCAGCCCGGCGAGGGAATTGCCCACCAGTTGGTTACTGGGGAAGAGCTCGTACAGCCCCGAAACCACGGCCAGCGTTGGGGGCTGTTCAAGTGTGGCCAGGCTCTGGCGATCGAAGGCGTCGCCCTGGACGAATCGGGCGATGTCGGCCAGGCCCTTCTCGCGGATCAGCGCGCTGCCTTGCTGAACGTTCAGTTCGCTGTAGTCGCGCAGCAGGATCGAATCTGGCAACTGCTCAAGGCCTTGAAGGGCTTCGAGGATATAGCGGCCATGGCCAGCCGCGATATCGACGATGTGCACGGGCCGTTGCTGTTCACGCAGGTGGGCGATGGCCAGGCGCAGCAATTGCTCGACGTGCAGTTTGCGTTGGCGTATGCCACGCCAGCCGATGGCGTCGAGGTAGTTCTGGTCGATCAGGCGCCCCAGTTTGCCCTTGCCGGTCGGCTGGTTGCGGTACACGTAGTCGAGGGTGCTGCCAGAATCGAAGCCGGTGTCAAACCCGAGCTTCACCCCCGCAGACAGCCCCTTGCCCAGGCTCAAGCCGGCGCGGGTGGCGCGCCAGTAAAGGTCGCGTGGCGAGTTGCGCGGCAGCGGCGCAGCCAGGCTTTCTGCCTCGGCGCAACTGGCCCCGGTCTTGTCGGCATCCAGCAGTGAGGGCAACGCGGCGGGGCTGGCGAAGCAATGGTCGACAAACCGTTCGATGCGCCTAAGGGCATGGGCCCGATCACGTTCACCCAAGGTGTCGTGGAAGAACCCGGGCAGTATGTGCATCTCCTTTCGTGTGCTGCCGAGCCGGTCGAAAAACCGTTCTTGCGGTTGGCGCTCGACCACGAAATCAGCCCCGGACACCAGCAACTGGGTCGGCACCTGGATGGCCTGGGCGTCGGCCACCACGCGGTCGGCGGCCTCGTACAGGCCCAGCAGCATGGTTACCGAAATGGGCCGGCTGATCAGCGGGTCGGCCACGTACGACATCACCCGCTCAGGGTCGTGGGTGAGCAGGCGCGGCTTGACGTAGCTATTCACGAAGAAATTGCCGCGCAAGGCCTTCAGCAGCTTCAGGCCTGGGCGGGCAAACGGCACGTACAGCTTGACCTTGAACGCTGGCGAGGCCAACACCAGGCAGCGCACCTTGGGCGCGTAGTCGTGGGCCCAGGTGGCGATCAGCACGGCGCCGACGCTTTGTGCCAGTACCACCAGGTCCTGTTCGGCGATGCCGTGGTGGGCCTGGATGTGTTCGATGAAGGTTTGCACGTCGCGCACACTGGTGGCGAACCCCGGGCTGTCGCCACGCGCGCCTGGCGAGCGGCCGTGGCCGCGGGCATCCCAGGCGAAGAAGTCGTAGCCCGGCATGTCCAGCTCATCGGCCAGGTGGGCCATGCGCCCGCCGTGCTCATGGCCCCGGTGGAACATCACCACGGCGCGGCGTGGCTGGTGTTCGTTGCGGGTGGCAGGCCAATGACGGTAATGCAGCTCGACACCGTCATGGGTGGGGAAGTGCAGCGCTTGCGCTTGGCGCATGGTCAACGTCCTTTTGCGGCGACGATAGGCTCAGCGGGTTTCGGCCAGGCCCTGGCGAACCCGGTTGTAGAGGGTATAGAGCGAGAGCGCGAGGATGACCAGCAACAGGCCGTTGATCCAGGCGCCATCGAGCAGGCCAAAGGCGACGCCGGTGCCCAGCACGCCGAAGGCGAAGGCCCTGTCGCTCTTGCCCATAGGCCCGTCGTAGCGCCGCGAGGCGCCTGCCAGCGGGCCCATGACACCGGCGTACTCGCTGAAGGTGGCGCACAGCACCACCAGCACCACCAGCGCAGGCGACACCCCGGCCAACAAGGCGAAGGGCAGGTACAGCGCTGCATCGGCAATCACGTCACACAGTTCGTTGAGGTAAGCACCGAGGGTGGATTGCTGGCCGAACTCCCGGGCCAGCATGCCGTCGACAGCATTCAGCGCCATGCGCAGCAGCATCCAGATCGGCACCAGGATGAACAGCCAGGTGATGTGCGGCAGGGCGGCCAGCAGCAGGCCCACCAGGAGCGATACCACGGCAGCGGTGACAGTGACCTGATTGGCGGTGACGCCTCGGTCGTAAAGGCGTTGCACGGCCGGGCGCAACAAAGCCTGGAAGCGTGGTTTGAACTGGTAGATCGAGGCCACTGGACAGTCCTTTTTAGTGGGGCGTCATGGCGCCATTGTGTGTGAGCCTTCTTCGCGGGTAAACCCGCGAAGAATCCAACGCAGTGCATGGCACCGGCTGCGCCGGTGTTCGCGGGCGCGCCCGCTCCTACAGGGACCGCGCCAGCTTTTAGTAATTGAGCAAGACAGTTGCTCCCGCCAGCCGGTCAACCAACCCCGACGCATACCCTGGCAACGCCGCAAAGTCCCGCGCGCACACCAGCAACCGGCGGTTGGCCCAGGGTTCCGCCAGGGCTACCCAGTGCAGCGGCAACAGCCCTTGCCAACGCTTCACCGCCGCCAGTGGCACCACCCCGACCCCGGCCCCGCCTGCAACCATGCGGATCACGCCATCAAACCCTTCGGCCCGCACTCTCACCTGCATGCGCCGGCCTTCCCGCAATGCCTGTTCCTCCAGGTACAACGCCAATGCACTGCCTGCTCCAAGCCCGACATGACCATGCGCCAGGCTGTCGATGAAGCTGGGGGCAGCCTCGCTGGCCAGCGGATGGCCAGGCGGGGTTACCAGCACCAGTGGGTCGTCACGAAACGGCCGGGTTTGCAGGTGCCCGAAAGGCGCGGCTGTTGAAACAATGCCAAGGTCTGCCATGCCTTGCGTAATCGCCTGCACGATGCGCAGGCTCGGCAGTTCCTGTATGTCCACGCTGACGCCGGGGTTTTCAGTCAGGTAACCGGCCACCAGTTCAGGCAGGTACTCCGTAAGTGCTGCGGTGTTGCACAGCAGGCGCACTTGGCCGTGCTGCCCCTGCGCGTACTGGCCCAGGTCGAACTGCAGGCGTTCGACCTGCTGGGCAATCAGGCGAGCATGCTGCAACAGCGCCTGGCCGGCCGGGGTCGGCTGAACACCGCGGCGGTTACGCTGCAGTAAAGGGATGCCCAGCGACGCTTCCATGGCCCGGATGCGCGCACTGGCTGCCGGCAGCGACAGATGGCTGCGGCTGGCACCGGCGGTGATGTTGCCGCACTCCAGGGTGTGCTGGAACAGCTTGAGATCGATCAGGTCAAAATGCATGTGCCTCTGCCTTAGCAAGAGTCTGGATAAGGGTATGGCAGATTTTCAGCCTGCCCACCACGGGCCATTATCGGCCCATGAATACCTTGCTCGCTTTCTACCACAACATGGGCCCTGCTCTGTCGCTGCTAGTGGTGCTGACGTTCCTGCTGGCCGGCGCAGTGAAAGGCGTGATCGGCCTGGGGCTGCCCACCATCGCGATGGGCCTGCTGGGCCTGGCTATGCCTCCGGCGCAGGCTGCAGCACTGCTGATCGTGCCGTCGACCCTTACCAACCTTTGGCAGTTGGCCAGCGGCGGGCACCTGCGAGCGTTGCTGGTGCGGCTGGGCCCGATGCTGGCGCTGATCTTCATTGGCACTTTGCTGGGCAGTGCCTGGCTGGGCATCGACAACGGGCCATGGGCCGCGCATGCGTTGGGTGCGGCCTTGCTGGCGTACGCGGTGTACGGGCTGGTTGGGCCGGGCTTGCGCTTGGCAGCGGCGCACGAGCGTTGGCTGGGGCCTGCGTGCGGGCTGGTGACGGGGGTAATCACGGCGGCAATCGGGGTATTCGTGATACCTGCGGTGCCCTACTTGCAGAGCCTGGGCCTGAGCCGCGAGCAGATGATCCAGGCGCTGGGCCTGTCGTTCACGGTTTCGACCCTGGCACTGGGTGTTGGCCTGGCCGGGCAGGATGCCCTCGGTGGCCAGGCCTTGGGTGCTTCACTGCTGATGCTGGCGCCAGCCTTGCTCGGCATGCTGGCCGGGCAGTGGTTGCGTCAGCGCATCAGCGCGTTGCTGTTCAAGCGTTGTTTCTTCATCGGCCTGGCCGCACTGGGCGGCCACTTGCTGATCAACGGTTAGCGCTGGATGCGCTGAGCATGTCGACCTGCTGGATATCGAAATCGCGCTCAAGGTAGTCCATGCGTTTTTCGAAGAAGGCGGCCATGTGCGGCAGGGCCGAATGCACATCCAGCGCGGCCTGGTCGGCCCACACTTCGAAAAACACGAAAAGGCTCGGGTCCTGCTGGTCGCGCAGCATGTGGTACTCGATGCAACCTGGCTCCTGGCGGCTTGGCTCGACATAAGGGCGGAACAGGTTTTCGAACGCATCGGCCATTTCCGGGCGGGTCTTGGCTTTGAGGATGAAGGCGATCTGCTCAGTCATGGGGCGCTACTCGGTGAGAGGTGGTGAACCGATTCTACGGCAATAATGTGATGTTGATTCGTGACTTCTGGTCAATTGTATTTTGCCCGGTGACTTCTGTATCCCGCCCCTGCGAACCTCTAACCTGCCGACATCAAATTTTGACTCGGCCGGGGAGGCCAGCATGAAAAAGATTCTTCTGCTCAATGGTGGTAAACAGTTCGCTCACTCTGATGGCCGCCTCAACACGACCTTGCACGAAGCGGCCATCGCCCACCTGGACCGCGCCGGTTTCGATGTACAGCAGACGTTCATCGACGGTGGCTACGACGTGCAGGCCGAGGTCGAGAAGTTTCTCTGGGCCGATGTGATCATCTACCAGATGCCGGGCTGGTGGATGGGCGCGCCGTGGACGGTGAAGAAGTACATCGATGAAGTGTTCACCGCAGGCCATGGCAGCCTCTACGCCAACGATGGCCGCACCCGCTCGGATCACACGCAGAAGTACGGCAGCGGTGGCCTGGTGCACGGCAAGCAATACATGCTGTCGCTGACCTGGAACGCGCCGCAGCAGGCCTTCGATGACCCGAGCGATTTCTTTGAAGGCAAAGGCGTGGATGCGGTGTACTTCCCGTTCCACAAGGCCAACCAGTTCCTTGGCATGACCGGCCTGCCGACTTTCCTGGCAACGGATGTGATGAAGCGCCCGGATGTGCCGGCGGCGCTGGCAGCTTATGAAGCCCATCTGGACAAGGTGTTCGGCAAGGCAGCGTGATGGGTTGCCTGTACTGGCCTCATCGCGGGCTGGCCTGCTCCCACGGTGAGGTAGGAGCAGCCGCAGTTGGCCTGTACATGCGATTATCTGATCCTTGCACAGACCCATCACAGGCCCGAATGTGAAAACCCGATCCGAAGAACTCCAGGTGTTCGTCGCCGTCATCGACTGCGGCTCGATCTCCGCCGCTGCCGAGCAGATGGGCCAGACCCCGTCCGCCGTCAGCCGCACGTTGTCGCGCCTGGAGGGCAAGCTGGGCACCACTCTGGTCAATCGCACCACCCGGCGTATGGACCTCACCGAGGAAGGGCGTTTTTTCCTCGACCGCGCGCGGTTGATCCTGCAGCAGATGGACGACATGGAAGAGCGCCTGTCGATGAACCGCCAGACCCCTACCGGGCGCCTGCGCATCAACGCTGCCGCCCCTTTCATGCTGCATGCCATTGTGCCGTGGATCGGCGAGTTCCGCCGCCAGTACCCGGGCATAGAGCTGGAGTTGAACACCGACGACCTGATCATCGACCTGCTGGAGCACAGCACCGACGTGGCGATTCGCATCGGCGAACTGGCCGACTCCAGCCTGCATGCACGCAACCTCGGCTGCAGCCCGGTGCAGGTGCTGGCAAGCCCCGCCTACCTGGCGCAGCATGGTACGCCCCAGCGTGTCGAGGACCTGGCCAACCACTGCCTGCTTGGCTTCAGCCAACCCGACTCACTCAACCAGTGGCCGCTACGCCATGCCCAGGGTGACCGCTTCGGCATCCGCCCCGCGTTGCTCGCTTCCAGCGGCGAGACCCTGCGCCAGCTGGCGCTGGCCGGGGAGGGCATCGTCAGCCTGTCGCATTTCATGACCCACGAAGACATTCGCAGCGGGCGCTTGCAGGTGCTGTTGGGTGAAGCCAACAACGGTTACCGGCAACCGATTCACGCGGTGTACTACCGCAACACGCAGCTGGCCCTGCGTATTCAGTGCTTTCTGGATTTCATCCAGCGCAAGCTGGCCATGTACGCCTGCTGATTTGCCTGAACGCGACAAAGCCTGCCCACGGGCGGCGAAACGCCCTGCGGGCGATTGCACAGTCCATGCGCATCGGCCTTACTGACTGCTCGACAAAAACAACACCAAGGAAGTGTCATGCGTATTGTCCCGTTTCAGTACCTGGCTCTCGCAACCGCGATCCTGAGCTGTTCCTCGGTTTACGCTGCGGATCTGGAAGGCGGTGCAGTGGCTGCCCCCGATCAATATGGTGCACAGGTCGCCGCCGATATCCTGAAAAAGGGCGGCAACGCAGTCGATGCCGCCGTGGCCACGGCCTTCACCCTGGCGGTGACCTATCCCGAGGCCGGCAATATCGGCGGCGGCGGTTTCATGACCCTGTTCGTCGACGGCAAGCCGTATTTCCTCGACTACCGCGAAGTGGCGCCCAAGGCCGCCACGCGCAACATGTATCTGGACGACAAGGGTGAGGTCATCGAGAACCTCAGCCTGGTCGGGGTGCGCGCCGCTGGCGTACCCGGCACGGTGATGGGCTTGTGGGAGGCGCATCGCAAGTTTGGCAAGCTGCCCTGGAGCGAGCTGCTGACCCCGGCCATCGGCTATGCGAAAAATGGCTTCAAGGTCGCGGAAAAGCAGTACCAGTACCGCAACGATGCACAGGGCATGTTCAAGACTGCGACCAACTTCAACGATTACTTCGGCAACATGAAGGTTGGCGAGCTGTTCAGGCAGCCCGAACTGGCCCACACCCTGGAGCGCATCGCCGACAAAGGCGTCAGCGAGTTCTACCAGGGCAAGACTGCCGATTTGCTGGTGGCGCAGATGCAGGCCGACAAGGGCCTGATCACCAAGCAAGACCTGCAGGATTACAAGGCCGTATGGCGTGAGCCGATGGCCGTCAGCTGGCGTGGCAACGTGGTGTATACCGCGCCACCACCCAGCTCCGGCGGTGTAGCCCTGGCTCAGTTGCTGGGCATCAAGGAAGACCGCGCGGCGGACTTCAAAGGGGTGGCGCACAACTCGGCGCAGTACATCCACCTGCTGGCCGAGATCGAGAAGCGCGTGTTCGCCGACCGCGCCGACTACCTCGGTGACCCGGCCTTTACCCAAGTGCCGGTGGATAAACTGGTGGCCAAGGACTACCTGGCCAAGCGCGCTGCGCAGGTCAACCCGAAAGCCATTTCCGACACTGACAAGGTCAAGCCCGGGCTGGAGCCGCACCAGACCACGCACTTTTCCATCGTCGACAAGCACGGCAACGCGGTCAGCAACACCTACACCCTCAACCTCGACTACGGCAGCGGCGTGGTGGTGAAAGGGGCGGGTTTCCTGCTGAACGACGAGATGGACGATTTCAGCGCCAAGCCGGGGGCGGCCAATGCCTTTGGCGTAGTCGGCGGTGATGCCAACGCGATCGAGCCGGGCAAGCGCATGCTGTCGTCGATGAGCCCCAGCCTGATGACCCGTGACGGCAAGGTCGAGCTGGTGATCGGCACCCCGGGTGGTTCGCGGATCTTTACCTCGATCTTCCAGGTGATGAACAACCTGTATGACTACGGCATGCCATTGGACAAGGCGGTGGCGGCGCAGCGTGTGCACCATCAGTTGCTGCCCAAGGACACCATCTACTTCGACAGCTATGCACCGTTGACCGGGCCTGTGGCTGACGGCCTGAAGAAGATGGGGTATGTGCTGGAAGACCAGGGCTGGGAGATGGGGGATATCCAGGCGATCCGGGTGGAAGGGGCAAAGCTGGAGACGGCCTCTGATCCGCGGGGGCGTGGGGTGGGCATGATCGTCAAATAAGCTGCCGCCTGTGCTGGCCTGATCGCCGGCAAGTCAGCTCCCACGGGGATCGCATCAGGGCTGACAGGTGTTTGCCACAAGGTATGCAGCGCCTGTTAGAGCGAGCGCCGCCCGCGCGGCGCATCGCGAGCTGCGCTCGCTCCTACGTTTGTTTCGGGCCAATTATTCCTGTGGGATTTGCGCGCGAACGCCTTGGCGCATGCCTCAAAATCGCGTCGTACGAACAAGGCGGCCGCGCGCATCTGGCACAGGGGTTACTGGCCCGAAACAAACGTAGGAGCGAGCGCAGCTCGCGATGCGCCGCGCGGGCGGCGCTCAATCTCACAGGCACTGAAGATGCAGCGGCTACCCTTGCCAGGAACCATAGAATCCCCCACAGGTACGGCGCTGTTTCTGATCCTGCACCGTTGCTGTGGCAGCCTGGCTTGCCGGCCCTGGGCCGCTCAGCGGCCCCCGGGCTTGCAGTCAGACGCGGAACTGGCTGACCAGCGTCTGCAACTGCCCACCCAGGCGCGCCAGTTCGACGCTGGACGCTGCCGTTTCATTGCTGGCCGCCGCCGTCTGCTCAGACACATCGCGCACATTGAGGATGCTGCGGCTGATCTCCTCGGCCACCGCACTCTGCTGCTCTGCGGCCGCGGCAATTTGCTGGTTCATCGACTGAATGCCCGACACCGTGCTGGTAATGCTCTCCAGCGAGGCCCCGGCCTTGCGCGCCAGTTCCACGCTGCTGTCGGTCAGGGTGCGGCTGCCTTGCATGGCGCTGGCCACTTGCTGCGTACCCTGCTGCAGGCCAGCAATCAGCTCTTCGATTTCTTCGGTGGACTTTTGCGTACGCTGCGCCAGGCCGCGTACTTCATCGGCCACCACGGCGAAGCCGCGCCCGGCTTCACCCGCCCGCGCCGCCTCGATCGCCGCGTTCAGCGCCAGCAGGTTGGTCTGTTCTGCCACCGACTTGATCACGTCCATCACACTGCCGATTTTCTGGCTTTCCTGTTGCAGCAGGCTCATGGCTTCAGTGGAACGGTGCATGTCCTGGGCCAGGCGCTCGATCTGGCCGATCGCTTCACCGACCACACGGTCGCCGGCGCGGGCTTGCTCGTCGGCACCGGTGGCGGCGTGCGAAGCCTGTTCGGCATTGCGCGCCACTTCTTGCACGGTGGCGGCCATTTCGTGCATGGCGGTGGCCACCTGGTCGGTTTCGACCTTCTGGCTATTGGCCCCGGCACTGGTCTGTTCGGTCACTGCCGACAGTTCTTCGGCAGCGCTGGCGATCTGGGTCACGCCGTCGCGGATGCCGCTGATCAGCTCGCGCAAGGTGGTACCCATGCGCGCGATGCCTTGCTGCAGCACGCCCAATTCGTCGCGGCGGGTGACGCGCAGTTGCTGGGTCAGGTCGCCACTGGCGATCTTTTCCACCGCCAGCAGCGTTTCGCGCAACGGGCGGGTGATCTGCCGGGTGATCAACACCGCCCCCAGCACGCCGACCAGCAATGCCAGCAGCGTAGCGATGGCCTGCAGGCTGCGGGCCTGGCTGCTTTCGACGTCGCGACGCTGCAGCTGGATCTGGTACAGCGCATCGCTGCGCTTGACGATATCGGCACCCTGTACGGTCATTTCCGCACGCGCGGTGGTGATGCTGGCGACCGCATCGCGGAACTGGCGTACGGCATCACGGTAGGCCCGTACCGCGCTTTCCAGTTGCTGCAGGCGTGTGCTTTCACCCGGCATCTGGCCTTTGAGGTTGTCGACATTGGCCAGTGCCGCATCCAGCTGGCGCAGGGCGGCCTGCTCGTTGCTGGCACTGTTGTCGGCAATGTAGCCGCGCACGTCGATGCGCACCTGCAGCAACTGCTGGCGCGCCTGGCTGATCAGTTGGTACTGGGCCAGGCGCACGCTGTCGGCTTCCGGGCGGGCCATGACTTCCTGGCTGAGCAGGTCCATGGCCTGGTCGGCGCCGGCGGCCGAGCTGTCCATGGTGCTACGCGCTGCGCGCGTGGCGTCGTAGCCTTGGCGCATCTTGTTCAGCGACAGCTTGTAGGCGCTGATGGTTTCCCCCAGCTCACCCAGCAGCTTGACGTTCTCGGGGCTCTTGAACGTACTGGCCAGGTAGGCCTGCTGCTTGCTGAAGGCGTTCAGCTTGGCCTGGGTGTTGGCGGCCGCGGCATCGTCGCCATTGGCGATCATGTACTGCAGGCGGGCCACGCGCAGGTCGGTCAGGTCTTTGTTCAACTGGCCGATGTCGCTCATCCAGTTGCTACGGTCGATCAGGCTGCCCAGGCTGGTCCAGCCAGTCAGGGCCAGCAGGCCGGTGAGGACAAGCACCAGGCCGAAGCCCAGGCCCAGTTTGAGGTTGACGCTGATGTTGGCAAACCAGCTGTTCATGCACGCACTCCAGAAATAGTTTTCGCTCTTTTGATGTTCGATCGCCAGGCGTTATTGTTCTGGATGCCCGCTGATTCATGCAGGGGTTATCGGCAATGCTGCGGGAAGCTGAAACGCTTTTTCAGCAAAAAAAGCGTGCGGGTTTTTGCAGGCGCGGCCTTGCCGGTGCCCCGGACCGGTGGGAAAGGGCCGCGAAGCGGCCCCAGGGTTCCAGCGGTGACGCAGCAGCCTGTTGGCGAGGTGTCAGAGGCTGCGGGCACTGAAGGTGTCGCAGCGGTCCACTTCACCTTCGGCAAACCCGGTCTTGAACCAGCGTACGCGCTGGGCCGAGGTGCCATGGGTAAATGAGTCCGGCACCACACGGCCGCGCCCTTGCTGTTGCAGGCGGTCATCGCCAATGGCGTTGGCAGCGTTCAGCGCCTCCTCTACATCGCCCGGCTCCAGCCAGTTCAGGCGCTTCTGTGCCTGGTAGGCCCAGACACCCGCCAGGCAGTCCGCCTGCAGTTCCTGGCGTACCAGCAACCCATTGTCGCCCTCCATGCGCTGGCCACTGCGGCGGGCGGCGTCGACCTTGGCCGAAACCCCCAGCAAGGTCTGCACGTGGTGGCCAATTTCGTGGGCGATGACGTAGGCCTGGGCAAAGTCGCCGGCCGCGGCGAAGCGGGTTTCCATTTCGCGGAAGAACGACATGTCTAGGTACACGCGCTGGTCGGCCGGGCAATAGAACGGCCCCACGGCCGCAGAGGCAGCGCCGCAGGCCGAATTGACCTGGCCACTGAACAGCACCAGCTTGGGGTCGCGGTACTGTTTGCCTGCTTCGGCGAACAATGCTTTCCAGGTGTCCTCGGTATCGCCCAGGATCGAGGCCACGAACTGGGCCTGTTCATCGTTGGCCGGCGGCGCCTTGGCGCCAGCACCGCTTGGCGCGGTCTGGGTCTGCTGCTGCTCCACCTGGCCGGCCAACTGGCCGAGGATCTGCAGCGGGTCCTGCCCGGTCAACCAGCCGATGCCGACGATCAGCAGGATCGCCCCCAGGCCCAGGCCCTTGCCGCCGCCAAAGCGCATGCCGCCCCCACCGCCACCTTCGCCCCGGGCATCGACTACGTTGTCGCTGCGTCGGCCTTTTCGCCATTCCATGAGTGCTCTCCCGAGCGTGAAACAAGAAGTGAAAGATTAGTTCACGACAGCAGCGGGTGTCAGGTCCAGGTGGTCATGCATAACCAAATGGATATGTTTGAAGTGCCTCATTTCAATATTCACCGCGCGCGACATGCCGGAAACTGTAAGTAGGAGCGGGCTTGCCCGCGAAGGGTTCAATAAGCCCGCCTGTGCATCTCCATAATTCCAAGAGAGGAAACCGGCATGCCCGCCCAGGACAACAGCCGCTTCGTGATCCGTGATCGCAACTGGCACCCCAAAGCCCTCACCCCCGACTACAAGACCTCCGTTGCCCGCTCGCCGCGCCAGGCGCTGGTCAGCATTCCGCAATCGATCAGCGAAACCACCGGCCCGGATTTTTCCCACCTGGGCTTCGGTGCCCATGACCATGACCTGCTGCTGAATTTCAATAACGGTGGCCTGCCGATCGGTGAGCGCATCATCGTTGCCGGCCGCGTTGTGGACCAGTACGGCAAGCCTGTGCCCAATACCCTGGTGGAAATGTGGCAAGCCAACGCCGGTGGCCGCTACCGCCACAAGAACGACCGCTACCTGGCACCGCTGGACCCCAACTTCGGCGGTGTCGGCCGCTGCCTGACCGACCGTGACGGCTACTACAGCTTCCGCACCATCAAGCCGGGCCCGTACCCGTGGCGCAACGGCCCGAACGACTGGCGCCCGGCGCACATCCACTTCGCCATCAGCGGCCCGTCGATCGCCACCAAGCTGATCACCCAGCTGTATTTCGAAGGCGACCCGCTGATCCCGATGTGCCCGATCGTCAAGTCGATCGCCAACCCGCAAGCTGTGCAGCAGTTGATTGCCAAGCTCGACATGAGCAACGCCAACCCGATGGACTGCCTGGCCTACCGCTTCGACATCGTGCTGCGCGGCCAGCGCAAGACCCACTTCGAAAACTGCTGAGGACCCCGCCATGCCAATCGAACTGCTGCCGGAAACCCCTTCGCAGACCGCCGGCCCCTACGTGCACATCGGCCTGGCCCTGGAAGCGGCCGGCAACCCTACCCGTGACCAGGAAATCTGGAACCGCCTGGCCAAGCCCGACGCCCCGGGTGAGCACATTCAGCTGATCGGCCATGTCTACGACGGCAACGGCCACCTGGTGCGCGACTCGTTCCTGGAAGTGTGGCAAGCCGATGCCAACGGCGAGTACCAGGATGCCTACAACCTGGAAAACGCGTTCAACAGCTTCGGCCGCACCGCCACCACCTTCGACGCCGGTGAGTGGACGCTGTACACGGTCAAGCCCGGCGTGGTGAACAATGCCGCTGGCGTACCAATGGCGCCGCACATCAACATCAGCCTGTTTGCCCGTGGCATCAACATCCACCTGCACACGCGCCTGTATTTCGATGATGAAGCGCCGCTCAATGCCAAGTGCCCGGTGCTCAACCTGATCGAGCAGCCGCAGCGGCGCGAGACGCTGATTGCCAAGCGTTGTGAAGTGGACGGGAAAACGGCGTATCGCTTTGATATCCGTATTCAGGGGGAAGGCGAGACGGTGTTCTTCGACTTTTGATGTAGACGTCGGGGCCGCCGAGCGGCCCCGATGCCTCAGCCTGCAACGGGTTTGAGGTCGAACGCACCGGCCTGATGTTGAAACAGCAGGCAATCGGCAGCCGCCGTGCAGCCACTTTCATGTATCAACCCGGCCGGCAGATTGTAATACGCGCCTGCTGGATACTCGATGCGCTTGCCGTCGATCACCGCATAGAAGGTCCCCTTCAGCACGACCGTCGGCAGTGCCTGGCTGTGCTGGTGCAGGCCGTTGTCGGTGCCTTTGCTGAATTCCACATAGGCCGAGTAGGGCCCCTTGCCGAAGATATCGCCTTCAACGTTGGCGAAACTGACAGCGCCATTGGTATTGGGCACGTCCTGCCAGTTCAAGGCCGTGTGGTCGGTGACTGAAACGATTGGTTGTGCCGCGTTGGCGCCAACTGTCAAGGTGCCGAGTGCCAACGCTGCGATGAATGCCTGCACTGCTTTCATGCTGGAGAACCTTTGTTGAGTGATGATCAACAAAAGGCTACCTCACCGTTCGGGGCACAAATACGGGCAAAACCAGCCATGACTTGTGTCAATCGCGCACAAATCAATATTCCCACCTCGCTTGTGAATAGTACGCCTGCACGTAATCCAGCAATGCTCGCACCTTGGGCGGCAGGTAGCGGCTCTGTGGATAAACCGCGTAAAGCGTGCGCGCTGGCAGTTTCCAGCCTTCCAGCACCGGTACCAGCCGCCCGTTCTGCAGGGCATCGTGGACGATGAAGCGGTCGAAGCTGGCGATTCCGAGGGCGCCTATGGCGGCAGCGCGCAGGGCCATCGGCGAATTCGCACTCAGGCGTCGGGGCATGAGTATGTCGCGCTGTTCGCCTTGGTTGTTGGTCAGTTGCAGGCGCTGTGGGTGCGGTAGCTGGCTATAGCCGAGCAGGGGGTGGCCAGTGAGTTCGTCGGGCGTAGCCGGTGTGCCGTGTCGCTGCAGATAACCCGGGGCTGCTACCAGCAACACCTCGCTGCCCGTCAGCCGGCGCGCCACCAGGCTGGAGTTTGGTAACTGGTCGGTGACCCGCAAGCACACATCAATTTCCGCTTCGAGAAGGTCGACGAAGCGGTCGCTGCAGTGCAGCTCGATCTGCAACAGGGGATGGCGCTCGACGAAATCCGGTAGCCAGCGACCCAGTTCCAGTTCACCAAAGGCTGTGGCCACGCCCAGGCGCAAGGTGCCGGTGGGCTGTTGCTGATGCTCCGACAATTCCAGGCTCATCGCCTGCATCTGTTCGAGAATCTGCACGCAATGGCGATAGAACAATGCGCCGGCTTCGGTGAGGTGCAAGCGGCGCGTGGTTCGGGTGAGCAATTGCGCGCCGAGGTGGCGTTCAAGCTGCTTTACCTGGCGTGACAGGACGGTATGCGAGACCCCCGCCTGACTGGCAGCGGCGCTGAAACTGCCGAGATCGACCACCCGGCGGAAAGACTGCATGGCACTGAACTGGTCCATCGGCATCACTCTCCTGGCAAGCTGCACTGGGGCCAGCCAGGCCCCAGTGCAGCGCGGATCAGCGCCGGACCAGCAGCACGCCGCTTTCCATATGGTGCGTGTACGGGAATTGATCGAACAGGGCGCAGCGTTCGATACGGTGGGTATCTTGCAGCTGAGCGATGTTCTGCGCCAGCGTTTCCGGGTTGCACGAGATGTACAGGATCCGCTCGAAACGCCGGGTCAACTCGCAGGTATCCGGGTCCATACCCGCACGCGGCGGGTCGACGAACACCGTACCGAAGTCATAGGCTTTCAGGTCAATGCCTTCCAGCCGGCGGAACGGCCGCACCTCGTTCAGCGCCTGGGTCAGCTCTTCAGCCGACAACCGCACCAGCCGCACGTTATTCACAGCGTTTTCGTCGAGGTTGCTCAACGCGGCATTGACCGACGTCTTGCTGATCTCGGTGGCCAGCACCTGGCGCACGCGGGTGGCCAGGGGCAGGGTGAAATTGCCGTTGCCGCAATACAGCTCCAGCAGGTCGTCCTCACGCTCGCCCATTGCCTCGAACGCCCAGCTCAGCATCTTCTGGTTCACGGCACCGTTAGGCTGGGTGAACGCGCCTTCTGGCTGGCGGTAGCTGAACACACGGCCAGCCACGTCGAGTTTTTCCACCGCGTAGTCGCGGCCGATCACTAGGCGCTTGCCTTTGGAGCGGCCAATCACGCTCACGCTCAGCGCCTCGGACAGCTGCCGAGCAGCCACTTCCCAGGCCTCATCCAGCGGGCGGTGGTAGCACAGGGTAATCATGGCGTCGCCAGCCAGGGTGGTAAGGAACTCCACCTGGAACAGGCGGTTGCCCAGTGCTTCGCTGGCCTGCCAGGCTGCCTTCAGGCGCGGCATCAGTTCATTGATGCGCAGGCTGGCAATCGGGAAGTCGTCGATCAGGATCGCCTTGTGCTTCTCGCCCGGGGCGAACATGGCGTAGTGGCGCTGGCCATCCTCGCGCCACAGGCGAAACTCGGCGCGCAGGCGGTAGTGCTCGCGTGGCGAGTCGAAAACAGCCGGCTCTGGTGCGCCGAAGGGTGCCAGCAGCTCGCGCAGCCGGGCGACCTTGGCGTCCAGCTGGATGGCGTAGGAGGAGGGGTCGAAAGCAGCACTCATGCGTTGAACCAGCCCAGCTTGATGACGAACAGGATGGAAAGGATCACCAGCGCCGGGTTCAGGTCGCGGTAGCGGCCGGAAATCAGCTTGACTGCAGTCCAGGCGATGAAGCCGAAGGCAATACCGTTGGCAATCGAGTAGGTCAGCGGCATGGCCAGGGCAGTCACCACCACCGGTGCGGCTTCGGTAACGTCGTCCCAGTTTATCTCCGCCAGGCCCGAGGCCATCAGCACAGCAACGAACAGCAGCGCCGGGGCCGTGGCGAAGGCCGGCACGCTGCCGGCCAACGGTGCGAAGAACAGCGCCAGCAGGAACAGTACGGCGACCACGATGGCCGTCAGGCCGGTACGGCCACCGGCGCTGACGCCGGCAGCGGATTCGATGTAGCTGGTGGTGGTCGAGGTGCCCAGCAGCGAACCGGCCATGGCCGCGGTGCTGTCAGCGATCAGCGCACGGCCCATTTTCGGCATGTGGCCGTCCTTGCCCATCAGCCCTGCGCGCTTGGCCACGCCAATCAGAGTGCCGGAGTTGTCGAACAGATCGACGAACAGGAAGGCGAAGATCACGCTTACCAGGCCCACATCCAGCGCGCCGGCGATATCCAGCTGCAGGAAGGTCGGGGCCAGCGATGGCGGCATGGAGACGATGCCGCCGAACGGCGTCACGCCCATCACGATCGCCGCGACGGTCACCGCCAGGATGCCGATCAGCACGGCGCCGCGCACTTTCAGTGCTTCCAGGCCGACAATCAGGAAGAAGCCCAGCGTGGCGAGAATCGGGGCCGGTTGCTTGAGGTCACCCAAGCCCACCAGGGTTGCCGGGTTATCGACGACGATGCCGGCATTATGCAGGGCGATCAGCGCCAGGAACAGGCCGATACCGGCAGCAATCGCCGAGCGCAGCGGCAGTGGGATGCTGTTCACGATCCATTCACGGATACGGAAGATCGACAGCAGGAAGAACATCACTGCCGACAGGAACACTGCACCCAGTGCCACCTGCCAGGTGTGGCCCATGTGCAGCACCACGGTATAGGTGAAGAACGCGTTCAGGCCCATGCCCGGGGCCAGGGCGATCGGGTAGTTGGCGATCAGGCCCATGGTGGTGGAGCCGATGGCGGCTGCCAGGCAGGTGGCGACAAAGATCGCCCCCTTGTCCATGCCGGTCTCGCCGAGGATGCTCGGGTTGACGAACAGGATGTAGGCCATGGCCAGGAAGGTGGTGACGCCCGCAAGAATCTCGGTGCGCACGTTGGTGTTGTGTGCTTTTAGTTGAAACAGCCTTTCCAGCATTCCCGCTCCCAAGGCGCCCGGCGCCACGAATATATCGACCCCAACAGCAAAGCACAGACCGTACCGCTTGCCGTGGTTTTGTGTGGGGCGGAAAAAAGCCGCGCATCATACCAGCATGCTCGGCGGTGGCCTATGGCCGTTGGGGAATGGGTTCGCTGTAGCCTGTATTGGTCCTGTGGCCGGCAACCCATCAACCGCTGTGCAACCGATCCCGCTTGGCCAGTGTAGGGAACAGTTTTATCCACACCCCGGTCACCAGCAACGTGCCCACCCCACCCATCACCACTGCCGGCACTGTGCCAAACCAGTGCGCCGTCACCCCCGACTCGAACTCGCCGAGCTGATTTGAGGCACCAATGAACAGCCCGTTCACCGCGCTCACCCGCCCGCGCATCTCATCGGGCGTTTCCAGTTGCACGAACGAACTGCGGATGACCATGCTGATCATGTCTGCCGCGCCCAGTACCACCAGCACCGCCAGCGAAAACCAGAACGAGGTGGACAGGCCGAAGGCAATGGTGGCCACGCCAAAAATACCCACTGCGGTGAACATGGTCCGCCCGACATTGCGCTCGAACGGAAAACGCGCGAGCCACAGCGACATCAGCAACGCCCCCACCGCTGGCGCCGAGCGCAACAGGCCCAGGCCCAGCGGGCCAGTGAGCAGTATGTCCTTGGCGAACACCGGCAGCAGCGCCGTGGCACCGCCCAGCAGCACAGCGAACAGGTCCAGCGAAATGGCCCCAAGAATGTCCGGGCGGCTACGAATGAAGCGGATCCCTGCCAGCAGCGACTCGACGCTGGCACGCCCACGCTGGGTAACCTGGCCGCGTGCCTGCAGGCTCAGGGTCAGGATGCAGGCGATGGCGTACAGGGCCACCGTCGGGCCATACACCCAGATGCTGCCAAAGGCGTACAGAAAACCGCCCACCGCTGGGGCGACGATGGTCGCCGACTGGGTGGCCGAGGCCGAAGCGGCCACCGCCCGTGGGAACAGCCCTGGCGGTACCACGTTGGGTAGCAGCGCCTGGGTGGCTGGCATTTCGAACGAGCGCGTGGCGCCCAGCAGGAAGGCCAGGGCAAAAATCAGTTCCCGGGTAACGTTGTCGGTGGCGCTGCCCACGGCCAGCGCCAGGGCAATCAGCCCCTGCAGGCTCTGGCACAGCGCTGCGACCTTGCGCCTGTCATAGCGGTCGGCGACATGCCCGGTGTGCAGCATGAACAGCACCCGAGGGGCGAATTCGACCAGGCCTACCAGGCCCAGGTCCAGAACATTGCCGGTCAATTGGTAGAGGTGCCAGCCAATGGCCACGGTGAGCATCTGGAAGCCACTGGCGGTGAATACACGGGCCAGCCAGAAGGCCAGAAACGGGCGGTGCTGGCGCAACAACTGCGGTGCGGAATCGGACATCGGAACCCTGGGGCCTCGGCGCAGTGGAGGGGGGCGCAGCGTATCATCTGTTTGTAACAAACAGTTACTGTTTGCCCGGGTCAGCACTTTTTCGCGCGTCATGAAAGCCGGTGGGGCAACCGGTCACGCGGCAATCCACCGCACGGCCCAACCGTGCATTCAGGACTATGCTTCCTAGCAGTCGTTGATCTGGATCAATCGTTCCAGAACTAACGAATGGGCCCAGTGGGCCGGAATCCCTGCGATCGAACAGAACAATTCCAACGCGCCGTACTCGACCCAGTGGGGGCAGTGGGCGACGGTGCCACGAGCCCGTACGCCGGATTATCTGAAGAGGAAGCACCATGTTCGGAATAGAAGCCTTAGAGCTCGCCCGAATGCAGTTCGCCTTTACCGTGTCGTTCCACATCCTGTTCCCAGCCATTACCATTGGCCTGGCCAGCTACCTGGCGGTGCTCGAAGGCCTGTGGTTGCGCACCCACAACCAGGTCTACCGCGACCTCTACCATTTCTGGTCGAAGATCTTCGCGGTGAACTTCGGCATGGGGGTGGTCTCGGGGTTGGTCATGGCTTACCAGTTCGGTACCAACTGGAGCCGCTTCTCCGACTTCGCCGGCGCGGTTACCGGCCCACTGCTCACCTACGAGGTGCTCACCGCCTTCTTCCTCGAAGCCGGTTTCCTCGGGGTCATGCTGTTCGGCTGGAATCGTGTGGGCAGAGGGCTGCACTTCTTCTCCACGCTGATGGTGGCACTGGGTACGCTGGTGTCCACGTTCTGGATCCTGGCCTCCAACAGTTGGATGCAAACCCCGCAAGGCCACGAGATCATCGATGGCCGGGTAGTGCCGGTAGACTGGCTGGCCGTGGTGTTCAACCCCTCGTTCCCGTACCGCCTGATGCACATGGCCACGGCCGCGTTCGTGTCCACCGCGTTCTTCGTCGGCGCCTCGGCGGCCTGGCACCTGCTGCGCGGGCGGGACAACCCGGCGGTGCGCAAGATGCTGTCGATGGCCATGTGGATGGCACTGATCGTCGCCCCGATCCAGGCGGTGATCGGCGACTTCCACGGCCTCAACACGCTCAAGCACCAACCGGTGAAGATCGCTGCGATCGAAGGCCACTGGGAGAACGTGCCCGGTGAGCCGACGCCGCTGATCCTTTTCGGCATTCCTGACATGCAGGCCGAAACCACCCGCTTCAAGCTTGAGATCCCGGCGCTTGGCAGCCTGATCCTGACCCACAGCCTGGACAAGCAGGTGCCGGCGATGAAGGACTTCCCGCCAGAAGACCGGCCCAACTCGACCATTGTGTTCTGGTCGTTCCGCATCATGGTCGGCCTGGGCCTGCTGATGATCTTCGTTGGCCTGTGGAGCCTCTGGCTACGCAAGCGGGGCACGCTGTACACCTCGCGGCCGTTCCTGCACATGGCAGTGTGGATGGGGCCCTCCGGCCTGGTGGCGCTGCTGGCCGGCTGGTTCACCACTGAAATTGGCCGCCAGCCCTGGGTGGTGTACGGCTTGCTGCGCACCGCAGACGGGGTGTCCAACCACAGCTATGCGCAGCTTGGCTTTACCCTGGTGGCGTTCGTGGTGGTGTATTTCGCCCTGTTCGGCACCGGCCTTGGCTACATGCTGCGCCTGGTGCGCAAGGGCCCGCAGACCGGTGAGGGTGACGAAATCAACCCAGGTGGCCCCGGCACCAAACGCACCCCGGCGCGGCCGCTGTCCGCCGCCGATGATGGCCACGAGGCCAACACCGCCAGCCTGAACAAGGGGAACTGAGCCATGGGTATCGACCTTCCGCTGATCTGGGCGGTGATCATCATCTTCGGCGTGATGATGTACGTAGTGATGGATGGTTTCGACCTGGGCATCGGCATGCTTTTCCCGTTCGTGAAGGGCGAGCATGACCGTGATGTGATGATGAACACCGTCGCCCCGGTGTGGGACGGCAACGAAACCTGGCTGGTGCTCGGGGGGGCCGGGCTGTTCGGGGCCTTCCCGATGGCCTACTCGGTAGTGCTCGAAGCGTTGTACTTGCCATTGATCCTGATGCTGATCGGCTTGATCTTCCGGGGGGTGGCCTTTGAATTCCGCTTCAAGGCCACCGCCCGCAAGCGGCACATCTGGGACAAGGCATTCATCTGGGGTTCGCTGATCGCCACCTTCTTCCAGGGGGTGGCGCTGGGCGCGTTCCTGGAAGGGTTCAAGGTGGTCGACCGGCATTTTGCCGGGGGCACCCTCGACTGGTTGACCCCGTTCAGCCTGTTCTGCGGGGTGGGGCTGATCGTGGCCTACACGCTGCTGGGTTGCACCTGGTTGATCATGAAAACCGAAGGGCCGCTGCAGCAGAAAATGCACGAAATCGCCCGTCCCTTGGCGCTGGTGCTGCTGGTGGTGATCGGTATCGTCAGCCTGTGGACGCCGATTGCCTACCCGCAGATCGCCGACCGCTGGTTCAGCATGCCTAACCTGCTGTGGTTCATGCCGGTGCCGTTGCTGGTACTGGTGACGTTCTATGGCTTGCTCAAGGCCGTGGCCCGCAACGCGCACTACACGCCGTTCCTGCTCACGCTGGTGCTGATATTCCTTGGCTACAGCGGCTTGGGCATCAGCCTGTGGCCGAACATCATCCCGCCGTCGATCTCGATCTGGGATGCCGCAGCGCCAGCACAAAGCCAGGGCTTCATGCTGGTTGGCACCCTGTTCATCCTGCCGTTCATCCTCGGGTATACCTTCTGGAGCTACTACGTGTTCCGCGGCAAGGTGACCCATGACGACGGCTACCACTAGGAGGCCCGCATGATGACTGGCAAGCATGGCCTGGAAGAAAAGAAACCGTTGTGGCAGCGGCTGGGTTGGCTGGTGTTGATCTGGGCGTTGAGCGTGGCCGCACTGGGTGTGGCGGCCTGGGTGATGCGCTTGTTCATGGGGGCTGCTGGCCTGACCACCCATTGAGGTCAGCCTGCTTTGGCCCTATCGCCGGCAAGAGCGAGCGCCGCCCGCGCGGCGCATCGCGAGCTGCGCTCGCTCCTACGTTTGTTTCGGGCCAATTATTCCTGTGGGATTTGCGCGCGAACGCCTTGGCGCATGCCTCAAAATCGCGTCGTACGAACAAGGCGGCCGCGCGCATCTGGCACAGGGGTTACTGGCCCGAAACAAACGTAGGAGCGAGCGCAGCTCGCGATGCGCCGCGCGGGCGGCGCTCGATCTCACAGGCGCTGAAGATGCTGCGGCTACCCTTGCCAGAAACCATAGAATCTCCCACAGGGTCGCATCTGCCTCGCGCCTCGTGCAGTACCTGTGGGAGCCGGCTTGCCGGCGATAGGGCCGGTACAGGCTTACTTGCGCGCTTTGAGGATTACAAACTTGGGCGTAGCCGCTACCTGCTCCACCCCACGGAACAACCGCGCCAGCTTGCTGTGATAGCCCAGGTGGCGGTTGCCCACGATGTACAGGGCCCCGCCCACCACCAACGCTTCGCGTGCCTGCTGGAACATGCGCCAGGCAAGAAAATCGCCAACCACCTGTTGCTGGTGGAACGGCGGGTTGCAGAGCACCACATCCAGCGACTGTTTCTCGACCCCGGCCAAGCCGTCGGCTGCTTCGAAGTTGGCCGGCCGCTCACCCAAGGCGGCGCGCCAATTCTCCCGTGCCGATTGCACCGCCATGTACGACTCGTCCACCAAGGTGTACTCGGCATCCGGGTTGGCCAGGGCACTGGCAATGGCCAGCACCCCGTTGCCACAGCCCAGGTCTGCTACCCGCGCGCGGCCGAGGTCGCGTGGCAGGTGCGGCAGGAACGCCCGCGTGCCGATATCCAGGCCCTCACGGCAGAACACGTTGGCATGGTTGAGCAATTCCAGCGCCGGCGTGTCCAGGCGGTAACGGCTAGGGTAGGGCGAGCGGGCCAGGGGGCGCTCTGCCAGCGTCGCGGTGAGCAGGCGGGCCTTCTTTTGCGCCAGCGAAGCCTGCACCGGGCCGATGTATTTCTCCAACAGGTCACCGGCCGCGCGTGGCAAGTGCTTGACCATTGCCCCGGCAATCACCTGCGCAGCGGGGGCCAGCTGCCCCTGCAGGCGAATCAGTTGCTCTTCGAGCAGGGCCAGGGTTTTAGGCACGCGCAGCAGCACCCGGTCGAACGGGCCCTGCCAGTGCTCGCTGGCTGGCACGAACGGCACGCTGTCGAACGGCAGGCCATTGCGCGCCAGGTTCTTTTCCAGGGCCATGTGCGCCAGGTGGGAGTCGCCGCTGCTGGTCACCTGCACCTTGCCAGCCAGGCTGGCGGCCACGGCCCCGAAGCTGTCGTTGAGCACCAGCACCCGGCAGTTGGCGTCAGGTGCCTGCGCGTGCAACTGCGCGAGCAGGTATTCGTCGGCGGCATCGAAAGCCTGCAAAGGGTCGTTGGCCTGTTCGGGCTGGCGGATCAGGTCGAGTTCGGCGTAAGGGGTGGTCAACAGGGGCATGGCGTCTGGCTCGGGTATGAAACTGCCCGTTGCGGTTCGCCCCGGGCTTTGCCAGGCGATTCTACAGGGCTTTGCCCCGGGTCGCAGGTCTGAAGGTCAGATCCAGCCGCGCAGCGCGGCAATAGCGATGGCGCCAGCCTTGTTGGCGGCATTGGTCTTGGTGATCACGCTGCGGATATGGAAATTCACCGTGCTTTGCGACAACGACAGAATGCAGGCAACGTCGGCAGCGGTCTTGCCAGCGGCGGACCATTTCAGCACTTCCAGCTCACGCGCGCTCATCTTCGGTTGTGGCGGGCATAACGCGTTCAGGTGGTGTTCGCCGAGCACGGCATGCAGCGTGTGGCACAGCCACTGCACACTGCCGGCCTTCTCGTAGAGCTCGTTGATGTCGATGCTGCCCGCCGGGCGGGCCACGCTGATCTGGCTCTCGTTGTGTTGCAGGTCGTGCAGCGACTGCGTCCAACCGTGACGCAGGCCATGTTGGCAGGCTGCTTCGCGAAAGTGCGGGGCCTCATGATAGAGCTCGTCGGTCCACAGCACCGGCAGGGTCGACTGGTGGCTGAGGTGGGCGGCGCAGTCCTGCTTGTAGAAGTCGTCGCGCTGATAGCGACTGATCCATTCATCCGGATAGTTGCTGTACAGGTAGAGCCTGGGCGTCTGGGTCGCGATCTGAATGCGCAGGTTCAGCCCCAGGTACTGCATGGCCAGGTCCTGCGCCAGATGCACTGCGATGTTGAACAGCTTCTTTGGGCTGCGCTCGCTGACGAGCGCATCAAGATGTTCAGGTTTCCAGTGAAGCATCTGAAACACTCCTTGAGGCGCGGGATCCAATCCGTTTGAGAATCAGGACTAGTGTAGGAAAAGACCTACCGTTGTGTTGGGATTTTTTGCTATAGCCAACCGCATTCTCTGCGACTTTCATACCGGCACCCGGCGTGAGGCCCTACAAAGCGGTGGTTTTTATCCCGAGCACTTTAGGCGACACTGTGCACACGCCAACCCTGGAGCCCGATATGACCGCTAGCGCCGAAAAGTTCACCCGCCAGACCCTGCTCGATGTTCAGCCGCTGACGCCGAACCTCTTCAGCCTGCGGGTTACGCGCGATGCCGGGTTCCGATTCCGTTCCGGCCAGTTCGCCCGGCTGGGCGTGACCAAGGCCGATGGCAGCGTGGTATGGCGCGCCTATTCCATGGTCAGTGCGCCCCATGACGAGCACCTGGATTTCTTCTCTATCGTGGTGCCGGGCGGCGAGTTCACCAGTGAGCTGAGCCGCCTGGGGGCAGGTGATACCTTGCTGATAGACCGCCAGGCGTTTGGCTTCCTCACCCTCGACCGCTTCGTCGGCGGCCGCGACCTGTGGCTGCTGGCTACCGGTACCGGCATTGCGCCGTTCATGTCGATCCTGCAGGACTTCGAGGCCTGGGAGCGGTTCGACAGCATCAAGCTGGTGTATTCGGTACGCGAGGCCAGAGAACTGGCTTATGTGGATGAAATTGCCGGGCTGGAACAGCGCGATTATCTGGCCGAGTTTGCTGGCAAGTTGCAGTTCATTCCGGTGGTCACGCGCGAGCAGCACCCTGGTGCGCTGAACCAGCGCATTACCACGCTGATCGAGAGCGGTGAGTTGGAGAGGGCGGCGGGGCTGGAACTGTCCCCCGAGCATTCGCGGGTGATGCTGTGCGGCAACCCGGAGATGATCGACGAGACACGCAAGGTGCTCAAGGCACGCGACCTGCAGTTGAGCCTGAGCAAGCGCCCCGGCCAGGTGGCGGTCGAGAATTATTGGTAAGGCGCCGGGCCTGGGCACCGGCGCTGCCGGTGCCGGCGAGCAGGAGCGGGCTGCAAGGCAGCCCGGCAAACTCAAGGCAGGCGGTTCTGGTTCTGCGTCTTGAGCAAATCGCGAATCTCGGTCAGCAGGGTTTCCTGGGGGGTAGGCACTGGCGGGGCAGTCGGTGCCACGGCCTCTTCACGCTTGAGCCGGTTGATGGCCTTCACGCCCATGAAAATGGCGAAGGCCACGATCAGGAAGTCGATCACGGTCTGGATGAACTTGCCATAGGCCAGCACCACCGCCGGTACGTCACCTTGAGCGGCTTTCAGGGTAATGGCCAGGTCGCTGAAATCCACACCACCAATCAACAGGCCCAGCGGAGGCATGATCACGTCGCTGACGAAGGACGAGACGATCTTGCCGAAGGCTGCGCCGATGATGATACCAACCGCCATGTCGACGACGTTGCCTTTGACCGCGAAGGCCTTGAACTCATTGAGCATGCCCATGTTTAGATCCTTGTAACAAAAGGTGAGGTAAACGCAGTGTAAGCCACTTGAACGCTTCATGCGTCGTGTTCAGGGCAACTGACTGCGGTTAGAACGAATAGTTTTGTCGCATCCCGAAGCGCTCGAGGCACGTGCGGCTCGGCTATCATGGCGATTTTTCCAGGAGACCCCAACCCATGGCCAAGGCCAAGCGCATGTATGGCTGCACCGAGTGCGGCGCGACCTTCCCCAAATGGGCCGGCCAGTGTGGTGAATGCGGGGCCTGGAACACCCTGGTCGAAACCATGATCGAAAGCGGCGGTGCCGCTGCGCCCAGCAGTGGCCGCGCCGGCTGGACCGGGCAGCAGGCACAGATCAAGACCCTGGCCGAAGTCAGCGTCGAGGAGATCCCCCGTTTCACCACCAGCAGCACCGAGCTCGACCGTGTGTTGGGTGGCGGCCTGGTAGACGGCTCGGTGGTGCTGATTGGTGGCGACCCTGGTATCGGCAAGTCGACCATCCTGTTGCAGACCCTGTGCAATATCGCCGTGGGCATGCCGGCACTGTATGTCACTGGCGAGGAATCGCAGCAACAGGTGGCCATGCGCTCGCGCCGCCTGGGCCTGCCCCAGGACAAGCTCAAGGTCATGACCGAAACCTGCATCGAGACGATCATTGCCACGGCACGTGTCGAAAAACCGCGGGTAATGGTGATCGACTCCATCCAGACCATCTTCACCGAGCAGTTGCAGTCAGCCCCTGGTGGCGTTGCCCAGGTGCGTGAAAGCACGGCGTTGCTGGTGCGTTATGCCAAGCAGAGCGGCACGGCCATCTTCCTGGTCGGCCATGTCACCAAGGAGGGCTCGCTGGCCGGCCCGCGGGTGCTGGAGCACATGGTCGATACCGTGTTGTATTTCGAGGGCGAGTCCGACGGCCGCCTGCGCTTGCTGCGGGCGGTGAAGAACCGCTTCGGCGCCGTCAACGAGCTGGGCGTGTTCGGCATGACCGACCGCGGCTTGAAGGAGGTATCCAACCCGTCGGCGATCTTCCTCAACCGTACCCAGGAGGAAGTGCCGGGCAGCGTGGTGATGGCCACCTGGGAAGGCACCCGGCCCATGCTGGTCGAGGTGCAGGCGCTGGTGGACGACAGCCACCTGGCCAACCCGCGCCGGGTCACCCTGGGCCTGGACCAGAACCGCCTGGCCATGCTGCTGGCGGTACTGCACCGCCACGGCGGTATACCCACCCACGACCAGGACGTGTTCCTCAATGTGGTGGGCGGGGTCAAGGTGCTGGAAACCGCTTCGGACCTGGCGCTGCTGGCGGCGGTGATGTCCAGCCTGCGCAATCGGCCACTGGCCCATGGCCTGCTGGTGTTCGGCGAGATCGGCTTGTCGGGCGAGGTACGCCCGGTGCCAAGCGGGCAGGAGCGCTTGAAGGAAGCGGCCAAGCACGGCTTCAAGCGGGCGATCGTGCCCAAGGGCAATGCGCCGAAGGAGCCGCCAGCGGGGCTGCAGGTCATTGCCGTGACCCGGCTGGAGCAGGCCCTGGATGCATTGTTCGAGTAATTCGTAGCCTGTACTGGCCCTATCGCCGGCAAGCCAGCTCCCACAAGGATCGCCTTAGGGCTGACAGGTGTTTGCCACAAGGTATGGCAGCGCCTGTTAGAGCGAGCGCCGCCCGCGCGGCGCAATCGCGAGCTGCGCTCGCTCCTACGTTTGTTTCGGGCCAATTATTCCTGTGGGATTCGCGCGCGAACGCCTTGGTGCATGCCTCAATATCGCGCCGTACAAACAAGGCGGCCGCGCGCGCCTGTCACAGGCGTTACTGGCCCGAAACAAACGTAGGAGCGAGCGCAGCTCGCGATTGCGCCGCGCGGGCGGCGCTCAATCTCACAGGCGCTGCATACCTTGTGGCAAACACCCGTGAGCCCTGATGCGAGCCCTGTGTGGCTTGCCGGCGACAGGGTCAGCCCAGGCAAACGAAAAAGGGGGCCGATGATGCGCATCGGCCCCCCACCTCACCGCTCAGGCAACCCTCAATGCTCGGCCACCGCCGCAGGGCGTCTGACCGTTTCATTGCCATGCTCATCCAGCTCCAGCATCGGCACCTCGTTACCCTCGGCATCGAACAACTTGCCATCCTTGAAGTAGTCGCCATTGCGCAGTGCGGAAATGTCCGAATACTGGATGGTGCGCTCGTAGGCCGCAGCGAACACCGACTGGTTTTCCGAGTTGCCGGTGGTGAAGTGGTTGAAGATCAGGTTCAGCAGGATGGCCATGATCGCCGCCGAGCTGATGCCCGAGTGGAAGATGGTCTCGAACCAGTTCGGGAAGTGGTGGTAGAAGGTCGGCGCGGCGATCGGGATCATGCCGAAGCCCAGCGATGCCGCGACGATGATCAGGTTCACGTTGTTCTTGTAGCTGACCTTGGACAAAGTGCGAATACCACTGGCCGCCACGGTGCCGAACAGCACGATGCCTGCACCGCCCAGTACCGGGGTAGGGACGGCGGCAATGACCCGGCCCATGATCGGCAGCAGGCCGAGAACCACCAGGATCAGGCCACCGGTAGCCACCACATAACGGCTCTTGACGCCGGTAACGGCCACCAGGCCGACGTTCTGGGCGAATGCGCTTTGCGTGAACGAGCCGAAGATCGGCGCCAGAATGCTCGACGCCATGTCGGCACGCAGGCCGTTGCCCAGGCGCTTGGAGTCGACCTTGGTATCAATGATCTCGCCCACGGCAAGGATGTCGGCCGAGGTTTCCACCAGGGTCACCATGATAACGATGCACATCGACAGGATGGCCGCGATGTGAAACTCGGGCATGCCGAAATGGAACGGCGTGGGGAAGGCGAACATCGGGCCTTCGGTGACCTTGCTGAAGTCGGCCATGCCCAGCGCCCAGGCGATCAATGTGCCGACCACCATGGCCAGCAGGATCGACAGCCGCGAGATGCTCGCGCTACCCAGTTTGCTCAGCAGCAGCACAATGGCAAAGGTCAGCGCCGCCAGGCCGATATTGGCCACGCTGCCGAACTCGGGCGAAGCGCTGTTGCCGCCCATTACCCAGCGCGCGGCGACCGGCATCAGGGTCAGGCCGATGGTGGTGATGACGATACCGGTCACCAAGGGCGGGAAGAACTTGGTAATGCGTGAGAACACCGGGGTGATCAGAAAGCCGATCAGTGATGCCGCCATGACCGCACCGAGCACCCCCGGCAAGCCACCGCCACCTTCGCTGCTGAGAATGGCGCCCATGGTCGCCACGCCAGCGAACGACACGCCCTGCACCAGCGGTAGCTGGCAGCCGAAAAACGGCAGACCCAACGTCTGCAGCAGGGTGGCCAGGCCACCGGCAAACAGCGAGGCGGCGATCAGCATGCCGATTTCGCCACCGTTCAGGCCAGCGGCCTGCCCCAGGATCAGGGGCACCGCGACGATCCCCCCGTACATGGTCAACACGTGTTGCAGACCATAGGCCAGGTTGGCGCCCAGCCCGAGGTTTTCGTCCTCGGGGCGTTGAGCGGGAGACGTGCTAGGGGACGTAGTCATGGAGCAGGCTCTCTGTTTATTGTTGTGGCGCTACTGTAGACACTTCCCGTGATTGATTGCCACAAGAATTGTATACAATATTTTGATCGGAGCGCGCACAAGTGCGGCATCAGGGTGTGTCAAAACCCAATGCATGAGCCGTACCAACTTGTCTAAAGCTGTACTAGAGGGGTGTGTACAAAGTCCTGCTACCCAGCCCTAAAGCTGTCTGAGTAGACAGGAAACACAAAGTGGGAAGGCCCTTAGCTAGCTAAGAGATTCCATTCTTCGATCAATTCGCGCAGCTCACGCATCATTCTGGTGCCGTCACCCAGGTTCAATTCCACAAGACGGTGCAGATGGGTCATCGATTCGACATCGATGTACAGGCAGATGAAACCAAGCCGGGCCGGTTCCTCGTGGCGCAGTTCGACCTGCATGGTCACCTGCGTTTGCTCGTCCAGCGTGATGATTGCGTCGAAGTTCTGGCTCAGGTCGGCATCCCATTGCTGCGGGCGTTCCACCAGCAGCCCCTTGAGCGAAATGTCCAGCAGCTTGGGCGACCAGCATCGGGAGCCTTGGTGAAGTTCGGTAGGGGCGTCGAAGCAGATTCGCTGGAAACGCCTACGTTCGTCGTGATCGCTCATGGGTAAGGCCCTCGGGTGGCATCCTGATCAGGGTGATGAAGGGTTTGTGCATCAGGTACTGCAATCTGGCCGCAGAGGCTCTAGACCAAAGCAAGTGTGGCAATGCCGCCTGACTCGCCCTAGACTCGGTGGGCGGTCTTTCCAATCCAACAGCTGGAAGCTAACCATGAACAACAATAATAGCCTGCTACGCCACATACCGTGGCTGGCGCTGGCAGTCATAGGGGCCTGCGCGCTGGGTGTTGTTGCCCTGCGTCGCGGTGAGGCGATCAATGCCTTGTGGATCGTGGTCGCGGCAGTGGCCATCTACCTGGTCGCCTATCGCTACTACAGCCTGTTCATCGCCACCAAAGTGATGCAACTCGACCCGCGCCGTGCCACCCCGGCGGTGCTCAACAACGACGGCCTGGACTACGTTCCGACCAACAAACACATTCTGTTCGGCCACCACTTCGCCGCCATCGCCGGCGCCGGCCCACTGGTGGGCCCGGTGCTCGCCGCGCAAATGGGCTACCTGCCCGGCACGCTGTGGCTGATTGCCGGTGTGGTGCTGGCCGGTGCAGTGCAGGACTTCATGGTCCTGTTCCTGTCTACCCGCCGCAATGGCCGCTCGCTGGGCGACATGGTGCGCGAGGAAATGGGCCGCATTCCGGGCACCATCGCCCTGTTCGGCTGCTTCCTGATCATGATCATCATCCTGGCGGTGCTGGCGCTGATCGTGGTCAAGGCCCTGGCCGAAAGCCCATGGGGCATGTTCACGGTAATGGCGACCATCCCGATCGCGATGTTCATGGGCATTTACATGCGCTACATCCGCCCGGGCCACATTGGTGAAATCTCGATCATCGGCGTGGTGCTGCTGTTGGCCTCGATCTGGCTGGGGGGCCAGATTGCGGCCGATCCGGTATGGGGCCCGGCGTTCACCTTCACCGGCGTGCAGATCACCTGGATGCTGGTCGGTTACGGTTTCGTGGCTGCGGTGCTGCCGGTGTGGCTGGTGCTGGCGCCGCGCGACTACCTGTCGACCTTCCTCAAGATCGGTACCATCATCGCCCTGGCCATCGGCATCCTGGTGACCATGCCCGAGCTGAAAATGCCGGCGCTGACCCAGTTCACCGATGGCACTGGCCCGGTATGGAAGGGCACCCTGTTCCCGTTCCTGTTCATCACCATTGCCTGTGGTGCGGTGTCTGGCTTCCACGCTCTGATCTCCTCGGGCACTACGCCCAAGCTGCTGGATAACGAAACCAACGCCCGCTACATCGGCTATGGCGGCATGCTGATGGAGTCGTTCGTGGCCATCATGGCCATGGTGGCTGCGTCGGTGATCGAACCTGGCGTGTACTTCGCCATGAACAGCCCGGCAGCCGTGGTCGGCGCCGATGTGGCGTCGGTCGCGCAGACCGTGAGCAGCTGGGGCTTCCTGATTACGCCCGAACAACTGGAGGCGGTGGCCCGCGACATTGGCGAGCACACCATCCTGGCCCGTGCCGGGGGTGCACCCACGCTGGCGGTAGGTATCGCGCAGATCCTGCACCAGGTGCTGCCGGGTGAAAACACCATGGCGTTCTGGTACCACTTCGCGATCCTGTTCGAGGCGCTGTTCATCCTCACCGCGGTCGACGCCGGTACCCGTGCCGGGCGCTTCATGCTGCAAGACCTGCTGGGCAGCTTCGTACCAGCCCTGAAACGCACCGAGTCGTGGGGTGCCAACCTGCTGGCCACCGGCGGTTGTGTAGCGTTGTGGGGTTACCTGCTGTACCAGGGCGTGATCGACCCGCTGGGCGGTATCAACACCCTGTGGCCACTGTTCGGTATCTCCAACCAGATGCTGGCGGGTATTGCCCTGATGCTGGGCACCGTGGTCCTGATCAAGATGAAGCGCGAGCGCTACATCTGGGTCACCCTGCTGCCGGCAGCCTGGCTGCTGATCTGCACCACGGCGGCGGGCCTGATCAAGCTGTTCGACCCGAACCCGGCTGTAGGTTTCCTGGCCCTGGCCAAGAAATACAGCACCGCCCTGGACGCCGGCCAGGTTCTGGCCCCGGCCAAGGACATCGGGCAGATGCAACACGTGATCTTCAACGCCTACACCAACGCCGGCCTGACCATTCTGTTCCTGCTGGTGGTGTTCAGTGTGCTGTTCTTTGCCATCAAGGTCGGCTACGCCGCCCTCGGCCGCAAAGAACGCAGCGACAAGGAAACCCCGTTCCAGGCCCTGCCTGACGCTTGAGAGGACCGCTGTCATGTTCAACGACCTGGGTCGACTGGGTAAGTACCTGGGGCAGGCCGCCCGCCTGATGGTCGGCATGCCCGACTACGACAACTATGTCGAGCACATGCACAAGACACACCCGGACAAGCCGGTCATGACGTATGAGCAGTTCTTCCGCGAACGTCAGGAAGCACGTTATGGCGGCAAGTCCGGGCCCAAGTGCTGTTGAGTCTCAAGCGTTAACCTGTACCGGCCTCATCGCTGGCAAGCCAGCTCTCACAGGCACTTCACAGGCCTCCAGGTTTGTGCGGTGCCTTTGGGGCGCTCTTTCAGGTACTGCCCAGGCGTCAAGGTTTGCGCGGTACCTGTGGGAGCTGGCTTGCCGGCGATGGGGCCAGTGTTTTTTCCGCACAGGAGATGTTCTGCGTGCAGACGCCCATTCCCGTAACCATCCTCACCGGCTTCCTCGGTGCCGGTAAGACCACCTTGCTCAAACACATGCTCAAGGCCGAGCACGGCCTGAAGCTGGCGGTGATCGAAAACGAATTCAGTGACGCCGGCATCGACAGCCAGTTGCTGGGCGACCAGCCGGTGCAGGTGATGACCCTGGCCAACGGCTGTGTGTGCTGCAGCATCCATGGCGACCTGACCCGCGCCTTGTACCTTCTGCTCGAGCGCCTGGATGCCGGCGAAATCGCCTTCGACCGCCTGGTGATCGAATGCACCGGCCTGGCCGACCCGGCCCCGGTGGCGCAAACCTTCTTCATCGACGAGGAACTGCGCGAGCGCTACATCCTCGACGGCATCATCACCCTGGTCGATGCCAAGCATGCCGAGTTGCATCTGACCCAGACCATCGCCCAGGCCCAGGTTGGCTTTGCCGATCGCCTGTTGCTGAGCAAGACCGACCTCGTCGAGCCGGCTGCGGTCCAGGCCCTGCGCGAACGCCTGGCCCGTATCAACGGGCGGGCGGCGATCCGAGTGGTCGAGCACGGTTGCATCGACCTGGCAGAGTTGCTGGACGTGCGCGGCTTCAACCTCAACCCCGACCTGGGCGCAAACCTGAAACCCTCGCTGCGCCCGGTGCTCAAGCCGGCCACCCCCGACCGCATCGGCACCCTGGTGTTGCGTACCGAAGCCGCGCTGGATATCGACCGCCTCAGCGGCTTCATGAACGAGCTGCTGGAAACCCATGGGAAGCAGCTGCTGCGTTACAAGGGCGTGCTGAACATTGCCGGCGAGGACCGCAAGCTGGTGTTCCAGGGTGTGCTCAAGCTATATGGCTTCGACTGGGACGCCGAGTGGGCCGAAGGCGAAACCCGCGAAAGCGTGATGGTCTTCATTGCCGATGACCTGCCCGAGGCTACGATTCGGGCTGGGTTCGAGGCGCTGGCTGAGGGCTGACCCGGCCCGGCGAGGGTGGCGCGAACCACTGCGGCCACGAGCTGCGGTGGCGCGTTTGCTCCTCGATGCAGGGGATCAGCCGCTCCCTCAGCACGGCGGTTTGCCCCACGGCCTTGGCCGTGCGGTACTTGATGCTGTGGATGCACTCGCGGTCGCCGAACTCGCAGCGGTTGAGCGCGGTGCCCCCACAGGGGCCATTGGCCAGGCCCTTGGGGCAGGTTTCCGGGCAGGTGTACAAGGTGTCTTCCAGGCGGCAGCGGCCGCAGGTATCACAGCCAACCAACGGGCGCTTAACACTGCGCTCCAGGGTGTGCAGCACCTGTGCGCCAAGGCGGGTAGTCCACAGTGGCTGGCGCACCGCCCAGCCAAACGCCTTGCTCAGGCTGTTGCGGCGGCTGAACAGCAGCCCATGCATGCCATGCATCAGGTGGTAGCGGGCTTTTTCCTTGAACGAGGCATCGACCCTTGATTCGCCCTGGCGCCAGTTGGCCTGGGGGGGATGGAAGGTGACTGCCGGCAGCCCCGGCATTTGCCAACTGGCTTGCCAGGCGGGCGCCCATTGCTCCAGGGTGTGGACGTGCGTTTGCCAGTACGCCAGTCGCGCTTCAAGGGCAAGCAGCTGCTTCAGGTCATGAATGCCCGACAGGTGCACGCCCGCGTAACCCATCAGCTTCGTTCCGATGATCTGCAAGGCAAGGCGATCAACGCTGCGCGACTGGGCAAAAGCCTTGGACTGCGCCGTTTCCGCCTCGAGCATCTCGCGCATGGAGGGGGTAACGGTCACGCCGGCGACGTGGTCGAGCATCGCTGCACGGCCATGGTTGAGGCTCATCAGGCAGGCCAGCATGGGTTTGGGCGCGGCCTGGCGGCGCATCCAGTGCATGGCTTCCTGGTGTTTGGCTGCGTCGAAGCCCAGTTGCAAGGTAAGGAAGTCGGCCCCCGCAGCCAGTTTTTTCTCGGCCTTGAAGTACTGCGCACCGCCTTCTTCCTCGTGGTACTTGAACGGGTTCAGCGCCGCGCCCAGCAACCAGTGCGGGCAGGCCTGGCGGGCAATCTGCAGCGCGGCCACCGACTCCAGGTAGCGCACCGGGCGCTGGCCGGGTTCATGCCCAGGCAAACGGTCACCGGTCAGCAGCAGCAACTGGTCGAGGCCGGCCGCCTCCATGCGCTGCAATTGCGCGAGCAAGTGGTGGCGTTCGCGGTCCTTGCCGGAGAAATGCGGCAGGGCCGGCACCGGGCGGTCGAACGAGGCCAGGGCGTCCAGCGGCGACATGTCCAGCGGGCTGCCGACGCGGTCGCCGATGGCCACGGTCATTGGCCAGCCGCACAGCTGCGCACGGTCCATGATCGCTTGCATCGCAGCGAAGCGTTCTGCAGAGGCTTTGGGCACAAACTCCATGACACAGACGAAATGGTGTTCACGCAGCGCGGTTTTCAGCAGGCTCATGAGGCCGGGCACCTGGTATGGTCAGGGTGGCATTGTGCGGCAGAAGGGGCAGGAGGTCATGTCCGGATGCGCAGGCTGGTGCTCTGAACAAGACATGGGTCGGCCCCTGCGCCCTCAGGATCATGAGAATTTCTTGGGTTCATCTCAAATTTTATGAGTTTGTCTCAACACCACGATCCACTGGAAAATCCCCTCATCAATTTGAGCATGCTGAGGGGCGACACATGGCACTGGCACACAACCTGGGCTTTCCACACATTGGCGGCGACCGCGAACTGCGGGCCCGCCACTGGCAAGTGCAGAAGGACGCCGGTATCGAACTGCTGCCTGTCGGCGAAACCGGCCAATGTGGCCAGCTGCCGGGTACCGATGACCAGCCGTTTGCCCTCAACTGGGAACCCTTGTTCGAAGAGGTGGAGCATGCCAACGCGCTGGGCCATGCCATCAAGCCTGTCGTGATTGGCCCGTTGACCTACCTGTGGCAGGGCCAGGCCCGCAACGCCGACTTCGACAAGCTGGAACTGCTCGATCGCCTGCTGCCCTTGTATGATCAGGCCCTCAACCGCTTGGCTGCGCTGGGCGTCGAATGGGTCCAGATCGACGAACCGATCCTCGCCCACGACCTGCCACAGGACTGGAAAAACGCCTTCGAGCGCGTCTACAACATCCTGCAGCGTGCACCGTTGAAGAAGTTGATTGCCACGTACGCCGGTGGCCTGGATGGCAACCTTGGCCTGGCCGCCAACCTGCCAGTCGATGGCCTGCACATCGATCTGGTGCAGGCGCCGGCACAGTATCAGGCCATCCTTGACCGCCTGCCGGCCTACAAAGTGCTGTCGCTGGGCCTGGTTGATGGCCGCGATGGCGCGCCTTGCGAGTCGGACAATGCCCTGGGGCTGTTGCAAGACGCCCATGAACGCCTGGGGGCGCGGCTGTGGCTGGCGCCGGCCTGTTCGTTGGCGCATGGCACCGTAGAGGTGGCTGTGCAGAAGTGCCGCGAAGTGGCTGCGCTGGCCGCCTCGCTGGAGCAGTACCGAGTCGCGGCTTGATCATCTGCTGCTTGTGCCGGCCTGTTCGCGGGCTTGCCCGCTCCCACAGGTACAGCGCATGTATTGAAACCTGCGCTACCCTGTGGGAGCGGGCAAGCCCGCGAACAGGCCGGGCCTGCTCAACTCAAACGCCGCTCAACGTTCGATAGCCAGTGCAACACCTTGGCCACCGCCAATGCACAAGGTCGCCAGGCCTTTGTGGGCATCGCGCTTGATCATCTCGTGCAACAAGGTCACCAACACCCGGCAGCCGGACGCACCAATCGGGTGGCCCAAGGCAATCGCCCCACCGTTCACATTGACCCGTGCCGCATCCCACTCCAGCGCCTTGCCCACGGCCAGTGCCTGTGCAGCAAAGGCTTCGTTGGCTTCGATCAGGTCCAGTTCGCTCAGCTGCCAGCCGGCCTTGTCCAGGCAGCGCCGCGTTGCCGCAACCGGGCCGATGCCCATGATCGCCGGGTCTACCCCGGCACTGGCATAAGCGGCGATCTTCGCCAGCACCGGCAGGCCCAGGGCCTCGGCTTTGGTGGCGCTCATCAGCAGCACGGCGGCAGCGCCGTCGTTCAGGCTGGAGGCATTGCCAGCGGTGACGCTACCGTCTTTCTTGAACGCTGCGCGCAGCTTGCCCAGCGACTCGGCAGTGGTGTCCGGGCGCGGCTGCTCATCACGGGCGAACACTTTCGGCTCGCCCTTCTTCTGCGGCAGCACGACAGGGGTGATCTCCGCATCGAAGCGGCCGGCCTCGATGGCAGCGAGTGCCTTGCGTTGCGACTCGGCGGCAAAGGCATCCTGCTGTTCACGGCTGAGGCCGTACTCGTCCACCAGATTTTCGGCAGTGATGCCCATGTGGTAGTCGTTGAAGGCATCCCACAGGCCATCGGTGATCATGCTGTCGATCAGCTGGCCATGGCCCATGCGCTGGCCGGTGCGGGCCGAGGGCATCACATAGGGGGCCAGGCTCATGTTCTCCTGGCCCCCGGCAATCACCACCTCGGCGTCACCGCAGCGGATGGCCTGGGCCGCCAGGTGCAGGGCTTTCAGGCCCGAGCCGCAGACCTTGTTCAGGGTCAGCGCCGGTACGCTGAAGGGCAGGCCGGCCTTGATCGCGGCCTGGCGCGCCGGGTTCTGCCCGGCGCCGGCGGTCAGCACCTGGCCGAGGATGACTTCGTCGACCTGCGCCGGGTCCAGCCCGGTCTGCTCCAGCAGGCGCTTGATCACGGCGGCGCCGAGGTCGACCGCAGGCACGCTGGCCAGGGCACCCTGGAAGCTGCCGATGGCGGTACGGGTTGCGGCGACGATGACCACGTCGTTCATGTTGTTGTTCTCCGTGCGGTGGGCGTAGGGCTTCAAGCATCGGTGCCCTGGGCTCATTTGTTAAGTTTGTTTTTCTTTGAGATTGATGTGAAAAGCAAATGAATGGGCGCGCAGCGGTCCACCCCGGTTTTGCATCGCCCGGATCACCCCGTAATATGTGTCGGATAACCTGCGGGGGTAGTCTCACCCTCTGATCAACAGGAAACGCCCATGTGGCGCTTCCCCAGCATAAACCTGACGAGGTACAGACATTGGCCATCATTCATCCTAAGGTTCGCGGTTTCATCTGCACCACGACTCACCCGAAGGGCTGCGAGCTCAACGTCCGTGACCAGATCGAAGCCACCCGCAAGCTGGGCGTGCGCGAGGATGGTCCGAAGAAGGTCCTGGTCATCGGTGCTTCCAGTGGCTATGGCCTGGCAGCACGCATTACTGCAGCGTTCGGCTTCAAGGCCGACACCCTGGGCGTATTCTTCGAAAAGCCAGGCACCGAAACCAAGGCCGGCACCGCTGGCTGGTACAACGCTGCGGCTTTCGATAAGTTCGCCAAGGCCGAGGGCCTGTACAGCAAGTCGATCAACGGCGACGCCTTCTCCAACGAAGCCCGCGCCAAGGTCATCGAGCTGATCAAGAACGAAATGGGTGGCAAGGTCGACCTGGTCATCTACTCGCTGGCGTCGCCGGTGCGCAAGCTGCCGCAGACCGGTGAAGTGATCCGCTCGGCACTCAAGCCGATCGGCCAGCCGTACAAGTCGACTGCCATCGACACCAACAAGGACACCATCATCGAGGCCAGCATCGAGCCGGCCACCGAGCAGGAAATCGCCGACACCGTTACCGTCATGGGTGGCCAGGACTGGCAACTGTGGATCGACGCCCTGGCGGGCGCCGACGTACTGGCCGAGGGTGCCCGTACCGTGGCCTTCAGCTACATCGGCACCGAGATCACCTGGCCAATCTACTGGCACGGCGCCCTGGGCCAGGCCAAGCAGGACCTGGATGAAACCGCGCTGCGCCTGGACAAGAAGCTGGCCGCTGAAGTGAAGGGCGGCGCCAACGTGGCGGTGTTGAAGTCGGTGGTGACCCAGGCCAGCTCGGCCATTCCGGTGATGCCGCTGTACCTGTCGATGGTCTTCAAGATCATGCAGGAAAAGGGTGTGCACGAGGGTACCCAGGACCAACTGGACCGCATGTTCCGCGACCGCATGTACCGTGCCGATGGCGCCCCGGCCGAAGTGGACGAGAAGGCCCGCCTGCGCCTGGACGACTGGGAACTGCGCGACGACGTGCAGGATGCCTGCAAGGCCATGTGGCCGCAGGTGACCACCGAGAACCTGTTCCAGCTGACCGACTACGCCGGTTACAAGAAGCAGTTCCTCAACCTGTTCGGCTTTGAGCGCGCTGACGTCAACTACGACGAAGACGTAGCCACCGATGTGAAGTTCGACTGCGTCGAGTTGTAATTTCACACCGTGCTGGCCTCATCGCTGGCACGCCAGCTCCCATTTCGACAGCGGTGCCTTCAAGGCCTGTGTCGGGGCTGGCTTGCCGGCGATGGGCTGCAAAGCAGCCCCGGCAATCTCAAGCCTTGCGCGACAGTGGCGGCGCAGCGAACGTCACACCGGCCAGGCCGTGCTTGATCAGCGCCCGGATATTGCCATGGTCACTGCCCTCAGGCGTGGCCAGCACATCCCGGTAGTGCTCGCCGAAAGCCAGCAACGCTTCCTGATCGCTCAGCCCTTCAAGCACTGCCAGGCCCAAGGTTTTGCACGAACCTTCGTTCTGCCCGGCGGCATTCTCGACACCCCCATTGTTGAACGCCTGCGGCTGATAGCTGTAGTGCTCGGCAATGAACGCCAGGGTGTCGGCAAAGGCATGTTGGCCGCTGGCCAGGCTGGCGCGCAGGGTATCTAGATCAGTCACGAGGTTTTCCTTTTTCGAACGCCGCTTGCTGCTCGGCGCTGGCTTCTTTCTGGTATTGGGCTTTCCACTGGGCATAAGGCATGCCGTACACCGCTTCGCGGGCGTCATCCAGGCTCAGGTCGAGCTCACGCTCGTCAGCCGCAGCCTTGTACCACTTGGACAGGCAGTTGCGGCAGAAGCCGGACAGGTTCATCAGGTCGATGTTCTGCACGTCGGTGCGTTTCTGCAAATGGTCGACCAGGCGCCGGAACGCGGCGGCTTCGAGTTCAAGCTGTTGCTGTGGGGTCATGTGGGCTCTCACGTCATGCGATTCTTCAGGTGGCGGCCACCATTGATGACCACCTGGCTGCCGGTGCTGTACTGGCTGGCGAGCAGGTACTTGACCGTCTCGATCAGTGGCCCGGCGCCGGGTTCGAACTCCAGCAGGGCCTTTTTCAAGGTGTGCTGGCGGTAGGCTTCGTCACCCCCTTCCTTGAGGATCAGCAGCCCGGGAAGGATACCGTTCACATGCACCTTGGGCGCATATTTTTCAGCGAACGACAGCACCATGTTCTGCAGCGCAGCCTTGGTGGCGGCATAGCCAATGTGGCTCTTGCTGCCGCGCGAGGAGGTTTCGTCGCAGATGTGAATGATGTCGGCCTTGTCCTGCTTGGCCAGCATTTCGCCCAAGGCCAGGTTGAGGTGGTAGGGCGCCTCTACATGCAGGCGGAACATGGTCTCGAGGTTGTCCAGGCCATCGTCCAGCCACAACGACGCGTTATGGATGATGGCGCGCAGGCCGTCGTAATGCTCGACCAGGTAGTCGATCAGCGCCTGGCGGTCGTCTGCCCGGCACAGGTCTGCCTGGAACTGCACGATGTTCGGGTGGGCCGCCTGTGGCTGTACGGTACGGCTGGCACTGACCACCGTATGGCCGGCCTGTGCCAGTTCAAGGGCCAGGGCCAGCCCGACGCGCTGGCTGGCTCCGGTAACGAGAATTGGGCTGTTCATGTTCGGGGCGGTCAACTTGTCTGTCCTGTGGTTGCCGCCCAGCATACCCGAACTGTTTGCCCGTTGTACGGCCTGGCCTCAGCGGCTGCGCAGGGCGCCCGCGGTGGCCGAAGAGGGCTGTAGCCAACCGGCCAGCAGGCGGGTGGACAACGGGATGAACAGGTACACCATCAGTGGCGTGAGGGCCAGGGTGCTGAGCAGTACCCGTGGTACCAGGTCGAGTGCGGCCAGCCAGTGGCCGAACGCCGTGTTGAACGCCAACGACACCGGGAAGAACGCCAGCCAGATGGCCACGGCCTGTTTCCAGCGCGGCGGTTTCTGCACCGCACTGGCGCCAAACCAGTCGTCAATGCCACTGACGCGCGCCTCTTTGGGGCGCTCGAACAGGCCATTGCCGCGCTGCAACCAGGCCCGCCGTGAGGCCGAATGCTCCCAGGCATGCAGGGTGGGCTCATCGCTGAAGCGGAAAATGATCTGGAACTCGTCGCCATCGTGGGGTGGGGCGAGAATGCCCGAGCCCAGGTAGCCGGGGAAGTCAGTGGCCAGCTGTTCGCCCTCATGCAGCCAGGCCAACAGGTCCTGGTAGCGGCCATGTGCGGCGCGGCGCGACACCATCAGGGTAACGGGTGGGGTAGACATTGTGTATCTCCTGGCAACGGGGCTGGCGGGTAGCCGGCCCCTTGGCTGCGTGGCCCGGGGTGGTGGGCAACGCAGGCAGACATGCAAGAATCGGGCGCGGATTATCGCGCAGTTGTGCTGTGTGGCAACTGTCAGCCGGCAAATGGTCGCAACCTGTGCCCGGCGCTGTCGTAGTAGACTAGGCCCTCTATTCCAGCACACAGGATGCCGTGCAGATGAGCGAACTGGGACGCAAGCCGGGGGGCGATGCGAGCTTCGAGCAGCAAGTGCTGTTTCCGATCCGTGAAGTCTCCCGCCTGACTGGCGTCAATGCGGTGACCCTGCGCGCCTGGGAGCGCCGTTACGGTCTGATCCAGCCCATCCGCACCGACAGCGGCCACCGCCTGTATTCCCAGGGGGACGTCGACGATATCCGCAGTATCCTCGGCTGGCTGGAGCGCGGCGTGGCGGTCAGCAAGGTGGGCAGCATCCTTGCCCGCAGCCAGGCGCTTGCCGGGCAGGCCACGCGCGCAGTGGACAGCTCGCTAGGCTGGCAGCAGCAGGTGCGCTTGGCAGTGCAACGCTTTGACCTGCCAGGGCTGGGCCGCCTTTATGAGGAGGTGTTTGCCGCCAGCACGCTCGATCAGGTTTTCGCTGAGGTTTTCATGCCGGTGTGGCACGACCTGGCCGTGCGCCATGGCGGCTACGGCCAGACCAGCGAGTGGCTGTTTTTTGACCAGTTTTTGCGCGGGCGGGTGTTCACGCGTTTGCAGCTGGCGGCCGCGCCGCGTCGCCACAACGTGCTGCTGGTGCCCTTGCCGGGGCAATGCCATGAGCTTGAACTGCTGGTCACCAGCCTGCTGCTGGGCAGTGACGAGGTTGGCGTGACGCCGTTGGTGTGTGGGCAGCCCCTGCAAGAGCTGGCGCTGGTCTGCGAACGCATGAAACCAGACGCCCTCGTGCTGTTTTCCCACCAGCCGCTCACTGCAGAGGTCAGCCGCTATCTGAAGCGGCTGGCGTCGGTGCTGGGCTGCGCGTTATTGCTGGCGGGAGAGGCAACGGACCAGGCCAGCGGCGGCCTGGCGGGTAGCCCCCTGGTTTGCCTGGGGGCACAGGGCGGGGTGATGCGTCAGCGTCTGCGCCAGTGCCTGGCAGGTCAGCTGGACACCTGAGTGTGCAGTTCGGGGTGGGCGCGGCAATGGGCCTGCAGGATGTAGTCGCGCAGGCGTTCGATTTCTTCCGCTGGGCTTTGGCCAAGGTCGTACGCTGCCAGGTCCGGGCCAATACGCCGGCCCAGCACACCCTGCAGTTCGATCGGCTGGATGTTGCCGGGGGCGAAGCGCAGGTCGAAACGTGCCGGCGCGCTTGGCAGGCCACGCAGCTCCACCAGCACGCCTTTGAAGGAAATTTCCCGTACCCACAGCCCGCCAGGCGCGCCATGGCCGTCGAGCAGGGCGCTGGGCTGCTCCAGCGACAGGCGCCATGGCCGCAGCATGGGGCCGTCCTCGTAGATTTCCGGGGAGCCGACTTGCAGGTGCAAAGCGTGGAATTCGTCTTCCACCAATTGCAGCGGGAAGCTGATTTGCTGGTTGTTGAATTGCGCCTGCAAGGTCACTTGTTCATTGGCCACCAGGCGGGTGAGCAAGCTCTGGATACGGCGGTCGCCATTGACCTGCAGGCTCGACATCGAGTCGGCCAGGTTCAGGTTGGGCGAATGCTGCATGCTCTGAATGAAATCCAGCTCGTCCTGGGTAAGAAGGGCGTCTGCTTGCATGATCGAACTCGGTGGTGGCGATTTCTTCAACGTAGTTGACCGTAACCGGGGGGCTTGGTTCAGGTGCGTTCGTCGGCTTTCAGACGAGCGCGCAGTTCGGCCAGCTCTCGCTCCATTTCCACCTGGCGGGTGACGTCCTTCTGAATGCCGATGAAGTAGGTACGTCGCTCGGCGTCGTTCCTTACCGCCGTGATCGACAGCTCGTTCCAGAAGGCAGTGCCATCCTTGCGGTAGTTGCGCATCACTTCCCGGCACGGGCGGCGTTCGGCCAAGGCTTTGCGAATGCGCGCACGCGCGAGCTGGTCACGGTCGTCAGCCTGCAGGAAGCGGCAATCCTGGTAGAGTATTTCGTCCCGGCTGTAGCCGGTCAGGCGTTCGAACGCGGCGTTGACGTAAATGAGGATGGTGTCGTCGCCTTCCTGTTCGGCAACCACGATCCCGTCATGGGATGCGTCGACCATCGATTGCAGCAGTTTTGCGTTGATCATGTTCAGGCCATGCGGCAGGCAGTAAAAACGGACGCGCTGTAGCAGGCGGCTTTGGCAGAGGCGGCCTTTTGCCAGCGCTGAATGCTAGTATCCTACGTTTTCACTCAGTTTCGGAATCCTCTACCCGATGAAAGTCGCCATTATTTCCGGATCGGTCTATGGCACCGCCGAAGAAGTCGCCCGTCATGCAGAAACGAAGCTCAAGGCCGCCGGCTACCAAGCCTGGCACGCCGCACGGGCCACTTTGCAGGACCTTGAAGGTTTTGCCCCGCAGGCCCTGCTGGCCGTGACATCGACTACCGGTATGGGTGAGCTGCCGGACAACCTGATGCCCTTGTACAGCAGCCTGCGTGACAGCCTGCCAGCGGCCTTCCGTGGCCTGCCGGGTGCAGTGATTGCGCTGGGCGATTCCAGCTATGGCGATACCTACTGCGGGGGTGGCGAACAGCTGCGCGAGCTGTTTGCCGAGCTGGGCGTGCGCGAGGTGCAGCCGATGCTGCAACTGGATGCCAGCGAGACGGTGACCCCGGAAACGGATGCCGAGCCGTGGCTGGCCGAGTTGGCTGATGCCTTGAAAGGCTGACGGTCAGGTTTAGCAATTATGGGCCTGCCGCAGGGAGTGTCCGGGCAGACCTGCCAGCCAGATCCCGATTCATGCCTCGCTGCCGGGTACCGGCCACTCGCGCAGCAGCGCCAACCACGCTTGCGCGGCCCGCGACAAATACGCGCCACGCCGCCAGATGAAGGCAATGTCCCAGCGCAGGTCCCCCGGTGAGCGCAGGGGCATACGCACCACACCAGGGCGTTCCAGGGCTTTTGCCACCACCCGGGGCAGCAGCACCACGCCCTGGCCTGCCGCGACCAACGCTGCCAGGAAATCCGCCTGGCCACTGCGCCCGCCTTCCGTCGGGGTGAAGCCCTGCTGCTGGCAGGCTTTCACCAAACGGTCATTGAGCACGAAACTGCGCTGGTAGAGCAGGAACGGCGTTGCGGCCAATTGCTTCAGGTGCACCCCGCCCAGGCCTGCCAACGCATGCCCCGCCGGTAGCAGGGCATCCAGCGGCTCATTGCAGAATGGCTGGTATTCGAACCCGTCGTCGCTGGGCGTAAGGCTGCCACCGAGCTCCAGCTCGCCACTTCTGACGGCCTGCTCGATGCTACGGCTGCCACCCTCAACTAGCTGGATGGCGATGTTCGGGTGGCGCCGCCGGTATTCGGCGAACAAACCGGCGAACAGCGCATCGCTGCCCAGCATCGGCAAGCCCAGGCGCAGTTCGCCACGCTCCATCTGGCTCAGATCGTCCAATTCGTTGAGCAGCGCCTGGCGTTGGCGCAGCAGGGCCTCGCCGCGCTCAAGCACGATGCGCCCGGCGGCGGTCAGGTGCAGGTGTGATGCCTGGCGTTCCAGCAGCGGCTGGCCCACATCTTGCTCAAGCTGCGCCACTTGCTTGCTGACGGCCGACTGACTGATGTGCAGGGTCTGTGCGGCTTGGGTAAAGCCGCCTCGGTGCACCACTTCGATGAAGCTGCGCAGCTGTTTGAATTCCATGTGCCAATTCCATTATGGAATGGTAGCCAGTCTAACAATTCGCTTCTGGCCTAGGCAGCCAAAACTTAAAATGAGGGCCTGTCGAGGAACACCGCCATGAAACCCGCGTTACTGAAAAAACTGCTGCGCCTGCTTGCCGAGCTGGCGACCCTGTATGCCCTGTTTGCACTCGGTGGCCAGCTGGCCACTTGGCTGGGCTGGCCTATTCCCGGCGGGGTCATGGGCCTGGCGTTGTTGTTGCTGTTGTTCGCCGTGGGGGCACTGAAGCCAGCCATGCTCCAACTCGGCGCCGGTTGGTTGATGGCCGAAATGCTGCTGTTCTTCATTCCTGCACTGATGAGCCTGCTGGACTATGGCGCGCTGATCCGGGACGAGGGCTGGCGCATCCTGCTGGTGATCGCCGTGAGCACGCTGATGGTGATGGTGGTGACGGCCCTGACCGTCGAACTTGTGTGCCGCTGGAGCATGCGCCATGAGCCTTGAACCCATGCCGTTGTTCTGGCTGGCGCTGACGTTGCTGGCTTACCTGGGCAGCCGCTGGCTGTACCGGCGCAGCAAGCGCTACCTGCTGTCGCCGCTGATTCTGGTGCCGGTGTTGCTGCTGGCGGTGGCTGTGCCGCTGCACACCGCCTATGCCGAGTACGCGCGCAATACCCACTGGCTGATGGGCGTGCTCGGCCCGGTGACCGTGGCCTTTGCCGTGCCGATCTGGCAGCAGCGGGCCATGCTTGCCCGGCATTGGCCGGCCTTGCTGGTCGGCATGCTGGCGGGCAGCAGTGCGTCCATCGCCAGTTCCTGGGGGTTGGCGCACCTGCTGGCGCTGGACAATGCGACCAGCCTGTCGCTGGTGCCGCGTTCCATCACCACGCCCTTTGCCATGCCCTTGGCCCATGACCTGGGCGGTGTGCCCGAGCTGACGGCGGTGTTCGTGATGTTCACCGGGGTGCTCGGTGCCATGTTCGGTGGCGTGCTGCTGCGTTGGTTGCCGCTGCGCACGCCGTTGGCCCGGGGGGCATTGTTCGGCGTGGGCGCGCACGGCGCCGGGGTCAGCCGGGCCCAGGAAGTGGGCCGCGAGGAAGGCTCGGTGGCCGGCCTGGTCATGGTCCTGACCGGACTGCTGAACCTGTTCGCAGCACCGCTGCTGGCCATGTTGCTCTGACCGTTCGTGCCACTGACTCGCTCAGTCATCAAGCTGGCTGGCAACGCAAGTTCCACCCCTGGTAGGGCTGGCTAGACTCACCCTCGACATAGAGAGCACATGAAAGTGCCGAGGTGACATGCAATGACCGCAGCCTTGCCCTATCCAGTCCACACCACTTAACCGGGTTACTTCTGATGCCTTTGGCCGAAATTCCATTGTGCGTCTGGCGTACCCGGGGACAGAGCTTCACATTCCGGGGCCAGAGCATCCGCTACTGGACCGCAGGGCAAGGAGAGCCCCTGCTTCTTTTACACGGCTTCCCCACCGCCAGTTGGGACTGGCATTACCTGTGGGGGCCTTTGACGCAACGCTTTCGGGTGATTGCCTGCGACATGCTCGGTTTTGGCGATTCGGCCAAACCGGTGGACCACGCCTACAGCCTGATCGAGCAAGCCGACCTGCAGCAGGCGCTGCTCGCCCACTTGCAGGTGGACCAACCGGTGCACCTGCTGGCTCACGACTATGGCGGCAGCGTCGCTCAGGAGTTGCTGGCGCGGCACCATGAGCAGCGCGCCGAGGTAGCCAGCTGCGTATTTCTCAACAGTGGCCTGTTCGCCGAAAGCTGTCACCTGCTGCTGATCCAGAAGTTGCTGCTGAGCCGCTTCGGCTGGCTGGTGGGTCGCTCCTTCGGGCGTGACGACCTGGTGCGCAACATGACCCAGGTCCATGGCCCCTGCACCCACCCGAGCGAAAGTGCCCTGGACGATTTCTGGAGCCTGATCGCCGCCAACCGCGGTACGCGCGTGCTGCATAAACTGGTGGGCTACCTGCTGGAGCGCCGCCTGCACCGTGAGCGCTGGGTTGCGGCCATGCAGTGCCCAGGTGTGCCCATGCGGCTGATCAACGGCATGGTCGACCCATTGTCCGGCGCGCACATGCTTGAGCGTTACCGGCAACTGGTGCCACAGCCAGACACCGTGCAACTGCAGGGTATAGGCCACTACCCGCACACCGAGGCGCCGGTGCAGGTGCTGCGGCATTACCTGGCCTTTCGTGAGCAACCGCTGAGCTTTTGCCAGGCGAAAGTGGCGTGGTCCTGAGCGGGCCTCATGGCTCGGCGTTATTACCAGGCATTCAGCCTGCGTGAGCTTGATTGTCTGCTTGCCGCCGGCGGCAGACACTCGGCTGACCTGAACCTGCCTGGAGCCCTTGGCATGAGCGAGCCTGTACTTCTGCAAGATCGTGTGGTGATCGTTACCGGCGCCGGTGGCGGCCTGGGCCGTGCCCACGCGCTGCTGTTCGCCGCGCGCGGGGCCAAGGTGGTGGTCAACGACCTCGGCGGTTCCACCCACGGGGAGGGCGCCAGCGCCAGCGCTGCTGATCGGGTGGTGCAGGAGATTCGCGCCGCCGGGGGCAGTGCGGTTGCCAACCATGACTCGGTCAGCCAGGGTGCCCGCATTGTCGAGCAGGCCCTGGACAGCTATGGCCGCGTCGATGTCGTGGTGAACAACGCCGGCATCCTGCGTGACAAGACCTTCCACAAGATGGACGACAGCGACTGGGAGCAGGTTTACCAGGTGCATGTCGAAGGCGCCTACAAAGTTACCCGCGCGGCCTGGCCACACCTGCGTGAGCAGAACTGGGGGCGGGTGATATTCACGGCATCCACCTCTGGTATCTACGGTAATTTTGGCCAGGCCAATTACGGCATGGCCAAGCTGGGCCTGTACGGGCTTACCCGGACCTTGGCCATCGAAGGGCGCAAGCACGGTATCCTGGTCAACGCCATTGCCCCAACCGGCGGTACGCGCATGACGGAAGGGCTGATTCCCCCGCAGGTGTTCGAACGGCTCAAGCCGGAGTTGGTCAGCCCCTTGGTGGTGTACCTGGGCAGCGAACAGTGCCAGGGCAGCGGCGAGCTGTTCGAGGTGGGCGGGGGCTGGATCGGCAAGGTGCGCTGGGAGCGTAGCCTGGGGGTGGGTTTCGACCCGCGCGAAGGCTTTACGCCCGAGCAGGTCGCGCAGCAGTGGGAGCACATTGGTGATTTCGAAGGGGCAGTGCACCCGCAGGACAGCTTGCAGGCGCTGCAGCAGATGATGGCCAACCTGCAGAAATACCCGTTGTAAGGCCATTGTAAGGAGCGGCCTTGCGTCGCGAAAGGGGCGCGAAGCGGCCACAGGATTTCAGCGTTGGCGGCTAAATTGCAGGGGCTGCTTCGCAGCCCGTTCGCGACGCAAGGCCGCTCCTACAGGTGTCGCGTGGCCCTGAGGCTTTGCCGATGTCCGCGGGCGTCATTATTCAGCGCAAAAAAAAAAGCCGCTGCAAGCCGCAGCGGCCAATCGAGACGTTAGATCAAGGAGCTTCAAAATCTACGTCAGTGCACCTCGCAGGCCTGAAAGGCGGGGGGGAGAGCCCTTCATGCCGGCCAGTGAGTAAAGAATAAGCGCTTGATCCCGTAGGAAAAATAGCCGCTTATGACATTCACCTTTACGTTTCGGGCAACAGTTGCGCAACTGTTCAAGCCGCGGGCGAGTAGCCCATTCGCCAGCTGGTTTCCCGCGTTGCCGCCAGCAACCGCTGTGCCGCCGGGCCATGCTCGTCGGCATGGAAGATCGATGTAGGCCCGACCACGGTCATCACCGCCGCAACCTGCCCCAGGGCATTGAATACCGGGGCCGACAATGCATCCACGCCCGGCATCAACAAACCGTGTACATGGTGCAGGCCACGTTCGCGTATGCCGGCCAGTAGCGCTTGATAATCGTCGGCAGAGTGCTGCAGGGCGGCCAGTTCACGGTCACGCAGGTCTACCGTTTCCCGCTCGGGCAGGTAGGCAGCGAACACCAACCCGGTCGATGAGCTGAGCAGCGGCAGCACCGAACCGATCTGCGTCACCACGGTCACCGCCCGCACCGCGGGCTCGATGCTGACCACGGTCGCGCCCTGGTTACCCCACACGGCGATGAAGCAGCTTTCGTTCAGTTCGTCGCGCAGTTGCGACAGGGGCAGTGCAGCAATTTTCAGCACATCGATGCTGCCCAGCGCCGCCAGCCCCACCCGCAATGCCTCACGCCCCAGGCCGTAATGGTTGGTGGCAGCATCCTGTTCGGCAAACCCGCTGGCGATCAATGCCTGCAGGTAGCGGTGCACCTTGCTCGCCGGCATCTGCACATGCTCGGCCAGGCGTGACAACGAGGTGGAAGGGGCCAATTCAGCCAAGGCCTTGAGGATGTCGGTGCCGACCTCCGCAGAGCGGACTTTCTGCTTGCCGTTGTCGGCGGTGGTACTGGCTTTGGCCATGGACAGCTGCTTCCGGATTCTTCAGTCGGGCCTTTATAGCTTGACGCCATGCGCGGGGCAAATTACGTTATTCGTAATCTGATTACGATAAAAACAATGCAGACCCGCTGCCGCCCACCCCAGGGCCTGCAGCCAACTGCCCGCAACGGCTCGGCCAGAGCCCGGAGGCACCGATGAATCGCGATCCATCACCCGACCTTCACTACCTCAGCGGCTTCGGCAACGAGTTTGCCAGCGAAGCGCTGCCCGGTGCCTTGCCGGTCGGGCAGAACTCGCCGCAGCAGGCGCCCTACGGGCTGTACGCCGAACTGCTGTCCGGCACGGCGTTCACCATGGCCCGCAGCGAGCTGCGGCGGACCTGGTTGTACCGTATCCGCCCGTCTGCCTTGCACCCACGTTTCGAGCGCCTGGCGCGCCAACCGCTACAGGGCCCGCTGGGGGGCATCAACCCCAATCGCCTGCGCTGGGGCCCCCAGCCGATTCCCGCCGAACCCACCGACTTCATCGAAGGCTGGCTGCCGATGGTGGCCAACGCCACGGCAGACAAACCGAGCGGCGTGAGCATCTACATCTACCGCGCCAACCGCTCCATGGAACGGGTGTTCTTCAACGCCGATGGCGAACTGTTGCTGGTGCCGGAACAGGGTCGCCTGCGCATTGCCACCGAGCTGGGCGTGCTGCAGGTCGAGCCGCTGGAGATTGCGGTGATCCCGCGTGGCATGAAGTTCCGTGTCGAGTTGCTCGACGGCCAGGCCCGCGGCTACATCGCCGAAAACCACGGCGCCCCCTTGCGCCTCCCGGACCTGGGCCCGATCGGCAGCAATGGCCTGGCCAACCCGCGGGATTTCCTCACCCCGGTGGCGCACTACGAAGAAACCACCGGCCCGCAGCAGCTTGTCCAGAAGTTTCTGGGTGAGCACTGGGCCTGCGAACTTCAGCATTCGCCGCTGGACGTGGTTGCCTGGCATGGCAGCAACGTGCCGTACAAGTACGACCTGCGCCGCTTCAACACGTTGGGTACGGTCAGTTTCGACCACCCGGACCCGTCGATCTTCACCGTGCTGACGTCGCCGACCAGCGTGCATGGCCTGGCCAACATGGACTTCGTGATCTTCCCGCCGCGCTGGATGGTGGCCGAGAACACCTTCCGCCCACCGTGGTTCCACCGCAACCTGATGAACGAGTTCATGGGCCTGATCCAGGGTGCCTACGATGCCAAGGCCGAGGGCTTTCTGCCGGGTGGGGCGTCGTTGCACGGGGTGATGAGCGCCCACGGGCCCGATGCCGAAACCTGCGAAAAAGCCATTGCCGCCGAGTTGGCCCCGCACAAGGTCGACAACACCATGGCGTTCATGTTCGAGACCAGCCAGGTGCTGCGCCCGAGCGTGCAAGCGCTGCAATGCCCGCAATTGCAGGCCGACTACGATAGTTGCTGGGCCACCTTGCCGAGCACCTTCAACCCGAACCGGAGATAACCCATGAACCACACTGCCATTGCCCGTAGCTGGGTCGAGCACGCCAACGGGCACAGCGACTTCCCGCTGCAGAACCTGCCAATGGGCATCTTCAGCCGGCCAGGTGAAGCCAAGCGCTGTGGCGTGGCCATTGGCGACGCAATCCTCGACCTGGAGGCGGTGCTGGCCGCCGGCCTGTTCGACGGCGCAGCCAAGGCTGCCGTCGAGGCGACCCAGGGTGGGGCACTGAACGCATTCTTCGCATTGGGGTGCAGCGCGCGGTTGGCCCTGCGCGAACGCTTGCAGGCATTGCTGGGTGAACACAGCGAACACCAGGCGGCACTGAAGCCGGCCCTGCTCCACGCCGGCGACTGCCAGTTGCACGTACCGGCGCAGATCGGTGACTACACCGACTTCTACGTGGGTATCGAGCACGCCAAGAACGTCGGCAAGCTGTTCCGCCCCGACAACCCGTTGCTGCCCAACTACAAGTACGTGCCGATCGGTTATCACGGCCGTGCCTCGACCATCCGCCCCTCGGGTACCGAGGTGCGCCGGCCAAAGGGGCAGACCTTGCCGGCCGGGCACACCGAGCCCAGCTTTGGCCCCTGTGCGCGCCTGGACTACGAACTGGAACTGGGTATCTGGGTAGGCCAGGGCAACGCCATGGGTGAAGCGATTGCGGTAGGTGATGCTGCCGAACACGTGGCCGGCCTGTGCCTGCTCAACGACTGGTCGGCGCGCGACATCCAGGCCTGGGAATATCAGCCGCTGGGGCCGTTCTTGTCGAAAAGCTTCATTACCAGTATTTCGCCGTGGGTGGTCACCGCCGAGGCGCTGGCGCCGTTCCGCTGCGCCCAGCCGGCCCGGCCGCAAGGCGACCCGCAGCCACTGCCGTACCTGCTGGACGAGCGCGACCAGGCTGCGGGCGCGTTCGATATCGAGCTGGAAGTGCTGTTGCTGACCGCGCGCATGCGTGAGCAGGGCCTTGCCCCGCACCGCCTGACCTTGAGCAACACCCGCAGCATGTACTGGACCGTGGCCCAACTGGTTGCCCACCACAGCGTCAACGGCTGCCAGTTGCAGCCGGGCGACCTGTTCGGCTCGGGCACCCTCTCCGGTGCCACCCCTGGCTCGTACGGCAGCCTGCTGGAAATCACCGAAGGCGGCAAACTGCCGGTGGAGCTGGCCAGTGGCGAGGTGCGCAAGTTCCTCGAAGACGGTGACGAGATCATCCTGCGCGCCCGCTGCCAGCGTGACGGCGTGGCCAGCATCGGCTTCGGCGAATGCCGTGGCACGGTCGTCGCGGCCAACTGAGGGGGCAGGGCATGGAGCTGTACACCTATTACCGTTCCACCTCGTCGTACCGGGTGCGCATCGCGCTGGCACTCAAGGGCCTGGCCTACCAGGCCTTGCCGGTGAACCTGCTGCAAGGTGAACAGCGTGGCGCCGGCTACAGGGCCGTCAACCCGCAGGGCCGCGTGCCAGCCTTGCGCAATGACGGCGGTGAAGTGCTGGTGCAGTCGCCGGCGATCATCGAGTACCTGGAAGAGGTGTACCCACAGCCCGCCCTGCTGCCGGCCAATGCCGAGCGGCGGGCCAAGGTGCGCGGTGTGGCGGCGATCATCGGTTGCGACATTCACCCGCTGCACAATGTCAGCGTGCTGAACCGGCTGCGCCAGGGCGGTCAGGACGAGGGCCAGGTGAACGACTGGATCGCACACTGGATCAGCCAGGGGCTGGCGGCCGTGGAACAGTTGATTGGCGATGAGGGTTTCTGTTTTGGCGATACCCCGGGCCTGGCCGATGTGTACCTGATTCCGCAGTTGTACGCGGCTGAGCGTTTCGCTGTCGACCTTGGCGGTTGCCCGCGCATTCAACGGGTTGCCGCACTGGCAGCCGCGCACCCGGCATTCGCCCAGGCCCACCCGGCCCGGCAGCCGGACACCCCGGCTCAGTGAAGTGAGCGGTTCGTCGCCGGAAGCTTGCCGATGCGCTCGCACAGCTTCAGGCGCTGGACCGGGTCTTCCGTCAGCAGCAGGGCATGCTCCAGGTCGTAGCGTTCGGCTTGGGGGCAGTCCAGGTGTTGGTAAAGCGAGGCGCGGGTCATGTAGTCCGCGACCTGCACCGGCCCTAATCGCATGACCCGTTCGGCGTCGATCAACGCCGCCAGGTGGTTGTCATTGCTGATATGCAGTTGGCGCAGGTTGCGCGACAGGCGCTGCAGCATCTGCTGCGCGCTGGCGGTGCGCAGGTGCTCTGCCGTCAGCGGGAGGTCGGGGCCAAACTGGCGTGCCAGCAGCTCGCGACAGTCGCTGGGGTACAGGCGCCTGCCGCCACAGGGGTCGAGCAGGTGGTCGGCACCCGGCACGCGCAACAGGAAGTGCCCGGGAAAACCCACGCCCTCCAGCGGTATGCACAAACGCCTGGCCAGCTCGAGGGCGAGGATGGCCAGGGCCAGCGGTTGGCCTCGGCGGCGTTGCAGCACCTTGTCCAGCATGGCGGCATGTGGCCGCAACGGCAGGTATTCGTCTTGCACAAACCCCAGTGCATTCAGTTGACGCAGCAGAGGCTGTGCCAGTTCACTCAACGGTAGCATGGGCAGGTGGGCACTGATTTCGCGCTGCAGGTCGTGCACGGTGGCAAGGCTGGCGGCAGGCGCGACGTTAGGGTCGTGCTCGGCGGCAACCCACAATGCGGCTTCCAGCAGGGCGACGGGCTCGCGTTCCAGGCAGGCCAGGCAGGCTTGACGTGGGTTCATGGGGCTTCTCCACACTCGCTTGAGTATTAGCTGCCGTGCGGGGTTTCGTCCAGTGGTCTGCCGGCGGCTGCAAACATGAGGCCGGGCTTATACTGGGTGCAGCACCTGTTGGGGAGCCTGTCGATGTTCGCGCTGATGCAAAGCACCCGTACCCAGTCACTGCACTTGTTCACCGACCCGCCCACGGGCCTGAAAGCGGTGGTGGCGATCCACAGCCAGCAGTTGGGGCCGGCGCTGGGTGGCTGCCGCTACCTGCCGTACGCCGATGACGAAAGCGCCATGGCCGACGCGATTCGCCTGGCCCAGGGCATGAGCTACAAAGCGGCACTGGCGGGCTTGCCCGTTGGGGGCGGCAAGGCGGTGATCTTGCGCAACCCGCATGTGGAAAACCGCGCAGCTTTGTTCGAGGCCTTCGGCCGCTTCGTCGATACCTTGCAAGGGCGTTTCATCATTGCCGTGGACAGGCACCTCGACCCTGGACATGGACTGCATCGCCCAGAGCACGCCGCATGTGACCAGTACCACGGCCTCGGGTGATCCCTCACCGCATGCGGCAATGGGGGTATTCGCCGGCATCCGCGCCACGTCCTATGCCCGCTTGGGCAGCTACAACTTCGAAGGCCTGCGGGTAGCGGTGCAAGGGCTGGGTAATGTTGGCTACGCCCTGGCCGAACAACTGCATGCGGCGGGGGCGGAACTGTTGGTGAGTGACCTGGACACAGGGCGGGTACGGCTGGCTGTTGAGCAGCTCGATGCCCACCCGGTGACCCACGATGCGTTGATCAGCACCCCCTGCGACATCTTTGCCCCGTGCGGTGTGGGGCCGGTGCTGAACGGGCAGAGCGTGATGCAACTGCGCTGCGCGGCAGTGGCGGGGGCGGCGAACAACCAGCTGACCACCTTGCAGGTGGCTGACCAGCTGGAGACCCGCGGGATACTGTATGCGCCCGATTATGTGATCAATGCCGGTGGCTTGATTTACGTGGCGCTCACCCACCGTGGCGAAGACCTGGGCACCATCACCTCGCACCTGGCACGCATACCATCGCGGCTGACCGAAGTGTTCGGCCATGCCCAAGCAGAGAAACGCTCGCCGGCGCGGGTGGCGCAGATGTTGGCGGAGCGGTTGTTGTATGGCTGACGGGGTTTGTGTTGCATGCACCGGCCTCATCGCTGGCAAGCGAGCCCACGGGGATCGCATCAGGGCTGACAGGTGTTTGCCACAAGGTATGCAGCGCCTGTTAGAGCGAGCGCAGCTCGCGATGCGCCGCGCGGGCGGCGCTCGATCTCACAGGCACTGAAGATGCAGCGGCTACCCTTGCCAGGAACCATAGAATCTCCCACAGATACCCCACAACCTTCAAGACTTGTGCGTACCTGTGGAAATCCCCACAGATTTCTCACAATTCTCAAGATTTGCGGTACCTGTGGGAGCTGGCTTGCCAGCGATGAGGCCGGTGCAGGTAATCACTCGGCGGATTGCCCGTCGAGCAACTCGGCCAACGCATCCGGCTGGCTCTTGAACGCCCGGGCGAACACATCGCGATTCTTGGCCATGTAGATACCGGCTTCTTCAACCTGCTGCTCGGTCAGCGATGGCACTGCCTTATGCAGCACTTCAGCCAGGCGCTCTGCCAGTTCGAGCATTTTGTCGTGACGGTCGGCTTCTGCCTTATCCATGAACAAGCGCTCCGGGTCGCGGCTGCTGCGGTACACCACTTCGACGGCCATTCATCACCTCTATGCCTTTTTACTGGTTTGCAATTTACTGTATCTATATACAGTAATGGCAGTGTGGGTTGGTTCGCAAGCAGAAATTGCAGTGGGGTGTTTTGCGGGGGCGTCCGGCACAACATCTTTATCGCCTGTGAGATCGAGCGCCGCGCGGGCGGCGCTCGATCTCCCAGGCGCTGAAAATGCTGCGGCAACCCCCTGCCAGCCCTCCTGCAACCTAGAGCCAAACCCTCACTGCTTCATCCCCAGCTCGGCATCATCCATCAGCGCCTTGGCCATCGCACTCAAGTAATGCGCAGCCCATATCATCATCGGCTTCCCATCCATCAACCCGGTGATGGTCAATTCGCGCACATACCCCATCAACTCCGAAGACTGTTCGCGGGCATCCCTGCACGGGATACCGGGCTCGATGCGGAATAGCGGGTGGGTGCCGTTTTCGCCCTGGTAGAAAGTGGTCTTGCCGACGGTGAACTGGGTGTCTTCTGTGGTCATTGGTCAGTCCCCTGATGTGCCTTTGGAATCAGGGTGTATTCGAGGGAATGGATGTAGCGGGGCGGATCGGGGATAACTCTCAGCATGATGTAGGCCTGTTCAAAATTGGGGCCACCACCTTCTGCTGTCAAACATCAAGGCGGCAGCTGTACATGGGTTGACAGACCGGTGAACAGAACCAAAAGCCGGCGCACACGAGGTGCCCCATGACAGCTGCCATAACGGCTAAGCCATGTGGTTAGTTCAGGGCGGCCTGTCAAAGCCGGTCGTTGATTGGCAACGACCGCCCGAGACTAGTGCGCACCACCGAACACCACAATGGCAGGGAGTATCTTTGGGAAATGCCCTACAAGGAAGGGCTTAAATCTGATTTTCTGCTGGCGCAATGCCATTTCATTTTCTGCAGCTTGCCATGCCACAAAGTGCCTTGCGGCAATCGGCCGCCTTCCCATGGCAGGGGCTTGGCCCTTTAACTGCATGGCAGAAACGTCACACCCGTGGCGCATCATCCTTGAAAGTCGTAGTGGGGAATGAAACATCGTGAACATCAAATGGGCAGAAAAACTGCGCAAGGGCCTGCACGGCTCGGCCGACTCGCTGGGCAACCTGTGCGTCGAAGCCTTCCATTACCTTGCCCTGTTCGGCATCGGCGCCATCACCGCCTATGCGGCGGTGGTCACCTTCCTGGACATGCTCGGCAAGGGCGGGATCAGCGTCGATGACATCCTGCTGCTGTTTATCTACCTGGAGCTGGGGGCCATGGTCGGGATCTACTTCAAGACCAACCACATGCCCATCCGCTTCCTCTTGTACGTGGCAATCACCGCGCTCACCCGCCTGCTGATCGGCGATGTTTCGCACCACAAGGCGCCGGATGAAGGGCTGCTGTACCTGTGCGGGGGCATTCTGCTGCTGGCGTTCTCGATCCTGGTGGTGCGCTACGCCTCGTACCGCTACCCCTCGACCAAGGTGCTGGATGCCAACGGCAAGCAAGTGGAAGAGGGCAAGTAGGCCTCAGCGGCATAGGTGAGCAGCACAACACCGCAGGTCGCGGAAAGCTGCGGCTTTTTCTTACAGACGCCTCTGAAAATCCAAAGAACGCGCATCACGCCAACGTATGGCACCCTGTTGTCCAAACCCAGAAAATCCCTGGGTTATGGCTTTTTGATATTGCCCTCCCTGGGCTGTAACCCACGGAGGGCGTGGCCTGCGCACGGTTGACACCATGGCGCACAAGCCTATTAACTCAGCAGCTCTCAAGGAGGGTAACCCGGCACATGACTTGATTCATGCCGAGCGTTTACAGGGAGATGCTGATGGTCATGGCGCGTCTTGACGCTATCGCAAGCCGTTCCGTACCTGGCGAACAGGAGTAATCCCTCATGTTCGAAGCAGCCAGGTTCGGCGACGATATTTCACACACCGGCGCATTGGGCGGTTTCCTGCTGGGGGCCGCTCTGGGTATCGCACTGGTGGCCAGCGTGGCCACCGTGGCCTTTGCCACCTTCACCTGCGGGTTCGGCGTAGCTTTGCTGGCAGGTCTCGCGGCGGGGGTTGGCGGCAGCTTGCTGACCGCTGCCGGCGAGGCGTTTGGCGGCCTGTTTTCATCCCCCTCAGGGACGATACTGACTGCCTCGCCCAACGTCTTCATCAACAGCCGCAAGGCCGCCCGCGTCGAAAAGAGCCTGGGCGCTTGCAGCAAGCACCCCGGCCAGGTGCAGATCGCCGAGGGCTCGACCAACGTCTTCATCAATGGCGTGGCGGCCGCGCGCAAGGGCGACAAGCTGACTTGCGGCGCGACCATTTCCGGTGGTTCGAACAATGTCTACATCGGCGGCGGCACTTACCGTTACCTGCCGGTGGACGACGAAGTCCCTGAATGGCTACGCACCACAGTGGATACGTTGATGGCCGTCGCCGGTGCCGCCGGCATGATCGCCCAATTGATCAAGGTCGGCACCCAAGCCGGCATGAAAGCCATCATGCCTTGCGCCCTGAAGTTCACCGCAGGCTTCATCGCAGGTGAGGTGGCCAGCCGCTACGTGGTCGAACCCGTGGCGCGCAGAGCCATCGGTGGCCTGGTCGGCAACCCCGTCGACCTCACGACGGGCCGCAAGCTGATCCCCGATGAAATCGACTTCAGCCTGCCGGGCCTGATGCCGATCGAGTGGTCGCGCTTCTACGCCAGCGACCTGACCGTCGACAGCGTGCTCGGCCGCGGCTGGATACTACCGTGGGAACAGAGTCTGCGTCGCAGCGGCAGTTTCATCTACCTCACCGACAACCAGGGCCGCGAAATCCCCTTCGTGACCCTGCAACCGGGTGAGCGGATCTACAACCCGCACGAGCAGGTGTACCTGGTGTGCACCGAGGGCGGCCACTACATCCTGCAGACCCTCGACAACCTGTTCTTCTACTTCGGTGAAGTGCCAGACACCAACACCGAAGTGCCGCTGCAGCGTATCGAGAACGTCCTCGGCCACTTCCTCCACTTCACCCGCACGCCTGACGGTACCCTGACCGACATCAGCGCCACCGGCGGCACCCGCGTGCACTTGCACTACGACCACCCGCTGGGCCGCCTGACCGATATCAAGCGCGTGGTGGACAACCATGCGGTCGAAACGCTCACCCAGTACCGTTACGACGAGCATGGCCAGCTGAGCGCGGTGCGCAACCGCAACGGCGACAGCGTGCGCAGTTTCAGCTATGTCGAAGGCCTGATGGTGACCCACAGCAACGCCTTGGGCCTGGGCTGCCACTACCGCTGGGAAACCCTCGGCGGCAAACCGCGTGTGGTCGAGCACTGGACCAGCGATGGCGAGCACTACCATTTCCGCTACGACCTCGACGCCCGCACCAGCTGGGCCACCGATGTGCTTGGCCGGGAACTGGAAGTGCAGTACAACGCCGACCACCGCGTGGTCGCCAGTCGCGATTATGGTGGCGAGCGTTACGCCATCGAGCTGGACGAAAACGGTAATATGGTTGGCCTGACCTTGCCGGACGGTAACCGCCTGCAATTCAAGTACGACGAGTTCTCCCGCTTGCTCGAAGAGGCCGACCCGCTGGGCCGCAAGACCACCTACGAATATCACCACCTGACTACACTGGTGACCCAGGTCAGCTACCCGGACGGCAGCACCTGGCGAGCGCGCTACGACGACAAGGGCAACCTGCTCGCCGAATTCGATGCCCTCGGCCAGATGACCGAGTACCTGAACAGCGATGACGGCCTGCCGCACACGATCATCGATGCGACCTACAAGTCCAAGTACCTGTGGTGGAACACCCTGGCCCAGGTCGAGCGTTACCAGGACTGCTCGGGCAAGAGCACGTACTACCGCTATGACGAGCGCCAGCACCTGGTCGCGGTAACGAACGCGCTGAATCAGACCACCACACTGGAGCGCAAGCCCGACGGCGAAGTGCTGCGTATCAGCCACCCGGACGGCACCACGGAAACCTTCACTTACAACGGCCTTGGCCAGGTGCTCAGCCACACCGATGGCAAAGGCCAGACCACCCGCCTGCTGCGCACTTCCCGTGGTTTGCCCAGTAACCGTCAGGACCCGAAAGGAGAGATGGTTCGCTACGGCTATGACAAGGCCTTGCGACTGACGTCGCTGGTCAACGAGAACAACGCGACCTACAGCTTTGCCTACGACGTGTCGGACCGGCTGATTGAAGAGGTGCGGGTAGATAACCTGACCCGGCGTTTCAGCTACAACGTCGGTGGCCATCTGACGCGACTGGATGAGATTGGCTATGGCGAGAATGCCGAACGGCCCGAGCGCCATACGCTGTTCGAGCGTGATGCCATTGGCCGCTTGATCGCCAAGATCAACAGCGATGCAACGCAGACATTCGCTTATGACGATGGCGACCGGTTGCTGAGCATCGAGCGGCAACCAACTGGGACAAGCAAGAAGTTTGGTATCACGGAAGAAAAGCTCAAGTACGCCTATGACCTGCTGGGCCGGCTGACGCAGGAAATCACGCCCGACGGGACGCTGGGCTATGAGTACGACCCGCTCAGTAACCTGACCACGCTGACTCTGCCAGATGGCCGCAAGGTCAACCACCTGTACTACGGCAGCGGTCACCTGCACCAGTTGAACGTGGACGGCCAGGTCATCAGCGACATGGAGCGCGATGACCTGCACCGCGAGGTGTACCGCACCCAGGGCAAGCTCACCAGTTGCTTCGGTTATGACGCCATGGGGCGCAAGGCCTGGCAGTTTGCCTCGACCTTGCCGGCCGACAAGCTCTCGCAGGTGCACAACACCGGCATCAATACCTCTTTGCTGGTCGAGCACGCCTACAACCCGATCCACCGCCGTTACCAGTACGACCCGGCCGGTGAACTGGTACGTACGCTGGACAAGCTGCGTGGCGAGATCAAGTACGAGTATGAAGCCAATGGCCAGTTGCGCAGTCGCGATACCGGCTCGCTGATCGGCAGTGAGGAGTTCCGCTACGACCCGGCAGCCAACCGGTTGGACTTCAATGCGCGGCAGTTTGCCAAGGTCAAGGACAACCGCATCAAACAGTGGCGGGATCAGGAGTACCGCTACGACCCGTGGGGCAACCTGGTCGAGAAACGCTCGGGGCACAGCAAGCTGCAGCACTTTATCTATGACTGCGAGAACCGGCTGGTGCGGGCGGAGACGTTGGTCAATGGCAAGCTGGCAAGCCGAGGCGAGTACCGTTACGACAGCCTTGGGCGGCGGGTGGCCAAGCGGGCTGAGATCAATGGTGAAGTCGAGCACAAGCGCTTTCTTTGGCAAGGGCTGAGGATGCTGCGGGAAGAGACGCCTGGGCAGAACAGCTTGTACCTGTATGAACCGGGTAGCTATGCGCCGTTGGCGCGGGTTGATCAGGCTGAAGGGGAAGCGCAGAAGCTTTATTACTTCCATACTGACCAGATTGGTACACCGTTGGAACTGACGGATAGAGATGGCAGGATCGTTTGGCAGGCGTCGTATCGCTCATGGGGTGCAATAGAGAGTCTGCCCATCAATGAGGTCGATCAGCACCTGCGCTTTCAAGGCCAGTACTTGGATATCGAAACGGAATTGCACTATAACACGTTCCGCTACTACGATCCGGGAGTCGGTAAATACATATCGCATGATCCGATAGGCATGTTAGGCGGAATAAATTTATATCAATATGCGCCGAATCCTGTTAGTTGGTTGGATCCTTTTGGGTGGCTTACCTATAATACGATGCCTGCGATAGATGGTTTTCAGAAGCATCATATTATCCCGCAACAATTGTCTAATCATGCGGCAATGCAGGTTGGGGAGGTTAATATACATAAATTATCCAATATTATTTATTTGCCAAAGTATGAAAAGAACCATCCTGTGCGGACGGTGCACCGTGGGTCTCATGCGCAATATACTTCAAATGTAGAGAGGAAGCTGGATATTATTCATGAATACGGCAAAAAAAACGGCTGGTCTAAAGCGGATTACCAAAAGGCTATTCACGGAGTCATGGTTGATGAGAGAAAGGGGCTGCGCGCAGGTAAAACGATGCTGAATAAAAACTCTGTAAGAGGGGCAACTTGTGGCTAAAAACTTTATACTTTCTATTTCAGAAGATTACCCCGAGAGTTACTGGCTGAAGATAAAGATGTTGTCGGGTGAGGAATCTGGGGTATTTAAAGAGGGTGTGGCTGTAAGCAAGGATATAAAGGTCTGCTTCGAGGCATCAAAAAGGGTCAGCTTCTCAAAACTCTTGAGCTATGATTTTTTTTACAGTGACGGCCCGAATTTGATTTCGCCTAGGCTCTACGAATTAATGAAGGCAGAAGGAATTTCTGGTGTTCAGTTCGTGGATGCGGATCTACTGATAGGTGAGGTTGCCTATACTGGCTACAAAGTGTTAAATGTGATTGATAAATCGCCAGCTTTTAACTTGAAGGAGTCCATTAGCGAGCCATTGCTTAGTTACATGCCAGATGGCCCTAGATGCTTCAGTAAGATAGTATTGGACGATGAGGCAATACTTTCTAGTGATGTCGTTAGGGCTGAAGAAGAAAGCCCGATCATTGTTGTGACCGCTCGCGTCAAGTCTATTTTTGAAAATAACGCGATTCGCGGGGTGCAGTTTAAGGATTAGACATTTTGTCTTCAGGTTTTTCGAAATTTACTTTCTCCATAAGTTTTTGTTGTGGGAGTCTGGTGGCGTGATCTTTAACAGTTAAGTATTGGGCTGGCTTTGCCATAGTGTTGGCGGATCCAGTATTTTTACGGCATATGTCGGCATGTACAACCCTTACAAGCAGGTATACTTTTGTGCACCAAGGGCGACCACTTCCTGCACTTCACTCGAACATCGACGGAACATTGACTGACATCGGCGCCACCGGCGGGCTCCGCGTGCATCTGCAGTACGACAACCCGCTGGATAGTCTAACCGATATAAAGTGCGTGATGGACAACGAAGCGGTGGGAACGGTTTCACCACCTGACCATGCTGGTGACCCAGGTCAGCTACCCGGACGGCAGCACCTGGCGAGCGCGCTACGACAAGGGCAACCTGCTCGCCGAATTCGATGCCCTCGGCCAGATGACCGAGTGCCTGAACAGCGATGAGGGCCTGCCGCACACCATCATCGATGCGACCTACAAGTCCAAGTACCTGTGGTGGAACACCCTGGCCCAGGTCGAGCGCTACCAGGACTGCTCGGGCAAGAGCACGTACTACCGCTATGACGAGCGCCAGCACCTGGTCTCGGTAACGGACGCGCTGAACCAGACCACCACGCTGGAGCGCAAGCCCGACGGCTAAGTGCTGCGTATCAGCCCGGGGAGGTCAACGAGTAGACTTTGTTATCAAAAACGCCGAGGGGACTGGTACTGCAAAGGAAGTTACGAGCCTCACTGCACTCAAATTTGCACAGTTGGAAAAAGAAATGCGTATTCGTGAGGTTGGAGAGATATTTGTACGTGAGCCAGGGGCAAAAAAATTAATTGAAATTGATGATATTTCAACTGTGATTCATGCAAGGTAAGAGGCGTTGTAAATGAGTGACTTGGATTTCACGCTATGTAGTATTCCGATGCTTTTGAGTCGTAATAAAAGCGAGGCTTATCAGAGGCAGGTTGTTGATCGATATACTGCGATAATGAAATTTTTGTGGGCGAAAAAACTTATAAAATTAAACCCATTTGACGATAAGGGGGGCTGAGACTGGATCTGGTTATTAAAAAATCTGATGTTACCAGTGAGTGCTTGGACCTATTTAAGAAAGCAATCCCAGCTTGGCATTCATTTGTTGATAAAGGTGGAAAGGTTGAGGATGTAAGCAGGCTCGAGAGGGCCTTGGCTAAAATGCACTGACCCTGCCGGATCGGGCTCAGGTCAATCAGCTGTACTACGGAAGCGGGCATCTGCACCAGTTGTACCTGAACGGTCAGGTGATCAGCACGTGGAGCGGAATGATCTGCACCATGGGGTGTACCGCACCCAGGGCAAGCTCACCAGTTGCTTCGGCTACGACGCCATGGGGCGTAAGGCCTGGCAATACGCCTCGACCTTACCGGCCGACAAGCTGTCGCAGGTGCACAACATCGGTATCAACACCTCATTGCTGGTCGAGCATGCCTACAACCGATCCACCGCCGTTACCAGTACGACCCGGCCGGTGAACTGGTGCGCACCCTCGACAAGCTGCGTGGCGAGATCAAGTACGAATATGAAGCCAATGGCCAGTTGCGCAGCCGTGATACCGGCTCGCTGGTGGGCAGCGAGGAATTCCGCTACGACCCGGCAGCCAACCGGTTGGACTTCAATGCGCGGCAGTTTGCCAAGGTCAAGGACAACCGCATCAAACAGTGGCGGGATCAGGAGTACCGCTACGACCCGTGGGGCAATCTGATCGAGAAACGCTCGGGGCACAGCAAGCTGCAGTACTTTACCTATGACTGCGAGAACCGGCTGGTGCGGGCGGAGACGTTGGTCAATGGCAAGCTGGCAAGCCGAGGCGAGTACCGTTACGACAGCCTTGGGCGGCGGGTGGCCAAGCGGGCTGAAATCAACGGCGAGGTCGAACAGAAGCGCTTTCTTTGGCAGGGCTAAGGATGCTGCGTGAGGAGACGCCGAAGCAGAGCATCTTGTACCTGTATGAGCCGGGTAGTTATGCGCCGTTGGCGCGGGTTGATCAGGCTGAAGGGGAAGCGCAGAAGCTTTATTACTTCCATACTGACCAGATTGGTACACCGTTGGAACTGACGGATAGAGATGGCAGGATCGTTTGGCAGGCGTCGTATCGCTCATGGGGTGCAATAGAGAGTCTGCCCATCAATGAGGTCGATCAGCACCTGCGCTTTCAAGGCCAGTATTTTGATGGCGAAATCGGGCTGTATTACAACTTTCCGATTCTATGATGCGGAAGCGGGGAGATTCATTACCCAGGATCCAGTAGGGTTGGCTGGAGGATTGAATCTCTATCAGTACGGACCTAACCCGCAAAACTGGGTTGACCCTCTAGAGTGGACGTGCTCAGCTGCCTTGACAGTAAGTAAGCCCAAAGCATTGTCAAGCCCGGGGCTTTCTAGTGCGGGAAAAACTTTTTTAGAGAAGCAGTTTATAAAAAAGAAAAATGCACTCAACCGGGCTGCTAAGCGAGGTGAGCTGGTTTGGTCACCTGGAACGCATGATGTCCGAATTTCTTCGCTTCAAGCGTCGTATCGAAAAGCAGTCACCGAGCGTTACGAAAGAATGTTCGGGGAAGCACCTGATCTTTCAAGGTTCAATGCCGATCATCCCGTTGATTTTATTGTTGGTGGGGCTGCTAGCCAACGCATTGCAAATGCTTAGTGAGACAATCAATAAAAGTGTGGGTAGCTCCCTGAAAGTTGCTGGTAGGCGTGCTGGGTTAAAGCCCGGTGATATGATTAACGAGATAATATGGGAGTGAAGCATGGCTATCGAGTTTGATGTTGTTACAGATACTGCGACCCTGGCGGTGTTTGATTTGCAAGCAATACGCCATCGAACGAGTGATACATTTGATTGGTGGAGTATTCAAAGTGATGAAATTTCTGAAATGAACGAGGGTAATATTGCTTTTTTGAATTTGGGTGCGGATGGGCGGTATCAAGTAAAAGTTGTAGATAGTTTGGTTGCTCCAAGTGGTGGCGTTTATTTGAAGGTTCCTTCTGGTCAAGTTTTCATAGGCGCCGGAGAAGACACTTCTGGAGGGGGGCTAGAGCCTGACGGTTCGGATGCAGTACAAGGTGAGTTTATCAGTCTCGAAGCAGGAAATTACTATGTGGGCTACAAGGTCGAGGATGGGGGAATCTGTTTGGCTTTCTCACCATCTAATAAATTTAGGAATGCTTTAACAGATTCGATAAGGCTTGGTGCTTAGGGTTTGATGGAAGGTTTGGTGAGGTGGCGAGACGTCTGTTAGTTTGAAGAAGGCGCTCTTTAATAGAGGAAATGTAGGCGGCTGACGGAAGACGTCAGCTTTGCCCAGTAGTTGTATTGTACTTTATCGATTAAAGCGCCTGAGCCGTTAATCTTGAGTTGGTAATGACCGGGTAGATACAACCCACGAGCAGGTGTACCTGGTGTGCACCGAGGGCCGCCACTACATCCCTCGACAACCTGTTCTTCTACTTTGGTGAAGTGCCAAACACCAACACTAAAGTACCGTTGCAACGCATCGAGAACGTCCTCGGCCACTTCCTGCACTTCACCCGCACACCCGATGGCACGCTGACCGACATCAGCGCCACCGGCGGACGCTTCGGACCGGCTGATTGAAGAGGTGCGGGTAGATAACCTGACCCGGCGTTTCAGCTACAACGTCGGTGGCCATCTGACGCGACTGGATGAGATTGGCTATGGCGAGCATGCCGAACGGCCAGAGCGGCACACGCTGTTCGAGCGTGATGCCATTGGCCGCTTGATCGCCAAGATCAACAGCGATGCAACGCAGACATTCGCTTATGACGATGGCGACCGGTTGCTGAGCATCGAGCGGCAACCAACTGGGACAAGCAAGAAGTTTGGTATCACGGAAGAAAAGCTCAAGTACGCCTATGACCTGCTGGGCCGGCTGACGCAGGACATCACGCCCGACGGGACGCTGGGCTATGAGTACGACCCGCTCAGCAACCTGACCACGCTGACTCTGCCAGATGGCCGCAAGGTTAATCACCTGTACTACGGCAGCGGTCACCTGCACCAGTTGAACCTGGACGGCCAGGTCATCAGCGACATGGAGCGCGATGACCTGCACCGCGAGGTGTACCGCACCCAGGGCAAGCTCACCAGTTGCTTCGGTTATGACGCCATGGGGCGCAAGGCCTGGCAGTTAGCCTCGACCTTGCCGGCCGACAAGCTGTCGCAGGTTCACAACGCCGGCATCAACACGTCGTTGCTGGTCGAGCACGCCTACAACCCAATCCACCGCCGTTACCAATACGACCCGGCGGGTGAACTGGTGCGTACGCTGAACAAGCTGCGTGGCGAGATCAAGTACGAGTATGAAGCCAATGGCCAGTTGCGCAGCCGTGATACCGGCTCGCTGGTGGGCAGCGAGGAATTCCGCTACGACCCGGCAGCCAACCGGTTGGACTTCAATGCGCGGCAGTTTGCCAAGGTCAAGGACAACCGCATCAAACAGTGGCGGGACCAGGAGTACCGCTACGACCCATGGGGCAACCTGATCGAGAAGCGCTCGGGGCACAGCAAGCTGCAGCACTTTACCTATGACTGCTAGAACCGGCTGGTTAGGGCTGAGACGGTGGTCAATGGCAAGCTGGAGAGCCGAGGTGAATATCGTTACGACAGCCTTGGGCGGCGGGTGGCCAAGCGGGCTGAGATCAATGATGAAGTCGAACTGAAGCACTTTCTCTGGCAAGGCTTGCGGATGCTGAGGGAGGAAACGCCTGGGCACAGCATCTTGTACCTGTACGAGCCGGGTAGCTATGCGCCGTTGGCGCGGGTTGATCAGGTTGAAGGGGAAGGGCAGAAGGTCTATTACTTCCATACTGACCAGATTGGCACGCCGCTGGAGCTGACCGACTGCGACGGCACGGTCGTTTGGCAGGCGACCTATCGCTCTTGGGGGGCGATAGAACATCTAACTGTTAGTAAGGTTGAGCAGAACCTACGCTTCCAAGGCCAGTACTTTGATCATGAATCAGGACTGCACTACAATACCTTTAGATATTATGATCCGGAAGCTGGGCGTTTTGCTACTCAAGACCCGATTAGATTAGCAGGCGGGCTAAATTTATATTTTTATACGCTCAATCCCATCAATTGGATTGATCCGTGGGGGTGGTCTGGTGTAGACGGTAGCGGTCGTCGCTATCTAGTTCACAATATAGCGTATGGACCAGTATAGAGATGCCGCAAGAAATTCATAGTTTGAACAGGGGGGCACATTTCAAATATGCTAATGAAGAGCTATACAATCGTACGCTACAAGACCCTGAGCTTAAGGCTGCTTTACCCGCTGAAGTAGTGGAGCATATTCAACCCGGACCCAGAGGAGGCTTCAGTGACAGAAGCCCACCAAACCACTCTTGGCACCATAATGCTCAGTCCCCTAAAGATGTTGAGCTTATTCCGAGAGCGCAACACCAAGCGAAGGGACCGGTGCAAGCGAGTTTACATCCTAATCAAAAGGGTGGATTTAAGGCATTACAAAACACATCGTGCTGAGGTGGTTATGAGAGTTTATAGCATACGAGAAGTTCTAGAAAATCTGGATAAAATGCCGGACTCTTGGTTCTATTTGCCAAATAGCAATTGGACCCTGGTGAATCGCCCCTGGTTTCGTAGACACCTCCAAGCCTCATAATGAGGCCCAAATAGGAGGTGCCATGAGTCGTCAGCGTTACCCCGAAGAATTCAAGATCGAAGCGGTCAAGCAAGTGACCGAGAAAGGCAAACCCGTCGCCGATGTCGCCCAGCGCCTGGGCGTGTCCGTGCATAGCCTTTACGCCTGGATCAAGGTCTACAGCAAGCCCCAAGAGCAGCGTCAGCAAGACGACGATCAGCAGGCCGAACTGCGCAAGCTGCGCGCTGAACTCAAGCGCGTGACGGAAGAGCGAGACATCTTAAAAAAGGCCGCCGCGTACTTTGCCAAGGAGTGCGGCTGAAGTACGCCTTCATCAAGAAGCACTCGACTGATTACCCGGTGCGGCGCCTTTGCCAAACCCTCAAGGTGCACCCCAGCGGCTACTACGCCTGGCTGGCCGAGCCTCAATCTGCCCGAGCAAAAGAAGATCAACGTCTGCTTGGCTTGATCAAACACGCTTGGCTAGAAAGCGGAGGTGTATACGGCTACCGCAAAATTCACGATGACCTACGTGAGCTGGGAGAGGAATGCGGACGAAATCGAGTCGGGCGCTTGATGCAGGCGGAGGGGCTGCGTTCGCAAACGGGCTATCGGCGGCGTCCAGGGTTTTACGGTGGAAAACCAACAGTGGCCTCGCCCAACCACCTCGCGCGGCAGTTCAAGGTCAGTGAGCCGAACAAGGTCTGGGTGACAGATATCACTTACATCCGCACCTATGAAGGATGGCTCTATCTGGCGGTAGTGCTGGATCTGTTCTCACGCCAAGTAATTGGTTGGTCAATGAAGCCAAGGATGTGCAGCGACCTGGCTATCGACGCAATGTTGATGGCTGTGTGGCGACGCAAGCCACAGCAGCAAGTGATGATTCACTCAGATCAAGGTAGTCAGTTCAGTAGCTCAGATTGGCAAAGCTTCTTGAAGGCTAACAATGTAATCAGCAGCATGAGCCGGCGGGGAAACTGCCACGACAATGCCGTAGCCGAGAGCTTTTTCCAGCTTTTGAAGCGGGAGCGAATCCGACGAAAGATCTACACAACCCGTGAAGAAGCCCGAAGTGATATTTTCGATTACATCGAAATGTTCTATAACCCTAAACGCCGACACAGCAGTGCTATGCAGCTGTCTCCAATAGAATATGAGAAACGCTATTTCCTGAGCTTGGAGAGTGTCTAGGAAACCAGGGGCGATTCATGGATACAAAGGGTGCGTTCTCATTAGATAGTCGTGACTTTCCTCCAGATTCGACTGATTATCTCCCGCCGCAGGTGGCTAATGAAGGATGGATCGAGACACTAGACACTCCAATGATACAGGATGTAATTAATTATACGGACCAGCAGCTTCCCTCGGCCACTGTTGAGGATTACTTTGAAGCTTTTAAATACTATTTTGAAAATGACGCTTTTTTAGAATTCTAGATTGCAAGGTTTACTAGGAATTGTTTCTAGGGCAAGAAGTGGCAAAGAGCTTATGTTGAGCGCAAGCCAGACGGTGAAATGCTGCGTATTAGCCACCCGGACGGCACCACGGAAACCTTCACTTACAACGGCCTTGGCCAGGTGCTCAGCCACACCGATGGCAAAGGCCAGACCACCCGCCTGCTGCGCACTTCCCGTGGTTTGCCCAGTAACCGTCAGGACCCGAAAGGAGAGATGGTTCGCTACGGCTATGACAAGGCCTTGCGACTGACGTCGCTGGTCAACGAGAACAACGCGACCTACAGCTTTGCCTACGACGTGTCGGACCGGCTGATTGAAGAGGTGCGGATAGATAACCTGACCCGGCGTTTCAGCTACAACGTCGGTGGCCATCTCACGCGACTGGATGAGATTGGCTACGGCGAAAATGCCGAGCGGCCAGAGCGGCATACGCTGTTCGAGCGTGATGCCATTGGCCGCTTGATCGCCAAGATCAACAGCGATGCAACGCAGACATTCGCTTATGACGATGGCGACCGGTTGCTGAGCATCGAGCGGCAACCAACTGGGACAAGCAAGAAGTTTGGTATCACGGAAGAAAAGCTCAAGTACGCCTATGACCTGCTGGGCCGGCTGACGCAGGAAATCACGCCCGACGGGACGCTGGGCTATGAGTACGACCCGCTCAGCAACCTGACGACCCTGACGTTGCCGGATGGCCGCAAGGGCAACCACCTGCACCAGTTCAACCTGGACGGTCAGGTGATCAGCGACATGGAGCGCGACGACCTCCACCGCGAGGTCTACCGCCCCCTGAGCAAGCTCACCAGCTGCTTCGGTATGACGCCATGAGTCGCAAGGCCTGCCAGCTTGCCGAGACCTTGCCAGCAGACAAGCTATCGCAAGTGCCTAGCACCGGTAGCAGCGCAACTAACCCTCAATTGGCCAAGAACGCACGTGGCTCGTGACGGGCGTCGCGGGTCAGCGCAGCCAGCACCTGCAAGGGGTTCTGGCCCAGCTCGATGGCCAGGCCCAGGCGTATGCTGTCGATCACCCGCTGCAGGCGCACCGGGTCGTTGCGCTGGGCGCGGGTGATCAGGCGCTTGGCAACCACGCCAGCGTCATCGGAAAGGGTCAGCATGATGCTGCCGTCAAGGTTGGCAATGCTCAGGTTTACCCGGTATTCGGGGGCGAAGGCGGCGCTGATCTGCTCGAATGGATTGTTCATGCCTGAAGCCTGCAAAGGTGGACTGCAGAAATTGACCGGCCCGCACCCGGTTCGTTCAAGTAGGGCAATTGGCCATTAGCGCAACTACACTCCTTGCATCGCAGCCGCGACGCATGGCCAATGGCCGGCAAAGGAGTGCCCGTGCTTCCCTCATTCGCTGCCCGCCAGCGTGGCGCAATCGGCCTCATGGCAGTGGTTACCCTGGGCCTGGCGCTGTTGTTCATGCTGCTGGTGATCGACAGCGGCCGGTTGTACCTGGAGCAGCGCAAGCTGCAACGCATTGCCGACATGGCCGCGCTGGAGGCGGCCGGCCAGTATGCCGTTTGCACCGGCAGCGGGCCGCAGGCCACGGTGGTTGCCCGGGCGGCGGCCACCCGCAACGGCCATGCGCCCGGCAACCCGCTGGCGGCCAGCTGCGGCTACTTGCAGACCGGCGCCAACAGCCTGCGCACCTTCACCACGGACAACAACCGCACCGAGGCGATCCGGGTAGATGTGAGCAACACGGTCCCCACCAGCGTCGCGGCGGGGGTGTATAGCCTGGCACAGGGCACAGGGGTGCCGCTGACCACCACCTTGCACGCCCATGCGGTGGCATCGTCGCCTGTTCCACCGCAGGCCATGCTGAGTATCCGAACCACCCTGGCCACCGTCGATTCGCGACAGTCGGCGTTGCTCAATGCCCTGCTTGGTGCCTTGGGCGGTAACGTGCAGCTTGATGTGGCCGGTTGGCAAGGCATTGCCAGCACCCAGCTCAACGTGCTGCGCTACCTGGACCAACTGGCCATCGACCTCAACCTCAAGGCCGGTGACTATCGGCAACTGCTCAGCGCCGATGCTACCGCTACGCAACTGCTGCAGGCGGCGGTGAAAGTACTGCAGCAGAGCGGCGCGGCCGCCAACGTGGTGACCAACCTGGGCAAGCTGGCACTGGGTGCCAGCAACAGCACCTTGCTGCAGCTGGGCGATTTGCTCGACATCCAGAACGGCACCACGCAGGCCGGGCTGGATGCCAGCATCCAGTTGCTGCAACTGGTGCAGGGCGTTATCCAGCTGGCGGTCAGTGAAAGTGCGGCAACGGTGGACTTGCCGGTCAGCGTGCTGGGGCTGGTCAATGGCCGGGTCCGCCTGAAAGTGATCGAGCCGCAGCAGATTTCTGCGGTGGGTGACCCGCGCACCGATGAATTGCGGGTACATACCGCGCAGGTGCGGGCGATGATTTCGCTCGACCTGCCGCTGCTCGACTCGGTGTTCGGCTTGCTCAGTGCGGTACTCGACCTGGTCGGGCCGATCACCAATGTGCTCAACAACCTGCTGAGCCTGAACCTCGCCAGTACCTTGCAATCGGTACTGTGCCTGGTCGGCGTGCCGTGCACTGTCACCGATATCATCCTGGTCCCGGACAAGCTGTCGCTGGATATCGGCCTTGAGGTGGCGGAAGCGACCACGCGCCTCGACCCGCAGGCCCCAGGCACCTTCAGTTGTTCACCCAAGCGCCTTGTCACGCAAGCGCAAAGCTCGGCGGCCAAGGTTGCGGTGGGGCGTTTCGAGTCCAGCAATGCGTTCTTCATGAGCGGCACCACGGTGGTCAAAGCATTGCCATTGGTGGACATCGGTACCAAGCGGTGTACCCGGTTGCTGATACTGCCCGCCATCTGTGACGCCCGCATGCCCTTCACTGGAGGCGGGCTGGGCGTGCGCGTCAACAGCAAGGTTTTGGGCAGCGGGGCCGTCGAGCGCCCACTGGTGTTCCAGGCGCCCGACAGCGTGCCGCCCAACATCGGCCTCAGCCCTGCCTACCAGAGCATGCAAACCGCCAACAGCACGGTCGTCGGCAGCCTGGCCGAGACCTTGCAGGGCATACAGCTGGAAGCCTACAAACCCACCGTGAACAGCGGCCTAGGCGATGTGCTGGTGCTGGTTGGCAACGTGCTCGGCACGGTCAAAGGTATCGTCGAGCCCTTGATCAGGAACCTGCTCAGCCCGTTGCTCGACCCCTTGCTCAACGTGCTGCTCAAGGCCCTTGGCATCGACCTGGTCAACGCCGAGGTCGGCGCCAACCTCACCTGTGCCAACCGCGCTCAGTTGGCCTTGTAGATCGGCAACCACACTTCGAAGCAGGCGCCTTCGTTGCGGTTGTGCACCGCCAGCCTGCCGCCCATGGCATCGACGATGCCGTGGCTCACCGACAAACCGAGCCCGGTGCCGACCCCTGCTGGCTTGGTGGTGAAGAACGGCTCGAAAATGCGCTCGAGCAGGCGCGGGTCGATACCGCCGGCGTTATCTTCCACCAGCAGGCACAACTGCCCGTGCTCGATGCGCTGGCCTACGCGGATGTGTGGGTGGGCAACGCGCCGTTCCAGCAAAGCGTCCCGCGCATTGACCACCAGGTTGATCAGCACCTGCTCGAGCTGGTCCTGATGGCCAAGCACGTGCGGGCACCGCTCGGGCGCCTCGATGGCCAGCGTCACGCCTTTGCCGCACAAACCCTCGGCCAGCAGCCCCTGCGCACCGAGCACCGCCACCCAGGCGGCGAACACCTGCTGTTCCACCTCGGACCGCCGCCCATGGGTGCGCAAATGCTCGACCAGGCGAATGGCGCGCTCCAGCTGGTTGTCGATGCGCTGCAGCTTGCCTGTGAGGTACGGAACATCGGCGGCACCGCTTTCCAGGCGTTTCAGCCCGTTGACCACCGCCAGGCGCATGGTGGTCAATGGCTGGTTGAGTTCATGCACCAGCCCCGTTGCCAGTTCGCCCAAGGTGGCCATCTTGGCTGCCTGCAGCAGTTGCTGCTGGCTATGGCGCACTGCCGTGTTGTCGCGGGCAACTGCCTGGATCTCCACCAGTTGCCCGTGCTCATCGAACAGGCCACGCTCGGCCCACACCCACCAGGCGTTGCGGCGCCCCGGTAATTGCAGGCAGACCTCGGCACTGCTCAACGGCTGCTGCGGGCTCAGCGTGGCGAGGCGCTGCACGAACGCCGTGCGTTGGCTGTCGCTCATCCACTGGCCCAGGTTCATTGCGCCGAGTTGCTGTGGCGGGCACTCCAGCAGCTCGGCCAGCGGCCGATTGCCGAACAGCAATTGCAGCGCAGGCGTGTAGCGGCAGATCAGCGCGGGCGAGTCTTCCACCAGCGCCCGGTAGCGCTCCTCGCTCTGGCGCACGCGTTCGGCAGCCTCGGTGGCCTCGCTGACATCCAGCCACAGGCCCACGACCTCCACCGGTTGCCCCAGGTCGTCACGTAGCAGGCGGGCCTCGTCCAGTATCCAGTGATAGCCGCCGCGCTCATCACGCAAGCGGTAGCGGCTGCGAACCTGGCCGTCGCGCAGTAGCGTGCGCGTACGTTCCAGCCATAGCGTGCGGTCGTCCGGGTGCACCGCCTGGCCGGGCTGCTGAGCCAATTCGCCGTCTTTGGGCCAGCCCAGTAGCGGTGTCAGGCTGGCGCTGAAAAAATCACTGTGCAGCGCCCCGTCGGCGTAGCGCTGGATGTAGATCACCGCTGGCGAGCTGGCGATCAGGTTTTCCAGCCGGGCGCGGGCCGCCCCGGCCTGTAGCTCCTGGGCTTTCAAGGCGCTGATATCGAGCACGAAGCCCTGAACCTGGCGCCCGCGCAGCTGGCCGACCCACTGCAGCCAGCGTGGGCCCGCCAGGTCGTCGGCGGGCAACAGGCGCAGGTTCAGGTTCAAGGCGATGCCGTCGCGCAGTTGCGCCAGCGCCATGCGTGCAGCTTCGCGGTCGGCCGGGTGCAAACGGCCGAACCATTGTTCGCAGGTGGCATCCCGCGGCAGGCCCAGGCGTGATGCCAGGGCTGGGTCGAATGCCAGTGGCCCCTGCAAGGGCCATGACCACCAGCCAGCGCCCAGTTGCTGCTGCAGTTCATCCAGGTGGCAGGCGCGCTGCTGCAGCTGCTGCTGGCGCAGGCGGCTGAGCAGCGGTTCGACCAGCGCGGGCACCAGGGTAGCCTGCGCTTGGGGTGTGGGTGGCCTTGGTGCCCCGGCACACAGTAACCAGGCCTGAACACAATGGCCGTGCTGGTAGGGCAGGGCGACCAGCGGCAGGCCGGCAGCCGACGACTGCAGCAGCGGGTGCTCGGCCGCCAGCTGCCGAGCGGCGGCTGGCAACGTATGCAGCCAGGCACGCAGGCGCTCGTCGTCTGCCCAGGGCCAAACGGCATCGCTGCTGGCGTAGCTGTACCAGCCGCTGTCACCTGGCAGCAGCAGGCGCAGGGCCCCCGCCTGCCAGTGCTCGGCCAAGTGTTGCAGTTGAGCGGTTGTGGTCGGCAGCAGGTGCTGTTCGTCGCAGTCACGCATGGCACGGCCAAGCGCCAAGGCCAGGTGGTGCTGCGCCAGGTCATGGGCGTGGTTTTCGCGCTCACCCAGCAGGTCGCCGATATCGAACACCTGCAGCAGCCACCCGTCAGCCTGGCGCAGGAGCCAGCCGCGCGTATGCAGAGCAGTGCCGTGCACGGTCACGAAGTCCAGGTCCAGCGGCTGCCCCTGCCAGTCCGCCGGGGCGCCTTCGAGTACCAGCCAGCTATGCCGTTGCAGGTAGTCATGCACCCGCGCGGCGTGGTGCGGGCTTGCCGGCAGCAGCGTGCGCAGCGGCCCGGCCAGGCGCAGCACGTGGCCTTGATCATCCAGCCACAATTGCAACCCGGTGGCTGGAGGGTGCTGTTCTGCCGGCAGCGGGGCCTGGCCGCCGAGCCAGCGTTCGAACAGGCCGTTCACAGTTGCAGGCTCGCTTCGGCACGCAGCCGGTCGGGTAGGCGCGGTACCTCGCCAATCAACGGCAGCACCAGCATGGGCAGCACATGGGTGAGTTTTGCCTTGGGATAATCGATGGCTACCGTCAGCAGCTTGTCGGTGCCCAAGGTAACCTGTGCGTCGCTGGCTGGCTGGAAGTCGAAGGCAGCAGGCAGCCACTGCAACTGCTGGCTGATGACCTGGCGGGCCAGGTTCTGCACATCGTTGGTGTAGCTGGGGCTGTCCGGGTCCAGCGCCACGCACCGGCGCACCGCCTCGGCGCTTGCCTGGTTGAACGATTGCAGCATGAGCATGGGCAGGGAATAGCTGACAAGGCCGTAGAACACGGCGAAGAAGATCATGAACACCGCGGCGAACTCGATGGCTGCCGCACCGTGCTGCCGTTTTGCCGGGCCTGCTTTCATGATTGCGTCTACCCTGACCATGTGTCCTGAACAACAGCATAGAACCGATCGACGAACAGGGATGGCCAATTGCCCATGCACAGCTTTGCATTGCTGGTCTGGCTAGCGTTGTGCGCCGGGCAGGATGCCCGCGAACGGCAGATAGCCAATGTACTGACGCTGGGTGCCGCAACCCTTGCGCTGGCCTGGTTGCTGGCCACAGGGCGCAGTTGGCTCGGTGCCCAGGGCAGTGATGCGGCGCTGGCGTTGTTCATCGTGCTGCTGCTCACGCTGCCGGGCTACGCGCTGGGGCAGTTCGGGGCCGGTGACGTCAAGCTGCTCGGTGCGTTGGCGCTGGCCAGCAGCGTTGCTCACGTGCTGGTCACTTTCATTGCTGCGGGGGTGGTGCTGGTGGCCTGGCAACTGGTTCGCCGAGGTGCGCGACAGCCGCGGCAAAAAAGGCCGTTCGCGCCCTGTCTGCTGGCAGGCTTTGCCGTCTCACTGGCCTGCCTGGGCTGAGCGTTGACGACACGGCAAGCCCCCGCTAATTGTTGCGCTCGGTCATCTTGGTCCAGCGGTAGAAGTCGGGGATCTCGTACTTGTAGGTATCCAGCCAGCGCTGCATGGACTGGTCGCGTTCCCGCGCCGTTTGTACCTGCAGGTGGCGCGAGGCCTGTGCGCCGCTGGACTGCACACGCAGCAGCCGCTCGGTGGCCGTTTCATCCTGAGGGCTCGGGCGCGGGTATTGCTCGGCGTGCAGCGCCGCGCTACCCATGCAGCAGGCCAGCACCATCATGTACCTGATCATGTTCACCTCCCAGTTTCAATTGACCATCGGCTGCGATGCCTGGGCCGAGGCGACCGGGCCTCGGCCACCGGCCTTGATCTGCCCGGCCCGCGCCTTGGCCGCGGCAAACTGCCGGGGCTCAAGCTGCAAGCGGCCGACCAGGTCGGTCGCCTGCTGCCAGTTGTCCTGGAGCAGCGCCAAGGTCACCAGGTTGATCGCAGGCAGGGGGTTGTCGTCTTTCAGCTCGATGGCCGTCAGCAACTCGAAGCGAGCCTGCTCGTAACGCCCCAGGTTCATCAGGACCACGCCCAGGTCATTGCGTACGCGTTCATCGGTAGGCGCCAGGCGTACTGCACGCTGCAGGTTCTGCAAGGCCTGGATGTCGTCGCCACGTGCCGCGGCCAGTTGGCCCAGGCCATGCTCGCCTTCGGCAGCCAGGCAGCCGCCCAGCAGGCTGCGGTACAAGGGTTCGGCCTCGCCAAGGCCAAGCAGCCGGGACACTTTGGCCTTGCGCAGGCGCACCTGGTCGAGGGTGTCCGGCAGTTGCTGCAGGTGCGCAAGGCTGGCATGCGGGCGGCCGTCATTGAGCATTTCGTCCGCCAGGTTCAGGGCCAGTTGCTGGTCGGCGTCCGGCTTGCTGCAACCGGAGGCGGTGAACAACGAGCGCAGGTCTTGCGGCTGTTGCCCGGCGCAGCCGCTCAGCAACACCAGGCATGCGCACAACACGACTGTCTTCATCCCGCTTTCCTCAGGGGCTCAACGCCCGCGCCAATGCAGAGAAGCCTGGCCCGGCAAGCACGATCAGCAGGGCCGGGAACAGGAATACCATCATTACCGCCGACATTTTTGCCGACATCATCGACACCCGTTCTTGCAGGCGGGTCAGGCGGCGGTCATCGAGCAAGGCTTTGAGGGCCAGCAACGACTTCATTGCGCCGCTGCCCTGGGCCAGCAACTGGCGCAGGATCACGCAGGTGTCGGTGAATTCCTCCACCGCCAGTACCTGTGCGGCCTTGTCCAGCTCCGGGCCCAGCCCCAGCCCCGAATCCACCCGCTGCAATACCTGGCGCAGTTCTTCACTGATGTTCGGAATCAGTGTTCGCCCTTCCTGGCTCAGCAGGCGCAGTGCCTGCTCGACCGCCAGCCCGGTTTCGAACAGAATTCGCAGCATGGGGATCATCAGGCCAACCTCTGCGGCAATGCGCTGTTGGCGCCGGGCGGCAGCCAGGGCCAGCAGGCGCTTGGGCAGCAGGTAGGCGGCGCCCAAGGCACACAATGGCCAGACCACCCAATGGGCGGCGGCAGCGCCTTTGAAGCCTTGCTGCAATAGCAGCGTCAGTACCACCGCCAGCAGTGGCAGGCCCAGTTGCACGGCGGCGAACAGCGCGCGCTGGCGGCTGCGACGCCAGCCTATACGCTCGAGCAGCGCCTGGCTTTCACCGTCGAACTTCTGCAGCCGCTGCCCCCAGGGGCTACTGCCCAGCCAGTGCAGCCAGCCCTCCAGGCGCTCGGCACGGGCCAGGCGCCCCTGTAGCCTTCGCGCCACCAGCACCCGGGCCCGCCATTGGCGAATGGCCTGCTGGGCAAACAGGCCGGCGGCGATCAGCAGGCACAGGGCGCAGATCAGCATGGCCATGTTCACAAGCTCCTCATCATGCGCCACAACACCAGGCAGCCGAGTACCTGCAAGGCGAAGGCCAGCAACAGCATCAGTTGGCCGCTGCTGTCACGCCACATGGCCAGCAGGTAGTGGGGGTTGGCCAGCAGGAAGTAACCGACCATCGCCAGTGGCAACGCCCCGAGAATGATGGCCGTGATGCGCGTTTCGCCGGTCATGGCCTTGAGCTGGCGGGCCCCTTGCTCGCGCTCGCGGATCAGCTTGATGAGGTTCTCCATCAGTTCGCTGGCGTTGCCGCCATGGCGCTGGTTGATGCGCAAGCCCAGGGCGAACAGCCGTAATTCGTCTTGCTGGTGCAACTCGGCCAGTTCGGTCATGGCGTCCTCCAGCGGCACGCCCAGTTGCACATTGCGCCGGACCCTCGCCAGCGTAGTGCGCAGTGGCTCGCGGCTGCTGTCGATAGCGCCCAGTACCGCATCATTGAGCGTGCGCCCGGCCTTGAGGCTGCGCACGCTGTAGTCCAGCAGGCCGGGCAGTTGCTCGACCACGTGCCGCATGTGCCGACGGCTCTGCCAGCTGATGAGCAGGTAGGCAATGGCCGGCAGACCGGTCAGCAGCATCAGCGCAGCGACCCAGCCAAGCGCGACCAGCGCCAACAGCGCCAGCCCCAGCCAGGCCAGCAGCCAGCGCTGGGGGTGCAGCTCGACAGTCGTCAAGCCGGCACGTTGCAGCAGCGGGTCGAGCCAGCTGCGCCGTGCCGTACCATTGCGCACAATGCTGAACGCGCGCCCGAGGCGTTGCAAGATGCGCTCTTCGTGCCGCTTGTACAGGCCGCGGCGCAACAGCAGCAGGGCCAGGCCCAGCAACAGCGGGCACAGCGCCAGCAGCAGCGGGCCGGTCACAGCAGGCCCTCTGCCTTGAGCTTGCTGCCGGCCGGGTGGAGCGCCTCGCGCAGGAAGCTGTCACCGCCCCGGCGGTCCAGGCGGAACAAGGTGTTGGTGACATACACCTCATCGCGCACGCCAACCACCTCCAGCACTTCGCTGACGCAGCGTCGGCCATCGGGCAGGCGGGTCAGCTGGATCACCACGTCCAGCGCTGCACAGACCATTTGCCGCAAGGTCTTTTCGGCAACTTGCCGGCCACTCAGGCCGACCAGTGTCTCCAGGCGCAAGAGTGCGTCCGCTGCGCTGTTGGCGTGAACGGTACTCATCGAGCCATCATGGCCCGTGTTCATCGCGGTCAGCACATCGAGCACTTCGCTGCCGCGGATTTCGCCGAGGATAATGCGGTCCGGGCGCATGCGCAGGGCGTTGCGGATCAGCTCGCTGGCCTTGATCTCGCCGTGCCCTTCGGCATTAGGCGGGCGGGTTTCCAGGCGCACCACGTGGGGGTGGTGCAGTTGCAGTTCGGCAACGTCTTCGATGGTGACCAGGCGCTCGCGAGGGGCGATCATCTGGCTGAGGATGTTCAGCAGGGTGGTCTTGCCGGTGCCGGTGCCGCCGCTGACCAGAATGTTGCAGCGCTTGCCCACGGCGCGTTCGAAAAAGTCGAAGATAGGCTGGTCGATAGCGCGGGTGGCCAGCAGGTCGGCACTCTTGAGCATGTCCTGGCGGAATTTGCGGATCGACAGGCACGGGCCGTCCAGCGCCACGGGCGGAATGATCGCATTGACCCGGCTGCCGTCGGGCATGCGGGCGTCGACCATGGGCGAGGACTCGTCCAGGCGTCGCCCGAGCGGGGCGAGGATGCGTTGCATCACCCGCTCTACATGGTGGGCGTCGATGAACCGCAGGTCGGTCTGCTGCAACAGGCCGGCCCGCTCGACGAACACCCGATGGGGGCCATTGACCAGAATTTCGGTGACGCTGGGGTCACGCAGCAATACTTCCAGCGGGCCGAAGCCGGTCAACTCGTCCACCAGCTCTTCGGCCAGCCGCTCCATTTCATACCGCGACAGCGCCAGGCGCAGGCGCGCAACGTAGTCACCAACCTGCTCCAGCACGAACTGGGTCAGCGCCGGCCGTGCGCCCTCCAGCAGGTTGCGGCCGCTGTCCTCGATGGCATCGATGGCAAAGCGGTGCAGTGCGCGCTTGAGCGCGTAGTGGTCGCCCGCGGCCGGTTGCGGGCCACCAAACGGTTGATCGTTGTTCATTTGCTGCCCCAAAGCCGGCGCAGCCAGGTGACGGCCGGCGGTGCGAGGTTTTCCGAGCGCCGGGCCAGGCGTTCGCCCAGGCTGCGCAAGGCTTGTGTAAGCTGCTCACGGGGGGCCAGTTCGAACAGGCTCAGGCCCTGGTTTTTCACGTTCAGGCGCACTTCAGGGCTATAGGGCAGGGCCCTGAGCAAAGGCAGCGCGTAGCGTTTGGCCAGGGTGTCGGCGTCGGGGGCCACGTTGCTCAGGTAGCGGTCCACCAACAGGCTGGCGTGTTCCAGCTTGATGCCGTGATCACGCCACAGGTCGAGCACCTCCAGGTTGCGCCGGCACTCGAGAATGTTCTGGTCGGTGTAGATGATCAGTTTGTCGCAGTGGCTGACCAACGTGCGCAGGGCCTCGCTGTCGGCATGCCCGGCGAGGTTGACGATGATGTGCTGGAAGTGCTGGCGCAGGGCGCTGAGCAGCATGTACAACTCGGCTGCGCTGGTGTGTTGCAATGGCTCGTCGGTTTCGGCATAGGTCAGCAGGCGCAGGCCTGTGTTGTCGCGGGTGAATGCGCTGTCGATCAGTGTGGTGTCGAGGCGGCGCAGGTGGCGCAGGGCGTCACCGAAGTAGAACGATGCCTCCAGGCCCAGCAGCGCCAGGCTGTCGCCACGCGGCAGGCCCAGATCCAGCAGCAGGGTTTGCTGGCCGCTCTGCTGTACCACACGGGCAAGGTGGGTAGTGAGCAATGCGCCGTCGGCACCGCTTTGCACCCCGAACAGCACCGTCAGCCCGCCCAGGCTGGGGTTGCTGGCCACCGCCGGCATGCGTTTGCCCAGGCGCCGCACCAGCCCGGCCACTTCGCTGGCGCGCGAGCCATAGGCGACGAAGTCGCGGGCGCCAGCGCGCATGGCATGCAGCACCAGCTGGTTATCCAGGCCATCGCCGAGGGCGACGATCGCCAGCATTGGCTTGGCCTCCAGCACGCCCTCGATCAAGGCGCACTGGTTGATCAGTTGCTCGCGGTCCAGGCCGATGAACATCAGGTTGCTGAAGGTGGCATTGACCAGGGCCAGCAGCTCGTCGAGGCTGCCACCGTTGGCGCCGATCACCTGGCCTTGCGGTGCCAAGGCGCCCTGCAGCCAGTGCAGGTCCTCTTCGGTGCGGGTGATGGCGAGGAAGGTCGGGTTCAGGCTCTCGTTCATTGCGACAGCCCGCCCTTGCCATCGAAGTTGCCGTTCTCCAGGAAGAACAGGCGGCCCCAGCTGGGGTCGTAGTTGCGCAGGTGCTCGCCCGGCAAGGGCGGCAGCTTTGCATTGACCGCCAAGGGTTGCACCAGGTGCGGGGTGACAATCATCAGCAGTTCGGTTTCGTCGCGGCGCATGGTCGAATTGCGGAAGAACGCCCCCAGTATCGGCAGGCTGCCCAGGCCGGGTAGCCGGTCTACCGCTGAACGGGTGTTGTTGCTGACCAGGCCGCTGATGATGAAGCTTTCGCCATCGGCCAGGGCGATGCTGGTGTCGGTGCGCCGTACAGTCAGCCCCGGGACCTGAGTACCGGCGATGGTCACCACGTTGCTGTAGTCCAGCTCGCTGACTTCGGGGGCAACCTTGAGGGTGATCCGGCCTTGGCTGATGACCGTCGGGGTCAGTGCCAGGCGCACGCCGAACTCCTTGTACTCGATCGAGACGTTGTCACTGCCGGCACTGGGCACCGGGATCGGAATTTCGCCACCGGCCAGGAAGCTGGCTGTTTGGCCACTGAGCACGGTCAGGCTCGGGCGCGCCAGGGTGTAGGCGAAACCGCTGTTCTCCAAGGCATTGATCATGGCCAGGAAGCGGCTGCTGCCACCGCCCCAGACGATGTTGAAGACGCTATTGTCGAGTGGAATACCGGGGCGCACATCCGCATATGCGATAGGGTTCTCACCTGTCTGAGCGCCAGGCACATAATCAGGGCGCACTACGGTATTTGGCACCGTACCTGGCGAGCCAATCAGGCTATTGTTCGACCCCTTGAAAAACAGCCGTGCCCCTGCCTCCTTGTATTTGCTGCGGCGCACTTCGACAAACCGGATATCGGCTTGCACCTGGCTGGGCAGTTGCGTGTCCTGCGACGGCAGGAAGCTGTCCTGGGCCATATCGGCGCTGGCCCGCCCGCGGACGAACACCATCGCCTTGTGCGGTGACGGCGTGCAGGCTGTCCACATCATCAGGCTGGTATTACCCTGGCCCACCGCGGTAATCACCACACCGCGCTCACCGCTGGCCTGGACATCGGCCACCTTCGGCTCGCCGACCGCAACCCGCTCGATCGCCACCGGCAAGCGCAGTTCCTGCTGCAGGCCCTGGTCGATCTCGATGATCGCAGGCAGTTGGCCGAACGCTTCGCAGCCTTTGGGTGCCGCCTGCGCCTGGGGCAACAGCGCGGCCAGCAGCCCGGTCCAACATGCTTGTCTGAAGAAGGAACTTCGCATCACTGCATCCTTGCCGATTCAGGGGTTGTTGGCGCTTGCTTCAGCCGTGGCACCACGGATGATGTGCATGGCGGGCGCGGCGTGGCTGGGCGCCGGGCTCGCCACACTGGCCACCGGCGCCTGGGCCAGCTGGCTGAAGCGGTAGAGCGCGCGGTTGGCGGCCTCCACCACCTGCGGTATCGCATCGGCCTCGCTCCAGTAGCGCGCCAGGCGCTGTTCATCGGCACTGCGCACCGCCAGGCGCAAGGTGCCGGCCTGGGCGGCCAGCATCAAGCGGCTGGCCATGGCCTCGGGCACGGCCACTGCCACCGTGCGGGTGCCTGCGCCGTTGCCCAGGCCGCTCTGGTCGCGGCGGGCCTTTTGCTCATCGGCGCTCTGCGCCGGGCGGCCATCGTTGGCCAACCCCGTTTGCTCGCCGACGCTCAGCACACGCAGGGCCGGCAGTACCACCTGGGCCGAGGCTTGCGGGTTGTTGGGCTCTTCGCGCAGGAACAGCAGCACGTCAACGTAGTCACCCGGGCGCAGTTGGCCAGCGGCACCGACCACTTCATCCACGCCCAGTGCCACCGCCCGCTCGTGCGCGCGGATCATCCGTGCCAGCGGCCCGCCGGCCTGAAAGCTGGCTTCTTCCAGCCAGGTGCCTGCCGCCAGGGGCCGGGCGCTGCTGCGGCCGATCACCTGGGCGACCTGTTGATAAGCACCGGCTGGGGCGACCTGCAGGCGCTCAACCAGCACATCGTCTTCAGTGAGTGGGGTATTGGCTGGCACGGACTTGCGCAGCACGACCACAGCCGTGCGCGGCACTTCCACTGGCGCGCTGGGCGCTGGCGCTGTGGCCACGCTCGGCGGTGTAACGGTAGGCGCGGGGGCAATGGGGGCGACCGGCGGGCGGCTGAGCACCACGCCCCAGTAGCCTGCCAACAGCGCCGCCAGCAAGAAAAACGCGGCCAGGAATAGGGTCAAGCGGCTGCTCATCTCGGCCTCCCTGCACGCGTTGGATGATGGCGAAAAGTCACTATTTCGCTATAGCAAGTTAGCGCAGCCATCGCCATTTGCCATGAGCCCGGGGAGTTTTTTTCAGGGTGCCGAGCAGGTCGCGTGAAAACAAAGAGTTAGCGAGTGGCGGGTGGTTAACCTAGGCGGGCTAATACTTTCTAATTAACCCTTTAATACATTTGCAGTTCGCACCGGCTTGGCAATTCTTTGATGGCAGATCGGTGTCATTTTGATACCACCGCCGCCGGCATCCATGCCGCAAGGAGCTGAAGCATGAAACTGTTCATTCTGCACTGCATGAATTTCCTGCATCGCAAGGACGGTGCATCCGGTATCGAATACGCCGTCATCGCAACCATGGTTGCAGTGGTGCTGGCGGCTTTCGTCGGGGATATTTCCACGGCCGTGAACACAACATTCACGACCATCAAAAATGCGCTTTGAGGCCTGAAAGGGAGCCAGCGGCATGCAGAACGCTTGCGCGCGTCAGCAGATCCTCCTGGTGGATGACGAGCAGGACGTTCTGCTGGAATTGGCGGAGCTGCTCGAAAACGAAGGCTTCGCCTGCCTGACCGCCACCTCGGTGAAGGCGGCCTTGCACCAGCTGACCTGTCACCCGGACGTAGCCCTGGTGATCACTGATGTGCGCATGCCGGGCGAAAGTGGCATCGGGTTGATCAAGCGCTTGCGCGAGCATACCGCCCGCCTGCATTTGCCGGTGATCGTCATGTCGGCACAGGCCGACCTGGATGACGTCAGCGAATTGCTGCAATTGCAGGTACTGGACTTCTTCCGCAAGCCGATCTACCAGGCCCGTTTGCTGGAAACCCTGGACAACCTGTTCCCCGTATCACGCTTGCGCGTCGTCAATTGAATTGACCTGGGCAGGAACGAAAACGCCCGGCACTCGGCCGGGCGTTTCGGTGGTTGCGATCAGGCGTCGGGGTCACTCAGTTCCAGGGCGCCGCGTTTGCTGCGCAGCTTGCCGTAGAAGTGCTCCAGCGCGTGGTTCAGCTTGGTGGCGGCACCATCCACTGCCTGGTCCAGCGAAGCGGCAGTGTGGGTCACGGAAATCGGTTGGTGGCCTTTGGGGCGAGCCTCCATCTGGCAGCGTTTGTCATGCGGTCCGGGCTTGGCGCCATTTTCGTCGCGCAGGTGCACCTCGATGCGGGTGAGGTCGTCCTCGTAACGTTCAAGTGAGCTTTCCAGTGTACTGCGGACCCACTGGTCGAGCCGGGCGTTGCCTTCGAAATGGTTGCTGCTGTTGACCTGGATTTGCATGATTCAATCCTTATTCAGCTTGCTCGCATGGAGGCGCGGCCAGGTCCTTGAGACCGTTGGAAATTCTGCGCCTCTTGACTCTAAGGTCAGGCAACCGCCGGATGAATTCAAGCCCTTTCGGAAAATAAATTTCTTGTTGCATATCTGCGCGCACCGGCAGCTTGTCGTTGAAGCTTTGCTTATGAGAATTGAAATCATTAGTATTGCAGCCCCGAACACGCCCGGACCTTCGCCATGACGCGCAAAACCGCCGGCCTTCCGCTCAGCTACCGCCTGGCCGTGGCCTCACGCAGCCTGGCTGCGCTGCTGGGCGGCTATTTGCTGGCGTCTGCGGCCAGCGTCTGCATCGCCCTGGTGGCACCGTTGCCCAAGGTAGACGCCACGCTGATCGGCCTGATGCTGTCGTTCGTTTTCTACCTGCTGGCCTTCATCTGGTGCTTCGCCTGCCGCAGTGCCTGGCGCGCGTGGCTGGGCGTGCTGGCGCCAAGCCTGGTACTGGGCGTGATCAGTGGCATTGCCTACTGGGTGAAAACCTCATGAAAGACGGCTTCCGCCAGGCCATGGCCTGGCTGCATACCTGGACCGGCCTGATCTTCGGCTGGCTGTTGTTCGCCATTTTCCTTACCGGCACGCTGTCGTATTTCAAGGAAGAGATCAGCCAGTGGTCGCAGCCCGAAGTGCGCAGCCATGCACTGGACCCGGCCCATAGCCTGGCCCTGGCACAGCGTTACCTGCAGGACAATGCCGGGCATTCGGGCACCTGGTTCATCCGCTTGCCCAACGCCCGCGAAGCGGGCTTGAGCGTGGGCTATCGCGACCCCAACGGCGGGCCGCGCGGCTTTGTCAGCAAGACCCTCGATACCCAGACCGGGCAACCGGTAGAGGCACGCGACAGCCGCGGCGGCGAGTTCTTCTACCGCTTCCACTTCCAGCTGCAGATGCCGTACCCCTATGGCCGCTGGCTGTCGACCTTCTGCGCCTTCATCATGCTGCTGGGGCTGGTCACCGGCATCATTACCCACAAGAAGCTCTTCAAGGAGTTCTTCACCTTCCGCCCCGGCAAGGGCCAGCGCTCGTGGCTGGATGGGCACAACGCGATCGGTGTGCTGGTGCTGCCGTTCCACCTGATGATCAGCTACAGCAGCCTGGTGCTGTTCATGTACATGGTGATGCCGGCGGGGATCATGGCCAGCTATGGCAACGACACCGGCAAGTACTTCAATGACCTGTTCGGGCGCAACGATGCACCCAAGGCGGCCCAGGTGGCTACGCCGCTGGTCGCGCTGCCCAGCCTGTATGCCAAGGTGCAGGCGCTGCAACCCGAGGCACGCATTGGCAACATCCAGGTGCAGAACCCGGGCGACCGCAATGCCCGTGTCACCTTCACCCAATCGGCGGCCGACCATGTGGCCTACCGGCGTAGCGCCAACTGGACGTTCGATGGCGCCAGCGGCACGCTGCTGAGCCAGGGCAAGCCGGAGAGCGGGGCCATGATGACGTCCTTCAGCTTTGCCGGCCTGCACATGGGCAACTTTGCCGGGCCCTGGCTGCGCTGGCTGTATTTCTGCTTTGGCATTGCCGGTACTGCGGTGATAGGCACAGGCCTGGTGATGTGGCTGGGCAAGCGCCAGCTCAAACATGCCCAGCGCGCGCACATGCCCGGCGAGCTGCGCCTGGTCGAGGTGCTCAATATCGCCAGCATGAGCGGCCTGCTGCTGGCAGTGGCGGGCTTCTTCTGGGCCAACCGGCTGATCCCGGCCGCTGCCGCCGGCCGTGCCGATTGGGAGGTGAATGTCTTCTTCATCGTCTGGGGCCTGTCCCTGGCCCACGCCGTACTGCGCAGTGGGCGCCGGGCCTGGGGCGAGCAGCTGGCGCTGGGCGCATTGGCCTTCGCCTTGCTGCCACTGCTCAATGGGCTGACCACCGACCGTGGCCTGAACCATTCGCTGGCGGCAGGTGACTGGGCCATGGCAGGCCTGGACCTGACCGCGCTGGGTACTGGGCTGTTCCTGGCCTGGCTGGCCGGCAAGATGCTGCGCAGCCCCGCGCCGCTGGCCAAACGCGCGCCGCGGCCGGCAAACAAGCCGCGCGCCGAAGCGGCGCAGGCACGCTGATGCTGGGGAACGCATTGCTCGCCTACGCAGGCTTCGTTGCCTTGTGCCTGGCCATGGAAAAACATTTTACCGGCCTGCTCGGGCGCAAGCCGCACCCCGGCCAACTGCGCCTGTTGCGCGTGGCGGGCTGGTCGTTGCTGGTGTTGTCGCTGGCGTTCAGTGTGCACCTGCGTGGCTGGGCCCATGGCCTGGTGGAGTGGGCGGCGGTGATGATGGCGGCGGTCACCGTGTGGGTCTTCGCCCTGCCGTACCAGCCGCGGCTGTTGCTGGGCCTGGCTGCCGGCAGTGTGCTGCTGGGCCCGGTGCTCGCCCTTTTTGCGGTGTGACAGCATGAGCGAGCAGGGCGATACCCTCGGGCCGGATGCCGACAGCGCAGGCGGGCGTGCGCGTTTTGTCCAGGTGTTCCAGGCCCAGCGTGCACGCATGGAGGCACTGGTCAGCCGGCGCGTGGGCTGCCGCGCCACGGCGTCGGACCTGGTCCAGGAGTTGTTCCTGCGCTTCTGGCGTCGCCCCGAGGTGAAAGTCGAGGCGCTGGATACTTACCTGCTGCGCTGTGCCGGCAACCTGGCCATCGACCACCTGCGCAGTGAGGGCAGCCGCGAACGCATTGCCGAAGCCGCGCTGGCGGTGGACGAGGCGAGCATGGCGCATGCGCCGGAGCAGGCCGTGGAAGTGGACCATGACCTGCAGCGTATCGAGGCTGCCTTGCGCGCCTTGCCCGAGCGCACCCGGCAGATCTTCCTGCTCAACCGCATTCACGGCTGCAAGTACGGCGAGATCGCCAAGGCCATGCAGCTGTCCCAGAGCGCGGTGGAAAAGCATATGATGCGCGCCCTGGAAGCGTGCAAGGCGAGTGTTGCCGAGCCCGCGTCCACCCCGCGCCGGCCTGGGAGAGCCTGCCGATGAGTCCTATACCGCCGATCACCGAGGCGCAGGCGCAGGCCGCTTTGCGTTGGCTCAGTCGCATCAGCGAGCAACCTGCAGTGGCCCAGGGGGCCTCGTTCAAGCGCTGGCTGCTGGCCGAGCCCGGGCACCGCGCCGCGTACGAACAGGCCCAGGCGCTGTGGCGCAACAGTGGTGTGGCGGCGTCGCGGCTGGCTGCCGAAGAGCATGCCAGCCTGCAGCCCTACCTGGCCGCCATGGCTCGCTCGGCTGCCAGGCGCGCCGGCCGCGCGCGCCTGGCGGCAATCGGGCTGGCGGCCTGCCTGGTGCTGGCCATTGGGGTCGCCGGGGGCTGGCACCCAGGCTACTGGCTGCAGGACCTGCAGGCCGACTACAGCAGTGCCGGGCAGATTCGCCAGGTTACCCTGCAGGACAACTCGCAGGTGACCCTGGATGCGGGCAGTGCAATTGCGGTCGATTTTGCCCATGGCGAGCGTCGCGTGCGCCTGCTGCATGGCGCGGCGTTCTTCCAGGTCACGCATACCGGCGAGCCCTTCCTGGTCGAAGCCAACGGCGGTGAAGTGCGGGTACTCGGTACCCAGTTTGAGGTGCGTGAGCAGGGGGGCGGCACGCAGGTCACGGTGCGCAGCGGGCGGGTGGCGGTGAGCCCGGCCGCGGGGGCCGCGGCCAGGGAGCTGACGGCCAACCAGCAGGTGAGCTACGGCGCCGGCCGGGCCGGCGCAACCCTGGCGGTGGACAGCGACAACCGCCTGGCCTGGCGCCAGGGCTGGCTGAATTACTACCAGGTGCCGCTGGCGCAGGTGGTCGAGGACCTGGGGCGCTACTACCCGGGGCGGATCGTCTTGCTGAATGAGGAACTCGGGCAGCGTAAGGTCAGTGGCAGCTTCCCCTTGGCCGAGCCGCTGCTGGCACTGGATTCGCTGGGCAAGGTGATGGGCTTTTCACGGCAGACCGTCCTGGGCCGTTTGACGCTGATCCGCTAGCCCCTGTACCGGCCGCCGTTGGCGCCTGCCGTGGAAGCGGATTTGCCCGCGAACCGGCAGCACCGGGAAAATATTTTCAAAAGCGCATGAGGTAACCGACCGTGGCATCCGTGTAATGAGTGGAAGTGCGATTCATTCGTACTCATATTCCTCTCACAGGTCCGCGTCCATGAAGTTCTCCCCGCGTTGCGTCCCCCTCTGGTTCGGCCTTGCCATGCTCCCGACCGTTGCCGTGGCTCCCCAGGCCAGCGCTGCCGAACAACAGCAGGCCTACGCCTTCGCCCAGCCGGCGCAACCGCTGGCCCAGGCCCTCAGCGCCTTCAGCCGTACCACGGGCCAAAGCGTGGTCTACACCGTAGCCTTGCCCGGGGTGCAGGCGCCGGCGCTGACCGGCACCTACAGTGCCGAACAGGCGCTGCAACTGCTGCTGGCAAGCAGCGGGCTGACCTGGCGGCGCCTGGACGCGCGGACTCTCACCCTGGACGCGCTGGATACTACCGGTGCCCTCAACCTGCAGGCCACCACGGTGACCTCGCTACGGGACGACTACAGCTACCAACCCCCAGCCACGGCGTCGATCATGCGTGGCCAGGGCGCCAACCAGGACATTCCCCAGGCGATCAACGTGGTCCCGGCGCAGGTCATCCGTGACCAGGCGCCGCGCAACCTTGACGATGCCCTGGCCAACGTCAGCGGCATTACCCAGGGCAACAACTTCGGCGGCACCTCCGACACGGTGATGAAGCGCGGCTTCGGCGACAACCGCGACGGCTCGATCATGCGCGATGGCATGCCCATCGTGCAGGGCCGCAGCCTCAATGCCAGCACCGAACGGGTCGAAGTGCTGAAGGGGCCGGCCTCGCTGCTGTACGGTATCCAGGACCCGGGCGGGGTCATCAACGTGGTCAGCAAGCGCCCCCAGCTCGAGCAGTACAACGCCCTGAACCTGCGGGGTTCCACCTACGGCAGCGGCAAGAACGGCAGCGGCGGGGGCTTCGACAGCACCGGCGCGCTGGGCGACAGCAACTTTGCCTACCGCATGATCGTCGACCACGAAGACGAAGATTACTGGCGCAACTTCGGGGTGCATCGTGAATCGCTGGTCGCGCCGTCGCTGGCCTGGCTGGGCGAAGACACCCAGGTCGTGCTGGCCTACGAGCACCGCGAGTTTCTCTCGCCGTTCGATCGGGGCACGGCCTTTGGCAGCAATGGCCACCCGCTGGACATTCCCGCCACCCGGCGCCTGGACGAGCCCTTCAACGACATGGAAGGGCGCTCGGACCTGTACCGTCTGGAGGTCGACCACCAGTTGGCCGATGACTGGAAGCTGCACGTTGGCTACAGCTTCAACCGTGAGACCTACGACGCCAGCCAGGTTCGCGTCACGGGGGTGAACCAAGCCAATGGCACCCTGGCCCGCAGTATCGATGGCACCCACGGTGCCATGAGCCGTGACCAGTTCGCAACCCTGAGCCTGACCGGCACCGTGCAATTGGCCGGCATGCAGCATGACTTGCTGCTGGGCGCCGACCATGAAGACCGCAAGGTCTACCGCGCTGACCTGATCCGGCAAGCCGCGCGGTCCCGCTTCAGCTACGTGAACCCGGTGTACGGGCGGGAAGTGGAAGGCACCACCGTGCGTGCCAGCGACAGTGACCAGACCGACAAGCTGCGCACCGACGCGCTGTTCCTGCAGGACGCGCTGCACCTGGACGATCACTGGATCCTGGTGGCCGGTGCACGCTTCCAGCAGTACGACCAGTACGCCGGCCGTGGTCGCCCGTTCACGGCCAACACCGATACCAACGGCCAGACCTGGGTGCCACATGCCGGTATCGTCTACAAGGTCGATGAGCAACTGTCGTTCTATGGCAGCTACAGCGAATCGTTCAAGCCCAACTCCAGCATCGCGCCGCTCACCGGGGGGGTGGTACTGGACTCGTCGGTGGCGCCGGAAGAGGGCAAGTCGTGGGAGCTGGGCGCCAAGCTCGACATGCCAGGCAGCCTGACCGGTACCTTGGCGCTGTTCGACATCACCAAGCGCAACGTGCTGGTGGCCAATTTCGACACGCGCACCGGCGATACGCTTTACAGCAATGCGGGTGAAGTCAATTCACGCGGGGTCGAGCTGGACCTGACCGGCCAGCTCAGCGAGCGTTGGAGCCTGATCGGCAGCTATGCCTTCACCGATGCCAAGGTCACCAAGGACCCCGACCTCAAGGGCAACCGCCTGCAGAACGTGGCCAAGCACAGCGGCTCGCTGTCGGCGGTGTACGACTACGGCAGCCTGTTCGGCGGCGACCGCCTGCGCTTTGGTGCCGGGGCACGGTATGTGGGTGAGCGCAGCGGCAACGCGACCAACACCTTCGACTTGCCGTCCTACACCGTGGCTGACGCATTTGCGACCTACGAGACCAAGCTCGATGAGCACAAGGTGTTGTTGCAGCTGAACGTGAAGAACCTGTTCGACAAGGTGTACTACAGCTCGGCGGTGAACCAGTACTTTGTGGCGATTGGGGATGCGCGGCAGGTGAGCCTGTCCAGTACCTTTGAGTTTTAGGGAGCAGGGGCCGCTTCGCGGCCCATCGCAGGCAAGCCAGCTCCTACAGGTACTGCATGGAGCCCGGGCCTGATGCAATCCCTGTGGGAGATTCTATGGTTCCTGGCAAGGGTAGCCGGAGCATCTTCAGCGCCTGTGAGATCGAGCGCCGCCCGCGCGGCGCAATCGCGAGCTGCGCTGAACTGGTCAAGTAATTTTGGACACCGGTTAAGGTTCATACCGCTATCTTGAGCTTTTCCTCCATGGCTACCGGCGTTTCATAGCCGTTGTAGCTGTGGAGACGCTTGAGGTTGTAGCGCATCAGATAAGCCTGGATATCTACTCGTGCCTGCGCTTCGGTCTCGTAGCCCCCTGCGGGCATCCACTCTGACTTCAACGCTCCGAAGAACCGCTCCATGGCAGCGTTATCCCAGCATTGGCCTCGATGGCTCATGCTCTGGTTCAAGTTGTACTCATCGAGCGTGGCTCTGAATTTATGGCTGGCGTACTGACAGCCCTGGTCTGAATGAAACATTACACCCGCTGGCCTACCTCGCGACTCAGCTGCCATGCGCAAGGCGTTACAAGCCAAATTGGCATCTGCAATCATCGAGAACGCCCAACCCACTACTCGGCGGGCATAAAGATCAATCACGGCGGCCAGGTACAACCAGCGCCTGCCAACCTGAATGTAAGTCACATCGCCACACCAAACCTCATTGATTGTCGAAACTTTGAAATTACGCTTCAGCTGATTCTCCGCGATCAGTGCTTCCGCGCCCGATGACCGATACCGGTGCGGCCTGCGCTGCTTGCATTTCAGGCCAGCTTCTCGCATCAACGCGCGCACCTTGAATCGCCCGACTTCATGGCCCTCACGCCGCAATTCCTGCACCAGCGTTCGCGAGCCAGAGGCACTTCGTGACGCGTTGAAGTGCTTAACCGCAAGCAGACGCAGAGCATCCCTGGCCGGGTTTTCACGCCCTTGGCGTTTGCGCCACGCGTAGAAGCTGCTGCGCTTGACCCCAAGCACGCGGCAGCAGTCGATAACAGGGTATTGCTCACTCAGCTCGTTGATCAGCGAGAACGATCTTTGGAGTCCCGAAGCAGAAGAGCACTGGCCTTTTTTAGGATTTCGATATCCCGATCTTTTTGCCGAACCAGCGCTTCGAGTTCTTCAATTCGTTGCTGCTCGGGAGTGATCGCTTTGGCTCCAGCTGGAACCTTGCCGGCTCGCTCTTCACGCACCTGCTCAACCCAACGACGCAACGCCGTAGGCCCAAGCCCAAGGGCCGCGCAGACTTCGGGGACTGACTGGCCACCGTCCAGCACCATTTCGGCAGCTTGGACTTTGTATTCTCTTGAGTAAGATTTACGCACTGATTTTGCCTCCAATTGGGCGCCATCATAGCGCCCGATGAAGATGTCCAAAATCATTAGGCCAGTTCACGCTCGCTCCTACGTTTGTTTCGGGCCAGTAACGCCTGTGACAGGCGCGCGCGGCCGCCTTGTTTGTACGGCGCGATATTGAGGCATGCACCAAGGCGTTCGCGCGCGAATCCCACAGGAATAATTGGCCCGAAACAAACGTAGGAGCGAGCGCAGCTCACGATTGCGCCGCGCGGGCGGCGCTCGCTCTAACAGGCGCTGCCATACCTTGTGGCAAACACCTGTCAGCCCTAAGGCGATCCCTGTGGGGCTTGCCTGCGATGGGCTGCAAAGCAGCCCCGATGTCACAGGTTGAAGGCCAGGCGGTACTCGCCCGGTGTGGCGCCAACGGCCTGGCGGAACCGATTGCTGAAATGGCTGGCACTGGCAAACCCTTGTCGCAGTGATGGCCGGGAATGTGCTGGTGTTTCGCAAGCCCAGGGCACGGGTAGCTGAGGGGGTTGTGGAGGCCAGATGAGTCATGGCCCTATCAGCGACCAGCTACCGAAACTGTGGGCGCTGGCTTGCCGACGATAGGGCCGGTACAGGGACAACCGGGGGATCAGCCCTTCCACACCTGCGGGTTCACCAGGTCCCGCGGCCGCTCACCCAGCAGCGCCGCACGCAGGTTGTCCAGCGCCCGGTTGGCCATGGCTTCGCGGGTTTCGGCGGTGGCCGAGCCTATGTGCGGCAAGGTCAGGGCATTGGGCAGCTTGAACAGCGGCGAATCGCTCAGTGGCTCTTTCTCGTAGACATCAAGGCCTGCGCCGCGCAGGGTGCCGTTCTGCAGCGCTTCGATCAGTGCGGCTTCATCGACCACCGGCCCGCGTGCAATGTTGATCAGGAACGCGCTTGGCTTCATCAGCTTCAGCTCGCGGCTGCCGATCAGTTTGCGGGTCGCGTCCGACAGGGGCACCACGATGACCACGAAGTCGGCTTCGGCCAGCAACTGCTCCAGGCTGCGGAACTGCGCGCCCAGCTCCTGTTCCAGCGCGCTCTTGCGGCTGTTGCCGCTGTACAGGATCGGCATGTTGAAGCCGAAGCGGCCACGGCGGGCCACGGCTGCGCCAATGTTGCCCAGGCCGACGATGCCCAAGGTCTTGCCATGCACATCACTGCCGAAGTGCGCCGGGCCCACGGTTGCCTGCCAGTTGCCGGCCTTGGTCCAGGCGGCGAGTTCGGCGGTACGCCGTGCGCAGCCCATGATCAGCGAAAAGCCCAGGTCGGCGGTGCTTTCGGTGAGCACGTCCGGGGTGTTGGTGAGGGCGATGCCGCGTTCGTTGAAGTAGTCCAGGTCATAGTTATCATAACCGACCGACACGCTGGACACCACCTCGAGCTTGGCCGCACCTTCCAGCTGCGCCCGGCCAAGCTTGCGCCCGACCCCGATCAGGCCGTGGGCTTCGGGCAGGGCTTCGTTGAACTGGGCGGCGATGTCGCCCAACTTGGGGTTGGGCTGTATCAGGTTGAAATCTTGCTGCAGGCGCTCGGCCATGGCCGGGGTGATTCGGCTGAAGGCCAGGACGGTCTTTTTCATCGGGCTGCTTCCAAGGGGAAAGCTACAAGCTACAAGTTGCAAGCTACAAGCTACAAGAAAAAGCAGCACGTGAACGGATCTGCTTTTTCTTGCTACTTGCTACTTGCAGCTGCCCTCAGTCGGCGATCAGCACCTGATGGGTTTTCAGGTCGGCCTCATGCGCGGCAAGAATTTCCGGCAGCGAGTTGCGCAGGTATTCGACCCAGGTCTTGATCTTGGCATCCAAATACTGGCGCGACGGGTAGATGGCGTACAGGTTCAGTTCCTGCAGGCGGTACTCGGGCAGCACCCGCACCAGGCTGCCGTCGCGCAGGCCATCGATGGCCGAATAAATCGGCAGCACGCCTACGCCCATGCCGCTGCGGATCGCGGTCTTCATGGCGTCGGCGGTGTTGACCATGAACGGTGAGCTGGTGATGTTGACCATCTCTTGGCCTTCCGGGCCATCGAACAGCCACTTTTCCAGCGGGATCACCGGGCTGACCATGCGCAGGCAGGCGTGCTTGAGCAGGTCGGCAGGTTTGTGCGGCAGGCCATGGCGGGCGATGTAGGCGGGCGACGCGCAGACGATGCTGTAGGTGATGCCCAGGCGCTGCGAAACGAACCCCGAGTCCGGCAGCTCAGTGGCCAGCACGATGGACACGTCATAGCCCTCGTCAAGCAGGTCGGGCACGCGGTTGGCCATGGTCAGGTCGAAGGTCACGTCGGGGTGCGATTCACGGTAGCGGGCAATCGCATCCACCACGAAATGCTGGCCCACCCCAGTCATCGAATGCACCTTCAATTGCCCGGCAGGGCGCGCATGGGCGTCGCTGGCCTCGGCCTCGGCTTCCTCGACGTAGGTCAGAATCTGTTCGCAGCGCATCAGGTAGCGCTTGCCGGCCTCGGTCAGCGCAATGCGGCGGGTGGTACGGTTGAGCAGCCTTGTTTGCAGATGGGCTTCCAGGTTGGAGACCGCCCGCGATACGTTCGCGGTGGTGGTGTCCAGTTGCGCCGCAGCGGCCGTGAAGCTGCCTAATTGCGCTACGCAACTGAAAGCACGCATGTTTTGCAGGGTGTCCATGGGTCACTCTCTAGGTAGAGGACAAAATTGTGTCACGAAGCAACGCAAAAGTTATGAAAACTTACCTTCGACCAAAGGCGGATTATCGCCGTTTTGGTAACAAAGATTCGCAGGAATCTACGCTTATCGCCAGTGCTGCCGCCCCCTAGAATTGCTCGGCCCCTCCACCTCTTCCTCGGGAAATCGCAGCTGTGCCGCGTCGCATCATCAGAACGCTCAGTGCGTTCAGTGCCTGTGCCCTTGCCCTCACCTTGAGCGGCTGTATCGGAACCTGGGGCATCGCCCCGCAAAGCAAGACGCTGCAAGCCAATACCCTGACCACCGACGCGGCCATTCGCGAAGCCGCAAGCGATGCTCACTGGCCCGACCAGCAGTGGTGGCACGCCTATGGCGACCCGCAACTGGACCGCTGGGTTGCCCTGGCAGTGGCCGGCAGCCCGAGCCTGGCCATGGCCGCCGCGCGGGTGCGTGAAGCCAAGGCCATGGCCGGTGTGGTCGAGTCGGCTGAAAAGCTCCAGGCCAACGGCCAGGCCACGCTCAAGCGCCACAACTGGCCTGAAGACCAGTTCTATGGGCCTGGCGCGTTGTCGGGTGCCAACACCTGGGACAACAACGCGGCCATTGGCTTGAGCTACGCGCTGGACTTGTGGGGCCGTGAACGCAACGCCAGTGAACAGGCCGTGGACCAGGCGCACATGAGCGTGGCTGAAGCGCGCCAGGCGCAGCTGGAGCTGCAGAACAACGTGGTGCGTGCCTATATCCAGCTGAGCCTGCACTTTGCCCAGCGCGATATCGTCAAGGCCGAGCTGGCACAGCAAGAACAGATCCTGGCCTTGGCCAAGCGCCGCCTGGCGGCCGGTATCGGCACCCATTTCGAAGTCAGCCAGGCCGAAGCGCCGCTGCCGGAAACCCATCGCCAGCTCGATAGCCTCGACGAAGAAATCGCCCTGGCCCGCAACCAGCTGGCCGCCCTGGCCGGCAAAGGCCCGGGGGAGGGCGCGCAGTTGCAGCGCCCGGCCCTGGCCCTGGCCGCACCACTGAAGCTGCCGTCCAACCTGCCTGCGGCACTGGTCGGCCAGCGCCCGGATGTGGTCGCCAGCCGCTGGCAGGTGGCTGCGCAGGCACGCGGCATCGACGTCGCGCACGCCGGCTTCTTCCCCAACGTCGACCTGGTCGGCAGCCTGGGCTTCATGGCCACGGGCGGCGGGCCGCTGGAATTCCTGACCGGGCGCAAGTTCAACTACAACGTTGGCCCGGCCATCAGCCTGCCGATCTTCGACGGCGGGCGCCTGCGCTCGCAGCTGGGCGTCGCCTCGGCTGGCTATGACGTGGCCGTGGCGCGCTACAACCAGACCGTGGTCGGTGCGCTGAAGAACATTTCCGACCAGTTGATCCGCCGCGAGTCGATGCAGCAGCAGTCGCACTTCGCTGCCGAATCGGTGGCCGCCGCGCAGAAAACCTACGACATCGCCATGGTCGCCTTCCAGCGTGGCCTTACCGATTACCTCAACGTGCTCAATGCGCAGACCTTGCTGTTCCGCCAGCAGCAAGTGCAGCAGCAGGTGCAGGCGGCACGCCTGATCGCCCATGCCGAGCTGGTCACCGCGCTGGGCGGTGGCCTGCAGGCTGGCCAGGACGTACCCCAGGAAGAACGCCAGGCTGCGCCGAACACCCCGGCGACCCTGGCCATTTTCGATACCCGGCCGGACAACGCTGAATGAGCACTTCCAGTTTGCCTGTGCGCTGGCTGCAAAGCCTGGAATGGCGTCGCGGCTTCTTCGCCTGGGCGCGTACCGATGGCGTGACCTGGGTCTACATCTTCAAGGTACTGGCAGCCGCGTTCATTACCCTGTGGCTGGCCATGCGCCTGGAGCTGCCCCAACCGCGCACGGCGATGATCACCGTGTTCATCGTCATGCAGCCGCAAAGCGGCCATGTGTTCGCCAAGAGCTTCTACCGGGTGCTCGGCACCCTGGCCGGCTCGGCGATGATGGTGGCGTTGATTGCCATTTTTCCGCAGAACACCGAGCTGTTCCTGCCCAGCCTGGCGCTGTGGGTTGGGCTGTGCTCGGCCGGTGCCATGCGCTACCGCACCTTCCGCGCCTATGGCTTCGTGCTGGCCGGCTACACCGCGGCCATGATCGGCCTGCCGGTGCTGCAGCACCCCGACCAGGCGTTCATGGCGGCGGTGTGGCGGGTGCTGGAAATTGCCCTGGGCATCCTGGTGTCGACTTTCGTCAGTGCCGCGATCCTGCCGCAGTCGGCCAGCGCCGCCATGCGTAACGCCCTGTACCAGCGCTTTGGTGTGTTCGCCGGGGTGGTGGTCGAGGCCTTGCGCGGTGACAGCCAGCGTGACCGTTTCGAAAGCAGCAACGTGCGCTTCGTGGCCGAGGCGGTGGGCCTGGAAAGCCTGCGTAACGTCACCGCCTTCGAAGACCCGCACATGCGCCGGCGCAGTGGCCGGCTGGTGCGGATGAACAGCGAGTTCATGGCCATCACCACACGCTTCAACGCCCTGCACCGCCTGCTGGAGCGACTGCGTGCACGTGGCCCGCGGCAGATCGTCACCGCCATCGAGCCGGGCCTGAACACCTTGGTGGAGCTGTTGCAACCCTACGTGGGCCGGGCGCTGACCGACGCCGATGCCTTGCGCCTGACCCTGGAGCTGGGCGCCTACAAGGAAGGCCTGCAAACCCAGGTGCGTAGCCTGCGGGCCGACTACCTGGCAACCGGGCCGAGCGCGGCTGACCAGCTCGACTTCCACACGGTGTTCGAGCTGTTGTACCGCTTCATCGACGAAATGTTCAGCTACGCCGAAACCCACGCCTCGCTGGCCGCACACAAGCACGAGCGCGAGCAATGGGACGAGCCCTATGTGGCGCAGACCAGCTGGCTGGTGTCGTTGGCAGCGGGTGTGCGCGCCTCGGCGGTGCTGTTGCTGCTGGGCAGCTACTGGCTGCTCAGCGACTGGCCCAGTGGCGCCATGATGACCCTGATCGCCACGGTGACCGTGGGCTTGTCGGCGGCCTCGCCCAACCCCAAGCGCATGTCGTTCCAGATGGCCTGCGGCACTGCGCTGGGGGCCTTGGTCGGCTTCTTCGAGACCTTCTTCGTGTTCCCCTGGATCGATGGGTTCCCATTGCTGTGCATGGTGCTGGCGCCTGTGTTCGTGCTCGGCGCGTTTCTCTCGTCACGGCCGGCCTACGCGGGCTACGGCATCGGCCTGCTGGTGTTTTTCGCCATCGGCTCGGTACCCAACAACCTGACCGTGTACGACCCCTACAGCTTCATCAATGACTACATCGGCATGATTCTGGGCATGTGCGTGTGTGCCGCCGCCGGGGCGATCATCCTGCCACCCAACAGCCGCTGGTTGTGGAGCCGCCTGGAGCAGGAGCTGCGCGAGCAGGTGTTGTTTGCCATCAGCGGCCGCCTGCGTGGCATCGGCACGGCGTTCGAAAGCCGCACCCGCGACCTGCTGCACCAGGCTTACGGCCTGGCGGCGGGCAAACCGAAGGTTCAGAGCGAGCTGATGGGCTGGATGTTCACCGTGCTGGAGGTCGGCCACGCGGTTATCGAGCTGCGCAAGGAGCAGGCCCGCGCCCCGGTGCACCCGGCGTATGCCGAGTCGCAACCGTGGCGCCAGGCCATCCGCGTGATGGGCCGGGCCCTGGCACGGCTGTTTCTGCAGCCCAGTGCCAGCAACCACGAACGCGCGCTGGTAGCAGTGGACCATGCCATTGCCCGGGTGCAGGCCACTGACGAGCCATTCGCCCGGCACTTCGATACCTCGGTGCTGCGCCGTGCGCAAAGCTACCTGCACTTCATCCGTTCTTCCCTGCTCGACCCACAGTCGCCGCTGGTGCCGGCGAAAGGACTGCCAGATGCTGCGTGAAAGCATGCCCCGCGAAATCGCCTTCCATGGTGTGTACATGCCCACCATGACCTTGATGTTCCTGTTTGCGCTGGGCCTGGCCTGGGGCCTGGACCGGTTCATCGCCAGCCATGATGGCTACCGCTTCTTCTGGCACCCGGCGTTGCTGCGCCTGAGCCTGTTCGTCTGCCTGTTCGGCGCCATGGCGCTTACTGTCTACTGGTGAGAAACCTTCGATGAAAAAGTTCTTCAGCCTGATCGCCACCCTGCTGGTGCTGGTCGCTGCCGTGGCCATCGGTCGCCAGTTGTGGGTGCACTACATGACCACGCCGTGGACCCGTGACGGCCGCGTGCGTGCCGATATCATCAACGTGGCCGCCGACGTGCCTGGCTATGTGGTGGACGTGCCGGTCAAGGACAACCAGCGGGTGAAGAAGGGCGACCTGTTGATCCAGATCGACCCCGAGCACTATCAACTCGCTGTCGACCAGGCCAAGGCGCTGGTCGCGTCGCGCAAGGCCACCTGGGAGATGCGCAAGGTCAACGCCAAGCGCCGTGCCGACATGGACAACCTGGTGATCTCCAAGGAAAACCGTGACGATGCCAGTAACATCGCCAACTCGGCGCTGGCCGACTACCAGCAGGCCCAGGCTGAACTGGCAGCAGCCGAGTTGAACCTCAAGCGCACCCATATCGTAGCCACGGTGGACGGCTACGTGACCAACCTGAATATCCACCGGGGCGATTACGCGCGTACCGGTGAAGCGGTGATGGCAGTGGTCGATGAAAACTCGTTCTGGGTGTATGGCTTCTTCGAGGAGACCAAGCTGCCGCATGTGAAGGTAGGTGACCAGGCCGAGCTGCAGATGATGAGCGGCGAGCGCATCAAGGGCCATGTGGAGAGCATCGCCCGCGGTATCTACGACCGCGACAACCCGCAAAGCCGCGAGCTGATTGCCGACGTGAACCCTACTTTCAACTGGGTACGCCTGGCGCAGCGGGTGCCGGTGCGCATTCACATCGATGAAGTGCCGGAAGGGTTCTTGCTGGCGGCGGGGACGACTTGTACGGTGGTGGTGAAGCCGAGCGAGGGGTGACCTGCGGCGCCATTCTGGCCCACAGTCACTGCACTGCCTTTAGATACAGCGCTGGACCTGTGGTGGCGGGCATGCCCGGCAAGAATCCAACGCGGTGGCTGGCACCGGCTGCGCCGGTGTTCGCGGGCGCGCCCGCTCCCACAGGTTACGCTGTGCGCCTGCCAGCATCGACAACCTGGCGTTCAGGCGGGCCCCACCAATACCGGCACCTTCACCCGGTCGATCACCTTCGCGCTGATCGATGGGTCCAGCAACCGCCCCAGCCGTGACAGGTGGCGGTGGCCCATGATGATCAGTTCGCAGTTCAGTTCCTGCGCCTTGGCCACGATCGCCTCGACCGGTTGCCCCGCGATCATGCAGCCCTGGCTGGCGAAGCCGGCCTGTTGCAATTCGCCTACCGCCTTGGCCACCGCGTCGTCGGCCTGGTGCTGTTCCTTGCAGGCGGCGGGGTATTGCTCCAGCTCTTCGGTGGTGTAGGGCGCGGGTTGCTCGTGCACGGCGAAGGTAGAGTCGATGGCCAGCAGCACGTGCAATTCGTGTTCGCCGGGGCGGCAGTAACTGCGGGCGAGGGTGAGCAGGGCAGTGGCGGCGGGGGAGGCGTCGATGGCGATCAGAACGGGGCTGGGCATGCAGGATCCTTGCTTCTGGCTGGCTAGTCATTTGCCTGCACCGGCGATAGGGTCGGTGCAGGCACTGCAACTGTTATGACCCAATCACCGTCCAGAATAAATGCCCCACCACGCACGAGCGCATTGCGTCTGGTGCAATCCGCCAACCTGCTACCATCGCCACTCCCCAGCTGTAATGGAACACGGCCATGCAACTCCCGGACATGAACCTGCTCGTCGCCCTCGATGCCCTGCTCGACGAAGGCAGTGTGGTCGGTGCGGCGCAGCGCATGAACCTGAGCCCCGCGGCCATGAGCCGGACCCTGAGTCGTATCCGCGATGCGTTGGGCGACCCGATCCTGGTGCGCGCGGGCCGTGGGCTGGTGCCGACGCCACGGGCGCTGGCCTTGCGCGAGCAGGTGGCGGCGCTGGTGGAGCAGGCTGGCGAAGTGTTCCGCAGCGCCGATGAAGTCGACCTGCCCAAGCTCGACCGTGCCTTCAACATTCGCACCAATGACCTGTTCATCGCCCTGTATGGTGCCCAGCTGCTGCGCCGCATGCACGAGCAGGCACCGCGTACGGTGCTGCGCTTCGTGCCGGAAAGCCCCGGCGGCGACGACGACAGCGTGCTGCGCGACGGGCGCACCGACCTGATCATCAGCTCGACCGTTGATCTGGGACCGGAGATCAAGGTGCAGAGCCTGTTCCAGACCTACTATGTAGGCTTGGCCCGGCGCGACCACCCGATCTTCGAGCAGCCGATCACGCCGACCAGCTTTGCCAGTTACCCACAGATCAGCGTATCCCGCCGTGGCCGGGCCAACGGGCCGATTGATGTCGAGCTGGCCAACTTCAAGGTGCAACGGCGGGTGGCATTGATTACCCCGAGTTTTCACTCGGCGCTGTTCTCGCTACCGGATTCGGACCTGATCCTGCCGATGCCGGCGAATATCCTCAACAGCGTGCACAAGCTCGGGTTGCCACTGCGATCGTTCGAGATCCCGGTACCGCTGGAGCGGGTGACGGTGCTGCAAGCCTGGCACCCGCGGTTTCACAACGACCCGGCACATCGGTGGTTGCGGCAGACCTTGAAGGCTTGCTGCAGTGTTGATCCGTGATTGCCTGTAAGGGCCTCATCGCTGGCAAGCCAGCTTCCACTCTGTGGGAGATTCTATGGTTTCTGGCAAGGCTAGCCGGAGCATCTTCAGCGCCTGTGAGATCGAGCGCCGCCCGCGCGGCGCAATCGCGAGCTGCGCTCGCTCCTACGTTTGTTTCGGGCCAGTAACGCCTGTGACAGGCGCGCGCGGCCGCCTTGTTTGTACGGCGCGATATTGAGGCATGCACCAAGGCGTTCGCGCGCGAATCCCACAGGAATAATTGGCCCGAAACAAACGTAGATCGAGCGCCGCCCGCGCGGCGCAATCGCGAGCTGCGCTCGCTCCTACGTTTGTTTCGGGCCAGTAACGCCTGTGACAGGCGCGCGCGGCCGCCTTGTTTGTACGGCGCGATATTGAGGCATGCACCAAGGCGTTCGCGCGCGAATCCCACAGGAATAATTGGCCCGAAACAAACGTAGGAGCGAGCGCAGCTCGCGATTGCGCCGCGCGGGCGGCGCTCGATCTCACAGGCGCTGCCATACCTTGTGGCAAACACCTGTCAGCCCTAAGGCGATCCCTGTGGGAGCTGGCTTGCCGGCGATAGGGCCAGATCTGCAAAAAAGTGGATTGCGCCTGACGCAACATAAACCTACCGAGAAGTCAGTTTTCGTCAGCATTCGACCTTCTTAGACTTGCTCCAGTCGCAAATTTGTTGCTGGAGATGTCGTTGCATGAGTTCCCTGTCCGCCCCGTCTGCTGCCATCGTCGGCGCCCCCGCGCCGGCTGCGCCTGCGCAGACGGCGTTCGGCCTGCAGGTGGTGGTCGGGCTGTTCGGTGTATTGCTGGCCGTGTTGTGTGCGGGCCTCAACGAGTCGGTGACCAAGATTTCCCTGGCCGATATCCGCGGCGCCATGGGCATCGGGGCCGACGAAGGTGCCTGGCTGCTGGCGGTGTACAGCGCCGCTTCGGTCTCGGCCATGGCCTTTGCGCCGTGGCTGGCCACCACCTTCTCGCTGCGGCGCTTCACCCTGAGCGCCATTGGCCTGTTCGCCGTGCTCGGCTTGCTGCAGCCGTTCGCCCCCAACCTGCACAGCCTGATGCTGCTGCGCGTGCTGCAGGGCTTTGCCGCCGGCGCCTTGCCACCGATGCTGATGAGCGTGGCCCTGCGTTTCCTACCGCCGGGCATCAAAGTATACGGCCTGGCCTGTTACGCCCTGACCGCCACGTTCGGCCCCAACCTCGGCACCCCGCTGGCCGGGTTGTGGACTGAATACGTGGGCTGGCAATGGGCGTTCTGGCAGATCATTCTGCCGTCGGCACTGGCCATGTGTTGTGTGGGCTGGGGCCTGCCGCAGGACCCGCTGCGCCTGGAGCGTTTCAGGCAGTTCGACTGGCGTGGCGTGGTGCTTGGCCTGCCGGCCATCAGCAGTATCGTCCTGGGCTTGTCGCTGGGGGACCGCTGGGGCTGGTTCGACTCGCCGCTGATCTGCTGGCTGCTCGGGGGTGGGCTGCTGTTGCTGGTGCTGTTCATGTTCAACGAATGGTCCGAGCCGCTGCCGTTCTTCCAGTTGCGCATGCTGTCGCGGCGCAACCTGAGTTTCGCCTTGGTGACCTTGGCCGGCGTGCTGGTCGTGCTGTCGGGTGTCGGCAGCATTCCGTCGGCCTACCTGGCGCAGATCCAGGGCTACCGGCCGGCGCAGACCAGCCCGCTGATGATGCTGGTGGCGATGCTGCAGTTGATCGCCCTGCCATTGACCGCAGCGCTGTGCAACATCCGCGCGGTGGACTGCCGCTGGGTGCTGGGCATCGGCCTGGCGATGCTGGCGGTGTCCTGTGTTGGCAGCAGCCTGCTGACCAGCGAATGGATCCGTGGCGACTTCTACCCGTTCTACCTGCTGCAGGTGTTCGGCCAGCCGATGGCGGTGCTGCCGTTGCTGATGCTGTCCACCAACGGCATGACTCCGCAGGAAGGCCCGTTCGCCTCCAGCTGGTTCAACACCGTCAAGGGCCTGGCCGCGGTGATCGCCGGTGGCCTGCTGGATGCGCTTGGCACCCTGCGGTGGCACTTCCATTCCAACCACCTGGTGGACAGCCTGGGCAACGCTCCGCTGGTCGACGATAACGCCGCTGGCCTGGCCAGGCGCATCCACGATCAGGCGCTGGTGCTGACCTCGGCCGACCTTTACCTGGTTATGGCCTGCATCGCCGTGGCCCTGATCTGCCTGATTCCTTTCGTGCCCACTCGGGTCTACCCGCCGCGCGCGGTGGCCTGAACCCTGGATGAATTCGAGAACCGCTGATATGACCAACAACCGCAAAACCCTGTTTATCGGCTCGGTGCTCGCCGTGGCTGTCCTGGCTGGCATCGTCGGCCCCTGGCTGTTCGGCAGCGACCACCGCCAGAGCACCAATGACGCCTATGTGATCGCCGACTACACGGTGGTCGCGCCCAAGGTAGCCGGCTTTATCAAAGAGGTGCTGGTAGAGGACAACCAGCAGGTCACGGCTGGCCAGCTATTGGCGACCATCGATGCCCGTGACTACCAGGCCGCGCTGGATGCGGCGCAGGCGCAATTGCTGGTGGCCAAGGCGCAAAGTGCCGATGCCCGTGCCACCCTCGAACGCCAGGCCGCGCTGATTGCCCAGGCCGAAGCTGCGGTGAAAGCGGCCCAGGCCGAAGCGGCGTTCGCCGACCATGAGGTCAACCGCTACAGCCGCCTGGCCGAGCAGGGCGCCGGTACCGTGCAGAATGCCCAGCAGGCACGCAGCAGGGTCGACCAGGCCCGCGCGCGGCTGGCCAATTCCCAAGCAGCGCTGGTGGCGGCGCGCAAGCAAGTGGACATCCTTACCGCCCAGGTAGCCAGTGCCGATGGCCAGCTCAAACGCGCCGAAGCGGGCCTGGAAAAAGCCCAGCTTGACCTGTCCTACACACGCATCACCGCGCCGGTGGACGGCATGGTCGGCGAGCGCGCGCTGCGGGTCGGCGCCTACGTCAACCCGGGCGCTCGCCTGCTGTCGGTGGTGCCGTTGCAACAGGCCTATGTGGTCGGCAACTTCCAGGAGACCCAGCTGACCCACGTGCAGCCGGGCCAGCCGGTGAGCATCAGCGTCGACACCTTCTCCGGCGAGAAGCTGCAAGGCCATGTGGAAAGTATCGCCCCGGCCACCGGCGTGACCTTCGCCGCCGTGAAGCCGGACAACGCCACCGGCAACTTCACCAAGGTAGTGCAGCGCATTCCGGTGAAGATCGTTTTCGATGATGGCCAGCCGCTGCTGGCCCGCTTGCGCGTGGGCATGTCGGTGGAAGCGACCATCGATACCCGTGGCGACAAGCTGAACGGCAAAGAGGTCAGCGCACGATGAAAGCGGCATTACGCGTGAGCCCATTGCTGTTGGCCGCACTGATGGCTGGCTGCACAATGGGCCCGGACTTCCTGCGCCCCGACAGCCAGGCACCGCAACAATGGGCGCCGCTGCAAGGTGAGGCGGCGGCCAGCCAGCCGCAGGCCGAACCGCTGGAGCTGCGCTGGTGGGAAAGTTTCCACGATGCCCAGCTCAGCGCATTGATCCAGCGCGTTGCCGAGCGCAACCTCGACTTGCAGATGGCCAGTGCCCGGCTGGTACAAAGCCGGGCCTTGCGCAGCACCGTGGCCGCCGATGAAATGCCGGCGGTGGATGTTGCTGCCGGCTACAGCCGTGCCCGCAACAGCGCCGAAGGCCTGAGCGACCCGTCTGGCAAGGCGGGCAAGCAAGCCTTCAACCTCTGGCAGGGCGACTTGGTAGCGGGTTGGGAACTGGACCTGTGGGGCCGCGTGCGGCGCCAGGTCGAGGCGGCCGATGCCACGGTCGAAGTGGCGGAGAACGACCGCCGCGGTGTGCTGTTGGCATTACTGTCGGAAACTGCCGGCAACTACATCCAGTTGCGTGCGGTGCAGCACACCATCGATGTCACTCGCGACAACCTCAAGGTCGCCCAGCACAGCCTGAAGCTTTCGGAAAGCCGCCAGGCCGAAGGCGTCGCTACCCGCCTCGACGTAGCCCAGGCCAGTGCCCAGGTGGCGTCCATCGAGTCGCGTCTGCCCAGCCTCGAAGCCCGGCGCGATGACCTGATCAACGCCCTCAGCCTGCTCGCCGCCGACCCCCCGCGCAGCCTGCAGGCCCAGTTGCTACAGGGCGGCGAACTGCCTGCGCCGCGGCAGAAGTTCGCCATCGGCTTGCCGTCCGAGCTGGCCGAGCGCCGGCCGGACATCCGCCAGGCCGAGGCTCGCCTGCACGCTGCCACCGCCAGCATCGGCGTGGCCAAGGCCGACTTCTACCCGAGCATCCGGCTGTCTGGCAGTGTCGGCTTCCAGGCCATGCAGTTGTCCGATTTTGGTGCCTGGGACGCGCGCCGGTTTGCCTTTGGGCCACAGCTTTCATTGCCGATCTTCGAGGGCGGCCGACTCAAGGGCACCCTGGAGTTGCGCGAGGCGCAGCAGCAGGAAGCGGCGATTAATTATCGCAAGGTGGTGCTGGGGGCCTGGCATGAGATTGACGATGTGCTACGCCTGTACAACGCCAGTCAGTTGCGCCGTGATCACCTGGCCGAGGCCGTGCGGCAGAACCGCATCGCCTTGGAAACCGCCCAGCGCCAGTACGTGGAAGGGGCGGTGGATTTTCTCAACGTGCTGACGGTGCAGAGTGCCTTGCTGGCCAGCGAGGAACAGTGGATCGACAGCTCGGCGGCGGTGTCGCAGGCGCTGGTGGCGCTGTACAAGGCCTTGGGGGGTGGCTGGCAGGCGTTTGATCAGCAACCGGTGAAGAAAGCTTTGCAGCCCATCGCCGGCAAGCCAACTCCCACAAGTACAGCGCAGGTCTCAGGTACAGCGCAATACCTGTAGGAGCGGGCTTGCCCGCGAAGGGCTGCAAAGCAGCCCCGGCGATTTCCCAGACAGATGAGGAGGCAAAGATGCACATTTCCCTGAACGGCAAACGCGCGATCGTCAGCGGTTCCACCGCCGGCATTGGCCTGGCCATCGCCATAGGTCTGGCCGAAGCCGGCGCCGAAGTGGTCCTCAACGGCCGCACCCAATCCCGCGTCGACGAAGCGCTTAACGCCGTGCGCGAACGCTTGCCACAAGCGCGCATCATCGGCATCGCTGCCGACCTCGGCACCCAGGAAGGTGCGCAAAAGCTGTTCGACCAGGTGCCGCATACCGACATCCTGGTCAACAACCTGGGCATCTTCGAGCCCAAGCCGTTCTTCGAGATCGAAGACGAAGACTGGCAGCGCTTCTTCGACGTCAACGTGCTTAGCGCGGTGCGCCTGTCGCGCCACTATGCCCGAGGCATGGCCGAGCGCAAATGGGGGCGGGTGGTGTTCCTGTCCAGTGAGTCGGCGCTGCAGATCCCGACCGAGATGGTTCACTACGGCATGACCAAGACCGCGCTGTTGGCGGTGTCACGAGGGCTGGCCGAGACCCTGGCGGGCACCGGGGTAACGGTGAATGCCGTGCTGCCTGGGCCGACGCGCTCTGAAGGCGTGGGTGACTTCTTCGCCAAGCTGGCCGAGGAGCAGGGGGTCACGACTGCTGAGCTGGAAACCAGCTTCCTGGTCGAGCACCGGCCCAGTTCGTTGATCAAGCGGCTGGCGACAGTGGAAGAGGTGGCCAACATGGTGGTGTACCTGGCATCGCTGCAGGCCAGTGCTACCACCGGGGCGGCGTTGCGGGTGGACGGCGGGGTGCTGCGGTCCATTGCCTGATTGTCTACTGCCTGTACCGGCCTCTTCGCGGGCTTGCCCGCTCCCACAGGAGTAGTGTGATTCCGAAGCGGGTGCCATACCTGTGGGAGCGGGCAAGCCCGCGAAGAGGCCAGCACAGGCAAGCAAAGAATCAAAGCGGTCGCAGCAGGCCAAAGCGCTTGCGCAACGCCCAATCCAGCAAACGCCGCGGCAGCAACCGAGCCATCAACGGCAACGCCGTACTGCCATTGCCCAAGCGCACCACAGCCGGTACCGGTGACCTGCTCACTGCCGCCAGCACGCCCTTGGCAAACACCGCCGCCGAAGTCGGCTTGTCCTGCGAAGCCCGCGCCCGCGCCTGCACCTGTTCACGCAACGGCCACCACGCCGAATCCGACGCCAGTACCTGCTCGGCCTGGCGCTGGGCGTTGCTGGCGAACTGCGAGGCAATCGCCCCCGGCTGCACTTCCAGCACGCGCACGCCGAACGGGGCCAGCTCCAGGCGCAGGGCGTCGCTCAGGGCATGCACGGCCGCTTTCGACGCGCAGTAAGCGCCAGCGAATGGGGTAACCAGCACGCCGGAAACACTGCCGATATTGACCACCAGGCCCCGGGAGCGGCGCAGCAGAGGGAACAGTGCGCGGGTCACGCCGATCACCGCGAAGACGTTGGTCTCGAATTGCTGGCGCAGTGCGTCCACACCGCCATCGAGCAATGGGCCCATGGCGCCGTAGCCGGCGTTGTTGATCAGGATATCGAGGCTGTCCAGTTCCTCGGCCAAGCGGGTAAGGGCCTCGCTGTCGTTCACGTCCAGTTGCCGGGCGGTGTAGCCGGCGGCACTCAGTTGCTCGACATCCTCAGGCTTGCGGGCGGTGGCCCAGACGTGGTGGCCAGCATCGCGGAAGGCGTCGGCCAGGGCGCGGCCGATGCCGCTGGAACAACCGGTGATCAGGACGGTGGGCATGGTGGGGGCCTTTGATCAAGGTGAGAGGTGTGTCGCCGGTGCTGGCCCTATCGCCGGCAAGCCAGCTCCCACAAGTACTCCGCAGTCCTTGAAAGGGGTGGGGTACCTGTGGGCGCTGGCTTGCCGGCGATAGGGCCAGTACTGGCAATGAATCAATTGGCAAATGTACCTTGCAGGTGCTCAGCCCGAAACTCCAGGGTTTGTGGTCGGTAACCGGAACGCAGGGGCGGCAAGGGCAGGCAGTCTTCCCACTCGGCCCCCGGCTGCAGTTCGCCAGGGCCACGGTAGCGCGGCGCGTTGTAGGTATTTTCGGCGAGGTTCACGGTATCGCCCGGTGCATAGGCGGCTACGCGCCAACGCAGTTCGGTGAGCGGTACCGGGTTGCCGTTCTTCATGTGCACCTGCAGGGTTCGGTCGGCGGGGCACTGGTCTGGGGCGTAGCGCAGGCGCAGGTCCAGGCGGGCCAGTTGCGAGGCTTCGCGGGTGTCCTGCCAGGCAACGAACAGGGCCACCAGGCCCAGGCCGCACACGGCGGCCAGGGAAATGGGCAGGGCCTTGGCCGGGTAGCGCAACAGCAGCACCAGCCAGGTGAGGATAAGGACGGCACCGATGATCATGAGCCTTGCAGACCTTGGTTGTGCGGGTCTGACCATCGTAGCCTTAAATGAGGGAGGGCTCAAAAGCGGGAGGGCTTCGCCCTCCTATCGCCGGCAAGCCAGCTCCTGCAGGGATCGCATCAGGGCTGATAGGTGTTTGTCACAAGATATGCAGCGGCTGTGAGATCGAGCGCCGCCCGCGCGGCGCAATCGCGAGCTGCGCTCGCTCCTACGTTTGTTTCGGGCCAGTAACGCCTGTGACAGGCGCGCGCGGCCGCCTTGTTTGTATGGCGCGATATTGAGGCATGCACCAAGGCGTTCGCGCGCGAATCCCACAGGAATAATTGGCCCGAAACAAACGTAGGAGCGAGCGCAGCTCGCGATTGCGCCGCGCGGGCGGCGCTCGCTCTAACAGGCGCTGCCATACCTTATGGCAAACACCTGTCAGCCCTAAGGCGATCCTCGTGGGAGCTGGCTTGCCGGCGATAGGGCCGCGAAGCGGCCCCGGGATTTCACTTACTGCGCGATGGTCTTCACCGAAACCCCACGCTCGACCGGCGTAGAGGTGCGCCCATACACATCTTCGAAGCGCTCGATATCATCTTCACCCAGGTAACTCCCGGACTGCACCTCAATGATCTCCAGCGGGATCTTGCCCGGGTTGCGCAGGCGGTGCACCGACGCAATCGGGATGTAGGTCGACTGGTTCTCGGTCAGCAGGAACACGTTTTCGTCGCAGGTCACCTCGGCAGTGCCGGACACCACGATCCAGTGTTCGGCGCGGTGGTGGTGCATCTGCAGCGACAGGCTGGCGCCTGGCTTGACGGTGATGTGCTTGACCTGGAAGCGGCCGCCCATGTCCACCGAGTCGTAAGAACCCCATGGGCGATACACTTCCAGGTGATTCTGGGTTTCGCTACGGCCCTGTTCGTCCAGTGTCTTGACCATCTGCTTCACGCCCTGAACCTTGTCCTTGTGGGCGATCATCATGGCGTCCTTGGTCTCGACCACCACGATGTTCTCAAGGCCGATCACCGACACCAGCTTGCCGTTACCGTGGATCATGCAGTTGCGGCTGTCCTGCACCACCACATCGCCCTTGGTGACGTTGCCATTGTCGTCCTTCTCATGCACCTCCCACAACGACGACCAGCAGCCCACGTCACTCCAGCCGGCCGACATCGGCACGACACAGGCGCGCTGGGTTTTTTCCATCACCGCGTAGTCGAGGGAGTTGTCCGGGCAGCAGGCGAAAGTGGCGGGGTCGATGCTCAGCACATCGCCGTCTTCCTGGCTACGCTCCAAGGCCAGTACACAGGTGTCGTAGATATCGCCATCGTGCTTTTTCAGCTCCTCAAGGAAGCGGCTGGCGCGGAACAGGAACATGCCGCTGTTCCAGAAGTAACCACCGGCCTGGACAAACTCGGTGGCGCGCTTCTCGTCGGGCTTCTCGACGAACTGCGCGACCCGCGCCACGCCCTCGGGCAGCAATGCATCCTGGCTGGAGCGGATGTAGCCGTAGCCGGTTTCCGGCTTGGTCGCCGGTACCCCGAACAACACCATCTCGCCGCGCTCTGCCGCTACGGTGGCCAGGGCCAGGGCACGTTGCAGGGCCTTCTGGTCCTCGATCACATGGTCGGCGGGCAGCACCAGCATCAGTTCGTCACGGCCTTCGTTGACCAGTTTCATCGCGGCCATGGCCACCGCGGGCGCCGTATTGCGGCCAAACGGCTCCATCAGGATGCCTTGGGTTTCCAGCTTCAGGGCAGCCAGCTGCTCCTGCACGATGAACTTGTGGTCCTTGTTGCAGACCACGATCGGCGTGTCCATGCCCTCGAACGCCAGGCGCGAGAGGGTTTGCTGGAACAGCGTATGTTCACCGGTCAGGGCCAGGAACTGCTTGGGGAACTGCTTGCGCGACAAAGGCCACAGACGCGAACCGCTACCACCAGAAAGAATTACCGGGATCATCATGTTTCTCCAATAGTCGTTGAGAGGCAGGGGAATCAGTTGCTAGCCACGGGGCGAGTTACCCACACCGGCGACAAGGCGTTGCCGGAACCCGTTACGTACAGCACTGCGGCTTCGCCGCGCTCAAGGGCGACTGGCTTCACGTCACCCACTTTCTTGTCACCTTGGTACAGCGCCAGGTTCACCTTGACCGGGTTGATCTCGCGCTCGCCACGGCCGTTGGCGGCCACCTGCTTGACCACTTCGGTCGTGCCGTCGGCGGTTTTCAGGGTCAGCTGCTGGTCGCTCAGGTTCTGCACGCGCACCAGGGCTTTCTGCTTGTTCTTGAACGGCGGCTCTTCGATCAGCTTCGGGTTGCCGCTGCTGCTGTTGACCAGGGTGTAGTACTTGTCCGAGGCCAGCTTGACCGGCACGCTCTTGCCGCCGACCTTGGCGGTGTAGTCACCGCCAGGCAGGAAGCTGAAATCGCTGCTGGCCTGGGCGCCAACCTGCTTGATCTGGGTGTTGCCCACACTGGCGGCAGCCGGTGCACTGGTGGCGTTGTACAGCCGCACGAACGTGGAGCCTTTCGGCGCGCTGGGGCCATACAGGGCGGCGTCGGCGCCGGCGAAGGCCTGCATGGAGGCAAGGGACAGGCCGGCCGCCAGGGTGAGGGCTTTGGCAATGGAAGTCTTGGTAGTCATGTGCGTGTTCCTCTCTTCAGTCAGTGGTTCGTCCGGGTGGACGACAAGGCCAGGTTTTCTTCGGATTTACGGGCGTTCTTCAGCTGCGCGACCCAGTGCGGGTCGAAGCTGCTGAGGTCGTTCTTCATTGGCAGATATCGTTCTGGGAATTCCCACACCACCACTTGTGGCGCGGCGTTCTTGAAGGCATCGCTTTGCAGGTACTTGAGCATGGGCACCAACGGGCCGTGGCCGTCCTCGGCGTAATTGGCCACGTCGCTGCGCAGCGCCTGCTGCAGGGCGCCAAGGAAGTTCCAGTGCGGGTTGGCGCTGTAGCTGGTACCAACCAGTGCCACCGGTATGCGGCTGTCGGCGAACAGCGCGTCCGCGCCGTCACCCTCGGCCTCGGCGGCCCGGGTGGTACGCTGTTGCAGGCTGTCCGGGGCGGGCAGCAGGTTGCTGAACAAAGGGTCCAGTGGCAGGAAGTTGGTCAGGTCACCTTTGTACGGGGCGGTGCTGCCTGCTTCGGTGATGAAGGCCTGCGGGGCGCCGTCGAGCAGGTTCTGCCGGCGCACGGCGTCAGCCAGCGCCTGCGCCGCCACTTCGGCGCCCATCGGCGTCCAGTGGGTGTCGGTACGCAGGAACACCTGGCCGCGGGCCTTGGCCTGTGCCAGTGGGCCCATCAGCTCGGGCGCAAACACGTTGGCCTGGCGTGCCTGGGCGTGAAACTGGTTATACAGGTCGTCATGCAAGCTGGCCGGTTGTTGCTTGCCGATGTATTCGGCGTACACCCGCGCCTTGGCCGGGACGATCGCCAGCACCAGGTGCACGCCGTGCTGCTGCAGGGTGTCGCGTACACCGCGGATCAGCGCCAGGTTCTCTTGCATCAGTTGTTCGGCACCGGCGGTGGGCTTGAACTCTTCGTCACTGAACAACCACTGGTCGCGGCCCAGCACCACGCCGGGGCGGCCTTCGTGGAACAGCTTGAAGTCCATCGCCGCCCACAGGTTGGTGCCCAGGCGCTTGATCGGGAACTGGTCGTCGTAATGGGTTTCGGCTGCCTTGGCCAGTTTGCCGTTGAGCAGGGTCATCTGTTCGGTGCGCTGGAAACTTTCCAGCCCACCGGTGGACCAGACGCCCATGCCCACCAACAGGCCGATGAAGGACAGCGAATAGGTAATGCGTAACGTTCGGGTCATGTCAGCCACCTCAGAACTGGAAGTAGAGGAACGGCGAGTAGCTCTGCGCCGAAAGCTTGAGGATCGAGGCCACGAACAGCAGCAACACCAGCGCGCGGGTCATGACCCGGGTCCAGTCCAGGCCCAGCGAACCGTCGCTGTTGACCTGCACCGGGGTGGCCTTGGGCGTGGGTTTGGCGTTGCGGTAGAAGTCGCGCAGGCCGAAGAACGCCAGGGTGAGGTAGGCGATTACCAAGGTGGCGACCTGCAGGCCGGTGAGCTGGGCACGGTTGAGTTCCGACAGTTGCCAGTCGCCGAAGCTGAACATGGCGCCATACATGCGTGCGGCGACGTGCAGGTTTTCGGCGCGGAAGATCACCCAGCCGACCACCACCAGCAGGAAGGTGAAGGCCCATTTCACCGGGTTGAAACGCTGCGGGTTGGTGTCGATGCCCAGCGCCCGCTCGATCGCCAGCCACATGCCGTGCCAGGCGCCCCAGATGATGTAGGTGAAGTTGGCGCCATGCCACAGGCCGCCCAGCAGCATGGTCAGGAACAGGTTGCGGTAAGTGTTGAAGGTGCCTTTGCGGTTACCGCCCAGGGTGATGTACAGGTAGTCGCGCAGCCAGGTCGACAGGCTGATGTGCCAGCGCCGCCAGAACTCGGTGATGGACTGGCTGATGTATGGCTGCTTGAAGTTTTCCATGAAGCGGAAGCCCATCATCAGCCCCAGGCCGATGGCCATGTCGCTGTAGCCGCTGAAGTCGAAGTACAACTGCGCGGTGTAGGCCAGGGCGCCGAGCCAGGCATCCCCGGTGGTCGGGTTCTGCAGGGCGAAGCAGTGGTCGGCGACCACTGCCAGGGTGTCGGCGATGAACACCTTCTTGATGAAACCCTGCATGAAGCGGGTGCAGCCTTCGGAGAACTTGTCCAGGGTATGGGTGCGGTTGTTGAACTGGTCGACCAGGTCCTTGAAACGCAGCACGGGGCCGGCGATCAGGTGCGGGAAGATCGCCACGAACGCGGCGAAGTCGATCAGGTTGCGCGTGGCCGGGGTGTCGCCGCGGTACACGTCGATGATGTAGCTGATCGACTCGAAGATGTAGAACGAGATACCGATCGGCAGCAGCACGTGGGTGAGGATGAAGGGCTCCAGGCCAAACGAGGTGATGATCGCATTCAGGCTGTCGACACCGAAGTTGGCGTACTTGAAGTAGCCGAGAATGGCCAGGTCGACACCGACCCCCAGCAGCAGCCAGCGCTGTGCCGGCTTGGTGCGCACGCCGGCGGCACCCACTTTCAGGCCGATCCAGTAGTTCCACAGGGTGACCCCGGCGAACAAAGCCAGGAAGTCCACCCGCCACCAGGCATAGAAGATGTAGCTGGCGACCAGCAGCAGCAGGTTGCGATAACGTTGCCCGCTCAAGTAATACAGGCCGAGGAATATCGGCAAGAACAGGAACAGGAACACGTTGGACGAGAAGACCATCCCGGTTCTCCTTATTGTTCACAGCATCCGGGGCACAGCGCCCCCCAAACCCCCCAGCAAAAAGCTGGAGGGCAACTTAGATCCCTGTGGGAGCGGGCATGCCCGCGAACAAGGGCGAAGCCCTTGCCATGCACCGCGTTGGCTTCTTCGCGGGCATGCCCGCTCCCACAGGTACCGACCCCACAATGGGAGTCAGTTCACTTCTTGCTTGCTGCGCTCGGGTCATAGACCCGGGTCAGGTCGCCGCCCAGCCGGAAGCTGTTGAACGGCTGCATCCCGTGCTTGCGCTCCAGCGTGTCGCCGACGCAGTGGTACAGCGCGCACCAAGGCTCGAGCCAGGCGTACTTGTTGTCGACCTTGAGGTCTTTCATGTCCTGCTTCTCACCGGCACGTTCGGCGAAGTGACGGGGGTCGCGGGCGCCGTAGAGCACACCTTCGCCCAAGCGCTGCAGGGCAAAGTTGTTTTCGCTGCGTAGGTCCACGCCGTTGGCCTGGGCGAAGCTGGCAATCATCGCCAGCGGCGGCAGGGCGTAGTTGTGATAGGCCAGGGCACGTTGCTTGCGCTTGACCTCGTTGGGCAGGAAACCTTGTTCGTCGACCTGGTTGGCACCCACCTTGAATTCCTTCACCGCCCAGTCGAACAGGTCGCGGCGGTCGGTGGCCACGGCGGTGGCCATCACCGACCAGGCGGCCCAGTAGCTGTGGTTGTTGATCTTCTCCAGCGGCAGGTTGCTCCAGTCCTGCACGGTCTGCTCGGCCAGGCGGTCCAGCCATTTCTCGATCAGCTCGGCCTCGGCCTGGTGCGCGGCCAGCGGCTGGGCAGTGGAGAACTTCAGGCGCAGCCACGAGCCGCTCATGCTGCCCAGGGCCCATTTGCGCATCGACTTGCCGGTGTGGTTGTAGTCGGTGGACAGCAGCGCATTGGCCCGCGCCCAGGTCCCCAGCCAGGCCAAGGTGCAGTCGAGTTGCGCCGGGCGGCCATCACGCATGTATTGGCCGACCATCTTGCTCACGCCCTTTTCCAGCGTGGTGATGTCTTCGGTCGACTTGCGAAAGGCCTTTTCCGAGGCGACATTGAGCGTGGCACGGGCCTTGTCGGAGCCTTCGTACTTACTGCGGAATTGCAGCGCACCGGTGTAGGGTTTTGGTGCCGGCTCGCAGCGGAAATTGCCGTCGCCCGTTTTGGGTTTCTCGATGCCCTCGTAATAGCCTTGGGGTGGCACCAGCGCAGCGTGCGCGGCGCTGCCGAACAGCGCCATGGCGAGCAGGGCAGGGCGAAAGATTTGCTTGAATACGGTCATGGTCGCCTCACTGGCCGGCTTGCGCGGTTTGCGCAGGCACGGCGAAGTTGTTGCGTTTGCAGAGTTTGGCCTCGACTTTCTGGGTGCCGCTTTCCGGGCCTTGCACCTCGAACGCCAGCAGGCTCTGGTCGGCCCAGTCCTCGTCCTCGCGCATCTGGAAGACAAAGCGGCCGTCGGTGTCGGAGGTTTCCGGTTTTTCCAGCTTGATGTCTTCGTGGCGGCCGTTGAGGTACCACAGGGTGGCTTGCAGCACCTTCACCGATGGGTCGTCGAACCTGACATCCATCTGCAGGTTGCGGTTGATCAGCTGTTTCACCACGCCGCCCTTGCCGTTGACCATCAGCTCGTTGTTGCCGGGCTTGAGCGTGGTGCTGGCGCTCATCAGCGCCGGGCGGTCATTGCAGCCATCGTCGAGCAGGCCAAGGATTTGCCGCCAGATGGTTTCCTGGTCCAGGCGGTATAGCGGCGAGAACTCCCAGATCAGGATCTTGGGCGGGTTCTTGCGGAATTCCTCGCTGCCCAGGTATTGGATCATCGAGCCTTCCAGGCCACCGCCGGGGAAGGCGACGTTGAGCACATCGGCGCCGATGTACTGCTCGAGGAAACCGGAGAAGTTGTAGTTCTTGCCGCTGTGGCTGGTGCCGACCAAGGTGATCTGTGCGTTGCCGCTGTCGCCGAACAGGTCGTCGCCGCCGCCGCTGGAGCCTTTCGGCTCGGTGGCGAACTGGTCCATGTACTGGATGGCATAGCTGGTGCCACACAGTTGGCCGGCCACGTTGTGCAGGGTGCCCGTCTTGCCCATGCGGCCAGATTTCTTGGTTTCGAATTCCTTGCGCGGGATGCCCTCGAAAGCCGGCATCTTGTGCACGGTGTCGGCGACGATCCTGGCGGCGCGCTGGGCACCGTAAGGCGTCCAGTGCTGGTCACCGCGGAAGTAGAAGTCCTTGCCCTGGTCGGCGGCGGCCAGTTGCTCGTTGGTCAGCGGCGACAGGTCGGGCACGTTGTAGCCCATGCTGGCGAAGCGCTTGAGCATGGCCTGGTAGTTGCCCAGTGCCTTCTGGTAGTTGAACGCAGCTTTCTCGGCCGGGTTGAGCATGTTGCGGTTCACCAGGCCACGGGTGGGCTGGTACACCATCACCAGCTCCACGCCACGCTTCTTGAACGCGTCGTGCACTTGTTGCAGGCGCTTGTAGCCGGCCGGCGTGGTGCTGAATTCGGTGCGCAAGTCTTCGCGTGTGCGGAACAGCCAGTCGCCCTTGGCTTGCACCAGGGTGGTGAAGTTCTGCTGGTAGCGGGTGGTGTAGCGGCTGGCATCGTGCGCTTCGGGGCACAGCTGGCAGCAGGGCTCGGCCGTGAAGGTCGGGGCCTTGACTTCATCGGCGCGCACGCCCTGGCTGATTGCCAGAAGGGCAGCGGACAGGCCCAGCAGTTTCATCAGGTGTGGAGTCATGGTCTGGGCTTCCTTAATCGATCATTTCGGTCTGGCGCTCGACCGGGTCGATCAGCACAGCCTTCTGCTGGCGGACCAGCAGGTCGAGGATTTCGTCCTGGCGCTCGCCCAGCACGCCGTTGAGGCTGATGCCGCTGGCCTTGCGCGGTGCGAGCATGGATACCTTGTACAGCTCGACCGACAGCGGCGAGTCGATCGACAGCGGGCCTGAGCCGTTGGCCGCCAGTTCGCCGCCCACCACGATCAGCGACACCTTGGTGTCGAACGGATCGAGGGCGATGTCGCGGTCGGTGTCGGACAAGTCCTTGATGTGGCCGTACACCCCGACCAGGCCGTTGGCCATGGCCACGTTCTCGTACAGGCGGATGTTCACGCTGTTACGTACGCGTATGCCGTGGCGGCGGTTGTTGATCAGCTTGTTGCCCCAGATCAGGTTGTCGCCGCTTTCGTACAGGGTGATGCCGTCGGTGTGGTTGCGGTAGATCTCGTTGTAGGCCACCAGGTTGTTGACGCTGTTACGGTCGATCACCACGCCGGAGAGCTTGTTGTCGTAGCTCTTGTTGTTGATGATCCAGCTGTCGTTGACCTCACGCGAAATGATGATGCCGTGCTTCTTCTTGGTGCCGTAGACCGTGTTGCCGGCGATGATCAGGCGGTGCGAGCGGTCGTGGGGGTCGATGCCATAGACGATGTTGTCGTTGTAGGTATTGTCCTTGACCACGAAGTCCTGGGTTTCGTAGCAGTAGAAGCCGTACCACATGTCGCTGAACTGCGAACCGATGATCCAGCCGGTGGGTTCCGGGCGGCCCATGCGCTTGGCCATGTTCGGGGTGTACTGCGAAATGCTCACGCCGTACGACTTGGACTTGGCATAGCCGAAACTGGCCATCTTGGTATTGACGATATAGGTCTCGGTACCGCCCCACGACAGCAGGAACGGGCGGAACTCCTTGGGCGAGCGGAAGGTCGCCGGGCCGTTGTCTTTTTCCCGCCAGCCAGTCACCTGGGTGTCGGTGACGAACAGCTTGCCGTCGTTGACCAGGAACGCGCCGCCCTCCTGGGACAGGCGCAATTGCTTGACCTTGCCATCGATCTCGAGGATGCCCTTGCGGCCGACCACGATCGGCAGGCGCGCCAGGTAAACGCCCGGCTCGACTTCGCGCAGGTACTGTCGCGGCACCTGCTTGCTCAGCTCGACAAGGTCGACATGGCCGTCATCGATGAAGATCGCCTGCGGAATACCGTGCTGGCGCTGGACCCACTCGGCCGCCTTGTTGTCGCCGCCGACAAATTCCTTGAGGGTGTCCTCCTGGAACATGCGGCGCAGGCTGACCTTGCCCTTGTGGCTGCGGTCGATCTTCTTCTGCACGGCCTGGGCGGTGTAGCCGCTCAGGTCGGGCAGCTTGGGCGGGTCCAGGTGCAGGGGCTCGATCGGCGCGCTGGCCACGGTGTAGGTCTTGGCCTGCTGCAGCTCCTTGGCAATGACCTTGGGCTCTGCGGCGACGGCCAGGCCCGAGGCCAGCAACAAGGCGCTGGCCAACAGGCTGTGACGTAGGTGCGGGTGAAGGTTCATCAGGTTTCTCCCGGCCTCAGAAGCGCCAGATCACGTCGACGAAGGCGCGGTGCATGTACGAGTCCGCTTCCTTGCCATAGGCGTCGCCCGGCTTGAATACACCCGCGCGCAGGCGCACCAGGGCAGACGGCTCGTCGATGGCCTGGCTCATGGACGCGGGCAGCAGGCCTTGCTTGAAGTACTTGGTCACGACCACGTCCATCTCCTGGCCAAGGTCTTTTTCACCGTCGACCAGTTGGCGGTTCACACCGTTGTCGTCGACCACGGCGTTGATGCCGCTGGAGCCGATGTTCTGGTTGCCATCGACGCGCCAGAACTTGTGGTAGATCAGGCTGGCGTCATAGTCGTCGCGCAGTTGCCACGATGCGAACAGCGTGGCCGCCTGCAGGTTGCCCAGCTCGCCGCGGAAGGCCTCACCGAAGCGGTGTACCCGCGAGCGGGTGCCGGTGAAGTTGGAGCGGTTGCTCTCCAGCCCGGTCTGCTCGAAGTTGTTCGAACCATCGTCACCGCCGCCGCCGCTGCCGCGGGCGTAGGCCGCACCCACCTGCCATTGCGGGTCGAGGCGCAGGCGGATACCCAGGTCGGTGGCCCAGGCATTGACGTTGCCGCTCTGCTTGCCGGTGGCCACCTGGTCGTCACCCACCTGTTGGGTGGTGAGCTTGTCGCGGTCGCCGGTCAGCCAGGTGACGCTGCCCCAGTAGTTGACGGTGTGGTCATTGCGCCAGTTGTAGGCGTCGCTGTTGGCCTCGAGGCCCAGCCAGGTGAGGTCGCCGGTGCGGGTCTTGTCCAGTGCATCGACGGTTTCCCCGGGTTGGTTCAGGCTGCCGCTGTCATGGGTGTGGTGGGCGCGCAGGCCAACCCAGTGGCCGGGCGTCCATTGCGTGGCGATGTTGCCGTAGACGTGCGTACGGTCCTTGTCCTCGGGCGCCAGCTCGGTGAGGTCGGTGCGGTATTCGCTGAAGCGCTGGGCCACGCCCAGGTCGGCCTTGAGCAAGGTGGTGTCGAAGGTCCAGTTCAGCGCCTCGACGTTGGTGTCGCGCCACATGCCGTCATCGCTGCGCAGGCGCTGGCGACCCAGGCGCAGTTGCTCGCCAGGGTAGGCGGTGAGGCCGCTGTAGCCGACCCAGAATTCGCGCATGGCCAGGTAGCTTTTGTCTGGCTTGCGGCTGTCGTCACCGGTGTCGGTGGTGGTGCCGTCGTCGTTCTGGCGCAGGGTGTCGGTTTCGATGGTGTCGGTGGCTGCGACCGCCTGGCCCATGGCGTAGGCGCTCCAGTTGCCGCGCTCGCCGTACACCCATGGGCGCAGGTCCAGGCCCAGGCCGTTGACGTCGCCGCCGGGGCGGGTACCCAGGTCACGGTCGTCTTCCGATTGGCCGGTGATTTTCACGTCCAGGCCGAAATTTTTCTCAGCGGTCATTTCCGCCAGGGTCGGGCAGGACCACAGCAGGGCGAAGCTCAGGCCGATGCCGGCTTTCACGAAGGGATTGAGCGTCATAGCGAGTCCTCACCGTCTACTTCTGGTTCGTCGTCTTGCAGGGCTTCGGTGGCCAGGGTGCTGTTGGCGCCTTGGCTCATGCTGCCGCGGGCCTGCTTTTCCTGAGCCAGCAGTTGCTCGGCCTGGTGGCGCTGGTCCGGGGTCAGCTGCGGCTCGAGCCGTTGCAGCATTTCTGCCGCCTGCGGCGTGGGGTTGGCTTGTGCCAGCTGGGCGAACACCCAGGCATTGCCCGGTTGCGGGCGAATGCCATGGCCTTCGCTGAACAACTGGGCCAAGGCATAGTCGGCGCTGATCTGCCCGCCGCGGGCGGCGGCCAGCAGGTTGTCGACAGCCTTTTGCGGCTCGACGTTGCCCAGGTAACCACGGCGGTACAGCTGGCCCAGGTAGTAATGGGCGCTGGTTTCGCCAGCGTCGGCGGCCGCCTGCAGGTGGCGTTCGGCTTTCTTGGCGTCGGCCGGTACGGTCTTGCCTTCGTAGTACAGGCGGCCCAGCAGCAGTTCGGCACGTGGCAGCTCGGCTTCGCGACCCTTGTCGATGTAGGCCAGCAACTGGTCGGTGTCGCCCAGTTCGGGGAACTCGTACAGCAATTGCGCCAGGCTGACCCACGACGCCGGGTTGGCCGGTGCCACCTGTTCGAGCAAGTCCTTGGCAGTTTTTTCATCGGTCTGGCCAAGGCTGCGATCGGCCAGCACCCGGGCCACGCTGTCGACCCGGCTGGCTGGCACGGCACCACGGGCGTAGGCCGCCTGCAGCTGGCCGAGCAGGGCGGCCTGCTGGTCGGTCTGGCCGCGCTTCTGGTACACGGTGGCCAGTTCGACGTAGCACATGTCGGTGGCGCTCAGGGCGGCCTTGCAGATTTTCTCCACGTCGTCCAGGTGCTGGTCGTAGCTGCCCTGGGTGCGATACAGCAGCACCTGGGCCAGGCCCGCTTCCGGGTTGCCGGTGGCGCGCCACTGGTCGATCTGCTGCTGCGCGTTGACCTTGGGGAAGCTTTGCGGGTAGCTCAGGTACAGCATCGCCAGCGGGATCAGGGTGTTGCCTTCACCCTGGCGGGCGGCGAGTTTCAGCAGCGTTTCGGCTTCTTCACGCTCGGCCTGGGTGCTGTCGGGCTTGGCCACCAGCAGGCGGCCAAGGCGGGCCTGGGCGCGCGACGAGGACGCAGCGGCAGCGCGGTAGGTGGCCTCGGCCTCCTTGATTTGCGCCGGGTCGCGGCTGGCCACCTTGATGTCGGCCAGGCCCACTTGCGCATCGCTGTAGCCCAGGTCGGCCAGGGCCTTGTAGTTGCGTTCGGCCAATGCCGTGTCACCGCGCTTCAGGGCTTCGTTGGCCAGGCGCTGGTCGGGCAGGCCGGCGCAGCCGGCCAAGGTGATGGCCATGGCCAGGCCACACAGACCCAGATTCACACGGAACCTGTGGGGGCAGGTGTTGGTATCAGCGATCATCGTCCGATCCTCTTACAGCCCACGGGCCGCGGCTTTGTCGATCAGCCAGTTCAGCGACGGGCCACGGTCGCTGTTGACTGCCGCCGGGCGGCCGGCCAGCTCGGCAGGCAGGCCGCTATCGGGCTTGATCTGCACACGGATGTCGGAGGCCAGGTCTTCGCTGTTGAGGCTGGCGCTACTGACGATCTGGCCGGTACGCACTTCGTCTTCGCCGGCGACCTGGAAATTGACCCGGGTGCCTGGCTTGACCTCATCGAACTGGCGGTAGCTGAAACGCGCCTCGACCATCGGGTTGGTGGTACGCGGAATCAGCTGGAAGATCGGCTGGCCCTTGGCCGCGTACTGGCCGTCGTCCACCAACTGGCGGGCGACCACGCAATCGCAGGGGCTGGTGAGGGTGCCGGAGAGTTGCTTGCCGAATAGTTCCTCGATCTTCGCCGGTTCCAGTTGCGTGTCGTCGAGGTTGCCCTTGAGCATGTCCAGCATGCTGGTGGTGAAGCTGGCCAGTGGCGCGCCCTTGGCCACCTGCCCACCGCTCTCCACCAGGCTGTTCACGGTGCCGTCGCGCGGCATGGTGACATTGGTGGTGGGTACTGCGACCACACCGGCTTCGGCATGGCTGATGAAGTAAATGCCGTACAACGACTTGGCGACGAAACCGAAGGCGGCGATGCCGACCACGAACACACCGAGGGTGACGGTAACGGCCTTGAGCCGGCCGAAGGGGCTCAGGCCACTGCCGCCGTCCTTCTGCTTGCGCGCCTTGGTGAAGTTGTCGCGTTGCAGGGTGCTGAGCACGTCGCCGGCAGTGATCAGCTCACCCGACAGGTGCGAGGTGATGATATGGCGCAGGGTGGCGATGTCGCGTGGCTCCAGGTTCTGGAATTGCGCACCGGTACGCCCGCTGTCGGGGTGGTACGAGCGCACCTGGAATTCGATGTCCATCGACAGGCCGAGGTTGTCGACCGTGAACATCAACCGCCCACGCAACGCATCGCCCACCGCCAGTTGCTGCTTGGTGTGGAAGCTCAAGCCTCCGGCGGAAAGGTCGTCGACCTTCACATCGTGGGCCTGGCGCTGGGCGTCGATGAAGCGCAGCTTGGCGGGGATGCGTACCCGGGCGTGCTGGCGCTGGGCTTCGGACTCATGCACGACGTTGACATTCACGGCGGTATTCATGGGGTTTGTTCCTGTTAGATCCGATCCGGGTTGGGCTCACACGACCATGAACAGCACAGCAACGAAGATGCTGGCCGCCGAGAAGGTCATGGTCCGCGAGGACCAGGTGTTGAACCATTGTTGAAAGCTGGCGAGGTCACGCTTGAGGGCAGTGGGCTGACGCGTCCACGACTGTTTGTCGAGGCGGAAGAACACGTAGATCTTCATCAGCGCGCCGATGATCTGGTTGTAATAGAGGATCAGCGGGTACGCCGGGCCGACGTTGTGGCCAGAGCACAGCAGCATCACGGTGAGGATCAGGCGGGTGATGCCGATCCACAGCAGGTACACCAGCAGGTATGCCAGGCCGAACTTGAGGCTGGCGATCACCGCCACGGTCAGGCCCAGCAGGCTGGTCCACATCGATACGCGCTGGTCGAACAGCACGATGCTGGTGAACAGCCCCAGGCGCCGCAGGCCCAGGCCCAGCGCACGGGAGTTCTGCCGCAGGTTGTTGCCGTACCAGCGGTACATCAGCTTGCGGCTGGCCTTGAAGAAGCTTTTCTCCGGCGGGTGCTCGACCGTGTTGATGGCAGCGTCCGGCACGTAGAAGGTGTCGTAGCCCAGGCGCATCAGGCTGAACCAGCTGGACTTGTCGTCACCGGTCAGGAACTTGAAGCGGCCCAGGCGCCAGTGCATCAGCGAGTCGCTTTCGACGTCGGCAATGAACTCGGGGTTGGTGACCACGCTGGCGCGGAACATCGACATGCGCCCGGTCATGGTCAGTACGCGCTTGGACAGGGCCATCGAGCACATGTTGATGTGGCGCTGGGCGAAGCGCAGCTTGTGCCATTCGCTCATGATGTAGCCGCCACGGACTTCGCAGAACTCGTTGGTGGTCAGGCCGCCGACATTGGGGTACAGCTTGAACCACGGTACGGTCTTGCGCACCACGCCATCGGCCAGCACGGTGTCACCGTCGATCACCGCCACCACGGCGTTTTCGTCCGGCAGCATGCGGGAGATGGCACGGAAGCCGTAGGCCAGGCCATCGCGCTTGCCAGTACCGGCGATACGGACGATGTCCAGCTTCACGTGGGCCGGCGGGTTGTACTTGGCCCACAGGCTCTTCACCAGCAATTCATCGGACATTTCCACCAGCGAGCAGACCACGGTGGTGGGGAAACCGCAGTTGATCGCTTCGCGGATCACCGAGCTGTACACCTGAGCGGTGGTCAATGCTTCGATGCGGAAGCTGGTGACCATCAGGTACACGTGCGACGGGTCGGCGGCGCTGCCCATTTTCTGCACCTTGCGGCGCAGGTAGGGGTACACACCGTAGAGGAAGATCATGCCGCGGATGAAATGGGTGGCGCCCATCGAGTAGCGCCAGATGCCGACGGCGCCGACCAGGAAGATGAAGTGCTTCGATTGCGAGTCGAAGATATCGGCTGGCAGGGCCAGGGCGATCAGCATGAGCAGGCTCATGTAGAGCAGCCAACCGGCGCACTGCAACAGCACTGTCTGGAGCCTTTGCATGTTCAGCATCCGTGGAAAATTCGGGAAAGGGCGGCAGCGCAATTGGGGAGCCTTGCGCCGCCTGGCCCAGGGCTTACCAGCAGATGCCTTCGGTGCGGCTGGCTGCGCTGGTCGGTTCACTCATGAAGCCGACCAGGTCGATTACTTGTTTGCCGGCCGGTACTTGCTGGGCAAGGGCACGGAACTGCTCGTCACGGTTGCCCAGAACGATGATGTCGGCGTTGTCGATGACCTTGTGGAAGTCACCGTTGAGCAGCGACGATACGTGCGGGATCTTCGATTCGATGTAGTCTTTGTTGGCTCCATGAACGCGGGCGTATTCGACGTTCTCGTCGTAGATATCCAGTTGGTAGCCCTTGCCGATCAGGCGTTCGGCCAGCTCCACCAGTGGGCTTTCGCGCAGGTCGTCGGTGCCGGCTTTGAAGCTCAGGCCAAGCAGGGCGACCTTGCGTTTGTCGTGGGCTTCGATCAGTTCGAAGGCGTTTTGCACCTGCGATTCGTTACTGCGCATCAGCGAGTCGAGCAGCGGGGCACGCACGTCCAGGCTGGCGGCACGGTAGGTCAGGGCGCGCACGTCCTTCGGCAGGCACGAGCCGCCGAAGGCAAAGCCGGGGCGCATGTAGTACTGCGACAGGTTGAGCACCTTGTCCTGGCAGACCACGTCCATCACTTCACGGCCATCCACACCGACAGCCTTGGCGATGTTGCCGATCTCGTTCGCGAAGGTGACCTTGGTGGCATGCCACACGTTGCAGGTGTATTTGATCATCTCGGCCACTTCGATCGGCTTGCGGATGACCGGGGCGTCGAGTTCTTCGTACAGCGCCTGGAGGATGTCGCCGCTGGCGCTGTCCAGTTCGCCGATGACGGTCATCGGTGGCTGGTCGTAGTCCTTGATTGCAGTGCTTTCACGCAGGAATTCCGGGTTCACCGCGACGCCGAAGTCAACGCCGGCCTTTTTGCCCGAGCAATCTTCGAGGATCGGGATCACCACGTTCTTGACGGTGCCTGGCAACACGGTGCTGCGCACCACGATGGTATGGCGGCGCGTGGTGTCGCGCAGCACATAGCCGATTTCCCGGCACACCGACTCGATGTATTCCAGGCCCAGGTCACCGTTTTTCTTGCTGGGGGTGCCCACACAGATCATCGATACATCGCTGGCGCGAATGGCCTCGGCGAAGTCGGTGGTGCCGCGCAGGCGACCATTGGCGATGCCTTGTTGCAACAGTGCTTCCAGGCCAGGTTCGACGATCGGCGACTTGCCCTGGTTGATCAGGTCGATCTTGGTGCTGGACACGTCCACACCGATTACTTCATGGCCACGCGCCGTCAGGCAGCCTGCACAGACTGCACCCACATAACCCAAACCAAAGATGCTGATACGCATCGCTATCACCTCATGTGTTTATCACGCCGACGCCTCCGTGGAGTGCCGGGCTGGGTTGATTAACAGCAGTTTTCAGGCGCACGGGTTCATGGCGAATGCACACTTCACCGAGCGCAGGCAACATAAGTCCGGAGTGCACGAAAAGTTATGCACTCAAATTAGGCATTTAAAAGCCAAGTAATAAAAACGTGCCCTGTCATGCAGCCGTCTTTAATGCAAGGCGCTACGCGGCGCTTTGCTGTGCTTGTTTTTCAAGTGGGATAAATCCTTTGAAATCAACCACTAGGACGATTTGTACGGGACGCGTGTCTCCTGCAAGGACAGGCACTTGGGCGTTAGCCGGGCGGCCTGTCTGTATGTTGTGGCAGGTAGTGGATACCTTGCCATTGTCATCTGTAAGTCATCTCTCACAACCCGTGGGCAGGAAATTCGTTACGGCTCTATGAGCGGTAGTTGATATGAGAAGTTCCTGAACGGGTTTTGTCTTGATGAAAGATTTCTAAATATTTATTAAGCTGCTGACAATTTCAATTTGATAGCACGCGCCTGTTTGCCCCCGATGTATCAAGGGCGAAACTGTTGCGAGATGTTTTAATGCCAGCATCGGAAAATTTTTTCAGATTTCGTCAGAAAAGGTACGAACGGTCGCACCGGCGCCGGTGTTTACACGCTGATGTAAGGTTTTTTTGGCGTCATAAAAATGACGATAATGAAGTCTCACCTTGCTGAACCTGCTCGGCCTGCTTGACCGCCGGTGCAGCGGCCGAGCCCTGATAAATGACATACGTGACAGCAACCAGTGCTGATCACCGTGCGGTCATGCGCAATCAGCTGATCGGTTTATCTTTCAGCGTTTCAACTTGCTGCCGCGGGTGGATCATGCGAGTGCACATTACGCCGTATGGCGCGGCGAAGACGGCCAGCCGGCGAGGAGGGTATCGGTTACGGCAGGGGGTGGCTTTGCCCGAGAGGTGGAAGCGATCATTTTGGAAAGCGGGTATGTACAGCTGCCCTGGAGGCGGTGGAGGCGAGCTCTGGCCTTGCCGGTGCTCGCGGCTTAAGCCGTTCCTGCGGGTGCCCTGTGGAGGTTGCAGGAGCGGCTCAAGCCGCGAAGCGGTATCGGCGGGTCTACTCGCCCGGGTGATCGCGCAGAAACACCAGGTGATCTGGCTTGGACTGTTCGGCACAGTAGTAGTAACCCTGGACATCGAACTGCTTGAGCTGCTCTGGATCGTTGATGCGCTGCTCGATGACAAAGCGGCTCATCATGCCGCGGGCTTTCTTGGCGTAGAAGCTGATGATCTTGTACTGGCCGTTCTTCAAGTCCTTGAAGTCGACATTGATCACCCGCGCCTTGAGGGCGCTGCGTTTCACTGCGCTGAAGTATTCATTGCTGGCCAGGTTCAACAGCACGTCATCGCCCTGAGCGGCCAGGGCCTGGTTCAACCATTCGCTGATGCGTGTACCCCAGAAGGCGTACAGGTCCTTGCCGCGGGCATTGGCCAGCTTGGTGCCCATTTCCAGCCGGTAGGGCTGCATCAGGTCGAGGGGGCGCAGCAGGCCGTACAGGCCGGAGAGCATGCGCAGGTGGTCTTGTGCGTAGCTGAAGTCGTCCTCACCCAGGGTTTCGGCAGCAAGGCCTGTGTACACGTCACCTTTGAACGCCAGCAGCGCCTGCTTGGCATTGGCTGGGCTGAAGTCCGGAGACCAGCTGCCGAAGCGTGCGGCGTTCAGGCCGGCGAGCTTGTCGGACAGGTGCATCAGCTCGCTGATTTGCGCCGGCGACAGGGTTCGCAGTTGCTGGATCAACACCTGGGAATCATCCAGGTACTGGGGCAGGGTGAAGCGCTCGGTTACCGGCGGGGTATCGTAGTCGAGGGTCTTGGCGGGGGAAATCACCGTCAGCATCGGGTCGGCTCCTGGCATCGTTGGCCTGGGATTCTACGGGCTGGGCGGTGCAAGTCCAAACTATGGTGACAATAGTCACAGACCATGGCCGGTTCTAACGCTATAGTTCGCGTTTTGCCGTGACGGAGCCTTTTACCGTGCGCATCGCCTTTGCCGCGCTGGCCGCGCTATTGAGCCTGGCCGTGCAAGCCGCCCCCACAGCCGCGGTCAGTTTTGATCGCAGCCTGTGGCCCGAGCAACTGAACAGCCCGGCGTTGTTCGATGTGGCTTCGCGGGCGGAGATTCTGTCGTTCGCCCGGGTACTGCATGAAAGCGAGCTGCTCGATGATGCGACGCTGGCGGCGCGGCTGGGCTTGCGGCAGATCAACCTGCAGAAGGTTCGCCAACTGCGGGCGCGCATGTGGCAGCGGTTATGGGCAGGCTACCAACAGGCGCAACGCAGCTGCGAGCAGGATGCGTCGTTCTGCTATGCCGTTGAGTCCATGGCGGATCTGCGTACCCAGGCGGCGACGTTCGCCACCGATGTCGGCGCGTTCTATGCCGGGTGGGTAGAGCCCAGCCACCAGTTCCACAGCCGCTACCTGGACGAACAGCTGCGCAAAGCTGCGCTGCTGCCCCAGACCAGCAGCGAGGTGGAGCGGCTATCTGCACGGGAGCTCGATGGTGAACGCCTGAACGATCGCATGTTCCTGCTGACCTTCGTCGGTGGCCCGGGGCCTGACGGCGGCAGTACCGACCTGCTGGCCGATTACCTGCGCCGGCAAAAGCTGGCGGGTACCTTCTTCGTGCTTGGCAACCGCCTGCAGCAGCGCCGGGATGCCGGCATGCCGAACACCGTGGCCAGGCTTTATCGCGGCCAGTGCGTGGGTATTCAGGGCTGGGAGTACCGCTCGCATGCACAGTGGGTCGATTGGCAGGACTCGCTGCGGCGCAGCCAGGCCCGCGTCCAGGCCGACCTGCCGGAGCAGTACGTGCCGCTGTTCCGCCCCCCTTACGGGCAACGCCGGGCCGATGGCGAGGCGTTCATGGCCAGCCAGCAGTTGCGGGTGTCGTTGTGGGATATCGACGCGCAGGATGACACTGCACTGACTGCCGAAGCCTCGGCGCAACGCGTGCTGACCCTGATGCTGTTGTGGCGCAAGGGGGTTATCCAGCTGCATGACAGCCTGGCCAAGGCGCAACCGGCGGTGGAGTGGTTGCTGCGCAGTACCGCCCAGAGCGGTATCGGCTGGGAAGATTGCCGGGCCTATGGGTACAGCGAATAGAGGTACCACTTCTGAGCGTAGTCGTGTCTGGGCCTGCCGCCAAGGCCTTATCGTCAATCGGAAAAATAAACTTCAAAAACACGTAAAAATGCTTTTTCCGGTCATGGCTTTTGCGGTATGAAGAAACCAGACAGCCGATCCCTGCAGCACAGGTGGCGTCATCCAGACCCTCCTGGCCAGGTTGCTCCCCGCCCGTAACAACGCGGATACGGGGACACGGCAGTCACTCTGCGGCGTAACAGACCACGCCGTGCGGCTTCGACATAAGGTGACCGAGTATGGATGACCAAGGACGCACCCCTTCCTCCAGCAAGCCAATCCTCTATGTGCTCGATACCAACGTCCTGATTCACGACCCCAACGCATTACTCAACTTCGAGGAGCATCACGTCGCCATCCCGATGACGGTGCTGGAGGAACTCGACAAGCTCAAGACCGGTAAACAGACCATCGCCGCAGAGTGCCGGCAGGCCATCCGCCTGATCGACCAGACCCTCGGGGACGCTTCGCCCAGTGATGTCGAGCAGGGCGTGCCGATCCAGCGCAACAAGAGTGGGGCCAAAGGCTTTCTTTCGATCCTGATGAGCCCACGCAACGAGCCTGGCAAGTTGTTGCCGGAGCACCTCAACGACAACATCATCATCAACACCCTGCTGGACGTTCGCAGCCGGCGCCCCGACCTGGACGTGGTGCTGGTCACCAAAGACATCAACATGCGCTTGAAGGCGCGCGCTTGCGGCATCGCATCCGAGGACTACAGCACCGACCAACTGGTCGATGATGTGTCCTTGCTGTCCAAGGGCTACCACTCGGTCAGCGGTTCGTTCTGGGACCGGGTCAGCAAGGTCGATACCCGCCAGGAGCGCGGCCGGACCTGGCATCGTGTGCACATGATCGACACCCTGCCGGCCGTTCACGTCAACGAGTTCATCATTGACGACCAGGGCTTCGTCGGCTGGGTGAAGGGTATCCGCGACGACGAGTTGCTGCTGCTCGACCTGCACCAGGAGCCACTGCTGCACCAGGAGGCCTGGGGCCTGAAGCCGCGGGACATCCATCAGAGCCTGGCGCTGTTCGCCTTGCTCGACCCGGACATTCACCTGGTCAACCTGACCGGTGCTGCCGGTTCCGGCAAGACCATCCTGGCCCTGGCAGCTGCCATCGAGCAGACCATGGTCAGCAAACGCTACCGGCGCATCATCGCCACCCGCAGCGTGCAGGGGCTGGACCAGGAGATCGGCTTCCTGCCGGGTACCGAAGCAGAGAAGATGGAGCCGTGGCTGGGCGCCATTACCGACAACCTCGAAGCCTTGCACATGGATGATGAAAGCACCCATGGCAGCGTCGAATACATCCTCGAGCGCGTGCCGCTGCAGTTCAAGTCGTTGAACTACATTCGCGGCCGCAGCTTCCAGCAGAGCCTGATCCTGATCGACGAGTGCCAGAACCTGACGCCGCATCAGATGAAAACCATCATCACCCGTGCCGGTTCCGGGTCCAAGGTGGTCTGCCTGGGCAACCTGGCGCAGATCGATACCCCCTACCTGTCCGCGACCAGCTCGGGCCTGACCTACCTGACCGAGCGCTTCAAGGACTTCCCCCATGGCGTGCACATCACCCTGCAGGGTGTGCCACGCTCGGTACTGGCCGAGTACGCCGAGTCGCATCTGTAAAACCCTGTCGCCGGGCAGCCCGCTGCCCGGCATCTCCACGAGTGTGTTCATACAGCGGCCAGACCTGCCGACACATACCTCTGCTCAAACCTGACCCACAGGTTTACACTGCAGGCTCCCTTCACAGGAGCAGAGCAGTGCTGACACATCTTGATTCCCAGGGGCGGGCCAACATGGTCGACGTCACTGAAAAGGCCGTGACCGAGCGCGAGGCCACCGCCGAGGCGCGGGTGCGCATGTTGCCGCAGACCCTGCAGATGATCGTCGACGGCGAACACCCCAAGGGCGATGTGTTCGCCGTGGCGCGCATTGCCGGCATCCAGGCGGCGAAGAAGACCAGCGACCTGATACCGCTGTGCCACCCGCTGATGCTCACCAGCGTCAAGGTGGAACTCAGCGCGGAGGGCGAGAACGCGGTGCGGATCCTCGCCCGCTGCAAGCTGGCCGGGCAAACCGGTGTGGAAATGGAGGCACTGACCGCCGCTAGCGTCGCTGCGCTGACGATCTATGACATGTGCAAGGCTGTGGATAAAGGCATGGTCATCGAGCAGGTCCGCCTGCTGGAAAAGCTGGGCGGCAAGAGCGGCCACTACAAGGTGCAGGCGTGATGAAAGTCAAAGTGATGTACTTCGCGCGTTACCGTGAGTTGCTGGGCGTGGATGCCGAGCGGATGGAGGGTGAGTTCAAGGTTGTCGACGATGTGCGCCGGGCATTGCTGGGCAAGGGTGGGGCCTATGAACTGCTGGGCGAGCAGAACCTGATGTGCGCCCGCAACGAAGAACTGTGCAAGCTGGATGAGCCGTTGGAAGAGGGCGATGAAGTGGCGTTCTTCCCGCCGGTGACGGGGGGCTGAGCATGGCAGTGCGAGTGCAGGAACACGCGTTCGACCCGGGCGTCGAGACCAATGCCATGCATGCGGCCAACGTGGGGGTAGGCGCTGTGGTCGGCTTTGTCGGCTATGTGCGGGACTTCAATGATGGCCGCGAAGTGGCAGGCATGTTCCTTGAACACTATCCGGGCATGACCGAAAAGGCCCTGGCCAAGATCGTGGCCGAGGCCGAGCAGCGCTGGCCGTTGTTGAAAGTGCAGGTGTTGCACCGCGTCGGTGCGTTGGAGCCGGGTGAGCCAATCGTGTTCGTCGGCGTGGCCAGTGCCCATCGGCAGGCAGCGTTCGATGCCTGCAACTTCATCATGGACTACCTGAAGACCCGGGCACCGTTCTGGAAGAAGGAAAATACCCAGGAAGGGCCGAGGTGGGTGGAAGGCAGGCAGAGTGACCTGGATGCCGCAGGGCGCTGGTAGTCAAGGGGGCGCCCGCCGTTTGTAGGAGCGGCCTTGTGTCGCGATAGGGCCGCAAAGCGGCCCCGGCAATTGATGCGTTGAAGCTGAAATCCTAGGGCCGCTGTGCGGCCCTATCGCGACACAAGGCCGCTCCTACAGGGGGATATGTATTCCCAGCCACGGGTCAGTGATGCTTGCGCGGCACCGGCTTCAGCAGCTCATCCGGCGGCATCTCGCATTTGATCTTGCGCCCCAGCAGCTCTTCGATCGCCGGCAGCTGATACGAGTCATCTTCCCCGGCAAAGCTGATCGATACGCCATTGGTGCCGGCACGGCCGGTACGGCCAATGCGGTGCACGTAGTCGTCCGGGTCCTCTGGCAGGGTGAAGTTGATCACGTGGCTGATGCCGTCGATGTGGATCCCGCGCCCGGCCACGTCGGTGGCGACCAGAACGGTGATGCGCCCTTCGCGGAAGTTCTCCAGGGTACGAATACGCTTGTGTTGCGGCACGTCGCCCGACAATTGGGCGGCGTTGATGCCGTCGCGCACCAGTTTTTCCTCGATGCGCCGCACTTCGTCCTTGCGGTTGGCGAACACCATCACCCGTTCCCAGCGGTTCTGGGTCACCAGGTTGTACAGCAGCTTGTACTTGTCGCTGCCGGCCACCGCATAGACATGCTGCTCGACCGTTTCGCTGGCCACGTTCTCCGGTTCGATCTCGACGATGGCCGGGTTGGTGGTCCATTGCTTCGCCAGGTTCATCACGTCCTCGGTGAACGTGGCCGAGAACAGCAGGGTCTGGCGCTCGCTTTTGGGCGGCGTCTGGCGAATGATCTGGCGCACTTGCGGAATGAAGCCCATGTCGAGCATGCGGTCGGCTTCGTCCAGCACCATCACTTCAACCATGTCCAGGTGCACCTCGCCCCGCTGGTTGAAGTCCAGCAGGCGGCCCGGTGTAGCCACCAGGATGTCGCAGTGGCGCGCTTCCAGGGCCTTGAGCTGCTTGTCGAAGTCCATGCCGCCGACGAAGCTCATGACGTTCAGGCCGGTGTACTTGGTCAGCGCCGCAGCATCCTTGGCGATCTGTACCACCAGCTCGCGGGTTGGCGCGATGATCAGCGCCCGCGGCTCACCCATGTAGCGCTCTTTGGGTGCAGGGGTCTGCTGCAGCTGGGAAATGATCGAGATCAGAAACGCTGCGGTTTTGCCGGTGCCGGTCTGGGCACGGCCGATGGCATCCTGGCCACGCAGGGTGTAACCCAGCACCTGCGCCTGGATCGGCGTGCAGTAGGGGAAGCCCAGGTCGTGGATCGCGTGCATCACCTCGCTGGACAGCTTGAAGTCGTGGAAGCGGGTCTTGCCCTCCTGCGGCTCGACCACGAAGTCTTCCAGTTTCCACAGGCTGGCCTGGGGCTTGGGCTTGCGCTCGCGACGTGGTTTGTCCTTGGCCGGCTTGTCGGCCACTGGCGTTGCGGCAACAGGCGATTCTGCCTTGGGGGTAGGGTTGGCGCGTGGGGCCGCCGGTTGCGCCTCGCTGGCGGGTGCCGGCGCAGGCGGCGTCACACTGGCAGCAGGAGCGGCGGCCTGTGGTGCAGCCTCTCCCTTGCCGAATATTTTCTTGAGTGCCTTGAGCACGATCGTCTCATCAACTGATTAAGGAATGTACGCCGGGCAGTGTAATGCAAGAATCGGGCGTGGCGTAGTGGAATAGCCTTACAACTACAGGCGGCCTTGGCTCATTGCAGTTGCTTTGCCAGCCAGTCGTGGATGTCGCTCAACTCTTCGACCACTACCTCGTGTTCCATTGGATATTCGTGCCAGCGGGCAGCTACGCCCCAGGTGTTCAGGTACTCGAAGGCGGTGCGGCCCATGGCCGGGATCACCACCGGGTCGTGCACGCCATGCAGGCACAGGGCCGGGGTGCGTTGCTGGCAGGCACTGAGCTGGTGTTGGTCATTGAAGGTGGGGGCGTAGGTGGACAGGGCGATGACCCCACCCAGCGCCTCTTGCCACTTTATATAGGCAGTGTGCAACACCACCGCGCCGCCCTGGGAGAAACCGGCGAGGAAGATGCGCGACAAGCTGACGCCTTTGGCCTGCTCCGCCTTGATCAGCGCCACCACTTGCTCGGCCGACTCCTCCAACTGAGCCTCGTCTATGGCGCGGGCCGGGGTCATGGCCTTGATGTCGTACCAGCTGGGCATGGCATAGCCGCCATTGATGGTCACCGGGCGGGTGGGTGCCTGGGGCATCACGAAGCGAGTGCTGGTCAAACGCTCCTGCATGAATTCGGCTACGGGTAGGAAGTCGTAACGGTCGGCTCCCAAGCCGTGCAACCAGATCACACAGGCATCAGCGGTTTTCTGTGGTTCGAGAATCAGCGGGTTGGTCATGACTGCTCCGAAAGAGTGCGGGTGATCGTGTTGTGTGCGTTAAAAAAAAGCGCTGTACAGGATTGCCTGAAAAAGAATGTCGCAACGATACAACTTTCCCTACTTGACGAACGCTTAAACGCTCCAGCCAAAACATTTGGTACGCGCTTTGCAGTTCAAGGTGCGATGCAAAGGGCGGGCCGTGACGGTAACACCCTTTGTACGCGAAGGCTGTCATAGAACAGCCCATTGCGCCAATTGACCCAATAACTAGCCAATACGGGTCGGACATGCCTCAAAAGGGTGCGGTGCAATTCCGGCTCGATACAACAAGAGCGATTTGGAGGTTGTGAATGAAAGTGTTGAAAACCACCCTGGCAGTCCTGACCGCTGCCGCCGCGCTGGGCGCCGTGAGCAATGCCCAGGCCGGCGCCACCCTTGATGCGGTAAAGAAGAAGGGCTTCGTCCAGTGTGGCGTGAGCGACGGTCTTCCAGGCTTCTCGGTACCTGATGCACAAGGCAAGATCATCGGTATCGACGCCGATGTCTGCCGCGCCGTGGCCGCTGCCGTGTTCGGCGACGCCAACAAGGTCAAGTTCAGCCAGCTCAACGCCAAGGAACGCTTCACGGCCCTGCAATCGGGTGAAGTTGACGTGCTGTCGCGCAACACCACCTGGACCAGCTCGCGCGATGCCGGCATGGGCCTGGTGTTCACCGGTGTCACCTACTATGACGGCGTCGGTTTCCTGGTCAACAAGAAGCTCGGTGTTTCCAGTGCCAAGGAGCTCGATGGCGCGACCATCTGCATCCAGGCAGGGACTACCACCGAACTGAACGTGTCGGACTTCTTCCGGGCCAATGGCCTGAAGTACACCCCGATCACCTTCGATACCTCTGACGAAAGCGCCAAGTCGCTGGAGTCCGGTCGTTGCGATGTGTTGACGTCCGACAAGTCGCAGCTGTTTGCCCAGCGCTCCAAGCTGGCCGCACCGACCGAATATGTGGTGCTGCCGGAAACCATCTCCAAGGAGCCACTCGGCCCGGTGGTGCGCAAAGGCGACGAAGACTGGTTCAGCATCGTCAAGTGGACCCTGTTCGCCATGCTCAACGCCGAAGAGGCGGGCATCACCTCGAAGAACGTCGAGGCTGAAGCCAAAGCTACCAAGAACCCTGACGTGGCCCGCTTGCTGGGTGCGGACGGCGAGTACGGCAAGGACCTCAAGCTGCCCAAAGACTGGGTAGTGCAGATCGTCAAGCAAGTCGGCAACTACGGCGAAGTGTTCGAGAAGAACCTGGGCCAAGGTACCGACCTGAAGATCGACCGTGGCATGAACGCCCTGTGGAACAACGGCGGCATCCAGTACGCGCCACCTGTGCGCTGATGGCTGCACCCTGCGGCGGCATCCGGCCGCCGCAGGTTGTTCGAATCCCTATTTTCCGGGGCACTTCATGCAAAATCATATTGGCGCACAAAAGGGTTTATCCCTGAGCGATCCACGTGTGCGCGCGTGGCTGTTCCAGATTCTCACCATCGTTTTCGTGGTCGGTCTGGGCTGGTACCTGTTTCACAATACGCAAACCAACCTGCAACACCGGGGTATCACCTCGGGCTTCGACTTCCTCGATCGCAGTGCCGGCTTCGGCATCGCCCAGCACCTGATCCCCTATGTGGAATCGGACAGCTATGCACGGGTGTTCGTCATCGGCCTGCTCAACACCCTGCTGGTCACCTTCATTGGCGTCATCCTGGCGACCATCCTGGGTTTCATCATCGGTGTGGCACGCTTGTCGCCGAACTGGATGATCAACAAGCTGGCGACGGTGTACGTGGAGACCTTCCGCAACATTCCGCCGCTGCTGCAGATCCTGTTCTGGTACTTCGCCGTATTCCTGACCCTGCCGGGACCGCGGGGCAGCATCAACCTCAACGACCTGTTCTTCATCAGCAACCGTGGCCTGAACATGCCTGGTGCCTCCATGGCGGACGGTTTCTGGCCATTTGTCGCGGCGTTGGCGGTGGCGGTGGGGGCGGTCTGGCTGATGGTGCGCCTGGCCAACAAACGCTTCGACGAGACCGGTGTACCGTTCCACAAGTTCTGGGCCGCGCTGGCGCTGTTGCTGGTCATTCCAGGCCTGAGCGTGCTGCTGTTCGGCTGCCCGGTCACGTGGGAGGCACCGCAGCTCAAGGGCTTCAACTTCGTCGGTGGCTGGGTGCTGATCCCCGAATTGCTGGCGCTGACCCTGGCGCTGACGATCTATACCGCCGCCTTCATCGCCGAGATCGTGCGCTCGGGCATCCGTTCGGTCAGCCACGGCCAGACCGAGGCGGCGCGCTCGCTGGGGCTGCGCGAAGGGCCAACCTTGCGCAAGGTGATCATCCCCCAGGCCTTGCGGGTGATCATTCCGCCACTGACCAGCCAGTACCTGAACCTGGCGAAGAACTCGTCGCTGGCGGCCGGCATCGGCTACCCGGAGATGGTCTCGCTGTTCGCCGGTACCGTGCTCAACCAGACCGGCCAGGCCATCGAGGTGATCGCCATCACCATGAGTGTCTATCTCGCCATCAGCATCAGCATTTCGCTGCTGATGAACTGGTACAACAAGCGCATTGCGCTGATCGAGCGGTGAGGATACGCCTGTGAATGCCCATGTTTTCAAACCCGATATGCCGCCACCGGTGAAAACCGTCGGCGTACTCGCATGGATGCGTACCAACCTGTTCTCCAGCTGGTTGAACACCCTGTTGACCCTGTTTGCCCTCTACCTGATCTGGCTGATCGTGCCACCGCTGTTGCAGTGGGCACTGATCGACGCCAACTGGGTTGGCACCACCCGCGCCGACTGCACCAAGGACGGCGCCTGCTGGGTGTTCGTGCAGCAGCGCTTCGGCCAGTTCATGTACGGCTACTACCCCGTCGAGCTGCGCTGGCGGGTCGACCTGACGGTATGGCTGGCAGTGCTTGGCGCAGCGCCGTTGTTCATCAAGCGCTTCCCGCGCAAGGCCCTCTATGGCCTGGGCTTCCTGGTGCTTTACCCGCTGCTGGCCTACACCTTGTTGCACGGTGGCCTGCTGGGCCTGAGCAACGTGTCCACCAGCCAGTGGGGCGGGCTGATGCTGACCTTGGTGATCGCCACCGTGGGCATCGTCGGCGCTTTGCCCCTGGGCATTCTGCTGGCCTTGGGGCGGCGTTCGAGGATGCCGGCGGTGAAGGTGGTGTGCGTGACCTTCATCGAGTTCTGGCGCGGCGTGCCGCTGATCACCGTGCTGTTCATGTCTTCGGTGATGCTGCCGTTGTTCCTGCCTGAGGGCATGAGCTTCGACAAGCTGCTGCGGGCGATGATCGGCGTGATCCTGTTCCAGTCGGCCTATGTCGCCGAAGTGGTACGCGGTGGCCTGCAAGCCATCCCCAAGGGCCAGTACGAAGCGGCCGCAGCCATGGGCCTGGGGTACTGGCGGGCGATGGGCCTGGTGATCCTGCCGCAGGCGCTCAAGCTGGTGATCCCTGGCATCGTCAACACCTTCATTGCCCTGTTCAAGGACACCAGCCTGGTGATCATCATCGGCCTGTTCGACCTGCTGAACAGTGTCAAGCAAGCCGCCGCCGACCCGGCCTGGCTGGGTATGGCTACCGAGGGCTACGTTTTCGCTGCTCTGGTGTTCTGGATTTTCTGTTTCGGTATGTCCCGCTACTCCATGCACCTGGAGCGCAAGCTGGACACTGGCCACAAGCGTTAGGAGTTTCGAAATGAGTGAAGCGATCAAGCAGCCTGCCGGCCCCGAAGGGATCATCCAGATGCAGGGTGTGAACAAGTGGTACGGTCAGTTCCATGTGCTCAAGGACATCAACCTCAATGTTCGCCAGGGCGAGCGTATCGTGCTGTGCGGGCCGTCCGGCTCGGGCAAGTCCACCACCATCCGTTGCCTCAACCGCCTGGAAGAACACCAGCAGGGGCGCATCGTGGTCGATGGCGTGGAGCTGACCAACGACCTCAAGCAGATCGAGGCGATCCGCCGTGAAGTGGGCATGGTGTTCCAGCACTTCAACCTGTTCCCGCACCTGAGCATTCTGGAGAACTGCACCTTGGCGCCGATGTGGGTGCGCAAGATGCCGCGCCGCAAGGCCGAAGAGATTGCCATGCATTACCTGGAGCGGGTACGTATCCCGGAGCAGGCGCACAAGTACCCGGGGCAGTTGTCTGGTGGCCAGCAGCAGCGCGTGGCGATTGCCCGGGCGTTGTGCATGAAGCCGAAAATCATGCTGTTCGACGAACCCACTTCGGCCCTGGACCCGGAGATGGTCAAGGAAGTGCTCGATACCATGGTGGGTCTGGCCGAAGATGGCATGACCATGCTCTGCGTGACCCACGAGATGGGCTTTGCCCGCACCGTGGCCAACCGGGTGATCTTCATGGATAAAGGTGAAATCGTCGAGCAGGCGGCACCGGATGACTTCTTCGACCGGCCGCGTAGCGACCGGACCAAGTTGTTCCTCAGCCAGATCCTGCATTGATACAGCCGGGGCCGCAAAGCGGCCCCGATGTTTACTTCTCTTCTTGTGGGGCAGCGGGTGCCGGTGGCGGCCGCAGCCCCACCTCGGCCACCAGTTTGAGCTGCTGCCCGTTACGCATCACCTCGATGGTGATCTTTTCGTTCGGTTTGATCCGCGCCACCTGGTTCATCGACTTGCGCCCGTCACCTGCCGGTTCGCCGTTGATGCTCAAGATCACGTCCCCCAGCTGCAGCCCGGCCTTGGCCGCCGGCCCTTCGCGGAAGATGCCTGCAACCACGATGCCTGGGCGGTCCTTCATGCCGAACGACTCGGCCAGTTCCTGGCTCAGTGGCTGCACTTCGATACCCAGCCAGCCGCGGATCACCTGGCCGTGCTCGACAATCGACTTCATCACCTCCAGTGCCAGCTTGACCGGGATGGCGAAGCCAATGCCCTGCGAGCCACCAGACTTGGAGAAAATGGCCGTGTTGATGCCGACCAGGTTGCCGTTGGCATCGACCAGCGCACCACCGGAGTTGCCCGGGTTGATCGCGGCGTCGGTCTGGATGAAGTCTTCGTAGTTGTTCAGGCCCAACTGGTTGCGGCCGGTGGCGCTGATGATGCCCATGGTCACGGTCTGGCCAACGCCGAACGGGTTGCCGATGGCCAGCGTCACGTCACCGATATGGATGGTGTCGGAGCGGCCAATGGTGATGGCGGGCAGGTTCTTCAGGTCGATCTTCAATACCGCCAGGTCGGTCTCCGGGTCGCTGCCAATGACCCGGGCCAGGGTCTCGCGGCCATCCTTCAAGGCCACCACGATCTGGTCGGCGCCACTGGTGACGTGGTTGTTGGTCAGCAGATAGCCCTCGGGGCTCATGATCACTGCCGAGCCCAGGCTCGATTCCCAGCGGCGCTGCTTGGGCAGGTTGTCGCCGAAGAAGCGGCGGAACTGCGGGTCTTCGAACAGCGGGTGGGCGCTCTTGTTGACCACCTTGGTGGTGTACAGGTTGACCACCGCCGGGGCCGCGAGGGTCACGGCGTCGGCGTAGGATACCGGGCCCTGCATGATCTTCGTGGTCTGCGGTGCCTGCTGCAGGTTGACGTCCTGGCTGGGCAGGCCGACCCATTCCGGAAACCGCTGGATGATCAGCACGGCGATCAATACGCCGGTAAGCAGGGGCCAGCCAAAGTAACGCAAAGCCTTGAACATGAACGAGTCCTGAAAAGAGCGGGGGCCAGTGGCCGCGCGGTGGGGCATGAGCGCGCGCGATCATACACCGGTTCCCCCAGTGCCGGCGACGGCCCATAATGGCCGGCATTATACGGGCGTTCCCTGTGCGTTGTGCCTGGGGAGTGTGCAGTTTTCGAGGAGATTTTCATGGCCGTCGCGCTAAACACCCTGGTTGAAGAAGCCGAGCGTTACCTGGGCAGCGCCAGGATCCAGGACTACTGCCCCAATGGCCTGCAGGTCGAAGGCCGGCCGCAGGTCAGCCGTATCGTCAGCGGTGTCACCGCCAGCCAGGCGTTGCTGGATGCCGCGGTCGAGGCCGAAGCCGACCTGGTGCTGGTGCACCACGGCTACTTCTGGAAGGGCGAAAACCCCTGCATCACCGGCATCCGCCAACGCCGCCTGAAAACCTTGCTGAACAACGACATCAGCCTGCTGGCATTCCACTTGCCGCTGGATGTACACCCTGAGGTGGGCAACAACGTGCAGCTGGCGCGGCAACTGGAGATTACCGTCGAAGGGCCGCTTGACCCGGAGAACCCCAAGGTGGTCGGGCTGGTCGGTTCGCTGGCCGAGCCGGTGACCGCCCGCGATTTTGCCCGGCGCGTGCAGGAGGTGCTGGGGCGTGAGCCGCTGCTGGTCGAAGGCGACGAAATGATCCGCCGGGTCGGCTGGTGTACCGGGGGCGGGCAGGGCTATATCGACACGGCGATTGCCGCCGGGGTAGACCTGTACCTGACCGGTGAGGCATCGGAGCAGACCTACCACAGTGCGCGGGAGAATGGCGTCAGCTTCATCGCTGCCGGGCACCATGCCACCGAGCGGTATGGGGTGCAGGCGCTGGGTGATTACCTGGCGCGGCGGTTTGCCGTGGAACACCTGTTCATCGATTGCCCGAACCCGATCTGACCTCACTGGCCCCTTCGCGGGCACGCCCGCTCCCACAGGGGATCGCGCATTTCTCGAGTTCAGCGGCAAACGTGTGGGAGCGGGCGTGCCCGCGAAGGGCTGCAAAGCAGCCCCAGTAACGCTTAATTGAACAGGCATCAGCCTAACACCCAGTCATATCGTTAGACTTTTTCGATCTAGCTGGCCGCCTAAATAGAAGCAGCCGCTGTGATACAGTGACCCGCTCGAACACGGCCCGCAGGCCGTCCATAAGATCGTTTTTCGTGAGTAGCCATGGTCGACAAACTGACGCACTTGAAACAGCTGGAGGCGGAAAGCATCCACATCATCCGCGAGGTGGCCGCCGAGTTCGACAACCCGGTGATGCTGTACTCGATCGGCAAGGATTCCGCCGTGATGCTGCACCTGGCGCGCAAGGCCTTTTTCCCGGGCAAGCTGCCGTTCCCGGTCATGCACGTCGACACCCAGTGGAAATTCCAGGAGATGTACAGGTTCCGCGACAAGATGGTCGAGGAAATGGGCCTGGAGCTGATCACCCACGTCAACCCCGAGGGTGTGGCGCAGGGCATCAACCCGTTCACCCATGGCAGCTCCAAGCACACCGACATCATGAAGACCCAGGGCCTGAAACAGGCGCTGGACAAGCATGGTTTCGACGCCGCCTTTGGTGGTGCTCGCCGCGACGAAGAGAAGTCGCGGGCCAAGGAGCGTGTGTACTCGTTCCGTGACAGCAAGCACCGCTGGGACCCGAAGAACCAGCGCCCCGAGCTGTGGAACGTGTACAACGGCAAGGTCAACAAAGGTGAGTCGATCCGCGTCTTCCCGCTGTCGAACTGGACCGAACTGGACATCTGGCAGTACATCTACCTCGAAGGCATCCCGATCGTGCCGCTGTACTTCGCTGCCGAGCGTGAAGTCATCGAGAAGAACGGCACCCTGATCATGATCGACGACGAGCGCATCCTCGAACACCTCTCCGAGGAAGAGAAAGCCCGCATCGTCAAGAAGAAGGTGCGTTTCCGTACCCTCGGCTGCTACCCGCTCACGGGCGCTGTCGAGTCGGAGGCCGAAACGCTCACCGACATCATTCAGGAAATGCTCCTGACGCGCACTTCCGAGCGCCAGGGCCGGGTCATCGACCACGATGGCGCCGGTTCCATGGAAGACAAGAAACGTCAGGGCTACTTCTAATTTTCAGGGTTACTCCATGTCGCACCAATCCGATTTGATCAGCGAAGACATCCTCGCTTATCTGGCTCAGCACGAGCGTAAAGAACTGCTGCGTTTCCTCACCTGCGGCAACGTGGATGACGGCAAGAGCACCCTGATCGGGCGCCTGTTGCACGACTCCAAGATGATCTACGAGGACCACCTCGAGGCCATCACCCGCGATTCGAAAAAGTCTGGCACCACCGGCGAAGAGGTCGACCTGGCGCTGCTGGTAGACGGCCTGCAGGCCGAGCGTGAGCAGGGCATCACCATCGATGTCGCCTACCGCTATTTCTCCACCGCCAAGCGCAAGTTCATCATCGCCGACACCCCGGGCCACGAACAGTACACCCGCAACATGGCCACCGGCGCATCAACCTGTGACCTGGCGATCATCCTGGTCGATGCCCGCTATGGCGTGCAGACCCAGACCCGCCGCCACAGCTACATCGCGTCGCTGCTGGGCATCAAGCACATCGTGGTCGCGGTCAACAAGATGGACCTGAAGGGCTTCGATGAAGGCGTCTTCGAGGCCATCAAGGCGGACTACCTGAAGTTTGCCGAAGCCATCAACCTGACCCCGAGCAGCCTGCACTTCGTGCCGATGTCGGCGCTCAAGGGTGACAACGTGGTCAACCACAGCGAACAATCGCCGTGGTACACCGGCCCGACCCTGATGGAAATCCTCGAAACCGTCGAAGTGTCGGCTGACCGCAACTTCACCGACCTGCGTTTCCCGGTGCAGTACGTCAACCGGCCGAACCTGAACTTCCGCGGTTTTGCCGGCACCCTCGCCAGCGGCGTGGTGCACAAGGGCGACGAAATTGTCGTACTGCCGTCGGGCAAGAGCAGCCGGGTCAAGTCCATCGTCACCTATGAAGGTGAACTGGAAAGCGCCGGCCCAGGCCAGGCCGTGACCCTGACCATGGAAGATGAGATCGACATCTCCCGTGGCGACCTGCTGGTGCATGCCGACAACGTGCCGCCGGTCACTGACCAGTTCGACGCCATGCTGGTGTGGATGGCCGAAGAGCCGATGCTCCCGGGCAAAAAGTACGACATCAAGCGCGCCACCAGCTACGTGCCGGGCTCGATTGCCAGCATCACCCACAAGGTTGATGTGAACACCCTCGAGAAGGACGCCGCCAGCGCCCTGCAGCTGAACGAGATTGGCCGCGTCAAGGTATCCCTGGACAGCGCCATTGCCCTGGACGGTTACGACAGCAACCGCACAACCGGCGCGTTCATCGTCATCGACCGCCTCACCAACGGCACCGTCGGCGCCGGCATGATCATCGCCCAGCCAGTCTTGCCGCATGGCAGCACCGGCCAGCATGGCAAGCAGGCCCACGTGTCTACCGAGGAGCGCGCCCTGCGTTTCGGTCAGCAGCCAGCCACCGTGCTGTTCAGTGGCCTTTCTGGCGCCGGCAAGAGCACCCTGGCCTATGCCGTTGAGCGCAAGCTGTTCGACATGGGCCGTGCAGTGTACGTGCTCGACGGGCAGAACCTGCGCCATGACCTGAACAAGGGCCTGCCGCAGGACCGCGCTGGCCGCACCGAAAACTGGCGCCGTGCCGCCCATGTGGCGCGCCAGTTCAACGAAGCCGGCATGCTGACCCTGGCGGCGTTCGTTGCCCCGGATGCCGAAGGCCGCGAACAGGCCAAGGCGCTGATCGGCAAGGATCGCCTGGTAACGGTTTACGTCCAGGCGTCCCCACTGGTTTGCCGCGAGCGTGACCCACAGGGCCTGTACGCTGCCGGTGGCGACAACATCCCGGGCGAAAGCTTCCCGTTCGATGTGCCGCTGGATGCCGACCTGGTGATCGACACCCAGGCCACCAGCGTGGACGAAGGCGTTAAACAGGTGTTGGACGTACTGCGTCAGCGTGGTGCGATCTAAGCGCTGGCCTGCACTACCAAAAACCCCGCTCCGGCGGGGTTTTTTTGTGCAGGTTGTCTCACGCCTGGTGATGCGCCAGGGGGGCGTGCTTGCCGTTCAGATGTGGTGTTCCGATACAGGAATTACCCGGCGCTCCTTGACGGCCTTGTAGGAAAAGCTCGAATAGATCTCCTTCACCCCCGGCAACCGCTGCAGCACCTCGCGGGTGAATTCGCCGAACGATTCCAGGTCCCTCGCCAGAATCTCCAGCAGAAAGTCGTAGCGCCCAGAGATGTTGTGGCAGGCGACGATTTCGGGAATTTCCATCAGCCGCTGCTCGAACGCCAGGGCCATGTCCTTGGTGTGCGAGTCCATCATGATGCTGACAAATGCAGTGACGCCGAAGCCCAGTGACTTGGGCGAGAGCACGGCCTGGTAACCGGTGATGTAGCCGTTGTCCTCCAGCAGTTTGACGCGGCGCCAGCAGGGCGAGGTGGTCAGTGCCACCTGGTCGGCGAGTTCGGCAACGGTGAGGCGGGCGTTGTCCTGCAGGGCGGCCAGCAAGGCGCGGTCGGTGCGATCGAGGCTCGAAGGCATGTTTTGCCCTCCTGCTTGTTTGATTGTTGTTTTCTTTCCACCAAGCAGGCCGCTATGTGGGCTACTTTGGAAAAATTCGGGCAGCTCGGTGGCATAAGCTTATAGCAAACCACAAGAGGCTGTTGCCATGCGCGACTCCCATAACAACACCGGTTTTTCCACGCGAGCCATCCACCACGGCTACGACCCGCTGTCCCATAGTGGCGCGCTGGTGCCGCCGGTTTACCAGACCGCCACCTATGCCTTTCCCACTGTTGAACACGGCGCAGCGTGCTTTGCCGGGGACGTGGCAGGGCATTTCTACAGCCGCATCTCCAACCCCACGTTGGCGCTGCTGGAGGAGCGCATGGCTTCGCTGGAGGGTGGTGAGGCAGGCTTGGCGCTGGCGTCGGGGATGGGCGCGATTACCTCGACGATCTGGACCCTGCTGCGCCCCGGCGACGAACTGATCGTGGGGCATACCTTGTATGGGTGCACCTTTGCGTTTCTGCATCACGGCATTGGCCAGTTCGGGGTGAAGGTCCGTCACGTCGACCTCAATGACGCCAAGGCTTTAAGGGCGTCCATCACCCGCAAGACACGCATGATCTACTTTGAAACGCCAGCCAATCCCAACATGCAGCTGGTGGATATCGCGGCGGTCGCCGACGTGGCCCGTGGGCATGACTTGCATATCGTGGTCGACAACACCTATTGCACGCCCTACCTGCAGCGGCCACTGGCGCTGGGGGCGGACCTGGTGGTGCATTCGGCGACCAAGTATCTCAGTGGCCATGGTGATATCACCGCGGGGTTGGTAGTGGGGCGCAAGGCGCTGGTCGACCGTATTCGTCTGGAAGGGCTGAAAGACATGACCGGGGCGGTGCTGTCCCCGCATGACGCGGCTTTATTGATGCGCGGGATCAAGACCCTTGCACTGCGCATGGACCGCCACTGCGCCAACGCACTGGAGGTGGCGCAGTTCCTGGCTCGGCAGCCTCAGGTCGAGCTTATCCACTACCCGGGCTTGCCATCGTTCGCCCAATACGAGCTGGCGCAGCGGCAGATGCGTTTGCCGGGCGGGATGATTGCTTTTGAGCTCAAGGGTGGCATCGAGGCCGGGCGCAGGTTCATGAACGCACTGCAGCTGTTTGCCCGGGCGGTTAGCCTGGGGGATGCCGAATCGTTGGCGCAGCACCCGGCGAGCATGACCCATTCCAGCTATACGCCAGAGGAGCGGGCGCATCACGGGATCTCGGAGGGGTTGGTGCGCTTGTCGGTGGGGTTGGAGGATGTGGAAGACCTGCTGGCGGATGTCGAGCAGGCATTGCAGGCTTGCAGCTAGGTTGTTTGGGCTGGCCGTTCCGTAGAACAGTACATAACTTATTGATTTAGCAGGGTCCTGTGGGAGCGGGCGTGCCCGCGAAGAATCCAGCGCGGTGGCTGGCACCGGCTACGCCGGTGTTCGCGGGCACGCCCGCTCCCACAGATATTGCGCAGATTACAAATGCTGTGGCGTACCTGGGCTGCCCACAAAAAAGGCCTCTCGCGAGGCCTTCTTCATGTTCAGCGAATCAACGCTTGAGCCCGTAGCTCTCGTCGAGCATGCCCGGGGAATTCGGCACCTTTGGCGCATAATCGCGCGGCACTTCGGCAGTGTCCTTCGGCGGGGTCAGGCGATCACGGGGGCCATGCGCACCTTCGGAGTGCAGGGCGGCCAGCAGGCGCTGGCGGGTCAGTTCGTCCAGCGCCAGGGTGTTGGCACCGTCGGCCAGGTGGTCCTGGACATCCTGGTAGCTCTGGGTCAGCTTCTTGACCAGTACTGCAGTGCTGTTGAAGTGGGTAACCACTTCGTTCTGGTAGTTGTCGAAGCGTTTCTGCATTTCATCCAGCTGGCGCTGCGTGCTGCTGGGCGCGGCATTGGGCAGCAGGCGAGCCACGACGAAACCGACGACCACGCCAATGACCAGGGCCAAGGTCGGCAACAACCAAACAAGGAGCGAGAGTTCCACGAGTCCTTCCTCTATAAACGGCTTTGCTTTACGTTAACGGCTCAGACCTGCGCTGTATACCGCGAGCGATCGCAAATCAGAACAGAATTCCTCACCTAGACGAAACGACCCACCCCGAGGTCACGGAGTAGTGCCTTGCTTGTCCGCGAAACCCCCTTGTTCATCGATGGCCCCAGTGGCCAGTTGGAAGCCTTGTACCTGGACGTGGCCGATGCCCGCGGCGCGGTGCTGATCTGCCACCCCAACCCGGTTCAGGGCGGCACCATGCTCAACAAGGTGGTCTCGACCCTGCAGCGCACCGCCCGTGACGCCGGCTATGTGACCCTGCGGTTCAACTACCGGGGCGTTGGGCAGAGCGCTGGCAGCCACGACATGGGCGCAGGCGAAGTGGCCGATGCCGAGGCTGCTGCGGCCTGGCTGCGCGATAAGCACCGGCAATTGCCGCTGGTGCTGATGGGCTTCTCGTTCGGCGGCTTCGTTGCCACCAGCCTGGCTGGCCGCCTGGAGGCGGGCGGGGTGAGCCTGCAGCACTTGTTCATGATTGCCCCAGCGGTAATGCGCCTGACCGACGAATTCCCCCTGCCACAGCAATGCCCGATCACCGTGGTGCAGCCGGAGGCCGATGAAGTGGTCGCGCCGCAGCTGGTTTACGATTGGTCCGACAGCCTGTCGCGCCCCCATGAGCTGCTGAAAGTGGCAGAATGCGGACACTTCTTTCATGGCAAGCTGACCGATCTCAAGGATCTGCTGCTGCCGCGCCTTTCGAACTGAGCCAAGCCTGAATAAGCGAACACCCATGACCACGCGCATTCTTACCGGTATCACCACCACCGGCACTCCGCACCTGGGCAACTACGCCGGCGCCATCCGCCCGGCGATCCGTGCCAGCCAGCAGCCCGGTGTCGACTCGTTCTATTTCCTGGCCGACTATCACGCGCTGATCAAGTGCGACGACCCGCTGCGCATCCAGCGCTCGCGCCTGGAAATCGCCGCCACCTGGCTGGCCGGTGGCCTGGACGCCGACAAGGTGACCTTCTACCGCCAGTCCGATATTCCCGAAATCCCCGAGTTGACCTGGTTGCTGACCTGCGTTGCGGCCAAGGGCCTGCTCAACCGTGCACATGCGTACAAAGCCTCGGTGGACAAGAACGTGGAAGCCGGTGAAGACCCGGATGCCGGCGTGACCATGGGCTTGTTCAGCTACCCGGTGCTGATGGCGGCCGACATCCTTATGTTCAATGCCAACAAGGTGCCGGTGGGCCGCGACCAGATCCAGCACGTGGAAATGGCCCGGGACATCGGTCAGCGTTTCAACCACCTGTTCGGCCAAGGCAGGGACTTCTTCGCCCTGCCAGAGGCGGTGATCGAAGAAAGCGTGGCGACCCTGCCGGGCCTGGACGGGCGCAAGATGTCCAAGAGCTACGACAACACCATTCCGTTGTTCACCAGCGCCAAGGACATGAAAGACGCCATCTCGCGCATCGTGACCGATTCGCGTGCGCCTGGCGAAGCCAAGGACCCGGACACTTCGCACCTGTTCACCCTCTACCAGGCCTTCGCTACGCCAGAACAGTGCGCCGGATTCCGCGACGAGTTGTTGCAGGGCCTGGGCTGGGGCGATGCCAAGCAGCGCCTGTTCCAGTTGCTGGACGGCCAGTTGGCGGAAAAACGCGAGCACTACCACCAGCTGATCGCGCGCCCGGCCGACCTTGAGGATATCCTGCTGGCGGGGGCCGCCAAGGCCCGCAAGATTGCCACCCCGTTCCTGGAGCAACTGCGCGAGGCGGTTGGCCTGCGCTCGTTCCGCAGCAGCGTGCAAACCAGTACCGAAGTGAAGAAAAAGGCCGCCAAGAGCGCGCGTTTCGTCAGCTTCCGTGATGAGGACGGCAGCTTCCGCTTCCGCCTGCTGGCCGCCGACGGTGAGCAACTGCTGTTGTCGCGCAGCTTTGCCGACGGCAAGAGTGCAGGTGCGGTGAGCAAGCAACTGCAGCAGGGTGCTGAGGCCGATGTGCGTGTGCAGGGCCTGGGTTTCGGCTTGTGGCTCAACGGTGAACAGGTTGCCGACGGGCCGCAGTTCGCCAGCGCTGAAGGGCGGGATGCAGCCATTCGAAGCCTGCACGAAGCCCTGGCCCCACAACAGGACTGAGGCAATTCGCCGCAACTCCAATTGCCATAAAGCGGGCCGGTCGCTACAGTGACGGCCCGTTTTTTGTTGCCTCGCTAACGAATCATGACTCCCTTAGAACGCTATCAAGCAGATCTGAAACGTCCCGACTTCTTCCATGACGCGGCGCAGGAAACTGCTGTGCGTCACCTGCAGCGCCTGTACGACGACCTGGTACAGGCGCAGAACAACAAGCCGGGGGTATTCGGCAAGCTGTTCGGCAAGAAGGAGCAGACCCCGGTCAAGGGCCTGTACTTCTGGGGTGGGGTAGGGCGGGGCAAGACCTACCTGGTCGATACCTTCTTCGAGGCGCTGCCGTTCAAGCAGAAGATGCGCACCCACTTCCACCGCTTCATGAAGCGTGTGCACGAGGAAATGAAGACCCTCAAGGGTGAGAAGAACCCGCTGACCATCATTGCCAAGCGCTTCAGCGAAGAGGCCAAGGTGATCTGCTTCGACGAGTTCTTCGTCTCGGACATTACCGATGCGATGATCCTCGGCACCTTGATGGAAGAGCTGTTCAAGAACGGTGTGTCGCTGGTCGCCACCTCCAACATCGTGCCCGACGGCTTGTACAAGGATGGCCTGCAGCGCGCGCGTTTCCTGCCGGCCATCGCCATGATCAAGCAGTACACCGACGTGGTGAACGTCGACAGCGGCGTGGACTACCGCCTGCGTCATCTGGAGCAGGCCGAACTGTTCCACTACCCGCTCAATGAGGCAGCGCACGAAAGCATGCGTGCCAGCTTCAAGGCGCTGACCCCGGAATGCACCCAGGCGGTCGAAAATGACGTGCTGATGATCGAGAACCGCCCGATCAATGCCTTGCGTACGTGCGACGACGTTGCCTGGTTCGACTTCCGGGCATTGTGCGACGGGCCGCGTAGCCAGAACGACTACATCGAGCTGGGCAAGATCTTCCACGCGGTGCTGCTGAGCAATGTCGAGCAGATGGGGGTGACCACCGATGATATCGCGCGGCGTTTCATCAACATGGTGGACGAGTTCTACGACCGCAATGTCAAGCTGATCATCTCGGCCGAGGTGGAGCTAAAAGACCTGTACACCGGTGGGCGCCTGAGCTTCGAGTTCCAGCGTACCCTGAGCCGCTTGCTGGAGATGCAGTCGCACGAGTTCCTGTCTCGTGCGCACAAGCCTTAAGCATTTTGGGGCCGCTTTGCGGCCCATCGCGACGCAAGGCCGCTCCTACAGGATTCAGCGATTCACTGCTGTAGAAGCGGCCCTAATAAGCCCTCAAGCTTCCTGCATGAACTGCTGCCGGTACTGGTTCGGCGACAACTCGGTATGCTGGCGGAACAGCCGCGCAAAGAAACTGGCATCGTCGTAACCGACCTCGTAACTGATGGTCTTGATGCTCTTGCGCGTGCTCGACAACAACCCCTTGGCCGTTTCGATCCGCAGCCGTTGCAGGTAGTGCAGCGGCTTGTCGCCGGTCGCCCCCTGGAACCGGCGCATGAAGTTGCGGATGCTCATGCCGTGGTTGCGGGCCACATCCTCGAAGCGGAACTTGTCCGCGAAGTGCTCTTCCAGCCAGTGCTGGATCTGCAGGATGATCAGGTCCTGATGCAGCTTCTGCCCGCCAAATCCCATGCGCCCCGGCGTGTAGTTGCGCTGCACTTCGTAGAGGATGTCGCGCGACACCGCACGGGCCACATTGGCCCCGCAGAAACGCTCGATCAGATAGATGTACAGGTCACAGGCCGAAGTGGCGCCGCCAGCGCAATAGATGTTGTCGGCGTCGGTCAGGTGCTTGTCCTGGTTCAGGCGGATCTTCGGGAAGCGCTCGGCGAAGCTGCTGAAGAAGCGCCAGTAGGTGGTCGCCTCCTTGCCGTCGAGCAGGCCACTTTCGGCTAGCCAGAACACGCCACTGGCCTCCGCGCACAGCACCGCGCCGCGGGCGTGCTGGTTACGCAGCCACGGCAGCACCTGTGGGTAGCGTTGCAGCAGGTTGTCGAAGTCGTCCCAGTAGGCTGGCAGGATGATGACATCGGCGTCATCCAGGCCGCCGTCGACCGGTAGCTGTACATTGCTGAAGCTGTCCACGGGCAGGCCATCGGGGCTCACCAGGCGGATCTCGAACATGGGCTGCAAGCCCAGGCCCAGCTGCTTGCCGTAGCGCAGGCTGGCGAGGTGGAAGAAGTCCTTGGCCTGCATCAAGGTCGAAGCGAACACCTTGTCAATGGCCAGGATGCTGACGCGCCGCAGCGACGCGGGGGGTTGGGTAAACATCATTGTCATTGTTCTTATAGGGTAGAGTGGTCAATCACCGGCTGGATCGTCTTATTTTTTGGCGAGTGTGTCTAGCCCGCAGCACCGCGCTGGCTTCTTCGCGGGCAAGCCCGCTCCCACAGAGCCTGCGCTGAACCCTGTGGGAGCGGGCTTGCCCGCGAATAGGCCGGTACAGGATTACGCTCAAGGTGCCGGGTTCGGCTGCGCCTGGTGAATGGCTTCGATCGCCGCCAGCAGCTCGTCGCTCAGGTGCAGCTCGGCGCTGGCCAGGTTGCTGTCCAGTTGCTGCAGGCTGGTAGCGCCAATGATGTTGCTGGTCACGAACGGCTGGCCCGTCACGAATGCCAGGGCCATCTGCGCCGGGTCCAGGCCGTGTTCGCGGGCCAGCTGCACGTAGCGGCTGCAGGCGGCCACGGTCTGCGGGTTGGAGTAGCGGGCAAAGCGGCTGAACAGGGTCAGGCGGGCGTTTTCCGGCCGAGCGCCGTTCTCGTACTTGCCCGACAGCATGCCGAATGCCAGCGGCGAGTACGCCAGCAAACCGCATTGCTCGCGAATGGCGACTTCCGCCAGGCCCACCTCGAAGCTGCGGTTGAGCAGGTTGTACGGGTTCTGGATCGATACCGCCCGTGGCCAGCCCCGGCTTTCGGCCAGTTGCAGGAATTTCATGGTGCCCCACGGCGTTTCGTTGGACAGGCCAACATGACGGATCTTGCCGGCCCGTACCTGGTCGTCCAGCACTTCCAGCGTTTCTTCCAGCGGCGTGAAGTGATCGTGCGGCAGGTGCTGGTACCCCAGTTTGCCGAAGAAATTGGTGCTGCGTTCCGGCCAGTGCAGCTGGTACAGGTCGATGCGATCGGTCTGCAGGCGCTTGAGGCTCTCGTCCAGCGCCGCGACGATGTGCTGGCGGTTGTGCTTGAGCTGGCCATCGCGGATGTGGCTGATGCCGTTGCCGGGGCCGGCAACCTTGCTGGCCAGCACCCAGTCATCACGGTCACCGTTGGCCCTGAACCAGTTGCCGATGATGCGCTCGGTAGCGGCGTAGGTTTCCGCACGTGGGGGCACCGGGTACATTTCGGCCGTGTCGATGAAGTTGATCCCCGCGGCCTTGGCCCGGGCAATTTGGCCGAAAGCCTCTTCCTGGTCGTTCTGCTCGCCCCAGGTCATGGTGCCCAGGCACAGGGCGCTGACGTTGAGGTCGGTTCGGCCGAGCTGGCGGTATTCCATCGGGTAAACACTCCTTGGCAATGGAAGCTCATCAAAGCAGGTTGAAATTTTTCGCGCAATCTGGATAATTCAGCCCCTCTCCGCGTGGCGGAAGTGATGCACCATCACGCAGGAAGAACCCCGTCGAATATTGGCGTGCCCGACCCGAGCCCCCAAAAGCGTCAGTGTTCGGCTGCGCGCTTGCCCTTGGCAAGCTGTGCACTATCCAGTAAGATTCGCCGTCTATTTTTCGCTGGGCGGCCTCTGAGGCTTTAGAGAATGAAAACTTTTACTGCTAAACCGGAAACAGTAAAGCGCGAGTGGTTCGTAGTCGACGCCGCTGGCCAGACCCTGGGTCGTCTGGCTACCGAAATCGCTACCCGTCTGCGTGGCAAACACAAACCAGAATACACCCCTCACGTTGACACCGGCGACTACATCGTCGTTATCAACGCTGAACAGGTTCGTGTGACTGGTGCCAAGTCTTCCGACAAGATGTACTACTCCCACTCCGGTTTCCCGGGCGGTATCAAGGAAATCAACTTCGAGAAGTTGATCGCCAAGGCCCCTGAGCGTGTTATCGAAACCGCGGTCAAAGGCATGCTGCCTAAGAACCCGCTGGGTCGCGACATGTACCGTAAGCTGAAAGTGTACGCGGGTGCTGCTCACCCACACACTGCTCAGCAGCCTCAAGAACTGAAGATCTAACGGGATAGTTCATTATGTCGGCGACTCAAAATTACGGCACTGGCCGTCGCAAGACCGCAACCGCTCGCGTATTCCTGCGTCCGGGTACTGGTAACATCTCCATCAACAACCGTTCTCTGGACGTGTTCTTCGGTCGCGAAACCGCTCGCATGGTTGTTCGTCAGCCGCTCGAGCTGACCGAAACCGTTGAGAAGTTCGACATCTACGTCACCGTTTCCGGTGGTGGTGTCAGCGGTCAGGCCGGTGCGATCCGTCACGGTATCACCCGCGCCCTGATGGAATACGACGAAACCCTGCGTGGCGCTCTGCGTCGTGCTGGCTACGTCACCCGCGACGCTCGTGAAGTCGAGCGTAAGAAAGTGGGTCTGCGTAAAGCGCGTAAGCGTCCTCAGTACTCCAAGCGTTAATACCGCTTCGGCAGTCGAAAAGAGCCCGGTTCCTTGGAACCGGGCTTTTTTTTTGCCTTGAACTAACCTGTCAGCATGTCTGTGGCCGCTCGTCGCATAGACGCAGATCAAGCAAAGCGCTGGTAGTGGGCCCTTGCCCGGCTAATCCCTTGTCAGTGTGTGGATTTGTTTCTTACCATGGCGACCAAATTTTAGTGCCACAGACACAACCTAAGTACAGGCCTGGTTCAACAGGCCAAGCAAGCTGATGGGAGAGGACTGAATGAGCAATGACGGCGTCAACGCAGGCCGGCGCCGCTTCCTCGTAGCCGCGACATCCGTGGTCGGGGCAGCGGGAGCAGTGGGGGCTGCGGTACCGTTCGTGGGGTCATGGTTTCCCAGTGCCAAGGCGAAAGCCGCGGGAGCACCGGTGAAGGTCAATATCGCCAAGGTCGAGGCCGGGCAGCAGATGGTAGCCGAGTGGCGAGGCCAGCCGGTGTTCATCGTCAGGCGCACCGAGGAGATCCTCGGTAACCTGAAGAAAATTACCGGCGAATTGTCTGATCCCGATTCCAAATCTTCGGTGCAGCCGACCTATGTCGACCCCGAAGTCCGCTCCATCAAGCCGGAAATCCTCATTCTCGTCGGCCTGTGCACCCACCTGGGCTGCTCGCCCACCTTCCGCCCGGAGGTTGCGCCAGCCGACCTTGGCCCTAAATGGGTGGGTGGCTACTTCTGCCCGTGCCACGGCTCCCACTACGACCTGGCTGGGCGTGTCTACAAGTCGCAGCCGGCGCCACTCAACCTGCCCGTACCGCCGCACTCGTACGAGTCGGACGATATCATCGTCATCGGCGTCGACCAGGAGAAAGCATGATGAGCAAGTTCATGGACTGGATTGATGCTCGCTTCCCCGCGACCAAGATGTGGGAAGATCACCTGAGCAAGTATTACGCGCCCAAGAACTTCAACTTCCTGTATTTCTTTGGCTCCCTGGCATTACTGGTGCTGGTCAACCAGATCGTCACCGGTGTGTGGCTGACCATGAGCTTCACGCCCTCGGCAGAAGAGGCATTCGCCTCGGTCGAGTACATCATGCGTGACGTCGAATACGGCTGGATTCTGCGCTACCTGCACTCCACGGGTGCTTCGGCGTTCTTCATCGTGGTTTACCTGCACATGTTCCGCGGCCTGCTCTACGGCTCCTACCAGAAGCCCCGCGAGCTGGTCTGGCTGTTCGGCATGTTGATCTACCTGGCGCTGATGGCCGAGGCCTTCATGGGTTACCTGCTGCCGTGGGGCCAGATGTCCTACTGGGGTGCCCAGGTCATCATTTCGCTGTTCGGTGCCATCCCGGTGATTGGTGGCGACCTCACCCAATGGATTCGTGGTGACTACCTGATCTCCGGCATTACCCTGAACCGCTTCTTCGCCCTGCATGTGGTCGCCCTGCCTATCGTCATCCTCGGCCTGGTGGTGCTGCACATTCTTGCCCTGCACGAAGTGGGTTCGAACAACCCCGATGGCATCGACATCAAGAAGAACAAGGACGAAAACGGCATTCCGCTCGATGGCATTCCGTTCCACCCGTACTACACCGTCAAGGATATTGTCGGCGTGGTGGTGTTCCTCTTCGTGTTCTGTGCGGTGGTGTTCTTCTTCCCGGAAATGGGCGGTTACTTCCTGGAAAAGCCGAACTTCGAGCAGGCCAACGCCTTCAAGACGCCGGAGCATATTGCCCCTGTGTGGTACTTCACACCGTTCTACGCCATCTTGCGTGCGGTGCCTGACAAGTTGATGGGTGTGATCGCCATGGGGGCGGCGATTGCGGTGCTGTTCGTACTGCCCTGGCTCGATCGCAGCCCGGTGCGTTCCATGCGTTACAAAGGCTGGATCAGCAAGCTCTTCCTGCTGGTGTTCTGCGTGGCCTTCGTCATCCTCGGCGTGCTGGGCGTGCTGGCACCGACACCTGGGCGCACGCTGTTGTCGCAGGTGTGCACGGTGCTGTACTTCGCCTACTTCCTGTTGATGCCGTTCTACACAAGGCTCGAGAAGACCAAACCGGTTCCGGAAAGGGTGACTGGCTGATGAAAAAGTTGATTGCAGTATTTTTGCTGGCACTGATGCCTGCCTTTTGCTTCGCTGCCGAACACGGGCTGGAACTGGACAAGGTCGATATCGACCTGACCGACAAGGCCGCCATGCAGGACGGCGCGCGGACGTTCGCCAACTATTGCATGGGCTGCCACAGTGCCAAGTTCCAACGCTACGAGCGTGTGGCCGATGACTTGGGCATCCCCCACGAACTGATGCTCGAAAAGCTGGTATTTACCGGGGCCAAGATCGGTGATCACATGCAGATCGGCATGAAGCCAGATGACGCCAAGACCTGGTTCGGTGCCGCGCCGCCCGATCTGACCCTGGTGGCCAGGGTACGTGGTACCGATTGGCTGTACACCTACCTGCGCAGTTTCTACGAGGACCCCTCGCGGCCTTATGGGGTGAACAACAAGGTGTTCCCGAACGTCGGCATGCCCAACGTGCTGGTCGGCCTGCAGGGCAACCAGGTGATTGGCTGCAAGCAGGTGCAGACGGTGACCGATGGGAAGAAGCAATTCGACCCGTTGACCGGTAGCCCGATTACCCATGAAGCCTGTGACCAGCTGACCGTTACGCCGAAATCCGGTACCCTGACCGCCGAGCAGTTCGACGAGAAGGTCAAGAACCTGGTGACCTTCCTGGCCTATTCGGCCAACCCGGTCAAACTGGAAAGCCAGCGCATCGGTACCTATGTGTTGCTGTACCTGGCTTTCTTCTTCGTATTCGCCTATTTGCTCAAGCGTGAATACTGGAAGGACGTGCACTGATCACGCAGTAATTTCTGGTTGTTGAACGCGCCCGGGGCGCCTGGCAGAAATGCCAGGATGCCCCGGGCGCGTTTTCATTTAAAGTTGCACAGCATCTCGTGCGAGGAGCCGCTACATGGGCGCAACCAACAGGTTAGCCTGCTATTCCGACCCCGCTGACCATTATTCTCATCGGGTACGCCTGGTGCTGGCCGAGAAGGGTGTCAGCGTGCAGGTCATCGATGTCGATCCGGCGCGCCTGCCGCCCAGGCTGGCCGAGGTCAACCCGTATGGCAGTGTGCCGACCCTGGTCGACCGTGACCTGGCGTTGTATGAATCGACCGTGGTGATGGAATACCTCGAGGAGCGTTACCCGCACCCGCCGCTGATGCCGGTATACCCGGTTGCGCGCGGCAACAGCCGGTTGCTGATACACCGCATTCAGCGCGACTGGTGTGCTCTTGCCGATAGCGTGCTTGATTCGCGCAGCAGCGAGGCTGCCCGAAGTGAAGCGCGCAAGGCCCTGCGCGAAAGCCTGACCGGTGTTTCGCCATTGTTCAATGAGTTCGCCTGTTTCATGAGCGATGAGCAAAGCCTGGTCGATTGTTGTCTACTGCCCATACTCTGGCGCCTGCCAGTGTTGGGCATCGAGTTGCCCCGGCAAGCGAAACCGCTGCTGGATTACATGGAGCGCCAGTTCGCCCGCGAGCCATTCCAGGCGAGCCTGTCCTCTGTAGAACGTGAAATGCGTAAGCTTTAAGGAGCCGTTGATGAACTCCAGTCGCCCCTATCTGGTTCGAGCACTGTACGAGTGGATCGTCGACAACGATTGCACGCCCCATATGCTGGTCAATGCCGAATACACAAAGGTGCAGGTACCAGATGGTTTCGCCAATGATGGCCAGATTGTCCTGAATATTTCGCCAAGTGCTGTGCGCAACCTGCACATGGATAACGACGCGGTCAGTTTCGAGGGCCGTTTCAGTGGCGTGACCCATTCGCTGTTCGTGCCGGTTGGCGCCATCCTGGGCATCTACGCCCGCGAAAATGGCCAAGGCATGGTCTTCGAGCTGGAGCAGCCGCTGACGGATGGCGATGACCTGGAAGACGATGATGTGCAGCCGGATGACGATGGCCCGCCAGAAGGTGGTGGCCAGCCGCCGCGCCCGACTGGTCGACCAAGCCTGAAAGTGGTCAAGTAATAAAAAAGGCGACCTTGTAGGGTTAATGCCAGCAGTTAAGTAATTTGGGGCCGCTTTGCGACCCTTCGCGGGCACGCCCGCTCCCACAGGGGATCGCGTGTAGGAGCGGGCGTGCCCGCGAAGGGCTGCAAAGCAGCCCCATTAACGCTTAACTGACAGGCATCAACCTTGAAGGGTCGCCTTTTTTAGGCCGGGATTGTTGCCTTTCCGGCCCAGGGTTCTTCAGTCGATGTACTCGAAGAGTTTGACGATTTTTTGCACACCCGATACGCCCTGCACTACGGCAGTGGCGGAATTGGCCTCCTGCTGGGTCACCAGGCCGAGCAGGTAGACGATGCCGTTCTCGGTAATGACCTTGATTCGCGAACTGGGCACGGCGCTGTCGGTCAGCATCTGGGTCTTGATCTTGGTGGTCAGCCAGGCATCGTTGTTGCGCGCCAGAATCGAAGACGGCTGCATGACCTGCAGCTCGTTGTGCACCTTTTTCACCCGTTGAACCTGGCTGGCGGTTTGCTCGGCAAGGCTCTTGAGGTCGGCGCGTGGGGTTTGGCCAGCGAGCAGGACGATACCGTTGTAGCTGCTGACGACGATGTGCGAGCCCTTGTCCAGGTCCGGGTTGGCCTTGGAGATGTTGACCGCGGCTTTGGTTTCGATCAGCGAGTCGTCGATCTTGCTGCCGATGGTGCGCGTGCCGCGGTCGTCTTCAATGGGCGAATTGCGGGCAGAGGTAAGTACCGAGCTGCAGCCGGTAACGCTCAGGCACAGAGTCAGGGCCAGCAGGCCAAGGCGCATAGGGGTCATTCTTCACTCCCGAACAGTTGGCTGTCGATCAGGTCGCACAGGCAGTGGATCGCCAGCAGGTGGACTTCCTGGATGCGCGCCGTCACTGTCGAAGGTACGCGGATTTCCACGTCCTCTGGCAGCAGCAGCGAGGCCATGCCGCCGCCGTCGCGCCCCGTCATTGCTACGACAATCATTTCGCGGTCATGCGCGGCCTGGATCGCCTGGATCACGTTGGCCGAGTTACCGCTGGTGGAGATCGCCAGCAGAACATCGCCCGGTTGGCCCAGTGCGCGGATCTGCTTGGAAAAGACTTCGTTATAGCTGTAGTCATTGGCGATCGACGTCAGGGTCGAACTGTCGGTGGTCAAGGCGATGGCCGGCAAACTCGGGCGTTCGCGCTCAAAGCGGTTGAGCAGTTCCGAGGAAAAGTGCTGGGCGTCGCCGGCCGAGCCGCCGTTGCCACAGGCGAGCATCTTGCCCTCATTGAGCAGCGCATTGACCATGACCAGGCTGGCCTGCTCGATGTGCGGTGCCAGGATGTCCATCGCCTGTTGCTTGGTTTCGATGCTGGCCTGGAACAGCCGGCGAATTCGGGATTGCATGTCCATCTGGTGACCTTAAATGGGGCGGTGGCCTTTGTTACGCGCAACAACGACCAGCCCGCGATACATAGAGCAAAAAAAACGTAGAGGGTTCAGCACTCGAAGGCGTTTTTCAGCCACTGAAGCGGTTTGCCTGCATGGTGGCTACCCTGCAGGGCGACAACGTCGAAGCGGCAGGGGTGGTTGCCCCATTGGGGCTCCTTGAGCAGGAACAGGCTGGCCGCATGCACCAGCCGTTTCTGCTTGCGCCCATCGATACTGGCGAGGGCGCCTCCGAAGGCCGCGTGCAACCGGTAGCGGACTTCGACGAATACTACTGTATCGGCGTCGAGCATGACCAGATCAAGCTCGCCGCCTTTGCATCGCCAGTTGCGCGCCAGCAGCCGCAGGCCTTGCCCCTGAAGGTACTCAAGGGCTTGGGTTTCTGCAGCGTGGCCGGCGCCGGTCGGTGATGCTGCAGCCATCAGCGCGGGGTATCAGGCAGGCGCTTGACCTGGCCGCCAGCGAATTCAGCCCATGGCAGTTGGCGCTCCACACGCTGGTTGGCGTTGATGCTCAAGCTGCCGGAAAGGCCCTGGACGCGGTTATCCGGCAGCGCCTTCAGTTGGCCCAGTCGCGGTGCCAGGCTGTAGGCATCGACGCCCATGGCGTACAGGCGGCCCAGGCTTCCGGCGGCTTGCGGCCACTGCTGAACCACCTGTTGGCGCAGGCTATTGCTGGTATCGAGCAGCCACGGGGTTTCGCAGAAGCGGATGCCGTTCATGTCGTTGTACTGGTTGACGTCACCGCTGGCGCTGTACAGGTTGGAAGTGGCGTATACCGGTACGTCACCGGCGTACTGGAAATTCAGGGTCGGCTTGATCTGCTGCGCTTGCTGAGGGGTAGAGGCAAGGAAGAGGAAGTCGATGTCCTGGCGGCGCGACGGTTGTGCGGCGATGTTGCCGCCAACCGTGCTCTGCAGGCTCTTGGCGCGGCTTTCGCTCTGGCGCAACTGGAACAGGTCGGCAATCTGCTGGGCCAGCGCAACCGGTTGCGCGATGCGTTGGGCTGCGAGCACGGTGCCGCCATTGCCTTCCCAGTCCTGGCGGAAGGCGGCCAGCACGCGATCACCCCATTCGCCGCTCGGCACCAGGGCTACGGCGCGGACCATCCCATCGGCACGGGCGCGACGGGATACTTCGCGTGCTTCGTCCTCGGCCGCCAGGCCGAACTGGAACAATTGCGGCGGGGCCACCTGGCCAGCATCGGCATAGTTGAGCGCCAGGGTGGTGATCGGCAGTTGCGGTTTGCTGGCCAATTGCTTGACCAGCGGTTTTTCCAGCGGGCCGATGACCAGCTGCACGCCTGCGGCCTGGGCCTGGCGGTAGAAGTCGTCGAGCGAGCCGATGCGCGAGCTGTCGAACACCTGCACCGCAGGGGCGGCTTGGCCAGCCTGCTGGGCCTGGAAGTGGGCGGCCATGAAGCCGTCACGCAGGGCCCGGGCAACCCCGGCCAGTGGCCCTTCCTGGGGCAGCAGCAGGGCGATTTTGGTCAGCGGTTGGCTGGCCAGTTCCTTGAGCTTGACCAGTGGCACTGGCAACTGTTTGGCCGCCGGGTGGTCCGGGTGCTGTTTGACCCAGCTCTCGATGGCGCTCTGTTGCTGCTCGAGGGTGCCGGCACTTTTCACCGCCAGGGCCAGGCTGGTCCAGCCGGCCAGGGTCTGGTCAGTGGCCGGCTGCTGCAGCTGTTCGGCCGGCAGCGAGGCGACCAAGGCCCAGATGGCGTCGTTGTTTGCGCTGGCGGCCTGGTCGCTGAGCAGTGGGGCCAGCAGTACGCGCTGTTGCGCGGCGGCCAGGGCCTGGCCATCGGCCTCGAGCGCGGCGGCGTGCACGTAGTAGGTGCGCGCCTGCTGTTCCTTCGGCAGCTCGGGAACGTGCTGCAGGCTTGGGTGGGCCAGGGCGGCCAGGGCAGCCTTGGGTTGGTTGCGGCTCATGGCCAGTTCTGCCGCCAGGGTGCTGGCGAACACTTGCTGGGCCGGCTTGAGCGTGTCCAGCGGGACCTGCTCGAGAATGCGTGCGGCGCGGGGGAAGTCCTTCTGCTTGTAGGCCAGGTCGGCTGCGCTCAGGCGCAGCAGGGCGGCGTCTTGCGCAGACTTGCTGGAAGCAGCCTGCTCGAGCAGTTGCTCGATGCTGGCATCCGGGGTGCGTGGCAGTTCGCCCAGGCTGGATGAGGGCGAGCTGGCGCAGGCTGCCAGCAGGGCAGCGAGGCAGAGGGCTGTGAGCAGCCGCAGGCAAGCGATCATGTAAAGGTCCTGTTACTCGATCAAGTTGGCCGGCAATTGTACCCAAGCACTGGCCGGGGCGCGATGTTGCCGTGTCGATCCTTCACTATAGGTGGCTTGCCGCCGGTCGCGTATGAAGTTCTTTGCGCCCTGTTGCGGGCGCTCGGGCTACAATGGCGCCTTTGATCCGAATGACAGGTGTGCGCAGTGACTGATGTGGCAGGGGCTTCTAAACCCACCGTGGGAACGCTGTATGTGGTGGCAACTCCCATCGGCAACCTCGATGACATGAGCGCCCGGGCGCTCAAGGTGCTGGCAGACGTGGCGCTGATCGCAGCCGAAGACACCCGCCATTCAATCCGCCTGCTGCAACATTTTGGCATCGATACACCACTGGCGGCCTGCCACGAGCATAACGAGCGGGACGAAGGCGGGCGCTTTCTCGGCAAGCTGTTGGCCGGCGAAGATGTGGCGCTGGTTTCCGATGCCGGTACCCCGTTGATTTCTGACCCTGGCTACCACCTGGTGCGCCAGGCGCGGGCTGCCGGGGTCAGCGTGGTGCCTGTGCCGGGCGCCTGCGCCTTGATCGCGGCATTGTCGGCGGCAGGCCTGCCCTCGGACCGTTTCATTTTCGAAGGTTTCCTGCCGGCCAGGCAGGCGGGGCGCCTGGCACGCCTGGAGCAAGTGCGCGAAGAGCCGCGCACGCTGATTTTCTATGAAGCGCCGCACCGTATCCTCGAGTGCCTCGAGGACATGGAAACGGTGTTTGGCGGGGAGCGCCCGGCGTTGCTGGCGCGCGAACTGACGAAAACCTTCGAGACGCTCAAGGGCTTGCCACTGGCCGAGTTGCGGGCGTTCGTCGCTGGTGATAGCAACCAGCAGCGCGGTGAGTGCGTGGTACTGGTCGGTGGCTGGAGTGCACCGGAGGGCGAGCAGGCCATCAGTAGCGAGGCCCAGCGTGTGCTCGACCTGTTGCTGGCCGAGTTGCCGCTGAAGCGGGCGGCGGCGCTTGCCTCGGAAATTACCGGCGTGCGCAAGAACCTGTTGTATCAACGTGCCCTGGATAAACAGAAGGCCCAGTAGTGGCAAATTGATATAAATGCTGCTGGCGCTTGTTCTTGAGCGCGTGTGCCGTTAACCTTGTCGGCGGAGAGTCGATTGGACAGTCGCTGCCGTCTTTTGTTCCGCAAAAGTTCGGGGGAGGAAAGTCCGGGCTCCATAGGGCAGAGTGCCAGGTAACGCCTGGGAGGCGTGAGCCTACGGAAAGTGCCACAGAAAATAACCGCCTAAGCACTTCGGTGCCGGTAAGGGTGAAAAGGTGCGGTAAGAGCGCACCGCACGGCTGGCAACAGTTCGTGGCTAGGTAAACCCCACTCGGAGCAAGACCAAATAGGGTTCCATCAGGCGTGGCCCGCGTCGGAACCGGGTAGGTTGCTAGAGGCGTCCAGTGATGGCCGTCGTAGAGGAATGACTGTCCTCGACAAAACCCGGCTTACAGATCGACTCTCCACCTTTCTTTTCTGCATCTTTCGATAGCAGACCCCCCTTTGGTAATACCGAAAAAATCTTACTCTTAATAAATCACTTTAAGTTCAAGCCCCAGTGGCTTGTGCGGGTTTGATTTTTCTCGTGTTTTTTTCATTGTGAAATACCTTTCACAATCCTTTAACGCGCTAAATCTCGGTCCTGTAAGGCTTTTCCTTCCGAACGTGCCTTGACGGTGCCTCCGGCGGATTCCTATAGTGTGCGCAAGTGGCAGAAAGTGGGATGAAGTGGGTTTTCTGGCACAAAAAAGATAACATTGTGGGGAATCGCAGCCGTGTTCCGCGGAGCCAACGCCGTCAGTCTCGATGCCAAGGGCCGTCTCGCCATGCCGAGCCGGTACCGTGACGAGCTCGATTCGCGTTGCAACGGTCAGCTGATCGTGACCATCGACGCCGTGGACCCGTGTTTGTGTGTTTATCCCCTCGATGAGTGGGAACAGATAGAAGCCAAGTTGCGTGCCTTGCCATCGTTGCGTGAGGAAAACCGCCGCCTGCAGCGATTGCTGATTGGCAATGCGGTAGACCTGGAACTAGACGGCAGTGGGCGTTTCCTGGTGCCGCCCCGTTTGCGTGAGTACGCCAAGCTCGACAAGAAGGCGATGCTGGTGGGGCAACTGAACAAATTCCAGCTGTGGGATGAAGATGCCTGGAACGCGGTTTCGGCAGCCGACCTTGCAGCTATTCAACAACCGGGCGCCATGCCCGACGAATTGCGTGACCTGATCCTGTGACCATAGATAGCGGCTTCAACCACATTACCGTCCTGCTCGACGAAGCTGTCGAGGCATTGGCCTTGCGCGCCGACGGTTGCTATCTGGACGGCACGTTTGGCCGTGGCGGACACAGCCGCCTGATCCTCAGCAAGCTCGGGCCGCAAGGGCGGCTGCTGGGCTTCGACAAAGACCCACAAGCGATTGCCACAGGGCAAGCGCTGGCGGCCGAAGACGGCCGCTTTGTCATTGTGCAGCGCAGCTTTGCCGAGCTGGGCGCAGAAGTGGCCGAGCGCGGCCTGCATGGCAAGGTCAGCGGCGTGTTGCTGGACCTTGGCGTGTCCTCGCCGCAACTGGACGACCCCGAGCGGGGCTTCAGCTTTCTCAATGATGGCCCGCTGGACATGCGCATGAACCCCGATCAGGGCGTCAGCGCTGCCGAATTCATTGCCACCGCACCGGTGGAAGAAATTGCCCGCGTGTTCAAGGAATACGGCGAAGAGCGCTTTGCCGGGCGCATGGCGCGTGCCGTGGTCGAGCGCCGCGAAAAGCAGCCGTTCACCCGCACTGCCGACCTGGCAGAGGTGCTCAAGGTGGCCAACCCGGCCTGGGAAAAGGGCAAGAACCCGGCTACCCGCGCCTTCCAGGGCTTGCGCATTCACGTCAACAATGAACTGGGTGACCTGGAGGCGGGGCTCGAGGCCGCGCTCGACGCACTTGAAGTTGGCGGTCGGCTGGCGGTCATCAGCTTCCACTCGCTGGAAGACCGCATCGTCAAACTGTTCATGCGCAAGCTGGTCAAGGGCGAGGCCGACAACCTGCCACGCAACCTGCCGGTGCAGCACAAGGTCTTCGAGCCCAAGGTCAAGCTCATCGGCAAGGCCCAGTTCGCCTCCGAAGCCGAGCTCAAGGCCAACCCGCGGTCGCGCAGCGCCGTGATGCGTGTGGCGGAGAAGTTGCGGTGAGCAGGCTGTTCGCCAAGCCCTTGCCAGGCGGGAGCTTCCTGATGCTCCTGCTGTTCGTTGCCGTGCTGGTTTCGGCCATTGCGGTGTCCTACAGCGCGCACTGGAACCGCCAGTTGCTCAATACCCTGTACGGTGAGCTGAACGAGCGTGACAAGGCCCAGGCCGAGTGGGGCCGGTTGATCCTCGAGCAGAGCACCTGGACCGCGGCCAGCCGTATCGAAAACCTTGCGTCCGAGCAATTGAAGATGCGCGTGCCCGCGGCTGACGAAGTGCGGATGGTGGCGCCATGATGAAACTCGAAGGCGCACTGTACCCATGGCGTTTCCGCGTGGTCATCGGCCTGCTGGCACTCATGGTCGGCGCCATCTGCTGGCGCATCATCGACCTGCAGGTGGTCGACCGTGACTTCCTCAAGGGCCAGGGCGACGCGCGCAGCCTGCGCCATATCTCGATCCCGGCCCACCGTGGGCTGATTACCGACCGCAACGGTGAGCCATTGGCGGTCAGTACCCCGGTCACGACCCTGTGGGCCAACCCCAAGGAAATGCAGGCCTCCAAAGAGCGCTGGCCGCAATTGGCAGCAGCGTTGGGGCAAAACCCGCAGCAGCTGAGCGAGCGCCTGACCCAGCAGGCCAACAAAGAGTTCATCTACCTGGTCCGCGGCCTGACCCCGGAGCAGGGCCAGCATGTGCTCGACCTGAAAGTGCCCGGCGTGTACGGGCTGGAAGAATTCCGCCGGTTCTACCCGGCCGGTGATGTCACTGCGCATATGGTCGGCTTCACCGACCTGGACGACCACGGGCGCGAAGGGGTCGAGCTGGCCTATGACGAGTGGCTGGCCGGCGTGCCTGGCAAGCGCCAGGTCATCAAGGACCGGCGCGGCCGGCTGATCAAGGATATTCAGGTCACCAAGAACGCCAAGGCCGGGAAGACCTTGGCGTTGTCGATTGACCTGCGTCTGCAGTACCTGGCTACACGCGAGCTGCGCAACGCCATTGCCGAACAGAACGCCAAGGCCGGCAGTCTGGTGATCATGGACGTCAAGACCGGTGAGGTCCTGGCCATGGTCAACCAGCCGACCTACAACCCCAACAACCGCCGCAGCATGTTCCCGGCGGCCATGCGTAACCGGGCGATCATCGACGTGTTCGAGCCAGGTTCGACGGTGAAGCCGATCTCCATGAGCGCAGCGCTGGAAAGCGGCCGCTGGAAACCTACCGACAAGGTCGAGGTATACCCCGGCAGCCTGCAGATCGGCCGCTACACCATCAAGGACGTGTCGCGCAGCGAGGGTCCGATCCTCGACCTGACCGGCATCCTGATCAACTCCAGTAACGTGGGCATGAGCAAGATCGCCTTCGACATCGGTGGCGAGGCCATCTACCGCGTCATGTCCCAGGTCGGCCTGGGCCAGTACACCGGCCTTGGCTTCCCGGGTGAGCGTGTCGGCAACCTGCCGAACCACCGCGAGTGGCGCAAGGCCGAGACGGCCACCCTGTCTTACGGCTACGGCGTGTCGGTGACCGCCCTGCAGCTGGTGCATGCCTACGCGGCATTGGCCAACGACGGCAAGATGGTCCCGCTGTCGATCCTCAAGGTGGACAAGGCACCCGAGGCCGTGCAGGCCATTCCGAAGGAAACCGCGGAAACCATCCAGGGCATGTTGCAGCAGGTGATCGAGGCGCCGCGTGGGGTGTTCCGCGCCCAGGTGCCGTTCTACCACGTGGCCGGCAAGTCCGGTACTGCACGTAAAGCCACGGTGGGTTCCAAGGGGTACACCGAAAATGCCTACCGCTCGCTGTTCGCGGGCTTCGGCCCGATGAGCGATCCGCGTTACGCCATCGTCGTGGTGATCGACGAACCGGGCAAGGGTGGCTACTTCGGTGGCCTGGTTTCGGCACCGGTGTTCAGCAAGGTCATGTCCGGCACCCTGCGCCTGATGAATGTGCCGCCAGACAACCTGCCGCCGCCAGCTGCTGTTGCACCTGCCGGGCAACCCCAAGTCAATGCTGCCGCTGCCAAGGGAGGGCGTGGGTGATGACAATGCCATTGAGCAAACTGTTCGCACACGCCAGCCGCGATCCGATGATCCGCGAACTGACCCTGGACAGCCGCAACGTGCGCCCGGGTGACTTGTTCCTGGCAGTGCCGGGGGCCAAGGTCGATGGCCGTGGGCACATTGCCGATGCCTTGGCCCGTGGTGCTGCCGCCGTGGCTTATGAAGAGCAGGGCGCCAACGTGCTGCCGTTGACCGATGTGCCGCTGATCCCGGTCAAAGGCCTGATCGCTCAGCTGTCGGATATTGCCGGCCGCTTCTATGGCGAGCCCAGCCGGCAGCTGGACCTGGTCGGCGTGACCGGTACCAACGGCAAGACCAGTGTCACCCAGTTGCTGGCGCAGGCGTTGGAGCTGCTCGGCAAGCGCTGCGGCCTGATCGGCACCCTCGGTACCGGGTTCTACGGTGAACTGCAAAGTGGCCGCCTGACCACCCCTGACCCGATTGCCGTGCAGTCGACGCTGTATGGCCTGAAAAAGGCTGGCGCCAAAGCCGTGGCCATGGAGGTGTCCTCCCATGCCCTGGAACAAGGCCGCGTGGCTGCACTGGCTTTCGACATTGCGGTGATGACCAACCTGTCCCGCGATCACCTCGACTATCACGGCAGCATGCAGGCGTACGAAGCGGCCAAGGCCAAGCTGTTCGCCTGGCCGAGCCTGCGCTGCCAGGTGGTGAACCTGGACGACGAGTTCGGTCGGCGCCTGGCTCAAGCTTTCGCCGATAGGGCGCCGGCCGATCCTATCGAGTCACGGCTGCTCAGCTATAGCCTGGAAAACCGGGACGCGGATCTGTTCTGCACCAAGGCCGCTTTCGATGACCATGGCGTGCGCGCCACACTGGTCACTGCCCAGGGTGAGCGCATTCTGCGCAGCCAGCTGTTGGGCCGTTTCAACCTGAGCAACATGCTGGCGGCGGTGGCAACCCTGCTGGCAATGGACTTCGCCCTCGACGAGATTCTCAGCGTCATCCCCAAACTGCAAGGGCCGGTTGGCCGCATGCAGCGCCTGGGTGGCGGTGCCAAGCCATTGGTGGTGGTCGACTACGCACATACGCCAGACGCGCTGGAGAAGGTTCTGGAAGCCCTGCGCCCGCATGCTCACGGCCAGCTGCTGTGCCTGTTCGGCTGCGGTGGCGACCGTGATCGCGGCAAGCGCCCACTGATGGCCGAAGTGGCCGAGCGCCTGGCGGACCGCGTCCTGGTCACCGACGACAACCCGCGTAGCGAAGACCCGCTGCGTATCTTCGACGACATTCGCCCCGGTTTTGCCAAGCCTGCCGAGGTGGAATTCATCGCTGGCCGCGGCGCGGCCATTGCGCACCTGATTGCTACCGCTGCTGCCGACGACGTGATCGTGTTGGCTGGCAAGGGGCACGAGGATTACCAGGAGATCAACGGCGAGCGCCATGATTTCTCCGACTTGATCGAAGCCGAAAAGGCACTTGCAGCCTGGGAGGCTCCACATGCTTAAGCCCATGTCACTCAGCCAGCTGGTCCCGCTGCTGAACGGTCAGCAGATCGGCGCCGATGCGGCGTTCACCGGCGTCAGCATCGACAGCCGCAGTGTCAGTGCCGGGCAACTGTTCGTCGCCTTGACCGGCCCGCGTTTCGACGGCCACGACTACCTGGCCGATGTCAAAGCCAAGGGTGCCGTCGCGGCGCTGGTCGAGCGCGAGGTGGCCGATGTCGACCTGCCGCAATTGCGCGTGGCTGACTGCCGCCTGGCCCTGGGCCAGCTCGGGGCACTGAACCGTGCTGCCTATGACAAGCCGGTGGTGGCCATTACCGGTTCCAGCGGCAAGACCACAGTCAAGGAAATGCTTGCCAGCATCCTGCGTACCCGTGGCCTGGTGCACGCCACCCGTGGCAACCTCAACAACGACCTCGGTGCGCCGCTGACCCTGCTGGAAATCGCCGCGGAGCACAGCGCTGCGGTGATCGAGCTGGGCGCTTCGCGCATCGGCGAAATTCGCTACACCGTCGGCCTGACCCGGCCGCAGGTGGTCGTCATCAACAACGCCGGTACCGCGCATGTTGGCGAGTTCGGCGGCCCGGAGAAAATCGTCGAAGCCAAAGGCGAGATTCTTGAAGGCCTGGGCGAGGGCGGTATCGCCATTCTCAACCTGGACGACAAGGCCTTCGCGACCTGGAAGGCCCGTGCCGGGGCGCACAAGGTCATCAGCTTCGCCCGCAGCGACGCCCGTGCCGATTTCCATGCCAGCGCCATTGGGCGCGACGCCCGTGGTTGCCCGTCATTCCAGCTGCATGGCGCCGGCGAGGTGGCCCAGGTGCAGCTCAATGTGCTCGGTGAGCACAATGTCAGCAACGCCCTGGCCGCTGCCGCCGCTGCCCATGCCGTTGGTCTGAGCCTGGCTGGCATTGCAGCTGGCCTTGCGGCGGTGCAGCCGGTCAAGGGCCGCACCGTGGCGCAGATCGCGCCCAGTGGCGTGCGTGTGATCGACGACAGTTACAACGCAAATCCCACCTCGATGTGCGCGGCCATTGATATACTCGCCGGCTTCTCCGGCCGCACCGTCCTGGTGCTTGGGGATATCGGCGAACTGGGGCAGTGGGCGGAAGAAGGCCACCGGCAGGTGGGTGACTACGCGCGCGGCAAGGTCGACGCCCTGTACGCAGTGGGTTCCAACATGAAGCATGCGGTCGAGGCGTTCGGCGCCAATGGCCGTCATTTCGCTACTCAAGCTGAGCTGATCGACGCGGTTAGTGCCGAAAACGCCAGCGACACCACTATTTTGATCAAGGGCTCGCGCAGCGCTGCGATGGAAAACGTCGTGGCGGCTTTGTGCGGTGCCAGCGGGGAGAAACATTAATGCTGCTGCTGTTGGCCGAGTATCTGCAACAGTTCCACAAAGGCTTCGCGGTCTTTCAGTACCTGTCCCTGCGCGGGATTCTGGGTGTACTGACCGCGTTGTCCCTGGCGCTGTGGCTGGGGCCGTGGATGATCCGTACGCTGCAAATTCGCCAGATCGGCCAGGCCGTACGTAATGACGGCCCGCAATCGCACCTGTCCAAGTCCGGCACCCCGACCATGGGCGGCGCACTGATCCTGTCGGCCATCGCTGTCAGCACTCTGCTGTGGGCCGACCTGAGCAACCGCTACGTCTGGGTGGTGCTGATCGTCACCCTGGCCTTCGGTGCCATCGGCTGGGTCGACGACTACCGCAAGGTGATCGAAAAGAATTCGCGGGGCCTGCCAAGCCGCTGGAAGTACTTCTGGCAGTCGGTGTTCGGCCTGGCGGCGGCGGTGTTCCTGTACAAGACCGCACCGACCAGCGTCGAAACCACGCTGATCCTGCCCTTCATCAAGGACGTCACCATTCCGCTGGGCGTCGGCTTCGTGGTGCTGACCTACTTCGTCATCGTCGGCTCCAGCAACGCGGTCAACCTCACCGACGGCCTCGACGGCCTGGCGATCATGCCCACGGTGATGGTCGGCGGCGCGCTGGGCATCTTCTGCTACCTGTCGGGTAACGTGAAATTCGCCGAGTACCTGCTGATTCCCTACGTGCCTGGCTCGGGCGAACTGATCGTGTTCTGTGGCGCCTTGATCGGTGCCGGCCTGGGCTTTTTGTGGTTCAACACCTACCCGGCACAAGTCTTCATGGGTGACGTCGGCGCGCTGGCGCTGGGCGCTGCCCTGGGCACCATCGCGGTGATCGTGCGCCAGGAAATCGTGCTGTTCATCATGGGCGGCATCTTTGTCGTGGAAACCCTGTCGGTGGTGATTCAAGTCGCCTCGTTCAAGCTGACCGGCAAACGGGTGTTCCGCATGGCACCGATCCACCACCACTTTGAACTCAAGGGCTGGCCAGAGCCACGCGTGATCGTCCGCTTCTGGATCATCACCGTGATCCTGGTGCTGATCGGCCTTGCCACCCTGAAACTGAGGTAGATGAGCGTGTCTTTGATCGCTTCCGACCAATTCCGCATCGTTGTCGGCCTCGGCAAGAGCGGCATGTCCCTGGTTCGCTTCCTGGCGAGCCGGGGCATTGCCTTTGCAGTCGCCGACACCCGCGAGCAACCGCCGGAACTGGACGCCCTGCGCCGTGAGTACCCGCAGGTGGAAGTGCGCTGTGGTGAACTGGACGTTGACTTCCTGTGCCGCGCCAACGAACTGTACGTGAGCCCTGGCCTGGCCCTGGCTACCCCGGCCCTGCAGCAGGCCGCTGCGCGGGGCGTGCAGCTGTCGGGGGACATCGAGCTGTTCGCCCGCCATGCCAAGGCGCCGATCATCGCCATCAGCGGTTCCAACGCCAAGAGCACCGTGACCACGCTGGTGGGTGAAATGGCAGCCAAGGCCGGCAAGCGCGTGGCCGTGGGCGGTAACCTGGGGACCCCGGCACTGGACCTGCTGGCCGATGACGTAGAGCTGTACGTGCTGGAGCTGTCGAGCTTCCAGCTGGAAACCACCGACCAGCTCAATGCCGAAGTGGCCACCGTGCTGAACATCAGCGAAGACCACATGGACCGCTACAGCGGCCTGCCGGCCTATCACCTGGCCAAGCATCGCATCTTCCGCGGTGCCAGGCAGGTGGTCGTCAACCGCCAGGACGCCCTGAGCCGGCCACTGCCGGTAGAAGGCCGCCCTTGCTGGTCCTTCGGCCTCAACCAACCAGACTTCAAGGCGTTCGGCCTGCGCGAAGTGGATGGCGAGAAATACCTGGCGTTCGAATTCCAGGCATTGCTGCCGGTGCGCGAGCTGAAGATTCGCGGTGCCCATAACCAGAGCAATGCACTGGCGGCGCTGGCCTTGGGCCATGCTGCCGGCTTGCCGTTCGAGCCGATGCTCGAAGCGCTGCGCGAATTCGCGGGCCTGGCCCACCGTTGCCAGTGGGTGCGCGAGCGTGACGGCGTGAACTGGTACGACGATTCCAAGGCCACCAATGTCGGTGCTGCATTGGCCGCCATCGAAGGCCTGGGGGCCGATATCGAGGGCAAGCTGGTGTTGATCGCCGGTGGCGACGGCAAAGGCGCCGAGTTCGGTGCCCTGCGTGAACCGGTCAAACGTTTTTGTCGCGCCGTGGTGTTGCTGGGCCGTGATGCCGAGCGTCTTGCCCAAGCTTTGGGTGATGACGTGCCGCTGGTGCGGGTAAAAACCCTCGACGACGCTGTGCAACAGTGCGCCGGCCTGGCCCGGGCCGGCGATGCCGTGCTGTTGTCGCCAGCCTGCGCCAGCCTTGACATGTTCAGGAACTTCGAGGAACGCGGGCGGTTGTTCGCCCAGGCAGCGGGGGCCCTGGCATGATCTTCGGTGTGCTCAAGCCCTATCCGTCGCCGCTGATCAGCGGCCGTGGCATCGACCTTGACTTCGCGATGCTGGCTGGCTGCCTGGCCTTGCTCGGTCTGGGCCTGGTGATGATCACCTCGGCCTCCTCGGAAGTTGCTGCGGTGCAGTCGGGCAATCCGCTCTACCACATGTTCCGCCATCTGGTGTATGTGGTCCTCGGCCTGGTGGCTTGTGGTGCGACCCTGATGGTCCCGATCGCCACCTGGCAGCGCATGGGCTTCCTCATGCTGCTGGGCGCATTCGGCTTGCTGGTGCTGGTGCTGGTGCCGGGGATCGGCCGTGAAGTGAACGGCTCCATGCGCTGGATCGGCTTCAGCTTCTTCAACGTACAGCCTTCGGAAATCGCCAAGGTGTTCGTGGTGGTCTACCTGGCCGGGTACCTGGTGCGTCGCCAGACTGAGGTCCGCGAGACGTGGATGGGCTTCTTCAAACCCTTCATCGTATTGCTGCCGATGGCTGCGCTGCTGCTGATGGAACCGGACTTCGGCGCCACCGTGGTGATGATGGGCGCGGCCGCGGCCATGTTGTTCCTTGGCGGTGTCGGGCTGTTCCGCTTCAGCCTGATGGTGGTGCTGGCAGTGTTGGCGGTGTTCGTTCTGGTGCAGGCGCAGCCTTACCGCATGGCGCGCCTGATCACCTTTACCGACCCATGGTCCGACCAGTTCGGCTCCGGTTACCAGTTGACCCAGGCGTTGATCGCGTTCGGCCGTGGCGAGTGGCTGGGCGTTGGCCTGGGCAACAGCGTGCAGAAGCAGTTCTACCTGCCTGAAGCGCACACCGACTTCGTGTTCTCGGTGCTGGCCGAAGAGCTGGGCGTGGTCGGCTCGCTGGTGACCATCGCCCTGTTCGTGTTCGTGACCGTCCGCGCCCTGTACATCGGCCTGTGGGCGGAGAAGGCCAAGCAGTTCTTCGCCGCGTACATGGCGTTCGGCCTGGCCTTCCTGTGGATCGGCCAGTTCCTGATCAACATCGGGGTGAATGTCGGCTTGCTGCCGACCAAAGGCCTGACCCTGCCGTTCCTCAGCTACGGGGGCAGCTCGCTGGTCATCTGTTGTGCTTGCGTGGGCTTGCTATTGCGTATCGAGTGGGAAAGCCGTACGCACCTGGGCAGCGAGGAGCACGAATTCAGCGAAAGCGATTTTGCCGAGGAGACCAGTCATGGCCGCTGACGGCAAGAACGTACTGATCATGGCCGGCGGTACCGGCGGGCACGTGTTCCCGGCCCTGGCCTGCGCCCGTGAGTTCCAGGCGCGCGGGTACAGCGTGCACTGGCTGGGCACCCCGCGCGGCATCGAGAATGAACTGGTGCCCCAGGCCGGCCTGCCGCTGCACCTGATCCAGGTCAGCGGCCTGCGCGGCAAAGGCAAGCTGTCGTTGCTCAAGGCACCCTTGACCCTGGTCAAGGCCGTTCTCCAGGCAAGGCGGATCATTCGCCAGCTCAAGCCAGTGTGCGTGCTGGGCTTTGGTGGTTATGTGACCGGCCCCGGCGGCGTGGCCGCGCGGCTATGTGGCGTGCCGCTGGTGATCCATGAGCAGAACGCCCGCGCCGGTACCGCCAACCGCTTGCTGGTGCCGCTGTCTGCGCGGGTTTGCGAGGCGTTCCCGAACACCTTCGAGGCCAGCGACAAGCGCCGCACCACCGGCAACCCGGTGCGCCCCGAGCTGTTCCTGGATGCGCCGCGCGCGCCCTTGGCCGAACGCCGGGCACGGGTGTTGGTGCTGGGCGGCAGCCTGGGGGCGGAACCATTGAACAAATTGTTGCCTAAGGCCCTGTCCGAAGTGCCTGCTGCCGTGCGGCCCGAGGTGTTTCACCAGGCCGGCAAGCAGCACGCGCAGATCACCGCCGAGCGTTATCACGAGGCCGGCGTCGAGGCTCAGGTCGAGCCTTTCATCAAGGACATGGCCCAAGCCTATGGCTGGGCCGACATGGTGGTGTGTCGGGCGGGTGCGCTGACCGTCAGCGAGTTGGCGGCGGCAGGCCTGCCTTCGGTGCTGGTGCCGTTGCCTCACGCAATCGACGATCACCAGACCCACAACGCCCAATATCTGGCTCGCGAAGGTGCTGCCTTCCTGATGCCACAAGCGACAACTGGCGCAGCGCAGCTCGCTGAACGCCTGAACGAGGTGCTGATGCAACCCGAGAAACTCAATGTCATGGCAGGTACCGCACGGCGCCTGGCCAAACCTGCAGCAACCAGCACCGTGGTCGATATCTGCCTGGAGGTGGCCCATGGTTGAGAGCCAGAAAGCCATGCCCCAGCCGAAAATGGGTCGTATCCGTCGCATTCACTTCGTCGGTATCGGCGGCGTGGGCATGTGCGGCATTGCCGAAGTGTTGCTGAACCTGGGCTATGAAGTGTCCGGTTCCGACCTGAAAGCCTCCCCGGTCACCGAGCGCCTGGAGTCATTCGGTGCCGAGATCTTCGTCGGCCATCGGGCCGAGAACGCTGCCACTGCCGATGTGCTGGTGGTTTCCAGCGCCATCAACCCGGCCAACCCGGAAGTGGCCACCGCCCTCGAGCGGCGCATTCCGGTGGTACCGCGTGCCGAGATGCTCGCCGAGCTGATGCGCTACCGCCACGGTGTGGCAGTCGCCGGTACACACGGCAAGACCACCACCACCAGCCTGCTGGCCTCGGTATTCGCCGCTGGCGGTCTGGACCCGACTTTCGTCATCGGTGGTCGCCTGACTGCGGCCGGCACCAATGCCCAGTTGGGCACCAGCCGCTACCTGATCGCCGAAGCCGATGAAAGCGATGCCAGCTTCCTGCACCTGCAACCGATGGTGGCTGTGGTCACCAACATCGACGCCGACCACATGGCGACCTATGAAGGCGACTTCAACAAACTGAAGAAAACCTTCGTCGAGTTCCTGCACAACCTGCCGTTCTATGGCCTGGCGGTGATGTGCCTGGACGACCCGGTGGTGCGCGAGATTCTGCCGCAGGTGAAGCGCCCGACCGTGACCTACGGTTTCAGCGAAGAGGCCGACATCCGCGCCATCAATGTGCGCCAGCAGGGTATGCAGACCCATTTCACCGTGCTGCGCCGCGACTGCGAGCCGCTGGACGTGTCGGTGAACATGCCGGGCAACCACAACGTGCTCAATGCCCTGGCCACCATCGCCATTGCCACTGACGAAGGCATCACTGACGAAGCCATCGTGCAGGGCCTTTCCGGCTTCCAGGGCGTTGGGCGTCGCTTCCAGGTCTACGGCGAGCTGCCGGTCGAAGACGGCAGCGTGATGCTGGTCGATGACTACGGCCACCACCCGACCGAAGTGGCCGCCGTGATCAAGGCTGTGCGTGGTGGCTGGCCAAGCCGCCGCCTGGTGATCGTCTACCAGCCGCACCGCTATAGCCGCACCCGCGACCTGTACGACGATTTCGTTCAGGTGCTGGGCGATGCCAACGTGCTGCTGCTGATGGAGGTGTACCCGGCTGGCGAAGAGCCCATCCCCGGTGCCGACAGCCGGCAGCTGTGCCACAGCATTCGCCAGCGCGGCAAGCTCGACCCGATCTACATCGAACGTGGCGCCGAGCTGGCGCCACTGGTCAAGCCGTTGCTGCGCGCTGGCGACATCCTGCTCTGTCAGGGTGCCGGTGACGTTGGCGGCCTGGCCCCGCAACTGATGAAAAGCCCGCTGTTCGCTGGCGCCAAGCAGGAGAAGTCGAAATGACCAGCGCCTACGACAAGCTGCACTCTACCCTCGACGTGAAAGCGTTTGGCCGCGTTGCCGTGCTGTACGGCGGCAAGAGTGCCGAGCGCGAAGTGTCGCTCAAGTCCGGCGCCGCCGTGATCGATGCGCTGACCTCCGCCGGTGTGGACGTCGTTGCCATCGACGTCGGTGACGACCTGCTCGACCGCCTGCAGAACGAGAAGATCGACCGCGCCTTCATCATCCTCCACGGCCGTGGCGGTGAGGATGGCAGCATGCAGGGGCTGCTGGAGTGCCTGGGCATCCCTTATACCGGTAGCGGCATCCTCGCTTCGGCCCTGGCCATGGACAAGCTGCGTACCAAGCAGGTGTGGCAGAGCCTGGGCATTCCTACCCCGCGCCACGCGGTGCTGGCGAGTGAAAGCGATTGTTTGCAGGCCAGTACGGAACTGGGCTTCCCGCTGATCGTCAAACCCGCCCATGAAGGCTCTAGCATCGGCATGGCCAAGGTGAACAGCGCCGAGGAACTGATCGCCGCCTGGCAAGACGCTGCCCAGTACGATTCCCAGGTACTGGTAGAGCAGTGGATCCACGGCCCGGAGTTCACCATTGCGGTGCTGCGCGGCCAGGTGCTGCCGCCGATCGCCCTGGGTACACCGCACGTGTTCTACGACTACGACGCCAAGTACATCGCCAACGATACCCAGTACCGCATTCCGTGCGGCCTGGATAGCGCCAAGGAACAGGAACTGATCGACCTGACCGCCCGTGCCTGTGATGCCGTTGGCATCGAGGGCTGGGGGCGGCTGGACGTGATGCAGGACGAGCAAGGCCGGTTCTGGCTGCTCGAAGTAAACACCGCACCCGGCATGACCGATCATAGCCTGGTGCCCATGGCGGCCCGCGCGGCTGGCCTGGACTTCCAGCAACTGGTGCTGGCAATCCTGGCCGAAAGCGTGGCGACGCGAGGTTAATCATCATGCAAGGCGCAATGATACGTCAGCAGCAACCCGTAACCGGCCGTAGCAAGCCGGTGCCGCGTGGTGCCAGCAGGCTGGTGGCCGACGAGCCCGTATCGGCGCGCCTGCCGCGGCCCAGCCTCGGCGGCCTGAAGCGTCTGCTGTGGCCGGTATTGCTGGTGGCAGCAGGCTTCGGTGCCTACGAAGGGGCCATTCGCCTGATGCCTTATGCCGACCGGCCCATCGCCAAGATCGATGTGCAGGGCGACCTCACCTACATCAGCCAGCAGTCGGTGCAGCAGCGCATCGCCCCTTACGTGGCCGCGAGCTTCTTCAGTGTCGACCTGCCGGCGATGCGTGCGGAGCTCGAACAGATGCCCTGGATCGCCCACGCCGAAGTGCGCCGGGTGTGGCCTGACGAGGTGGTGATCCGCCTGGAAGAACAGCTGCCGGTGGCGCGCTGGGGCGACGAAGCCTTGCTCAACAACCAGGGCCAGGCATTCACCCCGCGCGAGCTGGCCAACTATGAGCACCTGCCGCAGCTTGCCGGGCCGCAGCGTGCCCAGCAACAAGTCATGCAGCAGTATCAGGTATTGAGCCAGATGCTGCGCCCCTTGGGCTTTTCCATCGCTCGCCTGGAGCTGCGCGAGCGAGGCAGCTGGTTCCTGACCACTGGCGCGAGCAGCGCCGGGCCGGGCATCGAGCTGCTGCTGGGGCGCGACCATCTGGTGGAGAAGATGCGCCGTTTCATTGCCATTTACGACAAGACACTCAAAGACCAGATCAGCACTATCGCCCGCATTGATCTGCGTTATTCCAACGGACTTGCCGTTGGTTGGCGGGAACCGATTGCACCGACGACGGCCCAACCCGCCGTTGCGAAGAATTAGAGAGAGGCAGGACCATGGCAAACGCGCATAGCGGCAAAATGATCGTCGGGCTGGATATTGGCACCTCCAAGGTGGTGGCACTGGTCGGCGAAGTGGGCGAAGACGGCACCCTGGAAATCGTCGGTATCGGCACACACCCGTCCCGCGGCCTGAAAAAAGGCGTGGTGGTGAACATCGAGTCGACCGTGCAATCGATCCAGCGCGCCGTCGAAGAAGCGCAGCTGATGGCCGGCTGCCGCATCCACTCGGCGTTCGTGGGCGTCGCCGGTAACCATATCCGCAGCCTGAACTCCCACGGCATCGTCGCCATCCGTGACCGCGAGGTCAGCCTGGCCGACCTGGAGCGGGTACTGGACGCGGCCCAGGCGGTGGCCATTCCGGCAGACCAGCGCGTGCTGCACACCCTGCCGCAGGACTACGTGATCGACAACCAGGAAGGCGTCCGCGAGCCGCTGGGCATGTCTGGCGTGCGTCTGGAAGCCAAGGTTCACGTGGTGACCTGCGCGGTCAACGCGGCACAGAACATCGAAAAGTGCGTGCGCCGCTGCGGCCTGGAAATCGACGACATCATCCTCGAGCAGTTGGCTTCGGCCTATTCGGTGCTCACCGACGATGAAAAGGAACTGGGCGTGTGCCTGGTCGACATCGGTGGCGGTACCACCGACATCGCCATCTTCACCGAAGGCGCGATCCGCCACACCGCGGTCATTCCGATTGCCGGCGACCAGGTGACCAACGACATCGCCATGGCCCTGCGTACCCCGACCCAGTACGCCGAAGAAATCAAGATCCGCTACGCCTGCGCCCTGGCCAAACTGGCGGGCGCTGGCGAGACCATCAAGGTGCCGAGCGTGGGCGACCGCCCACCGCGCGAGCTGTCGCGTCAGGCCCTGGCCGAGGTGGTGGAGCCGCGTTACGACGAGCTCTTCACCCTGATCCAGGCCGAACTGCGCCGCAGCGGGTACGAGGACCTGGTGCCAGCGGGCATCGTCCTCACCGGCGGTACCGCGAAGATGGAAGGTGCCGTGGAACTGGCCGAGGAAATCTTCCACATGCCGGTACGCCTGGGCGTACCGCACAGCGTTCGGGGCCTGAGCGACGTGGTTCGCAACCCCATTTATTCCACCGGCGTGGGCTTGCTCACCTACGGCCTGCTCAAGCAGTCCGAGGACATGGTCCTGACCGGCAGCAGCAACAGCAGCAACAACAGCTATGGCGATGAACCGAAGGCCCCAGTGCTTGAACGCTTCAAGCGCTGGGTACAGGGCAACTTCTAAGTTTCAAAGCAGTAGTGGTAGGCGCAACAACTAGAGAACTGTAAGGAGAGGGAAAATGTTCGAGCTCGTAGACAACGTCCCGCAAAGCCCGGTCATCAAAGTGATCGGCGTTGGTGGTGGTGGCGGCAACGCCGTCAACCACATGGTCAAGAGCAGCATCGAAGGTGTGGAATTCATCTGCGCCAACACGGATGCTCAGGCCCTGAAAAACATTGGTGCACGCACCATCCTGCAATTGGGCACTGGCGTGACCAAGGGCCTGGGTGCTGGCGCCAATCCGGAAGTCGGCCGTCAGGCCGCACTGGAAGACCGTGAGCGCATCGCCGAAGTGCTGCAAGGCACCAACATGGTGTTCATCACCACTGGCATGGGCGGCGGTACCGGTACCGGTGCTGCACCGATCATCGCCGAAGTGGCCAAGGAAATGGGCATCCTCACCGTAGCCGTGGTGACCCGTCCGTTCCCGTTCGAGGGCCGCAAGCGCATGCAGATCGCCGATGAAGGCATCCGCATGCTGGCTGAAAGCGTCGACTCGTTGATCACCATCCCCAACGAGAAACTGCTGACCATCCTGGGCAAGGATGCCAGCCTGCTGTCCGCCTTCGCCAAGGCCGACGATGTACTGGCCGGTGCCGTGCGCGGTATCTCCGACATCATCAAGCGCCCGGGCATGATCAACGTCGACTTCGCCGACGTGCGCACCGTCATGGGTGAAATGGGCATGGCGATGATGGGTACTGGTTGCGCCAGCGGCCCGAACCGTGCACGCGAAGCCACCGAAGCAGCCATCCGCAACCCGCTGCTGGAAGATGTCAACCTGCAGGGCGCCCGCGGCATCCTGGTGAACATCACCGCTGGCCCGGACCTGTCGCTGGGTGAATACTCCGACGTGGGTAGCATCATCGAAGCCTTCGCCTCTGACCACGCCATGGTCAAGGTCGGTACCGTGATCGATCCGGACATGCGTGACGAACTGCACGTGACCGTTGTGGCCACCGGCCTGGGCGCGCGTATCGAGAAGCCTGTGAAAGTGGTCGACAACACCCTGCAGACTGCCCAGCAGGCGTATGAAGCGTCCAACCCGGCGCCAGTTCGTCAGGAGCAGCCAGCCGTGAACTACCGTGACCTGGAGCGCCCGACCGTAATGCGCAACCAGGCCCACGCCGGTGCTGCGGCAGCCGCGAAAATGAACCCTCAGGATGACCTGGATTACCTGGATATCCCGGCATTCCTGCGTCGTCAGGCTGATTAATGGAATTTATCAGGGGTATAAAGGTGATTGGTATTCATCAAAGGTTGGGTCTGTTATCATCCCTAGCCTTTGTTGATACCTGTTCGCAATTTGCGCTGAAGCGGCCAATGCCATGATTAAACAACGCACCCTGAAGAATACCATCCGTGCCACAGGTGTCGGCCTGCACTCCGGGGAGAAGGTTTACCTGACCCTCAAGCCTGCACCTGTTGACACCGGCATCGTCTTCCGCCGCGCCGACCTCGACCCTGTGGTCGAGATCCCTGCGCGTGCGGCCAACGTCGGCGAGACCACCATGTCGACGACGCTGGTCAACGGTGACGTCAAGGTCGATACGGTCGAGCACCTGCTCTCCGCCATGGCGGGCCTGGGCATCGATAACGCCTACGTCGAGCTCTCCGCCTCGGAAGTGCCGATCATGGATGGCAGCGCCGGTCCCTTCGTATTCCTGATTCAGTCTGCCGGCCTGGAAGAACAGGACGCAGCCAAGAAGTTCATCCGCATCCTGCGTGAGGTGACTGTGGAAGAGGGCGACAAGCGCGCCACTTTCCTGCCTTTCGACGGTTTCAAGGTGAGCTTCGAGATCGACTTCGATCACCCGGTCCTCAAGGGCCAGACCCAGAGCGCGGTTGTCGACTTCTCCAGCACCTCGTTCGTGAAGGAAGTCAGCCGCGCCCGCACGTTCGGTTTCATGCGTGACATCGAGTACCTGCGCAAGCACAACCTTGCGTTGGGTGGCAGTGTCGAGAATGCCATCGTGGTCGACGAGACAGGTGTGCTCAACGAAGACGGCCTTCGTTCCGATGACGAATTCGTCAAGCACAAGATCCTCGACGCCATTGGCGACCTCTACCTGCTGGGCAACAGCCTGATCGGCGAGTTCAAGGGCTACAAGTCCGGCCACGCGCTGAACAACCAGCTGTTGCGCAAGCTGATTGCCGAAACCGATGCCTGGGAAGTGGTCACGTTCGAAGATGCCAGTACGGCACCGATCTCGTACATGCGCCCTGTTGCGGCCGTGTAAGTTCGAACACTCTCTCTAGTGTTGTAATCAAGGCCACCTTCGGGTGGCCTTTTTTATTGGTGCGCCAGGCATGGCGCGTTGCGCGTCAGCGCAACCCGCTTGACTATGGTGGCCAAGCGGGTGACTTGGAGGTGAAAGTCCTCTACACACCCGGCAAGGGGAAGTGTTAGCCAGAGGCAAGGGTGTCGCGGGCGACTGCGAATCTGAAGGAAGCCCGAGGCAAAATGCTGGCCTGACGAACAGGAAGCGGATAGAGGCGGCGCAGCGGGGTGAGAAGGCCAATATCTTCAAAGCCCGATACTTGCACGGAACGCTGCGACGTAGATCCGACAGGCATAAGCAGGAAGGTCACGCGAATTACCCTGGGAGATCTGCACGTTTGCCATTGTGCTACCGAGCGTCAAGAGGCGACGGGATGGACGTGCAGAAGTCAGCCGAAGCCGTAGTAAGTGGCAGTTAACCGCGCCACCAAGGGCCGAACAGGTTATGCCGCCAGTAGGCGCCAGAGTCTCGTCGAATGTCGAAAAGCAGAAATTTCTCCGAGGGAGAACTGTGACCCCAAGTTCCGGACAGAATCCGAGAGTGACGGCTGGCAGTGCGCAGGCATCGACGGCGTCTGTGGCGTGGACGAACGCGGAGCCGGACACGCTGATGGGGCGGGTGCTTGCACCGGCCAACCTCAAACGTGCGTATCAGCGTGTGGTCAGCAACAAGGGAGCACCGGGTGCCGATGGCATGACGGTCGCTGACTTGGCTGGCTATGTGAAACAGTATTGGCCAACTCTCAAGGCCAGGTTGCTGGCTGGTGAATACCATCCCCAGGCAGTGCGGGCGGTCGAAATTCCCAAACCGCAGGGCGGTACCCGGCAACTGGGGATTCCCAGTGTCGTGGATCGCCTGATCCAGCAAGCCCTGCAGCAACAGCTCACGCCAATCTTTGACCCGCTGTTCTCGGACTACAGCTATGGCTTTCGTCCGGGCAAAAGCGCTCATCAAGCCGTCGAAACGGCCCGCTCCCATGTGGGGGCGGGCCATCGCTGGTGCGTGGAACTTGATCTGGAGAAGTTCTTTGATCGGGTCAACCACGACATACTCATGGCCTGTATCGAGCGCCGTGTCGAAGACAAATGCGTGCTCAGGCTTATCCGCCGTTACCTTGAAGCCGGGGTCATGTCGGGCGGTGTCGTCAGCCCACGGCAGGAAGGGACGCCGCAAGGCGGCCCGCTCTCGCCGTTGCTGTCGAACATCCTGCTCAACGAATTTGACCGTGAACTGGAGCGGCGGGGGCACCGTTTTGTGCGCTATGCCGATGATGCGAACATCTATGTACGTAGTCAGCGGGCAGGCGAGCGAGTACTGACCAGCGTCGAGCGCTTCCTGAAAGAGCGTCTGAAACTGACGGTGAACAGGAAGAAGAGCCAAGTGGCACGGGCGTGGAAATGCGACTACTTGGGTTATGGGATGAGCTGGCATCAACAGCCTAGGCTGAGGGTAGCGACGATGAGCCTTGGTCGCCTGCGCAGTCGGCTCAAGGAGCTGCTGCGCGGGGCGCGAGGCCGCAAGGTGGCCTATATCATCGAGCGGCTGAACCCCGTGGTACGGGGCTGGGCGAGTTACTTCAAGCTCAGTCAGAGCAGGCGCCCACTAGAAGAGCTGGACGGGTGGATCAGGCACAAACTTCGCTGTGTCATCTGGCGGCAATGGAAGCAACCCTCTACGAGGATCAGCAACCTGATGCGTCTGGGTCTAAGCCGAGAGCGTGCTTGTAAATCTGCTTTCAATGGCCGAGGCCCATGGTGGAACTCGGGTGCGCCACATGTGAATCAGGCCCTACCGAAGAAACTGTGGGATCAACTCGGATTGGTCTCGATACTGGATACGATCAACCGGCTTAGTCGCATAACCTGAACCGCCGTGTACGGAACCGTACGCACGGTGGTGTGAGAGGACGGCGGGTGTGAACCCGCCTCCTACTCGATCTTGTCGCCAGCGTGGGCGGCCAAGCGCTCCAGTGCAGCGCGCAGCTTGGGGTCGGCGATGCCCTCGGCGGTGTCACGCAGGCTTGCCGCGGCGCTGGTGGACAGCTCGGCAGCATGCCCGCCGCGTTTGGCCGGTACCAGGGGCGGCTGCACCTTGTAGAGGATGCGCCGGAGGTTGCCAAAAGCTTCCATGGCCTGCAATGCGGCCAGCAGGCGCTTCTGCTGGTAGCGCAGGCGGGTAGCCCAATGGCCATCGGTCACCACCAGCAACAAGGTGCCATCGCGCCATGAGGCCACGTGGCAATGCTCGCGGGCAGCCGGTTGCAGCTGGCTTTCCAGCAGGCGCTGCAGGTGTTCCAGGCGTTCGGCCTGGTTCAGCAGCAGGCGCAGCGGGCGCACCTGGCGCAGCAGGGCCGAGGGTGGCTGGGCGGGGGAGGGTTTGTAGGCCATTGGGGGTACGCATGAGGTTACAAGATCGGCAGTTTAACACCTGTAGAACCTGTGCTGGCCGCTTCGCGGACACGCCCGCTCCCACAGGATTACTCCAGGCCTGAGTATTGTGGGGTCCCTGTGGGAGCGGGCGTGCCCGCGAAGAGGCCTGCACAGGCAACGCAAGATAAGACTGGTTCTCGATACCTTTCATGTTGCCAAACCTTGAACTCAGGGAAAATGCCCCTATCTAAACCAAGCCCCTGCCAAAGCGCTGTGCCAGCATCGTGGAAATCCACCACTTTCCTCACCATCGTTTCCGGGTAGAATGCTCGTTCGCATGCGGCCTCAGGGCTGCACGGGCGACTCATGGGGCCGCCCTCCATCCCTACGTGTGGAAGATCCTGCCGATATGTTTGCGCCTTTGTTAAAAAAACTTTTTGGAAGCAAGAACGAGCGTGAAGTAAAACGCATGCTCAAGACGGTGAGTATCGTCAATGCCTTCGAAGAGAAGATGGTGGCCCTCTCCGACGAGCAACTGCGGGGCAAGACTGCAGAGTTCAAGGAGCGCCTGGCCAAAGGCGAGACACTGGACCAATTGTTGCCCGAAGCCTTTGCCGTGGCCCGCGAGGCCGGCAAGCGCGTGATGGGCATGCGCCACTTCGACGTTCAGTTGATTGGCGGCATGACCCTGCACGAAGGCATGATCGCAGAAATGCGTACTGGTGAAGGCAAGACCTTGGTCGGTACCCTGGCCGTGTACCTCAACGCACTGTCCGGCAAGGGCGTGCATGTGGTTACCGTCAACGACTACCTGGCCCGCCGTGACGCCAACTGGATGCGCCCGCTGTACGAGTTTCTCGGCCTGTCGGTCGGTATCGTATCGGCCTTCCAGCCGCCGGAAGAAAAGCGTGCTGCCTATGCGGCCGACATCACCTACGGCACCAACAACGAATTCGGTTTCGACTACCTGCGCGACAACATGGCGTTCAGCCAGGACGAGAAGTTCCAGCGTGAACTGAACTTCGCCGTGATCGACGAAGTGGACTCCATTCTCATCGACGAAGCGCGCACCCCGCTGATCATCTCCGGCCAGGCCGAAGACAGCTCCAAGCTGTACATCGAGATCAACCGCCTGATCCCGCGCCTGACCCAGCACATCGAAGAAGTCGAAGGCCAGGTCACTCAGGAAGGCCACTTCACCATCGACGAGAAGAGCCGCCAGGTCGAGCTCAACGAGGCCGGTCACCAGTTCATCGAAGAGATGCTGACCCAGGCCGGGTTGCTGGCTGAAGGCGAGAGCCTGTACTCGGCGCATAACCTGGGCCTGCTCACCCACGTGTATGCCGGCCTGCGCGCACACAAGCTGTTCCACCGCAACATCGAGTACATCGTCCAGGACGGCCAGGTACTGCTGATCGACGAGCACACCGGCCGGACCATGCCGGGCCGGCGCCTGTCCGAAGGCCTGCACCAGGCCATCGAGGCCAAGGAAAACCTGAACATCCAGGCCGAGAGCCAGACCCTGGCCTCGACCACCTTCCAGAACTACTTCCGCCTGTACACCAAGCTGTCCGGCATGACCGGTACTGCCGACACCGAAGCCTTCGAGTTCCAGTCGATCTACGCGCTGAACGTGATGGTCATCCCGCCGAACAAGCCGCTGGCGCGCAAGGACTTCAACGACCTGGTGTACCTGACCGCCGACGAGAAGTACGCCGCGATCATTGCCGACATCAAGGAAAGCATGAAGCAGGGCCGGCCGATTCTGGTTGGTACCGCGACCATCGAAACGTCCGAACACATGTCGAACCTGCTGAAGAAAGAAGGTATCGACCACAAGGTGCTGAACGCCAAGTACCACGAGAAAGAAGCCGAAATCATCGCCCAGGCCGGTGCGCCGGGTGCCCTGACCATCGCCACCAACATGGCCGGCCGTGGTACCGACATTCTGCTGGGCGGTAACTGGGAAGCCGAAGTGGCCGCCCTGGAAAACCCGACCGCCGAGCAGATCGCCCAGATCAAGGCCGACTGGCAGAAGCGTCACCAGCAGGTGATCGAGGCCGGTGGCCTGCACGTGATCGCCTCCGAGCGCCACGAGTCGCGCCGTATCGACAACCAGTTGCGTGGCCGTTCCGGCCGTCAGGGCGACCCGGGCTCCAGCCGCTTCTACCTGTCGCTGGAAGACAGCCTGATGCGTATCTTTGCCTCCGACCGGGTGAAGAACTTCATGAAGGCCCTGGGCATGCAGGCGGGCGAGGCCATCGAGCACCGCATGGTCACCAATGCCATCGAGAAGGCGCAGCGCAAGGTCGAAGGCCGCAACTTCGACATCCGCAAGCAGTTGCTTGAATACGACGACGTGGCCAACGAGCAGCGCAAGGTGATCTACCACATGCGCAACAGCCTGCTGGCGGCCGAGAACATTGGCGACACCATCGTCGAATTCCGCAAGGAAGTCCTGGACGCTACCATCAGCCAGCACATTCCGCCGCAGTCGCTGCCCGAGCAGTGGGACGTGGCCGGCCTGGAGGCATCGCTGGCCAGCGACTTCGCCATCAAGCTGCCGATTCAGCAGTGGCTCGACGAAGACGATCACCTCTACGAGGAGACGCTGCGCGAGAAGCTGCTGAACGAGATCACCACGGCCTACACCGAGAAAGAAGACCAGGCCGGCCTCGACGCCCTGCGTACCTTCGAGAAGCAGATTCTGCTGCGTGTGCTGGACGACCTGTGGAAAGACCACCTGTCGACCATGGACCACTTGCGCCACGGTATTCACCTGCGTGGCTATGCGCAGAAGAACCCCAAGCAGGAGTACAAGCGCGAGTCGTTCAGCCTGTTCCAGGAACTGCTGGAGTCGATCAAGCGCGATACCATCCGCGTGCTGTCGCACGTTCAGGTACGCCGCGAAGACCCGGTCGAAGAGGAAGCCCGCCTGCGCCGCGAGGCCGAGGAGCTGGCCAGCCGCATGCAGTTTGAGCACGCCCCAGCCCCTGGCCTGGAAGGCGAGCAGCTGAGCGAGGAGGAGGCCGAAGTGGCCGTTGCCTCGGCGCCGGTGCGCAACGAGCAGAAGCTGGGCCGCAATGAGCCTTGCTGGTGTGGTTCGGGCAAGAAGTTCAAGCATTGCCACGGGCAGATCGAATGATCTGACCTGGGTGTTGTAACCTGATACATCCTGGGGCCGCTTTGCGGCCCCGTTTTTTGTACATCCACCGAATTTTCTAGGAGCGCTCTAATGGCTGTTGGTCTTGGTCCTTTGCCCACCCTGCACCCGGTTGCGGGTTTTGAACTCGGCATCGCTTCTGCCGGCATCAAGCGTCCTGGGCGCAAGGATGTGGTGGTCATGCGCTGCGCCGAAGGCTCCAGCGTGGCGGGCGTGTTCACCCTCAACGCTTTCTGCGCGGCACCGGTGATCCTCTCCAAGCAGCGTGTACAGGGCACCGTGCGCTACCTGTTGACCAACACCGGTAATGCCAACGCCGGTACCGGCGCCCCTGGGCTGGCAGCCGCCGAACGCACCTGCGCCAAGCTGGCCGAACTGGCCGGCGTACCCGCCGAATCGGTACTGCCGTTCTCCACCGGGGTGATCGGCGAGCCACTGCCGGTCGAAAAGATCGAAGGCGCGCTGCAGGCCGCCCTCGATAACCTGTCGGAGAACAACTGGGCCGAAGCGGCCACCGGCATCATGACCACCGATACCTTGCCCAAAGGCGCCAGCCGCCAGTTCCAGCACGATGGCGTGACCGTGACCGTGACCGGTATCAGCAAGGGCGCCGGCATGATCCGCCCGAACATGGCCACCATGCTTGGCTACATCGCCACCGACGCCAAGGTTGCCCCGGCGGTGCTCAAGGACCTGATGCTGGACGGCGCCAACAAGTCGTTCAACCGCATCACCATCGATGGCGACACCTCGACCAACGATTGCTGCATGCTGATCGCCACCGGCAAGGCCAACCTGCCAGAAGTCACCGAAGCTAGTGGTGCGCTGTTCGAGGCCCTGAAAAAAGCCGTGTTCGAGGTGTGCATGGACGTGGCCCAGGCCATCGTGCGTGACGGCGAAGGTGCGACCAAGTTCGTGACCGTGCAGGTCAACGGCGGTGGCAACCACCAGGAATGCCTGGACGTTGGATACGCAGTGGCCCACTCACCGCTGATCAAGACCGCACTGTTCGCGTCGGACCCGAACTGGGGCCGTATTCTCGCCGCGGTGGGCCGTGCCGGTGTGCCCGAGCTGGACGTGAGCCTGATCGACGTCTACCTGGATAACGTGTGCATCGCCAGCCAGGGCGGCCGCAGCCCCAGCTACACCGAAGCCCAGGGCTCGGCAGTGATGGCCCAGGAAGAGATCACGATCCGGATCGAACTGGGGCGTGGCCAGTGCAGCGAAACCATCTGGACCACCGACCTGTCGCACGAGTACGTGAAGATCAACGCCGAATACCGTACCTGATGCAGTGATGGGGTCGGGCAACGGCCCCACAATTCCAGAACCAGGAGACGAACCATGAGCGATCACCTGAACTTCGGCGACACGTTGCGCGCCTTGTTGCAGGCTGGCCTGGCGGAGCGTGAAGTGTGAAACGGATTCATGTTGTAGCAGCGGTCATTCGTGGCGCCGATGGCCGCATTCTGATCGCGCGGCGGGCCGCCACCCAGCACCAGGGTGGCCTGTGGGAGTTTCCCGGCGGCAAGGTCGAAGCCGGTGAAAGCGTGGAAGCGGCACTGGCCCGCGAGCTGCGCGAAGAGCTGGGTATCGAGGTGAGCCGTTCGCGTGCGCTGATCAAGGTCAGCCACGACTACCCGGACAAGCAGGTGTTGCTGGACGTGCGTGAAGTGCAGGCCTTCACCGGCGAAGCGCATGGCGCCGAGGGTCAGCCGCTGGCGTGGGTTGCCCCGCGCGATTTGCCGCAGTACGAATTTCCCGAGGCCAACCAGCCGATCGTGGCTGCCGCGCGCCTGCCGGACCAGTACCTGATTACCCCCGATGGCCTGGAAGTGCCGCAACTGCTCAAGGGCATCCAGAAGGCGGTTGCCAGCGGCATTCGGCTGATTCAGTTGCGCGCCCCGGACATGTACGACCCCAAGTACCGCGACGTGGCGGTGGATGCGGTTGGGCTATGTGCGGGCAAGGCGCAGTTGATGCTCAAGGGGCCGCTGGAATGGCTGGGCGATTTCCCTTCGGCCGGCTGGCACCTGACCGCGGCGCAGTTACGCAAGTACGCCGCCAAAGGTCGGCCGTTTCCCCGCGAGCGTTGGTTGGCGGCTTCCTGCCACTGCGCCGAAGAGCTGGCACTGGCCGAGCAGATGGGCGTCGACTTCGTCACCCTGTCGCCAGTCCAGGCAACCCAGACCCACCCCGAGGCGGCGCCGTTGGGCTGGGACGAAGCTGGACGTTTGCTGGCCGGGTTCAGCAAGCCGGTGTACTTGCTGGGTGGGGTAGGGCCGGGTGAGCGCGAGCGAGCCTGGGAAGCCGGGGCCCAGGGTGTGGCCGGCATCCGGGCATTCTGGCCCGAGGCCTGAGCCATTGGGGCGGCCCTTCGCGACACCGCGCAGGCCGCCCCGAACCTGTCAGCCCTGCGGTTTTTCAGCAGGCTGCCACAACACCTCGGCCACCCCCTGTCGCCGCCCGATGATCCGGGCCGCCACGAACAGCAGGTCGGACAGACGGTTGATGTACGCCAGACCCACCCCTTCCAGTGGTTCCAGCGCATGCAGCTGCTGGCAGCGCCGCTCGGCGCTGCGCGCCAGGCTGCGGCACACATGGGCCTGCGCCACCAGCATCGAACCACTGGGCAGGATGAAGTTCTTCAGCGGCCCCAGCTCTTCGTTCCACACATCGATGACCGCCTCCAGGCGCTCCACTTCTGCCTGGTTCAAGGCCTGGTAGCTGGGCATGGCCAGCTCGCCACCCAGGTCGAACAAGCGGTGCTGACACGGCGCGAGCACCGCAGTGACCTCTTCCAGGCCTTGCTCGGCCAGGCCTGCCAAAAGCACGCCGAGCTGGCTGTTGAGGCTGTCTACCTCGCCAATGGCTTCTATGCGCGGGTGGCTTTTCGGCACCCGCCGGCCGTCGCCCAGGCCGGTTTCGCCCTGATCGCCGGTACGGGTGTAGATCTTCGATAGGCGGTTGCCCATGTCATTGCTCCGGTAAGGTCGGCGCCGCTGCTGCCGGCTGGCCGAGGGGCAGGCGCAGGGTGAAGCACGTACCCTGGCCAGGCGTGGAGTGCACCTCCATCTGCCCCTTGTGGTTGTTGGTGATGATGAAGTACGAAACCGACAGGCCCAGCCCGGTGCCCTGGCCGATTTCCTTGGTGGTGAAGAACGGCTCGAAGGTGCGCTTGCGCACGGCCTCTGGCATGCCGACGCCATTGTCCTCGACCTGGATCTCCGCCCACGGCGGGTTCAGCCGGGTGCGCAGGGTGATCCGCCCCGGCTCGCTCGGTTGCGGGCGCAGGTGGATGGCCTGGGCGGCGTTCTTCAACAGGTTCAACAGTACCTGTTCCAGTTCGTTGGCAGTGCACGGCACGGGCCCCAGTTCAGGGTCGAACTGCCGCACGATGGCCTGCCCCTTGAAGTCGAAACCGATCGCCAGGTCGAAGTCGTTGCCGGCAATTTCCACCGCCTGGTCGATCAGCGCCGGCAGCTCGCAAGGCTCCAGCCGTCGGTTGCTGCGGCGGCTGAAGCTGAGCATGTGGGTGACGATCTTCGCCGCGCGGGCCCCGGCCTGCTGAATGCCATCGAGCAGTTGCGGCACTTCGCGGCTGGCCAGGTAGCGGTTGATCATGGCCAGGTCGAGGCCAAGCTCGCTGGCCTGTTCCTGGTTGCGGGGCAGGTCTGCCGACAGGCGTCGGCGGATGTTCTGTACGTTGTGCAGGATGGCGCCCAGCGGGTTGTTGATTTCGTGAGCCATGCCCGCCGCCAGGCCGCCGACCGAGAGCATTTTTTCCGACTGGACCATCATTTCTTCCAGCGACAGGCGCTGGGTGATGTCGTCGATGCGGATCACCACGCCGCGCCCGCCGCCGCCGGTGAGCGGGTAGAAGGTGAGGGCGTAATGGCGCAGCTCGTCGCCCTTGGGCCAGGTGACCCGCTCGATCTTGGCCACCCGGTGCTTTTCCACGGTTTCCTTGAGTTGCGGCAGGAACGGCTTCAGCGGCTCGAAGGCGATGAACACCGGCTGGTTCAGCGCCTCATGCAACGGCGTGCCGGAGAGGACCGTGGCTTCGTGATTCCACTGGGTGACATAGAGCTGTTCGTCCAGGGCAATCAATGCCGAAGGCATCGAGTCGATGATGCTGTTGAGGTAGTTCTGGAAACCGGTGAGTTTTTTCTCGATTTTGCTGCGCACCTGCACTTCCAGTTCCAGCTTGCGGTTGGTATGGCGGGTTTCCTCGGCCAGGCCCTGGGCCTGGTCATAGGCATCCTGGAACTCGTCACGGGCGCGTTTGAGTTGCTGCTCACGGGCCTCGATGCGCGAAAGCATGGTGTTGAAGGCGTCGGCCAGGCTGCCGATCTCATCGTCGTTGCCACGCCGGGCGCGCAGGGCGTAGCTCTCTTCGCGGGTGACCTGGCGGCTGAGTTCTTCAAGCTGGTTGATCGGTTGGGTGATCAGGCGTTTGATCTGGCGGGCAATGAAGATCCACAGCAGGATGCTGAACACCAGGATAGCCAGGCTGGCACTGAGCGTGCCGGTGTAGAACGCGGTGGGCAGCTCGCTGCTGGCCACCAGCAACAGGTGGGCCGGCGGGTTGGCCTCGCGCGGGATGCGGATCAGTTGGGTGCTGCGAAACTCCATCAGGCGCCAGCCGTCGATGTTGCGAAAGCGCTTGGGCAGGGTTAGCGGGTCGCCATGCTGGAGTTGCGCCAGCATGCGACCGTCCCCCCCGTACACGGCTGCCGCGCGCAGCGGGGTGTAGCTGTCCAGCTCCTTGAGCAGGGCACTGGCGGTGTCTGGGGTGTCGCCCGCGCGCTCAGCCAGTTGCGGGTTGGCCACCAGCCGGCCGATGGTCTGCAGGGCCTGGGGTGCCATGCTCTCCTGGGTGATCCAGTAAGCCGCGCTGATGAAGGTGAGGTTGGCCACCAGCAGGATGGTCACCAGCAATACCAGCAGGGCCGCCAGCAGCTTCTGCCCGACCGGGAGGTTTTCCAGGCGATGGCGCAAGGTCATGGGCTAGGCAGTGTCCGTATCCAGGTAATAGGGCTGCGTCAGTCGCAGGGCAAGCCACGTAAGCGCAGGTGTTCGACCAGGCGTTGCAGCAGGTGTTCCAGTTGCGGCAGCTGCAGGCCGTGCCGCGCGGCAACCCGGCAGGCATGGCCGAGCAGGTAATGCACCTCGGTGCGTCGGCCTGCGTGCACGTCCTGGTACATGGAAGAGTAGTTGGCTGCGGTGGCCACGATCACCCGTTGCACTTCTTCTTCCAGGCCCTCGGCCGCTTGCGGCTGGCCACAGCGGCGCAGCAGTGCGGCCAGTTCGGTGCACAGGCCATGTACTTCCGCCAGGTGGCCCAGCAAGCCGCCGTTCTGGCAAGCGTGCAGCACGGTCAGCGGGTTGATCGCGCAGTTGAGGGCCAGCTTGCGCCACAGGCGGGTGAGAATATCCACCGTCCATTCGGCAGGGATGCCTGCTTCGTGCAGGTCATCGAACCAGGCCGGCAGCGCCGGGTTGCGCGGGTCGCCCAGCCAGTTGAAGCCATGCCCGGCAAAACGCACCTGCCAGTCGCCTTCGCGGAAGGCGCCTTCGGTGCTGGAGGCGAAAACGCAGCGCGCCTGTGGCAGCAGGTCTGCCACCGCGTCCTGGCTGCCCAGGCCGTTCTGTAGCAGTAGCACGTCTGCGCCCTCGGCCAGGCGTGGTACCAGGCCGGCAATCGCCGGGGCCGCGTCGTAAGCCTTGCAGGCCACCAGCAGGCGATGGATCGGCCCGTCAGCCTGGGCGGTTTCGGCGGGTATGGCGTAGTGCCGGGGCTGTTCTTGCTCGATCAACGTCAGGCCGCCAGCCTGCTCATAGGCCTGCAGCCGTTGCCGATCGCGCAGCACCAGGCGCACTGCCTTGCCCGCGCGTGCCAGGCGGCAGGCCCACAGGCTGCCGAGGCTGCCGGCGCCGAGAATATGCCAGGTGCTGCTCATATGCGTTTCGCAACCCGTTATAATGAGCCCGCATTTTAACCGTCAAACCTGGCGCGCTCCATCTTCAGCCTGAGCGCGCTTTTATTTTGGGAGAACAACCATGCCTTCGTTCGACGTGGTATCGGAACTGGACAAGCACGAAGTGCAGAACGCGGTGGACAACGCCATCAAGGACCTGGACCGCCGTTACGACCTCAAAGGCAAGGGCTCCTTCGAGTTCAAGGACAAAGAGCAGACCGTGATGCTCACCGCCGAGGAAGAGTTCCAGCTCGAAGCCATGCTGGAAATCCTGCGCCTGGCGCTGGTCAAGCGCAAGATCGACGTGAAATGCCTGGAAACCAAGGACCCGTATGCGTCCGGCAAGGAAAAGAAACAGGAAGCCAAGTTCCGCGAGGGTATCGACAAGGACCTGGCCAAGAAGATCGTCGCCACCATCAAGGACGGCAAGCTGAAGGTGCAGGCCGCCATCCAGGGTGAGCAGGTACGGGTAACCGGTAAGAAACGCGACGACCTGCAGGAGGCCATTGCCTTGCTGCGGACCAAGGAATTCGAGATGCCGCTGCAGTTCAACAACTTCCGCGACTGATGCGGGTTTGGCCAGGAACCCCCATGGCTCAATGATGTCCATGGGGGCCGGGGCCGTGTGTTAGCGCGGTCTGTTCTACCGTGTACTTGCCGTTCGGCATCAGGAGATGAATATGGATTTGAACGCTGAAGTCGATCAGCTGGTTCGCCAGTCGCAAACCTGGATCCCCTTGATCATGCAATACGGCAGCCGTGTGCTGCTGGCGCTGGTGACCCTGGCGGTCGGCTGGTGGATCATCAACAAGGTCAGCGCCCGCCTGGGCAAGCTGGTCGGCCTGCGCAATGCCGACCTGGCGTTGCAGGGCTTCATCAGCACCCTGGCCAACATCGTGCTGAAGGTGCTGCTGCTGGTCAGCGTGGCGTCGATGATCGGCATCGAGACCACCTCGTTCGTCGCGGCTATCGGTGCCGCCGGCCTGGCCATCGGCCTGGCGCTGCAGGGTAGCCTGGCCAACTTCGCTGGCGGCGTGCTGATCCTGATGTTCCGCCCGTTTCGCATCGGCGACTGGATCGAGGCACAAGGCGTTGCCGGCACTGTCGACAGCATCCAGATCTTCCACACCGTGCTGCGCACCGGCGACAACAAGACGGTGATCATGCCCAACGGCAGCCTGTCCAATGGCATCATCACCAACACCAACCGCCAGCCCACGCGCAAGGTGGTGTTCGATGTGGGCGTGGATTACGAGGCCGATTTGCAGAAGGCCCGCAATGTGTTGCTGGAGCTGGCCCAGGACCCTCGCGTGCTGGCCGACCCCGCTCCGCAAGCGGTGGTGGCGACGCTGGGTGACAGTTCGATCACCGTGTCGCTGCGCTTGTGGACCAAGACCGCCGATTACTGGGATGTGATGTTCATGCTCAACGAGCAGGCGCGTGACCGCCTGAAGGCCGAAGGGATCGACATTCCGTTCCCGCAGCGGGTCATTCGGGTGGTGCAGGAAACTGCCGCCCAGTAACAGCGCATCAGCGCCGGGGCTGCACAGCGGCCCCGCTTTTTTCGCCCCGATTACACTTGTTCACAGCAAACCCCTGCAATTTCTGGCATATACCCTGCTCCTGCCTGTCACCCCTGATATGCCATCATGAAACCACTGCTGTACATCACCCCCCTGCGGGCCTTGCTGTTTGGCCTGACCCTGGCCCTGTTCGAACTGCTGACCTATCTGGCCAGTGACGCGGTGATGCCGGCCATGCCGGTCGTGGTCGGCGACCTGAACGCCAGCCCTGAATACATCCCTCATGCCCTCAACCTGTACTTGCTCGGTGGCGTTGTGCTGCAGTGGCTGATCGGCCCGCTGGCAGACCGCTATGGTCGGCGCCCGTTGCTGCTGGCCGGCTGCGCGTTCTTCGGCCTGGCCTGCCTGGCGACCTTCTGGGCCCATGATATTGGCCTGTTCAACCTGTTGCGCCTGTTGCAGGGGATAGGCCTGGGCTTTGTGGTCACGGTCAGCTACCCGGCGCTGAACGAGGCATTCAGCGAGGCGGACGCTGTACGCATGATGGCGCTGCTGGCCAACATCGCCCTGCTGTCGCCGCTGCTCGGCCCGCTGGTCGGGGCCTTGCTGTTGCAGTGGCTGGACTGGCGTTGGCTGTTCGTGGCTTTCGCCGTGGGGGCCGTGGTGTGCTGGGGGCTGCTGTACCGGCTCATGCCCGAAACCCTGGGGGTAGAGCGCCGCGACGGTTCGCGCCTGGCGTTCACGCCGATCCACCTGCTGCCATTGCTGGCAGGCTACGGCCAATTGCTCGGCAACCGCCGCTTTGTCGCGGGCAGCGCCGCCCTGGGCCTGGTCGGGCTGCCGCTGATTGGCTGGATTGGCCTGTCACCGGTATTGCTGATTCATGATGAGGGCCTGACGACCCTGGAATATGCGCTGTGGCAGCTGCCGGTGTTTGGCGGGTTGATCCTGGGCAACCTGATCATCAACCGTATTGCCGACCGCTACCCGTTGCCGGCCCTGGTCCGTGGTGCCCTGTGGCCGTACCTGGCAGGGTTGAGCGTGATGGTGCTGGCGACATGGTATTGGCCGAGCGTGACCAGCTTGGTGGCAGGCATGTCGTTGTATGCACTGGGCCTGGGTGTGGCCAATGCGGTGCTGTATCGCATGACGCTGTTTTCCAGCGAGCAAAGCAAAGGCCTGGTCTCGGCCATGCTGGGGATGATCACCATCGCCCTGTTGGGGCTGGGTGGGGCATTGCTGGCAATGATCGGCGCCGGTGCCAGCTTGCTGCATTTCGCACTGGCGGCGGGGCTGGCGGGCGCGCTGGCGCTGTGGCCGTTGTGGTTTGTGGTGGGCGGCCGGCCGGGGCAAGGGGCCGTGGCTGACTGATCTGCAGTACCTGTGCCTTGTCGATCTGTAACTTGCCAAGGTCGCTATCGTGGCCTGCATGCGGGTCTTCCTGGTGCGACTCAATGCCATGCTCAGGACTGGCGAGCCTTGGCTGGATCTGGTGTTGCCTCAGCCGAAGAGGGTGTAGATCAACAGCTAAAATGCAGGACTCGAAGATCACACGGTTCCTGTGGGAGCGGGCGTGCCCGCGAACACCGGCGCAGCCGGTGCCAGACACCGCGTCGCCCGCTCCCACAATGAATCGCGCAGGCTTTTCAAATTTTGAGAAAGACAGTTGCTCCTACAGGCGGGGCTGGCGGGCGCACTGGCGCTGTGACAGCCACACACAATCGCAATGTGGCTTTTTACCCGCGTTGCCCATCAGGCCGCCGCGCCTGGCTCTGCCTGCGGTTTACCGCGGCCAGTCTCCTGGCGCCACTGCAAGGCGATCAGGATCAGCGTAGGCACGCCCAGCAGGGCGGTAATCAGGAAAAAGTCGTGATAACCGAACTTCTCCACCATCACCCCCGAGTACCCCCCGATCAACCGCGGCAGCAACAGCATGATCGAGCTGAGCAGCGCGTACTGGGTGGCCGAGAACTTCAGGTTGGTCAGGCTCGACAGGTACGCCACGAACGCAGACGTGGCCATGCCGGAACTGAAGTTGTCCAGCGAGATGGTGACCACCAGCATTTCCAGGTTAGGCCCCATGTCCGCCAGCATCAGGAACAGGATGTTGGTGCCCGCCGATGCCGCGCCACCAATGAACAGGATGGGCATGATGCCGAAGCGCACGATCAGCAGCCCGCCGATACCGGCACCGACCAAGGTCATGATCAGGCCGAAGATCTTGCTGACACTGGCGATCTGGTCTTTGGTGAAGCCCATGTCGATATAGAACACGTTGGCCATCACGCCCATGACCGTGTCCGACATGCGGTAGGTGGCGATCAGACCTAGCAATAGCAAAGCCTGCCAGCGGTAGCGGGCAATGAAGTCGTTGACCGGGGTCAGCACCGGGGCCAGGCCGCGGCGGCCCAGGCTCGACAGGCACGCCCAGGTCAGCAGCACATAGAGGATCAGGCGCAGGAAGGCGCGGTCTTCGAGCAACAGGTCGAGCGGCGTGGCATCCCCGGAGATGACCGTGGACCAGCCGGTATTGAACATCTGGGTGAAACTGGCGGGCACCGACACCAGCAGGATGATCAGCACGAACACCGAGGCCATCTGGTGCACCAGGCCGTAGCGCGCAGCCGACAGCTGGGTGCGCAGCGGCACCGGCGGTTCGCGCATGACCAGAGTCGTGAACAGCGCAGGCAGCATCATCACCCCGAACATCACGTAGGTGCCGGCCCAGGCTTTATGCAGGTAACTGAAGCCGGTAGACCCGAACCACTCGGCGAAGAACAGCGCGCCGGCGGTGGCGAGCAGGGCGGCGACCCGGTAGCCGGCCATGTAGCTGGCGGCCAGGGCGGCCTGGCGCTGGTCGTCGGCGATTTCCAGGCGGTAGGCATCCACCGCGATGTCCTGGGTGGCCGAGGCAAAGGCCACCAGCACGGCCATGGCGATCAACCAGGACAGATGTTGTTGCGGGTCGCACAGGCTCATGCCGACCAGGCCGATCACCACCAGTGCCTGCGACAGCAGCAGCCACGAGCGCCGGCGCCCCAGGCCGCCGAGCAGTGGCAGGCGCCATTGGTCGAGCAACGGTGACCACACCCACTTGAAGGCGTAGGCCAGGCCGATCAGGCTGGCGTAACCAATGGTTTCGCGGGCCACCCCAGCCTCGCGCAGCCACACCGACAGGGTCGAGAACACCAACATGTAGGGCAGGCCGGCGGCGAAACCGAGCAGCAAAAGTACCAGGGTTGACGGGCTGGCATAGGCAGCGAGCGCAGCGCGCCAGGTTTTACGGGGCATGGGCCAACATCTGCCTCAAGTTTTCGAAAACAAAGCGCGCACTCTAACCGCTGTGCTCTGTCGGGCGCCAGCCATGGCGCGTCATATCCACACGATTGTTGGTCACATTCACGCCTTCTGCACGCAGCCGCGCCCGTTGTTCATCCCCGGCCGGTGTGCCCAGCGCCAGGCTCAGGCGGCCCCCTGCGCCCAGCACCCGATGCCATGGCAGGCGGGTTTGCGCAGGCAGTTGCCCGAGGGTGCGCCCTACCCAGCGGGCTGCGCGGCCAAGCCCGGCCAGCGCTGCGAGCTGGCCATAGCTGACGACTTTGCCCGCCGGTACTTGGCCAAGCACCGAATACAGTGCCGTTCGTCGACCTTCGGCCGATTCCGGCATGTGCTCAGGTCCCCCAGACATGGCGCCCCCCTTGGGCTGTGGATGAAACCAGACAAATGGTCAGGTAAATGCGTATTGAACTCAATGCCAGGCTGCCGGTCTGTGCTTGCTCTGGTCGGCGGTAGCTGGATAATGCCCGGCTTTTTTCTTCGAATCGAACCGTATTACGTCTATGCATTCTAGATCCTTGTTGTGCCTGCTCGCTGCTTCCCTGTGCGCCTCACCGGCGTTGGCCGATACCGTGTGGATGAAGAACGGTGACCGGCTCAGTGGCAAGATCAAAGTCTTCGATGGCGGCAAGCTGCTGCTGGAAACGCCCTACGGCGGCTCCATTGCCCTGGACTGGAAACAGGTGCAGACCCTGGAAAGCGACCAGGAACTGCTGGTCAAGCAGGATGCCTACACGGGCGAGAAGGCCAAGTCGCTGAAGGCCGCTGAACCGGGCAAGGTGACCTTGGCCAACGGCGAGGCACCCAAGACCGTGGAGCTGGCCAGCATCGAGCAGATCATGAAGCCCAAGCCCCTGGTCGAAGACTTCGTGTGGAAAGGCAACGTGGATGTGGCGCTGGACTACAAGCGCGCCGAAAACGATACCGACGACTACGATGTCAGCTTCAAGACCACGGCCCGCCACGGCCGCTGGCGGCACAACGCCGAAGGCGAGTACAACCGCGAAACCAAGGACGACGTCACCACCACCGACAACTGGAGTGCCGAATACGCGCTGGAGCGCTTCATTACCGAGAAGTGGTTCTGGCAGGGGCGGGCCGAATACAAGCGTGACCGCATCGAAGACCTTGCCCGCCAGCGCACCGTCGGTACCGGCCCGGGTTACCAGTTCTGGGACAATGAACTTGGCGCATTCTCGCTGGGGTCGCTGATCAACCGCACCGACTTCGAGTACCAGGACGGCAGCAAGGACAACTTCTATTCCGCTGCCGTGAAGTGGGACTACACCCGTTACCTGATCGGCAAGAACGTGCAGCTGTTCACCAACGGCGAGCTCGCCAAACCGCTGGGTGGGGTGGCCGACTATTCGCTGGATGCCGAGGTGGGGCTGCGCTACAAGGTTACCGAATGGGCTTCGCTCAACCTCAAGGCGGAGCGTGACATCATCAGCGGCACGAGTGAAAGCGATCTGGAGAAGACGCGCTATACCGCGGGCTTTGGCGTGACCTGGTAAACCGCCGGGCCGCACCGCGGCCCCATTGGCACCCGGTGTGATAATGCTTATCTTGTCACCCATCCCGTTTGCCACCAGGAGCCGCACCCAGTGAGTACCAACGCCATTCGCCCAGCCCGGGAACTGCTGCTCAAGGAATACCGCGGCGTGCTCTCGACGCATTCCAAGTCGATGCCGGGCTACCCGTTCGGCTCGGTGGTGCCGTACTGCCTGGACGCTCACGGCAACCCGCTGATCCTCATCAGCCGCATTGCCCAGCACACCCACAACCTGCAAAAAGATCCCAAGTGCTCGCTGCTGGTAGGCGAGCGCGAAGCTGAGGATGTGCAGGCGGTGGGGCGCCTTACGGTAATGGCCGAAGCGCACAAGCTGGTCGAGGCAGACGCCATCGAGGCTGCCGCCGAGCGTTACTACCGCTACTTCCCGGACGCTGCCGGCTACCATAAGGCTCACGATTTCGACTTCTGGGTGCTGCAGCCGGTACGCCACCGCTACATCGGCGGCTTCGGCGCGATCCACTGGCTCGACCAGGTCACCCTGGCCAACCCGTTCGCCGGCACGGCCGAGGCCAGCATGGTCGAACACATGAACAGCGACCACGCCAATGCCATAGCCCACTATGTGCAACTGACCGGCCTGCCGAACCATGCCACAGCGCAACTGGCCGGGGTGGACAGCGAAGGCATGCACCTGCGCATCGGCCAGGGGGTGTACTGGTTACCCTTCCCGCATATTTGCAATACGCCGACACAAGTCCGCGAAGCCCTGGTTTTGCTGGCGCGGGCCGACCAGTGGCCCATGCCGGCAGGAGGCGAGGGTTGAAAAAGCGTGCACTTGCATCCACTTGATGGTCTTAAAGGAAGGTTCTCTTCCGACGAGGAATGCTTTGATGCGTGCTTTTCTACTGTTGCTTCTGCTGTTTCCAGTGCTGGAGCTGTTCGTATTCGTCAAGGTCAGCGCGGCCATCGGTTTCTTCCCGGCGCTGTTGCTGATCATTGCCGGTTCCGCCTTGGGGGTGCTGGTCATGCGTGTGGCTGGCCTGGCCACCGCCCTGCGCGCCCGGGAAAGCCTGCAGCGCGGTGAGCTGCCCGCCGAGGACATGTTCCAGGGCATGATGCTGGCGGTGGGCGGTGGTTTGCTGCTGCTGCCGGGCTTTATCAGCGACGTGCTGGGCCTGCTGTGCCTGCTGCCGTTCACCCGCCATCTGGCCGCGCGCAAGCTGCGCGAACGCGCCGAGGCCCAGGCCATGCGCCAGCGCGCGTTCCAGGACGACCCGTTCCAGGCCCAGCCGCGCGATGGCGGCCACCGGCCGAACGTGATCGAGGGCGAGTACGAGCGCCGCGACAAGTAACCACCGCTTTCCACTACGGGGCCGCACATGCGGCCCCGCGTTTTTTCCGCGAGCTGAAAAATTTTGTAGGGCAAGCCTTGTAATTGGATATGGCGGCCTCATGTATGTGGTCACCGCAAGGTTTCTGGCATTAACGCCAGACATTACTCAGGTGGCTTGCCCTTGGCGGGCTACCTTCCGGCAACGCCGGACAGCCTCAACCCGCCGGTTTCGATACCGGCCGATGAAAACCACAATTTGGGAGAGATCGACAATGAAGCTTCGTCCTCTGCATGACCGCGTAGTCATCCGTCGCAGCGAAGAAGAATCGAAAACCGCTGGCGGTATCGTCCTGCCGGGTTCGGCCGCTGAAAAACCTAACCGCGGCGAAGTCGTTGCTGTTGGCACCGGTCGCGTTCTGGAAAACGGCGAAGTCCGTGCACTGGCCGTCAAGGTCGGTGACAAAGTGGTTTTCGGCCCTTACTCGGGCAGCAACACCGTGAAAGTCGATGGCGAAGACCTGCTGGTCATGGCCGAGAATGAAATCCTCGCCGTTATCGAAGGCTGATTTCCCCGACTTCCCGTTACTCCAAAGAATTTCCAAGGATTAAACGATCATGGCTGCTAAAGACGTAAAATTCGGCGACTCCGCTCGTAAAAAAATGCTGGTTGGTGTCAACGTTCTGGCTGACGCGGTAAAAGCTACCCTCGGCCCGAAAGGTCGTAACGTGGTTTTGGCCAAGAGCTTCGGCGCGCCAACCATCACCAAGGACGGCGTTTCCGTCGCCAAAGAAATCGAGCTGAAAGACGCCTTCGAGAACATGGGCGCCCAGCTGGTCAAGGAAGTCGCTTCCAAGGCCAACGACGCCGCCGGTGACGGCACCACCACCGCTACCGTACTGGCCCAGGCCATCGTCAACGAAGGCCTGAAAGCCGTCGCTGCCGGCATGAACCCGATGGACCTGAAGCGCGGTATCGACAAGGCCACTGCTGCCGTTGTCGCCGAGTTGAAGAACCTGTCCAAGCCATGCGCCGATTCCAAGGCCATCGCTCAGGTCGGTACCATCTCCGCCAACTCCGACAGCTCCATCGGTGAAATCATCGCCGAAGCCATGGAAAAAGTCGGTAAAGAAGGCGTGATCACCGTTGAAGAAGGCTCGGGCCTGGAAAACGAACTGTCCGTCGTAGAAGGCATGCAGTTCGACCGCGGCTACCTGTCGCCTTACTTCGTCAACAAGCCAGACACCGGTGCCGTTGAGCTGGAAAGCCCGCTGCTGCTGCTGGTCGACAAGAAAATCTCCAACATCCGCGAGCTGCTGCCAGTGCTGGAAGCCGTTGCCAAGGCCGGCCGCCCACTGCTGATCGTTGCCGAAGACGTTGAAGGCGAAGCGCTGGCTACCCTGGTAGTCAACAACATGCGCGGCATCGTCAAGGTTGCTGCGGTCAAGGCACCTGGCTTCGGCGACCGCCGCAAGGCCATGCTGCAGGACATCGCCGTTCTGACCGGTGGCCAGGTCATCTCCGAGGAAATCGGCCTGTCGCTGGAAACCGCTACCCTGGAGCACCTGGGTAACGCCAAGCGCGTGATCCTGTCCAAGGAAAACACCACCATCATCGATGGTGCTGGCGCTGACACCGAGATCGAAGCACGCGTCAAGCAGATCCGTGCCCAGATCGAAGAAACCTCTTCGGACTACGACCGTGAGAAGCTGCAAGAGCGTCTGGCCAAGCTGGCCGGCGGTGTTGCCGTGATCAAGGTCGGTGCTGGTACCGAAGTTGAAATGAAAGAGAAGAAAGCCCGCGTTGAAGACGCCCTGCACGCTACCCGTGCAGCCGTTGAAGAAGGCGTGGTGCCTGGCGGTGGTGTTGCCCTGGTTCGCGCCCTGGCAGCCATTATCGACCTCAAAGGCGACAACGAAGACCAGAACGTCGGTATCGCCCTGCTGCGCCGCGCTGTCGAAGCGCCGCTGCGCCAGATCACTGCCAACGCCGGCGACGAGCCAAGCGTTGTCGCTGACAAGGTCAAGCAAGGTTCGGGTAACTTCGGTTACAACGCTGCCTCCGGCGAGTACGGCGACATGATCGAGATGGGTATCCTGGACCCAGCCAAGGTCACCCGTTCGGCGCTGCAAGCTGCTGCTTCGATCGGCGGTCTGATGATCACCACCGAAGCCATGGTTGCCGACCTGCCAGAAGACAAGCCAGCTGCTGGCATGCCTGACATGGGCGGCATGGGTGGCATGGGCGGCATGATGTAAGCCAGCCTTACCCCCTGCACCATGAGAAAGCCCCGGTTCGCGAGAACCGGGGCTTTTTTTATTCTCCTGTGGGCGCCATTGGGCCGCTAAGCGGCCCCGGCTTCAGGCAACGCTGTTTTTGACCGCGGGCACTTCTACCATGCCCCGGCGATACAGCACCAGATAATACGACCCCAACCCAATCAACCAGCAGAACACCGCCGTCCACACGTTGTGCGACAGGAAGTGCGCCCCTTGCAGCATGCGCCCAACGCCAAGCAGCGAACCTGCCAGCAAGGCCACCACGAATGCCGCCCGCGCCAGGCGCGGCTTGCGGTCACGCAACATGAAGAACAGGCCGAACAGGCAGAACCCGGTCGCGGCATGCCCGCCCGGCCAGCACAGCCCGGGCTTGTCGGTGGCCGGCCGTGGTTGCAGCAGCTTGCTGTAGGTTTCGGTACCGCCAAACTGGGTGAGGCTCCAGGGGCACTGCACCTGCGTCACCTTCTTCAGGGGCGTGACAAACGCGGTGGACAAACCCAGCGCCAACACCAGGCAGCCCAGCTCGCGGCGCCAGCCAAATAGGCGCTTTACGAAAAAGCTGGCGGCGAAGGTCAGCAGCGCTATCAGCCCCAGCAGGATCACCCCCTGTTTGACCCGGTCATGCAGGATGTTTTCCAGCCAATAACTGTGACGGCCAATGAACTGCCCGGCTACAGGGTCGAAGAACAGCTTGGCGAGGTCCATGTCGATCGACGTCAGCTCCAGCAGAATCAGGGCCAACGCGGTCGCCAACGGAATACCCAGGTACAGCCAGTAATTGATCGGGCGAGGGCGGGTTGCTTGCTGCATGGCGGCTCCAGGGCGGAAAAAAGATCGGCCATTGTCGTCGGCCCGCTATCCTGTGTCCGTGAAGGATCAGTGAAAAAACCGTCAAGTGCGGTGAATTTTTCCGGGGGCTGGCACCCTGCAGGCATAGGCCGTAAGCTGCGCCTGCCGCGCACCACAGCGAGAAGCGCCGCACAGGAGAAACCGATGCGCATTCTTTTGGTTGAAGACAACCGCGATATCCTGGCCAACCTGGCCGATTACCTGGGCATGAAGGGCTATACCGTCGACTGCGCCCAGGATGGCCTGTCCGGGCTGCACCTGGCTGCCACCGAGCACTATGACCTGATCGTGCTCGACATCATGTTGCCCGGTATCGATGGCTACACGCTGTGCAAGCGCCTGCGCGAAGACGCCCGCCGCGACACGCCGGTGATCATGCTTACCGCTCGCGACCAGTTGGACGACCGCCTGCAAGGCTTCCGTTCCGGGGCCGACGACTACCTGCTCAAGCCTTTCGCCCTGTCCGAGCTGGCGGCACGCATCGAAGCCGTGCTGCGCCGGGCCCAGGGCGGCGGGCGGCGCAGCCTGCAGGTGGCTGATCTGAGCTATGACCTCGACACCCTGGAGGTCACCCGCCAGGGCCGCATGCTCAAGCTCAACCCGGTCGGCCTCAAGCTGTTGGCCGTGTTGATGCAGAAGAGCCCTCATGTACTGCGCCGCGAAGTGCTGGAAGAAGCCCTGTGGGGGGACGACTGCCCCGACAGTGACAGCCTGCGCAGCCATGTGCACCAACTGCGCCAGGTGATCGACAAACCGTTCGAAAAACCGCTGCTGCATACCGTCCATGGCGTCGGCTATCGCCTCGCCGAGGGTCGTGATGGAGTTTAAGCAAAGCCTTGCCCAGCGCATCATCATCGCCTTTGCCCTGATGAGCGCGCTGGTGGCCGGGGCCTTCGCCTTCGGTATCGTCGGCACCGTGCACCTGGTCGAAGAGCGGCTGATTTCATCGGTACTGGGCGGTGACTTGCAGCGCCTGCTGCGCATGGACAGCGTCAGCGACTGGAGCCACCGCCCGCGCCCCGACCAGTTGTTCTACTTCAGCGGCGGGCGGGACGACTTTGAGCTGCCCAAAGACCTGCGCCACCTGGACCGTGGCTTCCACGAAGTATTCCGCGACCAGCTTTCCTACCACGCGATGGTCGAGATCGTCGATGGCCGCCGCTATGTATTGCTGCAGGACCAAAGCGACTTCGAGGAGCGCGAGCGTGTGCTGTTCGCGGTGGTGCTGGTGGGCTTCGTGCTCAGCCTGGTGCTGGCGGTGATCCTGGGCTGGCTGGTGGCGCGGCGGGTGATGGCACCGGTGATCCGCCTGGCGCGGCAAGTTCGCCACCGTGACCAGCTGCTGGGCCTGGCGCCGCCGTTGGCGCCGGACTACGCGGCGGACGAAGTCGGCCAGCTGGCGGTGGCGTTCGATGACACGCTGGGCCGCCTGCGCGATGCGCTGACCCGTGAACGGCTGTTCACCAGTGACGTCAGCCATGAGTTGCGCACCCCATTGATGGTGCTGGCCACGTCCTGCGAGCTGCTGCAGGAAAACCCCAACCTCGACACCCGCGCGCGCAGCCAGGTGGAGCGCGTGGCGCGGGCAACCGAAGAGATGCGCGAGCTGGTCAAGACCTTCCTGATGCTGGCCAGGGCGCAACGTGATGAAGGCGCAGTAGCCTCCCGGGCGACCCTGCGCGAAGTGGCCAACGAGCTGATCGGGGTGTGGCGCGACACCATCGAACAGAAGGGCCTGACCCTGTATTTCGATGGCCAGGCCAGTGCCAGCGCAGTGTTGTACAACGCGACCTTCCTGCAGTCGGTGATGGGCAACCTGCTGCGCAATGCGGCGCACTACACCGATGCCGGCTACATCCGCCTGAGCCTGGAAAGCAATGGCTTCAGCGTGGAAGACAGTGGCGTGGGCATACCGGAAGAACAGCGCGAAGCCATGTTCAAGCCGTTCGTGCGCGGTGACGAGCGGCGCGGCGAGGGCCTTGGGCTGGGCTTGTCGCTGGTGCAGCGCATCTGCGACGACCAGGGCTGGCGGGTGACCTTGACCTCTTCTGTACCCCATGGCTGCCGTTTCCATGTCGACTTGAGCAATACGCGGGTGAAAGAAGAGCCGGACGTCGTGGCTGGGTAATGTGTTGTTACACGTGTTACCGTGGCCAACACTTTTTTCACATCAGCATGACCTGATTCCTACGCGCATTTACCTAATGTGAGCGCAATGGAATCAGGAGATGCTCAATGCGTAGCCCTATCAAGCTTGAATTTTCTGAGAAGTACGACAAAGACCATGCCCGAGAGTATTTTCTCAAGCACCAGGATGGCTTGGCCCGCCGGCTGTCTCACAAGCGAGATGAGCAGCTGGCCCGCCGCGCACTGGCGCTGGCGGGTGAGCCTGGCCTGGTCCTGGACTTGCCCTGCGGCGCTGGTCGTTTCTGGCCGCTGCTGGCAGAAAAGAACAACCGGGTCATCATCGGTGCCGATAATTCCCAGGCGATGATCGACACCGCCTGTGCTGCGCAACCGCCAGAAGTGGTCGCGCGGGTACGGCCTTTGCAGACATCGGCATTCGACATCGACTTGCCAGACAACTCCGTCGACAGCATTTTTTGCATGCGGCTGTTTCACCATATTGGCGAGGCAGCCCACAGAAAGAAAATTCTTTCTGAATTTCAACGAGTTAGCCGTGATAGTGTGATCTTGTCACTGTGGGTGGACGGCAACTTCAAGGCTTGGCGGCGCAGAAAACTGGAACAGCGCCGCAGCACCAAAGCCGAGCAGAACCATTACCAGAACCGGTTTGTGTTACCGGCCGACACGGTCGAAGAAGAATTCCGCGCCGCCGGTTTCAGGATCCAGGAACGCCTCGACTTCCTGCCGTTCTATGCCATGTGGCGGGTTTATGTATTGCGTAAGGGGTAGTGTTTGATGGCTGTAGCCCAGAATGGGGAGTCGCGCTTCGATTTTTACTGGCGCCAGCAAGGCGAGTGGGTAGAGGAGCCTAACCAGCGCCGGGGTGGCGAAAGTGGTGTGCAACGGCTCAACGATGCCAACGGCAAACTGCTGTATGCAAAGCGTCAGGTCGGGCACATTTATCGCAGCCTGTTGCACCCCTTCGGCCGGCCAACCGTGCTGCGTGAACTCGATGCGCTGAACAGCTTCGAGCAACTCGGGGTGCGTGTACCGCGCCTGGTGTTCTGTGGTGCCCAGCGCGATGCCGACCACCAGTGGCGGGCGCTGCTGGTCAGCGAAGCACTGGACGGGTTTGTGGAGCTGGACACCTGGCATGCCCAAGGTGCCCGAGACCGTTACCCACAGGTGGTCCACGAGCGCATGCTCAAGGACCTTGCCGAAAACCTGGCGCGCATGCACCTGGGCCATTGGCAGCACGGCTGCCTGTACGGCAAGCATGTGTTCGTCAAGGTGCTGGGCGAGGGCGAGCAAGCCCGTGTCGAAGTGGCGCTGCTCGACCTCGAGAAGTGTCGGCGACGTTTCAGTTGCCAGCGCGCGGCGGGTAACGACCTGCGCCAATTGCGCCGCCATTCGTCGCTCAACGAGGCGGAATGGCAGACGCTACTCTACTTTTACAAGGTGGCGTTTGGCAGCGCTGTCAAAGGGTTAGGGTAATGAAACTAGAAATAGCTCGAGCTTTGTTCCTGGTAGCGGGCCTGGCGGTGACCACTGTAGCGGTGGCTGCCTGGGAAGAGCCGAGGCCAACGGTATTCAGCAAGGCTGAGATGGCCGCCCAGTGCGCACTGCCGCGGGACGTGAAACCGCAGCAGAAGGCCAGGGTAGAGCCGGATCAGGATCTGTTGCTGTTGCTGTTCGGCCTGCGCCAAGGGTTGCGGCCATTTGGTTGAAACCGGTGTAGCTGTACATGCCAGAGGCCTCGCAAGCGCGAGGCCTCTGGCGTTTCTGCAGGTGGCCCTCGGTGGGCGGGTTTCAGGCGGCAGCAGGTTCCTTGGCCACCGTCTTGTGCGCCAGCAGGGTGTAGATACAAGGCAGCACGAACAGGGTGAACAACGTGCCGATCGACATACCGGTCGCGATCACGGCACCGATGTCGAAGCGGCTTACCGCCCCGGCCCCGGTCGCGAGGATCAGCGGCACCATGCCGAATACCATTGCCGCCGTGGTCATCAGCACCGGCCGCAGGCGAATCGCCGCCGCTTCTTCGATTGCCTCGCGCGCGCCCAGGCCAAGCTCATCACGCAACTGGTTGGCGAACTCGACGATCAGGATGCCGTGTTTGCTGATCAGCCCGATCAATGTCACCAGCCCGACCTGGGTGTAGATGTTCATGCTCGACAGGCCCAGGAACAGTGGCAACAGCGCCCCGCAGATCGACAACGGTACCGTAACCAGGATCACCAGCGGATCCCGGAAACTTTCGAACTGGGCCGCCAGGACCAGGAAGATGATCGCCAGCGCCAGGCCAAAGGTCACCCACAGTGCGCTACCTTCCTGCACGTACTGGCGGGCCACGCCGGCATAGTCGAAGGCGAAACCTTCCGGTGCCTCTTCGCGGGCGATGTCCTGCACGGTCTTCAGCGCTTCGCCCAGGCTGACCATCGGTACGCCTTGAATGATCGCCGAGTTCAACTGCTGGAACTGGTTGAGCTGCCGCGGGCGAGCGCGGTCGGTGAGGGTGACCAGGGTCGCCAGCGGCAGCAGCTTGCCCTGGTCGTTCTTCACGTAGTAGTTGTTCAGCCAGCCGGGGTTGTCGCGGTATGCGCGCTCGGCTTGGGCAATGACCTTGTAGCTGCGCCCCTCGAGGGTGAAACGGTTGATTTCGGCTTCACCCAGCAAGGTGGCCAGGGTACTGCCGAGAACGTCCATCGATACCCCCATTTGCGCCGCCTTGGCCCGGTCGATATCGACCACTACCTCGGGTTTGTCAAAGGCCAGGTCTATGTCGAGGAAGGCGAACTTGCCCGATGCCTGGGCCCGAGCCTTGATGCGTTGGGCCACTTCCAGCAGTGCCGGGTAGTCGCCTGCGGTGTTGATCACGAACTGGAAAGGCAGGCCTTCTCCGGTGCCGGGCAGCGACGGCAGGTTGAAGCCGAAGATCTGCAGGCCGGCGACCTCTTCCAGCTTGGCCTGTACCAGTGGCAGCAGCTCTATTTGCGTACGCTCGCGCTCGTTCCAGGGCTTGAGCAGGAAGCCACCGATGCCGCTCTGCACACCATTGAAACCGTTGATCTGGAACGACGAATAGTATTCGGGGAAGGTCTTGAACAGTGGGGTGAACTGGTTGGTGTAGGCGTTGAGGTAGTCTAGGTTGGCTGGCTGCGGGGAACTGCTGATCATGAAGATCACCCCCTGGTCCTCGTTGGGGGCCAGTTCGTTCTGGGTGAACTTCAGCAGTAGCGGAATCAGGCACAGGATGATCACGGCAAACACCAGTACCACCGGCCGGCTGTCGAGCGTACCGTGCAGCAGGCGCTGGTAGCGTACCTTCAGGCGCGCGAACTGCCGATCGAGCCAGTGGGCCAGGCCGCTGGAATTCTGCTCGCGGCGCAGCAGCAGGGCGCACATCATCGGTGACAGGGTCAGGGCGACGATACCGGAAATGACGACTGCGCCGGCCAGGGTCAGGGCGAACTCCTTGAACAGTGCCCCGGTGAGCCCGCTGAGAAAGCCGATGGGCGCATAGACCGCTGCCAGGGTGATGGTCATCGACACCACCGGCATGGCGATCTCGCGCGCGCCTTCCAGGGCTGCATCGAACGGCGACTGGCCTTCTTCGATATGCCGGTGAATGTTTTCCACCACCACGATCGCATCGTCCACCACCAGCCCGATGGCCAGGACCATGGCCAGCAGTGTGAGCAAGTTCAGCGAGTAGCCCATCATCTGCATGAAGAACAACACGCCAATCATCGACAGCGGAATGGTCACCACAGGGATCAGCACCGAGCGCAGGGCGCCAAGGAACAGGAACACCACTAGGATGACGATCAGCACCGCTTCGCCGAGGGTCTTGATCACTTCGTCGATGGAGGCCTGGATGAACAGCGTGGCGTCGTAGGCGATCGACACCTTCAGCGCCGAGGGCAACTGGCTTTCCAGGTCGGGCATGACCCGCCGCACTTCCTTGATCACCTCCAGCGGGTTGGCGGCGGGCGTGGCCTTGATGCCGATGTACACCGAGGGCGTGCCGTCGAATGAGCTGACGGTGTCGTAGTTCTCTGCCCCCATCTCCACACGCGCCACGTCACCCAGCAGTACGCGGCTGTCGCCACTGGTCTTGACCGGCAGGGCGGCGAACGCCTCGGCTGACTTCAGCTCGGTGCTGGCGTTGATGCTGGTGACCACGTATTCGCCTTTGACTTCGCCGGCAGCGGACAGGAAGTTGTAGCGGCGCACGGCGTCGGTCACGTCGCTGGCCGCCAGGCCGAAACCGGCCAGTTTCACCGGGTCCAGCCACAGACGCATGGCAAATACCTGGTTACCGAGGATTTCTGCCTCGGCCATGCCGGGTAGCGTGGCCAGCTTGGGCTGGATCACCCGTGACAGGTAGTCGGTGATTTGCGGGTTGCTCATCTGTTCGCTGTAGAAGCTAATGTACATCAGCGCCGAAGCATCGGCGGCTTCCTTGCTGAGTACCGGGTCTTCGGCGTTCTGCGGCAGTTTGTTGCGCACTTCGTTGGCCTTGGCCAGCAGTTCGGTGAACAGCCTGTCGCTGTCGGCACCGATGCGCGCGTAAATGGATATGACGGAAAAATTCTGCCGGCTCACCGAGGTCATGTAGTCGATACCTTCGGCGCTGGCCAGGCTTTGCTGCAGCGGCTGGGTGATGTAGCCCTGGATGGTTTCGGCGTTGGCCCCGGGGTAGGCCGTGGTGACGGTGATCAGGGCGTTTTCCATGCGCGGGTACTGGCGGATCTGCAGCGTGTGCCAGGCCTGGATACCCAGCAACAGGATCAGCAGGCTGACCACGCTGGCCAGCACCGGGCGACGGATGAACGGGTCGGTGAACGCCATGCCAGCCTCCAGTCAGTCCTTGGTCGCGGCGCCCGGGGCGGGCTTGACGGCCTGGTCCTGGCCGATTCGGATTGCGGCGCCGGGGGTCAGCTTCAGCTGCCCGGCAGTGACTACCTGTTCCCCGGCCTGCAACCCTTTGCTGACCACCACCACGCCGTCACGGCGCTCGCCGGTCTGCACGGTGCGCTGTTCGGCGACCCATTGGGGGTGGCCCTGTTCATCGTGCTGCGGCTTGCCGTGCTGGTCCTTTTTCGCGGTGGCGACATATACCGAGTTGCCGTACAGGGTGTAGGTAATGGCACTTTCCGGCACCACCACCTGCAACTGCAGATCGGGCAGCAGTACCTGCAGGCTGGCGAACATGCCCGGCAGCAATTTGCCGTCGGGGTTGGCCAGGGTCGCGCGCACCAGCAGGTTTCGCGTGGTTTCATCGACCTTGGGGTTGATGGCGCTGAGGCGGGCGGGGAAGGTCTGGTCCGGGTAGGCAGCCACTTGCACCAGCACCTGCTGGCCGAGGCTCAGCTGGGGCAAGGCCTGTTCCGGCACGTTGAAGTCTACGTACAGGCCGGAGGTGTCCTGCAGGGTCGCGATGACGGTGCCTGGCGCCAGATAATCGCCTACATCCACCTGGCGGATGCCCAGGGTGCCACTGAAGGGCGCGCTGATGCTTTTCTTGTTCTTCGAAGCTTTGAGCTGCTCGACCACCGCCTGGTTGCGCTGGTACTGGGCATTGAGGCGGTCGTATTCGCCACGGGAGATCGCCGAGTCGCCCACCAGTTGCCGCCCGCGGCCGAAGTCGACCTTGGCCAGGCCCAGGTCGGCCACGGCGGTGCCGAGCAATGCGGTTTCCTGGTCATCGTTGAGCCGCAGCAGCAGCTGCCCGGCCTTGACCGTTTGCCCAGAGTCGAAATACAGGGCCTTGACGATGCCTTCGACCTCCAGGCTCAGCTCGACACCCTGCAGCGCCTTGAGGCTGCCGACCGCGGGCAGGCGCTGTTGCCACTGGCGTTGTTCGGCCAAGGCTGCCGCCACGGTGATAGGCGGCTTGGGGGCAGTGAACATCTGGATCTGCTGGTAGATCGAGAAAGCCTTGTAGCCCCCCAGGGCCAGCACGATCAGCAGAACCACGGCCAACATGATGAGCATGCGGCGGCGCAGCATAGGTCCGGTTCCTTGGATACGGTTGTTATTCGTTCTGGCACGACAACGGGCGATCCTGCCCACGTGGATGGGGGAAGTATTGACTGTTTTTTGTCTGAAGGGGAGTAAATTGTCTGCACCGGCCCTATCGCTGGCTTGCCAGCTCCCACAGGGATCGCATCAGGGCTGACAGGTGTTTGCCACAAGGTATGCAGCGCCTGTTAGAGCGAGCGCCGCCCGCGCGGCGCATCGCGAGCTGCGCTCGCTCCTACGTTTGTTTCGGGCCAATTATTCCTGTGGGATTTGCGCGCGAACGCCTTGGCGCATGCCTCAAAATCGCGTCGTACGAACAAAGCGGCCGCGCGCATCTGGCACAGGGGTTACTGGCCCGAAACAAACGTAGGAGCGAGCGCAGCTCGCGATGCGCCGCGCGGGCGGCGCTCGCTCTCACAGGCGCTGCATATCTTGTGACAAACACCTATCAGCCCTGATGCGACCCCTGTGGGCGCTGGCTTGCCTGCGATAGGGCCGGTGAAGGCCACGGATCAATCAGACCAGATGCAGGTGGTTGTCCCAGAACCCGGACGGCAGGCTCATCGGTTGCCCGACCAGTTGTGCCTTGGTGCAATCGTAGAAGCGGCAGCGGCCCTGCCCGGAGGTCACGACAAACCCGTCCTTGACCGCACCGACCCCGGCACAGTCGGGCATAGGGGCGTCGAGCCGCACAGCGCCGCTGTCCAGGTCCCAGATAAACAGGCGGTTGGCCCGTGGTGCGGTCAGCGCCACCAGCCGCAGCTCGCTGTGAATCGCTACACTGGCGGTGTACTGGGCCATGGCCTGCAGTTGCTGCTCGGGCACCGGAAAGGCCTTGAACGGCTCGCCCGGGCGCTTGATGGCCAGCAACTCGGCCGTTTCATCGGCGTCGCCCATGAACTGCTGGCAGGCGGCAATGGTGCCATCGCTGCCCACTGCCAGGTGGCGCACGCTGTTCATCTGCTGGGCGAGGGTTTCCTTGCTCAACAAGGTGCCGTCACGCTGCATCAGCACCAGGCTCGGCTCCATGGCATCGAGGTTCATCTCGACCCGGCTTTCGGCCTCGGTGCGGATCCCGCCGTTGGCCACCACCAGGGTTTCGCCGTCGGGTAGCCAGGCCACCTCGTGCGGGCCAATGCCGTGGGTGGGGAGCTCGCCGGTGTGTACCAGGCGCGCACCTTCGAAGCGGTACACGCCAAGCACGCCCCGCCCCGGGTCACGGGTGTCGTTCTCGGTGGCGTACAGCCATTCGCCGCTTTTGTGCACCACCGCATGGCCGTAGAAGTGCCGGTCCGCTTGCGAAACCACCGTTTGCAGCAAGCGCCCGTCGCGCAAGTCGACCAGGTAGCTTTCGGTACCGGGGCGGCGAGCGACGAACAGGGCGATCGGCTGTTCAGGGTGATGGATGATGGCATGGCAACGCTGGGCAACCTGGGTGCTGAACACCTGGGTGCCGTCCAGGCGGAACCCCACGGCATAGTGCTTGCCGTCGCCGTCGTCACGCGCCGAGAGCAGCAAGGGTTCGCTGCCTTTGTTGCGGAACAGGCTCCAGCCACCCAGGGTAAGGGCGCTGAGCAGTACGCTACCGAGTTTGATTGCCTGGCGTCGCAGCATGATCAGTCACCGTCGTTGGCATTGAAGCCCAGCTGGATGTTCAACGCCTTGGCCAGGTCGCCTTCGTGCAGGCGGTGGACCACGTTGAGGCTGTCATAGAGCTGGTTGAGGGTTTGTTGGCCGGCGTCGTCGGCCAGCAACTCGCCCAGGGTCTTCTGGTTGTCGGCCAGCAGTTTGAGCGAGGTAGCGTAGGCGGCGTCGATCTTGTCTGCCAGCGCTTTCTGATCGCTGGGCAGGAGGCCGCGCAAACCCTGGTTGTCGACCCCAACCCACACGGTCTGGGCAGCCTTGAGGGTGGCCTCCAGGCTTTTCAGTGAGCTGTGGCTGCGCCAGGCCTCGGCCTGCAGCGGCTGCGCGATGCCCTTGCTCTGGCGGCCCATGGGGGCACCGAGTTTTTTCTTCAGCGTATCCAGTGCGGTCACCTGGGAGCGCAGCAGGTCGGCGATGGCCTCGTGGGAATCGGCGTAGCGCTGGTTGGGGAACTTGGTCATCTGCGAGAGCATGCCGTCGGTGCTGTTCCAGCTCTTGAGGATGTCCTCGGCCAACAGCTTCTGGTGCTCGCTGATGGCGACCAGCAGCGGGCAATAACGGGCCTTCTGTTCGGCTGTGGCGATGTCCGGCTTGCTGTCGAACAGAATGTATTCATAGGCCGACAGCCCACGTACCACCACGCTGGCCTTGCCCAGCGCGGCCACATCGACTGGCTTGTCGCCGTTGACCAGTTGCTCTACCTGGCGGCCGACCAGGTTTTTCTTGTCGGGCCAGAACTGCACCTGCCAGGCGCGGTTGCCTTCGGCCAGAGGGCCCACCAGCAGCGGTTGCAGTTCAGCCCAGGCTTTTTGTGCGTTGAGGAAGTCGGCACGGGCCTTTTCCAGGTCTTCCTTGCCTTCGCAGTAGGCCAAGGCGCTGGCGGCCAGGGTACGGTCGGCTTCGACCCAGCGGCTGTAGGTGGGCAGGATCACCTGTTTGGCGATGGCGGCGGAGGTCACTGCTTGCGGGTCCTGCGGCGAGCAGGCGCCGAGGGCGAGTGCGGCGAGGCTGGTGAACAACAATTTGGGTCGGAACATGCCGGCTCCTTTGCGCGTTTAAAGGGAATTCAGGAACGCCAGCAGCGCGGCGCGCTGCTCGGCATTGAAGGTGAGAACGAAATTGCGTGCCGCTTCGGCTTCGCCGCCATGCCAAAGCACGGCTTCGAGCAGGTTGCGCGCGCGGCCATCGTGCAGGAACTGGCTGTGGCCACTGACCGTTTCGCTCAGGCCGATGCCCCACAGCGGCGCGGTACGCCAGTCCTGGCCGTTGGCGGCGAATTCGGTGCGCTCGTCGGCCAGGCCCGGCCCCATGTCGTGCAGCAGCAGGTCGCTGTAGGGGCGGATGACCTGGTTGGCCAGCTCTGGCTCGGTTGCATCGGCGGCGGTGGTGAACTGCGGTGTATGGCAACCCTGGCAGCCGGCCTGGTAGAACAGGTTCTTGCCCGCCAGCACCTGTGGCGCGCCCACGTCGCGGCGTGCCGGCACGGCCAGGTTGCGGGTATAGAAGGTGACCAGGCGCAGAATGTTGTCGCTGACTTCCTTCTCGCCATCGGCGCCATCGCCATTGGGCGCAGCCAGGCACGCGGTTTGCGCCGCGGTGCAGTCGTCCTTGGGCTGCAGGGTACTGGTCAGGCCCATGTCGCCGGCGAAGGCGTGCACGTTCTGCTGGTTGACGTTGGGTTGGCCGGCCTTCCAGCCGAAGCGCCCGACCACGGTCTTGCCCTGGGCGTCATCCCATACCCGGTTGGCCCGCCCGCGAATGCCGTCGTGGTTACGGTCGTCGGGGTCTTCGTTGGCCAGCAGGGCGGCTTCGGGGATGGCTTCGAGCAGGCCCAGGCCGATCATCGGCGGGGCCACCCGTGCGGAAAACCGGGTGTCGGGGTGCATCACGCCGTAGCCCAACTGGGTGATCTGCAGGCTTGGCTTGCGCAGTTGCACCTGATGGCCATCCTCGAACGTCACCGTGTGCTGGGCATAGCTCACCCGCACCTTGCCTTCCGGGGCCACGCCGGGGATGGCCATGTCTTGCAACTGGGTGCCATAGACCGGTTCCGGCACCACACCGATGCGCTCGATCACCTTGGCCAGGTAGGGTTGGTCGGGGATCGACAGGCGCACCAGCATGCCGACGGCGTTGCTGTCATTGGCGGCTGGGGGATGACCACGGCCGTCGCGCACATGGCAGTTCTGGCAGGCATTGGTGTTGAACAGCGGGCCCAGGCCATCGCGTGCAGTCGTGGTGGAGGGGGCGATCACCCAGGGGCTACGAAAGAAGCTGTTGCCTACGGCGAAGTCCAGCCGCCGTTCCGGCGAAAGGTTGGCCGAGGGCTGGGCGTAGGCGTTGCGGTCACTGCGCTGTACGGTGGCCAGGCCAGCCGACAAGGCTTCGCCGGGCTCGGCCTGGGTGAAGCGCGGGGCGTCGTCACAGGCAGCGAGGGCAAAGGCCAGCAGCAGGGGGCTGAGTCGAAACAGCGACAAGGACATCGAGAATCCTGGGCTTGGGCAAAAAACCGGCGTGCAAGCTTAGCAGGCCCAGGATCATTGAATAAGAGCAATTTGCGTTTGCTCGATGAAATCGTCGTTACTTGTGGCCCTCAGGCGATATAGAGCTTGAACTGGCGGTTCACCAGGCTGACGATCAGGTTCTTGTTGCCACCATTGCGATTGTTGCCGGCCACTTCGATGACTTCGTCGCTGTCATAGTCCATGGTGCGGGCAGTGAGCTGTTTGATGGCATTCTCGTGGGCCGGTTTCCAGTAATCCTGGAAGACCCAGATGCTGGCTTCGGCAGCGGGGCCGAGGATCAAACGCAAGGCTTTGTGGTTTTCATTGGTATTGCCGATCCACGGTACGGCCAGTTCGCCGTTCCAGGCGTCCTGGGCGCCGACTGCAACGCTTTTGCCGCGGTTCTCACCGTCGACCACGGTGAGGGTGTAGGGGGTGTTGTTGGCGATGGAGCACAGGTAGGTGACGCTGGCCATGTGAAGGTCCTTTTACGGTCGGGTTTCTGGGCGGGGTAGCGGGCTGCTCGGGCTGCGGTAGACGTACACGCCAAGCAAGGTGATCTCGTTGAAAGGCGGGTCCAGTTCGGCGGGGTCAAAGCGCCCCAGCAGCTGCAGGCCCTGGGCAAGGGCGACAGCCTCGAACATCTTGCGGTCGGATTCGTTGGGGTCGTACAGGTAGATCTTGCCGGAGTGGGCAAGCACCCTGCACATCTCCAGGGCCACATGGTAAGTGATGGGGGCGCCCATCAGGGTTACGTGGGGTATGGCGCGGGTGTCCAGCGGGAAACGGGGCGCATCGTATTCGTCGACCTGATACAGGTGGGGGATGCGCTCGCCTGTGCGCGGCCCGTTGGAAATGCGCTGGCCGGCTTTATTCAGGTTATAGGCGTGGGTGAAGCCGGTCACGATGTCCTTGCCCCCCACACGCTGAACGATTCGGCCTTCCCCCCAAACATCAAGAATCTGTAGCACTGCGCCCTCCGGCCTGGTGATCCCGTGAATGGGGCCAGAATGAAGGGCGAAAGGCACGACAGGCAGCTGGAACCACAGCACCTGCAGCACAAACGCAAACGCCCGGCACAAGGCCGGGCGTTCGGGGTGAGGCGCCGTTACCGAATCAGAACTCGTGGTCCGCGGTATCCGGGTTCAGGTTGGCAATACCGAGCTTGCCCGCCGCCTGTTCGATCGCACCGGTCTGCTTGACCAGGGCGGCGATGGCATCGCGAACGATCTGGTTGCCGGCAGCGTTGTCGGGGGCGATCAACTGGTCGTAGTGCTCGCCTTTCTGCGCATGGTCGACCATGACCTGGATCTTGGCCTCGGTGGCCTCCAGGTCGGCCTTGAGGGTGGCGTCGGCCGCCGGGTCAACCTTGGCTACCAGCGACGACAGGCTCGGGCCGCTGACCTTGGTGCCGTCCGGGCGGGTGTACTCGCCCAGGTAGACATTGCGGATACCCTTGGCATCGTAGAAGTGCGAGTAGTGGGTGTTGTCGCTGAAGCAGTCCTGCTCGTCTTCCGGCGAGTTGGCTTCCAGGGAAACCTTCATGCGTTCACCGGCCAGTTCGCCCAGCGAGAGGCTACCCATGCCGAACAGCATCTTGCGCAGGCCATCGTTGACCGGCTCGGCTTCGAGCTTGGCGCGGTAGTTGTCGGCGACGTTCGGAGCCCAGTTGCCGACCATCTCTTCAAGGTCGGTGACCAGCAACTGGGTCACGGCTTTGAGGTAGGCGCGGCGGCGCTCGTTGTGGCCGCCGGTAGCACCCTGGCCTTCCAGGTAGTCCGACGCCGGGCGGGCGCCTGCGCCTGGGCCGGTACCGTTGAGGTCCTGGCCCCACAGCAGGAATTCGATGGCGTGGTAGCCCGTGGCGACGTTGGCTTCGGACCCTGCCAGTTCGTTCAGGCTGGCCAGCTTCTCGGGGGTGATGTCCTTGACGTCGATCTTTTCTTCGCCGACCTGAATCTCGGTGTTGGCGATGATGTTGGCGCTGGCGGCGGGGTTGCCCAGGGCATGCTCGTAGCTCTTGTCGACATAGTCGATCAGGCCTTCGTCCAACGGCCACGCATTCACCTGGCCTTCCCAGTCGTCGATGATGGTGTTGCCGAAGCGGAAGGCTTCGCTCTGCAGGTAAGGCACGCGTGCAGCAACCCAGGCTTGCTTGGCAGCCTTCAGGGTTTCATCGTCTGGCTTGGCAAGGAAGGCGTCGACAGCGGTCTGCAGGGTTTTTGCGGTGCTCAGCGAGTCGCTGTACACGGCATAGACCATTTCTGCGTAATGCTTGACCACGGCTTTGCCAGCGGCTTCGTCGACAGCCCCTGGCGCTGCAGCGGTGGTGCTGGCGGCAGCGGGTGCCTGCGCTTGCGCAGCGGCAGCCTTGTCGTCTTTTTCGCCGCAACCGGCGAGGGCGATGGCCATGGCCAGCAGACTGGCGGAGGCCAGAGGCATTCGAATCATTATGGGTTTCCTGCGTCGTGTGGTTGGACAGTGCGCCTAGGCATGCGAAACGGCAACATCATGCGAAAGATTTGCATTTGCTGTAAAGGGGCGGGGGCGCATTTCATGCAAATCCAGGTCGCTGGCTTGGCCGGGCGAGCAGTTTCAGAGCATCGAGACCTGATTGCGTTGGGCTTGCTTGAGGAAGTGGGTCAGTTCACGCGCCGACAACGGCTTGCTGTAGTGATAGCCCTGGCCCTCGTGGCAGCCCTGGGCAATGATGTAGGTTTCCTGCTCGGCGGTTTCCACGCCCTCGGCGATGACCTGCATGCCCAGGCTCTTGCCCAGCTGGATGATGGCGCGAACGATGGTAGCGTCGTCATCGTCGTCAAGCAGGTCCTGGACGAAGCTCTTGTCGATCTTGATCTTGTCCAGCGGCAATGACTTCAGGTAGCTGAGCGACGAGTAACCGGTGCCGAAGTCGTCGATCGCAATCAGCGCCCCGGAACGGCGCAGGCTCAGCAGGTGCTGGGCGGCGGTGCTGATGTCTTCCATCAGGCCGGTTTCGGTGACCTCCAGCTCCAGGCTGCGCGGTGGCAGGCGGTAGGCCTGCAACAGGTTGTTGACCACCCGCGGCAGCTCGCTGTGGTGCAACTGCACGGTAGACAGGTTGACCGCCATGCGCAGGTCGCTGAAGCCCAGGTCGTGCCATTCGCGCAATTGCCGGCAGGCCTGGTCGAGTACCCATTCGCCGATGCTGATGATACTGCCGTTCTGTTCGGCCAGCGGGATGAACTGGTCGGGCGGCACCATGCCCAGTTCCGGGTGCTGCCAGCGCAGCAGGGCCTCCACGCCGACCACGCGGTGGTCGCGGTAGCTGATCTGTGGCTGGTACACCAGGTACAGCTGGTTACGCGGCAGGGCTTCGCGCAGGTCCTTCTCCAACTCGCGGCGGCGGCGCATTTCACTGTCGACGCTGGCAATGTAGAACTGGTAGCGGTTGCGCGAGCGGGCCTTGGCCAGGGTCATGGTCTGCTCGGCTTTCTGCAGGAGCTTTTCCGTGCTGTCGCCGTCTTCTGGGAATAGGGTGATGCCGATGGTGGCGCGCAGGCGGATCTGCTGGTGATCGAGGTCGAACGGCACCTCCAGGTCATCCAGAATACTTTGCGCCAGTTCGGCAGCCTCGTAGGGCTGCTCGATGTTGGCTTGCACCAGGGCAAACTGGTCGCCGCCCAGCCGCGCCAGGGCACCCAGGCGGCCGCTATGCGCCCGCAGGCGGTCGGCCAGGGCCAGTAACAGTTGGTCACCCACCTGGTAACTGAATTGTTCGTTGATGCCCTTGAAGTCGTCCAGGCCCACGCACAGTACCGCCACCCGGTGTTGCAGGCGGCCACCGTCGACCAGGATCTTGTCCAGTTGCTGTTGCAGCTGCTGGCGGTTGGGCAGGCCGGTCAGGAAGTCGTATTGGGCCATGCGCTGCAGGCTGTTTTCCGCTTCGTGACGCAGGTGGGTGTTGCGCTCGATCGAAGCCAGCAACTGGTTGGCCGTGTTGACCCAAAGGCCCAGTTCGTTCTTTTCGTGCCCCTTTAGCAGCGGGATCTGGTGCTGGCTGGGGCGGTCGGGGTTGATCTGCGTGAGGTGCTCGATGATCTTCGACAGCGGCTTGGTCAACAGCCAGTGGTAGACCAGGTACAGCACCAGGCCCATGGCCAGGGCGCGCAATACGCCGGAGATGAAGATGATGACCGCGTTGATCAGGAAATCTTCACCATACGAAGAGGTGTCGAGGGTGATGCTGAGGTCGCCGTAGTATTCGCTGTAGGGGCCGCGGCCGACCAGTTGCGTGGTGTAGGTACGTTCCTGGTCGAGAATCAGGTCGGTCAGCCAGCGCATGGAGGTGTCCCGCAGCGGCCTGGACTTTTCTGCCAGCATGGTTTCATTCGGGTGGCCGATGGACGCCATGCGTACCGACTCGTCCTGGAACAGGCCTTCCATCACCTGCATGCCCATTTCACGGTCGAGGCTGTACACCGCCTGGGTCGACGGGTCGCGGAACATGTCGAGGATGCGCTGGGCATCGTTGTTCACGGTCTGGCGGGTCTTGTAGGTGTCGTAGACAATTTGCGCACAGCTGAGCAGTACGCCGACCGCCAGCGCCGACAGCAGCACGACCCTGAGCAACTTGACCGACAAGCTGTTCCGCAATTCCAGCTTCAATGGGGTTTCCTTAATCCATGCGCATGGCATCATTTTGCCATCAACGATGACGATACACTATCGGCCTACCATGAGCAGTGTATCGGTTGCCTGCCCCTGCAACTTGAGTGCGCTGTCTCAATCTTCCAAAGATTTGATGTTAGCGCGCTCTGCCGCCTGAGCAAGCAAAACCGTGCGGCTCGGTGTACCGGCGCGGCGGCCCCTGGCAGGCACAAAAAAACCCGGCACATGGCCGGGTTTTCTGTTCAAGGCTGGGTGACTCAGGCCTTGAAGGTCTTGCCTTCGAACTGCTCGGCAACGAAGGCCCAGTTGACCAGGTTCCAGAACGCCTCGACGTACTTCGGACGCAGGTTGCGGTAGTCGATGTAGTAGGCGTGTTCCCAGACGTCGCAGGTCAGCAGCGGGGTGTCGCCGCTGGTCAGCGGGCAGCCGGCGCCAATGGTGCTGGCCAGGGCCAGGGAGCCGTCGGCTTTCTTCACCAGCCAGCCCCAGCCGGAACCGAAGGTGCCGACCGAAGTCTTGGTGAACTCTTCCTTGAACTTGTCGAAAGAACCGAAGGCCGCGTTGATGGCATCGGCCAGGGCGCCGGTTGGCTGGCCGCCGCCGTTTGGCGACAGGCAGTTCCAGTAGAAGGTGTGGTTCCAGACTTGAGCGGCGTTGTTGAAGATGCCGCCCGAAGAGGCCTTGACGATTTCTTCGAGGGACTTGCCTTCGAATTCGGTGCCTGGGACCAGGTTGTTCAGGTTCACGACATAGGTGTTGTGGTGCTTGTCGTGGTGATACTCCAGGGTTTCCTTGGAGATGTGCGGCTGCAGGGCATCGTGGGCGTACGGCAGCGGCGGCAATTCAAAAGCCATGGTGGATCTCCTGATTCAGGTCTGTTTGCGGTTTGCGCAAGGCCGATCACGGGCGGCCCGATCAGCGTCGGCGAGTTTTTACTCTTTGCGACGCAAGGGCTGGATCATAGCACCGGGTCCGGCGCATAACCACGCAACAAACATAGGGAATAGAGGTTCCGGGGCGGTCGAGCCATGCCGACCGGTGGTCTCGGGCTCTGCCTGCCAGGGCCCTTGGGATCAGTTGAAGATCAACTGCGCCGCCACCGCAAACATCATGACCGCCACCATCAGGTCGAGCATGCGCCAGGTTGCCGGCCGCGCCAGCCACGGGGCCAGCCAGGCCGCGCCGAGCGCCAGGGTCGAGAACCACAGCAGTGAAGCGCTGGCGGCACCGGCCACATAAGCCCCGGGCTCGGTCTGCTGGGCGCCCAGCGAGCCGATCAGCAACACCGTGTCGAGGTACACGTGCGGGTTCAGCAACGTCACCGCCAAGGCACTGAGCAGTACCGCACGACGTGAACGTGTGCCCTGGCCCTGCTGGTGCTGCAGGCTTTGTTTCGAACAGGCACTGCGCAAAGCCTTGGCCCCGTACCAGATGAGGAACACCGCCCCGCCCCAGCGGGCGATCGCCAGCAAGGTCGGGTTGTGTGCCAGTACGGTGGCCAGGCCAAACACACCGGCCGCCACCAGGATGGCATCGCAGACGATGCACAGCACTGCCACCGGCAGGTGGTGCTCGCGGCGCAGGCTTTGAGCAAGTACGAAGGCGTTCTGGGCGCCGATGGCCATGATCAGGCCGAAGGCCACCAGCATGCCGTTGAGGTAGCTTTGCCACATGGCGAGGCTCTCCGAAAAGGTCACAAAAGATGCTGGCCATTGTGTGGGTTGGGGCTGTATAAGAAAAACAAATAAAGCTGATCCCTCATTAGGAAAATCGATGTTCGACTACAAGCTGCTTGCCGCCCTGGCGGCCGTGATCGAACAGGGCGGTTTCGAGCGTGCCGCGCAAGTGCTGGGCCTGTCGCAATCGGCCATTTCCCAGCGCATCAAACTGCTCGAGGCGCGGGTCGGCCAGCCCGTGCTGGTGCGCGCTACCCCGCCCAGCCCGACAGAGGTCGGCCGCCAGTTGCTCAACCATGTGCAGCAGGTACGCCTGCTTGAACGTGACCTGCAGCGCCAGGTGCCGGCGCTGGACGAACAAGGCATGCCAGAGCGCCTGCGCATCGCCCTCAACGCCGACAGCCTGGCCACTTGGTGGGCTGGCGCGGTGGGCAACTTCTGTGCGCAGCAGAACGTGCTGACCGACCTGGTGGTAGAGGACCAGGAAGTGGGCCTGAAGCGCATGCGTGCGGGTGAGGTGGCGGCCTGCCTGTGTGGCAGTGAACGGCCTGTGGCCGGGGCACGCAGCCTACCGTTGGGGGCAATGCGTTATCGGGCGTTGGCCAGCCCCGGGTTCATGGCGCGCCATTTTCCCCAAGGCTTTGTCGCCAGCCGCCTGGCCCGCACCCCGGCCATCGTGTACGGCCCGGACGACTTCCTGCAGCACCGCTACCTGGCGTCGCTGGGCATGGAGGATGGTTTCCTGCACCACCTGTGCCCGTCATCCGAAGGCTTCCTGCGCATGACCGAGGCGGGCCTGGGCTGGGGGCTGGTGCCCGAATTGCAGGCCCGCGAGCAACTGGCCGCTGGGCAGTTGGTGGAAATTTGCAGCGATACCCCCATCGATGTGCCGCTGTACTGGCATCATTGGCGCAATGGCGGGCAATTGCTCGCGCAACTGACCGAGCATCTGCGGCATACGGCAGGGCAATGGCTGGTGCCGTTGTAGCCGCGGCTGGCGTCAGTTGCATCTGAAATCTGGCAAGACGGAGTGTTACATGCGAATTCTGGTCACCGGCGCGAGTGGCTTCATTGGCGGGCGCTTTGCGCGTTTCGCCCTGGAGCAGGGCCTGGACGTGCGGGTCAGCGGCCGCCGTGCGGAGGGGGTGGAGCACCTGGTCAAGCGCGGTGCCCAGTTCATCCCCGGCGACCTGAACGATGCCGAGCTGGCCCGGCGCCTTTGCCAGGGCGTCGAAGCGGTGGTGCACTGTGCCGGCGCGGTGGGGCACTGGGGGCGCTATCAGGATTTCCACCAAGCCAACGTGGTGGTCACCGAGAACGTGGTCGAAGGGTGCCTCAAGGAGCACGTGCGGCGCCTGGTACACCTGTCGTCGCCGTCCATGTACTTCAACGGCCGCTCGCGCCTCGACATCCGGGAAGACCAGCTGCCGCGCCGGTTCCATGACCATTATGGGAAAACCAAGTACCTGGCCGAGCAGAAAGTGTTCGGTGCGCAGGAGTTTGGCCTCGAGGTGTTGGCACTGCGCCCCCGCTTCGTCACCGGGGCCGGCGATGCCAGCATCTTCCCGCGGCTGATGCAGATGCAGCGCAAGGGCCGGGTCGCGATCATCGGCAATGGCCTGAACAAGGTTGATTTCACCAGTGTGCACAACCTCAACGAGGCACTGCTCAGCGCCCTGTTCGCCGATGACCGGGCATTGGGCCAGGCCTACAACATCAGCAACGGCCAGCCGCTGCCGTTGTGGGACGTGGTCAACTACGTAATGCGCCAGATGCAGTTGCCGCAGGTGAGCCGCTACCGTTCCTACGGCCTGGCCTACAGCCTGGCTGCGCTCAACGAAGCCGCCTGCATGCTATGGCCGGGGCGCCCGCAACCGACCTTGTCGCGGTTGGGAATGCAGGTCATGAGCCGTGATTTCACCCTCGACATCAGCCGCGCCAGGCAGTACCTGGACTATCAGCCGAAGATCAGCCTGTGGACGGCGCTGGATGAATTCTGCGCCTGGTGGAAACATCAGCCCCCGGGGCAGTGAACGCGGCGCGCCGATTAGGGTCAGCAGTGCGCCGCGCGAGCGGTTTATACTCCTGTTTCTTTGCTATTACCGCGGTTGAACTCACCCATGCGCAACGATGCTCACGACGATTTCGATGATGTGCCAACCCTGCGGGCCGGCACCCCTGATGATGACGAACTGTTGCCGGCGCACGTGGCCCGTAGCCGCCAGAAGGCGGCCAGGCCGGCCAGCACCGGGCCTTTGTGGGTGCTGCTGGGGGCCTCGTTCATAGCCCTGGCCGGGCTGGGCTGGTGGAGCTTCCAGCAGATCTCGCTGATGGAGCAGCAACTGGTGGCCACCCAGGAAAGCTTTGCCCGCATCAGTGAGGATGCAGCGGGGCGCTTGCAGGCAATCAGTGGCAAGGTCGCTGCCAGCGAATCGTCGGTCAACACCGGCAGCGAGGCGCTCAAGCTGCAGATCCGCCAGTTGCAGGCCAGCCTGGCCGAGCAGAGCAAGCAGCAGCAAGGCGTGGCTGGCCAGGCCGGCGACCTGGGCAAGCGCCTGGAGCAGGTGCTGGCCGATACCCGTGAGCAGCAGAAAGCTGTGACCGAATTGCAGGGCCAACTGCAGGCGCAGTTGAAGGCGGTGAATGCCGAGCTGGCGGCGTTGAAGTCGGGCCAGGTAGACGGTGGCAAGCTTGATGGGCAGCTCAAAAACCTGAGCGAAGAGGTGGCTGCGCTGAAGAAGCAGGGCAACCCGAGTGCGGCGATCGAAAGCCTGGAGCAGGACGTGCTGGTGCTCAAGACGCAAATGGAAAACCGCGGCTCGTCGGGCTCAAGTGGCGCATCGGTACAGGAGTTCGATGCGTTCCGCGGGCAGACCACGCGCAACCTCAACACCCTACAGAGCCAGATCCAGAACCTGCAGCAGCAAATCAACGCTCGGCCCTGAAATGGCCTGAACCCGCTGCTACAGGTGCACGGTAGCAGCGGGTTCACTGGGTTACAGGCGCGGGTAATCGATATACCCCACCGGCCCCTTGCTATAGAACGTTTCGGGGTGCGCCTCGTTCAACGGTGCATCCGCTGCCAGGCGTGCCGGCAGGTCCGGGTTGGCAATGAACGGCACCCCGAACGCCACCGCATCGGCCTTGCCATCGGCCAGGGCTGCATTGGCACTTGCCTTGTCGAAACGCTCGTTGACGATGTATGGCCCACCAAACGCCGCCTTGATCAACGGCCCGATGCTGTCGTCGGCTTCACGCTCCCGCGAGCAGATGAAAGCGATGCCGCGTTTGCCCAGTTCGCGGGCAACGTACGTGAACGTCTCGGCACGGTCGGCGTCACCCATGTCGTGGGCGTCGGCACGTGGTGCCAGGTGCACGCCGACCCGGTTGGCCCCCCACACCTCGATGGCTGCATCGGTCACCTCCAGCAGCAGGCGCGCGCGGTTTTCCAGCGAGCCGCCGTAGCGGTCGGTGCGCTGGTTGGTACTGCTTTGCAGGAACTGGTCGAGCAGGTAGCCATTGGCGCCGTGAATTTCCACACCATCGAAACCGGCGGCCTTGGCGTTTTCCGCACCGCTGCGGTAGGCCTCGACGATGTCGCTGATTTCTTCGGTTTCCAGTGCGCGCGGGGTGGGGTAGTCACTCAGCGGGCGTACCAGGCTGACATGCCCCTTGGCCTGGATCGCGCTGGGGGCCACCGGCAGTTCGCCGTTCAGGTAGCTGGGGTGCGAGATACGCCCCACGTGCCACAGCTGCAGGAATATGCGCCCGCCCGCGCCATGCACGGCCTTGGTGACATTGGTCCAGCCGCGGACTTGCTCATCGTTCCAGATACCGGGCGTATCCGGGTAGCCGACGCCCATGGCGGTGACCGAGGTTGCCTCGCTGAGAATCAGCCCGGCGCTGGCGCGTTGGACGTAGTACTCGGCCATCAGGGCATTGGGCACGCGGCCCTCGTCTGCACGGCAGCGGGTGAGTGGGGCCATGATGATGCGGTTGGGCAACTGCAGGTCGCCCAGGGTGATCGGATCGAAAAGCGTGGTCATGTCGGTTACCTGCTGGTCAAAGCGCTTGGCGCAGTTGTTCCAGGAACGCCTGGATGGTGGCTTCGTTGCGTTTGAAGAAATGCCATTGGCCGATCTTCTGGCTGCTGATCAGCCCGGCACGCTGCAAGGTGGCCAGGTGGGCGGAGACGGTCGACTGCGAAAGGCCGCAGCGTTGGTCGATCTGCCCGGCACACACACCGTTTTCGGTGCTGTGGTACTGGTTCGGGAACTGGTTTGCCGGGTCTTTCAGCCAGCTGAGAATTTCTCGCCTGACCGGGTGGGCCAGCGCTTTTATGATTTCGTCGAGATCGAGTGGCATGGCGTGAGGCTCGTTGTAGCGGTATATCGCGATAGGGCGAAATATAAATCGCTGAATGCCGATATCCAAATATCCAGTGGTGCTTAGCTGAGTTCAAATCGCTATATCGCGTTATAACGATATTGGGCGCCGCGGTGGTAGACTGCGCTCATGAACTACCTTGCACATTTGCACCTGGGCGGGCCGGCCCCGCAACAACTGCTGGGCAGCCTGTACGGCGATTTCGTCAAAGGCTCGCTGCACGGGCGCTTCCCGCCTGCTTTGGAGGCGGCTATCCGGTTGCACCGGCATATCGACAGCTATACCGACCGGCACCCCTTGGTACTGGCGGCGCTGGCGCGGTTCCCGCGTGAGCGGCGGCGCTTAGCCGGCATCGTGCTGGACGTGTTTTTCGACCACTGCCTGGCGCGGCATTGGCACGACTATGCCGAGCAGCCCTTGGCGCAGTTCACGGGCGCGTTTTATCGGGTATTGCTGGCGGAGCCTGAGCTGCCGGGGCGGCTGGCGCGCATTGCGCCGTTCATGGCTGCCGATGACTGGTTGGGCGCTTATGGCGACTTCGCCACGCTGGAACAGGTGTTCAACGGCATCGGCCGGCGGCTGTCGCGGCCAGACGCGATGGCGGGGGTGATGGTGGAGCTGGAGCGGCTGTACGAGCCGCTGCTGGCGGACTTTCGCGCGTTCTACCCGCAATTGCAGGCGTTTGCAGCGGCGGGGCGTGTGTCAGGCAGCTGATGTTGGTTGCCTGTTGCGGCCCTATCGCCGGCAAGCCAGCTCCCACAGGGATCGCGTCAGGGCTGTCGGTGTTTGCCACAAGTTATGCAGCGCCTGTGAGATCGAGCGCCGCCCGCGCGGCGCAATCGCGAGCTGCGCTCGCTCCTACGTTTGTTTCGGGCCAATTATTCCTGTGGGATTTGCGCGCGAACGCCTTGGTGCATGCCTCAATATCGCGCCGTACAAACAAGGCGGCCGCGCGCGCCTGTCACAGGCGTTACTGGCCCGAAACAAACGTAGGAGCGAGCGCAGCTCGCGATTGCGCCGCGCGGGCGGCGCTCGATCTCACAGGCGCTGAAGATGCTCCGGCTACCCTTGCCAGGAACCATAGAATCTCCCACAAGTTCACTGCAGGTTTGCAGGCCAACGCAGTACCTGTAAAGCCGGCTTGCCGGCGATAGTGCCGCAACATGGGATAGAGATCAGGCAGCCCGCGCCGGCCGCCGTGGCGCCGCCTCGACGTTTTCGAACCCATACAACGCCAGGTGAATCGCCTGCTGTGCCTGCATTGCCAGCAGCGCACGTTCCTTGCCCACGGTCCCGATCGGCGGCAACAGGTGAATGCACACCTGCGCACGTGGCTGGGCGAACAGGCGCAGCAGGTGCGCCACCAGGTCATCGTCACCAACAAAGGGCGCAACCGGGTCGATCTGGCCGTCGCGCAGGTATTGAATGGCCACTGGCTGAACCGCTACGCCACGGTCGATGGCCGCTGCCAGCAGGCGGCCATGGAAAGTGCGCAAGGCGTGACCGCTGGTGGTGGTGCCTTCAGGAAAGATCAGCAGCGGCCTGGCCAGGCCCAGTTGCCTGGCCATCTGCTCGCGCAGCCGTTCGCTGTCGCCGCCCCCACGACGAATGAACAGGGTGCCGGCCTGTTCCGCCAGCCAGCCGGCCAGCGGCCACTGGCGCACTTCGGCCTTGGACAGGAATGACAGGGGCATCAGCATGCCCAGCAGGGGGATGTCGGTCCACGACACATGGTTGCTGACCCACAACATCGGCCGCTGCGGCAGCGCCCCGCGCACCTGTACGTCGAAGGGCAGGGCTGCGACCAGGCGCTTCATGAACAGGCAGGTCCAGCGCTGGCGCCTTTCGAGCGAGGCCTTCAGGCCCAGCCGCTGCCCCACGGCGATCACGCAGGCCATCAGCACGCCGAGCAGCACGACCAGCAGCAGCCTGCAGACGCGGGCCAGCACCCGCAGCCTGGGCATCAGACTGCCGCCTTGAAGTGGCGGGCGTAGCGCGGGCACAGGTCGTCGCGCTTGAGCAGGATGAACACGTCGGCGACCTGGAAGTCTTCGTCCCAGCACGGCTCGCCGCAGATCTTTGCACCCAGGCGCATATAGGCTTTGAGCAGCGGTGGCAGTTCGGCGATGACGTTGTTGGGCAGCGCCAGGTTCGGCAGCGGCTTCTTCGGTTCGGCGCGCAGGTGCTCGGTGCACAGGTAGCGCTCGCGCAGGCGCTGCATCACGGCCTGGGCCTGTACGCCACCGTCCTGCATGGGGATGCTGGCGCAGCCCATCAGGTAACGGTAGCGGCCTTCGTTGAGGACCTCGGCCAGCTCGCCCCAGAGCACGGCAATGGTGCCGCCGTTGCGGTAGGCGGGGGCTACGCAGGTGCGCCCCAGTTCAAGGACTGGCCCTTGCAGCTGCAACAGGCCGTGCAGGCGGAATTCTTCTTCGCTGTAGAACCGCCCCAGGCTGCTGGCGGCCTGGTGGTCAAGCAGCCGGGTAGTGGCCACCAGCTTGCCGGTACTCAGGTCGCGTACACCAATATGGCGGCAGTGCACGTCGTAGTCGTCCATGTCCAGGCCGTGCTCGGCACCTTTGAGTTTGGCCTTGAATTCTGCGCTGAACACTTGGTAGCGCAAGGCTTGGGCTTCTTGCAGCGCCTTGGCGCCAACCAGGCGTTCGGCTTGCAGACGGCGTTCAGTGCTGTTGTCGCCAGTGTGAGCGATCCGAGTCATTGCGAGTCTCCATAAGCCAGCCATGAAGGGTTGCGGCCGGTCGGCTTTGTTGTGCAAAGTCAGCCTAGGTAGACGCGGTGTCACCCCGGTGAAGCTTTGGTGATGCTTGCGTGACAACCCCTGGGGCTTGTACGTGCCATTCCAGGCCCTGCGGCCGCAGGTAGACGCGGCGTTGGCGGCGGGGCCGGCGCATTGGGCCGAGCTGCGGCAGCGGAATCAGGGGGTGATGGCACTGGTTGCGGCGGCGCGGGAGAAACGGCTGCACAAGGCCTGGGCTGCTGTGGGCTCTGCATGAGTGCGCAAGACCCTGCAGGGCACGCCGCTTGCTGCCGGTAAAGCGGGCGGGTAAGGTTGGCGGCTTGGTTTTCTGAGATTTGTCATGTTCAAGTTGCCCTCCGCGCTCTTCGCCCTGTTGCTGGCTGTTTGCCTGCCCGCCCATGCCAACTGGCACCTCGATGGCGAGTCTTCGCGCTTGTCGTTCATTACCGGCAAGAACGGCGATACCGCCGAAGTGCATCGCTTCCTGGTGCTGCATGGTTCGGTCGACAACAAGGGCGTGGCGGGCTTGCGCATCGAGATGGATTCGGTCAGCAGTGGCATCCCCCTGCGTGACGAGCAGATGCGTGACCAGCTGTTCGAGGTCGGCCGCTTTGCCGAGGCCACGGTGAAGGCGCAAATCGACCTGCGCCCGATCAATGACCTGGCCGATGGTGCACAGATCGAGCTGCGCCTGCCGCTGACGGTCACCTTGCACGGGCAGTCGCACCGCTACAACGCCTTGTTGCTGGCAACCCGCCTGGATGCGCGACGGTTCCAGGTGGTCACCCTCGAGCCACTGCTGCTGCGTGCCGAGGACTTTGGCCTGCTGCCGGGGCTGGAAAACCTGCGCAAGTTTGCCAAGCTCAAGTCCATCAACCCGTCGGTGCCGGTCAATGCGGTGCTGATTTTCACCGCGCGCTGACATGCCGGGGCCGGTATTTCCCTGGCGGGAGGGTAACCAGTTCGAGCTGCTGATCGACGGCCCCGAGTTCTTTCCGCGCATGCTTGCGGCGATCGAGCGCGCCGAGTCGCAGGTAGACCTGGAACTCTACCTAGTCGAGGCTGGGGCCTGTGCCGAGGCGGTGGTCGAAGCGCTGGAGCACACGGCCCGGCGGGGTGTGCGAGTGCGCTGCCTGTTTGACGACTACGGTTCGCTGGCCTTCAACAGCACGCTACGCCAGCGCTTGCTGGCGGCGGGGGTGGAGCTGCGCTGGTACAACCCCCTGCGCTGGAAGCGCGGCCTGCGCAACTTGTACCGCGACCACCGCAAGCTGCTGTTGGTGGACGAGCGCTGGGCCGTGGTCGGCGGCACGGGCGTAACCGATGAGTTCTGGACACCCGGCCAGGCGCGCAGTGACTGGCACGAGGTAATGGTGCAGATGCAAGGCCCGGTGGTGGCCGACTGGCAATTGCTGTTCGACCGCCAGTGGCATGCCAACAACCGCCGCACCGCATGGCGCCCCGCCGAGGGCTTTGGCTTGCCGCGCCTGCCCAAGGTGCCGGCGCAGGGGCAGGGCATGGGCCGGGTTGCCTACGCCGACGCCCGTCAGCACCAGGACATCCTGCACGCGCTGGTGCGCGCTTTGAACAGCGGCAAGCAACGGGTATGGCTGGCCACACCCTACTTCTTGCCAACCTGGAGTGTACGCCGTTCCTTGCGCCGGGCCGCCAGCAAGGGCCTGGACGTGCGGCTGCTGCTGACCGGGCCGCGCACCGACCACCCCTCGGTCCGGTATGCCGGGCACCGCTACTACCCGCGCCTGCTGCGCGCTGGTGTACGCATTTTCGAGTACCAGCCGTGCTTCCTGCACCTGAAGATGGCCGTGGTGGACGACTGGGTCAGCGTTGGCTCCTGCAACTTCGACCATTGGAACCTGCGCTTCAACCTGGAAGCCAACATCGAGGCACTGGACCCACCGCTGACGGCGGCCGTGGTCGCCAGCTTCGAGCGCGATTTTGCCCTGAGCGAGGAAGTCGACCTGGCCCATTGGCACGCCCGGCCGCTGTGGCGGCGGGTCAAGCAGCGCATCTGGGGCTGGCTCGACCGGCTGGTGGTGAACCTGCTCGACCGCCGCGACTGATAGCGGCTATCGTGCAATGACTGTTCACGGGCGAGCGAAGGAGTGTGTGCGATGACGGCGAAAAAAATTCTGATGCTGGTCGGCGATTACGTCGAGGATTACGAAGCAATGGTGCCGTTCCAGGCACTGAGCATGGTCGGCCACACGGTGCACGCGGTGTGCCCGGAGAAGCTGGCGGGGCAGACCGTGCGTACCGCGATTCATGATTTCGAGGGTGAGCAGACCTACAGTGAAAAACCCGGGCACAACTTTGCCCTGAACTTCGATTTCGTGCGGGTGCGGCCCGAGCGCTACGACGCGCTGCTGATCCCGGGTGGCCGGGCGCCGGAGTACCTGCGCCTGGATGAGAAGGTGCTGGAGCTGGTGCGGGCGTTCGACCAGGCTGGCAAGCCGATTGCAGCAGTGTGCCATGGTGCGCAGTTGCTGGCAGCGGCCGGGGTGCTGGAAGGGCGCGAATGCAGCGCCTACCCGGCGTGTGCGCCGGAGGTGCGGCTGGCGGGTGGGACGTTCATCGACATCGCCGTGGACCAGGCCCATGTGGATGGTAACCTGGTAACCGCCCCGGCCTGGCCGGCGCACCCGGCGTGGCTGGCGGCCTTCCTCAAGGTGCTGGGCACCCGCATCGCCTGACAGGGGTGTTCGCAGGTGAACCCGCGAACAGGCCCGTACAGGCTCAACCTACCTGTTCAACCCAGTCATTGAGGTTGTAGTAGTTGGTCACGCGGGCAATCTTGCCGCAATGGATGTAGAAGAAGGCCCCGGCCGGCAGCACGTAGGTCTGCCCGTTCGCAGGCGGCAACCCATCGTCATTGGCCAGGTACTGGCCATGCACGGTGAACTCCGCCGCCGCACGGCTGCCGTCGGCGTTCTGCATGACCACGATGTCGGCCAGGCGCTCGCGGTAGCAGCGGTTCATCTTGTCCATGAACGCTGCAAACCTGGCCTTGCCCATCTGCCGCTCGCCCTGGTTGATGTCGTGGATCACGTCTTCGCTGAGCAGTGCCAGAAAGCCCGGCATGTCGCCGGCGTTGAAGGCAGCGTAGTACGCATTTACCAGTTCGGTAGCGGTCATGGAACAATACCTGTCGTGTAGGGAAAAGGCGGGTCGTTGCCCCGGATGATACGGTTCCCCCTCAAGCCCGGCTTAGCCGAGCGCGTCATCCACATCGACAAAACGACCGCCAAGCATGGAAATACGCCTGTTGCACGGCGCCGCTATCGCGCCCTATATCGATGACCTCGCTCGCTTGCGCCTTACCGTATTCCGCGAGTTCCCCTACCTGTACGACGGCACCCCGGAGTACGAAGCCGACTACCTGGCCAACTATGCCCGTTCCGGGCGCAGCCTGGTGGTGCTGGCGCTGGACCAAGGCCAGGTGGTGGGTGCATCTACCGGCCTGCCGCTGGTGGACGTGGCCCCGGAGTTCCAGCAGCCGTTCCTGGCCCAGGGGCGGGACCCGGCCAGCGTTTATTACTTTGGTGAGTCGCTGGTGTTGCCGGAGTACCGCGGCCAAGGTTTGGGCGTGCGTTTCTTCATCGAACGCGAGTCTTATGCCCACAAACTGGCCGAGTTCGACTACTGCGCGTTCTGTGCGGTCGAGCGGCCCGGTGTACACCCGCGCCGGCCTGCAGACTACAAGCCGTTGCATGGTTTCTGGCGTAACCGCGGTTTCCTGCACGACCCGTCGCTGCGCACCCGCTATGCCTGGCGTGACCTGGACGAGCAGGAAAGCTCCGACAAGCTGATGTCGTTCTGGCTGAAGGAACTGCCGGTATGATCCGCTTGGCGGCCTGCCAGTACGCTATCGAACTGCATGAAACCTGGGACGCCTATGCCGACCACCTGCAGGGCCTGTGCGCCGAAGCGGTGGCGGCGGGCGCCCGTTTGCTGTTGCTGCCCGAGTATGCCGGGCTGGTACTCAGCGGCCAGTTGAGAGGTGAACAGCGGGGCGACCTGCTGGGTTCGATTGCCGGGATCCAACCGCTGATCGGCGCCTGGGCCGCCTTGTGTGAACGCATGGCCAGGCGCTGGGGCATCTACCTGCAGCCGGGGAGCGTGCCGGTGCTGGACAATGACGGTGCCTACCGCAACCGCGCCTGGCTGTTCGGTCCCGAGGGGCCGCTGGGCTACCAGGACAAACTGATGATGACCCGCTTCGAGCGAGAGCAGTGGGGCATCAGCGCAGGCCAGGGGCTGCGGGTGTTCGATACTGCACTGGGGCGTGTGGGCATTCTGATCTGCTACGACAATGAGTTCCCGGTGCTGGCGCGGCAGTTGGCCGAGTTGGGTGCCGACCTGATCCTGGCACCGAGCTGCACCGACACCGAGGCGGGCTATCACCGGGTGCGCATCGGTGCCCAGGCACGGGCGCTGGAGAACCAGATAGCGGTGTTGCAGAGCCCGACGGTAGGGCTGGCGGCCTGGTCGCCGGCGCTGGATGAGAATATTGGCCGGGCAGGGTTGTTCGTACCGCCGGACCATGGCATGCCGGGGGACGGTGTGGTTGCCTTGAGCGCAGCGCTGGAGCCGGGCAGAAGCCAGTGGCTGGTGTGTGACGTGGACCTTGAGGAAGTACGGCGGGTGCGGCGGGAAGGGCAGGTGTTTACCCGCAGGGACTGGCCAGAGCAGTTTGACAGAGTGCGTTGAAAGCAGCGGCGCCTGCTTCGCGGGTGAACCCGCTCCCACCGGGGACATGAGGTCCCTGTAGGAGCGGGTTCACCCGCGAAGCAGGCGCCGCTGTTACATCAGGCTTACTTGACTTCGACTGCCAGGCTCTGGGCAATCTTGCTCTGCCACAGGGCAGGGCCAGTGATGTGCACCGACTCACCGTTGCTGTCTACGGCAACAGTAACTGGCATGTCCTTGACCTCGAACTCGTAGATCGCTTCCATGCCCAGTTCGGCGAAGGCCAGTACCTTGGACTTGCGGATAGCCTGGGCTACCAGGTAGGCAGCGCCGCCCACAGCCATCAGGTATACGGCCTTGTTGTCCTTGATCGCTTCGATCGCGGTGGGGCCACGTTCGGACTTGCCGATCATGCCCAGCAGGCCCGTCTGCTCGAGGATCTGGCGGGTGAACTTGTCCATGCGGGTGGCAGTGGTCGGGCCGGCAGGGCCAACCACTTCGTCACCGACCGGGTCGACCGGGCCAACGTAGTAGATGAAGCGGCCTTTGAGGTCCACTGGCAGCGCTTCGCCACGGTTGAGCATTTCCACCATGCGCTTGTGCGCGGCGTCGCGGCCGGTCAGCATCTTGCCGTTGAGCAGGATGGTTTCGCCCGGCTTCCAGCTGGCGACTTCTTCCGGGGTGATATCGTCGAGGTTGACGCGACGTGCGCTTGGGCCGGCTTCCCAGACGATTTCCGGGTAGGCGTCCAGCGATGGCGCTTCCAGCTCGGCCGGGCCGGAGCCATCGAGCACGAAGTGCGCGTGGCGGGTGGCGGCGCAGTTGGGGATCATGCACACCGGCAGCGAAGCGGCGTGGGTCGGGTAGTCCATGATCTTCACGTCGAGCACGGTGGTCAGGCCACCCAGGCCCTGGGCACCGATGCCCAGTTGGTTGACCTTCTCGAACAGCTCCAGGCGGATTTCTTCCAGGCGGTTTTGTGGGCCACGGGCTTTAAGCTCATGAATGTCGATGGACTCCATCAACACTTCCTTGGCCATGACCGCGGCCTTCTCGGCGGTACCGCCAATGCCGATGCCGAGCATGCCAGGCGGGCACCAGCCAGCACCCATGGTCGGTACGGTCTTGAGCACCCAGTCGACGATCGAGTCGGACGGGTTGAGCATGGCCATCTTCGACTTGTTCTCCGAGCCGCCGCCCTTGGCGGCGACATCGACCTCGACCTTGTCGCCAGGCACGATGGAATAGTGGATAACGGCCGGGGTGTTGTCCTTGGTGTTCTTGCGGGCACCGGCCGGGTCGGCCAGGATCGAGGCGCGCAGGACGTTTTCAGGCAGGTTGTAGGCGCGACGCACACCTTCGTTGATCATGTCGTCGACGCTCAGGGTGGCACCGTCCCAGCGCACATCCATACCCACACGCACGAACACGGTGACGATACCGGTGTCCTGGCAGATCGGGCGGTGGCCGGTGGCGCACATGCGCGAGTTGATCAGGATCTGGGCGATGGAGTCGCGGGCAGCAGGCGACTCTTCGCGCAGATAGGCCTCGTGCATGGCCTGGATGAAATCGACGGGGTGGTAGTACGAGATGAATTGCAGGGCGTCGGCGACGCTCTGAATCAGGTCGTCTTGCTTGATCACGGTCATGCAGCGCGCTCCTCTTAAAGACGGGAACATTCATAGAGACGCTCGACGGTGCCGACCAGCATGTCGAGACGCCTTGCAAAGGCGCGCCGGCAGCATGGCCGACGCAAAAGGGCGCGGCAGTATAGCGTGCCTCACCGCGTGGCACACCTGCGAGTGGTCTGGACCTTGGTCGGTTGGGGCTGGGCATCCTTTTTGCTGCTGACGCCTGTGGTTGGCCTTACTATCGACGGGCGCGCAGAGCGCCCCCCACAACCTGAAGCGGGAAGAGATACCTGAAGATGCCCGAACTTTGCGTAGGCGAGCACCGCTGGGCGGTGCCGACCGGCAGCAACCTGCTCGATGCCCTGAACGAGGCCGGGCTCAACGTGCCCTACAGCTGCCGCGCCGGAAGCTGCCACGCCTGCCTGGTGTACTGCCAGGCCGGGCAGCCGCTGGACGCCATGCCTGAGGCCCTGGCCCTGGACCAGCACGCCCTGGGCTGGCGCCTGGCTTGCCAGTGCAGGGTGATCGAGGACTTGCAGGTTGCGTTGTTCGACCCGCAGCGCGATGGTGTGCCGGCGCACGTCTGTGCGCTGGACTGGTACGGTGACCTGTTGCGTGTACGGCTACGGCCCGAGCGGGCGGTGCGTTACCAGGCGGGGCAGCATGTGGTGCTGTGGAATGGTTCGGTAGCGCGGCCTTATTCACTGGCCAGCCTGCCGGGGGAAGATGACTTCCTGGAGTTTCACATCGATTGCCGGCGCCCCGGCGCCTTTTGCGACAAGGCTCGTGGTTTGCAGGTAGCAGATGTGCTGCGCCTGGGCGAATTCAGGGGTGGTGCGTTGCACTACGACCTGGATTGGCAGGATCGGCCGCTCTGGCTGCTGGCAGCCGGAACCGGGCTTGCGCCGTTGTGGGGGATCTTGCGTGAGGCTGTGCGGCAGGGGCATCGCGGCGAGATTCGGGTGCTGCATGTGGCGCGCAACAGCGCCGGGCACTATCTGGCTGAACCCCTGATGCAACTGCAGGGCGTGCAGGTCGAGCTGGTGCTGGAAGCGCAGATGGATGAAGCGCTGGCGCGGTTGCGGCCGCCTTCGCGGCAGACGGTGGCGCTGGTGTGTGGGGCAGCGGGGAGTGTGGACCGGTTTGCGCGGCGGCTGTTCATTGCCGGCGTGCCGCGGGGGCAAGTATTTACTGACGTCTTCGTTGAACATGCCTGAGGCAGCCAGGTTGACTGTGCCGGCCTATTCGCGGGCTCGCCCGCTCCCACAGGGGTGAGGCTGACGCTGTACCGGTGGGAGCGGGCATGCCCGCGAAGGGCCGCAGAGCGGCCCCTCTTTGAGGCAGGCTCAGCCGACCAGCGGATCACCCACATGCAGGATCTTCATGCCATTGGTGCCACCGATGGTGTGGTAGCTGTCCCCTTTGGTCAGGATCACCCAGTCGCCTTGTTCTACCAAGCCACGCTTGAGCAGTTCGTCGACAGCTGCCTGGCTGACTTTGTCGGCGGGCAGCGAAGCGGGGTCGAAGGCAATCGGGTAGACGCCACGGAACATGTTGGCCCGTGCCTGGGTCGCGCGGTGCGGCGAGAGCGCGAAGATCGGCACGTGCGAGCGCAGGCGCGACATGATCAGCGGGGTGTAGCCGCTTTCAGTCAAGGCGATGATCGCCTTCACGCCCGGGAAGTGGTTGGCCGTGTACATCGCCGCCAGGGCGATGCTTTCGTCGCAGCGCTCGAAGGTGGTGTGCAGGCGGTGGCTGGAGCGCTGGCTGGTCGGGTGCTTCTCGGCACCGGAACAGATGCGGGCCATGGCCTGTACGGCTTCGATCGGGTACGAACCGGCAGCACTTTCCGCCGACAGCATGACCGCATCGGTGTTGTCGAGCACGGCGTTGGCCACGTCGGAGACTTCGGCACGTGTCGGCATCGGGTTCTGGATCATCGACTCCATCATCTGGGTCGCCACGATCACTGCCTTGTTGTTGCGGCGAGCGTGCTGGATGATCTTCTTCTGAATGGCGATCAGCTCGGCGTCGCCGATTTCCACGCCCAGGTCACCGCGGGCGACCATGACGGCATCGGAAGCGAGGATCAGCTTGTCCAGGGTCTCGTCGTCGGCGACGGCTTCGGCGCGCTCGATCTTGGCCACCAGCCAGGCGCTGCCACCGGACTCGTCACGCAGCTTGCGCGCGTATTCCATGTCGCTGGCGTCCCGCGGGAACGACACGGCCAGGTAGTCCAGGTCCATTTCCGCAGCCAGCTTGATGTCGGCCTTGTCCTTTTCGGTCAGGGCCGGTGCGGTCAGGCCGCCACCTTTACGGTTGATGCCCTTGTGGTCCGACAGCGGGCCACCGATGATCACCACGCAGTGCAGGGCATCGGCGGTGGCGGTTTCGACGCGCATGACCACGCGGCCATCGTCGAGCAGCAGTTCGTCACCGACACCGCAGTCCTTGACCAGGTCCGGGTAGTCGATGCCGACGATATCCTGGTTGCCTTCGGTCAGCGGGTGGGCGGTGGAGAAGGTGAACTTGTCACCGATCTTCAGTTCGATGCGCTTGTTGGCGAACTTCGCGATGCGGATCTTCGGACCCTGCAGGTCGCCCAGCAGTGCAACATGGCGGCCGTTCTTGGCAGCGATGTCGCGGATCAGGCGCGCGCGGGCCTTGTGCTCGTCCGGCGTGCCGTGGGAGAAGTTCAGGCGTGCCACGTCGAGACCGGCGAGGATCAGCTGTTCGATCACTTCCGGCGAGTTGCTGGCGGGGCCAAGGGTGGCGACGATTTTGGTACGGCGGATGCTCATGCACAGACTCCTATAGTGAAGCGCAGCGAAAGGCTACTCCTGAATCTCGCTGTAGTCATTGTTCCGTTGCACTACCTGTGACTTCCGCGGTAGGGCAGCTGCAAGCTACAAGCAGTAAGCTACAGAGAAAAGCGCGTGCGGCATTCATGCCGCTCGTGGCGGCCTGGCACTTGTCGCGCGCCGCTGAAGAAAACCCGACAGCGGCCGATAGGTTTGCTATCAAAGGAGATTGCCATGCGAGCCCTGATCGTTTTCGCCCTCGCCGCCAGTGCTGTCGGCTGTACCCGCTGGTCCATGGACCACCACCTGAACAATGCCTATCGCGCCTATGACCGGGGTGATTGCGCGCGGGTGATGCTGGAGCTGTCACAAGTAGACCGTACCAGCCGCGCGCGCCCGTTCATCCACCCCGAAGTGTCGCTGCTGCGCGGCCAGTGCCTGGAGCGCCAGGCGTTGTACGTGGACGCAGCCCAGACCTACCAGTACTTGATCCAGCAATACCCGCGCAACGAGTACGCCTATCGCGCCCAGGCCCGCCTGCAGACGCTTGAGAAACTTGGTCATTTGCGCGGTACCGAAGCGGCCGTGGCCCGGCCGGCGACTACTGCACCTTGGCGCTAATACAAAGGTGTGGTTTATTTCACGGGCTTCGCGGCGCGTGCTGCGCTAATCTGTAACCCAGCTGTTACAACAACCGCCAGTACCTTGTATTCCTGGCATCAGGTACGGAATACACTCGCCATCATGTTCAACAAACGCCGCATCGAACGCCATCAGCTCCCTTGTGCCCTCAAGGTGTTCAACCGCTTTACCGACCAGGAAATCGGCCTGCTCGGCAACGCCTCGGAAGACGGCCTGATGGTCATCAGCCAACTGCCCGTGCTGGTAGGGCCCGATTATGAACTGCAACTTCGCATGCCGCTGGCCGGCGGCGGGTTCCAGTTCGTCAACCTGACCGCCAGTTGCCTGTGGTGCAGTGAGGACCAGACCCCTGGGCATTACGATTCGGGCTTCATGCTGCTGCAGGCCCCGCGCGAGTACGACGATTTCGTGCGCTCGCTGCGCGACTATTTCAGCTTCCGCCCGGCCAACGCCTCTGCCTGAGCCTTGGCGCCCTGGAATCGCGTTAGAATCGGGTCGACCTCGCAAGACAGGACGACCCCGTGACCTCCAGCATTTTCTGGCACGACTACGAAACCACCGGCATCAACCCGCGCTGTGACCGGCCGCTGCAGGTCGCCGGCCTGCGCACCGACTTCGACCTCAACGAGATCGACGAGCCGATCAGCCTTTACTGCCGCCCCGCCGACGATATTCTGCCGCACCCGGCTGCGTGCCTGGTGACTGGCATCACCCCGCAGTTACTGGCCGAGCAAGGCCTGTGCGAAGCCGAATTCATGACCCGCGTGCATGCGCAGCTGGCACAACCAGGCACCTGTGGGGCGGGCTATAACACCCTGCGTTTCGATGACGAAGTGACCCGCTACAGCCTGTACCGGAATTTTTTCGACCCCTATGCCCGTGAATGGCAGGGCGGCAACAGCCGCTGGGACCTGATCGACATCGTGCGCACGGCTTACGCCCTGCGCCCGGAGGGCATCGAGTGGCCGCAGCAGGACGGGCGCACCAGCCTGCGTCTGGAGCTGTTGAGCAAGGCCAACGGCATTGATCACGGGCATGCGCATGAAGCGCTTTCCGACGTGCGGGCAACCATTGCCCTGGCGCGACTGATCCGGCAAAAACAGCCCAAGTTGTATGACTGGCTGTTCCAGTTGCGCAGCAAGCATAAAGTCATGGAACAGATCCGCTTGCTACAACCGCTGGTGCATGTATCCGGGCGTTTTTCAGCAGCGCGTAATTACCTGGGGGTGGTCTTGCCATTGGCCTGGCACCCGCACAATCGCAATGCACTGATTGTCTGCGACCTGCATCAGGAAACCCTGCCATTACTCCGGGAAAGTGCTGAAGTATTGCGTCAGCGCTTGTACACCCGGCACGAGGATTTGGCCGATGGCGAACTACCGGTGCCGCTTAAACTGGTACAGATCAATCGCTGCCCGGTACTTGCGCCACTGTCGGTATTACGCCCTGCCGATCAACAGCGGCTGGGCATCGACTTGACGTTGTTACAATCGCGCGGTGAACAGTTGGCCGATCAACAGGCGCAATGGCAGGACAAGCTGGAGCACATTTACGGCAAGGACGATTTCGCGCCGAGTGAGGACCCGGAGCAGCAGTTGTATAACGGTTTTATTGGTGACCGTGACCGGCGTCTATGCGAGCAAGTTCGTGCGCTGGAGCCGGCGCAATTGGGCCGGGGGCAGTGGCTGTTCGATGACCCGCGCTTGCCTGAGCTGTTGTTCCGTTACCGGGCGCGCAACTTTCCGGACACCTTGACCCCCGAGGAGCGCCAGCGGTGGTATGCGTTCTGCCAGCAGCGCCTTAGCCAGCCGCAGTGGGGGGCGCCGAACACATTGGGTGATTTCGAGCAGGCGCGTCTGCAGGCCTGGGAGCGCGCCGACGAGGCCGGGCGGCGGGTGCTGGAGGCATGGCAAGTACATGCCCGGAACTTGCAACAACAGTTTGCAATTGACTGAAGGCCAGACAAACAAAAACGCCGGCAATGTGCCGGCGTTTTGTATTGGTGCGCCAGGCATGGCGCGTTGCGCGTCAGCGCAACCCGCTTGACTATGGTGGCCAAGCGGGTGACTTGGAGGTGAAAGTCCTCTACACACCCGGCAAGGGGAAGTGTTAGCCAGAGGCAAGGGTGTCGCGGGCGAACGCGAATCTGAAGGAAGCCCGAGGCAAAATGCTGGCCTGACGAACAGGAAGCGGATAGAGGCGGCGCAGCGGGGTGAGAAGGCCAATATCTTCAAAGCCCGATACTTGCACGGAACGCTGCGACGTAGATCCGACAGGCATAAGCAGGAAGGTCACGCGAATTACCCTGGGAGATCTGCACGTTTGCCATTGTGCTACCGAGCGTCAAGAGGCGACGGGATGGACGTGCAGAAGTCAGCCGAAGCCGTAGTAAGTGGCAGTTAACCGCGCCACCAAGGGCCGAACAGGTTATGCCGCCAGTAGGCGCCAGAGTCTCGTCGAATGTCGAAAAGCAGAAATTTCTCCGAGGGAGAACTGTGACCCCAAGTTCCGGACAGAATCCGAGAGTGACGGCTGGCAGTGCGCAGGCATCGACGGCGTCTGTGGCGTGGACGAACGCGGAGCCGGACACGCTGATGGGGCGGGTGCTTGCACCGGCCAACCTCAAACGTGCGTATCAGCGTGTGGTCAGCAACAAGGGAGCACCGGGTGCCGATGGCATGACGGTCGCTGACTTGGCTGGCTATGTGAAACAGTATTGGCCAACTCTCAAGGCCAGGTTGCTGGCTGGTGAATACCATCCCCAGGCAGTGCGGGCGGTCGAAATTCCCAAACCGCAGGGCGGTACCCGGCAACTGGGGATTCCCAGTGTCGTGGATCGCCTGATCCAGCAAGCCCTGCAGCAACAGCTCACGCCAATCTTTGACCCGCTGTTCTCGGACTACAGCTATGGCTTTCGTCCGGGCAAAAGCGCTCATCAAGCCGTCGAAACGGCCCGCTCCCATGTGGGGGCGGGCCATCGCTGGTGCGTGGAACTTGATCTGGAGAAGTTCTTTGATCGGGTCAACCACGACATACTCATGGCCTGTATCGAGCGCCGTGTCGAAGACAAATGCGTGCTCAGGCTTATCCGCCGTTACCTTGAAGCCGGGGTCATGTCGGGCGGTGTCGTCAGCCCACGGCAGGAAGGGACGCCGCAAGGCGGCCCGCTCTCGCCGTTGCTGTCGAACATCCTGCTCAACGAATTTGACCGTGAACTGGAGCGGCGGGGGCACCGTTTTGTGCGCTATGCCGATGATGCGAACATCTATGTACGTAGTCAGCGGGCAGGCGAGCGAGTACTGACCAGCGTCGAGCGCTTCCTGAAAGAGCGTCTGAAACTGACGGTGAACAGGAAGAAGAGCCAAGTGGCACGGGCGTGGAAATGCGACTACTTGGGTTATGGGATGAGCTGGCATCAACAGCCTAGGCTGAGGGTAGCGACGATGAGCCTTGGTCGCCTGCGCAGTCGGCTCAAGGAGCTGCTGCGCGGGGCGCGAGGCCGCAAGGTGGCCTATATCATCGAGCGGCTGAACCCCGTGGTACGGGGCTGGGCGAGTTACTTCAAGCTCAGTCAGAGCAGGCGCCCACTAGAAGAGCTGGACGGGTGGATCAGGCACAAACTTCGCTGTGTCATCTGGCGGCAATGGAAGCAACCCTCTACGAGGATCAGCAACCTGATGCGTCTGGGTCTAAGCCGAGAGCGTGCTTGTAAATCTGCTTTCAATGGCCGAGGCCCATGGTGGAACTCGGGTGCGCCACATGTGAATCAGGCCCTACCGAAGAAACTGTGGGATCAACTCGGATTGGTCTCGATACTGGATACGATCAACCGGCTTAGTCGCATAACCTGAACCGCCGTGTACGGAACCGTACGCACGGTGGTGTGAGAGGACGGCGGGTGTGAACCCGCCTCCTACTCGATCGATAAGAGGGCAGGGGCTGAACAATCAGTCCAGCAGGGTAGCCCAGCTCTCGACCACGTCGCCGCCCCACTTGGCTTTCCACTCTTTCAGGGTCTTGTGGTTGCCGCCTTTGGTTTCGATCACTTCACCGTTGTGCGGGTTCTTGTATTGCTTGACCTTGCGGGCACGCTTGGTAGCAACAGCCTTGACGGTGCCACGCGGTGCTTTGCTCAGTTTCGACTCTGGGTCGAGCAGGGCAATCACGTCGCGCAGGGACTTGGAGTACTCGCCCATCAGGTTGCGCAGTTTGCCTTCGAACTCCAGCTCTTTCTTCAGCTTGTCGTCCTGCGACAGGTTGGCCAGGCGAGCCTGAAGTTCTTTGATGGCTTCTTCGGTGGCGCGGTACTCGTTGATCAGGGACATGGAGTGTTCCTTAATGCGTGTTCAGAAATGTGTGGGGCAATAATAGACAGCCGATACTCGCAAGTAAACATAATGTTGGGCAATTAACTGTTGATTAAGCTGTGACAATATTTCTCCGGTGAACAAAAATTTACATTAGCGTGTGCCATTTCGCCGGCTGTGTCAGATAGTGTCCACATTGCCAGCGTGGTTGCTACAGTGGCCGCGGCCGCTGCAATCAATACTGCGCTTTTCCTTGCGTGCCGCTAGAATAAGCGCCTTTGCGAAGTTCTGGAGTCTCATTCATGCGCACCTATCGTCTGGTGATCGCCTGCCCCGACCGTGTAGGGATCGTGGCGAAAGTCAGTAATTTCCTGGCCTTGTACAATGGCTGGATCAACGAAGCCAGCCATCACTCCGATGAGCAGAGCGGCTGGTTCTTCATGCGTCATGAAATCCGCGCCGAATCATTGCCCTTCGGTATCGAAGCCTTCCGTGAGGCGTTTGCGCCGATTGCCGAAGAGTTCTCCATGACCTGGCGGATTACCGACTCGGCGCAGAAAAAGCGCGTGGTGCTGATGGCCAGCCGCGAGTCGCATTGCCTGGCTGACCTGCTGCACCGCTGGCATACCGATGAACTGGACTGCGAGATCCCGTGTGTCATTTCCAACCACGACGACCTGCGCAGCATGGTCGAGTGGCACGGCATACCGTTCTTCCATGTACCGGTCGACCCCAAGGACAAGGCCCCGGCCTTTGCCGAAGTGTCGCGCCTGGTCGAAGAACACGCGGCCGATGTCGTGGTGCTGGCCCGCTACATGCAAATCCTGCCGCCGCAACTATGCCGGGATTATGCTGAGAAGGTCATCAACATTCACCACAGCTTCCTGCCGTCGTTCGTGGGTGCCAAGCCTTACCACCAGGCCGCGCTGCGTGGGGTGAAGCTGATCGGTGCAACGTGCCACTACGTCACCGAAGAACTGGATGCCGGCCCGATCATCGAGCAGGATGTGGTGCGCGTCAGCCACGCTGACAGCATCGAAGACATGGTTCGCTTTGGCCGTGATGTGGAAAAGATGGTGCTGGCACGTGGCCTGCGTTATCACCTCGAAGACCGCGTGCTTGTGCATGGCAACAAGACGGTGGTCTTCGACTGATACCGTTGGGTTGCCTGCAAGCCTTTGGGGCTGCTCGGCAGCCCTATCGCTACGCTTGAGGAACATACCGATGGCCAAACGGCGCAACCAACCCACCGCTACGGCCCCGCCCACCGTGGGTGAAGGCTGCCTGGCGCGCTACGACCCGCAAGCGCTGGCCGACACCGACGGCACCGATTTCCCCGGCGCCGCCGAACTGTGGCAGCGGCTCAAACCGCCTGGCGCCGCCAGCGCGTCAGCAACGGACGCGCCAGCAGGCACACGAACACCGGCCCGCCTGCCAGCAGGTAAAAGTAATAAGTGACTGCCCGCCAGATGAGGATCGCCGCGGCGGCGGTGGAGCTGCCCACCAGCGGCGTCAGCAGGCTTGCAGACGTCAGCTCGGCCGCACCTGCCCCGCCCGGTAGCAGGCTGAATTGCCCGGCACTGAGCGACAGCATCTGCACCAGAAAGCTGGGGATCCATGCCAGCTCCCCGCCCAACCCGCGCAATACCAGGTACAACACGCTGTAGCGCAGCCCCCAGTGGATGCAGGTGAGGGTGAACACCAGCGCCAGCGTGCGCTTGGGCAACTGCCAGGTCTGCGCCAGTGCGGCGATGAAGTGCAGCAGTTTGCGGGCCCAGCGGCGCTTGCGCGGTGCGGCCACGCCCAGGCGTTGCAGCAGCCTGCCGTTGAGGCGCATGAGCGCGCGGCGGTAGCGCAGCAAGCCGATCACCCCAACCAGCGCACTGCACAGCAGCAACGCACTGCCCAGCAACATGCTCTGCTGGCTGTGGCCCAGGCTGTGAAACAATGCGTAGCCCGCAATCGCCAGCATCGCGCAGAAAAAGAACAGCAGGTCGTTCAATTGGTCCATGGCGAACACGGCGCCACTGCGCGCCGGGCCGATGCGCTCGCGTGCCAGCAGCGCCATCAGGGTCAACGGGCCACCACTGCCGCCGGGGGTGGTGCAGATGGCGAACTCGGTGGCCATCACCACGCCCAGGCTGCGCAGGTGCCCAAGCCTTGCGCCTTGCTGGCCCAGCAACAGGCGCAGGCGCATGGCGTTGATCACCCAGCACAGCAGGATCATGCCCAACAGGGTCAGCAACAGGCCGGGATCGAACCCTTGCAACCGGGGCAGCAGGTCACTGCCGCCAAGCAGGGCTGGCACCAGCATTGCTGCGACAAGTGCCAGGCCTAGCCAGGCCAGACGGCTCATGCGCTGACCCGTCGGTCCAGCCAGGCGGACTTGGTGAGGGGTTCGCGACCTTGGGCCATCAGGGTGCGCAGGGTATTGAGCCAGTACTCGCGGGAGCTACGGTGGCGCATGTCCACCGGGTGCAGGCCCAGGCGCAGGGTTTCGGCGTTCTGCCACCGTCTGCACTGCCAGTCGCACAGGGCCCGCGAAAGCCCCCGGCGCCAGGCACTGCGGGCGCTCCACACCAGCCCTGGCGCCTTGATCGGGGTGAACTCGGGCAAGCGGTACAGGTGCTGCGGTGTGCTGGTGTAGCGCAAAGGCAGCTGGCGCAGCGCCTGGCGGGTGCCTTCGCTCATCAACCAGGCTGGCGCCACGAAACCTGCCACCGGCCATTGCTGTTGGGCGAACACGGCCAGGCCCTGTTCCAGGCGCTGCAGGGCCTGCTGTTGATCAAGGCCATAGAACTCGCCTTCGTGGGTATAGATGCGGCGCATGAAGAAGTCGCCTGGCGTGCGCGGCGGCGGGCCGTTGTCGGCATGGTAGTAGCCATGCAGCGCCAGTTCGTCGCCCTCGGCCAGGCGCCGTTCAAGCAGGTGGCAGAACGCCGGTGAGCGCAACAGCGGGTTGCGCTGGTGAAAGTCCGGAACCACCAGCCAAGTCATGGGCACACCGCCGATAGCATCCACAGCCTCCACGAAAGGTTGGTAGTCGGGCCATGTTTCAGGCGCGACATCATGCAGTACCAGCATCAGGCTGCGCGGTGCGGGGCGTGACTCAAGCATGGGCGCGCACCAGAGGCTGATGGCCGAGCACGGCCTGGTAGTGCAGCAGCAGGCCCGCGACCACGTTGTCCCATGAGTAGTGTTGCTCGACGTGGCGGCGCGCCTGCGCGCCCAGCTTGCGCACACCTGCCTCGAATGCCTCGCGCACGGCTGTGGCCATGGCCTGGGCATCGTTGGCTGTACACAGGCGGCCGCACTGGTCATTGACGATTTCGCCGAAGGCACCCGCGCGCACGGCGACCACCGGCGTTGCACTGGCCATGGCTTCGAGAATGACCAGGCCGAAGGTTTCCTGGTCGCCGGCATGCACCAGCAGGTCGGCGCTGGCCATCAGCCGGGCGACCTCCTCTGGCGGGCAGAACTGGCCGATGACACTGACGTTGTCCGGCACATTGGCGGGCATGCCGGAGCCCACCAACAGCAGGTGGTAGGGGTGGCCCAGCTGCTGCATGCAGGCCAGCAATACCGGCAGGTTCTTTTCCCGGGAGCCACGCCCGGCGTAGATCAGCAGGCGGGTGGTATCGGCGATACCCAGTTCGGCACGCACATTGGCGTCGCGTTTGGACGGGTGGAACGTGGCCAGGTCCACGCCCAGCGGTTGTACGTGTACATCGCGCACGCCCAGACGGCGCAGTTTGTCGGCCATGACCCGGCTGGGGGCCAGCACCCGGTCGAAATTCCCGTAGAGCTTGCTGACATAGGCCTCGACATTGGGCGTGAACCAGTTGCCCATGCGGTTGCTGACCAGCAGCGGCAGGTCGGAGTGGTAGAAGCCGATTACCGGCACGTCCAGCTGGCGCCGGGCCTCCAGCGCCGCCCAGGCAGTCAGGTACGGGTCGCCGACCTCGATCAGGTCCGGCTTGAGCGAACGCAGGGTCTTGCACCACGGGGCCAGGCGTACCGGGAAGCGGTAGCCTTTGCCAAAAGGCAGCGGCAGTGCCGGTACTTGGTAGATGCCGTCGGCATTGTGGGCGCTGGCACCAGGAATCAACAGGCTATGGCGTACGCCCTGGATGGCGTCGAGGCGGTGATGTTTGGCATCAAGATAAGTTCGTACGCCACCGCTGGCGGGGGCGTAGAACATGGTGATGTCGGCGATGTGCACGATCAGCATCCCTCCGGGATCGTCTTTCGGGTCTGTCATCTGGCGCTTGGTTGGCGGCGATGACACGCCTAAAGGTTGACCTTTCAGAAGGATAGTTTGTTCGATCGGGGTTGCGCGGCAAGCTGCCCCAGGGGAGGGGGTGTACCTGCTCCCCTGGGGCACGTGGGACTAGATCCGGAAACTGCCCACCAGGTGCTTCAGGCGCCCGGCCTGCTGCTCCAGGTCGGAGCACGCACGCAGGGTGGCCTGCAGGTTCTCCACACCTTCCTGGTTGAGCATGTTGATCTCGTTGATATCCATGTTGATGGCTTCGACCACGGCAGTCTGCTCCTCGGTGGCGGTGGCCACCGACTGGTTCATGCCATCGATTTCGCCAATGCGCACGGTCACGCTGTCCAGCCGTTCGCCGGCCTGATTGGCGATCTGCATGCTGTCGGTGCTGTGGCGCTGGCTCTGATCCATGGTTTCCACCGATGCGCGGGCACCCACCTGCAGTTCTTCGATCATGGCCTGCACCTGTTGCGCCGATTCCTGGGTGCGGTGGGCCAGGTTGCGTACCTCATCGGCCACCACGGCGAAACCACGCCCGGCTTCACCGGCGCGGGCCGCTTCGATGGCGGCGTTCAATGCCAGCAGGTTGGTCTGCTGGGAGATACTGGTAATCACTTCCAGAATCTGGCCGATGTTCACGGTTTTGCTGTTGAGGGTCTCGATGTGTTCGCTGGAAGTGACGATCAGGTCCGAGAGCCGGTTCATCGCCGCAATGTTGCGCTCGACCACCTGTTGGCCTTCTTCGGCCAGCAGCCTTGCGGAGCTGGCGTGCTGCGAGGCCTGGGCAGCGTTGCTGGCGATTTCCTGGGCCGCGGCACCCAGTTCGTTGATGGCCGCGGCCACGCTGTTGGTGCGGTTGGCCTGCTCATCGGAGTTGGTCATTGATGAGTTCGAGGCGCTGATCACCCGCAGCGCCACTTCGTTGACTTGCTCGGTGGCCGAGGACACTTCGCGGATGCTGCTGTGAATACGCTCGACGAAGCGGTTGAAGGCGTTGCCGAGAATGCCGAATTCATCATGGTTATGGATGCGCAGGCGCTTGGTCAGGTCGCCCTCACCTTCGGCGATGTCTTCCATGGCGCGGGTCATGGTGTGCAACGGCTGCATCAGTACGCGAATCAGCAAGCCGAGCAAGGCGATGATGATGACCACGGCGACGACCGTGGCAACCACTGCCGAGGTGCGGAAGGTGCTCAGCATCGAGAAGGCCTTGGCCTTGTCCACCGACAGGCCGATGTACCAATTGGCCGAGGGCAGGCCGGTGATCGGGGTGAAGGTCAGCAAGCGTGCCTGGCCGTCGCTTTGCACTTCGGTCAGTTCGTTGCTCAGCTTGGGTGTGTGTTGCGGGAACAGGTCTGACAGCGACTTCATCACCAGGGCCTGGTCCGGGTGTACCAGGATCTTGCCCTGGTCATTGACCAGGAAGGCATAGCCCATACCACCAAAGTCCAGCGAGTTGATGATTTGCACCAGACCGTCCAGCGCCAGGTCGCCACCGACCACACCCACGCTGCTGGAGACCTTGCTGAGGATGCCGATGACCATCTTGTTGGTGGTCATGTCGATGTACGGTTCGGTCAACATGGCCCCGCTGGCATTCATGCCATCCTTGTACCAGGGCCGGATGCGAGGGTCGTAGCCGTCGGGCATCTTCGCGTCCGGGCGAACACTGAAGCCGCCGTCGATCTTGCCCAGGTAAACGGTCAGGAAGCTGGAGAGCAGTGCGCGCTGGCCCATGAATGTTTCAGCGTTGGCCGGGTTCTGGGCAATGTTCTGCGCCAGGTTTTCCACCAGTTTGATACGCCCGTCGAACAGGTTGCGGATGTTGGTGGACGTGGAAGTACCCATTTCAGCCAGGTAGTTTTCCAGGTCCTCGCGGATGGCATTACGCTGCAGGTAATCGTTGTAAAGGGTGAAAAGGCTGAAGGCGAGTATGACGATCAGTGAGGCGGCCAACAGTATCTTGTGGCTGAAACGCAGGCTTTTATTCATGGCGTAATCGGTTCCGCTAAGGTTTTAATCAGGGCGTTCGCACGAGTGAGGCCGCAAGGCTGTGCAATATCCGGAAAAATCCCTTTTCGGTTGTTCCTCTCTTCTAAGACGAATATCACCCGAAGGTATCGGCCGGTTTCAGTTAAAGCTTGAGCAGGGGATTAAAGAGATGTTGGAAACTTCGACCATAGTTGTGGGATCGGGCCCGGATCGCCAGCCGCTCGGGCAAGCCATGCGCCTGGCCAACCGCCACGGCCTGGTGGCAGGCGCCACCGGTACAGGCAAGACCGTCACCTTGCAACGCCTGGCGGAAGTGTTCAGTGACGCCGGGGTCGCGGTGTTTGCCGCCGACGTGAAAGGTGACTTGTGTGGCCTGGGCGCCGCCGGTGCACCGCAGGGCAAGGTGGCCGAGCGCATCGCCGGCATGCCGTGGCTTGGGCATACGCCACGGGCCTACCCGGTGACGTTGTGGGATATCGCGGGGCAGTCCGGCCACCCGCTGCGCACGACCCTCAGTGAAATGGGGCCGCTGCTGCTGGGCAACTTGCTGGAACTGACCGACAGCCAGCAGGCGGCGTTGTATGCAGCGTTCAAGGTGGCCGACCGTGAAGGCCTGTTGCTGCTCGACCTGAAAGACCTCAAGGCGCTGCTTGCCCACCTGAAAGACAACCCGCAATTGCTGGGTGAAGACAGCGCGCTGATGACCACTGCCTCGACCCAGGCCTTGTTGCGCCGGCTGGCAACCCTCGAGCAACAGGGGGCCGAGGCGCTGTTCGGCGAGCCGGCGTTGCAACTGGAAGACGTGCTGCGCCCGGACCCCGATGGCCGCGGCCGGATCCACCTGCTTGATGCCAGCCGCTTGGTGCATGAGGCCCCCAAGGTCTACGCCACCTTCCTGTTGTGGCTGCTGGCTGAATTGTTCGAGCAGTTGCCCGAGCGCGGCGATGCCGAAAAACCGCTGCTGGCGTTGTTCTTCGACGAGGCGCACCTGTTGTTCAACGGCACGCCCAAGGCGCTGCAGGAGCGCCTGGAGCAGGTGGTACGGCTGATCCGGTCCAAAGGTGTGGGTGTGTTCTTCGTCACCCAGTCGCCGGGTGACTTGCCGGATGCGGTGCTGGCCCAGTTGGGCTTGCGCATTCAGCATGGCTTGCGGGCATTCACGGCGAAGGAGCAGAAGGCATTGCGGGCGGTAGCCGATGGCTTCCGCCCCAACCCGGCGTTCGACACCTTGAGCGTGCTCACCGAACTGGGCATTGGCGAAGCGCTACTGGGGGCGCTTGAAGAGAAGGGCACCCCGGCCATGGTCCAGCGCGTGTTGGTGGCACCGCCGCAATCGCGGATCGGGCCGTTGAGTGCTGCGGAGCGCGGTGCGCTGATTGCTGCTTCGCCGCTGGCCGGGCGCTATGACAAGCCGGTGGACCGTGAGTCGGCCTATGAAATGCTGACCCAGCGCAAAGGTGAGGCGGTGGAGCCGGCGCCGCAACCGAAGACCGATGAAGAGAGCTTTGCCGACAAGGCCGGTGAGTTCTTGCAGAGTGCGGCGGGGCAGGCGATCAAGTCGGCGGTGCGCCAGGCAGCCAACCAGTTGGGGCGGCAGCTGGTGCGGGGGTTGATGGGGTCGTTGTTGGGGGGCAAGAAAAAATAGTTGGCTGCCACCTGGACCGTATCGAGCCTGGGCCTTGCGCAGTGCCTGTGGGCCCAGTTGCCGATATGAAAAAGGCGCCCCGGGGGACGCCTTTTCCTAATTGCGGTGTCACTCAGCCAATGGCCTTGGACGCCAGCCAGAACAAGCCGGCCGCCAGGCCCATCGAGGCTGGCAGGGTCAGAACCCAAGCCATCAGGATGGTTTTGACGGTGCCACCTTGCAGGCCGCTTTTGTTGGCGACCATGGTGCCGGCCACGCCGGACGACAGCACATGCGTGGTCGACACCGGCAAGGCGAACACGTTGGCCATGCCGATGGCACAGGCCGCGGTGATCTGTGCCGACATGCCCTGGGCATAGGTCATGCCCTGCTTGCCGATCTTCTCGCCAACGGTCAGCACCACACGCTTCCAGCCCACCATGGTGCCCAGGCCCAAGGCCAGGGCAACGGCCACGATTACCCAGAACGGGGCGTATTCAGTGGTGGCGGTAAGGTCCTTGCGCAGTTTTTCCAGGTCGGCCTTTTCGCGGGCTTCCAGGCCAGGCAGCTTGCCAACCTTCTTCGCGGTGTCGTCCAGGCACAGCAGGTAGCGGCGTACTTCAACGCGCTTCTCGGCAGCCAGGCTGTGATAGTCGGTCACGCCTTGCAACGAGGTCTGCAGTGCGGCGATGGTCGGCTCGGTCTGCTGCGGGTTGCAACTGAACTGTTCCGGCAGGTCGCTGGCCTTGGCCTTGCCCAGGGCCAGGAACTCGCCCAGGGTGGCGGCGTTGCGCTCGTAGAACTGGCTCATGTGCAGCGTGGCGTCGCGGGTACGCTCGATCTGATAGGTGGTGCTGTTCAGGTCGAGCACGAACTTGGCCGGAACGATACCGATCAGCACCAGCATGATCAGGCCAATGCCTTTCTGGCCGTCGTTGGAACCGTGCACGAAGCTCACACCCATGGCAGAAACCACCAGGACCAGGCGGTTCCAGAAGGGCGGGTGCTTCTTGTCGTCGAGTTTACGGCGCTGTTCGGGGGTCTTGTGCATCTTCGACAGCGGGCGCCACCACTTCAGGCCGAGCAGCACCAGGGCGGCTACGGCGAAGCCGGCCATTGGCGAGACCACCAGCGACATGGCAATGTCGATGGCTTTCTGCCAGTTAACGCCGTCTCCCAGCGGGATGTCGTTGATCAGGGCATTGGCCAAACCTACACCCAGAATAGAGCCGATCAGCGTGTGCGAGCTGGAAGCGGGAATACCGAAATACCAGGTGCCGAGGTTCCAGGTGATGGCCGCGGCCAGCAGGGAGAAGACCATGGCCAGGCCGTGCCCGGTGTTCACATTGATCAGCAACTCTACCGGCAGCAGGTGCACGATGGCGTAGGCCACCCCGACACCGCCCAGCAGTACGCCGAAGAAGTTGAACACGCCGGAGAAGAACACGGCGAGGTGGGGAGGCATGGCTTTGGTATAGATGACGGTAGCTACCGCGTTTGCGGTGTCATGAAAGCCATTGATGAACTCGAAGGCGAGTACGAAGGTCAAGGCGAGCAGCAGGCTCACCAATACCCAGGCATCCAGTCCGCTGAATAAATCGATCATGAAGGTTGTCTGGCGGTCATAGGGGGGCGGGATTATGCCAGAAAACCTTGGCAATCGATGCACCTCCAGCAGGCCGTTGGCACGGCCAAAAGCGCCAAAGCTGCCCTGCGAGCGGCCCTTGATTACAGGGCAAGTTCAGCTTAAATCGGCGAATTGCTGCGAAAAGCAGGTCAAAAACGTAAAGGTCCAGCTTCGGTGCTAATTAAAACGATCGTTTGAAATTTGTGAAAATCCATTTCACTTCGCTTGGGTAATAAGACCAACACGCCCGGGCGAGCCGGGCGAACACAGCGCTGCATTGACCCGGGTCAGGGGTTCTCGCTGCGTAGTTCCTTTTCCATCCGTTCCAGTTCCTGGCTGAAAGCCTGGTCGCGCAGGCTGGCGCGTTTGCGCCAGGGTTTGCGCTCCGGTTCCGTTTGTGCGGCATAGGTGGTGACTTCGCCGCCGTAGACATCCTTGTAACGTTCAGCCTGGCGCTCGAGTTCTGCGCGCAGTTCATCTTTCGTCACATGCAGTACCTGAATTAAGTGTAATCACGGGGGTAACGCGTTATGCGCTTGTGCGCCCTGTTCCGGCCGCAACGGCTTGGTTCCACGGAAGGTTCCGTGGGCACAATTGCGTCACGACTGTGGTGCCGATTATAGCAACCGATAATTTGCCGAACATCGTTATTTAACCTGCACCGCCATCATCCGACGCACGTTATGGCATGTGCCGGTAAACAAGTTGGGGCTTTCTTACAAGTTTGAAAGGCATGCCGGATAAAAGTTCGGGCAACAAGCTGACGAGGGGGGAATGAAAAACGGCCCCGCCGAAAGGCGAGGCCGTTGCCTGGGGACTTCTACGGTGGGTACCTGACCAGTCTCTCCAAAGAAGCCACATGTGGCAGGAGAAAGGTATAAGCAAAAGTGTCAGCGGTCAATTGCGATTATCGGCCGTTTGTTCGATAATCGCACGAATCGGCGTTTTTTTTGAGGTGTGCGATGAGTGACGAAACGGTGGACAACGCTTCTGCCAGCCCAGAGGCGGCACGGCCTGTGTTGGCGGCCATGGCGCCGCCGATCGTGGCCTCGCCGGCCAAGCGCATCCAGGCTTTCACCGGCGACCCGGACTTCATGACATCCCTGGCCCGTGGCCTGGCGGTGATCCAGGCTTTCCAGGAGCGCAAGCGCCACCTCACCATCGCCCAGATCAGCCACCGTACCGAAATACCCCGGGCCGCCGTGCGCCGTTGCCTGCACACGCTGATCAAGCTGGGCTATGCCACCACGGATGGGCGCACCTACTCGCTGCTACCCAAAGTGCTGACCCTGGGGCATGCCTACCTGTCATCCACGCCATTGGCGATTTCGGCCCAGCCGTACCTGGACCGCATCAGCGACCAACTGCACGAGGCGGCCAACATGGCCACCCTCGAAGGTGACGACATCCTTTATATAGCCCGTTCGGCCACGGTCGAGCGCCTGATTTCGGTCGATTTGTCGGTGGGCGGGCGCCTGCCCGCCTACTGCACGTCGATGGGGCGCATTCTGCTGGCGGCGCTGGATGACACCAGTCTGCGCGAATACCTGGAGCGGGCCGACCTCAAGGCGCGCACCAGCCGTACCTTGCATGATGCCGAATCGTTGTTCGCCTGTATTCAGCAGGTCCGCGCCCAAGGCTGGTGTGTGGTGGACCAGGAACTGGAGCAGGGGCTGCGCTCGATTGCCGTGCCGGTGTATGACGCTTCCGGGCAGGTGCTGGCAGCCTTGAACGTAAGTACCCACGTCGGGCGGGTCACGCGCAGCGAACTGGAGCAGCGCTTCTTGCCGATCCTGCTGGCTGCCAGCCGGGACCTATGCCACCAGCTGTTTGGTTGAGCGCGCAAGGGGGGGCGCGCAGCAACCTGCGGGGCGCGCGCCAGCGGTTTTTTGAACAGGCAAAACGGTTTCCTGTGCGATAAACGCACAGTGTCGCTCGCGGCGAATTGCTTCACCTGCGCCCGCTGATTAATGTCTCTCGCAACGGTCGGCTATGCCGACCGAACAAGAAAAACATGAGGCACATACCATGCATACTGTCCCTAGGCTGCTGCGCTCGCACCCGCATGCAGTTTCGTTGTATCCAGGCTGACCCAGGCCATTTTCCCTAGCGTTGCCCACCTGTACCGGCTAGCCGAGTGCAATGGCCTGGCTGTGCCCCCTATTCTGGATAACAACAATGAACCAAGCGCAAACCAACGTCGGCGCAAGCCTTGACGTCCAGTCGTTCATCAATCAGCAACCGTTGTCCCGCTATCAGTGGCGGGTCGTGCTGCTGTGTTTTCTGATCGTCTTCCTCGATGGCCTGGACACGGCCGCCATGGGCTTCATTGCCCCGGCCCTGTCGCAGGAATGGGGCATTGACCGTGCCAGCCTGGGCCCGGTGATGAGTGCCGCGTTGATCGGCATGGTCTTCGGCGCCCTGGGCTCGGGGCCGCTGGCCGACCGCTTTGGCCGCAAGGGCGTGCTGGTGGGTGCTGTACTGGTATTCGGTGGCTTCAGCCTGGCCTCGGCCTATGCCACCAACGTCGACCAGCTGCTGGTGCTGCGCTTCCTGACCGGCCTTGGCCTGGGGGCGGGGATGCCCAACGCCACCACGCTGCTGTCGGAGTACACCCCAGAGCGGCTCAAGTCGCTGCTGGTCACCAGCATGTTCTGCGGCTTCAACCTGGGTATGGCCGGCGGTGGCTTCATTTCCGCGAAAATGATCCCGGCCTATGGCTGGCACAGCCTGCTGGTAGTCGGTGGCGTGCTGCCGTTGCTGCTGGCCGTGGTGCTGATGGTCTGGCTGCCGGAGTCGGCGCGCTTCCTGGTGGTGCGTAACCGTGGCACTGACAGGGTGCGCAAGACCTTGTCGCCGATCGCCCCGCAGGTGGTGGCCGAGGCGGCCAGCTTCAGCGTGCCGGAACAGAAGGCCGTGGCCGCCCGCAACGTGTTCTCGGTGATTTTCTCTGGCACCTACGGCCTGGGTACCGTACTGCTGTGGCTGACTTATTTCATGGGCCTGGTGATCGTCTATCTGCTGACCAGCTGGCTGCCGACCCTGATGCGTGACAGTGGCGCGAGCATGGAGCAGGCGGCCTTTATCGGTGCCTTGTTCCAGTTCGGTGGCGTGCTGAGTGCGGTCGGTGTGGGTTGGGCCATGGACCGCTTCAACCCGCACAAGGTGATCGGCGTTTTCTACCTGCTGGCCGGGGTCTTCGCCTACGCCGTAGGGCAGAGCCTGGGCAATATCACCTTGCTGGCGACGCTGGTGCTGGTGGCTGGTATGTGCGTGAACGGCGCCCAGTCGGCCATGCCGTCGCTGGCGGCGCGCTTCTACCCGACCCAAGGCCGGGCGACCGGGGTATCGTGGATGCTGGGCATCGGCCGCTTCGGCGCGATTCTCGGTGCCTGGAGCGGCGCAACCCTGTTGGGCCTGGGCTGGAGCTTCGAGCAGGTGCTCACGGCGCTGCTGGTGCCGGCGGCGCTGGCTACCGTTGGGGTGGTGGTGAAAGGGCTGGTGAGCCACGCCGACGCCACCTGATAGCGAGGCCGCCCTTGCCGGCCAGGCGCTGTACGAAGGTGGGTAGCAAGGCAACAAATAGTTCGATAATCGCACGAATAGTCGATTATCGGATTGTAAGCTACCCACCGGCCTCCTTAATCTGAGCTTACTGAAGCACCCTGACCAGGAGCCTCCAATGCCACGTGCAGACCACCACCGAACCCACCGAAATCAAGCTGCCACCCCGCGTGACCTTGATGCCCGTACCGCCGCGGCCCATGGCCAGCCGGCAGGAGAAGCCTGATGCGAGACGTATTCATCTGTGACGCCATCCGTACCCCGATTGGCCGCTTTGGCGGCGCCCTGGCCGGTGTGCGTGCCGACGACCTGGCCGCCGTGCCACTGAAGGCGCTGATCGAGCGCAACCCCGGTGTGCAATGGGACCAGGTTGACGAGGTGTTTTTCGGGTGCGCTAACCAGGCAGGTGAAGACAACCGCAACGTGGCGCGCATGGCGCTGCTGCTGGCCGGCCTGCCCGAAAGCATTCCGGGCGTTACCCTTAACCGCCTGTGTGCTTCGGGCATGGATGCCATTGGCACTGCTTTCCGCGCCATTGCCAGCGGGGAAATGGAGCTGGCCATCGCCGGGGGTGTGGAATCGATGTCGCGCGCCCCGTTCGTCATGGGCAAGGCCGAAAGCGGCTATTCGCGCAACATGAAGCTGGAAGACACGACCATCGGCTGGCGTTTCATCAACCCGCTGATGAAGAGCCAGTACGGCGTGGACTCCATGCCGGAAACCGCCGACAACGTGGCCGACGATTATCAGGTATCGCGCGCCGACCAGGATGCTTTCGCCTTGCGCAGCCAGCAAAAGGCCGCTGCAGCGCAGGCAGCCGGCTTTTTTGCCGAGGAAATCGTGCCGGTGCGCATCGCCCACAAGAAGGGTGAAGTGATCGTCGAGCGTGATGAACACCTGCGCCCGGAGACCACCCTGGAAGCGTTGACCAAGCTCAAGCCGGTCAACGGCCCGGACAAGACCGTCACCGCCGGCAACGCTTCGGGCGTCAACGATGGTGCGGCAGCACTGATCCTGGCCTCGGCTGAAGCGGTGAAGAAGCATGGCCTTACCCCGCGTGCCCGCGTTCTGGGCATGGCCAGCGGTGGCGTTGCGCCACGGGTGATGGGCATTGGCCCGGTCCCGGCAGTGCGCAAGCTGACCGAGCGCCTGGGTGTGGCGGTGAATGATTTCGATGTGATCGAGCTCAATGAAGCGTTCGCCAGCCAAGGCCTGGCAGTGCTGCGTGAACTGGGCGTGGCCGATGATGCGCCGCAGGTGAACCCTAATGGCGGCGCGATCGCGTTGGGCCACCCGCTGGGCATGAGCGGTGCTCGCCTGGTGCTGACGGCGCTGCATCAACTGGAGAAAAGCGGTGGCCGTAAAGGCCTGGCGACCATGTGCGTGGGCGTCGGCCAAGGCTTGGCGCTGGCCATCGAACGGGTTTGACCTGTCCTGGCCCCTTCGTGGGGCAAGCCGGGTGTCACAGCATGGCCGTTGCCCACTGCACAACGGCAAACTGTGGCAGCAGGCTTGCCCCGCGAAGGGGCCGGCACCTTCGACTCAAGGCCAATTGCCAGCCTCAAGGCGGAACGAGGTGTTACCAGGTATGTCTAGAATAACCTGGGACCCTTCAGGAGTAATCTCACCATGACCTCAACCTATTACACCGGTGAAGAGCGCAGCAAGCGCATCTTCGCTATCGTTGGTGCCTCTTCGGGCAACCTGGTGGAATGGTTCGACTTTTACGTCTATGCCTTCTGTGCGATCTACTTCGCCCCGGCGTTCTTCCCCTCCGACGACCCCACGGTGCAGTTGCTGAATACCGCGGGGGTATTCGCCGCAGGCTTCTTGATGCGCCCGATTGGTGGCTGGATCTTCGGCCGCCTCGCTGACCGCCATGGCCGCAAGAACTCGCTGATGATCTCGGTGCTGATGATGTGCTTCGGCTCGCTGATGATCGCCTGCCTGCCCACCTATGCCAGCATTGGCACCTGGGCCCCGGCGCTGCTGTTGCTGGCGCGCCTGATCCAGGGCCTGTCGGTGGGTGGCGAGTACGGCACCACCGCCACGTACATGAGTGAGGTGGCCCTGCGCGGCCAGCGCGGCTTCTTTGCCTCGTTCCAGTACGTGACGCTGATCGGCGGCCAGCTTTTGGCCGTGCTGGTGGTAGTGATCCTGCAGCAGCTGCTGACCGAGGATGAGCTGCGTGCCTGGGGCTGGCGCATTCCGTTCGTGGTCGGGGCCATTGCTGCACTGATCTCGTTGATGCTGCGCCGCTCGCTGCACGAAACCAGCAGCGCCGAAACCCGTCAGGACAAGGATGCCGGCACCATCAAAGGCTTGTTCAGCAACCACGCTGCAGCCTTCATCACCGTGCTGGGCTACACCGCAGGTGGGTCGCTGATTTTCTACACCTTCACCACCTACATGCAGAAGTACCTGGTGAATACCGCTGGCATGACGGCGAAGAACGCCAGTTATGTGATGACGGCTGCGCTGTTCCTGTTCATGGTGCTGCAGCCGTTCTTCGGCATGCTGTCCGACCGTATTGGGCGACGCAATTCCATGCTGCTGTTCGGCGCGTTGGGAACGCTGTTCACCGTGCCGCTGCTGATGGCGTTGAAAACCGTGACCAGCCCGTTCATGGCCTTCGTACTGATCAGCCTGGCACTGTGCATCGTCAGTTTCTATACCTCGATCAGCGGCCTGGTGAAGGCCGAAATGTTCCCGCCGCAAGTTCGTGCGCTGGGTGTAGGCCTGGCCTATGCGGTGGCCAACGCAGCATTCGGCGGTTCGGCCGAGTACGTGGCCCTGGGGCTGAAGACCATGGGTATGGAGAATACGTTCTACTGGTACGTGACAGCGATGATGGCGATAGCCTTCCTGTTCAGCCTGCGCCTGCCGAAGCAGGCCGAGTACCTGCACCATGATCATTAAGGAAGCTGCATGAGCAACCAACTGTTCGACGCCTACTTCACCGCGCCGGCCATGCGCGAGGTGTTTTCCGACCGTGGCCGCCTGCAGGGCATGCTGGATTTCGAGGCCGCGCTCGCCCGCGCCGAGGCTTCGGTCGGCTTGGTTCCGCACAGCGCCGTGGCCGCCATCGAGGCGGCCTGCCAGGCCGAGCGCTATGACGTAGGCGCCCTGGCCAATGCCATCGCCAGCGCTGGCAACTCGGCAATCCCGCTGGTGAAGGCGTTGGGCAAGGTGATCGCCACCGGCGTGCCCGAAGCCGAGCGTTATGTGCACCTGGGCGCTACCAGCCAGGATGCGATGGACACCGGCTTGGTATTGCAGTTGCGCGCTGCCCTCGACTTGCTGGAAAGCGACCTTGGCCAGCTTGCCGAAACCTTGGCGCAGCAGGCCTTGAAGCACGCCGACACCCCCATGGTGGGGCGCACGTGGCTGCAACATGCCACGCCGGTGACCTTGGGCATGAAGCTGGCCGGGGTGCTTGGCGCCGTGACCCGCCATCGCCAGCGCTTGCAGGCGTTGCGCCCGCGCTTGCTGGTGCTGCAGTTCGGCGGCGCCTCGGGCAGCCTGGCGGCCTTGGGCAGTAAGGCGCTGCCGGTGGCCGAGGCGCTGGCCGAGCAACTGCGGCTGGCCCTGCCGGAACAGCCTTGGCACACCCAGCGCGACCGCTTGGTGGAGTTTGCCTCGGTGCTGGGCATGATCGCCGGCAGCCTGGGCAAGTTCGGCCGCGATGTCAGCTTGCTGATGCAAACCGAGGCTGGCGAGGTGTTCGAGCCTTCCGCGCCGGGCAAGGGCGGCTCTTCGACCATGCCCCATAAGCGTAACCCGGTGGGGGCCGCCGTTCTGATCGGGGCCGCCACCCGGGTGCCGGGGCTGGTTTCGACGATGTTCAGCGCCTTGCCCCAGGAACACGAGCGCAGCCTGGGGTTGTGGCATGCCGAATGGGAAACCCTGCCAGAAATCTGCTGCCTGGTCTCCGGTGCGCTGCGCCAGGCCCAGGTGATTGCCGAGGGGATGGAGGTGGATGCCGAGCGCATGCGCCGCAACCTCGACCTGACCCAGGGCCTGGTGCTGGCCGAGGCGGTGAGCATTGTGCTGGCACAGCGCCTGGGCCGCGACCGCGCCCACCACCTGCTGGAGCAATGCTGCCAGCGCGCCGTGGCCGAGCAGCGTCACCTGCGTGCCGTGCTGGGTGACGAGCCGCAGGTCAGCGCCGAACTGTCCGCCGAGGAACTCGATCGCTTGCTCGACCCTGCCCATTACCTGGGCCAGGCCCGCGTCTGGGTGGCGCGCGCCGTGTCCGAACATCAACGTTTCACTGCCTGAAGGAGACCGCTGTGGCGCATTTGCAACTGGCCGATGGCGTTTTGAATTACCAACTCGATGGCCCGGCAGACGCCCCGGTGCTGGTCCTGTCCAACTCGCTGGGTACCGACCTGGGCATGTGGGACGCCCAGATGCCGCTGTGGGCCGAGCAATTCCGGGTGCTGCGCTACGACACCCGTGGCCACGGTGCATCGCTGGTCACCGAAGGCCCTTATTCCATCGAGCAACTGGGCCGCGATGTGCTGGCGCTGCTCGATGGCCTGGACATTGCCAAGGCGCACTTTGTCGGCTTGTCGATGGGTGGCCTGATTGGCCAGTGGCTGGGCATCAATGCCGGTGAGCGCTTGCGTAGCCTGACCTTGTGCAACACTGCCGCCAAAATCGCCAATGACGAGGTGTGGAACACCCGTATCGACACCGTGCTCAAGGGCGGCCAGCAGGCCATGGTCGACCTGCGCGATGCGTCCATTGCCCGCTGGTTCACCCCAGGCTTTGCCCAGGCACAAGCCGCAGAGGCCCAGCGTATCTGCCAGATGCTGGCGCAGACCAGCCCCCAGGGGTATGCCGGCAACTGCGCGGCGGTGCGCGATGCCGACTTCCGTGAGCAACTCGGTCGCATCCAGGTGCCGACGTTGATCGTGGCAGGGACAGAAGATGTGGTAACCACCCCGGCGCACGGCCAGTTCATGCAAACCGGTATTGCCGGTGCCGAATACGTCGAGTTCCCGGCAGCGCACCTGTCCAACGTCGAGATTGGCGAGGCGTTCAGCCGCCGCGTGCTTGCTTTCCTGTTGGCTCACTGAGGACCCTGCCATGGACGAGAAACAACGCTACGACGCCGGCATGCAAGTACGCCGCGCGGTACTGGGCGATGCCCATGTGGACCGCAGCCTGGAAAAGCTCAACGACTTCAATGGCGAGTTCCAGGAAATGATTACCCGCCATGCGTGGGGTGACATCTGGACCCGCCCCGGCCTGCCACGTCACACCCGCAGCCTGATCACCATTGCCATGCTGATCGGCATGAACCGTAACGACGAACTGAAGCTGCACCTGCGCGCGGCGGCCAACAACGGCGTGACCCGCGACGAGATCAAGGAAGTGCTGATGCAGAGCGCGATCTACTGCGGCATTCCAGCGGCCAACGCCACCTTCCACCTGGCGGAGTCGGTGTGGGACGAGCTAGGGGTAGAGTCGCGTAGCTGACCCTCACGCGGCCCCGCCTGTAGGAGCGGCCTTGTGTCGCGATGGGCTGCGCAGCAGCCCCGGAATATCAGCTTCGCAGCTACGATTGCCGGGGCCGCTGCGCAGCCCATCGCGACACAAGGCCGCTCCTACACAGGTGCCGGGGTTACAGCGCGACACAAGGCCGCTCAGGTGCCACGGTTACATCGAGCGTATGGCCACCGGGCCTGCATTGCTTTCCACAGCCTGCTTCAGGGCCGGGCACAAGCCCAACATGAAGGCCGCTTCTGCCACCACGAACAAAGGCCCGATGATCAGGCCACTGATGTCGTCCACAAACGCTGGTTTTCGGCCTTCGTAATAGTGGCCGACGAACTGGATGATCCAGCCCAGCACGAACGCGCCCACCCCGGCACCGAGCCAAAGCCCGGTAGGCTGCACCGCCAGCACCTGGCCAACCCACAGGCACAAGCCCAGCAACGCCCCCATCACCAGCCCGAAGCGCAGGTCCAGGCGCAAGTAGAACCAGACCGAAGCCGCTGCCGCCAGCAGGGCAGGGGACAGCCATATGCCAGCAACCTCCCACCCGGGGCGGGACAGCAGGATGGTGACTGCCAGCACGATCATGGGGATGCCGATGAAGTGGGTGACGATGTTGCGCGGGTCGCGGTGGTAACTGGCGTACTGGCTCAGGTGGTCGACGAGCGTTTTCATTGTTGTGCCTCCCTGGTTTGCTTGGGCTGGTCAAGCTGCCTGTCAGGGCCCTGCGCGGCGGTTACACGCCGCGACAGGCCCGGTACAGGCAATGGGTATAGCTCAGGATAGCCCGCAGCCACCACTATCATCAGCGGGGCGAATGGCAGGGGCGCCCCGCGGGCTTATCCTGCGGGGCCATGGCGCACATTGGCAGGGCTTACAGCAGGTTCAGCGGGTAGCTCACGATCAGGCGGTTCTCGTCGAAGGCGTTGGTGCTGAAGTCACGGCGCATGGTGGAGTTGCGCCATTTCACCGACAGGTCCTTGAAACTGCCCGATTGGATCACGTACGCCAATTCGGTTTCCCGGGCCCATTCCTTGCCATCATCAACGTTGCCGACGGTCACGTTCTCACCCTTGATATAGCGGTTCATCAGCGTCAGGCCGGGAACGCCAACGGTGGCGAAGTTGAAGTCATGGCGCACCTGCCAGGAGCGTTCCTTGGCGTTGTCGAAGCTGGAGTTGTAGCTGTCGTTGGCCAGGGTCCCGCCGCTGGTGCCATTGACCCGCATCCAGGCGTTGTCGCCGCTGACCTTTTGCAGGCCCACGTAGAACGTATGGCCCTGGTAGCGCGCCGAAAGCAGCGCCGAGGCGGTACGGTTGTCCAGCTTGCCGGCACGCTCGGCGCCGTCTTCCTTGCCGATGAAGTAGCCCAGGTTGGCGCCCAGGGTCCAGTCGCCCAGCGGCTGGCTGTGGGTCAGGTTCAGGTACTGTTGGTGGTAGATGTCCTTGAGCTGGGCATCCCACAGGCCAATCATGGTGCGTTTGTCGTTGAAGGTGTATTCGCCGCCACCGAAGTTGAACCGGTCGGAGGTGAACGCGCCTTTGCCGTTCATCGACATGTCTTCCATGCTGGCGTCGTTGCGCGGGCTGTTGCCGCGGAACTGGCCGGCGTACAGGGTCAGGCCGGCGATTTCCCTGGAGGTCAGCTGGCCGCCGCGGAAGGTTTGCGGCAGCGAACGGCCGTCGTCCGAACGCAGGATCGGCAGCACCGGCATCCATTCCCCGACCTTCAGTTCGGTTTCGGAAAGCTTGGCCTTCAACGCCACACCCAGGCGGCCAAAATCATCGGCTGGGCGGCCGTCGTCGTGCACGGGTAGCAGGTGGGTGTTGGTGGTGCCTTTGCCACCGTCGAGCTTGACCGAATACAAGCCCAGCACGTCCACGCCGAAACCGATGGTGCCTTGGGTGAAGCCGGAACGGGCATCCAGAATGAAGCTCTGCGTCCATTCTTCGGCCTTGCCCTGTGGGTTGGCCGGGTCAACGAAGTTACGGTTGATGTAGAAGTTGCGCAGGTTGAGGGTGGCCTTGGCGTCTTCCAGGAAACCGCCTTGGTCGGCAGCGAAGACGGGGAGGGCGCAGGACATGGCCAACAGGCCGGGCAGCAGCTGGCGTGCGGTTTGCGAAGTGCTCATCTGTCGTGGATCTCTTGTTTTTATGGGGCGTTGCGTGGGGGGATGGTGCTGCGTGAGGCGGGGGTGAGGCAATTCGTCGCAAACGGAAGGGGGCGATAATCGAACGGAATGTTCCAGTTGGTTAATTGCTGACACATTTTGCAGCAGCCATGAAAAAGGCCCACCGCCAGGGTGGGCCTTGTGCTGTACCGAGCCAGGTCAGCCTTTGGGCGTATCCACCGCGGCTTGCTGGTTGGCTTGGCCAGTGCGCTCGTACCAGCCGCCACCAAGCGCCTTGTACAGGTTGACCTCGCTGGTCAGCTGCGACAGGCGATCGCCGATCAGCGCCTGCTGGGCACTGAACAGGTTGCGCTGGGCGTCGAGGAAGGTCAGGTTGCTGTCGATACCGATACGGTAGCGGCGCTCGGCCAGGCGATAGTAGTCCTGGTTGGCTTGCACCAGGTCGCGTTGCGCCTGCAATTGCTCTTCGAAGGTCTTGCGCGCTGCCAGGCCATCGGAGACTTCCTGGAAGGCCGTCTGGATGGTCTTTTCGTACTTGGCGACGTTGATGTCCTTCTGGATTTTCGAGTAGTCCAGGCTGGCCTTCAGGCTGCCGGCGTTGAAGATCGGCAGGTTGATCTGCGGCTGGAACAGCCAGGTGCCCTGGCCGCCCGAGAACAGGTGGCCCATGTCGGGGCTCAGGCTGCCGGCGTTGGCCGTCAGGCTGATGCTTGGGAAGAACGCTGCGCGGGCGGCGCCGATATTGGCATTGGCGGCCTTGAGCAGGTGTTCGGCTTCCTGGATGTCCGGGCGGCGCTGGAGGATGTCGGACGGCAAGCCGGCCGGTACTTCCGCCAGTTGATCGGCGTCGAGCTCCAGCGGCTTGGGCAGGTTGGCAGGAATGCCGGTGCCCAGCAGCACGGTCAGGCTGTTGACGTCCTGGGCGACCAGGCGCTGGTACTGCGAATACTTGACCCGGGCCCCTTCCACGGCGGTGCGCGCCTGGCTCAAGTCCAGTGCCGAGGCCACGCCCACTTCATTGCTGCGGCGGGTGAGGTTGTAGCTTTCCTCGTAGGTCTTCAGCGTTTCTTCGGTCAGCTTGAACAGCGCCTGGTCGGCCTGCCAGGTGTAGTAGGCGTTGGCCACGCTGGCCACCAGGGCAATTTGCGTGGACCGCCGTGCCTGTTCGCTGGACAGGTAGGTTTCCAGGGCTTGCTCGGTCAGGCTGCGTACCCGGCCGAACAGGTCCAGTTCATAGGCGCTGACACCCAGCGTGGCCGAGTATTGGCTGGTGATGCTGGACTTACCGGTTTGCGACATGTTCGCCGGTACCCGCTGGCGGCTACCGCTGGCGTTGGCGGAAACCGCCGGGAACAGGTCGGCCCGCTGAATGCGATACTGCGCGCGGTACGCGTCGAGGTTCAGTGCGGCAACACGCAGGTCGCGGTTGTTGACCAGCGAAGTCTGGATCAGCTGCTGCAGTGCCGGGTCACGGAAGAACTGGCGCCAGCCCTGTTCGGCAGCGGCGACGTCTGCCGACTGCGTGGGGGAATATGCAGGGCCTTGCGGCCACTGCGCAGCCACCGGCGATTCCGGGGTCTGGTAGTCAGGGATCAGCGAGCAGCCGCCCAGAATGAAAGCGGTTACCGCCAGGGACAACAAAGACTTGGTCATTGCCCAGCCTCATAACGTGGAGTTTCAGGGGTGGCGTCTTTTTCCGGCTTTTTGCTGCCGAACAGCGACGACACTGCGACGAAGAATAGCGGTACCCAGAAGATTGCCAGCACGGTCGCGCTGATCATGCCGCCGATCACGCCGGTGCCGATGGCGTGCTGGCTGCCGGCGCCCGCGCCGCTGGCGATGGTCAACGGTACCACGCCAAGGATGAATGCCAGCGAGGTCATGATGATCGGGCGCAGACGCATGCGGCAGGCTTCGATCGCGGCGTCGTACAGGCTGCGACCTTCCTCGTGCAGTTCCTTGGCGAACTCGACGATCAGAATGGCGTTTTTCGCCGCCAGGCCGATGGTCGTCAACAGGCCGACCAGGAAGTACACGTCGTTGGACAGGCCGCGCAGGCTGGTGGCGATCAGTGCACCGATGATACCCAGCGGTACCACCAGCACCACGGCGATCGGAATCGACCAGCTTTCATACAGCGCTGCCAGGCACAGGAACACGAACAGTACCGAGAGGGCGAACAGTGCCGGCATCTGCGAGCCGGAGAGTTTTTCCTCGTAGGACATGCCGGTCCAGGAGAAGCCCACACCGCTAGGCAGTTCGCCGGCAATGCGCTCGACCTCGGCCATGGCTTCACCGGTGCTGTAGCCAGGCGCCGGGGCACCGAGAATCTCCATGGCCTCCACACCGTTGTAACGCGACAGCTTGGGCGAACCGTAGCTCCACTCACCCTTGGCGAAGGAGGAGAACGGCACCATCTCGCCAGCGCCATTGCGCACGTACCACTTCTGCAGGTCTTCAGGGCTCATCCGCGCGTTGGCTTCGCCCTGGATGTACACCTTCTTGACCCGGCCACGGTCGATGAAGTCGTTGACGTAGCTGGCACCCAAGGCGATGGACAGGGTGTTGTTGATGTCGGCAATGGTCACGCCCAGGGCGCTGGCACGCTCGTCATCGATGGTCAGCTGGTACTGCGGCTCGTCGTTCAGGCCGTTCGGGCGTACGCCACTGAGCACTTTGCTCTGCGACGCCTTGGCCAGGAACTCGTTGCGCGCTTCCATCAGTTTGGCATGGCCGACACCACCGCGGTCCTGCAGGAACACGTCGAAACCGGTGGCGTTACCCAGTTCCAGCACCGCCGGTGGGGCAAACGCGAACACCATGGCATCGCGGAAGGTGAAGAAGTGCTGCTGGGCGCGTTGCGCCAAGGCGAACACGCTGTTTTCCTGGGACCGTTCACCCCATGGCTTGAGCATGATGAATGCCATGCCCGAGCTTTGGCCACGGCCGGCGAAGTTGAAGCCGTTGACGGTGAATACCGACGACACGGTGTCGGCTTCATCCTTGAGCAGGTATTCGCGCATCTGGTCGACCACCACCTGGGTGCGCTCGGCACTGGAGCCGGCCGGGGTCTGCACCTGGGCGAACAGCACGCCCTGGTCTTCCTCGGGCAAGAACGCGGTAGGGATGCGGGCGAACAGCCAGATCATGCCAACCACGATCAGTGCATAGGCCAGCAGGAACGGCACCTTGTTGCGCAGGATGGCACCCACGCTGCGCTCGTAGCCGTTGACGCTGCGGTCGAAGTTGCGGTTGAACCAGCCGAAGAAGCCACCTTTGGCGGTGTGGTGCTCGCCCTTTTTCAGCGGCTTGAGCATGGTCGCGCACAGGGCAGGGGTGAAGATCAGCGCCACCAGCACCGACAGCCCCATGGCCGAAACGATGGTGATGGAGAACTGCCGGTAGATTACGCCGGTGGAGCCACTGAAGAACGCCATGGGCAGCAGAACCGCCGACAGCACCAGGGCGATACCCACCAGGGCGCCCTGGATCTGCTCCATGGAGCGCTTGGTCGCCTCCTTGGGCGGCAGGCCTTCTTCGGACATGACCCGCTCGACGTTCTCCACCACGACGATGGCGTCGTCCACCAGCAAACCGATGGCCAGCACCATGGCGAACATGGTCAGGGTGTTGATGCTGAAACCTGCAGCGGCAAGGATGCCGAAGGTACCCAGCAACACCACCGGCACCGTCATGGTGGTGATGATGGTGGCGCGGAAGTTCTGCAGGAACAGGTACATCACCAGGAACACCAGCACCACCGCTTCGATCAGCGTATGGATTACGCCACTGATCGACTCGGTGACCACCGGCGTGGTGTCATACGGGAATACCGCTTTCACCCCAGGTGGGAAGAAGGGTTCCAGGTCGCTGATGGTCTGGCGCAGCGCCTTGGCCGTGTCCAGGGCGTTGGCCCCGGTGGCCAGCTTCACGGCCAGACCGGAGGCCGGCTTGCCGTTGAACTGGGCGCTGATGGCATAGTTTTCACCGCCCAGGCCAACCTCGGCGACATCCCCCAGGCGCACCTGGGAACCGTCGTTGTTGACCTTGAGCAGGATCTTCTCGAACTGCTCGGCGGTCTGCAGGCGGGTCTTGCCGATGATGGTCGCGTTCAGCTGGGTACCCGGCATGGCCGGCAGGCCGCCAAGCTGGCCGGAGGACACCTGCACGTTCTGCGCAGCCACGGCGTTCTTGACGTCGACCGGGGTCAGCTGAAACTTGTTCAGCTTGGCCGGGTCGAGCCAGATGCGCATGGCGTACTGTGCACCGAACACCTGGAAGTCGCCCACACCGGCAGTACGCGAGATCGGGTCCTGCATGTTGGAGACGATGTAGTTGGCCAGGTCGTCCTTGGTCATGCTGCCGTCTTCGGACACCAGGCCGATCACCATCAGGAAGTTCTTCACTGCCTTGGTAACACGGATACCTTGCTGCTGCACTTCCTGCGGCAGCAGCGGGGTGGCCAGGTTGAGCTTGTTCTGCACCTGCACCTGCGCGGTGTCGGGGTTGGTGCCTTGCTCGAAGGTGGCGGTAATGGTCATGCTGCCGTCGGAGTTGCTTTCCGACGACACATAACGCAGGTTGTCGATACCGTTGAGCTGCTGCTCGATCACCTGGACCACGGTGTCTTGCACGGTCTGCGCCGAAGCGCCCGGGTAGGTCACGGCGATGGCGATGGCCGGCGGCGCGATGCTGGGGTACTGGTTGATCGGCAGCTTCAGGATCGACAAGGCCCCGACCAGCATGATCACCAAGGCGATCACCCAGGCGAAGATCGGGCGATCGATAAAGAACTTCGACATGGTTTACTCCGCTTTGGCGTCTGCTTTCGCCGCGTTGGCCTGATCAGGGCTGCCCGGCTTCTTGACGTTGGTGGCTTCGCTGACCTTGACCTCGACGCCAGGGCGCACGTACTGCAGGCCTTCGGTGATCAGGCGGTCACCCGGGTTGAGGCCTTCTTCGATCAGCCAGTCGCTGCCCAGGGTTCGGTTGGCCTTGAGCTGACGCAGTTCGACCTTGTTGTCCTTGTTCACCACCAGCGCGGTTGGCGCACCTTTCAGGTCGCGGGTAACGCCCTGTTGCGGGGCCAGAATGGCGTTGGCGTTGACCCCGGCCTTCAACCGCGCATGCACGAACATACCGGGCAGCAGGGTGTGGTCAGGGTTGGGGAACAGCGCACGCAGGGTCACCGAACCGGTGGTCTCGTCGACTGCGACTTCCGAGAACTCCAGGCGGCCTTCCTGCTTGAACAGGCTGCCGTCTTCGAGCACCAGCTGTACCGAGGCGGCGTTGTCGCCAGCCTTCTGCAACTGGCCGCTTTCCAGGTCGCGGCGCAGCTTGAGCAGCTCGGCAGTGGACTGGGTAACGTCGACGTAGATCGGGTCGAGTTGCTGGATGGTGGCCATGGCGTTGGTCTGGCCGTTGTTCACCAGCGCACCTTCAGTGACCGCTGAGCGGCCGATACGCCCGCTGATAGGGGCCAGCACCTTGGTGTAGCGCAGGTCGATCTGTGCGCTTTTCAGCGATGCTTCTGCTTGCAACCGTTTGGCATTGGCGTCGTCGTATTCCTGCTTCGACACGGCCTGCTCGTCGATCAGTTGCTTGTAACGCTCGGCCAGCGAGCGGGTAGCTTGCAGGTTGGCCTGGGCGTTACCCAGCGCTGCCTCGTACACGGCAGGGTCGATCTGGTAGAGCTGCTGGCCTTCCTTGACGTCGCTGCCTTCCTTGAACAGGCGCTTGAGAATGATGCCATTGACCTGCGGGCGCACTTCGGCAATGCGGTAGGCACTGGTGCGCCCCGGCAATTCCGAGGTCAGGGTGAAAGGTTGTGGCTGGATGGTTACGACGCCGACCTGAGGAGCCTGCGCCGCTGGCGCTGCTTCTTCTTTCTTACAGCCACTGAGCAGTGTTGCCAGGGCGACGGCGGAAACCAGAGCGGTAACGGCTGGCTTGAATTGCATGAGGATCCTCGGGTCGCAGGAGCAGGTAGACGCTCAAGAATAATGGAAGAGTCGAGATCTGGAGTAATTTGCTATCCGGTAGATAAATAGCTTGCTAAGGAATATACTTACATTCATGGTTGTTTGTAAATACCGCTTGGTTGTACCCAGGTACCGCCACAGCCCGTGATTAGCCCCGCCGCGAGGCGCCCTGCAGAGGTGCCCGCGAAATGTTCCCCCGTGCGCAGCGCGCGTTCGGGCCCGATGAGGTTGTACTGCCATGGTCCGTCGAACCAAAGAGGAAGCCCAGGAAACCCGCGCCCAGATCATCGAGGCAGCGGAGAAGGCCTTCTACAAGCGCGGGGTTGCGCGAACCACGCTGGCCGATATTGCCGAGTTGGCGGGGGTGACCCGCGGGGCGATCTACTGGCACTTCAACAACAAGGCCGAACTGGTGCAGGCGTTGCTCGACAGCCTGCATGAAACCCATGACCATTTGGCGCGCGCGAGCGAAAGCGAGGACGAGGTCGACCCGCTGGGCTGCATGCGCAAGCTGCTGTTGCAGGTGTTCAACGAGCTGGTGCTCGATGCCCGAACCCGGCGTATCAATGAGATCCTGCATCACAAGTGCGAGTTCACCGATGACATGTGTGAGATTCGCCAGCAGCGCCAGGCCGCAGTGCTGGATTGCCACAGGGGCATTACCCTGGCCCTGGCCAATGCCGTGCGCCGGGGCCAGTTGCCGGGCGAGCTGGATGTCGAGCGCGCGGCGGTGGCCCTGTTTGCCTATGTCGATGGCCTGATCGGGCGCTGGCTGTTGTTGCCGGACAGCATTGACCTGTTGGCGGATGTCGACAAATGGGTCGACACCGGGCTGGATATGCTGCGCTTGAGCCCGGCGCTGTGCAAATGACTCTTTGTTAAGGATTGTGAGGGAGTGTTTCCGCTTTGTGTTAAGGGACGATTAATGCGTTGCGTTCCCTCAGCCAGGCACCGTGCCTGCACCATGGCCAGGTGCTCAACGGCCGCGCAGTTGCCGGTCCGGTAACGCCACCGCCGCGATCAGCCCTAGCACCGCGAGCACCGCGCTGCCCAGCAACAGCTGGCGGAATGTCTGCAGCAACCGCCCTTGGGTGGCCACGTCCACCTCGCCTGCCTTCAAGCTCCCCAGCAACGGGTTACCGAGCAATTCGAAACCGCCCTGGTGCAGCAGTGCCAGCAACAGGCTGGACATGCATGCCACGCCCATGGCCCCGCCCAGCGAGCGGAACAGGTTGGTGGTGCTGGTGGCGACGCCGATGTCCTGGCTGGCCACCGCGCTTTGCGTGGCTACCAGCGAGGTCGGGAACTGCAGGCCACAGGCTATCCCGGTCAACAGCATGAACAGTGCGCTGGGCAACGCCGACTGCGGCGAGGTGAAGGCCATGCCGACGATGGCCAGCGGCATCAATATTGCGCCGGCAAGGATCTGCGGTTTGTAGCGCCCGGTGAGGCTGGTCATGCGCCCACCGGTGAACGCCCCCATGGGCAGCCCCATCACCAGCGGGAGTAGATGCAGGGCGGCGCTGTCGGCCCCTGCACCGGTGATGCCTTGGTAGCGCAAGGGCATGAGCATGGTCAGGGAAATGGACTGGAAGCTGGCGAAGAAGATCACCCCCCAACACAGCACGGCTACCCGATTGCCGAACAGACCAAGTGGCAGCAACGGTTCCGCGCAGCGGCTTTCGTGGGCAATGAACAAGCCCAGGCCAAGCACGGCGCAGGCGAACAATGCCAGCACGGCCGGGTCGCCCCAGCCATGGCCCTGGCCGACCAGGGTAATGCCCAGCAGCAGGCTGCCCAGGCCGAGAATCAACAGTACAGCGCCAAGGTAGTCGACCTGCGCCTGGCGGCGTTGTACCGGCATGCCCGCCAAGGCTCGCTGAATCGACCACAAGGCCAGCAGCCCCAGCGGCAGGTTGATCCAGAACACGCCGCGCCATGACAGGTATTCGGTCAACCAACCGCCCAGCACGGGCCCGGCGACACTGGCCACGGCATACATGCTGCTGAAGTAGCCCTGATAACGGCCACGCTCGCGGGGCGGCACGAAGTCACCGATGATCGCCTGGCTGACCGAAACCATGCCACCTGCGCCGATACCTTGCAGTACCCGGGCCAGCACCAGTTGCTGCATGTCCTGGGCCAGCGCGCAGGCGATCGAGGCCAGGGTGAACAGGCTGATGCCGGTCAGGATCATGCGCCGTCGGCCATACAGGTCGCCCAGTTTGCCGTAGATGGGCACGGCGATGGTCATGGCGACCATGTAGCCGGAAATGACCCAGGCCAGCAGGCCGACGTCGTTGAACTGGGCCGAGATGGCTGGCAGCGAGACGGCGACAATGGTCTGGTCCAGGGCGCCGAGAAAGATCGCCAGCATCAGGGCGGTGAGCACGTTGCGCAGGGTGGTGGGGGGCAGGGCGGCGGTCACGGGGGTACCTTGGTTATCGGTTTTGGCATCTTCGCGGGCATGCCGGCTCCCACCGGTAAAGCTCAGGCTCGAGCATGAGCCGTATCTGTGGGAGCGGGCGTGCCCGCGAACAGGCCCTCGAATTGTAACCCGAGTTAGGTAGCTTCCTATGTACTAACTGCATCCCCTATGCCGAATCGGCATTGGCGTATTCATCCAGTGCAGCATGGCCGCGTGATATCGTTGGTATGCCACAGGGGCCGAATGCCGCGGGTTGCACCAGCTTGGTGCAACATTATGCCGCAGGTTTCACGGGCCTCTGTCTCCCACACCTTTTATTCCTCTGCCTGCATGCCGAGCATGACCGCCCACATGGCGACGGTTGGAACAGGTCAGGTAGACCCGATTGCAGGGGTCGGTAGTTACCGTTCAAAATTTGCACATAATTGCGGAGTGATCATGCCCAAGGCTTCCCATCAAGATCTGCGTTTTGCCTTCCGCGAGCTGCTCGCTTCAGGTTCCTGTTACCACACCGCCTCGGTGTTCGATCCGATGTCGGCACGCATTGCGGCTGACCTGGGGTTCGAGGTCGGTATCCTCGGCGGCTCGGTCGCCTCGTTGCAGGTGCTGGCTGCGCCGGACTTTGCGCTGATCACCCTCAGTGAGTTCGTCGAGCAGGCCACCCGGATTGGCCGCGTGGCGCAGTTGCCGGTGCTGGCCGACGCCGACCATGGCTATGGCAACGCACTGAACGTGATGCGCACGGTGATCGAGCTGGAGCGCGCCGGCGTGGCTGCCCTGACCATCGAGGACACCCTGCTGCCAGCCCAGTTCGGGCGCAAGTCCACCGACCTGATCCCGGTTGATGAGGGCGTTGGCAAGATCCGGGCGGCATTGGAGGCCCGGGTCGATTCGTCGTTGTCGATCATCGCCCGTACCAATGCTGGCGTGCTCACCACCGAAGAAATCATCGTGCGTACCCAGAGCTACCAGAAGGCCGGTGCCGATGGCATCTGCATGGTGGGCGTAAAGGACTTCGAGCAGCTCGAAAAGATCGCCGAGCACCTGACCGTGCCGCTGATGCTGGTCACCTATGGCAACCCGAACCTGCATGACGACGAGCGCCTGGCACGCCTGGGCGTGCGCATAGCCGTCGATGGCCACGCGGCGTACTTTGCTGCAATCAAAGCCACCTACGACTGCTTGCGGCTGCAGCGCGGCAAGCAGAACAAGTCGGACAACCTCAGCGCCACCGAACTCTCGCACACCTACACCCAGCCCGAGGACTACATCCGCTGGGCCAAGGAGTACATGAGCGTCGAGGAGTGACCGGCAGGGCGCCGTCAACTCAACGGACGGCGCTCAAGGTACAGCGACAGGTGGGACCAAGGCGCATAGCCATGCCGGCTGGCCGGCGATGAGGCCATCATGCCCATGACAGATCGCGGTCCCACTCTGGGTCGTCCTTGAACCGCTCCACCAGAAAATCCAGCATGCTGCGCAAGGTGGCCGGCATGTGCTTGCGCGAGGTGTACACCGCATTCAGGTTCAGCTCGCGCGGCCTGGCGTGTGCCAGCAGCCGCACCAGTTCACCTTTGCGCAGGGCGTCGGCGGCCTGGTAGGTCGGCAACATGGCGATGCCGGCCCCAGCCAGTGCCGCCTTCTGCAAGGTCATTGCCTCATTGGCGCTGATGTTGCCGGCCACCGGCACGCTCACCTGCTGGCCGGCCACGTCGAAGTGCCACAGGCTATGGCCGAAGTAGGCATGGGTCAGGCAGTTGTGCCGGCTCAGTTCCTCGACCTGTTGCGGGGTGCCATGCTCGTGCAGATAGGCGGGTGCCGCACAGACCACCGACCGGCACACGCTCAGCCGCCTGGCAATCAGGTTGGGGTCCAGGTCGTTGCTGGTGCGGATGGCCAGGTCGATGCGCTCGTCCACCAGGTTGACGGTGCGGTCGAGCATCTGCAGTTCAACCTTCACACCGGGGTAACGCTGCACATAAGCCGCGATGGCATCCACCAGTTGGGCCTGGCCGAACGAGGTGCTGACGCTGATACGCAATGCCCCCTTGGGGGCATCGTCCGGTTGTTGTACTGCGGCCTGCAGTTCACCTGCCAGGTCCAGCAAGTGCCGGCAACGGGGCAGGGTTTCCTGGCCAGCGGCCGTCAGGCTGAGCTTGCGTGTGGTGCGTTGCATCAGGCGTGCACCCACCCAGTCTTCCAGCTCGGCCAGGTAACGCGATACGACCGGACGCGACAGTTGCAGGTGATCCGCCGCCGCTGACTGGCTGCCCAGGTCGACAACGGTGACAAAGACGCGCATGGCGTTCAGACGGTCCATGACTTGCTCGCTTTCAGAAACAAACTATGTCCAAGCATCGCATTTTTTGTTACGGATCGGGCAACTAAGCTGTGGGTCATCGATCTAGCGGAAGGCTTACCCAATGTCCCTGTTCACCCCTCTGCGTGGCCTGCTGCTGGCCTGCGTCACCCTCGCCGGGCCGGCCATGGCCGCAGAGCCTTTGCACCTGGAAGTCTACAACCCCGGCCACGACGCTATTTTCCCGGTGAGTTCGGTAATCGTCAGTGGCGAGCACGATGCGGTGCTGGTCGATGCCCAGTTCGGCAAGGCCCAGGCCGAGCAACTGGTGCAACGCCTGCGGGCGGGTGGCAAGCACCTGACCAGCATCTACATCAGCCACGGTGACCCGGATTACTACTTTGGCCTGGATACCGTGACCCAGGCGTTCCCCGACGCCAAGGTGCTGGCTTCGGCTGCCACCGTTGCGCACATCCGCCAGACCATGGAGGCCAAGCTGGCCTACTGGGGGCCGCAGATGGGGGCCGACAAACCGGCGCGGCTGGTGCTGCCTCAGGTGCTCGAAGGCGACCGCCTGACCCTGGAGGGGCAAGCCCTGGAAGTGGTCGGCCTGGACGGCCCTCAGCCTGACCGCAGTTTCGTCTGGATCCCTTCGATCAAGGCCGTGGTCGGCGGTGTCGTGGTAGCCGAGCACATTCATGTGTGGATGGCGGATACGCAAACGCCCAAGTCCCATGCCGACTGGCTGAGCACCCTGGCGCGCATCGAAGCGCTGGCGCCGCGCACGGTCGTCCCGGGCCACTACCTGGGCGATAGCAGCCGTTCGTTGGAGGCCGTGCGTTTCACGGCCAACTACATTCGCGATTTCGACAGCGAGGCCGCCAAGGCGAAAGATGCCGGCGCGCTGATCAAGGCGATGAAGCAGCGTTACCCGGGCCTGGCCGATGAAAGCTCGCTGGAGCTGGGGGCCAAGGTCGCCAAGGGCGAAATGAAGTGGTAATTCCGTTCAATTGAGGGAGCGTATGACATGAGCAAGATTGCAATCATCGGCGCCACCGGTCGTGCTGGCAGCCAGTTGCTGGAAGAGGCCCTGCGCCGTGGCCATAACGTGGTCGCGATTGCCCGCGACCCGTCGCAGCTGCAGGGGCGTGACGGGGTGACTATCAAGGCGCTGGATGCCAAGGACGGCACAGCCCTGGAGGCCGCAGTGACAGGTGTGGACGCAGTACTGAGTGCAGCGCACTTCTCCACCATCGAGCCGCAGGCGATCATCGAGCCGGTCAAGCGTGCCGGGGTCAAACGCCTGCTGGTGGTTGGCGGTGCCGCCAGCCTGTTGCTGCCGTCGGGGCAGCGGGTGATCGACAGCCCTGATTTCCCGGAGGCCTACAAGGCCGAGGCCACGGGCGGTGTGCGGTTTCTGGAGGCGTTGCAGGGCGAGCAGGACCTGGATTGGACCTTCCTCTCACCCTCGGCGGAGTTTGTTGAAGGCGAGCGCAGCGGGCACTACACGCTGGGCAAGGACCATCTGCTGATCGCTGCGGATGGCAAGAGCTGGATCACCTTTGCCGACTATGCGATTGCCATGCTGGATGAGCTGGAGAAACCGCAGCATTCGCGGCAGCGGTTCACGGTCGGGTATTGAGTCGCCTGCTTCGCGGGCTCGCCCGCTCCCACAGGTATTGCACAGGTTTCAAATCCTGTGCGTCACCTGTGGGAGCGGGCGAGCCCGCGAACAGGCCTTCACAGGCTGGCCTGGCCCTCCAGCCAGTCCAGCAACTCCAGCAACCCCGCCGGCAGGTTCCTGGCCTGGCTAACCAGGTAGTAGCCCTTACCGGTCCGCACCTTCAGCGCAAACGGCATGCAAAGCCGCCCGCCGCGCAAGTCATCGCCAATCAGCGACCAATCACCGATAGCCACGCCTGTCCCCTGCGACGCCATGGCCATGGCCATGTCCAGCGTTTCGAAGTGCTGCTTCGGCCCCTGCGCAGCCAGCGTTACCCCAGCCGCCTGCAGCCATAACCGCCAATCATGCTCATCCCGCGAGGGGTGCAGCAACATGTGCCGCGCGAGGTCTTCAACCTGCTGCAAGGGCAGCGGCCCCTCACGCAAAGACGGTGCGCACACCGGCGTCAGTTGCTCATCGAACAGCTTGCGCACCTGCAGCCCGTGGTTCGGTGCCTCGCCATAGACCACCGCTGCATCAAAGCCCTCGCGGCGCAAATCCACGCCATGCTGAACGGTCGTGGTCAGTTCCACCGGTACATCCGGGCGCAGTGCCTGCCACTCCATCAGGCGCGGCAGCAGCCAGCGCATCACGCACGTGGGGGCCTTCAACTGCAGGGTCGTGCTGTGCTCTCCCACCTCACGCACCCCTTGTTCGATCAGCGCAAACACCTGTTGCACCCGTGGCAGCCAGTCCTGGCCTTCATGGGTCAGGCTCAAACCGCGGGCCTGGCGCTGGAACAGGGCATAACCCAAGTGCTGCTCCAGGGCGGCGATCTGCCGGCTGACGGCGCCCTGGGTGATGTGCAACTGCTGCCCGGCGCGGGTGAAATTGCAGCACTGGGCAGTGATCAGGAAGGTATGCAAGGCGGGTAGGGGCGGGAGGCGTTTCATCGCAATAAGCCATGACTTCAGGACATGGCTAGTATGTGTTTTTTTGCATTGTGGCGATAGCCGTGGCTTGGGTCCAATAAGCGCATAACCCAACAAGATTGATGGTGAACCCCATGGCAACCTGCGGCGAAGTGCTGGTCAAACTCCTTGAAGGCTATGGCGTGGACCATGTCTTCGGCATCCCCGGCGTGCATACGGTGGAGCTGTACCGAGGCCTGGCGGGCTCGTCCATTCGCCATATCACCCCGCGCCACGAGCAGGGCGCCGGGTTCATGGCTGACGGCTATGCGCGCACCCGTGGCAAACCCGGGGTGTGCTTCATCATTACCGGCCCGGGCATGACCAACATCGCCACCGCCATGGGCCAGGCCTATGCCGATTCGATTCCGATGCTGGTGATCTCCAGCGTGCAGTCGCGTGACCAGTTGGGCGGTGGCCGTGGCAAGCTGCACGAGTTGCCTGATCAGGCGGCGCTGGTGGCGGGTGTCGCGGCGTTTTCGCACACCCTGATGAATGCAGCCGATCTGCCTCAGGTATTGGCGCGGGCCTTCGCGGTATTCGACAGCGCCCGGCCGCGCCCAGTGCATATCGAAATACCGCTGGATGTGCTGGTTCAGCCCGCCGACCAACTGTTGCCGGGCCGCCCGGTACGGGGTAACCGTGCAGGGGCTGCACCGCTGGCCGTGGCGCAGATGGCTGAACGCCTGGCCAGCGCGCGGCGGCCATTGATCCTGGCCGGTGGGGGTGCCTTGGCAGCAGGTGCTGCGCTGGCCCGCCTGGCCGAGCACCTGCAGGCACCGGTAGCCCTGACCATCAATGCCAAGGGCTTGCTGCCATCCAGCCACCCGCTGCAGATTGGCTCGACCCAGTCGCTACCGGCTACGCGGGCGCTGGTGGCCGAGGCCGACGTGGTGCTGGCGATCGGTACCGAACTGGCCGAAACCGATTATGACGTGACCTTCAAAGGCGGTTTCGACATCCCGGGGAGCCTGCTGCGCATCGACATCGACCCGGACCAGACCGTGCGCAACTACCTGCCGGAACTGGCACTGGTGGCCGACGCCGAACTGGCTGCCGAAGCGCTGCTGGCGGCCTTGCAGGCGCAGCCGCAGGGGGTACACGACCGCAACTGGGGGCGGGCTCGCGTGACCAGGCTGCGGGAAGCCTTGGCAACCGGCTGGGACCAGCCGACCCTGAGCCAGACACGCTTGTTGACGGCCATCGTGCAGCGCCTGCCCGGTGTGGTGCTGGTGGGCGATTCTACCCAGCCGGTCTACACCGGTAACCTGACCTTGGACATGGACCAGCCGCGCCGCTGGTTCAACGCCTCGACGGGGTACGGCACCCTGGGCTATGCCTTGCCGGCGGCCATGGGTGCCTGGTTGGGCAGTGCCGAGCACGCTGCTGAGCGGGCGCCAGTGGTGTGCCTGATTGGCGATGGCGGCCTGCAATTCACGCTGCCGGAGTTGGCCAGTGCCGTGGAGGCGCAGGTGCCGTTGATCGTGCTGCTGTGGAATAACCAGGGCTACGAAGAGATCAAGAAGTACATGCTCAACCGGGCGATCGAGCCGGTCGGGGTGGATATCCATACCCCAGACTTCATCGGCGTGGCGCGGGCGTTGGGGGCCGCAGCGCAGAGCGTGGCGGATGTGGCGCAATTGCAGGCGGCGCTGGGGCAGGCGGTGGAGCGCAAGGGGCCGACATTGATCCAGGTAGACCAGCACCAGTGGCAGGGCACGGTTGTCGGTTGAACCTTGAGTCTTGGGTTGCTGGTGCCGGCCCTATCGCTGGCAAGCCAGCTCCCACCAATGGACTGCCCCCAAGAAGTTGGACACCAATCCAATTTCTTGGGGGCAGTCCACCCTGTGGGAGATTCTATGGTTCCTGGCAAGGGTAGCCGGAGCATCTTCAGCGCCTGTGAGATCGAGCGCCGCCCGCGCGGCGCAATCGCGAGCTGCGCTCGCTCCTACGTTTGTTTCGGGCCAGTAACGCCTGTGACAGGCGCGCGCGGCCGCCTTGTTTGTACGGCGCGATATTGAGGCATGCACCAAGGCGTTCGCGCGCAAATCCCACAGGAATAATTGGCCCGAAACAAACGTAGGAGCGAGCGCAGCTCGCGATGCGCCGCGCGGGCGGCGCTCGCTCTAACAGGCGCTGCATATCTTCTGACAAACACCTGTCAGCCCTAAGGCGATCCCTGTGGGAGCTGGCTTGCCAGCGATGGGGCCGGTACAGCCACCCTGAACTTCAGCCAGCATTGGCCCGCAACCGAGCCACATCCCGAATCGGCGGCGCGCCGTACAGCCGGCTGTACTCGCGGCTGAACTGCGAGGGGCTTTCATAGCCCACCCGGTAGGCCGCCACCGCCGCCTCGAGCCCGTCGTTGAGCATCAACCGCCGTGCCTCCTGCAGGCGCAGTTGTTTCTGGTACTGCAACGGGCTCATCGAGGTCACCGCCTTGAAGCGGTGGTGCAAGGTCGAGGTGCTGAGGTTGACCTCACGGGCCAGGTCCTCGATACGCAGTGGCTGTTGGTAGTGGTTGTTGAGCCAGGCGATGGCCTGGCAAACCCGGTGGGTCTGGCTGTTCGCCAAGGCGATTTCGTACAGCCGATAACCCTGCGGCCCACGCAACAGGCGGTAGAGGATCTCACGGCGGACCAGTGGCGCCAGCATGGAGATGTCGCGTGGGCTATCCAGCAGGCGCAGCAACCGCAACAGGGCGTCGAGCAACGCCGCATCGGTTTTGTCCACGTACAGGCCACGGCCCGATGGCTTGTTGGGCACCAGCATCGGGCCGCTTTCGGCGATCAACTGGCTGATCTCGGCCGGGTCCAGGTCCATGCGCAAACCCAGGCTGGGGTGCTCGGGGCTGGCATCGAGCCGCACGCCGCTCAACGGCAGGGTGACCGAAACCACCATGTAGTGCAGTGGATCGTAGGCATACTGCTCGTCACCCAGAAACAGGCTTTTGCTGCCTTGCGCAAGGATGCACAAGGCCGGTTGCGCCAGGGTAGGGACCGAGCGCACATTCTCGGTGTAGCGCACCAGGTACAGATCCGCGATGGCCGACGCCGGGCCGTGGGGCTCGCCGGCATGGCGGGTAATCAGCTCGGCCAGCTCCAGGCGCTGCAGTTCCAGGGTCGGGTCGGTGGGCGTGGCGATGGTCATGATGCTTTCCTCTGCTGACGGTCGCAGCATAGGTTTGGGCAACGGCCGACGCTAGTCGAAAGCTGCACGTCGCTTGCCTGATCCTGCCGCGCCGCAGGATCAGGCAAGCGGCAAGCAGTAATGGCCTAACGGGTTGCGCGGGCGAACCCCTAACCTTGGCAGCCTGGCTTTTTCGTCCGCTTGCTTCAAGGAGATAGTGCAATGGCCCTAAAACAACCGGTCACCCATCTTGCGTTCATTCGTGCCAGCAGCGGGCGTTCTGCGGAGCTTGGCGCGCGCCTGCGTGACCTGCTTGAGCCGTCGCTGCGTGCGCCGGGTTGCCTGAGTTTCAGCGTACAGCGTTCGCAGGCCGACGCTGACCTGTGGCTGCTCAGCGGCAGTTGGCAGGACCAACAGGCCATGAGTGGCTATTTTGCGTCGCCCACGCTGGAGATGTTCGGTGAGCTGGTGCAGGCGCAGGTGGTCAGCAGCCTCGACTTGCATACATTCGACTGACGGCATGGCCCCTCCCACAGCGCGCGCGCTGGCTGGGGTTTGGGTTAACATGCCGGGCCATGATCAAGCAGGCAGAGAGCAACATGGCACGTAGGGAATTCCCGCAGTTCGAAGCGGTGTCGGCGATGGTGCCGGCCGAAGGTGGTGGCTATCACGCGGCCATCGCAGTCAAAGCCCTGGGTATGGGCGGCGCGCCGCGTTTTCACAAGGTGCTCGACGGCCAGGTGTTCAAGGGCGCCGTGGCCGCCGACGAAGCGGCCACGGCCGAACTGCAGCGCCTGCAAGGCGTTAGCGCTGAGGGTGAGCTGGTCTGGTGATCAGGCCGGCGGGCGGGCCATCTTGAACAGGTTGCCCAGCTCGAAATAGTCCGCCGGGCCACCACCGCGCAAGATAGGTTCTGCTGCCGCGGTATCGTAAATACCGTTCTTCAGCAGGTGGTCGGCAATGTGCACGGCCACCACTTCCCCAAGAATCAGCCAGCTGGGTACCAGCGCCTGGTCGGCCCGCTTGAGCTGGACGATCTGGCTGACCTTGCACTCGAACGCGACCGGGGTTTCGCCCACGCGCGGCACCTTGACCAGGCTTGACGGTGTGGCGGTGAGGCCGCTCAACTCGAATTCACTGACCTCGGCAGCCACCGGCGCACAGCTCTGGTTCATCTGCTCTGCCAGCGATCGCGTGGCCAGGTTCCAGACGAATTCACCGGTCTGCTCGATATTGTTCAGGCTGTCTTTGCGCCCGACACTGCAGAAACCGATGATTGGCGGGATGTAGTTGAAGGCATTGAAGAAGCTGTAGGGCGCCAGGTTCAAGCGTCCCTCGCGGTCTTGCGAAGAGATCCAGCCGATAGGACGTGGACCGACGATGGCGTTGAAGGGGTCGTGGGGCAGGCCGTGGCCTTTGGCGGGTTCGTAGTAATACATTGTGCTGGGCTTACTGGCCCTACCTCCTGGTAGACAAGAAGCCTAGTGTGCCAAGCCTTTGCTTGCCTGCAAATGATCAAGCCCGGCAAAAGCCGGGCTGGGCGCTCGCAGCAGGGATCAGCTGATGCGGTTGGCGTTGGTGCGGTCGAAGCCGTCTTCAGCAAAGCGTTGGCCGCCGGTGCGGTCGAAGCCGTCTTCAGCGAAGCGTTGGCCGCCGGTGCGGTCGAAGCCGTCTTCAGCGAAGCGTTGGCCGCCGGTGCGGTCGAAGCCGTCTTCGGCAAAGCGTTGGCCGCCGGTGCGGTCGAAGCCGTCTTCAGCGAAGCGTTGGCCGCCAGTACGATCGAAGCCGTCTTCAGCGTAGCTGGCCGACTGGGTCTGGGCTGCGGCAAAGGTGTGGGCATTGGTCCGGTCGAAACCATCTTCGGCAAAGGCGCTAGTGGCGAAAACCGACAGGGCCAGGGTGAGGATCAGTTTGTTTTTCATGGTCATTGCTCCAGGGATTTGTGGGTTGTTTGTTTCCGTGACTTAAATATTACGCCCAATATGCTGATTAAAAAGCGCAAATATAAGCACTAAATAATCGACTTATTCGATATTTTAAGGTGCTGTAATCGTCGTATAGGCGTTTGCCTGGGCGGGTACGGGTTGGTGCATGCACCCTTCATCAGTCAGCCCGTGAAGGCTGAAGGGTGGCAATTAATAGGGGATTAAGAAGAACACCTGATGCAGATCACCGATGAACGTTTTTTCATCGCTTACCTACCTATTTTTCAGCCCACCAGCACCGTCGGCACCACGATGTCCGACTTCATGGACCCTACCCTGGGCATGGTCTATGCCACCGGTACGGCCCTGCTGATCGGGATCCTGCCGCTGACCTTGGGTACCGCTCTGGGCGACTTCCTGACCAAACCTCATGCGAAGGGCAAGCTGGACTTCGGCACGGTCGGTTCATCGGCCGTGCTGGGTGGCGTGCTGCTGGTACTGGTACTGGTGGCTAGCTGGTACCAGCGTCGTGAACCGCGTCAGGCGCTGGAAATGTCCTGAATGTTGATGCGGTAACGGGTCAATGCTTTCACGCTTGCCCAGCAAACGGCCTTTCACACCCATCCCATGAGCCGAATAGCTCAGCTAATCGGCTCATGGGGCATTAGGGGGCATAAAAAAAGGCGCCCTGCACGTTGGGCGCCCTTGCAGAACGGCCTTACCGGGTCACTCGGTGGTGATACGAGAGTGCTGTTTGGTGTCCTTCATCGTCGCGTACACCAGCAGCGAGCAGGCGATACAGGCGGTGACGTACCAATAGAAGCCGCTTTCCATGCCCGCGCTCTTGAACCACAGCGCCACGTACTCGGCGGTGCCGCCGAAGATCGAAACGGTCAGTGCGTAGGGCAGGCCCACGCCAAGGGCGCGGATTTCGGTCGGGAACAGTTCAGCTTTGACCACGGCGTTGATCGAGGTATAGCCACTGACGATGATCAGCGCTGCCATGATCAGGAAGAACGCCCCCCACCAGGTCTGGATAGTATGCAGGGTGCTGAGGATCGGCACGGTGAACAGGGTACCCAGTACACCGAAGGCGATCAGGATCGGGCGCCGGCCGATCTTGTCGGACAGACCGCCGATCACAGGCTGCAGGCACATGAACAGGAACAACGTGGCGGCCGAGATCGTGGTCGAGTCGCTGATGCTCATGCCCACGGTATTGACCAGGTACTTCTGCATGTAGGTGGTGTAGGTGTAGAAGGCCAGGGTACCGCCCATGGTCAGGCCAACCACGGTCATCAGTTCCTTGGGGTGGCGCAGCAGGGTGCGCATCAGGCTTTCCTTGGCTTTTTCCTTCTTGGTGAACGAGGCGGTTTCCTCCATGCCACGGCGCAGGTACAGCGCGACCACGGCGCACAGCGCACCGATCACGAAGGGTACGCGCCAGCCCCAGGCATACAGCTGCTCGGTGGTCAGGGTCTGTTGCAGGACGATCAGCACTGCCAGGGCGATGAGCTGGCCGGAGATGAGGGTCACGTACTGGAAGCTGGAGAAGAAGCCGCGGCGGTCCTTGCTGGCCATTTCGCTGAGGTAGGTTGCCGAGGTGCCGTATTCGCCACCCACCGACAGGCCCTGCATCAGGCGGGCGATGACCAGCAGGACCGGTGCGGCGAAGCCGATGGTTTCATAGCCAGGCGTCAGGGCAATGACCAGCGAGCCGGCGCACATCAGCAGTACCGAGGCCATCAGCGCGGCCTTGCGGCCTTTGCGGTCGGCGTAAAGGCCCATCAGCCAGCCGCCGATCGGGCGCATCAAAAAGCCAACGGCGAAAATCGCGGCGGTGTTGAGCAGTTGTGCAGTGGAGTCGCCGGCCGGGAAGAAGGCCTTGGCGAAATACAGCGAGAATGCGGCGTAGACGTACCAGTCGTACCATTCGACCATGTTGCCGATGGACCCGCTGAAGATCGACTTCAGGCGGCTGGCGGTAGTTTTTTCTGCGGCAGGCGCAGCGGCCGCCCCAGCGGGCAGGGAGGTGGCGTTATCCATCAGGGATACCTTCTCGTTGTTGTTGTGGAGCGCGCCTGGGCGCAGCTGACACGAGCATTTGCAGAAGGTGTGCCAAACCGGGGCGGGCCGACCCAAATCGGGGCAATAGGCCGCTTTGCGGGCATTTCGCTGGCCGCGCGCCTGCGAGCCGGGCCCTGAAAGTGCTTTGCATGGGCGGAATTCTGCCTATCGCCAGCCAGTGATAGGCGGAATTCCGCTTATCACTGGCCGGTAAAATCGTCCCGCGACAACCCGTGCCGCTGCATCTTTTCGTTCAGCGTTCGCCGCGGCAGTTGCAACGCCTCCATCACCGCACTGATCGCGCCCCCATGCTGGCGCAACGCTGCACGCAGGCACTGGGCCTCGAACGCCTCCATCTGCTCGCTCAGCGATTGCCCGGCAGGGGCCACCTCGGTACCGGGTGAACCCAGGCCCAATGCATGCCGCTCTGCCGCATTGGCCAGCTCGCGCACGTTACCCGGCCAGTCATGCGCCAGCAGTTGTGCCAGTTGCGCGCCCGACAGCGGCGGCGCAGCGCGGCCAAGCCGGTCGGCAGCAGCGCGAGCGAAGTGGTCGAACAGCAGCGGAATGTCTTCGCGTCGTTCGCGCAAAGGCGCCAGGCGCAACTCGGCAACGTTCAGGCGGTAGGCAAGGTCTTCACGGAAGCGCCCGGCACGGGCCTCCTCCAGCAAGTCGGGCTTGGTTGCGGCGATGATGCGCAGGTCAACGTTGATACTCTGGTTCGCCCCCAGGCGCTCGAGCTTCTGCTCCTGGATCACCCGCAGCAGTTTGGCCTGCTGGGCCAGCGGCATGCTTTCGATTTCATCGAGAAACACCGTGCCGCCGTTGGCATATTCCAGCTTGCCGACGCGCTTGCCCTGGGCACCGGTGAAGGCGCCGCTCTCATGGCCGAACAGCTCGGCCTCGAACAATGCCTCAGGAATGGCCGCGCAATTGAGCGCCACGAATGGCTTGGCCGCGCGTGGCCCGAAATCGTGGAGGCAGCGGGCTACACGTTCTTTGCCGCTGCCTGTCTCACCGCGGATCAGCACATTGACCGGCAGGCTGGCCAGGTCCAGCACCTGCCGCCGCAGCAGTTGCAGGCCCTGGGACATGCCCAGCAGCGTGCCTTCCAGGCGTGACTTGAGGTCGGCCTGCTCGTGCAGGCGGCGGTTCTCAAGCACCAACTGGCGTTTTTCCAGAGCCCGCCGCAGGCTGCCCAGCAGATGTTGCGGGGTGAAGGGTTTTTCCAGGAAGTCGTAGGCCCCGTTGCGCATGGCCTCCACGGCCATGGGGACATCGCCGTGGCCGGTCAGCAGGATCACAGGCAGGTCGGGGTCGTCCGCCTGCAGGCGTTCGAGCAGCTGCAGGCCACCCATGCCGGGCATGCGCACATCGCTGATGATCACACCCGGGAAATGCTTCGGCAACTGGCTCAGGCAGTCTTCGGCGCGGGCAAACAGCTGCACGTTGAAACCCGACAGGCTCAGCCATTGCTCGACCGCTGTGCGGATACTGGCTTCATCGTCGATGACGATCACTGAATTGAACATGCAGGCTCCAGATCTTGGGGCAGGGTAAGGCTCAGGCGCGCACCGCCAGACAGGTTCTCGGCCTGCAGCTGGCCGCCGACCTCATGGACGATACCGTAGGAGATCGCCAGGCCAAGGCCCAGCCCTTCGCCCACGGGCTTGGTGGTGAAGAAGGGGTCGAAGACCTTGGCCAGGTCGGCCTCGGCTATGCCGCCACCGGAGTCGAGCACACTCAGGCGCCACCGTGCGCCATCGGCTTCGATGCGGATCTCCAGGCGCTTGTAGCGTTTGTCGGCCATGGCGTCGAGGGCGTTGCGCAACAGGTTGATCAGCACCTGTTCCAGGCGGATGGCATCGCCCCGTACCCAGGCCGGGCGTGCGAGGTACAGCGCGACCTCGACCTCTTCGCTGCGGATACGCGTTTCCAGCAGGTGCAGTGCCTGATCGACCACGGTGGCCAGGTCCAGGCGCTCGCGCAAGCCCATCGGGCTGTTACGGGCGAAGGTCTTGAGGTGACTGGTGAGCGCGGCCATGCGCGTGAGCATCTGCTCCAGCGGCTCGAGTGCCTGCCGCGCTTCGGCAGGCCGGCCATTGTCGAGCAGCAGGCGCACGGTTTCCAGTTGCATGCGCTGGGTTGTCAGCGGTTGGTTGATTTCGTGGGCCATGGCCGCCGACATCTGGCCCAGCGCGGCCAGTTTGGCGGATTGCACCAGGCCCTCCTGGGCGGTACGCAGCTCGCGGGTACGTTCCTCGACCTGGCGCTTGAGCTCTTCCCGGCTGCGCTGGCGCAGCCGTGCCAGGCGCAGGCGCTGGCTGATGAACAACGCCGCGAACACCAGGCTCAACCATACGGCAGCAGCGCCGAGGGCGGCATTGCGGCCGTCTGCCGCCACCTGCGGCTTGCGCAGCAGGTGCAAGGTCCAGCCTTCGCCTGCCAGCGGCAGGCTTTCCCACAGGTACTCGGCGCTGCCGTCGGGGCCTTGCACGCGGCTGAGGGTGCTGTTGGCAGCGAAGCGCGTGAGCACCTGATGGTGCAGCGGCACCAGCGGCTGCTTGTCGTACTGGCGTGTTTCGGCGAGTTCGGCACGGTCGGCGCCGCTCAGTGGCTGCAGCTCGCGGTAGCGCCAGCCGTCCTGGTTGGCAATGAAGGTGATGCCGCGGGCATCGCTGACCAGCAGGATATCGCTGCCCTGGCGCCATTCGCGTTCCAGCTCCGGGAACTCCAGCTTGACCACCATGGCGCCGAGAAAACGGCCATGTTCGTCGTTGACTGCGCTGGCCAGAAAGTACCCCGGTACCCCGCTGGTCACGCCAACGGCATAGAAGCGGCCCGTACCCTGGCTGCGGGTTTGCTTGAAGTAGGGGCGAAAGCCGTAGTTGGAGCCGACGTAGGTGCTGGGTAGCCGCCAGTTGCTGGCTGCCACGGCCAGGCCGGTGTGGTCGAGCAGTTCGAGGGTCGAAGAGTTGGCCGCACCGTTGATACGTTCGAGCTTGCGGTTCAAGGCGCCTTGCACCGTCTCGCTGACCGGGCCGCGCAGGGCGTCGATCAGTTCCGGGTCCAGCGCCAGCACGGCTGGCAGGGCCCGGTAGCGGTCGATCAGCGTATGCAGGCTATTGGCGTACAAGCCCAGTTGCTGGTGGGCACGTTGTGCGTCGTTTTCCATGGCCTGGCGCTTGGCCTGGTGCATCGCCCAACCGGCACTGAGGGCAGTGCCTAGCAGGATCAGCAGGGTAATCAGCCCCAGCCGCAGGGCGCGAAAGGAAAAGGGCATGGCGCGGATCCGGGTCATTGGGGCATCGGGGCTGGCCCTTACCCGGGCTTGCCCGCCCCCACGTGTGAGTACCTGTGGGAGCGGGCAAGCCCGCGAAAGGGCCGGTACAGGCGACCGTTCAGTTACAGCAATTCAAAACTCTGCTGCTGCACCGCCTGGGAGTCGAGCCCGACCTGGACATTGAACTCCCCGGGCTCGGCAACCCGCTGCAACTGGCCATTGTAGAACTTCAGGTCTTCCTCGCTGATGCGGAAGCTCAAGGTGCGCGTCTCACCGGGCTTGAGCATCAGTTTCTGGAAGTTCTTCAGCTCTTTGACCGGGCGGCTCATCGATGCCGAGACATCCTGCAGGTACAACTGCACCACGGTCTCGCCTGCCAGCTTGCCGGTGTTCTTCACCGTGACCTTGGCTTGCAGCGTATCGCCGCGCTTGAGGTTGTTGGCCGACAGCGTCAGGCCCGACAGCTCGAAGCTGCTGTAGCTCAGGCCGTAGCCGAACGGGTACAGCGGGCCGTTGGGCTCTTCGAAGTACTGCGAGGTGTAGTTGCCGGGTTTGCCTGGCGTGAACGGCCGGCCGATACGGGTGTGGTTGTAGTACATCGGGATCTGCCCGACCGACCTCGGGAAGGTGATGGCCAGCTTGCCGGACGGGTTGTAGTCACCGAACAGCACGTCGGCAATGGCATTGCCGCCTTCGGTACCGGCGAACCAGGTTTCGAGAATGGCATCGGCCTGTTCACGTTCCCAACTGATCGACAGCGGGCGGCCGTTCATCAGCACCAGTACCAGTGGCTTGCCGGTCGCCTTCAAGGCCTTGATCAGTTCACGCTGGCTGGCAGGAATCTCCAGGGTGGTGCGGCTCGACGATTCGTGGGACATGCCGCGGGACTCGCCAACCACGGCCACTACCACATCGGCTTGTTGCGCTGCCTTGACCGCTTCATCGATGAGCACCGCAGGGGGGCGCGGGTCGTCGACGATTTCCGGGGCATCGAAGTTGAGGAAGTTCAGGTAGTCGAGGATGGCCTTGTCGCCGGTGATGTTGGAGCCTTTGGCGTAGACCAGTTTGGCCTTGCCTTCCACGGCGCGGCGCAGGCCTTCGCGCACGGTGACCGAATGCGCCGGTTTGCCGTCGGCGGCCCAGCTGCCCATCATGTCGATCGGGGCATCGGCCAGGGGCCCGACCAGCGCGAGGGTGCCGGTTTTTTTCAGTGGTAGGGTCTGGTTGTGGTTTTCCAGCAGCACCAGGCTACGACGCGCCACGTCACGGGCGGCTTCGCGGTGCAGGCGGTCGCTGCCGTAGTAGTCTTTCAGGTCGGTTTCGGCCTTGCCGATGCGCACGTACGGGTCCTTGAACAGGCCCATGTCGTATTTGGCCCCCAGCACTTCGCGCACGGCCTGGTCCAGTTCGTGCTGGCTCACCTCGCCAGACTTCAGCAGGCCTGGCAGTTCCTGGCCGTACAGGGTGTCGTTCATGCTCATGTCGATGCCGGCCTTGATAGCCAGCTTGGCGGCTTCGCGGCCGTCGCGGGCGACGCCATGGCGGATCAGCTCCTGGATGGCGCCATGGTCGCTGATGGTCACCCCCTTGAAGCCCCACTCCTTGCGCAGCAGGTCGTTCATCAGCCAGGTGTTGGAGGTGGCCGGCACACCGTTGATCGAGTTCAGCGCCACCATGACGCCCCCGGCACCGGCATCGAGTGCGGCGCGGTAGGGCGGCAGGTAATCGTTGTACATTTTCGGCAGGCTCATATCGACCGTGTTGTAGTCGCGCCCGCCCTCTACTGCACCGTACAAGGCAAAGTGCTTGACGATGGCCATGATGCTGTCGGGGTTGGCCGGGCTGCTGCCCTGGAACGAGCGCACCATGACCTGGCCGATCTTCGAGGTCAGGTAGGTATCCTCGCCGAAACCTTCACTGGTGCGGCCCCAGCGGGGGTCGCGGGCAATATCGACCATCGGGGCGAAGGTCATGTCCAGGGCGTCGGCCGAGGCTTCGATGGCGGCGGTGCGGCCCACTTTGGCCACCGCGTCCATGTCCCAGGTGGCGGCCATGCCCAGGCCGATCGGGAAGATCGTGCGCTCGCCGTGGACGGTATCGTAGGCGAAGAACATCGGGATCTTCAGGCGGCTGCGCATGGCCGCATCCTGCATCGGCCGGTTTTCCGGCGCGGTGCGGGAATTGAAGGTACCGCCAATGCGGCCAGCGGCGATTTCCTCGCGAATCTTGTCGCGCGGCATTTCCGGGCCGATGCTGATCAGGCGCAGTTGGCCGATTTTCTCGGCTTCGGTCATCTGGCTGACCAGATGGTCGATGAAGGCCTGCTTGTCTTGCAGGGGCGGGGCGGAGGTGGCGGCGAGGGCCGCCTGACTGGCAAGGCCCATGGCCAGGCCCAGCAAAGACAGTTTCATCATCAGTTCCGTTGTGGGGCCTCTGCCGTATCCAGGGTGGTACGCGCGCGGCCGAAGTTTTCAGGCGGCTATTGTTGTACGATTTGCAGGCAATGCTTCCAGCGGCCGATTATGCCTGAATATGTCACCCGCGGACGAAGCCCCGTATGCCGGGACAACAACTATAAGAAAGCGCAGAGACCGACGGCATGACCCCTTTTGACGAGTATGATCAGCGGCAGATTGCCGAAGCCATAGCCCGTGCCGAGCGGCACACCGACGCCGAACTGGTGACGGTACTGGCGCGGCGTGCCGACGACTATGCGTATTGGCCGCTGCTCTGGGCTGCCGTGCTGGCACTGGCCGTGCCGGGCCTGCTGCAGTGGCTGCTGGGCTGGCCGGGCGTGCGTGGCTTGTTGGTGGCCAACATGCTGCTGTTTGTCGGCTTGTGCCTGCTGCTGCGTAGCCCGCGCCTGGCCGGCTGGCTGATCCCCCGGGTGCTGCGCCGCTGGCGTGCTTCGCGCCTGGCGCACCAGCAATTTCGCGAGCTGAACCTGCAGCGTACGGCGGCTGGCACGGGGGTGCTGATTTTTGTCAGCGAGGCGGAGCGGCATGTGGAAATACTGGTTGACCGCGGCATCGAGCACTGCCTGGATGCCAGCGCTCGGGCGGCACTCGTCAGCCGGCTTGCCGAACAGGTGCGCCAGGGGCGGACCCTGCAGGGTTTTGTCGAATGCATCGAGGCCTGCGGCGAGTTACTGAGCGAGCAGGTGCCACCGACCCATGCGCGTAACGAACTGCCAAACCGCCTGGTGATTCTCGACTGAGGCAGCATGCAGGCGCGCACTTGGATAAGGGCAGGCAGTTAGGGGCTGCTGTGCAGCCCATCGCCAGCTCCTATTGAACAATCCATAACTTGTTGATTCAGCCGGGCCCATGTGAGAGCGGGCGCGCCCGCGAACACCGGCGTAGCCGGTGCCAGCCACCGCGTTGGGTTCTTCGCGGGCTCACCCGCTCCCACACAGGCCGCGTCGCGCTTGCGGCAGGTGTTTGCCACAAGCTATGCAGCGCCTGGCCTGGGCGTGACGCGGCCGTGGGTGGCCAAGGTATGCCTGGCCGCACGGCACACGGTAGAATGAGCGTTCCGCTACCCAAGGCCCCTTTGTCCATGCCCGCCAGTCATTCCGCTTCCGCCGCGCCGGACGCACTCGCCCAGTTCCTCGACCTGCTGAACGCTGCCCTGCAGGGCGGCACGTTAAGCAAGCTGGTGCTGGCACGCCATGTCGGTGCCGACCAGACCCTGCAACGAATCATCGCCAAGCCGCTGCAGGTCAAGGGCCAGCCCTGCCTGTCGCTGGTCTACCGTCACCAGGCCCGAGACATCACCCGCAACCTGGCCCTGGACGATGCCTTGACGCTGGTGGCCGAGTTGCTGCCGGGCAGCTTCCGTAACGCCCACCTCTTCGATGCCGACGGCGAAGTACAGCTGACCTTCAGCAAGAAGGGCAAGCCGATGCTTCAGCGCCATGGCGCACAGGCCCCGCGCGAGGCCGCGCCCGCCAGTGGCCATGACCGTGAGAAAAAACGCTACCTGGAGCTGTCGCGCCCATTCCTGCGCGATCTTGGCGTGACCGACGCGCAGGGGGCACTGATCCCGTCCATGTCGCGCAAGTGGAAGCAGATCAACAAGTTCATCGAGGTCTTCGACCACGCCCTGGCCAGCGCCCCGGTGCCGACACAGCAGGTACTGCGGGTGGCCGACTTTGGCTCGGGCAAGGGCTACCTGACCTTCGCCATGCATGATTACCTGCGCAATACGTTGGGCCGCGAAGCGCAGGTGACCGGGGTTGAACTGCGCCAGGACATGGTCGACCTGTGCAACGCCGCCGCGGTGCGGCTGCAGCATGCAGGCCTGGAGTTCCAGTGTGGTGACGTGCGCAGCGTGGTGCCCGACGCCATCGAGGTGATGATCGCCCTGCATGCCTGTGACATCGCCACCGACTATGCCATCCATACCGGTATCCGCAGCAATGCCGCGATCATCATGTGTTCGCCGTGCTGCCACAAGCAGATCCGCCCGCAACTGCACAGCCCGGGCCTGCTGCAGCCAATGCTGCAATACGGCCTGCACCTGGGCCAGCAGGCCGAAATGCTCACGGACAGCTTGCGGGCGCTGTACCTGGAGGCCTGTGGTTATGAGACCAAGGTATTCGAGTTCATCTCCCTGGAGCACACCAACAAGAACAAGATGATTCTTGCGGTGAAGCGGCGCCAGCCGGGCGACAACCGTGCGCTGCTGGAGAAAATCGCCCAGCTCAAGGCGTTCTATGGGGTGCAGGAGCATTGCCTGGAGACGCTGTTGCGGTGCGACGGGCTGCTCTGAGCGGGCGCGTATCCCTACCATCCCTACAGAATTCCTTTGCCCTTGATCGGTAATGCTTGTAGGGCATTTCCTAGCCGTGCCTTTCAAGGAGTTCTCTGATCAGCGTTTCAGTAGTGTGACGTGCTCAGTAGTCGGTTAGCCGGGTTGTCATTTGACAACCCATGAGCAGTAAGTCCACACTGGAGAAAAGCTGATGGCCCGCCCCAGTCATGCCAGGAAAGAGGTCGAACTGGCCTTGAGGCACGCGGAATCAAAGGGATGGAGAGTTGCGGTAGGCGGGGGACATTGTTGGGGAAAAATGTATTGCCCTTTCAACGATGCCGACTGTCGATGCGGGGAGTATTGCATTACCAGCATATGGAGCACGCCACGTAACGCCGGTAATTTAGCGCGACAGTTGAGGCGTGTGGTTGATCACTGTTCGGCTGACAGGCTGGCAATGTGTACCCAAGGAGGAGTAGCGATGGAGTATGAGTTCACTCTCAGGTATCAGCTGAGCGGGAACGAAGATATCGATGCGTTGCTGGAGCGCCTGGCTCAGTACGGATGTGATGATGCATTGGCTGGTGTAGGTCAACCTGGGCGTCTGGCATTGGCATTCACTCGCCAGGCGACATCTGCCAGGCAGGCCATCGAGAGCGCATTAAGTGATGTTGCCAGAGCGGTTCCAGGCGCTCGCCTGATCGAAGCGACCCCCGATCTGGTCGGGCTCAGCGATGTGGCGGAACTCATCGGTGTATCTCGGCAGAACATGCGCAAATTGATGCTCGCCCGTGCAGGTAGCTTCCCAGTACCCGTGCATGATGGCAGCACCGCTCTGTGGCACCTGGCCGATGTGTTGCCATGGCTGCAGGCGCGAGGGAGCTACCCGATCGGCAAGAGCACGTTGGAGCTTGCGCGCATGGCAATGGCCGTTAACGTGTCCAAAGCATACGAACGCGTGCTCGGCGAGCCAGACCTGGCCCCTTCAACAGGCGCCTGAGGCTGGCCTCAACCTCGGGTGGCCACGGCTTCGATAGACAGCGATGCCTGCCCCAGCGGATGGGTCGTGGCGTCGAAGAAGTGCAGTGACGTGCCCGGCATGGCGCCCAGGCGATCGACGAAATGCTGCTTCTGGTTGATCACCGACGCTTCACTCAACGGCCGAATGGCGATCGCCAGGTGCTTGGGCCCGGCCATTCGAATGGCGTCGAGCAGGTGCTGGTCAGTGCTGTCCAGGTGCTGCCCGAACAGGCACAGGCCACGGTGTTCCTGGGCCAGCTGCCCCAGGCACCAGCTCAGGTAGTCCGAGTGGCGGATGGCGCGCAGTTTCTCGTCGCTGCGGTCTTCATTGACGAACAGCGGCACCTCACCGGGAATGTTCACGGCAAAACCTTCCAGCAGCTCGGCGCTCTCGGCGCTGCATTGACGGGTGGTGCCGTCGGGTTGCTTGAGCAGGTGCAAGCCCCCGTGCAGGTGCATCACCCGGGTACCCTCGCTGCTGCGCCGGCGCACATCGAAGTAACCCTGCTCGTCGAACAGGTCGGCGAAGCCCTGCGGGGCATGTTGCAGGGCCCAAGGTAGCAGCAGGTCGTAGTTGCTGGTGTAGACGCTGCGATAGCCACGCAAGGCCTGATTGAGCACGGCCAGGGTTGCCGGGGGCATCAGCCGCCAGGGCAGATGCACGGTGCGCACGGCGTGGATCAGCGCTTCCTTGATCGAGTAATAGCGGTTGAGCGGCGCAGTGGAGTTGATGGCGAGCGCAGCATTGGCGCGCACGGTGGTGTTGAGCGCGCTGAGCACCGGTTCGAACAGCTCCGTGCCCAAGGACTTGAACAGGGCCTGGTCGCTGATCGCCAGGCCTTTCTTGCGACCGGCGCGTTGCGCCTCCTCGAACAGCGAGAAATAGCCGAACGGCTTCCACACTGCGCGGCTGGCGCCGTTACCCAGCAGCAGGGCATCGCAGGGGTGGCGGGCGGCAAGTTCCGGCCAGGGCAGGAGTGGGGCGTCGAGTGCAGGCATGCTGGGTCCATTGGTGGTGCGGGCGCGGGGCGACTTTAGCATGTCAGGCGGGGGCAAGGGGCATCAACCCTGCCTGGCGGCCGGCACGCTGCGCTTGCGGTTACGCCATACCCGGTAGGCCCGGATGCCGGCGCGCACCGAACCGAACAGCAATTTGTCCTCCATCTCGCGCGCCATGCCCGAGCGCACCAGCATGCGCAGAAAGCTGCCGCGGGCACGGGCGATGGCGAAGAAAATGCCCTGCGCGGCCAGGGTGTCGCGCACTTCACGCAATGCGGCCATGCCGCTGACATCGATACTGGTCACGGCCTCGGCATCGAACAACACGGCCTTGGGCTGGGCCTCGCCTTGCACCGCCTCGAGAAGGCGCATCTTGAAGTAGTCGGCATTGAAGAACAGGATTGCGTCGTCAAAACGGTAGACCACCAGGCCGGGCACCGTCCGCGCATCCTTGAACTTGCGAATGTCGACCTGGCCTTCGGTGCCCGGCAGCCAGCCGAGCACGGCGTCGGTAGGCTGGTAGATGCTGTACAGCAGGCGCAGTATCGCCAAGGTCACGGCAAACACGATGCCGGGCAGCACGCCCAGCCCCAGCACCCCCACGGTGGTCAGCAGGCACAGCCAGAATTCGAAACGGCTCAGGCGCCGAATGTGGCCCAGTGACTTGATATCGATCAGCCCCCAGCCAGCCATCAGCAGCACCGCGCCCAGCGCCGCCTGAGGGATCCACGCCATGGGCGCGGTGAAAAACAAAAGGATCAAGGCGATCACCAGGGCGGCGACGATGCCGACCAGCTGGCTTTTGCCCCCGACCATGTCGTTGACGGCGGTGCGCGAATCGGCACCGCTGATGGCAAAACCCTGGGAAACCCCGGCGGCCAGATTGCTCACGCCCAACGCCACGAACTCGTGGTTGGCGTTGATGGCGTAGCCATGCCGGGCAGCGAAACTGCGCGCGGTGAGCATGGCGCTGCAGAAACTGACCGTGGCGATACCCAGGGCGTCGCGCAGCAGGCTTTTCATTTCTGCCAGGTTGCTGTGTGGCCAGGCCAGTTGCGGGATGCCGGCCGGCACCGGGCCGAGTATGGCGACGCCGAAGCGGTCGAGGCCGAACAGACCCGCCAGCAGCATGAACAGCGCCACCACCGTTAGCGCGGCCGGCAGGCGCGGGTAGCGGCGTGGCAGCCAGATCAGCAGGCCTAGGGCGGCCAGGCCGATGCACAACGTCAACCCGTGAATTTCGCCCAGGCGTTGGAGGAAGTTGATCAGGCTGAGGATGAAACCGTCGCCCTCGATGCTGAACCCCACCACCTTGGACAACTGCCCGGCGATCAGGCTCAGGCCGATACCGTTGAGGTAGCCGATCAGAATCGGGCGCGAGAAGAAGCTGGCGATGAACCCGGCCCGCGCCAGGCCAGCGGCAATCAGCATGACCCCGACCAGTACGGTGACGATGACCGACAGCTCGGCAGTGCGTTGCGGGTCGCCCAAGGCCAGCGGCGCCACGGCCCCGGCAATCATGGCGCAGGTAGCCGCGTCGGGGCCGACCATCAACTGGCGCGAGCTCCCGATCAGCGCGTAGACCATCATCGGCAGCACACAGGCGTACAGGCCGTACTGCGGCGGCAAGCCCACGATCTGGGCGTAGGCGATGGCAGTCGGGATCTGGATGGCTGCCACCGACAGCCCTGCCTGCAGGTCGGCGTGCAGCCATTCGCGGCGGTAGTGCAGCAGGTTGGCAAGGCCCGGTAGCCAGCGGGAGAGCAACATGCGTCGTCCTTTCGAAATGTTTCACGAAACCCTGGGCGCATTGAAACGGATCGACAGGCAATTGGCCATGCTGCTGATCATCGAAAGCAGCAGATCGAAGCGATTGGCAGAAACGAAAAAAGGAGCGAACGCTCCTTTTGACAGCGATGACGTTGCCGGAACGCCATGCGGGGGAATGTAATGTGGAGCGGGTAGAGGGAATCGAACCCTCAACTAAAGCTTGGGAAGCTTTCGTTTTACCACTAAACTATACCCGCCTTACGCCGCACTTTTTACCAGAACCCTGCGCGAAATAGAAGCCCACGTTATAAAAAAAGCGTGTCGGCGCCCCATGCCGGCGGGTATCCGCACCAAGGCGCCGAGTTGCTCAGATAGCCAGTGCATGCTGCCCCTGTTGCAGCGGCTGGTATCGTTGCCGGGCTTCACGCAGGGTTGGCTTGAGGAAGCCCAACATGGCATTGCGGGTGTCCTCGCAGGCGGCCTTGGTCTCCATGTCCAGAAAGTGTCCTGCACCGCGGATAACCCCAAACTGGCTGCGCCCCACGTGTTTGCCGAACTGCCGTGCATCTGCGGCCGTGGTGTACTCGTCGCGTTCACCATTGATGAACAACACCGGAATATCGATAGCGCGCGCGCCATCCAGTGCCCGTGCCAGGTCATGTTGCAGCACCTGGTTGATGTGGAAGTGCATCTGCGCGTATTCGTGGCTGTCCAGGCTGCTGACGTGCCGGTAGTTGAACCGCTTGAACAGCGACGGCAGGTACTTGCCGATGGTGTCGTTGATCAGGTTGCCGACTTGATAGCGGTCGCAGGCGGCCAGGTACTGGCAACCGCGCGCCAGGTAGTCGCGCATTGGTTCATTGATCACCGGCGAGAACGAACTCACCACGGCCTTCTTCACATACCGCGGCTGGTGCGCCAGTGCCAGTAGCGTGCTGGCACCGCCCCACGAGAACGACATCACGTGGTCGGCCTGGAAGTGATCGATCAGTTCAAGGAGGATATGCGCCTCGGTCTCCTTGCTGATCAGCCGTTCGTGGCGGTTGTGCGGTTTGGATTTGCCCGCGTAGGGCTGGTCGAACAGGACGACATTGAACTGCGGGTGCAGGTTGCGCACCGTCTGGGCGAACGAGGCTGTGGTGGCCAGCGAGCCGTTGATCAGGATGATCGTATTCTCAGCCGCATCCGCGCGATAGAACTCCGTGTAAACCCGATACTGACCTTGAATATCAAGTACAGCGATTTCTGGCCTCATGTCATCGACTCCTGGCGCAAAAAGGGTATTCGCGTCACCTGGTGGCTTGTCGCGGCAACGGGTCGTTCACTTTTGGCGGCGGCTTGGCCGAACACTCAAGCCACTGGCCCAAAGAGAGCGCATTCCCGAAACAGGACATCAGGGTGCACGTTCTTTATGACAGGTAGGCATTCGCCTGAAGAGTAACCGGGGCCCTGTGTCGATCCTTGGCACTTGCGTCGACGGTGTTGTTGTATGGCGGGCAATCTGCCGTGCCCCAAGGCATCTAGGCCCTGGGTGGCCGACAAAAAGTGTCTGGGTCTACGATCGTGACTTAGCGGTCACATGCAGACTGACGATTGGGATTCAAGCAGGGGGGCGGGGATCCTGCAAGTGCCGTTCGGGCTTAATTGTGACGTTTGGCGCTGAGCGGTCGTATGGCGAGCGCTCAGCGGTAGGTTGCGCGAGTTCGCGGGCGGGCTAGACGGTGCCTATTTCTTCCGGCGTGAGTTGCCGAAAGGCCCCGGGCGCCAACCCCGGGTCGAGCCGGATCGCCCCCATGCTCTCCCGGTGCAGCCCCACGACCTTGTTGTCGAAAAACCCGAACATGCGTTTGACCTGGTGATAGCGCCCTTCGACAATCGCCAGCCGCGCCTGGCGCGGCCCTAGAATGTCCAGCTGGGCGGGCTGGGTGGTGAGGTTCTCAAAGGCGAAGTAGAAGCCTTCACGGAACTTGGCCACATAGTGCTCGGCAATCTCGTCCTCGGTTTCCACCAGGTACTGCTTGGGCAGCTTGGTCGCTGGCTGGGTCAGGCGTCGTGACCATTGGCCATCGTTGGTCAGGATCATCAGGCCGGTGGTGTTGAAGTCCAGGCGCCCGGCGATGTGCAGGTCTGCACGCAGCGCCGCCGGCAACAGCTCGAGCACAGTGGGGTGCTGTGGGTCGTGGGTCGCGCTCACGCAGCCGGCCGGCTTGTGCAGCATCAGGTAGCGCGCCGGGCGGCCAGCCTGCAGCAACTGCTCGTCCAGTTGCACCCGGCTGAACTCCCGCACCTCGGCCAGCGGGTCGCTGATGACCTGGCCATCCAGGCGTACACGGCGCTGGGCCAGCATCAGCCGGGCTTGCTGGCGGTTGCAGTGGGGCAGGTTGGCAAGGAAACGATCGAGGCGCATGGCTTGGCGTCAGCTGGAAGGGCGTGATTGGAGTTGGTCTTCAACGGCGGCGCAGCGCGGGCACAGGCAGGCTTTGTCCCGCAGCGCGGCGGGCAGTGCCTGGAGCACGCTCGGGTCGATGGTGACACCGTAGCACCAGCAGGCCTGGGTGGCGCGGCGTGGGTCGGCCAGGCTGCAGTGGTTGAGCGCGCCGCAAGCGGGGCAGTGTTGCTGATCAGTCATGGGGTTTCGCTACAGACACGGTTGCGGCCAGCCTGTTTGGCACGATAAAGGGCACGGTCGGCGCGGGTCAGCAGGGTGTGCAGGGTATCCCCCGGTCGCAGGCTGCTCAGGCCGATGCTGGTGGTCAGGCGCAGTGGCTGGTCGTCGTAGCTGAAGGTCAGCTGTTCGGTGCGCTGGCGGATCTTTTCGGCCACCTCGATGGCGTGCCGACCCTCGGCTTCACGCAGCAGCACGATGAATTCCTCGCCACCCCAGCGGCACAGTATATCCGACTGGCGCAGGCTGCTTTGCAGCACATTGGCGAACTGGCGCAGCACTTCGTCGCCTGCCAGGTGGCCATGGGTATCGTTCAGCGCCTTGAAGTGGTCCAGGTCGAACAGCAACGCCACCAGTGGGCCACTGTCGCGCTGGGCTTCGCGCAGGGCCTGGGCAGCCAGCAGGTCGAAGCTGCGCCGGTTGAGCAGGCCGGTGAGGCTGTCGAGGGTCGCCAGGGCCTCTGTGCTGGCCTGATGGCGGCGGACCATGGCGTGTACCAGTGCCAGTACCACCAGGGTGATCATGGTGCAGATCGCCAGGTTCAGGTACAGCGAGTGACGAATGCGATCGAGCGCGCCGGTTTCCCGTTTGTCCACCAGCAGGTACCAGTCCAGCTCAGGCAACTGGCGCACGTTGAGGAAGTGGCTGTGCTGGTCGCTGTCACGGTACTCGTGGCTGCCTTCACTGGGTACAGGCCGTTCGGCCAGCAGGTCCTGCAGTTCGGGGTTGGCACTGAGCTGCTGGCCCACCTGTAGGCCATGCGGGCCGCCTGCCGAGCCGGTCAGCAGCACCTTGCCCTTGGCGTCGGTGAATAGCACCGCGCGCTGGTAGCGTTGTTGATAGCGGTCGATCAGCTTGACCACCGACGATACGCTCAGGCCGACACCGGCGGCGCCGATGAAGCGTTGCTGATAGTCATGCACCTGATAGTTGATGAATACGGTCAGGCTGTCATGGTTGGCCATGTCGAGGTCGACGTTGATCTCATAAGGCGCCTTGAGGTCACGCAGGCGGAAGTACCAGGCGTCGCGCCAGGCGCCAGGGTCGACATGCTTGAGCACCCCCTTGGCCTGGTAGTAGGTCAGGGTGCGGTCGGACACGAAAAATGAGGTGAAGGTGTCCTGCTTGCCCATGACCTCCCCCAGGTAGCGGGTCATGCGTGCGGTGTCCTGCTCGCCGGACAGCACCCAGTCGCGCAGGAAGGTGTCCTGGGCCATCATCGAGGCGATCAGTACCGGGCGAATCAGGTCTTTCTGGATTTCCGAGTAGACCGTGTCGGAGGTTAGCGGCAACTCGGTATTGATGATGCCGTCACGGATAGCGCTGCGCGAAGCGAAGTAACTGAGCAGCGAGGTGGCGAGAAAGCCGCAGGCCAGCAGCAACAGGAGGGTGAAGATCAGCGAACGCTGCGAAAACAGGGTGGAACGTAAAGGCATGATCTTCCCATGATGTGTGCCGAGCCGCCCATTCTAGTGAGGTGGCCCTGAAATGACTGCAAGTTTTTCGGTGCCCGGGCAGCTGTATCAAATTATTGCAGGAATGGCACTGCACCTTGTTACCGGTGTCTTATTCAATGTCGATGAACACATTTCGCATCGACGCCCGACAGCGCCGCTGTGCGGGCACTCCAGCGGTCCAGGAGGCCGCCATGTCCTATCGAATCCTGTTGATCGCCCTGCTGGGGTCGATGACTTCCGCCTGCGCGCCTTACTACGAGAGTGGCAGCTACTACCGCTCCGACTATTACACCAGCGACCGCTATGCAGCGCCCGGGTACTATCGTTATGACCGTTACTACGTGGCGCCGCAGCCACGCTACTACTACCAGCCGGCACCACGCTACTACTACCAGCCCGCCCCGCGTTACCGCTATCAGCCCGCACCCAACTACCGGCCGCAGCCACGCCCGCCGGTGACCCAGTGGCACGGAAAGCCGCGCCATGACTATGGCAACCGCCAGCGTGATGACTACCGGGGTGACCGGGACCGGCACGACTACCGCGATGGCAGCCAGCGCTACCCGCGGGGCGGCTGGCAATCCAATGGGCCAGGCAATGGCGGTGGGCCAGGTGATGGGCCGCGCGGGCAGGGGCAATGGCAGCGCTAGGCAGCCACTGCACTAACCCAGGTCCGCCAGCGGGTGACTGCCCTCCCACACCTTGGCGAAGTGCGCCTCAACCACCGCTGCCGGCACCTGCGCCACATCCGGCCAGTGCCAGCGCGGCTGGTTGTCCTTGTCCAGCAGTCGGGCGCGTACCCCTTCACTGAACTCCGGGTGGCGGCAGCAGTTCAGGCTCATGCAGTACTCCATCTGCAACACTTGCGCCAGTGACAGGTGTCGCGCCCGGCGAATCTGCTCCCAAACCAGATGGGCGGTCAGCGGGCAGCCTTGCTGCAGCCGTTGGCCGGCGTCGGCCAGCAATGGGTCGTCATGGTGCTTCAGGTTTTCCAGCGCGCGCCATGCGGCAGCCGCATCGGCAACATCGAGCAACGCGTCGATCACTGCCCGGCGCGGCAACCATTGAGCGGCCGGTAATTCGGCACACACGCGGTGCTGTTCGGCCTTGAGCAGGCTGTTGAGCTGCAACGCGGTGTGTTCCTGCCAGTTCAGTTGCAGCAGCTCATCGACCAGGGTTTCTTGCTGGTGCTCACCCAGGAAGCGGTCGGCCAAACCCAGGTCCAGGGCATCGCGGGCGTTGAGCGGGGCGCCGGTCAGGCCAAGGAACAGCCCCAGTTTGCCTGGCAGCCGGGCCAGGAACCAGCTGGCGCCCACGTCCGGGTAGAAGCCGATGCTGACCTCCGGCATGGCCAGACGGCTGCTGGGTGTGACAATGCGCACGTTGGCGCCTTGCAGCAACCCCATGCCGCCGCCCAGAACATGGCCATGCCCCCAGCACAGCAACGGTTTGGGGTAGGTGTGCAGGCTGTAGTCCAGGCGGTATTCGGCGGCGAAGAAGGTGGCGGCCAGCGGTGGCACGCTGCCAGGTTGATCGCGGCAAGCCTGGGCCAGCGCGCGCACATCACCTCCCGCACAGAATGCCTTGGCGCCGCTGCCACGCAACAGCACGCAGACCACCCCGGGGTCGCGCGCCCACGCCTGCAGCTGGTCGCCCAGCGCCTCGATCATGGGCAGGGTCAGGGCATTGAGCGCCATGGGCGCATCGAGGGTGGCGATGCCCATGCGGGCGCCATCGGCGCCGGTAAGCACCTCGCAATGAATGGTCATGGACTACCTCGCGCAAGTCATGGCCCAAGTATGGCTTGCCTGGCCAATCATGCCGGTCGTCGGTCGGATCGTTTGACAAGCGGGTAGGGCTTACCTAGTGTCGCGCCATTGTTTATGGAAGGCCCCATGACTGACGACGACCGTATCAAACTCGAACCCAGCTGGAAGGCCGCGTTGCGCGGTGAGTTCGACCAGCCCTACATGCATCAGCTGCGCGAGTTCCTGCGTAGCGAGTACGCTGCCGGCAAGCAGATCTACCCGCCAGGGCCGCTGATCTTCAACGCGCTCAACTCGACACCGCTGCAACAGGTGAAAGTGGTGATCCTCGGCCAGGACCCTTACCACGGGCCTGGCCAGGCGCACGGCTTGTGCTTCTCGGTGCAGCCCGGGGTGGCCACGCCGCCGTCGCTGGTCAATATCTACAAAGAGTTGCAGCGGGACCTGAACATCCCGATCGCCAGCCACGGCTACCTGCAAAGCTGGGCCGAGCAAGGCGTGCTGCTGCTCAACACCACCATGACGGTCGAGCGCGCGAATGCGGCCTCGCATGCCAAGAAAGGCTGGGAGCACTTTACCGACCGGATCATCCAGGTCGTCAGCGAGCAGTGCCCGCACGTGGTGTTCCTGCTGTGGGGCGCCCATGCGCAGAGCAAGCAGAAGCTGATCGATGGCACCAAGCACCTGGTGCTGAAGTCGGTGCACCCGTCACCGTTGTCGGCTTACCGCGGCTTTCTCGGCTGCGGGCACTTCAGCCGCACCAACAGCTTCCTCGAGCAGCGCGGGCTGGCGCCGATCAACTGGGCGTTGCCGCCGTTGTAGTCATGTGGACTGGCGCAGCGCCTGGCCAGCGGGTTCGCCGCTCGCCGGGCGCCGCGTTCATCGAGGCCTGGCGTTCCACGCGCGGAACAACGGCTCGGCCAGAAACAGCACCAGCAGCAGCCGCATCACCTGCAGTGCCGTCACCAGCGGCACCGACAGCTGCAGTGTCTCTGCGGTCAAGCTCATTTCGGCAATCCCGCCTGGCATCATGCCCAGTGTCAGCGAGCGCAAGTCCAGTGCCGTCAGGACGCTCAGTGCCCAGGCGGCCAGGGCGGCAACGGCCATGCACAATGCCGTGGCCAGCAGGGTGCGGGCGAGAAACGATGGGGCGCGGCGGAAGAATTCGCGGTTGAAGTGGCAGGCCAGGGCGCTGCCAATCAACCATTGGCCGATCTGGCTGGCGCCGTTGGGCAGGGCGATCTGCAGGTTGGTGGCCAGGCTCACCGAGGCCGCCACCAGCAGTGGCCCGAACAGCCATGGGTTGGGCTGGCGCAAGCGCTGCCACAGCAGGGCCACGGCAATGCCCAGCGGGGCAATCAGGGCCAACCAGCTCCAACTTACGCTGCCTGCGTGGTTGAGCGCGACGCCGTCGCCCAGCAGGTACTTGAATACTGCCGGTACGCACAACACCACAGCCAGCACCCGCAGGCTCTGGGCGGCCGCCACCTGGCTGAGCACCGCGCCGTTGCGCGCGCCAAGGTTGACCATCTCTCCCGAACCGCCGGGCATGCTGGCGAAGAACGCAGTGGCGCGGTCCTCGCCGCTGCGCCTGAGCAGCCACACGCTGATCACGCTGGTCACGGTAGTGAACACCGCGCTGAAGAAAATCAGGACGAAGTGGCTGGCGACCTGCTCGATCACCGCCGGGGTGAAGTGCAGGCCAATGCCGATGCCGATGACCCACTGCCCGCATTTGCGGCCATTGGGTATTTCCGGCAATTGCCAGGGCGTCAGGCAGCGCACCAGGATGATCGCCAGCAGCGAGCCGATCATCCACGGCAAAGGCCAGCCGACCTTGCTGGCGGCAAAACCCCCAGCAAGGCCGACCAGCCCGGTTGCAACGTACAGCGGCAGTGACCGGTCAGGCATCGGCCATGGCCCGACGCTGCTGCGCACGTTTGCGCCAGATGCGCAGCAGCGGCAGGGTCAGCATGCACAGGGTCAGCACCCATACCGACAGGCTGATGGGGCTTGACCAGAGGATGCCCAGTTCACCGTTGGAAATCGACAGCGCCCGGCGCAGGTTCTGTTCCATCAGGCCGCCGAGGATGAAGCCCAGCAGGATCGGCGACAGCGGGAAGTCCAGCTTGCGCAGGATGTAGCCCATGATACCGATGCCGACCATCAGGAACAGGTCGAAGGTGGTGGCATGCACGGCGTACACGCCGATTGCGGTGATGATGGCGATCACCGGCACCAGCGCCCAGTTTGGTACGGCCAGGATGCGGGTGAAGATGCGGATCATCGGGATGTTGAGGATCACCAGCATGATGTTGGCGATGAACAGCGAGGCGATCAGGCCCCAGACGATGTCTGGCTGCTGCTCGAACAGCAGGGGGCCTGGGGTGATGTTGTACAGGGTCAGTGCACCGATCATCACCGCGGTGGTACCGGAGCCCGGTACGCCCAGCGTCAGCATGGGCACCAGGGCGCCACAGCAGGAAGCACCAATGGCGGTTTCGGGTGCCGCCAGGCCACGGGCGTCGCCCTTGCCGAACTTGCCGCTGGTGCCGGCGAGGCGTTTTTCGGTCATGTAGGCCACGGCGCTGGCCAGCGTGGCGCCAGCGCCCGGCAGCACGCCCATGATGAAACCGAGCAGGCCGCAGCGGATATTCACCACGAACACCGAAGCCGCCTCCTTGAAGTTGAACAGCATGCGCCCGGTGGCCTTGACCGCCTGGTGGCCATGGTGGGTCTTTTCCAGCAGCAGGAGGATTTCGCTGATCGAGAACAGGCCCAGTACCAACACCACGAACTGGATGCCATCGGCCAGGTGCACGCTGTCGCCGGTGAAGCGGTAGACGCCGCTGTTGGCGTCGATACCGACCGCCGACAGGAACAGCCCGATCAATGCGGCAATGAAGGTTTTCAGCGGTTTGTCACCGGCCATGCCGCCCAGGCAGACGATGGCGAACACCATCAGCACGAAGTACTCGGCGGGGCCGAAGGCAATCGCCCATTTGGCCAGCAGGGGGGCGAACAGCACCATGCCGCAGGTGGCGATGAGCGCACCGATGAACGAACTCCAGGCCGACAGCGACAGGGCAACGCCAGCCAGGCCCTGGCGGGCCATCGGGTAACCGTCGAGGGTGGTCATCACGGTCGAAGCCTCGCCCGGGATGTTCAGCAGAATCGAGCTGATACGCCCGCCGTATTCGCAGCCCAGGTACACCGCTGCCAGCAGGATCAGCGCCGATTCTGGCGGCAGGCCGAGGGCGAAGGCAATCGGGATCAGCAGGGCCACGCCGTTGATCGGGCCCAGGCCTGGCAGCAGGCCGACCACGGTGCCGATCAAGGTGCCGGACAGGGCGGTGACCAGGTTATAGGGGGACAGGGCAACGCCGAAGCCCTGGCCCAGGTAGCTCAAGGTATCCATGTGTCAGTTCTCCAGTACGCTCAGCAGGCCAAGGGGCAGTGGCACGTCCATCACGCGGTCGAACAGCCAGTAGAGGAAGATGCTCATGCCCACCACCACCATGGCGCTGTGCAGCCAGCGGCCGCCATACAGGCGCGCCATGGGCAGGCCCACCAGGATGGCACTGAGAATGAAGCCCAAGGGTTCGAAGGTGGCGGCGAAAACCAGCAGCAGGCCGACACACGCGGCGATTTTGAAAAGGGTCGCGCGGTCCAGTTCTGGTTCGTCGTCCTTGCGCACGATCGGCGTCGGGCGGATAGCCAGGTACAGCAGGCCCAGGCCCATCAGGCCGAGCATCAGCAGTGGGTAGGCACGCGGGCCCACCGGCTCATAGGAAAACGCCGCCTGGTAGGGCCAGGCCATTATGGCAAGCACGGCGCACACCGCCAGCAAGACCAGGGCGAAGAGGCGTTGCAGGATCATGAAAAAATCCTCGTTGAGATTGCTTGTAGGAGCGGCCTTGCGTCGCGATCGGGCCGCGAAGCGCCCGCAAAGCCTGCCACTGCGATCTGTCTGCAGCATCGCAAGGCAGTTCCAGGGGCCGCTTCGCGACCCGATCGCGACGCAAGGCCGCTCCTACACAGGGATTGTGGTGGATCCGGCAGGCTTACTGGATCAGGCCAAATTCCTTGGCCAGCGTCTTGTAGTCAGCCACTTGCTTCTTCACATAGCTGTCCAGTTCTTCGCCGGTCATGGCGAACGGGAACAGCTCGCGCTGGTCACGCAGTTTGGCGAAGTCTTGCGAAGCCAGCATCTTGTCGAACGACTGCTTCCACCAGGCGTAGTCCTCGTCGCTGACCTTTGGCCCCAGGTAGAAACCGCGCACCACCGGCCAGACGATGTCATAGCCCTGCTCCTTGGCAGTCGGGATGTCTTTCATCTCCGGCTCGTCCAGGCGGTTTTCCGAGAACACCGCGAGGATGCGCATGTTGCCGCTCTGAATGTGCGGCATGGAGTCTGAAATATCGGTCGAGCCCACCTGGATGTGGCCGCCCAGCAGGGCCGTGGCAATTTCGCCGCCGCCTTCCAGGGCCACGTAGCGCAGGTCACGCGGGTTGATCCCGGCGGCCTTGGCGATCAGGGCGGTCTGCATCCAGTCCTGGCTGCCGACGGTGCCGCCAGAGCCGATCACCACTTTGCTCGGGTCTTTCTTCAGTGCTGCGACCAGGTCGTCGAGGGTCTTGTAGGGCGAGTCGCTCTTCACCGCGATTGCGCCGTAGCTGGTACCGACCGCGGCCAGCCATTTCACGGCGTTTTCGTCGAAGCGGCCGAACTTGCCCTGGGCCAGGTTCAGCAACGAACCGCTGGACCAGGCCACCAGTGTGCCGGCATCAGCCGGGCGTTGGGCGACCACGGCGTTGTACGCTACCGCGCCGACACCGCCGGGCATGTAGGTGACGCGCATGGGTTTGCTGAGGATCTTTTCCTGCACCAGGGCGCTTTGCACCAGCTTGCAGGTCAGGTCGAAACCACCGCCCGGCGAGGCGGGGGCAATACATTCGGGGCGTTTCGGTTCGGCAGCGAGGGCGTTGCCGGCCAACAGCAGGCAGCCGGTAGCGAGGACGAGGCGGCGCAGTGAAAAGGTCATCGTCGATCTCCGTGAGTGTTGTTGTTATCGGGTTAGGCTAGCGGCTTACCACAGCGCCACGCTGTAGCTCACCAGCAGCCGTACTTCGTCGGCATCGCGGGCGAGGTTGGAGCGGAATGTGGCGTTGCGCAAACGCACGGCCACGTTCTTCAACGGGCCGCTTTGTACGACGTACTTCATTTCGGTGTCGCGTTCCCACTCTTTGCCTTCGCCACCGGCGGCGCGGCTGACATTGTCGCCGCTGATGTAGCGGGTCATGAAGGTCAGGCCGGGCACGCCCAGGGCGGCGAAGTTGTAGTCGTAGCGCGCCTGCCAGGAGCGCTCGTCCTTGCCTGCGAAGTCGTTGATCTGCACGAAGTTGACCAGGTAGGGGTCGGCGCCATCCACATAAGGGAACGCGCTGTCGCCCGACAATTGCTGCCACGCGCCACTGACCTTGTGCCCACCCAGGGCGTAGCTGAGCATGCCGTTGAACGTGGTGTTGTCGATGTTGCCGGCCTTGGCGGCACCGGCGTCGTCGCTGATGGCCAGGCGCAGGTCGGCACCGAGGGTGCCTGGGCCCCACGGCTGGGTGGCGACCATGCCGATGAAGTGCTGGCGGTAGATATCGTCGAGCTGGGCGAAGTGATAGCTGCCGGTGATACGGTCGGTGAACTGGTAGTCAAGCCCACCCAGGGCCAGGTGATCGGCGCTGAACGAACCACCGAAGCGGCCATTCTTGTTGTTCAGGGCCAGATCTTCCCAATTGGTGTCGTTACGGTCCTTGGCTTTGTCCAGGCGCCCGCCAGTGAACGTCAGGCCCTTTATTTCCTTCGAGGTGAGCAGGCCGCCTTCGAAGGTTTGCGGCAGGATCCGGCCGTCGTTCGGTTGCAGGGTCGGCAGCTCGGGGATCAGCGTGCCGATCTTCAGTTCGGTCTGGGAGACCTTGACCTTGCCGGTCAGGCCCAGCTTGGAATATTCGTCGGCAGCCTTGCCGTCATCGTGGGTCGGCAGCAGGCCGGTATCGGTGCGGTCCGGGCTGGAGTCGAGCTTGATACCGAGCATGCCCAGCGCGTCCACGCCGAAGCCTACGGTGCCATCGGTGTAGCCGGACTCGAAGTTGAGCATGAAGCCCTGGGCCCATTCATCGCGCTTGGATTGTTGCGCGCTGGTGCCGTCGCGGAAATCGCGGTTGAAGTACATGTTGCGGGTTTCGAAGGTGGCCGTGCTGTCTTCGAAGAAGGCGGCCTGGCTCAGCGGGGCGACACCGGCGAGCGCCAGGGCGCTGGCGAGGGTGCTGGGGCGTGAGGCAAAGGAACGGGTAGGCGCAAACGCCTGCGGCTGTGCTGACAGCATCGTCGGTGACTCCGTTTTTGTTCTTATTCGTTGCACCTTGCTGGTGCTTTTTTCGGTGCGAGGCGCGACCGTAGGGCGATGCTAGGCAACGAACCTTTCGCTAACCTTTCAACCTGAAAGGTTGCCACATGGGGCTTCACAGGCCCGGCGACAGCGGTACACTCCGCGCCATTGCCCCAGCCGAGAGGGAGAAACCGATGCGTGTGCTGCTGGTCGAAGACCACCTGCAACTGGCCGAAAGCGTGGCCTTGGCCTTGAAAAGCCTGGGCCTGACCGTGGATGTGCTGCATGACGGCGTGGCCGCCGACCTGGCCCTGGCCAGCGAAGAATACGCAGTGGCCGTGCTGGATGTCGGCTTGCCGCGCATGGATGGCTTTGAAGTGCTGGCGCGTTTGCGTGGGCGCGGCAAGACCCTGCCGGTGTTGATGCTGACCGCCCGCAGCGACGTCAAGGACCGGGTCCACGGCCTGAATCTGGGGGCCGATGACTACCTGGCCAAGCCGTTCGAGCTGACCGAGCTGGAAGCCCGGGTCAAAGCCCTGCTGCGGCGCAGCGTGCTCGGTGGGGAGCGCCAGCAGCGCTGCGGGCCGTTGGTGTACGACCTTGATACCCGGCGTTTTGCCCTTGGCGACGACAACCTGACCCTGACCTCCCGTGAGCAGAGTGTGCTGGAGGCGCTGATCGCCCGCCCGGGCCGGGTGATGAGCAAGGAGCAGCTGGCCGCCCAGGTCTTCGGCCTGGACGAGGAGGCCAGCCCCGATGCCATCGAAATCTACATCCACCGCTTGCGCAAGAAGCTCGACGGCCAGCCGGTAGCCATCGTCACCTTCCGTGGCCTGGGCTACCTGCTAGAGCATCGCGATGCGTGACAATGGCAGCCTGCGCGGGCGCTTGATGGGCAACCTGGCGTTGCTGCTGGTGGTGCTGATGCTGGCCAGCGGCCTGAGCGCCTACTGGAATGGTCGCGAGGCTGCCGATACCGCCTACGACCGTACCCTGCTGGCCTCGGCACGGACCATCGCCGCGGGGCTGTCGCAGCGCGATGGCTCGCTGAGCGCCGACGTGCCTTACGTGGCGCTGGACACCTTCGCCTACGACAGCGCCGGGCGCATTTACTACACCGTGCTCGATATCCAGCAGCGGCTGATTTCCGGTTACGAGAACCTGCCGCCACCGCCGCCAGGCACGCCCCGCACCGACGATTACCCGGCGCTGGCGCGGTTCTACAACGCCACCTACCTGGGCCAGGACGTGCGCGTGGTCAGTTTGCTCAAGGCGGTGAGCGAGCCGAACATGAATGGCATGGCGGAAATCCGTGTGGCCGAGACCGAGGAGGCGCGGGTGAGCATGGCCCGCGGCTTGATGGCCGATACCTTGCTGCGCCTGGGCATGCTGGCGCTGGCGGCGCTGGTGATGGTGTGGTTCGCCGTCAGTGCGGCGCTGCGGCCGCTGGAGCGCCTGCGCACAGCGGTGGAGGAGCGCCAGCCCGACGACCTGCGGGCGCTGCCGGTGGTGCAGGTGCAGCGTGAGTTGGGCCCATTGGTGCGTGCCTTGAACCATTTCACTGAACGCCTGCGTGGCCAGTTCGAGCGCCAGGCCCAGTTCATTGCCGATGCCGCGCACGAACTGCGCACGCCGCTGGCGGCCTTGAAGGCGCGCGTCGAGTTGGGCCTGCGCTCGCCAGAGCCGCAGGCGTGGCGGGAAACGTTGGAGTCTGCCGCCCAGGGCACCGACAGGTTGACCCACCTGGCCAACCAGTTGCTGTCATTGGCACGGGTGGAGAACGGCGCGCGGGCGATTGCCGAGGGCGGTGCGCAGCGCCTGGACTTGAGCCAACTGGCCCGGGAGCTGGGCATGGCCATGGCGCCCCTGGCGCACAAGCGCGGCGTTGCGCTGGCGCTGGAGGCCGAGGCGCCGGTTTGGCTGAAGGGCGAGCCGACGTTGCTCAACGAGCTGTTGAGCAACCTGGTGGACAATGCCCTGGCGCATACACCGCAGGGCGGCAATGTGATCATTCGCGTGCTGGCCCCGGCCGTGCTGGAAGTGGAAGACGACGGGCCTGGCATTCCCGAGGCTGAGCGCGAGCGGGTCTTCGAGCGGTTCTACCGGCGCAGTGCGCAGGGCAGCGGGTTGGGGCTGGCCATCGTGGGCGAGATCTGCCGGGCGCACCTGGCGCAGGTGAGCCTGCATGATGGCGCGAAGGGCGGGTTGCGGGTACGGGTGAGTTTTATCGCGGACTGACGCGGTGCCTGTGCTGGCCCACCGCCGGCCAGCGCAGGTTTGAGCGGGTCAGCGCAACATGCTCCGCGCCTCAAGCAGCTCTTCCACCTCAAGCTCGGTACCGAACGGCAAGCCCAGGTGGCGGTACGCCGGCAGCGCCGCCAACGGCCGCTGGCGCCCACGTTGGCTGATGCAACGCGCGATCTGCACGATGTCGATGTAGTCGACCTTGTCAGTCTGGCGGTCCAGGTCCTGAACCTGCGAGGGCAGGTTGACCAATTGCTCCGGAAACTCCCACGCCTTGAGAATCTTGTCACCCAGCGCCGGCTGGATCTGCTCGATCACATAATGCAGGCACACCGGGTCGGACAGCAGTTCGTTGTGCTCTTCGGCGTAGATCAGCACGGGCAGCGCGCCAATCTGGTTGACCAGCCCACCCAGGGTCGCCTGCTCAGGTTTGAGCTGGGTGTAGCGGCGCGTGATTTCGTAACTGATGCCCGCCACTTCCAGGCTGTTGGCCCAGATTTCCCGCAATTTTTGTTCCACGGCCGACGAGCGGGCGTGGAAAATCTGCTCGATGACCAGACCGATGGCGAGGTTGCAGCTGTAGTTGATGCCCAGCCGCGTGATGGCGGTGTGGAGGTCGGTCACTTCTACCGCCGCGCGCAGCAGTGGGCTGTTGACGACCTTGATCAGGCGCGCCGAAAGCGCCGCATCACGGCCGATCACCTTGCTCAGGGCCGCTACGCTGATCTCGCTGTCTTCTGCCGCCTCACGGATGCTCAAGGCAACTTCGGGCAGGGTCGGCAGGACCAGGTCATCCTTTTCGATGGCATCGAGCAACTGTGCTTGAACCATCTCGGCCAGCTTGTTCATGGGCGTGTCTACCGCAGTGGTGGTGCGGCCCCGCCACGCGGGCGGGGCAGGCTGGTCAGCGCTGGATTTCCCGGTCGCGGTCCAGTTCGTAAGGCAGGGTCAGCACCTGCAGGCGCGGGCCTTCCAGGCTGCCCAGGTGCAGGTTGTCGTCTTCTACCGCCTCGGCACTCAGCACGGCGAGCAATTCGCAGCCGGCACCGTTGCTGGCGGCCAGCACCACTTCACCGACCGACGAGCCGTGGGTGGGCGAGAAGATTTCCGCCCCCGGCGCCGGAACGGCGGCCTGGTCCAGCGCCAGGCGGTACTGACGGCGCTTGAGCTTGCCCAGGTACTGCATGCGCGCGACGATCTCCTGGCCGGTGTAGCAGCCCTTCTTGAAGCTGACGCCATCGACAGCTTGCAGGTTGATCATCTGGGGAATGAACAGCTCGCGGGTCGGCCCCATGACCTGACCGATGCCGGCGCGGACCTGGCCGAGCAGCCAGTCGTTGAGGCTGCCTTCGGGCAGGGCGGCGGCGAGGGCCTGGCGCACGGGCTCGGCGTTGTCCGCCGCTACCCACAGCTCTACGCGGCCGGCGGACACGGTGACCGCGATCAGCCCGGCCTGGCGCACGGTGCTGCCCGCGGCGCTGGGCAGGTCGATCCCCAGTGCTTGCAGTGCCGCTTCGCCCCCTTGCAGGCCGAAGCGTGCCCAGGCGCTGCTCTCATCGGTGAGCGTGGCCTTAGAAAACACGGCGTACTTCTTCAGGTCGGCCAATTGCGCCTCGAGCAGCTCGCTGGCCATGGCCAGCAGGTAGCCGTTGCCTTCGGGCAGGATACGGAAGCTCGACTGCATGCGCCCCTTGACCATGCAGCGGGCGCCGAGGCCGGCATGTTCCTGGCTGAGATAGTTGATGTTGCAGGTCAGCTGGCCTTGCAGGAACTTGCCTGCATCGGAGCCGCGGACGGCGAGGATGCCCTCGTGGGACAGGGGGCAGAAGAAAGCGGAATCGGCCATGGGTCATCGCGGTGGCTAAAGACTGGCGGCCATCATAGAACGCCGGTAACAAAATAGGTAGGTGAGTAGACCAACGCCCGGTGCCGCTGCGCTCGCCTGGCTGTATACTGGCGGGCCATTCGAGGAGGGCCCCATGGTCGAACAAACTGAACTCAACCGGCTGTTCTGGCACAGCCGCCGCGGCATGCTGGAACTGGACGTGCTGCTGGTGCCTTTCACCCAGGAAGTCTACCCCACCCTCAACGAGGCCGACCGCGAACTGTACGTGCGCCTGTTGAGCTGCGAGGATCAGGACATGTTCGGCTGGTTCATGGAGCGCACCGAGTCTGAAGACCCGGAGTTGCAGCGCATGGTCCGCATCATTCTGGACCGTGTCCAGCCCAAGTGAGTGTTATGAGTGCCGCTGGCAGGGCTCGCGCCGGCTGCTGGCGGTCTACCTGGCATGCCAGGGGGTAGCCTGGCTTGCCGCGTGGGCAAGCGCGCTGCCAGCCTGGCTGGCGTTTACCCTCATCATTGCCTGCCTTGCCCACGCTGCCTGGGCGCTTCCCCGCCGTATTCTGTTGACCCATGAACAGGCCGTTACCGGCTTGCGCCGTGATGTGCGCGGCTGGCAGGTGTACACCCGTGGTGGTGGCTGGCAGCCGGTGCGGCTGTGCCGGGACAGCATGGCCCTGCCTGGGTTGGTGGTGGTGCGCATTGAGCGCGCCGGGCGCTGGTTGGGGCAAAGCCAGTGTGTACCGCCGGATGCCCTGGGCGCGGATGAGCATCGGCGGTTGCGGGTGCGGTTGAAATTCAGCCGGCGGCGCTGGGGCGCTGCAGCGCTCAGGTCGGGCTGAGCACCGTGTCCTTTGCTTCGTCCAGCATGCCCGGGTAGTCCAGGGTGTAATGCAAGCCGCGGCTCTCCTTGCGCTGCATCGCCGACAGGATCATCAGCTCGGCCACCTGTGCCAGGTTGCGCAGTTCGATCAGGTCGCGGCTGACCTTGTAGTTACTGTAGAACTCGTCGATTTCATCCAGCAGCAACCGAATGCGGTGCTGCGCCCGCTGCAGGCGCTTGCTGGTGCGCACGATCCCCACGTAGTCCCACATGAACCGCCGCAACTCGTCCCAGTTGTGCGCGATGATCACGTCCTCGTCCGAATCGGTCACCTGGCTGGCGTCCCAACCCGGCAGAGCCCTTGGCATGCTCACCTGCTGCAGGTTGGCCTCGATGTCGGCAGCCGCGGCGCGGCCATACACAAAGCACTCCAGCAGTGAGTTGCTGGCCATGCGGTTGGCGCCATGCAGGCCCGTGAAACTGGTTTCGCCAATCGCGTACAAGCCCGGCACATCGGTGTGGCCGCGGTCGTCGACCATTACCCCGCCGCAGGTGTAGTGCGCGGCAGGCACCACCGGAATCGGCTGGCGGGTGATGTCGATGCCAAACGCCAGGCACCGCTCGTACACGGTGGGGAAGTGGCCCTTGATGAACTCGGCTGGCTTGTGGGTGATGTCCAGGTACACGCAGTCCACACCCAGGCGCTTCATTTCGTGGTCGATGGCGCGGGCGACGATATCGCGGGGCGCCAGTTCCTCGCGCGGGTCGAAACGTGGCATGAAACGCTCGCCATTGGGCAGGCGCAGCAGGGCGCCCTCGCCACGCAGGGCCTCGGTGATCAGGAAGCTCTTGGCCTGCGGGTGATACAGGCAGGTCGGGTGGAACTGGTTGAACTCCAGGTTCGCCACCCGGCAACCGGCCCGCCAGGCCATGGCAATGCCATCGCCACACGCGCCGTCGGGGTTGCTGGTGTACAGGTAGACCTTGGCCGCGCCGCCAGTGGCCAGCACGGTGAAGCGTGCCCCGAAGGTGTCGACCTCACCAGTGTTGCGGTTGAGCACATAGGCGCCCAGGCAGCGCTCGCCAGGCAGGCCCAGGCGCCGCTCGGTGATCAGGTCGACTGCCACGCGCTGTTCCAGCAGCTCGATATTCGGGCGCGAGCGGGCCTGCTTGAGCAGCGTGGTGAAAATGGCGGCACCGGTCGCATCGGCGGCGTGGATGATCCGCCGGTGGCTATGGCCGCCCTCACGGGTAAGGTGGAACTCGAAGCCGCCATCGTCGACGCTGTAGTGCTCGTCGCGGGTAAACGGTACGCCTTGTTCGATCAGCCACTGTATGGCCTCGCGGCTGTGTTCGACCGTGAAGCGTACGGCGTCTTCATGGCACAGGCCGCCGCCGGCATTGAGGGTATCCTCCACATGCGACTGCACTGTGTCGGTATTGTCCAGCACCGCAGCGACACCGCCCTGGGCCCAGAAGGTCGAGCCATTGGCCAGGTCGCCCTTGCTCAGCACGGCGATGCGCAGGTGGCTGGGGAGGTTGAGTGCCAGGCTGAGACCGGCGGCACCGCTGCCGATCACCAGGACATCATGTTGGAATTGTTGGCTCATGTCGGGACACTAGTAATCTTTGGAGGGGGCGCGGCACAATAGCCACGCGCAGGTGGCATAGTGAAACTATTGTTCGCTCGACCGGGCTGCCTTTATAGCAGCCCCCGGTGGCCAATTTCCATGCCAGCTGCCAGCGTGGCCAACCTTTGTGGGAACTTTCCGACATGGCCGGAAATCCTATGAAGGTTGCCCGCACGCCACAAATTGCCGCGGCGACGCAGGGCGGCAGGCCTGTCCCGGCTGTCCCTGCGTACACGTAACCTGATTATCGACGAAGCCGGCGATGACCGTGCCTCGTCTTCCGTGCAAGCCGACCAAGGGCTGCAGGAAACTTGCTTGGAGGGGAGAACTTTTGCGAAAAGCCCGAGTCTATGGTTGCAAGCCTGAGCGATGGCTGTTGCAACGCTCCTTCGAGTTCACTGAGGAGTGTTCATGCTAACCCAGGAAGAGGATCAGCAACTTGTCGAGCGCGTGCAGCGCGGCGACAGGCGAGCGTTCGATCTGTTGGTGCTGAAGTATCAGCACAAGATTCTCGGGTTGATCGTGCGGTTCGTTCACGATACCCACGAGGCCCAGGATGTTGCGCAGGAAGCCTTTATCAAGGCCTACCGTGCACTTGGCAATTTCCGCGGCGACAGTGCGTTTTACACGTGGCTGTACCGCATCGCCATCAACACGGCGAAGAACTACCTGGTGTCCCGTGGAAGACGGCCGCCAGACAGCGATGTCAGCTCCGAGGATGCGGAGTTTTACGACGGCGATCATGGCCTCAAGGATCTTGAGTCTCCAGAGCGCTCGTTGTTGCGGGATGAGATCGAAGGCACCGTCCATCGCACCATCCAGCAACTGCCCGAAGACCTGCGCACGGCGCTTACCCTGCGTGAGTTCGATGGCCTGAGTTACGAAGACATTGCCAGTGTCATGCAATGTCCGGTGGGTACCGTGCGCTCTCGAATCTTCCGCGCTCGGGAGGCCATAGACAAAGCCCTGCAACCGTTGTTGCAGGAAACCTGAGACAGCGGCGACAGCCAAGAGAGGAACCGCCATGAGTCGTGAAGCTTTGCAGGAATCGCTGTCCGCGGTAATGGATAACGAAGCGGACGAACTGGAATTGCGTCGGGTGTTGAACGCCGTCGACGAAGCCGAAACCCGTGCCACCTGGTCCCGTTACCAGGTAGCCCGCGCAGCCATGCACAAGGAGTTGCTGCTGCCCAACCTGGATATCGCCTCGGCGGTGTCTGCGGCGCTGGCCGATGAAGCCGTGCCGGCCAAGGCCAACAAGGGCCCGTGGCGCAGCATCGGCCGCCTGGCTGTGGCTGCTTCGGTCACCGTGGCCGTGCTGGCGGGTGTGCGCATGTACAACCAGGACGAGATCACCGGTGCCGAGCTGGCTGCCCAGCAGCCGGTCCAGCAGGGCGTGAGCGTGCCACAAGCACAGGGCCCTGCAGTATTGGCAGGTTACACCGAGAGCAGCGAGCAACCGACCGGGCCAATGGCCAACGGTGTGCTGCAGAACCAGGCCGGCTGGGACCAGCGTCTGCCAGGTTACCTGCGCCAGCATGCTCAGGAGTCTGCGCTCAAGGGTACTGAAACTGCACTGCCGTATGCCCGCGCTGCCAGCCTGGAAAACCGTTAAGTAAGGAGGCTCATGCGCGCGCTACCTCTCCTGACGCTGCTGGTTGGCAGCTGCATGACGGTGCCAGCGTTGGCAGCCAATTCTTCGCCCGAGGCGAGTGAATGGCTGAACAAGCTGGCACAGGCCGAGCAAAAACAGAGCTACCAAGGCGCTTTCGTCTACGAACGCAACGGTAGTTTTTCTTCCCACGATATCTGGCACAGGGTAGAAGGCGGCAAGGTCAGCGAGCGGCTATTGCAGCTCGACGGCGCAGCCGAGGAAATCGTGCGCGTGGATGGCAAGGTGGCGTGTGTCAGCGGCGCCTTGGCCAGCGGGGTTACCAGCCCTCCAGATACTGCACCGCGTGTGCTTGATCCCCTTAAGCTCATGGGTTGGTACGACCTGAGCGTGGCGGGCAAGTCACGCGTGGCCGGGCGTGACGCGGTGATTGTGACGCTCACGCCGCGCGACCAGCACCGCTATGCCTTCGAATTGCACCTGGACCGCAAGACCGGCCTGCCGCTGCGCTCCTTGATGCTCAACGACAAGGGGCAGTTGCTGGAACGCTTCCAGATGACCCGTCTCGATACCGATGACCTGCCCAGCGACAGCGACCTGCAGCCAAGCGCCGCCTGCAAGCCTGTGCAGCATGTGGCCTCGGTCAGCAGTGACAACATCGCCGCCTGGCGTTCGGACTGGTTGCCGCCGGGCTTCGAACTGGTCAACAGCACCGTGCACCGCGACCCCAAGCTTGGCAGCTCGGTCAGTAGCCTGATGTACGACGATGGCCTGGCGCGCTTCTCGGTGTTCCTCGAGCCGGTCAAGGATGACGGTGGTAACGATGTGCGCACCCAGCTTGGGCCGACGTCGGCGGTTTCGCGTCGCCTGAATACGCCCAAGGGCAAGGTCATGGTGACGGTCGTCGGTGAAATCCCCCTGGGTACGGCAGAGCGTGTTGCCCTGTCCATGCGACCTCAGGATGCCCAGGCACGCCAGTAATGGTGCCCGTTTGCGGGCCGTGCCAAAGGCAGCCGGGCATGCGCCTGAAATGAAATTAAAGCATTGTCATTTGCAATCCTGCGGCAAATTTTCTATAGGTCAGGCTTTCAGGAGCCTGGCCTTTCCTGTTTTGTGCAGGGGCCTTTCTAACTACCGCTCGTTGTGACGGGAGCCGTATGTCAATACCACGCTTGAAATCCTACCTAATGATGGTCGCCACCGTGCTGATGCTCGGCCAGGCGCTCACCGCCCAGGCCGACGAAGCCCTGCCGGACTTCACCACGCTGGTCGAGCAGGCCTCGCCCGCGGTGGTCAACATCAGCACCAAGCAGAAGCTGCCGGACCGCCGCGTCGCCCAGGGCCAGATGCCGGACCTGGAAGGCCTGCCGCCGATGTTCCGCGAATTCTTCGAGCGCAACATGCCGCAACAGCCGCGCTCGCCCCGTGGCGATCGCCAGCGTGAGGCCATGTCGCTGGGCTCTGGCTTCATCATTTCCAGCGATGGCTATGTGTTGACCAACAACCATGTGGTCGCCGATGCCGACGAGATCATCGTCCGCCTGTCGGACCGCAGTGAGCTGCAGGCCAAGCTGATCGGCACCGATCCCCGTACCGACGTGGCCTTGCTCAAGGTCGATGGCAAGAACCTGCCCACCGTGAAACTGGGTGACTCCGAGAAGCTCAAGGTGGGCGAGTGGGTATTGGCCATCGGTTCGCCGTTCGGCTTCGACCATTCGGTGACCAAGGGCATCGTCAGCGCCAAGGGCCGCACCCTGCCCAACGATACCTATGTGCCGTTCATCCAGACCGACGTGGCCATCAACCCGGGTAACTCCGGTGGTCCGCTGTTCAACATGAAGGGCGAAGTGGTGGGTATCAACTCGCAGATCTTCACCCGTTCGGGCGGCTTCATGGGCCTGTCGTTCGCCATCCCGATCGATGTGGCGCTCGACGTTTCCAACCAGTTGAAGAAAGACGGCAAAGTCAGCCGCGGCTGGCTGGGCGTGGTGATTCAGGAGGTCAACAAGGACCTGGCCGAATCCTTCGGCCTCGACAAGCCGGCCGGCGCCCTGGTAGCCCAGGTGCTGGAAAACGGCCCGGCCGCCAAGGGTGGCTTGCAGGTGGGTGACGTGATCCTGAGCATGAACGGCCAGCCGATCGTCATGTCGGCCGACCTGCCGCACCTGGTCGGCAGCCTCAAGGATGGCGAGAAAGCCAAGCTGGAAATCATCCGCAACGGCAAGCGCCAGACCCTGGACGTGGCCGTGGGCGCCATGCCGGACGACGACGCCGACATCACCGCCGGTGCCGACGGCAGCACCGAGCGCAGCAGCAACCGCCTGGGTGTCGCGGTCGCCGACCTGACCGCCGAGCAGAAAAAATCCCTCGAGCTCAAGGGCGGCGTGGTGATCAAGGAAGTCCAGGATGGTCCGGCAGCGCTCATCGGCCTGCGCCCGGGTGACGTCATCAGCCACCTGAACAACCAGGCCATCGGCTCGGCCAAGGAATTCACCGAAATCGCCAAGGAACTGCCGAAGAACCGCTCGGTGTCGATGCGCGTGCTGCGTCAGGGCCGTGCCAGCTTCATCACCTTCAAGCTCGCTGAATAAGCGGCCAGGTGGGGCGAAAAGGGCAGCTTCGGCTGCCCTTTTTCATGAATATTCACAATTGACTGGCGGGTAGTTGTGTACAGTCGGGCAGAGGAATCTCCCATCTGCGAACAGCTTAAGGTACAATGCCCGGCTATTTTTCGGCGGGCGTCCGGCTCGCAGCCTTTTCGAGTGTTGACCCGTGAGTGATTTGAGTCATATCCGCAATTTCTCCATCATCGCCCACATCGACCATGGCAAGTCGACGCTGGCCGACCGTTTCATCCAGATGTGCGGTGGCCTGACGGCTCGCGAAATGGAAGCCCAGGTACTGGACTCCATGGACCTGGAGCGCGAACGCGGTATTACCATCAAGGCCCACAGCGTCACGCTGCACTACAAGGCGCAGGACGGCAAGATCTACCAGCTGAACTTCATCGACACCCCCGGCCACGTCGACTTCACCTACGAAGTCTCGCGCTCGCTGGCAGCCTGTGAAGGCGCACTGCTGGTGGTCGACGCCGGCCAGGGTGTAGAGGCCCAGTCGGTAGCCAACTGCTACACCGCCATCGAGCAGGGCCTGGAGGTCATGCCGGTCCTCAACAAGATGGACCTGCCCCAGGCCGACCCGGACCGCGTCAAGGACGAAATCGAGAAAATCATCGGTATCGACGCCACTGACGCCGTGGCCTGCAGTGCCAAGAGCGGCATGGGCGTGGACGAGGTGCTCGAGCGCCTGGTGCACTCGATCCCGGCGCCCGTGGGCGAAATCGATGCGCCGCTGCAAGCGCTGATCATCGACTCCTGGTTCGACAACTACCTGGGCGTGGTCTCGCTGGTGCGCGTGCGCCAGGGGCGCGTCAAGAAGGGCGACAAGATCCTGGTCAAGTCCACCGGCAAGGTGCATCTGGTCGACAGCGTGGGGGTGTTCACCCCGAAACACACCCAGACCGCCGACCTGAAAGCCGGTGAAGTGGGCTTCATCATCGCCAGCATCAAGGACATTCACGGTGCCCCGGTAGGCGACACCCTGACCTTGTCCTCGACCCCCGAGGTCGAAGTGCTCCCAGGCTTCAAGAAAATCCAGCCGCAGGTCTACGCAGGCCTGTTCCCGGTCAGCTCCGACGACTTCGAAGACTTCCGCGATGCCCTGCAGAAGCTCACCCTGAACGATTCGTCGCTGCAGTACATGCCGGAAAGCTCCGATGCACTGGGCTTCGGTTTCCGTTGCGGCTTCCTCGGCATGCTGCACATGGAGATCATCCAGGAGCGCCTGGAGCGCGAGTACGACCTGGACCTGATCACCACCGCACCCAGCGTGATCTACGAGCTGGAGTTGAAAACCGGCGAAACTATTGTCGTCGACAACCCGTCCAAGCTCCCGGATGTTTCAGCCGTGGCCGACTTCCGCGAGCCGATCGTGACCGCGACCATTCTGGTGCCGCAGGAGCACCTGGGTAACGTGATCACCTTGTGCATCGAGAAGCGTGGTGTGCAGCGCGACATGCAGTTCCTCGGCAGCCAGGTGCAGGTGCGCTATGACATGCCGATGAACGAAGTGGTGCTGGACTTCTTCGACCGCCTCAAATCCACCAGCCGCGGCTATGCTTCGCTGGATTACCATTTTGATCGCTACCAGTCGGCCAACCTGGTCAAGCTGGACGTGCTGATCAACGGCGACAAGGTCGATGCCCTGGCATTGATCGTGCACCGCGACAACGCGGCCTACAAAGGCCGTGCGTTGACCGAGAAGATGAAGGAACTGATCCCTCGGCAGATGTTCGACGTGGCGATCCAGGCAGCCATTGGCGGCCAGATCATTGCCCGGACAACCGTCAAGGCGCTCAGAAAGAACGTACTGGCCAAGTGCTACGGTGGTGACGTCAGCCGTAAGAAGAAACTGCTGGAGAAGCAGAAGGCCGGTAAGAAACGCATGAAACAGGTGGGCAACGTGGAAATTCCACAGGAAGCCTTCCTCGCCGTGCTCAGGTTGGATAGCTAGGTCCTATGTCGCTAAATTTCCCGCTGTTGCTGGTCATTGCCGTATTCGTCTGCGGTTTGCTGGGCTTGATCGACTTGCTGTTCCTGGCCCCGCGCCGGCGTGCGGCAATTGCCAACTATCAGGGCAGCGTAAGCCAGCCTGAAATGGCGGTGGTCGAGCGCCTGAACAAGGAACCGTTGCTGGTCGAGTACGGCAAGTCGTTCTTCCCGGTGCTGTTCATCGTACTGGTACTGCGCTCGTTCCTGGTCGAGCCGTTCCAGATCCCTTCGGGGTCGATGAAACCCACTCTGGAAGTGGGCGATTTCATCCTGGTGAACAAGTTCTCCTATGGCATTCGCCTGCCGGTGATCGACAAGAAGGTCATCGAAGTGGGTGACCCGCAGCGCGGCGACGTCATGGTGTTCCGTTACCCGAGCGACCCGAACGTCAACTACATCAAGCGGGTGGTCGGCCTGCCAGGCGATGTGGTGCGTTATACCAACGACAAGCGCCTGTTCGTCAACGGCCAGCCGGTTGCCGAACAGCTGGTAGGTAGCGAGCCGGGCACCTTGGGCAGCGCCACGCTGTACAAGGAAAAGCTGGGCGAGACCGAACACCTGATCCGCAAGGAAATGAGCCGCTATCGCATGCCGCCGGACCAGCAATGGACCGTGCCGGCAGGCCACTACTTCATGATGGGCGACAACCGCGACAACTCCAACGACAGCCGTTTCTGGGATGACCCGAACATTCCCAAGGAGCTGCACGGCATGGTTCCGGACCGGAACATCGTCGGCAAGGCCTTCGCGGTATGGATGAGCTGGCCGGAACCCAAGCTCAGCCACCTGCCCAACCTGTCGCGGGTCGGTTTGATCCATTGATACCCATCGGCGCTGTTCAGCAGACAGCGCCGAATGCATTTCTGACATAGGCTGTGTTCTCAGGGATCGGGAGATTCGCCGCACATCGCGCGGCGGGCCACAGCCAAACAGTCTTTCAGGATGTTGATTTGAACAACGCGTTAAATAACCAACGGGTGGCCGCATGAGTGCTTCCCTTGCCCGTCTGGAGCGAAAGCTCGGCTACACCTTCAAGAACCAGGACCAGATGCTCCTGGCGCTGACCCATCGCAGTTACGCCGGGCGCAACAACGAGCGCCTGGAGTTCCTGGGTGACGCCATTCTCAACTTCGTCGCCGGTGAAGCGCTGTTCGAGCGTTTTCCGCAGGCCCGCGAAGGCCAGCTGTCGCGCCTGCGGGCGCGGCTGGTCAAGGGCGAAACCCTGGCCCGCCTGGCCCGTGGCTTCGACCTTGGTGAGTACCTGCGCCTGGGGTCCGGCGAGCTCAAGAGCGGTGGTTTTCGCCGCGAGTCGATCCTTGCCGATGCGCTGGAAGCACTGATTGGCGCCATTTACCTGGACGCCGACATGGAAACCGCCCGCGAGCGCGTGCTGGCCTGGCTGGCCAATGAGTTCGAGGGCCTGACCCTGGTCGACACCAACAAGGACCCGAAAACCCGCCTGCAAGAGTTCCTGCAGTCGCGCAGCTGCGAGCTGCCGCGCTACGAAGTGGTGGATATCCAGGGCGAGCCGCACTGCCGCACCTTTTTCGTCGAATGCGAAGTGGTGCTGCTGAACAACAAGAGCCGTGGCCAAGGCGTTAGCCGGCGTATTGCCGAGCAAGTTGCCGCTGCGTCTGCACTGATCGCCCTGGGCGTGGAGAATGGCAATGACTGATAGCAACCCGACCCGCTGCGGCTATGTAGCCATTGTCGGCCGCCCGAACGTGGGCAAGTCGACCCTGCTCAACCACATCCTCGGCCAGAAGCTGGCGATTACCTCGCGCAAGCCGCAGACCACCCGCCACAACATGCTCGGCATCAAGACCGAAGGTGATGTGCAGGCGATCTACGTCGATACCCCTGGCATGCACAAGGCCAACGACAAGGCCCTGAACCGCTACATGAACCGCAATGCTTCGGCGGCCTTGAAAGACGTCGATGTGGTGATCTTCGTGGTCGACCGTACCAAGTGGACCGACGAGGACCAACTGGTGCTGGAGCGCGTGCAGTACGTGACCGGGCCGCTGATCATCGCGGTCAACAAGACCGACCGCATGGAAGAGAAGGCCGAGCTGATCCCGCACTTGCAATGGCTGCAGGAGCAATTGCCGAACGCCGAGGTGATGCCGATTTCTGCGCAGCAGGGCCATAACCTCGAGGCGCTGGAAGCGCAGATCGCCAAGCACCTGCCGGAAAATGACCATTTCTTCCCGGAAGACCAGATCACCGACCGCAGCAGCCGTTTCCTGGCGGCCGAACTGGTGCGCGAGAAGATCATGCGCCAGCTGGGGGCCGAGTTGCCTTACCAGATCACCGTGGAGATCGAGGAATTCAAGCAGCAGGGGCACGTGCTGCACATCCACGCGCTGATCCTGGTTGAGCGCGATGGCCAGAAAAAGATCATCATTGGCGACAAGGGCGAGCGCATCAAGCGCATCGGCTCCGAGGCGCGCAAAGACATGGAAGTGCTGTTCGACTCCAAGGTCATGCTCAACCTGTGGGTCAAGGTGAAAGGTGGCTGGTCCGACGATGAGCGCGCGTTGCGTTCGCTGGGTTACGGCGACCTGTAAGCCATACTGTTGGGGCCGCGGTGCGGCCCATCGCCGGCAAGCCAGTTGCCACAGGTGCTGCACAAGCCCTGGGTGCGATGCGGTCGGTGTGTGGCTTGCCGGCGATGGGCTGCACAGCCGCCCCACTGTGCGGTTTTCCTGGCTACAGGGAACGAGTGATCTCCCATGGAACAACCTGTCGGCCAGCCAGCCTATGTGCTGCACAGCCGCGCCTACAAGGAAACCAGTGCGCTGGTGGACTTTTTTACCCCGCAGGGCCGCATGCGCGCGGTACTGCGCCGTGCGCGCGGCAAGGGTGGCAGCCTGGTACGGCCGTTCGTGCCGCTGGAGCTCGAACTGCGCGGGCGTGGCGAGCTGAAGAATGTCGGGCGCATGGACAGCGCCGGCATCGCCGCCTGGTTGCATGGCGATGCACTGTTCAGCGGGCTGTACCTCAACGAGTTGCTGATGCGCCTGCTGCCTGCCGAGGCGCCATTCGTGGCCCTTTTCGAGCACTACGCACTCACCCTGCAGGCCTTGGCCGAGGGGCGCCCGCTGGAGCCGCTGCTGCGTTCGTTCGAATGGCGGCTGCTCGATGAGCTTGGTTACGCGTTTTCCCTGAGCCAGGACGTCAACGACTACCCCATTGCCGCCGATGGCCTGTACCGCTTGCGCGTGGACGCAGGCCTGGAACGGGTCGAGCTGGTGCAACCCGGCTTGTTCCGCGGCACCGAGCTGCTGGCCCTGGCGCAAGCCGATTGGAGCGCGGACGGTGCCTTGCTCGCCGCCAAGCGCCTGATGCGCCAGGCCCTGGCCGTTCACCTGGGCGGCAAGCCACTGGTCAGCCGGGAACTGTTTCGCAAGCGCTGATCACGACGTATGCTGTGGGCCTCAATCTTCAGGAGAGCCTTTCGTGACTCACAGCAACCGCATGCTTCTTGGCGTCAACATCGACCACGTGGCAACCCTGCGCCAGGCCCGCGGCACGCGTTACCCTGACCCGGTCAAGGCTGCCCTGGATGCCGAGGAAGCAGGCGCCGATGGCATTACCGTGCACCTGCGCGAAGATCGCCGGCACATTCAGGAGCGCGACGTGGTGCTGCTCAAGGACGTGCTGCAGACGCGCATGAACTTCGAAATGGGCGTCACCGAAGAGATGATGGCCTTTGCCGAGAAAATTCGCCCGGCGCACATTTGCCTGGTGCCTGAAACCCGTCAGGAGCTGACCACCGAAGGTGGCCTGGACGTGGCCGGGCAGGAGGCACGGATCAAGGCGGCGGTGGAACGCCTGGCACGCACTGGCGCCGAAGTGTCGCTGTTCATCGATGCTGACGAGCGGCAGATCGAGGCCTCACGCCGGGTCGGCGCCCCCGCCATCGAGCTGCACACCGGGCGCTATGCCGACGCGCAAACCCCAGCCGAGGTGGCCGATGAGCTGCGGCGCATTGTCGACGGTGTGGCGTTTGGCGTGGGTCAGGGGCTGATCGTCAATGCCGGCCATGGCCTGCATTACCACAACGTCGAGGCTGTGGCGGCGATCAAGGGTATCAATGAGCTGAACATTGGCCACGCATTGGTGGCGCATGCCCTGTTCGTGGGCTTCAAGGCTGCAGTGGCCGAGATGAAGGCGTTGATCGTCGCGGCTTCGCGCTGATCTGTCAGTTGCCTGTACCGGCCTATTCGCGGGTACAGGCGGCCGATCACTCGGCAGGAAACACCAGCGTGAAGCGGGTCGGCCCCAAGGGGCTGCTGCTCACCTCAACCCGCCCGCCGTGCAGTTGCATGATCGATTTGACGATCGCCAGCCCCAAGCCGGTCCCGCCCTCCAACCGCGAGCGCCCCGAACCTACCCGGTAAAAGCGTTCGAACAGCTGTGGCTGCTCAGCCGCAGCGATGCCTGGGCCACGGTTCTGCACAGATAGCCGTATTTCGTTGCCTGTACGCTGGATATGCAAGTCGACCGGTTCACCCTCAGGGCTGTGCCGTATGGCATTGCTCAACAGGTTCGACAGCGCCCGTTGAACCATCAACCGGTCGCCCAACGCCGTGCCCCAACCCTGCACCCGCAGCGCTACGCCTTTGAGCTCGGCACTGTAGGCGAACAGCTCGACTACCCGGGCAGTCTCGTCGGCCAACGCCAAGGGCTTGAGCGCCACCTGGGTTTGCGGTTGGCTGACCTGGGCAAGAAACAGCATGTCATTGATGATGCGGTTGAGCCGGGTCAGCTCCTCGATACTGTCTTCCAGCACCTCCCGGTAGTTGGCGTTCTCCCGTTCGCGCGCCAGGGTCACCTGGGCCTTGCCCATCAGGTTGCTCAAGGGGGTACGCAGTTCGTGCGCCAAGTCGTCGGAGAACTGCGCGAGCTGGCTGACACCCTGGTCAAGGCGGTCGAGCATCACGTTGATGCTGCGCGCGAGTTCAGCCAGTTCCAGTGGCAGGCCGCTGGCGGGCAGGCGATGCTGCAGGTCCTGGGCCGAAACCTGGCCAGCGATGCGCCGAAAATGTCGCAGGGGCTTGAGGCCGCGCTGCATCAGCCACCAGGCCCCCGCGCCAATCAGCAGCAGCAGCAGCGGCAGCGCCAGCAGGGTTGAGTGCAGGTACGCCTGCAACAGGGCGTTATCGTCGGCGCGGTTGAGCGACATCAGCACCTTGACCGGGGTGTTGTCACGCAGGCGCATCAACCGGCTGACGGTCAGGATCTGGTTGCCGCTGCTGTCGCGCCAGGCGTGAAAGGCCAGGCGTTCGTCGGTGGGCAGCTCAGCGACGCGCGAGTCCAGTGCCGGCCCCAGGCTGAGCAGGTGCGGGTGGCGGCTTTCCTGCGCCAGTACGCTGAGGCTGAGGTTGTCGTGCCCCATCACCAGGTCGAGCAGGGGGTGGACCCTGGTGCCCAAGTCCTCGCTGCGCAGATCGACGCGCAGGTTGTGCTCGACCTGCAGCATCTTGCGCGCCAGGTCCTTGCGTGCGCGGCTGTCCAGCTCGTGATCCAGGGCGAACACGGCCAGGCAGGCCAGCAACAGCACCAGTGCAGCGCCCATCAGCGTGACGCTAAGCCCCAGGCGCAAAGAAAGGCTGGTAGTCTTCAAAAACGCGCCTCCAGCACGTAGCCGACACCGCGCAGGGTATGGATCAGTTTGGTGTCGAACGGGTCGTCGATCTTGGCGCGCAGGCGCCGGATCGAGACCTCTACCACATTGGTGTCGCAATCGAAATTCATGTCCCACACCAGTGAGATGATCTGCGTGCGCGACAGCACTTCACCGGTCTGGCGCATCAGCAGGTGGAGCAGGGCGAATTCCTTGGCGGTCAGGTCGATGCGTTGCCCGGCGCGATAGGCGCGGTGGCGGCCCGGGTCCAGCTCAAGGTCGGCGACCCGCAGGGTACTGGGTTGCAGTTGCTGGTCGTTGCGGCGCAGCAGGCTGCGAATGCGCGCCAGCAGTTCAGGGAACTCAAAGGGTTTGAGCAGGTAGTCATCGGCGCCCAGGTCCAGGCCCTTTACCCGGTCGGCCAGGCGGCCATGGGCGGTCAGCATCATGATGCGCGTCGCCGATTCGGCACGCAGGCGCTGAAGCACGGTCCAGCCATCGAGCTCGGGCAGGTTGACGTCGAGGATGACCAGGTCGTACGGGTGCTGGCGTGCCAGGTGCAGGCCGTCGGTGCCGGTATGGGCGCAGTCGACCACATAGCCGTTTTCGCGCAGCCCTTGCTGCAGGTAATCGGCGGTACGCAGCTCGTCCTCGATGATCAGTAGGCGCATGGGTTGGCTCGGTGTGGTGAAAAGGGGGCGATTCTCGACCCTGTAGTGACATCAGGGTCAAGGCGCAGGATGTTACGGCATGCGTTAGCGGCCGAGGCGTAGATAACGGATTTGTAATGCGGGTGTTATCTGGCTGTCCGTTGCGGCGCCGGCATGGCGATTGCGCCGGCACATTGCAGGACTGTAATCCGCGCCTCACCTTGCTGTTAGCCAGCCCCTGCGACCATGGCCTGACTGATCGGCTACCACGAGGCAACCCCGATGAACCTGACCAAATACCTACTGTTGGCCACCCTTGCCCTGGGCAGCGCCAGTGTCTACGCCGAGGGCGGTGCGGAGCGCTCCAGGCAGTTCTGGCAAGCGTTCCGCGAAGACCAGCAGCGCCTGCACGGCGACAAGCAGCAGGCCGTGGCCGAGCGCGAGCGCAAGGCGCAAGAGAAGGCCCGTGAGGTGGCCAAGGATTGAGTCGCAGCAGCGGCGCCGGCACTGCTCCCCGGCGTTGCTGTCTTCAGGCGCCCGCATGGGTAATGCCTGTCAGTTAAGCGTTAATGGGGCTGCTTTGCAGCCCTTCGCGGGCACGCCCGCCCCCACAGGGCGCTGAACTCAAGAAATGCGCGATCCCCTGTGGGAGCGGGCGTGCCCGCGAAGGGTCGCAAAGCGGCCCCAAATTACTTAACTGACAGGCATTACCCCCATGGGCGTTTTTTTTATTTGCGCGCCAGCAGGGTGGCCCGGCGTGGTGCGGGCAGGCCTTCGATGGTCTTGCTGTGGTCGTTCGGGTCGAGGAAGTCAGCCAAGGACTGGTAACGCATCCAGTCGGTGCTGCGCTGCTCTTCAATGCTGGTCACACTCACGTCGACGCAGCGTACGTCGCTGAAGCCGGCACGGCGCAACCAGCGCGCCAACGCCGGTACCGAAGGCAGGTACCAGACATTGCGCATCTGTGCGTAGCGGTCTTCGGGCACCAGCACCTGGTTTTCATCACCCTCGACCACCAGGGTTTCCAGTACCAGCTCCCCCCCTTTGACCAGGCAGTCCTTCAGCGCCAGCAGGTGCTCGATGGGCGAGCGGCGGTGGTAGAACACGCCCATGGAAAACACCGTATCGAACCCTTCCAGGTTGGCCGGCAGTTCTTCGAGCGCGAAAGGCAGGTGCCAGGCGGGCAGTTCCGGCAGGTATTGCTGCACCGCCTGGAACTGGCAGAAAAACAGCCAGTTGGGGTCGACGCCGATCACCATGTCGGCGCCCGCACCGAGCATGCGCCACTGGTAGTAGCCGTTGCCACAACCGACATCGAGCACACGTTTGCCCTTGAGATCCAGGTGGGGGGCAACGCGAGACCACTTCCAGTCGGAACGCCATTCGGTGTCGACGTGCACGCCGAACAGGTCGAACGGGCCTTTGCGCCAAGGTGACAGGCCCATCAAGGCCTGGCGCATCTGTGCACGGGTGGCCGCGTCGCAGTCGCAGTCCAGGCGCAGGCCGTTGACCAGGTCGACTTCACTCGGTTGCACGGCGGGCAAGGCTTCCAGCGCACCGCGCCAGCGGTCCAGGTCACCGTGGCCCTTTTCCAGCTTGGCTTGCAGTTGCGCTTGCAGGCCTTGCGACCAGGAAGCCAGGGGGGTACCCGCCAGGCGGCGGACCAGGGGAGACAGATCGATCATGGCAGGGCTATCAACGAGGCGAAGTTAAGGCATTGGAACCACGGCACCACTTTTGAGAAGCCGGCGGCAAGCAGGCGCTCCTGGTGGGTTTCGAGGGTATCGGGGCGCATCACATTTTCAATGGCGCTGCGTTTCTGGGCGATTTCGAGTTCGCTGTAACCGTTGGCCCGCTTGAAGTCCAGGTGCAGCTCATTGAGCAGGTCCTGGGCTTGTTCATCGGCGAAGCGCAGTTTTTCCGACAGGATCAACGCACCGCCGGGCAGCAGTGCCTGGCGGATGCGGGCAAGCAGTGCCAGGCGTTGGTCGGGGGCGATGAATTGCAGGGTGAAGTTCATCGCCACCACCGAGGCGGGCTCGAAAGGGAGAGCGAGGATATCGGCTTCGAGCACCTGTACCGGCAACAGCTCCTGGAACATTGAGTCCTGGGCGGTGAGGTACTGGCGGCAGCGCTCGACCATGGCGGCGGAGTTGTCGACCGCGATCACCCGGCAGCCATCGCTGCGCACATGCCGGCGCAGCGACTGGGTGACCGCACCCAGCGATGCGCCCAGGTCGTAGAGGGCGGTATGCGGCTGGGCAAAGCGTGCGGCCAGCACACCGAGGTTTTCCACGATGGTTGGATACCCCGGCACCGAGCGCTTGATCATGTCTGGGAACACGCGCACCACGTCCTCGTTGAAGACGAAGTCGGGCACTTGCTCCAGGGGTTGGGCAAAAAGGCGGTCGGGTTGTTTGCTCACGGCGGATCCAGGCTGCGGGTGGTAGGCAAGGGCGGCATTCTAGCCAAACCGCGGCCTGGATGCATGATTGGCTGACCGGCGCTGCAGCTCAGTTGACCCGAAGGGCGCAATCGAAGGTTTGCACGGGCGCGACGTCGGTGGCCCAAGGCTGCTGGTAGACCAGCACCAGCTTGCCTTCACCCCGGGCGTGGGCCTGGTAGCGCCAGGTGGACAAGCCCGAGCTGCCGACCATGCCTGTGTCGTCTGGCGCGCTGTAGACCTCGGGGCCAAGGCTGTGCAGTACACCGGCTGCCGGGTCCTGCACACGCCAACGGTAGCCGGTAGAGGGGTTGCTGGGCAGGCTCAGCGTGAGGTTCTGGCCAACCTGCAGGCGGATGGGGCACTCGCTTTCGGCGTCCAGTTCGACGGGTTGAGTGGGTTGCTGGGCGCAGGCGCCCAGCAGGGCGAAGCTCAGGGGAACGAGCAGACGAGGGGCGGTCATGTTGGCTCCGGAGGCTGGCGATGGCCTGAGGATAACCGATGATCAAGGAAATTTGTGGGGCTTGTGCCTGATGCCGGTCAGTCAAGCGGTTGGGGCCGCTGTGCGGCCCATCGCAGGCAAGCCGGGCTCCCACAGGGATCGCGTCAGGGCTGACAGGTGTTTGCCACAAGGTATGGCAGCGCCTGTTAGAGCGAGCGCCGCCCGCGCGGCGCAATCGCGAGCTGCGCTCGCTCCTTGTATGTTGTGACTGGCCTGGCGGGAGAAGTTATTCTCGTCAGGCTGAAGAAGCACTTCCGGGGAGGCCGATCGCTCCTGAAGGCAGGGTTTGCCCCTGACCTTGTACGTAGAGAGGCCCCCCGCCTCATTGCCCACCACGAAGAGTATCGAGAAGCCGACAAGTCGGACTTCGCATTACAAGGTTGCAGCGGCATGAAGTTCGAGGTCGGGGAACCGGAGGCCATTGTTACCTAATTCGCTTGGGAGAGGGAAGAATGAGTGTCTGGGTTGGCCTCGATATCGGCTCACGGACTTCGGTCGTTGGGGTGCGTAAAGATGGCCGCACTGCCGGTCAGTGGGATATCGCTCAAACCCCTGCCGGTCGCAAGGCTGCGGTGAAAAAGCTGCAGGCGCTCAAGCCTACGTCGATCGTGATGGAGGCGACCGGGATCTATTACCTGGACTTGGCCATTGAGCTGCACGCTGCTGACCTACCTGTTTCCGTGATCAACCCCAAGAGCTTCCACAACTTCGCCAAACTGATGCTGGTGAACAGCAAGACTGACGCAATAGATGCTCAGCTGCTGTCCGAGTACGGGGAGCGTATGACCCCGCGTTTGTGGACACCTCCAAGCACTGTACAGCTTGAACTCAGAGGCCTTGGCCGGCACATCAATCGTTTGGTGGGACACCGTATCAGGGCGAAGAATGAGCTGCATTCATTGCAGGCGACCGCCACGACTGCCTCAATGTTGATCGAGGATCAAGAAGAAGAGATTGCTTCACTAAGTAATCGAATCGAGCGCTTTCGTAAGGCAGGGCGCGAGTTAATCGCCCAGTGTCCAAGGCTAACTCGACAGTACGAGCAACTCCTCGCAGGCCCTGGGATTGGAGAGGTCTCGGCGCTGGCCGCCCTGGCTGAGCTGACCACGTTGCCCGAAACGCTCAAGTCCTCTCAGGTCGCTCGTCATGCTGGCCTTGATGTTCGACAAACACAGTCTGGAACAAGCATTGATAAACCTGGTCGGCTCGGCAAAAGCGGGAATGCCTATTTACGGGCAGCCATGTACATGCCTGCGCTGACGGCAGTGCGCTGCGATCCTTATGCGAAGGCCTTTTATGAGTCGCTGATCAGCAGGGGCAAGAAAAAAATGCAAGCGATCGCCGCTGTCATGCGCAAGTACCTGACAGGTATCTGGGCGTGCATGAGCGGAGATGAGCCATTTGATACGACCAAGCTTTTCAGCTCTGAACACCTCAGAAAAGCTTGACCGCCAACAGAGTATCTACGTTTGTTTCGGGCCAATTATTCCTGTGGGATTTGCGCGCGAACGCCTTGGTGCATGCCTCAATATCGCGCCGTACAAACAAGGCGGCCGCGCGCGCCTGTCACAGGCGTTACTGGCCCGAAACAAACGTAGGAGCGAGCGCAGCTCGCGATTGCGCCGCGCGGGCGGCGCTCGATCTCACAGGCGCTGAAGATGCTCCGGCTACCCTTGCCAGAAACCATAGAATCTCCCACAGGTACCGCGCAAAGCTTGAGGTCTGCACTGCCCCTGTGGGAGCCCGGCTTGCCGGCGATGGGCTGCGAAGCAGCCCAATGGCTGCCACTCAGGCTTAACTGACTGGCATTAGCCCAGGGCCTGTCAGAACAATACTTTCGCCACGTCGGCAAAGCGTTTGGCAAAATGCACCGTCAAACCTTCACGCAGGTAGTCCGGCAGTTCCTCGAAGTCCCCGCGGTTAGGCTCTGGCAAGATCAATTCGAAGATCTTCTGCCGCCGTGCCGCGATCACTTTCTCGCGCACCCCGCCAATGGGCAGCACCTGGCCGGTGAGGGTAAGTTCGCCGGTCATGGCCACCCCCTTCTTCGGTGCCTGGTTGCGGGCCAGCGACAGCAGGGCACTGGCCATGGTGATGCCAGCGCTCGGCCCGTCCTTGGGGGTGGCCCCTTCAGGCACATGCAGGTGAATGAAGGCTTCGTTGAAGAAACCGGGGTCACCCCCGAACTGCTTGAGGTTGGAGCTGACGTAGCTGTAGGCGATCTCGGCCGATTCCTTCATCACATCGCCCAGCTTGCCAGTCAGCTTGAAGCCGCGGTTGAGGGTGTGGATGCGGGTTGCCTCGATCGGCAAGGTCGCGCCGCCCATGCTGGTCCAGGCCAGGCCCGTGATCACACCTTTGCCCGCCAGTACTTGCTCGCTGCGGAACACCGGCATGCCGAGTGCGGCCTCCAGGTCCTTGGTGCCGATTTTCAGCTTGGCGTCCGGGTTTTCCAGCAGCTTGACCACCGCCTTGCGCACCAGCTTGCCCAATTGCTTTTCCAGCTGGCGCACCCCGGCCTCTCGGGCGTAGCCCTCGATCACCGTGCGCAGCGCGCTGTCGCTGATGCTCAGGCTGGCCTTGGCCACCCCGGCCTTTTGCAACTGCTTGGGCCACAGGTGGCGCTTGGCGATGGCCAGTTTTTCTTCGGTGATATAGCCGGACAGGCGGATCACTTCCATGCGGTCCAGCAACGGGCCGGGGATCGAGTCCAGGGTGTTGGCGGTACATACGAAGAGCACTTTCGACAGGTCCAGGCGCAGGTCCAGGTAGTGGTCGAGGAAGTCGACGTTCTGTTCCGGGTCGAGGGTTTCCAGCAGCGCCGAGGCCGGGTCGCCCTGGTAGCTCTGGCCCATCTTGTCGATCTCGTCGAGCATGATGACCGGGTTCATCACTTCGACATCCTTCAACGCCTGCACCAGCTTGCCGGGTTGGGCGCCGATGTAGGTGCGGCGGTGACCCTTGATCTCGGCCTCGTCACGCATGCCGCCGACGCTGAAGCGGTAGAACGGTCGGCCGAGCGACTCGGCAATCGACTTGCCGATACTGGTCTTGCCCACGCCGGGCGGGCCCACCAGCAGCACGATCGAGCCGCTGATCTCGCCCTTCCAGGCGCCAACGGCGAGGAACTCGAGGATGCGTTCCTTGATGTCGTCGAGGCCTGCATGGTGTTGGTCGAGTACCTTGCGCGCGTGCTTGAGGTCGAGCTTGTCCTTGCCGTGGATGCCCCATGGCAGGGCAGTGGCCCATTCCAGGTAGTTGCGGGTAACGGCGTATTCGGGCGAACCGGTTTCCAGAATGGCCAGTTTGCCCATTTCTTCATCGATGCGTTTGCGCGCCTGCTCGGGCAGGGTCTTGCCTTCCAGGCGCTGCTCGAACTGCTCCAGGTCGGCACTGCGGTCGTCCTTGGTCAGGCCCAGCTCCTGCTGAATGACCTTGAGCTGTTCCTTGAGGAAGAACTCGCGCTGATGCTCGCCAATCTGGCGGTTCACCTCGGCCGAAATCTCGTTTTGCAGGCGGGCGACTTCGACCTCCTTGCGCAACATGGGCAGCACTTTTTCCATGCGCTTGAGCATGGGCACGCAGTCCAGCACTTCCTGCAACTGGCCGCCGGTAGCCGAGGTCAGCGCGGCGGCGAAGTCGGTGAGCGGCGACGGGTCGTTAGGGCTGAAGCGGTTGAGGTAGTTCTTCAGCTCTTCGCTGTAAAGCGGGTTGAGCGGCAGCAGTTCCTTGATCGCGTTGATCAGGGCCATACCGTAGGCCTTGACCTCGTCGGTAGGCTCGGCGGGCTGGCGCGGGTATTCCACTTCGACCAGATAGGGCGGGCGGTGATGCTTGAGCCAGGTACGGATACGCACCCGGGTCAGGCCTTGGGCCACGAACTGCAGCTTGCCGTTTTCACGGCTGGCATGGTGCACCTTGACCAGCGTGCCGTATTGCGGCAATGCCGAGGTATCGAAGTGGCGGTGGTCTTCTGCCGGCGTGTCCATGAAGAACAGGGCCAGGCAGTGGTCAGGGGACTTGGCGACCAGATCAAGGGTCTCCGCCCAGGGCTCTTCGTTGACGATCACAGGCAGTACCTGGGCCGGGAAGAACGGGCGGTTGTGGATCGGAATCACATAGACCTTGTCCGGCAGTTGTTGGCCGGGCAGGGCGAGGGCGTGGCCGGCTTGGGCCTGGGGGGTGGTGTGCTCGACTTCGCTGTGTTCGTCGGGGTGTTCCGGGAAATCCTGCTGGTCGCTCATGGGGCACCTGCGTGAATGACTATGGTGCTTAGATGGGGCGCAGGGGATTGGGTTTCAAGTTTCAAGCTGCAAGGTGCAAGCTGCAAGCTGCAAGAAAAAAGCGGGACCGCATTGGCCCCGCTTTTACTTGCGGCTTGTAGCTTGTGACTTGCAGCTTATTCAGCCAGTTTGTAAGCGATGATGTAATCGCCCATCCGCGTACCCAGCGAGCCATGCCCGCCCGCGGTCACCAGCACATATTGCTTGCCGTCCTTGCCGGTGTAGGTCATCGGGGTGGCTTGGCCACCCGCTGGCAGGCGGGCTTTCCACAGTTCCTTGCCGTTGTTCACGTCGTAGGCGCGCAGGTACTGGTCGAGGGTCCCGCTGAGGAAACCGACGCCGCCTGCGGTCACGATCGAGCCGCCCATGCTGGGCACGCCAACCGGCAGGCCGATCGGCACGGGTGTGCTGTCACGGGTGGTGCCGTTCTTGTGCTTCCACACGACTTTGTTGGTGAACAGGTCGATGGCGGCCACGTAGCCCCAGGCCGGGGCCTGGCACGGCACGCCCAGGGGCGACATGAACGGGTGCATGGTCACGGCATACGGGGCACCGGTGTTCGGCTGCACGCCGCTGGTTTCGCTTTCGCGCTTGCTGCCCTCGGCAACCTGTTCACGCGGCACCATCTTCGACACGAATGCCATGTAGTTGGGCGAGGTGAACAGCAACTGGCGCACCGGGTCGACCGATACGCTGCCCCAGTTGAATACGCCTACGTTGCCTGGGTAGACCAGCGAGCCCTGCTCCGACGGTGGGGTGTACTGGCCCTCGTAGCGCAGTTCGCGGAACTGGATGCGGCACAGCATCTGGTCGAACGGGGTGGCGCCCCACATGGCTTGTTCGGTCAGTTCCGGGCCCAGCAGGTTGAGGTCGGAACGGGCCTGGGTCGGCGAAGTGTGGTCGCCTTTCACCGCACCTTGCGGGGTGGGGATTTCACGGATCGGCACGATTGGCGTACCGTCGCGGCGGTCGAGCACATACAGGCTACCCTGCTTGGTCGGCACGATGATCGCCGGTTTCACGCCATCGTCGGTCTTCAGGTGCACCAGCGTCGGCTGGCTGCCGACGTCCATGTCCCACAGGTCGTGGTGGGTGAACTGGTAGTTCCAGCGGGCCTTGCCGGTCGCAAGGTCCAGGGCTACCACACCTGCGCTGTACTTCTCGGCGCCTGGGGTGCGGTCAGCGCCCCACTGGTCTGGGGTCTGGTTACCCAGCGGCAGGTAGATCATGCCGAGGTCTTCGTCGACACTGGCGATCGACCACATGTTGGCCGAGTTGCGGCTGTACATCTTGCCGGGGGCCAACGGCTTGGTGTCTTCCGGGTTGTTGCTGTCCCAGTTCCACACCAGGTGGCCGTCGTGCACGTCGTAGGCGCGGATGACGCCAGACGGCTCGTTGGTGGACTCGTTGTCGGTGACATGGCCGCCGATGATCACCAGGTCGCGGGTAATGGCCGCGGGCGAGGTGGAGTAATAGCCGCCGGCGGTGAACGGGCCGATGCCGGTTGTCAGGTCGATCACACCCTGGTTGGCGAAGCCTTCGCAGACCTTGCCGTTGTCGGCGTTGATGGCGATCAGGCGCGCATCTGCGGTGGGCAGATACAGGCGGCGCGGGCAGGCCTGCGCCACGGCTTGGCCGGCGTCGCTGATTTTCGGGGCCGGGCTGCCGTCGCGGCTGACGTAGCGGTTCTCGTCATAATACGAAACCCCGCGGCAGGTCATGTGGGCAAAGCCTTTGAAGGTGCCGGTGGGGCTCTTCACCTGCGGGTCATAGCGCCAGATTTCCGCGCCGGTGTCCGGGTCGAGTGCCAGCAGGCGGCTATGCGCGGTGCAGGCATACAGCATACCGTTGACTTTCAGCGGGGTGTTCTGGTTGGTCAGCTCGACCGGGTCGTTCTCGGTCGGCAGGTCACCGGTGCGGATGCGCCAGGCTTCTTCCAGGCGGTAGGCGTTCTGCGGGGTGATCTGGCGCAGTGGCGAATAACGGTCGCCATGCTCGGTACGGCCATAAGCCTGCCATTCGCCGTCCGGCATGCTCGGCGCGGCGCTGGCCATCTCGCTGCTGTCGCGGCCCAGTTCGCCAAACACCTCACCCGGGTGGGTGAACTGGCTGCCCAGGGCGCAGGCGCCTGCGGCCACCACGGCCACGCTGAGCAGCGCCGTGTTGGCAGTGCTGGCGGGGCCGATCAGCGGGCGGCGTGCCCACGGTAGCAGCAGGACCACGCCGATGGCGAACCAGATGGCCAGGCGCGGCACCAGTTGCCACCAGTCCAGGCCGACTTCGAGCAAGGCCCATACCGTGCTGCCTAGCAGCACCAGGCCGTACAGGCCCAAGGCAATGCGCCGTTGGGCCAGCAGCAGAATGCCCGACAAGGCAAAGCCGATACCGGCAACAAGGTAGTACAGCGAGCCGCCCAGCTGGCTCAACTTGATGCCGCCGGCCAGCAGGGCCAGGCCCATCAGCAACAGCAGCGCGCCAATCAGGCGCGGTAGCCAGCGGCTTCCAGTGTTGGCACCTTCAGTGCTCATTTCAGGTTCTCCGTCACGTCAAAAAAATTCAGAAACTGCTTTGGATCTTCAGGCCACCGACCAGGGCGCCATCAACTTGCGACACGCCGCCGGGATGGCGGATGTACTGCAGGTTCGGGCGGACCGTGAGCCAGTTGGCCACATGAATGCCGTAGTACAGCTCGGCGCTGTATTCCGTGTCTTGCACAGGCAGGAAGCCGGGGTTGTCGTAATCGTCAAGGCCGGCTGCCTGGTTGGCCAGGCGGGCGTTCTTGCGGTAGCCAGGGTTGACGTGCACGCGGGCGAGGGCGAAGCCGATGTCGTCCTTGGCGCGGGCATCGAAAGGCCCTTTGAATACCAGTCCTGCCTGAACATAGTTGTCGATGACATTGGTTTTCTTGTCGTGCATCGTTGCGTTGGCGAATAGGCTCAGGCCACGCGAATGGTCGGAGGCCAGTGCAGTCACCTGCTGCTGGGCGCCGAGCCACACGCCATGCTTGCTCGAGCTGCTGCGGTAGGCGCCGCCGCTCAGGGCTGCCGGCTGGCCGTTGCTGTCCTTGAGAACATCGTGTGCCTTGGCATTACTGTAGTAGTAGCCGGCGCGATATTCCCCTTTCAGGCCTTTGACGCGCGGGCTCCATACCAGTTCGACTGGCATGACCGCACCTTGGGTGCCGCTGCCACTGAGCTTGAAGCCGTTACCTGACTCGAGGTTGGACGGGTTCTGTTCGAACACGCCAACCTGCGCGTACAACGTGGGGCTGAGGTTGTAGCGCACGCGCAGGGCCCATTGGCTGACCGGCCAGTTGTACCAGATGCCACCCACCCAGTTGCCCACCTGCGAGCCGCAGAAGGCCAGGTTCTGGAAGTCACAGGGGAAACTGTTGAAGTCCTCGCCTTCGCCGAAACGGCCGAATTTCACGTCCAGTGCGCCGTCGAAGTACTTCTGCTTGATCCACATTTGCGTCAGCCGCCAGGTTTCACCGCGGCCCCATACTTCCTGGGCCGAGGTAAAGCCACCCACGCGTGGGTCATTGATGCGGTCGTTGCTGATGTTGTCGCCGTGGCGCTCGGTGATGGTCAGTTGCACTTCGGTGTCGTGCCAGCCAAGGATCTTGTCCAGGTCCAGGTGGCTGCCAAAGGTGAACTGGTCGCTGTAGCGCGCGGTACGGTCATGGTCGTAGCCACCGTGCAGGTTGCTGCCCATCTCGCCGGTGTAGCCGAGGGTGAAGTCGTAGCCTTGTTCAAGCAACCGGGTGCGGGTGCCGCCCCAGTCGCCGAGCATCCACGGGGAGTCGTTGGCGAACATTTCGCTGGCGCAGGTGGGGGTCGCCAAGGCAGCAAGGGCGACGCCTATGTAACAGGTTTTGGGCAGTTGGAGCATGAGATAGCGCTATCTTCTGATTATTGAAAAAACGGCAAGCGCATCGAAAGGCGAGGCTTTCAATGGATGTGGCAACGTGGGAGTTCAGTGAAGCGTTTCAGCTTGCGGCGGGGAGGATATAGGGGAAGGCGTCAGAAAAAAAGACAAATTGTCGCAGGTCATTATTGTTCAATTGGTAATAATGTCCGTAGGGCTCTGCTCTGCGCAGTTCCTGCGCCTACCCAGGTGTGGCGCAGTACGTGTAGGAAATGGCTTGCCGGCGATTGGGGCGCAAAGCGCCCCCACCATTTCAAAAGGTGGTACGCAGGCCCACTTCCACACTGCGCCCCGGTGCTGGCGCGATATCGCGCAGAATCGAGCTGGCATAGCGCACGGTCTGGTCGGTCAGGTTCTCACCGCGCACGAACGCCAGCCACTGGCTCTGGCCAACGTCGAAGCGGTAGCCAACACTGGCCCCCAGCGTGGTATAGCCATCGGTGCTGCTTTCGTTGGCCGGCTTGCGGTGCTGAGAGGCGGCGTGCTGCACGTCAACCCGGGCCTGCCAGCGGTCCAGCTCCCAGACCAGGCCACTGTTCAGGCGTAGCGGGGCAATACGGGGCAGCGGCTCGCCGCTGTCAAGGTTCTTGGCCCGGGTGTAGTCACCCGACAATTCCAGGGCAAAGCTGCCATAACGGTTATCGACCAGCTGCCAGCGGTCCTGGGCCTCGATGCCGTAGAAGCGTGCCCGCACACCTTGGTACTGGTACTCCGGGAAACCGTCGTCGTGATCATGGTCAGCTTCGTCGTGGTCGTGATCATGCCCGCTTTCGCGCAGGTTGCCGGTGCCGATCAGGCCGATGTAATTGCGGAAGTGGCTGTAGAACAGCCCGACGCTGCCCTTGTGCGTACCGTTGTCGAAGCGTAACGCCAGGTCGGCGGAAATGGCCTTTTCCTTGTTCAGCCTGGCATCACCGACTTCATAGGCACCGGTGGCGACGTGGGCGCCATTGGCATACAGCTCGTAGAAGGTCGGGGCGCGTTCGGTATAGCCAAGGTTGGCCGCCAGCGACCAGACCGGGTCGAGTTGGTACACCGCGCCCGATGACAGGCTGAACGCATTGAAGCTGCTGGCGCTGTTGGCGTCGACGAAGTTCTCGTTGCCTTTGGCATCCGGGGCCACGCGGGTGTGTTCCATGCGTGCGCCCAGGCTCAGGTTCAGGCGCTCGGTCGCTTGCCACTGTTCGAGCATGAACAACGCCAGGCTGTCGGTATCGGTGTGCGGCACGAAGGCCTCTTCGCCCAGGGCAGAGAATTCGTTGCGGCTGACTTGCGCACCGATCACGCCCTCCACAGGCCCGAGCGGCTGGTGGCGGGCTTCGATACGCGCTTCGTAGCCTTTGTTCTTGAACGTGGTGTGAACCTCGCCTTCCTCTATTTCGCTGTGTTCGTAGTCGGTGTAGCCGGCATCGACCTTGACCGAGCTGAACGGGCCGTCGAGGTCGCGCAGTTCGGAGGCGAAGGCGTAGTGGTCCTGTTTCATGTCCAGGCGCACGCCGGATTCGGCCACCGAGCCGTAGTTGCTGTCGTAGCGGCTGTACGACAGGCCGGCGTAACCGTGGTCCCAGTGGTAGGCACCGCCGATGGCGCCGCCATCCTGGCGGCCATCGCTGTTTTCCAGGCGGTGCTTGCTGCCGGGCTCTTCGGCATCGCGCACTTTCGCGCTACGGGCGTAGCCAGGGATGCGCAGGTCATTGAACTGACGGCTGTTGGCATCCAGGTGCAGGGCGAATGTGCCATCGCCGGCTTCTAGCTTGCCGGCGCTGCTGCGGGTCGTGTCGGCGCCACCGTAACGCAGTTCACCGGCGCCGTGAATGCCCTCGATGGGGGCGTCGGGGATGCGGTTATCGAAGGTGTTGACCACGCCGCCAATGGCGTTGCCGCCGTACAACAGTGCGGCAGGGCCGCGCACGATTTCGACACGATCGACGGTCACCGGGTCCAGCGGCACGGCATGGTCGTAGGACAGCGAGGAGGCATCCAGGGCGCCTACGCCGTTGCGCAGGATGCGAATGCGATCGCCATCCAGGCCACGAATGACCGGGCGGCTGGCGCCAGGGCCGAACCAGGTCGAGGCGACACCGGGCTGTTTGTTCAGGGTTTCACCGAGGCTGCCGTGCTGCTGTTGCAGCAGGTTGTCGCCTTCGAGCACGGTGCTGGGCGCGGCCAGTTGGCGGTTGCCCAGCGGGTTGGCCGTGATCACCTGGGGTTCAAGTTCCACCGCGTGGCTGGGCGAAGCGGCCAGCCAGAGCGCGACGGCAAGGGGGGAGAGGCGAAGCGGTGCAGACAACATGAGAGTGGGACGTTCCTTGGCAGATGCTCATATAGTGTTACAACATAACATAACTATTTCAGCACAGAGGTTTCTTCCCTGGCCAGCGTTTTTCTGCGGCCTCGCCGGATCCCACCCGCCACTACACTCGTGTAAGGTGCGCATCTTTCCCACGGAGTACAGCATGAGCACGGCCCAACACAACGCGCTGCACGGCAAGACCCTCGAACAGATCCTTACCGAGCTGGTGGTGCATTACCAATGGCAGGGCTTGGCCGAACGCATTGACGTGCGTTGCTTCAAGAGCAACCCGACGATCAAGTCGAGCCTGACCTTCTTGCGTAAAACCCCTTGGGCGCGGGAAAAGGTCGAGCAGTTGTACGTGAAGCTGCAGCGTCAGGCCTGAACGTGCTGCGGCGACCCTGGCTGACCGTCATGGCGGTGCTGGGCTGGTTCGGCCTGACCGTGCAGGTGTACCTGGTACTGCTGGCGCGTTGGCAGGAGCAGGCCAGCCTGATCGGCGGCCTGATCAACGTGTTTGGCTATTTCACGGTGTTGACCAACACCTTGGTGGCCACGGTGCTCAGTTATGCGGCGTTTGGCCGCGAAGGCCGGGCCAGGCATTTTTTTCTGTCGCCGTCGGTGAGTTCCGCGGTGGCCGCGAGCATTGTGCTGGTAGCGCTGGCCTACAGCGTGTTGCTGCGCCACTTGTGGCAGCCAGAGGGCTGGCAATGGCTGGCCGACGAGTTGCTGCACGACGTGATGCCGGCGCTGTACGCCTTGTACTGGTGGTGTGAGGTGCCCAAGGGCCATTTGCGTCTGCGGCATTTGGCGCTGTGGGCACTCTACCCGGCCGTATACTTTGGCTACGCCTTGTGGCGGGGTAGCGAGATAGGCCTGTACGCCTACCCGTTCATCGATGTGGCGAGGCTGGGGTACGGGCAAGTGCTGCTCAATGCCCTGGGCGTGCTGGCGGGGTTCTGGGGGATCGGGCTGGTGTTGCTGGGGCTGGATCGTTGGCGTGGGGCGCAAAAGTTTGCTTAGCCTGTGCCGACCTCTTCGCGGGCAAGCCCGCTCCTACAGGAATACCGCCGTCTCCAAGGCTGGTGATGTACCTGTGGGAGCGGGCTTGCCCGCGAAGAGGCCGTAACAGGCTGAAGCCGATTATTCGTCGTCCCCAGCCCCGTCGGCCCGCCAGTAAGCCGCGGCTTTCAAAGCATCCTCGGGCACGCCTTTTTCCAGCAGCAGCGCCTTGGCCTGGCGGGTCAGGGTTTTTTCCAGCGCTACCCAGGCGTACAACCGGCCTTGCGGCAAGGTCAGGTTCTGCACCAATGCCAGCAGGTCTTCCTCGTGGCGGCGTACCCAGATCACCTCGACCTGCGCCTTGCTCGGCAGCGGCTGGCGCTCCTGCTCATCCTCGATCTGGATCACCGCCAGCACCTGGCGGCCAGCAGGCAGCTCCTCGAGCCGCCTGCCGATTGCCGGGATGGCCGTTTCATCGCCGATCAGCAAGTAGCTGTCGAACACATCCGGCACCACCAGTGAGGCGCGTGGCCCGGCGATATTCAGGGTTTGGCCGACCGCGGCCTGCGCCGCCCACGTGGAAGCAGGGCCGTCGCCATGCAGGACGAAGTCGATGTCCAACTCGTTGGCCACCAGGTCTATGCGCCGTGGCGTGTATTCACGCATGGTGGGCCGTACGCCACTGTCCTTGCCCAGCTTGCGGGCCTCGATGGCCTGTTGCTGCTCCGGGGTTTCGCCGAACAGCAGCTTGATATGGTCGTCGCTGCCCAAGCTGGTGAAGCCTTGCAGTTCAGCCCCGCCCAACGTGATACGGCGCATGCGCGGGGTAAGCTCGGTGACCCGCAGCACCTGCAGGCAGCGCTGGCGAATCTCATGGTTGACGCGGTGAATGCTGTTAGTCATGGAGCGCCTCCGTAGCAGCGCCGGCCGGCCCGGAAGCGATGGCTTTGGCGGTGTGGTTGAGCAGGTCGCGAACCCTGTCGATTTCTTCAGGTGTCCAGCGGCCGCTGTGCATGTGCAGCGCATGGCGCAGGTTGCCCACCGCTTCGTGAATTTCAGGCGGGCGATCGTGGCCGCGCAAGGCGCGCTTGCTGACTTCGATGCGCATGCGCACGCCGTCCAGCGCCACCGCCTGGTCCGCCAGTGCACCGCGGCCGGCCTCGGTGATGGCATACAGGCGCTTGCTGCCCTGCACCTGGCCGCTGATCAGCTCGGCTTCTTCAAGAAAATTCAGCGTGGGGTAGATCACCCCGGGGCTCGGGCTGTAACTGCCTTCGAACAGGTTCTCGATCTGGCGGATCAGGTCGTAGCCATGGCCGGGCTGGCTTGCGAGCAAGTCGAGCATGAGCAACTTGAGGTCACCGGGGGCAAATACACGGGGGCCGCGTTCGCCGCGCCCGGGGCGCCGTTCGAAGGGGTCATGGGGGGTAAGTTCACGCATGGGAATAGGGGCTCCTTCTTTGCGATATATCGTAAGATATTACTCAAGATATATCTAAAGACAAGCCCTCAATTGCTGATGATTCTCATCTAATTGTTCGATTCGTCCGCTTTCGTGGTCGAGTTGGCGGCCACTTCCGGCGGCTTGCACGCGTTCGGATTGCCCGGCTGCAGGTATGGCATGAGGATCGGTGCCATGCCCTTGAGTACCTGCACCGGCAGCGCCGAAGTGAACTTGAATGCCTCTGCCGAACGCCCTGGCACGAACGCGGTCAAGGTGCCGAAGTGGTTTTCGCCCAGGAAGAACACGAAGGTGGCGGTGCGGTTGAGCGACCGCGAGCCGATCAGCCGGCCGCCGGCGCCAAAGCTTTCAATGCGGTTGTCACCGGTACCGGTTTTGCCGCCCATTACCAGGGGCGTGCCGTCCTGCAGCTTGAAACTGCCGGAAATGCGCCGCGCGGTGCCGGCATCGACCACCTGCGACATGGCACCTTTGAGGGCGCGTGCTACCTCGACCGGCAGAATCCGCACCCCCCGGTCCGGGTCGCTGATCAGTTTGGTTTCGTAGGGGGTGTTGGCGGCAAAATGCAGGGTGTCGATGCGCAGTGTGGGCAGGCGGATGCCATCGTTCTGGATGATCCCAACCAGCTCCGAGAGGGCGGCAGGGCGGTCGCCCGAGCTGCCGATGGCGGTCGCCAGCGACGGCACCAGGTGGTCGAACGGGTAGCCCACGCGCTTCCAGCGCTGGTGGATGTCGAGGAACGCTTCGATTTCCACCATGGTGCGAATGCGGCTGTCGCGAGCGCCCTGGTGGCGGCTCTTGAACAGCCAGCCGTAGACCTCCTGGCGCTCGAAGCGGCTGGCGTTGACCATCTCGCTCAAGGTCGAACTGGGGTTCTTCAGCAGGTAGCCGAGCAGCCACAGGTCCAAGGGGTGGACCTTGGCAATGTAACCCTGGTCGGGCAGGTCGTACTTGCCCGGGCCATAGGCTTCGTACATCTCGGCCAGGCGGCCATCGCTGAGTTTGCCCAGGGCGCTCTTGTCACCCTTGAGGTGAGCGCGGACAAAGGCATTGAACGTTTGCTGGCCCGCTTCGGGGAACAGGTAGCGGTGCACGGCGGCCAACCGTTGCGGGGTCACGCGCATGCTGTCGAGGAAGGTATCCAGGCGCTGTTGCGAGGTCTTGCGCTGGTATTTCTTCCAGAAGCGCATCAGGTAGTTGGTGCCTTCCTTGTCGGCAAAGCGCGCCAGGTACTCCTGGCGACGCGGGTCGGCGTCATCCTTGAGCAGCGGTACGCGGTTGTAGGGCTGCTGGTAGGTCACATAGCGCACCAGGTCGCGCATCAGGCGGATGAAGGGCAAGTTGATCGACTCGCGCAGGGCATCCTTGAGCGTGGGGTTGCGGCTGTTGTCCTCCTTGCGGAAGTTGTTGAACACATGCATGCCGCCGCCGGTGAAAAACGCCTCGCCGGTGCTGGCCGAGTACTTGCGCTCCAGGGCGGCGTCGAGCATGGCATCCAGGCTCTGGTTCTTGCTGTTCTGCGCCAGCCAATCCAGTGACCATTGGGTGATGCGGTCAAGCTCGGCGACGTCGACCTTTTTCAGCTCGGCGACAGGCTTGCCGGCGTACTTGTCGTGCAGTTCGGCAATGATCTCCAGGTAGGTCGTCAGTACCCGCAACTTCGCCGTGGAGCCCAGCTCCAGCTTGCTGCCTTCGTTGATGTCGAATGGCTGGTCGGTACTGTCGGTCTGCACCCTGACCCGCGAGCCATCGGCGGTGCGTTCGAACAGGGTGAAGCTGTAGCTCACCTGGTCGGTGGTCTTGGCGGTGAGCAGGCGCTCGCCGATCAGGCCGATCTGCGCAGCGAAAGCCGGGTCGGCAAGGTTTTTCAGGTATTGGCTGACCTGCAATTGCAGGTCGGCCTGCAGGGTGCTGGTAGCCGATACATCGAGGCGGTCGAGGTCGTACAGCGGGCGGTTGAGCATGGCCGCCAGGCGGTTGCGCGCCAGGCTGATACCCTTGTTGGTGACGATGGGCACGATGGTCGGTTGCGCCACCCAGTCGCGGTACACCGCCTTGCTGGCCAGCGCTGCGTCGGCCAGTGGCTGATCGATGACCTTGTTGGCGGCGAGCACGCGGATGTGCGAATCGGTCAGCTCGGCCAGTTCCACCCGGCCTTTGGACAAGTAATGCGAGGGCCGCCGCTGGGCAATCATCAGCGACAGCACCTGGCGCAGGGCCAGGCCGCGCGCCGCCATGCTTTGCGGGTCGGTGGCGGTGGACGTCAGCGCCTGGTTGACCTGGTCGAAGTCGGCGCCGTACCACACCCGCAACCCCTCGGCCATGCCGTGCACCTCGCCGTGGCCAGGCACGGCCGACAGTGGCACGCTATTGAGGTAGTCACGCACGATGCGTTTGCGCGCCTCGGTGGTGTCGGGGCCGCCCTGGTACGCGCGCACGCTGGCCGAAATCATCTGGCGGATCTTCTCGGCCCCCGATACGGTCAGGCCATCTGGGGAGTGGCGATACTTTTCCAATTGCGTGGCCAGGGTGCTGCCACCCGCCGACTGGCCGGGCAGCGCCAGGTACTTGGCCACCTGGCTGTAGGCGGCCTTGGCGAAGCGCGGCCAGTCCACGGCCGGGTTGTTGCGCGGGTCTTGGGTGTCGAGCAGGTCGCGGTTCTCGATGAACAGCAGACTATTGACCATCACGGGCGGGATGGCGGCGAAGTCGGGGTACAGGTGCTGCGGGTAGTTGTACTGGTAGAGCGTGTCGCCACGGCAGTCGGTGATCGACAGGCCCGCCTGGATCTTCTCGATATAGGGCACGAACAGCCCATGCTCGACGTAGTTCATCAACGCCGGGGAAAACCTGACCTGTTCGCTGATCAGGTAGTCGCGCTTGAGCAGGCGCGGCAGAAACTCACCCAGGGCACTGTAGCCCAGGCGTTTGTCGAACGGCCCGTCACCGGGGTAGACGATGGCGTCGCTGGGGCCGGGCTGCAGCGAGTAGGTGAGGGTGCTGGCGAGCTTGCTGAACTCCCGCGACTGCAACTCGGACGTGCGAAATTCGTCGTAGGCGGCGAAGCCGACAGCCACCAGCGCCACCAGCACGATGAGGATGATCAGCCGCCACCATAGCCGACGCTGCCGGGGGGGCTTGCGTTGTGGCGTCTCGGCCGGCGGTGTCTCGGGTGCTTCCGTCCTGCTTGGTTCCGATTGCCACAGTGCGCCCATAATCTTCAATCCGGCCAGGTATTTTCGTCTTGCTTGCCTGAAGCTTAGACGGTGAGCGGGTAGGCGGAAACATTTGTCGGCGCTGATCAAGGTACCGGGGGCTCCGGAGAACTCGCTGATTATTCATGGATATACAGCGAAAACCCCTTCAGCGGTCTTCCTATACTGCTCGCCCCTTCGCCCTGCCGGGTTGCGCTGACCCGGCACGCAGGCCAGCCCAAAAGGCCAGCTTGGCAAGCCAAGGCCACGCCTATCGGCGTGGCGGGTGCTGCACGAAGGCAAATCCAATAACAAAATGAGGTTGAATCGCTATGCCAGTCGGCAACCACCCTGCCCATGGCCAGCCCACCCAAGGCGGCCCGCTCAAGCGTGAACTGGGCGAACGGCATATCCGTCTGATGGCGCTGGGCGCCTGTATCGGTGTCGGTCTTTTCCTAGGCTCGGCCAAGGCCATCGAAATGGCCGGCCCGGCCATCATGCTGTCCTACATCATCGGTGGCCTGGCCATTCTGGTGATCATGCGCGCCCTTGGTGAAATGGCCGTGCACAACCCTGTCGCCGGCTCGTTCAGCCGCTATGCGCAGGACTACCTCGGCCCGCTGGCGGGCTTTCTCACTGGCTGGAACTACTGGTTCCTGTGGCTGGTGACCTGTGTTGCGGAAATTACCGCGGTAGCCATCTACATGGGGATCTGGTTCCCCGACGTGCCCCGCTGGATCTGGGCCCTGGCGGCGCTGGGCAGCATGGGGGCGGTCAACCTGGTAGCGGTCAAGGCCTTCGGCGAATTCGAGTTCTGGTTCGCCCTGATCAAGATCGTCACCATCATCGCCATGGTGCTGGGCGGCGTCGGCATCATTGCCTTCGGCCTGGGCAATGACGGTGTGGCCGTGGGCATCGCCAACCTGTGGAGCAACGGCGGCTTCATGCCCAATGGCGTGACCGGCGTGCTGATGTCGCTGCAGATGGTGATGTTCGCCTACCTGGGCGTGGAAATGATCGGTTTGACTGCCGGTGAAGCCCGTAACCCGCAAAGAACCATTCCGCAGGCCATCGGCTCGGTGTTCTGGCGCATCCTGCTGTTCTATGTCGGTGCGTTGTTCGTGATTCTGTCGATCTACCCGTGGAACGAAATTGGCAGCCAGGGCAGCCCGTTCGTCATGACCTTCGAGCGCCTGGGCATCAAGACCGCCGCGGGCATCATCAACTTCGTGGTCATCACCGCGGCACTGTCCTCATGCAATGGCGGCATCTTCAGCACCGGGCGCATGCTCTATAGCCTGGCGCAGAACGGCCAAGCCCCGGCGGCCTTTGCCCGTACCTCGAACAACGGGGTACCGCGCAATGCGCTGCTGCTGTCCATCGGCGCGCTCCTGCTGGGTGTGCTGGCCAACTACCTGGTGCCGGAGAAGGTCTTCGTCTGGGTGACGTCGATTGCCACCTTTGGCGCGATCTGGACCTGGGTGATGATCCTGCTGGCACAGTTGAAATTCCGTGCCGGCCTTACCCCTGCCCAGCGCCAGGGGCTGAAGTACCGCATGTGGTTGTGGCCGCTGAGCTCTTACCTGGCATTGGCGTTCCTGGTGCTGGTGGTGGGACTGATGGCGTACTTCGAGGACACCCGGGTGGCGCTGTACATCGGCCCGGCATTCCTGGTGCTGTTGACCGTGCTGTACCACGTGTTCCGGTTGGCACCCAAAAACGTGCAGGGTACGGCCAGTACCGCTTCCTGACCTGAGTTGGCCGGGGCCGCGCTGCGGCCCATCGTCGGCAAGCCAACTCCCACGGGGATCGCATCAGGGCAGACAGGTGTTTGCCACAAGGTATGCAGCGCCTGTTAGAGCGAGCGCCGCCCGCGCGGCGCATCGCGAGCTGCGCTCGCTCCTACGTTTGTTTCGGGCCAATTATTCCTGTGGGATTTGCGCGCGAGCGCCTTGGCGCATGCCTCAAAATCGCGTCGTGCGAACAAGGCGGCCGCGCGCATCTGGCACAGGGGTTACTGGCCCGAAACAAATGAGGTGCGCCCCATTTGTTGGACAATCTTTGATTAGGCTGCTGCGGCCTGATTCCTGTATGCCACGGGACTCAGGCCGGCCAGCCCCATCTTGATTCGGTCATGGTTGTAGTAATCGATGTATTCATCGATTGCAGCGCTCAGATCCTCGATGCTGGCGAAACGCTGACCATGATACATCTCGGTCTTCAGTGTGCCGAAGAAACTCTCCATTCGCGCATTGTCCAGGCAGTTGCCTTTGCGTGACATGCTCTGCTCCAGTCCCATCTCCTCTAGTCGATTCCGGTAGCGGTAGTACTGATACTGCCAGCCCTGGTCGGAGTGCAGCATAGGCCTGGCCCCTTCCGGTAGCCGTGACAACGCCTGCTCGAGCATCTGACCGACCAATGGATAGTGCGGCGAGGTGTCGATCTGGTGCGCCACGATCTCACCATTGAACAGGTCCAGCACCGGAGAGAGATACAGCTTTTCACCCGCCACCTTGAATTCGGTCACGTCCGTTACCCACCTCCTGTTTGGCTCCTCTGCCGTAAACTTGCGCTCCATCTTGTTGGGAGCGATGCGTCCGGGCTCGCCACGATAGGACTTGTACTTCTTCACGCGCACCGTGCATTTGAGGTCGAGTTCGGCCATCAGTCGCCGCACGACCTTACTGTTAACTGCGTGGCCGACGCTGTGCAATGTCGCTGTCATGCGCCGATAGCCGTAGCGACCTTTATGCCGCTGCTGAATCTCACGGATACGGTCTTTGAGCGCAGCCAGCTTGTCACCGGCAGCCATCAACTTGCGCTGGTAGTAATACGTACTGCGCGCCAGTCCGGCCAGCTTGAGCAGGCCGTCGAGCGGGAAGCGGGTGCGCAGGGCCGAGATGATCAGGACTTTTTCTTCCCGGCCCTCTTCTGTCTCGCCTTCTCCTCGCGCAGTTCTTTTAACTTTTTTAGGTAGGCGATCTCCATCTCGGCGTGACGCAGCTTGGCCAGCAGTTCGGCGTACGAGAGTTCTTCCTCGGACTTGGGCGAGGTGCTGGCGGGTGGGACGGATGGTTTGATCATGACGTTACGCGGTCCTTTTTTCCCTGCTATCAGAGCTTTGATACCGCCACTGTAGTACTGCGCTTCCCATATGCCTATCTGGCTGGAATGCGTCAGGTTGAAAACAGCCGCCGTTTCGCGCAACGACAACTTGTCGCGCCATTTTCGCTCAAGCACCGAGAGCTTGAACTCAGGGCTGAAAGTCTGCGCGTGTCTGGACAGGCTGGCCTCGCCATGGATGCGGTAGGCCTGTACCCAGCGGCGCAGTAAGGAGGGATCCATCTGGAACTGTGCGGCTATGAAACGGTAGCCAATGCCACGTTGCAGAAAAGCCTGGATGGCGGAAAGCTTGAACTGTCTGGTGTACTTGCTCATATGAAAGGCCCCTGAGGTTGGATTTTTGTCCAACGTCAGGGGCGCAGTTCAAAACGTAGGAGCGAGCGCAGCTCGCGATTGCGCCGCGCGGGCGGCGCTCGATCTCACAGGCGCTGAAGATGCTCCGGCTACCCTTGCCAGGAACCATAGAATCTCCCACAGGGATCGCAGCAGGGCTGCCAAGCAGCCCCCGGGGCGCGTCAGGCCGCGACCTCACTGTGCGGCTCGAAGCTGTCGGCCCTGGCCAGCTGCCACATGCGCGAGTAGAACTGGCCATCCACCTCGCCGGTGAGCAGCTCGCCCGGCTTGAGGAACACATGCATCTGCGAGAACAGCTTGATCTCGGTGGCCGAGATGCGGCGCACCAAGTGCTTGGCCTCCAGCTGTGCCGGGTGCTCCAGGCCAGCCGCCGCCAGCATTTCTGCCAGCGCGCGCAAGGTGTTGTGGTGGAAGTTCAACACCCGCTGGGCCTTGTCCGGCACTACCAGTGCGCGTTGGCGCAGCGGGTCTTGCGTGGCCACGCCAGTGGGGCATTTGTTGGTGTGGCAGCTTTGCGACTGGATGCAGCCAATGGCGAACATGAAGCCGCGCGCCGAATTGGCCCAGTCGGCGCCAATGGCCAGTACACTGGCGATGTCGAAGGCGCTGACGATCTTGCCGCTGGCGCCCAGCTTGATCTTGTCGCGCAGGTTCAGCCCGACCAAGGTGTTGTGCACGAACAGCAACCCCTCACGCAGGGGCACGCCAATGTGATCGGTGAATTCCACCGGCGCCGCGCCGGTGCCGCCTTCCTTGCCATCGACAACGATGAAATCCGGCAGGATACCGGTCTCCAGCATGGCCTTGGCGATGCCCATGAACTCCCACGGGTGGCCCAGGCAGAACTTGAAACCCACCGGCTTGCCGCCGGACAGTTCGCGTAGCTGGGCGATGAACTGCATCATCTCGATGGGGGTGGAAAAGGCGCTGTGCCGTGATGGCGAAATGCAGTCTTCGCCCATCAGCACGCCACGGGTCTCGGCAATTTCCTCGGTGACCTTGTGCTTGGGCAGGATGCCGCCATGGCCAGGCTTGGCGCCCTGGCTCATCTTCACTTCGATCATGCGCACCTGCGGGCTACGGGCTTGTGCGGCGAAGCGCTCAGGGTCGAAACGCCCGTCCGCGGTGCGGCAGCCAAAGTAGCCGCTGCCCAGTTCCCATACCAGGTCACCACCGTGTTCACGGTGGTACGGGCTGATGCTGCCTTCGCCAGTGTCATGGTGGAAGTTGCCCAGTTTGGCGCCCTGGTTGAGCGCGCGGATAGCGTTGGCGCTGAGCGAGCCGAAGCTCATGGCCGAGATGTTGAAAATCGAGGCCGAATACGGCTGGCTGCACTGCGGCCCACCAATGATGATGCGGAAGCTGGCCGGGTCGGCCAACGGCGCCGGGCGCATGGAGTGGCCAATGAACTCGAAGCCGGACTGGTACACATCGATCAAGGTGCCGAACGGTTTGTCGGAAGCTTCGTTCTTGGCCCGGGCATACACCAGCGAGCGCTGCGCACGGGAGAACGGCAGTGCGTCGCTGTCGGACTCCAGCAGGTACTGGCGGATCTCCGGGCGGATGGCCTCTACCAGGTAGCGGATGTTGCCCAGGATGGGGTAGTTGCGGCGCACGGCGTGGCGCTGCTGCAGCAGGTCGAACAGCCCGATCAGGCTGAGAACGCCGGCGGTCAGGGTGAAGGGCCACAGCCATTCATGCTGGCTGAAGGGCAGGCTCGCCAAGGTGAACAGGACACAGGCGGCGAAGAAGGCATAGCGGCTGAGAAGTGACAGGCTCATACGGGGTCCTTGCGATGGCGCGGTCAGGCTCAGGGCCTGGGGGCAAACCCCGACCATAGCCAAGTTGCCGGGCGCTGCAAATTAAAATCGGGGTAGCGAAAATCATTCTCGCCACGCCAAGCCTCAGCAGCCCTGGCCCATGCTCGGCAAGGCAGGCTGTTTACGGTGCCCCGCGCAGCAGCTTCTGTCGCCAGCTTTCCTGCTCGTGCGCGGGCGCCTCGCTCAGGTACACAGGGCGCCCGGCCACGCGCTTGGCCACTGGCACGCCGTCGCGGTACAGCAGGCGGTTGCCGCTCACCGCCGGCACCTTCACCCCCGGCAGCAACGAGCCGATCAGGTTCAGCGGGTCACTGGCACTGACCACCTGCAGTGCGCCGTCCGCCTCGCGCCGGCGTACCTGGCGCAGCAACCCGACCGCCTCCGGCAAGGCAAATTGTTCACCGGCCAACCCGGCAATGAAGCGCCCCCCGCGGATCTCGCCGCGTGCCTCCAGCCGGTGGTAGCAGCGCAGCAGTTCCCGCCACGGTGGCAGTACATCGCTCTCGCGCTCCAGCAGCCGCCAGCACACCACGCCATAGCGCCTTAGCAGGGCGTGGGCGATGTGCTCCAGGCGCTGGCTGTCATCCGCCGTGCCTTGGCGCAGCAATGCCCAGCGCCCGGCATGGGACATGCTGCTGGACAACGGTGCATGGCCGCGCCGGCGGGTGCGTGAAGCGCGTTTCGCCGCCGGGGCGATCAGGCTGCGCAGGCCAGTGAAGCTGTCGGCACCTACCAGGCCGGCACCCACCAGTTCCTGCAACGCTGTTTCCAGTTCGCTGGGCAGCAGGCGGGCATCGTGGATCAGTTCGTCGAAGAACAACGCGCCCTGAGCCTGCAGCACCTCATGTACCCGCTGCGCCCGTGCGCCAAGGCTCTGTACGGCAGGCGCGGGCGCCAGGCTGCGCCACAGCCCCAGGTGCTCCCGAGGCAGCAACACCAGCGGGGTGCTCGACAAGGTGCTGCCTGAGCGGCTCGCGGCCAACCGGCTCCAGGCGAATTGCCCGCTGCGGCACGCATCATCGAGCCAGTGGGGGCTGTAGTCGTGGATCCGTGCGGGCAGCAGTTCGGCCTCCCAGGCTGCGGCTGCACTGGGGAAGCCCTGCAACTGCCCAAGCACTTCGGCTACAGCCTGCGGGCCACGCAGGCGCGTGTCAGGTGCCAGGTGCTGCCAGTCGAACAGAAAACGCATGAAGTCCTGCAGGCTGACCGGCTCGATTTCGCGACGCAAGCGCTTGACCGTGTAGCGGTGGATGCGCGCCAGCAAATGGCGTTCGCACCATTGCAGCTCGTTGGCGGCCGGGCTGAAATAGCCGCGCAGCACATAACCTTCGGCTTCCAGGCGGGCCAGGGCCTGTTCGACTGCCTGCGGCGGCATGCCCAACGGCGCGGCGATCTGTACCAGCGTCTGTGGGCCATGGGCGCTCAGGCGGCCACGCAGCAGTTCGCCCAGGGCATTGTCGGGCTCGATGGGCTGGTCGAAGCCAGGCAACTGTTCCAGCGCCGGTTCGAGGGGCGTCGCCGGGTAGATCGCCTGCAGCAGGTTCAGGCGCTCGCGGGCCAGCCACAACTGCTCGCGGGGCAGGCGCAAGGCGCGGCCGGCCTTGGCCAGTTGCCTGAGGAACAGGTTCCAACCAGGGTTGGCGCTGACCTGCGCCTGGCTGATGGCGCCCAGGCTCATCAAGGTTTCGTGCATTTCGTCGCTATTGCGCGGCTGCGGCCAGGCCTCGGCGGCCACGGCAGCGATGGCGTCGGCGTCCAGTGCGCCCAGGTCGTCACTGCTGTGCACCTCGTTCCAGCGCCGGTTGAGCACCGCCTGGGTACGGCGCTCTTCCAGCGGTGCGTCGTCGAGGAATGTATAAGGGCGGGCATTGAGAATGGCCGATGCCAGCGGCGATGGCGCAGGCAGGTCGCGGCACAGCAGGCGTACCGCCCCGCTTTCCATGCGCCTCAACAGGGCCAGCCAGCCCGTGCAATCCAGGGCCTCGTGCAGGCAGTCGTCGAGGGTCTGCTCGACCAGCGGGTGCTCGGGTATCTGCCGCTCGCCGGCGATATTTTCCAGGCAGGCGATCTGGTCGGGAAACACCGCGGCAACCAGGTCTTCGCTTTTCATGCGCTGGATTTGCGGCGCTACTTTGCGCCCGCCCACGAAGCGCGGCAGGGCCATGGCGACACTGGCGTTCCAGCGCCAGCGCACACCGAACAGTGGCGCTTCGAGCACGGCCTGTATGAGGAGGGCTTCTGCGGTGCCGCTTTTCAGGTAACGCCAGACCTCGTCGAGGTCGAAACTGTGGCTGGTGGACAGCGACAGCACGATGGCGTCCTCGCTGGCGGCCGCCTGCAGTTCGAAATTGAAGGTGCGACAGAAGCGTTTGCGCAAGGCCAGGCCCCAGGCGCGATTGATGCGGCTGCCGTAGGGCGAATGGATGATCAGCTGGGTGCCGCCGGAGGCATCGAAGAAACGCTCCATCACCAACGTTTCCTGCGAGGGCAGGGCACCGAGCACGTCGCGGGTACGGGCCAGGTAGTCGAGCAACTGCTCGGCGCAGTCTTCGCCCAGCTCGAACGTACCCTGCAACCATGCCGACACCGCGCGGGTATCGCCGTCGGCCAGCGTCAGCTGCTGGTCAAGCTGTGCCTGCAGCCTGGCCACGGCCGCGGACAGTTCGTCGCTGCGGCCAGGCGCCTCGCCGAGCCAGAACGGAATGGTGGGCGGCAGCCCTTGGGCATCCTCCACCCGAACCCGGCCCGACTCGACGCGCAGGATGCGGTACGAGGCATTGCCCAGCTGGAAGATGTCGCCTGCGATGCTCTCCACCGCGAAGTCTTCATTGACGCTGCCAATGTTCAGCGCCTGCGGCTCCAGCAATACGCTGTAATCGGCGTTGTCCGGAAGGGTGCCACCGCTGGTCAGCGCGGTCAGCTGGCTGCCGCGGCGGCCCCGCAATGTGCCGCTTACCGCATCGCGGTGCAGGTAGGCACTGCGTACGCCCTGGCGGCCGTTGTAGCCCTCGGCAAGCATGCGCAGCAGGGCCTGGTAGTGCTGCTGGTCGAGGTGGGCATAAGGTGTGGCCTGGCGCAGGCAGTCGAACAACGCCTGTTCGTGCCACGGCTGGTTGCAGGCTTCGGCGACGATCTGCTGGGCCAGCACGTCCAGGGGCGCCCGGGGTATGTGCAGCGCCTCCAGTTCCCCCCGGCGTACGCAGTCGAGCAGGGCCACGCACTCGATCAGGTCGTCACGCGATGTCGGGAACAAGCGCCCTTTCGGCACGCCATCGACCTGGTGGCTGGCGCGGCCAACCCGTTGCAGGAAGGCGGCAATCGAACCCGGCGAGGCAACCTGGCAGACCAGGTCGATGTCGCCAATGTCGATGCCCAGCTCCAGTGAAGCGGTGGCCACCAGTACCTGCAACTGGCCGTGCTTGAGCCGTTGCTCGGCGCTCAGGCGCAGCTCCTTGGCCAGGCTGCCATGGTGCGCGGCCACGGCATCCTTGCCCAGGCGGTCGCTGAGGTGGCGGGTGATGCGCTCAGCCAGGCGCCGGGTGTTGACGAATACCAGGGTGGTGCGATGCTCGCGGGCCAGGGCTGCCAGGCGGTCGTAGACCAGGCCCCAGACATCGGTGGCCATGACCGCCGCCAACGGTACCGGCGGCAGCTCGATGGCCAAGTCGCGTGGCCGGGCATGGCCAATATCGACAACCGCGCAGGGCCGGCCGCTCCCGACCAGAAACTGCGCCACCCGCGCCACCGGGCGCTGTGTGGCAGACAGGCCAATACGGCGCAAGGGCCGGCCTGCCAAGGCCTGCAGACGTTCCAGGGTCAGTGCCAGATGCGCCCCGCGCTTGTTGCCGGCCAAGGCGTGGATCTCGTCGACGATTACCGTATGCACGTTGCGCAGGCCTTCACGACCAGACGCCGAACCCATCAGTACATACAGGGATTCAGGGGTCGTGACCAGAATGTGCGGTGCCAGCTTGCGCATGGCGGCGCGTTCTTTTTGCGGGGTATCGCCGGTGCGCACGGCGGTAGTGATGCGGGGTGCAGCCAGGCCCTGTTCTGCCAGGGCCTGGCTGATACCCTCAAGCGGGGCTTGCAGGTTGACGCGGATGTCATTGGACAGCGCCTTGAGCGGCGAAACATAGACCACCTGGGTCTGCGCCGGCAGCTGACCCTGCTGCGCCAGGCCCTGGCAGAACAGTTCATCGAGCACGGCCAGGAACGCGCTCAGGGTCTTGCCCGAGCCGGTGGGTGCGGCCAACAGCATCGACTGGCCGCCATGGACCAAGGGCCAGGCCTGGGCCTGGGCATCGGTAACGGTTGCGAAGTGGCGGCCGAACCAGGTGCGTACGGCGGGGTGGAACAGTTCGAGCACCGGGTGCTGTTGGGCGGGCAGGTTCATGGGTTGGTTATGGAGGGGCATGGGCGCTTTGGCAAGGGGCCGTTCGTCTGGCCGGCACACCCGACAATGGCCTTGTCAGCCCAAGCGAGCCCGTGGGATCCTCCCCGGCCATTGTTGCCAGCGAGTTCAGCCCATGCCCAATACCATTCGCATCGCCGCCGCCCTGTTGCTCGACCCGCAGGGGCGCACCTTGCTGGTGCGCAAGCGTGGCACCGAAGCCTTCATGCAGCCGGGGGGCAAGATCGATGCGGGTGAAACGGCGCTGCAGGCACTGGTGCGCGAACTGCACGAGGAATTGGGCCTGCACATCGACCCGGCCCAGGCCGTGTACCTGGGCCAGTTCAGTGCCACGGCCGCCAATGAGCCCGGCTTCGAGGTGCAAGCCGAGCTGTTTCGAGTCTACAGCGCCGCTGCCGTGGTCCCGGCGGCAGAAATCGAGGAGGTGGTATGGCTGGCTGCAGATCAGGCGCCAGACCAGCCACTGGCGCCCTTGACCCGCGACCTGATCCTGCCGCTGTACCGCCAGTTGTTCAACGCACCGCGCTGACGCCGTCGAGGGTGGCGAAGGAGGTGTCCTTGGCGGTCAGCAGAAAGTCGCGCATGTACGGCGCATCGAGCATGTCGGTGCGCACAGCGGCGTAAAGCGTGGCAAACAGGCCTTTCTCGCCCAGGCGCTTGCCTTTCACATAACCCCGCGCGCTGTACTCATGCAAAGCCCAGTGCGGCATGCCGCACACCCCCCGGCCGCTGGCGACCAGCTGCATCATCATCACGGTCAGCTCCGAGGTGCGCACGGCGGCCGGCTCGACGTCGGCCGGCTCCAGGAAGCGGGTGAAGATGTCCAGGCGGTCGCGCTCCACCGGGTAGGTGATCAGGGTCTGGTCGAGCAGGTCCTGGGGCACGATATACGGCTTGCTGGCCAGCGCATGCTGGTTGGCGACCGCCAGCATGGCTTCGTAGGTGAACAGCGGCACGTAGGTGATGCCGGCCAGGTCCACCGGGTCGGAGGTCACCACCAGGTCAAGGTCACCACGGGCCAGGGCTGGCAAGGGTGCAAAGGCGAAGCCGGAGGCCAGGTCCAGCTCGACTTCCGGCCAGGCATCGCGGAACTGGTCTATGGTCGGCATCAGCCACTGGAAACAGCTGTGGCATTCGATTGCCATGTGCAGGCGCCCGGCGGTACCGCCGGCCAAGCGTGCGATGTCGCGTTCGGCACCCCGTAGCAACGGCAAGGTGGCATCGGCCAGTTGCAGCAGGCGCAGCCCGGCGCTGGTAAAGCGTATCGGCTTGCTCTTGCGTACGAACAGCGGCAGGCCCAGGCGTTCTTCCAGCTCCTTGAACTGGTGAGACAGCGCCGACTGGGTCAGATGCAGGCGCTCGGCGGCTTCCACAAGGCTGTCGGCCTCGCGCAAGGCATGAAGGGTTTTCAGGTGGCGGATCTCCAGCACTGCTGACTCCGGGGTGTGAATGGGGTGAACGAAGCAATGAGTTGAGTTTCGCTCATGTTGGCAACGCTGTCGACTGGGCGTAGCGCCGCACCGCCTGCGGCTGGCCCCACACCCACTGGGGCCCGAATAATCGCGCCGTAGGCGCTTCACACCGTTGTTGAGGTCAACCGAGGCCGTATTTTTTGACCTTGTCGAACAGCGTGGTCTTGGCCATGCCCAGCTCCTGGCTGGCCTGGCTGAGGTTGCCGCCGGTGCGTTGCAGTGCATCGCTGAGCAGGTTGCGTTCGAACGCCTCCACCGCCTCGGCAAAGCCCAGGCCTTGGCTGGCCCCCCCGCTGGGCCCTTTCTTGAACGCCGGCAGGCCCAGGGCGTAGCGTTCGGCCACGTTGCGCAGTTCCCGCACATTGCCTGGCCAGTCGTGGGCGAGGAGGCGGGACAAGGTCTGGCTGTCCAGGGTCGGTGTTTCCCGATCGAAGCGCAGGGCCGATTGCTGCAGGAAGTGCTCGAACAATTGCAAGATGTCTTCGCGGCGCTCGCGCAGCGGTGGCAGCTCCAGGGTCACCACGTTCAACCGGTAGTACAGGTCGCTGCGGAACTGACCGCTCTGGCCCAGGCTATCGAGGTCGGCCTTGGTTGCCGCAATCACCCGGCAATCCACGGCAATGCTCTGGTTCGACCCCAACCGTTCCAGGGTGCGCTCCTGCAAGACGCGCAGCAGCTTGATCTGCAGGTTGATCGGCATGCTCTCCACCTCGTCGAGGAACAGCGTGCCGCCATTGGCGTGTTCGATCTTGCCGATACGGCGCTTGCCGGCACCGGTGAAGGCGTTGGCCTCGTGGCCAAAAATCTCGGTCTCGAACAGGTTTTCCGGCAGGCCGCCACAGTTCAGCGCCACGAAGGGCTGGCCCTGGCGACGGCTGAAGTCATGCAGGCAGCGTGCGACCAGTTCCTTGCCGGTGCCGGTCTCGCCCTCGATGAGCACGTTGGCCGAGGTGTCGGCCACATTGGCAATCAGCTCGCGCAGGTGCTCCATGGCCGGCGAGCGGCCGATGATACGGCCTTCCAGGCTGCTCTGTTCGGCCAGCTGGCGGCGCAAGGCAACCACTTCGCGCGACAGCCCCCGTTGCTCCAGGGCGCGGCGCACCACGTCGACCAGGCGTTCCGGGGAGAACGGCTTCTCCATGAAGTCGTAGGCACCATTGCGCATGGCGCCTACGGCCATGTCGATGTCACCGTGGCCGGTGATCAGTACCACAGGCAGGCTGCGGTCGCGGGCCTTGAGGCGGTTGAGCAGCTCCAGGCCGTCGATGCCGGGCAGGCGGATATCGCTGACGACGATACCAGCGAAATCGTCGCCGATGCGCTCCAGCGCCTGCTCGGCACTGCCCACACCTTCGCAGGCGATGTCCTCCAGGGCCAGTGCCTGCTGGCAGCCGAGCAGCACATGCGGGTCGTCTTCGACGATCAGGACGGTAAGAGGCGCTTGGTTCATGGGTGCTCTGCCGATTCGTTAGGGGGCGAAACCAGGGGCAGGGCCAGGACGAAGGCGCTCCCGCCGGTGACGGGGTGCTCGACGTTGAGGCTGCCCTTGGCCGCAGCCGCAAGGCTCGCCGACAGGGTCAGGCCCAGGCCCAGGCCGTGTTCGCCCGGTTTGGTGGTGAAGAACGGTTCAAACAGGTGCTTGCGCGCCTCGGCGTCGATGCCGTGGCCATTGTCACGCACCTGCAAACGGTATTTGTCGCCCTGCACTTCGCCCTCCAGCCACAGTTCGGGCTGTGGCTGCGCAGCCATGGCATCGAGGGCATTGCCGATCAGGTTGACCAGGATTTGCTCCAGGCGGGTCTGGTCGATGGCCAGTTGCTGGTCCTCGTAGTGGTTGTGCAGCTGCAATTGGCAGGCGCTGATGCGGTTGCCCAGTACTTGCAAGGTGGCTTCTATCGCCTTGGCCAGGGAAGCCTGGCCACTGTCGTCGCTGCGCCGGGCGAACGAGCGCAGGCTGGCAGTGATGCGGCCCATGCGGTCAATCAGGTCGTTCATGGTGCGCAGGTTGGTGCTGGCGGTTTCCAGCGCCCCGCGTTCGAGGAAGCGCACCGTGTTGCCAGACAGCGTACGCAAGGCAGCCAGCGGCTGGTTCAGCTCGTGGGCGATGCTGGTGGACATCTGCCCGATGGCTGCCAGCTTGCCGGCCTGCACCAGCTCGTCCTGGGCGTGGCGCAGCGTTTGTTCGGCGTGCCGGCGCTCGCGAATCTGGCCTTTCAGGCGTTCGTTGCTGGCACGCAGGTCGGCGGTGCGTTCGGTAATCCGTCGCTCCAGCTGGCTGTTGGCTTCCTCCAGCGCCTCGCGTGCGGCCAGGCGGGTGGCGATGACTTTGCGCCGCTCGTTCCAGGCGATGCCGAGGATGGCCAGCAGGGCGAAGGCGACCCCCACCAGAATGCCCTGGACCATGGATTCGCGGCGCAGGTCCTGCAGCGGGGTGAGCAGGGTGAAATGCCAGGGCGTGTCGACCAGCCGGCGGGTCTGGGCCAGGTAGGCCACTTCGTGGGGCTCGCCGTGGGCAGTCTCGCTGTTGGCGGGGAAGGTCAGTTTTTCCACGCCATCGGCCAGGGTCTCGCGGGCCAGGGGCTGCAACTCGTTCAACGGCCACCAGTAATACTGCAGGCTGCGCGCCAGCCGTTCCTTGGTTTGCGCGGTCAGCGGGCGTACCGACTTCAGGCGCCTGGCAGGGTCGCTGGAAAGGATGATGATGCCGTTCTCGTCGCTGACGAATGCCTCCAGGCGCGCCCGCTGCCAACGTTCTTCCAGGGTATCCAGGCGTACCTTGATCACCGCCACGCCAATGATCTTGCCGTGTTCCTCGAGCCCGTGGGCCAGGTAGTAGCCAGCCTCGCCCGTGGTGCTGCCGATGCCGTAGAAGCGCCCAGGTTCGCCGCGTACGGCAGTCTGGAAATAGGCGCGGAACGACAGGTCTTCGCCCAGGAACGAATCGGCATCGCGCCAGTTGCTGGTGGCCTGGACCCGGCCATTGGTATCGAGCACGAAAATTGCCCGGCTGCGGCTGCGCCGGTTCAGGCCTTCGAGGTATTCGTTGACCGCCTGGCGCGAACCGCCATCCGGGTCGGTGAGCAGGTGCGAGACGCTGTCTTCCAGCTCCAGCAGGCTCGGCAGGTAGGTGTATTTGCTGATCTCGCTTTCGACCGTGCGCGCGTGCAGCTCCAGCTGGCGTTCACCGTTTTCGCTGAGGGTGCGAATACCGTTGCTCTCGCTGATCAGGTAGCCAGCCATACCCAGGCCGACCATCAGCAAAATGATCAGTGGTGGCAACAGCAATTGGCGGAGCAGGCGGGATTTCACGGCAGGCTTGGCAGGGAGAAGAAGCGAAGGATCGCATTTCATCACAGTGGCCTTGTCACGACCAGCGCCTGCTGCCCGATTGGGCAGCGGCGCCGACCGGTTCAATGAAGCAAAATCAGTGTTGCAGGATCTTGCTGAGGAAGTGCTGGGTGCGTTCGTGGCGGGCAGTCGGGTCGCCGAAGAACGCCTCCTTCTGGCAGTCTTCGATGATGTGGCCTTTGTCCATGAAGATCACGCGGTTGGCCACTTTGCGGGCGAAGCCCATTTCGTGGGTCACGCACATCATGGTCATGCCCTCGTGGGCAAGCTCCACCATCACGTCCAGTACTTCGTTGACCATCTCCGGGTCCAGCGCCGAGGTCGGCTCGTCGAACAGCATGACGATCGGGTCCATCGACAGTGCACGGGCAATGGCCACGCGCTGTTGCTGGCCACCCGACAGCTGGCCCGGGTGCTTCTTGGCATGGGCGCCAAGGCCGACGCGGTCGAGCAGGGCCAGGCCTTTCTTGGTGGCCTCCGCCTCACTGCGGCCCAGTACCTTGCGCTGGGCGATGGTCAGGTTTTCGGTGATGCTCAGGTGGGGGAACAGTTCGAAGTGCTGGAACACCATGCCCACCCGCGAACGCAGCTTCGGCAGGTTGGTCTTGGGGTCGGCGATCGAGGTGCCATCGACCACGATATCGCCCTTCTGGAACGGCTCCAGGGCATTGACGCACTTGATCAGGGTGGACTTGCCCGAACCCGAAGGGCCGCACACCACCACCACTTCACCTTTCTTGACCTCGGTGCTGCAGTCGGTCAGTACCTGGAAGTCCCCGTACCACTTGTTGACGTTCTTGATGGAAATCATACGGTGATCCTTTTTTGCAGGCGCTTGACCAGCCACGAAGCGGAGAAGCTGATGAGGAAGTACACGACCCCGGCGAAGATCAGGAACTCATGGGAGCGCCCAATGATGTCGCCGTTGGAGCGTGCCGAGTTGAGGAAGTCCACCAGGCCCACGGTGTAGACCAGCGAGGTATCCTGGAACAGGATGATGCTCTGCTGCAGCAACAGCGGGGTCATCTTGCGAAACGCCTGCGGCAGGATGATCAGGCGCATGGTCTGGCTGTAGGTCATGCCCAGGGCCTGGGCGGCGCCCATCTGGCCCTTGGAGATCGACTGCACACCGGCGCGGACGATTTCACAGAAGTAGGCGGCTTCGAACATCATGAACGCCACCACGCACGAGGTGAAGGCACCCACCGGGGTGTCCTCGCCGGTGATCCAGCGCAGTACGAACGGTACCGCCAGGTAGAACCAGGTGATCACCAGCAGCAGCGGGATCGAGCGGAAATAGTTGACGTAGGCCCCGGCCAGCCGCGACAGCAGCTTGCTCGATGACAGCCGCATGAGCGCCAGGATGGTGCCCAGCACGATACCGCCCACCACGCCCATGACCATCAGTTGCAAGGTCATGAGCATGCCTTCCCACAGGGCGGGCAGGGCCGGGATGATTTCGCTGAAATCCATGTCCATTTACTTGCCCCCCACGGAAATCAGGCCAGGCACGGCGACTTTCTTCTCGACCATGCGCATCAGCAGCATCAGCCCCATGTTCAGGGTGAAGTAGATCAGCGTGGCCAGGGTGAACGCCTCGAACAGGTTGGCGGAAAATTCGGCGGTCTGTTTGGTTTGCGCCAGCAGCTCCATCAGGCCGATCAGCGATGCCACCGAGGAATTCTTGAACACGTTGAGAAATTCGGAGGTGAGCGGCGGAATGATGATCCGGTAGGCCTGGGGCAGCAGCACGTTGGTGTAGATCTGCGGCAGGCTGAAACCCATGGCGCGGGCCGCGGATTCCTGGCCGCGCGGCAGCGCCTGGATGCCGGTGCGCACTTGCTCGCAGACACGGGCGGCAGTGAACAGGCCCAGGCAGATGACCACACTGATCAGCGCCGAGGTGGTCGGGTTGAGGTCTTGCTTGAACCATTCCTGCAGGCCTTCGGGCAGCAGGTCTGGCACCAGGAAGTACCAGATGAACAGCTGCACCAGCAGCGGCACATTGCGGAACAGCTCCACGTAGATGGTGGCGATGCCCGATACCAGGCGGTTCGGCACGGTGCGCATGACGCCGAGCACCGAGCCCAGCAGCAAGGCGATGATCCAGGCGGAGATGGCGATGGCGATGGTCCAGCCCAGGCCGGTGATGTACCAGTCGAGATAGGTCTCGCTGCCCACGCCGGTGGACTTGAAGAACACGCCCCAGTCCCAGTTGTAATTCATCGGGATTTCCCCTCAGACGGTTGTTTCACGGGCACCTTGGAACATCCGGGGGCGCTGGGCGCCCTCGGATGAAAGGTTAGACACTAATGAGTGGCCTGCAGGGTTTGATTCGTGCTGTCGAGCACCAGGCCGTTATCTGAGGATCAGGACTTCTTCTCGTCCGCGGCCTTGTCGGTAGGCTCGGCGATCAGTTTCTTCAGCTCATCGCTCATCGGGAACTGCAGGTTCAGGCCTTTTGGCGGGATCGGTTGCTGGAACCACTTGTCGTAGCTCTTGTTGACTTCGCCCGACTTGAAATAGGCAACGATGGCATCGTCGACCGCTTTCTTGAACGCCTCGTCACCCTTGCGCACCATGCAGCCGTAGATTTCATAGGACTGCGGGGTACCGGTGATGACCCAGTCTGCCGGCTTGCGCGCCTTGGCCATTTCACCGGCGAGCAGGGCGTCGTCCATCATGAAGGCTACGGCGCGGCCGCTTTCTAGCATGTTGAAGGCTTCACCGTGGTCCTTGGCGGAAATCACGTTCATCTTCATCTGCTTGTCGGCGTTCATCGCCTTGAGAATGCGCTCAGAGGTGGTGCCAGCGGTGGTCACCACGTTCTTGCCAGCCAGGTCCGGGAAGTCCTTGTATGCAGGTTGACCGTCCTTGACCTTGGTCAGCAGGCGGGTACCGACTTCGAAGATGCCGACCGAGAAGCCGACTTGCTGCTGGCGCTCGACGTTGTTGGTGGTGGAGCCGCATTCCAGGTCGACGGTGCCGTTTTGCACCAGCGGGATACGGGTCTGCGAGGTGACCAGGTTGTAGCGGACCTTGATGTCCGTACCCAGTTGTTTTTTCAGGGCATCGACGACAGCCAGCTGAATGTCATGCGAGTAGCCCACGGGCTCGGGTTTGCCGGCCAGGTAGGAAAATGGAATGGAAGAGTCGCGGTGGCCCAGGGTGATGGTGCCCGAGTCCTTGATCTTCTTGAGGGTGCCGGTCAGTTCTTCGGCCATGGCTGGCGAAGCAATGATCGCAGCGGCAATGGTGGCGCCCAACAGATGACGAACGATACGCATCAAATTTTCCTCGACGTGTTTGTTTTTTTTATGGAGCCGTTGGCGGACTCTTTCGTTCAACGAATACAGCGAAGCGCTGTGCATTCGATTGAAGAGTGTAGAGCATGAGTCGTGCCAAACGGGTTTGACGAGCAAAAAACCTGATCGTCCGGGCGCTCGGGGCCCTGGCGGAGTGCGTCTACCTCGGGCTTTCGTTCGGTTTTCCGAACTATCCTGGTTGCTACGGTCGGAAAACCGATTGTTTGCCCGGGCGGGCTCGCTGCAGGAACCCAGGTTGGGGCTATGGGTGTACCTCAGCCTCTGGCCGACGCCTTGTTCGAGCGCTTGGCCGGTACGGCCGAGGCACAACAACGGATGCGCTGGCGCGTCATCTACGACGCGTTAGGCGCAGAGCGTGGCGCCGCCGACCTGTTTCGGTTTCTGGCGGACTTCGCGGGGGCGGAAGATTTCGACCTGGCGCCGGCGCGTTACCGCGCGCGTATCTGGCGCATTCTGGAGTTCTGCGAGCAACATGAGGCTGTGCGTGTGCGCCTGTTCGCTGAAGCCGGTGGCCCAAGGACGTGTGAAGACCGGCTGCTGTTGACGTTGGAGCAGCTTGAACTGAGTGTAATGGTGGAGCGCGCGGTAGGCGGTGAGCCGGCGGGGCTGGAGGGGCGTTTATGGCGTCTGGGGCGTTCGCTTTGGCGCCTGGACGAAGTCGACCGGCTTGCCGTGCGCCATATCGAGCGCCTGCGTGCGCAGCGTACGGTCGGCGTGTATGAGGTCGAGACGCGGCTATATTACCGGCTCAAGCTGAGTGGCCCCCTGGACCTGCCCCTTGAGGACGATGAGATGCACTACCCAGGGTTTGCCCATGTCACCAGCAGCGACCTGCTGCGTGCTCGCGACCAGATACTGGCAAACGAAACACCTGAGCAAGTGATCGGCTCCCTGGCGCAGCGGCCGTTCTGGGAGGTCCATGCCCGCGAGCGCCACCCGGCGCGCTTCGAGCACGTACTGCAACCGCTCAATGTTCGGATGGAGAGCCTCGAAGGACAGGTAAGCCAGGGGCAGATCGACGACTGGACCTTCGCCCTGCGTTGCAAGGCCCTCAAGTACGAATACGAGCAGGCCGAGCGACGCTTGCTGCTAACCCTGGCGCAGGAGCTGCACAGCAGGCTTTGAGCCTGCGCAGCAGCGCCGCATCACGCGGCGTTGCCCTGGGCAAGCCCAACTCGGGTTTGTTGCAGGTAGTTTTCCAGGGCCAGGCGTTCTGCTGCATGAGTGAACAGGCCCAATTTGGTGCGGCGCCACAGGATGTCGTCGGCGGTCGTCGCCCACTCAGCCTCGCAAAGGTAGTCGACTTCGCGAGCGAATAGCCCACCGCCAATGGCCTGGCCGAGGTCATCCGGGCCAGTCACGCCGTCGAGCAGTTGCCAGACACGGTTGCCATAGGTGTTCGCCCAGCGTTTGGCGATATCCACCGGCAGCCAGCCATGGCGGGCCAACAGTTGCTCCAGCAGCGCTTGTGCGGTGGTCATGTGTTCGCCACCCGGCAGGGGCGCGGTGGCCGTCCAGCTGCCGCGCATCTGGCTGAAGAAGGGCTTGAGCTCGGCCATCGCCGATTCGGCCAGCTTGCGGTAGGTAGTCAGTTTGCCGCCGAATACTGACAGCAGCGGGGCCTGACCGACCTCTGCCGACAGCGCCAGCGTGTAGTCGCGGGTGACGGCCGACGGGTTGTCCGACTCGTCGTTGCACAGCGGACGTACCCCGGAATAGGTGTTGAGGATGTCGGCCTGGCTCAGCTGATGGTTGAAATGGGCGTTGACCACGTTGAGCAGGTACTGGGTTTCCTGGTCGGTAATGGCGACTTTCGCCGGGTCGCCGCTGTACTCCCGGTCGGTGGTGCCGATCAGGGTAAAGCGCTCCAGGTAAGGTATGCAGAAGACAATGCGCTGGTCTTCGTTCTGCAGGATATAGGCGTGTTCGCCTTCATACAGGCGCGGCACGATCAGGTGGCTGCCCTGGATCAGGCGAATGCCATAGGGCGCATCGAGCTTGAGGTCGTCCTTGATGAAACTGGCCACCCAAGGGCCGGCAGCATTGACCAGGGCGCGTGCCCGAATGCGCTGTTGCTTGCCGTCGGCATGCAGCAGGTCTACCTGCCACAGGCCATCTACACGCTCGGCGCGCAGGCAGCGGGTGCGGGTCAGAATGTGAGCGCCGTGTTCACGGGCAGCCATGGCATTGAGCACCACCAGGCGGGCATCGTCGACTGCACAGTCGGCGTACTCGAAACCGCGGGTGATCTGCGGTTTGAGCGGGTAGCCCGGGCCAAAGCGCAGGCTGCGCGAGGCGCCCAGGCGCTTGCGCTTGCCCAGGTGGTCATACAGGAACAGGCCAGCGCGGATCATCCAGGCCGGGCGCAGGTGCGGGCGGTGTGGCAGCACGAAACGCATGGGCTTGACGATGTGTGGCGCCTTGGCCAGCAGCACTTCACGTTCAGCCAGCGCTTCGCGTACCAGGCGAAACTCGTAGTGCTCAAGGTAGCGCAGGCCGCCGTGGATCAGTTTGCTGCTGGCCGATGAGGTGTGCTGGGCCAGGTCGTCCCTTTCGCACAGGAACACCTTGAGGCCCCGGCCAGCGGCATCGGCGGCAATGCCGACACCATTGATGCCACCGCCGATTACGGCAATGTCGTAGCAGTCGGCGAGTGCTGGCTGGGACGAAACGGGCTGGGACACGGGCAAGGCCTCCTGAAACTGTTCATATCGAATATGAACATTAATGTTCGTTTCCGAAAATACTAGCGCAACAGGAGGGCGCTTGCCAGTCAGTTTTCATAGAAAAAACTGATCACATGGCAAGTAAATGAACATTAACGAAAATGCGCTTGAACCCTTCGCGCACCGAGCCGCCCGCAGATCGCGCAGCGCTCGATCTGAGGGCGTTACAGCCCGACGGCCGGTGGGGCGTTTACACCACTTCGATGCGGATCTTGTACTGGTTGAGCAGTTGAGTCAGGGCGGGGGCGGGGGCCTGGTCGGTCACCAGGCAATCCACCAGGCTGATCGAACCCAGGCGCACCATGGCGTTGCGCCCGAACTTGCTGGAGTCGGCGGCGAGGATGACCTGGCGGGCATTGGTGATGATGGCCTGGGATACCCGCACTTCCTGGTAGTCGAAGTCGAGCAGGCTGCCGTCCTCGTCAATGCCACTGATCCCTACCAGGGCGAAATCGACCTTGAACTGGTTGATGAAATCGACGCTGGCCTGGCCGACCACGCCGCCATCGCGGCGCACCGTGCCGCCTGCCACCAGCACCTCGAAATCATCCTTGGCCGCGAGAATGGCGGCCACATGCAGGTTGTTGGTGATGACTTTCAGGTGGTTGTGATTGAGCAGGGCCCGGGCGATGGATTCGGTGGTGGTACCTATGTTGATGAACACCGAGGCATGGTCGGGTATTTGCCTGGCCACGGCCTCGGCGATGCGTTGCTTCTCGTCGCGCATCTGGTCGGCACGCATGGCGTAGGCGGTATTTTCGACGCTCGAATCGTAAGCGGCACCCCCGTGGTAGCGGCGCAGCAGGTTGAGTTCGGCTAACTGGTTGATGTCACGGCGGATGGTTTGTGGCGTCACGACGAACAGCTGCGCCATTTCCTCGATACTGACATAACCGCGCTCTCGCACCAGTTCTAGGATTTGTTGTTGGCGTGGGGGCAGATTCATGGGCGGTCCTTTGGGGCTGCCGGACAAATTCTGCAATGATGCCGTAGGACGGAGACTACGGCCAGTGGGCTATGACGCATCGGCCCGGGCTGCGAACCGCGATCCGCGATCCCATGGCGGGACCGCGGCATCGCTGAGGGTGCCTCAGGCGTCGTGATCTTCCCAATCGCGGGTGCGATCGACGGCCTTCTTCCAGCCGGCATACAGCTTTTCTTTCTGCGCTTCATCCAGTTGCGGGCTGAACTCGCGTTCGATGATGGCCTTGTCGCGCAACTCGTCCAGGCCGCACCAGAAGCCACAGGCCAGGCCCGCCAGGTATGCTGCGCCGAGGGCTGTGGTTTCACGCATCTTCGGGCGTTCCACGCAGGTGCCGAGGATGTCTGCCTGGAACTGCATGAGGAAGTTGTTGGCCACTGCGCCACCGTCTACGCGCAGTTCGGACAGGCGCTGGCCGCAGTCCTGTTGCATGGCGTCGAGCACGTCGCGGGTCTGGTAGGCGATCGACTCGAGGGCTGCACGAATGATGTGGTCCACCTTCACGCCGCGGGTCAGGCCAAACAGCGCGCCACGGGCATAGGGATCCCAGTACGGTGCACCCAGGCCGGTAAACGCCGGCACCAGGTACACGCCATTGCTGTCCTTGACCTTGCTGGCGAAGTACTCGGTATCCAGTGCGTCGTTGACGATCTTCAGCTCGTCACGCAGCCACTGCACGGTGGAGCCGCCATTGAACACGGCGCCTTCCAATGCATAGGCCACTTCGCCCCGTGGGCCGCAGGCAATGGTGGTGAGCAGGCCATGGGAAGACTTCACGGCCTGGCTGCCGGTGTTCATCAGCAGGAAGCAGCCGGTGCCGTAGGTGTTCTTGGCCTGGCCCGGTGCCACACACATCTGGCCGAACAGGGCCGACTGCTGGTCACCGGCGATACCGGCGATGGCGATGCCGCTCTTGGTGTGGCCGTACACTTCCGACGACGGCCGCACCTTAGGCAGCATCTGCCGCGGGATGCCCAGGATCTCCAGCAGTTTGTCGTCCCACTGCAGGCTGTGGATGTTGAACATCAGCGTGCGCGAGGCATTGGTGTAGTCGGTGACATGGACCTTGCCACCGGAAAATTTCCAGATCAGCCAGGTATCGATGGTGCCGAACAGCAATTCGCCACGTTCGGCCCGTTCACGGGCGCCTTCAACGTTGTCGAGGATCCATTTCAGCTTGGTGCCGGAAAAGTACGGGTCGGTGACCAGGCCCGTGGCTTCGCGAATGTAGTCTTCATGGCCATCGCGCTTGAGCTGGGCGCAGATCTCGGTGCTGCGGCGGCACTGCCAGACGATGGCGTTGTATACCGGGCGCCCGGTCTCCTTGTCCCATACAACAGTGGTCTCGCGCTGGTTGGTGATGCCCAGCGCGGCAACCTGCGCATGGCTGATGCCCGCTTGGGCCAAGGCTTCGACCATGGTCGCGCTTTGGGTGGCGAAGATCTCCATCGGGTCGTGTTCGACCCAGCCCGCCTGCGGGTAGTGCTGGGCGAACTCGCGCTGGGAGGTACCCACCACGTTGGCGTCACGATCGAAAATGATCGCTCGCGAACTGGTGGTGCCCTGGTCCAGGGCGATGATGTAGTTCTTGTCCTGGGTGTCTGTCATGGTCGTAGGCCTTGCAAGAATAGGGGGTCAGGGCTGTGTGTGATGCCGCGATCAACTGGCTTGAGTATCGCCCTGGCGGTTGTCATTTGTCTCAGGGTGCTCGGCAGTTGCAACAGGCAGGTTGCGGGCGATCAGGCCGCGATAGGCCGCGGCGCCCACGCAGGCGCCAACGATCGGCGCGAAGATCGGCACCAGGAAGTAAGGAACGCTGCGCCCACCGGTAAAGGCAATTTCGCCCCAGCCCGCCAGGAATGTCATGAGCTTTGGACCGAAATCACGTGCCGGGTTCATCGCGAACCCGGTCAGCGGGCCCATGGCGCTGCCAATCACGGCGATCAGCAGGCCGATCAGCAGCGGCGCCACGGCGCCGCGCGGCAGGCCATTGTTGTCGTCGGTCAGGGCCATGATCACAGCCATCAGGATAGCGGTGATCACCACTTCGACCAGGAAGGCCTGGCCGGTGGAGAGCGAGGGGTGCGGGTAAGTGGAGAACACCGACGCCAGCTCCAGGCTGGCTTCGCTTCCGCGTAGCATGGCGTGCGCCTGTTCGAAATCGAAGAACAGGTTGCTGTACAGGGTGTAGACCAGTGCTGCACCACAGAATGCGCCGCACACCTGGGCCAGCATGTAGAAGGGCAGCTTGCGCTTGTCGAAACCGGCGAACAGGGTGAGGGCGATGCTCACGGCCGGGTTCAGGTGCGCGCCGGAAATGCCGGCGGTGAGGTAGATGGCCATGCTTACCCCGACACCCCAGATGATACTGATTTCCCACAGGCCGAAGCTGGCGCCCGCGACTTTGAGGGCGGCAACGCAGCCGGTGCCGAAGAATATCAGCAAGCCCGTGCCGAGAAATTCGGCCAGGCATTGGCTGGACAGTGTGGGCTGGCGTAGAGCAGTCGTCATGTATGACCTCGTTGTTTTTGTTGTGAGGCGCTTGGCGCTCGACAGCAAAGCTCGGTGTCCATCCCCATTGACACCGAGCAGGGAAGTGCACCTTTAACGTGCACCACGTATTCAGAAACGAAAAAATATAGACAAGAAACGCTGATGTCAAAGGTCGAAAGTGAACGACCAGTCACGAAATGGCCGCTAAAATCGGTTTCGGATGCCCGTGCCAGAGCTGCGCGATTGCGGTGCGCTGGCTGCCATGTGGGAATTGTCCTAAAGTAGCCGCCGAGCCGTCCCAGACCGGAGCCCCAGCATGACCCCCGCCCTAGACCTGTTGAAGAAGCATCGTGCCGAGCATCGCGTGCACAGTTACGAACACGACCCCAAGTCGGCGTCGTATGGGCTGGAGGCGGCAGAGAAGCTTGGGCTGGACCCGCAGCAGGTATTCAAGACGTTGCTGGCGAGCAGCGAGAAAGGCGAGTTGCTGGTGGCGGTGGTGCCAGTGGGAGGCACCCTGGACCTCAAGGCCCTGGCCCATGCTGCCGGGGTGAAGAAGTGCGAGATGGCCGACCCGGCGGCGGCGCAGCGCGCTACGGGCTACCTGGTGGGTGGAATCAGCCCGCTGGGGCAAAAGAAACGCTTGCGCACCTTCATCGATGATTCGGCGCAGAACTTTGCAACCATCCATGTCAGTGCCGGACGGCGAGGGCTCGAGGTGGAGTTGGCGGCCGCAGTGCTGGCCGAGCATACCCAGGGCAAATTTGCCGGCATTGGCAGAGGCTGAGAAGCTGGGGCTGCCGTGCAGCCCCAGCACCCTGTATCAGGTCGCCGAGCTGTAGCGACGAACCCCATTCTCAAGGGGCGACAACTGCGCCGCAACGCTACCGGGTGCCGGGAACAGCACCAGGTGGTCGGCCTTTACCGCAATGCCGACATCGTCACCTACCTGCTGATCGTCATGGCTGGGGAATATCGCTTCCAGCTGGCTGCCGGTCGGCAACTGCAGGCGGTACAGGGTCGAGGCGCCGAGGAAGCTCTTGCCGACTATTCTGGCCTGCAGGGGGCTGCCTGGTGCATGCACGATATCGTCCGGGCGTAGCAGCACATCCACCGAGCTGCCCGCGGCCATGATGTAGGCGCGGTTACCCCGCAACTCGCCCAGTTCGGTGCTGACCGCTTCGTGGCTGACCATCTGGCCACGAATGAAATAGCCCTGGCCGATGAAGCTGGCAACGAACGGTGTCTGTGGCTCGTGGTACAGATTGTAGGGTGTGTCCCACTGTTCCAGGCGGCCCTCCTTGAACACCCCGACCTGGTCGCTGACGGCAAACGCTTCCTCCTGGTCATGGGTCACCAGAACGGCACTGGTGCCGCGGCTTTTGAGAATGTCACGCACCTCATGGCTCAGCCGCCGGCGCAGTTCCACGTCGAGGTTGGAGAACGGCTCGTCGAGCAGTAGCAGCTGTGGCTCGGGGGCCAGTGCACGGGCCAGCGCTACCCGCTGCTGCTGGCCGCCAGACAGCTCATGCGGGTAACGCCCGCCCAGGCCAGCCAGCTTGACCAGCTCGAGCATTTCTTCGATGACTGCCGCCTGGCGGGGGTGCTTGGCAATGCCGAAGGCTATGTTCTGCGCCACGGTCAGGTGCGGGAACAGCGCGTAGTCCTGGAATACCATGCCGATGCGGCGCTTTTCCGGCGCCAGGGTGAAACCGGCTCGGGAAATTACCTCGCCCGCCAGCTGGACCTCGCCGTCGTGCACCGGCTCGAAGCCGGCGATGGCGCGCAGGGTGGTGGTTTTGCCGCAACCCGATGAACCCAGCAGGCAACCGATGTCGCCTGCGTTCAGGTGCAGGTTGAGGTTCTGGACGATGCGCTGGTCGCCGTAGCCGCAGGCGAGGTTGCGCAGGTTGAGCAGTAAGGGTTGACTCATGCGTGGTGGTAAGCCGGTTCGACAAGGAATTCGAGGAGGGCCTTCTGTGCATGCAGGCGATTTTCAGCCTGGTCCCAGGCGACGGACCGCGGGTCGTCGAGCAGGTCATGGCTGATTTCCTCGCCACGGTGGGCAGGCAGGCAGTGCATGAACAGGGCGTCGGGTGCCGCCAGGTCGAGCAGTTCGCGGGTGACCTGGTAAGGCGCAAAGTGCGCCAGGCGCCGTGCAGTTTCCTCCTCCTGGCCCATGGAAGTCCAGACGTCCGTGGTCACCAGGTGGGCACCGCTTACGGCTTGCTTGGGGTCGCGCACGATTTGCACGTGGTCACCGCCAATGGCCATGAAGCGTGGGTCAGGCTCGTAACCTTCCGGGCAAGCGATACGCAACTGGAAGTCAAACTGCCTGGCGGCCTCGATGTAGGAGTTGCACATGTTGAAGCCGTCGCCGATCCAGGCCACGGTCTTGCCTTGAATGGTGCCGCGGTGTTCGAGGAAGGTTTGCATGTCGGCCAGCAACTGGCACGGGTGCGACTCGTCGGACAGCGCGTTGATCACCGGCACGCGCGAGTTGGCGGCGAATTCGGTGAGGGTGCTGTGGGCATGGGTGCGGATCATGACCACGTCGAGCATGCTCGACAACACGATGGCGCTGTCGCCAATCGGCTCGCCACGGCCCAGCTGGGTATCGCGCGGCGACAGGAAAATGGCCTGACCGCCGAGTTGGATCATGCCAGCTTCGAACGACACACGGGTACGGGTCGAGGACTTCTCGAAAATCATGCCCAGCACGCGGTTTTTCAGCGGCTCGAACAGCACGCCTCGTTTGCGCAGGTCCTTCAGCTCGATGCCGCGGCGGATCACCCCGAGCAATTCGTCGGTGGTGAAGTCCAGCAGGGAGAGAAAGTGCCTAGCGCTCATGATTGACTACCTTATCTGCAACAGTATGCAGGTCGACCGTATGGTTTTTTTGACAACGGGAGTGACCTGCGGCGTAAGCCGCACGGGGGCGGACGAAAAAGGGAAAGGCGCAATACTATAAGTAAATGTCGCCTAAAGCCAAGAGGGGAAACAGCAGCCCGCCTGCAAAGAAGTTGCAAGGCGTGTCTCTACCCATTGGGCTGTGCTGTTTTTTATTTGCTACAGCAGGTTGTACACGGCTTGCTGGCAATTTGGCAAATGGCTGTCGCAAATCGTGCCACTGATGTCGGTGGATTCACGCGGCGAAGCGCGCTGGCCGGGGTAGGGTGCGGGGCGCATAGTTTCAGCTCGTTCACTACCCAACAACAAGGCAGAGGCGGCCATGACCAAGACCCTGCATCACCGTGCGTGTCACCTGTGCGAAGCGATCTGCGGGCTCAACATCGAAATCAGCCATGACGACGCGGGGCGGGCGCAGATCAGCTCGATCAAGGGCGACCCCCACGACCCGTTCAGCCGCGGCCATGTCTGCCCCAAGGCGGTAGCGTTGCAGGATATTCAGAATGACCCGGACCGTTTGCGCCAGCCCCATAAACGGGTAGGGGAGCACTGGCAGGCGATTGAGTGGGATGAAGCGTTTACCCTGGCCGCCGACAGGCTGTGGGCGATCCAGCAGGCCCATGGGCGCAATGCCGTGGCCGTGTACCAGGGCAATCCCAGCGTGCACAACTACGGGTTGATGACCCACAGCAACTATTTCCTCGGCCTGCTGAAAACCCGCAACCGTTTCTCTGCCACATCGGTGGACCAGTTGCCGCAGCACCTGGTCAGCCACCTGATGTACGGGCATGGCTTGCTATTGCCGATCCCGGATATCGACCATACCGATTTCATGTTGATTCTCGGCGGCAACCCGCTGGCCTCCAACGGCAGCATCATGACGGTGCCCGACGTGGAGAAGCGGCTCAAGGCCCTGCGCGCGCGCGGTGGGCGCCTGGTGGTGGTGGACCCGCGGCGCAGCGAAACGGCGGCCATGGCCGACCGCCATCTGTTCATTCGCCCCGGGGGCGATGCGGCGCTGTTGTGCGGCGTGCTCGGCACGCTGTTCGACGAGGGCCTGACGCGGCGCTCGCACGTGCCGGTCAATGGTCTGCAGCAGGTTCGTGCGGCACTGGCGCCTCTCAGCGCCGAGGCCATGAGCGCGCTGTGTGGCATCGAGGCGGCCGAGATCCGGCAGTTGGCACGGGATTTCGCCGCCGCCGACAAGGCGGTGTGCTATGGGCGCATGGGCGTGTCGACGCAAACCTTCGGCACCCTGTGCCATTGGCTGGTGCAACTGATCAACCTGGTGACCGGCAACCTCGACCGTGCCGGTGGGGCGTTGTGTACGGAGCCGGCCGTGGACCTGGTCGCAACCACCTCGGGTGGGCATTTCAATGCCTGGCAAAGCCGGGTATCGGGGTTGCCCGAATACGGCGGTGAGCTGCCGGTGGCGGCCCTCGCCGAAGAAATGCTGACGCCCGGCGAGGGGCAGGTGCATGCCCTGGTGACGGTGGCCGGCAACCCTGTGCTGTCCACGCCCAACGGCCGCCAGCTGGACGCTGCGCTGGAGGGGTTGCAGTTCATGCTCAGCATCGACCTCTACATCAACGAGACCACACGCCATGCCGACTTGATCCTGCCCTCGACCTCGGCGTTGGAAAATGATCACTACGACAGCACATTCAACCTGTTGGCCGTGCGCAACATCACGCGCTTCAACCGGGCGATCCTGGCCAAGCCGCAGGGCGCCTTGCATGACTGGGAAATCTTCGTCGGGCTGGCGCAGGCCTATGCCAGGCGTGCCGGGCTGGAGATCAAGCCAACCGTGGCGCCCGCACAGATGATCGACCTGGCCCTGCGCAAAGGCCGCTACGGCGAGGCAACCGCCTGGCAGCTTTCCCTGGCCAAGCTCGATGAGCACCCGCATGGCCTGGACCTTGGCCCGTTGCGCGCCAACCTCGAGGCGCGCCTGGCCACTGCCAGCAAGGCGATCGAAGCGGCGCCCCAGGTGCTGCTGGACGATTTGCAGCGGCTGGCCCGGCAAGCACCGCCAGCGCCGAACGAATTGTTGTTGATCGGGCGCCGCCACGTGCGCAGCAACAACTCATGGATGCACAACTTTCATCGGCTGGTCAAAGGCAAGCCCCGGCACCAGTTGTTGATGCACCCCCACGATCTGCAGCAGCGGCAACTGCAGGATGGCCAGCGGGTGCGGATTCGCTCGCGCACCGGTGCCCTGGAAGTCGAGGTACTGGCTTGCGAGGACATGATGCCCGGTGTGGTCAGCTTGCCCCATGGGTTCGGTCATGGCCGACAGGGCGTACACCTGCAGGTCGCCCAGGCGCAGCCTGGCGTGAGTGCCAATGACCTTACCGACGAGCGCTTGCGTGACCCGGTGTCGGGCAATGCGGCGCTCAATGGCGTACCCGTGCAGGTCGAGGCCGCTTGAGCGATGGCAAGGCCGAGCATGCTGCTCGGCTTTCCGTTACAATGCCTCACCGTGCCGACGATTGCGTCGGAAAGTTCAGCTGAGGTGCTAGATGGATATCATCGATACGATCAAAGAGCAGATTGCCAACAACACCATTCTGCTTTACATGAAAGGTTCGCCGAATGCCCCGCAGTGCGGGTTCTCGGCCAAGGCATCGCAGGCTGTGATGGGGTGTGGCGAGAAGTTCGCCTACGTCGACATCCTGCAGAACCCGGAAATCCGCGCCAACCTGCCAAAGTACGCCAACTGGCCGACTTTCCCGCAGCTGTGGGTGGCCGGTGAGCTGGTCGGCGGTAGCGACATCATGCTGGAAATGTTCGAAAAGGGTGAGCTGCAGGCCCTGATCAAGGACGCCGCCGCCAAGGCCAAAGCTGCCGAAGCCTGATTTCGGCAAGCATGAAAAAACCCGCTGATCGCGGGTTTTTTTATGCAGCGGGTAATTACTCTTCGCCCATCTGCGATTGCAGGTAGTTTTCGATACCGATCTTGTCGATCAGCCCCAGCTGGGTTTCCAGCCAGTCGATATGTTCTTCCTCGGACTCGAGGATATCTTCCAGCATGTCACGCGAGCCGAAGTCACCCGCGGTTTCGCAGTGGGCGATGGCGGCTTTGAGATCGGCCAGGCCCTTGTGTTCGAGCTTAAGGTCGCACTCGAGCATTTCCTTGGTGTGCTCGCCGATCAACAGCTTGCCCAGGTCCTGAACGTTAGGGATGCCTTCGAGGAAGAGAATACGCTTGATCAACTTGTCAGCGTGCTTCATCTCGTCGATCGATTCCTTGTACTCGTGCTTGCCGAGTTTGTTCAGGCCCCAATCTTCGTACATGCGTGCGTGCAGGAAATACTGGTTGATCGCGACCAGCTCGTTTCCGAGGATCTTGTTGAGATGCTGGATGACGCTTACGTCGCCTTTCATTTGGGTTCCTGCCCTGTAGAAGTGTGCCAATAGCAGGAAGTTTGAGCCCGATGCGCAAGTGTGTCAAACCTAAGTGATTGAATAATAAATGAAAATTAATAGGAATAAGAATGTTTGTGAACCGCGTTGGTGGCCTAACTTATTGATATGTAGGCATAAAAAAACCGGACACTAGGTCCGGTTCTTGGAAATTCTGGTTTCAGGCGGTGGTGAATTCTACCGGGTAGGGCAGCGCGGCCTGGCTGACCTGCAGCTCGGTCAGGGTCTCGCGAACTACTTGCTTGGCCAGGCAGGCACATTTGCCACACTGGCTGGCGACATTGGTCGCGGCTCGCACATCCTTGTAACTGCAGCATCCTTCATAGATCGCGTCGCGGATCTGTCCGTCAGTAACGCCGACACAAAGACACACATACATAAGGGCTGACCATCGCTGGTTGAGTCGATGGGTTGGAGCTTAATGTTAATGAGAATGCTTGTCAAAGCACTTTCTGCAAGGCCTGTGCTTGAGCGACCGGCGGTTGCCTGCTCGTTGGATTCGGCCTGTCATCAGAAGCCGTGTATGATGGTCGCCTTTGTTGGATGTCGGGCAGGCCCGTCTGGCCCGGCAAACGGTTCTACACCCTCATCAGGAGATTACAATGAGCGTACTCGTTGGTAAGAAAGCCCCCGATTTCACCGTACCGGCCGTGCTGGGCAATGGCGAGATCGTCGACAGCTTCAACCTGGCTTCGGCCATCAAGGGCAAGTACGGCCTGGTGTTCTTCTACCCGCTGGACTTCACCTTCGTCTGCCCGTCCGAGCTGATCGCCCTGGACCACCGCATCCCTGATTTCCAGGCGCGCAACGTGGAAGTGATCGGCGTGTCCATCGACTCGCACTTCACTCACAACGCCTGGCGCAACACCCCGGTCAACAACGGCGGCATCGGCCAGGTGAAGTACACCCTGGCTGCCGACATGACCCACGAAATCTGCAAAGCCTACGACGTTGAGTCCGAAGGTGGCGTGGCCTTCCGTGGTGCCTTCCTGATCGACACCAACGGTGTTGTTCGTTCGCAGATCGTCAACGACCTGCCACTGGGCCGTAACATGGACGAACTGCTGCGCCTGGTCGACGCCCTGCAATTCCACGAAGAGCACGGCGAAGTCTGCCCGGCCAACTGGAAAAAAGGCGACAAAGGCATGAATGCTTCGCCAGAAGGCGTAGCCGCCTACCTGAGCGAGAACGCCGGCAAGCTGTAATTGCGGCGCGCATGAAAAACCGGCCCTGGTGGCCGGTTTTTTTGTGCCTGGGTGGTGGCTGCGGGCTTGTGTTGCGAAAGGGCCGCCAGGCGGCCCCCAGGTCAATCGTTGAAGTCGCGCCAGCCGCCCAGGTCCTTCCAGCGGTTGACGATGCCGCAGAACAGCTCCGCCGTTTTCTCGGTGTCGTACCGCGCCGAGTGCGCTTCACGCCCATCGAAGTCGATGTCGGCGCTTTGGCAAGCCCGCGCCAGTACGGTCTGGCCATAGGCCAGGCCGGCCAGGGTGGCCGTGTCGAAGCTGGAAAACGGGTGGAACGGGTTACGCTTCACGTCATTGCGCGCCACGGCCGCGTTGAGGAAGCCGAGGTCGAAGCTGCTGTTATGGCCGACCAGAATCGCCCGCTTGCAGCCATTGGCCTTCAGGGCCTTGCGCACACCGCGGAAAATATCGGTCAGCGCGGTTTCCTCGCTGACAGCCATGCGCAGCGGGTGGTCGAGCTTGATGCCGGTGAACTCCAGCGCGGCCGCCTCGATGTTCGCGCCTTCGAACGGCTCCACCCGGTGAAAGTACGTGTGCTCGGGGAACAGGAAGCCTTTCTCGTCCATGCCGATGGTCACTGCAGCAATTTCCAGCAAGGCATCGGTGGCGCTGTTGAAGCCGCCCGTTTCCACGTCCACTACAACCGGCAGGTAACCGCGGAAGCGCTCGGCCATTGGATGGCGCGACCCGCTGTTGCCTTGGCTTTCCAGGTCGTCTTCGTAGAGGTCTTCGCTCACGCGTTTTCCTCCAGCAGGCGCCAGCGCAATTTCTCGCCAGCGCGCAGCGGCACCACGGTTTGCTCGCCGAATGGCAGGCTCTGCGGGGCGGTCCATTCTTCGCGGACCAGGGTGATGGTGTCGGTATTCGCCGGCAGGCCATAGAAAGCTGGGCCGTGCAGGCTGGCGAAACCTTCCAGCTTGTCCAGCGCGTTGCGTTGCTCGAACGCTTCGGCGTACAGCTCGATAGCCGCGTAGGCGGTGTAGCAGCCGGCGCAGCCGCAAGCCGCTTCCTTGGCGTGACGGGCGTGCGGGGCCGAGTCGGTACCGAGGAAGAACTTCGGGTTGCCGCTGATGGCTGCATCCAGCAGGGCCACCTGGTGGGTGTTGCGCTTGAGGATCGGCAGGCAGTAGAAGTGCGGGCGAATGCCACCGACCAGCATGTGGTTGCGGTTGTACAGCAGGTGTTGCGCGGTGATGGTCGCGCCAACATTGGCCGGTGCTTCGGTGACGAACTGCGCGGCATCGCTGGTGGTAATGTGTTCGAACACCACTTTCAAGGCCGGGAAGCGCTCGACCAGGCGGCGCATGTGCTCGTCGATGAAGCGCTTCTCGCGGTCGAACACGTCGATTTCGCTGCGGGTCACTTCGCCGTGCACCAGCAGCGGCATGCCGACCTCCGCCAATGCCTCGATGGCCGGGAAGATATTGTCGATGCTGGTCACGCCCGAGTCGGAATTGGTGGTGGCGCCCGCCGGGTACAGCTTGGCGGCATACACGATACCGCTGGCCTTGGCGGCACGCACATCTTCGGGGCTGGTACGGTCGGTGAGGTACAGGACCATCAGCGGCTCGAAGCGGCTGCCTGCCGGGCGGGCAGCGAGGATGCGTTCACGGTAGGCACCGGCCTCGGCGGCGTTGCGCACCGGCGGAACCAGGTTGGGCATGATGATGGCGCGGGCGAAAGTACGCGCCACATCGCCAACGGTGTGGGGCAGGACGGCACCATCACGCAGATGGATGTGCCAGTCGTCGGGGCGCAGGAGGGTCAGGCGATCGGACATTGGGGATTCCAGGCGGGTCGAACTCAAGCCCCAATGCTACCGGAAAACCCTGGGCCGAGCACGGCTATCAAGTTTTCCGGTTGGCGTCCGATAGCCTGCAGGTAAGCCGTTGAAATTGTGGAGCCGCCCGTGCGCCAGCGTTACCTGACCCTGTTGACCCTGTTCGCCAGCCTGCCGGCTGCCGCGCTGACTTTTCAGACGCGCATGGAGAACATTGCCTGGAAGGTCGAGGGTGACCCGTTCGAGTGCCGGCTGATCCAGCCGATCGATGGCTTTGGCAGTGGTGAGTTCGTACGCCGGGCGGGCGAGCAGGCAGTGTTCCAACTGCGCTCGGCCAGCAACATACTGGGGGCCGGCACTGCCAGCCTGCTGGCGGCGGCGGCGCCGTGGCAACCCGGTCGTGGTGATATCAACCTGGGTAGCGTGCGCATGGCCCGTACCGGCGTGTTGTTCAGTTCGTCGCAAGGCCAGGCCAGCCGCCTGATCAATGGCTTGCTCGACGGGCGCAGCACGGTGGTGCGCAGCTTTGCGGGCGAAGCTGGCCGGCCCATGGAAGTGCGGGTACTGCCGGTGAGCTTTGCCAAGGCCTACAGCGATTACCAGGTGTGTGCCGCCAAGCTGCTCCCCATGAACTACGACCAGGTGCGCCAGACCCAGGTCGGTTTCCCGGGCGGCGGCATCGAACTGGATGACGCGGCCAAGGCCAGGCTGGATGTGATTCTCGAATACATGAAGGCCGACCCTTCGGTGAACCATGTCGAGCTCAACGGTCACTCCGACAACAGCGGTAATCGCCTGACCAACCGCGACCTGTCACGCCGCCGGGCGCTGGCGGTGGCGGACTACTTCAAGGCTCATGGCATCAAGGATGAGCAGATCACCGTACGCTTCCACGGCGAGCGCTACCCGGTGGCCAAGAACAACACTGCAGCCAACCGGGCGCGGAATCGGCGGGTGAACATCGAGCTGGACCGGGTGGTGGTGCCTGAAAAACCGGTGGAGAAACCGACCGAGCAAGCCCCCCCTGCTGCTGCTGCTGCGCCGGCCAGGCAACCTTGAGGTTGGACAGCCGCGCGCACCGCAGGCCCTTGACTTGCCTGCCTCACTACCGTCCGTCGCCCCTGTGAAAGTTCTTGTCGCTTTGTCGTCAGAAGCTGTCGCGCCACTGTAAATTTATCGTTAACGCCGTTAGAATCGGTCCTTTTCCGTACAACCCCGTGGAGTGATGGCATGGCGGACGTAAAAAAGGTCGTACTGGCGTATTCCGGCGGCCTTGATACTTCGGTGATTCTCAAGTGGCTGCAGGATACCTACAACTGCGAAGTGGTGACTTTCACCGCTGACCTGGGTCAGGGCGAAGAGGTCGAACCGGCCCGCGCCAAGGCTCAGGCAATGGGTGTTAAAGAGATCTACATCGACGACCTGCGCGAAGAGTTCGTGCGTGATTTCGTGTTCCCGATGTTCCGCGCCAACACCGTCTACGAAGGTGAGTACCTGCTGGGTACTTCCATCGCCCGCCCGCTGATCGCCAAGCGCCTCATCGAAATCGCCAACGAAACCGGCGCAGACGCCATTTCCCATGGCGCTACCGGCAAGGGCAACGACCAGGTGCGTTTCGAGCTGGGTGCCTACGCGCTCAAGCCTGGCGTCAAGGTCATCGCCCCATGGCGTGAGTGGGACCTGCTGTCCCGCGAGAAGCTGATGGACTACGCCGAAAAGCACGGTATCCCAATCGAGCGCCACGGCAAGAAGAAGTCGCCGTACTCGATGGACGCCAACCTGCTGCACATCTCCTACGAAGGCGGTGTCCTGGAAGACACCTGGACCGAGCACGAAGAGGACATGTGGCGCTGGAGTGTCTCGCCTGAGAACGCCCCAGACCAGGCTACCTACATCGAACTCACCTACCGCAACGGCGACATCGTTGCCATCGAGGGTGTCGAGAAAACCCCGGCAACCGTTCTGGCCGACCTGAACCGCATCGGCGGTGCCAACGGCATCGGCCGCCTCGACATCGTCGAAAACCGTTATGTCGGTATGAAGTCGCGTGGCTGCTACGAGACGCCTGGCGGCACCATCATGCTCAAGGCCCACCGTGCCATCGAGTCGATCACCCTGGACCGTGAAGTTGCTCACCTCAAAGACGAGTTGATGCCCAAGTACGCCAGCCTGATCTACACCGGTTACTGGTGGAGCCCGGAGCGCGTGATGCTGCAGCAGATGATCGACGCTTCGCAGGTCAACGTGAACGGTGTGGTGCGGCTGAAGCTGTACAAAGGCAATGTCACCGTGGTTGGCCGTAAATCGGATGATTCGCTGTTCGATGCCAACATCGCCACCTTCGAAGAAGATGGCGGCGCCTACAACCAGGCCGACGCTGCTGGCTTCATCAAGCTCAACGCCTTGCGTATGCGCATTGCCGCCAACAAGGGCCGTTCGCTGCTCTGATTGCTGGCCTGTGCCATGAAAGAACCCGGCTGCGGCCTAATGCCTGTCGGTTAAGCGTTACTGGGGCTGCTTTGCAGCCCTTCGCGGGCACGCCCGCTCCCACACGTTTAGCGCTGAACGCAAGAGATGCGCTATCCCCTGTAGGAGCGGGCGTGCCCGCGAAGGGTCGCGAAGCGGCCCCAAATTACTTAACTGACTGGCATTAGGCTGCGGCCGGGTTTTTTGTGCCTGCTCGAAATGAAGAGTTTCAGCTGCATGGGTTCGCGGCCTCACTGCCCAGTGGGCTGATGGACAATTGCGCGCATTGGCCTTTATCCACATTGCAAAAGCGCCAGGTGCGGGGCGGCGTTGGTGGTTGCGCAAGCGCTTGCAACAGCTGCTGTTCCATCAGGCGACAGGCATCCGGGCCAGAAAACATGAAGGTGACGGGCTCGCCTGGCAACCCCTCTTGCGGCATGGCAGCGAGGGCCTCATTGCTGGGAGGGCGCGCGCTGTCCGCTGCTGCCTTATTGGGTAATGGGCTGTAGAACGACTTGTAGTTGAAGTTGAGTGTCAGGAAAAACAGCGCGGTCAGGAAGAACGGAAAGCCCACCAGGAACCAGGTATAGAGCTTCTGGCTGGACTCGCTGAGAAAGGGCAGTGTGGCCAGGGCGGAGGCTTCGATGATCCCGGCGAAGATGGCAATGATCGTCAGCGGGGCGACAGGTTGTGCTTGGGTCATGGTGGCTGCCTCCAGCGGTTTTGCCCATCTTTGCCTTACTGCGCCGGGCAACTAAAGACTGGACTGCTTCCCGGTGCGCGACAACGGGAAAAGTCCCTGATCCACGCTTCACCCCGAAGTCGGGAAGGGGTGTTTCAGCCCCTGACAGTCTGTGCTCAAAGTGCAACTGGCCACCGGGTACACGCCTGTAATCGGTAATAAGGAATTTGTTTGTTACAACCATAGTCGCGATGTGTAGGAAGTTTCCGCAACTATTGTAGGTTTTGTCTGCACATGAGTTTCGTCGGCAAATCGCCGCGCCATCGGTCGTTCTGTCAGTTATCTTGGCGTGCCAAAGCCACAACAGTGAATGAATGGATGTCGCATGAATAAAGTGCTTATCGTTGATGATCATCCGGTCATACGTCTTGCCGTGCGCATGCTGATGGAGCGGCATGGGTATGACGTCGTGGGGGAGACCGACAATGGGGTGGCTGCATTGCAGCTGACGCGGCAACACCTGCCGGACATCGTGGTGCTGGATATCGGTATACCGAAGCTGGATGGCCTGGAGGTGATTGCCCGCATGGCCAGCTTCAGCCCAGGCAGCAAGGTGCTGGTACTGACGTCGCAGGCACCCGGCAATTTTTCGATGCGCTGCATGCAGGCGGGGGCGGCGGGTTATGTATGCAAGCAACAGGAACTTACCGAGCTGTTGAGCGCAATCAAGGCAGTGCTCTCGGGCTACAGCTACTTCCCCAACCAGGCCCTGCATGCGGCCCGGGGCAGGGGCACGGGCAGCGAGGTGGACATGGTCAACCGCCTCTCGGCCCGGGAGATGACCGTGTTGCAACAGTTGGCGCGCGGGCGTTCGAACAAGGAAATTGCCGACAGCATGTACCTGAGCAACAAGACGGTCAGTACCTACAAGTCACGCCTGCTACTCAAGCTCAATGCACGGTCGCTGGTAGACCTGATCGAGTTGGCGCAACGGCAAGGCCTGAGCTGAGCACAGGCCATGAAGCCTCCGGGCAGGAGGCTTTGCCAAGGTGGGGCTACAGGTCGTAATCGAAATCGGCAAGTTGTTTCTGCAGGCGCCGTTCTTCGAGCAAGTTGTCGATGGTGCGGCGTTTGCTGAGGTTGGTTTTTGCAGATTCCACCGGGGGCTCCGCGTCATCTTCTACGGCAACAAAATCATCTTCGATCGACAGGTCGTCTTTATCGGTACTCATGAGTCGCTCCAAGCCAAGGGGCCGTTGGCCGACCTTATAACCAGAAAGCAGGCGCTGGTAAAAAAGATTTTTTCAATCGCCTGCAGTGGTTTTCAGCTATCCGCTCAATCGTCAGAAGTTTTGTGCTTGTACTCGCACAGGTCTTCGATCCTGCAACTGCCGCACCTTGGCTTGCGTGCCTGGCAAACATAGCGGCCATGGAGAATCAGCCAGTGGTGGGCGTCCAGCAGGTAGTCCTTGGGTACGAACTTGACCAGTTTCTTTTCCACTTCCAGCACAGTCTTGCCCGGCGCTATGCCCGTGCGATTGCTGACCCTGAAAATATGCGTATCGACGGCCATGGTCGGCTGGCGGAACGCCGTGTTCAGCACCACGTTCGCCGTCTTGCGGCCGACACCTGGCAGTGCCTCCAGCGCTTCACGGGTCTGGGGTACCTGGCTACCGTGACGCTCGATCAGTAAGCGGCAGGCTTCGATGACGTTCTTGGCCTTGCTGTTGTACAGCCCGATGGTCTTTATGTATTCGCTGAGGCCTTCGACGCCCAGGGCATAGATGGCCTCGGGGGTGTTGGCGACGGGGAACAGGCGCGCCGTAGCCTTGTTGACGCCGACGTCGGTCGATTGCGCGGACAGTGTCACTGCCACCAGCAATTCAAATGGCGTGGTGTAGGCCAGTTCGGTTTTCGGGTCAGGGTTGTCTTCATGCAGCCTGCGAAAAATCTCCAGGCGTTTGGCGGCGTTCATGAATCAGAGCTTTCCTTGATGGCGCGCACAGGCCGGGATTGCCCCGGCCCGCCGCAGAAGCCAACGGGGCTGCCAGGCAGCCCCCACGGTCAATTACTTGATGCGCTGGCCTGGCTTGGCGCCGCTGTCCGGGCTCAGCAGGTAGATTTCTTCACCACCAGGGCCTGCCGCCATGACCATCCCCTCGGACACGCCAAAGCGCATTTTCCGCGGTTTCAGGTTGGCGACCATCATGGTCAGGCGGCCTTCGAGCTTGGATGGGTCCGGGTAAGCCGACTTGATGCCGGAGAACACATTGCGGCGTTCGTCCCCGATGTCCAGGGTCAGCTGCAGCAGCTTGTCCGCACCCGCCACGGCTTCGGCCTTGACGATCAGTGCCACACGCAGGTCCACGGCGGCAAAGGTGTCGAACTCGATTTCTGCCGACAGCGGGTCCTTCGCCAGCTCGCCGTTGCCTGCCGGGGCCTTGGGTTCGGCGGCCAGCAGGTCTTCCTTGCTGGCGGCGACCATGGCTTCGACCTTGGCCAGCTCGATACGGCTCATCAGCGCCTTGAACGGGTTCAGCGTGTGGTTTTCCAGGCGCGACAGGTGGTCGTTCCAGGTCAGCGGGGCCACATTGAGGAAGGCCTCGGCGTCGGCAGCCAGCAGCGGCAGTACCGGCTTGAGGAAAATCACCAACTGGCGGAACAGGTTGATGCCCTGGGCGCAGATCGCCTGCACTTCGTCCTGCTTGCCCTCCTGCTTGGCCAGGGACCACGGCGCCTTGTCGGCGATCCAGGCATTGGCACGGTCGGCCAGCGCCATGATTTCGCGCATGGCGCGGCCGAAATCGCGGCCTTCGTAGGCCTCGGCAATGGACGGGGCGGCAGCCAGGAAGGCTTCGGTCAGTTCAGGCGCGGCATCACCGCTAACCATCACGCCCTGGTTACCCTTGTGGATGAAGCCGGCACAGCGGCTGGCGATGTTGACTACCTTGCCAACCAGGTCAGAGTTGACCTTCTGCACGAAGTCTTCCAGGTTCAGGTCTAGGTCGTCGACGCCGCGGCCCAGCTTGGCGGCGTAGTAATAGCGCAGGTACTCTGGCTGCAGGTGGTCGAGGTAGGTACGGGCCTTGATGAACGTACCCCGCGACTTCGACATCTTGGCGCCGTTGACGGTCAGGTAACCGTGCACGTTGACGGCGGTCGGCTTGCGGAAGCCCGCGCCTTCGAGCATGGCTGGCCAGAACAGGGCGTGGAAGTTGACGATGTCCTTGCCGATGAAATGATACAGCTCGGCCGTGGAGCCTTCGCGCCAGAACGCATCGAAGTCCAGTTCCGGGCGGCGCGCGCAAAGGTTCTTGAAGCTGGCCATGTAGCCGATAGGCGCATCGAGCCAGACATAGAAGTATTTGCCCGGCTCACCCGGAATTTCGAAACCGAAGTACGGCGCGTCACGGGAGATGTCCCATTCCTGCAGGCCGGAGTCCAGCCATTCGGCCAGCTTGTTGGCGACTGCGTCCTGCAGCGTGCCGCTGCGGGTCCACTGTTGCAGCATGGCCTGGAAGTCGGGCAGCTTGAAGAAAAAGTGCTGCGAATCGCGCAATACCGGGGTGGCCCCGGAAATGGCCGACTTGGGGTTCTTCAGTTCGGTCGGTGCGTAGGTGGCGCCGCATTTCTCGCAGTTGTCGCCGTACTGGTCTTCGGCCGCGCACTTCGGGCAGGTGCCCTTGATGAAGCGGTCGGCCAGGAACATGCCCTTTTCCGGGTCGAAGTACTGGGTCACCGAACGGGTGGTAATGTGCCCGGCCTCACGCAGGCGCGTGTAGATGAGGCTCGACAGCTCACGGTTTTCTTCGCTGTGGGTGGAGTGGAAGTTGTCGAAGTCCACCAGGAAGTCGGCGAAGTCGCTGCTGTGTTCGGCCTGGACGTTGGCAATCAGCTGTTCCGGGGTGATGCCTTCCTTTTCCGCGCGCAGCATGATGGCCGAGCCGTGAGCGTCGTCGGCGCAGACGTAAATGCACTGGTTCCCGCGCAGCTTCTGGAAGCGTACCCACATATCCGTCTGGATGTACTCCAGCATATGGCCAAGGTGGATCGATCCATTGGCATAGGGCAGGGCGCTGGTGACGAGAATCTGGCGTGGCTCGGACATGGTGGCTCGGCTACTTATCTGGCTCGGGGTAAAAATGAGGGTGATCGGCCACTATAAAGGGCTGGTGAAGATATTTCACCCCGCAAGCGCATCTGCTGATGATTGACGGGTTAGGATAGGCGCCTGTTTTACATTCAGTTTGCCAATGGGAGTCTCCATGAGTGCCGTCACCCGTGCCGCCATCGAAGGCGTGCTTCGCCAGTACACCGACCCCTACCTGAACCAGGACCCGGTCAGCGCCGGTTGCGTGCGCGCCATCGATATCCAGGGCGGGCATGTCAGCGTGCAGTTGCAGTTGGGCTATGCCGCCGGGCTGTTCAAGAACGGCTGGGCCCAGGTGCTGCAGACCGCCATCGGCAACCTCGAGGGCGTCAGCGGCGCCCAGGTGTCGATCGACTGCGTGGTTGCCGCGCACAAGGCCCAGGCCCAGGTGCCGGCCATGGCCAACGTCAAGAACATCATCGCCGTGGCCTCGGGCAAGGGCGGCGTGGGCAAGTCGACCACCGCCGCCAACCTGGCCCTGGCGCTGGCCCGCGAGGGTGCCCGGGTGGGTATTCTGGATGCCGACATCTATGGCCCCAGCCAGGGCGTTATGTTCGGTATCGCCGAAGGCACCCGCCCGCAGATTCGCGAACAGAAGTGGTTTGTGCCGATCAAGGCGCATGGCGTGGAAGTGATGTCCATGGCGTTCCTGACCGACGACAACACGCCGATGGTCTGGCGTGGCCCGATGGTCTCGGGTGCGCTGCTGCAGTTGGTGACCCAGACTGCGTGGGACGACCTGGACTACCTGGTGATCGACATGCCCCCGGGCACCGGTGACATCCAGCTGACCCTGGCCCAGAAGGTGCCGGTGGCCGGGTCGGTGATCGTTACCACACCACAGGACTTGGCCTTGCTCGATGCCCGCAAGGGTGTGGAAATGTTCCGTAAGGTCAACATCCCGGTACTGGGCGTGGTCGAGAACATGGCCGTGCACATCTGTTCCAACTGCGGCCATGCCGAGCACCTGTTCGGCGAAGGCGGTGGCGAGAAACTGGCCAGCCAGTATGGCGTCGATCTGCTGGCCTCGCTGCCACTCTCGATGGTCATCCGCGAGCAGGCCGACAACGGCAAGCCGACCGCCATTGCCGAGCCGGAAAGCCAGATTGCCATGGTCTACCAGGAACTGGCGCGCCAGGTAGGGGCGCGGATCGTGCTGCAGGAAGCTGCAGCGCCGGCGATGCCGAGCATCACCATCAGCGAAGATTGACCTGAGAGCGAGCCGCCTGCTTTGCGGGCATGCCCGCTCCTACAAGGACTGCACAGCACTTGAAGCTGCGCGATCCCTGTGGGAGCGGGCGTGCCCGCGAAGAAGCCAGCGCCGAATTTCGACCAAGCATAAAAAACCCGCCAGAAGGCGGGTTTTTTGAAAGCTAGGAAGCTAGATCGGCTTAGGCGATCTGAACTTCTTCAGCCTGCATGCCTTTCTGGCCGCGGGTAGCGACGAAAGTAACAGCCTGGCCTTCTTTCAGGGTTTTGAAGCCGTCAGCTTGGATGGCTTTGAAGTGCACGAACAGGTCGTCGCCCGACTGAGGGGTGATGAAGCCGTAGCCTTTCTCATCGTTGAACCACTTAACAACACCGGATTGACGGTTGGACATTTTTCTGTCTCCTTGGACAATTTGATAACGGTCAGGAAACACCCTGACCGGGACTGAGCGCAAAGAGAGCAGAAAATTCAGCGATGGGCCGATCAGGATCGTGCATCAAACTAGAGATTCTCGGTGTCACGTGCAGCACAGTGGCGCCACCTTACCCCACTTTCCGCAACCTGCCAATGGTCTGAATGCGGTTTAGGCAAATTCGGATCGACGGCGGCTGCAAGCCGCGCCCGACGCGGGGTGAGGGATGGAACTTTAACCTGGGCGCCGGGACCGGTAAGATGCGCACCACGTTTTCCACCACGCAACTCTTCAGGACACCCCGCCATGAGCATCAAATCGGACAAGTGGATTCGCCGCATGGCGCAGGAACACGGCATGATCGAGCCGTTCGTCGAGCGCCAGGTGCGCGGCGAGCAGGACAGCCGGGTCATCTCTTTCGGTGTTTCCAGCTACGGCTACGACGTGCGCTGCGCCGACGAATTCAAGGTGTTCACCAACATCAACTCGGCGACCGTCGATCCGAAAAACTTCGACGCTGGCAGCTTCGTCGACATCAAGAGCGACGTGTGCATCATTCCGCCGAACTCGTTCGCCCTGGCGCGCACGGTCGAGTACTTCCGCATTCCGCGCGACGTGCTGACCATCTGCCTGGGCAAGAGCACCTACGCCCGTTGCGGCATCATCGTCAATGTCACCCCGCTGGAACCTGAGTGGGAAGGCCACGTTACCCTGGAATTCTCCAATACCACCACGCTGCCGGCAAAGATCTATGCCAACGAAGGCGTGGCGCAGATGCTGTTCCTGCAGTCTGACGAAGCGTGCGATGTGTCGTACAAGGACCGCGGCGGCAAGTACCAGGGCCAGCGCGGCGTGACCCTGCCGCGGACCTGAGCCGACGAGCGCGGGGAATTACCTGCGCTTTTGCCACTCCAACGAAGTACGCCGGTGTTCATGATGTGCATCGGTTTCGTCAGGAGCAGCCAATGAAACTCCATCCCGCAATCAGTGCCAAGCTGGCAGGTCTGCAGCCCAACCACATCGGGTTGTTGCCCTGGGCTTTGCTGGCGCATCCGTTGCCCATGCAGGCCGGGGGCGTGCCCCATCAGCCTGACCCCGATACGCCGCAGCCTGCGCAGCCAGGTGAATCCCCACCCATGGAACCGGGCGAGCCGACCTTGCCTGACGAGCCTCCCCCAGCGCCTGTAGCGTGATGCGCTGCTAAAGCGGCCAGACCCGGCCGGCGCCAGCCAGGTAGACCTGGCTGGTGGGCAGCGGCGCTATTTCCCAGCCGCCGGTGAACTCACCGAATGCGGGCAGCAGGCTCACTTGTTCGTCGATCAGAAAGCACGGCAGGCGCAGGCGTTGCCTGGCCCTGCCACGCAGGATGAAGACCGGGTGCACGTGGCCGGCCAGCACTGGCCGTTCCGGGTGAGCATGCGGTTCGTGCTGCAGGGCGAAGGGGCCCAGCAGCCAGGGTTCATCCAGCACTGTGATGCCCAGCGTTTCGGGGGGATCGCCGGCGTTGTGATCGTGGTTGCCGCGTATCAGCACGATGTGCAGGCCGGGATGGCGGTCGCGCCATGCCTGCAGACGAGCCAGCGTGGCAGGTGCGCGCGCGCTGCGCGCGTGCAGGAAGTCGCCGAGTACGATCAGCTGTTCGCAAGCGTAGTGGGCGAGCAGGTCATCCAGCCGCGCCAGGGTCGCCTCGGTGGTGCCGCGCGGCACCGGTTGGTGCAATGCGCGATAACTGGCGGCTTTGCCGATATGCACGTCGGCAACCAGCAATGCACGCTGCGCTGGCCAGTAGATGGCCTTGTCCGGGAGCAGCCATAACTCCTGGCCGCAATGTTCAATGGCCTGATGCTGTTGAGTCATTCCTTGTTCGCCGCCTGTTCCAGTTCTGCCACCATTCGCGCAATACGGTCCGCCAGCTTCTCGGTGCTCAACGTCTCGCGCATGCCCTCCACCAGCAAGGCGAACGCCAGCGGCCCCGGCCGCTTCAATGCTCGCAGGTCCAGTTGCAGGCCGGCCATCTTCAACAGTTGGCGGTGCAGGCGGTCAATTTCCAGTTCCTCGCTCAGCACCTCGTCGCGGGCCTGGCCGAGCAGCAGGTTGCCTGCATCATGTTTGCGAAACACCTCGTAGAACAGGCCACTGGAAGCCTGAATCTGCCGCATGCTTTTCTGCGCCGCCGGATAGCCGCCAAACACCAGCCCGGCAATCTGGGCAATTTCCCTGAAGCGGCGTAGCGCCATTTCACCCGCGTTGAGGCTGGCCAGCACATCCTCCAGCAGTTGCTCGGTGCCCAGCGCCTGCGGTAAGTGCGTCGCCCAGTCCACATGGCCAGGGCTGAGCAGCTCGAAGCCATAGTCATTTACGGCAATCGATACCGACAGGGGTTGCTGGCGGCTCACCCGCCAGGCAATCAGGTTAGCCAAGCCCAGGTTGGCCATGCGCCCGGCGAAGGGGTACAGGAACAGATGCCAGCCCTGGCGCGACTTGAAGGTCTCCGCCAGCAGCGTAGCCGTGGTGGGTAGAGCCGACCATTGGGCTTGCAGTGCCAGCAGCGGGCGCACGGCGCGCATTTCCGGGCCGGTAAAACGTTCATGGGCGGCAGCGTCGAGCTGTTCGACCAGCGCATCGGCCAGCTCGCTCGACAAGGGCATGCGCCCGCCGTTCCAGCGTGCTATGGCAGCCTTGCGTGCGGTGCTGCGGCGTACGTAAGCGGTCATGTTTTCCACCCGCACCAGTTCCAGTACCCGCCCGGCAAATACCAGCGTATCGCCGGGCCTCAGGCGGGCGATGAAGGCCTCTTCGACACTGCCCAGCGTCTTGCCGCCGCCGCCCTTGCTCCAGTATTTGAGCTGCAGGCTGGCATCGCTGACGATGGTGCCGATGCCCATGCGATGGCGCCGCGCCAGGCGCTCGCTGGCCACTCGATAAACGCCGTCGGGATGGCGCTCGACGCGCTGGTAGTCGGGGTAGGCCGTCAGTGAACTGCCGCCGTGGCAGACAAAGTCCAGGGCCCACTGCCACTGGCTGTCGCGCAAGCCGGCGAACGCCCAGGTGCTGCGCACTTCGGCCAGCAACTGGTCGGCGCGAAAGCCACTGCCCAAGGCCATGCTGACCAGGTGCTGCACCAGTACGTCCATGCACAGCCGGGGGGAGAAACGCGCCTCGATGTGCCCGGCTTCCAGTGCCTGGCGAGCGGCTGCTGCCTCGACCAGCTCCAGGCTGTGGGTAGGTACGAGGGTTATCCGGGAGCGCCGCCCGGGTGCATGGCCCGAGCGGCCGGCCCGTTGCATCAGGCGTGCGATGCCCTTGGCCGAGCCGATTTGCAGCACCCGCTCCACGGGCAGAAAGTCTACCCCCAGGTCCAGGCTGGAGGTGCAGATCACCGCCTTCAGGCTGCCCTGCTTGAGGCTGCGTTCGACCCAGTCGCGGGTTTCCCGGGCCAGTGAGGCATGGTGCAAGGCGATCAGGCCGGCCCAGTCGGGGCGGCTTTCGAGCAGGGCCTGGTACCAGAGCTCGGCTTGGGCGCGGGTATTGGTGAACACCAGGCAACTGGCGCTGGCGTCGACCTCGCGGCTAACCTGGTCGAGCATTTTCAGGCCCATGTGCCCGGCCCAGGGAAACCGTTCTATGGCCCCGGGCAGCAGGGTATCGACCTGCAGTGCTTTGTCTTGCCGGCCTTGCACCAGCAGGCCGCCCTCGGGCAGCAGCACGTCCCGTGCATGCTGCAGGTTGCCCAAGGTGGCAGACAAACCCCAGGTCGGCAGGCCTGGGTGCCAGCGGCGCAGGCGGGCCAAGGCCAGCTGCAGTTGTACGCCGCGTTTGTTACCCAGCAACTCGTGCCATTCGTCGACCACTATCAAGCGCAGCGTGGCGAAATCGGCTTCGGCCTGGGCACGCGTCAGTAGCAGGGTCAGGCTTTCCGGGGTGGTGACCAGCACGCTGGGCAGGCGCCGCGCTTGCCGGGCCCGCTCGGCACTGCTGGTGTCGCCGCTGCGTACGCCGACACTCCACGGCAAACCCAGCTCATCGAGGGGCGCTTGCAGGGCGCGCGCAGTGTCGGCGGCCAGGGCACGCATGGGCGTGATCCATATCACCTGCAAGGGTGCTGCCTGGCGCCCCTGCGCCTGGGCCTTGAATGCGCGCAGTGCCGCCAGCCACACCGCGTAGGTTTTGCCGGCACCGGTGCTGGCGTGCAGCAGGCCAGACTCGCCGCGCTCTACCGCCGCCCAGACCCGGCGCTGGAACGCGAACGGTTTCCAGCCACGTTTGCTGAACCAGGCGTTGGCGAGGTCGGTGGTGGGCATGGGGCGCAGGGTCCTTCGAAGGTTGTGCTTCTACAGACCACCCGCCGGCGGCAATGGTTTTACCGGATCAATTGCCCAACAGGTAACCGCTCCGGCACACCTGCTCGCCGGCCACATGGGCGATGACCATGCCCGCGGTAGCCATGCGCCGTACGCTGCGGGCGTACAACAGACCGGCCTGGCTATTGCGCACGGCAGTGACCCGGTCGCTGAGGGGGTCGATGACTTCGGCGATCAGTTGGCCTGCCGCCAGTTGCTGGCCTGGTTTGGCGTGGTGCACCAGCAACCCACCCAGGGGTGTCGCCACCGGTTCTACGGCGGCCAGCGGTGTAGCCGGGCGCAGCAGGGCGGGGAGTGCCGGCTTGGCACCCTCGATAATGCCGGCATGGGTGAGGAAGTCGAGAATCGCCCCGCAATCCTTGCTGGCCAGTGCGTGGCTGACGTCGGCCTGCCCGCGCAACTCGACTGTGACCGAGCAACAGCCCAACGGGATAGGGAAGCGTTTGCCGAAGCGCTGCTGCAACTGCCACCAGACCAGGCTGAAGCACTCGTCGAACGACTGCCCGCCCGAATCGGTGGCCAGCAGGCTGGCCTGTGCACCCAGGTAGCGGGCCAGCGGCTCGATCTGCGGCCAGGCGTCGGGTGTGGTGTACAGGTGCTCCACCGCTTCGAAGTCGCAGTGCAGGTCCAGTATCAGGTCGGCATCGCAGGCCAGCCGTTGCAGGATCAGGCGCTGGGCCTGCAGCGGCGTACGCGCCGGGTGCGCGTCCAGCCCGCGGCGCAGGTACTCGCGGATCAGCGCAACGTTGTGGGCAGGGTCCTGGCTGAGGTGCTCTTCGATCTGGTCGCCGATGGTGTCCGACAGGTCGACGAAATTACGGTTGAAATTCTCGCCACTCTGTAGCTCGAAGCGCCCCAGTGGCGCGTCCAGCAGCACCTGCTCCAGGCCAACCGGGTTGGCCACCGGCACCAGGATGATTTCGCGCTGCAGACGGCCTTGTTGTTCCAGTTCTGCCAGGCGGCGCTTGAGGTGCCAGGCGACCAGCATGCCGGGTAGCTCGTCGGCGTGCAGCGATGCCTGGATATAGACTTTGCCACCACCGCGGGGGCCGAAGTGGAAGCTGTGCAGTTGGCGGGTGATGCCCGGAACGGGTGAGAGCAGGTCGTGTGTTGAATGGTGCATGGTGGTCCTGGCTGCGTGGCGAAAACGGTCTGCGACACGGGTCGGCACACAGATAGAAGCACAGTTTTCGGCGTTGTGCCTGCATAGGGTTTGCCGAAACTCGGTGAGGGTGGGCTGCGCGAGCGAGCCCGCCCACACCGCGGCCACCCAGCCAGCAACCTAGGCCAGCAAGGCCTGCAGCGTCGCCAGGTCGTCGGCCTCTTCCACCGGTTTGTCCAGGCGCCAGCGCAGCATGCGCGGGAAGCGCACGGCGATACCGCTCTTGTGCCGGCGGGACAGGGCGATGCCCTCGAAGCCTAGCTCGAACACCAGGGTGGGGGTCACGCTGCGCACCGGGCCGAAGGTTTCCACGGTGGTTTTGCGGATGATGCTGTCGACCTTGCGCATCTCCGCGTCGCTGAGCCCTGAGTACGCCTTGGCAAACGGCACCAGTGCCCGCCCAGGCGTGCCGGCCGGCGCGTCCCACACGGCGAAGGTGTAGTCGCTGTACAGGCTGGCCCGGCGGCCATGGCCACGTTGGGCATAAATGAGCACGGCGTCGACGCTGAAGGGGTCGACCTTCCACTTCCACCAGGTGCCCATGTCCTTGGTACGGCCCACGCCGTACAGGGCCTCACGCTGCTTGAGCATCAGGCCCTCGACGCCAAGGCTGCGGGATTGCTCGCGCTGGCGGGCAAGGTCGGCCCAGTCCGGGCCTTCGAGCAGCGGCGACAGCAGTACCGGGGCAAGCGGGTGTTCTTCCACCAGGCGTTGCAGCTGGGTGCGGCGCTCGTGCTGCGGTCGGCTACGCCAGTCTTCGCCTTGCCACTCCAGCAAGTCGTAGGCTTGCAGCACGACAGGCGCGTCGGCCAGCAGCTTCTTGCCCAAGGTTTTGCGGCCAAGGCGCTGCTGCAGCAGCGCGAATGGCTGCACGGCCAGTTCCGTCGATGACTCGCCCGGCTTCCACACCAGGATCTCGCCATCCAGCACCACCCCATCAGGCAGTGTCTGCGCCAGGCCATGCAGTTCGGGGAAACGCTCGGTGACCAGCTCTTCGCCGCGTGACCACACCCAAAGCTGGCCCTCGCGCTTGACCACCTGGGCACGGATGCCGTCCCACTTCCATTCGATCTGCCAGTCACTCGGCGGGCCGAGCAAGGCGTCGAACTGCTCGCTGGGCACCTGCAGTGGGTGGGCCAGGAAGAAGGGGTAGGGCTGGCCGCCGCGCTGACTGTGTTCATCGGCGGACTCCTCGGCGATCAGCTTGTGGTAGCTGGCGGCGCTGGGGCGGTGACTGATGTCGGTATACCCAACCAGCCGCTGGGCCACGCGTTTGGCGTCCAGCCCGGCCAGTTGCGCCAGCGCACGGGTGACCAGCAGCTTGGACACGCCCACGCGGAAGCTGCCGGTGATCAGCTTCAGGCACAGCATCAGGCTGGGGCGTTCCAGTTGCGCCCACAGCGCTGGCAAGCGTTCGCGGACCTGCTCGGGCGGCAGGCCCCGCAAAGGCAGCAGATGGTTTTCAACCCAGGCTGCCAAGCCTTCGTCATTGCCTTCTGCATGCTGCGGCAGCAGCAATGAAATGGTTTCGGCCAGGTCACCGACTGCCTGGTAGCTTTCCTCGAACAGCCAGTCCGGCAGGCCGGCCATGGCCGTTGCCAGTTCGCGCAGCAGGCGCGTCGGCACCAACTGCCGAGGGCGCCCACCGGCCAGGAAATACACCGCCCAGGCAGCATCTTCGGCGGGCGCGGTGGCGAAGTAATCACGCAGCGCTTCGAGCTTGGCATTGCTGGAAGTGGTCGCGTCCAGGCGCAGGTACAACGCAGCGAACGCTTTCATGGCGCAGGCTCGGGCGTGGCTGCATCGTCTTCGTCGCCATACTCGGTCACGAAGGCACGGGCATCCAGGCCTTGTTCGTTGAGGTAACGCACCAATACATTGACCGAGCCATGGGTCACCATCACCCGTTCGGCACCGGTCTGGCTGATGGCCCAGAGCAGGCCTGGCCAGTCGGCATGGTCGGAAAGCACAAAGCCCCGATCCACACCCCGGCGCCTGCGGGTGCCGCGCAGCAGCATCCAGCCGCTGGCGAACGCGTCGCTGTAGTCACCGAAGCGGCGCATCCAGCTGCTGCCGCCGGCTGACGGAGGCGCCAGGACCAACGCCCGGCGCAGCATGGGGTCGTTGCGCGCGATATCGCCGGCATAGCGGGTATCGGGCAGATGCACACCGGCTTCACGGTACACCCGGTTGAGCGGTTCGACGGCGCCATGCACCAGGATCGGGCCGATGCTCGCGTCCAGGCCGTGCAGAATCCGCTGGGCCTTGCCGAAGGCGTAGCAGAACAGCACGCTGGCCTTGCCCAGTTCGCAATTGGCCCGCCACCAGGCATTGATGCCGGCGAAGATCTCGCTTTGGCTTGGCCAGCGATAGATCGGCAAGCCGAAGGTCGACTCGGTGATGAAGGTGTGGCAGGGCACCGGCTCGAAGGGGGTACAGGTGCCATCAGGCTCGACCTTGTAGTCGCCGGAGGCTACCCAGACCTCGCCCTGGTACTCCAGGCGCACCTGCGCCGAACCCAGCACATGCCCGGCCGGGTGCAGGCTCAGGGTCACGCCGTGGTGCTGCAGGCGCTCACCGTAGGGCAGGGTCTGCAAATCGATGTGCTGGCCCAGGCGGCTGCGCAGGATGCCGGCGCCCGGGCTGGCGGTCAGGTAGTGGCCGTTACCGGTGCGGGCATGGTCGCCGTGGCCATGGGTGATCACGGCGCGGTCCACGGGCCGCCACGGGTCGATGTAGAAATCACCGGGTGGGCAGTACAGGCCTTCGGGGCGAGCGATGACGAGGTCCATGGCGTAGGCGCTGGTTACCGAGAGTACTTGTTAGGAGCTCGGAACCAGCTTGGGAGTTCGAACCATTTCTTCGAGGGAAAGGGTCACAGGCTTCCATGCCCGGGTACGCTACTTGCCCGGCACCAGCGTCAAGCGCTGGTTGCCATACGCTCGCGCGAAGTTCTGCTGTTGCAGCGGCAAGCTCATGAAGCGCCCTTTGAACCAGGCATCCAGCCCATCGCTGTAATGGGCGCTGGCCGGGTTGCCGGACTGGCCACTGCTGGTCAGCACCTGCAGCGGTTCGGCCTGGCCGAAGTCGACGATCATGCGCGCGGAGGCGGGCAGGCGGGTGGTGAAGTCACTGCCCCAGGCGTACGGGGTGAGCGCGAGGGTAGTGAAGTCGCCACCTGCGGCTTGCGGCGCACGGCTGAGCGCATCGCCCAAGCCATGGTAGGCCGGCGCCGGCCAGTGGTACTGGTGCAGCTTGCCCCATTGCCAGGCGCGGCGGTCGGCGCCCAGCTGCGCAGTGCCGGCATCCACGGCTGCCGCCAGGCTGCGGGCCAGAATGGCTGGCTTGTCTTCTTTCTGCGGGGTGTTGCGGTCGTCCCAGAACGGGCTGTCGTCGCGCCCCAGCAGGTGATCGGCCTGTGCCGAGAACGACAACCGCGCGTTGCTTACGAAGGCCTGCCAGGCAGGGCTGGACGCAGGGCCGAGGTCATCGAGGAAAGTCTGCCTGGCGACTTCCTGCAGGAACAGTTCATACAGCGCGGCGTCTGCCGATACCGGGCTCAGGCGACCGTCGAATGCCTTGAGCCGCGCCAATGCCTCGCGGGCCTTGTCGCGTTGTGCGCCTGGCAGGGCGTCGATTGCCTGCTTCAGCGGCTGGGCCATGCCGGGGGCGTCGAACATCTGCTTGAGCTGATTGGCCAGTAGCGTGACCTGGTCGTTCTGCAGGGCCATCAGGCTGCGGCTGTCATGGCGGCCATTGCCAGCCAGCTGGGCCAGGCGCTCGGCACGCTCAGGGTAGTACCAGGTGCTGGACAACTGCATGCCATAGCCGCGTGGCTGGCTGCGCTGGTTGGCATGGCCGATCCAGCCAGCAGTGGGGTCCTGGTCGTACGGGTGCAGCATCGGGTCGGCGTAGCCGTCCCAGTCATAGCGCCCGTCCCAACCAGGGGAGGGCAGCAGGCCCTGGCCTTCGCGGCGGTTGGGGTAGCGCCCGCTGACCTGCCAACCGATGTGCTCGGGCTCGGCGAACACGAAGTTGAGGGCGGCCGTAGTGACCTCGCGGGTGCTGTCGAAGGCGCGCTCGAGGTTGCCGGCGCGGGTCAGGTCGAAGAGCGCATCCAGGCTCCGGTCGCCCTTGAACTGCGGCAAGTTCAGGGCCAGGCCCAGGCTGGCGTTGTCGGGCTGGGCCAGCAGGGTGCCGTGGCGGGTGTCATACATCACTTCGCGCTGTGGCCGCTGGCCGCGCACGAAGAAGGTTTCGCTGCGCGCGCGGGCCGGCAACCACTTGCCATCTGCCAGGTAGCTCAGCTGGCTGCCCTGGCGGCGCAGTTGTTCCAGGAACAGGTCCTGGTTGTCGGCCATGACTGCGCTGCTGCTCCAGGCCAGTTTGCCGTTGTAGCCGGCCAACACGATCGGCAGGCCCGGCAGCGACAGGCCGGCAACCTGGTACTTGCTGGTGTGGATTTGCACCGGGCTGAGGGCCCAGGCGGCGCGGCTGTCACTGGCCAGCAGGCTTTTGCCGCTGCGGCTGCGTTGCGGGCCCAGGGCCAGGTTGGCCGAGCCTGGGCTACCGAGCAGGTCGAGGTCGGCCAGCTTCTGGCTGGCGGCCGCCAGCGCCGGCAGCCCTGGCAACTGGCTGGCCAGGTTGAGGCCCTTGAGCTTGTCGACTTCGCTTGTGGCCAAGGGCTCGTCCGGTGCACCGGGCAGCAGCCAGGCCAGTTTGTCGCTGCCGACTTTCTGCGCCAGGGTCAGGGCGCTGAGTTCTTCCTGCAGGTTCACCGACTGGCTGAACGCATACAGGCAGAAAAGCAGCGCCGAATCTTCAGGCTTCCAATATTCGGGGCGATAGCCACTGTTGGCCAAATCCGCTGGCAGCTTATCGCGGTAGCGGAACAGGTAGGCATTGACCCCGCGTGCGTACACCTCGAAAAAGCGCTTGAGCCGTGGCGATGCGTCGGCGTATTGCTGGGCGGCGCTTTGCTTGAGGTTGGCGGCGCGCATCAGGCGGTCGATGTCGAGCGCGTCGCTGCCGGCCAGTTCCGCCAGGCGGCCTTGGGCCAGCAAGCGCATGGCGACCATCTGTTCGATGCGGTCGCCGGCATGCACATAGCCCAGGCTGAAAAGGGCGTCATGGAAACTGCTGCTTTCGATCAGCGGTGCGCCCATGGCATTGCGCCGCACCGAGACGTTCTGTGCCAGGCCCTTGAGCGGCTGCACGCCGCTGGCGGGTGGCACGCTGCCCTGGTAGCCGCCGGTCTGGCAGCCGGCCAGCCCAAGCAGGCCGAGCAGCGTGGCAGCGGTGGTGAACCGCGGGCGGAAATGAGGAAAGGCGGCGGCGGCCATGGCAAGGGCTCCTGCAGGGCGAGGCGAGTTTGCAAAGGCGCTAAGGTAGTGAGCGCGCAGGCGCCATGCAAGGTCCCAGGTCGGTTTATTTGCCGGTGGCGGGTCAAACCTCGAAGTGCCCTGCCAGGGCATCGGAAAAATGCGTGCAATTGATGCGGGCGTAACGCCGGTAATCACGGCTGACAGCGAACGCCGAGCCGGGCATCAGCAGGATCTTGTGTTGTTCCAGCTTGCGCATCAACGGCTGCAGGTCAGGCAGTTGCGGGTGGTAGACCCAGAGGAACATGCCACCCTGCGGCGCGATCTCGAACTGCCAGCCGCGCTCGAGCAGCAAACGCTGTGTCTGTACTTGCTGGCGGATCAGCCGCTGCTGCACATCTTTCATGTGCCGGGCGTAGGTGCCGTCCGACAGGATGGTGTTGACGAAACGCTCGCAAAACGCCGGCACCGCCACGCAGGTCAGCAGCTTGAGGCGGGTCAGCGGCTCGATCAGGTCTTGCGAGCAGGCGATGAAACCTACCCGTAACGACGCCGACAGGCATTTGGAAAAGCTGCCGATGTAGATGACCCGGTCCAGGTTGTCCAGTTCGGCAAACGTCTGGCGCACGGCCGGGCTGAAGTCGCCATACACGTCATCCTCCACCACGTAGAACTCGTGTTCCACGGCCAGGCGCAGCACGCTGAAGGCGTTGTGCGGGCTGATGTTGCTGCCAGTGGGGTTGTGGAAAGTGCTGTTGCAGAAAAACGCCTTGACCTTGTGCCTGGCCAGGTAGCTGCGCATTTCTTCTACGTCTGGCCCGTCCTGGGTTCGGCGGATGCCGACCACCTGGCCGCCGGCCAGTTGTATCAGCTTGATCAGGTTGCCGTTGCCCGGCTCGTCGACGAACACATGGTCACCCGGCTTGATCAGCAACCGGGCGACCAGGTCCAGGCCCTGGGTGGCGCCAAGCGTGGTCAGCAACTGGTTGGGGCGCACTTCAACCCGGGTCAGGCGTTTCATGTGCACGCACAGCTGTTTGCGCATGGGCAGGTAGCCCTGGATATCGCCGTACTCGGCCAGGGAGCTTTGCTCCAGCCGCGCCGTGCGCCGAATCGCCTTGGCCAGCAGCTCGGTGTCGCGCCACGCCGGGGGCAGCCAGCCGCTGCCAAGTTTGGTGTAGTGCTGGCCGCCCTGCAGCAGCCGGAACAGCGGGTCGCCGGCCATGCACTCGGGTTCGTGGATCACGTTCGCCTGCCGGCTGCGGTTGGCGACGAAGTAGCCGCGCCCTGGCGAGGCGGTCAGTACCCCTTCGCTGACCAGCTGGGCATAGGTCGAGACCACATTGTGGTAACTGAAATCGACCGCCGCCGTGAGCTTGCGAATGGAGGGCATGCGCTGCCCAGGCAACCATTCCCCTGCATCCAGGCGTTGCTTGAGCAATTGATGAAGGCTGCAGGTGCTCATGGCAGGTTCCCAACCGTTAGAAAAAAAAGCCTAACAGTTAACGGAAATGCTTGTCGACTGTTCGTTTGCACATGGCCATTACCTGCCACTATTCCCTCGTCGGAACTTTCGGCTGCCAGCCCTGGCAGCCCGTTTAACGTCTGTAAACACCAGACAACTGGATATAGAGCCGTGCACCCTATGGACATGCAATCAGCCGTCATTGCCAGGCTTCCTGTGCCTGAAGAACTGGAGTCATTCAACGTTGTAAAAAACCTTGTGACCTCGGCGTTACTGGAGTGCTGTTCAATTGAAGAATTCGAAGCGCTGAAACAAACCGATGTTATTGAACGGGTGGCGGAACAGGCCCATGACGACTTGTTGGCATTCGCCAGCAAAGACCCTGCCGCCGGCCGCGACCTGGTATTCATTGCCCGAACTTATACTTCCTATTCGGCGGTTTTGCATTATCGGCTTGCACACTGGGTGTACCGCCATGGCGCATCGGTATATGGCGCCGGTGGGCAGTGCCTGGCCGCCATGATCTCGCGCCGCGGCAAGATGCTGTCGGGCGCAGAGATCCACTTCCGCAGCCGTATTGGCGCGCGCTTCATCATCGACCACGGCATGGGCACCGTCATTGGTGAAACCGCGACCATCGGTGACGACTGCTACGTGCTCGGCGGCGTCACCCTGGGGGCCCGCGGCATCAGCGGCAACCCTTCCAGCCCCCGCCACCCGACGCTGGGCGACCGGGTTCAGGTCGGCGCGTTCGCCAGCGTGCTAGGGGCTATCCACATTGGTGACGGCGCCTTCATCGGGCCGGGCTGCATCGTTACCAAAGACATCCCTGCCGCCGCCCGGGTGCAGGTCAAAACATCATTGCAGGTGGTACTCGAGTCATGAATGCTCTGAATTACGAAGTTCTGCGCAATACCGAAAAACTGTATTACAAGGATCAATACCTGGCCGCTGCCAATACGCAAGTAACGCGTGTGCACAGCGACGGTATCGAGTTGCAAAGTACCGTGGCTTATCCAGAAGGCGGTGGCCAGGAAGCTGATTATGGAATCATTGAACTTCCGATCGGCAAGGTGCGTTTTGTCTGGGTCAAGAAACTCTATGGCAGCCCTATTCGCCTGGAAGGTTTCAAAGGCGGGAAACTGGGCGGCATCATCATTCACACCGTGCACCCGGACGACTTGCACTTGCTCGATGAAGTGACTGTCGATATGCCTGCCCGTGTGAGCATCGATATTCAACGGCGCGAGCGGCTAACACTCTCTCACAGTGCCAGCCACTTCCTGTATGCCGCTGCCATCGGCCTGCGTGAGGAACTGAAGCAGTGGACCATCGGCTGCCACATCAAGGAGGACACGGCTCGGTTCGACTTTCTGGTCGAGGACGCCTTCACCGCTGAGGAGGTGATCGAGATAGAACGGCGCGCCAACGAACTGATCGGTGGCGACGCGCCCATCGAGCATTACGCCGTCGAGGGGCTGGAAGACGCACGCTTGTGGACCTACAACGGCATCGAGATTCCGTGTGGTGGCACCCACCTCGATTCGCCAAGGCGCATAGGGCGCCTGAGCGTGAAGCGCAAACGGCTGGGCAAAGGCAAGGAACGCCTGATCTGCGTGTTCCCGGATGCCGAAATCGACCTTGGCGCCTACCACGAGCATGCCTTATGAACACTACCCTGCCGCGGCGCACCTACCTGTACTTCACCGCCCAGTCGATCAACCTGACCACCGCCGTGATGTCGGTGACCATGGCGGCCATCGTTGGCGCCGCACTGGCCCCCGACGCCGCATGGTCGACGGTGCCGTATGGGTTCCAGTTCCTGTGCCTGATGCTGGCAACCTACCCGGTTTCCAGGTTGATGAGCCGTATCGGCCGCAAGAAGGCCTTCATGCTGGGGGCCATTCCGCTGGCGGTGTCTGGTGTCAGCGGCTTTCTGGCGGTGGAGCACCAGCATTTTGCCACGCTGGTACTCAGCCACTCGGCGCTGGGTGTTTACATCGCCTTCGCCAACTTCAACCGTTTTGCCGCCACCGACAACCTTTCCCAGGCCCTCAAGCCAAAAGCCCTGTCGCTGGTCGTGGCCGGGGGCGTGATTGCCGCCGTGGTGGGCCCGACGCTCACCGAGTGGCTGCGCGACGTGGGTGGCTACCCACTGTTCTCGCTGTGTTATGCCGCGTTCATCGGCCTGGCGCTGTTGTCTTTGTTGATTGCAGTGTGCCTGCCCAACGACACCGGCCTGGCCGCTGCAACCGGCAGCGCTGCCACGTCGGCCAGCAGCCGCAGCGAGCCTTTGAGCCCCAGCGTGTTGGTGGCAATGGCGGTCGCGGCGCTGGGCTACGGCATCATGAACCTGCTGATGATCCAGGCCTCGATGCACATGAAGCATATGCACGAAGACTTTACCGACGTGCGCCTGGCCATCCAGTGGCACGTGATCGCCATGTTCGCCCCGTCATTCTTCACCGGGGCGATCATCCAGCGCCTGGGCATCCGGACTACCATCTGCGCGGGCCTGGCCCTGTTGATCGGCTGCTCGGCGCTGAATATCTGGTCGCACAGCTACAGCATGATGACCGTGGCGCTGATCGCCCTGGGGCTGGGCTGGAACCTGACCTACGTCGGTGGCGGAGCCTTGTTGGCGCAGTCGCTGCAAAACAGCCCGGCAGCGATGCAGATGCAGGGCAAGAACGATCTGGGCATTGCCATCTGCGCCACCATCGGTGCGTTCAGCCCCGCGCTGCTGTTGAGCACAGTGGGCTGGGACGGCACCAACGCCATCTGCATGGCCCTGTGCATCGGCCTGCTGATCGCCACCGTTGGCCTGTTGCAGAACAAGGCCTGCCTGCAGACTTCCATGGAAGGGAGCCGAAAATGAGCGAACTCATCAACGTCAGCGAGCGCATCTACACCAAGCTGGAAATGAACAACCCCGGTGGCAGCCACAAGTACCGCGCCGCCCGGCGCATCGTTGAGCACGCCGTGCGCAACGGCGACATCATCCCAGGGGTGACCACGGTCATCGAAAAAACCGGCGGCAGTTTTGGCTTCGGCTTGCTGGCGGCATGCCACGCGTATCAGGTGGCCGTCGAGCTGGCGGTTGGGCTGAGTTTCAGCCAGACCAAACGGGACTTGCTGGAATGCTTCGGCGCCCGGCTGATTGGCAAGGAAATGCTGATGGCCGGTGCCACGCCCAAGGACGTGGTGATGCACCACCTGGAAAACCAGGCCGCGCTGGGCAAGTCATACTTCTATACCGACCAGTTCAACAACCCGGTGGGTATCGAAGCGCACCGCTACCAGACAGCCAGTGAACTGGCGCTGCAACTGACCAACGCGGGCGCCGGCAAGGACATCCTGTTCGTTGGCTGCGCGGGCACGGGCGCCAGTTTCACAGGCATTACCCTGGGGCTGAAGGATCACGGTTTCGAGGTGTCGACAGTGCTGGTCGACCCCAACGGCTGTGACTCCAAGGCTGGCGTATTCACCGATCACCGCTTCGAAGGCATGGCGGTAGGCGTCAGCCCGCCATTTCTGGACTGGTCGCTGGTGGACGAACGGGCGCAGGTGCAGCATGCCGAAATGTTGGCAGCGCAACGTTGGTTCTATATGCAAAGCGGGGTCTTCGTCGGTAACACTGCCGCCGCCTGCCTAGCGGTTGCCCAGCGCATGGCCCAGCAGCCGCGCTATGCGGGGACCACCTTGGTGACAATCGCCTATGACGCCGGCCTGTGGTACCAGGACTTGCTGGGGGCGAACCGGCGCAAGGCCGCGTAGCGCCAGGCACGGCGGGCAGTGCTGGACCGGGGGCATGGTGCGCGAAGCAGGCGCGGCGGGCCATACCCCCACAGACGCGCTAGATCAGGCGCCGTGGCACTTCTTGAATTTTTTCTCGCTGCCGCACGGGCACGGGTCGTTACGGCCAACGTCCTTCAGGGCGTTGCGTACCGGCTCCTGATGGCCGTGGTTGCAGTGTGGGCCGTGGACATGGCCGTGGTCGTGGTGATGGTCATGGTCGTGGTTGCAGTCAGGGCCATGAACGTGGGGTTGTTGGGACATTGCAGGGTTACTCCGGGATGTGATCGCCGGGGATTATCTCACCACTGCGCGATAAGTGCAGGTCCCGGTGAATCAGCAGGCCAGTGGCCAGGTCGCCCTGCAGGGTGTAATGCAGCGGCTGCCCACTTTTCAGCAGCTTGGCCAGTGGCTTGAGTTGCCGCCAGAGGTTGGTGCGTGCGGTGATCTTGAAGGTTCGCCGGTCGTGGCCGCCTACGCTGCGCCACAGGCTGGTTTCATCCTGCACCAGCAGCAGGTCATTGAGCCGCACGGCATAGGCCAGGCTGCGAATGAACAGACGGCTGTCGTTGGGGTTGATGACCTCCAGGTGCAGTACGAATTCCTGCTGCAGCAACCTGGCCTTGACCGTTTCGACCTCGACCAGGTGCACTTCAGGCGGGCGCCAGTCGTCTGCGCTCCAACTGGCGCAGCCCGTCAGCAATGCCAGCAGCGAACCGAGCAGCAGCAGACGGGCGCGTTCGATCATGCTCGGTTCCCCATGTAACTGGCGCAGCATTTCTTGAACTTCTGCCCGCTGGCGCATGGGCAAGGGTCATTGCGCCCGGCCTTCAACGCGACCGTGGGGTCTATGAAGTACCAGCGCCCGGCGTGCTGGACGAATGCCGAGCACTCGCGGTGCTGGTGGTCGCCGTCCGGGTCGTGCCAGCGTGCGGTGAACGTGACAAAGGCATGCTCGGGCTGGCCGCCCAGCACTTGGGCGCTTTCCACTTCCAGCCCCAGCCAGGTGCTCTGGGCGCTCCAGGCGGCCATGCCGGCGCGGTCCAGCTGGGCCTGTTGGGCTGGCAGGGTGGTGGCGACCAGGTAGTCGACCAGGCCCAGCACGTAGGCACTGTAGCGTGAGCGCATCAGCGTCTGGGCGTCGGGTGCGGGGGTACCGGCATGGTAATGCCCACAGCAGGCATCAAGCAGGTTGCCACTGCCACAAGGGCAGACCGAGACACTCATCATCACCACCAGTACTTGCCAAAGTTTTCCGGGTTGGCCCAGAACTGAGTGGGGTATGGCGGCAGGCCAAGCGTAGCGGGCTTCATAGAGGACCTCAAGGAGTTTGGTGACAAAGCTGGTGACAGTGTTGGTGACAGACAGCAAGACCGCAAGGGTGAATTAACCGGGGTCCTTAACGCGCCCACCGGCACCCATGCGAGGGCCTACGGGGGAGCCAGCGCGGGAAGTCTTGTAATGGTGACCTTTCAGATTTTTCTGTCAGATTCTCAAAGGGCCTTAGGGTGGTCTATGCGACCACAACCAGAACCCCAGTTGCACGGCCAGACAGACCCAGTAGAGGGCCTGTAGGTGGTCCATGGGGTTCTCCTTGAGGGATTAGAGTGACTTGTGAAAGCGAACGTCTGTGAGTGAATCGCCCCTGGTTTCCTAGACACTCTCCAAGCTCAGGAAATAGCGTTTCTCATATTCTATTGGAGACAGCTGCATAGCACTGCTGTGTCGGCGTTTAGGGTTATAGAACATTTCGATGTAATCGAAAATATCACTTCGGGCTTCTTCACGGGTTGTGTAGATCTTTCGTCGGATTCGCTCCCGCTTCAAAAGCTGGAAAAAGCTCTCGGCTACGGCATTGTCGTGGCAGTTTCCCCGCCGGCTCATGCTGCTGATTACATTGTTAGCCTTCAAGAAGCTTTGCCAATCTGAGCTACTGAACTGACTACCTTGATCTGAGTGAATCATCACTTGCTGCTGTGGCTTGCGTCGCCACACAGCCATCAACATTGCGTCGATAGCCAGGTCGCTGCACATCCTTGGCTTCATTGACCAACCAATTACTTGGCGTGAGAACAGATCCAGCACTACCGCCAGATAGAGCCATCCTTCATAGGTGCGGATGTAAGTGATATCTGTCACCCAGACCTTGTTCGGCTCACTGACCTTGAACTGCCGCGCGAGGTGGTTGGGCGAGGCCACTGTTGGTTTTCCACCGTAAAACCCTGGACGCCGCCGATAGCCCGTTTGCGAACGCAGCCCCTCCGCCTGCATCAAGCGCCCGACTCGATTTCGTCCGCATTCCTCTCCCAGCTCACGTAGGTCATCGTGAATTTTGCGGTAGCCGTATACACCTCCGCTTTCTAGCCAAGCGTGTTTGATCAAGCCAAGCAGACGTTGATCTTCTTTTGCTCGGGCAGATTGAGGCTCGGCCAGCCAGGCGTAGTAGCCGCTGGGGTGCACCTTGAGGGTTTGGCAAAGGCGCCGCACCGGGTAATCAGTCGAGTGCTTCTTGATGAAGGCGTACTTCAGCCGCACTCCTTGGCAAAGTACGCGGCGGCCTTTTTTAAGATGTCTCGCTCTTCCGTCACGCGCTTGAGTTCAGCGCGCAGCTTGCGCAGTTCGGCCTGCTGATCGTCGTCTTGCTGACGCTGCTCTTGGGGCTTGCTGTAGACCTTGATCCAGGCGTAAAGGCTATGCACGGACACGCCCAGGCGCTGGGCGACATCGGCGACGGGTTTGCCTTTCTCGGTCACTTGCTTGACCGCTTCGATCTTGAATTCTTCGGGGTAACGCTGACGACTCATGGCACCTCCTATTTGGGCCTCATTATGAGGCTTGGAGGTGTCTACGAAACCAGGGGCGATTCAGATGTCGATAACGGTGATTCCGTCCACCTGCTTGATGTCCTCTTTGTTCAACTGGTAGATCTCGCCAATACGGGCACCTGTAAGAACCCCAAGGGACAACGCCCAGCGCTTCCAGTCGTCAATAGCCAGACCATTCGCGTGATCCATGATTGTGATCACCTGATCCTGAGTCAGAGGCTTGCGAGTGCTCTCAGCGCCTCGCTCAATCTTCAAGCCCTTATCAAAGGAGCGCTCAAGGAAACCGTTATTTACCGCCCAGCTCATCACCGTTGATAGCTGAGTTAGTAGCTTGTTAGATGTCAGAGGTTTGCGACCATCAATGATTTTCTCCTTGAGCGCCACCATATCGGCCCGAGTGTGGGTCTTGAGGTTCAAGTCTCCAAGGAGCCCGCTGAGGGTTCGGCAAGCTGACGTAACTGATTTGTGAGTGGTGGCGGTGACGTTGCCTTTGCGCTCAGCCAGATAGAGCCCTGAGAGGGTCTCAAAGGTTGTCGGCTCGCCAGACGGTAATACAGATAGGGACACAGAAGGGGCTACAGACGTGCCACAAGATAGCTCCCCAATGATCTCCGTGAGGTCCTGCGGGCGACCATCAAGGCGGTCTTGAGCAGCCCTGAGCATACGTTGACCGGTGCCTATGGCTCGTTGTTGACTCGCATTGAACCGACCGGTTGAGGCTGCCTCTGCGAGGTGGTTGCTCATCTGGTCATAGATTTCCATGTAGAGGCCCCGTGAGTCCTCGCTATGGCCCTGTAGCGCGTCCTCAGCGATCTCCTTGAGACGTTCCTTGAGGTCCTCCCACGAAGCCTCAGGGCGGTCGAGGTGGAAGACAGCCAGTGTCTTGAGGATGTCCTTGGAGAACTGCATAGCGGTCGGCCTATCGGTAGATCTGAGAGAGATGGTGAGACTACGGGCGGAACAGCCCCGTGGACGGACCCTCAGGTAGTAGATCCCTGAGCGCCTGTAATGCCAGACAGATAGGTGCTGATCTGGTCTTTGGTGACAAGGCTGGTGACAGGCTGGTGACACTTGGCCCTGCTCGGGCATAGCAATGCTGGTGGTCATGGTGAGGTAAGCCCTTGATATTCATGGGTTTACCACCAGTACTTCCCGAACATTTCCGGGTTGGCCCAGAACCTGGCGTTGAGCCAGTCCGGGACCTGCTTGTAATCATGCAGATCATAGGTGAACAGGCTCAACACCTGCTCATCGCGGCAGAATTTCTCGCTGGCTGACAATGCCAGGGCGAAAAAGTCGGTGTCCTGCCAGCTGCACGCCGCCAGGTCGGCCAGCACGGCAACCCGGCTGGCATTGAGGTTGCGAATGCCGCCCAGCAACTCCAGGCCGGTTCGCTTGGGCAGGTGTTCCAGGCAGTCCACCAGCAACGCCAGGTCGAAACGCTGGGCTGCCAGTTCGGCAGGCAGTGGCCCTGGCGCAGCGGTAGCGATGGTCACCTGCGGGTGCGCTTGGGCAAAGGCGTCCAGCGCCGGGAAGCGGGTGCCCACCAACAGCAGGCGTTGCGGGGTGAAGCGTTCGAGCAGGGCCGCCAGGGCCTGCTGCGGGGTACGTTGGGAAAAACCTGCGGTCATTGCCAATCCTCGTTCAAGTCGTCCAAGACTAGCCGGCTGCAGCGTGCGGGCATAGAGGCATGTGACCGCGTCGTGGCTAATTGCTGGCAGCATTGGAATGCGCGGTCTTTACTCCCAGAGATCGGCCTTATGCCGATTCCCCCTAGGAGAAGCAATGAAATGAGCATAGTACGCACAGCGTTACCCCTGGTACTGCTCACCAGTGTGTTGACTGGTTGTGCAGGTTTGCAAAAAACCGACTGGCCTAAATGTGCCGCCGTCGGGGGTGTCGGTGGCGCCGCGCTGGGCGCTATCGAAAGTTCCAGCTGGGCTGGCTGGGGCGCGTTGCTGGGCGGCGGCCTGGCGGCAGGTTATTGCTGGGCCCATGGTGATGGCGACGAAGATGGCGATGGCGTGCCGGACAGCCGCGACAAGTGCCCGGGCACCCCACGGGGTGTGCAGGTCGATGCCAACGGCTGCCCGCCAGCTGCGCCGGCGGTGGTCGAGGAAGTGGTGGTGGTGGAGAAGGAAGAAGTCATCGTCATTCGTGATGTGCACTTCGAATTCGACTCTGCACGCCTGACTGCCACTGACAAGGAGCGCCTCAACACGATTGCCACGCGGCTGAAACAGGAAGCGCCCTCTGCCCGCCTGAGTGTCAGCGGCCATACCGACAGTGTCGGCTCCGACAGCTACAACCAGAAACTGTCCGAGCGCCGTGCCCACTCGGTGACCGACTACCTGGTGCAGAGCGGTGTACCGCGCAGCAGCTTCGTGTCGGTGGTGGGGGCCGGTGAAACCCAGCCGGTGGCCGACAATGCCACGGCCGAAGGGCGTGCCATGAACCGCCGTACCGAGATCAAGATCCAGCGCTAGTTCGGCGTGCGCCCGTGCCTTGCGCAGTGGCACGGGCGCTTTCTCAGCGCCGCCGACAATGAAACCGAGGAAAGGCGCGCGCGCAACCGACGGGTGGAACTGCACCTCAGCTGACGGGTGCTGGCGCCTGCCTTGGCATTGCAGTTAATGTGGAGCGCACGGCCGGCGCGAACGGGCCGGCACGCCATAACAACAATCAATGGGGGCGGGGTTATGAAGTTCATCCTGGGCCTGGGCAAGGTCCTGACAGTCGCATTCTGGGGCGTGGTGTTGTTCAACCAGTTGCTGCCCCAGCCGTTGCCTTTCAATCTGCTGATCAATGCCCTAGGCATCGTTGTGCTCAGCCTGCATCTGCTGGAAATTCTGTTCTTCAATGGCAGCTTGCGCGGGCGCAGCCACCGTTGGTTCGATCGCCTGCAAATTCTGTTGACGGGGATATTCCACGTCATGTCCATTCCCCGTGCGCAGGAGGCGCTGCGAAATGCGTAATCTGATACTGCTTGCCCTGTTGGCTGCCCCCTTTGCCCACGCCGAAAGCCTGGAGGTTGCTGCCAATTCCATGCTGCGCCTGCCGAGCAAGTCGGCCAGCGTACACCTTGAGCATTTGCGTGTTGCCGATGCTGCCACCCTGATGCTGCCTGCGTCGCTGGCGCAATTGAAGGTCGACCAGTTGGAGCTGGGGCGTGATGCGCGGATTGTCGTGGCCCCTGGCGAGCAGCCGTTGCTGATCGACGTGCGTAGCGCGCGCCTGGGCGAGGGCAGCGAGTTGAGTGCCACCGGCGCTGCGGGCAGCTACCAGCGGGCAGCCCGCCCCGGGCGTAGCCTGGACCTGGTATTGGCGGAGCTGGATGCCCAGCAGCTGGTCATCGACGCCCGGGGCGGCGCCGGTGCACCGGGCTACGCTGGGCTCGACGGCGGCAATGGCCAGGCCGGCGGCTGCACCTGGGGCCAGGCCAGCCGCGGGGCCAATGGCGATGATGGCGGCAACGGCCATGATGGTGCAGCAGGTGGGCGCATACGCCTGAGCTTGCCGCAAGGCTTTGCCCAGGAGCACATCGTGGTGCGCCTCGATGGCGGGGCGCCGGGCAAGCCCGGTGAGCCTGGCAAGGCCGGCAAAGGTGGGGCGAGCAAGGGTTGCCTGGTGTACCGCACCGATGCCGGTGCCAATGGCCGACCGGGGCAGCCTGGCCAGCCGGGCTTGGCGGGGGCGGCGGGCGAGCTGATCCTGCAGCGCCTCTGAACCGTGTGCAGGGGCCTGGGTGCGGCGTTGTCGCCATGGGCCCCACCCACCGGCCGCGCAGGCAGCCCGCCAGGCGAAGGGCTGCCTGCGATCAGATCACCAGCCGCGAACTGGCCACCGCGACCACGGCCAGCCCCAGCAACAGGTTGATGCCCACCATTCGCCGAATGCGGGCCAGCACCGCCGCACCCGTGGGCCAGTCCTGCGCCTGTACCGCCGCTTTCAACTCTGGCAACAGCAAGGCCTGGATGCGCATGAACAAGGCGAACATGGCGATCCCGCCGCCGACCATCACGTGAACGTACTTCGGCGCAGTCTCGAACCCGCTGAAGCGCAGGTGCAACATGCCGATACCACTTATCGCCAAGATCGCCACCGCCAGCCAGACCCAGACGAAGAAGCGTCGGAAAACTTCCACCCACAAGCGCAGGCGCGCAGGCCCCTCAAGGGCTGTAACCGTGGCGGGGCGCAGCACCAGCCAGGCGAAGAACATGCCGCCAACCCATACCAGGGCGGCCAGAACATGCAGTGTGTAGGGCAGGGTAAAGGCGAGCATCTGGATCTCCATGCGGCACGATAGGCAATAGCGGGGTATGATAGCCGCCCCATGCGAAACACTGAAAATATATCCAGCCCTACGGGCGTCTGCAGACCATGATCAGCAACGAACTCAAAGCCACCATCCAGGGCGCCTATACGCGTTTTCTCGAAGCCAAGAGCCTCAAGCCGCGCTATGGCCAACGCCTGATGATCGCCGAAGTGGCCAAGGTGCTTGGCGACATTCCCTGCGACGATGAAGGCCGCCGTGCCGGCGAGCCTGCCGTGGTGGCGGTGGAGGCGGGCACCGGTACCGGTAAGACGGTCGCCTATGCGTTGGCCGCGATCCCGGCCGCCAAGGCCGCCGGCAAACGCCTGGTGATCGCCACCGCGACCGTGGCCCTGCAGGAGCAGATCGTCATCAAGGACCTGCCCGACCTGATGCGCAGCAGCGGGCTGAACTTCAGCTTCGCCCTGGCCAAGGGCCGTGGCCGCTATCTGTGCCTGTCGAAACTCGACATCCTGCTGCAGGAAGGCCATGCCCAGTCGGCCACTGCCCAGCTGTTCGAAGAAGAAGGCTTCCACATCGAAGTCGATGAGCGCAGCCAGAAGCTATTCAACAGCATGATCGAAAAGCTTGCCGGCAACCGCTGGGACGGGGACCGTGACAGCTGGCCCGAGGCCCTGGAGGACCAGGACTGGGCCCGGCTGACCACCGACCACAGCCAGTGCACTGGTCGCCACTGCCCGAACTTCCAGCAGTGCGTGTTCTACAAGGCCCGTGAGGGGATGGGCAAGGTCGATGTGATCGTCACCAACCACGACATGGTACTGGCCGACCTGGCCCTGGGCGGCGGCGCGGTATTGCCCGATCCGCGCGATACCCTGTATGTATTCGACGAAGGCCACCACCTGCCAGACAAGGCCATCGGCCATTTCGCCCATTACTCGCGGCTTCGCTCCACCGCCGATTGGCTGGAGCAGACCGCCAAGAACCTGACCAAACTGCTGGCCCAGCACCCGCTGCCGGGGGACCTGGGCAAATACATCGAGCAGGTGCCGGAGCTGGCGCGGGAAGTCCGCACCCAACAGCAGTTCATGTTCACCCTGTGCGAACAGGTAGCCGACTTCCGCCCGAGCGAGGACACCGAAGGCCGCGAACGGCCGCGTTACCGCTTCGAAGGTGGCGTGGTACCGGAGCAGATCCGTGAGGTCGGCATTGAGCTGAAAAAGGGCTTTGCCCGGCTCAACGATCTCTTCACGCGGCTGGCCGACCTGCTCAAGGAGGGCATGGACGGCGAGGTCAGCATCGGTATCGCCAGCCACCAGGCCGAAGAGTGGTACCCACTGTTCGGCAGCCTCGTCACCCGTGCCCAGGGCAACTGGGAGCTGTGGACGGCCTTTACCGCCGAAGACCCGGAAGACAGCCCGCCGATGGCGCGCTGGCTCACCCTGGCTGAAAGCGGGGCGTTGTTCGACATCGAAGTCAACGCCAGCCCCATCCTCGCTGCCGAAATGTTGCGCCGCAGCCTGTGGAGCGTGGCCCATGGCGCGCTGGTGACCTCGGCCACACTGACCGCGCTGGGCAAGTTCGACCGCTTCCGCATGCGCTCGGGGTTACCGCGCGATGCCGTCACCTGTGTGGTGCCCAGCCCGTTCGTGCATGGCGATGCCGGCCTGCTGCGGGTGCCTGACCTGCAAGCCGACCCGCGCGACGCTACCGCGCATACGGCGGCGATCATCCGTGAGCTGCCGGGTATCGTCGAAGGGGCCCGGGGTGCGCTGGTGCTGTTCTCGTCACGCAAGCAAATGCAGGATGTGTTCGACGGCCTGGACCGGGACTGGCGCAAACTGGTGCTGATCCAGGGCAACCTGTCCAAGCAGGAAACCCTCAACAAGCACAAGGCCCGGGTCGACGACGGCCAGCACAGCGTGCTGTTCGGCCTGGCCAGCTTCGCCGAAGGGGTCGACCTGCCGGGGGCCTATTGCGAGCACGTGGTCATCGCCAAGATTCCGTTCTCGGTGCCCGACGACCCGGTCGAAGCTGCCCTGGCCGAATGGATCGAGGCCCGCGGCGGCAACCCGTTCATGGAAATCGCCGTGCCCGACGCCTCGCTCAAGCTGATCCAGGCCTGCGGTCGGTTGCTGCGTACCGAACAGGACCGCGGCATCATCACCTTGCTTGACCGGCGCCTGGTCACCCAGCGCTATGGCAAGGCTATTCTCAATGCGCTGCCGCCGTTCCGGCGGGAGATTTCCTGATCGCCGGAGCACTTGCTTCGGCGCGCTGTCCATTACTCAGTCCTGGGCCATGATGGCCCTGAAGGAGAGCCCCAGCCTTATGGTCCGCCGTACCCTGCCCGCTGTTTTCGCCCTGTTGTTCAGCTCGTCCGTATGGGCCGGGCAGCAGACGCTGTTCAGCTTCGTGCGCCCGGCCTCGGTGGTCAACGTGGCGACCGAGGATGCCGGTATGCCGCAGTACAACGCAGAGCAGACGGCCGAAGGCGAGGTGCTGCGGCGTGTGGTGTTCAACCCGGCGCAGCGGCCGACCTTGCGCCTGAGCCCGCAAAGTGGTGTGTGGGACTGGTCCAGCGGCAAGTTCCTTACCTTGCGCCTGCAAAGTGCCATGGACTGGGCGCTGACCGTGGATGTCACGGTGCAAGGCAGCGATGGGCGCACCCTGACCAGCCGTATCGATTTGCCGGCCGGCCCGGCGCAAACCGTGATGGTGCCGTTGACCGCCAGTTCGCCGTTGAGCCAGGGCATGCGCGCAGGCCCCCCCATGCCCTGGCTGCACGGCGGCCAGCGGCTGCTGCTGACCAGCAGCGCCGGCGCTGTAGACCTCAAGCAGGTGGCTTCGGTCAGCTTGAGCATTCCCGGCCCCAAGGTCGCCCAGAACCTGCTGATCGAACGGGTGGGCATTCAGGATGACGACCAGGCCTACCAGGTGGCGTACCGTGAACTGATCGATGCCTATGGGCAGTCCACGCGTGGCAGTTGGCCGGAAAAGGTGGCCAACGACGAACAGCTCAAGGCAGCCGCCAACCGTGAACAGCAGCAACTCAAGGCTTGGCTGGCCGAGCGCGGCAAGCAGCAGTTGGATGCCTATGGCGGCCTGCTGGCGGGGCCGGCCTTTGCTGCCGAGGGTTTTTTCCGTACCGAAAAGCGTGATGGCCGCTGGTACCTGATTACCCCTGATGGCCACCCCTTCTATTCGCTGGGTGTCAATGCCGTGGCAGCCGACGGCGGGCGTACCTACACCGCCGGGCGTGAGGCCATGTTCAAGGCACTCCCGGGAGAGGGCGACGCCCTGGCAGCGTTCTACGGTGAAGGCAACAACGACGACGGCAATGCGTCCTCGCAGGGGCGCAATTTCAAGAAAGGGCGCTGGTTCGACTTCTATGCAGCCAACCTGCAGCGGGCCTATGGCAAGCCCTGCCCGCCGGCGGCAACAGGGCAGCCGACCGCTTGCCCACCGCTGGTAGTGGACACTGGCCGTTGGCAGGCGCATGCGCTCGACCGTTTGCAGGCCTGGGGTTTCAACACGCTGGGCAACTGGAGCGAGCCTGCCCTCGGCCAGGCCAGGCGCATGCCCTATACCCTGCCGCTGTCGATCGTTGGCGATTACGCCAGCATCAGCACCGGCATGGACTGGTGGGGGCGCATGCCCGACCCGTTCGACCCGCGCTTTGCCATGGCCACCGAACGCGCCGTGGCCATTGCTGCCCGTGATCACCGTGACGATCCCTGGCTGATCGGCTATTTTGCCGATAACGAGTTGGCCTGGGCCGCACCGGGTAGCGAGCCCAAGGCCCGTTATGGCCTGGCCTACGGCACATTGCGCCTGACCACCGACGTGCCTGCCAAGCGCGCCTTCCTCAAGCAGTTGCGTGACAAGTACCGCAACCAGGAGGGGTTGTCCAAGGCCTGGGGCATCGAGCTGAACGCCTGGGAACTGATGGAGGATCCAGGCTTCGAGGCACCGTTGCCCAGCCCGGAGCACCCGGAAATCGAGCGCGACTACCAGCACTTCCAGCAGGTTTTCGCCGAAACCTACTTCAAGACCATTTCCGATGCCTTGAAATGGCATGCACCCAACCACCTGTTGCTGGGGGGCCGTTATGCCGTGAGTACGCCAGAGGCGGTCAACGCCTGCGCCGAGTTCTGCGATGTACTCAGTTTCAACTTTTATACGCTCAAGCCGCAGGACGGCTACGATTTCGCCCGCCTGGCCGAGCTGGACAAGCCGGTGCTGGTGTCTGAATTCCAGTTCGGTTCGCGTGATCGCGGCCCGTTCTGGCCGGGGCCACTGGAGCTGGCGCGAGAAGAAGACCGCGGCCCGGCCTATGCCAATTTCCTCACTGCCGCCTTGCAACAACCCATGATCGTGGGCGCGCACTGGTTCCAGTACCTCGACCAGCCGGCCAGCGGTCGCCTGCTCGATGGCGAGAACGGCCACTTGGGGCTGGTGGCGATCACCGATGTACCGTACCCCGGTTTTATCGATGCCGTGCGCAAGGCCAACGCCCAGGCCATGGCGCAACTGCGCACCGGCCTGGAGAAGAAACCGGCGCCATGATTACAGGTGGGTGCGGTGCGCTGGGCATCGCGACCGCCGGGCTCAAGCCAGTTTGCAAAACGCCCAACTACTGAAACAATGCAGACCTTTTTGACTATCGTCACACGGAGAGCAGCGGGTGCAGATCCAGGGTCACTATGAGCTGAAGTTCGAAGCCGTGCGCGAGGCTTTTGCCGCGCTGTTCGATGATCCCCAGGAGCGTGGCGCCGCGCTGTGCATCCAGGTGGGAGGCGAAACCGTGGTCGACCTGTGGGCCGGCAGTGCAGACAAGGACGGCCAGCAGGCGTGGCACAGCGACACCATCGCCAACCTGTTTTCCTGTACCAAGACCTTCACCGCGGTGACCGCACTGCAGCTGGTCGGCGAGGGCAAGCTGGCACTCGATGCACCGGTGGCCAACTACTGGCCCGAATTTGCCCAGGCCGGTAAGCAAGCGATCACCCTGCGCCAACTGCTCAGCCACCGTGCGGGTTTGCCCGCCCTACGCGCACTGCTGCCGGCCGAAGCCTTGTATGACTGGCAGGTCATGGTCGATGCCCTGGCGGCCGAAACGCCGTGGTGGGCGCCTGGCACGGAACACGGGTATGCCGCCATCACCTACGGCTGGCTGATCGGCGAACTGATTCGCCGGACCGACGGCCGGGCCCCGGGTGACTCGATCGTGGCGCGTACCGCTCGCCCGCTAGGGCTGGATTTTCATGTTGGCCTGGCCGACGAAGCGTTTCACCGCGTGGCGCATATTGCCCGCGGCAAAGGCAACCCCGGCGACGCCGCGGCGCAGCGCTTGCTGCAGGTGACCCTGCGCGAGCCCGAGGCCTTGTCCACCCGTGCCTTTACCAACCCCCCGGCGATCCTGACCAGCACCAACAAGCCGGAATGGCGGCGCATGCAGCAGCCGGCGGCCAACGGCCACGGCAACGCACGCAGCCTGGCGGGGTTTTATGCCGGTTTGCTGGACGGCAGCCTGCTCGAGTCCGAATTGCTCGACGAACTGACCCGAGAACACAGCCTTGGCCAGGACCGCACCTTGCTCACCCAGACCCGCTTCGGCCTGGGCTGCATGCTCGATCAGCCGGAGGTGGCCAACGCCACCTTCGGCCTGGGGCCCCGCGCCTTTGGCCACCCTGGGGCCGGTGGTTCTGTGGGGTTCGCCGACCCGGAGCATGATGTGGCGTTCGGCTTCGTGGTCAATACCCTCGGGCCTTATGTGCTCATGGACCCGCGGGCGCAAAAACTGGTCCGTGTGCTTGCCGGTTGCCTTTGATCGGGTAATGCGGGTATTGCTTCAGCCCTTTGACTATCCTCAATGCCAACGCCTGAAGTGCCTAGGCAAAATATCTTTCTATTTCATGGTGTATCGCTGATGTCTTCACATAAAACCTTAGCACTCGCCCTGTGTCTGACCGCCGTTACCGGTTGCGCCAGCCACGCCCCGGAGGGCTCCAAGGAAGGTGGTTCCAGCTGGTGGCCTTTCGGTTCGGACAAGGTCGCCGAGCAGGAAGTGAAGGCAGCCGTCACAGACAATGTGGCCAAGGCCGATGCCAAGTCGGAAAGCACCAGCCGCTGGTGGTGGCCGTTCGGCGGTGACGACCAGCAAGCCAAGGGCCCTGTGGTGCCTAAAATCGACCAGCAGGCGACCCAGGCCTGGCTGGACGAGTACGAGCCGAAGCTGCGCGAAGCCATCAAGGACAGCAAGCTGGAACTGGAGCGCCGCGACAACGTGTTGGCCGTGACCCTGCCGGTGGACAGCTCGTACAACCCAGATCGCCCGAACATGCTGCTGCCCATGTCGCTTGGCCCGATCACCCGGGTTGCCAAAACGGTTGAAGGCGACCCCAAGACTGCCGTACTGGTACTGGGCCATGCCGACACCAGCGGTGCCGCTGCTGCCAACCAGAAGCTCAGCCTGGAACGCGCCGCGTCGGTTTCGGCCATTTTCCGCCTCAGCGGCCTGCAGCGTGACCGCCTGACCCTCAAGGGTATGGGTTCGGTAATGCCGCGTGCTGCGAATGACAGCCCCGAGGGCCGTGCCCTCAACCGCCGCGTGGAAATGCTGCTGACCCCGCAGAACACCATGGTCGCGCTGCTGGCCAAGTACCAACAGGCTGCTCCGGCACCGGCGCCGGCTGCAATGGTGGCCGTGCAGGATGCCAAGGCGCCTGCCGCCAAGCCGGCCACCAGCAAGCCGGCTGCCAAGCCCGCAGCGAAAAAGCCCGTGGCCAAGGCGCCTGCCAAAACCACGGCCAAGAAAAAAGCCGCGCCAGCCAAGCCTGTCGCCAAGAAAGCTACCACCGACAAGAAAGTAGCTGCCAATAGCCCTGCGAAGACCAACTGATCGTCAAGGAACGCAGCAATGACCCAATCCCTGGCCGATATGCGCCGCGACTACACCCGTGATGGCCTGGCAGAAGCCCAGGCGCCGGGCGAGCCGTTCGCCCTGTTTCACCAGTGGTTCGCCGACGCGGTCAAAACCGAGCAGGCGCCAGTGGAAGCCAACGCCATGACCTTGGCCACGGTGGACGGCGAGGGCCGTCCGCATTGCCGGGTATTGTTGCTCAAAGGGCTCGATGAGCAGGGTTTCACCTTTTTCACCAATTACGACAGCGCTAAAGGCCAGCACCTGCAAGCCAACCCGTTTGCAGCCATGACCTTTTTCTGGCCGGCGCTGGAACGCCAGGTGCGTATCGAGGGGCGGGTGGTGAAGGTGTCGGCCAAGGAGTCGGACGACTATTACCAGGTGCGCCCACTGGGCAGCCGCCTGGGGGCCTGGGCCTCACCGCAGAGCCGGGTGATTGCCGGGCGTGAAGAGCTGGAGGGGCTGGTGAAGGCCACCGAAGCGCGGTTTTCCGATACGCAGCCACATTGCCCGGAACATTGGGGTGGCTATCGCTTGCTGCCTGAGCGGGTCGAGTTCTGGCAGGGGCGGGCGAGCCGTTTGCATGACCGCCTCAACTACCGACGGGTCGATGGGCAGTGGCTGCGGGAGCGGTTGGCGCCCTGAGATTTTCCGGGGCTTGCCATGCCCTGTCGCGACACCGCGACAGGGCATGGCCTTGCGGCCCATCGCCGGCAAGCCGGGCCCCCACAGGTGGGATCAGGGCATGGTCGGTCTTTCAACGTGACCTTGAATACTCCACCGCCTCCCGTTGCAGCCAGCCTGCCAGTTCCCTGCGCTTCACCTTCGCCAGCCGCGCCTGCTCCAGCCTCTGCAGCATGAACGCGCGTTTGTGCGGATCAGCCCCTGCCAGCGACAACGCCATGTCGCGGTCCATCCAGCGGCGCATGCGCACGTACAGCCACCCGTGGAAATAAAGCCCCGCAACGGTGGCCACCACGACGATGAAGTAATCCATGGCTATCCTTGGTCTCAATTGAAGCGCCATGGCACAGCCGCGCTGGCTGTACCCCGGCTGAATGAAAACAACTTTATTGCGTTTGTACCGTGACAGCCGTCAATGTGCAGCGTCTAATAAGCACCTGACTTATGGAGATTTTACCCATGCGTAAATCCGCTTTGCTGGTGGCAACCTTTACCACCATGTCGCTGCTGCTAGGGGGTTGTGCCTCGAGCCTGACCGGCGATAGCTACTCCCGTGATGAGGCCCGCCGCGTGCAAACCGTACGGATGGGCACTATCGAATCCCTGCGCCCGGTCAAGATCGAGGGTACCAAGACCCCGATCGGTGGTGGTGCGGGCGCCATTGTCGGTGGTGTGGCGGGCAGCGCCGTCGGCGGTGGCCGTGGCAGCATCGTTGCCGCAGTCATCGGTGCCGTTGCCGGTGGCCTGGCGGGTTCCGCTGCCGAAGAAGGCCTGACCCGTACCCAGGGTGTCGAGATCACTGTGCGTGAAGACGACGGCAGCATGCGTGCCTATGTCCAGGCCGTGCAGGAAAACGAAATCTTCCGTGTGGGCGACCGTGTGCGCATCATGACTGTTGACGGCACCAGCCGCGTTTCGCACTGAGCGTAGCGCAGCCAAACAAAACCCCGACTGGCGACTGCCAGCCGGGGTTTTTTTATGCTTCAGGCTGATGGCAGAGCCGGGTACGCGAACCACGGCTCGGCTGACCCCCGTCAAAGGCCCAGCATGTCCCGCGCTACCGCTTCGGCAATGCGAATGCCGTCGACCCCTGCCGACAGGATGCCACCGGCATAACCTGCGCCTTCTCCGGCCGGGAACAGCCCCTTGAGGTTCAGGCTCTGATAGTCCTCGCCGCGGGTGATGCGCAGCGGCGACGAGGTCCGTGTTTCGATCCCGGTCAACACCGCATCAGGCAGGTTGTAGCCCTTGATCTGCCGGTCGAATGCCGGCAGTGCCTCGCGGATCGCCTCGATGGCGAACGCCGGTAGGCTTGGTGCCAGATCGCCCAGGGTCACGCCCGGCTTGTAGGATGGCTCGACACTGCCCAGCGCGGTCGACGGCCGCCCCGCAACGAAGTCACCCACCAGTTGTGCCGGCGCCTGGTAATTGCTGCCCCCCATCACGTAGGCATGGGCCTCAAGGCGTTCCTGCAGTTCGATACCGGCCAGCGGGCTGCCTGGGTAGTCGCGTTCGGGGTCGATGCCGACGACGATGCCGGAGTTGGCGTTGCGCTCGTTACGCGAGTACTGGCTCATGCCGTTGGTAACTACCCGGCCCGGTTCGCTGGTTGCGGCGACCACGGTGCCGCCCGGGCACATGCAGAAGCTGTATACCGAACGGCCGTTACTGGCGTGGTACACCAGTTTGTAGTCGGCAGCCCCCAGTTTCGGGTGACCGGCGTATTTGCCCAGGCGCGCCTTGTCGATGAGCGTTTGAGGGTGCTCGATGCGAAAGCCCACCGAGAATGGCTTGGCTTCCATGTACACGCCTTTGGCATGCAGCATGCGGAAGGTGTCGCGGGCACTGTGGCCCAGGGCCAGAACCACATGGCGCGAGTGCAGTTGCTCGCCGCTTTCCAGCACCACGCCGGTCAACTGGCCATCTTCGATCAGCAGGTCGGTGACCTTTTCCTGGAAGCGCACTTCGGCCCCGAGGGCGATCATGTCCTGACGCATCTGCTCGACCATGCCAGTCAGGCGGAAGGTGCCGATGTGCGGCTTGTTGATGTACAGGATCTCGTCGGGCGCACCGGCCTTGACGAACTCTTCCAGCACTTTGCGGCCGTGGTGCTGCGGGTCCTTGATCTGGCTGTACAGCTTGCCGTCCGAGAAGGTGCCGGCGCCGCCTTCGCCGAACTGCACATTGGACTCGGGGTTGAGCACGCTCTTGCGCCACAGGCCCCAAGTGTCCTTGGTGCGCTGGCGCACTTCCTTGCCGCGTTCGAGGATGATCGGCTTGAAGCCCATCTGCGCCAGCAGCAGGCCGGCAAAAATGCCGCACGGGCCAAAGCCGACCACGATCGGGCGTTCCTGCAGGCCGGCCGGGGCCTGGCCAACGAACTTGTAGGTCACGTCGGGGGCAGGGCCGATGTTGCGATCATCGGCGAACTTGGCAAGCAGCTCGGCTTCGTTGCTGGCTTGCAGGTCGATGGTGTAGATGAACAGCAGCTCGCTGTTCTTCTTGCGCGCATCGTAGCTGCGCTTGAACAGGTTGAAGCTGAGCAGTTGCTCGTCGCGGATGCCCAGGCGCTGGACGATGGCGTCACGCAGCGCTTCGTCGGGGTGGTCCAGGGGCAGCTTCAGTTCGGTGATTCGTAGCATGGCAGGGTCCAGTATCCCGGCCATGGGCGGCCGGCGGCTTTACACAAACCGCCAAGTATAAGCTGTTAGCCGCCTTGACTGGCAGGATAAAAGCGCCCGGTGATCAGTTGTCGCGTGCGCCGCCGTAGTAGCCGCAGCCTTGCAAGGTCTTGCCGTCGATGCGCAATTCGGCACGCAGGTGGTCAACGGCCCCAGTGGCGCTGTCTACGCAGCGTTGTGGTGCGACCCACAGTTCCACATGCTGACCGTTGGCTTCGCTGGTCAGGGTCAGGCCGCCACCGGGGACTTCTTCTTCAAGGAATGGCAGGGGCAGGGGCGCTTGACCCACGCGGTTGAGCACCATGCCCTTGCCACTGGCCTTGACGTCCCAGCCCGGCTCGTGGCCGCTGGCGCGCAGGGTCAGTTGCCTGAAATTGGGGTCTTCGCAGGCGCGGGTGGACGGTTCCAGGCGGTACAGGCGACGCACTTCCAGCTGGCCGTCGCTATTGGCCTGCTTGCTGCCGGTGAGGCGGCCGCGCACATCGGCGAACAGCTTGTCATTGGCACCCTTGGCCAGGTTGGCGGCTTCTTGCAGGATGCCGGTGGCGCCAACGTCATTGATCACGAAGGTACGGTTTTCGCTGCAAGGCTTGAACAGCAGCTGGCCACCGGCAGCGCGCAGTTCGCCCTGCATGCGCGTGGTGCCGATGTTCGGGTCGCTGGGGGCGTCAGCCATCAGTTGGCAGCCGGCGAACAGGGGCAGCAGGGCGGTGAGCAGCAGGGTGGGGGTCAGGCGCATGGGGCGGGCTCCGGGATCTTTGCCGTGAAAGCTGGCCACGTTACGCAGGCTGGCGGTGGATCTCAAGTCAAGGGTTGTTCGCACAGGCGCCCACTGCCCTGAGGATTGCGGGGGACTTGCAGGCGCTGGCTTGCCGGCGACGGGGGGGCGATGCAGACAACACGTTCCTTGCAGGCAGAAAAAAGGGCCTGTGAAGGCCCTTTCCCCAATCAACCACCCAGATACGCGTCGCGCACCTTCGGGTCGGTCAACAAGGCTTCCCCGGTACCTTGCATCACCACCCGGCCGTTTTCCAGCACGTATGCCCGGTCGGCAATCTTCAGCGCCTGGTTGGCGTTCTGTTCCACCAGGAACACCGTTACGCCGTCACGGCGCAACTGTTCGATGATGTCGAAGATCTGCTGGATGATGATTGGCGCCAGGCCCAACGAGGGTTCGTCGAGCAGCAGGAGCTTGGGCTTGCTCATCAGCGCACGGCCAATGGCGAGCATCTGCTGCTCGCCACCCGACATGGTGCCGCCACGCTGTGAGTAGCGCTCCTTGAGGCGCGGGAACAACTGCAGGACTTTGTCCAGTTGCGCCTGGTAGTCGCCTTTGTCGGTGAAGAAACCACCCATCGCCAGGTTCTCCTCGACGGTCAGGCGGGCGAACACGCGGCGGCCTTCCGGTACCACCGCAATGCTCTTGCGCATGATGTGCGAGGACGGCTGGCCGACCAGTTCTTCACCCAGGTACTTGATGCTGCCGCTGTGCGCCTGGGGTGAGCCGCACAGGGTCATCAGCAGGGTCGACTTGCCGGCCCCGTTAGCACCGATCAGGGTGACGATCTCGCCTTGGTTGATCTCCACGTTGACGCTGTGCAGTGCCTGGATCTTGCCGTAGAAGGTGGAAACGTTCTCGAACTTCAGCATTTACGCTTCCCCCAGGTAGGCTTTGATCACATCAGGGTTGTCGCGGATCTCCTCGGGCGTGCCGTGGGCCAGGGGGGTGCCCTGGTTGATCACCACGATATGGTCGGAAATGCTCATCACCAGCTTCATGTCGTGCTCGATCAGCAGCACGGTGACGTTGTGCGACTCACGCAGGTAGCCGATCAGGGCCTTGAGGTCTTCGGTTTCCTTGGGGTTCAGGCCAGCTGCCGGCTCGTCGAGCATGATGATGCGCGGCTGGGTCATCATGCAGCGGGCGATTTCCAGGCGGCGCTGCTGGCCGTAGGCGAGGGTGCCGGCGGTACGGTTGGCGAACTCGGTCAGGTTGACCTTTTCCAGCCAGTACTGCGCGCGCTCCATGGCCTCCTTTTCGCTGCGGCGGAAGCCCGGGGTCTTGAACAGGCCAGCGAAGAAGTTGGTGTTGAGGTGACGGTGCTGGGCGATCAGCAGGTTTTCCAGCGCGGTCATTTCCTTGAACAAGCGCACGTTCTGGAAGGTGCGCACCACGCCTTTGCGGGCGATCTGGTGCCCGGCCAGGCCCTGAATGGGCTGGCCATCGAGCAGGATGGTGCCGCCGCTGGGCTTGTAGAAGCCGGTCAGGCAGTTGAACACCGTGGTCTTGCCGGCGCCGTTCGGCCCGATCAGTGCCACGACCTGTTTTTCCTTGACGGTCAGGCCCACGCCGTTGACCGCCAACAAGCCGCCGAAGCGCATGCTCAGGCCGCTGACTTGCAGAATTTCGCGGCTCATCGACGCAGCTCCATGTGCGGACGTTGCATAGGCAGCAGGCCTTGCGGACGCCAGATCATCATCAACACCATCAGCGCACCGAACATCAGCATCCGGTATTCGCTGAACTCCCGCATCAGCTCTGGCAGCAGGATCATCACGATGGCCGCGAGGATCACGCCCAGTTGTGAGCCCATGCCGCCGAGCACGACGATGGCGAGGATGATCGCCGACTCGATGAAGGTGAACGACTCGGGCGTCACCAGGCCTTGGCGTGCAGCGAAGAAGCTGCCGGCGAAACCGGCGAAGCAGGCACCCAGGGTGAACGCCGACAGCTTGATCACCGTCGGGTTGAGGCCCAGTGCACGGCAGGCGATCTCGTCTTCGCGCAGGGCTTCCCAGGCGCGGCCGATCGGCATGCGCAGCAGGCGGTTGATGACGAACAGTGCCAGCAGGGCCAGCAGCAGGGCCACCAGATAGAGGAAGATGACCTTGTTGATCGAGTTGTACGGCAAGCCGAAGAACTCATGGAAGGTCTGCATGCCCTCGGCGGCACGGCGTTCGAAGGTCAGGCCGAAGAACTCCGGCTTGGGGATGTTGCTGATGCCGTTGGGGCCGCCGGTCCAGTCGGTGAGGTTACGCAGGAACAGGCGGATGATTTCGCCGAAGCCGAGCGTCACGATCGCCAGATAGTCGCCGCGCAGGCGCAGCACCGGGAAGCCGAGCAGGAAGCCGAAGGTGGCGGCCATCAGGCCGGCGATCGGCAGGCATACCCAGAAGCTCCACCCCAGGTAATGCGACAGCATGGCGTAGCTATAGGCGCCGACGGCGTAGAAACCCACGTAACCCAGGTCGAGCAGGCCCGCCAGGCCAACCACGATGTTCAGGCCCAGGCCCAGCAACACGTAGATCAGGATCAGCGTGGCAATGTCGACCGCGCCGCGTGAACCGAAGAACGGCCACACCAATGCGGCGACGATCAGGCCCATGATCACGTAGCGCTGGGTTTTCGGCAGGGTCAGGTAGTTGCTGACTGCCGGTGGGATCAGTTTGCGGTCCGAGCGGCGGCCCATCACCGCACTCCACTGCCGGTCGAACAGTACCCGCAGGAACATCAGTAGCGAACACACGGCAATGATGCTGATGGTGAACGTGCCTTGGCTGTGCACCACCAGGCTGATGCCGTCGATGCTCAGTTTCAGGCCCAGCACCGGGAAGGCCACGGCCCAGACCAGCAAGGCGCTGAAGAACGCCTGTTTGAGATTTCTGTTCATACTTTTTCAACCTCCGGGCGGCCCAGGATGCCGGTCGGCCGGAATAGCAGGACAAGAACCAACAAGCCGAATGCCACGACGTCCTTGTACTGGTCACCGAAGATATCGGCGCCGAACGCTTCGGCCACGCCCAGCACCAGCCCGCCGAGCATGGCGCCCGGGATGCTGCCGATGCCACCCAGTACCGCCGCCGTGAAGGCCTTCAGGCCCACCAGGAAGCCGGCGTTGGGGTTGATCACCCCGTACTGCATGCTCAGCAGCACGGCCGCCACGGCTGCCAGGGCGGCACCGATGACGAAGGTGAGGGCGATGATGTTGTTGGTGTTGATGCCCAGCAGGTTGGCCATCTTGATGTCCTCGGCGCAGGCGCGGCAGGCGCGACCCAGGCGGGAACGGGAGATGAACAGTGTGAGCAGGGTCATGGCGACCAGGGTGACCACGAACACCAGGATCTGCATGTAGCTGATCAGGACCTCCTCCGCGCCACCTGGCCCAAACGAGAAGCTGCCGGGGATCAGGTTGGGGATGGACTTGTCCTTGGAATCTTGCGACAGCAAGACCGTGTTCTGCAGGAAGATCGACATACCGATGGCGGAAATCAGCGGGATCAGGCGGTTGCTGTTGCGCAGGGGGCGGTAGGCAACCCGTTCGATGCTGTAACCGTAGGCACTGGTGACGAAGATCGTCGCGACGAAGGCAACGGTCATCAGGATGGGCAGCGAGTGGATGCCCATCATGGCCAGGCCCGCCAGGGCGATGAAGGCCACATACGAACCGATCATGTACACCTCGCCGTGGGCGAAGTTGATCATGCCGATGATGCCGTACACCATCGTGTAACCGATGGCGATCAAGGCATAGGTGCTGCCGATGGTCAATCCATTAACCAGTTGTTGGAAGAAATGGTAGATCTCAGGCATTACAGCGCTCCTAAAAACCTGATTTGCATTTCGCTGGCGAGGGTAAGGCCAGGAAACCGCGGGTGACGGTTTTAAGATTTTCAGGTGAGCCCGCCCCCGGATCGCGGGGGCCAGGCCCATGAACCTCGTAAAACAAAGCCCACTGCTCGCACAGTGGGCTTCTAGGTCAGCTATTAGTCACGCAGTTACTGAGGGGAGACTTCGGTCTTCGGCTTGCCGAAGTGCCATTCGTAGACCACGAACTTGAAGTCTTTCAGGTCGCCTTTGGCGTCGTAGGACAGCTCGCCGGTCGGGGTTTTGAAGGTGCCGGCGTGGATGGCCTCGGCCACCTTGTCGGTGTCTTCGGACTTGGCGGCCTTGATGCCTTGGGCAATCAGTTCCACAGCCGAGTAGGCAGGGAATACGAACGGGCCGCTTGGGTCTTTGCCGTCAGCCTTGATGGCGTCGACGATCTTCTTGTTCGCAGGGTCGGCGTCGAACGACTTCGGCAGGGTGACCAGCAGGCCTTCGGAGGCGTTCTGGGCGATCTGCGAGATGGAGTCGTTGCCCACGCCTTCCGGGCCCATGAACTTGGCTTTCAGGCCTTTTTCCTGAGCCTGGCGCAGGATCAGGCCCAGCTCTGGGTGGTAGCCACCGTAGTAGACGAAGTCAACGTTGTTCTGCTTGAGCTTCTGGATGATCGAGGAGAAGTCCTTGTCACCCGCGTTGAGGCCCTCGAACACGGCGACCTTGGTGCCTTTTTTCTCCAGGGTCTGCTTGACCGCGGTGGCGATGCCTTCACCGTACTGTTGCTTGTCGTGCAGTACCGCCACCACTTTCGGTTTGACGAAGTCGGCGATGTAGTTGCCGGCCGCCGGGCCCTGAGCGCTGTCCAGGCCGATGGTGCGGAAGATCAGCTTGTAGCCACGGGCAGTGATTTCCGGCGAAGTCGCGGCCGGGGTGATCATGATCACGCCTTCGTCTTCGTAGATGTCCGATGCCGGCTGGGTGGAGCTGGAGCACAGGTGGCCGATGACGAACTTGACGCCGTCGTTGACCACCTTGTTGGCGACTGCCACGGCCTGTTTGGGGTCGCAAGCGTCGTCGTATTCCTTGGCTTCAAGCATTTTGCCATCGACGCCACCAGCGGCGTTGATATCCTTGATGGCTTGCTTGGCACCGATGAACTGCATGTCGCCGTACTGGGTGACAGGGCCGGTCTTGGGGCCGGCGATGCCGATCTTGATGGTATCGGCGGCAAACGAATGGCTGGCTACCCCGGCCAGTACCATCGCGGCGAACAGCTTGGAAATCTTGATCATAGTGCTCCACTCATTCTGTTGTAATTCTTATAGTCCTGGCGGCCAGGGCTACAGACCGGGCGGGATTTGCGGCGTGGCCATGCCAACGCGCAAGCCCACCTTTCCCCCGGAACATGTCCCGGAACTGTACCGGTACAGTGTAGAGCGCTGTCGGATCGCTTGAAAAGCGGTCAAAAAGTGCCTGCTTCCTGGGTTGTCGCTTGATCGAAAGAAAGATACAGAAAGGCGCCATCAAACTGCCTGTATCTGCGCTTTCAGCCCACAAGTTCGGGGCTAATCGACCAAATTACATATTTGAAACCGGGTTTTTCTGCAAAAATGCCGGCCTTTTTTATTGGCGATTTTTGCGGATACCACCCATGACCGATCAAACAAGCACCCTCTATGCCAAATTGCTTGGCGAGACTGCAATCATCGAGTGGAAAGCGCTGGAGCGTTTCTGGGCAAAGGGTGACCTGATTTGGGTCGACCCCAGCCTGGATCTGATCGCTGTGGCTGAGGCGATGGCCGAGAACCGCAGTGAAATCTTCGCCAAATGGCGTAGTGATGGCACTGTGGGGCCTGTCTCGGCAGAGCAGGCCCTGGACCTGCAAACCCGCGATCCAGAGATATGGGCGGTGGTGGTGTCACCGTTCATCGTGATCCAGGCGAAGCGTGCTGACCAGGCGTGATCTTTTTTGGTGCGTAAAAATGCGCACCGGCCTCGTTTTGGTGCTCGCTGCTGCTCAGTGCGGGTAGAGGTAAGTAACAATTCGGCGTGGCGGTAACAGTTTACGGGATGCGTAATGAGGTTGCCCCGCACACCAGCTCGATATCGAATCTGACGGGAGTCATTGATGAACACTGCACTACCTTCGCTTGGTTTTGCCGGCATTGGCCTAATGGGCTTGCCCATGTGCCGCCGGTTGCTGGCTGCGGGCTATCCGCTGACGGTCTGGAACCGTAGCCCGGACAAGTGCGCCGCGCTGGTCGCCGCCGGTGCCCGTCTGGCTGGCAGCCCGGCCGAACTGTGCCGCGACAGCGACATGGTGTTGTTGTGCCTGGCCGACACGGCGGTGGTGCGTGAGGTGGTGTTTGGCGAGCAAGGCGTTGCCGAGTGTGGCCGTGGTGGCCAGTTGCTGATCGACTTCTCGAGCCTGGAGCCTACTGCCACCCGAGAAATGGCGGCCGAGCTGGCAGCGCTGTGCGGCATGGCCTGGCTCGATGCGCCGGTGTCAGGCGGCACCGCGGGTGCCGAAACTGGCACGCTGGCGATCATGGTCGGTGGCGAAGCGGCGGACCTGCAGCGCGCTCAGCCGGTACTTGAGGTGCTGGGCCAGCGTGTCACGCACATGGGGGCGGTGGGCGCAGGCCAGGTGACCAAGGCGTGCAACCAGATGATCGTCGCCTGCAATGCGCTGGTGATTGCCGAAGTGGTGGCCCTGGCCGAGCAGGCCGGGGTGGACGCCACGCTGCTGGCCGAGGCGCTGGCCGGTGGTTTTGCCGATTCCAGGCCGTTGCAGATCCTGGCACCGCAAATGGCCGAGAGCCGCTTCGAGCCGGTCAAATGGCACGTGCGCACCTTGCTCAAGGACCTGGACGGCGCGGTCAAGTTCTCGCGCGAGCAAGGTTCGGCAACACCGCTCAGTGGCCTCGCCGCGCAACTGATGCGCCTGCACGGTAGCCAGGGGTACCTGCATAAAGATCCGGCGACCCTGATAACGCTGTATCGCAGCAAGGGGTAAACACCACGAGGGTGCGCTGCAGCCGGTCCAGCATGGGTTGCAGCTCGGCCCAGGGCATTGGCCGCCCGAGCAGAAAGCCTTGCAGGTAGTCGCAGGCGTGGTCTGCGAGAAACGCTCGCTGTTCCTCGGTTTCCACGCCTTCGCTGACCACTTGCAAGTGCAGCGTATGCGCCATCACGATGATTGCCTGGACAATTTCACGGTCTTTCTGGCTGGCCGGCACGCCTTGCAGGAAGGTGCGGTCGATCTTCAGCACATCCAGGGGCAGGTGCTTGAGGTAGGCCAAGGACGAGTAGCCGGTGCCGAAGTCGTCGATCGACAGGGCGACGCCCAGGGCGCGGACCCGTTTCAGCAGGTTGACCGTGCGCTGGATATCCCCCATCAAGGCGTTTTCGGTCACTTCCAGCTCCAGCTGGTGCGCTGAGACCCCGGCGTGGAACAAGGCCTTCTCCACCTCGTTGGGCAGTTCGTCATGGCTGAGGGTCACCGCCGAGCAGTTGACCGTTACCTTGAGGTCGCCGTGGCCGCCGCGCTGCAGCAGTGCCAGGTCGGCGCAGGCGTGCCGCAACACCCACAAGTCGAGGTCGACGATCAGGCCGTTGGTTTCGGCTATGCCGATGAACCGGTCGGGCCCAAGCAGCCCATGCTGGGGGTGCTGCCAGCGTACCAGGGCCTCCAGCTTGGCCACCCGCCCAGTGCGCTGGTCGAAGATCGGCTGGTAATGCACGCACAGGCCGCGCTCTTCCAGCAGCGCCAGTCGCAACTCTTCTTCCAGTTGCAGGGCAATCGAGGCGCGTGCCTTGAGACTGTCATTGAAAAAATTCAGGCTGTTGCGGCCGTTGTCCTTGGACTGGTAAAGGGCCAGGTCCGCATGCTTGAGCAGCTCTTCGGCGCTGCTGCCATCATCCGGAAAGATACTCACCCCAATACTGGTGGTCATCACCATGCGCCTGCCGCAAAGCTCGATGGGGTCTTTCATGCGTTGCATGATGCGCTGGGCCAGGTGGCGGGCTTCGTCGCGGCTGTTGAGGCTGGTGACCACGCAGAACTCATCGCCACCAAAGCGTGCCACCAGGTCCTGGCTGCGGGTCGCGGCCTTGATATGGTTGGCAATGACCTTGAGCAATTCATCGCCAGCGTGGTGGCCAAGGCTGTCATTGATGCGTTTGAAATGGTCGATATCCAGGAACATCACCGCCAGGCGGCTTTCGCTGGCCAGGTGCTCGGCCAGGCGTTCGGCGAACAGTTGGTTGAAACCACGGCGGTTGACCAGGTTGGTCAGTGCATCGTAGTGCGCTGCCTGCTGCAGTGACGCGCGGGCCTGGTCCAGTTCGCTGAGCAGCACGCTGACCCGGCGCAGGTCATGCTCCTTGCTTTGCAGCTTCTTGTCGGCCAGGGCCGCACTGATGCTGGCACCACTGATCAGCAAGGTGATGAAACCGATGCCCAGCGCCAGTTGCAGGCTGTTATCCCCAGACGGCAAGCGCAGTGCGGTATCGCTGGGGATGACCAGGGTCATTGCCGACATCGCCGTGAAATGGGAAGCCACCATACCCGCGGCGATCAGCAGGCTGGCGCCGTACTTCGCGGCCTGGTACAGGGTGCCGCTGCCATTGCGAAAGTTGCGCGCCAGGTACAATGCCAGCAGGCTGGTGAGCGGGGCGATGATGGCAGCACCCAGCAGCGGGCCGGTCTGGTAGTACTGCCGGGCGCCGGTTTGCATCGCGGCCATGCCGACAAAGTGCATGAGGACGATACCCATGCCGATCAGTACCGCGCTTTGTACGATGTGTGGCGTGCGCATGTCCTTGCGATCGAGGCTGCGCATGACCAGCCATGCAACCGCCAGGGCAATGAGCAGGGAAAGGATGGTCAGCGGCAGGTCGTAGTGCACTTCGACGGATGCCTGAAAGGCCAGCATGCTGATGAAATGCATGGCCCAGATGCCGCCGGCCAGGCAGCAGGCGCCAAGTACGTTCCATTGCCGGTGGGCGGTAGGGTCTTCGCTGTGGGACTGGCGCTCGGCCATGTCGAGGGTGGCGAAACAGGCTGCGCAGGCTACTACGTAGGCGAGTAGAACCAGCAGCGGCTCATGCCGACAATCGAGCAGGATACGTCCGGTTGCCGGCAGGTCGGCGAACAGTTGCAGGCCCAGCCACTCCATGGAATGCCTCTCGATCGAGTTTTCACTCGTCTGCGCTACAACCCTGTGCAGACTGCCCAGAGGCAGTATAGGAACAAGTGTTTAAGCCTTCCTGGATAATGGCACATTGATTTCTACGATTTGGTTATCAACCTAATCGCTGTCGGAAATATGGCACCCGCCCAAGGGCAGCGTGCCCGCGATGTGCCTGGCACGATGCCAGGCACCGGCTTCGCCGGTTTTCGCGGGCACCTGCGCTGCCCAGGGGGAGGGGTGCTGGTATGGCGTCAGCCGGCGACTAGTACACGAATGGCTTCCAGGCGCAGGGCAGCTTTTTCCAGCATTGCCAGGCCCTCTTCGCGCTGCTTGCGCAGGGCGTCGATTTCGCTGTCACGTACGCTTGGGTTCACCGCTTGCAGGGCGAGCAGGCGCGCCAGTTCTTCGTCGGCCTCCGCTGCCAGGCGGCGTTGGGCTTCGGCCACACGCTCGACGTGGGTCGGCAGGATCTTCTCTTCGCCACCGCTGATGCGCTTGGCCAACACGTCGCGCTGCGCCTGGACAAACTTGTTGGCGCTGGCCCGTGGCACGCTTTCAAGCTGGTCGTTGAGCGTTTCGAAGGCCACGCGCGAGGCCAGGTCGTTGCCGTTGGCATCGAGCAGGCAGCGCAGTGCCGCAGGGGGCAGGTAACGCCCCAGTTGCAAGCTTCGCGGTGCCACCACCTCGCTGACGAACAGCAGTTCGAGCAGCACGGTACCGGGCTTGAGCGCCTTGTTCTTGATCAGGGCGACGGCCGTATTGCCCATGGAGCCGGACAGCACCAGGTCCATGCCGCCTTGCACCATCGGGTGTTCCCAGGTCAGGAACTGCATGTCTTCGCGCGACAGCGCCTGGGCGCGGTCGTAGGTAATGGTCACACCTTCGTCGTCGCCCAGCGGGAAGCTGGCGTCGAGCATTTTTTCGCTCGGCTTGAGGATGAGGGCGTTCTCGGAGTGGTCTTCGCTGTCGATGCCAAAGGCGTCGAACAGCGTTTCCATGTAGATCGGCAGGGCGAACTGGTCGTCCTGCTCGAGGATGGCTTCTACCAGCGCCTCGCCTTCACCCGCGCCGCCCGAGTTCAGCTCCAGCAAGCGATCGCGGCCGGTGTGCAGTTCGGCTTCCAGGCGCTCGCGTTCGTGACGGGCGTCGGCCACCAGGCTGTCCCAGGCCTTGCTGTCGCCGCCTTCGAGCAGCGGCAGCAGGCGTGGGCCGAACTGGTGTTGCAGGGCGTTGCCGGTCGGGCAGGTGTTGAGGAACGCGTTGAGCGCTTCGTGGTACCACTGGAACAGGCGTTCCTGCGGGCTGCTCTGCAGGTAGGGGACATGCAACTGGATGGTGTGCTTCTGGCCGATACGGTCCAGACGGCCGATACGTTGTTCCAGCAGGTCCGGGTGGGCCGGCAGGTCGAACATCACCAGGTGGTGCGAAAACTGGAAGTTGCGGCCTTCGCTGCCGATCTCGGAGCAGATCAGCACCTGGGCGCCGAACTCTTCATCGGCAAAGTAGGCGGCTGCCCGGTCGCGCTCCAGAATGCTCATGCCCTCATGGAACACCGAGGCCGGAATGCCGGAGCGCACGCGCAGGGCGTCTTCCAGGTCCATGGCGGTTTCGGCGTGGGCACAGATGACCAGCACCTTGGTGCGCTTGAGCATTTTCAGGGTGTCGATCAACCAGTCGACCCTTGGGTCGAAACGCCACCAGCGCTCGTCGTCGGTGCTGTCACCCTGTGCCTGGAAGGCGACCTCCGGGTACAGCTCGGCTTTCTCGCCTGGCGGCAGCTCGCGGTATTGCTCGGGCATGGCCACCGGGTAAGGGTGCAGTTGGCGCTCCGGGAAGCCCTGGACCGCCGCGCGGGTGTTACGGAACAGCACTCGGCCGGTGCCGTGGCGGTCGAGCAGCTCACGGATCAGCCGCGCGCTGGCCTGGGTATCGCCATCGCTGACCGCGGCCAGCAGCGCTTCGCCCTCAGCCCCCAGGAAGCCCTGGATGGTGGCGTGTGCCTTCGGCGACAGGCGGCCTTCGTCGAGCAGCTCTTGCACGGCTTCGGCGACCGGGCGGTAGTGATCGCTTTCGGCGCGGAAGGCGGCCAGGTCGTGGAAACGGTTGGGGTCGAGCAGGCGCAGGCGAGCGAAGTGGCTGTCCTGGCCAAGCTGTTCAGGGGTAGCGGTAAGCAGCAGTACGCCAGGAATCACCTGGGCCAGTTGCTCGACCAGGGCGTATTCGGCGCTGACCTGGTCCTCGTGCCAGACCAGGTGGTGAGCCTCATCGACAACCATCAGGTCCCAGCCGGCGGCAAACAGCGCATCCTGGGCCTTCTCGTCCTCTACCAGCCACTCCAGGGCCACCAGTGCCAACTGGGCGTCATCGAACGGGTTGCTGGCGTCGCTTTCGATGAAGCGTTCGGCGTCGAACAGCGCCACCTGCAAGTTGAAGCGCCTGCGCATTTCTACTAGCCACTGGTGCTGAAGGTTCTCCGGCACCAGGATCAGTACTCGGCTGGCCCGGCCCGTCAGCAACTGGCGGTGAATGACCAGGCCAGCCTCGATGGTCTTGCCCAGGCCCACTTCGTCGGCCAGCAGTACCCGCGGCGCGCTGCGGTCGGCGACTTCGCGGGCAATGTGCAACTGGTGAGCGATTGGCTGAGCGCGGCAACCGCCCAGCCCCCACAGCGCCGACTGCATCTGCTTGCTGGTGTGCTGCAGTGTGTTGTAGCGCAGGCTGAACCACGCCAAAGGGTCGATCTGCCCGGCAAACAGGCGGTCGCTGGCCAGGCGGAACTGAATGAAGTTCGACAGCTGGGTTTCCGGCAAGGTGCGCGGCTGGTTCTGCCCGTCGAGGCCGTGGTAGACCATCAGCCCGTCGATGTCCTCGACCTCGCGTACGGTCAGCTTCCAGCCTTCGAAGTGGGTGATCTGGTCACCTGGCGCGAAGCGCACGCGAGTCAGCGGCGCATTGCGCAGGGAATACTGGCGCGTGTCGCCAGTGGCCGGGTAGAGCACGGTCAACAGGCGGCCATCCTGCGCCAGGATGGTACCCAGGCCGAGCTCTGCTTCGCTGTCGCTGATCCAGCGTTGCCCCGGTTGATACTGCTGCGCCATACTGCCTGAACTCCCGCGATGAAAAAGCCGATTATGTTAACGGATCGGCCGGTGAGACCAAAGTGCCGAGCGCACCTAATGGTGCCGAAAGCCATCAGTCTAGCCGTTTCACCGCTCTGTACCGCACCGCCGACGAGGGCCACGCACCAACATGTCTGCCAAGCACAGCTGGATCAGCGCTTCCATGGCCGTGGGCAGCCTGTTGCTGCTCAGTGCCTGCGAGCAGAAAACCTTCGAGCCTTTGGCCCCCATTCCCACCGATCAGCTTGAAGTGCTGGGCGTGCAGGCGCCGATCAAGAGCGTGCATTTTCGCGACCGCGATGGCGAAGGGCTGCTGGTATTGAGCCGCAGCGATGGCCAGGCCAGCGACCCGGAAAGCGAGCAGGAGGTCGACAAGGTGGTGCTCAAGGCCACCTTGTACGGGCGCACGGCGCAAAGCGATGCGTTCAAGGCCCGCTGGCAGATCGAGCAGGAAACCACGTGCCCCGGCCTGGACCTGGATGTCGACTTCTATACGGATGTCAGTGACGTCAGCGACCTGAACAAAGATGGCGTGGCCGAAGTGACAGTTGCCAGTCACGCCTTTTGCGGCGGGGGTATCGACCCCCACGACATCGCCATCGAAATGCGTGAAGGGCAGGCCAGCTACACCATTACCGGGCAGTCGCTGATCAGCCCCGCAGGCGAGGACCCGGTAGGGGGCGAGCGCACCGACAGCGCTTCGCTCAAGAACGCCCCGCAAGTATTGCGTGACCATATGGATGCGGTCTGGCAGCAGGTCTACAAGCGCCCCTGGAGCGAAGCCAGCCCGCCCAGTGACGACGAGCCTGACGATGATGTGGAGTAAAGGTTGGGCCTGAGATCAAGGTAATGCCGCGCCTGCCGATACAGCGGGCATAGGAGAACGCCCATGTTGCCGCCGATCATACCGCTCAGTGCCGCCCCGGTGACCTCGCAACAGGACCCGGTCAAACCTACCCCCGACATCAAGCCGGTGGTACCGGCGCAGCCTGCGTCCGGCGAAACTGCCATCGACCTCAAGCAGCAGCGCGATCCGCAGGAGCAGGCACTGCTGTTGCGTGATGAGCAGCGCCGCCAGCAGCAACGGCGCCAGCAGCGTGGGGCGGGGCGCTATAACCCTGAGCCTGGCGACGAGGTCAACGCCGACAATACTGTCCCGGTCGTGCCCTTGATGGACGAGCCCAACCGCCAAGGGCTGCTGGTGGACATCGAAGTCTGACACGGGGCTGGTCAGCGCCGGCGTCGGGCTTCATCATGCAAGTCTCCGTTGATCGTCGAGCCCACCCATGAGCCAAGACAACCTTATCGATTTCGATGCTGAACGCGCCAAGCGCGTGCATGACCTCAAGGAAAAGCGCCTGAACGAGATGCGCAATGCATTCGAGCAGGCTCTGCCGTTGAACACTGGCAAGAAAAAGAAGCCCAAGGGCAAGCCGAAGAAGCGCTGAAACTTGACGCAGGTCAACCCTGCACCTGCCTCGTGTGCCCGGGCCCGGGCACCATTGACCCTGATCAATTTTCCCTCGCCCGACATTGGTTAACGTTCTCCCATCGGACAACGGCAAACGAATGGGGAGGCCAGCATGTTCTTCGACAATGTGGTTATCGCCGGTGTGGTAACGGTCGGGCTGATGGTTGCTTTCTTTGCCGGTCTGGGCATTTTCATCTGGAAGGACTCGAACAAGCGCAAGCCGCGCTGACCTTCCGGGTACACGAGCACGCAAGGCATTTAGGGCGACTTCGGTCGCCCATTTTTTTTTGCCTGGCATTTGCGTGTTGCCTGCCGGGCCACAGGGCTCAAGCCAGCCATCGCGCAGCGTGGCGTGCGCTGACGCAGCAGTTGGATTGCAATGAAGATGAGTAGCTAGCTAATTATTCATTTTCACTTTATTCTCTGCGCCATTGTCTATCTTTTCACTACTACCCTCCCCGCAAGGTTCGCCCAGTGCCCATCACGCTTCAGGCCCTGTTCGCCCCCACCCCCCTCGCCATCAAGTTCGCCATCAAAACCCTGCTCGGTGGTGGCCTGGCGTTGTGGCTGGCAATGCGATGGGGCCTGGAGCAGCCGTCCTGGGCATTGATGACGGCGTTTATCGTTGCCCAGCCGCTGTCTGGCATGGTGGTGCAGAAAGGCCTGGCGCGGTTGGCCGGGACCTTTGTCGGTACGGTCATGGCGGTGGTGCTGCTGGGCCTGTTCGCCCAGACCCCGGGGCTGTTTCTGATTGCCCTGGCCTTGTGGCTGGCCTTGTGCACCGCCGCCTCTACCCAGTTGCGCAGTGCCTGGGCCTATGCCTTCGTGCTGGCCGGCTACACGGCAGCGATCATCACCTTGCCGGCCATCGACCACCCCCTGCAGGTGTTCGACCAGGCGGTGGCCCGCTGCACCGAGATCAGCCTGGGTATTTTCTGCGCCACGGCCAGCAGTGCCTTGCTCTGGCCGATGCGGGTCGAGCAGCAGCTTGGCGGCCAGGCGCGTCAGGCCTGGCAGAACGGTCTGCAGGCCGCCAGTGCGATGCTGGGTGGCGAGGACGATGCACGCAGGGGCTTGCTGGAGAGCCTGGGGCGCATCGTTGCCATCGACAGCCAGCGCGAGCATGCCTGGTTCGAAGGCAACCGCGGGCGTCAGCGTGCCCGTGCCATTCGGGGGCTAAGCCAGAAGCTGATGGTGCTGTTGCGTATTTCCCGGTCGGTGCGCCGACAGTGGCGGCAACTGGATGAGCAGCAGGCGGAACACCTGGCCCCCTGGTTGTCTGAAGTTCGGGCGCTGCTGGACAAGCCCGACCAGCCCAGCCTGTTGGTGCTGCGCCAGCGCGTCTGGGATGCCGCGCACGATGAGCATATAAGTTCGGTTGAGCATTACTGCCTGGCGCGCATGGCCCTGCTGCTGGATTACGCAATGGCCGCCGGCCAGGCGCTGGAGGCTGTGGAAGCGGGCACGGCGCCGAAGGATGTCGGCCAAGGCCTGGCCGTGCACCGCGATTGGTCGCTGGCCTTGCTGTTCGGTTCGCGTAGCGCACTGGCGTTTCTGGTGATGAGCGCTTTCTGGCTGGCCACCGCCTGGCCTTCGGCGCCGGGCGGCCTGGTGCTGACCTGTGTGGTCTGCAGCCTGTTCGCCAGCCGCGAGAATGGCGCCCAGATTGGCTTGAGTTTCCTGCGCGGGATCTGCCTGGCCATACCGGCAGCGTTCCTGGTCGGGCAGATTCTGCTGCCGCAATGGAGCAGCTTCGCGCTGCTTTGCCTGGGCATGGGCGTGCCGCTGTTGTTCGGCGCGCTGGGTATGGCCCACCCGCGTACCGGCGCCACTGCCACCTCTTATTGCCTGCACTTCATCGTACTGGTGTCGCCGGTGAATGCCATGCAGTTCAGCGTGGCGACCATGCTCAACAGTGCCCTGGCCATGCTGGTAGGGGTGTCGGCAGCGGTCATGGCGTTTCGCTTGTTGGTGTTCCGTCACCCGGCCTGGCTTGGGCGGCGCCTGCGTGCTGCAACCCAGAGTGACCTGGTGCGCCTGACCCGGCGTGACCTGCGCGGGGCCGATACCTGGTTCGGCGGGCGCATGGCCGACCGCCTGATGCAGTTGGCGCGGCATGCCAGCGAGTTGCCCGAGGGCGAGCGCAAGCGCTGGGACGATGGCCTGCACGGGCTGGATATCGGTGATGAACTGGTGCACCTGCGCATGTGCCTGGCGGTCGCGCAGGCGCCGTTGGGCGGCGCCGAGCGGGAGTACCTGCAGCAAGTGGAGGCGGTACTGGCCAAAGGGCCTGCCGCCGGGCGCGGGCAACAGCTGGACAGTGCCAGCGAACGGTTCATTGCTGCGTTGCACCGCCAGCCTGCGAGCGACCCGCTGCGGTTGGCCGAGGGCGCGGTGCTGCAATTGCAGAAAAGCTGGGGCAAGTGGTGCCGCTGGCAGGAGGAAGCCCATGGGGTTGCGTGAATGGGAAGTGGGCGGCGTGCTGCTCAGCCCGTTTCTGCTTTATGTGTTGCTGGCGCTGGTGCTTACCGGCCTGCTGCGCCTGCTGGTGCAGGCCACACCGTTGGCGCGCTGGATCTGGCATGAAGCGCTGTTCGATGCGGCGGTTTTCGTTTGTGTGCTGTTCCTGGTGGTACGCCTGTTGGGAGCTTTTTAAAGGAGTGTTTCGATGCGTGCGGCCGTACGTACTCTTGTAACCCTGTGTGTGGTGGCCCTGGCCGTGTTGGCCGGCTACCAATTGTGGCAGTACTACATGCTTACCCCCTGGACCCGGGATGCCCGTGTGCGCGCCGATGTGGTGGTGATTGCACCTGACGTTTCCGGCTGGGTGCGCCAGCTCAAGGTGCATGACAACCAGCAGGTCAAGGCGGGTGAGCTGTTGATGAGCATCGACCGCGAGCGTTTCCAGGCCGCGTTCGACCAGGCCAGTGCGGTGACGCAAACCCGCGCCCAGCAGTTGCGCCTGCGCGAGAGTGAAGCAGCCCGGCGTACCGCCCTGGGGCCCGGGGCGATCAGTGCCGAGCTGCGGGAGAACGCGCAGATCAATGCTGCCATCGCCCGTGGCGAGTTGCAGGAAGCCCAGGCGCAGCTGCAGGTGGCGAAAATCAACCTGGCGCGCAGTGAAGTGCGTGCGCCGCGCAGCGGGCATATCACCAACCTGCGCCTGGCCGAAGGCAACTACGTGAACACCGGCCAGTCGGTGATGGCCTTGGTGGACGATTCGACGTTCTATATCCAGGCCTACTTCGAGGAAACCAAGCTGCCGCGCATTCGCGTGGGTGACCCGGTAAAGGTCTGGCTGATGGGCGCGGGTGAACCCATGCAGGGGCATGTAGAAAGCATCAGCCGCGGCATCACCGACAGCAACAGCAACCCGGACAGCCAGCTGCTGCCGGAGGTTGAGCCGACCTTCAACTGGGTGCGGCTGGCCCAGCGGATACCGGTGAGAATCCGCCTGGACCAGGTGCCCGACGGCGTGACCCTGAGTGCGGGGATGACTGCGAGTGTGCAAGTGCATGAGCCGTGAGCCGGGGCCCAGGCACCCGCCACTACAGGAACATGCCGCCCGAAACCTCCAGGCGCTGCCCGGTGATCCAGCCATTACCGTCTTCCAGCAACAAGGCGATCGCCGCGCCGATGTCATCCGGCAAACCCACCCGTCCCAGCGCGGTGTTGCCAGCAATGTAATCATTCACCTGCGGGTTGTCCCGCACTACGCCCCCGCCAAAATCGGTCTCGATGGCCCCCGGCGCCAGGATGTTCACGCGAATGCCCCGGGCGCCCAGTTCCTTGGCCTGGTAGCGGGTCAGCACTTCCATCGCGCCTTTCATGGCGGCATAGGCGGCGTACCCTGGTAGGGCAAACCGTGCCAGCCCGGTCGAAATGTTGATGATCCGGCCGTTATCGACAAGCAGTGGCAAGAGGCGTTGGGTGAGGAAGAACGGGCCTTTGAGCTGAATGTTCAGCAGTTGGTCGAACTGCGCCTCGCTGGTTTCGGTATACGGCACGTTCAACCCGATGCCGGCATTGTTCACCAGAAAGTCGAAACGCTGGCGACCGTGGTGCTGCTGCAAGACAGCCGCCAGCCGCTCGGCAAAGCCGGCAAAGCTGCTGGCGTCACCCACATCCAGTTGCAGCATGGTCGCCTTCACATCTGCCTGCTCCAGCGTGGCCGCCACGGCCTGTGCTTCTTGCGCTTTGCTGTTGTAGGTGCCGATGATGTCGATGCCACGGGCGGCCAGATGCTCGGCGGTGTTACGGCCAAGGCCGCGGCTTGCGCCGGTGATCAGGGCAATCTTGCGGGTCATGGTAAGAACCTCTCGATGGGTGCGTGCTCACAGGTTATTGGTCGGCTGGAAGGTGTTAAATCCTGCAAAAATGGAAATACTGTTCGCCTCAACCGGATAGTCGAGGGCGGGCGTGAATAAGTTGGAGTTGCTGCGGACCTTTGTGCGGGTCAGTGAAGTGAACAGCTTTACCCTGGCCGCCGAGAGCCTGGGCTTGCCACGTTCGACGGTGTCGGAACAGGTCAGGGCGCTGGAGCGCCTGCTGGGTACGCAACTGTTCAACCGCACCACCCGCCGGGTGCAGGCCACGCAGGATGGTGCCTTGCTGTACACACGCATCAAGGACCTGCTGTCAGGTATGGACGAGATCGAGAGCCTGTTCAGCGCCGATGATGCCGAACTGGCCGGGCGCCTGCGTGTCGACCTGCCGACGATGATGGCGCGGCGGGTCATCATTCCCGCGTTACCCCGGTTCCTGCAGCGTTTTCCACGTTTGCAGGTAGAGCTCAGTTGCACCGATCGGCAGGTCGATTTGCTGCGTGAGGGCTTCGACTGCGTGATGCGCATCGGCGCCTTGCATGACCTGGATGTCGTGGCCAGGCCGGTCGGGCAATTGAGCATGCGCAACTGTGCCAGCCCGGCTTACTTGGCACGCCATGGGGTGCCCCGTACCCTGCAGGACCTGGCAGGGCATCAATTGGTGCACTACGTGCGCAACCTGGGGGGGCGCTGCGCCGGCTTCGAATACGTGCAAGGTGGGCAGGTGCAGTACCAGCCCATGGCTGGGGCGGTAACGGTCAATAATGCCGAAGCCTATTCGGCAGCCTGCCTGGCCGGGCTGGGGCTGATACAGGTGCCGGCGGTGGGGGTGGCCGAACACCTGCAGCGCGGCGAACTGGTCGCGCTGCTGCCGGCCTGGCAGGCGCCGGCGATGCCCGTGTCGTTGCTGTATGCGCGGCAACGGCATGTACCCCGCCGGGTGCAGGCGTTCATGCAGTGGCTGGCAGAGGTGCTTCGCAGCGAGGTCGATGCTACGGCGTGAAGTTGAGCCGGGTCATGGCGCACGCACGGCCGCTTGCATTAGGCTTGGACTGGCGAGGCGCCCGGCAGAGGCGACCCTGTGCTGCCCAGCGTGCGTATCTTCCGATTTCATCACGAGGTTACGCCATGGCTATTACTTCCCAGGACATCTGCAACGCAGCTGACCAGCTCAAAGGCTTCGTCGGCTTTCATGACAAGCGCGGCGTTCATATCGTGCGTTTTTCCGAAGACGCGTTCGGTATGGATGTCGCTGACGCCAGCATCACCCCCTGCAGAGAGTTTGTCTGGCGCCCCGAGCAGGGGCAGCGCATGGCCCTGTGCCGGGAGCGCCTGGCACTGTTGCTGGACCAGCACGTGGATGACCGCTTGAACATCGCCGAGCCGCTGCGCATCTACCTGCGCCGCGGCGACTTGCCGGAAATCATCGCCGAGCGGCGGGTGCAGCCTACTGGCTGAGGCCCGCTCGCGCCCGTTGGGTTGATCGGGGCGTTGCCGCGCAACCGTGCAGAGGCGGCTCGACCCGCGCCTACCGGGGGCGCTGCAACAACGCCCGCATGGCCGCGGTATCCAGTGGCCGGCTCAGGTAATAGCCCTGTACTTCATGGCAGCGGTCCATTTGCAGCATGGCTAGTTGCTGTTCGGTTTCCACGCCCTCGGCCGTAACGGTCAGCCCCATTGCCTTGCCCAGGTTGATGATGGCCTGGACCACCGCACGGTCGCTGCCGCCGTTGGTGCTCAGGCCACTGATGAAGCGCTTGTCGATCTTGAGGCTGTCGAAAGGATACGTTCGCAGGTAACCCAGCGATGAATAGCCGGTACCGAAGTCGTCCATGTTCAGGCGCACGCCCAGTTCTTTGAGCGACAGCATGGTCCCCAGCGCGCCCTCGATGTCGTTGAGCATCACATTCTCGGTGATCTCCAGTTCCAGGCGTTGCGCCGGGAATGCCGTGCCCAGCAGGATTTCCCGCACGTCTTGCACCACATCGCTGCGCAGGAACTGCGCCGGTGACAGGTTGACCGACACCAGGATGTCTGCAGGCCAGTCAAGGGCGGTGCGGCAGGCCTCGTGCAGCACCCAGCGGCCCAGCGCGACAATGATATCGCTCTGTTCGGCCAGCGGGATGAAGGTATCCGGCCCCAGCAGCCCTTCCTGAGGGTGCTGCCAGCGTATCAGCGCCTCGACCGCGACCACGCGCAGGTCGCTGAGGCGGTAGCGCGGCTGATAGTGCAACTCGAACTCCTGGTTCCGCAGGGCGCGGCGCAGGTCGTTCTCCAGTTGCCGCCGGTACTGGATCTGCTGGTTCATTTCGCTGGCGAAGTAGCGCCAGGTGCTCTTGCCGTCTGCCTTGGCCTGGTACAGGGCGATGTCGGCACAGCGAATCAGCTCGCCGGCGTCGAAGCCCTGGGTGCGGGTCTGGGCGATGCCGATGCTGGCGCCAATGTGCAGGGGTTGGCTGTCGAACATGACCGGTTGTTGCAGCAAGCCGATCAGGCGCGCGCAGAAGCGGTCGATCTCCTGGCGGTTGTCCATGCCGCCAAGTACCACGATGAACTCGTCCCCGCCCAACCGCGCCACCAGGTCACCGTCGCGGGTGGTGTCGCGCAGGCGGGCTGCCACTTCCTGCAGTACCGCATCGCCAGCCGCATAGCCGAGTGAGTCGTTGATTGGCTTGAAGTTGTCCAGGTCAAGCAGCAACAGGGTCAACGGCGGTGAGTCTGTGCCGCGCAGCAGGGCCTGTTCCAGGTGCCGGGCCAGTTTGTTGCGGTTGGCCAGGCCGGTCAGTGGGTCGTGCAAGGACAGGTGCTGAATACGCGCATGGGCGTCGACTTCGTCGGTGATATCGCTGGCAGTGCCGCGCAAACCCACGGCCGTGTCCTGGTGCCAGATGGCGCGGGCGGAAATCCGACAATAGCGGTTCTGGCCATTCTGGTCGCGGTAGGTGCAGCGCAGGTTGGCCAGCTGCTGTGGGTCAGCGGTGGCCAGGGCATCCAGCCAGGGCGACAAGGGCGTGGTGTCGCAGGCCAGCAACTGGTTGAGCGGTTGGCCGAGCCAGTCTTCGACCGGGTAGCCCGTCACGCTGGCAAAGCGTTGCGACAAGTAGGTCAGGCGGTGGTGCCGATCGGTCTCCCAGATCCAGTCCGATGCCGACTCGGCCACCGCGCGAAAACGTTGCTCGCTGGCCTCCAGCGCCAGGTTGCTATGCTGCAGGTGGGCAAGCGTCAAGCCGATGGCCCGGGAGCTGCGCCACGCATGGCGGCACAGGTAGAGCATGACCAGCCCAAGGATCAGCAGGGCGCTGAGCAGGGCAGGCAATACCGCCCCTAGCAGCTGGCGCCCAGGCAACACGCTGTTCCACGACAGATGGTAGCCGGTGTCGCCCAGGTTGATGCGCAGGTGGTGGTGGGCTTGTGCGTCTTCCTTCTCAACGCGCATGCCGGCCAGGCCTGCACGCTTACCCAGCTGCGCCAGTTTGGCCTCGGTCAGCTGGTCGACGAACAGCAAGACCGGCGCCTGGCTCACTTCGCCTTCAGTGACATCGCGATCTGGCCGTATGGCCGCGGCGGTGAGCACGGCCGGCCAGCCATTGAACAGCACGAAGCGGGTGATCTGCTCGCGGGCAATGGCCGCCGCTCGGGCCTGGTCGATGATCGGCTGGATAGGGGCATCTATGTACGTGCCTACGCCTGCGGGGCTGGGCTGGCCTTTGAACAGGGCATAGGTGGTGCGGCCGTTTTCCACGACGAACACGCCTTCATAGCCGCTGGCGCTGTACAGCGATTCACCTATGTTCTTTTCATCATAGGCCCACTGCCAGTCGGCTTCGCCAGACAAGTGCTGCAAGGCGTCCTCCCATACGGCATAACTGGACAGGAATTGGCGCGACGCCAGTAACCGTTGCTCCAGCGCCTGATTGGCATGGAAGGCGCTGCGTTCGCGCTCTTGCTGGTCGAGGGTTGCGGCGATGTTGAACAGCGCGCCGAGAATGACCAGGCAAGCCAGACCGTAAACGGTGCTGAAGCCGGCGATCAGGTTACGCACTTGGAAACGTGGGGTAGGGCTGGCGGGTGGGAGGTTGGCAGTCCTGGCCATGCGCGAGCGGCTCCTTCAGGAAACCTCCTGCCAGGCAGTGAGGCAGCAGGTTCAATCAGGATAGGCCAGCTTCAGTGCGGTAGCTGCGCCACCGGCAAAATTCACCCGGTCGCGGCCAGCGTGCTTGGCAGTGTATAGCGCCTTGTCTGCCTCTTGCAGCCAATGTTCCGGTGACTCCAGGCTGGCATTGAAAGGCGACAGGCCAATACTCAGGCTGATGCGCAGGTGAGGGAGCTGCGCGTTGCGATACCCGGAAACCTGCTCACGCAGGCGTTCCATGATCTGGCAGGCCTGAGCTTCGCTGGTACCCGGCAGGATCACGCAGAATTCGTCGCCACCGTAGCGCCCGGCCTGGTCGCACTCGCGCAGGTTGCGGCGCAGCTCGGCGCTGAGCTGGCGCAGTACGCAGTCGCCAACCACGTGGCCAAAGGTGTCGTTGATGGTCTTGAAATGATCGATGTCGATCAAGGCGATCACCGCGTGTGCCTTTTGCTGTTTGCATTTTTGGTATTTGACGAGCAACAGGTCTTTCCAGGCGCCGTGGTTGAGCAACCCGGTGAGGCTATCCGTGAGGCTCAGGGCGCTGAGCCGGCGTTTATGGTCGCCCAGCTGGATTGCCAGCCGGTAGCACACCCAGCCCAGGGCCAGGGGGTACAGCGTCAGCATGGGCAGGCAGGCGTATATCTGCAGTGCAGTGGCATTCAATTGCAGGCCTGGGGCGAGCAGCAGGGTGCCGACCAGAATCCCGGCCAGTTGCGCAACAGCCCCTTTGAGCACCAATTGCCGGCCCCCGGCGGCCACGTTGTTCATGGTCATCATCGACAGCACGGTCACGGTCGGCAGCGGGTTGAAGTGCATGGCGGCGGCCCAGAAACCGCCCAGCAGCGAGTCCAGCAACAGGTTGCGTTGCTCGGCCCGGTACGGGGTTGCCGACCGGCTCGCCCACAAGTAGGCGACGTGGGGCCACAACAGGCCATTGAACAGCATCAGGCCCCACACCCAGGTGGGCGGGGATTGCGGGGCCACGCCAGCCATGACGCTGAACAGGCCGATGCCCATGCCCACCACACGAGGCGGGTAGATGCGCTTGACGAACGAAAGGCCTTTGCCGCTGCGGTTGTGCATCATGGTCATGTTCTTCTGCCGGGGTACCGTTTATCGCATAAATCGCATGAATATTGTCGAACAGTGTCGCCCCACTGAAAAATGACCTTACAAGCCAATTCACGGTTGATGCGATCACTGTGGGGTAACATGCGGACTTTCCTGTTGCTAGGAGTGTTGCTGATGGTTCCTTTGGCCAATGCTGCCGGTGACCCGGCGCCCCAGCGTGACGGGCGTTTTCACAATCAGGCGCAGCTACCGAAAGATGGCTTGCTGAAGAAGCTGCGCATCGGTCTGAAGTACCTGTTCCTGCGCAAACCGCCGAATACCCGGCCAACCACGCCGGTCAGCCTGCAACCGATGACCCGCCAGCAGGTGCTCGATGCGCCAGACCGCAGTCTGTGGCGGCTGGGCCATTCCACGGTATTGCTGAAGTTGCGAGGGCGCTTCTTCATTACCGACCCGGTATTCGCCGAACGCGCCTCACCGGTGCAGTGGGCCGGCCCGCAGCGGTTCCATGCGCCCCCGCTGGGGCTTGACCAGCTGCCGCCACTGGCGGCGGTGGTGTTGTCGCACGACCATTTCGATCACCTCGACGAGCAGGCAATCCGCCAGCTGGCCTCGCGAACCGGGGTTTTCCTGGCCCCGCTTGGCGTGGGTGAGCTGCTGATCAGTTGGGGCGTTGCGCCAGCGAAGGTGCGTCAGCTGGACTGGTGGCAGGAAAGCGAAGTGCAGGGTGTGCGTTTTATTGCTACCCCGGCCCAGCACTTTTCCGGGCGTGGGCTGTTGGACAGCAATCGCACCTTGTGGGCGTCGTGGGTGATCATCGACCAAGGCGTACGGGTGTTCTTCAGTGGCGATACGGGCTATTTCAACGGGTTCAAGCTGATTGGCGAGCGCTTTGGGCCGTTTGACCTGACCCTGGTCGAGACCGGCGCCTACAATCTCGCCTGGCCTGATGTGCACATGCAGCCAGAGCAGAGCCTGCAGGCCCACCTGGATTTACGCGGGCGCTGGATGCTGCCGATCCATAATGGCACGTTCGACTTGTCCACCCACGGCTGGCAGGAACCCTTCGAGCGCATCCTGGCGTTGGCAAACCAGGCCCAGGTACGGCTCAGTACGCCGCAGATGGGCGAGCGGGTGAGCCTCGACTCGCCGCATGCCGGGCTGAACTGGTGGCAGCCCCGCCCGGTGCGCCAGCGCAGCCTGAAGAATGAGCGAAGCGTTGCGGCGCGCTAGTGTCACTTGGTGTCGTCTTTGCCGCGCTGGCGTTGCGCCCGCTCGTGCTCCAACAGCCGCGAGGGTGCCTTGCCACTGTCACTGCGCACCTGAGCGTGGCTGATGAGCGCGAAAATGAAACTACCGCCGATGATGTTGCCGGCCAGTGTCGGCAAGGCAAACTCCAGCCAGAAGCTGCGCCAGGTTTCTTCGCCGGCCCACACCAGGTAGGACACCTCGACCGAGCCCACTACTATATGGGTGAAGTCGCCAATGGCCATCAGGTAGGTGATCATCAGGATGATCCAGATCTTGGCGTTCTCCATCGAGGGGATCATCCATACCATGGTGGCGATCATCCAGCCCGAGACGATGCCCTTGGCGAACATCTGGCTGATGTCGTTGCTCATGACCTTGCGGCCGATCTCCAGAAACGCCATGTCGGTCTTGCTGTCGAAGATCGGCAGCTCGAGCATCACCCAGGCCACCAGCAGGGTACCCGCCAGGTTGCCCAGCAGCACTACGCCCCAAAGCCGCAGAAGGCGGCCGAAGTTGGCAAGGGTAGGGCTGGTCATGACCGGCAGCACCGCAGTCAGGGTGTTCTCGGTAAACAGTTGCTGGCGGGCCAGGATCACGGCAAGGAAGCCGGCGCTGTAGCCGATGCTGGCGACTACCTGGGCGCTTTCACCTTCTGGCAGGCGGGCATAGAACAGTCCCATGGCCATCAGGGACAAGCCCATGGACAAACCGGCGGCGACAGCCGACCACCACAAGGCGGCGAGGGTCCGTTCCAGTTCCTGATCGCCCTGGTAGCGAATGGTCTCGTGCAGCACTGCCGCTCGTGGCGGTTGGTTGTGGCTGACTTCCTGCTCTTCATCTGCCGAAAGCCCTGGGGTTTTCTCGCTTTGCTCGACACTCATGGCCGTTTCGCTCCGTGGTGGGGTTCTCTACAGATTCGTGGCGATTTCATTAGTTGCCGGGGGGCAGGCGAAACGGCTGAGAAAAGTTTTTGGAACAAGGTGTTGACTCTGAATTCAAAGCGCGTATTATTCGCCTCCTCGCAGCGATCAACGCTTCGAGGCAAGCGGTAAGTTGTTGAAGTTGTAGGCTTTCGAAAGAAAGCAGCGGTAAAAAACTTCAAAATAAACGCTTGACAGCAGATGAGGAAAGCGTAGAATGCGCGCCTCGGTTGAGACGAAACACTCTTAACCAACCGCTCTTTAACAAATTGAATCAAGCAATTCGTGTGGGTGCTTGTGAGTACGGACTGATAGTCAAAAAGATTATCAGCATCACAAGTGGCCATGCGAGAAATCACATAGTCATTTGAGATTGCTGAGCCAAGTTTAGGGTTTCTTAAAAACCCAAGCAGTATTGAACTGAAGAGTTTGATCATGGCTCAGATTGAACGCTGGCGGCAGGCCTAACACATGCAAGTCGAGCGGATGACGGGAGCTTGCTCCTTGATTCAGCGGCGGACGGGTGAGTAATGCCTAGGAATCTGCCTGGTAGTGGGGGACAACGTTTCGAAAGGAACGCTAATACCGCATACGTCCTACGGGAGAAAGCAGGGGACCTTCGGGCCTCATGCCATCAGATGTGCCCAGATGGGATTAGCTAGTAGGTGGGGTAACGGCTCACCTAGGCGACGATCCCTAGCTGGTCTGAGAGGATGACCAGCCACACTGGAACTGAGACACGGTCCAGACTCCTACGGGAGGCAGCAGTGGGGAATATTGCACAATGGGCGCAAGCCTGATGCAGCCATGCCGCGTGTGTGAAGAAGGCCTTCGGGTTGTAAAGCACTTTCAGCGGGGAGGAAGGCGGTGAGGTTAATAACCTCATCGATTGACGTTACCCGCAGAAGAAGCACCGGCTAACTCCGTGCCAGCAGCCGCGGTAATACGGAGGGTGCAAGCGTTAATCGGAATTACTGGGCGTAAAGCGCACGCAGGCGGTCTGTCAAGTCGGATGTGAAATCCCCGGGCTCAACCTGGGAACTGCATTCGAAACTGGCAGGCTAGAGTCTTGTAGAGGGGGGTAGAATTCCAGGTGTAGCGGTGAAATGCGTAGAGATCTGGAGGAATACCGGTGGCGAAGGCGGCCCCCTGGACAAAGACTGACGCTCAGGTGCGAAAGCGTGGGGAGCAAACAGGATTAGATACCCTGGTAGTCCACGCTGTAAACGATGTCGACTTGGCGTTGGTGCCCTTGAGATTTTAGTGGCGCAGCTAACGCGTTAAATCGACCGCCTGGGGAGTACGGCCGCAAGGTTAAAACTCAAATGAATTGACGGGGGCCCGCACAAGCGGTGGAGCATGTGGTTTAATTCGATGCAACGCGAAGAACCTTACCTGGTCTTGACATCCACAGAACTTTCCAGAGATGGATTGGTGCCTTCGGGAACTGTGAGACAGGTGCTGCATGGCTGTCGTCAGCTCGTGTTGTGAAATGTTGGGTTAAGTCCCGCAACGAGCGCAACCCTTATCCTTTGTTGCCAGCGGTTAGGCCGGGAACTCAAAGGAGACTGCCGGTGACAAACCGGAGGAAGGTGGGGATGACGTCAAGTCATCATGGCCCTTACGGCCTGGGCTACACACGTGCTACAATGGTCGGTACAGAGGGTTGCCAAGCCGCGAGGTGGAGCTAATCTCACAAAACCGATCGTAGTCCGGATCGCAGTCTGCAACTCGACTGCGTGAAGTCGGAATCGCTAGTAATCGCGAATCAGAATGTCGCGGTGAATACGTTCCCGGGCCTTGTACACACCGCCCGTCACACCATGGGAGTGGGTTGCACCAGAAGTAGCTAGTCTAACCTTCGGGAGGACGGTTACCACGGTGTGATTCATGACTGGGGTGAAGTCGTAACAAGGTAGCCGTAGGGGAACCTGCGGCTGGATCACCTCCTTAATCGACGACATCAGCCTACTGATGAGCTCCCACACGAATTGCTTGATTCATTGTAAAAGACGATCAAGACCCAAAGTTATACCATTAGGTCTGTAGCTCAGTTGGTTAGAGCGCACCCCTGATAAGGGTGAGGTCGGCAGTTCAAATCTGCCCAGACCTACCATTTTTGGTTGGAATGTTGAGCACCCCATGCCTCTGGATAAATAGTGGTGAGGACGGCTCTTCTGCAGTTCAAATCTGCCCAGACCTACCATTACATGGTTCAGCCGTAGAATACGGGGCCATAGCTCAGCTGGGAGAGCGCCTGCCTTGCACGCAGGAGGTCAGCGGTTCGATCCCGCTTGGCTCCACCACTTTCTGCGGTAGATGTTGCTCCTGCTCAAAAATTAGAAATGAACATTCGTCGATGAATGTTGATTTCTGACTTTTGTCAGATCGTTCTTTAAAAATTCGGATATGTGATAGATATAGACTGACATGCACTTTCACTGGTGTGTGATCAGGCTAAGGTAAAATTTGTGAGTTCTGCTCTTAACTGAGCGAAATGCGAATTTTCGGCGAATGTCGTCTTCACAGTATAACCAGATTGCTTGGGGTTATATGGTCAAGTGAAGAAGCGCATACGGTGGATGCCTTGGCAGTCAGAGGCGATGAAAGACGTGGTAGCCTGCGATAAGCTTTGGGGAGTCGGCAAACAGACTGTGATCCAGAGATCTCTGAATGGGGGAACCCACTCAGCACAAGCTGAGTATCTTGTACTGAATACATAGGTTAACGAGGCGAACCGGGGGAACTGAAACATCTAAGTACCCCGAGGAAAAGAAATCAACCGAGATTCCCCCAGTAGCGGCGAGCGAACGGGGAGCAGCCCAGAGTCTGAATCAGCTTGTGTGTTAGTGGAACGGTCTGGAAAGTCCGACGGTACAGGGTGATAGTCCCGTACACCAAAATGCACAGGTTGTGAACTCGAAGAGTAGGGCGGGACACGTGGTATCCTGTCTGAATATGGGGGGACCATCCTCCAAGGCTAAATACTCCTGACTGACCGATAGTGAACCAGTACCGTGAGGGAAAGGCGAAAAGAACCCCGGCGAGGGGAGTGAAAAAGAACCTGAAACCGTGTACGTACAAGCAGTGGGAGCACCTTCGGGTGTGACTGCGTACCTTTTGTATAATGGGTCAGCGACTTATATTCTGTAGCAAGGTTAACCGTATAGGGGAGCCGCAGGGAAACCGAGTCTTAACTGGGCGTTAAGTTGCAGGGTATAGACCCGAAACCCGGTGATCTAGCCATGGGCAGGTTGAAGGTTGGGTAACACTAACTGGAGGACCGAACCGACTAATGTTGAAAAATTAGCGGATGACTTGTGGCTGGGGGTGAAAGGCCAATCAAACCGGGAGATAGCTGGTTCTCCCCGAAAGCTATTTAGGTAGCGCCTCGTGAACTCATCTTCGGGGGTAGAGCACTGTTTCGGCTAGGGGGTCATCCCGACTTACCAACCCGATGCAAACTACGAATACCGAAGAATGTTATCACGGGAGACACACGGCGGGTGCTAACGTCCGTCGTGAAGAGGGAAACAACCCAGACCGCCAGCTAAGGTCCCAAAGTCATGGTTAAGTGGGAAACGATGTGGGAAGGCACAGACAGCCAGGATGTTGGCTTAGAAGCAGCCATCATTTAAAGAAAGCGTAATAGCTCACTGGTCGAGTCGGCCTGCGCGGAAGATGTAACGGGGCTAAACCATGCACCGAAGCTACGGGTATCGACGCTTATGCGTGATGCGGTAGAGGAGCGTTCTGTAAGCCTGTGAAGGTGAGTTGAGAAGCTTGCTGGAGGTATCAGAAGTGCGAATGCTGACATGAGTAACGACAATGCGAGTGAAAAACTCGCACGCCGAAAGACCAAGGTTTCCTGCGCAACGTTAATCGACGCAGGGTTAGTCGGTCCCTAAGGCGAGGCTGAAAAGCGTAGTCGATGGAAAACAGGTTAATATTCCTGTACTTCCAGTTATTGCGATGGAGGGACGGAGAAGGTTAGGCCAGCCTGGCGTTGGTTGTCCAGGTTTAAGGTGGTAGGCTGAGGTCCCAGGTAAATCCGGGATTTCAAGGCCGAGAGCTGATGACGAGGCCTTTAGGCGACGAAGTGGTTGATACCATGCTTCCAGGAAAAGCCTCTAAGCATCAGGTAACATTAAATCGTACCCCAAACCGACACAGGTGGTCAGGTAGAGAATACCAAGGCGCTTGAGAGAACTCGGGTGAAGGAACTAGGCAAAATGGTGCCGTAACTTCGGGAGAAGGCACGCTGGTGTGTAGGTGAAGTCCCTGCGGACGGAGCTGAGACCAGTCGAAGATACCAGCTGGCTGCAACTGTTTATTAAAAACACAGCACTGTGCAAACACGAAAGTGGACGTATACGGTGTGACGCCTGCCCGGTGCCGGAAGGTTAATTGATGGGGTTATCCGTAAGGAGAAGCTCTTGATCGAAGCCCCGGTAAACGGCGGCCGTAACTATAACGGTCCTAAGGTAGCGAAATTCCTTGTCGGGTAAGTTCCGACCTGCACGAATGGCGTAATGATGGCCAGGCTGTCTCCACCCGAGACTCAGTGAAATTGAACTCGCTGTGAAGATGCAGTGTACCCGCGGCAAGACGGAAAGACCCCGTGAACCTTTACTATAGCTTGACACTGAACATTGAGCCTTGATGTGTAGGATAGGTGGGAGGCTTTGAAGCGTGGACGCCAGTCTGCGTGGAGCCAACCTTGAAATACCACCCTTTAATGTTTGATGTTCTAACGTAGGCCCCTTATCGGGGTTGCGGACAGTGTCTGGTGGGTAGTTTGACTGGGGCGGTCTCCTCCCAAAGAGTAACGGAGGAGCACGAAGGTTAGCTAATCCTGGTCGGACATCAGGAGGTTAGTGCAATGGCATAAGCTAGCTTGACTGCGAGCGTGACGGCGCGAGCAGGTGCGAAAGCAGGTCATAGTGATCCGGTGGTTCTGAATGGAAGGGCCATCGCTCAACGGATAAAAGGTACTCCGGGGATAACAGGCTGATACCGCCCAAGAGTTCATATCGACGGCGGTGTTTGGCACCTCGATGTCGGCTCATCACATCCTGGGGCTGAAGTAGGTCCCAAGGGTATGGCTGTTCGCCATTTAAAGTGGTACGCGAGCTGGGTTTAGAACGTCGTGAGACAGTTCGGTCCCTATCTGCCGTGGGCGCTGGAGAATTGAGGGGGGCTGCTCCTAGTACGAGAGGACCGGAGTGGACGCATCACTGGTGTTCGGGTTGTCATGCCAATGGCACTGCCCGGTAGCTAAATGCGGAAGAGATAAGTGCTGAAAGCATCTAAGCACGAAACTTGCCCCGAGATGAGTTCTCCCTGAGACTTTAAGTCTCCTGAAGGAACGTTGAAGACGACGACGTTGATAGGCCGGGTGTGTAAGCGCAGCGATGCGTTGAGCTAACCGGTACTAATGAACCGTGAGGCTTAACCTTACAACGCCGAAGCAATTTGCTGACGCAGATTGCGGTGGTGAAGATGACATGAACCGAAAGTTCGCAAGGCATCACAAACATCACATATCCGAATTCGCTGGGCTGTCCATCTGGACATTCTGGCTACAGAATTTCTTGACGACCATAGAGCATTGGAACCACCTGATCCCATCCCGAACTCAGTAGTGAAACGATGCATCGCCGATGGTAGTGTGGGGTTTCCCCATGTGAGAGTAGGTCATCGTCAAGATTCATTTCGCAAAACCCCTATCTGCGCATGCAGGTAGGGGTTTTGTCTTTCTCACGCCGTTGTCCCGGGCTGCGACAATATGACTGCCCTCACAACGTGACTTTCCCTCGGCTACCCTTCGTCAAGGCTTAGGTCCGGGGCATCCCTGCCCCTCGACCTGGCGATGCCAGCGCACCGTGCTGCGCATTTCTGGACTTCCACCGTCCCATCACTTGAGGTAGCAAGCAAGATGGCCAAGGCCGCCGATGTCGTTGTGCAATGCCTGGAAAACGAAGGTGTCGAGTATGTATTCGGCATCCCTGGCGAGGAAAACCTCGACCTGCTCGAATCCCTGCGCAAGTCGAAGATCAAACTGGTACTGACCCGTCACGAGCAGTCTGCAGGCTTCATGGCGGCTACCTACGGTCGCCTGACCGGCAAGACCGGCGTCAGCCTGTCAACCCTCGGTCCGGGTGCCACCAACCTGGTAACGGCCAGCGCCTATGCCTACCTGGGCGGCATGCCAATGATGATGATCACCGGCCAGAAGCCGATCAAGAAGTCCAAGCAGGGCCGCTTCCAGATCATCGACGTGTGCGGCATGATGGACCCCATCACCAAGTACACCCACCAGTTCGCTTCGGCCGACAACATCCCTTCGCGCATGCGTGAAGCCTTCCGCCTGGCTGAAGAAGAAAAGCCGGGTGCCGTGCACCTGGAACTGCCGGAAGACATCGCCGCCGAGCAGACCGACGCGCTGCCGATCCCGCGCAGCCTGCACCGCCGCCCGCTGGCCGAGCACGTGGCCATTGAAGCTGCCATCGAGAAATTGCGCACCGCACGTAGCCCTATCCTGGTGATCGGTGCCGGCGCCAACCGCAAGATGACCGCCAAGGTCCTCAAGCAACTGGTCGATAATACCGGTATCCCATTCGTCACCACCCAGCTGGGCAAGGGTGTGGTTGACGAGCGCAGCCCGCGCTTCCTGGGTAACGCTGCGCTGTCGTCCGGCGATTTCGTGCACCGTGCGATCGAAGCGGCGGACCTGATCGTCAACATCGGCCACGATGTGATCGAGAAGCCGCCGTTCTTCATGGTGCGTGGCGGCACCGAAGTCATCCATATCAACTTCCGCTCCGCCGAAGTCGATGCCGTGTACTTCCCGCAGGTTGAAGTGATCGGCGACATCGCCAACGCCGTGTGGCAGATCGCTGAAGGCCTGGGCGACACTTCGCACTGGGACTTCACCCGCCTCATGGCAATTCGTGAAGCCAACGAAGCCCAGATCGCCGAAGGCGCCGACGACGACCGCTTCCCGGTCTACCCACAGCGCCTGGTGGCCGACATTCGTCGCGTGCTGCCGTCCGAAGGCATCGTGGCCCTGGACAACGGCATCTACAAGATCTGGTTCGCCCGTAACTACAAAGCGCACAAGCCGAACACCGTGCTGCTGGACAACGCCCTGGCGACCATGGGCGCCGGCTTGCCATCGGCCATGGCTGCACACCTGGTCTACCCGGATCGCCCGGTGATTTCGGTGTGCGGTGACGGCGGCTTCATGATGAACAGCCAGGAGCTGGAAACCGCCGTGCGTCTGGGCATGCACATCACCGTGGTGATCCTGCGTGACGATGGCTACGGCATGATCCGCTGGAAGCAGGCCAACATGGGCTTCACCGATTTCGGCCTGGACTACGGCAACCCGGACTTCGTCAAGTATGCCGAAGCCTACGGCGCCAATGGCCACCGCGTGGAAAGCGCCGACGGCCTGCTGCCGCTGCTGGAGCACTGCATCAAGACCCCAGGCGTGCACGTGATCGACTGCCCGGTCGACTACAGCGAAAACGACCGCATCCTCAACAGCGAGCTGCGTGAGCGCGCGCTGGCGGTGTAAACAGATCCACAAGCCCTTCATAGGGCCAGCAGGCGCTGGGAGCTTATGCTCCTGCGTCAGCTGGCTGTGGGCAATCACTCCTTCCCGCTCTTTATCCTAGGGCGTTTCCCACTCAATTCTCTCCAAGATCCTTCAACTGCTTGAGAATCGCCCGACTGTCCCTCCAAAACCCAACCCCGCTCTACTGGCGACCTTCCAAAACAACCACAAAAAGGAAGTCGCCATGTCCGAACATTGCCCCCCCGTCAGCCCTGTCCGCATCGCTGTCATCCAGTACGACCCACAAGTCGGGCTAGAGTACTGCGATGGCAACCTGAGCAGAGGCCTGGCACTGGCCCGGCGTGCGGTGCGTGAAGGTGCCAATCTGATCGTGCTGCCCGAGCTGGCCAACACCGGGTACACCTTTCACTCCCGTGCCGAGGCCTATGCCCATGCCGAAACGTTGCAGGCGGGCCGCAGCCTGAAAGCCTGGGCTGATTTCGCCAGGGAATATCAGGTGTACCTGGCAGCAGGATTCGCCGAGCGTGAGGGCCTGAAGCTCTACGACAGCGCCGTATTGTTTGGCCCCGACGGCCTGCTAGGCCACTATCGCAAGGCCCACCTGTGGAACCAGGAAAAGCTCTGGTTCACCCCTGGCGACCTCGGCTTCCCTGTATTCGAGACGCCAATCGGCCGTATTGGCCTGCTGATCTGCTGGGACATCTGGTTCCCTGAAGTGCCAAGGCTCATGGCAGCGCAAGGGGCAGACATCATATGCAGCTTGAACAATTGGGTGTGGACACCGCCTCCGCTGTTTGATGAAACAGGGCGTTGCATGGCGTCGTACCTGACCATGACAGCCGCGCATGTGAACAATGTCTACATCGCCGCCGCAAACCGTATCGGCAGTGAGCGAGGAGGGCGCTTTCTCGGTTGTTCGTTGATTGCCGGAACCAACGGTTGGCCCATTGGTGCTGTGGCCAGTGCGGAGGAGGAAAGCATTGTCTACGCCGATGTCGACCTCAGCAGCGCGCGTTCAGCGCCGATCTGGAACAGCCTCAACGACCTGCAGCGTGATCGCCGTACCGACCTCTACGATGCTGCGCTTGGCTACCGCCTGCATGCGCCTATGCCACGCTGAGGATCCGCACATGAAGCCATTACTGCTGCCCAATCGGCAGCACGCCCCCGTGCTGATCTTCACCTGCCTGGCAATGCTGCTGGCAGCCAGTCTTGCGTTAGGCCCGTGGCCAGACTACGGGCAACTGGCGGCGACACTGGACCAACCGCTGAGTCGTTTGCGCTGGATAGTGGGCGATATCAGCGAGGTCGCATTCTACAAGCATGAGCTGCCTGCGCTGGGCTTGCTGCTAGGCGCCAGTCTGGCACATTGGGCCCATCTTCGCGGGTACCGCTGGCAGGGTTTTGCCATCTGCTATGGAAGCGGACTGTGGCCATGGGTGTTCACCAGCTCGCTGATGGGCCTTTTACTTAGCCATGCCTTGTGGGGATGGACCTTGGCCAGTGGTACCTGGCAACCAACGTTCGTGGCCTTCGTGTCGTTGCCGGCAGCCATGGTGCTGTTGTATGGGGCGGGCTGGCGTGTGGCGATAGCAGGCGCATTGCTGGGGGCATTACTCGTAACCCCGGCGAGTCTGCTGCTGGTCAACTACCTGTGCTACCCCCTGCAGTTGCCTGTGGTTATCGGCAACGTGGGTGGAATGGCCGTGGCAAGTGCCGCCGCTTTCCTGCTGTGCAAGCGCTACCCGTCATGGGTCCGTCAAAGCCACGAACCCGACGTTGTGAAGCCTGTGGCCAGCCAGCCATCCTACGGTGTGATCTGGACTTTGCGGCGTGTACTGGCCGATTTCAGTGAAGCCCCCTTCTTTGGCAATGAGCTGGCCAGTCTGGGTCTCCTACTGGGTTTGTTACTGGCTTACCTGTTGGCCCCGGCAGCACCTGCATACGGTTCAATGTTGGCGTTGCACATACTGGCCGGACAGGTCTTGGCATCCTTGGTCGGGGTCGTATTCTGGCGCGGCCAGTGGCAAGCCCGGGGGTGGTATCCGACTTATATTCCGATTGTCTCGATCGTGCCCGCCGCCGTGCTGACGCATGGCGGTAGTTGGCAAGTCATTGTGGCCAGTGCAGTGCTGGGGGCCCTGGTGGCTCCGCCGCTGGCAGTGGCGATCAGGCAGCGGTTGCCGGGTTATGTGCATGGCTACATCGGCAACGTGGTGTCGATGGCGATCAGCACGTTGGGAATCGTACCGCTGATCGGGTTACTGGTGGGGGGAGAAGGATGATTGAGCATTCGGACCTACCCACGCTGTCGATCGCCAGTTTGGGCGGGACGGTCAGCATGCAGGCTACAGCGGGTGGGTGTGGCGTAACGCCCACCCTGGATTGTGAGCAGCAACTGCTTCAGGTACCGCAGTTGCGCGAAATGGCGCAGTTGACTGTAACGTCATTGAGCCTGGTCCCCAGTGCATCGCTCAGCTTCAACGCGTTGCTGGAAGTGCTGGCCTGGGCTCGCTGCGAAGTCGAGGGCGGTGCCCGGGCCGTGATACTGACCCAAGGCACCGACAGCCTTGAGGAAACGGCCTATTTCCTTGACCTGCTTTGGCCATTCGATGCGCCTTTGGTGATGACCGGTGCAATGCGCTCGCCCAGCCAGCCGGGCAACGATGGCCCGGCCAACCTTCTGGCTGCGGCCCAGGTTGCATTGGCACGAGGCAGCGGTGGGCGTGGTGTGCTGGTGGTGATGAATGATCAGATCCATCGTGCGACAAAGGTTCGCAAGACAGCCAGCCTGGCGATAGCGGCATTCGACTCGCCTGGTTTCGGTCCTGTGGGGGAAGTTGTAGAAGGTGTTGCAACGTACCGCCATCCCCCAGACAGGCGGGAGGTACTCCCGCTGCCGGGGCGTACCGACCAGCGCGTCATCCTGCTGGAAGCGTGCCTGGACGCCGACACTGTATTGCTGCAGGCTCTGCCCGCATTGCGCTACGACGGGCTGGTCATCGCCGGGTTCGGCGCCGGCCATGTTTCCGGCGATTGGTCTGATGTTCTGGAGCACATGACGCCAACCCTGCCAGTCATTGTCGCCACTCGTACAGGTGAGGGGGCTACAGCCCGCGCAACATACGGTTTTTCCGGCTCCGAGATCGACTTGCAGAAAAAAGGTGTGCACATGGCCGGGCACCTCTGCCCGCGCAAGTGCCGCATCTTGCTGTGGCTGCTGATTGGCGCCGACCGGCAGCATGAGTTGCCGGGTTGGCTGCCCACCTGAAAATTTGCCCGTGCAGTGCCTTGCACGGGCAACCCTTCAAGCATTGCTGTGCTAGGGTGCACACACTTTTGCTAGCAAGGATTCCCTGCCCGATGCTCCCGCCACTCAGCGAAAAAGAACTGCACCGCCTCGAAGACCTGCTGATCACCTACGGCAACGACTATTCGGTACTCAACCTGGCCGAGCTCAATGGCTTTTTCACCGCGCTGGCTAGCTCGCCGACCACGGTCACCCCCGAGCACTGGCTGCCGGCAGTGGCAGGTGGCAAGGTGCCCAAGTTCAAGAAACCGGCCCATGAAGAAGCCTATGTGGCATTGATGCTGCGCTATGCCGACCAAGTCGCCGGACAGTTGGGCGACCACATCGATCAGTTCGAGCCGCTGTTCGAGGAAACAGAAGACGAGCAGGGCACCGTGGTCGTGATTGAAGAATGGTGCTTCGGCTACATGCGCGCTACCCAGGTCGCCAACTGGGAAGCTTTGCCGCCAGAGCAGGACCAGTTACTCAAAGCCATCTCTTTGCATGGGCTGGAGGATAACTTCGAGCTGCTGGACCAGATGAGCGAAGCGGAGATCCAGGCCTGTGTGCCGAAGGTGATCGAAGCCGCGCGTGGTTTGTTCCGCTACTTCAAAGAGCTGCACTGAGGCACACGGGCTCGGTTGCTGCGGTACTTGCTGGGGCCGCACTGCGGATCCGTCGGCAAGCACCCGAACAACGCAGACTGTTTTTTGTCATGGGGCGGTTTATTATTCCATCTGGCGAAATTATGGTTTCCCCCGCGCACTGATTCTGCTGCCAGCCGAATCAGTGCAGCATGTGCTCCATCAGCCCAATCCGGTGCTGACCAGGAGCCAAGCCCATGTCGAACCCGATCAAGCTCTACAACTTCCCCAAGTCCGGCCACGCCCACCGCATCGAGCTGATGCTTTCGCTGCTCAACCTGCCTACCGAGCTGGTGTTCGTGGACCTGGCCAAAGGTGCGCACAAGCAGCCGGACTTCCTGGCCCTCAACCCGTTCGGCCAGGTACCGGTCATCGATGACAACGGCACGGTGATCGCAGACTCCAACGCAATCCTCGTTTACCTCGCCAAAAAATATGACAACGGTACCTGGCTACCCGAAGCGCCAGCCGCTGCCGCCCGTGTACAACGCTGGCTGTCGGTCGCTGCAGGCCCTCTGGCCTTTGGCCCGGCCGCTGCACGCCTGGTGACCGTGTTCGGCGCTTCGTTCAACACTGACGAAGTGATTACCCGGGCGCACACCCTGCTCAAGGTGATTGATGCCGAACTGGCCAAGTCGCCGTTCCTGGCAGGCGACACGCCGACCATCGCCGACGTCGCCAACTACTCCTACATCGCCCACGCACCGGAGGGCAACGTGTCGCTGGAGCCGTATGCCAACGTACGTAGCTGGCTGGCGCGGATCGAGGCATTGCCGGGCTTCGTACCGATGCCCCGCACCGTCATCGGGCTGCAGACCAGCGCCTGATGCCCCTGCGAGGAACGCCACCATGCAACAGTCCCCCGATCACCGCCCCTCGCCTTGGCATGCGGGCGAGAAAACCCTGCAGGAAAAGGTCGGTGTAGCAGAGCGCATGGAGGCGTTCGGGCAAAAGGTCATTCGTGACTACATGCCCGACCAGCACCGCACGTTCTACCATCAGTTGCCGTTCATGGTGGCGGCCAGCGTAGACGCTCAGGGGCGGCCCTGGGCGACGCTGCTGGAAGGGCCGGAAGGTTTCGTCAGTTCGCCCGACCCACGCCAGTTGACGATTGACGCCAGGCTAGCGGCCGATGACCCGGCGACCCCGGGCTTGGTCGCCGGGCAGGCAATCGGCCTGCTGGGCATCGAACTGCACACCCGCCGGCGCAACCGCCTCAACGGGCAGATTCGCAAGGCGGTTGCAGGGCAATTGCAGGTGACGGTAGAGCAGTCGTTCGGCAACTGCCCGCAATACATCCAGTTGCGCGATTACACGCGCGTCGCCGAACCGGCCCAGGGGCGCATCGATGCGACGGCCCTGGATGCCACGACCGTCAGTATGATCCAGTCTGCCGACACCTTCTTCGTCGCCAGCTATGTCGAGCATGACAACGGCCAGCGTTCGGTGGATGTGTCCCACCGTGGCGGTCGGCCAGGATTCGTCAGGGTCCAAGGCAATACGCTGACCATTCCCGACTACGCCGGTAACCTGCACTTCAACACCTTGGGCAACTTGTTGGTCAACCCGAGGGCAGGTTTGTTGTTCATCGACTTCAGCAACGGCAACGTGCTGCAGGTGTGCGGGCGTGCCGAGGTGCTGCTGGAAAGCCCGGCCATCCAGGCGTTCGAAGGTGCAGAGCGGCTGTGGACGCTGGAGGTCGACCAGGTGGTGTGGCGGCCGGCTGCGGTTTCCCTGCGCTGGGCGTTCAAGGAGTACGCCCCCACCAGCCTGATGACCGGCACCTGGGCCGAGGCCGATGCGCGTTTGCAGCAACGTCAGCAGCAGCACCAATGGCAAGCCTGGCGGGTGCTGCGGGTAGAGCAGGAGAGCCGCGATATCCGTTCGTTCTACCTCCAGCCGCCCAGCGATAGTGCTGTGGTGTTTGCACCCGGGCAACATGTACCGGTGCAGGTCAAGCGCGACGATGAGGCGCCGCTTATCCGCACCTACAGCTTGTCCAGCGCACCTTCCGACGGCTATTGGCGCATCAGCGTCAAAGCCCAGGGCCCGGTTTCCCGCCACTTGCATGCGCGCATCGCGCCAGGCGATGTGCTTGACGTTCGCCCACCCATGGGCAGTTTCACGCTCGACGTGCAGAGCACGCGGCCGCTGGTGTTGATTGGCGCCGGCGTAGGCATTACGCCGTTGCTGGCCATGCTGCGTGAGCAATTGAGCCAAGGGCAGGCTCGGGCCATCCACGTGTTCCAGGGGGCGCGTAGCCTGGCCGACCTGCCGTTCAGGCAGGAGCTGGCGAGTTTGCAGCAACGGGCCGAGGGCTTGCTGCACATTCATCGCGCCCTGAGCCAGCCGGAAAGCCATGCGCTGCTTGGGCGGGATTACGAGTTTGCCGGGCGCCTGGGCATCGGGCAGGTCAAGGCGACGCTGGCACTGGACGACTACGAGTTCTACCTGTGCGGACCGGGCAGTTTTACCCAGGACTTGTATGAAGGGTTGCGCGGCGTGCATGTGCCGGATGCGCGGATTCACGCAGAAGCGTTTGGGCCGTCGACGTTGCGCCGGCACACGCACGCCGACCAGCCCGCCTTGCAGCAGCCACCCGCTGCCAGCGAGCCAGTACCGGTGTACTTTTCGGCGTCGGCCAAGGAGGCGCGCTGGGCACCCGGCGGCGGTACCTTGCTGGAGCTGGCCGAGGCGCGCGGGCTGGCGCCGGAGTTCAGTTGCCGGGGTGGCTCGTGTGGTACCTGCAAGACCAGACTGGTGAGTGGCCAGGTGCATTACCCGAATCCACCGGCAGAGCTACCGGAGGCGGGATCGGTGTTGATCTGTTGTGCCGTGCCGGCGCAGGTGCAGGAGGGCGTGCAGGCCCTGGTGCTGGACATCTGATACACCAGCCCCGCCTCTTCGCAGGCAGCAGAAAATACCCAGATGAACAATAATCCCGGCACCTCATGCCCCCAGGAGCTCGCATGGACCAGATCCACCTGATGAAGGTATTCGTCGCCGTAGGTGAGCTGGAAAGCTTCGCCGCTGCTGCCCGCCGCCTGGCCATCTCCCCGGCCGCCGTCACCCGTGCCGTCAGCGCCCTGGAGGAGCAGCTGGGGGTCAAGCTGCTACTGCGTACCACCCGCAGCGTGCGCCTGACCGAGGCAGGCGGCCGCTACCTGGAGGACACCCGGCATATCCTGGCCAGCATTCACGAGGCCAACGAAGCGGCGGCCGGCATCAATGCCACACCCAAGGGCGACCTGGCGGTGACTGCACCGATCCTGTTCGGCAGGAAGTTCGTCATGCCCAGCATCGTTCGCTACCTGCAGCAGTATCCGCAAGTCGACGTGGCCGCCTACTTTCTCGACCGCGTGGTGAACCTGGTCGAGGAAGGCATGGATGTGGCCGTGCGCATCGGCCCGTTGCCCGACTCCGGGTTGAAGGCCCTGCGGGTCGGTCAGGTCCGGCGCATGTTGTGCGCTGCGCCCGACTACCTGGCGCGCCACGGTGTGCCCAGGCACCCCTCGGACCTGGCCGGGCATGCGGTGATCGGTACCACCAACCTGTCCCCCCGAGCCGGCTGGCGCTTTGGCGTGACCGATGAGCCGACTTTGGTGCGCATGAAACCGAGGCTGACGGTGACCAGCAATGATGGGGCTATCGCTGCGGCCTGCGGTGGCCTGGGGATTGCCCGTTTATTGTCATACCAGGTGGCTGATGAACTGGCGAGCGGGCAGTTGCAGGTGATTCTGGCCGAGTATGAGGAAGCACCCTGGCCGATTCACATACTGCACCGCGAGAGCAAGTACGGGTCGGCCAAGGTCAGAACCTTCATCGACATGCTGGCGCAGGCGCTGCGGGACCAGCAACTGGAGTGAGCATGTAGCGCCCACAACGCGTTACAACGCTTGGTACTGCATGCTGAACCCCAGGCTCATCGTGTCACCCTGTTGCAACAGCCTCAGCCCCGGCCGGCCGGGCAGGTGATGGGCGTTGACCGGGTGGCTGACCGGCTCGAAGCAGAAGAAGCCTTGCCCCGGCGGGCAGAACAGCAAGAAGTGCTCCGCCCCGCTGGCGCGACAGGCCAGCCGGTAGCCTGCCCCTGGCTGTTCGATCACACAGTGCCCCGGCCAGCCACTGAAGGCGTGGTCGACCAGCGTCTCGGGCAGGTGGCCCAGTGCTTCGAACCGCCACGGCTCGGGCACCGTGGCCTGATACGACGGCAAGCGCCCAGCCTCGGCCAGCCACACCTGGCGCGCGGGCGCAGACAGCCTGGTATCCGGGTAGCGCGGAAAATAAGGGTGCAGGCCCAACCCATACCAGTTGGCCGAATCATCCCGGTGCGTCACATGCAGGTCCAGGGTCAGGCAGCCTTCATGCAGGTGTATATCCAGCGTGGCCTGGTAGGCGAAGGGTTCGGCACTGTCCAGCGTCAGCCGTGCGCGCCGTTGGCTGTGATGCGCCACGTGCCAGGCCTGCTGCCAGGCGCTGCCATGAATGGGATACGGGTCGTGCTCGGTATTCGGCGCCAATGCCTGCCAGCCCTGCGGCCGGGCATAACCAGCCTCGGCAACCCGATTGGACCAAGGCGCCAGTGGGTAGCAAGCCAGCCGCCTGGGCGCGGCGCTGGCCAAGGCAGCCGCGTCGGTATGGCGCAGCAGCGCCTGCCCCGTTGCCTTGACCTGCCAGTTGACCAGGCTGGCGCCCAATTCCGGCGCCAGGCTCAGGCGGGTCAGGCGGTCCTGCAGGTGCAGTGTGGTCACAGCCATGCAAGGTTCCTCTCGAGCAGAGCGATCAATTGGCCCGCCGGTAAGTCAGCAGCACGATGCCGCATACCACTACGGCGCCGCCGAGCAATTGCAGCGGGCCCAGTTGCTGGTCGAGCAGGGCCCAACCCAGCAGTAAAGTGGCGATGGGTTCGACGTTCATCACCGGGGCGTTTTGCGCCATGTTCAGCCTGGGCACGCAGACGAACAGCAAGCTAAACGCCAGCCCATACAGCAGTACCAGGCTGGCCAGCGCCACCCAGCCACTGCTGCTGCCCGGCAGCGACAAACCGGCCGGCATCACCCCGCTGGCGCCCGCGAGCAGCATGCTGGAGAACACGATCAGCAGGGTCAGCAGGCTGCGCACCGGGCCCCGCACGCTAGCCAGCTTGTGGTCGGTGATCCACAACGCGCAAGCAAAGGCACAAGCGGCGCCGAAGGCCAGGCTGACCCCCAGCGCCCAGTGCGGGTTGCCCGCACCGCTGTCGGCCAGGCGTGCCGGCACATCCAGCGCCAGCACCAGGCCGCATAGGATCAAGCCCATGAACAGCACGGTGCGGCCAGTGGGGCGCGCACCGCCCAGCGCCCAGGTCAGCAGCGCCAGCAGCATCGGGAAGGTATTGCCCACCAGCAAGGCCAGGGCCACCGGGATGCGCGCCACCGCCGAATACAGGCACAGGCTCTGGGTGGCGATCAGCAGGCCAAGCAGCAGTTGCCAGCGGCGGGTGCCAGCGGGCAGCGCCAGCGCCTGACGTTGCCACAGCAGCACGCCGGCCAGCACCAGGAAGGTAATGCCGGAACGGCAGAGTATGGCCAGCAGCACACCGGTGCCGTCATCGAAGGCGATGCGTGCGGCGATATGGTTACCGGCGAATGAGCAGGCAAGCAGGGCCAGCAGGGCGATGGCCAGCTGGCGCGGAAACAGCGGGGGAGCAGAGGAGGGGACAGCCATGTGCAGGATCCGTTTGCAGGTAGATTTTCCAGCCCTATCGCAGTCGTTGTAGGAGCGGCCTTGTGTCGCGATGGGCCGCAAGGCGGCCCCAGCAATATTCGCAACAACGCCGAAAACCTGGGGCCGCTTTGCGGCCCATCGCGACACAAGGCCGCTCCTACAGGCTGAGGTGCGGTTACAGCACCACGCTAGGCAGCCACAGCGAAATGGCCGGAATGTAGGTCACCGCCATCAGCACCAGGAACAGTGCCAGGTAGAACGGCAGCAGCGCCTTGACCGTCGATTCGATACTCACCTTGCCCACCGCCGAGCCGACGAACAACACGGCGCCCACCGGCGGTGTGATCAGGCCGATCCCCAGGTTCACCAGCATGATCATGCCGAAATGCACCGGGTCCACGCCGATGCCGGTGATCACCGGCAACAGGATCGGCGTAAGGATCAGAATCAGCGGCGCCATGTCCATCACCGTGCCCAACAGCAGCAACATGAAGTTGATGCACATCAGGATCACATAGCGGTTGTCCGACAGGGTGAGGAACGCCGTGGTGATCTTCGACGGGATCTGCATCAGTGTCATCACGTAGCCAAAGCTGGCCGCGAAGCCGATCAATATCATCACGATCGAGATGGTGCGCACCGTGCGGTGCATCAGCTTGGGCAGGTCGCGCCACTTGTAGTCACGGTAGATGAACATGGTCACAAAGAATGACCAGACGACCGCCACGGCTGCCGACTCGGTCGCAGTGAACACGCCCGAGAGGATACCGCCCAGGATGATCACCATGGCCATCAGGCCCCACAGTGCCTCACCGGCAATCTTCAGCGCTTGGCGCAGCGGGATGACCTCACCCTTGGGGTAGTTGCGCTTCTTGGCGAACAGCAGGCACAGGCCCATCATCACCGCGCTCAGCAGCAACCCTGGCATCACCCCGGCCATGAACAGCGAGGCGATCGAGACCGTGCCGCCCGCCGCCAGCGAGTACAACACCGAGTTGTGGCTGGGCGGGGTCAGCAGCGCCTGTACCGATCCGCTCACCGTCACGGCGGTAGAGAACTCGCGCGGGTAGCCTTTGCGCTCCATCTCCGGGATCAGCACCGAGCCCACCGAGGCGGTGTCTGCCACCGACGAGCCTGAAATTGCACCAAAGAACGTCGAGGCCATGATGTTGACCAGCGAAAGGCCGCCGCGCACGAAACCCACCAGCACCCCCGCAAAAGCCACCAGCCGCCGTGACATGCCGCCTTCGGCCATGATGGCCCCGGCCAGCACGAAGAACGGAATGGCCAGCAGCGAGAATTTGTTAACCCCGCTGGCCACCTGGATCATCATTGCCTGCAACGGGATGTCGATCCACCAGGCGCCGATCAGCGCCGAAAGGCCCAAGGCATAGGCCACGGGCATGCCCAGCAGGATGAGCGCGATAAAACTGCCCAACAGAATGAACGCATCCATTTACGCCGCTCCTTCGTTTTCTTCCAGTTGGTCGAAGCGCACCACCTTGCGGTGGCTCTGGTCGCCCAGCAGGAGTTTTTCCAGCACAAACACCAAGGTCAGCACGCCACCGATTGGGATCGGCGCATAGGTCATGCCCACGCGTACACTGGGCAGGGAGGCCAGAAACTGGTTCCAGGTGGTGATGCACAGCTGGGTGCCGTACCCGGTCATGAACAGGCACACCAGGACCATCAGCACCTGCACCAGCAGGGCCACCAGCCGGCGCTGCAGCGGCGGCAGGCGGTCGGTGATCATCGCCACCGCCATGTGCGCCCCGGCGCGGTAGCTGGCGGCGGCGCCAACGAAGGTGAACACCACCATCAGCAAGATGGCCACCGGCTCTGGCCAGCTGGCCCCGGTGCCGAGTACATAGCGGGCGAAGATGCCCCACGGGATGATCAGCGACATGCTCAGGATCGACAGGCCGGCGACCCAGATACAGGCGCGGTACAACGTGTCGTTGGCACGCAGAAAGAGGTTTTTCATGGGCATCACCAAAGCGGCAGGGCGGCTGACGCGGCCCTGCCGAGGTCGGTAGGAAAGGTCGCGCTTACTGCACCGCGTCGATACGTTTCATCAGGTCGGCGTATTGCGCGCCGTATTTTTCCCGCACCGGTGCGGTCGCGTCGTAGAAGGGTTTCTTGTCGACGGTGATGAACTCGACACCGGCGGCCTTGAGCTTCTCTTCGCTGCTGGCCGTTTTCGCATCCCACAGCACCCGCTCTTCCATCTGCGCCTCACGCGCTACCTTTTTCACCAGCGCTTGCTGTTCGGGGGTGAGCTTGTTCCAGGTGGTCTTGGACATCACCACCGGCTCGGGCAGGATCAGGTGGTTGGTCAGGGTGAAGTACTTGGCACTCTGGTAGTGGTTATGTTCGAGCAGGGTCGGTGGGTTGTTTTCGGCGCCGTCGATTACGCCGGTCTGCAGCGCGCTGAAGATCTCCCCGGTGTCCATGGCGATGCCGTTGCCGCCCATGGCGTTCATCATGTCGATGAACAGCGGGTTGCCCTGCACGCGAATCTTCATGCCCTTCAGGTCTTCCAGGCTGCGCACCGGCTTTTTCGTGTAGAGGCTGCGCGAGCCGCCATCCATCCAGGCCAGGGCCACCAGGTTAAAGTCGGAGTTGGTGATCTTGTCGAGGATTTCCTGGCCGATCTCGCCATCGATGACCTTGCGCATGTGGTCGTGATCGCGGAACACGAACGGCATGTTGAACACGTTCACATCCGGCACCACCGGGCCGACGATCCCCAGGCTGACGCGGGTCATCTGCACGGCGCCGATCTGCGCCTGTTCGATCACTTCCTTCTCCGAGCCCAGCACACCGCCGGCAAACATCTTGAAGGTGATGTCGCCATTGCTGGCCTGTTCCAGTTTCTTGCCCATGTTCTGCTCGGCCACCACCGTGGGGTAGCCGGCGGGGTGAATTTCCGCGAACTTGATGTCCAGCGCCGAAACGGGCATGGCCACGCTGCAGGCGAAGGGGAGTACGGCAAGAAGCAGCTTGCGTTTGAACGTCATGATGAAACTCCGTGGTTTTTATTATCTGGTTTCGGGCGTGCAAAGGGTGTGGTGCGCGTCGCGGGGCTCAGCCCCGCCAGGCTGGCTCCTCCAGGCCCTTGGTGCCTGGGTTGAGGGCAAATACCCCGCCCGCCAGCGGCTGGTCGCCAAGGTCGAGCCCCGCCGGGCGGATCGAGGTGACGTATAGGGTGTCGAAGTTGGCGCCACCGAAGGCGCACATCGCCGGCTTCTTCACCGGTACGCTGAGCGAGCGGTCAAGGCGCCCGTCAGGGGTGAACCGGTGGATCTGCCCGGCGTCATTGCCGCATATCCAATAGCAGCCATCCTGGTCGATGGCGGCACCGTCGGGGCGGCCGGGGTAATTGCGCATATCCACGAACAGCCGCGGGTTGTGGGGTGTGCCCGTGTCGGTGTCGTAGTCGAAGGCCCAGATCTTCTGCACGCTGGGGTGCGAATCGGACAGGTACATGCGCGTGCCGTCGGGGCTGAAAGCCAGGCCGTTGGGCACGATCATGCCCGCTTGCTGCAGGTGCAAATGGCCCTCGCGGTCATGCCGGTACAGTGCCCCTACGTGGGCGCCTTGCTGCATGTCCAGCAGCATGCTGCCGGCCCAGAAACGCCCTTGGCGGTCGCAGCGGCCATCGTTGAAGCGCATGCCCGGCTGCGCATGCGCCACCCCGCTGAGCACACGGCTGGCCAGGCTGCCGTCGGCCTTGGTTTGAATCTGGAAGATGCCGCTTTCCATGCCGGCCACCCAGCCGTCGCCACTGCGGGCGATACAGGCCAGCATCTGGTCGCCCTGCCAGACCTGGTGCGTATTATCCACCGGCTGCCAGCGGTGCAACTGGCGCGCGGGTATGTCGACCCAGTACAAGGCCTGCTCGCCAGGGTGCCACACGGGGCTTTCCCCGGTGCCGTTGCGGGCGTCGACGATCAGTTCACAGTGCATGGCCGTGCCTCCTGGCGCGTGCGGTCAGTTGAACGGTCCGGCCACGGCAAATGCGCCGCCCTGATAGACCATGCTCGGGTCATCGGCGGCAGGCGCCGGCTCGGCTTCCACCGCTGCGCGGAAGGGCTCCGAGCTGTCCTTGGGCACGTAGCCCAGGTGTGCGGCATGGCGGTTGTCCCACCATACGGTGCGGTTGGCCGAGGCACCGTAGACAATGGTGTGGCCGACGTTCGGCGTGAACAGGCCGCGCTCGATCAGCTGCACCAGGTCGTCGTAACTCAGCCAGGTGCAGAGCATGCGCGGGTTCTGTGGCCGGGGGAACGAAGAGCCGATGCGGATGCTGACGGTTTCGATGCCGTAACGATCGAAATAGAAGCTGGCGACATCTTCGCCATAGCACTTGGACAGCCCGTAGTAGCTGTCGGGGCGGCGCGGGGCATGCGCGTCGATGCGCTCGTTCTGGCGGTAGAAGCCGATGGTATGGTTGGAGCTGGCGAAGACCACCCGTTGCACCCCATGCTTGCGTGCCGCCTCGTAGACATGGAACACGCCGCAGATATTGGGGCCGAGAATCTCTTCGAACGAATGCTCGGTAGACACCCCGCCGAAGTGCACGATGGCATCGACGCCTTCGACCAGGGCATGCACGGCTGCCTTGTCGGCCAGGTCGCAGGTGACCACTTCTTCGTGTGGGCCAGCGGCTGGGGCCATGGGGTTGATGTCGGAAAGGCGCAGGACCTCGGCGCAGCCTTGCAGGCGTTCGCGAAGGACCTTGCCCAGGCCGCCTGCGGCTCCGGTGAGCAGCAGGCGTTTGAGGGGGGTAGTGGTCATGACCGGCTCTTATTGTTAATTGTTGTAGGTTGTCGTATGACTTCTGTTATTATTGGCGGTGCGATTCAGTGTTGTCAATGACAACTCAATGTCAGCCCGATGTCATGCGCGTGCCCTGTAGGAGCGGCCTTGTGTCGCGAAAGGGGTGCGAAGCGCCCCCAGGACGGCACCTTAGCGGCATGATTTGCCAGGGCCGTTTCGCCTCCTTACGCGACACAAGGCCGTCCCTCCAAAGGTCTGCGTAAACCCTTACAGCAATGACAACGGGTAGTTGAAAATCAACCGGTTCTCATCGAACTCGTTATTGCTGTAGTCCCGCCGAATCGACGAATTGCGCCATTTCACACTCAAATCCTTGAACGCTCCGCTCTGTATCACATATGCCAGTTCAGTCTCACGGACCCATTCCTTGCCATCCGTCACCACCCCGCTGTGCACTTCGCGGCCGCTGATGTAGCGGTTCATCAAGGTCAGCCCCGGTACGCCGACGGTGACGAAGTTGAAGTCATGGCGCACCTGCCATGAGCGTTCGTTGGCGTTGTCGAAGCTGGCGTTGTAGCTGTCATTGGCCAGGGTTCCGCCACTGGTGCCATTGACCCGCATCCAGGTATCGCCATCGACCTTCTGCAGCCCGACCCAGAAGGTGCTGCCGCCGTATTTGGCGGAGAACATCCCCGAGTACGTCTTGTTGTCCAGCTCGCCAGCGCGCCTGGAACCGTCGTCATCGCCCTGGAAATAGCCCAGGTTGGCGCCCAGGGTCCAGTCGCCGAGCGGCTGGCTGTGGCTCAGCTGCAGGTATTGCTGCTGGTAGACGTCCTTGAGCACCGCATTCCACAGCCCCACCAGGGTGCGCTCCTGGTTGAACCTGTACTCGCCCCCGACGAAGTTGAAGCGGTCCGACACCGCGCCGCCGTAGCTCATGTCCTCCATGCTGGCGTCGTTGCGCGGGCTGTTGGCGCGGAACTGGCCGCCGTACAAGGTCAGCCCGCCAATCTCGTTGGACGTGACCTGCCCGCCACGCAATGTTTGCGGCAGTGAACGCCCGTCGTCCGCGCGCAGAATTGGCAGTACCGGCATCCATTCGCCGATCTTCAGCTCGGTTTTCGAAATGCGCGCCTTGCCCGCCACGGCAAGCCGGCCAAAGTCATCCGCCGGCCGCCCATCGTCGTGGCGTGGCAGCAGCCCGGTGCCATAGGTGCCGCCCCCGCCATCGAGCTTCACCGACCACAGCCCCAGCACGTCCACGCCAAAACCCACCGGGCCCTCGGTGAAGCCGGAACGGGCATCGAGGATCACGCTCTGGGTCCATTCTTCGGCTTTGCCTTGCGGGTTGGCGGGGTTGGTGAAGTTGCGGTTGATATAGAAGTTGCGCAGGCCCAGCACGGCTTTGCTGTCTTCGATGAAACCTTGGGCAAGGCTGGTGCCCGGCAGGCAGCTGAGCAGGCTGGCGCCAAGCAGCGCATAGGGGAGGGTGGTGTGGCAGATTTTCGACATGGGTTGCTTCCGCTGATGTTGTTTTTGTTATGTGTTGTCGTACAACTGCGGCTTTTTTAACAAGTGAAAAACCCGCTGTCAACGGCGTTGGCCGCCAGCATTCAGCTACTTTCAGCGGTGAGCGCTCAAGCGCAGGCTCTAGTTCGGGCTCGCAATAACAACTGGTCATACTACGACTGCCCGCGAATTGTTGCATTTGTCGCAACGCACTGCCTCGGGTGCGTCAGTTTGTCGCAGAATTATTTAGTAATACTATTCTTCGTTGCTGAATGTCTTATCGATTCAGACCTATGGAAACGGAGATTTCACCGATGAGCACCACCCGTGCTTCACACCCTTCACGCTTGCTGCCCAGATCGCTAGGCGTGGTTTTTTTGCTGATGGGCCTGGCCTTGCTGGCCGGCGGCATCAAACTGGCAACCCTTGGCGGTTCGCTGTATTACCTGCTGGCCGGCATTGGCTTGGCGATTACCGCAGCCTTGTTGCTGGCTGGCCGACGTGAGGCATTGAGCGTTTATGGCGTCGTGCTGTTGCTGAGTTCGCTCTGGTCGTTGGTCGAGGTGGGCCTGGACTGGTGGCAACTGGTCCCCCGGCTGGCCCTCTGGTTCGTCCTTGGCCTGGTGTTGTTATTGCCTTGGCTACGCAGGCCATTGACGCAGGGCCAGCCTTATCCCCTCGGTACAGGGGTATTGAGTGTGGGCGTGGCGGCCGCGGGCCTGATGGCGCTGGCCAGCCAGTTCACCCAGCCCGACACCGTGGTCGGCCGCCTGGACCGTGACACGGCAGGCACCACCAGCACGGCACCGGCAATGCCTGACGGTGACTGGCAGTCCTACGGGCGTACCGAGTTTGGCGACCGTTACTCGCCACTCAAGCAGATCACCCCGCAGAATGTGGGCAAGCTCAAGCTGGCCTGGACCTACCGCACCGGTGATATCCCCGGGCCAAACGACCCGGGCGAGACCACGGCGGAAAACACCCCGCTGAAAGTCAACGGCAAGCTCTACGTATGCACCCCGCATAGCCAGGTGATTGCCCTGGACCCCGACAGCGGCAAGGAGATCTGGCGTTTCGATCCCAAGCTCAGCACGCAGAATGCGGCCAACTTCAAAGGCTGGGCACACATGACCTGCCGCGGCGTGGCCTATTTCGACACGGCCAGCTCGCAAGCGAGCCCCGTGCAAGGGCGGGCCTGCGCCAAGCGCATCTACGTACCCACCGCCGACACCCGCCTGATCGCGCTGGATGCCGATACCGGCCAACAGTGCGCCGGCTTTGGCGACAACGGCCAGATCGACCTTACCCGCAACATCGGCAGCTTCGCCCCCGGTGGCTATTACTCCACTTCGCCACCCACCGTGGCCGGCGGCCTGGTGATACTTGGCGGTCATGTCACCGATAACGTTTCCACCGACGAGCCGTCCGGCGTCGTCCGCGCCTATGATGCGATCACCGGCCAGCTGGTGTGGAACTGGGACAGCGGCAACCCCGACGCCACCGCGCCGATCAGTGACGGCCAGTTCTACACCCGCAACTCTCCAAACGTGTGGTCGGTGATCAGCGCCGATGAGAAGCTCGGCCTGCTGTACCTGCCCATGGGCAACCAGATGCCCGACCAGTGGGGCGGCAACCGCACGCCAGAGGCGGAGAAATTCAGTGCCGGCCTGGTGGCCCTGGACATCGCCACTGGCAAGGTGCGCTGGAACTACCAGTTCACCCATCACGACTTGTGGGACATGGATGTCGGTGGCCAGCCGAGCCTGGTCGACATCAAGACCGCCGAAGGCATCAAGCCTGCGGTAATGGCATCGACCAAGCAGGGCAGCATCTACGTGCTGGACCGCAGCAACGGTCAGCCGCTGGTGCCCATCCACGAAACCCCGGTACCGCAAGGCGCCGTGGAAGGTGATCACACCGCACCGACCCAGCCGATGTCCGAGCTCAATTTCATGCCGCCCACCCTGCGTGAGCGAGACATGTGGGGGGTAACGCCGTTCGACCAGATGCTGTGCCGCATCGACTTCCGTTCGCTGCGCTATGACGGCATCTACACCCCGCCATCGCTGCAGGGCTCGCTGGTCTACCCAGGCAACTTCGGGGTGTTCGACTGGGGTGGCATTTCGGTCGACCCGGAGCGCCAGATCGCCTTCGTCAACCCCAGCTACATGGCCTTCAAGTCGCAGTTGGTGCCAGCCTCGAAAATCGCCGGGCAGCCGGCGCGCAAGAGTGAGACCGAGGGCATCCAGGCCAACAAGGGCGCGCCTTATGGGGTGATCATGGGCGCTTTCCTGTCGCCGCTGGGGCTGCCTTGCCAGGCACCGGCCTGGGGCTATGTGGCCGCAGTGGACCTGACCACCCACAAGGTGATCTGGAAGCACAAGAACGGCACCGTACGTGACAGCTCGCCCATTCCGATCCCACTGACCATGGGCGTGCCGAGCCTGGGCGGAAGCTTCACCACCGCCAGCGGCCTGGCGTTCCTCAGCGGCACCCTCGACCAGTACCTGCGTGCTTATGACGTGCGCGATGGCAAGGTGCTTTGGGAAGGGCGCCTGCCGGCAGGTGCTCAGACCACGCCGATGACCTACACCGGCAAGGATGGTCGCCAGTACGTGCTGGTGATGGCCGGCGGGCATGGCTCGTTGGGTACCCGGCAAGGGGACTATGTGATGGCGTTTGCCCTGCCGGAGTAAGCGGCGGCAGGTTCAAGGCCTGTGAGATCGAGCACCGCGCGGCCGGCGCTTGGTTTCACGGGCTTTGTTGACGGCCAGCACGTCCCCCACCCCTGTCGGCAGAGCTTGGGCTGAAGCACTACCTGAAGCGCGTTGGGCCCAGAACTAAAAGCTACAACTGGTGTCTGAGCGCCAACAATGACATGACGTCCATTTCCCCAAGTAAGGAGGCTTCACCATGCAACCCACCCCAGTCACGTCCGCCGGCAAGCTGCTCGGCAGTTATGGTTATGGCAAGGCGCTGATCGTCTGCATGCTTATCCTGGGCAGTGTCTTCCTGGGCCTGGCCGCTTTCGTCGGCTACCTGAGTGCTACCAGCGGCCAGAACTTCAACGGCCCGCAAAGCCTGTTCTATTCCACCATCGCCTTGCTGGCGGTGCTCGGTGGGGTGATGTTCGCCCTGGCGCTGTGGCAGAAGAAACTGCGCGCTGCCCGTTATGAGGTTTATGAGAAAGGCATCTGCCAGATCATCGGCAACCAGCGCGATTACGTGCCCTTCAGCGAGATGGGCGACTTTTACCTATTCGCTTCTGGGCAGACTGCCATTGCCGGCCTGATCAACAACCTCGCTTATCGCCGTAACGCCAGTGAGCCGTTTCGCCGGGTCAACCCACACCTGCAAAAGCTTTATGTGTTTCTTGAGCAGGTACGCGAGCTGTACCTGAACGAACGCCTGCCAGCAGTATTCGCCACCCTGCAAAGCGGCGGGGCGGTGCAGTTCAACTACCTCGAAACGTCCCAGGTTTGGGGCAAGCGCATGAGCGGCGACTTCTTCAATGTCACCACCAAACCGCTGACCATCACTCGTGAAGCGCTCGACGTGGATGGCCGCAAGGTCGCGTTGAGCAGCCTGCGCAATGTTGACCTCAGCCAGTGGACCGAACTGGTGGTGATCAAGGACGAAAACGGCCAGACCGTGCTGTCGACCGTATCGACCGGCATCATCAGCTTTGACCTGTTCCTCAATACGTTGCACAACCTGCTTGAAGCCGAGTCGGCCTTAGCAACGCCTGAAGCCTGATGCAATCCATCGACGAACCGCTCCCACAGGATCCCCGTTTGCTGAAGACTTTCGTGATACCTGTAGGAGCTGGTCTTGCCATCGATGATTGCATTCCAGGATTAGCCAGGCTTTGGCAATACGCAATGCCCTGTGGGAGCGGGCGTGCCCGCGAAGCAAGCGACGCGGTGTCTGGCACCGGCTTCGCCGGTGTTCGCGGGCAAGCCCGCTCCCACAGTTCCGCCACAGGTCAGCTACACCCCATGCAACCTGAGAGCCCGCTGAGCACATTCCTTCCAATTGATACTGCGCTTCAGCAGCGGCGTTACCTCATCACTTTCAGCCGCCATCACCACCGGCATATCCCGCATCCTCACCCATGGCTCACTCTGCCAATACAACAACGTCGCCGTTCGCCCGCCAGGCCAGCACATCCGCCCAAGCCTGGGCGTATCCGCTTCCCCCGATCCACCTGCCCATCACGTAGCACCGCCACCACCTCATGCGTCAGCCACCAGCGCAAATGCCGGTTCTCCGGCACATGGTGATGCGCCAGTAATGTATAGGCTCCGGACTCGCTGACCATGGTGGTTTCCTGGTACTTGCCATAGCGCAGCAACTGCACCGTGCGGTACTGGTCCGGGTCGAGCTTGCGCATGCAATGTTCGTCGAAGAAGTGCCCGCTCAGTCGGCCGAGTTCGTGGGCGCAAAACCAGGCTTCGGATTCGAGCCAGAGCGTGTGAAGAGGGCGGTTGTGGCGGGTGAAGACGGTCGGTGTATTGAGACTGTCGATGTTTGGCCATCCTGATGTTGGAGAGCCGTTGCTAACGGGAACGGGGTTCCGCTGCGTGAGCGTTCTTAAGCGCCATGAAACGTTATCGCGACGCTTTCAAAGTGACAATCGCGAAGCTTGTAGGATGCTTCCTGTTCGGCAATTCCTGCGCCAACAAAAAAGGCTGCCATTCGGCAGCCTTCTCGATGCTCAGCCCGGACGATCAATCCCAGCTCAACGCCCCACCAGTCTGATACTCAATCACCCGCGTCTCAAAGAAGTTCTTCTCCTTCTTCAAGTCCATGATCTCGCTCATCCACGGGAACGGGTTGGTAGTCCCCGGGTACTCTTCCTTCAGACCAATCTGGGTCAAACGACGGTTGGCGATGAACTTGAGGTAGTCCTCCATCATCGCTGCGTTCATGCCCAGTACGCCGCGTGGCATGGTGTCGCGGGCGTATTCGATCTCCAGCTGGGTCCCTTGCAGGATCATCTGGGTCGCTTCTTCCTTCATCGCCGCATCCCACAGGTGCGGGTTCTCGATCTTGATCTGGTTGATCACGTCGATACCGAAGTTCAGGTGCATCGACTCGTCACGCAGGATGTACTGGAACTGCTCGGCAACGCCGGTCATCTTGTTGCGGCGGCCCATGGACAGGATCTGGGTGAAGCCGCAGTAGAAGAAGATGCCTTCCAGTACGCAGTAGTAGGCGATCAGGTTGCGCAGCAGCTCCTTGTCGGTTTCGACGGTGCCGGTGTTGAACTCCGGGTCGGAAATGGCGCGGGTGTACTTCAGGCCCCAGGCGGCTTTCTTCGCGACCGACGGGATCTCGTGGTACATGTTGAAGATCTCGCCTTCATCCATGCCCAGCGACTCGATGCAGTACTGGTAGGCGTGGGTGTGGATCGCCTCTTCGAAGGCCTGGCGCAGAATGTACTGGCGGCACTCGGGGTTGGTGATCAGGCGGTACACGGCCAGGGCCAAGTTGTTGGCAACCAGCGAGTCGGCGGTGGAGAAGAAGCCCAGGTTGCGCATGACGATGCGGCGCTCGTCTTCGGTCAGGCCGTCCTGGCTCTTCCACAGGGCGATGTCGGCGGTCATGTTGACCTCTTGCGGCATCCAGTGGTTGGCGCAGCCGTCCAGGTACTTCTGCCAGGCCCAGTCGTACTTGAACGGTACCAGCTGGTTCAGGTCGGCGCGGCAGTTGATCATGCGCTTTTCGTCAACGGCAACACGGGCCGAGGAGCCTTCCAGTTCGGCCAGGCCTTCGGCAACGTCGAGGGCGTCGAGGGCTGCCTTGGCACGTTTGACCGCGTCGGAGTCAGCAGCGGTGGCCGCACGGGCTTCCAGGGCGGCGGCACCGCCGGCGCTGTCGAGCTTGTCGAGGGTGGCGGCGGCAGCGGTCTGCGCAGGGTTGTTGCCTTTGGCGGCTACTTCGCCGTCTTCTTTGTCGAATTCGTCCCAGCTCAGCATGGTTTGGCTCCTGCTTGAGGGTTGCCCTGGGGCAACCGCTTGGATTTAAAGAATGTGATGCCTGACGCAAGGCCGTAACGGCGAATGGACAGCTCGAGAGGCTGACTCTCGTTTACATCTGAATGTGTTCTGGCTTGTACCTGGCCAGGCCTCGGGGAGGGGCCAGGACAATTGAATGGTGCTCTTTTCAGAGGGGGCGAAGTATATCGGATTTCGCCTTGGATCGGGGCGCGTCTCTTGCGGGCGAGGGTAACTTTTTCGACCGGAAATGCGTGCGTCCGTTCACCGGGTTTGTGTGGCTTGCTATGGGAAGGGAGTGTAGCGGCAAAACGCGGATGGCACTACATGTTGTGGCTTTTTATTTTTAAGGCACATTATGTGGTGTTGGCGTGATTTTTGTGGGAGCGGCCTTGTGTCGCGAACGGGCCGCAAAGCGGCCCCGCGAATCATGCCGCGAAGCTGCAATCTTGGGGGCGCTTCGCACCCCAATCGCGACACAAGGCCGCTCCCACAGTGACCGCGTTTTGTGAGAAGTCCTGTTCTTTTGCCGAGCCGCGTGAGCGCCGGGCAAGGGCAAGGTTTCTCCGGGGTGCAGATACAAAAATGCCGCGCGGGGCACCCAAGGGCACCCCGTGCGGCATTCAGGCCTTACTGGCAGGCTTCGCAGTCTGGCTCGTCGATCGCGCAGGCCTTCGGCACTGGCGCTGGGCCGGCTGCCTGAACCGGGGCGCTGTCGCCACCGCTGGAAACGGCGTTGAGCTTGCCGGTGTTGATGGTCGACTTCTCGGTGCTGGTCGCGGCCAGGGCACGGAGGTAGTAGGTGGTTTTCAGGCCACGGTACCAGGCCATGCGGTAGGTCACGTCCAGCTTCTTGCCCGAGGCGCCGGCAATGTACAGGTTCAGCGATTGCGCCTGGTCGATCCACTTCTGACGACGCGAGGCCGCATCGACAATCCACTTGGTTTCGACTTCGAACGCGGTGGCGTACAGGTCTTTGAGCTCTTGCGGAATACGCTCGATCTGCTGCACCGAACCGTCGTAGTACTTCAGGTCGTTGATCATGACCGAGTCCCACAGGCCGCGGGCTTTCAGGTCGCGCACCAGGTACGGGTTGATCACGGTGAACTCGCCCGACAGGTTGGATTTCACGTACAGGTTCTGGTAGGTCGGCTCGATCGACTGCGACACGCCGGTGATGTTGGCAATGGTTGCAGTTGGCGCGATGGCCATGATGTTCGAGTTACGGATACCTTTTTTGACGCGCTCGCGCACCGGGGCCCAGTCCAGCGACTCTTCCAGGTTGACGTCGATGTACTTCTGGCCACGGGCCTCGATCAGGATCTGTTGCGAATCCAGTGGCAGGATGCCCTTGGACCACAGCGAGCCCTGGAAGGTCTCGTAGGCGCCACGCTCGTCGGCCAGGTCGCACGAAGCCTGGATGGCGAAGTAGCTGACCGCTTCCATCGACTTGTCGGCGAACTCGACGGCCGCGTCGGAGCCGTACGGGATGTGCTGCAGGTACAGCGCATCCTGGAAGCCCATGATGCCCAGGCCGACCGGGCGGTGCTTGAAGTTCGAGTTACGCGCTTGCGGCACCGAGTAGTAGTTGATGTCGATCACGTTGTCGAGCATGCGCACGGCGGTGTTCACGGTGCGTTGCAGCTTGGCGGTGTCCAGCTTGCCATCATTGATGTGGTTCGGCAGGTTGATCGAGCCCAGGTTGCAGACCGCGATCTCGTCCTTGTTGGTGTTCAGGGTGATCTCGGTGCACAGGTTCGAGCTGTGGACCACGCCCACGTGCTGCTGCGGCGAACGCAGGTTGCACGGGTCCTTGAAGGTCAGCCATGGGTGGCCGGTCTCGAACAGCATCGACAGCATCTTGCGCCACAGGTCTTTGGCTTGGATGGTCTTGAACACCTTGATCTTGTTGTACTCGGTCAGGGCTTCGTAGTACTCGTAGCGCTCTTCGAAGGCCTTGCCGGTCAGGTCGTGCAGGTCGGGCACTTCCGATGGCGAGAACAGGGTCCACTTGCCGTCATCGAAGACACGCTTCATGAACAGGTCAGGGATCCAGTTGGCGGTGTTCATGTCGTGGGTACGACGGCGGTCATCACCGGTGTTCTTGCGCAGCTCGATGAATTCTTCGATGTCCAGGTGCCAGGTTTCCAGGTAGGCACACACGGCGCCTTTGCGCTTGCCACCTTGGTTCACGGCAACGGCCGTGTCGTTGACCACTTTCAGGAACGGCACCACGCCCTGGGACTTGCCATTGGTGCCCTTGATGTACGAGCCCAGTGCACGGACCGGGGTCCAGTCGTTGCCCAGGCCACCGGCGAATTTCGACAGCATGGCGTTGTCGTGGATCGCGTGGTAGATGCCCGACAGGTCGTCCGGCACGGTGGTCAGGTAGCAGCTGGACAGCTGCGGGCGCAGGGTACCGGCGTTGAACAGGGTCGGGGTCGAGGCCATGTAGTCGAACGACGACAACAGGTTGTAGAACTCGATCGCACGGGCTTCCTTGTCTTTCTCTTCCAGCGCCAGGCCCATGGCCACACGCATGAAGAACACCTGGGGCAGCTCGAAGCGCACGCCATCCTTGTGGATGAAGTAGCGGTCGTACAGGGTTTGCAGGCCCAGGTAGGTGAACTGCTGGTCGCGCTCGTGGTCGATGGCCTTGCCCAGACGCTCCAGGTCGTAGCCTTTCAGGGCAGGGTCCAGCAGCTCGAATTCGACGCCTTTCTCGACATAGGCCGGCAGCGCCTTGGCGTACAGGTCGGCCATTTCGTGGTGGGTGGCGCTTTCGGCGACGTTCAGGAAGCCCAGGCCTTCGGCGCGCAGGGTGTCCATCAGCAGGCGGGCAGTGACGAACGAGTAGTTCGGCTCGCGCTCTACCAGGGTACGGGCAGTCATCACCAGGGCGGTGTTGACGTCCTTGATGGCTACGCCGTCGTAAAGGTTCTTCAGGGTTTCGCGCTGGATCAGGTCGCCATCGACTTCGGCCAGGCCTTCGCAGGCTTCGCTGATGATGGTGTTCAGGCGGGCCATGTCCAGTGGTGCCAGGCTGCCGTCGGCCAGGGTAATGCGGATGCTCGGGTGTGGCTCGACCACGGCGTCGCTGTTGGCGCGGGTCGCACGCTCCTTGGCACGCTGGTCGCGGTAGATCACGTAGTCGCGGGCGACTTTCTGCTCGCCGGCGCGCATCAGGGCCAGCTCGACCTGGTCCTGGATTTCTTCGATGTGGATGGTGCCACCCGATGGCATGCGACGCTTGAACGTGGCGGTAACCTGCTCGGTCAGGCGCGCGACAGTGTCGTGGATGCGCGACGAGGCGGCGGCGGTGCCGCCTTCAACTGCGAGGAACGCCTTGGTGATGGCAACGGTGATCTTGTCGTCGGTGTACGGGACGACAGTGCCGTTACGCTTGATCACGCGCAGTTGGCCAGGGGCGGTAGCAGCCAGATCCTGCTGGGAATCGGCGGCCTGCGGCACCTTGGCCTGCGGGTTCTCGCGAGTTGTGTCGGTTTGCATGGGTGGGTGTCTCCACAGTTTCTATATTGTACAGGCGCCTTTTGAGCGCCCACCGTTCCGTCCACTTGCTCGATAACCTCACGGGGATGCGCACTGCATGCGCACCCGCCCGCGCGGGCGTACCGACTTCGGGACAGACTCAGGAATAAGGGGCAATGGCTTGCCGCTCCCTGGCCGAAGTCAAAGGTTCTGGGCTGGGCCCAAAAACTGTTGCTGATGAGTGCCAGGCTGGCCTGCAACACCCATGCCCGAACAAGGCCCTGGGTGGGCTTGCCTCGGTCGCCTCCGCAGGAGCGGTTTGGCTGCTGAAATCACTTGAAGTTCCAACCCGAAGATCGTTTGATCTAGCGGGTTGACTTTTGTGTGTGATTTTGCACGAACCCCTATATCTAGTGGTTCGCTGCGATCGGGATACAAGATAATGCGGTATTGGGGGGTTTGCAAGGCGAGCGTCTGTGGATAACGTGTGGGTACTTTGTGGGTGAAAGGTGAGTATTCGCTGTAGGCCTTGTGCCAAGTGGTTTGCAGTATTTTTCGGCCGTTCGCCGCCCCGTCGCAGTTTTTGCGGGCGCGCACCCTACCACAAAAAACGCTCGAGCCAAGGGGGGCAGGTGCGTGGCTGTAGCGGGTTGCTGCCTGTCAGATCGAGCACCGTGCGGGCCCCGCTCGATTTCATGGACAGCAAAGATCTACAGTCATACGCTCAAAGGCCAAGATTGCGATCCAGAGAATAAAAAGGCCAAAGCCATGGACCAGACCCAACCCCGCATTCTGATCGTCGAGGACGACCCGCGCCTGGCCGAGCTGACCGCCGAGTACCTGCAGGCCAACGGCTTCGAGGTCGCGGTCGAGGGCGATGGCGCGCGTGCCGTGCGTCGGATCGTCGACAGCCAACCTGATCTGGTCATTCTCGACCTGATGCTGCCGGGCGAGGACGGCTTGAGCATCTGCCGCCGGGCGCGCAACCAGTACCCTGGGCCGATCCTGATGCTCACCGCACGCAGCGACGAACTCGACCAGATCCACGGGTTGGACCTGGGCGCCGACGACTATGTCTGCAAGCCGGTGCGCCCGCGTCTGCTGTTGGCGCGCATACAGGCCTTGCTGCGCCGTAGCGAAGCCCTGGACAGCAAGCGCCAGGACCTGGCGTTCGGTGCCCTGCACATCGACAACCGGCTGCGCGAGGCGCGCCTCGGTGAGCAACTGATCGAACTGACCGGCGCCGAATTCGACTTGCTCTGGCTGCTGGCCAGCAATGCCGGGCGGGTGCTTAGCCGCGAACAGATCTTCACTGCGCTGCGTGGTGTTGGCTACGACGGCCAGGACCGTTCCATCGACATCCGCATTTCCAGGATCCGCCCCAAGATCGGCGATGACCCGCTGCAGCCGCGGCTGATCAAGACCCTGCGCAGCAAGGGCTACCTGTTCGTCGGCGAGGCGCCATGAACAATTCGATATTCCTGCGCATCTATGGCGGTATGCTGGCGGTGCTGGTACTGGTGGCGCTGCTGGGCGTGCTCAGCCTGCACCTGGTCAACGAGGTGCGCGCCGCCCAGCACCGTGAGCGCCTGGCGCAAGGCACCTTCAGCCTGATGGCGGACAACCTGGCGGTGCAGAACGCAACCGAACGCAAGCGCTCGCTGTTGATTTGGGAGCGCCTGCTCGGCGTGCCACTGGCGCTGCAGCCGATGAGCGCCCGCCGGCTTGATGGCAGCCAGCGGGCGCGCCTGGCCCGTGGCCTGGTGGTGGTGGAAAAAACCGGCCCGCATGCGGCACAGGTGCTGCGCAAGGTTGGCCAGGAAGACCTGATGCTGGTGGCGCAGATCAACCAGATCAGCGAGCAGTTGGCACGCGCGACGCTTTATCTGCTGGCCGATGAGCTGGTGCGCTACCCGGTCACCGAACAACAGCAGCGCCTGGCCCAGCTGACGCAGGAAAAAGGCTTCGGCTTTGGCGTTGCATTGCAACGGATCGAGCGCGTCAGCCTGGACGATGACCAGCGGCACAGGGTCGAGGAGGGCGACACGGTGATGGCGCTGGGCAAGGATGGCGATTCGATCCGGGTGTTCGCCGGGTTGACCGGCTCGCCCTGGGTGCTGGAGATCGGCCCGCTGTACCAGCTCAACCCGTATCCGCCGCAGTTGCTGGTCCTGATCGCGTTTCTGGGCCTGTGCCTGATCGGTCTGGTGGTCTACTTGCTGGTCCGCCAGTTGGAGCGCCGCGTGTCGGGCCTGGAAGTTGCCGCCACACGCATCGCCCAAGGCAGCCTGGACACACGCGTACCGGCTGGCGACACCGACTCGGTAGGGCGCCTGGCCGCCGCATTCAATGGCATGGCCGAGCACTTGCAGCGTTCGCTGACCATGCAGCGTGAGCTGGTGCGCGCGGTATCCCACGAGTTGCGCACGCCGGTGGCGCGCCTGCGCTTTGGCCTGGAGATGATCGAAAGTGCCAGCACCGAGCAGGCGCGCGCCAAGCACCTGGCTGGCATGGACGGCGACATCCAGGACCTCGACAGGCTGGTCGACGAAATGCTCACTTACGCGCGCCTGGAGCAAGGCGCGCCGGCCTTGCAGTTCCAGCGGATCGACATCGATGTCTTGCTCGACCGGGTGATCGACGAGTTGGCGCCGCTGCGTGCCGATGTGCGCGTCGAGCGGGGTGAGTGCCAGGGGGCCGATGCCGATGGCGCCTGGGTCGAGGCTGAGCCGCGCTACCTGCACCGGGCGCTGCAGAACCTGGTCGGCAATGCCATGCGCCACGCCGAGTCGCAGGTACGCCTGAGCTACCAGCTGGGGCAGCAACGCTGCCGCATCGATGTGGAAGACGATGGCCCAGGGATCCCTGAGGGGGTATGGGACCGCATTTTCACGCCGTTCACCCGCCTGGACGACAGCCGCACCCGCGCCTCGGGCGGGCATGGCCTGGGCCTTTCGATTGTGCGGCGGATCATCTACTGGCATGCCGGGCGAGCCACGGTAGGGCGCAGTGCGACGTTGGGGGGCGCTTGCTTCAGCCTGAACTGGCCGCGCCAGCAGGCACCGCTGTAGGCGTCAGACGCTCACCAGGCTAAGCAGATGGCCGTTTTGCAGGCTGAACTGGCCGTGCAGCTCTGCCCCGCGTTGCCACTGTGGCGACAGGTCGGTGAGCAGGCGCAGGCGCGCCAGCCCCTCGCCAGACCAGTCGAGCACTTCGGCGTGCTCGAAGTAGAAACGCTGGCGGGTGAGGGGGTAGAGGGTCTTGAACAGGCTTTCCTTCAGCGAGAAGGTCAGGGTGACCGTCAGCCCAAGCTGAGCGCGGTCCAGGCGCTCCAGCTCGGCCGGGGTGAGAATTTCGCCCATCAAGCGCTCGGCGCGTTCGTCATCGAGCAGGGCTTCCTGATCCAGGCCCAGGCCCTGGCAGCTGTGGGCGCCAGCGACCACAGCGGCGGCCCAGCCTTGGCCATGGGTGATCGAGCCATGAATGCCGGCGGGCCAGATGGGCGAGCGGTCTTCATGGGTGCCAGGCACGTAGTTGCGACCGTCCAGGCGCTGCAGCGCGGCCCGTGCGCATGCACGGCCGGCCAGGTACTCGGCCTGGCGCTTGGGCACCGAGCGCAGCAGGCTGGCGCTTGGCACTACCCCCGCGCGCTGGAAGTCGTCGGCCCCTAGCTGGGCGGGTTCGAAGGCGCAACTGACCAGCACCGCACCGGGTAATGGGCGTGGCAGGGGCCAGTGGTACTGAAGTGGGGCGCAGCAGGCGGGGAGCGTATTCATGGCGGCTATTGTGCCAGCCGCGGCGACGGTGTGGGAGATGCAATAGCCAAGGCTGCCGTGCAGCCCATCGCCGGCAAGCCTGCAGGCCCGAAGATCTATGCAGTGCCTGGGGAAGCTGGCTTGCCGACAATGGGCCGCAAAGCGGGCCGTACAATCGCTATTTGAATACCTTCTTGAAAAACGCCTGCATATCCGCCCAGGAGCTTTCATCCGCGGCCTTGTTATAGCCAATGTCCGGCCCGCCATGCTCGCCATGGCTCAAGCGGTCTGCATCCGGATTGGTGAAACCGTGCTTGGCCCCTTCGATGCTGACGAACTGATAGTTCACCTTGGCCGCATCCATCTCGGCCTTGAAGTCCTTGACCTGTTGCGGTGTGACCATGCTGTCGGCCGCGCCGTGCTCGACCAGGATAGCCGCGCGTACCACGCCCGGTTTGGCCGGGGTAGCGGTAGCCAGTGCGCCATGGAAGCTCACTACGCCGTCGAGTTTCTCCCCACGGCGTGCAGCATCCAGCACCACCTTGCCGCCGAAGCAGTAGCCGACCGCACCCAGCTCGTGCTTGTTGGTGTTCGGTTGCAGTTTCAGCAGCTCCAGGCCTGCATCGAAACGCCTGGCCGCAGCGGCAGGGTCTTTCAGGGCGGCCGTCATGAACGCCTGGGCATCCTGCGGGTGCTGGGTGTGCTTGCCATCGCCATACATGTCGATGGCCAGGGCGTTATAGCCCAGCGCTGCCAGGTCACGGGCGCGGCGCTTGGCATAATCGTTCAGCCCCCACCATTCATGCACCACCACAATGCCGGGGCGCTTGCCCTCGACGGCGTCGTCGTATGCGTAGTAGCCGACCAGGCGGTTGCCGTCGGCGTCCTGGTAAGGAATTTCGCGGGTTTGTACTGCCGCTTGGGCAAGGGCAGCGCTGCACATCAGGGTCAGGGCCAGCAGGACACGCATGGGTACTACTCCTTGTTCGGCAATCGGGTCGTTCAGCCGAGGTTCAGTCAGGGTTCAGTCGCGGTTCAGGGTGCCCTGCTTACTCTAGCTTCCAGACCGAAACAACGCACCCAACTGGAGTAACCTGCCATGAAAACCTTCAATACCCTGCTTGCCGCCATGGCCGTCTGCGCCGCTGGCCTCACCACCGCTCAGGCTGCCGATGACAACTTCGCCAGCCTCACCTACGGCCAGACCAGCGACAAGGTTCGCAAGTCCGGCCTGTTGCAGCGCAACACCGACAACCTCAACACCGACGGCATCATCGGCAAGGATGACACCTGGGGTGTGCGTGTGGGCAAGATCAACGACCAAGGCCGTTACTACATGACCTATGACAACGTCTCGGGCGACCACAGCGGCCTGAAACTGCGTCAGGAAAACCTGCTGGGCAGTTATGACCTGTTCCTGCCGGTGGGCGATACCACCAAACTGTTTGGCGGTGGCAGCCTGGGCATGACCAAGCTCACCCAGGACTCGCCAGGCGCCCGCCGCGATACCGACTACGGTTATGCCTACGGGCTGCAGGCCGGTGTGATCCAGGACATCACCGACAAGGCTTCGGTCGAGCTGGGCTACCGCTATCTGCGCACCAATGCGGCAACCGAGGTCGGCGCGCATGGCGGGCCGAAGGATGGCACCCTGCGCCTGAGCAGCAGTGCGCAGACTTACCTGGCGGCCTCCTACAAGTTCTGACGGCCTGCCGGGTTATCCTGTACCGGCCTCTTCGCGGCTAAAGCCGCTGCCACAGGGATCGCACAGTCCAGCAAACCTGTGTGCTCCCTGTGAGAGCGGCTTTAGCCGCGAAGAGGCCGGTACAGGCAATAGATGAAAAGGAGCTGCATATGAAACTGCTGGTGGTCGAGGACGAAGCCCTGCTTCGCCATCACCTCTACACCCGCCTGGGCGAAAGCGGCCACGTGGTCGAGGCGGTCGCCGATGCCGAGGAGGCGCTGTACCAGGCCGGGCAATACCACTTCGACCTGGCCATCATCGACCTGGGCTTGCCCGGTATCAGTGGCCTGGAGCTGATCACGCGCCTGCGCAGCCAGGACAAGACCTTCCCCATCCTCATCCTCACGGCCCGTGGAAACTGGCAGGACAAGGTCGAAGGCCTGGCCGCAGGCGCCGACGACTACCTGGTCAAACCCTTCCAGTTCGAAGAGCTCGAAGCCCGCCTGAATGCGCTGCTGCGCCGCTCCAGCGGCTTCACCCAGTCGACCATCGCTGCCGGCCCACTGGTGCTCGACCTCAACCGCAAGCAGGCCAGCCTCGATGCGCAGCCGTTGGCGCTCACGGCTTATGAGTACCGCATCCTCGAATACCTCATGCGCCATCATCAGCAAGTGGTGGCCAAGGACCGCCTGATGGAGCAACTGTACCCAGGCGATGAGGAGCGTGACCCGAATGTCATCGAAGTGCTGATCGGCCGCCTGCGCCGCAAGCTGGAAGGCGAGCAGGGGTTCAAACCCATCGATACCGTACGTGGCCTGGGCTACCTGTTCACCGAGCGCTGCCGATGATTCGTTCCCTGCGCGTGCGCCTGATGCTGGCCGCCGCCGTGCTGGCGCTGCTGTTCATGCTGGGGTTGCTGCCCGCGTTGCAGAAGGCGTTCAGCCTGGCCCTGCAGGAGTCGATCGAGCAGCGCCTGGCCTCGGACGTAACCACGCTGATATCGGCCGCGCGCATCGAAGGCGGCCAGTTGCAGATGCCTGAACTGCTGCCGGACGAGCGTTACAACCTGCCGTACACCGGCCTGCTCGGGTATATCTTCGACCGCGATGGCCAGCTGGTCTGGCAGTCCCGCGCCACCGCCGACCGGCACATCAACTACCGGCCGCGCTATGACGGGCGCGGCAACGAATTTGCCCGCATCCACCAGGCCGACGGTGAAGAGTTCTTTGTCTACGACGTCGAGATCAAGCTGCTGGGTGGCCAGAGCGCAGCCTACAGCATTGTCGCCCTGCAGCCGGTGAGCGAGTACAAGGCCACCCTCGACGGCCTGCGCGAAAAGCTCTACCTGGGCTTCGGCGCCGCCTTGCTGGCGCTGCTGGTGTTGCTGTGGGCCGGCTTGACCTGGGGCTTGCGCTCGCTGCGCCGGCTCAGCCACGAACTGGATGAGGTGGAAGCAGGGGCGCGCGATGGCCTGAGCGGCGAGCACCCCCGCGAGCTGCTGCGCCTGACCCGCTCGCTCAACCGTTTGCTGCGCAGTGAACGCGAGCAGCGTACGCGCTACCGGGATTCGCTGGACGACCTGGCACACAGCCTGAAAACCCCGCTGGCGGTGTTGCAGGGGGTGGGCGAAAGCCTGCAGCAGCGCAGTGGCGAACGCGAACAGGCGCGGGTGCTGCAAAGCCAGATCGAACGCATGAGCCAGCAGATCGACTACCAGCTGCAGCGCGCCAGCCTGCGCAAGAGCGGCCTGGTGCGCCACAGTGTGCCGCTACGGCCTGTGCTCGACAGCCTGTGCAGCACGTTGGCCAAGGTATACCGGGACAAACGCGTGGAGGTGCAACGGGTGTTACCCGGGGCGGCCCAGGTGCCGATGGAGCAGGGCGCCTTGCTGGAGATGCTCGGCAACCTGCTGGAAAACGCCTATCGGCTGAGCCTTGGCCAGGTGCGCGTAAGCCTCGAGCAAGTGCCAGGGCGCCTGACCTTGTGCATCGAAGACGACGGGCCGGGCGTACCGGTCGACCAGCGCGAACGCATCCTCGAGCGCGGTGAGCGGCTGGACAGTCAGCACCCGGGGCAGGGCATCGGCCTGGCGGTGGTCAAGGATATCGTCGACAGCTATGACGCCGTGCTCAGCCTGGGGGACTCCCCACTGGGTGGGGCCGCGTTCAGGATTACCTTCAACCTCGATTGATTCACGGCCCGGGTGGGCGGATTCCCGCCAATATGCCTGTACAAAACCCGCCACCGGGCGGAAATCCGCCAGCTTTCCTCACTTTTATCGCCCCGTCGTTGGGCATTAATCCTTGCTAAACAAGGTATTTGCACCCTTGCTGGGCACTTTGGCACCACCCTTGCTATTGATCTACGCAGAGGCCTGCCCAGGCAGCTCGAACACAACGACAAATCCCTCCAGGTGCAGGAGGGTTAGCGATTCAGGTGCCCCATCACCCTGGGAAGGGTGAGCCGGCACACTTGAGGAAAATTAGCCATGACGACACGTCAGCCGCTGTACAAATCCCTGTATGTCCAGGTGTTGGTCGCCATCACCATCGGCATCCTGCTCGGCCACTTCTACCCGGAAACGGGCGTCGCGCTCAAACCCTTCGGTGACGGTTTCGTCAAACTGATCAAGATGGTCATCGCCCCGATCATCTTCTGTACCGTGGTCAGCGGCATCGCCGGCATGCAGAGCATGAAGTCGGTCGGCAAGACTGGCGGCTACGCGCTGCTGTACTTTGAAATCGTCTCCACCATCGCCTTGATCATTGGCCTCATCGTCGTCAACGTGGTCAAGCCAGGCGCTGGCATGCACATCGACGTCAGCACCCTGAACGCCAGCAGTGTGGCTGCCTATGCCGCCGCCGGTGCGCAGCAGACCACGGTCGGGTTCCTGCTCAACGTCATCCCCAACACGGTGGTCGGTGCATTCGCCAACGGCGATATCCTGCAAGTGCTGATGTTCTCGGTCCTGTTCGGCTTCGCCCTGCACCGCCTGGGCAGCTACGGCAAGCCGCTGCTGGACATGATCGACCGCTTCGCCCATGTCATGTTCAACATCATCAACATGATCATGAAGCTGGCACCGCTTGGCGCCTTCGGTGCCATGGCCTTCACCATCGGCCAGTACGGCGTGGGTTCGCTGGTGCAACTGGGCTACCTGATGGCCTGCTTCTACATCACCTGCCTGTTGTTCGTGCTGGTGGTGCTGGGTGGTATCTGCCGCGCCCACGGCTTCAGCGTGCTGAAACTGATCCGCTACATCCGTGAAGAGCTGCTGATCGTGCTGGGCACCTCCTCGTCGGAATCGGCCCTGCCGCGCATGCTGGCCAAGATGGAACGCCTGGGTGCCAAGAAGTCCGTGGTTGGCCTGGTGATCCCGACCGGTTACTCGTTCAACCTCGACGGCACCTCGATCTACCTGACCATGGCAGCGGTATTCATTGCCCAGGCCACCGACACCACCATGGACATCACCCACCAGATCACCTTGCTGTTGGTGCTGCTGGTGGCTTCCAAGGGTGCTGCCGGCGTCACCGGGTCGGGCTTCATCGTGCTGGCTGCCACCCTGTCGGCGGTGGGCCACCTGCCGGTTGCCGGCCTGGCGCTGATCCTCGGTATCGACCGCTTCATGTCCGAAGCCCGCGCCCTGACCAATCTGGTCGGCAACGCCGTTGCCACCGTGGTCGTGGCCAAGTGGGTCAAGGAAATGGACAACGACAAGCTGGCCTCGGAGCTGGCGTCCGGCGGTGCACCGCTGGTTGATACCCGCCCAACCGACGACCTGGGTGTGGCTGAAGGCCCGGCTCGTTGATAGCGGCTTGAAATGCAAAAAGGCGACCTCGGGTCGCCTTTTTCATGCCTGCACGGTCCTTGTAGGAGCGGCCTTGCGTCGCGAAAGGGCTGCGTAGCAGCCCCGGCAAGCTTGCAGGATGGCTAAAGCCCCGGGGCCGCTACGCGCCCCATCGCGACGCAAGGCCGCTCCTACAATGGACAGCGAACAAGCCTGAATCGGGGTCAGGCCAGCACCACCTCCAACACCCGTTCCGGTGCAGGCACCTGGTAGGCCGGGCGTGGGTCCTGGGCCAGGCACTGTTCGATCAGCGCCAGGCGACCTCGGGTCGCCTTTTTTATGCCTGCACGGTCCTTGTGGGAGCGGCCTTGCGTCGCGAAAGGGCTGCGTAGCAGCCCCGGCAAGCTTGCAGGATGGCTAAAGCCCCGGGGCCGCTACGCGCCCCATCGCGACGCAAGGCCGCTCCTACAATGGCCAGCGAACAAGCCTGAATCGGGGTCAGGCCAGCACCACCTCCAACACCCGGATCGCCTCCGGCTGCGGGTAATGCCAGCGCACCTGCACATCCCAGAACCTAACCCCGTACACCCGTTCCGGTGCAGGTACCTGGTAGGCCGGGCGTGGGTCCTGGGCCAGGCATTGTTCGATCAGCGCCACCAGCGGCTCACCCAGCCGCAATGCATGCTCGCGGGCCTGCGCCAATGCGCTGTCGGCCCAGTGCACGGCAATGGCTGCAGGCGCAGCGCTGGCCATCTGGTTGCTGGCGCATGCAATGCTGTCGGCGTAAGGCACGTAGGGCTTGATGTCCAGCACCGGCGTGCCGTCCAACAGGTCGATCCCGGACAGCAGCAGCCGCCCCGGTTCAACCCCCTCCAGGCGCACCACCGACTGGCCGATGCCATTGGGCCGATGGGTGGCGCGGGTCGCGAACACGCCCATGCTCTTGTTGCCACCCAGGCGCGGTGGCCGCACCTTCAGGCGTGGCTTGTCTTCCAGCGCCTGGTGGAACAGGAACAGCAGCCAGACATGGCTGACCTGCTCCAGGCCTTCGACTGCCTCACCCTGGTCGAACGGCGGCAGCAGCTCCAGCACCCCGCGGGCGGCGGGAGCCAGCTGCGGTTGGCGCGGAATGGCAAACTTTTCCTTGAAGCATGAACGGACGATACCGACCGGGGCAACGGTGTGCTGCATGGTCACTCAGCCGCGCACGCGCAAAGTCAGGCCCTTGAGGAAGTTGCGCAGCAACTGGTCGCCGCACGGCCGGTAGTTGTCGTGGCCAGCTTTGCGGAACAGTGCACTCAATTCCGGCTTGCTGACCGGGAAGTTCACGGACTTGAGGATCGCGTGCAAGTCGTCCTCCTTGAGTTCGAAAGCCACCCGCAGCTTCTTGAGGATCAGGTTGTTGGTCACCGGCAGCTCGATCGGTTGCGCCGGGCGGCTGTCATCCTTGCCGCGACGGTAGAACACCAGGCCGTCGAGGAAGTGCGCCATCACCCGCTCAGGGCAACGCACAAAGCCTGCTTCGTCTTCTTTCTTCAGGTAGGTGGCGAGCACCAGCGGGTGCACTTCGAGGCCGGAGAGGCCGATGATCTCGGCCATCTTGGCGTCGTTCACCTTGAGCATGTAGCGCAGGCTGCGCAGGACGTCGTTGTGGTTCATTGCTGCTGAATCCTGTTCAGGTGCCGCGCGTTCCAGCGCGGCCTATTACTTAGAAACGTTCGGTAGCGGCCACATAGCGCCATTGGCCCAGCGGCAACTTGCCCATCGACACGCCACCCAGGCGAATGCGCCGCATGCCGACCAGCTCCAAGCGCAGGTAAGCGCACAATTCGGCGATCTGCCCGGGCTGCGGGTTTTTCAGGGCCATGCGCAAGTGGGTCTCGTTCTGCCAGCTGGCCTTGGCCTTGGGTAGCTCACGGTCATTGCGCATAGCACCGCGGGCCAGGCGCTCCAGTGCCTGGGGCGTGGTCTGGCCGCGCACTTCAACGATGAATTCCTGCTCCAGGCGGCGCAGGTCGGCTTCGATCTTGCGGGTCACCCGCCAGTCCTGGGTGAACACTTGCAGGCCACTGGCGCCGCGCTCCAGTGGGGCGACGCAAGCCTGCCGGGCAAAGTGCCCGTGCAGCGCACGCACGCCCTCGCGGTGGGTTTCGCTGAGGCTGCCCATGTTGATGCTAGCGCGGGCGCTTTCGCTGTCCATGTCGGCAGGCTGGTTCAGCAGCAGGGTCACCGGCTCCAGGGGCTCGGCGCGGGCGCCAGGCAACAGCTCGACGCGCTGTTGCCCGACCTTGAACTGCGGCTGCTCGACCACCACGCCATCGACCGTGACCCAGCCTCCTTCAATGTACAGCTCGGCCTCGCGGCGAGAGCAGCCAAGCTGCTCGATGAGGCGTTTGGACAGGCGGACGGGTTCGGACATGGCGCAATTCGCAGAGGCAGGGAAAGGTGACCATTGTACCTGCCCCTACGCGGTTGATGATGGGAATCTGTGTCAATTACGCCATTTCGGCGACCTGCTGCGGCATATTCAGTCGCCGCTGCACTGGCCTGTGCCCCGCAGGCGCATATGCAGCAGGGGGTAGGGTTGGCCAAGGCCGTCGGTAGGGGAGCGGCCGACCACCTCGAAACCTTCATGCAGGTAGAAGCCCAGGGCTTGCAGGTTCTGCTCGTTGACGTCCAGGGTTTCGGCATTGAGTTCGTTGATGGCGTAGCGCAGCAAGCGCCTGCCCACGCCCTGGCCACGGTAGGCCGGGGCAACGAAGAGCATATCCACCCGGCTGCTGGCGACCCCGGCGAACCCGCAGATACGCTGGCGGTTCTTGCAGCAGACCAGCATCACGGCGTCGAGGTAGCGGTACAACACATGCTCACGCAGCAGCCGGACATAGGCATCGGGTAGAAAATCGTGGGTCGCGCGCACCGAGTCTTCCCAGACCTGGGCCAGTTCGGGGTAGTCGCTAAGGTGCGGGGTTTGCAGGGACAATGGCTGGCGCATCGGGGTACGTTCCTCTGGGGCTGAGGAAACGATAGATGCTAAAAGCGCAACAGGCCCAAGGATTGCCGGTGCGCCTGCGCGGCCCATCATCGGCCGGGCAGCTCCCTGGTAAAGGAGCTGCTGGCCGGCGATGGTGCGCAGCGTACTGCGTGGGTGTCAGACCGGCTCGGCCCACATGTCGTATTCGTCGGCGTCTACCACCCGGCAACGAACCTTGTCGCCTGGCTTGAAGCCATGGTCGCCATCGATGAACACGCTGCCGTCGATTTCCGGGGCATCGAAGAAGCTGCGGCCTACCGAACCTTGCGCCTCGACTTCGTCGATCAGCACTTCGATCTCCTTGCCGATGCGCAGTTGCAGGCGGGCAGCGCTGATGGCCTGCTGGTGGGCCATGAAACGGTCCCAACGGTCCTGCTTGATGTCGTCCGGCACTTCATCCAGGCCCAGGTCGTTGGCCGGGGCGCCTTCCACCGGCGAGTACTGGAAGCAGCCCACGCGGTCGAGCTGGGCTTCGGTTAGCCAGTCCAGCAGGTACTGGAAGTCTTCTTCGGTTTCGCCGGGGAAGCCGACGATGAAGGTGGAACGGATCACCAGTTCGGGGCACTGTTCGCGCCACTGCTTGATGCGTGCCAGGGTACGGTCTTCGAAAGCCGGGCGCTTCATCGACTTGAGCACTTTCGGGCTGGCATGCTGGAACGGAATGTCCAGGTACGGCAGGATCTTGCCGGCCGCCATCAACGGGATCACATCGTCGACATTCGGGTAAGGGTACACGTAGTGCAGGCGCACCCAGGCACCCAGGCTGCTCAGTGCTTCGCACAGTTCAAGCATGCGGGTCTTGACCGGGCGGCCGTTCCAGAAGTCGGTCTTGTACTTGACGTCAACGCCATAGGCGCTGGTGTCCTGGGAAATCACCAGGATCTCCTTGACCCCGGCCTTCACCAGGCGCTCGGCCTCGCTCAGCACTTCGCCCACCGGGCGGCTGACCAGCTTGCCGCGCATCGACGGGATGATGCAGAAGCTGCAGCTGTGGTTGCAGCCTTCGGAAATTTTCAGGTAGGCGTAGTGGCGCGGGGTCAACTTGACCCCTTGTGGCGGTACCAGGTCGATCAGCGGGTTGTGGTCCTGGCGGGGTGGCACCACTTCGTGCACGGCGTTGACCACCTGCTCGTACTGTTGCGGGCCTGTGACCGACAGCACGCTTGGGTGCACGTCACGGATGTTGCCTTCTTCAACGCCCATGCAGCCGGTCACGATGACCTTGCCGTTTTCCTTGATCGCTTCGCCGATGACTTCCAGCGATTCGGCCTTGGCACTGTCGATGAAGCCGCAGGTGTTGACCACCACCACGTCGGCATCCTCGTAGGTGGGCACGACTTCATAGCCTTCCATGCGCAGCTGGGTCAGGATGCGCTCGGAATCGACCAGGGCTTTGGGGCAACCCAGGCTTACGAAACCTACCTTGGGGGTGGCGGGCGTGGTGGACATGACTAACCTCGGTATTGAATGCAGGTCGCCCGGCCGGAATCGGGGGCGATCTTGACGGGCGCTTTTGGCGCCTCTGATCAAAAAGTGCGCAATTCTAGCGAGCGCAGGGACGCTTGACCAGCAGAAATACGACGAACGCTGCGCTATGCTTCGCGCCGTTGCGCCAAGCTGCAGTGAGTGCTTGGTCGCAGAGTGAATACTGAAAGGCCGTAATGGCCGTCTGCGGGAGTGGTCGATGGTTCAGGCAAGCAGTCACGCTGAGGGCGGGCACGAGGGTAAGCAGGGTGCGACGCGGTCGCTGGGCCTGCTCGTGGCAGCGGTCGGGGTGGTTTATGGCGATATCGGCACCAGCCCGCTGTATACCCTGAAGGAAGTCTTTACCGGTGGTTATGGGGTGCCGGTCAACCATGACGGCGTACTGGGGATCCTGTCGCTGATCCTCTGGTCGCTGCTGTGGGTGGTGTCGTTCAAGTACGTGATGTTCATCCTGCGCGCCGACAACCAGGGCGAGGGCGGCACCATGGCCCTGACTGCGCTGGCGCGGCGGGCTACGGCGGCCTACCCGCGGCTGCGCACACTGATGGTGATCTGTGGCCTGATCGGCGCTTCGCTGTTCTATGGTGACAGCATGATCACCCCGGCGGTGTCGGTGCTGTCGGCGGTAGAGGGCATGGGCCTGGCGTTCGACGGTATCGACCACTGGGTGGTGCCGATTTCGCTGGTGGTGCTGGTGGCCCTGTTCCTGGTGCAGAAGCACGGTACCGAGAAGATCGGCAAGCTGTTCGGCCCGATCATGGTCACCTGGTTCGTGGTGCTCGGTGCACTGGGCGTGCACGGCATTTCGCAAAGCCCGGAAGTGCTCAAGGCCTTCAACCCCGGCTGGGCGGTCAACTTCTTCGTGGTGCACCCGGGGATGGGCGTGGCCATTCTGGGGGCGGTGGTGCTGGCGCTGACCGGTGCCGAGGCATTGTATGCCGACATGGGCCATTTTGGCCGCAAGCCTATCGCCCGTGCCTGGTTCATCCTGGTGCTGCCGGCGCTGGTGCTCAACTATTTTGGCCAGGGCGCGCTCCTGCTGCAGGATCCGGATGCGGCCCGTAACCCGTTCTACCTGCTGGCACCGGGCTGGGCGTTGTTGCCGTTGGTCGGCCTGGCCACCCTGGCCACGGTGATCGCCTCGCAGGCAGTGATTTCCGGGGCCTTCTCCTTGACCCGCCAGGCCATCCAGCTGGGTTATATCCCGCGCATGCAGATCCAGCACACCTCCAGCGACGAGCAAGGGCAGATCTATATCGGTGCGGTGAACTGGACCCTGATGGTGGGTGTGGTACTGCTGGTGATCGGTTTCGAGTCCTCCGGGGCGCTGGCGGCAGCCTACGGTGTTGCGGTAACCGGGACCATGCTGATGACCACGATCCTGGTGTCGGCGGTGATGCTGCTGCTGTGGAAGTGGCCGCCGCTGCTGGCGGTGCCGATTCTGGTCGGTTTCCTGCTGGTCGACGGGCTGTTCTTTGCCGCCAACGTGCCGAAAATTGTCCAGGGTGGCGCTTTCCCGGTGCTGGCCGGGGGCGTGCTGTACCTGCTGATGAGCACCTGGAAACGTGGCAAGCAGATCTTGGTCGAGCGCATCGACGAAGGGGCATTGCCGCTGCCGTTGTTCATCAGCAGTATCCGCATTCAGCCACCGCACCGGGTCGAAGGCACGGCGGTGTTCCTGACCGCGCGTTCCGATGCCGTGCCGCATGCGCTACTGCACAACATGCTGCACAACCAGGTGCTGCATAGCCAGGTGGTGTTGTTGACGGTGGTCAGCGAGGACCGGCCGCGGGTGCCGGAGCACGAGCGCTTCGAAGTGGAAGCCTATGGTGACGGCTTCTTCCGCGTGCTGCTGCATTTTGGCTTCATGGACGAGCCGGACGTACCGGCGGCGTTGAAACTGTGCCATCTGGATGGCCTGGACTTCACCCCTATGCGCACCACGTACTTCCTCAGCCGTGAGACGGTGATCGCCTCACGGCTCGAGGGGATGTCGCGCTGGCGTGGCAACCTGTTCGCCTTCCTGCTGAAGAATGCCAACGGCAACCTGCGCTTCTTCAACCTGCCGCTGAACCGGGTGATCGAGCTGGGGACCCAGGTCGAGATCTGATTGGCAAGGGGCTGCTTTGCAGCCCATCGCTGGCAAGCCAGGCTCCCACAAGTACTGCGCTGATATTCAACATGGCGCGGTCCCTGTGGGAGATTCTATGGTTCCTGGCAAGGGTAGCCGGAGCATCTTCAGCGCCTGTGAGATCGAGCGCCGCCCGCGCGGCGCAATCGCGAGCTGCGCTCGCTCCTACGTTTGTTTCGGGCCAGTAACGCCTGTGACAGGCGCGCGCGGCCGCCTTGTTTGTACGGCGCGATATTGAGGCATGCACCAAGGCGTTCGCGCGCGAATCCCACAAAAATAATTGGCCCGAAACAAACGTAGGAGCGAGCGCAGCTCGCGATTGCGCCGCGCGGGCGGCGCTCGCTCTAACAGGCGCTGCCATACCTTGTGGCAAACACCTGTCAGCCCTAAGGCGATCCCTGTGGGAGCCTGGCTTGCCAGCGATGGGCCGCAAAGCGGCGCCGATTTTTGTCAGTTCTGCTCAGCCACGCTTGCCTTGCCTTGGCGCGTCTCGATCTCACCAATCAAGCGCTTGGCCAGCGCCGGGTAGTTCTCGTCGAAGTGGTGGCCGCCGGGCAGTTTCATGCGCTCGCCAACAGCCGTGCCATCGGTGCAGCCGCTTTCGTCAGCTTCCTCGACGCCATACACACACACCACCTTGGAGGCAGGCAGCTTGGCCATTTCCGGCCCGGTTGGCGCTTCCTGGCCTTCCTTGCCTAGCCAGCCCTCGACTTCGATTTCGAAACTGCCACTGCGGGCAAAGGCCAGCAGCACCACGGCGTCGATACGCTGCTGGTCTTCGGCCGGCAGGCGGTTGTAGATCGCCGGCAGTACGTCGGCACCGAATGAATAGCCGGCAAGCACGAAGCGCTTGGTGCCCCATTTCTGGCGATAGTGCTGCATCAGTTCGGACAGGTCGGCAGCGCTTTGCTCGGGGGTTTTGTGCTGCCAGTAATAGCGCAGTGTGTCGATGCCCACCACCGGGTAGCCCAGCTTGGCCATTTCGCCGGCGACGTCGCGGTCCAGGTCGCGCCAGCCGCCGTCGCCGGAAAGGAACAGGGTGACGGTATCGGTGGTTTGCCCGGCCGGCACCTCGACGACCGGGACTGGCAGCGCGTTGCCATCGCGGCCGAGCAAGGCCTGGGTCAGTTGCGCCTTGAGCACCTGCGGCAGGTGGATGTCGTAATCGCTGATGCTGGTTTCGGCATTGGCCTGGTCACGCACGAAGGCGGCGCTGGCGTCGTCCGGGTTGTCGTTCCAGGCCACGCTCCAGTGGCCATGCACCGCCGATTTGGGCAACGGCGCCTGGCAGCCGGGCTGCTCAAGGGCAAAGCCTACGGAAATGGCGCGGGCCTTGTCATCGCTCTGCCCGGCCAGCCAGCGCCAGGCCTGGGCGGCACCAGGTCCGATACCGGCGACCACGTCGGGTTTTGCCGGCAATTGCTTCAGGGCCTGGTCCAGCGCCTGTTGCTGCTTGCTGCAATCGTTCGGTGGCAGGATCACCTGCACCAGCTGCGCTTCGCCAGCCTGGGCCAGGTCCAGCAGTTGCTTGTCGCTCAGCGCCTGGTCCTGAGGCACGCCGATGGCCACGCTGACTTTGGGGTGCACGCCTGGCGTCACCCGGGTAATGGGGGTGTCATTGATGCTCATTTGTTCCAGGTGCGCCTCTGGGGCAGGGCGCGTCCACAGCCAGAACGCCAGCCCGCCACCCAGGGCAGCCAGCAACAGGGGAACCAGCAGGTACAGCCAATAGCGTCGGGTCATCAACGTTTCACCAATCCAGTCAGGCCGCCAGCAATGAGGGCGGCAGTGTCGGCCAGTGCCACCAGCGGGTCGAGCCCGGCTGGCACGGCCATGTAGCGGGGTTCCCAGTCCGGTTGGAACTTGTCCTTGAAGCGCCGGAGCCCCTGGAAGTTGTAAAGCTGCTCACCACGGCGGAACACCAGTGAGCCCAGGCGCTGGGTCAATGGCGCGCCACGCCGTGGCTGCAGGCCGGAGAGCGGCACCATACCCAGGCTGAAGCGCCCGTAGTCACGGCTTTTATAGTGCAAGATCAAGCCGATCATCATGTACTCCATGGTCAGCTTGGGGGCCTCGGGGTGGGCGCGCATCAGGTCCAGGCTGGCCAGTTCGTGGCTGTGGGTTTCCAGCAGGTTGGCAAAGGCCACCGGGCGGCCCTGGAAGCGAATCAGGGCAATCCGGAAGTGCTGCAAGTAGTCCGGGCTGAAGCGCCCCAGCGAGAAGCCTTTCTCGCGTACGTTCTTGCCGCCGAGCCAGGCATCGGAGATTTCCTTCAGTTCTGCCAGTGGGGCTTGGCCAGGCTCGTGGATTTCCAGGCTCAGGCCATCGCGTCCGCCGCGGTTCCAGGTATAACGCAGGTCCTTCATTTCCTTGCCCTTGGCTTCGAGGTCGAAGCGGCGCAAGTCGACCCGGGCCTCTTCACCCAGTTTCAGCGCGGTCAGGCCAATGTCCATGTAAAACGGCAGATTTTCCGCGCGTACCTGGTAGAACACCGGCCGCGCATGGTGCAGGTCGCACAGGTCGCGGAACTGCCAGATCATCTCGGCCCGTTCCTGGGCCGGGCCGATCGGGTCGTACAGTGCCACCAGGCTACGGCCGCGCCGGGCGTACATGAGGAATGCATTGTCCCGTGGGTGGAACAGCAAGGCCTTGTCGCCGGTGAGTGCCAGGCCGCCGTCAGGCTGGTCGGAAGCCAGCAGAATGCGGTTGGCACGCTGCAGTTCTTCTTCGTCAGGCAGGTGGATCACCGGTGGTGCGGTGCGCAGCAGCCAGGTCAGTGCCAGGGCCGCCAACAGCAAGGCGCTGCCCATGGCGGCGCGCAGGCCGCGGGGGGCGTCGGCGTCGAGGGTAAACTGCCACCACAGCTGATGGCTGTAGGGCACATCCTGGTAGGCGAACAGCAGCAGCCACACCGAGGCCCCGACAACACAGGCACTTGCGACCAGAAATACCGGCGAGAACGGCAGCTCCATCAACCGGCTGGGGCGGTAGAACGAGCGCCGGAACACGGCGAGCAAGGTGGCAGTAAAGGTCAGCAGGCTGGCCTCTTCCCAGTCGAAGCCTTTGAGCAACGACAGCAGGGCACCGACCAGCAACAATACGATTGTCAGCATCCAGGCGGCCGACAGGCGCCGACGCAGGCCTTGGGCCAGCAGCAGGCACAGCACGCCGATCAGGCTGGCGCCGAAGTGCGATGCATCGATCAGCCGGTGTGGCACCAGAAAGCCCATGTGCTCCAGGCGCGTGTCGATTTCCGGGGTGGCGCCGGAGAACAGCAACACCACACCGGACAGGAACACCAGGATCGACAGGATAGGCGCAGCCAGGCCCGAGGCGGCCTTCATGGCCTGCTGGGCGAACAGCAGGCGCCGGGCTTCGTTCGCCAACAGCAACACGCAGGCCAGCAGCAGCGGCACCACTACGTAGATCAACCGGTACAGCAGCAATGCGGCAGCCAGCGGCGCCGCACCCAGCTGGTTGGCAAAGGCCGCCAGCAGAATCGCCTCGAACACCCCGACCCCGCCCGGTACATGGCTGAGCACACCTGCCGCCAAGGCCAGCAGATACACCAGCACGAACGCGCCGAACGGGGGCGCTTCGGGCAGCAGCAGGTACAGCACGGTAGCGGCAGCTGCCACATCCAGTGCAGTGATCAGCAGTTGCAGGGCAGTCAGGCGGGCATCCGGCAGGCGCAAGGTGCGGCGCCCCAGTTGCACCAGCAGGTTATTGGCCAGTGGCTGTTCGGCAAGGCGCCGACGGTACAAGCCGATGACCAGCAGGGCAGAGGCGACCAGCACCGCACTGGCGATGCCTGCCAGCAGGCCCTGGGCCAGGCCAAGTGCGCTGGATGCAGCCCGCAGATCGCTCAAGGTCGCCAGGGCGGCCAGGGGCGGAAGCGCGCAGCCCAGCGACAGGCTGGCAAAAACGGTCATGCGTGCGACCTCGCCAGCGCCCAGCCCATGGCGGGCGTACAAGCGGTAGCGCACCGAGCCGCCCGAGAGCATCGACAGGCCGATGGCGTTGCCGATGGCGAACGCACTGAAACCACCCAGCACCAGGGTAGGTGCCGGCAGCTTCACCCCGGCATAGCGGCTGGCCGACCACTCATAGCCCAGCAGGATCACGAAGCCGACCACCGTCGCGACAAAAGCGCCCAGCAACGACTGCGCCGGCACACTGAGCATGGCGTCGTGCAAGGCGTAGATGTCCAGCTCGCTGAGCAAGTGGCGGCAAGCGATCAGGGCCATGGTGAACAGCAGCAGGGTCACCGCAAGGCCGATGGGCTGGCGGTAGCGGCTCAGGCGTTCGAGCAACGGCAGGCGCTGTACCGCACCTGGCAGCACCGTGGCGAGCGGTACCTGGGGTTCGGGGTTGTGCGTAGTCATGAATTGCCCCGGGCTAGCAGCGCGAGGTGGAGGAGAGGTGCGGCCAAGTGAAAGTCCCTTTGGAAAACGTATCCGGATATTACTCCGGACAACATGACTTGCAGTCGTCCGGCAGCGTTAAAGATAGTTCATCCTGAGGATGAGCCCTCAACACCGCAGGTTGGGTCGGTAGACCCGGTCATACGAGTGGCAGGAGACAAACGCAACAAACCCCGCGCTGCTGTTACACAGGCGGGGTTTGTTCTGACGAATATGGTTGCGGGAGCCGGATTTGAACCGACGACCTTCGGGTTATGAGCCCGACGAGCTACCAGGCTGCTCCATCCCGCGTCAGAGGTGCGCATTCTACAGTTTGCCGGTCTGGTGTCAAGTGTTTTCACGCTCCGGCTCCAGACCTTTTTCAAGCGCAAAGAAAAAGGCCACTGTGTTAACAGTGGCCTTATCTTGAATCTGGTTGCGGGAGCCGGATTTGAACCGACGACCTTCGGGTTATGAGCCCGACGAGCTACCAGGCTGCTCCATCCCGCGTCAGTGGGGCGAATTCTACAGTTTGCAGCGTGTGTGTCAAGCGCTACTTTTTGATTTACCGAGACTTTTTGAAAAATCGCTTTTTCATGGGCAAAGAAAAAGGCCACTGCGTGAACAGTGGCCTTTTCTCGAAACTGGTTGCGGGAGCCGGATTTGAACCGACGACCTTCGGGTTATGAGCCCGACGAGCTACCAGGCTGCTCCATCCCGCGCCTGTGAGATCGAATTTTACGGATTTGCGCGCTGGTGTCAAGCAATTGTTTTGAAAAAACCTTTTTTGTTCAAACCCTTAGCGCATCACACCTGCATGCGGCTCAGGCGCGGCGGGCCTTTCAGGCCGATTATCGCGTGGGCATGCGGGTCAGCTGTTGAACGGGCGGCCCCATGCGATACTATCTGTATGAATTTACAGTGCTGACGGTCATCCATGTCTTTGCGCAAGATCATCCACGTTGACTGCGATTGCTTCTATGCCGCGATCGAGATGCGTGACGACCCGCGCCTGGCCGGGCGGCCCATGGCAGTGGGCGGCTCGGCAGAGCGCCGTGGCGTGATCGCCACCTGTAATTATGAAGCGCGTGCCTACGGTGTGCGCTCGGCCATGGCATCGCGCCACGCGCTGAAACTGTGCCCGGACTTGTTGATCGTCAAGCCGCGTTTCGAGGCCTATCGCGAAGCCTCGCGGGAAATTCATGCCATCTTTCGTGACTACACCGAGCTGATCGAGCCCTTGTCGTTGGACGAGGCCTACCTGGATGTCAGCGACAGCCAATGGTATTCGGGCAGCGCTACCCGTATTGCCGAGGATATTCGCCGGCGAGTCGCGCGTACCCTGCATATCACCGTGTCGGCGGGGGTGGCGCCAAACAAGTTCCTGGCCAAGATCGCCAGCGACTGGCGCAAGCCCAACGGGCTGTTCGTGATTACCCCCGATGAGGTCGAGGCATTCGTTGCGGCCTTGCCAGTGGCCAGGCTGCACGGCGTGGGCAAAGTCACGGCAGACAAACTGACGCGCCTGGGTATCGAAACCTGCCTGCAACTGCGTGACTGGTCGCGCCTGGCGCTGGTGCGCGAGTTCGGCAGTTTCGGTGAGCGGTTGTGGGGGCTGGCGCGAGGTATTGACGAGCGTGCGGTGCACAACGATAGCCGGCGCCAGTCGGTCAGCGTGGAAAATACCTACGACACCGACCTGCCGGACTTGGCCAGTTGCCTGGCGCGTTTGCCGGAGCTGCTGGAAAGCCTGAACGAACGCATCGCCCGCATGGACAGCAGTTACCGGCCAGAGAAACCCTTCGTCAAGGTCAAGTTCCATGACTTCAGCCAAACCACGCTGGAACAGGCCGGGGCGGGCAGGGACCTGGAAAGTTACCGGCAATTGCTGGGGCAGGCGTTCGCCCGCGGTGGCAAGCCGGTGCGTTTGTTGGGGGTAGGGGTAAGGTTGCGCGATCTGCGCGGGGCGCATGAACAGCTGGAGCTGTTTGCGCCTATATAAAGAAGCGGCCTTGCGCCGCGGTGGTCGGCGCAGCAGCCCCGGCAATTCAAGCAGCAATGCCGAATGCCTGGGGCTGCTGCGCAGCCCATCGCGACGCAAGGCCGCTCCTACAGGGTAATCGCGCTAGAGGCCGGGTTATTGCGCCCCCGGGTCAGCCACCAATCGCCCGGTAGCCTTGGTCAGCGACTGCAGAAACTCCTGCTGCAGCTCCGGGTCGTTGCGGGTCAGCTCGATCAGGCTCTGTTCCATTTCGCTGGCTTCTTCTTCAAGGCCCAGCTCGGACAGGCGCTTGACCCGGTGTACCCACTGGCTGACATCGTCATCTTCGAGGTCATCGAAGATCAGCTCATGGGCCTCATGGAGCTTGTTGCGCAGGGTGGCGCTGACCAGCAGGCTGGCGTCGCCACGGACCCCGTTGTCCTCGTCGAGCACTTGCAGGTGCAGGGTGCCGACGTGGTTGAGGTTCTGCTCCGAAAACGGGCTGTCCAGCAGGTTCAGGCGCAGTACGCCGCTACGGTCGGTGGTCAGCTCGTGAGTCATTTTGCCAGCCTTGACCTCGACCAAGCGTTCGCTCCACGGCATGCTGGTGGATTCTTCACGCTGGCTTTTCTGCACTTCGCTGATCCCGGCGAGGTTCTGCTGGGCGCGGCCATTGGACGCTACGTTCATGAACGGGTTGAGGCCGTCCACTCCATAGCTGAGCCAGTCGTGGGTCATGCTTTGCGGCAGGTTGCCCAAAGCGAAGACATTGACCACGTTGGCGCCAACCCCCGCCACAACGGCCACCGCACCCAGCGGGATCTCGTAGATCTCCCGCCAGGGCTGGTAAGGCGTGTAGCGATCATAGCGGCGGGTGACTTCGAACTCGGTCACTTCGAAACGCTTTTGCTCATGCACGCGCACACGCCGTTGCGGCAGTTCCATCACCTTCGGCTCGCCGACATCGATCTGCAGGGTGTGGGCGAGCAGCTTGCGCTCCACGCGCTCCTCATGGTCGCTGCGCTGGGACATCTGGTTGGCGCAGCCGCTGACGAGCAGGGCGCCGCACAGTGCAGCGCCCCCCCGGGTAAAGGTACTTCGCTTGAACATGATTACTCGTGCATTGGTTATCAGCGGCGAACGCGGGCCTGCAGGAAGGTCAGCACTTCATTGAGCGGCAACGGCTGGGCGTCCTGCTCGGTGCGGTGCTTGTACTCCAGGTTGCCTTCGGCCAGGCCGCGATCGCTGACCACGATGCGGTGCGGGATGCCGATCAGCTCCATGTCGGCGAACTTGATGCCGGGGCTGGTCTTCTTGTCACGGTCGTCCAGCAGTACTTCAAAGCCGGCGGCGGTCAGTTCGGCGTACAGCTTGTCGGTTGCCTCGCGAACCGCTTCGGTTTCGTAGCGCAGCGGTACCAGGGCGATCTGGAACGGGGCCAGGGCGTCGTTCCAGATGATGCCTTTGTCGTCGTAGCTCTGCTCGATGGCGGCTGCCACCACGCGCGATACACCGATGCCGTAGCAACCCATCGACAGCACGACCGGCTTGCCGTTCTCGCCCAGCACCTGGCACTTCAGCGCCTCGCTGTACTTGGTGCCCAGCTGGAAGATATGCCCGACTTCGATGCCACGCTTGATGATCAGGGTGCCTTGGCCGTCCGGGCTCGGGTCGCCTTCAACCACATTGCGCAGGTCGGCTACCTGTGGCACTGGCAGGTCGCGCTCCCAGTTCACGCCGAAATAGTGCTTGTCATCGATGTTGGCACCAATACCGAAGTCGCTCATCAGCGCCACCGAGCGGTCGATGATGCATTCCAGCGGCAGGTTCAGTGGGCCCAGCGAGCCGGCGCCGGCACCGATCGCCTCGCGCAGTTCGGCTTCGGTGGCCATTACCAGCGGGTCGGCAACCTGCTCCAGCTTGGTGGCCTTGATTTCGTTCAGCTCGTGGTCGCCACGAACGATCAGGGCCACCAGCTTGCCCTCTTCGGCGCCGCGCACGATCAGGGTCTTGACGGTTTTCTCGATCGGCAGGCCGAAGTTTTCCACCAGCTGGGCAATGGTCTTGGCGTTTGGCGTATCGACCAGGCGCAGCTCTTCAGTAGGCGCAGGGCGCACGGTTTCCCGTGGGATGGCCTCGGCCTTTTCGATGTTGGCGGCGTAGTCGGAGCTGTCGCTGAAGATCACGTCGTCTTCGCCAGACTCGGCCAGTACGTGGAATTCATGCGAGTAGCTGCCGCCGATCGAGCCGGTGTCGGCCTGCACAGGGCGAAAGTCCAGGCCCAGGCGCGTGAATATGTTGCTGTAGGCCTGGTGCATGCGGTCATAGGTTTCCTGCAAGGAAGCCTGGTCGGCATGGAACGAGTAGGCGTCTTTCATGATGAACTCGCGGCCACGCATGAGGCCGAAGCGCGGGCGGATTTCATCGCGGAATTTGGTCTGGATCTGGTACATGTTGAGCGGCAGCTGTTTATAGCTGGACAGCTCGTTACGGGCCAGGTCGGTGATCACTTCTTCGTGGGTTGGGCCGACACAGAAGTCACGCTGATGGCGGTCTTTGAGGCGCAGCAGTTCCGGGCCGTATTGTTCCCAGCGGCCGGACTCCTGCCACAGCTCGGCGGGCTGGATGCTTGGCATCAGCACTTCGAGGGCACCGGCGGCGTTCATTTCCTCACGTACCACGGCCTCGACCTTGCGCATTACCCGCAGGCCCATCGGCAGCCAGGTGTACAGGCCGGAGGCCAGTTTGCGGATCATGCCGGCACGCAGCATGAGCTGATGGCTGATGACCACTGCATCGGCAGGGGTTTCTTTCTGGGTGGCGAGCAAATATTGACTGGTGCGCATGGTTAGCCGTGTCGATTGCCTAAGACGTTGAAATAGCCCCGCATTGTACGGGGGTGAAACGAAGGCGTACAGGATGCCCCAGGGCGTGACGCTTGTCAGCCAAGAAAAAGCCCGGCGAGGTCGCCGGGCTTTTCAGGTGCGGGGCACTGCAAGCCAGGCTTACAGGATGCTCAGCGGGTACTCCACGATCAGGCGCAGTTCGTCGATCGAAGGCGAACCGTAGTAAACGCCATCGGCCGAACGGTAGGTGGCTTGACGGACGCGGAAGCTCAGGTCCTTGGCCGGGCCGCTCTGCATCACGTACTTGACGTCGATGTCGCGTTCCCATTCCTTGCCGCTGTCGGTGGTGCGGGTGGTTGCACCGGTACCACGTACATAGCGGGTCATGAAGGTCAGGCCGGGTACGCCGAATTCAGCGAAGTTCAGGTCGTAGCGAGCCTGCCAGGATTTTTCGTCTTCGGCGTTGAAGTCGGAACGGGCCACGGAGTTGGCCAGGAAGACCGTGCCGCCACCGTCTACACCGTAGGCGTAGTCGCCGTCACCGGTGACCTTCTGGTAGGCCAGGGTGAAGGTGTGGGCGCCGACGTTGTACGCGGCCGACAGGCTGGCTGCGATGTTGTCCAGTTCGTTGCTGCCGTCGGACTTGCTGACGAATGCACCGGTCAGGTTGTTGCCGATGGACTTGGTGTCATAGATGTTGAAGTCGAACACCAGGCCTTGCTTGTCGCTGATCGGCAGCGCCCAGTTGATATTGCCGTACCACTTGCGGAAGTGGTCTTCGACACGCGAGTAGTAAACGCTGGTGCTGAGGTTGTCGGAGAGGGCATAGGTGCCACCAAAGACATTGGCCTCGGTCAGCCGCAGGCTGTCGTGGTAAGTCTGGGCCTGGGCGTTCAGCGCAGTGAAGTGACCAGCGTGCAGGGTCAGGCCGTCGATTTCGTTGCTGGTGATCAGGCCACCTTCGGCAACTTCTGGCAGCAAGCGGCTGTCGTCGGTTGCGAATACTGGCAGTGCGGTGAACTGGTCGCCCCACTTCAGTACGGTGTTGGAGATGCGCATTTTCACAGCGCCGCCCGCTTCCGAGTAATCATCTTGCGAGCGACCGTCCGAGCCAGTCGGGAACAGGCCGGTGCCGGCGCGGCCGCGGCCGCTGTCCAGCTTCAGGCCGAGCATGCCGATGGCGTCGACGCCGAAGCCTACGGTGCCTTGGGTGAAGCCGGATTCGAAGGTGCCCAGGAAGCCAAGGCCGGTTTCTTCCACGCGGCTCTGGCTGCCAGGCGCGTTGTTGCGGAAGTCACGGCTGAAATACAGCATGCGGGTCTTGACGTTCAGCTTGCTGTCTTCGATGAAACCTTTGGACTCATCTTGTGCGGAGGCCATTGCCAACTGCGAGGTCCCTGCCGTAACGGCCAGGGCGATCATGCTCCACTTCATCACGCGCATCGTGATTTGCTCCTTTGGTTTTTAGGAAGAGTACCGCTGCGTCCAAGTGTTTTAGTTATATGGAGCAGCTCTTTCTTGTTATGTCGGCGAAAATGTATAGCACGCTGACTGTTCTTGGCGATACGGCGATAGAGACTCTTTACGGAACTTTTCCACCATGTCGCGCTCAGGTATTTCCATGTCGCAAATCACGCCCCAATTTAGGGCCGTATAACCCCAGCGCTGCTTCTTTAGCCGCCATGAATCGGTAACTACCGACGCCAGCTGAAGAAACTCCCTGGTAACCAATGCCGCTGTTGTTATTTGTCGCGTACACCTGCCATTGCAGATGCCGTGCCGACTTGGCGTGAAAGGAATGCAACAAGCGTGCTCAAAATTCGCAACAGTTCATGAAATTTTCACAAAACCCCCTACCGAGGGTCGGAAAGTGCCGTAAACACGGGGTCGAGCGCCGTTTTGCTATTGTTGAGTTCGAGAATCATTAAAATTTAAAGCGCGCTCATAAAAGTCAATGTGTTACCGCCATTTGTTCATCCAGAGTCGTTTGTGGGGTGGCAGGTGCGGGAGGGGTGGGTAGATGGCCTCATTTTGGTGCGAAAAGTAGCGCTGTGTTACCGGGATTGTGCAGGGTATTCTTGCCACCCATGTTTTCCGCGCCATGCGGGTCGTTTTGTCTTAAGGAGATATGCCGTGTTCGTCCTCGATTCGCGTCTGCAGCAGGATTCCCTGGTGCTGGGTGAGTTTGCGCTGTGCCAGCTGCTGCTGAGCAAGGATGCCAATTACCCGTGGTTCATCCTGGTGCCCAAGCGTGCTGAGGTGAGTGAGTTGTTCGATTTGGATGTGCACGAGCAGCAGCAACTGTGGCAGGAGACCACCCTGTTGGCAGAAGCGTTGAAGGCCAGCTACGGCGCCGACAAGATGAACGTGGCAACCTTGGGCAATGTGGTAAGCCAGTTGCACATGCATGTGATCGTGCGCCGCCGTGACGACGCTGCCTGGCCCGCCCCGGTCTGGGGCAAGTGCCCGCCAGTGGCCTATACCGATGCCGAACTGCAGGCGGTACGCCAGCGTGTGCGCGACCTGGGGCTGGCCGGTTATCAGGAGGCCTGACATGTCACTGGAAATGCGCATGATCGAACTGGAAACCCGCCAGGCGTTCCAGGATGACACCCTCCAGGCATTGAATGATGTGGTGGTAGAGCAGGCGAAGGTGATCGAGCGCCTGCAGCTGCAGGTGACCGAGCTGATAAAGCGTCATGAAGAGATGGTGGGGCAATTCGGTAGCGAAGGGGACGAGGCGCCGCCGCCGCATTATTGATGCGCTGATCACTGTTCTGATCGGGTGCAGGGGCCCCCACAGGGCGGTAGTCAGGCCTGTGGGGGCATTCGTGCTGGGGCTGGCGGTATCAGCGGCGGGTCACGGCCACCACATCCTCGGCCTGCAGGCCTTTGTCGCGGTGCATCACCGAGAATTCCACGCGCTGGCCTTCGACGAGGATGCGGTGACCCTCCCCGCGAATGGCGCGAAAGTGCACGAAGATATCATCACCCGAATCACGGGAAATGAAGCCAAAGCCTTTGGACGTATTGAACCACTTCACGGTGCCGGTATCGCGGTTACCGGTATCTGGGGCGGTGTGCTGGCTGTTGCGTGGCTTGCGCGGGCTGCGCGCAAAGCCCACGGCCAGGTGCAGGGCGACGGCCAGCGTGGCGCAGACCAGTGCTGCCAGGTTGCCCATTTCCGGGCGGGCCAGCAGTGTCAGGGTCTGTAGCACCACGGCAACTACCAGCAAGGCGCAGGCCAGGTGCTGCAGTTGCTGGCGCGCGCCTCGGTAATACAGGGGCACGACTGGCGCCAGGACCAGGTTGAGCAGGCCAAGCAGTGCCAGGTAGACCGCGTCGGGTTGCAGGAGGAAGGGGGTTGCTTCGGTTTTCAGGCTGGGTATGAGCGATAGCAGCAAAGCTGCCACGCCCGTCACCAGATGGACGATCTTGAACATGGGGTTGGCTCACAGTTGATAAGGCCGATCACAGGAAGAGCGGGCAGCACGGTGCGCATGATGTGTAGAGCGCAAACACGTGGCAGGCCAGCCTATGCACCCGGCAATAACAGTCCGCACGGGTGGCACGCTGCCTATTTAACAGTAAAGCCGCAGGCTACTCAAACCGCAGGCCGCCCGGCGGGCGATGTGTTGCGCCATGTCACATGCGACAGGCGCCAAGTATTGCTACAGTGGTCGTCGCCCGCTTGAGTCTCAAGCCTTATGCAAAGGGGAACTTCATGGCAATCGATATCGGTATCAGTGAAGAAGATCGCAAATCCATCGTTGATGGGCTGTCCCGCTTGTTGTCGGATACCTACGTGCTGTATCTGAAAACCCATAACTTTCACTGGAACGTCACAGGGCCGTCGTTCCGCACCCTGCACCTGATGTTCGAAGAGCAGTACAACGAATTGGCACTGGCGGTGGATTCCATCGCCGAGCGCATCCGGGCCCTGGGTTTCCCGGCGCCGGGGTCGTACGCATTCTATGCCCGGCACTCGTCCATCAAGGAGGAGGAAGGGGTACCCGCTGCGGAAGAGATGATCCGCCAGTTGGTGCAAGGGCAGGAGGCTGTGGTGCGCACTGCGCGCAGTATTTTCCCGGTAGTCGACAAGGTCAGTGACGAGCCGACAGCCGACCTGCTGACCCAGCGCATGCAGGTGCACGAGAAGACCGCGTGGATGCTGCGGGTTTTGCTCGACGGCAAATAATTACCCAGGCTGTCACATAACCCTGTGGGAGATAACACAGCCCTACGGGCTGCGCTGTCGCGCAGAGAACTCGATTCATAAGCACGATGCGGACCCTGTGGGAGCGGGCGTGCCCGCGAAGAATCCAGCGCGGTGGCTGGCACCGGCTACGCCGGTGTTCGCGGGCTCGCCCGCTCCCACAGGGGCCGCGTCGTGCATGACAATCAGTGTTTGTGCAGGAACACTTTGCCGCTGCTTTAACCGCGCCCATCAGCGCTTCATAGGCCACCTGGTACCTGTGACGAGGAAGTGTGGCGCATGATGCAAGCGAGCAAGCGTGTAAATGGCCAGGGGCGTTGGCCGGGGAAACCGTGCATCGATCCGTTCAAGGCGGATTTCGACATGTTGCAGATCCAGCCGGTGTCGCGCTCCGTGCGCCTCAACGGCTTTTCCACGTGCCTGCGCCTGGAGGCCGTCTACTGGCAGATCCTCGAGCGCATTGCCGCCGCCAACCGTTGCTCGGTCAGCGCGGTGCTGTCCTACGTTGACCGCGAGATCCACCTGCGCCAGGGTGGCGTGCGCAACTTCAGCGGCCTGATCCGGGTCATCTGCGTGGCGTGGCTGCAGAACCCGCCAAGTGCGCGCTGATCGCCTGGCGGGCTGCGCAGTGCTTGCTAACCATATATAATCCCGCTTTTTGCTGCCCCCGCAGCCAGCGTTTTGGTTGACGAGAGACACCCATGCCCTTGTATGACTATCAATGTGGATCCTGCGAGCACCGTATGGAAGTGCTGCAGAAGATCAGCGCCGCGCCGCTGACCGATTGCCCGGCCTGCCAGGCGCCAGCGCTGAAGAAGCTGCTGTCGGTCCCAGGCTTCCGCCTGAGCGGTAATGGTTGGTACGAAACCGACTTCAAGACCGGGGCGAAAAAGAATCTGGCAGGCGGCGACAAGGCCGACTGAGTTGAATGCTGTGACCGGGTCTTGCAGTATTAGCCCTCCGGGCGGCCAAGGCCTCCACCGAATACACGAATCACGAGAAGCGAAACCACCATCATGATGCGCAGCCATTATTGCGGCCAACTGAACGAGAGCCTGGACGGCCAGGAAGTCACCCTTTGCGGCTGGGTCCATCGGCGCCGCGACCACGGCGGGGTGATCTTCCTCGACATCCGTGACCGCGAAGGCATGGCCCAGGTCGTGTTCGACCCGGATCGCGCCGAAACTTTCGCCGCTGCCGACCGCGTGCGCAGCGAATACGTCGTGCAACTGACCGGTAAGGTTCGCAAGCGCCCTGAGGGTGCAGTGAATGCCAACATGGCGTCCGGTGCCATCGAAATCCTCGGCTACCAGCTGACCGTGCTCAACGAAGCAGAAACGCCACCGTTCCCGCTGAACGAGTACTCCGACGTCGGCGAAGAAACCCGCCTGCGCTACCGCTTCATCGACCTGCGTCGCCCGGAAATGGCCGACAAGCTGCGCCTGCGCTCGCGCATCACCAGCAGCATCCGTCGCTTCCTTGACGAAAATGGCTTCCTCGACGTCGAAACCCCAATCCTCACCCGTGCAACCCCGGAAGGCGCGCGCGACTACCTGGTGCCTAGCCGTACCCACGCCGGTAGCTTCTTCGCCCTGCCGCAGTCGCCACAGCTGTTCAAGCAGTTGCTGATGGTGGCCGGCTTCGACCGTTACTACCAGATCGCCAAGTGCTTCCGTGACGAAGACCTGCGTGCCGACCGCCAGCCGGAATTCACCCAGATCGACATCGAGACCAGCTTCCTCGATGAAAACGAGATCATGGGCCTGACCGAAAGCATGATCCGCAAGCTGTTCAAGGAAGTGCTCGACCTGGAATTCGGCGAATTCCCGCACATGACCTTCGAAGAAGCCATGCGCCGCTACGGTTCCGACAAGCCAGACCTGCGTAACCCGCTGGAACTGGTTGACGTTGCCGACCAGCTCAAGGATGTCGACTTCAAGGTGTTCGCCGGCCCGGCCAACGATCCGAAGTGCCGTGTAACCGCCCTGCGCCTGCCAGGCGGCGCCAGCATGCCGCGCAGCAAGATCGACGAGTACACCAAGTTCGTCGGCATCTACGGTGCCAAGGGCCTGGCCTACATCAAGGTCAACGAGCGCGCCAAGGGTGTCGAAGGCCTGCAGTCGCCGATCGTCAAGAACATCCCCGAGGCCAACCTCAACACCATCCTCGATCGCGTTGGCGCCGTAGACGGCGACATCGTGTTCTTCGGTGCCGACAAGTTCAAGGTGGTCAGCGAAGCGCTGGGCGCGCTGCGTATCCGCCTGGGCCACGACTTCGAGCTGCTGACATGCGAGTGGGCACCGATGTGGGTCGTCGACTTCCCGATGTTCGAAGAGAACGAAGACGGCAGCTTCACCGCGCTGCACCACCCGTTCACCGCGCCGAAGTGCACCCCGCAAGAGCTCGAGGCCAACCCGGCTACCGCGCTGTCGCGTGCCTACGACATGGTGCTGAACGGTACCGAGCTGGGTGGCGGTTCGATCCGTATCCATCGCAAAGAGATGCAGCAGGCCGTGTTCCGCCTGCTGGGTATCGAAGCCGAAGAACAGGAAGAGAAATTCGGCTTCCTGCTCGACGCCCTGAAGTTCGGTGCACCGCCTCACGGTGGCCTGGCCTTCGGCCTGGACCGCTTGGTCATGCTGATGACTGGCGCCCAGTCGATTCGTGAAGTGATTGCCTTCCCGAAAACCCAGAGCGCCGCGTGTGTCATGACCCAGGCCCCTGGCCTGGTCGACGCCAAGGCCCTGCGCGAGCTGCACATCCGACTGCGTGAACAGACCAAGGTCGAATAAGCAGTCCCGGGCGCATCCACATGGATGCGCCTTTGCGTTTCGGCGCAGGCATTTTCCCGTCCCGCCCCGTCATGGGGCGGGGCTGTTTGTGATTCAAGGAAAACGGAGTCGTTATGGCTGGTCATTCCAAGTGGGCGAACATCAAGCACCGCAAAGAGCGCCAGGATGCCAAGAGAGGCAAGGTCTTCACCAAGTGGATCCGCGAACTGACGGTTGCTGCCAAGCAGGGCGGCCCTGATCCGGCATCCAACCCGCGCCTGCGCCTGGCGCTGGACAAGGCCCTGGGCGCCAACATGAGCCGCGACATCATCGACCGCGCCGTGGCCCGTGGTGCGGGCACCAACGAAAGCGACAACGTCGAAGAGCTCAGCTACGAAGGTTACGGCCCGGGTGGCGTGGCGATCATGGTCGAAGCCATGACCGACAACCGCAACCGTACCGCCGCCGCCGTGCGCCATGCCTTTACCAAGTGTGGCGGCAACCTCGGTACCGATGGCTCGGTGGCCTACCTGTTCGAGCGCAAGGGGCAGCTCAGCTTTGCGCCGGGCGTGGACGAAGACGCGTTGATGGAAGCGGCGATGGAGGCCGATGCCGACGACGTGGTAGCCAACGAGGACGGTTCGTTCGAGGTATTCACCTCGTTCAACAGTTTCTATGCCGTGCGTACCGCCCTCGAAGAGGCCGGCTTCAAGGCCGCTGACGCGGAAATCGTGATGCAGCCGACCACCAGTGCCGAACTTGACCACGAGGGTGCCGAGAAGGTGCTCAAGCTGATCGACATGCTCGAAGACCTGGATGACGTGCAGAACGTCTACTCCAACGCCCAGATTTCCGACGAGATCATGGAAAACCTCGGCTAAGGTCTGCAGACTCGCCGAGTCAAGGCTGCTATTGGGGCTGCTGTGCAGCCCATCGCCGGCAAGCCAGCTCCCACAGGTACCGCGCTTTTCTTGAAGCTTGTGCTGTACCTGTGGGAGCTGGCTTGCCGGCGATGGGCCGCGCAGCGGCCCCTATGGTCTTGCAACGTTAGTTTTTTACGACAGGCACTATGACTCTGATTCTAGGTATCGACCCCGGCTCGCGAATCACCGGCTACGGCGTCGTCCGCCAGACCGCCCGTGGTTGCGATTACGTGGCGTCGGGTTGTATCCGCACCGGCAGCGGCGAGCTGCACGAGCGGCTGCAGATCGTTTTTCGTGGTGTCAGTGAAATCATCACCCAGCACGGCCCGGTAACCATGGGCATCGAGCGGGTGTTCATGGCCCGCAACGCCGACTCGGCGCTGAAGCTCGGCCAGGCGCGCGGCGCTGCTATCGTTGCCGCTGCCGAAGCCGGCCTGGAAATCGCTGAATACAGCGCCACTCAGGTCAAGCAAGCCGTGGCCGGCACCGGTGGGGCCAATAAGGAACAGGTGATGATGATGGTCATGCACCTGCTGAAACTGACGCAAAAGCCGCAGATCGATGCCTCCGATGCGCTGGCCATTGCCCTGTGCCATGCCCATACCCGTTCCAGCCTGGTGCCCCATGGCCTGGCCACCGCACGCCGACGTGGCGGGCGCTTGCGTCTTTGAGCGCTTCATGCGCAGATACAAAATTTGTCCGGGTGAAGCATTCACCCGCCGCATTTGCTGATAGGGTTGAGCGGTCGTTGACCGGCTCCCCGAGAGGAAGGATCGGAACGTGATTGGACGTTTGCGCGGCACCCTGGCGGAAAAACAGCCGCCGCACCTGATTATCGACGTCAATGGCGTGGGCTACGAGCTCGAAGTGCCCATGACCACGCTGTACCGTCTGCCCAAAGTGGGCGAAACCGTCACTGTGCATACCCATCTGGTGGTGCGCGAAGACGCCCACCTGCTCTATGGTTTTGCCGAAAAGCGCGAGCGCGAGCTGTTCCGCGAGTTGATCCGCCTGAACGGCGTAGGGCCCAAGCTGGCCCTGGCGTTGATGTCCGGGCTGGAGGTCGACGAGCTGGTACGTTGCGTGCAGGCCCAGGATACTTCGGCCCTGGTACGCGTGCCGGGGGTCGGCAAGAAAACCGCCGAACGCCTGCTGGTCGAACTCAAGGACCGCTTCAAGGCCTGGGAAACCTCGCCGGCCATGTTTACCCTGGTGTCGGATGGGCCGTTGCCGGCCGCCAGCGCATCAAGCGCCGAGGCCGATGCAATCAGTGCCCTGGTCTCGCTGGGCTACAAGCCGCAGGAAGCCAGCAAGGCGATTGCCGCGATCAAGGACAAGGCCGGCTTGAGCAGTGAAGAACTGATCCGCCGCAGCCTGAAAGGGATGATTGCCAAGTGATCGAAGCCGACCGCCTGATCGCCGCCAGTGGCCGCGACCGTGAAGAAGTCCAGGACCGTGCGATCCGGCCGCTGATCCTGAGCGAGTACATCGGTCAGCCGGTGGTGCGCGAGCAGATGTCGTTGTTCATCCAGGCTGCTCGCGGGCGCAGCGAGTCGCTCGACCACACGCTGATCTTCGGCCCCCCAGGCTTGGGCAAGACCACCCTGGCCAACATCATCGCCCATGAAATGGGCGTTTCGGTGAAGAGCACCTCTGGGCCGATTCTGGAGCGCCCGGGCGATCTGGCGGCCATGCTGACCAACCTCGAACCGCACGACGTGCTGTTCATCGACGAGATCCACCGGTTGTCGCCGGTTGTCGAAGAGGTGCTGTACCCGGCCATGGAAGACTTCCAGCTCGACATCATGATCGGCGAAGGGCCAGCGGCCCGTTCGATCAAGCTCGACCTGCCGCCGTTCACCCTCGTCGGTGCAACTACCCGTGCCGGGATGCTCACCAACCCGCTACGTGACCGCTTCGGCATCGTCCAGCGCCTGGAGTTCTATAGCGACAAGGACCTGGCCACCATCGTCAGCCGCTCGGCCAATATTCTTGGCCTGGCCATCGAGGACCTGGGTGCCTACGAAATTGCCCGCCGTGCCCGTGGCACGCCACGAATCGCCAACCGCCTGCTGCGCCGCGTGCGTGACTACGCCGAGGTGCGCGGCAAGGGCCAGATCACCAAGGCCGTGGCTGACATGGCGTTGAACCTGCTGGACGTCGACGAGCGCGGTTTTGATCATTCCGACCGTCGCCTGTTGCTGACCATGATCGAGAAGTTCGATGGTGGCCCGGTGGGCGTCGACAACCTGGCGGCGGCCATCAGCGAAGAGCGCCATACCATCGAAGACGTACTCGAGCCCTACCTGATTCAGCAGGGTTACATCATGCGCACGCCGCGTGGCCGCGTCGTCACACGGCATGCCTACCTGCACTTCGGCCTGAATATTCCAGGGCGCCTGGGGGAGGGCGCAAATTATTCGGAGCCGGGCGATGAATGACAGATCGAAACCGACTTTTCGTGGTCCTACCGCAGGCACGCCGAATGGTTGCTGGCAATAAGACATTAATGACGAAAAAACAGTTGCCACAGCGGATTGGCAAGCCGAGGAGTAAGCACTAGAGTATGCGCGCGCAAAATGGCCTGGAACCGTTCGTACACCGTTGTCGCGTCTATTACGAGGATACCGATGCCGGTGGCGTGGTGTATTACGTCAACTACCTGAAATTCATGGAGCGCGCGCGCACCGAACGCCTGCGGCACCTGGGGTTCTCCCAGTCGCAACTGGCCGAAGACAATCTGCTGTTCGTGGTCCATTCCAGCGAAGCGCGCTACCACGCGCCGGCGCGGCTGGACGACCAACTGCGGGTCACCGCGCAAGTACTTGAACTCAATCGCGCCAGCCTGCGTTTCGTCCAGCAGGTTTGGCGCGAAAACGATGAAACGCTGCTCTGCGAGGGGCAGTTCCTGGTGGCCGCAGTGCGTGCTGACACTTTCAAACCCCGAGCCATACCCCCCCAGCTGCGCGACGCTTTTGCGGCGGACGGCTCGGGTAATCAATCGAACGCAGGAGAATAAGCGTGGAAGCTAACGTCGTCGACCATACCTCCATGTGGAGTCTGGTCAGCAATGCCAGCGTGGTGGTTCAGCTGGTAATGCTGACCCTGGTGGCCGCCTCGGTCACCTCATGGATCATGATCTTCCAGCGCAGCGCCATGCTGCGCGCCGGTCGTCGTGCGCTGGATGCCTTCGAAGAGCGCTTCTGGTCGGGCATCGACCTGTCCAAGCTGTACCGTCAGGCAGGCAGCAACCCAGACCCGGATTCCGGCGTGGAGCAAGTATTCCGTGCCGGCTTCAAAGAGTTCTCGCGCCTGCGCCAGCAGCCGGGTGTAGACCCGGATGCTGTCATGGAAGGCGTGGGCCGTGCCATGCGCGTGGCCATCTCGCGCGAAGAAGAAAAGCTCGAGCAGAGCCTGCCGTTCCTGGCCACCGTCGGTTCCACCAGCCCGTACATCGGCCTGTTCGGTACCGTATGGGGCATCATGAACTCCTTCCGCGGCCTGGCCAGCGCCCAGCAAGCGACCCTGGCCACCGTTGCCCCGGGTATCGCCGAAGCCCTGGTGGCTACGGCCATCGGCCTGTTCGCGGCAATTCCGGCGGTCATTGCCTACAACCGTTTTGCCGCGCGCAGCGAAGTGCTGATCGGCCGTTACTACACCTTCGCCGACGAGTTCCAGGCGATCCTGCACCGTAAAGTGCACACCAGCGAAGAGTAATCAGGTAGAAGCCCATGGCCCGAGTTCGCCACAAACGCAAGCCCGTCGCCGAGATGAACGTGGTGCCCTACATCGATGTGATGCTGGTGCTGCTGGTCATCTTCATGGTGACGGCGCCCATGCTCAACCAGGGCGTGAAGGTAGACCTGCCCAAGGTTTCCAGCGAAGCCTTGCCGCAGGACAACAACGTCCAGATCCTCACCATCTCCATCAAGGCCGACAAGACCTATTACTGGAACCTCGGCAGCGAAGTCGATACCGACAAGCAGATGGACAAGGCCATGACCCTGCCGGCCATGACCGATGCCGTGACCAAGATCATTGCCGCCGGCCGTGACCAGGGCAAGCAGACCCAGGTATTCATTCGGGGTGACAAGGCGGTCGACTATGGCGCGGTCATGGGTGCCATGGGCGGGTTGCAGAAGGCCGGTGTCGGTAACGTTGGCCTGATTACCGAGGCGCCCTGATGCAACAGCGAGAGCCATCCGCCTCGGAAAGCTACTTCTGGCCCAGTGTCTGGGCCATCGGTCTGCATGTGCTGGTGTTCGGCTTGCTGTTCGTCAGTTTTGCCATGACGCCTGAGCTGCCGCCTTCCAAGCCAATCGTCCAGGCTACCCTGTACCAGCTCAAGTCCAAGAGCCAGGCGACCACCCAGACCAACCAGAAGATTGCCGGGGAAGCGAAGAAAACCGCGTCGCGTCAGACTGAAGTCGAGCAGCTGGAGCAGAAGAAGGTCGAGCAGGAGGCCATCAAGGCTGCGGAACAAAAGAAAGCCGACGCCGCTCAAAAGGCCGAAGAGGCTCGCGAAGCCGCCGAAGCGAAAAAAGCCGAGGACGCGGCCAAGGCCGCCGAAGCCGCCAAGGCCAAGCAAGCCGCCGAAGCCAAGAAGGCCGAGGAGGCGAAGAAAGCCGCCGAGAAGCAACAGGCTGACATCGCCAAGAAGAAGGCCGAGGACGAAGCGAAGAAAAAAGCCGAAGAAGAGGCCAAGAAAGCGGCCGCTGAAGAGGCGAAGAAACAAGCCGCCGAGGACGCCAAGAAAAAGGCAGCCGAAGAGGCCAAGAAGAAAGCAGCCGAGGACGCCAAGAAGAAAGCGGCGGCCGAGGACGCGAAGAAAAAGGCAGCTGAAGAGGCCAAGAAGAAGGCCGCTGCAGACGCCCAGAAGAAAAAGGCACAGGAAGCGGCTCGCAAGGCGGCAGAAGACAAGAAAGCCCAGGCCCTGGCCGAGCTGTTGTCCGATACCACCGAGCGGCAGCAGGCCCTGGCTGACGAGCAAGGTGACCAGGTGGCCGGCGATTTCGACGACCTGATCCGCATGCGCGCGGCCGAGGGTTGGGCGCGTCCGCCTTCCGCGCGCAAGGGCATGACGGTGACCCTGCAGGTAAGCATGTTGCCGGACGGTACCGTTACCAGTGTCAGCGTGGTCCGTTCCAGTGGTGACGGCCCGTTCGACAGTTCGGCGGTGGCTGCGGTCAAGAACATTGGTCGTTTGACCGAGATGCAGGGTATGAAGCCGAGCGATTTCAACCGTTATCGTTCGTTCAAGATGACATTTACACCTGAGGATCTAGCGTTGTGATTAAACGTCTGAGAGGACTGCTGGTCTTGCTCTGCTGCGTGGCAGGCTTGGCGGTGGCAGAGGAAAAGAACATCCTGGTCACCAGCGGCAGCGACCGGGCCACGCCCATCGCGGTAGTACCGTTCGGTATGCAGGGCGGTAGCGTGTTGCCTGAAGACATTGCCGACATCATCGGCAACGACCTGCGCAACTCTGGCTACTATTCACCGATTCCGCGGCAGAACATGATCAGCCAGCCGTCGCAGGCCAGCGAAGTGATTTTCCGTGACTGGAAAGCCCTGGGCGCCCAGTATGTGATGGTCGGTAGCATCGTGCCGTCGGGTGGTCGCCTGCAGGTGCAGTACGCGCTGTTCAACGTCGCCACCGAGCAGCAAGTGCTGACCGGTAGCGTGGCGGGCAGCACCGACCAGTTGCGCGACATGGCGCACTACATTGCAGACCAGTCGTTCGAGAAGCTCACCGGCATCAAGGGTGCGTTCTCGACCCGCATGCTGTACGTGACTGCCGAGCGCTTCTCCACCAACAATACCCGCTACACCCTGCAGCGCTCGGACTACGACGGTGCACGTGCGGTCACCCTGCTGCAATCGCGCGAGCCTATCCTGTCGCCGCGGTTCGCACCGGATGGCAAGCGTATTGCCTACGTATCGTTCGAACAGAAGCGCCCGCGCATCTTCGTGCAGAACATCGATACCGGCCGCCGCGAACAGGTGACCAACTTCGAGGGCCTGAACGGCGCGCCAGCCTGGTCGCCTGACGGTTCGCGCCTGGCCTTCGTGCTGTCCAAGGACGGCAACCCGGACATCTACGTGATGAACATGGCCTCTCGCCAGATCAGCCGCGTAACCGCCGGCCCTGGTATCAACACCGAGCCGTTCTGGGGTAAAGACGGCAACACCATTTACTTCACCTCCGACCGGGGCGGCAAACCGCAGATCTATAAACAGTCGGTCAGTGGGGGTGGTGCCGAGCGCGTAACCTTCGTGGGTAACTACAACGCCAACCCGAAACTTTCGGCAGACGAGAAAACCCTGGTGATGATTCATCGCCAACAGGGCTTTACCAACTTCAAAGTGGCGGCACAGGACTTGCAGCGCGGAAGTGTAAAGATTCTCTCGGAAACAAGTCTTGATGAGTCTCCCACTGTTGCGCCAAACGGCACCATGCTAATCTACGCCACCCGCCAGCAGGGCCGGGGAGTCTTGATGCTCGTGTCGCTTAATGGCCGCGTGAGGCTCCCACTTCCTACCGCTCAAGGCGAAGTCAGAGAACCGTCCTGGTCCCCTTACCTGAACTGATTGCGGCGTAATACGTTTTGCTTAACACACTGGGGTTTCATTAGGAGTTTCACGATGGAAATGCTGAAGTTTGGTAAATTTGCTGCGCTGGCTCTGGCCATGGCCGTAGCTGTAGGTTGCTCCTCGAAGGGCGGTGACAACGCAGGCGAAGGCGCTGCTGTAGATCCTAACGCTGGCTACGGTGCCAACACTGGCGCTGTCGACGGCTCCCTGAGCGAAGAAGCCGCCCTGCGCGCAATCACCACCTTCTACTTCGAATACGACAGCTCGGACCTGAAGCCAGAAGCCATGCGCGCTCTGGACGTTCACGCCAAGGACCTGAAAGCCAACGGCAACCGCGTTGTTCTGGAAGGTAACACCGACGAGCGCGGCACCCGCGAGTACAACATGGCTCTGGGTGAGCGTCGTGCGAAAGCCGTTCAGCGCTACCTGGTTCTGCAGGGTGTTTCCCCTGCTCAGCTGGAAGTGGTTTCCTACGGCGAAGAGCGTCCAGTTGCTACCGGCAACGACGAGCAGTCCTGGGCTCAGAACCGTCGCGTAGAACTGCGTAAGTAAGTTCTTATGCGTATGTGCCGCCGTGTAGTAACCGTCCTCGCACTCAGCCTGCCGCTCGCGGCCTGGGCTGAGGTCCCTGTAGTAGATGACAACGCAGGCAGTTATCCGCCCGCGGGTTATGGCACGAGCGGCGCCTATGCCGGGTCGGGGGCTTCGGCCCCTGCCTCTGCACAGGGCCAGCTGTTCATGCAGCTGCAACAGATGCAGGACCAGCTTTCCCGCCAGCAAGGCATCATCGAAGAGCTGCAAAACGATGTGTCGCGCATGAAGCAGGAAAACCTGGAGCGGTACCAGGATTTGGACCGTCGCATCAACAGTGGTGCTGCACCTGCCGCAACCCCTGACAATTCCTCCGGTGGTGCATCCAATGCCGCCTCCGGTGCAGCAGCCGGTGCTGCTGCGCAACAACCGGCCGCCAGTAGCGAGCCCGGTGATCCGGCGAAAGAGAAGCTCTACTACGATGCAGCTTTCGACCTGATCAAGCAAAAAGACTTCGACAAGGCCAGCCAGGCGTTCACCGCCTTCCTGCGCAAATACCCGAACAGCCAGTACGCCGGCAATGCCCAGTACTGGTTGGGTGAGGTGAACCTGGCCAAGGGTGACTTGCAAGGCGCCAGCCAGGCGTTTGCCCAGGTCAGCCAAAAGTACCCCAAGCACAGCAAGGTGCCAGACTCGCTTTACAAACTGGCCGACGTCGAGCGCCGCATGGGCCACACCGACAAGGTCAAGAGCATCCTGCAACAGGTCATCACCCAGTATCCCGGCACCTCTGCCGCGCAACTGGCACAGCGTGACCTGCAAAAGCTCTAAGGCCCTTTGCAGTAGCGTTTGAAATAAACCCGCGCCAGTCGCGGGTTTTTTCGTTAGAATCACGGCCCTTTTTTCGTAAACACGCTGCTGCGGATAACGCGATGTCGAGTCCGCGGCAGTGCCTGACGGAGGCGGGCAGCCTGTTTAGCTGTCACGCCCGTGGCGAGCATGCAAGACACATTACGCATCACCGAAGTCTTTTACTCTTTGCAGGGTGAAACACGAACGGCTGGGCTGCCCACGGTATTCGTGCGGCTCACCGGTTGCCCCCTGCGCTGCCAGTACTGCGACAGTGCCTACGCATTCAGTGGCGGTACCGTTCGTACCCTCGATTCGATCCTTGAGCAAGTGGCCGGCTTCAGGCCGCGCTACGTGTGTGTCACCGGTGGCGAACCGCTGGCCCAACCGAATGCGCTGCCGCTGCTGCAGCGGCTGTGCGATGCGGGCTACGAGGTGTCGCTGGAGACCAGTGGCGCGTTGGATATCGCCGGCACCGACACCCGGGTCAGTCGTGTGGTAGACCTGAAGACCCCAGGTTCCGAAGAGTCGCATCGTAACCTCTATTCGAACATCGACCAGCTGACCCGCAACGACCAGGTCAAGTTCGTCATCTGTTCCCGCGAGGATTACGACTGGGCAGTTTCCAAGCTGATCCAATACAACCTGGCCGAGCGTGCCGGTGAAGTGCTGTTTTCACCCAGCCATCATCAGGTGAGCGCCAGCGACCTGGCAGACTGGATCGTCGCCGACAACCTGCCCGTGCGCTTCCAGCTGCAGTTGCACAAGCTGCTGTGGAACGACGAACCCGGGCGTTGATTGAGGAGTAAATACACATGACAGAAAAACGCGCAGTCATCCTGTTGTCCGGTGGCCTGGACTCGGCCACGGTGGTCGCCATGGCCAAGGCCGACGGCTACAGCTGCTATACCATGAGCTTCGATTACGGCCAGCGCCATCGCGCCGAGCTGAACGCCGCCGCCCGCGTGGCCCGCGACTTGGGCGTGGTCGAGCACAAGGTCATTGGCTTGAACCTGGACGGTATTGGTGGTTCGGCCTTGACCGACAGCAGCATCGACGTGCCGGAAACCCCCGGTGAAGGTATTCCGGTGACCTATGTGCCAGCGCGCAATACCGTGTTCCTGTCGCTGGCGCTGGGTTGGGCTGAAGTGCTGGAGGCGCGTGATATCTTCATTGGCGTGAACGCCGTGGACTACTCCGGCTACCCGGATTGCCGCCCTGAGTTCGTCGAAGCGTTCGAGCGCATGGCCAACCTGGCGACCAAGGCCGGGGTCGAAGGGCAGGGCTTCCGGATCCAGGCGCCGCTGCAGAACATGAGCAAGGCGCAAATCGTGCAGGCCGGTATGGCCCGCGGCGTGGACTATAGCCTGACTGTTTCCTGCTACCAGGCCGACGATGAAGGGCGTGCCTGCGGCAAGTGCGACAGTTGCCGCCTGCGTGCCGATGGCTTCAGGGCTGCCGGTGTCGACGACCCGACGCGCTACGCTTGAACTGATCAGAGGGTATTGATTTCCCGTTAGAAATCAGTATTATACGCGCCATCCAACGGGTCGTTAGCTCAGTTGGTAGAGCAGTTGGCTTTTAACCAATTGGTCGTAGGTTCGAATCCTACACGACCCACCACTATTCACAGCGGTTCGTGATGTACTAGGAAGGGGGGCTTGCCAGCCAGTTTCTAGTCTTGCAGCCGTCTGGAGCGAACCTTAGGCTCGCTTCGGCGTGATGTCAATATGGAATAGCCCGCCGCTTATGGCGGGCTTTTTCGTTTCTGGCCCAAAAAACTCAATGACTTAGCGGATTCGCGGGCTACTCAGCTCCGCGAAAACTCGCCTCGAGTGGCCCCCAAAACCCGCGCAGCCAAAGGCATGGCGCCAGTTTCCTAGCACCAGAGACCTGGGACAGTTCTGCCCTATCTGCCCTTGATCAGCTATCGATGTAGTGGCTGATTGCCATTCGTCGACTCATAGCTTCGGGGAGGCACGTGCGTTGTAGACCGTGCCTGCGTCAGCCGAATGAGATCGAGCAAAGGGTGTAGACCCTGTCGTCGATGCCATCAGGCTGAATAGAAGGCTGGGTTGAAAGAGATCTTCGGGCGGTAGCAAAGCACTGGCACAGATCTGCTTGAACTCAATCAGCAGATGTCCTGGTGCAGGGTCGCCACCTCCTTGATGATCTTGTTCGATCGCTCTTCGTCGGCCAGGCTCTATGCGTTGTTCGCCTTCACCTGGTCGCGAGTTTGGTGCAGCACTGTCATCCACCCGCCGTACAAGACGTAATGCTCCCTGCTGCATGCTCCGCTCGTGCAACACGTCTCGCATGTGGTCATAGTCGGCCTCGATGTAGCTCATCGTGGTGGCGATGTTCGAATGGTTCAGCAGGTTCTTGGTGAGGTGGATGTTTCTTTCTGGCTGCTTCATCAGATCGGTTGCAAGCGTGTGCCTGAACCGGTGCGGAGTCATCCGAACCCCGAGCTTGACGATCAACTTCTTGTACATCGCCTCGACTTGGTCGGAGTTCATTTCATGCCGCTTGTAATAGCGGGAGAAGCGATTGACGTTGAAGAGTTGGTCTTCGGCGGCGAAGCCAGCTCGAGCGGCTTCATCCAACAACCGACGCATATGAGGCGCAAGACCATCCATAATCGGGATCCGGAATTCCCGGTGGGTCTTCTCTGTTTCGCCTCGTACTAGGATGAGTTGGCGGTCCCAGTCGACATCCCGAAGCCGAATGCACAGCAGTGCGTTCAGCCGGATGCCCGTGTAGTAGAAGATTTCGAACGTAGCGAGCCAGAACCACCCTGGCGTGATCCTGGCGCGGCTGCCAGTCGATTCCTCTTGGTCAGCCAGGCTTCTGAGCCAGCGCCGCGCACGGAGGATCGCTTCGCCGTCAATGATTTTGCTCGGCCGCTTCGGTGCAATTACCGTCGTCTTCTTGAATGGGTTCACATCGGTGTTGGGAAGAATCCCGTACTCGATGCCATACCCCCATATGGTTCGGAGGTGATTGGAGTAGGTGTTCCAACTGCGCTTCGATAGACCTTCGTCAATCAGCTTGTTCCTCAACGCGAGAACGCCACGTCGATCGATAGACTCCACATCGACAGCTTTGCCGAAGTTCTTTTCCAGCTTCTTCATTGCCGCGCCGTAGATTTTCGCACTGGCCGGCCGGAGGTCGTGATCGACTAGATATTCCCGGAGCAGATTCTCGGGCGTCATTCGGCGGCCCCTTCCGTCACCCGTCTCAAGCTTGGGTTATTCATGGGCTGCTCGGGGAATATCAGCTTCGGATCAAGAAGCAGGTAGCCCCTCAACTGCGTGGTCTTCCTTGGACCTATTACATCGTAGGTCCAGATGTTCAGCTGCTTGCTGGTCTTCTGGTGGCTCTTCTCTTTCTCAAAGGCGCGTTGAACATGCTGCCAGGCCGCTGTTCCAGGTTTACCGACGATCTTCTCAAGCTCCGGGTGCTCCAGCACATATCGCTTGAAGATCCCTGGCGTGACGAGCATGGCTGTGTCGTCGACGGTGTGAATCAGGGCCTTGGTGTCATTGATGATCAATTTATGGGAGGCGGCACCTGCTTTTACCCAAGCGATGAAAGCCCCTCCCAACGAACTACTCGTAGGCATTGTGGTTACATCTTTTTGTGCAGCATTCCTTGCTATGGCTGCTAGAGAATCGTCAGCCCGCCCTACCTCCTCTAGTCCTTGATGGGGAGGGGTGGCGGCTGCTGAGCCTTGGCTAGCACTTAGCTCTTCTGATGGCGCAGTGATATTACTATACAGTGACAGTAGTTCTTCACGCTCAGATGATTGGATTCCTTGGCTTGGAGCTGGCTGTACCAGCGCTCGGGGCCGCGCCGGCGGTTGAGGTGTGTCGTCACTGGTGTCGATGGGTTGTTCCGGTACCGCGCAAACTGTTTCTTCACTCGTACTCGGCTGCGTGACTGCTTCCGGTTCCTGCTCCAGGGTGAGGGTGCCGGCGTACTGGGGAGGGCGATCGTCTGGATTGGGCCATACGAGTGCCGGCGAGATCTTCAAGAAGGTGAAGCTATTCTTCCAGCCGCGGCCATTATCGATGGTGGCTTTCCAGATCGCTTTATCCTGCGCGTTGGTCTGGATGATTGCCTGGTCCTGCAGCATGTTGAAGAACGGGGCATTGGAGGTTGGCACTCCCTCAATACCCTGGGTCAGCATGTATGCCCGGAGTTGATCTGCTGCAGGCTTACTCACCAGCCAAAGCGCATCCTGTGTCAGCCAGCCATCTGCAGGTCCGTCCTGGTGATTGAGCTTGAGTTTCTCCCGCACCAGGAAACGCAGGCCGTCGGCGAGTTGCCGCTGCAGTGATTGTTTGGGGGCTGTCAGCGCTCGCTCTGGATTTCCTCCCAGTTGCTGGGCAACGGAAGCTTTGTCTGCCTGGACCACAATTTCGCCGAGGATGCCGGCGTGCTCGTATTGACCTGCGAGGAGGTAGATCAGCTGCCTCCATAGTTCAGGAAAACCACTGAGCCAGTCGAGAATCCCGCTGTCCAGGACCTGCATATACACCAGGGCTGAAGCAGCACCGTGTAGTTGGTACTCCCTGCCTTTGACGTACTTGAACCGGTAGGGACGGCTGATCGGTCCATGCCAGGGGTGCCACGTTCTGCCATCCTCGAGCTCCACGCGGAGGTCAACAGCGATCTTTCCCAAGTCGTGCAGCAACGCGCCGTACGCTGCGGCTGCGGTCCATGCCTCAGCTTGGGCCGACTGCGATTCCGGTGGTGCTCCGATCGGCAGAAGGTGTGTCTGACGGATCTTGAGGGCGTAAGCCATGATCTCCAGGCCATGGTCCAGGAGGCCCCCAAGGTGGGCATGGTGATGGTTTTCAGAGGCAGGGAGCAGCTGCACCAGCTCTGCGTAGCGCTCGAGCGGCTTGAGGTAGAGGGTGTTGAACTGAGCTCGTGAGAGCGAAGCCCGACGCCAGATATTCTCCAGGAGCTGCTGGCGGAGGGGGCTCTGCAGCAGAGCAGTAGCCTTCGCCGGCAGATGGAAGCCATGCGGTGAGGCTTCTGGCGTTGGTTTGGCCGAACGGCGGCCTAACCATGATAGGAGGTGCATAGGGTGCTCCATGGGTGTGCATGGAGCGGGCTTTTCTCCTAATGCCAAGATGGCATCAACGGAAAAGGGTATCTGAGAGGTTCTAGAATTCGTGGCAATGCGCCATCACTACATGCCGCGTGGTCTCAATGTGCGGATTCCACGGTCATCTGGCCACCCATTCCATAAGCATCTGACCACCGATTCCACGGTGATCCGGCCACCCATTCCACGCGTATCCGACCACTGATTCCACGGTCATCCGGCCACTCAACCGGGCAGGCAGTAACGCAGGATTTCTTCACTACCATCGACCTCTTTTTCGAAGCAGAGAGGTCGTCGTGGAGCGTTTATCCATGCGTAAGATTCGCGAAGTACTTCGTCTCAAGTTCGAGGTCGGGCTATCGGCTCGCCAGATTGCCGTCAGCGTGCAGATCGGTCGTGTCACTGTCGGCGATTACCTCAACCGCTTTGCCGCCAGCGGTCTAGCCTGGCCCTGTTCGTTGTCCGATTCCGAGCTGGAGCAGCAACTGTTCCCACCGCCCCCTGCGGTGCCCAGCGAGCAACGGCCATTGCCCGATTGGTCTTGGGTGCATGCCGAGCTACGCCGGCCGGGCGTGACCTTGGCGCTGCTCTGGCAGGAGTATCGCCTGAGCCAGCCGAAAGGCTTTCAGTACAGCTGGTTCTGCGAGCACTACCGAGCCTGGCAGGGCAAGCTGGACGTGGTGATGCGCCAGGAGCATCGCGTCGGTGAGAAGCTGTTTGTCGACTACGCCGGGCAGACGGTGCCGGTGATCGACCGCCACAGCGGCGAGATCCGCCAGGCGCAGGTGTTCGTCGCGGTGCTTGGCGCGTCCAGCTACACCTTCGCCGAAGCCACTTGGTCGCAGCAGTTACCGGACTGGCTGGGCTCCCATGTCCGCTGCTTCGCCTTTCTCGGCGGCGTGCCGGAAATCGTGGTGCCGGACAACCTGCGAAGCGCGGTGAGTAAGAGCCATCGCTACGAGCCGGACATCAACCCGAGCTACCGCGATCTGGCCGAGCACTATGGCGTGGCGGTGGTGCCGGCGCGGGCGCGTAAGCCGCGCGACAAGGCTAAGGCTGAGGTCGGCGTGCAGGTGGTCGAGCGCTGGATCCTCGCCGCGCTGAGGAACCGCCAGTTCTTCTCCCTGGACGAACTCAACAGCGCCATCGCCTTATTGCTGGAGCGGCTCAACCGACGACCGTTTCGCAAGCTGCCGGGCTCCCGGCACTCGGCCTTCGAAGCCCTGGATCGTCCAGCGCTGAGCCCACTGCCGGAGCAGCCCTACGTCTATGCCGAGTGGAAGAAGGCGCGCGTGCATATCGACTATCACGTCGAGGTCGATGGGCATTACTACTCAGTGCCCTACCAGTTGGTGAAGAAACAGCTGGAAGTACGGCTGACGGCGCGCACCGTCGAGTGCTTCCACGCCAACCAGCGGGTGGCCAGCCACCTGCGCTCGCCACACAAGGGCCGGCATAGCACACAGACCGAGCACATGCCCAAGAGCCATCGCGAGCATGCCGAGTGGACGCCGCAACGGTTGATCCGCTGGGCCGAGCAGACCGGGCCGCACACCGCCGGCGTGATCAGCCACATCCTCGAACGGCGCATCCACCCAACCCAAGGCTACCGGGCCTGCCTGGGCATCCTGCGCCTGGGCAAGACCCATGGCGAAGTGCGCTTGGAGCTGGCCTGCCGACGCGCCCTCAGCCTCGGCGCGTGCAGCTACAAGAGCCTCGAATCGATCCTGCGCCAGGGGCTGGAAAACCTGCCGCTGGCCCAGCAGCACCTGCCCCTGCTGCCGGACGACCACGCCAACCTGCGCGGCCCCGGCTACTACCACTGAACACAAGGAATCCCACCATGCTGCCCCATCCGACCTTGGACAAGCTCCAGACCCTGCGCCTGACCGGCATGCTCAAGGCACTCGCCGAGCAACTGAAAACCCCCGACATCGACAGCCTGAGCTTCGTGGAACGCCTCGGCCTGTTGGTCGACCGCGAACTGACCGAGCGCGACGACAAGCGCCTCAGCAGCCGCCTGCGTCAGGCCCGGCTCAAGCACAACGCCTGCCTCGAAGACATCGACTACCGCAGCCCGCGCGGACTCGACAAGGCGCTGATCCTCCAGCTGAGCAGCGGTCAGTGGTTACGCGACGGACTCAACCTGATTATCAACGGCCCGACTGGCGTCGGTAAGACCTGGCTGGCCTGCGCCCTGGCCCACCAGGCCTGCCGAGAGGGTTACAGCGTGCGTTACCTGCGCTTGCCGCGCCTGTTGGAAGAGTTGGGCCTAGCCCACGGCGACGGGCGCTTCGCCAAGCTGATGAGCGGCTATGCCAAGACCGACCTGCTGATCCTTGATGACTGGGGTCTGGCCCCGTTCAACGCGGAACAGCGCCGCGACATGCTGGAGCTACTGGACGACCGCTACGGCCAGCGCTCGACCATCGTGACCAGCCAAATGCCAGTGGACAACTGGCACGAACTGATCGGTGATCCGACTCTGGCCGACGCCATCCTCGACCGCCTGGTGCACAACGCTTATCGGATCAACCTCAAGGGTGAGTCGATGCGCAAACAGACGAAGAAATTGACGACACCGGGCACCTCAGACTAACAATGCCCCCCCTGCGTCGCTGCGCTCCGACTGCCCGGCCGGATGGCCGTGGAACAGGTGGCCAGATGGCCGTGGAATGCCTGGCCAGATGAGAGCGGACTGGGTGGCCGGATGGCGTGGAATCCGCACTCAATGATGGACTTGAGTTAGGGGAGTTACGTGGAGCAGGTGGAGCAGGTTTCAGTTCATGCTTATATTGTTCAAGGCTGAGGCTGCCAACAAGTTTTCCCGACGGCGAAACACCTAGAACCGTTAACATGCTTTCGGGTGAGACGTGACCACCTCCGCCGCGCCCATCTGCACTCCTGTAATATTGTAGTTGTTCAAGGTAGTTCATAAACTCAGGGTGAGTTATGCCCATGGAAAGAATATCAGCCAGGTCGGCGGACCGAGCATTCGGGTCAAAATATTTCTGGTTCCCGAGTCCTAATTTTTGCTCATTGGTTAGGCCTCCATATACAATCCAATGATGGTTGTAATGGTTCAACTGGTTTGCAGCTGCGTCGTAGTCCGTGAAGATTGTTTTCTCTGCTGCGATCTCTGATTTGTCTCTCTTGAACTCTACAAGTACCAGTTTTTTATCTTTTCCGAAAATGCCATCGCCTGATGAACGCTCATGTCGGCCTGCAATCGGCGCTGCGAAATCTAATCGGCCGGCTGCGTTGAGTCTAAGGATGAAACCGTACTCGACTGTTTTTTCCCACCAAGTTGCTTGCATATTAAGCTCCTAGCGTTTCCTTTTATCGGACTACGTCCGCCCTTTCGGGTAGGGCTTTTACCCTTGTGATCCATTCCATTATCCATTCAAGCCCATTTGCTGTTGAGCCATTTACCCTTTACTGCTGATGCAGGTGCTTCAAATTCTGCGCGACCTCCATAGCATCGTGGAGGACTCGTAGTATCTCAACGATTTGATCTGTCCCAGTTCGGTAGAACACGATATGTCGAGGTCTAATCACACGGCCGTCAGTCATCTGCAGCACGTTGAATGACAGATGCAGGCTGCGAAGGCCCGGGGAAAGCTCATCACGCATTTTGCTGTCTACCGGCGTCGGCTGTTCAGCTAGGGCGAGGAGCGTCTCCTGCAGCAAGTCTTGATACCGATTCCTGACGGACTGACCGAGCCTCACCTCAGTGAAGCGAAGTGTATCGGCGATGTCGATGCATGCCTGGGGTGACATGCGAACCATGACCCTACTCATGCTTTATCGCCCGCTAGTCTTCCAAGATTGTCCAGGTAGGCTGCCAGATTGGACGGATCGATTTCATCGTACTGGCCTGCTTCGACCTGCATGATGCCTACTGATGTTGCGTTCCGCAGTGCTTCGAGCCTGGCTGCCTCAGCTGCTTCATGCTCAAGCAGCATCCGGATGCCTGCACGCACGACTTCGCTGAAGTTCTGGTACCGACCAGTGTTGACTAGATCATCAATGGACTGCTCCATCGGCTTTGGAACGACGACATTGTGGGTGGCCATGGATGTGAACCTGATGAGTGGTGATGGCGTTTTATGCCATACCTCTTGCGGAAATGCCAAAGGTGTCGTATATCTGATGGCAAGGTGCTCTCACAGAGCAAGGAGATGGAACATGACCTCAGCAGCCAAACGATCGATTGCCTTCCGCTTGGGCCGGGCCTTTGGTGCAGTGGCACGCTTCTGCCTCTTCGACAAGAACACTCTCATTCGTTGGGGCAAAAGACTGGTGGTTTTCGGCACACTGGCTCTCATCTTAACGAACTCGTTGAGCGCCATTATTGGTTCGCTATTGACCTTTGGTTGTATTGGACTGTTGCTCTGGGCTTTGTCAACCGGGAAGTCCAGCTTGCTTTCAGGCATGTTGAAGGAGGACGCTCATGTTCGCGGATCCGACGATGATTCGTACAGAGCACCTTTCTATGGTGAGCACGAGCACCCTGATTACAACATGCACTTTAAGGACTAATGTAGTCATAGGTTATGGCCAGGTTTCTGGCCATATCCATCTATGTTGAGGCAGATTTTATAGCGTCCTTAGCAACACTTGCCCCTTGCCCCCCAGCCTGTTGAATGTCTTTCGTTCCGTTGGTAAGTCCTCCGATAATGTTCCCCGTTTGAACTCCTGCCCAGCCGAGAGCAACTACCCAGAACGTTGGGAGAATGATGAACATCGAACCCATTACGAAGTTAAGAATCGCGTCTTGAGTTGTGGTGTTTAAGCCCATCACTGGGTCAAAGGATAAGTGCGGCGAGCCCGAACCATACAAAACGTCGATGATTGTGCTGTCGACCCATCTTGCCAGTTGAAACCAGAAGTCTACAAATATTAAAGCAAACATTGTTACTGACATGGTCATGGCAACTTTCAATTGATACGCGCCGATTATCAGTACCAGTGGAATGCTGATTACCATGGCCATCTTGAGGAAGGCCACTACCATCGGTAAGGCTTGGCGCACCATATCCATAGCCGGGAAGAAGGCCAGCGAGCCTACGGCGACCCCCAGTGTTCCCCCTGCACGAGCAAGGCCATTCCAGACGGTTCCGTCGATCTGTCCGCCATAGTCGGTGTAGACGTCGCCGTTGACCTGGCTGGATGGCGACACGAGCTGGCGAATCATCGAGTCGGTTACTTCCTCCTGGGACAGCCACTTTGCCCATCCGAGGAACTGGTTCAGCAGGCTTGGATCGACCTGGGCTTTCAGTCGGTCCCGTAGGCCGATGCTCCCATCTGACCACCACTGCTTGCAGGTGGGGTACCCACCACCCCCGGTCACCTGAGGCATGCCATCATCTCGTTTCGTGTCATACGGCCAGGATGTACGTGGTGTTCTGGAGTAGTCCGTGTCGTAGTAACCAGCGGTATTCAGCAAGTAGTGGGACCCGATCCAGTTCAGGTCCTGCAGGGCCTTCTGGTCTTTGGCGATCGACCCAATGTCGGGCTGACGCATGAACAGGCGCGCGCGGGAAGGACCGAAGCAATCGTGGGTGAAGTCTGCCACCTCTTGCGCGAGCAGGGGATTGCCGATCCTCATCGCGTCGACCTCCATGCGCATTTGCCTGAGATCCGTACCGCAGGGGATTGCTGCAACAGCACCGCTATTCAAGCCCTTGGACAGCGCGTGTACGAGCGCCCACCACACCGGCACCTTCGCGCTCTTGCCGGCCAACGAGCTGAAGGTAGTGTTCCAGCCTGTCTCCGAGGGCGCCGGCGTCAGCACTTGGCACTGCTTCCCTCGCGCCTGATCGAACTGCAGAGTGTCAAACCCCACGGAGATGGCTGGCACAGCACACAGTGAAACGACCACGTATCCGACGTACAGCTGGGTTTCAATGCGAGCCAGGGACAGCACACCTTTGTTGCCTTCGTCGGCACCTTCTCCTCGTACCTTGATCCACTCACGGGCCACGATGATGATGAACGGCAGAGCGAACAGCCCCGTGTCGGAGATCATGTCCCAGATCCCGTTGTTGATGATCCACCCTACCAGAGTGAGGTAATACTCCAGGTAGTCGTTTGTATAGAGCGTCATAGCACCTCCGACCAGGTGATTGGCGCCTTCGAGATTTCGATGATCACGAACAGCAGGAGCACCAAGAACTCGACCCGCTGAGCGCCTTTAGATGGTTGGCCATCCCCCGTTCCGGGCAGGCGCGCCTTGAGCTTCAACCAGGCGAAGACGATGCTACCGTAGAGGGCAAGTCGCCAGAGCAGCAGTGGCAGGTAATTGCCCTCACGCCACTTCAGCCAAGTGTCGAAAACCCCCAGGTGATTGACCGCGATGATGCCGAGCAACACGCTCAGCAGCAGCATCACTACGCTCAAAGCTACGCCCCCGAGCAGGACTTTCAGGGGATGGACTTTTTTCTCGACATCTTCGGACATGGTCACTCCTTGCCGGCAGGCTTCTGCAGCTGAATCATGCGATCCTGTTCAGGCGCCGCGTTGTAAATCGAGCGAGAACTTTCGGAGCGTGCCTTGCCGCGTTCGATGATTTTCATCGGAGAGTTGTTCGCGAGCTGCTGTCGCATATCGAGCTCGGTCTTCAGATTCGTGATTAGCAATTGGAGGTTGTCCACCTGGCCGAGGGTCGCTTCTACGGCAATCTTGTTCATGCTCACATTCGGCTCCCTGCTGCCTGTAATCAGCATGCGTTGCATCAGAAGCGCTTTCTCCAGAACGTCTGCAAGTGCCACCTCCGAGGCAAGGCGGGACGTAAGTACAGCTTGGTCACGCTCGTCACGAAGTGCGGTTACGACGCCGCGGGTGATGGGCAGTGAGTCGCTGCTGGCCTCACGCAGCTTCTCGGAGGTGATCTGTGTTCCCGGCTTCAAGAGCTCCTGCAGCGCCGCGAGCTTCTTGTCGTATGTTTCCTGGATCAGCGGCGTCAGGCCCACTCCCGGAGTCGAGGTGGTGGCGCAGCCTTCACAGGTTTGGATCTGCTGCTCACCCAGGACCCGGTTTGCGAACTGGGCGGCTTCGGCTGGTGATTCCCAACTGCCGCACACCAGTCCATTGGAGCAGCTGGCCTGCGGAATGCTCGAGGTGTCCTGAGCTGCACGGTTGTTGAGAAGGTTATAGCCTGCCTTCGCGACGTCCCCGACCACTTTGATAGGCTGTTGCCCGTTGCCGCCGGCCTGCTTTCCGCCTACCCAGGTCACGCCGTTGGTTCCAGGCGCTTCCTCGACCTTGTCGACCACTGCTACGGCGTCGTTGCTGGATGCCAGGGCTTGCCCCATCTTCTGCCCCTCTGCAACCTTGCCCCACCCCATCTGGCCACCCGCAATGTCGGCCATTCGTTCGGCCATCGCCCTGCAGGTTCCCTTCGATCGGTCGTAGTCGAGGCGCGCCTGCAGGATTCCGTTCGTCAGCAGGTTATAGAGGGCGGGATTGGCCCGCTGCAGGATCATCGCCGGCAGTGACGTGACTGCGCCGGTCGCGTTCTGGATGACGCTGCCCATGATCTGCTGGAAACCCTGCGTTGCGCCGTTCAGCTGGTTCTGCAGCGTGTTGCTGAGGTCCATGTTTCCGCAGACCAGGTTGTTCTGCCAGCCGGCACCGACGGTGATGCTCTCCATCTGGCCAGCGCTGCCCATCTGGACAGCACTGCCACCACCGATGCTGTAGAGCACGTCGTCTCCGATCACGCTGCCCTGGGATTCGACCTTGATCGGGTCGGCGGCCTCGGCCATGCACCAGGTGCTGGTCATGCCAGCTGCGAGAATGATCGCGATGGATAATTTATTCATTGAGCTCTCCAGTCATATCTCATTGGAAGTCAGTGCTTCCCAGGAAGGTTTGGCCCTTACGCTGGCAGCATGAGTAGGGCCGCCACAGGGCCCACGCATAGGCTTCGTCGACAGCGTCGGCATTAGGGCCGGGGGAGGGGAATACGGCGCAGGTGGGGCTCATGGTTGGCGTGAGTTGCTGCCACTTTCCTGTGGTGGCATCGCCTTCTTTCAGCTCGCCGGCAGGCCAGTAGCCTGGTTCTGCAAGACCGCGCATTGGCAGGTACACGTGGGGTTGACCGACACGGGTGGTGACGTCGCCGGCGCGCTGGGCGATGACAGCACCGGCTTTAAAATCGTCGACCTGGTGGATGAAGCCGCTGCGTGGGTAAACGCTTCCCCACATGTCTGCCGATAGAAGGCCGCCGACTTCACGCATGCCCGGAATCAGGGCCTCCGGGTAAACGGACTCGGGTACTCCGTACCGCCATGCAAGGGTGTCCAGCGTGCTGAGCATGTATGGAACGTAAGGCGTGGTCGCGCCGTGGCAGGAATAGCCAAAGGAACTGGCGAACCGGCTGAACACCGCAGCTCCAGGATGGCCAATAACGTCTGCCTCCTTGAACTTGGCGATGTTGTTCTCGGCGTTGTGGTTGGTTGTTCCATCATTACCGGCTTGCGCTGCCGCATTCGGCGCTCCCATGGGGCTCACCTCTGTCCAAGGGTTTTCCCCGGTATTGGCGTAGGCAGATACCACCGCGTCCGGGATGTAATGCCGGACTTTGGTGGAGGTTTTGACCGTGCAGCCAACAGGGGTGCAGAGCAGCCAGTAACAGATTCCGACCACTTTGTACTCAAGGCAGGTAGGCGAACTGGTGGAGGCGATAATCGCCGCTGAACTGATGGCCGCTGATGCTGAGAGCGGGAGTGATGCTGTAAGAAGACCGGTCAGGGTCAGTCTGGATATTCGCCTCATCATTGCCCCCTTGCACGGTTGATGGTCTGCATGGCTGTTGCCACGTCGGGTTGGCCGTACACCACATACCGGCGATCGACGACCACCGCCGGCACCTTCGAAACACCGACACTCCAGGCATCAGCATTTCCCTGCTGGGCGGTGGCCAGCTGTTGCATCAGTGCGGCCCCTGCCGGAGTGCTCATCAGCCGTCGTGCGGCGAGAGCGGCCTGGTGAGGGTTAGGTGGCAGCTCTCGGGACAACTGCTCTTCGATGCGCTGTTGGTCATCGAGCTTGATGACACGCACATCTGCTGGTACGGAAGTCAGTGGGTGCGCTGAGTCTGTTATGGCCCAGGTCTCGGCATGGGCGGTGCCGGTGGCCAACGCGACAACGAGCAAGGGGACTGCTCGCCATGAGGGCGGGAGGGGATTGAACATGGGACTGCACCTGAAGTGGGGACCGATACAGGAAAACGGATCGGCCCACCAGGCGCAGTAGGAAATAGATATCTGAGGGTGCTTGGATTTATCGGGGAGTTAGGTCGGGTGGAACAGACGGAGCGTTTTTGCCGTGGCAGGCTTGTGGATATGGCTCATACTGCCTGGATTCTCACTTACCCTGGGACGGGACATGCGCAACAGAGGTCAAATTTTCTGGGAGTGGGCAGACCCAGATCTGCACTTCAGAAACTTCGATGAGAGGATGGCGGATGGCTCCCTCATTAACATCCAGGTAAGGGTCTCAAAGGCGAACCAAACTCAGCTGTTTCTCGGGATTTATGCCCAAGATGGTGAGTTGCTGCTCGAGGAGGGCTATTTGGACTGCAAAGATCAGACGATGACTACGGCAATGACATGGGCGCTTCAGCGCGCTTATTCCTGGATGACAACGGGCAAGCTCTCCGACCGATAGACGGTTGGTGTTAGTTCAATTGCGCTGGAGTATTTTGCAACATTGGTAAGGCGCAGGGAGGCAGGTTAGTGATGGACCGCATACCCACCAACCCAGAAGTGGCGGCCCTTCTCGGCATAGATGAAGCATCTGTTGAAGAGTTTCGCCAGGAAACCCATCGGCTGAAGGATGGCGCGTGGCTAGTGCAGTTTGCCTACTGGATGCCTCAGGAGCTGCGACAAAGCCTCACCGGGAGTTTCACCCTGACCGTCACACCTCCTCGAGATCCTCTTGATCGCCGAGAGCCTGAGTGAGTTGTGGTCGTTCGGTCGGTGAGGACCTGGTCCCCGGAGCCGGCGATCTGGAACGGAGTAATACTGATTCCATGACATCCCGCTGCAATTCGCAAATGTCGTCGTTGAGTTGCGTGACTGACGCCGAAAAGCCCACGATATTGGGAGGGCCGGACAGTTGCTGGTAGAGCTTTTCAAGTTGGACGCTCAAGTAGCTGTGTCGGCTTGCGAATCCTTGTAGTTTCATCATCCACCTCACCTCGACATCATCCCTGCGTGTGACTGGGTGAAGGGATATCCGTTCCCTCCGGATGTTGGGCGACCTCTAAAATGTGAACTAGTAGAACCATTCCGCGTCGTCTGGATCCTGCTCCTCCAAAGTCATTTCGCGCTGCAGGTTCAGCTCGAGCACTGTCCCCGGCGCCGGCGCATACCAGTCGACGATCACGAAGCGTCCTTTGCCTGCGGCAGCGTCGTACTCCATGAGTACGCAGTCGTCATTCCACTCCTGGAGAGCCCAGCTTAGCTCAGAGTGTGAGGGTGACTCTTCCCCAGCCCCAGCCGGCTCAAGCTGAAACCATCCATGGCCAGAGCCTGCGCTGGGAAAGAACCTGCTTGGCAGGTTGCTTTCTTCTTCATTGTTGTCGTTGCGCAATACCGTGAGTTTGATCATTACCTGGACTAGTCCTTGCGCAGTGGGGCCTGGGCGGCGAGGGCATCGATGACCGACAACAGCGCGGCGCTGTCCACCGGGCCCTCCAGGCGAATGCTGTGCCCCGTCAGACTGTCAGTGACCTCAATCGTGGGGGTAGCGGCAATGCCGCGGCTTTTTGCCTGAGCCAGCTGTTGATCAACCGCTGCGCGGATATCAACTTTTGTCCTAGCACAATGGGAGAGATCCTCAGCGGAGATGTCGGGTAGCTCCAATTCACCTGCGAGGCCCTGGCCATTGCTGCGCGTGCGTAGCAGGACCTGGTCGATCGCTTGCCAGAACGCCGAAGCCCCCCCTAAGGTACCCGCGCATTGAACGAGATGTGCCTCCGATACTGCTGCAGCACCATGGGTATCGAGGGGGAAGTGATGCCAAGCGAGCTTCACGTTATCTTGCTCACTCACCCATTGCTTCAATTGCGGGGTGTATACCCTGCAATAAGGGCATTCGAGGTCGGCGTACTCAGTGATTACCCACCTCGCATTCGAGGGCCCGAAGTACCAGGTCTCATCGGGGCTTCTCGCGTTACCGGTCTTTGCCAAATACCACCCAGCGCCGAGACCTACGATCACAATGGTGCAGAGCAAGATGAGGCTTAACCTACGTTTACGCATGCTTGTTCCCCTGATCGCTAGGACCGACGATGGGCGGGCCGAGGCGCTGCAGAGCGGCTTGGAGGTCGTGTATGGCCCCTTCCGGTTGGGGGTGCTGTTTCAGCCACTCATCCAAGACTCCCTGGATCAGAGGCATGATGTCTCGGCGATCGAGGGCGTTATTTTTGATCTGTTGCAGCTCGTCAATGAGCACTGGTGCGCAAACCGACAGCGACTGGAGTGTGTCGTGCCCGGGGTCTTTGAGCAGCTGGGTCAGGTTATCAATGATGTTCTGGGTCAGGGTATTCATGACTCTCATGCCACGCGCTCCACGGCCTTCTTTTGTTCGGGAAAGGTGATGGGGAAGGGGGTGATACCGCGTTTGCGGTCCAGGTCCGCGGCCACCTGCAGCGCGGCGTGTAATTCATCGCAGCCGAGGGCTTGCATGGTTTCATAACGTTGCCGCTTTTCTTCAGGCTCGGTCATGGCCAAGGCGAGGCACAAGCTGGGGGGCACTACCCGGAACAGCATCTCGATCCGTTTGGCCAGGACGATGCCCTCGGTGAACTTGCCGTTTTCCTTCCTTGCCGAGAGCATCATCGTCTTCTGGGCCGGCGTGAGCTCACGGAAGCGCGCGATCTTCTCCACCTCGTCGGGCGGCATGTTCAAGCAGATCCACCACTCGATCATGTTGAGCAGCGCGGATGCTTCTGGGGGGATGTCGTCGACGTTCTGGGTTGCCATCCAGTACCAGGCGCCCAATTTTCGCCACATCTTGGTGATCTTCACCGAGTACGGGGAGAGCAGTGGAACTTTCAATGGGATGTGGCCTTCGTCGGTGAAGGCAATCAGTGGTCGACCTTTGAACTGGTCCCGCTCCGCGATGTTGTTGATGGTGTTCAGCAGTGAGATGTAGGCAATGGCCATCTGGGCCTGATAGCCCTCACGCGCGTAGGTAGCCAGGTCAACGATCGTGATGTCAGCTTCCGGCCAGGCGGTACCAGGACGGTTGAACATCTCGGCTTCTGTACCCATGGTGAACATCCCCATGGCCTCGGCCATCTCCATGAATCGGTTGCGCCGGCTTTCAGGGAGTTTGTCGTCGCTGGCCATCGCTTGCAGCGCTGCGCTGATGTCTTCAGTGAGCACTGGACGGCTCTCGCTGACACACAGTTCAGCCGCGTTGAGGATGCACTGGCGGATGGCACTGCGGTCAGCCCGAGTGAGTCGAGCGTCTTCCTTGGACTCGCCGCCTGTGATCATCAATCGGGCAGTGATCTCAAGCTCGCCCAAGATATCCCGCTGCTCGTCCTCCATCCCCGCCAGGGCATCGGCCAGGTGTTGGTCCGAAGCATCCACGTCCGCCGCATTCAGAACCTTGACCTGGTCCTTGTTTTTGACGAGTTGCACCGCGTCGACGAACGGGGCGAGGCTCACGCCGCTGCCCGGGGCGAGCCGCACTCGGTTTACGGTCAGGCCGAGCCGCTTGGCGAAATCGCCGAGCAGACCGAAGCTGTTGCCGGCCTCGATGATGAAGAACCTTGGGCGATAGAGTGCAATGGCTTGCATGATCAAGTAGTTGGCCGTTGCAGACTTACCCGCGCCGGTGGGTCCAAACAAGAACAAGTGGGCGTTCATCTGGCGATCGAGCTTGTTCAATGGGTCGAAGGTCAGCGTCGCTCCTCCCCTGTTGGACAGCGTGAAGCCTGGGTTACCTGTTCCAGTGGAGCGCCCCCATACTGGGGCCAGATTCGCGATGTGCTGGGTGAACATCAACTGGGTGTACCAATCCAAGGCACGATTTTCATTCGGGTCGAAATTGCACGGTAACCACCGCAGGTAGCTGTTCAGAGGAGCTACTTCGTCCTGTGGCTGGACTGGCTGCATGCCGGCGCCGAGGAGGACGTTGCACAAGCTGGTCGTACGCTCCTCGAGCACGGCTTTATTCTGACCTCGGAGGAAGAAAGCAACACTGCCCCTGTAGAGCTTGTGCTTACGCCCGAGGATGGACCGTGCCGTTTGAACGTCATCCCGGGTGTGGCTGGATGCCTGGGTGTCGCCGATGGCCTTCCTGGAGAGTTGTTCAAGATGCCCTTCCAGCAGATCCTGCGGGGTCGGCACCATGGTGATACACAGCACGGTATCCTCAGGCAGGCGGTCGAACAGCGAGTTCAATGAGTCTGACTGCTTGGTCTCACCGGTCAGGTGCCCGGTAAGGGGGGCATTTTTCAGGCGATCGAGGATCACAACTCGGTGCGGCATGCCGTCGAACGACCAAAGGCCGCTGTCGACATCCGAGCGCGGTTCTCGGAAGAACAAATTCTCCGAAAAGTCGGTACCGCTGGCCACCGGCAGTTCACCCTCGTCGAGCTCGCGTGGTGGTTGGCAGACCGTGTCGTAGAATCGACGGATATCGCTATCGGTCGTGCCCAGATGATCTGGGTGTGGATTGAACCAACCCACGAGCCAGCGCTTGATAGCGTGGCCATCCATGCGTTTGGTTGTAACGCCGGCGTTGGCCAGGGATCCCTTGAGGCGATCGCAGATTGCTTTGAGGTATGCGGCAGGCTCCTGACCGCGAACCACGAGGTCCTGTTTCTTTACCCGGCGGTACACCACCAGGCGGACTTTCCGGGTCTGCCCACGCCACGGAAGGTTGCTGACGGCCGTGTCGACGAACAGCCCACCGGGCTTGGAGATGGATTCAAGGTGGTGGCGGAACAGCGCGAGATATAACCTGGTGAAGTCTGTGTTGTCAGCCCGGGGCTGAACGTAGGCCTGGAGTTTCTGCAGGTAGTCACCCCAGTCCGTCTCGTCCTGGGCGTAAAGCTGAACGACCCAGTGCGAGCTCTCCAGCTCGTCAAAACTGTCTTGTAGGACGCCTTGCAACGCATCGCGAGCTTGTTGAAGCCAGTCGTCGGAGCGCCCCTCGGTCCCAATCGGGACCAACTCGAAAAACGCCGCCCTGGAAATGCCATCCTCGAGGAGCATGGCTTCTTCCTCGGGCAGATATTCGGCCCATGGCAGCATGTCCACGAACGACGGGTTGACCTCGTACATGCGCGACACGTCAGCTTTCGTAGCCGGCCGACGTTTAGGGTTTTGCCAGTCGATAGGGGAAGGGATGCCCATCGACTCCAGGCGGGCGATGTACCGGTCATTCGCAGCTAGGCGGTGCTCCTCGTTGATGGCTGTACTAACCGTTGTGGGACGGTCGTCGATTGGCTCGTGTTCGGTCGCTGTCTGGCCGAGCACGGGCTCGATGGGCATTGCAGAGCCTTTGCCCAGCAATTTGCTGATGAACTGCATCAGTACTCCTCCGTACGCTCGCCTGGCATGGCGTACTGCACGCGTTGATACATCGGGAACACCGTGGTGTAACCCGGGACTGGAACCGGATCCGTACCAGCCAGGTGCGGGAACACGTACATCACCAGGTCAGGATTCGGCAGGCGCTTGAACTGGCTGTAAATCTCGTTCTGGGGCGTGCGAGTGAAGGCGTCAGCACCTGTCTGTTGGCGAACCACCTGCGCCTCATCAAGCGGCCGGCGAAGTTCCTGGCGAGCATCCAGCAGCATTCTGCTGTTGGAGCTGCCAGAGCTTCCTCCAGACGTTCCGTGTTGCCACACGTCCATCATGTTGGCTTCCCCGTGGGGGAGCAGCTCGTCTTTGTCAGTCGTGCATCCGCCTAGAAGGAGGGTGAGCACGAGCCAGGCCCCGGCCTGCAGGTGGGGCTTAGTCCAAGTTTGCAGATACATGGTTGGCTCCGGAGTTGTAATCGACCTTGCGGCCTTTGATCTCGTAGTCGATGGCGAGCTGCTGGTCCAAGTGGACGGCGACCTTCGCCCCGGGCTGGACGTACACGGCGGCGAAGGCTTCGCCGTAGAGCTTGTTCATCCAGGAGCGGATGTCGCTGACGCCGCCGGTGAGAATCGCGCCCATGGCTGAGTTCCCCGAGGAGCCCGTGGTCCCGAATGACGTTCCTCCGCTGCTGAAGGATGTTGAGCTATTTTGCTCATCGGCCTTCAACAGTTTGGCGATGCCGGCGCCCGCGGCCGTCACCAGGGATTGGTTGGTCAAATACTCCTTAGCGTTTGATCGGCGGTCGCCCGAGATGCAGGGGATGCCGTAGGAATCGCTAATCCAGCCGAGCCCGCCCTGGATCGCAGGCTGCCCATTCCCGTTGCTGCTGTTCTGATTGTTGTTCTGGCTGCCATTTGCTTCCTCGGCCGGGGCAGGGAACGATCGAACCGTGCCGTCGGCGAACACGAAGGTCAGGCTCCGTACTTGTCCGCGCACGCAGGACAATGTCCAGTCGCCCGATGCGGTCCCACTGGCGACGGCGCCGACGACGTCAGGGAGATCAATGCCGTTGGCGGTTAGGTTGTCCGGACCGATCAAAACCTTAAATGGGAAGGGGTCATTGACTGTTCCATCGATCGGGACGCGGCCAATGAGCGCCGACATGGCTACCGACCCCATCAGGGTCGAGTTCTGAGGCAGGGTATAGGCTTTGCGCACTTGCTTGCGGGCATCCTGGGGAGACATCTCAGCACCGACGTTCTGCGCCGTTGCGTTGAGAACGGTCTGGCCTTTGTCCAGGGTGCTGCCAAAGCTGGTGGGAAAATTGAAGCCGCTGGCTGCCTGGGGGGAGCCGGGCTGAAGTGGCTTACCGCTGGCGTCCACTGCAGTGGCGTCGGTCGGCTCGACCCACACGAGGCCATTGGACTTCGTACCCTTGTCGAAGCCTGCGCCGTCACCAGGTTGCACGCCAAGCCCGATAGGCAGGTCTTGCCCAGCGGCATTGGGGTTCTGCGACAGGTTATCCAACTGACGCTGGAACTGGTCCTGTAGGCCCAGGCTCTGGTTTTTAACCTGCTCCTGCAGCTCGCCCTTCGCATCATTCAGCTTGCTGTCGACATTCTGATCTATGCGCGAAAGCCGGAGCTGGAGCTCTGCGTTCTGGTCCTTGAGTTCTTTGTTGTCGGTCAGCACCTTCGCGATCTGGTCTTTCACCTCCCGACTTTCAGCGACCACTGTGCGGAGAGTGTCGGCCGGGGTATCCCCGTCCACCCCTAGCTTGCGCGCGGTGTCGCCGCCGATGATGATCGGCTCATCTTCAGGAGCCTTCACCTCTTCTTTTTTACTCCCGCCCTTGAACAGGATGATGAGCACGACGATCAGCACCGGAATGAGCAGGTACTTGAGGAGTGGATTACTTTTCAGACTGCCCACGGCGCCCTCCTGCTTTCGGATCAATTTGGCTGACCGAGGACGGCAGCAGAGCCTCTTTCAGCCCTTTGCTCTGGGTGACCAGGTAAAGCGTGGTGGTATCGCTGGCGTTTCCGCGAGCCCCAAGGTACGGGTGCTGGAATGTCGCTGTGGTGAAGTTACCCATCAGCTCTGTGGCATTCATCGTCAGCTGCTGGGCGCTCAGGTTCCTCAGCTTGACCGCAGTGACGTAACTGTTGTCGAGGCGCCAAGCCCCCAGGATTGATGCCTCCACGGGCAATACCGGCAACAAAGTGCTCAGATCCAGGGCCCGGTCAACACGCACCTGGCTGATGCCGGCGACAGGCTCAACGGTGCGAAGTGGGGCGTACAGCATTTGTGCCGCATAGCGGGTCAGGGCCACCGGCGCTGGAGTCTCATGGCGGGGGGGCGGTGGAACATCCTCTTCTTCCTCCGACGTCGCGGATCGCTTTGTCGAAGTTCGTGCTGAGGTGGTATCGCCGTAGTAGGTGGAAGGGGCCGCACCGGCGACGATCTTGGCGGGCTCGAGCTTGGCTTGGCCCTCTGCCGCCGGTGTTGCGGCAATATCCACCAGCATGATCTCGCCGGTGGCCACGTTCTGCAGCTGGAGCCGAGTCGGTGGAATTTCTTGGCTGGCCAAGAGGTAGACCGCGCCACCGGTGCTCTGGATGCGCAGCATGCCGACAAGCTGGGGAGGCATCCCAACGCGCACGTTTTGGTCGACGAACACAATGCGCTCTTGCCCTACAATCAGCGGGATTGCCATGGGGATACGGTCCCACTGCAGTAGCTCTACCGCTTTCACATCGGCAACTGCGAAGAGGCCCAGAGCAAGAAGCCAGGCGCGCAGATTCATGGCTTCACCCCGGTGGCTTGCAGATCGACCTCGATGCGTTGTGGGTTGGATGCGTAGCAGTTCCACATCAACCCGAATGGATTTTTCTCTGGGTTGACGTCGGCACGGACAATGGACAATGGGTAGCGGGTCATGGCGCGCTTGACCCGCTCCCCGTTCACCGACTCGTCAGCGAGCAGATCCAGGTTGACTGTCCAATCGTTGATCCCGATTTCTTCTACGCGCAGCACGCCAGGGTCGGTCAGCCCGTGACCCGGGATTTCTGAGACGTTCCGCTCACGGCGACGCAGCTCACCGGCGTTACGGCGCATCTCGTAGTCTTTCTTCAAGTATTCCTTGCAACCAGGGGTAACGTAGGAGGCCAGGCGTTCGATGTTGTCCTGGTAGTCGTCGTCCCCATTCTTCTCCCAGCGCTGCATCTGCTGGAAGATATAGAACCCGAAGGCGTACACGTTCTCAGGCGGCACTTCCCACCATTTGCGAGTGCTGCCGGAGCGGAGGTCCGGCGGCACATGCACGGTCAGGTCTTCGGGGGCTTTGTGCCAGCCGTAGAACGCAAAAAGACTGACTGCGCCCAGCACAATGACCGCGATTCGCAAGCTAAGGATGTGTGCCTGCTGAGCATCCACTCGTTTTCGAAAACTCATGAAGATCCCTACTTTCCTGTACGACGGCATGTCCACGCACCCTTCCGGGTGACCAACTGGGGGCCACCGAGGAAGGGGAGGTGTTGAGCCTTATAGAACTGGAGCTGGCGGTAAAACCATGTGTCCGGCCGGCCGCGCTTCATCTTCCGGAGGATTCGGCTTGCCACGGTCAAGCCCAGAGCTCCACCTACAAGAGCGCAAGCGATGAAAAGAGCTGGGTTGCCGAACAAGAACGACACAGGGATGCCCAGAATCACTCCGACCCCCCCACAAACACCGACCGTTCCCCACATTTCATCAGCAGTGAGGCCGCCCATGACGATGGGCTGCCTATTCAGGTTGTGGGGGAGGAAGTCGAGCGTTCCATCCTTCAGGTAAGTGGTCTCAGCCATGTCGCATCACCAGTTAGAGGACGCCGGTAGCTTTGGTGACCATGAAGATGCCAACGCCGATCAGACAGATCCCGACAACGGCGGTGAGCCCCAGGTCTCGCCACTTTTTCTTGCCCTCATGGATATCGTGGTAAACGCCGTAGGCATGGGAGGCGACCCCCACCATCATGCCTCCGAGCAGAAACAGCCCGATAAGCATGAAACCGTCGTAACCGTAGTTCTGGATGGTTTGCAGCCAGCTCGTTCCCTCGCCGCGTGTGGGGGCTTGTGCTCCTGGTAAGGCGGCAGCGGCAATGACTGGGTGCAGACCCATGATCATTGCGGCGGCGCCGGTGAGTGACTTGGTGATGGTGCGGATAGACATCGGTTAGCTCCTTGGCTAGCTGAGAACGAGTGTGGATAGGATCAGCAGGAGGACGATGACCTTGACGGTCGACGCGGCTGCAATGTTTCTGTCGATGTTCTGGGTCGCCCAGCCCCGGTAGATGCTGTACAGCGCCCAGGCACCCCAAAGGGTCGACAGTGCGATGACGGTGCCTACGAACAGCACGGTGCTGGCCTGCGGTGTGATGCCGCTGGCAGCGTTGAAAGCTGCGACTTGAGTGCCGCTCATGCTCATGGCATCCGCCCGCCGGTGAGGGTGTATTTTCCCGCCAGCTCTGCCGGATCCCGCGGCTGTGCGCGACTTGGGGTCAGGTACTCTTGCAGGCCCTGGCGAACGCGCTGGATATCGCCGGCCAGACGTTCATAGTCGAAGTAGTAGCGCTGGCCAGGTTCGCTGGCGATCGTGGCGCTGCGGCGCGCTGAGTCCTCCAGCGCGTTCAGCTGGCGGATCATCACCTCGATGTTGGCCTGTTCTGATGCACCGGCCGCCTGAGCGCTTGGTATTAGTGAAAAGCCGCCGCTGACGCTGATCAGCGCGCCAAGCAGGATTCGGCGAGGAGATACAAGGAGGAGGGATGGCTTGTTCACGGCTGGGCTCTGGGACGACTGACTGTGGATGTCAGAATGCCGAGACCAGGTGGGGGGGCGCCTCAAGAAATACTTATCTGGGGGCCGTAGAATTTTTTCTCGAGGCCAATCAGGGTTTGAAACCGTACAATTAACCTGTCTCGATAAGGCAGTTGATCAGCCCAGTTCGGCCTGAGCCCACTGCATCGATTACGATGAGCCGGAGTCAAGCCAGGGAGTTGGTGTACTGGAATACTGATCTGTGGGGAGTCGTATGCCGCAGCAAAAAACTTATTCGCCGGCGTTTGATACTTGGGTCTCGGACTTTCTCGGTGTGCATTTCCGAGATGAGGGTTGCTACGATAAAGCGGTCCTGGCCGCTGAGATGTTGCAGCACAGTCGGGCAGTTAGCTCGTCCGAGTTGATCGAGATGGTCAGAAGAGCCAATGCCATGTTGGCCCTTCTCCCTGGTTGGGGAGCCCGCAGAATTCGGAAAAAATCGTACGCTAAGGTTTTCCGACCTGCCGTAGCGGCCTGAATTTACCGTCTTCCAGCTTGCGGCTCTGCCGCCAGACGTAATCGCCGGTCAGGTTAATGTGCTCCCAGCCCAGCGGCGAAAGGTATTGCAACAGGTCGGTGTTCACCGGCTTTCCGGCGTCAGTCAGCCCCTGGGTTGCCCGCTCCAGGTAGACTCCACAGCACAATAGCGGCGGTGATCAGGTTGAGGCCGCTGGCCCGGTAGCGCTGCTGCTCGAAGCTCCGATCCCTGATTTCACTGAGGCGGTCGAAGAACACCGCACTGGCCAGGGAGTTGCGCGCCTCGCCCTTGTTCAACCCGGCATGCACACGACGACGCAACTCGACACTTTGCAGCCAGTCCAGGATAAACAGCGTGCGTTCAATCCGGCCCAGCTTCCGCAGGGCCACGGCCAAGCCATTCTGGCGCGGATAGCTGCCCAGCTTACGCAACATCAGCGAGGCGGTGACGGTGCCCTGCTTGATCGATGCTGCCAGACGCAGAATCTCGTCCCAGTGAGCGCGGATGTGCTTGATGGTGGGGTGCCTCCGATCATTGGCCACAGTGTCGGGTAGTCCTGGACACTCTGTGGTACATACAGCTTGGTTTCGCAAGGGCGTTTGGTTGCGAATCATGGCGTCACTCGCGGCTGACGCTGATCTGGAGCATCTGATGGTGGATGGCAGCATCGTGCGCGTTCATCAGCATGGCGCGGCAAAAAAACCGATCAGGACGTCGAAGCCATGGGCAAATCCCGAGGGGGACTGAGCACCAAGATTTACGCAGCCGTAGATGCCATGGGCAATCCGGTGCGTCTGCTACTGACGCCTGGTCAAGCCTCGAAATACAGACAAGCCGAAGCGCTGATCGAGGGTTTTACCCCCGAGGCGGTATTGGCTGACAAAGGCTATGACTCTGACGCCTTCATTGGGCTATCCAGCGCAGGGGCGCGGAAGCGGTCATCCCCTCGAAAAGAAATCGCCTGAAACCTCGCCAGCTGGATCGGCATCTCTACAAGGCGCGCAACTTGGTGGAGCGCTTTTTCCAGAAGCTGAAGCAGTTTCGCCGGATCGCAACAAGGTATGAACGACTGGCAAGAAACTATCAGTCGATGTTGAGCCTAGTGTCAGCCGTCATATGGCTGGCCTGATTGAGAACACCACCTAGGCCAGCTGAAAGCGACCGTAAGACGCAATTCCTCCAGCCCCCGCGTTTCGGTGCCGAAATTGTCGCCCAGGTGCTGAGCGATCCCATGCTTTTTGCGTTGTGGTTACAAGAGGTAGAAGCAATACGTCTGCGGATTGCAAGTATGCGGCAGATGTAGGCAGCACTCCTGAGAGAAGCATTGCCCGAACGGAACTTCGATTTTTTTGTTCAGCAGAAGGGCATGTTCAGCTTTACTGGCCTCTCCCATTCGCAAGTGGAACGGTTGCGCGATGAGTTTGGTGTTTATCTCTTTGGCAGCGGTCGCATGTGTATGGCTGGGCTCAACGGGACGAACTTGCCTTGCGTTGCTCATGCGTTGATCGAGGTCTGGAAGGCGTGAAGCCTATTGTGATGCTGATTACTCAGACTTGGTAATCCGCCCCAGCTTTTTGTACAACGTGGTCCTGGAGATACCGAGCTGGCTGGCGGTGGCAGAAATGTTTCCAGCGTTGGCCTGCAGCGCTGATTCGACAGTACGGCGCACGGCGTCCTGCAAATCGCTCCCTCTCTCCTGCTCACTTTCAGCTCGCATATCTGCTGGAAGGTGCTCCAGCAGTATCATCGGTTGGTCACTGGCCAGCGCCGCCGCAAGGCGCAGTGTCTGTTCCAGTTGGCGAATGTTGCCTGGCCAGACCTGGCGGTGCAGAGCCATTAATGCCTGGTGCTCCAGCGGTGGAGCGCCGTAGCGTTGGCGCAGGAGGTCGATCAAGGTGTTCAGATCCTGACGTTCACGCAAGGCCGGCAAGCGGATTTTCAGGCCATTGAGGCGGTAATAAAGGTCTTCACGAAAACTTTTATCAAGCATGCGTTGCTGCAGATCGCAATGGGTGGCACTGATCACCCGTACATCCAGGGCTCGCCGTGTCGTGCTACCCAGACGAGTGATCTCGCGCTCTTGGAGCACCCGCAATAACCGGGTTTGCAGCGCCGCCGGCATATCACCAATTTCGTCTAATAACAGGGTTCCGCCATGTGCAGCTTCCAGTTGCCCGCTGGCCCCGCCTTTGCGCGCACCGGTGAAAGTGCCTTCCACATAACCGAAAAGCTCAGCCTCGATCAGGCTTTCCGGGATCGCCGAGCAGTTGATCGCAACGAAGGGAGCTTGGGCGTTCCATTGATCATGTAAGGCTCGGGCGAATACCTCTTTACCGGTGCCCGTTTCGCCCTGCAGCAAAATGGGGACGCCTGCAGCGAAGGCCTTGCGGGCGTTGTCCAACTGGCGATTGAGCTGAGGGTCGGCGCCCAGTATGGACACGCAAAGGAGCGGGGAGCAGACGTGCAGCGCAGTTGATTCTCGACGTTGCTCAATCACCTGTGCATACAACCGGGAACCGTCGCTGAGGGTCAATTGTTGCTGTGCTCGGTGCAGATCGATAGCGCTGCTTTCTTCGAACAGTTGATCCAGGCGTTTGCCTATGGGGCGAAATTGTTCAAGTCCCAACAATCGCTGGGCAGCGCGATTGGCATTTTGAATGCGTCCTGTCTGGTCAACTGCCAAGAGGCCCTGCAATGGCGTACCCAACAGTCGTGGGTCATGCTGCAGCGACAGGATCCGGCAATCGCCCAGCGTGGTAAAAAAGCGATTTTCGGCCGCCATCGCCGCGTGACTCAATTGTTCCAATACAGCACCAGCCTGACGGTCACCGATCCCCGTGATGTCCAGCACGCCAATCACTTCACCATGCAGGCCCCGGATGGGCACACTCACGCAAAAGAAATGCTCGAAGTCACTGAGGTAATGCTGGTTGCCGATCAGTACCATCGGAACACCTTCGGCCAAGGTGCAGCTGGGTGCTGTGGTGCCAATGTCGGATTCCTGAATGCGACGTCCAATTTGCAACGGCAGCAGTGGCCCGTCGAGCGTGCGTGCTTGGCGCGCGTGGACGATGACCCCCCGCGTATTGACGCAGAAAATTGTCCATGAAGCACCGCCGATTTGCTGCCAGAGTCGGTCGATTTCTGGTCGTACACACTCTGCAAGTTGCTGGTCTGACTCATCAAGCGGCAGCAGACTGTCGTCCTGTTCTGCCAGCCAGGATTGCCAGGGCAACAGGCCGGCTTCACGTGATCGCGCCCAGGAGTGAGCGATGGTGCTCGGCAGAAGATTGGAGGGCAGGGCGACACCTTCGACGAAACGCTGGCGGGCAATTACCAGACGTTGCTGATCGTGCAGGGTGTGGGCATCCATCGAGACACCTTTTTATTGGTTGGAGTCGTGCCGTTGACCGCTATAGGCTGGTCACGACACGCTTTGATGTATACCTTCGTTAAACCAACGTCAAGATCAAAACAGCAGCAGCGCCCTTAGGTTGACGCCTATGTCCTCCTGAAAACCACCTACCACATGGATATCATGGGTTAGCTGCGCACTGAGCTGCACAGTACGACCGACCATTTGCTGGAATTCAGCGCGCACTTGCTGCACCTCGGTTTTTTGCCCGGTGTAATTACCATCTAGATACTGTTTGCCACCCGTGCTGGTGCTGTAGCCCAGAGCCACGCGTTGGGCCGGATTGAAGTCATAGCGCAAGTTGCCTTGTAGCTGATAGGTCGCGTCTTGTTTGAGCGTCTGGTTGCCGGTGCCAGCATCATCATTATGTCCATACACCACGGCATCACCGTACAGCTCCATGGATACCTTACCCCACAGTGGCTCAACCCAGCCCAACTGCAAATCGCCCTTAAAACGGTTCTCGCCAAGGTTCAGTGTGTCGTGTTTGTCATAGCTGCCCCACGGCAGGTATAGCAGAGGGGTAATTCCGAAGTAGCGGCCACTGGCCCCGGCGGCAGGCTGATTGACCAGCCAGAAGGTAGCGCCGATGATCGGGTCGGCCAGACCACTGGCGCTACCCAACGACTGGCCTGCGATACGCGCGTCGTACACATGGCCGAAGGGCAGGAGTATTTGCGGGTCGACGGTCATACCGCCGATGTCCATGAAGTGGATCAATCGCAGGATGCTGATATTCGATTTTAGACTGGTATCCCGCCGGTTATCGGGCGCACCATCAGCGTTGAAGCGATCAGCATGGCTATATTGCTGATACCAGGCGGCGACATTGGTACCGGCGGGCAGGGCGGTGTAGTCGCCAGCATTGACGTCGACGGCCAGAGCTTTTGTTGAACTCAGCGCGAACGCCAGTAAGCCCAAGGAATTTCGGGAAATGATATGCACGAAGGGATTCCTGCTTTTTTTTGTTATTAGAGAAGCACCGGAGCGCTATGCGCTCCGGGTATGTCACTCAGCCGCCAATGCGAATGATCGGTTTGAGAGTGATGCCTTTTTCGCTGTCTTCGGCTGCCTGGTTGATGTCCTCGAAGCTATAGAACTTCACCAGCTTGTCGAAGGGGAAACGCCCTTGCAGGTAAAGGGAGACGAGCTCGGGAATGAACTTCTGCGGCACACTGTCACCTTCAATAATGCCTCGAATAGTCTTGCCTCCCAAGAGCAGGTCATTGACGTCAAACTCCGCTGTGGTACCTAGCGCCGGTGCGCCGACGACCCCCAGACTGCCGCGGCTACCCAGTGCATCGACGGCTTGGCGTAATACCGCTGGGCGACCCGTGGATTCAAGGGCGAAATTGACGCCACCACCGGTGATTTCGCGTATGAATGCCACCGGATCGGCGTCCTTGCTGTTGACCACGTGAGTCGCGCCTAACTCGGTAGCCAGCGCCAGACGCGAAGGGACGACATCGACCACAATGATCGTGGTGGCACCCGCCACCCGGGCCGCCAGCACGGCACTCAGCCCCACCGCGCCACCGCCGAAGGCGGCAAAGCTGCTACCGGGAGTAACCTTGAGTGAGTTGATCACTGCTCCTGCCCCCGTCTGGATACCGCAGCCCAGTGGCCCCAGTAACTCCAGCGGTGCTTCGCGGCTCACCTTCACTGCGTTGTTCTCCCGACTCAGTGCCAGCGTGGCAAAGGAGGACTGGGCAAAGAAGTGATCGTTCAGACGCGCGCCGTCCTTGTCCTGCAGGGCACTTTCACCCTGTGGGTCTGCCCCACTGAAATTACGCCCGAAAAAGTCCTGGCAATATGCGGTGTGGCCACTTCCACAGGACAGGCAATGCCCGCAATAACCGTAACTCATTACTACGTGATCGCCCACTTGAAGCCCTTTGACCAGTGGGCCAATGGCTTCCACTACTCCCGCGCCCTCATGGCCCAGCACTGCAGGCAGCGGCACTGGGTAATACTGATCTCGGACGATCATGTCGGTGTGGCACATGCCGGTGGCGACGATGCGCACCAACACTTCATCGCCCCGGGGATTGCGGATCTGCGCGGCTTCCAGTGCAAAAGGTGCGCCTTTGCCACGAGTGACAGCAGCAGTGATCGGGCGGTAGACAGGTGTGTTCATTATTATTTTTCTCCAGGTTTTTACAGTGGGTAGGCCGGTGCTTCACCCTTGACGGTGAGCCATTGCCATTGCGTGAATTCTTCCCAGTTGGCAGCGCCGCCGATGCTGGTGCCATTGCCTGATGCGCCCACACCGCCGAACGGATTGATGACCTCGTCGTTAACCGTCTGGTCATTGATGTGCAGCAGGCCTACACGCAGTTGCTCACCGAGCTTGAGTGCGCGACCAACATCCCGGGACAGTACGGCAGCAGACAAGCCGTATGCCGTATCGTTGGCCAGAGCAACGGCCTCTTCGTCGGTATCGAAAGGCACAACTACGGCCACAGGGCCAAAAATTTCTTCGTTGAAGGCCGGATTGTCGCGGGTAACGCCTCCGAGCACGGTCGGTTCGAAAAACAGCCCTTCATAACCACCACCTGCTTCCAGCGTCGCACCGGCTTGTTGCGCGGCTTGCACTACGCGGTGAGCGTGATCACGCTGCTGGGCGTTGATCAGCGGGCCCAGGTGTACTTCGCTGGTGGCTGGGTCGCCGACCGTCAGGCTCTTGGCCTTGGCCACTAGGCGCTCAAGGAAGCGGTCATAGATTGCACGTTGTACCAGCAGGCGACCTGTGGACATGCAAATTTGTCCCTGGTGCAGGTAAACGCCCCACGTGGCGTTGGCCAGGGCCAAGTCGAGATCGGCGTCATCAAGCACGATCAATGAGTTTTTACCGCCCAGTTCCAACGAAACTTTTTTCAAATGACGACCTGCAGCTTCACCAACCTTGCGCCCGGCACCGGTCGAACCGGTGAACTGGATCATCGCCACATGCGGATCACTGGTCAGCGCAGCACCCGCATCGACACCGCCAGGCAAAACGTGCAGCAAGCCAGCAGGCAACCCCGCCAGTTCGAACAACCGGGCAATCACGAAACCGCCACATACCGCCGTGCGTGGATCTGGTTTGAGTACGACGGCGTTACCTGTTGCCAGCGCCGGAGCAACCGCCCGAATGGCCAGATACAGCGGGAAGTTGAAGGGCGAGATCACTCCCACCACACCCAGTGGACGGCGGCGAGCAAGGCTCAGACGGCCAGGTACCGAAGGCAACACTTCACCTTGACTACGCGAGGGCAGACCAGCGCTTTCGTGCAGGACTTTGATGCTGATACTGGTTTCGAATGCGGCCTTGGCACGGGTCGAACCGCTTTCACGCACCAGCCAGTCGACGATGGCCTCGAAGTGTTGTTCGGCGATTTTCGCGGCTTTACGGAACAACGCCGCGCGCTCGTCGTAAGGCTGCTGGTGCCAAGAGGTCTGTGCGGCGCTGGCGGTTTTGGCCGAAGCAGCCACTCGCGCGGCATCGGCATTGGCGACGTAGCCCAAGAGGTTGCCGGTGGCGGGTTCGAGTACTTGCGTGGCTGCGATGGGGCCAGCCTCCCAAGTCCCGGTGAACAGGCGATCGTTCCAGAGTTCGGCAGGTAAAAAAATGGCAGGCAAGGACGTGCTACTCATCGGGTATATCCCTCTTTTTTTGATCTTGTGATTTGGGGGCCAGCCGTCATTGGCTGCGATGAAAAACATATAGCAGAGGTCGTGCCAGCTTTCTGGTAGCTACAGACAGTGGTATTTACAGTGTTCTTCGCTGTGTTCGAAGTGGAGTTGTTCAGTTACTGGACAATGCGTGGGGTGGACGGTGGTCAGTATCTGGACATTGTGATGCAAGAGACGGAGACGCAGTCATGACCCCCTGCGCTTCCAGCTCGGCGATGCGCGCTTGAAGCTGCTCGGGGGGGGCTCGGTATTGGTCATGTCGTGGGGGTTCCTTTCTGTTCATTTCGTTAGTGGCGGGTCTGATAGGGAAGCGTCGCTTGCACCTTCAACCCAAGCCCCTCCTGCAATCCCCAAGATAAAGCTAGATGATGGGGTTTGGGGAGCAACGGAACCAACCAACGTAAGGCTTAGTTAGAGTCGCCGTTGCCGAAAACAAAGTCTGGATAACCTGACAGAGCGCTTAGCGTACAAAAATTTCCGTTTTCTCTATTCGCCCCTGGTTACGATCATGAAGGCTAGGCAACGGATGGGTCAGGCTGGTAACTCGCTGTTCCCGGCCTCGCGCTTGAAAAAGAGCAGATATCCGACCGGCATGGGAAATCCGTAGGACCAGGCCTGGGCATTTTGATTGCCCATCTTGATCTCCCCTCGGCACACTGGCTGCGTGCTGACGAGTTCCCAGCCATCGGCGCCGAGCTCGAGCATCTTCGTCTGCAGCGGCTCGTCTTCGGACAAGAGAGACACAACATCGGGTTCCAACGTCTGCTCAGTGCTCTTGAAGATCCATGCGCCGCTAGTCGTGTTCTTGAATGGGATAGCGACAAACTCAGCGCGGTGTTCGAATTTCTTGCTCATGGTTCCTCCTTTACTTAATCAGCCGCGCGCTTGACGTGCCCCGGGGGCGAGCGCGTCGACGTAGCGTTCCATAATGGACAGCACCAGACTGTTGATCGCCAAGATCTTCATCGCTCGGGTGACGGCCACATACAGAAGGTTCAGCTCATCATCTCGTCGGCCTGGATCGATATCCGGTGAGAGCGGGTCTGACGTGAAGTCGTCGAAGAGCCCGACAAAATCCCACTCCAGGCCTTTCGACTTGTGGGCAGAGGTCAACGTAATAGTTGCGTCAAGCTCCTTATCCACCGTGCATGAGCGTAGAGCCAAGATTCGCTGGGGCAGATCCGGATACATGTTGATGATCTTGATCGAGCGGATCATCTCGCTGTCCTGGCTCACCTCGGCGATTTCTACGTACTGGGCATAGTCCCGGTAGTCACGGAGCAGTTTTTTGTTCTGGACCAGGTCGCGCTGCTGTCGACTGAAATAGAACAGGTCCTCGAGGTCGCGCACTGAGTAGCTGTCGATGCCGCCAACCCAGTAGATCTTGGGCTTCTCGGTGACCAGGCACAGAGCGTTTTCAATCACCCCAATGACGGTTCGATGAATGTACGTCCTGTGCGGCAGTCCAGCCGGCAGCGCTTTCTTCACCAATGTCTTCTCGCCCAGTCCCTGCAGCTTCCTGGTTTCTCCCTTGTAGGACAGGATGATGTTGGCGACATGGGCGACTGCCGGCCCAAACCTGAAGCTCTGGGTCAGGTAGTGCTTCTCAGCCCCGGCCATCCAGCTGGCGTTGAGAGCATCTTCCGCGCCTCGAAAGCGATAGATCTGCTGATGACGATCACCCACTGCCACCTTGCGAATGTTCTGAATGCGCACAATGTCTGCGATCACGGGGTTTACGTCCTGCCCCTCATCGAGCAGAACACAGTCGAAGCGCTGGCTCAGATCGGGTTTGCTCAACTGGTACAGCTTCAGGTAACCGTCATGAGTGATCTGCACCGCTGTGTCCTGCAGGTCAGTCATTCGCTTCCAGATGCCCATCGCTGCTGCGAGCGCTTGCTTCAGGTAGCGCTCCTGGGCGGACGTAAGCATCGGCCGGTCACGGAGCCGCGGAAAGTGGCAGCGTTCGATAAGATCGTCGGCGCTGGCCATGTAGTTGTTGAGGGTGGTCAGCACGTCTCTAACCAACTCCCAGTCCTGCGTATCGATCGCTCGGGCGATGTCGGTCAGTCGCAAGTTGTTGGTCTGCTTATGGCTGAACTGTGTGCCATAGACGGCGTAGGCCAGGCCGTGTGCGGTTTTGTTCACCACGTTGCGCGGGAAGCGTCCCCGTGCGGCGATCTCCACCGACTTGTTGTAGCAGAGATAGAGAATCCGCAGTCGGGAGTGATGTTGAGCGTATCCCACCAGCGTGGTGGTCTTTCCACTGCCGGCGCCGGCCTGGATGAGGAGTTTCGGAGCCTCCGACTGGATGATCGGCGACTGTTCGTGGGTCCATTGCATCGTGCTCTTCCTCACAAATACTTCTTGAAGCTCGCGGCCGTGATGCTCACGGACACACCGAGCAGGGCGGCGCAGGGGAGCAGTACCAGCATGGGACTGATGCTGATCGGGAGTGCCAAGTAGAAGGTCCAGGGGAAAATAGCCAACGGCATGATCGTTGCGCGGGCCTTGTGATAGAGGTAACTGGATTCGCGGCCAGCGCCGAATTTGCGCAGATCTCGGCGCACCAGGCCGTCGACCAGACCCGTCAGTGCCGCCATGGCGAACAGCGGTATGGTCATCAGCAGCACGACCAAGCGGACGCAAAACACCAGAACGGTGAAGAGAGCGGCAAGCACATAGTTCTGGACCGTTGTGACGCTTTGCGCGGCCCAGTAGCGCATGTCCATCTCGTTGCGGGGCCCGGCGTGGGCTATCGACTCCATACCCTGGACCCAGCTGAGCATCCCGGTCTTCACGATCAGCCAGTCATAAGCTTCGGTGACCAGCCATGTCGCAGTGCGTCCCGGCTCTTGGACGATGGCACTGTGGACCAAGCCTTTGGATAACCAGCTGACCTCGCTGACCAGCATTTGCTGACCGTGTCGCCATCCAGCTTCTGGCCAGAAGAAGTACAGGCATACCCAGTCGACCAAGATGGCGACGAGCAGCGAGCCGAACATCACTCCGAGAAAGTTGAACGGGAACCAGAAGATCTTGCTGAACAGCGATTCCTGTCGCTCCTGCTGCTGTTCGGCCTTCTTTGAAACGTCGTCTGCCATGGCCTACACCTCAAGCTGCGTCATCGGTGGCCACCTGACGGAAATCTTCAACCAGGTCTTCGGGTAACGCAGATTTCAGTTCCTGATAGCCCGGGGCTTCCCACCAGTCGCTTGAGGACGCCGCCGAACGTCGCATGCCTGCGGCCAGGTCCTGCAGATTGCCGGGCATGACCTCGTCGGGGTCGTTCGCGGGAAGCGGCATGCGGACCTTCCAGAGGTTTCCACCCTCAATGAGCGCGAAGGCCTGCCCCTTGGGAAGCCCGACCACGTGGGCGGGCTCAATCATCGGCACGCTCGCCAGTTGCACTTGGTCATGTGAGCTCGAGGTGAATGCTGTTTTCCCGTTGACCGAGTCGTTCGCACTGCTCGCCGGGGTGCTGTTGTAAATCTGCACCTTGGGCAGCTGGTTGGTCAGCAGCTCGGCGGTTGCGGTTTCACGGACGCGCAACATGAACAGGTTGTTGAAGTTACCGATCACCTGGCCGGCCTTGGCTTTCGAGCCAATCTTCGCCTCGATGTCGCTCATGGTCTGGGTGTAGGCGGTGACCTGCATGCCCGCGCCGCCGGCTTTGTTCACCATGGGGATGAACTCGTCCCCGATCAGTTCGTTGAACTCGTCAGCGTGGAGGTTGATGCGAACCTTGCCACCGGCCATATGGCCCGGCAGACCATCATCGATGCCATGCTTGTAAATGTGGCCGGCGACGGAGACCAGGTCGCTGAACATCGAGTTGCCCACCGCCGCAGCGACCTCAGTGTCGGACAGCGCATCGAGGCCGATGTATACGACCGCGCGTTTCCGAATCACTTGCATCCAGTCGAAAATCGGTCGCTGGTCAGCGAGATCCAGGTAGTCGGGCGCGAGTAGCTCAGCGATACGACCAGTGGTGAGTTTCTCCAGGAGCGGCAGCAGGGATGCGACGATCTTGTCGAAGTAGGTCTTGTCGTAGCGCACGGCACTTCGCAGGCCATCCATGACGGAGTCGTTGATGCGTTTCTGGGTCAAGTACATGTCGATCGCCACGACGCGCAGCGGACGGTCCTTCATGGCGAATGACAGGTTCTTCCGATCGATCTTGCCTTCAACTTCAACGATGGCTTGCCAGGCCTTCGGATCATGTTCTGCGAAGTACTTCTGGGCGTATTCGATGAATAGCTCGTCGATGTTGATGACGTGCCGGCGGATCTGTTCGTAGTCAGGACGGCGGCCGAGGGCGACCAACGACTGCGCGATGATGTTGACGAATCGCCAGGCGAACTCCCGGAACGCAGCAGAGTTGCCCTCGCCGGAGAGCTGGCCAGCGATACGGGTGGCGACCTCGCTGATCCGACCAAAGCGGCCGATGGCGTTGTAGCGCGCGGAAATGTCCGGCCAGCCCAGGTGGAACACATAAAACTCGTCGAGGCGTCCGGCGCGCTTGCATTCGATGTACATGCGCTTGAGCAGATCCGCATCACCTTTCGGGTCGAAGACGATCACAACCTCGTGGTCGGCCTGTGCGTCTGCACGCCGGCGCCGGCTCCAGCGATGGGAAGTTTGGCTCCGGCGCCCCATACGGACTCGCGGCCCGCGTCGATGCGTTCGGCGAATGTCCTGCGTGATGAAGACCTCAGCCAGGCGAGTCTTGCCTACCCGTGTGGTTCCCAGCACCAATGTGTGGCCCACGCGCTCACCGAGAGGCAGGCTAACGTTCTGCTCATCAGGCTCGATTCCATGCAGCCTGGGCAGGCCACCCACGGGTGGCAGCGGCCTGGCGGGGTTCCAGTTGGAGTCCCAGCCAGTGACCTTGGTGATGAGCTTCAGTGGAAAGGGGGCGAACTCCAGACGTTCTTCCAGCCAGCGCGCACGTATATAGAGGTTCGTCGGCTCGACGTAGGCCGCGAACTGGGGAAGGTAGGTGTCGGCCAGGCGTTGCGTGTGCTTCTGTGTCCACCGGAATCCACGACCGATGAACAGGCGCTCATTGCTGATCGGCATTTCAGCGCTGGTCATGGTGTAGTGGGGAAGCCGCCGTAAATTCGCCTGGTAGCGTAGGACCCTCCGCGCCTGCAGGAGCCGAATGGTGCCCAGGTAGATAAAGCCCAGGGCGGCGACAATCCCGAACAGCGGTGTCAGGGCAAAAGCCCAGGGTGCGCCAATGCAGAGTGCAGCCGCTACATAGCAGACGGCAGTGGTGAATAGTTCTACCGGGGGGCGGAGCAGAGATTCAAGGGTATATGTCGCCATCTCACGTCCTCGAGGTGTAGGTCAGGGCGTCGGCTTCAGCGCGTGCTGCCTCGACCTGGTCCGGAGTCAGCCGTTCGGCCAGGCGCTGGGCGAATGCGTGTTCGTTGAACTCGGAGATCCCGGTTAAGCGCGCACCGTAGAGCTCGCTCACGTGGCGGACCTGCTCGATCATTTGCTCGCGGCCGGGTCGGTGCAGGGGATGGCTGATGATCAGCGTGAACACCGGCGATACAGGTCGTGTTGGGCGCATACCGGGTCTCACTGCTGAAGGGTTGTGGCTGTGATCAGCACCGGGTAGTGCTGCAGCCCCAAGCGACCAGCAATATCGCTGGCAGGAACGGGCATCACTTGCAACCCGGGAGCCCAGCGGCGGATCTCTTGCAGTCGTGCCGCGTTGCCAACATTCACGGCGAGTCCCACTGCCTGCAGGCCTTGAAGTGCCGGCAGTTTCTGCTTGAGCCAGGCCTGCGACATTGGATCATCCCCGACGATGAACATCGGCTGCAGACCAGCTGCATTGATGACCCGTCCCTGTACTGGGCCCGGGCTCAGTTCTGGAGTCAACACCGGGAAAGCCCCTCCAGCCCTGACACCAGTCACAACTGGGGGAGCGTGCGCAGGCTCGGGCTCAATGTCCTGGTAGTAGAGCAATGCGGATGCTCCGCCGCGGTCCTCTACTACTGTGAGCACCGCTTGCTGGTCAGCATTGGTGGGTAGGGCCAGGCTGGTCACCATCGCGAAGGCTAGGGCTTGCAAGACGTGTGACCGCCAGGCGTGGGGATATGTCATGGGGTCCGTACCTCGAAATTGATGCCGGTGACCCGGCTGAGATGTTTCGCGAAGTAGCCTCGGTACTTTGCCGCCGGCGCGCCGCCGGCCGGGCGGTGATACCGCCCGGCAGCATCGATCCAGGTTCCGCCCTTGGCCTTTTGCTCAGCCAGGATCTGGGCGGTCACCGCCAAGTTCTTGTAGGGGTCCAGGCCTTCGCAGGGAAAGCTGTAGCGATGCCCGTTCGAGCGAATATTGGTTTGCCCCAGTCCCACGTCGACTCGAGCGGGCCCAGCGGTCGCAATTGCGACCAACAGCGCTCGGCAAGCATCTGCGCGGGTGGCGAAGCGATAGCCGGTGCCCGCGACATTCAACGTCCACGGCCAGGGCACAAGCTGACCCCGAAGGCGGGTGCCGCTCTCCTGCAGCGCCACTGAATAGAGCACGACCGGTGGAACCCCGTGCCTGATGGCGATCGCCTTGTAAGCTGGTGGCGGATCTTCCACGCCCCACGCATTGCCGGCGAACAGTAGCACCGGCAGCAGGCAGAGCTGCCACCAACTCATTGACGGCGCCATGATCCGTTCACCTGCGTCACGGCCGCTGGCAGCGAGCCGCCGAGACCGAGGCGAATCCAACGGCCCTGGTCATGATTGAGTGTGATCAGTCGGCTTTTAACACTGGACGGGTCAACACCCGCGAGGATTGCCCAGCGGCGAATTCGTTCATCGTCGTTCTGGCTGCCGACGAAATAGAGGTCAAACGGTGTCTGGGACGCCTGCAGGCGTTTGACCTGGTCGATGCAGGGCAGGCAGTCGTCTTTGACGAAGAGTGCCATTCGCCCGTTACCTTCCAGAGCTGGGCCGCTCCCGGACCCGGCCCGGGTCGAAGGGGAGGCCGAAATCTCAATGGCATTGATGCCCGGGAACAGACGCTGGTACGCCTCATCGTAGGCTCGCTGGTAGGCGAGCTCCCTGTCGACTCGTTGACGCTCTGCCTGAACCTGGAGCTCGGCAAACCGGCGCCGCTCACTATCCGATCGAGCTTCGATTCCGAGTGCAGTGAGCGGGTCAAGCCCCGGCGAATACACCCCCCGAGGCCCTTGCATCACTTCTTGATATCGCTCGTATTCCTTGGAGGTCAGGCCCCACTCCTGCGCTGCTTTATCATGAAGCTTGTCCTGCGACAGGATGCTTTCGCTGGTGAGCTGTTGAACACTGGGGGCGCCTCCTCCTACAGCGGAAGGAAGCGGCGCGGCCTCAATGCCCGCAGCAGTAAATGCGCAGGCGCAGGCGATGGCTCGAACGATTGGTAGATTCATGATGCTTTTCTCATGGCTGGATGCTCAGGGTTCGGGTTGTGCCGCCGGCGTCGAAGGTTGCAGTTCGTTCATCTACAGCCTTGAGTCGCCAGGTGCTGCCACTGACCACTTCGCCTGGCCGAAGCAGGTAGATCTGGCTCAGTCGCGTGCTACCGGTGGGGGCAACAGATAGAAAGCGCTCGCCGCCCCGGTATTCGAGACCGACCATCTGAAATGGTGGAGGCTCTTGCGGGATGGGCGTGGCTTTAACCGGTGCGGGCTTCGCCTTCGGTTTGGAAGTGGAGGCTTTAGGAGCTGGTGCAGTTGCCTGGGCCTGTGGCCTGCTCATTTTCTGCACTTTGCCGTCAAGTGACTCAAGGTCGGCTTTCAGTACCAGGAGATCGCCCGCAGTCGCGGATGAGCGAGTGGCTTCAACTGCAGCTTCGTGGGCCTGCTTTGCCGTGGCTTGCACAGCATCGATCCGGCTCGAGAGTGTTTGCTGGCTAACACGGAAGTCTTCCATCGTGACCAGGGGTTTGCCTGACACAGTGTCGAGACGATCGTCGATCGCGCTCACCCTGCTCTGGAGTGCGTCGATGGAAATTTTCTCTGCTGCTCCGTTCACAGCGCGAGACAGGGTCGACAGCTGGTATTGCTGGAACGCGATGATGCCGCCCAGGATGAGCAGTCCTGCGGCGATGGGCAGATATTTTCGGATCGGCAGTTTCATGGGTGTCCTCTCGAAGCCGAGTACACCCTCGCGCATCCATGATGCTGTTTCAGCAGAAAATACTTAGCCCGACCGTGTGGAATTTATTGATCGATGCCAAAGGGCCCGCCATCTGCTGGCGAGCGCCGCGACTGCAAACCCACCTTTGCAGCCCAGGTCGCTCAGGACGAGCGTGCTGGACAAACGGTTTTCTCGGCTGACGGCCAGTGAACGATTGCCACGAATGTTTAGAACCAGCCATCTGGGGGTTACACTGGATTCACTTTCCAGCAGGCAAAAAAAAACCGCCTTTAGGGAAGGCGGTTTTTGTGCAATCCAGATTAGGGGGCTGAATTGCGAGTCCTCACAGGGACCATCAACGTGCGTTCAGTTTACGTTCGTAAATTACGATTTGCAAATGGTGGTGGTCCGATTGGGATTGCGTTTTGGCATGCGACGAACGTACCGACCGTTTTCGGTGGCCTGAAAACCGATCCGCTTTTCGGCTTGGCTGAAAGCTGACTGCTTCCGCCCATGATCGCACAATGCCAGATTTGCAGCTATTATGGCGCTGCCTGCACTCACGTTGCCCGAAGCAGGTGGCCAGTTACGCAACAGTTTCATCCCCCAGACGCGGCGTAGGAACCCGCGCCAGATGACCATCCGGGGGTTCTCAACCGGCCACCTCACAGGGACCATCAACGGTAACTCGAAGGCGCTATGTGTTCTGGAAAAAGCGCTGGAGGTTCGGCCTTACCTACTTAGGAGGCCGAAATGTCTAAATTTGGACGTTTGTGGGACCTCGTTTGGAATGGTTACAGAGCTTTCAAGCTGTACGAGTTCCTGCGGGACCATTATGAAGACTGGTTCTAATTAATGGGGAAGCCCCGTTCTGGTTCGCCAGGGCGGGGCTTTTTGCATTAAGACAGAGCATGGCCAATGCCTGGCGCGCCACCCTCATCTGCAGTAAACCCGCCATAGCTGATCTAACCGGGTCGTAAACGACTGACTCAGCAGTTCCCGACGCATACCCCACTCAGGGCTTCTTGGAACGTTGGCAGATCTCAGTGTGCCTTTGCCGTACCGCTGGTTTATGCCATCCATTACCGACATCAGGCGATCGCAGGCAACTGGTTGCGTTGCCGCGAAGAGATCGTCAGTGAACTCACCCGGTTGCCGTAGCAAGGAGATATCGCGGTAATGCCCAAGCCCAGCCCTCGCTCTCCGCCGAAGTAGAGGGATAAGCCTTAGCCCGTTATAAGACTTGATAATCAATTGTGGCTGAAATAGGCTTAGGACCGGGCCACTTGCTGCCTGCCCCCTCCGCCGAATTGGCATGGTGAAAGCAAGGTTTTACCCCCTAAGGATGGTCTGAAGTAGTTGTGTATTTCTGGCTGACTTCAGCCCCTGCCGATTTTAAAAGCGGCAAATCGATCAAAAACGCTCAGATCACCCGCTTATTTCTGTGTTTTTAGCCGCCGCGAGCACCTCGCGGCAGCCATTTTCCACATTACAGGCGCACCTCTCCTGCATTCGCCAGTAAATGTCGGCGCGCCATCCACAGGTTCGACAGCGCGAACAGCGTCATCAGTTGCGCCGTGTTCTTCGCCAGACCACGGAAGCGCACCTTCACATAACCGAACTGGCGCTTGATCACCCGGAACGGATGCTCGACCTTGGCTCGTACCTGAGCCTTGGCCTTCTCAATCTTGCGCTTGGCTTTGTACAAAGCACTGCGCTTATCAAGCTTCTTGTAAGTACTACGGCGGGCGGCGATCTGCCAGATGACCCCCCGGCCTTCATGTTCAGGGCGTTTCTCGACGCCGGTGTAACCCGCGTCGGCACCGACCATGTTCTCATCGCCGTGCAGCAGCTTATCGACCTGGGTGACATCGGCCACGTTGGCCGCCGTGCCCACCACGCTGTGCACCAAGCCCGACTCATCATCGACACCGATGTGCGCCTTCATGCCGAAGTGGTGAGTCGGCCGCGGGAACTGCCCCCGCAGCCGCTCGCAGAACCGTACGTGACACTCTCGCGTCATACGGCTCCCGTTATCCAACCTTGCTGCCCGGTCACTCGCCAGTGATGAAACAGCCGGGGTACCACAGTCCGCATCTTGTCCAGCCATTGGCTAATGCGCCGCTTGCGCCTATGAAGAGCCTTGTATTTTCGTCGGGCCCAGCGTTCAAGCGCGCGGTCAATGTGCTGGAAGATGCCAAGCATGGCTGTCCGATAGAACGAGCCATAGTATTGCGACCACCCCTGTATCACTGGATTGTAGAGCCGAGCCACGTCGACCAGCGTCACGTGGGTTTGGCGATTGAGTCGCCACCTGCGTACCGCTTGCCGCATCCGCTTTAAGGCATCCGCACTCGCTCCCGGAAGGAAGCTCGTGAAGAGCTGGTCTTGTTTGCTGAGCGCCTTCCTCGGCCTAAAGGTGAAGCCGAGGAAGGTAAAGCTCACATGCGGATAACCTGCGCGACGGTTACTGTCCTTGCAGTACACGACCTTCGATTTCTCGGGGTGCATCGTCAAGCCACAGGCAGCCAGCCGTGAAGCAATGGAGCGCATCACGTACTCCGCTTGCTTTCGACTGCGGCAGTGCACCACCGCATCATCGGCGTAGCGGGCAAACGGGCAGTTGGGGCTGGTACGTTGCATCCAGGTGTCGAAGGCATAGTGCATGAACAGATTCATCAGGAGGGGACTGATCACTCCACCTTGCGGGGTGCCGCGTTCGCGTCGGACGCGCATACCGTGATCCGTTTCGAACGGCGCAACCAGCCACCGCTCGATGTACAGAAGTATCCAGTCCTCCTTGATGTGCAGGCGCACCGCCTTCATCAGCAACCCATGATTGATCTGATCGAAGGCTGCCTTGATATCAAACTCCACCACCCAGTCGTATCGCCAGCAGCGCTCACGCGTGATCGCCACCGCCTGCTTCGCTGATCGTCCCGGCCGGTACCCATAGGAGTCCGAGTGGAAGATCGAGTCCAGCTCCGGCTCGATGAGAAGCTTGACCACGGTTTGCGCGACACGATCACCAACCGTGGGCACTCCCAGCTTGCGCGTGCCTCCCGATGCCTTGGGAATTTCTACTTGCTTGACCGGAGGCGGGAAGTACGACCCCGACGACATCCGATTCCACAGCTTGTAGAGATTCTTAGACAGATCCCGCTCGAAATCGGCGATGGTTTCATCGTCGATGCCGGCAGCACCGCGGTTGGCCCTGACCTGCTGGTAGGCGTCCCATACCGTGCGTTTCGCTATGTCATAAGGTTTCGCCGAGCTCACGCCACTCATCCCCGGAGGTTGGCAACGCTCGTCGGCCGGATAACGCCGCCCCTTCGCTCCACCTCCATTACAGAGGCTTCATCGCTACTACGGGAGGCTCCGCCCCTCGTTCCAGCATCGGTATTCTTCCTCATGGTGTTGGCCATTTGTCATTTTCCTTCGCATCTGGAACAAGGTTCTCACGTTCCGTACCAAAGCCTGTATGAAGATCATGCCGCCTATACACCGGCTGCCATCGGGTCCGTAAGCAGGTAACGCCCCGACTTGTCCTGAAGCCAGTACTCCACCTCAGTTTCGGCAGCACCTTGGGCATAACGATGCGTCATCGGACGGTTTGCTTTCGCTCATCTTCTCCATACTCACCTGCCATCCTCAGGGATGACTTTTCCTCGGTCGCTCACCACCACACCTTTTGGATGCAGCAGCACCGGGTGGTTTGAAGTCCGCTCCTGCAAGCCGACTTCAGAAGGCCTACTTCCATCTTCGGCACAGCAGCACAGGTCATCTGACCTGTGTTCGTGACACACAGTACTGGTTACCCTTCTTGGTCTGATGCATTTCCGGGTCGCGCTTACCGTCCTTGTTCTTGGTCGAACTCGGCGCATTGATCAGCGTGGCATCGACGATCGTGCCTTGGCGCAGCGACAGCCCTCGGTCGCCCAGATAGCCATTGATGACAGCCAAGATGCCGGCGGCTAGTTCGTGCTTCTCCAGCAAACGACGGAAGTTGAGGATGGTGGTTTCATCGGGGATACGCTCCAAGCTCAGCCCCGCGAACTGGCGCAGGATGGTGGTCTCGTACAGCGCCTCTTCCATCGCTGGATCGCTGTAACCGAACCAGTTTTGCATCAGGTGCACGCGCAGCATCGCCATCAGCGGATAGGCCGGACGACCGCCTTCACCCTTGGGATAATGCGGCTCGATCAAGGCAATCAAACCCTTCCACGGCACCACCCGATCCATCTCGATCAGGAACAACTCTTTGCGGGTTTGTTTGCGCTTACCGGCGTACTCGGCGTCGGCGAAGGTCATCTGCTTCATCGGGAAACTCGGTGGGTGGAATCCGGGTATTTTGCCAAAATCTGGAAGTCTTCTTCAGAGTTTCCCTAGCATTAAGCTGGGCGCGACAACAGACGTCTAGTTGGGCGGCACCTGAAGGTTTCGACCAGCCACATAACGGCCTAGGTCAATCGACGGGCAAGAATAGAATGTCTCCTATAGTCCGCTAGTGTGCGCTCTCTTGCTTGGATGGCATTACGTTCTGGCCCAACGTTACTGTAGCGAATCCGCAGCAGTATCAATCAAAGCCTCCTGTATCCCGCGTGAAGAAAGACGCTACGTTGCGCCCGTTCTTCCACGGCTTCGCTTGCCGCCCCGCTACGGCAGATTCGAAGTATTCATCGAAATGTCATCCTTTAGAAGCAGTGCGGTAACAAGGAATTTCTACCCTTTGCATCGCGAACCGCAATTGTGCGGCCAGCAATATTGCGAAAGGTGATCAAATGACGCCCCATCCGATACAGGACGCCGTGCTGCGGGTCGACCGGTTGAGCGTCGTCTATCCAGGCGGCGTGACAGCCCTACGCGATACCTCGATTGCATTTCGGCGTGGTGAGTTCACCGTGCTGCTTGGTCTCTCGGGCGCAGGCAAGTCGACCTTGCTCCGTAGTCTCAATCGACTCGTCACGCCCACTGGCGGCAGTGTCACCAGCGAACTCGGTGAACTCGGCAGCGGCTCGGCCTTGCGTCAGCATCGTCGGCGTACCGCCATGATCTTTCAGCACCACCAGCTAATCGAACGTCAAAGCGCACTGGCTAATGTGCTTACCGGTCGGCTGGCCTTTCACAACACGCTCCGCTCGCTGTTTCCTCTGCCGCGTGCCGATCAGGAGATTGCGCTCAGTTGCCTCGCTCGGGTCGGTCTGGCAGACAAGGCGCTAAGCCGGGTGGACAAACTGTCCGGTGGCCAGCAGCAGCGGGTAGGCATCGCGCGTGCGCTAGCGCAACAGCCGGCGATCATTCTGGCCGATGAGCCGGTAGCCAGTCTCGACCCGGCCACTTCGGTCCGTGTTCTCGGATTGCTGCGCGACATCTGCAAGGAAGACGGCATCACCGCCATCGTTTCGCTGCATCAACTCGAATATGCCCGCCGCTTCGCCGATCGCGTCGTCGGGCTGGCCGATTCTCAGATCGTTTTCGATGCCGCGCCCTCGGAACTCACCGATGCGCAGCTTGAGCGCATCTATGCAGGCCGCTCTACGACTCAGCCAGCGAATGCTCCGGCTGAACCACCTGTCATGCTCGAACCTTCACTGGAGATGTCCCGATGAAACGCTTATCCGCGCTCTTATTGACTTGCTTGCTGTCCGCTGTTTCAAGTTTGTCCGCCCTAGCGGCCGATGCCGATCCGGATGTGCTAAAGGTTGCCCTGCTGCCGGACGAAAACGCCTCCGAGCTGATCAAGCGTAACCAGCCGCTGAAGGATTATCTGGAAGAGCATCTGGACAAGAAGGTGCAGCTGATCGTAACCACCGACTATTCCTCGATGATTGAGGCGATGCGCTTTGGCCGTATCGACCTGGCGTATTTCGGTCCGCTGTCCTACGTCATGGCCAAAAGCAAAAGCGACATCGAGCCCTTCGCTGCCATGGTCATCGACGGCAAGCCGACCTATCGCTCGGTGATTATCGCCAATGTGGCGTCAGGCGTGAATGAGTATGCCGACCTTAAGGGCAAGAAGATGGCCTATGGTGACCGGGCATCGACGTCCAGCCATTTGATTCCCAAAGCCGTGCTTCTTGAGACGGCCGGTTTGACGGGTGGGCAGGACTACGAACAACATTTTGTGGGCACGCATGACGCCGTTGCCGTCAACGTGGCGAACGGCAACGCCGATGCGGGTGGGCTGTCGGAGGTAATTTTCAATCACGCAGTCGAACGTGGCCTAATCGATCCGAGCAAGGTGAAAGTACTTGGTTACAGCGGCGAATACCCCCAGTACCCCTGGGCGATGCGCTCGAACCTGAGCCCCGAGCTGAAAACCAAGGTGCGGGATGTATTCGTCGGTATCGACGATCCCGAAGTGCTGCGCAACTTCAAGGCCGAGGCCTTCGCGCCAATCACCGACGCCGACTACGATGTGATCCGCAACATGGGATCGCTGCTCGGCCTCGACTTCGCCACGATGTGAGCACCGATATGTCTACTCATTACGACGTGCAGGCGCTGCCTGCAGAGCAACGCGAGCACATCCTTCGAGGCTTCGGCCTCGGTTGGTGGCGCCAGCTGGGGCAGGTGGCGATTGTATTCGGAGTGGTGCTGTTGGCCTGCTGGTACGTGGGGCTGCTCGATGCCACCACGCTGCTGAACGGGCTGCCCTCCATCGCGACCCTGGCAGGCGAGGCCATGCCGCCAGACTTTTCGGGCTATCGAAGCTGGATTCGCCCCTTGATCGACACCTTGGCGATGAGCATCGCCGGTACGGCCATCGCAGTGGTGTTCTCGCTGGTGGTGGCCTTCGTTGCAGCGCGCAATACGGCGCCGCACCCCCTTGTGTTCGGTGTTGCCCGGGTGCTGCTCAATGCCCTGCGGTCGGTGCCGGAGCTGATCATGGGCATCATCTTCGTTGCAGCCGTAGGGTTCGGCGCCTTGCCGGGCGTGCTTGCCCTGGGTCTGCATTCGGTCGGCATGGTCGGCAAGTTCTTCGCCGAGGCCATCGAGCACGTCGACGAAGCGCCGGTGGAAGCCGCTCGGGCGGCGGGGGCTACGCCGATGCAAGTGCTGCTGCACGCGGTTTTGCCACAGGTGACGCCGCAGTTCGCCGACGTGGCGATCTACCGCTGGGAATACAACTTTCGCGCCTCCACCGTGATGGGCATGGTTGGCGCCGGCGGTATCGGCTTCGAACTCATGGGCTCGCTGCGCATCATGCAGTACCAGGAGGTTGCAGCAATCCTGCTGGTCATCCTGGCCATGGTCACGCTAGTAGACGCCTTCAGTGGCGTGCTGCGCAAACGTTTCAAATAGGACAAACCATGCTGCCGAAACTCGTTATAACTCACCGAGTACACGATGAGATCCTGCAACTGCTGGCGCCACATTGCGAGCTGATGACCAACCAGACCGACAGCACGCTGCCGCGCGAGGAAATTCTGCGCCGCTGCCGCGATGCTCAGGCGATGATGGCGTTCATGCCCGATCGGGTCGATGCAGACTTTCTTCAAGCCTGCCCTGAGCTGCGTGTAGTCGGCTGCGCGCTCAAGGGCTTCGACAATTTCGATGTGGACGCCTGTACTGCCCGCGGGGTCTGGCTGACCTTCGTGCCTGATCTGTTGACGGTCCCGACTGCCGAGCTGGCGATCGGACTGGCGGTGGGGCTGGGGCGGCATCTGCGGGCAGCAGATGCGTTCGTCCGCTCTGGCAAGTTCCAGGGCTGGCAACCACAGTTCTACGGCACGGGGCTGGATAACGCTACGGTCGGCATCCTTGGCATGGGCGCCATCGGACTGGCCATGGCTGATCGCTTGCAGGGATGGGGCGCGACCCTGCAGTACCACGAGGCGAAGGCTCTGGATACACAAACCGAGCAACGGCTCGGCCTGCGCCGGGTGGCGTGCAGCGAACTCTTCGCCAGCTCGGACTTCATCCTGCTGGCGCTTCCCTTGAATGCCGATACCCAGCATCTGGTCAACGCCGAGCTGCTTGCCCTCGTACGGCCGGGCGCTCTGCTTGTAAACCCCTGTCGTGGTTCGGTAGTGGATGAAGCCGCCGTGCTCGCGGCGCTTGAGCGAGGCCAGCTCGGCGGGTATGCGGCGGATGTATTCGAAATGGAAGACTGGGCTCGCGCGGACCGGCCGCGGCTGATCGATCCTGCGCTGCTCGCGCATCCGAATACGCTGTTCACTCCGCACATAGGGTCGGCAGTGCGCGCGGTGCGCCTGGAGATTGAACGTTGTGCAGCGCAGAACATCATCCAGGCATTGGCAGGTGCGCGCCCAATCAACGCTGCGAACCGTCTGCCCAAGGCCGAGCCTGCCGCATGTTGAATCCGGTCTGGCTGAAGAGCCTGGTAGCGATCGTTCAAACAGGCAGTTTTCAGAGCGCGGCGAGGGCGTTGGGGCTGGCCCAGCCGACGGTGTCGCAGCACTTGCAGAAGCTTGAAGAGCAGGTCGGCGTAACGCTGGTGCAGCGCAGTCGTAGCGGCTGCCAGCCTACCACACGGGCGCTGGCCTTCATGCCGCATGCGACCGCCTTGCTCGACATGCACGCCCGGGCGCTAGAAGCCCTGCATGGCAATCGTGAGCGCGTCGGGGCCAGCTCCAACATCGGCACCTACCTTCTCCAGCCATTCGTGCGCAACTATCTGACGACCGCAAATGAGAGGGGCGAGGTGGATCTGCGCATCGCCGCCAACCCGGATGTGGCCGACCAGCTACTGGCGGGCCAGCTCGACGCCGCGATCATGGAATGGTGGCTACCTCACCCCGACTTCGAACACCGCCTCTGGCGGGTCGAGCCGCTGGTGCTTATCGTCAGCCCCGACCATGCGCTGGCTGAAGCAGGGTGCATAGAACGTGATCGTCTGGTGGACCTGCCGATGCTGGGAGGTGAACCGGGTAGCGGTACCGGACGGCTTCTGACCGAATACTTTGGCGAACTGGGCGTGCCTCGCAGCGGTATGCAGCTAGGCAGCACCGAGGCAGTCAAACAAGCAGTGAGGGCGGGACTCGGCGTGTCGTTGGTGATGGCTTCCGCAGTACAAGACGAAGTTCGCAGTGGCGCGCTGGTAGCTCTTCCCATCCCGGGGCTTGAAAAGCGTCTCCAACTGATCTGGCGCAAACCTCCCGGAAATCTGCACCCGCCGGGATTTGTGCGGCACTTATTGGAGGAGGCAGATCTAGCTGGATAAGGTGATGGATGGTTGCGATCCAGCGCTTGGCTTGTCAGCCTAGGGAAACTCTGAAAAAGACTTTCTGATTTGGCAAAATACCGCGACCCCACCCACCGAGTTTCCCGATGAAGCAGATGACCTTCGCCGACGCCGAGTACGCTGGCAAGCGCAAGCAAACCCGCAAGGAGTTGTTCCTGATCGAGATGGATCGGGTGGTGCCGTGGAAGGGCTTGATTGCTTTGATCGAGCCACATTATCCGAAAGGTGAAGGTGGCCGTCCGGCCTACCCGTTGATGGCGATGCTGCGTGTGCATCTGCTGCAGAACTGGTTCGGCTACAGCGATCCAGCGATGGAGGAAGCGCTGTACGAAACCACGATCCTGCGCCAGTTTGCCGGGCTGAACCTGGAGCGCATCCCCGACGAAACCACCATTCTCAACTTCCGCCGCTTGCTGGAGAAACACGAGCTGGCGGCCGGCATCCTCGCTGTCATCAATGGCTATCTGGGCGACCGCGGCCTGTCGCTGCGCCAGGGCACCATCGTCGATGCAACGCTGATCAATGCGCCCAGTTCGACCAAGAACAAGGACGGCAAGCGCGACCCGGAAATGCACCAGACCAAGAAGGGAAACCAGTATTATTTTGGCATGAAGGCCCACATCGGCGCCGATGACGAATCGGGTCTGGTGCACAGCGTAGTGGGCACGGCGGCCAATGTGGCGGATGTCACCCAGGTGGACAAATTGCTGCATGGCGACGAAAACGTGGTCTGCGCCGATGCAGGCTACACCGGTGTCGAAAAGCGGCCCGAGCATGAAGGACGTGAAGTTATCTGGCAGGTGGCGGCACGCCGCAGCACCTACAAAAAACTCGATAAGCGCAGCGTGCTGTACAAAGCCAAGCGCAAGATTGAAAAGGCCAAGGCTCAGGTGCGCGCCAAGGTCGAGCATCCGTTCCGGGTAATCAAGCGCCAGTTCGGTTACACCAAGGTGCGCTTTCGCGGCTTGGCCAAAAACACGGCGCAACTGGTGACACTGTTCGCTCTGTCGAACCTGTGGATGGCGCGCCGACATTTACTGACGAATGCAGGAGAGGTGCGCCTGTAATGCGGGAAATGGCCACCGGAGTGGGGTCCGGGTGGCGAAAACGTAAGAAATACTCGTCGAATTGATTGTTTTTTGATCATTTGGCGAGTTTAAAAGTTGCGCTAGGTGGTATGCCGGGGAAATACATGGCTACTTCAGACCATCCCTAATGGTGATTCTCACCGGCAGGTCGCAAAGGAGGGTCCGACACGCGATGCGAGCCGGTATATTGAGAACACATCATGACCAAGATTGAAGCGCTGAAGTCACAGGCCAAGCGCCTGCGCACCCACCTAGCAGCAAATAACGTTCCTCTCAGCCATAGCCAGGTTCTCGAAGCGGTTGCTGTCATGCATGGACATCGAGATTGGAACACGGCTTCAGCGGCCGAAAAAGAACATTCCGCGCTCCTGAAAGATCCCCAACATCTTAATTTGTCATTAGAAGCCATTTTGAATGGAGGCATGCAGCCTGGTGCAGACCTTGGGCCAGCCGAAGTGCAGAGGGAAGGCACTTACAGGCGCGGCTACCATCACTGTGCTGCTGTGATCATGCATGCGATGCGAGGGCCCGCGCCGATTACGGCTGCCATGTTGAAGGGCTGGATCGAGGGGGCGGGTAAGGAGTGGAGACATGATAAGCCTCTGGACCGTATGATCATCGCGCCCGCCTTTGTGGCTGCGAACGCAGAAGATTAGATGCTATCTAAGTGTTTTGAAGCGGAAGTAAAGGCATGCGTGGCCTCTAATTAGCGGGGGCTGAGTGTTCTTCCTCATACTAAAACCTTCACCAATTATTATAAGGGTCTTTCATGGCAAGCTTCACAGAAGGTAACAAATATCAGTTCGCGCTCCCAGATGGACAGGTCATTGTCCTTCTCTTTAAAGGTTTTGAGGGATATATGGAGCCTGTATGGATTGATCCGGCGTCCGGTCAGAAGGTCCAGCTGCCACCATTTAGCAGCTACAAGAAGGTTTGAGGGAACTAGATTAAAAGAGGCCACCTGAAGGTGGCCTTAAGTTATGCAGCAATCAGTTGTCGTGCGAGAGCCATCTCTACCGAATCTCCATCTTGGTTTAACGAGTCGAGTCCGGATTCCGGCACATCGCCCGAAGTGCTCTGGGCCACTGCGATCTTCTTGGCCATCAACTGCAGGCAGGTGATCTGCGAGCTGCCGGCGTAGCCGAAGAACACTACGCGGACCGGGTGTTTCTGCCCGATCCTCCACGACCGCCGCGCGGCCTGCTGTAGGGTGTACACGTTGTACCCGGTCTGCAGGAACGCGATGGTTGGGAAGTCCAGCAGGTCCAGCCCGGTCTTAACCAGCTCCGGGTTGGTGAGCAGCACGTCGACACCACGGTCAACCTGGTCGAGGATCCAGTCCTCGCGCCGAGCCGTTTCAACCGTGGCCCGCAGTACCGCAACGCGAAGGCCTGCCTGCTCGAGGACCTTCTTCAGCCTGGACGTGGTGTCGCGCGTCCCGCTGTAGACGGTATATGCAAGGACCTTGCGGCCTTTCGCTTTCTCCTCGAGGCAAAGGTTCAGCAGCGCCTGCTCCTTGGGCATCAGTTCATGGTCGCCGAAGAGCGCCGGCACAAAGGCCAGCGTGTCTCGAGTGCGCGGATGTTTGACCATCTCCGATCGGAAGCAGCAGTCCGGCCAGGCCAGTAGCACGTTGAGCACCACTCCCAGAAGAGTGGTGTCTCTCCGGGCCAGGGCCTGGCGGAGCTCAGCGGTCAACGTGGCCGCCAAGCGCTGGTAGGCCGAGGCCTGCTCCGGCGCCATGGGCACGTCGATGAACTCCTCCTGGTAGCTGGGCAGCACGTTGCCACCGATATCCTTGAGCTTCAGGAACACGGTGAATGGCAGCACGAACCGGTGGATGCCTTTAGGGCCGAAGCCTGGGGCCTTCACGGTGCGTACCGACAGCTTCTTGCCCTTGGCAGTCTTGTGCGAATCGCCATCGCGCTCGGTGTAGATGTCCTTGAGGACTCCGTGATCGCGCATGAACGACATGGCTGCAGGAGCCATACTGCCGCGTGCGTTGGGTCGGTAGCCGTCCTCGATCATGCGCTGGGTGAGAATGCGGAACAGGAGGTAGAACAGGTCGTCGGCGTAGCCGCCCATCAAGGTCCCGGTGAGAAGCACGGTTTTACGCGCCTTCGCGGCCAACACCCCCATGGCCTGGCCCTGGGCCGAACCGCTGTTCTTGTATTCATGCCCTTCGTCGACAACCAGCAGGTCGAAGAAACCATCGGGTAGGTAGCGCTTGATGAACTCTGTCGGCTGGTATCCGCCTTCGCCGAATCCAAACTCGATGTTGGCCATCGCCCGCTCCATGCGCTTGGCCTGACGGTCGCTGAAGACGAAGTTGCCTTTCGCGTCCATCAAGTTGATGAACTCTGAGACGTTGTCGACCAGCATCGAGGCCAGGAAGTCCTCGCCGAAGTCGTTCAGCAGCCGTTCCGCCCGGACCGGGCCGATCGTTGGTATCCGGCACATCGACTTCAGGATTGTCGAGCGTCGGTCCCCACCATCAGCTTTGCCTGGGCGCATAAGCGTCCAGAGGGCAGCGTTGCAGGCACTGCAGTTGCGACGGCGATCACCGCGCTCGAACTCTTCCACGGTGACCAGGTTGCCTTCCAGGTCCTCGAGGACCTGGCCGCAATCTGGACATGCCGCCAGCCGCTGGCCACCTGCAGTGCGCCGCTTCCAGCAGGCGAGTCGCCAGTGGAAACCCATCCGCATCCTGACGCGGCCGAGGATGAAGAACTCCGGCCGGCCGTCATAGGTTTGCCCCGCCTGGTCACGCAGCTTAAGCAGTTTGACCAACGTGTCCGGGCCGTTGAGCACCCAGACGCGGGCGCCTGGTGTGGTCTCCAGGATCTCGCGCCGCCACTTGTAGACAAGGTGGGGTGGTGAGATGACGAGGGTTCGACGGTAGCCTGCCGCGTGGAGCACGGCAGCGACTGCGATGGCCATCATCGTCTTCCCGGTACCCATCTCGGCGTTGATGATCGCAGCTTGCTCGTTGCGATCGAGCAGAAGCGCCGTGATGGCTTGGACAACCTCAGCTTGCGCCACGAATGGCGTGCGCTTGAGACTTGCCATCACGGCCTGGCGCTGTTCGTTAATGCTGCCGGTATAAACCGGAGGGTTGGAGCGGTTGAGCGACTCCAGGAGCTCGTCGCCGAACTCGTCGATGAAATCGGTCAGGTTGATGTTCAGTGGTGAGTTGGCCGAGGCGGCTACTTGGGTCAGTGCGTTCATGTGCATCTCCTGCAGGGAAAGCAGGGCATGCACAAACCCCGACGGGTATGGGCATACCCTGTGGGTCGGTGTGGGGTTGTCGCCGTTGCGGCGCTGGTCAGTAGTCGCTGGGAAGCAGCAGGGTGGTGGAGCTGCGGTCGGCTTCGGTGATGATCCAGAGCCTGGACTCGTCGCCGGCGTCGATGTCGTAGCCTGAGAACAAACGGTCTCCGTGGGTAAGCGCAAGCTGATTGGAGGCTCGATCGTCATCGCATAGCTCACCCCAGTCGCCAGCAAGATGGCGTTTCAGCGAAGGGGTAGGGTTGAGCTGCCCGGTTTCGACCAGATGGCTGACAGCGGCGGTCATCATGATCTGCCCCGGGTTGAACAGCGGCGTTGCAACTGACTCAACAGTTGCAGGCGCCTCGTCGTTGCTCGCCGGTGAGGAACTGATGATCAGCACCTGGCCGTGGTTCACCGAGGAAGGTGTCATTTCCCAAGCGCGGATGATCGGAATGAACCGGTCGGTGAGGATCCTGACTTCTGAGACGTTGCCTTTCTCGTCCTCGGTGAATTCGGTCTTGCGCACCTTGTCCTTGTAGGTATCACCCTTCACGACCAAGATCCGCCCCGACTTCGAACGCACAACACCGGAGATTGCGCCGGCGGCCAGTGCTAGTGCGAGGTGCCAGCGGGAAAGCTCGCGGACAGGAGCTCGGGGTTGGAGGCCGGCTTGCCCGAAGTGAAGGTTGAAGTCGGGCCAGAGACCTCGCAACCGCAGAACCTCGGCGGCGAATTGCTCGGGCTCCAGGGTAATGCGGTAGAAGTGCTCCAGCTCGCTGGCAACTGACGGGACGAGGTACGGCTCCCATGGCCAGATGGCCGGGATCTCCTCGGCCTGTTCCTGCCCGGCGCCGATCGCCTGCAGGCGAGACCTTACCTGGTTGGTGCTGGCCCGAGCCAGGTCTTGCCGGCGCACGCGGATGCCGAAGATCACCACCTGTTTGAAGGTGGGGTCTGCAGCACCGTATATGCGTAGATCGGCGAAGTGGTTGCTCAGCCATCCAGTCAACTCGTCGTCCAACACGTAGTGAGGAACGATGAGCACCATCACGCCCCCGTACTGCAGAAGCGGGAGGCAGCGTTGATAAAAGGCCTTCTCTAGGCGCCGGCGGCCGCTGCCTTGGTACTGGGATGCACCGGAGTGATCCGCGACCAGGTCGCCGTAGGGTGGGTTGAGCCAGAGCAAGCCGAACGACTGGCGGCTGATCAGGGTGTCGAAGAGGTCGCTGTGCAGCACCCGATCGAGCAGGCCACGCGCGTGATCCGCGCGTTCGCGATCGTACTCGACGGCGAACGCTTGGACCTGGTCGCGGCCCAGGAAGTGAGCCGCTTCAGCAAGGGCAACACCCTCGCCGGCACAAGGGTCGCAGATCCTCATCCTGCCCGAAGTGGCGGGAGTGAGTGCCTGCAGCGTGCGTTCAAGAGTGATTTCATCGGTGGGGTAGTAGCCGTTGCGGGCAAAGTTGCGCGCCAGGCGCGGAAACATGAGGGCCATAGGGCGTCCTTTGAGTTGGTGGATGAGCTCAGGCAGACGCCTGAATTTCAGTGGTGAGTACGCCCTGGCGAATCAGCTCTCCGAGAGCAGGCTCGAGTACCTCGAGCTTCATGGCGAGTCGCCAGGCGCAGACATTGCCGATCGCTCCAGGGAGACCGATCAGCATCTGGTGCTGGATGAGGACTTCCATCACGGGCTCGCGCCAGTGGGGGAGAAGGGGAAGCGGGCAGGTCTCGATCACCAGCGGCCAGAGCCGTTGGTGTGGGGCTTCATTGCGCTCTAGGAGGGCGAAGGCGAAGTGATTGGCCTGGTCGGGCACCGAGGCGCGTCGATCAAACAGCCAAAGGTGCAACATGCTGCCAAATAGGGTGCCGCGGAATTGCCGTGTGGTGCGCTTTTCCAGCAGGTCGTGATTAGGAAAGACGGGAATACTCCGCCCGTCGACGAGAATGTGAAACTGCTCAAGGCCATTCTCTTCCCGGCCAAGTGTGAGCCTGGCCAGAAACTCCTGCAGTGCGGTGTCACGACCCCAGGCCGACATGAACACCAGGTTGCGCTGTTCGTCGCACACACAGGCGTCGACGTACAGGTCCGGGCATTCCTCGATCTGGAACAAGGGGGATGGGTGCATGATGGCCTCCATTGTGGAGGCGTCCGTCCCAGAGGGCGGAAACGCCCCCCGGGGTGGTCTGATGGTTAATTGAAGGTCCTGGTGAGCGGATCGAAAGCCACACTGTCTTGTTGGTGCAGCGGGCCGTGACCCTCGAGGAATATTTGGATCCGGTACTGGTCGCGGAGACGTATAGCAGCCTCAGCCTGGTCCAGTGTGAGGTCCAACTCTTCGATGAAAAAGTCGACGAGCTCCTCGTCAGTCGACACCTCGTTGTTGGACAGCTGGTCCTCAATGTTGGCGAGGGTTTGTTTGCTCAAGTGGCTGAACATGGCGTTCATGGTGGTGCTCCAGGTAGATAAATGGAGCCCCCGAGGAGGCCCCTCAGGGTGTGTGGTTCAGGTTGACTGCGGCAGTGGTCTGGCAGGGCGCTTTAAGGCGAAGCCCTGGTCCAGGTTTGAGTTTTGAAGTCCATGGTAAAACCGAGCTGGTCCAGCCGCGTGCACTGGGCGCGCAGCCGCTGCCGGTCTACGCTGGTGTCGAGCCTCACGGTTTCGCTCAATGGCCACACCGTGCCAAATAGCTCGGCATCGATGTCGTTCGTGCTCGGTGGCGCCGCCGGACTCATCCCGAAGGGCTCATCCGAGGCGAGGGCATCAGTTTGGGGCTGTGGCGTCGGCGTGTTTGGAATCCGACGTGACGGTATCGGTGTGGGTGGTGGCCCGTCCTCTTCAAGAGGGTCAGGGACGTTGGTTGGCAGATGTTCTTCGTCTTCGCGACTGAGACCTGTGACATCCTCCAGGGTCATGCCCTCGAGTTCAGCCCTGATCTCAACAACGAGTCGACCGCCGTGTGAGTAATACGATGGGCGAATCTGCTTGATCGCGAAGTCACCTCGGTATTTACCTTCCTGGTACTGATCCAGAAGAGCATCCTTGATGGTGAACTCACCGATCGAGGTACTGAGGCGGCCGACGTTGAATAGCCCGAGTCGGCCGGAGATGGTGCGGATGGCCAACTGGCCGGTGATTGAGATCATGTGCGCTCCCCGTAAAGCATGGGGAACTCCCAGCGGGCGTTCCCCGCGAGGGTGGAAGGTGGTCAGCAGTCGAACAGCGGCAGACCGTCGAGAACGTTGCTGTTGGGGTCGATGACCAGGAACCTCACTTCAGCCTGAGCGGCAAGAGTGAGCACCCGGATGGTCTCCTCGCTGAAGCCCTCGGCGGCTTGCAGAGCTTGAAGTGTCGACAGTTCGTACCCCCAGTACTGTCCCAGATGTTGGTCGGTCCAGGGCGTACTGAGAAGTTTGAAGCCGATGGCGTCACTGTCTGGCAGGGTGAAGCACTCGAACTGAAGCTGAGCTGTATCAGCAGTTTCAACGAGTACCTGCAGCTCCTCCCAGTCCTCCTCGGGCAAGTGTGCAGAGGCGATCTCGAACGCTTGGCTGCAGCAGGGATGAGGTACAGATTGTTCGCCGGTAGCGATGTTGAAGGGGTTGAGTGATTGTGCCATGTGGCGTGCTCCTGGTTGAGAGGAAGCCACCCCAGAGGGTGACCCCTCTGGGTGATTAACTGGCTGTGTCAGGCGGGGGCTGCAGTGGGCTGCAGCTGGATCTGGATGTAGGCAGGCTCGTTCTCGGGGGTGACGACTCGCAAAGCGAGGGCAACCCAGTCACGTTGGCGGCCAGTATGGCGCTTTGTGTACACGCCGAAGGTGAAAGCCTTGGCCAGAGGTTGCTGCTTGAGTTCTTGCCACGCCGTTTGTACGACGGTGGCGAGGCGTTGGCTCATTTCGGCTACCCGGTCAGGGTTTTCGAGATAGACCGCACGCATCCACGCAGCGTTGTCCAGGACAACCGGAAGGGTGAGGTATGCCTCGGACGAGGCGGAGGGTATGGACATCAGAGGTCTCCAGAATGAGCGAGGCCTCAGTCCGCGAGGGATGAGATCCCCGCGGGTAGGTAAAGTAGAAGGCACTCCATCACTGAGTGATGTGATCGCGCTGCCGAGTGCTAGGCGATCTTGGGTGGGTTGGCGCAATGCGCTGGAGCCTTAAACCCTGGCTCCGGGAGGCACTGTCAACGACAGTGAACCAATACGGAATTCGTTGTCCGGGCTGTAGGCAGAGGCCTCACAGTTGCCCGGTGACTGCTTTGAAAGTCCCCCCGAAGGGGTACCCTTCGGGGTGGAGGACTGGTGATACAGGGTGGGTCAGATCATGTCTTCGTAGATGTCTTCCCAGAGGTTGGAACTAGCTTCCTGTACAGCGCGGTAGTGCTCATCATCGAGCTGGAAGCCTTGCCGTTCTGCCTCACGTTTGAACAACTGGTCGTGAGGAAAGGTGAGAGCTGCATATTGATCGCGCAGCGTAGTGAGCAGGCTCATCTCGTACAGTTCGAAGTATTGGCCACAGCGATCCAGGGCGAGTTTCGAGCTTGCTTTGATCGAGTCCGCGAACCGCCGCTCAAGCACGTCTACACGGATGAAAGCCCCGGCAACTCGTTTCTCGAAGGGGTTGGTGATGAACATGACGCCATTGAAGACTTGGGTGGCTTGGGACATGGTGATGCTCCGATGAGGGGTCACCAGCCCGCTCGGGTGATGTACCCGAAAGGTTCAAGTGCTGGAGTTGGTGGTCTTACAGGTCGTTCGGGTCCATGAGGCCCTGGGTGACCCTGAGAATGCGTGTGTTGACCCGAAGATCCTTGGGAGTGACCTTGTCTCGGGCGTAGGCCATGTCAGCTAGGTGGTGGGTGCGGCCGCAGAGCTGCGAATAGACATCTACAAGGCGATATCTGTCATTCGACAGTTCGTCATCCGTTACCGACCAGGACGAGTCGAGGTGAGGAAGCAACGAGATGAAATCGGACCAGGACATGTACGTGTAGTCTTGAATACGCGCCCCGTGGTCATCGATCTCGCAGCCCAGAGAGGCGAACGAAGTCGAGTAGTACAACCTAGGTTTTTGATCCTGATCCCGTAGCTCCAGAATATCTGAGTGCGCGGTGCCGAAGTCAGGGAAGCACTGCTGAATATCTCCAGCAACAGTGATGTAGTAAGGCATGGCGAAGTCCTCGGTGAGGAAAACGCCTCCCGCAGGGGATTGGCGTCCCCTGCAGGGTAGGAAGCAAGTTGGTGTGATCAGTGGGTCAGCATGGTCGCAACTGAGCTGGCTTTGCGGTTGAGGGCATCGATAACGAAACCACTCAGCCCGATAAAAGCGCACGCACCGAAAACAATGTCGCCGAGGATGACGGCGGCGACCAGGATAAGAAGGTTCAACGCGAACAGAATTTTCATGACTGCCTCCTTGGCAGAAAGTGAAGGCGCTGAAATCAGCGCCTTGATAGGGGTTATGCAGCCTGGTTGGGCTCCTGAGGAAGATCATTACCGAGGTCAGGTTCGAGCTGTTCACCGAACTGGTCGGCGACTGGCTGTCCTTGATTCACGGGTTGCTCAGGTTGATCCTGATTCAACGCTTGATCCACACCAGGTTGTCCCTGATTGTCAGCGGGCGGGGTGGCGTTTTTCGGCTTCGCTTCGTACACCAGCTTGCCGTCAACTTTGATCCAGCCGATGAAGAGCAGGCGGCCTTTGAGGCTTGCGCCGGCCTGACCTTTCTTCTCGCCTTTATCATAGGTGAAAGCATCAGCCCAGATGTCGCCGATTCGGAAGGAGACGAGCACCTTCTTTTTGGCTTCAACGGCCTGTTGGCAGCGTTTAACCAGCGATTCTGCCTCGGCACCGACAACGTTGCAGTCGATGTAGGAGTACTCGGCTTTATCAGTTGCACCGTGCAATGCTGCAACGGTGACACAGGTGAAGGGTTTGCCCTTGCGAGGACTGACTTCACGGATACGGTTGAGGTAGCCGATGCCAGTGGTGTGCAGGTCGAAGAATTTGGCTTCGTTGGATTGGTTGGTCATGGTGATTCTCCAGTTTCAATAGTGAAAGCGGAGAAACACTTCGCCCATGGGGGAAAGTATTCCCCGCGTGGGTTGGGATGTAGCAAGTTGGGTAGGCTTCCATCAATCGAGAGATTGATCAATCGCGCTTCCGGAAGCTTGGCGATTTTGGGGCGATCAACACCGCAATGGGTGTAGCAGTCTTTCAGATCATGACTGCTCGGGCTTGGGTTACTGACGACGTCAGCAGCTCACGGTCACAAGGATGGAAACGGAGAAACACATTGTCAAGCCCTGAAAGAAAAAAACCCTCCAGATGGAGGGTTAAGAGGGGGAAATCGACGTTCAATGTGCCCGAAGAATCTTCTGGCACCGCCGTTTGATGTTAGGCCAATCAGCCCACACTGCCATGCCGATGCAGATGAAGAGCAGGGCGGTGAACATGAGGATACCGAATGTAGTGTGGCTCATATCATTCCTCCGGGGTGAGGTAGATGCCTGTGATCCAGATTACAACACCCACCACGAGGGCGAAAGCGGTAAGCAGTCGGCTAGTGCTGAGGAAGATACCCACAAGGGCGGCGGCGACGGCAGTCGTACCGATCTTGCGAAGGTCGTCTGCTACAGCTGCGCGTTTTTTTGATGCCATGGCGTTCCTTTGATCGCCAGGCCCTCACCTTGCCAGGTGGGGTGCCTGGCACTGGGTGAGGTGGGAGAAAGTTAGATCGCAACTGGAGTTATGAGATCGTCCAGCGGGCCCATACGCAGCTCTGGAGCTTTGGCTTTGCTCGGCTTGCGCTGGCGGGTGCGGCGCTTGGTCGGTGGTACCGCTTTGGTGTTGGCATCGAACCACTGGTTCAGGTCAACGCCGCGGCGTGCGAGGGTCGGAATGCGGCAGAGCTCATCCCAGTCGTTTCGGGTGGGCGTTATGCTCGTGAGATGAGCAACAGGCTGGGCCTGGGTTGGGATAGCTGGAGTTGTCCGTTTCATGGAGCGCACGAACTCACGGGTGAGGGTGCCGAGCGCGTAGCCAAAACGGAAGCTGGTCGATGGTACGGATACTGCGGTCATGATGGTTCTCCTGCGGTTTGGAATGCGGAGAAACACTGACCCCAGGGGGAGTGGTTTCCCCGTTGGGTTTACTGCGTGTGGAACACTGGGTTAATCGAGGGCGCCTTCAGTCGACCTCAAAGCAGCCACAAGGACAGGTCAGCCAAGTGAGACCGTGGGCGCAGATACCGTTGTCACGGTCTGCGGCTTCAATCTCGAGCAGCTCAGCCTCAGAAACATAGTCGTATGCATGCCTGGCAAAAGCGAACGCATACTGGACCTCAGCATTGAGGTTTTCTTCGTTGCCGAAGGTTTCTCGCATCCTTTTGCAAAAGTGCGAGCGAACTACTGCCTCATAAGTTGGATAGCGTTGAACCGCCTCGCCGTACAGCTTGCCGACGGAGTCTTCAATAGCTTCCGATGAGGCTGTGCCTTGGTAAACAGGCGCGCCTTCTTCAAGATCAAGTTCAGAATGTTGGGTCATGAGTGTTTCCTGCGTAGAGAATTGCAGAGAAACACTTTGCCCTGCAGGGAAGTGATTCCCCACTGGGTTTGCGGAAGGAGCTTCTATCGACGGATGTCGATCGGTCGTGCTACCAGAAGCTGAACGACCTTGGGGAGGATCACACGATTGACGTGCTGCAGCATTACGGATCCGAGCTGCATGGGGCATGTTGCTGACGACGTCAGCAGATCACGGCTTAATAATCGGAGTGGGGAGGGGTTGTGTCAAGCGGGAGGGGATGGGAAGGGCGAGAGGGGGAGGGAGAAGGCCGGCTGGATCAGACCTCGAAAGGTGACCCAGCCGTGAATTGAAAAAAAGTTGAAGGAGCCACCTGTGTCGGAATCGTCGATCCCTGGGCATTGATCGTCTCGATTCTCATCACCTGGCCATTCTCGTGGCTTTGGCCAGCAAACGTGAGGCACGCATCCGCGCACAAAAGGAGCCCGGCTTATCGCCGGCGGGCCACCGGCAGGGGGGAGAGTACCCATTGGGTAGCCTGATGGACCTTCGACAAGTCCATCAGGCTACCCAAAGGGAAGAAAAGAGGAGGGGCCACATTACCAATGTGGCCCTTGGATCAAAGAAGCACCGAACCTCTTGAAACTCTATGTGCCTTTGAACTCGATCATCACGAGTTAGACGGCTGCGCGACTAGAGAGAGCAGGGAGACACAGGGAGAGCTTTCAACCAGATCCGCACGCCCTTCCCGGAGCTATAGCGTGCTTACGGTTTGGCGTTGAGGCGAACCACAACACCTGGGCGCTACTGATGACCGTCAGTAGCCAGCGGGGTTGAACCATTGCTGATGGCATTATGTTGTCGGCACCGTACAGATGCAAGCCGATACGCCCTTGCAGCCTGAATTCTTTAGTTGAGCGCTACGACCGCGCCTTCGGGTACAAGCGGAGGAATAGTGACGTTCGTCACGCCAGCAACTGGCGAGTACAGCAGTCCGGAACGCTTGACCCCAACGGACATCGATTGGGTTCTTTCCACTAGGGCAGCAGGTAGCCCCGCTGGTACGGCACCGGTGAAGTAGGTGTAGCTCTGTCCCGCCGTCACATAGGCGGCCAAGCCCGATGGTTTGGAAAACCAGGAGGGAAGCGACAAGGCGGCATCTGCAGGCGTGCCAGTGTAGGATGGGTTCGCAGCGGCATACTGCGCTGCAGCTGATCGGTAAACGAGGAAGTTACGGCTGACCGAATCAACCGTGGCGTAGTCCGAGAGCTGGAGAGACTGTTCCTCCTGCAGGGAAACTATCCCCACGGCAATCAGAAGTATGGTTATGACGATCCAGTTGAAAGACATTGCCTGGCCTCCTGGAGTGCAGAGGGTGAAGTTCAGCCCTGTGGGGCTTTGTCAAGACCAATAGTTCCTGAGATCGCCCCAGCCGCATCATGAGCGTGTTAGAAATTCCAACGCAGCAACGTTTTCCACATGTTCTTGAGCGGCGACCGCCAATGCTTGCGCCAGTTGCGCTCCCACCAATCATCTTCATTTTTAACCACTTGCTCCAGGTCGCTCCCAGTTACGCAGGCAGCGTGCTGCCGGAACATCATCGGGAAAACGCAGTGCTGGCGGATAGTGTTTTTGAAAACGACGTCGACAGGTGTGCCGTCATATTGGGTGTTTGCCAGGATCTGGCAGCCTTCTCGCGAAAGCACGTAGGCATGCAGCGCTACGACGCGTCCACGAGCGATAAATGGAAACCACGTCAGCCATGTTCGGCCCATGGAGTAGCCCAGGTGTAGCGCCTCGAATCGGTGCCGACGCATGAACCGGTTGATCCATTGAATGCGTGAGGCTTTGAGTTCATAAGGCTTCACATCATCTTCAAACACAAGAATGCGCTCAAGTCCCTGATCCAGGGCAAGGCGAGCCAGCTGCTGATGAGACTCGTAACAACCTTGTTTGGGATCGTGATGTTTTTGAACGATGTGGAAGTTGACAGGGTTATCGATTACTTCGCCGATGCTTTCTCTGAAGAGCTGGCGGCGATCTTCGCGAGTGTCTAAAGAGATGCAATACACTGCATCTACATCAAAATGGATACTGCTCACTTCTCAATCCTTGTAAGTGCTGCTTGGAAGCTCGGTAAGGCGGTAAGCCATGATACCCGCTAGAGGGTGTGTCACAAAGCCATCATTGCTTATCGAGCAGTTGGAGCCGCCGGCACGGCGGCGCTGGGTCAGAACTGGCAGCAGAAAATGGTCGAGTAATCGTTGGAGCCGATGATGATTCCGGGCGTCGTGCTCGAGCGCCAACCCTGGCCGTAGGTGTCCCACCCGATCTTGGTGTAGCCCGCGGGGCAGGCGTATGTGGTCACGTCGTTCGCGGCGTACCCGGGGATGGTGTAAGCCGCGCACTTGGGGGCTGTACTGGATGCGGAGCGCCATACCCCTGATTGGCAGGAAAGGGTTTGGCCGGCAGCGTTTTTGGCGATCAGGCTGTTGTCGCTGCAGGCAGCACCCTCAGCAGCCTGGCCACCGATCGAGAGATACTCCCCCGTCGTAAGTCGCCCAGACGCGCTGATGCTGCCGTAGGACTGGACCTGACCGGCGACGACGGCACCACCCGTAGCGAGGCCTTTGTTGTTGTAGATGCGCACCCAGTCCGGATCCGACTGGTAGATGCCGCCGCCCCATTTTTCGTTGTACCAGCCAGTATCACCGCGCGATCTGAACCAGCCGCCCGTATAGGTCTCCCCTGTGATGTTGGCGGTTGCTGCAGTCACCGTATTTGTCGCCGTCACGTTCCGAGCATTGAGGTCCGCACTGGTTGTCACATTGCCAGACGCAGTGATGGCTGCTGCGTTGTTGATATTGTGCCCCCCGATGCTGAGGTCGGTGTTCATGCTGTTCAGCTCGGGGTGGCCCGGCACCGCGTTGCGATACAGGTAGTCGTTGGCGAGTTGGCCATCCATCAGGAACAGTGCGCTTGCGGTATGGCCGGCGCCGGGGTTGATGGCGTAGTTGCTCAGGGTCACTTGCCAGCCACCGCGTACGCCCTGAATCACATTGGTGTTGCTCGAAGAAATGAAGCCGCCCGGGCCGCCGAGGTTTTCTGCAATTGTTCGAATGCCCAGCTCCGATATGGCCTGGCCACCGGTGGTGAGGACGACAGCTTCCAACTGGTTGGCATTCGGCTTGCGAGCCAGCCCGACGATCGTCTGGCCAAACCCATTGGTGTCCGTGAACCCGGCCGGCAGGAAGTTCGTGTTGCGAAGCATCGGTACTGTGATCTGTACCGGATTCGTAGCGGTGGCGCTCGCCAGCACAGTACTGAAGTTGTCTTTGAGGTACTTGCTGACCGCGTCAGCGACCGCCTTCTGCTTGTCTGCAGCGATCCTGAAGTCCTGGGCGTCCATCTGCTTGATGATCCACACCGAGCCCAGGGTGATGAGCACAGAGAGCACGAGCAATGCCATGACGGCGTCCACGCCGAGCATCCCCGCCTGGTTGCGTTTATTGATCATTCCAGAGGCTCCTAGAGGACTGGTTGGCGATGTCTTGCTCGAGCATCTGCAGTTGGCCGGCACGGATCTTTTCGCGGATACCAGGTGCGTCGGTTCCAACCAGAGACAGGCATTGAAGTTTCAGCCGCTTGAAGCCAGATGCGTCAGGGATCAGGACCTGGTGGATGACGGCAATGAGTCCTTGAGCCAGCAGGTCTTTCGCATTCGGGATCAGTGGCTGTGCCAGCGAAGCCAAGCGCTCAATGCCTTTGGTGGCGCTGCCGGCATGCCCGGTGCAGATGATGAAATGACCATTGATCGAGGCCTGGACTACTTGGGCGGCTGTCGGTGTGTCGCGTACTTCGCCCACCATCAGGATCTCCGCGCGCGTTCTCAGCGCCCGGATCAACGCCTCCTCATATCCACCCTGGCGACGGGAGACTGGGATCTGGATACAGCGCCCAAGTCCATGCTCGCCATGCAGCAGAGGTTCGGGTGGATCCTCGACGGTCAGTCCCATTCCCCCAAGCTCCTCAAGCCTTGCCGCAACCATCGAGGCCGCACTTGAGGTCTTGCCGGAGCCCATCTCACCGCAGATGAATATCAACCCTCGTATGCCAGGGTCGAACAGGCTCCGATGGAGTTCATCAGGCAGCCCGAGATCGTCCAGCGGGAGAATCCGAACCACCGACCTGCTCAGTACGAAGAGCGATTGTGCGTGGAGATCCTGGAGCTGGGTAACCCGGTAAACGGCACCATCGAAAATCAGCGAGAACTCAGGTTCCTGCGTTTTGTTGAAGTGCTCTTGGCAGCGCTCGCGCAGTTGATCAATTTCGACTCCCCATTCCTGAGGGGCAGGAACACGAGTGGGCTGCCCAGGCAGCCCCTTCACGTCCGCGAAACCGTCGCCGAGGTAGAGGTCGACGAAGTTTGCTTCGGAGATGGCGCTCACACCAAGCTCCTTCAGTAGGTGGTCCAGGTCATGGTGTTGGCGTTGTTCGAGCAGCTGGTGGTTGCTGCAGTCGCTAGTACTTCACCCGTGGTCGCCGTGCCGCCATTGATTGCGGTAGTGGTCTGCTTGTCTTTGGCCACCTTGGTTGCCAAAGTGATACAGGCGCTTTTCGGAACGTTGGCTTCGGAGATAGTGAAGGTCATACCGTTGCTGACGACCGTCACGGCACCATTCCACTGGTTCACCAGGGTGGTGCCGGAAATCCCCATCGAGCCGGTGCCTTCGATGTTGATCAGGGACGTTACCAGGCTCTGCCCGGACGTCCCGTAGCCAGTGGAGCCTTTAAGCTTTTTGGTGTTTGCGATCAGGGTGCTGATGTTGCTCTGTTCGATCGCGACATCGGAGTTGCCGATCATTCTCCAGCTCATCCAGACGATGAAACCGATCGCAACCGCGATCAGCATCAGCCAGAAAACACCGTCAATCGACAGGAAGCCGGCTTGTGTACGTTTTGCACGAGTTACCATGCTTGTTACTCCTTGGTTACTGTTTAAAAGCTGGTTGAGTCCATTACGCTTCCGGCCATCTGGAAGATCCCGATGACCACGAGGATCATCAGGACGCCCATGCACACCGAGGACATGGCGATCAGGAATTTGGAAGTCGCATCAACGCGAAGAAGGGTTTGCTCTAGCCAGCGATTGGCAAAGCGCTCCATGGACTCCGCGAATCCCTTGCGGGTCGCCAGGACCTCCAGATAGTGGATGGCCATCGCATCGGGAAATTGGTGTCCGGCGAGCTTCAGCGCTTCGCCGAAGTTTTTGCCTGAGCTCACGCCGTAGTGAATCGCGTCGAGCCTTTCGCTGAGCCAAGGTGGAGCGCTCCTGTTGAGGATGGCTAAGGCATCCAGCTGGTTGATGCCGGTGCGCAACATCACCGACATGTTCAACAGGAAAATTGAGCCGTGCAGAACCTTGTACAGAGACCAAGGTGGGAACGACTCAACGCGAAGGCGCGCGACTTGCAGAACCCTGCTCACCTGTACCTGCCAGGTCGGGCTGTCAGGTTTGATCTTGAGCCCGCAAAATACGGGTAGCGTGGTTACAGCAATGGCGATCACCGCCAGCAGGCCGATCAGTATTGCCAAACCGTAATGGGTGACGAGGTTGGACAGGTGGTAAAGCAGCGCCGGAATACCTGTCCAGGATTCTGGGTCCGATCGCCTTGTCATTGAAGGGACCATCCATAGGGCGATCACATACAAGAGCGCCCACATCAGGCTCCAGGTCAGCGATGGAAGCGCAACTACTGATCGGACCAGCCGGCCAATGCGCTGGCGGATCTCGATGATCCGCACGCAATCACGAAACGCCTGCACCAGGTTCCCGGTTTCTTCTCCCGTCTCGATCAGTGACGCTTCATCGTAAGGAACGTGAGCCCTGCAGGAGTGCGCCAGGGACTTCCCCCCACGTACTGTCATTGCGATCTCGCCGCAGATTATCGATACCGGATGCAGCTCCTTGCCGTTGTTGCTGAAGGCTTTTTCAACCGTCTCCAGAGCAACCTCGATCGGGATCCCGTCCTCGAGCACGCCCATGAGGCTCTCGTAGAATTGGACGCGCTCCTTCTTCCCGAATTGCTTGGCATAGAAGGTCTCGACCCAACCTCGGGACGCCTCTTTCAAACCAGCTCGGAAGTCTTGGAGCGCATCAAACATGGGAGAGCTCGACTAACTGGCGGTCAAAATCGAGCGGACCAATAATGGTCTCTGCGTGCCGAGGATCGATACTTCCCATTTCGATCTTTGTAATGGCATGAGCGATCTTGGTAATGCCCCCCATCTCCTTAACCCAATGCCTACGCGCAGCGCTGGCACCTCTCTCTGAGAAGACACCCATGAACTGCATGTCGGTGAGCAACACCTCACCTACTACGGTTCGATCGACGACACCGAGATTTCTACAGCATGAGCAGCCTTCGCCGCGCAGATTGACCTGGTCGACGATCCTCAGTTTTTCAAGGCGAGAAAGTAGGCCGGGAGTGATCGTCCCGAGGTTCCTAGACAATGGAACGCGACATGAAGGGCAGAGAACTGGAAGCAGGGACTGGTTGATGATGCCGGTGGTGAGGGCAGGATCCGTCACCAGGTACTTGGGTACCCCCATGTCGATCAGGCGCTGAAGGGAAGCGACAGCGTTATTCGTGTGCAACGTCGACCAAACCTGGTGACCTGTCATCCCTCCGCTGTAAGCGGCCTGGGCCGACTCAACGTCCCGCAGTTCTCCGTACATCAAAATGTCAGGATCCAGGCGGACTGAGTTTTTGATGCCGTGATTCCAAGTCTCACCGCTACTCAATGGGGATTGATTGGCTTTTAGCGGATACTCGGGTGGATCCTCGAGAGTCAGAAGGTGCTTCGTACCCTGCGTCTCGTCGTGGAGTAAGTTCAGGTTCACCTGCAGCGATTTTGACTTTCCGGAGCCAGTCGGACCGGTGATCAAGTTCACCCCATACGGCAGACTCCGAAGGCGCGCGAACTGTTCGATTTGCGCCGGCAAGAAGCCCAAGTGTTCGAGCGTCATCTTTTTTTGATCGTCGTAAAGAAGCCGCATGACCATCAGCGGACCGTCCACGAGAGGGCGCGTAGCTACCCTGGCACCGAACAACCCAAGCTGTTGCACGAATTCCCGACCAACGCGCGCGTCTTGCGCGATCTGCGGTTGGTAGTGATCTTTGGTGACGTCACACATGCTGTTGTAGAGCGCTGAACACAGCTCCAGACCGACCAGGCTTGACTCCTGGCGTGCCTCCCAGAGCAGTCCATGTAGGCGGTAGAAGATCTTGGAAATGTCGTGGCCAACAACGATGTGTACGTCACTGGCCCCGCGTCGATGGGCATCACCCAGTATCTGCAGGGCATGGGCCTGACGGTCGGTATCGACTTGCGCGAGACCCACGCCGGCCTGGGCGGAGGTTTGGTAAAGCGCCTTGATGTCTGTCATCGAGCACGTCGAGATCGTGTAGTCGAACCCTGCGTGGTCGAGCTGATCCATGAAAGCCATCACCCAAGGATCAGTCTGGTGCTGGGTCGACACATGAAGTGTGCCGTCTTCGGTTAGCGCGCAGTAAAGACGCAACTCGGGCTTTACCTCGAATCTGCCCCCTGGGGCCGTCAAGACGGTACAGGCAGGGGAGAACAGAGCTGCTGTGCCGGCATCTGCCGACAGACTATCGGCAGGGTTTGGAGCTGTAAGGACGGTCACTGGGCGCTACCTCAGGGCTTGGTTTGGAACATGCCGGGCAAGGCGTTGGCTGGCTGGGTGAGCGCAGGGGGCTGGATGGCTACCGATGGGGCCTGGTCAGAAAACCCCAACGGGAATCGCTTGCCCTTACGCTCGAGCGTTACGCCGTCCAGGGTGATCTGAGCAACGCGGTAGCCACCAGGCAGCTCGCGGCCAATCAGGGCATCAACCTCGATACCGCTGCTGTAGAGCAGGGTCGCCTGCATCCTGCGAGCTGAACCCGTGACGGCCTTGACCACTGGGAGGTCTGACTTGGCGGCTGCTTTGCTTTCAGAGGGCAGGTACTGCATAGGCTGAGGCGCAGGGAAGGGATTACTCATCCCAGTGCTTACCGGTTGGACCGATGGCGTGGGTTCGCCCTTCATTTCTCGCTCGGCCTTGGCTCGTTCGGCCTTGGCCTTCAACAGAATCGTCTCGCTCTGTACCTTCCCCAGTTCGCCAATGCTGATGCCAGACAATTCCGAAGGGGTCGCAAAGGCATTCGTAGCGAACGCCGCGACGATCAAGAGGCCCACGGCGTTATTTCGCATACAGATCACCTGTCACAGTCCACATCAAATGGTTGGCCTGATACTCAGCCTTGATTTCGCGCAGCCTCAGCCCCTGGACGGGTGCGTCCGTGAGCGAGTCGTGCGGTAGCACACCCGTGCTGTACTTCAATTCAAACTGCCTCCACTCAGGGGGCGGAGGCGGTGGAGGAGCGGGTTGTCCTGGCAGGGCGGGCTCTTGGGGAACAGCAACAGGCACTTCAGTGAGCGTCGGTTCTTGAGAAAAACGATGAAGCGACGACGTCAAATTGGCAGTTGCTTCGGCTACGTTCAGCAGTGGCTCGTCACCTGCTGCAGGCAGAGATATCGCGTAAGGCAGCGTCGCGGAATTACCCTGGTTGAAGAATGCAGGGGGACCCGAAAAGACGCCGTTCGTGGCGGATATGAGGTCAGCTGCCGTGCTGTTGCCTGTGCGGTTGTAGGTGGTCAGAACCTGGGAGCCGTCGCACACAGCGTCGGCATAAAGCCAGCCATCGATGCTGGGGGGCAGCCAGTAAATGACCTTGCTGCAACCGTCCACAAAGTCTCCGACTGAGGGACGTTTTGCCCAAGGGTGCTCCAAGGCTTGTGCAGGCTGAGTGCTGCCACTCTCCCGCTCCAGCCTGGCGAGTTCTTCGAGCCGCTTCTGCTCGGCCGCCAAGCGTTTCTCCAGCTCAACCTGGTCCTGGTAGGCGCTCCACTGCGACCAACCGATCAGCCCTGCTGTAACAACGATGCCTGCGATTGCTAGCTGGGACAGCTCTGCTCTGGATAGCCCGAACACCAATGGGCGTAGTCGATACTCGCGCTTGAGCTTCGACGGCTGGAGCAGCTCATCGACATCGAGTGGTTTGCCCCCCATGTCGAATTCGGTGGGCAAATACCACTCTTCAAACTCAATCCCGCGGCTGCGCTGTTGCGCCACTCGCCGGCGGATTTCGACTTCCGAGCCAATGACGTCACAGCCAGGGATGATGCCGCCCTTGTAAACAGCGACAAGCGCGTATCGATCCTCGTCCGGGCTCACTCGCCACGCGGCGATCCAGGACTCACCGAGCTGGCCTGCCAGGGTCGAGGCCAGGGAGTACATCCCTTTGGTCACACCATCGGTACGAGCAACGAAGCCGGCCTGGATAATTCGCGGGTTACGTCGAATCGTGACGATATCGAGCTTGTTCTCCTTACCGAACTGGCGAGCTTCCTTCATGTGGCCAGTCACGCTGCCCAGCGGGTGCCATCGCAATCCGGTGACGAACGCTCGGCCTCGGTGGTGCAGAATCTGCACCCGAGAGATGCGTGGCGACTGAGTTTCAGTGCTCATTGTCGGCATCTCAAAGAACCTGGCAGACGCTGAGTGGCGGCCTGCAGTGGGTGCGGGAGGCAGGAGCGGTTCCGTTCAAGCTGAACTGATGGCTGCTGAGGGGGTAAGGAATGCTCCAGCTGCTGGACAGGCTGTCGGGTAGAACGATCGGCGTTACCAGAACGACCAGGGAACTGTGGGTGGTAGCGCGCTTGCGACCGCCGCCCAGGCCAAAGAAGCTTGCACTCCCTACACCACTCTTGTCGGCGTTTTCACTGTTCTCATCGAACCCGGTCAGGACGAGTGTTTCACCGCTCCGCAGGCGTACCTTGGGGGCAACGTTCTTGGTGTCATAGTCTGTGGTCTGGATCTTCGATTCATTGCTTTCGAAGTCCTTGAAGGTGGGCTTGCTGCTGATGCTCAGCGTGATCATCAGCAGCATGTTTTCTTTGTCCAGGAGCTTCGGCAGCAGCATCATGTTGAAGCCACTGGTGATGGTTGCCGGCGTCAGGGCAGTGCTTGAACCTACCGAGGCAGTGGTGGTGGTCGAGCTCGAGGCGACGTAGCTCTGAACGTTACCGATCTGGATGGGCGCGGGTTGCAAGTTGAGTGTAGTGACCGAAGGCGAGCGGACCTCCGACACCCGGCCTTGCTCCGACAGAGCTTGGAGGACGGCTTTCGAGCCAGCCCACGGCGAGCTGGACGTGTCCAGAATGCTACCGGTTGCAGAGATTGCCTCTGAGCTAATGCCGGCAACGGTGTTGCTGAGTCCAAAGCCCCATTTGCCTGATATCGACTTGTAGACGGCGCTCCAGTTGATGGCTGTCTGATCGCTGTCGGTAAAGTTCACCTCATAGACCTTGACGTTGAAAAGTACCTGCCGCGTGATACTGCGATTGGTGTCCTTGAGGTAGGCCGCGATACGGTTCAGTACGTCAGGGCGATCGCTGACGGTGAGCGAACCGGTGGAGCGGGAAAGCGACAGGCGCCCGGGCGGTTGTACGCTTAGCATTGCCCGCACATCGTTCTCGATGTCGGTCATCAACGATGTCTTATAGGTCGACTTGGTGCTCTGGTTGCTCCCAGACTCCCCTGTGGCGCCCGAAGAGCTGGACGAGCCGGTATCTCCGCTGCCTGTCGAGGTCAGCAGGCCGGACTTCACCGTACTCTCGATTTCCAGGACATCGCCGAAGGTCCACACATCGAAGGTGCGCGTGTCAAAGTAGGTGATCCGCACGCCTCGTAGTTCCTGGTCAAAGTGCCAGGACAGGCCGAGCTGAGAGGTCGCCTGGTTGAGCAGACCGGATACTTTCCCTGAGTACTTGAGGCCCGAAATCAAGCTGCTGGAGCCAATGCCGAGGTCGAAGGTGCTCGTATCACCATAGCCACCCATCACTGAGCTTGGCAGGAGGCCGGCCAAGCTATCGGGGTTTGCTACAGGAGGCTTTGGCTGGGCCGTTTTGTCCGACTTCCCAGACGACAGAATTGCCGGGTTGATTGCATCAGGTGCCACGATTACCGGCAGGCCTGTTTCCTTGGTGATGTACTGGGCCAGCTGCGAAATCGAGACAGCCCCTGCCGGGCGATACGCGATGTCGGCATCGAGCGCGAAGGGCAGCCCACGCTTGCTCACCAGCGGCTGCGTCGACACCCACGGCTTGTTGCTAAACACCACGGTTTCACGCGCCTGTTGAGGCTGCTGATTCTGGAGGTACTTGCTGTATTGCCCTGCAGTTCGCCCTTCATACTCCGAGCGGTCAAATGACTCGTTCACGCGCTGCAGCGCGCAGCTGGTCAACATTGCCATGGCGATCGGCGTCAGGGCCCAGCGTGCCCAAGCGGACTTGGTCATTTCTTTTTCCTCTCAGCTACGTGCAGGACGCTCTGCGCCCCCTCGCTGCCGTCGACCACGAAGGGGCGAGGGGCGTTGTCGTAAAGTGGGAACAGCTGCTTGATGGCTTCCTGGAAAGACCCTTCGAAACGCAGCGGGGCCTCAATGGGGTAGTTGAGGTCCTCCTGTGCCCAGATCACTCGCCAGTTGGCTTTTTTGGCCCATTCCTCAACGGTCTCGCGCAACGTTGATCCAACTGCGGCCGTCCATACCTGTGGCAGCGGCCGGGGAGCGGGTTTGACCTCGATGGGCGGGGCGCCGACTGCGGTACTAGAGACCGCAACCGCTGGCTTGGAAGCTGCCTGTTTGTTCGGCACTGTCGGTGCTGGGAACGCAGGCGTCGAAGGTTTAGCCGCGGCGGTTACGGTCGCAGCCGGGATAGAGCCATCCTTGGCGGGTGCCACTGGGGGGAGCGCGGGAGCCACTGGCGCTGGGGATGCGACAGCGGGCGTAGTGGTGGAGATGGGAGGGGGACTAGGCACTGCGGCGACGACTACGCCCGGCGTCGAGCCCGGTGTGGCGGAGCTGGTTTCAGGAGTCCGCGCTTTGTCGGCGTAGAGCTCGCCTGCCGGCGTCGACGGGGTTGGCAATTGGTAACCGGGGCGAAGCACGAAGCACACCTGACGGTTCACTTCATCGATCTTCACCTGCCAGGCTGGGCCGGCGAGGACCTGGAGGGTATTACGCAGCGTCATCGGGCCAAGTTTGTACTGGGCTGCCGGCAGAGGTCGGGTGTACAGGATGTTGACGTGCTGCGAACTGGGCGGGCAGAGGGCGTACCCTGACCGGTCGACCACGTAGAGCATGGCATCCCTAACGCTTGGGTTCATGCTGGACGGGATGGTTACGTCGATGATCTGTGCCATCAGGTCGCGCTGGCTCGCATCGGGTTGGGTGCTCACCAAGGTGTAGCGGCCATACCGAACGACCGGTTCCTTCTCCGGACTTGCACCGTTCGGGTAGATGTCCGGAGACAGCCATTCGGGATTACGGCTGCTATCGAACGCCGGCTTCGGCGGCTGCTCAGCCTTCTGAATCGCACAACCAGCAACGAGTGCGGCGAGCGAGAGAGTGGTCAACTGCCTGATCATGAGGCCCCCTGTAGTCATTGAGGGCACGGTGACAGCCAGCAGATTCTCATGCAGCAGGAAATCAATATCACACAGAGTTAGAATTTCCGGCGCGCTTGATGGAACGCAAGCAAGTTGCCGCTTTGGGCGCCGAGGTTGGCCTGACCTCGAACTGGAAAAGATCAACGGAGGTGATAATGCTCGACAGTCGAATTGCCGCTTTCGAACACCTGATGGACTGGGCGAACAGTCTCAGCGCTGAACACAATCGGCGCGGCCTGGAAGACCTCATAAAAATTGTGCTCAGGCCCGTTCAGGCCATCCACTTACGAGACGCACTGCTTCGACCTCGGCATGCGGGCCCTCAGTCGCTGCACTGGATGAGCTCACTTGGTGGGCTGTGGGATGGTTACGCCGATAACGGCACTTGGGCTGCATTTCTGCTGAAGAATTGCCGTCGGCCAGTGGATCAGAGCTCAAGTATCCGGTTGGCCAGTGACATGGTAATCCCGACTCTGTGGTCGGAAAGCAGCATACTCAACAGCCTCGGCATGATCGGGGAGGGGCGTGAGCTCGGCGCGTTCGTGCAGGATCCAAACCATAGCGTGACCCTGATGCAGCCATTGAACATAGCTTGGGTCAACGGCGGTAACCATTCGATCGCCCAAGGCATTCTGGGCGGGGAAGGGGTGCTCTTACCTGATGATGTTTATGACGTTACCGAGATCATCAGGGGAGTGCGTTTTGATGGCGAATGCTGGGTCTGTCGGAAGACCGGCGACAAATATGGTTCACCAATCTACGTTGAGTTTGGATGGGCCTGGGAGATCGCACGCTTGCTGATCGACCTCCCACGCGGATCTACTGGCTGATGGTCGCGGCGAGCATAGCCTTGGCCAAGGCGTCCTGCTGCTCTTCCGGTTCAATGAGCTCCAAGCTGACTTGGCGCTTCGCTAAGAGCATCTGCCAGAGCTGCTGATCGATGCTGTTCTCCACGAGGGGGATCTTCACGATCACCGTCCTGAGCTGACCATTCCGGTACGCCCGGTCCTCGGCCTGATCCTGTTGTCCGGGTGTCCAGGGCAGACCCAGGAAGAAGACGTAGTTGGCGGCCGTGAGGTTGTTGCCGGTACCGGCGGCTTGGGTGGTGCAGATGAAAGCCCTGCAGTCGGGGGCGCCCTGGAACTTGTCGATCGCCTTCTGTCGTTTGGTGAGTGTGTCACTGCCGACCAGGGTGACGTTCCCGATACCGGCTGCATCGCACAGCTCCTTGAGGTGCGCGACGGTGGGTTTGAACTCGCAGAACAGGATAACCTTGTCTTCGGGGTCCAGCTCGCCCAGCAGGTCCATAGCGACTCTGACCTTCACCTGTTCCAGGTAATGGCGAAGCGCGCCGAGCCTGGCAAAGATGGGCCTGTCCTCGAGGCGAATGCTGTCGTACTTTTTCCGCTCCTCCACCCCCATCGCCACGGGCAGCAACTGCCGGTGCTTACCCTTGAGCCCGGGCAGAACGTCTTTGCGCCGGCGAAGCATCCAGTCGCCCAGTTCTGCCCGGAGGTTTTGCCGGAACTCTGGGCTGCCGGCGAAGCGTTCGCAGAAATCGCTGAGGGGCAACTGGCCGACCGGGTGCCCCGATAGACGTAGCAGGGTGTGCAGCTCCGTCTCGCGATTGAGGACAGGCGTTCCTGTCAGCAGATAGCGATTCGGCACCTTGGCTGCGATATCGAAGCCATGGCGTGTACGCTCGGCAGTCGGCTCCTTCAATTGGTGCGCCTCGTCGACCACTAGAACGTGGTAATGCTCAGCCAGCAGCACGTAGTCGCCGAGACGCTCGTAGTTGATCAGCATCCATTGGACCAGCGGGTCGTGCTTCTGCACAGCGACTGTCGCGTCGGGGTAGACCGCCAGGATTTCGCGCTGCCAGTTGATCAGCAACGAGGAAAGGGTCACCACCAGGATCGGGCGACCGGCTGCACTGATATGCGCCGCGATGATGGCCTGGCGCGTCTTGCCGAGGCCCATATCATCAGCCAGCAGTGCGCTGGTGCGCTGGAGCAGGTGAGCGATGCCAGCAGGCTGGTGATCGAGCAGGGAATAGCCGACCAGGGCCTGGGCGATCGTGGCATCTGAGAACTCGGTGCGTTCGATCGGCGAGACGGCAGCGAGGTAGATGTCGTTGGAGCTCTCCTCACCGCTGGCGGCTGTCGAGGGTTCCTGAGGAGTACCGCCCAGGCTGATGCGCGGAATGTCTGCTGCTGGAGTCACAGAGCCATCGCTCAGGAGCTCCTGTACAACGTCCAGGATCTCGAACTGATCCTCTACAAGACCGAGCTCCAGGACCAGGTTGCTGCGCAGGATCTCGGCGGTGGCGTTGACTCGCCACGAGCTGGATTTGCCCAGGAACACTCCCCGCATCCGGCGGGCCACTGCAACGACTCCAGGATGATAATCTCCGGACAGCAGCACACCGCCGTCGGCTAGCGGAGCAATTCGCAGCAGCATTCCGGAGATGAAAGCGTCTCGGCGTGGGTTGGCCAGTGCGCTCTCGATCTTCTGGCGGAATGCCTGCCATGATTCAGTGACCTTGCCACCGGCCAGCTCGATCAGTTGGTGGTACACCAGGTCCAGCTCGTCGATGAACTTGGCCTTGGGCACGCGCCAATAACGGCAGAGTGGGTGATCGCCGCGGCGAATGAAGAACCCGCTACGGGCGAACATGACCTTGTTTGCGCCCTCAATGTACGGCATGAGGATGCCCATGTCGTAGCCGTCGAACACGGCGGCTTCGAGCAACACTGGCTGGCTGTTGAGGAGGCGTGGTCGTTTCAATTGGCGTCCTCGCCCTTGGGCTTCATCGGCACCGTTTGGTCGTGGTGGTAGGCCGCGCCCCAACGGGTTAAGAGCACTGAGCCGTGGAGTGATCCTCCCTGGCCACTGATTACATACGCAGCTGGTTCTGCTCCCTTCGGCACACGTCTGCGTTCCTGCTTCCAGTACCCGGCGGTCTTGATGTCGTCAGGTTGTAGCGGCCAGCATGACTCACCTGGCCGGGACTCATAATGGGGGATCTTCGGATTGTTCGCCTGCTCGGCCTTCAGCCGATCAATGACTTTCTTGGAACGAGCCACAAGCACCTCCGGGAGGATGAGTAGTCAACACGTCATCATTCAAGGTGCGCCTGCCCGCACCCGTAAGAGCGAGCAGATTGGCAGCTGGGGGAGAGCGGCTACAGGAGAAATGGATTACCGCCCCCGAAGCATTTCGGCTACATGCCCCTGGGCTTGGACATATCCGGCTTGCCGCTCACCGAGGGGTAGCTCACACGGCAGTTGTTCACCTTGTACCCGGTGCATCCCCAGAAGTCGTAACCCCCATCACCGCGCTTCTGGCGGCGCGCCAGTGGCATCCCGCACTTGCCGCAGGAATGGCCGCCCTGGGTGTCTGATGAAGCTTCAGGCGAACGCGCCTTCATCGCCACTGTGGGCGCCTGGCGGAGGGCTGCGAGCTCCGTCTGGAGATGTTGAAAGAACTTGGCAACCACCGAGCCGTACTGCTCATCCCCCCGTGCGATTCGGTCCAGGTCCTTCTCCAGCGTACTGGTGAACGCCAGTTCGACGAAGCTGAAGCGGCCCTCCAACTGGTCGATGGTGCTCACCCCTAACGGGCCAGGGACCAATTTGCGCTTCTCCTCAACGACCAGGCCTTTGCCGGTGATGTTCTTGATGATCGATGCAAACGTGCTGGGGCGTCCGATCCCCAGTCGCTCCAGCTCCTTGATCAGGCTTGCCTTGGTGAAGCGTGCCGGCGCCTTCGTCTTCTGGTTGAGCACCTCACCCTGAAGCACGCTGAGGATCTGTTTGGGTTCGAGCACCGGCACCGGATTCTTGGGGATGTCGGTCGACTCTTCATCCGTCTCGTCCTTCTGCAAAAGCTTCATCCAGCCGAGATAGGCGACAGTGCTGCCAGTCGCGGCGAAGCGCAGAGGCCTCTGATCCGGTCCCCTGGCCAGCAGTTTGGCCATGCGCACGTCGTAGATGGCGTCTGCGAGCTGGCTGGCCAGCGCCCTGACCCGGATGAGCTTGTACAGCGCTTGCTCATCAGCAGACTCGCCTGCAACTTCATCCTCCCAGGCGGTTGGCGCAATTGCGGGGTGACCTTCCTGGGCGCTATCCGCAGCCTTGAACGTCCGGCGCTCGTCAACAACGTCGAGGCCTTGTCTGCGAGCCGCTGCCTGGATATCTGGCATGGCTTCATCGGCCAAGTTGGGGTTATCCGTCCGGTGATAGGTGATCACGCCCTGTTCGTACAGGCGCTGCGCGATCTGCATGGTTTTGTCCGGGTCCCATTTCAGCGCTACGCTGGCTGCCTGCTGCAGGGTGGATGAAATGAACGGTGGGGGTGGCGGGCGCCGCTTCTTTCCGTCTTCACATGACTCGACAATTACCGCGCGTGTTGCGGCAACTCTTGCCGCGAGTGTGCCGTCTTGAATATAGGGGTTTTCTTTGCTCGCGAAGTCGGGGATCGGTTGCCATACGGCAGTCCAGTCCATACCGGTGGTTTCGTCCTTGAAGGTCAGCTCTACCCCGAAGTGGTGGACCACCTTGAAGTTCCTGATTTCACGCTCGCGCAACACCACCAGGTAGAGGGCAGGTGATTGAACTCGACCAGCGGAGGTAGGTTGGCCCAGGACTCTGCGAAGCTCCTGCGTGACCAGGTATCCCACCAGGCGGTCCAGCACTCGCCGGCACTCTTGTGAGGCAACGAGTTGCCCATCGATTCTCCGTGCATTGGCCAGGCCCTCCCGTACTCTGGCTTGGGTGATCTCATTGAACGTGACTCGCTTGTACTCGCGGATCCCCAGCGTCTGCTGTATGTGCCAGGCGATACTTTCCCCCTCCCGGTCCGGGTCGGTGGCGATGTACACCTCCGTGGCGTCCTTGAGCGCTTTGCGAATGGTGCTGACGTTGCGGGCACTCTTGGGCAGGATCTCGTAGACCGGACGAAGGGTCTTCAAGACGCCGGTTGTGATCATCGTGTGGTCCTGACCCGATTGGGGGAGATCACGGATGTGGCCACCAGATGCCACCACCACCCAGTGCTCGCCAGGGCGGATCTTCTTCATCATGGGCCCAAGCTTCTTCAGCTTGCCCGGTGCCTCGATGATCATGAGTTTCATAGGGTGTCCCTGCACAGATAAATCAGGGAGCACTCTTGCCGCCGACCGGGGAGGGCACAACGCGAAATGGTCAACTGGAAGGGAGGGAATTCGGTAGGGCTCAGGCCCACGGAGGAAGGGTCAAAAATTGAGGGTGAGCTGCTGGGCGCGCTTGTACCCTTTCAGCCAGGAGGCAAGCATGGCAGGGTGCTTGTAGGGGCAGGCATATATGGGCAGCCCTTTCTCGGCGGCTTCAACCCCAGCAGCCTCCACCGCAGGATGGGGGTTATTGAACTGGCGCCTGTCCGCTTTTCGCTCCTGCGCATCTTCGTTCTGCATCGATTGTTCCTCATCAGCGCCACTGTTCACGCCGGGCGAGTCACGCCTCAAACGACCTGGCCACCAGCAACTCCCCGACAAGGGCGTTTTTTACGACCCCGTGGCTCACTTCGATACAAGTTAGCAGCCGTAGAGCGGAGATACCTTCAGGCAATGGTAATTTGCCAGCGCTGGCATTTCAAATTCCCCCTGACCTGGGCAAGCGCTGCCTGCAGCGCCCCTTCGGCTACGAGTTCGCGTCCTCGTCGAAGGAGCTTCACGAGCTGCGGCCGCAACAGAAGGTCCTTGTCGCCGGTAATGTGAAGCATCAGACGCCAGGTTCAGAGGAAGGGACAGCGACGATCCGTCCTTGTCTCCGGAAACTTCACGAGTGGCGCGCCTGAAAATAGCTCTCACGCCAATGCCCGTGTGCCACAGCTAGTGGGGAATCATGCTTGAGCGGTAGAGCGCCGACCATGCCAGCAGCGTAGCGCTGGGGTCCTCCAGTGCGGCACGAACCATCACCTCAGCGTGTTGACCTGTGATGTCGCAAACTGCCTGCCCAAGTCGAAGGAGCTCAGCTTTCACCCCTGCATCCCGGGCTTTGGTCGCAAACTCATACTCCTCGGCCTGCCCATACTCAAAGGTGGCATTGAACCGGAGGCGAAGCATTTCGATGGCCTCCACTTCGGCCTCCGGCAGCATGATGGATTCGCCGTCGCAAAAGACCTGGCGGACGCCATTGAGAGCTCGAACGGCATCCATGTAGCGCGAGGGGTCTACAGTCGCTTTGACGGATGGATATTCCGGGTAGTCGTGGTGCATGGGGCGATACCTCGAAGCGGAATGAGGTGGCGACGATCCGTCCTTGCCCCCAGTGACTTCACGAGAGGCGCCTGAAAAATCGCCTGCCAGGCTGTGGCTAGAATGCCGTGGAGATACCCCATCGAAGGGAGGGGAAACTCGAAGTGACGTCCTTGTCACCAGGAGCTTCGCGATGTGGCGCGCCAAATTAAGGGGGGGCTACAGGGGGATGTCGTCGTCAAAGCCATCGCTGTAGTGGCGCATGTCGTCGGGGCTCGGCTGAGGAACGTTTTGAGCGTGGCCGCCGCTGGTCTGACTGCGCCCCTGACCTTGCTGGTGATTGGCCGGACGCTGACCATTGCCGTTCGATGCCAGGGTGATCTGTTCGATACGATGCGGGAGGATCGCGATGCGGCTTGCCTCGACCTTCAGCGCCGAAACGTCTTCACCCGTTTGCTTGTCTTTCCAGGTGTCCATGATCGCCCGGCCAATGACCAAGACCCGCATACCTTTCTGGAACAGTTCAGCAAAGCGCTCGGCATCCTGATGCCACCACTCAACGTTGCACCAGAACCCCCCACGATCCTTGTAGCCACCCTGGCCATCAGGGATCGAGTTGTCGAACATCACATTGAGTCGCAGCATGTGCCGCGGATCTTTGTTGCCGTTGGCAAACGACCGGTGCTCAGCGGCGTTACCAACGTTGCCTTCCCAAACTACTGGTGTACCCATGGTGTATCTCCCGTTCAGTGTTGAGGTGGGTTCATGACCTGCTGCAGTCGAGCCTGATATTCGGCTTCGGCCTGCCCCATCTTTTCTGCGCATTCGGCGGCCTGTTTGCCGATGGAGTGGATGAGGCTGATCTGCATGTTCAGGGTGATTCGGTGTTGCTCCAGGGCAAACAGGTCCTGCAGCAAGTGGATTGGTGTTTTGGGGGCGTGAACCATCTGAGCCCATACGCCGACACCCATGCGCCGCTCTTGCACGCTTTGCCAGCGAAGAAAGGTTGTGCCAGCTGCTGTGTTTTGCTCGATGAGCCTGACGGGCAGCAGAGCGAATGGATGTTGGCGAACCTGGGCCAGTACTTCCTGGGTAAGGGTGCGCAGCCCCGCCTCCAGCGATGCGCACTGCTCCGCCAACTGGACCAGCTCCCCCTTACCTTTAAAGGGCTTTAAAAGGCCTTTTAGTGAGGCACTCTGTTGCAGCCCCTGATAGGCACCCTGTTGCAGCGGTTTGAAGGCACTCTGTTGCAGTGCCTCCATTGGTCGGGTGTCCGATCGCATGAGCGTCATGCCTCGCCTTCGAATTCGTCATCCACATCCTCGACCGGGCCTGCGGAGCCACGGCGGATGGGCGGGGCGAAGTTCGAGCGGCGGGTGCCTTCCAGGATGTCCTGGGGGATATCGCCGTAGCGCTTGTACATTTCGCGCGCGTTTTCAGCCCGGGCATTGTTGGCGGCGAAGTCGTCACGCGATGCGCCGGAGAAGCGATGGAGCTGGGCCAGCCCAAAAAGACTGCGCAGCAGGTGAGCACCTTCATCGATCCAGATCTCGCCATCGCGGCGACCGATCATGGCGACGTGCTGAGCCAGCAGGATGCGGCGGACGACTTCGTCGTACTGAGTCAGTAGATGGACGCCCTTGAAGCCCAGCGGGTTGGAGATGAAGAGCGGCAGCTTCAGCGGCTGGATGGAGAGGTTCTCGCCGATTTCGAGTGCTTTGGGGAGTTGGGCCATCACTCCATCAAGGCGGCTGTCGATGGCCTTGAGGGCATCATCTACCTCCTGGATTTTCTCCTCGATCCTGATCATCCACCAGTCGGAGTACGGGTCGTCTTGCGCTGCGGCGCGATCGATCTGGTTGATCTTGAGGCAGAAGCCAGCCAGCCCAAGAATGCTGTGTTTGTCGTCGGTCTTCTGGCGACCCAGCCAGATTCGGGCGGCATGGTGAGTGTGGAGAGTCAGCTGGACCTGGCTCCTGAGGGAGCCGATGTTGAGCTGATAGTTGTCAGCCATGGACATGGTTTCCTTATATAAGGTGGGTGAACGATGTCCATGCTGCTGTCGGGCCGTTTGTGGCGCAGTAATAAATGAAGAACCCGGTGTGCTGGATTTGTCATTGGTTTAACGGTGCCTTGGAGATGTGGCCTGCACCACTATGAGGTGTTGCCAGTGGCAACAGCCGGTCACCGTCGCCCCCGGGAGAAGACCGTGTGTTGGTTGGGCTGTGCGTAGTGTTGCCAGTGGCAACAGTGGGTAAGCCGTCGGCGCCGGTGAAGACCGCCTGGCAGTCGGCGCTGCTTGGTGTTGCCAGTGGCAACAGTCGGCCACCGTCGCCCCCCCGGTGAAGACCGTGTGTTGGTTGGACTGTGCATAGTGTTGCCAGTGGCAACAGTGGGCAAACCGTCGGCGCCGGTGAAGACCGCCTGGCAGTCGGCGCTGCTTGGTGTTGCCAGTGGCAACAGTCGGCCACCGTCGCCCCCCCGGTGAAGACCGTGTGTTGGTTGGACTGTGCATAGTGTTGCCAGTGGCAACAGCCGGTCACTGTCGACGCGGGTGAAGACCGTGTGTCTGGTTGGCTGTGCGTAGTGTTGCCAGTGGCAACAGTGGAGAAGTTGTTCGGGCCGATGAGTGGCGGGCTGTTTTCCCGCGGGAGCACCGCTCAGATGGGCGGCATCGGTGGATGGTGTTGCCAGTGGCAACACGCCCTACCATTGATGTGGCAGCAGCATGCCTGCCCAGCCAGCCATCGCCAGGAACGGACCCAAAGGAATTCTTGAGGTGCTGGACAGAGCTTTTTGCAGCTTGAGGTATCCACATGCCAGGGCTGCAAGTACTAGGGTACAACCTGCTGTCCAGGGAAGTGCCTGCCAGCCAGTCCATGCCCCAATTAGGGCCAGCATCTTGAAGTCGCCAGCGCCCAGGCTTTCTATGCCGGTAATGAATTTGACCAGGTGGAAAACTGACCAAAGGCTCAAATAGCCCATGGCACAGCCCCAAAGTGCCTCGTGCAGTGTCGTGAAAACTCCAAAGGAGTTGAGTGCGAGACCGATCCAGAGGATGGGTATTACCAGCGCATCCGGCAGCATATGGTGTTCACTGTCGATCAAGCTCAAAGCCAGAAGACACCAAGTGAACACCAGGGCAAAGAATGCCTGCATGGTTGGCCCATAATGCACCGTCACCACTAACGACAAGACAGCGCAGCCGATTTGCGCGGCCCAGGTTCCACGCACCGGAGATCCGGTCGTTTGAAGCTCGCAAGGATTATCGAGATCCAGCCCGAGTAGTTCCCGAGCATCCCGCTGCCATTGTTGCTCGAGGAAAGCAGGCAACCAGCAGGCAACCCAAGTACTGAGGCGACCGGCCAGCATGCCCAAAACGATGGAGCCAAGCCCTAGGGTGATCTCAAGCCCCATCCACTCACTCATCGGTGGACTCCTCGCGGCGACGTGGGTCAAGCAGGGCTTGGAGCGAAGTCAGGGCGGAGTTCGCTGTCTGCATCGAGGTTGCTGTCGGTGCCGGCTTTTGGGCGGGGGACTGGGCAGGGCGTGCAACCGTCCGTGCCGGTGGAGGCGTTGGCGTCGGAGTTGCGGCGGGCGCTGAAGGATTCCACTCAGCGTTGAAGTCGCCCCGGATGGCCTTGCCAGCAAGGGTCGTCAGGTATGCAAGTGGCTTGGCCACGCTCCCAGTTGTGCATCGATGTTTCCACTGGTTGATCACCGCCTCTCGGACATGCTCCGGTACAGGTCCCATAATCTCTCGTGCTTTCACACGGTCCTCTGGCTTGAGAAGATCCAGGGCAAGCAACCAATTCACACCTGCACTCTCGCGCGGTTGTACAAAGCTTTTAGATACAGACTTGTCTGTATTTGTATACGTACTGTCAGAGTTCGGATTCCGAACTGAGGGTGTACTCAGCGGTTTTAGGCTGAGTTCGGATTCCGAACTGAGGGGAAGATCTCCCTGTTTCGCTGAGTTCTCACTGAGTTCGGATTCCGAACTCAGTCCTTCCGGGGCTAAATCTTGCTGAGTTCGGATTCCGAACTCAGGTGCGGGCAGCGCGTTATGCTTGGTCTCTACAGCCCAAGTCTGGGCATTCAGCCGATCGCTAATCGTGTCAATGCGCGAGGGAAGGCGTCGGCCCACGTCGGGATCGCTGGTGAATTCGCGCCAGGTGATCGCTGCGATGTCCTTGATCGCTTTGTTCTGATGCTCCATGGATTGCATCAGCAAGGTCATGTAGTCCTTGTCGAACTCCAGGGCCTCTGCCGGTGTTACTGGCTCGTCGTGGAGCAGATAGACATTCCCCTGAACCTGTCCGTTGATCTCATTGCGGACGGTCCTACCCAAGCTCAACCAACGAGTTAGACGGAGCACGGTGAGGGCCTTTGCCACGGTTTCTCGAGAGGCATGTTTCCCTGGGTTCATGCCCAAGTATGGCCGTAGCTGGTCATAGGTGGGGAAGGCAGTGATGCCATCTTCGTTGACAAGTAATCGGAATACTTGCCAACAATTACGTTCCAAGGGGGTGAGCCGATTGTCGAGCAGGAGCTTACGCGGGACCGTTTCATGCGGATTACCGCTGAATATGATCCCGGAGTAGGGGGTAGCAGGTGCAGCAGTAGGGGCGGTGTCCTCAGCTCTCTTCTTCTGTACATGGGCCTCGAGTTGCCCCGAGGCCGAATCTAGGAGCGTGGAAATCGGGAACCGTGCGAGCTTCATTTTCTATGTTCGCCTTCTCCAAAGTGAGCGGAGGCGGGGCAGCAGTCCTCGACACGGCGTATGCCACCCTCGTCCAGCAGAGTGAGTTGTCGACGTTCAGATACTCGGGACTTTTCCTTGCTGCTGGGATACAGGCCTTGTTCGATCCACTGAGTGATACGAGACCAGATCTGCGCAAGCGTTAAGCCATCTGTGCTCAGTTCTTCTGCAACCAGCATGGCAACGTCGAGCATGGCCAGGCTGTCCTCGAGCTCCACTCGGTTTTCACCCATCAACTTGGTCCAGCGGTGCCAAATATGATGATCTTGATCCTCGGAAAGCTCGGGCCAACGTCCGCGCGGGGCTCGAACCCCAATGACGGTACGCTGAAGGGCGATCTCCTGAGGTGTGAGCCCGAAGAACTTGTTGAGCAAGCTTGTAGTGGCACCCAAGCGGATTGCCCGCTCAATAAGGCGGGTTTCCTCTTCTGAGCGAGCAGCCCCGGTCAGAAGCTTGAGGATCATCGAGCTGTTGATAGACACGTTGACCCAACTGACCGGTGTGTTGCGGAGCAGGCTGAGTACTGTTGGATGCTGGATCTGGCCCAGCACCTCGGGTTCAACCCCCATCTCCACACAGCGCTGGAGTTGGCCATTGCGCATCAGGTCAAGAAGCTGCGACAGAACTGCTTCGTTAAGTGTTGACTTGGACATTGAGACTCCCTCCCATTCATCTCATCGAGTGTTCAGATGCCCTGGGCTTCCGAGGACCGTTTGAACTCTTCGATTTCCAAGTCGATCAACCGGCGAGCCAGTCGAATGATGCGGAACAGTTTGACCAGCGCGCCGTCGCTCAAACGGCCGTCGTCTCCTGGAGACTGTTCAGTACTCAAGGGCTGGCCCAGCAGCAGTTGTCCTAACCCGGCTGCAAATTCAAACTCACCTAATGCGCTGGCAGGATCTGGTTGCTCGTTCAGCATTTTCAGAGCGATAGCCATGGCTCCGCTCAATGACTGAAGCAGCGTCACGGTATGTTGAGCTGTTGCAGTGATTTCGACATCGGTGTCGGGCTGTTTGTATTTGAAACCGATCCCGCCATCGATTGCCTGGATATCGCCTGGGCCGTTGACGGACTCGAGAATCTCAACTGCCAGCTGGGCTACCTGGTTGCGCAATTCTGCAGCTTGGTCAATCTGCCGCTCGATGTACCAAAGGTCTGTGATGGGGTGCAGTCCCCCGGCCTGTACGGGAATGGCGACCAGACAGTTCGCGTTGAAATCGGGTAGGGTTTCCCCACTGAGGGCGGCAACCTTCGCTTTGGTCTCGATCACTCGCTGGCTGAGATTCGCTGGGGACGCAATGTGCCCTGCAACTCGCTCCTGCTGCTCCTCTGGTGTGAGCAAGGCTCCCGGCGCTGGGGCTGCTGGCTGGGGTGGTGTATGCGGAGACCGCTGCGAGCGACCAGTACCTTCAGATGGTTGTTGCGATGGCGGAAGGGTAGGGCCTGCCCCAGTGCCTGGCGCAGGCGCGGGTGGAGTGGACGTCGAACTGGTGATCGGCAATTCAACCACCGGCGTCGAGCGACGAAGCTTGTCCTGCTGTTGAGTGATCTCCAGCAAGATGTCCTCATAGCCCAACAGCAGCGATTTTTTCATCGTGCCGATGAGCTCGTCCTGGAAACGCTGGAACAGGAACTCTTCTGCCTCGCCTTCGAACTGGGCAAGGACGTCCTGGAACAACATCTCGAAGTCGACGCCTTCATTGCTGTAGTGCTTGTCCCAGCAGGCCAGTGCTGACTTCCTTAACGACAGTATTTTCTCGATCTGTGGCTTGCCGAGACCATTGTAGAGGAGAGCAGGTACGGCAGGGAGCAGGTGCTGAACCGTGTCTAGCATCCTGCTGATATGAGAAGGAGAGATTGGGTATCCGTCCTTCGTCAGACGGCGAGAGAGTTCTCGAATCCCAATCACCTCCCCACTCTCGGATTCATACAGCGCTTTTGCGTTCCCCACACCCACGGCGCGCTCGATGAACTTGAGTTCACCCTTGAGATCCTCAGCTAAGTGGCCGGTGAGCATGATGATCTCACCGCGGGCTTGGTCCCAAGGGCGGAACAGCACGTGGAGGCGCTGGTACAGCGGGTCGTTGGTCTCTTGGAACAGCTCCTTCAAGATCGAGATGCGAGTATTGCCACCGTTGCGAATACGGTACTTCTCTTCCCCTGGCCGGCGAGTTACAGGCGGGGGGGTGTCGAGGCCGCGGTTGCGTATCGACTCCTTGAGTTCATCGTACCGAGGGTTACGGGTGGTACGAGGGTTGTCCTCCCAAGGGAGGACCTCGTCGATGCTCAGCACGAGTGGGGTATCAGCGATAGGGTCGCTCATGGCGGCGGTGGAGCCTGTAGGGCTGAAGCCTGGAGCCAGGAGCTTGGCTTTGAGGTCTGTAGCGGCCATATCAAGCTCCTACCGCAGCAATGTGGGACAGACCCAGTGGAGTTTGCTTGCGGACCAGGTGCAACACCTCCTGGATGTCGGCCTGTGTAGGAACGGCGTTTTGCAGCAGGCGATCGATGATCTTGTAAGCGCGAACCAGCTCTGACTTGAGATTGTCGTCTGCTGAACCGGCCTGGACCTGAGCAGTATTGTGTTGGTCATTGAGCAGCGATTGCTCAAGACGCTCAATAATCTCGCTGTTCATAGAGCGATGGTTGTCGCGGGCGACTTGAGCGACACGTTCACGCATGCCATCAGGCAGGCGAACCACAAATTTGTCAGCGGTGCGGGAATTGGTTGCGTTCATGGTGTTCTCCTTACTGGCGGCGCTTGAGTTGGTCGGTGAGCTGAGTGGGCAGGTTCTTGATCGTCAGCGAGCCGGTGTCGGCGTCGTAGGTGACGTTGGAACCGAGTAGGTGCGCCTCAAAGCTGATCGACAGACCTTCGGCGCGGCCGGTGAAACGGCGGAACTGGTTGAGAGTGCGCTTATCGGCCGGGATCTCCGGGGATAGGCCGTAGTCGCTATTGCGGATGTGGTCATAAAACGCCTGAGGGCGGTCTTCATCGAGGGTCTGGGACAGCTCTTGAAGAGAGAGGGGCTGCCCCAGCTTCGTTTGGGTGGTGGCATAGTCGAGCAGCGCGTGGGTTTTCTCCCGGGCGCTTTCTTCTGGGAGATCTTCTTTCTCGACGTAATCGGTGAATGCTTTGAGAAGCGTGCGGGTTTCACCTGGCCCGTCGACGCCTTCTTGGCACCCGATGAAGTCGCGGAAGTAGTCCGAACTCTTCCTGCCGTTTTTGCCTTTAACGAAAGAAATGTACTGCTTCGAGTTTGGGTTGTTGCGCCACTCGCTCAGGTTGATCCGGGCCGCGCAGGAGAAGTTGCTGGTGTCCAGGTAGCGAGAGGCGACAACATTAAGATCACCGTCGAGGCCGACGGTTTCGACCTGCTGGAGGACAGCGATCATCAGGTATTCAGTCAGGCCTTGTTGGTAATGGCTGAAGAGCACGTGGCCGCCGGTAGACAGGTTGACCTCTTCAATCAATTTCTGCAGGTGTTCGACAGACACACGGCTGAAGCTGGTGAAGTCTTGCTGCTCCTCCAGGTACTGTTTCAGCCAACCGCTGAATGGGTACGCACCCGACTCCCCATGGAAGAAGCCCCACGCTTTGCCTTGCTTGGCGTTGTAGCTGTCGTTCAGGTCGGCCTGGAGGTTCTCGACGGCATCCGTAGCCGGTAGCTCTGTGTCACGAGCGTGAAGTACGGCCGGGTTGCCGTCGGGCTGCTTATCGAGCTGGTGAACGATTGCATGTCGGATTGGCATTATTGAATCCCCCGGGACATGTTGTTTTGGGCCTCGGCACGGCGGAGCAGCGCTCGAGTATTGCGCTCGGTACGGCGGTCGCTGGGCGTGCAAGACGTGAAGATCGGTGTAAAGCCGGACTTGCTGAATTTCAGATGCCCGCTGTTGGAGCGGGAGAGAGTCCAGCCTTCGGAGAGGGCGAATTCGGCAAGCCGGCGAACACTGTCGTGCGCGCCGCGAAGGAGGTTACGCATTGGATCCGGCCTCCTTCTGGCAAAGCGCATCACCGGCTTGGATGGCCACGATTTCCGGAGTGCAGCCGGGGTATTGAGTGGCCAGGTCGGTGAGGAACTCACGTGCTGTTTCGCGCGATCCAGGAATGCGGAAGACCACGGTGCAATGATGAGCCTCGTCATCGGAGCTGGTCAGATAGGGGGTTACTGCCACCTTCAGACCGCAGCTCAGGAGATGTCTTGGTACCCATACGGACCAGAAATAGTTGGTCAGCAGGGCTGGTTGGCCAAGAAGGGTCGCTGCCAGCGTTCCAGCATCATGGCTTTCCAGCTCGATGTACTGCAGCCGGGCAAGCTCTTGCATAGCCTCATTCAGCTCAACAGGCACCGTGGTTTCACCGAACTGGGTGAGCCGTGAGATAACCTGGCCGAGAGCATCCAGCCAAACCGCGTTGACGCCAGAGTGGTGCGCAAAGGCCAAGGCCGACTGGTCGGTGTTTGCGATCGCAGGGATCGAAGGGTAGATCTGCTCAACTTGCATTGGGCACCTCCGAAAGAGGATTGAGGTCGTAGCTGCCGCAGACCGGGCATACCAGGACCTCTGCCTCACCTTCAGGGGTGTGCTCGGCGGGATGCACCTGCCGTACTTGATGCAGTGCGAAGTGCCGGCCACAGCTATGGCAGGCATGCGTAATCGGATGGGGTTGCATGGACGTCATGCGGCAGCTCCTTGCCAATGATCGGCAGTGAGGTTTGCGAATCGGGTTTGGTTGGCGATGAAGGCAGCCCGGACATAGCCGACGGGGCCATTGCGGTGTTTACCAATGATCAGTTCGGCAACGCCTTTGAGTTCGGTGTCCTCGTTGTACACCTCGTCCCGATAGACAAAGAGGATGAGGTCCGCGTCCTGCTCGATAGCCCCGCTGTCCCGTAGATCAGCATTCACAGGGCGCTTATTGGGACGGCGCTCGAGGTCCCGATTGAGCTGGGAGAGGGCCATGAACGGGCAGTTGAATTCCTTGGCGATCCCCTTCAGTGATCGGGATATTTCGCTGATTTCGTTGACCCTGTTTTCTTGACCAGGACTCCGCATGAGCTGCAGGTAGTCCGCCATGATCAAGCAAGGCTTCCCGAAACGCCGGCTAGCACGTCGAACCTTGGCTCGCATAGCGGCAGGGGTCAGGTTCGCGCTGTCATCGATGACCAGTCGGTTGCCATAGGCGTTCATGCGATGGACGGCGGCTGATAGTTTGGGCCAGTCCTCATCCTGCAGCTGACCCGAAAGTAGCCTGCTCAGATCGATGTGGCCCAGAATGGCCAGCATTCGATAAATCAGGGCCTCGGTAGGCATCTCCATGCTGAAAACCAGCACGATCTTGTCAGGCGAATTGGTCAGCGCAGCATCGACGGTGCTCAAGCAGAACGAGGTTTTGCCCATGGAGGGGCGCGCGCCTACGATGATCAGATCGGCTGGCTGCAAACCACGGGTCATCTCGTCAAGATCGGTGATCCCGGTCGGCACACCGGTCACGGTCACATGGCCATTGAAATTGGCGTCGATCTTGTCGACGACAGAGAGCAATGCCTCATTCATGTCGGTGAATTCGCTAACCACACGACCTTCGCCCAGCTTAAACAGCTTCTGCTCTAGCGTGTCCTGGACCTCAGCCGCGTCAGCGGCGAGTTCAGCAGCGTCCCGAGTCCCCTGAAAACACAGGGACATGATGCGGCGGAGATGGGCGCGGTTGCGCACGATCTCAGCATACGACCGGATATTCGCTACAGACGGAGTGTTCTTGGCCAGCTCTGCCAGGTAGGAGAGGCCTCCAACCTCCTCAGGGATGGCCATCGCCTCAAAAATCGTCACTATATCGAATGGGCTGTTTTTCTCTGACAGCTCCTGGATGGCAGTGAAGATCAGCCTGTGTTGGGATAGAAAAAAGTCGTCGGCCTGCAGTAGATCACCGACCAGATCCCAGGCTTCGTTGTCCAGCATCAGCCCGCCCAGAACGCCTTGTTCAGCCTCGACGGAATGAGGAGGGGAAAGGATCAGATCGGTCATCTGGCACCTCCCTGGGCAATTCCTGGCTGTTCACTGCGGCCTACTCCCCGGTGGAGCTGAGCACGCTGACCCTGCTTAATTCCTTCGTACAGCGAGCTACGATCGTGGCCCTTGGCTTCGCTTGGCGTGATGTCGAAGCGCTTCAACTCAGGGTGATGTAAGGTCAAGTAGGCACTGATATCAGCCTGGATATCTGGGGCTAGGTCACCAGCGAATTCTCGAACTTTGTAGGCCACTGCCCCGATCCAGCCCTCAGCAAAGAGTTGGCCGCGACGTCGTTTGGTCTTCAGCTGACACCGTTTCTGCTGCGAGACATGCTCGCGACGTGCTTTCTGCAGTTGCAGGACGAGGCTGCTGTAGGCATAAGCAGCCAGATCCGGGCCGATACCCTTGCCCAGGAACTTGAAGCAGTACCCTTTCAATGGGTGGTAGTAGGAGAGGTGGCTGCAGTCGAAAGCGGCTGCGCACGTTGCGGCCAGGGAGTGCAGCCAATCAGCGGGGGAGCGGCGAGTGCCAGTGGGGACGCTTGTTTCTAGAACCTGGCTGGCTCGAAGTTCGTCGGACTCGATGTTGTACTTGGCCATGAGCGAGCGGGCCTGGCGCAATGCGGTTGCGGCCTCGTTCGTGTTTGCCCCCGGACTATTGGCCAAGGACATCAGCTTGGTGACCTTGTCGAGGATCTTCTGCTTGTCCATCATGAACTCTCCCCGGCGCGGCGAGGTCGGCTGCGCAGCGCGGATGCGATCAAGGCCAGGGAGTTCAGTACGCCGAAGACACAGAGCGCATAGGCTGAGTAGACCGCTCCCTGCAACGCGAGCTCGACATGGGGGGCTTTGAAGATCGAGCCCAAGCCATAGGCAGTGGCCAGTGCCACAGAGCAGTTCATGAGATACAGGCAAAGCGAGCCCGCGAATTGAGATATGAGGGCAAAGCTCATGCTTGGCCCTCCTGCCTGTCCGCTGCAGGCACCAAGGCCTCTTGCCAGAGGCGAAGGGTCTCGCGTTCGTCTGCTGTCAAGGCAGCCAAGCCTACAGCTTCGGCCACTTTCTCCTGCAGGAGCCGCAGGCGTTCCTCAACCGATGAACCATCGTCATAAGCAAGGTGGCTGGTCAGGTCGCTGATCATGAAGTAGCGGAGTGATCTGACATTACCTGCTCGGTGTTGCTCCACTGAATGCCCATGGAGCCGAGCAGGTGTCTTCAGCTCGTTTCTGATGTAAACGTTGAATTCAGAAGGGTTGTAGGAGGTGTTTAACTGCCGTGCACGATTCAGAATGAGTGCGGCTTTGATCGTCTCCAGCAGTTCTTCGTGAGTTTCGGTAGGCAAGGGGAACGTACGGGCTACCAGCTGTTTCGACTGAGCATCACGCGCATCTTGCCGGCGTTTCGTTTCTTTCTCGGAACGAACGCGCTTTTCCTTCGCATGGGTCACGTTGTGACCGATCGAATCAACGAGTTGTGCGGCACTACGCAGTAGATCGCGCTGTTCAATGCTCAGAAGGTCACCGAGCGATCCGAGCAAGCCGGCACCCATCTTCCAACCGTTGGCTAGCTTGTGCAGGTCTCCAGACGCGGATGTCAGCTTTTTCTGGATGCCGCGTAACTCATTGGAGCTGTAGAGTTTCCCAATCCTGAGGACTTCATCGGCCGTGATCCCGGCAGCCTCGGTTATCGCGTGCTTACTCATCGCGGCGGGCCTCCTTGGCGATCTCGGCAACACGCTCTTCGGTCATTGCCTCGAAGCGGTCTTTCCATTCTGGGAACGCCTCGATAGCCAGGTTGCGGATGACGTTCAGCGCCGACGGCGACTTACGGTTCGACGGTTGACGATATTCAAGCCGATGCGCTGGCACGCCTTGGCTCGCGGCTTTCTTGAAGATGACGGCATCTGGGATGATCGATTGCAGGACGGTGTAGTCAGGGTTCCCGTCGAAAATTTCACGGACGGTACGGTGGATCTCGCGTGCGTCAGCAGTTTCATCCAGGCCGTTGATGATGATGTTGATGTGGGGAATGGTGAGGCCGAGGCGTGCGTAACTGCGCAAGCCATCCATCATATGGATGGTCCCACGGCTGAATTCGCGCGCGGCCAACATGTTCGGGGGGAGGGGGGAGAGGATGATGTCGGATGCAAGAACGACCATCTCCAACATCGCAGAGCGGGCGCCCTGGGTATCAAAGAGGATGAGGTCGTAATTGGCATCGAAAGCCGACATCAGGTTGGCTAGTCGCAGTCTGCCATCAGGCGCCTGCAGTATGAGGTTGTTGAGCTGGTTGTTGGCGTCGTTCGAGATGATGACGTCGAGATTCTTGATCGACGTGCGGGAGATGATCTTGGCCGGGTCGGTCTCGTTGTACGACAGCAGCTCGAAAATGCCGCCCGGGGCGGTGTACTCCAGGGGGAAATAGGAGGATGCGGAAGGCTGGACGGGGTCCAGATCGATGAGGAGGGTGCGCAGCCCGGCGTCTGCAGTGAATGCCCCCAGATTGGTGGATCCAGTGGATTTACCGGTGCCGCCTTTGGTGGAAACCTTACCTGCTCGTCTTGCTTTCTTCGGATGTGTCATTGCCATGCCTCTAATGTGGATTTCATTAGAGGCTGCTTAGCTAGGCGCTGGAATGGTGCTTAAAACCCCTCCCTAGGTGGAAATTTCGGCCTAGATCCCAATTGTCTTTTAACCAATTGGTCGTAGGTTCGAATCCTACACGACCCACCATATTCACAGCGGTTCGTGAGTGCTTGAGAGGGGGCTTGCCAGCCAGTTTCTAGTCTTGCAGCCGTCTGGAGCGAACCTCGAGGCGCTTCAGTGTGACATCAATATGAATTAGCCCGCAGCCTGCACAGGTTCGCGGGCTTTTTCTTTGGTTCATTCAGCGTAAGTACCTGCCTTCACGCCTGACCAACCTGCACCCAGTGCTCAAAGAAAAATCATGTAAGACAGGCTCTTAGCGGAGGCAGATCATGGTTTTTCGCCCAGGCATATCACGTATTGCCCAAACGTACGCTCGCCAGGCTGAATTCACCTAGCTTCCAAATTCATTGTTCAGTTCCGTCTGGAGCCAGTCTATGAACCAGTTGGCGTCCTCGGAAAGCTCGCCAGATGGCGTCAGTACCCTGTAACTCTCGAGCCTCACTTCAGTATTCACCGCCTTTACCAGCCTGCCTGCATCGAGCTCGTTTCTCACCAGTACTTCGTTAGCCAGCGCAATACCCTGACCGCTTTCAGCCACGGATAAGGCATGGTCATTGTTGACGTAGAGAATATCTGAATCGAGGTGAAACTCTAAACCGTGAGCGGTAAACCAGAGATTCCACCACTCACCGTTATCGACGTGGATAAGGTTATGTTTCACAAGGTCCACTGGCGCTGAAAGAGGCCCGACACTGGCGAGGTAGGCCGGGGTGCAGATTGGGAAAACCCTCGGGCAGACCAGGGTGGCGCGGCAGTTCGCATACTCGTTCTCCATGCCATAGACAATACCAAGGTCGGTCGTTTTTTTGTCTACCTCGGTGAATGTCGAATTGGGTTCAATTGCGAACTTCAAACCCGGCCGTAACTGGCGCATGCGTTCAATACGAGGCATCAGCCAGCGCTTGGCAAACCCCGGTACCACCATGATCCGCAGCCAGCGTTCGGCCTCTTTGGGTTGCGCTTCCTTGCCGGCTTCCATGATCAACTGCAGGGCGGCAGCGATCTTGCGGTGGTACTTCTCCCCAGCCGGGGTAAGGTTGACACCGCGAGAGGTACGCTCAAACAGTTGAATGCCTAGCCAGTCTTCAAGCAACTTTACGTGTCGGCCAATCGCCGGCTGGGTCACGTGCAGAGCTTTGGAGGCCTCCACATAACTGCCCAGACGGGCGGCTGCATCAAATGCACGCACCGCATTGAGCGGCGGCAGGCGGTGGGCTGACATGTTACTGGCACCTTTGCTATTAAATTAACTAACAGCCGCCATGTTTAAATTGAAGTATCGCCCCGCGCAAGCCCTAACTGATAATCGAGCCACAGCAGAACAAAAAAACTGTTTTCACCCCGTTCGCATTTTCGATCCTGCCAAAAAAATAACATCCATGGCCCGACTGATTGCCTGATCCGCAGCGCAACCGTAGGCGATGGGGGAATCGGAGGTTACGCATGAATGCCCTGCATTCGCTGCAAACGCTGGCGGTGTCGATCCGCTCGGTCCGCAAGGTCTACGGTGATCCGAACACCGGCCCGGTGGCATTGAAAAACGTCGAGTTGGACATTCACGATAACGAATTCTTTACCCTGCTCGGCCCTTCTGGCTGCGGCAAAACCACCCTGCTGCGGATGATCGCTGGCTTCGAGTTCCCTACCGAAGGCCAGATCATGCTTTACGGCGAGAACATCGCCGATCTTCCGCCGTTCCAGCGCCCGGTCAACACAGTGTTCCAGCATTATGCACTGTTCCCGCACATGACCATCGCCGAGAACCTGGCGTTCGGCCTTGAATCACACCCCATGGGCAAAATGTTCAATAAAGCACAGGTCGCCGACCGGGTTGACGAGATGCTCGCGCTGGTGCAGATGCAACGCTTTGCCAATCGCAAGCCTGCTCAGTTGTCTGGCGGTCAGCAGCAACGTGTGGCGCTGGCCCGTGCACTGGCACCGCATCCAAAAGTTCTGCTGCTCGATGAGCCGCTGTCGGCACTCGACCTAAAGCTGCGCCAAGCCATGCGCGAAGAGCTTAAAAGCATTCAGGCCAAGACCGGTATCACCTTCATCTTCGTCACGCACGACCAAGAGGAGGCGCTGACCATGTCCGACCGTATCGCCGTATTGTCCGAAGGCGAAGTCCAGCAGGTTGGCAGACCGGAGGACATCTACGAGCGGCCGCGCAATCGCTTTGTCGCCGACTTCATTGGTGAAACCAACTTCATCGAAGGCACTGTCACCCATGCACAGGCGGGCCAGGCATGGTTTACCGGCCCAGCCGGTCATCCGTTACCGGCGCAAGCGTGCGCAGACGTAACCGTCGGGGCCCGGGTGACCCTCTCGGTGCGCCCTGAGCGGCTCCACCTGGTGCCTGCCGATACTGAAGCGGCACTGCCGTGCCGGATCGAAGCGCAGATTTATCTGGGTACCGACCTGCAATATCAGGTCAGCCTCAGCGACGGGGCGCGCCTCACCGTACGCACCCCCAACAGCGTCGACCAGAGCCTGCGCTTTGTCGTCGGCAGTCAGGCCGGTCTGCTGTTCGATCAGGGAAGCGCCAGCGTCCTGCACGATTGAGCCCGAGGAGTTGTCATGCACGCCTTACCGATTGCCAACACGCTGGAACGCCGCAAGCGTTTGCACAGTTTACTCGGGGTCAGCCCGGCACTGCTCGCCATCGGCCTGTTTCTGATCGTGCCGATTCTGATCGTCGTCGGCTATTCCCTGATGGAAGCCAACCCCTACGGCGGGGTGAACAAGGCATTCAGCGTCGATGCTTACATTTCGCTGCTGTTTGAACGGCAAATGGACGACAGCCTGGTCTTCGCCGACTCCTACCTGGTCATTGCCCTGCGCTCGGTCGGCATCGCCGGCCTGACCACGGTCATCACGCTATTGATCGGTTTTCCGGTGGCGGTGTGGCTGGCTATGCAGCCGGCCCATCGGCGTGGCCTGCTGATCTTCCTGATCACCGTACCGTTCTGGGCCAACCTGTTGATTCGCACGTATGCGTGGATTCTGCTGCTGCGCAACACCGGGGTGGTGAATAACAGTTTGATGGGAATGGGCGTTATCCATGAGCCGTTGCAGTTGCTGTACACCGACGGTGCCGTGCTGCTGGGGCTGGTCTACACCTATGCACCGTTCGTGGTGTTGCCGATCTACGCGACGCTGGAAAAGATGGATGTTCGCTTGCTCGAAGCTGCTCAAGACCTGTACGCAGGGCGCGTACGCACCCTGCGCAAAGTGGTTTTGCCAATCGCCAAACCGGGCATTCTCGCTGGGGCCATCCTTACTTTCGTGCCTTGCCTAGGTGCGATGATCGCCCCGGAACTGCTCGGCGGTGGTACGCGGATGATGCTCGGCAACTTGATATTCCGGCAATTCAGTGATGCGCGTAACTGGCCGTTTGGCGCCGCACTCTCGCTGGTGTTGATGGCTGCCGTGATGCTGGTACTGACCATCTATGCCCTGCGCGCCGAGCGCCAGCGCATCGCCAAAGGAGGTGCGTAATGCTTGCTCTGTTCAATCGCCAAGGGTTGTGCATACGAGACTTTCCCGGGTTTGGTGGCTTCAGTCTCCTGTTCTACCTGTACCTTTATGCACCGATCGTGGTGCTTGTGGTGTTCTCGTTCAACGCTAATCAGTCGGCGACTGTCTGGACCGGTTTCAGCCTTGACTGGTATCGCGCTGCTTTCGCCAACCAGGCCTTGCGCCAGGCTGCCGGCAACAGTTTGCTGATCGCCGTGTGCGCGAGCATGATCGCCACGGCGCTTGCCACCCTTGCCGCCCTTGGTACTTCACGGGGCGCCAAGTTCAAAGGGCTGCAACTGTCGATGGGCGCGATCATGCTGCCGTTGGTACTTCCGGAAATTGTCGTGGGGGTGGCAACGCTGGCGCTGTTTTCCACCATCGGCCTGTCGCTCGGCTACGGCAACTTGATCATCGCCCATACGGTGTTCTGCATTCCTTTCGCCTACCTGCCCATTCGTGCGCGGCTCAACGACATGGACCTGTCCCTGGAACAGGCTGCCGGGGACCTCTACGCCGGGCCGTGGCGAACCTTCCGCAAGGTCACCTTACCGCTGCTGATGCCGGGGATTTTCTCCGGGCTGATGCTGGCCTTCATCGTCTCGCTCGATAACTTCGTGATCTCGATGATGGTCTCGCAGGCGGGCACGACCACCTTGCCGATTTTCATCTTCGGCCTGTTGCGCATGGGCGTGACACCCGACGTCAATGCCGTGTCGACCCTGATCCTGGGGGTCTCGGTGCTGTTTGTCTGCCTCTCTTACCTGCTGGGCAAAAAGAACGTCTGAACTTTTTAGGAGCTGTGGGGAAATAGCATGAACAAGTGGATAAAAAGCGTTGGTACTTATTTGTTCGTTAGTGTGCCGCTGGTCATGGCCGGCAGTGTGCAGGCCGCGGAAAAACTCAACGTGGTCAGCTGGAGCGGTTATTTCTCGCCAGAGATTCTCGCCAAATTCCAGAAGCAGACTGGGATTGAGGTCACGGTCGATTCCTATGACTCCAACGAAACCCTGCTGGCAAAGTTGAAGCAAGGCGGTGCGGGGTATGACGTGGCGATTCCGTCGCACCAGTTCATCCCGATCTTGATCAAGGAAAACCTGCTGGAGCGCTTCGACCCGGTGAAACAGCCCTATTACGCCAGCGTAGTGGATAACCTGAAAAATCCGGGTTGGGACCCGGACGGTGCATATTCGATGCCGTTCATCTGGGGCACTACCAGCATCGTGCTGGACACCGCACGTTATAAAGGCCCTGCCGACAGCTACAAGGTTCTATATGAGCCGCCCGCCGAGTTGCAGGGGCGGATCAACATGTTCGATTCGGTCAGTGACATGGTCGACATGGCCAGCCTGTACCTGAACATTCCGTTGTGCAGCGAAGACTCGAAGCAGATGCAGCAGGTTCTGAGCTTGCTCAAGGCACAAAAGCCGTTCGTGAAGACGTACAGTTCAAAGGCGGGGTCGATTCGTGAAAACCTTGCCTCGGGTGAAATCGATATGTCGATGTTCTGGGGGGGCTCATCCATGCGTGCGCGGGAGATGAAGCCGACGCTGAAGTATCTCTACCCGAAAGAAGGCGTACTGGCATGGGTCGACAATATGGTCATCCCCGCCGGTGCCAAGCACCCGGAGAATGCCAAGGCATTCATCGCTTTCCTCAGCCAGCCGGAAAACTCGGCGATGACGCAGCGTTTCCTCAAGCACCAAAGCCCGATCAAAGGCGTTGAACCGTTTCTCGATGCGTCGCTTAAGGAAGCACCGGAATTGCACATTCCCGAGGGCACCCACGTGGTGTTCAGCAAGACCTGTGGCGAGGGCGCGATCCGTCTGGCCGATCGTCTCTGGACCAGCCTGATGCGTTGATCACTGCCGCCCCGGCACGAGGCCGGGGTGTTTCTCCAGCCGTCTGAAAGGCGCCGTAGTCATGAATTCCAATCACATCAGCGAACTGGTCCTGCTGCAGGCCCATGAGCTCGCCGAACGTATTCGCCTGCGCCAGGTGTCTTGCCGAGAAGTCATGCAGACTTACCTCGCCCATATCGAACGTTTCAACCCACTGGTGAATGCGCTGATCAGCCTGCAATCACCTGAAAGCCTGTTGGCTCAAGCCGATGCGCGCGACGCCGAACTGGCCCGTGGTGCATACCGCGGCTGGATGCATGGCCTGCCTCATGCGATCAAGGACTTGTCACTGACGCAAGGGATACGTACCACCTTCGGTTCACCGTTGTTCAAGGATTACCTGCCCGAGCGCGACGGCATCATGGTCGAGCGGATCAAGGCTGCTGGCGCGATCATAATTGGCAAAACCAACACCCCGGAGTTCGGGCTTGGTTCGCAAAGCTATAACCCGTTGTTCGGCCCTACCGCTTGCGCGTATGACCTGAGCAAAACGGCGGGAGGCAGCAGCGGCGGCGCGGCGGCAGCACTGGCGATGCATCTGGTACCCGTGGCCGATGGCAGCGATATGATGGGTTCGCTGCGTAACCCGGCGGCGTTCAATAACATCTTCGGGTTCAGACCTTCCCAGGGGCGTGTGCCGTTCGATGACAGTGCGGATCTGTTTTTCGACCAGCTTGGTTACGAAGGCCCGATGGCGCGCAGTGTGAAGGATGCGGCGTTGCTGCTATCGGTGCAGGCCGGTGGGGATGCGCGAGCACCGTTGTCGATCAGCGAATCCGGTACAGTCTTCGCCATGCCTCTAGAGCGCGAATTCAAAGGTACGCGCATTGGCTGGCTTGGCGACTTCAACGGTTACCTGCCGATGGAACGGGGCATTCTTGAGCTGTGCGAGAAAACCTTTGCTGACTTTGAAGGTTTAGGCTGCCATATCGAAGCCGTACAACCAGACTTCGCCCCCCAGAAGCTTTGGGGCAGTTGGCGCACGTTGCGCCACTGGATGGTGGCCGGCTCGTTGGGCGCGGCCTATGCCGACCCGCAAAAGCGCGCTCAGCTCAAGCCGGAAGCCTGCTGGGAGGTAGAAAATGGCCTGAAACTGTCAGCCAGTGAAGTGTTCGCCGCATCGGTAGCGCGCAGCGACTGGTATCGGTCCATCTCGCGGCTTTTCGAGCAGTACGACTACTTGCTATTACCCAGTGCCCAGGTTTTCCCGTTTGACAAAACGCTGCCATGGCCGACGGCTATCAACGACATCACCATGGACACCTATCATCGCTGGATGGAGGTCGTCATCCCTGGCACATTGTCTGGCTGCCCGGTAGCAAATGTACAAGCAGGTTTCAGTGAAAGCGGGCTTCCAATGGGCCTGCAAATTATCGGCCGGTATCAGGCCGACCTTTCGGTCCTGCAACTCGCACACGCTTATGAGCGGGCTAGCGATTGGTACAAGCGTCATCCTTCTCCATTGCTTCAGGATGTTCAGCGTTGATTCAGACCCATCGCCCTTGATGCTGGTGTTCGGAAGGTGAGTTCGCCGGACGCTGACTGCGAGCTGCCATGCTGTTGCCCCAAGCAGTCATCCTGTGGCTTCGATACCGCGCTTGATGGTCCAGAATGCAGCTGCAGGATCGCCATTTACGCCGATCTCGGTGAGGTTTGGTGGAGAGGGGTAGAGGGCTTGGCTGAGTTCTGTTTTCTGCACCCCAGGAGCGAGGTGGCATCCGATACACATGGCGTTGTTATTGCCTGCCCCTGCTTGGATATGAGTAGGGCCTTCAAGATCTGGGACGTCTATGTCGCGTGCACGGACTTCAAATGAGCGATCACGCGCCATGGCCAAAAACGCTTGTACAGCGGGGGACGCGCGGGACATCCGCACCAACGTTCACGAGACCGAAGCAAGCAGCGCCAAGCATTGCAGCGCTACCTACAGCATCCGCCGTCACCCGTGTTGTAATTGTCCTTTTCATAGTGAGTTCTCAAAACCACATCCGAATACCGGCAACAAACCGAGCTTCGTCCACATCCCCACCTTCATCCCGGATGAAGTCGGCGGTTTTGCCGTAGGAACGGCTCCAGGTGACGCCTATGTACGGTGCGAACTGGCGGACAATTTCGTACCGCAACCGTAGCCCAACTTCCGTATTTGCCAGGCCAGAGCCGAAGCCGCGTTCCGGATCGTTCTTGCCATAGAAATTGGCCTCAGCGGTTGGCTGAAGGATCAAACGATTAGTCAGCAGGATGTCGTACTCACCTTCCAGGCGGGCAGCGGTTTGACCGTTCTCACCGATAAACGCCGTGACTTGCGCTTCGAAGTCATACAGCGCCATACCCTGAATACCGAACGCGGCCCAGGTCTGGGGATCTTCCGGTTTGAAGTCCTGTCGGACGCCGGTGACAACATCCCACCAAGGGCTTATGGAGCGGCCATAGAGGAGCTGTAGCTCGGCATCTTCAGTAACCCCATTGGTACGCTCGCCCTCCGAGCGAATCCAGAGCCTGTTGATGTCACCGCCCACCCAACCGGATGCGTCCCAGGCAAGCGTGCTACCGGCGTCAGCATCCTGGTATTCCAGCTGGTCAACCAAGAAAAAGCTGTTGGTACCGCTGTCATCCATTTTGTGCCCCTCAAGCGGGGGGAAGGCAGCCTGGCGGTCGGCATCAGTGAGTACCGGGATTGGCGTACGGCTGGTTGTGCTCGGTGAATCAACCTTGCCGTGTCCCATCTTGGAATGATCCATCGCGCCATGATCCATGCCTTTCATGGACCCGTGGTCCATGCCGTTCATGCTTCCATGGTCCATGTTGCCGTGAATCATCGAGGCCGCATTCGTTTTGGGCTGCGCATGGCCCATTTTGCTGTGATCAGCGGAGGCGGGCTGCGTAGGTTGCTTGCTCGCGTCCATCTGGCTGTGGTCCATGCCTGGCAGGGTATTTTGTGATGAGACGTCGTCCATCTGCATCGCACCGTGCTCCATTGCCGAGTGATCTATCCCAGAATGATTCATTTCAGCGGCGAAGCTGGGCGAAACGCCCAGCACGCCTAGCGAAGCGGCCAATACCAGCAGCGATGGTCGTGGAACGCTATTGGCCATTTTTTCCTGCCTCAGCTTTTTCGCTGCCATGCGCTTCCATCATTTTGCCGTGATCCATGCCTTCCATGGAGTCATGGTCCATGCCCTGAGCTTGCTTGCTCTTCGAACCGTGCGATTGTGTTGCGTCGGACGACTTTTGAGAGTGCTGGTCATGGTTTTCATTGGCCCAGGAAGCCGGGGCGTAGGCTGCCAGCAGGCCAACCATCGCAGTAGACAGGAAAAAGGCGCTTCGTTTCATTGGTTTGCTCATCTCGTATCTCCAGTTCATTCGTCCACGCGGACTTCTCGGAACATGCCCATCTCCATGTGGTACATGAGGTGGCAGTGATAGGCCCAGCGCCCGAGCGCATCTGCAGTAACGCGATAGCTTCGTTTCGAGCCAGGCGGCATATCGATCGTATGCTTTCGGACCATGAAGTTGCCTTCTTTATCCTCCAAGTCACTCCACATTCCGTGCAGGTGGATGGGGTGAGTCATCATGGTGTCATTCACCAAGGTAATTCGCAGACGCTCCCCATACTTGAGCCGCAGCGGTTCTGCGTCAGAGAACTTGATGCCATCGAAAGACCAAGCGAACTTCTCCATATGGCCGGTAAGGTGCAGCTCGATGGTCCGGCCCGGTTCACGGCCGTCAGGATCAATGAAGGTGCTACGCAAATCCAAATACGTGAGAACCCGACGCCCGTTATTGCGAAGCCCGATTCCCGGATCGTTCAGCTTCGGCGTTGGCGTCATGGTCTGCATATCGACCAGGGGGTTGTTTGATTCGGAGGCGGGATGGCTTTGCATGGCACCGCTAGCGGCCCTATTGGCGTGGTCCATACCAGCCATCTTGCCATGGTCCATTCCGGCCATGCTGCCGTGGTCCATGCCGCCCATGCTGCCATGATCCATCCCCATGTCGCCCATGGAGATCAGGGGACGTGGGTCTACCGTCGGTACCGGGGCCTGCAGGCCCTCACGGACAGCCAAAGTACCCCTTGAATAGCCGGTGCGATCCATGGACTGAGCAAAGATGGTGTAAGCCTGCTCGTTTTCAGGCTCGACAATGACATCGTAGGTTTCGGCAACGGCAATCCGGAATTCATCGATCGACACAGGCTGTACGTACTGTCCGTCCGCTGCGACAACGGTCATCTTCAAACCGGGAATTCGCACATCGAAATACGTCATCGCCGAGCCGTTGATAAAGCGAAGCCGGATTTTCTCGCCTGGTTTAAAGAGGCCCGTCCAGTTTCCGTCTGGCGCTTGGCCATTCATGAGATAGGTGTACCCGCTCACATCAGCGAGGTCGGTTGGGCTCATCTTCATCTCAGCCCATATCTTTCGATCGGCTAAGGTGGCAGACCAACCTTTTTCGCTCACGTCGTCGACGAAGTCGCCAACGGTACGCTTGTGAAAGTTGTAGTAATCCGACTGCTTTTTTAGCTTGGACATAACCCGTGCCGGGTCTTCGTCAGTCCAGTCACTCAGCATGACGACATAGTCACGGTCGTAGGTGAAAGGCTCGGGATCCATCGCATCGATTATCAGGGCACCGTAAACACCAACCTGCTCTTGGAAGCCCGAATGGCTGTGGTACCAGTAGGTGCCGTTCTGATGGACCTTGAACTTGTACTCGTACATGCCGTCCGGTGCGATGCCATGGAAGCTCAAGCCCGGCACGCCGTCCATGTTTGCCGGTAGAATGATGCCGTGCCAGTGGATAGACGTATCTTGCTTCAAGCGATTACGCACCCGCAGCGTGACTGTGTCGCCTTCTCGCCAACGGAGTACCGGTCCGGGTAGCGACCCGTTGATAGCCATTGCCGTTCGAGCTGCACCGGTAATGTTCACCGGGAGCTCCCCGATGTAGAGATCGAAGTCGGTGCCGGTCACTATGTTAGGCTGGCCAGGGCTAGTTACGGCCCAGACCGGCGCGCGCCACATACCTATCCCACCCAGTAGTCCGGTAGCAGCCAGGCCTTTGACGAATGAACGTCGAGTGGTTTTGCTTTGCATGCCGTTGCGTTCCAGTCAGGTAGATCGCTGATATCCAAGCTGCGAGATCCGCAACCATCTGATGAATTGAGCTCTCCCAAACTTCGCAGCTTTCGACAAAGCACCAGAATTGAGGGAGGACATACCCGCAAGCTGCCACAGTTCAGATTCCGGGGTGATTACAGTTCTGTAAGCTCAGCTCAGCAGCTCTCATGGCCGGGGTGCTTTGCGCTTTGGGCGGCAACCGGCCTTTCACAGTGCTAAAGCTAGCCACCCGGACTGTCAGCAAGCTGAGCCCGAGATTACTTTCCCGTCAGCTTCGAGTTGGGTGCCGCTTTTGCTGTAGACGAAGGGCATCCGAGGGGGCGCAACTGATGAAGTTACTCGCGGCCGAAGATAGGCCAAAAAACGGGGCATACCTGCAGCAAGGGCTGACAGAGGCAGGCTTTACAGTCCATCGTGTGGTCACTGGGAGCGATGCCTTGCAGCACGCGCTGAGCAAGGCATATGACCTGATGATCACCGCGTCCCGAACCATAGCTAACAGGAGCCTTGATTTTAGTAGTCAAGGAGCTCCAAGAAGCGCGCGGCAATTTTTGCCGGTTGTTTGTGTGGACACTAGACAGATGGGAGGGGCAGGTGAGATGGCGGCGAAGCTCAGTCCTTACCACCAGAGGTATCACGAGCGATGCCTTAAAAGTGTAGACAGCTCATCTAAAAGGAATTTTTACGCTTCTAACTAGGACTGAAAATGATTGGAGTTGGCCAGCTGGGACGAGGCCATCTATCTGGCCATCGTCCCGGTAATGCCAGTCAATTATTTTCAGCGATCTGCATAATGGGAAATGGTAAGCGCAATGACCAGCACGATTTGGATGGCTAACATGCTCACCAATAATCGTTTCATTTTGGGCGGGAAACGTTTAACTTCATTTAAGTCAATTAAGCCTCTGCGCAAAAAGATTGTCGGTATCGCCAGCACCAGAGCGATCGATCCCGTGCGCATGACTTTGCCAAGTAAGCCTGCATGCTGGAATGTTTTTTTATTGCCGGTCACGTACGTACAGTTCGGAAGAAACGACTCAAAGTACTCAGTGTACTTATGTGCGATGTAACACAGCACGATCATAAACAGAATTATGGGTGCAAGGATAAACAGCGCAATCAATCCAGGGTCTACTGCATTCACTCCGATACCTCACGATATAAAAATTCACCTACCTTTTCGCCTCTATCGCTCCCGAAGTCACCGGCGATTTTACCGCCTACTGCACCGCCTATTACAGCACAAGCCAGCGCTCCTGGGCCGCCTGTACTAACCCCCAGAACGACTACACAAGCACCAGTTCCTACCATACCTCCCGCAGCCCCCCCGATGCTGCCGCCTCCCAGGCCACCTATCAACGCCGAGCTTTCAACATATTTGGCGCGGCGGCACTGCTCTTCCCGGCCCATTGTGCAGGCTTTATGAATCGACAAGCCTGTGGCGGCCACATCCAGCGCAGTGCCGATGTACGTGCCTTTCTTAACTAGGTTGGAGGCTGTGGCAACGCCAGATACCTTATCGGCATAGCCGGCAATCTCACCTGTGTGGAGATAGCTGCGGGTCGAGATATTTAATGCTTGTTTGATCTTTCCCTGATTACGTAACCCTGAACCGTACGCGGCCAGGCTCCCCAAATGCTTTTCGAGCTTCATGAACAAAGCGGTGCGCTTGGCATAAAACGCGTCGCGGGCACTCAAGGTGCCAGAGCCGAGGTAATCGCGATGGAGTTTTTCGATCTCCTCAAGTGTGTCCTTGATATTTTGCAGATGCCTGCTCCAGCCGTCACCGACTGCACCAACTCCCATTGAAGCGCTGGCAAGCACACTTTGCAGTAAGTCGAAGTGTTCCAGGAAGAAATCATCCGCATCCACCCCACTGGTAAGTAGTCCAGCGTGGATCTGAGCAGCCTGGGCCATCAGAGACGCTTCGTGGCTGGTACATGAGGGTGTGTTGGAATCGCCCACGATCACCAGCTCACCGCCCAGGACAACGCTGTTGACAATGTGCGCATTCAGGATATCGAATTTGCCTAGGGTGTGCCCAGATAGCGGAGTGCTGGCTTTCAAAGACTGGTAGGACCCACGAGCGGCGCCTGCAAAATTGCCTGCTATGCTGCGGCCAGTTAGGTCTCCCGGAAAGCGCCTCAGCTAAATGCGGCCTGAAGAAGGTCCACGCGGGTATGCTCGGCTTCGAGGGGCAGCAGGTCCCGTTTCTTGTCCAAACCGCCGCTGTAGCCGCTTAGCTTTCCGTTGGCGGCGATCACGCGGTGGCAGGGCACGATGATCGAAATCGGGTTGACCGCATTGGCCATGCCGATGGCTCTGGCAGCGTCAGTTTGCCCATGCTCTTGGCCAGTTGACCGTAGCTGGTGACGGTGCCGTAGCGAACCATGGCAAGCATTGCCCATGCCTGCTCGAGAAAGTGGCTGCCACGAGGTGCCAGGTTTAGCGAGAAATCACGACGGGCCCCGCCGAGGTACTCAAGCAACTTTTGGATGATAGCTCCGAGGCCAACTTTCCAGCGTTCACGCTCGTTCGGCAGTTGATAGGTGGTCCTTCACCACGAGAGCTATTGACCAATAGCTGTCGATCGGTAGCTGCATAATCGCCCCCTCTGTCTGGATCAAACCGCCGAGAAACCATTAGTCGAGCGCCACAGAGGCGCGCTCCCGAGCCACCGATTCCCAGCAGAGCCGATTGCCCTTGGATTTGCGGGCGTCAATACTGGATTGAAACCGATAGCGCGGGATCAGCACGAAGTGCGCGAGCGTCAGACGTTGCACTTGAACCCCGTCATGATATTTCTTGGAGCGCTGTACATACCGTGGTCGCCGGCATAGCTCAGGTATTCACGGTCGAACACGTTGTTTAGATTGACTGACGCACTCAGATGCTGGTTGAAGTCGTAGCGAGCCAGGAGGTTGGTGACGGCATAGCTACTTTGGGTGAAGGTGTGCAGGTCGGCACCGGTTTTGCTCTGCCAGTTCACACCGCCGCCAACGGTGAGCTTGTCCAGAATCCCCGGCAGGCAATAGCTGGTGAAGGTCTTGAGACTGTGACGAGGCAGGTTGGTAACGATACGCTGGTTGTCAGCATCGGTGCTGACCGCATAGGCATAACCGGCAGATGCCTGCCAGCCTTCTGCCAGCTCTCCGTCCAGGGTGAACTCAGCGCCTTTGGTAGTGGTACGAGGGATTCTGTCGCGTGCGGGCGCAATTCAATGCACCGTCCCATCTGGCCATCCTGAATACGCAAGCGCTCATGGAACCGCTCGCACAGGCCAATGAACTGACATTGAAAGCAGCGGAAAATCAGTGCCGGGCCATGCTGGATCGCTATGCGCGATGAGGTGCGATATGCGCTGGCCAGGGAGTTCTTGCGCGAATATGTGCTATCGGTGGAACAGATTTCTGCCCGCCTTGGGTACATTGATCCGACCAGTTTCATCAAAGCCTTCAAGCGATGGACGGGTGAGACGCCGTTGTCGTATCGAAAGCGGCCTCGCGTGAATCGTTAGTTCGGGCACAGCATTCGGCCCGGGAAGCGTTGACCACCATAAGGATAGAAACAATGATCACTCGGTTGAGCTGGGTCCTGCGTCAAGTGACAAAACGCCTGTGGTTTCGGACAACGCTGTTTTCGCTTGCTGGCGTTGTCACGGCCTTGCTCGCCATCGCCTTGCGCGACTTCGTACCGCCATCGCTGCCTGCGAAGATCGGTGCAGACTCGGTCGACAAGATACTCGGCATCATCGCCTCCAGCATGCTGGCGGTGACCACGTTTTCCTTGAGTATCATCGTTTCTGCCTACGGTGCTGCCAGTAATGGCGTGACACCCAGGGCGACCACCTTGGTGATGGAAGATTCGACAACGCAGAATGCACTGGCCACGTTCATTGGCTCGTTTCTGTTCAGCCTGGTCGGCATCATCGCGCTGAGTACCGGTGCTTATGGGGCTCAGGGGCGGGTGGTGCTTTTTGCAGTGACCCTGTTGATGATCGTCCTGATCGTGTACACGCTGTTGCGCTGGATCGGTCACCTATCCACGCTTGGAAGAGTCGGCGAGACAATTGATCGGGTCGAGGCCGCGACACTGGCTGCCCTGGAGCATCGCGCCCGCTGGCCCTATCTGGGTGGTGCCCCTTACCCCGAATCCTTCGTGCTGCCCTCTAGCGCGCTCACGATTGCCAGTACCGACACCGGCTACGTGCAGCACATCGATATCAGCGGCCTGGCGGCAGTGGCCGAGAAGCACCAGCTCAAGATCTACCTGGAAGTACTGCCAGGCACCTTTGTTCACATTGGCGCGCCCATAGCGCGGCTGCTACCCACAGCTTCGCCCCCTCCACAGGGCTCGGCGCTGGCGGCTGAAATCCTGCGCGCGGTCACGGTGGGTGTACGCCGCTCATTTGACCAGGATCCACGCTTCGGCCTTGCGGTTCTAACCGAAATCGCCTCGCGCGCCTTGTCTCCGGCGACCAATGATTCCGGGACCGTGATCGATGTGATCGGCCGTGGAGTCAGGTGTTTTTCCAAGTGGTCGATGCAATCCCCGGCCTCTGATGACGTCGATGAGAAGTGTCTGCGCGTTCATGTTCGGTGCATCGAAGTGCACGATTTATTCGATGACTTCTTTACATTGATCGCACGGGACGGGGCAGGGCTGTTGGAAATCGATATCCGGCTGATCAAGGCATTGATCAGTCTGGCTGAACTCGATCCACAGCGGTATGGCAAGCATTGCCGACACCATGCCGCTTTACTGGTCAAACGTGCGCAGACATCGTTGCACCTGGATGAAGAAAAGCAGCGGCTCCGGGATGTAGCCGCGCCGTTGCTTGGTCAGTAGCTTCGAGGCGCAAACGCAAAGGCCATCGACAAAGTTTGATAAAGCTGAACCCACTACGGCGCTTCTTGCACCCTACGCTTGGCGATGGAGAGTTTCGAGTAGTGTACTGGGGCGGCGGGTGCACCATTTTCAATCGCCTTGAGAAATGCCTCGGCGTCGTTCATGGGCAAGCGTTTGAGGTACTCGACATCCAGGTTCCACCATTGGCTTGCAAGCAGCCGCTCAATGATTTCAGGGCTATGCCGGTACTTGATGAACTTGGCTGGGTTTCCGCCAACGATCGCATAGGGGGGCACGTTTTTTGTCACTACTGCCCGTGTGGCAATGATTGCCCCCGTGCCAACCTCTACACCTTCCAAAATGGTCGCGCCATGCCCGACCCAGACATCGTGTCCCATGGTGACCCAGGAAAGCGCTGGAGAATAGGACAAGCCTCCCGTTTCATACTGGAAGGGGTGCGTGCTTACCCAATCGGTAGGGTGGGTATGCTTTTCCTGGCCCAGTGTGCAGTCGGATCCGATCGAGCAAAAACGGCCGATCGCAGAAATCACGGATAACGTGCTGCCACTCCTGATGTAGGTGTGGGCTCCGATGGTTACCGATGGCGACTCTACCCTGACGTGTCCAAGGCTTACACCTTGCTCAATGGTTGCGCAGGCACGGGCGCTGAAGGAACCAGAACCTCCGGCGACTTTGCCGCCCAGTTTTCGGAACGCTTTCTTGAATTGTTGTTCTCTGAGGATTCTGAGCATCTTTCCGATCGCACCACGACTGTTGAGCGTGGATGGTAGCAAGCACCCTCCGATCAAAAAAGGCTTCGCCCGGGACCGACTGCCGATTTGCCCGCCGCGCTCTATTAATTAGAACGCATCTCTGCAGCCCTCTGCTTGTAGCCCTTTAGGGTGCCTCATAAGATTAGCCAGTTTCGCCTGTATTTATCGAGGCGTTGATTCTGGGAGTGGGGAATCCATGAAGAGGCCAGTCAGCCAGGTCGGCATGAAGTGGGTCGTGGAGGCGTTGGGCAGGCTGCCCCATCGCTTGCAATCTGCCATTGGCGGGTCTCGTCTCAACCAGCCGGGTCACGTGTTAAGCGCCGAAGTGGCGATGTTTCTCAGGCTGATGGGGGACCGCGAGCTTGCCCGCCCGCAGCACCAGCCCCTGGATAAAGTGCGCGAACAGACCGACCATGACGCCTGGGTGTTTGGCGGCTGTGATGCACCTGTCGACCTGGAGCGAAGCTTCACGATCGACGGGCAGGGCGGGCCTGTTCCAGTCAAGACGTTCGTAACGAACGACTGCGCGCAGGGCGTACTCATTTACTTCCACGGTGGCGCCTGGGTATCCGGAAGCCTGGCAAGCTGTGAAAGTATCTGCCGGTATCTGGCGCGCGAAGCCAGGCTGCACGTACTGTCGGTGGACTACAGGCTGGCACCCGAGCATCCATTTCCTGCCGCCATCGATGACGCACTGGCAGCCTATGAGCATGTGCTGAAGGACATGCAGGCGGCCAATACGCCTGGCGCATTCATTGCCGTGGCGGGCGACAGCGCGGGTGGCAATATTGCTGCCGCGTTGTGCTACACGCTCAGAGAGCAGAAACGGCGCTTGCCCGACTTCCAACTGCTGTTCTACCCGGTCCTGGACAACGAAAACAGGTCGACGTCCTATTCGCTGTTCGAAACAGGCTATGTGTTGACTGCGGACCAGATGAACTGGGCGCGTGAGCTGTATGTCCCCAGCCGGGCCTACAGCGACCCGGCTGTGTCGCCGTTGCTGGCCGACAGTTTTGAAGGGCTGCCACCAACGTATATTGCCACCGCCGAGTTCGACGTACTTCGCGATGAAGGTGAGGCGTATGCGCACCTGTTATCGGCCGCTGGGGTGAACGTGACCCTGTGCAGGGCGGCTGGGCTCATTCATGGGTTTGCGAACATGATGGGCGTCAGTCGCGTGGCCAGGCAGGAAATGCAGCAGGCAGTAGCAGCGCTGGTACGTAGCCGACAAGCGCACGGTGGGAAATGAGGGGTTGTCAGGCCTCTGGTGCCTGACAACCGCCAAGTGTGCATGACCCGATGCGCCCTGTTGCGTCAGGGGACACTTTTGATTTTCAGCACCAGCAGCCCGCCCATCAAGCCTGCCAGGCCTGCAAACATGTAGAGGGCAGGGTAGCCTCCGAACTGGGTCACCAGCATGGCGCACAGGGCAGGGGCGAGGATCTGTGGCCCGACGATGGCAACGTTGATGATCCCCAGGTCCTTGGCATGGTCCGCCGAACTGGGCAGCACCTGGCTGATGAGCGCTTGATCGACGGCGACATAGGCACCATAGCCAACACCGAGTATCGCTGAGGAAACCATAGCCATCGGCCAGTTCTGCCAGAAGGCCAACAACAGCGAAGCCACTCCCATGATCATCCCCGACACCGTCACGATGGCTTTGCGCCGGCCGGTCCGATCCGATATGGCCCCGCAGGCGAAAGCGGTGACCACCACGGCAGCGGTATAGATCAGCACCAGCTTCAGCAAGCCGTCTTCGGCCCGCTCACCCGGGTAAAGCGCCTCATAGCGCAGGCCGTCGCGAAGAAAGTACAGAAAGAACAGGGTGCCCGTGGCGCTGCTGAGGCCGACCAGAAAGCGCGTCGACCATGCCCAGGCAAAATCCGGATGCTTTCTGGGGCTGATCCAGAAGGCCGAAAACAACGCCTTCCAACGCCATTCACCGGTGTGCACCTGCTGCCCCAGCGGATCATCGGTAAACAACACAAATGGCATTGAAAGCACCACGAATATGGCCGCGACGACGGTGTAGCTTTGCGCTATGCCGACACCCAGCGTGGTGGTGATGACTGCGCCCAGTACAACTGCCACGGACAACATCACGCCATTCCAGGCGCTGACAATGGCCCGTTGCTCAACTGGCACGCGGTCCGGTATTGCAGCGGTGATTGCACACAACACCCCGCTGGTGCCCACTTGTACCAAGGCCCAATAAACGACGATGCCCGTCCAGGTCGTTTGCTTGCCCAGCATGTAAAGTGCCAGCGCGCCGACGACAATGCCGAGAAAGTTCCACGGGTGACGGCGGCCGAACACTGAGCGGGTTCTGTCTGACAGAAAGCCGATGACAGGCTGTGCGACCAGTGCGATGGCCGAGCCAATGCCCATCACCATGCCCAGCGCGCTTTCTTTCGAGTTGGGCGCCAATATTTCCATCTGCTGGGCAAGCAGTACTTGGATGGGGGCGAATACCGCCAGCCAGACGCCAAGCAGTGACAGTGCCATGGCTAGAATGAAACCCCTGCCTACCCGGGTGCCACGCCCGTGGTCACAGCGCTGCATTTTCAAATCCGTGCGCAACTCACCCATCGTGTTTTCCTTGTTGTTATTGATCGGTCAAGGCCGCCAGCCAGTGTCAAACCTGCTGGCTGAGCACCAGCTTGTTCAGGAAGCTATTGCAAAGGTCCAGTTGCTCGAGCGACACGTATTCATTGGCCTTGTGTGCCTGCTCGATGTAGCCGGGCCCACAAACGATGGTGGGCACGCCAACTTCCTGAAATAAGCCTGCCTCGGTGGCATAGGAAACCCGGCGTACACGGGTGTCTTGCCGCAAGCCGGCAATCAGCGTGCAGATTGCTTCTTTTTCGCTGGGGCTCAACGCGGGTGCCCTGGAGATTTTTTCGAAGACGATTCCTGCGGTATGCACGCGTGACTTCATCTCCGGCTGAAGCACCTCTTCGGCGTAGCGGGTTATTTTTGCGTATATCGATTCGGGGTCGACGCCTGGCAGGTTGCGGAACTCGAACTGAAACTCGCAGTGTTCCGGGATCGTATTGATTGCTATGCCGCCACTGATCGTGCCTGTTTGCGCGGTACTGAACGGTACGTCGAAACCCTCATCGAACGGGCCGTGATGTGAAGACTGCCGTGCGAGGTCGCTGATGAAGGTAATCAGCCGCGCGGCATACTCGATGGCGTTCACCCCGGCCGGTTGCAGCGACGAGTGCGCAGCATGCCCTTTGACCTTGCAGCGGTAGGCATTGATGCCCTTGTGGGCAACGACGATGCCCATGCCGGTGGGCTCGCCAACGATGCAACCCTGCGGTGCAACGCCGCGCTTGACCAGGTCTTGCACCATTGAGGGGGCACCGGCACAGCCGATCTCTTCATCATATGACAGCGCAAAATGCAGCGGCGCTTTCAACGCGGTGCGCAGCATATTCGGCAGCTGTTCCAGAGCGACTCCAATGAAGCCCTTCATGTCGCATGCGCCACGTCCGTACAGCTTGTTGTCGCGTACGGTCGGTGAGAAAGGGTCGGACGCCCAGGCCTGGCTGGTGACCGGAACCACATCGGTATGGCCGGACAAGACCAACCCGCCGGTCGTGGACCCGTCACACGCAGGGACCGTGGCGAACAAGTTGGCCTTGCGCCCGTCACGGTCGTAGATGAGGGTGCTGTCGATACCGTAAGACTTGAAGTAGTCGCGCACCACTTCTATCAAACCCAAGTTCGACAGTGCGCTCGTTGTATCCATGCTGATGAGCCGCTCGACCCATGGGTAGGCAGTGCAAAAATTAGCAGAAGTCATCTTATGGTCTTCATTCAAAGTACATCGGCATTGGGTGGGCGCGGCGGTGGATGGCGCGAGTTTGCCGAGCACCAATGCCCACGTTTGAATCATCGCGTGCGGCCAACCGCCTGCATTATTGAAGTTCTGCAAGGCTGCAGGTACACCTGCCGGGTTGATGCTATGACGCCTAGAAAGTGACTACAATCAATGTCAGCTTGTTTTTTGTTCTGATTGTTAGATCAACGAGGGCGCGGCATGAGTCGACTGATCAACCTTTCACGCATTGCCTATTTCCACGAAGCTGCCCGTTGCGGCAGCATTCGCGCGGCTGCCGACCTGCTGAACGTCGCCCCATCGGCGGTCACCCGGCAGATCCAGCTGCTGGAGGCCGAACTGGCGACGGTATTGCTCGAGCGGCGTGGCCGGGGCGTGGCGCTGACGGAGGCGGGCAAGCAGGTCATCGAGTTTCACCGCGAACAGGAGGCGCATCTCGGTGACCTTCTGGGCCGGCTTCAGTCGCTTCGGGAGATGAAAACCGGCCACGTGAGCCTGGTTCTGGGTGAGGGGTTCGTCAACGACATCCTCAACGGCCCCTTGCCGCGGTTCTGCAAAGCCTACCCAGGCGTGAAAATCAGCCTCGACTCGGCGGGTACCAACGAGCTGATTCGCAAGGTGCTGGAAGACGACGCCGAAATCGGGCTGGTCTACAACCCGCCGACCCACCCCAAATTGGTCTCTCGCGCCTGCCGTGTGCAGCCGATGAAAGTGATCTTCAGCCCCGACTCGCCGCTGCGCAAGGGCGACGGGCCCCTGCGTGCCCGTGAGTTGCTGGACTATCCGCTGGCGGTCACCTATTCCACGCATGGCGTCAGGCAACTGGTGGATGTGCTGGAGCTGGCCGAGAAAGTCAGGTTCGACCCGATGATGACCACCAACTCGATCGCCACGCTCACCCAGTTCGCCAAGACAGGGCTGGGTATCGCCTTCCTGCCGGCATTCGCCATAAAAGCAGAGCTGGACGCTGGGGAACTGCTGTGCCGGGATGTGGGCCATCCACTTTTCCTGACGGCCGAAGCCCACGTGGTAACGCGTGTTGGGCGCCGGTTGTCCTCGGCGGCTGCGCGCATGCTGCAAGTGCTGACAACGCAGATGCAGGCTTTCAAGTAAACGCAAGTATGGCACTTGACAGGGCAAGTCGCGCCTGTATTCTGATGACAAGCGTAGTCAAAATGTGAGAACAATAATATGCATTATGACCTGATCATCAAGAACGGCCTGGTCTTCGATGGCGTCAGCCACAATGGCGTGGCGGCGGATGTTGGCATCCAGGGCGGGCGTGTTGTTGCCGTCAGTGCATCAGCACTTGACCCGGCAGTGGCGGCAGCGGTACTGGATGCGAAAGGTTGCTGGGTGATGCCCGGTTTTCTGGAAATGCACTCGCACTACGATGCGGAGATATTGAGTTCTGCTGCATTGAAAGAATCCATCCGCCACGGTGTCACCACCGTGGCGACGGGTCTTTGTTCGCTGAGCATGGTTTCAGCTTCGGCGCAGGATTGCGCGGATCTGTTCAGCCGTGTGGAGTCCATCCCGCATGACCATGTACTGGACCTGCTAACCACACATAAGCGTTGGTCATCGCCGGCCCAGTACCGCACCTTCCTCGAAGGGTTGCCGTTAGGGCCGAACGTGGCGTGCTACATCGGCCACTCCGATATCAGGGCTGCCGCCATGGGGTTGCTCGAGGCCACCACGCCGCGGCCACCGACCGAGCAGGAACTGCGCAGCATGGAGGCCCTGCTCGATGAAGCTTTGGACCAGGGGTTCCTTGGCCTGTCGGTCATGAAAACCAAGATCGACCGGGTGGCCGGCGAACGTGCATGGTCGCGCCCACTGCCCTCGACCTTTGCCAGCTGGGCCGAAATGGCCCGGCTGTTCAAACGGCTGCGCGCTCGCGGGGCGATCCTGCAGGGCGCCCCGGATGTGGCCGAGCCCTCCAGTGCGGTACGCCTGATGCTCGCTGCCTCGGGCTGGTTCCGGCCAAAGCTGAAAACCACGTTGCTCACGGCGCTGGACCTGAAGGTGAAGCCCAGCCTGCAGAAGATGGTTCGCCTGAGTGGCTGGGTTACCCAAAAGCTGCTGCGCGGCAACCTCAAATGGCAGTTTCTACCGGCGCCACTGCGGGTCTACAGCGCGGGGCTGAACTTCAACAATTTCGACGAATTTGCCGGCGGCCTGGTGCTGCGCAACCTGAAGAACGAAGAGGACCAGTACGCAGAAGCCACCAAGCCCGAGTTCCGTGAATTATTCAAACAGGGTTTGGGCAGCGTATTGAAAGTAGGGCTCTGGCAACGGGACTTTTCCGACGCTTATGTCACAGCCTGCCCGGACCCAAACCTGATTGGCCGCAATTTCGGCGAAATCGCCAGGTCGCGCGAGCAGGACCCTATCGACTGCTTCCTCGATCTGGCGGTGCAGTACAAATCCGAGCTTGTCTGGACCACGCTTATGGGCAACAGCCGGGTCGAGGTCATGCACAAACTCATGCGCAGCCGCAGCGTCCATGTCGGCTTCGCTGATTCCGGGGCGCATATTCGTGGCCTGGCTTTCTACAATTTCCCGTTGCGCTTCCTGAAATATATCCGCGATGCCCACCTGGAAGGTAACCACTTCATGAGTGTGGGCGAGGGGGTGGCGCGTGTCACTTCCGAACTGGCCGACTGGTACGGGCTCGACGCAGGCAGGCTGAGGCCGGGCGCCCGGGCAGATATCGCCATCGTTGACCCCCAGGGCTTGAACAGTGACCTGGACGCGGTCAGCGAAGACCTCATCGAAAACACCCCGCTCAGGCGGTTGGTCAACCGCAACGACCAGGCAGTGCTGGCCACGTTGGTCAATGGGCGAGTGGCCTATGCCAGGGACGGTGGGTTCGCCAAGGACCTTGGCGTAGCGCACCACTATGGCAAATTCCTGCCGGCCCGTACTCAGCCTGCCTGAGCAAGAGGATCACCAACATGCACAGAACCATAGGGCAGTTCATCGATGGCAGGCAGGTCTACGCCAGCGGTTGCAGCACATTCGACTCGATCAACCCAGCCAACGGCCAGCTGTTGGCCACTGTCGAGCAAGCCAGCGCAGGGCAGGTCGACGACGCCGTGCTGTCGGCCAGCGCGGCGCAACGCGAGTGGGTCAAGCTTCCGGTGGCTGAGCGCACTGCGATAATGCTGGATGCAGCCAAGCTGATCTTGCTGCGCAATGACGAACTGGCGCAGCTGGAAACCCTCGATACCGGCAAGCCAATCTTCGATACCTCCAGGGTCGACATCAAAGGCGGGGTAGCGGTCATGCGCTACTTTGCCGGCTTGATGGCGGCTATCGAAGGCCGGCAGTCACCTGTGGGCGAAACAGCGTTCACCTATACCCGACGAGAACCGCTGGGTGTGGTGGCCGGGGTAGGCGCCTGGAACTACCCCCTTCAGATTGCCATGTGGAAGCTGGCGCCCGCGCTTGCGGCTGGCAATGCCATGGTGTTCAAGCCCAGCGAGTTGACACCCTTGTCCACCCTGCGCCTGGCCGAACTGCTGGTCGAGGCTGGCGTACCCGCAGGGTTGTTCAATGTGCTGCAAGGCAATCAGGCCGTGGGCAAGGCGCTCAGCGAGCACCCAGGTATCGCCAAGATTTCGTTCACCGGGAGCGTCGCGACCGGCATGAAAGTGATGACCAGCGCCGCCGGCACATTGAAGAAGGTCACCATGGAACTGGGTGGCAAATCACCGTTGATCATTCTGCCCGACGCCGATATCGAGCGAGCGGCAGATATTGCGGTAATGGCTAACTTCTTCAGCAGCGGCCAGGTGTGCACCAGTGGTACGCGGGTGTTCGTGCACCGCGCTATCCAGGCCAGGCTGCAGCGCGCAATCCTGAAACGGGTTGAAAATATTGCGATTGGCGACCCCAGTGACCCGCGCACGCGGTTCGGCCCTTTGGTCAGCCAGGCGCACCGCGAGAAAGTGCTGGCCTACATTCAAAGCGGTCGCGACGCCGGCGCGACATTGCTGTGTGGCGGGCACCTGCCGGCAGGGCAGGCGTTCGCGGCAGGCAGTTACTTGCTTCCGACTGTGTTTACGGACTGCAGCGACGACATGCAGATTGTTCAGGAAGAGATATTCGGGCCGGTGATGAGCCTGTTGACCTTCGACAGCGAGCAAGAGGTGATCGCGCGTGCCAATGCCTCGGTACTAGGCCTGGCGGGCGGCGTGGTAACCCAGAACATCTCCCAGGCGCACCGTATCGTGCACGCGCTGGAGGCGGGTATCTGCTGGGTCAATACCTGGGGCCAGGTGCCGCCTCAAATGCCCGTTTCCGGCAGCAAGCTGTCCGGTATCGGCCAGGAGAACGGCATCGAGGCACTGCTCGAGCACACGCGGACCAAATCGGTATTCATTGAACTGGGCAGCTATCAGTCCGTTTTCCCACCCTGCTGATCGTACAGGGCTGCGCCAGGCACCTTGGCGCAGCCTTCGATCAGGGCAAGCCCTGTGTCGATCAGCACGTTCACAGGGTCCCGGTATTGGCTCAAGGTCCAGTAAACGGCAATCTGGTTTATTGCCCCGAGTATGCCCATGCACATGTACAGTTCCGAGGCGACCGGCTTGAAGCCACCGTAGGTGCGGTTGATCGCGGACAACAGGAAGTTGCAGAAGCGCAAGTTGTTCTGCTGGTAGAGGTTGTCGACGCGTTGGCTTACCCCGAGCACTTCGACCAATACGATTTTCGCCACCAGCGGGTCCTGCATGGCCTCGAAAAACGTGGCGAGGAACTTGCGGCCTGCGTGGTGGTGTACCTGGTCGTGGTCCTGGTAGAGCTGGTTCAGGCGTTGTTCCAGGTCGTCCATGATCGATACGTACACCGCGCACAGCAGCTCTTCCGTGCCCTCGAAGGACTCGTAGAAGTACCGATCGGTGAGTTTCGCCTCGCTGCACAGGTCGCGCACGGTCGTGGCGCGGTAGCCCTGGGTGCCGAAAAGCTGCATCCCCGCCTTCATGAAGGCCTCCCGGCGGGCCTTGATGCGCTGCTCTTGGCTGACGCCACGGTAGGAGCGCTCGGCACCCCCGGAGGTTTTGCTCATTGTGGCCACCCTTCTAATAAACTGAATTCCATTGTAGTCAAAATTTTTAAATCACGACAAGCGCGGCCCTGTCGCACAGCGCTGTGCCGTTCAGTCACGGAAAAAGGCACTGATTTAAGCAACAAAGCCGCGTACGAAACTGAATGGTCAGCGCCGCTAGACGATTGACAGCAGCCAGCCTTGGACGCATCTTGATGACATGCATCGTCAGATAATTCGAGTTTGGACCTTGCTCTGGTCGCGTCACTCCGGTGCGTAAAAAAACAAAAAGACATCCCAGGAGCAGTACTGATGAAACCTTTCCGTTTTGCTGACCCTTGTGGGTCGAAAAGCAGGGTTGCATGGCTCGGCTTTGCGTCAGCTATCACCTTCACCCAGCCCGCTGCAGCGCTCGAATTTGCCCTCGCCGATGGCGATATCACCGGCACCCTGGATAATACCGTGTCTTTCGGCCAGGTATGGCGAGTTCAAGGCCAGGCGAAAAACAACGATGCGCTCAATGGCAACGACGGCAACCGCAACTTCGATACCGGGCTTGTTTCGCAGGTGTTCAAACTGACCTCGGAGCTTGAGGCCAAGTACCAGAATTATGGGCTGTTCGTTCGTGGGTCGGCGTTCTATGACACGCAGATAATGGATAAACGCAGTGACTACTACAACAACCCGGCGGTGGTAGAGCCTAGCCAGAATTATCCAAAGGATGACAGCTTTACCCGCAGTACCCGACACCTCGCCGGCCGCTCTGCCGACATTCTGGATGCCTACGTATACGGGGCATGGGACGTGGCCGATCACCCCCTGACGGTGCGTTTCGGCAGGCAGGTGTTCAACTGGGGTGAGTCCTTGTTCTATCGAGGCGTGAGCGTTTCGAACCCCGTGGATGCGGTCAAGTACCGCTTGCCTGGCTCTCAGGTCAAGGAAGTGCTTGTGCCGGTTGAGGCGCTGAGCCTGAATTTCGGCCTGACCGACAACCTGTCCATGGACGCTTACTACCAGTTGAAATGGAAAGAAACGGCGCTTGACCCGGTTGGCAGCTACTACTCCACCACCGATATCTTCGGGCCGGGTGGCAACACTGCGTACGCCCAGGTCCCTGCATTGGTTCCGGCAATGGCAGCGTACGGCATGGCCACCCAGATCCCGGGCGGCCTTGGCCAAGGCCCCTTCAATGCCAGCCGCTACCTCGACCCCGCCACTGGCATCTTCAAGGTCAGCAACGTGCAGTCGGACGACAAGGCTCGGGCCAGCGGGCAATACGGTATCAGCTTGCACTATATTGCCGAGGCCTTGAATGCCACCGACTTCGGCTTCTATTTTGCCAATTACCACGCCAAGGAGCCCGTGCAGCAGATCGACACCGGCGCCTACCGTGGCGTCGATCTGACCACGCTTGATTCGCTAATCGGCCCCAGCGCCGCGCGGGCATTGGCAACCCTGGACCTGTCACAGAATGCCAATGTGCGCCGTGAGTATGTCGAGGACGTTCGCATGTACGGCCTCAGCTTCAATACCACGATAAACAATGCGTCGGTTTTCGGTGAAATTTCCTATCGGCCGAATCTGCCGATTGCAATCAGTGCAACCAACGACCTGGTGGGTGACCTTCTCGCGCAAGGCGTGGCGGGTACGTCGGGGCTGTACGACGCCAACCTCGGCGGCGCGCAGGCGTGTGCCTCGCTGGGCGGTAAGCCGTTCTGCCGGGGCGGGGTCTATTCCAACTACGAGCGTGTCAAGTCGATCAACGCCTCGCTGGGCACCATCTACAACTTTGGCCCGTCGTTGGGCTTCAACTCGTTGGTCGGCATTGCCGAAATCGCGACCCAGTCCTACCACGGCAGCGACTTGAGTTATACCGGGTACAACCCCACCCCGGTAAAGCGCAAGTTCGCCGGCACCCCAGACACCACCGACAACCCCATGACCCGCGAGGCGTATGGCTACACGCTCAGCATGCAGGGCACCTGGACCAACGTATACGCTGGCGTGAACCTCTCGCCGTTCTTCGTCCACACCAACAACTTCAAAGGCAACTCCGACCTGACCGGCAGTTTCATGGAAGGCCGAAAAGGCTACACCTTCGGCATCAAGGCTGATTACCTGAGCCGCTTTGAAGCCGGCCTGCAATACACCCTGTTTACCGGTGCGGGGCAAAGCAACCTGATCCGTGACAGGGACAACGTCAGCATGGACGTGAAGTACTCGTTCTAACGAGGTATTCATTCTTTCAAGCAGGGCTAACCATGAAATACTACGTCAAGCATGCCAAGTGTCTTTCTCTCGTCGTTGGCACCGTTATGCTGTTCGCCTTCGGCGCGGCACACGCCGCTGTGTCTGAACAACAGGCAAGCCGGCTGGGTAAAGACCTTACCCCCCTGGGCGGCGAAACCGCGGGCAACGCCGATGGCAGCATCCCCGCCTGGACCGGCGGCCTGAGCAAACCCCCGGCCGGTTACGTGCCAGGCCAGCATTACGTTGATCCGTACCCGGACGACAAACCGTTGTTCACCATCACCGCGGAAAATGTCGAGCAGTACAAAAGCAAACTGAGCCCCGGGCAGATCGCCCTGCTCAAAGCCTACCCGCAAACCATGTCTTACCCGGTCTATACCACTCGCCGCAGTGCTGCCGAGCCACAGTGGGTGTACGACAACACCCGGCAAAACGCGACCACGGCGGAGCTGGCCGAAGGCGGCAACGGCTTCATCCACGCATTTGGCGGTATCCCGTTCCCGATCCCGCAAAGCGGCGTGGAGGCCCTGTGGAACCATATCGCTCGCTACCGCGGTACCTATGTGGTCCGCAAACTCTCGGAAGCCACCGTTCAAGCCAATGGGCAGTACAGCCTGGCCACTTATGACCAGGACGTCCTGTTCAAGTACTACGTCAAAGGCGGCAGTTACTCGACGCTGAACAACATCCTCTTCTATTACCTCAGTGCCGCCCGTAGCCCGGCCCGTATGGCGGGTGAGGCGTCGCTGGTGTACGAAACGCTGAACCAGGTGGCGGAGCCACGCATGGCCTGGGGCTACGTGCCAGGGCTGCGGCGGGTGCGTCGCGCCCCTACCATCTCCTACGACACGCCGGACAGCGGTTCCGATGGCCTGATCACCGTTGATGACCGTGATATGTTCAACGGCTCCCCCGATCGCTATGACTGGAAGCTGGTCGGCAAGAAAGAAATCTACATTCCCTACAACAACTATCGAATCGCCAGCCCGCAGTACAAGTACGATGACATCATCAAGCCCGGCCACCTGCTCAGTGCGCCGACCCGCTTCGAGTTGCACCGGGTGTGGGTGGTAGAGGGCACGTTGCGGCCAACGGCGCGGCATATCTACTCGAAACGGGTGTTCTACCTCGACGAAGACAGCTGGCAAATCGCGCTTGCCGACCGCTATGACAGCCACGGCGAACTGTGGCGGGTATCGATAGGCTACATGAGCAACTTCTACAACGTGCCCACCACCTGGACCACCGTCGACGCATTCTATGATTTGCAGGCGCGCCGCTACATGGTTCAGAAGTTGGAAAACGAGGAAAGCAAAACGCTCGACTTCAGCCAGCCAGTGCCCTCCGAAGACCGCTACAAGCCTGCAACCCTGCAGCGCATGGGCAACCGCTGACACGTGCCGCCAGGCGGCTCTGCCCGTGGCGGGCGGTGCCGCAGGGTTTCAGATGCAGGGCTGGCCGTGCCATGCCAGCCCGGCATTCTCGAAAGCTCATTCCGCCCATTCCGGGTCGCCCGTGAACACCACCGTCAACCAGCGGTTCGGCCCTTCACCGCCCACGGCTTCACCAATCTCGTTGCGCCACGCGTCCCATTCATCGATGGTCTTCGCTGCCATGGCCTTGGGTACGATGAAGTACAGCTCGATCTCGCGTGAGCGCCCGACCTTGGCAACATAGGCACGGTAGGACTGCAACCCGTGGCGGGCGACAAAGGCCTTGGCCACTTCGTCCACGTGCAGCTTGAGGTCGCCTGGGGTGACCAGGAAAATGTCCGCCAGGGCCTGGCGCACCACCGCCATCGGCAGCGGCACAATCACCAGGCACACCAGCGCCAGTACCGCCGGGTCGATGTACGGTGATACCCACTCCCATGAGGTTCCCTGAACCGCGTAACCAAAGCAGAAGGCGATCAGCAGTGCCGCGGTGATGCTGGCCGACATCACCCAGCCCTTGACGTCCATGGCCACGAAGTCCGACTTCAGCTGGCGGTTGGCGCGGGCCTCGACCAGGGCGATGGTCACGCAGCAGATCACGGTCACTACCGCGTAGACCATGGCAATGCCGAACTCCAGGTGTCGGCCGCCCTGCAGCAGGCTGCTGACGGCGTTGATCAGGGCATAGACCGCCACGCCGCTGAGCAGGATGCCATTGAGTGCCAGCACCATCGGCTCCAGGTGCCAGAAGCCCATGGTGAAACGCTCGCGCAGCTTGCGCGACATCTGCACGCTGGTGGTATGCGAGGTGATCAGCTTGACCACCACCAGCGACAGGCCGCTCATGCTGGCGTCGACCAGTGAGTAAACGCCATCGAACATGATCGAGAACGACCCGGAGGCCACGCCGAAAGCGATGCCGATGCTGGCGATGAACAGGGTGACGGCGATCGAGGTGCGCAGCAGGCCCTGTTCGCTGGCGATGTCGAAGAACGAAGATCGGGGGGCGGTTTGCATAAGGTGTGCTCGGCAAAAACGATGATGCTGTGGTGCCTGTGAGGGCCTCTTCGCGGGTGAACCCGCTCCTACAGAGGGGCATGGCTTCAAAGGCCAGTGCGGGTCCCTGTGGGGGCGGGTTTACCCGCGAAGAAGCCCTTACAGATTAGACGCGGAACTGCTCCATGAGCGCTTGTTGCTGGTTGGCCAGCCGGTTCAAGGCCTGGCTGATGCGAGCCGACTCGTCTGCCTGGCCTGCCAGCGATTGGGTAACGTCGCGAATGCCGGCTACGTTGCGGTTCACCTCTTCGGCCACTGCGCTCTGTTCCTCGGCGGCCGAGGCAATCTGCAGGTTCATGTCGCTGATCACCGCCACCGCCTCGCCAATGCGTTGCAGTGCCGGCAGGGCCTGCTCCATGCGTGCGGCACTGGCTTGCGCCTGGCGTTGGCCCTCGTGCATGGCGCCCACGACATCCTGGGTGCCTTGCTGCAAACCTTCGATGACCTGGCGAATTTCCTCCACCGACACCTGCGTGCGCTGTGCCAGCCCGCGCACCTCGTCGGCGACTACGGCAAAGCCACGGCCGGCTTCCCCGGCACGGGCTGCTTCAATGGCCGCATTCAGTGCCAGCAGGTTGGTCTGCTCGGCGATGGTACGGATGACTTCCAGTACCGTGCCGATCTGAGTGCTGCGGCTCTCCAGGGCGCGTGCGTCGGCCATGGCCGTGTCCATGTCCAGTGCCAGCCGGTCGATGCCCTGGCGGGTACTGTCGATTAACTGCAGGCCTTCCTGGCTGGCCTGGTCGGCGGCACGTGCCGCCTGGGCCGCCTGCGCGGCGTTATGGGCGACATCCAGCGCGGTGGCGCTCATTTCGTTGGCCGCGGTGGCCACTTGCTCGATTTCACGGTGTTGCTGCTGCATGCCGGCGCTGGTCTGGCTGGCGATGGCTGCCGACTGGTCGGCGGTGCCTCGGGCCTCCTGCAGCGAGCCTTTGACCTGGGCGATGACCGGCTGCAGTTTGTCGAGGAAGCGGTTGAACCACGCGCTGAGCTGGCCCAGTTCGTCCTGGCGGGCGTAGTCCAGGCGGCGGGTAAGGTCGCCTTCGCCGCTGGCGATGTCTTCAAGCCGGGCAGCCACCGCCAGGATCGGGCGGGTTACCCCGCGGGCCGTGAGCCACACCAGCAGCAAGCCCAGCACTGCCGCGCCCAGGCCGATCAGCAGGCTGGTCAGGTTGGCACGCTGGTTGTGCGCATCCAGGCGCTGATTGAGGGCTACCGCGGGCGCCTGCAGCACGCTTTCCGGCACTTCCAGCAATACCTGCCACGGGGCGGCGTCGGGAATGGGCGTGAAGGGGTGCGCAACCCGTAACTGGCCAGCGGCAACTGCAGGCTCAACGGGTTTGCCGAGCATGCTGGCGTCGCGGCTATTGCCTGCCAGCAGGCCGGCCGCGCTGGCGATGCTCACCTGGCCCTGACCCTCGAACAGCTCGCGGCGGCCGTTTGTGCTCAGTTGCTGCAGGTTGTCCAGGCTGATATCCAGGCCGACCACGCCCACCACTTTGCCATGTTCCAGCAAGGGCAGGGCGATGCTGGTCATCAGTACCTGGCTGCCGTTGACCTCGTCCAGATACGGTTCCAGCAGGCAGGTTTTGCCGGTCTCCAGTGGGCAGGTCAGCCAGCGGTTTTTCGCCGCGCCGTTGCTGCCGATGCTGGCGTCGCCGAGCAGCGCTTCTGGCATGGCTTCGCGCTCCAGGGTGCCCGGGCGCGGCTGCGACCAGTACAGCGAAAAGCGCCCGCTCTCGTTGCTGCCCACCGCGTCCTGGCCGCGGTACTGGCTGTCTTGCTGGTCCAGTGCATCGGGTTGGAACACCAGGTACAGGCCGATCATGTCAGGTTTGCCGGCCAGGCTGGCTCGCGCCTGGCGGGTGAGTTCGGCGCGCAGGTCGTTGCCACCTCGGGCTTGCAGCACTTGCACCAGGCGGGCAAAGCCATTGCCGTATTGATAAGCGTCCATGAAGTAGCGCTGAATGCGCAGGGCCTGGGTTTCGGCATGGGCCTCCAGGCGCTGCCGCGCGCTGCTGTCGAGCATGGCGGTGTTGGCTTGGTTGACCAGCGTGGCACTGCGCTGTGCCTGAGTCAGCGAGGTGGCCACCAGCAAGGCGACGATGGCCAGCAGGCAAAGGCCGGCCAGCAAGGTGATCTTCCATTGGATGGAGAGGCGGCGCAGCAGCATGGAGCTTTCCTTTTCGAACACTGCAACGCCCGCGGCCAGGCGCGGGCGTTGTGGGTAGCGTGGGTCATTCAGGCACGTAGTTGGGGGGCGCCGAGCGGAACGCCTTGGTCAGCCAGCCCAGGTACAGCAGGCCGAGCGCAGCCCAGATACCGCCAAAGATCAGCGAGTGGGCATTCAGGTCCAGCCACAGCGAAACGATGATGCAGAAGCCGATGGTGGGCAGTACCAGGTACTTCAGCTGGTTGGCCAGGCCCTTGCGGTTGCCCTCGCGCAGGTAGCAATGGTTGATCACCGACAGGTTGACGAAACTGAACGCCACCAGCGCGCCGAAGTTGATGATCGAGGTGGCAGTCACCAGGTCGAAGAAGATCGCCGACAGCGAAATGATGCCGACCACGGCAATGTTCAGTACCGGTGTCTTGTAGCGTGCGTGCAGGCGGGCGAAAACGCGGGCCGGGATCACGTTGTCGCGGCCCATCACGTACAGCAGGCGCGACACGCTGGTCTGCGAGGCCAGGCCCGAGGCGATGGTGTTGATCACCGTGCAGGCAATGAACACCGACTGGAACAGTTTGCCCCCGACATACAGGGCGATTTCCGGCAGGGCCGCCTCGTGGTCATGGAAACGCGCCATGGTCGGGAAGTAGGCCTGGATGAAGTACGACACGGTGATGAACACCACGCCACCGATCAGGGCGGTGAGGAAGATCGCCCGCGGGATGGTCTTGCCCGGGTCGCGGGTTTCTTCGGACAGGCAGGTGACGGCGTCAAAGCCCAGGAACGAGAAGCACAGGATGGTCGCGCCGGCGGCCAGTGCGCTGAACTGGGTCTGACCGTCGGCGAACGGGATCAGGCTCCAGGCCGTGCCAAGCCCTTCACCGTGGTGCAGGCCACGCACGCACAGGTAGATGAACACGGCGATGATCGCCACCTGCACGCCCACGAACAGCAGGTTGAAGTGCGCCACCAGGTTCACGCTGCGCATGTTGATCAGGCTGATGAGGGTCACGAAAGCGGCCACCCACACCCATGCGGGTACTTCCGGGAACATCGCCGAGAGGTACAGCTTGGCCAGCAGGGCATTGACCATTGGCAGCAGCAGGTAATCCAGTAACGACGACCAGCCGACCAGGAAACCCACGTGCGGGTTGATCGCGCGCTGGGTGTAGGTGTAGGCCGAACCCGACTGCGGGAAGCGTTTCACCAGGGTGCCATAGCTGACTGCGGTGAACAGGATGCCGGCCAGCGCCAGGATGTACGCGCTGGGCACGTGGCCGGCGGTTATCCCGCTGACGATGCCGAAGGTGTCGAATACCGTCATCGGTGTCAGGTAGGCCAGGCCAATGATGATCACGTGCCACAGGCGCAGGGTTTTGCGAAGTTGGCCGTTGCTGGCAGCGCTAGGGTCATGCTGCATGCTGGCATGGCTCCTGTTGCTGGGCGCGAACGGCGGGCACGGGGTATGGCGCATGCGGCAAGGGCGAGCGGGTGGGCTCCATGTTGTTCACCTTTTATGTTGGAGCAGCGGAAGGCGCGAGGGGGCGCGCAAAGTGGTGAAAATAAAAAACGATGGGTAGGTGGGTGTCAAGTTAAACATGACAAGACGTTACAACATTGAAATATTTATCGATATTAAGTGGATTTTGTTCGGTTTTTACGCGGTTTTTTGCGGTTCTGATCAATTTGTGTGTTCGAAAAAATCAACGATTCGGTCATGTGGTCAATCGGTTTGTTAGATGCTTCCGAAAGGCAGGATTTCGGCACTTTGGCCTGCGTCCCGTGCCTGCGGGGGTGATATTCTTCGTACTCTGTGTGGCCCGTGGCCGCCTACCCAGCCCTTACGGACAGCAATCGGTTCAATTCATGAAGAAATCAGTTGGCATTCTTTCCGGCCTGGCGGTTGCCATCGCCGTCGCAACCACCGCTGGCGCCTGGTACACCGGCAAGCAGTTGCCAGCCGAGCTGGACAACGCGCTTGCCCGCAGCAACGCCGAGCTGCAAAAGGCCCTGGTCACCACCGGTGGCAGCCTGCGTATCGAGCGGGTGTCGCTGGAGCAGCACTTCTTCAGCAGTACTGCCCAGTACCGGCTCAAGGCCCGCGACATCAACGTGGGTGAAGGCGAGGTGATCAACTTCGACGTGGGCGTGACCGACCACATCGAGCACGGCCCATTCCCCTGGTCGCGGATCAAGGCGCTGAAGCTGGTGCCGGTGATGGCCGTCAGCAACAGCACGTTGCAGAAGGACGATGCCGTCGCGCCTTGGTTCGACGCTGCCGGCGGCAATGTGCCGCTTAGCGCGCAGACCAGCCTGGGTTACGGGGGGGATGTGGTCAGCCGGATTCAACTGGCGCCGCTCAAGCTCGACAAGGCAGACGGCAACCGCCTCGATTTTTCGGGGATGCAACTGGAGGTCAGTGGCGACAAGGACGGCAAGGCCTCCAAGTTCCACGGCCATGCCGGCCGTTTGCTGATGAAGCTGGTGAACGACGACCAGCCACCGGCCACATTCGAGCTTCAGGGCCTCAAGCTTGGTGGCAACCTGGCGGCCACGCCGTACGACAATATCTACGTGGGCAACGTCGACCTGTTGCTAGCCGAGGCCAAGGTCACGCTAGGGCCAAAACAGCAGGTCCTGCTGGTCAAGGGCGTGGAGCAGTATGCCCTGCAGAGTCTTGAAACCCCCGACACCGTGGGCGGCCGCGTGGAGTACAAGGTCGGGGACATCAGTTGGGACGGCCGCGCGGTGGGCAAGGCGCAAATGGCGGTAAGCATCACCTCGGTCAATGCCCCGGCGCTGCAGGCCTTGTCGAAGTGGTACCAGTCGCACCTGCCGGAGTTCGAAGCTGCCGCTGCTGCCGGCCAGCCTGTGCCGCAAATCCAGATGGACGACGCTGAAAAGGCCCGCTTCCAGGGCGACCTGCAGCAACTGCTGGCGGCCAGGCCCAAGGTGGCGGTGGAAAACCTGTCGTTCAAGACCGCCAACGGCGAGAGCCGCTTCAACCTGGCGATGGACTTCGCCGCGCCGGCCAGCTTCGACCTGCCGCCGGACCAGCTGAGCAAACAGGTCGTCACCGAGGTGAAGAGCAAGCTCTCGCTGTCCAAACCCATGATTGGCGACCTGGCGACACTGCAAGCGCTGCTCGATGGCCAAACCGATGCCCAGGCGATCGCCATGCAGTCGGGGCAGGCCGGGGAGATGGTCGGCATGATGGCCGTGCAGAGCGGCCTGGCCACCGTGCAGGGCGATGATGTGGTCAGCAGCCTGCACTATGCCGATGGCATGGTCGATTTCAATGGGCAGAAGATGACCGTGGAAGAATTCGCCATGCTGATGGCCGCGCACCTCGCAGCGCTGTCGCCGCGGGGGTGATGGTTATCCGGCGCTGGTCTCCTGGTGGCTTCACCCGCGAACAGGCCAGCGCCGGCAACACAAAAACCCCTTTAGTAATCGCTGGATTCTCTGTAGCCTTCGGCCTCCGATAATAATCCGCGCCCGCAGAGGGCCGTGGCGGCCTGCGCCGTCCGGCACCCTTAGCCGATCTGTCAGGGCCGGGTGATACACTCGATTTGATGCGCACGCGCGCCTGCAGGTCCAGCGATCATGACCCAGATTTCCGAACGCCTGTTGGTTCAGGCCCACCTCGACGCCAAGCAGCCCAACCCGCTGACAGCCGAGCAGGAGGCCGAATACCGTGCGGCCATCGCTGCCGAGCTCAAGGCCCAGAACGCTGTGCTGGTCGCCCATTATTACTGCGACCCGGTCATTCAGGCGCTGGCCGAAGAAACCGGCGGCTGCGTGTCCGACTCGCTGGAAATGGCCCGCTTTGGTAAGAACCACCCCGCCGAAACGGTGATCGTGGCCGGTGTGCGCTTCATGGGCGAAACGGCAAAAATCCTCACCCCGGAAAAGCGCGTGCTGATGCCGACCCTGGAGGCCACCTGTTCGCTCGACCTGGGCTGCCCGGTCGAAGCGTTTTCGGCGTTCTGCGACCAGCACCCGGAGCGTACCGTGGTGGTGTATGCCAATACCTCCGCTGCGGTGAAGGCCCGTGCCGACTGGGTAGTGACCTCCAGCTGCGCACTGGAAATCGTCGAAAGCCTGATGGACAACGGCGAAACCATCATCTGGGGCCCGGACCAGCACTTGGGCCGTTACATCCAGAAGCAGACCGGTGCCGACATGCTGTTGTGGGACGGTGCCTGTATCGTCCATGAAGAATTCAAGTCGCGTCAGTTGGCCGACATGAAGGCGTTGTACCCGGACGCCGCCATCCTCGTGCACCCCGAATCACCGGAAGCGGTGATCGAGTTGGCGGATGCGGTGGGTTCCACCAGCCAATTGATCAAGGCCGCGCAGACCTTGCCGAACAAGACCTTCATCGTTGCTACCGACCGCGGCATCTTCTACAAGATGCAGCAGTTGTGCCCGGACAAGGTATTCGTCGAAGCGCCTACTGCCGGCAACGGCGCCGCCTGCCGCAGCTGCGCACACTGCCCGTGGATGGCCATGAACACCCTCGAGCGCGTGCTGCACTGCCTGCGCAATGGGGGGGATGAGATTTTTGTCGACCCCGCGTTGGTGCCCAAGGCGATCAAGCCATTGAACCGCATGCTGGACTTCACCCAGGCGGCGCGGCTCAAGCTTTCCGGTAACGCCTGAAATCGCCGAGGGCCGCTTGGCTGCCCCAGCACAGCCACCGCGCCGCCTGCTTCTTAAAGCTCACGCTACCGATGGAGGCGCAACTGTCTTTCTGAAAAATTGAAAAGCCTGCGCGATTCATTGCGGGAGCGGGCTTGCCCGCGAAGCAGGCGACGCGGTGTCTGGCACCGGCTCCGCCGGTGTTCGCGGGCACGCCCGCTCCCACGCCGGCAACGCCGGTGCCCGTAGCGGCATTGTGTCGCGATGGACCTCAAGCGGCTTATAGCCAGCCCGACCTCTTGAAACTGGCATACAACCCGGTACACCCCGCAGCAATCACCCCCAACACCGCAAAATAGCCGTAATGCCAGCTCAGCTCCGGCATATTCTGGAAGTTCATCCCATACACCCCGGCGATCGCCGTGGGGAACGCCAGGATCGCCGCCCACGCGGCAAACTTGCGTTGCACGATGCTTTGCCGTGACGACTCCAGGAACATGCCGATCTCGATGGTCTGGCTGGCAATGTCGCGAATGCCCGACAAGTCCTCCATCTGCCGTGTGACGTGGATTTGCACATCACGAAAATACGGGCGCATGTTCTTGTCGATAAACGGGAAGCTCAGGCGCTGCAGCTCTTCGCTGACCTCAACCATGGGCGCCACGTAGCGGCGCAGGCGCAGGATATCGCGGCGCAGGCTGTGCAGGCGGCGAATGTCGTCCTCTTGCAGTGAGCCACCCAGCACGCTCTGCTCCAGCGCTTCGATCTCGCCATGGATGGCTTCGCTGACTGGCTGGTAGTTTTCGGTGACGAAGTCGAGCAGGGCGTACAGCACGAAGTCCTCACCGTGCTCCAGCAGCAAGGGCCGAGCCTCGCAGCGCTGGCGCACCATGGCATAGGATTTGGAGTGGCCGTTGCGGCAGGTGATGATATAGCCGTTGCCGGCGAAGATGTGGGTTTCGATGAACTCCAGCTTGCCTTCGTGACGTACCGGCGAGTATGTGACGATGAACAGCGCGTCGCCGAATGTCTCGAGCTTGGGCCGGCTGTGCTTTTCCAGGGCATCCTCAATGGCCAGTTCGTGCAGGTTGAACTGGCATTGCAGGGTGGCCAGTTCCTCGGCGTTGGGCTCTTCCAGGCCGATCCAGACAAAATGCCCAGGCTTGCGTGCCCACTCGCTGCCCTCGTCGATGCTGATGTTGGTGACCTTCCGGCCGGCGCTGTACACCGCTGACGCCACTACTCGACCCATGGTTGCCCGCTTATTCCGGTTGAACACGGTTCATAGCTTGGGCTGTAGACGGCTGAAGAGCAACCTAGCTCTTGCCCAGTTCCCCTTCCATGCGCTCGATGCACTGTTGCATCTGCACACGGCACTGCTCCACCAGTGCTGGCAGGTCCTGCTGGGTCAGGCCCGCGGTGGCAATGGGCGGCAGCGAGCGCACGATCACGGTGCGGCGGCGCCAGCTGTTCAGGCTCAGGCGCCGGGCATAGCGGCTGACGCACACTGGCACGATCGGCACGCCGGCCTCGATGGCCATGTGAAACGCGCCTTTCTTGAACGCCAGCAACTGCTCGCCGGCATTGCGTGTGCCTTCGGGGAAAATCCAGATAGAGGTGTCGTTCTGTAGCACCCGGGTGGTCTTCTGCAGGGCCTTGCGCGCCTGGTAGGCATTGTTGCGGTCGACCAACACGTTGCCGCCCAGCCAGAACAGCTGACCGAACAACGGTATCCAGCCCAGGCTTTTCTTGCCGATGGCGACCGTGCGCTGCGGCACCACCTGGCCCAGCACGAACAGATCGAAGTTGGACTGGTGGTTGGCCACGATCACGCAACCGGGTGGTTGGTCCCACAGCGGGCCCACCTCGGCCTTGACCTTGATGCGCAACAGCCAGGTGGCCGGCCGGCTGTAAAGGCGGGCGAACAGGCGGCTGTTGTCGGGGTTGAAGGGGCGGCACAGGCCAATGGCCAGGCCCAGGACGCCAACGGCGAGAAAGTGCAGCGCCAGCAGGAGCATGCGCAATGAATAAAGCATGGTACGACTCACACCAGACAGTCGCTGGGCAGTGTACGGCTGTGCACTGGCTGGGGCAAATACCGGTATCAGCCTGTGCTGGCCACTTCGCGGGTGAGCCCGCCCCTGCGCGGGATCAGGTACGCCCGATCCGCGTAGCGGCCAGCAGGGTCAACCCATAGGCTGCTGGTCCAGTTGTATGGCGGTGTCCAAGGCCTCGAGCAGCCCTTTGCGCACCTTCAGCTTGGTGTTCTTGTGCGCCAGCATGTTCAGTTTCTTCAATTCCCGCGCCACGTTCAGCGCCGCTTCCTGCAGTTGTTCGGCGGGCACCACCTTGTCGAGGAAGCCGGCATCCACCGCCGCATGCGGGTCAAACACTTCGGCGTTGATCACTGACCGGTGGAAGGCCGAGCGGCGCAGACGGTCGCGGGCCAGTTCGATGCCAGCGTGGTGCATGGTCATGCCGATCTGCACTTCGTTCAGGCAGATCTTGTACGGCCCTTCGACGCCAATGCGGTAGTCGGCCGACAGCAGCAGGAAGGCGCCCTTGGCCACGGCATTGCCCGGGCAGGCGACCACCACCGGGAAGGGGTGAGCCAGCAGGCGGCGGGCGAGGGTGGACCCGGCGGTGACCAGGCTGATGGCTTCCTGTGGGCCGCGGGTCATCACCTTGAGGTCGTAGCCGCCCGACAGAATGCCCGGCTGCCCGGTGATGATCACCACTGCGCGGGCCTCGGCGGCGCGGTCCAGCGCGGCATTGAACGCGCTGACTACCTCCGGCGAGATGGCATTGACCTTGCCGTTGTTCAGGGTCAGGGTGGCGATGCCGTCTTCGGCGTGGTAGGTAATCAGCTCGCTCATGGCAGAGTCCTTTTGTTGGCGTGGCACCGACGTTACCCAGCGCGATGGGCAAGGTAAAGCAGCAAGGCTGACTGGTCGGTCAGCGCCCAGCCGGGCTCTGGTGCAAATACATGAAAAAACTGAAAAAAATGCTTGCCAAAGGGGAGCGCTTTCACTAAATTAGCGCACCTCGACGGGCCGCAAGGCTTGAAGAGAAACGGTGAAGTGTCCGAGTGGTCGAAGGAGCACGCCTGGAAAGTGTGTATACGAGAAATCGTATCAAGGGTTCAAATCCCTTCTTCACCGCCACATTCGTTAACGAGAAGCCCCTGAAATCATTGAGTATTTCGGGGGTTTTTTGTTTCTGGAGTCCGCATTAGGACAAAATTAGAACACAATCACGTCCCTCCAGTCCGCTCTAGGCCGCTTCAGGCTTGTCGCGGAACCCCATCATCTGCGACACCATTGCTGCCATGCTCCGCGTCTCTGACGGTAGGAAGCGACCATAATGCTTCTTCACCATCGTCGTGTCGGCGTGCCCAAGCTGACGCGCAATCCACTCAAGCGGCACATAAGAGCTGATCGCTTGGCTTGCGAATGTATGCCTGCACTGGTTAACGCCGCGATGCCTCACACCTACGTTTTTCAGGTGGCTAGTGAACCAGCGGTTCAAGCTATTTCCGTACCAGGGCTTCATGCTCACGGAGTTTCGGAATACCAGTTTGAGATGCATCAGGCGCGTGGTGTTGTTGTCCCGTTGCGTGATTTCAAGAGCAACAGGTGGGAGGTGGCCGGTGAATTCCCAGTGCTTCTTCAGATACTCCAACGCTGGGTCAATCAGCTCAATCTTACGAGCCCGAACAGACTCCTTCGGTACTTTGTACTCCCCCTCGACTCGCGCCGCCCTCACGTAGATCGTACCGGTCTCAAGGTCTACGTCATCCCAGCACAGCGCAATGAGTTCAGACACTGACAATCCCGTCCAGCAATTGAACAAGATCATGTTGACGTCCTGCGCCCTGGACTCACGAATCACTGAGATCTTTTCCATCTCATCGCGAGTGAACGGGTCAGCGCTGTCGTCGTCCTTGTCATGCTTGATGTTTTTGATCATTTTGCATGGATTGATCGAAATAACACCGTCAGAGTGAGCGTCGTCCCACACACCCCTGACAATTGTGAAAACATCATTCACAGACTTTGGCGACAATGTTTTCAATAGCCCGGTCTGAAACAGTTGTAGATCAGACCTGCAGATGTCCGCTATGCAGTCAGAGCCAAACTTGTCCAGCAGATGCTTAGCTTTGTATGCATAGTTTTTCCCGGTTGTGGTTGCGTGTCGTGCCATTTGAACTTCCAAATAGCGCGCTACACCTTGAGCTACTGTCCTTTTCGATTTTTCGTCTTTCTTTGGCAGTACACGCCGTGAATTGGGAAAGTGGGCAGCATAGTTAAATCTGTTGTTCTTTATTTCAGATAAAATGGTGTTGCGCTTTGCTTCGGCATACTTTATTGATGCCTGATCAACGGTCTCATTTCCGATAGGTTCTTTGTAGCGTTTTCCCTCATGCATAAAGGAAATTCGAATCTGTCGTCCATTCAATTCGATTCCACGCGGCCATACCAAAGCCATTTAATTACCTCCAAGCCAGAGTTCAATTTCAATTGTGTTATAAACGACACGGTTGGCTGGGTCTCGACGCCAATGTTTACCTTGCAGCCATTTTCCTTGTGATCGATATTTTCTTGCGGCTTCCGTGCTAATACCGAAAATTGCAGGAAGGAGTTCTTGTCTTACCCAACTGCTACGAAGCGTGTTCGGGGCAGGTGTCAGTTGGATTGTTTTAGTGACGGCCATTGAATATCTCATGTGCGATTCAGTGCGTGTACCCGGTCGATAGCACTGAGTTACGATGAGCCGCTTCCATCCTGTACTAGGGCTGCAACTAAATATTTATTTGTCTTAAGACTCTTAGGCTGACGCATCAAATTTAGTATGTATAATTAGCGCGCCACAAAGTCCTTATGGGTAACTAAGGTGGAGTGGGGCGTAATTTTGAATGCTAGAAAGTGGGATCTCTAGTTTTTAGTTAAATTGACTTCTGGTATGCGTTTCTAAACAGGTCAGCTAGGGCTTATGGTGCTTGCTAAGAATATGGATGTCAACGAAAAAATCACTGACTTGGTGCCGTGTTGTCAATGTTCTCTCTTAAAGAGTATGTTTATTCTATACTCTTTAAGCCGGTATGATCGCTTTAGGCGTCCCAGATTTAAGGTTTTGACAAGTTGTCAATTCTCAAATTACGAGCGTGGCTATCCCAAAAAATTGCGACTTTGTTTGATGTCAAAAAGAAAGCGTAGGCGTCCTGCGGACGAAGAAACGAATAGCTCCGCTCCAGCTGTTGGCTTTCGCTTTGGAGCATTTCCATAATCATTGATTGAGCTGTGGCCGCAGCCCTCATCCTTGTGAATGATTACCTAGAGGATGAGGTTTCAGCTTTTGGATTGGTTACAAATATATATACTCCGTTTTGAAAAAATGAATTCAAGGGTAAAAATAAAAAATAAATCTATTGACATTCTCAATATGTTGAAAATAAAGGCCTTTTGGCGACCAAGGCTGGCTATAAAGTGACTTTCGCGGGTGCGATTGTGACTTGAGGTGTTCGTTGCTCCTGCGCTGGCTTTTTTGAGGGGAGGCGTTAAATCTTGGTTCACCTGCGTCTTAGCCGACAAGGCTGTAACCGTCCGGCCAACTCACCTTCCTGACCCCGACGCCAAAGGCGATGGTGTCCACCTAATTTAAGTGGACACCATTTCTAGCCTTTTAAGCGGGTCTTTCCATGCAGTCACAACGCCGTTCCTATTCAAAATCCTTCAAGGCCCAAGTTGTCCAAGAGTGCGCCCAGCCCGGCGCATCGATTGCCAGCGTCGCGCAGAAGCACAGCCTTAACGCGAACCTCGTACATAAATGGATTAGGGTACTCACGAACAAAACTATGGCGCTGCAACCTGCTTTCATTCCAGTGCCCTTGCCGCTAGCCGGAGGACATTCGCAGGCAGCTTCATCAAGTATCTGCATTGAAATCCAGCACCCGCGTGGCACCGTCAAAGTGAACTGGCCGACCGAAAGCGCTGTCGCCTGTGCCACCTTTCTGCGAGACCTGTTGGAATGATTCGGATCGATGCCATCTGGCTTGCCACCGAGCCTATGGACATGCGCGCCGGTACCGAGACCGCGCTGGCCAGGGTGATCGCGGTGTTCGGTGTGGCGAAGCCGCACTGCGCATACCTCTTCGCTAATCGCCGTGCCAACCGAATGAAAGTCTTGGTGCATGACGGTGTGGGCATTTGGCTGGCAGCGCGACGATTGAACCAAGGCAAGTTTCATTGGCCCGGCATCCGTCACGGATCGGAAGTCGAACTCGATAACGAGCAACTTCAAGCCTTGGTACTGGGTTTGCCGTGGCAGCGGGTCGGCGCAGGCAGCGCGATCACAGTGCTTTAGCCCCTGCCATTAGCCCATCGGTTTATCGCTGTTGACGACCTGCTCTGACACAATCAGCGGCATGACTTCCTCGCCCAATCTCGACCAGATGACACCGGAACAGCTGCGCGGCTTGGCCGAACAGGCTATGCAGTTGCTGTCCCAGGTCGACTCCATGAGCCAGAAAATCCAACGCCTCGAAACGGTCAACGAGCAACTGGCTCATGAAATCGCCATCCTCAAGCGACACAAGTTCGCCAAGCGCAGCGAGCAACTGAGCCCCGACCAAGGCAGTCTGCTTGATGATCTGCTCGATACCGATATCGCAGCTATCGAAGCCGAGCTGAAGGCAGCCAATCCGCCGGCCGCACCGGCCGAGCCACGTCATAAGCCCAAGCGTGCACCACTGCCGCCGCAGTTTCCGCGAACCGTGATCCGTCACGAACCAGAGAATACTCAGTGCGTGTGCGGCTGCCAGCTTCAGCGAATCGGCGAAGACGTCAGCGAGAAGCTCGATTACACTCCGGGCGTGTTCACAGTTGAGCGGCATGTGCGTGGAAAATGGACGTGCCGTCAGTGTGAAACACTGATCCAGGCGCCTGTACCGGCCCAAGTGATCGACAAGGGCATCCCGACCGCAGGCCTTTTGGCCCACGTGATGGTGGCGAAGTTCGCCGACCATTTACCGCTGTACCGGCAGGAGAAGATTTTTGGTCGGGCCGGACTGCCCATCGCCCGTTCGACACTGGCGCAATGGATCGGACAGACCGGTGTGCAGCTCCAGCCTCTGGTCGATGCGCTGCGTGAGCATGTGTTGGCCCAGGGCGTGATCCACGCCGATGAGACCCCGGTTCAGATGCTCGCACCAGGCGAAAAGAAAACCCACCGCGCTTACGTGTGGGCCTATAGCACCACGCCTTTCTCGGCCCTAAAGGCCGTGGTCTACGACTTCAGCCCCAGCCGTGCCGGCGAACATGCGCGTAACTTCCTGGGCACGTGGAACGGTAAGCTGGTCTGCGATGACTTCGCCGGCTACAAGGCCAGCTTCGAGCTGGGCATCACCGAAATCGGCTGCATGGCCCATGCACGCCGCAAATTCTTCGACCTGCATGCAGCCAATAAAAGCCAGTTGGCGGAGCAGGCGCTTCACTCGATTGGCGGGTTGTATGAAGTCGAGCGACACGCCAAGGAAATGAGCGACGAAGCCCGCTGGCGATTACGTCAGGAAACAGCGGTGCCCATCGCTGAAAAACTGCATGAGTGGATGTTGGCCCAACGCGAACTTGTGCCCGAGGGTTCGGCCACGGCCAAGGCCCTGGATTACAGCCTTAAACGCTGGGTAGCGCTGACGCGCTACCTGGAAGATGGTGCTGTGCCCATCGACAATAACCAGATCGAGAATTTGATCCGGCCGTGGGCGCTTGGGCGCTCGAACTGGTTATTTGCCGGGTCGCTGCGCAGTGGAAAAAGGGCGGCGGCAATCATGAGCCTGATCCAGTCGGCGCGTATGAATGGGCACGATCCGTATGCCTATCTCAAGGATGTACTGATGCGGCTTCCGACACAGCGGGCGAGCGAAATCACGCAATTACTCCCGCAGCATTGGATGCTTGCCTGAGGCAGGCTAAGTGGACTTCGCCAAATAGTCAGCTCAAAGGCTGATTGGCATCAACAATTCGGAAGCGACTTTTCTCAGCATGTAGGTTTCGCGCAGAATTGACTGCCCCATCGAAGACTCGTGACGCTGCATGACGGCTTCATTGTGTGCGATGGCTTCATGCAGGTTGATCCAGACAGGCCGCATACCATTAGCGATTTCGTGGCTTTCCATTCTCACCGGCTCTAGCTGGGGCGCTACTTCGCATTGATAAAAATGCGAGGTCATGTGCATCAGATCGTACTGTGGCTTTTGGTAGGGCCGGTACTCCTCGATGTAACCGTAGTGCTGGAGCACCTGTATTTCACGAGCACCAGTCTCTTCCTCAAGCTCACGCTTCAGGCCTGCGACAATGTCCTCGTCACCATCAAGGCCGCCTCCAGGAAAGCTGAAATCGTTATAGCGCTCGGTGAACAGCAACAGGATCTGTTCACCCCGCATCACGATGCCGCGAGCTGCATGTCGACGGAATACTCTGCCCTGCTTGGATTTCAGCTCGGGGTGAACAATTTCAGTTATGAGTTGCATGTGGTCTCGTAGCGGCAAGATCAGTTAGTCATCGTCCAGGGTGGCCACGGTATTTCCTCAGTTCTGGAAATACTGTGGCCAGTGGAACTGGCTCAGCGAAGCAGCAATAAGGGTACAGTGGATGTACGCAGCATCGTCGTGGTCGTGCTGCCTATCAGAAACTGCCTGATGCGTGAGTGCCCGTACGCCCCCATGACCAAGAGGTCAATGCCGTGCTCTGCCTGATACGCATGCAGTGTGGACTCTACTTCGCCTGGGCGGATCTCGGAATGCACCAGCGAGCCGGAAGACGCAAGCGTGGTTCGTGCCTTCTCCAGCGCGTTCTGGTTGTCTTCAGAATCCGTTCCAACCATGACGATATGAATTGGCAGGCCTTCGCACAGCGGGCTTGAAGCAAGCATCTGTAAGGTCTTGTGGCCTGTTGCGCTGCCGTCAAATGCCACCATGACCGTTTCAGGTTTCCTGAAATGGCTGGTTGTAATCAGGGTGGGGCGGTGGATAGTTCGGACTATCGCTTCAATCTGGCTGCCAAGACTTTGGGCACTGCGCGTGCTGTCCTCACCGACTCTTCCAATCACCAGTAACCGAATATCGTCTTGGAGATCGCTCAGGCTCTCGACGAGATGGCCATGGCGCTGCTTCATATCAGGTGACATGGCGCCAGAGTGAACTGTTCGCTCGCGAGCTTTTTCAAGCATGTGCTGCCCATGCTCCAACGCCAGTTTTGCCCGCTGCGCATCCAGCATGGCCAACTCTTCCAGCAGATGTTCTCTGCTACCGAGACCGATATTGCCGCTGAGGTCAGCGGATGCAGGATATTTCTCCTTATCCAGCACATGAAGCAAGGTCAGGGGAGCGCTGAGTCGTTGCGAGGCCCATGCTGCGTAATCGCAGACCGCCAATGAGGATTGTGAGTTATCAATGCATGCCATTACGCGGGTCATTGTCGTTCTCCTTAGTGGCTCATGAGCTTGTCGATGGCACCGGGTTTGTCATGCACGCCGAAGCGGTCAACGATTGTCGCGCTGGCTTCATTGAGACCGAGCACTTCAACCTCAGCGCCTTCGCGTCGGAACTTGATCACGACCTTATCCAGCGCTGCGACGGCGGTGATATCCCAGAAATGCGCCTGTGTGAGATCGATGGTGACCTTGTTGAGCGCCTCCTTGAAGTCAAAAACCTCAGTGAACTTGTCCGCAGAGCTAAAGAACACCTGGCCCACGACGCGGTAAGTCCGATGCGATTTCGTCTCTTCAAGAGTGCTCTTGATATCCAGGTAGTGCCCGACCTTGTTTGCGAAGAACAGGGAGGCCAGCAGCACACCTACCAGTACGCCGTAAGCCAGATTGTGAGTGGCCACGACGACCACGACGGTCGCCACCATGACGAGGTTGGTCGACAGCGGATGCTCTTTCAGATTACGCAAGGAATCCCAGCTAAAGGTGCCGATGGACACCATGATCATCACAGCCACGAGTGCCGCCATAGGGATTTTGGAGAGCCACTCGCCAAGAAATACCACCATCAGCAGCAGGAAAACGCCGGCACACAATGTCGAGAGACGGGTGCGGCCACCAGATTTCACGTTGATGATCGACTGGCCGATCATGGCGCAACCTGCCATGCCGCCAAGCATGCCGGCAGCGATGTTGGCCACACCCTGGCCTTTGCACTCGCGGTTTTTGTTGCTGGTGGTGTCGGTAAGGTCGTCGACGATGGTCGCGGTCATCATTGATTCGAGTAGACCCACTACTGCCAACGCAGCCGAGTACGGGAAAATGATGCGCAGGGTTTCAAAATTCAGCGGAACTTCAGGCCAGAGGAAGATCGGGAGCGTATCAGGCAGTTGGCCCATGTCACCGACGGTGCGGATATCCAAACCGAGGTAAATGGCGATGGCAGTCAGCGTCAGAATGCACACCAATGGAGAGGGAATCACCTTGCCGATTTTCGGTACATACGGGAACAGGTAGATGATTCCCAGGCCCGCAGCGGTCATGGCATAGACATGCCAGGTGACATTGGTCAGCTCAGGCAATTGCGCCATAAAAATCAGAATCGCTAATGCGTTTACGAAGCCGGTGACTACCGAGCGTGAAACAAAGCGCATCAACGAGCCGAGCTTCAGGTAGCCGGCAAGGATTTGAAGTACGCCACATAGTAGCGTCGCGGCCAGCAGGTACTGGAGTCCATGCTCTTTTACCAGCGTAACCATCAGCAGTGCCATGGCGCCTGTCGCCGCCGAGATCATTCCGGGGCGCCCGCCGACAAAGGCGATGACAGCACAGATACAGAAGGAGGCGTAGAGACCGACTTTGGGATCTACCCCGGCGATGATGGAAAAGGCGATGGCTTCCGGGATCAGCGCGAGTGCGACCACCAGCCCCGCGAGCACGTCGGCACGGACGTTGGAAAACCACGTTTGTCTAAGTTTTTGCAGCATATAAATATCCAAGGCAAAGCATCGCGCACGCCAAGGGAGTGGCGAGCGAATCGATACAAATTCAAATTTTGAGGATTTTTTGCTGTGTGCTTAAGGTGTAAAACCAGGCGTACAGCAGTGAGCACCCGCGAGCGAGGCTAGCGGAAGCAGGTTGTTGCGAGGGGGCGTAGCGCTAAGGCGGCGTAGGCTGCCAGTAGATCGTTTGGAGTACAGTCATGCTGATGTTCCTGTAGCTCAAGGGGTATGCGGAGCCGAAGTATACAATGAAGCCATCGTCGATTGCGACCCGCTGGCAGGCTCTGCATGACCTACGTCAGATACAGGCTTATTCAATGGGTATACCTGCGGGCAAGGCTTTGTTTTCCACCCGTTCTTGTCCGAGCTGGTCTGTGTGCTGAGGGGTGAGTTGGCCAGACGGTTACACAAGGCTTACCGTGATGACTACTGCGACACTCGATCACACCTAGCGCCGTTTAGCGATTGCCAGTGGTGCGAGATGTTGAGCTGCTGGACGAATGCTATGGGGAACCGCTAGACCCAGATGACTAGCCAGATGTCAGTGGATAGATAGCATGTGGCGATCGGTAGCTCGCCCTAAGGCATCACACCTTCAGAATCGCATTAAGGGCGATGCTACCCACCTAATCATGTAGACAGCGCCGCCCTTATCCCAAGGATCGCCATGTGCCAGCGCTCCTCTTAGCTGATCATTTTTTCCAATACTCCAGCACCGACGTCAGGGCCAGCTCAAGCCTGGTTGCAACCTGTTGAGGTGAGAGACCTTCAGTCTTAAGCGCGAGAACCGCCTTCTCATTGTTAGCGTGCAGTGGTCTCCCACGAGACCTCTTGATCAGAGAACCGGAGGCGTCGAATTGCTCCCCAATCAATTCGATCCCGCCGGCCTCTATGAAGTCGGTCAGCTTGGCCATCGAGTCGAGAATCTTTTCGCGTGGCACGACTCCTTCTCGCACAGAAACGCACAACGCCATTAAAGCGATCGCATCAAGACCTAGGGATTCTGCGAGAGCGTCGAACTGCTCAAGGCTGACGCTCGTTTGAGCGTTCTCAAGCTCAGCGATTTTGCGACGGTGCGTGGCGTCCGAGAGGTCGGCATAACGGGCACCACGGACGAGGCGGAGTGCGCGCAGCACCCCTGCGAAAGCGGTTCTGAGATCCATGACTCGCTCAAAAGTCAGGATATAGCCACATCCAGGCTTTACGAATAAACGCTGAATCAGTGTATTATTCGTGCTGCTGAATGACCCTAGAGCGCTGCATTGGAGCAAAGCTGGTCGGTACGCCACCGTCAGACCTTTCCACAGCAGCTCTAGATGAGGTTTCTCAGGTGGATAACCGCAAAATCAAGCTTCCCCGCAAGGCGGAAGCGTAGCAAGCCGGTGGGGCGCTCAGAGTTAGCAACGAGCTATGCCAAGTCTCGGTTTTTAAGTAGCAACTGCCGGTTGCTTCTTTCTGGCAACGAGTGTCGATAACGAGGTAGGGAAGGTGTTCGTAACCAACGGAGATGCCCTCAAGGGGCGCTTCAAAGCTGCTGGCAACGAGCGGTTGCTCTGGAAGGCGGTTGAGCTCAATCCGATTAACTACTACTTCCTCGTGGAAGGGTGCGGGTTAGTCGATGGTTGTTTCGGCCCGTGGGTGCAGATGGTGTCAGACGTGAGGGAGCTTGATCTTCTTTGCGCAGGGGAAGGGCTGGAAGCACTCAATGTTAATCAGGTTCAGCTTCTCGCACCTGCTTCTATGACGAAGCGTGCAGGGGTCTCGATGGAGTTGCTGTCGGAAATACGTATCAAACCTGGTACTGAGAGCAGTCCGGTCTACGAGTTCATCACCAAATCAGGTGAGGTCTACACGAGCGCACCGACTTGATGCAGTGAATGTTAGAGAGCCCAAGACAACAAGCTTAGGGGATGCATTTTGAGTCCAATTTAGAACCGTCACCTTTCGCTAGGCGATGGCTTTAGGAAACGTACAGATACCGTTTTCTCGTTTCGCGCGTAGCTATTTCAGCAGCTCAAGCACGCCGCCATTCAGGTGGTGCGGTTGAATGCGCGCTCAATATTGCAGGAGCACATTTTGATTAAATTTGATTGCAGGCAGGTCACCGGAGTGATCGAGAGGGTTCATGTCACGGCTACCGAGCAGGGTACCGTAACTGCTCACATGACCATCGATGGCCAAGTGCTGCCGAATCTGCTTTTGCCAGGGAAGGTCTACGAAGAGATGGAGCCAGGGCAGCGCGTGACCCTGTACGGCTTTTTCACTAAGAAGAAGGACAAGATGCAGAATAAGGGCACCATCTACGCCATGAAAGGTGAGAGCGGCCTGCTCATCGCGGCAAAGGAGCTTCAGTTCAAGGTACCGATCTTGATCATGGTTTCCGCGATTCCTTTGATGATCCTCACCTTCGTCATTGGCTGCTTCGCGTCTCCATATTTGATCTACCTGGTGACGGGAAGCGAGGATCCGGACTACCTGGTGCCTACCACCTTCATCTGGGCGCTCTGGGAAGGGATCATCGCCGGTCTAGTGATGGTTGGTTTTGCGATCAACTTCATCCGGAAGAGCAACGACCCGGAGAGCTGGGCGACGATCGGAATTGCTGAGCTTTCTCAGCGCTTCAGCAAAGCCTTCAAGTAATTGCTTGTAGCCAGGCCTCCACTTCGTTGGAGGCTCTGGAGAGGCGATTAGCCTTTTGCGATATGGAGACCAGGCGACACGATGAGAATCACGGTCTATTCAGATCTCCATCTGGAGTTCGTTGACTTCCAGCCACCTGCAACAGATGCTGATCTGGTCGTGCTAGCCGGCGACATTTCGGTACGTGGTAGGGGAGTGACATGGGCGAACGAAACCTTCGAATGCCCGGTGCTCTACGTCTGTGGGAATCACGAGTTCTACAAGGGCCACATCGACCGGACGCTCACCAAAATGCGTGACGCGGCTGCAGAGCACGTGCACGTCCTGGACAACCAGATCTTGATCATCGGTAACACGCGCTTTCTGGTCGCGACAGCCTGGACGGACTACACCGCCACGGGCGACTACAAAGCGGCGATGAGGGTCTGTGCGGAGTGGATGACGGACTTCAAGAGGATTCGTATAGGGGAGGGCTACAGCAAGCTTCGCCCAGTCGATCTCATCGCCCGAAACATTGCTACACGTGAGTTCCTGGCCACAGAGCTGGCGAAGGACTTCGATGGCAAGACAGTGGTCATTACCCACCATTGCCCCATCCAGGATGTCGCCGGCGATGGTCATGAAGGCCATCTGGGCGCGGCGTATTTCAACCAGTGGCATGACCTGGTAGCTCAGGCTGATGTTTGGATCTTCGGCCACACTCATCACGCAATCGACACGGTCATTTCAGGCTGCCGGCTCGTATCGAACCCAAAAGGCTATCCACGCGAGCGCACAGGCTTCTCGCCGGCCTTCACTATAGAGGTTTGACTCGGTTACGCCTGCAGGTGCGGGAAGAGTTTATGTCAGCTGAGGTCACGATCGAGTACCACTGCAAAAGCCCGTCAGATTTTCAGCTCAAACGAATTTTACGAGCGATGGCTTACAGGTACTCGCCACCTGTCACCGCCTACTTGAGCGAAGTCTTCATTTCTTCGGAGTGCGCGGTGGGCATCGTTTTCAGTCACAATGATCCCGGGCAGTTTGATCAAAGGGCGGACGGGCACATCCTGCAGACGTCTAGCATCGACCATCTAAGGAATCTCCGAACAAGCCTTCAGTTATGCGAGAATCCCCGCAACACCTGATCCGAGCCGCCCATGAGCCAGATGAGCTTTTCCGACTTTGAGTACGCCGGCAAGCGCAAGCAAACCCGCCGAGAGCGCTTCCTCGCCGAAATGGATCAGGTGGTGCCCTGGGCAGGCCTGCTGGAGCTGATCGAACCGTTCTACCCCAAGGCCGGCGGCGGTAGAAAACCCTATCCTCTGGAAACCATGCTGCGCATCCATCTGTTGCAGAACTGGTTCTCCCTGAGCGACCCGGCCATGGAAGAAGCGCTCTACGAAATCACGCCCATGCGCCAGTTCGCACTCCTGACGCTGAGCGCGCCAATCCCCGAAGACACCACGATCATGAACTTCCGGCACTTGCTGGAGAAGCATCAGCTCGCACCGGCAATCCTTGCGGTCATCAATGGTTATCTGCAGGAAAAAGGCCTGTCGCTGCGCCAAGGCACCATCGTCGATGCCACCATTATTCATGCCCCCAGCTCGACCAAAAATAAAGAAGGCAAGCGTGATCCCGAGATGCACCAGACCAAGAAAGGCGGTCAGTATTTCTTCGGGATGAAGGCGCACATCGGTGCCGATGTCGAGTCCGGCCTGGTGCATCACGTCCATGGCACCGCTGCCAATGTGGCCGATGTCACGCAGGTGGCTGAACTGCTGCATGGCGAAGAAAACGCCGTGTATGCAGATGCCGGTTACACCGGTGTCGAAAGGCGCGAAGAGCATGAAAATCGGGGGGTGATCTGGCAGATTGCAGCGCGTCGCAGCACCTATTCCAAGCTGAACCAGCGCAGCGTACTGTACAAAGCCAAGCGCAAGATCGAGTTCTGCAAGGCTCAGACACGGGCCAAGGTCGAGCATCCGTTTCGCGTGATCAAGCGGCAGTTTGGTTACGTGAAAGTACGTTTTCGTGGGCTGATGAAAAACACGGCTCAGTTGACCACGCTGTTCGCCCTGGCAAACCTGTGGAGGGTTCGAAAACAGCTCATGGGTATGGGTGAGGTTCGCGTTTAACACGGAGAACCGGTCGAAAAAGCTCTCCGTACATGATTTTTCGGTCACTTTTCGTCCAATAACGCTGTAGGTGCCTGGAAAATTGCAACTTGCCGCGGCTGCACGACAAGTTGATCGGAGCATCCCTAAAGAAGGTAGGGCGATACTGGGTGATCACTACAGCAGAGGGGCGCTTTGTGCTGACGTCTTTCAAGCGGGAGTTGGGAAGGGCGAGCTTGCGAGCACTTATTGCGGGGATGATTGCAACCGCATAGCCAGACGCTTCCGTGCGCTGGATGAACGATGCTGCGATCAAGCGTCCGAGAGCAATGATCGGCGCCGGTGAATGCTGCTCAAGATTGTGTAGTCCCGGATTCGGTCGTGGGAGAGGTGTCCAGCATCTACAAGTCCTCGAATGTAGCCTTCGGCTTTTCCACGCGCCTCACGTAGATCACTCACGGATTTGCTGTGGTGAATGTCATCAACAATCAGCTGCCAGCGCTGGCTCTGCCGGATACCGATAGGGTCGGCGGAGAAGACGGGAGCTTTCAGAAGAGTTTCGTAGTAGCCAGAAACGAGTGGGTTGCTCAAGCAGGGCGCTCCTGAGGTTAAACATGATTTGAGGTTATCATGCGCACACTCAATCGCCTGTTGCTGGCCGGCTTATACAGTGACCCTTCTTCTCTCAGCCAAGCTTGCGAGATAGTGGTTGCCAACACATGAGGTTCTACATGGTCAGACGCAGGACACCGCTTTCCTCATCAAAAATCGTCGACGCACCTTTAGCTGCGATGCCCAGCAGCGTGAAACAGGCAATGCAAATCGATTTTGGTCGGGAGATCACAGCTTTTCTCTCATCAGTCGAGTACGGCACTGGTGAGCTTTTTCTGGAAGGCATCGTTTTCCGTGACCGTGAGAACAGGTTCGATGATGGTGATCCAATTCGAACCTCGATCATCATGAGCTCTGAAGAAATTCAAGGCTATGTGGTGGTGCAGACGCTAAGTAGTCGCTATGTGGTCTGCGATTGGGCAAGTCATGGTGCTCGAGAGAATTCCTCGATTCAGCATTGATACGACTTGGTCGTCTTGGCAGAAAACACGAGTCGACCGGCGCGGCCATTGAAGTTGAAACAAGATCGGCGACTGACCATTCGTTGCCGGGCATATAACCATGTGCCTCCTAGAAGTATGGGCGCGACAGCTTTTAGTGCCACCGGTCTGACCCAAGCTTTACCTCGCTGAACGTATCGGCTCACCGATTCGCCTGATCAGAGTAGGGCGGATTTCTACCGCCCCTGACTTTGGGAGTTCAGCATGAAAGCCATCGTGTACAACGGCCCTCGTGATGTCGCGGTCAAGGATGTACCGGACGCGAAAATTGAGAAACCCACAGACGTACTGGTGCGGATCACCACAACCAATATATGCGGCTCAGACCTGCACATGTACGAAGGCCGCACGTCTTTCGAGACAGGTCGAGTTTTTGGACATGAAAACCTCGGCGAAGTGATTGAGGTGGGCGCCGGAGTCGACCGGGTCAAAATTGGTGATCGCGTCTGCCTGCCGTTCAACATCGGCTGCGGGTTCTGTGAGAACTGCGAAAAAGGGCTCAAGGGATTCTGTCTGACAGCCAACCCCGGTTCTGCCGGCGCCGCTTACGGCTTTGCCGAGATGGGGCCCTACCAAGGCGGTCAGGCGGAACTGCTCCGCGTTCCGTATGCAGATTTCAATTGCCTCGTGCTGCCTGAGGACGCTCAGGAACGAGAAGATGACTACGTCATGCTCTCAGATATTTTCCCCACCGGTTGGCATGCTACGGAACTGGCCGGCTTGCAGCCAGGCGAGAGCATTGCAATCTATGGTGCAGGGCCTGTCGGGCTAATGGCGGCGCATTCAGCGATCATCAAAGGTGCCTCACAGGTGTTCGTGATCGACAATCAGCCGGATCGCCTACAGCTTGCCGCGCAGATTGGGGCAACGCCTATCAATGCAGTCGAGCAGAAGGCTGTGGAATAGATATTGAACCTGACCCATGGCAAAGGCACCGACCGGGGATGCGAGTGCGTCGGCTATCAGTGCTGCGATAAACATGGCCATGAAGCGAACTACCTCACCATGAACAACCTGGTCGCTTCTACCAAGGCTACCGGTGGCATTGGCGTTGTGGGCGTGTTCGTGCCTGAAGACCCTGGTGCGAAGAACGACCTGGCGAAAGAGGGCAAGATGGCCTTCGATTTCGGTGCGTTCTGGTTCAAGGGCCAGCAGATCCGCACAGGTCAGGCGAACGTGAAGGCCTACAATCGTCGTCTTGCAGAGCTCATCCATCATGGGCGTGCCAAGCCTTCCCAGATTATCTCTCATCGTCTGAAGCTTGCTGAGGGCCCAGAAGCCTACAAGCATTTCGATGCTAGGGATGATGGTTGGACGAAGGTGGTGCTCAAGCCAGCGGCATGATCCGCTCACCCATGCTTCCAGGGAGGGAAGCATGGTGGGTGGTTAAGCAGTACCAACTTGCTGCCGGGAATCACTCGATGTCAGTTCAGCCAATCTCCCTCAGCCGCATACCTCGAGTTGTGTGTTCTTTCTCCAACCGCGCAAATTCATGGCGCAGAGGCAGAACTGCAGGATGATCAGGGCCCAAGCCTCTGCTTGCCAGCCCCAGACGGCCCACAAGACATTGCTCGCGATGAAGCAGCAGAAGCCCACCTTTCTTCTGCCCGGACGGCGGGAGCCGATGCACCATGCTGCCAGCACGGTCATCACCATGGCTGGCCATTCCAGTAATCCGATCCAATGCTCCATGAAACCTTTCCCAACTCGTTGTTCGATGTTTGAATGTGGAGACCTGCCAGCCATGTGAGTGCTGGCAGGGACTGGCCTATCAGGCGGCCCGCTGCTCGCCCTTGAGCATCTTTTTCTGCATTTCCATGGTTTGCCCAAGCTCCTCGAGGGTGTCCTTGCTGAGTAGCTTCTTCGCCGTGGGGAAGAGCTCGCCTTCTTCTTCCTCGATGTGATGCTCCAACAACTCTTTCATGACCTTTACCCGCCCGGCGAATTCGACGGTGCCGGTTTCGGTATGCAGGAGGTCGGGTAGGACGAGGGAGTCAACAGTCCGGTGTTCTTCCTTGGCCTCGTAGTACATCTTCGCTTCTTCCTTGCCACCCGCTTCCTTGATGGCCGGATAGAGAATTTCTTCTTCGAGCGCGGTGTGAATCTGCAGCTCCTGCTCGATCCTGTGGAGTAGATCGGCCCGTTTTTTCACTGCTCGCTCGGTGTTGGTCGACAGCTCTTCAAGCAGTTTCTTCACCAGCTTGTGGTCTTGAATCAGCAAGTCGATAGCGTTCATGGCGTTACCTCATCACGGATTGAGAGAATGAAGAACTTGCCTGTGGTTGAGTCGTTGCCAATCGGGAGGGTTCAACACTCAGGATGGTTGGCATCACCGATCAGGGCGACAACCACCGATGGCTAGTGCTGCCCGAAGCGCAGCCAAGTGGGTCAGACCCTGCGGTAGGTTGCCAAGGTACTGTCCACTCTCCGGGTCGATCATCTCCGAGTAGATGCCCACCCCCCGCGACAGCTCTTTCAGTGACTTGGAAAAGGCAGCCTCGGCTCGCTCTTCCTGGCCAAGGATTGCCCAGGATTCGATCAACCAGAACGTGCAGGCTAGGAAGCAACCTTCCTCCTCCTGAGCGTTGCTGTAGCGATAGTGGAAAGCGCCGGCGCCCAGCTCATTTTGAACAGCCTCCAGCGTGCTGCGGAGCCGTTCCACGCTGGGGTAACCAAATCGGACGGCGAGCGCTACCGAAGCATCCAAGCGGTCACTTTCGGGGTAGAACAGGTAGGCCTGGTGTGTCTCGCTCCAACAGTTGGCCTCAATCCACTCTTTGATCCGTTGCCTCTCGCGATCCCAGCGTTCCCGGCATGTAGTGGGAAGGTGACCGCCATCGGCCAATTCGATGGCCCGGCTCAAGGCTTGCCAGCAGCTGATTTTGGACATCGTGTAATGCTGTTTTTCCGGCAACTCCCAGATGCCAGCGTCTTCCTGCCTCCAGCAGTCGGCGCACTGGTCGGCAAGTTTGGACAGGATTGTGGCGCTCGGCGAGTCGAGAATGTTGCCGCTGTCGATGAAGCAACGGGCGGTTTCGAAAATGTCGCCGAACACGCCATGCTGCAGCTGGTCGCGGGCGTCGTTGCCAACCACTGGAGGCGAGTTTTTATAACCAGGGAGATCAACCTGGCGCACGCAATCACCAATGGCCCCATCAAGGGTATAAAACACCCGTGGCCCATGTTCATCTAACCGGCGCAGTAGCCAGGTAAATGCAGCCTTGGCTTCCGGCTGTGCGCCGATGCCCAGAAACGCTTCGATGGTGTAGCCAGCATCGCGTATCCAGGCGAAGCGGTAATCGTAGTTTTTGCTGCCGCCAATCCGCTCGGGAAGGGATGAGGTCGCTGCCGCCATAATCGAACCACTTGGAGAGGAAAGCAGCAGTTTGAGAGCCAGCGCATTTCGGATGACCTGGGCCTGATACGGGCCGTCGTAGACCAGACCCTTCGACCATTGGCACCACTCCCGGTGCGAGCCGTCGATGCGTTCATCGATCAAGGCTAATGGCGGTACCACCAGCGGCTCATCTCGACCTGCAATGATCGCGACCACTGAGCGCTGCCCAGCGGCAACGGTAAGGGATGCACGCACGCCCATGTCGTTCTTGCGTTCGATGTGTACTTGGTCGTCGTGCAGGAACATGCCAAGTATGCGGCCAGCATGAAAGACGCAGGCATTGTCGTTCGGCGCTACGTAGGGGCTGACCGTATCAGCCTGGGTTCCGAAATCGACGGCGATCTGAAAATCCACTTGTCCCTCGACGCCCTCGATACGCCTGGCCAACTCGGCCCACGGCAACCGGCCAGCAGGGCCGCTGTTCAGAGATTCTGTGAGTCGAGCGCGACCATCACCGGTGATGAACGTCGTTTCGAGAACGTTGCTGTCAGGAAGATAACGGCGCTCGGCAACGAATGATTCGCTGGGGGTGATGGAGAAGCAGCCGCCTGTTTGCGGGGCCAGCAGTTTGTCGAACAGGGGTGGGGAGTCCATGTGGGGTACGCACCACCAGTCGATGGAACCGTCCAGACCAATCAGTGCCACAGAGCGCCCATCGCCGAGCGCACCATACTGCTCCAGGGGCAACCATCCACCCTCATCTCTCTGAGGCGCACCCTGTTGAGCTTCTACTGGTTCTCTTTCCATCGGTATGCCTTCGAGATCACGTGTTCTGATTCCGACATGGCTATCTGGCGTCTGGTTCGTCTTATGTGAGCGCTGCGCAAACAGAGGGAATTTAGGATTGGTATGTATATCTCATGTAAAGCGAGACACAAGGGAGCTTCGTGACCTCGCATTTACCCTGCAGGGAACAAGAACAAAGGGGGTTTACATGAGCTGTCTGATTTGCGCCGGGCAAGCTGAGTCCGTCGAATGCATCGGTGGTTGGGAAGAGCGACGCTGTTCTCAATGCGGCTGTTACCGAATGTCCCAAGCGCTCATTCTGCTGATGATGGAAGAGGGTCAGATTTTTGATACCGAGCGGATGCGGGCCTGGCTAGTATCTCGGCGCGAACTGATGCCCGTACCTACCATAGACCATAGCCAGGCGATATTGGCACTCTGAACGGCCTGGGCTCTGCGAGGAGTAGCGCCGAGCCTTACTCGACAGGAATGATCGAAATCTTTCCATTTCGTTCGACGATAGCGAACTTGACCTGCTCAATATTTTCGATGCCTTGGCTGTCCCGCGCTGACTCAAGAATATCGTCCTCCGTGAGGCGAGCCCGACGCATGCGGTGATGCAGAAAGCGCCCATTCTCAACGACCAGGGTGGCGTGCCCATCCAGTAACCTGGCCAAGGGCTTGGAGTTCAGCTTCGCGAGTGAAAGGCCGACGTCCAAAACGATCAGCGTGGCAATCACCAGCATGGCATTGGTGAATGAAAAATCGTCACCCAGAAGCGCCTGCTGTGTGGCCTCCCCGATGATCAGCAGCAAGACGAAGTCAAAGGTTGTCAGGTCGGCCAGTGAGCGCCGCCCGGCTACGCGAAACAGCAGCATAAGGGCGACGTACATCCCGGCTGCGCGGAGGATCGAATCCATGACGCACTCCTAGGGGTAAAGAAATGTGGAGAAGTGAACGGCGCTTTCAGGGCCAGCCCTGACGCTGCCCTCTAGAGTGCCCACGTGCTCACTTCGAAGGGTTAGGTACAAGGTGGCGACCCCATCTTGCTTAGTACCCAATTGGAACAGCATGGCCTGGCCATGCGACATCGACCGTTGCGGCTCCGGTTGTAAAGTCTCGATACTGGCGTCACGGAGCAACGATCCCTCGAGTTGTACCTCCACCGGCTGACCAGGGATACCCTGAACGGTGATGAAAAGGTTGTCTGTCGTGCCGCTTCGGCTGAGGCGCTGATACTCAACCCGTACCCGTCCATCCTGGCTCACCACCTCCGCATCGCTCAATGGGCCATTACCGAACAGGCCTGCCAAGGCAAGCAATACGATGGCCACGAGCACGTACCACCCTAAGCGCTCGAAGCGCCAGACACGCTGCTGCATCGGCATGTCTTCTTGAACAGGATGACGCCTGGATAGCAGTTCATCTTCCGACATGATCACAACCCTCAGGCGCGCTCACCGCGTAACCAGCGCTGGTGGTAGTGGGAAAGCCGGGTCAACCCGAACAGGGCACCTTGGCGCATGACCTCAGACCGCTCGCCGAAGAAGCGTTGAGTGCGCGTGAAAACGGCAATTGGCTCGCCGGCGAAGGCCCACGCAAAGCACATCGTCCCCGGTGGTATCCCGGACTCAGGCGCCGGCCCGGCTACCCCGGTGGTGGCGATCACCACATTCGCATCGCTGTCTCTCAAGGCGCCCAAGGCCATTTCCCAGGCTACTGCTTCGCTGGTCAGGCCGTATCGTTCGATGGTTTCGGCGTTGACCCCCAGCAGTCGCTTCTTGGCGCTGGGTGAGTAGACGACATAGCCGCTTTCCAGCACCTCTCCGGTACCCGGTACCGCCGCCAGCAAAGCCACAAGGCAGCCTGCAGTGCACGATTCTGCTGTGCTCAAAATCAGTTTGTTGTTTTTGAGATTGCCGAGGGCGGCCAGTACAGGGTCGTTTTCCATTTCAGAGTAGACTCGCTTGTTTTGCGGTGGACGCGATGCTGGGGTATTTAGTTCATCGCATCTAATGTTCGGCTATCTCGAGGAGTGAACCTGACCTGAACTTTGCCTCATACACTGGCTTCTTTTATTCAAAGGCAAAGGTAGGAGAGCAAGATGAAGAAAGAGAGCGGTAGGCAACAGGTTGGAGCGCAGACGAGGCCGCATGGGGAAGAGGAGCGAGACAACGATGCCCATCGTCCGGACGGATCAACGGGTACAGCTCATGACTCGACAGCGCAAAAAACGGCCCGTGATCACGATCAGCACAAACGCTGAAACTGCAACGCAAAAAGAGGGAGAGGCTCGCCAGCACGGCGAGCCTTTTGTTGCTAAAGGATCGGTTTACCGCCAGTCACTGCGTAACGTGAGCCACTGATGTAACTGGCCTCGTCGGAGCCCAGCAGCACGTAGATCGGCGCGACTTCGACCGGCTGCCCCGGGCGCCCCATCGGGTAGCTAGAGCCAAAGTTCTTGACGGCCTCATCCGGCATGGTTGCCGGAATCAAAGGCGTCCAGATAGGCCCTGGCGCAACGCTGTTGACCCGAATACCTTTCTTGCCTAGCAACTGAGCCAGGCCAGCGGTGAAGTTGGCAATGGCTCCTTTGGTCGTGGCATAGGCCAGCAGGCTGGGGGATGGATCGTCGGAATTGACCGAGCTCGTATTGATGATCGAACTGCCCTTGGGCATGGAAGGCAGGGCCGCCTGGCAAATACGGAAGATGGCGGTGATGTTGGTATCGAAGGTCTTCACCCATTCATCATCGTCGATTTCCTCCAGGGTCTCGTGGGACATCTGGAACGCCGCGTTGTTGACCAGGATGTCGATACGCCCGAACTGGCTGACTGTCTTTTCGACGATGTCGTAGCAGTGTTGTTTCTGCGCTAGATCTCCGGGCAACAGCAGGCATTTACGGCCTGCAGACTCAACCCAGCGCGCGGTTTCTTGCGCGTCTTCATGCTCATTCAGATAAGCGATGGCGACGTCTGCACCTTCACGGGCATAGGCAATTGCTACTGCCCGCCCGATGCCGCTGTCAGCCCCGGTGATGAGGGCAATCTTGCCTTCGAGTCGATTGTGGCCGGTATACGACTGCTCACCACAATCCGGGTAGGGCTCCATCTTGCGCTGTGAGCCAGGGACATTTTGAGGCTGCGAAGGGAAGGGTGGGGTAGGGAAGTCGCGCATGGTAGAAGCTCCTGTTGTTGAGAACGTTCATACCGGTTCGAGAGGCCTGCCCTCCGCGTGTTGGTTTCAATCTGCGGTTGGTACGACGAGCGGTGCAGGACATCAATCCAATTGAATTCCCTGCCCCAGCGCCGGCTCTACCGAACTCAGCTCCAAGCTCATCTCGTCGCTCGGAGCCCAATTTGCGGAGCAGCGAGTGCCTCGAATCATTACCCCAACGACCCCTGAGCACGAAATCAGCGAGCACAATGCCAGGATGTTTGGCTCTCCCAAGGAGCGTCTGGATTTTTACCGGCGTGAGATCCAGTACGAAACCAGTATCCTGGCGAACCGCACGGATGCCTACCTGGCCGCGCAGTCATTCCTGGTCATCGCCTTCGTCTCCTCCATGGGCAACCTCAATCAAGGATGGGGCGAGATGTTCACCCTGATCGTGCCCGCGTTCCTCGCCTTGCTCGGGGTACTGAGCTCGCTCAACGCCTGGCCTGGCATCCGGGCGGCGTACAACATCATCTATCACTGGCAGCTCAAGCAGAGCCACCTGCTGCGCAGCGAGCCGTTGATGGGGTTGGCTTACGACGAGTCGCCGCTGTTCTGTGAGGCGGAAACCTCGCGTGCAGGGCATCGAAAGTCATTGCTGTTCTCACTACGGACGCCGTGGATCTTTCTGGTGTTCTGGGTGCTATTGGGTAGCTACTCGGTGTACATCCAGCTGGCGTGATCGCGTGAATCATGGAGGTTTAGTTTGAAGATTGAGGGATTACTGACCGAGCTCCTCAATGCCCGTGGGCCTGGCGGGCAGGAGGATGAGGTGCGGGCCATTTGCCTGCGGGAGCTTCGAAATTTCTGCGATGACACGCACATAGACCCTGCCGGTAATGTGGTAGGGGTGATTCGTGGAGGCCGCGCTTGCAATCCAGAGGCAGCCATACGCGTTATGGCCCACCTCGATGAGATCGCAATGATCGTCAAAAATGTGCTGGAGAACGGCACCCTGGAGGTGCTCGCTCTCGGTGGCGCACAACCGATAAGCTTCGGCGTCTGTCCCGTCGATATCCTAGGCGATGAACACATCCTGCCAGGGGTTTTGTCCTACGGCTCTATGCACAACAGCGGTCGGACTTCGAATGGAAGAGACGTGCTGGCAGGTAATGTTCAGTGGAAAGATGTCTACGTCGTCACGCGCAAGACCAGGTCAGAACTTCAGGAGCTGGGCGTTCGGCCTGGTACTCGAGTCGTGCTCAGTCAGCACTGGCGTAAGCCTTTCAAGGTACATGACTGTATTGCCGCTCACTTCCTGGACGACCGAGCTCCGCTGAGCGCTGTCATTCTCTGCGCGAAGCTGCTGAGTGAGCGGCGAGAAAAACTGAAGCAGGATGTCTGGTTCGTGCTTACGACGCTGGAGGAAGAGTCGAATGCCGGCGCCATGTATGCAGCTTCCCGGCTGCCCGGCGACACCACAATCGCCGTCGAGGTCGGCCCGGTACTTGAGGAGTATGGCACGGAGCTTTCGGCGAACCCGATCATCAATACCGGCGACCAGAAGGGATACTACAGCCGCAACGTGGTGCAGGGCCTGATCGCCGCTGGTAGAAAGGCAGGTTATGAGCCTCAGGCGGCGTTGCTCGTTGATTTTGCGTCGGATGCAAGCGCGGTATTGAGTGCGGGGATCGATGCCCGGGCCGGCTGCATTGCGATACCGACCGAGAATACCCATGGCTTCGAGATGGTGCTTCTGGAGGGGATTACGGCCTGCGCTGAGACCTTGTTCGTATTCCTTACAGGCAGTGAGGACAAATAACGCCGAGACCCCCAAATGCACAGAATGCCTTACCACCTGCCAGATCGATGGAATTATTTCTTTCCCGCTTTGCTCAATAGAGCATGACTAGGGAGGGAATTCTGGTGGTGGGACAGCAACTCTATGTTATTGAGTATGAGCTTCACAATGAGCCTCGAACATTCATTATCCGTCTGGAGAAAATCGACAAAGGCGTCGCCTGGCACTGGGCCAGTTGCGACGCCGGCGTGGGCATCATCCCGCGCTTCAGTCAGCAGAACATCAAACTGGTCAGTCGCCCGATGGCTGAGCGTTACGGCGTTGCCAAGGTGAAGTGGAGGCTGCGGGGGAGGGCCCCGCATTCGTTCCGCAACCTATCGATGTCGGCAAATTCTCAGGTGTAGTGGTCAACTAATCCCGGACACCGGATTAAGTTTTTCCTCGGCAATCGCCGGAGGTAACCCACCGTTGAACTGATGCGGTCGCTCCCAGTTGTAGCGCTGCATCAGAAACCTGCCGATGTCCTGCTGTGCCTGCGCAGCACTCATGTAGCCCACACTTGGCACCCACTCCGTTTTCAGGCTGCGGAACAAACGCTCCATAGGCGCATTGTCCAGGCAATTACCTCTGCGGCTCATGCTTTGCTTGAAGCGGTAACGCCACAACCGCTGACGAAAAGCTCGGCTGCCATACTGGCTGCCCTGATCACTGTGAAACAGTACATTCTGCGGCCGCCCGCGGTGCTCGTACGCCATGTCCAGCGCCTTGATGACCAATTCGCTGTCCGGTTTGGGTGAAAACGCCCAACCCACCATGCGACGTGCAAAAAGGTCGATAACTGCCGCCACATAGTGCCACTGGCCTTGAGCCCACACATACGTGATGTCGCCGCACCATACTTGATTCGGTGCCGTAACATCGAATGCGCGCTCCAGCACGTTCGGGATGTCAGGGCGCTCTACTGTGGCCTTCTTGTAGGCATGTGAACCCGGTTGCTTACTGATCAGCTTCATTTCGCGCATCAACTTGCGCACCTTGAAGCGGCCGATCTGAATGCCTTCTTGGCGCATCATGCACATGATGGTTCGACTACCTGCGGCACTACGGCTCTGTGTAAATAGCTCGTTAACCCGAACGCGCAGTGCCAGTCGCGCAACGTCCGGAGATCGCCGTTTATGGCAATGCGCGTAGTAACACGAGCGAGTGACTTCAAACACCGAGCAGAGTAATTCGACAGGCTCCTCGCGGCGGAGCTGATCAATCAACGCGAGCGCTCGTGTTCCTCGGCCATCAAGAGCGCGGTAGCCTTTTTTAAAATCGATTTCTCCCGTTCCAGCCGGTTGATCCGAGCTTCCAACTCTTGGATCTTCTGCTGCTCGGGGGTCAGCGCCTTGCTCGTTGGCGTAGCACCGCCACGTTCTGACTGGAGTTGATTCACCCAGCGGCGCAGCGCCGATTCAACCAAGTCGAGCGACCGGGCGGCTTCAGTAAGGCTATAGCCCTGGTCGAGCACCAGGCCGGCTGCCTCGCGCTTGAATTCGGGGGTGAAAGTACGTCGTTGTCTGCTCATCGAACACCTCTGTGTGGCGACCATTTTCGCCTAAAAAGGTGTCCGGGGTTAGTAGACCACTACACTTTAGCTCCCATCGACGGGGTACCGAATGATTGAAACACTGCTGAGTCATTCCAACGGCTTGGAGAGGCTGATGAAACTCGCTGTAGAGGGATTGTCGTTATCAGAAAAGGTGGTCGTTGTCATTGAAGACGACCCTACGCTTCAGACCCTCTTGGAGAATATTTTGATCGAGTTGGGCGCCGTCTGCGATGCTTTTGATAACGCCGAAGATGCCTTGATTCACCTGATGGGGCTCAAAAGCGAATGTTCGCTGATCGTTGTCGATCACGGAGTTCCTGGGAGCATCAAAGGTATGGAGTTCATTTCCATGGCCCACGAAAGGTGGCCTGGTCTACCCGCTATTCTCACTTCGGGCTTTCAGCTTGATGCGTCCCAGGTCACACCACCCGTCACTTATCTGTTCAAGCCATGGTCGATAGACGAACTCACAGCAGCTATCGACCAGGCGCTTCACGCTGCCAATGTGCCCATAACTTTCCCGCCGCTCGACCAAAAAGATAGCTAGCGCTGCAGGTCATCCCGAGCAGCTTCATCAGCGTGCCGCTCACGAGGAGCTTGGTGGTGGGGAGCGCATTCACTGCCCATCGCCTGATACTCCTTACGAAGTTTATGGATTTCTCGATTATCGAGCGCTTCGAGATCGAGTACCGATTGCTCTGCAGATTTCGTCGCACGGATCAGTTCGTCGAGCTTCACGTGGATGATGTCGTTGTCCCGGTTTTGGGTGTTTTGAATTAGGAAAACCATCAGGAACGTGATGATAGTGGTCGACGTATTAACGATGAGTTGCCAGGTATCGTTGTAGTGAAACCAGGGCCCGGATGCAGCCCACATGGCAATCAACACCACAGCGATTAAAAAGGTGCTCGGTTTACCGGCATGGTTGGCGAGCCATTGGCAGAACTGTGCGAATTTCATAACGGAGTCTCCACTGCGATCTATGGGGTTAGACCGCAGAGGAGCGCCGAAATCTTTTTTTACATTTCCCGGCGTGTTGGGTGAGTCCACTAAGCGCAGCGGAACGACGTGGCGTGCCGGAAAGTCAAAAAAATACTTGCAAACTTTCCCAAGGCTCCTGCGCAAATGACCTTCATCGTTTGGTTCGCCATGCTGGGCGCAGTCTTGCTACTGCTCGCGCTCTCATCCTCCTACCTGCGCTGGATCCCTGTGACCTCGTCTGTAGTGTGCCTTGCCTTGGGTATTGGCCTGGGTACATCGGGGCTGGGTTTTCTTCAGTTGGACTTGAGCAAGTCGAGCGGGTGGATGGAACACCTCACAGAGGTCGCGGTATTGTTTTCGCTGTTCTTTAGTGGGTTGAAATTGCGCCTGCCCTTGCACAATCGCCGATGGTGCACCGCCTTTTTTCTAGCGGGGCCGGTGATGTTGATCTGCATTAGTGGGGTAACGCTGGTGCTGCATTACGGCCTGAGCTTGGGGTGGGGAGTCTCGCTACTGATCGCGGCGATCCTCGCACCCACTGACCCCGTGCTCGCAACATTGGTGCAGGTGGTTGATGCCCGGGACGATGATCTTGTCCGTTTCAGCTTGTCGGGTGAGGCAGGGCTTAACGACGGTGTGGCGTTTCCATTCGTCATCCTCGGCCTGTTCCTGCAACAGGACAATGACCAGGCCTGGCTCAGTGAATGGTTGCTCAAGGACATGCTGTGGGCAGTAACAGCAGGCCTGTTGCTTGGCTACTGGATGGGGCGTGGACTGGGCAAGCTCTCGCTGTTCTTGCGTCTGCGCAACGACGACAGCAACGTGTCGCCCAATGACTATCTGGCCCTTGCCCTGATTGCGTTGGCTTACGTGAGCGCCGAGTCGATACAGGCTTACGGGTTCCTCGCGGTGTTCGCTGCGGGCCTGGGCTTACGGCAGGCGGAGGTTCAGACCGCCAATAGCCCAGAAGAGCCGGCTGCTGAACATCTGGTACAGCCTGTGGTTGATCATCAGCACGTTGCGCCGGAGCTAGCCGTCAAAGGCGATGTGAAAGGGCTCGACGACTCGCAGGTAGCAGCGGGGATCATGTTGGGTGACATGCTGGCTTTCGGTAGCCTGATTGAGCGGGCAATGGAAGTATTTCTGGTGACCATGCTCGGGGTAGTGCTCATTGAGCATTGGGACTGGCGTGCAGTGCTGATTGCCGGCGCTTTGTTTTTTGTCATTCGCCCCATCAGTATCCTGCTGTTCCCTGCTCGAGGAATGCTAGATATCCGCCAACGCGGACTTTTAGGGTGGTTTGGCATCCGAGGTATCGGCAGCTTCTACTACCTGTTCTATGCCCTCAATCATGGACTGCTTCCCACCTCGGCCGCGCAGAGCATCAACCTGGTGCTGTCAGTGGTGGCGTTGAGCATTCTGCTGCATGGGTTGAGTGTCCAGCCGCTCCTTGCGAGATACGAAGCGTGGAAGGACAGGGTTTCCTGATGGCTGTTCAACAGAAAAGTGCCAGGGCAGCTATCGCCCTGGCACTGAATCACCGCCAGTTAGCGGTTTTCGCTACCGCGACCGCCGCCGTGGCTGTTCTGCCCGCCTTTACGGCCCGCCTCGGAGGCACGCTCACGGTCGTTGGCAAAGTTGCCGCCTGAGCTCTGCCCGCCTTTGCGACCCGCCTCCGACGCTTTCTCGCGATCATTGGCAAAATTGCCAGGATTGTTCTGAGCAGTACCACCTTGATGGCCACGATTGGTTTGGTTGTTAGCCATGATCTTTCACCTCATGTCGTCACACAGGAAAGTCTGTGTTCAACTCGGACGTCGGGGCGCGGGGTATTTACTCCGTGGGTTTTGGCCCAGGCCGACGGGTTGCGCGAAAGAACCGGTGCAGTCGTCTTTGGCGTCATCAAGCTTTGTTCGCGAATGTTTTGGAAGGATTATGCGGCTGCGGGAAGGGAGGGACATCCAGATCTTTGCCGCCTTCCAGCAAGACGTAGCAGCATGCCATCACTACAACATCTTTAGCGTTTCAAGAAATTCACTCCAACTTGAGTTAGTGTCATCCATTCCCATCCGTGAGCGGATCTATAACGGGACGACCACCTAGACACATCCATGCCGCTGACACCGCTCTACTGAACCTCTGCAATCTTCGTGACTCAACCCTCCATCAGCCTGTGAGGTCTCCTCATGCGAAAGTTCGAGAAAAACCTCTCCGCCGCCCAATTGCTGAAGCTCAACTGTTTGGTGATCTGGTATCGGCTGCTTGAAGACAGGGCATTGCGCATGGACTCCCCGGACGACTATCACGAGGAGTTGCTTCGCCAGGCCGATGAGATGGATCGTCGAGGGTTTATCTCCTGGCAGGAATGGCGTGATCTTCGTCTGGAGGCTGATGCTGCTTACCTGAGAGCGGTAGCTGGGGAGGATTATCGCCCGGGTAATTTCACGAGTTCGTCAGCAGAGGAGGGATGGAACGTGATCTCGCAATGAAATCACGCCCACTCCTCGGTACGCAGACCACCTCTAGTTATCCCTGCGTTATGAATGTGTGATTGTGAAACCTACAAGGAGACGCTCAGGGCCGAGGTAATACTTCCCGTCTTGAAAGAAGCCTGGAAACTGATGTGCCCGCTCCACGTTTCCCACGCGATAACGTTCACCTGATTTCATGCCTGTCGCTTGATCGATCATCTTGCAAACCTCTGTAGATGGCGCTCAGAAATGTCAGCCTTTGCTGTGCTCGTCAGAAGTGGGGCCAGTGCCTCGTTTGATACCTCGCGGGCCTGCAACGCCCCAGATTCCCAGGCCAACCAGCGGTAATGCCAAGATCAGCAGGGCCCAGGCTGCTTTGACTGCATCTGACTTGTCGCTTCTGAAGATGCTGACGATGGCCCACAGATCGATGAGTAGAAGGATTGCCGCCACGGCAATCCAGAAGTAGCTGGCGAGACCGTTCATGCGCTTGCCTCCTTTACACGTAGTCAGGGCCCAAGGTGCCCGCCGCTGCGCCTGGCACGAGGATGACCTTGCGGCAGTCGTCCTGCTTCTGATCGAACATCTTGTAGCCCATGGGCGCTTCTTCGAGGGCCAGGCGGTGAGTGACGATCAGTTCCGGTTGCAGGCGACCTGCTTCGATGTGCTGCAGCAGTTCGGGCAGGTATTTCTGCACATGGGTCTGGCCCATCTTGAAGGTAAGCCCCTTGTCGAAGGCATCGCCGAACATGAAGGCGTGGATGAAACCAGCGTACACACCCGGCACGCTGACAACCCCACCGCGTCGAACCGCAGCAATGCTCTGGCGCAGCGCCTTGCCACTACTGCCTTCGATCTTCAACGCCGTCATTACCGTTTCGGCAGTGCTACCTTTGGCCTCGAAACCGACCGCATCGATCACCGCATCGACGCCGCGCATGCCTGGCGTCTGGCGGATGATGCTGTCTGCAGGATCGTCGTCCCGCTCGAAGTTGATGGCTATGACTCCGTAGGCCTCTTGGGCATAGGCCAGGCGGTAGTCATTATCATCGACCATGAAGATGGTCTGAGCGCCAAGCATTCGAGCACAGGCGGCGCTTAGCAAGCCCACTGGCCCGGCGCCATAGATCGCTACTGACGAACCCTGGCCGATTTCGGCATTGATGACTGCCTGCCAGGCGGTGGGCAGAATGTCCGAGAGGAACAGCACCTTGTCATCGCCCAGGTTGGTGGGCACTTTGAACGGGCCGACATTGCCCTTGGGCACCCTGACGTAGTCCGCTTGGCCGCCAGGGATACCGCCATAGAGATGGCTGTATCCGAACAAAGCGGCGCCCGGCGGAATGCCTTTCTTGTTGATGATCGCACCACGACCTGTGTTGGTGGTTTCACAAGCAGCAAACAGATCGTGCTGGCAGAAGAAACAGCTGCCGCAAGCAATCACGAATGGAATTACTACGCGATCGCCGATCTGGAGATTGGTAACGGCACTGCCGGTGTCCTCGACGATGCCCATAAACTCATGTCCGAAGATATCGCCAGCTTCGGTTTCTGGAATTTTGCCTCGATAAAGATGCAAGTCGGAGCCGCATATCGCTGTGGCGGTGACCCTGAGGATGATGTCGTCTTCTTGCTCGATGATGGGATCAGGGACATTATCGACCCTGACGTCGTTTGCTCCGTGGTAGGTCAGTGCTCTCATGGGTGTCAGCTCCTGCAGCAGCATATTTCCGTGATAGGTATGCAGAGGAAGCCATGACAGATGGCAAAGTTCAGACCAACATGTCCGGTGGTACTTAAACTGATTCTCGATGCCCACCATCTCCAGCTGAACAATCCTGGTCACACCGGTATCGAACTATCTTGAGCCCGTGCGAAAGAGCCAGGCTGATTAAGCGAGGGCGTGGCGAAGTACGACACGATGTTGGCATTCATGGTGTTCGCTGCCTCCCGTCCTGAGGTGCTTGCGCAGGTACAAGCTCTGACAGACGCGGTGGCATTGGAGGCTGGCGAAGCACTCCCGGATCTGCGTGAAACCATGGCCGTACAGATCCTCAGTGCTGAAGCCAAGGCCCAGCTCAAAACCCTGGCCAACTTCGTTGAGGTGATTTTGGGCAAGGCCGTCATCGAGCCCGATGCGCCATCCAATGCCGATGTCTCCAGCCTTGAAAAATACAACCGGATGCGCGATTTCGACGCGTCACCTGAGCCGTCTGGAAATCGTAAGCAGTCGAGCAGGAAGATTCAGGCCTTACCCCATCGACCCGACACTGAGGTTCTCCGAGGACTTCACCGAGGATGTCGATGCCCTGATGAACAGCGCCTGCCGGATGAAAATGAAGGGCTGATCGGCAAGCGTCTGGGCAGCCGCTAAGGCTTACGACCACCTCCGGCCTTTGGATAGTGCGGTTCGAACAACGCGACCACCCTCTCCACGACACGACCTGCTCCATTTCGGCCAGGAAACGCTTACGGCGGGTCTGTTTGCGCTTACCGGTGTACTCGTAATCGGAGAAGCTCATCTGACTCATGGGGAAGGCTTGCTGGGGCTGAATGGCGGACTTTTCAGCACATGTCGAGTTTGTCTGTGCTGACTTGATCGGAGAATCCGTAGCTGCTGTCCCACGCTGTTTGAGCCGCCCTGCGACGCGAGATCAGCTCACCGGGTTAATGCCTGCGTCCATTATCCATCTCTCTGCCTTCTGATCCCCGATCGGAGAAACTCCGACAATGAATATCTGACATCCCCAGTTCGACGTGCTTCGTGAGCGGTAGATTTCTTATGCAAAAAATCGAGCACGTATAAGAATCGAGTCCACTTGTCAGGTAGCCAGCATCTAGCCTTCGCTGTCATTGAATAGCCCTCCCTGTTTGCTATGGTAGGAATTCTGTATGAAACCAAAGTCGAAGGAGGGCGACATGCGTATTCGCGGTGAGGTTTTTTGGAATTGGGCTGATCCAGCGCTTCATCACCGGACTCATGACGAAGAGCTGGACGATGGCACTACAATCGACGTTCAGGTCAGGCTTTCGCGCACCGGTCAGACTCAAATGTTTATCGGCGTGTACGCTTGTTCTGGGATGGCATTACACGAAGAAGCCTTCGATTCGCGACCCGGAGAATCAATGACCCGAGCTCTGGCTTGGGGGGTAGGGCGGGCAAGGCGTCTTGCTACAGATCAGCGACCTGCCGTAAAACAGGTGGCTTAAACTTCGGCTTTGGGTGGTCGCTTCGCGTCAGGGGCAGCGGCCACCGCCTTTACAAACCACAGCTATTCATCTCGGAACGAGACAGGGCAGCATCAGAGCGCTTCGTTACCCGTGAAAGATCAAGCCCTCTCGCTCCAGCAGTTTTATGTTGGTGGGCTTCAATATGATCCCCGTCAATTCATGCCCGCTGAACCACCGGCATTCCATAATTTCGTGACCTGCGCTAGGCAGCACCGAGGTTTCAACGGACATCTTGTAGAGATAGTGCTCTTCGTCATCAAAGACGTAATGACCTAGGAACTGAGCGTCGTTGAATGGCAGGTTTGTCTCCTCCTTCAGCTCTCGCTTTGCCGCATCAACATGTCCTTCTCCAGGATCGATTTTGCCGCCTGGCAGTGACCATTCGGGAGCTTCCTTGCGGACTAACAGGATCTTTCCTTTCTGCAAGCAGATCACGGTGGAATGCATTTCTCGTAGGCTGGTCATGGTAAGCCCTCCTCTGTGTACGGAAGGCCTGAAAATCACGGTGAAAGTTCATGCTAAGCGTTGGCATGACCCCTCACACCCTGCGGGTTTTGTCAGATAAGCACGCCAATACGATGATCCTGCGTTAGAGTTATAGGCCTTCCCCGGTGATGATTTTCATATGACTTGCGGTGATCAGCGTTCAGCAATCGAATCGGTCGTGACGCACGACGGACAGATTGCCACCCAGATGCGGCAAGTGGACTGGGCTGGTACCAACCTAGGTGACCCTGGGCATTGGCCGGTTCCGCTGCAGCAAGCAGTAGGCTTCTTGCTTGGCTCAGATCTGCCAACTGCAATTCTTTGGGGCGCCCACAGAACGCTGCTCTACAACGACACTTGGATTCCTGTCATGGGGCGTCGTCATCCCGGGGGGTTGGGTAAGCCTGCGCATGAGGTCTGGGTGGCAGTTTGGGGACGGGTCAGTTTGCAGCTCGATGCTGTCATGGAAAAGGCAAGCCTGCTGTTACTCTCCGATTCGGAGTTTCCGGTTCGCCTGGATCGTGAAAAGCCGTGGGCGTTCAGCCTGAGTCCTTTGCGAGCCCCAGAGGGACACATCGTTGCTGTCCTGGTGCAAGGGCAAGAAGTACAGCCGTCAGTTCTGGAACCAGTGCCCTCGCACATTACCCTAGGTCGAGATCGTCGCATGTTCGAACAGGCGCCTGGGTTCATCACCATTCTCAGAGGGCCCGATCACATTTTCGAATTCGTCAATGAGGCTTTCAGGCGTAGCTTTGGTGATCGAGATTACCTCAACCGCTCTGTACAAGAGATGTTCCCTGATCTTGAAGAGCAGGGTTATTTCTCCTGGCTGGATGAGGTGTTCAAGTCGGGCGAGCGGTTCGTTGCTACAGGCACGCCTATCTCGCTGCTCTGTGAATCAGGGATAGTTGAAACTCGTTATCTGGATTTCGTCTATGAGCCAGTCTTCGACGATACAGGGGGTGTGACCGGTATTTTTTGCGAGGGTTTTGACGTTACCAAGCGAGTGGAAACCGAGCGGGCGCTCCGAGAGGAAAGCCGAACGCTTGAGATCCTCCGAGATATCAACGCGGCGTTCGCCAGTGACCTCGATCTTGAGCGGATCGTGCAAGACCTCACGGATGCGGCAACATCGCTTACAGGGGCAGCTTATGGCTCGTACTTTGCCAATGAGGTCGACGAGAGCGGCGCGCATCTGAGACTGTATACGTTGTCGGGAGCTGAACGCTCGGTCTTCGAAAAATTGGGCCATCCTCGCGCCACCCCGTATTTGCACCCACGTTTCGAAACGAGGGCGTCGTTCGATCCTTGGACATCCTGGCCGACCCTCGCTACGGCCAATTCGAGCCGCATCGTGGGATGCCCAAAGGGCATTTGCCAGTGCGCAGTTACCTCGCAATTTCAGTCGTATCGAGAACAGGCGATGTCTTAGGGGGGCTGTTTTTTGGTCATCCCGAACCGGGAAAATTTACAGAGCGGCATGAACGGCTGGTAGTTGCCCTTGCCGCCCAGGCCGCAGTGGCTATCGACAACGCGCAACTTTATCGCCAGGTGCAGCATGCCAAGGCCACCTTGGAAGAGCGGGTCGCTCAACGCACAGACGAGCTCTCGGAGGCGAACGAAGCCCTGCGTCAGGCGCAGAAAATGGAAGCGCTGGGGCAGTTGACGGGCGGAATTGCCCACGACTTCAACAATATTCTGGCAGCGATACTGGGAAGCGCTGATCTGCTGTCCCGACGATTGAAACAGGGTAAGTGGGAGGGTACCGAGCGCCTGCTTGAGGGTATTCAAGTAAGCGCCAAGCGAGCAGCGTCGCTGACCCAGCGCCTGCTCGCATTCTCGCGACGGCAGACGCTTGATCCTCACCCTACGGACATCAATGTACTCATCGGCGATCTGGTCGACCTGATCAACCGCTCGGTTGGGCCGGCCATTACGGTCATCACGCAGCTAGAGCCGAATCTTGGGTTGGCCCGGATTGACCCCGCCCAGTTGGAGAGTTCGCTGCTCAACTTGGCGATCAACGCTCGTGATGCGATGCCCGAGGGTCGTGGTGCGATCTCCATCACCACGCAGACAATCGAGCTCAACGACCTGATGGCAACTCGTGCCGACCTACCTGCTGGAGAATACATCGCTATATCTGTTACTGACTCTGGAAGCGGAATCTCCCAAGAGAACATCAAGCGGATATTTGACCCGTTCTTCACCACCAAGCCGCAGGGCCAGGGCACCGGATTAGGGCTCTCCATGGTGCACGGTTTCGTACTGCAGTCAGGCGGCTGCGGATTCCACGCGCACTTGGACACCCATTCCACGAACACTTGGACAGTGATTCCACGCTGACTTGGACACTCATTCCACGGTCACTTGGACACTGATTCCACGAGCATTTGGACAGTGATTTTCCACTGACCCAGCCCATGCTCAGGCAGGCAGCGACGCAGGATTATTCACTACCATTGAATCGCCCCTGGTTTCGTAGACACCTCCAAGCCTCATAATGAGGCCCAAATAGGAGGTGCCATGAGTCGTCAGCGTTACCCCGAAGAATTCAAGATCGAAGCGGTCAAGCAAGTGACCGAGAAAGGCAAACCCGTCGCCGATGTCGCCCAGCGCCTGGGCGTGTCCGTGCATAGCCTTTACGCCTGGATCAAGGTCTACAGCAAGCCCCAAGAGCAGCGTCAGCAAGACGACGATCAGCAGGCCGAACTGCGCAAGCTGCGCGCTGAACTCAAGCGCGTGACGGAAGAGCGAGACATCTTAAAAAAGGCCGCCGCGTACTTTGCCAAGGAGTGCGGCTGAAGTACGCCTTCATCAAGAAGCACTCGACTGATTACCCGGTGCGGCGCCTTTGCCAAACCCTCAAGGTGCACCCCAGCGGCTACTACGCCTGGCTGGCCGAGCCTCAATCTGCCCGAGCAAAAGAAGATCAACGTCTGCTTGGCTTGATCAAACACGCTTGGCTAGAAAGCGGAGGTGTATACGGCTACCGCAAAATTCACGATGACCTACGTGAGCTGGGAGAGGAATGCGGACGAAATCGAGTCGGGCGCTTGATGCAGGCGGAGGGGCTGCGTTCGCAAACGGGCTATCGGCGGCGTCCAGGGTTTTACGGTGGAAAACCAACAGTGGCCTCGCCCAACCACCTCGCGCGGCAGTTCAAGGTCAGTGAGCCGAACAAGGTCTGGGTGACAGATATCACTTACATCCGCACCTATGAAGGATGGCTCTATCTGGCGGTAGTGCTGGATCTGTTCTCACGCCAAGTAATTGGTTGGTCAATGAAGCCAAGGATGTGCAGCGACCTGGCTATCGACGCAATGTTGATGGCTGTGTGGCGACGCAAGCCACAGCAGCAAGTGATGATTCACTCAGATCAAGGTAGTCAGTTCAGTAGCTCAGATTGGCAAAGCTTCTTGAAGGCTAACAATGTAATCAGCAGCATGAGCCGGCGGGGAAACTGCCACGACAATGCCGTAGCCGAGAGCTTTTTCCAGCTTTTGAAGCGGGAGCGAATCCGACGAAAGATCTACACAACCCGTGAAGAAGCCCGAAGTGATATTTTCGATTACATCGAAATGTTCTATAACCCTAAACGCCGACACAGCAGTGCTATGCAGCTGTCTCCAATAGAATATGAGAAACGCTATTTCCTGAGCTTGGAGAGTGTCTAGGAAACCAGGGGCGATTCATGAGTAGGTGACCTGAGGTTTAGGACAAAATTAGTACAAAACCCAGGCCGGTTTGGGCCGCTGCAGACCATTTATTTCAGGGCCTCCTCCCGAATTTAGCGGTCTGGAGCGGCCTGGGAAGGAACCTTACAGGGTTCAAATCCCTTCTTCACCGCCACATTCTACGAAAAGCCCCCGCGCTGAACAGCCCGGGGGCTTTTTGTTTCAAGGCCCACAGGGCCGGCTGCACAGCCCCTGTGGCAGCGGGCATGCCGGCGATGGGCCGCAAGCGGCCCTGAATATCAGAAGCTGACCGAAGCTGACAGCCGGGCAGTGCGCGGCGCGCCCTGGAACAGGTAGTTGTCCCCCAGGTAGTCGCCCACATCACGCCAGTAACGCTTGTCGAACAGGTTGTCCACCGTCAGCCGCAGGACAGTGTCATACCCGCCGACCCGCGTGCGGTAGCGGCTGCCTACATCGAATACCGTGTACCCACCAACCGCCACATTCCCCGCCTGGCTCGCATACTTGCTGGCGCTGTAGCGTGCGCCGCCCAGCAACGCCAGCCCTGCGACCGGCAGGGTGTATTCGGCGTGCAGGGCTGCGCGCAAGCGTGGCACGTTGATCGCCTGGTGCCCTTCATAGTCGGGCGTGCCGCTGTCCTGCACCCGCGCCCGAATGGCCGCTGCGCTGGCTTGCACCTGCAGCCTGCGGGTCAGCCAGCCGCTGGCACCCAGTTCCAGGCCGATGTTCTTCTGCTGGCCTTGCGGCACGTAAGTGAAGCTGCCGGCGCCGTCGGGGCGCGCATACTGGTAGGCCTGGCGAATCTGAAACAGCGCGGCGCTGAGGCTCAGCGCCTGCCAGTCGTGCTTGAGGCCCAGCTCCAGCTGGTGTGACGTTGTCGGCGCGAGGATTTCGGCGGCGTTGCTGGCGAACCAGGGCGCCGTCCCGCCAGCAGACAACCCCTTGGCGTAGCTGGCATACACGGTGGTCTCCGGCTGCGGCTTGTAGATGAGCGCAGCATTGGGCAGCAGCTGGTATTGGCGGGTATGGCGCCCGGCAACGCCGGTCTCGTCCCAGGTCTGTTCGTCCAGGCGTACCTCACGGGCACCCAGCACGGTTTGCCAATGCTCGTTGAAACGGATGCTGTCGCTGACGAACAGGCCGTACTGGCGGCTGTCCAGGCGGCGCTGGCTGGCGCCAAGCGGCTGGTCGGACGGCTCGAAAGCCGGGGCCCCGGTGTCGATGTTGCCGGTACCCAGCCACGCGTTGTAATACGGGCGCTGGTCCAGCGTACGCCGCTGGGCGCTGCTGCCCACGGTCAGTTCGTGGCCCACCCCCAAGCCATCGAAGCGCCCGGTGAGCAAGGCCTGGGCCTCGTCGGTGCGGCGGGTGTCGTCTGGGCTGCGGTAGTCGTAGATGTCGTAATCACCCGTGCTGCCGAAGTACGCGCCTTCACTCGAGCCCCAGGCAAACGCACTGTAGTCATCGATCACCACTTTGCTGCGCGAAGCGCTCAGGGTGCCGGTCCAGTTGTCGTTGAAGCGGTACTCGAAGCGCCCGCTCAGGTTCAGCGAGTCGGTCTGCACCGGCTTTGCCCAGTGCTGGTAGGCCAGCCGATCATCCGGGTCGATGCCGTGCGGCAATGCGCTGCCGCCGAGCAACTGGTAACCGGGCACCGAGCGCTGTTCGCGGTGCTGGTATTCAGCGTCCAGCTGCAGGGTGGCGTCGGGGCTGATCTGCCAGTCGAAGGCCAGCGAGGCGAAGTCGCGCTGGCCATCAGCATGGTCGACGTACGAGCGCAGGTCTTCATGGGCCAGGTTGGCGCGCAGGCCGAACTGCTGTTCGCTGCCAAACCAGCCGCCAAGGTCGGTGGCCAGGTAGCGCTCGCCCTGTTCGTTGGTCGACAGCGTAAGGCTGCGCACCGCTTCAGCGCGCTTGGTCACGTAGTTGATCAAGCCGCCGGGGGCCGCTACGCCGCTCTGAAGCCCGGACAGCCCCTTGAGCAGTTCCACCTGCTGCTTGTTCTCCAGGGCCACGCTCTGTTCGCCGGCGATGGTCTGGCCGTTGATGCGGTAGCTGCTGGCCGCGTTCAGCGCAAAGCCCCGCACATTGAAGTTTTCGTAGTAACCGATGGGGGCATAGCTTTCGCCAACCGACGCGTCGCTTTGCAGCACCTGGCTGAGCATGCGCACCTGGCGGTCTTCCAGCAGTGGCTGGCTGAACACACTGATCGAAGCCGGGGTGTCGAGCAGAGGGGCGGGCTGGAAGCCACCCACTGCAGCCTCGCTGGCCTGGTAGCCGTCGTTGGCGTAGGTATCGACGACCTGCACCGGGGCCAGCAGCACGCTGCCCTGGGCGAGCACGACAGGGCACTGCAAGGCCAGGCCCAGGCCGAGCAGGCTCAGGGGCAGGCGGGGAGGACGCGGGGGCATGCGGGGGCTCCTGAAGGCGCGACAGGCCGGCAAAAAGGCGGCATCTTACCAGCCGCCTTGACCCCAAGACGATTCACGCGTTGCGCCACGCTGTCAGGCAGATGCGCCTGGCCGTTGTGCTGGCGCCAGTTGCCGTCGATTGTCGACCAGGTATCGCTGCCTGTAACAGGCGCCTAGGCCGCCCCGGCGGAGGTGCGAGCTTCGGTTTTACGCGCGGCAAGCAGCCATGCCAGCAATGCCAGGGCGCCGATGACCAACCCTGCCGCGACGATGCCCAGCCAGCCTTGGCGCTGGTACAGCTGCGTGCCTAACAAAGAGCCTAGCGCCCCGCCAATGAAGTAGCAGGTGATATACCCGGCGTTGAGCCGGGTACGCGCTTCGGGCCGCAGGGCGATCACGGCGTTCTGGTTGCTCACGTGGACCAGTTGCACCGCCAGGTCGAGCATCAGCACGCCCAGCAGCAAGGCCAGCAGTGACTGTTGGGCAAACCCCAGCGGCACCCACGACAGCAGCAGTACCACCAGGCCCACGGTGGTGCCCAGCTGGCCCTTGCCCCGGTCGGCCAGGCGCCCGGCCCAGTTGGCCGACAGTGCACCGGCTGCACCCGCCAGGCCGAACAGGCCGATCACCGCATCTGAATAATGGTAAGGAGGGTTTGCCAGCAGGAATGCCAACGGTGTCCAGAACAGGGCGAACAGGCTGAATGCCAGCAGGCCCAGCAGCGAGCGCAGGCGCAGTACCGGCTCTTCCAGGAACAGGCGGAACACCGAGCCGATCAGCGCCGGGTACTTCAGCCCGGCATGGCTGTGGTGTTGCGGCAGGCTGCGGTACAGCGCCACGGCGGTGATCGCCATCAGCACGGCGGCCAGCACATAGATGCTGCGCCAGCCGCCCAGTTCGGCCATGAAGCCGGCCGCGGTGCGCGCCAGCAGAATGCCCAGCAGCAGCCCGCTCATCAGTGTGCCGACCGCACGGCCGCGCTGCTGCGGCTCGCTCAGCGAGGCAGCCATGGGCACCAGAATTTGTGCCACTACCGAGAACAGGCCGGTCAACGCCGTACCGAGGATCAGCCATGGCAGGCCAGGGGCACAGGCGCTGATGACCAGGCCGAGGGTGGCGATGACGGTCATCACGGTGATCAGCCGACGCTGCTCGAACAGGTCGCCTAGCGGTGCCAGCAGCAACAGGCCGGCGCCATAGCTGAGCTGCGCGGCAATCACGATGCTGCCGGCGCTGGCGGTGCTCAGGCCGAATTGCTGGGCAATGCTGTGCAACAGCGGCTGGGCATAGTAGTTGCTGGCCACGGCCAGGCCGGTGGCGGTGGCCATCAGCAGGATCAGGGTGCGGCTGAGAGTAGGGGCGGGCATGTGTTTCTCGTAGCGGGCAGGAGCAAGAGGGGGATTATCGGCAAGCACAGGGCACGGCACCAATGCATTTGCGGGGGCGGGTGGCGCTCGATCTACAGGGTGCCGCCACACCAACGGCGCAATCAGGCGGCAAAGCCACCGTCCACCGTCAAGCTGGCCCCCGTGATATACCCCGCTTCAGGCCCGGCCAGGTAGGCCACGAAGCTGGCAATCTCGTCCGCTTCGCCATACCGCCCGATTGCCATCAGCGGGATCAGGCTTTCGGCGAATTCGCCGCTGGCCGGGTTCATGTCGGTGTCCACCGGCCCTGGTTGCACGTTGTTCACGGTAATGCCCTGCGGCCCCAGGTCGCGCGCCATGCCGCGGGTCAGGCCGACCAGCGCCGACTTGCTCATGGCATAAGGCGCGCCGCCGGCAAACGGCATGCGCTCGGCATTGGTGCTGCCAATGTTGATGATGCGCCCGCCCTGGCGCATGTACCGCGCTGCGGCCTGGCTGGCGACAAAGACACTGCGTACGTTCACCGCCAACGTGCGATCGAAATCGGCGAGGTCGAATTCGGTCAGCGGCGCGACCGTCAGTACCCCGGCATTGTTGACCAGGATATCCAGCCGGCCGAAGGCCTTCACGGTGTCGTCCACGGCCAGCTGCACGGCGGCGGCATCGGCGCTGTCGGCGCGCAGGGCCAGGGCCTTGCCGCCGTTGTCGCCGATTTCCCGTGCCAGGTCTTCTGCCGGCCCGGCAGAGCTGACATAGGTGAAGGCCACTTGCGCACCCTCGCGGGCCAGGCGCCGCACGATAGCCGCGCCAATACCCCGGGAACCGCCCTGTACCAGGGCCACCTTGCCTTCGAGTGTAAGTTGCTTGGACATGTTGATCTCCTGCTGTAAGCCAGGCTGGAATGCCTTGGATAGGCGCAGTATCGGCGCTCGATTACCTGCTGATAAGATGGCAATCACTATAAGCAGAGTAAACCTTTGGTTGCCAATCATGGCCATGGAATCGTTCAACGCGTTGGAATGCTTCATCCGCAGTGCCGAGGTGGGCAGCTTTGCCGAAGCGGCCAGGGGCTTGCGCATTACGCCCGCTGCCGTGGGCAAGCACGTTGCGCAGTTGGAGGCGCGCCTGGGGGTGCGGTTGTTCCAGCGTAGTACCCGCAAGCTGACCTTGACCGAAGCAGGGCAGCGTTTTCTTGGCGAGGTGAGCGACAGCTTTCGCACCATCCAGTATGCGGTGGCTAACCTGGCCAGTGCCGAAGGGCAACCGGCCGGGCTGCTGCGGGTCAGCATGGGCACGGTGTTCGGGCGTTTGTACGTGCTGCCCTTGCTGGGCGAATTTCTGCGCCGCTACCCCGCCATTACCCCGGACTGGCATTTCGATAACCGCCAGGTCGACCTGATCGGCCAGGGCTTCGATGCGGCCATTGGTGGTGGTTTTGAACTGCCGCCGGGGGTGGTGGCGCGCAAGTTGACCCCGGCGCACCGGGTGCTGGTGGCCGCGCCGGCGTACCTGCAGCGGCATGCGCAGATTGCTGAGCCGCCCGTGTTGCAGCGCCATGACGGCATTCTTATCCGCTCGCCGCAGACCGGGCGGGTGCGCTCGTGGCCGTTGACCAGCCGCTGGCAGGTACAGCAGCCATTGCTGTTGCGCCAGGCCATGACCATGAGCGATTCGGACGCTGCCTGCGCGGTGGCCGAGCAGGGGCTGGGGATTGCGCTGGTGAGTTTGCCGTTCGCGGTGCCCTACCTGCAGGCCGGTCGGTTGCAGCGGGTGTTGCCGGACTGGTATGTGGACGATGGGCATATCAGCCTGTATTTCGCCGAGCACAAGCTGTTGCCGGGCAAGACCCGTGCATTCGTCGATTTCATCGTCGAGCAGTTCACTGAGCAGGGTCTTGCCGGGCGTTTCGATGCCCTGCACCGTTTGTAGGCGTGCGCGGCCTGTTCAGGCAACATCAACGATGAACAGTACCTGCGCCCCCAGGCTCACCTCATCATCCACCCGCTTACCCAGCAATACTTGCCCCAGCGGCGAGCGCGGCGTGATCACTGTCACCAGCCCGTCTGCTGCGGCAATCTTCAGGCCGGCAGCCTCAGGCCCCAGAAACACCCGGCGTTGTTCGCCAGTTTCATCCTCCAGGGTCACCAGGTTGCTCACCTGCACCCCGCGCGCTGGGTCGTAGTCGCGCAGCAGCAGTTGCTGGTAGATCAGCAGCGCCTGGCGGATTTGCGCACTGCGTCGGGCTTGCCCGGTGGCCAGGTACGAGGCCTCCAGGCCCAGGGTGTCGTACTTGTTCTCGGCGATGTTCTCTTCCGCCGTGGCGGCTTCATAGGCGGTTTGGGCCGCACGGGTCAGCACGTCCAGGTCATGTTCCAGGGTGGCGACGATCTGTGCCAGCAGGTGGTGCTTGCGCGTGGTCAATAACAGAACTCCAGCACGTTGGCCTGGCTTTTGTCGGTAGGTGCAGTGCGATTCTGTTGCAGCCAGAACTGGCACTTGGGGCTGTTCAGGTTGCGCGGGTTACCCTGCGCAGCCTCAGCGGCCTGTTGTTGTTCCTGTTGCTGCAGCATGTGCTTGTAGCGCTCGAACATTTCAGCTTGCGCGTCGGCCGGTTGCACCGGTGCCGGTGCCGGTGCTGGTGCCACGGCCGGGGCCGCGGCTTGCCGCTCGGGCGGGAGCGGCCACAGTTGCTGCGCCAGCCACAGGCTAAGGGCAATCGCCATTGCGCCAAGCCATAGGCCCAAAGCCACGCACAGTATCAACTGCAACGGCTTCAGGGTGATGGTCAATTCACGGCGGCGGGGCATGGCGGCCTCCTTGGCAAAGTGGGCGGGGTGCATTGTCGCATGCTGTCGGGCAGAATCCGCGTTTTTACGCAAGTTAAAGGGAACGGCGCATGAAAGCCACCTGGGACATCTTCTGCAGCGTGGTCGACAACTACGGCGATATTGGCGTGACCTGGCGCCTGGCCCGGCAGTTGGTGGCCGAGCATGGCCTGGCGGTGCGCCTGTGGGTGGATGATCTCAACGCCTTCACGCCGATGTGCCCCGGCGCCGACGCCAACGCGGCGCAGCAGTGGCAGCAGGGTGTGGAGGTACGCCAGTGGCCGGCGGCCTGGTTGCCGGTAGCGCCTGCCGATGTGGTGATCGGTGCCTTCGCCTGCCAGTTGCCAGCGGCTTATGTCGAGGCCATGCGGGTCTGCCCCCGGCCACCCCTGTGGTTGAACCTTGAATACCTCAGTGCCGAGGATTGGGTAGCGGGTTGCCATGGTCTGCCGTCGCCGCAGGCAAATGGGTTGCGCAAAGTGTTCTTCTTCCCCGGCTTCACCGAAAACACCGGTGGCCTGCTGCGCGAGGCTGAGCTGCTGGCCCGGCGCGACGCGTTGCAACAGTCGGCTGCTGCCCGGCAGGCGTTCCTGCAGGGGTTGGCTGTAAGCCCAGCGCCCGGGGCTCTGCTGATTAGCCTGTTCGCCTATGAAAACCCGCAACTGGGCAACTGGCTCGATGCCTTGGCTGCCGGTGACCAAGCCTGCCACCTGCTGGTGCCGCAAGGCCGTGTGGTCGCCGGCCTCAGCCACTGGCTCGGCGAGGCGCCGCTGCAGGTCGGGCAGGTGCGCACGCGTGGTGCGCTGACCGTGCAGGTGTTGCCGTTCGTCAGCCAGGATGATTTCGATCGGCTGCTGTGGTGCTGCGACTTCAATGCGGTGCGGGGCGAGGATTCGTTCGTGCGGGCGCAGTGGGCCGGGCAGCCCATGCTGTGGCACATCTACGTGCAGGACGAGAATGCTCACTGGGAAAAGCTCGAAGCGTTTCTGGCGCTTTATCGACGCGGCTTGTCAACCGATGCCGGCGCCGCGTTGCTGGGCCTGTGGCGGGCCTGGAACATGGACCAGGACATGGGCCAGGCCTGGCAGGCAGCCCGCCGGCATTGGCCGGAACTGCAGCAGCACGCCCGGTGCTGGGCGGCGCAACAGGCCGCTCAGCCGGACCTTGCCACGGCGCTAGTACACTTTTATGGAAATTCGCTATGATATGCGGCCTCGATTTTTATAAATCCATCCAGATTCGGATACTTCGTAATGAAAACTGGTAAAGAACTGAAACCCGGTACCGTGCTGCGCATCGACAACGACCCGTGGCTGGTTCAAAAAGCTGAGTTCACCAAGTCGGGCCGTAACAGCGCGATCATGAAGACCAAGCTGAAGAACCTGCTGACCGGCTACAAGACCGAAACCGTATACGGTGCAGACGACAAGCTGGACGACGTGATCCTGGACCGCAAAGAAGCGACCCTGTCGTTCATCAGCGGTGATTCGTACACCTTCATGGACACCAGCGACTACACCATGTACGAGCTGAACGAAGAAGACATCGAAGCTGTTCTGCCTTACATCGAAGAAGGCATGGAAGACGTCTGCGAAGCCGTGTTCTTCGAAGGCCGCCTGGTATCGGTTGAACTGCCGACCACCATCAGCCGTCAGGTTGTCTACACCGAGAACGCTGCGCGCGGCGACACCTCGGGCAAGGTCATGAAGCCTGCCAAATTGAAGAACGGTACCGAGATTTCGGTTGCTGACTTCATCCAGATCGACGAGTGGATCGACATCGACACCCGCGACAACAGCTTCAAGGGCCGTTCCAAGAAGTAATGCTTCTTGTGAAAGGCAAAAAACCCGGCTTCGGCCGGGTTTTTTTGTGTCTGCCAAGTGTGCATCACTGCACCTGCAGGGCAGGTTTAGACGGCTACGTGCAGCCGTACATCCACATTACCGCGGGTGGCGTTGGAGTACGGGCACACCTTGTGCGCCTTTTCCACCAGCGCTTCGGCGTCGGCCTGGGCCAGGCCGGGCAGGTTGATGTGCAGATCGATGTCCAGGCCGAAACCGCCCGGAATCTGGCCAATCCCCACCTTGGCGGTGATCGAAGCATCGGCCGGCAAAGCTTTTTTCTCTTGCCCTGCCACGAACTTCAAGGCGCCGATGAAGCACGCCGAGTAGCCGGCGGCAAACATCTGCTCAGGGTTGGTGCCGTCACCGCCAGCCCCACCCAGCTCTTTCGGGGTGCTCAGCTTGACGTCCAGCTTGCCGTCGCTGGAACGGGATTTACCGTCGCGCCCACCGGTGGAGGTAGCTTCTGCGATGTACAGCGGAGTGACCTTTTGCATCTTGAGCCTCGCTAATGCGCTGTGCGCTCCCGTTAGCGGGAGGACGCGGGTTGGTGTGGAATTTAAATTAGCGCGCAATTAGTTAGCGCGCAAGATAAATATTCACCGCTCAGCCGAACGGCCATTGCCCAGCATAGCCGCTAAAGGTTTTTCTGCAGGTTCTCGCGCAGGTCCAGCAACTCGGCCTGCAACTGCTGCAACTGCTCAAGGCTGCGACCGCTGGCCTTGAGGATGCACTGCGGCACTTCCTTTGCCCGCTGCTGCAGGGCGCGGCCTTTGTCGGTGAGTTGCACCAGTACCACCCGTTCGTCCTCGCGGCTGCGGTTGCGCTGTAACAGGCCTTCGCTTTCCAGGCGCTTGAGCAGCGGGGTCAGTGAGCCCGGGTCGGTCAGCAGGTGCTGGCTGATTTCACCCACGGTCAGGCCGTCATGCTCCCACAGCACGAGCATGGCCAGGTATTGCGGGTAGGTCAGACCCAGGGCCTGCAGCAGCGGTTTATAGACCTTGGTCATCAGCAACGAGGTGGAATGCAGGGCGAAACAGACCTGGTTGTCCAGCAGCAGCTCGTCACAGGAAGCTTGGGTGTCGGCGTTCATGCACGTCCTTGAAGGTAATCAATGGGAAATCCTGGCACGTTGAGCGTCACTGCACGCATCACTCGCGCAGTCCGCTGCGCAGGGCCAGGTCCCAGGGTGGAATCGGACTGAAGCGGCTCTTGAGAAATTCGAGCAGCAAACGGCTGCGAGAGTTCGTTTCATGTTCCAGGCGTAGCGCGTAAATGCCGCTGCTTTCAGCCTGGGGCAGGCCTGCGTCACAAAACAGTGGCACCAGTTCGCCGCGCAGCAGGTACTCGCTGATCAGCCAGGTGGGCAAATGGGCGATGCCCAGGCCCGCCAGCGCACCGAACAACAGGGTTTCGGCGTTGTTGGCGGCCATGCGCATGCGGGCCGGGCGGTAAAGGCGGGTTTGCCCGGCGACCTCGAAACGCCACGCGTACGGGGGTGCCAGGCCGTCCCAATCCAGGCCATCATGGCCGGGCAGTTCGCTGGGGCAGCTGGGCATGCCGCGGCTGGCCAGGTAGGTGGGGCTGGCGCAGGCAATGCGCACCATGTAGGCCAGTGGCGTGGCGACCAGGCGGGTATCGGCCAACGGGCCGGCACGCAACACCAGGTCCACTTCGCCCAGGTGGCTGCCATGCAGGTCGACAAAGCTGTCGATCAGGCGCAGCTGCACGTCCAGGCCCGGGTAGGCCAGCAGGAAGTCGGCAATGGCCGGGGCCAGGTGGCGGCGGCCGAACGCGGCGGGGGCGTCGATGCGGATCAGCCCTTCCGGAGCATTGCTCAGCGACACTGCCTCGGCACGGGCCAGGCGCAGTTCCTCGATGATGCGCTTGGCCCGCTCGGCAAAGGCGTGGCCCGCCGGGGTGGCGCGCACGGCATGGGTGCTGCGGGTAAACAGGCGGCTGCCCACGGCGGCTTCGAGGGCGTCAATGCGCCGCGCCACCGCAGACGGGGTCAGCGGGTAGCGGCGGGCGGCGGCAGAAAAACTGCCGCTTTGCAGCACGTCCAGGAACAGGCTTAGCTGCTCGGTGAGAGTATCGGGGCTCATGGTTGCCTTGCTTTTGCACAATACGCACAGCCATTGTGCGCTGCTGTGCGTTTCCCCGCCAGCGCACACTGGTTAGCATGCCGCTATCAACTTTGCTGGCGAACGAGGCCCTGATGATCGAGTGGTTGCTGTATATCGTGCTGGGCGCTGCCCTGGGCACCATGGGGGGCCTGTTCGGCATAGGCGGTGGGCTGATCGCGATCCCGGCGCTGGGCGTGCTGTTCGGCCTGGATCAGCAACTGGCACAGGGCACTGCACTGGTCATGGTGGTGCCGAATGTGTTGCTGGCGTTGTGGCGTTATCACCAGCGCAACCGCATCGAGTTGCGCCACGCCGTGCCGCTGTCGTTGTGCAGTTTCGTGTTCGCCTGGCTGGGTTCGATCTGGGCCGTGGGGCTGGATGCGCATTCCATGCGCCTGGGCTTTGTCGGCTTTTTGGTGGCGCTGGCGGTGTGGAACGTGGCGCGGATGTTCATGAAAGTGGCGCCAGCCAGTGCCGAACTGCGTTATGCCTGGCCTTGGCTGGGGGTGCTGGGCAGCTTTGCCGGTACCATGGGCGGGCTGTTCGGGGTGGGTGGCGCCGTGGTAGCCACACCGATCCTGACCAGTGTGTTCGGCACTACCCAGGTGGTGGCCCAAGGGCTGTCACTGGCATTGGCGGCGCCGAGCACCCTGGTGACTCTGGTGACCTATGGCGTGCATCACAGTGTTGACTGGGGGGTAGGGTTGCCGTTGGCGGTGGGCGGCCTGCTCAGTATCAGCTGGGGGGTGAAGCTGGCCCATGCGCTGCCAGAGAAGGTGCTACGGGCGATGTTCTGCGTGTTCCTGGTGGTGTGTGCGGTGATGCTCGGGTTCGAGCTTTGAGCGTTTGACCGCGCCGGTGGGGGCGAGCGCCGCGCAGGCGGCGCTTCGCGGCACCAGGCCGAGGGGGTATGGCGCCGAGGGTCAGCGCCGCACTTGCTTCAGTGTTTCGGCAATCAGGAACGCCAGCTCCAGCGACTGGTCGGCATTCATCCGTGGGTCGCAGTGAGTGTGGTAGCGGTCTGACAGGGCATCTTCGGTGATCGGCCGTGCGCCACCGATGCACTCGGTCACATTCTGCCCGGTCATCTCGATATGAATGCCGCCGGCATGACTGCCTTCGGCCTGGTGCACCTGGAAGAACTGCTTCACCTCGTCGAGGATCTGCGCAAAATCCCGGGTCTTGTAGCCACTGCTGGCCTTGATGGTATTGCCGTGCATGGGGTCGGAGCTCCACAGCACCTTGCGCCCCTCGCGCTCTACGCAGCGGATCAGCCCTGGCAGGTGGTCGCCGACCTTGCCCGCGCCCATGCGTACGATCAGGTTCAGGCGCCCTGGGTCGTTGGCCGGGTTGAGGGTGTCGATCAGGCGGAGCAGTTCCTCGGGGTTCATGCTGGGGCCGACCTTGACCCCGATCGGGTTGTGCACCCCACGCAGGAACTCGACATGGGCGCCGTCCAGCTGGCGAGTGCGGTCGCCGATCCACAGCATGTGCGCCGAGCAGTCGTAGTAGTCGCCGGTCAGGCTGTCCTGGCGCACGAAGGCCTCTTCATAGTTCAGCAGCAGCGCTTCGTGGGCGGTGAAGAAGCTGGTTTCACGCAGCTGCGGCGCGCTGTCCAGGCCACAGGCACGCATGAACGCCAGGGTTTCGTCGATGCGGTTGGCCAACTGGTGGTACTTGTCGGCCAGCGCCGAGTTGGCGATGAAGTCCAGGTTCCACTTGTGCACCTGGTGCAGGTCGGCAAAACCGCCCTGGGCGAAGGCCCGCAACAGGTTGAGGCTGGCGGTGGCCTGGTGGTAGGCCTGCAGCAGGCGCTCCGGGTCGGGGATGCGGCTCTTGGCGTCGAAGCCGATGCCGTTGACGATGTCGCCCCGGTAAGCGGGCAGGGTGACGGTGCCGATGGTTTCATCGCCCGCCGAGCGTGGCTTGGCGAACTGCCCGGCCATGCGCCCGACCTTGACCACCGGGCAGCCCGCGGCAAATGTCATGACGATGGCCATTTGCAGCAGCACCTTGAAGGTGTCGCGGATTTTTGCCGCTGAAAACTCGGCGAAGCTCTCGGCGCAGTCGCCGCCTTGCAGCAGGAACGCGCGGCCTTCGGTCACTTCGGCAAACTGCCGGCGCAGTTCGCGCGCTTCCCCGGCGAACACCAGCGGCGGGTAGCTGGCCAGGGTCTGTTCGACCTTCAGCAGGTGCGCGGCATCGGGATAGGTCGGTTGCTGCTGGATCGGCAGGGCGCGCCAGCTGTCGGGGCTCCACGGTTGGTTCATGTCAGGCTCGGTCTGGTCGGTTGTCGGCTGGCGGCCATGGTAACAGTTGGCGCTGCGCTTGTTGCATCGGGGGCGTTGGCGGACAATGCGCGTTTTTGTGCGGGCGGGTGCAGGCATGGCGACGGAACGGCAAGAGCGGCTACTGGCGCGGGTGGAGGATGCCTTTGGCGTCATCAGCGTGTACGAAGTGGACGACTACCGCTTTCTGGAATTCGGCGATGCCATCGAGCAAAGCTGTGTGTTCACTGCCGACCCCAGCTGGTTGGAGTACGACTATACCCGCGCCATGCTGGTTGGCGCGTTGTGCCATGAACAGCCGGAAAGCGCGCTGTTCCTGGGCCTTGGCGCGGGCACGCTGACCCAGGCCTGCATGAAGTTCCTGCCGCTGGACGATATCGAAGCCATCGAGCTGCGCCCGGACGTCCCGCGCCTGGCCATGCAGTACCTGGGCCTGGACGACGACCCGCGGCTGTACGTGCGCATTGGCGATGCGCTGGAGCTGCTACCCAGCGCAGAAAAGGCCGACCTGTTGTTCGTTGACCTGTACACCGACCATGGGCCGGGGGTAGGGCACCTGGCGTGGAACTTCCTGGCGAGCTGCCAGCAGCAACTCAACCCGGGCGGCTGGCTGGTGATCAACCAGTGGGCCACCGATGATGGCAAGCCGCTGGGTGCAGCGTTGCTGCGTGGCTTGTACCACCGCCATTACTGGGAACTGCCGGTGAAGGAGGGCAATGTGATTCTGCTGGTGCCGGCGGATCTGGAGCAGACCCTGGACATGGAAGGCTTGCGGGCCCGGGCGCAGGCGCTGGCGCCACGATTGGGCTACAGCCTCGAGGGTTTGATCCGCGAGATTCGGCCGGCTACCTGAATGGCAGGTGCGGCCGTAGCCGTCGCGATCCCTGCAGGAGCGGCCTTGTGTCGCGAAAGGGGCGCGCAGCGGCCCCACATTTTCAGCTTCGCTGCGGATATTGCCGGGGCCGCTGCGCGCCCCTTTCGCGACACAAGGCCGCTCCTACGGGGATCGTGGCAGCGTCAGGGATTATCGTTTCAGCCCCTGAAAATATTCCTCACCTAACCGTACATTTCAGGTATAGTACGCGCCGGTCTTTTAGCGGACCTCAAAATCAGGTGGTGCAAATCCTCCGAGTCCAGCTTCGGCTGCACGTCCGCTAGGCGGACCTTCCCAAGTTTTCTTTTTCAATCGTTTTCGCAAATCCCCGCCGCCAAAGCTGCCTGGGTGACCTGACGGTCTTTCAAGGCATGTGCAGCTTTGGAGCATGGGTCTTTGCGGATGCACCTAGAGGCAGACCCATGACCCAGGAAACCGGCGGCTTCGCCGCTCTCGATCTCAACCCGAATATCGTTGCTGCCGTAGTGGCTACCGGCTATGAAGAGCCGTCCGCCATTCAGCAGCAATCTATCCCGATCATCCTCGCCGGTCATGACATGATCGGCCAGGCGCAGACTGGCACCGGCAAGACCGCTGCCTTCGCCCTGCCGATCCTCAACAAGATCGATGTGAGCAAGCGCGAACCGCAAGCCCTGATCCTGGCGCCAACCCGTGAGTTGGCGCTGCAAGTTGCTACCGCTTTCGAAACCTACGCCAAGCAGATGCCAGGCGTGAACGTGGTTGCTGTGTACGGTGGTGCCCCAATGGGCCCACAGCTGCGCGCCATCCGCAACGGCGCGCAAATCGTCGTCGCCACCCCGGGCCGTCTGTGCGACCACCTGCGTCGCGACGAAAAAGTCCTGTCGACCGTGCAGTACCTGGTACTGGACGAAGCCGACGAGATGCTCAAGCTGGGCTTCATGGACGACCTCGAAGTGATCTTCGACGCCATCCCTGCTACCCGCCAGACCGTGCTGTTCTCCGCCACCCTGCCGTCGTCGATCCGTTCGATCGCCGAGCGCCACCTGCGCGAACCCAAGCACGTCAAGATCCAGAGCAAGACCCAGACCGTTACCGCGATCGATCAGGCCCACCTGATGGTCCACGCCGACCAGAAGATCCCGGCTGTACTGCGTCTGCTGGAAGTGGAAGAGTTCGACGCGCTGATCGCCTTCGTGCGCACCAAGCAAGCCACCCTGGACCTGGCCGCCGCGCTGGAAGCCAAGGGCTACAAGGCTGCTGCGCTGAACGGCGACATCGCCCAGAACCAGCGTGAGCGCGTGATCGACTCGCTCAAGGATGGCCGCCTGGACATCGTTGTCGCCACCGACGTGGCGGCCCGTGGCCTGGACGTACCGCGCATCACTCACGTATTCAACGTTGACATGCCGTACGACCCGGAGTCCTACGTGCACCGTATCGGCCGTACCGGCCGTGCCGGTCGCGAAGGCCGTGCGCTGCTGCTGGTCACGCCACGTGAGCGCCGCATGCTGCAGGTAATCGAGCGTGTAACCGGGCAGAAGGTTGCCGAAGCGCGCCTGCCGAACGCCCAGGCGGTGCTCGATGCGCGCATCAAGAAGCTGACCAACAGCCTGGCGCCACTGGTTGCCGAGGCTGAAGCCACCCACGGTGACCTGTTCGACCGCCTGACCAACGACCTGGGTTGCAGCGCCCGTGCCCTGGCCTCGGCCCTGCTGCGCAAGGCCACCAACGGCCAGGCGCTGGACCTGGCGGCGGTAGAGCGTGAGCAGCCGCTGGTGCCGAGCTTCGCCCCGCGTGGTGAGCGTACCGAACGTGGTGAGCGCAGCGAGCGCCCTGACCGCGGCGACCGCGAGCGTCGTGCGCCGCTGCCGCTGGCCGAAGGCCGCGTGCGTTGCCGTACCGCCCTGGGTGCCCGTGACGGCATCGCCGCCAAGAACCTGCTGGGCGCTATCCTCAACGAGGGTGGCCTGGCGCGTGACGCGATCGGTCGTATCCAGGTGCGCGACAGCTTCAGCCTGGTCGAGCTGCCGGAAGATGGCCTCGAGAAGCTGCTGTCCAAGCTCAAGGACACCCGCGTGGCCGGCAAGCAGCTGAAGCTGCGCCGCTACCGCGAGGATTGATCCTGGCGCAATGAAAAATCCCCGGCCTTGGCTGGGGATTTTTTTGCCTGTGCCATGGTGGGGTTGCGCGGCAGCCCCCCGCAATCGTCAGTCGAACCGGTAGATGTCCATCCCCAGCGCCCCCAAGGTGAAGCCTTGGTGCACAACGCCAAACTGCCCCCCCGCCCCAAGGGCAAAAAACAGCGGCAACAAATGCTCATCGCTCGGGTGGTTGCGCACTGCAAACGGCGCCTGTTGCCGATAAGCCAGCAACCCCTCCCGGTCATCAGCCCGCAGTTTTTCCACTACCCAATCTCGAAACGCCAACGCCCACGGCTCGATCACGTCGGGCCCGGCATGCCAGTCCAGCTCGCCAAGGTTATGGGTAATGCTGCCCGAACCCACCAGCAGCACGCCCTCCTGGCGTAGCCCCGCCAGTGCCTGGCCAACCTTCACTTGCAGCGCCGGGCCCATCTGGGTGGGCAGCGAAACCTGCACCACTGGGATGCTCGCATCGGGGTACATCAACGACAACGGCACCCAGGCGCCATGGTCGAACGGCCGCTGCGGGTCGAGGCGCGCGGCCAGCCCGGCGCCCTGCAGCAGCTCGCCGACCCGGCCGGCGAGGGCAGGGTCACCGGGCGCAGGGTACTGCACCGCATACAAGGCCGGTGGGAAGCCGTAGAAGTCATGCCAGGTTTCTGGGTGTGCGCCACCGGTGATCAGCAGCTCGCGGCTTTCCCAGTGCGCCGACACCACCACAATGGCTTGCGGCCGCGGCAGTGCGTTGGCGAGCCCTGCCAGCGCCGGGCCGCTGGCGCCAGGTTGCAGGGCAAGCATGGGGGAGCCGTGGGAAATGAACAGGCTGGGCAGCATGGCGGGGTCCTGAAGGTTAAGATGCACTCATCTTCGATCAACTAAAGATCGAAATCCAAACCAACTTTTACTGGCAAACCATCTAAAAATCGGGAGTGTTCATGGAACCAGCGTTCTGGCAGCAACGGTGGGCCGACAACCAGATCGGCTTCCACCAGGCGCAGGTGAACCCGTATCTGCAGCGGTACTGGCCAACATTGCAGCAGGTGCCCGGCAGCCGCGTGCTGGTGCCACTGTGCGGCAAAAGCCTCGATCTGGCCTGGTTGGCCGGGCAGGGGCACCGGGTATTGGGCGTGGAGCTTTCGCGGCGGGCCGTGGAGGGTTTCTTCCGCGAGCATGGGCTTGAGGCCGAGGTGCGGCAGCGTGGCGACTTTGAAGTATGGCGCAGTGGCGACGTGGAGCTGTGGTGTGGGGACTTCTTTGCCCTGCAGGCAGAAGATGTCGGCGACTGCGCGGGCCTGTACGACCGCGCGGCGCTGATTGCCCTGCCGCCGCCCATGCGTGCGCGCTACGCGCAGGCCCTGTCGGCGTTGTTGCCAGCCGGGTGCCTTGGCGTGGTGGTGACGTTGGATTACGACCAGTCGCTGCTGGCCGGGCCGCCGTTTTCGGTGGCGGATCAGGAGCTGAGGCAGGGCTTTGCGGGCTGGCAGGTGGATGAACTGGAGCAGGCGCAGGTGCTCGGGGAAAGTCCGAAGTTTCTGCAGGCCGGGGCATCCAGTGTGTTGGAGCGGGTCTACCGGGTCTGCCGGCGCTAGCGCGGGTAAGCCTGCACAGGCAGGCACAAAAAAGGGCGACCGAAGTCGCCCTTGCTTGCCTGTTGGATCAACCGCGACGGCGCAGGGCCTCGATACGGTCTTCCAGCGGCGGGTGGCTCATCAGCAAGCCGGCCAGGCCATGCTTGAGGCCGCCGTTGATGCCGAAGGCCTTGAGCGTGTCCGGCATGTGCACCGGCAGGCCTTGTTCCACCCGCAGGCGCTGCAGAGCGCCGATCATCGCCGAAGTGCCGGCCAGTTGTGCACCGGCTTCGTCGGCGCGGTATTCGCGGCGGCGCGAGAACCACATGACGATCATGCTGGCCAGGATGCCCAATACCAACTCGGCAACGATGGTTGCCACGTAGTAGGCGATGCCCTGGCCTTCTTCGTTCTTGAAGATGACCTTGTCGACGAAATTACCGATGATCCGGGCGAAGAACATCACGAAGGTGTTCACCACGCCTTGAACCAGCGCCAGGGTAACCATGTCGCCGTTGGCCACGTGGCCGATTTCGTGGGCCAGTACCGCACGCACTTCGTCGGGCGAGAAACGCTCCAGCAAGCCCTGGGACACCGCTACCAGTGCGTCGTTACGGTTCCAGCCGGTGGCGAAGGCGTTTGCCTCGTAGGCCGGGAAAATGCCCACTTCAGGCATTTTGATGCCCGCTTCCCGGGACAGCTCCTCGACCGTTTGCAACAGCCACTGCTCGTGGCGGGTGCGCGGCTGGGTGATGATCTGGGTGCCGGTGGTCATCTTCGCCATCCACTTGGAGATGAACAGCGAGACGAGGGAGCCGGCGAAGCCGAACACGGCGCAGAACACCAGCAGGCTGCTGAGGTTCAGGTCGACCCCGTTGGCGGCCATGAACCCGTTGAAACCGAACAGGCTCAGGGTAATGCTTGCAACCAGCACCACCGCGAGGTTGGTGGCTACAAACAACAGAATGCGCATCATGGTTGTTACGTTCTCCTGACGGATGAATTGTCGCTTACTGCGGGGTATATAAGGGGCCTGGGGTGCCGTTTCAATCGGGGGACTATTTCAAACTGTGTACGGCGGAGTATGGCAGAGGATGACGCGTGGGCAGTGGGATAGAGCGTTGCAGGATGTAAGAAACAGGTGGCGCAGATAACCGGGCTGCTTTGCAGCCCATCGCCGGCAAGCCAGCTCCCACAGGGACCTCACAAAATTCAGGCCTGTGATAACCCTGTGGCTGGCTCCCATAAGCACTCCTCAATCCTCAGGCCTGTGGTGATCCTGTGGGAGATTCTATGGTTCCTGGCAAGGGTAGCCGGAGCATCTTCAGCGCCTGTGAGATCGAGCGCCGCCCGCGCGGCGCAATCGCGAGCTGCGCTCGCTCCTACGTTTGTTTCGGGCCAGTAACGCCTGTGACAGGCGCGCGCGGCCGCCTTGTTTGTACGGCGCGATTTTGAGGCATGCACCAAGACGTTCGCGCGCAAATCCCACAGGAATAATTGGCCCGAAACAAACGTAGGAGCGAGCGCAGCTCGCGATTGCGCCGCGCGGGCGGCGCTCGCTCTAACAGGCGCTGCCATACCTTGTGGCAAACACCTGTCAGCCCTAAGGCGATCCCTGTGGGAGCTGGCTTGCCGGCGATGAGGCCGTTACTTACTGCGAGTAAGTGCGCAGGAAATTGCCGATCCGGCCAATCGCCGCTTCCAGGTCATCGACCCGCGGCAAGGTCACCACGCGGAAGTGGTCCGGCCACGGCCAGTTGAACGCGGTACCCTGAACGATCAGCAGCTTCTCCGACAGCAGCAGGTCAAGGGCGAACTTCTCGTCATTGAGGATCGGGCACACCTTCGGGTCGATCCGCGGGAACGCATACAGCGCACCCATCGGCTTCACGCAGCTTACCCCAGGGATGTCATTCAGTAGTTCATAGGTGCGGTTGCGCTGCTCCAGCAGGCGCCCGGGTGGCAGCACCAGGTCATTGATGCTCTGGTAACCACCCAGCGCAGTCTGGATGGCATGCTGCGCCGGCACGTTGGCACACAGGCGCATGTTGGCCAGCATGTCGATGCCTTCGATGTAGCTTTGCGCATGGTGCTTGGGCCCGGAAATGATCAGCCAGCCAGAGCGGAAGCCCGCCACCCGGTACGACTTGGACAGGCCGTTGAAGGTCAGGCACAGCAGGTCTGGCGCCAGCGAGGCGGTGCTGATGTGCACGGCTTCGTCGTACAGGATCTTGTCGTAGATCTCGTCGGAGAACACCACCAGGTTGTGCTGGCGGGCCAGCGCCAGCATGCCCAGCAGCAACTCCCTGGAATACACCGCGCCCGTCGGGTTGTTCGGGTTGATGATCACCAGGGCCTTGGTGTTCGGGGTGATCTTGGCCTTGATGTCCTCCAGGTCGGGGAACCAGTCGGCCTGCTCGTCGCACAGGTAGTGCACCGGCTTGCCGCCGGCCAGGCTCACGGCAGCGGTCCACAGTGGGTAATCGGGCGCCGGGATCAGCACCTCGTCACCGTTGTTGAGCAACGCCTGCATCGACATCACGATCAGCTCGGAGACACCGTTGCCGAGGTAGATGTCCTCGATGGTGACGCCTTCGATCTCTTTCTGCTGGCAGTACTGCATCACCGCCTTGCGTGCACTGAACAGGCCCTTGGAGTCGCTGTAGCCCTGCGCGGTGGGCAGGTTGCGGATCACATCCTGGAGAATTTCGTCGGGCGCCTCGAAGCCGAAGGGCGCTGGGTTGCCGATGTTCAGCTTGAGGATGCGGTGGCCTTCCTCTTCCAGGCGCTTGGCGTGCTTGAGCACTGGGCCGCGAATGTCATAGCAGACATTGGCGAGCTTGTTCGATTTGCTGAACTGCATGATGGGATCCCGATTGAGAATACGCGCTACGCCCCGCCGAAAGGTTTGAAAGGGCAGGAAGCGGGTGACAGACTGAACGCCTGGCACACGAAGCCACCTAATATACGTGCCGCCCGCGCCCTGGAAAAGACGGCGTGGGGTGAATTTCAGCCTGCCGAGGTTCCTGCATGAAAAAGATCGAGAAAACCCTGGAAGAATGGCGGTCGATGCTCGACCCCGAGCAGTACCAGGTTTGCCGCCTGAAGGGCACCGAACGGCCGTTCAGCGGCAAGTACAACAGCGAGCGCCGCGACGGCATTTACCATTGCATCTGCTGCAGCCTGCCGTTGTTCGACGCCCAGACCAAGTTCGATTCCGGCTGTGGCTGGCCGAGCTTCTACGCGCCGATCGAAGACAGCGCGATGATCGAGATCCGCGACACCTCCCATGGCATGATCCGTACCGAAGTCACCTGTGCCCGCTGCGATGCGCACCTGGGCCACGTGTTCCCCGACGGCCCGCCACCGACTGGCCTGCGCTACTGCATCAACTCGGTGTGCATCGACTTGCGCCCGCGCGACTGACCGGAGCCCGACCATGGCTGGATCGATACTGGACATTCCCTGCGTGACCCTGGGCGGCGAGCACAAGACCCTCGGCGACTACCCCGGCAAGGCGTTGCTGGTGGTCAATACCGCCAGCCAGTGCGGCTTTACCCCCCAGTACAAGGGGCTGGAGCAACTGTGGCAGGCCTACCGCGGGCGTGGCCTGGTAGTGCTGGGCTTTCCGTGCAACCAGTTCGGCCAGCAGGAGCCGGGCGAGGCGCGGGAAATTGCGCAGTTCTGCGAACGCAATTTCGGCGTGAGCTTCCCGCTGTTCCGCAAGGTGGACGTCAACGGCCCCGGCACCCACCCGTTGTATGTCGAACTGAAGCAGCGTGCCCCAGGCTTGCTTGGCTCGCAGAAGGTCAAGTGGAACTTCACCAAGTTCCTGCTCGACCCGGCCAGTGGCCAGGTCACGCGTTATGCGCCTTTCACCAAGCCGCAGGCACTGGAAGCGGACATCGAGCGCCTGCTCAGCCGCTGAGCGGCACCCAGTGGTCGACCAGCGCCAGCAGCTCTTCGCGGCGGAACGGTTTGGCCAGGTAGTCGTTCATGCCCGCGGCCCGGCAGCGCTCGCGCTCTTCGGGCATGGCGTTGGCGGTGAGGGCGACGATGGGCAGGTGCGGCCAGCGGCCGCTCTGGCGAATGCGCCGGCTGGCCTCGTAGCCGTCCATCACCGGCATGTTGCAGTCCATCAGCACCAGGTCGAAGGGTTGCCGTTCCAGCGCCGCCAGGGCCTCGGCGCCCTGGGTTGCCAGTTCGACCTGGCAACCGAGCTTGGCCAGCATCCCCTTGGCCACCAGCTGGTTCACCGGGTTGTCTTCTACCAACAAGATGCGCGCGCGGCCTTCGCCCTGGGTCACGGGCGGCGTGGCCAGCGGGTGTTCCGGCTCATGGCCTTGCAAGGTTCGGCGCAGCGTCTGGTACAAGGCGTTGCGCGCCAGCGGGCGGGCCAGCTGGTGCAGCGGTGCCAAAGCCAGCGACTGCTCTTGGGAAAGGAAGTTGCCGTAGGCGGTAACCAGCAGGATCGGCGCTTGCAGGGCCGGGCGCAGTTCGAATAGATGGTCCACGTCATCGGTTATCAACAGGTCGAACGCGGTGGCCTGCAGGGCCATGCGGCTGTCGTGCCGCTGGTAGCTCAAGCCCCAGGCGGGCAACACGCGCTGCAGGAGCTCGTGCAGCCCGCTGCCCGCCGCACTGAGGGCGGCCACGCGGCCTTGCAGGGGCTGTGGCGGGATGGCTTCAGTGTGCGCAGCCAGCGGCAGCTCGGCGGTGAAGCAACTGCCAAAGCCCGCTTCGGAGCTTATCTGCAGGTGCCCCTGCATGGCTTTGCACAGGTTGCGGGTCAGGGCCAGGCCAAGGCCGGTGCCGCCGTACTGGCGGGTGATGCCGGCGCCGGCCTGGGTGAAGGGCTGGAAGATGCGCACCTGGGCCTCTTCAGGGATGCCGATGCCCGTGTCACGCACTTGCAGGCGCACGCCGCCGGCAATGCGCTCAAGGCGCATATCGACGCGGCCGAAGCGGGTGAACTTCAAGGCATTGGACAGCAGGTTGCTGACGATCTGCCGCACCCGCGTGGGGTCGCCCAACACGCTGCTGGGGAAGTCGCCGGCGATCAGGCAGGTCAGCTCCACGCTCTGTGCGGTGTTCTGCGACAGCAGGTTGGCGGTGTCTTCGACCATCGAGCCCATGTCGAAGGCAATGCGCTCCAGTTCCAGCTGGCCGGCGTCGAACTTGGACAGGTCGAGAATATCGTTCAGCAGTTCGACCAGTACCTTGCCCGAGTCGTGGGCAATCGCCAGCTGCTGGCGTTGCTCGCTGGGCAACGGGTTATCCAGCGCCAGGGCGATCATGCCGAGCATGCCGTTGAGCGGGGTGCGGATTTCGTGGCTCATGTTGGCAAGGAAGGCGGCGCGGGCCTGGGCCATGTCCAGCGCCCGCCGGCGGGCCTGTTCCAGCTCCTGGTTGGTCAGGCTCAGGCTGCTGTTGCTGGCCTTCAGCTCGTTGGTGCGTGCCGAGACGATGTCTTCCAGCTCGTTGAGGTACTGGGTCAGGCGGTTTTCCGCGGTGCGCCGCTGCTCGATTTCGGTGGCCATGCTGACGAACTGCTGGTTGGCCACTTTCACCAGCACGCCGATTTCATCAAGTTCGTGGCCGTGCGGGCATTCCAGGCGGGTTTGCCGGGGTTTGCGCGGGTCGCTGCCGCTGAGCGCACTGATAACGGTGACCAGTGGCTTGGTCAGCATCAGGTAGAACAGTGCCAGCAGCAGGCCTGTCAGCACCAGGCTGCGGGCAAAACCGTTGAGCAGGGTGATGCCGGCACGGTCGAGAAAGCGGCTGCCGAAGGCGAAGGTGTCGACGTCCAGGTACAGGGTGCCAAGGTATTCCTCGGGCATATGGGTAAGGTACAGGCTTTCGCTCAACTGGCGCTGTTCGCCGAACAGGAAGTCGCTCAGCGGCCGCAGACGGTCTTGCAGGCGTGGGCGCTCGACATCGGCCAGGACCGTCTGGTTGTTGTCGATCAGCCGTGCGCGGATCACCGCCGGCGACTGCAGCAGGCCGCGGGTCAGTTCCAGGGCCAGTTCCGAGTCGATGTTGTAGGCGATACGCGAGGCCGGGTTGTGGCTGATTTGCAGCAAGGCCCGCACTTCACGGTTGATGGATGCGTCTACGCTGGCATAATCGATGCCGATCTGGATGAGACTGAGCAATGTTCCCAGGATGAAGCCGACCAGGACTGTCAACCGGGCTTGCTTGTATGACAGGCGATTGGTGAACTTGATATCCATGAGTTCCGAGCTGGTTTCCCATTCCTTGCGCTGCGCAAGCATAGCCGATCATCCCCGGCTGCTGGTGGGTCTGTCTGTTCATTTCAGTTGATCGCCAAGCGGGGGCCGCTTTGCGCCCCTTCGCGGGCCCCCAGGCCTAACACAATCCCTGTAGGAGCGGGCAAGCCCGCGAAGGGGCGCGCAGCGGCCCCAAAAAACTGAAATTGCTAGGAGTCGTCATGGACGCTCGCTTGATCGCTTTCCTGGACCGCGCCGAATCGGTACTGGCGCGCCTCGAACCCCTGCTGCCGGCCCCGCGCCCGCACATCGACTGGGCCACCACCCTGGCTGCCCGCTGGCAGCGCGATGGCCGCAGCGGCTACCTGCTGCCGCTGGAAGTCAGCCTGGACATCCGCCTGACCGACCTGATTGGCGTCGACAAACAGCGTGACCAGCTGGGCCGCAACACCCACCAGTTCATCAAGGGCATGCCCGCCAACCACGCCTTGCTGTGGGGTTCGCGCGGCACCGGCAAGTCGTCGCTGGTGCGTGCGCTGCTGGCCGAGCACGCCAGCGCCGGTTTGCGCCTGATCGAAATCGAACGCGACCACCTGGCCGACCTGCCGCGCGTGGTCGAGCAACTGCAGAAGCTGCCGCAGCGTTTCATCCTGTTCTGCGACGACTTGTCGTTCGAGGCCGGTGAGGGCGACTACCGTGTGCTCAAGAGCGTGCTCGATGGCTCGCTGGAGCAGGCACCGGACAATGTCCTGCTGTACGCCACTTCCAACCGCCGCCACCTGGTGCCGGAAAAGGAGAGCGACAACGAAAACTGGAAAAGGGTCGACGGCGAGCTGCACCCCAGTGAAGCGGTGGAGGACAAGATCGCGCTGTCCGACCGCTTTGGCCTGTGGCTGTCGTTCTACCCGTTCACCCAGGCGCACTTCCTTGACGTGGTCGAGCACTGGATCGGCCAGCTGGCGGCCCCGGCCGGGCTGGCCTGGCAGCGTGACGAAGCGCTGGAAATTCTCGCCGTGCGCTGGGCTACCGGCCGCGGTAACCGTAATGGCCGTTGTGCCTATCAGTTCGCTCGCTACTGGGTCGGGCTGCAATTGCTGGAGCAAAAGTAAATGATCGACCTCAATGCCAGTGGCGTCGGCCTCGACGGCTACCACCTGCTGGCGGCGCAAGTGCAGGCGCTGTTTGCCGACGAACGTGATTTCATCGCCAATGCCGCGCAGTTTTCGGCATTTCTCTACCACCAGGTAGGCGACCTGAACTGGGCGGGCTTCTACCTCAACCGTAACGGGCAACTGGTGCTGGGCCCGTTCCAGGGCCAGGTGGCGTGCGTGCGCATTCCGTTCGGCAAAGGCGTGTGCGGCGCGGCGGCTGCCACCGGCAAGACCCAGCGGGTCGAGGACGTGCATGCGTTCCCGGGGCACATTGCCTGCGACAGTGCGTCGAACAGCGAGCTGGTGATACCGCTGGTGAAGGAGGGCAGGCTGATTGGTGTGCTGGACCTGGACAGCCCGAAGCTGGCGCGATTCAGCGAGGCGGACCAGGTGGGGCTGGAGCGCCTGGCGGCGATCTTCCTGGAGCTGACTGACTGCTGATTGTCGTGTTGCCCGGGCTGGCCCTATCGCCGGCAAGCCAGCTCCCACAAGGTAACCGCAGGCTCGAAGACCTGTGCAGTAACCTGTGGGAGATTCTATGGTTCCTGGCAAGGGTAGCCGGAGCATCTTCAGCGCCTGTGAGATCGGGCGCCGCCCGCGCGGCGCAATCGCGAGCTGCGCTCGCTCCTACGTTTGTTTCGGGCCAGTAACGCCTGTGACAGGCGCGCGCGGCCGCCTTGTTTGTACGGCGCGATATTGAGGCATGCACCAAGGCGTTCGCGCGCGAATCCCACAGGAATAATTGGCCCGAAACAAACGTAGGAGCGAGCGCAGCTCGCGATGCGCCGCGCGGGCGGCGCTCGCTCTAACAGGCGCTGCATACGTTGTGGCAAACACCTGTCAGCCCTGATGCGATCCCTGTGGGAGCTGGCTTGCCGGCGATAGGGCCATCAAATCCACAACAAATTCCGGATCAGTCGTACATCACCTTCTTCTTCCAGGTCTCGTCCTCATCGGTCTTGAGGCCCTGGGTCAGTTCGTTGTGTTCGTCCTCGGCCGGTTCCATCTGGTCCAGCACCTGGGCGTTGGCCCGGCCCAGCAGTTTCTCCAGGTACGTCAGCTGCTCTTCATACACCTTCGGCTCCGGCTGCTTGCGCAGGTACTGCACCCCCCGTTCGAATGCCAGGCGGGCTTGGCCTGGCTGGCCTTTCTGCAGGGCCTGCTGGCCGAGGTTGTTGAAGAACTCGATATGCAGCAGCACCAGAATGTGGCGGATCTCCTTGACCCAGTGCTTGGCCTCCGGCGCAGGCAGGAAGCCCTCATGCGCGGCCCGGGTCACCTGGTTGTGCAGTGCTTCCAGCAAGAAGCGCACATCCTTGGCCTTGACCTCGGTCTGGATCGGGTTGGGCGGGTTGTTCACCGGGATCTTTTCACCCAGGGCGATCAGCCCTTCCAGTTCGGCCATGCGTGCCTTCAACTGGGCATTGTGCTTGTCCACCGCCAGCTGGCGCTGGTTGAGGTTGAGCTCCAGGCGGGTCAGCAGCAGCTTCAGCGCCGGGGTCATGAACTGGCCTGGGAAGGTCTCGGTGATTTCGCCGCAGCGGCGCAGGCGGTCGGCCAGTTCGATCTTCAGGCGGGCGCGCTCCAGCTTGCCGTTCTCGACCACATTGTTGAGGTAGCCGATCACGATCAGCAACGCGATACCCGCTACGATGAGCAGGGTGATCAGAAGTGGTGTCACCGTTAATGCCTCATTGAAGAAGAATTACAGCGTTGAGTGTAGTGAGTTTGCCTCGGAGCGAATAGCGGCACAGGCAAACCCGTTCTCTATATCGACAAGCCAGCCCGCATCTGCACCCCGACCCACCCGGAAGTCATTGATTTAAATAAATTTCTACAAAGGGGTTGACGCCTGTATCAAGCATCCATAGAATGCGCGCCACTTGCAGCGTAAAGCACACAGTGAAACGCGGCAGGGAGTGAAAGCAGGCAGCGATGCCAGCAGCGTGTCCCCTTCGTCTAGTGGCCTAGGACACCGCCCTTTCACGGCGGTAACAGGGGTTCGAGTCCCCTAGGGGACGCCAAATTGCGGGAATAGCTCAGTTGGTAGAGCACGACCTTGCCAAGGTCGGGGTCGCGAGTTCGAGTCTCGTTTCCCGCTCCAGTTTCTCCGGCAACGCTGATGGCGGGGCAGGAAAAGAAAATCCAGGCTGAATCGTGAGGTTCATGTTCTGGTGCACTGAAAAGTGTCGTGTGTCCCCTTCGTCTAGTGGCCTAGGACACCGCCCTTTCACGGCGGTAACAGGGGTTCGAGTCCCCTAGGGGACGCCATTTGCGGGAATAGCTCAGTTGGTAGAGCACGACCTTGCCAAGGTCGGGGTCGCGAGTTCGAGTCTCGTTTCCCGCTCCAGTTTCCAAAACTATGGCGTTCATGACGGTGTAGTAGGTTGTAAAAGTATCAAACGCGGGAATAGCTCAGTTGGTAGAGCACGACCTTGCCAAGGTCGGGGTCGCGAGTTCGAGTCTCGTTTCCCGCTCCAATATGAAACGCACCAAGGAATTTTAACGTTCCTTTGGTGCGTTTTTTTTTACCTGATCAAAACCCTGGCCATGGCGATCAAGCCATGGCAGGGCCGGCTAGCGATATTCGATGGTGAAGTTCAATGCGCCCTTGGCCTCGCCTGGGGTAACCGTTGCTGCGGTCTGGTAATACCGGGCGCGAAGGTCCAGGCGCGTGATGCCGGGGGTAAGGCCCACCATATCCACGTACTCTTCCAGCTTAACTGGCGTGTTGTCACTACGCAGTACTTGAATGCCAATGCCAGCGGCGGTCGAGTCGGTGGTCAGGGTGAACAGGCCCAGGTCCCGGTCCACCGGCACTGAACCGTCTACGCCGTCCAGGCGCATGAACGCGCGGGCAACGCTGCCGGCCGGGTCGTCCTCGCAGTCGCTGAGTGTGATGAAGAAATCCACTGGGTTGGTTGAGCTGCCCTGGCCTGTGAAGTCGGCGATGTCGTGAGTACCGAGTTGTACCGGATTGGCGCTGACCGCGTCAGCCTTGACCGTGCACTGGGCCAGCTGGACTTGCCCGCCCAATGTAAGCCTTACGGCATCCCCGACATCACTGACCACGCCCCTGACGACTTCCTGACTGAATGAGCTGATGCCAGCCGGGATGGGGCCTGTCTTGATCAAGGCCATGTACTTGATGATGAGATTCCTCATCACCAGCGGTGTAGGTGCCATATTTCTCTGGTTTTCACCCACATAAGGAACAGCGCCAATACCTCCGTCGTTTGCCTGGAACGTATTGCTGGCCGTGCCGTTGAGGAAACCGCCCAGTTCCAGGTACAGACCTACACCCGGGATACTGGTTTGCAGCACTTTGCCCGTCACATCCTTCCCGTCAACGGGAGGGAAGGTCCCCGGGGCTACAGGGAGTGGCGTGCCCATGTTCGCCGTCAGTGCCAAACTCCCGTCGTTGTCGCAGTTCAACGCAAAACCGGGGCCTGCTATCCCGGTGCTTGTCGCGGAGTAGATCTTGCTACCCACCGGGGCATCACGGGCCACCCACCTCATGCCAGAGATGTTGTGCGTGAACTGCATCGGGCCTGTGGTCGTTGGCCATTCGCATCCCAGGGCATGGGCCTGGCTTGGCAGTGTCAGCATCGTCGCAGCAGCGGCGATGCCAATGAACAAACGCGAAACAAGGGGCATGGTCGGTTCCTGTTGCAAGCGTGCGGCAGCGCGCACGGGCTGGATCATGGAGTGGGGCAGCGCAAAGTCTGCAGGCGATAGCCTTGCTCTTCTGGCATGGTTGCAGGGTCGATGCTGAACAAGCAGCGCTGTCCGGCGCGCTCGCCCCAGCGCGCTTCCAGGGTTTGCGCCTGGGCATCTGTTGCAATCAGCGCCTGGCCCGCCTGGCCCACTACGGCCAGGTGCTTGCCCTGCTTGTCATTGAGTTGGGTGCCGAAGGGCAACGGGCGGCCGTCGGCATGCTGCAGGGTCAGGATCAGGCGGTTTACCTGCTGCGCCTTGAATGCCGCCAGGGCGACCGCCCCTCGGCGGGGCACAACCTGCGTAACGCCGTTTTCGATTTCAACACCAGGGCCGAGCTGGTCGGTTTGCAAGGTGACTTGGTTGACCCTGTAGGGGCGCATGTGGGGGGCAAGAATGTAGCCACTGCTGTCGGTGCTGCCGCCAGGCACATTGTCGACACCTACGCCGGGCACATCGGGTACATGCACCAACGCCGTGGTCTCGCCCAGGTATTGCCCCAGCACGATGCCGCCGGCATGTGCCAGCACCGCGCCACTGGCATTGACCGAAACACTGCGGAAGTCGTCCGCTTCGGTGTAGCCGGCACCTACGTTCACCTTTTGCGTCTGGTAACCCATCGATACCGACGCCGTCTTGCGCTGCTGTTCGTCGTTGGCCAGCGATGCCAGGTAGCTCAGGCGGTTGTCCTGCGAGCCGCCGTTCAAGCTGGCGCGTTCGCTGAAGTGGCCGTTGCTTTCCTGCACGTCGAAACTGGCAGTCGTTGACGTGCCCCAGTCCAGCGGGATGGTGACCCCCAAGCCTACGATGCGGTCGCTGCCGTTGTCGTCGCTCAACGACTGCGAGGCATACAGGTTGATGCTGACCCGGCGATACTGAGTATTGAACTGGAACTGGTACTGGCGTCGCTGGCGGTTGGTGTGCCAGTAATCGTCCTGCGACAAGGTCAGGCTCAGCGAGTTGCGGTTGTTGAACGACTGGTAGATCGAGCTTTCCAGGCGGCTGCGGCGGTTGCCCTGGTAGCGGCTGGAGGCGTTGCGCTGCTGCACGGCTTCGTCGAACTCACGATAGCCTTCTGTGGAGTAGCGGTAACCGGCAAAGCGCAGGCTGGTGCCGGTCTGGAAGGCTTTACCATAGCGCACTGAATAACTCTGCCCCTGTACCTGGCCGCCTTGCTCGCCAAGATCGGTACGGGCCTGAGTCACGTCCAGCGATACTGCGCCAAAGGTACCAAAGTCGCGGGCGATGCCAAGGTTGGCAGCGTCGTAGTACTCGCTGCCCAGTAGCCCACCATACAGGGTGGTGCCCCACTGGCCGCCACGGGCCAGGGTGGCTTGCCAGAGTGCGGGGTTGTCGATGCCGTCGGCGCCGTCATAGCGCCCGGCCACCAGGTTGTAGCGCCACACGCCTTCGCGCAGCAGGTTGCTGAGGGTGGAATAAGGCTGGATGAAGCGGCGCACCTGGCCGTCGGCTTCGGTGAGGACGATTTCCAGGTCGCCGCTGCTGCCACCAATGCCCAGATCGTTGATTTCGTATGGGCCGGGGGCAACGTAAGTGGAATAGATCGGGTAGCCGTTCTGCAGCACTTCGAGCTTGGCCCGGGTCTGGGCTACGCCGCGAATGACGGGTGCGTAGCTTTGCATCACGTCGGGCAGCATGCCCATGTCGGTGGCCAGCTGTACCCCTTTGATGGGCAGGCTGCGGAACACGTCGCCACTGCTGAATGTTTCGCCCAGGGTGAGCGTACCCCACTGCCCGGGCAGGTCGTGCTGGGCATAGGTGTTGAAATGCACCCAATCCTGGCCTTCGCCGTCGTCGCGCCAGCTCTGGCTGCTGCGCAGGCGCCAGCCGCCTAGGTTGATACCGCCATTGAGGTACAGGTCCTGGCTGCTGGAGGTGCCGGTACGGCCGCTGAAATGCTGTGCAGAGGCCTGGTAGCTGACGAAGGCGGCATTGATGCCGTCATCCCAGCGCTCAGGTGCTACGCTGCCGGCCACATCGCGGCGCAGGGCCGCTTGCGGGATGGACAACGCCAGTTGCAGCTGGCCAGGGTTGAGGTCGTAGGTGGCATCAGGCACCAGCGTAGTTAGGTCTACACAGCGCGCGTCGGTGGGCAAAGGCTCGGCCAGCGCCTGCTCACGCAGGCCAAGCTCGCGCAGCAGGCTGGCGCTCAGGCAGGGCTCCAGGCCCTTGCCGTCGCTGCCTTCACGAAACTCGATTTCATGCTTGCCCGCAGGGGCCAGGTTGACCAGCACTTCAACCTGATAGCGGCCGGGCGCCAGGGAGGCTTGAGCAGCCAGGGTGTTCAGGGCGGCTATGCTGGCGTCGCTGGATTGCCCAGGGGCTTGGCGCATGAAGTTGGGGTTGAATTGCAGCGGGCGGTCCTCTGCAAGGGCCATTTCCGTAAGCAAAAACAAAAGGCCGTAACCTGCCATGGAGAAACATAGGGATGCACCAAGGCGAATCGGCAACTGCCGATACTGTGTGTGTTGTTGCATACTCAGGCACCGTAGGTGTATGTAGCGTGAGGGCCTTTTCTCTGTTAGAGAATGAACTTAATGGCTTCTTTGGGAGAAAAATCAGGAGGCACATTACGGTCCTGAATGAATGATTCATGTAGGAAAATCCTGATTTGAGGTACAGATAATTCCCGGCTTTATAATTTATTGTATGTAAGGGTGGCCGGGATGTAAGTCGGCCACCCTTCGCTGTTAGTTAAAGGGTATATAGGTTGATCTACCTGAAGGTGTCCAGTTAAGGGAGCCCTCTTCTTTTCTATAGCCCAGCATGGAGCCGACACTGGGTTTATAAGTGGTAGGAGATACAGGCGGGGTAACAGCGGGAATAGCAGGTTCGGCAAAAAGCTCTTCCAAGCGGTAAGAGCCAATTGAAGAACTTGAAGCAGTGGAACTCGTGCTACTGATCGAGCTTTGTGGCAAGGTGGATGTGGCTACATCACCGAAAGTTACTTTTTTGGTCGTCTGAGTCGCCACGTCGAAGCCCACGCCAGTAGCCATTGTTTGAGTGGAGGCGTCTGGATTGCCTGGCAGCCATATTTTGCGTTTGAGATTTAGCTGTCGTGATGGAGCTTTTCTAGGGACACGCAGCCTGAAGAAAACATCTCCTTCACTGGGGTCCGGTGCAGGGCCGGGCAGCGTGCGGCGAACGGCGGCCTTGCTCCCCCCCTGCTTCATGAGCCTTTCCCAAATCGTCCCCATCGTGAATACCCCACCAATAAATCCGAGCCAAAACGATGAGTTATAGGCCTTCTCGTCCCCCGTCAACAGTGCCCTCATACTCTCCTCCAGGGCGGCAATGTCGATGCCAGCGCTGACTGAGCCGAGCAGGAAGCGCAGGGTCCAGCCTACCGGCGGCAGAAGCATGATGCTGACCGCCGCAAACACAGCGCTCAGCGCCACGCCAAGCCAGGATTGCCAGTCGCCTTTGGGCTTCACGGGTTTGGGTGGGATGTAGGGCTGCTCCATGCTGTGTCGCATGCCGTAATGGCCACTCGGGTCGTGCCAGTTGACCGGGTTGCCGCCGCAGTACACATACGGGTTGATGCCTGCAACCTCAGGCGCCGCGAGATCCGGGCTGTGGAAGCGCATCAGCCCGGGGTTGTAGGCACGGTAGCCACGCCCCAGCAGTGACCAGCCCAACGCATGTTCGCGGGCTTCACCGTTGAAGCCAAGCAAGCCCACCAACTGGTCGTTGTCCGGTGAATCGCCGTAGGCGGTATACGTGTTGTCGTGCAGTTCATCACTGCTGCATTCACCTAGCACGCTGTTGGCCGCGTCGGTTACGAATAGCCGGTTATCGGCGGTTTGAGCCGGGCGTTGCAAGCCCAAAGGGCGCTCGCCGGCGTACAGGTACTCGGTCAGCAGGTCTGCTTCGCGTGTGCTGCTCAACCGGTAGCCCTGGTAGCGGCGCAACACTTCCGGCTCCTGCGCCTGGCGCACGCCGATCAGGTCGTTGTGGCCGTCATAGCGGTAGCGGTACAGAGGCTGCCCGTCGCTCGCCCGTTTGACTTCGCTCAGGCGGCCACGGTCGTCGTACACCAGCCGGTTACCCTGCTCGTCGTTCAGCAGGTTGCCTTCGGCATCGGAGTCAAACCCCTGGCTGGCCGGGTAGTCGGGCTGCAGGGAATGCTCCGCTCGTGTCAGGATGAAGCCGTCGTAGGTATAGAAAGCTTCGTCTGCTGCACCGTCGGCAAAATCGGTGTAGCACTCTGTGAGGTTATTCAGCTCGTCGTAGACGAAAAACTGATTTTTGATAGCGCGCCCAGCCGCGTTTTTCGGCAGGGCGGTGCCAGTGCAACGGTGTTCCTCCAGCCGGTCGAGTGCATCGTAGTTGAAGGTTTCCAGCAACAGTTGTTCGCCACTACGGATAAGTGCGCGGCTACTTAGTTGGTCATCCTCCTGCCACGTCAGTACGATGTGCAGGGTGAGGGTGGAGCCATCCTGCCGGGTGAGGGTTTGTTCGCGTTTGTGCTCGCGGCCTAGAAGGTCGTAAGTTTGCTCGCACACAAGCCTCTGTTTGTTGATCAAGTCCTGCGTTGTAGTTTTCCAGAGCCGCCCCAGCGTGTCGTACTCGAAGGAGGCAACCAGGTCACCTTGACGGGTCTGTAGCAGTTGGCCCAGGTCGTTGTAGGCGTGGGTTACCGCAACGCCGTCACTTTCGGTGTAGCCCAATGGCAAGCCTTGGAACGAGTGGCGGTAGTCGCAGTGGTAGCCCTTGGCATCCTGATCTTCCCATTGGGCTTTCAGCAGGTAGCCTTGATCGGTGTAGCTATAGCTGTGCTTGCCTTGTGCATCGCTGGCTGTACTGATGGCTGAGGTTTTGCTGTCGTAATCGAACGTTGTGCTCGGCACTGTGCCCACATCGATCTGGCTGGGCTGGGCTGAGCGGGTGGGGCGATAGTGGTAGGTGAACGTGCGCTGCGCCGTGGTGCGGCTTTCTAACAGCGAGGTGTTTTCCTTGTAGGTGTAGGCTTCTTGCTGCAAACCGGCCGCCAGCGTCTTCAGGCGTTCGAGACCATCGTACTCCCGCTGCCAGGCCAGGGTGGGTTGGGCGCCTTTGCGTCGCTCGACCAGCAGTTGCTCGGCCAGCGGGGCAGCGCTGTGTAGCGCGAAACGGCTGAGCACAGCCGATTGGTCGGGCCGCTCGTTACGGGTTACCCGGCCTTCAGAATCGTAGCTGTACTGATTGACTCGGCTGACTGGCCTGCCGTTTCGGTTAAAGGTGTGTTCTTCACGGGTGCAGCGCGCCAGGCCGTCGTAGCTGAAGTCTTGGCGGCCAACGATCTGGCCTGCTTCGTCCAACCGGTATTGATAGGCCGGCTTGTCGAAGTTATTGCTTTCGGTAACCTGCTGCTGTTGACGAACCCCCGGTTTGTCTGCTGTCTCGACCCAGCGGGTAATGATGTCGCCTGATTCACCAAACGGCGAAAACTCACTGTGTTGCGTCGCGCCATTGGGCAGCGTGGTCTTGCACAGTTGGCTCCAGGCATCGTATTCGAAGGTGGAGGTCAGTTCCAGGGTCTTGTCGTCGTAATAGTCAAAGGTGGTTTCTTCGCTTAGTTGGCCAAGTTCATCGTACGTGCGCCGAGCAACGATTTTACGTTGCCGCAAAGGTCTAGCGCCTGGCGGGGTATCCGTAACTTGCGTTTCGCGCTCTTCGGTCACCACCCGGCTGCAGCCATCGAAGGTGACGATGGTGCTCACGCCCGTGCTGCCGGTGGACGACTGCGAGGCCAGCCCGGCTGCGCCCTCCTCGGGATGGCTGACCAGCCCGTACTGGTGGATGACCTTACTCTCGTCCTCGCCTTGGCCGGGTGCAATAATTTCTTCCTTCAGGCGTGCGAGCGGGTCGTAGATGCGGCGAATGCTGTTGCCGGTGTCATCCTCTTCGTACACCGTTTGACCATGCAGGCCAGATGCGGCTGAACGGGTCGTTTTCTGCACCAGGTCAAAGCCGCACACGGTTTCATCGGTCCAGTATTCCAGGCCGTGCTCCTTGTCGGTGACCTTGCAGTAGCTCCAGTCGACACGTGAAGTGCGGCTTTCGATGGCCCGGCGCACTGGGTTGGCGCTGTCGTCACCGTAACGGGTGGTCACCTGATAACTCGGCCGACCATGCAGGAAGGCATTGTCTGGCATGTTCAGGTAAGCCCGTTCCACGTTTAGCAGTAGCACTTCGCGCTCGTCGGGCTGTTGAACATCGAATACTTGCACGGTTTGTTCTGCGCAAAGCGCAAGCCATTCGCTAGCTTGGCCCAGGCTGGACAGCGCCGGGTAGGCCTTGTAGGTCAACCGGCTCCGGAAAATGGGGGCGCCGCCGGGCAACCCTGGCAGGGGGTAGACGGTCTTGCATTTGAGGTTGCGCACAAAACCCTGGGGGTCGGGCGGGCAGGCCCAGTTATCGCCACCTTCATCGCCGTGCTGTTTTTCGCCATCCTTGTCGTAGTACGCGTAAGTGGTGCGTACGCCGGTGGGGGCTACCTCTTCAGTGGTGTTGCCATAATCGTCATACAGGGTAGTCGCGGTTTCCAGGCGAAGCTTGCTGGCGTCAGCACGTAATTTATAGCGTTTGGTGACGGTCTTGGGCAGCTGGAAGTAGCGTGGTTGATCGTCGAAACTGACGCCGGCGCGTTCGTGGAACTCGGTTTCGGTTTCTTCGATATGGCCGTCTTCTTCCAATATTTGCCGGGTCAGCAGGTGATAGCGGTTGAACGTCTGGGTCTGTGTGCGGGCGACCTTGCCCGCTTTCCAGTAATGGGCGGTGACGCTGTAGCGGTAGTTAGCACTTGCCCGGTACAGGTTGTCCTCGCCGTCGTCACGCCAACTGACATTGCTGTTGCTACCTACATAACTGTGCTCCACCTCGACGTTGTTGTCCTCATCGAAGTGCTTGTAGGTGTAGGTCGTTTTCAGCGTTGGCTGATCGGCGCGGGGCTTCACTTCGTGGCTGGTTACCCGTGGCAAGACTCTTTGCGGCTGTGTATTTGGCAGTACGTGGCCCGGGTCGCCGTTCTCGCCGTAGCGAATTTCTTCTACAGCCCCCATGGGGGTGGATACTTTCGCAAGGCAGGTCAGGCCATGGGCGCGGGTATAGCCGAAGCGCCAGTTACCGCCGATGTCAGCTGGCAGTTTGACTTCCACCAAAGCCCGGTTTTTCAGCTCGAGCCTGTAGCGCAGGAACGGCAGGCCGTTAGCCCCTGCACCTGGATGCGTATCAACGGTGACCGCGCCATCGGTGTACTGCAGCTCCAGCAGCAGCGTGCCATTGTCATCGACGATCCTGGCCAGTCGGCGGCTCTCGGGAATGTAGTGGAGCGTTAACCCCTGGCCGGAAGGCGCCCGGACTTTACTCGGCAGGGCGATGGGGTTGAGCTTATCGTGCAGGGTCAGTATTTCCACCAGGCCGGACTTGTGGACCACGCGGTAGGGGCCCTTGTCTTCATCGGCGGCAGTGCCGTCATCGTAAAAATGAAAGCTGTGAATTTTCTTTTCGCGAATGGTGGGTTGCGCCCCGGTACCTGTCACCTTGTAGCTTTCCCCCGTGTGCAGGGTAAGCATGCGGGTAGCGGGCTCGTAGCGGGTCATTGCCAGGCGCCAGCCGGTGCCGAAACCTGAGTCTTCATTGCTGAACGGGCTGTACGACAGGCGCAAGGGCAGCCCAGGGCCGGTCAGGTCGTTACCGGCCGGCACTGGCAAGTCAATGGCCAGGTTGTACTGGCCCGTACGTTGGTCGACATTGTTTTGCACGAAACTCTGGAAGTTGCTGGCGTTGCTGTGTACCCCGGGAGTGTCAGCCATGATCAGATGCTCCGCGGGGCGATGGTGACCACGATGCAGGTAAGATCTCCTTGCTTGATCGGGTCACCTTTACCAATTACTCGGAAGCCTCGGCTTGGCACATTGTTGTCCAGGCCGCTGTTGGTCAGGTAGCCCGGTTTTTCCGGGCGGCCCGCGTAGGTCCAGATCTTGTCGATGCCCATTTTTTCCAGCGAAGCATTGGCGCGGCTGGTATCGAGCTCAACCCAGGAACTGTCGAGCTTTTCACAGCGCTCATTATCAGTCAGCAGAAACGTCGATTTGATCGGCACGTTTCGAATGCGGATGGAGTGAGGCTCCCTGGCTTCTGACGGGCACTCTTTTTTGGGGAGCAGTTTCACGGTAGTGCCGCTGCCCGCTTCCGGCAGCTCGAACCCGCAAGCAGGTTCGGTGTTGTTGTCCACGGTTTGGTAGAGGGAGAGAAGGGGGGTGGGATCCGCCAGGTTCGAACGGGTGGTATCGGCTGCATCGGCGGCCACACTGCTTAACAACAACGGCATCGTCAGCATCGCCTGTATAAGGGCCGACGGAAGCGTGGGGCGGCGGTCATTGAGTTGATTCATTTCTCAAAGCTCCCTGTTCAGGGTGTATGAACAGATAAAAGAAGACAGGTGTTTGCATTGCAGGGCCAAACAAGGCGTTTTGTCTGTCTGGAGCTTATTGAACTCGCCGCACCGCCGCACCTGGCAGAATTAACAGGTGCGCCGGGATAATCAGTGGAGGCTTCAAGGGCATACCTGTTTTTTTGTTTTGTCACCTGGCAGATTTATCAGGTCTGGTTTTTGCCCGCGTACCCTGTGCCACCTGTTATTTCTGTCAGTAGCCAATCGCAGCGGTGCGCCGTGAAACTAAGGGCATCTTCAACCCACCAGGAGAATGTTCATGGTGATGCGACGCCCATTCGATGGCGGGGTCGATCAGCCCCAGTTAAACCCCGCTCCTGAAATCCCGGCGCGAAACGCATGGGGGGAAATTGACGTAAAAAACCTGAATGGCGACCATTTGGAATTTCTTATCAAGGACGCGGATATCCGGTTCGGTCAGAGCATATATCCGGTCTGGCGCGGGATTGCCGCAGACGGTACGCCGTTTGATCAACTTGATGCCGTGGTTGAGGTGCCCGCGGATTACGACACTACAAGAACCATGACCGCCAAGGTGGGCAAACGTTTTGTCGAGCCTTACGATGGTGGGTGGGCCTTTTTATCCTACAAGGTTGAAAACGCAGATGAGGCCACGCCGGATTCAATGCGTATCTTTTGTTACCTGGGTTTGCGCGACCGTGGTGGGGTTGCCGAAACATTGGCGGTGGCGCAGGCGCGGGAGTCGCATGATCGTGTAATTGTCCTTTCAGACCTTGAGTCTGAAGGCGTGCGCCTGCTGGCGCCAAGCTACCGGGCCATGCAGGTCGGCGACAGCATCGAGCTGGTGGCGCGCAAGCTCAACGCTGCAGGGGACGAAATTACGCCACCGGCAACTGAGCGACATGAAGTGACCGAGGCCAATGTCGGTGAGCCGCTGCAATGGCAGATCGCCAAGTCAGACTTCAGCCGCGTGCGCAATGGCCGGGTAGCGTTTCAATACACGATTACGCTGTCCGCTAACGACGAAAAAGTGCCATCCCCTGTGCAGGAAATGACTGTAACAGAGGCGCCCAGCCCGGCTGACTTGTTGCCTGCTGTCACTATCGATGGCTTCACGGGGGTGCCGCTTGACCCTGGTATGTTCCCCGATGGCTTGATCGTTCGGGTGCCTACAGCGCCAAGTGTTCAAGTAGGTGACCACTATTTGCTGCACTGGAAAAGCCCCCAGGCGCTCGAGCCTGAAGTGCAGTTTGCGCGCATGGATGCGAGCAGCCTGCAAAGCGATGAGACCGTATTCCGGGTTGACCCGGCTTTGCTTGAACCGGGTGATCATAAAGTGTTCTACCAGGTTGCCCGCGCGGGGCACGCGTTGACTTCGCATAGCCTGGACGTAGCGTTTGAAACAGCACGCACCCTTGCAGCGCCACGTATCGAGCGCGCAGAAGAGGACGGCCTCGGCAGGCAAAAGCTGTTGGCGGACAGCGCGATTCTTGGGGCCTATGTAACGGTACCGGATGTGCCCCTGCGCCCAGGCGAACGCTTCGAGGTTCACTGGGATGGTTATGAGCACAACGGCAAGCAAGTGGTCGACACACCGGAGGTAGGTGACGGCCGCAAGTTCAAGATCGACCCTGGTGTAGTCGCCGCGAACATGCATCAGCCTGGCGATGACCACAGCAGGCGTTTCAAGGTGTTCTACCACATCGTCGATGAAAACGGTGTGCGCTCGGCACCCTCTGATGCGGTGGACTTGCGTGTCCAGCCGCTGGTCATCGACAACAACGTCAAATGCGATCAAGCCCAGGCCAACGGTGAACTTTGGCGGAGCAAACTCTCGGCCAACGGTGCAATGCTTGAGGTGTATGGGGTGCTGCTCTGGCCTTTCGCGGCAACCGGTCAACTGTTCACGCTGGCCATTCAAAGCGGCGCCGTATTACGTGATCGAGCGCCGGTCACTGCCGGCGAACTCAGCAATGCGCGTATACAACAGTGGTTAAGTATTGCGACCTATGACGGGTTGGAAGAAGACAAACAATACACCGTTTATGGGGAAGTCAGTTTCGATCAGGGTGATAGTTGGCACAAGCTTCGCTCGCTGCGCCTGATTCCCAAGCACTCTAAATAAATGGCTGGTGCAACTGGCCGCGCTGGCCAAGTTAAGGGCGATGTGCCGTTGCGCTGATTAACGCGTGTCACATGGAGTTAAATATAAATGAACAGTAAAGCACCTGTGCGGGCTCAAGCCGTGGGTATTCAATCGCTTGAAGAATTTCTGCGTAAAATGGAAGAGGGCGCGCAAACCCGCAAGTGGGATGCGCTGCTGGTGTTTGACAGGGCGGCGACCAATGCCCTCCTGACGCAAGAGTACATTGATCGTATCGATATCAAGGAAGGGTTTTTCCCCGAGCTGAAGGACGGCGTGGTTGACTCAGGTAACGGTATCAAACATTTTCTAAATGGCCTGGTACTCGACAAGCCTCGGCTGTCTTTCGAGAACGCAACTATCGGGTATTCCAAGGGTAAGTTGCAGATGCGCCTGGTGGGCGGAAAGCATCTTGAAGTGATTGAGTCGCTTCACAATGGCCAGAGGTTCAATAGCGTAACCGCCTTGATTATCTATAATGCCGCTACCCGCGGCATACTGGACATGAACATTGAGCTGAGCGCAGTACAAGGTTCCGTCAATGATAGCGGCAAGGTGTTGCTTGACTTGAAGGAGGGCGAAGATCATGAGTTCAGTGGAGGGGCGACTGGGCCTGAGAGGATACGGTTGGGTGTTTATTTCAAGGGCCAATTGGACAGCTGGAGTGAGGAGATTACGCAGTTCCCGCTCAGCGAGATGGTGGTTGATGCTAACTCGCCTATAAACCCAGGGGTTTTTGGTCTTCGCACTCACGCGGCGCCGGGAGGCGCTTTGCTCGGCTCCGAGAATTTTGGTGAAGGCGCGGTGCTTGTGCTTGTTGCCATGCAAGGCAGTGAGACTGGTGAGTACCCCCATGACGATAGCGCAATGCCATACATGTTGCCCGCTGCGGTAGAGCCGTATACGAGTAACCTGATACTATCTAACAAGTTTATGGCCAGCCAGATTTTTCAGTTGGGCTTTGAGCAGAATGAAATTACGAAAGGGCGATTTAATGTAGAAGCACTGCCTGGTGAACGCTTCAAACTGGTCGCCAATTCAGGCCCCACCTTCAGTACGACGCTTGAGATATTTAAAACTAGATCAGGCGGGCTGGGGTCGGAAGCGTGGACAAATAATATGGAAGTAACTGATCTTTATCCAGAGGTTTTTGCAGAGGGCAGTGAACTCATATTCGAACAAAGGATGCTCAAGGGGCACCTTCGTTCGTCTGGACGCGTGGGTTACGTTAACGCCAGCTGGTGGAGTACATGGAGACCGGGGCAAGCTTTTTGGGAGATCTATGCGGATCTGACGATTGAGCTGGCGTATAAGTTCAATATTGCTGTAGTGGATGGGCGGGCGAAACTGGTTTTTGAATTGGATCAATACAGTTCATCTGTAAGCTATCGTGTCGATATCCCTGCCGACCAAGGAGCCAAAAGTTGGCGTGAGATGGCAAAAGAAATAGAAGCTGAGCTGCCGGACCTATTGAAACCTCGGTATCAGGAGCAATTTGATGCCCTCCAAAACATTAGGTTTGAAATCGACGCTTTGCGTCTGAATAACTTGCTCTTCCGTGGCGAGAACGTTGTCGACCCGCGCGACGTGTCCATGCCGACCGACCTGACCCTGCTGGGCAACCTGGCGCCCAAGCGCACCACGATGGTGATAAGCCCTTCGGAGCCGATCGTGGCAAGGGGTGGGGTCATCGAATTCAGCGTTTCGCCTGCGTCGACCGGTGTCAACTGGACCGTGAGTAACCTCCCTGGCGAAACCGGCGACACAGGGTCGTTCAAAGACCCCTCGGTAGGGCGGTATACGGCCCCCTCCGATGCCGCGTTGCTGAAAGAAGGACAACGCCGGTTGATCGTAACGGCCACCAGTGGCGAGCTGGTCAGTAAAGCACTGGTTAGTGTAGTACCAAACCACATCACGGTCAGCCCCTTGGTGGCGGTGGTGGGTGTAGGCAGATCCTTTGCGGTGTCCGCGGGTACTCCCGACGGTGCTGCAGTGACTTGGGATACTCCCGAACTGGGCACAGTCGGCCCGGATGACGATCCGGTGAACCCCGGGGGTTACAAATATACCGCACCGTTAGAACTGCCAATTGGCGACGGGACCAAGCCGGGGCACTACGGCGAGCTGCGCCTGGACGAGGTCACCGTTCGATCTGTGGGAGGCCACTCGGCGAAGATTGACATGCTGGTCGTTGGCTCCAAGAGCTCCAATTACTGGATGGAGCCAGAAGTCAGAGACGATGGCAAGGTGGCGCTTCCGTTCTACAAGTTGAACAAATATAAGGAGAAGGTCAAGGTTCCTGAGCCAATCGAATGGACTGTGCTTCGCGGCGGTGGGTCCGTCGACCAGGATACCCAAGTGTATACGCCTGGCAACGATGGGAACGACCAGTACGTAATCATATCGGCCTTCCATGTCAACGATGATTGGTTCGACTCCCACGACTACGTTATCTTGCCACTGCCGTTCGTCCCCGGGCCGGCTTACACCAATATCCTTAATGGCGTCAAGATTTCCCATGGTCTGGAGGAGGTGTGAGATGGAACGTAGGCTTGCTTCGCCGGAAGAACAGAAAACCTCTGTACGGCACGATTGGGGGGGCGTGCTTGCCCTGGACCGCAGCTTGCTTGACCTGGTACTTCGTGAACAATACCTGGAAGCACTCGCTAACTTCGGTGCGATGGACCCTATCCATCTCGAGGCCTACCTCGATGAGGGCGAGCGAATCGGCGTTACCCTGCAAGGGCTGGTGCTGGGGGGGCCCCAAGTCAGCTTTGAACATGCAACAGGGGTCGGCTCGGGCCTGACGCTGCGGATGAACATTATCGCCGGGGAGTACATGCGGGTCCTGGGGCTTCCTGGCAGACCCAAGCGCGTGGTGGAAAGCTTTACCCTTACCGAAGCCATGGGCTATCGCGTCGAAGCGCCGCTGGAAGTGCGAGTCGGCCGACCCAAGGGGAGCCGGTACACCCAACTGCAACTGAACCTTGCCAGCGCGGACAGCTACTCTACCAACCTTGGGCCAACCCCCTATGCCCAGGCCATGCTTGGCCGGCGCCTGCAGCAATCGATCAGCTATATGCGGGCTTACCAGCACACCTATTCCCTGGGCAGTTTCGTCATGGACGACTACTACCCGCTGAGCCCGGAGCAGTTCATGGTCAATACCATGGCCGCACCTTGGGGGCAAAGCGAAGGCAGCCCTCGGTACGGGGACGGTGCTGTGCTGGTTTTCATGAAGTTGGGCATCGACTTGCGCCCAGGCGGGCAGCTACCCCCAGGCACCGACTTCCCTTACCCGATTGCCGAGGGTGCGAGCGATCTGCCGGGTACGCTGATCCTTGTACCGGACATTGCGGAGCTGGGGGCGGGGGAGGTAAAGGATGTGCTGAGTACCTTCAGCCTGCCCAGTGGCCATGAGTTCGTGATGCGGGCATCAAGCTCAGACGCAGATCTTGTCTTGACCGGAAACTGGCAAAAAAAAGCGGGCGCGTTAGCGGTCGAGCCTGCCTTCGCGAATGTGGTAACTGGGCAGCCCATCGCGTTCACTGCTGATGGCGCAACGGGCCAGGTACTGTGGTCGGCCACCAACCTGATGCGCCCCAAGGCGGTTGGCACATTCAATGGCGCCAGCTACAGCCCAACCCCTGCAGACAGTTTTGTGCAGGACCAGCAGATGGTGCTGGTAACCGCGACTTCGCCTGATGGCCCTGATCCGGTGCTTAGCCACGCGTTGGTAGTGGAAAGCGCCCGTACGGTACATGTAGCACCGCGTGTTGCCACGTGGGTGACAGGGGACGCCCCGATCGAGCTCCGCGCCTCTAGTGCCGACGGCGGTAGCCTGCAGTGGAGCCTGGTCGAGGCGGTGCTTCTGTCCAACGGCACTAATCGGGTTCAACCGCTCGATCAGCCGCTAGGGGAGCTGGACGACAAAGGTAATGGTCGGGCCATTTTCACGCCCTATCCGCCTAGCAGCGGCCGCGATTTCGAGGTCCAGCGGATCCGTTGCACCAACCGGCTTACCGGGGATAGCGCCGAAGGTGCGGTGGTAGTGATTGGCTGGGAGGCGGACCTTAACGTGGTTCCGTTTCACGTCGCACAGGGGCTGTCGATGCAGCCTACACCGTTCACGATAATGTCTCGGGAGTTCGAGCAAAACCTCGGTCGCGCTGTGACCTGGACGGTACATGGGGAAGGTGAATTCCACGACAGCGTATACCTCCCCCCGCAAAGCCCGCAGTTGCCGATAGCGGTGGTGACTGGGTTTGACGGCATTGAGCGCACCGGCTACGCCATCGTGGAGTTCAGCCAAAGCCGGCAGGACAAAATAGCCGGTCTATTGTCATGGGAGACCATTGCCAATTTCGAACTTAGAGCCATCGGTGCACCGCAGTGCTACGCCAATGGTTGGCAGCAAGTCGAAGTCGAGGTCACCGTTGCTGCTGCCGATGATAGCAATGGTAACCCGGTCGAGATCTCCGACGCCGATCTGGCCACATTGAAGTTCTTGAATGCTGATAACAACAACGATCTGCCGTTCCTGGCGCCGCTGGAGGAAGCCTTGGCTGCCGGAGATGATGACGCGCCAGACTGGGCGGTCAACAGGGTTGCCAACGATATCCAGCGTCAACCTGGATTGCAAGTTGGAGGTAGCGCGCCTTTGCGGGCCAGAACTCGCCGGTTTTTCCTGCATTCACGTAAGCCGGGGGTGATCGGGGTGATTGCCTCGATACAGAACACCCTGACAGGGAAAGTGGTTACGTCTGAAAACCTTGGCGAAAAGGGTAAACTGGAATTGCGCGGGCAGGACATTCCGTCCTTTACCCAGGAGCTGTACTCTTTCAAGCGCACGCGTGTGGCGGGGGATACGTCACCGTCTGAAGGGGATGAGTTCGCTTACATCGACACCAGTACAGACAACTGGTTGCTTGAGCACGTTATCAAAGAAGGCCGGATAACCAAGTTTGCACGACTGTTTATCAAGGATTCCGATAGAAAATCGGCTGTGCGTTGGTCGTGGCAGCCGGACTCGCCTACCCCCCCTGTCCAAGACGACGACTTTGTCAGCTTTACCGGGTTCTCATTCGAGTCGAGTAATGGCCAGATAAAGGACGAACTGTTGTTCGACGGGCTGCTCTACCGCATGGCCAAGAATCGGGCCTATGCATTGCCAGATAGTGTGCTAGGCGCAAAGCCGGGTGCCGGGCAATTGATGATCACCCTGCAGCGGGATTCAGGGTTTGTGCTGTCCTGTGGTCTTGAAGATCCAGGTTATCGCAAGGCATTGGAACGGGACTTGGAGTTTACCCTGCTGGATGTGGAGGGTAATACGCATCCATTGAAGTTTACGTTTGCCGTCACGGCGGAAGAAGAAAGGGCGGGCATTACCCATCGCGACGTCCTGAAACTCTCGATTCGTTGAGCAATGGCTCACCTCAGCGCACATGGGCACTGGGGTGAGCTGCGACACAACCTCCTTCGGATGATTAATAATATGGCTATTGAAACAGTAGTTCATTCCAATGCATTCAATGCGTCGGGTTTTGTCCAGAATGCGGTCGATCCGCGCACTGGCCAGTATGCGATGAGTATCAACCTGCCCCCCCTTGTCGGTAACTATCAAGCTGGCCCAGACCTGCCGATTCGCCTGGTATTCAATCCATTCAGCGACAAAAATACTGGCTTTGGCCAGGGTTGGTATATCGAACTTACCCAATACATTCCGGCAACTCGTATGTTGCGGCTTCATACCGGCGAAAGTTTCCGGGTGACTGGGTCTGGCAACGAGCCAGGCATTAAAGAAAGAAAGCTCGAAACGTTCCGCTTTTTCGAGGAGAGTGTAGAAGGCAAGAAACAGTATCGTGTGGTTCACAAATCCCACATGGAAGAAATCCTGAGCGAGTACGGTACCAGGGATAATCTAGTTGCATTGCCTTCAGAAGTTCGCGCGGCATCGGGCCATCGTATCCTGTTGAAGTATGACAATAATCAACGGCTGGAGCGGATTATCGACGGCACGGACCTGGTATTGCTGGAAATCAGCTATGGCAGCACGGTAAACCTCAAATTGCATCCCTATGCCAATGATGGCAAGCCGGTCGCAGAGTACAAGCTCGGCCTGGTCGATGGGGAGTTGCGCCAAGTTGACTTGCCAGGTGAGGCTGGTGGCAACTGGCGTTTTGAATACACCCTCGCCAATGGGCTGACTTGCCTGGCCAAGGTTTCGACACCCTACGGTAGTGTGGAAGATATTCGCTATGGGGAGAATGGCGATACCGGCCACCTGCTGCCAGGGGGAGGGACGCGGGCAGCGATACCGCGGGTAACCTCTCATGCAGTCAACCCTGGCGCCGCCCAGCCGTCGATGAAAACCACCTACACCTATACCATCTTGCATGAGGGTATTCAGGCCCCGCACAATTTTGTAGGTAATGGCAGCAATGTCACCTGGCGTGACGATGGCGAAGACAACCTTTATCGCGCCAGGTCCAATTACCGGTATGCAAGTACGGCCCACCAATGGGGCAAGGGCGCGGATGGCACGGATCAGGTGTTGCGTACCACCGAGCGTACTTACAACCGTTTCCACTTGCAGGTGAGTGAGGTCGTTGTGCAGGGCAAGAACCAACTCGCCAGTAGCACCACGTACCACGGCAATCCGGCAACTGAATTCGACAATCAGCCGAGCAACTTCCAGCTACCGCTGGAACAACGCAGCAGATGGTCAGTGCAGGGGGACGCCTCCCGGGTGCGCGAGGAGCCTGCCACCAGAACCGAGTATGACCTGCACGGCAATCTGATCGCTCAGACCTTGCCCACCGGGCAGCGTACCGTTACCGAGTACTACCCGGCCGAAGATGATCCGGACGGTTTCGTGCGCAACCCGAAGAGCGTGACACAATACCCTGCAGAGGGTGGCGACGAGCCTGCACCGGTATTGCGTCGACGCTTCGAGTTTGAAACGCTCCCCCGCGTGGTCTACCCGGCTGGCTCCGCCAAACTGCCCGCGTCCGATTGGTTGGTGCTGACGCAGGAAAGCCTGTTGGAAGTGGTTGACGGGGTAGAGCAGGCGCCTTTGCAGGTCACTACCACGCGCCCGGTCAATGTTGCCACCGACCTGCTGCGCCATGGGCGCCCGTTGCTGCAAACCTTGACCATGGGCGGTAAAAGCACCAATACCGCTTTTACTTACAGCACGGATGACCTTGATGGGCACCCTGTATTGGTGACCGAGCAGCAGGTGACGGGTTTCGATAATGGCGAGATCGACCCAGTGACCGGCCTGCCGCGCAATGTTTGCAAGGTAATCACGCTGAAGGATTCGATACTGATTGGCGAGCCCATTCTGAATCGCGATGACAACGATATTGAGATCGAGTACGCCTACGACGCTCTGCGCCGTGTGATTCGGGAAACAGTGTCGCCCAATGACGATAAGTACAAGGCGTCCCGTACCTACGCATACGGGCTTGTGAGCGGGGTCGGTGGCCAGGCATTGCAGAGCCGAGTGGATGTTAAAGGAGTTGCTGTCCGCTCGTACATCGATGGCCTGGGGCGAGTGGCCAGGGAGGAGCGTCATGATGCCGACGTCGACGGTGGGGATGCCCTTCTGCGCCAAGTCTTCCGCCCGATTAATGCGTTTACCTACGATGAGCTTGACCAGTTGACCGAAGCAGTCGAATACGATTGGAAAGGCGCCGAGCAAATGCCGTTGGCGACCCGGTATGAATACGACGACTGGGGGCAGCAGCGGTGCGAAATCGGTCCGGATGGTGTCAAGCGGTACCAAGAGCAAGACCTGATCGGGTCTAACCCTTTCGGTGCGGACCCCAATGGCAACCTGCCTACCCAGACCGTGTGGAGTGAATCTGCCGATGGCACAATGAGCCTGGGCAAAACCACTACCTGGCTGAATTTGTTTGAGCAACCTGCCCTGGTTCGGCGATTCGACCTGGCGAACAAGCTGTATGCCAAACATGAGTATTTCTATGACGGGCTGGGGCGAAATGTGCGCGAAATCGATGCACGCGACACCACCACCCGCTCCAGTTATGACGTGTTCGGGCGTTTGGTGGACCAGACCCTGGCAGACAGGTCTGTGGTGCATCGCGACTATGCCTTGCACAGCAGTGAAGACCTGCCGATCAGTATCAGCGTCGGTGGCATCGTGCTGGGTGAGCAGGTTTTCGACGGCCTTAACCGAATGATTACCTCCATTACCGGGGGGCGGGCTCGCCACATGCAGTACGAGCCAGGCCAGACCAAACCAAGCAAAGTGAAGACGGCCGCCGGCAATGTCATCGAGTACCAGTACCTTCCGCAGTTGGGTGAGGAGCCTCAAGTGCGGCGCATTCCGGGCCGCCAGGCGGATTATGAATTCGACCCGCATAACGCGCGGCTCACCTGGTGTAAAGAGGAGGGCGAAGAGCTTGCCCGCGCCTATTTCAGTACAGGCCAGATCAAGCAGGAAACCCGCACGATCGGAAACGAGACCTGGTCAATGGAATATGGCACCAGCCTGTTGGGGCGCCAGTTGTTCTATAAAGATGTTCTCGGTCAGACGCAGACTTATGCCTACTACGCAAGTGGCCTGCTGGAGCAGACTGCGCTGGGGTCTACCAGCAGCCGGTTCTTCTACGATGGGCTGAGCAATACCCAATGCATTCTCACGCTCGACGGTACACAAGGGTTGGCCACGGAACTTGAGTATGACCACCAGGGGCGGGAGTGCCTGCGCAGATTCGTGTTCCTGAATACCGTGGTCGAGGCACCGATCGAAGGTTTCCAGTTTGCCAATGATGGTGTGCAGGCGCTGGTGGACACAGCGGGGCTGCTGGTGCAAGGGATTCAGGAGCTGGAGCAGGAATACAGCCTGCTTGACCAGATCACGTTCAAACGCCTGTCCGAAAATGGTAGTGCCTTGCGTGAGGAGAGTTACAGATATGACCGGCGTGGTCGCCTCGAGGAGTATGCCTGTGACGGATTGCTTTCCCACAGCCCGAAAGACCCGGCTGGTAAAACCATTCGTCAGCAGTACTTCAATTTTGATGCGCTCGACAATATCACCTGGGTACTGACTGATTTCGAAGAAGAGGACGGTAGTAAAGACTCAAATGAGGCCACGTACCTGTTTGAAAATGACGACCCTGCCCAGCTGACGGGTGTGACTAACACGCATGCAGACTATGCCGACTTCACCCTGGAATATGATGAGGACGGCAACATGAAGGTCGATGACAGGGGCAAGGTGTTGACATATGACGCCTTGGGGCGTCTGAGCAGCTACGATGGTGGCGGTTACAGCTACGACCCTCTGGACAGGCTGTCAGGCCAGGAGGCATGAAGCAGCTGCTGTGAAGATCGGGGTGTAAAGCTAATGTCGAGCACTCAAACGCTTGAGACCCCTTTGCAGCCGATCGCCGGCAAGCCGGGCTTCCACAGGAGCAGGGCAGACCTCAGTTTTGCCCGGCCCCTGTGGGAGATTCTATGGTTTCTGGCAAGGATAGCTGCAGCATCTTCAGCGCCTGTCAGCCCTGATGCGATCCCTGTGGGAGATTCTATGGTTCCTGGCAAGGGTAGCCGGAGCATCTTCAGCGCCTGTGAGATCGAGCGCCGCCCGCGCGGCGCAATCGCGAGCTGCGCTCGCTCCTACGTTTGTTTCGGGCCAGTAACGCCTGTGACAGGCGCGCGCGGCCGCCTTGTTTGTACGGCGCGATATTGAGGCATGCACCAAGGCGTTCGCGCGCGAATCGCACAGGAATAATTGGCCCGAAACAAACGTAGGAGCGAGCGCAGCTCGCGATTGCGCCGCGCGGGCGGCGCTCGCTCTAACAGGCGCTGCCATACCTTGTGGCAAACACCTGTCAGCCCTAAGGCGATCCCTGTGGGAGCTGGCTTGCCGGCGATGGGCTGCCACCAAGGCTTAGCTGACCGGCATCGGGCCGTGAGGCCCGATTTTTCAACCCTTACGGTATGGCCACCGTGAACTGCACATCACTGTTGGCGGAACCAGCGGTTACCTGTGTATCGATCGCTTTGTAAGCCGCAGAAAACAACATGTCAGTAGGTTTGCTGTCATGCAGGGGATATTGCTTGGAGGCGATTCCATTGTCTACCGGTGTACCCACATTGTCCTTGATGATCAAGGCCAACCCCGTGGCGCCACCTGGCTCCAGGGCGTACAACGTGCCGCTGGCGCCGGCGCCGCCGTAACTTCCGGTGAAGGTTACGCTGGCATTGGCACCGGGGAGCAGTATGCAGCCGCCTCCGGGGGTAAGGCGCAAACCGAAGGCGCGGTTTGCGGCCTCATCATCTGGCTGCTTGAACTGGGCAGTGGATACTTCGCCCATGTAGATCCTGCTGGCGGGCAGGCCGGTTGAAGGGTCGATGATTTCAACTGCACAGGTCCCGCTGTGGACCTGACCAAAGAAGTTGATTGAACCCGTGTTTGCAAGCGCTTGTTGGCTGGATATTGCCAGTCCAAAGGCTACGACTAAGGGCTTCATATAAGCTGTCCTGTTACAGGTAAGTCGGAATAGCAAACGAGCCCAAAGGGCTCGATTGGAGGTGACACAAGGGGGCTCAGGGCAGGCTCGACAGTGCTTTTTGCATCGGCGTGGTGGCGACCCCGTAGTCATTGATGGTGGTAAAGGTCAGTTGCAAGCCAGTGAGCGTTTTGATTTGGGTCAGGTCATAAACCTGCAGATCAAATGGCCGCGCCATGGCCATGGCCTGGATTGCCTCTGTTTTGCCTGCACTGCTGACTTCCAGGCGGCCGAATGTGTAATGGTAGGGCGTTGGGTTGTGTACCACGAGTTCGACACGCCCAGCGCGTTGGCGCACGGACCACTCCAGCTCACCGATGCGCTCTGCGGGCCGGTCTTTCAATTCCTTGGGGCGATAGAAAAGCTTCAGGCGCGTGCGCAGTGCAATATTGAGTACGTTGACATCCCCCGGCGTTGCTTCGGGGATCTCCTGAACATTGAGGTAGAACAGCGTTTCCCGATCCTTGGGCAACTTGTTGGGCAGGCGGCTGATCTGCACCATTTGCTCCTTGCCGGGGTCCAGGCGGAACAACCCGGGCGAAGTCGCCAGAGGGACGGCAGTATCGGTGTCGTCCTTCGCGGTGTTGACCCAGGTTTGCACCGCATAGGGGCGGGGGCTGGGGTTGGCGATCACTACAGAGGTGCTGCTGTTGTCGCTGTCGAACACGATTCGCGTGGTATTGACGGTTAGCGCTGCCTGAGCGGTCTGCATCATGCTCGCGAAGCAAATACCCAAGGCAAGGCGGCGCAGGTGAATCTTCATCTGGCGATACCTTTTGAATGGTATGAAGACACCTCAGGCGACGTCAGTTCGCCTGAGGTGCTTTCTCATGGGATGTCGACAAGAAATTGCACATCGGTATTGGCGGTGCCGGCGGTGACCCCGGTGCCAATGGACTTATAGGCCGCAGAGAAAATCATCGTGGTGGGGTTCGTGTCGTCCAATGGGTAATCCTTGGAAGGCGAGCCGTTGTTTATCGGTGTACCGGCGTTGTCCTTGATGATCAAGGCTAGGTCGGCTGCCCCGCCTGGCTCCAGTGCATACAGCGCACCACCAGTACCGGCACCGCCATAGGCGGCAGTGAAGGTCACCTGGGCACTGGTGCTAGGGGTTACGACGCAGCCATTACCTGGGGTGACGCGCATGCCGAAGGCCCGCGATGCAGCTTCATCGCCTATGGCTGCGAACTGCGAAACGCTGACGTTGCCCATGTTGATACGCGATAGCGGCAGGCCGGTCGACGGGTCGATGAGTTCGATCGGACAAGTACCGGCGTGCACCTGGCCGTAGAAATTGATCGAGCCGGTATTGGCGAATGCTGCATTGCTGGCAAGGCCAAGCAAGATGGCAAGCGGGATAAGCTTCTTCTTCATGTTGTACTCCACTGTGGACCCGTTGTAGGCAGGGCATTTCGGCCTCTGGATTTCTGCCGAACAACTTGACGGCAGGGGGAGAAGAGATTAGGTCGTTTGATAATGGTCGCATGTAGGAAAATACTGATTGGCGCCTGGTAAAAGCCTAATGCGTGATTCTGCTTCAAGATTGGGTCGCTTCTTACCGCACGACAACTGGTAAAAATGCCAGTTTTCAATGCTGCGTGATTATGGGCATATCAATGCTTTGTTGATGGGAGTGGGAACATGAGCACCCAGAAAGACAAAGATGGCAATAAGCTTGTGGCAAAAGCAGCCTCGGACCCATCGGCTGCCGCAGAGCCTGCGATATTGCTCCTCTATGCCCTTAACGATGAAACGCAGCTGAACGGTTTATGGGCAAAGCGCCATACACTCATTGGTCACGATGTGGACGGGGGTGAGTTGGTGGTTTCCGAGCGCGAGATGAACAGAACGACTTGGGAGCTGAGCTTGGTGCATCTGGGTTACCCAAAGTTGCAGTTCGATACGTCAAGGCGAACATTGAAACTGGACAAGAACCTGCTGACCGACCTGCGGCTATCGTTGAATACACCTATTGGCATGAATGCGCGCCAGGCTGTGAGAATCGAGCAGTCGGACGGCAGCGCGGGCAAGGTACTTGAGGTGACCCTCGGTCTCAACAGCAGCCATATCGAATACCATAAATGGAAAGGCAGTGAGGCGGTGGTGCACTGGGAGCAACCTGCCACTTACGTGATAGCAAATGACCGATTGAGCGCCGACCGGTTCAAGCAGCACTTCGAGCCCTTGAAGCGCATGAAGATCGCGTCCTTGTCAAAGCCAGTTTCTGTTGCGCTTGACGACGTATGGGTTTATTTCGAATATGGCGAGTCACCAATGCGGATCAACGTCTTCAACGGGCCGGGTCAGGTAGCCGCCCGATCAGATCCGATTCTGGTGCCAGCATCCGAAGACGTCGCTATCGCCTTTGAGGTCGGGGCATTCCCAATCACCCTGACCCAGCTGCCGCCAGTGGACAAAGACTGGGTAGTTGGCCTGTTCGCGCCCAGCTGGTCAATGAAGTGGACCATGGGAGGGTACATACCGCCGGGAAATTTTTATTTTGGCGTATACGCTCTTTCTGGCTCTGAGACGGCGCAAACCAAAGTAACTACCCAGGCGCAGGCGCTGAAATGCTCTCCGCTGATTAGTCTTTGCGACTATGGAGGCGATCTGGAAGAGATCCAGCTGATGTCAGCGGGTGCGCAGCCAGTCTGGGGCGCGGAGGGCACGCTGCATGGCGAGTTGCTCCTGCAGAACGGCAAGCACTACTACAAACCGCCGCAATCACTGCCAGCGGCGGTGCGTTTCAATACGGGGGGAGACACATTCATACCTGCCGCCTGCCGCGCGTCCCTGGTTACTCCGACCGAGACAGATATCATTAAAGTAACAGACACGTGGCAGGAGGCCTATGCTACGTTTGTGATTCGTTGGGTACATCCCACGCACTTTATCCGGGTTGCCCGGCACGCCCTGGGCCTTAAACTTTCACTGTTTTACTTAAACGGACGTCAAGAGGAAAAAGCGGTTGCGGACTCGCAGGTATCGTGGCGGGTTCTTGCGGGTAATGGCTCGGTTATTGCTGGCGTTTTCAGGCCAGATGTGAGCAACCCGAGCCCTTACTCTGTCGTCATGGGGGAGGACACCTTCGCTGTGGATGAATGGCGCTGGGGGCTGACGATCATTGCGATGCCGATGCTCGATATTGACACGCTGGTCGACTACTACTCGCGTTGAGCAATGGCCCGTTCAGTGGTGGGTCGATGGAGGCGTCTGGGCGAGCAACTGCTTTTCCTGGTGCCAGTCGAACGGCTCGTCGTTGCGCTCGGCTTCGTAGCGACGCTCCTCGAGTTGCTGGTACAGGTCCAACTCTTCGTCAGGCATGAAATGCAGGCAGTCACCACCGAAGAACCACAGCAAATCGCGGGGTACCAGATGAGCGATCTGTGGGTAGCGCTGGATCACCTGACAGGTCAGGTCCTGGCCCAGATACTGGCTTTGCAGTGGGTCCTGCGGCAGTAGGGTCAGGAGTTCGTCGAAGCGCTCCAGGAACAGGGCGTGGCTTTCCTCCGATACCTGCTCGGCGTCACCCAGGGCCACCAAGATGGTGCGCAGGTGGTTCAGCAGTTGCAGGTGGTATTGCAGGTGGGGGGTGGCCATGGGCATGGTCCTCGAGGTAGGTCAAACGGGCGCGGAGTATACGCCGGTAGGGAGGGGGCCGCAAAACGGCCCCTGGTTTCAGCGTACCTTGCCGTGCTCGGGCAGCAACTGCGCTTTGTCGAACGCGTCCACATCAATCACGGTTCTGCGGGCTTTTTCAGCCTCATGCAGCTGTAGGCCTTCACCTGGCTGAAGCGCACCGGCCTGTACCGCTGCATCAATTGCCGATTGCCCAGGGGTCGGCTGTACCTTGCCACCCTTGATCGCCTGATGCAGCGCCTTGTGCAAGGGTGCAGCTTCCTCCAGCAACTCGCAGGCCCGTTGCAGCGCCGCCACTGGATCTCCATCGGTTTTGGGCCTGAAGCAACCGGAAAGCAGCTCTTCCAGCGCCGGGTCACCTTTGCTACGCCCAATCAGCGCTGCCACTTCGGCGTCCAGTTCATCGCTGGGCCCGGTGTGACGACGGCCAAAGGGGAACACAAGCACGCGCAGGGCGCAGCCAATGAAGCGGTTGGGGAAATTGTCCAGCAGCCGATCCAGGGCTGTTTCCGCCTGGCCCAGGCTTTCTTCCATGGCCCAGCGCAGCAGCGGCTGCATGTGCTTGGGTGAGCCGAGGTCGTGATAGCGCTTGAGCGCGGCGCTGGCCAAGTACAGGTAGCTCAAGACGTCGCCCAGCCGCGCGCTCAGGCGTTCGCGACGTTTGAGCGCGCCGCCCAGTAGCATCATCGACAGGTCGGCCAGCAGAGCAAAGGCTGATGCCTGGCGGTTGAGGGCGCGGAAGTAGCCTTGGCTCAAGGCATCACCGGGCACATTCTCCAATCGACCCAGCCCAAGGTTGAATACGAGTGTGCTTGCCGCGTTGCCGGCAGCGAACATGATGTGCTTCATCAGCAGGTCGTCGAATTCCTTCAGGGCCTGGTCGCGGTCTTCACGGCTTGCCAGGGCCATTTCCTTGAGCACGAACGGGTGGCAACGGATGGCGCCCTGGCCGAAGATCATCAGGTTGCGCGAGAGGATATTGGCGCCCTCGACGGTGATGAAGATCGGCGCCCCCTGCCAGTTCCGGCCCAGGTAGTTGTTCGGGCCCATGATGATGCCCTTGCCGCCGTGCACGTCCATGGCATGCTGGATGCATTCACGGCCGCGCTCGGTGAGGTGGTACTTGAGAATCGCCGACAGCACCGAGGGCTTTTCGCCCAGGTCCACGGCCTTGGCGGTGAGCAGGCGGGCGCTGTCCATCAGCCAGGCGTTGCCGCCGATGCGTGCCAGGGATTCCTGGATGCCCTCGAACGCGGCAAGCGGCACGTTGAACTGTTCACGGATAGTGGCGTACTGGCCGGTGACCAGGCTGGTGTACTTGGCCGCCCCCGTGCCGACGGCGGGTAGGGAAATCGAGCGGCCCACCGACAGGCAGTTCATCAGCATCATCCAGCCCTTGCCGAGCATGGCCTGGCCACCGATCAGGAAGCTCAGCGGCACGAACACGTCCTTGCCGCTGTTGGGGCCGTTCATGAAGGCAGCGCCCAGCGGCAGGTGGCGCTTGCCGATTTCGACGCCGGGGGTGTCGGTAGGGATCAGGGCCAGGCTGATGCCCAGTTCTTCCTGCTCGCCCAGCAAATGGTCCGGGTCGTAGGCCTTGAAGGCCAGGCCCAGCAGGGTCGCGACCGGGCCGAGGGTGATATAGCGCTTTTCCCAGTTCAGGCGCAGGCCGAGGACTTCTTCGCCTTGCCATTGGCCTTTGCAGATGACGCCGGTGTCGGGCATGGCGCCAGCGTCGGAGCCGGCCAGTGGGCCGGTGAGGGCGAAGCAAGGGATTTCTTCGCCACGGGCCAGGCGCGGCAGGTAGTGGTTGCGTTGCTCATCGGTGCCGTAGTGCAGCAGCAACTCAGCGGGCCCCAGGGAGTTGGGCACCATCACGGTCGAGGCCAGGTCGCCGCTGCGGGTGGCCAGCTTCATCGCCACCTGGGAGTGGGCATAGGCGGAGAAACCTTTACCGCCATATTCCTTGGGGATGATCAGGGCAAAGAAACCGTTCGACTTGATATGCGCCCACGCTTCGGGCGGCAGGTCCAGGTCCTGGCCGATCTGCCAGTCGCTGACCATTGCGCAGAGCGCTTCGGTGGGGCCGTCGATGAAGGCCTGTTCCTCCTCGGTCAGCGTCGGTGCCGGGTAGGCGAGCAGGGTGCGCCAGTCGGGGCGGCCGCTGAACAGTTCGCCGTCCCACCAGACGGTGCCTGCGTCGATCGCTTCGCGCTCGGTTTGCGACATGGGCGGCAGGGTGCGCTGGAACCAGCTGAACACCCGGCCGGTAAATACCCTGCGGCGCCAGTCGGGCAGCGCCACCACGGCCACCTTGAACGCCAGCACGATCCAGATCAGCGCCAGCAGCCAGCCGGGGGCGCTGCTGAAAATGCTCATCAGCAGGACGTAGGCCGCCACGATGCCGAGAATCTGCAGGGGCGCCAGGCGCCGGTGCGTGAGGTATGCCGCGCCGATCACCAGCACTACCAACCATAACAGCAACATAATCGGTCCTCCTTGGAACCAGGGGAGCTTGAACCGTCCCAGACAGCTTAGACGTAACGCCGTGAACGGCAGGGTCAGAACAGTGACAGGGTGTGGCGGTGGGAGTTTCAGGATATTTTCAGCCTGTGCCGGCCTCTTCGCGGGCACGCCCGCTCCCACAGGGATATCACAGGGTTCGAGACGGGTGAGACACCTGTGGGAGCGGGCGCGCCCGCGAAGAGGCCGGTACAGGCGAGAAAACTCTGGAGTAGACTGTGCAGCCCTCCACATTCATAAGGACGTTGCCATGCTGAAGATCTGGGGCCGCAAGAATTCGAGCAATGTGCGCAAGGCGCTGTGGATCGCCCACGAACTGGGCCTGGACTTCGAGTCCATCGACGCCGGCGGCGCTTTCGGCGTGGTCAACGAGCCGCACTACCGCGCGCGCAATCCCAATGGCCTGGTGCCCCTGCTGGAGGACGGCGACCTGGTCCTGTGGGAATCCAACGCCATCGTCCGCTACCTGTGCGCCGAGTACGGCGCCGAGCAAGGCTGGTACCTGGAAGACCCGCGCCAGCGCGCCCTGGCCGACAAGTGGATGGACTGGACCACCTCAGCCTTGGCAACCCCCTTCCGCCCACTGTTCTGGGGCCTGCTGCGTACCCCGGAAGACCAGCGCGACTGGGTGGCGATCAACGCTGCGCACAAGCGCTGTGCCGAGCTGCTGGCGATGGCCGATGCAGCCCTGGCCCAGCAGCCGTATCTTTCCGGTGACCAGATCGGCATGGGCGACATCCCACTGGGGTGCTTCGCCTACGCCTGGTTCGAGCTGCCCATTGAGCGCCCGGCCATGCAGCATCTGGAAGCCTGGTACGCACGCCTCAAGGCACGCCCGGCCTACCAGGCTGCGGTGATGACGGCGCTGACCTGAATCGAACACCACGGCTGTTTCGATAGTCACTATCAATACACATGACTGTACTTGTGCGGCCAGGCCTTGCACCATTGGCCGCACTCACTGCGCCAGTGACGTTATCTGGCGTGTCCTGCACCTTATTCTTCGGTAAGTGACCCGCTATGAGTTCTGCCCTGTCCATCCGACAGCTCACCAAAACCTACGGCAACGGCTTCCAGGCCCTCAAGGGCATCGACCTGGACGTTGCCGAAGGTGATTTCTTCGCCTTGCTCGGCCCCAACGGCGCCGGCAAGTCCACCACCATCGGCATCCTGTCCACGCTGGTGAACAAGACCAGCGGCACGGTCAACGTGTTCGGCCATGACCTGGACCGCGAGCCCGCCGCGCTCAAGCGCTGCCTGGGCGTGGTGCCGCAGGAATTCAACTTCAACCAGTTCGAGAAAACCTTCGATATCGTGGTGACCCAGGCCGGCTACTACGGTATCCCGCCCAAACTGGCCAAGGAGCGCGCCGAGCAATACCTGACCCAGCTGGGCCTGTGGGACAAGCGCGACGTGCAGTCGCGTTCGTTGTCTGGTGGCATGAAGCGCCGCCTGATGATTGCCCGCGCGCTGATTCACGAGCCGCGCCTGCTGATCCTGGACGAACCTACCGCCGGGGTGGACATCGAGCTGCGCCGGTCGATGTGGAGCTTTCTCACCGAGCTGAACCAGAAGGGCATCACCATCATCCTCACCACCCATTACCTGGAAGAGGCTGAGCAGCTGTGCCGTAACATCGGGATCATCGACCACGGCACCATCGTCGAGAACACCAGCATGCGCCAGTTGCTGGGCAAGCTGCATGTCGAAACCTTCGTCCTCGACCTCAAGCAGGACCTGGCCACGGCGCCGGTGTTGCAAGGCTACCCTTGCCGGCTGCTGACCCCTCACACGCTGGAAGTGCAGGTGGACAAGGACATCGGCATTACCGCGCTGTTCGGCCAGCTGGCCCTGCAGAACATCGAAGTGCAAAGCCTGCGCAACAAGACCAACCGACTCGAGGAGCTGTTCGTGTCCCTGGTGGAAAAAAACCTGTCGAAGGTGGCCGTATGAGTGTGGAACTGCGTACCAACTGGGTCGCCCTGAACACCATCGTCTACCGTGAAGTGCGGCGTTTTCTGCGCATCTGGCCGCAGACCCTGCTGCCGCCCGCGATCACCATGGTCCTGTACTTCGTGATTTTCGGTAACCTGATCGGCCGGCAGATCGGTGACATGGGTGGTTTCACCTACATGCAGTACATCGTGCCCGGGCTGATCATGATGTCGGTGATCACCAACTCTTATGGCAACGTGGTGTCGAGCTTCTTCGGCAGCAAGTTCCAGCGCTCGATCGAAGAACTGATGGTGTCGCCGGTATCGCCGCACATCATTCTCGTCGGCTATGTGCTGGGCGGCGTGTTGCGTGGCCTGGCGGTGGGGGTGATCGTGACCATCCTGTCGATGTTCTTCACCGACCTGCAGGTGCACCACCTGGGCGTGACCGTGGCCGTGGTGCTGCTGACCGCGACCATCTTCTCGCTGTTGGGCTTCGTCAACGCGGTGTTCGCGCGCAACTTCGATGACATTTCGATCATCCCGACCTTCGTGCTGACGCCACTGACTTACCTGGGCGGGGTGTTCTATTCGATCAACCTGCTGCCGCCATTCTGGCAGACCGTGTCGCTGGCCAACCCGGTGCTGCACATGGTCAACTCGTTCCGCTACGGCATCCTAGGGGTGTCGGATATCAGCATCGGTACGGCGATCACCTTCATGCTGGTGGCCACCGCGGTGCTCTACCTGCTGTGTGTGCGCCTGCTGGTCAGTGGCCGCGGCATGCGCGCCTGAGGCCTTGCACCGGCATTGGCGCCGCCGCCACTGCCGGCCCACCCACCAGCGCCAGTACAGCATGGTGCCGAAGTAGCCAAGAATGCCCAGCACCACGCCGCACACCACCGAGCCGAGCAGGAAGGGTTGCCACAGTGTCGACAGCTGGTCGGTGATCCACTCGAAGGTCAGTTCGTCAGGCAATGTGCGCGGTGGTACCTGCATCAGCCAGGCGCCGGTCATGTAGGTGACGAAGAACACCGGCGGCATCGTCAGTGGGTTGGTCAACCACACCAGGCTTACCGCGATCGGCAGGTTGCCGCGTACCGGAATGGCCAGCGCGGCGGCCAGCAGCATCTGCGCCGGCATCGGGATCAGTGCCGCGAACAGGCCAACGCCCATGGCCCGCGCCACCGAATGGCGGTTCAGGTGCCAGAGGTTCGGGTCGTGCAGCAACTTGCCGAAAAAGCGTAAGGACTTGTGTTCCCGAATACTGGTCGGGTCCGGCATGTAGCGTTTGAAAAGTCGGCGCGGCATGTAGGCTCCCGGAGCGTTGACCCGGGCAGTATGCCCTTATTCCCGCTCAGCCTCGTTCAGAGTTTGTGACAATTGTTGAGCAAGCCGTGCCGGCAATTGGGCTATGCCTCAGAAGGTGATTTGGCTTCTGGAGCTCTACCTCATGCGCACAGGGATGTTGGCGCTTGCGCTCGGGCTGCTGTGCCTGGGCTTTCTTCCTGCATTGCTACCGGACCGGTGGTTGTGGGTGCTGGCGGCTTGCGCTGGCGTCTGCCTGTTCACCCGCGGTTGGCCATTGGGCTGTTTTCTGTTGGGGCTGTGCTGGGCCAGCTGGTCTGCCCAGCAGGCCCTGGATGACCGGCTAGCGGCCGCTTTGGATGGCCGCACCTTGTGGCTGGAGGGGCGGGTGGTCGGCTTGCCGGCGCGCACTGCGCACGGTGTGCGTTTCGAGCTGGAGGCCGCCCGTTCGCGCCGTGCCGAACTGCCACAACGCCTGCAAGTCAGCTGGTTCGACGGGCCGCCGGTACGGGCCGGCGAGCAGTGGCGGCTGGCGGTGACCTTGCAGCGCCCCGCCGGGTTGTTGAACCCGCATGGGCCGGACCGTGAAGCGCAGTTACTGGCCCGGCGGGTCGGCGCTACCGGTACGGTGAAGGCGGGGCAGCTGCTGGCGCCGGCCAGCTATGGGTGGCGGGACTCGCTGCGCCAGCGCTTGCTGGCGGTCGATGCCAACGGCCGGCAGGCCGCGCTGGTGGCCCTGGTGCTCGGCGACGGGGCCGGCCTGGCGCGGGAAGATTGGCAGACGTTGCAGGCCACCGGCACGGTGCACTTGTTGGTCATTTCCGGCCAGCACATTGGCCTGGTTGCCGGTTTGCTCTATGGCCTGGTCGCCGGGTTGGCCCGCTGGGGGCTGTGGCCCGCACGGCTGCCGTGGCTGCCCTCGGCGTGCGCGCTGGCCATGGGTGCGGCACTGGCCTACGGCTGGCTGGCCGGCGCGGGGGTGCCGGTACAGCGTGCCTGCCTGATGCTGGCCGTGGTGTTGCTCTGGCGGCTGCGTTTTCGGCACCTGGGGGCGTTCCTGCCACTGTTGCTGGCGCTGGTGGTCGTGTTGCTGGTCGAGCCGCTGGCGGCGCTGCTTCCGGGCTTCTGGCTGTCGTTCGGCGCCGTGGCCACGCTGGTGTTTTGCTTCAGCGCCCGCCTGGGGGCATGGCGGCCATGGCAGGCCTGGACGCGGGCGCAGTGGGTGATTGCCATCGGTTTGTTGCCGGTGCTGCTGGCCGTGGGCTTGCCGGTGAGCCTGAGTGCGCCGCTGGCCAACCTGGTGGCGGTGCCATGGGTGAGCCTGGCGGTACTGCCGTTGGCCTTGCTGGGTACCTTGTTGTTGCCGTTGGGTGGGGCTGGGGAGGCCTTGTTGTGGCTGGCAGGTGGCTTGCTGGATGTGCTGTTTAGGGTGCTGGCGCTGGTTGCGCAGCAACGCCCGGCATGGGTGCCGCCAGCCCTGCCGCTATGGGCCTGGCTGCTGGTCTGCCTGGGGGCTTTGCTGGTGCTGCTGCCCCGTGGCGTGCCGCTGAGAGGGTTGGGCGGGGTGATGCTGTTGGCCCTCTGGGTGCCGCGCGAGCCGGTGCCTTTCGGGCAGGTGGAGGTCTGGCAACTGGACGTTGGCCAAGGCTTGGCGGTGCTGTTGCGCACTCGGCATCACAACCTGCTGTATGACGCCGGGCCGGCGAGGGGCGACAGCGACCTGGGGGAGCGGGTGGTGTTGCCGACCTTGCGCAAGTTGGGGGTGAGTCACCTGGACGTGATGCTGATCAGCCATGCCCACGCCGATCATGCCGGCGGTGCTGGGGCGATACAGCGGGGTTTGCCGGTCGAGCGGGTTATCGGTGGGGAAGCGCTGGATGATGTTCAGTTGCAACCCTGTGCCAGTGGCGAGCAATGGGAATGGGATGGCGTGGGTTTTTCGCTGTGGCGCTGGGCGGATGGTCGCAGCAGTAATGACCGCTCCTGTGTGTTGCTGGTCGAGGCGCAGGGTGAGCGGTTGCTGCTGGCCGGCGACATGGAGGCAGGGGCGGAGCGTGCCTGGCTGGCGGCGACCGACGCGCCACGCATTGACTGGCTGCAGTCGCCGCACCATGGCAGCCGCAGTTCCTCCAGCGAGGGGTTCATGCGTGCCACGGCGCCGCGTGGGGTGCTGATATCGCGGGGGCGCAATAATAGCTTTGGACACCCGCATGCGCAGGTGGTGGAGCGGTACCGGCGGCATGGGGTGGTGGTGCATGACACGGCGGTGCAGGGGGCTTTGCGGTTGGTGCTGGGCGGGTGGGGGGAGGTTGAGGGTATGCGGGGGCAGAGGCGGTTCTGGCGGGCTCGGGGGGAGTGAGGGGAGGGGCTTGCAGGTGCTTGCCATGACATTTTCTATGCCCCAGGGGTTCGCCATGACAGGCGCTGGAAAACCCAAGGCATGCCCCTGTCAGCCCCGATACCCATCCAAGGCATGCTCCCTGATCTCCGGCAGATGAGCCTCCGCCGTGCCTATGGTAGAGTGGCGGCCTTTATCCGAAGGGGCGTTTACTGTGTGGGAATTGGTCAAGTCCGGTGGTTGGATGATGCTGCCGATCATTCTGAGCTCCATCGCTGCCATGGCTATCGTCATCGAGCGCCTGTGGACCCTGCGCGCCAGCCGCGTCACCCCGCCACACTTGCTGGGCCAGGTCTGGATATGGATCAAGGACAAGCAACTCACCAGTGACAAGCTCAAGGCGCTGCGCGCCGATTCGCCACTGGGTGAGATCCTCGCTGCGGGCCTGGCCAATTCGCGCCATGGCCGCGAAATCATGAAAGAGTGCATCGAAGAGGCAGCTTCGCGCGTCATTCACGAGCTGGAGCGCTACATCAGCACCCTCGGCACCATCGCCGCCATGGCCCCGCTGCTGGGCCTGCTGGGCACCGTGCTGGGCATGATCGACATCTTCAGTGCCTTCATGGGCACGCAGATGACGGCCAACGCCGCGGTACTGGCCGGTGGTATTTCCAAGGCCCTGGTCACCACGGCGGCGGGCCTGATGGTCGGTATTCCGGCGGTGTTCTTCCACCGTTTCCTGCTGCGCCGCATCGATGAACTGGTGGTGGGCATGGAGCAGGAGGCGATCAAGCTGGTGGAAGTGCTGCAGGGCGACCGCGAAGTGGAAGTGGCCGGAGGCAAGGCGTGAAGTTCCGGCGCAATCGCCAGCGGGAGAACGTCGACATCAACCTGGCGTCGCTGATCGACGTGGTGTTCGTGCTGCTGCTGTTCTTCGTGGTCACCACCACCTTCACCCGTGAAACGCAGCTGCGGGTCGAGCTGCCGGAGGCCGCCAGTGCCGAGCAGGCGCCGGCCGACCAGGGCAAGCTGGTGGAAATCACCATCAGCGCCGAAGGCGTGTACTCGGTGAACAACCACCTGCTGCCCAAGAGCGACCTGGCCACCCTGAGCGAGGCCATCGAGCGTGAGTCGGGTGGTGACAACAAGCTGCCGCTGGCCATCAGTGCCGATGGCAAGACCCCGCACCAGGCTGTGGTCACTGCGATGGATGCTGCCGGCAAGCTCGGCTTCAGCCAATTGCGCATGACCACCGTCGAGGCGGCCCAGGGCACGCCCTGATGGCTATCGCCGGCCGCCTGCTCGCCGCCTGGTACGCCGGGCACCCGGCGCTGGCGCTGCTGCGCCCGCTGGAGGCGTTGTACCGCCGCGTGGTCACGCGCAAGCGCGCGCGCTTTCTAAAGGGTGAAAGTGCCAGCTACCGCGCACCGGTGCCGGTCATCGTGGTGGGCAATATCACCGTGGGTGGCACCGGCAAGACACCGATGATTCTCTGGCTGATCGAGCATTGCCGCCAGCAGGGGCTGAACGTCGGCGTGGTCAGCCGTGGCTATGGCGCCAAACCGCCGCAGTTGCCGTGGCGGGTGTTGGCCGACCAGTCTGCCGAACAGGCTGGGGACGAACCGCTGCTGATCGTGCAGCGCAGCGGGGTACCGCTGATGATCGACCCAGATCGCGCCCGCGCCGTGCAGGCCCTGCTGGCCAGTGAATCGCTGGACCTGATCCTGTGTGATGACGGCATGCAACACTACCGCCTGGCACGTGACCTGGAGCTGGTCCTGATCGATGCCGCGCGTGGCCTGGGCAACGGCCGCTGCCTGCCGGCCGGCCCCCTGCGCGAGCCTGCCGAACGTCTCCAGAGCGCCGATGCGGTGCTGTTCAATGGTGCCGGCGAAGACCGTGCCGGTGGCTTTGGCCTGCGCCTGCAGCCATCCGCACTGGTCAACCTGCGCAGTGGCGAGCGCCGCGCACTCGACCATTTTCCCGCCGGCCAGCGCCTGCACGCGGTGGCCGGTATCGGCAACCCGCAACGTTTCTTCAATACCCTGCTGGGGCTAAACTGGCAGCCGCTGCCGCACCCTTTTGCCGACCATGCACAATTCAGCGCCCGGAGCCTGGCCTTCAGCCCACCGCTGCCGCTGGTCATGACCGAGAAAGACGCCGTGAAATGCCGCGCCTTCGCCGCCGACGACTGGTGGTACCTGGCTGTCGAAGCACAGCCCACGCCGGCATTCAGCGCCTGGTTCGACAGCCAGCTGCAGCGTTTGCTGCACAAGCCCTGAGCCCGTTTTCATTTCTGGCCATCTGGCCTAAAGGAAGCCTTCAATGGACACCAAACTGCTCGATATCCTCGCCTGCCCGATCACCAAGGGCCCGCTCAAGCTCAGCGCCGACAAGACCGAGCTGATCAGCAAGGGTGCCGGCCTGGCCTACCCGATTCGCGACGGTATCCCGGTCATGCTGGAGAGCGAGGCACGTACCCTGACCGACGACGAGCGCCTGGACAAATGAGCCTTGACTACACCGTGGTGATTCCTGCCCGCCTGCGTTCCACGCGCTTGCCAGGCAAGCCGCTGCTGGCCATCGCCGGCAAGCCGATGGTGCAACATGTATGGGAGCAGGCGCGCAAGAGCGCGGCCAGCCGCGTGGTCATCGCTACCGACGATGCCAGCATCTTCGAAGCTTGCCAGGCCTTTGGCGCTGAAGTGCTGATGACCCGTGTCGACCATGAGTCGGGTACCGACCGCCTGGCTGAAGTGGCGACCCAACTGGGCCTGGCGGCCGATGCCATCGTGGTCAACGTGCAGGGTGACGAGCCGCTGATCCCGCCGGTGATCATCGACCAGGTAGCTGCCAACCTGGCTGCCCACCCGCAAGCGGCCATCGCCACCCTGGCCGAGCAGATCCATGAGCCGGAAACCGTGTTCAACCCCAATGCGGTGAAGGTGGTCAGCGACAAGCACGGCCTTGCCCTGAGCTTCAGCCGGGCGCCGCTGCCGTGGGCGCGTGACACCTTCGCCAAAGGCCAGGACCAGTTGCCAGCCGGCGTGCCTTACCGCCGCCATATCGGCATGTACGCCTACCGCGTGGGCTTCCTCCACGACTTCGTCAGCTGGGGCCCCTGCTGGCTGGAGCAGACCGAAGCCCTGGAGCAGTTGCGTGCCCTGTGGCACGGTGTGCGCATCCACGTCGAGGACGCGATTGAGGCGCCTGCCGTGGGTGTAGACACCCCAGAAGACCTGGAGCGCGTACGGCGCTTGCTGGAGGCCTGATGCGCGTACTGTTCGTGTGCCTGGGCAACATTTGCCGCTCGCCCACTGCCGAAGGCGTGCTGCGCCACCAGCTACAGGCTGCCGGGCTCGCCGACCGCGTGCAGGTGGCCTCCGCGGGTACGGGCGACTGGCACGTTGGCAAACCACCCGACAGCCGCACCTGCAAGGCGGCGCTGGCGCGTGGCTATGACTTGTCCAGGCAACGCGCGCAGCAGGTCAAGCAGCGGCACTTCGCCGAATACGATCTGGTGCTGGCCATGGACGAGAGCAACCTTCGCGACCTGCGTGCCCTGCGCCCGCCAACGGCGACGGGCGAGCTTGACCTGTTCCTGCGCCGCTATGGTGCGGCATTGGATGAAGTGCCTGACCCGTACTACGGCGGCGCCGATGGCTTTGAGCAGGTACTCGACCTGATCGAATCGGCCTGCCAGGCGCTGGTGCTGGAAATCAAGGGGCGGTTATGACCGGGCAATGGCAGGAGCAGGTATCGCTCAATCCTTACAACACCTTCGGCATCGACGTGAAGGCGCGTTATTTCAGCCAGGCCCGCAATGACCTGCATGTGCGCCAGGCGCTGAGCCAGGCTCAGCGCCTGGCGTTGCCAGTGCTGGTGATCGGGGGCGGCAGCAACCTGCTGCTGACGCGCGATATCGATGCGCTGGTCTTGCACATGGCCAGCCAGGGCCGCCGGGTGCTCAGTGATGACGGCGAGCATGTGGTGGTCGAAGCCGAGGCCGGCGAGCCCTGGCACCCGTTCGTGCAGTGGACCCTGGCGCAGGGTTTTTGCGGCTTGGAGAACCTCAGCCTGATCCCTGGCACCGTGGGCGCTGCACCCATGCAGAACGTGGGTGCCTACGGGGTGGAGATCAAGGACGTGTTCGTCGGCCTTACGGCCCTGGACCGCGAGACGGGCGAGCTGCGCGACTTCGCGCTGGCGGACTGTGCCTTCGGTTACCGCGACAGCGTATTCAAGCGTAACCCAGGCCGGTGGTTGATCCTGCGGGTGCGGTTTGCCTTGAGCCGTACCCTGCACGCGCACCTGGACTACGGCCCGGTCCGCCAGCGCCTGGCAGAGCAGGGCGTGACCGAACCGACGGCGCAGGCGATCAGCGATGCGATCTGCAGCATTCGCCGCGAAAAGCTGCCAGACCCGGCCGAGCTGGGTAATGCCGGAAGCTTCTTCAAGAACCCGGTAGTTTCGGCCGAATGCGTGGCGCGCATCCGTGCGCAGTACCCCGGCGTGGTCGCCTATCCGCAGGCTGACGGTCAGGTAAAGCTGGCCGCAGGCTGGTTGATCGAGCAGGCAGGCTGGAAGGGCTATCGCGAGGGTGATGCCGGGGTGCATCGCTTGCAGTCGCTGGTGCTGGTCAACTATGGCCAGGCGAGCGGGGCGCAGATGCATGCGCTGGCGCGACGGATCCAGGCCGATATCCTCGAACGGTTCGGGGTTGAGCTGGAGATGGAGCCTAACCTGTACTGAATTAGAGGTCGGTGCAGAACCTGTAGGAGCGGCCTTGTGTCGCGATGGGGCGCGTAGCGGCTCCAGATTTCAGCGTCAATGCAAATATTCCTGGGGCCGCTTTGCGCCCCATCGCGACACAAGGCCGCTCCTACAAAGGGCAGCGCCGGCGCTGACATAAAGTGATAGGCCAAGAAAAAGCCCCGCCAGTTCGCACTGGCGGGGCTTTTTCATTCAGCCTTGGCTATCAACCATGATGAGGCTTTTGCTCATCGGCGGTTTCCAGGGCTGGCTCTCCGGCGGCTGCAGCAGCTTCCTGCGCGGCTTTGGCAGCAGCCTCGGCCTCACGTTTGCGGCGGCGAACTTCACGCGGGTCGTTCGGCGCACGGCCGTTGGCCAGCATGACAGTGGCAGGCTCTACCACGGCTGGGGCCGCGACCGGCGCAGGCTCGACAACCACAGGTGCAGGCTCGGCCACTACTTCTGGCTGGGCTTCGGCAGCCGGCGCAGCCTCGACCACGGTCGGGGCCTGCTCGATTTCACCGGCTTCGACAGCTGGCGCTTCTACCGGGGCTTCGACAGCCACGGCCGGCTCGGCAACAGGCGCTTCTTCGACGACCGGTTGTGGCGCGACTTCGACCACTGGCTCGGCAGTTGCCTCGACCACGGCCACAGGCTCGCTGACCGGCTGCTCGACCACTGGGGCCACGGCCACTTCTTCAACCTTGGTGACAACTTCGACTTGCTCGAGCTTTTCAGCCTGCTCAACCGGCTGGGCGGCTTCGCTGTTGTCGGTTGCTGCAGCGGCAACGACGTCAGCGGTGGCGCGCTCGGCCTGCTGGTTGGCCTGGGCTTCGGCGTCGCTGCTGATGTTGCTGGTAGCAACCGCTGCAGTTACAGCCAGGCCGGCCGCCAGTTCAGCACCCAGCTCGGTGGCCTGGTGCTGCTGTGGCTGTTCGTCGCTGCCTTCTTCTTCGCCGTCGATCAGCTCGCCATTGGCATTGCGCTGACGTTCACGACGATTGCTGCGGCGACGCTGGCCACGCGAGCGGCGGCGCGGACGCTCGCCATCGGTGCCTTCCTGCTCGTCTTGCAGTTGTTCTTCATTCGGCAGTTGCTCTTCGGCCAGCTCGGCAGCCTGTTCGGCCGCTTCTTCGGCCGCGCGTGGCTGACGCTCTTCACGGGGTGGGCGCGGGGCGCGCTCTTCACGCGGAGCACGTTCTTCACGTGGTGCACGCTCTTCACGCGGGGCGCGTTCTTCACGTGGTGCACGCTCTTCACGCGGGGCGCGTTCTTCACGTGGTGCACGCTCTTCACGAGGGGCGCGTTCTTCACGTGGGGCACGCTCTTCGCGAGGGGCCCGCTCTTCACGCGGTGCACGCTCTTCACGTGGGGCGCGTTCTTCACGGGCTACACGTTCTTCACGTGGCTGGCGCTCTTCGCGTTCGGCCGGTGGGGTAGCGTCCAGCGGCTCGCGCAGTTCGCGTACGCGCTCTTCGCCACGGTTGCCGCGGCGGTCTTCGCGTGGCTGGCGTGGTGCGCGTTCTTCCCGCGGTGCCCGCTCTTCGCGTGGGGCACGTTCTTCACGTGGTGCACGTTCTTCGCGTGGCTGGCGCTCGGCACGCTCTTCACGCGGCTTGCGCTCTTCGTCGCGGCGGCCATTGCGGTTGCGGCTTTGCTGGCGGCCGTTGCGGCGTTCTTCGTTGCGTGGGCTGCGCTCGGCGGCCGGTTTCTCGGCGGCAGGGGCGACCGGGGCAGCGGCAGGCTCGTCTTTGCCGGCGAACAGGCTGACCAGCGACTTGACCAGGCCCTTGAACAGGCTTGGCTCCGGCGCGCTCGGCGCGGCGGCGGCCGGTGCAGGCTGGTGCTCTTCGGCGGCGGCCGGTACCGGTGCATTGGCGCGGGCCGGGGCAGTTTTCACGGCCGCTTCCTGGCGAACCAGCGTACGGGTGGCAGTCGGTTGTGGTGCTTCTTCGGTTTCGCTGGCGGCGATTTCGTAGCTGGACTGGTTGTTCAGCACTTCCGGGTTGTCGTCGCGCAGGCGCTGGACTTCGAAGTGCGGGGTTTCCAGGTGATCGTTCGGCAGGATGATGATGCGCGCACGGGTGCGCAGCTCGATCTTGGTGATGGAATTACGCTTTTCGTTGAGCAGGAACGCTGCTACCGGGATTGGCACCTGGGCACGCACTTCGGCGGTGCGGTCTTTCAGGGCTTCTTCTTCGATCAGGCGCAGGATGGCCAGCGACAGCGACTCGACGTCACGGATGATGCCGGTGCCGGAGCAACGTGGGCAGACGATGCCGCTGCTTTCACCCAGCGATGGGCGCAGGCGCTGACGGGACATTTCCAGCAGGCCAAAGCGCGAGATGCGCCCAACCTGCACGCGGGCGCGGTCGGCTTCCAGGCACTCACGCACGCGCTCTTCGACGGCGCGCTGGTTCTTGGCCGGGGTCATGTCGATGAAGTCGATGACGATCAGGCCGCCGATGTCACGCAGGCGCAACTGGCGGGCGATTTCCTCGGCCGCTTCCAGGTTGGTCTGCAGGGCGGTTTCTTCGATGTCGCTGCCTTTGGTGGCGCGCGCCGAGTTGATGTCGATGGACACCAGGGCTTCGGTCGGGTCGATCACGATCGAGCCACCGGACGGCAGGTCGACCACGCGCTGGAAGGCGGTTTCGATCTGGCTTTCGATCTGGAAGCGGTTGAACAGCGGCACGCTGTCTTCGTAGAGCTTGACCTTGCTGGCGTACTGCGGCATCACCTGGCGGATGAAGGTCAGGGCTTCTTCCTGGGCGTCGATGCTGTCGATCAATACTTCGCCGATGTCCTGGCGCAGGTAGTCGCGGATGGCGCGGATGATGACGTTGCTTTCCTGGTAGATCAGGAACGGCGCGGCGCGGTCCAGGGACGCTTCCTTGATGGCGGTCCACAATTGCAGCAGGTAGTCCAGGTCCCACTGCATTTCTTCGCTGCTGCGGCCCAGGCCGGCGGTGCGCACGATCAGGCCCATGTCGCCCGGTACGGTCAGGCCGTTCAGGGCTTCGCGCAGTTCGTTGCGCTCTTCGCCTTCGATGCGGCGCGAGATGCCACCGGCGCGCGGGTTGTTGGGCATCAGTACCAGGTAGCGGCCGGCCAGGCTGATGAAGGTGGTGAGGGCGGCACCTTTGTTGCCACGCTCTTCCTTCTCGACCTGAACGATGACTTCCTGCCCTTCGCTGAGCACTTCCTTGATGTTCACCCGGCCTTCCGGGGTTTTCTTGAAGTATTCGCGGGAGATTTCTTTCAGCGGCAGGAAGCCGTGACGTTCGGAACCGAAGTCGACGAAAGCGGCTTCGAGGCTGGGTTCGATGCGGGTGATCTTGCCTTTGTAGATGTTGGCCTTTTTCTGCTCACGCGCGCCGGACTCGATGTCCAGGTCGTAGAGACGTTGGCCGTCCACCAGGGCTACACGCAACTCTTCGGGTTGAGTTGCGTTAATCAGCATTCTTTTCATGTTGTACCGTCGGTTTCCGGGCTGCCGGAAACGGCGTTCGGCACACACGACGTCTCATGGTCGGTGCCAAGGTGCGCAAAGGGTGGCCGGGCCACCCCCGTGTCGAGCAACGTTCGGCACCAGCCGGTTGCCCAGCCTGCCGTTGTCGCGACGACGCGTCCTGTTTGCTGCGGTGCCAACAAGGCCCCGGTGGCTTCGAATGGGTATCCGAATCAACCAAGCGGGCCTTGTGCACTCAGTCAGGAGGAGGAATCAACCGTCAGCCGTGGACGCCCGGGGGCATCTGTTCAGGACCTTATCCGCTCACCAGCCTTCAATCGGCTGCTGGCCGGACGCGGTGCTACACGGTCCGAGGGCTGTGCATCTCCACCCTGCACGTATCCCTGATAATTCGGGTGCTGCCGCGCGCTGAATCCGCAACGGGTTGCATTTTTCGCCAGCTTCGAATGGGAAGCTGACGCCATTACATGTCCAAGGCTGTTGTTTCCGGAGCATTCGCCTTGCGTTGCGTGGAAGCGACGGGGCGGGCAGAGCTACAACGAAAAGAATCGGGTAAGCAGGTGAACAACCACACTTGTCGTTTTTTTCGGTCTTCTCTACACAGCGCTGGTGGCGATTCCAGGCAATTCGGTAAACTGGCGAAAACCCCGTAGGACGGCCTCGCGTCCTGGAGAATTGCGTAGGTCAGCAACCGGCTCAGGGCCTGGTTTTGCTGGCCTGCCACTTTTGGCGGCGTTCGCGACTATAGCAGCAATGATTAAGTGCTTCAATTCCATAAAAAATTGTTATGATTCCCGCCATGACGACCAATACCCCTCCGACTTCCGGCGTACAGCTGATCGAAGTCGCGCCGGAGCTTGCCGGCCAACGCATCGACAATTTCCTCATCACGGCGCTCAAGGGCGTGCCCAAGACCCTGGTCTACCGCATCCTGCGCAAGGGTGAGGTGCGGGTCAACAAGGGCCGCGTGAAACCCGAGTACAAGATCCAGGCCGGCGATATCGTGCGGGTGCCGCCCGTCCGCCTGCCGGAGCGCGACGAGCCGGCACCGGTCGCCCAGGGGCTGTTGCAGCGCCTGGAGGCGGCCATCGTCTATGAAGACAAGGCGCTGATCGTGATGAACAAGCCGGCCGGCATCGCCGTGCATGGCGGTAGTGGCCTGAGCTTCGGCGTGATCGAGGCGCTGCGCCAGCTGCGCCCTGACGCCAAGGAGCTGGAGCTGGTGCACCGCCTGGACCGCGACACCTCCGGCCTGCTGATGATCGCCAAGAAGCGCAGCATGTTGCGCCACCTGCATGCGGCGCTGCGCGGTGATGGCGTGGACAAGCGCTACATGGCATTGGTGCGGGGCCACTGGCCCACGGCCAAGAAACAGGTCAACGCGCCCCTGCTCAAAAGCAACCTGCGCTCGGGCGAGCGTATGGTCGAGGTGAACGATGAGGGCAAGGAGGCGCTGACCCTGTTCCGCGTGCTGCGTCGCTTCGGCGATTTCGCCACCATTGTCGAGGCGCGGCCGATCACCGGGCGTACCCACCAGATTCGCGTGCATACCCTGCATGCCGGGCACATGATCGCCGGCGACAACAAATACGGCGACGAAGATTTCAGCCGCGAAATTCGCGAGTTGGGTGGCAAGCGCCTGTTCCTGCACGCCTACGCGCTGACCGTGCCGCTGCCGGACGGTGGCGAGCTCAAGCTTGAAGCGCCGGTGGACGAAGTCTGGGCCAAGACTGTGGAGCGGCTGAGTGCGCCGTGACCTATGAAAAAAGCTTATGAACTGCTGATCTTCGACTGGGACGGCACGCTGGCCGACTCCGTAGGGCGCATCGTCGAGTCCATGAACGCGGCTGCCGTGCGTGCCGGTGAGGCGCAAAGCAGTGATGATGCGATCAAGGGCATCATCGGCCTGGCCCTGGACGAGGCCATCCATACCCTGTACCCGCACCTGGAGCCCGTTCAGGTCGAAAGCTTCCGTCAGCACTACGCTGATATCTACACCGCCCTGGATCAGCAGCCTTCGCCGCTGTTCGAGGGGGTGAGCGAGTCGCTGGACGCCTTCCGCGCCGAGGGTTACCGCCTGGCGGTGGCCACCGGCAAGGCCCGTCGCGGCCTCGATCGGGTGCTCAAGGCCAACGGCTGGCAGGCGTTTTTCGACATTACCCGCGCCGCTGATGAAACCCGTGGCAAGCCACACCCGCTGATGCTCGAGGAAATTCTCGGCCATTGTGGTGTAGAACCGCAGCGTGCGCTGATGGTCGGAGATTCGGCATTCGACCTGCAAATGGCCAGCAATGCCGGCATGCATTCGGTGGCCGTGGGCTATGGTGCCATGTCGTTACAGGCGCTGGCCGAGTTCGGCCCGCAGGTGTGCATCGAGCATTTTTCCCAGCTGCGCGAGTGGTTGGCTGGGGCCGCAATTCCACTTCCAAGGTAGGTGAGCATGGCAGACGAATGGAAAGCCCCCGAGGCCGAGCCCGGGGAGCGCGAAGAGCGCAAGAGCTGGCAACTGCTGGAAAAGACCCTGTTGGCCAGTGTGCAGGAGCAGCGCCGCTCACGGCGCTGGGGTATTTTTTTCAAGCTGCTGACCTTCGTTTACCTGTTCGGCATCCTGGCGCTGTTCTCGCCGCTGATGGATATGGACAAGGCGGCCTCGCGCGGTGCCAGCCATACCGCACTGGTCGAGGTGCGTGGCGTGATTGCCGACCAGGAGGCGGCGAGCGCAGACAATATCGTCAAGAGCCTGCGTGAGGCCTTCAAAGACAGCAAGACCAAGGCGGTAGTAATGCGCATCAACAGCCCGGGTGGCAGCCCGGTGCAGGCCGGTTACGTGTACGACGAAATCCGCCGCCTGCGTGCCGAATACCCGGCCATCAAGCTGTACGCGGTAATTGCCGACCTGGGGGCGTCCGGTGCCTACTACATTGCCAGTGCGGCAGACGAGATCTACGCCGACAAGGCCAGCCTGGTGGGGTCCATCGGGGTAACGGCGGCCGGCTATGGCTTCGTCGGCACCATGGAAAAGCTGGGTGTCGAGCGCCGCGCCTACACCTCGGGTGAGCACAAGGCGTTCCTTGACCCGTTCTCGCCGGAAAAGCCCGAGGAGACGCGGTTCTGGCAAGGGGTGCTGGACACCACGCACAACCAGTTCATCGCCATGGTCAAGCAGGGCCGCGGCGAGCGCCTGAAAGACAAGGAGCACCCGGAGCTGTTCAGTGGCCTGGTGTGGTCGGGTGAACAAGCCAAGGCGCTGGGGCTGGTGGATGGGCTGGGCAGTGCCAGCTATGTGGCGCGTGAGATCGTGGGTGAGAAGGAGTTGGTGGACTTCACCGTGCAGGAATCGCCGTTTGACCGCTTCTCCAAGCGGGTCGGGGCCAGTGTGGCTGAGCACCTGGCCATGTGGATGGGCTTCCAGGGGCCACAGCTGCGCTGATAGCCTGTTCTGGCCCCATCGCCGGCTTGCCGGCGATGGGCCGCAAAGCGGCCCCAGGCCCTCAAGGAATCACCACCCCTTCCTTGGTCAGCATGTCCACCAGCCGAATCAACGGTAGCCCGATCAGGCTGGTGGCGTCGCAGCCATGGGTGCTCTGAAACAAACTCACCCCCAACCCCTCCGCCTTGAAGCTGCCAGCGCAGTCCAGCGGCTGCTCCGCCGCGACATAGCGCTCCACCTGCTCGCGGCTCAGTTCGCGCAAGGTCACGGTAAACGGTATGCAATCGACCTGGCATTGCCCGGTAGCGCTGTTGAGCAGCGCCAGCCCGGTCAGGAAGCACACCTGCTGCCCGCTGCACGCCAGCAGTTGTTCGCAGGCGCGCTCGAAGGTCTTCGGCTTGCCCAGCACCTGTTCGCCCAGCACCGCCACCTGGTCCGAGCCGATGATCAGGTGCCCGGGGTGGTTGCCCGCCAGTGCCTCGGCCTTCTGCCTGGCCAGGCGCTGCACCAGCTCTGGCGCTGGCTCGCCGGCCTGGCGCTGCTCGTCTATGTCGGGGCTTGCCCAGGTGAAAGGCAGTTGCAGGCGGGCGAGCAGTTCGCGGCGATAGGCAGAGCTGGAAGCCAGTAACAGAGGAAGCATGGTAGACTCCTGATTCAGTTGAACAAATTCTATCACGCACGATGCCGCCTAATTTCCTTTGACAGGGGCGGGGGGCATCCCTATTATGCTGCGCCTATGTTGAATGACCCGATTCCACCTCACGTTGACCCGCGCAAATTAGCCGATCGTGGCGTAACCCTTAACGGTTCGCTGCCGCTCGCTGATTTGGAAAGACTCTGCGACCCGCTTTCCGACAATGTCGGTACGGTGCAGGCGAAGTTCGATTTTGAACGAGATGAACAGCACGTGGTGGTTATCCACAGCGAGCTGGACGTCGAAGTCAAAATGGTTTGCCAGCGTTGTCTTGAGCTGGTCACCCTGCCGATCCATAGCGAATGCACTTACGCTGTGGTGAAGGAGGGTGCGAATACCCAGTCGTTGCCGAAAGGCTATGACGTGCTGGAACTGGGCGAAGATCCTTTGGATCTGCAGGCATTGATCGAGGAGGAGCTTCTGCTCGCCCTGCCAATCGTGCCTGCTCATCATCCGGAAGAATGCCAGCAGCCGGCGGGCGCAGACGAGCCCGAATCGAGCAAGGACGAGGTATCGCGGTCCAACCCGTTCAGTGTTTTGGCGCAGTTAAAGCGTGACCCAAACGTTTAGGAGTTAATCAATTATGGCTGTTCAGCAGAACAAAAAATCCCGCTCTGCCCGTGACATGCGCCGTTCGCACGACGCTCTGTCGGAAAACGCGCTGTCGGTAGACAAGTCCACCGGTGAAGTCCACCTGCGCCACCACGTTTCGCCAGAAGGCGTATACCGTGGTCGCAAAGTGGTCGACAAGGGCGCTGACGAGTAATCCTTGTCCGCTCAGGTCATCGCGATCGACGCAATGGGCGGGGACTTCGGTCCCCGCAGCATTGTTCAGGCTAGCATTGCCTGCCTTTCCGCTACCCCCTCGTTGCACCTGACCCTCGTCGGTCAACCCTCCCTCCTGGAAGATCTTGTCAGCGGCCTTGCGGCTGCGGATCGCGCGCGCCTGCAAATCGTCGCCGCCAGTGAAGTGGTCGGCATGGACGAGCGGCCATCCCAGGTGCTGCGTGGCAAGCCGGACTCGTCCATGCGCATCGCCCTGGAACTGGTGCGTGATGGCAAGGCCCAGGCCTGCGTCAGTGCCGGCAACACCGGCGCGCTGATGGCGTTGTCACGCTTCGTGCTCAAGACCCTGCCGGGTATCGACCGCCCGGCCATGGTGGCGGCGATCCCGACCCAGGCCGGTTACTGCCAGTTGCTCGACCTGGGTGCCAATGTCGATTGCAGTGCCGAAAACCTGTACCAGTTCGCCGTGATGGGGTCGGTGGCCGCCCAGGCCCTGGGTGTTCACCGCCCGCGCGTGGCGTTGCTGAACATCGGTACCGAGGACATCAAGGGCAACCAGCAGGTCAAGCTGGCGGCAAGCCTGTTGCACAATGCCCGCGGGCTCAACTATGTGGGCTTTGTCGAAGGTGACGGGCTGTACCGTGGCGAGGCGGATGTGGTGGTGTGCGACGGCTTTGTTGGCAATATCCTGCTCAAGTCCAGCGAGGGGCTGGCCACCATGATCGGTGCGCGGATCGAGCAATTGTTCAAGGGCGGTTTGCTGGCGCGGGCTGCTGGAGCGGTGGCCATGCCCCTGCTCAAGCGTCTGCAGGCCGACCTGGCGCCGGCGCGGCACAATGGCGCGAGTTTCCTGGGTTTGCAGGGTATCGTCATCAAGAGCCATGGCTCCGCGGGCGTTCAGGGGTTCCAGAGTGCCATCCAGCGGGCGTTGATCGAGATTCAGGAGAATCTGCCGCAGCGTTTGCACGGGCGTTTGGAGGACCTGCTGCTTTAGCCTGCGACGGGGCCCGGGCAGGCAAACAAAGACCTTAGGCATATCCCCGATGAAGTGCTTAAATGTGACCGCTTGGTCTGCGTCTTCATCCAAGCTTTCAGATTCCGCGCCTGGCCCAAGGCCTGGCGTACCCTATCCGACGACAAGATCATAAGGGCTTGTTCAATGTCTGCATCTCTCGCATTCGTCTTTCCCGGTCAAGGTTCCCAGTCGCTGGGCATGCTCGCCGAGCTCGGCGCCGAGAAGCCAGTGATCATCGAAACCTTCAAGGAAGCTTCTGCAGCACTCGGTTACGACCTGTGGAAGCTGGTTCAGGAAGGTCCGGAAGAGCAACTCAACCAGACTGACAAGACGCAGCCGGCGATCCTCACCGCGTCCATCGCGTTGTGGCGTCTGTGGCTGGAAGAGGGCGGTGCCACGCCAGCTTTCGTGTCCGGTCATAGCCTGGGTGAATACAGCGCCCTGGTCGCTGCCGGCAGCATCAGCCTGAAAGACGCTGTGCGCCTGGTCGAGCGCCGTGGCCAGCTGATGCAGGAAGCGGTACCTGCCGGGCACGGGGCCATGGCCGCCATTCTCGGCCTGGACGACGCTGTGGTCGTGGAGCTCTGCGCCGAAGCGGCTGAAGATGAAGTGGTCAGTGCCGTCAACTTCAACTCGCCAGGGCAGGTGGTCATCGCCGGCAACAAGGCGGCGGTCGACCGCGCCATGGAGCTGTGCAAGGCCAAAGGCGCCAAGCGCGCCCTGCCGCTGGCCGTCAGCGTGCCTTCGCACTGCGCCCTGATGAAGCCGGCTGCCGAGCGCTTTGCCGATGCGGTCAACGCCATCGAGTGGAAGGCCCCGCAGATCCCGGTGGTGCAGAACGTCACCGCCGCCATCGCGGCCGACCTCGATGCCCTCAAGCAGGACCTGCTGGCGCAGCTGTACCAGCCGGTACGCTGGGTTGAGTGCGTGCAGGCCCTGGCGGCCAATGGTGCAGTCAATCTGGTCGAGTGCGGCCCGGGCAAAGTCCTGGCTGGCCTGAACAAGCGTTGCGCCGATGGCGTGACCACTTACAACCTCAATACCCCTGACGCCGTTGCCGCCACTCGCGCGGCACTGGCCTGAATTGGAGAAGCTTGCATGAGCCTGCAAGGTAAAGTTGCACTGGTCACTGGCGCCAGCCGTGGCATTGGCCAGGCCATCGCCCTGGAACTGGGCCGCCAGGGCGCAACCGTGATTGGTACCGCCACTTCGGCCTCCGGCGCCGAGCGTATCGCCGCCACCCTCAAAGAGCACGGTATCACCGGCACCGGCATGGAACTGAACGTGACCAGCGCCGAGTCGGTTGACGCGGTACTGGCTGCCATTGGTGAGCAGTTCGGCGCCCCGGCCATTCTGGTCAACAACGCCGGCATCACCCGGGACAACCTCATGCTGCGCATGAAAGACGACGAATGGTTCGACGTGATCGACACCAACCTGAACAGCCTCTACCGTCTGTCCAAGGGTGTGCTGCGTGGCATGACCAAGGCTCGTTGGGGTCGTATCATCAGCATCGGCTCGGTCGTCGGTGCCATGGGTAACGCTGGCCAGGCCAACTATGCGGCTGCCAAGGCCGGGCTGGAAGGCTTCAGCCGCGCCCTGGCGCGTGAAGTCGGTTCGCGTGGCATTACCGTCAACTCGGTGACCCCTGGTTTCATCGATACCGACATGACCCGCGAACTGCCTGAAGCGCAGCGCGAAGCCCTGCAAACCCAGATTCCACTGGGCCGCCTGGGGCAGGCCGACGAAATTGCCAAGGTGGTTTCGTTCCTGGCTTCGGACGGTGCAGCCTATGTAACCGGCGCAACCGTGCCGGTCAACGGCGGGATGTACATGTAACCCTGCAACTCAATGTGACGGATTTCGTAAAAAAAGAGTCATACTGCGAGCCTAAAATCCGTTATAAAGCTGCAATCAGATTCCAGACAGCGGGTGCGATGACTAGCCTGAAGGCAGGTTCAGCTTGAAAAGCGAACGTCTTTCTATAAAATTAGCCACCGGCCAGCTGCCTGCATATATCCATTAGGAGTGAAAACTAGGTATGAGCACCATCGAAGAACGCGTCAAGAAAATCGTCGCCGAGCAACTGGGCGTCAAGGAAGAAGAAGTGACTGCTGAGAAGTCCTTCGTCGATGACCTGGGTGCCGATTCGCTTGACACCGTTGAACTGGTGATGGCTCTGGAAGAGGAATTCGAGACCGAAATCCCTGACGAAGAAGCCGAGAAGATCACTACCGTTCAAGCTGCTATCGACTACGTCAAGAACCACCAGGCTTAAGACGTTACAGTCGACGCTACTTGTCGGGGAAAACCGCACTGCCTTCGCTGGCGTGCGGTTTTTTCTTTGCGAGCGCCGCGTATTGCCCGGGCCGCCTCGTTCACCGCGCACCAAGAGCCTGTTGCCATTTCATTCCAGCGCTTGAATGCAATGCCAAGAGACTCTGTTATTAGAAAAGGAGAGTACTGTGTCGCGTAGACGCGTCGTGGTCACCGGTATGGGTATGCTGTCGCCACTGGGTACCGATGTACCGAGCACCTGGCAGGGCATTCTGGCTGGCCGCAGTGGCATTGGTCCGATCGAACACACGGACCTGTCTGCCTACTCCACCCGTTTTGGCGGCTCGGTGAAAGGCTTCGAGGTGGAGCAGTACCTGTCGGCCAAAGAGGCCCGCAAGCTCGACCTGTTCATCCAGTACGGCCTGGCGGCCGGGTTCCAGGCGGTGCGTAATGCCGGCCTGGAGGTCACCGACGCCAACCGCGAGCGCATCGGCGTGGCCATGGGGTCGGGGATCGGTGGCCTGACCAACATCGAAGAAACCAGCCGCACCCTGCATGACTCGGGGCCGCGTCGCATTTCGCCATTCTTCGTGCCGGGCTCGATCATCAACATGATCTCGGGTTTCCTGTCGATCCACCTGGGCCTGCAGGGCCCCAACTACGCCATTGCCACTGCCTGCACCACGGGCACCCATTGCATCGGCATGGCCGCGCGCAATATCGCCTACGGTGAAGCCGACGTAATGATTGCCGGCGGCGCCGAAATGGCCGCGTGCGGGCTGGGCATGGGTGGCTTCGGTGCATCGCGCGCGCTGTCCACCCGCAACGACGAGCCTGCCCGCGCCAGCCGCCCTTGGGACAAAGGTCGCGACGGTTTCGTGCTGTCCGACGGTGCCGGTGCCTTGGTGCTCGAAGAACTGGAGCATGCCCAGGCCCGTGGGGCGACCATCTATGCCGAGTTGATCGGTTTTGGCATGAGCGGCGACGCCTACCACATGACCTCGCCACCAGACTCCGGTGAAGGCGCTGCGCGCTGCATGGCCAACGCCCTGCGCGATGCTGGCATCCAGCCGGAACACGTGAGCTACATCAACGCCCATGGCACTTCGACCCCCGCGGGCGACATTGCCGAGGTGGCGGCGATCAAGCGCGTATTCGGCGACCACGCCTACAAGCTGGCAGTCAGCTCGACCAAGTCGATGACCGGCCACCTGCTGGGGGCGGCTGGCGCGGTAGAAGCGATCTTCAGTGTGCTGGCGATCAACAGCCAGATGGCGCCCCCGACCATCAACCTGGACGAACCGGACGAAGGTTGCGACCTGGACTTCGTGCCGCACCAGGCGCGCAGCATGCCGATCGATGTGGTGTTGTCCAACTCGTTCGGCTTTGGTGGCACCAACGGCTCGCTGGTGTTCCGCCGGTTCGCCGGTTGATGCTCAGCTGGATCGACGGCCAGCCCGCGACTGCGCTCAATCTGCAGAACCGCGGGCTGGCTTACGGCGATGGTCTTTTCGAAACCATCGCCGTTCGGCATGGCCGGCCCAGCCTCCTGGATGGCCATCTCGCTCGCCTGGCGCTGGGTTGCCAGCGGCTGGCGATTGGCGCCGACCTGGCGCAGGTGCGTGAGGAATTGCTGCGCTACGCCAGCCAGCTCGGCGACGGGGTAGCCAAACTCATCCTCACCCGTGGCGACAGCCAGCGTGGTTACGCGCCGGTTGCCGATGCCGTGCCCCGGCGTATCCTGCAGGGCGGCCCATTACCCAGCTATCCTGTTGCCCATGTCGAGCAGGGCGTACGCTTGTTCCCCTGCCAGACACGGCTTGGGGAACAACCGTTGCTGGCCGGGCTCAAACACCTCAACCGTCTGGAGCAGGTGCTGGCCCGTGCCGAATGGCAGGACAGTGACCATGCCGAGGGCCTGATGTGTGACGGGCAAGGCCGGGTGATCGAAGGGGTATACAGCAATCTGTTCCTGGTGCGCGACGGCGTGCTTTTTACTGCCGACCTCAGCCGTTGTGGCGTGGCCGGGGTCATGCGCGGTGCCTTGCTCGAACAGGCGCGCTTGCAGGGTATTACGGCCAACGTCTGCGACCTGCCGTATGGTGCGCTGGAGCAGGCCGATGAAGTATTTGTTTGCAACAGCGTCTATGGCGTCTGGCCCGTGCGCGGCCTGGCCGCGTTAAACTGGTCGCCGGGCCCGCTTACCCGAAAACTGCAGGCCGTTGCCCGTACGTTACTGGAAACCTGAATTCGTGAGACGTAAATTCCTGCTGCTGCTGGAAATGGGTCTGATCCTCGCCGGTCTGGCGCTAGGCTGGTCGGCCTGGAAAATCAACTCGGTTCTGGAGCAGCCACTGCATGTCACGCAGGAACGCCTGCTCGACGTGCCCAATGGCACCACCCCCAACCGCATGTTCTACCGCATGCAAACCGAAGGGCTGCTTGACGACGCCGTCTGGTTGCGCCTGTACTGGCGCTTCAACATGGCCGGTACCCCGTTGCACACCGGCGAATATCGCCTCACCCCTGGCATGACCGTCGAGCAGCTGTTCGACGCCTGGCGCCGGGGCGACGTAGTTCAATACAACCTGACCCTGGTCGAGGGCTGGACCTTCCGCCAGCTGCGCGCGGCCGTGGCCAAGCATGAAAAGCTCAAGCACACCCTGGATGGCCTGTCGGACGCCGAGGTCATGGACAAACTCGGCCATACCGGTGTGTTCCCTGAGGGCAGGTTCTTCCCCGATACCTACCGCTTCGTGCGCGGCATGAGCGACGTCGAATTGCTGCAGCAGGCCTACATGCGTCTGGAAGAAGTGCTGGCCAAGGAATGGGCCGAGCGCGCCACCGACCTGCCGTACCGCGATCCCTACCAGGCGCTGATCATGGCTTCGCTGGTGGAGAAGGAAACCGGCATCCCCCAAGAGCGCGGTCAGATCGCCGGGGTGTTCGTGCGGCGTTTGCGCCTGGGCATGATGCTGCAGACCGATCCGACGGTTATCTACGGGATGGGTGAGCGCTATAACGGCAAGATCACCCGTGCCGACCTGCGTGAGCCTACGCCCTACAATACCTACACCATCACTGGCCTGCCGCCCACGCCGATTGCCATGGTCGGCCGCGAGGCGATTCACGCGGCGCTTAACCCGGCCGATGGCACCAGCCTGTACTTCGTCGCCCGTGGCGACGGCAGCCATGTGTTCTCCGACGACCTCAACGATCACAACTCGGCGGTGCGGGAGTTTCAGCTCAAGCGGCGGGCAGACTATCGCTCCAGCCCCGCGCCGCAGCAGCCGGCAAAGCCGGGCGCCGATGACGCTGCGCCAGCCGCCGGCGAAGAGCAGCCGGTACCCGATGAGCCGGCTGCGCAGCCGGCGCCGGCCGCTCCCGCCGGTGATGCCCAGGCGGCCGAGCCGGCAACGCCTGACGAACAACATTAAGGACTGCCTGTGAGCGGCTTGTTTATTACTTTGGAAGGCCCCGAAGGCGCGGGCAAAAGCACCAACCGCGACTACCTGGCGGCGCGCTTGCGCGAGCATGGCCTGGATGTGGTGCTGACCCGTGAGCCTGGTGGCACGCCGCTGGCCGAGAAGGTGCGTGAGCTGCTACTGGCCCCCAGCGATGAACCCATGGCCGCCGACACCGAACTGCTGCTGGTGTTCGCTGCCCGCGCCCAGCACCTGGCCCAGGTGATCCGCCCGGCGCTGGCCCGTGGCGCTGTGGTGTTGTGCGACCGGTTTACCGATGCCACATATGCCTACCAGGGCGGCGGCCGCGGCCTGTCGGTCGAGCGTATCGCCACCCTGGAGCAATTCGTCCAGGGCGACCTTCGCCCGCAGCTGACCCTGGTGTTCGACCTGCCGGTCGAAGTCGGTTTGGCCCGTGCCGCTGCGCGCGGCCGCCTCGACCGCTTCGAGCAGGAAGGCCAGGCGTTTTTCCAGGCTGTGCGCCAGGCCTACCTGCAGCGCGCCCAGCGCGAACCGCAGCGTTACAGCCTGCTGGATGCCGCACAGCCGCTCCCGGCCGTGCAGCGTGCTATCGATGCGCTGTTGCCGGCCATCGTGGAGCGTTGCCGTGGCTGAGGCCTACCCATGGCAGCAGGCGCTCTGGCAGCAATTGGCCGGGCGCAGTCAGCATGCCCATGCCTACCTGCTGCACGGGCCGCAGGGCATTGGCAAGCGGGCCATGGCCGAGCGCCTGATGGCCCGCCTGTTGTGCCAGCAGCCGCAAGGCCTCGATGCCTGCGGCACCTGCAAGTCCTGCCTGCTGCTGAAGGCCGGTAGCCACCCTGACAACTACATCCTTGAGCCCGAAGAGGCCGATAAGCCGATCAAGGTCGACCAGGTCCGTGAGCTGGTGGCCTTCGTGGTGCAGACGGCGCAGCTGGGTGGGCGCAAGGTGGTGTTGATCGAGCCGGTCGAAGCCATGAACGTCAATGCTTCCAACGCACTGTTGAAAAGCCTTGAGGAGCCTTCCGGCGACACCGTGTTGCTGCTGGTCACGCACCAGCCCAGCCGGCTGCTGCCGACCATCAAGAGCCGTTGTCAGCAGGTAGCCTGCCCCCAGCCAAACCTGGCCCAGAGCCAGGCCTGGTTGGCCGCGGCGTTGCCTGATATGGACGAGGCCGAGCGCGACGAATTGCTGAGTTTGGCCGCCGGCTCGCCGCTGATGGCGATCAGCCTGCAGGCGCAGGGTGTGCGCGAGCAGCGTGCGCTGGTTACTGACGGGGTGAAGAAGTTGCTCAAGCAACAGCAATCGCCCAGCCAGCTGGCCGAAGCCTGGAAGGCTGTGCCGATGTTGAGGGTATTCGACTGGTTCTGCGATTGGGCGCACCTCATTCTGCGCTACCAGTTGACCCAGGACGAGGAGGGGTTAGGCTTGGCCGATATGCGCAAGGTGGTGCAGTACCTGGCGCAGAAAAGCCGCCAGGCCAAGGTGCTGGAGGTGCAGGCGTGGATCCTCGAACAGCGCCAGAAGGTGCTGGGTAAGGCCAACCTCAATCAAACCCTGTTGCTCGAATCGCTGCTGGCTCATTGGCTGCAACTGCCGGGCGCCCGCTGATTTCCCATTTTCCATGTGTGCCGCTATCCCATGCTCGTAGACTCCCATTGCCACCTTGACCGTCTTGACCTCAGTGCCCATCAGGGCTCGCTCGATGCTGCGCTGCAGGCGGCGCGTGATCGCGGGGTGGGGCATTTCCTGTGCATCGGCGTCAGTGCCGAAAACGCCGGCGCGGTAAAGGCGTTGAGCGAGCAGTACGCGGATGTCGACTGCTCGGTCGGTGTACACCCGCTGGACCTGGCGCCGGGCGAAACCCCGGCGCTGGAATGGCTACTGCGCGAACTGGCCCACCCGCATGTGGTGGCCATTGGCGAAACCGGGCTGGATTACCACTACGAGCCGGAAGCCGCTGAATTGCAGCAGGCCTCGTTCCGCCTGCACCTGGAGGCTTCGCGGCAGACCGGCAAGCCAGTGATCGTGCATACCCGGGCGGCGCGTGCCGATACCCTGGCACTGCTGCGCGAGGCCAATCTGCCGCAGGCTGGCGTGCTGCACTGCTTTACCGAAGACTGGGACATGGCCAAGGCGGCGCTGGACCTGGGCTATTACATATCGCTGTCTGGCATCGTTACCTTCCGCAATGCCGATGCCCTGCGGGAAGTGGCGCGGCAAGTGCCGGTCGACCGCTTGTTGGTGGAAACCGATTCGCCGTACCTGGCGCCGATTCCGTATCGCGGCAAGCCGAACTTGCCGCAATATGTGCGGGAAGTGGCGGAGTATGTGGCTTCGCTGCGCGGGGCCAGTTATGGGCAATTGGCTGAGCAGACAACGGCTAACTTCAAGCGGTTGTTTCCGTTAGCGCGGGTGGGTTGATTCATTGGAGTTGAAGGTTGTGTGAGGGCCATGAGGTGCCTGCCACAACAAATTCAGCGCCTGTGAGCTCGAGCACCTTCGCCCCTCATACCATCCCCAAAACCCCACCTCCAACGCATATCCCCCGCAAACACGCAAAAAAAACCCGGGTTCTGGGGGAGGAATCCGGGTTAAGACCATTAGGAGTAAAACAAAGGTACGCGGTCCCTGAGCACCTTTATCGGCGCGCCGCTAGGGGGGATGCGCCGCGCCAACACTTCTAGTATTGGCCAGGTTTGGCGGCCTGCCAGTGGCTATTGGTCGTTTTTTAAACAGATTTGGAATACGCCCGCGTCTGGTTCCTCCCGCAGCGTATGGTCGAGAGCATCCTGAAACACAGCCATGCTCGGAAGATCCGTGCAATTTCCCGCAAGTTAGGCATAATAAACCGCTTCGATTGTCATCCAGTCCTTCCCATGCAGAAAGAACCTCGTAAGGTCCGTGAGTTTCGCCGTCGCGAACAGGAAATCCTCGATACCGCGCTCAAGCTGTTTCTCGAGCAAGGTGAAGACAGCGTAACCGTCGAGATGATCGCCGACGCCGTGGGCATCGGCAAAGGCACGATCTACAAGCACTTCAAGTCCAAGGCCGAGATCTACCTGCGCCTGATGCTCGACTACGAGCGCGACCTGAACGGGTTGCTGCACTCGGCCGACGTCGACCGTGACAAAGAGGCCCTGTCGCGTGCCTATTTCGAATTCCGCATGCGTGACCCTCAGCGTTACCGGCTGTTCGACCGCCTGGAAGAGAAGGTGGTCAAGGGCAACCAGGTGCCGGAAATGGTCGAACAGTTGCACAGCATCCGTGCCTCCAACTTCGACCGCCTCACCCAGCTGATCAAGGGCCGCATCAGCGAAGGCAAGCTCGAAGACGTGCCTCCTTACTACCATTACTGCGCCGCCTGGGCACTGGTGCATGGCGCTGTTGCGCTGTACCACTCACCGTTCTGGAGCAATGTGCTGGAAGATCAGGAAGGCTTCTTCCAGTTCCTGATGGACATCGGCGTGCGCATGGGCAACAAGCGCAAGCGCGACCCGGAACCGTCCCACTGAGCTACGCCCCACCGGCTATGTGTACAGGGCTTGCAAAAACCTGATTTATGAGTCAGCTTTTGCCGGCCCCTTTACCCATGCCGGAGTCATCCATGATCGTCGATCGTCAAGGCAGGCGGTTTCGCAACCTGCGTGTCAGCCTGACGGCTGCCTGCAATTACGCCTGTACCTATTGCGTGCCCGACGGCAAGCGCCTGGTGGCGGCGCAGGATGAGCTTTCGGCAGACGCACTGGCGCGTGGCGTGGCCTACCTGATTGAAGCAGCCGGCATCGAGCGCTTGCGTATCACCGGTGGTGAACCGCTGGTCAGTCCGCGCCTGGAGGCCTTTCTCGCCGCGGTGGCCAAACTCGGCCTCGAGGATATTTCGCTGACCACCAATGGTCAGCTGCTGGGCCGTAAGTTGCCGCAATTGCAGGCAGCCGGAATTCGCCGGCTGAATGTTTCGCTCGACACCCTGGACCCGTTGGCGTTTCGCCAGATCGCCCGCGGCGGCGACCTGGCCACGGTGCTGGCGGCGATGGAGCGGGCCCGCGCCATGGGCATGCAGATCAAAGTGAACATGGTGCCGATGCGCGGGCAAAACCTCGACCAGGTGCTGCCGTTGCTGGATTACTGCATGGCGCGTGGCTTTGAGTTGCGTTTCATCGAACTGATGCGCATGGGCCACCTGGCGCGTGATCACTCTGCTTTCCTGCGGCAATTTGTCAGCCTCGATGACCTGCTCACGCTGATCGGCGGTCAGCACGCCTTCGCCCGTGTCGCTGCGCCGGTGGACGCCACCGCCATGCGCTATCAGATCCCCGGCAAGGGGCACTTCGGCGTCATCGCCAATGAGAGCGTGCCGTTCTGCCGGACGTGCTCGCGGCTGCGGCTGTCATCCACAGGTTGGCTGCATGGCTGTCTGTCGTCGGGTAATCGTCATTTCGTTGGCGACCTTCTGGAAAAGCCACGCCACCAAGCCTTGCCCGCGCTGCAACGGTTACTGGTCAAGGCCTTGGCGGACAAACAGGCATTGGCGTTTTCCGGCGGCGTGACGGTGATGAAGGTAATCGGCGGCTGAAGCTGGCGCAAAAGCTGCATCCGCCGGCTATTCGCCGGTTTTTCGTCGCCGGTCACTGGAGGAAAGATGCGTAGCCTGGTCTTGCTGCTGGCGCTGATGGCGTTGGGCGGTTGCATGAATGTCAGCGATATGGGCGAGGGCGTCCGCTATCACATGAGCGACGCAGGGCTGCTGGACCATAGCGAAACCCGGCGCACGCTGTCGATTCGCCTGCAGCCCGACTCGTTCATCTTCATAGGGCAGGGCGCATTCGTGCCGCCTGGCAAGGGCCCGGTACCCCGGCAGAATGCAGTGGCCGAGCAGGCGTTCACGAGTTTCGTCGAGTATTTCCCGCTGGTGCGCCGCGCCCAAGGCCCGCTGGGCCTGGAAGAGGCCATTGCGCAGGCCCGTTCGGTCGGTGCCGACTATGTGCTGTATACCCGCTTCGCCCGCACCGACGACCGCATCGGCAATGGTGACGAGTGGTACGACGAGCAAGCCGTCGACCGCCTGGGCTGGGACAGCGGCGTGGTGCAGATGATGCTGATCGAAACCAATACCCGTTACCTGATCGATACCGCTCGCATCAAGAGCCGTGGCGGTTTGTTGACGTTCCACGACAAAACCCCCGAGGATTTGCTTGCCGCACCGATGCGCGAGTACGCTCGTAGCCTTCTGGGCATGAGTGAGTGAGGCGAGTGTGATGAGCGACACCGGTAAGGCCAACGACCTGCTGGCGCAGATCCCCAAGGCCAAGGGCCTGCCACCGGTCCACCTGTGGAACCCCGATTTCTGCGGTGACATCGACATGCGTATCGCCCGCGATGGCACCTGGTATTACCTGGGCACGCCCATCGGCCGCAAACCGATGGTGCGGCTGTTCTCGACCATCCTGCGCCGCGATGGTGACGATTACTTCCTGATTACCCCGGTGGAAAAGGTGGGCATCCAGGTAGACGATGCGCCGTTCGTGGCAGTGGCGCTGGAGGTTCAAGGGCAGGGCGAGCAGCAGGTGCTGCGCTTTACCAGCAATGTCGAGGATCAGGTCGAGGCCGGCCCGGCGAATCCGCTACGGGTAGTCACCGATCCGGTGACGCAAGAGCCGTCGCCGTACGTGCTGATGCGCAGCAACCTCGAGGCATTGATACACCGCAATGTGTTCTACCAGATGGTGGAGTTGGCGGTACCGCGCGAGATCGACGGTGAGCAATGGCTGGGCGTTTGGAGCGGTGGCGAGTTCTACCCGATTGGGCGCAGCAGCTGATTGCATCGTGCGTGCGTCGCCGGCTTCGCAGCAAACGAAAAAGCCCCCGGCTGCTTTGACAGCCGGGGGCTTTTTCAATGTTTGGCTCCGCGACCTGGACTCGAACCAGGGACCCAATGATTAACAGTCATTTGCTCTACCGACTGAGCTATCGCGGAATCTGCGCACATCATACCGATCGCCAGGGGGAAGTCAAGCCACCCCCTGCCAAATCAAGCAGTTACAGCACTTGCACGATCGCCTTGGTGACGACATGGATGTTGCTCTGGTTCAGCGCAGCCACAGCGATGCGGCCAGTGTCCAGCGCGTAGATGCCAAAGTCGTTCTTCAACCGGGCGACCTGCTCTACGCTCAGGCCCGAATAGGAGAACATGCCGACCTGGCGACCGACGAAGCTGAAATCGCGGTTGGCACCGTATTCGGCCAACAGCGCGACCATCTGCTTGCGCATGCCGTGGATGCGTTCGCGCATTTCGGCCAGTTCGGTTTCCCACATCTGGCGCAGCTCGGCGCTGTTCAGCACGGTAGCGACGATGGTTGCGCCGTGGGTGGGCGGGTTGGAATAGGTGGTGCGGATCACGCGCTTGACCTGCGACAGCACGCGGGTGCTTTCGTCTTTGGAGGCGGTAACCACCGACAGCGCACCCACGCGCTCGCCGTACAGCGAGAACGACTTGGAGAATGAGCTGGATACGAAGAACTCCAGCCCCGACTCGGCGAACAGGCGGACCGCGAAGGCGTCTTCGGCAATGCCGTCGCCAAAGCCTTGGTAAGCCATGTCGAGGAACGGCACGTGGCCTTTGGCCTTGACCACTTCCAGCACGTTTTTCCAGTCGTCCAGGCTCAGGTCGACGCCCGTCGGGTTGTGGCAGCAGGCGTGCAGCACCACGATCGAGCCGGAGGGCAGGGCGTTGAGGTCTTCGAGCATGCCGGCACGGTTGACGTCGTTGCTCGGGGCGTCGTAGTAGCGGTAGGTCTGCACCGGGAAACCGGCCGACTCGAACAGGGCGCGGTGGTTTTCCCAGCTCGGGTCGCTGATGGCCACCACGGCGTTTGGGGAAATCCGCTTGAGGAAGTCGGCACCGATTTTCAGTGCGCCAGTACCACCGACAGCCTGCACGGTGACCACGCGGCCGGCGGCCAGCAGTGGCGATTCGGCACCGAACAGCAGCTTTTGCACGGCCTGGTCGTAGGTGGCGATACCATCGATCGGCAGGTAGCCGCGCGAGGCATGCTGGGCTGCACGCTGGGTCTCGGCTTCGATCACGGCGCGCAGCAGCGGAATGCGGCCTTCCTCATTGCAGTACACGCCAACACCCAGGTTGACCTTGTCGGTACGTGGGTCGGCATTGAATGCTTCGTTGAGGCCCAGGATAGGGTCGCGGGGTGCCAGCTCGACAGCGGAAAACAGGCTCATTGTTACTTCGGCTCTGATTGGAGAGTGATAGGGCGTACACGCTCCAGCCGAATGCACTGAAGCGGTGCACAAACGGGGAGTCAGTATAGTGATACCGACCGGTGACCGCGACACTCTGGCGCGGCTTTTCCGGGTATTTGCGCAAATATTTTTTGACCATCGGTCTGATTGCCCGGTCAACCGTAATACCTGGTTGTGGCTGTGCCTTGAAAGCCGCCCCTTGCGGGCGCATTTGGGTATAGACTACTGGCTAAATTTACAGTTGCTGCAGCACCGCGAGGTCCGTCATGTCCGAGTTCCAGCTCGTTACCCGTTTCCAGCCTGCCGGCGACCAGCCCGAGGCGATCCGCCAGATGGTCGAGGGCATCGAGGCCGGGCTGTCGCACCAGACGCTGCTGGGGGTGACCGGTTCGGGCAAGACGTTCAGCATTGCCAACGTGATTCAGCAGGTTCAGCGCCCGACCCTGGTGCTGGCGCCGAACAAGACCCTGGCCGCGCAGCTGTACGGTGAGTTCAAGGCGTTTTTCCCCAATAACGCGGTGGAGTACTTCGTCTCCTACTACGACTATTACCAGCCGGAAGCCTATGTACCGTCGTCGGACACCTTCATCGAGAAGGATGCATCGATCAACGACCATATCGAGCAGATGCGTCTCTCGGCGACCAAGGCGCTGCTGGAGCGCCGCGATGCGATCATCGTCACCACCGTGTCGTGCATCTACGGCCTGGGCAGCCCCGAGACCTACCTGAAAATGGTCCTGCACGTGGACCGCGGCGACAAGCTCGACCAGCGCGCGCTGCTGCGCCGCCTGGCCGACCTGCAGTACACCCGCAACGAGATGGACTTTGCCCGCGCCACCTTCCGTGTAAGGGGGGATGTGATCGACATTTTCCCCGCAGAATCGGACCTGGAGGCCATCCGCGTCGAGCTGTTCGACGACGAGGTGGAGAACATCGCGGCGTTCGACCCGCTGACCGGCGAGGTCTTCCGCAAGCTGCCGCGGTTCACCTTCTACCCCAAAAGCCACTACGTCACCCCGCGGGAAACCCTGCTGGACGCCGTGGAGGGCATCAAGGCGGAGCTCAACGACCGCCTGGAGTACCTGCACAAGGCCAACAAGCTGGTCGAAGCCCAGCGCCTGGAGCAGCGCACCCGGTTCGACCTGGAGATGATCCTGGAGCTGGGCTACTGCAATGGCATCGAAAACTACTCGCGTTACTTGTCTGGCCGCCCGGCGGGTGCACCGCCGCCAACGCTGTACGACTACCTGCCGCCCGATGCGCTGCTGGTGATCGACGAATCCCACGTCAGCGTGCCGCAGGTGGGGGCCATGTACAAAGGCGACCGTTCGCGCAAGGAAACCCTGGTCGAGTATGGCTTCCGCCTGCCGTCGGCACTGGACAACCGGCCCATGCGCTTCGATGAATGGGAGAGTGTCAGCCCACAGACCATCTTCGTTTCCGCCACCCCGGGGCCTTATGAGGCCGAGCATGCCGGGCGGGTGGTGGAGCAGGTGGTGCGCCCCACCGGGCTGGTCGACCCGCAGGTCGAAATTCGCCCGGCGCTGACCCAGGTCGACGACCTGCTGTCGGAGATCCGCAAGCGGGTGGCTGCCGGCGAACGGGTGCTGGCCACCACCTTGACCAAGCGCATGGCAGAAGACCTCAGCGACTACCTGGCCGATCACGATGTGCGGGTGCGCTACCTGCACTCGGATATCGACACGGTGGAGCGGGTGGAGATCATCCGTGACTTGCGCCTGGGTACCTTTGACGTGCTGGTAGGGATCAACCTGCTGCGTGAGGGCCTGGACATGCCCGAGGTGTCCCTGGTGGCGATCCTCGATGCCGACAAGGAAGGCTTCCTGCGCTCGGAGCGGTCGCTGATCCAGACCATTGGCCGTGCGGCGCGTAACCTCAATGGCCGGGCCATCCTGTACGCCGACAACATCACCGGCTCGATGCAGCGGGCGATCGATGAAACCGAGCGCCGCCGCGAGAAGCAGATCGCCTTCAACGAAGCCAACGGCATCGTGCCCAAGGGCGTGATCAAGGAGATTACCGACATCATGGAGGGCGCCACCGTCCCGGGTGCGCGCAGCAAGAAGCGCAAGGGCATGGCCAAGGCCGCGGAGGAAAGCGCCCGTTACGAGGCCGAACTGCGCACGCCTGGGGAGATCACCAAGCGTATCAAGCAGTTGGAGGAGAAAATGATGCAGTTCGCCCGCGACCTGGAGTTCGAAGCCGCGGCGCAGTTGCGTGACGAGATCACCAAGCTGCGCGAGCGGTTGATCACCAGCTGAAGGCTGGCGCCGGCCCTGTGGGTGCATCGTAACAAGCTCAATGGGCCTCGCCAGCTTTCAAGCCCTGGGGCAATTTGCGGGTCAGCAGCACCGCCACCATGCTTACCGCCAAACCAATCCCGACGAAGTGGAAGGCGTCGTTGTAAGCCATGATCAGCGCCTGCTGGTGGGTGATCTCGCTCAGCTTGCCCAGCGCCGCGTTGTCACTCCCCAGGCGCTCCGTCAGTTGCGCCAGGCGCTCGGCCACTTGGGGGTTGGTGGGCACCACGGCCTCACGCAGGTAATCGAAATACACCTTGGTGCGTGCGTCCAGCAGTGTAGCCAGCAAGGCAATGCCAATGGCGCCGCCGAGGTTGCGCAGGATATTGAACAGGCTCGACGCAGACCCTGCGTCCTGCGGCTGAATATAGGCGGTGGCGATCAGCGAGATGGTGACCATGATCATCGGCTGGCCCAGTGCGCGAATGATCTGCACATGGTTGAACTGCGGCCCGGCAAAGTCAGGGTTCAGGACCCCCGAGCCGAAACTGGCAGCGCCGAACAGGCAGAAGCCCAGCGCACACAGCACCTTGGGCGATACCACCTTCATCAGCTGCGGCACCAGCGGAATCAGGAACAGCTGCGGAATACCCATCCACATGATCACTTCGCCAATCTGCAGGGCGTTGTAGCCCTGCACCTGGGTCAGGTACAGCGGCAGCAGGTAGATCGAGCCGTACAACCCGACCCCCATGCCCAGGCTGGCGATACTCGACAGGCCGAAGTTACGGTTGCCGAGTATGCGCAGGTTGATCAGTGGGTGCGGCCTGGAAAACTGCAGGATGACGAAGGTGATGAGGCTGACCAAGGCGACGCTGCCCAGGGCCACGATCAAGTGCGATTCCAGCCAGTCCTTGCGGTGGCCTTCTTCGAGAAATACCTGCAGGCAGCCCAGGCCCAGGCCGAGTGTGAGGATGCCGGCATAGTCGGTGCTTTTCAGCAGGTCCCAGTGCGCCTCCTTTTTCTCCAACCCGTACAGCAGGCCAGCGATCATCACCAGGCCCGGCGGGATGTTGATGTAGAAGATGTATTCCCAGCCCCAGTTCTCGGTCAGCCAGCCGCCCAGGGTGGGGCCGATCGACGGCGCGAAGGTGGCGGTCATGGCGAACATGGCCATGCCCTTGGCACGGTGGTGCTCCGGCAGTTTGGTCAAGGTCAGGGTGAATGCCAGCGGGATCAGCGCGCCGCCGGTAAAGCCTTGCAGGGCGCGGAACAGGATCATGCTTTCCAGGTTCCAGGCCATCGAGCACAGCAACGAAGACAGCAGGAACCCGGCCGAAACCCACACCGCCAGGCGCCGCGCCGACAGCAGCTGCACCAGCCAGGCCGTCAGCGGGATCATGATGATTTCCGCGACCAGGTACGAGGTGGAAATCCACGAGCCTTCTTCCAGGGTGGCCGACAGCGCGCCCTGGATGTCCTTGAGCGAAGAGTTGGTGATCTGGATGTCCAGCACCGCCATGAAGGCGCCGAGCATCACGCTCATCACGGCGATCCAGTCGCGGCGGCTGGGTTCCGCCGTTGGGCGCAGCAGTTGTTCAGCGGCCATCGTGGCCTTCGTCTTCGTTGCGCAGGTCCACGGTGGCAGTGACCGACATGCCCGGGCGAATACGCCCGTGCAGAGGGTTGTCGGCGCGGAAGGTGAGTTTTACCGGGATGCGCTGGACCACCTTGGTGAAGTTGCCGGTGGCGTTGTCCGGTGGCAGCAGGCTGAATTGCGCACCCGAGGCTGCGAACAGGCTGTCGACCCGGCCTTCGATCGGCGTATCGGGGTAGCTGTCGAACAGCAGTTCGGCGCGCTGGCCTGGCTGCATATGGCCGATCTGGGTCTCCTTGAAGTTGGCCTGCACCCAGATGTCTTCGTCAGGCACGATCGACAGCAAGTAAGCACCGGCCTGCACCACCTGGCCATTACGGGCACTGCGCTGGCCGATGGTGCCGCTGATGGGCGCGCGGATCTCGCAGCGGGTGAGGTTCAACTCGGCCTGGGCCAAGTCGGCGCGGGCATTGGCGATCTGCGCATCGAGGCGCTTGAGCTCGGCATTCAGTGCGCTGACCTGCTGGCGCTGGCTTTGCAGGTCGGCACGGGCCTTGTCCACTTGCGACCCGGCAACATGGCTGTCGGCCGACAGCGTGGTGACCCGTTCTTCCGACACAAACCCTGGCTTGCGCAGCTTCTCGGCGCGGCTCAGGTCCAGCCGCGAGCGGTCGAACGTGGCCTGGTTGGCGGCCACCTGGGCCTGGCCGGCGGCAATCAGGCTGCTTTGCTGGGTAAGGCGGCTTTGCGCCTGGGCGTACTCGGCTTCGCGGGTGGCCAGGGCCGCACGGGCGCGCTCAAGGGCCAGCTCGAAATCAGCCGCCTCCAGGCGCACCAGCAGGTCGCCCTGGTTGACATGCTGGTTGTCTTCGACCGGCACGCTGTCGATGCGCGCGCCCAACTGGCTGGAGACACGGGTGATCTCGCCCTGTACGTAGGCGTTGTCGGTGCTTTCGTAGAAGCGCCCCTTGAAATACCAATGGGCCAGGAAAGCCAGGGCAATGATGGCCACCAGGGTGAAGAATATCGCCAGGCGGCGTTTGAGTTGGGCAGGCATGGGGGATTGTCGTTGCAGAAATGTAAATAAATTTAACAGCGGCAGATGGCCACTCGGCAAGTGACGTTCGCGCCATTGCTGGAGCCCGGTGCCCGCCACCTGCTAACATCCCGCCTTTGTTTCATCTTTCGTTCGAGACTCTCCATGACCACCGTACGCACGCGTATCGCGCCATCGCCTACCGGCGACCCTCATGTTGGCACTGCCTACATCGCCCTGTTCAACTACTGCTTCGCCAAGCAGCACGGCGGTGAGTTCATCCTGCGCATCGAAGACACCGACCAGTTGCGCTCCACGCGCGAGTCGGAGCAGCAGATCTTCGATGCCCTGCGCTGGCTCGGCATCGAATGGAACGAAGGCCCGGACGTTGGCGGCCCGCACGGCCCGTACCGGCAGAGCGAGCGTGGCGAGATCTACGCCCAGTACGCCAAGCAACTGGTCGACGCCGGCCACGCTTTCTACTGCTTCTGCACCGCCGAAGAGCTGGAACAGATGCGTGCCGAACAGCAAGCCCGCGGCGAAACCCCGCGCTATGACGGCCGTGCCTTGCTGCTGAGCGACGAGGAAGTGCAGCGCCGCCTGGCCGCTGGCGAACCGCACGTGATCCGCATGAAGGTGCCCAGCGAAGGCGTGTGCGTGGTGCCGGACATGCTGCGTGGCGATGTCGAAATCCCGTGGGATCGCATGGACATGCAGGTGCTGATGAAGAACGACGGCCTGCCCACGTACTTCCTGGCCAACGTGGTGGACGACCACCTGATGGGCATTACCCACGTGCTGCGCGGCGAAGAATGGCTGCCATCGGCACCCAAGCTGATCAAACTGTACGAGTATTTCGGCTGGGAGCAGCCCAAGCTGTGCTACATGCCGCTGCTGCGTAACCCCGACAAGTCCAAGTTGTCCAAGCGCAAGAACCCGACTTCGGTCACCTTCTACGAGCGCATGGGCTTCATGCCCGAAGCCATGCTCAACTACCTGGGCCGCATGGGCTGGTCGATGCCGGACGAGCGCGAGAAGTTCTCGCTGGCCGAGATGGTCGAGCACTTCGACCTGTCGCGCATCTCGCTGGGCGGCCCGATCTTCGATATCGAGAAGCTGTCCTGGCTCAACGGCCAGTGGTTGCGCGAGCTGCCGGTCGAGGAGTTCGCGGCGCGCCTGCAGAAGTGGGCGTTCAACAGCGATTACATGATGAAGATCGCCCCGCATGTGCAGGGCCGGGTGGAAACTTTCAGTCAGGTCGCCCCGCTGGGCGGTTTCTTCTTCGAAGGCGCGTTGAAGCTGGACGCCAAACTGTTCGAAAGCAAGAAGTTGTCGGCCGACCAGGTGCGCCAGGTCATCCAGCTGATCCTGTGGAAGCTCGAAAGCCTGCGCCAGTGGGAAAAAGAGCGTATCACCGGCTGTATCCAGGCTGTGGTCGAGGCGCTGGAGCTGAAACTGCGCGATGCCATGCCGCTGATGTTCGCGGCCATCACCGGCCAGGCCAGCTCGGTGTCGGTGCTGGACGCCATGGAAATCCTTGGCCCGGACCTGACCCGCTACCGCCTGCGCCAGGCCCTGGACCTGCTGGGTGGTGTGTCGAAGAAGGAAAACAAAGAGTGGGAAAAGCTGCTGGCTTCCATCGCCTGATTCAGTATTACACCTAACCTGTGGGAGCGGGCGCGCCCGCGAATGCGGTGTTTGATCTACGATCGCATTCGCGGGCACGCCCGCTCCCACAGGCCCAGCTGAAGCCAAAAAACCGGGGCAGGGCGGTAAGTGATTGTTATCTGTGAAAAAATTTTTGATTATTTTTGAAAATTCGTTTGACAGCCCTGCAATCCGATCTTAATATGCGCCCCGTCCACAGCGATGAACGTAAACGAAGCGCCAGGCACCCAGCCAGCGGTTCGGTTCAAAGCGACATTGTGGGGCTATAGCTCAGCTGGGAGAGCGCCTGCATGGCATGCAGGAGGTCAGCGGTTCGATCCCGCTTAGCTCCACCAAATTCCGCTTAACAGCCCAGGCTGGTAAGCAAGACCGGGTCCAGCAACCGGGTCTTGAAGGTAAGAAGGTTCGTCCCCTTCGTCTAGTGGCCTAGGACACCGCCCTTTCACGGCGGTAACAGGGGTTCGAGTCCCCTAGGGGACGCCAGTTTTGCACAAGCGATGTTGTAGATGTCGCTGGGCCGCGAGGCTAAAAATCCGGGGCTATAGCTCAGCTGGGAGAGCGCCTGCATGGCATGCAGGAGGTCAGCGGTTCGATCCCGCTTAGCTCCACCAATTCTGCCAGGGTTCACGCGAGTGAATCTTTGCGAAGGTTACGTCCCCTTCGTCTAGTGGCCTAGGACACCGCCCTTTCACGGCGGTAACAGGGGTTCGAGTCCCCTAGGGGACGCCACTTTTCCTGCGTTTTGCAGGGCTTAAAAAGGCTCGTCGATTATTGATGAGCCTTTTGTTTCGGGGCTATAGCTCAGCTGGGAGAGCGCCTGCATGGCATGCAGGAGGTCAGCGGTTCGATCCCGCTTAGCTCCACCATTTATGCCAGGGTTCATGCAAATGAATCTTTGCGAAGGTTATGTCCCCTTCGTCTAGTGGCCTAGGACACCGCCCTTTCACGGCGGTAACAGGGGTTCGAGTCCCCTAGGGGACGCCAATTTTTTTACCCGCGTTTTGCGGGACTTTGAAGGCTCATTCGATTATTGAATGAGCCTTTTGTTTTTCCCCTTCCCCCGTTTTCCCTGTCATACCTGCTCTGGACTAGGGCCATGGCTTTTGCCTGGCTAACGCATTCTGCAGGCTGCGCAGGGTGCATTGACTCTGGAGCATGGCGATGTCGCTGGACATTGACCCGCTCGCCGCTGCTAAATCGGCTTTTGCGCCAAGGAAGCGAACATGAGTTGGGACCTGCCAACACCCTTCGTCATCGACCTGCGCGTCGGCAGCGAGGACATCGATGGCCTCGGCCACGCCAACAATGCCGTCTACGTCACCTGGCTGGAGCGCTGTGCCTGGCGTCACTCCCAGCGCCTGGGCCTGGACCTTGCCGCGTATCGCCGGCTGGACCGTGCAATGGCTGTGGTGCGCCACGAAATCGATTACCTGGCGGCCGCCTACGAAGACGACGAATTGCAACTGGCCACCTGGATCATCGACTGGGATCAGCGCCTGCGCATGACCCGGCGTTTCCAACTCCAACGCCCGCGTGACGGTGTGACCCTGCTGCGAGCGCGGACCACCTTCGCCTGCATCGAGCTTTCCAGCGGCAAGCCCAGGCGCATGCCGGCAGAATTTCTCGACGGTTACGGGCCGGCGCTGATCGGTGCCTGAAACGCCGGGTTTTTTTGTTAGACTGCCGCCTTTTTCCGCCGAGACCCCGACATGCAAATTGCTCTGGCCCCCATGGAGGGGCTGGTCGACAACATCCTGCGCGACGTGCTGACCCGTGTGGGCGGCATAGACTGGTGCGTCACCGAGTTCATTCGGGTGTGCGACCGCCTGTTGCCGCCGGCTTCGTTCCACAAGCTGGCGCCCGAGCTGCGCCAGGGGGCGCTGACGGCTGCCGGGGTGCCCATGCGCGTGCAACTGCTGGGGTCGGACCCGCTATGCCTGGCGGAAAACGCCGCACTGGCCTGTGAACTGGGCGCGCCGGTCATCGACCTGAACTTTGGCTGCCCGGCCAAGACAGTGAACAAGTCCCGCGGTGGCGCCGTGCTGCTCAAGGAGCCGGAGTTGCTCAATACCATCGTGCATGCCGTGCGCCGCGCGGTGCCTGCGCATATCCCGGTAACCGCGAAGATGCGCCTGGGCTTCGATAGCCCGGCCGGCGCGCTGGATTGTGCCATGGCGCTGGCTGACGGTGGCTCGGCGCACCTCGTGGTGCATGCGCGGACCAAGGTCGAGGGCTACAAGCCACCCGCCCATTGGGAGTGGGTGGCGCGGGTGCAGGATGTGGTCAAGGTGCCCGTGTTTGCCAATGGCGAGATCTGGACCGTGGACGACTGGCGGCGTTGCCGTGAGGTCAGTGGTGCCGAGGACATCATGCTTGGCCGTGGGCTGGTTTCGCGCCCTGACCTTGGCCTGCAGATAGCCGCGGCGCGGGATGGGCGTGATTACCAGCCGCTGGGCTGGCAGGACCTGCAGCCGCTGCTGCGCGAGTTCTGGCGCCAGGCCCAGGCCAAGCTGTCACCGCGTTATGCGCCCGGCCGACTGAAGCAGTGGCTGGCCATGCTGACCCGTAGCTACCCGGAGGCGGTGCTGCTGTTTGCCGAGTTGCGCCGCGAGGATGATTGTGCGCGGATCAGCCGGTTGCTGGGCTGTGAGGCGGTGGCCGAGGCCTGTGTTGCCTGATCGGCCATCGCCCGTTCAACCTCTGCAGATTTTTTCAATTTACCCCCTTGAAAGCCTTTGTCTCGTCCCTATCTCTTGAGTACGCGATGCCGAATTCGGGTCGCGCAATGATTTACTTGCTGATACTCAGGAGTTTATGACCATGACTACCGCTTTCTCTCTTGCTCCACTGTTCCGTCATTCCGTTGGCTTCGACCGCTTCAATGACCTGTTCGAATCCGCGGCCCGTAATGAGGCTGGTAGCAGCTACCCGCCCTACAACGTGGAAAAGCATGGCGATGACCAATATCGTATCGTGGTTGCCGCAGCCGGTTTCCAGGAGCAGGACCTCGACCTGCAGGTCGAAAAGGGTGTCCTGACCGTTATCGGTGGCAAGCGTGACAATGGCGATGCTGAAGTGACCTACCTGCACCAGGGTATCGCGCAGCGCGCCTTCAAGCTGTCGTTCCGCTTGGCCGACCACATTGAAGTCAAGGCTGCCGGCCTGGCCAATGGTCTGCTCAGCATCGACCTGCTGCGCATCGTGCCTGAAGAAGCCAAGGCCAAGCGCATCCCGATCAACGGCGACAAGCCAGCGCTGAATTGATGGGATCGTTGTAAACAAGGGCATCTATGGGTTAATGCCTGCGTTACTGGGGCTGCTTTGCAGCCCTTCGCGGGCACGCCCGCTCCCACAGGTCTAGCGCTGAACTCAAGATGTGGGAGCGGGCGTGCCCGCGAAGGGTCGCAAAGCGGCCCCAAATGACTTAACTGACTGGCATTGACCTACGGGTGCCCTTTTTATGCCTGGCCCTGCGAAAGCGGCCACACCGGGGTTCCAGTCAGTAATCCGCCGGTGCTTCCAGCAGCATCTGCCGGAACTCCGCCAACGGCAACGGCCGGCTATGCAGGTAGCCCTGGTACAGGTAGCACCCCAGCTGCTCGAGAAACTCCAGCTGCTCTGTCAGTTCTACCCCTTCGGCAATCACCGCCAGGTCCAGGCTGCGGGCCATGGCGACGATGGCACGGACGATTTCCGCATCGTTCGGGTCGACCGTCGCATCGCGCACGAAGCTCTGGTCGATCTTCAGTGCATCGACCGGTAAGCGCTTCAGGTACGTCAGCGACGAGTAGCCCGTGCCGAAGTCATCCATGGCGAAACTCACCCCATAGCGCTTGAGCTCGCGCATCTTGCTGATGGTGTCCTCCAGGTTCTGGATGACGATGCCCTCGGTGATTTCCAGCTTCAGCATCTTGCGGGGCAGACGGTAGTCGTCGAGGCTGCGCAATACCCGCCCCACGAAGTCGGCCTGGCGGAACTGCCGCGGGCTGATGTTCACGCACAGGCTGAAGTCGTCGGCGTCGATCAGGCCGTCCGTCAGCATGCGCGCGCAGGCGTCGCAGGCCTCGTCCAGGATCCAGCTCCCCACTTCCAGAATTAGCCCGCTTTCCTCCAGTACCTGGATGAACTGCGCGGGTGGCTGCTGGCCAAGTTGCGGGTGGTGCCAGCGCAGCAGCACCTCGGCACCGACGATGCGGTTGTCACGGGCATCCACCTGCGGTTGGAAGTGCAACGCCAGTTCGCCGCGGGCCAGGGCCAGGCGCAGGTCGTTCTCCATGCGCAGGCGTTCGCTGGCGGCCTTTTGCATGGTGGTGTGAAACAGCTGGGTAGTGTTGCGACCGGAATCCTTGGCCCGGTACAGGGCGATATCGGCACGTTTGAGCAGGTCGGCCGGGGTGGCACCATGGTCGGGGATCAGCGCCACGCCGATGCTTGGCGTGACCTGCAGGCGCTGGCCATCCAGCGACATGGGCTCGGCCAGCAGCTCGCGTAGGGTGTCGGCCAGTTCGCGCACTTGTGCTTCCACCAATTCTCGGCTGCCTTCCAGGCCACTGAGCAGCACCACGAACTCGTCGCCGCCCAGGCGCGCCACGGTGTCTTCCAGGCGCACGCTGGCTTCCAGGCGCGCGGTAATGATCTTCAGCACCGCATCGCCCACCGGGTGGCCCAACGAGTCGTTGATGTGCTTGAAGTGGTCAAGGTCGAGGAACAGCAGCGCGCCGCGCAGGTTGTGGCGCTTGAGCAGGGCGATCTGCTGGCTGAGGCGGTCCATCAGCAGGGCGCGGTTGGGCAGGTTGGTCAGCGGGTCGTGGTAGGCCAGGTGCCGGATCTGCGCCTGGGCGTTCTTCAGCTGGCTGACGTCGCGGGCGGTCAGCAACAGGCAGTCCACTTCATTGAGGGTGATCCGCTCGACCGACACCTCCACGGTCAGGATATCGCCGCGCTTGTTGCGCCCGAGCATCTCGCGGTGATGAACCCGGCCGCGCTCGCGTAGCTCGGCGAGCAAGGCGCCGCGTTGCTTGTCATCGGCCCAGATGCCGATTTCGTACACCGTCTGGCCCACTACTTCCGCAGCGCTATAGCCGGTCAGGCGGCAGAAGCCATCGTTGATTTCCAGGTAACGGCCACTGTTGCATTCGGTGATGGTGATGGCGTCAGGGCTGGAGTGGAAGGCCTTGGCGAACTTTTCCTCGCTGGATTTCAGGGCCGCTTCGGCGCGTTGCTGTTGGGTGATGTCGCGCAGGGTGGTCACGCTGCAGGGCTGGTCGTCGACAGTAATCAGGCGGCTGGAGATCACGCACGTCAGGGGCGCCCCACTGCGGTGGTTGACGACCACGGCGACATTGCTCAGCGCCTGTTCGCGAATTACCCGTTCGATGCGTTGCGCACGCTCGATGGATTCGGCCCACAAGCCGATCTCCTCGGCAGTGCGGCCAAGCACTTGCTCGCTGCTCCAGCCGAAGTTCTGGGTGAAGGCCGGGTTGATCTCGATGAACTGGCCAGTGTCCTGGCGGGTAACGCAGATGGGGTCGGGGCTGACCTGGAACAGGCTGGCGAACTTCTCCTCGGAGGCGCTCAGGCGCTGCTCGCGTTCGACCTGGTCGGTAATGTCGAGCAACGTGCCGGCCATGCGCAGCGGGTTGCCCTGGTCGTCCCGGTAAAGCCGGGCGCGGCTCTCGATGTAGCGCGAAACGCCGTTTTCCAGCTGCACCCGGTAGGTGATCTGGTAGTTGCCGGCAGGGCCTTCGCGCAGGCTTCGGTAGGCCTGGCGCATCGAGTTGCGCTCTTGTTCCGGTACACCCTCGAAGAAGGCGTCGAACGACTCGTGGAAAGGAATCGGCGGCAGGCCGTGCAACTGCGCGGCGCGGGCCGAGCCATAGAGCATGCCGCTGGGGATATGCCAGTCCCAGGTGCCCAGCTGCGCCGAGTCCAGGGCCAGGTCCAGGCGCTCCTGGCTGTCTTTCAGGGCCTGCTCGGCGCGCTTGCGCTCGCTGGTATCGACGAAGGTGCTGATCAGGGAGGTCACGCCTTCCAGTTCGATGCCCTGGGTGCAGAGAATGCCGTCGTGCACCTTGCCGCTGATGGCCCGGAACTGGACCTCCATGATCTGCGGGTCGCCGTTGGCACGGGTCGATTCGATCACCTGCTGACGCTGCTCGGGGTTGACCCACAGGCCCAGCTCCAGGCTGGTCTTGCCGATGACCTGGCTGCCAGGCCAGCCGAACATGTCTTCGAAATGCTGGTTGACCTCGAAGATCATGCCGTCGTGGCGGCGGGAGAGCAAAATGGCGTTGGGGCTGAGGTGGAACAGCGTGGCGAAGCGCTTCTCCGAGTTGATCAATGCCGCTTCCCGCTCGCGCTGGCGGGTGATTTCACGCACCACCCCGATCATCTGTGGCCGGCCATGCTGGTCGTGGGTCAGGCTGCCGTTGATCTCCAGCCAGTGCAGGCTGCCGTCCGGCCAGCGGATGCGGTGGCGCATGGCGCGCTCCACCGGCTCGCCGTTGAAAATCGCCTGGAACACCTGGCGGGTACGGGCGCGGTCCTCTTCGGGCAGCAGGTCGAGGTAGTCGGCATCGGCGGGCAGCGGGCGCTGGGGGTCGAAGCCGAACAGCGCCTGGGTGCCGCGTGACCAGCTGACCCGGCCGCTTTCGATATCCCATAGCCAGGCACCCAGGCGAGCGCCGTTGAGCGCGGCCAGCAGTTGTGGGGCGTTCTGCCAGGCCTGCTCGGATTCCTGCGGGTCGGCCGCAGGTATTCGCGGCAGGCGCAAAAAGCGGTTCACTGTTTTGGGCATCGGTACCAGACCTTTGGCGTAAGACGCGTCCTTGGAGTTGGAAATGCCGGGCTGACGGCCGGTCAGGCGGACCCCGCGTGGCTGTCGAGCAACGCCATGAACGCCCTGGCCGCGTTCGACAGCGTACGCTCCGTGTGCAAAATGTAGCCTAGCTGGCGCGACAGCTGTATGCCGGGCAAGGCGATGGGTGCAACCTGTTCATCGAGCATGGTGCGCGGCAGCACGCTCCAGGCCAGGCCGATCGATACCATCATCTTGATGGTTTCCAGGTAGTTGGTGCTCATGGCGATGTTCGGCGTCAGGCCCTGGCTTTCGAACAGGCGCTGGACGATATGGTGGGTAAACGTGTTGCCACCGGGGAACACCGCCGGGTGGCGGGCGACATCGGCCAGGCTCACTGCCTGGTTGTTGGCCAGCGGGTGCTCGGGCGCCGCGACGAAATCCAGGGCGTCGTCCCATACTGGTACCGCCTTGACCAGGTGGTGCGGTTCGGGCGCCAGGGTGATCACGGCAATTTCGGCGCGGCCATGCAGAATCTCGTCGTAGGCCTGTTCTGAATCCATGAACTGAATATCCAGTGCTACCGCTGGGTATTCGCGGGTGAACGCCCGTAAAAGCGGGGGCAGGCGGTGCAGACCGATATGGTGGCTGGTGGCCAGGGTCAGCCGACCACTCACTGCCCCGTTCAGGTTGGTCAGCGCCCGTCGGGTATCATCAAGGACGTTGAGGATCTGGTAAGCGCGGGGCAGCAGTGCCCGCCCGGCCTCGGTCAACGTCACTTCGCGCCCCAAACGGTCGAACAGGCGTACGTCCAGCTGCTGCTCCAGGCCCGCGATGCGCTTGCTGATGGCGGGCTGGGTCAGGAACAGGCGCTCCGCTGCCCCGGAAAAGCTGCCGCTTTCCGCAATGGCGATAAAGGCACTAAGGTTGGCCAGGTCCATGGTTTGGTATTCCTTTTGGCTATCCAAAGCATAAAAATTATGAATTTGAGTTATTCAATCTAACCCCATAGCATCGTCCATACAAGCCAAGGGGTTTTTGGCACAGAAAGACGCTGATGAGGAACAGTCTGATGGCTGGCAAAACGCTCTACGACAAACTCTGGGAAGCCCATGAGGTCAAGCGCCGTGATGACGGCTCGTCCCTGATCTACATCGATCGCCACATCATCCACGAAGTGACATCGCCCCAGGCCTTCGAAGGCCTGCGCCTGGCCAACCGCAAACCGTGGCGCATCGACGCCAACATCGCGACGCCGGATCACAACGTGCCAACCACGCCAGAGCGCAAGGGCGGCATCGAGGCCATCGTCGACCAGGTGTCGCGCCTGCAGGTGCAGACCCTCGACGAGAACTGCGACGAATACGGCATCGTCGAATTCAAGATGAACGACGAGCGCCAGGGCATCGTCCACGTCATCAGCCCGGAGCAAGGCGCCACCTTGCCGGGCATGACCGTGGTCTGCGGCGACTCGCACACCTCGACCCACGGCGCGTTCGGGGCCCTTGCCCACGGTATCGGCACCTCCGAGGTCGAGCACGTGCTCGCCACCCAGTGCCTGGTCGCCAAGAAAATGAAGAACATGCTGGTCCGGGTGGAAGGCGAGCTGCCGGCCGGCGTCACCGCCAAGGACATCGTCCTGGCCGTGATCGGCAAGATCGGCACCGCCGGTGGCAACGGCCACGCCATGGAATTCGCCGGCAGCGCCATTCGTGCGCTGTCGATGGAAGGCCGCATGACCATCTGCAACATGTCCATCGAAGCCGGTGCCCGCGTGGGCCTGGTGGCCACCGACGCCACTACCGTTGCCTACGTCGAAGGGCGCCCCTACGCGCCGAAGGGCGAGCAGTGGAAGCAGGCGGTCGAGGCGTGGAAAGACCTGGTGTCGGATGACGATGCGGTGTTCGACACCGTGGTCGAGCTGGATGCCAGCCAGATCAAGCCGCAGGTCAGCTGGGGCACTTCGCCCGAGATGGTCCTGGCCGTCGACCAGCGCGTACCGGACCCGGCCGCCGAAGCCGACCTGGTCAAGCGTGGCTCGATCGAGCGTGCCTTGAAGTACATGGGGCTGACGGCCAACCAGGCCATCACCGACATCAAGCTGGACCGCGTATTCATCGGCTCGTGCACCAACTCGCGCATCGAAGACCTGCGCGCGGCGGCGGAAATCGCCAAGGGCCGCAAGGTGGCCGCCAGCGTCAAGCAAGCCATCGTCGTGCCGGGTTCGGGCCTGGTCAAAGCGCAGGCCGAACGTGAAGGCCTGGACAAGATCTTCCTCGAAGCCGGTTTCGAATGGCGTGAACCAGGCTGCTCGATGTGCCTGGCGATGAACCCGGACCGCCTGGAGAGCGGCGAGCATTGCGCGTCCACCTCCAACCGCAACTTCGAAGGCCGTCAGGGTGCCGGTGGGCGTACCCACCTGGTCAGCCCGGCCATGGCCGCCGCTGCCGCGGTAGCCGGTCATTTCATCGATGTTCGCGAGTTGATCCAAGGGAGCGCAGCATGAAAGCCTTTACCCAGCACACTGGCCTCGTCGCGCCGTTGGACCGTGCCAACGTCGACACCGACCAGATCATCCCCAAGCAGTTCCTCAAGTCGATCAAGCGCACCGGCTTTGGTCCGAACCTGTTCGACGAGTGGCGTTACCTGGACGTGGGCCAGCCTTACCAGGACAACAGCAAGCGCCCGGTCAACCAGGAGTTCGTGCTCAACTACCCACGCTACCAGGGTGCCAGTGTGTTGCTGGCGCGGGAAAACTTCGGTTGCGGCTCCAGCCGCGAGCACGCCCCCTGGGCGCTGGACGAGTATGGCTTCCGCAGCATCATTGCGCCGAGCTTCGCTGACATCTTCTTCAACAACAGCTTCAAGAACGGCTTGCTGCCAATCATCCTCAGCGATGAGGAAGTGGACGAGTTGTTCAAGCAGGTGGAAGCCAACCCGGGCTACCAGCTGACCATCGACTTGCAGGCCCAGGCGGTGACCCGCCCAGACGGCAAGGTGCTGCACTTCGAGATCGATGCCTTCCGCAAGCACTGCCTGCTCAACGGCCTGGACGATATCGGCCTGACCCTGCAGGACAGCGATGCGATCAAGGCCTTCGAGGGCAAGCACCGTGCTGCGCAGCCTTGGCTGTTCCGGGATGCCTGAATGATGTAGCCGGGTTCGCTGGCCTCATCGCCGGCAAGCCAACCCAGAACCAAAAGGATCGAGACATGACCAGCAGCCAACACACCGACGTGGTCCAACGCCAGTTCGGCGAACAAGCCAGTGCCTACCTCAGCAGCGCCGTACACGCCCAGGGCAGTGAATTTGCCTTGCTCCAGGCCGAACTGGCAGGGCAGGGCGCCGCCCGTGTGCTGGACCTGGGCTGCGGTGCCGGGCATGTCAGCTTCCACGTTGCGCCGCTGGTCGCCGAAGTGGTCGCCTACGACCTGTCGCAGGCCATGCTCGATGTGGTCGCCAGCGCCGCTGCCGAGCGCGGCCTGGGCAATATCATCACCGAACGCGGCGCGGCCGAACGCCTGCCGTTCGCCGATGCATCGTTCGATTTCGTTTTCAGCCGCTACTCGGCCCACCACTGGAGCGACCTGGGCCTGGCCTTGCGCGAAGTGCGCCGGGTGCTCAAGCCAGGCGGCGTGGCGGCGTTCATCGATGTGATGTCACCGGGCAGCCCGCTGCTCGACACCTACCTGCAAACGGTCGAAGTGCTGCGCGACACCAGCCACGTGCGCGATTATTCCGCCGCCGAATGGCAGCGCCAGGTTAGCGAAGCCGGTTTGCACGTGCGCAGCCACACCCGCCAGCCGCTGCGCCTGGAGTTTTCCAGCTGGGTCGAGCGCATGCGTACCCCCGAGCCGATGCGCGTGGCTATCCGCCAATTGCAGCAAGCCATGGGCGAAGAAGTACGGCAGTATTATCAGATCGACAGCGATGGCTCGTTCAGCAGCGATGTACTGGTGCTGTGGGCAGAGCGATAAGTTTTTTTCGGTGGGGCCCGCTTGGCCACGCCGTGTGAATGGATAGAGGAAAGCATGAGCAAGCAGATTCTGATTCTCCCAGGTGACGGTATCGGGCCGGAAATCATGGCCGAAGCGGTCAAGGTGCTGGAGCTGGCCAACGACAAGTTCCAGCTCGGTTTCAGCCTGGCCCACGATGTGATCGGTGGCGCTGCCATCGACAAGCACGGCGTGCCCCTGGCCGACGAAACCCTGGAGCGTGCGCGCAAGGCCGACGCGGTCTTGCTGGGCGCGGTGGGCGGGCCGAAGTGGGACAAGATCGAGCGTGATATCCGCCCGGAGCGCGGCCTGCTGAAAATCCGTTCGCAACTGGGCCTGTTCGCCAACCTGCGCCCGGCCATCCTCTACCCGCAACTGGCCGACGCGTCTTCGCTCAAGCCCGAGATCGTTTCCGGCCTGGACATTCTCATCGTTCGTGAGCTGACCGGCGGTATCTACTTCGGCGCCCCACGCGGCCAGCGTGAACTGGAAGGTGGCGAGCGCCAGGCCTACGACACCCTGCCGTACAGCGAAAGCGAAGTGCGCCGCATTGCCCGTGTCGGTTTCGACATGGCCCGCGTGCGCGGCAAGAAACTGTGCTCGGTGGACAAGGCCAACGTGCTCGCTTCCAGCCAGCTGTGGCGCGAAGTGGTCGAAGACGTGGCCAAGGACTACCCGGATGTGGAACTGAGCCACATGTACGTGGACAACGCCGCCATGCAACTGGTGCGCGCCCCCAAGCAGTTCGACGTGATGGTGACCGACAACATGTTTGGTGACATTCTGTCGGACGAAGCTTCCATGCTGACCGGGTCCATCGGCATGCTGCCTTCGGCCTCGCTGGATGCCGACAACAAGGGCATGTACGAGCCTTGCCACGGCTCGGCCCCGGACATCGCCGGCCTGGGTATCGCCAACCCATTGGCGACCATTCTGTCGGTGTCGATGATGCTGCGCTACAGCTTCAATCAGTCGGCCGCCGCCGAGGCGATCGAGAAGGCCGTGAGCCTGGTTCTGGACCAGGGGCTGCGCACGGGCGACATCTTCTCGGAAGGCTGCACCAAAGTTGGTACGCAGGAAATGGGCGACGCAGTAGTCGCAGCCCTGCGGAATCTGTAATCTCTCTGGCCCGCCACCCCACATTCCTGGTGGCGGCCCACTTTTAGCAAAGGTGTAGTTGCGATGAAACGTGTAGGTCTGATCGGTTGGCGCGGTATGGTCGGTTCCGTGCTCATGCAGCGGATGCTGGAGGAGCAGGACTTCGACCTTATCGAGCCGGTGTTCTTCACCACCTCCAACGTGGGTGGCCAAGGCCCGAACGTGGGCAAGGATACAGCGCCGCTCAAGGACGCTTACTCGATTGAAGAACTCAAGACCCTCGACGTTATCCTGACCTGCCAGGGCGGCGACTACACCAACGAGGTCTTCCCCAAGCTGCGCGAAGCCGGCTGGCAGGGTTACTGGATCGACGCCGCCTCGTCCCTGCGCATGCAGGATGACGCGGTCATCATCCTCGACCCGGTCAACCGCAAGGTCATCGACCAGCAACTGGACGCCGGTACCAAGAACTACATCGGCGGCAACTGCACTGTCAGCCTGATGCTGATGGGCCTGGGTGGCCTGTTCGAAGCTGGCCTGGTCGAGTGGATGAGTGCCATGACCTACCAGGCAGCCTCGGGCGCTGGCGCACAGAACATGCGTGAGCTGATCAAGCAGATGGGCGCTACCCACGCGGCCGTCGCCGACGACCTGGCCAACCCGGCCAGCGCCATTCTCGACATTGACCGCAAGGTCGCCGAGGCCATGCGCAGCGAAGCGTTCCCGACCGAGAACTTCGGCGTACCGCTGGCTGGCAGCCTGATCCCGTGGATCGACAAGGAACTGCCGAACGGCCAAAGCCGTGAAGAGTGGAAGGCCCAGGCCGAAACCAACAAGATCCTCGGCCGCTTCAAGAGCCCGATCCCGGTCGATGGTATCTGCGTGCGCATCGGCGCCATGCGTTGCCACAGCCAGGCGTTGACCATCAAGCTGAACAAGGATGTGCCGATTGCCGATATCGAAGGCATGATCAGCCAGCACAACCCTTGGGTGAAACTGGTGCCTAACCAGCGTGAAATCAGCATGCAGGAGTTGTCGCCGACCAAGGTCACCGGCACCCTGAACATTCCGGTTGGCCGCCTGCGCAAGCTGAACATGGGCTCGCAGTACCTGGGCGCATTCACCGTGGGTGACCAGCTGCTGTGGGGCGCTGCCGAGCCGCTGCGCCGCATGCTGCGGATTCTGCTGGAGCGTTGATCGTTCTGGTTCGTCCGAAAACCCGTGCTGGCAACAGCACGGGTTTTTTGTTTGGCGCCAGCTGCTGCAGCCTCCGCGAACCACCGCTGGCCCCGTCAAGCAGTCTGCTACCGCAGCTGGCCCAACCAAGCTGAAGCCATCACAGACAAAACCCTGCAATCCGAGTAAAGTGCCGCCCCCGCCGTTTTCTGCAAGAGGATCCCTACCATGACACACCCATTGGACATCGCCGTCGTCGGCGCCACCGGCAGCGTCGGTGAAGCCTTGGTACAGATCCTCGAAGAACTGGATTTCCCCGTGGCAACCCTGCACCTGCTGGCCAGCATGGAGTCGGCCGGCAGCAGCGTGATGTTCGCCGGGAAGAAACTGAAGGTTCGCGAAGTCGACAGCTTCGATTTCGGCCAGGTCAAGCTGGCGTTCTTCGCCACTGGCGCTGCGGTCACCCGCAGCTTTGCCGGCAAGGCGCTGCAAGCCGGTTGCACGGTGATCGACCTGTCCGGTGGCCTGGACGACGCCCTGGCGCTGGTGCCCGAAGCCAACGCCGAGCGCATCGCCAGCCTGGCGCTGCCCGCGCGAATTGTCAGCCCGTGCTCGGCCGCTGTCGCCTTGGCCGTCGCCCTGGCGCCGCTCAAGGGCCTGCTGGAAATCGAGCGTATCCAGGTGATGGCCGCACTGGCCGTTTCGGCGCAAGGCCGCGAGGGCGTCAGCGAACTGGCCAGGCAAACTGCCGAACTGCTCAATGCCCGGCCGCTGGAGCCACGCTTCTTCGACCGCCAGGTAGCGTTCAACCTGTTGGCCCAGGTCGGTGCCGCCGACGATGAGGGCCATACCGCGCTGGAGCGCCGCCTGGTCACTGAGCTGCGCGTGCTGCTGGGCCTGCCTGAGTTGAAGATTTCCGTGAGCTGCATTCAAGTACCGGTGTTTTTCGGCGATAGCTTCAGTGTGGCCGTGCAAAGCCGTCACCCGGTCGATCTGGCCGCGGTCAACCAGGCCCTGGAGGCTGCCGACAGTATCGAACGGGTGGAAAATGATGACTATCCAACCCCGGTTGGTGACGCAGTCGGGCAAGACGTGGTCTATGTTGGTCGTGTACGGCACGGTATTGATGAACAGCAGCAGCTCAACCTCTGGCTGACCACCGACAACGTGCGCAAAGGTGCCGCGCTCAACGCTGTGCAAGTGGCGCAATTGTTGATTAAACACAGGCTGTAAAAGATACTGGCGAGCACTTTTGTCCTGCTCCGCATGCAGGTTTCGGGACGATTCATACAAGGGAAGAGGTCATGCTTCGAATTCGCAAACTGGTTCTGGCCATGGCTGCAGCTTCAGCGCTGTCGTCTGGCATGGCGAATGCGCTGGGCCTGGGGGAGCTGACCCTGAAGTCGGCACAGAATCAGCCGCTGGACGCCGAGATCGAATTGCTCGACGTGCGCGACCTCAAGGCCGCCGAAGTGGCACCCAGCCTGGCGCCTGCGCAAGAGTTCAGCAAGGCCGGGGTGCCATTCGCGGCCTACCTCGAAGACCTCACCTTCACGCCGGTCATCAACCCCAACGGCAAAAGCGTGCTGCGGGTGACCTCCAGCCAGCCGCTGCCTGGGCCAGTGGTCAAGTTCCTGGTCCAGGTGATGTGGCCGCAGGGCCGCCTGCTGCGTGACTACAGCGTGTTGCTCGACCAGGCCCAGGCCCAGGGCGATAAACCGGCTGCTGGCAATCTCAACCCGGCCAGTACCGCTGCCAGCAGCTACACCACCCAGCGTCGCGACACGTTGTGGCAAATTGCTGCTCGCAACACCCAGGGCGGTTCGATCCAGCAGACCATGATCGCCATCCAGGCCCTGAACCCGGATGCCTTCATCGGCAATAACATCAACCAGCTGAAGATTGGCCAGGTGCTGCGCCTGCCCGACCAGCAGCAGGTTCAGAGCATCGCCCAGGCCGAGGCCAACCGTGAGGTGGCCGAGCAGTACGCGGCCTGGCGTGAGGGCCGTCGGTTGGGCCCGCGGGCCCGTCAGCTGGACGCCACTCGCCGTGGTGCCGCCGACGCCGCCCCGGCGCGTGTTGCCCAGGGCGACAACCTGCGCCTGGTCAGCCCGGGCAACCAGGCGGGGGCCGACCAGGCCAAAGCGCTAAGCGACAAGCTGGCGGTGGCGCAGGAAAGTCTCGATACCAGCCGCCGCGACAACGCCGAACTCAAGAGCCGCATGAGTGACCTGCAGAGCCAGCTGGACAAGCTGCAGCGTCTGATCGACCTGAAAAACGACCAGTTGGCGCGTCTTCAGGCGCAGGGTGCCGCCACGCCGTCCCCGGCAGGCGTCGCCCCGGCGCCCGCGCCGCAAGCCGCGTCAGCGCCTGCGGCAGGTGCCGAGGCGAGCGGCGAGCCAGCCCCCCCCCCAGGCTGCACCTGCCAGCAAGCCGGCGGCAGAGCCTGCCCCGGCGCCGGCCAGCCAGGCGAACGGCGCGCTCGAGCAGATTCTCGGTAACCCTTGGCTGCTGTGGCTGATCGCCGGGTCTGCCATTCTTGTCCTGGCACTGCTGTTGTGGTTGCTGGCGCGCAAGCGCAAGGCTCAACAAGAGGCGGAAAAGCACCTGCGCATGGCGCGGGCGCTGGAAGAAGAGCAGGGCACCGGTTTCGATACCGACACCGAAAGCTTCGACGGCGTCGAAGTGGCCGAGCCGAGCGTCACCTTGTCGCCTGCAGTGGTCGCCGCATCGGCCGCCGCTGCCGTGGCTGCGGAAAAAGTGGCCGAACCGGCTGCCGCAGAGCCACCGGCAGACCCTCACGCCGCGCTGCTGGCGGAGGTCGACCAGTGCCTGGCCGAGGGGCGCCTGAACCGTGCCGCCGATTTGCTGGAGCCTGCCGTGGCCGCTGCCCCGGCCCGTGATGACCTGCGCCTGAAGCTGATGGACGTGTATGCGCGCCAGGGTGATCAGACGGCCTTCGCCGAACAGGAGCGCCAGCTGCAAGACGGCGAGCACAATGGCGCCGCTGTGGCCGAGTTGAAAGAACGCTACCCAGCCATGCTGGGCCTGGCAGCTGCCGGCCTGGGCGCGGCAGCTTTGGCTGCCGAAATGGACGAGCAGTACGTGCAGGAGTTGTTGCACGATGACGCCGCGGCGCCGGTGGTTGCCGATGGGGTGCCTGAGCAGGTGCCAGAGCTCGAACCGCAGGCAGTGGCTGAGCCGGAGGTTGGCGCTGAGCCTGATGCCGGGCTGGACCCTCTCGATGAAGTGCCTATCCTGGACGTCGCCGGCCTGGAGGATCAGGGGCTGGGCGAGCCGGACCTGGACCATGCCTTTGACCTTGGCCTTGGGGAAGACCTGCCCGAGGACAATCCGCTGGCCGCGGCGATGCTCGACGAGCCCGCGGCGCAGGCGCCAGTGCCTGATGAGCTGGTGATCGCCGAACCGGTGCTGGACGAGCCGGTGCAGCCAGGTGCGCCGCCAGAAGAACAGCCGTTCGCTCTGGATGAGGACCTGCAAGCCGACGCCGATGCGGATTTCGAAGCCATGCTGGCCCAGGCCGAGCCGCAACCCGCGGTCGACCTGTCGGATTTCGACCTCGATGTCACCGAACCCGTCACCCCCGCTGCTGCGCCAGCAGCCGACACCGCCGCGGGCGATGTGGCTGCCGAGCTGGCGGCCTTCGACAGCGTGCCAGAGTTCGATCCTGTCTCCGAGTTCGATCTGCCCTCGGACTTCGACCTGTCACTGTCGCTGGAAGACGATTCGCCGGCAGACAAAAGCTTTGCCTCGGAACTCGATGACGTGAACGCCGAGCTGGACAAGCTGTCGCAGAGCCTGGAGGCGCCCTCGCTGGAACCGCACTTCACCAGCGAAGATGCAGCCGCGCAGCCAGAGCCGGAGCCGCTGGACGATCTCGACTTTGACTTCTTCTCCGGCAGTGATGAAGTGGCCACCAAGCTGGACCTGGCTCGCGCCTATATCGACATGGGCGACAGCCAGGGCGCACGCGATATCCTCGACGAAGTGGTCAAGGACGGCGACGACACTCAGCGCCAGGAAGCCAAGGACATGCTGTCCCGGTTGGTCTGACGCCGGCGAGGCGGCCATCGGTTACAGTGGACAAGCAACGGCAGCCCTACGCGGCTGCCGTTGTCGTTATAATCCCCGCCATTTCGTACACCCCACAGGTTTCATGCTCTTGGACATCATCGACACCGCCGCCACCGAATCTGCGGCCGAAGGCTACTCCCGCATCGCCCTGGGTGTGGAATACAAGGGCGCACGCTACCGCGGCTGGCAGCGCCAGGCCAGCGGCGTGCCCAGTGTCCAGCAAGCCTTGGAGCAAGCGCTGTCCAAGGTCGCCAACGAGCCGATCGCCGTGGTTTGCGCCGGCCGCACCGATGCCGGTGTTCATGGCTGTGGGCAGGTTGTGCATTTCGACACCCGTGCCGTGCGCGACGAACGTGCCTGGACCATGGGCACCAACTTCAACCTGCCGCACGACATCAGTGTGGTCTGGTCGCAGCCGATGCCGGCTGATTTCCATGCTCGCTTCAAGGCATGCGCCCGGCGCTACCGCTATGTCATCTACAACGACCCGATCCGCCCGGCGCACCTGGCCGAGGAGGTGACCTGGAACCACCGCCCGCTCGACGTCGAGCGAATGGCCCAGGCGGCACAGTCGCTGCTCGGCACGCACGATTTCAGCGCCTTCCGCGCCAGCCAGTGCCAGGCCAAGTCGCCGATCAAGCATATCTACCACCTGCGGGTTACCCGCCATGGCCAGATGATCGTGCTGGACGTGCGCGCCACCGCCTTCCTGCACCACATGGTGCGCAACATTGCCGGCGTGTTGATGGCCATCGGTAGCGGCGAACGCCCGGTGAGCTGGGCGCGTGAGGTGCTGGAAGGGCGTGACCGCCGCGAAGGCGGGGTAACCGCCCATCCCTATGGGCTGTACCTGGTGCAGGTGGAGTACCCCGACACGTTCACCCTACCCAGGCGTTACATTGGCCCACACTTTTTAAGCGGTTATGAAGGGTTGGCGGACTGACGGGCGAAAAGCCATTTGCTAACATCCGGCCTTTGACCGTTATCATCAGGGTTCGCGTTTCATGAGCTATGTTCGCAGCAAGATCTGCGGGATTACCCGCATCGAAGACGCGTTGGCTGCTGTCGAGGCCGGGGCCGATGCCATCGGTTTCGTCTTTTATGCCAAAAGCCCACGCGCAGTGGACGTGCGCCAGGCGCGGGCAATCATTGCTGAACTGCCGCCGTTCGTGACCACGGTAGGGCTGTTCGTCAATGCCTCGCGGTGCGAATTGAACGAGATCCTCGAAGTGGTTCCACTGGACCTGCTACAGTTCCACGGCGATGAAGCCCCGGAGGACTGCGAGGGCTACCACCGCCCCTGGATCAAAGCCCTGCGGGTGCGCCCGGGCGATGACCTCGAGGCAGCCTGCCAGCGCTATGCAGGCGCTCGCGGCATCCTGCTCGATACCTATGTGGCGGGTGTGCCTGGGGGAACCGGCGAGGCGTTCGACTGGTCCCTGGTACCGGCGCGGCTGAGCAAACCGATCATTCTTGCCGGTGGGCTTTCGGCGGCCAACGTCGGCCAGGCCATCGCCCAGGTACGGCCCTATGCGGTGGATGTCAGCGGTGGGGTGGAGCAGGCCAAGGGCATCAAGGACGCCGCGAAGATCGAAGCCTTCATGCAGGCGGTGAGGCAGGCGTGATGGCAGATGTGACGGCTGGCTGCGCGCCATCGTCCATAGCATTCGCAGCCCTGCCGGGCAGCCGCACCCATGGTGGCGGCAACACAACGCATTAGCGGTGGAGTGGCGCGCTGGAAGCCCCGGCGGCCGGTCCATCATCGTTTCGTAACAGATTTTGAGCTCAAGGGCAGGGCAGGCCGATGATAACGGCCGCGCCTGCCAATACTGGAGAAAAAAAGCATGAGCAACTGGTTAGTCGACAAACTGATCCCTTCGATCATGCGTTCCGAGGTGAAAAAGAGCTCGGTGCCTGAAGGCCTGTGGCACAAGTGCCCGTCCTGCGAGGCCGTGCTGTATCGCCCGGAGCTGGAAAAAACCCTCGATGTCTGCCCCAAGTGCAACCATCACATGCGCATCGGCGCACGCGCGCGCATCGACATCTTCCTCGACGCCGAAGGCCGTGCCGAACTGGGTGCCGACCTCGAGCCGGTCGACCGCCTGAAATTCCGCGATGGCAAGAAGTACAAGGACCGCCTCACCGGCGCGCAGAAGCAGACCGGCGAAAAAGACGCGCTGATCTCCATGAGCGGTACCCTGATGGGCATGCCGATCGTGGTCAGTGCCTTCGAGTTCTCGTTCATGGGCGGTTCCATGGGCGCCATCGTCGGTGAGCGCTTCGTCCGCGCTGCCAACTACGCCCTGGAGCACCGTTGCCCAATGGTCTGCTTCTCCGCTTCCGGCGGTGCGCGCATGCAAGAGGCGCTGATCTCGCTGATGCAGATGGCCAAGACCTCGGCGGTGCTGGCGCGCCTGCGCGAAGAAGGCATTCCGTTCATCTCGGTGCTGACCGACCCGGTCTACGGCGGTGTGTCCGCCAGCCTGGCCATGCTCGGCGACGTCATCGTCGGCGAACCGAAGGCGCTGATCGGCTTCGCCGGCCCGCGCGTGATCGAACAGACCGTACGCGAAAAGCTGCCGGAAGGCTTCCAGCGTAGCGAGTTCCTGCTGGAGCACGGCGCCATCGACCTGATCATCTCCCGTGGCGAACTGCGCCCGCGCCTGGCTCGCCTGCTGGCGCAGATGACTGGCCAGGAAACCCCCGAGCAAGCGCGTGAGGCGGCTGCCGTCGCGTGATGAAACAACGATCCCTGGGCGAATGGCTCGCCTACCTCGAGCAGTTGCACCCCTCGGCCATCGACATGGGCCTGGAGCGGTCGCAGCAGGTACTTGCCCGGCTGGCGCTGGGTAAGCTGGCGCCACGCGTGGTGACCGTGACCGGCACCAACGGCAAGGGTTCGACCTGCGCCTTCGTGGCCTCGTTGCTGCGCGCCCAGGGGCTCAAGGTCGGCGTGTACAGCTCGCCGCACCTGTTGCGCTACAACGAGCGGGTGCTGATCGATGGCCTAGAGGCCAGCGATGAGCGCCTGTGCGAAGCCTTCGCCGCCGTGGAGGCGGCGCGGGGCGATACTTCCCTGACCTACTTCGAGATGGGCACGCTGGCTGCGTTCTGGTTGTTCCACCAGTCGCAGCTCGATGCCGTGGTGCTGGAAGTGGGTCTTGGCGGGCGCCTGGACACCGTGAACGTGGTGGACGCCGACCTGGCCCTGGTGACCAGTATCGGCGTCGACCATGTCGATTACCTGGGCGACACCCGCGAGCAGGTGGCCTTTGAAAAGGCCGGTATCTTCCGCCCTGGCAAACCGGCCCTGTGCGGCGATCTCGACCCGCCACAACCGCTGCTGGACAAAGCCGCCGAACTGGCAGCGCCATTGTTCCTGCGCGGCCGTGACTTTGACCTGGCAAGCGCCGAAAACGGCTGGAACTGGCGTGGCACTGCAGCCGATGGCGCGCCCGTTGAGCTGAACGGCCTGCCGTTGCTCGACCTGCCGATGGAAAACGCCGCGCTGGCCCTGCAGGCGTACCTGTTGATGGGCCTGCCGTGGGATGCCGCGCAGGTGCGCCAGGCGTTGCTGGATACCCGGATTACCGGGCGTCTAGACCGTCGCCAGCTGGTCTGGCAGGGCCGGCCGGTGGAGCTGCTGCTGGATGTCGGGCACAACCCGCATGCGGCGCAGTACCTGGCCCGTCGCCTGGCGAGCCGGCCGCTGAAGGGGCGCCGGCTGGCGGTATTCGGCCTGCTCGCCGACAAGGACTTGGCAGGCGTGGTCGCGCCGCTGCACGGGCTGATCGATGACTGGGCCGTGGCCCCGCTGGACACCCCGCGCAGCCGGCCGGCTGCCGAGTTGGCCGACGCCTTGGCGAACCTTGGCGCGGCGGTGAAGTCTTATGCCGGAGTCGACGCGGCCCTCGAAGGGCAATGCGCGCAGGCAACGGCAGATGACCAGATCGTGCTGTTCGGTTCGTTTTTCTGTGTCGCCCAGGCCCTGGCGTGGCTGGAGCGGCATGCCCAGGAGGGTTGAGTAGATGGCAGTGCTGGATAAAGGGATGAAACAGCGCATGGTCGGTGCGCTGGTGCTGGTGGCACTGGCGGTGATCTTCCTGCCGATGCTGTTCACCCGCGAGGACGAGATGCGCCAGGTGCGCGTCGAAGCCCCGCAGGCACCTGCCATGCCCAGCCTGCCGGAAGTGAAGGTAGACCCGGTGACCGTGCCGCAGCCGCAGGAAGTTCCTGAAGCACCGCAGTCGGCGCCGGTGGTGGTCGACGAGTCGACTGCCCCTGCCAGCACGCCCAGCCAGCCGATCACGGCCTCGCCACAGACCCAGGCACAGGCCCAGCCGGCCAAGCCGCAGGCCGCCGCACCGGCGGCCAAGGTCGAAACCAAACCTGCAGCGACGCCGGCCCAGGCTGCGCCATCGAAGATCGACGTCAACGGGCTGCCGGTCAGCTGGTCGATCCAGCTGGCCAGCCTGTCCAACCGCGCCGGTGCCGAGAAGCTGCAGCAAACCTTGCGTAGCCAGGGTTACAACGCCTATATCCGTTCGGCCGGCGGCATGAACCGGGTGTATGTGGGTCCATTGATCGAGCGCGCCGAGGCCGAGCGCGTGCGCGATGCGGTCAACCGCCAGAACAGCCTGAAGGGCTTTGTGGTGCGCTTCCAGCCTGAGCGCGGCTGATATCGCCGGGGCGGCTTTGCCGCCCATCGCCGGCAAGCCACACACACAGAGATCGCATCAGGGCTGGCAGGTGTTTGTCAGAAGATATGCAGCGCCTGTGAGATCGAGCGCCGCCCGCGCGGCGCAATCGCGAGCTGCGCTCGCTCCTACGTTTGTTTAGGGCCAGTAACGCCTGTGACAGGCGCGCGCGGCCGCCTTGTTTGTACGGCGCGATATTGAGGCATGCACCAAGGGGTTCGCGCGCGAATCGCACAGGAATAATTGGCCCGAAACAAACGTAGGAGCGAGCGCAGCTCGCGATTGCGCCGCGCGGGCGGCGCTCGCTCTAACAGGCGCTGCCATACCTTGCGGCAAACACCTGTCAGCCCTAAAGGCGATCCCTGTGGGAGCTGGCTCGCTGGCGATGAAGCAAACACCAATCCACCTGACATTCCGCTTACCCAAGCCCCCACCGCTCTGGTAAAATGCGCCGCCTCAAACGTCTGCAGGCAGCACCGTGGCATTTACCCTGGTTGATTGGGCGATCATCGCGATCATCGCCGTCTCCACACTGATCAGTCTCAAGCGCGGCTTCGTCAAGGAAGCCTTGTCCTTGCTCATCTGGATCATTGCCGGTGCGGTTGCCTGGATGTTCGGCGGTTCGCTCTCGGTGTATCTTGAAAGCTACATCCAGACGCCATCGATGCGCGTCATCGCAGGCTGCGCCATTCTTTTCGTCGCCACCTTGCTGGTGGGGGCCATGGTCAACTTCCTGGTCGGCGAGCTGATCCGCGTGACCGGGCTGTCCGGCACCGATCGCTTCCTGGGCATGGCCTTCGGCGCCGCGCGCGGGGCCTTGCTGGTAGTGGTGGCCATCGGCCTGATCAGCCTGGGGCCGGTTCAACAGGACACCTGGTGGCAGGAATCGCGCCTGATACCACAATTTCTTCTGGTCGCCGACTGGTCGAAAAACCTGATTCTGGGTTTCGCCGGCCAGTGGTCGCCCGGTGGTCTGATCAGCGCTCCGGCTGATCTTCCGTTCAAGGAACAGTTGCTCGGGCCAGCTAAGCCCTGAGCGCTATTCACTCAAGTTTCATCAAAGTAGGGGTTGCGTCGCATGTGTGGCATCGTCGGTATCGTCGGTAAGTCGAACGTCAATCAGGCGCTGTATGACGCGCTTACGGTCCTCCAGCACCGCGGCCAGGACGCTGCCGGTATCGTGACCAGCCATGACGGCCGGTTGTTCCTGCGCAAGGATAATGGCCTGGTGCGCGACGTGTTCCAGCAGCGCCACATGCAGCGCCTGGTGGGCAACATCGGCATCGGCCATGTGCGCTACCCGACCGCGGGCAGCTCGACCTCGGCCGAGGCCCAGCCGTTCTACGTCAACTCCCCGTATGGCATCACCCTGGCGCATAACGGCAACCTGACCAACGTAGAACAGTTGGCCAAGGAGATCTACGAGTCCGACCTGCGCCACGTCAACACCAACTCCGACTCGGAAGTGCTGCTCAACGTGTTCGCCCACGAGCTGGCGGTGCGCGGCAAGCTGCAGCCGACCGAAGAAGACGTGTTCGCTGCCGTTTCCCATGTGCACAGCCGCTGTGTGGGTGGCTACGCCGTGGTGGCAATGATCACCGGCTACGGTATCGTCGGCTTCCGTGACCCGCACGGCATTCGCCCGGTGGTGTTCGGCCAGCGTCACACCGACGAAGGCGTGGAATACATGATCGCCTCCGAAAGCGTCGCCCTGGACGTGCTCGGTTTCACCCTGATCCGCGACCTGGCACCTGGCGAAGCGGTGTACATCACCGAAGAAGGCCAGCTGTTCACCAAGCAGTGCGCCGAAGCGCCGAAGCTGCAGCCATGCATCTTCGAGCATGTCTACCTGGCCCGCCCAGACTCGATCATCGACGGTGTGTCGGTGTACAAGGCGCGCCTGCGCATGGGTGAAAAGCTCGCCGACAAGATCATGCGCGAGCGCCCCGATCACGACATCGACGTGGTCATCCCGATTCCGGACACCAGCCGCACCGCCGCCCTGGAGCTGGCCAACCGCCTGGGTGTCAAGTTCCGCGAAGGCTTCGTCAAGAACCGTTACATCGGCCGTACCTTCATCATGCCTGGCCAGGCGGCGCGCAAGAAGTCGGTGCGCCAGAAGCTCAACGCCATCGAACTGGAATTCCGTGGCAAGAACGTGATGCTGGTGGACGATTCGATCGTGCGCGGTACCACGTGCAAGCAGATCATCCAGATGGCCCGCGAAGCCGGCGCCAAGAATGTCTACTTCTGCTCGGCAGCCCCGGCAGTGCGCTTCCCCAACGTCTACGGCATCGACATGCCGAGCGTGCACGAACTGATCGCCCACAACCGCACCACCGAACAGGTGGGTGAGTTGATTGGCGCCGACTGGCTGGTCTATCAGGACCTGCCGGACCTGATCGACTCGGTCGGCGGCGGCAAGATCAAGATCGAGCACTTCGACTGCGCGGTGTTCAACGGTGAGTATGTCACCGGCGATATCGACGAAGCCTACCTCGACCGCATCGAGCAGGCCCGTAACGACCTGGCCAAGGTCAAGAACCAGGCGGTCAGCGCGATCATCGACCTCTACAACAACTGATTCAGGGAGCGACGGCATGACGGATCAATGGGATGCCGGGCGACTGGACAGCGACCTCGAGGGTGTCGGTTTCGACACCCTGGCGGTGCGCGCTGGCCAAAGCCGTACACCGGAAGGCGAGCACAGCGAAGCGCTGTTCCTGACCTCCAGCTATGTGTTCCGCACGGCGGCAGACGCCGCTGCGCGTTTCGCCGGCGAAACGCCAGGCAACGTCTATTCGCGTTACACCAACCCGTCGGTGCGTGTCTTCGAAGAGCGGCTGGCAGCGATGGAAGGCGCCGAGCAGGCCGTGGGCACCTCCACCGGCATGGCGGCGCTGCTTGCGGTGGTCATGTCGTTGTGCAGTGGCGGTGACCATGTGCTGGTGTCGCAGAGCGTATTTGGCTCGACCATCAGCCTGTTCGAGAAGTACTTCAAGCGCTTCGGCCTGCAGGTGGACTACGTGCCGCTGGCCGACCTCGCGGGCTGGGAAAAGGCCATCAAGGCCAATACCAAGCTGCTGATCGTCGAATCGCCGTCCAACCCGCTGGCCGAACTGGTCGATATCACTGCCCTCAGTGAAATCGCCCATGCCCATGGCGCCATGCTGGTCGTCGACAACTGCTTCAGCACCCCGGCACTGCAGCAACCGTTGAAGCTGGGTGCCGATATCGTGTTCCACTCGGCGACCAAGTTCATCGACGGCCAGGGGCGTTGCATGGGCGGCGCAGTGGCCGGCCGAGCCGAGCAGATGAAAGAGGTGGTGGGCTTCCTGCGTACCGCAGGCCCGACCCTCAGCCCGTTCAATGCCTGGATCTTCACCAAGGGCCTGGAAACCTTGCGGTTGCGCATGCGTGCGCATTGCGAAAGTGCCCAGGCCCTGGCTGAGTGGCTGGAGCGACAGGACGGCGTGGAGAAGGTGCATTACGCCGGCTTGCCAAGCCACCCCCAGCACGCCCTGGCCAAGCGCCAGATGAGTGGCTTTGGTGCAGTGGTCAGCTTCGAGGTCAAGGGCGGCAAAGAGGGCGCCTGGCGCTTCATCGACGCCACTCGGGTGATTTCCATCACCACCAACCTGGGCGACAGCAAGACCACCATCGCCCACCCGGCCACCACGTCCCACGGCCGCCTGTCGCCGCAGGAGCGTGAGGCTGCAGGTATTCGCGACAGCCTGATCCGCGTTGCGGTGGGCCTGGAAGACGTGGCAGACCTGCAGGCCGACCTGGCGCGTGGGTTGGCCGCGCTGTGATGCAGATTGGCGGCAGCACCCCGGGCCACAACGGCCGGGTAGCACTGGTGACCGGTGCCGCGCGCGGCATCGGCCTGGGCATTGCCGCCTGGTTGATCTGCGAGGGTTGGCAGGTGGTGCTCAGCGACCTAGACCGGCAGCGGGGGGCCAAGGTGGCCAAGGCCCTGGGTGACAATGCCTGGTTCATCACCATGGACGTTGCCGACGAAGCCCAGGTCAGTGCCGGGGTGTCCGAGGTGCTCGGGCAATTTGGCCGCCTGGATGCACTGGTGTGCAATGCAGCGATCGCCAACCCGCACAACCAGACCCTGGAAAGCCTGAGCCTGGCGCAGTGGAACCGGGTGCTGGCGGTGAACCTGAATGGCCCGATGCTGCTGGCCAAGCATTGTGCGCCGTACCTGCGTGCGCACAACGGGGCGATCGTCAACCTCACCTCCACCCGGGCGCGGCAGTCCGAGCCTGATACCGAGGCCTACGCGGCGAGCAAGGGCGGCCTGGTGGCCTTGACCCATGCGCTGGCGATAAGTTTGGGCCCGGAGATCCGCGTCAACGCGGTGAGCCCTGGCTGGATCGATGCCCGTGACCCGGCGCAGCGCCGTGCCGAGCCATTGAGCGAAGCCGACCACGCCCAGCACCCGACGGGCAGGGTAGGGACCGTGGAGGATGTGGCTGCCATGGTTGCCTGGTTGCTGTCACGGCAGGCGGCGTTCGTCACTGGCCAGGAGTTCGTGGTCGATGGCGGCATGACACGCAAGATGATCTATACCTGAGCTGCAAGCTGCAAGCTGCAAGCTGCAAGCTGCAAGCTTCAAGCTTCAAGCTTCAAGCTTCAAGCTGCAAGAGGGGACCGCAAGGTTCCTTCGTCATTTGTAGGGTTCAGAAATTCATCAAGCGACCCCATGCTTCTTCTTGCCACTTGCCACTTGCCACTTGCCACTTGCCACTTGCCACTTGCCACTTGCCACTTGCCACTTCTTCGAAAAAAATCCAACGGGGCTATTGACTTAGCTTCGCCACCTGCGTAAATTTCGCGGCCTCAGCGAAGCAAACGCAACAAGTAACATCGCGAGGGTGATTAGCTCAGCCGGGAGAGCATCTGCCTTACAAGCAGAGGGTCGGCGGTTCGATCCCGTCATCACCCACCACTTCCTGAGATGTTCCTGCCGCTTCAGGTTTCGCAAGAAGCCCAAAGCCAGAGAGGAACGCACTGCGCAGCGGTAGTTCAGTCGGTTAGAATACCGGCCTGTCACGCCGGGGGTCGCGGGTTCGAGTCCCGTCCGCTGCGCCATTTTTCAGTAACAGATGGGTGCCTGGCACCGGTCTGAAGCCACAAGGCCAACGCCTTGGGCTGATCCCAGTTTCAATCGGGCGCAAGCCTGAACGATACGCAGCGGTAGTTCAGTCGGTTAGAATACCGGCCTGTCACGCCGGGGGTCGCGGGTTCGAGTCCCGTCCGCTGCGCCATCTTCGTTTCAAGGTCCCTAGAACGCCTTGAAACAAACACGAGAGAAGCGATGATCCAATCGCTTTTTTTGTGCCTGCCTCGCGGCCCTCGTGCCCAAGGTCAGACCCAGTTTCAATCGGGCGCAAGCCTGAATGATACGCAGCGGTAGTTCAGTCGGTTAGAATACCGGCCTGTCACGCCGGGGGTCGCGGGTTCGAGTCCCGTCCGCTGCGCCATCTTCGCCCCAAGGCCCCATGAACGCCTTGAGGCAACGTCAAAGCGACCTTCGGGTCGCTTTTTTCGTTCTGGTACCTGGCTGTTATTGGCCTGGGCCCACATTTACACCAACCTTACAGGTTCTTCACCGACCAGTGGTTGGTGTGCTTGCCTGCTGTGTTGCACAATAGGCACCCTCTCGACATACCCGGAATACGCAATGACCAGATCTTCCGTCTTTGGTGCGCTCGGGCTGGCCCTGGTGCTGGCGGGCGTGAGCGGTTGTTCTTCGAAAAAAGCGGCCGTCTACGAGCACGAGAACTTCGCTGACTCGGGTACGTTCTCGCGCAGTTTCCCGGTAAGCGATGCCGGCTCTTGCGAGGCGGCGCGGCGCGCCTTGCTCAGCCAGGGCTACATCATCACCAGCAGCGGTGCCAACCAGGTAGTGGGCAACAAGAGCTTCCAGCAGAACAGCGAAAACCACCTGCAGATCAGCTTCAACGTTACCTGCGCGCCAGACGCGAGTGACGACCAGCACTCGACCATGTTCGCCAACGCCCTGCAGGACCGCTACGCGCTGAAAAAATCCAACACCTCGGCCAGCCTGGGCGTGGGTGTGCTGGGGTCGGTGTCGATGCCGATTGGCTCCAGCGACGACTCGATGGTCAAGGTCGCGAGCGAGACGGTAACGGCGGCGCAATTCTACGATCGCTATTTTGCCTTGGTGGAAAGTTACCTGCCCAAGCCGAAGAAGGTCAGCAAAGCCAAGGTCGAAGCGCCAAAAGTGGAAAAGCCGGCGGTTACCCTGGGGCTGCCGGAGCAAGCGGCGGCGAACCCGCTGGCACCGACCCCGGCGGCAGCAGCGCCGGCACCCGCTGCTGAAACTACGCCCGCCGCGCAGGCCGCGCCTGTCACCGAAACGCAGCCCGCGCCAGCAGCGGCTGCCCCAGCCACGGAGGCGCCAGTGGCACCCGTGGTGGATGACAGCCAAGGTTCGCAGCCGCTGGCACCGCCGCCCGAAGCAGCGCCGATTCAGGTGCAGCAGGAAGCGCAGCCGGCCGAGGCAGCCACGGCCACGCCTTGATGCTTTAGCAGTGCTGGCCGCTGGCGGGCCCTGTCATACCCACAAGGCCAGCAGCGCGGCGGCCAACGCAGGTGGCATCACCAGCGCACCCAGGCACAGAAAACGCCATGCGCTGACATGCTCCCCCTCCCTGCGGATCGCCACCAGCCACAACAGAGTGGCCAGGGAGCCGGTAATCGACAGGTTCGGCCCCAGGTCGACGCCGATCAGCAAGGCTGCAGTGGTTTGCTGGGGCAGCGCCATCAGCGAGCCCATGGACCCGGCGATCAACCCGGTGGGCAGGTTGTTCATCAGGTTGCTGGCGATCGCTACACCCACGCCGCCGACCCAGCTGGCGGTAACCGGTGTTTGTGCGGACAGGCTGGCCAGTGCCTGGGCGAGGCGTTCGATCAGCCCGGTCTGTGCAACGGCTTCGACCAGTATGAACAGGCCTGCCACCAAGGGCAGCACGCCCCAGGCCACGTGGCGCAGCACCGGCAGTGGGCTGCGCCGCTGCCACAGGTGGATCAGTGCCGTGGTCGCCACCCCGGCACAGAATGTTGGCAGCCCCAGCGCCCGGTCCAGTGCCGAGGCGCCCAGCAGCAACGCGCCGGTGACCACGATGCCCATTGCACACAGGCGGGCGCCAGTCGTCAGGGGCGCGCCGCTCACGCTCAGCGCCAGCGGTTGGCGGATCTGCCGGCGCTGAGTCACCCGCAGCACCCCATAGGTCAGGCAGATTGCGGCCAGGGAAGGCAGGCTGAACTGGCGTAGCCAGTCCAGCAGTGGCGGCATATGGCTGCCGAATACCACCAGGTTGGCAGGGTTGGAGATAGGCAGTACGAAACTCGCGGCGTTGGCGATGAAGGCGCAGATGAACAGGTAGGGCAGTGGGTCGGCCTTGGCGGCCTTGCACGCGGCATAGACTGCCGGGGTCAGGACCACGGCCGTGGCGTCGTTGGACAGGAACACCGTAACCAGCGTGCCCACCAGGAATACCAGGTCGAACAGCCGTTGCCCGGAACCCCGCGCATGCTGCACGGCATACCGTGCCAGCCAGTCGAACAGGCCTTCCTGACGAGCGAGTTCGGCCAGTACCATCATGCCGACCAGAAACAGGTAGACGTCACCGCCTTCGGCCACCGCGGCCAGGGCCCGCCGAGGCGTCATCAGGCCAAGGCCGACCAGCAGCACCGCCCCGCCCATGGCCCAGACGTACTCCGGAACGCGCCATGGGCGCAAAATGACGCCGCAGGTCGCCAGTGCGGCGACCGCCCAGATGATCAATGCACTTTCACTGACAGGCATAAGGCGCTCAGTTTCCGACCGGGGTGGGCAGTGGCGCTGGCAGGCTGCGCGGGTGCGTTTCTGGCAGCGCCAGCACTACCAGGATGAAGGCGACCCCGGCGATACCGGCCAGGGTCAGGAACGCCGCATCGTAGCCTGCAGCCTGCACCACCAGCCCGGCGATGCCAGGGCTGAGCGCGGCGCCCAGCCCGAACACCGCGGTCAGCGCGCCAAGGCTCACATTGAATCGGCCGGTACCTTCGGTCAGGTCCTTGACCACAATCGGGAACAGCGCACCGAAGATTCCGGCGCCGATGCCATCGAGCAGTTGCACGCCCACCAGCCAGAACGGGTTGTCAGACACCACATAGAGCGCCCCGCGAAGCGGCAGTATCAGGAAACCGATCAGCAGGAACGGCTTGCGGCCCCAGTGTTCGGCCTTGGCGCCTACCAGCAGCGCCATGGGCACCATCACCAGTTGCGCGGCAACGATGCAGGCGGAGGTCAGCGGGGTGGCCAGCTGCAGGTCGACCTGCGAGAGCTTCTGGCTGACCAGTGGCAGCATGGCCGCGTTGGCCAGGTGAAACAGCGCGCAACATGCGGCGAATACCAGCAGGGTCCGGTTGTGCAGCAGTACCCGTAGCCCTGCAGGGGCGTCATCACCGCCAGGGCCATGCGCCAGGCCGCGAGCCACTTGGTGATCGATGGCCGTGGCAGGCACGCAGCTCACCGCCACCACACTGGCCACGGTCAAGACGGCCATAAGGTAGAACACCACCACCGGGCCGAACAGGTAGGCCAGGCCGCCGGCCAGCAGCGCCGAACAGGCGTTGCCAGCATGGTTGAAGGTTTCGTTGCGGCCTACCCGGCGGGTAAAGGCCTTGGGGCCGCTGATGCCCAAGGATATGGCGGCAATCGCTGGCGCAAAGATCGAGCCCGCCAGGGCACTGATGGTCTGGGTCAGGGCTACCCCGCTGAACGAGGAAATCCACGGCAACAGCAGGCAGCTGCCAGTCACCAGCAGCGCAGCGATCACCACCACGGCACGCTTGGCTTTGGTACGGTCGATCAATGCCCCTGCCGGGGTTTGCGCCAACAGTGCAGCAATGCCTGCCAGGCTCATTACCAGGCCGATGCTTGCCGGTTGCCATTGATGCACCGCCAGCAGATAGATGGCCAGGTATGGCCCAAGCCCGTCGCGCACATCTGCCAAAAAGAAGTTCAGCCAGTCGAGGGCGCCGTCGGGGGAAGCGGGAGAGCGTGGTTTGGCCAAGATGCAATCTCGAAAGGGATCATGGGGGGAGCGCACCCGCGGTGTGCGCCGGCCGTAACGGACAGGCACACGGCTTTGCCCAGGCCATGCTCGGTGGTCGTTATTCAATTGACAACTGGGTGTTGAAAAGCGCTCCGAATACCGAACGTGAAACATTCTTAATGGCTGCTTCACGCCGCAGGCGCTTCCCGCTTCGCTAGCATGCCGTGCTTTTACTGCGGAGAAAACTCCAGTGTTTCGAATGTTGTCCTGTGCTGCTGTATTAGCGTCTTCATTGGCCTGCTCGCTCGCCCAGGCTGCGCCTGCCGAACCGCCAACCCTCACGGTCCTGAGCTCCGGTGGCATCATGGGCGCAATCCGGGAAGTGGCGCCTGCCTACGAGAAGAAATTCGGGGTCAAGCTGCAGGTGCTGGCCGCGCCTTCCATGGGCGAAACGCCACAGGCCATTCCCAACAGGCTTGCCCGTGCCGAGCCGGCGGACGTTGTGCTGATGGTGGGTGCTGCCCTGGACAAGCTGGTGGCGGGTGGCCAGGCTGACAAGAGCAGCCGGGTCGACCTGGGCCAATCATTCATCGCCATGGCCGTGCGCCAAGGCCAGCCCAAGCCGGATATCAGCACCTTGCAGGGCTTGCGCGCCGTACTGCTCAACAGCAAATCCGTGGCGTACTCCGACAGCGCCAGCGGCGTCTACCTGTCCAAGACCCTATTCCCCGGCATGCACCTGGGTGCTGGCTTCGCGGCCAAGGCCCACATGATTCCTGCCGAGCCGGTAGGCGCTGTGATCGCTCGCGGCCAGGCTGAAATCGGCTTCCAGCAGTTGAGCGAGCTCAAACCCGTCAAGGGCATCGATATCGTTGGCCTGATCCCGGCCGAAGCCCAGAAAATGACCCTGTATTCGGGCGCGGTGGTCAGCAACAGCCAGCACCATGCCGCCGCGCAGGCGCTGCTCGACTACCTGGCATCGCCACAAGCCGACGCAGCGATCGAGGACAGCGGCCTGAAGCCACTGCCCCATTCGCGCGGTTAGCGGCAGGGGGCGGCGCCATCGGGCCTGCTAAAGGCTAAGATGCGCAAGGATAGCCCCCTATCGTTGAAAGAGAGCTGTATGGAGTTACGTCAACTTCGCTATTTCCTGAGTGTCCTGGAGCACGGCAGCCTTGGCAGGGCTGCGGTCGAGCTTGGCGTCGGTGCTTCGGCACTGAGCCAGCAATTGTCAAAGCTGGAAAGCGAGGTCTGTACCCGGTTGCTGACGCGCTCGAGCACCGGCGTGTCGCCGACTGCTGCGGGCCTGGCCTTCGAGTACCACGCGCGCCTGGCCCTGCGCCAGGCAGAGCACGCAGTGTTGGCCGCGCAAAGCGGCCGCATGAGCGGCTATGTCAGCGTGGGCCTGGCGCCGACTACAGCGTCGGTGCTGGGCCTGGCGCTGATCGACAAGATGCGTGAACGCTACCCCGACATCCGCCTGCACCTGGTGGAGATGCTGTCGGGCTACCTGGTGAACCAGCTCAACGCCAGGCACCTTGACCTTGCGGTGTTGTTCCAGGCAGAAGCGGGGCCGCGGCTGGATGTGCGGCCGCTGCTGACCGAGCGGCTGTTTGCACTCATCCCCGCCGCGCTGGTGCGCCCCGAATGGGGTGAATCGCTGACGTTGCAGCAGATCGCCACGCTGCCCTTGGTGATGCCCAGCACACAGCACGGCTTGCGCGCGACCCTGCGCGCGATCTTCGAGCGTGCCGGGCTGGAGGCCAACATTGTCATGGAAGTCGATGGCCTGTCGCTGCTGATGGATTGCGTTTGTGCGGGCCATGCTGCCACCCTGCAGCCGGGCGCCACGGTGGCTCGGGCGCACCAGGCGGGGTTGCGGGTCTATGCTATTGATGATGCCCAGGCGCAGCGCCGCAACGTCATGGTCAGCCTGGCCGACGACGAACTGTCACCGGCTGCACTGGCGACCCGGATCGTGCTGCAGGAAGTGGCGCGGGCGCTGGTGGAGCAGGGGCGGTGGCCTGGCGCCCGGCTGCTCTGACGGCGGCACGCCGCTTGCCCACCCTTTAGAAAAACTGAAGGCCCCCCCGGTGTCATCGCGTTTCGCCCCGCCCGGGCACTGATTAAAGTCCCTGGCCACGAGGAGCAGCCGACCATTCGGCGCTTCGTGATCTGGAGGCGAAATGATCGATGTGCTAGTCATCGGAGGGGGTAATGCCGCCCTCTGTGCCGCGCTGATGGCGCGCGAGGCCGGAGCCAGCGTGCTGCTGCTCGAAGCCGCACCCCGCGCCTGGCGTGGTGGCAATTCCCAACACACGCGCAACCTGCGCTGCATGCATGACGCCCCGCAGGATGTGCTGGTCGAGGCATACCCGGAAGAGGAGTTCTGGCAGGACCTGCTCAAGGTCACCGGGGGCCAGACCGACGAAAAGCTCGCGCGCCTGGTGATCCGTGCCTCTGCCAGTTGCCGGGGCTGGATGCGCCGGCATGGCGTGCATTTTCAGCCTTCCTTGTCCGGTGCGCTGCACACTGCCCGCACCAACGCGTTTTTCATGGGGGGTGGCAAGGCGCTGGTCAATGCCTATTTCCGCAGCGCCGAAGCGCTGGGCGTGCAGATACGCTACGACACGCCTGTGGCCGACATCGAGCTGGACAACGGCCGCTTCGTTGCCGCCCATGTGCCGGCGCGCCAGGTTCAGGGGCGCACCTTGCCGGGCGAACGTATCGAGGCGCGCAGTTGTGTGTTGGCGGCCGGTGGCTTCGAGTCCAACCGCCAGTGGTTGCGCGATGCCTGGGGGCAGAACGAGCGGGGTGAATGGCCTGCGGACAACTTCCTGATTCGTGGTACGCGGTTCAACGAAGGGGTGCTGTTGCGCCGCATGATCGAACAGGGTGCCGACACCATCGGCGACCCCACGCAAGCGCACATGGTGGCGATCGACGCCCGGGCGCCGCTTTACGACGGCGGCATCTGCACGCGTATCGACTGTGTGTCGCTGGGGGTGGTGGTCAACCGCGACGGCCAGCGCTTTTACGATGAAGGCGAGGATTTCTGGCCCAAGCGCTATGCCATCTGGGGCCGGCTGGTGGCTCAGCAGCCAGGGCAGGTGGGCTTCTCGATCATTGACCAGAAAGCCCTAGGTCGTTTCATGCCGCCAGTGTTCCCGGGCGCGCGCGCCGACACCCTGGAGGGGCTGGCGGCGTTGCTCGGTTTGCCCGTGCCGGCCTTCGTCGAGACGGTGCAGGCCTACAACCGCGCCTGCCGGGTCGGCAGCTTCGATCACACCCGCCTGGACGACTGCCACACCCAAGGCCTGCAACCGGTGAAAAGCCACTGGGCTCGGCCGCTCGACACGCCGCCTTACTACGGCTACCCGCTGCGCCCCGGCGTGACCTTCACCTACCTGGGGCTGCGCACCGATGAAACGGCGGCCGTGCATTTTGCCGGTCGGCCCAGTCCCAACCTGTTCGTCGCCGGCGAAATGATGGCGGGCAATGTGCTGGGCAAGGGCTACACGGCAGGTGTCGGCATGTCCATCGGCACTGCCTTCGGCCGCATCGCCGGCACCAGCGCCGCTGCCGCAACCGGCCACGACCATCCAGAACACGAGAACGACCATGACCGCGCAACTGCCTGAAGCACGCCAGCCCGTCGCCCAACCCGCAGCACTCGAACTGATACCTGCGCTGAACCTGGAAGAGCAGGAAGTCGACCGGCAAATGCGTATCTGCAATGCCTGCCGCTACTGCGAGGGCTTTTGTGCCGTATTCCCGGCAATGACCCGTCGGCTTGAGTTCGGCAAGGCCGACATCCACTACCTGGCCAACCTGTGCCACAACTGTGGGGCCTGCCTGCATGCCTGCCAGTACGCCGACCCCCACGAATTTGCCGTGAACGTGCCCCAGGCCATGGCCAAGGTGCGTGGCCAGACCTACGCCGAGTATGCCTGGCCGGCCCGCTTCGGCCGGCTGTATCAGCACAACGGCACCTACGTCGCCGTTGCCCTGTCGCTGGCCCTATCGCTGTTCCTGCTGCTGACCTTGTGGCTCAACGGCACGTTGTTGCCGGGGCGGCTGGCCGGAAACTTCTACGCGGTTTTCCCGCACAATACCCTGGCATTGATGTTCGGTGGGGTATTCGCGGCGGCGGGCCTGGCGCTTGGGGTGGCGGTACGTCGCTTCTGGCGTGCTGTAACGCCTGCAAACGCCCAGGCGCAACCCGCCCAAGGCGCTGTGCTGGAGGCAACCAGCGCGGTGTTGACCTTGAAGTACCTGGACGGTGGCCACGGCCAGGGCTGCAACAATGCCGATGACCGCTACACGCTGTGGCGCCGGCGCTTCCATCACATGACCTTCTACGGCTTCATGCTGTGCTTTGCCGCCACGGTCGTCGCTACCGGTTACCACTACCTGCTGGGCCAGCAGGCGCCATACCCGCTGCTCAGCGCGCCGGTGCTGCTTGGTACCTTGGGGGGTATCGGCCTGATCGTCGGCCCGCTCGGGTTGCTGGCGCTGAACCTGCGCCGGGCCCCGGAGCAGGGCGACGTCGCCCAGCGCCCCATGGACCGTGCCTTCATTCTGCTCCTGCTGCTGGTCAGCGCCAGTGGCCTTGCCTTGCTGGGCCTGCGTGATACCGCAGCAATGGCGATCGTGCTGGCGCTGCACCTGGGTACGGTCATGGCGCTGTTCATCACGTTGCCCTATGGCAAGTTCGCCCATGGGCTGTTCCGCTCGGCGGCCCTGCTCAAGTTCGCCATCGAGAAGCGCCGCCCCAACACCCTCGGCCTGGGCGGGGAATGACGATGAGTGCTGCCGCCCTGCACCCCTCGCTGCACCCAGGCCAACGAGAGGCTGACCGGTCAGCGGTTGGGCCACTTCTCCAGCAGGATCGAGACGAATTTTTCCGCCGCCGGCGACAGCGAGGCGCCACGCCGGTAGACCAGGCCCAGGGTGCGCGTGACCTCGGGTTCGGTCAGCGGCACGCTGACCAGCGTCGGGTGGTCGGCGTTGGGCATGGCCAGGCTGGGCATGGCCGACACGCCCAGCCCGGCTTCGACCATGCCCAGCGAGGTGGACAGGTGCTGCACTTCATAAAACCACTTGGGCCGCAGGTTGAGCCCGGACAGGGCGTGGTCCAGCAGCATTCGGTTGCCGCTCAGCCGGCCCACGCCAATCAGGCGGTAGTCGGCCAGTTCCGTCCAGGTCACGCATTCCCGGTTTGCCAGCTTGTGGTCGCGACGGCAAGCCAGCACGAAATGCTCCTGTACCAGCGAGACGAACTCGATGTCCGGGTGCTGGCCGCTCATCATGTTGATGCCGAAGTCGGCTTCACCGCGCAGCACGGCTTCAAGCCCGTCGTTGGCACTGAGGTCAAGCAGGCGGATACGGATCTTCGGGTATTGCTCGTTGTAGTCGCGAATCACCGACGGCAGGAAATAGAACGCGGCGGTGGGGATGCAGGCCAGGGTCACCTGGCCGGTCTGGCGCTCGGCCAGCTCGCGAATGCTCAGGATCGAGTCTTCGAAGTCATCCAGCAGGCGCCTGGCCTTGGGCAGGAAGTCGCGCCCGACACTGGTCAGGCTGACGCGACGGGTGGTGCGCTCAAGCAGGGACGTCCCCAACCCTTCTTCCAGCTTCTTGATCCGCCGGCTGAGCGCCGGCTGGGACAAATGCAGCGCTTCCGCAGCCTCGTGGAAACTGCCGAGTTCGGCGATTTTCACGAAAGATCGGATGTCTTGGAGTTCATATTCCATCTCGAATCGCTCTCTGGCCCCGGTGTTTAATTGATGCCTGGATCGGAATAATAACTACGATATTTGCATTGGATTGATTTATCCATCCCTGTCAATCTTGTGTCCACAACATCAATGATGTCCATTGATCAACAAGAGTGCGAAATCATGCAACGAATTCCTTGCGTACTCATGCGCGGTGGCACCTCCAAGGGGCCGTTTTTCCACGCCTGGGACCTGCCTGCCAACGTGGTCGAGCGCGACGAATTACTGATCAACCTGATGGGCTCCGGGCATGAACTGGAGATCGACGGGATCGGTGGCGGTAGCCCGCAGACCAGCAAGGTGGCGATTGTAAGCCCTTCGCTGCATGCCGACGCTGACGTAGATTACCTGTTCGTGCAGGTCATGGTCGCGCAGCGCAGGGTCGACACCGCCCCTAACTGCGGCAACATGCTGTGCGCCGTTGGCCCGTTCGCCATCGAGCAAGGGTTGGTCAAGGGCCAGGAAGGCAAGACCCTGGTGCGCATCCGCAACCTCAACACCGGAACGTTCGTCAACTCGCTGGTGGAAACCCCCGGCGGGATCGTGCGTTACGAAGGCCGCACGGCGATCGATGGCGTTCCGGGCACTGCCGCCCCGGTGCAGCTGACGTTCCTCGATGCGGTTGGCAGCAAGACCGGCAAGCTGTTCCCGACCGGCCAGGCCACCGACGTGATCGACGGCGTACCGGTCACCTGCATCGACATGGCCATGCCGATGATGGTGGTCGAGGCCAGCCAGCTCGGTGTCACCGGTTCGGAAACGCCTGCCGAACTCGATGCCAACGAAGACCTGCTCAAGCGCCTGGAAGCGCTGCGCCTGAAGGCCGGCAAGGCCATGGGCCTGGGCGATGTCAGCGGGATGGTCATCCCCAAGCCGGTGTTGGTTTCCAAACCGCGCTATGACGGCACCCTGCAGGTTCGCTACTTCATGCCGCACAGCTGCCACCGCGCGCTGGCCATTACAGGTTCGATCGGGTTGGCCACTGCCTGTGTCAGCCCTGGCACCGTGATCGGTGAAGTGCTGGGCGAGGGCGCCGAGCAATTGACCGAAGTGCGCCTGGAACACCCAAGCGGTGGCATCGATGTGGCATTGTCGCGCACCGGCGCCGATGGCAAGACCATCCAGGCCTCGGTGGTGCGAACTGCCCGACGGTTGTTCTCAGGTTTCGTTTACGCCCCTACATTCCGCAGATTGGCCGGGTAGCTCTGGCAGCCGTTCAGCTCCAAACAATTGCAACAAGCGCATCCGCACAATTTCAACAATGGGTGATGCCTCATGAGACTCGCCAAATCGCTGTACTTTCAGATCCTCTGCGCCGTCCTGCTGGGCGTAGTGGTCGGCCACTTCTGGGCGCAACAGGCTGTTGCGCTCAAGCCGCTGGGTGATGCTTTCATCAAGCTGATCAAGATGATGATTGCCCCCGTGGTGTTCTGCACCATCGTCACCGGCATCGCCGGCATGACCGACAAGCGCTCCCTGGGGCGCTTGATGAGCAAGACATTGCTGTTGTTCCTGGGCCTGACCGTGGTCAGCCTGATGATCGGCCTGGCGGCGGTGTACCTGTTCCGCCCGGGCGTCGGCATGAACATCGACCCTGCGACCCTCAGCACTGCCGGGCTGAGCCAGTACGCTGCGTCGGCGGCCAAGCTCAGCGTGGTCGACTTCTTCATGCACATCATCCCGGACACCTTCATCGGTGCGTTCAACAAGGGTGAGGTGCTGCCGGTGCTGTTCATCGCCGTGCTCAGCGGTTTTGCCCTGTCGTCCATGGGCGAGAAGGGCAAGCCGGTACTGAATGTGCTGGAATCGGCCTCGACCATGGTGTTCCGCATCTTCGGCTACCTGATGCGCTTCGCCCCCATCGGCGCCTTCGGTGCACTGGCGTTCACGGTCGGCCAGTACGGCGTGACCTCGCTGGGTGCCTTGGCCAAGCTGGTCGGTACGCTGTACATCGCCTGTGCGTTCTTCGTGCTGGTGGTGCTCGGCGGCATCTGCCGTGCGTATGGCTTCAGCCTGTGGAAGCTGCTGCGCTACTTCCGCGAGGAATTCCTGGTAGTACTCGGCACGTCCTCCACCGAGCCGGTGCTGCCGCGCATGCTGGAGAAGCTGGAGAAACTGGGCTGCAAGAAGGGCGTGGTCGGGCTGGTGCTGCCGACTGGCTATTCCTTCAACCTCGACGGCACGGCCATCTACCTGTCGCTGGCCGCGGTGTTCATCGCCCAGGCCTGCAACATCGACCTGACCCTCGGCCAGACGGTGACCATGCTGGCGATCATGCTGCTGTCGTCCAAAGGGGCAGCAGGCGTGACCGGCAGTGGTTTCGTGGCCCTGGCCTCGACCCTCACCGTGATCCACGACATCCCGCTGGCCGGGCTTGCCTTGCTGATCGGTATCGATCGCTTCATGTCCGAAGCGCGCGCCCTGACCAGCCTGGCCAGCAACGCCGTCGCGACCGTGGTCATCTCCTTGTCGGAGAATGCCTGTGACCGGAAAACGCTGCTGCGCCGCCTGAACGGAATCCCGGCCGCTGCAGACGAAGCCGATACGGCACAGGCCGACTGGGCTGCGGAGCCTCGGCACCACGGCTGAACACCTTTTCCATCTGTCCTCGCTGACTTGAAATCCCACCCAGCACCCTGACGGTGCGGGTGGGGTAGGGGGCCGTCTGCCCTGCTGGCGGCCGCAACACAATAAAAACAAGAGAAAAAACCATGCTCGCACTCCTGGGCCTGATCATGGTGGTGACCTTCACCTACCTGATCATGAGTAAACGCCTGTCCCCCATCGTGGCGCTCACCGCCGTACCGATTGTCTTCGCAGTGATCGGTGGCTTTGCCCCCGACCTGGGCAAGATGATGCTCGATGGCTTGAAAATGGTGGCACCGTCAGCCGCACTGCTGTTGTTCGCCATCCTGTTCTTCGGCCTGATGATCGATGCCGGCCTGTTCGACCCGCTGATCCGCAAGATCCTCAAGCGCGTCAATGGCGACCCGGTCAAGATCGCCATCGGCACCGCGCTGCTGTCGCTGGTGGTAGCGCTGGACGGTGACGGCACCACCACGTACATGATCACCTGCGCGGCCATGCTGCCGTTGTACAAGCGCATCGGCATGAACCCGATGATCCTGGCCACGGTGTCGATGCTGTCGCTGAGCATCATGAGTGGCATGAGCCCCTGGGGCGGGCCGGCGACCCGAGCCATCGCCGCGTTGGGCCTGGACGCCACCGAATACTTCATCCCGATGTTGCCGACCGTGATCGGTGGCGCTGCCTGGGTGGTATTCACCGCCTTCCTGCTGGGCCGTGCCGAGCGTCGCCGCATCGGGAACACCGCCCTGGAGTCGGGTGGTGGCAATTGCTACATCAAGGAAATCCTTGGCGACGCTCCCTACAAGCGCCCACGCCTGGCCTATGTAAACCTGGCCCTGGTGATCGCCGTGATGACCGCGTTGGTCTTCGGGGTAATGCACGCGGCGATCCTCTTCATGATCGGCTTCGTCGCCGCGCTGATGATCAACTACCCGCAACTCGACTTGCAGAAAGAACGCATCCTCGCCCATTCGGGCAATGCCATGACCGTGGTATTGCTGGTATTTGCCGCGGGCATCTTCGCCGGTATCTTCTCGGGCACCAAGATGGTCGACGCCCTGGCGCAGACCCTGGTCGACTGGATTCCTGCCGCCTGGAGCCACTGGTTCCCACTGGTGGTGGCCCTGACCAGCATGCCATTGACCTTCGTGCTGTCGAACGACGCCTACTACTTTGGCGTGGTACCGATCCTGGCCAATGCCGCGACCGCCTATGGCATCGACCCGATTGAAATCGCCCGCGCCTCGGTGCTGGGCCAGCCGGTGCACCTGATGAGCCCACTGGTGGCCTCGACCCTGCTGTTGGTGGGGATGGTCGACCGCGACATCGGTGATTTCCAGAAAGCCACGGTGAAATGGGCGGTGCTCACATCGTTGGTGATCACTGCGCTGGCGCTGGCCACCGGTGCCTTGTCCTTCTTCGTCTGAACTGCTTCGGGCGCCGAGCGGCGCCCCGCTCACCCAAAAACAACAATAGAGTATCAATCATGTCCCGAGCTGTTTTCCGTGGGGCCACCTGTGGCCTGCTGTGCGGCTGGCTGCCTGTGGCCGGCGCCGCCGGTTTCGTCGACGATAGCAAGCTGAAGCTGCAACTGCGCAATGTGTACTTCAACGAAAACTTCCGCGACGAACAGGGCATGAGCCCGCGCGCCGCCGCCACCGCCAAGAGCGAGCGGGTGGAATGGGCGCAGGGCTTCCTGCTCGACTATCAGTCCGGCTTCACCCAGGGCCCGCTGGGGCTGGGGCTCGACGCCATGGGGCTGCTCGGCGTGCGGCTCGATTCGGGCCGCGGCCGCAGCGGTACCGGTTTGCTGCCGACGCATGACGATGGCCGCGCCGCTGACGAGTTTGCCAGTGCCGGCGTGACGGCCAAGGCGCGCCTGGGGCAGACCGTGGTCAAGCATGGCACCTTGCTGCCGAAAACCCCGGTGCTGATCTACAACGATGCACGCTTGTTGCCGCAAACCTACCAGGGCACCCAGCTGACCAGCACCGACATCGACAACCTGACCCTGACTGCCGGGCACCTGAACCGCTTCAAGCTGCGCGATTCCTCTGACAGCACGGGCCTGTACATGGACGGCTACAGCGGTGACGAGTCTGGCGATTTCAACTTTGCCGGCGCCGATTACGCCGTCAACAAGCAGTTGAAGTTGAGCTATTTCCACGGCCAGCTGGAACACTTCTACCGCCAGGACTTTGCCGGCCTGATTTACGACCTGCCTTTGGCCGGCGGCGTGCTCACCACCGACTTGCGCTATTTCAACAGCCGCGACAGCGGCGCTGCCCGGGGCGGCGAAATCGACAATGACATGTTCAGCGGGCAACTGTCGTACACCCATTCCGGGCACACATTCGGGGGTGGCTACCAGGTGCTCGACGGCAAGGCCGGGCTGCCCTACATCAGCGGCGCCACGGTGTACTCGTTCAGTAACGTGGGTATCGGCAAGTTCATCGAGGAAGAAGAGAAAACCTGGATGGCCAGCTATGCCTACAACTTCGCTGCGGCGGGCATCCCAGGGCTTACCTTCATGACCCGCTACCTCAGCGGGGATAACGGGCGCTCGGCTGACGCCGGGCTGAGCGAGTGGGAGCGCGACATGGAGCTTGCCTACGTGGTGCAATCCGGGCCGGTCAAGGGCCTTGGGGTGAAGCTGCGCAACTACGTGTACCGCTCCGACTTCTCCCGCGGGCGTGACAGCAACCGCATCTACCTGACCTACGACATCGCCCTCTGGTAAGGGCTGAGCGCCGCAGTCAGCCCTGGCGGCTCAGCCTGAGTGGCCGGCCGCGCCGGGGCGACGTGCAGGCGCTTGCGGGCGGCCATGTGGGTTCAGGTGTTGGTCGGTATGTTTGCCCCAGGCATGCTGCCGTGGCCCAGGTTGCGTTCGACGTGGCGCACGGTTTTTGCCAATGTGTGTTTGATGTCCGGGTGAGTGAGCTGATACCTGCGTTCCAGTTGTTCGCTGAAACTCAGGTCGAAGCGCTGCGGCTGGATGAAGTTCAGCGACTCGGGGCTGATTGCCAGGCGGGTCGCTACTCCGGGAATTGCCAACAACCACTTCAGCACGCCTATCGGCACATGGTGGCGCGGGGCTTTTACCTGCAGGGTGGCGGCGATGTCCTCCAGCAAGCCTTGCAGGCTAGGGGTGTGCGGGTCGAGTGCAAGCACCTGGCGGTTGGCCATTGAAGGGTCGAATGCCACGCAAGCCATCAGGGTAACCAAGTAGTCGACGCTGACCAGTGGCAGCCAATGGCTGGGCGAACCCGGAATGGCCTTGAACCGGCCCAACGCCAGGCCGCTAATCAATGCTGCCAACGGCTGCCCGTCGAGGATGTGCCCGCGCTCACTGTCGCCGCAGACCGTGGCAGGGTGAACGATCGAGTACGCTGCGCCCGCACCTTGCATGTAGCGGATGACGGCGAAATGCGCTTCCAGCTTGCTCGCCTCATAACCGCCTACGCGGCGGTAAACCGCGGGCCAGTCGGTATGTTCCGGGTGCTCGTGATCCACCCCGATGCTGGCCAGGTGGCTGAAATTCTGCAGCATGTAGCCGCCCACCATCAGCAGGCGGGTGCCCTGGCTAGCCGCCAGCTGCGCGACCCGCAGCGCACCTTGCACGTTCACGGCACGGGCATGTTCCAGGGAAAGCCCCCAGGTGAAGTGCGCCGCGAGGTGGAACACCACTGCGGCAGCCGACACGCGTTGGCGGTCGGCTTCGCTGAGCCCAAGGCCTTCTGTGCCGATATCGCCGGCAACTGCCTGTACGCATTTAGGCTTGCCCCCCAGGCGGCCTACCTGTTCACGGAGCCGGGCGAGGTTTTCCGGGTGGCGCATCAGCACCCGCACGGTGTGCCCGGTGGCGGTGAGGCGCGCCAGGAGATGCTGGCCGATAAAACCACTGCCGCCGGTAACGAAGCATTCCACGCTCATGTCAGTTTCCTTGTCTGCAAGATGGGCGCAGGTTAGGGTGTAGAGCGCACTCTAAGGTCAAGGGATTTTGTGCCATGAACATCGGGGAGCTGGAGCGCCGCAGCGGCGTCGGCCGCCATGCGTTGCGCTATTACGAGCAGCTCGGGCTGATCGTGGCCCAGCGGCAAGCCAACAATTATCGCAGCTACAGCGAGCAGGCCGTCGCTGACCTGAACTTCGTGCAAACTGCCCAGCGGGGCGGTTTCACGCTTGCCGAAATAGGGGAGATACTGGCTGCCAGGCGCGGCAATACCCTCGATTGCGTGCAGGGAGCACTGCTGGTCAGTGGCAAAATGGCTGAAATCCAGGCCAAGATTCAGACGCTGCAGGCCGCATATGAGGTGCTTGATAGCGAGCGTGCCAAGCTCGTCGCCAGTGCTGTTGCGACTGGGCTGACAATTCCTGAAAACATTTCCGCTGGCGCCTGAACGCCTGTTCTCCTAAAAAGGACCTTGTGGTACTCGATCGGTGTTGCATCGCGTTTTCACTGGAACGATGGCCGCGTTGCCCGATCATAAGCTTGTCATCATTGCGTCATGCCACTGGCTTAGCATGACGGCGATAACTACGAAGATGAAATGAGTAAAGAGGGAGCAGGACCATGGATGAATACCAGGAAGAACTACTCGAATCCCAAGCCTACGAGCTGGACACCCCGGAACCGGCCGACGACGCCACCGAGCTTTGACCTGCCCGCCGCTGGCTGCGGCGAAACTCTCCCGGCGTAAGGCCCGTCCAGCGCTTGAACGCGCGCTGGAAGGCCTCGGCCGAAGCGAACCCCAATAAATAAGCAATCTCGCCGAACGCCAGTTCCGTATCACGGATGTAGGTCTCGGCCAGGTCGCGTCGTGTTTCATTGAGCAGGTCACGAAACCGCGTGCCTTCTTCGGCCAGCTTGCGCCGCAGTGTCCAGGTGGGCAACTGCAAGTGCAGGGCTACCTCGACCAGGTCCGGTTCGCGGCCACCGTTGAGTAATGGGCCAAGCAGGTGGGTGATGCGCTCACCCAGGCTGCGCACCCGCGTGCGCTGCAGCATGTCTGCTTCACACAACTGCAGCAGGTGCTGCCAGGTGCTGGGGCAGTGCCTGGGGTTGGCCAACTGCAAGGTGGCGCGGCTCAGGCGCAATTGATTACCGTCGGCAGCGAACTGCACCGGGGTGCTGCACAGCGCCTGGTACTGCGCGGCGTAGGCGGGTGCGGCAAATTCGATTTCGAGGCGCTCGGCCTGCAGCGCAACGCCCGCCAGGTCGGCCAGTTGAGCCAGCCAGCCTGCCAGCACCGAGTCCACCACAAAGCGGTTGTAGGCGTTGTAGGGGCTGATGGAGTAGAAACGCAGCCAGGCACCTTCGGCGTCTTCATGAAAGCTGGACTGGCCGCGGTAGTTGGCGGCGTACAGCGGTTCGAAGCGCAGCAAGGTGCGCGCGGCTTCCCCCACGGTAGGCGCCTGGGCCGCAGTGACTCCCGCCAGGCCCGCCTGGGCCAGTCGGCTCAGGCGGCCCATGTGCAAGCCCAGCGCGGCTTCGCCACATTGCTCGATGGCCGCATGGCCCAGGTGCATGTAGCGCGGGATTGAAAGGCGCGCATTGGCTTCGCTCAGGCGCGGTGCCTCCAGCCCATAGCGGCGCAGCAGCGGTTCGGGGGCGTGGCCCAGTTCGCGCAGGGCTTCGGTCAGCGGCTGAACAAAGCCGACCGACAGCTCGCCCAGGCGTACGCGGGGGCGGGCCATGGCCTTACAACCACAGGTTCAGCAAGCGGGCGCCGGGGCTCGGCGTGCCTGCCAGCAACTCACCGGCCTGGCGGGCGAAGCCTTGGCCGTCACTGCCGTGTTCCCAGAACTGCCCCCGCATGAATACGCTCATGCTGCTGACCCTGGCCCCGGCCGCCTCGGTCAGGCGTTGCCAGGCCGTTTGTTCACTGACCTGGCCGCGCTGCACGGCCAGCCCGGCACTGGCCGCCTGGTGGCGGTTGCCACGCCAGGGGGCTTGCCAGCTGCCTTTGCCGCTGAGAAACACCGGGTTGGCTACCAGCTGCACGCCCTGGCTGGCCAGTTGCTGATGGTTCTGCGGGTACCAGCTGTCACTGCCCACCAGCACGCCCAGGCGCCCGGCGGGGGTTTGCACGACCTGCAGCGGATAATCGCGGCCCTCCTGCACATAACGGCGCATGTCACTGTCGGGGTATTGCTGGCGTTGCGGTTGGCCGAGCAGGGAACCGTCACCGGCGAACACCACGCTGCTGTTGAACAGTGCGCCACGCCCGGCATGCAGCACGCCTTGTTGCACATAGGGGGCGGGCAGCACGATGGAGCCGGCCACCAGGGTCACGCCAAATTCCTTGGCCAGGCCACCGAACAGCTGTTGATAGTCGGCAGCCATCTGCTCGGCCTTCATGCGCAGGTGGGCGTCGGCACGCCGGTCGTCGCCCTCGGCCGCTACCATGGCCAGCGCGTAGCGCAGCGGGTTGCTCAGTTCCAGCCATTGCTGGGCCTCGCGGCTCTGGGTGACCTGGTACAGCTCGTTCTTTTCGCCGCGTGCCCACAGCCAGGTACCGATGTGTTCCGGCAGCACAACCACGGTGCGCGGGCCGACCAGGCCTTGGGCGCGCGCCTGCTCCAGGTAGGCGGCCAGCTTGCGGTGCAGGCGTTGCAGGTTCTGGTAGTCGCTGGGGAACAGCAACGGCTCGATACCCAGCAGGTTGCCGCGGTCCCCCGGCACGCCATGGTTCAGCGCCAGTTCGATGCGCAGGTCGGACAGGTAGTGGCCTTCCGGGCGCTGCTGGCTCCAGAAACCGTAGCCGCAGAGCGCGGCGATCATTACCAGCGCCAGGGCGCTTGCCAGAAGTTTTCGCATGAAACAGGACGGCACATTGGCTGACGAAGGCTCTCTAGGGTAAGCGCCCTGTTTGCCAGGATCAATAACTTGTCAGTTTCGATCATTGAGCCAATTCAAACGGCTGTTTAATGTCGCTGACAGACAAACGACGGAGGCCCGCCATTCGGTGAGGCGCCCGCATACCGTGAATCACGCCACCTGGGGACCTTTCCATGGCCGCCGAACGTTACCCGCACCTGCTTGCCCCGCTGGACCTTGGCTTCACCACCTTGCGCAACCGCACCCTGATGGGCTCGATGCACACCGGCCTCGAGGAGCGCCCCGGGGGTTTCGAGCGCATGGCGGCCTACTTTGCCGAGCGTGCCCGGGGCGGCGTCGGCCTGATGGTCACGGGCGGTATTGCGCCCAATGATGAAGGCGGGGTGTATGCCGGCGCGGCCAAACTCAGCACCGAGGCGGAGGCCGACCAGCACCGCATCGTCACCGAGGCGGTGCACGCCGCCGGTGGCAAGATCTGCCTGCAAATCCTGCATGCCGGGCGCTATGCCTATAGCCCACGGCAGGTGGCACCCAGCGCGATACAGGCGCCGATCAACCCGTTCAAGCCCAAGGAGCTGGACGAGCAAGGCATCGAGAAGCAGATCGCCGACTTCGTCAATTGCGCGGTGCTGGCCCAGCGTGCCGGTTACGACGGCGTCGAAATCATGGGTTCGGAAGGTTACTTCATCAACCAGTTTCTCGCCGCCCACACCAACCAGCGCACCGACCGTTGGGGCGGCAGCTACGAAAACCGCATGCGCCTGGCGGTGGAAATCGTCAGCCGGGTACGCGCGGCAGTAGGGCCGAACTTCATCATCATCTTCCGCCTGTCGATGCTTGACCTGGTCGAGGGCGGCAGCGACTGGGCGGAAATCGAGCAGTTGGCCAAGGCCATCGAGCAGGCCGGCGCTACCCTGATCAACACCGGGATCGGCTGGCATGAGGCGCGGATCCCGACCATCGCCACCAAGGTCCCGCGTGCGGCGTTCAGCAAGGTCACGGCCAAGCTGCGGGGTGTGGTGAGCATTCCGCTGATTACCACCAACCGCATCAACACCCCGGAAGTGGCCGAGGCGGTGCTGGCCGAAGGTGATGCCGACATGGTTTCGATGGCTCGGCCGTTCCTGGCCGACCCGGATTTCGTCAACAAGGCTGCTGCCGGTCGTGCCGACGAAATCAATACCTGCATCGGTTGCAACCAGGCCTGCCTGGACCACACCTTCGGCGGCAAGCTGACCAGTTGCCTGGTCAACCCGCGGGCCTGCCACGAAACCGAGCTCAACTACCTGCCTGCGCCAGCGCCGAAGCGCATTGCCGTGGTCGGCGCCGGCCCGGCGGGCCTGGCCGCCGCCACCGTTGCCGCCGAGCGCGGGCATCACGTGACGCTGTTCGACGCTGCCAGCGAAATTGGCGGCCAGTTCAATGTCGCCAAGCGCGTCCCGGGCAAGGAAGAGTTCTTCGAAACGCTGCGCTACTTCCGCAACAAGTTGCAAAGCACTGGCGTCGACCTGCACCTCAATACCCGCGTGGATGTGCAGGCGCTGGTGCAGGGCGGCTATGACGAGATCATCCTGGCCACCGGCATTGCCCCGCGTACCCCGGCCATCCCCGGGGTCGAGCATGCCAAGGTGCTCAGCTACCTGGATGTACTGCTTGAGCGCAAGCCGGTGGGCAAGGCGGTCGCCGTGATCGGGGCCGGCGGTATCGGTTTTGATGTATCCGAATACCTGGTGCAGGAAGGGCGGGCCAGCAGCCTGGACCGTGATGCGTTCTGGAAGGAGTGGGGCATCGATACCCGGCTTGAGGCACGCGGCGGCGTTGCCGGCATCAAGGCCGAGCCGCATGCGCCGGCGCGTCAGGTGTTCCTGCTGCAGCGCAAGGCATCGAAGGTGGGGGACGGGTTGGGCAAGACCACCGGCTGGATCCATCGCACCGGCTTGAAGAACAAGCGCGTGCAGATGCTCAACAGTGTCGAGTACCTGGGCATAGACGATGCCGGTTTGCACATTCGCGTGGCGGGCGGTGAGCCGCAGGTGTTGGCCGTGGACAACGTCGTGATCTGCGCCGGGCAGGAGCCGCTGCGCGAACTGCAGGATGGGTTGGTGGCTGCGGGGCAATCGGTGCATTTGATCGGCGGCGCCGACGTGGCGGCCGAGCTGGATGCCAAGCGGGCGATCAACCAAGGGTCGCGGCTGGCGGCGCAGCTCTGAGATCGGCCCGGGGCAGCCCACGGGCGCTGCCCCGGGCTTTGCCTGTAAACTGCGATCCATGCATGCATTCGACCTTCCTCAAGCCCCACTGCAACGCTTGAACCTGCCGTGGTTGCAACACGCCCAGGTGCAGGTTGCCATTCTGCGCCTGGACCTGATCGATCCGCTGATCAGCGGCAACAAGTGGTTCAAGCTCCGCCACCACCTGCAGCAGGCCGCCACAGGCAATGCCCCTGGGCTGATCAGCCTGGGTGGCAACCACTCCAACCACCTGCATGCGCTGGCTGCGGCCGGCAAGCGGTTTGGCTTCGCCACTGCCGGCCTGCTACGCGGCCATGCCCAGGACACGCCCACCGTACGTGACCTGCAAGCGATGGGCATGCACCTGCACTGGCTGGGTTATGGCGGCTACCGCGCACGCCACCAGCCCGGCTTCTGGAAACCTTGGCAAGCGCGCTATCCGGGCTGGCAGTGCATTCCCGAAGGCGGCGGTGGGCTGGCTGGCGCGCAGGGCTGCGCGCTGATCGTGCAGCAGGCGCAGGCGCAGATCTCGGCCCTGGGCTGGCCGGACTACGATGGCTGGTGGTTGGCTGCCGGAACAGGCACTACCGTGGCTGGCCTGGCCTGGCCATGGCCGAGGCGGGTGCGCGTACCGTGCATGGCGCCTTGGCGGTACCTGCAGACCACGGTGTGGCGCAAGGGGTGGCAGCACTGGCGGGCGCACATGGCTACCAGCTACACGAGGCCTGCCGAGGTGGGTTTGCCCGGTTCGACGACGAACTGCTGGCCTTCATCGCCGACTGCGAGCAGCACACGGGGGTGCCGCTGGAAGCGCTCTACACCGGCAAGGCCCTGTTGGCCCTGCGCGATCATGTCGCCGCCGGGCTGTTGGCGCCCGGCAGCCGCATGATCTTCGTGCATACCGGCGGCCTGCAAGGCCGACGTGGTTATTTGTAGGGCAGCATGCGCAACAGCGTGTTGTCGCGCACCACATAGTGGTGGTAAAGCCCGGCCAGCGCATGCAGGCCGATCAGCCAGTAGCCCCAACTGCCGACGCGCTCATGCCAGCCCTTGATGAACTTGGCCTGGTCCGGGTTCGGGCCGATCAGGTGCGGCAGCTCCAGGCCGAAGAACGGTACCGGTTTGTCGGCGGCGCTGAGGATCAGCCAGCCGGCCAGCGGCATGCCGATCATCAGCAGGTACAGTGCCAGGTGCATCAGGTGGGCAAGGCCGGTCTGCCAGGCGGGCGGCTTGGGCAGGATCGGCGGGGTAGGCCGGCTCAGGCGCATCGCCAGGCGCAACCAGACCAGCACGAAGACACTGAGGCCAAGCATGAAGTGCAGGTCTTTCATCAGGTTGCGCTCGGCGCTGTCCTTGGGGAACAGGCCACGCAGTTCGATAAGGGCGTAGACAGCGGCCAGCAGCACTAGCATCAGCCAGTGCAGGGCGATGGACAGGCGTGCGTAATGCGGTGCTGGGGTGGATGAAACCATGATCAGTCCTCGTCATCAGGTTTGAATAGCGCTCTTGTTGGCGCTCAGGTGTCACTTTAATGGCTACCGGCAGCAGATAGTTGCGCCAGGCCTGTGAAAATTGTGTTGCCTGCACGGGCTTTTGTGCGGACCAGCCTTGACCTGCGTCAGGCCTGCATCAATCACTGCGTAGCTGCGGCCAATTGTCAGCCACCAGAAACACCCGTTCGGCTTCCTGCCAGGCGCCATCGGCCTCCTGCTCAAGCCTTACCAGCAGTTGCGCCGGGGCCTGCGGGTCCAGCACATGCAGCCACGCTGCAAACTGCTCTGCCTGCCAGCATTGCGCCGCTTCGACCCGCGCTGGCGCCAGCCACGCGCTGCGCGGCAGCGGTTGCCAGCGCTCGCCAACCGCCATGGCCCAATCCCGCCGCCTGACCCAGCGCCCGCGCAGGTGCTGCGGGTTGGCGCCTTCCGGTTCCTCGGCATGCCCAGGCCGCGGATAGAACAGATAGCCCCCCAGCCACATATGCGCCTGCACCTGCTGCGCCCCAAGCCGGGCCAGCGCCTGCTGGCTGTGCGCCCCCCGCGACATCGGCAACTGGTGCTGCGCCAGGTGGGCCAGCTTGGCCCCTAGCCGGTCATGACAGCCTGGCCCCAGCCAGGCCTGGGTATCGTGCCCGCCACCGGGCGGGCCCAGGTACAGCTTGATCGCCAATTCCAGGTGGTGGACCCCGTCTGCATCACGCAGCAGTACATCCAGCTCGCCCAAGGTCAGGCCGCCCTCGCGAATGGCCAGGTTGGCGGCCAGCAGTTCAATGCCCGGTGCGTGGCGCAGGGCGAATTGCCACAGGCGTTCGTAGTAAAGCCCCAGGCGCCGGCTGCCCAGTTTCGCCAGCCAGTCGCGCAGCGGATGGTCATCCTTATCCAGCGCCCGCAGCCACTGCTCCAGGCGGTGCGGCTGCTGTGCCCACAGGCTGCCCGCCAGCGGGTGGCGCTGAGGGCAGGGCGTGCCAGCGAGCAAGGGCGGCGACAGCACTGCCCAGGCCAGGTCGCGTACGGCCGGGCGCTGCAGTTGCCGGGGCAGATCGTGGAGTTGGCTGAAGGGTGTCATCCTGCGAGCATAGCCGGTTTGCCGCTGCCCGGTGGTTTCGCCCATAATCGGCGCATCGTCACCCGCCGCAGAGCCTTGCAGGAGCCCCATGGAGCAATTTCGCAATATCGGTATCATCGGTCGCCTCGGTAGCTCGCAGGTGCTCGACACCATCCGCCGACTGAAAAAATTCCTCCTCGACCGCCACCTGCACGTGATTCTCGAGGACACCATTGCCGAAGTGCTGCCCGGGCATGGCTTGCAGACCTCCACGCGCAAGCTGCTGGGCGAAGTCTGCGACCTGGTCATCGTGGTGGGCGGCGACGGCAGCCTGCTCGGCGCCGCCCGGGCCCTGGCCCGTCACAACATTCCGGTGCTGGGCATCAACCGGGGCAACCTGGGCTTTCTCACCGACATCCGCCCCGACGAGCTGGAAGAGAAGGTCGCCGAGGTGCTCGACGGCCACTACCTGGTGGAAAACCGCTTCCTGCTGCAGGCCGAGGTCCGCCGCCATCACGAAGCCATTGGCCAGGGCGATGCGCTGAACGACGTGGTGCTGCACCCAGGCAAGTCCACGCGCATGATCGAGTTCGAAATCTATATCGACGGCCAGTTCGTCTGCAGCCAGAAGGCCGACGGCCTGATCGTTGCCACCCCCACCGGCTCCACCGCCTACGCGTTGTCGGCTGGCGGCCCGATCATGCACCCCAAGCTGGACGCCATCGTCATCGTGCCGATGTACCCGCACACCCTGTCGGGGCGGCCGATCGTGGTCGACGGCAACAGCGAGCTGAAGATCGTGGTGTCCAAGGACCTGCAGATCTACCCGCAGGTTTCCTGTGATGGCCAGAACCACTTCACCTGCGCCCCCGGCGACACCATCACGGTCAGCAAAAAACCGCAGAAGCTGCGCCTGATCCACCCGCTCGACCACAATTACTACGAGGTCTGCCGCACCAAGCTTGGTTGGGGCAGCCGCCTGGGGAGCAGTGACGACTGATGCTCGACCCGGCGCGCAGTTTCGACATCATCGGCGACGTGCACGGTTGTGCGCATACCCTTGAACGCCTGCTCGATACCCTCGGCTACAAGCGCGTGGCCGGCGTGTGGCGCCACCCGCGGCGCCAGGCGCTGTTCCTCGGCGACATCGTCGACCGTGGGCCACGCATCCGCGAGGCCCTGCACATCGTCCACGACATGGTCGAGGCTGGCCAGGCGTTCTGCATCATGGGCAACCACGAGTACAACGCCTTGGGCTGGGTCACGCCGGCGCTGCCCGGCAGCGGCAAGGCCTTCGTCCGCGAGCACACCCCGCGGCACGCCCGGCTGATCGACGAAACCCTGGCCCAGTTCGCCCAGCACCCCGCTGACTGGCACGACTTCGTCAACTGGTTCTACCAACTGCCGTTGTTCATCGATGCCGGGCGTTTCCGCCTGGTACACGCCTGCTGGGACCGGCAACTGATCGAGCCGCTGCGCCAGCAGTACCCCGACGGGCGCATCGATGAGCACTTCATCCAGGCTTCAGCCGTGAGCAACAGCTTCGCCGCCACCGTGTGCAACCGCCTGTTGCGCGGTACCGACATGCGCCTGCCCGACGGCCTGACCTTGACCGGCGGCGACGGCCTGACGCGCGCCTTCTTCCGCACCAAGTTCTGGGAGGAAGACCCGCAAACCTACGGCGACATCGTGTTCCAGCCTGATGCCCTGCCGGCCGAGGTGGCCAATGCGCCGCTCAGCCACAGCCAGAAAAATGCCTTGCTGCGTTATGCCGAAGACGAGCCGATGCTGTTCGTCGGCCACTACTGGCGCAGCGGCCACCCCGCGCCGATTCGCCCCAACCTGGCCTGCCTGGACTACAGCGCGGTGCTGTACGGCAAGCTGGCGGCCTACCGGCTGGATGACGAAACCCGCATCGACCCGCACAAGTTCGTGTGGGTCGACGTAGACCGCCCACAGGCCAACCAATGAACATAATCGAAGTGATGCGCCTGCCGCTGTCGGTCGACCTCAGCGGCTTCATTCACATGCTGCAGCGCCTGCAGGTGCCGCACCGGGTCAGCGAAGAGGGGGACGTGCAGGTACTCTGGGCGCCCGACACCCTGGCCGAAGACGTCCGCGAACTTTACCAGCGCTACCCGCAAGGCAACGCCGAGCTGTCGGCTGCCCCCGAGCCGGTGGCAGCGGGCATGGCCGCGAAAGTGCCGTCCCTGGCAGAACAGGCCCGGGCCTGCAAGGTCACCACGCTCACCCTGCTGGCGTGCTTCATCGTCGCCGGCCTGACCAGCCTGGGCGACAACTTCACCACCATCAGCTGGTTTACCTTCCTCGACTTCCGGGTGCAGGGCGACTACCTGTATTTCACCCCGCTGGCAGAAACCCTCGACCAAGGGCAATGGTGGCGGTTGGTATCACCCATGCTGCTGCACTTCGGCGTGCTGCATCTGGCCATGAACAGCCTGTGGTACTGGGAGCTGGGCAAGCGCATCGAGCTGCGCCAGGGCCCCTGGATGCTGCTGGGCCTGACCCTGCTGTACAGCCTGGTCTCCAACCTGGCGCAGCACTACACCAGCGGGCCGAGCCTGTTCGGCGGGCTGTCTGGCGTACTGTACGGCCTGCTGGGGCATGTATGGCTGTTCCAGTGGCTGGCACCGAACCGTTACTTCAACCTGCCCAAGGGTGTGCTGGTGATGATGCTGATCTGGCTGGTGGTGTGCCTGACCGGTGTGGTCGGCAGCCTCGGCCTTGGCCAGATCGCCAACGCCGCCCACGTTGGCGGGCTGCTCATCGGATGCCTGACCGGGCTCTTGGGTGGGGCGCTGGCCCGGCGTAAACTGTCGGCTTGAATCAGGAGACTGTATGTCCACTTTCGCGCAAATGATTGAAAACATCACCCCGGAAATCTACGAAAGCCTGAAACTGGCCGTGGAAATCGGCAAATGGTCGGATGGCCGCAAGCTCACCGCCGAGCAGAAAGAGCTGTCGCTGCAGGCCGTGATCGCCTGGGAGATGAAAAACCTGCCAGAAGACCAGCGCACCGGTTACATGGGCCCGCAGGAATGCGCGTCGAAGTCCGCGCCGATCGCCAACATTCTGTTCAAGTCGGACTCGGTACATTGATCGAACTCGCTCGTGGCTCGTTGAGCAAAATGGCGGTAAGCCTGCAGGCGCCGGTGGTGCAGTACAGCTTCCGCCTGGGTGACACGCAGGTGCCGGTCAACCCGCTGATCGGCCAGCGCCTGCGCCTGGAATACCTTGGCGCCATTCACTGCAGCCATTGCGGCAAGCGCACCAAGACCAGCTTCAGCCAAGGTTACTGCTACCCGTGCATGACCCGGCTGGCCCAGTGCGATGTGTGCATCATGGCCCCGGAAAAATGCCATTACGAGGCCGGCACCTGCCGTGAACCGGCCTGGGGCGAACAGTTCTGCATGACCGACCACGTGGTCTACCTGGCCAACTCGTCAGGGATCAAGGTCGGCATCACCCGCGCCAGCCAACTGCCCACCCGGTGGCTCGACCAAGGGGCCAGCCAGGCCCTGCCGATCATGCGCGTGGCTACCCGTCAGCAGTCTGGCCTGGTCGAAGACGTGCTGCGCAGCCAGGTGCCCGACCGCACCAACTGGCGTGCACTGCTCAAGGGCGATGCCGAGGTGCTCGACCTGGCGGCCATTCGTGAGCAGGTATTCGACGCGTGCGCCGAGCGCCTGGACGAGCTGCAGGGGCGTTTCGGGCTGCAGGCGATCCAGCCGCTGCCGGACGCCGAAGTGGTGCAGATCAACTACCCGGTCCAGGCCTACCCGCAAAAGATCGTCAGCTTCAACCTGGACAAGGACCCGGTCGCCGAAGGCACGCTGCTGGGCATCAAGGGCCAGTACCTGATCTTCGACACCGGTGTGATCAATATTCGCAAGTACACGGCCTACCAGTTGGCCGTGCTCCAGTAAAAAGGACCTGCACATGCGCACCGAACAACCGCAAGTGATCTACCTGAAGGATTACCAGGCGCCCGAGTACCTGATTGACGAGACGCACCTGACCTTCGAGCTGTTCGAGGACCACACCCTGGTTCACGCGCAGCTGGTGATGCGTCGCAACCCGGCACGCGGTGCCGGCTTGCCGCCGCTGGTGCTCGATGGCCAGCAGCTGGAGTTGCTGCGTGCCGCGCTGGATGACCGGGAATTGCAGGCCGCCGATTACCAGCTGGACGGTGACAGCCTGACCGTGCAGCCGCAAGCCGAGCACTTCACCCTCGACACCAGCGTGAAGATCCACCCGGAAAGCAACACTGCGCTCGAAGGTTTGTACAAATCCGGCAAGATGTTCTGCACCCAGTGCGAGGCCGAGGGGTTCCGCAAGATCACCTACTACCTCGACCGCCCGGACGTGATGAGCAGTTTCACCACCACGGTGATCGCCGAGCAGCATCGCTACCCGGTGCTGCTGTCCAACGGTAACCCCACCGGCAGCGGGCCGGCCGAGGACGGCCGCCACTGGGCCACCTGGGAAGACCCGTTCAAGAAGCCAGCCTACCTGTTCGCCTTGGTGGCCGGTGACCTGTGGTGCGTCGAAGACACCTTCACGCGCCAGTCGGGCCGTGATGTGCTGCTGCGCATCTATGTCGAGCCCGAGAACCTGGACAAGTGCGACCACGCCATGGTCAGCCTGAAGAAGTCGATGCGTTGGGACGAGGAAGTCTACGGCCGTGAATACGACCTGGACATCTTCATGATCGTTGCCGTCAACGACTTCAACATGGGCGCCATGGAAAACAAGGGCCTGAACATCTTCAACTCCAGCTGTGTGCTTGCCCGCGCCGAAACGGCCACCGATGCCGCGCACCAGCGTGTCGAAGGTGTGGTCGCCCACGAGTATTTCCACAACTGGTCGGGCAACCGCGTCACGTGCCGCGACTGGTTCCAGCTGTCGCTGAAGGAAGGGTTCACGGTGTTCCGCGATGCCGAGTTCAGTGCCGACATGAACTCGCGCACGGTCAAACGCATCGAGGACGTGGCCTACCTGCGTACTCACCAGTTTGCCGAAGATGCCGGCCCCATGGCCCACCCCGTGCGCCCGGACAGCTTCATCGAGATTTCCAACTTCTACACCCTGACAGTGTACGAGAAGGGCGCCGAAGTGGTGCGCATGGTCCGCACCTTGCTGGGTGCCGATGGTTTCCGCAAAGGCAGCGACCTGTATTTCGAGCGCCACGATGGCCAGGCGGTGACCACCGACGACTTCATCAAGGCCATGGAAGACGCCAACGGCGTGGACTTTACCCAGTTCAAGCGCTGGTACAGTCAGGCAGGCACCCCGCGCCTGGAAGTCAGCGAAGCGTACGACGCCGCCGCCCAGACCTACAGCCTGACGTTCCGCCAAAGCTGCCCGCCCACCCCGGACAAGGCCGAGAAGCTGCCGTTCGTGATCCCGGTGGAGTTGGGCCTGCTGGATGCTGCCGGCAACGACCTGCCGCTGCAACTGGCAGGTGAAGGCGCCGCCACGGCGGCCGAACCAGCCACCAGTCGGGTGCTGTCGGTGACCGAGGCCGAGCAGACCTTCACCTTCCAGGGTATCCAGGCCAAGCCGCTGCCGTCGCTGCTGCGTGGCTTCAGCGCCCCGGTCAAGCTCAGTTTCCCGTACGACCGCGACCAGTTGATGTTCCTGATGCAACATGACAGCGATGGTTTCAACCGCTGGGAAGCGGGCCAGCAGCTGGCGGTCCAGGTATTGCAGGAACTGATCGGCCAGCACCAGCGTGGCGAAGCCCTGAAACTGGACCAGCGCCTGATCACGGCCTTGGGCACGGTACTGGGCAACCCGTCGCTGGACCCGGCCATGGTTGCCGAAATGCTCTCGCTGCCGGGTGAGGCCTACCTCACCGAAATCAGCCAGGTGGCCGACGTGGACGCCATCCATGCCGCCCGCGAGTTCGCCCGCCAGCAGATCGCCGAGCAACTGTTCGACGCGTTGTGGGCGCGCTACCAGGCCCACCGCGAAGCGTCGCGCAGCACTGCCTATGTGGCCTCGGCCGAGCACTTCGCCCGCCGCAGCCTGCAGAACATCGCCCTGTCGTACCTGATGCTGAGCGGCAAGCCGCACGTGCTGGAAGCGACCCTGGAGCAGTTCGAGCACTGCGACAACATGACCGAGCGCCTGACCGCGCTGGCGGTGCTGGTCAACTCGCCATTCCAGGCCGAGCGGGCGAAAGCGCTGGAGGCGTTCGCCGAGCACTTCAAGGACAACCCGCTGGTGATGGACCAGTGGTTCAGCGTGCAGGCGGCCAGCACCTTGCCGGGCGGGCTGGCGCGGGTCAAGGCGTTGATGCAGCACCCGGCGTTCACCCTGAAGAACCCCAACAAGGTGCGTGCGCTGATCGGTGCGTTTGCCGGGCAGAACCTGGTCAACTTCCATGCCGCCGATGGTTCTGGCTACCGTTTCCTGGCTGACCTTGTGATCGAACTGAATGCGCTGAACCCGCAGATCGCTTCGCGTCAGCTGGCGCCGCTGACCCGCTGGCGCAAGTATGACGAGGCGCGCCAGGCGCTGATGAAGGGCGAGCTCGAACGGATTCTGGCTTCGGGTGAGCTGTCCAGTGATGTGTATGAAGTGGTGAGCAAGAGCCTGGCTTGAGGGCAATCGGGCTGCTTTGCAGCCCATCGCGACACAAGGCCGCTCCTACAGGGTGAGGTGCGATTGTAGGAGCGGCCTTGTGTCGCGATGGGCCGCACCGCGGCCTTGGCTTTTTCAGGCCGACAACAAAACATAACACCCCGCCCGTTGTAATCCCGCGAACATCCCCGCTACGATCCCTTCAAGCTGTTGCAGGCCTCTAGATCAGGCTTTTCGCAGTGCCTGCAATGCATTGACCCGCCGAATAAAAACACCAAGGGGACAGTCATGAGGGAACACAACAGGCGCCGCGCCTGGCCATTGGCAGCGGCATTGGCGCTGGCACTGGGCGCGTGGGCCGGCAGCGTGCAAGCCGCCAGTGCCGACCAGTACTCCACCGAATCGGCCAAGGCCAGCCAGAGCCTGTTGATCGGCGCCACCCACGCCGGCAAGCGCCTGGTGGTGGTCGGTGATCGCGGCCATATCCTGTTCTCCGACGACCAGGGCAACACCTGGACCCAGGCCCGGGTACCTACCCGGCAGTTGCTCACGGCGGTGTTCTTCATCGACGACAAGCGCGGCTGGGCCGTCGGCCATGACGCCCAGGTGCTCACCAGCAGCGACGGCGGCGCCACCTGGACCAAGCAGTTCGAAGACCTTGCCCGTGAAGCGCCGTTGCTGGATGTCACCTTCCTGGATGCCCGGCATGGCTTTGCCGTGGGCGCCTACGGGGCCTTCCTGGAAACCACTGACGGCGGCCAGCACTGGCAGGACGTGGCCGAGCGCCTGGACAACCCCGACCAGTTGCACCTCAACGGCATCACCCAGGTGCGCGATGCCGGCCTGTTCATCGTTGGCGAGCAGGGCGGCATGTTCCGCTCTGCAGACAACGGCCAGACCTGGGCCAAGCTGCAAGGCCCCTACGAGGGCTCGCTGTTTGGCGTGATCGGCACCCGTTCACCCCGCACCCTGCTGGCCTACGGCCTGCGCGGCAACCTGTTCCGTTCAGCCGACTTCGGTGACAGTTGGCAGCAGGTCGAACTGGAGGCTGCGCGCGGCAGCCTGGAATTCGGCCTGGCTGGCGCTGCGCTGCTGGCTGATGGCGCCCTGGTGCTGGTCGGCAACGGCGGCAGCGTGCTGCGCAGTACCGACGATGGCCAGACCTTCAGCGTGTACAACCGTGGCGACCGCATCGCCCTGGCCGGCGTCAGTGGTCTGGCCGATGGCGGCCTGCTGCTGGTGGGCCAGGGCGGTGTGCACCTGGCAACCGCGCAAGGTGCCGATCGCATTGCCGAGGAGCCGCGCCAATGAACAGCCGGGAGAGCATCACCATGCATCCGCATCACCAGGACAAGCCTACGCTGCTCGAACGGCTGATCTTCAACAACCGCCCCGTGGTCATCGCCCTGTGCGTGCTGATCAGTATTTTCCTGTTCTGGCAGGCGACGCAGATTCGCCCCTCCACCAGTTTCGAGAAGATGATCCCGCTGCAGCACCCGTTCATCGAGCAGATGATGGAGCACCGCAACGACCTGGCCAACCTCGGCAACACCGTGCGCATCTCGGTGGAGGCGGTCAAGGGTGACATTTTCGACAAGGATTACATGGAGACCCTGCGCCAGATCCATGACGAGGTGTTTTACCTGCCTGGCGTCGACCGTGCCGGGCTGAAGTCGCTGTGGAGCCCCAGCGTGCGCTGGAGCGAGGTCACGGAAGAGGGCTTTTCCGGTGGCGAGGTGATCCCCAACACCTACAACGGCTCCCAGGACAGCCTCGATACCCTGCGCGACAATGTGCTCAAGTCCGGCCAGGTCGGGCGGCTGGTCGGCAACAACTTCAAGTCCAGTATCATCGATGTGCCACTGCTGGAAAGCTACCCTGACCCGCAGGACCCCAGCCGGCTGCTGAAACTGGATTACCAGCAGTTCTCGCACCTGCTGGAAGAGAAGGTGCGTGACAAGTTCCAGGCGCAGAACCCCAATGTGAAAGTGCACATTGTCGGCTTTGCCAAGAAGGTCGGTGACCTGATCGACGGCCTGGTGATGGTGGCGATGTTCTTCGGCGTCGCCCTGGTGATCACCTGGGTGCTGTTGTACTGGTTCACCTGGTGTATCCGCAGCACCATCGCCGTGCTTATCACCACCCTGGTGGCGGTGGTCTGGCAACTGGGGCTGATGCACGCGGTGGGTTTCGGCCTGGACCCATACTCGATGCTGGTGCCGTTCCTGATCTTCGCCATTGGCATTTCCCACGGGGTGCAGAAAATCAACGGCATCGCCTTGCAGTCGAGTGACGCCGACAATGCGCTCACCGCTGCACGGCGAACGTTCCGGCAGTTGTTCCTGCCGGGCATGATCGCCATCCTGGCCGATGCGGTGGGCTTCATCACCCTGCTGATCATCGACATCGGGGTGATTCGCGAGCTGGCCATCGGCGCGTCCATCGGGGTGGCGGTGATCGTGTTCACCAACCTGATCCTGCTGCCGGTCGCCATCTCCTATGTCGGTATCAGCAAGAAGGCCATCGAACGCAGCAAGAAGGACGCCACCCGCGAACACCCGTTCTGGCGCCTGCTGTCGAACTTTGCCAGCGCCAGGGTGGCGCCGGTGTCGGTGGCGCTGGCGCTGCTCGCCTTCGGCGGGGGGCTGTGGTACAGCCAGAACCTGAAAATCGGCGACCTCGACCAGGGCGCGCCGGAACTGCGCCCCGACTCGCGCTACAACCAGGACAACAACTTCGTCATCAGCAACTACTCGACCAGTTCCGATGTGCTGGTGATCATGGTCAAGACGCCGGCCGAGCAGTGTTCCATCCACTCGACCATGACCCCGATCGACGAGCTGATGTGGACCATGGAAAACACCCCGGGGGTCCAGTCGGCGATCTCCCTCGTCACTGTGTCCAAGCAGGTGATCAAGGGCATGAACGAGGGCAGCCTGAAATGGGAAACCCTGTCGCGCAACCCCGACATCCTCAACAACTCCATCGCCCGTGCCGATGGGCTGTACAACGGTGACTGCTCGCTGGCGCCGGTACTGGTGTTCCTCAACGACCACAAGGCCGAAACCCTGGAGCGGGTCACGGCGGTAGCCCAGGCGTTTGCCGACAGCCACAACAAGGAGGGCCTGCAGTTCCTGCTGGCAGCAGGCAATGCCGGGATCGAGGCCGCGACCAACGAGGTGATCAAGTCGGCCGAACTGACCATCCTGATCCTGGTGTACATCTGTGTGGCAGTAATGTGCCTGATCACCTTCCGCTCGTTGGCCGCCACCCTGTGCATCGTTCTGCCGCTGGTGCTGACCTCGGTGCTGGGTAACGCGCTGATGGCCTACATGGGCATCGGTGTGAAGGTGGCCACCTTGCCGGTGGTGGCGCTGGGCGTGGGCATTGGCGTTGACTACGGCATCTACATCTACAGCCGCCTGGAAAGTTTCCTGCGCGCCGGGTTGCCGTTGCAGGAGGCGTATTACCAGACCCTGCGCTCGACCGGCAAGGCAGTGCTGTTCACCGGGCTGTGCCTGGCCATTGGTGTGTGCACCTGGATCTTCTCGGCGATCAAATTCCAGGCCGACATGGGCCTGATGCTGACCTTCATGTTGCTCTGGAACATGTTCGGGGCGTTGTGGCTGCTGCCGGCCCTGGCGCGGTTCCTGATCAAGCCGGAGAAAATGGTGGGCAAGCAAGGGGGGTCGATTTTCGCCCATTGAAGGCAGGGGGCCGCGTTGCGGCCCAATCGCCGGCAAGCCAGCTCCCACAGGGATCGCCTTAGGGCTGACAGGTGTTTGCCACAAGGTATGGCAGCGCCTGTTAGAGCGAGCGCAGCTCGCGATTGCGCCGCGCGGGCGGCGCTCGATCTCACAGGCGCTGAAGATGCTCTGGCTACCCTTGCCAGGAACCATAGAATCTCCCACAGGGATGTCACAGGGTTATACTGGCAGCACTTCCCTGACAGGTAACCCAATGTCCTCCCTCAGCCACGCCCTGCAGTCCTGCGACATGCTCCTGATCGACGGCCTGCACGCCTTCGAGTTCACCGCCGATACCACTGGCCTGCGCGTCGAGTGCATGGACGGCCGCCAACTGCGCCGCTGGTCGTTTACTCCCGAGCAGGTCGCGGCGGCGACCGCCATGGGTGACGAGTGGCAACTGGACGATGCCAACGGCGCGCATCGGCTAGTCTGCATGAGTGCCTTTCGCGCCCCGGATGAAGCCCAAGATGAACCGCACCTGGACGACCCTGCTGACCGCTAGCCTGACTATCCCGAGCCACGCCGCGACCCTGCTGGTGGGCAGCTATACCGATGGTGCCAGCCAGGGTATCTACCGCTACCAGTTCGACGAACAACGGGGCCACATCGACCCTACCCCGCAGCAAGTGGTGAAAAGTGTCAGCCCGTCGTGGCTGGTGCTGTCGGCCGACCGCCGCCTGCTGTTCGCTGTCAATGAAACCCCGGGCGGCAATGCCAGCAGTTTCAGTGTCAGTGCAAAGGGCGACATCAAGCCGCTTAACCAGGTGGCCAGCCAAGGCGACGAGCCAACCCACGCCAGCCTCAGCCATGACCAGCGCTACCTGTTCGTGGCCAACTACGCGGTCAACCCTGACCCCGGCGGCAGCCTGGCAGTGATGCCGATAGCCAGGGACGGTCAGCTCAAGCCGGTCGTGCAGCAATTGCGACACCGGCCCAGTGGCGTCAACCGCGAGCGCCAGGCGGGGGGGCATGTGCATTCACTGGTGTCGTCACCCAATGGGCAATATCTGTACGCCAGCGACCTCGGCGCCGACAAGGTATTCATCTACCGCTACGACGGCGCCAGCCCGGACCAGCCGTTGAGCCCTGCCACGCCGCCGTCGGTGGCGTTGCCGCCAGGCAGCGGACCACGCCACCTGCTGTTCGATGCCACGGGGCAGCATGCCTACCTCACGTTGGAAATGAGCGGGGAAGTGGTGATGTTCAATGTGAGCGGTGCGGACCTGCGCGTGGGCCAGCGCCTGGCACTGACCGAAGCCTCGGCGTCGACGGCCAAGGCGGCGGGCGGGTTGCACCTGTCGGCCGACGGGCACTTCCTGTACGTGAGCAACCGCGGTACAGCGAATGAAATCGTGGTGTTCGCGGTTGAGGGCGACGGCCAGCTGACGTTTGTGCAGCGCCGCGCCGTGGAAGGCGACCACCCCCGCGAGTTTGCCCTGGACCCCAGCAACCGCTTCCTGCTGGTGGCGAACCAGAAGAGCAACCAGATCGTGGTCATGCGCCGTGACGCCAAGACTGGCAAGCTGGGCGAGACGGTGCAGGTCCTGGCCCAGGACGCACCCTCGGACTTGAAGTTCATCGACTGATATCAACACCAGGCCTTGTAGGAGCGGCCTTGTGTCGCGAAAGGGCCGCAGCGCGGCCCCGGCAATGTCGGCGGTAACGCAAGAACCCGGGGCCGCTGCGCGACCCTTTCGCGACACAAGGCCGCTCCTACAGGGAGCCGGGTGAAGCTACCTGGCCATGATCGAGCGGAACAGGTCTGATGCCAACCACCCCTCTAGCCAGCTCCGCAGCCGCGGATAAGCGGCCTCGGCGAACCACTGCGGTTCCACCCCGGCAAACTGGCGCATCAGGGGCAGCAAGGCGGCGTCGGCGATGCTCGGCTGGTCAGCCAACAGGTACGGCCGGCTCTCCAGCAACCCTTCGAGCTCCGCCAGCCAGGCCTCGGCCTGCTGGCGGTAGTAGGCGCGAGGGTGCTGCGGGTAGCGCTCGGCATACTTGTACAGGTTCACCTGCGCCTTGAACGTGCTGTCATTACGCGCGATCAGGGCATGCGCCTGCTGCGCCGCCGCGGGATTCGCGCGCAGTTGCCAATCCTGCGGGTCGTTCTGCGCCAGCGCCCAGCGCATGATATCCAGGCTCTCTTCCAGCACCTGGCTGCCGGTGTCCAGCACCGGCACCGTGCCCTTGGGGGACAAGGCCAGCAGTTCTGCCGGCTTGTTCTTCAGCGCCACTTCGCACACCTCGACCTCACAGCCGGCATAGCGCAGGGCCAGGCGCGCGCGCATGGCCCAGGGGCAGCGACGGAACGAGTACAGGATCACCCGCACACCTGCACTTCGCTCAGGCCATTGCCTTGGCGGCGCACCTGAATTTGCACCGGGATGCGCTCGTGCATTTCCTGCACGTGGGAAATCACTGCCACCTTGCGCCCCTGGGCCTGCAAGCCGTCAAGGGCATCCATGGCCAGCTGCAGCGACTCGGGGTCCAGACTGCCGAAACCTTCGTCGATGAACAGCGATTCGATGCGCAGGGTGCTGGAAGCCATCGAGGCCAGGCCAAGGGCCAACGCCAGCGACACCAGGAAGGTTTCGCCGCCGGACAGCGAGTGCACCGAGCGCAGCTCGTCGCCCATTTCGGTGTCCAGGACCAACAGGCCCAGGGCACTGCCGCCCCGCTTGAGGCGGTAGCGGCGGGCCAGTTGGCGCAGTTGGCTGTTGGCATGGTGCAACAGCAGGTCAAGGTTGTAACCCTGGGCGATCTTGCGGAACACATCGCCCGAGGCCGAGCCGATCAGAGCATTCAGGCGGGCCCAGCGCTGCCACTGCTGGCGGGCTTGCTCAATCTCGGCTGCCAGTGCCTGATGCGCCTGCTGGCGACGCTGGTCATCGGCCTGCTGCGCCCGCAGTTCGGCGCATTGCTGCTCGTGGCTGGCCATGCGCTCGCGCAGTTCCAGCAGAGCTTGCTCGAGGGCTTCGGCCGGGGTGTCCACGGTCATGTCGGCCACGTGCTGTTGCAGGCGCTGTTCGCGTTCCTGCAGCAACACGCGGCTTTGTTCGATGGCTTTTTCCGCGCCTTGCAAGCGCTGGCGCAATGCTGTGACCTGCGCATCCTCCATGGCCAGCAGGCGATCCAGCCCGGCGTCATCCAGCTCCGGGTGCTGGCTGCGCCACTGCGCGATCTGGCCCTGCAACTGCTGGCATTCGGCAACCAGCGCCTGTTGCTGCTGGCCGTCGGCCTTCAGCTCGCTGGCCAGTTGCACGGCTTGCGTGCGCAGTTCCTGCAGGCGCTGGGCGGTGTCGGCGTCCAGGGCGCGGGCTTGGTCCAGCGCGGCGTCCATGTGCTGTTGCCAGGCTTCGGCAGTGGCGTGTTCACCGAGCAGTTCGCCGAGGGCGGCCTGGGCCTGCTGGCGCTGCTCGTTCAGGGCGGCAAGTTGTTGCTGCAACTGCTGCAGGCCTTGCACGCGGGCCTGGTGCTGGTCGCGCAGCTTGTCGAGTTGGGTTTGCCGGGCCTGCTGTTCTTCCAGTTCGTCCTTGCGCTGTTCCAGTTGCTGCAAGCGCTGGGCGATCTGCTGGTCCAGGGCCAGGAAAGCATTGGCCGGGTCTTCGTCGAGTGCCTTCAGGGCCTGCTCGGGCAGCACCCCGGCCAGGTCGTGCAAGCCTTGCTGCAACTGCTGCTCGTCATTGGCCAGGGCCTGGTGCTGTTGTTCGAGGTGGCGCTGGGCCTGCTGTTGGGCGTCTTGGGCGGCCTGCAGTTGCTGGTTGAGGCGGGCAGCATCGCGTTGCAGCGTGAGCAGCGCGCTCTGGCGCTTCTCGTCCTGCGCAATTTCCGCCTCCAGGCGCTGCAGCTGGCTGGCCAGCCAGGTGCTACGGGCCTTGTCATCCTGCGGGGCCAGGGCCGGCCACAGGCTGTGCGCCTGCACTTGCGCCACCAGCGGTTGCAACTGATCGCCCAGTTGCTGCTGTTGCTGCTGGAAGTCCTTGAGCTGGGCGTTGACCACGCCCAATTGGGTGCGCAGCTCGACCAGCTTGGCGTTGAGGGTGTCGACCTGTCGCTGCGCGGCAGCTTCTTCAGCCTGGTCATGCCGGCCCAGGCTGTGCAGCAGTGCGTCAGGCTGGTGGAACGGGTGTTCGGCACTGCCGCAGACTGGGCAAGGTTCGCCATCGCGCAATTGGTCGCGCAGTGCCTCCACGCTGGTGGTGCGCGCCAGGCGTTGCCGCTCCAGCAACTGGCGGGTGAGGTTGAGCGCCTGTTCGGCCGCCTCCAGCTCGGCCTTCGCCGCGGTGCCTTCGCTGATCAACTGCTGGCGTTGCTGCATGGCCTGTTGCTGGCGTTCACGAACGCTGTCCAGTTGCTGGCGCAGTTCCAGTTCGCGGCCGTGCAGGCGCGACATTTCTTCAACGGCGCGCTGCTGCTTGCGGTTGTCCTGCAGCATGCCACCGAGCAGGTCGATCTGCTCGGCCAGGGCCTGGGGTTCGGCCTTGGCTTCGCGGAACAGCAGCTCGTAGGCATCGCGCTCGGCCTGCAGCTGCACATTGGCCTGGCTGGCCTGGGCCTGCAGGCCGGGCAGCTCTTCGCGGCCCTTGGCCAGGCGGCCGCCAATCAGCATCACCTGTTTGAGTTGCGGCAGGTAGGCGTGCCACGCACTGGCCAGGCCTGCCAGGTGCTCGCTGTCGGCAAGGGCACTGTCGATCTGCGCCAATTGCTGCAGGCTGCGCTGCTGGTTGGCCTCCAGCTGTTGCAACTGCTGCTGGCCATCGGCGACGTGTTGTTCAGCCTGTTGGCTGCTGCTGCGTTGCGCGGCCAGCGCTTCGTCCAGGCGCGCCAGGTTGTCCTGGGCGGCGAAGGCCTGGCGCAGGCGTGGGGCATTCTCGCCGTGTTGCGCCTGGCTGTCGGCGAGCGCCTGGCGTGCGGCGTTCAGTGCTTGCTCCAGGGTATTTGCGCGTGCCTGGAGTTCGTCCTGCCGCTGTTGCTGCTGCGCAATTCTTGCCGCCAGTGGGGCCAGTTGTGCGTTCAGCGCCTGCTGGCGGTGGAACTGGTGGCGCTGAGGTGCCAGGCGCTCCAGGCGCAGCAGGTCCAGGCGCGGTTCGGCCAACTGCTGCCAGTCCTGCTCGGCGGCCTGCAGCGCGCGGGCCGCCTCGGCGTGCTGGGCTTGCAGCCGGTTTTGCTCGTGCAGCCAGTTGCGTTGCTGTTCCAGCTGGCGCTCACCGGCCTGGTCAGCCTTCAGGTGCTGCTGCGCCTGCTCCAGTTGCTGGTCGAGCTGGGCGCGGGCTTCGGCATCCATCGGCAGCAGGTGGCTGGCGCGCGCGAGCAGGTCGTTGTGCACCTCACCGGCCTCGCGGGCCTTGCTGAACGCACGCTGGCCCAAGCGGGTGTAGATGGCGGTGTTGGTCAGTTTTTCCAGCAGCTCGCTGCGCTCTCTGTCGTCGGCCTTGAGAAACGCGCCAAACTCGCTCTGGGCCAGCATCACCGCGCGGGTGAACTGCTCGAAGTTCAGGCCCAGGCGGGCTTCGACCAACTGTTTGTATTCGTTCTTGCCGCTGGCCAGGACCTGCTCGCTGTCCAGGTCGTAAAAGCTCTGGCGGCTGTGCTGCAACTTGCCGTTGGCCTTGTCGCGGGCGCGGTTGGATACCCAGCGGGCACGGTAGCGGCGGCCGTCGACGCCGACGAAATCGACTTCGGCAAAGCCGCTGCCGGTGCCACGGCGTAGCAGGTTGCGCGGGTCGGATGTGGGGATGTCGCCGTCGGCATCCGGCACCTTGGCTTCCCGACCGATGTCATTGAGCCGCGGAACGGTGCCGAACAGGGCCAGGCACAGGGCGTCGAGCAGGGTACTCTTGCCGGCGCCGGTGGGCCCGGTAATGGCGAACAGGCCGGCGCTGGCCAGGGGCTCGGCAGTGAAGTCGATGTCGACGGGGCCGGCCAGCGATGCCAGGTTCTTCAGGCGGATGGCAAGAATCTTCATGGCTGCTCCTCATCCTGCTGCAAGTCCTGCAACAGCAGGGCAAAGTCGGCCAGCGCCTGCTCGTCGACAGCGCTGCCGTAGGTTTGCTCCCAGGCCCGGCTGAACAGGTCTTGCGGGGTCATCTGGGCCAGTTCGACAAAGGCCAGGTCATCCTCTTCGGTACTGTTGCGCCCAGCATACTCGGCACTGATGCGCACCAGCCGCACTGCCTTGCCCGCCAGCGCGGTCTCGATCTGCTGGCGCAGGTCCGGTTGCGGCTCGTCGAGAATGACCCGCACCTCCAGCCAGGGTTGGCGATTGGGGTCTTCCAGCAGGTCGATTACCGGCAGGTCTGCCATTTGCTGTAACAGCTCACCCAGCGGTGCCGGGCCGATGCGTTGCAGGGCCACGGCGCGCGGTACCGGGCGCGGCTCGACGCTGACCAGGCCGCTGCCGTCCAGTTCCACCTCCAGCACCTGGTGCGGGTAGTTGATTTCGGCGAACGACAGTGGGATCGGTGAGCCGCTGTAGCGGATGCGTTCTTCGCGGTTGACCTTCTGTGGTTTGTGCAGGTGGCCGAGGGCGACATAGCTGATGGCCTTGTCGAACAGCTTGGCCGGCAGCGCCTCGGCGTTGCCGATGATCAGGCTGCGCTCGGAGTCTTCCGACACTGCGCCCCCGGCCATGTGCGCATGGCTGATGGCAATCAGCGCCTGGTCTTTCTTGCGTTTTTGCAGTGCTGCGGCGATCAGTTGCTGGTGCACCTGGGTGATGCCTTGCAGGTAGTCGTCGCCCAGGTGGGGGCCGGTGACTTCGGCCGGCCGCAGGAACGGCAGCGCCAGGCACCAGGCTGCGACCTTGCCACGGCCATTGGTCAGCGGAATCAGCAGCCGCTCGGCATCCAGTTGGCCCTCGTCCAGCCAGTGCACACGGCCCAGGGCGTGGGTGCGCAGGCGGCGCATGAGTGCGGCAGGCAGCTCGATGCGCGAGCCGGAATCGTGGTTGCCGGCGATCATCACGATGTCCAGCTTGGGCTGCTGCTCATGCGCCTGGACGATGAAGTCGTACAGACGCTCCTGGGCTTTGACCGGGGGGTTGACCGTGTCGAAGATATCGCCGGCGATCAGCAGCGCATCCGGCTGGCGCAGGCGAAGCTGGCCGAGCAGCCAGTCGAGGAAGCAGGCGTGTTCGAAATCGCGTTCCTGGCCGTGCAGGCTTTGGCCCAGGTGCCAGTCGGAGGTATGAAACAGACGCATGGATGACCTGTGGTGTCGAGTCGAGCAAGCCAGAGGGCTTGGCTTTGGGGATGGGCGTTGCGCGAGGGCGGTATGGTAACCCAAGCAGGGGGGTGGGGGGCAGGGCGGGGAATGGGGGAGGGCTGGCACCGGCTGCGCCGGTGTTCGCGGGCGCGCCCGCTCCTACAGGTACCGCGTAACGCTCAGGCATACGTCGTACCTGTGGGAGCGGGCATGCCCGCGAAGAGGCCCTGGCAGGCAGCCGGCTACTTGGGATAAAGCGGCGGCAAGCTGCCGTTCTCCCCAGCCGGCAACAACACCTGCTCGGCCGGCGGTATCGTGCCGATCGCCCGCCACAAATCCTCACCCTGCCAATACTGCCCACTCTCGCTGTACAACGCGCCATTCAACCCATCCAGCGCATCCGACAACGGCACGAAGCGCGCCGCCATCTCGGCCAGGGTCTCCGGTTGCTGCCGGGCCCAGGCGTCCAGCGCCTGGCGGGTGGCCTGGGGGTCGTTCGCCAGGCAAGCGCGCTTGAGGTCATCCAGCAAGGTGCGCGGGCTCGGCCCGTTCTGCGCCGCACGCAGCACCGCCGGTTGCGAGCGGGCGCGCCACCACAGGGCGAAGCCCAGTACGGTGGAAAGGGCGAACAGCAGAGTCGCCAATTGCCAAGGCCACAGCGCGCTGCTGGCGCTGCTGTTATCGCCCACCGGGCTGTCGGCACTCAATGCCGGGTTGTCTTGCACGTTCAGCGTACGCGCCGGCAGGCTGCTGTGCTCCAGGTGATCTTCACGGGTGTTCCACCACGCCACTTCCAGCGCCGGCAGGGCCAACGTGCCGGCATGTGTGGGCACCAGTGCTTCGCGTTCCTCGCGGTTGGCGGTCATGCCGCGTTCGTTGATTTCGTTGCGCAGCAGCGGCTGGTCGGGGTAGCGGCGCAGGCCGGTGATCTCGGTGGCGGGTAACGGCGGCAACTGGGTGCTGGAAAGGCCTTCGGCGCGCAAGGTGATGTTGCGCGTCAGCGAGTCGCCAATCTGTACCTGCTGGTTGCCGGGGTCGGGGTTCCAGTGCTCTTCCAGTGTCAGGCTACGCGCCGGCAACCACGGCACACCCGCAGGCCAGGCGGCGGGAATCGGGCGTACCGCCAGCCGCAGCGGCAGCGAGCTGACCTGTACCTGGTGCCCGGCACGGGCCGTGCCATTGGCTTGCGGGGTTTCGTCGCTGCTGGCTGCGGCGGTGGCGCTGAACGTCAGTGGCGGGATCTCGAGCGTGCCACTTTGCTGGGGGTACACGGCATAGCGGGTTTCGATCACGCCGTGGCGCACGCCATTGATTTCCTTTTCATAGGTGCGCGATTCGCCGAGCGGTTCGACCTTGGCGCCTTCCAGCTGCAGCGGGCTCAGGCTGCTGTCGTCATAGAGCGCCACCGAGTGATAGATGCGCAAGGTGAGCACAGCCTGCGCCTGCACGTAGACGTCGGGGCTGTCGAGGGTGGCCTCGATGAACACCTGTGAAGTGTCCTGGCGGCTGGCATCGGCCTGCAGCACTTGCAGGTCGATGGCCTGACTGCGTGACTGACCCAGCTGCAGCTCGGGGATACGCAGGCTGCCGCTGCGCCGCGGCAGCAAGGTGATGATCCAGCGGGTGCTGGCGCGGGTTTCACCGTCGAGGGTATGCAGGCTGTTCAGCTGGCGCGTGCCGCGCACCTCGAAGTCGCCTTCCAGGGCGCGCAGGTCGGGCTTGCCGAACTGGGTGACGTCCTGGCTTTCCAGGGTCAGTTCCAGGCTTTCGCCAGCCTGCAGGCGGGTGCGGTCGACGCTGGCCTGCAGCAGGGGTTCAGCCTGGGCCAGGGTGGCCCACAGCAGGGAGAGGAGCAAGACGCCGAAGCGACTCATCGTGGGGTTTCCTGTTGCAGTTGCTGTTCGTACCAGAATTTGCGCCGCAGCAGCTCCGCCGGGTTATCGGGGATCTCCCGCAGCCATTGTTCCAGGGCTTGGCGCTGTTCGGCGTCGAGGCTGGTCGACACCGGGCGCTGGGGCGGCTGGATGACGCCCTCATCGGCACCCGGCTGGTTACCCGGTGCGCCCTGGCTGTTGCTGCTGCTTTCGCCTGGCTGCTCGGCGCTGGCTTGTTCATCACCGCTGGGGGTGCCCTGGGCGGCGCTGCTGGCCGAACTGCTGTTGCCTTCGGTGTCGCTGCCGGGCGTGCCTTGGGCATCGTTACCGGGCGGTTGTTCCTCGGCCTTGGCCTGGCGCTGTTGCAGCAGCTGTTGCACCAATGCCTGGTTGTCCAGTGCCACTTGCAGATCGGGTTGGCGCTCCAGCGCCTGCTCGTAGGCGTCCAGGGCCGCTTCCAGCTCACCGGCACGGGCCAGTGCATTGCCTCGATTGTAGTGGTCGGCGGCCGTGTCGCCTTGGGAAAATGCCTCGGCCGCACCCGCGTAGTCGCCCGCCTGGTACAGCGCCAGGCCGCGCCACTGCGTGTCCTGGAAGTGCCGAGCCGCGCTGGCTGGGCGGTTCAGCTCGAGCAGGCGTTGGCCTTGCTGGTCGGGGCGCAGCCACAGGTCATCGAGCTCGAAAGCCTGGCTGGGCTGGGGCAGGGCCAGCAGCAACGGCAGGCAGAACAGCCAACCGCGCCGGCCGGCACACGCGGCCAGCAGCAGCAGCGGAATCAGCAACCAGTAGCCCTGGTCGGCCCAGCTGTCCAGCTGCAGGGTCTGGCCGTCGTTGCGCCCGGCCCGCGGCTGGTCGAACAGGCCCAGGCCGCGCAGGTCCAGGTCGTCGATACGCGCATGCCGGTAGCGCCCGCCGGTGCCGTTGATGAAACCCTTGAGGCTGGCGTTGTCCAGGCGGGGCACCAGAATGCCGCCTTGGTCATCCTTGAGGTATTCGCCATTGGCCTGGCGCACCGGGGCACCGTCACGGCTACCGATACCCAGCATCAGCAGGCTTGGGCCCTGCCGGCCAAGGGCCTGGGCGATGCCCTGGCGCTCCGGGGCGCTGAGCGACGACCCGATCAGCAGCAGGCGGCCCTGGCCGAGCCCGCTCTGGGCCAGCAGGGCCAGGCCCTTCTGCACGGCCAGGTCGGCGCGCTGGCCGGGCTTGGGCATGATCGACGGGTCGATGGCCTCCAGCAGGTTGCGCGTGGTGGCCAGGTCATCGGACAGCGGCACCAGGGTGTGTGCGGAGCCGGCATAGACCACCAGCGCCGTCTGGCTGTCGCGGCGGTGCTCCAGCAGGTCGAGGATTTTGCGCCGGGCCTGTTCCAGGCGATTGGGCGGGCTGTCCTCGGCGAGCATCTGCGGGGTCAGCTCCAGCAATATCACCAGCGGGTCGGCCGGGCGCTGGCGGTTTTCTTCCACCCGCTGCCAACTGGGCCCGAGCAGGGCCAGGATCACCAATAGCCAGGCCAACCCCAGCGCCACCCACGGCAGTTTGCTGGTGTTGCCGTTGCCGCCGCCCAGCAGCACAGCGTGGAATGCCGGCGGCAGGATCAGCTGCCAGCGCCCGGCGCGTTTGCGCCGATGCCACAGCTTGTACAGCAGCCAGCCAAGCAAGGGCACGGCCAGCAGCCACAGCGGGCGCAACCATTGCGGCCACAGGTCGATCATCGCCGCCTCCTCAAGCGCAAGCGCTTCAGGCGTTGGCGCCATTCCGGGTGTGGCTGCAAGAAGCGCGGCTTGCGCAGCAGGCGCTGCATCAGGTTGTCGGGCCATTGCACGGCCACCACCAGCAGCACGCTCAGCAGCAGCGCCAGGGCCAACGGCCAGGCGTACAGGGCTTGGGCGGTGCGGGCCTGGGTCGGTTGCTGGGCCACCGGTTCGAGTTGGTCGAGGGTGTCGCCAATAGCGTCCAGTTCGGCACCGTCATGCGCGCGGAAGTAGGCACCGTGGGTGATTTCGCCGATTTCCCTGAGTGCGGCTTCGTCCAGGTCCAGGCTCGGGTTGAGGCCGAGCAGGCCTGGGGTGCCACTGGCTTCGGGGTTCGCGCCAATGCCGATGGTGTAGATGCGCACGCCTTCCTGGGCTGCCAGGCGGGCTGCCGTCAGCGGGTGGATCTGCCCGCCGTTGTTGGCACCGTCGGTAATCAGCACCAGTACCCGGCTTTGCGCCGGGCGCTGGCGCAGGCGTTTCACCGCCAGGCCAATGGCGTCGCCGATGGCCGTGTTCTTGCCGGCGATGCCGATTTGCGCTTCGTCGAGGAAGGTGCGCACGGTACGCCGGTCGAACGTGAGCGGGGCCTGCAGGTAGGCCTGGCTGCCGAACAGGATCAGGCCCACGCGATCGCCTTCTCGGTCCTGCAGGAAATCGCCGAGCAGGGCCTTGATCAGGTCGAGGCGGCTGATGTCTTCGTTTTTCCACTGCATGTCCGGGAAGTCCATCGACCCGGACACGTCCACCGCCACCAGCAGGTCGCGGCCGCTGGCCGCCACCGGCACCGGGTCACCGAGCCATTGCGGGCGCGCGGCAGCGCACAGCAGCAACAGCCAGATGACCACGAATGGCCCTTGCTGGCGCCAGGTGGGCAGGTTCAGCCGCGCGCGCCGCCCGGCCAGGCCTTCCAGTTCGTTGAGGAAGCCAACCTTGAGTACCGGTTCGCCGCTGTCGGCGGCGGGCAGCAGCAGGCGCGCCAGCCACGGCAGCGGCAACAGGGCAAAGACCCACGGCCAGGCCAGTTCAAACATGCTTGCGGATCCAGGTTTCGACGGCTTGGCTCAGCCCGGCGATGGCCTTGTCGTCGAGTTTGCACTCGGGTTTATAGGCGCCTTCGACCAGCACCATCCAGCGTGTGAGGCCGGCTGCGGGGCAGCGGTTGTCGAGAAATGCCAGCCACTGGCGGCCGTTGAGGGTATGGCTGTTGGCGCCCGGGTAGTGGCTGCGGCACAGGCGCTTGAGCAGGGCGTTGATCTGTTGCAGCCAGGCGCCGGCGGGGGCGCCGTCGTAGGGGCGTGGCAGGCGTGCCAGCTCGGCCAGCGCTTCTACCCGCACCGGGTCCAGCGGTTGCTCGGCGCGTACGACACGGCGCTTGCGCGGGCGCCAGTGCCGCAGCCGCCACAGGCCCCAGCCCAGCACTGGCAGGATGACCAGCAATGCCCACCAGCCGGGTGCTGGCGGCCACAGGCCGATGGGCGCCGGTTCGATCAGCGGTTGCAACTGATCGAGCGGGTTCATGACGCGCTCCGCGGGCGCTGTGCGCTCAGGTATTCGCGCAATTGCTCGATCATTTCACTTTGCGTGCTCAGCGGCATCAGCAGCACCCGCAGCTTTTGCGCCAGCAGCTCCCACCGCTCGATGCGGGCTTCGGCCTGCTGGCGGTAGGCCTGGCGCAGGTTGGCGTCGAGGGTGTCGAGCTCCAGCTGCGCGCTGCGTTGGGCAAAACGCAGCAGGCCAGCGGCCGGCAGGGCATGGTCGAGCGGGTCGGACACCGGCAGCAGCAGCAGGTCGCAATGCCGTGACAGCATGGCCAGGTGCTGCTCCACTTGTGCGCTGAGCGAACGCTCGTCGCAGATCACGATGGCCAGGCTGCCCGGGCGCAGCACTTCGCGGGCGCGGCGCAGGGCCAGGCCAAGGCTGTCGGCCCCGGCAACCGCCTCGGTGTGCAGTGCCTGGTTGACCTTGGCCATGCGGTTGAGCAACTGCAGCAGGCTCTGTTTGCTGCGCCGGGGCTTGATTTCGTGGTGCTCGTTGTCGCCGAACACCAGGCCGCCGATGCGGTCGTTATGGGCCAGCGCGGCCCAGCCGAACAAGGCGGCGGCCTGGGCCGCGAGCACCGACTTGAACATCAGGCCCGAGCCGAAGAACAGCCGCTGGCTCTGCTCGACCAGGATGAAGATAGGCCGTTCGCGTTCTTCGTGGAACAGCTTGGTGTGGGGCTCCTGGGTGCGTGCGGTCACCCGCCAGTCGATGTTGCGCACGTCGTCGCCGGCCTGGTACACGCGCACCTGGTCGAAGTCCACACCGCGCCCGCGCAGCTTGGAATGGTGCAGGCCGACCAGCGGGCTGCGTTGGCCGGGCTTGGAAAACAGCTGGATTTCGCGCACGCGGTGGCGCATGTCGATCAGCTCGGCGAGGCCGATGCGGATGCCAGGTTCGGCCAGGTGCGCATTGGGCATGGGGTCAGGCAACGGCGACGACGTCGAGGATGCGCTGGACCACGCGGTCCTGGTCGATCCCCGCGGCCTCGGCTTCGAAGGAGAGGATGATGCGGTGGCGCAGTACGTCGAACAGCACCGCCTGGATGTCTTCGGGGCTGACGAAGTCGCGCCCGGCCAGCCAGGCGTGGGCACGTGCGCAGCGGTCCAGCGAAATGGAACCGCGCGGGCTGGCGCCGTAGGCGATCCAGTCGGCCAGCTCGGTATCGAATTTGGCCGGGGTGCGGGTGGCCATGACCAGCTGCACCAGGTACTCCTCGACGGCATCGGCCATGTACAGGTTGAGGATTTCCTTGCGCGCGGCAAAGATCGCCTGCTGGCTGACCCGCCGTTCGGGTTTCACTTCGCCGCCCAGCGCTTCGCCGCGGGCCTGTGCCAGGATACGCCGCTCGACCGCGGCGTCCGGGAAGCCGATTTTCACGTGCATCAGGAAGCGGTCGAGCTGGGCTTCGGGCAGCGGGTAGGTGCCTTCCTGCTCGATCGGGTTCTGCGTGGCCATGACCAGGAACAGGGGCGACAGGTCGTAGGTGCTGCGGCCCACACTGACCTGGCGTTCGGCCATGGCCTCGAGCAGTGCCGACTGGACCTTGGCCGGTGCACGGTTGATTTCGTCGGCCAGCACCAGGTTATGGAAGATCGGCCCCTGCTGGAACACGAAACTGCCGGTTTCCGGGCGGTAGATTTCCGTGCCGGTGATGTCGGCCGGAAGCAGGTCGGGGGTGAACTGGATGCGGTGGAACTGCGCTTCGATGCCCTCGGCCAACTCCTTGATGGCCTTGGTCTTGGCCAGCCCGGGCGCCCCTTCGACCAACATGTGGCCGTCTGCCAGCAGCACGATCAACAGCCGCTCGACCAGTTTCTCCTGGCCTAGGATCTGGGTTGAAAGAAAGGTGCGCAGCGCGATCAGCGCTTCACGGTGTTCCATCGGCGACGGTTCCTGGTAGGGGGCCGGAGGCGGCTGACGGCAGCTGCCCTGGCAAGGGCTGATACTTTAATCCATCCGGGGGGGCGGCGACTAATGGCACGGGGTTAAATTTATCGCTGCAGCGGGCCTGGGTATGGAAAACTCTCACGAAGGCTTGGCGATTGCCTGATGTTGCCTGACGGCGTACTGGCGCCTGCTTGTGCTTTTGGGTCAAGCACAAGGCACGAAGATGGTAGCGAGCAACGGCGGTACGCCGACCCCTCGACGGGTAACCCTGCGTTTTGGGGTGTTCTTCGATGGCACCGGTAACAATCAGCACAACGCCACGGCATTGGCGGGGCACGGCGGCAGTTATGCCAATGCGCTGAGCAACGTAGCCCTGCTGCATGCGTTGTACCCGGCGCAAGCGGCCGATGGCGAGGCGCGCCAGGTCTTTTTCAAATGCTACATGGAAGGCATCGGCACCTTGGCCGGTGAAACCGACCCGGTGTATGCCTCTGCCACCGGGCGTGGCCGCACGGGCGTGGAAGCCCGGGTGGCCGAGGCGTTGCAGGCGATTGCCGGGCAACTGCAGGGTTGGTGCCAGGCGCACCCGCAGTGGGTGCCGGCACGCCTGGAGTTCGACTTGTTCGGCTTCAGCCGTGGCGCGGCGGCGGTACGCCACCTGGCCAACCTGTTGCACGACGGTGCCGGGGGATTGTTGCCGGTGGCGTGTGACATCGCGATCAACTTCATGGGCTTGTTCGACACGGTGGCCGCGATCATCGCGCCGTTGCAGGGCGACTTCGACCCCGCCGATGAGCGCCACGGTGGCTTGCGCCTGGGCCTGGAGGCGGGTATTGCCCGGCAGGTGGTACAACTGGTCGCGCGGGATGAGCGGCGGCATAACTTCCCGCTGGTGAGCAGTGGGCACGACATAGTGCTGCCGGGTGTGCACTCGAATATCGGTGGCGGCTACCCGGAAACCACATGGGAACAGGTGCTGTTGTGCAAACCGCAATCCCAGCGCGTGCCGGTGGCGACCCCTGCCGGGCAGTGCCGCGTGCATGCCGTGATGCAGGGCCTGCTGGCGACGGATTTTGCCGACATGGGGGAACCCCGGCCACGGGTGATCACCTGGGAGGAGCCGATCGCTGGCGGCCACCCGCGTGAAGCAGAGAAGCAAGTCTACGCAGCGGTAGCCCGCGAGCGGGAGGTGGCCGGGCACCTGTCGCGTGTCTACCTGAGCGTGATGCGCGAGCTGGCGGTACGGGCTGGTGTGCCGTTTGCGCCGTTGGGCGGCCAGGCGGAGCACCGTTTGCCTGCTGAATTGCAGGTGATCAGCGCAAAATTGCATGGCTTCGCCTTGGGCGAAACCGGGCAATTGGCGCTGAGCGAGCAAGAGCAGCGCTTATTGCGCGACAAGTATGTGCACGCTTCGGCGAACTGGAACGCGCTGAAAGGGTTGCGTAACAGCGTGCTGGATGTGTTGTTTGTCAACCGGCCAGGGGTGGCGGGGCGGGTGGTGCATGGGAACCCGGTGGGGTGAATGTGTCTGGGGTGGCAGGGGTTCGCCACCCCATTCATTCATCGCTGCGCGTTCCTGCGTTTTCGAGCCATATACCCCTCCTGCGCCACGGTCAGCATCACCGTCAGCACCATGAACGCTACCGAAGCAACGAAAATGCCGTTTGGCAGCCCTCGGTCGAGCATCCAGCCGAACGCCACTGGCCCGACGGCGCCGCCGATGTTGAACCCGGTCGAGACCAGCCCGAAGGTCTTGCCTTCGGCACCCTTGGGCGCGGCCGCTTTTACCAGCATATCCCGCGACGGGGCGATCATTCCGGTCAGCAGGCCGATGCTGCCCAGTACCACCACCAATGCCCATTCGCGCAGCACACCCAAGGCCACCACGGCGGTCAGCACAGCGGCCAGGGCGAAAGCCAGCGCCGCCACCAGGCCATGCCGGCGGGTACGGTCGGCCAGGGCACCGCCACACAGCACCCCTGCGGCGCTGCAGAGCAAGAAGGCGGTAAGCGCGGTATTGGCCCAGGCCAAGGTCAGGCCTTGGCCTTGCACCAGTGCGGCAACGGAGAATTTCTCGATGGCACTGGTGCTCAGGTTGAGCAATATGAACAGCACTGTCAGCACGCCGATCATGGGGGTGAACAAGCGCACTCGTACGTTTGCCGGCGGCGCGCCGGCATTGCCCGGGTTGCCCATCTCCGTTACCCGGTACACCCCGCTGCCTGGCAGCGATATCAATAGCAGCGCAGCAGCGCCGAACACTGCGCCCGTCGCCAGGGCTGCCCGTGTGCCCAACACGGCAGCGATACCGAGGAATATTGCCGGGGTTACCGCCGAGCCGAGAAAGCCGGCGAAGGTATGAATGGAGAATGACCGCCCCAGCCGGTCTGGCTCGATACCCTTGGCCAGCAGCGCATAGTCGGCCGGGTGGTACACCCCATTGGCCAGGCCGGCCAGCGCCATGCTCACCAGCAACACCGCATGGCCGGGGCTGGCGGCCAGCAGCAGGAAACTGAGGCTGCCCAACAGCAGCCCGGCCTTGAGCACCTTGCGCGCGCCAAAGTGGTCGACGGCATGACCCAGCGGGGCCTGCACCAGGGCAGAGACGATATTGAACACCGCCAAGGCCACGCCGAGTTCGACGAAACCGACCCCCAGCAGGGAGGGCAGCACTGGCAGCAGTGCCGGGATCAGCATGATGTGCACATGGCTGACGAAATGTACGGCGGCAACCTGGGTCAGCAGCTTGGGGGCAGCAACGTAGCGCATGTCGGGACCTGTAGACAGCGTGCGCGCCTGGCGCACGGCAAGGGGATGGAATGCCCGCGTGGCGGGCGTCGCTGCGCAGCGCCCGAAGGCGGCCATGCAAACGCTGGCAGCGATCCCGCCACCCAGCGCGTTGCCTGTTGCGCGGGTAACCCGCGCTTACAGGGCTGCGCTGTCGAGGGTCAGGCAGCCAGTTCGGTCAGCAGGTTTTTCAGATAGTCGCTGCCTTGCGCATCCAGCGCCTGCAACGGCAGGCGGGGCGCGCCGACATCCTGGCCCAGCAGCTTCAGGCCGGCCTTGATGGTGGTGGGCAGGCCGCGGCGGGTGATGTATTCCAGCAGTTCGTACTGGCGGTAGAACAGCGTGCGGGCTTCGGCCAGTTGGCCTTGCTGCACGGCGTCCCACAATGCCAGGTTCAATGCCGGGATCAGGTTGGGCGCGGCGGTGCACCAGCCGCTCGCGCCTGCCACCAGGGCCTCCAGGGTCAGTGGGTTGCAACCGTTGTAGAACGCTACCTGACCCTTGCTGGCCTGGAACAGGCGGTGCATGCGCTGAATGTCACCGGTGCTTTCCTTGACCATGGTCACATTCGGCACCTCGGCGAGGATGCGCAGGATCAGTTCCACCGACAGGTCGGTGCCGCTGGTGCCCGGGTTGTTGTAAAGCATGATCGGGATGTCGATGGCGGCGCCGACGGCCTTGTAGTGGGCCACCACTTCGGCTTCGGTGAGTTTCCAGTACGAAACGGGCAGCACCATGACCGCCGTGGCCCCGCATGCCTGCGCCAGGCGCGCACGCTCCACGGTGCGTGCGGTGGTCAGGTCGGAGACGCTGACCACGCTGGGTACGCGCCCGGCGATGCGCGCCTGGCTGAAGCGCACCACGCTTTCCCATTCGCTGTCGCTCAGGTAGGCGCCTTCGCCGGTGCTGCCCAGCGGCGCGATGGCGTGCACGCCGTGCTTGATCAATTGGTCGATGGACGTGCCCAAAGCCTCCAGGTCGAGTGTGCCGTCTGCCGAGAAGGGAGTGATGGTGTAGCCGATGACGCCGCGAATTACAGGTGTAGACATGACCAGGCACCTTTGCCGTTGTTGAGGGAAGAGTACAGCTTCGAGTCAGGCCAGGCAGTCGCCGTGGGCCCGCAAGGCACGTCGCGCGTAATAGCTGAACGCGGCGCCATGACGCTTAGGGGTGGAGATCCAGTCGTGGGCTTCCTTGCCCAGGGCTTCGGGGATGGGGCGGATGTCACCGGCCCCCATGGCCAGCAGCTGCATCCTGGCGGCCCGCTCGAACAGCAGGGCAAGCACGCAGGCTTCTTCGATCGAGCCGCCAGCGATCAGCAGGCCATGGTGGGAAAGCAGGATCGCGCGCTTGTCGCCGATGGCCGCCGCGATGATTTCGCCTTCTTCATTGCCTACCGGCACACCAGGCCAGTCCTTGAGGAACGCGCAATCGTCGAACAGCGGGCACAGGTCCATGTGCGAGATGGCCAGCGGTACCTCCAGCATCGACAGGGCGGCGCTGTGCAGCGGGTGGGTGTGGATGATGCAGTTGACGTCAGGCCGGGCGCGGTAGAGCCAGCTGTGGAAACGGTTGGCCGGGTTGGCCATGCCACGGCCTTGCAGCACGGTCAGGTCTTCGTCCACCACCAGCAGGTTGGAGGCGGCGATTTCGTCGAAGCCCAGGCCCAGTTGCTGGGTGTAATAGGTGCCAGGCTCCTGGGCGCGGGCGGTGATCTGCCCGGCCAGCCCCGAGTCGTGGCCGCCGTCGAACAGGATGCGGCAGGTGAGGGCCAGCTTTTGCCGGGTACTGTAGGTGTTGTCGGCCAGGGCCGTCAGCATCTGCTGCTGGGCGTGCTTGACCAGTTGGTCCTTGGGGGCGTGCATGGTGGTCGTCATAGGCGGTACCTGCAGGAAAGGGCGGTGAATTGCTGAGCGACACAGGGAGGTCGCCAGGACACACGGCGATCATAATGACACCTTGTGTCATTATCAAGCAGGGAATGACACAATTAGCCTGCAGTGGGGCTCCAGAGGTGGCGGGCCGGGCGGCAAGGAGGTGCGCGAGGGGGCGTTGGCAAAGCGCGCGGCGCAGGCGCTTACACCGGCCGGGCCGGTGTTCGCAGCTGGCGCCGCGGCAAAAAGGCGCGCGTTACGCGCCTATGCAGCGCGAAGCGGGCAGCGGGGCCGGGTGCGCGTGCTGGTATTGCCGGAAGGCCTCGGCAATGGCATTGATCAGCGGCGCGTCGCTGAGCGGGTTCAAGGCCGGGAAGCGCTTGCCGTTGCAGATGCCCTGGTAGGTCAGCACAGCCTCGACGCGGTGATCATGGTCCAGGTACACCTGCCTGATCGCCTGGGCGTCCAGGTTCTTCGCATCGTCGCAGCGCAGGGCGTGGTGAATGGCCAATGCCGCGCCAAAGGCCAGGGCCGGGGTGTCGATGCCGTGCTTGCCGGCCAGCTCGATGCTGCTGAGGATACGTTCATTGCGCTGCAGTTTGCGCAGCGGATCGCGGCCGACGCGGGCGCACGGGTCCTTGAACGAGGTTTTGCAGCGCGCCAGGAAGGCGTCGGCGAACCGGCTGATCACCTCGGTCATTTGCGGGTACTCCGCTTCCAGGGCGGGCGCCACTTCCTGGCGTATCAGCCGCTCGGCCAGGGCATTGACGCGGGCGTCGCCCATGCCCTGGCCCACCCAGGCATGGCCCAGCAGGCTGGCGTACCAGGCAATGATCGCGTGCGGGCCGTTCCACAGGCGGTTCTTGATGACCTGGATCTGGGCAATGTCCGGCACCGTGTGCACTTGGCGCAGGCGTTCGAGCAGGTCGCTGCCGCGCTCGACATACAACGGCATGTCGGCTTCGCTGTTGAACAGCACCAGGTGCAGTTGGCTCATGGCGCTGCTGGGCTGGGCAAAGGGCCTGAAATGCCCGAGCAATCGCTCGTATTCAGCCGGCGGCGCCGAGGTACTGCGGGGTGCGGCAGGCTCTTCTTCCAGGCTGTTGCGAAACATCTGCGACTTGATCCGCAATTGCCGCACCAGCGCATCGTTGCTCAGCTTGGAAACGATGCGGCTGACTACCGTTTCCGCGAAATGGGTCTTGAGCATTACCTGCTCGCAGATTGCCGGCGGGCACAATGTCGCCAGCTCGGCTTGCACATGCCGGCGCACGAACGCGCCGCCACCCACCTTGTTCAGCACGATCAGCAACGTCAGCTCGCGGCCGCGGCGCTCGAAGCGCTGCAGCAGGCCTTGGGCAATTACCCTGGCCTGGTTGCGAATGGCCTGTTCAGGCAGGCTCAGGCCGATGATCTCGGCGTCGTTGTACATGGCGATCACCGCCTGTTCGTCGTCCAGGTCGATCATGCGCACATTGTCGATGGTCTGGTCGAACGAGGTGCTGCCATAGCGCACGCTGTAGCTGCCGAAGGCACTCACGCTCTCGCGCAGCATGCGTGAGCGGGTAGCGGCGATGATTTCGCAGGGCCGGGTGTAGCCGTCCCAATGGGAAAACACCTGGGTCAGGTAGCCGCCGCCGATGGCGCCAAAGCCATGAATACCGACACGGAATTGGTTCAACGACGCCGGGAAGGGTTCGCTGAGCGCGGGCATGCCCAGCTCGGGCACGCATGCATTCAGGTCGGCAAGGAACTCCGGCATGCTGTGGTAAGCCTTGAGTGCGCCGGCCTTGATGTCGGCGGCAGGTGGCTTGATGTCTTCGATCAGAATCGCCTGGCCCTCGGCACGCATGGCCGACAGCATGCCGTTTTCCGAATCCTCGACCATGAAGCACTGCGCTGGCGTGCAGTTGAGTGCGCGGGCGGCCTTCAGGAAAATCTCCGGGTGGGGTTTGCCCTGGCTGACTTCATCGCCACACACCGTGATGTCGAAGTACTTCAGCACATTGGCGTTGATCAGGTATTCCTCGGCGATGGCGCGGCGGCTGGAGGTGGCCACGGCCATGGTCAAGCCGGCCTTGCGCAGGCGCTCCAGCACCTCCAGCAGGCCGGGCTTGATCGGCACGCCGTGATTGCGAACGTACTCCAGCTCCAGTTCATCGGCGCGCTGGCGGATGGCGGCATAGGGGAAGTCTGCGCCGTTATGCGCCTTGGCCAAGGCTTCGGCTTTTTTCGCGCTCAAGCCCAGAGAGCCGAGCAGTGTGTGCTCGCCCAGCGGTTTGCCGAAGATTTCCAGCGACGCTTGCTTGAGGGTCTTGAAGCGCAGGCGTTCGGTGTCGAAGAGGGTGCCATCCATATCGAAGATAGCGCTGAAGATGCGTTTGCCGTGAAAGAAAAGCATGGGTTGTTGCCCCTTGTCGGTGGGTCGGACATCCCGCCTGCAACAGGCGAGCATGGCGTGCGAGCTGCAGCAATGGCAGTCAGGTAGGGGGCACGCGGTCGACAGGAGGGCGCTGGGGGGTAACGCAGATGTAGGGGGGATGGAGCGGGGGGTACACAGCAGGTTGGCGAACCTGGAAGCGAGGCGGGCGGCACGTTTGGCCTTGAGGTCACGCCCACTGGCTGCAGTCGGTTTTGCAGGCAGTGGGCGCGAATAGCGATGGATACGTGTGATTCCGAGCATGAGGTACTGTGAGTCCTTTTTCGACTTTGGTAATCCTTTTTCAGCCTTGCACGTATGCGCCGCGACATGCAAGGCTTGGCCTTTCGCTCGTCTTGCACAACCAGGTGAACCGCCATGACCCAAGCTACCGACCAGGCCTTCTACGACCGTGCCGATGCGCACATAGAACTGGCCAACCAGCAGATCGACAGGGTCGAGGACCTGGGCAAGGTTAGCGCCTCGCTGACCTTCGGTGCCGCGCGCTTCAGCGCCTGGATGAGCGCCCGCAGTTTCAAGAGCGGCGCCGAACTGGGCGCTGCGCGGGACGAGATCCTGAAATACTTCTGCGAGCAGTACCGGATGATGCTCGAAGATAACCTGGACGAGCATATCAAGCATTTTGACCAGTACATGTTGGGCAAGAATGACTAACACCGCAGGTCGCTCGCCCCAGCCTCTTCAGCGCTCTCTGGCCAACAACTGCCAGCCCTGATGCGATCCCTGTGGGAGCGGGCAAGCCCGCGAAGAAGCCAGCGCGCTGCATGGCACAGGCTGAGCCGGTGTTCGCGGGCCCGCTCACACAGGTATTGCACCTTTGTCTTGCCTACAATATCGCCAGCCGGTAATGGCGTGGGCCGGACGCCATGTCCGGCCCTGAACCGCCTGTTGCGCCTTGGGTCAACGGCGCAGCAGGCGAGAAATCACCAGTGTGACGGCGGCGGTGATGGCCAGTGCGGCGATAGGCTTTTCCTTGACGAACGAAGTCACCGTGTCCACGGCATCACCATAGGTCTTGGTCACCTGGCCTGCCGCCTGACGCGCATCGCCTTCGGCTTCCAGCGCCGGGTCTTCGACCAGCCGGCCTACAGCGCTCTGCGCCTTGCCTGCAAGGTTCTCGGCAACACCTTCGATCTGTTCGCGTTTCATGATGGCTATATTCCTTCCTGTAAGCGGCTTTGGGTTGATAGCACAGGGTTAGGGAGGTGAAGGGCGGCAATGGTTCCAACTACTCATCACCTTCAAGCCACACGCCCCTGCAAGGAATCGCACGTGGCGTGAGTGGACGAGGCTAGCGCGCCTTCTTTTCCAGAATCCGCGCGCCGCTCCCTTCCTTGGCCAGCACATCCCCGGGGTTGCGCAGGGGGCAGTCCTGCAGTGACAGGCAGCCGCAGCCAATACAGTTGTCGAGGCTGTCGCGCAGCGCCTCCAGAGTACGGATGCGTGCATTCAGGTCTTCGCGCCAGGCGCTCGACATTTCGCCCCACTGCGCCGCGGTCAGCTTGCTGTTGGGCGCATAGCGGCTCAATGCCTGGCGGATTTCCTCCAGTGCGATACCGGTGCGCTGTGCCACCTTGATGATCGCCAGGGTGCGCAGTACCAGCGAAGGGTAGCGGCGCTGGTTGCCCGCCGTACGAACGCTGGCGATCAGCCCCTTGGCTTCATAAAAGTGCAGCGCTGACACTGCCACACCGCTGCGCTTGGCGACTTCGCCCACTGTAAGCATCCGCGTGTTGTCTGCTGCCATGCCTGTCGACCTTGCCTTGGGTTGAGCGCTGTAAGGGCGCCTTGAGTTGTGAAACGGCTTACCCCGCTGCGCGATCCCGGCGCAACTGGGTAACCAGGGTAAAACGGTCATGCGGGTGGATCGTCTCGGCCACGGCCATCAGGTCGCCGTTCTCTTCGCGGTAGTGGCGAATGATCTGCAACCCCGCCGAACCCACCTGCGCCTTCAGCGCGTGGGCCAGCTCTGCCGTCAGCGCTACCGCCCGTACTTGCTGGTCGATCACCGCGATCGCGCGGCCGTAATGCTGCTCGATCAGCCTGGCAATCGGCTGTTCGGGCTGCTCGCGGGCGCGTTCGATGACTTCGCCGTAGTCCCGCTGTGCATAGACCTGGGTGCAGCATAGCGGCGGCGCAGCCTGCGCCACGGCGATGCTCGACAGGCAAAAGTAGTGCTCACCCGGCACCAGCCCCAGCCGTGCCGCCTGGCCCAGGTCGGCAACGAAGTGCTGCACATCGCGGATCTGCCAGCGCTGATCTGGCGCCAGCTGTGCCAGGTCGGCGACGCTGGCCAGCGACTGCGTGTAGCCCCCGCGGGGGCTGCTGGCCTCGACCCGGGTGCCGACGCGCTTGCGTCGCGATACCAGCCCCTGGCCGAGCAACTGGTCGATCGCGGCACGTACCGTGTGCCGGCTCACACCGTAAAGGTCGCACAGCTCGTGCTCGGTTGGCAGCAGGCTGCCCACCGGATACCGGCCATTGGCAATGCCTGCCATCAAGTCCTTGGCCACAGTGGCATAGCGCGTCGGGTTCATACCTGTGTTCTGTCTCGCACCTGTCGTCGGCCGAGAGTGTACCAGCGACGTGTGCCGGGTGGTCGGCGAGCAGGCTGCACCTTGCGGTGCAGCCCAGCACCCACGGTTCCCGCTGACGCTTTTCAGGTGTTCTGCCTGGCCCGCAACATCATCGCTGCCAGGGCGCACCCGAGCAAGGCCAGGCACGCCAGGTAGAATGCGTCGCTGTAGGCCATCAGGTACGCTTCGCGGCGAATGGTTGCCGCCAACCCCTCCAGCGCCTGTTGCTGCTGCGGCAACCAGCTCTGCACCGTGTGGTTGATGCGTTCCTGCATGCCCGGCTCGAACACGCTGACCTGCTCGTGGATGCGTTCGCTGTGGAAACGCTCGCGGGTGGCCACCAGCTGGGTCAACCCGGCCGTCCCTACCGCGCCCCCCAGGTTGCGCAGCATCGAGAACACGGCCGACGCCGACCCGGCTTCACGCTTGTCCAGCCCGGCCACCGCCAGCACCGACAACGCTACCATGATGAACGGCTGGCCGATGCCACGTACCACAGTGGACGGGATGATCACGTTGTCGGCACTGTCGGCGCTCAGGCTTGCCCCCAGCCAGCAACCGAGGGCCATGATCAGGAAACCGCTGGCGACCATGAACTTGGCGCTGGTCCAGCCCATCAGCCGCGGCATCATGGGCGCCAGCAGCAACTGCACCACGCCATAGGCGATCAGTGCTACACCCACGTCGTGGGCGCTGAAGCCCTGCAGTTGCGACAGGTAGTTGGGCACCAGGAACACCAGGCCGAAGGTTGCCGCGCCGAAGATGAACATGGCCACACTGGCGATGCCGAAGTTGTAACGCCCCAGCAAGCGCAAATTGATGAAGGCGCGCTGGCCGCGCAGTTGGGTAATCACGAACACCACCAGGGCAATTCCGGCGATCGCGCTCATGCCAACGATGAACGATGAGCCGAACCAGTCCAGCCTGCCGCCTTCTTCCAGCACGATCTGCAAGCCACCCAGGCCGATCACCATGGCCGCGATGCCCAGCCAGTCGCCTTTGCGCAGCAGCGCGAGTTGCATCGGCCTGGCGTCGATCGACCAGGCGATGGCGAACAGCAGGGCGATACCCGGGAACAGTTGCAGGTAGAAGATCCAGCGCCATGAATAGGCGTCGGTCAGCCAGCCGCCAATCGACGGCCCGGCCGCCTGTGCCACGCTGTTGGCCAGGCTGAACAGCGCCATGCCCATGGCCATCTTGCTGGCTGGCAGCTCGGTAATGATCAACTGGAACGACAGCGGGATCAGCACCGCGCCGGCCGCGCCCTGCACTACGCGCAGGGTGATCATCGTTTCCAGGTTGGGGGCCCACGAGCAGGCCACCGAGGCCAGCAGGAAGATCAGCGAGCCGGTCCACATCACCCGGCGCAGCGAAAACACTTCGACCAGCCACGCGGTCAGCGGGATCATGACGATTTCCGCCACCAGGTAGGCGGTTGAGATCCATGAGCCTTCCTCGAAGCTGGCGCCCAGCGAACCCCGGATTTCCGGCAGCGCGGCGCTGGTGACATGCACGTTCATGCCGGCCATGAAGCAGCCGAACAGGCCGCCGAGCACGGCGACCCAGGCGCGCAACGTGACGGGTTGCTCAGTGGCCATCGGCAACCTCGGCAGGACGGGTGTCGACGATGCTCACCACCGACATGCCCGGCAGCAGCTGCGGGCCTGCGGGCGCTGGGTCGAGCAGGATGCGCACCGGGAAGCGCTGGACGATCTTGGTGAAGTTGCCAGTGGCGTTGTCCGACGGCAGCAGGGCGAAGACATTGCCCGAGGCAGGGGAGAAACTGGCCACACGGCCGTGCAGTGGCTGGCCGGCAAAGCTGTCGACGCGGATTTCCACGGGTTGCCCGGGGCGCATGCGGGCCAGTTGGGTTTCCTTGTAGTTGGCGACCACGTAGGCCTGCTGTACCGGCACCACTGCCAGCAGCGGCTGGCCGGGCACCACGTACTGGCCAGCACGCACGCGGCGTTGGCCCACGATGCCAGCGAGCGGGGCGCGAATCACGGTGTCGTGCTGGTCCTGGCTGGCCAGTTGCCGGCGAGCCTGGGCGTGGGCCAAGGCGGCTGCGCGCTGTTGCAGCTCGGCGTCGGCCTGGGTAGAGCGGGCCTTGGCCATGGCCAGTTGAGCGCGTTGTTCGCGCAGCGCGGCCTGGGCCCCTTGCAGCGCCGCTTGTGCCTGGGCCGCCTGGGCGTTGGCGCTTTCCAGGCGCTGCGCGGTGGCCGCTTGATCGCGTACCAGGCCGCGGTAGCGCTGCACGTCCAGGGCAGTGCGTTGGCGCTCGGCGGTGGCGCTGCGCACGGTCGCTTCAGCCTGCTGGATGGCGTGCTGGCGCTGGTTGATGCGCTCGGCCGCCAGCTGTTGGCCAGCCTGTGCGGCGGCCAGTGCGGCCTGGGCTTCGGCCACGCTGGCCTGGGCCTGCTCGACACGCGCGCGGTAGTCCTGGTCTTGCAGCCGTACCAGTACATCGCCGGCCTGGACTGGCTGGTCGTCCGCCACTTCCACCTTGGCAACATAGCCGGCAACGCGCGGGCTCAGTGCCACCCAATCGGCACGGACATAAGCATCGTCGGTGGTTTGCAGGTAGCGGCCGGTGGTGAGCCAGTAGCTGGCGAAGGCCAGCACCGTGACGGCCGCCAGGCTGCCGCCGGCGATCCAGGCCTGGCGGCGGCGGGGTCTGGTGCTGGCTTGCTGTGCTGCTTCGGCGGGGGCGTTCTGTTCTACGGCGGCATTCATTTTCGGTTTCCATTTCTGATGTTGGGGCTGCTGCGCAGCCCATCGCCGGCAAGCCCACAGGGATCGCCTTAGGGCTGACAGGTGTTTGCCACAAGTTATGGCAGCGCCTGTTAGAGCGAGCGCCGCCCGCGCGGCGCGATCGCGAGCTGCGCTCGCTCCTACGTTTGTTTCGGGCCAATTATTCCTGTGGGATTCACGCGCGAACGCCTTGGTGCATGCCTCAATATCGCGCCGTACAAACAAGGCGGCCGCGCGCGCCTGTCACAGGCGTTACTGGCCCGAAACAAACGTAGGAGCGAGCGCAGCTCGCGATTGCGCCGCGCGGGCGGCGCTCGATCTCACAGGCGCTGAAGATGCTCCGGCTACCCTTGCCAGGAACCATAGAATCTCCCACAGGGACCGCGCTGGCCTTGGCGTTTGTTACAGGGCAGCGACTCCCTGATCATTGAAAAGGCTCTCGGCCCAGCGCGGTCCCTGTGGGTTGTTGCTGCGCGCTACCACCGACCACCCAGCGCGCGGAACAGGTTGACCTGTGCCTGCGCCAGGCGCCCTTGGGCCTCGACCTGGCTGGCGCGCAGGCGGATCAGTTCGCGTTCGCTGTCGAGCAATGCCAGGCCGTCAGCCGTGCCGGCGCGGTAGTTGTTCTGGGCCAGGGCAAAGCCCCGCTGGCTATGGCCAAGCGCTGCCTCCAGTGCCTGCAGGCGCTGCCGCTCACCGGCGTAACGCGCCAGCGCCTGGCGCACGTCCTTCAGCGCATTCAATGCAACGCCCTGGTAGCGGGCGACCTGCGCCTGCTGCAATGCTCGGGCCTTGCCAACGCGCGCGCGATTGGCCTTCAGGTTGGGGAACTGCCAGTGAATCAGCGGGCCGATCCCGAACATCACCGCGCGGCTGTCGCCGAGGTCGGCCAGGTGAGCGGCGGAGGAGGTCAACGAGGCGCCGAAGCTGACCTTCGGGTACAGGTCCGCCCGGGCGATTTCGGTCTCCAGCGCAGCAGCGCGCAGTTCCCGTTCTGCCTGGCGCAGATCCGGCCTTCGCTCGAGCAGGCGCCACCCATCTCCAAGCGGTAGCGGCACCGACACCGTGGGGATGGCGCTGCAGTCGCCTACCGGTGCTGCAGCCGCCTGGCCACTGAGCATGGCCAGTTCGTAGAGCGCCATTTGCCGCCTGGCAACGAGCATCGGCAGTTGCGCCCGCACCTGCTCACGCAAGCCCAGCAGGCGCTCGCTGTCGAGCGCCGTTGCCACGCCGGCCTGTTGCTGGCGTTCACTCAATTGCACGCTGCGCTCGAGGCTTTGCAACGACTGCCTGGCCTGGGCCAGGCGTGCGCCATACACGCATTGAGCCAGGTAGGCGCGGCTGGTCTGGGTGACCACCTGCAGGCGTACCAAGTCCCGTGCTGCAGCGCTGGCATCGGCTTGAGCGCGGGCACGCTCGATGGCCGCACGTACCTGACCCCAGACATCCACCTGGTAGGCCAGCTCGATGCCGGGGCTGAATTGCCATTGTGACGGCGCATGGCTGTCAGTGGCCTCGGCCAGGGTCTGGTCATCGGCGCTCTTGCCATAGGTTGCGCCAACCTCCACTGCAGTGGCGGGCCAGCGGCGCGCGTCGAATTCACCGATACCCGCCAGCATGGCCTGGACAGTGGCGTCTGCCTGGGCCAGGTCCTGGTTATGCGCCAGGGCCAGCTGTACCCAGTGGTTGAGTTGCGGGTCCTGGAACAGCGCCCACCATCGCGCGGGTAACGGCTGCTGGCTGACTCCCGCCGGCAGGTCTGCCAACGGGTTTGCCTGCAGCACGGGTGGCGGCGCGGCGGGGGCCGGCTGCCGCGTGCACGCCGTGAGGGCACCCAGCACGGCGAGCGTGGCGCCCAGCCGGGCAGTGAAGGGAGAAAAGTGCAGTAAAGGCATCACACAGGCCACTTGAAGAGGGTGATGCGAGGTTAACCAGGGATGGGGAAGCGGCGCTGTCGCAAGCAGGACAAGCCTGCGCGCAAGCGGGACAACCTGCTGTTCAGTGACCGCGTGTGAGGTTGTGCTGCCAGTCACTCGGCGCGTAGCCGAGGATGCGCTTGAACATGGCGGTGAACGCGCTTGCACTTTGGTAACCGTGCTCCAGCGCCACGTTGAGAATCGGCTGCCCCTGCGCCAGGCATTGCTGGCTGAGCATTACCCGTGCGCGGGCGCGCCACTCGCCATACGACATGCCCAGTTCGCGTTGAAACAGCCGCGCCACGCTGCGCGCACTCAGGTTCAACTGCGCGCCACACTGCGCCAGCGTCAGGTCCTGGGCCGGGTCCTGGAGAAAGCCCTCGCACCAAGCACGCAAGCGCGGGTGCGAGGGCGTGGGCACGAAGGCATGGATGCGCCGAGCGGCGGACAACTCGTTCAGGATCAATGCCCGTGCATGCTCGCCGTCACGCCGGTCGAGCATGCGTGACGCGGCCAGGATCAGTTCCCGCAGCAAGCTGGATACCACGATGACCTGGCAGCACGCGATGCCGGCGTCGAGCAGCAACGTGCGCATGCTCACCATGCCCTGCATGCGGATGGCGTGGCTGACCCCGGCAGGCACCCACAGTGCATGCCCGCCGGGGATCACCCAGTCGCCTCCCGCGCTGCTGACGCGCATTACCCCGCTGGCGGCATAGATCAGCTGGTCTTCAGCGTGGCAATGGCTGGCGACTTGGTCGCCGTGGCCATAGTCCATTTCCAGTGTTCGCATTCAAGGCATCCTCGATATTGGATCCAATTATACGGCGGTGGATTTTCATCGGGTTGCGATGGTAGGCATGGAAAAGGGGTGACCAAGACGCAAAATGGCTGTTTGGCAGTTGAACGTGGTGAATTATTGCCAAGCGAGTGCTACGCACAACAAGTAAAGCGGCTTCTGTTGTTAGATCCAGACATCATTGACGGCGGTGCGCTCGCCGCCCTCATGCCCGGTGTTCAGAATGCCGCGGGGCTCGATCATCATCAGTTTTGCTTCGCCCTCTGCGGCTGTCCTGTGTTCGATACCGCGCGGCACGACGTACAGCTCACCGGGGTTGACGTACACACAGCCATCGGGCAGATCGATGCGCAAAACACCCTCCAGCACCAGAAATGCTTCGTCGGTTTCCGGGTGTGCGTGCCAGATGAATTCGCCTTCAATGCGCACCGCCTTGAATTGGTAGTCGTTCATTTCGGCAACGACCCTGGGGCTCCACTGCTGCTCGATCAGCGAGGCTTTGTGCAGCAGGTTGGCAGGCTGGGAGGGGATACGGGCTTCAGACATGACAATTCCTCGTTGAGTGGAGTGGCCAGCCTAACGGTCTGCAACAGGCGCATCTTGTACGATCCTGCAAGTCAGCGGGTGGGGCGCAGGCGCTCCAGCCAACGCAAGGGCGGCACCCCATAGCAACGGGTGAAATGCCGGGTCATGTGGCTCTGGTCATGAAAGCCGGCAGCAAGGGCCGCATCGACCAGGCTGAAGCCGTCGACCACCATGCGCCGCAAACAGTCGAGGCGGCGCAAGGTGACGAAGCGGTAGGGGCTGGTGCCGTACAGCGTGCGAAAATCACGCGACAGGCTCCAGCGCTCGCGGCCGCTGGCCTGTTCGAGCATGTCCAGGGTAATGCTCTGGTGCAGGTGCGCCATGATGAAAGCCCGGGCCCGCTCGGCGGCTTGGTAATCCAGGCGCTTGCGCCCGCGTGGTTTGCCGCCGACCGCCAACAAGGCCATGGCCAGGTCGTACAGGGCGTCCTGCTGCTCCAGCGGCTCCAACGGGTGGTCCACGGCCTGTACCAGTGCCTCGCTGGCCTGGTACAGCCGTGGGTCGCTGGACAGCCCGCCAGCGATGAAGGGCAGCGGCTGGCCACCCAGCATGTTCTGGATCAGGGCCGGGTCTACGTAAGCCATGCGGTAGCGAAAGCCTGCGTTGGTGCCGGCCATGCCGTCATGCAGCTCGTCCGGGTGCAGCACCAGGGTGTTGCCGGGTATGCCGTGGCGCAGCGAGCCCTTGTAATGGAAGCTTTGCACGCCGGCCAGGGTTCGCCCGACCGAGTAGGTATCGTGGCGATGCGGGTCGTAACCGTGGCTGCCGAACCAGGCTTCGATACGCTCGATGCCGCCCGGCTGGTCGCTGCGGATTACCCAGTCGGACGGTGGCGGGTCAGCTTTACGGTTCATCGCGGTGGGAGCCTGGGCGGAGCACGGCTGGGGCGGCCGTGAGGGGAGGAGAAGGAAGGGTAACCGGACTGTCCGCTGTCGGGCAATCGGGTCGCCGCCAAGGGCCGCCCTGCCAGGTTATCTACCAACGTTGACTCGACCAGGGTGCTTGTCAGTGCTGAAATCGAGCAAGCACAACCACAATGGGCCGGGAGCGCCAATGAACCGCAACGAACTGCGCAAAGCCGATATCAACCTGATGGTGGTGTTCGAAGCGCTGATGCAGGAGCGCAACCTTACCCGCGCCGCAGAAAAGCTGTTCGTCGCCCAACCTACGGTCAGCGCTGCGCTGGCGAGGTTGCGGGCGATGTTCAATGACCCGTTGCTGATCCGTGTGGGCAACCGCATGGAGCCATCGGCCCGCGCCCAGGAAGTGATCAAGCACCTCACCCCGGCCCTGGATGCGATGTCTGTGGCCCTTAGCCTGACCCACGACTTCGACCCACTTTCCAGCAAGATGACCTTTCGCATCGGTTTGTCCGATGACGTCGAGTCCGGGCTGTTGCCGCCGTTGTTGCGGGCGCTGCGGGTCGAGGCGCCGAACGTGGTGGTGGTCGTGCAGCACGTGGATTACTGGCGCATTCCCGACTTGCTGGCGGCGGGTGACGTCACGGTCGGCATCAGCCAGACCCGGGGCCTGCCGGCCAATGCCAAGCGCAAGGTATTGCGCAGCATGCAGGCCAGGGTGGTGCGCGCCGACAAATCCACCAGGGCGTTGACGTTGGATGAGTTCTGCGCCCGCCCGCACGTTCAGGTCTCGCCTACGGCCAATACCCACGGTGTAGTCGATGACTGGCTCAAGGAGTTGGGGCGCGAACGCCAGGTGGTGTTGTCGGTGCCGCAATTCAGTACGCTGCCGGCGATCCTGGCCGGTACCGAACTGCTGGCCTGCTGCCCCGATTACGCGGCCCAGGGGATGGAGCGCTGGGGCAACCTGCAGGCCGAGCAACTGCCGTTCGCCGCCACGGCGCTGGAGCTGGCCATGGTCTGGCTGAGCACTACCGACAATGACCCGGCCGAGCGCTGGCTGCGCGGCCGCCTGGAGCACTACATGGGCGGTATGGCCTAGCCGGCAGAAGAGTGCTTAAAGGCCCGCTTCCAAGTCCAGCAGGTCCTGCACGGTCTGCCGCCGGCGGATCATCCGCAGTGCACCGTTCTCGATCAGGAACTCTGGCAGCAGTGGCCGGCTGTTGTAGTTGGACGACATCGATGCGCCATAGGCCCCGGCATCGTGGATCACCAGCAGGTCGCCCACCTGTGCTTGCGGCAGGTCTTGCGGGGTGAGTTCCTGGTCGTCCTGGGTGAATACGTCACCCGACTCGCACAGCGGCCCGGCCACCACGGTTGGCTGGCGTGGGCGCTCCACCGGCTGGCCGTTGGCATCGAGCAGGGTCATGCCGTGGTAGGCGCCGTACATGGCCGGGCGCATCAGGTCATTGAAGCCGGCGTCGATCATCACGAAGGTATTGCGCCCCACCTGTTTCACCGCCCGCACCTCGGCCACCAGGTAGCCGCACTCGGCCACCAGGAAGCGGCCGGGTTCGATCTCCATACGCACCGGGTGGCCGAGCATCGCTTCGATTTCCTTGCGTGCCACTGCCCAGGTCTGGGCGTAGCGCTGCAGGTCGACCGGCTTGTCGCTGCTGCGGTAGGGGGTGGAAAGCCCGCCCCCGATGGAAAACGCCTCGATGTCCACCCTCAGGCGGCCGACCAGCTCGATCATCGAGCGGGCTACCTGTTCCAGGTGCTGGTAATCCACGCCCGAGCCAATGTGCATGTGCACGCCGACCAGGTGCAGGCCGTGTGCCTTGATCACGCCCAGCGCTTCGTCCAGCTGCTCATGCCAGATGCCGTGCTTGCTGTTTTCACCGCCGGTGTTGGTCTTGCGGCTATGGCCGTGGCCAAAGCCGGGGTTGATGCGGACCCACACGCGGTGGCCAGGGGAGCGCTCGCCCAGTTGGCGCAGCATGTCGATGGAGCCGGCGTTCACTTCGATCTTTTCTGCCACCACCCGCTCCAGGGTAGGCCGGTCCAGTGCATCGCAGGTCAGCACCACGCCGGCCGGGTCGCCCTGAACGCTGGCGCCGGCAGCGAAGGCCCGCTCCATCTCGCCCAGCGACACGGCGTCCAGCACCAAGCCGTGGCCGCGCATCAGGCGCAGCACGTGCAGGTTGGGGTTGGCTTTCTGGGCGAAGCGTACGGTGTCGAACACCTTCAGCTGTTCGACACGCTCGGCGATGGTGCCGGTGTCGTAGGCCCACAACGGCGAGCCATGTTGGCGCACTGCCTCGGCCAGGAGGGTGAAGGGTGTTGTCATGTTGGCGCTACTCGCTCAGGTGATACCAGGAAGGAAAGCAGGATGCGATAAAGCAGGAATTCAGAAAAATAGCTTTTTTTCTGTCGGCCATTCATATCTGATATAGCCACTGTCATTACGCAGGGCGTTGCCGTGAAATTGTCCGTTCGCCATATCGAAGTGTTCCGCGCCATCATGGCGGCGGGCAGCGTCACCGCCGCAGCTCGCCTGCTGTTCACTTCGCAGCCCACCGTCAGCCGCGAGCTGGCCCGGCTGGAGCAGGTCAGCGGGCTGAACCTGTTCCAGCGCGAAGGTGGGCGGCTGGTGCCGACAGCCCAGGCACTGCTGTTGATCGAGGAGGTGGAGCGCGCCTATGTCGGGCTGGAACGGATCGACCGCTTTGCCCAGGCCATTCGCAATTTCGAGCAAGGCCGGTTGGCCATCACCTGCCTGCCGCTGTTCTCGCAAACCCTGCTGCCCAAGGCCTGCCAGCGCTTTCACCAGCAGCACCGGGGGGTGAGTGTGAGCATTCTGGCCCAGGAATCGCCGTTGCTGGAGGAGTCACTGGTGGCCCAGCAGCACGACCTGGGCCTGACCGAGGTCGAGCAGATACCGCGCGGGGCGTATGGGGAGCGGCTGTTCAGCGCCAACATGGTGTGCGTGCTGCCCGAACACCACCCGTTGCAGGCCAAGGCCGAGCTGGCGTTGAGCGATTTTCACGAAGTCGATTTCATCAACCTGGCCAGCCTGGACACCTACCGCCAGCAACTGGACCAGCACTTTCGCGCGGCGGGTGTGAACCGCCGCACGGTGATCGAGACGACCAGTGCGGCTTCGGTCTGCGCCATGGTGCGCCAGGGCCTGGGGGTTGCCATCATCAACCCGCTGAGCGGCCTGGAGGCCGCGCAGGGCGGGCTGCCGATCCGGCCGTTGCGGGTATCGGTGCCATACCAGGTGATGCTGATCCGCCCGGATCATCGGCCGGCTTCGGCTGCGGTGGAGCCGTTTTGTGAGGCATTGCGGGCGCAGGCTAAAGCAATGCAACAAGCGCTGGCATGAGCAGGGGCGACGCGCGGCGTATGAAGCCCTAAAGCTCGCAGACGAAGGTGCCAGTGCCGGCCAGGATGTTCTCCAGGGTTTCCTTCACCTCATCCAGGTCACTGAGGTCGCTGGTCAGGTTGATTTCCAGCACCTCATCCCCCTTCAGCGCATCGCGGTCACCGGCGGCCACTTCGATCAGCAGGCGCTTGGCACTCAAGGTCACTTTCAGCCCGTCCAGCGTCGACGGCTCGTCATCCAGGGTCAGGTCGACGGTGTCTTCGTCCGGGTAGCGGGTAAGCAGGAACATCTGGCCCTTGTCGCTGTGGCAGCACAGGGTCGCCATGTTGTCTTCCTCGTCATCGCAAGGGGTGGCGAACAGCAGGGCGGTGTTGATTTGCATGAGCAGGCTCGGATCAAAGGAAACGGAAGGGAATTCTGACAGTCTTGGCTACATGCATAAACGTAAAGTTACCGCCCCTTGACCGAAATTGTCGCAGCGCTGCAAGCCTTGATGACCGATCAGTCGTTAAGCTTCGCCAAGCCCGGGCGTGCCTGCGCACGTTCCACCTCTGGTTTTTACCGTCCGCCTTGCCACGGGTTGGCTATCGTTGATCCGTAAATGGCGCACGCAGCGACGCTTCAACTATTACAAAGCCCAAGCGGAGTACCACAGATGGCGTTCTTCACCGCAGCCAGCAAAGCCGACTTCCAGCACCAACTGCAAGCGGCCCTGGCGCAGCACATCAGCGAACAGTCCCTGCCACAAGTGGCGCTGTTCGCCGATCAGTTCTTCGGCATCATCTCTCTGGACGAACTCACCCAGCGCAGGCTTTCCGACCTGGCCGGCTGCACCCTGTCGGCCTGGCGCATCATCGAGCGTTTCGACCCCGAGTCCCCGCAAGTACGCGTGTACAACCCCGATTACGAACGCAACGGCTGGCAGTCGACCCACACCGTGGTCGAGGTGCTGCACCACGACCTGCCGTTCCTCGTCGACTCGGTACGTACCGAGCTCAACCGCCGCGGCTATAGCATCCACACCCTGCAAACCACCGTGCTCAGCGTGCGCCGGGGCGCCAACGGCGAGCTGCTGGAGCTGCTGCCCAAGGGCAGCCGGGGCGAGGGGGTGCAGCACGAGTCGCTGATGTACCTGGAGATCGACCGCTGCGCCAACGCCGCCGAACTGGCCGTGTTGACCCGCGAGATCGAACAGGTGCTGGCTGAGGTTCGGGTGGCGGTTGCCGACTTCGAGCCGATGAAAGCCAAGCTGCAGGAAGTGCTCGCCAAGGTGGAGCAAACCGCGTTCGGCCCGGCGCAAAACGAGAAGGGCGAGGTCAAGGCCTTCCTCGAGTGGCTGCTGGACAACCACTTCACCTTCCTCGGCTATGAGGAATTCACCGTTGCCAGCACCGCCGATGGCGGCCAGATGGTCTACGACGAACAGTCGTTCCTCGGCCTGCCGCGCCGCCTGCGTGTGGGCCTGACGGCCGACGAGCTGCGCATCGAAGACTACGCCGTGGCTTACCTCAACGAGCCGCTGCTGCTGTCGTTCGCCAAGGCCGCGCTGCCCAGCCGCGTGCACCGCCCGGCCTACCCGGACTACGTCTCGATCCGCCAGCTGGACGCCGACGGCAAGGTCATCAAGGAGCACCGCTTCATGGGCCTGTACACCTCGTCGGTGTACGGCGAAAGCGTGCATGCCATACCGTACATCCGCGGCAAGGTCGCGGAAGTGGAGCGCCGTTCGGGCTTCGATCCCAAGGCTCACCTGGGCAAGGAGCTGGCCCAGGTGCTGGAGGTGCTGCCGCGCGACGACCTGTTCCAGACGCCGATCGACGAGCTGTTCACCACGGTCATGGCGATCGTGCAGATCCAGGAGCGCAACAAGATCCGCGTGTTCCTGCGCAAGGACCCGTACGGCCGCTTCTGCTACTGCCTGGCCTACGTGCCGCGGGAAATCTACTCCACCGAAGTGCGGCAGAAGATCCAGCAGGTATTGATGGAGCGCCTGAAGGCCAGCGACTGCGAGTTCTGGACGTTCTTCTCCGAGTCGGTGCTGGCCCGCGTGCAGTTGATTCTGCGGGTCGACCCGAAAAACCGCATCGACATCGACCCGCAGCAGCTGGAGCGCGAAGTGGTGCAGGCCTGCCGCTCGTGGCGCGACGACTATTCTGCGCTGGTCGTGGAGAACTTCGGCGAAGCCCAGGGCACCAACATCCTGGCCGACTTCCCCACCGGCTTCCCGGCGGGCTACCGCGAGCGTTTCGCCGCCCACTCGGCGGTGGTAGACCTGCAGCACGTGCTCAACCTGTCGGAAAGCAAGCCCTTGGCGATGAGCTTCTACCAGCCGTTGACCCAGGTCGGCGAGCGCATCCTGCACTGCAAGCTGTACCACGTGGACACGCCGCTGGCGCTGTCCGATGTGTTGCCGATTCTGGAAAACCTCGGCCTGCGCGTACTCGGCGAGTTCCCGTACCGGCTGCGCCATGCCAGTGGCCGTGAGTACTGGATCCACGACTTCGCCTTCACCTACAGCGAAGGCCTTAGCCTGGATATCCAGCAGCTCAATGACACCCTGCAGGACGCGTTCATCCATATCGTGCGCGGCGATGCCGAGAACGATGCCTTCAACCGCCTGGTACTGACCGCCGGCCTGCCTTGGCGCGACGTGGCACTGCTGCGTGCCTACGCCCGTTACCTCAAGCAGATCCGCCTGGGCTTCGACCTTGGCTACATCGCCAGCACCCTGAACAACCACACTGACATCGCCCGTGAGTTGACCCGGCTGTTCAAGACCCGCTTCTACCTGGCGCGCAAGCTGACCCAGGACGACCTGGACGACAAGCAGCAGCGCCTGGAACAGGCCATTCTGACCGCGCTGGACGAGGTGCAGGTACTCAACGAAGACCGCATCCTGCGCCGCTACCTGGACCTGATCAAGGCCACCCTGCGCACCAACTTCTACCAACCGGACGCCAACGGCCAGAACAAGTCGTATTTCAGCTTCAAGTTCAACCCGCGGCTGATTCCCGAGCTGCCCAAGCCGGTGCCCAAGTTCGAGATATTCGTCTATTCGCCGCGGGTCGAGGGCGTGCACCTGCGCTTTGGCAACGTAGCCCGTGGCGGCCTGCGCTGGTCCGACCGCGAAGAAGACTTCCGTACCGAAGTGCTCGGCCTGGTCAAGGCCCAGCAGGTGAAGAACTCGGTGATCGTGCCGGTGGGTGCCAAGGGCGGCTTCCTGCCGCGGCGCCTGCCGCTGGGCGGCAGCCGTGACGAGATCGCGGCCGAAGGCGTGGCGTGCTACCGCATCTTCATTTCCGGCCTGCTCGACATCACCGATAACCTCAAGGATGGCGGCGTGGTGCCGCCGGCCAACGTGGTGCGCCACGACGATGACGACCCGTACCTGGTGGTGGCGGCCGACAAGGGCACCGCGACCTTCTCCGACATCGCCAACGGCATTGCCATCGACTACGGCTTCTGGCTGGGCGACGCCTTCGCCTCGGGCGGTTCGGCCGGCTACGACCACAAGAAAATGGGCATTACCGCGCGCGGCGCCTGGGTCGGCGTGCAGCGGCACTTCCGTGAGCGCGGCATCAACGTGCAGGAAGACCCGATCACCGTCATCGGTGTGGGGGACATGGCCGGCGACGTATTCGGCAACGGCCTGCTGATGTCCGACAAGCTGCAATTGGTGGCCGCGTTCAACCACCTGCACATCTTCATCGATCCCAACCCCGAGCCGGCTTCCAGCTTCGCCGAGCGCAAGCGCCTGTTCGACCTGCCGCGCTCGGCCTGGACCGACTACGACACCAGCATCATGTCCGAAGGCGGTGGCATCTTCCCGCGCAGCGCCAAGAGCATTGCCATCAGCCCGCAGATGAAGGAACGCTTCGCCATCGAAGCCGACCGCCTGACCCCGACCGAGTTGCTGAACGCGTTGCTCAAGGCCCCGGTCGATCTGCTGTGGAATGGTGGGATCGGCACCTACGTCAAGGCCAGCAGCGAAAGCCACGCCGACGTCGGCGACAAGGCCAACGACGCGCTGCGGGTCAACGGCAACGAGCTGCGCTGCAAGGTGGTGGGCGAGGGTGGCAACCTGGGCATGACCCAGCTTGGCCGGGTGGAGTTCGGCCTGCACGGCGGGGCGACCAACACCGACTTCATCGACAACGCCGGCGGCGTGGACTGCTCTGACCACGAGGTCAATATCAAGATCCTGCTCAATGAAGTGGTGCAGGGTGGCGACATGACCGAGAAGCAGCGTAACCAGCTGCTCGGCAGCATGACCGATGAAGTCGCCAGCCTGGTGCTGGGCAACAACTACAAGCAGACCCAGGCGCTGTCGCTGGCCGCCCGCCGCGCCCGTGAACGCATTGCCGAGTACAAGCGCCTGATGGCTGACCTGGAGGCGCGGGGCAAACTGGACCGTGCCATCGAGTTCCTGCCGTCCGAGGAGCAACTGGCCGAACGCCTGGCCGCCGGCCATGGCCTGACCCGTGCCGAGCTGTCGGTGCTGATCTCGTACAGCAAGATCGACCTCAAGGAGCAGTTGCTGAAGTCGCAGGTGCCCGACGACGACTACCTGACGCGCGACATGGAAACCGCCTTCCCGCCGTCGCTGGTCAGCAAGTTCGCCGAATCCATGCGCCGCCACCGCCTGAAGCGTGAAATCGTCAGCACCCAGATCGCCAACGACCTGGTCAACAATATGGGCATCACCTTCGTCCAGCGCCTGAAGGAGTCGACTGGCATGAGCCCAGCCAACGTGGCCGGGGCCTACGTGATCGTGCGCGACATCTTCCACCTGCCGCACTGGTTCCGCCAGATCGAGACGCTTGACTACCAGGTGCCGGCGGAGGTCCAGCTGACCTTGATGGACGAGCTGATGCGCCTGGGCCGCCGTGCAACCCGCTGGTTCCTGCGCAGCCGCCGCAACGAGCAGGACGCCGGGCGCGACACCGCGCACTTCGGGCCGAAAATCGCGCAGCTCGGGCTCAAGCTCGATGAGTTGCTCGAAGGCCCGACCCGCGAACGCTGGATGGTGCGCTACCAGGGCTTCGTCGAGGCTGGCGTGCCGGAACTGCTGGCGCGCATGGTGGCCGGTACCAGCCACCTGTACACGTTGCTGCCGATCATCGAAGCGGCTGACGTTACCGGGCATGAGCCGGCGCAGGTGGCCAAGGCGTTCTTCGCCGTGGGCAGCGCGCTGGACCTGACCTGGTACCTGCAGGAAATCAGCAACCTGCCGGTGGAAAACAACTGGCAGGCGCTGGCCCGCGAGGCCTTCCGTGACGACATCGACTTGCAGCAGCGGGCGATCACCATTTCGGTCCTGCAAATGGCCGACGGGCCGCAAGACATGGACGCCCGCGTGGCGCTGTGGGCCGAGCAGCACCGGGTGATGGTAGAGCGCTGGCGCGCGATGCTCGATGACCTGCGCAATGCCAGCGGCAACGACTATGCGATGTATGCGGTGGCCAACCGCGAGCTGGTCGACCTGGCCATGAGCGGGCAGGCAGCGGTGGTGCCTTCTTAAGCTGCAAGCTACAAGCTGCAAGCGGAGCTCACTGGTTTCGCTTGCAGCTTCTGGCTTTAGCACCGTTTAGATCGCGTACACAGCCCCCGCTTTTTCTTGAAGCTTGAAGCTTGAAGCTTGAAGCTTTCCTACTTGAACCGCCGCTCCACGCCTTTCTCCACCAGGATCTTCGCCGAGATCTCTTCCACCGAAAAATGCGTGGAATTGATGTTGGGAATGTTCTCCCGGCGGAACAAACTCTCCACCTCGCGCACCTCGAACTCGCACTGGGCAAAGCTTGAGTAACGACTGTTGGGCTTGCGCTCGTGGCGGATGGCCGTGAGGCGGTCAGGGTCGATGGTCAGGCCGAACAGCTTGTTGTGGTGCTTTTTCAGCACTGCCGGCAACTGCAGGCGTTCCATGTCGTCTTCGGTCAGGGGGTAGTTGGCGGCGCGGATGCCAAACTGCATGGCCATGTACAGGCAGGTTGGGGTCTTGCCGCAGCGCGACACACCCACCAGGATCAGGTCGGCCTTGTCGTAGTAGTGCGTGCGCGCGCCGTCGTCGTTGTCCAGGGCGAAGTTCACCGCCTCGATGCGTTCCATGTAGTTCGAATTGCCGCCGATCGAATGGGACTTACCCACTGAATACGACGAATGGGCGGTCAATTCCTGCTCCAGTGGGGATAAAAACGACGAAAAGATGTCGATCATGAAGCCATTCGACGTGGCCAGGATCTCACGTATGTCCTGGTTGACGATGGTGTCGAAGATGATCGGGCGCACCCCGTCACGCTCGGCCGCGGCATTGATCTGCTGGACCATGGTCCGCGCCTTCTCGGGCGAATCGATGTACGGCCGGGTGAATTTGTTGAACGGGATGCTCTCGAATTGCGCGAGCAGACTCTGGCCCAAGGTTTCGGCTGTGATACCGGTGCCATCGGAGATGAAGAACGCGGTTCGTTTCATTTGCGACCTGGGCCTTAAGCTGATGAAGATTCTTGGATATGATAAGTTCGGTTTGCCGAATGCGGCTGTCGACATTCTGCCACATTTGCAAAGCCTATTTTCCAGGTACAGGCCACAAACGCCCGGCCAAGTCATAGCGGACAGGCGGGCGCCCTTTGAGCTTTTCCAACACAGTTAGTGGAGAGATCACCTTGGTAGAGTACGTAGTTTCCCTCGATAAGCTCGGCGTCCATGATGTGGAGCATGTGGGGGGCAAGAACGCATCCCTGGGCGAGATGATCAGCAACCTTGCCGGTGCTGGTGTATCGGTGCCGGGCGGCTTTGCCACTACGGCGCAGGCGTACCGCGATTTTCTCGAGCAGAGTGGCCTCAACGACCGAATCCATGCGGCGCTCGACGCCCTCGACGTGGATGACATCAACGCCCTGACCAAGACCGGCGCGCAGATCCGCCAGTGGGTCATGGAAGCCGACTTCCCGGCGCGTCTGGATTCGGAAATCCGTACGGCGTTTGCCGAAATGGCCGCTGGCAACGACAACATGGCCGTTGCCGTGCGCTCCTCTGCCACTGCTGAAGACTTGCCGGACGCCTCGTTCGCCGGCCAGCAGGAAACGTTCCTCAACATCCGCGGCGTGGACAACGTGATCCGCGCGGCCAAGGAAGTGTTCGCTTCGCTGTTCAACGACCGTGCCATTGCCTACCGCGTGCACCAGGGCTTCGATCACAAACTGGTCGCCCTGTCTGCCGGTGTGCAGCGCATGGTTCGTTCCGAAACCGGCACCGCCGGTGTCATGTTCACCCTCGATACCGAATCGGGCTTCCGCGACGTGGTGTTCATCACCGGCGCCTATGGCCTGGGTGAAACCGTGGTACAGGGTGCGGTCAACCCTGACGAATTCTATGTGCACAAGAACACCCTGCAGGCTGGCCGCCCGGCTATCCTGCGCCGCAACCTGGGCAGCAAGGCGATCAAGATGGTCTATGGCGACGAAGCCAAGGCCGGCCGTTCGGTGAAAACCGTGGAAGTCGACCGCGCCGAACGTGCGCGGTTCTGCCTGAGCGACGCCGAGGTCAGCGAACTGGCCAAGCAGGCGATGATCATCGAGCAGCACTACCAGCGCCCGATGGATATCGAATGGGCCAAGGACGGTGACGACGGCAAGCTGTACATTGTCCAGGCCCGCCCTGAAACCGTGAAAAGCCGCTCCAGCGCCAATGTCATGGAGCGCTACCTGCTGAAAGAAAAGGGCACGGTACTGGTCGAAGGCCGTGCCATCGGCCAGCGCATCGGCGCCGGCAAGGTCCGCGTGATCCACGATGTATCGGAAATGGACAAGGTGCAGCCAGGCGACGTGCTGGTTTCCGACATGACCGACCCGGACTGGGAACCGGTAATGAAGCGCGCCAGCGCCATTGTCACCAACCGCGGCGGCCGTACCTGCCACGCGGCGATCATTGCCCGTGAGCTGGGTATTCCGGCCGTGGTCGGTTGCGGCAACGCCACCCAGGTGCTCAAAGACGGCCAGGGCGTCACGGTTTCCTGCGCCGAAGGCGACACCGGCTTCATCTTCGAGGGTGAACTGGGCTTTGACGTCAAGCAGAACTCGGTCGATGCCATGCCCGAGCTGCCGTTCAAGATCATGATGAACGTCGGCAACCCGGACCGGGCCTTCGATTTTGCCCAGTTGCCCAACGCAGGCGTGGGCCTGGCGCGCCTGGAATTCATCATCAACCGCATGATCGGCGTGCACCCCAAGGCACTGCTGAACTACGCAGGCCTGCCTGCCGACCTCAAGGACAGTGTCGACAAGCGCATTGCCGGCTACAACGACCCGGTCGGCTTCTACGTCGAGAAACTGGTCGAGGGCATCAGCACCCTGGCCGCGGCCTTCTACCCGAAAAAGGTCATCGTGCGCCTGTCGGACTTCAAGTCCAACGAGTACGCCAACCTGATCGGCGGCAAGCTGTACGAGCCGGAAGAAGAGAACCCGATGCTGGGCTTCCGCGGTGCCTCGCGCTACATCAGCGAGTCGTTCCGTGACTGCTTCGAACTCGAGTGCCGCGCGCTCAAGCGCGTGCGCAACGAGATGGGCCTGACCAACGTTGAAATCATGGTGCCCTTCGTGCGTACCCTGGGCGAGGCCAGCCAGGTCGTCGACCTGCTGGCCGAAAACGGCCTGGCCCGTGGCGACAACGGCCTGCGCGTGATCATGATGTGCGAGCTGCCGTCCAACGCCATTCTCGCCGAGGAATTCCTGGAGTACTTCGACGGCTTCTCGATCGGCTCCAACGACCTGACCCAGCTTACCCTGGGCCTGGACCGTGACTCGGGCATCATTGCCCACCTGTTCGACGAGCGTAACCCGGCCGTGAAGAAGCTGTTGGCCAACGCCATTGCCGCGTGCAACAAGGCTGGCAAGTACATCGGCATCTGCGGTCAGGGCCCTTCGGACCACCCGGACCTGGCCAAGTGGCTGATGGAGCAGGGCATCGAAAGCGTGTCGCTGAACCCCGACTCGGTACTCGAAACCTGGTTCTTCCTCGCCGAAGGCCAGGGCGCAGCCTGACGCAATAAAACGCGGGGGGCGTCTGGCGTGCCCCCGCCTGGTTTTTTCCAGGGCGAGTTCCAGCAATGGATCCCGCCCTTTTTTGTGCACCAAGCAACCTTATGCAAAGCAGTAGCCGTTTATTTCCCGTGGCCTTGCTCAGTGCCGAGCGCCGCGGCGACCTCAGTGAAGACGTGTACCGGATCAAGGCCGGCAACAGCCCTGATCCCAGTGTGGAATTGGCCGTTACCCGCCTGGGGCTGGCCGACCAGGAGCACGCCCAGGGCGTGCCGGTGATTCTGCTGCATGGCAGTTTTTCCAACCGGCGTTTCTGGTATTCGCCCAAGGGCATCGGCCTGGGGGCCTATCTGGCTCGGGCCGGTTTCGACGTATGGATCCCGGAAATGCGTGGCCACGGCCTGTCGCCACGCAATACAGCCTGGCGCCACAATAGCGTAGCCGGCTATGCCCGGGACGACCTGCCAACCATCAACGACTTCGTGCGCGAAAAAGCCGGCCAGGCGCCGCACTGGGTGGGCCACTCACTGGGTGGAACAACCTTGGTGGCAGCCTTGGGTGGCGGTTTTCTGACCGCCGACCAGGTCGCGAGCGTGGCCCTGTTCGGCACACAGGTCAGCCGTGTGTACTGGCCGTTGAAAGTCCCGCCAGTGGCCTGGGGCGCGAAGTGGCTGCTCAAGCGCTGGGGGCAGATTTCCGGGCCGCGCTTCAAGCGTGGGCCAGAGGACGAACCCCTGGGGCTGGCCCTGGAAAGCCTGCGCTGGCATGGCTTGTTCGGGCGTTTTGGCGACAAGAAGCAGGATTGGTGGGCAGGGCTGGCCGAGGTGGATGTGCCGCTGTTGGCAGTGGCCGGCGCCGGCGACTTCCAGGACCCGGTGTGGGCCTGCCGCAAGCTGTTCGAGCAGGTGGGGGGCGAGCGCAAGCAGTTCCTGCGGCTGGGGCGTGAAGAAGGTTTTGAAGCCTTCGGGCATGTCGACATGCTGGTGAGCAAGGCTGCGCAGGTGCAGGTGTGGCCGCTGGTGGAGCGCTGGCTGCGTAACCCGCTGTTGCCGGTGCATGCGTCTACAGTGGTTGCAGAGCCTGTGCCGGTCAGCTGAGTTTGCGTCGCCTGTGCTGGCCTCTTCGCGGGCGCGCCCGCTCCTACAGGTACTGCACAAGCCTGCGAACCTGTGACAATCCTGTGGGAGCCGGCTTGCCGGCGATAGGGCCGGCACAGGCAAAACACACATGACTACCTAGTCCCGGATGACTGCAATGGGCTCTACGGTGTAGCCTTGGCCGATACCCGCTTTCGTTGTGACTGACAGGAGCTTCCCATGCAGCATTACGTAACGCCCGACCTGTGTGACGCCTACCCGGACCTGGTTCAGGTGCTGGAACCGATGTTCAGCAACTTCGGTGGCCGCGATTCGTTTGGCGGCCAGATCGTCACCATCAAGTGCTTCGAGGACAACTCGCTGGTCAAGGAGCAGGTCGAACTCGATGGCAAAGGCAAGGTGCTGGTAGTCGATGGCGGTGGGTCGCTGCGTCGGGCATTGCTGGGGGATATGCTTGCCGAGAAGGCTGCCAGAAACGGCTGGGAAGGCTTGTTGATCTACGGCTGCGTACGCGACGTCGATGTATTGATCCAGACCGACGTCGGCGTGCAGGCGCTGGCCAGCCACCCTATGAAGACCGACAAGCGCGGCATCGGTGACCTCAACGTGGCAGTGACCTTCGCCGGCGTGACGTTCCGCCCGGGCGAGTATGTGTACGCCGACAACAATGGCGTGCTGGTGTCGCCAAGCCCGCTGAAAATGCCGGAGTGATGCGCCGCACGCGCTGATGGAGCTTTGATGTTCGAGGAAGACAACGCGCAGTGGGGGCTGGTGCATGCCCTGGTGCTCGATGGCAAAGGCGGCGCGCGCTCGATTGCCCGTACCGAACTGGCTGACCTGCAATTGCAGCCCCAGCAGAGCCTGTGGCTGCACTGGGACCGCAGCCATCCGCAAACCCGTACCTGGCTGCTGAATGAAAGCGGCCTCAGCGAGTTCGCCTGCGAGCTGCTGCTGGAGGAAAACACCCGCCCGCGCTTGCTGCCCATGGCCGATGAACAGCTGCTGCTGTTCTTGCGTGGGGTCAACCTGAACCCGGGTGCCGAGCCGGAAGACATGGTCTCGGTGCGCATTTTCGCCGAGGCGCAGCGGGTCATCTCGCTGCGCTTGCGGCCCCTGCGCGCCAGCGACGAGGTGCTCCAGCTACTGGAACAGGGCAGGGGGCCCACATCCGCATCCGAGCTGCTGCTGCTGATGGGGGAACTGCTGACCGAAAAGGTGCAGGGCCTGGTCAGTGACCTCGCCGAACTGGTCGACCTGGAAGAAGAAAAGGTTGAATCCGACGAACGGTATACCCCCGAACAAGGCAGCCTGCAGCAGATCCGTCGGCGGGCCGCCGGGTTGCGCCGATTCCTGGCCCCGCAACGGGAAATCTATGCCCAGTTATCACGCAGCAAGTGGAGCTGGTTCGCCTATGCCGATGCCGATTACTGGAACGAGCTGAACAACAGCCTGATCCGCTACCTGGAGGAGCTGGAGCTGACCCGCGAGCGCGCCGCGCTGGTGCTGGAGAGCGAAGACCGTCGCCGTAGCGAGCGGATGAACCGCACCATGTACCGCTTTGGCATCATCACCTGCATCTTTCTGCCGATGAGCTTCATCACCGGGTTGCTGGGCATCAACGTCGGTGGCATTCCGGGGGCGCAAAACCCCTACGGCTTCCTGTTCGCCTGCATTGTGGTGCTGGGGCTGGCGGTGGGGCAGTGGTGGTTGTTCCGCCGGTTGCGGTGGGTATGACGCGTGGGTGGGCTGCAGGCGAACATCACACCATTCGAAACATTCGTGCCAATCGGATGTGTGACCCATCGCCGGGCCATCTCGTCTCTAGGTGACACTGCGCGAGGTGCACATGCACGATCCGTTTGAAGAATCCCTGCGCGACCTGCTCAAGGCGTCACCCTCCGGCAACGACCGGGACGACCGGGATGACGCTGCCTGCTTGGGCCGCGTGCTGAAAACCGCCAACCGCCAGGTCGGTGCGGGTGATCTGTTCAGCTTGCTTGGCCGCTGGAGCCAGGCGCTGCTGATCGCCGTGAACAATGGCTCGGCGCATGTCGCGCCGGTGCGTCGACACACTTCCCGCAACGCTGCCACTGGCAGCAAAGCAGATAAGGCCGATTGAATATGGAACTCGATCTCTGGACCCAGAGCCTGGTCACCGCGATGACCGCCCTTTGGACCAAAGTGGCGAACTTCATCCCTAACCTGTTCGGCGCACTGGTCGTGGTGCTGCTCGGTTTCGTGGTAGCCAAGCTGCTCGATACACTGCTCTCCAAACTGCTGGCCAAATTCGGCCTGGACCGCCTCATGGCCGGTACCGGCCTTACCAAAATGCTGGGCCGGGTCGGCATACAAGTGCCCATTTCCACCCTCATCGGCAAGATCGTCTACTGGTTCGTTCTGCTCATCTTCCTGGTTTCCGCCGCTGAATCGCTGGGCCTGGAGCGGGTTTCGGCGACCCTCGACATGCTTGCCCTGTACTTGCCGAAGGTGTTCGGCGGGGCCCTGGTGTTGCTGGCCGGCGTGCTGCTGGCACAGGTGGCCAATGGCCTGGTGCGCGGTGCTGCAGAAGGCATTGGCCTGGAGTATTCGGCTGGCCTGGGGCGCATCGCGCAAGGGCTGGTCATCATCATCAGCATTTCGGTGGCCATCAGCCAGCTGGAGGTGAAAACCGACCTGCTCAACCATGTGATCGTCATCGGCCTGATTACCGTTGGTCTGGCGGTTGCCCTGGCCATGGGCCTGGGCAGCCGCGAAATTGCCGGGCAGATTCTGGCCGGCATTTATGTTCGCGAGTTGTACCAGGTAGGCCAGCAGGTGCGGATTGGAGAGGTCGAAGGGCTCATCGAGGAAATCGGCACGGTGAAAACCACCCTGCTGACCGATGGGGGGGAGCTGGTGTCGTTGTCCAACCGCGAGCTGCTGGAACAGCGAGTCAATAGCCGCTAACCGCGTGAAAGCTGTTAATGTATGCCGCCGCGAAATTCGACCCACGGGGTCGCGCGGCGACATTGACCTGACTGTCGGCCAGATCCGTTTTGAATAAAGTTCCTACGCCGCCCATGCGTTATGACCCTCGCGAGCTCACCGACGAAGAGTTGGTGGCGCGTTCGCATGAGGAGCTGTACCACGTCACCCGCGCCTATGAGGAGCTCATGCGGCGCTACCAGCGGACCCTGTTCAACGTTTGTGCACGTTATTTAGGGAACGACCGTGACGCGGACGATGTCTGTCAGGAAGTGATGCTGAAGGTGCTGTACGGCCTGAAGAACTTCGAGGGTAAATCCAAGTTCAAGACCTGGCTCTACAGCATCACCTACAACGAGTGCATTACCCAGTACCGCAAGGAGCGCCGCAAACGCCGGTTGATGGATGCCCTGAGCCTGGACCCTGTTGAAGAGGCGTCCGAGGACAAGGCACCGAAGCCGGAAGAAAAAGGCGGGCTGGACAAGTGGCTGGTGCATGTGAACCCGATCGACCGCGAGATCCTGGTGCTGCGTTTTGTCGCAGAGCTGGAGTTCCAGGAGATCGCCGACATCATGCACATGGGCCTGAGCGCGACGAAGATGCGATACAAGCGTGCGCTAGACAAGCTTCGTGAGAAATTTGCGGGCCTCGATGAAACTTAGTCGTCTGCAAATATCTCTAACGAATCGGCGAGTTCTGCTAGACTTGCCGTCGAGTTGTCCCCCTTGTTTATGGTGGGACTGCTTAACTATCACCAGATGGGGATTTAACGGATGAAATTGAAAAACACCTTGGGCTTGGCCATTGGTTCGCTCGTAGCCGCCACCTCGATTGGCGCTATGGCACAAGGTCAAGGCGCCGTCGAGACTGAAATCTTCTACAAGAAAGAATTCTTCGACAGCCAGCGCGACTTCAAGAACGACGGCAACCTGTTCGGCGGTTCGATCGGTTACTTCCTGACCGACGACGTTGAACTGCGTCTGGGCTACGACGAAGTGCACAACGCTCGTGGCGATGACGGCAAGAACATCAAGGGCTCGAACACCGCCCTGGACGCCGTTTACCACTTCAACAACCCGTACGACGCTATCCGTCCGTACGTTTCCGCTGGTTTCTCGCACCAGTCGCTGGGCCAGACCGGCCGTGGCGGTCGTGACCACTCCACCTTCGCCAACGTTGGCGCCGGTGCCAAGTGGTACATCACCGACATGTTCTACGCCCGTGCTGGCGTTGAAGCCCAGTACAACATCGACCAGGGCGACACCGAGTGGGCCCCAAGCGTTGGTGTTGGTCTGAACTTCGGCGGTAGCCCGAAGCAAACCGCAGCCCCTGCTCCAGCACCTGTTGCTGAAGTTTGCTCCGACTCCGACAACGACGGCGTGTGCGACAACGTCGACAAGTGCCCAGACACCCCGGCCAACGTTACCGTTGACGCCGACGGCTGCCCGGCTGTTGCCGAAGTCGTTCGTGTTGAGCTGGACGTGAAGTTCGACTTCGACAAGTCGGTCGTCAAGCCAAACAGCTACGGCGACATCAAGAACCTGGCTGACTTCATGAAGCAGTACCCACAAACCACCACCGTGGTTGAAGGTCACACTGACTCCGTGGGTCCAGACGCTTACAACCAGAAGCTGTCCGAGCGTCGTGCCAACGCTGTCAAGCAAGTCCTGACCCAGCAGTACGGCGTAGAATCCAGCCGTGTTGACTCGGTTGGCTACGGCGAAACCCGTCCGGTTGCTGACAACGCCACCGAAGAAGGCCGTGCTATCAACCGTCGCGTTGAAGCTCAGGTAGAAGCCCAGGCCAAGTAATTGGTTTGAAGCTTCACGAAAAACCCGGCCTCGGCCGGGTTTTTCTTTGGCTGGGTTTTACCGGCCGGCGGGCCGTGGCTGTCAGCCGGTAGCGGCCACCCACTGCTGAGCCACCTGCGTCCCAACCACCTCGCCAATCACCAGGATCGCCGGGCTACGCAAGGCGAACCCACGCGCATCCTCGACCATCCCCTGCACATCGCTCCTGCACTCGCGTTGCTCGGGCAGCGAGGCATTCTCGATCATGGCCACCGGCATGCCGGGTGCCATCCCCCCGTCCAGCAACCCTTGGCGGACCTGCTCCAGCCGGGCCACGCCCATGTACACCACCAACGTGGTCCCAGCCTGGGCCAATGCTGCCCAGTTCAGTGCGCTGTCATCCTGGGTATGCGCGGTCACCAGCGTTACCCCGCGGCTGACGCCCCGCGAGGTCAGGGAAATACCGCACTGCGTGGCGCCTGCCAGGCCTGCGGTGATGCCGTTGACAATTTCCACCTCGATACCATGCCCCTGCAGCCACACGGCCTCCTCGCCGCCGCGGCCGAAAATGCACGGGTCGCCACCCTTGAGCCGCACCACACAGCGCCCTTGGCGGGCGTGGCGCAACATCAGGCGCTGGATGAACGCCTGCGGCGTCGAGCGGCAGCCGCCACGCTTGCCCACTGCAATAACCCGCGCCTGCGGGCAATGTTCCAGCACTGCCGGATTGACCAGGTCGTCGATCATCACCACTGCCGCTTCCTGCAAGGCGCGTACAGCCTTGAGGGTGAGCAGTTCCGGGTCACCCGGGCCGGCACCGACCAGCCACACTTTTGCATTCATTCGCGTTTCCTCATTGGCAAGGTGCATTCAGCCCTTGAGCAGGGTGAGCAGCAATATCAGGTTGATCAGTAACGACAGCACGGCCAGGGTGCGCCAGACTTTCAGTGGCTCGCGCTCAAGCAATGGCCGCGGGCGGCCGGGTAGTTCCTGGCGGTCACCCCGTTCGAGCAGTAGCAACCAGTGTTCGGCGGTTTCGAAGCGCTGCGCCGGGTCGGCGGCCACGGCCTGCTGCAGGTTGTGCTGCAGCCACTCCGGCAGGTCGGGCCGGTAGCGCGCCGGGTTGACCGGTTGGCCGAAGCGCGGCCGCTGAAAAACTTCCACTTCCCCATACGGGTAGTGCCCGGTCAGCAGGTGATACAGCGTCACGCCTGCGGCATACAGGTCCTGGCGTGGGCTGGGCGGCTGGCCGTCGAAGGCTTCCGGGGCGATGTAGGACGGGGTGCCGGGCAAGGCATGTTGCGGGTCTTCGCAGAGCCCGGGGCAGTACGCCAGGCCGAAGTCCAGCAGGCGCAACTGGCCATCGCCGCCCAGGTGCAGGTTGTCGGGCTTGATGTCGCGGTGCAGCAGGTTGCGCCGGTGCAGCACCCCTACCGCCTGTAGCAACTGCCGGGCGAGCTCCAGCCACTGGGCCAACGGCAGTGGGCCATTTTCGGCCAGTAGTGCGGCCAGGCTCTGGCCCGGGTATTCGCGCATCACGTAGTACAACTGCTGGCGCTGGCTGCAGGCGTGCAGCTCGGGAAAGTGCCGGCCGGCGACCCTGCGCATGAACCATTCTTCGAGCAGCAGGCCCTGCGCCGCACCAGGCTCCTGCCGCCGCTCGGGCGGCAAGGTCTTGAGCAGCCACGCCTGGCCCTGGCCATCGCGCACCCGGTACAACAGGGACTGACGGCTGTGTGCGCGCAGTTGTTCGACCTGCCAGCCATCGATCGACTGGCCTGCCCGTAACGGCTCGGGCACGGGCCAGTGCTGCAGTTGGGCCAAGGTGTCACCAAGGTTCGCCGTGCCCGGTTGTTCGACCTGCACCAGCATGGCGCTGGCGTTATCCTGGCTACCGTTGAGGTGGGCGCTGGCAACCAACGTGTCCACGGCCAGCTGCAGGTCGGGTTGCTCGCGCAGCACCGCCTGGATGTGCTGGTCGCCCAGGCTGGCCCACACACCGTCGCTGACCAGCAGATAACATTCACCCGGCTGCAATTCGCCTTCCAGGTAATCCACCAGCAGATGCTGGTCCAGGCCCAGCGCGCGTTTGAGTACATGCTGCATGCCGGGCTGGTCCCAGACATGGTCTTCGCTCAGGCACTGCAGCTGGCCGGCGTGCCAGCGATACACCCGGCAGTCGCCTACGTGGGCCAGGGTGAAGCGCCGCCCGCGCAGCACCAGTGCGCTGAGGGTGGTCAGCAACGGCTGGCCATTCCCTTGGGCGCGCAGCCAGCGGTTCTGTGCCAGCAGCAGGCGGTCGAGGGCCTGGGCCACGCCCCAGGTGGCCGGCGTGGCGTAGTAGTCCAGGGCCAGCGCCTGCAGGCTGGCCCGCGCGGCAAGGCCGCCGTCGGCACATTGGCTGACCCCGTCGGCCAGGGCGAACAGGTAGCCCTTGCTGGCGGCCAGTTCGGGCGCCGGGGTGACCAGGCGCAAGGCATCCTGGTTTTCCGCGCGCGGCCCGGTGGCGCTGGCCTGGGCAAAGCTCAGTTGCAGGCTCATGGGTGTGCCTCAGACCCGCGCTGCGGTCACGGCCGCCGAGCCCCAGGTGGTGCGCCAGCGTTGTTTCACGCCGTGCAGGCCGAACCAGGCCAGCAGGCCCAGGCTGGCGAACAGCCACAACCCCAGTTGGTAATCGCCAGTGTTCTGCTTGATGGTGCCCAGCCCCGCCGCCAGCAGGAAGCCACCCATACCACCGGCCATGCCGATCAGCCCGGTCATCACGCCGATTTCCTGGCGGAAGCGTTGCGGCACCAGTTGGAACACTGCGCCATTGCCGGCACCCAGGCCGAGCATGGCGCTGACGAACAGGGCCAGGGCGGCTGCCGCGGAGGGCAGGTTGAAGCCGACGGCAGCAATGCAGACGGCCGCTACGCTGTACATGCCCAGCAGCGTGCGGATGCCGCCAAAGCGGTCGGCCAGGGCGCCACCAAGCGGGCGCATCAGGCTGCCGGCGAACACGCAGGCCGCCGTGTAGTAGCCGGCGGTGACCGGGCTCAGGCCGTACTGATCGCTGAAGTAGCCGGGCAGGGCGCTGGCCAGGCCGATGAAACCACCGAACGTGACGCTGTAGAAGAACATGAACCACCAGCTGTCGCGGTCGCCCAGTGCCTTGAGGTAGTCGGCCATGGCTTTGGGCTTGGGCCGTTGTGGGGCGTTACGTGCCAGCAAGGCGAAGACCACCAGCGCCAGCGACAGTGGCAGCAGTGCAAAGCCGAAGACATTGTTCCAGCCAAAGCCGGCTGCCAGTGCCGGGGCGAGCAGGGCCGCGAACACCGTGCCCGAGTTGCCAGCCCCGGCGATGCCCATGGCCTTGCCTTGATGCTGTGGCGGGTACCACTGCGAAGCCAGTGGCAGCGACACGGCGAACGAGGCGCCGGCAAAACCGAGGAACACGCCCAGCAGCAGTGCCTGTTCATAGCTGTGCACGCCCAGGCGCCAGGCAGCGGCCAGCGCGACGATGACCACTACTTGGCCGATCAGGCCGGCGGTCTTGGGCGACAGGCGGTCCACCAGCACGCCCATGGCAAAGCGCAGGATGGCCCCGGCCAGGATCGGCACCGCCACCATCAAGCCCCGCTGTTGTGCGCTCAATTGCAGGTCGGCGGCAATCTGCACCGCCAGCGGGCCCAGCAGGTACCAGACCATGAAGCTGAGGTCGAAGTACAGGAACGCGGCGAACAGCGTGGGCACATGCCCGGATTTCCAGAAGCTGGTACTCATCGAACACCTCACTCGGTCATGCAACGGAACGAAAAAGACGCCGCCACCCGCTCCACGGCTGTGGAGGGGTGAGCGACGTCTTTGTCGGAATTTAAGTGGGGCAACCGCCGTTGGTTACCGGTGCGTTTTGTTCAGCAAGAGATGGGCCAACTGTGCCTGGGCAGGGTGGCCAGGCAGTGCACCTGCCCCCTCAGCCGAGCATCTCGTGCATGGCGATGATCTGCTCGGCCACCTGGATCAGCTTCTGTTGGCGGCTCATGGCCTGGCGGCGCATCAGGGTGTAGGCCTGTTCTTCGTTGCAGTCTTTCATTTTCATCAGCAGGCCCTTGGCTTGCTCGATACGCTTGCGTTCAGCCAGTTGCTGGTCGCGTGCCAGCAACTGGGCGCGCAGGGCCTGGTCGCTTTCGAAGCGAGCCATGGCCACGTCCAGAATCGGCTGCAACCGCGCCGCATGGATACCTTCCACGATATAGGCACTGACCCCTGCCTGGATCGCCTGGCGCATCACCCCGGGGTCGTGTTCGTCAGTGAACAGCACGATCGGTCGGGGTTGGTCACGGCTGACCAGCACCACATGCTCCATCACATCGCGGTCCGGTGAATCGGTATCGATCAGCACCACGTCCGGGCGCACCGTTTCGACGCAGGCGGGCAGGTCGATGGTCAGGCCTGGGGCTTCGGTGACGTCGAAGCCGGCCTCGGTCAAAGCGGCCTTGAGGCGGCCTAGTTTGCTCTGGGTGTCGTCGATCAGCAGGATGCGCAGCATGGTCGTTCCCCTTACCTGCCAACCTGGGCGTCGGGCAGCTCGCCCAACGCATGCAGGCTGAAGCTACGGGCATAGCCGTAGGGGTCGCTGCCGTCCCAGCGGCCACCGTCTATCAGCAGGCTGCTGCGCATGGGGTGCGCCGGGCATGCCACGCCCAGGCTCTGGGCGGCCTCGGTGTACAGCGCCAGGTGCTGGACCTGGCCCGCGACCTGGAGGTAATCCGGGTCTTCGCGCAGCAGGCCCCAGCGGCGAAACTGGGTCATGAACCACATTCCGTCGGACAGGTATGGGAAGTTGGCTCGGCCCTGGTCGAACAGGCGCAGGGCGTGCGGGTCTTGCCAGTGGTTGCCCAGGCCGTCCTGATAGTGGCCCAGCAGGCGTGGCTCGATGCTGGCCAGCGCGGTGTCCAGGTACGCGCTGCCACTGAGCAGTTGCGCGGCGCTGCGGCGGTTGTCCGGGTTTTGCTCGATGAACCGGCTGGCAGCGAGGATTGCCTTGATCAATGCGCGCGCGCTGTTGGGGTATTGTTCGGCGAAGGCCCGGGCACAGGCCAGGACCTTTTCCGGGTGGTCGGGCCAGATCGACTGGCTGGTGGCCAGGGTAAAGCCCTGGCCTTTGGCTACCGCGTCAGCGGCCCACGGCTCGCCGACGCAGAAGCCGTCGATGCGCCCGGCCTGGATGTGTGCGGCCATCTGCGCAGGCGGTACGACTACGCTGTCGACGTCACGCAAAGGGTGGATGCCCTGGCTGGCCAGCCAGTAATACAGCCACATGGCGTGAGTGCCCGTGGGGAAGGTCTGTGCAAAGGTCAGCCGCGGGCCATGTTGGTGCACCAGCCGCGCCAGTGCCTCAGGGTTGGTCACGCCTTTGCGTTGCAGGGTCGGGGACAGGTTGATGGCCTGGGCGTTCTGGTTCAGCCCCATGAGCACGGCCATGTCGCTGCCCGGCACACCACCGATGCCCAGGTGCACGGCGTAGACCAGCCCATACAGGCAGTGCGCGGCGTCCAGTTCGCCACTGACCAGTTTGTCCCGCAGGCCGGCCCACGAGCCCTGGCGCTTGAGGTTGAGGGTCAGGCCGTGCTGCTGGGCGAAGCCCTGGGTGGCGGCGACCACGACCGAGGCGCAGTCGGTGAGGCCCATGAAACCGATATTGAGGCTGGGTTTCTCCGGCGCGTCGCTGCCGTTGACCCAGGCCAGGGGCGTTGCTCGGGGTGCAGTGTTCACAAGGTTCCTCGCCCATACTGATAAGGCTGTGGGCAGTTGGGGTGCAACCGATGTGCCATTTACGCGATCACCTCGCCCCCAGCCCCCACGATGTGCTGTCATGCCGGCGCCGCGCTGGCTATAATCGCCCCCTCACTCACCCTGAGCCTTGCCCGCCCATGTATACCCTGGCCCGCCAGCTGCTGTTCAAGCTTTCCCCGGAAACTTCCCACGACCTGTCCTTGGACCTGATCGGTGCCGGTGGCCGTCTTGGCCTCAACGGCATGCTGTGCAAGCAACCGGCGGCGTTGCCGGTTTCGGTCATGGGCTTGAACTTCGCCAACCCGGTCGGCCTGGCCGCCGGCCTGGACAAGAATGGCGCGGCCATCGACGGCTTTGCCCAGTTGGGCTTCGGTTTCGTCGAAATCGGCACCGTCACGCCGCGCCCGCAGCCGGGGAACCCCAAGCCTCGGCTGTTCCGCCTGCCGCAAGCCACCGCCATCATCAACCGCATGGGCTTCAACAACCTGGGTGTCGACCACCTGCTGGGTCGTGTTCGTGCGTCGCGCTACAGCGGTGTGCTGGGTATCAACATCGGCAAGAACTTCGACACCCCGGTCGAGCGCGCGGTCGACGACTACCTGATCTGCCTGGACAAGGTGTACACCGCTGCCAGCTATATCACGGTCAACGTCAGTTCGCCGAACACCCCAGGCCTGCGCAGCCTGCAGTTCGGCGATTCGCTCAAGCAACTGCTCGATGCCCTGGCCGAGCGCCGTGAGCAGCTGGCTGCTGAACATGGCAAGCGCGTGCCGCTGGCGATCAAGATCGCCCCGGACATGAGCGACGAAGAAACCGCCCTGGTGGCGGCTGCATTGATGGAGTCGGGCATGGATGCGGTGATTGCCACCAACACCACGCTGGGCCGTGAGGGTGTCGAAGCGCTGCCGTATGGGGGCGAGGCAGGTGGCCTGTCAGGCGCGCCGGTGCTGGAGAAGAGCACCCATATCGTAAAGGTGCTGGCGGGTGAGCTGGGTGGCAAGTTGCCGATCATTGCCGCCGGTGGCATCACCGAAGGGCGCCACGCTGCCGAGAAGATCGCTGCCGGGGCGAGCCTGGTGCAGATCTATTCGGGCTTCATTTACAAGGGGCCGGCACTGATTCGCGAAGCGGTGGATGCGATCGCGGCGATGCCGCGCTAGTTTGGCGCTTTGCCAGCCCATTAAAAAGGGCCCCTTGAAGGGGCCCCTGGGCCTACGCCCGCCGCCCGATTGGGGCGTGCATGTAAATCGAATTCAGTGTCCTCGATCAGCCTACGGCGTGATTTTCGTTGAGTCTATGGATGCCAGCGGTGCCAGTCATTCCGTCCCAGTTATCGCCGCGACCTTCACGCCAGCCGTTGATCCAGGCTTGGCGAACAGAAGGAAGATTGAACGGGCAAAGTTCGCGGGATTTGCCGGTGACCCCGTATTGGTAGCCACGTGAATATGCTCTTTCCAACGGATCACGCTTAAGTCTTCTCATAGGGTGTTGCCCTCACTTGTTGACTGTAATGTCCCGTCGGCCTCTCCGAGGCCGGGCAGAGTCTTTCTGCCGGTTTGCGCTCGCTGCCGGCGTCGCGAGCTGAATGTGCCGCCTCGTTGCGAAGCGGCCTGAGACCAGTTCTATCGAATGCGAGTCACGGTGTGAATGATCGATTTGTCATAACGACGTAACGTTTGTGAGGGTGTGGGGATAAGTAAAGAAATGCGACTCAACCTTGTTTAGCGTTGAGCCCGCTACGATCGGGGTTTGCCGATCATTGACGTCATTTTGCCAGCGTCATTCAAGGAACAGAGAAATAATTTGAAATGCGACGAAGGGTCACATAGGGCTCTACGTCGCCAGAATTTTTCGTACTGCCTGATGATCTAAGCTGTCTTTGCCACCCGGCAAAGTGCAGATCTGTCAGGTGGCCCGGCCCGCTGCGGCACACGTTGTGCCCAACCGGCCACCTGCACGCCTGCTGGAAAGGCGTGCGGGCAAACATCGCGGGGCGATGCGTCGCCTCGTCAGTCAATAGCCCAAGGCTCTGGAATATTCATGTCGGACCGTTTCGAACTCTACCTCACCTGCCCCAAAGGCCTTGAAGGCCTGCTTGCCGAAGAGGCTAAAGGCCTTGGCCTGGACGAAGTGCGTGAGCACACCTCGGCCATCCGCGGCGCCGCCGACATGGAAACCGCCTACCGCCTGTGCATCTGGTCGCGTCTGGCCAACCGTGTGCTGCTGGTGCTCAAGCGTTTTTCCATGAAGAACGCCGACGACCTGTACGACGGCGTGCACGCCGTCGACTGGGCGGACCACCTGGCGGCCGATGGCACCCTGGCGGTCGAGTTCAGCGGCCATGGCTCGGGCATCGACAACACCCATTTCGGTGCGTTGAAGGTCAAGGATGCTATCGTCGACAAGCTGCGCAACCGCGAAGGCCTGCGCCCGTCGGTGGAAAAAATCGATCCTGACGTTCGCGTGCACCTGCGCCTGGAGCGCGGCGAGGCGATCCTGTCCCTCGACCTGTCCGGGCACAGCCTGCACCAGCGTGGCTATCGTCTGCAGCAGGGCGCCGCGCCGCTCAAGGAAAACCTGGCGGCCGCTGTGCTGATCCGCTCCGGCTGGCCGCGTATTGCCGCGCAAGGTGGCGCGCTGGCCGACCCGATGTGCGGTGTAGGTACGTTCCTTGTGGAAGCCGCCATGATTGCTGCCGACATTGCGCCCAACCTCAAGCGTGAACGCTGGGGTTTCAGCGCCTGGCTCGGCCATGTGCCGGCGCTCTGGCGCAAGGTGCATGAAGAAGCGCAGGCACGGGCCCAGGCTGGCCTGGCCAAACCCCCGCTGTGGATCCGTGGCTACGAGGCCGACCCGCGGCTGATTCAGCCGGGCCGTAACAACGTGGAGCGCGCAGGCCTGGGTGACTGGGTGAAAATCTACCAGGGCGAGGTCAGCACCTTCGAGCCGCGCCCGGACCAGAACCAGAAAGGCCTGGTCATCAGCAACCCGCCCTACGGTGAGCGCCTGGGCGACGAAGCCAGCCTGCTGTACCTCTACCAGAACCTGGGTGAGCGTCTGCGCCAGGCGTGCATGGGTTGGGAGGCTGCGGTATTCACCGGGGCGCCGCAATTGGGCAAGCGCATGGGCATTCGCAGCCACAAGCAGTACGCGTTCTGGAACGGCGCGTTGCCGTGCAAGCTGCTGTTGTTCAAGGTGCAGCCTGACCAGTTCGTCACCGGTGAGCGCCGCGAGGCACCGGCCGACACCCGTGAGGTCGGCCAGCAGGTGCCCGTCACCAGCGAGCCGGCACGCCTGTCGGAAGGGGCACAAATGTTTGCCAACCGCCTGCAGAAAAACCTCAGGCAACTGGGCAAATGGGCCCGACGCGAGCAGGTCGACTGCTATCGCCTGTACGATGCCGACATGCCTGAGTATGCCCTGGCAGTCGATCTGTACCACGACTGGGTACACGTGCAGGAATATGCCGCACCACGCTCGGTGGACCCGGACAAGGCCCAGGCGCGCCTGCTCGATGCCCTGGCGGCCATTCCGCAGGCATTGGGCATTGCCCCGCAGCGCGTGGTGCTCAAGCGCCGCGAGCGGCAAAGCGGTACCCGCCAGTACGAGCGTCAGGCTACCGAGGGCCGTTTCCAGGAAGTCAACGAAGGCGGCGTGAAGTTGTTGGTCAACCTCACCGATTACCTCGACACCGGCCTGTTCCTCGACCATCGTCCGATGCGCATGCGTATTCAGCGCGAAGCAGCCGGCAAGCGCTTCCTCAACCTGTTCTGCTACACCGCCACGGCCACCGTGCACGCGGCCAAGGGTGGGGCGCGCAGCACCACCAGCGTCGACCTGTCGAAAACCTACCTGGACTGGGCGCGACGCAACCTGGCGCTCAATGGTTATTCCGAGCGTAATCGGCTGGAGCAGAGTGATGTCATGGCCTGGCTGGAGGGTAACCGCGACAGCTACGACCTGATCTTCATCGACCCGCCAACCTTCTCCAACTCCAAGCGGATGGAAGGTGTGTTCGACGTGCAGCGTGACCACGTGCAGTTGCTGGACTTGGCCATGGCCCGCCTGGCGCCCGGTGGCGTGCTGTATTTCTCCAACAACTTCCGTAAGTTCCAGCTGGACGAACACCTGATGGCGCGCTACGCCGTGGAGGAAATAACGGCCCAGACCCTGGACCCGGATTTCGCCCGCAACAATCGCATCCACCGCGCCTGGCGCTTGCAGCTGCGCTGAGCCGACGGGGTACATTGCGCGGGTAGTGGCCAATAGCTATAGCTTGGTTCATGGCTGGATAATCCGCAGGACGCTGACGTGACGAGACGTGTGTATGTCAAAGTGTGGCGTGCTTGCGCGGGTGCCTGGCCTGCGCGCAGAGGCGATGTCCGCCTGGGTGATGGCCTTGATTGCGCTGCTGGCCGGCGGCCTGCTGACGGCCGCCCTGGCCCTGGCCACGCAGTCGTTGTACAACCAGCAGCTGCGCCAGCGCTTCGAGTTGCTGGCGGGCGAGCGCTTTGGCCGCATCGCCGAGCGTTTTGCCGAACAGCAGCAGCGCCTGGATGGGCTGCGCTGGTTTTTCAGCTATTCCGATGAAATAACCCCCCGGGAATTTGCCGGTTATGCCCGGCCGCTGCTGCACCGTACCCAGGCCTATGCCTGGGCCCCGCGTGTAGAGGCTGCGCAGCGCGCCATATTCGAACGCCAGGCCAGCACCCTTGCTGGCCCGGGCTTTATGATTCGCGATCAGGACCCGCAGGGGCAGTGGCGCCGCGCCCCCGCGCGCGACCTGTATTTTCCCGTGCTGTATAGCGCGTCAGGCACCTTGCCGGGGCTGCCATCTGGTCTCGACCTGGCTGCGCAGGATGCGGCCCGGGCAGTGCTTGCGCGGGCGCTGGTGCCGGGGAGCATGGCGGTGTCGCAGCCGCTGAAGTTGAATGCCAGCGAACCGGGCGTGCGCGGCCTGATGATGGTGGCCCCGGTATTCGCCGTTGCCACGCCCCACGGCGTGGCAGCGGGTTATGTGCTGGCCCTGTTGAGCATGCCTGAGCTGATCGGCGATGGCCGGCCAGTGGCGCCTGACGATAACCTGGTAACGCGCCTGGTTGACCCGTCCGGGCGGCAGGGCCCAGAAGTTCTGTACGACTCCAACAACCCCGTGGCGCCCCTGTCGCTGGTCAGCGATCAGGTGTTGCACCTGGCGGACCGCCAGCTGCTGCTGAGTATCCGCCCCAGCCTGGCATTCCTGCAGGCCAACCGTTCTTCGGCGGTGCTGGCAGTCGGTGCACTGGGCGGTTTGCTGAGCCTGCTGCTGAGCGTGCTGTTGTTCAACCTGTTCAGCCAGCGTCAACGGGCCTTGGCCCTGGTTGCACAGCGCACCGCAGCGCTGCAGGTCAGCGAACAGTCGCTGCGTGGCACCCACAACCAGCTGCGCAGCGTGCTGGATGCCGCGACCCAGGTTGCGATCATCGCCACCAACCTCAAAGGGGTGGTCAGCACCTTCAATGTCGGTGCCGAAAGCATGCTCGGTTACCCGGCCAGTGAAGCCATTGGCCGCCTGCGCCTTGAGCAACTGGTGCTGGCCGAGGAGCTGAGCCAGCGTGCGCATGCCTTGAGTTTGCGCTTTGGCCGCACCATTGCGGGGGGCCATGCACTGTTTGCCGAAACCGTATACGAACAGGGCGCCGAGCCAGGTGAGTGGACCTTGGTACGCGCCGACGGCAGCCAACTGGTAGCCAACATGTTGGTGACCGCCATGCTGGACGACCAGGGTTTATGGGTGGGTTACCTGGCCATCTGCATCGACGTCACTGAGCGGCGTCGGGTACATGAGGCATTGGCTGCGCGTGACCGGTTGCTGGAAAAACTCAGTGCCGAAGTACCGGGCGGCATCTACCAGTACAGGCTGGATGCAAACGGCCATTCGTGTTTCCCCTATGCCAGCAAGGGGCTGTACGACATTTATGAGCTTGACCTGCAGCAGCTGCGCGAAGATGCCGCCGCAGTGTACGAGCGCATTCACCCTGATGACCTGGAGCGGGTGAGCCGTTCGGTGCGCTACTCGGCCGAGCACCTGACGCCATGGCGCGAGGAGTACCGCGTGTGCCTGCCCCGGGCGGGCTTACGCTGGGTGCGTGGCGAGGCAACGCCGGAAGTGGGCGAGCAGGGCTGTACCTTGTGGCATGGCTACCTGACCGATATTTCCGATCTCAAGGGTGTGGAACACGAGTTGCGCAGGCTGTCGGTGACCGATTCGCTGACCGGCATCCATAACCGCCGTTACTTCCAGGAACGGCTGAAAAACGAGTTGGAGCGTGCCCAGCGAGATGGCCAGGCGCTGGCGGTGATCATGCTCGACATTGATCACTTCAAACGCATCAACGACCGTTTCGGCCATGCGGTCGGTGACCGGGTGCTGCGTAGCCTGTGCCAGCGCATCGGCCAGCGCTTGCGGCGGACCGATGTGTTCTGCAGGCTGGGCGGGGAGGAGTTCATGGTGCTGTGCCCGGGCACTGATGCCGAGCAGGCGCGTGTGCTGGCGCTGGAGCTTTGGCAGGGCGTGCGCAACGACCCGGTAGACGGCGTGGGCCAAGTCACCGCGAGTTTCGGCGTGGCCGGGTGGCGGCCGGGAGAGGGCGCCGACGCGTTGCTGTTGCGCGCCGATGCCGGGGTTTATGCGGCCAAGCAGGCCGGGCGGGACCGGGTAGAGGGGGAGTCTGCCTGACCGCGCTGCCAGGTGCTGGCCACTGCATCTTCAGCGCCTGTGAGATCGAGCGCCGCGCGGGCGGCGCTCGATGCATCAATTGGCAGCGGTGCTGCCGGCCAGCTTCGGCTGGCGGTACAGGTCCAGCAGCACCTGGTCCAGCACCTGCGAAGCACCCCAAGGTTTCGGGTCGTTGAGGATCGCCGCCACCGCCCAGGTGTGGCCGTTGCTGTCGCGGCTGAAACCGGCTATTGCGCGCACCGTGTTCAGGGTGCCGGTCTTGATGTGCCCTTCGCCGGCCATGGCGGTGCGCTTGAGGCGCTTGCGCATGGTGCCATCCATGCCCACCAGCGGCATCGAACTCATGTATTCGGCAGCGTAGGGGCTCTTCCAGGCTGCCTGCAGCATCTCGGCCATTTCCCGGGTGCTGACGCGCTCGGCTCGCGACAGGCCAGAACCGTTTTCCATCACCAGGTGCGGCGCGGTAATGCCTTTTTTCGCCAGCCACTGGCGTACCACGCGCTGTGCGGCACGCGCATCGTCGCCATCGGCATCGGTGCGGAACTGTGCGCCAAGGCTGAGGAACAACTGCTGGGCCATGGTGTTGTTGCTGTACTTGTTGATGTCGCGGATCACTTCGACCAGGTCTGGGGAGAAGGCACGTGCCAGCAGGCGGGCACTCTTGGGCACGTTCTCGACACGGTCGCCGCCCTGGATGGTGCCGCCCAGCTCGTTCCAGATGGCACGTACGGCACCGGCCGCGTAAGTCGGGTGGTCAAGCAGGGCCAGGTAAGTCTGCGAGTTACAACCGTCACCCAGTTGGCCGCTGACCGTCACACTGATGCCGTTGGCCTGAGGCACTGGGTTGTAGCGCACATCGCCACTGCATTGTTTCGAGGCCACAGGCTTGACCTGGTTGTCGATGCGGATGCTGGCAATCGGTGGCTCCACCGCAATGGTGACCTTGCCGCCATCGTTGCGGGCAACAAAGCGCAGGGCCTTGAGGTTGACCAGCAGCGAGTCGGGCTTGACCAGGAACGGCTTGTTTTCGTCACCGCCGTCGTCGTTGAACTGGGGCAGGTTGGGTTGCACGAAGTGGCTACGGTCCAATACCAGGTCACCGGTGACGGTGCGCACACCATTGGCGCGCAGGTCACGCATCAGCAGCCACAGCTTTTCCATGTTCAGCTTGGGGTCACCGCCGCCTTTGAGGTACAGGTTGCCGTTGAGCACCCCGTTGCTCAGGGTGCCGTCGGTGTAGAACTCGGTCTTCCACTGAAAGGTCGGGCCAAGCAGCTCGAGGGCTGCGTAGGTGGTAACCAGTTTCATGGTCGAGGCCGGGTTTACCGACACGTCGGCATTGAACACGGTGGGAACACCGGGGCCATCCAGGGGCAGCATGACCAGCGACAGTGCGGTGTCTTGCAGTTTGTTGGCTTTGAGCGCCTGCTGCACTTTGGCAGGCAAGGTGGTGTTGACGGCTGCGGCTTGGCTGGGCAAGGCGAAGGGCAATAGCAGGCCGGCGAGTACGAGGGGACGAAGCGTTTTGATCATGGTGAGCAAATACCCTGCAGCGAGGGAAAAGGACATTGGGGCTGTAAGCGATGATGGCCCCACGAGCTAAAGAAACCGCATTATGCCCCAAGCGTAGCGACGATGCGCCACGTTCGACGGAAAACCATCGCCAATAAAAAGGCCACCTCGAGAGGTGGCCTTTCTTCGATCGAACCGGGCTGAGGGTTACTCAGCCTTGTTGATCGGCTTTTCCGGGTACCAGGCGTCCAGCAACGGGCTGACTTCGATCTTGGTCAGTTCGCTGCGGCCTTTGAGCCAGGCTTCGACGGCGGCGCGTTGTTCTTCGCTGACCGAGCCGCGTTTGACCGAGCACACCAGGCCGTAATCGTCACCGCCTACATAATCCAGGCCGTTGGCGTCCATGGCTTCAGCCAGGAACGCGTCGAGGAAAGCATCGATTGCCTGGTCATCCAGATCTTCCTTGAATTCCAGGTTCAGCTCGAAGCCCAATTCCTGAAACTCGTCGACACACAGCTTCTTGCGCAGACGACGGGAGCGGTTTGTGGCCATGAAACAATCCTCTTAGGTAATAACGCCGCGCAGTCTACCAGTTAACACACGTGGCTGCCTGCCTGAGTGTCGGCGGGTGGCGCCAACTCCCTGGCCAGGGCGCGCTCCACCCGGCGCATGTGGCGTGCCAGTGCCTGGCGCTTCAAGCGTAGCTGGGCAGGGGGGAGGGTGCCGGCTTCCAGCGCTTCGCATGCCGCCATCAGGGCGGGTGCCTTGAGCATGCGTGCGGCGCTCAGCACCTTGTGGGCCTGGTCGGCGATGGCTGTGCTGTCGTGCTGCGGGTCCAGCGCCATCAAGCTGAGCAGGTCGGCCTGCAGGCTCTGCAGTAGCGCTTGCAGAAAACGCTGGCGGTCGTCGGGTGCTGGCCCGGTCACGGCCGCCAGGCCGTCCAGTTCGTACAACCTGCCCGGGGGGCATTGCTGGCGGCGCGGGTGAATGCCGGCCAGGCACTGGCTGAGCGTACTCAGGCTGATGGGCTTGAGCAGGCAGTCGTCCATGCCGGCGCTCAGGCACTTGCGACGGACCTCTGGCTGGGCGTTGGCGGTATAACCCAGGATGGTGCAGCGCGGCCGCTGGCCATGGCGTTCTTCGGTGCGCACGGCGGTTGCCAGCTGATAGCCGTTCATGTGCGGCATGTTGCAGTCCAGCACCAGCACGTCGAAATCACCGGCGCGCCAGGCGGCCAGGCCTTCCCGGCCATCCCGGGCGCTGGCATGCTGCAGGCCCAGATAACCGAGCTGCTGCGCCATCAGTTCCAGGTTGGCCGGGTGATCGTCGATCACCAGCACGCGCAGACCGGGGTCGGGAACGTCCAGGCATTCCGGCAACTGGGCGGGTTGCGCTGCAGCATCGACCCGTTGCAACGGCATCTTCAGGCGCACCTGGGTGCCGACATCCTCCAGGCTCTTGATGGTCAGGCTGCCCCCCATCATGTCGCACAGGTTGCGGCAGATGGCCAGACCGAGCCCGGTGCCCGCGCGGGCACCCTGGCTGTGCGGGTTGGCCTGGATGAACGGGTTGAACAGGCGTTCCAGGTCGTCGGGATGGATGCCGATACCACTGTCGCGCACCTCCAGGTCCAGCATTGCAGGCCTGCCAGGGGCTTCGTCCAGCAGGCTGACGCAGATGCGTACCTGGCCATGCTCGGTGAACTTGATGGCGTTGCTCACCAGGTTGGACAGCACTTGCTTGAAACGCAGGGGGTCGAGCAACGCGTGGCAACTTGCGGCCGGTTCGATGATCACTTCCAGCGCCAGGCCTTTTTGCCGTGCCTGGCCATCGAACATGCGCCCCACCGACTCGACCAACGCTGCCAGGTCGACCACCTCGGGGGCCAGAGAGAGATGCCCGGATTCGATGCGCACGATATCGAGAATGTCACCGATCAGGCCCAGCAGGTCTTTGGCCGAATGGTGCGCCAAGGCCAGCGCGCTGCGGTCCACCCACCCTTGATCGGCGCGTTTGACCGCCAGTTCGAGCATGCCGATGACGGCATTCATGGGGGTGCGGATTTCGTGGCTGATAGTGGCCAGGAAGGTGCTTTTGGCGCGGTTGGCATTGTCGGCCTGCTGCTTGGCCTGGCGCAGTTCCGTGACCAGCTGGCGGCGGTCGCTGATGTCGATCCAGCCGCCGATGATGCCCTGCACTTCACCCAGCGAATCACGGTAGGGCAGGATCCAGTGGTAGATGGTCATCTCCCGGCCCTTGATCCGCAACGGGCGGTCCATGATCAGGGGGGAGCCGGCAGCCATCACTTTGTGGTAATCCGCCTGGATCTGCCGGGTCTGTTCGGCGTCGGCGAACAGGCTGGCGCTCAGCTGTTTGCCGATAACCTGCTCGGAGCGGGCCTGCACCGCCTCCAGGTAGCTGTAGTTGCAGCTTTGCAGGCGGCCATCGCGGTCGCGCACGTACATGGGGTGAGGGGTGCCGTTGAGCAGTGCGCGCATGAATGCCAGTTGGTCGTTCAGCGCCCTTTCGGCGCGCTGGCGCTGACGGATCTGCAAGCGCAGGCGGGCGTTCCAGAGCAACGCCAGCAGAAGCAGCACCGCCGTGGCCAGTACCACCTGCAGCGCCAGCCGGCGGTAGCTCTGGCTCTTGCTGTCTTCGTGCGGGCCAAAGCTGCGCCAGCGGTTGTTTATGACACCCAGTTCCTCGGGCGAAATGCTCTGCAGGGCCTTGTCGAGAATCGAGGCCAAAGCCGGTGAAGACGCGTTGGTGGCCATGGCGTAGTTGGCGGGCTCGCCGCCGACCGAGGTGCGGATGACCAGGTCGGGGTTGCTGGCCAGGGCGTGGTTGGCATCGATCAGGGTGGTGATCACCGCATCGACGGCGCCGCTGTTGAGCAACGCCATGGAATAGAACGCGCTGGCGCTCTCGACCCAGCCAATGTGCGGATAATGCTGCGGCAACGTGGCATGCATGGCGCTGTGGCGGGTAAAGGCGATGCGGTGGCCCTGCAACTGCTCCAGGGACCCTGGGGCCGGTTTGTCCTTGCGGCTAACCAGAACATAGGCGCTTTCCAGGTACGGCCGGCTGATCTGCAGGTCCTTGTCGACCAACCCGGCGATGGCCAGGGCGGCGATCACGTCAGCGCGGCCATCCTTCAAGCGGGCGATCATGTCGGCAATGCCACTGGCCCGCTGTACCTCGAAGCGCAAGCCGGTGCGCAGGCGAATGAGCTCCAGCAGGTCAGCAGTGATGCCGCGAAAATGCCCCGAGCCATCGAAGTAGGACAAGGGCGCAGCGGTGTCGTCAATGGCCACACGCATCACGGGGTGCTGTTGCAGCCATTGTTGCTCTGTTGCGCTCAATTGCAGGTTGCGGTCGGTCAACAGCAGGTCGCTGCCGGCGCTCCAGCGTTTGAAGATACTGGCACGCATGGCGGGGGGCTGGCTATCGAGGATGGTATCGACCAGTTCCCTCAGTACGGTGTCCTGCTGGCGCAGGGCAAAGCCGAAGCCGATGGCTTCGTGCTTGCCGAAGTTGGCCATGCGCAGGCGTGGCAGGTGGCCGCGGTTGAGCTGGTAGTGGGTGGAAATGGTGTCGCCGATGAACACGTCGGCCTGGCCGAACGCTACGGCATTCAACGCCTGGCTGGAGGACTCGAACGTCAGCAGCTCGGCATCGGGGTAGGCGTTGAGCAGTTCTGCCTCGGGCAGGTAGTGATAGAGCATGCCCAGGCGCATGCCGGCCAGGCCCGTGTCCAGTGCCCGCGTTTCGTCTTCGCGTGTGACCAGCACCGGCTGGTCAACGGCATAGGGGTGCGACAAGGCCAGGCCGTCGCTGGCCGCTTCGTAGCCATTGGCGCTGCCCAGCAGGTCGATGTCGCCTTGCCGGAGTGCTTCCAAAGCGGCCTGCCGGCTGGGAAAACGCAGCACCCGGACCGGCAACTCCAGGGCCGTGCCGATCAGGTTTGCATATTCGGCGGTAAGCCCCTGGTAGTCACGGCCGCCACTGGTGATGTCGAACGGCGGGTAGTCAGGGGCCGATGTTCCCAGCACCAGTTCCTGGCGCCCTGCAAGCCATTGCCGTTGCTCGGCGTTGAGTTCCGGTGGCGCTGGCATAGCCGACGAACGCGGGAGGAGCGTGTACGATGCAGTTTCGTGGTGGGTGGCCACTGCCGCGCTGCTGAACAGCAGCAGCGCGAGCAGCAAGCGGGCGAAAGGGCGGGCCATGACCATGCTCAGACCAGTGCGTTGCGCTTGGCCATCTCGATCAGGTCGACCAACGTACTGACCTGCAGCTTTTGCATGAGGCGCTTCTTGTAGGTACTCACGGTCTTGCTGCTGAGGAACATGCCCTTGGCAATTTCCTTGTTGCTGCGCCCTTGGGCGAAGAGTTGCAGCACCATCAGTTCGCGATCATTTACCTGGCGGAAAAGTTGCAGGTCGCTCGTGGTTACCTGGTCATGCTTTATTGCCTGGCTGGGGAAGTAGTTATAACCGGCCAGCACGGCCTTGATTGCACTCAGCAGTTCACCGAGGTCCTCCTGCTTGCACACATAACCGGCAGCACCCGAGTGCATGCAGCGCACGGCAAACAACGCCGGGGCCTGGGCAGTCAGCACCAGCACTTTCATGGGCAGCGCCATGGCCTGGAAGCGCGCAAGCACCTCCAGCCCGTCTAGCTTGGGGATGCTGATGTCGAGGATGACCAGGTCGGGGTGGCTCTCGCGGATCATCTGCATCGCGTCCACGCCATTGTCCGACTCACCGACAATCTTGTAATTCTGGTTTTCCAGCAGCATGCGGACGGCAAGGCGGATGACCGGATGATCGTCAACAATAAATATGGAATGCATGTTCAACTTGCCTGCGGTCAATTGTGGGTGACAGGCGGCACCTTATCGCAGTTGGAAGTCAACGGGCATGCAAGGAAGGGCTGTTTGCCCCATATGGGAAATGGCTTACAAGATAAAGCAAAACGGGCTACGAGATAATCGTGCGCGACCCAATGTCAAAGTGCATTTGGTAACTTTTCGTTGGCAAATTAAACGTGTTGTTTAATTTGCCCTCGGTATATGTAGGAAGTTTCCTGTAACACAGGTGCAGCACCGGCACGCTGGCCGGTCTGCACCGCCATGGCTCAGCCCGGGCCCGAGCGCCCGGTCATTTCCCTGGCCATTTCGCTGGCGTAGCTGTCGGTCATGCCGGCGATGAAATCGATCATGCGCAGGAACGCGTTGTACAGCGAGCCGTGTGGGTCTGGTGCACTGTTGCCGAGCAGGTCCATGACGCGCCGGCTCTTGAACGAGGGTGTGCGCCCGCCGTGTTGTTCGAGCGCCGCGCCGCAGAAGGTATTGAGCAGGATTTCCAGTGTGGTGTAGGCGCCGATTTCGTGCAGGGTCTTGCGCTTGTCCTGGAAGATCTTGTTGCGCGCCATGTCTTTGGCCTGCAGCACGCAGCGCTTGGCCGGGCCGTGCATGTGTTCGACCAGGTCGCCTGGCAGTTGCCCGGCCAGCAACGCGTGCTGCTGCTCGACAAAAGCCTGGGCGGCAGCGTTGGTCAAGTGCTCGATGGCCTTGCCACGCAGGATGGCCAGCTTGCGCCGGCGGGAGTCGCCGGGGCCCAGTTGGCGATAGGTTTCCGGCAGATCGTCGCCGACCAGGTCGAGCAACAAGGCTTCGACTTCGCCGTATTGCAGCAAGTCCATCTCCAGGCCGTCTTCCAGGTCGATCAGCGCGTAGCAGATGTCATCGGCCGCTTCCATCAGGTACACCAGCGGGTGGCGCGCCCAGCGCTGGTGCTCCAGCTGTGGCAGGCCGAGCTTGCGGGCGATCTGTTCCAGCAGTGGCAGCTCGCTCTGATAACTGCCGAACTTGTGCTTCTTGTAGCCCAGGGCGTCGGCATGGCGGGCGCTCCAGGGGTATTTGAGGTAGGTGCCGAGGGTGGCATAGGTCAACCGGGTGCCACCGTCGAACTGGTGGTACTCCAGTTGCGTAAGCACGCGGAAGCCCTGCGCATTGCCCTCGAAATTGAGGAAGTCGGCACGCTCGTCATCACCCATGTCGTCCAGCCACCCGCGCCCGGCCGCCTGCTGGAACCAGTGACGTATGGCGTCTTCGCCAGAATGGCCGAATGGCGGGTTGCCGATGTCGTGGGCCAGGCAGGCCGACTGCACGATCATCCCCAGGTCGCTGGGCGCGCACCAGTCTGGCAAGCTTTCGCGCAGGGTTTCACCCACGCGCATGCCCAGCGAACGCCCCACGCAACTGACTTCCAGCGAATGGGTCAGGCGCGTGTGAATGTGATCGTTACTGGTGACGGGGTGCACTTGGGTCTTGCGCCCCAGGCGGCGAAAGGCGCCCGAGAAAATGATGCGGTCGTGGTCTTTGTGGAAGGGGCTGCGCCCGAGTTCTTCGGCGCTATACAGGGCTTTGCCCAGACGTTCGCGGGTGAGCAGGGTGTGCCAGTCCAAGGCGCGGTCTCCAGGGGGTCAAAGGCTATAGCTTCTGGTGTGCTGTGCCTGCGCGCAAGTGGCAGGGGCAACGCTGGCCGCTGGCACGCATTACCCGCGAATGGCCGGTGGCGGCACCGACACATTCGCGGTCGAGCCTGCGCCCATGCACCGCCTTCAGCGGCGACGGCTACCTTGCAGGTACAGGCGCACCAGCGGCAGCAGGCTGGTGCCCAGGCGCACAAGCCTGCGCAGGTTGCCGCTGCGCACGCCCTTGCCGGTCATGAAGCCCAGGGCTACCACAGCGCCAATGCCCCACAGCGGCGCGTGTTTGATGCCCAAGCCGTCGTGCAGCGAGCTGCCCATGCCGCGCATGCGCTGCAACGGTGCCAGCAGTTGCCCGGATTCGTGGCGGATCTCCTGGCGGTGCATTTCCATGCGCAGGCGCAGCAACGCCTTGCGCAGCTCGCGTGGGTTTCGTGTGTTCGGCAGTTGTGGCAGGTTCATGGCAACAAGCGCTCCCGGTCCTTGGCGAGTTCTTCGAGGGTGGCGTTGAAGGGAGATGACTCGTCGAACACCGCTGCCTTCAACCGTACACCGCAATACAGTGCAGCCAGGCTATAGAACACGCACAGGCCGATGATGCCGGCAAGGCGATAGCTGTCCCACAGCAGCACCAGTAGCAAGCCCGACAGTGCAGTGAGCAGCAGCAGGGCGAACACCAGTGCCAGGCCGGCGAACAACAGCAACCTCAGCGTGCGGCCTTTCTGCTCCTGCAGCTCGATACCGAACAGCTCGATATGGCTGTGCAGCAGCCCCAGCGCGGCTGCGCCCAGGCGCCTGCCCGATGCGCCGGCGCCGTTGGCTTCGTTCTCCATGGGAACCCCTTAACGCCGGTTGGCCAGCAGGCCGATCAACAGGCCGACGCCGGCAGCGATGCCGATGGCCTGCCATGGGTTTTCCTGTACGTACTGCTCGGCGCTGCCCAGCGCAGCCTGGCCGCGGTCGCGTACCGACTCCTGGGTCAACTGCAGGGTTTCGCGGGCCTGGGCCAGGCGCTCGTGAATCTGCCCGCGCAACTCCTCGGCCTGGTCGCCTGCCAGGTTGGCGGTGTCGGCCAGCAGCTTTTCGGTGTCGCGCACCAAAGCCTGGAAGTCAGCCATCAATATCTCTTGTGCAGTCTTTGCCGAATTGCTGGCCATGTGTCTCTCCCTGTCGATGAATGTTGGTAGTTCGAGTGATAGCAGGCGCGGAAGGTTCAAGTGACCGTACACCCGCGTGTGCTGGTATGCGCCTTGCTATGTGTTTGCCACGTTGCGGGGCACCTCAGGCTGTTCTTGCGCCGATTCGGGGCGCCCACGCGGCGAATATCGATAAACCTTAACGCAATCCTCGACAAACCCAAGAAAAAACCACGCAGGTCGCGCCCACGCAACTGAAACAGGGTGATGGCTGGCACCGATTCGGTGCAGGGATGCAGGTTCTTGAACTGTCCTGGTGCCTTTTTCAGCAGGTCTGCCTATTTCATGGATAACATGCACAGCGCGATGGACTCCCTGGTCCACGGTTCCAACACCCTGTTCCTTCTCATGGGCGCCATTCTGGTCCTGGCCATGCATGCCGGCTTCGCGTTTCTCGAAGTGGGCACCGTACGCCACAAGAACCAGGTCAATGCCTTGTCGAAGATCCTCAGCGACTTCGCCATTTCGGCGCTGGTGTATTTCTTTATAGGCTACTGGATCGCCTATGGGGTCAACTTCTTCCAGCCTGCTGCAACGCTGGCTGCCGACCATGGCTACGCGCTGGTCAAGTGCTTCTTCCTGTTGACCTTCGCTGCAGCCATTCCGGCGATCATTTCCGGGGGCATCGCCGAGCGTGCGCGTTTCGTGCCGCAACTGTGTGCCACCGCACTGATCGTGGCATTCGTCTACCCCTTCTTCGAGGGCGTGGTATGGAACGGCAACCTGGGCCTGCAAGCCTGGTTGCAGGACCGCTTTGGCGCGCCGTTCCATGACTTTGCCGGCTCGGTGGTGGTGCATGCCATGGGCGGCTGGCTGGCGCTGGCGGCGGTGCTGCTGCTCGGCCCGCGCCGCGGTCGCTATCGCGATGGTCGGCTGGTGGCTTTTGCGCCCTCGAGCATTCCCTTTCTCGCCCTGGGCTCGTGGATCCTGATCATTGGCTGGTTCGGTTTCAACGTGATGAGCGCTCAGACCTTGGAGGGGCTCAGTGGCCTGGTGGCGATCAACTCGTTGCTCGCCATGGTTGGCGGCACGTTGTCGGCGTTGCTGGCAGGGCGCAACGACCCTGGCTTCCTGCATAACGGGCCGTTGGCCGGGTTGGTGGCGGTTTGCGCCGGCTCAGACCTGATGCACCCGATCGGTGCGCTGGCTACCGGCCTGGTGGCGGGCGGGCTGTTCGTGTGGACGTTCACCGCGGCCCAGAACCGCTGGAAAATCGACGACGTGCTGGGTGTTTGGCCGTTGCATGGCCTGTGTGGCGTGTGGGGTGGGGTTGCCTGCGGCATCTTCGGCCAGACGGCACTGGGCGGCATGGGCGGCGTGAGCCTGGTCAGCCAGCTGCTGGGGAGCCTGATGGGGGTGGTGGTGGCACTCGCCGGTGGTTTTGCCGTGTATGGTGCGCTGCGCGCCGTGCATGGCCTGCGCCTGAGCCATGAACAGGAGTTCCAGGGCGCCGACCTGTCGCTGCACCGTATCGGCGCCACCAGCCAGGATTGAAGGTGCACGATGGCCGTGGTGGTCCTAGAATAGGTTTCTCTGCATGCTACATCGGGACCCGCCCCATGCTGCCTGAATGCCAACTGTTCGGCACCCTCGGCTGCCACCTGTGTGAAGTGGCCGAGTCGGTGCTGATGCCCTTCGTCGATCATGGCCTGCTGGTGGAGCTGGTCGATGTTGCCGAAAGCCAGCCTTTGTTCGAGCGATATGGGCTGGTCATTCCGGTGCTCCGGCGCTGTGACAACGGTGCCGAGTTGCACTGGCCGTTCGATGCCGAGCAGGTGGTGGCGTTCCTGGGGCAATGACACCGACAGGGGAGGTACAACCCTGCTCCATGGCAGGTGATGCGCGCTGATGATCAGGCGCCGGCGCACCAGTGCCGGTGCCCCTAGCCATCATCGGAACCGCTTGCCATGTTGATCACACCACATTTCACCCTCGCTGAACTGACCGTTTCCCAGCTCGCGGCCAGGGATGGGTTCGACAACACCCCGCCACCTGAAGCCAGGGCCAACCTGCAACTGCTGTGTTGTGCCCTGGAGCAGGTGCGCGCGCTGTTCGGCGTGCCCATCATTGTCAGCAGTGGCTACCGTAGCGAGAAAGTCAACCGCTTGATTGGCGGTGCCGCCAACAGCCAGCATGTACAAGGGCTGGCGGCTGACTTCACGGTCATCGAGGTCAGCCCGCGCGAGACCGTGCAACGGATCAGCGAAAGTACGGTGCCCTTCGATCAACTCATCCTGGAATTCGACAAGTGGGTGCACCTGTCGGTGGCGCGGGGCACCCCGCGGCGCCAGGTGTTGACCATCCGCAAGGGCGGCGGCTATCTGGCGGGGCTGCAATGAAGCGCATTGACTGCGACGCGAGGATGTTCGTATGCTGTATATAAATACAGTATCGAGGTAAAGCCATGCTCAACGTCGAGCAACTCAAGTACAGCGTCAACCGCATGCCTGTGGAGCGGGTGGCCGACGCCGTTCTGGAACTGCGCCTCGAAGGCCTGGTGACCGATGACCGCACCCCCTTCGGCAAGGTGCATTTCAATACCTGCTTTGCCGAGATCGAAGCCTTGTTCCAGCGGGCCGGCTACCACCGTGGGCTCGATGTGGTCGGGTACCAGGGAGCGCTCTACGCACTTTACGACCCTGGCCGCTGGGAGCCTGTGCAGGTGCTGCGCTGGTTGAAGGAGCGCAGCGAGGCGCTGGCCCAGGCTGGTTGATGGGGCGGGGTTGGGTGATAATGCGCGGCCGTGTCTGTTCCGAGCCCTGCCATGTCCACGCCATTCGACCCCGCCCGCCAGCAAGCCAGCACCGTGTGCCTGCCACCCGGTCACTGGGCAACGGTGCTCGATTGCCTGTGTGACCATTTCAAGGCCATCGACCGTGCCCAGTGGCTCGACCGCTTTGCCAGGGGGCGGGTGCTGGACGCCCAGGGGCAGGCAGTGGCTGCCGAGCTGCCTTACAAACCGGGCATGCGCTTGCACTATTTTCGCGAGGTGCCGAACGAGCGACCGATCCCGGTGCAGGAGCACGTGCTGCACGTGGACGAGCACCTGGTGGTGGCGGACAAGCCGCATTTCCTGCCGGTGACACCGACTGGCGAGTACGTTGAGCACACCTTGCTGCGCCGCCTGATCCGCAGGCTGGATAACCCTCACCTGGTGCCGTTGCATCGCATCGATCGGCATACCGCCGGGCTCGTGCTGTTCTCTGCCAACCCGCATACGCGTAGCGCTTATCAGCGGCTGTTCCCCGAGCGACGTATCGACAAGCGCTACCAGGCCATCGCGGCCGCTTTGCCGCAACATGCGTTTCCGTTGGTGCACAAAAGCCGCCTGGTGCATGGCGAGCCCTTTTTCCGCATGCATGAGGTAGAGGGCGAGGCCAACAGTGAAACCCTGGCCGAGGTGCTGGAGAAGCGTGGAGCGCTGTGGCGGTACGGGTTGTCGCCGGTCACCGGCAAGACCCACCAGTTGCGGGTGCACATGGCTGCGTTGGGCGCGGGCATCAGCAATGACCCGTTCTATCCGCAGTTGCTCGACACCGCAGACGATTACCAGCGGCCATTGAAACTGCTGGCGCAGAGCCTGCGTTTCACCGACCCGTTGAGCGGCGAAGAGCGCTATTTCGAGAGCCGCTTGAGCCTGGACTGGTAACCCTGCCTGGGCATGCGTTGCCAGCCAGGGGCTGCTGTGCAACCCCTCGCGGCGCGCAGGTCTGCGGTCAGCGGTTGAAGCGCTCCACAAGTGAGTACTGGCTCCCGGCCGTAGTGGTCAGCTCTTCGCTCAACAGCGCCGAGTGCTGTGCCTGCTCGGCGGTCTGGTCGGCCAGTTCGGCGATGGTGCTGATGTTACGGCTGATCTCATCGGCCACGGCGGTCTGCTCTTCGGTCGCGGCGGCAACCTGGGTCGCCATGTCGGTGATGTTGGCGACCGCTTCGCTGATGCCGACCAGCGCTTCGTCAGCCTGCATCACACGATCAACGCCTTCCTGCGCCTGACGGTGGCCGGTTTCCATGGTCAGTACGGCGGTGCTGGCGGTTTGCTGCAGCTTGGCGATCAGGCTGTGGATCTGCCCGGTGGACTCGGCGGTGCGTTGAGCCAGCTGGCGCACTTCGTCGGCCACTACAGCAAAGCCACGGCCCATTTCCCCAGCCCGCGCCGCCTCGATGGCGGCATTCAATGCCAGCAGGTTGGTCTGGTCGGCAATGCCCTTGATCACATCGACGACACCGCCAATTTCGTCGCTGTCCTTGGCCAGTTGCGTGACGGTCTGGCCGGTTTCGCCCACTGCTGTCGACAGGCGTTCGATGGCCTCGCGGGTTTCCCCGGCAATCTGCCGGCCCTGGCTGGTCAGGCGGTTGGCTTCCTGGGTGGCATCGGCTGTGCGTTGCACGTGGTTGGCAACTTCCTGGGTGGTCGCAGCCATCTGGTTGACGGCGGCGGCGACCTGTTCGGTTTCGACCCGCTGGCGTTCCAGCCCCGAAGAGCTCTTGTGCGCCAGGGCGTCGGACTGCCGCGCCTGGTCGCTGAGGTGCTCGGCGCTGTCCTGCAAGCGGGTCAGGCAGGTTTTCATGCGCGCATCCTGGCTGAGCATGGCCATTTCCAGGCGGGCCTGCACGCCACGGCTGTCGGTGTACATCTGCGCGATCAGCGGGTCGGAGGTGGTCTGTTCAGCCAGCCGCAGCAAGCGCTTGAGGCCGCGTTGCTGCCAGCTCAGGCCGATCAGCCCAAGCGGTACGGAAAGCGCGGCGGCCAACGCGAAGCCCCAGGAATGGCCCAGCCAGTTGCCAATCAGGAAGCCCGCCTGGCTGATCAGGATGAACGGCAACCAGTCCTGCAGCACCGGCAGCCACTTGTCACGGCGCGGTACCGGCGGCTTGCCCTGGTTGATGCGCTGGTACAGCGCCTCGGCGCGGCGGATCTGCTCGGCGGTGGGTTTGACCCGCACAGACTCGAAGCCGACCACCTGGTTGTTGTCGAAAATCGGTGTGACGTAGGCGTTGACCCAGTAGTGATCGCCCGACTTGCAGCGGTTCTTGACGATACCCATCCACGGCTGGCCTTGCTTGAGGGTTTGCCACATATGGGCAAACACAGCAGGCGGCACGTCGGGGTGGCGCACCAGATTGTGCGGCGCACCGGTCAGTTCTTCGCGGGTGAACCCACTGATGTCGATGAAGGCATCATTGCAGTAGGTAATCACGCCCTTGGCGTTGGTGGTGGAGATCAACCGCTGCTGGGCAGGGAAAGTCCGTTCTCTCTGGGTAATCGGCTGGTTGTTACGCATGGGGTGATAGTCCGCAGGGCTTTGGATGGGTATCGGCAAGCCACCGGGATTATTGAGAGATTATTTAACATGCGTGACAAAAGGTGTTCGATTTTGGTGCAAGGGTGCCTGAGCAATCGAACGCCGTGTGGGCGGCGCTCGATTGGCAGGTGTCGCAGGTTTTCCAGTGCGGCTGCGCCCTCAACCCGCAATCAGCTGGCGCAGCACATAATGCAGAATCCCGCCTGCCTTGAAGTACTCCACCTCGTTGACGGTATCGATCCGGCACAGCACCTCGATCTGTTCCTGCTGGCCATCCTCGCGGGTGATGCGCACCTGTAGCGGCATGCCGGGGTGAATCGGTGCGCCGTCCAGCCCCAGCACGTCGATCTGCTCCTTGCCGGTCAGCCCCAGCGCCTTGCGGTCATGCCCGGCCGTGAACTGCAGCGGCAGCACGCCCATGCCCACCAGGTTGGAGCGGTGGATACGCTCGAAGCTTTCCGCCAGCACTGCCTTCACGCCCAGCAGGTTGGTGCCCTTGGCCGCCCAGTCGCGGCTGGAGCCGGTGCCGTATTCCTGCCCGGCAATCACCACCAGCGGGGTTCCTTCCTGCTGGTAGCGCATGGCCGCGTCATAGATCGACAGTTTTTCACCCGAGGGCACGTGCAAGGTGTTGCCGCCTTCCTCGCCCGCCAGCATTTCGTTGCGGATTCGGATATTGGCGAACGTACCGCGCATCATCACTTCATGGTTGCCGCGCCGCGAACCATAGGAGTTGAAGTCGCGTGGCTCCACACCTTTTTCGCGCAGGTAACGCCCCGCTGGGCTGTCGGCCTTGATGTTGCCGGCAGGGGAAATATGGTCGGTGGTCACCGAGTCGCCCAACAGCGCCAGCACGCGGGCGCCGCGGATGTCGGTGATGGCCGGTGGCGGCCCGCCGATGTCGTCGAAGAAGGGAGGGTGCTGAATATAGGTGGAGTCTGCCTGCCACACGTAGGTAGCGGCCTGGGGTACCTCGATGGCCTGCCACTGGGCATCGCCGGCGAACACTTCGGCATATTGCTTGTGGAACATGGCCGTGTCGACCTTGGCCACGGCCGCCGCGATCTCCTGCTGGCTGGGCCAGATATCGCGCAGGTACACCGGTTGGCCGTCCTTGCCCGTACCCAGCGGGTCACGCGTCAGGTCCACGCGCACACTGCCAGCGAGCGCATAGGCCACGACCAGGGGCGGCGAAGCCAGCCAGTTGGTCTTGACCAGCGGGTGAACGCGCCCTTCGAAATTACGGTTGCCCGACAGCACCGAGGCCACGGTGAGGTCCGCGCTGGCAATGGCTTTCTCGATGGCTTCATCCAGCGGGCCGGAGTTGCCGATGCAGGTGGTGCAGCCATAGCCAACCAGATCGAAGCCCAGCTCGTCGAGGTAAGGCGTGAGCCCGGCGGCCTGGAAGTAGTCGGTGACCACCTTGGAGCCCGGTGCCAGCGAGCTTTTCACCCAGGGTTTGCGTTGCAGGCCTTTTTCCAGGGCTTTCTTGGCTACCAGCCCGGCAGCCATCATCACGCTGGGGTTGGAGGTATTGGTGCACGAGGTGATGGCGGCGATCACCACGGCGCCATCGCGCAGGGTGTGGGTCTGGCCTTGGTGGCTGTAGTCGATCTCGCCGGCCTGGTCGGCATTGCCAACGGCCACGCCACCACCCCCTTCACTTTCCAGGCGGCCGACTTCCTTGGCCAGCGGCTTGGGTTGCAGTTCGATGAAGTGGTCGAAGGCCTGGCTGACCTGGCCCAGTGCGACCCGGTCCTGCGGCCGCTTGGGCCCGGCCAGGCTGGCTTCGACGTCGTGCATGTCCAGCGCCAGGGTGTCGCTGAACAGCGGCTCGTGGCCGGGCAAGCGCCACATGCCTTGGGTTTTGCAGTACTGCTCGACCAGTTGCACGGTCGCTTCTGGCCGCCCAGACAGGCGCAGGTAGTCCAGGGTGACGTCATCGACCGGGAAAAACCCGCATGTAGCGCCGTACTCCGGGGCCATGTTGGCGAGGGTGGCGCGGTCGGCAAGCGGCAGCTCGGCCAGGCCGTCGCCATAGAACTCGACGAACTTGCCGACCACGCCTTTCTTGCGCAGCATCTGGGTCACGGTCAGCACCAGGTCGGTCGCAGTGATGCCCTCGCGCAGCTTGCCGGTCAGCTTGAAGCCGATCACTTCCGGGATCAGCATCGATACGGGCTGGCCGAGCATGGCCGCCTCGGCCTCGATACCGCCGACCCCCCAGCCGAGCACGCCCAGGCCGTTGATCATGGTGGTGTGCGAGTCGGTGCCGACCAAGGTGTCGGGGAAGGCATAGGTGCGGCCATCGGCTTCACGGGTCCATACCGTGCGGCCCAGGTATTCCAGGTTGACCTGGTGGCAGATGCCGGTGCCCGGCGGTACCACGCTGAAGTTGTCGAAGGCGTTCTGGCCCCAGCGCAGGAAGGCATAGCGCTCGCCGTTGCGCTGCATTTCGATTTCCACGTTCTCGCTGAAGGCTTGCGTTGTGCCGTAGCGGTCGACCATCACCGAGTGGTCGATCACCAGGTCGACCGGTGACAGCGGGTTGATGCGTTGTGGGTCGCCGCCGGCCTTGGCCATGGCGGCGCGCATGGCGGCCAGGTCGACCACTGCCGGTACGCCGGTGAAGTCCTGCATCAGTACGCGTGCGGGGCGGTACTGGATTTCGCGGTCGGAGCGCCGCTCGCCCAGCCATTGGGCGAGGGCGCGCAAGTCGTCGCCGGTCACGGTTTTGCCGTCTTCCCAGCGCAGCAGGTTTTCCAGCAGCACCTTCAGGGACATGGGCAGGCGTTGCAGGTCACCCAGCTGGCGGGCGGCTTCGGTGAGGCTGAAATAGTGGTAGGTCTGGTCGCCGACCTTGAGCGGCTTGAGGGTGTTCAGGCTATCGAGCGAGGGCATTGCCAACTCCTTCTGCGCCGGTGCCCGGCATTGAATTGCGGTTTGCCGGTAGCACCGTTATGTATCGGCCCGCACGGCACGGACCTGGCTGAAAGGTCAGGTTAGACCGGTTTAGGCCACCTGACCCTTTTCTGGACCGGCGGGGCGTGTCGCAGGTTCCGAACTTCCTTTATCATCGCCGCCCTGCCGGCGCCTGTGACGCGCCCGCCGTAGTGGAGTGAGAGATGAATACCCTGTTCATGCATTGCCGGCCCGGTTTCGAGGGTGAGGTGTGCGCCGAGATCAGCGAACATGCCGCCCGCCTGGGTGTCGCGGGCTATGCCAAAGGCAAGCCGCAAAGTGCCAGCGCCGAGTTTGTCTGTAGCGAGGAGGGCGGTGCCGAGCGGTTGATGGGGGAGCTGCGTTTCAATCAGCTGATCTTCCCGCGGCAATGGGCCCGGGGTGCGTTTGTCGAGTTGCCTGAAAGTGACCGTATCAGTGTGCTGCTGGCGCAGTTGGCTGGTTTTCCGGTGTTCGGCAGCCTGTGGCTGGAAGTGCTGGACAGCAACGAGGGCAAGGCGTTATCGACGTTCTGCCGCAAGTTCGAAGTGCCTTTGCGCAAGGCCCTGGAAAAGGCCGGGCGCCTGGTTGACGACGCCAGCCGCCCACGCTTGCTGCTGACCTTCATCAGTGGCCGGCGGGTATTTGCGGGTATCGCTGCGGCCAACAACAGCGCGTTGTGGCCCATGGGTATCCCGCGTCTCAAGTTCCCCCGCGAGGCGCCCAGCCGTTCCACCCTCAAGCTGGAAGAGGCCTGGCACCATTTCATCCCGCGTGAGCAGTGGGAGCAGCGCTTGGGCGATGATATGACCGGCGTCGACCTTGGGGCTTCGCCGGGAGGGTGGACTTACCAGCTGGTGCGTCGTGGCATGTTGGTGACGGCTATCGATAATGGGCCGATGGCCGAGAGCCTGATGGATACCGGCTTGGTCCAGCACCTGATGGCCGATGGTTTTACCTGGCAACCCAGGCAACCGGTGGACTGGATGGTTTGCGATATCGTCGAGAAGCCGGCGCGGACGACTTCGCTGATCGAAACCTGGTTGGGTGAGGGGCTATGCCGGGAGGCGGTGGTCAACCTGAAGTTGCCGATGAAGCAGCGTTATGCCGAGGTACGGCGGCTGCTCGAGCGCATGGAGGCGACGTTCAAGGCACGTAAGGTACGGGTTTCGATCGCGTGCAAGCAGCTGTATCACGACCGTGAGGAAGTGACATGCCATTTGCGGCGGCTTGATCTGAAACCTCGTTGAATCGGTGCTTGGTGCTTGAGGGTGGGGCCGATGGGAACGAATACCTATGCGGTTTCGACGCCCACATTTTTGCAGAGCTTGAAATCCTGGGCGCTGGTTTTGATAGCGCGAAAACTCCAGCTGCGATAGCGACGCATAGTCACCTTTTCGCCCTTACGGCGGGTTACTTTGGCCAAGACCAAAGTAACCCGCCGTAAGGGCGGAAAGGTGACTCGGCGCCGCCTACGCGAACGAATACCTATGCGGTTTCAACGCCCACATTGTTGCAGGGCTTGAAATCTTGAGCGCCTGTTTTGATAGCGCGATAACTCCAGCTGCGGTAGAGACGCATAGTCACCTTTTCGCCCTTACGGCGAGTCACTTTTTGTCAGACGCGACAAAAAGTAACCAAAAAACGCTGCGCTCCCGTCATCCGGCCCCTGCGCTGCGCTCCGGGGTTCCCCCGCTACGGGCATGCTCCCGGGAGTACGCGCTGCAGGCCCCGTCCCTGGGGCCTCAGCGCTTGACGGGCATCCATGCCCGTCACCTCCCTCCGCATGCCCTTCGCTCGGCCTCCTGAAGTCGCGAAGATCAAGATCAAGATCAAGATCAAGATCAACAGCCAGATCAAAAGCTGTGCGGGGGGGCTTGGATGGTGCGAAACCCAAGAAAGCGCTGCTGTTGCTTCTGCTTTTTGCTTTTGCTTCTAAACGCGCGGTAGCACAGGCGCTGCAGATTGCGACTTCAGGAGGCTGAGCGAAGGGCATGCGGAGGGAGGTGACGGGCATGGATGCCCGTCAAGCGCTGAGGCCCCAGGGACGGGGCCTGCAGCGCGTACTCCCGGGAGCATGCCCGTAGCGAGGGGACCCCGGAGCGAAGCGTAGGGGCCGGATGACGGGAGCGGGCGGCTTTGGTTACTTTGGCCAAGACCAAAGTAACCCGCCGTAAGGGCGGAAAGGTGACTCGGCGCCGCCTACGCGAACGAATACCTATGCGGTGTAAACGCCCACACCTTTGCAGAGCTTGAAATCCTGGGCGCTGGTTTTTGGTGGCGTGATAACTCCAGCTGCGATAGCGACGCGTAGTCACCTTTTCGCCCTTACGGCGAGTCACTTTTTGTCAAACGCGACAAAAAGTAACCAAAAAACGCTGCGCTCCCGTCATCCGGCCCCTGCGCTGCGCTCCGGGGTTCCCTCGCTACGGGCATGCTCCCGGGAGTACGCGCTGCAGGCCCCGTCCCTGGGGCCTCAGCGCTTGACGGGCATCCATGCCCGTCACCTCCCTCCGCATGCCCTCCGCTCGGCCTCCTGAAGTCGCGAAGATCAAGATCAAGATCAAGATCAAGATCAAGATCAACAGCCAGATCAACAGCCAGATCAGAAGCCGTGCGGGGGGGAGGCGGCGCGAAGCCTCTGACCCGCCGTAGGGGCGCAAAGGGCCTGGGCAACGCCCGTCCGGACGTAAGGCCTGCAAAGCCGCGCTTGGACCCCGCCGCGTGATGCGCGACAATAGCGATCATTTTCGGAGCCCCCCATGACCGATTTCACCCCCGACGCCATCCTCGATGCCACCGGCCTGAACTGCCCGGAGCCGGTGATGATGCTGCACCAGCACGTACGCAACCTGGCCGCCGGCGGCCTGCTCAAGGTCATCGCCACCGACCCGTCCACCCGCCGCGACATTCCCAAGTTCTGCAACTTCCTCGGCCACGAACTCGTGCAACAGCAGGAAGACGCCGGCACCTTCCTTTACTGGATTCGCAAAAAAGCCGACTGAAACCCTGTGCAACCCACCCGGCGATGCGCCTACACTGCGCTCCCCAGACAGGAGAGCGCCATGCTGATAGTTGCCGACGAAAACATCCCGCTGCTCGATGCCTTCTTCCAAGGCTTCGGGGAAATTCGCCGCTACCCCGGCCGAAGCCTCGATGCCGCCAGCGTCAAGGACGCCGATATCCTGCTGGTACGCTCGGTGACCAAGGTTGACCGCACATTGCTCGAAGGCAGCCGGGTACGCTTCGTCGGTACCTGCACCATCGGTACCGATCACCTCGACCTGGACTATTTTGCCGAAGCCGGCATTCGCTGGAGCAGCGCGCCAGGCTGCAATGCCCGCGGCGTGGTCGATTACGTGCTGGGCAGCCTGCTGACCCTGGCCGAACTGGATGGCGTTGCGCTGCCCGAACGGGTGTACGGCGTGGTCGGTGCAGGTGAGGTCGGGGGGCGGCTGGTACGTGTGCTGCGCGGCCTGGGCTGGAAGGTGCTGGTGTGCGACCCGCTGCGCCAGGCCGCTGAAGGCGGTGACTACGTCAGCCTGGAAACCATTGTCCAGCAGTGTGATGTGATCAGCCTGCATACCCCGTTGCAGCGTAGCGGCGGCTACCCCACCTGGCACTTGCTGGGCCAGGCGCAATTGGCACAATTGCGCCCGGGTGCCTGGCTGGTCAACGCCAGCCGTGGGCCGGTGGTGGACAACGCCGCCCTGCGCGAGCTGCTGCTGCAGCGCGACGACATCCATGCCGTGCTGGACGTATGGGAAGGCGAGCCGCAAGTCGACCTGCAACTGGCCGACCTGTGTACCCTGGCGTCACCGCATATTGCCGGTTACAGCCTCGACGGCCGCCAGCGTGGCACCGCGCAGATCTACCAGGCCCTGTGCCGCTTCCTCGGGGTGGATGAGCAGGTGCAACTGGCCGACCTGCTGCCGCGCCCGCCGCTGGCGCAAATCGAGCTGGATGCCAGCGCCGACCCGGCCTGGGCCCTGGCCACCCTGTGCCGCGCCGTGTACGACCCGCGCCGTGACGATGCCGACTTCCGCCGCAGCCTGAGCGACGACCCGCAACAACAGCGTGCCGCGTTCGACCAGTTGCGCAAGCAGTACCCAGCGCGACGCGAAATCGAGGGGCTGGCGGTGCGCCTGCGTGGCGAGGCGCCGCAGTTGGCGCAACTGGTCAGTGCGCTGGGTGGCGTATTGGTCTGACGGCCTGCCGGCCGCTGCACGGCCACTCTCCCGGGGGAGTGTGCTCAGCCGGGCCTGGCCGCATAGGGCCAGTGCAGAACTCAGGCAAATAAAAACCCGGCGCGGGCGCCGGGTTGCAAGAAATTCGCCGCTCAACCTTTGCGTACGCGCTCGACCCGGCTCTGTTCCAGGGCCTTGCAAGCCTGCTGGATCATCTGCTCGGTGATCGGTACTTCGCGCCCCTGGGCATCAATGATCGAACCGCATACCTGGGGTTGCTGGTTCGGCCGGGGCTGCTGGTTGTCGCTGGTAGGTTGCAAGCTCATGCATGGTCTCCTCATCAGGTGAACACTCAGGGTAGTCCTGCACCGTGACTGGCCTGTGACGACAGGCTCGTCACGGCAATACCAGTCCAACAGAAACGCTGGCAAAGCTCCATACCCTGGTTAGATCGATAGGCTATAGCTACCTGCCCGCGTTCCCCAGCCCTGATGAGTGGTAGTCTGGGCCTTCGCCAGCCATAGTGATCGTCGCCATGTCCGAATCGGTTTCCCCGCAACCACGCCGGGCATTACGCCTGGCCTGGCAGTTCGTTCGCCCCTATCGCCGGCAGGTTCTGCTGGCCTTGCTGGCACTGGTGGTCACTGCGGGCATCACCTTGTCGATGGGCCAAGGCATCCGGCTGCTGGTCGACCAGGGTTTCATGACCCGTTCCGCGCACCAGCTCAACCAGACCATCGGGCTGTTCCTGCTGCTGGTACTGGCCCTGGCGGTGGGAACGTTCAGCCGTTTCTACCTGGTGTCCTGGATTGGCGAGCGCTGCGTGGCCGACATGCGGCGGGTGGTGTTCAACCACCTGATCGGCCTGCACCCCGGCTTTTTCGAGGATAACCGCAGCGCCGAGATCCAGTCGCGGCTGACAGCAGACACCACGCTGCTGCAATCGGTCATCGGTTCGTCGCTGTCGATGTTCCTGCGCAACGCATTGATGGTGCTGGGCGGTGTGGTGCTGCTGTTCATTACCAACCCCAAGCTCACCAGCATCGTCGTGGTGACCCTGCCGCTGGTGTTGGCGCCCATCCTGCTGTTTGGTCGCCGCGTACGCAGGCTGTCGCGGCAGAGCCAGGACCGGGTCGCCGACGTAGGCAGCTACGTGGCCGAGACGCTGGGGCAGATCAAGACTGTGCAGGCCTACAACCATCAGGCACATGACCGCGCACTTTTTGCCGACACGGTCGAGGCGGCATTCACCGTGGCGCGCAAGCGCATTGCCCAGCGGGCCTGGCTGATCACTCTGGTGATCGTTTTGGTGCTGGGGGCGGTTGGGGTGATGCTGTGGGTGGGCGGCATGGATGTGATCGCCGGGCGCATATCTGCCGGCGAACTGGCCGCCTTCGTGTTCTACAGCCTGATCGTCGGCAGCGCCTTCGGCACCCTCAGTGAAGTGATCGGCGAACTGCAGCGCGCCGCCGGTGCTGGCGAGCGCATCGCCGAACTGCTGGCCGCACGCAGCGCAATCCTGCCGGGCTGTGCCGCCTCGGGCCTGGCGGGGCAGAGGGCCCGCGGGCACATCGAGTTGCAGGAACTGGTGTTCGCCTACCCGTCACGGCCCACCGTGGCAGCGGTAGCTGGCCTGAGCCTGGTCATCGAGCCTGGCCAGACCGTGGCCCTGGTCGGCCCATCAGGGGCCGGCAAGTCGACCTTGTTCGATCTGTTGCTGCGGTTTTACGACCCCCAGCAAGGGCGCATCCTGCTCGACGGCCAGCCGCTGACAGCATTCGACCCTGACCAGCTGCGACGGCAGTTTGCCCTGGTTGCACAGAACCCTTCGCTGTTCCGTGGCACGGTGGAAGCCAATATCCGCTATGGCCGCCCCGAGGCGAGCCAGGCCGAGGTCGAAGCCGCAGCCCGCGGCGCCCATGCCGATGAGTTTATTCGGCAGTTACCTCAGGGTTACCAGACACCGCTGGGGGAGGGTGGCATCGGGCTTTCCGGCGGCCAGCGCCAGCGCCTGGCCATTGCCCGGGCGCTACTGGTGGACGCGCCGATCCTGTTGCTGGACGAAGCCACCAGCGCCCTCGACGCGCAAAGCGAACACCTGATCCAGCAAGCACTGCCCCGCCTGATGGCCGGGCGTACCACGCTGGTCATCGCCCATCGGCTGGCCACGGTCCAGCACGCCGAGCACATCGCGGTCATCGACCAGGGGCGCTTGGTGGCGGTGGGCACTCATCGCCAATTAATCGAGCAAAGCCCGCTGTATGCCAGGCTGGCGGCCTTGCAGTTCACCAGTGCCTGACACAGGGGTGACGGGGGCAGTGCAGGGGTGGCTATCGGCTTTCAACGCTACCGTTGGTGGCAGTTTCCAGGCACAAAAAAGCCCGCATCAGCGGGCTTCTGGAGGATCTGGTCGGAGAGACAGGATTCGAACCTGCGGCCTTCTCGTCCCGAACGAGACGCGCTACCTGGCTGCGCTACACTCCGATGAACAAAATCCTACTGCATCGTGTTTTTGCTCGCAAGCCCCTGCTGTGCAAAGGGGCTTTGCTGAAAACGCGCCGCGGTTACAGCTCTTTCACGGTGCGGATCTGGTCCTTGTTCAGGCGGGTGCGCTTGCCGTCCAGCTGCTCGAATTCGTAGAAGCCGGAGTCTTCGTCGTAGGACGGTTTATCCGTCGCCTGGATTTCTCGGCCATCGTTCAGGGTGATGACGGTTGGGGTGGAGCAGCCGGCAAGGGTGCCCAGGCCCAAAGCGAGCAGGAAGGCGGGTAGGGTCCGTTTGATCATCGTGGTTCTCCAAGTGCGATGGTGCTAGATGACATTTATGACGCAGGACTTTAGTGCAAGTTCACTGCAAGTGCATCATAGCGATAAATCTGCGCGGTTGATCCAGGGCAAGTTTGTTGGGCGCAACCCGGTAAAAGTGCGCTGTGATATAACTGCGGCCAACCTATCCTGTTGTGACGGACCCCCATGAAAGCCAAGGCAGATACTCCCTTTGTGCCGCTGAATATCGCGGTGCTCACCGTTAGCGACACCCGCACGCCCGACACCGATACCTCTGGCCAGATGTTCGTCGACCGGTTGAGCGAGGCCGGCCATCACCTGGCAGAGCGGGTATTGCTCAAGGACGACCTGTACAAGATCCGTGCACAGGTTGCCACCTGGATCGCCGACGAGCGCGTGCAGGTGGTGCTGATTACCGGCGGCACTGGCTTTACCGGCCGCGACAGCACGCCGGAGGCGGTGGCCTGTCTGCTGGACAAGCAGGTCGATGGCTTTGGCGAGTTGTTCCGGCAGATCTCCGTGCCGGATATCGGTACCTCCACGGTGCAGTCGCGGGCCTTGGCCGGCCTGGCCAATGGCACCCTGGTGTGCTGCCTGCCGGGCTCGACCAATGCCGTGCGCACCGGTTGGGACGGCATTCTTGCCGAGCAACTCGACGCCCGCCATCGGCCGTGCAACTTTGTCCCGCACCTGAAGCAGGCAATGGCCTGTGACAGCCGTGGCTGAGGTCAGTCAGCCACGGCCGCTGATGCCGGTAGAGCAAGCCCTGGAACAATTGCTGGCATTGGCTGAGGCGGCACCGATTCAGGAGACTGAAAACCTGCCCCTGGCCGAGGCGGAGGGCAGGGTACTGGCGACCGACCTGGTGGCCTCGCTCGACCTGCCGCCCTGGCCGAACAGTGCCATGGACGGCTACGCCCTGCGCCTGGCCGACTGGCAGGGCCAGCCGTTGCCCGTCAGCCAGCGCATCTTCGCCGGCCATGCGCCACAGCCTCTGCAGCCGGGCACCTGTGCCCGGATCTTTACCGGCGCCCCGGTGCCGGCAGGTGCCGATTGCGTCGAGATGCAGGAAAATACCCAGGTGCTGGAGGATGGCCAGGTACGTTTCGTCGAGGCGCTGCACGCCGGGCAGAACATTCGCCCGCAGGGCCAGGAAACCCGCAAGGGCGAGCAGGTGATGAACGCCGGCACGCGCCTGGGGCCGATCGAACTGGGTCTGGCGGCGACCCTGGGCCACGCCCGGCTCGAGGTGGTACGCAAAGTCAAAGTGGCGGTGCTGTCCACCGGCGACGAACTGGTCGAGCCCGGGCTGCCGTTGGGGCCCGGCCAAATCTACAACAGCAATCGTCGGCTACTGGTCAGTTGGTTGCAGCGCCTGGGGTGCGAGGTGGTCGATGCCGGCATCCTGCCGGATGACCTGGCGCAGACCCGCGCCTGCCTGGCCGGGCTGGGCCACGTCGACCTGATCCTGTCCACTGGCGGCGTGTCGGTGGGCGAGGCCGATTACCTGGGGGCCGCACTGCGCGAAGCGGGCGAGTTGGCGCTGTGGAAGCTGGCGATCAAGCCGGGCAAGCCGCTGACCTTCGGCCATTACCAGGGCGTGCCGGTGATCGGCCTGCCGGGTAATCCGGCCTCGACCCTGGTCACCTTTGGCCTGCTGACCCGGCCCTACCTGCTGCGGCGCCAAGGGGTGGGCAATGTCATGCCGCTGCGCTTCGACATGCCGGCGGGGTTTGACTGGCCCAAACCCGGTAGCCGCCGTGAATACTTGCGTGCGCGCATCGAGCAGGGCCAGGTGCGCATCTACAAGAACCAGAGTTCGGGTGTGCTGCGCAGCGCAGCCTGGGCCGACGGGCTGGTGGAGGTGCGCGAAGGCAGCACGCCGAAAACGGGTGACAGCGTGCCATTCATTCCCTTCAGCGAACTACTTGGCTGAACGCCCCAGCCAGGCATCGGCCAGCGGCCCTGGCACCGGTGCTGCCTGGGTCAGGCGCATGTGCACGGTTTCCAGTTGATGAGCCGCCACGCTCCAGTCGTGGCGCTGGCGGGCGAACTGGCGCCCGGCCGCGCTCAACTGGCTCATGCGCCAGGGCTGGTTGAGCAACTGGGTGATCAGCAGGGCCAGTTGATCACTGTCATCGCTGCCCAGGTAATGCTCGCCGTTGTTCACCGCCAGGCCGGAAACGCCCTTGCCGGTACTGATGACCGGCAAGCCGGCAGCCATTGCTTCAAGGATTTTCACCTTCGAGCCACCGGCATAGCGCAGCGGCGCGAAAAACAGGGCTGAGCGGCTTTGCAGTTCACGCAGATCGGGGCGATAGCCGAGCCATTCGATCCGCGGGTCATTCCAGTGCAGCTTCCAGCTGGCCGGCATCGCATGCCCGGCAATCGCCAGGCGCACGGCCGGGTTGCTCAGCCACACCTGCGGCATGATGTCTTCCAGCGCCCACTCGATGGCTTCCAGGTTGGCGCCGTATTCAAAATTGCCGACAAACAGCAGGCGCTGGCTGTGCAGCGCCGGTTGCACCTGCTGGTAGAAATCACATTCCACGCCATTGACCACCACATTCACCGGGCGCCTGCTGATCTGCCCGATCAGCTCGGCGTCGTGAGCGCTGACGGCTACCAGCTCGGTGGGCTGGCCCAGCACGCGCTGTTCCCAGCGCCGGTAGCGCCAGCGGTCGAAGGCATTGAGCGGGCGTAGCCATAACGGCAGGCGGTCATGGCAGGCGCTGCCGGTAATCGACTCCAGGTTGTGTTCGCTGAGCATGAAGGGCAGGCCGCGGGCCTGCAGGGCCTTCTCGAACGGCTGGAAGCTATAGCTGTGCTCGATCTGGATCACGTCCCAAGGTTCCTCCAGCAACTGCTCGAAGCGGTGCCGCAACGCTGCGCAAAGGCCATTGATGATTGCCCGCATGGGGTAGTCGATGATCGGCGATGCCAGCAGGTTCAGCGGGCTATGCAGCGGCCTGCGCGGCAGGACTATCAGCCGTTCGAGGTACGGTTCCAGTGCCTCGCGTGCGGCGTCGCTGAGGGGTATCTTCGATTGCACCAACAAGGTGATGCGGTGGCCGCGCTGGGCCAGTACCCGGATCAGGTGGTACTGGCGAGTCTTGCAGCCACTGGTGGTCGGCCAAGGCAGGTAAGGCAGTGTCCAGAGAATACGCATGACCGTGGTCCTCGCTGACGGCTGCAGAGGGCAAGACGCACCTGTCGGCCGGTTGCAGGAGAGGGCCGGGAGGTGCGTCCGTGGCGGGCAAGCCAGGGCATTTCACAGTCAAAATGCTGACTCGCCTGTGCTCATTCGCTTGTAGGGTCAAAAACCTGTCAAAAGTGTCTCGACTCAGCATAGCCGGGCATTGTCGGCTGTGGAAAAAATGCCATTATCTTCACTACCAGCCGAGCCGGCGCTGCTGCAGGGAACACCGCCTGCCACGCGCGACACGCCGCTGGCTGTTTTTGAATGCGGCATGCAACGATCCACGCGTGCCCGTGGTCGAGATAGGGTTGGTCAACCTCAGGGAGATGCGCCTATGCAAGCGCGCAAGGCAATGCTGGTCCTGCACGGCAAGCAGGCGATGAACGACGAACTGCGCGATGCCGTGCACGACATGCGCGACAGTGGCTGGGTGCTGGATGTGCGGGTCACCTGGGAGGCGGGCGATGCCCAGCGCCTGGTGACCGAGGCGCTGGCGGCAGGTTACAGCCACATTGTCGCCGGTGGCGGCGACGGGACCCTGCGCGATGTGGCCGAGGCCATGGGGCAGGCCGGGACCGATGCCAGCCTGGTATTGCTGCCGTTGGGCACCGCCAACGATTTTGCCAAGGCTGCCGGCATTCCGCTGGAGCCTGCCGCTGCGCTGGCCTTGTTGAACGTGGCGGCACAGCCCATAGACCTGGGCCAGGCCGGCGACCAGCTGTTCCTCAACATGGCCACCGGCGGGTTCGGTAGTCAGGTCACGGCCAATACGTCCGAAGACCTGAAGAAGGTCCTGGGCGCCGCGGCCTATCTGTTCACCGGCCTCACACGCTTCAGCGAACTGCAGGCGGCTTCGGTCGAGCTGCAAGGGCCGGATTTCCACTGGCAAGGGGATCTGCTGGCACTGGGTATCGGCAATGGCCGCCAGGCGGGAGGCGGGCAGGAGCTGTGCCCGGATGCGGTAGTCGATGATGGCTTGCTCGATATCGCCGTATTGCCTGCCCCACAGGAAATGCTGGGCACGTTGCGTGACCTGCTGGCCGGTGATGGCCTGTTCGTCCGTGCCAGGTTGCCCTGGGTCGAGATCAAGAGCGCCCAGGGCCTGGACCTCAACCTCGATGGCGAGCCCTTGCAGACTACCAATTTGCGTTTCGAAGCCCGGCCCGCAGCGTTGCGCCTGCACCTGCCTGCCGGGTCGCCGCTGCTCAGTCGTCCAGGCTGATGATCTTTTCGCGCACGGCAAACAGTACCAGGCCAGCCACATCATGAATTTGCAGGCGCTTCATGATTTGCGAGCGGTGGGTTTCCACGGTCTTGATCGACAGGCCAAGGCCAGTGGCAATTTCCCGGGTCGACTTGCCGCGCACGATCAGGCGCAGGATCTCCAGCTGGCGCGCCGTGAGGTTATGCCGGTCGCTGCCGCCCTGTGCGCCCGGCCTGTTGCGCTGCAGCGCCTGGTTGATGACGGTGTGGGCGATGGCCGGGCTCAGGTAGCGCTCGCCGTGGCGTACTGCCTCCAGCGCCTGCTCCAGCTCGGTGGCACTGGTGTCCTTGAGCAGGTAACCGTGGGCACCGCTTTCCAGGGCACGCATGATCAGGTCCGGATCGGTGTGCATCGACAGGATCAGCACCTTGCAGTTGCTGCCGCAGGCCCGCAATTGGGTCAGGGCGTCCAGGCCACTGGTCGAGCGCATGGAAATGTCCAGCAGGACAATGTCCGGCGCCAGTGCGCGCACCTGCTCAAGCAACTGGCTGCCATCGTCGGCCTCACCGACCACGCTGTAGCCGGGAATGTCGCAAACCAGCGCACGTACGCCGGCGCGGATCAGCGAGTGGTCGTCGACCAGCAGCAATCTACAGGTCATGGGCAACAGTACTCCTGGCGCGTTGCTGGGTGCGCGGTGGCCACGGGAACATCGCTTCTATCCGTGTACCCTGGCCAGGCTGGCTGGTGATCTGCAGGCTGCCCTGCAAGGCCGTTACCCGCTCCTGCATGCCGGCCAGGCCGCGCTGGCCGGCCTCGGCCGGATGCCGGGCGGGAACGAAGCCGCGGCCATCGTCGTGAATCGACAACGCCAGCCCGGCAGGGGTGCGTTGCAGGCGCACAACCAGGTTGTGTGCCTGGGCATGGCGCAGCATGTTGGTGACTGCTTCCTGGGTGATGCGGAACACTGCCATGGCCACTGCATCGTCAATGCCGCCCAGGCGTTGGTTGCACGCCAGGCTCCAGTGTACGCTGCTGCTGCCCAGCGTGCGGACCAAGTGCGCGCGCAAGCTGGCTTCCAACCCAAGACTCGCCAATTGCCTGGGGTTGAGCAGGCTCGACACGTTGCGTACCGTGCCCAGGGTGTCATCCAGGGTGCTGTGCAGCGCATCGCAGTGGCCCTGCAACTCGGCCGGCATGCGCCGTTTCAGCCACTGCAGTTGCAGTTTGGCGGCAGTCAGCAATTGGCCAATGTCGTCGTGCAACTCCCGGCTCAGGTGTTGCCGCTCGTCTTCCTGCACCTTCAGCATGCGCTCGGCCAGTTCAGCCGGCCGCAGGCTGATCGACCTGGCCCCCAATCCCAACTGCAGGGTGGCGGCCAGCGTTGCGGCCAACTGCAAAAGCAGCAGGCCAGCCGGGATAGCCAGGTTGGCCAGGTACAGCATCAGGTTGGTAACCAGCGAGGCCACACACAGCCCGACCGTCAGCCAGCGCAGCAGGGCAACGCGGCAGCAGCTACGCATGTGGAATTTCAAGCGTGGGAGCATAAATAGGGAAGCCACTGAAGTATTGCTGATAGAGGCCTTGCACAATGCGGGTCAGAGGCTTTGGCGCAGTACTTCCGCTGTTTGGTCGAGCACCTGATGTGCAAACTTTTTTGTGATTGCAAGTGTTTGTGGGGGCGCATATTACCACTTCGTACGGTGTCGGTCGCGGCTGGGTGACGCTCCGAAACGCCTGTTGGCAGGGCGGTGCCGGGTGGCAAAGTGCCACCCGCGGATCCCGCTGCTCGCACCCGCGCTGCAACTAAGGCGGTAATGATTCAACTTGGCCTTCCTGAAACTTTGCGAACTTTGCAAGTTCGACCAGCGCAGGGCTTGAGTGCATGTAGTTAGTTGCACTTCTGGTCAGGTTAATGCGCGCGGTACGACCGGCTGCCATGGCTGCCGGAGCGCATGACATCATGCGGGTGATCGCACGTTTTGCCTGCTTCATCGCAAGACGCGCAAGCCGGGGCAAGGGGTTGCTGCACGACCTTGGCCAGCTCGCCCAGCAGCACCAGTTGCTCGCCGATATCCAGGTTCAACCGCCCGGTTCGGCTGTCGAGCAACTCCAGTTGCCAGGCCAGCAGGGTCAGGCACGCCTCGATCGCAGGCAATGCCTCTGGCTGCAGGCAGCCGCTGTAGCAGGCCGGGGCCAGCAACTGGTGAAGCGCGGTGGCGTAATGGGCAACTTCGCGCGCGCCCAGGCGGGTGGCCTGCCCGGCGAGGCTGGCCAAGGTGCTGTCCAGGCAGCGGCAGGCGTCTGGATCGTTGTCGATCAATTCCAGATGCTGCAGGCATTCCTGGGCCTGGGTCAGCAGTACCTGGGCATCCAGCAGGAAGCCCTGCAGTGCGTTATCGAACGCTAAGGCAGTGTCCATGATCAGGTCCCCGCGCGTGGGGTAGGCGCAGGTGACGGGCACGCCGCAACGATAGCTAGCAAAAGCCTGACTCCATTCATGCAATGAGAATGGCGTCACATTAATGGCTAAAGGATATCGCGAATATCAGGTTTCACCTGACTGCCCCTAGGGGTTTCCCTGATGCGGGCTGCCGAATTCGAGCGGGGTGCCGGCAGTAAAGCATGATGGTAAAGTGATATCAATTGCCGGGTCGGCATTTTCCCGCAAGGGTCAAGGTGTGCGGGAAGCCGCCGATACAGGGTAGATCAATTCACCTTTTTCGACTCAAGCCTGGGGGCTTTCCAATGGCTGGCATTCTCGACACGGTAGACCAACGCACGCAACTGGTAGGTGAGAACCGCCTGGAAATCCTGATGTTCCGCCTGGCGGGCCGCCAATTGTTCGCGATCAACGTGTTCAAGGTTCAGGAAGTGCTGCAACTGCCCAAGCTCACCCTGATGCCCCAGCGTCATGCGTTCGTCTGCGGTGTGGTCAACCTGCGTGGGCAGACGTTGCCGGTGATCGACCTGTCCCAGGCCATTGGCATGCGCCCGCTGCAACCCACGCCCGACAGCACCATCATCGTCACCGAATACAACCGCTCGGTGCAGGCTTTCCTGGTAGGAGGGGTCGACCGCATCGTCAACATGAACTGGGAGTCGATCATGCCGCCGCCGTCCAGCGCCGGGCGCCAGCATTACCTGACTGCCATCACCAAGGTCGATGAGCAACTGGTCGAGGTCATCGACGTGGAAAAGGTGCTGGCTGAAATCGTGCCTTACAACGCCCGGGTTTCCGGCGACAAACTGGCCGACCCCGTGCTGGCACGGGCGCAAGGCCGCGAGGTGCTGCTGGTGGACGACTCCAGTGTGGCCCTGGCGCAGTTGCGCGACACCTTGTCCCAGTTGGGCATGAAACTGCATGTGGCCAGTGATGGCCTGAAGGCACTGCGCATGCTCAAGGGTTGGGCTGATGCAGGCGAGGACGTGTGTGAAAAGCTGCTGATGGTGTTCACCGACGCCGAAATGCCGGAAATGGACGGCTACCGCCTGACCACCGAGATTCGTGGCGATGCGCGGCTGCGCCAACTCTACGTGGTGCTGCACACATCGCTGTCGGGCAGTTTCAATGAATCCATGGTCAAGAAAGTGGGTTGCGACAACTTCCTTTCCAAGTTCCAGCCCGATCGCCTGGTCGACGTGGTCAAGCAGCGCCTGCTGCTGGATACGGCCACCGCGTGATCGCCACGCCTGCCCGGTATAAGCTTGGCATTTGCCAAGACGCGAGGCGGCAGGGATGTTTCTGAGTGAGTTGTACCGATACCCGGTGAAGTCGTGCCAGGCGCAGAGCCTGCGCGCTTCGCCGGTGGGGCTGCTGGGCCTGCAGGGTGACCGGCGCTGGATGGTGGTCGAGGCAGAAAACGGACGCTTCCTGACCCAACGTGCCTGGCCACGCCTTGGCCAGATCGCGGCGCACGATGACGGCTGCGGCCAGCTGCTGTTGCAGGCGCCTGGGCGCGCCTCGCTGAGGGTGGCAGTGCCACCTGCCGATGAGGGCCTGCGTGGCGTGACGATCTGGCGCGATACCTTGCGCGTGCCAGACGCCGGCGATGGCGCGGCGGCCTGGCTGAGCGAGTGGCTGGGCAAGGCTGTGCACCTGGTGTATTGCCCGGAGCAGCGTGCCCGTTATTTGCCCAACGGTTATGGCTTCAACAGCGATCGCGCGGCTTTTCCGGATGGTTTCCCCTTGTTGCTGATCGGCCAGGGCTCGCTGGACGAGCTTGACCGCCGTGTGGGGCGGCCCATGGAGATGCTGCGTTTTCGGCCGAACCTGGTGGTGCAGGGCGCCGAGCCTTTCGGCGAGGATGGCTGGAAGCGGATCCGCATTGGCACCCTCGAATTCCGGGTGCTCAAACCGAGTGTGAGGTGCATCTTTACCACTATCGACCCCGCCACCGGCGAGCGCAGTGAAGACCGTGAACCGATGGCCACGCTCAGGACCTTCCGCGAAAAGGAAGGCGATATACTGTTCGGGCAGAACCTGGCGGTGGATGGCAGCGGGTGGCTTGAGGTCGGGATGGGCGTGGAAATCCTGGAATAGCTGTGTGCTGGCACCGGCCTGTTCACAGGTTTGCCCGTGAACAGGCCGGCAAGGGCTCAGCGAACCTTACATGTCATCGAAATACCGCTCATGCCAATCCACCAGCGGCTGCGGTGCATTCAGTTTCTGCCCGTAGATCACCGAATACGACAGCACGTTCTGCACGTATTGGCGGGTTTCGTCGAACGGGATCGACTCCACCCACACATCGAAACTCAGGTGCTTGGCGCCCCTCAGCCACTGGCGCACGCGCCCGGGCCCGGCATTGTAGGCTGCCGAGGCCAGGACCCGGTTGCCGTTGAACTGGCTGTGCACCTGGCTCAGGTAGGCGGCACCCAGCTGGATGTTCTTGTCCGGGTTGAGCACTTGTGCCGGTGAGGCAAGCGGAATGCTGAACTTGCGGGCCGTTTCCTTGGCGGTAGCCGGCATCAGTTGCATCAGGCCGCTGGCGCCGACCGGGGAGCGTGCGTCTTCCATGAACGCGCTTTCCTGGCGGGTAATGGCGAATACCCAGCTCGAATGCAGGCCGCGCACGTTGGCTTCGCGCACCAGGGTATCGCGGTGGGCCATCGGGAAGCGGATGTCCAGGTCGTCCCAGTACTGGGCCTGGCTGATGGTGCGGATGGCCGGGAAGTACCAGCGCAATTCATAACCCAGGCGCGCCTGGGCCACCATTTCATCGCGGGTGAAGTGCCGGCTGACGTGGTACCACTCGCGGCGGCCTTCGACGATCTGGCCGCGGGCATGGAATTCCAGCGCCCGCTGGATGCCGGGTGTATTGCGTACTTTCTTCACCAGTTGCGGGCTCAGCAACAGGGGTTTGTTGTTCAGTTGGTACGGTGTCTTGGCCCGGTCGGCGGCGAGGAAACCATAGAAGTCACGCTCGCGCGCCACGGTCTTGTACAGCAGCGGGATCTGCGGGTTGTTCGGCTGTGCCAGCTCCAGGCTGCGCGCTTGCCAGTACTTCCAGCGGCTGCTGCTGGCCAGGTCCTGAGGCAGGCGCCGGGTCAGCTCGTAGGCGTCTTCCCAGCGGCCCAGGCGCAGCAGCAGGCGCAGGCGCCATTCACTGACGGTGTTGTCGCGCAGCTCAGGGTCGTAGCGGGTCATCAGGTCGAGCGCACGCGGGTCGTAGCGGCGGGCCAGGGTCAGGCCTATTTCGCGGGCGATGGCCACCTTTTCGTCGCGGGAGAAATGCATGCGCTGGGCGTAGTCGTCCAGCAGCGCCATGGCCCGCTCCGGGTCCTGGCGCGCCAGGCGGCGCAGGCCCAGGCTGACCACATCGGCCATCGCCTCGTTGGCCGGGGCAAAGCGCGATGGCTGGTTGAGCAGCTCAGGCTTCTGTGCCACGTCGACCAGCAGCCGGCCTTGCGGGCCGAGGGTGGTCAGGCCATTGACCAGGCTATTGGCCAGGCTGTAATTGCGCGCCTGGGCTGCCAGCTTGGTGCGCTGCCAGCGCTTGCTCTCGGTCAGCTGGCCTTCAGCGGCCCACATGCCGAACAGTGTGTCGCACGCGGCAGGTTGCGACTTGCCCACGTTCCACAGCTTTTCGGCGGTGGCGTTGCCTTCGGCACGCAGGCCATGGCTGAGCTGGTACTGGCCGTTGAGGCAATCGAGCTCGGTGAAATTGAGCTTGGGGTCGTAGTACTTGACGAAGGTGTCCCACTCGCCGCGTTCGGCCAGCCAGCGCAACCAGCGCAGTTTCATCCAGTTGGCCTGGGGCAGGTCGCCATGCTTGGCGAGGAACGCCTCGATTTCCTGGTTGCTGGCGCTTTTCAGGCGGGCAGTGAGCTCGTCGTAGGCCAGGTACGGGGTCAGCGGGTAGTCACTCAGGGCCTGGGCATAGCGTAGGTAAGGGCCTTTGTCGCCCTTGGCCAGCGCGCGCTTGGCTTCGTCGTAGTACTGGCGCTGCAGGGTGAGGTCGGTGGCCTGTGCCGCGCTGGTGGCAGCGGTCAGCAGCAGGCAGGAAGCAATTTGTAACAGGCGGCTGCGCATGATACGTCCGGGCAGTTGAACCATGGGGAAGTGACGGCGGAGCCAGCACTGTTGGAAGCTATTGCCTTAGCTTAGCCGTTTGCCGGCAGCGGGTGAAAGCACTGTGCTTGTATCGGCATATTAACGTCGACCGGATGTCGCCACGCGTGCATCGATTGGCCTGGCAGCTGCCGTCGGGGGCCCAACTCAGGTAGAATGCGCGCCCGATTTATGGAGACCAACATGACCCTGCTCAAATTCAGCGATGTGTCCCTCGCATTCGGCGCCATGCCGCTGCTGGACAAAGTGTCCTGGCAGATCGCTCGTGGCGAGCGGGTGTGCATCATCGGCCGCAACGGCACCGGCAAGTCGAGCATGCTGCGCCTGGTCAAGGGCGAGCAGAAGGGCGACGACGGGGAAATCTGGCGTGCGCCGGGCCTGAAGATCGGCGAACTGCCGCAGGAACTGCCGGTGGCCGATGAGCGCACGGTGTTCGACGTGGTCGCGGCCGGCCTCGACGGCGTGGGTGAACTGCTGGCGCAGTTCCACCACCTGAGCATGAACATCCAGGGCGACGATGACCTGGAAAAGCTCATGCACGTTCAGCACGAACTGGAAGCCCGCGACGGCTGGCGCCTGCAGCAGGTGGTGGAAAGCACCCTCAGCCGCCTGCAACTGCCTGCCGACAAGACCCTGGCCGAGCTGTCCGGTGGCTGGCGCCGCCGCGTGCTGCTGGCCCAGGCGCTGGTGTCGGAGCCCGACCTGCTGCTGCTCGACGAGCCGACCAACCACCTGGACATTGGCGCCATTGCCTGGCTCGAAGAGGCCCTGCGCGGCTTCAACGGCGCGGTGCTGTTCATTACCCACGACCGGTCGTTCCTGCAGAACCTGGCCACCCGCATCCTTGAACTGGACCGTGGCGGCCTGATCGACTGGAACGGCGACTACGCCAGCTTCCTGGTGCACAAGGAGGCCGCACTGGCCGCCGAAGAAACCGCCAACGCGCTGTTCGACAAGCGCCTGGCCCAGGAAGAAGTGTGGATTCGCCAGGGCATCAAGGCCCGCCGTACCCGCAACGAAGGTCGCGTGCGTGCCTTGAAGGCCCTGCGGGTAGAGCGTGGCGAGCGCCGCGAACGCCAGGGCAAGGCCAATATCCAGATCGAGGCGGCGGAAAAGTCCGGCAAGCAGGTCATGGTGCTGGAAAACGTAAGTTTCCATCATCCCGAAGGGCCGATGCTGGTCAAGGACTTCTCCATGGTCCTGCAGCGCGAAGACCGTATCGGCCTGCTGGGTGCCAACGGTACCGGCAAGACCACCTTGCTGAAGTTGATGCTCGGCGACCTGGAGCCCACTTCAGGCAAGGTCGAGCGCGGTACCAAGCTGGAAGTGGCCTATTTCGACCAGATGCGCCACCAGCTCGAGCTGGAAAAGACGGTAATCGACAACCTCGCCGAAGGCCGTGACTTCATCGAGATCGATGGGCAGAACCGCCATGTGCTCAGTTACCTGGGCGACTTCCTGTTCAGCCCCCAGCGTGCGCGCACGCCGGTCAAGGCGCTGTCGGGGGGGGAGCGTGCCCGCCTGCTGCTGGCCAAGCTGTTCAGCAAGCCGGCCAACCTGCTGGTGCTCGACGAACCGACCAACGACCTGGACGTGGAAACCCTCGAACTGCTCGAAGAGGTGCTGTCCAACTACAAGGGCACCGTGCTGATCGTCAGCCACGACCGGGCCTTCCTCGACAACGTCGTCACCAGCACCCTGGTGTTCGAAGGCGAGGGCAAGGTGCGCGAGTATGTAGGGGGTTATGAGGACTGGATTCGCCAGGGCGGCTCGCCGAAGCTGCTGGGCGTGACCGAGAGCAAGGGCGGCAAGTCGGCCCTCAACAGCGCGGTGGTGGAGAAGGTCGAGGCCAAGCCTGCGCCTGTTGCTGCGCCGGTGGTGGAAGAGGTATCGAAGAAAAAGCTCAGCTACAAGCTGCAGCGTGAGCTGGAGATGCTGCCGGGGCAGATCGACGCGCTGGAGCAGCGCATGGCTGAAGCTCAGGAAGAGGTGAATGCGGCGGGCTTCTATCAGCGGCCGATTGCGGAAACTTCGGCAGTGCTGGCCAGGATCGAGAAGTTGCAGGGTGAGCTGGATGTACTGGTGGAGCGCTGGGCTGAGCTGGAAGGCTGATAGTTGTTAGCCTGGTCCGGCCCTATCGCCGGCAAGCCAGCTCCCACAGGGACACCATAAGGCTTGAAATCCATGGTGCCTCTGTGGGAGCTGGCTTGCCGGCGGTAGGGCCGGACCAGGTCGGATCAGTCTTTCTTCTGCAAGCGTACCGCCAGCACGTCACACGGCGCACCGTGCAGCACGTCATTGGCCGTGGACCCCAACAGCAACGCCAGGCCGTGGCGGCCATGGCTGCCGACCACGATCAGGTCGCAGTGTTGTTCCTTGGCAAGCTGGTGAATTTCCTGGCGAGGTTGGCCGTAGGTCAGGTGCGAGTCGCCCCGATTAATGTCCGGGTACTTGTTGAACAACCGGTCCATGCGCTCTTTGGCCTGGTCGAACTGCTGTTGTTGCAGTTGCGACAGGTCCATCGGCACATCGCCGCCAAACGCCATGGCCATTGGCTCGACGATATGCACCAGCGATACCTTGGCGTTCGATGGGGCAGCCAAGGCCATGGCGCGCTTGATTACCGGGTCGCATTCTTCGGTCAGGTCGACCGCGACCAACAAATGTTCGTAGGGCATGAGCAGTACTCCTGACAATCGCGATAAAGGAAGTATGGTCGCTTTCGGGCGGGTCTTCCGTGAAAAATGGCTAACCAGCTCATTTGCAACGCTTTATGGAATCTACTGATATGACGGTATTGCTGGTGGTGTCAATCCTTGCGCTGATTCTCAGCCCGTTTTCCTGGTTGCGCAGTTCGCGCAAGCAGAGCGAGCAGATGAAGCTGCGCCTGGAGGCCCGACGTATGGGGTTGGCCATGCAGCTGGCGCCGCAACAGTGGCCGCACTGGCTGGAGAAGGAGCCGCCAAGTCCTTGCCCGCAGTACCACCGGGCGCGCCGCCGTGGGCACCAGAACAGCTTCAGCTACTGGCAGGTCAGCCCGGGGGTGTGGTGGAACCAGTACCGCGAACCCTGCGAAGACCCGCGCTTCGTGGAGGCACTGGCGCGCTTGCCGGCGAGCGTTTACAAGGTAGAGGCCGATGCCCGGATGATCGCGTTGTACTGGACTGAACGGGGCGATACGGCTGTATTGCAGGATGTTGCCTACGTCCTCGAAACCCTCGCCTGAGTTCAGCTAAACACGATCCCTTTAGGAGCAATTGTCTTTCTCAAAATTTGAAAAGCCTGCGCGATTCACCTGTGGGAGCGGGCAAGCCCGCGAAGCAGGCGACGCGGTGTCTGGCACCGGCTGCGCCGGTGTTCGCGGGCATGCCCGCTCCCACAAGTGGAACGGTGAATGACCAGGTCTAATCCCCTCTCAAGACACAATGCCGCTCCTACAACGACAAAGCGGCGGCTTGGCATACCCCTGAAGGGGTGGGGTGCCAAGTCGCCGCTTTGCGTTCTGCTTTCGCAGAAAAGGCCAGGCAGGCCGGGTATTCATTCACGCAAGTGGCAGTGTAGCCATACCCGCTCGGCGCGCAAGCGAAAATGTGCAGCGCCTGTGCAATCCCGCGGGTCGATCGCTGGCATGAATGACCGGTGATCACTGTCATCATGGTTTGCTGCGCGCACGGTACAAAATGACCGCAAAGTCGCGTTTTCTTCGTGCTCGTGAGCATTTGACAACGCAGATCTTTTCGGAGAATGTGTGCACACCCAAATCAAACGGGCGTATGAATTGAGCGTTTGTATGTCACCACGCCAAGCCATACTTCCGACTAGCGCGCTGACGGGTGTGCCTGGGCGGGGCAGCTAGGCCTGCTTCCGCTGCAGCGATCGGCGTGTACAGTTCAGCTTCCATATCGTGGAGATCAGTTGATGATTTACGAAGGTAAAGCCATCACGGTTAAGGCTCTTGAAAGTGGCATCGTCGAGCTCAAGTTCGACCTCAAGGGTGAGTCCGTCAACAAGTTCAACCGCCTGACCCTGAACGAGCTGCGCGAGGCCGTAGGCGCCATCCAGGCTGACGCCTCGGTCAAGGGCGTCATCGTCAGCAGTGGCAAGGACGTGTTCATCGTCGGCGCCGACATCACCGAGTTCGTCGACAACTTCAAGCTGCCCGAGGCCGAACTGGTCGCCGGCAACCTGGAAGCCAACCGCATCTTCAACGCCTTCGAAGACCTCGAAGTGCCGACCGTCGCGGCCATCAATGGCATCGCCCTGGGTGGCGGCCTGGAAATGTGCCTTGCCGCCGATTACCGTGTCATGTCCAGCAGCGCCAAGATCGGCCTGCCGGAAGTCAAGCTGGGCATCTACCCGGGCTTTGGCGGCACCGTGCGCCTGCCGCGCCTGATCGGTTCGGACAACGCCATCGAGTGGATCGCTGCCGGCAAGGAAAACCGCGCCGAAGAAGCCCTCAAAGTCGGCGCCGTCGATGCCGTGGTTGCGCCCGAGCTGCTGCAGGCTGGCGCCATCGACCTGATCAAGCGCGCCATCAGCGGCGAGCTCGACTACAAGGCCAAACGCCAACCCAAGCTGGAAAAACTCAAGCTCAACGCCATCGAACAGATGATGGCGTTCGAAACTGCCAAGGGCTTCGTTGCCGGGCAGGCCGGGCCGAACTACCCGGCCCCGGTCGAAGCCATCAAGAGCATTCAGAAGGCCGCCAACTTCGGCCGCGACAAGGCGCTGGAAGTCGAAGCGGCCGGGTTTGCCAAACTGGCCAAGACCTCGGTTGCCGAGAGCCTGATCGGCCTGTTCCTGAACGACCAGGAGCTCAAGCGCAAGGCCAAGGCGCACGACGAAATCGCCCACGACGTGAAGCAGGCTGCCGTGCTTGGCGCCGGTATCATGGGTGGCGGCATCGCCTACCAGTCCGCGGTCAAGGGCACCCCGATCCTGATGAAGGACATCCGCGAGGAAGCCATCCAGCTGGGCTTGAACGAGGCCTCCAAGCTCCTTGGCAACCGCGTCGAAAAGGGCCGCCTGACCCCGGCCAAGATGGCCGAGGCGCTCAATGCCATTCGCCCGACCCTGTCCTATGGCGACTTTGCCAATGTCGACATCGTGGTCGAGGCCGTGGTCGAGAACCCGAAAGTCAAACAGGCGGTGCTGGCGGAAGTGGAAGGGCAGGTCAAGGACGATGCGATCCTGGCCTCCAACACTTCGACCATCTCCATCAACCTGCTGGCCAAGGCGCTCAAGCGCCCGGAAAACTTCGTCGGCATGCACTTCTTCAACCCGGTGCACATGATGCCGCTGGTGGAAGTGATCCGTGGCGAGAAGTCCAGTGAAGTGGCTGTGGCCACCACCGTGGCCTATGCCAAGAAAATGGGCAAGAACCCGATCGTGGTCAACGACTGCCCGGGCTTCCTGGTCAACCGCGTGCTGTTCCCGTACTTCGGCGGCTTTGCCAAGCTGGTCAGCGCCGGTGTCGACTTCGTGCGAATCGACAAGGTCATGGAAAAGTTCGGCTGGCCAATGGGCCCGGCCTACCTGATGGACGTGGTAGGCATCGACACCGGCCACCACGGCCGTGACGTGATGGCCGAAGGTTTCCCTGACCGCATGAAGGACGAGCGCCGCTCGGCGGTGGATGCCCTGTACGAGGCCAACCGCCTGGGGCAGAAGAATGGCAAGGGTTTCTACGCCTACGAAACCGACAAGCGTGGCAAGCCGAAGAAAGTGTTCGACGCTACCGTGCTCGACGTGCTCAAGCCGATCGTGTTCGAGCAGCGTGAAGTCACCGATGAAGACATCGTCAACTGGATGATGGTGCCGCTGTGCCTGGAGACCGTGCGCTGCCTGGAAGACGGCATCGTCGAGACCGCTGCCGAAGCCGACATGGGGCTGGTCTACGGCATTGGTTTCCCTCCCTTCCGCGGTGGTGCGCTGCGCTACATCGACTCGATCGGTGTCGCCGAATTCGTTGCCCTGGCCGATCGCTATGCCGACCTGGGGCCGCTGTACCACCCGACCGCCAAGCTGCGCGAAATGGCCAAGAATGGCCAGCGCTTCTTCAACTGAGCGGTCAACGAGCTAGAGCGAGAGATTTGATATGAGCCTGAATCCAAGAGACGTGGTGATTGTCGACTTCGGTCGCACGCCGATGGGCCGCTCCAAGGGTGGCATGCACCGCAACACCCGCGCCGAAGACATGTCGGCGCACCTGATCAGCAAGCTGCTGGAGCGCAACGGCAAGGTCGACCCCAAAGAGGTCGAGGACGTGATCTGGGGCTGCGTCAACCAGACCCTGGAGCAGGGCTGGAACATCGCCCGCATGGCTTCGTTGATGACGCAGATCCCGCACACCTCCGCTGCGCAAACCGTCAGCCGCCTGTGCGGCTCGTCGATGAGCGCGCTGCACACCGCCGCCCAGGCCATCATGACCGGCAACGGCGATGTGTTCGTGGTCGGCGGCGTGGAGCATATGGGCCATGTCAGCATGATGCACGGCGTGGACCCTAACCCGCACCTGTCCTTGCATGCCGCCAAGGCTTCCGGGATGATGGGCCTCACTGCAGAAATGCTCGGCAAGATGCATGGCATCACCCGTGAGCAGCAGGACCTGTTTGGTTTGCGTTCGCACCAGTTGGCCCACAAGGCTACGGTCGAAGGCAAGTTCAAGGATGAAATCATCCCGATGCAGGGCTACGACGAGAACGGCTTCCTGAAGGTATTCGATTTCGACGAAACCATTCGCCCGGAAACCACCCTCGAAGGCCTGGCGTCGCTCAAGCCGGCATTCAACCCCAAAGGGGGCACGGTTACGGCCGGTACTTCGTCGCAGATCACCGACGGCGCGTCGTGCATGATCGTCATGTCTGGCCAGCGCGCCATGGACCTGGGTATCCAGCCGTTGGCGGTAATCCGCTCGATGGCGGTGGCAGGTGTGGACCCGGCGATCATGGGCTACGGCCCGGTGCCATCGACCCAGAAAGCCCTCAAGCGTGCCGGGCTGACCATGGCAGACATCGACTTCATCGAGCTCAACGAAGCCTTCGCTGCACAGGCCTTGCCAGTGCTGAAAGATTTGAAAGTGCTCGACAAGATGGATGAGAAGGTTAACCTGCACGGCGGCGCCATCGCTTTGGGGCACCCGTTCGGTTGCTCTGGGGCACGTATTTCCGGCACCCTGCTCAATGTCATGAAGCAAAATGGCGGTACCCTCGGGGTGGCGACCATGTGCGTCGGCCTCGGCCAAGGTATCACCACTGTCTTCGAACGCGTCTGATCGCGCCGCTGGACAGCAACCGGGGCCTTGTGCCCCGGTTTTGTTTTTTCAGGTTTTATTCAGGAGGGTGTGCAACATGCAGATACAGCCAGGCGTATACCGGCATTACAAAGGGCCTGAGTACCGTGTCTTCAGCGTTGCGCGGCACTCCGAGAGCGAAGAGTGGATGGTTTTCTACCAGTGCCTGTATGGTGACTACAGCTTCTGGGTAAGGCCACTTTCGATGTTCCAGGAGTCCGTCGAGGTTGACGGCGAGCAGGTGCCACGCTTTGCTTTGGTCAAGGCCGAAAAGGGGCTGCCCGGCTTGCTGGGCAAGTCGCACGCATGATCGTTCGAACTTGACCTCACACTTTTGCCACTATATATAGCGGTGCCGCGTGTCGGCACCTGACGCGTTTTTCATCTTCAGATTCAGGAATACTCCGATCCATGGGCAAATCGCTGGTCATTGTGGAATCCCCGGCCAAGGCCAAGACCATCAACAAGTACCTGGGCAACCAGTACGTGGTGAAGTCGAGTATCGGCCATATCCGAGACCTCCCCACCAGCGGTTCGGCCAGCGCAAGCAAAGAGCCGGCCGCCAAGCGTGGTAAGGCTGCGGGTGAGGCCCCGGCACTTTCACCCAAGGAAAAGGCCCGTCGCCAGCTGGTGTCGCGCATGGGTGTCGACCCCGACCACGGCTGGAAAGCCAAGTACGAGATCCTGCCTGGCAAGGAAAAGGTGATCGAAGAGCTGCGCCGCCTGGCCAAGGATGCCGACACCATCTATCTCGCAACCGACTTGGACCGCGAAGGGGAAGCCATTGCCTGGCACCTGCGCGAGGCCATCGGTGGTGACGAGGCCCGCTACAAGCGCGTGGTGTTCAACGAAATTACCAAGAAGGCGATTCAGGAAGCCTTCTCGCAACCGGGCGAGCTGGACATCGACCGGGTCAACGCCCAGCAGGCTCGGCGTTTCCTTGACCGTGTGGTTGGCTACATGGTGTCGCCGCTGCTGTGGGCCAAGATTGCCCGTGGCCTGTCCGCCGGTCGCGTGCAGTCGGTAGCGGTCAAGCTGGTGGTAGAGCGCGAGCGTGAAATTCGCGCGTTCATCCCCGAAGAATACTGGGAAATCCACGCCGACCTCGGCACCGCGAAAAACGCCAAGGTGCGTTTCGAAGTGGCGCGCGAAAATGGCGAGGCGTTCAAGCCGCTGAACGAAGCCCAGGCCATGGCCGCGCTGGAGAAGCTCAAGGCTTCCAGCTACAGCGTGGTCAAGCGCGAAGACCGCCCGACCAGCAGCAAGCCGTCGGCACCGTTCATTACCTCCACCCTGCAGCAGGCCGCCAGCAACCGCCTGGGCTTCGGTGTGAAGAAGACCATGATGATGGCCCAGCGCTTGTACGAAGCTGGCTACATCACGTACATGCGTACCGACTCGACCAACCTGTCGGCCGATGCCCTGGACATGGCCCGCAGCTACATCGAGCGTGAGTTCGGCAAGCAGTACCTGCCGGATGCACCGCTGGTCTACGGCAGCAAAGAAGGCGCCCAGGAAGCGCACGAAGCGATTCGCCCGTCGGACGTGAATACACACCCGACCAAGCTCAGTGGCATGGAGCGCGATGCCGAGCGCCTGTACGAGCTGATCTGGCGCCAGTTCCTGGCTTGCCAGATGCCGCCGGCGCAGTACCTGTCTACCAGTGTCACCGTGGCTGCCGGCGATTTCGAGCTGCGCGCCAAGGGCCGTATCCTGAAGTTCGACGGTTATACCCGTGTGCTGCCACAGCAGAGCAAACCGGGTGAAGACGACGTACTGCCGGAAATGGTCCAGGGCGAAGCGCTGAAGTTGCTGCAGATCGACCCGAGCCAGCACTTCACCAAGCCGCCGGCACGCTTCACCGAAGCCAGCCTGGTAAAGGAAATGGAAAAGCGCGGCATCGGTCGCCCGTCGACCTACGCGGCGATCATTTCCACCATCCAGGACCGTGGTTATGTGACCCTGCACAACCGCCGCTTCTACTCCGAGAAAATGGGCGACATCGTCACCGAGCGCCTGTCGGAAAGCTTCTCCAACCTGATGGACTACGGCTTTACCGCCGACATGGAAGAGAACCTCGACGACGTGGCCCAGGGCGAGCGTGACTGGAAGAACGTGCTCGACGAGTTCTATGGCGACTTCAGCAAGAAGCTGCAGACGGCCGAGTCGAGCGAAGACGGCATGCGCGCCAACCAGCCGACCATGACCAACATTCCGTGCAAGGAATGTGGCCGGCCAATGATGATTCGTACTGCTTCCACTGGGGTATTCCTTGGCTGCTCTGGCTACAGCCTGCCGCCGAAAGAGCGTTGCAAGGCGACCGTCAACCTGGTGCCCGGCGATGAAATCGCTGCGGACGACGAGGGTGAGTCCGAGTCGCGGGTGCTGTTGGGCAAGCACCGTTGCCCGATCTGCGCCACGGCGATGGATGCCTACTTGCTGGATGAGAAGCACAAGCTGCATATCTGCGGTAACAACCCGGACTGCCCTGGCTACGAAATCGAAGAAGGCAACTACCGCATCAAGGGTTACGAAGGGCCAAGCCTGGAATGCGACAAGTGCGGTAGCGAGATGCAACTGAAGACCGGCCGGTTCGGCAAGTTCTTCGGCTGCACCAACCCGGCTTGCAAGAACACCCGCAAACTGCTGAAAAGCGGTGAGGCAGCGCCACCGAAGATGGACAAGGTGGACATGCCTGAGCTCAAGTGCGAGAAGGTGGACGACACCTACGTGCTGCGCGATGGCGCCTCGGGGTTGTTCCTGGCGGCCAGCCAGTTCCCCAAGAACCGCGAAACCCGGGCACCACTGGTCATGGAAATCGTGCCGCACAAGCACGAGATCGACCCGAAGTACCACTTCCTGTGCGATGCGCCGCAGAAGGACCCGGACGGCCGCCCTGCAGTGATCCGCTACAGCCGCAAGACCAAGGAGCAGTACGTGCAGTCCGAGGTTGATGGTAAGCCTACCGGCTGGAAGGCGTTCTACGACGGTGGCGCGTGGAAGGTAGAAGACAAGCGCTGAGCCTTCAGTGCTGTAATTGGGGCCGCTTAGCGGCCCCAATCATTTATGATGCAGAAACTTGCCTTGCAGCCTGAAGGGAGGGCACAGAAATGGCCCAGGAAACCTACACCCGCACCAACCAGAAACTGTTCTTTGCCGGCCTCGCCCTCGAGGCCATGGCCAAGGCCGAGCAAAGCCAGGCCATGAATGCCCAGGGCCTGGTACAGGCCGAGCGCGAGTCGGCGCTGTTTCACCTGTACGGCGCGCTACTGGGCATGTGCCATGAAATTGGTGCTTTCTACCGCCTGCCGGTGGTGGCAACTGTGGAGCAGGCGCTGGCCGACGACAGCCTGAACGGTATTGCCATCCCCGAGGTGGCCGAGCTGCTGGAGCTGGCGCGCCAGCGTGAAACGTGGCTGGCGCAAATGCTCAGTGCTTATGCCGATTTGTTCCGACCACCTGTCGCCAGGAAAGCGCCAAAAACCGATGTTACTCAGCCGCTGATCCAAGCCGTGAACCTTGACGAGCCCGAGCAACCAGCGTTGTCCCGCGCCGAGCTGGAAAGCTGGCGCAATAACCTCAAAGGCCTGGTCAGGCGTTTTCGCGACGCGTTGAGTGAGTGCTGATCGCGGCAACGGCTGATACAATACTGGCCTTTCGCGGAGAACTGCCATTTATGTCTACGTCTTTTCTGGAAATTGTCGAGTTGCCTGATGGCCGCATCGAACTGCGTCGCGCCGAGGATGAAGGCTCACTGGTAACCTTGGATTTCTCGGAAGACGCCAAGGTATTTCTGCAGGGTCAGCATGTTGAAGTGGCCAAGGCCATGCTCAGCGTGGGTGTGCAGATGGCCGGTCGCCTGATGGAAGGTGAGGCTGAGCGTGATGAAGGGCCGCGGGTGCTGCACTGAACCCTGAGGGTGCAGCAGGTGCCTGGCGTTTTGAAGTAACAGGCAAAGCCTGAACATCAGCCGAGGCGGATGTTCAGGCTTTGTGCATTTCCGGTAGTGGCTGCCCGTAGCAGTTGCTGGCGGGCAGTAGCATTCACGCTACCCAGCCAGCTGACCACTGTGTGGCTAAGGCCCAGGCGCAGGGCTTCGCAGGCCAGCTGCAATGGGCTCTGATTGCTACGGGGTTGCAGCAGCAGGATCCGTTCACGGTTGAGGCCTGCGTCGCGCAGCCAGGCCTGGGTCAGGCTCGACGGCGGCGCGATCAGGGTCAGCCAGCGGGTTTCGTCTTCTTCGCTCAGCTCACGCAGTACGGGTGCCAGCAGGTTTTGGCAGTGCCCTTGGGCGCCACGCAGCGACAGTTCGCTGAAAAGCTCGGGGTCGCTGTGCTTGCGTGCCAGTTCGCTGGCCTTTAAGCCAGGAAGTACGGGTTGGGCAAGGAATGCTTCGAACAACGGCAACTGGGCTTGCTCGGGTACGTGAATGAACTGCTGCATGACGCCTCCTGGATCAGCGGCGAATGACGCCGACGCTCAAGCCCTCGATCACCAGTTCCTGTTCTTTCAGGTCGACTTCGATAGGGGCGAATTCGGGGTTTTCGGCCAGCAGCCAGACTTTGCTGCCTTCGCGCTTGAAGCGCTTGACGGTCACTTCGTCGCCGATGCGGGCCACCACGATCTGGCCGTTGCGTGCTTCACGGCAGGTGTGTACTGCCAGCAGGTCGCCGTCCAGGATACCGACGTCCTTCATGCTCATGCCGTGCACGCGCAGTAAATAGTCGGCCTGGGGGTGGAAGAACGCGGGGTTGATGTTGCACGATTGCTCGATGTGCTGCTCGGCAAGGATCGGTGCACCGGCAGCCACACGGCCGATGATGGGCAGGCCGCTTTCTTCGGCCTTGGCTTCGAAGCCCGGGATGCGGATGCCGCGGGATGCACCTGGGGTCATTTCGATGGCACCCTTGCGGGCGAGGGCCTTGAGGTGTTCTTCGGCAGCGTTGGGCGATTTGAAGCCCAGTTCCTGAGCGATCTCGGCACGTGTGGGCGGGAAACCGTTGTCTTCCAGGCAACGCTTGATGAACGCGAGAATTTCGGCTTGGCGTGGCGTCAGTTTCAGCATGTTGGGCGCTCTGGCTTTTTGTACAGTGACTGGGATTATATACAGTACTGGATAAGCTTCAAGCCACACGTTGCAAGAAAAGTCGAACGCCCCCTCCCGGAGGCACGACGCGCCTGTTTTCCAACGGCGACCGCCCGGTCACCGAGCCTTGACAGATGCAGGGCTGAAACGTATGTTTCAAACAACTGTTTGTCTGGCGGAGTAGTCGGAGTAGTCATGGCCCAATCGGAAACCGTTGAACGCATTCTCGATGCTGCCGAGCAGCTGTTCGCGGAAAGGGGGTTCGCTGAAACCTCGCTGCGGCTGATTACCAGCAAGGCCGGGGTCAACCTGGCGGCGGTCAACTATCACTTCGGTTCCAAAAAAGCGCTTATCCAGGCTGTGTTCTCGCGCTTCCTGGGCCCGTTCTGCGCCAGCCTCGAGCGTGAACTGGAACGCCGCCAGGCCAAGCCCGAGCACAAGCCAAGCCTGGAAGAGCTGCTGGAAATGCTGGTGGAGCAGGCATTGGCCGTGCAGCCGCGCAGCAACAACGACCTGTCGATCTTCATGCGGCTGCTGGGCCTTGCCTTCAGCCAGAGCCAAGGGCACTTGCGGCGCTACCTGGAAGACATGTACGGCAAGGTGTTCCGCCGCTACATGCTGTTGGTCAACGAGGCGGCTCCCCGTATTCCGCCGCTGGAGCTGTTCTGGCGCGTGCACTTCATGCTGGGGGCGGCCGCGTTCAGCATGTCCGGCATCAAGGCCCTGCGGGCCATCGCCGAAACCGACTTCGGTATCAATACGTCCATCGAACAGGTCATGCGCCTGATGGTGCCGTTCCTGGCGGCCGGCATGCGGGCCGACAGTGGCGTCACCGACCCGGCCATGGCCACTGCACAACTGCGCCCACGCACCAAGAGCAGCGCCGCCACGGCCAAGGCCTGAAGGCTGGGCGCGGCGGGGCGCTTGGGCTAAGCTAGCGCCGCTTCTGTTCAGTCTTCAATTAAGGAATACCCATGACCGTCAGTCTGCAAGGCTCCCTGATGGTGGACATCGCCGGTAAATGGCTGACCGCCGAAGACCGTCACCTGCTGCGCCAGCCCGAAGTGGCCGGCCTGATCATCTTCGCCCGCAATATCGACAGCCCGCGCCAGGTGCGTGAGCTATGCGCATCCATCCGCGCCATACGCCCCGATCTGATTCTGGCGGTGGACCAGGAGGGCGGCCGTGTGCAACGCCTGCGCCAGGGCTTTGTGCGCCTGCCCGCCATGCGCGCGCTGGCCGACAACGACAACGCTGAATACCTGGCCGAGCAGTGTGGCTGGCTGATGGCGACCGAAGTGCTGGCAGTGGGCCTGGACCTGAGCTTCGCTCCGGTGCTTGACCTTGATCACCAGCGCAGTGCCGTGGTGGGCAGCCGCGCCTTCGAGGGCGACCCGCTGCGTGCGACGCAGTTGGCCGGGGCGTTCATCCGCGGCATGAATGCCGCCGGCATGGCGGCCTGCGGCAAGCACTTCCCGGGGCATGGCTGGGCCGAGGCCGATTCGCACGTGGCCATTCCCACCGATGAGCGCAGCCTTGCGCAACTGCGCCAAGCCGACCTTGTACCGTTCAGCCGCCTGAGCGGGCAATTGGCGGCGGTGATGCAGGCGCATGTCATCTACCCGCAGGTGGACGACCAGCCGGCCGGCTTCTCGCGCCGCTGGCTGCAGGACATTCTGCGTGGCGAGCTGGGCTTTAACGGGGTGATCTTCAGTGATGACCTGTCGATGGCCGGTGCCCATGTGGTGGGCGATGCGGCCAGCCGTATCGAGGCGGCATTGTCTGCCGGCTGCGACATGGGCCTGGTTTGCAATGACCGCGCGGCGGCAGAGCTGGCACTGAGCGCAGCGCAGCGCATGCAGGTCAGGCCCTCGCCGCGTATCGCCCGGATGCGCGGGCAGGGCTTTGCACGTACCGACTATCGCCAGCAGCCACGCTGGCTGGCGGCGTTGGGCGCGTTGAAAGAGGCGCAGCTGGTCGACTGATTTGTCGCCGCTGGAGCGGGTTGCTGGTTGCCAGTGAGATCGCCGCCCGCGCGGCGCTCGGCCTCACTGCCAGCCAACCCTCACGGCCGACCCGAGGGCATCAGCGCCCACGCTTGCCTGGCAACGGTGCAAACAGGGCATCGATCTCTTCATCCCCCAGCCGCCACTGCCCAGCCTGGCCGCCATCGAGCAGGCTCGCCGCCAGCGCGGCCTTCTCCTGCTGCAGTGCCTGTATTTTCTCTTCCACCGTGCCGCGGGTAATCAGCTTGAACACGAACACCGGTTTGTCCTGGCCTATACGGTAGGCGCGGTCGGTGGCCTGGTTTTCGCTGGCCGGGTTCCACCAGGGGTCGAAGTGGATCACCGTGTCTGCCGCCGTCAGGTTCAGGCCCACGCCGCCGGCCTTCAGGCTGATCAGGAACACCTCGCTGTCACCCTGCTGGAACTGCTGCACCGGCGTACGCCGGTCGCGGGTATCGCCGGTGAGCAGGCTGTAGCGGATCTGGCGCTTTTGCAGTTCCTGCTCGATCAGTGCAAGCATCGACGTGAACTGCGAAAACAGCAGTACCCGGCGGCCTTCGCTGAGCAGCTCATCGAGCATTTGCAGCAGTGCCCCCAGCTTGCCCTTGTCGGCCTGGTTACCCTTGCTCTCCACGCCTTTTACCAGGCGCAGGTCGCAGCACACCTGGCGCAGCTTGAGCAGCGCGTCGAGGATCACGATCTGGCTGCGCGCGGCACCGTTGCGGGCAATTTCATCGCGGACTTTCTTGTCCATGGCCACGCGTACCGCTTCGTAGGTGTCGCGCTGGGCGTCGCTGAGCTCGACCCAGTGCACCATCTCGGTTTTGGCCGGCAGCTCGGTGGCCACCTGCTCCTTGGTGCGGCGCAACAGGAACGGCCGGACGCGGTTGGCCAGGTGGGCCATGCGCTCGCTGTCACCGTGGCGCTCGATCGGCGTGCGGTAGTCCTGGTTGAAGCGCTTCAGTTCACCCAGCCAGCCGGGCATCAGGAAGTGGAAGATCGACCACAGTTCGCCCAGGTTGTTTTCCATCGGCGTGCCGGTCAGGCACAGACGCTGGGTGGCCTGCAGTTCGCAGGCGGCCAGGGCCGCCTTGCTGGTACTGCTTTTGATGTTCTGTGCCTCGTCCAGCACCAGCAAGTGCCACGCGTGCGCGCGCAGGTGCTGCAGGTCGCGGGGCAGCAGCGCATAGGTGGTGAGGACCAGGTCGTAGTCGCCCAGCTTGGCAAAATGCTTGCTGCGCCCTGGCCCGTGCAGGGGCAGTACACGCAGGTCGGGGGCGAAGCGTGCGGCTTCGTCCAGCCAGTTGGGTATCAGGCTGGTCGGCATCACGACCAGGGCTGGGCTGACGAGGCGCCCGCTTTCCTTTTCCAGCAGCAGGTGAGCCAAGGCTTGCAGGGTCTTGCCCAAGCCCATGTCGTCGCCCAGAATGCCGCCGGTACCCATTTCGCGCAGGGCCTGCAGCCAGTTCAGGCCTTGCTGCTGGTAGGCGCGCAGGCTGGCCCGCAGCGCGACTGGCGGTGCGACCTGCAGGTCACGCGCGTCACGCAGGCGGCGCCCCAGGTCGCGCACATGCTCGCCACCTTGCCAATGCAGCGGCATGCCTTCGATCTGGTTCAGGCGCGCGGCGTCGGCGCGGTCCAGGCGCAGGGCCGGGCCTACGCTGCCTTCGTGCAGGTACAGCTCGCCCAGGGTGCCCATCACTGCCTTGATACGGCCATAAGGCAGGGCGACGCGCAAGGGCGAGGCATCCAGGCGGCCGCGGTTCAGGTCGATCAACAGGTGCTCGTCGTCACTGCGCCGGGCCAGTTCGCTGGGGCGTAACAGCTCTGGGCTGCTGCGCAGCAATTGCAGCACGATCGGCAACAGGCTGTGGCGCTGGCCATCGACCACGATGCCCAGTTCCAGGTCGAACCATTCATGGCCCGGCGCTTCGTCGATGGTCGCGTACCAGTCTTCCACCTCTTGCAGGTCGAAGGCGAAATCGCGGTGGGTATCGATGGCCCAGCCGGCTTCGCGCAGGCGTGGCAGGCCCTCGCGGGCAAAGTGCAGCCAGGCTTCGTCGTCGGGCAGTTGATACATTTCCCCGGCACTGTCGGGCAATGCCTTGCTCTGCCGGGTTGCAGGCCTGAAGCCGAAGTCCCGCAGCACCTTGCGCAGGGCTTGTTCAGCCTGGGGCTGGCGGCGGATGCGCTGGCTGGTGTTGCCTGCAAGGCGGGTCAGTGGCTTGTCGTCGCTACCGCTGGCTTGCAGGCCGTCATAGTCGAATGCCAATGCGGCGCGATGTTGCATCTGCCGTTGCATGCGCCCGGTTTTCGGCATGTAGGCGGTGTACTCGAGGCTGCCGAGGGCCAGCAGGGCCTGTGGCTGTATGTCCTCGATCACTTGCTCTCGCACGGGGGCTGGGGTCGGCACCTTGTGGCTCAGGGCATTGAGCTTGTGGCTCAGGGGGACGACCAGGTGTTCCGGCACATCGGGGGCGATGGTCAGCTGCACGGCCACATGCGGGTCAAGGGTGTGTTCGACCTTGCCCACCTCCTGCGCCTGCACATCGAAGTAGTACAGCGGCAGCAGCGGGATGACGCAGCGCAGCGGTTCCTCACCGCTGTACCACAGCCCCCGGTAGTTGCCATTGCCCTGGCGTACCCAGCGGAACTCGGCTGGGCGCGTCGGGCCTTCGTGCAGCAGGGGCATGTTGACGTCGAACAGCATGCGCCCGGTTTCCAGTGCGCGCTGGAACAGTTCCCCGCCTTCCTGGCCTTTGAGTTGGTAGCCGCGGTCCTGGCCGGCCCCCTGGTTCAATGCCGCAAGCAGGCGCAGGATGCGCGTGTCCTGGTCGGTGACGAAGCGCGGCGGCTCGTAGAGAAAATCGTAAAGCGACTGCACCCGGCTGAAGCGGATGCCGTCCTCGCTGCGTGTGCCTTTGCGCACCAGCAGCGTGCAGCCGGCAGTATCGGTCAGTTGCAGCTGGTAGCAGACCATGCGCCCGCGTTTGTCATCGGCTGCGCCGGTCTGGGCCGGCGGCTGCTCCAGGCCACTGAGCCAGTGCTGCAGTTCGGCCGACAGCGTACCCGGCGGGCTTTGCACAGGCTCGGTACTGATGGTGGGGCCGCTGAGGGTGAACAGTACCGCAGCGCAATGCTTGCAGTTTTGGCGTACCGGGCAGTCGCACTCACCCTCGACGTGGCAGCGGCCGCCTGCAATGTGCAGTTCGATGGTTTGCTGGTAGACATTGTCGCCGCTGCCTTCGCACCGGGCGGTGATGGTCTGGCGATAGATAGCGTCCAGTTCTACCCGGCCTTCATCGGCATAGCGTTCTGCGCGCTGCAGGGTGGCCTTGCTGAACGACTGGGTCCAGTTCGGGTATTGATTCACCAACTCGACGGCATCTGGCTTCATGCGCTTACTGCTCCATCATCTCCGGGTCCATGGCCGGCATTTTCGGCGTGCCCGGTGGCGTGATCTTCAGCAGTACCGCCAGGTGCCCACCGTCGAGGAAGGTCAGTTGCCCACCTTTGACGTTACTGTTGCTTTGCTTGAACTGCTCGCTTTGCAGCACGCTGCCGTTGCCATCCAGCTGGTTGACCCAGAAGTTGGCCTCTACCGCGATAAAGCGCGCTTGGGCAATGCTCAGGTTGCCTTCGATAGGGAAATGGCCGAATTGCTCGGTGCCTTCACCCAGGGCGATGCGGCTGGGTTGGTCGCCCACCTGTTGCCGCCAGGCCTTGTGCATCAGCACGGTGTAGTCTGCGGTCGCTTCCAGGCGGGTGGCTTCGTCTTCCAGCGCCGGGCGTTGCTCGGCGTCTTTGTGCAGGCGCGCAGCACCGCCGCTCCAGTCTTCCGGTGCGAACGGGCTGGTAAAGGCGGGCACGCTGTTCTGCCGCACCAGAATCATTTCTACCTGATACAGGCCTTCGGCGAAGGCGGCTGGCGCGAACAGCGCCAGCAGCAGGGTCAGGCAACGGATGGCACGCATGAATCTTCCTTAGGCAGGCTGTGGGGTCAGGCGCTCGAACAGCGCCTCCAGGGTGTTGAAGCGTTCGTCCGGGCGCTCCATCGGCACCAGGAAGCGGAACTGGGTCGCGCCTTCGAACTTGTAGCGTTTGGGCTGGCCCTGAATCAGTTTGATCAAAGTCAGCGGGTCTACCGGGGTTTCGGCCTCGAACTCGAGCTTGCCGCCATTGGGGCCGGCATCGACTTTCTTGATGCCGAGCTTTTCCGCCTGCAGCTTGAGCGACGTCAGGCGCATGAGGTTCTTGGTGGGTTCCGGTAGCAGGCCGAAGCGGTCGATCATTTCGACCTGCAGGTCCTTGAGGCCCTCTTCGTCAGCCGCCGAGGCAATGCGTTTGTACAGGATCAGCCTGGCATGCACATCGGGCAGGTAGTCTTCGGGGATCAGCGCAGGCAGGCGCAGGTTGATCTCCGGGCCGCCGCCCAGTGGCTGTTCCAGGTTGGGCTGGGTGCCTTTGCGAATGGCCTTGACTGCGCGCTCGAGCATTTCCATGTACAGGGTGAAGCCAACGGCCTGGATCTGCCCGCTCTGGCCTTCGCCCAGCAGCTCGCCGGCACCGCGGATTTCCAGGTCGTTGGTCGCCAGCACGAACCCGGCGCCAAGGTCCTGGGTGTTGGCGATCGCTTCCAGGCGCTTTTCGGCGTCGGCGCTGACCTTCTGCCGGGTGGGCGTGAGCAGGTAGGCGTAAGCCTGGTGGTGGCTGCGGCCAACCCGGCCGCGCAGCTGGTGCAGCTGGGCCAGGCCGAACTTGTCGGCGCGTTCGATGACGATGGTGTTGGCGCTGGGCACGTCGATACCGGTTTCGATGATGGTCGAAGCCACCAGCACATTGAAGCGCTTGTGGTAGAAGTCGCTCATCACCTGTTCCAGTTCACGCTCGCGCATTTGCCCATGGCCGATGCCGATGCGTGCCTCGGGTACCAGTTCGGCGAGGTCGGCTGCGCATTTCTCGATGGTTTTCACATCGTTGTGCAGGTAGTACACCTGGCCGCCGCGCAGCAGTTCGCGCAGCAGCGCCTCTTTGACGGTGCTCTTGTTCTGCTCCATGACGAAGGTGCGCACTGACAGGCGGCGCGCCGGCGGCGTGGCGATGATGGACAGGTCGCGCATGCCCGCCACCGCCATGTTGAGCGTGCGCGGGATGGGGGTGGCGGTGAGGGTGAGGATGTCGACTTCGCTGCGCAGGGCCTTGAGCTGCTCCTTCTGGCGTACGCCAAAACGGTGCTCTTCGTCGATGATTGCCAGGCCCAGGTCCTTGAAGCGTACGTCGTCCTGTAGCAGCTTGTGGGTGCCGATCAGGATGTCGATCTTGCCCTCGGCCAGGTCTGCGGCGGCGGCGGCGACTTCCTTGGCGGACTTGAAGCGGCTCATCACTTCCACGGTCACCGGCCAGTCGGCGAAGCGGTCGCGGAAGCTGTTGTAGTGCTGTTGGGCGAGCAGGGTGGTCGGCACCAGTACCGCCACCTGGCGGCCGCTGTGCACGGCAATGAACGCCGCACGCATGGCCACTTCGGTTTTGCCGAAGCCCACGTCGCCACAGACCAGGCGGTCCATCGGCTTGGGCGCGAGCATGTCGGCGCGCACGGCTTCGATGGCGGCCTGCTGGTCGGGGGTTTCCTCGAACGGGAAGCCGGCGCTGAACGTGGCGTAGTCGGCGGACGGGTCGGCGAAGGCGTAGCCTTTGCGCGCGGCACGCCGGGCGTAGATGTCGAGCAGTTCGGCGGCCACGTCGCGGACTTGTTCGGCAGCCTTGCGCTTGGCCTTCTGCCAGGCTTCCGAACCCAGCCGGTGCAGCGGTGCCAGGGCGTCGTCGCTGCCAGTGTAGCGGGCGATCAGGTGCAGGTTGGCGACCGGCACATAGAGCTTGGCGTTTTCGGCATATTCCAGGGTCAGGAACTCTGCAGCCTGGCCGTCGATTTCCAGCGTGGCCAGGCCCAGGTAGCGGCCTACGCCATGGTCAATGTGCACCACCGGTGCGCCTTCGCGCAGTTCGGTAAGGTTCTTGATTACCGCGTCATTGGCGGTTTCGCCACGTTTGTCACGGCGCCGGCGCTGCATGACGCGCTGGCCGAACAGCGGGCTTTCGGCGACCAGGGCAATGGCCGGGTCGTCCAGCAGCAGGCCTTCGTCCAGTGGGGCGATGGTGATGGCCAGACGCTCGGCACCGGTGATGAAATCGTGCCAGCCATCAACGGTGTGCGGGCGCAGCTTCAGCCGTTCGAGCAGCTCCAGCAATACCTCGCGTCGGCCGGCCGATTCAGCGGTGAACAGCACGCGGCCGGGGAACTGGTCGAGGAAGCTGGCCAGCTCGGCCAGTGGCTGGTTGGCCTTGGCCTCGATCGCCAGGTTGGGCAGGGCGCGCGCCGGGAAGCGCTCGCGCCCTGCGCCGGCTTCCAGGTCGTCGCTGCTGACAACCACCCGCGGCCACTGCTTGAGCCGGGCGAAGCAGTCTTCGACCGGCAGGAACAGCTCGGCCGGTGGCAGCAGTGGCCGGCTGAGGTCGCCACGGCGGTCTTCATAACGCCCGCGCACGTCGTTCCAGAAGTGTTCGGCGGCCTGTTCCACCCCCGGCAGCGAAAACACCTGGGTGTCCGCCGGCAGGTAGTCGAACAGGGTGGAGGTTTCTTCGAAGAACAAGGGCAGGTAGTACTCGATACCGGCGGGGATGATACCGCTGGCCAGGTCCTGGAAGATCGCGCTGCGGCGGAAGTCGACGTCGAAGCGTTCGCGAAAGCGTGCCTTGAAGCGGGTCACTTCGTCCTTTTGCATGGGGAATTCGCGCGCAGGCAGCAGGCGCACGGAATCCACCTTGTCTATCGAGCGCTGGGTCTCGGGGTCGAAGGTGCGCAGGGTCTCGATCTCGTCATCGAACAGGTCGATGCGGTAGGGCAGCTTGCTGCCCATGGGGAACAGGTCGATCAGTGCACCGCGCACGGCGAACTCGCCATGCTCATAGACCGTGTCGACGCAGCGGTAGCCGGTGGCTTCCAGCCGCGTGCGCATCTGCTCCACGTCGAGGGTCTGGCCCACGTCCAGCACCAGGCTGCTGCCCAGCAGAAAACGCGTGGGTGCCAGGCGGTGCAGGGCGGTGGTCACCGGCACCACGAGGATGCCGTGGCTCAGCTCAGGCAAGCGGTAAAGGCTGGCGATGCGCTGGGAGATGATGTCCTGGTGCGGCGAGAACAGGTCGTAGGGCAGGGTTTCCCAATCGGGAAACGGCAGCACCGGCAGGTCGGGTGCGAAGAAACGCAGCTCCTGTTCCAGGCGGTCGGCGGCCTGGCTGTCGGCCGTCAATAACAGGGTGAAGCGGCCAGCGCTGCTGGCGGCCTCGGCGATGGCAAGGCTGAGGGCGGCACCGGGCAGGTTGCCCCAGGTTTGTTTGCCGGCCGTGGCCGACATTTGCGGTAGGCGCAGAACTGACACGGGAGATTGCACTCCAAGCGTTGCGGCAAAGAGACCGATTGTACCGGTGACGGTGCCGGCTGTCAGGCTCCAAAGGGCATGAATGCTGGCTTGGCTCACTGCGACAGGCGCTCATTGCCGGTTCTGTGTTGGGGCGTCATAATGTAGCCCCTTTTTTCTGTCCCTACATGTGGAAGGTTCCCGTGACTCAGAAGCCCGACCAGTGTCTTGGTGAGTGGATCGATCGTGAAGCGCTGGCTGAAGCGATGATCCCGCTTATCGGTCAGCTCTACCGCAACAACAATGTGGTGAGCTCGATTTATGGCCGCAGCCTGATCAACCGTTCGGTTATCTCGATCCTCAAGGCGCACCGCTTTGCGCGTCATCGCCAAACCGACGAAACCGAACTGTCCGTCCACGAGACATTCCCCCTGCTCAAAGCCATGAGCGAGCTGAAACTGGGCGCCGCTTCGGTCGACCTGGGCAAGCTGGCCAACAAGTTCAAGCAGGAAGGCAATGGCCGCACTGCCGAGCAGTTCGTCCGTGAAGAGCTGGCCGACGTGGTTGGCCAGCAGAACGCTTCGGCACGCAAAGGCACTGACGTGGTGCTGTACGGCTTCGGCCGCATCGGCCGCCTGCTGGCGCGCATCCTGATCGAGAAGACCGGTGGCGGCGACGGCCTGCGCCTGCGCGCCATCGTTGTGCGCAAGGGCGCCGAAAACGACCTGGTCAAGCGTGCCAGCCTGCTGCGCCGTGACTCGGTGCATGGCCCGTTCGATGGCACCATCACCATCGATGAAGCCAACAACACCATCACTGCCAACGGCAACCTGATCCAGGTTATCTACGCCAAGAACCCAAGCGAAGTCGACTATACCCAGTACGGTATCGAAAACGCGCTGATCGTCGACAACACCGGTGTATGGCGTGATGCCGACGGCCTGGGCCAGCACCTGGCCTGCCCGGGCGCTGCCCGCGTGATCCTCACCGCACCTGGCAAGGGCGCGCTGAAGAACATCGTGCATGGCATCAACCACGGCGATATCACGGCCGATGACAAGATCATCTCGGCAGCTTCCTGCACCACCAACGCCATCGTGCCGGTGCTCAAGGCCATCAACGACCAGTACGGCATCGTCAACGGCCACGTCGAAACCGTTCACTCGTTCACCAACGACCAGAACCTGATCGACAACTTCCACAAGGGCAGCCGCCGTGGCCGCGCCGCGCCGCTGAACATGGTCATCACCGAAACCGGTGCCGCCACCGCTGCTGCCAAGGCACTGCCAGTGCTCAAGGGCAAGCTGACCGGCAACGCCATCCGCGTACCTACGCCGAACGTTTCGATGGCCATCCTCAACCTGAACCTGGAAAAGGCCACTACTCGCGACGAAATCAACGAGTACCTGCGCCAGACCGCAATGCACTCGGAGCTGCACAAGCAGATCGACTACGTTGCCTCGCAGGAAGTGGTTTCGACCGACTTCGTTGGCTCGCGCCACGCCGGTGTGGTGGACGCTGAAGCGACCATCGCCAATGACAACCGTGTTGTTCTGTACGTGTGGTACGACAACGAATTCGGTTACAGCTGCCAGGTGGTTCGCGTGATGGAAGACATGGCCGGTGTGAACCCGCCTGCATTCCCACGCTGATTCGCGGGTAAGGCAATGAAGAAACGGGAACCTTCGGGTTCCCGTTTTTTTTGCCTGCTTTTCATGTTGCTGCGGCCTTTGCAGGTGCGTACGCCCGGTAAATCACTTGGGCTCGGATGACGAGCGGCACTATTTCGAGGACAATGGCCGGCGCTATTGGCACCCCCTATCGATGCCCGTGTCCGGAGACAGGTGCGCATGCCCGTGCCGCCGTTCGGGTGACTCGGGCCGGGGGTGGCTGCGTCTCCCGAGCTACGCCCGCGTTTGCGCAGGCGGTGAAAGGCGAGTGAAAGCGCAAGCAGGGATGATTGCCGCCAGGGATCGGTAAAGCATATGTAGTGCGGGCGAAATTGGCCTACGACGCGACCAAGGGTTAATGTGCGCGGCGTTCACGCTTGATTAGACTGCACCCGAATTTTCTCATGGCGCCCCGGCGGCATGATCGCGTCCCGCGAGCGACCGTGGCTTGCGGGCCAGTTCTGAAGGAGTACGCATGGCTGTCTACAACTACGACGTAGTGGTGCTGGGTTCCGGCCCGGCCGGTGAAGGCGCGGCAATGAATGCCGCCAAAGCAGGGCGCAAGGTTGCGATGGTCGATGACCGTCGCCAGGTCGGTGGTAACTGCACCCACCTGGGCACCATCCCGTCCAAGGCACTGCGTCACTCGGTGCGGCAGATCATGCAGTTCAACACCAACCCCATGTTCCGTGCCATTGGCGAGCCGCGTTGGTTTTCGTTCCCGGACGTGCTGAAAAGCGCCGAGAAGGTCATCGCCAAGCAAGTGGCTTCGCGCACGGGCTACTACGCCCGCAACCGGGTTGACGTGTTCGTCGGTACCGGCAGTTTTGCCGACGAGCAGACCGTGGAAGTGGTGTGCTCGAACGGCGTGGTGGAAAAGCTCAATGCCAAGCACATCATCATCGCGACCGGTTCACGCCCCTACCGCCCGGCCGACATCGACTTCCACCACCCGCGCGTCTACGACAGCGATACCATCCTCAGCCTCAGCCACACCCCGCGCAAGCTGATCGTTTACGGCGCCGGCGTTATCGGTTGCGAATACGCTTCGATCTTCAGTGGCCTGGGTGTGCTGGTAGAGCTGGTGGACAACCGCGGCCAGTTGCTGAGCTTCCTCGACTCGGAAATTTCCCAGGCGCTGAGCTACCACTTCAGCAACAACAACATCACCGTGCGGCACAACGAAGATTATGAGCGCGTCGAAGGCCTGGACAACGGTGTTATCCTGCACCTGAAGTCGGGCAAGAAGATCAAGGCCGACGCCTTGCTGTGGTGCAACGGCCGTACCGGCAACACCGACAAGCTGGGCCTGGAGAACATTGGCATCAAGGTCAACAGCCGGGGCCAGATCGAGGTCGACGAGGCCTACCGTACCAGCGTGCCGAACATCTACGGCGCCGGTGACGTGATCGGCTGGCCAAGCCTGGCCAGTGCCGCCCATGACCAGGGCCGCTCGGCCGCTGGCAGCATCGTGGACAACGGCAGCTGGCGCTTCGTCAATGACGTGCCGACCGGCATCTACACCATTCCGGAAATCAGCTCGATCGGCAAAAACGAACAGGAGCTGACCCAGGCCAAGGTGCCGTACGAAGTGGGCAAGGCGTTCTTCAAGAGCATGGCGCGGGCGCAGATTGCCGGCGAGCCGCAAGGCATGCTGAAGATTCTGTTCCACCGCGAAACCCTGGAAATCCTGGGTGTTCACTGCTTCGGCTACCAGGCCTCGGAGATTGTCCACATCGGCCAGGCGATCATGAACCAGCCAGGTGAGCAGAACAACCTGAAGTATTTCGTCAACACCACGTTCAACTACCCGACCATGGCCGAAGCCTACCGGGTAGCTGCCTACGACGGCCTGAACCGGCTTTTTTGAGCGGCTCCGACCGGTGGCCTGAGCCGGTCGGAGAGACCGATTTCAACCCTGCCCGAGGGTGGTCTTGGCCAAACCGGGAAAGTCTGTAATCAGGCTGTCCACGCCAAAGTCAGCCAGCCGGCGCATCAGTGCCGGCTCGTTGACCGTCCACACCGACACGTGCAAACCCTGGGCCTGTGCTTTGAGCAGGCGTTCGGGGGTGCATAGCGTCCAGTTCAGGGCCAGCAAGTCGCAGCCGTAGTTCTGGGCGACCTTCAACGGGTCGAGCCACGCGTACTCCGCCACCAGCCCACGTTTCACATCTGGCACCAGCTCCTGGGCTGCACCCAGTACTTCGCGCGAGCTGGAGGTGATGGTGACCTTGTCCAGCAAGCCGTACTGCTGGGCCAGCTCGCGGATGGCCAGAACGGTGGTGGCAGCGCGCGTGCGCGATGCGCTTTTCACCTCCAGTTGCCAGTGCTCGAACGGGCATTTCTGGAACAGCTCTTCCAGCGTGGGAATCGGGCAGGGCTGCACGTGGCCTGGCCCGCCCTTGCGGGCATCGACCTTGACCAGGTCGGCGGCCGGGTGTTCGACCACCTTGCCGCGCCGGCCGGTGGTGCGCTTGAGGGTGGCGTCGTGGATCACCATCAGCTGGTTGTCGGCTGACAGGTGCAGGTCCAGTTCGCAGCGGGTCACGCCGTGTGCCAGGCATTGCTGGAAGCTGGTCAGGGTATTTTCGGGTGCTTCGCCCTTGGCGCCGCGATGGCCGTAGATCAGGGTCACGTTCGTTCCTTCAGATCAGAGAAAACAGGTTCAGGATGCAGGGCTGTTCTGTTCCAGTTGCTGGCGCCGTTGCTGCTGTTGGCGCTGCAGGATGTAACGGGCCAGCAGTTGCCGTTGGGCGTCGGTCATGTCGATGAACTCGGTGCCAACGTCGTAACCGCCCCCCGGACGCTGGTCGCAGTGGGTGACTTTACCGCGCAGCAGCAGGCCGTGGGCACGTGGCATCAGCACCATTTTCACCTTGACCCGGGTGCCGGGGGCAAGCGGGTTGTGCTGGGTGAATTCGATACCGCCTTCGGAAATGACCACTGGCTGGGGTTGCCCGACTTCGCCGAGCAGGGTCTGGGCAACCACTGCGCTGAGCAGGTCGAGGCGTTTGTTCTGCGCGCGCAGGAAGGCGGCCAGGGTGCGGTCCTTGTCGCTCAGCTGGCGCAGCAGGTGCTGCGCCTCGAAGTCCGACAGGTGCAGCTCGCTGAGCAGGTTGAACAGTGGGGAATCATCTTGCAATACATCTGGGTCAAGGGCTTCGGCCGCGCTTAGGGGGCTTATTTGAAGTGCGATCCGATCGTCGATGCGGTAGTATTCGCGGCGATCTTCTTCGTCTAATGTCGTCATGGCGAACCCAAGGTAGCGGCGGTGGTCCGAGTGTAAAGCCGCCGTAGGCGCCTCGCCACAAGGACGTTCCCTTTCATCCGAACAAGCCCCGACATGTTCAGACCTCTTTTCGCATTTATCGGTACGCGTTATACCCGTGCCAAACGTCGCAATCACTTCGTCTCGTTCATTTCCCTGACCTCGATGATCGGCCTCGCCCTGGGCGTGGTGGTGATGATCGTGGTGCTGTCGGTGATGAACGGTTTCGACCACGAGATGCGTACCCGCGTGCTGGGCATGATCCCGCATGCCACGCTGGAGAGCGGCCAACCCATTGCCGATTGGCAGGCCCTTGCCCAACAAGTAAAGCAGAATCCGCAGGTGGTGGCGGTTGCGCCGTTCACCCAGATGCAAGGCCTGCTGACCCACGATGGCAAGGTGCAGAAAGTGCTGCTCAATGGCATCGACCCGGCCCGCGAGCGCGAGGTGTCGATCATCGACAACTTTGTCTTGCAGGGGCGCCTGGACCAGTTGGCGCCGGGCGAGTGGGGGATCATGATCGGTGACAAGGCGGCGGCCAAGCTGGGTGTGGCCATCGGCGACAAGCTCACCTTCGTCGCCCCCGAGGTCAGCGTGACCCCGGCCGGCATGTTCCCGCGCATGAAGCGCTTCACCGTGGTCGGCACCTTCCACGTTGGCGCGGGCGAGATCGACGGCTACCTGGGCTTGACCAACATCAGCGACCTGTCGCGCCTGCACCGCTGGAAGCCCGACCAGGTGCAGGGCCTGCGCCTGAAATTCGACGACCTGTTCCAGGCGCCGCGGGTAGCCTGGAGCATCGCCCAGCAGTTGGGTGACCAGGCGTTCTACAGCCGCGACTGGACCCGTACCCACGGTAACCTGTACCAGGCGATCCGCATGGAAAAAGCCATGATCGGCCTGCTGTTGCTGCTGATCGTGGCGGTGGCCGCGTTCAACATCATTTCCACGCTGGTGATGGTGGTCAACGACAAGCGTGGCGACATCGCCATCTTGCGCACCCTCGGCGCGACGCCCGGGCAAATCATGCTCATCTTCATGGTCCAGGGCACGGTGATCGGGGTGATCGGTACCCTGATCGGCGCCGTGGTCGGCATTCTTGCCGCACTGAATGTCAGTGCCGCCATCGCCGGCATCGAGAAACTGATCGGGCACAAGTTCCTCAATGCCGACGTGTATTTCATCGATTACCTGCCGTCGCAGATCCAGGCCCAGGACGTGTACATGGTCTGTGGCGCGGCGCTGGTCCTGAGTTTCTTCGCCACCTTGTACCCGGCCTGGCGTGCGGCCCGCACCCAGCCTGCCGAGGCGCTACGTTATGAGTGAGTCGCGCATGAGTGATAAAGCCGTTCTGAGTTGCCGCAACCTGGGCAAGTCCTACGACGAGGGCCCGGAGTCGGTGCAGGTGCTGTCCGGCCTCAACCTGGAGCTGCACGCCGGTGAGCGCATTGCCATCGTCGGCAGCTCGGGCTCTGGCAAGAGCACCTTGCTGAACCTGTTGGGCGGCCTTGACCGGCCCACCCAGGGCAGCGTCTGGCTGGCGGGCGAAGAGCTGTCGGCGCTGGGTGAGCGTGCCCGCGGCCTGCTGCGCAACCGTGAATTGGGCTTCGTCTACCAGTTTCACCACTTGCTGCCGGAATTCACCGCCATCGAAAACGTGTGCATGCCATTGCTGATCGGCCGCACGCCCATCCCCGAGGCCCGTGAGCGGGCCGAAGCACTGCTCAAGCGCGTAGGCCTGGGCCACCGCCTCAACCACAAGCCGGCCGAGCTGTCGGGTGGCGAGCGCCAGCGTGTGGCCATTGCCCGGGCCCTGGTCAACCGCCCTGGCCTGGTGATGCTCGACGAGCCTACCGGCAACCTCGACCACCATACTGCCCAGGGCATTCAGGAGTTGATGCAGGAGCTGTCCAGTGCTTCGCGCACAGCGTTCCTGGTGGTAACGCACGACCTCAGCCTGGCGCGCCAGATGGACCGTGTATTGAAGCTCGACGACGGCCACCTGGTGGCGATCTGAGCGACTGTACGGGGCAACAGGCGTTGCCCCGTTTTCCTGTTTTCATTGGGTGATTTCGTACATGTTCAGACCCTTGCCCATTTTCATCGGCGCGCGCTACACCCGAGCCAAGCGCCGCAACCACTTCATCTCGTTCATCTCGATGACCTCGATGATCGGCCTGTCGCTGGGCGTGCTGGCGATGATCGTGGTGCTGTCGGTGATGAACGGCTTCCAGCGCGAAATGAGCTCGCGCATCCTGGGCCTGGTGCCGCATGCCGCCATCCTCGGGGTGCAGCCACTGGACGACTGGCACAAGGTTGCCGATGCGGCGCTGCAGAACCCGGCAGTGATGGCCGCCGCGCCCATTACCGAAATGGAAGGCATGCTCTCGTACAAGGGCGCGATGCAGCCGATCCAGGTGAGCGGTATCGACCCGGCCGAGGAGAGCAAGGTCTCCATCGTCGGCCAGCACATCGTCCAGGGCCGCTTGCAGGACCTGCAGCCCGGTGAGTTCGGCGTGGTCATCGGTGAGCTCACGGCCCGCCGTTTCCGCCTGAATACCGGCGACAAGCTGACCTTGATCGTGCCGGAAATCAGCAAGGAGCCGGGTGGTATCACCCCGCGCATGCAGCGCCTGACCGTGGTCGGCATTTTCAAGGTCGGCGCCGAACTGGATGGCTCGCAGGCCTATATCCATATGGCCGATGCTGGCCAGATGCAGCGCTGGGCGCCGGGCCAGGTGCAAGGCGTGCGCCTGAAGCTGCACGACCTGTACGCCGCGCCGCAGGTGTCCAAGGCCATCGCCGCCGGGCTGGGCGATGCCTACCGTGCCGATGACTGGTCGCACACCCAGGGCAGCCTGTTCAGTGCGATGAAGATGGAAAAGACCATGATCGGCCTGTTGCTGATGATGATCATTGCAGTTGCGGCGTTCAACATCATCGCCACCCTGGTGATGGTGGTGAACGACAAAGGCCCGGACATCGCCATTTTGCGCACCCTGGGCGCCACGCCAGCGCAGATCATGGGTACGTTCATGGTCCAGGGCAGCCTGATCGGTATTGTCGGCACCCTGATTGGCGGGGTGCTGGGCGTGATTGCCGCGCTGAACGTCAGCCAGATCGTCGGCTGGCTGGAGCGGGTGAGCGGGCAGCACATCTTCACCTCGGATGTGTACTTCGTCAGCAGTTTGCCGTCGCAACTGGAGGGGAGCGATGTGCTGATGATCTGCACCGCCGGCCTGGTGATGAGCTTCCTGGCAACCATCTACCCGGCTTACCGGGCTTCGCAGGTGCAGCCGGCCATTGGCCTGGCGGTTTGAGCCACAGCTGAAGGCTTGCGCAGCGGGCTGCGAGGCAGCCTGTTTCACCGGCCTTCAGTGAATTCGATCACGAAGCGCGTCCACCCCTGCGCGCACTCCGCGCGAATGCAGCCGCCATGGGCCTGCACGATCGACCGGGTAATCGCCAGCCCCAGGCCGGCATGCTCGCTACTGCCTTCACGCCGTGCCGGGTCTACCCGGTAGAAGCGGTCGAACAGCCGTGGCAGGGCCGCGGGCTCGATGGCCGCGCCGGTATTGGCCACGCTGATGATGGGCCCCGCTGCCAGGGCCACCCGTATCTGCCCGCCTGCCGGGGTAAAGCGCAGGGCGTTATCCAGCAGGTTGGACAGGGCCCGGCGCAGCATGTGCCGGTCGCCGTGCAGCATGGCCTCACCTTCGCGCAGCATCTGCACGTCGCCGTCTTCGGCCAGCGGTGCGTAGTATTCCAGCAGCGCATCCACTTCCTCATGCAGTGCCAGTGGCGCTTGCCCAGGCACCAGCAGCCCATGGTCGGCCTTGGCGAGGAACAGCATGTCATTGATCATCTGTGCCATCCATTGCAGCTCCTCCAGGTTGCCATGCAGGGCCTCGCGGTATTCTTCCAGGCTGCGCGGGCGGGTGAGGGTGACCTGGGTGTGGGTCAGCAGGTTGGACAGCGGTGTGCGAAGCTCGTGGGCGATGTCGGCGGAGAACGCCGACAGGCGCTGGAACGCATCGTCCAGGCGCTGCAGCATGGCGTTCATGGTGCTGGCCAGCTCGGCCAGTTCTACGGGCATCTGGGCCACTGGCAGGCGGGTGGTGAGCGAGCGAGCCGACACCCCAGCGGCCACCTGGCCCATTTGCCGCAAAGGCCGCAGACCGCTGCGGGCCGCCCAGGCGCCCAGCAGCGCGGTGGCCAGCGCCGACAGGCCGACGGTCAGCCAGATCAGGCGCTGCATGCCTTGCAGGAAATGCTGGTGGTGCGTGATATCAAGGTACAACGCCAGTTGTGGCGATGCGTTGCTGCCCGGCGCCAAGGGCGCGGTCAGGCTGCGGAAGTCCGCCCCTTGGGCATGCTGGGTGCCCAGCCCGGTCGGCAGCACTGCCGGCGGCAGGCCGCTGCGGCTGGCGAACCAGGGCGTGCCGTCGGCGCCGCTGATGCGCAAGCCCAGGTCGGCTTGATGGCTCAGCGCTTCGCGCAGGGCGGGCAGGCGCGCCTTCAGCGCTTCGGCGGTAGTGATGCCGTCCAGTTGCGTGCGCAGCAGCGACAGCCGTGAGACGAGTAGTTGTTGATCCAGTTCGATGAAGTGCTGCTCACTGGCCCGGTTGAACAACAGGCCGGCGCCCAGCGAAACAGCGGCGGTGCACGCGGCGAACAGCAGCGCCAGGCGGCTACCGAGGGATACCCGGCGCATCACGCTGGCCGCTCTTCGAGTACATAGCCCATGCCGCGCACGGTGTGGATCAACTTGTTGGGGTGCGGGTCGTCGATTTTCCGGCGCAGGCGGCGGATTGCCACTTCGATCACATTGGTGTCGCTGTCGAAGTTCATGTCCCACACCTGTGAGGCAATCAGCGACTTGGGCAGCACCTCGCCCTGCCGGCGCAGCAACAGTTCCAGCAGGGAAAATTCCTTGGCGGTCAGGTCGATACGGCTGCCTGCGCGTTCGGCGCGGCGGCGGATCAGGTCCAGGCGCAGGTCGGCCAGGCTCAGGGTGGTGTCCTGGCTCGGGCTGGCGCCACGGCGCAGCAGGCTGCGCACCCGCGCCAGCAGTTCGGAAAAGGCGAACGGTTTGACCAGGTAATCGTCTGCGCCCAGCTCCAGGCCATGTACCCGGTCCTCGACGGCATCGCGCGCGGTCAGGAACAGCACAGGCGTATCCCGACCGGCCTGGCGCACGGCCTGCAGGATCTGCCAACCGTCGCGACCGGGCAGCATCACATCCAGGATCAGCAGGTCGTGGTCGCCGCTCAGGGCCAGGAACTGGCCGGTCTCCCCATCGCTTGCCAGTTCGGTGGCGAAGCCGGCCTCGTTCAGGCCCTGGCGCAAGTACTGGCCGGTACGGGCCTGGTCTTCGACGATCAGCAGTTTCATAGAGGCACCAAGGTTTCAGCTGGCTTGCGGTGGTGGTGGAGACGGCGCGCCCCGTGCGTAAGCCGCTGGGGCGGCTGAAATGATACGTGACGGTGTGTCTGCATGCACAACCTGACAAAGTTGTAATCTTGCTGTCAGCCAGTTGCCAGTCACCGGTGACTAATGTGGCTGCACCCTGTCGTGTATTCCCGGAGTCATCATGAAACGCCTGTTCCTCGCCGCCACCCTTGCCATGGCCAGCCTGCCGGCCCTAGCCGGCCAGGCCGGCACCTTTGCCTTCGGCGAGCCAGCCCCGGCGGCCAAGGCCACCCGCACTGTAGAGGTGGTACTCAAGGACATCGCCTTCGAGCCCAAGCGCCTGCAGGTAAAAGCTGGCGAAACCGTACGTTTCGTGCTCGTGAATGAAGGCAAGCTGCCACACGAATTCAACCTGGGCGACAAGGCCATGCACGCCGAACACCAGAAGGAAATGCTTGCCATGCAAGGCAAGCTGTTCAATGAGGGCATGAACCACCAGGGCATGGACCATGGCCAGGCGATGGACCCTGGGCAAATGATGGGCCATGAACAGATGAACGATCACGGCGGTGGGCACGCGCACGGCGGCGGCAACACGGTGCTGGTGATGCCTGGCCAGCGCGCCGAACTGACCTGGACCTTCCGCAAGTCGGCGCCTATCGAGTTCGCCTGTAATGTGCCGGGGCACTACCAGGCCGGTATGGTCGGGGCACTGACCATCGAGTGACGGGGCCTGCAAGGCGGGGTGCAAAACCGGTAGACTAGGGGCAATTCCGAACCTCCAGGTCAGTTTACATGCATCCCGCTGCCGAACACTCCCCGCTGGGCAAAGCCAGCGAATACGTCGCTACCTACTCCCCGGAGCAACTGTTCCCGATCCCGCGTACGGCCAAGTGGGCCGAGCTGGGTGTTACCGCCCAGACCTTGCCGTGGCACGGTGTGGATTACTGGAACTGCTTTGAGCTGAGCTGGCTGCTGCCTTCTGGCAAGCCCGTGGTGGCGATTGGTGAGTTCGCCATTCCGGCCGATTCGCCCAACATCATCGAGTCCAAGTCGTTCAAGCTGTACCTCAACTCGCTGAACCAGACAGTCTTCGCCACCCTCGACGAGCTGCAGGCATGCTTGGCGAAGGACCTGTCGGCAGCAGCGGGCAAGCCGGTTGGGGTGAAGGTGCGCACGTTGGCAGAGGTCGAGGCCCAGGGGGTGGTGGCGTTGCCCGGCCTGTGCATCGATGCGTTGGACGTTGCCATCAGCAACTACGCACAGCCGCAGCCAGAGCTGTTGCGCTGCAGCCCTGAGCGGGTGGTTGAAGAAACCGTACACAGCCACTTGCTGAAGTCCAACTGCCCGGTTACCGGGCAGCCGGACTGGGGCAGCGTGGTCGTCGAGTACAAGGGCAGGGCGCTGGACCACGCCAGCTTGCTGACCTACCTGATCAGCTTCCGCCAGCATGCCGACTTCCACGAGCAGTGTGTGGAGCGCATCTACCTGGACTTGAAGCACTTGCTGCAGCCGGAGCACCTGACCGTGTATGCACGGTATGTGCGCCGCGGGGGGCTGGATATCAACCCGTACCGCAGCACCGGTGCTATCAGTCCGGATAACCAGCGGCTGGTTCGCCAGTAAGGGCTGGTAACGCAGGAGGGGTGCAATGCACCCCTTCGTGGTGTCAGATCCCCATGCTGTGCAACGAGTTGGCAATGCTGCGCAGGGTGGCGGTAAGGTCGGGGTGTTCGGCCTCGAAGCGCTCGATCGCCAGGTTCACGCCGTCCACCAGGTTGTTGTCCGGGGTGGCTTCCTCCAGTTTCAGCTGTGCCTCGATCTGGCGCGCTTCTTCGTGCAGTGCGGCCAGCTCTTCTTCCGAAAGCGGTACGTTACGGTCCAGTTGCTCGCGCAAGGTGTTCAGGCGCTCTTGCAATTCGCGGGCAGGCATTGGCTTTTCTCCATCAATGGCTTGGCTAGCCATGGACCTCAGCGAAGCGGCAAAGGTTCTGGCCTGCTTTCAGCGTAATCCACCTGCCGCTGCTTTGCATGATCCGCGTCAACATGGCTGTATCAGGGTTTTTCACCTTTGGCACGGCGCCGGGCGATGTCCTGCAGGCAGGTATCCAGCGCTTCCAGGTGGTCGATCACCGAATGCACGCCCAGGCTGAACAACGCCAGGGTCGCCTTGCCGCGCGCCAAGTCCTGCTCCGCAGGGGGTAGCGCTTGCCATTGGGCGGAACCGGGTTCGCACAGTGGGCTGCAGGCAGCCAGGCCGATCGTCCACAGCCCGGCGTTGAGCCCCGCCTGCAGCAACCGCGGGTCGCCGCTGACCAGTACACAGCCTGCCAGGCGTTGGCTGCCCAGCTGCATCAGTGCTTGCCAGCAGGCATTGGGTGCTGGCAAGCCCGGGTCGGTCACCGTAATCCCCGGGAGCCAGTCAGGCAGCACCTGGGCCATGCGCTGGCTCGGCGGGTCGGCGATCTCATCCAGCCAGATACAGGGGACGTAGCGCTGATGCAGGTTGGCGAGGATGGCCAGCGCGCCGGGGGCCGGTGCGGGTGCGCCGTTGGCACTCTGTACCAGGCAACCGCGCAGGCCGAACAGCACAGCGGTGAGGGCGGGTGTAGCGTGCATGGCGGCGTCCCCAAATACGCCGCAGGCTATTGGCTGATTGTTACCGCCCTGTGACAGCGGGGCTGGTGCAACAGTTGTTCACAAAATATTGAGCAAAGATGTGTAAAGCTGTCTAACAGCCCGTAAGCCTCTATACTGCCGCCTTAACGCCACGCGACCCGTGCGCTGGCGGTCGAGAAACCCGATGGAGAGACATCTATGCGTAGGATCGGTGCCAGTGTGATCGATCGAGTCACCCAGGCCTGTGTCTGTGCCGGCATGCTGCTGGCGCCCGTGGCCGCCACCCAGGCGGCCACCGAGGAAGATCCCTGGGAAGCGGTCAACCGCCCGATCTTCCGTTTCAACGATACGGTCGACACCTATGCCCTCAAGCCATTGGCCAAGGGCTATGAGGCCGTTACCCCGCAGTTTCTCGAAGACGGTATCCACAACATCTTCCGTAACCTGGGCGATGTGACCAACCTGGCCAACAATATCCTTCAGCTCAAGCCCCATGCAGCCGGCGTGGACACTGCGCGGCTGATCGTCAACACCACCTTTGGCCTGGGTGGATTCTTCGATGTGGGCACCAAGATGGGCCTGCAGCGCAGCGACGAAGACTTCGGCCAAACCCTGGGCTACTGGGGCGTGCCGAGTGGCCCGTACGTGGTCATCCCGCTGCTAGGCCCGAGCACCGTGCGTGATGGCGTGGCCAGGTACCCGGATACCTATACCAGGCCTTACCGTTACATAGACCACGTGCCGACCCGCAACTCGATATTCGCCCTGGACGTGATCGACACCCGCGCCAGTCTGTTGTCGGCCGAGAAGCTGATCCAAGGCGACAAGTACATCTTCATTCGTAATGCCTACTTGCAGAACCGCGAGTTCAAGGTCAAGGATGGCGAAGTCGAAGACGACTTCTGACCGTTCATGCTGTGCAGGGGCGCCCTGGCTACGCCGCCCCTGCCGGCTTCGGGCGCCGCTTCAATGCATTGCCAGTATCCTCAAGCCGAACTTCTGCTGCCCGCCTGGCTGGTCGGCGATCCACACCACCTCGGTGCTGGCGTGCAGCCCCTTCAAGGCCGGGTGGTCGGAGTCGATCCGCACTTCGAGCTGCTGACCTACCTGAAAATGCTCTGGCGCCTGCACCTGCATGCCGCCGCTGGACAGGTCCAGGCAGCGCGCGGCGATGACCTGGCCTTCGTGCAACAGGCTCACTTCGGCGTCGATGCGCATGCGGATGAAATCGCGTTTCTCGCTGTGGCTGGAGGGCGTGTGGGGCATGCTGCATCCTTCCCATCGGGTTGCGCTGGTCGACTTTCTTATAACTCCCGGCGATTTGCCCTGTAAAGAGCGATGAGGTCGACCCACGCATGCTTGAAACCCCTGGCGGATGGGAGTACCGTCTGCGCCTTACAAGGTTGCTCCACAGTTGCCGACAGTTGCCGGGCAGGTGTTCTTGTCCTACAACTCAAGTAGAGTATGACCACAAAGAATTCCCGTAGCTGGCCGTCTGCCTTGCCGACACCGCTGCACCAACCTAAATCGGCGCCGTTCGCCCACATGCAGAATACCAGTGCAACGCTGCTGATCATCGATGACGACGACGTGGTCCGTGCGAGCCTCGCCGCGTATCTTGAAGACAGTGGTTTCAGCGTGCTCCAGGCCGGTAATGGCCAGCAGGGGCTTCAGGTCTTCGAAGAGCACCAGCCCGACCTCGTGATCTGCGACCTGCGCATGCCGCAGATGGGCGGGCTCGAACTGATCCGCCAGGTCAGCGAGCGTGCGCCGCAGGTGCCGGTGATCGTGGTGTCCGGTGCCGGCGTCATGAGTGATGCGGTGGAAGCACTGCGCCTTGGGGCTGCGGATTACCTGATCAAGCCGCTGGAAGACCTGGCCGTACTGGAACACTCGGTGCGCCGCGCCCTCGACCGCTCGCGCCTGGTGCTGGAAAACCAGCGCTACCGCGACAAGCTCGAAGCCGCCAACCGCGAACTGGAGGCCAGCCTGCACCTGCTGCAGGAAGACCAGACCGCCGGCCGCCAAGTACAGATGAACATGCTGCCGGAAAGCCCATGGGCTGCCGGCGAGTTCGCCTTCGAGCACCAGATCATCCCGTCGCTGTACCTGTCGGGTGATTTCGTCGACTACTTCCGCGTCGATGACCGGCGTATCGCCTTCTACCTTGCCGATGTTTCCGGGCATGGCGCGTCGTCGGCCTTTGTCACCGTGCTGTTGAAATTCATGACCACACGCCTCATGTTCGAACTCAAGCGCAACAAGATGCGTGAGTTCAAGCCATCGGAAGTGCTCAGCCACATCAACCGCGGCCTGATCAACAGCAAGCTGGGCAAGCACGTGACCATGGTAGGTGGCGTGATAGACGAGGATTCGGGCCTGCTGACCTACGCCGTTGGCGGCCACTTGCCGCTGCCGGTGCTGTACACCCCAGGCAACGCCCGCTACCTGGAAGGCCGTGGCCTGCCGGTGGGGCTGTTTGACGAGGCCACCTACCAGGACCTGGTCGTGGAGCTGCCGCCACAATTCAGCATCAGCCTCATGTCCGATGGCATTCTGGACCTTTTGCCGGGTGATACGCTCAAAGATAAAGAAGCCGCCTTGCCGGAGATCGTCAAGGCAGCAGGTGGTAGCCTGGATGGGCTGCGTCAACGTTTTGGATTGGCTACGCTTGGGGAGATGCCGGATGATATCGCCCTATTGGTGTTAAGCAGGAACATTCAATGAGTACCGGTAGAATCCAGTTCGCCGAGCAGAGCGGTACCTTTGTACTGAAATTTGTCGGTGAAGTGCGCCTGACCTTGTGTTCGGCGCTGGATGCAACGATCGAGAAGATTTTCACTGCGCTGAACTTCTCGGCCATTGTCATCGACCTGACCGAAACCGAGAGCATCGACAGCACCACCTTGGGCCTGCTGGCCAAGCTGTCGATCCTGTCGCGCCAGAAGGTAGGCCTGCTGCCGACGGTGGTGACCACCAATCCGGACATCTCCCGGCTGCTGCAATCGATGGGCTTCGATCAGGTGTTCAATATCGTCGATCGGCCAATTCCCTGCCCCGAGTGCCTGACCGACCTGCCGTCGCAGGACCAGAACGAAGACGTGGTGCGTTCCAAGGTGCTGGAGGCGCACAAGATCCTCATGGGCCTGAATGACTCCAACCGCGAAGCGTTCCATGACCTGGTGAATGCGCTGGAGCGCAGCTAGGCACTGTGCCTTGAGGGGCGTGCGCGGTTGTAGCGGCGCCACTTCGCAAGAGCCTGGCCCACGCGCTGGCCACGCTGCCTGGCTACGGGCCCCCGATAAACTCGGTTGCCTGCGCGCCACCCGCATCCAGCTGATACACGCGTACCGGCCGCCCCTGCCGATCAAAAAACACCTGCCCCAGCCCCGCGCCGTTCCACAGCCGTTCCCCGGCCTTGCTGTGGCTGGGCGTGCGTGGCACAACCTCCATTTCCCGGCGTTTGGTAAACCAGTTAAGCGGCGAGCGCGGCGAGTACAGCCAGCGGTTGAGGCGGTCCAGCACGTCCAGCAGGCGCCGGGGGAACTCGTTCTTGATGCCGCTGCTGGTCACTTGCCACAAGTGCGGGCTACGTTGGCGGTGGCGAATCAGCACTTCGTAAACGAATGAATAGTGCACATCGCCCGACAGCACCACGTAGTGCCCGGGTGTGCGCGAGTGGCGGAATATGTTGAGGATGACCTGCGCCGCCCCGCGGTGGGCCATCCAGTTTTCGGCGTCGACCAGCAAGGGGTAGCCCAGCCAGCTGAAGACCTTCTGCACCGTCTCGATCAGTTTCACGCCGAAAATCGGCGCCGGTGAAACGATGACTGCCGATGGGTGATCGAGCAGCGCCTGCTGCAGTTCACTCAACGCTTCCCAGTCCAGCAGGCCGGATGGCCTGGCCAGGTTGCTTTCGCTACGCCAGCGGCGGGTACGGGTGTCCAGCACCAGCAAGGGCGGCTCGGTAGGCAGGCTGAACTGCCAGCCCTGAAAGCGCAGCAGCTCACCGATCACTGCGTCCTGGTTGTCGCCGGTCAGTGCCTGGCACTGGCCGAGCAGCGGCTTGCAGGTGTCCGGGGCATTGCCCCAGGCCTGGCACAACAGGTAGCCGAGCAGGGCATTGCCGATAATCCGCCGTGAAAACGGGTGGCCGTAGGCGGTCTGCTCCCATTGTGCCGACAGGTTCCAGTCGTCGGTGATGTCGTGGTCGTCGAAGATCATCAGGCAGGGCAGGTGGGCCATGGCCCGGGCCACTTGGCCGAGGTTTTCGGCAAACCCGCGGACCAGCGGCAGCTCGTGCTGGTAACGGGCCTGGTGTTGGTCGCTGAGCCCGGCTGGCATGGCCAGGTCGACCAGCTGCCACGGCACGGGTGACCACACCAGCAGGTACATGGCCATGACTTCGGCGAAGGTCACCAGGTGGTTGTCAGCGTTGCTGGAAGAGAAGATCGGTTTGCGCTTGCCACCGAAAAACCGCTCACGCAGGGTTTCGTTGAGCTTCTGTGCCGGCAACAGGTCTGCGCGGTGATAGTAACTGGCCGGGTGCTGGTACAGCGCCTGGCTGTCGGTGACCACCGCACCTTCAAGTTGCTCGTCGAACAGGCCCAGGCGCGCGATCAGGCTGTGGATGGCACGCAGCATCGGCCCGGCCACGTCGTCGGCATACACCTGGTCGCCGGTCATCAGCAGCACGGCGGGGCGGTCTTGCGGGGTTGTGCAAGCCTGCAGCAGGCGGTCTGCGCACAGCAGGCCGTCGGCCGCAGGGTGGTGCGGTTTGCGGCAGGAGCCATGCAGCAGGTGGTCGAGGCGCTCGCGCAACACCAGGTTGGGGCGCTGGTTGCCGGGGTAGAGCAGGTGAGGTGCCCAATCGGCGATGCCCTTGCCATTGATCAGCAGGTCATAGTCCAGCAACTGGTTGCAGGGCAGCGCATCGCTGAAATGGATGTCCAGCAAGTGAATGAAGGCCTGCTTGCCTACGGCTACCACCTGGCAGTCGACCTGGGCCTCGCTGGCGGTGCAGACGAATTGCGCGTGCAGCGGTTCGGTGGCGGCCAGCCAGATAGCCAGGCGCTGGGGTTCCAGGCGCCGCAGGACCGGGCCGGCCAGTACGAGGGGCAGCAGTGTAGGGGCGGTCATCAACAGCTCGGGAAGGGTATGGGGCGCAAGGTGCTTGGCACTTTACGCCCGCCTGGCGAGGCCGAAACTACTCAGGCGTTTTCAGCCATCAGTTTTTCCAGCTTTTCCTGGTCCCGGGCAAACTGGCGGATGCCCTCGGCCAGTTTCTCGGTGGCCATGGCATCTTCGTTCATTGCCCAGCGGAACTGGCTTTCGTTCAGCACCTGCTTGGCTTCGCCAGCATTGCCTGGATTGAGCATGCGCGGCAACTCACCCTGGTCGCTGCTCAACTGGTCGAGCAGGTCAGGGCTGATGGTCAGGCGATCGCAGCCCGCCAGTTGTTCGATCTGGCCGATGTTGCGGAAGCTGGCACCCATGACGACGGTGTCGTAGCCATTGGCCTTGTAGTAGTTGTAGATGCGCGTGACCGATTGCACACCCGGGTCTTCGGCGCCCACGTAGTCCTGGCCGGTGCTTTTCTTGTACCAGTCGTAGATCCGGCCCACGAACGGCGAAATCAGGAACACCCCGGCATCCGCACAGGCCTGGGCCTGGGCGAACGAGAACAGCAGGGTAAGGTTGGTCTGGATACCTTCCTTTTCCAGCTTCTCGGCAGCGCGAATGCCTTCCCAGGTCGAGGCCAGTTTGATCAGCACGCGGTCACGGCCGACGCCGGCTTTTTCATACAGGTCGATCAACGCCCGGGCCTTGGCCAGCAGGGCCGGTTCGTCGAATGACAGGCGGGCATCCACTTCGGTGGAGATGCGCCCGGGAATGACCTTGAGGATGCCCGAGCCCACGGCCACGGCAAACTTGTCGCAGGCCAGGTCGACATTGCCCTTGGCATCTGCCTTGACCTGCTTGAGCAGGTCCGCGTAACCGGTGATGGCAGCGGCTTTGAGCAGCAGCGACGGGTTGGTGGTGGCATCGACCGGTTTCAGGCGGGTGATGGCGTCCAGGTCTCCGGTATCGGCGACCACGGTGGTGAACTGCTTGAGTTGTTCCAGCTTGGAGGTCATGGGCGTGCTCTGTCCTGTGCAATGACTCGACATTACCCGAGCCCCGACGGCCGCTCAAGGGCCGGTAGGCGCGGGCCTGCCACGAAGGGTGGTGTGAAGATGATATTCGAGTCCGGCGCCACCCCGAGGTTCCGCACACCATCAAACCACCGCGCGCGCTGGCGTCACCTGCACCCGCTGTCGTTCCACAGCTACCGTGCAGCCCACCGACGGCATCAGCGCCCCTGAAGCAGCTCCACTGCCTGGTCGAACACGGCCAGCGGCTGCGCCGCCTTGTGAATATCCGCTGACAGCAACTGACGGAAGCGCCGGGCGCCCTTGAACCCCTGGGCCAGCCCCAGAATGTGCCGGGTAACATGGTGCATCGCGCCACCACTTTCCATGTGCGCCACGATGTACGGCCGTAGCTGCGCCAACGCCTCGCTGCGGCTGATCACGGCAGCTTCGCTGCCGAACAGTTGCTGATCCACCTCCGCCAGCAGGTACGGGTTGTGATAGGCCTCACGCCCCAGCATCACCCCGTCGAAGGTTTGCAGGTGCGCCTGGCACTCGCCGAGGGTTTTGATTCCGCCGTTGAGCACAATCTCCAGGTCCGGGAAGTCGGCCTTCAATTGCGCTGCCACGTCGTAGCGCAGCGGAGGGATCTCGCGGTTTTCCTTCGGCGAAAGCCCTTCCAGAATCGCGATGCGCGCATGCACGGTAAAGCTGCGGCAGCCCGCTTCGCGCACTTGGCCGACGAAGTCGCACAGCTCGGCGTAGCTGTCGCGCCCATTGATGCCGATGCGGTGCTTGACCGTCACCGGGGTGGCTACCGCATCGCGCATGGCCTTCACGCAATCGGCCACCAGCGCCGGGTGGGCCATCAGGCAGGCACCGATCATGTTGTTCTGCACCCGGTCGCTCGGGCAGCCGACATTGAGGTTGACCTCGTCGTAGCCGGCTTGCTCGGCAAGGCGGGCACAGGCCGCCAGGTCGGCAGGCACGCTGCCGCCCAGCTGCAGGGCCAGCGGATGCTCGGAAACGTCATGGCGCAGGAAACGGTCAGCGTCGTTGTGCAGCAGGGCGCCGGTGGTGACCATTTCGGTGTAGAGCAAGGTTTGCTTGGACAGCAGGCGCAGGAAGAAGCGGCAATGGCGGTCTGTCCAGTCCATCATGGGGGCAACGCTGAAGCGGCGTGACGGCTCAGGGCGCGTGGTTTGTGGCTGGGAGCCTGATGTTGCAGTCATTTCGTTCAACGTGTTCTGTACCGGTTTCGGGGTTCGAGGCGTTTTTACCCAGGCGTTTGGTACAAAGTACCAACCGACATACGACATGTACCAATCGTGGAAAAGGATCGATGGCAGCACCCGCTACCCCGTCCAGTCCCGCACTGATCGCGACAAGGCGACAGTCTACCAAGAGAGCCGGGTGTTCGCCTGCAAACACGTCGCGATGGCCTGGGCGAAGCGACGGTACGCCGAGTTGAAAGAGGCGAGGGCTATCGGGGGGCTGCCCCGGAAACGCGCCTCGACCAGGAAGGCTAAAACGCTGGCGCGATCCACCGGTAGCCAAGCCCTGTTGGCCCGCATACAGTAGAGCACCGATGATCGATGCAACGGTTACCGACTCACCAGCAGGATCAACAGCCACAACGCGCCCCGCGTGAACCAAGGAAGAAAGCGATGAGCCAACCACCCAATGATCTGCCCATCTACCGAGTGCTGACCGGCCCCGACAACGCCGCCTTCTGCCGGCGGGTCAGCGAGGCCTTGGAAATGGGGTACCAGTTACATGGCGCACCTGCCGTCACCTTCAATGGCAGCGATGTGATCGTGGCGCAGGCCGTGCTCTGGCCTCGAACCGGTGACTGATCATCGGCCGCCTTGCATGCCTCTTCAATCCCCCGAAGGTGCAGTGGCCAGCTTCGCGTGGGTGGTCAGTTCTTCATTGATGAAGGCCGCGATCATCGCCCGGTAAACCTGCTCCACCACCTCGGCTGAAGCGCCGGTTTGCTCCGCCATTTCGCGAACCTTCGTTATCACCTGCTCGACCCGCGCAGGCGCACGCACGTCATCGGTCGTCTTCTTGAAGGCGGCCGCTTGCGTCACGAGTCGGCCACGTTGGGCGAGAAGCGAAACCAGGCTGCGGTCAATTGCATCGATCCCTTGGCGGACTTCTTCCAGTGAGGTGCAACGTACTTCCATTTGCGCGACTTCCTTTTCATGAGACTGCGGTTGGTTGGGGGTATCACTTGCGCTTACCCGGGCCGGCCAGCTCTGCCGGCTACGGCAATTGAGCAAGGGCCATCATTAGACTAGCTACGGCCCATGATTCCCAGGCTTTCTGTGGCGTACGCCCGTCTCTGTTTCTCCCCGGCCGGCACGCAAACGGGTTAAATCACTTTCACCGCCCGGCCTATGAACTTGACCGGCCCCGTTGGCAGGCCGGTAGGCGAGCCGCCGGCTTTCTCCAGTGTCAGCTCGAACAACTGGTCGGCTTCCAGCGGTGGCAGGCTCTGCAGGGGGACCCTGTAGGGTTCGCCGGGTTTGACCAGGCCCAGGGATACTGGCGCCCCCCACTGCGGACCCTTGGTCCAGAACTGCAAGGCCATGCCTTCAGGGAGCGCATCCTTACCAAGCGGGAGAAGCTCGATGGTGCGGCTGTCGCTGGTCTGCACCACCCAACCCGGGGCCTGGCTGCTCGGTGCCACCAGCACCACCACGAATTGCGTCGCGGGTGGGGGCGTTGTCAGCAAGGTGAACGCCAGCACTACACTGGCCGCCAACCCGGCGGCCGTCAGTGCTTGCCACAGGCCCAGGCGTTGCCACCACTTGGCTCGCCGCTCGCTGGCCGGGTGCGCCAGCTCGTTCAGGCTGCGCTGAATACGGCCCCACAGGCGCAGGCTCGGTGGCTGCGGCGCGGCCAGCGCGGCCAGTTCCAGCAGGCGCGACTCCCAGGCATCCACTGCGGCGCGCAGGGCTGAGTCGGTACGCAGGCGCTCAGCCACTGCCGTGTGTTGCTCCGGCGGCAAGGTGCCCAATACGAACTCGCCGGCGAGGGTGTCCAGCGCTTCGTCAGTCTCCGGCTTCATTCCAGGCACTCCCGCAGTGCTTTCAGGCTGCGCTTGATCCAAGCCTTGACGGTGCCAAGGGGGGCGCCCAGCAGAGTGGCGATTTCGGCGTGGCTGCAGCCGTCCACATAAGCATGCAGGATGCAGTGCTGCGGGCCGGGCTGCAATTGTTCCAGGCAACGGTAAATCTTTGCCGAGCCTGACCACAGGGCCAGGTCATCCAGCCTGCCCGGCAAGGTGGGCACGGCAGCCATGTCGGCATCGTCCAGCACAGTTTCGCGCCGGGTATCGCGTATCGAATTCAATGCCAGATGGCGTGTGATGCTGTAGATCCAGCCGCGGGCCGAGCCGCGCGCGGGGTCGTAGCTGGCAGCGCCAGTCCAGATGCGAATGAACGCATCGTGGACGATGTCTTCGGCCGTGGCGTTGTCACGCGCGATACGCCGGGCTACGCCCAGCAGGCGTGGCCCTTCGTGATCGTACAGCGCTTGCAGGGCTCGCCGGTCACCCTGTGCGCAGGCCTCCAGGCAGTGGTGGAAGTCGAATGGGGTGACAGGCGAATTCAAGGTGGACGGCTTCCTTGTGTCTGGCGAGGTACCCCGGCCATCCAGCCGGGGGCTTGCCATCGAGCTTAGATCATCCGCTGCTGGATGTTGGCGCCGGCGCGCGTTACCTGGCTGTCCAGAACACATAGTCGGCCTGGTACTGGACGACCTGCCTGGCCCCCTTGTTCTGGGCCGTGCAGTCGCTGGTAGGGGCCACGCCGCCGCGGGTGGCCAGGCGCTGGATGTAGCTGACCCCTTGCATGGCGCCTTTACCTTCGGCCGGGTTGGCCTTGACCAGTTGATAAGGAATGGCGCCTTTGTCTGCCGCGGCCAGCGCCAACTGGTTGCCGGTGACTTTCGAGCCATCCTTCGCTTGCCAGGTGGCGGGAGGACCAAAGTAGTCGCCCACTTGTTTGCCGCTACGGTCATTGAGCACGGCCTTGGGCCCAACGAAGGTCCATTCGGTCTGGCCGGCCGCATCGGCTTTGTCGCGGCACTCATAGGTGATCTCGCCGACCCCGACGGTCTCCAGCATAACGCGATGCCCCTCGGGCACCTGGACTGCTGTGGGCACGGCGGTTTGCGCGTGGGCGGTCTGCAGCGCCAGGGCAAGGCTGCAGGCGAGCAGGCAAGCGGAGTAGGTATGGCTCATGGTAATGCTCCTGACAGGTCATTTGGCTGGGCGGTCATGGTCCACCCATCAGCAATACCCACCACGGGGTCTATTGGATGCACGGGGACAAAAAAATAGTTGCCTGCAAATGGCCGGCCGGCAGCGGGCAACCAAAGCCCGGGAGTAGGGTGGTGTCGTCTGGCGCGGTTACGTGGGTGGCCCTGCGGGCTAAGGGCCAGCATCACTGGCCCTCATCAGTCGGCTGATCGTGCCCCGGTCAGTGATGCGCGCTATCCACCGCAATGCTCTCGCCGCTCACCGCGAGGTAGCTGGCGTTGCGGTTGGCGAGGGCGTAGTGGATCAGCCCACCCAGGCCGGCGCCGAAGAACCAGGAGAACTGCGACAAGGTGTCGAAGGCTGGGACCAGCGCCAGCACGATGGCGATCAGTGCCGCCGGCACGAATGCCGCAACGGCACGCAGGTTGACGCCGCCGCTGTAGTGGTAGGCCGCCTGCCTGCTTTCGCTGTAGAGCTGCGGCAGGTTCACCCGGCTGCGGCGTACCAGGTAGTAGTCGGTGACGATGATGCCGTACAGCGGGCCGAGCAGGGCGCCCAGGCCACCGAGGAAGTACACGATCACTGAGGGGCTGTTGTAGAGGTGCCAGGGCAGGATCACGACCGCAATGGCGGCACTGAGCAGGCCTGCGCGGCGGAAATTCAGCAGGTTGGGTGCCAGGTTGGTCAGCACGTAGGCCGGGGCGACGAAGTTGGCCATGATGTTCACTGCCACGGTCACGATCAGGAAAGCCAGGCAAGCCAATACCAGGCCGGCGGTGTTGGGGATGGCCGCAACGATTTCGGTCGGGCTCTGCACCAGCTTGCCATCGATGCTGAACTGCGCACCGGCCAGTACCACCGCAATCAGGGCAAAGCCAAGCATGTTCACCGGCAGGCCCCAGAAGTTGCCTACGCTGATGGTGCGCCGGTCCGGGCAATTGCGCGTGAAGTCACAGAAGTTGAGAATCATGGTGCCGTATAGCGAGACCCACAGCGCAGCAGCGCCGAGCACTTTCAGCCACATGGCCGAACCGGTCGGGGCATTGCCGCTGGACCAGGCGATCGACAAGCCGCTGCGCCAGTACATCCAGCCGGCCAGGCTGGCGAAGGCGACCAGAATGATCGGCCCGGCCAACGACTCGAAGCGGCGCACCATTTCCATGCCGTAGGCGAAGATCGCCACCTGCACGCACCAGATGCCGAGGAAGGTGACCCAGCCCAGGCTCGACAGCCCGAGGATGCTGTTCTGGTCGTAGGCCTTGAGGTCTGGGGCGATGGCGGTGAGCAGTACACGCAGCACCACCGAAGCCAGGTAGGTCTGGATGCCGAACCAGGCAATGGCGATCACCGCGCGGATCAGTGCCGGAATCTGGGCACCATGGATGCCGAAGCTGATGCGGCACATGACCGGGTAGGGCAGGCCGGTTTTCTGACCCATGTAGCCGGAAAGGTTCATCAAGCCGTAGATCACCAAGGCACCGAGGGCGAAGGCGGCCAGGATCTGCGCCCCGCTCATGCCCAGGGCGAACAGCCCGATGGCGAACGAGTAGTTGGCCATGTTGTGCACGTCGTTGGTCCACAGCGCGAACAGGCTGTAGCGACCCCAGGTGCGCTTGGCGGCACGGGTCGGGGCCAGGTCGGCACTGTACAGGCGCGGGCTCAATGTGACCTGGCCGGGGTCGGCCGTGGCGGTGGGGCGTGCATCAAGCTGGCTAACATCGGAACGCGAAATCGACGCCATCGGGACTCCATGATGGTTGTGTACTTTTGTTTTTGGATTTGTATACAAACAAGATTCGTACCAATCGGTCAGGCGCAGGTAATTACAGCGGGTTGCCGGTCTCTAGCCGATCATTGCCTAGCGGGCGCGTATTTGAGTTGGGAATTTTGTGCACATTTCAGGTGCGCATTTGTTACCCCGCGCGCCAAGCCGAGGCGCTTGCTGTGAACAACGCAGATACACTCAGGCCATTGGTCAGCAAATGATCGGCAAATGGCCTGAAAGCGAACACAGTAGCCGCATTTGGCTGCAAGCAACGGCTGCACAGGCCCGTTTTCCAACAGGGATCCGTATCGATGTTCACCTCAGTGCGCCGCGCTGTGCGGCTTGCGATGGCCATTGCCGGCCTGTTCATTCTCGGTGCCTGGCACAGCGCTCAGGCGCAGTCGCTGCCCAGTGCTGCCGAGCTGCAGCGGTTGGCACCCGCCGCCAGTCTGGCGACCTTGGCCCTGGCGCTTACCGCCTATCACTGTGCGAGCCAGAGGGAAGGGGACAAATTGCTGACCGTTATCGATTATTCCAGGGCCTCGCGTGACAAGCGCTTGTGGGTGTTCGACCTGCGCGCCAGGCAGCTGTTGTTCGAAGAGTGGGTCACCCATGGCAAGAACAGCGGCGCCGATCTGCCGAACGCGTTTTCCAACGCGCCGAACAGTTACCAGTCCTCCGTCGGCCTTTATCAAACCGGCCAGGCCTACAATGGCAAGCATGGGCGCTCGTTGCGCCTGCAGGGGCTGGAGCCAGGGTTCAATGACAACAGCATGGCGCGGGGGATCGTCATGCACGCCGCAGCGTACGCCGACCCCAGCGTGGTGCCTAGCCTCGGCCGCCTCGGGCGCAGCCAGGGTTGCCCTGCCGTGCGCCCGGCGATTGCCGAGCAATTGATCCACACGCTGCAACGCGGCAGCTACGTGTTCGCCTACTACCCGCAGCAGGCGTGGCTGAAGCACTCGCGTTACTTGGACGCCCAACGTTGCGTGGTAAGCCCATCGATCGCCGGCAAGTGACGAGGCGCGCTTACCTCGTCAGCAGCCTCACACGCTACGCGTCAGGCCGCCGTCGACCTTGATGTTCTGCCCGGTCAGGTAGGCAGCACCCTCGCTGGCAAGGAACGCGATGGTGGCGGCAATTTCTTCGGGGGTGCCGTAACGCTTGAGCGGTACGCTGTCGCGGCGTTGCTCTGTGGCCGGCAAGCTGTCTATCCAGCCGGGCAGCACGTTGTTGATGCGCACGTTATCGGCGGCGTAGGTGTCGGCGAAGATCTTGCTGAAGGCCGCCAGCCCCGAGCGGAACACCGCGGAAGTGGGGAACAGGTCGCTCGGCTCGAATGCCCAGGCGGTAGAGATGTTGATGATCACGCCACCCTTTTGCCGCTGCATGTAGGGCGTCACCAGGCGTGTCGGGCGAATGACATTGAGCAGGTAAGTGTCCATGCCTTTGTGCCAGTCCTCGTCGCTGATCTCCAGGATGGGCGCACGTGGGCCGTGCCCCGCGCTGTTGACCAGCACATCGATGCGGCCCCATTTGCCGACCACAGCGTCTACCAGGCGCTGCAGGTCTTCAACCGACTGGTTGCTACCGGTAACGCCGATGCCGCCAAGCTCCGCCGCCAGGGCCTCGCCCTTGCCCGATGAAGAAAGGATGCCCACGTTAAAACCATCCGCGGCCAGGCGCCGGGCTGCGGCGGCACCCATGCCGCTGCCACCGGCCGTGATGATTGCAACTTTGTCTACTGTCATGCTGCCTCCCAGGTTGGCGTTCATTTGATTGCGTAAGTGCTTCCACCATAGCAGCGCCCTCGGGTGGCAAGTGAGACAGTCCAGCTTCTCTGAGCCAGTAGTTAAGCTACTGGCTTTTTGCGCGTGGCAGGGGCCAAGTCGCGCAGACGCAGACCGGCGGCACGCAGATGATCTTGACGCGTGAAATTTTTAATGTATTTTTTCATGAAAAATATCTACGAAAATTTCACGAGCGCCCAGGCTATTGAAGCCGTGCCAGAGGTTGAAGCCCTTGCAAATGCGGGCGGCATTCAAGGGCGAGTCTTCACTTGAGTTGGTTCACCTCACAAGGACAAGAACATGAGTGCCCCCTCTGCGGATTTGCTGCTTGAAGTGCGTGCGTTTCGGGCGCAGCACCCGGCCATACGTTATGTCGACCTGATTGCGCTGGACATTCCCGGGCATTTCTACGGCAAGCGCTACCCCATCGACATGCTGGAAAAGGTTGCAGCTGGGGCACCGCTGAAGCTGCCGCAGAACTGCGTGCTGCTGGGTACCCAGGGCGGCCTTTACCCCATAGGTGACTACTGCTTTGCCGACGGCGACCCGGATGCTGTACGGCGGCTGGTGCCAGGTACGCTGAAGCCGGTGCGCTGGGAAAAAGAACCGATCGCCCAGATGCTGATCACCTCCGACGGCACCGCCAGGCCGATCGAGTTCGAGCCACGGGAAGTGCTGGCCCGCGTGCTGCAGCGCCTGGCCAGGCGTGGGATACGCCCGGTGGTGGCGTTCGAGCTGGAGTTTTACCTGTTCGATCGCGCGCTGGACAACGGCTTGCCCTGTTACCCGCGTGACACTGCCAGCGGCGACGCAGACGACCAGCCGAACATGCACATCGAGCGCCTCTCGCGCTTTTCCTCGGTGTTGCATGAAATGGTCGATGGCGCCAATGAGCAAGGCGTGCCGGCGAACGTGATCACTGCCGAGCTGGGCCCAGGCCAGTTCGAAATCAACTTCTCGCACAGCGACGATGCCCTTGCCGCGGCTGACTGGTCGGCACTGTTCTGCCGCAGTACCCGGGGCATTGCGCTGAAGCACGGCTACCGCGCCAGTTTCATGAGCAAGCCCTACCTGGATGCGCCAGGCAGCGGCATGCACGTGCACGTCAGCCTGTACGACAACGACGGCAACAACCTGCTCGCCGCTGCCGAACAGCGCAAGCTGCGCCATGCGGTGGCGGGGTGCCTGGAACTGCTGCCGCACTGTATGCCGATTTTTGCCTCCAACCACAACGCCTACCGCCGTTACGGTGCCATGGTCAACGCCGCGAGCAAGGCCAGCTGGGGCTTCGAAGACCGTGATGCGTGCATTCGCATCCCCGAATCCGACCCGCGCAACCTGCGCATCGAGCACCGCCTGGCAGGCGCAGATGCCAACCCGTACCTGGTGCTGGCGGCCATTCTCACCGGCATGGAGTACGGCCTGGAGCGGGGCGTCGAGCCCATCGCCCCGCTGAATGACGACCGCCAGAGCGGCATCGACTTCCCCAAGGACCCGCTCAGCGGCCTGGCCGCCATGCGTCATCACCCGGTGCTGGAGCAAGGCCTGGGCAGCGAGTTCGTGATGGTCTACTGCGAAAACAAGTACCAGGAGCAACTGGACTTCATGCGCCACATCGATGCCCGCGAGTATCGCTGGTTCCTGTAGCGCCTGCGGTTCGCCCTCATCCCTTGCCAACCTAAACCACGCGCAATACCCATTGCCGGAGGACGCTATGCCACGTGTGCCCGTGATCGGCATCACCGCTTGCACCACCATGAGCGGGCAGCATGCCACCCAGACCATTGCCGAGAAGTATGCACGTGCGGCAGCCAAGGCGGCGTGCGGCCTGCCCATCGTGATACCCAGCCTGGGCGAGCTGCTCGACAGCGCCGACATCCTCGCGGTGGTGGACGGGCTGATCTTTACCGGTTCGCCGTCCAATATCGAGCCGTTTCTACCACGGCGCGGCCAGTGCCGAGGGCACCCTGCACGACCCGCTGCGGGACGCCACCACGTTACCGCTGATGCGCGCGGCGATCGCCGCCGGCGTGCCGGTGCTGGGCATCTGCCGTGGTTTTCAGGAAATGAACGTGGCACTGGGCGGCACCCTGCACCAGAACGTGCATGAGGCTGGCGCATTCATGGACCACCGCGAAGGCGCGGGCGAGCCGATCGACAAGCAATACGGCCCGCGCCACACCATGCATGTGCAGCCAGGTGGTTTGCTCGAACGCCTGGGCTTGCCGGCAGTGTTCGAGGTCAACTCCATCCACGGCCAGGGCATCGATGCACTGGCGCCTGGGCTGAGGGTGGAGGCGCTGGCGCCTGACGGCCTGGTGGAGGCGATCTCGCTGGACAACGGCCAGGGCTTCAGCCTGGCCGTGCAATGGCACCCCGAGTACCAGGTCATGGACAACCCGCAGTACCTGACCCTGTTCCAGGCGTTTGGCGCGGCATGCCGCCAGCGCTCGCTGCTGCGCCAGAACCGCAAGCAACCCACCGCGCAGCGCGCCTGCGCGACCTGACGGAGTGAAGACAATGAGTGCACAGAATTCGCAGACCCAGGCCTGGCAAGCGCTTAGCCGCGACCACCACCTGGCGCCGTTCAGCGATGTTAAACAGTTGGCCGAGAAAGGCCCGCGCATCATCACCCAGGCCAAGGGCGTATACCTGTGGGATAGCGAGGGCAACAAGATCCTCGATGCCATGGCTGGCCTGTGGTGCGTGGCGGTCGGCTATGGCCGCGATGAGCTGGCCGAGGTCGCCAGCCGGCAGATGAAGCAGCTGCCGTACTACAACCTGTTCTTCCAGACCGCGCATCCACCGGCGCTGGAGCTGGCCAAGGCGATCGCCGACCTGGCCCCGGCCGGCATGAACCATGTGTTCTTCACCGGCTCCGGTTCCGAAGGCAATGACACCGTGCTGCGCATGGTGCGCCACTACTGGGCGCTGAAAGGCCAGCCCGACAAGAAGGTGATCATCGGCCGCATCAACGGCTACCACGGCTCTACCGTGGCAGGCGCTGCCCTGGGGGGCATGAGCGGCATGCACCAGCAGGGCGGGGTGATCCCGGATATCGTGCATATCCCGCAGCCGTACTGGTTCGGCGAAGGCGGCGACATGACCGAGGCCGACTTCGGCGTGTGGGCCGCCGAGCAACTGGAGCGCAAGATTCTGGAGGTGGGCGAAAACAACGTCGCAGCCTTCATCGCCGAGCCGATCCAGGGTGCCGGGGGCGTGATCATTGCGCCGGACACTTACTGGCCGAAGGTCAAGCAGATCCTTGCCAAGTACGACATCCTGTTCGTGGCCGATGAAGTGATCTGCGGCTTTGGCCGCACCGGGCAGTGGTTCGGTACTGACTACTATGACCTTGAGCCCGACCTGATGACCATCGCCAAGGGCCTGACTTCGGGCTACATACCGATGGGCGGTGTGATCGTGCGTGACGAGGTGGCGCGGGTCGTCAGCGAAGGTGGCGATTTCAACCACGGCTTTACCTATTCCGGCCACCCGGTGGCCGCGGCGGTGGCGCTGGAGAACCTGCGCATCCTGCGCGACGAGCAGATCATCACGCAGGTGCAGGATAAGACTGCGCCTTACCTGCAGCAGCGCCTGCGTGAGCTGGCCGACCACCCATTGGTCGGTGAGGTGCGCGGCCTGGGCATGCTGGGCGCGATCGAGCTGGTAAAAGACAAGGCCAGCCGCACCCGCTACCCAGGCAAAGGCGTGGGCATGATCTGCCGCCAGCACTGCTTCGACAACGGCCTGATCATGCGCGCGGTGGGCGACACCATGATCATCGCACCGCCTTTGGTGATCAGCCTTGCCGAGATCGACGAGCTGGTGGCAAAGGCGCGCAAATGCCTCGACCTCACGTATGAGGCTGTTCGCTGAGCGGCAGGTGGCATCAGCGGGGCTGCAAAGCGGCCCCGGTTTGCCTGGCTGGCACGCAGCAAGGCCTGGAAGCATTTTGCTTTGCAGGTTGAATCCTGTACTTTTCAGGGCATTGTTTTTCCGTCCGAACGTCGCGATTCAACTATGAAAGTGCACGAAGAAATCGAAGGCCTGGCAGTACTGATTCGCGACCTGCGTAAGTTCAAGGGCCTGACCCTTGGCGAGCTGGCCCAGCGTATCGGCCGCTCGGTGGGGTTCCTGTCCCAGGTTGAGCGCGGTGTTTCGCGCCCGACCGTCGCCGACCTGACGGCCATCAGCGAAGAGCTCGGTGTGTCGACTGCCTACTTCTACAAGCTGGCCAAGCCCCGCGAGCTCGGCTGGGTTACCCGCCCGCACGAGCGCCGCACCTTGCACCTGGCCGGTGGCATCACCGACGTGCTGGCATCCCCCAGCATCAGTGGCGCCTTCTCCATGCTCGATAGCCACCTTGAACCTGGGGCGAGCAGTGGCGAGGAGTACCTGGACGACAGTTCAGAGCAGGGGTGTTTCGTGCTCGAAGGCGAATTGACCGTGTGGCTCGACGGCGGTGAGCCCGTTACCCTGCGCGCCAATGACAGTTTCCAACTGCAGCCACATGCCAGCTTTCGTTATGCCAACCTGACCGGCAAACCAACGCGGGTGTTGTGGGTATTCAGCTGATGGAAAGATGACCTGCAAACACTGGGGTGGCTGCATGGGTTATCCTTGCACCCCGCAATCAACCACAAGCAGTGAATTGAACGATGGGTTTTGAACAACTAGCAGAGCTACGCGACCGCCTGCGGGCGGAGAAACAGCAGGTAAAGGCCGAAAGCGCGAAACAGCCAAAGCGCAAGCCGTCCCCGCAGGCGAAGCCGCGCGAACAGGATCCGGCGGTCGCTGCGATCTGGCCTTTGCAGAAGCATTTTCCCCTGGCCTTCCCGGTCAACCCGGCCCCCAAGGTGCCGCTCAAAGAAGGCATCTTCAAGGATGCCGAGCAACACCTGGAGCTGCTCGGGCTTACCCGTGAACAGCTGAAGCTGGGTATTTCCACCTGGTGCCGCGGCGCCCGGTACTGGGCCAGCATGGTGGAAAATGCACCGCGCCTGGACCTCAGTGGCCAAGCAGCGGGTACTGTGACTGCTGCACAGGCACTGCATGCCAAGCAGCAGGCTGCGCGGCACCGCAGCCAGGAACGCCGTAACCGGGCGAAGGCCAAGGCACAAGCTGCCGCCCCTGCCGCCGAGCCTGCTGGCGAGCAGCCTGAGGCCTGACCCAGCCCCTCGCCAACCTGGCGAACCTACTGATCGCCTCCGTGCATCGGTGCCCGGGGCTGCCCTGCTGGCCAGCCCCGGGCACAACGTCAACCGCGACCGTGAGCGTTGATTGACATGGGCCTGCAACTGATTCCTGCCACTACCAGCCACTGCACCTTCGCCCGCGACCTGACTCGCCGCGCCATGCTGCCTTATTACGGCCAATACGGTCTGCTTTGGGTGGAAGACGCCTTCGACCAGGCCTGGGGCTGGCGCGAGCAGTGGCTGGTGGCAGATGGCACCGCGGTGCTGGGTTACTGCAGCCTCAGCCAGGACCGCCAGGCCCTGTTCATCCGCGAGTTGCATTTGCTCCCCGAGCACCGCGGGCGCGGTGTTGGCAGTTGGGTGCTGGAGCAGTTGGCACTGTGGGCCAGGCAGCGGCAGTTGCCGCTGCTCAGGCTGATGGTGTTTCGCAGCAATCCGGCACGCCGCCTTTACCAGCGCCATGGGTTTATCGAGATGGGCGAAGACGATTGCTTCGTGCGTATGCAGCGCGCTATCGAGTGATCGTCAGGCGCTGGCGTGTCCAGCGCGAACGGCGTAGGCATCAAGGATCCATATCGACGATCAGCCGGCGCGTTGCCCACCTGCTCGCGCGCTTGACGGGTCATGTTAAACCCCGGTAAACAGTATGGATTCTCACAGCCGAGCGTCGGACGTTTCTGACGGAAGTAATGCGTTAGGCCCACTGTGAAAAATTTTGTTAAGGTGGCGGGATCCAATCGCCCTGCTGATGAGGTGTGTGCTTGATTAGGGTCTTAGTCGTCGATGATCACGATCTGGTACGAACCGGTATTACGCGCATGTTGGCCGACATTGACGGCCTGCAGGTGGTGGGTGAGGGGGACTCGGGCGAGTCGGCGCTCAAGCTGGCCCGTGAGCTGAAGCCAGACGTGGTGCTGATGGACGTGAAAATGCCCGGCATCGGCGGCCTGGAAGCCACTCGCAAACTGTTGCGCAGCCACCCGGACATCAAAGTGGTTGCAGTCACCGTGTGCGAGGAAGACCCGTTCCGAGAGTGTCAGTTTTTTTGTGTGCGGGCCGATAACGGCCTGCCGCCAGGCAGGCCAGGCTTTTACCAGGTCGGCCTGATAAATCGATCTCCGTACAGAATCGCAAATTGATTCATCGCATTTTTCCAATCATGCGCCGCCGAGCCCCAGTTTGCCGTAATGTTGCGCAGCCCAAGCCAGATCAGCTTGGTCGCTGCGTCATCAGTCGGGAAGTGGCCTCGCGTTTTGATGATCTTGCGTAGCTGGGCGTTGATGCTTTCGATAGCGTTGGTCGTATAGATCACTTTTCGAATGGCAGGTGGGAAGACAAAAAATGGGATCACTCGATCCCAAGCTCGTCTCCAGGCCGCCACGACCGCTGGGTACTGCTTTCCCCAAGGGCCATTTTCAAAGGCACCCAGTGCTTCCTCAGCCGCTTCTGCGGTGATGGCCTGATAGACCGGTTTAAGCGCCTTGGCCAGCTCACGGCGCTTATCCCACGCCGCATAATCGAGGCTGTTGCGGATCAAGTGGACGATGCAGGTTTGCAGCGTTGTCGCCGGAAACACTGCACTTAGCGCCTCTGGCATGCCTTTGAGACCGTCGGTAACGGCTATCAGCACGTCTTCTACGCCGCGGGTCTTGAGGTCGTTGAATACCTTCATCCAAAACTTCGCACCCTCAGTGTTTTCGATCCAGATGCCAAGAATATCGCGCGTTCCATCGGGTAAAACACCCAGCGCTAAGTAAATCGCCTTGTTGCGGACAAGGCCTTCTTCGCGGATCTTGACCCGCAGCGCATCGAAGAAAATGACTGGGTACATCGGCTCAAGCGGTCGCTGTTGCCACGCACCAATTTCCTCCATCACCTCGTCAGTGACTGAGCTGATGAAGTCATGGGAAACGTCCGTCCCGTATTGCTCAGAGAGGAAAGCGCGGATTTCTCGAACGGTCATGCCTCGGGCATACATGGCGATGATCTTGTCATCAAAACCGGTGTAACGCCGCTCATGCTTGGGGATCAGAATGGGGGCAAAACTGCCATCCCGATCACGGGGAATCTCCAGCCGCAGCGGGCCATCCCCTGTCAAAACCGTCTTGCCCGTTTTGCCGTTGCGCTGGTTGGTTTCATCCTCTGGGCGCTGCGCGCCCGGCGGATACCCCAGGTGGTGACCGAGCTCAGCACTCAATGCTCGCTCAATCAAAGCCTTCTTGAAGGCCGCAGAAGCGTCTTCGATAGCCTCTGCGGTCATCAGCCCTTCACCGAACTGCTCGAGCAGCTCCTTGGGGATTTTTGGTAGGTCACGCAGGGGTTTCTTTTTGGTTGGCATACATGCACCTCTTACTCATGTTATGCCCGAACACAAAATTTCTGACACCCCCCCCGTTCCCCACGCGCTTGCTGCAGGCCGGCGCTGCCGGTTACCTGACCAAGGGCGCAGGGCTCGATGAAATGGTCCAGGCCATCCGCCTGGCATTTGCCGGCCAGCGCTACATCAGCCCGCAGATCGCCCAGCAGTTGGCGCTCAAGCCGTTCCAGCCACAAGGCTCGCCCTTCGACGCCTTGTCCGAGCGGGAAATCCAGATCGCCCTGATGATCGTCGGTTGCCAGAAAGTGCAGATCATCTCCGACAAGTTGTGCCTCTCGCCCAAGACCGTCAATACTTACCGTTATCGGATCTTTGAAAAACTCTCGGTCACCAGCGACGTCGAATTGACCTTGCTGGCCGTTCGCCACGGTATGGTTGACGCAAGCCTGTAAACCTCATGTCCCAAGTTTTTGATGCCAGCGCATTCCTGGCGACCTGCAGTGGTCGCCCCGGCGTTTATCGGATGTTCGACGTCGACGCCCGCCTGCTGTATGTGGGCAAGGCCAAGAACCTGAAAAAGCGCCTGGCCAGCTATTTCCGCAAGACCGGCCTGGCCCCCAAGACCGCCGCGCTGGTTGCGCGCATCGCCCAGGTCGAGACCACCATCACCGCCAATGAAACTGAGGCGTTGCTGCTGGAGCAGAACCTGATCAAGGAATGGCGGCCGCCTTACAACATCCTGCTGCGCGACGATAAGTCGTACCCCTACGTGTTCTTGTCTGACGGGGAGTTTCCCCGCCTGGGTATTCATCGGGGCGCGAAAAAGGCCAAGGGCCGTTACTTCGGCCCATACCCCAGCGCCGGTGCCATACGTGAAAGCCTCAGCCTGTTGCAGAAGGCCTTTTCCGTGCGCCAGTGCGAAGACAGCTATTACGCCAACCGCACCCGGCCCTGCCTGCAGTACCAGATCAAGCGCTGCAAAGGGCCGTGCACCGACTTGGTAAGCGCCCAGGAATATGCCGAGGACGTGCGCCATTCGGTGATGTTTCTGGAAGGGCGCAGCCAGCAGTTGGGCAATGAATTGAATGCCGAAATGGAGAAAGCCGCCATGGCCCTCGATTTCGAAAAGGCCGCCGAACTGCGCGACCAGATCAGCCTGCTGCGCCGCGTGCAGGACCAGCAGTACATCGAAGGTGGCACAGGTGATGTCGATGTCATCGCTGCCTTCGTCAACCCGGGTGGCGCCTGCGTGCACCTGATCAGCGTGCGCGGTGGGCGGGTACTGGGCAGTAAGAACTTTTTCCCGCAGGTGGGCATCGAGGAAGACCTGGCCGAGGTCATGGCCGCTTTTCTTTCCCAGTACTACCTGGGCAATGCAGAGCGCGAATTGCCAGGCGAGTTGATCGTCAACGTTGTCCACGAAGACTTCGCCGCCATTACCGAGGCCCTGCACACGTTGCGTGGGCGCGAGCTGACCATCAGCCATCGGGTAAGGGGCACCCGTGCCCGCTGGCAGCAACTGGCCGTGACCAACGCCGAGCAGGCGCTCAACGCTCGGCTGGCCAACCGTCAGCACATGGCGGCCCGCTTCGAGGCCCTGGCTGAGGTCCTGGGCCTGGACGAAGTGCCGCAGCGCCTGGAGTGCTACGACATCAGCCACTCCAGTGGCGAAGCCACCGTAGCCAGCTGCGTGGTGTTCGGCCCCGAGGGGCCGATCAAGTCCGACTACCGCCGCTTCAATATCGAAGGCATCACCGCTGGCGACGATTACGCCGCCATGCACCAGGCCCTGACCCGCCGCTATGGGCGTATCAAGGACGGCGAGGGCAAACTGCCCGACGTGCTGCTGGTGGACGGTGGCAAGGGCCAGCTGAACATGGCCCGCGATGTGATGCAGGAGCTTGGTTTCAGCGAACTGACCCTGCTGGGTGTCGCCAAGGGCGTCACGCGCAAGGCCGGTTTCGAAACCCTGTACCTGAACGACGTGCACCATGAATTCACCCTCAAGGGCGATTCTGCGGCCTTGCACCTGATCCAGCAGATCCGTGACGAAGCACACCGCTTTGCCATCACCGGCCATCGCGCCCGGCGTGGCAAGGCGCGGCGGGTGTCCAGCCTGGAAGATGTTGCCGGGGTAGGGCCAAAGCGCCGCCGCGACCTGCTGAAACATTTCGGCGGCCTGCAGGAGCTCAACCGCGCCAGTATCGATGAAATTGCCAAAGCGCCCGGCATCAGCAAAAAGCTGGCCGAATCAATTTATGCCAGCCTGCATAGCGAGTAGAATGCCGGCTCAACTTGCGGCCAGTCGTACCGATGAATATTCCAAACTTGCTCACCGTTCTCCGCGTCCTGCTCATCCCGTGCTTCATTCTGCTGTTCTACATGCCGTACCAGTGGAGTTACATGGCCGCCAGCAGCGTGTTCGCGGTTGCTGCTGCCACCGACTGGCTGGACGGCTACCTGGCGCGGCGCCTGCAGCAAAGCACGCCGTTCGGTGCCTTCCTCGACCCGGTGGCCGACAAGCTGATGGTGGCGGTGGCCCTGGTGCTGCTGGTACAGACCCACGCGAATTTCTGGCTCACCCTGCCGGCGGCGGTGATCATCGGCCGTGAAATCGTGGTTTCGGCACTGCGCGAGTGGATGGCCGAGCTGGGCGCGCGGGCGCACGTGGCCGTGTCCAACCTGGGCAAGTGGAAAACCGCAGCGCAGATGCTGGCGCTGGTGATCCTGCTGGGCAACCCGCCAGCGGTGACCTTCTGGGTGATCCTCGGCTATGCATTGCTGTTGGTGGCGGCGGGGCTCACACTGTGGTCGATGGCGCACTATCTGCTGGCGGCCTGGCCGCACCTGCGCGAAGGTTCGGAGCAGAAGTAAAAGTTTTTTTGAATCAAGGGGTTGACGCGGTTTTTGAAATCGCTAGAATGGCACCCATCACGACGCGGGAATAGCTCAGTTGGTAGAGCACGACCTTGCCAAGGTCGGGGTCGCGAGTTCGAGTCTCGTTTCCCGCTCCAAATATGGATTTACAGGTTTCAATTGAGGTCTGTAAATCATCGAAAATAGACGCTTAGGCGTCTTTTTTCGTTTCTGTCAGCCACGAAATTCCAAGTACATTTTCAATTACAGCGATTTCGTAGAGCTGGGTTAAAGGCCGGCCCATGTTGGCGTTCAGCCAGGCCTGCCTCCCGGGCGGCTGCCAGGTGCAGGCGCTCACCCAGCCACATGACCCACGCGGCTTTTTCGTAATGCTCGGTGATCGACAGCCTGACATGAGGGCGCAGCAGCGTCAGGCTGCTGCGGCCGCTACCGTCGTGCAGCGGCTGGATCCAGCCGTAACGCAGGCCCAGAGCATAGGCCGTCGCCCATGAGCCGGCGGCAGACTGGAATGCGTTTTCGCTCCACATCACGGGCATGTTCGAGTAGTGGCGAGTGTCTGGCCGCAAGTCCAGTGCTGCCTGGACCAATTGCGTGCCCTGTGGCGGAAGGTTGCCTGCGCTGAGCTGATGGTTCTGGCTGCTGTAGGTAAAGCTGTAGAAGGGGAACGCCAGTTCTGCAGCGAGGGTAGGCAGCTGCTCGAGCAGCGCTGGCAGGTCTTGCAGGCGCTGCCAGTCCGCCGCTGTTCGGTTAATCATCGCACCTCCGTTCAAGGCAGCCCCGACGTGATCTGGAGGTGTCGTATCCAGGACGAAACTAACCGTAAAACGAGTATGAGCGTTAAATCCTACTCAATTGGTCAACTGTAGCGCCACCGCCGCGATCAAGCAAAGCGCCAGACTGTTGAACAGGGCACATAACGCTGAGATCGCGCAGAGGCGGTTTTTGCCTCGGAGTGTTTTGATCGGTGCCAGCGGCTTCCTCCTGCAAGCGGGTGAACTGGCTGCCTTTGTGGAAGACACGGCTCACGCGCCAATGATTCTGGGCCAATTGAAACGCTGGCTGTACAACGGTGCGGAGCGTGCGATCGAGCCATTTGTCATCGGGCGCAGGGCACGGCTGTTCATCGCTGCGCCCAAGGCCGCCAAGGTCAACGGCCAGGAGCTCTATGCGCCTACACTACGTACCTGAGCGCCTGCCTTATGCGTCGTTGGTCGCTGACTATGCCCTTCTGCCTGGAACTGGATTACGTCCTGGCCGATACCCGGGATGGCCACCGCTCCCCAATTGCCACCGGCCCAACCCTGGGATACCCGCACCCAGCTAGAGCTGAGTTTGTTGTTTGTTGCTTTCCCGGTCCTAGGGGAAGCTGACCATGACCCGGCCCCATTCATCGCAATAGATCTCCTCACCAGGCGGCCCGAGGACGGTCGCCATGTGCGGGCCGTCCACACGGGGCTTTTCGAGCGGATGGGGGGACCACTGGGTTTTGGCGGGAACAAGTTGGGCGGTTTGCTCATAGCGCGTGCCTTAATGGACGCCAGGTTCCTGAGCACTGCAGGGTGCCCCGGCTCAGTCCGCGGGCCGCGAGGATATCCGGCGTGACCGGCGACAGCACCAGGTCGGACGCCAGAATCGCCATCTCCAGCAGTACGTTGCGTGCGCCCTGTGTATCGATAACAACAGGTGGTAGTGTGGCCGGACCAGTGACCGCAGGTTACGCAGCCGCAGGCGGCCATCCGGTGCATGCAAAAGTAGGGTGTTCAACTGGCCTTGCACGTCATTCGACACCACCAGGTCCAGGCCCTCGATGGCGGCGCGGCAGATCAGTTGCGAGCGGCTGGATTCGTTGTAGGCCAGCAGTTCGTAACACCCAGCCGGTGCCCGATGGGGCAAGGTGTAGTAGCTGGACAGGGTAGGCTGCACACTCAAGTCCAACAACAGCACCCGTAACCCGGCGTCGGCGGCCAAGCCGCCCAGGTTGGCAGCGGCGGTCGTCTTACCCACCCCGCCTTGCGTAGTTGTGTGCACGCTTGAAGCCAGCCTTACGCTCCACGTCGGGGCGGCGGAGGATACGGTGTTCGGTGTCGAGCACCTGTGCTTGGATGGGCCGGGTCATCTTTGACTCTCCTGGACGTTCGTTGACGTCGATTGAGGATGTGCCCGCATTCAGCGCCTGCCGCAGCCATCACGCAGCAAAAAATGCGGAACACGCACTCACCGGATAGATGACCGCGCCGCGCTCACAAGACGTTAAGGAGAAATCCCCTACAACTTATCCCGTTGTCATCTGGCATCGATGCGCCGCTATCCAGCAACGAATGCCCTATCCAGCGCCCCCCGGGCAGATCGCGGCAAGAAGAAAGGCGTTTGGCTTTTGTTTGTGGGTATGGGTAACGTTCGCCCGTAGCGAGCAGAGTTAGTCGGATCTACCGCACATTATCTGTTTGGTCAACTTTTTTACCTAATGACAATGTAAGTGCGCGGGGAATATCAACTTGTCGTCATGCAGCGACAAGTTGAATGGGGGATTTCTTTACTCTAGCTTGTTACGCAGGCTAGTGATAATTCGATTCCAGTAGCGCACAGCCTCAAAGTGCTGCTGTCTCGTTAACCAGATTTTGTTTTCAGGGCTTATCGGATCACCACCAATGATAGCGGGTTTAATCTCGAATAGCTCCATGCCTTTAGGCCGTGAGTGCTTATTCTTGTCAATCATTTTAGTCCGCCAATTGAGCAAACAGATCGGGAAGATCACTCGCTACCGAGATGGCATACTGACGATCCATTCCTATAAATGGAATCCGAACTATCGGCAGTGCTGCATTCAATGTGTCAAATCCATATCCTTCGCCTCCGCCGTTAGAGGCGAACAAAAATATGCCTGGTGCATACGTCTCGACCTCATATTCGCGATTGAAGTCGACGACTTCTTCTGCTTTCCAGAAAATTATGTAATTGTCACCAATGAATCCTTCGCCACCATCGTGCTCTTTAAGGAATTCAATATAACTCTCGGGAAGTGTCGCTGCCAAGTTTTTTGATAGATTGTCAATGGTCGACATTTCAGCTGGACCATTGAGTTGTCCCTCTGTTAGGTCGTATTTCATGGTTTGTCTCCTAAGTCTTTCTGCAATTGATTCCACCAAGGAGTTACCTGCTGCCGATGAACATCCCGAGGTAGGATAACTTTATTGGCGGGTTCGGTTGGACTTCCACCAAATTTTACTGGATTTATTTCATGCACGTCCACAGGTTTACCTGCAAGTCCTTGTTCTCGACGGAGAGCTCTATTGGCCTTATTGGCAGCCTCTCTGGCGGAATTGTACTCCGCACCCTCCAGTAATCTGAATGGCCCTTGCGGTACGGGAACGCCCGCTGGATAGCCTGTCCAATCTGAAATTGAAAAACTTCCGTCCGGTGTATCGTTAGAAATACGAGACGTGGCATCTTCAGCAGCACGGGTAGCAGTTGCTTTTGCACCATCCTTGCTATTGGATGCCACGCCTTCTGCGCGTTTTATAGCACGCTCGGAGCCTTCCTTGGCTGTCTTCTCAGCGGCTTCCTTAGCGGCTCGGTTTGCCATCTCATTGGCGGCCTTGGCCGACGCTTCCGCGACCGCTTTCGTGCCATATCGTCCGACTTTACCTGCCGTACCCAGGTAACCCACGAACGGAATAGCTGAAAGCAATGCCAAGGCAGCGCCCGCATAATCACCCCGTGAAAGGCTGATGCCCGCGTTGGCAACATCGGCAAACTCACCTATCACTGGAATTAGGCCAACAATATCCAGCCCCAGCTGAAGGCCGTCCAGCATCTGCTCGCCCGTTATGCCTTCTTCCGGTGTCTCGATCTCCACGTCAGCATTTGAGTCGTCAGCAGCTTTACCCATCGCGGGTGTTTCCCCGTTTACGCGCCCCAGCGTGTTGCCGTTGGGCGACGTGATGGCGCCACCGTTACCTGCGTATGGGTAGAGCTCAGCGTAGGTGGGTATGTCTTGTAGGTCTGCCAGTTCTCTATGAAACGCCTCTTAACGCAACGCTTCGTATTGTTCCTCGTTGAGTTCCAGGGCTTTGCCCCACTCGTTGAGCCCATCGGCAAAGTCCACCAGCACTTTGCCGGCGCCATCAGTCTGCACAAACATCCTGTCTGGGCCGTTTGGCAGCTTACGTAGCGATACTTCCTGTACCTGGACATGCAGCGTGTCCAGTTGAATGGGCTGCTCACTCATGGCATCAACTTCCATTCATCCAGAACAGGTCCCCATGGCGAACCAAGTGACACCCTTCCGCACGCACGGAACTACTGTGCTCCAACGGGTGGCATTTGCCTTCGACGGTACCGCTCTTGACGCCTTTGGCTTGGCCAGCGGCGTCACCGATGGTCTTGGGAGTGAAACTGCGCTTGTAGACAACCACCGGATGGCCATTGGCGCGCACGCTTTTCGCCACACCGGTGCTTGTATTCAGCTCTGCCGTGACCGGATAGGGCACGGGTGGAACGCTGCTGCCCATCGGTGTTTTGCAAACGTCTGGCGCGATGCTGATGACCGTCCATTTAGTCTGCTGACGGGCCATTACGGTATCGGCCATATCAGACGTGCTCCCTGCCGCGGTGTGGGGCGCGCCGAATGATGGGAGCGTCGGGATTGGTTTCGAAACGCGCCTCGAGCACGCGGATATCAAGCGAATTGGAGAGGCTGATGCGGTGCGTCATCGACAGAGTCATGGCATCGGTGTCGATGCGCAATGTGTCGGTGAGCATTGGCAGCGGCAGTATTCCGCCGTTGGTCATGCGCATTAGCACGAAGGGGCGGTGGCCTGGAAGCTGGACTTCACAATGCCCATCCTGGCTCAGGGATGGATTAATCAAGTTGAACAGGGCAACGCGTGCATCTGGTGTAGGAAAAGCAACTTGCTGGTCAACCGGAGCTCCATTCCAGTAGCCGAAATCGAAGTCCTGTGGCAATCCCGGCCAGTGATTGTCTTCCCAACTTTCGTCATAAGTGCCAGCAAGTGCCAAGCGCGGTGCCCACGCGCGACCAACGCTGCCGAAGCCGGCTGGCCTGCAGCCATAGGAGGCAGCTACCTCAGCCATAGCAGCGGCATTCAGCGGGCCAGCTGGATGCCGCGAGCGCAACAGGCGCTCGATGGGGGCGTCCAAATGTTCGATCTGAGGCGCTGGCAGGCTGGCGAGCTTGTCGCCGCTCTGCTCGTAGTGCAGCTTTTCATGGCGATACTCCAGCCAGCCACAGCCCAGCGGATTACTGAAGCACACTTCGTTGAGCAGGAACTCGGGGGCATCGGGGTTATGCCCATATTTGGGATTGGCGAACTGGCTGGCGCCACCAAAAGCATGTTCCCAACGCAGAGGAACGCGTGTGACAGGCTCTGGGTCGGAGAGATGCCAGCCGAAGAAGTTGTGATGAAATTTTCGTGGACCGGTGAAGCGCAGCGTCTTGTCCAGTAACACGATTGGCGTGAGCTGTTCCCTGTTGCGACGCCGAACTTCTAGTACTTCTGCTTGGTGTGCCTGCAGTTCATCGGCGGTCAGATAAACATTCGGTGCGCGCTTCGGGGGTGGTGGATCAGGGATTACTTGCTTGGGACGGGTCGAAGTAACACGGACACTGGCTTCCCACGAAGTTGCAGGTTGTCCTGCCGGCGCGTGCGCATGGCCGACGACGATGACATCGCAGCGTGGCTTGAATGGCGCCAAGTCGCTCTCTTCGACTACGGAACTGCTGCCGATCTCTGCATAATAGATATCGGCCATGCAAAGCTGCACTGGTTCCTCATCAATGACGACGGCTCGGAGTTTGCCAGGACAGCCCTCAAGCGGTTCGAGTCGATAACCGACCTTCATGGCTATGACAGGATGATCCTGACCGTCGAGCGCGAGCGCACTGAAGCACATGACGTCAAACGGCGTCAGGTTGCGAAATTCCATCCTGGGTTACCCCTTCAGTTAAGATCGACATCCTTGCCGTTGATTTGCACAGGCCCTGTGGCACTGAAGTCAAAGTTGCTGCCGTTGATCAGCACGGTTCCGTCGGACTTCATGACCAACGACGCTTTCCCAACCGTGATGCTGAGTTCGTCGCCTGCCGTGATGTTGAAGCGGTTGCCAACGATCACGGACTTGTGAATGCCTACCTGCTCGCTTTGGCTAAGACCAACTGTCGTGTTCATTGCCGCACCGACACTGACCTGGTAGCCCGCGCCAATGGTCAATGCCTTGGCCAATGCGATGGTCTCGGTCTTGTTGGCACCGATGGTCACGCTACGGTTGGCGCCAATGCTTATGGTTTCGTTCTTGCCAACGTCTTCAGTGCGGTGGTCGCCGATGGAGATGGTTTCGTTATGGTCCACCCGCTCGCTGCGGTCATTGCCGACGAAGGTGGTTTCGTTGTGTTTGACGACGTTGTTCTGGTCCTTCTCCGCATGGATAAACACTTCCTGTCGACCCAGTTCGTCCTCGAACCGGAGCTCGTTGAAGCCATCACCCTTGTGGGTCTGGCTCTTGATGGTCATGCGGGTTTTGTGGTCGGGCAGGTCGTAGGGCGGCAGCTGGTTACCGCAATAGGTGCGCCCGGTGATCATCGGCTGGTCGGGGTCGCCGTTGACGTACTGGATGACCACGTCCTGCCCGATGCGCGGGATGGCCATCGAGCCCCAACTGCCACCTGCCCACCCTTGGGATACACGCACCCAGCAGGAGCTGAACTCGTCGTTGTTGCTCTCCCGGTCCCAGGGGAAGCTGACCTTGACCCGGCCCCATTCGTCGCAGTAGATCTCCTCGCCCGGAGGGCCGACCACGGTTGCCATGTGCGGGCCATCGACTTGAGGCTTGTCCAGCGGAGGGGGGCGCCACTCGGTTCTGCCGGGTACCAGTTGGGCGGTTTGCTCATAGCGTGTGCTTTGATCGACGCCGGCTGCTTCTTCCTGGAGGCTGGTGAACTGGCTGCCCTTGTGAACCACGCTGTTCACACGCCAATGCACATTTAGGTCGTCGCGAGGGTGGCCTGTGAGTGTGAAGCTCAGGCCAGGCTGCAGCCTGACGTCATCCCCCTGCACCTGCGCGATGCGAACATCATGGCGCAGGGCGGTGATACGGTTTTCGGTGAACGGCTTGCCCACGGCATCGCGCTTGTAGCGGCCGGGGTAGTCGAAGCGCTCGTAGTCGCTGGACTGGTGTTCCAGAAAAGCACCCGAAGCACGGTGTTCCTGGCGATACGCCGGGTTGGTGAAGGTGTAGTCGCGCTGGACCTGTCGCGAGGTTCTGACGTGCTCGCTGTAGCGCAAGCGCCATAGGCAAGGCCTGGCCTGATCGCCGCCACTGTTGGATTGATACAGCACGGTATTGGGGTCGATAACGTCTTCGCCGTCGAAAAAGCTTTCGTCACCGTTGTCCGTCTTGAGCGCCCCATGGCTGATCAGCCCGAGGGATAGCAGCTGATCCGTGATGATCAGCTTATGCAGGGTTTCACTGTGCTCGAAGCGATAGACAAAGCCCTCTTCAGCCGCCAGGCGGGCGATGAAGGCAAGGTCGGTCTCGCCCGCTTGCACGCAGAACTCGCGCACGTGGTGATCCCTGTTCGCGCGAAGCTCGTATTGAGCGATGCCCTGACGCTCGAGCATCAGCTCAAGAATCTGCGGCACGGTTTTTTGTTGGAAGATGCGCCAGTTAGAACGCAGTCCGGCGCGAGCCAGAACAGGTTCGACTAACGCATGGTAGTAAGTGCGATGGAAGCCACTTTCCCCTTGGCTAAGACTACTGACCAACCCATGTACGTAGCGTACGGGTCGTTCACCGTCCCAGATCGTGAAGACGATCGGCTTATCCAGCAACTGGCCGAAATCGATGTCCGGTTCGAAGCTGATCAATTTCAGTTCGAGGGTGAAAGGCGTGCTGATCGCTTCCTTCAGTTCGAACGACACCACTTCAAATTCGGCATTGCCAACCAGTGGCTGAAGGCTGTAACGGAGGTTGGATTGACGAGGCATGGGAAGTCCTGTTTCGCTGACCTGGTCTTTGCAGCCCGGGCAGTATTCCTGCCCGGGCTGGTGTCGTTGAATCAGACAGCCTCTATGGGTTTACGCCAGTCATCGGAACCCGCCGTGCTGGCAGTGATGTGCTCCCATTCAATGCCGCGATAGCTCATCGAAACGTTGACGAACTGAGTGAAGTCTTTGTTCTCCGGCTTTTGGACATGGGGCATCTCCAAGTCGATGTCGACGATGACGGCATCGATCAACTTCGTGCTGAAGAAGCGTTCTTGCTTGCCCTCAATAGACGTGCGGTACCAGCTGATTTCCACATTAGGTAGCAGTTCTCCAGTGGACAGTGCGCTGTACATAAGAGGCACCGCTTTATTAAGAGAACACGTGATTATCAGGGGCCCGTGAACACGCTGCCCAGCAGGCTGACCGCTTTGGGGGTCGGTGGGCACGGTTATCTTGTGTTTGAGTGCCTGTACCAGCATTTGATCTTCGTGCCCCAGAACGAAGATGTTGCCAACTGATTCGGCGGTGAAGGCATCCTTAGTGATGTTCCCTTGAGTCTTACCTTCAATGGAGATGTAAGCGGGTGTTGGCATGGCAGTTTCTCCTGCGTCCATGTGGAAAAGCACGCGCACAAGCGGCTACGTGGCCATCGGAATCGATGGGCTTTTTCAACGGGGCAAACGCCCCGTCAATTCGTTGAATACGGTCGTGCCGACTGCCGGCGGCTACTGCTGCAAGATGCTGTCGAGTGACTGCAGCACCTCATGGGTGATCAGGTGCAGCCGGTAGCTGTAGATGCCGTAGGCCGTGGCCATCGCAAGGGCGGAAAGCACCAGAGGGCTCCACCAAGGCCATTGCCGGTTCATGCGGAAGTTGCGCGGGGCAACGTTGCTGTAAGGGTCGCAGACCGTTGTCGGCGTAGGCCCACGTAGCTCCCGGATGATTGCGTGGAGCTGGTGAATGAGGGTGTTCAGCGTTTCGTCGCCTTTGGGGGCGAGGCCATACTTGCCTTTGAGCCCCAGGCACAGAATGAAGTACATGAACTCCAGCACGTCCTGGTACCGCTGGGGTTCTTGCATCAGGCGCGAGATCACGGTGAAGATCTTTTCGCCGCCAAAGGTTTCGCTGTGGTAGATGCTGAGCAGGGGCTCCTGGCTCCAGAGGCTTGCCTGGCCCCAGGGCCTCTCCATCACGGCTTCATCGATGAACAGGCACAGGCCATAGGAATAGGCCAGAAGTTGCGTGGCCTCGTAGCCATGCTGACGCAGCTCTTGCTGAATATTTTCGATCTGGTTGCGCACCTGCCGGTGCACTTGTTCGAGGTTGGGCAGTGTATCGAGCGTGCGGATGCGCATGACCAAGCCGAGCAAAGGGGCGGCGGCGTCCAGCATCACGTTGCTGTAGCCGCCTCGCAGTTGGAAATCCGGATCGGCTGGGTAGCCTTCACCCGCTGGATCGGGTTCTGGCGTGGGTGTCGAGCATCCTGCCCCCTTTGTGCCTGCAGTGTTTTCAAGCATCCAGCGCAGCTGCTCGACTTTCGCAGGTGCGCTGCCATCGCCCGGGTGGTCGTTCGCGTGCATTTCACTCACTCCTGATTGCCCAGAACTGCAACTCGAGCCCGGGGAATTCCCCGGCGATATGAATCCCGAAACCGTTGGCCGTGTTCATGCAGGCCCAGGCCGGGTCGCGGCGGTCGAGCCCGAAATAGCTGAAGCCCGCATGGAAGGGCAGCTCGCGCGGCGCCACCGGCAGCGGTTGTAGCGCAATACCGGGCAGTTGCTTGTGCACCAGGTCACTCAAGGTTTCCAGGGACGTGACCTTGGCCTTCTGCATGAACAGTTGGCGCAAGGTCGGCGGCGGCATGTCTGCACGCACGGCGAGGATGAAGTCCGCGTTATCAATCAGGCGGCGGTCTTCGAGCGTCGTCGTCATTACCCCGTAATCGAGCGCGTTCAGGGGTAGAGAGACCGCCCGCGGCTGCAGGACCGTACCCAGGGCGCGGCGCAACGTGTCTTGCAGGGGTTTGAACGACGCACGCAATGCGCTGTGCTGGTAGGCGGGATACTCGGCAGGCAGCCGGCTTTCGTCGGTGAAGGTCACGAACTCGCCGCACGCCTGGCTCATGTGCAGGTACAGCTGCTCAGGGTGTGTCTGCCCCTGCCTGGCCAGGTGCTGGAAGCACGGCCACCAGCGGTTCATGGCTTGCAACAGGTTGAAGTCGCGGATATCGGCGATGCCGGATTGGCCAGCAGCACCGATTCGGCTGGCCAGGTTGCGTGAGCGCTCGCGCAGGGTGTTGGTGATTTCTTCGAGGTAACGCTGCAGTGCGGGCACAGCCCGTACCGAGACGCTGGTCGGGTAGAACCCTTCGTCGAGTTGCAGGCTGCCATCGGGTCGCCGCTCCAGGATACGTGCCAGTGCCAGGCGGGTGTAGGCGCTGCTGTCGTCAGCCTTGCGCTTGAGTTGCAGGTTGGGCACTGCCAGATCGACCTGGGCCAGGTCGCCATCGGCGCTGTGGGTGTCCTTGATTTCCTGGGGCTGAGCGCTGTAGCGGAAATTGGCGGCGTTGTCGGGCCAACTCACCTCTCGACCGCCCTCGGTGCGCAGCGGCAGGCACAGGTAAACCTCGCTGTCCTTTGCGCCGTCGTCGTCGATTTCCAGCGGCGGCGGCGGCGGCAGGTCTGCCGGAATGTCGAACACCGTACCGTCCGGCATGATGCCGCGGGCGCGGGTGATCGCGACTTTGCCCAGGCTCAGGTATTCCTCGTTCAGTTGCAGCTCGCTGAAGCCATAGAAGGCCGCGTTCAGGCTGGCAAGACGTTGGTGCTGGGCTGCTTCAGCGGCGCGGGTAGCCTGCTGGAAATGCTGTGGTTTGACGAACAGGCCTTCAGGCCACAGGACGGGATTACGTGAACTCATGAGCGCTCCGTGTCAGCGTGAGTGAGCGAGAAGGGCAGGGTTGCAGGCGCCATCAGTCTTGCTCCTTGAGCAAAACCTGCGTGTCATTGAGCAACACCGACAGGATGATCTGGTGGCCCCGCGGTGGAATGCGCAGTACCTGGTTCCAGGTGGCATCGTCCTGGTTGCGGTAATCGGCGATCACGGCAACGAAGCGGGTCTCGGGCTCGATGGCGGTAAAGGGAATGAACTTGAACTGCCCAGGGTGCAGCAGGTAATCGTCATCGCGAATATAGGTACTGCGCAGCGCCTTGGCGGGGTCTTTGTCCAGCAGCTCATAAAGGCTGTTGCGCAGCAATGAGTCGTCGCGCAGTTGCAGGATCTTGATAGCCATGGGCGTAGCCACCGCTTCGGTGGCCGGCGTGGTGCTGCGCGGTAAGGTCAGCACCATGTTCGCGTCTTCGTAGCGGCCGGGTGTGCTGTGCTCGAAAGGCGAGCGAAGCGGGAGATCGGCCTCTTCCTCTGGTAACTCGACAGGCGAGGCGGCCGGGTACTGCTCCTGCAGAAACTCGAACAGGGTGCCGACCTTCTCGGCCAGGGCGTAGGGGTCGCCCGCGCTCAAAGTGACTGCGTAGGGGCTGGGGGCCAGGCTGCTTTCTTGCTCGGCCAGCACCTCCACACTGCTGGGGTTGCTGTTGAGTGTGGGGCTGGCGTTGATGCTGAAAGCAATTTCGGTAGGGTGATCCTTGGGCGGCCCGACGGGTATCGAAGGGTTCAGCGCCACTTGGCCCATTTTGCCCAGGGCGGTGCAGCCCGAGAGCCCGATCAGGGTTGCCAGAAGCCCGGCCACCAGTGAATGACGCGTCATGGGCGTTCTCCTGCAACCAGGCGGTCCAGCGGGTTCTGCGCCGTGGCTTGCGTCACCGCGTCCAGTGCTGCCAAGGGATCGTTGCCCATACCTTGGGCGAATACCGAGCAAATCTCGGCGACCGGGGCCGTTGCGGGCTGGGCAGGCCAACGCTCTGCAGGTGCATCCAGGATGAATTGGTCGAGCACCCGTGAGTCGGGGTTGAATAACGCCTCCAGCGAACGGGCATCCGCTGGCGACAGCTGGACCAACAGCCGATAAGCGCCGACCCGAAGCCGGTCGCCCTCAAGCAGCCGCCTGGCTGACCGCGTGCCCAGGCTGCCCAGGTTATCGTTCAGGTAGGTGTGCCCGCAGCGGTCGATGACGCAGAAGCTACCTTCGAGCCAACGGATCTCGCAGTGGATCGGTGCCACGCTCTGTGCACCGTCATTGATCAGCCACGCGGCCCCCACGCTGCCGATGGTGCCGCCTGCGCGATCGAATGTGTGCCGGGCCGTAACGTTGTGCTGCAACTGGTCGAGGTTGGTAATGTTCAAGGTCAATGTGCTCATGAGCGCCCCCGAAAGCGCACCACGGGGCTGATTTGGCCATGGCGGTCATCGGTGAAGCTGGTCCAGCCCAGGTGGGCGCCCTGGCTCGGGTGCAGGCAGAAGGGCGACAGCGCGTTCTGCTGCAGCCGCAATTCCAGGTCGTAGGCCAACCCATCGCGCAGCAGGAAGTCGATCAAGGCGCGCAAGCGATTGAAGTTGATGCCGCTGGGCAGCAAGCCACGCAGCTGGGTTTGGTCCAGCTCGCTGATCACGATGGTGAACTTGCTGCTGCGCGTTCGCGTGCGGCTGCCGACCAGGAACGAAGTGCCCAGCTCGCCGTTGCTGCAGCCAAGGCTTACCAGTTGCCGGGTTGTCGTAGGCACCGAGCGGGTCTCGAACTCCCTGATGTGCACCTGTTTCAGGTCGAAGCAGTGGGCGATGATGCCCGCGACGGTGCCCGGTGCGCGGCTGCGGCTGGCGATGACACCGGCGAAGCTGAGCAGTCGGCTCCAGGGCAACGGCGTGTCGCCGCGCAGTTGTTTGTCATTCAACCCCAGCAGGGCAAAGATGTACTGGGAGAAGCCATCGCTGGCACCTGGCTGGAAGCGAATGTAGTATCGGTACTTGCGCCACACGCGGTGCAGCAGGCTGAGCAGGTAGTGGTTGAAGAAGTCGAAAAAGGCCGGCCGCACACCGATACCCTGCGCATGCTCGTAGGCCACCTGCTCCAGGTAGTAGGCAGGCAAGGGTGAGTCAGTGCCATGCAGGCCCATGAAGGTGGCGCACACGCGGTAGCGGTCTTCTGCCCCGGGCATGCGTTCGGCTTTGTACACGTCGGAAACCGGAAAGGTCAGCCGTGGGTCACAGGCCAGCCGCACGCGCAGCCGGGTGGCCTGGTCCGGCCAGCGCGGTTCCAGGTCATCCCCATGCAAGCCGTGCAGGCGCTCCAGCAACTGGTAGAAGTTGTACTGGTGTGCCTCGGCGAGCAGCCTGTCGGCTAGATCAGCGGTTGTTTGCCGGTCTGGATGGGCCATGTGTAGTGCTCGTTGTTGGTGATGTTGATCACTTCCAGTTGATGGAAGGAATTGATGCTGGCGTACAGGGCGAAGAAGTGCGCCAGCACGCAGCCGAACAGGTACAGGTCGCCTTCGCACAGGAAGGCGGCCTGGTCCAGCTTCAGCCGTGTGCGTAGCCCGCGAATGGGCTGGCCCTTGATCAGCCAATCCAGAGGCTCGGTCTGAACATCGCGAATGCCTTCCAGGCGCTTGTGGGTCGTGCGTGTCTGCTGCAGGTCGTGCAAGGCCACGAAGTCATAGGCACGAATCACCGCCTTCAGCGGCTCGGCAGACAGCAGCGACAGGTAGTTGAGCGACATGTTGGAAACCAGCGCCCACTGCAACTGGCCATCCAGCACTGGTCGGTAGGGGCGGGTGGGTTTGCAGATGTTGGTGTAGGTGGTCAGTGCTGGCGTGACTTCGGAAATCACATCGATGTCGTCGACGCCCAACGCCAGGGGCAGATCGCGGTTGGTGCAGGTCAGGTCGATGGACGCCGTTTCCAGCTCACCGGTGTAAGCGTTGGCATCGGCACGCACGAAGGCGATGCGATGTGTAACGCCCTCGCCGCGCAAGGACTCCTCGAGGGTGTAGCGGTAGTACAACGCCGTGCGCCCTTGAGCATGCTCGATCTCATGGGCGAACGATTCGAACGGGCGGAACGTGCGTAGGTGTTCGCCGGTGCCGCCGTCTGTTGTGGTGCGGGTGCTGACCACCTTGTCGACACTGAAAATCTCATACGCATGCCGTTCTTTCCCTCTGGGGGTCAGCTCGGCAGGGGCCTGCCGATTGGAGAGGTCGATAGGTTCGGCGCTGTAGCTGAACAGGTTGACCGCCGGCGTGCAGAACAGGCGCAAATCCGCCATGCCGATACGCAACGAGGTAGGGAGCTGGCGGGTGAAGTGAAGTTCGATGCCCACCTGCCGAGTCGCTTGATCGGGCCAGACTTTCTGCAGTGCGCTAACGCTGAAGAAGTGGAAGCGCTTCGCGAAAACGAAGTATTCCTGCAGGATCCGATAGCCATCGAAGACGTTCTGCGGATACGGCAGCAGCCCTTCGTTCGCGCTGAAGCCCGGAAAGATGATGCTGCTGGCCGGCAACCGGTGCACTTGGCCATCGATCGTTACCGCGACATGCTTGAGGTATTGAGCAAGCCACAGGTAGAGCGTGCGGGCTGTCTTGTCATCACCGCTCAAGTGGAAATCCAGGCTGTCGCAGCCGAGGGTGTTCAAGGGGCGCTCGACCAGGGTGCGCAGTTCGATGCGTGCTACCGAACTGTCGAGCGTCTGGGTAGCGCTGACCGATTGGATCTCGAACGGGTGGATGTCCACGGCCGTGCACGTACGAAATTCACAAGGCACGCCATCCACGGGCCTGGAGAACAACGGTGAGCCCTTGGGAATGCAGTGTGATTGGCTGAGCGCTTGATTGAGTGGCGTGAACTGGATGATCGTGGCGCTCGGCAGGGGCCGCAGGTAATTGGGCCACAGCAACTGCAGCATGGGGTGCGTCAGCTCTGGCAGGTCATCCTCCAGCTTGAGGCGCAACTTGGCGGTGAGGAAGGCAAAAGCCTCCATCAGCCGTTCGACGTCCGGATCGCTGCCACCTTTGCCCAGCAGCCGGGCAAGTTGTGGGTTGTCGGTAGCGAAGTCGTTGCCCAGTTCATGCAGGTAACGCAACTCTTCGCTGAATCGATCCTTGAGTGACATCGGTCACCTCACTCGGGTATGGCGGCTATGGCCGTTGACCAGCAGCTCCAGTTGCAGCTGCTCGTGGTGGTTGTTGACCTGCACCTGGCAGTCCAGCCTGAAATGCAGCTCCAGCGGGGCGTGACACGCGGGCATGGCCTTGAGCGCGCGCACGTGCACGCGCGGCTCGAAGCGCTGAATGGTGCGGCGTATGTCGGCACTCACTTGCTTCAACAGGTCGCCACTGCTTGTGGCATGCCCGTTGAAGTCATGCAGGCCCAGTTCAGGGCTGCTTTGTGAGCAGCCCTGACGTGCATTGAGTAGCGTTTCCAGGTGGCGCTTGATGGCGGCAATCTTTTCGGCAGCGTTTTCTTGCCGGGAAGGCGTGCGGGTAACAGACGGGTCCGTCACCAAGCGATTGAAAAAACCACTCATTCGGTATCAAGCCGGCCAACCAGCGAGATCTCGAAATTTGCGCCCATGTATTTGAAGTGCGGTCGCACGGCGAGCGAGACCTGGTACCAGCCCGGATCCCCGGCAACGTCCGAAACCACGACCTTCGCGGCCCGCAATGGGCGACGGCTGCGCACATCGGCCGAAGGGTTTTCCTGGTCGGCGACGTACTGCCTGATCCATTTGTTCAGCTCGGACTCAAGATCGCGGCGTTCCTTCCAGCTGCCGATCTGCTCGCGCTGCAGCACCTTGATGTAATGGGCCAGGCGATTGACGATGAACAAATAGGGCAGTTGCGTGCCCAGCTTGTAGTTGGTTTGGGCCTGCAGGCCTTCCGGCGTCTTGGGGAACTGCTTCGGTTTCTGGACCGAATTGGCCGAGAAGAACGCGGCGTTGTCGCTGTCCTTGCGCATGGTCAAGGCGATAAAGCCTTCTTCGGCCAGCTCGAATTCCTTGCGGTCGGATATCAGCACCTCGATTGGAATTTTCGCTTGCAGTTGCCCCAGCGCCTCATACAGATGCACGGGCAGGTCCTCGACGGCGCCACCGGACTGCGGGCCAATGATGTTCGGGCACCACCGGTAGCGGGCAAAGCTGTCGTTGATGCAGCTGGCCAGCAGGAAAGCGGAGTTGCCCCACAGGTAGTTGTCGTGTCTCCCGTCGATGTTTTCTTCGTAGTTGAAGGTTTTGATCGGCTGTTCCTGAGGGTGGTAGGCCGAGCGGAGCATGAAACGTGGCCCGGTCAGCGCAACGTGCCGAGCGTCTTCGCTTTCGCGGAAGGCGCGCCACTTGGCATGCCGTGGCCCTGCGAAGATGTCTTTGATCTCCTTCAGGTTGGGCAGCTCTTCAAAGCTGCTCAAATTGAAGAAATCGGGTGCGGGGGCGCCAAGGAAGGGGGCGTGCGCCATGGCACCGACAGACGCCATGTAACTCAACAGTTTGATGTCTGTGGCAGCGGGGCCGAAGTGGTAGTTGCCCAACATGGCCGCCACCGGCTCACCACCGAATTGCCCATAACCTGCGGTGTAAACGTGTTTGTACATACCGCTGCAGGTAATATCGGCCGCATTTTCAAAGTCATCGAGCAGGTCGTCTTTGCTCACATGCAGTACTTCAAGCTTGATGTTCTCGCGGAAGTCTGTGCGGTCGACAAGCAGTTTGAGGCTGCGCCATGAAGACTCAAGTTCCTGGAATACCGGCTGATGGAGGATGGCATCCATCTGCCGGCTGAGCACCCGGTCCAGTTCTGCAATCATCTGGTCGACGCGGTGTTTGTTGATGAGTTGATCTGGATCATTGCTTTTGAGTATTTCGGCAATAAAGGCCGATACACCTTGGCGAGCGACTTGATAGCCCTCTTGTGCGGGCACCAGTTTGGTTTCGGCCATGATCTGGTCGAGCAACGTGGCGCTGCTCAATGTTTCGCCCGACCGTTCAGCGGCGAGGGGAGTGCTGGTTGATTTTGCCATGGGACGCTCCGTTGTCTCAGTCTTCTTTTGGCGCCTCAAGCACCAGGTTCAACTCTTCGGCGAGTTGCTTGCGGGCCTGCTCGTTGCTCAGCAGGTGCTGCAGTTGCTTGCGGAACGCGGGCACGTTGCCCAGTGGGCCTTTCAGCGCCACCAGCGCTTCGCGAAGCTCCAGCAGCTTGCTCAGCTCCGGTACCTGGCGGGCGATACCGTCTGGTGCGAAGTCATTGAGCGACCTGAACTGCAGATGAACCGCCAGCTCCGCGTCGGCAGCCGTGGTGAGCATGGAGGGCACCGACATGGCCAGACGGACGTCGGCGTCATTCAACACATTGTTGAAGGTGTGTTTATCGATGCGCATGACCGTTCGGTCTTCCAGCGCGCGGGCGTCATCCAGGCCGAAATCGCCCATCACCAGCATCTTGTGCGGCAGCTCTACTTCGGCCTGTTCATCACCTGTGGCGGGCACGTATCGGATGTTGATTCGTTCTTTGGGTGCAACCGATCCTGTGGGCTTTGCCATCGCAGAATCTCTCCTTGGTTTGTGTGGGAAGTCCCTGATAGTTGTTCGTGAGTTCTGATTTAGTTTGTAGGAAATTTCCTTCAGACTTGATTACGATATAAACAAGAGCGAGGTAGTCATTGCCTCTTGCGTAAAAACCTTGCGCCTGAAATTGTTATTCAGTCGAGGGTCAAAGTGTAAAAAAATATTTGTTTGTATTTGCGATTTTTTATGAGCTAGTCTCTTGCCACTCGCGGGCCGGAGTGCCCGTGATTGCGTTTAAATATCAGCGGAGCTGATACAGGGCATATGTACTATCGAGAGGGAATTTAATTGCGATGCCTGGCGAAACATACCTCTGGCGCAGGTCTTTTTCTGATAATCAATTGCATGCCACTGCCAGTGCATGCCGATCAGAATTGCTCGCGCATCGTATCCAACGTTGAGCGCCTGGCCTGTTTCGATCAATCCGCCGGAACACCTGCGCACCGCGTGGCCGCGCAGTGGTCGGCACCGGAGCAGGACTCCCCCACGGTGGGTCGGGTGCTGGCCTATGAAACAGGCCGAAATCCCGACGATTTGACGTTCCGGCTCACGCGTGAAGACGAGGGGCTGACGATTTCTGCACCCGCAATCGCTTCGGCTGCACCGCACCCCTACCTGGTAATCAGCTGTTTGCAGAACATCTCGCGGTTGCAACTGATCGCCGCACACCCCGTGGATGCCAGCCGGCTGACGGTGCGCTTGCAGGGGGAGCGTGGCGCCACCGCCGCGACGCCCTGGCAGGTGACGGAGAACGGTCAGGTGCTCGATGCCGGCCGCGGCCTGCCCGGAATCGAACAGATCAGGCAGCTGATCGGGGCCCGGCGCATTCAGGTGCACAGCGAAAACCCTGCCGTTGGCGGGTTGGTCTTCGACGCTCAGGGGCTTGACCCGCTTATCGGCGAGGTGCGCAAGGCATGTCGCTGGTAGCCGAGGTCAATGCACAGGAAATCGCCCGGTTGCTCACAGCCATCGACGCGCAAGCACCGGCCGGCCTGTTCGATGTGGAGGATGAGACCTACCAGGCCATCGACCAGGAAATGGTCAAGCTGGGTGGCCTGCAGGAGGGCACTATCGATTGGGTGTACATCGAGGAAGCGTCGCGCCAGTACCTGGGGCAACAGTGCAAGCATCTGCGCATCGTGGCACACCTGAGTGCCGCATGGCTTCGCAGTGCTTGTTGGGAACGCTGGGCGCTTACGTTGACCTTGCTGGCCGGCATGGTCGAGCGCTACTGGGAGACGGCTTATCCCAAGCCAGGGCCCAAGGGTTACCTGGGTAAGCGCAAGCTGGTTGGCTTGGTGCTCAACCGCTTGAACGAAGCCCTGCCGCGCCTGGACCGTTTCACCTATAGCCCTGCGCATGCGGCCGGGGCGCAACAGGCGCTGCTGCGGCTGCAACAGCTGCAAGCCGTGGCCCTGCTGGACGACGCCATGCTCGATGATATGGCGCGGCTGCTACGCAAGCACTCGGAACGGGCGAGTGGCGCAGGCGAGCCTGCTGCGGCCAGGGCTTCGGCGCCCGTCATCAAGCCCGCGCCACTGGCCGAAGTCATCGCCACACCCATGCCCCGCGTGTCGCTAGGCAACGAGCGTGAATCACGAAGGGCGGTGCTGAGCATGGCTGAGCTGATCAACCAGCAGGACCCCTACGACCCAGCGGGGTATCAGTTGCGTCGCTTCGGCTTGTGGGCTCACATCCAGGCCGCGCCTCAAGCAGGGCAAGGTCACCGCACCGAGCTGATGGCGGTGCCGCTGGAGATCGCCGGCGATTATGAAGAGGCCATTGCCGGCAGCGTATTCGACGCGGCGCTGCTGCAGCGGATCGAAAAAAGCGTGTCGGCTTGCCCCTTCTGGATGCGCGGCAGCTTGCTTGCGGCCACCACCGCCACACGGTTGGCAATGCCTGAGGTGGCCGAAGCCATCCGCGCAGCGACTGCCCGGTTCGTCCAGCGTATCCCCGCCCTGCAGCAGTTGTGCTTCAGCGACGGCACGGCGTTTCTGGACGACCAGTGCATGGCCTGGCTCAAAGGCGCAGGCCAGCAACCGCAAGCTGAAACGGCGCAAGAGTTCGTGGGCCTGCGCGAAGAACTTGTCAGCCAGTTGGAAAACGGTGGGGTAGAGCCGGTTTTGCTCAGGCTCCAGGCCATGCAGGCAGATATTCGGGCGCCGCGTGAGCGCTGCCACACCACCGTGATCGCGGCCGACCTGCTGGCCGCGCGCGGCGTCTCGTGGCTGGCCCAGGACCTGTGCGCCAGTGTTGCCCGAACCATGCAGCAAACCATGGCCAGTGCCTGGGAGCCGGAGGTGTTCAAACGCCTGCAACAGCATGCCGCCCCTGATGCGTTGGCCGATCAGAACAAGGACTAGGACCCGCCATGAATCCACGATGGACGCTATTGAAACGTTGGCTTTTGCCCCTGGCGACTCGAGTCGGCCTGGCCATGCCTGTGCTGCTTTTGCTGGGCAGCGTGCTGATGCTGGTCGCCATCTGGTGGCTTGGCCCACAGTGGGCATGGCGTGAACAGCATCCGCTTGCCAGCATCGCGCACCGCAGCCTGGCCAGCCTGGTGCTCGTGCTGGTGCCGCTGCTGTGCTGGCTGTTGGCGCTGCGCAGGCGCTACGTGCGCCTTCAGGCAGAGCGCAACGAGGCGGCGGCCGCAGAGCTGGACAGCGTATTGCCGTTGCTTCGGGCCCAGGAAAACGCCTTGGACCAAGGGCTGGCGCGATTGCTCGGCAGTGCGGGAGGGCGGCGTGCCCTGTACCGATTGCCCTGGTACCTGGTGATAGGCGACCAGCATGCGGGCAAGTCCAGTTTCATCGACCGTACGGAGCAAAGCTTTTCCCTGACCCGGATCGACAAGGTGCAGGCGCGGGGTAAACAGGCGAAGGCGCTGGCCTTCCCGATAGGCTGGTGGGTCAGCAACGAGGCGGTGATCATCGACCCGCCCGGGGCCTTTATCAGGCAGGATTCGCCGGCAGGCTCGCTCGCCGGGGCGCCAGGTGCCCCGCAGGTGCCACCGGCTGCCCCCGCCAGGCTCTGGCAGCACCTGCTGGGTTGGCTGGTGCACAATCGCAGCCAGCGGGCACTCAATGGCATGGTGCTGGTCGTGGACCTGCCTGCGTTATTGCAGGGTACGCCCGAGCAGCGTGTTGCCTTGGCCCACAGGCTGCGCACACGGCTGTACGAAGTCAGCAGCCAGTTGGGCTCGCGCCTGCCGTTGTATGTGGTACTGAGCAAATTCGACCTGCTGGACGGCTTCGACCAGCTCTATGGGGGCCTCCCCGTCGACTTGCGGGAAAACATGCTGGGCTTCACCTTCAAGCTGGATACGGTCGGCACCTTCGATGCCTGGCTGCAGGAGTATGGCGATCATTACCAGCAGTTGCTCAGTCGGCTGTTCGAGCAGGTGGTGGATCGACTCGATACCTTGGCCAGTGCGCCGCAGCGCGCGCGGCTGTTCTCGTTGCATGCCCAGTTGATCGGCTTGCGCCCGATACTGCTGGGTTTCCTGAAAGAAACGCTGGCGAGTGACCGTTACACCATACCCGCCCTGGTGCGGGGGGTGTACTGGTCTTCGGTCATTCAGCAAGGGGACGTGCTCAACGCCTTCGTCCGCGAGTCAGCCCAGCCCTACAACACAGCGCTTCCGTTGCTGGAGGGCAAGGCGCAAGGCAAAGCGTTTGCCTACTTCATCCAGCATGCGTTCCGGCGTGTCATCTACAAGGAGGCGGGGCTTGCCGGAGACAACATCAAGGTGGCGCGCAGCAAGCGCCGGTTGTTATGGGTCGGCTCGGGTGTAGGCATGCTGGCTTTCTGTGTTGCCGTAGCCAGCTGGCAGCGCTTTTTCGACATCAATGGCGCCAAGGCCGCCAACGTGCTCGCCAAAAGCCGGGAGTACAGCCACCACCAGGTGGATCAGCGCCTGGACCCGACCGGGCGCAACCTGCTGGAGCCGCTGGACCAGATCCGCGATGCGGTTTCGGTGTTTGGCGACTACCGCGCCGCCTGGCCGGGTGTTTCTGATCTAGGCCTCTACCAGGGGCGTATCATTGGCCCGCGTGTCGATGAGGCTTACCTCAGCTTGCTCTCCAGGCGATTCCTGCCGGCCTTGGCCAGTGGCGTGCTCGACGCCATGGATGCCGCTACGCCTGGCAGTGAACGGCAAATGGCTGCCCTGCGGGTTTACCGTATGCTGGAAGACCGCCAGAACCGGCGGCCTGAGTGGGTCGAGACATGGATGGCCCGCCAGTGGCAGCAACAGTTTCCTGGCCAAGGGCAGCTGCAGCGCGACCTCATGCGCCACCTGAAGTACGCCTTGGCCTATGCCGACACCGAGTTGCCGCAGTACCGCCAGCGTATCGCCGTGGTGCAGGCGGCGTTGCGCAAGGTGCCGTTACCGGAGCGGGTATATGCCGGGCTCAAGCAGCAGGCTCAGGAACACCTGCTCACGGGCCTGGATTTGCGTCAGCAGGTCGGCCCCGCGTTCGACGTGGTCTTCCAGCGCTCGGCAGGGGCCAGCGGCGAGGATGTGCGACTGGCGCCGATACACACCGCCAAGGGTTTCAAAGAGTACTTCGAGCCCCGCAGCCAAAGCTTCGCCGACATGGCGATGATCGACCAGTGGGCGCTGGGTGAGCGCAGCCAGCTGGAGTACTCGGACGCTGACCGGGTGGTGTTGAGCGAGCGTCTGCGCAACCTGTATAGCACCGACTACATAAACAGCTGGCGGCGTGCATTGAATGCCGTTTCGGTGGCGGATTTTCACGACCTCGAACACGGCGTAATGGTCCTGCAGCAGCTGACCGGGCCCGCGGCGCCGTGGCATCGGCTGCTGGCTACGGTGAAGGAAAACACTTCGCTGTCATCGGCTGAGGTACCCGACACGGGCAGCGCCAGCGACACGCTCATGCCCAAGGGCAGCGAGCCCGAGCGCCAGCAGGCCTGGGCCATCCAGCGGGCTTTTGCGGGGCTGAACGGGATGCTGCATGCAACGCAAGACAAGCCAAGCTATTACGATGAAGTGCTGGCGGCCATGGTGGCCGTGCACGATTACGCCAAGGCCGTGCAGGGCAGCCCAGACCGGGGCAAGGCCGCCCTGCAAGCGGTGCAGCAGCGCTTTGCGATGACCGGCCCGGACCCGATCGGCACTCTGCAACGGGTGGCCACCGGTTTGCCTGAACCGCTCAATCACCACGCCAGGAAAGTGGCCGATGAAACCGCCCGAGTGCTGCACATCGAAGCCCTGCGCGAGCTGGAGCGGCGCTGGGACACCGAGGTCTACAGCTTCTTCCAGCAGCGCCTTGCCGGGCGTTACCCTTTCGTGGCCAGGGCGCCGGATGCGTCGCTGGATGACTTCGAGGCGTTCTTCGGGCCGCAGGGGCGGTTGCAGCGCTTCAGTGATCAATACCTGAGGGCATTCCTGCACGACAACCTCGAGGCCCTGCGCGCCGGCCCGCAAGGGCAGTCGCTGATCCGCAGCGATGTGATCGAGCAGTTGGCGCTGGCCAACCGCATTCGCGAAACCTTCTTCGACCAGCGTGGCAACCTGAGCGTGCAGTTCAGCATCGAGCCGCTGGGGCTCAGCGCTAACCAGCGCACCAGCCTGCTGGACCTTGACGGCCAGCTGATTGCCTACACCCATGGCCCGCGGCAGCTCACCGGCATCATCTGGCCGAACACGCTTGGCCGGCACGTGCGCAGTAACCTGACCCTGCTCAGGCAGAACGGCAGTAGCAGCCGCCTGGAGTACCGCGGCCCCTGGTCGATGTTCCGCTTGCTCAGCCGCGGTTCGCTCAATGGGCGAACCGCAACCAGCGTGGACCTGAGCTTCAGCACCGGTGATGGCGTGATGCGCTACCGGCTCAGCGCTGAAAAAGCGTTCAACCCCATTACCCAGGAACCGTTCAAGGGCTTCCAGTTACCCCGTGGGTTGCTGCAGCAGCCGCTTGAGGCCCGGCTGTAAGGCGGGTTCGCAGGGGCGCAGGGATCGTTTGAAAAATGCCACGGCACCGGGCGGGTGCGCGACCCTGCCCGCCGAGCAGGCGGCGCGGTGCAGCACAGCGTCTGCGCCGCGGTTCCCGGCCAGGTTGAGGGTTGTCACTATCTTTCCGTTTTCTGTCCGATTGCCTGCTTACTCCACGTTACACCTAAACGGTTAAATCCCTGCCTGAACGTACACGGGATTTCACCATGAACACCTCCCTCTCCTTGGCGCCACAAGATTCCACCGAGGCGCAGTTGCAATGGCTACAACGGGCTGACCGTACTGTTGCACTGGACATCATGAAGCTCATCAACAGCACGGTTGAGGATGGCGGGGTGCTGGGCTACGAGCAGGCGATGTCGGTCGACCAGGGTGTCGGTTTCGCCACGGCGTTGCAGGCGCGTATCGAGGGCGGGCATACCTACGCTTTGCTCGGCCGGGCACCTGCCGGCCCGGCGTGCCTGGTCATCCTGTCCCGTAGCAGCATGCCCAACTGCCGCCACATCGCTGACCTGAGCAAAGGCGTGGTACACCCAGACTACCGGGGCTCCGGGCTGGTGGCCCGGGCCTTCGCGGAAATCGTGCGGCTGTGCCAGGCGAAGGGTATCGAACTGTTGACCCTGGACGTACGCGAAGGCACCCGTGCCCACCGCCTATGGCAACGCTTCGGGTTTCAGACCTACGGCGTGCTCGACGACTACGCGCGGGTCAACGGTGTGAAGCACCGCGGCCACTACATGGCCCAGTCAGTACAAAGCCTGGCCCAGCGACTCAACCTGAGCTGAAGCGCCCTCAATCCTTCGCCTGCGGCCATCGCCGCCAAGGGCCCCCTTTTCCATCATTCAAGGAACGCCACCATGGCCTTGTCGACTGCAGCCTTTCGCGATCAGCTGGAACAGAAACTGCACCACCACCTGACGCTGTCTCACCCGATCTTCGAAGCCCTGCTTTCACCTGAAGGCAACAAGCCGCTCCTGCGCAAGGTCGCGCTGCAAGGTTACCAACTCACCAAGTACTTCCTGACTTATGTCGAGCACCTGTTCTTCCATTGCCCGCTGCCTGCCCACAAGCGCGCGCTGATCACCAACTGCTTCGAGGAGGAGACCGGGCGGCTCTCGCGTACCGATAACCATGTGGTGCTCATGCAGAATTTCTTGCGTGCACTGGGCATCAGCGATGCCGAGCGTGATGCCGAGCAACTGCTGCCGGCCACCTGGGAGCTAATCGACTACCGCCTGCAGGCGGTACGTGACCCGGCGCGTTACCACGTGGGGGCTGCCGCGGTGATGATCGCCAGCGAGGGGCAAAACCTCGAGACCGTTGCCGGTGATGCACGTCACGTGCTGCTCGGCCGGGCGTACGGCCTGACCGAGCACGACTTGCTGTTCTTCTCCGTGCACCAGAAGGAAGACGTTGGCCACGTCAACGAAGGCCTGGATCTGGTTTCGCAGCTGTGCACCACGGCCCAGATGCAACAAGAGGCGTTGCAAGCGGTAGATCACACCTGCCAGCTGTTCTACGCGATGTACGAAAACATGTACCAGGTGTATTGCCGGGCTCCCCAGGCCGAAGCGGTGTAATACCCCGCGCAGAGGATTGGCCATGAAACAGAAATTCAGCTCAACCCTGATCGTCTCGGTGCTGGTAGTCGGCTTCGTGGTGATGTTCCTGTCCAGCGCCCTGAAAGGGCTGTACCAAGTGTACTTCGTCGACCTGGCCACGCACTTTGGTGGCGGGCGTGCAGCCTTGGCCACGGCAGGTTCTTTGTTCGTGCTGACCATTGGCCTGGTGTCGCCGGTGGTGGGTTGGCTGAGCGACCGGGTTGGGCCGCTGAGCACGGTTGCCCTGGGCAGCGTAAGTGCAGGGGTGGTGCTGCTGGGGGTGACCTTGGTCGGCAGCCAGCTGATGCTGTTCACCCTGTTGTATGGCCTGCTGGGTGCCTTCGCCCTTGCCGCGATGACCTACGTACCCATGGGCATTCTGGTCGATCGCCTGGTCGCAGAGCGCTTCAAGGCCTTCGCCTTCGCTTTCGTGACCAATGGCACGTCGATCGGCTTCATCGTGCTTTCGCCGCTGTGGATCATGCTGCAGCAGCGCGTGGGCTGGCAGCCGGTGTTCTCCTGGGTCGGCCTGATCTTCCTGGTGCCGTTGAGCCTGGCGCTGTACTGGGTGGCGCGCACCGTTCCGCTCAAGCCCGACCCGCAGGCGGCGCTGGTCAAGCACTCGGTCGCGTTTCTGTTGCGTGATTCGCGGTTCTTCGTATTGGCCCTCAGCTTCGCCAGCTGTGGGGCCACCATGGCGTTCATCGACGTGCACCTGGTGTCGTTCTGGCAGGGCGAGGGGCTGCCTAGCTCGGTACAAGCCAGCGGCCTGAGCTTGCTGGGTGTGCTGGAACTGGTCAGTGGCCTGATGGCTGGGTGGCTGGCTACCCGCTACAACAAAGGGCTGCTGCTGATGATGTTCTACCTGCTGCGTACGGCGGCGGTGATCGTCCTGCTGACCACGCCCGGGCCGCTGGGTACCTACCTGTTTGCGGTGCTGTTCGGTGCCAGTTACCTGGGTACGGTGGTGCTCACGTCAGCATTCTGCTTTGCCCTGTATGGCGCCGAAATCAAAGGCAAGGTGTTTGGCCTGCTGTTCCTCGTACACCAACTGGGTGCGTTGCTGGCCACACAGCTCGGCGCCCTGGATTTCGACCGGCATCAAAGCTACCAGTTGACCCTGGTTGGCCTGGCGACGGCCACCGTGATGGCTGCACTGGCTTCCCTGTGGCTGGTTTCGGCACGCGTGGCCGCAGAAGCCTCGGCCCCGCCAGTGGCTGAAGCGGAATAGCCCCCGATCAACTGCGCATTGTTCAATGCAAACAAGGAGATGCACCATGCAATCGTCTGCGATTGGCCTGGACGGCTTTGACGCAACTTCGGCGCTGCACAGCAATCGGGTCAGCGATTTGTCCGATGTTTTCTGCGAGCCATTGGCCATGACGTCTGCTTATACCTTTGCGTCGGCGCAAGAGGCTGCAGAACGTTTCAGCGGGCAACAGCAGGGTAATGTGTACAGCCGCTTCACCAACCCCACGGTGCAAGCCTTCGAAGGCCGCGTGGCGGCGCTCGAACAAGCCGAAGACGCGGTGGCGTTCGCTTCGGGAATGGGCGCGTTCACCGCGCTGTGCCATGGGTTCCTGCAGCAGGGTGACAACATTGTCTGCAGCCGCGATGTGTTCGGTACCACCGCCAGTGCCTTAAGCGTTTACATGGCGCGGTTCGGCATCGAGGCGCGGTTCGTCGACCTTACCGACCTGGGCCAGTGGCAGCAGGCGATCGACGACAAGACCCGCCTGGTGGTGCTGGAATCCCCCTCCAATCCGCTGCTGAAAATTGGTGACATCCGTGCCATCAGCCTTCTGGCGCACGCCAAGGATGCGCTGGTCGTGGTGGACAACACCCTGTTGACGCCGGTGCTCCAGCGCCCGCACAGCCTGGGTGCGGACTTGGTCATCCATTCGGCGGGCAAGTACATGGACGGCCAGGGGCGTGCGCTGGCCGGTGTAGTGACCGGTTCCAAGAGCCTGATGCAGGTGTTGAGGGGCGTGTTGCGCACGTTGGGTATTTCCTGCAGCCCGTTCAATGCCTGGTTGTTGCTCAAAAGCCTGGAAACCCTCGAAATCCGCATGCTGCGGGTGCAACAGGGCGCCCTGGAGCTGGCCCAGTGGCTTGGCGAACAACCCCTGGTGAGCGCTGTGCATTACACCGGCCTGGCGCAACACCCTCAGCATGCCTTGGCGTGCAGGCAACAGGACGGCCATGGCGGCTTGCTGAGTTTCGAGATCTTCGGCGGGCAGGCAGCGGCCTGGCAATGGATCGATCAACTGCAGTGCGTGGCGCGCTGCACCAATATTGGTGATACCCGCAGCATGGTCACGCACCCGGCCAGCACCACCCATGGCCGCCTGGATGCGCAAGCGCGGCGCCACGCCGGCATTTCCGACGGGTTGATCAGGCTGTGCGTCGGCCTGGAGCGGGTGAGCGATATCAAGGCCGACCTGCAACAGGCCTTCGATGCCGTGGCCTTCCAACCCGCGGTACAGGCAGCGTCGGGCCGCCCCCGCAGTGTGGTCGCCAATGGCTGAACTGCTCGCTTCCGGGTTCTCCATTGGGGTGTTTGCCGTGGGCATGCAATTGCTCGCCCTGGTCGCGGTGTATGGCGCGTGCACCGCCCGGCAAGTGCGCGGTTATGCCGTGGCGTTCGGCTTGGGGTGCTGTGTGCTGATCGCAATGGTGGTGCTGGACCCGTTGGCGCTTGGCCGCTGGCCCATCGAGGGTGTGGCAGCGATGGCGATGTGCGGCTGAGACGGGCGTCCGTTTTTTGTGAAACAGCAGCAATAAAAGCCCGTTGGGGCGTTCAGGAGTCGTTAAATGTATAAAAAATTGGCCATCAGCCTGTTATTGGGGTGTGCGCTGCCGTTGGCAGCGGCCCAGGCTGAGGTTGCATCCGACGCTGGCGAGACTGTGGCCAGCGTCAGCAAGCGGCTGGTTTCGTTCTACAGCCAGCCCCTGCCTTCTGCCGGCAAACTGAAACCGATCAGGGTGCCAGCGGTGCTCTCTATGCCGGCCAACCAGGCCGGGCCAGCACCGGCTGTGGTGATATTGCACGGCTCGGCGGGGATGGACTCACGCGGGCCGTTGCACGCGGCCGACCTCAATGCCCGCGGCATCGCCACGCTGGAACTGGACATGTGGGGCGCGCGCCGGCTGGCTGGCGGCGCACAGGGGCGGCCGCCCCGGGTTCACGATACCTTGCCGGACCTGGCGGGCGCCTTGTCTTACCTGGCCAATCAGCCAGGGGTCGATAGCGAGCGGGTAGGGGTGCTCGGGTTTTCATGGGGTGGCGCCCAGGCCATGCTCGCCGCGTCTGCGTCCATCGACGATGAGTTGCAACAGGCCTCTGGGGTGCGCCCCGTAGCCTTGGCAGCGTTCTATCCCGTGTGCTGGGGATACAACCGTGTGCCAGGCTATGACTTGAAGCACCTGGCGCCGGCCCGCCTGCTGGTGCTGGTCGGTGAAAAGGACCAGTACGATGATGACCCCAAGGCTTGTACCAAACTGGTTGCAAGCCTGCCTGCCGAAGACCAGGCACGGGCAAAGGTGCTGGTCTACCCCGGTGCCGAGCATGGCTTCAATGGCCTGGAAGCCGCGCAGGAATACAAGGATCCGTTCCTGCACCGTGGCCAGGGCGGCTTGGGGCGTTCGGCACCGGACCCAGCAGCCCGGGAGGCGTCGCGCAAGGCTGTGGTAGCGTTTTTCACAGACAGTTTCGCCACCCCCACCGTGAGTGGTCGCTGATACTAGGTGTTTTCCTGGGTGATCACGCTGCGAAACTGCAGCGGCGGTTGCGGCATTTCCCGCCGCCAGGCCAGGCGAAAGGCATGGCTGCTGCCGTAACCGCAACGTTCGGCGATCTGTTCCACATTCAGGCGGCTGCCGCGTAAAAGGTCACGGGCCAGGTCGATGCGTTGGGCGCGCAGGTAGTCCTGCAGGGTTTGCCCCGTGTTCTCGCGAAACAGGCGTGCCAGGTGCCGATAGCTGACATTGAACTGGCTGGCCAGTTGTTCGAAGCTGAAACTGCTGCCCAGGTGCGTATCGATATAGTCCTGGGCCGCGTGTACCAGCGGGTGGATGTGGTTGCGTGCCAGGTCTGCCGCGCGCAGTTGCACATCTTCGCCAGCACGGCGACGGTAGATCACCAGCTCCTGGGCCACCTGGTTGGCCACGGCTTTGCCGAAATGCAGCGACACGATATGCAAGGCCAGGTCGGTGCCGCTGGACACGCCCGCCGAGGTGAACAAACCGTCGTCCTCCACGAAAAGGCGATTTTCCAGCACCTTGGCTTTTGGGTAGCGTGCCTGCAGCAAGCCGACATAGCGGTGGTGGGTGGTGCATTCACGGCCGTTCAGCAGCCCGGCTTCGCCCAGCAGGAACGCGCCGGTGCAGATGGAACACAGTTGCACGTCTGGGGTTTGCCCCATCACGTTCGCCAGCCACTGCGCGGTTGCGGCCAAGGTCGCAGCGTCGCTGGGGCTGGTAGACAGCTTGTTGCCGACCACGAACAGCAAATCTTCGGGCGAAAGCTGTTCGGGCAGGGGATGCAAGCCGCTCAAGGTCACACCTTGATAGCTGCTCATCTGTTGTCTGGCTGCGATGCAACGGACGCTGACCGGCGCCAACCGCAGCTCTTCCAGGCTGGCCATGATCTGCAGCGGCCCGCCGAGGTCCAGAATGTGTGTGCCCGGGAGTAACAAGAACCAAATGGTGCGCATGACGGTATTCCTATGATGTTCAAGCGCCTGACGTAAAGCGGCACCTCAGCAAAATAGCGTCAAAAGGCCATGCAGTGAAAGCCTGCCCTGATCGGATGCAGGCACTAGGGAAACGCTGTAAATAGCCGCTATTAATTCCCCATTCGCAACAATTGCTTCGATATTTGCATTTGATTGATTTATGTGGCCCTGTCACGCTCTCGAGCTGCCTCAAATATCGCCTGAGCCCAGCCCGGTCCGCTTTATCGCCTGGGCGGCGCGCCCAGCTGCCCATTCGCATTCATTTCATCGCGACCTGGCAGCGACATCGTTCAAGGATGCAATGATATGAATAACTGGCTAACCCACCTCACTGTCGCCAAGAAGCTGATGACCGGCTTCGGCCTGCTATTGCTGTTGGTGGTTTTGAGCATTGGCGCAGGCTGGAGCGCCATCAGCAGCTTGTCCTACCGGATGGACCGCATGAGTGCGGTCAACCGGCTGATGGACGACATATCCAAGATGCGCCTGGACCGTTCGGCTTACCTGCAAAGTGAAGGCGACGCCCAGGCTGCCAAGGTTTTGCAGGACAAGATCGTCGAAGTTGGGCAGCACCTGGTCGAGCTGCAAGGGTTTTTTGCCAATGCCGAGAATGCACGGCGGATTGCCTCGCTGGCGGAATACCTGGCCACCTACCAGCGGGGTATTGAATCCTTGGGCCAGGCCTATGAGCAGATCGAGCAGTCGCGGGCGGTACGCCGCAGCAGCGGCGACAGCGCACTCAAGCGCCTGGATGAGCTCGACAGACTGGCGGGTGAACAGAACGGCTTGCGTGACCAGGCACTCTACAAGGCGGTCAACGACCTGCAGATGCAATTTCTGTATGCGCGCTTTGAAACCCGTGGCTACACCTACGGTGGCAATGGCAAGCAGTACGCTGCTGCGGCCAAGGCCGTTGACGCGACACTGACCGCGTTGCAAACCCTGGGGGATGTTCTGCAGGGCTCGCGTGCAAGCCTGCTCAATGAGCTGACGCAATCCGTTACCGCCTACCGGGCCTCGCTGGACACTCACCGCGCGGCGTTGACCCGCATCGACACCCTGCTCAAGGACATCCAGAAGCAGGGTGATGCATTGCTGCAGACCAGCCAGGACCTGTACGACCAGCAGATGCAGATGCGCCAGGACGATACCCGTGATGCGGCGTGGACGCTGATCAGTTGCCTGGTGCTGGCGCTGCTGCTGGGCGGGCTGGCGGCCGTGTTGATCACGCGGCAGATCGTGCCACCCCTGCGCGAAGCGTTGGCCCGGGTGCGGCGCATTGCCGAGGGTGACCTCAGCGTCTTCCCCACGGGCTCGCGCAAAGACGAAATCGGCGAGTTGCAAGATGGCTTGCAGCACATGACCGGCAGCTTGCGACAACTGGTTGGGCATATCGGTGATGGGGCGACGCAGATCGCCAGCGCCACCGAAGAGCTGTCGGCGATTACCCGGCAGACGCAGGCAGGCGCTACCGAGCAGATGCAGGAAACCGAGCAGGTGGCTGCGGCCATGCACGAAATGACCACCTCGGTGCAGGATGTGGCCCGCAACGCGGTCGAAACCGCGCGCTCGGTCAACCAGGCGGCGCAGGATGCTGTCAGTGGCGGCGACATCGTCAAAAGCGCAATTGCGCGCATCGAAAACCTGTCTGCCGAGGTGGAGCTGACCAGCGCAGCGGTGAGCACGCTGGCTGAAGAAAGCGGGCGCATTGGCAGTATGCTCGACGTGATCAAGGCGGTGGCCGAACAAACCAACCTGCTGGCATTGAACGCGGCGATCGAGGCCGCGCGTGCAGGCGAGGCCGGCCGTGGCTTTGCCGTGGTAGCGGACGAAGTGCGTGCCCTGGCGCAGCGCACCCAGCGCTCAACCGAAGACATCGAACAACTGATCGCAGCCCTGCGCGCGGGCACGCTGCAAGCCGTGCAGCGCATGGAAACCAGCCGCGGCCTGACCGGCGAGAGCGTGCAACTGGCCCGCGATGCAGGTATTGCGCTGGAGAACATCACCCACAGCATCGGCGGCATTCAGGGCATGACCCAGCAAATCGCGGCGGCTGCCGAACAGCAGGGTGCCGTCGCCGAAGAAATCAATCGTAATGTGCTGAACGTACGCGACATTACCGAACAGGCGCAAACCGCCAGCGAACAGACCAGCACGGCCAGCCTGGAGTTGGCCGGTTTGGGCAATTCACTGCAGGGGCAGGTACGCCGGTTTCAGCTCTGACCCGGCCTGAGGTAGCGCGCCATTAAGGGAAAACCCGCATTGCTGGAACGTGGGGCGGGGCCTAGGATGGTCATCGACGTCAACCTTTATCGAGGAGTACGCGATGACCACTGCAGCCGAAGACAAACGCCCAACCCCAGACCCTGCTGAGGTGGGCGCGTTTTTCCCCTCACCGTATTCGTTGAACCAATACACTTCGCCCACCTCTGACCTGAGCGATGCCGAGTACCCTGGTGCGTACAAAGGTGGCCGCTGGAAGGTTCTGGTCATCGGTGCCGATGAGCGCTACCTGCAAACTGCCAATGGCACCCTCTTCTCGACAGGCAACCACCCGGTAGAAACCTTGTTGCCCATGTACCACATGGACAAGGCGGGCTTCGCTTTCGATATCGCCACGGTGTCGGGCAACCCGGTCAAGTTCGAATTCTGGGCCATGCCCTCGGAAGACCAGGAGGTACAAGCGTTTTACCGCAAGTACCAGGCGTCATTCAGGCAGCCGCTGAAGCTGGCAGAGGTCGTCAAGGGCTTGGGTGATGACTCCGACTACATCGGCGTGTTCATTCCCGGGGGGCACGGTGCGCTGATCGGCTTGCCGGAAAGCAGCGAGGTCAAACAGGTGCTGGAGTGGGCGGCCGACCACGATAAATTCATCATTTCGCTGTGCCATGGCCCCGCGGCACTGTTGGCCGCGGGCGTGGATAAAACGGCGGAAAACTACAGGTTCAGCGGCTACAAGATCTGTGCGTTCCCTGACGCGCTGGATGCGCAAACCCCGGATATCGGCTACATGCCGGGGCACCTGACCTGGAAGTTTGGTGAAAAGCTGCGGGCCTTGGGGGTAGAGATCATCAACCAGGACATTACTGGCAAGGTGTACCAGGACCGCAAGTTGCTCACCGGCGACAGCCCGCTTGCGGGCAACAACCTTGGCAAGCTGGCCGCGGCCGCCTTGTTGAAAGAAACGTCCGGGCGATGACCTGCGGCGTAGCCGAAGTGGCGATGCAGGTGGCCCTGGCGGCGAGTGCCACGCAACTTTCGGCGCGGGAGCGGGAAGTACTGCGCTGGACCGCTGCCGGAAGCCGGCAAGCCGATATAGCTGCAACCCTTGGCTTGTCGGAACGCACCGTCGAGAACCACCTGCGTGCGGCGCGGCGGCGGCTGGGTGTGGCAACCACGGCTCAGGCGATCAAGATCGCCCTGCACAATGGCGAGTTGGGCAGCCGCCCGGAATAGGGCAGTGGCCGGGTTTCAGGCCGCAAATACCACACCGGTACGGGCAGCCGCATTGCGGATATGCTCCTGCATGGCACGCTGTGCACCGGCCTGGTTGCCACGGGCCAGCTGGCGCAGGATCTTGCGGTGTTCTTGCCAGGTTTCCATGGCCCGCTCGGGGCGAATGAAGGGCAGTTTCTGGCTTTCCAGGAAAATGTCCTGGCTGGCGGTGATCACCTGCAGCATCGCCAGGTTGCCGCTGGCCTCCAGCAGGCGCCGGTGGAAGGCGTAGTCGAGGCGGGCGGCGGCGTCGAAACGGCCGGCACGCAGCTCCTGGCGCATCGCCTCGACATTCGCCTCCAGCGCATCGATATCCGCACCGGTCAGGTACAGGGCAGCCAGGCCTGCCGCGAACCCCTCCAAGGCATAGCGCAACTGGAAGGTGTCCACCGCCGATACCTGTTCGGCGTATGGCCATGAGAACGTGGCCGCCGGGGGGGCGGAGGGCGCCTGCACGAAAACGCCCTTGCCCGGTTGCACGCTCACCAGCCCCAGCGCACTCAACGACGACAGCGCTTCGCGCAGTGACGCACGGCTGATGCCCAACTGCTCGGCCAGGTCGCGTTGCGAGGGTAGGGCATCGCCGGGTTGATAGTCGCCTGCCTCGATCAGCTTGCGAATGGCCTGCAAGGCTATTTCCGGAACGGCGCGGGGGAGCGTGTCGAGCATCTGTTCAGACCAGTTGGGAAGCGGTCTGCGCTTTGTAAAGGCTTTACCGGGTGTCTGGCAAGCCTCGCTCCGTGCTGGCGCAAGTGCAGGGCAGGCTGCACGAAAGCGGGGCACGGCCATCGCTGGCGGGCTGACTGTTCAGACCAGTAAGACCGCGAAGAGCCGCATGCCCCGGGCTTTTCCGGGGCCAGGCGCCAATGCTGGCACGGGCTGTGCAGTTTCAGCGCTAACGACCTTCTGCATACCCCGAGGCTTTCCCATGAAAAACATCCGCTCCCTGTTGCTGGCGACGCTGCTGTGTGGTGGCGCACTGGGCGCTGCCCAGGCCCAGGCCGACGCCCTGGCCGACATCACTGCCCGTGGTGTGCTCAAAGTGGCCGTGCCTCAGGACTTTCCACCGTTCGGCTCGGTCGGCCCCGACCTCAAGCCCCGCGGCCTGGACATCGACACGGCGCAGTTGTTGGCGGACAAGCTGGGCGTCAAGCTGGCCCTCACGCCCGTCAACAGCACCAACCGCATCCCGTTCCTCACCACGGGCAAGGTCGACCTGGTGATCTCCAGCCTGGGCAAGAATGCCGAGCGCGAAGCCGTGATCGATTTCTCCCGCCCTTATGCGCCGTTCTACCTGGCCGTGTTCGGCCCGGAGCAGACGTCGATCAGCGACATCGGTGCCATTGCCGGCAAGACCATCAGTGTGACCCGCGGCTCGATCGAGGACATGGAACTGACAGCGGTTGCCCCCAAAGGCGCGGTCATCAAGCGGTTCGAGGACAATAACTCCACCATCGCAGCGTACCTGTCTGGCCAGGTTGAACTGATTGCCAGCGGCAGCGTGGTGATGGCTGTCATCGCCGAGAAGAACCCGGCCAAGGTGCCGGTGATGAAGGTCAAGCTCAAGGACTCGCCCGTGTACGTCGGGCTGGCCAAGCAGGAGCCTGCCTTGCTGGCCAAGGTCAATGCCACCCTCGATGCCGCCAAGGCAGACGGCAGCCTCAACCGCAATGCTGAAAAATGGTTGAAGCAACCTTTGCCGGCCGACCTCTGAACTGCCCCTGGATTCGCTGACTGATGGCCTATCAATTCGATTTCGCGCCCGTGTTGGCCCAAGGCGACCTGCTGCTCAAGGGGGCGTTGTTCACGCTCCAGCTGACCGCAGTGGGCACCCTGTTCGGGGTAGCTCTGGGCGTACTTGGCGCTGTGGCGCGTGCCTGGCGGCTCAAACCGTTCGATGTGCTGTTCGGCGTGTACGTGGAACTGATCCGTAACACGCCCTTCATCGTGCAGCTGTTCTTCATCTTCTTTGGCTTGCCCGCGTTGGGGGTGCGCCTGACGGAATGGCAAGCCGCGGTGCTGGCCATGGTGATCAACCTGGGGGCCTATTCCACCGAAATCATCCGCGCCGGTATCCAGGCCATTCCCAAAGGGCAACTGGAGGCTGCGGCGGCACTGGCCATGAGCCGCGCCGAGGCGTTTCGCCATGTGGTCCTGCAACCGGCGCTGGCCAAAGTCTGGCCGGCCCTGTCGAGCCAGATCGTGATCGTCATGCTGGGCTCGGCGGTTTGTTCGCAGATTGCCACCGAAGAGTTGTCGTTTGCAGCCAATTTCATCCAGTCGCGCAATTTCCGGGCGTTCGAGACTTACCTGCTGACCACGGGCCTGTACCTGATCATGGCCATCGCGGTGCGCCAGCTGCTGCTGTGGTTCGGGCAGCGCTTTCTGATGGGGAGACGATGAATGGAGTTCACCTTATGGGACATCGTCCGCAACTTGCTGGTTGGCATGCAGTGGACCCTGCTGCTGTCGCTGGTGGCGTTCATCTGCGGTGGCGTCGCCGGCCTGCTGGTGCTGCTGGCGCGCCTCTCTGACAACTTCGTGCTGCGCGGGGCCGCCAAGGGCTATATCGAGCTGTTTCAGGGCACGCCACTGCTGATGCAGTTGTTCATGGTGTTTTTCGGCATTGCCCTGTTCGGCGTCGATATTTCGGCCTGGATGGCGGCGGCCATCGCCTTGACATTGTTCACCAGTGCCTTTCTCGCTGAAACCTGGCGCGGCTGCGTCGAGGCTATTCCACGTGGCCAGTGGGAAGCCTCCGGCAGCCTGGCCATGACCCGGCTGGAGCAGATGCGTTACGTGATCCTGCCCCAGGCGCTGCGGATTGCCGTGGCACCTACCGTTGGCTTCTCGGTGCAAGTGGTCAAAGGCACGGCGGTCACTTCGATCATCGGCTTTACCGAGCTGACCAAGACCGGCGGCATGCTCGCCAACGCCACCTTCGAGCCCTTCCTGATCTACGGCTTGGTGGCCGTGGGTTATTTCATGCTCTGCTACCCGCTCTCGCTGAGCGCCCGTTACCTGGAAAGGAGGCTGCATGCCCCTGCTTAGAGTGTCTGCGTTGCACAAGTACTATGGCGACAACCACGTGCTCAAGGGCGTAGACCTGAGCATCGAAGAGGGTGAAGTGGTCGCCATCATCGGCCGTAGCGGTTCCGGCAAAAGTACCTTTCTGCGTACGCTCAACGGCCTGGAGTCGATCAGTGACGGCGTGATCGAAGTGGATGGCGAGTACCTGGATGCCGCGCGCGCCGACCTGCGCACGCTGCGGCAGAAAGTCGGCATGGTGTTCCAGCAGTTCAACCTGTTCCCGCACCTGACGGTCGGCGAGAACGTCATGCTCGCGCCGCAGGTGGTGAAGAAGACGAGCAAGGCCCAGGCCCGCCAACTGGCTGAGCAAATGCTGGCCAGGGTTGGCCTGGGCGACAAGTTCGACGCCTACCCGGACCGCCTTTCTGGCGGGCAGCAGCAACGGGTGGCTATCGCCCGCGCCCTGGCGATGTCGCCCAAGGTTTTGCTGTGCGACGAGATCACCTCGGCGCTCGACCCGGAACTGGTCAACGAAGTGCTCGGCGTTGTGCGGCAATTGGCCAAGGAAGGCATGACCTTGATCATGGTGACCCATGAAATGCGCTTTGCCCGGGAAGTGGGTGACAAGCTGGTGTTCATGCACCACGGCAAGGTTCACGAAACCGGTCACCCACGTGATGTATTCGCCGCGCCGCGTACGGCGGAGCTGGCGAATTTCATTGGCAGCGTAATGGGCTGAGGGGGCAGGCTTCAGAGGGGCTGCGGCGGCGGGCCTGAAGTGAACCGGCAGCGGGCATCAGCTGCACCATGCCCACACCAGTAACGCCGCCAGCCCAGCCCCGACCGCCACCGAGCAGCCGCCTAGCGACAGCGCCGCCCGGCCTTGCCGGTACCAACCATCCTGGCCAAGCTGGCGCGCCGGCCCCAGCAGGCTGCGCCAGCGTAATTCCGTTTGGTGAAACGCCTGCAAGTTCGCGGCATCTGCGTCCAGCCAGCGGCGGAAGTCGATGCGCTCGCATGCGGTCACCTGGGGGCTCTGCAAGCGCACGTACCATTGGCTGGCCACGCTTGCCAGCACGTCCCGGCGCGGGCGCCCGGCCATCAGGGCCTGGTCCATGTTGCGTTCGACAGTGGCCAGTGGCAGGTCAAGGCGGGTGGCAATGCTGGCGAAGTCCAGCTGGTCGAGGCGGCTCAGCAGCATCACTTGCTGCACCCGGCGTGGCAGCCGCTTCAGCGCGTGCAGCAGGGCATTGTCGGCATCAGGCTCATTGACCGCGGTGGGGTGTTCGACGGGCAGCAGCAGACGGGTCATGACCGGCTCCTTGCGCTACAAAGGGGAAGGGGTGGGGGCATCTTCCGTGATGCGTGGTCAGCGTAGGCGAAACGAGATTGATTCTCAAGTGCTGATTGCGCATAGTTTTGTAATGAGCGTTCACGCCCTGAAACACATTTGCTACCATGCGCGCCATCACGATCTTCATTAGCCTGAAGAGCCAAAAAAAAGACCCGGCAAAAAGCCGGGTCAAAAACCGTGATTAGCCTGATGAGGAGATAATCTGAAAGCGACCTAAGCTTTCAGGTTATCCAGCAGATCTCGCGATCAGCTGAGTGCAATAATAATCGTTATCATTTGCCAGTCAAATGAATTTTCATCATTCCGGTAAAAAAGTTTTACCGGTGCGCTTCCTTGTCCCGGCAATCGGGGCCTTTGCCGTTACGCGGCCATCACGTGCTCTCCCTTCCGTTTACAAACCCCGGTCTTCACGTTGCTTGTGCTCCAGCAGCGCGCGTGCCATGTCCATCATGTGCATCAGCGCGAAGGTCAGCTCGCGCTGGCTGCCGTGCTGGTGCGTGGCGGTTTCCTGTGCGGTGGCGGCAGCGCAGCGCAGCAGGGCGATGGCGTGTTCCTGGGCCTGCTCGCTGGTCACGCCTTCGTGCAGGGTCCAGATCTTGTTGTCCAGCGTCGGGCGTGGCGGGTTGGGGTTGAGGTAGTAGTCGAGGGCGCGGCGGGCGGCTTCGCTGTCGAGATCTGTTTCGTCGTTTTTCGGTAGTTTCATCCTGATACCTGCTAATGCCAGTAAGGAAAGGGATCAGGCCGATACTAATACCTGGAGTATTTGAATTGCCACCAAGAAATAATACTGAATGTTTATTGAGCGCCAGAAGGCAGTCCGTATCGTGCCAGCGATGAATATGGATAAATGGATTGCCCTCGTCCGTGACCGGATGGAGGAGCTAGGGCTTACCCAAGAGCAGCTTGCCGAGCGCGTTGGCGTGTCTCAAGGCAGCGTGGGGCATTGGGTGAACAAAAGGCGTCAGCCGAAGATCGAGTCGATGAACCGCACGTTCGTCGAGATTGGCATGCCTCATTACCACGTCAGCTTGCAGTTGCGCGTTCAGGGCCAGGTTGGCGAGGAGCGCGGTACCTACGAGGTGGATGACGATGATGATGACCTGGACCTGATGCAATACATCGTATGTTTCCGCTATCCGGTGTTGAGTTGGGATCAGCTAGGTGGTGCCCAGATCGCGGAGCCTGCTGAGTTCGAGCAGACCGATTACCTGGCTCAGGGGAAGGCGTTCTGGCTGACGGTGGAAAATGATGCGATGAGTGCTATCAGTGGCCGCAGTGTGCCGCAGGGCATGCGAATGCTGGTGGACCCTGGGGCGCAAGCTGTACCTGGGCGTCTGGTGATTGCGCGTCAGCCAGGTAAACCGGCGATTTTTCGTGAATTGGCCGAGGAGGGTGGGCAGCGGTATCTCAAGGCATTGAACAGTAATTACCCGGCCTTGTTGTGCGAGGAAGGCTGCGAGTTCTTGGGGGTGGTTGTGCGGGTGCATGGCTCATTCTAGGTGTTTTGAGGTTGTTGTGAGGCTGGTGAGCGTAGGGCTTGATCAGTATGGCGCCTGTGAAATCGAGCGCCGCCCGCGCGGCGCATCGCGAGCTGCGCTCGCTCCTACTTTTGTTTCAGGCCAGTATGGCCTGTGACAGGCGCGCGCGACCGCCTTGTTCGTACGGCGCGGTATCGTGCCATGCCCCAAGGGGGCGCGCGCAAATCCCCCAGGCATAACTGGCCCGAAACAAACGTAGGAGCGAGCGCAGCTCGCGATGCGCCGCGCGGGCGGCGCTCGGTCTCGCAGGCGCTGCAAAGCATCGCCGGCAAGCCGGCTCCCACATCTGTTTCGGGCCAGGCTGCCCTGGGCCAGCGCATGCGACCGGTTGTGAATTTCTGGGGGTGGTTGTGCGGCTGGTGAGCGTAGGGCTTGATCAGTATGGCGCCTGTGAAATCGAGCGCCGCCCGCGCGGCGCATCGCGAGCTGCGCTCGCTCCTACGTTTGTTTCAGGCCAGTATGGCCTGTGACAGGCGCGCGCGACCGCCTTGTTCGTACGGCGCGATATCGTGCCATGCCCAAAGGGGGCGCGCGCAAATCCCCCAGGCATAACTGGCCCGAAACAAACGTAGGAGCGAGCGCAGCTCGCGATGCGCCGCGCGGGCGGCGCTCGGTCTCACAGGCGCTGCAAAGGGTATGGCGAACACTCAACCCCCAGCCAACTCACTCCGCCAATTCGACCAGCACCGTCCCTTCGCTGACCATATCCCCTTCCTGGCAGAACAACGCGTTCACCGTGCCATCATGAGGCGCGCGAATGCTGTGCTCCATTTTCATGGCCTCCAACACCACCAGCGCGGTACCGGCTTCCACCCGCTGCCCCGGCGCCACCAGCACCCGCACGATACTGCCGTTCATGGGGGCGCCCAAGCCGCCCTGGTGACCGTGGCTGGCCTCGGCCTCGGCGATCGGGTCGAAGGCTTCGATAGCATGCATCTCGCCGCCCCACTGCAAGTACAACGTAGCCCCCCGGCGCATCGCCAGGTGCTGGCGACGCACGCCGTCGTGGTCATGCACCAACTGCTCGCCCAGTAACTGCCAGGTGGGCGCCGCACTGTGCTCCAGGCCCACAGCGTGGTCCTGGCCAGCACTGACCAAGTGCAGGCTACTGCGCGCGGGCAGGCCCAGGCGCAGGCCGCTGCGCTCGGCCCATGGCGAACCGGGGTCATCTTCGCGCTGCTGCCCGGCCAGGCCCTGCCGCCAGGCTTCGGCTGCGGCCTCCCAGAAACTGACCGGCAGCGGCTGTGGTGCCGGCAGCAACGCGGCCTGGTGCCGCGCAATGAAGCCGGTATCCACCTGCGCCGCGGCGAACGCCGGGTGCGCCAGAATGCGCCGCAGAAACGCGAGGTTGGTCTTCACCCCACCAATGGCGAATTCGTCGAGCATCGCCAGCAAGCGCAGGCGTGCCTGTTCGCGGTTGTCGCCCCAGGCAATCAGCTTGCCCAGCATCGGGTCGTAGAACGGCGACACCGCATCGCCTTCGCTCACGCCACTGTCCACCCGCCGGCCTTCGCCAGCTGCCGATTCACGGTACAGCGCCAGCGTGCCGGTCGCCGGCAGAAACTCGTTGGCCGGGTCCTCGGCGTACAGGCGAACTTCAATGGCATGGCCGATCAGCGGCACCTGGTCCTGGGTGATCGGCAGGGCCTCGCCGCACGCCACACGAATTTGCCAGGCCACCAGATCCAGGCCGGTAATGGCCTCGGTGACCGGGTGCTCCACCTGCAGGCGGGTATTCATTTCCATGAAGAAGAACGCGCCACGGGCGTCGAGCAGGAATTCCACCGTACCGGCACCGACATAGCCAATCGCTTGCGCCGCCCGTACCGCCGCCTCGCCCATGGCCTGGCGCAGTTCGGCCGACAGGCCGGGGGCGGGGGCTTCTTCGACCACCTTCTGGTGGCGGCGCTGGATCGAGCAATCGCGCTCGTTGAGGTACAGGCAATGGCCGTGCTGGTCGGCGAACACCTGGATTTCCACATGGCGCGGCTTGAGCACGTACTTCTCCACCAGCATACGTGCATCGCCGAACGACGCCTGCGCCTCACGCTGGGCCGACGCCAGGGCATCGGCCAGCTGGCTTTCCTCCTCGACCACCTTCATGCCCTTGCCCCCACCGCCAGCGCTGGCTTTGAGCAGCACCGGGTAGCCGATGCGCCTGGCCGCGTCGCGGAAGGTGTCGAGGTCCTGGGCTTCGCCGTGGTAACCGGGCACCAGGGGCACCCCGGCGGCCTCCATCAACGCCTTGGCCGCCGACTTGCTGCCCATGGCGTCGATGGCGCTGGCCGGTGGGCCGAGGAAAATCAGCCCCGCCTGCTCGATGGCGCGGGCGAAGCCTGCGTTCTCGGACAGGAAACCGTAGCCTGGGTGAATGGCCTGGGCACCGCTGGCCTTGGCTGCAGCCAGCAGCTTGTCGACCAGCAGGTAGCTGTCGGCGGCCTTGGTGCCGCCCAGGTCCACGCGGATATCTGCCTCGCGGCTATGCCGCGCGTCACGGTCGATGGCGCTATGCACGGCGACGGTGGTCAGGCCCATGGCCTTGGCGGTGCGCATCACCCGGCAGGCGATTTCGCCGCGGTTGGCGACCAGCAGGGTGGTCAAAGCGGGGCGGCTCATGGGCGCGGCTCCTTGGTCTCAGCGGTTTGCCAGGCGGGTGGGCGTTTCTCCAGGAAGGCGCGCAGGCCCTCCTGGCCTTCGGCGCTGACGCGGATACGGGCGATGGTGTTCTCGCAGTAGCGGCGCAGCGCCGGGCTGAGTTCGCCGTCGTCCACTTCACGCAGCAGCTCTTTGGTGGCACGCAGGGCCAGCGGGGCGTTCTGCAGCAAGTTGTTCACCCATAGCGCCACCTGTGCGTCCAGCTCAGTGGCGGGGTATACCTCGGCCAGCAGGCCCAGTTCGCGGGCCCGTATACCGCTGAAGCGCTCGGCAGTCAGGGCATAGCGGCGCGCGGCACGCTCGCCGATGGCCTTGACCACGAACGGGCTGATCACCGCCGGGGCCAGGCCGATGCGCACTTCCGACAGGCACAACTGGGCGTCTTCGGCGCCAATGGCCATGTCACAGCAACTGATCAGGCCCAGTGCCCCGCCAAACGCCGCACCTTGGACCACGGCCAGGGTCGGTACCTTGAGCCGGTGCAGGGCGTACATCAGTTCGCCCAGTTCATGGGCGTCATCCAGGTTGGTGTTGAAATCCAGCTGCGCCGACTGCTGCATCCAGGCCAGGTCGGCACCGGCGCTGAAGTGCCGGCCACGCCCGCGCAACAGTACGAAGCGCAAGCCGGTATCGTCGGCCAGCCGATCGATGGCGACGATCAGCTCGCGGATCATCTGCGCGTTGAACGCGTTGTTCTTGTCCTCGCGGCTAAGCCACAGGGTGGCGAAGCCGCGGGGGTCGCGAATCACTTCGAGGGTGCTGAAATCGCTCATGGGTCACATCCGGAAAATGCCGAAGCGGCTCGCTTCGATCGGCGCGTTCAGCGCAACGGACAGTGCCAGGCCCAGTATGTCGCGGGTTTGCGCCGGGTCGATGACGCCGTCGTCCCATAGCCGGGCACTGGAGTAGTAGGGGTGGCCCTGCTGTTCGTACTGGTCGAGAATCGGCTGCTTGAGCCTGGCTTCGTCTTCAGCACTGAACGGCTGGCCACTGCGCTCGCTTTGCTCGCGCTTGACCTGGGCCAGCACACCGGCGGCCTGCTCGGCGCCCATCACACCGATCCGCGCGTTCGGCCACATCCACAAAAAGCGTGGGTCGTAGGCACGGCCGCACATGCCATAGTTGCCGGCACCGAAGCTGCCGCCGATGATCACCGTGAATTTCGGCACCTGGGCGCAGGCCACGGCGGTCACCAGCTTGGCGCCATGCTTGGCGATACCGCCTTCCTCGTACTTCTTGCCCACCATGAACCCGGTGATGTTCTGCAGGAACAGCAGCGGGATACCGCGCTGGCAGGCCAGCTCAATGAAGTGCGCGCCTTTTTGCGCCGCTTCGGCGAACAGGATGCCGTTGTTGGCCAGGATCGCCACCGGGTAGCCATGCAGGTGGGCAAAGCCGCAGACCAGGGTGGTACCGAACAACGCCTTGAATTCGTCGAACAGCGAGCCGTCTACCAGCCGGGCGATCACTTCGCGCACATCGAACGGCTGCTTGGCATCGGCGGGCACCACGCCATACAGCTCGTCGGCGGCGTACAGCGGTGCCACCGGGGCCAGGCGTTGCAGCTTGCCCAGCTTGTGCCAGTTGAGGTTGGCCACGCAGCGCCGGGCAATGGCCAGGGCGTGTTCGTCGTTGTCGGCGTAATGGTCGGCCACGCCGCTGGTACGGCAGTGCACATCGGCCCCGCCCAGGTCCTCGGCACTGACCACTTCGCCCGTGGCGGCTTTGACCAGCGGCGGGCCGGCGAGGAAAATGGTCGCCTGCTGGCGCACCATGATCGCTTCGTCGGCCATCGCCGGCACGTAGGCGCCACCGGCAGTGCACGAGCCCATCACCACGGCGATCTGCGGGATGCCCTGGGCGCTCATGTTGGCCTGGTTGAAGAAGATCCGACCGAAGTGCTCGCGGTCAGGGAAGACCTCGTCCTGGCGGGGCAGGTTGGCACCGCCCGAGTCCACCAGGTAGATGCACGGCAAGCGGTTTTGCTGGGCGATGGTCTGCGCACGCAGGTGCTTTTTCACCGTCAGCGGGTAGTACGAGCCACCTTTGACCGTAGCGTCGTTGGCCACGACCATGCATTCCACGCCTTCTACGCGGCCGATGCCGGCGATCACCCCGGCAGCCGGCACGTCCTCGCCGTAGACCTCGTGGGCCGCCAGCTGGCCGATCTCGAGGAACGGCGAGCCCGGGTCCAGAAGGCGGTCGATGCGCTCGCGTGGTAGCAGTTTGCCGCGGGAGGTGTGCCGTTCCTGAGCCTTGGGCCCGCCGCCCTGGGCGACCTGGGCCAGCAGGCCGCGCAGGGCCTGGACCTGGGCGGCCATGGCGGCATGGCTGTGGGCATAATCCGCCGCATTGGTGTTGAGCTGTGACTTGAGAATCATCATGACCCCTGGCGCAGATCAGCGCGTCTCGTTGAACAGTTCGCGGCCGATCAGCATCCGACGGATTTCGCTGGTGCCGGCACCGATCTCGTAGAGCTTGGCATCGCGCAGCAGGCGGCCAGCCGGGAATTCATTGATATAGCCGTTGCCGCCAAGGATCTGGATGGCTTCCAGGGCCATTTGCGTAGCACGCTCGGCGGTGTACAGGATGACCCCGGCAGCGTCCTTGCGCGTGGTCTCGCCACGGTCACAGGCCTGGGCCACGGCATACAGGTAGGCGCGGCTGGCATTGAGCTGGGTGTACATGTCGGCGATCTTGCCCTGGATCAGCTGGAACTCGCCGATGCTCTGGCCGAACTGCTTGCGGTCGTGAATGTACGGCACCACCAGGTCCATACAGCTTTGCATGATGCCGGTCGGCCCGCCCGACAACACCACGCGCTCGTAGTCCAGGCCGCTCATCAACACGCGTACGCCGCCGTTCAGCTGGCCGAGCATGTTTTCTTCCGGTACTTCGACGTTGTCGAAGAACAGCTCGCAGGTGTTGGAGCCGCGCATGCCCAGCTTGTCGAACTTGTTGCTGCGGCTGAAGCCTGGCCAGTCGCGCTCGACGATGAACGCGGTGATGCCGTGGGCACCCTTGTCCAGGTCGGTCTTGGCATAGATCACGTAGGTATTGGCGTCGGGGCCGTTGGTGATCCAGGTCTTGCTGCCATTGAGTACGTAGCGGTCGCCGCGCTTTTCTGCGCGCAGCTTCATTGACACCACGTCGGAGCCGGCATTGGGCTCGCTCATGGCCAGCGCGCCGATGTGCTCGCCGCTGATCAGCTTGGGCAGGTACTTGAGTTTCTGTGCGTGGCTGCCGTTGCGGTTGATCTGGTTGACGCACAGGTTGGAGTGGGCACCGTAGGACAGTGCCACCGACGCCGAGGCCCGGCTGATTTCCTCCATGGACACCACGTGGGCCAGGTAGCCGAGGCCGGCGCCGCCATATTCTTCCGACACGGTGATGCCCAACAGGCCCATGTCGCCGAACTTGCGCCACATATCGGCAGGGAACAGGTTGTCATGGTCGATTTGCGCGGCACGCGGGGCCAGCTCGGCGGCGACGAAGGTGCGCACCTGGTCACGGAGCATGTCGATGGTTTCGCCCAGGGCGAAGTTCAGGGTGGGGTAATGCATGCAGGGGCACCTTGTTGTTCTTGAAATGGGTTACACCGTAGCTCATGGAGCTGTCGCCGCTCCTACAGGGTTCGGCTTCACGCCTGAGGATCGGCGTTGTTCATCACCTTTACGTTAACGTAAACCTGGCTTAGGCCGGGTGTCAATCTGATCGTCACCTTTACGTAAACGTAAATCTGCGCCAGAGTATCTCCGCTTGCTTCAGCCGTGCCCAGAACAACCACAAGAAGGGACACCCATGAGTCAACCAAGCTATACCCGCGGCCGCCAGGACCAGCCGTTGCTGACCCAGACCATCGGCCAGGCCTTCGACGCCACCGTGGCGCGTTGCGCCGATGGCCAAGCCCTGGTTTCGCGCCACCAGGGCGTGCGCTACAGCTGGCGGCAACTAGCCGAACAGGTCGACGCGTGTGCCCGCGCCTTGATGGCGCTGGGCCTGAACTGCGGCGACCGGTTGGGCATCTGGTCACCCAACTGCGCCGAATGGTGCGTGTTGCAACTGGCCAGCGCCAAGGTCGGGGCGATTCTGGTCAACATCAACCCGGCCTACCGGGTGGGTGAGTTGGAATACGTGTTGCGCCAGGCCGGGTGCCGTTGGCTGGTCTGCGCCGATGCTTTCAAAGGCTCCGATTATCACGCCATGGTTCAGGCGCTGGTGCCAGAGCTGGCGAGCGCTCCCGCGGGCGCACTGGCCAGCCAGCGCCTACCCGAGCTGCGCGGGGTCATCAGCCTGGCAGCCAACCCGCCGGCCGGTTTCCTGGCATGGCAAGCCCTGGCCGGGCTGGCCGGGCAAACCTCGAGCGAAGCCTACCTGGCCCGCCAAAGCGGGCTGCAGTTCGACCAACCGGTGAATATCCAGTACACCTCCGGCACTACCGGTGCACCCAAGGGCGCCACCCTGAGCCACTACAACATCCTCAACAACGGCTTCATGGTCGGCGAAAGCCTGGGCCTGGGCGAGCGCGACCGCATGGTGATCCCGGTGCCCCTGTACCACTGCTTTGGCATGGTCATGGCCAACCTGGGTTGCATCACCCACGGCAGCACCATGATCTACCCCAACGATGCCTTCGATGCCGAACTCACCCTGCGTGCCGTGGCCGAGGAGCGTGCCAGCATTCTCTATGGCGTGCCTACCATGTTCATCGCCATGCTCGACCACCCGCTACGCGCCCAGGTGGACCTTTCCAGCCTGCGCAGCGGCATCATGGCAGGGGCCACCTGCCCGATCGAGGTGATGCGCCGGGTGATCGACCAGTTGCACATGGCCGAGGTGCAAATCGCCTATGGCATGACCGAAAGCAGCCCGGTTTCGCTGCAAACCGGGCCAGAGGATGAGCTGGAGCTACGGGTTACCACCGTTGGCCGCACGCAGCCACAGCTGGAAAACAAGCTGGTGGACGCTGACGGCTGTATCGTTCCGCGCGGCGAGATCGGCGAACTGTGCACGCGCGGCTACAGCGTGATGCTCGGCTACTGGGACAACCCCGAGGGTACCGCGGCAGCCATCGACCCGGCCGGCTGGATGCACTCGGGTGACCTGGCGGTGATGGACGAACACGGCTACGTGCGGATCGTGGGGCGCAACAAGGACATGATCATTCGCGGTGGCGAGAACATCTACCCGCGCGAGCTGGAAGAATTCTTCTATACCCACCCGGCAGTGGCGGACGCCCAGGTGATCGGTATTCCGTGCAGCCGTTATGGCGAGCAGATCGTCGCATGGGTCAAGTTGCACCCTGGCCACACGGCCACCGCCGAAGAACTGCAATGCTGGTGCAACGCACGCATAGCCCACTACAAGGTGCCGCGGCATATCCGTTTCGTGGACGAATACCCGATGACGGTAACCGGTAAGGTGCAGAAGTTTCGCATGCGCGAGATCAGCATCGCCGAACTCGGTGCCGATGGCGCGGGTTGACGGACCAGGCTGCCCGGTTTACCCGCACCGGCAGTTGCCCGCCTGCACCGACCTTGCGGGCGGCAAGGTCGGTAACCTGGTCTACCCTTAGGCTTTCACCGGTGGTTCCTGGTTCGGCGGGTCGCCCACCGTCGGCGGTTCGGTTGGCTTGACCGGCAACTCGTCCGGGTCTTGCTCCGGCACGGGCGGCGGCAAGCTCGGGTCGTCGATGTTCGGATCGGGGGTTTCCGGTGGTGTTGGAATGTTCATGGCCTGACCTCGCGTGGGTGGTTTGAAGAGGTACTGCAGGCTTAGACTTCGGCCAGCTGCGATTCGCTCAGTTTTTTTTGAACCCTCACGCCCGCGCCCGGCTCTGAACCCTTACCGCCACCAGCCTGAGGGAGCAAGGTCGATGTCACGAAACGAGCTTTTTGAAAGCGTGCCAATGGCCAACGATCACCCTGACCAGGCCATCAGCCTGGCCCAGGCGCTGCTGGCCCCACGCATCGTGATCGAGGACACCCAGCCGGTGCTCGACGCCGGCACCTTCGCCGCCAAGGCCATCAGCGGTCAACCGGTTGCCGTCAGCACCAAGGTCTACAGCGATGGCCACGACCGCCTGGCCGTGGTGCTCAACTGGCGCCCGGCGCACAGCCAGCGCTGGCACTCGGTGCCGATGCAGTCGGCGGGCAACGACCTGTGGCTGGCCGAGTTCACCCCCACCGAGCTGGGGCCGCACCTGTTCGGCATTCAGGCCTGGATAGACCCGTTCGCCACGTACTGCCACGACCTGGAAAAAAAGTACCACGCCGGCGTCGAGGTCAGGCTGGAGCTGGAAGAGGGGCGGCTGATGCTCGGCCAGGGCATTGCCCTGTGCGATGGCGCCGTGCGCAACGAGCTTGAGGCCGTGCTGCAGCGCCTGGCGGAGGTGGGCAGTGATGACCAGGTGGCGCTGCTGCTGGACCCGCGCACCGCCCGGCTGATGGCCGAGGCCGAGCACCGCAGCTACCTGGCCCGCAGCCGCGAATTCCCGCTCGATGTGGACCGCCCGGCTGCGCAGTTCGCCAGCTGGTACGAACTGTTCCCGCGCTCGATCACCGACGACCCGCAGCGCCATGGCACCTTCAACGATGTGCACCAGCGGCTGCCGATGATCCGTGACATGGGCTTCGACGTGCTGTACTTCCCGCCCATTCACCCTATTGGCCTGCAGCACCGCAAGGGGCGCAACAATGCGCTCACGGCCGAGCCGGGTGACCCGGGCAGCCCGTATGCCATCGGCAGTGCAGAGGGTGGCCACGAAGCGATTCACCCGCAGTTGGGCAGCCGCGAAGACTTCCGCCGCCTGGTGGCTGCTGCTGCCGAGCACGGCCTGGAAATTGCCCTCGACTTCGCCATCCAGTGCTCCCAGGACCACCCCTGGCTCAAGCAGCACCCGGGCTGGTTCAGTTGGCGCCCGGACGGCACCATCCGCTATGCCGAGAACCCGCCAAAAAAATACCAGGACATCGTCAACGTCGACTTCTATGCTCCCGAAGCAGTACCCAGCCTCTGGTTGGCGCTGCGCGATGTGGTGGTGGGCTGGGTCGAGGAAGGCGTGAAGACGTTCCGCGTCGATAACCCGCACACCAAGCCGCTGCCGTTCTGGCAATGGCTGATCGCCAATGTGCGCAGCCAGTACCCGGAGGTCATCTTCCTTGCAGAGGCGTTCACCAAGCCTGCCATGATGGCGCGCCTGGGCAAGGTCGGCTATGCGCAAAGCTACACCTACTTCACCTGGCGCAACACCAAGCAAGAGCTGCGCGAATTTTTCGAGCAACTCAACCAGCCGCCATGGAGCCAGTGCTACCGCCCCAATTTCTTCGTCAATACCCCCGACATCAACCCGTTCTTCCTGCACACCTCCGGCCGTGCCGGTTTCCTCATTCGTGCGGCATTGGCGACCATGGGCTCAGGGTTGTGGGGCATGTATTCCGGTTTCGAACTGTGCGAAAGCGCCGCGTTGCCAGGCAAGGAGGAATACCTGGACTCGGAGAAATACCAGCTGCGCCCGCGCGACTTCAGCCAGCCCGGCAACATCATTGCCGAGATCGCCCAGCTCAATCGCATCCGCCGGCAGAACCCGGCCTTGCAAACCCACCTCGGCGTCGCGTTCTTCAATTGCTGGAACGACAACATCCTGTACTTCGCCAAGCGTACGCCCGAGCGCGACAACTACATCCTCGTGGCAATCAGCCTAGACCCGCACAACGCCCAGGAGGCGCACTTCGAGCTGCCGCTGTGGGAGCTGGGGCTCGATGACAACGCCCAAACCCAGGGTGAAGACCTGATGAATGGCCACCGCTGGTCGTGGTACGGCAAGACCCAGTTCATGCGCATCGAACCTTGGCACCAACCATTCGGCATCTGGCGTATCGAAAAGGCCGGTTAGGGCATAGGTACCGGGCCGCCTCGCGGCCCATCGCCGGCAAATAGGCTGCACGGCAGCCGCAACGCCAGCCAACACGGTCCACAGACATGCAAGGAGTCACCCATGGCCAAGCGTTCCCGCCCGGCAGCCTTCATCGACGACCCGCTGTGGTACAAGGACGCTGTCATCTACCAGTTGCACATCAAGTCGTTCTTCGACTCGAACAACGATGGCATCGGTGATTTCGCCGGCCTGATCAGCAAGCTGGACTACATCGCCGAGCTGGGCGTCAACACCCTGTGGTTGCTGCCGTTCTATCCTTCGCCGCGGCGCGACGACGGCTACGACATCGCCGAGTACAAGGCCGTGCACCCCGACTACGGCAGCATGGCCGATGCCCGGCGCTTCATCGCCGAGGCGCACAAGCGTGGCCTGCGGGTTATCACCGAGCTGGTCATCAACCACACCAGCGACCAGCACCCTTGGTTCCAGCGCGCCCGCCACGCCAAACGCGGCAGCAAGGCGCGCGACTTTTACGTATGGTCCGATGACGACCAGAAGTACGATGGCACCCGCATCATTTTCCTCGACACCGAAAAGTCCAACTGGACCTGGGACCCGGTGGCAGGCCAGTATTTCTGGCACCGCTTCTACTCGCACCAGCCAGACCTCAACTTCGACAACCCGCAGGTGCTCAAGGCGGTAATCGGGGTGATGCGCTTCTGGCTCGACCTGGGCGTGGACGGGCTGCGCCTGGACGCCATCCCTTACCTGATCGAACGCGATGGCACCAACAACGAAAACCTCGCTGAAACCCACGGGGTGCTCAGGGCCATTCGCGCCGAGATCGATGCCAACTACCCAGACCGCATGCTGCTTGCCGAAGCCAACCAGTGGCCGGAGGACACCCGCCCGTACTTCGGCGAAGGCGACGGCGACGAATGCCACATGGCCTTTCATTTCCCGCTGATGCCGCGCATGTACATGGCCTTGGCCATGGAGGACCGTTTCCCGATCACCGACATCTTGCGCCAGACCCCGGAGATCCCGGCCAACTGCCAATGGGCGATCTTTCTGCGCAACCACGACGAGCTGACCCTGGAAATGGTCACCGACCGCGAGCGCGACTACCTGTGGAACTACTACGCAGAAGACCGCCGCGCGCGCATCAACCTGGGCATCCGTCGGCGCCTGGCGCCCTTGCTGCAGCGTGACCGCCGGCGCATCGAACTGCTCACCAGCCTGCTGCTGTCGATGCCCGGCACGCCCACGCTGTACTACGGTGACGAGCTGGGCATGGGCGACAACATCTACCTGGGCGACCGCGATGGCGTGCGCACGCCGATGCAATGGTCGCCGGACCGCAATGGCGGTTTTTCCCGCGCCGACCCACAGCGCCTGGTGCTGCCCCCGGTGATGGACCCGTTGTATGGCTACCAGACGGTCAACGTCGAGGCACAAAGCCACGACCCGCACTCGCTGCTCAACTGGACCCGGCGCATGCTGGCGGTGCGCAAGCAGCAGAAGGCTTTCGGCCGTGGCACGCTGCGCACGCTGAGCCCCAGCAACCGGCGCATCCTGGCCTACATTCGCGAATACACCGATGCCGATGGCAACACCGAGGTCATCCTGTGCGTGGCCAACGTTTCCCGCGCCGCCCAGGCGGCAGAACTGGAATTGTCACAGTACGCCGACAAAGTACCGGTGGAGATGCTCGGCGGCAGTGCGTTCCCGCCGATCGGTCAGCTGCCGTTCCTGCTGACTTTGCCACCTTATGGCTTTTACTGGTTCCTGCTGGCTTCGCACGACCGTATGCCCAGCTGGCACGCCCAGCCCACCGAGGGGTTACCCGAATTGATTACGCTGGTATTGCGCAAACGCATGGAAGAACTGCTGGCGGCGCCTGCCAGCGACACCCTGCAAACCAACATCCTGCCCCAGTACCTGCCGAAACGGCGCTGGTTCGCGGGCAAGGAAGGGCCCATAGACCAGGTACGGCTGTGTTATGGCGTGCGTTTCGGCACCGCCACTACGCCGGTATTACTCAGCGAGCTCGAAGTGCTCAGTGACGGCGTGGCCACCCGTTATCAATTGCCGTTCGGGCTGCTGCCCGAGGAGCAGATCAACAGTGCGCTGCCACAGCAACTGGCGTTGTCCCGGGTGCGCCGGGCCCATCAGGTGGGTCTGATTACCGATGCGTTCGTGCTTGAGCCGTTCATCCGCGCCGTATTGCGTGCGTGCCAGGAAAGCACGCGGCTGGCGTGCGGCGACGCTGACGGCGAGCTGCGTTTCGACAGCACCGAGCAACTGGCCGGCCTGGGGCTGAATGAAGAAAGCGAGGTGCGCTACCTCAGCGCCGAACAGTCCAACAGCTCGGTGGTCATCGGCGACCGCGTGGTGCTCAAGTTGATCCGCCGGGTCAACCCGGGCATTCACCCGGAGCTTGAAATGAGCGCCTACCTGACCGCTGCCGGCTTTGCCAATATTTCACCACTGCTGGCCTGGGTCAGCCGCGTAGATGCGCAGGCAGCCCCGCACCTGCTGATGATCGCCCAAGGCTACCTGAGCAACCAGGGCGACGCCTGGGCCTGGACCCAGAACACCCTGGAGCGCGCCATCCGTGACCAGATGGAGCCCACCCGTTCGGATACCGAGGCACATACCGACGCCCTCGCCGAACTCACAGCCTTCGCCGCCTTGTTCGGCCAGCGCCTGGGCGAGATGCACGTGTTGCTGGCAGCACCCACCGATGCCCCGGCCTTCCAGCCGCGGCCCAGCGATGCCCACGACCGCGAACGCTGGGTGACCCAGATCAGTGCCGAGTTGACCCATGCCCTCGACCTGCTGGCGCAGCACCGCGACCACCTGGACCACGACAGCCAGGCGCTGGTCGACGACCTGCAGCAACAGCGTGACGGCCTGGTCGAGCATGTTCGCCAGTTGGCCGAGCAGGCCGAGGGCGGCTTGCTGATGCGCGTGCACGGTGACTTGCACCTGGGCCAGGTGCTGGTGGTGCAGGGTGATGCCTACCTGATCGATTTCGAGGGTGAGCCGGCCCGACCCCTGGAAGAACGTAGGGCCAAACACAGCCCCTACAAAGATGTCAGCGGCGTATTGCGGTCGTTCGACTATGCTGCTGCGATGATCTTGCGCAGCGCGTCTACGGTGGACCTTTCCGACGCGGCACGGCAAGCCCGGCAACGGGTGGCCCGGCAGTACCTGCACCAGTCGCGGCATGCCTTTGTCGAGGCGTACGGCCTGGCCACCGCTGCCATGCCCCACGCCTGGCAGCAGGCGGAAGGCGAGCGCGCTGCACTGGAGCTTTTCTGCCTGGAAAAGGCCGCCTACGAAATTACTTATGAAGCCGAGAATCGGCCGAGTTGGCTGGCCGTGCCTTTGCATGGCCTGCATGGACTGATCAGTACCTGGGGAGAGTCAGAATGAACGTAACAACGCGTGAAAACGGCGGCCTTCGGCAACGGGACCTCGATGCCCTGGCCCGCGCCGAACACGCCGATCCATTTGCGGTACTCGGCCCCCATGACGACGGCGCAGGCGGGCAGGTGGTCAACGCCTTCCTCCCCGGCGCCCTGAATGTGCGCATTCTTGCCCGCAAAGACGGGCGCCTCCTCACCGAAATGGCGCAGGGCAGCCTGCCAGGCTTGTTCACCGCGCACCTCGATACAGCACAGCCTTACCTGCTGCAGATCGGCTGGGCCGGTGGCGAGCAGGTGACCGAGGACCCGTATAGCTTCGGTCCGCAACTGGGCGACATGGACCTGCACCTGTTTGCCGAGGGCAACCACCGCGACCTGTCCGGGCGTTTCGGCGCGCAGCCGGTGCAGGTCGAGGGCGTCGACGGGGTGTGCTTTTCGGTGTGGGCCCCCAACGCCCGGCGGGTATCGGTGGTGGGCGACTTCAACAACTGGGATGGGCGCCGCCACCTGATGCGCCTGCGCCATGGTGCCGGGGTGTGGGAGCTGTTCATCCCACGGCTGGGCGTGGGTGAAACCTACAAGTTCGAAGTGCTCGGCAAGGATGGCATCCTGCCGTTGAAGGCCGACCCCCTGGCCCGCGCCACCGAATTGCCGCCGAGCACGGCGTCCAAGGTAGCGGGTGAGCTGGGCCATGCCTGGCAAGACCACGACTGGATGGCGCAACGGGCGCAGCGCCATGCGTACAACGCGCCATTGTCGATCTATGAGCTGCACCCCGGCTCCTGGCGCTGCGAAATGGACGAGGCCGGCGAGGTCGGGCGCTACTACAACTGGCGGGAACTGGCCGAGCGCCTGGTGCCGTATGTGCAGGCGCTGGGCTTCACCCATATTGAACTGCTGCCGATCATGGAACACCCGTTCGGCGGTTCCTGGGGCTACCAGCCACTGTCGATGTTCGCCCCCACCTCGCGCTACGGCAGTGCCGAGGACTTCGCCGCGTTCATCGATGCCTGCCACCAGGGCGGCATTGGGGTATTGCTCGACTGGGTACCGGCGCACTTCCCCACAGACGAACATGGCCTGGCGCGTTTCGACGGTACGGCCCTGTACGAGTACGACAACCCGCTGGAAGGCTACCACCAGGACTGGAACACGCTGATCTACAACCTGGGCCGCAATGAGGTGCGCGGGTTCATGATGGCCTCTGCGCTGCATTGGTTGAAGCATTTCCACATCGACGGGCTGCGCGTCGATGCGGTGGCCTCGATGCTGTACCGAGACTATTCGCGCAAGGCCGGCGAGTGGGTGCCCAACCGCCACGGCGGGCGCGAAAACCTCGAGGCCATCGACTTCATTCGCCACCTCAACGGTGTGGCGGCCCATGAGGCGCCGGGGGCGTTGATCATCGCCGAGGAGTCCACCGCCTGGCCCGGGGTCAGCCAGCCGATCGAGCAGGGCGGGCTGGGCTTTGCCTACAAATGGAACATGGGCTGGATGCACGACACCCTGCACTATATCCAGAACGACCCGGTCCACCGTGCCCACCACCACAACGAGATGAGCTTTGGCCTAGTGTATGCCTACTCCGAGCATTTCATCCTGCCCATTTCCCACGACGAAGTGGTACACGGCAAGCACTCGCTGATCGACAAGATGCCCGGCGACCGCTGGCAGAAGTTCGCCAACCTGCGCGCTTATCTGGCCTTCATGTGGGCCCACCCCGGCAAGAAGCTGCTGTTCATGGGCTGCGAATTTGGCCAGTGGCGGGAGTGGAACCACGATAGCCAGCTGGACTGGTACCTGCTGCAGTACCCTGAGCACCAAGGCGTGCAGCGCCTGGTGAGTGACCTCAACCGGCTGTACCGCGAGGTGCCTGCGTTGCATGAGCAGGACTGCCAGCCACAGGGCTTCCAGTGGCTGATCGGTGACGATGCGCAGAACAGCGTGTTTGCCTGGCTGCGCTGGAGCAGCAGTGGCGAACCCGTGCTGGTGGTCGCCAACTTCACCCCGGTTCCGCGTGAGGGTTACCGCATTGGCGTGCCGTTCGGCGAGCGCTGGCAGGAGCTGTTGAACAGCGATGCCGAGATGTACGCCGGCTCCAATGTCGGCAACCTTGGGCTGGTGCACAGCGAAGACATCGCCAGCCACGGCCAGCCGCAGTCGCTGGCCCTGAACCTGCCCCCGCTGGGTGTGCTGGTGATGAAGCCCGCCTGATGCACCTGCTGTGCTGGCCCTGCCGCTGGTTTGCCGGCGCCAGGGCCAGCGCAGGCTACCACCGCATGCGCACCCCAAGGCTGCCAATCAGCCCATTGAGGTCATTGCCATCCACATCGCTGCTGTAGTCGGCACTGACGAACATGGCCACCGAGGGCGTTACCCGCGCCACCAGCCCCAGGCCCAGTTCCACCGTTGTCGAAAAGCGCGAACTGGAGATCTTGTCGACCTGTTCCAGCTTCACTTCGTCAGGGTTGCTGAAGTCATACCACACGTTGGTCCGCACATAAGGCTCCAGAGGCATGCCGCGCATTTCATAGCGCCCGGACAATGTGGCGCCGACGCGGCCGCTCCAGCTGGGCTGGCTGTCGAAGGCCTGCCGGGTTGCGTGCTGCCCTTGGCTGCCGGGGAAGTACTGCTGGTTCATCAATTGCGCCTGGGGTTCGATCACCCAACTGCCAGCCAGTGGGATCGGATAGCCGCCCTCCACCGAGAAGGTCATCGCGTGGCCGCTGTCGCCCGGCCGTTGGCCGGTGTCACCCCCGCCATCCACCTCGATGCGCGAACCCACGGCCACGGCATCCAGGTGCCAGCCCTGCGCGTGGGCCATGCTCCAGTACATGCCCTGGCTTTCCCCGCTCAGTTGCGCGGTATTGCGCGGCTTGTCGCCCAACAGCGGGCGCATGCCATTGAAGCTGCTTTGCAGGTTGTTGTGGCCGACCACCCTCCCGGCGCGTTGCACATCGCCTGCTGGCGTTGCACGTACGAACAACTCGGGGCCGGTCATCAGCTGCAGGTCGGGCGCTGCGAACGGTTCGGGCGCTTGCGTGCCGTTGCGGGCTAGAGGCGGATAAAGCTGGGACCTCTCATACGCGAACGTTTCCACCGGGGTTGCCAGAAGCAGCGACGTGGAAACCGCGTAGAAAAGACGGTCGATGCGCACGGGGCTCGAAGTGGTTTTCATGGCGGGTCTCCTTTTCTCTTGTGAAGTACAGCTTGAGGACCTGGTCTGTTGTCACAGGCTGTACGGCAAAACAGAGGGCGACCCAAACCAGCACGCCCGCTTCGGCATACGCGCCCAAAGGCGCGCGCTAGAGGCTCGGCGCGAGATTTTTACTGCTCGGTAATCTTCAGCTAAGGAGAGGGGAGGGCTTGCGTCAAGAAAACGTGAAAGGCCCGTTCACCTTTTGTGGGGGTGACCAAGGCGCTGATTCAAAAGAAAAACCGTGCGGCTATAGCGGCGTTTGCTATTTCCCGCACGGGCGCTATGAAGAATGATTGCTAGCGCCACGCTTTGACAGTGGCGGCGTTCGATCTCACAGGCACTGAAGAGGCCGCGGCGGGCACCTGCCCACCGCGCCTGCCCGGTTCACTCGTCTTCGCGTTGCAACACCATTAACACCATCGAGCGCCCCTTCACCTCGAAGGTGCTGTCGAACTGCAGGTGCTGGCCCTTGCGCAGTTCGGGCCGGTCAGTGTCGATCAGGCAGTTCCAGTGATCGCCATCCGGTACTGTCGGCAGCTTGAACGGCACCACATCATGGTGCGAGTTGACGATCAGCAGCACGGTTGCCTCGGCACCGGGCCGGGCAATACCGCTGACCTGCGCGCGGCCATCGATCAGCATGCCCAGGCAGCGGCCGTGCGGGTCTTCCCACTGTTCCACGGTCATCTCGCCGCCATCCGGTGCCAGCCAGGTCACGTCCTTGACCCCGATCGCTTCGTTGTAATCGCCGACCAGGAACCTCGAGCGGCGCAGTACCGGGTAGGTGAGGCGCAGGCGAGTCAGGCGCTTGACGAAGGCCAGCAGCTCTTTGCCTTCCTCGTCGAGGTCCCAGTTGATCCAGCCGATCTCACTGTCCTGGCAGTAGGCGTTGTTGTTGCCGTGCTGGGTGCGGCTGAACTCGTCGCCCGCCACGATCATCGGCGTGCCCTGGGCCAGCAGCAAAGTGGCGAAGAAGTTGCGCATCTGGCGCATGCGCAGGGCGTTCACGGCCGGGTCTTCGGTCGGCCCTTCGGCGCCGCAGTTCCACGACAGGTTGTTGTCGGTACCGTCCTGGTTGTTTTCGTCGTTGTCTTCGTTGTGCTTGTGGTTGTACGACACCAGGTCGCGCAAGGTAAAACCGTCGTGCGCGGTGATGAAGTTGACCGAGGAGTACGGCCGGCGGCCGCGGTTGTTGAACATGTCGCCCGAGGCCGTCATGCGCGCGGCAAAGTCGGCCAGCTGGCCTTCATCGCCTTTCCAGAAGGCGCGCACGGTGTCACGGAAGCGGTCGTTCCATTCGGCCCAGCCGGGGGCGAAGTTGCCCACCTGGTAGCCGCCCGGCCCGCAGTCCCACGGCTCGGCAATCAGTTTGACCTGGCTCAGCATCGGGTCCTGGCGGCAGGCCACGAGGAAGCCGTGGCGCTCGCTATAGCCGTCATGGTACCGGCCAAGGATGGTCGCCAGGTCGAAGCGGAAGCCGTCCACGTGCATTTCGCCAGCCCAGTAGCGCAGCGAATCGGTGACCAGTTGCAGCACGCAGGGGTGGCTCAGGTCGAGGGTGTTGCCGGTGCCGGAGTCGTTGATGTAGTAGCGCTTGTCATCGGGCATCAGGCGGTAGTACGAGGCGTTGTCGATACCGCGCATCGACAGGGTCGGGCCGCGTTCATTGCCCTCGGCGGTGTGGTTGTAGACCACATCGAGAATCACCTCCAGCCCGGCGTCGTGCAGGTGCGCGACCATCTCCTTGAACTCGGCGATCTTGCCGCTGGCCAGGTAGCGCGGGTGGGGCGCGAAAAAGGCGATGCTGTTGTAGCCCCAGTAGTTGTTCAGGCCCTTGTCCAGCAGGTGCTGGTCGTTGACGAACGCGTGAATCGGCAGCAACTCTATACTGGAAACACCCAGGTCCTTGATGTGCTTGAGCAATTCGTCGTTGGCCAAGCCGGCGAAGGTACCGCGCAGCTCCTCCGGCACGGCGGGGTGGCGCATGCTGATGCCGCGGGTGTGCGCCTCGTAGAGGATGGTGCGCTCCCAAGGTACTTGAACGCGCTCGTCACGGCCCCAGGTGAAGGCCGGGTCGATCACCTTGCACTTGGGCACGAAGGGGGCGCTGTCACGTTCATCGAACGACAGGTCGTCGTCGGGGTGGCCGATGGTGTAGCCAAACAGTGCCTCTGACCACTTGAGTTCGCCGACCAGCTGCTTGGCATAAGGGTCTATCAGCAGTTTGTTGGGGTTGAAGCGGTGACCGTTTTGCGGCTCGTACGGGCCATAGACGCGGTAGCCATACACCAGGCCAGGGTGCGCATCGGGCAGGTAGCCATGGTAGATCTCGTCCGTGTATTCGGGCAGCTCGATGCGTTCGAGCTCATGCTCGCCGGTGGCGTCGAACAGGCACAGCTCGACCTTGGTGGCATTGGCCGAAAACAGGGCGAAGTTGACGCCCAGCCCATCCCAGGTGGCGCCGAGGGGAAAGGGTTGGCCTTCGCGGATGCGGGTTGGGGCAACCGAGCGGGTTTTCTTTGGGGTACGGGGGCTCATGGCAATCCTCAAATGGCCGTGGTGGAAGGTATGGAAGTGATGCAGTGCTGCCCAGGTGCCCTATCGGTGGCGCCCGGTCCCGTGAAGCAACCACGACCGCCAGCCGTGTGGCGATCATGGGGGAGCGGGCAGGCCGCGAAGTGGCCGAAACCGGTTTAACCGGCAGTTGGCTTTTTGACCGCCCTTGGTTTCTTCGCCGCCGCGGGTTTAACCCCCGGCAGTGCCGCTACCTTGGGTTCGGCCGGCGGCTTGGGCTCGGCTGCCGGCTTGGGTTTGGCAGGGGCCCGCTTGCGCGGTGCGGCTTTGGGTGCCAGGGCCTCGGCCTCGGCCAGCTTGCGAGCCATTTCCCAGTGGCGGTCTTCCTGGCCGGCGGGTTTACCTTCTGACTCCCAGATCTGGTAGGCAAATTCGCGAATACGCTTTTCATCGACACTCATCGAAACGCTCCTGATGCTCAAGATTGTTGGATCAACAGGTTGACCGGAAACTCCGCCAGCACGGCGCTCAACATCAGCTCCCTTGATGAGCTGACCGCCGCGCATGGGAAAAGTCCCGTCGAATTGGCAGGTGATACGGCAAACGGTAAAACCAGCCGGGTGTCGTCCCAGTTCTGTGCCGGGATCAACGGTGTTGGCGCGCTGCCGAGCAGGCTGCTGGCCAGGCGCGGGGCCACGACGATGGCGCGTTCGCCTTCACCCAGCCGGGCAAAGGCGATGACCTTGTCGGCATGCCGGCCCTGTACCGTCAGCGGCAGGTAGGCACCGCGGCGGAACAGCTCGGCATGTGCCTGGCGGCAGTCCAGTACACGGCCGACCAAGGCCTGCTTGAGGCGGCCGTCGCGCCAGTGCGACAGCAGCTCGGCCACGGGGGTGGCGCTTTCCAGGGTGGCACGCCGCAAAGCGTAGTCCACGGCGCGGCGGTTGTCCGGGTCCACCAGGCTCAGGTCCCAGTACTCGTTGCCCTGGTACAGGTCGGGCACGCCCGGGGTGGTCATGCGCAGCAGGGCCTGCACCAGGCCATTGAGGGCGCCGGGGCAGGCGAGCAGTTGTGCGGCATCGGCCACCGATTGGCGCAATTGCTGGTTTTCACTGCCCAGCAGCAAACCGTCCAGGTAGCGGGCACAGGCCGCCTCGTAGGCTTCGTTCGGTGCGTTCCAGCTGCTGCGCAGCTTGGCCTCGCGCAGGGCCTTCTGCTGCCACTGGCGCACGCGTTCGGCGTATTCGCGCAAGGCGTTGGCGTCGTGCAGGTCAAGGTCCAGCGGCCAACTGCCGAGCAGCGTCTGCAACAGCATCAGCTCGTCGCCGGGGCTGGGCGCCAGGCCGTCCTCCAGCGGCGCACGCAGCGGCGCCGCCAGCTCGCGCCAGTGCTCCACGCGGCTGGCCAGCCACGGCCCCCGCTCGCTGAGCACGGCCAGGCGGGCGCGCGTGTCTTCGCCACGCTTGTGGTCATGGGTGGCGGTGGCCAGCAGGTTGTCGGGGAAGTCGCGCAGGCGCCGTTGCGCTTCGTTGTGGAAGTGCGCCAGCGGGGCACTGAAGCGCTCGGCCTCGAAGCCCACATCGTTGCGCGACAGCAGCCGCGCGCTGCGGTAGAAGGCCGTGTCCTCCATCGCCTTGGCGGCACTGGGCGCGGTCAGTTGCTGGAAGCGTACGCAGGCATGGCGCAACTGCTTGCGCGCGCGCCCCGGCGGCAATTGCCGCCAGCCTTGGCCACCCAGCCACTGTTCCAGCTGGTCGAGCAACGGCCAGTCGGCTTCGGCCAGGTCCTGGCGGGCATTGGTCAGGGCTTGCTGGAAAAACACTTCGTCTTCAGCCGGGCGCCCGCAAGCATTGAAGTAGGTGCGGTAGACCGGATAGTGTGCCACCAGCGCCTGCAAGGCACGGCGGATGGCGCCCAAGGTCAGGTCGCGGGTCATCAGGTCGTTGCGGGCGACCTGCAACAGCGCCTGGGCTACCGACTCGCAGTCGCCTGCCAGGCTGGCGTTGAGCACCAAGTGGCGCGCCTGGCGCACTTCTTCAGCAAAGGCCGGGCGCTCGCTGACGTTGGCCCACAACTCGGTCAGCGGTGCTTCGCCGGCCGGGTCGTGCTGCAGCAGCGATACCTGGTTCATGAACTCGTAGCCAGTGGTGCCGTCGGTGTGCCAGTCGAGGTGCAGGTGTTCGCCGCTGCCGAGAATCTTTTCCACGTAGATCGGGAAGTGTTCGACCGCGGCGTTCAGCGGCCGACTGGCCAGCAGGCCGTCGACGCGCCGGCGCAGCTTGCGGCAATAGCCGCGCGGGTCGGCCAGGCCGTCGATATGGTCAATGCGCAGGCCGTCCACCAGGCCGCGTTCGATCAGCTCGAAGAGCTTGGCGTGGGTCGCCTCGAACACCACCGCGCGCTCGACCCGCAGGCCACCCAGTTCGTTGATGTCGAAGAAGCGCCGCCAGTTGATGTCGTCGGCGGCGGTGCGCCAGCTGGCCAGCCGGTAAGTCTGGCGCTCCAGCAGCAGGTGCAGGCGCTTGAAGCCGCTTTCGGCACGGCTGTCGAACGCCACCAGGGCCGATTCGAGGTCGGCACCCTGCTGCACCAGGCGCGCCAGTTCGGCCTGCAGGGGCAGGGCGTCAGCCAATGGCGTGGCCGCTTCGCCCAGCGCCGTGAAATGCTCTGCCAGGGCCTGCAAGGCGGGGTCCGGGCTCAGGGCCAGGATCCAGCCGTAGTCGATCGGGCAAATCGGGAAACGGTGTTGGTAGTGGGCGACTTGCAGCACGCCCCGTTCCTTGTCGAACTCCAGCGGGAGTTCGCCGTTTTTCAAGCACACGCCATAGTCATTGCCCAGGAACGGCAACAGCAATTGCCCGGCCAACAGCGGATCGCTGGAATGCCACTGGATGTCGAAGAATTCTGCGTACGGGCTACGCCGGCCCCAGGCCAGCAGGCATTGCCACCACGGGTTGTCCGCGCCGCCTACGGCCATGTGGTTGGACACGGTGTCGAGGATCAGCCCCATGCCATGCTGGCGCAAGGCCGCGACCAGGCGCTGCAACGCCGCCTCGCCGCCCAGCTCGGGGTTGACCTGGGTCGGGTCGACCACGTCGTAGCCGTGGCGTGAACCGGCACGGGCCTTGAGGATGGGTGAGGCATACAGGTGGCTGATGCCCAGTTGGGCGAAGTAGGGCACCAGCGACACGGCGTGGTCGAGGGTGAAGTCACTGTGGAACTGCAGGCGCAAGGTGGCGCTCAAGGGCTTCATCGGTCACGCTCCCAGGCTTGTTCGCGGGCTTGGACAAGCAGCTCCAGGCGCCGCGCGGCATCGTCGTCATTGAGCAGTTCATGCACCGGGCGGGCGAAGCGCCGGCGCCAGTTGGGGTGGCCGGTGGTGGTGCCTGGCAGGTTGGGTTGCTCGTCGCAGCCCAACAGGTCTTCAAGCGGTACCAGCACCAGTGGCGCCCGGGTATGGCCCACGTAGCGGATGGCGGCATCGATCACGGCGTCATCGTCGTTGAGCACGCCATAGTTGGCTTGCAAGGTGCGGCGCAGGCCGTCGTGTTGTTTCTGGCGGTCGTGGCGCCAGTGCAGTTCGGTGGCAGCGTCAATGAGTTGCAAGCGGTGGCTCCAGTCGATATCGCGGTTTTTCAGCCAGCCGGCCAAGGGCGCCAGGTCGTGTGTACCGGTAGTGGCCAGGGCGTTATCGGGCCAGTCGAGTATCGGCGTGAACTGCCCAGGCTGGCGCTGCTCGAAAGGCAGCACGCGCATGCCCAGCACGGCTTTCTCGGCCAGGGCTTCGCGCAGGCCGGCGGGCACCGTGCCCAGGTCTTCGCCAAGGATGATGGCCTGGTGGCGGTTCGATTCCAGCGCCAGCAGCCGCAGCAGGTCCTCCAGCGGGTAGTTGAGGTAGGCACCTTCGCTGGGCTCGGCGCCTTGCGGTATCAGCCACAGCCGGCGCAGGCCCATGACGTGGTCGATGCGCAGGCCGCCGGCATGCGCCAGGTTGGCCCGCAACATTTCGATGAACGCACGGTAGCCGTTGCGCTTGAGGCCTTCGGGCGAAAAGGCGCAAATCCCCCAGTTCTGTCCGGCCCGGTTGAGAATGTCGGGCGGTGCGCCCACATTCAGGCCCGACAGCAATTCGTCCTGGCGGCTCCAGGCCTGGCTGCCGGCACCGTCGGCGCCAACTGCCAAGTCGGCGATCAGGCCCACCCTCATGCCGTTGCCGCGGGCGGCCTCGTGGGCGCGTTGCAGGCCACGCTCGGTGAGCCATTGGCAGAACGCGTGGAACTCCACCTTGGCCGGGTAGGCCTCGGCGATGGCCTGGACTTGCGGGTGACAGGGGTCTTGCCAGGGCGTGGGCCAGTGCCGCCAGTCGGCGCCCAGGCCGTGCTCCACGGCATGAGCCTGCAGCACTTCGAAGCGGCAATGATGCTCCAGCGCTTCACCGGCGGCTTCGCGGAAGCTGTAGAAGTCTTCGCGCAGCGGGTGGCTGCCTTGGCTGAACCCCTGGTACAGCGCCTCCAGCACACGCAGCTGAGCGCTGGCGGCACGTGGCCAGTCAACCAGCGGGCGCTGCTGCAGTTCTTCCAGCTGTTGCTCCAGGCCGCAGGCTTCGATGGCCATGCGCACTTCCCGTTCACCCAGCAGGGCGGCGGGGCTGGCGTACAAGGTATTGAGCAGCAGGCGGCTGGAGGGCGAGTAGGGGCTGTAATGTTCCTGGTCGATGGCCGACAGGGCATGAATCGGGCTGATGGCCAAGGCATCGGCGCCGCGCTCTGCGGCCGAGCGGGCCAGTTGTTCAAGGGCCAGGCAGTCGCCATAACCGCCGTCGCCAGGGCGGCGCAGGCTGTACAGCTGAACCGCCAGCCCCCAGCAGCGCGCGGGTGGTTGCTGCGCGCTGTGCTCAAGGCTGTCTTCAAGGCTATGGCAACGGGGCGGCGCTACGGCCACCGTGAAACGGCGGCTGTCGATTTCGACCTGGTGGTAGCCGACAGGCAGTTCACCGGGCAAGCGGGCCTGCCGGTCAAGTTCCAGCACACGCGTGGTGCTGTCCTCGAGGGTGCAACGGGCGACGCTGGCCGCGCTGAAATAGCGTGACAGGTCCAGCGGCTGGCCCTGGTCGGCCGTCAACAAAGGCGGTAGGTGCTCACTGTCGTCAGCGGTCTCCAGGGCCTGCAGGCTTGCGGCGATTGCCGCATCGTCGCCGGCCGGGTGGCCCAGGCTTTCGAGCAGGTTGCGCAGCACGTGGTCGCTCACGCGCTGAGGGCGGTCATTGGCGTCGATCCAGTCGCGGCTAAGCCCGACGCGGTTCGCCAAGCGGTGCAGGGCGGTTTCGCTCATGGGCGCTCCTGGGCAGGGGGAAGCAGGCTGACCACGCAGCTGTACGCCGCCAGTTGGCTGTCGGGGTGGCGAGCATCGCCGCTGTCGAACAACCGCAAGGGCGGTGGCGGCAGCTCGACCGGCTGCGGGCTGTCGGCCAGGTTCAGGTCGATGCGCAAGGTGTTGCCATTGCCCAGCTGCCAGCGTGCGGTGACTGCCTTGTCACCGTGCACCTCGGCGCCCAGTGCACAGCTGCCAGGCAGGTGCGGGATCACATGGTGGCGGCGCAGGTCGAGCAACTGCTGATACAGGCCATGCCAGCCGGCCAGCACCTGCTTGCTGTAAGGGCGCGATGCGGCATAGGTCTGTTCGGCGTTGGGGTCGGGGATGTGCTCGCGCTGTTCGGGGTCAGCGAAGGCCTTGAAATGGGCGAACTCGCCACGGCGGCCTTCGCGCACTGCATCGGCCAGTTCGTCGTGGAAGTCGGTAAAGAACAGGAAGGGCTGGCAACTGCCTTCTTCGTCACCCATGAACAGCAGGGGGATCATCGGTGCCATCAGGAGCAAGGTGGTGGCAGCGCGCAGCGCCGGCGGTGGGCACAGGCGGGTCAGGCGCTCGCCCAGTGCGCGGTTACCAACCTGATCGTGGTTCTGCAAGAACAGTACGAAGGCACTGGGTGGCAGATGCGCACTGGGTTCGCCGCGCGGCGTTCCGTGGCGGTTGGCCTGGCCCTGGAACACGAAGCCTTCGGCCAGGCAGCGTGCCAGCTGGTCGATGGGGCGGTCCTTGTAGTCGGCATAATAGCCTTCGGTCTCGCCGGTGAGCAGCACATGCAGGGCGTTGTGGCCGTCATCGTTCCACTGCGCGTCGAAACCCTGTTGCAACAGGGTGGCCTGGTTGTGCTCGTTCTCCAGCACCAGCCACACGTGGCGCCCGGGCTCCACTGCGGCACGCACGCGCTCGGCCAGTTCCACCAGAAAATCGGGTTGGTCGATGGCATGTACGGCATCCAGGCGCAGGCCGTCGCAGCGGTAGTCGCACAGCCACATCAGTGCGTTCTGGATAAAGTATTCGCGCACCTGCGGGCGGCGAAAGTCGATGGCCGCGCCCCAGGGCGTCTGCCGGTCTTCCCGGAAGAACGGGCTGGCATACTGGTGCAGGTAATTGCCGTCGGGGCCGAAGTGGTTGTACACCACGTCTACCAGCACCATCAGCTTTTCACCATGGGCCTGGTCGACCAACGCGCACAGTTGCTCAGGGCTGCCGTAGGTGTGCTGCGGGGCGTAGGGCAGTACACCGTCGTAGCCCCAGTTGCGCTCGCCGGGGAACTGCCCCAGGGGCATCAGCTCTATTGCGCTGATACCCAGCGCGGCCAGCTTCGGCAGTTGCCGGGCTACGCCCTGGTAGCCATCGAGCAGCCCTACATGCAGCTCCTGAATGACCGCCTCGTGCCAGGGGCGGCCTAGCCACGGGTGCTGCCAGGGGTAGCTGGCCACATCCACCACCTGGCTGGGGCCGTGCACGCCAGTAGGCTGGTAGCGCGACGCCGGGTCGGCCACCTGCAGTTCATCATCAATTCGAAAGTGGTAACGGTCGCCGGCCCGGCAGGGCGCCACGCCGCTGAACCAACCGTCTTCATCGGGCTGCAGGGCGATAGCCGGCTGCTGCTCCAGTTCCACGCTCACGCTGCGCGCATCGGGTGCCCAGAGGGCGAAGCGCGCCGACGTGGCGTCCAGCAAGTGTGCGCCATGCCTGTGCATCTTACTGCCCTCGCTCAGTAGTGGCTCAGTTGTGCTTGCTTGACCAGGTCTTCGTACAGCCGGGCGTAGGGTTCCACTGCCTGGCACCAGTTGAACGGTTGGGTCATCGACAGGCAGCGCATGGCGTTGAGCAGGTCCTTCTTGCCATAAACGTAGAAGGCGCGGCCAAGCGCTTCGCGGTAGCTGTCGACGGTCGACTCGTTGAACAGGAAGCCCGTGACCCCGCACTCGATGGTGTCGGCCAGGCCGCCGGTATTGCGCGCCACTGGCAGCGAGCCAAAGCGCTGGGCATACATCTGGCTGAGCCCGCAGGGCTCGTAGCGCGAGGGCATCAGCAGGAAATCACTGCCGGCGAACATGCGCCGGGCGTCGGTTTCGTTGAAGCCGATGCGTACCCCGATACGGCCTGGGTGGCGCAGCGCCAGTTCGCGCATGGCCTGTTCTTCCTCAGGCTCGCCACGGCCGATGATCGCGATCTGCCCGCCTTGTTCGACGATGTAGTCGGCCACGGCCAAGGTCAAATCCAGGCCTTTCTGGTAAACCAGGCGCGAAACCACTGCGAACAGTGGGCCTTCGGAGTCGTCCAGGCCGAACAGTTGGCGTACTTCGTGGGTATTGCGTGCCTTGCCTTCCCAGTCATTGATGCTGAAGTTGTGCTGCAGGTGCTTGTCGGTGGCCGAGTCCCAGCTTTCGTCGATACCGTTGGGGATGCCGCCAAGCAGGCCTTGCTGGGCTTTGCTGGCGAGGAAACCATCCAGGCCGCAGCCGAATTCCGGGGTGGTGATTTCCCGGGCATAGGTGGCGCTGACCGTGGTGATGTGGCTGGAATAGGCAAGGCCCGCCTTGAGGAACGACAGCTTGCCGTAGAACTCCATGCCTTCCTGCTGCATGGCGTGTTCCGGGATGGCCAGTTCGGGGCTGCACCCACGGCTGTACACACCTTGGTAGGCCAGGTTGTGGATGGTGAACAGGGTTGGCGTGTTGAGGCCGCGCCAGTGCATGTAGGCTGGCGCCAGGCCGGCCGGCCAGTCATGCGCATGCACCACTTCGGGCTTCCAGTGGATCATGCCTTCGCCGGCTGCGATTTCCGCCGCGGCCAGGCCCAGGCGAGCGAAACGGATGTGGTTGTCTGGCCAGTCGCGACCGTTGTTGGCGCCATAGGGGGTGCCGTCGCGCTGGTACAGTTCGGGGCAGATGAGCACATAGATGACCAGGCCGTCGGGCATGTCCATGCGGCCGATCTTGCATGGCGGCAGGGCTGCGTGGCCGCCCAGTTCGCCGACGATATGGATCGGGTTGTCGCTTTCGACCACCTGCGGGTAGCCCGGGATCAATACCCGAACATCGTGCAAGTGCGCCAGGGCGCGCGGCAGGGCTGCAGACACGTCACCCAGGCCGCCTGTCTTGACCAGGTCGGCGATTTCCGAGGTCACGAACAGAATCTTGCGCTTGTTGGGGTTGTGCTGGCGCTGGGCGCCGGGTGCCTTGGCTGTCGTGGCGAAATCTGGGGTGAGCGGTTCGCGCTTCTCGGTGGTGAACGTGTTTACGTGTGGCTCGACAGCGGCACTGATCATACTTCTCTCCGTCCCTATGCTTGCCGGGTGCTGGCACCCGTGGCGTTGTTTCGTACTGGTTCTCTCTGCTTGCTGAATACGTACTGCTTTCCATGCCCCAAGGTCGTGCGCGCAGGCACCGCGCTCTCGGCGTTCCGGCCGAAGGCGTTTGAGCGGGTAGGGGTGGTGGCCGAAGCTGGGAGATCCCGTTGCGTTTGGCCTACTTAGTTCCTGACCTGCCCGCGTTCCGTAAAGTTCGACTTATTTTCGTCACTCTTCCATTGAGCAAATCGCGGGCCGAAAACCGAGTGTAGGAGAGAAAAGGCAGAAAAGGTGACCCACTGGTCACATTTGAGAGCATGCGGGCTAGACGCAAACGTTGGCGTTTGTGAGTGGATGTGAACAAGCATGAAGCGGGGTGGGTAATTGCGTGCTGATGCCGCGCCTTTTTGTGGCGCGATGGAGGGCATGCGCCATGTTGGTGCGCTTGTGCTCGCCCGAAAAAGGGCCGTGGGTGGGCGCGGGGTTTATCCGCGAAGCGCCGCTCGCGCGGCGCTCGATCTGGCAGAAGGTGAGCCGCTACAGCCCTTCACCCAGCACCCGGTCGATGCTGTCGACGAAGTAATCCACGCTGGCCCGGCTGGTGCACATTGGCGGCTTGATCTTGAGAATGTTCAGGTGATCCCCTGTGGGTTGCATGAAGATGCCCAATTCCCGCAGCCTGTCGCAGAGCAGCTGGGTTTCCTGCGTCGCGGGCTCCAGTGTTTCGCGGTCACGCACCAGTTCCAGGCCCAGGTAGAAGCCCGAGCCATGCGCGGCGCCGGCCAGCGGGTGCTTGTCGACCAGCGCCTGCAAGCGCGCCTTGAAATAGCGCCCGGTGTCGCGGGCGTTGTCCCACAGGCCTTCTTCCTGCATCACGTCCAGTACTGCCATGCCAATGCGGCAACTGACCGGGCTGCCACCGGCAGAGGAGAAGAAATAACCCTCGGCCTCCAGTGCTTCGGCAATGTCGCGGCGGGTAATGACCACCCCCAGCGGCTGGCCGTTACCCATGCCCTTGGCCATGGTGATGATGTCGGGCACCACGCCTTGCTGCTCGAAGCCCCAGAAGTATTCACCCAGGCGGCCGTAACCGACCTGGACCTCGTCGGCGATGCACACGCCGCCCCTGGCCCGGACCTTGGCATAGGCCTCGCGCAGGTACCCCGCTGGCAGCGCGATGCCACCGGCATTGCCGTACACCGGTTCGCAGATGATGCCGGCCAGCTGTCGGCCACGGGCATCGAGGTCGGCCAGCTTGGTGTCGACATCGCGCAGGTAGTCTGCTGCGCTGTCGGCGCCACGGTAGCGGCCGCGGAAGGTATTCGGCGCCTCGACCGGGTGCACCCAGTCCGGGCGGGTGTGCAACGCCTGCGGGTTGTCGGCGATCGACGTGGAGATGGCATCGGTGGCCACCGACCAGCCGTGGTAGGCCTCCAGCACGCTGAGCAGGTCGCGCCCGCCGCTGTAGGCCCAGGCCAGCCGTATCGCCAGGTCGTTGGCTTCGGTACCGCTGTTGACCATGAATACCCGGTCGAAGCCTTCGGGTACCAGCTTCAGCAAACGCTCGGAGAACTCGGTGACGGCTGCGTAGTGAAAGCGCGAGTTGGTATTGAGCAACGACCACTGCCGCGCCGACTCGGCGACCATGCGCGGGTGGCCATGGCCCAGTACCGCAACGTTGTTGAGCATGTCGAGGTAAGCGCGGCCTTGCATGTCGAACAGGTAGTTGCGCCAGCCACGTTCGATGTGGGGTGGCTGCGCGTAGTAGTGTTTCTGCGAGCGCGCGAAGCTGGCGTCGCGACGCGCCAACAGGGCCTGTGGGTCAGGCAGTGGCTCGGCATCGCAGTCCAGGCCCAGCAGCGGCGCGGGGGAAGGGCACAGGGCCAGCCAGGCATCGGCATGGGAAGGGGTGGCGAAGAACGGTGGCTGGGTGTCGGTGCCTAGGTACACTTGCACGCGAAGCACGCCGCAACTACGGCCCAGCGCCTGGCCCTGGGCCACGGCCTGGCCATCGACTGGCGCATCCTGCAGCCCCTGTAGCCACAGGGCCCAGTGCGCAGTACGCAGACAACCGCCAGCATCGCCATGGCGCTGCCAGGTGCCGGCCGCCGGTGCCTGGAGCAGGCTTGCGTGCGGCACATGCAGTTCAACGCCGAGGGCGCAAGTGGCCGGTTCTGCGGCGCGGTCGATATGGGTTTGCGACAGGCGATACTGCCCGTACAGGGTGCAGGCCGGGGCAGGTTGCCGGGTGAGCAGGTGCTGGTCGAAGCCAGGTTGCTCCCAGTTGCCCGCCTCATAGTGCGCACTGAGCACGCCGAGGTCGAGCCGGTGCACCGTCTGCCCTTGCAGTTCGGGAAGCAGCGGCGCGCAGCCGCTCATGTCTGGCGTGGCGACCGGCAACCCCGCAGCCCGCAGGATCGCTGCCTGCATCAAGGCGAAGGGCACGGCGGTGGCGGTGTCGAAAATTTCCCACTCATGGGCGACATTGTCGCGGGTGTACTGGTTGCCTGGGTCCACCGCCAACTGCTGTGCGCTGCTCAGCACCAGTACTGCGGCGCGGTTCAGCACCAGTGGCCACAAGGCCCGTAGCTCTGCCTCCGTGAGTGGGTTGTGGGCCTGGTAGGCGCGGATCGCCGGGAGGATCCGCAGCGGGTCGCCTTCGGCGTGGTGCAGCAGCGCCGCACAGGTTACCGACAGGTCGGCGATGCGCCAGGTACGTAGCAGGTCGCCGAAGTCGATCAGCCCTCGCAATTGCCATTGGCGCTGGTCGTCGCGCGCCCACACGGTGTTGTCGTCGGTGATGTCCAGGTGCACGGCTTGGCTTGGCAGGCTGCCGATCAGGGGTGCCAGGTGGTGGGCAGCGACCGCGGTAGCCTGTGTGATGCGGCGGCGCTGGTCGGCATCGTGCAGCACAGGGAGCAGGTGCTCTATCAGCGTTTGCGCATGCTTGGGGTCCCATTGCAGGGTGCGCTCGAGGCCAGGGTGGTCGAAACCGGCCAAGGCCCGATCAAGCTTTGCGCAAAGCCCGCCCAGTTCGGCCATCAGTTGCGCCGGGAGGTGAGGAAGGCGCGTCAGCGGTTGCCCCTCGATGTATTCCAGCAGGCGTACCCGCAATGGCTGGTCTGCGACGTCCAGGGCCAGCAAGGCTTCGCCACTGAGTGCCGGGCGCACGCCTGGCACGGGCAGGCCATGCTCGCACAGGTAGGCGAGGGCCGCATGCTGGGCCTCCAGTTCGACCTGGGCGTAGCTGCCATGGCATGCCTTGAGCACGAAGCTGCCTTGCGGCGCGACCACACGCAGGTTCAGGTCCTGCTGGCTGCCCAAGGCCGACAACTCACCGGTGAGGCCGTAGTGGGCCTGCAGCAGGCCTTGCGCCTGGGGGGCGCTGAGCACAGGGCCTGGCAAGCTGGAACGCTGGACCAGCGCGTGGAGGGCAGGGGAGGCAGTTTGGGGGTGACTGGACATGGGCTCTACCGTTGAGGCGGGTGGACGAAGCGACTTTATGCCCTACCTGGCTGATGACTAAAGACGATCGTCATCAGATTTTCTGATGACTGGTGCAGTGGCTGTTACACACTGAAACGGTACGTGTGTGCCCGTGAAACCGGGGGTTGGTGAACTTCCTTCGTGGGCCGATCTCTTACTAGGCAGGTGATGTTGCATCACCGTCTGTCGAAATTTAATGCGAAAAGTTGTACAAAAATTTCTCTCTGTACAAGTATTGATGTAGCGTAGTGCTATTACTCTATGCTTGGGTCCGCGTGGGACAGGTGAGATGCCATGAAAGTTGCCCCCGTTCCGCCCAATGAACCCGACCGTTTGGCGAAGATCGCCGAATGGTGCGTGCTGCATCAGCCGCAGAGCAGCGAACTGACTGCGCTGGTCGAGATGGCCCGCCGCTACTTTTCCATGCCGATCTGCCTGGTTTCGATCGTAGGGGAGTGCGAGCAATGGTTCATGGCCAAGGGCGGGCTGGCCGCTGATGCCACCCCCCGGGATGTTTCATTCTGTGCCCACACCATTCTCCAGGCACAGCCACTGGAAGTGCTGGACGCTGCCCTGGACCCGCGCTTTGCCGACAACCCCCTGGTCACGGGTGAGCCTGGCATCCGCTATTACTGCGGGGCCCCGCTGCTGGTAGACAGCCAGGTGGCCATCGGCAGCTTCTGCATCATCGATACTGCACCACGGCCCGCCCTGGATGAGGCGCAACGGTCGATGCTGACGTCCTTCAGCGAAATGGCCATGCACATCATCGCCGGCATGCGCCGCAACAATTTTCACGACCAGGCCACCGGCCTGTTCAACCGCCTGAAGCTCGAATGTGATGTGGTGGCGGGCCTGGACCGGGGTAAGTCGCTGACCCTGTTGGCGGTGGACATCATGGCCGCCGAGGCCCTCAGCGATATCATCCGCGGCCTGGGTTACAACTTTGCCCACGACCTGACGCTGCAGGCCAAGGCGCGCATCGCCAGCCAGCTGGATAACGGATTGTCGTTGTACAAGATCAGCCCGACCCGCTTCGGTGTGCTGCTGGAAGACGCAGCCGACGTACAGCCTTTGTGCGAGCGGATTGTCGACGCCCTGCAGGCGCCTGCGCAATGCCACCAGATTCCGGTGTTGCTGGACGCCGGTATCGGCATCGCCCCCATCACGCAGCAGTGCGAAGACCGTGAGGGCATGGAGTGGATGCGCCGGGCAGTCGCGGCAGCGGATACCGCGCGGCGCAGGCCTGGCCGGCATGGGTGGTACGAGCCGGACGTGGACGCTGCGCAACGCCGTGCGTTCCTGTTGCTGGCCTCGTTGGCCCAGGCGCTGCAGAGCGACGATGAACTGAGCCTGCACCTGCAACCGCGGATTGAGCTGCCTTCGGGCCGATGCGGTTCTGCCGAAGCCTTGCTGCGCTGGCGCCACCCGCTACTGGGCGATGTCGCCCCGGCGGAGTTCATCCCTTTGGCTGAAAAAACGGCGCTCATGGCCAGCCTCAGCCTTTGGGTGATGCGCGCAGCCTTGCGGGTGCTGGCCTGTACCCGGGACCTGGATTTCAGTCTCAGCTTCAACGTCACCGCGCGCGATCTGGAAAGCGCAGGGTTCATGGATGCGCTGCTGCACAGCTTGCAGGCCCAGGCCATCGAGCCGCAGCGGGTACAGCTCGAATTCACCGAGAGTGTCTTGATTGAACAGCCCGAAGAAGTGCTGCAGCAACTGCTGCGTGCGCACCAGGCAGGCATCGCCATTGCCATCGATGACTTCGGCACGGGCTACAGCAACTGGGTTTACCTGACGCAAATCCCCGCCAGCATCGTCAAGCTCGACAGGTCGCTGGTGCACCGTGCCGCCTCGGGCACGCGTGAAGCATTGTTGGTGCAGTCGGTGGTAGGGCTGGCCAACGAACTCGGTTATCAAGTGGCCGCCGAAGGGATCGAAACCGCCGAACAGTTGGTCCAGGCCTGCGCCTGGGGCTGTGTTGAAGCGCAGGGCTATTTCATCGCCAGACCGATGCCTGCAGCCGTTTTCAAGGAGTGGTTTCACGACACTCAACAGAAAGTGTCTGTTGTCTGACTTCCCATCATGATGCATAACATCGCAGGTCTTATTGATGTTTAATCGCCACCTTAAAACTGCCTTGGCAGCGCAACAGGCCGAGCTCGTACAACTGCGTCAGCGGCTGGCCGAACTCGAGCAGGGTGCCATGCTGCGCCTGGACGGGCAGAACCGTATCGCGGAGTGCACCTCGGGTTTTGCCCAGGCACTCGGCGCCGCGCCGGGCGATGTCGTGGGCATGCCCCTGCAACAGTGGCTGGCCGCGCCTGGGCTGGAAAGCCAGGCGTTGCTCGAGGCCTTGCTGCGTTCCACGGCGATGATCCAGTTTGGCCTGGACGGCAGGGTGCAAGCTGCCAACCCGATGTTTCTCGCCGCCATGGGCTACCGCCTGGAGCAACTGATCGGCCAGCACCATCGAATTTTCTGTGATGCCAAGGAAACCGCCAGTGCCGAGTACACGGCGTTCTGGCGCACGCTCAATGCTGGCCGGTACGTGACCGGGCGATTCCGGCGTATTGACAGCCAAGGGCGCGAGATCTGGCTGGAGGCCAGCTACAACCCGGTCCATGATGCCAGTGGCAAGCTGGTGAAAGTGGTCAAGTTCGCCACGGTGGTGACCGCCCAGGTCGAGCGTGAACAGGCGGTAAGGCAGGCGGCCAACATGGCGCTGGATATTTCCCGGCGCACGGACGCCAGTGCCAGCGATGGTGTCACGGTGATCCAGGGCATGCAGCAGGCCATGCAGAACGTGGCGAGCCAATTACACTGCGCCGGCGATACCATTGCTGCCCTGGGCCAGCAGTCGACGGTCATCAGTACGATCGTGCAGACCATTGGGGCCATTGCGTCGCAGACCAACCTGCTGGCCCTGAATGCCGCGATCGAAGCTGCGCGCGCCGGCGACCAGGGGCGGGGCTTCGCCGTGGTGGCCGATGAAGTGCGCAAGCTGGCGGGGCGCACCAGCACCGCCACGGCCGAGATCGATGCGGTGGTCGCGCACAATCATCTGCTGGCCAACCAGGCGGTCAGCGAGGTCGAGCGCAGCCGCCAGGAAGCGGCCAATGCGGTGGATTTCGTTACCCAGGCGAGTACGGCCATAGGCGGTATTCAGGCCGGTGCCAGGCAAGTGGTGGCGGCCGTTGGCCGGGTGAGCGAAGACCTGTAGCCAGGCAGCGGGCAACGCGCCGCCCAGGCTCGCATCACCCCAGCAAACTGCCCGGGCGCGGCTTCACGAAGGCTCCACCTCCAGAAACGCCGCCTCCAGTAGCTGCCGGGTATACGGATGTTGCGGTGCATGGAAGATTGCCTGCGCATCCCCCTGTTCAACCACCTGCCCATGCTTGATCACCATCAACTGATGGCTCAGTGCCCTGACCACCGCCAGGTCATGGCTGATGAACAGGTAAGTGAGGTTGTATTTTTGCTGCAGATTACGCAGCAACTCGACCACCTGGCGCTGCACCGTGCGGTCCAGTGCCGAGGTCGGCTCATCCAGCAGAATCAGCGCCGGCTTGAGCACCAGCGCCCGGGCGATGGCAATGCGCTGGCGCTGCCCACCCGAAAACTCATGCGGGTAGCGGTGCCGGGTGCCCGGGTCGAGCCCTACCTCCTCCAGCGCCGCAATGATGGCCGCTTCCTGCTCCTGGGCATTGCCGATACCGTGAATGCGCAAGCCTTCCCCAACGATGTCTGCCACGCACATGCGCGGGCTGAGGCTGCCGAAGGGGTCCTGGAACACCACCTGCATCCCGCGCCGTAACGGGCGCACGGCTTTCTGGTTCATCCCCTGCAGGTCTTGCCCGTGGAAGCGGATACCCCCCTGGCTGGCAATCAGCCGCAGGATCGCCAGGCCCAATGTCGACTTGCCCGACCCGGACTCCCCGACGATGCCCAGCGTTTGCCCCTGCGGCAAACTGAAGTTGACCCCGTTCACCGCCTTGACATGGTCGACAGTACGCCGCAGCAGGCCCTTCTTGATCGGGAACCAGACCTTCAGCTCATCGACTTGCAGCAGCGGCGCGCCTACCGGGTTATGCGCCGGCAGCCCGCTGGGCTCGGCATTGATCAGCATCTGCGTGTAGGGGTGTTGCGGCGCGCTGAACAGGGCCGCGCAGTCCGCCTGCTCGACAATCTGCCCGCGCTGCATCACGCACACGCGGTGGGCAATGCGCCGCACCAGGTTCAGGTCATGGCTGATCAGCAGCAGCGCCATGCCCAGGCGTGCCTGCAGTTCCTTGAGCAGGTCGAGAATTTTCAGCTGCACGGTCACATCCAGCGCCGTGGTCGGTTCGTCGGCAATCAGCAGTTCCGGCTCGTTGGCCAGGGCCATGGCGATCATCACCCGCTGGCGTTGCCCGCCGGACAGCTCGTGGGGCAGGGCCTTGAGGCGTTTGCGCGGCTCCGGGATGCCGACCATTTCCAGCAGCTCCAGGGTGCGCGCAGTGGCTTGCTTGCCGGTCAGGCCCTTGTGCAGCAGAAGGATTTCATTGATCTGCTTTTCGATGCAGTGCAGCGGGTTCAGCGACGTCATCGGCTCCTGGAAGATCATCGCAATGCGGTTGCCGCGAATGCGCTGCAGGGTTTTTTCGTTCTGCTGCAGCAAGTCCTTGCCTTCATGGCGGATGCTGCCGCGGGGGTGCTGGGCCAAGGGGTAGGGCAGCAGGCGCAGGATCGAGTGCGCAGTCACCGACTTGCCCGAGCCGCTTTCACCGACCAGCGCCAGCGTCTCGCCTTTGCGGATGTCGAAACTGATGCCATCCACCACCCGGTTGACCTGGTCGCCGGTTACAAACTCGACGACCAGGTCGCGCACTTCGATCAGGTTCTGTTCACTCATGTCACTTCCTCGGGTCGAAGGCGTCGCGGGCGGATTCGCCGATGAATACCAGCAGGCTCAGCATCAGCGCCAGTACCGCGAAGGCGCTGATGCCCAGCCAGGGTGCCTGCAGGTTGGACTTGCCCTGGGCCACCAGCTCGCCCAGCGAGGGCGAACCGGCGGGCAGGCCGAAGCCGAGGAAGTCCAGGGCCGTGAGGGTACCGATGGCGCCGGTGAGAATGAACGGCATGAAGGTCATGGTCGAGATCATGGCGTTGGGCAGGATGTGCCGGTACATGATTGCGCCGTTGCGCATGCCCAGGGCTCGGGCGGCACGCACGTACTCCAGGTTGCGGCCGCGCAGGAACTCGGCGCGCACCACGTCGACCAGGCTCATCCAGGAAAACAGCAGCATGATGCCCAGCAGCCACCAGAAGTTCGGCTGCACGAAACTGGCAAGAATGATCAGCAGGTACAGCACCGGCAGCCCCGACCAGATTTCCAGAAAGCGTTGCCCGGCCAGGTCGACCCAACCGCCATAAAACCCCTGCAAGGCCCCCGCGAGGACGCCGATGATGGAGCTGGCCACGGTCAGGGTCAGGGCGAACAGCACCGATATGCGGAAGCCGTAGATTACCCGCGCCAGCACGTCGCGGCCTTGGTCGTCGGTGCCTAGCCAGTTGTCCGCCGAGGGCGGTGCCGGGGCCGGAACACGCAGGTCGTAGTTGATGCTCTGGTAGCTGAACGGGATCGGCGCCCACAGCACGAAGCTGTCTTTCTTGGCCAGCAGCTCGCGGATGTAGGGGCTCTTGTAGTTGGCTTCCAGCGGGAACTCGCCGCCGAACGTGGTTTCCGGGTAGCGCTTGAAGGCGGGGAAGTACCACTGGCCGTCGTAGCGCACTGCAATCGGTTTGTCGTTGGCGATCAGTTCGGCACCCAGGCTGAGGCCGAACAGGATCAGGAACAACCACAGCGACCACCAGCCACGGCGGTTGGCCTTGAAGCGCTCGAAGCGCCGTCGGTTGAGGGGGGACAAGGCCATGTCAGTGCTCCCGGCTGGCAAAGTCGATGCGTGGATCGACCAGGGTGTAGGTCAGGTCGCCGATCAGTTTCACCACCAGCCCCAGCAGGGTGAAGATGAACAGGGTGCCGAAGACCACCGGGTAGTCGCGGTTGATGGCCGCCTCGAAGCTCATCAGGCCCAGGCCGTCGAGGCTGAAGATCACCTCGATCAGCAGGGAGCCGGTGAAGAAGATACCGATGAACGCCGAAGGGAAGCCGGCAATCACCAGCAGCATGGCGTTGCGGAACACATGGCCATACAGCACCCGTGGCCGGCTCAGGCCTTTGGCCTTGGCGGTCACCACGTATTGTTTGTTGATTTCGTCGAGGAAGCTGTTCTTGGTCAGCAGGGTCATGGTTGCGAAGTTGCCGATGACCAGCGCGGTGATTGGCAGCACCAGGTGCCAGAAGTAGTCCAGCACCTTGCCGGTGGTGCTCAGCTCATCGAAGTTGTTGGAGGTGAGGCCGCGCAGCGGGAACCAGTCGAAGTAGCTGCCGCCGGCGAACAGCACGATCAGCAGAATGGCGAACAGGAAGGCGGGGATCGCATAGCCGACGATGATCGCCGAACTGGTCCACACGTCGAAGTGGCTGCCATGGCGTACCGCCTTGGCGATGCCCAGCGGGATCGACACCAGGTACATGATCAGGGTGCTCCACAGCCCCAGCGAGATCGACACCGGCATCTTTTCGATGATCAGGTCGATGACCTTGGCATCGCGGAAGAAGCTGTCGCCGAAATCCAGTCGGGCGTAGTTCTTGATCATGATCCACAGGCGTTCGGGCGGCGATTTGTCGAACCCGTACATGCGCTCGATTTCGGCGATCAGCGCCGGGTCCAGGCCTTGGGCGCCACGGTAGTTGGAGCCCGCCACGGACACCTCGGCACCGCCACCGGCAATGCGGCTGGTGGCACCCTCGAAGCCTTCGAGCTTGGCGATCATCTGTTCGACCGGGCCACCGGGGGCAGCCTGGACGATGATGAAGTTGATGATGAGGATGCCGAACAGGGTCGGGATGATCAGCAGCAGGCGGCGCAGGATGTAGGCCAGCATCTCAGTTGGCCTCGTCCGCAGGGGCTGCGCTGACGGCCGGGCTTACCCCGGGCTTGATCCACCAGGTGTCGATGCCGATGTCGTACTTGGGCGACACCTTCGGGTGCCCGATGTGGTTCCAGTAGGCGACCCGCCAGGTCTTGATGTGCCAGTTGGGGATCACGTAATAGCCCCACAGCAATACCCGGTCGAGGGCGCGGCAATGGTCGATCAGGCTTTGGCGCGAGTCGGCATTGATCAGCTGGTCGACCAGCTGGTCGATGGCCGGGTCGCGCAGGCCGATGAAGTTGCGGCTGCCGGGGTTGTCGGCGGCGGCACTGGACCAGAATTCGCGCTGCTCGTTGCCGGGCGAGTTGGACTGCGGATAGCCGCCGACGATCATGTCGAAATCGCGTGAGCGCAGGCGGGTGATGTACTGCGAAACATCGACCCGGCGGATGTTCAGCTCGATACCCAGGTCAGCCAGGTTGCGCTTGAACGGCAGCAGGATGCGTTCGAACTCGGTCTGCGCCAGCAGGAACTCGATGCTTACCGGTTTGCCCTGGGCATCGACCATCTTGTCGTCGACGATTTTCCAGCCGGCCTCCTGCAGCAGCTTGTAGGCCTGGCGCTGCTGCTCGCGGATCATGCCGCTGCCGTCGCTGACCGGGTTGTGGAAGGCCTCGGTGAACACCTGGTCGGGTACTTTGCCGCGCAGCGGCTCGAGGATCTTCAGTTCGCTGGCGCTGGGCAAGCCACGGGCGGCCATTTCCGAGTTTTCGAAGTAACTGCCGGTACGGGTGTAGGCACCGTTGAACAGTTGCTTGTTGGTCCATTCATAGTCCAGCAGCAGGCTCAAGGCGTGGCGTACGCGCACATCCTGGAATACCGGCCGGCGGATGTTGAAAATGAAGCCCTGCATGCCAGTGGGGTTGCCGTTGGGCAGCTCTTCCTTGATCAGCCTGCCTTCGCGCACGGCGGGCACGTCGTAGGCGGTGGCCCAGTTTTTCGCGCTGACTTCCAGGCCATAGTCGAACGCGCCGGCCTTGAGTGCTTGCAGGGCTACGGTGGTGTCACGGTAGGCGTCGAAGGTCATGACATCGAAGTTGTAGAACCCACGGTTGATCGGCAGGTCCTTGGCCCAGTAGTCCTTGACCCGCTCGTAGCGTACCGAGCGCCCGGCCTTGACCTCGGCCACCTTGTACGGGCCGCTGCCCAGCGGAATTTCCAGGTTGCCGCGGTTGAAGTCGCGGTTCTCGTACCAGTGCTTGGGCAACACGGGCAACTGCCCGAGGATCAGCGGCAGTTCACGGTTGTTCCGGTGCTTGAACTTGAACAGCACTTTCAACGGGTCTTCGGCGACCACCTCGGCGACGTCGGCATAGTACTGACGATACAGCGGCGCACCATCCTTGATCAGGGCGTTGAAGGTAAACACCACGTCGTCGGCACGCATGGGGTGGCCATCGTGGAAACGTGCTTCGGGGCGCAGGTAGAAGCGCACCCAGCTGTTGTCCGGGGCTTTCTCGATCTTGCCGGCGACCAGGCCATATTCGGTGAAGGGTTCGTCCTGGCTCTGGCGCATCAGGGTGTCGTAGATGATGCTGATGTTTTCGGCCGGCACGCCCTTGTTGATGAACGGGTTGAGGCTGTCGAACCCGCCGAAACTGGACTGGCGGAAGGTGCCACCCTTGGGCGCCTCGGGGTTCACGTAGTCGAAGTGCTTGAAGTCGGCAGGGTATTTGGGCGGCTCGTCGTACAGGGTGAGCGCATGTTGCGGTGCGGCCAGGGCGGGAAGGCTCAGGCAGGCGAGCAACAGGCTGCCAGCCAGCCGGCGCAGGCGGTGCGTTGGCATCATTGGGCTTTCTCCGAAGTCTTTATCCACCAGCTGTTCAGCCCAAGGGTATAGGGCGGTGTGGTGACGAAGGCGAACCGGTTGCGGTAGGCCAGGCGATGGTTGTCCAGGTACCAGTTGGGGATCATGTAGTACTGCCATGAGAGGACGCGGTCCAGGGCGCGGGCGGCAGCCACCTGGTCGTCGCGGGTGCGTGCGGCCAACAGGGTGTCGAGCAGGTGGTCGACCACCGGGTCCTTGACCCCTGCATAGTTCTTGCTGCCCTTGGTGCCGGCCTGGCTCGAATGGAAGTACAACCACTGCTCCAGGCCGGGGCTCAGGGTCTGATTGAGGGTCATCAGAATCATGTCGAAATCGAACTGGTCCAGGCGTTGTTTGTACTGGGCACGGTCCACGGTGCGCAAGCGCGCATCGATACCGATGCTGGACAGATTTTCGACATAAGGTTGCAGGATGCGTTCAAGGTTGGGGTTTACCAGCAACAGCTCCATGCGCAACTGCTGGCCTTTGCTGTCGACCAGGCGCTGGCCGTTCAGCTTCCACCCCGCCTCGGCGAGCAGGGCCAGTGCCTGGCGCAAGGTTTCGCGGCTGACGCCACGGCCGGCGGTGTGGCTGACCTGGTACGGTTCGCTGAACAGTTTGGCGGGTAACTGGTCACGGAATGGGGCCAGCAGCAGCCATTCCTTGCCGGTGGGCACACCACTGGCGGCGAAATCACTGTTGGGGTAGTAGCTGGTCGAGCGCCGGTAGGCGTTGCTGAACAGGGCGCGGTTGGTCCACTCGAAGTCGAGCATCAGCCCCAGTGCCTGGCGTACCCGCGGGTCGCTGAAGGTCGCCCGGCGGCTGTTCATGAACAGGCCCTGGGTTTGCGTGGGGATGCGGTGCGGGATCTGCGCCTTGATCACCTCGCCACGGCGCACGGCCGGGAAGTTGTAGCCGTTGGCCCAGTTCTTCGCCTGGTGTTCGATATAGATGTCGAATTCACCGGCCTTGAACGCTTCGAAGGCCACGGTGGCATCACGGTAGAATTCGTACTCCACGCGATCGAAGTTGTACTTGCCTCGGTTGACGGCGAGGTCCTTGCCCCAGTAACGCTTGACGCGCTCGAACACCAGCCGGCGCCCCGGCTGCACCTCGGTGATGCGGTACGGGCCACTGCCCAATGGCGGCTCGAAGGTAGTGGCCTTGAAGTCACGGTGCTGCCAGTAGTGCTTGGGCAGCACTGGCATCTCGCCCAGGCGCAGGATGAGCAGTGGGTTGCCAGCGCGCTTGAACACGAAGCGGATGCGCAGCGGGCCGAGGATATCGACCCGCTGCACCTCCTGCAGGTTGGTGCGGTAGATCGGGTGGCCGTCCTTGAGCAACGTGCGGTAGGAGAAGGCCACGTCTGCCGAGGTGATCGGCTTGCCGTCATGCCAGCGGGCTTCCGGGCGCAGGTTGAACACCACCCAGCTACGGTCCTCGCTGTACTCCACCGAGCGGGCAATCAGGCCGTAGCTGGAGGTGGGCTCGTCGCCGGACGGGTCGTATTGGCCGGTACCGACCATCAGCGGCTCGTTGAGCTCGCTGATACCGTACTGCTGGAAGTTGGGCGTGGTAACCGGGCTCGACCCCTTGAAGGTATAGGGGTTGAGGGTGTCGAAGGTGCCAAAGGCCATTGCCCGCAACGTGCCGCCTTTGGGCGCTTGCGGGTTGACCCAGTCGAAGTGGGTGAACGTGGCTGGGTACTTGAGCGTGCCGAACTGCGCGTATCCGTGGCTTTCGCTCACCATCGCGACTGCGGGAAAGCTCAAGGCCAGGCTGATTGACAGCAGGAGGGGACGTATCAAGTCGGCATCCGATCCAGAGACGTTGGGCTTTTGTCGGCGTACAGTAACAGCTTGGGGGGGTGGGAAAAAGAGAGCGGCAAGCTTCAAGCTTCAAGAAAAAGCGGCGGTGTACGCGAATTGCTTTTTTCTTGCAGCTTGCAGCTTGCGACTTTCAATGCCCGACGTAGACGGTCAGGGTCTGCCCGGGCTTGAGGGCATGACCGCTGCGCGGGTTCCAGCGCTTGAGGTGCTTCATTTCCACGTTGAAGCGCTTGGCCACCAGGTACAGCGAGTCACCCTTGCGCACCTTGTACTGGGTAGAGCGCTGCGCCGACGCCGCTACGCGATTGCCGGCGGCGCTCGGGGCGTTGCCGCCGCGCAGGGCCAGGACCTGGCCAGCGCGCAGGTTGTTGCCGGACAGGCGGTTCCAGCGCTTGATGTCCTTGATCGATACGCGGTTGGCCTTGGCGATGGCACCGAGGTTGTCACCCCGCTTGACCCGGTAGCTACGCGTGGCCACCGGTGCCTTGGCTTCGGCCACGGCGCGGGCGAATGCGGCTTTTGGCGGTTGCAGGCTGACCAGTTGCTCGGGGTTGAGGTTGGACAGGCTGGCACTGAGCAGCTGTGCTTTGGCGGTTGGCACCAGCAGCTGTTTCGGGCCATCGACGGTCATGCGTTTCTTGAACGCCGGGTTGAGCTGGATCAGCTCGTCCTCGTCGATGTTGGCGAAGGCGGCAACCCGGGTCAGGTCCAAGCGTTCGTTGATCGCCACTGCTTCGAAGTACGGTTCGTTGGCGATCGGGGTGAGATTGACGCCATAGGCTTCAGGCGTGGACACCACCTGCGACAGCGCCAGCAACTTGGGTACGTAGTCACGGGTTTCCTGCGGCAGTGGCAGGTTCCAGTAGTCGGTCGGCAGGCCAAGCTTCTCGTTGCGCTCGATGGCGCGGCTGACCGTGCCTTCGCCGGCGTTGTAGGCGGCCAGCGCCAGCAGCCAGTCGCCGTTGAACATGTCATGCAGGCGGGTCAGGTAGTCCAGCGCAGCATTGGTCGAGGCCGTAATGTCGCGGCGGCCGTCATAGAAATTGGTCTGGCGCAGGTTGAAGTGGCGACCGGTTGCCGGCATGAACTGCCACATGCCTGCGGCGCTGGCCCGCGAATACGCCATCGGGTTGTAGGCGCTTTCGATGGCTGGCAGCAGCGCCAGCTCCAGGGGCATGTCACGCTCCTCGAGGCGCTCGACGATGTAGTGCAGGTACAGGCTGCCGCGCTCGCCAGCGCTTTCGATGAAGGTGGGGTTGCTGGCGAACCACAAACGCTGTTGCTCGATGCGCGGGTTGACGTCGATGCTGTCCTGCAGGGCAAAGCCCTGGCGCATTCGCTCCCACACGTCCTGTGGCGCCTGCTCGGCCGGCTTGACCAGCAGCGGCGCGGGCTTGTGCTTGATCCGCGCCTGGTAGTTGTGCGCGCGAACGCTATCGGATTCGTCGAGCTGACGGTTGCTCTGGCAACCCACCAGAGTGGCGGCCAGAGCCAGCGCACTGATTTGGGCCAGGCGCGTCAGGGCGACTGAATGAGAGGTTCTGCGGCTACGGGAAGACATCGGCTGAGACAGGTATCCGGGCAAAAAATTTCGGCGATTCTAGAAACCGCTCCGGGCCGGGTCAACCGTTGAGCACAGATTGCGATATATCTTGCGGTTATCAGAAGGTGTCTTTCCAAGACCTCAAGGCAGCAAAAACAGCGACATGCGTAGCGTTTGAATGTCCCTTCCATTCGTCTGCTTTTTGTTTAACTAATGTTTCAGAGGTGCGCAAAAAAGGGTTGGTCAGGCGCTCCAGGCCAATTGTCGACGGCAATGTGATGCGCTGGTCGGCGCGCAACCGGGTCACCTCGTCGAAGCGCTGCTGCACATGCGGGTTGTCGGGCTCGACGGCCTTGGCGAAGCGCAGGTTGGCAAGCGTGTATTCGTGGGCGCAGTACACCTGGGTGTGCGCGGGCAGGGCCGCCAGGCGGGCCAAGGCGGGTTGCATCTGCTCGGGCGTGCCCTCGAACATGCGCCCGCAACCGGCCGCGAACAGGGTATCGCCGCTGAACAGGAGCGGGGTTTCCGACGGCTGGTCACTGAAGAAAGCGATATGGCCCAGGGTGTGGCCGGGCACCGCCAGCACCTGGAACACCACGCCCAGCACTTCGACCTCGGCGCCCTCGTCCAGCGCCAGGTCACGGCAGGGAATCTGCTCGTTGGCCGGGCCACAGACCCGCGCGCCGGTCAGTTGCTTGAGCCGTGCCACGCCGCCGACGTGGTCGGTGTGGTGGTGGGTAATGAGGATGTCGCTCAGCGCCCAGCCGGGGTTGGCGGCCAGCCAACGCTCCACCGGGCCGGCGTCGCCGGGGTCGACCACCGCACAACGGCGTTTGGCAGTATCCTGTAACAACCAGATGTAGTTGTCGGAGAAAGCGGGAAGAGCATCGATCTGTATCATGGTGCGGATCCGATTCACCTAGCGTGGCACATGAAGGCATCTTAGCCGCGATGGCGCGGCGGGAGAACCTTCGAGGGAGAGCGCAATGACCGACCAAGCCTTTGCCCAGGCCGATCCGGACTGGGTCGAGCTGATCAGCCTGGCCCGTGAGTGGTTCAATGGCCCACTCGGCCAACTGATGCTCAAGGAAGAAGACCAACTGCTGGAGGAAGAGCTGGGGCGCTTTTTTGGCGGTTACCTGGTGCATTACGGGCCCTGCGCCGAAGCACCGCCCCAGGCACCCCAGGTGCAGCGCAATGTGCGCCTTGGTGCGCCGTTGCCTGGGGTTGAAATTGTCTGCGAGGAACAGGCCTGGCCGCTGAGCGAGCATGCTGCCGACGTGGTGGTGCTGCAGCATGGCCTGGACTTCTGCCTGTCGCCGCATGGCCTGCTGCGCGAGGCAGCCAGTGCCGTGCGCCCGGGCGGGCATTTGCTGATCGTGGGCATCAACCCGTGGAGCAGTTGGGGCATGCGCCATTTCTTCAGCCATGGCGCCTTGCGCAAGGCGCGCTGCATCTCGCCGTCGCGGGTTGGCGACTGGCTCAACCTGCTGGGCTTCGCGCTGGAGAAACGCCGCTTCGGGTGCTATCGTCCGCCGCTTGCCTCACCGGCCTGGCAGCAGCGCCTGCAAGGCTGGGAGCGGCTGGCCGGCGGCTGGCAAGGTGCCGGTGGTGGGGTCTACCTGCTGGTGGCGCGCAAGATGGTTGTCGGGCTGCGGCCCCTGCGTCAGCAGCGTCGCGAGCCCATGGGCAAGCTGCTGCCGCTGCCGCTGGCCAAGGTCAACCGCACGGCAGCCAACCCTGAAACTGACAAGCACTGAATTCAAGAGTGGTACATGAGCGATAGCGTCGAAATGTTTACCGATGGTGCCTGCAAGGGCAACCCTGGCCCGGGTGGTTGGGGGGTGCTGATGATCTACAAGGGCGTCGAGAAGGAACTGTGGGGCGGCGAACGTGAAACCACCAACAACCGCATGGAGCTGATGGCGGCGATCCAGGGGCTGATGTCGCTCAAGCGTGAATGCGAAGTCGTGCTGACCACCGACTCGCAATATGTGATGAAGGGCATCAACGAGTGGATGGTCAACTGGAAGAAGCGCGGCTGGAAAACCGCGGCCAAGGAGCCGGTAAAAAACGCCGACCTGTGGCAACTGCTCGATGAGCAGGTCAACCGCCACAAGGTCACCTGGAAGTGGGTACGCGGGCACATCGGCCACCCCGGCAACGAACGGGCCGACCAGTTGGCCAACCGTGGGGTCGATGAGGTGCGCGCCCAGCGTTGAGCTGGGGTACAATCGCCGCTTTGTAACTGATGCAAGTTGGAGCGCCCGGCGTGGAGCAGCAGCAAGATAAACGGTACGTGATTCTCGATACCGAGACCACGGGTATGCCGGTTGGCGAAGGTCACCGGATCATCGAAATCGGCTGTGTCGAGGTGATCGGCCGGCGGCTGACCGGGCGGCACTTCCATGTCTACCTGCAGCCGGACCGCGAAAGTGACGAGGGGGCGATCAACGTCCACGGCATCACCGACGCGTTTCTGGTCGGCAAGCCGCGCTTCGCCGATGTGGCCGATGAATTCTTCGAGTTCATCCAGGGCGCCACGCTGGTCATCCACAACGCGGCGTTCGACGTAGGCTTCATCAACAACGAATTCGCCTTGCTGGGCCAGCAGCATCGCGCGGACGTGTCGCAGTACTGCACCGTTCTCGACACCTTGTTGCTGGCGCGTTCGCGCCACCCGGGGCAGCGCAACAGCCTCGATGCGCTGTGCAAACGCTACGATATCGACAACTCGGGCCGCGAGCTGCACGGCGCACTGCTCGACTCGGAACTGCTGGCCGACGTCTACCTGGCGATGACCGGTGGCCAGACCAGCCTGTCGCTGGCCGGTCATGGGGCGGATGCCGAGGGTGACGGGCAGGCTGGCGGCGGCAGCGAAATCCGCCGGATCACCGGGCGAGCGCCGGGGCGCGTGATCATGGCCAATGCCCAAGAGCTGGAAGCGCATGCCGAGCGGTTGGCAGCCATAGCCAAATCGGCAGGCGGGCCTTCGATGTGGCAGCTGCTGACCGAGGCATCTGCCGGCTGATTGTGGCTATCTGTCTTTCTGCTGCCGGTCATCCATCACCGGCCATGCGCCACGGCTTGCTTCACGGAATGCGAATGAGCTCGACACCGCTGCGGGCCAGCTCGAAGCGGTTTTCACCCAGGTAATTGACCTTGTCGCCGATGGCCAGGCGGTAGGTGGTGATGGGGGCGCCCAGTGTGCTGCCGTCAAGTTGCAGGGTCGACTCCTGGAACTCGTGCACGGGGTAGATGCGGCCTTCGGCGTCACGGGCGTGGAATTGGCCGACCATTACTGCTGCCATTTGGGTGGAAACCTCTGAAATACGTAGGAAATGTCTGTAGTCATAGACCGTGCAGGAGGGCTGGAAGTTTTCGCGTCGATGAAAAAAAACCAAAGCGGCGAGAAACGGTCATCTATAACTACAACGTCCTTTAACCCGTATAGGTAGGAAATTGCCATGAGCCAGGTGTATTCGGTTGCGGTTGTTGTAGGTAGCTTGCGCAAGGAGTCCTACAACCGTAAGGTCGCCCGCGCGCTTGCGGAGCTGGCGTCGTCCAGTCTTGCCCTGAAAATCGTCGAAATTGGCGATCTGCCGCTGTACAACGAGGATGTCGAGGCCGAAGGCGCTCCTCAGTCCTGGACACGGTTTCGCGAGGAGATCCGCCGTAGCGATGCCGTGCTGTTCGTCACCCCTGAATACAACCGCTCGGTCCCCGGCTGCCTGAAGAACGCCATTGACGTTGGCTCGCGGCCTTACGGGCACAGTGCCTGGAGCGGCAAGCCCACTGCGGTGGTGAGCGTTTCGCCAGGGGCTATCGGCGGCTTTGGTGCCAACCATGCCGTGCGCCAGGCGCTGGTATTTCTGGACATGCCGTGCATGCAGATGCCCGAAGCCTACATTGGCGGTGCCGCCAACCTGTTCGACGAGTCGGGCAAGCTCAACGACAAGACCCGGCCATTCCTGCAGGCCTTCATCGACAAGTTTGCTTCATGGGTGAAGCTGAACCGGTCGGTCTGAACCGCCAACCCACTCGTGGGATGCCCCTTGCCGCAGTGGCCTGGCCCGCTGCTGCAAGGGGCGCCATGCGTTAGCGGAAGCTGTAGGAAACCCCGGCGTATACGCTAAAGCCTTCGCCCGGGGTGGAGCGCGCATTGTCATTACCGGCATCGTTGTAGGCGGGCGTCACCGTCGCTGCATAACGCTGGTTGGTGAGGTTGCGCAGGTCCAGCCAGGTTTGCCAGTCCTGGCGGGGTGAATCCCAACCGATACGCGCGCCGAGCAGGGCATATTCATCAGCGTGGTAGCTGTTGGCGTAGTCCACCTGAACCTTGGATGCCAGCTGGGTATTCACCCCGGCATGGAAACCGTTCGACCAGTCGTAGCGCAGCTCGGCCTGGTAATAGTGCATGGGGATGCCAGGCAGGCGATTGTCACCGAACGCCTCGTCATCGCGGTAGTGGAAATCACTGAATGTATAGGCCTGGCGCAGGCTCAACTTGCCCGTGCCTGCGCGTTCCCACAAGGTGCTGACGAGGCCGGCTTCCACACCTTGGTGCACTGTGGTGCTGGCATTGAACTCGGAGGTGAAGTTCGGCACCACTTCCACGGCGAGCAGTTCGTGGCGCACCTGTGCGTAGTACCAGGCCAGGTCCCAGCGGCCGATGGCCGAATCGCCACGTGCGCCCACTTCCAGGGTGGTTGCAGTCTGGTTCTGCATTTCGATCGGCTGGATCTGTTTGCCGCCAGTACTCGGTGCGCTCCAGATCAGCGACCAGGGGTGTGGCGGCTCCACCGAACGGCTGAGGTTGCCATACACCTGCAGGTCCGGCCGAAGGTCGTAGCGCAAGCCCACACGGGGGGCGTAATCCCAGTCATGCATGCTCACTTTGCCGCCCTCGGCAGGGTAGGTGACGTCGCTTTCACGCCGGGTGTAGATCATGGCCAGGCCGGTGGTCAGCCACAGGTTGGGCACCAGTTCCAGGTCATTGCCGGCATGCAGCACGGTATCGGAGCCCTGGTAGGTGAAGTCCCGCGTTCTTGCACCGAACACGTCGCCAGTGCGGGCGAACTGCGAGGCGCCGCTGTTGGGCAGGTGTTTGGTGGTGCGCCAGCCGAGGGTGGTCTTGCTCTCGTGGCCGTACAGGCTGTCGCGGCGCGAATAGTTGAGCGTGCCGCTGACGTCGGTATAGGCCACCTTCAAGCGCATCGGCCCTTCGCGTAGGTCCATGGGGTAGTCGTGGTAGACCAGGCCGGCTTCCACCCGCGCGTCATCGTCGAGGTAGAAGGTAGTCTTGTTGCCTACCCGGGTGCTGCCCGGTTGCGGGCGGCTATCGTCACGGGCCAGGTAGGCCGGGTTGGCCGCCCGAGGGTGGTGCTTGATCTGGTCCTTGGTCAGGCGCCCGGCCAGTTCGTTCTCGGTTTCCCGGTAGCGCAGGTAGAAGCGCGTTTCGAGGTTGGGGTTGAAGCGGTAGCCGACATTGGCAGCCACGCCCTTGGCACTGCCGCTGCTGTGAGCCTGGTAACCGTCGTATTCGGCATCGGTCAACGCGACGTAGTAGTCGAGGTTGCCCAGCACCTGGCCCGAGCTGATATGCCGATGCTGGTAGCCGCGGCTGCCCACCTCATAGCGTACCTGCAGCGGTGCAGCGTCATAGCCGGTGTGGGTGACGTAGTTGATCGCGCCACCCAGTGCCAGCGCGCCCTGATCGAAGCCGTTGGCGCCGCGCAACACCTCGGCGCGGCTTAGCCACAAGGGTTCGAACAGCTCGTAGGGGGTACCCCCCGGGCCGGTCAATGGCAGCCCGTCGAACATCGTGTAGATGCCAGAGCCATGTGCCCCCGGGGCACGATTGAGGCCTGAGCCGCGGATCGACAACTTGATCCCGTCGTTGCCTGCCGATTGTGCGAACACACCGGGCTGGTAGGCCAGCACGTCCTGGTTGCTGGCCACCCGGCCTTGGCCGACGCGTTGCATGTCCACCAGGTTGCTGGCGCCCGGTATTTCGCGCAGGCGCTGGGTGGCGGCCGTCAGTTCGGTCTGCTCCTCGTCGGTGATCAGAACCTGGTCGAGCTCGACCGAGGGTGCCGCCACGACGGGCTGGGTGGCGCCCATGGCAGCCAGCAGGCCCAGGCAGGATGACAGGGGCATAACGCGACGCATTGTACGACTCCAGGCGAAAAGCGAATGGACAACGGCGTTGAGACGAGCGAAATGCCGCCGGGAGCACGAAGAAAAGCACTCATTTTCCCGCTGCTTTCGTCAGACGCTTTTGTACGAAAGTTCTTTACAAGCGGCGGCGATGGAGGCTGCCGCCCGGGCTTCGTAAGGTGAACGCAGATCGGCAAGCGTGCCGTGCTCACTCACCCGTGGAGTTCAAACATGACCGACAACGCTCGACATTCGCAGCACCCTCTGGCGGACGCCCCGGTGCGCCTGACACCACGTGAACAGCAGGTGCTGCTGTGGTGCGCCTATGGCAAGAGTTCCTGGGAAATCGGGCAGATCCTGGCGTGCAAGGAGTCGACCGTGAATTTCCACGTGTCCAACATCCTGCGCAAATTCGATGTGCCCACCCGGGTAGCTGCAGTGATCAAGGCTATTCGTTACGGCATGCTGGCCGAGCAATGAGGAGGTGACGCATGAGTACCGATCGCCTACCACGCATTGCCGATAGCCACGACCCGTTCTGGCCGCGGGTGGACTTGGGCAGGTTGCATGAACGGCTGAAGCTGCAGCAGCCAGTCAGTGATGCGGCGCTGGAGGTGGCCGCGCGCTGTGCCGTGATTGCCGCGGCAAGCGAGTTCGCCCGCTGGCGAGCTGCGCTGCGTGAGCGGGGCTACCAACGCCTCGAGGACGTGGCCGGGCATGACCATGGGCGCGCCTTGCACGTGTGTTACACCCGTTTTGTCGAAGCCGCGATCCTGCATACCTTGGGTTCCGCGCCTTGCCTTGCTGGACCGCGACGAGGGCTGAAACATGCCTGAACAATGGTTCTGCGACCACTTGGGTTCAACCCTGGCGCAGATGCTGGGGGTGGATGGCAATGTGTTGTTCGCCGCGTTGCTGGGGGCGTTGCTGGTCAGTGCCGCACGCGACCGGTTGATCACCAACACCGCCAAGCGGCTGACACTGGCCAAGAAACTCTTGCTGGTGTTTGTCACCGTAGGCGTGGGCCATTTGTTCGAGCCGCTGATTTCGGAGTCGGTGCCCTTGCTGTCACGTGGCATGGCCGGTTTTGTGGCAGCGGTAATCGTCATTCCGGTCAGCCTGAAGGTCATGGTGCTGGTCGACACCCTCGACCCGCGTGAACTGATCCAGCGCTGGCGTAAGCGGGGTTAACCCGCCAGCTCGCTCAACCGCTGTTCCAGTTGCCGGATTCGCTGCTTGTCTTCGATGAACAGCAAGATGGCTTGGCGGTCGCTGGGGGACAAGGTGCGCAGGCGCTCGAGCACATCGGCTTCCCAACCCGTCAGGCCCCGGCTTGCCGGGGCCTGCTCGCCATGGCCGAGCAGAAGCCAGTCCAGCGAGCAGGCATGTTGCCTGGCGATCTCGATGCAAAGGGAATAGGGAATGCTATCGCGCACCTTCCAGCTGCTGAGCGTCTGCGGGCTCACCGACAGTGCGCGCGAAAGATCGGCGTCGGACTGCGCGCCAGTTAGAAGCTTGAGCCGCGTGAGCACCGCAGCCAGTACGTGAGTACTCATAACAAATATCCATGACTGGTTTAATGATATTCCATGGGCTTAAACTACTCGTTATGAATACAGCCCTGCGTTTTAAGGAGCATTTCTGCAATGAGAAACACCAAACTGAAGAATAGTCCCGATTTTGTGGCCAATACTGACACACTCCGGCGAGCATTCTCACTGAAGTTGAACCTGAACAGTGCTTGCAGGTACTTGCCGTGAGTACTTACAAGCTTGTCTGCCCGCACTGCCACAGCAGGATGCGCATCCGCACCAGTGAAGGTCGCCATATTTTCCTGCGCATTGCTTATTTGCAATGCACAACCGAGGCCTGTGGCTGGTCGGTACGTGCCGAATTCGAAATGACCCATGAACTGTCGCCCAGCGGCATGCCCAACCCGGAAGTCTACCTGCCTTCTGCCAATGGTGATTTGCGCAAGGCGGCCCTGCCGGGCGCAGGGCTGGGTAGCCCTGGTGAATGAGCTGGCATGCTCAGCGACATAAAACGCGCACATAAAAAAACACCCCGCATCAGCGGGGTGTTTTCATTGCCAGGGTAATCAGCCGATCAGTTGCAGGCCGGCTTGCTGGACCATTTCCAGCAGGGGTTGCGGGTATACACCCAGTACGAAAGCAAGAATGGCGATGGCCAGCAGCATGACGCCACCGGTGCGCTGCTCCCACTTCAGCGGTGCGTCGTGGCGACGCAGGTTCGGCTCGACCAGGTACAGGGTGACCATGACACGCAGGTAGTAGTACACGCCGATGGCGCTGCCGATCACCAGGGCACCAACCAGCCACCACAGGTGCGACTCGACACCGGTGGCGATGATGTAGAACTTGCCGATGAAACCGGCGGTCAGCGGGATGCCCGCCAGCGACAGCATCATCACGGTCAGCACTGCAGTCAGGTACGGGCGGCGCCAGAACAGGCCGCGGTATTCGTACAGGGCATCGGCGTCACGGCCGCCATAGGGCGAGGACATCAGGGTGATGACCCCGAAGGCGCCCAGGCTGGTGATCACGTAGGTGACCAGGTACACGCCCATGGCTTCCAGGGCCAGGCCCTTGCTGGCGATCAGGGCGATGAGCAGGTAACCGAAGTGGGCGATGGACGAGTAACCAAGCAGGCGCTTGAGGTTGCTCTGGGTCAGCGCCAGCAGGTTACCGACCAGGATGGAGGCAACGGCGATGACCGCCAGTACGGTGCTCAGCACGCCGCTGCTGGCAGCAGGGGAGAGCATGAACAGGCGCACGACCACGGCGAACACCGCGACCTTGCTTGCGGTTGCCAGGAATGCGGCAACCGGCGCCGGGGCGCCTTCGTACACGTCCGGGGTCCACAGGTGGAAAGGTACCAGCGACAGCTTGAAGGCCAGGCCGACCAGCATCATGCCCAGGCCCAGTTGGGCCACCAGGCTTGGCATGCTGGTAGCCGCCAGGGCCTTGCCAATCTGGTCGAAGCTCAGGCTGCCGGCGTCGGCGTACAGCAAGGCCATGCCGAACAGCAGGAACGCTGAACCGGCGGCCGACAGCACCATGTACTTGATACCGGCTTCCAGCGAGCGCTTGTTGAAGAACGCATAGGCCACCAGGCCGTAGACCGGCACCGACAGCAGCTCCAGGCCGATGAACAGCCCCGCCAGGTGGTTGGCGCTGACCAGCACCAGGCCACCGAGTGCCGACATCAGCAGCAGCAGGTAGAGCTCTTCACGGTTGCCCGGGAAGCCTTTGGAGCCTTCGCCCAGGTAGGCGTGGGCCAGGGTGACGCAAGCCAGCGTGGCCACCAGGATGATCGCCATGTACAGGCAGGCGAACTTGTCGATGGTCAGCAGCGGGGTGACCGCCAACGGTGCCACCTTCAGCACCGGCAGGATCGACAGCAGCGCCAGGTTCAGGCCCACGGTGGACAGCAGGAAGGTTTGCGAGTGGTTGCGCTTCCAGGCGATCGCCAGCATCACCACCACCGTGGTGATGGTGGTGATCAGCATCGGCGCCAATGCGATGAAGTGTTGAGTGGTGAATTCCATAGCGCTCTTACCGGGCCGAAGCGAGTTGAGTGAAAGCGGAGCCGAGCCACTGCTGCACACCACTCATGGTGGCGGCAGAGGTGTCGAGGAATGGCTGCGGATACACGCCCAGCAGGATCAGCAGGACCGCCAGGCCCAGCACCATGATCAGCTCGCGACCGTCCATGCCGGCCAGTACGGTGTCGCTCTTGGCCGGGCCGAAGTAGGCGCGGTGGATCATGATCAGCGAGTACACCGAGCCAAATACCAGGCCGGTGGTGGCGATCACGGTGATCCACGGTACATGCACGAAGCTGCCGAGCAGGATCAGGAACTCGCCGACGAAGTTGCCGGTGCCGGGCAGGCCCAGCGAGGCAGCGGCGAAGAACAGGCTGATGGCGGGCAGGTAGGCGATACGGTGCCACAGGCCGCCCATCTGGCGCATGTCACGGGTGTGCAGGCGCTCGTACAGCTGGCCCGACAGGATGAACAGCGCGGCAGCCGACAGGCCGTGGGCCAGCATCTGGATTACCGCGCCTTGCAGGGCCTGCTGGCTGCCGGAGTAGATACCGATCAGCACGAAGCCCATGTGCGAGACGCTGGAGAAGGCGATCAGGCGCTTGATGTCGGTTTGCGCGAAGGCCAGGAACGCACCGTAGAAGATGCCGATCAGGCCCAGGGTCATGGCAATCGGCGCGAACTCGGCCGAGGCGTTCGGGAACAGCGGCAGGGCGAAGCGCAGCAGGCCATAGGCCGCAGTCTTCAGCAGGATACCGGCCAGGTCCACGGAACCTGCAGTGGGCGCCTGGGCGTGAGCGTCAGGCAACCAGGAGTGGAACGGCACCACCGGCAGCTTCACCGCAAAGGCGATGAAGAAGCCCAGCATCAGCAGGTATTCCACGCCCGCAGGCAACTGGGCCTTGAGCAGGTCGCTGTAGTTGAAGGTGAGCACGCCGGTGGTGTTGTAGTTGACCAGGACCAGGCCAAGGATCGCCACCAGCATGATCAGGCCGCTGGCCTGGGTGAAGATGAAGAACTTGGTCGCCGCGTAGATCCGGGTCTTCTTGCCATCTGCCGAGCTGTGACCCCAGAGCGCGATGAGGAAGTACATCGGCACCAGCATCATTTCCCAGAAGAAGAAGAACAGGAACAGGTCCAGTGCCAGGAACACACCGACCACGCCGCCCAGGATCCACATCAGGTTGAGGTGGAAGAAGCCGACGTGACGCTGGATTTCTTTCCACGAGCACAGGACCGACAGCACACCGAGCAGGCCGGTAAGCAGGATCATCAGCAGCGAGAGGCCATCGAGGGCCAGGTGGATGCTGATGCCGAAGCGCTGGATCCACTGGACTTTGTATTCCAGGGCCCAGGCCGGTTCGGCGCCAGGTGCGGGGGCGAGGGTGTAATCGCCGTGAGCCCACAGCCACAGGCCGATGCCTAGCAGCAGGGACATGGTCAGCAGCGCGATCCAGCGCGGCAGGGTGGCGCCGAAGCGCTCACCCAGCCAGCACAGGAAGCCGCCGATGAAGGGGATCAGGATCAGCCAAGGCAAAATCATGACGGGTTCGTTTCCTTTTGCAGGGTCGCAAGGTTCGCAAAGTTCATGGTCATACCGCAGCCACTACCACAGCGCCGAGTACCAGCACTGCGCCAACGGCGATCGAGGCGGTGTACCAGCGCAGTTGGCCTGTCTCGGTCTTGCTCATGGCGACGTGGCCGCCGCGAGCCAGGCGAGGGATGAGGGCAATGCCGCGGTCAACCGGATCCTTGCGCAGCATGTGGCTGATCAGCAGGTAAGGTTTGACGAACAGCTTGTCGTAGATCCAGTCGAAGCCCCAGGCAGCGAACCACCAGGCCGAAAGCACGCGGCCGATGCTGCTGTTGGCCACCGCACTGACGAAGCTGCGCTTGCCCAGGAACAGCAGGGCTGCCAGCAGGATACCGGCAATGGCGATCGACCCCGAGGTGATTTCCAGCGCGTGCTTGGCGGCGCCACCGGCATGGCCGGCGCTTTCAGGCAGCACGCCGGCCAGCGGTGGGGTGATCCAGGCACCGATGAAGGTCGACAGCACGATCAGTACGCCCAGCGGCAGCCAGTGGCTGATGCCGTGGCCGGCATGCGCTTCGGTCTTGGCTTCGCCGTGGAAGGCGATGAAGATCAGGCGGAAGGTGTACAGCGAGGTCATGAACGCGCCCACCAGGCCGGCGTACAGCAGGCCGGTGTTGCCACTGGCGAAGGCTTCCCAGAGGATCTCGTCCTTGGAGTAGAAGCCTACCGTCACGATCGGCAGGGCGGCCAGGGCGGCGCCACCGACCACGAAGCTGGCATAGGCCAGGGGCAGTTTCTTCCACAGGCCGCCCATCTTGAAGATGTTCTGCTCGTGGTGGCAGGCCACGATCACCGCACCGGAGGCCAGGAACAGCAGTGCCTTGAAGAACGCGTGGGTCATCAGGTGGAAGATCGCGGCGTCCCAGGCACCGACGCCCAGGGCCAGGAACATGTAGCCGATCTGGCTCATGGTCGAGTAGGCGAGGATACGCTTGATGTCGGTTTGCACCAGCGCAGCGAAGCCGGCCAGTACCAGGGTCACGCCACCGACTACGCCTACCAGGTGCAGGATGTCGGGTGCCAGCAGGAACAGGCCGTTGGTACGGGCGATCAGGTACACGCCCGCAGTCACCATGGTCGCGGCGTGGATCAGTGCCGAAACCGGGGTCGGGCCGGCCATCGCGTCCGCCAGCCAGGTCTGCAGTGGCAGCTGGGCCGATTTACCCACCGCACCGCCCAGCAGCATCAGCGTTGCCAGCACCATCCAGGTGTCGCCCGCCTGGAATTTCTGTGGTGCCAGCACCAGCAGCTCCTGCACGTTCAAGGTACCCAGCTGGGCGAACAGGATGAACAGGCCGATGGCCATGAACACGTCGCCGATGCGGGTGACGATGAATGCCTTGAGCGCGGCATTACCGTTGTTGCGGTTGCTGTAGTAGAAGCCGATCAACAGGTACGAGCACAGGCCCACGCCTTCCCAGCCGAAGTAGATGAACAGCAGGTTATCGCCAAGGATCAGGAACAGCATGCTGGCGATGAACAGGTTGGTGTACGAGAAGAAGCGCGAGTAGCCGGCTTCGCCACGCATGTACCAGGAGGCGAACAGGTGGATCAGGAAGCCGACACCGGTGACCACGCCGAGCATGGTGACCGACAGGCCGTCCAGGTACAGGGTGAAGTTCGGCGCGAAGCCGTCCACCGACATCCATTGCCACAGCAACTGGCTGTAAGCGCCGCCTTCAGGTGGGGCGACGTTGAATTGCCAGATGACGTAGGCGGCCGTGGCCGCCGACAGGCCTACCGAGCCGACGCCGATCAGCGCGGACAGGTTCTCCGAGAACCGTCCGCGCGAGAACGACAGCAGCAGGAAGCCGATGAGGGGAAAGACGAAAGTCAGGAAGAGAAGGTTCATCCGCGCATCTCACTGGCAGCATCGATGTCGAGAGTGTGGAACCGGCGGTACAGCTGCAGCAGGATGGCCAGGCCAATGCTGGCCTCGGCAGCTGCCAGGCTGATCACCAGAATGAACATCACCTGGCCGTCGGGCTGGACCCAACGGGCCCCGGCGACGACGAACGCCAGGGCAGAGGCGTTCATCATGACTTCCAGGCTCATGAGCACGAAGAGGATGTTGCGGCGGACCATCAGGCCAACCAGACCTAAGCAGAACAGGATGCCGGCGACTGCCAGGCCATGTTCGAGAGGGATAGCACCCATGATTTACTCCTTCGCCTCGTTGCGGCCCAGGTGGAAGGCGGTCACAGCTGCCGCCAGCAGCAGCATCGACGCCAGTTCGACCACCAGCAGGTAGGGGCCGAACAGGCTGACCCCCACGGCTTTCGGGCCCACGGTGGTACCGCTGATGCCGGCGCCGCTCGGGGTGACGAACAGCACGTACAGCAGCTCTGCCAGCAGCAGGGCGCCAAGGATGACCGGCCCGGCCCAGATGCCGGGCTTGAGCCAGCCGCGCTCCTGGGCCACCGAAGCCGGCCCGAGGTTGAGCATCATCACCACGAACACGAACAGCACCATGATGGCGCCGGCGTAGGCGATCACTTCCAGGGCACCGGCGAACGGTGCACCCAGGGAGAAGAAGATCATGGCCACGGAAATCAGCGAAATGATCAGGTAAAGCAAGGCGTGCACGGGGTTGGTGCCGGTCACCACCCGAAGGGTGGACACCACGGCGATCCCGGATGCGAAGTAGAAAGCGAATTCCATCTTTCTGTCCTTATGGGAGCAAGCTCTTCACGTTGATCGGCTCGGCTTCGTTCTGTGCAGCGCCTTTCGGCTTGCCAGCGATGGCCATACCCGCAACACGGTAGAAGTTGTAGTCAGGGTTCTTGCCGGGGCCGGAGATCAGCAGATCTTCTTTCTCGTACACCAGGTCCTGACGCTTGAACTCGGCCATTTCGAAATCCGGAGTCAGCTGGATCGCGGTGGTCGGGCACGCTTCTTCACACAGGCCGCAGAAGATGCAGCGTGAGAAGTTGATGCGGAAGAACTCCGGGTACCAGCGGCCGTCCTCGGTTTCGGCTTTCTGCAGCGAGATGCAGCCGACCGGGCAGGCCACCGCGCAGAGGTTGCACGCTACGCAGCGCTCCTCGCCGTCGGGGTCGCGGGTGAGCACGATGCGGCCGCGGTAGCGCGGCGGCAGGTACACGGGCTCTTCGGGGTACTGCAGGGTGTCGCGTTTGCGAAACCCGTGGGAGAACACCATGGCCAGGCTGCGCAGCTGGGTGCCGGTGCCTTTAACGATGTCGCCGATATACTTGAACATGGGTCAAATCCTCACTGGGCCGCGACGGCTGGCGTGTTGTAGAGCACGAGCGCAGCGGTCACCAGCAAATTGATCAGGGTCAGCGGCAGGCAGAACTTCCAGCTGAAGTCCATCACCTGGTCATAGCGTGGGCGCGGGATCGAGGCGCGCAGCAGGATGAACAGCATGATGAAGAACGCGGTCTTCAATGCGAACCACAGGAACGGCAGTTGCGGCAGGATGCCGAACGGGCCGTGCCAGCCGCCGAAGAACAGGGTTACCAGCAGCGCCGAGATGAGGATGATGCCGATGTACTCACCGACGAAGAACATGCCCCACTTCATGCCGGCATACTCGATGTGGTAGCCGTCGGCCAGTTCCTGTTCCGCTTCCGGCTGGTCGAACGGGTGACGGTGAGTCACGGCCACGCCAGCGATGAAGAAGGTGCAGAAGCCGAAGAACTGCGGAATGATGAACCACAGGTTCTGCGCCTGGTACTCGACGATGTCGCGCATGTTGAACGAACCCACCTGCACCACCACGCCCATCAGCGCCAGGCCCAGGAACACTTCGTACGACACGGTCTGTGCCGAAGCCCGCAAGCTGCCCAACAGGGCGTACTTGTTGTTCGACGACCAGCCGGCAAACAGCACCGCGTAGACCGACAGGCCGGCCATGGCGAAGAAGAACAGCAGGCCGATGTTCAGGTCGGCGACGCCCCAGCCCGGGGTGATCGGGATGATCGAGAAGCCGATCAGCAGGGCGCTCATGGCCACGACTGGCGCCAGGGTGAAGATCATCTTGTCGACGAAGGGCGGGTTCCAGTCTTCCTTGAAGAACATCTTCAGCATGTCGGCTGCGATCTGGAACATGCCGAACGGGCCGACACGGTTCGGACCGTAGCGGTCCTGCCACCAGCCCAGCAAGCGGCGTTCGACGAAGCTGAGCAGCGCGCCGCAGACCACCACGGCCAACAGCACCACGATAGCCTTGACGACCTGGATGATCACATCGATCACTTCGGGGGTGAACCAGCTCATTGTGCTGCCTCCTGCAGACCTTCGACGGGTGCACCGAAGATGGCAGGCGGAATGCCGGCCAGGCCTTTCGGCAGCGCGACCAGGCCAGCGCCCAGCTCTTCATTGATACGCAGCGGCAGGCGCAGGGCCACACCGGCAACGGTCAGGCTCAGCAGCGCACCTTCGTTGACGCCCAGGCGGTCGGCCTCGGACTTGGCCAGGGCCACGTAGGCCGCCGGAATACGCTGTTGCACCGGGGCGGCGCGCGAGGAGCTTTCTTCACTGCCGAACAGGTGGAAGAACGGCACCGTCGTCCAGGTGCCACGGGCCGGGTTGAAGGCGCCCGGAATGGCGCTGAACCAGTTCAGGCGGTCGCCTTGCGACTCGATCAGGCGCACGCCCGGGTCACCAGCACGCAGGTGGCCACCGACCTCGTCCTGGAACTTGTTCCAGGCTTGCGGCGAGTTCCAGCCCGGCGACCAGGCGAACGGCACCTGCTGGCGCGGTTCGGCCGAACCCGAGTAGCCTTCCATGGAGAAGGCGAACGCGGTGTCCTTGTCTTGCGGGGTACGTGGCTCGTGCACGCTGATGTTGGCGCGCATGGCGGTACGGCCGGAGTAGCGCAGCGGCTCGCGGGCCAGCTTCATGCCCTTGATGCGGAACGCGGCGCTTGGCGCGGCATTGACGATGCCGGCCAGTTGCGGCGCGGCAGCCGCACAGGCGCTGGTGACGTGGTCCAGTTGCGTCCAGTCGACCGGCTTGTTCAGCAGGGTGGCACGCAGGGCGTGCATCCAGCGCCAGCCTTCGTGGATCTGGATGCTGCTGTCCAGGTACTGCGGGTCGAACACCTGGAAGAAGCGCTGGGCACGGCCTTCCTGGCTGACCAGGGTACCGTCGCCTTCGGCGAACGAGGCGGCCGGCAACACCAGGTGGGCGCGGTCGACCGTCGGGGTTTTCGAGTGGTCGGCGACGATCACCACTTTGGCGGCCGCCAGGGCTGCGTCGACCTTGGCAGCCGCTACGCGGGCGTACAGGTCGTTTTCCAGCACCACGATCGCATCGGCTTTGCCGCTGATGACGGCGTCCAGCGCGGCATCCACCGACTCGCCACCGAGCATGGCCAGGCCGATGCTGTTGGCCTCTGGCACCACCAGGCTCAGGGAGCCGTTTTTCTCGCGCAGCTTCAGGGCCTTGGCGATGTTGGCGGCGGCTTCGATCAGGGCCGGGTCGGCCAGCGAAGTGCCCGCTACCACCAATGGGCGCTTGGCGGCCACCAGGGCGTCGGCGATGCGCTGGGCCAGGGCTTTGGCTTCGGCGTCCAGGCCTTCGACAGCCGGGGCGCTCGGGTCGATGGCGTGAGCCACGGCGAAGCCGAGGCGGGCCAGGTCGGCGGGGGCTGCGTGTACACACTCTTCCGCCACGTCGTCCAGCTTGGTTTGCGCCAGCGAAGCGATGAACAGCGGGTACAGCGCGTGCTGGCCGATGTTCTTCACGGCAGCGTCGAGCCAAGGCTGCACCTTCATCGCTTCGGCCATGGCCTCGGCCTTGCCCTTGGTCGCCTGGCGCACAGCCAGGGCGACGCGGGCAGCGGTCTGGGTCAGGTCTTCACCCAGCACGAACACGGCGTCGTGGTCTTCGATATCGCGCAGGGTCGGCACCGGCAGCGGGCTGTTGTTCAGCACGTCCAGGGCCAGGCGTACCCGGGCCAGCTCGCCAGCTTCCATGCCCGAGTAGAAGTACTCGGCACCGACCAGCTCACGCAGGCCGTAGTTGCTTTCGAGGCTGGCACGTGGCGAACCGATGCCGACGATGGTGCGGCCGCGCAGCAGGTCGGCGGCCTTGTCCAGGGCGGCGTCCAGGCCCAGCTTGGTGCCGTCGGCCAGTTGTGGCTGGCGCGGGCGGTCCGTGCGGTTGACGTAACCGTAGCCAAAGCGGCCGCGGTCGCACAGGAAGTACTGGTTCACCGAACCGTTGAAGCGGTTTTCGATACGGCGCAGCTCGCCATAGCGCTCGCCTGGGCTGATGTTGCAGCCGCTGGAGCAGCCATGGCAGATGCTCGGGGCAAACTGCATGTCCCACTTCCGGTTGTAGCGCTCGGAGTGGGTCTTGTCGGTGAACACGCCCGTTGGGCAGACTTCGGTCAGGTTGCCGGAGAACTCGCTTTCCAGCACGCCGTCTTCGACGCGACCGAAGTACACGTTGTCGTGGGCGCCGTAGACACCCAGGTCGGTCCCGCCGGCGTAGTCCTTGTAGTAGCGCACGCAGCGATAGCAGGCGATGCAGCGGTTCATCTCATGGGCGATGAACGGGCCGAGGTCCTGGTTCTGGTGGGTACGCTTGGTGAAACGGTAGCGGCGCTCGTTGTGGCCGGTCATTACCGTCATGTCCTGCAGGTGGCAGTGACCGCCTTCCTCGCACACCGGGCAGTCGTGCGGGTGGTTGGTCATCAGCCATTCGACGACGCTGGCGCGGAACGCCTTGGACTCTTCATCGTCGATGGAGATCCAGGTGCCGTCGGAAGCAGGGGTCATGCAGGACATAACGATACGACCACGGGTGTCGTTCTCGTCGGTGTACTGCTTGACCGCGCACTGCCGGCAGGCACCCACGCTACCAAGCGCGGGGTGCCAGCAGAAATAAGGGATGTCGAGGCCGAGTGACAGACACGCCTGTAACAGGTTGTCAGCACCGTTGACTTCGAGCGCTTTGCCGTCTACGTGGATAGTGGCCATTGTTCAAAGTTCTTCGTTGGCCCGCGTGAGCGGGCGTGGCTAATGGAAATCGGTGAGCCTGCGGCACGCCACGAGTCATTCGGGCCTGCCGGCGGGCTGGCGGGTGGCACGGACCACCCGCGTTCTATCTTTTTATGCGCCGACCACAATCGGCTTCGCCAGGTTCGGGCGCAGGGTGCCAGCGCTTTCAGGCGCCACACCGGCCTCGAACTCCGAACGGAAGTATTTGATGGCACTGCCCAATGGCTCGACGGCACCCGGTGCGTGAGCACAGAAGGTACGGCCTGGGCCGAGGAAGTTGACCAGCCCCAGCAGCGTCTCGATGTCTTCGGCGCGGCCCTGGCCGTTTTCCAGTGCGCGCAGCATTTTCACGCTCCACGGCAGGCCGTCACGGCAAGGGGTGCACCAGCCACACGACTCGCGGGCGAAGAACTCTTCCATGTTGCGCAGCAGCGACACCATGTTGACGCTGTCGTCTACCGCCATGGCCAGGCCCGTACCCATGCGGGTGCCGACCTTGGCGATGCCACCGGCGTACATCTGCGCGTCGAGGTGCTCGGGCAGCAGGAAGCCGGTACCGGCGCCGCCTGGCTGCCAGCACTTGAGCTTGAAGCCGTCACGCATGCCACCGGCGTAGTCCTCGAACAGCTCGCGGGCGGTAACGCCGAACGGCAGCTCCCACAGGCCCGGGTTCTTGACCTTGCCGGAGAAGCCCATCAGCTTGGTGCCGTGGTCTTCGCTGCCTTCACGGGCCAGCGACTTGTACCAGTCGTTGCCGTTGGCGACGATGGCTGGCACGTTGCACAGGGTTTCGACGTTGTTCACGCAGGTCGGTTTGCCCCATACACCCACGGCAGCAGGGAAGGGCGGTTTGGAGCGCGGGTTGGCGCGGCGGCCTTCCAGCGAGTTGATCAGCGCGGTTTCTTCACCGCAGATGTAGCGCCCGGCACCGGTGTGCACGAACAGCTCGAAATCGAAACCGCTGCCCAGGATGTTCTTGCCCAAAAGGCCTGCGGCCTTGGCTTCATCGATGGCGCGGTTGAGATTCTTCGCGGCGGTAGTGTATTCGCCGCGCAGGAAGATGTAGCCGCGGTAGGCCTTCAGGGCGCGGGCGCTGATCAGCATGCCCTCCACCAGCAGATGGGGCTGTTGCTCCATCAGCATGCGGTCCTTCCAGGTGTTGGGCTCCATTTCGTCCGCGTTGCACAGCAGGTAGCGGATGTTCATGGATTCGTCTTTGGGCATCAGGCCCCACTTCACCCCGGTGGGGAAGCCGGCGCCACCACGGCCCTTGAGGCCGGAGTCCTTGACGCTTTGCACGATATCGTCGGCGGACATGTCTGCCAGCGCCTTGCGCGCGGCGGCGTAGCCGTTCTTCGATTCATACTCGGCCAGCCATACCGGTTCGCCGTCGTCACGCAGGCGCCAGGTCAGCGGGTGGGTTTCGGCCGTGCGCGCGATGCGATTGGCCGGGCCGAAGGAAGTAATGGTCATACGTAACCCTCCAGCAGTTTGGAAACGCCAGCCGGCTGCACGTCACCGAAGGTGTCGTCGTCGATCATCAGCGCCGGGGCTTTGTCGCAGTTGCCCAGGCAGCATACCGGCAGCAGGGTGAAGCGGCCGTCTGCGGTAGTCTGGCCAAGGCCGATGCCCAGTTCGCTCTGGATCTGGCTGACCACCGATTCGTGGCCGCCGATGTAGCAGACCATGCTGTCGCACACGCGGATGATGTGGCGGCCGACTGGCTGGCGGAAAATCTGGCTGTAGAAGGTGGCTACACCTTCGACGTCGCTGGCCGGAATGCCCAGCACTTCGCCGATGGCGTGAATGGCGCCGTCCGGCACCCAGCCGCGTTCCTTCTGAACGATCTTCAGGGCTTCGATGGACGCCGCGCGCGGGTCCTCGTAGTGGTGCATTTCGTGCTCGATGGCCGAGCGCTCGGTTTCGCTCAGGGCGAAACGGTCTGTCTGGATAAGCGTGCTGTTCATGCTTAGCGGTCCACGTCAGCCATAACGAAGTCGATACTGCCCAGGTACGCAATGAGGTCGGCGACCATGCTGCCTTTGATCACCGATGGGATCTGCTGCAGGTGCGGGTAGCTCGGGGTACGGATCCGGGTGCGGTAGCTCATGGTGCCGCCATCGCTCGTCAGGTAGTAACTGTTGATGCCCTTGGTCGCCTCGATCATCTGGAACGACTCGTTGGCCGGCATCACCGGGCCCCACGAGACTTGCAGGAAGTGCGTGATCAGGGTTTCGATGTGCTGCAGGGTGCGCTCTTTCGGCGGCGGCGTGGTCAGCGGGTGATCCGCCTTGTACGGGCCTTCCGGCATGTTGCGCAGGCACTGGTCGATGATGCGGATACTCTGGCGCATCTCCTCGACACGGACCATGCAGCGATCGTAGGCATCGCCGTTGTGGGCCAGCGGTACTTCGAACTCGAAGTTCTCGTAGCCGGAGTAAGGGCGGGATTTGCGCAGGTCGAAGTCGCAACCGGTGGCGCGCAGGCCGGCACCGGTGGTGCCCCAGGCCAGTGCTTCCTTGGTGTTGTAGGCAGCGACGCCGATGGTACGGCCCTTGAGGATGCTGTTCTGCAAGGCCGCCTTGGTGTACTCGTCGAGGCGCTTGGGCAGCCATTCGACGAAGTCCTTGACCAGCTTGTCCCAGCCGCGCGGCAGGTCGTGGGCGACGCCACCGATACGGTACCAGGCCGGGTGCAGGCGGAAACCGGTGATCGCCTCGATCACGGTGTAGGCGCGCTGGCGGTCGGTGAAGGTGAAGAACACCGGGGTCATGGCACCCACGTCCTGAATATAGGTGCCCAGGAACAGCAGGTGGCTGGTGATGCGGAAGAACTCGGCGAGCATGATGCGGATCACGTCGACCTTCTGCGGCACCTGGATGCCGGCCAGCTTCTCCACCGCGAGCACGTACGGCAGGTTGTTCATCACCCCGCCGAGGTAGTCGATACGGTCGGTGTAGGGGATGAAGCTGTGCCAGGACTGGCGCTCGGCCATTTTCTCGGCGCCACGGTGGTGGTAGCCAATGTCCGGTACGCAGTCGACGATCTCTTCACCGTCCAGCTGCAGCACGATACGGAATGCACCGTGCGCCGAAGGGTGGTTGGGGCCGAGGTTGAGGAACATGTAGTCCTCGTTGGCGCCCTGACGCTTCATGCCCCAGGCTTCGGGGTTGAAGCGCGCCGATTCCTCTTCGAGCTGCTGCTTGGCCAGGGTCAGGCTGTACGGGTCGAACTCGGTGGCACGCGCCGGGTAGTCCTTGCGCAGCGGGTGGCCTTCCCAGGTGGGGGGCATCATGATGCGGCTGAGGTGCGGGTGGCCGGCAAAGTCGATGCCGAACATGTCCCAGACTTCGCGCTCGTACCAGTTGGCGTTCGGCCAGATGCTGGTCACCGACGGCAGGTTGAGGTCGCCTTCGCTGAGCGACACCTTGATCATCACGTCGCTGTTACGCTCGACCGACAGCAGGTGGTAGAACACGCTGAAGTCGGCGGCTGGCAGGCCGCGGCGCTGGGTACGCAGGCGTTCGTCGACGCCGTGCAGGTCGTACAGCATGCTGTACGGCTTGGCCACGCCACGCAGGAAGCTCAGCACTTCCTTGAGTTGGGCGCGCTTGACCCACAGCACGGGCATGCCGGTGCGGGTTTCCTGGGCGACGAATGCTTCGGCGCCAAAACGGTTGTGCAGTTCGACGACCACATCCTGGTCGTCAGCCTTGTAGGGCGGAATGAAAATAGCGTTGTCCGCTGTCATGGTCTCGGTCGCTTTGGGTCAACGTTAAGAATGAAGCCAGGCCGCCGGCTCCATGGGGAGCGGGCGGCAGGTCGCTGGATCAGACTTCGTCGGGGCTGCGCAGGTTGGTTACGGCAATGCGCTGCTCACGACGCAAGTCTTTCTGGGCTGGCATCTCGGCACGGTAAATACCTTGATCACCAACAACCCAGGAAAGCGGGCGTCGTTCTTGGCCGATCGACTCCTGCAGCAGCATCAAGCCTTGCAGGAAAGCCTCAGGGCGTGGCGGGCAGCCAGGCACATAGACGTCCACGGGGAGGAACTTGTCGACCCCCTGAACGACCGAGTAGATGTCGTACATGCCACCGGAGTTGGCGCACGACCCCATGGAGATCACCCACTTGGGCTCGAGCATCTGCTCGTACAGGCGCTGGATGATCGGCGCCATTTTCACGAAGCAGGTACCGGCAATGACCATGAAGTCGGCCTGACGCGGCGAAGCCCTGATGACTTCGGCGCCGAAGCGGGCGATGTCGTGGGGTGCCGTGAAGGCCGTGGTCATTTCCACGTAGCAGCAGGACAGGCCGAAGTTGTACGGCCACAGTGAGTTCTTGCGACCCCAGTTGACCGCGCCACGCAGCACATCTTCGAGCTTGCCCATGAAGATGTTCTTGTGGACCTGGTCCTCCAGCAGCTGATCGGTGACGGTTTCCCGTTCACCGACCGGGTACTGCTCGTTGGGCGCATCCGGATCGATTCTGGTGAGATTGTATTGCATGCCAAAGCCTCATTGTTTCAGCTTCGCTTGCCGCTTGCGGCGACCTTCGGGAGCCCAATCAAGTGCCCCGACGCGCCATAGGTAGACAAGACCTGCCAACAGAATTGCTATGAAAACGAGTGCTTCGACGAACCCGGTCCAGCCGCTTTCGCGGACGGACACAGACCATGCAAAGAGAAAGAGGGCTTCGATATCGAAGATCACGAACAGCATCGCGACCAGATAGAATTTGGCGGACAGGCGCAGGCGGGCGCTGCCGACGGGCAGCATGCCGGATTCGAAGGGTTCGTTCTTGGCGCGGCCCCATGCCTTGCTACCGAGCAGGCTGGACAGGCCGAGCATGAAGGCGCACAGGCCGACGACACCCAGGAGGAAGATGGCAAAGCCCCAGTTGTGGGCGATGAGTCCTGCCGAATCGGACATGCTAGAAATCCTTATACAGAGACCCAGCTCTGCAGTCTGAAATAAGTGTAGAGCGGCGACCTGGTGTCGCACATGCAGTGACCAAATGTCGCAGCTGAATCAATCGCGCTGATTTTATGGGTAAACCTGGTGCAAGTAAAATTTCTGTAGCAAATTTATCCGTAGGATTTAGTGCAACAGCAGCGCGTAAATGGCTGAAAGCCTTGAAATTCGGGCATTGCGTGCGCTTTTGTTAATTATGTTTCTTGCGAGTGGTAACGAATTACAAGTTTCGTAATGATAATTAATATCATTTGACCTGATGCCATTTAATTGGGCTGTTCTGAGCCTTGTAAAGTTCATCTGGCGAGTCCCCCTACTTGTAAATGCGAAAGGGCCGTGTTCTAGCAGCTTTGCGCGGCGGTTGCACCGCTCTGGGTCAATACTTTAGTGGTTGGGTCATGACTGGCTGATGAAGCGGCCGGCCAGTGCTGCCCTGGGTGCGGTGCTGCCACAAGCATAGACGTGATTGTGGGGTTTGTTGGGCTGGTGTGGGTCGCGTGAGGGCTGCCATTAGTATGGCGAAAGGAATGCAGCGCCTGTGAGATCGAGCGCCGCCCGCGCGGCGCATCGCCGGCAAGCCGGCTCCCACATCTGTTTCGAGCCAATGATGCCTGTGTGATTTGCGCGCGCCCCCTCTGGCGCATGGCTCGATACCGCGCCGTATGTGCTAGGCGGTCGCCTGCGCTGGCCCAGGATGGACTGGCCCGAAACAGATGTGGGAGCCGGCAAGCTGAACTGGCATGCAGCACAGAGGCACCCCTGATAGGCACGATTCGTCTGTAGGAGCGGCCTTGTGTCGCGAAAGGGCCGCAGAGCGGCCCCGGCAATTTTGCGGTGGCGCACAGATCCCGGGGGCGCTACGCACCCCTTTCGCGACACAAGGCCGCTCCTACAGGGTTCATCCGCGAAAGGGCCGGTACCGGCAAAAACAAAGGCCCGGCGCTTTTACAAGCGCCGGGCCTTCTTTCAACCGCAAGCCACTATCAGTGGAATTGCTCTTCTTCGGTCGAACCCGTCAGTGCAGTCACCGACGAAGCCCCACCCTGAATCACAGTGGTCATGTCGTCGAAGTAGCCAGTACCCACTTCCTGCTGGTGCGCCACGAAGGTGTAGCCCTTGCTGGCGTCAGCGAATTCCTGCTCCTGCAGCTTCACATAGGCGGTCATGTCGTTGCGGGCGTAGTCGTGCGCCAGGTTGAACATGCCGTGCCACATGTTGTGGATGCCGGCCAGGGTGATGAACTGGTGTTTGTAGCCCATGGCCGACAGTTCGCGCTGGAACTTGGCAATGGTGGCGTCGTCCAGGTTCTTCTTCCAGTTGAAGGAAGGCGAGCAGTTGTACGACAGGATCTGGTCCGGGTACTCCTTCTTGATCGCTTCGGCGAAGCGGCGGGCTTCGTCCAGGTCCGGTTTGGCAGTCTCGCACCAGATCAGGTCGGCATACGGCGCGTAGGCCAGGCCGCGGGCGATGGCCTGGTCGAGGCCGGCGCGTACCTTGTAGAAGCCTTCGCGGGTGCGCTCGCCAATCACGAACGGCTGGTCGTACGGGTCGCAGTCGCTGGTCAGCAAGTCGGCGGCGTTGGCGTCGGTACGGGCCAGGATAATGGTCGGCACACCCGACACGTCAGCAGCCAGGCGCGCGGCCACCAGCTTCTGCACGGCTTCCTGGGTCGGTACCAGTACCTTGCCACCCATGTGGCCGCACTTTTTCACCGAGGCCAGCTGGTCTTCGAAGTGCACGCCGGCGGCGCCTGCTTCGATCATGTTCTTCATCAGCTCGTAGGCGTTCAGTACGCCGCCGAAACCGCCTTCAGCGTCAGCCACGATCGGCGCGAAGTAGTCGATGTAGCCTTCGTCGCCCGGGTTCTTGCCCGCTTTCCACTGGATCTGGTCAGCGCGGCGGAACGCATTGTTGATGCGCTTGACCACGGTCGGTACCGAGTCGACCGGGTACAGCGACTGGTCCGGGTACATGGACTCGGCCGAGTTGTTGTCGGCGGCAACCTGCCAGCCGGACAGGTAGATGGCCTGGATGCCGGCTTTTACCTGCTGGACTGCCTGGCCGCCAGTCAGGGCGCCCATGCAGTTGACGAAGTCTTTCTCAGGGCGGAAGGACGGGTGGGCACCTTCGGTGACCAGCTTCCACAGTTTCTCTGCACCCTGGCGGGCAAAGGTGTGCTCGGGTTGCACGGAGCCACGCAGGCGAACGACATCAGCGGCGGTGTAGGTACGGGTCACGCCTTTCCAGCGCGGGTTCTCGGCCCAGTCTTTCTCGAGGGCTGCAATTTGCTGTTCGCGTGTCAGTGCCATGGAAATAAACCTCGTCGCATCGATCTTGAGTTAATTGTGCTGATGCTCGGAGCAGATCAGGTGCCTGGCGGCTGTCCTGTTCGCAGGTGTGCGGCGGCGAACGCGAAGGCTCGAAGGGGAAGGAGAGTGCAGGCCAGGCAGAGGCGCCCCGGCAGGTCGGCTCGTGGATGCCTAACTGCGGTGCTACGCGATTGCCAGTACTGCGGTGATGCGCTTCCGTCCCTCGGGACAACTTCTTCGTTGCAGTCGCAATCCCGTCGAACCGCCTTGTGGGCCGTATAGACACAAGGCGCCTCCGGGGGTGGGAGGAGCGCGCCTCGAAGGCCCTTGCCAGGGCCCCTGATTAGCGGGAGCGAGGCCATCATGCCCTTGGGAAAAACACCCTGTCAAATGTTTTGTAGTGGTTTTTTGTGCTTACTACATCTTTGGTCTAATACGACTTGTCAGTCAGTTTCAAGGCCTTTGGTCGAGGCCTTGAACTGCCTGGGATCAGTCCATTACGTCGACTTTTACCCGCACAGTCATGTTTTCCCCGCGCTGGGTGCTGTAACTGCGGTTAGCGGGGCTGCGGTCGGCTTGGCTCTGCTGGTTGTAGCCTGCTAGTGTGAGCCACTCGCCGAGCTTGCCGGTGATAGTTGTGTCGGTGCTTTGCACTTTCACTACATCTGCACGTTCGTTGCTCATGCGGTCATTATTGCTGCTGATTTGCAGGCGGACCGTATCGCCGCTCACGCTTGGGGTTACATAAAAACCTTGGGTCACGTTGCGGTATTCGGTGTTGCTCTGGAGGCGCCCGTAGCCGTCGGTGCTGGTGCTGGTAACCGGGATGCTCTGGCCAACCTGGATGAGTGCTGGCTGGCCTTCGCTGGCCTGAACTTGCTGCATGCCACCGTCGCGGTTGCTGGTGCCGTAGCGAATGACCTGGCCGTTGCCCCGGTTGTCCTGGAAGTTGCTGTCGTTGTTGTCAACGCTGATCAGCAGGCGCTTGGGCGCGGTATCCAGCTGCTGCAGCAAGGCACGCAGGTCGTCGATGCGCTCGGGGCTGGCGTTGACGATCAGCTTGTTCTCGAAGGCGCTGACCGTGCCGTCTTTGGCGATGAATGCCTGTGCGGCAGGCAGCAGTTCGGCACTGCTGCGGTGCTGCAGCGGCAATACCTCGGTGGCGGCCTGGGCGGTGAGGCTGGCGGCCAGCAGCAGGGCGGCGCATAGGGGGCGTAGCGGCATGTCCATGATCTCCGCAGGTGGGGTTGCCATGATGGCAAAGGCGTCCTGCCTGTGCTGGATGCACATCAAAAACTGCCTTTTATCCTGGCTTTATCCAGGAAACTATAAATTATAGTCAGCCAGATAATTGCAGATAATCGCCCTCCACAGGCCTTGCCAGGGAGCCTGAGAGCCCTTCGGCTACATTGCGCGGTGGCTGCTTTCAGACAAATTCCGTAACATCCCGCCTTCGATTTTTGCCCGCTCTAAAGGCCGTACAGGTGCCCCAGCTGTTGTCCGGCTAATTACAGGATGCCCATGAAACACACCCGACTACGCGCCGACCTGCTCGCCGGCCTGACCACTTCGTTCGCCTTGGTGCCCGAGTGCATCGCCTTTGCCCTGGTGGCCCACCTTAACCCGCTGATGGGCCTGTACGGTGCGTTCATCATTTGCACCTTGACCGCACTGTTCGGCGGTCGGCCGGGCATGATTTCCGGGGCTGCCGGCTCGATGGCGGTGGTGATCGTGGCGCTGGTGGTGCAGCACGGCGCGCAATACCTGCTGGCAACGGTGCTGCTGGGCGGGGTGGTGATGATTCTGTTCGGCCTGCTGCGCCTGGGCAAGCTGGTGCGCCTGGTGCCGTACCCGGTCATGCTGGGCTTCGTCAACGGCCTGGCCATTGTCATTGCCATGGCCCAGCTGGAGCATTTCAAAAACGGTGAGCACTGGCTCAGTGGTACGCCGCTGTACCTGATGATTGGCCTGGTGGCGCTGACCATGGCGGTGGTCTACCTCTTGCCGAAGCTCACCCGCGCCGTACCGCCGGCACTGGTGGCGATTCTTGGCGTTGGCTTGCTGGTGTACCTGCTCGGCTTGCCCACCCGCACCTTGGGTGACATGGCGCACATCGCTGGCGGCTTGCCGGGGCTGGCGCTGCCGGATGTGCCGTGGAACCTGGAAACCCTCAAGATCATCGCCCCCTACGCGGTGCTGATGGCCATGGTCGGCCTGCTGGAAACCCTACTCACGCTGAACCTGACCGACGAAATCACCGAAAGCCGCGGCTACCCGGACCGCGAGTGCGTGGCATTGGGCGCCGCGAACATGGTGTCGGGCCTGTGCGGTGGCATGGGGGGTTGCGCGATGATCGGGCAAACGGTGATCAACCTGAGCTCCAATGGCCGTGGCCGGCTGTCGGGTGTGGTAGCCGGGGTGATGATTCTGCTGTTCGTGTTGTTCCTGTCGCCTTTGATCGAGCGTATTCCCCTGGCGGCGCTGGTTGGCGTGATGTTCGTGGTGGCCCAGCAGACCTTTGCCTGGGCGTCCTTGCGGGTGTTGCACAAGGTGCCGGTCAACGATGTGCTGGCGATCATCGCGGTGACCGTGGTCACGGTGTTTACCGACCTGGCCATGGCAGTGCTATTCGGCATCGTGATCGCGGCGCTGAACTTTGCCTGGCAGCATGCCCGGGAGTTGTACGCCGACAGCCATGAAGACGCCGATGGCGGCAAACACTATCAGGTCCATGGCACGCTGTTCTTCGCCTCGACCACTTCATTTCTCGACCAGTTCGATGCCGCCAGCGACCCGGCCCAGGTCACGCTGGACTGCCAGCACCTGAGCTTTGTCGATTACTCGGCGGTTGCCGCACTGCAGACCTTGCGCGAGCGTTATGCCAAGGCGGGCAAGCACCTGCGCGTGGTGCATCTGTCGGAGCGGTGCAAGAAGCTGTTGAAGCGGGCAGGGGAGCAGCACTGAGAAAGGTTATTGTCTGTGCTGGCCTCTTCGCGGGCTCGCCCGCTCCCACAGGAATGGCGCAGGCGCTGCCCCAGTGGGAGCGGGCGTGCCCGCGAAGAGGCCGGTACAGGCGAATGAATCACTCCCCGCGGTTCTTCTTGACGATGCCATCGGCGATGCTGGCTGGGGCCTCGGCATAGCGGGTGAACTCCATCGAGAAGCTGGCCCGGCCCTGGGTCATCGAGCGCATCGAGGTGGCGTAGCCGAACATTTCGCCCAACGGCACCTCGGCGCGGATCACCTTGCCTGCCGGGGTTTCGTCGCCGTCCTGGATCATGCCCCGGCGCCGGCTCAGGTCGCCCAGGATGTCGCCCTGGTATTCCTCGGGGGTGACCACCTCCACCTTCATCACCGGCTCCAGCAGTACCGCGCCGCCTTTTTGCGACAGTTGCTTGGTGGCCATCGACGCTGCGATCTTGTAGGCCATCTCGTTGGAGTCCACATCGTGGTACGAGCCGTCATACACCGCTGCCTTCAGGTTGATCAGCGGGTAGCCGGCCAGCACGCCGTTCTTCATCTGTTCTTCGATACCTTTCTGGATAGCCGGGATGTATTCGCGTGGCACCACGCCGCCGACGATCTCGTTGACGAACTCCAGGCCTTCCTTGCCTTCGTCACCGGGGGCGAAGCGGATCCAGCAATGCCCGTACTGGCCGCGGCCGCCGGACTGGCGGACGAAGCGGCCCTCGATCTCGCAGGTGTTGCGGATTTTCTCGCGGTAGGCCACCTGCGGCTTGCCGATATTGGCCTCGACGTTGAATTCACGGCGCATGCGGTCGACGATGATGTCCAGGTGCAACTCGCCCATGCCGGAGATGATGGTCTGGCCGGTTTCTTCGTCGGTGCGCACGCGGAATGACGGGTCTTCCTGGGCCAGTTTGCCCAGGGCGATGCCCATTTTTTCCTGGTCGGCCTTGGTTTTCGGTTCCACGGCCACGGAAATCACCGGGTCGGGGAAGTCCATGCGTTCCAGGATGATTGGCTTGTCCATGTCGCACAGGGTGTCGCCGGTGGTCACGTCCTTCATGCCGATGAGGGCAGCGATGTCACCGGCGCATACGTCCTTGATCTCCGCGCGCTGGTTGGCATGCATCTGCACCATGCGGCCGATGCGCTCTTTCTTGCCCTTGACCGAGTTGAGCACGGCATTGCCGGAGCTGAGCACCCCGGAGTACACCCGGGCGAAGGTCAGGGTGCCGACGAACGGGTCGGTGGCGATCTTGAAGGCCAGGGCCGAGAACGGCTCCTTGTCGTCGGCGTGGCGTTCCAGGTGCTTGTTTTCGTCGTCGGGGTCGGTGCCCTTGATTGCCGGGATTTCCGACGGGGCAGGCAGGTAATCGATCACCGCATCGAGCATCAGCGGCACGCCCTTGTTCTTGAACGAGGAACCGAGGATGGTGGGTACGATTTCGTTGTTCAGGGTGCGTTTGCGCAGGCCGGCCTTGATTTCTTCGATGCTCAGTTCTTCGCCCTCAAGAAACTTCTCGGTCAGTTCGTCATCGGCCTCAGCCGCGGCCTCCACCATCTTCGCGCGCCATTCATCGGCCAGCGCCTTGAGCTCGGCAGGTATCTCTTCTTCGCGATAGCTGGTGCCGTTATCGGCATCGTTCCAGTAGATAGCTTTCATCTTCACCAGGTCGATCTGGCCGATGAAATGCTCTTCACTGCCAATGGCCAGCTGGATCGGTACCGGGTGGTGGCCCAGGCGCTGGTCGATCTGTTTGACCACCCGCAGGAAGTCGGCGCCCTGGCGATCCATCTTGTTGATGTAGGCCAGGCGCGGCACATGGTACTTGTTGGCCTGGCGCCAGACCGTTTCGGACTGGGGCTCGACCCCGTCGGCGCCGCTGAAGACCACCACGGCACCATCGAGTACGCGCAGCGAGCGTTCCACTTCGATGGTGAAGTCGACGTGGCCGGGGGTGTCGATGATGTTGAACCGGTACTTGTCGGCGAACTGCTTGGTCGAGCCTTGCCAGAAGGCCGTGGTCGCCGCCGAGGTGATGGTGATGCCGCGCTCTTGCTCCTGGGCCATCCAGTCCATGGTCGCGGCGCCATCGTGCACCTCGCCCATCTTGTGGTTGACCCCGGTGTAGAACAGGATCCGCTCGGTAGTCGTGGTCTTGCCGGCGTCGACGTGGGCGACGATGCCGATGTTGCGGTACAGCTCGATGGGCGTTGTGCGGGCCATGGCGGACTACCTGCGGCTGGGCGGATTCCACCACGTTAGCAGACCCGTGGAATCCTGCCGTGCCGCCGGGCTGTCAGTCGGCCTGGGCCTGCAGCAGCCACTGGCCATCCACTTCGCGAGCCAGGCCACACGCCGGTAGCAAAGCCAGCAAGCGTGGGTGCAGGCCGGCTTCGGTGAAGGTCTTGAGCGTGGCCAGGTCCAGCGCGCCGATCAGGTTCAGGTCGGCCTTGGTATAGGACAGCCAGGCTTTCTTCAGCACCTGGGCCACATCGCTGCCGGCGGTGCTGGCGAAACGGCGGTGCCACGGGCGGCCGTCGAAGGTGAAGGTGTGCGCGTGGCTATAGGTGCTGGGGTCGGCACCTTCGACGCAGCGGTGGCAGCGGCACGGGCCCTCGCCGAAAGCGTTGCGCAGGTAGCTGTTGAAGTCCACCACCGGCTTGAGGGACAGACGTTTGTCGACATCGAACAGGTCGGCGATCAGGGGTTCTTCGGCGCTCACTCGGGATCCTCGTGTGGTGTGGCGTGCATCGGCGGGCACCCTAACAGATCGGGGCAGCCAGATCACCTGTTGCAGGGCTGGCCTGTTCGCAGGTGAACCCGCTCCTACAGGGGCTGCAGCGTATTCAAGGGTTGTATACCTGTGGGCGCTGGCTTGCCAGCGATGAGGCCGGTAGAGACAACAGGCAACGCCTGCCGTACTCTACGCGCCCATACGCCTACCCACCCATTGAGGTAACCCCGCTTGAGCACCCAGTACCCGTACATCGCCACCGTCACCATCAGCGCCGAGGACCGTGGGGGCGATACCGAGGCATCGGAAAACCCCGGTATGCGCGTTGGCCTGGAGGCGGTGACCGAAACCCTGAAAAAGGTGCATTTCGTCGGTACGCTCGCGGCGCCTGAAAAGAATGCCACGCACATTTGCGTCACCCTGGAGAACGGCCTGACCTACTACGGCCCGATCGTCAATGGCCATGCCGAACTCGAAGGCGGCTGGATCGCGTTCGAGTCCGACATGCTCACCCCGGCAGAACTGGGCCTGTAACGCTCAGTTCAACTCCGCCAGGCACTGCTCGAGGATATCCAGCCCTTCTTCGAGCACCTCGGCCTCGATGGTCAGCGGTGCCAGCAGGCGGATGATGTGCCGCGCCTTGCCGCTGGGCATCAGCAGCAGGCCTTTGGCGCGCGCCGCGTCCAGCACCTTGGCCAGTTGCGCCGGCGCCGGGCTGCCGTCTGCATTGACGAATTCAATGCCGCGCATGGCGCCCACCCCGGTCAGGCGCCCGATGAACGGGTACAGGCCCGAGGCCGTCCAACGCTGGTGGCGGCTGACGATGGCCTGCTCCTGGCGCTCACCCCAGGTAGCCACGTTCTCGTCGGTCATCTGCGCCAGGCTGGCCAGTGCTGCCGCACAGGCAATGGGGTTGCCCGAGTAGGTGCCGCCGAGGCCGCCCTTGGGTAATGACCCCATCAGGTCCTTGCGCCCGACCACCGCACCCAAGGGCATGCCGCCGGCAATGCTCTTGGCCAGCAACAGCAGGTCGGGCTCGAGCCCCAGGCGCGGGAAGGCGAAGCGCTGGCCGGTGCGGCCAAAGCCTGACTGGATCTCGTCGATGATGATCAGGATGCCGTGCTGGTCGCAGAAGCGGCGCAGGGCCTGGGCGAAGGCCGGGTCGAGGGCCAGGAAACCACCTTCTCCCTGCACTGGCTCAAAAATGAACGCCGCCACGTCTTCCACGGCCAACTCGACGCTGAACAGGCGGTCCATGGCCTTGAGTGCCTGTTCGCAGGTGACCCCGGTGTCGGCGCTCGGGTAGGGCAGGTGGTAGACCGGCCCGGGCAGCTCGCCGACCCGTTGCTTGTACGGGGCGACCTTGCCGTTGAGGTTCAGGGTAGCCAGGGTGCGGCCGTGGAAGCCCCCGTCGAAGGCGATGATGGCCCGTTTACCGGTGGCGCCACGGGCCACTTTCAGGGCGTTTTCCGCGGCTTCCGCGCCGCTGTTGGTGAGCATGCCGGCCAGCGGGTAGCTGACCGGTACGAACTGGCTCAGTTGCTCCATCAGCGCCAGGTACGGACCATGGGGGGCGGCGTTGAAGGCATAGTGAGTGAGGCGGGTGGCCTGGGCCTGGATAGCCTCGACCACGGCCGGGTTGCAGTGGCCCAGGTTGAGCACGCCGATACCGCCGACAAAGTCGATGTAACGTTTGCCGTCAGTGTCCCAGACTTCGGCATTGCGGCCATGGGAAAGTGTGATTGGGTGAACGATGGCAATCGACTGGCTGATACTTTCCTGGTTCATGACGCACGCGGACCTTGTTCGAGTTTCTTATTATCCAAACGTGTTCGCAGGTTATTCCGCAAACGAATTATTCGATTGCGGTCATTCCATGGATTCGTGATCTGGCCGATACTTCGCCATTCAAATCAATCCCCCTCAGCTACCCGCTCCCGTATCCACTGCACAAAAGCCCTTATCTTGGGCACTTCGGCGGCATGTTCGGCATGCGCGATGAAGTGCCGGCCATTGCTCGGCACCGGGTGGTCCCAGGCCACCACCAGCTTGCCTTCGCTCAATTCCTCGGCCACCAGGTAGCGCGGGATCAGGGCGATGCCACAACCGGCGATGGCCGCGCGGATGCACAGGTAGAAGGTGTCGAAACGCGGCCCGTGGTAGCTGTTCTGGCTGTGCAAGCCCAGCCCCAGGAACCACTCATGCCAGGCTTCGGGCCGCGACACGCACTGCAACAGGCGGTGCTCGGTCAGCGCCTGGGCACTGTCGAAAGGGTGGCTGGCCACTAGCTGCGGGCTGCACACCGGCACGACCTCTTCACTGAACAATTCGATGCAGGTTGCCCCGGGCCAGGTGCCCTGGCCGAAGAAAAAGGCGATGTCGGCCTTGGCCTGGACCAGGTCGAACGGCTCCAGCTCGTTGCGTATGTCCAGGTGAATACGCGGGTAGCGGTCGCCGAAGCCCTTGAGCCTGGGCACCAGCCAGCGCGCGCCGAAGGTGGGCTGGGTAGCGATGCGCAGCACTTCGGTTTCGTCGCCATAGCTGAGGATGTAGCGGCTGGAAATATCGATCTGGGTGAGGATCTTGTTCACTTCGGTGAGGTACAGGGCGCCGGCCGGGGTCAGGTGCAGGCGCCGGCGAATACGCTGGAACAGCGAGTGCGAGAGCATGTCTTCAAGCTGCGCCACCTGCTTGCTGACGGCGCTTTGGGTCAGGTGCAGCTCTTGCGCCGCACGGGTGAAGCTGAGATGGCGGGCGGCCGCTTCGAAACACTGAAGGGCGGTGGTCGAGGGCATCAGGCGTTTGGACATGACGGGCGAATACCGAGCAAAAAAGTAAGGAGTTCATTCCAAAACGGAATCATGTGTTTCGAAAAGGTCGTTTGTTGACCCCGGCCTATAGATTAATACTGACCTGGATCAACAATGACAACCGGTCATGTAAAGAGGAGGTCGTTAACCCGCTTTTGGTCTTTGCAAAACAACAACAACGCGCATCAGAAATTTAAAAGAATTCTGCTCCGACCTTCAGCCGCCATGCCGCGGCCGACCCATTCGAGGGTTCTTCATGGCTTCTCACGACAACAAGAAACAGCGCTCCTTGCAGCACGGCCTGACCTCGCGCCAGGTGTCCATGATTTCCATCGCCGGCATCATCGGCGCCGGCCTGTTCATCGGCTCGTCCAATGCCATTGCCACCGCTGGCCCGGCGATCCTCATCTCCTACGCCATGACCGGCCTGCTGGTGCTGCTGGTCATGCGCATGCTGGGTGAAATGGCCATCGCCAACCCCAACAGCGGCTCGTTCTCGACCTATGCCAGCGAGGCCATCGGCCCGTGGGCCGGGTTTACCATCGGCTGGCTGTACTGGTGGTTCTGGGTACTGATCATTCCGGTCGAAGCCATCGCCGGCGCCGACATCCTGCATGCCTACTTCCCGGGCGTGCCCTCGTGGCTGTTCGCCTTCCTGATCATGCTGGTGCTGGCGGGCACCAACCTGGTCAGCGTGAAGAACTTCGGTGCGTTCGAGTACTGGTTCGCCTTGGTCAAGGTGGTGGCGATCATTGCGTTCATCGTGGTCAGCGGGTTGGCGGTGTTCGGTTTCTGGCCGCTGGCCGAGGTGTCCGGGGTCAGCCGCCTGTGGGACCACGGCGGCTTCATGCCCAACGGCTTCGGCACCGTACTGGGTGGCGTGCTGATCACCATCTTCTCGTTCTTCGGTGCCGAAATCGTCACCATCGCCGCTGACGAAACCGCCAACCCGAAAGACAAGATCCGCCGTGCCACCAACCTGGTGGTCTACCGCATCGCCATCTTCTACCTGGCCTCGATCTTCCTGGTGGTATCGCTGGTGGCCTGGAACGACCCGGCATTGAAAGCGGTGGGTTCGTTCCAGCGGGTGCTGGAAGTGCTGAACGTGCCGGGGGCCAAGCTGCTGGTCGACCTGGTGGTGCTGGTGGCAGTGACCAGCTGCATGAACTCGGGCCTGTACACAGCCTCGCGCATGCTCTATTCGCTGGGCGCGCGTGGTCAGGCGCTGAGCATGACCAAGCGCATTTCCGGCTCTGGGGTGCCGACCGTGGCCGTGCTGTTCTCCACCTTGGCAGGCTTCGCCGGTTGCCTGGTCAACTATGTGTTCCCTGGCAAGGTGTTTGGCTTCCTGTTGTCTACCACCGGTGCCATCGCGTTGCTGGTGTACCTGGTGATCGCCGTGTCGCAACTGCGCATGCGGGCGCGCGCTGAACGCGAAGGGCGCCCGCTGGAGCTGAAAATGTGGCTGTTCCCTTACCTAACCTGGCTGGTGATCGGCACCATTGTCATGGTGCTGGGCTACATGCTGTTCAGCGATGCCTACCGCTACGAAACACTGATGACCGCCGCGGTGACCGTGTTCATCCTGCTGGTGTCGTTGACCCAGCGGCGTGGCCGCGTGGTTGCGCAGGCCGCCTGATGTTTCTGCTTTAATGGGGGCGTTGCGCGCCCCCTTTTTCATCAGCACAGGAAGCGTATGAACGACCAGCCCCTTTCACTCCAGGCCATGGCGGCACCAGACGGTACCTGCTACGGCTGCGGTTGCTCCCACCCCAGCGGGTTGCACCTGCAAAGCCATTGGCATGCCGATGGTATCCACCTGGTCTGCAGGCATGCCCCGGACAGCACCTTCAGCGGTTGGCCAGGCCTGGTGTACGGCGGCCTGCTGGCGATGCTGGTGGATTGCCATTCCAACTGGACCGCCATGGCCTACCACTACCGGCACGAAGGCCGCGCGCCGGGCAGCTTGCCGCGCATCGACTGCGTGACCGGTACGCTCAACCTGACCTACCTGAAGCCCACCCCGATGGGCTTCGAATTGCTGCTCAAGGCCCGGGTAGAAGGCGAAGTAGGGCGCAAAAGCCGGGTGATCTGTGAAGTCTGGGCTGGCGACGTGCTGACCGTGACGGCGGACTCGGTGTTCGTCCGCGTCGATACCGAGAAACTCAAGCTCAAGGCCCACGGCCAGGGCTGACCAGCGTCGGTTTCAGGATGCGCCTGGTCGCTCGTACGCAACCCTTCGGCGGCATAAGTGCCATGCTTGCAGGATGCCGTCGGACCAGCGCACGCAGATGCGCGGCCGTCGGCGAGGAGGCCGCCGCCATCGCGCAACCGTGACGTTGCCGGCGTGCCGCAGCAGAACACGCTGGATACCTGCCATTACAACAACACAGGCAGGGTCCGTGATGCCGAGGTCCGCTGTATGCCTGATGAATTGCTCCACCTGCCCGTTATCCAGCGCATTCTGGCGCGCGACAAAGACACCCCCGGCGCCCTGTTGCCGATGCTGCATGCTATCCAGCATGACCTGGGCTACATCCCCGATGCCGCCGTTCCCGAACTGGCCCATGCCCTCAACCTCAGCCTGGCCGAGGTGCGTGGGGTAATCAGTTTCTATCATGACTTCCGCACTGCGCCGCCGGCACGCCATACCTTGCGCCTGTGCCGCGCCGAGTCGTGCCAGAGCCGTGGCGCCGAGGCACTCGCGGCGCAGCTGCGTGAACAGCTGGCACTCGACGACCATGGCACCAGTGCCGACGGCGCCATCAGCCTGCGCCCGGTGTATTGCCTGGGCGCCTGCGCCTGCTCACCCGCGCTGGAACTCGACGGCCAGGTGCATGCACGGCTCACCCCCGAGCGCTTGCGCGCCTTGGTCAATGCCTGCCAGGAGGATGCAGCATGCTGAAGCTGTTCATTGCCTGTGATTCGGTCGCCCGCGCCGTGGGCGCCGACCAGGTCGCCGAGGCCTTCCAGCGCGAAGCCGAGCGGCGCCAGTTGCCGCTGGAGAGCCAGCGCACCAGCTCGCGTGGGCTGTACTGGCTGGAGCCGCTGGTCGAGTGCGACAGTGCGCAAGGCCGCCGCGGCTTTGGCCCGGTCACCGCACAAGACGTGCCGGCGCTGCTCGATGCCCTGGCCGGTGAGCCCGCCGAGCACCCGCTGGCGCTTGGGCCGGTCGAGGCGATCCCCTACCTCAAGACCCAGCAACGGCTGCTGTTTGCCCGCGCCGGCATTACCCGCCCGTTGTCGCTGGACGACTACCGGGCGCACGGCGGTTTCGCCGGCCTTGAAGCCGCGGTAGCGCTGGACGGCGCCGAAGTGGTCGCTGCCGTGCTGGACTCTGGCTTGCGCGGCCGCGGTGGTGCGGCCTTCCCGGCGGGTATCAAGTGGCGCACCGTGCGGGACGCTGGCGCAGGCCAGAAGTACGTGGTGTGCAATGCCGACGAGGGCGACTCCGGCACCTTTGCCGACCGCATGCTGATGGAGGGCGACCCGTTCCTGCTGATCGAAGGCATGATCATTGCCGGCCTCGCCGTGGGCGCCGACATGGGCTACATCTATGTGCGCTCGGAATACCCCGATGCCATCCGTGTGCTCGAGCAGGCGTTTGCCATCGCCCGTGCGGCCGGTTACCTGGGGGTCAACGTGGCTGGTAGCGGCCGGGCTTTCGAGCTGCAGGTACGGGTGGGGGCCGGCGCCTACATCTGTGGTGAAGAAACCGCACTGCTCGAATCGATCGAGGGCAAGCGCGGCATCGTCCGCGCCAAGCCGCCACTGCCCGCGCTGCAAGGCCTGTTCGGCTTGCCGACATTGGTCCACAACGTGCTCACCCTGGCCTCGGTGCCGATCATCCTGGCCAAGGGCGCCGCGTTCTACCGTGACTTCGGCATGGGCCGCTCACTGGGGACCATGCCGTTCCAGCTGGCCGGCAATGTGCGCCACGGCGGCCTGGTGGAGCGGGCTTTTGGCCTGACCCTGCGCGAGCTGGTAGAGGGCTACGGGGGCGGCACGGCCAGTGGCCGGCCGCTGAAAGCTGCGCAGGTCGGCGGCCCGCTTGGCGCCTGGGTGCCACCCAGCCACTTCGACACGCCGCTGGACTATGAAGCCTTCGCCGCCATGGGCGCGATGCTTGGCCATGGCGGTGTGGTGGTCGCCGACGACACCCTGAACATGGCCAGCATGGCGCGTTTTGCCCTGCAGTTCTGCGCCGAGGAGTCGTGCGGCAAGTGCACCCCGTGCCGCATCGGCTCGACACGGGGCATGGAGGTGGTCGACCGCTTGATCGCCAGCAGCGAAACGGGCGAGCGCCATGACCACGCCCTGTTGCTGCGCGACCTGTGCGACACCATGCAGTACGGTTCGCTGTGCGCCATGGGTGGCATGACCGCCTACCCGGTCGCCAGCGCCCTCAAGTACTTCCCCGCCGATTTCGGGCTGACCACCACGGAGGCCGCACAGTGATCAACTTCTTCGACCCGCAAACCGACCTGGGCACCCCGGCTCGCGACAGCGACGTGCAGGTCAGCCTGAGCATCGATGGCCGTGCCATCAGCGTGCCGGCCGGCACCTCGGTGATGCGCGCCGCGGCCATGCTCGGCACCAGCATCCCCAAACTGTGTGCCACCGACAGCCTTGAAGCCTTTGGCTCGTGCCGCATGTGCATGGTGGAAATCGAAGGCATGCGCGGCTACCCGGCATCGTGCACCACGCCGGTCAGCGAAGGCATGGTGGTGCGCACCGAAACCCCGCGCCTGGCCGGCTTGCGCCGCAACGTGATGGAACTGTACATCTCCGACCACCCGCTGGACTGCCTGACCTGTTCGGCCAACGGCAACTGCGAGCTGCAGACCGTGGCCGGGCAGGTTGGCCTGCGCGAGGTGCGCTATGGCTATGACGGCGCCAACCACCTGGCTGAGAAAAAGGACGTTTCCAACCCGTATTTCGACTATGAACCGAGCAAGTGCATTGTCTGCAGCCGCTGCGTGCGCGCCTGCGAGGACATCCAGGGCACCTTCGCCCTGACCATCACCGGGCGTGGTTTCGAGTCGCGGGTGGCGGCGGCCGGCGGAGACAATTTCCTGGCTTCGGAGTGCGTGTCGTGCGGCGCCTGTGTGCAGGCCTGCCCAACCGCGACCCTGACGGAAAAAAGCCTGGTGCAACTGGGCCAGCCCGAGCGTTCGGTGGTCACCACCTGTGCCTACTGCGGTGTGGGTTGCTCGTTCCGCGCAGAAATGAAAGGGGACAAGCTGGTGCGCATGGTCCCGGACAAGAACGGCGGCGCCAACCATGGCCACGCCTGCGTCAAAGGGCGTTTCGCCTGGGGCTACGCGACCCACCCGGACCGCATCACCAAACCGATGATCCGCAAGCGCCTGGAGGACCCGTGGCAAGAGGTCAGCTGGGACGAGGCGGTGAACTACGCCGCCAGCGAATTGCGCCGTATCCAGCTCAAGTATGGGCGTGACTCCATTGGCGGCATTACCTCCAGCCGCTGCACCAACGAAGAGGCGTACCTGGTGCAGAAGCTGGTGCGTACGGCGTTCGGCAACAACAACGTCGACACCTGTGCCCGGGTCTGCCATTCACCGACCGGTTATGGCCTGAAGCAGACCCTCGGCGAGTCGGCAGGTACGCAAAGCTTCGACTCGGTGATGCAGGCCGACGTGATACTGGTGATCGGTGCCAACCCTACCGACGCCCACCCGGTGTTCGGCTCGCAGCTCAAGCGCCGCCTGCGCCAGGGCGCGCGGCTGATCGTGATCGACCCACGACGTATCGACCTGGTCGACGCGCCGCACGCCCGTGCCGAGCTGCACCTGCAACTGCGCCCTGGTACCAACGTGGCCATGCTCAACGCCTTGGCCCATGTGATTGTCACCGAGGGCCTGCTGGACCAGGGCTTCATCGATGCCCGCTGCGAAACCGAAGACTTCGCCCGCTGGCGCGACTTCGTCAGCCGTGCCGAGAACGCCCCGCAAGTGCTTGGCCCGGTGTGTGGCGTAGCGCCAGAGCAGATCCGCGCCGCCGCCCGGCTGTACGCCACCGGCGGTAATGCGGCCATCTATTACGGCCTTGGGGTGACCGAGCACAGCCAGGGCAGCACCGCGGTGATGGCCATCGCCAACCTGGCCATGGCCACCGGCAACATCGGCCGTGAAGGGGTAGGGGTCAACCCACTGCGCGGCCAGAACAACGTGCAGGGTTCGTGCGACATGGGTTCGTTCCCCCATGAGTTGCCCGGTTACCGGCATATTTCCAACCAGGCGGTGCGTGAAGAGTTCGAGCAGGCCTGGGGCGTGACCTTGCAGCCCGACCCGGGCCTGCGTATTCCCAACATGTTCGAGGCAGCGCTGGACGGCAGCTTCAAGGCGCTGTACTGCCAGGGTGAAGACATTGCCCAAAGTGACCCCAACACCCAGCACGTTACCGCTGCCTTGCTCGCGATGGAGTGCGTGGTGGTCCAGGACATCTTCCTCAACGAAACCGCCAAGTTCGCCCACGTGTTCCTGCCGGGCAGTTCGTTCCTGGAAAAAGACGGCACCTTCACCAACGCCGAGCGGCGAATTTCACGGGTGCGCAAAGTCATGGAACCGCTGGCCGGCAAGGCTGACTGGGAAGCTACCATCGCCCTGGCCGACGCCCTGGGCTACCCGATGCACTACCGCCACCCGTCCGAGATCATGGATGAAATCGCCCGCCTGACCCCGACCTTCCGCCGGGTCAGCTACGCCGAAATCGAACGCCATGGCAGCCTGCAATGGCCCTGCAACGAGGCCGCGCCGGATGGCACGCCAACCATGCACATCGACCAGTTCGTACGGGGCAAGGGCCGCTTCATGCTCACCGGCTATGTGCCGACTGACGAAAAGGTCAACAGCCGCTACCCGCTGTTGCTGACCACCGGGCGCATCCTCAGCCAGTACAACGTCGGCGCGCAGACGCGGCGCACCGGCAACGTGGCCTGGCACGACGCCGACCGCCTGGAAATCCACCCCACCGATGCCGAAAGCCGGGGTATCCAGGACGGCGACTGGGTCGGCATTGGCAGCCGTGCCGGGCAGACGGTGCTGCGCGCCAAGGTCAGTGCGCGGGTGGCCGCGGGGGTGGTGTACACCACGTTCCACTTCCCCGAGTCGGGGGCCAACGTGATCACCACCGACAACTCCGACTGGGCTACCAACTGCCCTGAGTACAAGGTCACGGCGGTGGAGGTGGTCAAAGTGTTCCAGCCTTCGCAATGGCAGCAGCGCTATCAGGACTTCAGTGATGAACAGCGGCGCCTGCTGCAGGAGCGCCGCACAGCGGAGAAAGCCGAGGTACGCCAATGAGCAGCGCCAGCCTGGTCAAGATGGCCAACCAGATTGCCCATTACTTCGACAGCGAGCCTAACCGAGCGCTGGCCGTGCAAGGGGTACGCCAGCATCTGCAAAGCTTCTGGACGCCGGCCATGCGCAGGCAACTGCTGGAGTGGATTGCAGCCAACGACGGGGAGGGGCTGGACCCGAAGGTGCGTGAAGCATTGGGCTGACGGGTACCTGCGGCCTTGTGCAGGCGCGCCGCTGTGGCGCGCCTGCAGGGGGCGTCAACCCCGGACCCGTTCGGCCAGCTTGGTGCTGGTTTCTTCAAGCTTGAGCACCAGCACGTCGCCCTTCAGCTCATCGAGTACCACCTCTGCAGTATTGCCAATCAACGCCCCGGTAATCCCTGTGCGGCACACCGTACCGATCACGGTCACCACCGCATCCAACCGCTGCTCGGTATGGGGGATAAGCACATCTGCCGGTCCTTCAGCCACGTGCAGGCGTTCCTCGCTGATGCCGTACTCGGCCTGGAACGCCTCGCACGCTTTACGGTAGCGTGCCTCGATGGTTTCGCTCAACTGGTAGACCGGGTCGGCCGCCGACAGCATGGGCGACGGGTGCGCGCTGATGACATGCAGCTCGCCCTTGGCCAGCGCGGCGATGTCATGGCCATGGTCGATGATGCTGGCGTGCAGGCGGCGGTGATCCTCGTCCTGGTTGCCCACGTCCACCGCGGCCAGAATCCTGCCGCCAGTCCACGGCCGCTCGCTCTTGACCATCAGCACGGCACACGGGCATTGGCGCAGCAGTTTCCAGTCATCGGGGGTGAGCAGGGCCTTTTTCAGCGGGTTGTCGGGGCGGTGTTCCTTGATTACCAGCTCACAGCCTTCGGCCTGCTGCACGTAGATGATGGTGTCGTGCAGGTTATCGCGCCAGGCCTCTTCGTGGGAGACATTGTCATAACCGTCGTCGTGCAGTTGGCGGCTCAGCACGCTCAACAGCGCGCTGTGGTCATGCCGTTTGTCGCACATCAGCAGGTGCAGGCGCGCGCCGGTGACGCCTGCAATCAGCTTGGCCCGGGTCAGTGCCCGGCTGTGGGCGTGTTCGGGGTCGAGCACCACGAGAATGCTGCGGATGGCTTGCATGGGCGTTAACTCCAGTCAAAGGGGGGCGACCAATGCCTGACTATAGTCCCCGCTGCCCGCGCGGGTGCTTGATACACATCAAGCATAGCCACTGGCGCCGACCGCCACCGCCGGTATAATCGCCAGCCCTGCCTGTTCCGTGTGGTTGCATGCTCATGTCCCTGACCCCCGAAATCGATGCCTTCCTGGGCTGCCCGACGCCAGACGCCTGGATCGAAGCAGCACTGGCCGACCAGGAAACCTTGCTGATCGACCACAAGAACTGCGAATTCAAGGCCGCCAGCACAGCCCTGAGCCTGATCGCCAAGTACAACACCCACCTTGACCTGATCAACATGATGTCGCGCCTGGCGCGCGAGGAGCTGGTGCACCACGAGCAGGTGCTGCGCCTGATGAAACGCCGTGGCGTACCGCTGCGGCCGGTGTCGGCGGGGCGCTACGCATCGGGGCTGCGCCGGCTGGTGCGCGCCCATGAGCCGGTCAAGCTGGTGGATACGCTGGTGGTCGGGGCGTTCATCGAAGCGCGCAGCTGCGAGCGCTTTGCCGCGTTGGTGCCGCACCTGGATGAAGAGCTGGGCCGTTTCTACCATGGCCTGCTGAAAAGCGAGGCGCGCCATTACCAAGGCTACCTGAAACTGGCGCACCACTATGGGGATGCGGCGGACATTGCCCGCCGCATTGAACTGGTGCGCGCGGCGGAAGCGGAGCTTATCCAGTCACCCGACCAGGAGCTGCGCTTCCACAGCGGGATTCCGCTGGCGCAAGCCGCCTGAAGCGTGCCGCCGGCGCGGCCGCTCGGTCAGTTGCGCCGGCCCAGCAGCAGGCCCACCACCAGGCCGAGGCCGGCGGAAATGGCCACGGTTTGCCACGGGTGGCCACCGATGTAGTCCTGCGTGGCGTTGACCATGGGCTGCGCCTTGTCACGCATGTTTGCGGCGGCCTGGCGTGCCTGTTTCAGCTTCAGGCTGACCTGCGCGCGCAGGCTGTCGGCTTCTTCGCCAACCAGGTCAGCGCTGTCGTTGAGCAGCTTCTCCGATTCTTCGATCAGCGCCTGCAACTCACTGAAGACCTGGTCCTTGATTTGATCGCTGTCGGCCAGCGTGGCTTTTTTCCGGGCCATTAAAGTGTCCTCGTCGATGGGTGGTTTGAACAATGGATACTTACGCGCCGGAAAAGTTGCGTCGGCGTGAGGTTGGCGCGTTGGTGTAAGATAGCCGCCATTTACGGTCTAGCAGGTGATGCATGAGTTTCAATCTGGCCAACATGAGCTTCGAGGAACGGGCGCAGATCGAGGCAGAGAAGGCCCGGCTGTTCGAAATGTGGCAGACCAACCTGGGCAAGGCCAAGGGCGAAGCCGCCCGGCTGATCGCCGAGAAGCCACGGCGCAAAGGCAAGTGGGCCGAGTGGGTACGCGCTGAGCTGGAGGGCATGTCGCCGCCCGAATACGCCAGCATGGTCCGCAGCGAAGTCAACAAGCTGATGGCAGCAGCCAGCGCCAACCGCTGAGCGCCCGCTGTTTACCAGGTGGTCCCTTTGGGCAGGTCCAGCTTGCCCTCGTCGGTGAAGCGCACGGTGCCCAGTGGCCCGCTGGCCAGCTTGCCGCGTAGCTTGTAGGGCAGGCCCTGCAGGGTACCCACCTGGCCCAGCCCGTAGGCCTGGCGCAGGAAAGAGAACGCCGTGATGCTCACCGGCACCACGATCACCGCCTCGTCGTAGCGGCCAATGTGCCCCTGCTGGTCACTGACCCCGGCAGCCAGTGGCTGGCCGTTCACCTCCAGGTCGAGGGCGATGCCGTTGTAGTCGATTGCCTCTTCGTTGGGGTTCTGCACCCGCATTTTCACGGCCATGCGCAGCTCCAGTTCCTGCCCCGGCAGCGGTTCGATGCCGATCACGCTGATGTTCAGCGGGTCGCGTGGCTGCAGGAGCGCGCAGGCCGCCAGGCTGCTGGTCAGGCACAGGGCGATGAGCAGGCGGGTGTAGCGGTGCAGTCGGGCAACCATGGGTACGACCTTGCCTAAGTGAACGAGCCGTCAGTGTGGCAAATGCGCGCCGGCGTTGAAAGTGTTGGGTCAGATGAAAGATACTGTTTCTCATTAACAGTCGATAACTTCTCTTACTGGTCGTTCCCAAACCCATGCTGACTTCACCTGTGTCGGGCCTGCTGGCGAGTTTCCAGGAGCACTACGACGACTTGCTGCAGTTCCTGACCCGGCGCATGAGCGACCGCCAGCGTGCCGCCGACGTCGCGCAGGAAACCTACCTCAAGCTGGTGAACATCGACGAGCAGGCGTTGCCGGTGCTGCACGCGCGCAGTTTCATCTTCCGCGTGGCGGGTAACCTGGCCATCGACGCCCTGCGCCGCGAGCAACGCATCGCGGCCAGCCACGATGATTGCGACGGGGCAGGCGAGCTAGCCTGCCCAGCGCCAGCGCCCGAGGCGGTGTTGCTGGCGCGTGAGCGCCTGCAACTGCTCGATCAGGCGCTTTTGCAGTTGCCCTGCAAGGCCCGCCAGGCCTTGTTGCTGAACCGCGTCGACGGCCTGACCCAGAAGCAGGTCGCACAACGCCTTGGCGTGTCGGAAAGCATGGTGGCCAAGTACATTGGCCAGGCCCTGCGCCATTGCCGCCGGTGGCTGCAGCAGGCGGGCGTAGCGGCCTGCGGGGTATTGCTGGTCACTGCCCTGGTCGCCTGGCAGCAGGCGCCGGTGTTGTTGGCCGATTACCACACTGGCGTGGGTGAGCGGCAGGTCGTGACGTTGGCCGATGGCACGCGGGTCACCCTGAACAGTGCCAGCGCCTTGCGTGTGGTATTCAGCGAGCATGAGCGGCGCGTGGTGCTGGCTGCAGGTGAGGCACTGTTCGAAATGGCCGATGATGCCCGGCCGTTCGTGGTGGACACGGCCGGTGCAGCGGTGCAGGGCCGTGCCGCCACCTTCAGCGTGCGCCGTGATGGGCGCGTGGTACTGGCACGGGGCGAGGCCAAGGTCGGCGAGCAGCCGTTGGCAGTAGCGGCGGATGCCGGTGCCCAGTTGGCCTGGCAGCGCGGCAAGCTGATCTTCAATGGCAAGCCGTTGGGGCAGGTGCTGCAAGAGCTGGAGCGTTACCGGCACGGGCGCATCGTGCTGTCCGACAGCAAGCTGGCGGCGATGGAGGTGAGTGGGGTCTTCGACCTGGATGAGCCGCAGGCGCTGTTGCGCACCCTGGAGCAGCGGTATGGGCTGAAGGTGACCTACCTGCCTTGGTTGGCCGTGGTGCATTGAGCGGCCAGCGCAGAAAAAATTTGCAGTGGCCACTGCAAGTTCCTGCAAGCCAGATCGTCGTAGTGGGACTGATCAGCAACTCATTCTCATTTACGACTTGCCAGGAAGCGCCTACGTGTCTCTGATGCTCAAGCCTTTGCTCCGCCGCCGCGGTTCACTTCACCATGCCCTGTTGTCTTGCAGTGCCCTGGCCATGCTGACCGGCCCGCTGCAGGCGGCTGCTTCGACCACCGCCGAAAACGCCCAGCTGCAGGCCCGGCAGGTTCAGCTCGACCTGCCTGCGCAGCCGCTGGACCAAGCCCTGACCTCGTTTGCCGACCAGGCCGGCCTGCACTTGCTGTACACCACCGGCGATGTCGCCGGCCTGGCCGGCCCGGCCCTGCGCGGCAGCTACAGTGTCGAGCAGGCGCTGCAACAATTGCTGGCCGGTAGTGGCATGGGCTGGCAATTCAGCGATGCCCGCACGGTGACCCTGCGCAAGGCCGAAGCTGCGCCGCAGGCGGTCAACCTCAAGCCGATCGAAGTCAGTGTGGCTTCGCGTACCAGTACGGCAATCAGCGAAATCCCCGGGACCGTGTGGGTGGTCGACCAACAGCAACTGCGCGAACAGATCGACAGTGGCGTCAGCCTGAAGGAAGCCATCGGCAAGCTGGTGCCGGGCCTGGACCTGGCACCGGAAGGGCGCACCAACTACGGCCAGAACATGCGTGGGCGCAATGTGCTGGTGATGATCGACGGGGTCAGCCAGAACAGCTCGCGGGGGCTGTCACGCCAGTTCGACAGCATTTCGCCGTTCAATATCGAGCGCGTCGAAGTGCTGTCTGGTGCCAGCGCCATCTACGGCGGGGGCGCCACCGGCGGTATCATCAACATCGTCACCAAGAAGGGCGAACCCGGGCCGGCCCGTTTCGAGACCCAGTTGGGTGCCAGCAGCGGCTTCAACAACAGCGACGACCTGGCCACCCGCTTTGCCCAGTCGATCAGCGGCGGCAACGAGCGGGTCAATGCCCGCCTGGGTATCTCCGGCGAGCAGAACGAAGCGTTCTACGACGGGGCCGGCGAGCAGATATTCATCGACAACACCCAGACCGACCTGCAGTACAACCGCACGGTCGATGTGCTCGGCAGCTTGGGCATGCAGTTGAACGAGCAGCAAAGCCTTGACCTGCTGGCCCAGTATTACGACTCGGGCAACCACGGCAGCACCGGTATCTACTTCCCCAACCTGAACTACAACGCGCCCTCCGACCTGGAAGACGCCGAGCTGCGCAGCGGTTATTCAGCCGGCCTGGAGCCGCGCACCCGGCGCCTGCTGCTCAACGCCAACTACCACCACAGCGACGTGCTCGGCCAGGACTTCTACCTGCAAGCGTCGTACCGCAAGGAAGACGACAACTTCTACCCGTTCCCGTACTACAACCGGGCCACCCCTACAGGCTCGCGGGGGGTGTATTTTGCTGCCTCGCAGCAGAACTTCGAGGTTTCCAGCCTCAAGGGGTTGTTCGCCAAGCAATGGGACACGCTCAAGCTGACCTATGGTGTGGACCTGGACCGCGAGCGCTTCAGTGCCGAGCAGACCACCTTCAACGCACAGACCTCGTCCGAATCCGGTGGCCTGGACCTGGAGAAGGAGAGCAAGGCCGCACGTTACCCGAGCTATCGGGTGGATGGCGTTTCGCTGTATGGCCAGCTGGACTGGCGCGCCACCGACAACCTGACCTTGTCTGGCGGCGCCCGGCGCCAGCAGATGGACGTGGATGTCAGCGACTTCAAGGGCGTGCCCGGCGGCAGTAACGATTACCAGGTCAACCTGTTCAACGTCGGCGCCATTTACGACTTCAAGAATGGCCATCAGGCGTGGGCCAACTATGGCGAAGGCTTCGACCTGCCAGACCCGGCCAAGTACTACGGCAAGCCGGGCCTGAGCGTGGCAGACAACCCCCTGGCCGGGATCAAGAGCCGTCAGGTGGAGCTGGGCTGGCGCTATGCCGACCTGGACTGGGACGCCCAGGCAGCGCTGTACTACATCTGGTCGGACAAGATCATCAACGTCGACTCGCAAACGCTGACCATCAATGTCGAAGAGCAGAAGAGCCGTGACTTCGGCTTTGAAGGGGCATTGACCCGCCACTTCCAGAGTGGTTGGGAAGCAGGCGGCACGCTGCACCTGACCCGCTCCGAGGAAGAGGCGGTCGACGGCGGCTGGATCAAACGCGATGCCCGCTATGCGTCGTTGTCGAAGGCCACCGGTTTCGTTGGCTGGAAGGGTGACGGCCGCAGCGCGCGGCTGCAGGCCAACCACGCTTTCAGCCTGAAGGACGACGCCGACCATGAGATCGACGGCTACACCACCTTCGACCTGCTGGCCAGCCAGGACACCGGTTTCGGCACTTTCAGCGCGGGTATCCAGAACCTGCTGGACAAGCAGTACAGTACGGTCTGGGGGCAGCGCGCGACGCTGTTCTATTCGCCGACCTACGGGCCGGCGTACCTGTACGACTACCAGGGGCGCGGGCGCACCTATACGCTGACCTGGAGCTTGGCTTACTGAGCCTGGGCGCAGGGCAGGGGTGCCTGGGACCCTTTGGGTTGAGCATTCAGTATGGGTTGCCGGGGCCGCTTTGCGGCCCTTCGCGACGCAAGGCCGCTCCTACAGGCACCGTGCTTGGCTTTCAGGCGAAGGCCGCCAATACATCTTCGGCAAATGCCTGCTGTGCCTCGCCGGCCACCTGCGCCCGGTGCCGGGCCAGGGTAAACGGCACGACAAAATCCAGCCCCGGGTCCAGTGCCCACAGCTGCCCTTCGGCCTCCCAGGCCAGGGCGCTGTGACACGGCAGATAACCAATGTGCCTGCCCGAAAGAATGAACGTCAGCACGCTCTCGATCTGTTCCGCCACCGCCATGCCGTGCCTGCTCTGGAACGGCTCGTCGCCTTCGATGAAACGGTACGGGTGGCGCACTTGGTCCTGCTCCAGCAAACGCTGGCGCGGCACCTGCGGCACGCCGAACAAGGGATGCCCTTTGCCGCAATACAGCCGCTGCCGTTCCTCGAACAAGGGCTGGTAGTCGAACGCCGCCTGTTTACCGGAAAAATAGCTGATGGCGTAGTCCAGCCGCTGCTCCAGCAACAACCGCTCCAGCTCCGCCGGTGGAGCACTGATCAGTTCCAGTTGCACCGACTCGACGCGGCGGCGAAATGCCGCGATCGCCGCCGCCAGCTTGAGGCTCACCTGCTTGTCCTGGTTTTCCGCCAGGCCGATGCGCACGGTGCCCAGCAGTCGCCCGGCAACACCGTTGGCCTGCTGGCGGAACTGCTCGATGTTCAGCAGCAGCGCGCGCGTGGCTTCCAACAGCATCCGGCCTTTCTCGGTCAGCCGGAAACCACCCTTGCCCCGGCTGCACAGGCGGTAGCCCAGGCGTGTTTCCAGCTGGGCCATGCGTTGGCTGATGGTGGGCTGGCTCAAGCCCAGCAGCCCCTGTGCAGCGCTGAAACCACCGGCCTCGGCTACAGTGACGAACAGCCGCAGTAGGTGCAGGTCGGGGTCATGCACTTGTCCGAGCATTGCATTGCTCCTGGTGAATGTCAGCTTTGCAAACTTGCCATTTCTTCAATGTAACCCGGCTGACATGCTCGCGGCATCCACCCATTTGCCGAGGTGTCTGTCATGCGTTCATCGTTGTGCCTGTTGTCGCTGGTACTGGCCTTGCCGCTGCAAGCCGAAGAGAAAGTCGTGAACCTTTACAGCTGGGCGGACTATGTCGCCCCGCAGACCCTCCAGCGCTTCGAGCAGGAGACCGGCTACAAGGTCCGCTACGACACCTTCGATACCACCGAAGTGCTGGAAACCAAGCTGCTTACCGGGGGCAGCGGTTACGACGTTGTCGTGCCGTCCGCCACGGTGCTGGCGCGGGCGCTGAAGGCCAATGCCCTGCAGCCGTTGCAGGCCCAGGCCATGCCCGGCTATGCCAACCTCGACCGCGACCTGCTGGCCAAGCTCGCCGAGGCCGACCCCGGCAACCGTTACGCGGTGCCTTACACCTGGGGCACGCTGGGCCTGGGGGTGAACGTACAGGCGGTGCGCCAGCGCCTGGGCGAGGTACCGCTGGACAGCCTCGACCTGCTGTTCAAGCCCGAGTACGCCAGCCGCCTGAAAGACTGCGGTATCGCCATGCCGGACTCGCCGCAGGAAGTGATCGGCGTGGCCCTGAACTACCTGGGCAAGGACCCGTACAGCCAGAGCAAGGATGACCTGGCAGCTGCCCAGAAGCTGCTGGGCCAATTGCAGCCGTCGATCAGCTACGTTGCCAATGGCCGGCAGATCAGCGACCTGGCCAACGGCAGCGTGTGCCTGGCGCTGACCTACAACGGCGATGCCGCCATGGCCGCCGACCAGGCCCGGCGTGCCGGCAAGCCGTTCGAGCTGATCTACCGCATCCCCCGCGAGGGCACGCTGGTGTGGCAAGACAACCTGGCGATCCCCAAGGATGCACCTCACCCGGAGGCGGCGCGGGCGTTCATCGCCTTCATGCTTAAGCCCGAGTCGGTGGCGGCGCTGACCAACACGCTGTTTTTCGCCAACGCCAACCAGGCCGCCACGCCGCTGGTGGATGAAGCCGTGCGCAACGACCCGGATATCTACCCACCGGCCGAAGTTCGTCAGCGGCTGTTCGCCGACCGCAGCATGGCCCTGGCCGACCTGCGCCAGCGCAACCGCCTGTGGACCGCCTTTCGCAGCCGCCAATAACCCTGCAGACCGAGGAGCCCGACCGTGGAGCAAGCCTTGAACAACGACCAGGCCATTACCCGCGACAGCCTGTATGGCACTGCCGCCGAAAGTACCTATGCCGGCATCACCAGTTTTGCTCGCCGCCGCTACAGCCGCGACCTGCATGGGGTGGATGTGGTGGTCAGCGGCGTACCTTTCGATACCGCCACCAGTAACCGGCCCGGCGCACGCTTCGGCCCCAGGGCCATTCGTGCCGCCTCGGTGCAGCAGGCGTGGGCCCGCCACTGGCCGTGGGCGTTCGACCCCTTCGACCACCTGGCGGTGATCGACTATGGCGACTGCGCCTTCGACAGCGGCACGCCGCAGTCGGTACCCAATAGCATCGAAGCCCATGCCGAACACATTCTGCAAGCCGGCTGCGCGATGCTCACCCTGGGCGGCGACCATTTCATCAGTTACCCACTGTTGAAGGCCCATGCCCGCCACCATGGCCCGCTGGCGCTGGTGCATTTCGATGCGCACAGCGACACCTGGCCGGACGAGGAGGGCAAACGCATCGACCATGGCACCATGTTCTGGCATGCCGCCCGTGAAGGCCTGGTCGATCCCGCCCACTCGGTGCAGATCGGCCTGCGGACCACCAACGACGACAGCCAGGGCTTCGCCATCCTGGACGCCAGGCAGGTGCACCGGCAGGGCACCGAGGCGGTCATTGCGGCGATTCGCCAGCGCGTGGGCGAGCGCCCGGTGTACCTGACCTTCGATATCGACTGCCTGGACCCGGCCTACGCGCCTGGCACCGGCACGCCGGTGTGTGGTGGCTTGAGCACGGTGCAGGCACTGGAGATTCTCGGCGGGCTGCGCGGCATCAACCTGGTAGGCATGGACTTGGTGGAAGTGGCACCGGCTTACGACCATGCCGACATTACCGCCCTGGCCGGGGCAACCCTGGCGATGGAGATGCTGTGCCTGTATGCCGCGCGGCACAAGGTCGATACCGGCCAATGAGGGCGGGGCCGCCAGCGGCCCCCACGGCGCCTGCTGAAACATCAGGATGCAACTCCACATGCTTTCACACATCTGGCCGCGAACCCCTGGCGCCTCAGGCTATCAAAGCCAGCAGGCGCCGCGTTTTCGTACAGGAGGTGAAGCATGAGTCCGACATTGCCCACGCTGGCCCTTGGCCTGGCCTTGTGCCTGCCCGTGCACGCGGCTCCGCAGCCACCGTTGCAGCTCGCTGCCGACTACCGCAACTCGTACAACAGTCCGATTCAGCGCGCCAACCCCAACAGCCGCCAAGGCAGCCTGCCGGCCACCCCGCCGGTGCGCGGCCCGTCTACCGAGCCGCAACAGCGTGTGCCCACGCTGGACAACCGCGGCATCGGCAATGGCGACAACCTGCGTCGCCAGCAGCAAACCCCGAACCTGGAACCGTCCCGGCCAGCGCGCGACAACCCGCGTGCGCCATAAGCCCACTTGAAAGGAATTGTGCATGCTCCGAGCACCCTGGCTAGCCACCCTGACCGCCGCTGCGCTGCTGCCCCTGCTGGCCCAGGCCGCGTCCGAACAGCAGTTTCCCAGTGAAGAAGGCAGCCTGACCGTCAGCACCGTGGCCGATGGCCTGCGCAACCCATGGGCACTGGCTTTCCTGCCGGGTGGCAAGGACATGCTGCTCACCGAGCGTGCCGGCAACCTGCGCCTGGTCAACGCCGAGGGCAAGGTCGGCCCGCCCATCAATGGCGTGCCGAAAGTGTGGGCCGAGGGCCAGGGTGGCCTGCTGGATGTGGCGTTGTCGCCAGACTTTGCCAAAGACCGCACGGTCTACCTGTCCTTCGCCGAGGAGGGCAGTGACGGCAAGGCCGGCACGGCGGTCGGCCGCGGGCAATTGTCCGAAGACCGCGCCCGGCTGGAGAACTTCAACGTGATCTTCCGCCAGCAGCCCAAGCTGTCGGTGGGTAACCATTTCGGCTCGCGGCTTGTGTTCGACCGTGATGGCTACCTGTTCATCGCCCTGGGCGAGAACAACCAGCGCGCTACCGCGCAGGACCTGGACAAACCGCAGGGCAAGGTGGTGCGAATCTGGCCGGACGGCAAGGTGCCCAAGGACAACCCGTTTGTCGGCAGGGACAATGTGCGGCCGGAAATCTGGTCGTATGGCCACCGCAACCAGCAAGGTGCTGCGCTCAACCCTTGGACTGGCAAGCTGTGGACCCACGAACACGGCCCGCGCGGTGGTGATGAAATCAATATTCCCGAGGCCGGCAAGAACTACGGTTGGCCGGTCGCCACCCATGGCATCAATTATTCACTGTTGCCGATTCCCGAGGCCAAGGGCAAGCATGTCAAGGGTATGGTCGACCCGCACCATGTCTGGGAGAAGTCGCCGGGCATCAGCGGGATGGCGTTCTACGACGGCCCCACCTTCAAGGCGTGGGACCACAACCTGTTCATTGGTGCGCTGGCCACGCAGGAACTGATCCGCTTGCAATTGAAGGGTGACAAGGTGGTGCATGAAGAGCGCCTGCTCGGTGATCTGAAAGCGCGCATCCGCGATGTACGGGTGGGGCCGGATGGGTATGTGTACGTACTCACCGATGACAAGGATGGCGCGCTGCTCAAGGTCGGCCTGAGCAAGTAGCCCTGAACCTGGCGCGCCCTAGGCCGTGTAGAATGCGGCATGGCCATGACCCCGCAATTCCTTTACCAGCAAGCCCTGGCTACCCAGGGCTATGTCGCCGACCCCGCCCAGGCGCGCGCCGTTGACGCCTTGCAGGGCTGTTTTCAGGCCCTTGAACAGGGCCGCCCGGCCCAGGGTATCTACCTATGGGGGCCGGTCGGCCGTGGCAAGACCTGGCTGATGGACCAGTTCCATCGCTGCCTGACCGTGCCCAGCCGACGCCAGCATTTCCACCATTTCATGGCTTGGGTCCACCAGCGCCTGTTCCAGCTGAACGGCACTGCCGACCCATTGCAAGCGCTGGCCCGGGAGCTCGCCGGCCAGATCCGGGTGTTGTGCTTCGACGAACTGTTCGTCAATGACATTGGCGATGCGATCATTCTTGGCCGGCTGTTCCAGGTGCTGTTCGACGAGGGTGTGGTGGTTGTCGCCACGTCCAATCAGCCACCCGAGCAACTGTACAGCGACGGTTTCAACCGCGAGCGCTTCCTGCCGGCTATCGCCGCAATCCAGCGCCACATGCAGGTGCTGCCGGTGGCTGGCGGGCAGGATCACCGCCTGCACCCCGGCGCAGCGCAGCAGCGCTACTGGGTGGTAGAGGCGGGGCAGGCCAGCCGGCTGGGCGAGGTGTTCCGCCAGCTTGGCCCCGACGGTGGCGGCACCGACCGGCCGTTGCCGATCGGCACCCGGCAAGTCCAGGTGGTGCGCCGCAATGACCACGCCATCTGGTGCCGTTTTGCCGACCTGTGCGAGCAACCACTGGCAGCTGTGGATTTCATGGCTTTGTGCGACCGTTTTGCAGCCATTGTGTTATCGGCAGTGCCGGCGCTGGGCGGTGAACAGCGGGCGGGGCGCATTGCCCGTGGCACCGAGGATGCGGCGCTGCGGGTAGCGGCGGGCGATCGTCAGCTACCCGCCTTGTCGCCCAAGGACGACGCGGTGCGCCGGTTCATTGCCCTGGTCGACGAGTGTTATGACCGCCGGGTGGCATTGTACCTGGAAGCGCACGTACCGCTGGATGCCCTCTACACCCAGGGTTACCTGGCGTTCCCTTTTCAACGCACCCTGAGCCGGCTACGGGAGATGCAACTGCAGCGGTTTGGAGGGGGCTAAGCCCGACAGCCGCTCAGCGCTCAGCGCCCCAACCATTCGATCAGCGTGCGGTTGAACCTGACCGGCTCTTCGATCTGCGGCGCGTGCCCCATGCCTTCGAAGGTGATCAGCTCACCCTTGGGGATCAGCTTGGTCACCTGCGGCCCCAGTTCGGCGTACTTGCCCAGCCTGGCCTTGACCTGCGGCGGCGCGATATCACTGCCGATCGCCGTGCTGTCCTTGTCGCCGATCAACAGCAAGGTGGGCATCTGCAGGTCCTTGAACTCGTGGTACACCGGCTGGGTGAAAATCATGTCGTAGATCAATGCCGAGTTCCACGCCACCGCTTCATGCCCGGGGCCCTGGTTGAGCCCCACCAGCATCTGCACCCAGCGCTCGTATTCCGGCTTCCAGCGGCCCGCGTAATACGTTTTGCGCTCATACTCGCGTACACCCTCGGCATTGAGCTTCAGCTCGCGGGCATACCACTGGTCCACGGTACGGTAGGGCACGCCAAGCGCCTTCCAGTCTTCCAGGCCGATCGGGTTGACCATCGCCAGCCGCTCGACCTGTTGCGGGTACATCAGCGCGTAGCGGGTGGCGAGCATGCCGCCTGTTGAGTGGCCGAGCACGCTGGCACGCTTGACCCCCAGGCGCTCCAGCAGGGCATGGGTATTGTCTGCCAGCTGCTGGAAGCTGTACTGATAGTGCGCCGGTTTGCTGGACGTGCAGAAGCCGACCTGGTCGACGGCGATCACTCGGTAGCCGGCCTTGCTCAGCGCCTCGATGGTGGTTTCCCAGGTAGCGGCGCAGAAGTTCTTGCCGTGCATCAACACCACGCTGTGGCCGTTGGCCTGGCCTTGTGCAGGCACGTCCATGTAGCCCATCTGCAGGGCCTGGCCCTGGGACTTGAAGTCGAAATGCTGGAGCGGATGCGGGTAGCGGAAACCTTCGAGCTGGGGGCCGAAGGTGGGCGATTCGGCAGCGACGGCCGAACCGCCGGCCAGGCACGCCAAGGCCAGAGCTGTTGCGCGCAGCATGGGGGAACTCCCTGTAGAACCTTGTAGGAAAAAAGCACTGTAACAGCCCATGGACCAAGGAGAGGGCGAAAGGTGTTACCGAGCGTGAAACCAGCCCAGGGTGATCATGGTGAGCACTGCATAGCGCCCTGCTTTGGCCACGCTCACCAGCAGCAGGAAGCGCCAGAACGGTTCGCGCATGATCCCGGCAATCAGCGTCAAGGGGTCGCCAATCACCGGCATCCAGCTGAGCAGCAGCGACCATTGGCCCCAGCGCTGGTAGCGCTGCTGCGCACGCGCCAACTGCGCGGTGCTGAAGGGGAACCAGCGCTTGTCGCGCAGGTGCTCGATGGCCCGGCCCAACAGCCAGTTCACCACCGAACCGAGCACGTTGCCCAAGGTGGCGACCAGCAGCAGGGTGGCCCAGGCCTCGGGCTGGCCCAGCAACAGCCCGACCAGCACGGCTTCCGATTGCAGCGGCAGCAGGGTGGCGGCGCCAAAGGCACTGAAAAACAGCGCCCACAGGCCGAGCATCAGTAGTTGGCGACCACGGTGTCCTGGCCGCCCTGGGTCACCCCGATCACTTGGTAGGCATCCTTGGGGTCGCCCATTTCCATGCCCGGTGAGCCCATCGGCATGCCCGGCACGGCCAGGCCCTTGAGGTCGTTGCGCTGGCTCAACAGGCGTACCTGTTCGGCCGGCACGTGGCCTTCGACGAACTTGCCGTCGATCACACCGGTATGGCACGAAGCCAGGCGTGGGGCCGCGCCCAGGCGCTGCTTGACCGCGCTCATGTTCGGTTCGACATGGTCGTTGACGGTGAAACCGTTATCGCGCAGGTGGCTGATCCAGGCCTTGCAGCAGCCGCAGTTGGGGTCGCGGTACACGTCGATGGTGTCGCCAGCCTGGGCCAGGCCGCTCATGGCCAGCAGGCCCAGGGTCAACAGATGTTTACGCAGCATGTCGCAACACTCCTTCAGAGCAAACCGGTCCATAGTACAGGATTCTCAGCGGGTGGCTGCTTCGGGGGCAAGGTCACGCATCAGCAACGCGTGGTCGAGGGCGACCTGTTCCGGAATCGGCAGGTAGACCACGTGGCCATCACCCGGCGCGACCTCGATGGCCTGCCGCTGACCGTTGCACAGGCGCTGCAAGTCGAAATGGTAGTTGCCGCGCGGGGTCATCAGCTCGAGGTGGTCGCCCACCCTGAAGCGGTTCTTCACCTTGACCTCGGCCAGGCCGTCGACGCGCACCCCGGTCAGCTCGCCAACGAACTGCTGGCGCTCGGACACCGAGTTGCCACGCTGGTAGTTCTGGTACTCGTCGTGCACGTGGCGGCGCAGAAAACCTTCGGTGTAGCCCCGTTGTGCCAGCGACTCCAGGTTGTCCATCAGCGCGCGGTCGAAGGGGCGCCCGGCCACTGCGTCATCGATTGCCTGGCGGTACGCCTGCACGGCGCGGGCGCAGTAGAAATGCGACTTGGTGCGGCCCTCGATCTTCAGCGAATGCACGCCCATGCCGACCAGGCGTTCCACGTGCTGGATGGCGCGCAGGTCCTTGGCATTCATGATGTAGGTACCGTGCTCATCTTCGAACGCCGGCATTTCGCTACCGGGGCGGTTGCTTTCCTGAAGCAGGAACACCTGGTCGGTAGGGGCGCCCAGGCCCAGGGTGGGCTGCACTTGGCGAACGATGTCGCCCACGGCGTTCTCGGTGGCGGGCGTGGCATCGTACTTCCAGCGGCAGGCGTTGGTGCAGGTGCCCTGGTTGGCATCACGCTTGTTGAGGTAACCCGACAACAGGCAGCGGCCGGAGTAGGCCATGCACAGGGCGCCATGCACGAACACTTCCAGCTCCATGCCCGGCACCTGTTGGCGGATTTCGCCGATTTCTTCCAGTGACAACTCGCGTGACAGGATCACCCGGCCAAGGCCCATGCCTTGCCAGAACTGCACGCTGGCCCAGTTTACCGTGTTGGCCTGTACCGACAGGTGCACCGGCATGTCCGGAAAATGCTGGCGCACCAGCATGATCAAACCGGGGTCGGACATGATCAGCGCGTCCGGCGCCATGGCGATCACCGGTGCCAGGTCCTTGAGGAATGTCTTCAGCTTGGCGTTGTGCGGGGCGATGTTGACCACGACGTAGAAGCGCTTGCCCAGCGCGTGGGCCTGGGCAATGCCCAGTGCCAGGTTGGTGTGGTCGAACTCGTTGTTGCGCACCCGCAAGCTGTAGCGCGGCTGGCCGGCATAGACCGCGTCGGCGCCATAGGCAAAGGCATAGCGCATGGTCTTGAGGGTGCCGGCAGGGGCCAGGAGTTCGGGCTTGCTGATCAGGGTCATGGTGCGCACCGGGGCAAAGGGCGCGGATGCTAAGGCACGGGGCTGATGCATGTTTTGATATATATCAACGGATGTAGCGGCACTTTTGGCCAAGCGGCGCGAACTAATATCGCATACGCCATTCGAGGACCTGTAATGAACGAAACTGCCCTACAGAACAAAGCCCTCGCGGTACTCCTGGCGCTGGTGACCATCGCTTTCGTGTGGATCCTGCTGCCGTACTACGGCGCGATATTCTGGGCGGTTGTGCTGGCTATCCTGTTTGCCCCGCTGCAGCGCAACCTGGTGATGCGTTTTGGTCGCCGGCGCAACCTGGCAGCGATCACCACGACCATGATCTGCCTGCTGGTGGCGGTGCTGCCGGTGATCATCACCAGCCTGCTGCTGGTGCAGGAAGGCGCGACCCTGTACCAGCGGATCGAAAGCGGGCAGCTGGACATTGCCGGTTACGTCGAACGGGGCAAGGACATGCTGCCGGCGTTCGCGCAAAACGGGCTGGACCACCTGGGCGTGGGCAACCTCGATGGTTTGCGCGACAAGATCACCAAGTGGGCGACCCAGGGCAGCCAGGTGCTGGCCAGCCAGGCCTTCAGCTTTGGCCAGGGTACGTTCGAGTTCCTGATCGGCTTTGGCATCATGATGTACCTGCTGTTCTTCTTCCTGCGTGAAGGCGCCGATGTGGCCCGCCGTGTGCGCCTGGCAGTGCCGCTGCCCGAGCACCAGAAACGCCGCTTGCAACTGAAGTTCAACCGCGTGGTGCGGGCCACGGTCAAGGGCAACGTGCTGGTGGCCGTGACCCAAGGTGCATTGGGGGGCTTCATTTTCTGGGTGCTGGATATTCCCAGTGCTTTGGTCTGGGGGGTGCTGATGGCGTTGCTGTCGCTGCTGCCGGCGGTGGGCGCGGGCATTGTCTGGGCACCCGTGGCCGTCTACTTCCTGCTGACCGGGGCGATATTGCCGGGCATCATCCTGACCGCGTTCGGGGTGCTGGTGATCGGCCTGGTGGATAACCTGCTCCGGCCGATTCTGGTAGGCAAGGACACGCGCATGCCGGACTACCTGATCCTGGTATCCACATTGGGTGGGTTGACGGTGTTCGGGCTCAACGGCTTCGTTATCGGGCCGTTGATCGCGGCGCTGTTCATGTCCAGCTGGGCGATCTTCGCCGAGGCCAAGCCACAGGTGCAATTGCCGCAGTGACGGCCGGCCATGGCAGTTGCGCGGTGTGCCCAAGGGCTGGTGTTTTCGCGCCAGCGGCCTAAGATGGCCGGTGACTGGGCCCGGAACAACCGATGAGCACGAAAGATACGATCTCCATGCAACTGGTGCGTGAGGCGCTGATGCAGACCTGCCCAGCGGGCGAAGCCAATGTCGCCCTGCTGGCGCGTGCCGGCATCGATGCCAGTTGCCTCGAGTTGCCCGAGGCGCGCGTTGCCGCGCAATCCTATGCGCGCCTGTGGCGCTTGCTGGCCCGGCGCTGCAATGACGAGTTCTTTGCCATGGACCCTCGCGGGCTGCGCACTGGCAGCCTGGCGTTCATGTGCCGTGCGAGCATGGCTCAGCCAACCCTGGGGCAGGGCCTGGAAACGGCCCTGGGCTTTCTGGCACTGATGCTCGAAGACCTGCAGCCGTGCCTGGTGCGCCAACCGGGCCTGGCCGAGATCGTTATCAACGAACCGCGCGCGGAGCCGCGCCGTGCCTTCACCTACTTCACCTTCTGGATGATCGTGCATGGCGTGGCCTGCTGGCTGGCCGGGCGGCGCATCCCCATCCTGGCGATCGACCTGCGCTGCGCCGAGCCACCGTTCTGTGATGATTACCGGGTGATGTTTTCCGAAAGCCTGCAGTTCGGCCGCCCGCGTACGCGCATGATCATCCCCGCCGATTGCCTTGGCCTGGCAGTGCGGCGCAGCGAGCAGGAATTGCAGCGTTTTCTTGCCGAAGCGCCCGCCAACATCCTGGTGCGTTACCGTGACCCGTCCAGCCTGGCGCGGCGCATTCGTACCGATCTGCTGCGCCAGGCACCTGCACAATGGCCAGCGCTGGAGCACCTGGCGCAAACGCTGTGCCTGTCTGCTTCTACGCTGCGCAGGCGCCTGGCCGAAGAGGGGCAGACCTACCAGGGGCTCAAGGACAGTGTGCGGCGCGAGCTTGCCACCACCTGGCTGGTCGGCGCCGAGCCAACCATGGGCGAAGTTGCCGAACGGCTGGGTTTTGCCGATGCCAGTTCGTTCTACAAGGCCTTTCGCAAGTGGTTTGGCTGCAACCCGGGGCAATATCGCGCGGTGGTCCAGGCTCGCCACGCTGGCAACTGATTCCGTCTGCTGCACACAGCGCCAATGCGTCAGCGTCGGGGGTTTCCAGCCAAAGGAGCACCCCTTCATGCCACAGGCACCCCTGCACCCCAAGCTCGAACGCGCGACGGATGATTTCATCAGCCAGATACTGCCTGATTGGTTGAGGCGGGCCAGCGCCTCACAAATCATGGCGCTGCGCGATGCCTATAGCGCCTACCTCACAAGCCAGGCTGAAATGTCGGCTGTACTCCGGCAGTTGCAGCCGATCGATGCGTTTGCCCGCCGCTTGCTGACCCAGGGCCTTCACCGGGAAGGCGGCGCGCTGCTGGATCTTGACCGCTTGGAATGGCGCGAGCAGCGGCGCAGGTTCAAGGTCGAGCCAGGAAAATTGCCCACGGATGAGTCCTACTTCGTGAGGGTGCCGGCGTTGCAGAGGTTGATGCAAAACTTTGCCAGCGGCGAATCCTTTTATCTGGAGACTGCACTGGTATACCCCGCAGACCCCGCTACCGACGTGCCGGAACGGGTGGCCCTCGATGATGCGGCACGGATTGTAGAGGCCTGCCGCAGTACCGATGTGGGCGCACGCTACCAGGAACACCTGGACCGGTTGTTCACCCCTGCCTTTGAGCAAACACTGGCCACCAGCCTGCGCCGAACCCTGGCCTTGCAACTGGAGATAGCCGCCACACGCGGGCTTCTGCCGGCAGAGGATGTACAGATAGTGCGCGATATAGTGGCAGGCCGCAGAACTGCCCTTTCAAACGGCCGCACCGTGCGCTGCGGCCCGTTGCAGGTGCTGGGTTGCACGGTGCACGGGGCACTGGTAGTTGAGGTTGCCAACGGCAACCAGCGGTATGCCGGCAGTGTGCAACTGGTGCTGTCGGACGATGCCCACGCTGCCTTCCGGCACTTGGTTTCCTGGCGTGTGGTGAACTTCGAGCTGGTCGAGATGTTCAAGGATCCCGCTCGGTATGCGGCGCTGGTGGAACGCATTGCCTTGCATGAGCGGGCAAGGTTCGTCGCCACCCTGGCCAAGCGGCTGGCCGATGATGAACCTGACCTGGAGCCGACCTTCGCCAACTTGCCGCAGGGACGGTTCGAAGGCCTGGCGTTACAGCAGTTGCAACGGATTCGCGAGGATGCGCGGTTCCTGGCGGTGCCCACCGCTGATGCCGATTCCAGCCAGACGCTGGCACGTGAGCACGCGTTGGCGTCGGCAGGGCTGGCACTGCTCAACCTGGCGGGGTTGTTCGTGCCGACGGTTGGCGCATTGTTGCTTGCCGACATGGTCGTGCAGACCTTGTCGGAGGTTTACGAAGGGGCCAGGCACTGGAGCCTGGGCCATCAGCATGAGGCTATCGAGCATTTGCTGGGGGTGGCGGAGAACCTGGCGGTAACGGCCGCGGTTGCCGGCGGCGCCACGGTGGTGGCGCGTGGCTTCGTGCGCAGCACTTTTGTCGATGGCCTGGAGCCCGTCACCAACGATGCAGGGCAGCAACGGCTTTGGTCGAACGACCTGACGCGTTACCAGAGCGCGCGGCCGAGCGGAACGCTCCGCGAACTGGAAAATGGCCTGCTGAGCGATGGGGTTCGGCACTGGTGGTACCACGACGGTAGCTACTGGCGGGTACGGGCGCAGGGTGAGCATGGCCCTTGGCGCTTGCAGGACGTCACCGATGATACGGCCTTCGGCCCTGCCCTGGAGTGGAACGCTGAAGCCTCCTGGCAACTGGCCAGCGAACGGCCGCTGGAATGGCAAGGCGCCCAGAGGCTGTTGCAGCGCCTGTGGCCTGCATCATCATCATTGGGCTCGGCGCGGGTTGCGCAGGTGCTCAGGGTTGCCGACGTATCCGTGGAGCACTTGCGCGGTTTGCTGGTAGAGAAGCGACCGATGCCGGTCGCGTTACGTGACACGTTGGAGCGCTTTGCTGCAGGTGAAAGAATCGAGCGTTTCTTCGCCCAGGTGGGCAGTGCGGACGGTCAGCTGTGGCAATGGTGCCTGGACGCCCTCGGCCTGCAAGCCCTGCCGCGGGATGAGCAGGTGGTGCAGGTTACCCGGCATGCGGCCAGCCTGCGCCCACGGCTGCTGGACTACCTGGGCGGCCGCTATCTGGAGGCAGACGCCCAGGCCTGGCTCATACGCCGCGATTTTCCGGGCTTACCAGACGCCTACGTGTTGGAGGTTCTGCGGCATATCTCGACCGAGCAGCGGGTCATACTGCGCACCCAGGCGCGCCTGCCGTTGGCGGTGGCGCAGCAGGCCCGCGAGCTGTTGCAGGTGGCCAGGCTGACGCGCATGCGTGAAGGGCTGTTTCTGGCTGGCAGCCATCACCCCGGCCTGGACGAGTTGGTGTTCAGCCTGTTGCGCGAGCATGCCAAGTGGCCGGCAACAGCGCAGGTGGAGCTGCGTGAGGGGTCGCTTGCGGGGCGTCGGCTGGCGCAACTGCCTGGGCCGGAACAAACCGCCGCCAACGTGGTGATGGTCCGGCAGGAGGGCCACTACCGCCTGTATGACGTGGCCGGTACAGAGCTACAGGCCAGCGCGCAGCGGCCGCTTGAATTCTACGAAGCGCTGCTGGCCTGCCTGCCCACGGCAGACAGGCAACGCCTGGGTTGGCAGGGCGACCAGGCGTACAGTGCACTGCGCCTGGCCCTGCAACGCTGGCTACCGCAGGGGCGTGCTGCGCTGTTGAAATTACTGGGTGCCAGTGACGTTGGCGTGCCGCCAAACCCTGTTCGGCGCCTGCCCGATGGCCGGGTCGGCTACGTGCTCAGCGGCAGGGGCACAGCGGGAAACTTCAGCCAGCGCGTGTTGCGTACCCGCATTCGAAGCCTCTATCCAGGTTTCAATGAAGAGGAAGTGGAGACCTTTCTGGAGCTGCTGCTGGAGCGGCCAGGTTCGGCGTTCTGCAATCTGTTGCTGCAGGAACAACAGTACCGCAGGTTCAGCGACGCGTTGACACGGTGGGTGGAGGGTACTCGCAACAGTGCCAGCCAGGCGGCGCGGCTGTCTGCTGCAGGCGAACTGCGACGCAGCTGGCGCCTGATCGGCGAGCGGATCGTCGACCAGCACGGCGAGTCTCAGGGCATGCGCCTGAGCCTGACGGGCGTACCCTTGCGCAGCCTGCCGGAGCTGCCCGTAGGCACCGATTTCAACCATCTTGCTGAACTGATACTCAGCGACCTGGCCGTGGAGCATGTGCCGGCCAGCTTCCTGCGCTGTTTCACCCAACTGCGCTGGTTGAACATGAGTGGCAATCGCCTGAGCGAGGTGCCTGCCGAGCTCAGGCACCTGTCGCACCTGACCAACCTCAGCCTGGCTGGCAACCAGATCCGCATGACGGCGGCGGGTGTTGCAACCCTCGGCAGCCTGACGCGCCTGCGTGTCCTCGATCTGAATCACAACCCCCTGGGCGCCATTGCGCTGCAGTTGGATACCTTGGGGCGCCTGCGCGAGCTGCACATGCGCGGCGCCAACTTGCAGACGGTACCTGCGCAGTTGCACCGCTGCCGGTTGCTGGAGCTCGCGGATTTGCGCGACAACCATATCGGTGCACTGCCAGAGCCGCTGCTGGAAGCGCCTGAGGCGTTGCGGCTGGCGGTGCAATTATCGGGTAACCCGCTGTCGAATGCCGTCAGGCAGCGCATGCTTGCCGCAGGTGCAGTGGAGGCTGCCGTTGACGAGCCTTTGCTGGCCATCGACACCGCACGCGAGCGTTGGCTGGCATTGGTCGCGGCGCCGCAGCGGGGCTTCAGTGAGGCCCGGTGGGATGGCGTTCAGCGTGAAGAAGGTAGCGATGCGTTCTTCCGGTTGCTGACGGAGCTGACCGACACGCGCGATTATCAGGTCATTCCCGATGACCTGGGGCGGCGTGTGTGGCGCATGCTGGAGGCGATGCAGAGCGACACGGTGTTGCGCGAAGAACTGTTCAACCTGGCTGCCGACCCGCGAACCTGTGCCGACAGCGTCGCGAGCTGTTTCAGTGCCTTGGAAGTGCGCTTGTATCTGCGCCAGTCATTGCAACAGGCTGAACCCGTGGCCGCACGGCTCACCCGTTTGCGTGTGGCGAGGCAGCTGTTTCGTCTGGAACAGGTGGAGCGCCTGGCCCGAGAGGATGTAAAGGCGCGCCTGGCGCAAGGGCAGCATGTCGATGAAGTCGAGGTCAGCCTGGCGTATCGCACCGGCCTGGCTGAAGAGCTGGACCTGCCAGGGCAGCCGAGAACGATGCAGTTCGAGACCATCGCCGCGGTCAGCCGGCAGCAACTGGCTGCAGCGGCTGCAACGGTGCGTGAAGCGGAGGCTACCGAGCAGTTGCCCCGCTTCATCGCGCAACGTGATTTCTGGCAGGAGTACCTGCGGCGCGAAGAACCAGCAGCGTTCAATGCCGTGGAAGCGCCTTTCTGGGGCCGCATGGAGGGGCTGAGCGCGGAGGCGGCCAATGAAGGCGCCTACCTGCGCGATTTCGACAGGCTGGCGCAAGAGCGCAAGGCGGCGATCGAAGCGTTGCTGTTGCGTTTGACCCGCGAGGCGATGGACCTGCCCATGGGGTCGGGCAGCAGGACTGAGCGCGCTTCGGGGTGACTGCCGGGCGTTGGCGGCAGGCGATCGTTTCCTGCTGCCATCGCCGCTGGCGAAGGCGGCACAGTCGGGGGTCATGATCCCCGTCAAGGAACACTGACATGCCCTCGCAACCTGTAAAACCCTGGCTCCAACACCCGGTAGAGCGCTTCATTGCCAACCGCTTGCCTGATTGGCTCAGCAAGGCCAGCCCTGTCGGCCTTGCTGCGCTGCAGTCTGCACTGGATGCGCACCTCGCCAGCCAGCGCACACTCAGCAGTGCTACCGAACACCTGCAGCCACTGATGGCGTTTGCCGAGGCGCGCCTGAACGGCGCCCTGGGCCTTGGTGTACCGCTCGATCGGCTGACCTGGCGTGAAGAGCGCCGGCGCCTGCGTGTGGACCTTGGCGGCATCCGCCAGTTCGAATCGTACTTCGTCAGGGTGCCTGCGCTGGAAAAGCTGTTACAGAACTTCAAGCCCAGGGAGTCGTTCTTCGAGCAGACCGCGCTGGTACGGCCGCCCATTGCGCCCGAGCGTGAAGAACAAGCCCTGCCTGCAACTATCGACGCGGTCGTGGCCGCCTGCCGGGAAGCCGATGTCGGCAAGGCCTACCAGGGGCATCTGGCAGCGATCATGAACGCGGCCTTCGAACGCGACCTGGCCTTGGACAAGCGCCTTGAACTGGCGCTGGCTACAGAAATTGCCACCCTCAAGGGGCAGCTCAAGATCAATGAAGTGCGCATGCTGCGCCAACTGGGTCGTGGCGAGACCCCGACGAACCCCGGCAGCCATTATGTTCGGGTGGGCGGGCTGCTGGTGCTGGGTTGCCGGGTGGACGGCGCCTTGGTCATCGAATTGCTCGACTCGTGGTCGATTGCCGTCGGTGGGACAGGGAGGTTGCTGCTGCTCAAAGGGGTGCTGTTGTACCTGCCAGATGATCAGGCTCGGCCACTGCAGTACTACCCTGACTGGCCCACTGCCAACCGCGCATTGGTCGCGGCAATGGCTGCTCCCCATTACCGCAGCGCGTTTGCACGGCGGATTGCGCTCAGCGAGCGTGCCGGCTACCAGGCGTTGCTCGCCACACGCCTGCAAGACGACGAGCCTGATCTGCAACCGCGCAGGCTCTCGACGTCGACGCCCATCTTCGAGCAGATGGCCGCCTGGCACATTCAGCGCATCAAGGCCGATGCCCGATACCTGGCGGTGCCCACCGAACAGGCCGATAGCGATGCTGCGGCTGAGCGGTTGCGTGCCCTGGAGGGCGTCGGCGAGGTGTTGCTCAACCTGGCCGGGTTGTTCGTGCCGGTGGTTGGCACGCTGTTGATGGCCGACATGGCAAGGCAACTGCTGGGGCAGGTGTTCGAAGGTTTCAGTGACTGGAGCCAGGGCCATCAGCACGAGGCCTTGCAGCACATGATGCAGGTGGCCACCTCGCTGGCGGTCAACGGCGCTGTGCTTGGCGGGGCCTATGCCTTGCACAGCGCCTTTGTCGGGCAACTGCACCCGGTGACCAACGAGGCGGGCCAGGCACGCTTGTGGCACGATGACCTGGCCCCTTACCGGCAGGCGCTGCCAGCAGCGCCATTGACCACGCTGGAGAACGGTCTGTTGACCGATGGCAGCGGCCATTGGTGGCGTTGCGATGAGGCATTGTACAGCGTGCGCGAGGATCGCAACGGTACCTGGCGGTTGTTGCACCGGGAGGGTCCCGATGTTTACGGGCCAGCCTTGCAAACCAATGGCGAGCGCGCCTGGCGCCTGGTGACCGAACGGCCATTGGAGTGGCAGGGCACTGCACGTCTGCTGGCGCGATTGTGGCCGGCCGCACAGTCACTTGCCCCAGAGCGATTGACGCAGATACTGAAAGTGGCCGATGTCGACGAGGCTTTTCTGCGCGGTTTGCTGGTTGAGGAGCGGCCACTGCCGGTTCAGTTGCGCGACACCCTCGAGCGGTTTGCGGTGGATGCCAGGATCGCGACGTTTTTCCAGCAGCTCGATACCACCGTGAACGATACCGAGCTGTTGCAGTGGTGCGTGCATGAGCTGGATATCGACGCGAATACGCTGCCAGCCCAGCTCGCGCAGATCGCGTTGCATGCGCAGAGCCTGCGCGAAGGGATGTTCGAGTACTTCTCGTGTTGCCACCTCGGTGCAGACACTTTGCAAAGCCTGCTGACGCGCGACTATCCCGGCTTGCCGCACGCCTACACGCTCGACGTGCTGAGCCACGCCAGCGATGCCATGCGGGCGCAGATGGAAAGCACCGGCCGGCTCCCCCTGGGCTTGGCGCAACAGGCCCGTGCCTCGTTGCAACTGGCCCGCCTGACAAGGGCGCGCGAGGCGTTCTACCTGCGCTGCAGCTATCACCCCGATGCGGTCGCGCTGGCGTTCGCCCTGCTGCGTCGGCAGGGGTTCGCGCAAAGCATGCTCAACCTGGAGTTGCGGGACCGCTCAGTGTTCGGCCCTTTGCAGGAACGGTTGCTGCCCCAGGCGGGCAGCCAGCAGACGCTGGTCATGGTCTGGCGCGACGGGGCCTTTACCCTGTATGACGAACAGGGCCTGCCTGCCGAACGGGAGGTGGCAGAACCCGCTGGGCTGTTCGAGGTCCTGGCGGCGTGCCTGCCGAGCGCGTCTCGCCAGCACCTGGGTACCACGGGTGGGTCTGCTGCCGACAGCTTGCGCCTGGCCCTGCAAGGCGCGATACCCGAGCGTTCCTCGGACCTGCTGAAGCTGCTTGGGTGGCGTGAAGCGCGGGCGCTGGGCGCCTCGATGCGACGCTTGCCTGACGGGCGCCTGGGTTACCTGCTCGGCGGCGGCGCCAGCAGGCTACCTTCCGCATCGTCGATCGAGCAGATGTTGCGCAACCGCCTGCGTGGGCTTTACCCGTCGTTCAGTGATGACGATGTCGAGCGTTACCTGGGGATCATGGCAGAGATCGACGGCTCGCCCTTCGACAGCCTGTTGCTGCAGGAACAGGAATTCCGGCGCCTGAACGAAGAGCTGCAGCGCTGGATGTTCCGCGTCATGGGCCCGGCCCGGCATGCGCGCCGGCGGTTGGCCTCTGCATTGCTCCGCGCCTGGCGGCTGGAAGGTGAGCGGGTGTTCGATGCGCAAAACAACCCGGTCGGCCTGCGGCTGCACGTGGCTGACATGGCGGTAGGGGAGTTGCCGACGTTGCCGCAGGGCAGCAGCTTTGGCCATGTGGCAGAACTGACACTGGCAGGTTTGCACGTTCCTGCGCTGCCCCCTGGTTTCCTGGGCTGCTTCCGGCACCTGCGCACGCTCGACCTGAGCGACAATGCCTTGCGTGAGCTACCCGAGGGCCTTGAAGGGATGCCCGAGCTGAACCAGCTGATACTGCGCAACAACCGCATCCGCCCCAGCGCCGGGCAGGTGGCTGCGTTGTTGCGCTGCGTCAATTTGCGCCGGCTGGACCTGAACGACAACCCGCTGGGCGCTCTACAGTTGGATGTGTCTGGGCTGCGCCGGCTGCAGCGGCTGCGCTTGCGGCGTACCGGGCTGACCAGCATGCCTTCAGGCCTGCAATGGTGCGCGCGCCTGGAGTATGCCGATCTGCGCGACAACCAGATTGCCGAGCTGCCCCAGGCATTGCTCGACGCCCCGGCCGCGGTGAGGCAAGTCGTGGACGTGGAAGGCAACGCGCTGCCCACTGCGTTGCGCGAGCAACTGTATGCACCTGAAATCGTGCCCGTCCCGCTCATGCTTGGCGAAGGTGCACAAGAGCAGGCCATGCACGCATGGCTGGGCACGCGCGCAGAGGCTGACCAGGCCCTAGGCCGCGAGCTGTGGCAGGCCTTGCGCAGTGAACCTGGCAGTGATGCATTCTTCGAACTGCTGGTGGGCATGACCCAGAGTGCCGAGTTCCGCCTTGCGCCTGAACAATTGGGCGCCAGGGTGTGGACCCTGGTCGAGGCGCTGTCGGTGGACCGGGACCTGCGCGAAGCCTTGTTCGCGCTGGCCGACGAACCACGTGCCTGCGCCGACAATCTCGCCAATTGCTTCAGCAACCTGGAGGTCCGGTACCAAGTACTGCACGCCACCCAGGGCGGTGAGCCTGTGGCTACCCGTGATGCGCGGCTGTTGCTGGCGCGGCGCCTGTACCGCCTTGACACCGTACTGGCACTGGCCAGGGCGGACATCAACAGCCGCTACGCGGATGGCCGTTGGCAGCGCGGCGATCATGCCGAAGAGGAAGTCGAGGTCAGCCTGGCCTACCGCACAGGGCTGGCTGAACGCTTGAACCTGATCGGCCAGCCACGGTACATGCTGTTCGGTGCGTTGGCCGTGGTCTCTGAAGCCGACCTGGAGCGTGCCTGCAACGCAGTGCTGGCAGGGGAGGCGAGTGAAGACATCACGCGCTACATCAGCCAGCGGGACTTCTGGATTGAGGTGTTGCGCGCCGAACACCCACAGGACTTCGCCCTGATCCAGCAGCAATTCGAGCAGGCCATGGAGGCGCTGGAAGAGCGTATGCAGCAGTTGGGCAGTGGTGCCTACGACGCCCAGGCCCGAACACTGATGCGCGACCGCCAGGAGGCGCTGGAAGCCTTGGCCCTGCGCTTGACCCGGGAACGCCTGAACAGGGCTTGACCCGCCGCAGGGTAGCGCGCGAGCGCATTGCACTGCCTGCGCACGGCCAAACCGGTCACCCAGATTGACAGCTTTGGCCATTGCCGCGGGTGACGCGCGGCGCGAACATCGTCGGACCGATGGTTAACTCCAAAAACAACAAACCAGGAGTCCGACGATGCGTGATTACGCTGAGGCTGTCCGCCTGTTCGAGCTTGGCAACACCGTAGCTGGGGCACTGCACGGCAACCTCGAAACCCTTAACGCGTGTGTCGAGTGCTGTGACCGCCACGTAGGCCATGGCAAGGTGGCACTGCTGCATGTCGATCGCGATGGCCAGACTGCCCGCTACAGCTTCGAGCAATTGCACATGCTGGCCGCCCGGTTCGCCAATGTGCTCAAGGCGCAAGGCGTGCAGGCGGGCGACAGGGTGGCGGGGCTGTTGCCACGCACCCCCGAGTTGCTGGTCAGCATCCTGGCCACCTGGCGTATCGGGGCGGTGTACCAGCCCTTGTTCACCGCCTTCGGGCCCAAGGCCATCGAGCACCGTCTTGAACAGTCCCGCGCCCGTGTCGTTGTCACAGACAGCGTCAACCGGGGCAAGCTGGACGATGTACACGCCTGCCCGACGGTCATCACGGTGAACGCCCGCAGTGGCGAACTGGATTTCCAGCAGTGCCTGGCCGGCGCCGCGCCTGAATGCGAGCCTGTGATGCGCTCGGGCGACGACCCGTTCCTGCTGATGTTCACGTCCGGTACCACCGGCCCGGCCAAGCCGCTGGAAGTACCGTTGCGTGCCATCGTCGCCTTCCAGGGCTACATGCGCGATGCCATCGACCTGCGCCGCGAAGACAACTTCTGGAACCTGGCCGACCCCGGTTGGGCCTATGGCTTGTACTACGCCGTCACCGGGCCGCTGTCCCTGGGGCATGCCACCACCTTCTACGATGGCCCGTTCAGTGTCGAAAGCTGTGTGCGGGTGATCGAAACGCTGGGCATCACCAACCTGGCCGGGTCGCCCACCGCTTACCGTTTGCTGATCGCGGCCGGCGATGCCTTCGCGGCACCGATCAAAGGCCGCCTGCGCGTTGTCAGCAGTGCCGGTGAGCCGCTGAACCCGGAAGTGATTCGCTGGTTTGCCGACGAATTGGGGGTGACCATCCACGACCACTACGGGCAGACCGAACTGGGCATGGTGCTGTGCAACCATCATGGCCTGCAGCACCCGGTGCACCCGGGCTCGGCCGGCTTCGCCGTTCCAGGCCATCGGATCGTGGTGCTGGACGAGCAGGGGCGCGAGCTGCCGGCCGGCGAGCCAGGCATTCTCGCGGTCGACCGCGAGCGGTCGCCGCTATGCTGGTTCGCTGGCTACCAGGGTTTGCCGACCAAGGCCTTCGTCGGCAAGTACTACCTGAGCGGCGATACCGTCGAGTTGAACCGCAACGGCAGCATCAGCTTCGTCGGGCGCAGTGACGATGTGATCACCACCTCTGGTTACCGTGTTGGCCCTTTCGACGTGGAAAGCGCGTTGATCGAACACCCGGCAGTGATCGAGGCTGCAGTGATCGGGAAGCCGGATCCGGAGCGCACCGAGTTGATCAAGGCGTTCGTGGTGTTGGCAAGCGGCTATCACGGCACCCCCGAACTTGAAGAGGCATTGCGTCAGCATGTGCGTCAGCGCCTGTACGCGCACGCCTACCCCCGCGAAATCGAATTCGTCAGCGACCTGCCCAAGACCCCGAGCGGCAAGCTGCAACGCTTCATCCTGCGCAATCAGGAAGTCGCCAAACAACAAGCGCAGCAGGCCACCCCTGCCAGCGCCTGAAAGGAAAACCGACCATGCAAATAGCGAACAAACACTTCATCGTCAGCGGCGCAGCATCCGGGCTGGGCGCTGCCACAGCGCAGATGCTGGTGGAGGCGGGTGCCAAGGTCATGCTGGTTGACCTCAATGCCCAGGCCGTTGAGGCCAAGGCGCGTGAACTGGGCGAGCATGCCCGTTTCGCGGTGGCGGACATCAGCGACGAGCAGGCTGCCCAGGCAGCAGTCGATGCAACCGTCAGTGCGTTCGGTAGCCTCCACGGGCTGATCAACTGCGCCGGTATCGTAGGCGCCGAGAAAGTGCTGGGCAAACAGGGGCCGCATGGCCTGGCCAGCTTCGCCAAGGTGATCAACGTCAACCTGGTCGGCAGCTTCAACCTGCTGCGCCTGGCTGCCGCCGCCATGGCTGAAGGCGTTGCCGGCGGGGATGGCGAGCGTGGCGTGATCATCAACACCGCCTCCATCGCGGCGTATGATGGCCAGATCGGCCAGGCGGCCTATGCGGCGTCCAAGGGCGCCATTGCCAGCCTGACCTTGCCGGTAGCCCGCGAACTGGCCCGCTTCGGTATCCGTGTGATGACGATCGCCCCCGGCATCTTCGAAACACCGATGATGGCCGGCATGAGCGAAGACGTACGCGCTTCCCTCGCCGCTGGGGTGCCGTTCCCGCCACGCCTGGGCCGCCCGCAGGAATATGCCGCGCTGGCGCGGCACATCATCGAGAACAGCATGCTCAACGGTGAGGTGATCCGCCTCGACGGTGCGTTGCGCATGGCTGCTAAATAAGGAGGATGACCATGACCCTCAGCAATGACCCGATTGTGATCGTCAGCGCCGTGCGCACGCCCATGGGTGGCCTGCAAGGCGACCTCAAGAGCCTGACCGCGCCGCAACTGGGCAGTGCCGCCATCCGTGGCGCAGTCGAGCGCGCCGGCATCGATGCCGCCAGTGTCGAGCAGGTGCTGTTCGGCTGCGTCCTGCCGGCCGGCCAGGGCCAGGCCCCGGCGCGTCAGGCGGCGCTGGGTGCCGGGTTGGACAAGCACACCACCTGCACCACCCTGAACAAGATGTGCGGTTCGGGCATGCAGGCCGCGATCATGGCCCATGACCTGCTGCTGGCCGGCACCGCCGAGGTGGTGGTGGCCGGTGGCATGGAAAGCATGACCAACGCCCCCTACCTGCTGGACAAGGCCCGCGGTGGTTACCGCATGGGCCATGGCAAGATCATCGACCACATGTTCATGGATGGCCTGGAAGATGCCTACGACAAGGGCCGCCTGATGGGCACCTTTGCTGAAGACTGTGCCCAGGCCAACGGCTTCAGCCGCGAGGCCCAGGACCAGTTTGCCATCGCCTCGCTGACCCGCGCCCAGGACGCGATCAAGCGTGGCCGTTTTGCCGCCGAGATCATTCCGGTGGAGGTCACCGAGGGTAAGCAAACGCGCGTCATCAAGGACGACGAACAGCCGCCGAAGGCGCGGCTGGACAAGATTGCGCAGCTCAAGCCGGCCTTCCGTGAAGGCGGTACGGTGACCGCGGCCAACGCCAGTTCGATCTCCGATGGGGCTGCGGCGCTGGTGCTGATGCGCCGCTCCCAAGCCGACAAGCGGGGGCTCAAGCCTTTGGCGGTGATTCACGGGCATTCGGCCTTCGCCGATACCCCGGCCTTGTTCCCCACTGCGCCCATCGGTGCTATCGACAAGCTGCTTGTGCGCACGGGCTGGAAACTGGCCGAGGTCGACCTGTTCGAGGTCAACGAAGCCTTCGCCGTGGTCACCCTGGCGGCCATGAAACACCTCGACCTGCCCCATGACAAGGTCAACATCCACGGTGGCGCCTGTGCCCTCGGCCACCCGATCGGGGCATCCGGGGCACGCATCCTGGTGACCTTGCTGTCGGCCCTGCGCCAGAACAACCTGCGCCGGGGTATAGCGGCCATCTGCATCGGTGGTGGCGAAGCCACGGCCATGGCGGTCGAATGCCTGTACTGAGGTGAACCATGCTGGTAACTGACGAGCAACAACAGATTTGCGACGCGGTCCGTGCTTTCGCCCAGGAGCGCCTCAAGCCGTTCGCAGAGCAGTGGGACAAGGCGCACCGCTTCCCCAGGGAGGCGATCGACGAAATGGCCGAGCTGGGCCTGTTCGGCATGCTGGTGCCGGAAGCCTGGGGTGGCAGCGACACCGGCTACGTGGCCTATGCCATGGCCCTGGAGGAGATTGCTGCAGGTGATGGCGCATGCTCGACCATCATGAGCGTACACAACTCAGTGGGCTGCGTGCCGATCCTGCACTTTGGCAGCGAGCAGCAGAAAGCGCAGTTCCTGGCGCCGCTGGCCAGCGGCGCGATGCTCGGTGCTTTCGCCCTGACCGAACCCCAGGCGGGTTCTGACGCCAGCAGCCTGAAGACCCGCGCCCGTCTGGATGGCGACCATTACGTGCTCAATGGCAGTAAGCAATTCATCACTTCCGGCCAGAACGCCGGAGTAGTGATCGTGTTTGCCGTAACCGACCCGGATGCCGGCAAGCGCGGCATCAGCGCCTTCATCGTGCCCACCGATTCACCCGGCTACCAGGTGGCACGGGTAGAGGACAAACTCGGCCAGCATGCTTCCGACACCTGCCAGATCGTCTTCGACAATGTGCGGGTGCCGGTGGCCAACCGGCTGGGGGCCGAGGGTGAGGGCTACAAGATCGCCCTGGCCAACCTTGAAGGTGGCCGTATCGGTATTGCTTCCCAGGCGGTGGGCATGGCCCGGGCCGCGTTTGAAGTGGCGCGTGAGTACGCCAACGAGCGGCAAAGCTTCGGCAAGGCGTTGGTCGAGCACCAGGCGGTGGCGTTCCGCCTGGCTGATATGGCGACCCAGATCGCGGTGGCCCGGCAGATGGTGTTGCACGCCGCTGCGCTACGCGATGCCGGGCGCCCAGCCCTGGTGGAAGCATCAATGGCCAAGCTGTTTGCCTCGGAAATGGCCGAAAAGGTCTGTTCGCACGCCTTGCAGACCCTGGGCGGTTATGGCTATCTGAGCGACTTCCCCCTGGAGCGGATTTACCGCGACGTTCGGGTTTGCCAGATTTACGAAGGCACCAGCGACATTCAGCGCATGGTCATTGCGCGCAACCTATGAAGGAGCAGATTGCATGGCATTCGAAACCATCCTGTTGGATATCCACGGCAAGGTCGGCCTGATCACCCTCAACCGGCCGCAGGCGCTGAACGCGCTGAACGCGCAGATCGTCGGCGAAATCAACCAGGCCCTCGATCAGCTGGAGCGCGATGCCAATATCGGCTGCGTGGTGCTGACCGGCTCGGCGAAGGCGTTTGCCGCGGGTGCCGACATCAAGGAAATGGCCGAGCTGCAATACCCGCAGATCTACGTCGATGACCTGTTCAGCGATGCCGACCGCATCGCCAACCGCCGCAAACCGATCATTGCTGCGGTGTCCGGCTTTGCCTTGGGCGGCGGCTGTGAGCTGGCGATGATGTGCGATTTCATCCTCGCCGCCGACAATGCCAAATTCGGCCAACCGGAAATCAACCTTGGCGTACTGCCGGGCATGGGCGGCACGCAGCGCCTGACACGGGCGGTGGGCAAGGCCAAGGCGATGGAGCTGTGCTTGACCGGTCGCCTGATGGGCGCTGAAGAGGCGGAGCGGGCCGGGCTGGTGGCGCGGATCGTGCCGCAGGCCGACCTGGTGGAGGAGGCACTGAAAGTTGCGGCGACCATCGCCAGCAAGTCGATTCCGGTGAGCATGATGGTGAAGGAAAGCGTCAACCGGGCGTTTGAAGTTACCCTCAGCGAGGGTGTGCGGTTTGAACGCCGTGTATTCCACGCGGCTTTCGCCACCGAGGACCAGAAAGAAGGCATGGCCGCTTTCATTGCCAAGCGTGAGGCACAGTTCAACGACCGTTGATTGAAGTGGGTGACCACTGTTCGCGCCTGGGCGGCTCCGACCCGCTCGGCGCGCAACCCATCTGGGCGCTGGCCCCAGCTGCCAGCCCGACACCGACCAGCGGATTCTGGTGCCGGAAAGCAAATTCGCAGCCTTTTGCAGTTGCTCCACGCGACGTGGCGCCTTAGACTGCCGCCCCCTGTAAAAGAGTGCCGATTGGCGCTTGAAGAATTCCGTTGCCGATGCCGAGGCGTCGGCGGCACCTGAATCGCCCAAATGCACATTTTTTCATAGAGAAATCGATGACCAAGGAACAGTTGCTGGCCATGTCGGCCGATGACTACATGAACGCCGACCAGCTCGCCTTCTTCACTGAGCTGCTGCAGGCGATGAAAGTCGAAACCCATGAACGCATCGAGCTCAGCCGCACCACCATCGAAGGCCTGGACACGCCGTCGGACCCAGCCGACGTGGCTTCGGTCGAAGAAGAGCGCAGCTGGCTGGTGAATGCCATCGACCGCGACCAGCGCCTGCTGCCTCAGCTGGAAATGGCCCTGGACCGTATTGCCGACGAAAGCTTCGGCTGGTGCGACGACAGCGGTGAGCCCATCGGCCTGAAGCGTCTGCTGATCAGCCCGACCACCAAATACTGCATCGAAGCCCAAGAGCGCCACGAGCAGCTCGACCGCCACCAGCGCCAGGTGTAACCCCTCGCGCAGTGCCGAGCCCCACGGAGCGATCCCTGGGGCTTTTTGCGTTTGTTGTCGCCCCGTTTTTGTTGCTGCAGGCGTAACACAGCTGTACCGGGCGGCGCTGTTTCATCCTTGGGGGCAGGCGTATCATGGCTATATCGTTAGGGTGCTACTTAAATTCCGGAGGGAATGATGCATAGCCGAGTCGATGTGGCCGTGATGATCGGTTCAAGTGTGCCCGCCACAATGCAGGCACTGGGCAGGCGTGTCTGCTGGGTGGTGCTGGTCAACGGTGAGCGGCGCGGTACCGCTTTTGCCACGCGCGAGGAAGCGTTGGAGTGTCAGGCTGCCTGGCAGCAACAACTGAAGAAAGGGCTCGCCGCCTGAAAATGTTGTTTGCCTCTCGACGGGTTTCAGTGTTTTCGGGCATATTTGTCCTACAGTAATGCGCACCAGGGTTTGCCTTCTTGCAGGCTCACGCCCTGGCCGTGTTTTCTGGCGAGTGATCTCAGGCATCACGTTTCCCGTGCCGGGAATGGGCCAAACGCCTTCGGTTGAAGGCGAATCTGGCAAACCAGAGTAAAGTTTCCTGCGCGCTGCATCGTCGGCGGGCACAGACATTTCGTATATCGCTTTATTACTCTTTTCGCCTATCGATAAGACAGGGCCGTGCCTCCCCGAGCTTGGGTGAGGGCGGGTTGTAACCGGTTGAGGATTACTTCATTGGCAGTCAGCACACTTGATACCCATGCGTTGTTCGCCCTCGGCGACTTGCGCGGTAAATTGGCCCAACTGTTCCAGGGCCGCTTCATTTATGTAACCGAACAGAATCCCGAAGGCCTGTACATGGCCGAAATCGACACAGAAAGTGCGTTGGTGGTAGACGATAAACAACGCCTGGAACTGAAAGTTGGCGACCATTTCCGCGCTGCCGTATTGCCCAGCCGCGAAGGCGGCAAGTTGGAAATGCGCTTTCGGGAAATCAAGTTGAATGTCTATGGCGTGGGTGATTACGCCTTCGTTTCCGTGCCGGAAGGCGAGGGCATCGTGTTTCGCGAAGGCCAAGGGGTCATGTTGGTATTCGCCGCGCAGCAGCAGATACAGGAAGGCCTGGGCAAGTTGCTGAAGGCGGTAACCGGCAAAGTTGCCAAATGGCGCAAGGGCGAGCTGACCACCTTCAAGGCCAGTGAATGACTGTAACTGATGATGCGCCCGCCAGCCGGGCGGAGTTTCATCGGCAGCATCATGCGGCTGCCGTAGCCGAGGCGCAGCGTATGCTGGCCCGGCGCGATGCATTGCAAGGAGCCTGGTTGAACTGGGTGGCGGCAGAGCTGTACAGGCTCGGCCCGCCACCTTACGCCGCCATGGTGCGCCGCGAGTTGCAGCGCCTGAGCCAGGTGTGAGGCGGCAGACCTTTAGTTGCCACTGTCGCAGCCGCTGCTGACCTCTTCAGGCACTGGCTCTTTCGCCACCCGCTTGCGGAACAGCGCTGCCCGTGCGAGCAGCAACGTGGTCACCGGCACAGTGATCGACAGCAGAATGGGGATCAGCCAGGCGTGCAGCACCGCCGCGTCCTTCAACCACGAAAAATAGATGATCGAGGCCAGTGCCACGCACCAGGCGCCGATGGTCGAGGCCAGTGCCGGTGGGTGCATGCGCTGGAAGTAGTCTTTCAGGCGCACCAGGCCCACTGCACCTACCAGGGCGAACAGGCTGCCGGTGATCAGCAGCACCGCCGTGATCAGTTCCAGCCAGAATGGCAGTACCAAGGTTTCAGTCATTCGATCACCTCACCGCGCAGCAGGAACTTGGCCAGGGCAAACGAGCCGACGAAGCCGAACAGCGCAATCAACAGGGCACCTTCGAAGTAGGTGTCACTGGCATAACGGATACCCAGCACCAGCATGGTCAGCATGGCCAGGATATACAGGTAGTCCAGCGCCAGGACCCGGTCCTGGGCAGACGGGCCACGGAACAGCCTGAACAGCGCCAGGGCCATGGCCAGGGCGAAAATGAACAGGCTGGCGAGGACAGCGTTGGCGAGCAGGCCTGTCATTGGAAAATCTCCATCAGTGGGCGTTCATACGTGTCCTTGAAGTGCTGGACGAAGGCCGCTTCATCGTCCAGGTCGAACACATGCAGCAGCAATACGCTGCGGTCCAGAGCCAGTTCCGACCAGACTGTGCCAGGCACCACCGTGGTAATCATCGCCAGTGCCGCCAGGCCGTGCGGGTCGCGCAGGGCCAGCGGTATATGCACGAACGCCGAACGTGGCGGCTGCTTGCCGGCCCGCAGCACGCCGCGGGCAACCAGCAGGTTGGACATGATGACATCGACGCCGACCCGGCCGATAAGCCGGGCGACGACCAGCGGCCGCTTGACGTGTGCGTGCTGCGGCCGCAAGGGGGCCATCAGCAGTGGCGCCAGCACGCCAAGGGCGGCGCCCAGCAGCAGGTTACCGGGGCTGACCGAGAGGTTGAGCAGCAGCCACAGGCCGAACAGCGAGACCGAGAGGAGCGGGGCGGGGAACATGCGGCTCATGGCAGCACCTCGGCGCTGGGCGAAGTCGGGCCAGGGATCGGCCGGGCGGCCATTACGGCATCGATATAGGCATCTGGCGCCTGCAGGCTGGCGGCCGTGTCCTGGGTGTAGCGCAGCAATGGCTCGGCCTTGAGGCTGAGGAAGATGCACAGGCCGAGCAGAATGACGATCGGCAGGCATTCGAACCGGCGCAGTACCGGTGACGGGCGCTCTTCGGGCTTCCAGAAGCGTTGGATGCCAACCCGGCCGAAGGCGATCAGCGAGGCCATGCCCGAGAGTATCAGCAACGCTACCAGCCCCCAGCCGGCGGCACTCAGGGGCTGCTCGACGGGGCCGCCCAGGCCGTTTGGGTTGAACAAGGCGCTGATCAGGTTGAGCTTGCCGACGAAGCCCGAGAGGGGCGGCATGCCGATGATCAGCAAGGCGCAGGCGATGAAACTCAGGCCCAGGAAAGCCATGGTCCAAGGGATGATCTGGCCGATCACCGCCTTCTGCTCGTCATCGAGGTTGATACCTTTGGGGGGGTGCAGCGACTCCAGCGGGGGCGGCATCACATCTTCTTCTTCGTCCAGCGGCGCTTCGTTGGCCGAGCGCGAGCGTTCGACCAGCTCGGCGAGCAGGAACAGGGCGCACAGTGCCAGGGTCGAGTTGACCAGATAGAACAGCGCCGCACCGGTCAGCGCGGGCTGGGCAAAGCCGACCGCGCCGAGCAGGGTGCCGGCCGAAACCAGGATGCTCAGCGCTGCCATGCGTTCCAGGCGCTGTGCTGCGAGAATGCACACTGCGGCCACCGCCAGGGTCACCAGGCCACCGTACACCAGCCATTGGCCGCCGAAATGGGCCGAAGCGCCGGCCTGGCCGGAGAACAGCAGCGTCCACAGGCGCAACACGGCGTACAGGCCGACCTTGGTCATGATGGCGAACAGCGCAGCCACCGGCGCACTGGCCGATGCATAGGCCGGTACCAACCAGAAGTTGAGCGGCCAGATGCCGGCCTTGACCAGGAAGGCCATGGCCAGGATGGCTGCACCGGCGTGCAGCAGGCCACGGTCAGCTTCTGGCACCAGGGGGATCTTCAGGGCCAGGTCAGCCATGTTCAGGGTGCCGGTCACGCCGTACAGCATCGCCGCGCCAATCAGGAAGAGCGACGAGGCAAACAGGTTGATGGCGATGTAGTGCAGGCCGGCACGCACGCGCGCGCGCCCCGACCCATGCAGCAGCAGGCCGTAGGAAGCGGCCAGCAGCACTTCGAAGAACACGAACAGGTTGAACAGGTCGGCTGTGAGGAACGCGCCGTACAGGCCCATCAGCTGGATCTGGAACAGTGCGTGAAAGCTGGCCCCGGCACTGTCCCAGCGGGCGCGGGCAAACAACAGGGCACTGAAGCCGATGACCCCGGTCAGGGTCAGCAGCAGCGCAGACAAGTGGTCGAGCACCAGCACGATACCGAATGGCGCTGGCCAGTTACCCGGCAGGTACACGCCGATCGATTCCGCCTGGCCCTGGGTGCGTACCCACAGCAGCAGGCTGACGGCGATGGCCAGGCCGGTGAAGGTCGACAGCAGGTTCAGGCGGGCTTTGATGCGGCGGTGTTTTTCGCCCAGCAGCAGCATCATGGCCGCCGTGACCAACGGTAGCAGGATGGGCGCGACGATCAGTTGACTCATGTCGCTCATTCGTCACGCTCCCGGCCATCGACGTGGTCGGTCCCGGTCAGGCCCCGCGAGGCCAGCAGCACCACCAGGAACAGCGCGGTCATGGCAAAGCTGATCACGATGGCGGTCAACACCAGGGCTTGCGGCAGCGGGTCGGTGTAATGCAGCAAGTCCTGGGTCACGCCGTCCTTGATAATTGGCTCTTTGCCAATGAACAGGCTGCCCATGCTGAAGATGAACAGGTTGACGCCGTACGACAGCAGGCACAGGCCCATGATGACCTGGTAGGTACGCGGGCGCAGGATCAGCCATACGCCCGAGGCGGCCAGCACTCCGATGGCGACTGCAATGACTTCTTCCATCAGGCGGCTCCTGCTTGGTTGGTTTTCGCCGGGTTACCCGGGCGGTAGGCACGCACCGACTGGTGCGCCAGCGCAGTGAGGATCAACAGGGTCGAACCGACCACCACGGTGTACACGCCGACATCGAAGAACAGTGCACTGGCCACGTGCACGTCGCCCAGCAAGGGCAAGTGCAGGTGGGCGGTATGGGTGGTCAGGAACGGGTAGCCGAGCAGCATGGCGCCGCCCCCGGTGAGGGTTGCGCAAAGCAGGCCGGTGCCCATCCAGCGCAGCGGCCGCAGGCTCATCTGCGCCTCGACCCATTGGGTGCCGGCCACCATGTACTGGAGGATGAACGCCACCGACATTACCAAGCCAGCGACAAAACCGCCCCCTGGCTGGTTGTGCCCGCGCATGAACAGGTACATCGAGACCAGCAGGGCAATGGGCAGCAGCAGGCGCACCAGCACCGCTGGCACCATCATGAAGCCCAGTGCGGTATCGGTGGCATGCCGCGGGTTGATCAGGTCGGTGACCACGTCAGGCGCCAGTTGGCGCTGCTGGGCCGGCAACTGCATGCTCTCCTTGGGTGGGCGGAAGCGCCGCAGCAGGGCGAACACGGTCAGCGCCACGGCCACCAGCACGGTGATTTCACCGAGGGTGTCGAAACCGCGGAAGTCGACCAGCATGACGTTGACCACATTGGTGCCACCGCCCTGCGGCAGTGCCCGGCTGAGGTAGAACGAGGAAATGTCATTGGGTGTCGGCCGCGTCAGCATGGCATACGACAACAAGGCCATGCCGCCACCAACCAGTACCGCCAGCAGCAGGTCGCGCAAGCGGCGTATGCGCGCACGCTCCAGGCTGCCGGGCGATGGCGAGACGCCTTCGATACGCCGAGGCAACCAGCGCAAGCCGAGCAGGATAAGCACGGTGGTGACCACTTCCACCACCAGCTGGGTCAGGGCCAGGTCGGGTGCGGAGAACCAGACGAAGGTGATGCAGGTCATCAGGCCGCAGACGCTGACCATGGTCAGGGCTGCCAGGCGATGGTACTTGGCCTGGTAGGCAGCGCCGATGGCGCAGGCGATTGCGATCAGCCACAGCGCCACGAATACCCCGGACCCGGGAATTTTCGGCCGCTCCCCCCAGCTCAGGCCGCTGTAGAGCATGGGCGTGAGGCCGGCCAGGAATGCGGCGACCACCAGCATGAACAGCTGCGACTGCAAACGCCGGCTGGTGAGCAGGCGCTCGATGCGCCGGGCAAGCAACATCAACTGCACCTGGCCGTATTCGAACAGGCGCTTGCCGTTGAACCGCTCGATCACCGGCGGGGAAGGGAAGCGCCCCCGGCGCAGTTGCTTGCGCAACATGAGGTACAAGACGATACCGCCGCTCATGGCGAGCAGGCTCATGATCAGCGGCGCATTCCAGCCATGCCAGATCGCCAGGCTGTATTCCGGCAGGGTGCCGCCGACCACCGGCAATGCCGCGGCAGCCAGCAGCGGCCCGACCGACTGCGCGGGGAAAATGCCCACGACCAGGCAGGTGAGTACCAGCAGCTCCACCGGTGCACGCATCCAGCGCGGCGGTTCATGCGGGGTGTGCGGCAGGTCCTGGGCCGTAGGGCCGAAGAACACATCGACGGTAAAGCGCAGCGCATACGCCACGCTGAACGTGCCGGCGAGGGTGGCGACTACCGGCAGGGCGGCTTCGACCCAGGCGGTGGAGCTGATGAACACCGTTTCAGCGAAGAACATTTCCTTCGACAGGAAACCGTTCATCAAGGGCACGCCAGCCATCGAGGCACTGGCCACCATGGCCAGGGTGGCGGTGTACGGCACCAGGCGGATCAGGCCACTGAGGCGGCGGATGTCGCGGGTGCCGCTTTCGTGGTCGATGATGCCGGCGGCCATGAACAGCGAGGCTTTGAAGGTGGCATGGTTGAGGATGTGGAACACCGCGGCGACAGCGGCCAGCGGGCTGTTCAGGCCGAGCAGCAGGGTAATCAGGCCGAGATGGCTGATGGTCGAGTAGGCCAGAAGGCCCTTCAGGTCATTCTGGAACATCGCGGCGAAGGCGCCGAGCAACAGCGTGATGGCGCCGGCGCCGCCGACGATCCAGAACCACTCCTCGCTGCCGGAGAGCACTGGCCACAGGCGGGCCAGCAGGAATACCCCGGCCTTGACCATGGTTGCGGAGTGCAGGTAGGCCGATACCGGCGTTGGCGCAGCCATGGCGTGGGGCAGCCAGAATTGGAAGGGGAACTGGGCGCTCTTGCTCAGGGCGCCGATCAGGATGAGGGGCAGCAGCACCGGGTACAGCGCGTGCTGGCGGATGGTGTCGCCGGCAGCCAGGACCTTGTCCAGGTCGTAGCTGCCGACCACATGGCCGAGCAGCAGCGCCCCCACCAGCAGGCACAGGCCGCCTGCGCCCGTTACCATCAGTGCCATGTAGGCGCCGCGGCGGGCGTCTGCACGGTGGTGCCAGTAGCCGATAAGCAGGAAAGAGAACAGGCTGGTGAGCTCCCAGAAGAACACCAGCTGGATCAGGTTGCCGGAGATCACCAGGCCCAGCATGGCGCCCATGAACGCCAGGAAAAAGGCGAAGAAGCGCGGCACCGGGTCTTGGGGTGACATGTAGTAGCGCGCGTATAGCGACACCAGCGTGCCGATGCCCAGCACCAGCAGCGAGAACAGCCAGGCGAAGCCGTCCATGCGCAGCACCAGGTTCAGGCCCAGGCTGGGCAGCCACAGGAACTCTTCGCGAATCACGCCCCCGTGGGCGACCTGAGGGTAAAGCAGTGCTACCTGGACGGTACCGACCAGGGCTACGAGCCCGGCAAGGATGGACTCGGCGTTTCGTGCGTTGTGCGGCAGCACGGCTGCCAGGCAACTGCCCACGAACGGCAGAAGCAATAGCACTATCAAAGACATAGCGGCCTATTCTGGAGAAGTTTGCAAGGATCATACGTGCCGGGGGGGTGATCACCAACACGCAAGCTGTCGCAGAATCCTACAAATAGACTGTGACAAGTGATTTTTTTATAACAGTTTTTTACAAAGCATAGCTGCAGTTGGCTGCTTCATAGGCCTGCCTGCCGCTCACCCGGTACCTGTTCGCCGTCCGCTGTGGCGCATTCGCTGCGCCGCCTGACCTTGAGTTCGCTGACTACCACCGCGATCACGATCAGCAGGCCGCCTAGCAGCGCCACGCCGGGGAGCCGTTCGCCGGCGATACGCCCGACGATACCAGCCCACACCGGCTCACCAGCATAAATAAGCGTTGCCCGGGTGGGCGAGACCGACTTCTGCGCCCAGTTCATCGCCACCTGGATTACCGCACTCATCGCGCCCAGGCCTACGGCGCTTACCAGCAGCAGCCAGGAAAAGTCGGGGATGCGCTCCTGGGTCGGGACGATCATCAAAAACGCCAGCACCGACGCGGTCGCCAACTGGACAACGGTGACCCGACGCACATCGACCTGGCCGGCGTAGCGGCTGATCAGGATGATCTCGCCAGCGATCGCCACAGCGCTGACCAGGGTCACCATTTCGCCTTCACTGAAATGCAGGCTGCCGCCTTCCGGGCCGGCCAGCAGCATCAGGCCGGCGAACGCCAGGCAAATGCCGATGCTGGGCATCAGGCCTGGCCGGCGGCCGAGTACCAGCCACTGCAACAGGGGCACGAACGGCACATACAGCGCAGTGATGAACGCCGACTGGCTGCTGCTGATGGTTTGCAGGCCCATGGTCTGCAAACCATAGCCGAGCATGATCGTGACACCGATCAGCATGCCGGCCTTGAGTTCGGTGAAGGTCAGCCCAGGCAGCGCCCGCGCTGACACCACGCCCACGAACAACGCCGCTGCCGCAAAGCGCAGGCCGACGAAGAACATCGGGCCGCTGACACTCATCACGTTATGGACGAGCAAAAAGGTGCCGCCCCACAACATGGTAATGAACACCAGCACGACTTCTGCCTTGCTCAGGCGAAAGGTAACGGTGGGGGTTGGCTTGCTGCTGGGCTGGATCATGGTCTTGCACACTCGGCGTCAGGCGGCGCACAATCGCCGCAAAGTGGGCAGTATACTGCGCAATACACAACGGTGAGCAATATAGTGCACAAAGAATCCGCGCACCGTGCTTCGGTGCTGCAACACGTCAGCCTCAATGTTCGCAGCCTGCGCAACGCCGCTGGTATTAGCCAGGCGGTGCTGGCTGAACGCTCGGGGGTCAGCCGGCGCATGCTGGTGGCCATCGAGGCGGGGGAAAAGAACGTCAGCCTGACCACCCTGGATTTGATCGCCGAGGCGTTGGGGGTGGCCTTCAGTACGTTGATTCAGGCGCCGGACCTGCGTGATCCAGGGCGTATCGAAGAGCTGGCCTGGGCGGGCGAGCACCCGCAGAGCCGGGCGGTTTTGCTGGGCACTAGCGCGGCGCGGCGCGAGGTCGAGCTGTGGGAGTGGACGCTGGCGCCAGGCGAGCGTTATGCCAGCGAGGCCGATGCCGAGGGTTGGAGTGAGCAGATCTATGTATGCGCAGGGCAACTTACCCTGATCATCGAGGGGATGGAACATCGCCTGCAGGTGGGGCAGTTCCAGGTATTCCCCAGCAATTGCCAGTACGCCTACCGGAACGATGGCACTGTGCCGGTGCGGTTTGTGCGTAATGTGGTGATCTGAGGCCCTGCAGGTTCGACGCCACGTGGTGGTGTGCAAGTGATCTGCCGGCGGGATGGGGCGCAAAGCGCCCCGAGCACCTCAAGCCTTTTCGGCCACCATTTCGCTCGTCTTCACGACTTTGGCGTAGGCGAAGGCCAACGCTGCCATGGTCGCATCCTGTACCTGGGCCGCTGGCACCTGCTTGCCGTCGAACGTCAGTGCCAGGGTCGCGCAGGCATCGTGCACCACGGTCACTTCAAAGCCCAGGTCGGCGGCTGCCCGGGTAGCGGCATCAATGCACATGTGGCTCATGCTGCCAACGATGGTCACGGCTTCGATGCCATGCGTTCGGAGCGTTTGTTCAAGGCCAGTTTCGAGAAAGGCGTTGACCTTGTGCTTGAGTATCACCGGCTCGCCTGCAGCCGGCTGGACCTTGCTGTAAAAGGCGGCGCCCGGCGAACCCGGGGCAAAGAATGGCGCATCGGCGCTGGTGAACTCATGCCGCACATGCACCACCAGGTCGCCGCGCGTGCGGGCCGCGGCCAGCACGCGGGCCGCGTTTTCGGCCGCTGCCTCAGCCCCATCGAGGGGCCACTTGCCGCCTGGGAAGTAGTCGTTCTGGATGTCGATGATGATCAGCGCGTGCTTGTTCATGCTGCCTCCTGTGGCAGTAGTCGTGGGTTGGTGTTAGTTATAGGCTGTGGGGCCCGACCTGAGGATTGGCGTGAACGACACTATGCGGGTGAAAACTGACAACACGGCCAGGCTGGACATCGGCTTGCTGCTTTACCCTGGGGTACAGCAGGCTGCCCTGTATGGCCTGCGCGACCTCTTCACCGTGGCCAATCGGGTCGCTGCCGAACTGGGTGCTGTCGCGTTGCCGCGGGTGCGCATCAGCTTCTGGCAGGTCGACGTCGCAGGTCACTTGCAACTGGCGCTTGGCAGCCCGGCTGTCGACCTGGCAGGCGTGCGTGTCCTGATCATCCCGCCAAGCCTGGAATCGGCCCCGCATGGCGACCTGCTGGAACAGCATCGGTCGTCCCTGTGCCTGTTGCACGGGCGTGGCGCGGTGCTGGCGTCGGTGTGTATCGGCGTGTTTTTCATCGCCGCCAGTGGCTTGCTGGATGGTCGCCCGGCCTGTACCCACTGGAACTACGTGCAGGCGCTGGCGCAGCGGTTCCCCAACGTGCGCGTGCAGACCCAGCAGCCGCTACTGGACGACGGCGACATTGTTACCTCGGCGGGGTTGATGGCCTGGACCGACCTGGGGCTGCGGCTGCTCGAACGTTTTCTGGGGGCGACGGTAGCGCGGGAAACTGCCCGCTATCTGGCAGTTGAACCTGTCACCGCGGCATTGCCCGGGGCGTTGTTCAACCCTCGCCTGGACCATGGCGACGAAGCCATCCTGAAAGTGCAGCATTGGCTGCAGGGCAGTGACGGGCAGCATGCAGACCTGGCTGCGATGGCGGCCTGCGCGGGGTTGGAAGCGCGCACGTTCCTGCGGCGTTTTCGAGCCGCCACCGGGTTGCGCCCCACCGAATACTGCCAGCAGGTGCGCGTAGGGCGCGCGTGCCGGTTGCTGGAGTTCACCCGGCGCAATGTCGAGCAGATCGCCTGGGGGGTTGGCTATGAGGACCCGGGGGCGTTTCGCAAAGTCTTTCAGCGCATCACCGGGCTGACGCCGAGTGAGTACCGGCGACGCTTTGCGGTAACGGCGTAGCGCGTGCACAAACCGCTTGACCTTGACTTAACTTGAGGTTTTACCCTGCTCGGCATCGCGCTGCATGCGCCCGTAGCCAGGAGACTGTCGATGTCGGCAAACCCTCAAGCCCTGTGGTTCACCCAGATGATCGAATATGAAGTGCCAAGCCCGTGCCAGCAGGCGTTGGCTCAAGCGCTGGTGGTGCGCAGCGAAGTGTTGGCAGCGCGCTGCGAAGGCCTGCAAGGCGTCAGCATTCAGGCAAGCGACGATGGCAGCCGGGTGCTGCAGTACCTGCAATGGCAGTCACGCCAGGCGTGGTCGGCGGCGGCCGTGCATTTCAACGAGGAACCCTTCCTCGAGCTGTTGCGCCGGCACCAGGCACGGGGTGTCAATTTTGCGGCCTACCAGACCTTGCGCAGCCTGGTGCGCAGCGCCGATGGCGGCCTGCATTGCCAGGTAGGGGAGGGTCAGGCGTACCACGGTGCGTAGTGTGGGTAGCGGTCCAGGCGGGCACCAATGACCATTTCGCTGACCCATGCCGCCAGAATCGAGCTGTAGGCTTTCTGGCTTTCTTCACTGGATAATGCGTGGTCGGCGCCGTCGACCATGCGGTGGGTCAGTGAGTGGGCGCTGACGAATGCCGAGCGGTAGCTCATCAAGGTGCTGTGCGGGACATAGTCGTCCTGTTCGGACTCCACCAGCAGCACATCACCGACGAACTCGGCGCAGGCGGCCAGGGCGCGGTTGTCGGCCGGCCCCAGGGGGCGCTGGCGGTAGGCGTTCAAGCGCTGACGATCAAGGGCTTGCTTGGGGCTGTCCCATTCTTCATCCCAGTACATGGCCGGCACCCGCAGGGCCAGCCATTTCACCGGGCGTTCGCGGGTCAGCAAGGTGGCCAGGTAGCCGCCATAGCTGCTGCCGATGATGGCGATGGCGTTGCTGTCGACCGCCGGGTGGCTGATCAGGCGGTCGTAAGCCACCAGCAGGTCTTGCAGGTTCTGCTCACGGGTAACGGTCAGGCGCTGGCTTTGGGTTTTTTCATGGCCGCGCAGGTCGAAGGTCATGCATACGCAGCCCAGGCCGGTGATGTGTCGGGCGCGAGCCAGGTCACGTTGCTGGCTGCCACCCCAGCCGTGGACGAAGAGAATACCTGGCATCTTGCTGCCAGGGCTGACCAAGGTCCCGGCGATGCGGTCGTTCTCGACCTGCAGTTCGACGGTTTCACTCTGAATGGCCATGCTCGCGAATCCGCGCAAATTTGCTGAGTTGTCCGAGTTCACTGTCGTTTCCTTGGTAGAAAAGGGTGGCATCCGCGGGCAGGTCGGTGCTGCCGAACACTTCATGGGTGGAAGCACGTACCTGCTGCAGTGCCGGGTCGTCGGCAAATGCCTGCAGGGCCAGCAGCTCGGCGCTGCTGGCACCGCCCAGGCGCCAGGATTGTTCGAGTACCCCGCTGCATGGCTGGCCGGAGGCAGTGGTGCCGCGGGCGATATCGTAGTTGCGCCGCGACGCCACAAAACCCGGAAAATGCCGTTCGGCAGCCTGTTCGTAGACCATGGCCTGGTTCACGGCCAGCCGCAGGTGGTCTTCAAGGGGGCGTTGCAACAGGGCCTGATAGTCGCCACGGACTACGATCAGGTCAGATCCCCCGTACACCTCGCAGCCCTGATGGTCACGGGTGAGTTGCTGGGTGCCATGGTAGCTGCAGGTGAGGCCGGCCACCCTGACCTGACCAACGCTGAAGGTCTGCACTTGGCTCAGGTCTTCTTCCAGCACCAGTCCCCATACCGCCAACTGCTGGTCGTCCATACCGTTCAGCAAAGGGGTCAGCTGATCCAGTTCTGTGATCACCTGTTGCCCGCGGCCTGCGCTGGCCCGTACTGGCTTGACCCGCACAGGACCAGCGCGCAACAGCAAGGCTGCAGCATGGCGGGCATCGGGTTTGCTGAACACCGTAAGACCGCGCAGCAAGGCGTCGCCGGCTTGGCGGGCGAAGCCATCGGTCCAGCCCTCAGGGCCGGAGGCTCCCGCAGGCAGCGGGTGGGAAATGGCTTTGGTGGCCATGTAGGGGCAGGGCACCACGCCGCCGAATAGATCGGACTCACTGACAACGCCCAGGCTGGCAGCCTGCTCGGTGTCGGTCAGGGTTTCGGTCGGGATGCAATAGTAGTTGTCGGTGGCGACAGGCAGCCGCGTGGGCTGCACATGGGGGCAGCCCAGCAAGCGTGCCAGGCCCTCGGCGAGCTTCAGGTGCACGGCCCGCTCATGCTCGGGTGTATGTTCCCGAGTGTCGAGCAGCACGACTGCAGTTTTAGCGGGGCAGGCACTGGGCATGGTCTGCTGCCTGTGTGTGGCGAATGTACAGTGTGTGAAGCCGTGACCTTGGGGAAGTTCAGCACTACTTGATCGGCGGTCCTTGTGTAGGACGGTTCCGGTTCGCGCCTGGGCGATTGCAGGGCTTTGGCGCCTGCTCCATTATCCGCCTATTGGATCAACCGTGATGTAGCCGCAGGAGAGCGCATGAACGTGCAGACCCCCTTTGAACACAGCGTGCCACAGCGCCTGATGCGTCTGCGCCAGGCCATGGCGGCAAGGCACGTCGATGCCTTGCTGGTGCCTTCATCCGACCCGCATCTCTCCGAATACCTGCCCGGCTATTGGCAAGGGCGCCAGTGGCTGTCGGGGTTTCATGGCTCGGTGGGTACACTGGTGGTGACCTCGGCGTTTGCCGGGCTATGGGTTGATAGCCGCTACTGGGAACAGGCCGAGCATGAATTGGCCGGCAGTGGCATCGAGCTGATGAAGCTGTCGCCGGGCAAGCCTGGCGCGCTGGAGTGGCTGGGAGAGCACGCTGAGCCCAACGGCACCGTGGCAGTCGACGGTGCCGTCATGGCATTGGCCTCGGCGCGGCAATTGGCAGAGCGCCTGAAGGCGCGCGGGGCGCGGCTGGTAACCGACCAGGACCTGCTGGGCGAGGTGTGGGACGGGCGCCCGGCGCTGCCTGGCAATCCGGTCTATCAGCATTTGCAGCCGTACGCCACGACGAGCCGGGCGCAAAAGCTCGCGCAGTTGCGCCAGGCCATGCAGGCCAAGGGGGCCGACTGGCACTTCATTGCCACCCTCGATGACATCGCCTGGCTGTTCAATCTGCGCGGTAGCGATGTCTCATACAACCCGGTGTTTCTGGCCTTCGCCTTGATCAGCCAGCAGCAGGCCATGCTGTTCGTTGGCCAAGGCAAGGTGGATGCGCACCTGCGCCAGGTACTGGCGAGCGACGGTGTCGAAGTGCGCGACTACAACGAAGCAGGGCAGGCGCTGGCTGCCATGGCGGCAGGCAGCCGGCTGCTGGTGGACCCGGCACGCGTCACCTGCAGCCTGTTAGCCAACTTGCCGGCGGGTGTGGCGCTGGTCGAGGGGCTGAACCCCACCACCCTGAGCAAGGCCTGCAAGGGTGACGCTGATCTCCCCTACATCCGTCAGGTCATGGAGGAAGACGGGGCGGCATTGTGCGAATTCTTCGCCTGGCTGGAAGCCAACCTTGGTCGAGAGGTCGTCACCGAGCTGACCGTGGACGAGCAATTGAGTGCCGCACGTGCACGGCGGGCGAATTTCGTGTCGCTGAGCTTTTCGACCATTGCAGCCTTCAATGCCAATGGTGCCATGCCGCATTACCGCGCCACCGAGCAGTCGCATGCACGCATCGAAGGCAACGGGCTGTTGCTGATCGATTCGGGTGGGCAGTACCTGGGGGGGACTACTGACATCACTCGCATGGTGCCGGTGGGTGTTCCCACCCAGGCGCAGAAGGAAGACTGCACCCGCGTGCTCAAAGGCATGATCGCCCTGTCGCGGGCCACGTTTCCCCGTGGCATCCTGTCGCCCCTGCTCGATGCCATTGCGCGCGCGCCGATCTGGGCTGACCAGGTCGACTACGGGCATGGGACCGGGCACGGGGTGGGCTATTTCCTCAATGTGCATGAGGGGCCGCAAGTGATTGCCTACCAGGCGGCACCGGCGCCCCATACGGCCATGCAGGCGGGCATGATCAGCTCGATCGAGCCGGGCACCTACAGGCCTGGTCAATGGGGGGTACGCATCGAGAATCTGGTGGTCAACCGCGAAGCAGGCACGAGCGCCTTCGGTGACTTCCTGAACTTCGAGACCTTGACGCTGTGCCCGATCGACACCCGCTGCCTCCTGCCCGAACGACTGACCCAATGCGAACTGGAGTGGCTCAATGGCTATCATGCCCACGTGCGCGAGCGTTTGGCCCCGTTGTTGAAAGGGGAGGCGCTTGGCTGGCTCGAAGCGCGCACCGCGCCGCTGTAAAGCGCGGCAAAGAGGGCAGCCGATGCGCTGCCCTTGCTGCTATTTGCAGATGACGATCATGCTGCGGCTGGTGTAGCCCGCTGGGTTGATGCCGAACAAATAGTCACCGTCTTCTTCGTCGCTGTCACCAGACCGTGCGACCACCCGGTAACCGCGGGTGCTGCAAGCGCTTGCAGCCTTGCTGTAACACTTGTCCCACGAGGATGAAAGGCCGGAGCAATTGATATGCAGGCCCTTTTTGCCCTTCTTGACCTCGGTCTTGGCCGTGGCGGCACATCCAGCAATAGCCAAGATGGCCAGGATGAGAAAAATACGTTTCATTCCTGTCCTTATATGCAGGGCGAATCCGATGTCAGACCCTGTCGTTATCGCTTCGGTTCTTCCTGAGTTTCCTCAGCGCCAGTGTTCGCTTCAGTAGAACGCGTGAAGATCGTGATGCTGTGACAGCTTAATCAGCGGGGCCGATCGCGACAATCATTAATACGGTCTCAAATGAAAATATTTCTCATATCAGTCGGCGGCGATCGGTAGGCTGGTTTCTTTTCGCATCGACAGCGTAGTGCCCACAGAGGCCGCAATGATCGCCAGGATCGCCAGCCATTGGGTGACTGTCAGAACTTCGCCAAGGAACAAAAGGCCCGACAGCGCCCCGAATGCAGGCTCGATGCTCATGAGGGTGCCGAAAGTGCGCGCCGGAATGCGCGTCAGGGCAACCATCTCCAGGCTGTAGGGCAGGGCGGTGGACAGCACTGCAACGGCGAGCGCTACGGGAATCAGCGCCGGGGTGAGCAGTGCGCTGCCGGCATGGGCGATGCCGATAGGTGCGACGAACAGGGCGGCTACCACAACGCCCAGGGCGGCACTCTGGATGCCATGCTCGGCGCCGGCGCGTTGCCCGAACAGGATATACAGTGCCCAGCAAACACCCGCCCCCAGGGCATAGGCTGCGCCCACAGGGTCAAGTGCTTGCCCGCCATGGCCGGCTGGCAGCAAGAGCAGCAAGCCAACAATGGCCAATGCGATCCAAAGGAAGTCGGTGGGTCGACGCGACGACAGCAGCGCCACGGCTAGCGGACCGGTGAACTCAAGGGCCACGGCAATGCCGATGGGCACCGTTTGCAGTGCCATATAAAAGAGGAAATTCATGCCGCCCAGGGCCATGCCATAGATGATGACGTTGCGCAGGGTTTTGGCGGTCAGGCGAACCCGCCAGGGGCGCAGTATCAGCAGCATGATGATGCTGGCGAAGATTAGCCGCAGGGTGGTGGTGCCTTGTGCGCCAACGATGGGGAACATGCTTTTGGCCAAGGAAGCGCCTGACTGGATCGATGCCATGGCAATCAGCAGCAAGCCTATCGGGAAGAGGGTGGCGGCCAGGCTGCGGGGCTGGGTGTTCATTTAAGGGCGGCATTCCTTGGAGGGGGTGGGGTGAGCAATATAGTGCGCAATTAGCAGGGTAGTGGGCAATGCCCTGCAGAGTTTTGTAGCGCTGGCGAGCGTGCAGGGCAGGGTGCAGGCCGAGCACGCTGTTGCTCGGCTGCAGGGATTCTGCGGAAAACCTAAATTATTGAAATTAAAGGTTGACCTACAAAAACGCCGCCCTATAATGCGCACCATTCCAACGCGGTAGCAGGCACTGCCAGCCACTGTGTTGAGTCAAGTGTTTGAAGCTAAACGAGTTTCTCGCAAAAAACTTCAAAATAAACGCTTGACAGCAAATGAGGAAAGCGTAGAATGCGCGCCTCGGTTGAGATGAAACGCTCTTAACCAACCGCTCTTTAACAAATCGAATCAAGCAATTCGTGTGGGTGCTTGTGAGTACGGACTGATAGTCAAAAAGATTATCAGCATCACAAGTGGCCATGCGAGAAATCACATAGTCATTTGAGATTGCTGAGCCAAGTTTAGGGTTTCTTAAAAACCCAAGCAGTATTGAACTGAAGAGTTTGATCATGGCTCAGATTGAACGCTGGCGGCAGGCCTAACACATGCAAGTCGAGCGGTAGCACAGAGAGCTTGCTCTCGGGTGACGAGCGGCGGACGGGTGAGTAATGTCTGGGAAACTGCCTGATGGAGGGGGATAACTACTGGAAACGGTAGCTAATACCGCATAACGTCGCAAGACCAAAGTGGGGGACCTTCGGGCCTCATGCCATCAGATGTGCCCAGATGGGATTAGCTGGTAGGTGGGGTAACGGCTCACCTAGGCGACGATCCCTAGCTGGTCTGAGAGGATGACCAGCCACACTGGAACTGAGACACGGTCCAGACTCCTACGGGAGGCAGCAGTGGGGAATATTGCACAATGGGCGCAAGCCTGATGCAGCCATGCCGCGTGTGTGAAGAAGGCCTTCGGGTTGTAAAGCACTTTCAGCGGGGAGGAAGGCGGTGAGGTTAATACCTTGATCGATTGACGTTACCCGCAGAAGAAGCACCGGCTAACTCCGTGCCAGCAGCCGCGGTAATACGGAGGGTGCAAGCGTTAATCGGAATTACTGGGCGTAAAGCGCACGCAGGCGGTCTGTCAAGTCGGATGTGAAATCCCCGGGCTCAACCTGGGAACTGCATTCGAAACTGGCAGGCTAGAGTCTTGTAGAGGGGGGTAGAATTCCAGGTGTAGCGGTGAAATGCGTAGAGATCTGGAGGAATACCGGTGGCGAAGGCGGCCCCCTGGACAAAGACTGACGCTCAGGTGCGAAAGCGTGGGGAGCAAACAGGATTAGATACCCTGGTAGTCCACGCTGTAAACGATGTCGATTTGGAGGTTGTGCCCTTGAGGCGTGGCTTCCGGAGCTAACGCGTTAAATCGACCGCCTGGGGAGTACGGCCGCAAGGTTAAAACTCAAATGAATTGACGGGGGCCCGCACAAGCGGTGGAGCATGTGGTTTAATTCGATGCAACGCGAAGAACCTTACCTGGTCTTGACATCCACAGAACTTTCCAGAGATGGATTGGTGCCTTCGGGAACTGTGAGACAGGTGCTGCATGGCTGTCGTCAGCTCGTGTTGTGAAATGTTGGGTTAAGTCCCGCAACGAGCGCAACCCTTATCCTTTGTTGCCAGCGGTTAGGCCGGGAACTCAAAGGAGACTGCCAGTGATAAACTGGAGGAAGGTGGGGATGACGTCAAGTCATCATGGCCCTTACGACCAGGGCTACACACGTGCTACAATGGCATATACAAAGAGAAGCGACCTCGCGAGAGCAAGCGGACCTCATAAAGTATGTCGTAGTCCGGATTGGAGTCTGCAACTCGACTCCATGAAGTCGGAATCGCTAGTAATCGTAGATCAGAATGCTACGGTGAATACGTTCCCGGGCCTTGTACACACCGCCCGTCACACCATGGGAGTGGGTTGCAAAAGAAGTAGGTAGCTTAACCTTCGGGAGGGCGCTTACCACTTTGTGATTCATGACTGGGGTGAAGTCGTAACAAGGTAACCGTAGGGGAACCTGCGGTTGGATCACCTCCTTAATCGACGACATCAGCCTGCTGATGAGCTCCCACACGAATTGCTTGATTCATTTGCTGATGAGAACTCAGAAATGAACATTCGTCGATGAATGTTGATTTCTGACTTTTGTCAGATCGTTCTTTAAAAATTCGGATATGTGATAGATATAGACTGACATGCACTTTCACTGGTGTGTGATCAGGCTAAGGTAAAATTTGTGAGTTCTGCTCTTAATTGAGCGAAATGCGAATTTTCGGCGAATGTCGTCTTCACAGTATAACCAGATTGCTTGGGGTTATATGGTCAAGTGAAGAAGCGCATACGGTGGATGCCTTGGCAGTCAGAGGCGATGAAAGACGTGGTAGCCTGCGATAAGCTTTGGGGAGTCGGCAAACAGACTGTGATCCAGAGATCTCTGAATGGGGGAACCCACTCAGCACAAGCTGAGTATCTTGTACTGAATACATAGGTGCAAGAGGCGAACCAGGGGAACTGAAACATCTAAGTACCCTGAGGAAAAGAAATCAACCGAGATTCCCTTAGTAGTGGCGAGCGAACGGGGACCAGCCCTTAAGTTGATTTGAGATTAGTGGAACGCTCTGGAAAGTGCGGCCATAGTGGGTGATAGCCCCGTACACGAAAATCTCTTATCAATGAAGAGTAGGACGGAGCACGAGAAACTTTGTCTGAATATGGGGGGACCATCCTCCAAGGCTAAATACTCCTGACTGACCGATAGTGAACCAGTACCGTGAGGGAAAGGCGAAAAGAACCCCGGCGAGGGGAGTGAAAAAGAACCTGAAACCGTGTACGTACAAGCAGTGGGAGCACCTTCGGGTGTGACTGCGTACCTTTTGTATAATGGGTCAGCGACTTATATTCTGTAGCAAGGTTAACCGTATAGGGGAGCCGCAGGGAAACCGAGTCTTAACTGGGCGTTAAGTTGCAGGGTATAGACCCGAAACCCGGTGATCTAGCCATGGGCAGGTTGAAGGTTGGGTAACACTAACTGGAGGACCGAACCGACTAATGTTGAAAAATTAGCGGATGACTTGTGGCTGGGGGTGAAAGGCCAATCAAACCGGGAGATAGCTGGTTCTCCCCGAAAGCTATTTAGGTAGCGCCTCGTGAACTCATCTTCGGGGGTAGAGCACTGTTTCGGCTAGGGGGTCATCCCGACTTACCAACCCGATGCAAACTACGAATACCGAAGAATGTTATCACGGGAGACACACGGCGGGTGCTAACGTCCGTCGTGAAGAGGGAAACAACCCAGACCGCCAGCTAAGGTCCCAAAGTCATGGTTAAGTGGGAAACGATGTGGGAAGGCACAGACAGCCAGGATGTTGGCTTAGAAGCAGCCATCATTTAAAGAAAGCGTAATAGCTCACTGGTCGAGTCGGCCTGCGCGGAAGATGTAACGGGGCTAAACCATGCACCGAAGCTGCGGCAGCGACGCTTATGCGTTGTTGGGTAGGGGAGCGTTCTGTAAGCCTGCGAAGGTGGCCTGTGAGGGCTGCTGGAGGTATCAGAAGTGCGAATGCTGACATAAGTAACGATAAAGCGGGTGAAAAGCCCGCTCGCCGGAAGACCAAGGGTTCCTGTCCAACGTTAATCGGGGCAGGGTGAGTCGACCCCTAAGGCGAGGCCGAAAGGCGTAGTCGATGGGAAACAGGTTAATATTCCTGTACTTGGTGTTACTGCGAAGGGGGGACGGAGAAGGTTAGGCCAGCCTGGCGTTGGTTGTCCAGGTTTAAGGTGGTAGGCTGAAATCTTAGGCAAATCCGGGATTTCAAGGCCGAGAGCTGATGACGAGTTGCCTTTAGGCGACGAAGTGGTTGATACCATGCTTCCAGGAAAAGCCTCTAAGCATCAGGTAACATTAAATCGTACCCCAAACCGACACAGGTGGTCAGGTAGAGAATACCAAGGCGCTTGAGAGAACTCGGGTGAAGGAACTAGGCAAAATGGTGCCGTAACTTCGGGAGAAGGCACGCTGGTGTGTAGGTGAAGTCCCTGCGGACGGAGCTGAGACCAGTCGAAGATACCAGCTGGCTGCAACTGTTTATTAAAAACACAGCACTGTGCAAACACGAAAGTGGACGTATACGGTGTGACGCCTGCCCGGTGCCGGAAGGTTAATTGATGGGGTTATCCGTAAGGAGAAGCTCTTGATCGAAGCCCCGGTAAACGGCGGCCGTAACTATAACGGTCCTAAGGTAGCGAAATTCCTTGTCGGGTAAGTTCCGACCTGCACGAATGGCGTAATGATGGCCAGGCTGTCTCCACCCGAGACTCAGTGAAATTGAACTCGCTGTGAAGATGCAGTGTACCCGCGGCAAGACGGAAAGACCCCGTGAACCTTTACTATAGCTTGACACTGAACATTGAGCCTTGATGTGTAGGATAGGTGGGAGGCTTTGAAGCGTGGACGCCAGTCTGCGTGGAGCCAACCTTGAAATACCACCCTTTAATGTTTGATGTTCTAACGTAGGCCCCTTATCGGGGTTGCGGACAGTGTCTGGTGGGTAGTTTGACTGGGGCGGTCTCCTCCCAAAGAGTAACGGAGGAGCACGAAGGTTAGCTAATCCTGGTCGGACATCAGGAGGTTAGTGCAATGGCATAAGCTAGCTTGACTGCGAGCGTGACGGCGCGAGCAGGTGCGAAAGCAGGTCATAGTGATCCGGTGGTTCTGAATGGAAGGGCCATCGCTCAACGGATAAAAGGTACTCCGGGGATAACAGGCTGATACCGCCCAAGAGTTCATATCGACGGCGGTGTTTGGCACCTCGATGTCGGCTCATCACATCCTGGGGCTGAAGTAGGTCCCAAGGGTATGGCTGTTCGCCATTTAAAGTGGTACGCGAGCTGGGTTTAGAACGTCGTGAGACAGTTCGGTCCCTATCTGCCGTGGGCGCTGGAGAATTGAGGGGGGCTGCTCCTAGTACGAGAGGACCGGAGTGGACGCATCACTGGTGTTCGGGTTGTCATGCCAATGGCACTGCCCGGTAGCTAAATGCGGAAGAGATAAGTGCTGAAAGCATCTAAGCACGAAACTTGCCCCGAGATGAGTTCTCCCTGAGACTTTAAGTCTCCTGAAGGAACGTTGAAGACGACGACGTTGATAGGTTGGGTGTGTAAGCGCTGTGAGGCGTTGAGCTAACCAATACTAATTGCCCGTGAGGCTTGACCATATAACACCCAAGCAATTTGCTGACGCAGATTGCGGTGGTGAAGATGACATGAACCGAAAGTTCGCAAGGCATCACAAACATCACATATCCGAATTCGCTGGGCTGTCCATCTGGACATCCTGGCTACAGAATTTCTTGACGACCATAGAGCATTGGAACCACCTGATCCCATCCCGAACTCAGTAGTGAAACGATGCATCGCCGATGGTAGTGTGGGGTTTCCCCATGTGAGAGTAGGTCATCGTCAAGATTCATTTCGCAAAACCCCTATCTGCACATGCAGGTAGGGGTTTTGTCTTTATGGGCCAAAAATAATCCCCGGCACCATCACTGTGGGAGCGGGCGTGCCCGCGAACACGGGCGCAGCCCGTGCCAGCCAGCTTTCATGAAATGTACGTCATGTATGCCTGAAGCGTTATAGGGCAGTGCTACGCTCGCGGAAATACTCAGCACGGACATTCACCATGGACATGAACTGGCACCAGGCCTTGCAAGAGAGCCTGAATTGGCTGGCAATCGCCTCGTTCATCACCTTTGTCGGCTTCACTGCCGCCGCTATTCTGGCCGTACGCTACACCCGCTGGGGCAGCCAGTTCTGGCAACTTGCGGGGCCTTATTTCAGTTACAAACGCAGTTGGCGGCCACTGCTGGTGTTTGCGTTGCTGCTGGTGCTGACGTTGTTTTCCGTACGCCTCAATGTGCTGTTCTCGTTCTGGTACAACGGGTTTTACAGCGCTTTGCAGGGGCTGGACCAAGGGGCATTCTGGTACCTGCTCGGGGTCTTCGCCGTGCTGGCCAGCATCCATGTGCTGCGCTCGCTGTGCTCTTTCTATGTGAACCAGGCCTTCAGCATCACCTGGCGGGTATGGTTGACCGAGCGCCTGACCCGTGACTGGATGCACGGTGATGCTTACTACCGTGGACAATTTCTTGCTGAACCGATCGACAACCCCGACCAGCGTATCGAGCTGGACGTAAACGCCTTCGTCAGCAACTCCCTGTCCTTGGCCTTGGGGGCAGTCAGTGCGCTGGTGTCCCTGGTGGCGTTCACCGGGATCCTCTGGGGGTTGTCAGCGCCGTTGGCCGTGGCCGGTGTTGAAATTCCCAGGGCGATGGTGTTTGCCGTGTACCTGTATGTGGTCGTCGCCACCTGGATCGCCTTCCGCCTGGGCCAGCCTTTGATTCGCCTGAACTTCCTCAACGAAAAGCTCACCGCCAACTTCCGCTATGCGCTGATGCGCCTGCGTGAGAATGCCGAGAATGTCGCTTTCTACCAAGGTGCCGAGGTTGAGCGGGGCACCTTGCTGGGGCGCTTCGCGGCACTGATCGTGAATGCCTGGGCGCTGGTATTCCGAAACCTCAAGTTCAGTGGTTTCAACCTGGGGGTCAGCCAGGTGGCAGTCGTGTTCCCGTTCATTCTGCAGGCACCGCGCTTCTTCAGCGGGGCAATCAAGCTGGGTGACGTCATGCAAACGTCTCAGGCATTTGGGCAGGTGCAGGATGCACTGTCGTTCTTTCGTGAATCGTACGATGCATTCGCGCAGTACCGGGCTACGCTGGACCGTCTGACCGGTTTTCTCGATGCCAACGCGCAGGCAAGGGTATTGCCGCGGGTACTCACCGCGGAGCAGGCCCATGCGCTGCAGATTGCCGACCTGAAAGTGCTGCGCCCGGATGGACACGCCCTGATCACTGATCTGAACCTGAGCCTGCAAGCTGGCCAGGCGCTGTTGATCAAGGGGCCTTCAGGCAGCGGCAAGACTACCCTGCTACGCGCCCTGGCCGGCCTGTGGCCCTATGCCGAAGGGGAGGTGCGGCGCCCACTGGGCCATCAGGCGCTGTTCCTGTCGCAGCGTCCCTATTTGCCTTTGGGGGACCTGCGCACGGTCATTGCCTACCCGGCGGTGGGGCAGCCCGAGGATCAGGCGCGTATGCAGCAGGTACTGCACCAGGTCAATCTTGGGCACCTGGCCGAGCGCCTGGAGGTCAGCTGCGATTGGGCGCATATTCTGTCGGTGGGCGAGCAGCAGCGCCTGGCTTTTGCCCGGGTTCTGTTCAACCGGCCGCAGGTGGTGTTTCTTGATGAGTCCACCTCAGCGATGGATGAGGGGCTCGAGCATGCCCTTTATGCGCTGCTGCGCTCGGAAATGCCTGGTGCACTGTTGCTCAGTGTCGGGCACCGAAGCACCCTGGCAGGTTTTCATACTCACCGGCTGGAGGTGGATGGGCGTGGCGGTTGGTCATTGGTGGCGCAGGCGCCTGCGCTGGCATAGTGTTCAGCATGCCTGCCTCGCAGCATGCCAAACACTGTGCACCAGCCCGCCACCCGAGGCACTTGATGAAAGCTACCCGTTTGACCCTTTTTTGCCATGCCCTGACTCAGGCCCAGAAGACTGGGCGCCTGCACTGCGCTGATGACGGCATCCTGCCGCTTTCGCAACCGCCGGCGCCTCTCCTGCCAGCGGTGCAGTTGCTGACGGCGCCAGAGCGGCGCGCCTGCGAAACAGCGGCGTGGTTGTCGAGCACGGTGCATGTCGAGCCCGCCTTGGCCGATTGCGACCTCGGGCATTGGCAGGGCATGGCGCTGAAGCAGTTGCAGGCCGAGCAGCCAGAAGCGTTGGCCGATTGGTTACGGGAGCCAGCCAGTAACGTGCATGGCGGGGAGTCGTTCGCTGCGCTGTGCCAGCGGATGGCCGCCTGGCTGGCGGCTTTCGACAGGCCGGGTGAATGGCTGGCGGTCACCCATCCGCAGGTCATACGTGCTGTGCTGGTGCAGGTACTGGGCTGCCCGATGAGTGCCGGGCAGCGTATCGATGTGTTGCCGCTGTCACGTCTGGAACTGAGCCATACCGGGCAGTGGCGGCTGCGCCTGGGTGAGGTTCAGAACGCCAGCTTGTAGCCGATCAACAACAGCATGGCGGCCAGGCACGGACGCAGCACGCGGTCGGAGATCCGCCCGGTGAGGTGGCTGCCCAGGTAGATGCCCGGCAGAGAACCCAGCAGCAGGTAGCCCAGTAACGACCAGTCCATATTGCCCATGCCGGCATGGCCAAGGCCTGCCACCAGCGTTAGCGGCACGGCATGGGCGATTTCCGTACCGACCAGGCGACGGGTGACCAGAAACGGGTACAGCAGGAATAACGCCACGGTACCCAGGGCGCCGGCGCCGATGGAGGTCAGGGTCACCATCACCCCCAGCACCACGCCGGTCAGCACGGTGAGGGTATTCAGGGTACCTGCGCTGAGGTGGTAGTGATCGCCGGCATGGTGGCTGGCGAAAGCCTGCAGCCGCGATTTGAACAGAATGGCCAGCGCGGTGAGGATCAACACCACCGCCAGGCCTTGCTTGATGATGGCATTGAGCGCCGATGTGTCGGTATGCAGGGTGCTCAGGAACCACAGGGTCAATGCGGCCGCAGGCACGCTGCCGAGGCTGAGCAGGCCGGTGATCTTCCAGTCGATGTTCTTGTTACGTGCATGCACCCAGACGCCACTGGCCTTGGTGATGGCGGCATAGAGCAGATCGGTGCCGACGGCCGTCGCCGGGTTGATACCGAACCACAACAGGATCGGGGTCATCAGCGAACCGCCACCGACGCCGGTCATGCCGACGATGAAACCCACGACCAGTCCCGCAATGGTGAAACCAAAAGAACCTACATCCATACGCTACTCGACCGCCCAACATTGCCCGTTATCGGATGCAGCCAGCATATAGATTTTTTTATAGCCAAATAGACTTGTTCGTTATTAGGTTATAACCGCGTAAAGATGGGGGCGCTGGGCGCCCCCGGGTTCTCAGATCCGGAAACTCCCCACCAATTGCTTCAACCGGCCGGCCTGCTGCGCCAGTTGATCGCAGTGGCGCAGGGTTTCGTTAAGGTTCTCTACCCCTTGCTGGTTCAGCGCATTGATTTGGGTAATGTCCAGATTGAGGCTTTCGACCACGGCGGTCTGCTCTTCGGTAGCGGTGGCCACCGACTGGTTCATGCCGTCGATCTCGCCAATACGCTGGGTGACGCTAGCCAGCCGCTCACCGGCCTGGTTGGCCACTTGCACGGTTTGCTCGCTGGACACCTGGCTGGTGTTCATGGTGTGCACCGCTTCGCGGGAACCGACTTGCAGGCTGGTGATCATGCGGTGGATTTCTTCTGCCGATTCCTGGGTCCGGTGGGCCAGGTTGCGCACCTCGTCGGCCACCACGGCAAAGCCTCTACCCGCTTCGCCCGCGCGTGCCGCCTCGATCGCAGCGTTCAGTGCCAGCAAGTTGGTCTGCTGCGAGATGCCTTTTATCACGTCCAGAATCTTGCCGATTTCATCAGTGCTGGCATTGAGCGTTTCAATCTGTGCGCACGATTCGCTGATGCGCTGCGACAGCGCAGTCATGGCGTTGATCGCTTCTTCCACCACTTCCCGGCCACCGTGGGCCTGCTCGCTGGCACCACTGGCATGCTGCGAGGCATCTGCGGCGTTGCGCGCGATTTCCTGGGTCGCGGCGCCCAGCTCGTTGATGGCTGCGGCCACGCTGTTGGTGCGCATGCTCTGCTCTTCGGAGCCACTGATCGACGCATTCGACGCGCTGACCACTTTCTCCGACAGGTCATGCACCAGGCGGGTGGCCGACGACACTTCGCTGATCGAGGCGTGAATGCGTTCGACAAAGCGGTTGAACGACGTTGCCAGTTCGCCGAATTCGTCCTGGTTCTGCACCACCAGACGGCGGGTCAGGTCGCCTTCTCCCTCGGCGATATCGCGCATGGCGCGGCCCATGGTGGTCAGCGGGCGCATCAGTAGTGGAATCAGCAGGCCCAGCAGGCCGGCAATGGCCGCCACGGCAATCAGCATGGCGATGATGGCCGATGTGCGGAACTGGCTGAGTGCGGCGTAGGCCTTGTCCTTGTCGATCGACAAGCCGATGTACCACTGGGCCGAAGGCAGCCCGGCGACCGGCGCGAACGAAATGATCCGGTCCTGACCGTTCAGGGTGACATCCTGCATGCCGGCGGCAACGCGCAGGTCGCTGCCGGGGTAGATGTCCTTCAGGTTTTTCATGACCTGGTCTTTGTTCGGGCTGACGATCACCTGGCCATTGGCATCGGCGAGGAAGGCGTGGCCGAGACCACCGAAATCCACCGAGTTGATGATCTCCACCAGGGTATCGAGGGTCAGGTCACCGCCAACCACACCGATCATTTCCCCCGTGGCCTTGCTTTTCACCGGGGTGGCGATAGTGACCATCAGGCCGCCGACCGCACCCTGGTACGGTGGCGTCAGCACCGTTTGCCCGGCATTGGCCGCCGCTGCATACCAGGGCCGTTGCCGTGGGTCGTAGCCGGCAGGCATCTGGGCGTCCGGGCGCTGGGTGAACACCCCGTTGGCCTGACCGAGGTAGGTGAACAGGAAGTTGCGGGTGTAGGAGGGTTGCTCGATCAACCCGGCCAGGGTCTCGCCGGCACCCTGCTGGCCGATATCCTGGGCCAGGTTTTCCAGCACCAGGATGCGGCCGCTCATCCAGTTTTGCACGCTGCTGGCGGTCAAGGCCCCGGCCTGCTGCACCGAGGCTTCTATGTTCTGGCGGATAGTGTTGCGTTGCAGGTAGTCGTTATAAAGCGTGAACAGGGCGAATGCCAGGACCACGACGCCGCAGGCACTGAGCAGGATCTTGTGGCGAAATTTCAGGTTCATGTTTCGAGACCTTGAGCCAATGTGGGGAGGACGCAGCGCGCTTATGACGTTCTGCGGGGCCTATCGACCGGGATATCGGCTCGGGGGGTAAAACATTGAAGTACTTACAGTAATTTCTTACAGACCTTTCGACAGACGGCACTCAGCCCTTGGCCAGTTGCTCTATCAGCAACCTCGCCGCTTGCTGCAGTGGCTGTTGTTTGCGCCACAGGATATGCACCGGCAGTTGCAACTCGTTGCGCGTATTACGAAAGGCCAGGCGCACCAAGCGCCCGGTTGCCAGCAGTGGGGCTACCCGAGACAACGGCAGGTCGCCCCAGCCCAGGCCGGCTTCGACCATCTGCAGGGCCAGGTCGAAGCTGTCGGTCGACCAGTGCGTGGCGCCGATCAGCGGGCGTGGATCGGCCAGCGGCAGGTCCCGGCTGCGCACGAGGATCTGGCGCACCCGGGTCAGGTCTTCGAGGTAGTGGATGCGTGCTTCACGCAGCGCCGGGTGGCTAGGGGCGAGGGTGGCTACCAAGGCTTCCATACCGATGTGCTGAAAGCCCCGGCGCGCATCCACCTGCAGGCCAGCGAAGGCCACGCAAAGATCGGCGCGGCCGCTGTCCAGCAAGTGCAGGGCCTCTTCCTGCGGGGCGCTGAGCAAAGCGATATCGAGCAATGGGTGGCGCACACCGAGGTCGGCGATAGCCGCCAGCAACGGGCGGTGATCGATGTCCGGCACCACCGCCAGCGTCAGGCTGCTTTCTAGCCCCTGTGAGAGCTCCAAGGCATGGACTTGCAACAGCCCGAGTTGCTCGGCAATCAGCCTGGCGTGCGGTTCCAGGGCCAAGGCCCGGGCGGTGGGCCGAACTTCGCGGGGCCCGCGTTCGAACAAGCTGTATCCCAGCTCCGCTTCCAGATTGCCAATGGCCATGCTGACCGCCGACGGTACCCGTTTGAGGGCGCGAGCGGCGGCGGAGAACGAGCCGCGGTCGAGCACGGCAAGAAACAGCTGGATGTTGTCGCTGGAAAAGTTCATGGCAGCCTCCTGTCAGCAGATCTGACAGCTGCTGACTTTTGCTGTCAAGCGAGGTGAAGCATTATCGCGCCCTTCGTTATTGGTATTGGAGGGAAATGCAGGTGCAGGGTTTGAAGCGCAAACTGGTGTACGTGACGTGCTATGAGCTGATAGGGCTGAGCATGTCGACCCTCGGGCTGGCTTATCTGTCAGAGACCCAGGCGTCGCATACCGGGCCATTGGCGGTGATGATCACAACCATTGCCATGCTCTGGAACCTGATTTTCAACACGTTGTTCGAGCGCTGGGAAAGCCGCCAGGCCAAGCGCGGCCGCAGCGTGGCGCGACGGGTGGCGCATGCGGTCGGCTTTCAGCTGACCCTGGTGGTGTATCTGATCCCGCTGATTGCTTGGTGGCTGGACATGACACCGGTAGAGGCACTGCTGGTGGACATGGCGTTCATTGTGCTGATCCCTTGCTACACCTTCGCCTACAACTGGGTGTTTGACCGGATCTTCGGCTTACCGACCTCGGCCATGGCCAAGGCTTGACTCGGGCGCTACAGGCCACCGCCTGGTACACCCGCTGCTGGACCGGTGCATGGCCGTCAGGAGCGGGCTTGGCCCTTGCGCGCGGGCTACGCCAGGTCGAGTTTGTCTTCCAGCCGGTCGAGGTGGGTGTGCATCAGCCCCAATGCCGCCTCGGCATCGCCTTGCTCCACGGCATCGATGATCGCCGCGTGTTCTTCCCACGCACAATGTTCGCAGCACGGCGACTCGTAGCGGGCAATGATCAGCGAGGTCATCGGCACCAGGCCGTTGAGAAACCGTGCCAGGGGTGCATTGGCCGCCACTTGCGCCAGTTTGAGGTGGAACTCGCCACCCAGGCGGATCGCCGCGCAACGCTCGCCACTTTCATGGTGCTGGCGCTCACGTTCAACCAACTGGCGCAGTTGACGTATCTGCGCAGGGCGGGCGCGCTGTGCGGCCAGGGTGATCAGGGTGGTCTCCGCCAGCCGCCGGGCACTGAGCACCTGCCGCGCCTGCTCGGGGTCGGGGGCTGCCAGGTGCGCGGTGTGGCTCGGGCGCTGCACCACCACTTGCTGGTCACACAGGCGCCCGAGCACGCGGCGGATCACGGTACGGCTGACCCCAAACGCCTGGCCCAACGCCTGCTCGGGCAGCAGGCTGCCGGGGGGCAGGCGCTGTTCGAGAATGGCGTCGAACAGCCGTGGGTAGATTTGCTCGGCCGACAGGCGGGTTTCGCCGGCCGCGAGCAGGGCAGGCAAGTGGGGGGCGGCGTTCATGGTCGCTCTCCTCAGGTCATGGATGCAGGTGTTCATCCGGGATGTTCAGCGGGATGCCCATGCGCGCGCCCTCGGCCAGGATGTGCTGGCGCATCTGGGCACTGGCCAGGGCACTGTTGCGTTCGCGAATGGCGCGTACTACGGCCTCGTTCTCCTTCAGCCTTGCAGCCAGATGCTCCGGTGAGTTGCGCAGCATGTCGGCGCTCTGTTTAAGGGCGTTGCCGGTCTGCTGCACGACACTCTGGAAGATCGGGTTGGTGGTCAGGGCGAAGAGGGCCTCATGGAAAGCGATATAGGCCCTGACCCCAGCTTCGCTGTCATCGGCCTCCAGCGCTTCGCGCATGTCCATCAGGGTGAGGCGCAACTGGCCAACATCCTGGCTGTTGGCCGATTGTGCCACCAGGCCGACGATGAACGGTTCAAGGGTGTAGCGCAGTTCCAGTACGTCAGCCAGGCTGGCGGCGGCGCTGGTATCCAGCCCCGGTTCCAGGGCGGCAGCTTCGGCATCCAGCACCAGTACACCCTTGCCCGGCAGCGCGCGCACCAGGCCCAGGGTTTCCAGCACGGTTACCGCCTCGCGCAGGCTGGGCCGGCTGATGCCCAGTTGTTCAGCCAGCTCGCGCTGGCCTGGCAGCATGTCGCCGCTGCGCCACTGGCCGCGGGCCAGGGCCTGGCGGAGTTTTTCCACCACTGAATTGACGACGGTCGATGAGCTGATCACGGTTCGCTCCTTGAAGGGCCGGCATCAGTGCCGGCCACGTTCGCTCAGAATTCCTGCTGGTGGGCATTGGGCTGTTTGCGTGGCAACGGGGCAAAGCCGGGTTTGCCTGCCAGTACGTTGTTGGCACGTTCCAGGTCGATGTCCTTTTCCCAGCGGGCAATCGCCACGGTGGCTACACAGTTGCCGATCAGGTTGGTCAGTGCCCGGCCGATGCCCATGAACCAGTCCACCGCAAGTACCAGCACCAGGCCGACAACCGGAATCGCCGGTACGGCAGTCAACGTGGCCGCCAGGATCACCAGCGCCGAGCCAGGGATGCCGTGCGCGCCTTTCGAAGTTACCAGCGACACCAGCAGAATGGTCAGCAGGTCAGTCATCTCCAGCGGTGTGCCGGTGGCGTTGGCGATGAACACGATGGCCAGCGTCAGGTAGATGGAGAAACCGTCCAGGTTGAACGAGTAGCCGGTGGGAATCACCAGCCCCACCGTGGAACTGCCGATGCCCAGGTGTTCCAGCTTGCGCATGATCTGCGGCAGAACGGCGTCGGAAGAGGCGGTGCCCAGCACGATGGTCAGCTCTTCACGCAGGTACTTGATCAGTGGCAACAGTTTCAGGCCCGACAGGCGCATCACGGTACCCAGCACGATCAGCACGAAGCCTGCACAGGTCAGGTAGAACAGCGCTACCAGGCCGCCCAGGTGCTGCAGCGATTCCAGGCCGTATTTGCTGGTGGTGAAGGCGATGGCACCGAATACACCGATCGGGGCCAGGCGCACGATCATGCCCATGATGCGGAAGATCACATGGCTTAGTTCGTTGATCAGCCGCGAAATGCCGGCGGCCGAGTCGCCCACCAGGTTCAATGCGCTGCCGAACAGCACCGAAAACAGCAGCACCTGAAGGATGTTGTTGTCGGCGAAGGCGCCGATCACCGAGGTAGGGATCAGGTCCATGAAGAACGCTGCGGCGCCATGGATGTGTTGACCGCGCTCGGCCAGGCTGCTGGCATCGGCACTGGACAGTTGGTCCAGGTGAATATTGGCGCCGCTGCCGATGCCGCTGCTGAAGGCGAATACCAGGCCGATCACCAACGCCAGGGTGGTCAGCACTTCAAAGTAGATTACCGACTTCAAGCCGATGCGCCCGACCTTTTTCAGGTCGCCGGCGCCCGAGATACCACTGACCACCACGCAGAACACGATCAGGCCGATGAGCATCTTGATCAGCTTGATGAAGCCGTCGCCTAGGGGTTTGAGTTGTAGCGAAAGGTCGGGGAAGCTGAGGCCGCAGGCAATGCCGAGGGCAAGGCCAAGCACGACTTGCAGGAATATCGAACGCGAGCACCATTTGAGCATGGGAGAAGTCTCAGATCGGTGTCCTTGCTTCGGTAGCCGCACGGGGCGAAAGAGCGCAGGACTTAATTATTGTGGTCTTACCGGTTTGTTCAGCGCCAGGCCATAAAAGCGCGAAAAATCGTTCTTTGCAAGGGTTTTTGGCCTTACCGGTCTGACCAGTTATGGGGCGAGTGGGCCTGCCGCGCTCTAGTTCGGTGCGCAGCGGGAAGTTCATGATTGAGCAGGGCGCGTGAGCGAACACGCCCCCGGTGCCGGTGATACCCTTGAACCTGATTCGAGCAGGGCCCGCCCCCTACGGCCAATGCAAGCTACCTGCCAATCCCGCCTTGCGGTCGCCATTTCTTCTCTTTGCATCAAGCCCGGGCCCTCGAGCCGGGCAAAAAAAACGGCACCTGCCAGAGGTGCCGTTTTCGCTAGGTGCGAATTTTACTTGTGCAGCTCTTGCGCCGCGTACAGCGTGTTCTCCAGCAGGCACGCCCGGGTCATTGGCCCAACCCCGCCCGGTACTGGGGTGATCCAGCCGGCGCGGGGCAGGGCAGTCTCGTAGACCACATCGCCGACCAGCTTGCCATCTGCCTGGCGGTTGATGCCCACGTCGATCACGATGGCGCCTTCCTTGATCCACTCACCTTTGACCAGGCCCGGCTTGCCTGCGGCCACCACCACCAGATCGGCGCGGCCTACATGGCCGGCCAAGTCCTTGGTAAAGCGGTGGCAGACAGTCACGGTGCAGCCGGCCAGCAGCAGCTCCATGGCCATTGGGCGGCCAACGATGTTGGAAGCGCCGACGATGACGGCGTTCATGCCGTACAGATCCTGGCCGGTGCTTTCCAGCAGGGTCATGATGCCTTTTGGTGTGCAGGGGCGCAGCAGCGGAATACGCTGGGCCAGGCGGCCGATGTTGTACGGGTGGAAGCCGTCCACGTCCTTGTCAGGGCGAATGCGCTCAAGCAGCAGCGACGCCTCCAGGTGCGCCGGCAGCGGCAACTGCAGCAGAATGCCGTCGACGGCCGGGTCGTCGTTAAGACGGTCGATCAGCTCGGTCAGGGCTTCTTGCGTGGTCTCGGCGGGCAGGTCGAAAGCCTGCGAAATGAAGCCGACCTCTTCGCAGTCCTTGCGCTTGTGCGAGACATAGACTTGGGAGGCGGGGTCGGTGCCGACCAGGATCACCGCCAGGCCCGGCGTACGCAGGCCTTGCTGGCGACGCTCCACGACACGTTGAGCGATCTGCTGGCGCAGGCTGGCGGCGATTGCCTTGCCATCGATTAGGTGTGCAGTCATAGACGCGTGATTAACCATCGAGAAGGAAACAATAAAGAGCGCGCATTCTCGCACGACATGGGCGAAGGGCAAAGGCGGGTGGTCGGGCAAATCCCCTAAGCCCTTAAATAATTTAAATTTTTTTGAAAAAGGTGTTGACGACTTTCGGGGTCGCCTATAAGATTCGCCGCACTTGTCGGGCACAGCCTAGCACTGGTTGGCTAAGTCGGGCAGAATGGGTCGTTTGGCAGTTAGCTGTTAAATACTTGTTCGGTTAGGCTTGAAGCTTAAGCGCCCGTAGCTCAGCTGGATAGAGCATCCGCCTTCTAAGCGGATGGTCGCAGGTTCGAGTCCTGCCGGGTGCGCCATTAGGCAGCTTTGGCAAGCAAGTTGGCTGTAATGCAATATGGTGGGCGTAGCTCAGTTGGTAGAGCGCTGGATTGTGATTCCAGTTGTCGTGGGTTCGATTCCCATCGTCCACCCCATATTTTCGAAGGCGCCTCGATAGCATCTGGCGCCTTTGTTTTAAGCGTTACGCGGACGTGGTGAAATTGGTAGACACACTGGATTTAGGTTCCAGCGGCGCAAGCTGTAAGAGTTCGAGTCTCTTCGTCCGCACCATGTTTTTGTAAGGTTGTACTGTAACACCGCACTATGGTGGGCGTAGCTCAGTTGGTAGAGCGCTGGATTGTGATTCCAGTTGTCGTGGGTTCGATTCCCATCGTCCACCCCATATTTTAAAGAGGCGCCTTGGTCGTGAGATCAGGCGCCTTTTTTGTTTTCATTGCTCCGTCATGCGGGCACTGCACGGTTCAGCACAAAATCTTCGTGATTCCCCCCTTGCAATGCTCTGGTGGCAGCCCAATAAAAGCTGTTAGATTTCAGCCGGTTGAAGCGCCGGCCCCGTTGGCCGGCAGAGGAACAGCCCGATGATTGCAAAAGAAGCCCGTCAGGCCTTGGCGCTGCAGCGATTTGCCGACGCCAACCCGCAGCTGCTCGAGGAGATTCGCGAGCTGGATGCGCGCGAGCAGGCCCAGCAAATCGAGTGGGCGTTCGAAGATGCGGCCCAGGAGCAGGGGCTGCAGTCCTGGGAGCTGGCGCTGCAACTGATCGCCGAAAGCCCGGAACAGTTGCGGGCCATGCGCCTTGAAACGCACCGCGAGGTCGCCGAGGCGCTGGGTCTGGAGTGGGAAGAATACTGTCAGTTCAACGAAATCGACCCTGAATAAAGGCAGCGAATTCGCCACTGGCAGTTGTTTGACAAGTTATTACGGCTGCACTGCGCCATGGGCAGGGTGCCGCTCTTGATGAAGGAGGCCCGGCGGCACGCCGTGCGGGCCTTGAAAGCTAATCGACCGGCGTGGTTTCCCGTCGTCCCGTGTGGGGTGACTTCTGCCGCGCGACTCACTAGAATGCTTGCCCTTGATTCTGGAGTCGGGCTAACGCCGGCTAACGTCTGTGCAACGAGGAATATCCATGCAAGTTTCTGTTGAAAACACTTCCGCTCTCGAGCGCCGCATGACCATCGCCGTTCCGGCCGAGCGCGTCGAGAACGAAGTCAACAAGCGTCTGCAACAGACTGCCAAGCGCGCCAAGGTTGCCGGCTTCCGCCCAGGCAAGGTGCCAATGAGCGTGATCCGTCAGCGCTTCGAAGCCGATGCACGCCAGGAGGCGTTCGGTGATCTGGTCCAGGCTTCCTTCTATGAGGCCATCGTTGAGCAGAAGCTGAACCCTGCTGGTGCCCCATCCGTCGAACCCAAGTCGTTCGAAAAAGGCAAGGACCTGGAGTTCGTCGCCATCTTCGAAGTGTTCCCGGAGTTCACCGTTTCCGGCCTGGAGTCGATCAACGTCGAGCGCCTGAGCGCCGAAGTGGCCGACGCCGATCTGGACAACATGCTGGAAGTGCTGCGCAAGCAGAACACTCGCTTCGAGGCTGTCGAGCGCGCCGCGCAGAACGACGATCAGGTCAACATCGATTTCGTTGGCAAGGTCGACGGTGAAGCGTTCGCCGGTGGCTCTGCCAAAGGCACCCAGCTGGTACTGGGTTCCGGCCGCATGATCCCGGGCTTCGAAGACGGTCTGGTGGGCGCCAAGGCTGGCGAAGAGCGCGTTGTCAACGTGACCTTCCCAGAGGACTACCAGAACCTGGACCTGGCCGGCAAAGCCGCCGAGTTCACCATCACCGTCAACAGCGTTTCGGCCCCTGTGCTGCCTGAGCTGAACGAAGAGTTCTTCGCCCAGTTCGGTATCAAGGAATCGACCCTGGAAGGCTTCCGCGCCGAAGTTCGCAAGAACATGGAGCGTGAGCTGCGCCAGGCAATCAAGACCAAGGTGAAGAACCAGGTCATGGACGGTCTGCTGGCCGCCAACCCGATCGAAGCGCCGAAGGCCCTGCTGGAAAATGAAGTCAACCGTCTGCGCGTCCAGGCTGTTCAGCAGTTCGGTGGCAACATCAAGCCTGACCAGCTGCCTGCCGAGCTGTTCGAAGAACAAGCCAAGCGCCGCGTAGTGCTGGGCCTGATCGTCGCCGAAGTGGTCAAGCAGTTCGAGCTCAAGCCGGACGATGCCAAGGTTCGCGAGATGATCGAAGAAATGGCTTCGGCTTACCAGGAGCCTGAGCAGGTCATCGCTTGGTACTACAAGAACGACCAGCAAATGAACGAAGTGCGTTCGGTTGTGCTGGAAGAACAAGTTGTAGATACTGTTCTGCAGAAAGCTACTGTGACCGACAAGTCGGTCTCGTACGAAGATGCCGTAAAACCAGCCCAGGCACCTGCCGAAGCTGAGTAATACGTTTTCTCTCGTAGGAAAACCCCACAAGCCAGCCTTCGAGCTGGCTTGTGCGTTATCAAGCCATGACTATTTGGGAGTGAGCGCAGGACATGTCCCGCAATTCTTATATTCAGCAGAGCTCTGACATCCAGGCCGCAGGCGGCCTGGTCCCGATGGTTATCGAGCAGTCCGCCCGTGGCGAGCGTGCGTACGACATCTATTCGCGCCTGTTGAAGGAGCGAGTGATTTTCCTGGTTGGCCCGGTTGAAGACTACATGGCCAACCTGGTCGTAGCGCAGATGCTGTTCCTCGAAGCGGAAAACCCGGACAAGGATATCCATCTCTACATCAACTCCCCGGGCGGCTCCGTCACCGCGGGCATGTCGATCTACGACACCATGCAGTTCATCAAGCCGGACGTCTCGACCATCTGCATCGGCCAGGCCTGCAGCATGGGCGCCTTCCTGCTGGCCGCAGGTGCCAAGGGCAAGCGTCACTGCCTGCCGAACTCGCGCGTGATGATTCACCAGCCGCTGGGCGGCTTCCAGGGCCAGGCGACCGATATCGAGATCCATGCCCAGGAAATCCTCAATATCAAGGCGCGCCTGAACGAGTTGCTGGCCTACCACACCGGCCAGGATCTGGAGACCATCAAGCGTGACACCGAACGTGACAACTTCATGAGCGCCTCGCGCGCAGCCGAGTATGGCCTGATCGACTCGGTCTACGACAAGCGGCAACTGGCCTCCTGAACCGGGGGGTCAGAGCAGGTGGGTGCGCAAAGCGCCCACCTGCGGACTTGAAAAAGCCCGCAATTGCCTTCATCTTGTGTTGCAAGCCTACCGGATTGGATCGATCGAATGACTGACACCCGTAACGGCGAGGACAGCGGCAAATTGCTCTATTGCTCCTTCTGCGGCAAAAGCCAGCACGAAGTGCGCAAATTGATTGCCGGGCCCTCGGTATTTATCTGCGACGAGTGCGTCGACCTGTGCAATGACATCATCCGTGAGGAGGTGCAGGAAGCCCAGGCCGAGAGCAGCGCGCACAAATTGCCTTCGCCGAAAGAAATCAGCGGCATCCTGGACCAGTACGTCATTGGTCAGGAGCGCGCGAAAAAGGTGCTGGCTGTAGCGGTGTACAACCACTACAAGCGCCTTAACCAGCGTGACAAGAAGGGTGACGAAGTCGAACTGGGCAAGAGCAACATCCTGCTCATCGGGCCTACTGGCTCGGGCAAGACCCTGCTCGCCGAAACCCTGGCACGCCTGTTGAACGTACCGTTCACCATTGCCGACGCCACCACCCTGACCGAGGCCGGTTATGTGGGTGAAGACGTCGAGAACATCATTCAGAAGCTGTTGCAGAAGTGCGACTACGACGTGGAAAAGGCCCAGATGGGCATTGTCTACATCGACGAAATCGACAAGATCTCGCGCAAGTCGGACAACCCGTCCATCACCCGTGACGTCTCGGGCGAGGGCGTGCAGCAGGCGCTGTTGAAGCTGATCGAAGGCACCGTGGCCTCGGTACCGCCGCAAGGGGGGCGCAAGCACCCGCAACAGGAGTTCCTGCAGGTTGACACCCGCAACATCCTGTTCATCTGCGGTGGCGCGTTCTCGGGCCTTGAAAAGGTCATCCAGAACCGTTCCACCAAAGGTGGCATTGGTTTCGGCGCTGAAGTGCGTAGCAAGGAAGAGGGCAAGAAGGTTGGCGAGTCCCTGCGTGAGGTCGAGCCGGACGATCTGGTCAAGTTTGGCCTGATTCCGGAGTTCGTCGGCCGCCTGCCGGTTCTGGCTACCTTGGACGAGTTGGACGAGGCTGCATTGGTGCAGATCCTCACCGAGCCGAAGAACGCCCTCACCAAGCAGTATGCCAAGCTGTTCGAGATGGAAAGCGTCGACCTGGAGTTCCGCAGCGATGCGCTCAAGGCCGTGGCACGCAGGGCTTTGGAGCGCAAAACCGGCGCCCGTGGCCTGCGTTCTATTCTCGAAGGCGTGCTGCTCGACACCATGTACGAGATTCCTTCGCAGAAGGATGTCAGCAAGGTGGTGATCGACGAGAGCGTCATCGACGGCACTTCGCAGCCGCTGATGATCTACGAGAACACTGAGCCGCAAGCCAAGGCTGCGCCAGACGCCTGATACAGGCAAAGGCCAGTTTGTGGTTGCAAGCATGAAGGGGCCTACGGGCCCCTTCATGCTTTTCCTTTGCTAATGCTTGTAATTTCCCAAGCCTGCCCCCACATTAGGTCCAAGCATCATTTCCACCGGTTTCCGGCCACAAGGCCGCTGTAGAGGCGAAATCATGAAGACCACCCTCGACTTGCCTCTTTTGCCATTGCGCGATGTCGTTGTATACCCGCACATGGTTATCCCGCTGTTTGTGGGGCGTGAAAAGTCCATCGAAGCCCTTGAGGCTGCGATGACGGGCGAAAAGCAGATCCTCCTGCTGGCCCAGAAAAACCCAGCCGATGATGATCCTGGCGAAGACGCCTTGTACCGTGTCGGTACTGTTGCCACCGTGCTGCAACTGTTGAAGCTTCCTGATGGCACCGTCAAGGTGCTGGTCGAAGGCGAACAGCGTGGCGCCGTCGAGCGCTTCACCGAAGTGGAAGGGCACATCCGTGCCGAAGTTTCGCTGATCGACGAAACCGACTCCGCCGAGCGCGAGTCGGAAGTTTTCGTGCGCACGCTATTGTCGCAGTTCGAGCAGTATGTGCAGCTGGGTAAAAAAGTCCCTGCCGAAGTGCTGTCGTCGCTCAACAGCATCGAAGAGCCAGGGCGGCTGGTCGATACCATGGCTGCGCACATGGCCCTGAAGATCGAGCAGAAGCAGGAAATCCTCGAAATTGTCGACCTCACCGCCCGCGTGGAGCACGTGCTGGCACTGCTGGATGCCGAAATCGACCTGTTGCAGGTGGAAAAGCGCATTCGCGGTCGGGTCAAGAAGCAGATGGAGCGCAGCCAGCGCGAGTACTACCTGAATGAGCAGATGAAGGCCATTCAGAAAGAGCTCGGCGATGGTGACGAAGGCCACAACGAAGTCGAAGAGCTGAAAAAGCGCATCGAAGCTGCCGGCCTGCCCAAGGATGCCTTGACCAAGGCCCAGGCTGAGCTCAACAAGCTCAAGCAGATGTCGCCCATGTCGGCCGAAGCCACCGTGGTGCGCTCGTACCTCGACTGGCTGGTGCAGGTGCCGTGGAAGGCCCAGAGCAAAGTCCGCCTGGACCTGGCCAAGGCCGAGGAAATCCTTGATGCCGACCATTATGGCCTGGAAGAGGTCAAGGAGCGCATCCTCGAGTACCTCGCCGTACAGAAGCGGGTGAAGAAAATCCGCGGTCCTGTGCTGTGCCTGGTAGGCCCACCCGGCGTCGGCAAGACCTCGCTCGCCGAATCGATCGCCACCGCCACCAACCGCAAGTTCGTGCGCATGGCACTGGGCGGGGTGCGTGACGAAGCCGAGATCCGTGGTCACCGTCGTACCTACATTGGTTCGATGCCGGGCCGCCTGATCCAGAAGATGACCAAGGTGGGTGTACGCAACCCGCTGTTCCTGCTCGATGAAATCGACAAGATGGGCAGCGACATGCGTGGCGACCCTGCCTCGGCGTTGCTCGAAGTGCTCGACCCGGAGCAGAACCACAACTTCAATGACCACTACCTGGAGGTTGACTACGACCTCTCGGACGTCATGTTCCTGTGCACCTCGAACTCGATGAACATTCCACCGGCGCTGCTGGACCGCATGGAAATCATCCGCCTGCCGGGGTACACCGAGGACGAGAAGATCAACATCGCCATCAAGTACCTGGTGCCCAAGCAGGTCAAGGCCAACGGCTTGAAGAAAGACGAGTTGGAGGTCGATGTCTCGGCGATTCGCGACATCATCCGCTTCTACACCCGTGAGGCCGGTGTGCGTGGCCTGGAGCGGCAGATCGCCAAGGTTTGCCGTAAAGTGGTCAAGGAACATACCGGGCAGAAGCAGGTCAAGGTCAAGGTGGCCAGCGAGCAGCTGGAGCACCTGCTGGGCGTGCGCAAGTTCCGCTACGGCCTGGCCGAGCAGCAAGACCAGATCGGCCAGGTTACCGGCCTGGCCTGGACCCAGGTGGGCGGCGAGTTGCTGACCATCGAAGCCGTGGTTATCCCGGGCAAGGGCCAACTGATCAAGACGGGCTCGCTGGGCGATGTCATGGTCGAATCGATCACTGCCGCGCAAACCGTGGTGCGCAGCCGCGCCCACAGCCTGGGTATAGCCGCCGGCTTCCACGAGAAGCACGACGTGCACATCCACATGCCCGAAGGGGCCACACCGAAAGACGGCCCGAGTGCCGGTATCGGCATGTGCACGGCGTTGGTCTCGGCCCTTACGCAGATCCCGGTGCGCGCTGATGTCGCCATGACGGGTGAAATCACCTTGCGTGGCCAGGTGCTGGCAATTGGCGGGTTGAAGGAAAAACTGCTGGCAGCACACCGGGGCGGTATCAAGACGGTCATCATTCCGGAGGAGAACGTTCGCGATCTGAAGGAAATTCCGGAAAATATCAAACAGGATCTGCAGATCAAACCCGTCAAATGGATTGACGAAGTCCTGCAAATTGCGCTGCAATACGCCCCGGAGCCCTTGCCAGATGTGGCTCCCGAGATCGTCGCGAAAGAAGAGAAGCGCGACAGCGATGCCAAGGAAAGAATCAGCACGCATTAGTGGTTTTTGGCTGGGAGGCTTTCCTTGACAGTTTTTTCGAGGCCTTGCTATAAAGCGGCTCGTTATTGTCAACAAGCCTCCCAACGTACGTTTCGTAAGCTTTCCATTACATACTTAGAAACAAACTCAATAGAGAAATAAGGGGACTTAGAGTGAACAAGTCGGAACTGATTGACGCTATCGCCGTATCGGCTGACATTTCCAAAGCTGCTGCAGGTAAGGCTCTGGACGCTGTGATCGACTCCGTAACCGGTGCCCTGAAAGCAGGCGACGACGTCGTTCTGGTTGGCTTCGGAACCTTCACGGTCAAAGAGCGCGCCGAGCGCACTGGCCGTAACCCACAAACCGGCAAGGCGATCAAGATTGCAGCCGCCAAGGTTCCAGGTTTCAAGGCAGGCAAAGGCCTGAAAGACGCCGTCAACTAAGTCGTCTTCAGCCGGACCCGGCCAGGCCTGGTCCGAGCACGCTGATGGCGGGGCGCAAACGTTCCCGCCTGACACGTTTGCTAAGCAAAGGCGCATCCTCGGATGCGCCTTTCTTTTATCAGGATTCTACCCACGCTCCGCGGTTGTCGACGCAGTGGTACAGCCGTTTCTGGGGGACGCATGCTGCAAAATATCAGGGACAATTCACAAGGTTGGATTGCCAAGTCCATCATCGGCCTAATCGTCGTATTGATGGCGTTGACCGGTTTCGAAGCCATTTTTCAGGCCGCCACACATAGCCAGGACGCCGCCAAGGTAAACGGCCAGACCATCAGCCAGAACGAGCTGAGCCAGGCGGCCGACATGCAGCGCCGCCAGCTGATGCAACAGTTGGGCAAGGACTTCGACCCAGCGCTGCTGGATGAAAAACTGCTGCGTGAAGAGGCCCTCAAGGGCCTGATCAGCCGCAAGCTCTTGCTGCAGGGGGCTGAGGACGCCAAGTTCGCCTTCTCCGATGCCGCGCTGGATCAGGTGATCCTGCAAACGCCGGAGTTCCAGGTAGACGGTAAATTCAGCGCCGACCGCTTCGACCAGGTCATTCGCCAGATGGGTTATGGCCGCATGCAGTTCCGCGACATGCTGGCCGAGGAAATGCTCATCGGCCAGTTGCGCACCGGCCTGGCCGGCAGCAGCTTCGTCACCGACCAGCAAGTCGATGCCTTCGCCCGCCTCGAGAAGCAGACCCGCGACTTCGCCTCCCTGACCTTCAAGGCCGACCCGGCCGCGGTCAAGGTCAGCGACGCCGAGGTCAAGGCGCACTACGACCAGCACGCCAAGGAGTTCATGTCGCCTGACCAGGTGGTGATCGACTACATCGAGCTGAAAAAGTCTGCCTACTTCGACCAGGTCAAGGTGACCGACGAAGAGCTCAAGGCCCAGTACGAGAAAGAAATCGCCAACCTCGCCGAGCAACGCCACGCGGCGCACATCCTGATCGAAGTGAACGACAAGGTCAGCGACGCACAGGCCAAGGCCCGTGCTGAAGAGATCGAGCAGCGCCTGGCCAAGGGTGAGAACTTTGCCACCCTGGCCAAGGAGTTCTCCCAGGACCCGGGTTCGGCCGGCAACGGTGGTGACCTTGGTTTCGCCGGCCCGGGTGTGTATGACCCGGCCTTCGAAGAGGCGCTGTACAAGCTGCAGGATGGCCAGGTATCGGCGCCGGTGCGTACCCAGTTCGGTTACCACCTGATCAAGCTGTTGGGCGTACAGGCGCCAGAGGTGCCGAGCTTCGCCAGCCTGAAGGACAAGCTTACCCGTGACCTGAAGACCCCGCTGGTCGAGCAGCGTTACGTGGATGCCAGCAAGCAGCTGCAGGATGCTGCCTATGAGGCTTCCGACCTGGCCCAGCCGGCCCAGGACCTGAACCTCAAGGTCCACACCTCTGCACCATTCGGTCGCGAAGGCGGCGAAGGCATTACTGCCAACCGTTCGGTGGTGCAGGCTGCGTTTTCCGAAGAAGTACTCGACGAGGGGGCCAACAGTACCGCCATCGAGCTCGACCCGGAAACCACCGTGGTACTGCGCGTCAAGGAGCACCGCAAGCCTGAGCAACTGCCGCTGGAGGCAGTGGCCCAGAATATCCGCCAGCACCTGGCCAAGGAGAAGGCCACGGCCGAACTCAAGGCCAAGGCGGACAAGCTGATCGCCGGCCTGCGCGACGGTTCCATTGCTGCTGGCAGTGTGCATGAGGGCCAGGGCTGGAAAACCCACGAAGCCGTGACCCGCGGTGAGGAAGGCATCGATCCTGAGGAGCTGCAGGCGCTGTTCCGCCTGGCGAAACCGCAAGCCAAGGACAAGCCGGTGTATGGCAGCGTCGTGCTGCGTGACGGTAGCCTGGTGGTGCTGCAGCTCAAGGGCGTCAACGAAGGCACTACCGCCACCGACGAAGAGAAGCAGCAGATTCGCCGCTACCTCGCCTCGCGTGCCGGCCAGCAAGACTTCGCGGCCTACCGCAAGCAGCTGGAAGCCAATGCCGACATCACCCGTTACTGACGTGATCGCTGCATGACGAACGGGCCGCCTAGTGCGGCCCGTTCTGTTTCTGCTGCCTGCTCCGGCCTAGCGCTTCACCCCTTCATGATTATCCAGCGTGTCCCGCGCGATCTCGCGCCCCAGGGCAATCAGCTCGGGCGCCTTGTAGAATTCGAAGAACCGGCATACCCGTTTCGGCACGTTGATCAGCACATCCGGCGGATAGCCGGCGATCTTGTACTGCGCCAATGAGGTCTGCATGACCTCGAAACTCTGGTTGATCAAGTCCAGCAGCGAGGCTGGGCCCACGTTGTCGATGATGAACGAACCGGTAGCCGACTTCGGCGCGCCTTCGCGCTCTGGCGCAGCCGCCGGCTGCTGTGTGCCCGGGCTGGCGGCTTCGCTTTGCCATGGGTTGGGCTGTGCGAGCCCTTCAGCGACGATTTCCTGTTCGATGCGGATCAATTCTTCGGCCGGTTTGCGCCGGAAGGGCAAGTGTGCGCCCAATGAACTGAGCAAGGCATCGAAGCGCGTCTTGAACGCTGCCGGGCGTTCGATCACGGGCAGCTGGTACTGCTTCTGGTTGGTGGCGTTGAGGTTGACCGCGATGATCAGGTCGCAATGGCTGGACACCACCGGCACGATCGGCAGTGGGTTCAGGATACCGCCATCAACCAGCATGCGGTTGCCCTGCATTACCGGCGTAAACAGGCTGGGGATGGCCGCCGAGGCGCGCATGGCCTGGTGCAGGCAGCCCTCCTGAAACCATATCTCCTGCTGGTTGGTCAGGTCGGCGGCAACCGCCGTGTAGGGGATGCGCAGTTGCTCGATATTGATCTCGCCGACGATCTTGCGGATCTGCCCGAATACCTTGTCACCGCGAATGGCGCCTAGGCGAAAGCTGACATCCACCAGGCGCAGCACATCCAGATAATCGAGGCTCTCGATCCAGTTGCGGTACTCGTCCAGCTTGCCGGCGGCATAGATGCCACCGATGACTGCACCCATGGAGCAGCCAGCGATGCAGGCGATATCGTAACCCCGGCGCTCGATTTCCTCGATCACGCCTATGTGCGCATACCCTCGAGCCCCGCCCGAACCCAGTACCAGTGCCACGCGTTTACTCATCAACTTTCCCCGGCCAGTGCCATCATGCCCCTACAATGCACCCATCGTTGCCTCTGCTTCAATGTAGATTGTGTGCAGCTACTGTAGTAAAACCGCTTTGGCAAAGCCGGCCGGGCAGGGCACTTTTGAACTGCCGGGGCGTCGAAATGCCACCGTTTTTTTCCTTGAGGTATCACCGATGAAAGCCTGGATCTGCCTTCCCCTGATTGCTCTGGCCCTTGCCGGCTGCGCAGGCAAGACGGCCTACCGAGAAAGTTGTGCGACCCAGCTGGATGCCGCCTGGAAGGAGCTTGACCTGGCCAAGGCCGAAGGCTTTGCCGGCGCCGTGAGTTATTCCAAGGCTTTGTCGTTACTCACTGGTGCTAAAACCCAGCAGCAGTTCGAAGGTTATGAAAGCTGCACGCGCAAAGCCGAGAAGGCGCGCTTCTACATTCGTGAGTCCCGCGCCGGGCGTTGATCGAGGAGCGTTCCATGTCTGCCATGCTTGACTCCGTCGTTGCCCAGATACTGGCCTTGCAGGTGCGCCTGCTGGCGTGTCGCGAACGCCTGGCTGCCGATACCGACAGCGAGGCCCTGCATGACCTGCGTATTGCCGTACGGCGGCTACGCAGCCTGCTGCGGCCACTGAGGGGGCTGCCAGGGGTGGAGCAGCTGGAGGCCGCTGCAACCGCGCTGGGGGCCCTGACCACGCCCTTGCGTGACCAGGAAGTATTGGCTGCGCAACTGATCGCTAGCGGTTACACCGAAGCTGGGCAACGCCGCATGCAAGGCCGCGGTAGTGCATACGCCAGCGTTGCCCGCAGCCAGCAGTTGGCCCGGGTGCTGGCGATTGCAGATGCCTTTCCACTGTTCCTGCGCGCAGCGGGCCGCGAAGGCTTGGCCAAGGCATTGGGCAAACGCGTCGACAAGCGCTTGGTCAAGCAGTGGCACAAACTGCAGCACGCCTTGCAGGACCCCAACCACGACCGTCACCGGCTACGTTTGTTGATCAAGCGTGCGCGCTATGGCGACGAGGCCTACCCGCAATTCCAGCATGCCAGCCAGAAACTGCAGCGTCTGCTGAAAAAAGCCCAGGCCGACCTGGGCGACTGGCACGATCGCTTGCAGTGGCTGCTACAGGCGCGCGACCACGCCGACCTGGCACCTTGCCAAGCCGTTTGGCAGCAGCAGTTGCAGGAGGCCGAGCAACGAGCCGATGTGACCTTGGCCGCGCTGGCCAAGGCCATTGCACGGCGCCAGCCCGGGAAATGACCGAAATAGGGGCTGTTCGTCCCGCGTTAGCTGGCTAGGATGGGCACACCCTTTTCGCCGCAGGCAGGAGCCGGTCCATGAATTTCAATCAACTGCTCGACGCCGTGCGGGCCAACCCCCACGCAGTCAGCATTCCGCCGACCTGGGCGCAAGGCCGAGCGGCATTTGGCGGCCTCATGGCGGCCCTTGTGTACGAGGCGATGCGCCTCAAGCTGTGTGACAACCGCCCAGCGCGCTCCCTGGCCATCACCTTCGTGGCCCCTGCAGCGGCAGACGTACCTATCCGCTTCGAGGTGGAGGTGCTGCGCGAGGGCAAGGCGGTCAGCACCTTGCTTGGCCGCGCGGTACAGGCAGGCCAGGTGGTGACGCTGGTGCAAGGCAGCTTCGGGGCAGGGCGGCCTTCGGTCGTGCAGGTACCGGCGTTACCGGCTACGGAAATGAAGGCGCTCGAAGAGGCGGCTCCGGAGCTGCCCTATATCAAGGGGGTCACGCCGGAATTCATGCGCCATGTGGCCTTGCGCTGGGCCGTGGGCGGGCTGCCATTCAGTGGTAATCAGTCGAGGAAGATGGGCGGTTGGGTGCGCTTGCGCGATGTCGCCGACGAACGCGCCAACGAGGCGCACCTGCTTGCCTTGGTCGATGCGTGGCCGCCGAGCCTGATGCCGTTCCTGAAGCAACCCGCAGCTGGCAGCACGCTGACCTGGACGATCGAGTTCATTCAGCCTGTGGTCACGGTGTCTACCCAGGACTGGTGCCGCTATTGCGTTGAAACCGAATATGCCCGGGATGGCTACGGCCATGCGGCAGCAGCACTGTGGACCGCCCAAGGTGAATTGCTGGCGCTGAGCCGGCAGACTGTCACCGTGTTCGCCTGACAAGCCGGCACCGGACCATCGGCTCAGCGTCGGTGCTTGTGGCGCTCCCGCCATGCCTTCAGCCAGGCGCCACTGAAAACAAAACGCGGGAAGGTGATGAACTGCTCCGTCAACAGGCGCTGCACGGCATCCTGGCGGTTAGCGAACGGCTCAGGTTGCTGGGCTTCCAGGCGGTGCCCCTGGCGCTGCAGGCCCAAGCCGGCAATCAAGGCTATGATACCCACCGCGATCTGGCTCAGGTCGAGCCCGAATAGGCCCGACAGTACCAGCAGCGCGCCCAGGATGAACAACGGGACGGCAATCAGGTGCAGCACCAGGTTTGTCGGGTGACGGTGGTTATGGTGGTAGCCGCGCCATTGCCAGGCGGGCAAGTTGGGCAGACGTTTACTCATGGGCATCTCCTCATCCAATGCCCAAAGCTTAGTGCTGCCCGCGCAGGGGGGCCAATCGAGGCTGGCTATGGTGGCTATAGCTTGAGCTGGCCGATGGCCTTGTTGAGCGCCCCAGCCAAGGTCGCCAGCTCGCTACTGGTGGTGGCCGAGCCCACCGTCTGTTGCACGGTCTGCTCGGTGACATCACGAATGCTCACCACCGCGCGGTTCATTTCCTCGGCCACCTGGCTTTGTTGCTCGGCTGCCACGGCAATCTGCGTGTTGCTCTCGCGCATCTGCGCCACGGCACCGGTGATCTCGGCCAGGGCTTCACCGGCTTCCTGAGCCTGGCGCACGCAATCATCGGCCTTGTACGAGCTTTCCTGCATGAACTCCACTGCATCGCGGGTACCCGACTGCAGTGCCGAGACCATTGTGGTGATTTCGTCAGTGGAGGTTTGCACGCGCTTGGCCAGGTTGCGCACCTCATCGGCGACCACGGCGAACCCGCGGCCCAGGTCGCCGGCGCGTGCGGCTTCGATGGCGGCGTTGAGCGCAAGCAGGTTGGTTTGTTCGGCGATGCTGTGAATCACATTGACGACCCCGTTGATTTTCTGGCTGTCATCGGCCAACTGGCGAATCATCTCGGCGGTTTGCTGAACACCGCTGGACAGCCCGGAAATCGAATCCTGGACCCGGCTTACCACCTCTTTGCCGCTGCCGGCCAGGGTGTCGGCGGTTTGGGACAGGTCACGGGTAGCGCCGGCATGCTGGGCGATGTGGTGCACGGTTGCCGACATTTGGTTGATGGCGGTGGCCGCCTGGTCGGTCTCGCTTTGCTGGCCAAGCATGCCGTGGCGCACATCGTTCATGCTGGCGGCCAGGCGCGCAGCGCCCGAGTCCAGCTGCGCGGCAGTGTGGGCGACGGTGCTGACGACGCGGTGGTAGGTGGCCTGCATGGCATTGAAGGCACCGGCCATCTGGCCGACCTCATCACCACAGGCCAGTGGCACACGGGCTGCCAGGTCGCCGGTTTTTTCCACGTGCAGTATCACATCCTTGAGGGTATTGAGCTGGCTGAGCAGAAAACGGATGAGCAGTTGCGAGGCAGCGAGCATGGCCAGCATCAGAATCAGGACACACACCGCGTAATTGCTGAAGCGTTCGAAGAACACCTGGCGCAGACTGGGCGACGGGGCCACTACCGCCATGTACTGATTGCCGCTGCGCACGACCTGTGCGCCGCGCAGCGGGTTGTCGCCCAGCACCCAGGCACCTGGCAGGTCCACCCAGCCCTGGCCGTCGCGCAGGCGCTCGAGCGGTTCACCGGCAAAGGTGGGCGTTTGCCCGGCTGACCAGCTGATCACATTGGCCTGGCGCGGTATTGGCTGCTGGCTTGGCCAGACAGCCAGCAGCTCGGCTTGCTGCACCGCCTGTACCTGGGCCACCTCGGCGCGGGCGCGTTGCTCCAGGTGCACGGCATACACCACCAGCAGCAAGGTCGTGACAAAGGCCACCGCGTTGACGGCCCAGAATTTGTACTTCAAGGAAACATTGCTAAGCCAGGCACCCATGGGCAGGTCTTCTCTGAGTTGAGCGGAAACAATATTGGCAAGGTGCCATCATTGTGCCAGCTCGTGCCAGGGCCGTTGTTGATGTGTATCAAGAAAAAACAACGGTGTTGTTCTCCTGCCTCAACCGGCCCCGTCAGCTCAGATCTGGAAGAACGCCCCTGCCGTGGCCGTGGTGTGCGCTGCCGTATGTTCGACCGTTTCACCCCGGTGCAAGGCCACTTCATGCAGTACTTGCGGCAAGAAGGCCGGCTCATTGCGGCCGTTCTTGGGTTTGGGGCGCAGGGTGCGGGGCAGCAGATAGGGGGCATCGCTTTCCAGCATCAGCCGGCCTTCGGCAATGTTGCCCACCAGCGCGTGCAGGTGCGTCCCCCGGCGCTCGTCGCAGATCCAGCCGGTGATACCGATGTGCAGGTCCATGTCGAGGTAGGCGAACAGCGCCTCACGCTCCCCAGTGAAACAATGCACGACCGCCGCGCTCAGGTGGTCGCGGTAATCCTTGAGAATGGCCAGCAAGCGCTCGCTGGCATCGCGCTCATGCAGGAACACCGGCAGGCGTAGCTCAACGGCCAGCGCCAACTGGGCTTCCAGAGCTTTTTCTTGCAGGGGGCGAGGGGAGAAATCACGGTTGAAGTCCAGGCCGCATTCGCCCACAGCACGTACCCGTGCCTCGCTTAGCAGTTGGCGCAGCCGGCCTTCGCTACCGGCCTCCCATGCCTTGGCATCGTGGGGGTGCACGCCGGCAGTGGCAAACAGATGCGCGCCACTGGCGTCCAGTTGCTGGCACAGCTCCAGTGCCTGTTCGCTGACTGCCAGGCTGGTGCCCGTCAGCACCATCTGGGTCACCCCGGCTTCGATGGCGCGCTCGACGACGGCCGCCTGCTGGTCGTGGAAGCTGCTGTTGGTCAGGTTGACGCCGATATCGATCAGTTGCATGGTGGTCTCTCGTGCCGCGGAGCGGCCAGCATAGCAAAAACCGGGTTTTTCTGAACAAAACCAAGAACTTCATGCTGTGGCCGGGGTCTTTTGCCGTCATTTGTCACTTGGCGTGCGACCCTGGATGCCGCCCCCGAATGGATCTTTTTGCGCATGCGATTCTGGCTCACTTTCCTGTTGGCGCTCGGGCTGGTCTTGTCCGGGACGGCCCTTGCGCAAACCCAAGGGCCGCAACATAACCCTGCGCCTGCCAAGGTTCGCGACTTGCAGCAGATCCGCAGCAGCAAGGTGCTGCGGGTGCTGGTCAACCAAAGCCGCAATAGCTCGGGCGAGGTCAAGGGCGAACCGGTCGGCATCGAGTATTACCGCCTGCGGGCCCTGGAACACTTCCTCAACGCGCGCAGCGACGATGATCAACAGATCGAGCTGCGGCTCATACCGCGGGCCAAGGAGCAATTGCTCGGCGCCCTGGCGCGTGGCGAGGGCGACCTTGCTGCACCGGGCGAGCTGCTGGACCCAGGCACTGTGCGCGGTGTCAGCAGCAGCGCACCGCTACTCGATCAGGTGCCGCTGACACTGGTCGGGCGCAAAGGCGAGCGCAGCTTCAGCAAGCTCGAGCAGCTGTCAGGGCGAACCGTGGCATTGACCAGTGCCAGCGCGGCGGGCCCATTCATCCAGCAGGCCAACCAGCAATTGGCCCTGCGCAAGCGGCCGCCGATCAAGGTGGAGTGGGTCGACTCGACATTGGCCGTGGAAGATGTGCTGGAGATGGTCCAGGCCGGCATCTACCACCTGACCGTGGTGGAGCAGCCTATTGCCCGGCGTTGGGCGCGGGTGATGCCGCGCCTGCGCCTGCACAGCGGTGTGCGTCTGGGGCCGCCGCAGGCCATGCGCTGGTATGTCGGGCGTGATGCGCCGCAGCTGCTCGCTGCAGTCGATCGCTTCCTCAAGGGTTACCGGGCGCCAGACAACCAGGATGCCGCGTTCGAGCGGATTTACCGCCGCCAGTATCGGGTGCACAACCCGTTGGCCAGCAAGGACCGCCGGCGTCTGGCAGCGCTGCGGGCCGTGTTGCAGAAGCATGGGCAGGCGCAACAGATCGACTGGCTGAACCTGGCGGCGCTGGCGTTCAAGGAGTCGACACTGAACCCGGCCGCACGCGGCAGCGGTGGCGCCCATGGGCTGATGCAGATCACCCCGGCAGCAGCCCAGCGTGTGGGGGTGAGCAACACGGCCACGGTAGACGGCAACGTGCTGGCCAGCGCGCGCTACCTGGCGCTGATCCGCCGCACGTTTTTCGCCAGCCCCAAAATCAACGAGCGCGAGCGCATGGCGTTCGTGCTTGCTGCCTACAACCTTGGCCCCGAACGCGTTCAAGCCATGCGCGCCGAAGCTCGCCGACGCGGGCTCAATGGCAACCAATGGTTCTTCCAGACCGAGCGTATTGCCATGGAGCAGGTGGGCATGGGGCCGGTGAACTTCGTCAACAGTGTCAACAAGTACTACCTGGCATTCAACCGCGAACGTGCAGCGCTTGAACGTGTAGCCAAGCGATGAAGTATCGATTTATTAGATAACAATGCTGGGTTTTTTGCGATTTTAATATCTTAGAAACTGATTAAGATGGCGTCCATCTCAACATAACTGCATCGCCTCAAGGACGCTTCGCCATGAACAACAACACGCTCAATGCCCTGTTTTCCACCCGTGCCGGCGCTGGCCTGAGCATTATCCGCATACTGGTCGGCATCATCTTCATGGCGCATGGTGCGCAAAAGCTGTTCGGCATGTTTGGCGGCTATGGCCTGGAAGGCACCGGCCAGTGGATGGAAAGCATCGGCCTGGCGCCGGGTTATCTGATGGCCCTGTTGTCCGGTAGTGCCGAGTTCTTCGGCGGGTTGGCCCTGGTGCTGGGGCTGCTGGCGCGCCCGGCGGCGCTGGCACTGAGCGTGACCCTGATCGTGGCGATTTTCTCGGTGCACATTGGCAATGGCTTGTTCATGTCCAACAACGGCTACGAGTTTGCCCTGGCGCTGCTCGCCGGTACCGTTGCCGTGATGATCGAAGGTGCCGGGCGCTTCTCGCTGGACCGCCTGATCGCCCGCTGACCCTTTGCAAGCTGTGAGCGACAAGCCGCAAGCAAGGGCGGGCCTTTCCTCGGCCTGCTTCTGCTTGCGGCTTGTCGCTTGCAACTTGAAGCTCATCGCTCTAGCATACCGCCTGCGCCGATTTAAACAGCTACTTGCGGGGCGCAGGAAAGCCCCTTGTGCGGCTCGTCCGAAATACCGCTAAAGCGCTGGTTCGGTGACGCCTCCCACCGCTGCCCAGCGGGATTCGCGAGGCGGAGAGAAGCACCATGAGTTGCCCACGTACCAGTGTCTGTTTGAGCCCTTTGCCTGCACACCAGGCATCCCGCACGCCGCGCATCCTGCTCGGCGGCCAGCATCAGCCCACTCTTTTGCGTCACCTCGAAGGCCTGTCCCGGCGCAAGGGCCAGGCACGCGCATTCCTGATCCAGTTCGCCGATGACGCCTGCAATCTTGCGCAGTATGGGCAGGACCGTTTCGACCTTGCGGTCATTCAGTCGCCCGGCCCGCAGGACGCTGCCGAGGTCATCGGCCACCTCACCCGTATCGCGCGCCAGGGCCTGATCACCCGCCGCTGAGGAGCGCCTGTTGAGCACCAACATCATCACCAGCGAAGGCCACGCGGCGCTGAAGAAAGAGCTGGACCACCTGTGGCGGGTCTATCGCCCCGAGATCACCCAGAAGGTCGCCTGGGCGGCGTCGCTGGGGGACCGTAGCGAGAATGCCGACTACCAGTACAACAAGAAGCTGCTGCGCGAGATCGACCGCCGGGTGCGGTATTTGCGCAAGCGTCTTGAGGACGTGAAGGTGGTGGCCTACTCGCCCGAGCAGGAAGGCAAGGTGTTTTTCGGCGCCTGGGTCGAGATCGAGAACGACGACGGCGAGACCATGAAGTTTCGCATCGTGGGTTATGACGAAATCTACGGCCGCAATGACTACATCTCGATCGACTCACCCATGGCCCGCGCCTTGCTGAAGAAGCAGGAGGGTGACGAGGTGCTGGTACACACACCTACCGGTGAAGCCACGTGGTATGTGAACAGCATCAGCTACGGCCAGTGAATTGCGGCTGCATGTGCCGGCCCGCATGCCGGGCCGGCACGTGCAGCCTCAAGTGTCCCGCAGTACCGCCAAAGGGCTGGCATTGAGCGCCCGCCGCGTGCCTATAACCCCCGCGCCGCCTACCAGCAAAGCCCCTGTCAATGGCAGCAACAGCAACCAGGGGTGCGGCCCCCACTGCAGACTGAAGGCATAGCGGTAAAGCACCAGGGTGATCAGTTCGCAACCCACGGCCGCCAACAACCCGCTGGCTGCCCCGAGCAGGCCGAACTCGATCCGCCGTGCCCTGACCAGCAGCGGCCTGGGCGCGCCCAGTGCACGCAGCAGGGCGCCTTGGCGAATGCGCTCATCCAACGTTGCCTGCAAACCGGCGAACAGCACCGCCAGCCCTGCCGCCAGCACGAACAGCAGCACATATTCCACGGCCAGGGTCACCTGGGCGAGGATGCTGCGCAGTTGGTCGAGCAGGGCATCGACCTGCAGGATGGTCACTGCCGGGAACGCACGTGACAGGGTCACCACGTCCAGGTCGTGCCCCGGCGCCAGGTAGAAGCTGGTCAGGTAGGTGGTCGGCAGGCCTTGCAGGGTGCCGGGTTGGAAGATCATGTAGAAGTTGGGCTGGAAGCTGTCCCAATGCACACTGCGCAAGCTGCTGACCCTGGCTTGGCGCTGTTGGCCGCCGATATCGAACGTCAGCAGGTCGCCAGTCTGAAGCTTCAGGCTCTTGGCCAGCTCTGCCTCCACCGATACCCCGGGGATTTCGTGTTCGCCGGGCAATGCTTGCCACCAGCTCCCGGCTGTCAACGCATTGCCTTCGGGCAGTTCGGCGGCCCAGGTCAGGCTGAGGTCGCGCTGCACGGCGCGCTCGCCTGCCGAATCCTTGCTGACGATCTGCTGCACCGGTTGTTGGTTGATCTGCACCAGCCGCCCCGGTGTCACCGGGTATAGTGGGGCCGCGACGGCGTTGACCTGCTGCAGGTGCTGAGCGAACGGCTCGCGGTCGTCTGGCAGGATATTCAGGGCGAAATAGTTGGGCGCATCCTTGGGTAGCTGGGCCTGCCAGGTGTCGAGCAATTCCGCCCGCAGCAGGGCGACCAGGGCCATGGCCAGCAGGATCAGGCCGAACGCCAACGCCTGGCCAGCGGCGGCCATGGGGTGGCGCAGCAACTGGCCCAACCCCAGGCGCCAGGTCAGCGGGGCGCCGGCCAGCAAGCGGCGCAGGCTGCGCAAGCCGAGCAGCAGCAGGCCACCGAGCAACAGCGCAGCAACCAGGCCGCCAGCCAGCAGGGCGAAGGTCAGCAGCAGGTCCAGGCTTAGCCGCCACATGATCAGGCCTAGCGCGAACAGGGCTGCACCGTAAACCAGCCAACTGCTGGGCGGTATCGGCAACAGGTCGCGGCGCAGTACGCGCAATGGCGGCACCTGGCCCAGCGCCGCGATCGGTGGCAGGGCAAAGCCGGCCAGTGCTACCAGCCCTGTGGCGATGCCGGCCAGGGCCGGTAGTACGCCCCCGGCTGGGACCACGCTGGGAAGCAGGCCGTGCAGTACGCGGAACAGGCCCAGCTGGGCAAGCCAGCCCAGCAGCGCGCCGGCCAGCGCCGCTACTACGCCGAGCATGGCCAGTTGCAGGCAGTACAGGCCAAGGGCCTGCCGGCGCGACAGGCCCAGGCAACGCAGCAGGGCACTGGCGTCCAGGCGCCGTGCAGCGTAGCGGCTGGCCGACAAGGCTACGGCCACGCCGGCCAGCAACACTGCCACCAGGCTGGCCATGTTCAGGTAGCGTTCTGCCTTGCCCAGGGCGCCGCCGATCTGCTGGTTGCCATCGCGGGTATCGCGCAGGCGCTGGTTGGCGGCCAGGCTTTTCTCAATTGCCTGGCGGTACTGCGCCAGTGCTTCGCTATCGCCACGCCACAGGTCGCGGTAGGTAACCCGGCTGCCGGGCTGGATCACCCCGGTCGCCTGCAGGTCGGCCAGGTTGATCATCACCCGCGGCGTGAGGCTGTAGAAGTTGTTGGCGCGGTCCGGCTCATAGGTCAGTACCCGGCTCATGCGCAGGGTTTTCATGCCGACGTCGATGCTGTCGCCTATCGACAGCCCCAAGGCCGCCAACAGGCGCGGTTCCACCCATGCTTCACCGGGCGCCGGCCCGCCACCCGGGCGTTCAGCACCATATGGGGCCGCGGCGCTGCGCAGCTGCCCACGCAGGGGGTAGGCGCTGTCGGCCGCTTTCACGCTGGACAGCTGGATACCGCTATCGCCGCCGACCACACTGGTGAACTCGACCACCTGAGCGTGGCGCAAGCCCAGTGCCTGGCCGGCCGCGAGTTGTTGTTCTCGGGCCGGGGCGCTGCCTTGCAACACCAGGTCGGCGCCAAGGAATTCGCTGGCGCGCAGTTGCATGGCGCCGTTCAGGCGGGCACCGAAATAGCCGATGGCGGTGCTGGCTGCCACCGCTACCAGCAGGGCGAAGAACAACACCCGCACTTCGCTGGCACGAAGGTCGCGGAGCAACTGGCGTAGGGCCAGGCCGCACAGGCGGGACAGCGGCATGTGTTTCATCAGGCCTCCACCGCTGCCACCAGGCGGCCTGCGTCCAGCCGGATCTGGCGGCGGCAGCGGCGGGCCAGGCGTTCGTCATGGGTAACCAGCACCAGCGTGGTGCCACGCTCCTGGTTCAGCTCGAACAGCAGGTCGCTGATACGCTCGCCGGTGTGGCTGTCCAGGTTGCCGGTGGGTTCATCGGCGAACAACACGGCAGGGTGCGCGGCGAAGGCGCGGGCGATGGCCACCCGTTGTTGCTCGCCCCCGGACAGCTGGCGTGGCGTGTGGCTGAGGCGCGCGCCAAGGCCGACCCGTTCAAGCAAGGTGCGTGCTTGTTCGCGGGCATCGCTGCGCCCGTCAAGCTCCAGCGGCAGCATGACATTCTCCAGGGCGTTGAGGCTGTCCAGCAGTTGGAACGACTGGAACACGAAGCCGACGTGTTCGGCGCGCACCCGGGCGCGCTGGTCTTCATCCAGCGGCCCGAGGTCGTGCCCGGCAAGTATCACCTTGCCAGCGCTGGGTTGGTCCAGGCCGGCGAGCAGGCCAAGCAGCGTCGACTTGCCCGAGCCCGAAGCGCCGACGATGGCCAGGCTGTCACCCCGGGCCAGGTCGAGGGACAGGGCGTGCAGGATGGCGAGGTCACCTTCCGCACTGGGGACCACTTTGCTAAGGTTCTGCGCAACGAGAATGCTGGGGCCCATGGAGAATCCGATGCGAATAAGGTGGCTGAGTGCCGGTCTGGCCCTGTATTGCCTGGCCCAGAGCGCGGCGGCGGGAACGTTGCTGGTGGTTGGCGATAGTATCAGCGCCGGTTTTGGCCTGGATAGCCGCCAGGGGTGGGTCTCTCTGTTGCAGACCCGGCTGGAGAAGGAAGGTTTCGACGCCAAGGTGGTCAACGCGTCGATCAGTGGCGACACCAGTGCGGGTGGCCAGGCGCGCTTGCCCGCGCTGCTTGCAGCGCATAAGCCCAGCCTGGTGGTACTGGAGCTGGGCGGCAACGATGGCCTGCGCGGGCAGCCGCCTGCGCAATTGCAACAAAATCTTGCTTCGATGATCGAGCGCTCGCGGCAGGCTGGCGCCAAAGTGGTGCTGCTGGGCATGCGCCTGCCGCCCAATTACGGTGTGCGCTACACCCGTGCGTTTGCCAACGTGTATGAGCAGTTGGCGGCGGACAAAAAGGTCCCGCTGGTGCCGTTTTTCCTTGAAGGGGTAGGGGGTGTGCCAGATTTGATGCAGGCTGATGGCATTCATCCGGCCCAGGGTGCCCAGCAGCGCTTGCTGGAAAATGCCTGGCCGGCGATAAAACCCTTGCTGTGATGCTTTAAACGGGGGCAGCTTTCGGCTAATGTTGCGCCCCCCGTTTCGAGTGCCACCGATGCCGCGCCCCGCCTGGTCCCTGTACGCCTACCAATTGATCGAGCCCGATGAGCAGCTTGACCTGTTTGCCTGCCAGGAGGTCCGCGTGCACCTGGTGGCCCGGCAGCTCGAGTTGGGTGTGCCGGTAGACCGTACCTTGTGCGGTGGGCTGCTGCCCGCGCAACCGCGCTGGTCGGGGGTGCCGCGCTCGATCTATCGCGATGGCCGCCTGTGCGAGCTGTGCCGGGCCATCCTCGATGCCCAGCGGCGGGGCATGCGCCCGGTGTGGCCTGAGCTGCACGGCAGCTGAACGACTCGCACCTTTCATCATCTGAAACGCTTGCCGCTCAGCAATGCCTCCCGCTGGCACCAGTGCAGGTGTACAATCGATCCTCTTGACCCACCTTTCGAAGGATTTACCGGATGTTGCCGCGCTTTCCTGCCGTCACCCGTAGCCTGTCCCTGGCCGCCCTGCTGGTAGCAGGCCCCGCTGCTGCGCTGGAGCTGCCACTGCCACCTCCTGGTGAAGACATCGTCGGCCAGGTGCATGTGATCAAGGCCAAGTACGAGGACACCTTCGCCGATATCGGCACCGCCAACGACCTCGGCTACCTGGAAATGATCGCTGCCAACCCGGGTGTGGACCCGTGGTTGCCGGGCGCCGGCACCGAGATCATCCTGCCCACCCGCTACATCCTGCCACCGGGCCCGCGCGAAGGCGTGGTCATCAACCTGGCCGAGTACCGGTTGTACTACTATCCGAAAGGTCAAAACGTGGTGTACACCTTCCCGCTCGGTATCGGTCGTGAAGGCTGGGGTTCGCCGATCGCCAACACCAAGATCATCGCCAAGACGCCGAACCCGACCTGGACCCCGCCCGCATCCATCCGCAAAGAGCACGCGGCAGACGGCGATATCCTGCCTGCGGTGGTGCCGGCAGGCCCGGACAACCCACTGGGGCCATTCAAGTTCACCTTGGGCGTGCCGGGCTACCTGATCCACGGTTCGAACAAGAAGTTCGGTATCGGCATGCGCACCAGCCACGGTTGCTTCCGCATGCTCAACAACAACGTGTTGGAACTGTCCAAGCTGGTGCCGGTGGGTACGCCGGTGCGCATCATCAACGAGCCTTACAAGTTTGGTATCAGTGGCGGCAAGGTGTACCTCGAGGCACACACCCCGCTGGATGACCAGGGCAATCCGTCGGTAGTCGACAAGCATACCGCTGTCATCAATGCCTTGCTCAAGCGCGAAGACCTGGCCAACAACCTGCGCATGAACTGGGACATGGTGCGTGATGTGGTGGCTGCAGAAGATGGCATGCCGGTAGAAATTGCCGTACCGGTCGAAAACCAGGCAGGCGCACCGGTGGTTTCCAGCATTCCCCCAGAACTGCAGTAAGGTAGTGGCGATACAGGGAGGCCCGCCTTTGTGCGGGCCTTTTCGTAACAGTTGGAAGGCGCGGCAACGAGCAGGCAAAAAAAAGCCGACCCACAAGTGGGTCGGCTTCTTAACAATCCGTAAGGATTATTACTTGCGGCTGGCTTTGTCCAGCATACGCAGAGCGCGCTCGTTGGCTTCGTCAGCGGTCTGCTGAGCCTTCTGAGCGGCTGCCAGTGCGTCGTCAGCCTTACGGTAGGCTTCATCGGCACGGGCTTGAGCGCGAGCTGCTGCGTCTTCAGTAGCAGTCAGACGAGCTTCAGTTTCTTTGGAGACGCTGCTGCAACCGGTAGCCAGAACTGCGGCCAGAGCCAGAGCAGAGAATTTCAGAACGTTGTTCATCGTGTTCCCCTTCAAGGACTTTCTATTAAATAGCCATCTCTCGGAAAAGAGAAACTGGCCGGCGTACATAGTACTCATTACTTGTAGTAAGTAAACTGACTGAGCGCAAGAACTGCAAAAAAAATGTTGCTTGACGTGGCCCCGGCACGCTGTGCGAGCTGGGCGTGATCAACAACCTGTCGTGCCCGCAAGCAAGTGTAGTACAGGAACTTTTTTGTTGAACTAAGGGTGACTTGCACGGTCTTTCGGCGTCTTAAAGCCTAAAGCATCCGGCGGCTGCAGGGGCTACGGCATTAAGTGAAGAGGGTAGCGCCAAGCCCTTTTTAACTGTCGAAACCTTGAGTAAATCCGCATGCCGCGCCTACTATCTTGTGAGCGCCAGAAGACTCGAACGATTGCAATCGTCCAGCGGTCGTATGGGCAACAGGTGGCGTAGAGCATTCTGTGCCGGATTAAACCACCATCGGTTAAGGGAAGGGTCTACCTGAAAGACCTGCGAGGAGTAGTGATGAGCGAATCGTTGACCATCCACCATGACCAGGCCGGTCATCAGTTCGAGACCACCGTGGACGGTCATCGTGCCTACCTGACGTACATGGACCTGGGCAAGCAAACGCTGGATATCTATCGCACCTTCGTGCCTAACGCCCTGCGCGGCCGTGGCATCGCCGCCGCGCTGACCGAGCAGGCCCTGGCTTATGCCGAGCAGATGGGCTACACGGTGATACCGTCGTGCTCATACGTGGAGCGCTACATGGAGCGCCAGCAGCGGCACTCCACCAAGGCCTGAGCCAGGCCATGAGAGCGGGCCATGGTGAGCCCGCTCAGTAGGGCGTCAATCAGCCACGCTTGCGCTGCGGCAATACATCTTTGAGCTTGGCACGCATGCTGCGCAGCGTTTTTTCGGTTGCCGACCAGTCGATGCAGGCATCGGTAACCGACACGCCGTATTGCAGGTCTTCCAGGTTCTTCGGAATCGACTGGCAGCCCCAGTTCAGGTGGCTTTCGACCATCAGGCCGATGATCGACTGGTTGCCTTCGAGAATCTGGTTGGCGACGTTCTCCATCACCAGTGGTTGCAGGGCCGGGTCCTTGTTGGAGTTGGCGTGGCTGCAGTCGACCATGATGTTTGCCTTGATCTTGGCCTTGGCAAGGTCTTGCTCGCACAGCGCAACGCTGACCGAATCGTAGTTGGGTTTGCCATTACCGCCGCGCAGTACCACGTGGCCGTATGGGTTGCCCTTGGTGGTGACGATCGACACGCCGCCTTCCTGGTTGATACCCAGGAAGCGATGTGGCTTGGACACCGACTGCAAGGCGTTGATGGCGACGGTCAGGCCGCCATCGGTGCCGTTCTTGAAACCTACCGCCGATGACAGCCCCGAGGCCATCTCGCGGTGGGTTTGCGATTCGGTGGTACGGGCGCCGATAGCCGACCAACTGATCAGGTCCTGCAGGTATTGCGGGGAGATAGGGTCCAGCGCTTCGGTCGCGGTCGGCAGGCCCATTTCCGCCAAATCCAGCAGCAGCTTGCGGCCGATGTGCAGGCCGTCCTGGATCTTGAACGAGTCATCCAGGTACGGGTCGTTGATCAGGCCTTTCCAACCGACCGTGGTGCGCGGCTTTTCAAAGTACACGCGCATGACCAGGTACAGGGTGTCGGACACCTCTGCGGCCAGTACTTTCAGGCGCTCGGCATATTCGTGAGCGGCCTTGATATCGTGGATGGAGCAAGGGCCGACCACGACGAACAGGCGATGGTCCTTGCCGTCGAGAATATTGCGCACCACTTCACGGCCGGCAGTCACGGTCTGCAGGGCCTTGGCGCTGAGGGGGATTTCCTTCTTGAGCTGATCAGGGGTGATCAGGGTCTCGTTGGAGGCAACGTTCAAGTCATCGATCGGTAAATCAGCCATCGTGTTACTCGTCAGGTCACGGGTGCCGGCCGCCAACAATCCCCGTGCGGCCCAGCAGCAAGAATAATCGCAACGGGGAGCCGAACCTTAGCGCGTTACAAGGGGCGGGACAATGGGCTGAGCCCAGTCATTGTGGGGTTTTTACCTGTACCAAGGGTTGAAGCGCGAATGGCCTGCCCAGCGTTGCCCAACCGGTGTAAAAAGAACGCCTACCTGTTAGCTGGAGATTGGCATGCATTCGCGCGCACTACGTATTGGCATCATTGGCAGTGGCGCCATTGGCGGCTTCTATGGGTTGATGCTGGCCAAGGCCGGTTTCGATGTGCATTTTCTGCTGCGTAGCGAGTACCCGGCGGTATGTGAGCATGGCCTGAGCCTGGACAGTGCCGAGCACGGCACGCTGCACATGAAGGTGCAAGCCTATACCAGGGCCGCCGATATGCCGCCCTGTGACTGGTTGTTGATCGGGGCCAAGGCGACCAGCAACGGCCACCTGGCCCCGTTGATCGTGCAGGCTGCCGCACCGGGTGCCAAGGTGGTGCTGTTGCAGAACGGCCTGGGGGTCGAGGAGCAGCTGCGCCCGGCACTGCGCAGCGACATGCACCTGCTGGGCGGGCTGTGCTTCATCTGTGTCAACCGGCAGGGGCCAGGCGTGATCCGGCATCAGGCCTTGGGTACCGTGAACCTGGGGTACCACAGCGGGCCTGCCAGCGATGGTGGTACGGCGCTGGTCAGTGAGGGCACAGGCTTGTTCCAGGCGGCGGGCATCGACTCGCACGCCATGCCGAACCTGGCGCTGGCGCGCTGGCAGAAACTGGTGTGGAACGTGCCTTACAACGGCCTCTCGGTATTGCTGGGTGCCAGCACCACTGCATTGATGGGCAACACCGCCAGCCGTGAACTGGTCCTGGCGCTGATGGCAGAAGTTGTGCAGGGTGCCGCAGCATGCGGCCATTTGCTGCCGGAAGGCTACGCCCAACACCTGTTCCAGGTCACCGAGCGCATGCCTGATTACTGGCCCAGCATGTACCACGACCATGCACACAAGCGCCCATTGGAGTTGCAGGCCATTTATGCCGAGCCACTGGCGCAGGCGCGGGCGGCTGGCTGCCGCTTGCCGCGCATGGAAATGCTCTACCAGGCGCTGTTGTTCATCGACCAGCACCAAGGCCGGGTCTAAGCGTTCGAGGGGGGATTCCCAGCCCGATACAGCTCACCCGTGCAGCGCGCCGGACGGCGAAGCGTGCCTCTGCCGCGCTGCTAAGCTGAAGCTTGATCTGCCGCAGCGGCAGTCCAGGAGGTCGAATGATCCGCTCCATGCTGTACGCCACCGACCTCGGTGTCTATGCCCCGTTTGTCATGCAACATGCGCTGGCGCTGGCGCGGACATTCGGGGCTGAGTTGTACGTGATCCATGCGGTCGAGCCCATGGGCCAGTTCGCTGAATCTCTCCTGCAAAGCTACCTCGACGAGCAAACGCTCGACCAGTTGCACAGCCAGGGGGTGAATACGGTAATGGCCAATATAGAGCAGCGCGTGCTGGAGAACTTTCGCGATGAGCTGGGCGAGGAGGCCGACCTAGCTGTCATCAAGGCCGTACGGGTTCGCCAGGGCGACCCGGCGCAGGTCATTCTGGATCAGGCGCAACGGCTCAGTGTCGACCTGCTGATTTTTGGTAGCCACAGTGCCGGTGCCGGGGTGGATGTGCCAATCGGCCGTACGGCGGTGCGGCTGCTGCAACTGTCGCCGGTCCCGGTCTACATGGTGCCGTTGGCGCAGCATTTGGGGCGTAGGAAAACGTGAGCGCGGCTGTAGGGCATATCCTCAGCATGTAACAAAATTGTTCTAGATTTATTTCCGGAACCACTAATATAGTTATATATCGTCGCTGCTTGCCGCCGCTGACTCATCGCTGAACCGAGGGAAATCTATGAAGCTTCAACAACTGCGCTACATCTGGGAAGTGGCGCATCATGACCTCAATGTCTCCGCGACGGCGCAGAGCCTGTATACCTCCCAGCCGGGTATCAGCAAGCAGATCCGCCTGCTGGAAGACGAGTTGGGTGTTGAAGTATTCGCGCGCAGTGGCAAACACCTGACCCGCGTTACCCCGGCCGGTGAGCGCATCATCAATACCGCGGGCGAAATCCTGCGCAAGGTCGAGAGCATCAAGCAGATCGCCCAGGAGTTCTCCAACGAGAAAAAGGGCACGCTGTCCATCGCCACCACCCATACCCAGGCGCGCTACGCGTTGCCGCCGGTGATCAGCAGCTTCATCAAGCAATACCCGGAAGTGTCCCTGCACATGCACCAGGGCTCGCCGATGCAGATTGCCGAAATGGCCGCAGACGGCACGGTCGACTTTGCCATTGCCACCGAGGCACTGGAGCTTTTCGGCGACCTGGTCATGATGCCTTGCTACAAGTGGAACCGTTGCGTGGTCGTGCCGCAAGGTCACCCACTGGCCAAGCTGCCCAAGCTGACGTTGGAGGCCGTAGCCGAATACCCGATCGTGACCTATGTGTTCGGTTTCACCGGGCGCTCCAAGCTGGATGAGGCCTTCAACCACCGCGGCCTTACGCCGAAGGTAGTGTTCACTGCCGCCGACGCCGACGTGATCAAGACCTATGTGCGCCTGGGGCTGGGCGTGGGCATCGTTGCCGGCATGGCAGTGGACGCCAAGCTCGACAGCGACCTGGTGGCACTCGATGCCAGCGAGCTGTTCGAGGCCAGCATCACCAAGATCGGTTTCCGCCGTGGCACCTTCCTGCGCGGCTTCATGTGTGACTTCATCGAGAAATTCGCGCCGCACCTGACCCGCGAAGTGATGGCCAAGGCCATCCAGTGCCACAACAAGCAGGAGCTCGAAGCGCTGTTCGAAGGGGTCGAGCTGCCCGTGCACTGAAACACGAACACCGGGGGCTTTGCGCCCCCGCTTCTACAGCGGCGTTACGGGTTCAAGCCTTGCTGATCAGGTTGCCAGCGTGCAACCCGCACTCCTTCTGGGTGGACTCTTCCCACCACCAACGCCCTTCACGTTCATGCTGGTTCGGCAGCACCGGGCGCGTGCAGGGCTCGCAGCCGATGCTGATGAAGCCACGTTCATGCAGGCTGTTGTACGGCAGCTCCAGCATGCGGATATAACCCCACACTTCTGCGCTGCTCATCTGCGCCAGCGGGTTGAACTTGTACAGCGTGCGCTCGGGCGTGGAGAAGGCGCTGTCGATTTCCAGCGCTGCCACCTGGCTGCGAGTGCCAGGGCTCTGGTCACGGCGCTGGCCAGTGGCCCAGGCGCTGACGGTTGCCAGCTTGCGCCGCAATGGCTCGATCTTGCGGATGCCGCAGCACTCGCCATGGCCGTCCTTGTAGAAACTGAACAGGCCCTTTTCCTTGACGAATGGGTCAAGCTGGGCGCGGTCCGGGCTGAGGATTTCGATCGGCAGGCCATACTGCTCGCGCACCTGGTCGATGAACCGGTACGTTTCCGGGTGCAGGCGGCCTGTGTCGAGGCTGAATACCTTGACCTGCTTGTTAAGCTTCCAGGCCATGTCGACCAGCACCACGTCCTCGGCGCCGCTGAAGGAAACCCACAGGTCGTCGCCGAAGTGCTCGAAGGCAAGCTTGAGGATGTCTTGCGGGGATTTGTTGGCATAGGTCGCGGCCAGGGCGGCGACGTCGAAGGGTTGGCTCATCAGGCGGTTTCCATCTTGGCTGTGGCGCTGTGCGCTCGTAGTGGGGGTGATGGTAACAAAAAAACAGGGTCTGGACGGGCTGGCGCTCACAGGCCTTGCAGTGTCTGCAGCAATACCCGCACCTTGGCAATCGACTCTTCGTACTCGGCCTGCCATTCGGAGTCGGCCACCACTGCGCCGCCACCCCAGCAGCTGACCTGGCCATCCTTGACCAGCAGGCTGCGAATGGCGATCGAGCTGTCCATTTCGCCACGCACGTCCACATACAGCAGGGAACCGCAGTACAGTGCCCGCCGCGTGGGCTCCAGCTCGTCGATGATCTGCATGGCGCGGATCTTCGGCGCGCCGGTAATCGAGCCGCCAGGGAAGCTGTCGGCGATCAGGTCCAGGGCGTCCTTGCCGCTGGCCAAACGGCCGGTAATGCTACTGACCAGGTGGTGCACGTTGGGGTAGCTCTCCAGGCTGAACAGCTCCGGTACCTTTACCGAGCCCACCTCGCAGGTACGTCCCAGGTCATTGCGCAGCAGGTCGACGATCATCAGGTTTTCCGAGCGGTCCTTGGGGCTGTGCAACAGCGCCTCGGCATTGCGCCGGTCTTCGCCCGGGTCGATGGCGCGTGGGCGCGTGCCCTTGATCGGACGGGTCTCGACCTGGCGTTGGCTGACGCGAATGAAGCGCTCGGGTGAAAAGCTGAGCAGGGCGCTGCCGTCGGCCAACTGCTGATAGCCCGAAAAGGGCGTCGGGCAGGCCTGGCGCAGTGCCTTGTAGGCCTGCCACGGGTCGCCCTTGCACGGCGCGCGAAAGCGCTGGGTGAGGTTGATCTGGTAGCAGTCACCGGCCTGGATATAGCGCTGCACCTGGTCGAAGGCGGCCTGGTACTGCGCAGGCTGCAAGTCGCCGGCCATGGGTGCGAGCAGCTGAAAGTCGCCATCGGGCGTGTGCTCGCTGCCGGCGAAGAAGCTGATCAGGCGTTCGCGCTCGTGTTGCGGCAGGCTTGGGTGAAACACCAGCTGGCTGGTGCCGCACTGGTGGTCGCTGACCAGCGCCCAGGCATACAGGCCCAGTTGCGCGTCGGGCAGCCCGAGGTCATCCACGGCGTTGCTTGGCAGGTGTTCAAGGCGGCGGCCGAAGTCATAGCTCAGGTAGCCGATCAGGCCGCCGGCGAAAGGCAGTTCTACGCCGCTGGGCAAATCGGCGCTGCCCAGGCGCGCCAGGCCCTCGCGCAGGCGGGCGAGAAAGGCGCGGCCATCCTCTGCGGGTTCGGCTTGCAGTTGTTGCAGCGGCCAGGCACTGAGCAGATCGAAACGCCCGCGCTCGGCACCAGGGCGGGCGCTGTCGAGCAGGATGGCACCGGGCGCCTGGCGCAGGCGGGCGAAATAGGCGGCTGGGTCGGGTTGGTAGGGCAGGGGGTGGAGCGTACAGGTCGGCATCAGTATGGACGGCGATGTAAAAGCGAGGAGGGCGATTGTAGACCTGTGCGGGAGCAGCGCCTAGCACTGGGCGCGACATTCAACCCTGTGTTTGGCGCCTGGGGCTGGTCGCGACGCAAGGCGGCTGCCCCAGGAGATGTGGCAGCCGCCCCGGCGATGTCAGCCTGGGTGTACGTGCCCGAACAAGCCCTGCGACACCTTCACCCGCTGCTCGACGTCCTCCGTCAGGCCGTCCTTGGCCAGCGCTTCGATGTGCGCTTCGATAGCATGGGTGCGCTGGGTCAACCCGCAGTCGTTGGCGATCTGGATGTTCAGCCCTGGGCGGGCGTTGAGCTCCAGAATCAGCGGGCCTTTGTCCTGGTCCAGGACCATGTCCACGCCGATATAGCCCAGCCCGCAAAGCTCGTAGCACCCGGCGGCCAGCTTCATGAAGCCGTCCCAGTTCGGCAGTTGCACGCCGTCCACCGCGTTGGTGGTGTCTGGGTGCTTGCTGATGATGTTGTTCAGCCAGGTGCCGCGCAGGGTCACGCCGGTAGCCAGGTCGACCCCTACGCCGATGGCGCCCTGGTGCAGGTTGGCCTTGCCGCCGGACTGCCGGGTGGGCAGGCGCAGCATGGCCATGACCGGGTAGCCCATCAGCACGATGATGCGGATGTCGGGCACGCCTTCATAGCTGATGCTCTTGAAGATCTGGTCAGGTGTGACCCGGTATTCGATCAGCGCCCGGTCACGGTGCCCGCCCAGCGAGTACAGGCCGGTGAGGATGCTCGAGACCTGGTGCTCGATTTCCTCGTGGCTCATGATCTTGCCGGAAACGGTGCGGTAGCGGTCCTCGAAGCGGTCGGCGATCACCAGGATGCCGTCACCGCCGGCACCTTGGGCCGGCTTGATGACGAAGTCGTTGCGGCCGCCGATGATCTCGTGAAGCTTGTCGATCTGCTTCTCGGTCTCGATGACACCGTACATTTCCGGTACGTGGATACCTGCCGCGAGGGCGCGTTCCTTGGTGATGATCTTGTCGTCGACAATCGGGTACAGGCTGCGCTTGTTGTACTTCAGCACATAGTCTGCGTTACGCCGGTTGATGCCCATGATGCCCCGGGCCTCCAGGGCTTTCCACGTCTTGATCAGGCCAAACATCACACGTCTGCCTTTTTCACGAATGCCTTGAAGCGCATCAGCTCGGTCAGACGGTAGCCGCGATAACGGCCCATCGCCAGCATGAAGCCGACCAGGATCAGCAGCACGGCCGGGAAGGTGAACACGAAGTACACCAGCTCTGGCACCATCATCAGCAGGTGGGCCAGTGATGCGGCAAACAGGGTGCCGATGGCCACTTTCATGGCATGGCCGCCGCCACGCTCTTCCCAGGTGATCGACAGGCGTTCGATGGTCATGGTCAGGATCACCATCGGGAACAGGGCTACCGACAGCCCGCGCTCAAGGCCCAGCTTGTGGCTGAACAGGCTGATCGCCGCAATCAGCACCACGACGAAGGTCAGCACCACGGACAGGCGCGGCAGCATCTGCAGTTTCAGGTGCTCCAGGTACGAACGCAGTGACAGGCCCAATGCCGTGATGACCGTGAACAACACGATACCGAAGCCCAGCTGGGTTTCGCGGAAGGCCAGGGCGATCAGCACCGGGGTGAAGGTACCCAGGGTCTGGATACCGATCAGGTTGCGCAGCACCAGGATCACCAGCACACCAATCGGGATCATGACCATGATCATGAAGGTCTGCTGGGTTTGCAGGGGCAGGCCGTACAGCGAATATTCGAGGAAGTCGGCGTCGGTGTTCTCGTCAGTCAGCTTGGCCAGGCGAATGGCGTTCATTTCACTGTTGTTCATGCTGAACGTGACGTTGGCCTTCTTGCCGCCATCGACGGTAATCAGGTTGTCGTCACCGGTCCACCACAGCAGGCGGTCGCTGGGCAGGCCTTGTTCGCCTGTGTCCGGGTTGAAGTACAGCCAGTCGTTGCCGTTGTAGCTGCGCAGCCACAGCTCGGGGGTTTGCGGGGTGTCGGCCACCAGGCGGATGGTGTGCACCTTTTCCATCGGTACGTGGGCAATCGACAGCAGCAGGTCGATCACCTGGGCCTTTTTCATCGGTGAAGTATCGCCGGCCAGCAGCAGTTTGACGTTGTCATCGTTGAGGTTGTTGACCCGCTTGATGGTTTCGCTGACGAACGTCTCGACGTCGGCCGAATGCTGGCGGATAGGCGCCATCAGCGCCTCGGCGGCGATTTTTTCGGGGCCGTCGATGGCCAGGCTGTCACGGAAGGTCGGGCCTTTTACCGCGGTTTTTTCGTTGCTGTAGCGCTTGGTCAGCACCAGGCGGTAGTACAGCGTCTGGTTGCCGCTGGCGCGACGGGCCGACCAGGTGACCTTGCGGTTGCCATCGGCACGGTTGACGCTGACCCCGTAGTTGTTGGAGATGAAGCTCTCGTTGAGGCTGACGTAGTCGCGGTTCAGTGGCGGCACGAACATCTGCACCTTGACCGGGTCCTTGGTGCTGGCCACGAACTCGACCTTGGCGTCGATGTTCCACAGGTCGTCGGTTTCATCCTCGGTCACCGGTATGCCGAGGAAGAAGATCTGATAAGCCGTGACTGCCACGCCCAACAACACCAGTACGGTGATCAGGACTTTCAGATGGAGGGTAAGAGAGCGCATCGGGATTACTCTGCTTTGGGAGCGTCGGTGGCACAGGCAGGTTTGCCGGCCGCGTATTTAAGGCTTGGGTCGACCAGCGCGTCGAAGTGCTTGAGCGCCTCGGAGCCGATCAGCAGCGGGAACTGGAAGGCGCTGCGGTCGGTGAGGTTGACTTCGATGGTGCGCAGGGCCTGGCCCATGCAGATTTCGAGTTCGATGACCGGGCGGGCGGTGTAGGCCTTGCCCGATTCAGCATCATAGTCGCCCGCTCGGCGCTTGATTTTGCTGACGCGGGCCAGGGGCCGTTCGATCGGGTGCGAGTGGGCGGCATCGATGGCCAGGTAGAAGCGCACCCAGCTTTCGCCGTTGCGCTTGAAGCGCTTGATGTCGCGGGCGCTGAGCGAGGCAGTTTTGGCGCCGGTGTCGAGTTTGGCCGCCACTTCCAGGTCCAGGTCGCCCAGGCGTGCGTATTCATTGAGACCGTACACGGTCTTGCCGGCCGCCTGGCCAATGGCCGGCAGCAGGGTGAGGCAAAGCAGCAATAAAACGGGTGTGAGTCTCATAATCCTGGCGCGATGCAGTGCAAGGTTCTAGGCAAGGTTCAGGTCAAGGTGACTGGCAACTACTGCGCAAGCTTCCTCGTTCATCTGTCAACAAGCATGACTGCATGACAGACAGGCTATCCATACCCCATCGGAGGCGCGGCATTCTATCACGACGACGTATTGACGCCAGCGGTGCGCGATCTGACAGCGCTTGGCTTGCCTAAGTTCGTTCTTAGACGATTGTCGACAATATTGAATTTGTCTTTGACTTGAGTGGCTTCGCTGGTTAACTTCTGGCGAAGAGATTTCCCAAGGTGTCGACAATATGCAAGACCTTTCCACCCCTGGCCCGATGCTGGCAGACGAATCGGAAACCTTGTCGGAAAACGTCTTCCGGCGTATTCAGGCGGCCATCGTCAAAGGGGAAATTGCCCCTGGCAGCAAGATCTCCGAGCCAGAGCTGGCACGCACCTATGGCATCAGCCGCGGGCCGCTGCGCGAGGCCATCCACCGCCTGGAAGGCCAGCGCCTGCTGGTGCGGGTGCCCCATGTAGGCGCACGGGTGGTATCGCTCAACCATGCCGAACTGATCGAGCTGTACGAGATTCGTGAGTCCCTGGAAGGCATGGCCTGCCGCCTGGCCGCTGAACGCATGAGCCAGGCCGATATCGACGAGCTGCGCCGGGTGCTCGATACCCATGAGCGGGATGCCGCGTTCCAGGCTGGCCTGGGTTACTACCAGCAGGAGGGCGACTACGACTTCCATTACCGCATCATCCAGGGCAGCGGTAACCAGACGTTGGTCAAGATGCTGTGTGGCGAGCTGTACCAGCTGGTGCGCATGTACCGTATCCAGTTCTCGGCCACGCCCAACCGGCCACGCCAGGCCTTTGCCGAACACCACCGCATTCTCGATGCCATCGCCGAACGTGACGGCGAACTGGCCGAACTTCTGATGCGCCGTCACATCGGTGCGTCCAAGCGCAATATCGAGCGTCACTATCTGGACGCCCACAACAATAACCCACGAGGTGAGAAATGACTGTGAACAGCACACCCGGTCAGCGTTTTCGCGATGCCGTCGCCGCTGAACACCCCCTGCAGGTGGTTGGCGCCATCAATGCCAACCATGCCTTGCTGGCCAAGCGCGCCGGTTTCAAGGCCATCTACCTGTCCGGTGGCGGCGTGGCAGCAGGCTCCCTGGGCCTGCCGGACCTGGGTATCACTGGCCTGGACGATGTGCTCACCGACGTGCGCCGTATTACCGATGTGTGCGACCTGCCGCTGTTGGTGGATGTCGATACAGGCTTCGGTGCCTCGGCTTTCAACGTGGCGCGCACCGTGCGCTCGATGAGCAAGTTCGGGGCGGCGGCGATCCATATCGAGGATCAGGTCGGCGCCAAGCGTTGCGGCCACCGGCCGAACAAGGAAATCGTCAGCCAGCAGGAAATGGTCGACCGCATCAAGGCAGCCGTCGATGCCCGCAGCGACGACAGCTTCGTGATCATGGCGCGTACCGACGCCTTGGCCGTCGAAGGCTTGAACGCTGCCCTGGACCGTGCCGCAGCGTGCATCGAGGCGGGTGCCGACATGATCTTCCCGGAAGCGATCACCGAGCTGCAGATGTACAAGACCTTCGCTGACCGGGTGAAGGCACCCATCCTGGCCAACATCACCGAGTTTGGCGCCACTCCGCTGTACACCACCGAAGAGCTGGCTGCGGTCGATGTTTCGCTGGTGCTGTACCCGCTGTCGGCGTTCCGCGCCATGAACAAGGCAGCCGAGAATGTGTACACCGCGCTGCGCCGCGACGGCACGCAGAAGAACGTGATCGACACCATGCAGACGCGCATGGAGCTTTACGATGCCATTGGCTACCACGCCTTCGAGCAGAGCCTCGACGCGTTGTTTGCCCAGAAGAAGGGCTGAGCCAGTGACAACACCAGCCCCGCATGGCAGCGGGGTTGCCCGCGAAAGGGCGGGTACAGGCAAGCCCGATTAGCCAGCCAGATTTCCATAACAAGTTCAAGAAAGGAGAAACACCATGGCCGAAGCAAAAGTACTCAGTGGCGCGGGCCTGCGTGGCCAGGTCGCCGGCCAGACTGCACTGTCCACCGTGGGCCAGGCCGGTGCCGGTCTGACCTATCGCGGTTACGATGTGCGTGACCTGGCCGCTGGTGCCGAATTCGAAGAGGTCGCCTACCTGCTGCTGTACGGCGAGCTGCCCTCCCAGGCTGAATTGGCCGACTACAAACACAAGCTCAAGGGCATGCGTGACCTGCCACCCGCACTCAAGGAAGTGCTCGAGCGCATTCCCCGCGACGCCCACCCCATGGACGTGATGCGCACCGGTTGTTCGGTGCTCGGTACCCTCGAGCCCGAGCTCACCTTTGAAGCCCAGCGCGACAAGACCGACCGGCTGTTGGCCCTGTTCCCGGCGGTGATGTGCTACTGGTACCGCTTCACCCACCATGGCGTGCGCATCGACTGCAGCAGCCACGAAGACACCCTGGGCGGCCACTTCCTCCACCTGCTGCACGGCAAGAAGCCCAGCGAGCTGCACGTCAAGGTCATGAACGTGTCGCTGATCCTCTACGCCGAGCACGAGTTCAACGCCTCGACCTTCACGGCCCGGGTGTGCGCTTCGACCCTGTCCGACCTGTATTCCTGCGTTACCGCAGCCATCGGCACGTTGCGCGGCCCGCTGCACGGGGGTGCCAACGAGGCGGCCATGGAGCTGATAGAGCGCTTCCAGAGCCCGCAGGAAGCCACTGCCGAGCTGCTGCGCATGCTCGAGCGCAAAGACAAGATCATGGGCTTCGGGCATGCCATCTACAAAGAGTCCGACCCGCGCAACGAGGTGATCAAGGGCTGGGCGAAGCAATTGGCCGATGAGGTGGGCGACAAGGTGCTGTACCCGGTTTCCGAAGCCATCGACAAGACCATGTGGGAACAGAAACGCCTGTTCCCCAATGCCGACTTCTACCATGCCTCGGCTTACCACTTCATGGGTATTCCGACCAAGCTGTTCACCCCGATCTTCGTCTGTTCGCGCCTGACTGGCTGGGCGGCGCACGTGTTCGAGCAGCGCGCCAACAACCGCATCATCCGCCCGAGCGCCGAGTATGTCGGCGTCGAGCAGCGCCAGTTCGTGCCGATCGAGCAGCGCTGAGGCATGGATCGCCAGGGCTGCTGCGCAGCCCAATCGCGGCACAAGGCCGCTCCCACAGGGACTGCGCAGCGCCCCCATTGGCGAGATCTGTATACCGAGTACCGTGACCGAGCCTGATAACGATATGAACACTGCATACCGCAAGCCCCTGCCAGGCACCGACCTGGACTACTTCGATGCGCGCGCGGCCGTCGAGGCGATCAAGCCCGGCGCCTACGACGGCCTGCCGTACACCTCGCGCGTTCTCGCCGAAAACCTGGTGCGTCGCTGCGACCCGGCCACCCTCGACGCCTCGCTGAGCCAACTGATCGAGCGCAAGCGCGACCTCGATTTCCCGTGGTTCCCGGCGCGCGTGGTGTGCCATGACATCCTCGGCCAGACCGCGCTGGTCGACCTCGCCGGCCTGCGTGACGCCATCGCCGACAAGGGCGGCGACCCGGCCCAGGTCAACCCGGTGGTGCCGGTACAACTGATCGTCGACCACTCGCTGGCTGTCGAGTGCGGCGGTTATGACCCGCAAGCGTTCGACAAGAACCGCGCCATCGAAGACCGACGTAACGAAGACCGCTTCCACTTCATCAACTGGACCAAGAAAGCGTTCAAGAATGTCGACGTGATCCAGCCGGGTAACGGCATCATGCACCAGATCAACCTGGAGAAGATGTCGCCGGTGGTGCACTGCGAACATGGCATCGCCTACCCGGATACCTGTGTGGGCACTGACAGCCACACCCCGCACGTCGATGCCCTGGGCGTGATCGCCATTGGCGTGGGTGGCCTGGAAGCGGAAAACGTGATGCTTGGCCGAGCATCGTGGATGCGCCTGCCGGAAATCGTCGGCGTCGAGTTGACCGGCAAGCTGGCGCCGAACCTCACCGCCACCGACCTGGTGCTGGCCCTGACCGAGTTCCTGCGCAAGCAGAAAGTGGTCGGCGCCTACCTGGAGTTCCACGGTGAAGGTGCGCGCGCCCTGACCCTGGGGGACCGCGCGACCATCTCCAACATGGCCCCGGAGTACGGCGCCACGGCGGCCATGTTCGCCATCGACCAGCAGACCATCGATTACCTGCGCCTGACCGGCCGTGAAGAACAGCAGGTCAAACGGGTGGAAACCTATGCCAAGGTCGCCGGCCTCTGGGCCGACAGCCTGGCCGGCGCGGTATACGAGCGTACCCTGAGCTTCGACTTGTCGAGCGTGGTACGCAACATGGCCGGCCCGTCCAACCCGCATGCCCGCGTGGCCACCAGCGAGCTGGCGGCCAAAGGCATTGCCGGTAGCTGGCAGCAAGTGCCAGGGCAGATGCCTGATGGTGCGGTGATCATTGCCGCCATCACCAGCTGTACCAACACCAGCAACCCGCGCAACGTGATCGCCGCAGGCCTGATTGCACGCAACGCCAACAGGCTGGGCCTCACCCGCAAGCCGTGGGTCAAGTCATCGCTGGCCCCGGGCTCCAAGGCGGTGCAGCTGTACCTGGAAGAGGCTGGCCTGGAGAAAGAACTTGAGCAACTGGGCTTTGGCATCGTCGCCTTCGCCTGTACGACCTGCAACGGCATGTCTGGCGCCCTCGACCCGGTGATCCAGCAGGAAATCATCGACCGTGACCTGTACGCCACCGCCGTGCTGTCGGGCAACCGCAACTTCGACGGGCGTATCCACCCGTATGCCAAGCAAGCCTTCCTGGCCTCGCCACCCTTGGTGGTCGCCTATGCGATTGCGGGCACCATTCGCTTCGACATCGAGAAGGACGTGTTGGGCGTGGTCGATGGCCAGGAAATCCGCCTCAAGGACATCTGGCCCAGTGACGAAGAGATCGACGCCGTGGTGCGTGCGGCGGTCAAGCCGGAGCAATTCCGCAAGGTGTACATCCCGATGTTCGCCATCGAGGAAGACCGCGGGCCGAAAGTGGCACCGTTGTATGAATGGCGGCCAATGAGCACCTATATTCGCCGGCCGCCGTACTGGGAAGGCGCCTTGGCCGGTGAGCGGACCCTGCGTGGCATGCGGCCGCTGGCGGTGCTGCCGGACAACATCACCACCGACCACCTGTCGCCATCCAACGCGATCATGCTCGACAGTGCTGCGGGCGAGTACCTGGCGAAAATGGGCCTGCCAGAAGAAGACTTCAACTCTTACGCCACCCACCGCGGTGACCACCTGACCGCCCAGCGCGCGACCTTTGCCAACCCCAAGCTGTTCAACGAGATGGTGCGCAACGCAGACGGCAGCGTGAAGCAAGGCTCGCTGGCGCGAATCGAACCGGAAGGCAGGGTGACCCGCATGTGGGAGGCGATCGAGACCTACATGCAGCGCAAGCAGCCGCTGATTATCGTGGCCGGTGCCGACTATGGCCAGGGCTCATCGCGTGACTGGGCGGCCAAGGGCGTGCGCCTGGCCGGTGTCGAGGCCATTGTCGCAGAAGGTTTCGAGCGCATTCACCGCACCAACCTGGTAGGCATGGGCGTGCTGCCGCTGGAGTTCAAACCCGGCACCGACCGCAAGACCTTGGGGCTGGACGGTAGCGAAACCTATGACGTGCTGGGTGCGCGTACGCCGCGCGCTACGCTGACCCTGGTGATTACCCGGGCCAGCGGCGAGCGCATCGATGTGCCGGTGACCTGCCGCCTGGACACGGCCGAGGAAGTGTCGATCTACGAAGCGGGCGGGGTGCTGCAACGCTTCGCCCAGGACTTCCTCGAAGCTACCGCCTAACCCTAAGAGCAGGGGCCGCGTTGCGGCCCATCGCCGGCGAGCCAGCTCCCACAGGAGTCGCGCAATCTCGATGGCAGCACGGTCCCTGTGGGAGCTGGCTTGCCGGCGATGGGCTGCAAAGCAATCCCGAGGGTCTCATGCCCATCAGACAGGACAGCAAAGCAATGGCTCACGTACCGCAAACAAGAATACCCGCCACCTACATCCGTGGTGGCACCAGCAAAGGCGTGTTCTTCCGCCTGCAAGACCTGCCCGAGCCGGCGCAGGTCCCAGGCCCTGCCCGCGACGCGCTATTGCTGCGGGTCATCGGCAGCCCCGACCCTTACGGCAAGCAGATCGACGGCATGGGCGGCGCGACCTCCAGCACCAGCAAGACCGTCATCCTGTCGCCCAGCATCAAGCCGGGCCATGATGTCGATTACCTGTTCGGCCAGGTCAGCATCGACAAGGCCTTTGTCGACTGGAGCGGCAACTGCGGCAACCTCTCTGCCGCGGTCGGGTCGTTCGCCATCAGTAGCGGCCTGGTCGACAGCGCGCGCATTCCACCCAACGGCGTGGCCACCGTGCGTATCTGGCAGGCGAACATCGGCAAGACCATCATTGCCCACGTGCCGGTCACTGAAGGCGAGGTGCAGGAAACCGGTGACTTCGAGCTGGATGGTGTAACGTTCCCGGCAGCGGAAGTGCAGTTGGAGTTCCTTGACCCGGCTGCGGACGAGGACGGCGCCGGCGGTGCCATGTTCCCGACCGGCAACCTGGTCGACGACCTTGAGGTGCCGGGTGTCGGCACCTTCAAGGCCACCTTGATCAATGCCGGCATCCCGACCATTTTCATCAATGCTGCCGATATCGGCTACACCGGCACGGAGCTGCAGGACGCCATCAACGGTGACCCGCAAGCGCTGCTGCGCTTCGAGGCCATCCGTGCCCATGGCGCCGTGCGTATGGGCCTGATCGACCATGTCGACCAGGCTGCCGGGCGTCAGCACACACCGAAAGTGGCCTTCGTCGCACCACCCAGCACGTACACGGCGTCCAGTGGCAAGGCGGTAATGGCAAGCGAGATCGACCTGTTGGTACGGGCCTTGTCGATGGGCAAACTGCACCATGCCATGATGGGCACCGCGGCGGTGGCGATCGGTACGGCGGCGGCCATTCCCGGTACGCTGGTCAACCTGGCGGCGGGCGGGGGCGAGCGCAGCGCCGTGCGTTTCGGCCATCCCTCGGGCACGCTGCGGGTCGGCGCCGAAGCCCGCCAGGTAAACGGCGAGTGGACAGTGACCAAGGCAATCATGAGCCGCAGTGCTCGCGTGCTGATGGAGGGCTGGGTTCGCGTGCCTGGCGACAGCTTCTAACCCACCCCTTTCGCTCGGCCTCAAGCGGGGCCGCTGCGCGGCCCTATCGCTGGCAAGCCAGCTCCCACAGGGAGCGCACCAGGGCTGACAGGTGTTTGCCACAAGATGTCACACGCGCTGAAGATGCAGTGGCGAGCACCTGACAACCCTGGTGCGCTCCCTGTGGGAGCTGGCTTGCCAGCGATAGGGCCGGCGAGGAACAAAAAAGCCCCGGCATTTCTGCCAGGGCTTCTTCTTGTGGCTTGCAGCTTACAACTTGCCGCTCAGCTTACGCCTGTACCACCGGGATCTTGGCGTTGGCAGCCGCTTCGCGGAACTCGGCGATCTGGTCGAAGCTCAGGTAGCGGTAGACGTCGGCAGCCATGCTGTCGATGTCTTTGGCGTACTGCATGTACTCTTCGACGGTCGGCAGCTTGCCGATGATCGAAGCCACGGCAGCCAGCTCGGCCGACGCCAGGTACACGTTGGTGGCGTCGCCCAGGCGGTTCGGGAAGTTACGGGTCGAGGTGGAGACCACGGTCGAACCGGTCTGCACACGTGCCTGGTTACCCATGCACAGCGAGCAGCCTGGCATTTCCATGCGTGCACCGGCCTTGCCGTAGATGCCGTAGTAGCCTTCTTCGGTCAGCTGGTGTGCGTCCATCTTGGTTGGCGGGGCCAGCCACAGACGGGTCGGAATACCGCCCTTGACCTTCTCCAGCAGCTTGCCGGCAGCGCGGAAGTGGCCGATGTTGGTCATGCACGAACCGATGAACACTTCGTCGATTTTCTCGCCCTGAACCGAGGACAGCAGGCGCGCGTCGTCTGGGTCGTTCGGCGCGCAGAGCACAGGCTCTTTGACGTCGGCCAGGTCGATCTCGATGATTTCGGCGTACTCGGCATCGGCGTCGGCCGACAGCAGCTCAGGCTTGGCCAGCCAGGCTTCCATGGCCTGGGCGCGGCGCTCGAGGGTACGGGCGTCGCCGTAACCTTCGCCGATCATCCAGCGCAGCAGGGTGATGTTGGACTTCAGGTACTCGGCGATGGCCTTTTCTGGCAGCTTGATGGTGCAGCCGGCAGCAGAGCGCTCGGCCGAAGCGTCGGACAGCTCGAAGGCTTGTTCGACAGTCAGTTCGTCCAGGCCTTCGATTTCCAGGATGCGGCCGGAGAAGGCGTTTTTCTTGCCTTTTTTCTCGACGGTCAGCAGGCCTTGCTTGATGGCGTAGTAAGGGATGGCATGGACCAGGTCACGCAGGGTGATGCCAGGCTGCAGCTTGCCCTTGAAGCGCACCAGGATCGACTCTGGCATGTCCAGCGGCATGACGCCGGTGGCCGCAGCGAACGCAACCAGGCCGGAACCGGCCGGGAACGAGATGCCGATCGGGAAGCGGGTGTGCGAGTCGCCGCCAGTACCCACGGTGTCGGGCATCAGCATGCGGTTCAGCCAGCTGTGGATGATGCCGTCGCCTGGGCGCAGCGACACGCCGCCACGGGTGCGGATGAAGTCTGGCAGGGTGTGGTGGGTGGTGACGTCGATCGGCTTCGGATAAGCCGCGGTGTGGCAGAACGACTGCATCACCAGGTCAGCGGAGAAGCCCAGGCAAGCCAGGTCTTTCAGCTCGTCACGGGTCATCGGGCCGGTGGTGTCCTGGGAGCCGACGGTGGTCATCTTCGGTTCGCAGTAGGCACCTGGGCGCACGCCCTGGCCTTCAGGCAGGCCACACGCACGGCCGACCATTTTCTGCGCCAGGGTGAAGCCCTTGCCGCTGTCGGCTGGCTGCTCCGGCTTCTTGAACAGCCCGGATGGGCCTTGGCCCAGTTCGGCACGGGCTTTTTCGGTTAGGCCACGGCCGACGATCAGCGGGATACGGCCGCCAGCGCGCACTTCATCCAGCAGCACTTCGGTTTTCAGGGCGAAGGTGGTGACCAGCTCGTCGCTGCCATGGCGGCGCACTTCACCTTTGAACGGGTAGACGTCGATGACGTCGCCCATGGCCAGGTTGGTGCAGTCGAACTCGATCGGCAGGGCGCCGGCGTCTTCCATGGTGTTGTAGAAGATCGGGGCGATCTTGGTGCCGAAGCAGAAACCACCGGCGCGCTTGTTCGGCACGTACGGGATGTCGTCGCCGAAGAACCACAGCACCGAGTTGGTGGCGGATTTACGCGAGGAACCGGTACCGACCACGTCACCGACATAGGCAACCGGGTAGCCTTGGGCCTTGACCGCTTCGATCTGGGCCAGTGGGCCTACCGAGCCCGGCTGCTGCGGCTCGATGCCGTCACGGGCCATTTTCAGCATGGCCAGGGCGTGCAGCGGGATGTCAGGGCGCGACCAGGCATCGGGTGCAGGGGACAGGTCGTCGGTGTTGGTCTCGCCAGGCACCTTGAACACGCTCAGGGTGTACTTGTCGGCGATGGCCGGGCGCGAGGTGAACCACTCGCCGGCAGCCCAGGATTCCAGCACGGCCTTGGCATTGGCGTTGCCAGCCTTGGCTTTTTCGGCCACATCGTGGAAGGCATCGAACATCAGCAAGGTGTGCTTGAGCTGTTCGGCCGCGACGGCGCCCAGTTCGGCGTCGTCCAGCAGCGCGACCAGCGTTTCGATGTTGTAGCCGCCCTGCATGGTGCCCAGCAGTTCGGTGGCGTGCTTGCGGTCGATCAGTGGCGATTGGGTTTCGCCCTTGGCGACGGCAGAGAGGAAAGCAGCCTTGACATAGGCAGCTTCGTCGACCCCTGGCGGTACACGGTGGGTGATCAGTTCTACGAGGAAGGCTTCTTCGCCGGCCGGCGGGTTTTTCAGCAGCTCGACCAGGCCTGCGGTTTGTTCGGCGTTCAGCGGCTGGGGCACGATGCCCAGGGCGGCGCGCTCTTCGATGTGTTTGCGGTAGGCTTCAAGCACAGTTATTTCCCTCATCAGTGGTCCCTAAAGGGGGTCCGGGACGCTCATCCAGCATTCAATGCACCCATGCGCCGCCACGGCTTTTTGAGCCGCCCGGCCAGGGTCGCAAAGAATCCTTACGGAAGCTGCTTTCAAAGTTTTACGCCTGCAGAACGGGGTGCTGATGAGGGCTGGCGCGGGCATGCGAGGGATGCATGGCCCGGGCCAACGCCGTTCTACCGGATCAACTGTGCTCGTGACGCTTTGAAAACAGCTTCCTACGGACATTGTTGCCTGTGAAAAGGCCGGATGATTCTACGGCAAAAAAAGCCCGAAGGTAAGGCGCAGAACATCACTTTAACGAGTGACCCTGGTTAGACAAAGGGCTAACATGGGCGCGTGTTCCACCGCCATGCTGTTGTTTTTCATGTCCAACAACTCCATCAAGACCCCTTGCGTCGGCCTGTGCTCCACGGTGTATGGGGACACGGTTTGCCGCGGCTGCAAGCGCTTCCACCACGAAGTGATCCACTGGAACGGCTACGATGACGCGCAAAAGCGCGCCGTGTGGCTGCGCCTTGAGCAGTTGCTGGTGCAGGTCATGATGGCCAAGCTCGAGGTGTTCGACAAAAGCCTGTTGCGCCAGCAACTGGAGCAGCGCTCCATCCGCTTCGTCGACCAGCAGTCGGAATATTGCTGGGCGTACCAGCTGATCGCCCGCGGTGCGCGGATGATCCGTGATCTGGAAGCCTACGGCATGGTACTGCTGCCGGAATTCCGCGATTGGGAACTGCCGCAGTTGCGCGATGCCATCGACCGCGAATTCTTCCTTTTGTCCGAAGCGCACTACCAGCGTTACATCGCTCCTGCGTTTCTCGACAGCTCGCTGGGCTAAGCGCTGGCATCAGCGCCTTCGCCGCGTTCACGCCTTGTTTGCATGGCCTGGGAGCGGGTTCCGGCTGCAAGCGGGCAACAGCACTCACTACTGTCTCCCTTTTCCGCCAGTGAAGAGGGCTCGACGGCATGTCCCACTACCAATTCCAACCTCAGAAAAGCTTCATTGCCAGGCTGTACTGGCAGCCACGCCTGAGTACGCAAGGGCAGGTTCAAGGCGTGCCCATCGGTGACACAGGTAATGGCGATTCGCCCTTTACCAGTGGTGGCTGGCTGCACGCCGGCGAAGACCATTACACCGACACGGTGGCACCGGCGTATGTGATCTCACGGCGCAAATTTCGCACGCTGTTCTGGTTCGGCTGCTACGAGACCGATGGTGAGTACGACTTCGAGATCCGCGGCGTGGGGGACGAAGACAGCCATCCGCACTGGCGGCGGCGCGGTCACCGCCTGGATGTCAGCCGCAACGGCTATCTGGCCCTGTACTCGGCCGCGCAGGCCGTTGGCCATGACGCCCTGGCCGCCGGTACCATGCTCTGGCGCCTCGATGGCCTGGCGCCAGCGCAGCTTGCCGAAGGCGATGCGGTCAGCGACGTGAGCCTGGTCAGCCTGCATGGCAAGACGGTCAGGCGGCTGGTCGAGGATGGCTTTCCCTACCTCAGCGAGGTGCAAGGTGAAGCAGGCTACCTGCACCTGCAGGTGCTGAGCATAGGGGCCGCCTGACCTTGGCGGTGTTTCAGTCGCCGTAGTATTCGCACCCGCTGGTGCAGGTCTCGTGGATGCGGACTTTGGACAGCTCCGGCAGCAGCGGCTTGACCTGATCCCAGATCCACTTGGCGATTACCTCGCTGGTGGGGTTTTCCAGGCCGGGAATGTCGTTCAGGTAATTGTGGTCGAGCTGCTCGTAGATCGGCTTGAAAATGGCCTTCACCTCGGCGAAGTCACGGATCCAGCCGGTGTGCGGGTCCAGCGGGCCGGTCAGGTGCAGGCCGACCTTGAACGAGTGGCCGTGCAGGCGGCCGCATTTGTGCCCGGCAGGCACGTGGGGCAGCCGGTGGGCCGATTCGAATGTAAATTCCTTGAAGATTTCCACTGGTGGACCTGTAAAGCTGATGGGGTATGGGCTTGAGCGGAATCTGGTGTTTCAGTGTACTGCTCAATGTACTGATTGGTCGTCGCTGGGCTCGAAAGAGGTCATCCACTGAGTGATGTCCGACTGGCGCCAGGCAACCGAATTGGGGCCTATCTTAACCTGTTTTGGGAATGTGCCCTCACGGATTCTGCGATAGACGGTATTCCGCCCGATCCCGGTCACGTGCAGCACCTCGTCGAGGCGCAGGAAGCGGTCAATGTTTTCTGCGTGTCGCATAGGTGTCTCCTTTATATAGAGGGTCAGGCGAGAAAGTGGTGCCCGACCTTCGCCGCCCTGGCGGCTTCCTCGGTGCGGAACATGAGCCGGGTGGTGCTGACGCTGCCCCAGCTGTTGTATTCGGCATCGACCCACCAGGCGCCGAACTTGCGGTACGGCTCTCCGAGGATCTTCGTGACGTAGCAGTCGATCAGGTTCATGGATGCCTCCTTGGTCAGTCCCAGTCGTGGCTGACGCCTGGCTTGATTGGTGGTGTGCACTGGAGAGAGCCAAGCTCCAGCAGGGTGAAGTGACCATCCATCCAGCCGGCGGTATCGATGTGGTAGACATTGCCGAGGACGGCCGGCTGGCGTAGTGGGGTATGACCACACACCAGTGCGCGAAGGCCGTCGACACCCTCTTTGTCGCCATCCTGAACTCGGCTGCGCGACCACATGCAGGTGTTCTGGGTCAGCTTGAGCTGTTTTGCGCTCTCGGGCGCCTCAAGCCTGGCGCGCAACTCGTCCCAGGACGGGAAAGGGCAGTCGGCATGCACGATGCCGACCAGGCCCTCGGCGGTCTCTACCTCAATTGCGATCGGCAGCTCGCGGAACTGGGCGGCGAACTCGCGCTGTTCGTCCCAGGCTAGGCCGGCGAACCAGGCGCCGCCGTTGTAGACCCAGTTGTCTACGTCGCAGGTGTCGAATCGGCAGACGTAGTCGTCGTGGTTGCCGCGCACCGGGTGGAACCAGGGCTTGGCCAGCCATTCGAGCACGTCGCAGCACTCTGGCCCGCGGTCGACCAGATCGCCGACGCTGAACAGCCTGTCAACCGCCGGATCGAATCCGGCCGCGTCCAGGGCAGACTGCAGCCGGGTGAAGTGCCCATGGATGTCGCCGACCGCGAAATCGCGGCCAGCCGTGTTTGTGGCGAAGCGCTTGATGCGCACCACCTCGATGTTTTCGAGCATGCAGGATCCTCGCCCGCGCATGTCGGCGGGCTTGAGTAGTAGGGGAAGGGGTTAGGCGCGGTGGCCGCGCTTGCAGAACCAGTCGAGGGCGTCACAGATCAGCAGGTTTTCGTACCAGTCCTCGATCTCGCGCTGCTCATTTCGGTCGCGGAAGAAGGTCGGGCCGAGGTAGTTGTGCCAGGACATGAACACCCGCGTGCCGTCTGCTAGCGGCAACCTGAAGAACGGCGACATGCACACATAGCCGTACTCCACACGGATGCAGGTCATCGCGGCCACCTGTAAAGGTGGAAGGCTACGTACATCATGGGCAGGATCATGATTCGTCCTCCTGCTGCACGCCAAGCTCACCCATCACCTCGGTGGCGATGGCAAAGCCAGGGCTACCAAGTGGGCATTCCTGGATGATGCGGTTCATTCCATTGATCAGATCTCGGGCTGTGCCGATCATCATGTCGGCGTCGGCGTCCATATCCAGGCCCATGGCCTCGCCGATAGAGCCGATCTGCACACAGGCGTCCAACAGCATGCTCTTGCTGCGTTCGGCATCTTTGCGCAGCGCCTCGTTCTCGGCCTTGAGCTGGTCGTACGCCGAGGCCATCACGACTTCCGGCCCGTGCGGGTCGTAGCCAATCCATCCTCCCGCCTCAGAAACCATCTGGACGACTTTGTAGCGATGAACTTCGGTCATGACATCAGTTCCTTGGGCACCTGGACGGTATCGCCGAGCGTGGCGGTGACGACGGCGCGGCAAATCGCAACCGGTGGTGTGTGGCAGCCCGCGACCCATTCTTCTCCAAGCGCACTCCACAGGCCGCATTTGAAATCCAGGCATACGCGATACTTGTCGACCAGAGCACCTGCCAGCGCCCAGTCTTCCCAGGGGTTGAAACGCTTGGCGTGCTCGATGGCCTGGCACTGATATCGGGCGAATACCCTCCAAGGCACGCCGTTGTACCCGGGCGGCTCCAAGTACACATCCAGCCCTTCGGCCGTGCCAACTGCCCAGCCCAGTGCCTCCCCGGAGAGGTTCGACGCGCTCACTTCGATCAGGTCGGGCATGGCGCCACCTGCTTGGCCTTGGCCGCTTTGGCGCGCTCGATGTTGCCGAACTTGCTCTTGCGCTGGATATCCTTGAAGGTGCGGCAACCTGACATGAACAGGGTTGAGGTCAGGTCTTTACGGCTCCGACCAACCTCCATTATCCCTTTCACACCGTGGCGACAGAGCACGTATGCACTCTTGTAATCGCCACTGCGCAGCATCGTTGTGTAAAACGCCAGCCGCATTGCCAGGCGCCAACTGTCGCTGTCGTCGGACGGGCGCATGCGACGGGTGTAAAGCTGACCTTTACGGTACTTGCTCACAGCTGATACCTCTCATCAATCCAGCGCCCAGGCGCCAGAGCGGGTGTAGGTTCGGGTTGGGTTTCGTGCGGGGAGAGCTGGCGCTGGTTGCCGGCCTGCAGCTGGCTGTCGGGGATGCAGCTGATGCCGACCCCATTGAGCAGGTAACAGGTGACGCCGCGCTTGCTGTCGTGCTGCACGTCGATGACGTTCTCGGTTGCGCTGGCACCGGTGGCCAGCAGCAGGAGGCAGAGGGCGAGGCGGGTCATCAATAGTCCTCCCAGTTGAGCTCTTTGATGAAGTCCCCACCAGAGCAAAGGTGCTTGTCCTCGATGGCTTCGACGCTTTTCAGATCCTCTAGCGCGGCCTTTGCACGTTCCATGGCAAGCTCTGCATGCCCCATCTGGCGCCGCTTGCGAATCTTGTAGGAGTGCAGGGCCTTCGCCTTGTCGGGGTATGCGTAGCGCCGACCATGTGATGCCTTGAGTACGCGCTTGATTCGACTGGTCTTCTCGCCTCTTTCGAGAGAGCGCCGGGCCCAGTGTTCTTCTCGCTCGTGGACAATCCAGTAGCAATGCTCAGACTCGCGCAGCACTACGAAGCGATGACACACGATCGTCACCCCGTCAGGGCTGATATCGTCGGCGTATCGGAAATGGTCCGGCCAAGCCGGTTGCTTTTCTGCAGGCATGACTTCGTCCTTGGCCGCCATATCGCGGCAGTGAGTTGTACAAGTGGTTGGGTTCGGTACAAGAAAATCGGCCGATGGTCCGATTCAGTTCTCAAGCTGCGATACCGAGATTGCGTCTCGCCTCGCTTTGGCTATGGTGAGAGTTCACCTGTGGCATACAACTAAACTCGTAGGAGGTCGACATGAGGATTCGCGGTGAGGTTTTTTGGGGGTGGGCTGATCCAACGCTTCACCACCGTACTCACGACGAAACCCTCAGCGATGGAACGCATATTGATGTTCAGGTGCGACTGTCGCGGGGAGGTACGACGCAGATGTTCATCGGGGTTTATGCCCCTAGCGGTATGGCTATCCATGAGGAGGCCTTCGATTCGCGACCAGGGGAGTCGATGACTCGAGCTCTGGCCTGGGGGGTTGGTCGTGCTCGCCGTATTGCCTCTGATGGCCCTCCCGCCGCTGATCGAATCGCCGCCTCGAAATAATTGGGAGAGGGGTTACAGCTGGATGGAGTACAGATGTGCTCTTTCGGTCATGCGGCCTTCATCAAGGCCTCGATGACTCGCTGACCGGCCAGCGGTGGTACCGCATTGCCGGCCATGTGCATGGTCAGCCGGTGATTGTCCGGCCGTAGGGTGTCAGCTGGGAATGACATCGCGGCCAGGGCCTCGCTGGCGCTGAGCATCCGCATGCGGTCGCCGTCGACCAGAGCCCATCGGTCTAGGGTGGTAATGGTGCCGATCGGCCGGTTGATGTCGCGGCCGGTGGTGCCGGAGCCCTTGCCGTAGTAGGGCATGATGAAGCGATCTCCGAAGCGTTGGCGCCCGTTGCGCACTCGGTCGAGCGTGGCCTGGGCCCGGCCTAGCTTCTCGATCTGTGACCAGCGCCCGGCGTCGAAGTCGAGGAAACTGGCGGCTGACACATGCCGTTCCTGCGGCAGCTGCAGCATCAGCGGGGCCTTGCTGCGCGTCAGGACCATGAACAGGCGCACCCGGTGCTGCGGCACACCGAGGTCAGCGCAGTCCACGATGTGCGGCGCTGCCTGATACCCCAGCGCCTGGATGGCTTGCAACCAAGCCGGGTAGAGCACCCAGTCGGTGAACTCCGGTACGTTCTCGATGATGGCTGCCTGCGGCCGGTGGAACTCAAGGGCCGCTACCGGCGCCCAGGCCGTCGAGCGCGATGCGTCATGCTCAGGGTTCCCCGATTTCTTCCCGCGGGCCTTGGCGTGCCCCTGGCAACACGGCGAAGCGAGCAGGATGTCGTGAGCAGGTACCTGCTCCCAGCGAGCCTGGTGCAGATCCTGGCAGACATGCTCGGTGTTGGGATGGTTGGCTGCATGCCATTTCACGGCATCTGGCCAGTGGTTTGCCGCCCAGAGAACCTGGACGCCTGCGGCGCGCGCGCCGGTGCTCCATCCGCCGAGGCCGGCGAACAGGTCGATTGCTGTGGTCATAGTGGTCTCGGTCGAGGATCAGTCGAACAGGTGCTCGCGGCGCCCGGTCTCGTGGTAATGCAGGTCCTGAATGGCCTGCTGCTGGTCGATGGTGAACATCGGGTTGCAGGTGGTGCAGTGGCCGGCGATCTTGATTGCCTGGAACGACAGCGTGATGGATGAATGGTCCCTGTAGCAGGATGGGCACTTGATCGAGTCGCTTTCGCAGCACAAGCGCGCTTCGTCCTCGCCGTCATGGATGGTCTTGCATACCGGGCATTCGAACATCTCCTCCACTTCTGGCTGGCAGCACTCCCGGGCTCCATCTTCATCGTCGTGGATGTCGCCACAGAAGCCGCACTTGTAGAGCGTCCTGATCTGAACCTTCATGGTGTCTCCAGGCAGGCGCCGCCCTCTCCGGGGAGGCGTTCATCGTTTGAGAGGGGAAGGCGCTGGCGGGCAGCGCCGGAGGGTCAGGCGGCGACAGCGTTCTCGAACTTGATCAGAAGGCTCCGGCTGTCGTTGGTGCAGCCATCTTCCTTGACCCGGTAGGTGGCTGGCTCGTAATCGTAGATTCCAGTGATTACGCCCTGCGTGATGCGAGTTCCAATAGGCAGCGGAGGTTGTGGGTTATGCTCTTCAGCCCATGCTTTCACGGCCTTACGCTCCGCCTGATCAACCAGGGCATCGACTTCATCCAGCGCTTCCATGTCATCCCTGGTGGTGTCCCAGTAGGCGTATTTGTCGAGCTCCTTCGCCAGTTCGAAGCCATCCATGTGGCGTCGGTAGTGCTGGGCGATCGTCTCGGCGTCGGCGCCGTCCAGCTTCTCTGCTACCACCTTGCAGGCTTCCAGGATCATTGCCTTGTCGGCTGTCGGGCGGGGCGGGATGTTCTGCATGCGGAATCTCCTGAGCATGCGCCGCCCTCCGTGCTGGTGGCGGCATGGTGGCAATTTGGTTTGGGATGGGGTATTACGGGTGACCGGCATGGGGCCGGGCCATGGAGGTGCTGGATTGAAGAGGTTTCTGGTATTGGCAGCGCTGCTGCTTCCGTTTGGAGCCCAAGCTGAATCTGTAGAGGACAAGTATCCAGGCGATTGGAACTGGGAATACAACACCGCAATCTCCTCGTCGTTGGCTCAAGCCAAGGTAAAAAGCTGCGGCATCATCAGATACAGAGTCAGCAGGGATAGCAGTAGCGAATTCCTGGTTTACTGCTCAAACGACAATGAGAACTGGAAGGCCTACCTAGTCTGGCCAAACATCAACAAAGTTCTTGGGCCATACCAGCCAGACCCCTCATTGCCATAGGCTGGATAACCTCATCCCCTGGATCCTGCTGAATCATCAGCATGCTCTTCCGGTCGAAGGCCATGGCCATGCGGGGCGATATGCTGATTTCATGCCGTGGCGGGGTGAGAAACTTCGCTGCGTGCAGCCTGCCCAGAGCGTGGATGCCGTGGATCAGCGCCTCGATCATCTGGCTGTAAGTGGCGTCCGCCCAGCCGCATATCGCTCGCAGGTGCTGGCCGGTTCGTTTCCTGGCTGACAGCCGCAGCGGTTCAGACCGCGCCACAGATCGGTGAGCTTCGATTTCGTGGCGCGTAATCCTGAATAATGCGTGATGCCCGAGCGCTTCGATGTGATGAATCATCAGCGTCATCGCCTCGCCCTGTTCCTCGATGCCGGCCCACTCCATCAGCTCCAGCAGGGCCTGTTTAGTCCCTGGTCGAACCTTCAAGCGCAGGTCTTCTTCCTGTAACCGTTCGGCTTTGGCGCGGCGCTTCTCGTCGCGTTCCCTGGGTGACATCGCCATACGGCGCCTCCATGATTCCGCTGGGCGGGATGTGTATGTGCAGCTGGCGGCGACGCTGCTGCGTGAGCTTCTGGATGCGTCTCATGGGTGGCACACCTCAATGGGCGTTTTCTTCGTCGAGCCAGACGGCATAACCACCAGTAGACGCTTGTTTCCTCGGTATACGCCCCAAGGCTGACCAGTGGATCTGGCCATGGCGGCCGCGTACTTCACGGCTGGCACAGGCTGAGACATGGTGGCGATCATGGCCTACCCCCGATTCCGCTGGAGCGGGAAGTCGATGTCGAACGCAGCGAGGATGCGGGCGAATCTGCAGTTTCCAATGCCTAGCTCCAGTGTCACGCCCCACCGGGACATGCCGGAATCACGCAGGGCTATGATCTTGTCGGCGAGGTCGCGATCTTCCTGACTCGGCTCGGCCTTTACCTTCTCCGGTCTGGTCGGTTTCGGCGGACTGAAGAACCTGAATCCTCCCCTCGCTGCGACACCCCATAGAGCGGTCTTGGTTTCTCCGAGGAGCTCAGCCACCTCGCCACAGGTCATGGTCTTGGCAAGCTCGGATACCTGTGCAGCGCGAGCCTTGGCACGTGTCTGTTGAGGGTGTTCCTTTGCGGGAGACGCCGGCTTAAGCCTCTTTGGTTTCGGCTCAGGATGCTTGCGCTGCGGTAGCGGGCGGTAGGTGAAGCCCTCCAGCACCACAAGCTGGCCGCCAGATGCGAAGAAGGCCGCTTTTGCGGCCTCCAGGTCGATTGATTGGTTCATGCTGCCTCCTTCATTCGCTCGCGCATCTCCTTTTCCAGGTCGCTGAGCTCTTCCAGAAACACCTTGATCTCTGACTCCATCTCGCGGATGCGCTTGAAGTCGCGCTCAAAGCGGTGGCAAACGTACTGAAGCGGTTCTGGCAAGCGGTCGTCGTAGCTGACGAAGTCTGCCCAGGCCCTGCCGGTGCAGGCCATCTGGGCCAGCATTTGCCACTCGTACTGCGGGTCGTGACGCTCAGATTGCATGGTGGCGATGTGGGTCGCAGTGTTTGGGCACTTGATCTCCAGCACGCCATCGTCGCCTACCAAACCATCCGGTGACGCACCAAAGCCAGCAATTGTCGGATGCATGACCAGGCCGGTTTCGACCACCATCAGGCCTTTGTCGGCCTCGTAGGCCATGCAGGCAAACGGCTCAAGCTCGACGCCGCGCTGCACGGCAGGCTTGTTGGACAGGTCAGGTCCGCTTTGCTGGCCGGTGAGGCGCTCGCACAGCAGCTCCATCATGTAGTTCTTGCGGGTCGCAGATGGCGCGCCACCTCGGCCGCTTGCCATAACGTCTTTCACCCGGCTGGCGGTCACACACCCAAGGCGTGCCGCGAACCATTCAGCGCTACGCTGCTCCATCTAACACCTCCTCAGATTCGCCTTCGATGGGCGCCGCCTCTGCCTTGATGGCGTCGGCGCGCTTGGTGACCTCGGCCTTGAAGCGAGCGTGTCCGGTTGCATCCTTTGCCTGCTTCATGGCTGCGGTTCCCTGCTGATACACATCGGTCAGTGCTTCTAGGCTGCCGGCCTTCTGTGCCAGTGCAATCCAGTTGTTCACCATCTCGGGGTCGGTGGGTGCCGAGCCAGCCAGGCTGGCCAGACCCTCACCACCGTCCGTGTTCAAATGGTGAATCGCCTGCTCCAGGCGCTCAGTCTTCGGCCAGTACTTGTAACCGCGCTTCACTACGGTCTTCTTGGCCATCTCGCCCGGGTCGGTGACCCATGGGCAGGATTTGTTCTTGCTGACCCAAGCCTTCCAAGCGCTGGACCTGTCCCGGATGGCGTTCACATCCTCTATGCTCATCGTTTCGGTCAGGTAGTCGCCGTCGGCTGTCTTGACCACCACGTACACGCCGATAACCTCGCCGCGATCCTTGGCGAACGGGTTGTAGGAATGGGTCGGCGGTTTGTCGAAGCCGTTCAGGCTGAAAGCGTCTGCGGCGTAGACCAGTTCAGCCTGGGCCCAGCGGATTGCGCCGGTCGACATGGCCAGGTCCATCAAGCCGATGTAGCTGATGTCCAAGCAGATGCGGCCGTCTCGAGGTACCAGGTAGGCCTGTTTCTTGGCCGGGTTCAGGCTGATGCCGATTGCGGCGATGTTGGTGATCGCGTTGGCCACCGACTGCCTGTTCTGCATTGCCACCTTGGTGGCGTACTCGCTCGAGGTGATCACCTGGATGGCGAATTCGGCCTCGCGCTCGAAGTTCAGCGAGCGGTCAGTCAGCACATTGGCGAACTGGTTCCGCTGCGCGTAAATGTCCTGCGAGATGATGGCTACTGCCTGGCTCATGGCGACCTCAGTAGGAAATGGCGATGTTCGGGATCTTGCGCTGGGCGATCAGGGTGACCGCTTGCTTGGCGCAAGCTTCTGGCATGCCCTCGGCCATGAAGGCTTCCAGGGCGGCGCGGTTGATGCTCGCCCGGTGCGCCTTGTCGGCCTCGCGTGCTTCTTGCTGGCGAAGGATCTCGGCGGCAGCGGCATCGGCCCGACGGCGTTCTTCCTGGCGGGCCTGCTCGGCTGCTTCCTCTTGCCGGCGTGCGGCGTCTTGGCGCTCCTGCTCCATCCGTTGCTCGGTGGCAACGCGGTCGGCTTCAGCCTGGATTCGGGCGCGCTCGGCTTGCTCGGCCTGCAACTTGAGCTGGAGGCGCTGATTCTCGGCTTCGCGCTCTTGCGCAGCGGCCTGGTCAAGCAGTTCCTGTTCACGACGGGCTGCCGCTTCGCGTTCTGCTTGTTGCTGCTGGGCCACGCGCTGCCGCTCGGCCTCGACCGCGGCCTCTTGTGCCAGCCTGATGCGGTCCTGCTCGGCGCGTTCTTCTGCTTCGCGGCGCAGGCGGGCTAGTTCGGCCTGTTCTGCTTCATACTTCTGCCGCGCGGCCAAAGCTTCACGCAGCGCAGCCAGCACCTGGTCTTTCACCTGGCCAGCCTCGGCGGCGAACTCTTCCCAGGAGTCGTCCAAAGCCACGCTTTCGACCCTGGCGATGCTGCTCAGCAGTTCCTCGGTGTTTAGGGAACCAAGATCTGAAGCTTCGGCGCGAAGGCCAAGCATCCGCATCTCATGCCCTTTAACTCGCTCGGCCTCGGCCTGCTCCCACTCGGTGAGTGGCCGGCGCGTCTCGTCCCGCAGCGCGTCCATTTTGGTCACGAACTCGCGCAGTTCAGCTTCGACCACCTTCGGCATTTCCTTGAGCCGGCGCAGGTAGTCGCGGCCGGGCTTCTCGACGGCCGTCTTCGACTTGCTGACCTTCGCGGCAAGGCTGGCGATGCGCTCACGGCCCTTGCGGGTGGTCAGATCGGGTACCTCACCTTCAACCTCGGCCTTCACCAGGTCGATAAATTGCTTCAGGCCGCCGGCCACGTAGATGGCCGGGGCGTTCTCCTCGCTGATCTCTTCGATCGCGATCAGTTTCTGTTCTGCGGACATTAGAAAACCTCGCGCCAGGCCGGCGCCGTCAGTTGAAAGGGGAAATGCCAGGTCACCCAGGCACGGAGGTACGCTCCAGGCCCTGGCTGCGGTGGATGGTTGCGCGCTCTCGCCGCTTACGCTCCGGGTAGGTCCGGTTATCCCCTAAGGGCCCGCCGGGCTCGGGTGCGTTGAATCAGGAAGTGATGTTGCCGGCCAGAGCGCTCAGGAGCAGCCAGCCGGTGCAGAAGGTGAGGGCGATGAAGCTGCCGCGCCAGGTGGCGATACGGCGTGCACGCTGGTAGATGGTCATGGCTTAGGATCCAGGGCCGCGATCGCCGACTTGCCGAGCGCTCTCAGCGAGCGGCGGAAGTTGCCGAGGTCGCGGCGCGCTTTCTTGCGCTCCCTGACGAAGTAAAATGCTCTGGTGCAGTGGACGCATCCTTGCTTGAGCAGATAATCCATCACTTCTTCGTCATTTAGACCTCGATCTTCATCTTGAGACCACTCTCGGAATGCATCCCACATATGCGTCTTTCGGCGATTTTTCTCGTCGTACAGGATGTTCCAGTGCTCTTCGCTGCCGTTCGGCCAAGGCAGATCGCCAAGCTCGGGGGATTCATTGACAGGCTTCGGACCAATCAACTCGTATCGGCTCTCGCATCGGCCAAGGTGAAGCCCGATCTCAGCCGTCAACGACTTGATCTGCTGCAAGGTTGATTCGTGGGCAGCCAAGGTGATGAGTATCGAGCGCTCCAGCTTCATGTCCGCACCTCGTAGGCCAGGGTGCACATGCCGCATAGGTAGGCCCGGCCCGACCAGGCTGCCGGGTTCTCGATGTGGGCCAGGCGCGCCTGGTTCATGGCGTCTTCCATGGTCAGGCCCTTGAACACCAGCAAGATTCGATCGTCTGGCACGGCCTGAGCGACCTCGGCCACCTGGTCGTCGATGATCGACGGGAAGATCGGCGTAGTCATGCAGCCTCCTTGCGCCGCTCGGCAATACGCCGGATGCGCTCGCAGTAGTGTTTGAACTCCTCAGCGTCGATGGCGAGGAGGGAGAAGTAGGCGACCACCAGGGTCTCGGCCTTGGCGTCCTCCACCAGGCCAGAGCCCGGCAGAAGCATCGTTTCGATAGCCGCGTTGATCGCGCTGACGGCGATGGTGTGAGGGCTCATTCCGCCCCCTCGGCCTGGGCCAGCACTCCTTCTTTGGCGAAGGGGGTGAGCAGCTGGCGGGCGATCTCTTCCAGCGCCGACTCAGGGTTGGCCACGCTCAGGATCTCGTCGGCTGCCGCTGCTGCATCGCTGGTTACCTTGCACCGCGCAGCCAGAACCAGGCGGCCCAGCACCGTGTTGCTGATATCCGGCTGGCCAAGCTGACCCATAACGAACTCATCCACCGCCTGGGCGAAGCGCTCATAGGTGACACCCTGCTTCGGGCGCATCCGGCGCTGAAACACTACGTCGCGGCGCGCCATCAGCTCAGCGATGCCGTCGTCGATCCAGCGCTCCTCCGGCGAGCTCTCACTCACCGCCGGCGGCATCCGGTTGTCGTACTCAAACTGTGCTGCTCGAAGTGCGCCCATGGTCGCCTCCAGGTGGTGGGTTACTTGATAACGATTGATGCCAGGTAGGCGCGCCATTCCTGAACGCGCTTTTCTGCCGCATCAAGCTCTGCGCCAAGGGCCTTGAGCGCGCCTAGGTGAATCATTTCTCGGCCTCGGATTAGCGTCCCTTGGTAGGTGCGGCTGTCGCACTCAGAAACCGCTACAGTCACGCCGTTTACTGTGACCGAGTAGCCACGCTGGCCGCAGTGATTGCGGACAGCGGCAAGTCGCTCTGCTGCGACCTTGTGAGCGGCTTCTGCTTTTTCGAGCCCCTGCGCGGCCTGAACAATTTCCTCCGTGTATTTGCTCATCTTGTGAACCTCGGTAGCCAACCGCATTGGCCAGGCGTCAGGCGCGGGTGACCAAACCCACCATGAAGGGTGGCCTGGTGCCTGCCAATGCGGTCGAATGTTGGGGAGGGGATAGGAAAGAAACCCGGTCTTGCCGAATGTGGGATGAATCAGAAGAGGAGCCGGCGGTAGAGGCCTACTCTGAGCCGCCGGCAATAAGAATTTTCACTCTACGATGCAGGTCCAGCGGTGGTTATGTCGGTACGGCGCTCTGGTAAATGCGACGTCTGAAACTAGGAACATACCGCGCTTCTGGAGCGCTTCGGTAAGTTGAGCGAGTGTCTCTGCTTCGATAGTCATTGCTGTTACCTCGTCAGATTTACTGCGTTCATAAATCCTGACCCAGTAGGCAACTGTCGGATTCAATATTTTTGACTCACTTGCCTTCGCGACGCCGCGTGAGCAATCGATTTCCCGTCTGGCCCTGTCGCCAAGGCCAGCCAGTGAAATCTGTGTTTCCTCGCTGCTCGCACTGTGCCAGGCACCGACGCCCGTTCTGAGGGCATCCCGGCAGGGAGCGGTTGCAGCGCAACCCTTGGCCCGCTTGACGCTTTCAGTGAGGGAGCGCGCCGCATGGCTTCGAGCTGGCCAGTTCCAGAGCTGGCATGGGGATCGAATTTATTGCTCGCGCTGTGCCGTTGCCGGGATCGATCCGCGAGGTTCCCATCAATGTGAAAGAGCGGTGAGGCTTGAGGGCCTCCCGAGGGGCTGTGTAGCGCCTCGATGGAATGAAAGATAAGCCAATGCCTAATTCTTGTAAATAGGTAATGCCTAACTTTTTTCATGAGTGCCTAATCCGCTCTCCGGGCTTGCATCGTTCGATGGCTCGGGTAAGCTCTGCCTAATACTGGATGTATGTACAGTTAACGGAGGAAGGTATGGGCAAGCAGAAGAAGTCGACCCCACAAGCGCGCCAAGAGATGACAGCCCTTGAGCGGCTGGGCCTGCGGGTGTCGTCGATGATCAATCACCGGATCGCGCAGTCGCAGCGCTGGGTGACAATCCATCGCCTGGACACGGATGGAGACATGGAGTGGGAGGAGGTGATGGGACTGCTGGCCGAGACGCCGGAGCTGGACCTGACGTTCAACGACGACGAGAGCGTGACGGTTCGCTGGGAGCCGCAGAGCGCCGAGGATCGCGACGACCTAGTCGTTGAAAAGGATTGGGAGGAGGAGAGGATTGAGGAGGAGGCGCCTTTCTGATACCCAAAGAAAAGCCCGCCGAAGCGGGCTCCTTAACTTATTAGTGTAAAAGTCTATTATGGCCTGCTAGCGAAGAAATCATATCAAAATAACGAGCTGAGTCTTTGGCATTAGCTAGATTGAAGAGTTCATCGCTATAGTCGCTCGCCATGTTAAGGTGTGAAGTGATTTCTTTTTCGATAGTACTGGTCGCGGTGTAAACAAAGTAGCTCCCAGTGTTTTCTCCGAGAGCCTTTCGGCCTTCCATGAAGGTCATAACTTTCATAGAGGTCTCTTTTAGTTTGGAGTTAAGATCGTTCACGTTGAAATCTATAGCTTCAGTTATATGAAACTTCCCATTCTTTAAAATGAAGTCTGCGTGAAATCCACTTTTTTCATTAAGAGGGTAATTGTATACTACTTTGTGTCTGCTAAGGTCATCGGTGTTTTTTGCAAGCAGATCCATCGATTCAAACTTGTCTTTCAAGTGGCTCAAGATGCGCGGGGTGCGAACCGTTTTCTCTTTGGTAGAGTGTGGCTTAATAAGAAGATTGAACAGGTTTCTAACCCGCTGTTCGTATTGATTGTCGTCGTCAATTACGAACTCGCCAGGATCAGATAAGTAGCTAGGCGAACGGAAAGCTCTCAATATAGAAAGCGATCGCTCTACCGAGCCGGCAAGCTCGGAAACTTCTTCTATTGAGTGTTTCAGATTCTCAATATCATCCATGCTAGAGCTACCGTCGAGCATCCGAAGCTTGGCGGAAGCATTTATTACGCGGACGTCGAGTTTATCTGGTAAAAACACTACTAAGCCAATATTGATGACCTCGCCGCGCTTAGGATCTGGCATGTACTTTATTATTGAGTACTTAAAGTGTTTCATCAGATCCTCCTTTTGATAGTATTGATCCTATCGATCCTGGCTTGTGACTTCCACCAGTCAGTATAGCTTTTTTTCTCAGCCTTTGTCAGCCATCCAGCCGGCATGTTTTCTAGGATCTCTTCCACATCCTCAACAGATATTGCGGCAAGTTGATCCAAGCAAGCAATCGCTTCGGTGCGGTCATAATTCATGGTTAAGTTAATAAGCATGAACGAGTCTTGAGTGTTGCAGTCTGGGTGAAGCGCATCATAACAGTCATGGCCGGTTTCAAAGCAGGCCCTGCTGAAATCAAATGCCAGGGCGATAAAGTTGTTGTCAAAGCTCTGCCTCCACAGGTAGTTACCCCAGTGGCGGTCTTCATTGTTTACAAAAATATCAAAAGCATATAGCCGGCTAAGGAAGGTCTTGAGGTTATTAACCTTGATTTTGGCCTTAAGAATCTGCATAACATCATGCATGTCAGATAGTTTTTTTACGCCGCCTTCCCAGAGTGATCCGAACCCAAGCGTTCCGTCAGATAATCTGATGAAAGCGTAATTTGGGGTGGGGATTGTCACCCGGTAAGCCAACTCGTAGCATACAAGCTCGCTTGCGGGGACCTTCCCTTTACCATCGGTGGGCTTTTTAACCGCATAGTCCTTCCCGTCACGCGCATTAACGATCAGCTGAAGGTCCGCAGAACCTTGATTATTAGGGTATTCCGTTAGGATATCCACAGGGAAAAGACGCTTTTGATAACCCCCAACATGCCTAGCGGGTGAAGGATTTATCACTTTTGCTGGGTCTTTTTCTTTGGTCATCACGCTTCCCTTCCCTTGAGTAAAATATCTCTTATTAAGCTGAATTCTGTTTTATTAACTGCTCAGACCAAATGCGCATTCCACACCAGTAGCACTCGAGCCTGGATGTAGGTCATGTCCCGGCGGATCAGCCGATCCTTGTGCCGCGGGTTGTCCGAAATCATCTCGAAGTGCTCCTCATCAGCCACCTGCAGGCGCTTGATGTAGAGCAGGTCATCCCAGACGAAGAGGTACACCCCATCGCCCACGAAGTCGCGGACGTTGATGTTCACGATCAGCGGGTCCCGATGCTTGATGGTGGGCTCCATCGACTGACCCCAGCCGGTGACCACTTTCAGGTGGTAGTGCTCCTCAAACTCGACGCCGATTTCCCGCAGGTGACTGGGGCTGACGCGAATGTCCTTGAGCATTTCCGGGTAGTCGTGGGGGAGTTGGCCGCCACCCATTGCAGCGCGGATATCGTAGTGAGCGATCCGGACTTCGTCCCCGACCAGGCCAGGCCGGGTGAAATCTACGGTAATTACATTTCCCTCATCGGTCGCTTCGGCGGCTGCAATCAACTGCGCGCGCGCCGAATCCGACAAGTTCTTGCCTTGCTTCGCGAGCATGGCGCGAACCATGTCGGCAGCTGAGGTTGGCGCCGGCTCTGCGACAGGTTCCGAAGTGACATCCTGGATGCTCTCGTAGGAGAAACCTGGGCGAAGCCCCCAGTGCTCAGGGCCCACCACATCAGAAAAGTAAGCGATCACGTCCATCAGCTTGGACTTGTCGATCCGGCCGTTTTTCACCCAGCCCTGTACCGACGGAGGCTTCACCTGGAAGTCGTCTGCAAGCTGTTTCTTAGATACGCCCTTGGCGATCCGCGCAGCATCAATGGCTGCACCTAATTCTGGTCCGGTAAGCATTGCCTAATTAGGCCTATCGCCAGCGCGATTAGGCAATGGCTTGTACGAAATAAGGTAATGCCTTATATTCATCGGTAAATCTCCAGGAGAGAACTCATGAAATCAGCAGAAGCAGCCAAAGAAGCATCCCGCGTGCTGGGCAGCCAGGCGGAATTGGCGCGCCGGCTGAATGTGGCGGCACCCACCGTCAACCAATGGTGTTCAGGAGAGCGCATGGTCCCAGCCAAGCGCGCACTACAGATTGAGGCGCTTACGAATGGTGCTGTGAATCGTGCCGATCTGTGTCCTTCGTTCCCATGGAGCCAGATCGACAGCAACCCGACCCACGCGCTTTCCGCCGCTTAACCACTTTCAACCACAAAGGAACCCACCGTGTCGTACTTCGACCCCGACCACCTGCACAACAAGCCCACCAAGGTTCGCTTGGATGAGGCTGCCGACGATCTGCTGTCGGCGATGGCTCGCTTCAAGCGCACGCAGAAGGCAGTGCTCGCCAGGGAAATTCTGGAGCGCGGTCTCGACCAGATGATGCAAGAGCTTAACGCGAAGACTGACGTGGCCTGAAGTGGCCGAGGAGGCCCTGTGCCAGAAAGCAAAGAGCTGGAGATCCAGCTCGACGGGAAGGGCAATTCGGATCTGGCGTATCTCGCCAGGCAGAAGGGCTTAACCCCTGAGCAACTGGCGGCACAAATCATCAACGAGGCTCTCAACCGGATGACGAGAACAGAGCCTGGCCGAAGCAATGTTCGGTCGTTTCGCAAGGGCTAATAAGCCCCTGAGGGACTCATGAGGAACTGCCGTTGAAAACACCAAAACCCAAACCGCGGACGCAAAAAAGCCGGTGGCTAGACCGGCTTCTTGTACTGCATTCGTAACGCTTGTGTGAGGTCATCATATATGCATCAGACCATCCAAAGCAATACCGCAGCCCTCGCGCCACAAAATGCGAACCACGATTTCGTGGCGCGCACGATGTCGTCGCGTGAGATAGCCAGCTTGACTGGCAAGCGTCACGCCAACGTGAAGCGCGACATTGCGGCCATGCTGGCCGAACTGAAAGCAGATGTACTCAGTTTTGAGCACATCTACTTGGACGGGCAGAACCGCGAGCAGGTCGAGTATTTGCTTGATCGGGAGCACACCGACTGTCTCCTGACCGGCTACAGCGCCGTCCTGCGCATGAAGGTAATTCGCCGCTGGCGTGAGCTGGAAGGCCAGTCCGAGGCGCGCCAGGCCGTGATGGCCAATGGCACCAAGGTGATAGGCGAGATCGCCATCATGGAGTGCTTCACGCGCCTGCTGAAGCCAGCCGCATCCTGCCAGGTGCAGATGCTCGCCAAGATCGCCGAGAGCAACGGCCTCGACCCGAAGTTCCTGCCCAGCTATGCAGTGGATGCGCCTGCTGACGCGGCTGGCGGAAGCTCTTTGCCAACCAAAGCGCTGACCGCCCTGCTCAAGGACAACGGTATCCGCATGTCGCCCGCGTCGTTCAACAAGGCGCTGCAGCAAGCCGGGGTGCTCAAGGTCATGCAGCGCAAGAACTCGAAGCAGGAGGTGGTCACCTTCTGGGCGATCACCGAGAAGGGTTTGCGCTACGGCAAGAACCTGACCAGCCCACAATGTCCTCGCGAAACGCAGCCTCACTGGTATGTGGATCGCTTCCCTGAGCTGGCCGAGATGGTCGGGAAGGGGCGGCCATGAAGTACGTGACCCTTGTTGTAGAAGACGCTGCCGAGCCGATCCACCTGGGCATGGCGCTGGCTGGAGGCCGCGTTACTGCGGCTGGCACCGGTGACTATTCCCTGTATTGCGACCTTATGGAAGCCGCCAAGGAGCTAGTTTTGCTGCTTGAGGGAGGAATCCCACCGGGGCACGACTCTTTGGACGCTGCCGCGCGCACCGCCCGCGAGATCATCACCAGGCTGGACGATGCTGGGGATGGCGTCCATTCGGAGCACGAAGCCCTGCGCGCTGACGCCAGGCGCTATCGGTACATGCGCGACTTTCCATACAACAACTTAGCCCGGGCGGTGGGGATCACTGACGGCCGACATTTCTGGCTTCAGTACGCTGCTGCCGACCAAGCAATTGATAAGGCGATGGCTGATGACGCCGAGCTTCTTGCATGCATGGCCAGGGAGCATGACCAATGAGCATGGAGCTGATGGTCAAGGCCATGAAAACCAAGGTCGGCAACCCGCTGCGCAAGCTCGTGCTCATCAAGCTGGCCGACAACGCCAACGACATGGGCGAGTGCTGGCCGTCGTATCAGCACGTTGCCGACCAGTGCGAGATCAGCAAGCGCTCTGTGATGAACCACATCAACACCCTGTGCGGTGCCGGCCTTCTGCGCAAAGAGATCCGTAAGGGCGGCCCAAAGGGTAACTCTTCGAACGTCTACTACCTCACCTTGAGTGGTGCAGCAGATTCACTAGGGGTAGTGCAGCAGATTCACCAGGGTAGTGCAGCAGGTTCACCCCCTAGTGCAGCAGATTCACTAGGGGGTAGTGCAGGAGCTGCACCCAGAACCAGTCACTCTTTTGAATCAGTAACGGAACCAGTCATTGAACCAGTTGCGACCCAGGCTGAAGCCGTGGTCGCGGAGGGTATCGTGGTTCCGTTTACGGCTCAGCAGCCGCGCTGCGAGATCCCGGCAGATATGCCAGGGCCGAAGAACCAGTCCTGCAAAACCTTCAAGGCCTGGGCGAACTACGCCATGGCCTACCGCAAGCGCTACCACGCGTGGCCGGTATGGAACGCCAAGGCCGGCGGCCAGGTTGGCCAGCTGATCAGCCGTCTCGGCATCGATGTCGCCCACCATGTGGCCGCGTACTTCCTGACGATCAACGACGCTCGCTTGATCAACGGCTGCCATAACCTGGGCGACCTGCTGGCCAAGGCCGAGGCATACCACACCCAGTGGGTGACCAACCGCCAGATGAACGCCACGACTGCCCGGCAGCAAGAGCAGACTCAGGCGAACATAAACGCGGCGCAGGAAGCGGCGGACGCAATCCGGAACCGCCAGGGGGGTAAGCGCAATGCTTTCCTCTGACCAACAAGCCGAACTGGCCGTGGCCATCTGTGCAACTGCCGAGGCAATGGGCCAGGCAATCAGCGCTGGAGGCGCTGAGCTCATCGCTGAGGACCTTTCGGCTTATGAGCCTGGCGTGATCATCGGCGCACTACGCGCGTGCCGTAGAGAGCCTGCTGGGCGCCTTTCGCTCGGCATGGTTCTCAAGCACATCCACGCGGCTGATAGCCGTCCCGGCAAGGATGAGGCGTGGTCGATCGCGCTGGCGGCCAGTGACGAGCATGAAACCGTCGTGCTCACCACTGAAATCCGCCAGGCCATGATCGCCTCAGAGCCAATCCTTGAGGCCGGCGACAAGATCGGCGCCCGTATGGCCTTCATGAGCGCCTACGAGCGCCTGGTCAGCTTCGCCCGCGCCGAGGATCAGCCGGCCAAGTGGGAAGTGTCGCTGGGTTACGACGCTGGGTGCCGTGTGGTTGCCATCGAGTCCGCCGTTCTTGCCCAGCTCATCACCCAAGAGACCGGCGCCAAGTACCTAGCCGATCTGCGCATTGCGCCGACCACCCAAGACGGCGAAGCCATTGCGGGCCTGCTGACAGGTGCAGTTCGCCCGCAGGCCAGCGAGAAGACGCGGGAAAAGCTCGCCGAGGTGCGCTGCATCCTCAAGGCCGCCAAGGCCAAGAAAGACCGCGAGCGCGCCAAGGAAGACCAGCGCCGCCGCATCGAAACCTACCTGCGCAAGCGGCAAGCACGCGCCGCAGTCGCTCAGTTGAACATCAAGCGCGCCGGGCAGCCGGCCGGGGAGGGGGTGTGAGCCTATTCCAGTGCTACGAATGTGGCTGCCGAGAGAACACGGCCACCAGTAATTTTTGGGTTCGCATGGAGGGGCAGTGGCGCGGGCTGCCAAGCCAGCCTTGGATGCTGTGCTCCGCATGCGATCCGTGCATCCACGAATGGCACGGCCAGTTCGAGCGTCTGTACCTGCCCAAGGGTGAGTTCCGCACAGACGGCCAGGGAAACCTTGAGCACATCGCCACCGGGAAATCGGTATCGGAATTTCTGGCCGGGGAGAAGCACTGATGGACACCAACAAGATGCGCGAGCAGTTCGAAGCGGCATATGCAGCAAAGAGCACGGCCCGGAATGGCCGCTTCTACCCGGGAGTGCTTACACGCTGCGATGACGGCGAATACGTGATCCCATCCGTTCAATCTGCATGGTGGGCCTGGCAGGCCTCCCGCGAGGCCGTGGTGGTGGAGCTGCCGAATCGATCAGCTGAGGCCTACCGCGAGGAGTTCGACGACGTGGAAGGCGGCAGCTTCAACGAGGCGGCCTACATCCGCGACGTGCGCAAGGCGATTGAGGCCCAGGGCCTGAAGGTGGCGCCATGACCGAGAAGATAAGCGTCAACAGCCAGGCCAAGCTATCCGAGGCCGTGACCATGCTCACTCGGATGTTCCGCGACAAGAAGTTCGTCGTGGTGAGCATGCGCCCTGGCAAGGACCGCACCCTGGACCAGAACGCTCTGTGGTTCGCCATGTACGACCGGATCGCCAAGAGCACCGAGATGGGCGGCATCGAGGATGTGCGCAGGTACTGCAAGCTGCACTTCGGAGTGCCTATCATGCGCGCCGGCTGCGACGAGTTCCGCACTGGCTGGGCCGAGTCGTTCATCCACCTGCCGTATGAGGTGAAGCTTCGCCTGATGGGGCCGTGCGCGATGTTCGGGCCGGATGGTTTCCCGGTGACTCGGCTGTTCGACCGGGCCCAGGGGGGCCAGTACACCGACAGAATCGTGGACGAGTTCGCGCCGCAGGGTGTGGTGTTCAGTGATCTGTTGAGTGAGGAGGCTGCATGAGCCATCAATTCAAGCCGGGCGACCTGGCGCTGATCGTGGGTGCTCACCGCTTCACTGAGAACATAGGCAAAGCGTGCGAGCTCGTAGAGTTCCTGACGCCGGGCCAGGTGAGCGCTTGGCGAGATCCGGCAGACGGGCGCCCTGTAAGCAATGCGTCTGGTCGCGAATGCTGGCTCGTCGTCGGCGATGGTCTGGTCTCCAGCATCCAGGATACCTATGGTGCGTGCCTTTCGATGCCGGCGCACCTGATGCCCTTGCGCGGCGACTTCGTGCCCGGGCAGCAGAAAGCAAAGGAGGCCGAGCCATGCGCGTAGTCAGCAAGAAGGTGCGCGAGAGCGCCCGGGGCCAGGACTGCACAGTCCGCCTCCCTGGCACCTGCAACTTCAACCCCGAGACCACCGTGCTGGCGCACCTGCCATGCGGCCAGAAAGGCATGGGCATGAAGGGCTTCGACACCGTGGCGGTCTACGCCTGCTCGGCCTGCCATGACGTGCTGGATGGGCGCGGGCGGGGTGAGGTGGATTGGTCGGACATGCCAAGGGCCATCGCGGAGACGCATGAGGCCCTGATCAGCGCCGGGCTGATGACAGTCAAGGGGGCGGCATGAACGAACTGACGCTCCCATGGCCGCCGGCCGCATGCAGCCCCAACGCCCGGGTGCACTGGTCGAAGAAGAGCAGGGCGGCCAAGGCCTACCGTGCGGCGTGCCATGTGCTCGCCAAGCAGGCCGGCCTGCAATCGCTCGTGGGCCAGGCCCTGCTGGTGGTCGAGTTCGTGCCGCCCGACCGCCGCCGGCGCGACGACGACAACCTGCTGGCGATGTTCAAGGCTGGCCGTGACGGCCTGGCGGACGCACTGGGCATCGACGACAACGTATTCGCTACCCAGATCAGGGTTAGCAAGGAAACGACCAAGGGCGGCGCTGTGCGCGTCCACATCAAGCCAATGGGGGCAGCAGCATGATCTGGACCATCACAGACACGGCCGGCGTGCTGCTCCTCGCTATGGCCATCGTTTCGGCCTGGTGCGCTATGCGCGCCAACAGTATTCAAACCCGCCGCAAGAAGGAGAACGGCCCATGCAACTGAACAGCGCACGGCAGGCGTGGCATGACTGCCTCTACACGGCATGGGATAGCCAAGGTGCATTCATCGAGCAACTCGGCCTGCTGGGGGCGATGGTGCAAACCACGGAACGACAGCGCCACGCCGGCCATGCCGCACACCAGGTCATCGCCGGCCAGGTGCAGTCGGCGATCGGCAAGCTAACCGCGCACGTGAAGGCCTTCGGCAACTTCATGTACTCACCGCGGCTCGACGTCGACACCAAGGAGACGGCCGAGGAATCGGTTTTCATCATGGTGACGCAGCGCTCTCCGCGCATGACCGCCGCCAAGCGCGAAAAACTCGAGTACGTGGTAAAGGGCGTCATGGCCAGGTACCGGTACATGCACCAGGGCGGGCAGTCGGCCAATGATGACCCGCTGGAGTCGCCTGAGGGCTTCCGTGCCTGGCTGGATGCCCACTATGGGGTAAGGCTGGAATCGGTCCGCTGGGAGCGAGAGTGGGGCGGATATGTGCGCCTTGCGTTCGAGTGCTGCGAGGATCTGGACAAGGAAGCACTGAGTCCGGTGGCAGCCGCAATTTACGAAATGCGCAGGGCCGCTTGAGGCCCTATTGCGTTCCCGCTCGGCTGGTGGCATGATTTCGCCATCCTGATAATTTTGCCTCCGGCAAAAACTCAAATTAACCCGGCCATTGCGCCGGGTTTTTTATTGGTGCGCCAGGCATGGCGCGTTGCGCGTCAGCGCAACCCGCTTGACTATGGTGGCCAAGCGGGTGACTTGGAGGTGAAAGTCCTCTACACACCCGGCAAGGGGAAGTGTTAGCCAGAGGCAAGGGTGTCGCGGGCGACTGCGAATCTGAAGGAAGCCCGAGGCAAAATGCTGGCCTGACGAACAGGAAGCGGATAGAGGCGGCGCAGCGGGGTGAGAAGGCCAATATCTTCAAAGCCCGATACTTGCACGGAACGCTGCGACGTAGATCCGACAGGCATAAGCAGGAAGGTCACGCGAATTACCCTGGGAGATCTGCACGTTTGCCATTGTGCTACCGAGCGTCAAGAGGCGACGGGATGGACGTGCAGAAGTCAGCCGAAGCCGTAGTAAGTGGCAGTTAACCGCGCCACCAAGGGCCGAACAGGTTATGCCGCCAGTAGGCGCCAGAGTCTCGTCGAATGTCGAAAAGCAGAAATTTCTCCGAGGGAGAACTGTGACCCCAAGTTCCGGACAGAATCCGAGAGTGACGGCTGGCAGTGCGCAGGCATCGACGGCGTCTGTGGCGTGGACGAACGCGGAGCCGGACACGCTGATGGGGCGGGTGCTTGCACCGGCCAACCTCAAACGTGCGTATCAGCGTGTGGTCAGCAACAAGGGAGCACCGGGTGCCGATGGCATGACGGTCGCTGACTTGGCTGGCTATGTGAAACAGTATTGGCCAACTCTCAAGGCCAGGTTGCTGGCTGGTGAATACCATCCCCAGGCAGTGCGGGCGGTCGAAATTCCCAAACCGCAGGGCGGTACCCGGCAACTGGGGATTCCCAGTGTCGTGGATCGCCTGATCCAGCAAGCCCTGCAGCAACAGCTCACGCCAATCTTTGACCCGCTGTTCTCGGACTACAGCTATGGCTTTCGTCCGGGCAAAAGCGCTCATCAAGCCGTCGAAACGGCCCGCTCCCATGTGGGGGCGGGCCATCGCTGGTGCGTGGAACTTGATCTGGAGAAGTTCTTTGATCGGGTCAACCACGACATACTCATGGCCTGTATCGAGCGCCGTGTCGAAGACAAATGCGTGCTCAGGCTTATCCGCCGTTACCTTGAAGCCGGGGTCATGTCGGGCGGTGTCGTCAGCCCACGGCAGGAAGGGACGCCGCAAGGCGGCCCGCTCTCGCCGTTGCTGTCGAACATCCTGCTCAACGAATTTGACCGTGAACTGGAGCGGCGGGGGCACCGTTTTGTGCGCTATGCCGATGATGCGAACATCTATGTACGTAGTCAGCGGGCAGGCGAGCGAGTACTGACCAGCGTCGAGCGCTTCCTGAAAGAGCGTCTGAAACTGACGGTGAACAGGAAGAAGAGCCAAGTGGCACGGGCGTGGAAATGCGACTACTTGGGTTATGGGATGAGCTGGCATCAACAGCCTAGGCTGAGGGTAGCGACGATGAGCCTTGGTCGCCTGCGCAGTCGGCTCAAGGAGCTGCTGCGCGGGGCGCGAGGCCGCAAGGTGGCCTATATCATCGAGCGGCTGAACCCCGTGGTACGGGGCTGGGCGAGTTACTTCAAGCTCAGTCAGAGCAGGCGCCCACTAGAAGAGCTGGACGGGTGGATCAGGCACAAACTTCGCTGTGTCATCTGGCGGCAATGGAAGCAACCCTCTACGAGGATCAGCAACCTGATGCGTCTGGGTCTAAGCCGAGAGCGTGCTTGTAAATCTGCTTTCAATGGCCGAGGCCCATGGTGGAACTCGGGTGCGCCACATGTGAATCAGGCCCTACCGAAGAAACTGTGGGATCAACTCGGATTGGTCTCGATACTGGATACGATCAACCGGCTTAGTCGCATAACCTGAACCGCCGTGTACGGAACCGTACGCACGGTGGTGTGAGAGGACGGCGGGTGTGAACCCGCCTCCTACTCGATCCCGAAGAGGCCCTCAAGAGGCCCGACGCCACCTCTGGCGAGGTCAGATTTTTTTTGTGTAGCACGGAACGTTTTGATGGCGCTATGATTCTGATAGGTTGCTAACTAAACAAACATGGAAGACCGTGATTATGAAAACAGTTCTAGCTGCTGCAGCACTGTCCCTTTTTGCTGCGTCTGCCGGAGCAGCTGAGCTTTCCGGTGCGCTGGGTGCGACAAGTCAAGGCGGCATTACGGCGCGTGCAGGCGTTGGCTTTAACTGGGACAAAAGCTGGTTTGAATCCAGTACTGGCCGTCTAACCGGTTACTGGGATGCTGGGTATACCTATTGGGAAGCAGGAGATGCTTCCGGTGGCGCTCACTCGCTGTCCTTTGCGCCAGTTTTCGTTTACGAGTTCGGCAGCGGTAACGTGAAGCCATTCGTTGAGGCTGGCATCGGCCTGGCGGTCTTCTCTGGTACGTCCGCAGGTGACCAGGACTTTGGTTCGGCCTTCAACTTCGAAGACCGCATCGGTGCGGGCTTGAAGATCGGCGAGACGCAGAAGGTTGGCATCCGAGCGATTCACTACTCCAACGCTGGCATTAAGCAGCCCAACGACGGTATCGAGTCGTACTCGCTGTTCTACAGCCACCAGATTTAAAAAAGCACGATCCCTCTTTGCCCGCCCTGTGCGGGCTTTTTTATGCGGATGACACGCTCAGGCAGCTGGGCTAAGTCGGTAGTGGCGTCGATCAAAGCCGTGCGCTCCCTGATCGACTACGCGATGAGAGTCTGGGGTACGTGACCCAGCGAGCCAGACCAGCAAGCCGGGTACGCACCGGCCCTCCGCACCCATTCTGAGCCTCGGTACATGCCGGGGCTTTTTCGTATCTGGAGCATGCAAATGTCCGAAACCAACGAAACCCTCGCGTCATTGCGCTCCAGCATCGAAGCGCTGCACAGTTTTGGCGTCACTCTGCAGATGATGGTCTCGAGCAAAGCAGAAGCCTCTTTCGTTTCAGAGCTTGCATCCCGCGTCACTGCCTGCGAGGGCCGGGTCGCCGCATGCGGAGGCCAGGTTGCGGCCCAGGGCGCGCCGATTGCTGCACTGGGTCATGCTGTGGCATCGCCTGGAAATAAGGCGGATAGCACCGCGACCGAGATGCTCACCAGCCGAGTAACCGGCCAGAGCGACCACAGCGGCTACGTCACGGGCGAGAAGCCAGCCCGACAAGCCATGGAGGAAGTGGTTTCCCGCGCCGAGGCCGATCTGGCGCTGGCTAAGCGTATCGGGTCCTACGAATGCAAGCTTTCTGCCGGCACCGTGAAAGTCACCTTGGCCGCTGACGTGCCCAGCGACGAACAGATTAAAGGCGAAGCCTTATTTGTCGTAATCGACGGCCAAGTCTTCATCAACAACGCGACCCTCAAGGATTCCGCCATCGACCCGGCCCGCATCAAGGTCGAGAGTGACAAGGCCAGGAGCGATCATCCAGTTCTCGAAGGCTACAGGGTGAAGTTGGCCGTGAACGAGCAAGGCCAATACTACGTTGCCGGTGTTGGGATAGGCGTGAGCCCTGTCACCAGCGGTCTCAAGCTCGGGCCCTGCTTGGAAGAGGACGTTCGCCGCTTGCTCCGAGAGGAGTTGAAACCGGGCGGTATCCTGCATCGCTACTGAATACAGCCCGCCGAGTGCGGGTTTCTTTTTTCTATGGAGCACCCTATGGCCGAACCGAGTACCGGCGCCCTTGCAGTGACCGGCGTACTTGCCAGCGTCGGCCTGGGTGCTTTCTTCCCTGAACTGGACCTAGCCACCCTGGTGGGCGCGTTCGGCGGGGCTTTCTTCTACGTCGTGTACGCCAAGGACATCGGCATGCTTCGCCGCATCGGCTACCTGCTGGCCGGCTGGATCGGTGGCTACCTTGGTGCTGCTGAGATGCTGGGCAGGGCCTGGACGCAAACCGCAGGCTTCAGCGCCTTCGTGTGCGGCGTGCTCTGCGTCGTCACGTTCTCTGGCTTGCTGGAGTGGATGCAGACCGGGCAGATGCCCCGGTGGCTGCAATGGGTCTTCCGCCTGCGAGCCAGGAAGGAGGGTTGAATGGTTGCCGTTATCCAGGCCGCACTGTGCGCCGTCATCTTCGTGATGATCGGCTTGCGCTACCGGCCATACCCCGATGCCCGCTACAAGCTGGGCGTATCCCTGATGGCCTGGGCTGCCTGCGCGGTGACCGGCATGCAGTGTGTCAGCCTCATCGGCCGCATGGTGCTCCATGACGAGTTCGCTGATGTGTCGTGGTTCAACACTGCGTTCTATCTTCTGGCCGCCATTCTGGTGTGTCGGGCCAAGGGGAACGTGGCCAAGATCGTGCGCGTTGACTGACCCGCGCCACAAATTCGAGATTCGCCGTTTCGAGGCGCGAGGAATGGCCAATGGCTTCGGTAACTGCTCATGTCGTCTGCCGCCAGCGGTGGTGGCTGACATACTACTTGGCCGGTGTTCTGGCCCTGGCACAGCTGACCCGTCGTGAGCCATGCCTGGAGCGTGTCAGCTACTGGGTGGGCCGCGGCATCGAGATCGAGGTTCACCCTGAATGACCACCATCGCCTACAAGGACGGCGTAATCGCCTACGACTCCCGAGTCACCCGAGGCGACCTCATCACCGACGATGATTGCGACAAGTGCATTGAGCGCGATGGCGTGAAGTTCTTCCTGACAGGCGCCGTCTGTGACTATGACGCTCTGGTGGGGGCCTATTTCGGCACATCCCCATCGGGGAAGGTCGACGCTTCTGCAATCGTCCTTCACGACGGCAATCTGATGATGGTTGCCGTAGACGACGATACCGGCCTGTGGAAGTCGCCACTCAAGGCAGACCGGCCGTACGCCATTGGCAGCGGAACGCCATACGCATTCGCTGCGATGGACATGGGCGCATCTGCCGAGAAGGCCGTCGAGATGGCGGCAAGGCGCGATACAAGCACTGGTGGCAAGGTCCGCACGCTTCGTATCGACCGAGATCAATAAGGATTCGACATGAGTACCAAGCAACCCGACTGGGAGGCGATCGAACGAGCCTACCGGGCCGGCGTGCTTTCCGTGCGAGAGATCGCAGCCGCCCACGAGGTTTCCCATACCGCCATCAACAAGCGCGCCAAGCGCGATGGCTGGGACCGAGACCTGAAGGCGAAGATCAAGGCCAAGGCCGATGCACTGGTTTCCAGGCGAGAGGTTTCCACAGAGGTTTCCAGCAAACAGGCGGAAACCGAAAGGGAGATCATCGAGCTCAATGCTGAGGTCATCGCCAACATCAGGATGGCGCACCGGGGTGATATTTCCCGGAGCCGCCGGCTGACAAACAAGCTGCTGGATGAGCTGGAATCGCTGACGGATGAGCAGGGCACCATCAAGGAACTGATCGATCAGCTGAAGGATGGCGACCACGAAGACGGCGAGGCGATGGCCGATGTGCTGGCTCTGGCCAAGAAGATGAGCGCGCTGCCTGCCCGGACCAAGACCATGAAGGAATTGGCCGAGACGCTGAAGACGCTTGTTGCCCTGGAGCGCCAGGCTTATGACCTCGACGTCAAACAGGGTGGTAGCGAGGAAGACACTCTATCCAAGCTGATGGATGAACTATCGAAGGACGCCTGACCATGAAGCCCGAGCACCTGAAACTGCTCCGGGACCGGTTCTGGCGGCTGAACAACCTGTATTTCATCACGGACAAGCAGGGCAAGAAGGTCCGCTTCCGCATGACGCAGGAGCAGATCGATTACTTCCAGGGGATGCACACCCGTAACATCATCCTCAAGGCCAGGCAGCTGGGCTTCACGACCCTGGTCTGCATCGTCCAGCTGGATGCCGCGCTGTTTGAGGCTGCCAAGTGCGCCCTGATCGCCCACACACTGAACGACGCCAAGCGGCTATTCCGAGAGAAGGTCAAGTATGCGTATGACAACCTTCCCAAGGAGATACGCGCTGCTAACCCTGCTCGCAACGATGCTGCTGGCGAGCTTGTGTTCAGCAAAGGCGGATCGCTCTACGTGTCCACATCCTTTCGGGGCGGGACTCTACGGTATCTGCACGTATCCGAGTTCGGGAAGATCTGTGCCAAGTTTCCGCACAAAGCCCGAGAGATCGTCACCGGCGCCTTTGAGGCTGTCGCCGCAGAGTGTTTCGTTACGATCGAGTCGACGGCGGAGGGGCGGGCTGGCTATTTCTTCGATTACTCGCAGAGCGCAGAGAAGCAGCAGCTGGCTGGTGTGCCCCTGGGCCTGCTGGACTGGAAGTTCTTCTTCTTCAGCTGGTGGCGGAACCCGCTCTACTGGCTTGACCCGACCGACGTCCTGATCTCGGACCGCTTGACCAAGTACTTCGACGACCTGGCCGCCAAGCACGGCATCGTCACCAACCCCGGCCAACGCGCCTGGTACACCGCCAAGGAAAAGACCCTCGGCGACGACATGAAGCGGGAATACCCGTCGATCCCTGCCGAGGCATTCCAGCAGACGATCGAGGGCGCTTACTACGCCAAGCAGTTCACCAAGCTCTACGCCGCCCAGCGCATCGGGAAGCTTCCGGACAACAGCCACCTGCCGGTGCACACGTTCTGGGACATCGGTGTGGGCGACTCCACGGCCATCTGGTTCGTCCGGATCGTCGGCGAGGAGTATCACATCGTCGATTTCTACCAGAACAGCGGCGAAGGCCTGCGGCACTACATGAAGGTGCTAAAGGATCGCGGCTACGAATACGGCGAGCACTGGGGACCGCACGACATCGACAACCGGGAATTCGGTAGCGACGGCAAGACTCGGCGTGAACTCGCTCGAGAGGGCTACGAGATCGACGGCGAGAAGTATCGAATGACCTTCCAAGTCGTTCCGAAGCTCGGCGTTGACGAAGGTATCGAGCAGGCGCGCGAGATCCTGCCCAACTGTGCTTTCGATGAGGCCAAGTGCAGTGAGGGCATCACCGCGCTGGAGAGCTATCGCAAGGAGTGGGACGACAAGCGCGGGTGCTGGAAGGACAAGCCGCTTCATGACTGGTCCTCGCACCCGGCTGACGGGTTCCGCTATTTCGCCGTTGCCATGGCGCGACGTAAACGCACAGGCGGTGTCCGCCGCATCGGAGGTTTGGCGTAATGCCTGTTCAATCCACCAACCCTGACTACGACGCTCACATCGAAGAGTGGCGGATGATGGACGACGCCCTGGAGGGCGAGGGCGCTATCAAGCGCAGCCCGCGCAATCTGCCCAAGCCCGGCGGCATGGTCGAGGCGGAGAAGCTGGACGGCCAGGGGAATGCCTACCTCTACCGGAACTACACCGATCGGGCCCAGTACGAGCACTGGGTTCGCGATTCGCTGCGCTCGATGATGGGCCTGGTCTCCCGGCTCATTCCCGAGGTGAAGCTGCCCAACGGGCTGAAGGACCTGGAAGAGAACGCTACGGCCGACGGCTTCGGCTTGACCCAGCTGTTCCTGCGCGTCGTGCGCCAGGCTATCTCCCATGGCCGAGTGCCGCTGGTAGTGAACGTGGATGACTCCGGCCAGCCGTACTTCGCCACCTACGCGGTGCGCAACGCCATCAACTGGGACACTGCCGACCAAGGCGGGCGCCAGGATCTGGTGTTGGCCGTGTTCCGCGAGTTCAGGAAGAAAGCCGAGGACCGCTACAGCCACGATTGCGAGACGGTTTTCCGCGAGTTCTACATGCTCGACCAGATCTGCTATACCGCCGTGCGCAACGAGGCCGGCGAACTGATCGAGCAGGACCGCCCGCTGGGTACTGTCGGTACCGACAACCAACTGGTGCGCGGTCTCGAGTACATCCCGGTGATCTACTGTGGGTCTACCGACAACTCGCCAGACGTGGATGAAATCCCGCTGCTGACGATGGCGCGGGCGGCACTGAAGTCGTACCAGCTCAGCGCCGACTATTTCACCGCGCTGCACCAGACCAGCCATCCGCAGCCGTGGGTATCTGGCCTGGATGAGAGCGTGGAACTCAGCGTCACCGGCCCGTCTGCCGCTTGGGACCTCGGCCCGAAAGGCCAATGCGGCTACCTGGAGTTCCAGGGGGCCGGCATCGAGGCCGTTCGCACGGCGATGGAAGACCAGAAGAATGCAGCCCTTGAAGCTGGCGCCAAGGTCATGGACGTTTCCGGTACGGAGTCGGGCGAGGCCCGCAAAACTCGCCAGAACGACCAGCACGCCACACTGCACAGCATTGTCATCACCGCGGCGGCCGCCATCGAGCAGGCCCTGCGATACGCAGCAGAGTGGACGGGCTACAACCAGGATGAGGTCGTTTTCACGGTCAAGCCAGAGTTTGTGATCCCAGAGGTCAACGCCCAGGTCCTGGCCGAGCTGCAGAAGAGTGTCATGGCCGGCACCATCAGCGCCGAGACCTACTGGCAGTACCTCACCACCGGAAAGCTTCCCGAGCGCCCCTACGACGAAGAAGCCGAGCTGATAGGCGACGAGCACGGTGCGGGCGGCGTCAACCTGGACAAAGACGATGGCAATGAAACCGGAGCAAACGGCGGACGAGAAGCTGCTGGAGCAGGTAAGCCGCCACTCGGTACTGCTTGAGCGGCTCAAGGCTGGCGAGGTCAAGAAGTTCGAGACCTACCTGCGCCGGGCCGATGCTCATGTCCGCGACCAGCTCACCCGTAAGGAGCTGACCACCTACAGCCGCAGCCGGCTTGAGGAGTTTCTTGGCCGGGTGGGCGGCAAGCTGCTGGAAATCTACAAGGCCTTCAGCGACCGGATGCAGTCCGACCTGGTGGATATTGCGCAGTACGAGGCTGCATTCGAGGGGCGCAGCCTGGCGACGGCGCTGCTGATAGACGCGGCCATGCCGGCGGATTCGCTGCTCAGGGCGGCGATCAACACGCAGCCCCTGCAGGTGGCCGGGGTGGATGGCGGCAAGCTGCTCAAGCCATTCCTGAATGGATGGACGCGCATCGAAGCGGACAGGGTAACCAATGCCATTCGGATGGGGGTCGTCCAAGGCCAGACCAACGCGGAGATCACCCAGGCCGTGCGCGGCACGGCGGCGCAGAACTTCACGGACGGCGTACTGGCGGTCACGAACCGAAGCGCCCGGGCCGTCGTCCAAACCGCAGTTCAGCATGTGGCCACCACGGCGCGCATGGAAACGCTCAAAGCGAATGCCGAGGTGGTGCCCGGGTATCGAATCGTTGCCACCCTGGACCGAAAGACCAGCGTGCAGTGCCGGAGCATGGACGGCCGCGAATTCGAGATGGGCAAGGGGCCTGTGCCCCCGTTCCACATTCACTGCCGGACCACCATCACGCCGATCACCAAGTTGTCGGCGCTGTTCGGGCAAGGCGCCACGAGGGCGGCAGTGGGCGCTGATGGCGGCGGTCAGGTCTCTGCAAGCCTCAGCTACTACCAGTGGCTCAAAACGCAGCCAGCGGCCTTCCAAGACGCCGCGCTGGGGCCGGTGCGCGGCAAGCTGTTCCGCGATGGCGGGCTGACTGCCGAGCGCTTCGCCGGCTTGCAGCTGGACAAGAACTTCAAGCCGCTGACGCTGGACCAGCTCAAAGAGTTGGAGCCGCTGGCGTTCGAGCGGGCAGGGATCAACTGATCCGCGCCACGAAACTTCGGGCCACCCTTTTGTGGCGCGCATTCCAGGCCTCGCTATCGCGGGGCTTTTTCTTGCCCGCCAGGCGGGCCAACCAATCCCAAGGGGATAGCCACATGCCTTTTGACTTCGACCCGGCCGCCCACGGCCTCACCCTCGACGAAACCCAAACTGCCGCGCTGAAGGCAGCGCTGGGCGGCGAGGTGCAGAAATTCCTGGACGGCGAGGTCTCGGGCCTCAAGTCCAAAAACACCGAGCTGATCGGCTCCAACAAGACCATCAAGGCCGAGCTGGACAAACTGAAAGGTCAGTTCGACGGCCTGGACATCGAGGCGGTCAAGGGTCTGCTGGCCAAGGCCGGCCAGGACGAGGAAACCAAGCTGATCGCCGAGGGCAAGCTGGACGAGGTCATCAGTCGTCGCACCGAGCGCCTACGCACCGACCTGGACAAGCAGGTCAAGGCCGCCAACGAGCGTGCGGACAAGGCCGAAGCCTTCGCCGCCAAGTACAGCGACAAGGTGCTGGCTGACTCCATCCGCGCTGCCGCCATCAAGGCCGGCGCGCTGCCTGAGGCTGCTGAGGACATCATCCTCCGCGCCCGAGGCACCTTCAAACTGAGCGAAGACGGCGAGCCTGTCGCCACTGACCGTGCCGGCGAAGTCGTGTACGGGAAGGACGGCAAGACCCCGCTGTCTCCCCTCGAATGGGCGGAATCGCTGCGCGAAACCGCTACCCACCTGTGGCCAAGGGCTCAGGGTGCCGGGCAGACCGGCGACAACAATGGCAAGGCCATGAAGAAATGGGGCGAGTACACCGAGGCGGAGCGCGCTGCGCTGGCCAGGGACAACCCCGATGCGTTCAAAAAACTCCAAGCCACCCAAGGAACCTAATCCATGGCCACGACCCAGCTGTCGGACATCTTCGTCCGCGACTACTACGGCGCGCTGGCGCCGGTGAACACCCCCGAAAAAACCGCCGTCTTTGAATCGGGCATCGTGACCCGCTCGCCGACGCTGGACAACATCGCCAACAACGGCCAGGGCACTTCCGAGATCAGCTACTGGCAAGATCTCGACGCCGACGAGGCGCCGAACATCTCGAACGACAACCCGGACGATTTGGGTGAGGTCGGCAAGGCCGAGCAAGGCAGCATGCGCGCTCGTACGCTGTACCTCAACAAAGGTTACGGTGTCGCTGACCTCACCGCCGAGCTGGCCAACAGCGAGCCGATGCAGCACATTCGCAACCGCTTCGGTACCTACTGGACCCGCCAGTGGCAGCGTTACCTGCTGGGTGCCGCCCGAGGCGTCATCGCCTCTAACATCGCCAACAATGGCGGCGACATGGTCAAAGACGCCGGTCCCAGCATCAGCGCCTCCGCATTCCAGGACGCAGCCTTCACCGCCGGCGATGCCGCCGACATGTTTGGCGCCATCGGTGTGCACTCGGTAGTAATGAATCAGATGGTCAAACAGGACCTGATTGAGTACCTGCGCGACTCGACCGGCAAAATCATCCTGGCAACCTATCTCGGCAAGCCGGTGTTCATGGACGACAGCCTGACCTACGCGCCTGGTCAGTTCCTGTCGATCTTCTTCGGTCAAGGCGCATTCGGCTACGGCGAGGGCACCCCGCACACTCCAGTCGAGATGCAGCGCAAGCCTGACGGCGGTAACGGTGGGGGCGCCGAGGTTCTGTGGGAGCGCAAGACCTTCATCCTGCAGCCTGCCGGGTTTAGCTGGAAGGGCAGCAACAACTTGAACCTGAGCCCGAATGCCACCCAGTACGCCAGCGCCGCGAACTGGGAGCGTGTATTCGACCGCAAGCAGGTTCCGTTCGCTGCTGTAATCAGCGGCACCGCCACCCCTTGATCCCATGATGCAGGGCGCTGACTTGGCGCCCTGCGCAGGAGAACACCATGAAAGTCATCTACACCGACAAGCCAGGCCGTGAGCGCGGCGTTTGTTATCGGCTCCTGAGCCAATTCTTCGGGGTCATCGACGGCGCAACGCATGTTGTGGTCGAAGGTGAGGCGCCTGAGATCGTCGAGGCCTACGAGGCGGCCGGCATCAAGGTTGGCGACCAATACGCCCAGGAACAGCCTGAAACTGACCCGCGCAAGATGAAGGTGCCCGAGCTGAAGGAGTGGCTCGCCACCAAGGGTATTGATTTCGACGCCAGCGCTAAGAAAGAAGATCTGCAAGCCCTGATTCCGCAGGAGTAAGCGATGACCGACTTCATCACCGTTGCTGATGTTGACCAGGCGCTCGGGCAGGGTTGGGCTGGCGACGGTGATGCGGTTCTCGCCGTTGCCATGGCCAATGCCTGGCTCACGGCCAAGATCAAGCGACCTGTGCCAGACCCGGTGCCTGACGCCATCGTGAGTGCCGGAGCGCAGGTGGCCAAGCTGGCTGCGGCCGGCAAGCTGTACAGGGATACCCAGCGCGAGGTGCAGAGCAAGACGGTTTCGGCCCAGGCTGGCACCTCGACCAGCAAGACGTACGTCGCGGGGTCTGTAGATCGCTCCGCTGGCGAGAGCTTCGCCCTCGACCTTCTCGCCCCATGGATCCGCCGCTCTGGCACTGTGATGCTCAAGAGGATTTGACCCATGGGCATGCGCGAAGAGATCCAGGCCGACCTGGCGGAAGCGTTCGATGATCCAGATGGCCTGGCCGATGCGGTAAAGCCGGTTTCAGGGAGCCGTACCGTAAAGGGCGGATACGACCCCGAGATTGGCGGCACCGTCCCGGCTTCGACCATCTATTACACCGGGCGCGGCGTGTTCGGCAGCTACCTGGCCAAAGAGATCGACGGGACCCGTATCCAGACCGAGGACGTGAAGTTGCTGGTGCTTCAGAACGAGCTTTTCGAGGGACAGGCCGGTGCCGCCACAGACGCCCCGGCGGCGCCCAAGATCGGCGACCAGGTGAGCGGCTACCGCGTGCTCAACGTTTCCGAGGACCCAACCCAGGCGACATGGACCATTCAGCTGAGGAAGTGACATGGCACGCAGCTCACACATGGTCCAGCGGTACGGCGGGCAGCAGGGCGACTTCGCTGAAGCCATACGGGCGTTCGCCGAGCAGGCTGAGCAAGCCTTGGACGCCACCTTCCGCGAAATCGTGATCGAAATCGGCAGCAGCGTCATCCGCATGTCGCCGGTAGGCAACCCGGAACTATGGGCGGCCAACGTGGCTCACCGGGCCAAGGCCAACAAGGCTGCCGATGACTACGACTTCAAAGTCGCGGTACGCAACACCCTGATCAACCTGAATCAGGACAACTTCACCAAGGCCGGCAGGCTGCGTAAAGGCGTGAAGTACGCCAAGCCCCTGACCAAGACCGAGCGAGAGCAGAACTTCGCTGTGAACGGCCTAGTTGCCGGCCAGGGATACGTTGGCGGGCGGTTCCGGGGCAACTGGCAGTTCTCCATCGACTCTCCGGCGACTGAGGAACTCGACCGCATCGATCCGTCGGGCAGCGAGGCCATTACCGCGCTCATCACCCAAGTGCAGGCGCTGACCATCGGCCAGACCGCGTTCATCGTGAACAACTTGCCGTATGCCATCCCGCTGGAATACGGGCATTCGTCGCAGGCTCCGGCTGGCATGGTCCGGGTCACGCTCGCAAACTTCCAGCGCATCGTCGACGAAGCCATCAGGAACAACCGCGTATGAGCCAAGCAAAGGCCCGCCAAGCTATTGAAATCAAGCTGATGGCTTGGGCCGCGGCGCGACCGATCCGTGTTGCGAACTTCGAACAGGAGTTCGTGGCTCAGCAGGGTGAAACATACCTGCAAGCGTTTCAGCTGCCGGGAGCAACTACCTGTCGTTATCTGGGCGGGGATGCCTACGAGTACGCCGGCGTCTACCAGGTGAGCATCGTTTGCCCGGCGGGTCAGCCACTGGCTACCGCTGAGAGTCTGGTCGAGGAGCTTTCGAGCCTCTTCCGAGTGGATTCGGAGCTCAGCCGCAACGGCTTCGAGGGCCTGGTCACCGAACCAGTTGACCAGGGGCCAACCATTACCGAGTCGGCGACCTACACGGTCCCGGCCAGCTTCACCTACCGCGGTGTCGCGGATCTACCGCCCGCTGGGGCATAACCAACCGCCGCCCGGCGGGCTATCAAGAGGAAACAAACCATGGCCGCACGCTTCCCGCTGCCAAACGGCGCCGTGCTGGAGATCGCACGCGTCATCGGCGCCGCCGTCCCATTCACCGCGCTGACCAATGCGAAGCCTCCGGTGGCAGCCGCTGCCGGTCACACCATCCAGAACGGCGACGTTCTGCTGGTCAACTCCGGCTGGGCGCTGATCAACGACCGTGCCGTTAAGGCATCCGCTGTTGCTGCTGACGCGTTCTCCCTGGCCGGCCTGGACACCAGTGATGTAGAGCGTTACACCGCCGGGGCTGGGGTTGGCTCTGTGCTCCCGGTATCCGACTGGGTGCAGATCTCCAAGGTAACGTCTTTCAACTCGGCCGGGGGCGAGCAGCAGTACGCTACTGTCGGGTACCTAGAAGACGACGATGACAAACAGTTCCCAACCAACCGCAACCCGACAACCCTGTCTATTGTGGTCGAGGACCAGCCCTCTGCGGCTTACGTTGAGGCCGTTGAAGGCTACGACTCTTCGAAAGAGCTTGCAGTTATTCGTCTGAAGCTGCGCAACGGTGACCATATCCTGTATCCAGGCTACGTCAGCATCACTCCAGATCCCACAATGGAGCGGAACAACGTGATGACCCGCACCATCAGCGTCGGCCTGTCGGCTCGCTCGCTTCGTTACCTGGCCGGCGCGTAAGGAATTCTCATGGCGAAGATCAAAATCGCGCAGAACCCCACTTTCGCTGCCGTGGTGCAGGTTCCGCGCATTGGCGCCGAGCCGGCACCGGTGGAATTCCAGTTCCGCTACATGGACCGCGTGGCCCTGTCCGCAATGTTCGACCGCTGGAACAAGGCGCGCGACGCCTGGGCGGAAAAGGCCCAGAAGGACGGCGCGACTTGGGAGGAGGTCACCACCGGTGAAATCGCCCTGCAGGCTGAGCAGCTGGGCGATATCGTCACAGGCTGGGACCTGGAGGACGAGTTCAGCGCCGAGGCCATCGCCGACCTGGTGCGCACCTGCACCGGCGCACCGAAGGCAGTAATCGACGCCTACCAAGCCGCCTACAGTCCGGCCCGCCTGGGAAACTGAGGGCGGCGGCCCGGGCTTGCTACAAGCGCGGCCCGTCCGCTGAGCAACTGGCGGCGCTGGGGCTGACCCTTGATGACATCGAGGAGGAGGTAGTGGAGATCTTGCCGGATGCTTGGCCTGCCTTCCGCCTGTTCGATGCGCTGGGCACGCAGTGGCGGGTGGCTTCGGGCGGCCCGTCCGGCCTGGACTACGCCGCCATTCCTGCAACGGCCTCAATGCTCGGCATCAAGCGCCGCGACCTCACCGACATTTTCCCCGATCTCCGCGTGATGGAGGTTGAGGCCTTGGCCGTCATGGCCGAATCGATGGAGTAGATCATGACCACCATTGCCTCTCTCGGTCTTCAGATCGACTCCGGTGATGCCGTCGAAGCCAAGGACAACCTCGATCAGCTGACGGACGCCGGCAAGCGCAGCGAGGAGTCGGCTGGGCGAACCGGTCGAGCCTGGGAGACTGCCCTGGGCAGCCTGCAGGGTGACACCCGGCAGATCGTGCAGGAACTGCAGGCGCTCAACGCCAAGCAGACAGAGTTGGCGCAGCAGATGGCCACCGTGGGGCGCGCCGTTACCAGCGCTTCCACGGCATTCAGCAGCGCCGCGGCGAACATGGGCGCGTTCCGGACCGAGGCCGCGCAGGCGGGTAAGGTGCAGGAGGCGCTCACCACCGCCACTGATGCCGGTGCCCAGGCTGGCCGGCGCGCCGCTGAATCCGCCGACGAGCAGCAGGCCAGGATTCTGGCCGTGGCCAAGGCCTCGCTGGAGGCCAGCCAGTACGTTCAATCGCTCAACCGGGCAACCGAGCAGAGCGCCGAGGTCACCGCTCAGGCGAACGCCGTCCTGTCGGATAGTGCCGGCCGTCAGGCGTCCATCAACAGCCGGGCCCAGGCCCTCATCGCCACGGAAGAGCGCCAGGCGGAGGCGGCGAAGAAGGCCGCCGGCGCGCATCGGGAAGAAGGCCAGGCGCTCGAAGAGCTGCTGGGCAAAATTGACCCGACCGTCGCAGCAATGAGCCGCCTGGACCAGATGGAGCAGAAGCTGAAGGGCTTCCGCGCAAGTGGCGCGCTCGATGCGGAAACGTTCGGCGAGTACCAAGCAAAGATCGACCAGGCCCGCACAGCTCTTGGCAGCGCCGATACCGCGCTGAGCCGCACTGGCATGACTGCAAAGGCTACCGCTGCAGCGTTGCGAGGTGTGCCGGCTCAGTTCACTGATATCTTCACGTCGATCGCCGCTGGCCAGCCAATCATGATGGTTGCCTTGCAGCAAGGCGGACAGCTCAAGGATATGTTCGGTGGGATCACCCCTGCCGCTAAGGCCTTGGGCGGCTACATCCTTGGGCTGGTCAATCCCCTTACCGTGTCGGCTGTCGCCGCAGCAGCACTTGGATATGCCTTCTACAAGGGATCTGAAGAGGCGGACGCCTACAGCAATGCGCTGATCCTCACGGGTAATTCCGCTGGGCTGACTGCCGACCAACTAGGCAGTATGGCCAAGCAGGTGAGTGCGACTGTTGGCACCACCGGGGCGGCTGCGTCGGTTCTTGCGAGCCTGGCTGGTAGCGGCAAGATCGCCGGTGACAGCTTCATGGATGTGGCGCAAGCAGCCATATCGATGGAGGAAGCAACAGGCAGAGCAGTTTCAGAGACCATTGCCGAGTTCGTAAAGCTGGCAGATGACCCAGTCAAAGCTTCTGCAGCGCTGAACACGCAGTACAACTACCTGACGAGCTCGGTCTACTCGCAGATTGCCGCGCTCGAACAGCAGGGGAGGCACGCGGACGCCGTCAAGCTTGCCACCGAAGCCTTCGCAGACGCTATCAACGAGCGCACCCCGAAGATCATCGAGAACCTGAGCTGGTGGGAGCGCGGTTACAACGCGGTTGCCAAGGCTGCTGATCAGTTGAAAAACATTGGTCGAGAGAGCATCGACGACGATATCCGCCAAGCCGAGATCAACTTGGCCCGTGCCGAGCGAGGCGACGTTGGTGCCTTCCAGAACCGCGACACGATGATCGAGTTTTACACCGATCAGCTCCAGTTCTTGAAGGACAAGAAAGCAGCCCAGGAGGATATCGCTGCATTCGACCGCCAGGAAGCGGAAGCCAACGAGAAGGCTATCAAGGCCATGGCCAAGGTCGATGCCCTGGAAAAGTCGGCCTGGACCAACTCCAAGAAACGCAGCGAGGCGCTCAAGGAGTACGAGCGGTCGCTGGAAGTCATCAGGAAGAAGGATCCAGCCGACGCGCGACTCAATCCTGAAACTGTCGCAAGGGTGCGCAGCAACATCGCCGAGCAGTACAAGGACCCAGTCGGGCGCACTGGTACTGTTGACCTCTCTGGCTTCAATACACAGAAGAACGCACTCAATTCCATCCTGGCTGAGTATAAGAACAACCAGAAGGAGCTGGACGCGGCACAGAAGGCCGGTCTGATCTCGCAAGAGTCGTACGCCGCCCAGCGGGCCGCAATCATCGAGCAGCAGAAGGCCGAGGTCACGAACGCCTACGAGGCCGAGATCAAGGCGCTGGAGGAGGCCAAGGGGCATAGCAGCACCAGCGCCCAGCAGCGAATCCAGCTTGACCAGAAAATCGCGGATGCCCGCGCCGCCATGGTGAAGGCGCAAAAGGACGCCGATACCGAGCTTTCGGTGCTGGCGACCAATGAGCAAGGACGGTTGGCCAAGCAGACTGCTGCAACCCAAGCTTATGTCGACCAGCTGGAGCGGCAGCGTGCTGCGCTCTCTATATCGGGCACGAGGGCCGCGAACAATCTCGGTCTTGGTGATCGCCAGCAAGGCTTGCAGCGTGATCTCGATGGCGTAACCGACCGGTTCAACGATGAGCGCACAAAGCTTCTTGATCGCAGGCGTACCGCCCCAGACAAGTACAGCCAGAACGACTACGAGCGCGACCTGGCAATTCTGAGCAAAGCCGAGGATGGGTACCGAGATACGGTCGTGGACAACTACGACAAAATTTCGGAAGCACAGGGCGATTGGCGCAAGGGGGCGTCATCGGCCTTCCAGAACTATCTGGAACAGGCCCGGGATGTCGCCGGGCAGACAAGATCTCTGTTCACCAACGCCTTTAGCTCGATGGAAGACGCGGTCGTGAACTTCGCCATGACGGGCAAGTTCTCGTTCGCCGACTTCACCAAGTCGGTTCTGGCCGATATGGCTCGCATCGCGACACAGCAGGCTGCTTCTGGCCTGCTGGGTAGCTTGGTGAGCTGGGGTGCCACTGCAGCCTCTGCCTATTTCGGTGGAGGCACCGGTAACGGCATGGAGGCTGGGTCTGCAGGCGCGGTGTCGTCCAACCTGGGAGCATCCCAGGCCGGGTACTCGTCCGCGTATGGATTCTCTGACGGCGGCTACACAGGAGATGGTGGCAAGTATGAACCTGCCGGCATTGTCCATGCCGGCGAGTTCGTACTGCGTCGCGAAGTTGTCAGCCAACCAGGAATGCTTGATTACCTGCAAACCCTGAATAGTCGCGGCTACGCAGATGGCGGGTTGGTGACGCCGACGGCGGTACCCCGCCAGATCTCCAGCGCGAGTGGTGGGGCTTCGTACAGTTTCCCGGTATCGGTTCAGGTCGATGCGTCTGGGCAGTCATCCTCAGGGGCTCAGTCGCCTCAGGACATGGCTGCCGTCGGACAGGGCATCCAGGCTGCCACCAAGGCTGAAGTCGAGAAGGCCATCGCCGCCGGGCTACGGCAGGGTGGTTCGATCTGGCGCGCAATTAACAGGAGGGGCTGATGGCCATCGAAAAATTCAGCTGGCCAACCCAGCGCGGGGAAACGCCGGAGATCAGCTACCGAACCCGCGAGTCGCGCTTCGGCGGGGGGTACCGACAGGTCGTTGGCGACGGACCCAACAACAAGGAAGACAGCTACCCCATCACGGTTACCGGCACGAAGGCCCAGGTACGCAAGATCATGGAGTTCTTCGATAAGCACGGCGGTGCCAAAGCCTTTCTCTGGACTACGCCACTTGGGGACCTCGGTTTGTTCACCTGCAAAGACCCCAAGCCTACCCCGGTGGGCGGCGGCCGCTTCAAAGTGAGCGCCACCTTCGAGCGGGCCTTTCATCCATAAGGAGCCGGCATGTCACTGATCAAGGATATCCAGACACTGGAGCCCGGCAACGAGGTGCTGCTGTTCGAGCTCGACGGTTCGGACTTCGGCGCCGACACCCTGCGCTTCCATGGCCACGCCATTCCTCACACCCCCGAGGAGCTGGCCGCCGCCGGCGCGAACGCCGACCAGCTTCCGGCCAAGTCGATCTGGTGGCAAGGCAACGAATACGGCGCCTGGCCTATGCAGATCGACGGCATCGAGGCGAATTCGGACGGTACGGCCGTGCGCCCCACGCTGACGGTTGGCAACGTCAACGGGCGGATTACCGCCCTGTGCCTGGCCTTCGACAACCTGCTCGAGTTCAAGCTGACCATGCGTCACACCATGGCTCGGTACCTGGACGCTGCCAACTTCCCCGGCGGCAACGCTGAAGCTGACCCAGCCGAAGAGGCGATCGAGGTCTGGTATATCGACCAGAAGGTTTCCGAGAACGGCACCACGGTTTCTTGGGAGCTGACCAGCCCTGGCGACGTGGGCGGGGAGACGATCGGCCGGCAGATGACCCAGCTATGTCACTGGGCAATGACTGCCGGCTACCGTGGCCCCAACTGCGGCTACACCGGCCCCTATTACAATTTGGACGGCAACCCCACGGACGACCCGGCCAAGGATCAGTGCAACGGCTGTCTGGATACCGGGTGCACCGTCCGGCATGGCCAGGGCAACGAACTTCCCTTCGGCGGCTTTCCTGCCGTCTCGCTGATAGCCCGGAGCTGACCATGCGCAAACACATTCTCGCCGCCGTGCAAGCGCACGCTGCGGCGGAATACCCGCGGGAGTGCTGCGGGCTGCTCATCGCTGCGGGGCGCACTCAGCGGTACTTCCCGTGTGACAACACCGCTGTGGATCCTGCAGAGGAATTTCGCATCTCGCCGGAGCAGTACGCCGCGGCTGAAGACCAGGGCGAGGTGATCGGCATCGTGCACTCGCATCCAGATGCCACCAGCAGGCCGTCAGCTCGTGACTTGGCCGTGTGCGAGGCCACCGGGCTGCCCTGGTACATCCTGTCGTGGCCGGAGGGTGACCTGCGAACTGTCACGCCAACAGGTCACGCGCCGCTGCTCGGGCGGCCGTTTGTGCACGGCGCTTGGGACTGCTGGCAGGTCTGCGCTGACTGGTACAAACGGGTGTGGGACCTGGATTTCCCGGCCTATACCCGGAAAGAGGGCTGGTGGGAGAAGCCGGACGGACCGAGCCTCTATGAACAGGCTTACGAGGCAGCCGGTTTCTATCAGGTGAGCCAGCCGCAGCGCGGCGACATGATCGTCATGGCCGTGGGCCGTACGGCTCACCCGAATCACGCCGGCATCTACCTGGGCGCCGACGCACAGCTGCCCGAGGAGCGCGCCCAAGTCTTCGGGCCTGGCCCCTTCATGCTGCACCACCTGCTCGGCAGGCCATCAGAAATCATCGTGTTCGGTGGGCCCTGGCTCGACCGGACGCGCCTTGTGTTGCGTCATCGGGACGCGAAGTGAAGCGGCGTTGCCGCGGGAGAAGATGCATGGTTATTACCGAGCCTCAAGATGAAGAGCGCCAGATTCCCGGCTGCGAGAACGACCATCAACCTTTCCTGGCGGCTGTAGGCTTGCCAGTAAACTTCGGGACAGAATCGGTAAAGCAAGCCGGCCTGGTTGAGCGCCGGCTGCAGCGTATCGAGAGAATATTGGGTCTTGAACCTATCAGCCAGGAAGCTTAGCGGCATCAAAAATCCTGGAGATAGCGGAAGTATCCGCGTTGGGCTGCATGGGCCGGTGCATCTGTTTTGCTGTATCCAGCGCGCGAGCCTTCGCCCGTTCAAGCGATTCGGGCCCGCCTGCTGCGGCGAGCTCTGAGATCAGGCCAGAGATTATTGCCGTCAATGTATTCAGGTGCGAGGCGTGATTATTCAGGTGCTTGGTAATTTCGCGCTGTTCTTGCGGTGTCATTACGACCTCCTAGGTCATCATGCCCCGGTCCATGGGCTTTCCGGCAACGGACCGGGGCGGGTCGTTGGAGGCGCAACGCTACTACGGCGGGGAGCTGGCTGGTTACTGGCTTTCCGTCCAGGGTGGATAAGTGGACAGCGAGGCATACCGCGAGGCTAGCTGACCTCCGTGAAGCTCGGTTGGTACATGTTGGGATGCTTTGGTACGTGTTGACGGGCGTACAATGTGCGCCTATAGTTCGCTCCAAGAACCGGCTGCTCTACGGGTGACATATAAGAGGGATTCGTCCCCACCCGTCTAGCGGCCTTTTTTTTGCCTGGAGGAAATGGATGCTTAGGTACGCTGTTCTGATCGATGCGGGTTTTATCAAGCCGAAGCTTTGGCCTGTCAAAAAGGCGCCGATCACCAGCGAAATGATCGAGCTAGTCACCAAGAAGCTTTCTCAATCGCCCCACCTGATCAACCATCGTCTCCACCGGGTCTATTTCTACGACGCCAAGCCGTTGACCACCCAAGCAGAGCACCCCGACGGTACTACCGTCGATTTCGGGAAAACATCTGTTGCGAAGAACAACGAGGCGCTCCACGCCGGCTTGGAGAAAAGTCCTTATGTCGCGCTACGCTTCGGGGAGCTTGTCCACCAAGGGTGGAGGATAAATGGTCGAGCACTCAAGAAGGCGAACGCTGAGACGACGTTTTCCATTTCTGACCTGGAGCCCAGCATTCAGCAGAAAGGTGTGGACATGCGGATCGGGCTCGACATTGCCAGTCTCACACTGAAAAAGCAGGTTGACATTATTGTCTTGATAACTGGTGACAGTGACTTCATCCCTGCCATGAAATTCGCCCGACGCGAGGGAGCTCAGCTTTACCTCGTAACGATGGGGCATGGCGTTCGACCGGTCGTGCATCAGCATGCAGATCTGGTGATCAGTGAGCCAGCATCACATTATCTAACTGAAGACCCGCCAGTCCTGTGACCCAAGCCCAGCCCCGCGCTGGGCTTTTTGCGTCTGACACAGTGGAAAGCCTGCGCATGGCCGAGAAGCTTCAGGCTGGAATGCCGGAGGTCGTCGCGCACGGCCTGTCGCGGTAAACATCTGATCGAAGCCGAACCCCGCCTGCGCGGGGTTTTGGTGTTGGCGCCGATGATGTTAGATTGCCCTCGCCTACATGGAGGGATAAGGAATGCGTAATTCGTTGGCGGTCGGGTCAATTCTCGCAATGTCGTTGGTGTCGACGGCGTCTTTTGCTGCGAGGCCTTCCCAGGAGACGTTAGAGTTCTGTGACGGAATATCCAAACTGGCAAACTCGGTAATGACATCGCGTCAAAATGGCGTTGCTATGTCGAAATTAATGCAAGCCAAGGTTTCTGACGAAGCCATGAATGACCTGGGAGCACTGATGATTGAGCAGGCTTACGACTCGCCCGCTTATGGATCTCCTGAGTACAAGCAGAAGGCAGCCACTGACTTTGAGAACAGTTGGTTCTCCAATTGTTTGAAAGCCCGAAGCGCCGCCAAGAGCTAGGGGCTTAGTCGCATGCTAACTAATGTGAATTCAGTGGTTACCATTGTCGCCCTGATACTGCTGGCGGGGTGTACAACTCCCGGGGACTTACTAAAGAGTACTCCGACGATCGTGTCGGAGACCTCGAAAACACCAAAGGCATACGCCCTTTGCGTCCTGCCGGAATGGCAAGAGCACCAGGCTGGCGTAACCATGAATGAGACTCTGACGGGCTATCGACTGATCTCCTCAGCTGAGTCGATAGGCCAAACCAACGAGTTGCTGGAGATTAAGCAAACTACTCACGGCAGCGAGGTAAAGCTCTATCAGCGGATGCCTGGCATCAGCATTGGCAGATCAAAAATCATGTCGTCTGTGAAAAAGTGTCTGTGAACATTTTTTGAAGTGAGGAGCCGCCACTGGGCGGCTTTTTTTCGTCTGGAGAAAAGCATGACCCAAGAAATGACACTTATCGAGTTCTCAGGAACCTTGCGTAAAGCTCTGGGGAAACAGCATCGACGGCTTCTGGATACAGGCAGCGTCCGTGAGCTGCTGAAGGCGCTGACGATCACGTTGCCAGGCTTCAAAGAGGAGGTTGATCGTCTGTCTCGCCTGGGGATGAACTTCGCGATTTACCGAAACGGTAAAAACGTTGGTGAAACCGAATTCAGTCGTGGCGGAGCCAAGGCGGTGAAAATTGTACCGGTCGTTGCTGGCAGTAAGCGCGGCGGGGTGCTGCAGACAGTGATCGGCGCGATATTGATCGCTGCTTCTTTCATCCCCGTTCCTGGATTCCAGGCACTTCTGCCTGCAGGTGTGGCAATGGTAGCCGGCGGCGTAATCCAGATGCTCAGCCCCCAGGCAAAGGGTCTATCGCAGAGCGCCGCGCCCGAGAACCTGCCGAGTTACGCCTTCGGCAGCGCCAAGAACACCACCGCCAGCGGCAACCCCGTTCCGATCTGCATCGGCGATCGACGCTGGGGTGGGGCGATTATCTCCGCCTCGATTGAGGCGCAGGACAAGGCATAGCGCCAAAAGAATGCATAGACCGCCAGCTGGCGGTTTTTTTTCGCCCGGAGGAAAGCATGGGCCCTGTAGATCATCTGGAAATCACCGGCGCCAAGGGCGGCGACAGCAAGCCGAAAACTCCGGTCGAGGCACCGGACAGCCTGCAGTCGACGAACATCGCCAAGATCCTGCTGGCCGTGGGTGAGGGCGAATTCGACGGTAGGCCAACCGACCGTGACATCTACCTCGACAACACGCCGATCATGGACGCCAGCGGCAATGTGAATTTCCCAGGCGTGAAGTGGGAGTGGCGCCCAGGCTCCGTCGAGCAGGAGTACATCCAGGGCATTCCTTCGATTGAGAACGAAACCACCGTCAACGTCGAGCTGCGCAGCGACAACCCGTTCACCCGCGCCCTGAGCAACACCCAACTCTCGGCCGTGCGCGTGCGCATGACTTGGCCGCGCCTGGCGCAGCAGGACAGCAACGGCAACACCAACGGCTACCGCATCGAGTACGCGATCGATATCGCCACCGACGGCGGCGCCTACGTCGAGGCACACCTCGGCGCCGTGGACGGCAAGACCACCAATGGCTACCAGCGCTCCGTGCGTGTGAACCTGCCCAAGGCGACCTCCGGCTGGATGCTGCGTGTGCGCCGGATTACCCCAAACGCCAACAGCGGCACAATCGCCGACACGATGACCATCGCTGGCTACACCGAGATCATCGACCAGAAGCTGCGCTACCCGAACACCGCGCTGCTGTACATCGAGTTTGACGCCCAGCAGTTCCAGAACATCCCGGCTGTCACCGTGAAGTGCAAGGCCAAGCGTTGGCCGGTACCGACCAACTACGACCCGGTAGCCCGTACCTACACAGGCGTATGGGACGGCACCTTCAAGCAGGCCTGGACCAACAACCCAGCGTTCGTGACCTACGGGCTGTGCGTCGAGGATCGTTTCGGCCTGGGCAAGCGCATCAAGTCGTGGATGGTCGACAAGTGGGAGATGTACCGCATCGCCCAATACTGCGACCAGCTGGTGCCGGATGGCGTGGGTGGTCAAGAGCCGCGCTATCTGTGCGACATGAACCTGCAGGGCCGCTCCGAGGCCTGGACGCTGCTCCGTGACTTGGCAGCCATCTACCGGGGCATGGTGTACTGGGCTCACGGCTCCCTGTTCATGCAGGCGGACATGCCGCGCGCCCAGGATATCGACTACGTCTTCACCCGGGCCAACGTCATCGACGGCGAGTTCGTGTATGGCGGCGCGGAGCGCAACACGCACTACAGCCGCGCCCTGGTCAGCTACGACAACCCGGCCAACAACTACGACACCGACGTCATTCCGGTGACCGATCTGTCGCTCCAGCGCCGGTACCGCGATCGCCCAATCGAGCTGTCGGCGATTGGCTGCACCCGCGCCTCCGAGGCCCAACGCCGCGGTAAGTGGGCGCTGTTGAGCAACAGCCAGGACCGCACCGTCACCTTCAAGACCGGCATGGAGGGTCGCATTCCGCTGCCGGGCTACGTCATTCCTGTGGCTGATGAACTGGTTGCCGGGCGGCCGAACGGTGGCCGGATCGCCTCCGCAGCCGGCCGCGTGGTGACCCTGGACCGTGACACGCCGATCAAGGCCGGTGATCGTCTGATCTTGAACCTGCCGAATGGGACTGCTCAGGCGCGCACCGTGCAATCGGTAGCTGGGCGCGCGGTCACGGTGACTACCGATTACGGGGTCCAGCCTGAACCTGAGCTGCAGTGGGCAATCGACTACGACGACCTGGCGGTGCAGTTGTTCCGCGTGCTGAAAACGACGCGCACACAGGAAGGCGAGTACGAGATCACCGCGCTTGAGTTCAATCCGAGCAAGTTTGCAGCGATCGATACCGGCGCCAAGCTGGACGACCGCCCGATCAGCGTCACCCCGGTGACCACCGTGCAGCCGCCGGCGAGCGTGACGCTGTCGTCTACCCACATGATTGATCAAGGCATCGCGGTCAGCACCATGACCATCGCTTGGCCGGCAGTGGAGGGTGCCGTTGCTTACGATGTTGAATGGCGCAAGGACAACGGCAACTGGATTCGTCTGCAACGCACCGGCGCTGCTTCGGTTGATGTGGTAGGAATCTACGCTGGCGCTTACCTGGCTCGGGTACGGGCGGTCAGTAGCTTCGACATCACGTCGATCTGGAAAAGCTCGAATCTGACTCAGCTGAATGGCAAGGAAGGCCTGCCGCCGGCCGTTACGTTCCTGGATACCGAAAGTCTGCTGTTTGGCATCGGCATCAAGTGGGGCTTTCCAGCGGGCGCCGAGGACACCCAGCGAACGGAGCTGTGGTACAGCGAAGGCACCGATCTGGGCTTGGCCACCAAGCTGGCCGACCTGGCTTATCCGCAGAACGAGCACGTCATGCAGGGCCTGCGCGCCGGGCAGCGTTTCTTCTTCTGGGCGCGCCTGGTGGATCGCACCGGCAACCTCGGCCCGTTCTTCCCGGAGGCCCCGGCAGTGGTTGCCGGAATGGCGAGCGCTGATGCTGGCGCGATCCTCGAGCAGATCAAGGATCAGATCACCGAGAGTGAACTGGGCCAGGAGCTTACCAGCCGAATCGACCTGATAGACAAGAATGGCCCTGGGTCGGTGAACGATCGGATAGGGACGGCCAAGACCGAACTGGTCCAGCAGATCAGTGAGGTAAACAACGCCCTCAACACCACCAAAGGCAACTTGCAGCAGCAGATCACCGCTGTGAGCGTTGATGTGTCGGCTGCCAAGGCCGACCTGCAGCAGCAGATCGCCAACGTCTCGGCCTTGGCCGGCTCGTTGCCGTACCGGAAAGACAAGGCCTACAGCGTCGGGCAAAGCGCCCTGGGCAGCGATGGTAAGTTGTACCAGGCCCTGAAAACCGTGCCGCTGAACACGCCGCCGCCGAACACCGCCTACTGGACCGATGTTGGCCTAGCTGTAGTTACGGCCAACGGCATTGCCGCGCGCGTCCAGACCATGGAAACCAAAGTCGAAACCCTGGAGGGCGCCACCTCAGCCCAGGCCCAGCAGATCTCGGGCCTGCAGTCGAGCCTAACCACCACCAATGGCAACGTGTCGGCTGCCCAGCAGGCTGCGCAGGATGCGGCCACGCTGGCGGGCGGGAAGGGCAAGGTCATTGTTCAGTCGGCCGCGCCTGCCGTCGCCGACCGTCTGGCTCAGAACCTTTGGATCGACACCACCAGCAATGCCAACACGCCGAAGAGGTGGAGTGGCACCGCCTGGGTCGCTGTAACTGACAAGGTTGCAACCGATGCTGCCGCAGCTGCCGCCGGCGCATTGGCCTTGGCCCAGACTAAGGCCGACGCCACGGTAGTCAGCAGCCTGACCACCCGGGTCAGCGATGCCGAGGGCAAGCTCACGTCGCAAGCCACCCGCATGGACGGCATGCAGACCAGCATCGACGGCAAGGCCAGCTCGCAGGCGCTGCAGCAGGTCACCACCCGGGTGGCGGCTACCGAAGACAAGGACAAGGCGCAGGATCAGCAGCTTTTGTCGCAGAGCCAAGCCCTGACTTCGTTGACCGATAGTGTGAGCAAGAAGGCTGAGGCCTCGGCGGTTCAGTCGCTGGGCAATCGGGTCGACAGTGCCGAAGGCGTTCTTACCAGCCAGGGGAGCGATATCACCCAGCTCAAGAACAGCCTGAGTGCCGCGCAGTCGTTTGTGGCCGGCAAGGCGTGGGAGTTCACGGGTTCGACGCGGGGTTGGTTTGGCACCCTCAGCGGTTCGACGTTTGTTGCCGGCCCGTTGTTCGCCACGGCCGGTAGCTGCCCGAACCTGCAGTGCAACTTCACCCCGGCAATCGCCGGCGCCGAGAACCCTTACCTGCGTATCCGCCTGCGTCGGCGCAACACCACCCGCGCAGGCGCCCAGATGTATTGGGCGAACGAAGATGGCGGGTTGGCCGAAGCCCGGCGCATGGCCTGGACGATCAACACCACCACGACCGATTGGCAGGATATCGAGATTGACCTGTCTGGCCACGCCGGTTGGAACGGCAAGAACATTCTGGCGATTCGTCTTGACATGATGAGTGCGTCGGATACCACCGGCGAAATCGACATTGCCTATATCGCGGTAGGGCGCCGTTCGATTGCGGCCTCGGCGGAAGCCGTATCCAACCTGAGCAGTGCCGTCAGTGACGCCGATGGCAAACTGACCACGCAGGGTCAGTCGATTATCGGCCTGCAGAACGGCCTGACCACGACCAATCAGGGGGTGACTGCTGCCCAGCAGGCGGCGCAAGCGGCAGCGACAGCCGCAGGTGCCAAGGGCGAGGTGATCTATGGATCGGCCGCCCCTGCAGCGGATAAGCGCCTGACGCAGAACCTGTGGCTCGACACCACCGGCAACGCCAACACGCCGAAACGCTGGAACGGCAGCAGCTGGGTAGCCGTGACTGACAAGGTGGCTACCGATGCAGCTGCGGCAGCGCAGTCAGCGCTGACCGAGGTGGCCAAGAAGGCCGATGCGTCGACCGTGCAGACCTTGTCCAACACGATCGCCCAGCATGGCCAGGACATTACCGCCCAAGGTCAGGCGATGACGGCGATTGACGCCGCGATCGCCGAGGTGGGCGGGGAGAACCTGCTGTACAATCCCACTTTCAATCGTGCCAGCGCGACCGATGCCAACGTGCCAGATGGGTGGGTGCTGGAGGGTAGTGCACCCAGAAACCCAAGCAGGGTGCCGTCCTGGTTGAACTCGGGAGAGCGGGCGTTGCGGGTCGCGGTCACTGGCGTCACGAACGCGAGCCCCTATTTTTCGCTGGTCACCCAGTCAACCCAGCGGCCAAGGGTAGCGGGCGGGCAGAGCGTCACCACATCGGTCAACGCCCGCCGCATGGCGGAGGCGGGCTTGCTGGCCCTGCGCATCATCTACCAGTGGATTAACGAAGCCGGCACGGTAATCTCGGCGCCGGCCAATGGATTCATGCCGATCACGGTTGAAGGTAGCCGACACTCGTTCACAGCGGTGGCCCCTGAGGGGGCTGTTCGATTCAACGTATATTTCCGTGTTCATAGCCAGACGGCAGCGGCTGTGAACGGCACTTTGGAGCTGGCCAGGCCGCAAGCTGAGTACGGTTCACGCGCAACGGGATGGCGTGACAATGGGCAGGTTGCGGCAGGTGAAATCGCCGCGAACGTCTCGGCTACCAACCTGCTGTCTGGGAGGGTCGAGCAGACTGAGCAAGGTTTGGTCTCCCACGGACAATCCATCATTTCACTGCAAGGAGGGTTGAATACTACCAACCAGGGCGTCACTGCTGCACAGCAGGCTGCCCAAGCGGCGGCGGCGGCGGCCGGCGCCAAAGGGGAGGTCATTTACGGCTCTACCGCGCCGGCTACAGACAAGCGCCTGGCGCAGAACCTGTGGATTGATACCACTGGCAATGCCAACACGCCAAAACGCTGGAATGGTAGCGCCTGGGTTGCGGTCACGGACAAAGTTGCAACCGACGCAGCGGCGGCGGCGGCCAACGCCTTGGCCGTCGCCCAGAGCAAGGCGGATGCCTTGGCGGTGCAGAGCCTGAGCACCAAAGTCAGCGATAACGAAGGCAAGCTGACCACGCAAGGCCAGGCGATCACGGGACTGCAGAACAGTCTGACGACCACCAATGGCAACGTCACGGCGGCGCAGCAGGCGGCACAAGCGGCGTCCGACGCGGCTGGCACCAAAGGCAAGGTGTTGTACCAGTCGACCGCGCCGGCCGTTGCGGATCGGATTTCCCAGAACCTATGGATCGACACCACCGGCAATGCGAACACGCCGAAGCGCTGGAACGGCAGCACCTGGGTGGCTGTCACCGACAAGGTGGCCACGGATGCGGCTGCAGCTGCGGCGGCTGCCAGTGCCTTGGCAGCGACCAAGGCGGACGCGTCGGCGGTGAGCCTGCTGAGCAACCGTGTTGGCACTGCCGAGGGCGTCCTGACCAGCAACAGCAGCGATATCACCCAGCTGAAAAACAGCATTGGAACGGCCCAGCCATTCGTGGCGGGCAAGTCCTGGGAGTTCATCGGCTCTACCCAAGGATGGGTAGGTACCATCGCCGGTTCGACCTTTACCGCTGGGCCGCTGTTTGCCACGGCGGGCAAGTGCCCGAACCTGCAGTGCAACTTCACCCCGGCAATCGCCGGCGCCGAGAACCCTTACCTACGTATCCGGCTGCGTCGACGCAACACCACCCGTGCGGGCGCCCAGATGTATTGGGCAAACGAGGACGGTGGCCTGGCTGAGGCTCGCCGCATGGCGTGGACCATCAGTCTGACCACCGACGATTGGCAAGACATTGAGTTTGACCTGTCGGGCCACGCGGGCTGGAACGGCAAAAGCATCATCGCCATTCGCCTGGATATGATGAACTCGGTGGACGCGTCGGGCGAAATCGACATTGCCTACATCGCGGTTGGCCGCCGCTCGGCGGCCGCCTCGGCGCAGGCGGTGGCCAGCCTGGAGAGCAACGTTACCCAGCAGGGCGGCAAGCTCACCGCCGAGGGGCTGCGGATCGACGGGTTGTATGCGTCGGTCGGTGATGCGGACGCAGCGATTCAGAATGAAGCCAAAGCGCGGGCCGATGCAGATGGTGCACTTAGCCAGCAGATCCAGACCACCCAATCGTCCTTGGGGGCCACCAATGCTTCGGTACAGCAGATCAGTACCGCGCAGACCGGATTGAATAATCGGGTCAACGCTCAGTTCTCGATCAAGGTTGCAGTTACGCAAAGCGGAGTTTATGCGCTCGGTGGGATTGGAGTAGGCATTCAGAACCAGAATGGTGTGCTGCAGTCGGTCGTGGCCGTCTTGGCGGACCAGTTCGCGGTAATCAACGCCGCCGGCAATGGTTACGTCAGCCCGTTTGCGATTCAAGGCGGCCAGGTGTTTATGAATGATGCCTTCATTCGTGATGGCAGCATCATCAACGCCAAGATCGCCAACGGTGCGATTACGTCCGCGAAGATCGGGGTGGCGGAAATCGACACGCTGCGAATTCGTGGTAACGCGGTCACTGTGCCGGTATCGGCAAGCAGCCCCGGGAATGTGCTGGGTGCGGGGGTAGGCCAATGGCAAAACCTGGTCGCTGTCGGCGTGCATATGGACGAGGGCGGTTTCATCACCGCCCAGTACAGCTGCTACCAAGGGTTTGGCAGTGGTATCCGTAAATACCAATTTCAGATGGACATCAACGGCTTGGTGATCGCGGAAGGTGGCGGCGATTGGGCGGATGGCTTCCCTAACCTGACGGGATCAATCGGCGTTGGCCCTGGTTATTTCGTCATCACTGTGAAGTGGTGGGGGGAGAACACGGGTGTCGGCGTGAGAAATCATAACCTCTTTGCGATGGGAACCAAACGATGAGCAACACTGGACACTTCGCAGCCTATGAGCCTGACGGCCGGATCGTATTTGCCGTCAGCTGCCCGCCCGAGTATGGGAAGCAGATCATCAGACTCAACACCGACCGGCCTTTCATCCAGGTGGCCACACCGGCAAGGCCGGCCGAACACTTCGTGGTGGGGCAGATGCTCAAGGAGCGTCCCCAGATGGGGGCGGTTCTCCAAGGGCTCTGGTTGAAGGGGGTGCACGAAGGTGCCGCCGTCAACATCGAGAGCGAAACCTACACCGCTGACGGCAGTGACATCGAGCTGGGATTTTCGGCGCCGGGTATCTACACCGTCACGGTCAGCCTTTGGCCATACCGCGATCAGGAGTTCACCGTTGAAAATTCAGCATAAGTGCGACCACACCAAGCGCCGTGCGGCCGAGTATCCGCCGGTGGAGGAACAACTGGACATGCTGTGGCATGCCATGAATCAAGGGCACATGCCCAAAGCAGAGCCGTTTTTCTCGACCCTGCAGCAGATCAAACAGCAATACCCCAAGGCTTGAACCCAAGCCAACTACCCAATGCCCGCCATCGAGCGGGCTTCTTTTGCCTGGAGATTTACCCATGCCATTTGTCGCCATCAACCTGAGCAATGACTACGAAGTTGCCAACAAAACTCGCTACGCCACCCAGGAGGAGGCCGACGCCCGAGCCCGCGAGATCTTGAGCCAGTTCCCGGCCGCCCAGGTCTGTGTCGCCCAAGTGCTGAAGGACTACACCGCCAAAGTCTCCATCAGCGCAAAAGATCCGGCAGAGCCAGCACCAGAGCCTGAGGCGCCTGCTGCCTGACGGCGTTCGCAACCACCCAATGCCCGCTCAACGCGGGCTTTTTTCGCCTGGAGAATACCCATGCGCACATCGCAACGCGGCTTGAACCTCATCAAGTCGTTCGAGGGCCTGCGCCTGCAGGCCTATCAGGATTCTGTCGGCGTCTGGACCATCGGCTACGGCGCCACCCGGGGTGTGAAGGCTGGCATGAAGATCAGCAAGGAGCAGGCCGAGCGTATGCTGCTTAACGACGTGCAGCGCTTCGAGCCAGAGGTGCAGCGCCTGATCACCGCGCCGCTGAACCAAAACCAGTGGGACGCCCTGATGAGCTTCACCTACAACCTGGGCGCGGCCAACCTCGAATCATCCACGCTCCGCCGGCTGCTCAATGCGGGCAACTACGCAGCTGCTGCCGAGCAGTTTCCGCGCTGGAACAAGGCCGGCGGGCAGGTGCTGTCCGGGCTGGTCCGCCGGCGGGCCGCTGAGCGGGATCTGTTCCTGGAGGCGATATGAACGACTGGGTGATGCGGCTTGCCGGTGCCGCCCTGATGGCCCTGCTCGGCGTGGCAGTGGGCGTCTGGCTCGCCACCAGCCATTTCCGGCCGGCTCTGGACGAGGAGCAGGACCGGGTCGCAGCATGCACAGCGGCGCGAGACAACCTTGCAGGCCTGGCGCAAGAACAGGGGAAGGCCCTGGGCGACCTGACCCTGGCGGCGAATGAGCGCCAGGCCAGGGTCGCGCAGGCGGTGGCCGAAGCCGGGGCCGGCGCAAAAGTCGACTATGCGGCGGCAAACCGCCTGCAGCAGGAGCGCACCGGCGGCGACCAATGCGCTGCCGCCACCTCAATCATCGATCTGGAGCTAGGGCTATGACCGATTTAGGGGTGGGCCTGCCCGGCCATCAAGCAGGCGAAATTACCACTGGAACCCGCATGGCTTCTGGGCTTGAGGGTGGCCACCAAGGTGGGCCCTGCAGGAGCAGCGAACAAGTGCAGGTCTTGCACAAAAGTGCAGGCGGTGCAGGTGCTGCAGGTCGAATCCTGCGCGGGGTGGGGGTGCTCGCAGGCATCGCCCTGCTGGCCGGCTGCGCAGGGGAGGTCGCGCCAGAGGTCCAGTACGTGCGCGTCGAGGTGCCAGTGCAGGTGCCGTGCCGGGCGCCGGAGGTGGCTGTTCCGCCCTGGGCAGCTGCCGGGCTGCGAAAGACCGACAGCCTGGAAGTGAAGGTGCGGGCGCTGCTGGCAGAGCGCCGGCAGCGGATCGGATACGAGAAGCAGCTGGAGGCTGCTGTTGAATCCTGCCGCTGACCGGCTGTTGCCTGAGTTGGCCTGCCCATAAGATACTGTATATATATCCAGTAATCGGCCAGCCACCATGCCTTCAACCATGCCCTCAGAAACTGACCACTTGCAGGTCTCCATCGACGATCTGCTCAAGCTGCACGCGCCCAACGTCTACCTGGTCAAGGTGGAGGGCGACAGCATGCAGGGGGCCGGCATCTATACCGGCGACCTGCTGATAGTCGATCGCCTCGCTGAGCCAAAGTCAGGCAGCATCATCATCGCCGCGCTGAACGGCGATGCCACCTGCAAGCGGATGATCATCCGTGACCGCCAGGTGGTTCTGGTACCGGACAACCCGAAGTTCCCGTCCAGGTACATCATGGAGGGTGACCACTTCGAGGTTTGGGGTGTGGTGACCCACAGCATTCGGGACCATGACCGCCGCTAGAGTCCTCAATGACGATCCGGCAATACCATGTCAGCCCATTCCTGCATCATCCGGCGCCGCTGCTCTATATAGGTGGCGTGGTTGTACACGTCGCGGATTGTACTGCTGTCGGCATGGGCAAGCTGGCGCTCGATCCAGTCCTTGTTGTAGCCGCGGCTGTTCATCTCTGTCGAGAACAAGTGCCGGAACCCGTGCGGCGACTGGCGGCCGGTGTAGCCACACCGGTCCATCAGGTTCACCGCGTAGTTGATGCCGATCGGCCGAATGGGGTCCGTCCGGTTCGGGAAAACGTACTTCAGGTTCCCGGATATCGGCAGCATCAAGCGCAGAATCTCGACCGCTTGGCGCGATAGTGGCACCACGTGGTCGCGGCGCATCTTCATCTTGGCGGCCGGGATGGACCAGGTCGCGGTTTCCAGATCGATCTCTGACCACTCGGCCTTGCGCACCTCTGCCGGGCGGCAGGCTGTCAGGATGAGCAGCTTGGTGGCGCACTGCAGCTGTAGGCCTGACTGGCTCGCCTCAATAGCCTTGATGATGGTCGGCATCTCGTCGAAGGTCAGGAACGGCCGGTTCTTGTGCGGCGCCATCTTCTCTGTCACAGCGTGCATTTCCGCCGTGGGGTTTACCTCAATCATTCCGATCGCAACCGCATAGCGGAAGACCTGGCCCGTCCACTGCCGAGTCTTAACGGCGGTAGTGATCGAGCCGCGCCGCTCTATGCGGCGGATCAGCGTAATCACGTCAGCGCGCCTGATGCTGTCGATCTGGCGCGGGCCAAATGCCGGAAGTACATCCAGCTCCATTGCGTTTGAAATAACCTTGACCGTTGACTCGGTCAGGCCTCCCTTCCTGAATTCAAGCCACTCTTCATAGACGCGGCGGAATGTCCTTTCTTGGGCGCCCAGGCGCTCAATCTTCTTCTCCCTCCTCGATTCGCGCGGGTCCTTACCTTGCGCAACCTCTTCGCGCGCCTCATCCCTCCGCGCACGCGCTTCCTTCAATCCGACTTCTGGGTAAGTACCAAGCGAGATCCTGGCCTGCTTGCCAAGCCAGGTGAACCTGAAGTGCCAGCTCTTCACGCCAGTGTTGGCGATGTACAGCGTCAGCCCGAGCGAGTCCGCTAGGGTGTAGCCCTTTTCCCGGGGCTTGGCCTGCCTGGCCGCGGTGTCCGTGAGCGCCACTAGTACATTGCCTCTTGCTGGTCGTTGGATGTACTGGATGATGTACTACGTTTTGGTCATTGGGAAGGTACAGCGTGGTACGCGGCGATACGCCAATGACGCCGCATTCAGGGCGTCATGGCTGTTTGTGGTATCGCGCGGTTTTCGGCGGGAATCCACTGTTGAATCCTTGAAGATTTCCACGCTGTCAGAACTCTGAGTGAATCAATAATGCGCGCAGTTTAACAGCATGACCGCTACAAGGCTTGCAGGCGTTCATGCAGCCGCCCGGTGGCGACCAGTTCCAGCAATTCGTCGCCCAGCCGCTGGCTTTCGGCAATGGCCTTGTACCAATAGCGTTTGCGCCCCGCGGCATCGCCCATGAAACGCTTGAAGTCGTTGCGGTCTGGCAACTTGCCGAAGGGCAGGGCGGCCAGATAGTGCGGCGAGGGCGTCATCAGCAACACGTTCTGCAGCCGCCTGGCATCGCCCTTGCGCCAGGGCAGCGCCTTGTCGAACCAGCCGGGTATGACCTTGTCGGTGAAGTGCGGGTACAGCACCAGGTCGTCGCCGTGGTAAGGCAGGTCGAGGTGGTAATCGAGCAAGCCGCCGTCGCGGTAAGTACCGGCGCCCGCCCCAGGAATATCCTTCACTCCCTGCATGACCATCGGGATCGAGCCCGAGGCGAGCAGGGCCTGGCGCAGGTTGGCCAGGTCCAGCGGCAGGCAGCGCGAAGGGAAGTCGGTCAAGGCATCGAGCGGCGGCGCGCTACGCCCGTCATGCAGGATGATGCGCTCGAAGTGGCGCGCCAGGCGTGCCCGGCCCAATAGATTGCTGGCGACCACCGAGCCCAGGCCGAGGCCCAGGCGGGCACGCTGGTCGTGGGCGAGCTGACCATGGCTTTTCACCACCAGGATGTTCAGGCGATAGTGCGGGTTGGCCAGCAACTGGGCGTCGCGGCCCTGCAGCAGGTCATCGAGCATTGTTGCGCAACTGCGGCTGATTTCTGCCGGTGTAACCCCTTTGGCGAAGTCTTGCTCGGTATACAGTTCGCCAAGCCGGCGGATGCCGGCCACCGGGTCTTGCAGGCAGGCACTGGCGAAGCGCCAGGCGCCGATCGAGGCGCCGATCAGTGCGCGTTGGCGGGGTGCCGACGGTAGCCACTCACCGAACAGGGCCAGGTCCAGGCCTTGGATGCCGAGTGGCTTCGGCCCGCCCGCTGCGCCTGGCAGCACACCTACATCGGCCGCCTGTAGCCCGCGCTCGCGGATGTGCTGCAGGGCACGTTGGCCCGCCTTGAACGTGAGCGCAGGGTATTTGATGTGGATGGCGCTCATGACGGATCTCCTGGGTATCGAGCCGGTGATTATAAGGTTCGGTGAAGCGAATACTGCGTGCTGATGCAACGGCTCGGTGGAACATCACACGGCCCCGCAGGCTGCGCTATCATGCCGCCCGTTGCTTTCAGGTTGAATTAAGGACCGCCGGGTAATCTTAACCCCGTAGACAACTTGTACAGCTCTCAGGAGAGAAGCACGATGAAAACCTTGACTGCCCTGTTCACCGCCGCCGCCCTTGCCCTGGGCGCCAATGCCGCTTTCGCCAAGGATGTGCAGCCCGACGAAGTGGTCAAACTGGTAAACGCCAAGACCATCAAGTCGCTGGATGAACTCAAGGCCACTGCCGTCGCCAAGCACCCCGGCGCCACCGTTACCGATTCCGAGCTGGAAGACGAGTACGGCCGTTACATCTACAAAGTCGAGCTGCGCGATACCCAGAACGTGGAATGGGACGTGGCACTGGACGCCAAGACCGGTGAAGTGGTGAAGGACGAGCGAGACAACTGATGCGTCGCTTACCACGGCCAGCGCGCTACCTGGCGCTGGCGCTGCTGGCCGTGTGCTCGCTGGCAGCCGCCCGCGACCTCGATCAGGATGAAGCCCTTAAGCTGCGGCAAAAGGGCGTCATCCTGCCACTCGAACAGTTGCTGGAAACCGCCCTGGGGCGTTACCCCGGGGCGCGTTTGCTGGAAGCCGAACTGGAAGAGGACGATGATCGCTACGAATATGAGGTCGAGCTGCTGACACCTGCTGGCGTGGTTCGCGAAATCAAGCTTGACGCCAGCACCGGCGCCCTGCTCAAAGATGAGGAAGACGACTGAATGCGCCTGTTGCTTGTCGAGGACAACGTACCGCTGGCCGATGAGCTGATTGCCGGCTTGCAACGCCAGGGCTATGCCGTGGACTGGCTGGCCGATGGCCGTGACGCGGTGTACCAGGGCCAGAGCGAGCCTTATGACCTGATCATCCTCGACCTCGGCTTGCCGGGCATGCCGGGCCTGGAGGTACTCGCCCAGTGGCGTGCCGCTGCGTTGGCCACGCCGGTGCTGATCCTGACCGCGCGCGGCTCCTGGGCCGAGCGTATCGAAGGGTTGAAGGCAGGGGCCGATGACTACCTGAGCAAGCCGTTTCACCCCGAGGAGTTGCAGTTGCGCATACAGGCGCTGTTGCGCCGTGCCCGCGGCCTGGCCAACCAGCCCAGGCTGGAAGCGGCCGGCTTGCACCTGGATGAAGGCCGCCAATGCGTGAGCCGCGACGGTGTAGATATCCAGCTGACCGCTGCCGAGTTTCGCTTGCTGCGCTACTTCATGCTGCACCCGCAGCAGATCCTGTCCAAAAGCCACTTGGCCGAACACCTGTACGACGGTGAAACAGAGCGTGACTCCAATGTATTGGAGGTGCACGTCAATCACTTGCGCCGCAAGCTGGGGCGCAGCGTGATCGAAACCCGCCGTGGGCAAGGTTACATCTACGCCGGGAGCGCCGAGTGAAGTCGATCCAGGCGCGCTTGAGCCTGGGCCTGGTCGCTGTGCTGGTGGTGGTGGGCGTGGTGCTGGCACAACTGACCCTGTGGTTGTTCGAAGCCGGCCTGCAACGCTACCTGGAAAACGGCCTGCGCAAGGAAAGCGAGAACCTGCTGGTGGCCCTGGTGCGGGGGCCGTCCGGCCTGCAGCTGGACGAGCGGCGTATCTCGGCGGCTTATCAGCGGCCGTTTTCCGGCTACTACTTCCGCATCGACTTCGACCAGGGCACCTGGCGTTCTCGTTCGTTGTGGGACCTGGATATGCCCAAACCGGCGGCCCCAGGGCTTTCCGACAGCCATGAGCTGCGGCCGGAAGGGCAGCACCTGTTGGCCCTGCGTGCCGACTACCGGCGCCTGGGGCAGGATATTTCCATCAGCGTGGCCCAGGACTATTCCCCGGTACGCCAGGGGTTCCGGCGCCTGCAACAGATCGGCCTGGGCATGGGCCTGGTGGCGTTGATCCTGGTGCTGGTGCTGCAGCGCATCACCGTCACCCGCTCGTTGCGGCCGCTGGAGCGGGCACGCCAGCAGATCGCCCAGCTGCAGCAGGGGCAGCGTTCGCAACTGGATGCCGAAGTCCCCAGCGAGCTGGCCCCGTTGGTGGGGCAGATCAACCATTTGCTCAGCCACACCGAAGACAGCCTGCGCCGTTCACGCAATGCCCTGGGCAACCTTGGCCATGCGCTGAAAACACCGCTGGCGGTGCTGCTCAGCCTGGCGTCGAGCGAGCGCCTCAAGGATTTGCCGCAAGTCAGCGCGCAGATGCGTGAGCAACTGGAGCAGATCCAGCAACGCCTGGCCCGTGAGTTGAACCGGGCGCGCCTGGCCGGCGACGCCCTGCCAGGCGCGCAGTTCGATTGCGATGCCGAGTTGCCCGGCCTGCTCGAAACCCTGGGCATGATCCATGGCGAAGGTTTGCTACTGGCCAGTGATGTGCCGCCCGGGCTGTCACTGCCATGGGACCGGGAAGACGTTCTGGAGCTGCTGGGCAACCTGCTGGACAACGCCTGCAAATGGGCTGACAGCGAAGTGCGCCTGGGGGCCGAGGCGGATGCCGAAGGGTATCGGCTGTGGGTCGATGATGATGGGCCAGGCATCCCCGAGGGGCAGCGCCAGCAGGTGCTGGGGCGCGGGTCGCGGCTGGATGAACAGGTGGACGGGCACGGCCTGGGCTTGGGCATCGTGCGTGACATCGTGGAGGCCTGGGGAGGGCAGCTGGCGTTGCAGCAAAGCCCGTTGGGCGGGCTGCGGGTGAGCCTGAACCTGCCGCGCAAGGCCTAGTGGTCCCGAGCCGCGCCTGCGGCTGCGGCGGCCTGCTTTGCCGATAGGCACTGCAAAAAAATTGCAGTACAGGCGCATTTTTTTGAATTGGCCCAATCGCGCCGCGGCCGGCACAATGCCTTCACGAAACCGCGTGGTTTCCATCTCTCCACGGACGGAGCCCCTTGTGATATTGCCTGCGCAATACCAGGCCCAGGCAGCTGCCCTGGGCTTTCTTTTCAAACCGAAAAAAACACGACCCCGATAGTTCAAATGCCTGCCTCGCGTTCCGAAAGTCGTCTGCTGCGGCTATTGCCGCCCGCCCTGAATATCCCCCCCAAAGAATGGTTGCGTGCCGGTATTGGCGCACTGCTTGGCTTGTTCCTCGCCGGCTGGCTGACCAGCATGGCCTACGGCCCGGGCATTGCTCTGCACTTGCTCGGCCCGTTGGCCGCGTCGGCGGTGCTGGTGTTCGCGGTGCACTCCGGCCCGTTGGCTCAGCCTTGGCCAGTGCTGGGCAGTTACGCCCTGGCAGGCGCTGTTGGCCTGGCCATGCGCCAGGGGTTCGGCCCCGAGTTGTGGGTGGCCGCCGTGGCGCTGGGGATCTCGATCCTGGTCATGTGCCTGCTGCGCTGCCTGCACCCGCCGGGTGGCGGGGTGGCCGTGAGTGCGGTACTGGCCGACCCAGGCCTGACCGCCTTGGGCGACCACCTGTTGCAACCGGTGTTGCTCAATGCACTGATCCTGGTAACGGTGGCAGTGCTCTACAACCGCCTGACGGGCGTGCGCTACCCCAAGGGCGCGGTAATCCGCAAGGACCTGCACCATACCCATGACCCGCTGCCTACCGAGCGCGTTGGCGTGCGCAGCGAAGACCTGGACCATGCCCTCGAAGAGCTGGGCGAGTTCGTGGACGTCACCCGGGACGAACTGGAGCGCATTATCCTGGCCACCGAGCAGCATGCCTTGCAGCGCAGCCTGGGCGGCATCACCGCGGCGTCAGTGATGTCTCGCGATGTGCAATTCGCCAGCCCCGACACGACGTTAGAGCAGGCCTGGGCCATGCTGGCCAGCCATCATCTGAAAACACTGCCGGTGCTGCAGCACGGCAAACTGGTGGGCATTGTCAGCCTCAGCGATCTGGTTGGCCCGGCCATGCAACGTGGCCGCTTCACCTGGCGCGGACTGTTCGGCCGCCCGCCCGTGCGCCTGGCCCAGGTGATGATGCAGCCAGTGGTCAGCGTCAGCAGCCAGCACCCGCTGGAGCGCCTGCTGCCGCTGCTGTGCGAACAAGGCCTGCATTGCCTGCCGGTGCTCGACGATGGGCGCCTGGTGGGGGTGATCACCCAGACCGACCTGATTGCCGGCCTCAAGCGCCAGTTGCTCAGCAAGGCCCAACAGGTTTCAGAGAACAGGGTCCCAGCGTTGTGACCAGTCGCTTGCGCCGGCGGCCACCAGCCGGCGCAGCACGCTGAACGCCTGCTGCAGGGCTTCGCTGTCGCGTTTGCGCGGGTAGACCAGATAGGTTGGGTAGGTGAATTCAGGCGCGTGCGGGACTCGTTCGAAAACCCCGCTGTCGAGGTAGGCTTGAACCACCCGTGTGCGGAAGTAGCCGCTACCGCCTTGGTCGAGAATGAACTGCAGCGCCAGTGGTCCGAGGTTGAAGCTCAGCGCCGGGCGCGCGCATTCGGGCAAGGCGGCGTCATGCTGGCGGCGGAAGGCCTGGCCCCAGTCGATGTAGATATACGGCTCGGGCCGATCGACCCGGCGCACGCGGATCAGCTTTTCTTCCATCAACTGCTCGACCTGCAAACCCGGGCCATAGGTTGGCTGGTAGACCAGCGCAGCGTCCAGCAGGCCCATCTCGACCTTGCGCAGCAGCGCCTCGCCGTCGCTGACCTCGCTGCGGATCGCGTGGCTGGGCAGTTCGCGATGCAGGGCGCTGACCCAATCGAGCATCATCGGGTTGCCCAGGCTCACTTCACCGCCTACATGCAGCACCTGCTGGCAGCCCTCGGGCAGCGGCAGGTCACTGCGCGCCGCCTCCCAGGTCTGCACCAACTGGTTGGCATAACTGACGAAAGCTTCGCCATCGCAGGTCAAGCTGGCGCCACTGCGGCTGCGCACGAACAACTGGCAACCCAGCTGCTGTTCAAGGCGCTGCACCCGGGCGGTGATCGCCGTTTGCGAAACGAACAGGCGCTCGGCGGCAGCGACCAGGCTGCCGCAACGCACGATCTCCAGAAAGGTACGGGCCTGTTCGATATCCATGGGCTGCTCGGTGGCTTGAGGGGGGCCTATTCTAGGGGTTTTGCACCGAAATAGGGCGCATTGGCGCGTTATGCAAATTTGCAGGTCGGTTGTGACTTTAGTCGCCTGGCGAGGCGGGCGGTGCAGGCCATACTTCAGGTTCGCCCTTCAATAACAACAAAATCGGGTTCCTTTCGATATGAGCTACCAGCACAGCTACGCCCAGTCCATCTCCGACCCTGCCGCTTTCTGGGCGGAACAGGCCGCTCACCTGGCCTGGTATCAAAAACCTGCCCAGGTCTTGCAAGAGAACGCCGATGGCACCCACCACTGGTTCGCCGATGGCCGGCTCAATAGCTGCTACCTGGCCCTCGATCACCAGATCGAGCAGGGCCGCGGCGAGCAATTGGCGCTGATCTACGATTCGCCGGTGACTGGCGTGCAGCAAACCTACACCTACCTGCAGTTACGCGACGAGGTGGCGCGCCTGGCCGGCTTGCTGCGCGAGCTGGGCGTTAACAAAGGCGACGGCGTGATCATCTACATGCCCATGGTGCCGCAGGCGGCCATGGCCATGCTGGCCTGTGCGCGGATTGGTGCGGTGCACTCGGTGGTGTTCGGTGGCTTCGCCGCCAACGAGCTGGCCCTGCGCATCGATGACGCGCGGCCGGCGCTGCTGCTGACGGCTTCCTGCGGGCTGGAGTTTGACAAGGTGATCCCCTACAAGCCACTGGTCGACCGTGCGCTGCAACTGGCCAGGCACCAGCCGCGCTCAGTGCTGGTGCTGCAGCGGCCGCAGGTGAAGGCCGATCTGCTGCCAGGGCGCGACCTGGATTGGCAGGTAGCGATGCAAACTGCCAAGCCGGTTGAGCCGGTAGCGCTGGATGCCGGTGACCCGCTGTACATCATGTACACCTCGGGCACCACGGGCAAACCCAAGGGCATCGTCCGCGAAAACGGCGGCAACGCAGTGGCACTGTGTTACGCCATGCGCCATATCTACGGCATGCAAGCCGGTGATGTGTGGTGGGGCATTTCCGATGTGGGCTGGGTGGTGGGGCACTCGCTGATCGTCTACGGGCCGTTGATGAGCGGCTGCACCACGATATTCTACGAGGGCAAGCCGATTCGCACGCCAGACGCCGCTGCCTACTGGCGGGTGGTCGAGCAGTATCGGGTCAATGCGCTGTTCTGTGCGCCCACGGCCATGCGTGCCATTCGCAAGGAGGACCCGCAGGGCGAGCGGGTGCGCAACCATGACCTCAGCTCGCTGCGCCATGTGTTCCTGGCGGGTGAAAAGCTCGACTCGAGCACCCATCAATGGCTGGAGCAGGTGAGTGGCAAGCCTGTGCACGATCATTGGTGGCAGACCGAGACCGGCTGGCCAGTCACTGCGCCCTGCGTGGGGCTGGAGGGCAGCGCGGCACGGCCGGGTTCGAGCAACCGCGCCGTGCCCGGCTATCACGTGCGTGTGCTGGACGACGAAGGGCGCCTGCTGGGCCCCCACCAGCAGGGCTCGATCGTGATCGCCCTGCCATTGCCGCCCGGTTGCAGCCAGACGCTGTGGGGCGACCACGCACGTTACCTGCAGGCCTATCTGCACAGCTACTCTGGCTACTACCACACGGGCGATGGCGGCTACCTGGACGATGATGGCTTCGTTTACATCATGGGGCGCACCGATGATGTGATCAACGTGTCCGGGCATCGGCTTTCCACGGGGGAAATGGAAGACCTGGTGGCGCGCCACCCGGCAGTGGCCGAGTGCGCGGTGATTGGCGTGCATGACGAAATAAAGGGCCAGGTGCCGTTGGCGCTGGTGGTGCTCAAGGACGGCGAGGGCATTACCGAGGCGCAGTTGCTGGTCGACCTGGTGCGCTGCGTGCGCGAGGAAATAGGCCCGTTGGCGTGCTTCAACCGGGTGCGGCTGGTGAAGCGCCTGCCCAAGACCCGGTCCGGGAAGATCCTGCGGGCGGTGTTGCGCAAGATTGCAGATGGGCAGGACTACGTCCCGCCTTCGACCTTGGACGACCCGGCAGTGCTGGGAGAGATCGAGGCGCTGCTGGCTGACTTGCCCAGGGCGGTTTAGCCCTGCGGCCCGACCACCTGCAGCTGCCCCAGGCGGCTGCGGGTGCGCATCAGGTCGGCAAGCGGCCCACCCAGGCTTTCTTCCAGTGGTCGTTTGCCGATCACCGTCACCTGTCTGTCCTGGTCGTACAGCACATCCACCAGGTTGACGAAACGTTGTTGCGCCGCCAGTGAGCAGTCCGCCAGGTCATCCAGCCCATCGATGACCCATTCGTCGAACTGCTCGGCCAGCACCAGGTAGTCGATCACCGCCGTGGCTTTTTCGCACAGGTCGTCGAAGCCGAGCACCACGCGCCGGCCATCCACCGCCAGGGCCCGCAGTGGGCGCTTGTTCACGTTCAGCTGCACTGGCCGTGGCGCGGGTACCTGCAACGCCTGGCGCTGTGCCGCAGTGCCGGGCCATACATAATGCCCCTGGGTGAACCGCTGCTGCTCGCGGTTGGCCGGCAGGCTGCGAAAGTCGGTATCGCCACCGACTTCCAGGACCTCCATCGAGCTGTTGATCAGGCGGATCACCGGCAGGAAACGCTCATGGTACAGGGGGTTGGGCAGCAGCCCCTCAGGCGCGTAGTTGGACGTCACCAGCAAAAACACCCCGCGGCTGAACAAGGCATTGAACAGCCGGGTGAGCAGCATGGCATCGCCAATGTCATGTACATGGAATTCATCGAAACACAGCACCCGGCAATCGCCTATCAGCTCGTCCAGGGTCGCGCCCAGTGCGTCGTCCAGCGCCCGGTGGCGATGCATGCCTTGGTGCAGGCGGGCAAAAAAATCATGAAAGTGCAGGCGCTTCTTGGCTTCGACCGGTACGGCCTGATAGAAGCCGTCGAGCAGCCAGCTTTTGCCCCGGCCGACCGAGCCGTACAGGTACAGGCTACGCGGCTGGCCTTGCTCCAATTGTGCCAATTGCCTGGCCATGCAGTGGATCACCCGGCGCTGGCCATCGCTGAGCTGATAACCGCGGCTGTGCGCCTTGTCTTCGAACCAGGCGAGCAGTTCGCTCTGATGCGCGGCAGCGCCGCGCAGGCGTTGGCCAAGTTGGCGCAGCGGGGTAGGGATCCAGGCAGGCAAAAGCACAGCTCCTTGGGCATTGACGGGGCAGTGTGCAGCTTGCCCGAGGGCGGCGATTTTGACCAATAGAGAAATTGCGCGGCAATCATCACTTCTCGCGATAGGTGTCGCCGCCACGGCTGCCCGCTGGGCTATGCCTTGCGTTCCAGCTGGCGCTCGATCATGTACTTCACCGCCAGGCGGCGCTCTTTCAGGTGGCGCAGGTCCTCGTCGACGAAATTGCCTGCCGAGATGGCCTCGGCGGCCAGTACCTGGTTGTCGATATCGACGTACTCATCCAGCAAGCGATCCAGTGCCTTGTCGGCCTGGCGACGTTGTTGAACGATCTCGCGTGGGTAGTGCAGGTCCTGGTAAAGGTCGTGAGAGACAGGCATGGGTTCCTCCTTGGTCAATGCAGATGGGTTATCTGATTTGAAGGGAGGAACGCGAATGTGTTGAAGCGAAGCGAGAAGAAAACGACGGATGGTAGGCGGCGGCGGCAGAAATGACTAAGCCGCTGTTTTTTGACAATTTTTTTTCATCAGGGGGTTCACAGACCGAAACTTTGTTGTTAAAGTGCCGCGCATTCCAAGACAACACGCAGTTGTCACTCACTTGGAATTGTCAGAGCAGCTCACGCTGCATCCGATACAGGGGCGTCGCCAAGCGGTAAGGCAGCAGGTTTTGATCCTGCCATGCGTTGGTTCGAATCCAGCCGCCCCTGCCATTTCCCAGTTCCAAACGTAACTTGCCCGGTGCTTATTCTGATGAGCGTCGGGTTTTGTCGTTTCTGCGCGTGCGAAATGCCACACCCACTGTGGCCGCAGCGTTGCGTTGGCCCAGGGCCGCAAAGCGGCCCAGCCATTGGTCAGCCCTGGCGCACTGCCAGGCCGCCCAGCATCTCGTTGAGCACCCGCGCCAGTTCATCGGCTTGCACCGGTTTCTGCATCACCAGGCTGCCCGGCAATTCCAACCCTTGCAACTCCGCATAGCCAGTAAGAAACACCACCGGCAGGTGCGGGCGCCGCTCGCGGGCCGCCAATGCCAGTTGCCCACCGTTGAATTCCGGCATGGCGAAATCGGTCAGCAGCAAGTCGATCTCGTCATCCAGCAACGCCAGTGCCTGTTCGCCGCTGTGCGCCTGGCGCACCTGGTAGCCGTACTGGCGCAGTACATCGCCGAGCATGTCACGTACCAGGTGGTCATCGTCCACCAGCAGTACGGTCCGGTTACGGCCGCTATCGTTGATCGAAAGGCTGAGCACGGCAGCTGCCGGTTCACTGACCGCGCGGTCTTTCACTGCTGGCAGGTATACCGCCACCTCGGTACCACGCCCTGGCTTGGTGTCGATGCGCACACCACCACCGGACTGTTTGGCGAAACCAAAGACCTGGGCCAGCCCAAGCCCTGAACCCTTGCCGATATCCTTGGTGGTAAAGAACGGCTCGAACACCTTGGCCACCACCTCTTCGCTCATGCCGCACCCGGTGTCGCGAATGCTCAGCATCACGTATTCGCCCCGCTCTGGGTCTTCCGGGCGCTGTGGGGCGGTGTCGATGCAGGTGTTGTGGGTCGCCAGGATCAACTGGCCGCCATCGGGCATGGCATCGCGGGCATTGATGGCCAGGTTGAGGATGATCATTTCAGTCTGGGTCGGATCGGTCAGCGCCTGCCACAAGCTTGGGTCCAGGTCCAGGCGCACCGAGATGTTGCCGCCCAAGGTGCGGCGTAACAGTTCCTCAAGGCCCGCCAGGGTGCGGTTGAGGTTCAGCGGTACCGGTTCCAGGCGCTGGCGACGGGAGAAGGCGAGCAATTGCGAGGTCAACTTGGCACCGCGCTCACCCGCTTCGCGAACATGCTTGAGGCGCGACCGGGCTTTGTCCAGGTCGCCCCGGGTCAGGTCGCGCTCAAGGAAACTGGCACCGGTGAGGATCACGGTCAGCAGGTTGTTGAAGTCGTGCGCCACGCCGGCAGTCAGCTGGCCGACCGCTTCCAGGCGCTGCATCTGCTGCAAGGCGGCCTCGATGCGCTCGCGCTCATCGATCTGCTCGCGCAGGCGAGCATTGGCTTCGGCCAGGCCCAACGCGGTTTCGCGCTCGCTGGTGATGTCTCGGGCGACCACGTAAAGCAGGGTGTCTTCGGGCACCACGACCCACGACAGCCAGCGTTGCTGGCCACTGGCGTGAAGGATGCGGCCAACGAAACGCACGCTGGTACGGCCGTGCGCGAGCGCGGCCAGTTCGGTCAACAGCAGTTCCTGATCGCTGTCGGGCAACAGGTGCAACAGCGACGACTGGCTCAGGCGCTCGCGGGAAAAGCCCAGGCTGGCTTCCCAGGCGGGGTTCAGCGCCACCGGGGTCAGGTCCTTGTTCAGCACTGCCAGCAGATCCTGTGACAGCTCCCAGGCGCGGTCGCGTTCACGGGTGCGGCGCTCGACCCGCTCGCCCAGCATTTCGTTGAGCTGGCGCAGTGCCTGGGTGGCCAAGCGCTGGGTGTTGATGTCTTGCAGCACGCCGGAAAAGCGCACGCACTGACCGTTCACGAACTGGCTCTGGCCACTGCTGAGCAACCAGCGCGGCTCCTGGCCACTGGGTTGGGCAGTGCGAAATTCCACCCGGTACTGGCCACCACTTTCGGGCAGCATGGCGTATTCGACGGCATCGCGCACCAGCGCCAGGTCGTCTGGGTAGATGCCGTCGTAGAATACCTGCATGGTCATGTCGGCGCTGGCGGGCAGACCGAACAGGGTCTTGCAGCGCTCGTCGCATATCAACAGGCCATCTTGCGGGCGCAGGTCCCAGGTGCCCATGCCCGCGGCGTCGATGGCGATGCGCGCCCGCGCCTCGACATCGACCAGCGCCTCCTCGGCGCGGCGCCGGCGCTGGCGCTCCTGCACTTCGGTCATTGCCCGGCGTACCGCCTTGGGCAGTAGCTGCAGGTTCTTCTTCAGCACATAGTCGGTAGCACCCAGGCGGATCATTTCCACGGCGTGCTCTTCGCCGTAGATCCCGGATAGAAATATGAACGGGGTGTCGGCAGCCAGGCGCTGGGCGATGGCCAGCACCTCGGTGCCGGACGAGCCCGGCAGCACGCAGTCGCAAAGGATCAGGTCGTAGTGGTCCTGCTTCAGGGCATGCTCGACCCCCGTATGGTCGAATACCAGATGCGATTGCACATGCAGCCCGCTGCGCTCCAGGCGCATCAAGGTCAGCTCGGCGTCCATCGAGCTGTCTTCGACCATCAGTAGTTTCAACGGCGTTTGCGGCACCGTTGCGGCGGCCTCAATTGCTACCGCGACGGTTCAGCCGCAGCGAGCCAGGTGGTGGTTCATTCAGTACGGCCCAGAAGATTCCCAGGTCGGAAATGGCGGCGACGAATTCCTTGAATTCCACGGGTTTGACCACATACGCGTTGACCCCTAGCTCGTAGGCGCGCAGCAGGTCGGGCTCTTCGCGGGACGAGGTCAGCATGACCGTGGGGATGCTACGTAGCTCGGCAGTGGCGCGCACTTCCTTGAGCACCTCCAGGCCGTCGACTTTGGGTAGCTTCAGGTCCAGCAGCATTACAGCAGGGTTGCCGTCATCACGATCGGCATAGGCGTTGCGGCGCAACAGGTAGTCCAGCGCCTCGGCACCGTCGCGCAGGACGATGACCTCGTTGGCCAACTGGCTACGCTCCAGAGCCAAAAGCGTCAGCTCCAGGTCTCGTGGATTGTCTTCGACCAGCAGGATGGGTTTGAGCATGATTGTTCAGGTGCCTCGGGTAGTCGCGGGTTGGCGCGGTAGAGAAAAGTGGAAACTGGCGCCATGGTCGATCTGGCCCTCGGCCCAGACACGGCCATCATGGCGCTCGATGATACGGCGCACGCTTGCCAGGCCAATCCCTGTGCCTTCGAACTCTTCCATGCGGTGCAGGCGCTGGAATACCCCGAAAAGCTTGTTGGCGTAGGCCATGTCGAAGCCCACGCCGTTATCGCGGATACAGATTTCGGTTTCTTCCGGGTGTTGCTCGGCGCTGATCGAAATGCGCGCGGGCTCACGACCGCGGGTGTACTTGATGGCATTGGCGATCAGGTTGTGCAATGCCAGGTTGATGAATGCCGGGTCCCCGATCACCTTCGGCAGTGGTGCAATGTCCCAGATGATCTCGCGGCCTTGGTAATCGGGCGCCAGTTCGCTGCGGATAGCCTCGACCAGGGCGTTCAGGTCGACATCGGACATGCGCAGGGCAGAGCGGCCCATTTGCGAGAAGTTGAGCAAGTTGTCCACCAGGCTGCCGGCGAAATTGGCGGCTTCACCGATGTGCTGCAGGAAGCGCTGGCCACGCTCGCTCAACCCTGCGCCCTCGATTTCGCCGAGCAGCTCGGTATAGCCGGCAATGTGCCGCAGCGGCGCGCGCAGATCGTGGGAAACGCTGTACGAAAACGCCTCGAGTTCCTTGTTCGAGCGGCGCAGTTCACCGGCCAGCTGTGCCAACTCCTCGGCCTTGCGCAGCACAATGCCCAGCACCGCCGTGCGCAGATCCTGCACGCCCTCGACCACCAGTGGCTCCCAAGGTGCGCAGTAGCCATGCAGTCGCTCCTGCCAGCGCTCGAAACTGTGCCGCGGGTCGAGGTTGCCCTGTGGCCCCACCTGCTTGGTCGGCTGGCCTGCCCAATTCACCGTGCGTACCTGTTCGGGGCGGAACCACAGTAGGTAGTGCGAATGGATCTGCGAAATCGCAACGGCCAGCACGCCACCGGCATGGTCTGCCAGCTCGGGCAACTCGTCGATGTCGCGGCGCACGTTGTCGGTGCAAAATACATGTTCGTCGCCACGCTGGCTCAGCCAGTGCACCAGCGCCGTGACCTGGGCGGTGGGTGGCGTCTGGCCGAACAGGTCGCAGCGCTCTGCCGAGATCACCGCGGCGCCCTGGGCGTCGGCAAAGGTCAACAGGACGTCGGGCACGTCGCGCAGGCCATCGCTGACGCTGTCATGGTCGGCCATGGACGAAATCATGCGGACAATGTGCTGGCGCAACTCCAGTACCTTGCTGGTGCTGGCGTGCGACTCGCGGGACTCGACCTGCAACGACAGCACGCTGGCCAGCAGCTCGCAGGCGGTGCGCGTACGCAGGTCTACAGGCCTGGGCTGCTGATGGTGGCAAGAGATCAGCCCCCACAACTTGCCATCGGCCACGATCGACAATGACATCGACGCCAGGGTGCCCATGTTGCGCATGTACTGCAGGTGCACCGGTGAAACGCTGCGCAGTGTCGCAAAGCTCATGTCCAGCGCCTTGCCGGTACGCGGGTTGGCTGCCGGCAGCAGCGGCGAAGGCTGGTAGTTGGCGTCCTCGATCACGCGGATACGGTTGACCCGGTAGAGTTCGCGCGCCTGGCGCGGGATGTCCGAGGCCGGAAAGCACAACCCCAGGTAGCTGGGGTAGCCCGGGTCGGCGACCTCTGCCAGAACCTGGCCATTGCCTTCTGCATCGAAGCGGTAAGCCTTGACCCGGCCAAAACCGGTGATGCGCTTGAGTTGAGCCACCGTTTGCTGCAGCAGCTCTTCAAGGCTGCCGGCCAGGTGCAGGGTGCTGACGAAGTTGCGCACCAGCGGGTAGTAATCGCCTTGCCCGATGAGGTCGGACGGCAGCCGCGGTGGTTCGAATTCGGCGATCAGCACCTGATCGTGACGGTGGGCCAGCAGGTGCAAGGCGGCGGTGTGCGGTGCCCCTTCGCACAGGTGCACATCACCAATGTGAAAGGGGAATACTTCGTCTTCGGGTAACCGCGAAAGGTGCATGCGCAAGTCGAACCCGCCACTGACCAGCTCGGCGAAATGGCAACCGATAAGCTCCCTGGCCGGCTTGCCCAGCCACTGTTCGACGTTTTCACTGGCCTGGAGTACCCGCAAGTCGGCTTCGTCGACGACCACCAGGAAACCGTGGGGCTGGACGCTGCCGGGCACCTGGATCGGTTCCTGAGCGCAACGCTCCACGGCTTGGGCGAGCGTGCTATCTGCAGTCATCAATTGAAAGCTCCTGTCTTGTCGGTCCATGCTTGCCGCACGAGTTTGAGGCAGGATGATGGAGGTACACCTTATCAGAATATCGGCCCATTCGCCGGCTTCTGGCCATTTGAGGTCTGTGAGTCACGATGGGTTCTGCCCCTTGCAGGTTTTTTTTCATCGAACGCTATCGCTTTGTTGCTAATACCAAAAAACGGTCGGTTGCAGCTTTTGGCGCCGTGCCTCGCTGCTAGGCTCAACTGAGCATAGAGCGATAAGGACAACAAGGTGAAGGAGCGCTTACTGGCCGGGTTGTTTGGCCTGTTACTGAGCAACGCTGGGGCAGCGGCAGAATTCCTGGTGGAGGTGCGGGTGCTGGTGCAGCGCGGCTGCATGCTGGTTACCCAGGCCCGCGACGCGGGCGCGCAGGCTGCTGGGCGAATCGACCTGGGTGCTGCGCCGCGGCTGGATGGCCCGGCGGCACCGCTGGCCGGGGTGTTGCTGAGCCAGCGCCCGCCGCGCCTAGAGTGCAACCCCGACACGCCTTATCAAGTACAGGTCGACGGCGGCCAGCACGGCGGCACTGGCGACGTGCGTTTCCTGGCCAGCGACGACGCCCCGGGCCGGCCTATTCCTTATCGGCTCTATCGCGACGCGGCCTGGCGCGAGCCACTGCCAGTGAACGTTGCGCAGGCGGCCCGGGTGCCCGATAGCGGCTCGGCCGAATTGCCGCTGTATGCGCGAATCGACACGCTGGCCTGGGTGCCGAAAGCCGGCCTGTACGCCGACCTGTTGAAAGTCACGGTCACTTGGTGAGGATGCTGCCATGCACAAGGACGCGCAGCCATGAACCGCACCTCGATCCTGCTGTTGACCCTGGGGCCTTTACTGGTACCAGGCGGTGCAGCGCATGGCAGCGCCACTGGCTTCATTCAGGCGCGGCTGGTGATCAGCGCCGCCTGCCAGATCAGCAGCAACGAAGCGCAACCGGCGACCCTGGCCAACCCGGGCTTGCTGGACTTCGGCGAGCGGGGCCCGAACTGGGACCAGCCGCTGCGTAGCCGGGTGGATGAAGCGGGCGGCGAGGGCAGCCTGCAAATCAGTTGCACCCCCGAAGTGCGTGCATTCAACGTGCGCATCAATGGTGGCATGCATGGCGACGACGGCATTCGTCGCCTCAGCAACGGCAGCCAGCTGATTCCCTATCAGCTGGCAGTGGACCCGGGCGGTAACAGCCGTTACGGCATCGGCCAGGCACGGGCCTTCGTCATCAGCAGCACGCAACAGATACCGATCCCCATCTACGGCGTGGTGGTGGCGCAACCGCGTGCGCTGCCAGCCGGGCTGTACCGCGACACCCTCCGGGTGACCCTGGACTGGTAACCACGCAAGGAGACTCCGATGCGAACGAACCTTTCATGCTGCATCCTCGCCGGCCTGGGTTTGGCCCTGGCCACGCAGGCCCAGGCCGCCACGGTGACCGGGACCATCAACTCGACGCTGACCTTGACGGCGGCCTGCCAGGTGAATGGCAGTTCAGGCACCTCGGGGTTGAACTTCGGCTCGCTGGATTTCGGCACCCAGGATGCCTTGTTCACCACGGCCAACGCACAGGTGCTGGGTAGCGGTGGCGCGCTGAGCATTCTGTGCTCAGCGGGCACGGTGCCGGCGATTCGCGTGCGTGCAGGGTCGCATGATGGTCAATCGACCGGCGGCACCCGTGCACTGGCTGATGGCGCGGGGAATTTCGTGCCCTACGACTTCTATACCGACTCCGGGCGCACCACCGTGTTGGCCATCGATGGCACCATCACCCTGCCAACCAGTACCGGTGTGGCGCAAACCGTCAACCTGTACGGCCAGGCGCGTGGCAAGGCCGGGTTGCCAGCTGGGGTGTACACCGACACGGTAGCCGTCGAGTTGTCGTTCTGAGCCATGCGCCATTGGCTGACGGTGGGCCTGGCTGGCCTTGGTGCGCTACTGGCGGCGCCACTGGATGCGGCCACTACCAGCACCTTCACGGTCGCGGCGCAGGTCGCTGCCGGTTGCCTGGTGGTGGGCGGTGTCAGCCAGTATGGGGTGCTGAACTATGGCACCCAGTCGGCGTTGTCCACCAGCGTGCTCAGTACCTCGCTGGGCGGCACCACGGTGACCTTCCAGTGCACCCCGGGTGTGGCGGTGAGCATGAGCCTGGGCGGTGGCCAGAACAGTACCAGCGGCACGCGCTATCTGAAGAACACCAGCGGCAGCCAGGTCCTGGCCTACCAGTTGTACCGGGATGCCGCCTACAGCCAGCCGTTGGGCATAGGGCAGAGCGCCACCGTGAGCTACAGCGACGCCACGGCGATCAAGCTGCCGGTGTATGGGCGGGTTCAGCTGACCGGCAAGCTGCCGGCAGGGACTTATACCGATGTTGTGCAAGTGATGGTGACCTGGTGAACGCCAGCGGCGCCAATGACCAGTGCTAAGGAGAGCTTGATGGCAGTAGGCGCGAAGTGGGCGCAAGGGCTGATCGGGTTGTGGTGGTTGGCAAGCCTGCCGGCTGGTGCAGCCACCTCGGTGTTGATCTGGCCGATCGACCCGGTGCTGGAGGCCGACCAGAAGGCCGGCGCACTGTGGCTGGAGAACCGCGGTACCGAGGCTGCCAACTTGCAGGTGCGGGTGTTTGCCTGGCACCAAGGGCGTTACCAGGAGCAGTTCCAGGCCCAGCGCGAGATCATCGGCAGCCCCCCGGTGGCCAATATTCCTCCTGGGCAGAAGCAATTGATCCGCCTGACCCGCACAGGCCCTTCACCTGCCGGCCAGGAAAAGGCCTATCGCATCATCATCGACGAAATTCCGCCGGCCATCCCGCTCGACAAGGCCGGCCCCGGCACCACGGCCGCCATTCGGCTGCAGATGCGCTATTCCGTACCGCTGTTCGTCTACGGCGAAGGGCTGTGGGGCAAGGCGGACCCCGAGGGCGGGCGCACCGCCGCCAGCGTGGGCAAGCCCCAGTTGAGCTGGCGGCCTGTCACGGTGCAGGGCAAGCCTTATGTGGAACTGCGCAATACCGGCCCGGTGCATGCACGGCTGACCGACGTGGTGCTGCAGCAGGGCGGCCAGCGCAAGGCGCTGGCCGAAGGTTTGCTGGGCTATGTGCTGCCGGGCGCGAGTATGCGTTGGCCGGCACCCGTGGCGCTCAATACAGGCAGTGTGCTGCAAGGCCGGGTCAACGGCCAGGCCACGGCCGGCACCCTACCCCAGGGGCAGTGAACCAGCACCAGAATGCAGCGCAGGGGCCAAGGAGGACCCGGCAATGGTTGGATACCGTGTGTGAAATGGCTAGCGCTGAGGTTGCGCCGCGGGTGCCTGCAGTTGGCCGTGCTTGGCCCAGCGCTGGCGCTGGCCGACGACCTGCCGCCGCCGCCCTCGGAGCTGTCCGCCATTGCCGACGCCACGCTGTTCCTCGACCTGATGGTGAACCGCATGCCCAAGGCTGAGCTGGTGCCGGTGCAGCAGCGGGCCGGCCAGTTGTACCTGGACAGCGCCGTGTTGCGTGCGGCGGGTGTGACACTGCCCGGCGACCCCCAGGGCGAGGTCGCCCTCGACGCGGTGAGCGGGCTGCACGCCGATTACGACAGCCGGAACCTGCGGCTGTTGCTGCAAGTGCCGCCGGCCTGGTTGCCCGAGCAGCAGGTCGGCGATCGTAACCTGTACCCGCCCAGCGATGCGCGGAGCAGCTTCGGCGCGTTGTTCAACTACGACCTGTACCTGAACGACACCGATGACGGCGGCACCTACCTGGCGGCCTGGAACGAACTGCGCGTGTTCGACGGCTGGGGCACCTTCGCCAGCACCGGGCAATGGCGCCAATCGTTCAATGGCGCGCAGGCCGACCCGGCAAGGCGGGGCTTTCTGCGCTACGACACCACCTGGCGCTTCACCGACGAGCAGCGCCTGTTGACCTACGAGGCCGGCGATTTCGTTACCGGGGCACTGCCCTGGACCCGTTCGGTACGGGTGGGCGGCGTGCAACTGTCGCGCGACTTCGCCGCGCGGCCGGACCTGGTCACTTACCCCTTGCCGGCGTTTGCCGGCGAAGCCGCGGTACCGACCTCGCTCGACCTGTTCATCAACGGCTACAAGGCCAGTTCCAACGAATTGCAGCCAGGCCCCTACACGCTGACCAATGTGCCGTTCATCAACGGTGCCGGCGAAGCGGTGGTGGTCACCACCGACGCCCTGGGCCGGCAGGTTTCCACCACCTTGCCGTTCTACGTCACCAGCAGCCTGTTGCAAAAAGGCCTGTCAGACTATTCGATAGCGGCCGGGAGCCTGAGGCGTGACTACGGTGTGCGGGACTTTGCCTACGGCGCGGGGGCGGCCAGCGCCAGCCTGCGCCATGGGGTAAGCGACACGTTCACCGTGGAAACCCACCTTGAAACCGCTGCCTCGCTGATGCTGGGTGGCCTGGGTGGCAACCTGCGGCTGGGCAACTTCGGTGTGCTCAATGCCGCGCTCGCGCAGAGCCGTTTCGACGGCGATCAGGGGCAGCAGGTCGCGCTGGGTTACCAATACAACAGCCAGCGCTTCGGTTTCAGCTACCAGCGCCTGCAACGCCGTGCCGACTATGCCGACCTGAGCCGGGTCGACACCCCGGACATACAGGCAAGCACACGCAGCGAGCAGGTCAGCCTCAGCCTCAGCCTTGACAGGTACGGCAACGTCGGTGCCGGCTACTTCGACGTGCGCGCTGCAGACGGCACGCGTACCCGGCTGATCAACCTGAGCTACAGCAGGCCGTTGTCAGGCAGCAGCAGTGTGTACCTGTCGGCCAACCGCGAAATCGCTGGCGGGCAGTGGGCCGTGCAGGCGCAACTGGTGATTCCGTTCGACACCCATGGCACGCTGGCGCTAGGCCTGGAACGCAGCAACACCGGTGAAACCCTGCAGCGGGTCAATTACGGGCGCGCCGTGCCGGTAGGCAGCGGCGTGGGCTATAACCTCGGCTATGCCCAGGGTAGCGACCGCGATGCCTATCGCCAGGCCGATGTGACCTGGCGCTTGCAGTCGGTACAGCTACAGGCCGGCGTATATGGCAGCAGCGGCGCAACGACCCGCTGGGCCGATGCCAGTGGTTCGCTGGTATGGATGGATGGGCTGTTCGCCGCCAACCGGATCGACGACGCTTTCGTCGTGGTCAGTACCGACGGCTATGCCGATGTACCGGTGCGCTATGAAAACCAGGAGGTCGGCCGTACCGACGCCGGCGGCCACCTGCTGGTGCCGTACAGCAGTGGTTACTACCGCGGCAAGTACGAGATCGACCCCATGGACCTGCCGCCCGATGTGCTGGCGCCGAATGTGGAGCAGCGTGTGGCCGTGCGCCGCGGCAGTGGCTACCTGCTGGAGTTCCCGCTGAAACGGGTACTGGCGGCGAGCATCGAGCTGGTTGATGCCAGCCAGCAGCCGCTGAAACTGGGCAGCCGGGTGACCCACGAGCAATCGGGCAGCCAGGCTGTGGTCGGTTGGGACGGGCTGGTGTACCTGGAGAACCTGTCGCCACGCAACCGCCTGCAGGTCGCGCTGGAGGGGGGCGGGCGCTGCCAGGTCGAGTTCGACTTCCCCGAAGCGCGAGGTTCGATCCCGTTGCTTGGGCCGTTGGTGTGCCGATGACGGCCTGGCAGCGGGGCCTGCTGGCAAGCTTGCTGTGGTTGCCCATGGGGGCCGCCTGGGGGTTGTGCTCATCGGTGGCGACCCTGCCGGCCGCGTTCGGCAGCCTCAATTCCACGCAGGTGCGCACCACGGCACAGAACGCCTCGACCCTGAACTCGGGGTTGCAGTGCACAGGGTCGCTGCTGAGCGTGCTGAGCAACAGCGACCATTTCTATCTCACTATCACGTCGCCCAGCAGCGGCCTGGTAGGCCCGACGGGGGATGTGATTCCTTACACGGTGTACGGCGACAACACCACCAATTACCCGATTGCCCGCGGCGTGGCCTATGACTTCGCCCGTACCGGCATTCTCGACCTGTTGGGTTTGCTCGGCGGCACCACCCCCAAATCGGTGCCGCTGTACATGCGCACCCAGGTGGGCAGCAATGTCGCCGCTGGCCTGTACCAGGAAACCCTGACCATTGCCTGGAGCTGGGACTACTGTTCGGGCATTGGCTTGCTCGGCGCCTGCCTTGGGCGCGACATCGGTTCAGGCAGCAAAACCCTGACCGTGAGCCTGACAGTGACCAACGATTGCCAGATCACCACGCCCAACATCAACTTCGGCAGTGCCCCGGTGGTGGCAGGGTTCGCCACGGTCAGCCAGAGCCTGAGTGTGTCGTGCACCAAGGGCAGCAACTACACGGTTGGCCTGGACGACGGGCAGAACGTGGCCAATGGCAGGCGGCGCATGAAATCTACCACCAGCAATTACCTGGCATACGACATTTTCAAGGGGGCCGGTACGGTGCGGTGGGGCGCAGTTGGTGCGGCACGCCGCGCGAGCACTGATGCGGATGTGAACCCCGGTGCCGGTACCGGCACCGGCAGCCAGGTGTTCAACTACAACGCCAAGGTCTACACCGATCAGGCCACGCCGCCCGCGGCCAGCTATACCGACAGTGTGATCCTGGATGTGCAGTTTTGAAGGCATGCGCCAGCCGCGGGGTCAGCGCAAGTCGCCAAGCATGCCTGCCAGCGTCTCCAGCACGGCGCCGGCCAGTGCCTTGGAGCGCGCGCCCGACCAGCCGGTGGCGGCGTTGGGCGCATCATCATGGTCCTTGAATGGCATTTCCAGGGTCAGCGACAGGCAGTCGTACGCCATGCCCACCGCATTGCAGGCCAGGGTGGTGTTCGCCTGGCCAGGCTCGTCGCGGGTGTAGCCATGTACCGTCTGGAAGTCGGGGGTAAGGCTGCACAGGGTGCTGCGGAACTGCGCCTCAAGCTTTGCCAGCCGGGGTGTGTAGCCTGGGTTGCCCTCGCACGCCGCCGTGAATACATGGGGGATTTCTTCATCACCGTGCACGTCGATGAAGGCGTCCACACCATATTGCTTCATCTGCGCCTGGGCGAAGAACACTTCCGGGGTGAGTTCGACACTGGCGTCCTGCCAGGCACGGTTGAGGTCCTTGCCTTTGAAGTTGGTGCGCAGATGGCCAAGGAAGGCGCCGTCGGGGTTCATGTTGGGGATCAGGTACAGATCGGCTTTGCCCAGCAGTTGCTGAATCACCGTGTCGTTAGCCTGCAGGCGGTCTATCACGCCCTCCATGAACCATTCGGCCATGTGCTCGCCGGGGTGTTGCTGGGCGATCAGCCATAGCTTGCGCTTGCCCTCGGCACCATCACCCGCCCGTAGCAGGGGAATGTCCCGGCCTTGCACGCTGCGGCCGCTGGCCAGCAATTCGACACCGGGCAGTTGCCGGGCCCGCTCGATCAACTGGTTGTGGCGAGCGCGCGGGTAAGGTTCGAAGTAGGCGAACCAGACCTGTGGCTGCTCAGCCTTGAGCTCGAACGAAAGCGCGCTGCCATCGAACTGGCTGGGTACCCGGAACCAGCGTTGCTGGTCGTAACTGGCAACGGCGTTGTAGCCGCTCCAGGCATGCTTGTACGAAGCGCCAGAGGCGTTGTCGAGGCTGAAGCGGTGGACCTGGCCCGGCGTCAGCCCGCTGACCCTGAAGTGGAACCACTGGTAATGGTCGCTGTGGGTGTCCGGGCGGATGGCCAGGCGCACCTGCGCCGGGTTGCTGGCATCCAGTACCTGGATATTGCCAGAATCGAAATCGCAGTCGATGTGCAGGGGGGACAGCGTTACGCTCATGGGCCGGGCTCCTTTGTGGGCATTGTTGTAGGCGTACTGTACACGGCTTGGCCGTGCAAAGTGGCGCTCGGTCCCATGCCCCCCTGCAGAGTGTCTCAGTCCCAATCAGGGGCAAGGCCCGGCGGGCTGACTTCACGGCCATTGCGTTCCAGCGTGGCGATGCGTGCCATGTCCTGGTCATCCAGCTTCAGGCTACGGGCCAACAGGTTGCTGGCCAGGTTCTCGCGCTTGGTCGACGAGGGGATCACCGCGTAGCCCAGTTGCAGTGCCCAGGCCAGGGCAACCTGGGCCACGGTGGCCTTGTGCTTGGTGGCGATCTCGGTCAGCACCGGGTCCTTCAGCACCTTGCCGTAGGCCAAGGTCATGTAGGACGTGACAGTGATGCCTTGCGCCTCGAGATAGGCAGCCAGCTTGCTGTTCTGCAAGTACGGGCTGAGCTCGATCTGGTTGGTGGCGATTTCGCCTTTGCCCACCACCTCGATGGCTTGCTCGGTCAACGCGATATTGAAGTTCGACACCCCGATCTGGCGGGTCAGGCCCGCTTTCTTGACCTCGGCCAAGGCGGCCATGTAGGCGGGCAGGTCAACGCCGTTGCCCGGGGCTGGCCAGTGGATGAGCAACAGGTCCACGTAGTCGGTGCGCAGTTTTTTCAGGCTTTCCTTCAAGCTGTCTTGCAGCTTGTCATGGGCATAGTTGTCGACCCAGATCTTGGTGGTAATGAACAACTCACCGCGTGGTACACCGCTCTCGGCGATGGCCTGGCCGACCTCTGCTTCGTTCTTGTAGACCTGCGCGGTGTCGATGGCCCGGTAGCCCAGCTTGAGGGCGGCCTTGACCGAGTCGATGACCGTCTGGCCTGTGAGGCGAAAAGTACCGAGACCAAAAGATGGAATGCTCATGAGGTGGCTCCTGCTAGGTGAGGGAAGGGGCTGGAATTCAGCCAGGGGGGCAGCCCCGTCCGTTGTTTGAGTGTGGAGCAGTGTGCAAGTTTGATGCGATTTGATTAAGGCGGGGTTCGACCAAGGACATTTGATCCCCAGGCAAAAAAGGGCGCAGGCGTGGGTGGGCTGGGAGGAAGCTGGGGCAGGGTTGAGCGGTACCGGCGGGTACAAATGAAACGGCCCGCCATTGCGGCGGGCCGTGGTGTTGCAGGTGGCAATCAGCGGCGACGGAACAGCGGCAGCGGCTCGTCGGTAGCGGCCTGGTAGGTCACCGAGAAGTCCTTGAGGCCCTGCAATGCGTCTTCCGGGTCCTTGTCGGCACGGATGGCGAATGCATCGAAACCGCAACGGGCCATGTAGAACAATTGGTCGCGCAGTACGTCACCAATGGCACGCAGCTCGCCCTTGAAGCCGTAGCGGTCACGCAGCAGGCGCGCGTTGGAGTAGCTGCGCCCGTCGGTGAAGGCGGGGAAGTTCAAGGCGATGACCTGGAAGTACTGCACGTCTTCACCGATTTCTTCGGCTTCCTGGTCGCTGTCCAGCCACACGCCAAGGCCGCCGTCGCGGGCCTTGAGCACATGGGCATGGTCACGCCACATCTGCAGCGGAACGATGTAGTCGTCGCAGTTGGTCAGCTCGTCGAAAGACGTTTCCTTGGGCAGCAGGTGCCAGGTTTCGTCGACGATCTGATTGTTCTTAATGATTCGCTGCATAGACGCGTTCCTTGAAGGGGTCGATACCGATACGCTGGTAGGTGTCGATGAAACGCTCTTCCTCGGTACGTTGCTCGACGTACACCGCGATCAGCTTTTCGATCACATCGGCCATGTCATCCTGGGCGAAGGACGGGCCGAGGATCTTGCCCAGGCTTGCGCCGCGTGCAGCGTTGCCGCCCAGCGACACCTGGTAGAACTCCTCACCTTTCTTGTCCACGCCGAGGATGCCGATGTGGCCCACGTGGTGGTGGCCGCAGGCGTTCATGCAGCCGGAAATGTTCAGGTCGATTTCGCCGATGTCGAACAGGTAGTCCAGGTCGTCGAAGCGGCGCTGGATGGACTCGGCAATCGGGATCGACTTGGCATTGGCCAGCGAGCAGTAATCACCGCCCGGGCAGCAGATGATGTCGGTCAGCAGGCCGATGTTCGGGGTGGCGAAGCCGCTTTCGCGCAATTCCAGCCACAGCGCGTGCAGTTGGCGCTGCTCGACATCGGCCAGGATGATGTTCTGCTCGTGCGAAGTACGCAGGAAGCCGAAGCTGTAGCGCTCGGCCAGGTCGGCCACCGCGTCCAGCTGCTTGTCGGTCAGGTCACCCGGGGCCACGCCGGTGGGTTTGAGCGACAGGGTAACGGCCACGTAACCCGGCCGCTTGTGAGCGCGGGTGTTGCGCGAGCGCCAGCGGGCGAAGCCAGGGTACTCGGCGTCCTGGGCGGCGAAGTCGACGTTGTCCAGGGCCAGGTATTCGGGGTCGACGAAGTGGCGCGATACCCGCTGCACTTCGGCTTCGGTCAGGGTAGTGCTGCCGCCACGCAGGTGGACCATTTCGGCCTCGACCTTTTCGGCGAACACTTCCGGGGTCAGGGCCTTGACCAGGATCTTGATCCGCGCCTTGTACTTGTTGTCACGGCGACCGTAACGGTTGTACACGCGCAGGATGGCGTCGAGGTAGCTGATCAGGTCTTGCCACGGCAGGAATTCGTTGATGAACGAGCCGACCACCGGGGTACGCCCCAGGCCGCCGCCTACCAATACGCGGAAGCCCAGCTCACCGGCCGCATTGCGCACCGGCTCCAGGCCGATATCGTGCACTTCGATGGCGGCACGGTCTTCCTGCGAGCCATTGATGGCAATTTTGAACTTGCGCGGCAGGAAGGCGAATTCCGGGTGGAAGGTGGTCCACTGGCGCACAATTTCGCACCATGGCCGTGGGTCGATGACCTCGTCTGCAGCAACCCCGGCGAACTGGTCGGTGGTGGTGTTGCGCAGGCAGTTGCCGCTGGTCTGGATCGCGTGCATCTGCACTTTGGCCAGCTCGGCAAGGATGTCTGGAACATCTTCCAGCGCCGGCCAGTTGTACTGCACGTTCTGCCGGGTGGAAATGTGGGCGTAGCCCTTGTCGTAGTCGCGGGCGATCTTGGCCAGGGTGCGAACCTGGGTGGCGTTCAGCTGGCCGTACGGCACGGCGACACGCAGCATCGGCGCGAAACGTTGGATGTATAGGCCGTTCTGCAGGCGCAGAGGGCGGAATTCTTCTTCGCTCAGCTCACCGGCCAGGTAGCGGCGGGTCTGATCACGGAACTGCTTGACGCGGTCCTCGATGATCCGCTGATCGTACTCGTCGTATACGTACATAAAAGTCCTGTCTCAGGCATGCAGCTATTCGCGCGCACGGCCGCGCACTCCGGTACGGAGCCGGGGAACGATAGCAGGTTGCGTTTATGCGCTAAAGTGATGTTTTTGCATATGAAAAGAACCAAATGGACTATGTGAGACTGACTGCCATTTGTGCCCAGTATACCGGCGCGGCGGGTATAATCCGCGGTTTGCGTTACAGGGATGCCAGCCCATGTTGAAGGCGTTGTGCCAAAGCATTTGTCTTGCCTTGCCGCTGGCGGCGAGCGCACAACCGGCTTCGGTGGTGTTCCTCAACCCGGGGCTGTCCAGTGAGACGTTCTGGAACAGCTACAGCCGGTTCATGCAGGCCGCCGCCCAGGAGCTGGGCATGACCCTGCGCGTGCAATACACCGAGCGCAGTGCCGACCAGGCGTTGACCCAGGCAAGGGCGATACTCACCGCGCCGCAGCGGCCCGATTACCTGATAGTGGTCAACGAGCAATACGTGGCGCCGGAAATCCTGCGCCTTTCGCGCGGCACTGGGGTGAAGCTGCTGCTGGTGAACAATGGCCTCACGGCCAGCCAGGAGCGCAGCATCCTGGCCCAGCCCGACAAGTTTGCCGCGCCACTGGGCACACTGACCAGCAATGACGAACAGGCGGGTTTCGAGATGTTGCATCAGATGGTCGCGCGATTGCCACGTGGCCATGGCCCGGTAGAGTTGCTGGCGTTTGTCGGCGTCAAGACCACGCCGGCCTCGCAACTGCGCGAGCAGGGTATGCGCAGGGCGCTGGCCGATTTCCCCCAGGTGCGCCTGCGTCAGGTGGTGTATGGCGGCTGGAGCCGACAGCGGGCCTACGAGCAGGCGCAGCTGCTGCTGCAGCGTTACCCGAACATCGGCCTGGTGTGGTCGGCCAATGACGAAATGGCCTTCGGCGCCATGCAAGCTTTCCAGGAAGCCGGCCATACGCCGGGGCGTGACGTGCTGTTCGGTGCTGTGAACAGCTCGCCCGAGGCGCTGCGTGCGCGCATCGACGGCCGCCTGAGCGTGCTGTTGGGTGGGCATTTCACCCTCGGTGGCTGGGCCATGGTGATGCTGCACGATGATGCCCAGGGGCTGGCGCTGAACCGTGATGGCTTGCGTGTACACACGGCGCCGGTCATGCAGGTGATTGACCCGGCCAAGGCCAGGCGTTGGCTGAAACTGCTGGAGCGGGACGACTATGGCGTGGATTTTCAGCGTTACAGCGCCGAAGGGCGGCCTGCCAGTTACCAATACCCGTTTTTGACGTCGCCGGTCGAATATTGAAAGACCCTGCTTGAGAGAAGGGCATTGCTCGTCTTAACTGCTGGTTGTGAAGTGCATTCCCATAACCACTACAAGAGGCAATGCAATGGGAAACTCAACCAAGGTCCGCAAAGCTGACAGCAGTGTCGATGCCTGGGCGATCCTCTGCCTGATCGTGCTGGTGGTCGTCACCGCCGTTTACTGGGTCAGCCACCAGTGACTTGAACCTTCCGACCGTGATGCAGCCACGGCGCCTGCGGCAGCCATTGCGCAGGTGTTGTGCTTTGCGGCCCCGTGATTAACGCGCGGTAAGGTGTAGCGCCAGTTGCACCAGGCCAATCAGCACGGCAATGAACACCAAGGTGAACAGTGTGCCCATGACGATGAAATGGCTTGCCTTGCCATGGGTGAAGTCGCGGGCGCGGTTCTTGCCGCTTTGCACGCCGAAGGCGGCGGCGAGGATGCTGTGCAGCATCTGCCAGAAGGTCGGCGGTTTGCCTTGGCTGGAATCGTCCATGGTGGCTCCTGAATAATCAGAGGCAATCAGGGACAGTGTAGGTGGGGTTTGCCGCTACCGTGCAACCCGTTCGCGACCCGAGCCCGCGCCTGCCGAAGCAACCGGGCCCGGGCAGCCGCAACCGGGTGTCGCGAAGGGCCGCAAGGCGGCCCCGGCAGACTCAGCTGTCGTAACCCAGGTTAGGGGCCAGCCAGCGCTCGCTGACGCTGACATCCTGGCCTTTACGCGCGCTGTAACACTCGATCTGGTCCTTGTCGACCTTGCCCACGGCAAAGTACTGCGCCTGCGGGTGGGCGAAGTACCAGCCACTGACCGCCGCGGCCGGGAACATCGCGAAGTGCTCGGTGAGGAACACGCCGCTTGGCCCGGTTTCGCCAATGGCCGTGCCATCGAGCAGGCGGAACAGGGTCTCTTTTTCGGTATGGTCCGGGCAGGCCGGGTAGCCCGGTGCCGGGCGGATGCCGCGGTACTGCTCCTTGATCAGCGCTTCGTTGTCCAGTTGCTCGTCGCGGGCATAACCCCAGTGTTCCTTGCGCACCTGTTCGTGCAGCCATTCGGCACAGGCTTCGGCCAGGCGGTCGGCCAGGGCCTTGACCATGATCGAGCTGTAGTCGTCGCCTTTGTCCTGATACGCCTTGGCCACTTCCTCGGCACCAATGCCGGCCGTGGTGATGAAGCCCCCCACGTAATCGGTCACGCCGCTGCCTTTGGGCGCGACGAAGTCGGCCAGCGACCAGTTGGCCTTGCCGTCCGGCTTGATGGTTTGCTGGCGCAGGTGGTGCAGGGTGGCCAAGGTCTGGCCATCTGCACCGTAGACTTCGATATCGTCATCGGCGACCTGGTTGGCCGGCCAGAAGCCGAACACCGCCCGGGCACTGATCAGCTTTTCGTCGAACAGCTTGTCGAGCATTTCGCGGGCATCGTTGTACAGCGCCGTGGCCGCTTCGCCGACCACCTCGTCGGTGAGGATGCGCGGGAACTTGCCGGCCAGGTCCCAGGAAATGAAGAACGGTGTCCAGTCGATGTATTCGGCCAAGGTGCGCAGATCGATGTCTTCCAGCACCTTCACGCCGGTGAAGGAGGGTACCGCTGGCTGGTAGCCGGCCCAATCGTATTGCGGCTTGGCGGCGATTGCCTGGGCGTAGCTCAGGCGCTCGGTACGGGCACTGCGGTTGGCGGTGCGTTCGCGTACTTCCACGTACTCCTGGCGGGTCCGCTCGATGAAACCTGGCTTGAGCTCCCTGGACAGCAGCTGGGTAGCCACGCCAACCGCGCGCGAGGCGTCGGTGACGTAGACCACGGCATCGTTGCTGTACTTCGGTTCGATCTTGACGGCGGTATGCGCCTTGGACGTCGTGGCGCCCCCGATCATCAGCGGCAGCGTGAAGCCCTGGCGCTGCATTTCGCGGGCAACGTGGACCATCTCGTCCAGCGACGGCGTGATCAGGCCGGAGAGGCCGATGATGTCGCACTTTTCGTCGCGAGCGGTTTGCAGAATTTTCTCGGCCGGCACCATCACGCCAAGGTCGACGATATCGTAACCGTTGCAGCCCAGCACCACGCCAACGATGTTCTTGCCGATGTCGTGCACGTCGCCTTTCACCGTGGCCATCAGGATCTTGCCTTTGGCTTCGGGCTTGTCACCTTTCTCGGCCTCGATGAAGGGGATCAGGTGCGCCACTGCCTGCTTCATCACCCGGGCCGACTTGACCACCTGGGGCAGGAACATCTTGCCCGCGCCGAACAGGTCCCCGACCACGTTCATGCCGTTCATCAGCGGGCCTTCGATCACTTCGATCGGGCGTGCGCACTGCTGGCGGCACGCTTCGGTGTCCTCGACGATGAATGCGGTAATGCCCTTGACCAGCGCGTGCTCCAGGCGTTTTTCCACCGGCAGCGAGCGCCACTCTTCGTTTTCCACCTCCTTGGTGGCGCCGCCGCCGCGGTAGTCTTCGGCGATTGCCAGCAGGGCGTCGGTACCGTGCGGGGTGCGGTTGAGCACCACGTCCTCGACCTTTTCGCGCAGCGCAGCGGGAATTTCGTCGTAGATTTCCAGCTGGCCGGCGTTGACGATACCCATGGTCAGGCCGTTCTGGATCGCGTGGTAGAGGAACACCGAGTGGATCGCCTCACGCACCGGGTTGTTGCCACGGAACGAGAACGACACGTTGGACACACCGCCCGAGCTCAGCGCATGCGGCAGGTGGTCGCGAATGTAGGCACAGGCTTCGATGAAATCGACGGCGTAGTTGTTGTGCTCTTCGATACCGGTGGCGACGGCGAAGATATTCGGGTCGAAGATGATGTCTTCCGGCGGGAAGCCCACTTCGTTGACCAGGATGTCGTAACTGCGCTGGCAGATTTCCTTCTTGCGCGCAGCCGTGTCGGCCTGGCCCACTTCGTCGAAGGCCATGACCACCACGGCGGCGCCGTAGCGTTTGCACAGGCGGGCATGGTGCTTGAACTGCTCCACGCCTTCTTTCATGGAAATGGAGTTGACGATGCCCTTGCCCTGGATGCACTTCAGGCCCGCCTCGATCACTTCCCACTTCGACGAGTCGATCATGATCGGCACGCGCGAGATGTCCGGTTCGCCAGCGATCAGGTTGAGGAAGCGGACCATGGCGGCCTGGGAGTCGAGCATCCCTTCGTCCATGTTGATGTCGATCACCTGGGCGCCGGCTTCGACCTGCTGCAGGGCGACTTCCAGGGCTTCGGTGTAGTTCTCTTCACGGATAAGCCGGGCGAACTTGGCGGAGCCGGTGATGTTGGTACGCTCGCCAACGTTCACGAACAGCGACTGGCGGTCGATGGTGAACGGCTCCAGGCCCGACAGGCGGCAGGCCTTGGCGATTTCCGGAATCTCGCGTGGCGGGTATTTGGCGACCGCTTCGGCAATCGCCTGGATGTGGCCTGGGGTGGTACCGCAGCAACCGCCGATGATGTTGAGGAACCCGCTGGCGGCGAACTCCTCGACCACCGCGGCCATTTCGGCAGGGCTTTCGTCGTATTCACCGAAGGCGTTGGGCAGGCCGGCGTTGGGGTGTGCCGAGACATGGGTGTCGGCCTTGGTCGACAGTTCTTCCAGGTACGGGCGCAGGTCCTTGGCGCCCAGGGCGCAGTTCAGGCCCACGGAAATCGGCTTGGCGTGGCGTACCGAGTTCCAGAACGCTTCGGTGGTCTGGCCCGACAGGGTGCGCCCGGAGGCATCGGTAATGGTGCCGGAGATCATGATCGGCAGTTCGATGCTGTCTTCCTCGAACACCTGTTGCACGGCGAAGATCGCCGCCTTGGCGTTGAGGGTGTCGAAGATGGTCTCGATCAGGATCAGGTCGGCGCCGCCTTCGATCAGGCCACGGGTGGCCTCCACATAGTTGACCACCAGCTCGTCGAAGGTGACGTTGCGGTAGCCAGGGTCGTTGACGTCCGGTGAAATCGAGCAGGTGCGGCTGGTAGGGCCGAGCACGCCAGCAACGAAGCGCGGCTTGTCGGGGGTTTCCAGCGTCTTGGCATCGGCCACCTGGCGGGCAATGCGCGCACCTTCGACGTTCAGCTCGTAAACCAGCGATTCCATGCCGTAGTCGGCCTGGGAGATTTGCGTGGCATTGAAGGTGTTGGTTTCGAGAATATCCGCGCCCGCATCCAGGTAGGCTTTCTCGATGGCAGCGATCACGTCTGGGCGGCTGAGCAGCAACAAATCGTTGTTACCCTTGACATCGCTTGGCCAATCGGCGAAACGCGTGCCACGATAGTCGTGTTCCTCGAGCCGGTAGCTTTGGATCATAGTGCCCATGCCGCCGTCGAGGATCAGGATGCGCTCTTTGAGGGCGTTCTGGAGTGCTTGGAGACGAGCGCTGCGGTCGGACATAGGAACTACCTGGTCGGGCGAATATCAGAAGGGGCCGAATCATAACAAAGCTGCGCGGTTTTTAGGTGCATCGCCCATTTCCATGAATTCTGCTCATGTTGGCCTAGCCGGTGAAAAACGGTGGCCAAGGACGACCAGGCAACAAATCGTGATGGCTTCAAGAACCAGGACTTTCCGCACATGGTGCAACGTATCCTTGCCGGCGCTTTCGCCCTGCTCCTCAGTGGCGCGGTGCTTGGGCAAGCTCCCCAGTCGAGCCCGGCCATATCCTACACCCGGGACGTTCAACCCATTTTCACCGAGAAATGCGTGGCCTGCCACGCCTGCAACGATGCCGCCTGCCAACTGAAGCTGGAAAGCCCCGAAGGCGCAGTACGCGGGGCCAGCAAGGTTCCGGTGTACCAGGGCGAGCGCAGCCAGGCAGTGCCCACCACGCGGCTGTTCTACGACGCCCACAGCGAGAGCGAGTGGCGCAAGAAAGGCTTCTACTCGGTGCTCGACAACCAGGGCAGCCAGGCCGCGCTGATGGCGCGCATGCTCGAACTGGGGCACAAGACGCCACTCACGCCCAATGCCAAGGTGCCTGACGAGATCGTCCTGGGCCTGAACCGCAACAACATGTGCCCCTTGCCCCATGAGTTCGATGCCTACGCCGGCGCCCATCCCAGGGAAGGCATGCCGCTGGCCGTGACCGGGTTGACGGACCAGGAATACGACACCATGCGCCGTTGGCTGGCCGCCGGCGCGCCGGTCGAATACCAGCCGATCCAACCCAGCGCTGCCGAAGCCCGGCAAATCGCCGAATGGGAGGAACTGCTCAACCGCCCGGGCTCCACCGAAGCACTGGTTGGCCGCTGGCTGTACGAGCACCTTTTCCTGGCGCATATCTATTTTACAGGGGGTGAGCAGGGCCATTTCTTCCAGTGGGTGCGCTCGCGTACGCCAAGCGGCCAGCCAGCAGACATCATCGCCACGCGGCGGCCCAACGACCCGCCCGGTACCGACTTCTACTACCGGTTGATCCCGGTGCAGGGCGTGATCGTGCACAAGACGCACATCACCTACCCAATGGGGCCGCAAAAGCTCAAGCGGGTGAAGCAGCTGTTCTATGCCGGTGACTGGCATGCCAGCGCGCTGCCCGGCTATGGCCCACGCCACCGCGCCAACCCGTTCGAAACCTTCGAGGCCATCCCGGCGGTGGCGCGCTACCAGTTCATGCTGGATAACGCCGAGTACTTCGTGCGCACCTTCATCCGCGGGCCTGTCTGCCGGGGGCAGATCGCCACCGACGTGATTCGCGACAACTTCTGGGCGTTGTTCCAGGAGCCCGCGCACGACCGCTACATCACCGATGCGCACTACCGCGGCGAAGCCACGCCGTTGCTGGCCATGCCAGGCCAGAACGACGACGTGGGCAGTGTGCTGAGCCTGTGGCACGCGTACCGCGACAAGCGCAACGCGTATGAAAAGCTGCGCCGGGAAGCCTATGCCGAGCTGCCGGCCCCAGGCTGGGCGACGCTGTGGGCCGGTAACGACAATGCCTTGCTGAGCATATTCCGTCATTTCGACAGCGCCTCGGTCACCAAGGGCCTGGTCGGCGACGTGCCCCTTACCGTCTGGCTGTTCGACTACCCGCTGCTCGAACGCACCTATTACCAGCTGGCAGTCAATTTCGATGTGTATGGCAACGTGTCCCACCAGTTGCAGACGCGCCTGTACTTCGACCTGATCCGCAACGGTGCCGAGGTCAATTTCCTGCGCCTGATGCCGGCAGACCAGCGCAAGGCGATTCTTGGCGACTGGTACCAGAACAGCGGCAAGGTCAAGATGTGGCTGGACTACGAGGACATCGACAGTGACACGCCGAGCGGTATCAAGCTTGACCCGCGCAACCCCACGCGCGACTTCGGCCTCAAGCTGTTGCAGCGCACCGGCAGCCTGAATGCCGCGCCCGACCCGATCAACCGCTGCCAGGGCGCCTTCTGCTCGCGGCCGCAAATGAGCGAAGAGTTCCGCAATGCCGAGCAGTCGCTAAGCCGCCTGGTCTCGCGCCCGGCGGCCGGGCTGAAGGTGATCAACCAGCTGCCCGAGGCGACGATGTTGCGCATCGAAGGGCAGGGCGGCCAGCGCCAGGTGTACAGCCTGCTACGCAACCGCGCGCACAGCAACGTGGCCTTCCTGCTTGGCGAGGCCTATCGCTACCAGCCTGGCCTGGACACCCTGACCCTGTACCCCGGTGTGCTCAGCAGTTACCCCAACTTCATGTTCAACATCCCGACCAAGGATGTGCCGGAATTCGTCGAGGACATGGAGTACGCGAAGGACGATGCGGCGAAGTTCGAACGCATTGTCATGCGCTGGGGCGTGCGCCGCAGCCACCCAGAGTTCTGGCGCTACTTCCATGACCTGAACAGCTTCATCAAGGAAACCGAGCCGCTCGAGGCCGGGGTGCTGGACATGAACCGCTACGAAAACCTCTGATCGGTTTGGCTGACCTTTCCGATACACCTGCGGTCGGAAAGGGTTAGGTGGCCTGTATCGGTGCTCACGCAGCCGATACGGGCCTCAATGCACCGAAAAGCGCAGGTTCTTTCATGTTGTATTCGCTTCAGGCATTGCGGGCGTTCGCCGCTTGGGTGGTGGTCTGCCACCATTTCATGCAGATCTTCTTCGATTTCCATGCCACGGGCCCCGTCGGCCAATTGCTCACTGACCGGGGCGCCGTGGGCGTGGACATCTTCTTCGTGATCAGTGGGCTGGTCATCTACCTGTCGACCTGCGACAAGCCGGTCGAGCCGCGCCAGTTTCTGCTCAACCGGGTGCTGCGCATCGTTCCCGCCTACTGGTTCTATACGGCCCTGATGGCCTTGCTGTTGCTGGCGTTTAGCCAATGGATGCCGCACCAGGTGTTCAGTTGGCATCACCTGCTGCTGTCGCTGCTGTTCATCCCGGCGGAGAACCCCGGCGGTTATGGCCTGTATCCCACCTTGAACGTGGGCTGGACGCTGAACTTCGAAATGTTCTTCTACCTACTGTTCGGCCTGGCTTTCCTTGTGCGCAAACGGCACCACCTGTTGCTGGTGGCTGGCGCCTTGCTGCTGGTCAGCGAGGTGCTGGGGCGGTTTGGCTTGCTCAGCCGCTTTTACAACAACGACATCATCTATGAGTTCCTGCTCGGCATCGGCCTTGGGGTCTTGTACCGCCATGGGCTGATCCGCCAGGGCCGGGTGCTGGCGTTGCTGTTGCTGGGGGCGGCAGGCCTGGCCATCTATCACCTCGATGCATCGCAGCGTTTGCTGCATTGGGGCGTGCCGAGCGCAATGATCGTGCTGGCCTTCATCGCCCTGGAACCGATGTTCAAAGGCAACCGGCTGCTCAAGGCGCTGGGCGACTGCTCGTATTCCGTGTACCTGGTCCATGTGCTGGTGCTGTATGCCGGCTGGTTCGCCAGCCAGCGGCTGCAGTTGAATCCTTACTGGGTATTCGCCGTGTGCGTGCCGTCCATTGGACTAATGTCGTGGTTCAGCTATTGCTGGCTGGAACGTGGCCTGTACCGGCGCATGCAGGCGTGGCTGGCGGCGCCGCGAGGGGGCGAGCCGGCCTATGCGCTTTCCCGAGTCAAATACTAGGACTTTGTTCGATGCGCCGGTTGGCGTACACTTGGCGGCAAGTCTGTGAGGAACCTACATGAGCGCTATAACCATTACCGACGCCGCCCATGACTACCTGGCCGATCTGCTCTCCAAGCAGAACACGCCTGGCATCGGCATTCGTATTTTCATCACCCAGCCGGGCACCCAGTACGCCGAAACCTGCATCGCCTACTGCAAGCCGGGCGAAGAGAAGCCTGACGACACCGCCGTTGGCCTCAAGAGCTTTACCGCTTACCTGGATGCGGTCAGCGTGCCGTTCCTGGAAGATGCCCTGGTCGATTACGCCACCGACCGCATGGGTGGCCAGCTGACCATCAAGGCGCCGAACGCCAAGGTGCCGATGGTCAATGAAGACAGCCCGATCAACGAGCGTATCAACTACTACCTGCAGACCGAGATCAACCCTGGTCTGGCCAGCCATGGCGGCCAGGTCAGCCTGGTAGATGTAGTGGACGACGGCATTGCTGTGCTGCAGTTTGGCGGTGGTTGCCAAGGGTGCGGCCAGGCTGACGTAACTTTGAAAGAAGGCATCGAGCGCACCCTGCTCGAGCGTATCCCGGAGCTGAAGGGCGTGCGTGACGTGACTGACCACAGCCAGAAAGAAAACGCCTACTACTAAGCCTTCCGGCAGCTGCTGGGCTGCAGCAGCACCGTTGCCTTGGCTCATGCTTGCTCTGGCTGCGTTGCAGCCCGATCGCGACACGAGGCCGCGCCTGAACAGGCCGCTAAAGTCCGCACACTTAGCAATAAAGTGTTACGTTTTCAAGCCCTGCGACAACAGGCCGCAGCCCGTATTTCAAGGGCTGCAGGCCTTACCTGCCCAAGTCGGGTAGAACCCCTCTGGGTGTCATGCCAGAATGCCCCGGTTTTTTCGACCGGCCCGTCCCGAGGGCCGGCACCTTCCCTGTAAAGGATGGTTTCATGAATGATCTATATAGCCGGCGGGCAGTCGTCGCCGGCATGGGCGTTCTCGGGCTCGGCCTGCTGGCGGGCTGCAGCCCGGCGCGGGGGCTCGAGTTCAAGTACGGCAAGAACATGAGCAACGAGATCCTCGGGCGCAAGTTCAGCCTCAAGGACCCGCAAGGCAACGTGCGTACCCTGTCGAGCTTCTACGGCAGCATGCCCATGATTTTCTTCGGTTTCACCCAGTGCCCGGCGATCTGCCCGACCACGCTGGCGCGTGCGGCGCAGATACGCAAGACGCTGCGCGGCCGCGACCGCGACCTGTTCCAGGTGGTGTTCATCACCCTGGACCCGGAGCGCGACACCCCCGAGGTGCTCGATGCCTACGTCAAGGCCTTTGACCCCACGTTCATCGCACTGACCGGCACCCCCGAAGAAATTGCCGCAGTAGCCAAGGAATTCAAGGTGTTCTACGAGAAAGTCCCGGCCGGGGACACCTACACCATTTCTCATTCGTCCACCAGCTACGTCTACGATACACGTGGCACCCTGCGCCTGAGCCTGGGCCATTCCCTGACAGCCAAGGAATGCGCCGAAGACCTGGTCACCCTGATGGAGATCTGCTGAATGTTGATGCAACCGATCAAACGCGGCTTGACTGCCCTGGCCCTTGCCGGGCTGGCACTGCCGGCCCTGGCCCAGACCACCGTGAGTGAAGCCTGGGTGCGTGCCAGCGTGCCGCACCAGCAGTCCACCGGCGCATTCATGACCCTGACCGCCAGCAGCGACAGCAAGCTGGTGAGCGTGGCGTCGCCAGTTGCCAAGACCGTTCAGGTACACGAAATGACCATGAACGGCGATGTGATGGGCATGCGTGAGGTGAAGGCTGTCGAGCTACCCGCGGGCAAAGCCGTTACGCTGGACCCGAATGGGCTGCATGTGATGCTGATGGGCCTGAACGGCCAGGTCAAGGAAGGCGAAAAAGTACCGCTGAGCCTGACCATCGAAGACGCCACAGGCGCCAAGGAAACCTTGGAAGTGCAGGCTGAAGTGCGCGCGCTCACCGCCGAGGCGGGCGGCGGCCACGACCACATGCACATGCAGCACTGACAGGTTCCAGCAAGGCAGCCTTGGCGCGCCGGTCAACTGCGAAACTTGGGCAGTGGCCGGTCGAGGGTCAGCGAGGTCAAGGTCTTGCGGACTTGCGCCTCGTCGGCTTCCAGCGCCCGTAAACTCGCGCGAATCTTGCCTGCGGCGGGCACATCGCCCTGCCGGTCGATCCAGTCGGCAATCTCCTTGCACGCGCTACTCAGGCAGGCCTGGCGCTGGTTCATCAGCGACAGTAGGGTGGTGAGCTCTCTTTGGGACATGGCAGGATCCTCCGTTCAGCCCTGTTAGTGTAGCAGTGGCTAGGCGGCCTGCCTGTGGCGAGGTGCCACAGCTCAGCCTGACCTCCAGGCGCTGCGATAAACGCCCGGCGGCACGCCGTAGGCCTGCTTGAACTGCCGGCTCAGGTGGCTCTGGTCGGCAAAGCCCAAGTCGAACGCGACCTGCGACGCTACCAGGCCGCTTTTCAGCATTTCCCGTGCACGGGCCAGGCGCCGCTGTTTGAGCCAGGCATGCGGCGGCAGGCCGGTAGCCTGGCGAAACACCCGGGCGAAGTGAAATGGCGACAGGTTGACCGCCGCTGCCAGCGCCTCCAGCGAAGGCGGGTCGGCCAGCCGGCTTTCCAGCAGTTCGCGCGCGCGGGCCACTGCCAGGGGCTCTTGGCCCGGGGCCGAAGGCGCCGCGCATTGCCCATGGCGCTGCACCAGCGCCAGCACCGCCTGGCGCCAGGCGGTTTGCTGCTGCAGGGCGCTGGCACCGGCTTCTGACAACTGGTGCAGTTGGCTGAATGCAACGGCCAGCGCAGGGTCTTGGATCACGCTGGCCTTGAAGCTGGGCATGCCGTGACGCCCCAGCTCCAGTTCCTCGAGCACCCCTGTGACCCGTTCATGATCGGGGTAGAAACCGCGATAGCGCCAACCTGCTTCGTGAGCGGTGACGCCGGTGTGCAGTTCGTCCGGATTGATCAACACCATGCTGCCGACCGGGGCCAGGTGCTCGCTGCCGCGGTGCCAGAAACGCTGGGCCCCGGACTCGATCACGGTGAACACATAACCCTCGTGGACATGCGGGGCAAAGCGCTGCTGAACGTAACGCGCGTGCAGCATCTCGACGTCACCCAGCGCTGGCGCCTGCCAAAGGTGTGTCTGCTCGCGCAGTGCCCCGCTCATGCCAGCCAACTGCGCAACAGGAAGAAGATCAACATGCTCACCAGCATGCTCAGCACTACGCTGCGGGTCAACAGCACCAAGGTGATGGCCGCCAGTGAGCCCAGCAGGTAGGGGTTGAGCAGGCTCAGTTCGAGCTGGTGCTCGGGCAGGAAAATGATGGGGCCGCAGATAGCCGTGAGCATGCCCGGCACGGCAAAGCCCAGAAATTGCCGCGCGTTGGAGCTAAGCCGTAAGGGCAGGCGCGGTTCCAGAAACGCGTAGCGATTGAGAAACACGATGGCGCCCATGGCAAAAATCAGCACCCAGGTCATGTGCGTGCTCCGGCAAATTTCTGGCAGATGAAACCGGCGCTCATGCCCAGCAGCCCGGCGGCGACCAGGGCGGTCTCCCAGTGCCAGTAGCTGAACAATACCGAGCAGAACAGCGACACGGCTACGCACGCCAGCGTGGCGAGGTTGCGCACCAGTGGCGCGATCAAGGCCACGAAGGTGGCGACGATGGAAAAGTCCAGCCCGTACTGGTTCAGGTGTGGAATGCTCTGGCCCAGCAGGATGCCGGCCAGGGTGAACAGGTTCCAGGCAACGTAGAAGGTCAGGCCCACCCCTAACGCGTACCAGCGGTTGAACTGCTGCTGGTCGTACTGGCTGGTCAGGGCGAAGAATTCGTCGGTCAACAGAAAACCCAGGCCCAGCCGCCAGCGCAGCGGCTGGTTGGACAGCACTGGGCGCATCGACAGGCCATACAGCAGGTGCTGTGAGGTCAACAGCAAAGTGGTCAGCAGTATCGATGCCAGGTTCGCGCCGCCCTTGAGCATGCCGATGGCCACCAGTTGCGCGGCGCCGGCAAAGACGATGGCCGACAGCCCTTGGCCCTGCCAAGGGCTTAGGTTGGCCTCGATGGCCATCGACCCGGCGAGCAGGCCCCAAGGGGCGACGGCAAGGGACAGCGGCAGGATGGCGATGGCGCCGTGGAGAAAGGCTTGGCGAGCAATGGTGGGCATGGTGTCTGCAATGCGTTTACAGGGCAGGCCAGCATGCCAGACGGGCAGGGGGTTGGCTTGAACGATCTTGCTGGTCGACAGCGCTTTTGGCATGGGCGCCCGTAATGCCCCCGGGCACCGGCTAGGGGTGTCGGGTCAGGTGTTGCTGCGCTGTCACGCAGCCATTGATGTCGACCGCCTTCTGCAGCAGGCTCAACCGGTGCTGTGGGTCCAGTTCGCTGAGCAGGCGGTACACCTCGGCCTGGTAGTCACGCTGGCGGCCCCACAGCATTTCCAGGCCTTGTGGCTGGTTGCGTCGGCAGGCCAGCTGGGTGGCAGGCTGCGGGTAATAGGGGGCGTACACGGTGGCCATGCTGGGGATGGCCTCCAGGGCTGTGCGGTAATCGCTACTGGCATTGTAGGGCTGGCACCAGGTGGCGATGGCCGGTGCGGGTGCGGCAAAGCCCTGCTTTAGGCTGGCTTCGAGCAACGGGCAGGCAGCTTCAGGGATCTGCGCCGCGGGAAGGTAGGTCATGTAGTACAGGGCCAACCGGTACTGGGCGACCGGGTGGCCCAGCTCGACCGACTTTTTCAACAGGGCCACCGCTGTAGGCAAGGTGTGAGCCATTGCCTGCCCCTGGCGGCTGAGCTCCGGGTCGGCGCCCAGCGACGTGCGCAGGGTGCTGCTGCCTTCTTCCTGATTGTCGGCCTGTTCCAGCAATGGCAACGCCTGGCGGTAGAGCAGGTCGGCATGCGGGTCGATATTAACCTCCAGCGCCTGGGCAGCCAGCGGCAGTAACGCAACCAGCAGCGCGGGCAGGCGCATGGCCAGGCTCACAGGTGAACCCCATGGGCGGCCAGGTGAGAGTGCACGGTTTCGACGGTCATGGCGGTCAAGCATTGCGCCTCGGGGAAATCGGAACGACCACGTATTCTAGCCAGCCAAGGGGCCTGGCCGAAAGGCCGCTGTGCAAATGTCAGACGAGTCTGATAGGGGTGACATTACGTTGGGCGTGTTTTTCCTGGGCCAGGCCCAGCTTGGCGGTGATCACCTTGGCCAAGGCATTGTTGCCCAGGTCGTTCAGGTGCAGGCGATCGATGAACAAATCTGCCCCGAACACGGGCGAGCTGCTGAGCATGCCGTTCATGTCGTAGCAGGGGACCGGATCGGCCTGGCTCTTGATGCGGCGAAAAAACGCCGAGTGCAGTTGGCTGTCGAACGCGCCGTCGAGCAGCCGGTCGAAGTTGCCCGGCTGCTGCTCCAGTGCCGCCAACATGGCCTGTTCACCGGCAGGCAGGGTTTCCCGGCACCAGGGCAGCAACGGTTGCAGGATGAAGGTCAGGGTGGCATGGCTGTCGGCCAGCAACCGGTCCCACTGCCGCAGCGTGCGGCCAATGGTGTCGGCGGCGCGGGCCAGGCGCTTCTCCGGGGCGGATAGCGGCCAACTGCCCACGGCTTCGGCTGGCGGCGGCGGCGCCAAGGCTTGACCAATGCGCCGCCACAACGATTGCCGGCGGGCGGCGGTGGCAGGCTGCAGGCCTTCGCTGAAGCTGTTGAGAAAGTCTTGGTAAGCCTTGCCATGGGCCGCTGCGGGGCTGGCAAGCACTTCGCACAGGGCTTCGTGGGCCAGGCTGTTCAGGCCGCTGAGCACGACCACGTGGCCGAGCTGGCCCAGGCGATGCTGGTGGGTCAGGAACAACAGCAGCTCCTGGCTGGCATTGAGCCCGCAACCGGCCAGGCTCAGCCAGACTTCGCCGGTGAGCATCGACAGGTGCGAGGCCACGGTGTGCTCGTCGGAGCTGGCGCCGATGCCCAGGGCTGTCGAGCCACCCACCAGCAAGTTGATGCGTGAAGCGCCGCCGCGCTCGCCCGCAGAAAAGCGCTTGCCGGCGCAATGGCTGTAGCGCAGGCCCAGGGCATCGGTGTTGATGGTGCCGGAGCGGTAGCTGGTTTCGTGCACATGCATGGTGTGTGGCGCGCGGCGGCTGCCGCGCAGCAGAAAGCGCTGGTAGTCCTGTGGTAGCGGCGAAGGAGGCGGGCTGGTGTGGGTGGGGTTCATGAATGCTCCTTCAATGGCGCCGTAGGGTGCACAGCAGTTTCAGGCCGCCAGTTCTTTCAGGTTGTACAGCAGGCCGCCTGCGGCGATCAGCAGCAGCGCCACTCCGGACGCCAGGCTGATGACCCGGTTGCTACGCTGCGAGGCGATCTTGCCGATGGCGAAGATGTACAGGCTGAGCACAGCGAAGTCGATGGCCACCCAGAGCAGCGACAGGACCACCATGCTTTTGCCGAACGACTCGGTGATCTGGATGAACTGCGGGAAGAAGGCGATGAAGAAGATGATGTCCTTCGGGTTGGAAATGCCCACCATGAACCCTTGCAGCAGCCCGCCACGGCCGGGCTTGGCCGCCTCGTTCGGGGCCTCGTTCGAGGCCGCAGCAGCCGGCGCCTGCAGCGCCTCGCGCAGGGTACCCACGGCAATGTGGCCGATGAACAGGCAGCCCAGCAGGCTCATGATGTTGAGCCAGGTCTTGTCGATGGCCGCGCTGGTGAGGATGATCCAGGCGGCTGCGCCAATCAGCACCAGGGACGCCCAGTTGGTGCCGACGGCGGTGAACATGGCCTTGCGCGAGCCCGAAGCGGCCGCAGTGTTGACGATCAGTGCCACCACTGGGCCGGGCGTGGCGATCAGCAGCAGGACGGTGAGGGCATAAGTGGCGGTGAGTGCGGTATTCACGGTCAGTTCTCGATCAGTATGTCGGGTGTCGGCTGGTGTGCGGTGTGGGTATGAAACGGGCAGCGCGACGGGTTCAGCGAACCTGCCTCCTGCAGCTGGTACTGCTTCCATTCGTAGTTGTCGGCATCGCCAAAAGCGCCAAGGGTGTCGGGCACGACGCCATCGTTGTAGTGGTGTACCCGCTCGCGGATGCGCGCGCGGATGCGCCGGCCGCTTTCGCTGCTGGTGTCGGCCACTTCGTCGAAGTTTTCCCGGGGGTTGATGACGAAGGTGATGTGCTGGCCCAGGTTGCGGCTTTTCATGCGCTGGTGGCCGGGGAAGTTCATGTTGATGAACAGCGGCATGCCGGCGTAGCAGAACGACCAGCCGGTATCGGCGGGGTCGGTCGGTATGCCCTGTGGCCAGGGGTGGGGGTCGCGCGCATGCACCCCGCGCAGCACCTTCCAGGCCAGCGCCTGCTGTTCGCTCAGGCTGCTGTCGGCTGCCGTCTGCAGAAACACCACCAGTGGGCTGCCGATGCGCTGCCGGGGTGTGATAGGTGCGATGAGGCGCACATAATCGGCCAGGCCCTGTGCGATATCATCCGCCAGTTGCTCGGCGCGTGCGAACAGGATGTAACAGGTTTCGCCGTTTACCGCCTTGCGGCCGAACAGGCACGGAAATTCGGGGTTGGCGAGAATGGTGCGAAATTGTTCTACGGTGGTGTACGTCCAGTGTTGCATGTCATGACCATGTTCAGCGGCGAGCTCTAGCGCATCCAGGCGATAGCAATTTCCATATCCCGTAAACATGATTTCCCCAGGCGTGAATTTAAATGAACGTTCCAGTCATATGCAGGCAGGATCTTGGTTATATTTGTTTTTTACCTGCATTTTCCGAGACGCACTTCACGTTGTAAAACGCGTGGAACTATGACCTACTATTAGTCTCACTCATGCTCGGGATATCGCCATGTCGGAACGCATCCAGGCCCTGCACGCATTGCGTGCCTTCGAGGTGGCGTCACGCTATGGCTCCTTCACCCGTGCGGCCGAAGAGCTTGCCTTGACCCAGGGTGCGGTCAGCCACCACATCAAGACCCTCGAAGCCATGTTTGGTTGCGACCTGTTCGAGCGCCGTGGGCCCAAGCTGAGCCTGACCGAGCATGGCCGTGTGCTGGCCCAGGAACTGAAAGTGGGCTTCAAGATCATCGAAAATGCCTGCGCGTTGTTGCGCCAGGACCGTTATGGCTTGCGCCTGAAGGCGCCTTCCACGCTGACCGTACGCTGGCTGTTGCGGGCGCTGGATGCGTTCAAGAAGCACGAAGACCACTGCAGTGTGCAGCTGTCGAGCGTGTGGATGGACATCGACAGCGTCGACTTCTATTCCGAGCCTTACGACTGCGCCATTCTTCTGGCCAGCGGGCGCTTCCCTGCCGACATCGACAGCTTCAAGCTGTTCGACGAGTGGCTGATACCGGTATGCCACCCCGATTACATGGCGCAAGCGCAGCCAGCCCTCAGCGACCTGCCGCAGTGCGAGTTCCTGCACCCTTCCCCCGACCGGCGCGACTGGCGGCGCTGGTTGGCGCGGATGGACGCGCTGCACATCAGTATCGACCAGGGGCAGGTATTCGACACGCTGGACCAGGGCATTTCGGCTGCCCAGCAGGGCCTGGGCATTTCGGTCGTCGACCTGGTACTGGCCAGTGCCGACCTGGCGGCCGGGCGCCTGGTTACGCCATTCAAGCATGCCGTGGCCACCGGCGACGGGTACTACATGACCTGGCTCAAGGCCAGCCCCAAGGCGCGGCAGATGCACAAGCTGCGTGACTTCCTGATGGGCCAGGTGCCGCCGCTGGCCTACAAGGATATCGACTACCTGTACGGTTGAGCCGTACTGCTTCGCGGTGGCAGAGCGCTGTGGCCAAAGTGCCTTGCAACGGCTGCGCGCATGCCAGCCAGCGGTTTAGAATGGCCGGCTTGCCATTTTGTTACCCGGAGCCTGCCCATGAGCAACCTGCAATTCCGCCAGCCCGTCATGACCGACGCCGAGCGCTGCTACCAGATTGAGGTGAGTGCCTACGAGGGCGACGAGGCGGCCACCCTGGAAAAGATCCGCACCCGTATCAGCCAGTATCCACAGGGCTTCCTGTTGCTCGAAGAGCAGGGCGGCATCGTGGGATTCATCAACAGCGGCTGTGCCCATGCCGTGGTGATGGCTGACGAGGCGTTCAAAGAGTTGGTCGGGCATGACCCGCAGGCAGCCAATGTGGTGATCATGTCGGTGGTGGTGGACCCTGCGCACCAGGGCAAAGGCTACGCCAAGCGGCTGATGGATGAATTCATTGCGCGGACCAAGGCGCAAGGCAAGCAGACCATTCACCTGATGTGCAAGGAGCAGCATGTCGAGCTGTACCGCAAGATGGGCTACCAGTACGTGCGGCCTTCGCCCTCCGACCACGGTGGCATGGCCTGGCACGAAATGGTCATGGCCCTTTAGGCAACCGTGAAGCGGGCCTCAGCAGCCTGTGGCTGCTGAGGTTGCTGGGGTATCAGTACTCCCAGAAGATCCGCTGCAGCTCCTTGCTGTCCTGGGTCTTGGTCATCGCCACCATGGCCAGAATCCGCGCCTTCTGGGGGTTCAGGTCGTGTGCCACCACCCAGTCGTTCTTGTCATCTGGCTGTTCGGCGTTACGCAGCACGAGGCCACCCTGGTTGACGTGCGACGAGCGAATGATCTGCACACCCTCCTTGCGCAGTTCCTGCAGCGCCGGCACTACCCGTGAAGACACCGAGCCATTGCCGGTACCGGCGTGGATCAGCGCCTTGGCGCCATGTTGCGCCAACGCTTTGTAGGCGGTGTCGGTCACGTTGCCATAGCCATAGGCAATGTCCACCTGTGGCAGGCTGCTGATCTGTTTGATGTCGAACTCGGAGTTGACCGTGTGACGCTTGGCCGGCAGGCGGAACCAGTACGACTTGCCTTCCACGACCATGCCCATTGGCCCCCAGGCGCTCTTGAACGCTTCAGTCTTGATGTTGACGGCCTTGCTTACGTCACGGCCAGACTGGATCTCGTCGTTCATGGTCACCAGCACGCCCTTGCCTCGCGACTGCTGGTCGCCGGCCACGGCCACTGCGTTGTAGAGGTTGAGCATGCCGTCGGCGGACATGGCGGTGCCCGGGCGCATCGAGCCGACTACCACGATTGGCTTGTCGGTCTTCTCGACCAGGTTGAGGAAGTAGGCGGTTTCTTCCAGGGTGTCGGTACCGTGGGTGATGACGATACCGTCCACATCCTTGCTGTCGGCCAGTTCGGCGACGCGTTTGGCCAGCTTGAGCAGGTCATCGTTGCTGATGCTTTCCGAGGCGATCTGCATCACCTGCTCGCCGCGCACATTAGCGATGTCGGCGAGCTCCGGCACGCCGGCGATCAGCTTGTCCACCCCCAGCTTGGCAGCTTGGTAGGTGGCGCTGTTGGCGGCGCTGGCGCCAGCGCCGGCGATGGTGCCACCGGTGGCGAGGATGACCACGTTGGCCAGTTTCTGCCGGGTTTCGGCTTCCTTGGCCGAGGCGGCGGTGGGCAGGACCAGCAGCAGGGCGAGGGCGCTGGGGGCAAAGGTTTTCAGTGCGGCATTCATCGTTCTTGTGCTCTCTTCCAAATGAGATGGTTTTTGAATCGCGCAGCTTGCAAGGCATCTTTCATACCAGCTTGCGCGCGCAGTGGTGCAGGCACCGCCATGTGTTGCAGTGCTGTGCGCAGCAGCCCCGAAACCACGGCCGCAGCGCAGGTTGGCGCAGGTGCAGCGCAGCCCGGCGCGACCCAGGGGGGGCGTTGCGGGGGTAGTGTTCCATTCGAGAATCCGAACAGGCGTAGGAAAAGGTGTTCGGTTTTGCGGAAAGATTCTGGATAATCAGCGCCAACGGTTTCGGCCGCTGACCTGAAAAACGGATTTGACAAACCCTGGTACTGTTTCCATAGTTACGTACCGCAAACGTTTGCGATCCGATAAAAAAACAAGATTCGGAGTCATCGTCCATGAAGCTGCCGTTCCCCGGTCGTCTGCTGGCCCTCGCTGTCGTTTCCTCACTCTCCCTTGCCTTGCCGTTTTCTGCCGCCCACGCCGAAGACAAGCCCAAGGTCGCCCTGGTCATGAAATCGCTGGCCAACGAGTTCTTCCGCACCATGGAAGACGGTGCCAAGGACTACCAGAAAAGCCACGCCGCTGAGTTTGATTTGATTGCCAACGGCATCAAGAACGAAACCGACACTGGCGAACAGATCCGCATCGTCGAGCAAATGGTCAACGCCGGCGCCAAGGCGCTGGTGATCGCGCCGGCCGATTCCAAGGCGCTGGTATCAGCGGTGAAGAAAGCCATGGACAAAGGCGTGGTGGTGATCAACATCGATAACCGCCTGGACCCCGACCTGCTCAAGAGCAAAGGCATCAGCGTGCCCTTCGTCGGCCCTGACAACCGCAAAGGCGCGCGTATGGTGGGCGAGTACCTGGCCCAACAGAAGCTCAAGGCCGGTGACCAGGTGGGCATCATCGAAGGGGTGCCAACCACCACCAACGCCCAGCAGCGCACCGCAGGCTTCAAGGACGCCATGGAAGCCGCCAAAATGAACATCGTCTCGGTCCAAAGCGGTAACTGGGAGATCGACAAAGGCAACGCCGTCGCCGCTTCCATGCTCAACGAATACCCCGACCTGAAGGCGCTGCTGGCCGGTAACGACAGCATGGCGCTGGGTGCGGTTTCGGCTGTGCGTGCCGCCGGCAAGGCGGGCCAGGTGCAAGTGGTCGGCTATGACAATATCAACGCCATCAAGCCCATGCTGGCCGATGGCCGCGTGCTCGCCACCCTTGACCAGGCCGCCAGCCAGCAAGCCGTATTCGGTATTCAGGCAGCATTGAAAATGGTCAAAGGCGAAAAGCCTGACGTGGCTGCCGACAACGTCATCCAGACCCCAGTCAAGCTCGTTACCAAGTAGCCCCGACCCTGCCAGGAGAACCGGCCATGCCTGCATCGGCCAATGAAGTGGTGCTCGCTGCCAGCGGCCTTGGCAAGACCTACGCCCAGCCGGTGCTGGGCGAGGTCAGCCTGAATCTGCGTGCCGGCGAAGTGCTGGCCCTGACCGGCGAAAACGGTGCGGGTAAGAGCACGCTGTCCAAGTTGATCAGCGGCCTGGAAACCCCCACCACCGGGCACATGACCTACCGCGGCCAGGCCTACGCCCCCGCCAGCCGCAGCGAGGCCGAGCGCCTTGGCGTGCGCATGGTCATGCAGGAACTGAACCTGCTGCCAACCTTGACCGTGGCGGAAAACCTGTTTCTCGACAACCTGCCCAGCCGCTTTGGCTGGATCAACCACAAACGCCTGCGCCAGTTGGCCACGGCGGCCATGGCCAGGGTCGGGCTCGATGCCATCGACCCGGATACCCCAGTCGGCGAACTGGGTATCGGCCACCAGCAAATGGTCGAAATCGCCCGTAACCTGATCGGCGACTGCCACGTGCTGATCTTCGACGAACCCACCGCGATGCTGACCGCGCGTGAGGTGGAACTGTTATTTACCCAGATCGACCGCCTGCGCGCGCGCGGGGTGGCCATCGTCTACATCTCGCACCGCTTGGAAGAACTGCAGCGCGTGGCCCAGCGGATCGTCGTACTGCGCGACGGCAGGCAGGTGTGTGACGAGCCCATCCAGCGCTACAGCAGCGCCGAACTGGTCAACCTCATGGTGGGCCGCGAACTGGGCGAACACATCGACCTGGGCCGGCGGCAGCTTGGCGCACCCTTGCTCAAGGTCGAGCGGCTTACCCGCAGCGACAAGGTGCGCGAGGTATCTTTCGAGGTCAGGGCGGGGGAGATATTCGGCATCTCCGGCCTGATCGGCGCGGGCCGCACCGAGTTGTTGCGCCTGATCTACGGCGCCGACCGTGCTGACAGCGGCAGCATCGCATTGGGCCAGCCACCGCAGCCGGTGACCATCGATTCGCCCAAGGCGGCCGTGCGCGCAGGCATAGCCTTGATCACCGAAGACCGCAAAGGCGAGGGCCTGCTGCTGAGCCAGTCGATCAGCGCCAACATTGCCTTGGGCAACCTTGGCGCCGTGTCACGGGCCGGCGTGCTCGACGGCGAGGCGGAAAGGGCTTTGGCCGAGCGCCAGATCCAGGCCATGCGTATTCGCAGCGCCGGTGCGCACCAGGTGGTGGGCGAGCTGTCGGGTGGCAACCAGCAGAAGGTCGTGATCGGCCGTTGGCTGGAGCGCAACTGCCAGGTGCTGCTGTTCGACGAGCCCACCCGGGGCATCGATGTCGGTGCCAAGTTCGACATTTACGGCCTGCTGGCCGAGCTGGCACGCCAAGGCAAGGCCCTGGTGGTGGTGTCCAGCGACCTGCGCGAGTTGATGTTGATCTGCGACCGCATCGCCGTGCTGTCTGCCGGCCGCCTGATCGACACCTTCGACCGTGAGCACTGGACGCAGGATCAACTGTTGGCGGCAGCCTTTGCCGGTTATCAGAAACGTGACGCTCTGCTGCATGAGGCAGCCCCCAGGATGGACGTATGAAAACCACACCGCTCGACAGCCAAGGCGCCGCCGTGCGCCGCAACGGTTCCTATTATGGCCTGGGTACCTACCTGGGCCTGGCCGGCGCCTTGCTGGCGATGATCGTGCTGTTCTCGTTCCTCAGCAGCCACTTCTGGTCGTACAACACTTTCAGCACATTGGCCAACCAGATCCCGGACCTGATGGTACTGGCGGTCGGCATGACCTTCGTGCTGATCATCGGCGGTATCGACCTGTCGGTGGGGTCGGTGCTGGCCCTGGCCGCGTCTACGGTGAGCGTGGCGATGCTCGGTTGGGGCTGGGGCGTGCTACCCGCCGCGCTGCTGGGCATGGCCGTGGCTGCGCTGGCCGGTAGCATCACTGGCAGCGTGACCGTGGCCTGGCGCATCCCGTCGTTCATCGTCTCGCTCGGCGTGCTGGAAATGGCCCGTGGCCTGGCCTACCAGTTCACCGACTCGCGCACCGCCTATATCGGCGATGCCTATGCCTGGTTCTCCGACCCGGTCGCCTTTGGCATCTCGCCAGCGTTCATCATCGGCTTGCTGGTGATCGTGCTGGCCCACCTGGTACTGACCCGCACGGTGTTCGGCCGCTACCTGATCGGCATAGGCACCAATGAAGAGGCCGTGCGCCTGGCAGGTATCGACCCACGGCCCTACAAAGTGCTGGTGTTCGCGCTGATGGGCCTGCTGGCCGGGCTGGCTGCGCTGTTCCAGATTTCCCGGTTGGAAGCGGCCGACCCGAATGCCGGCTCTGGCCTGGAACTGCAGGTCATTGCCGCCGTGGTGATCGGCGGCACCAGCCTGATGGGCGGGCGTGGCTCGGTCATCAGCACCTTCTTCGGCGTGCTGATCATTTCCGTGCTGGCCGCGGGGCTGGCGCAGATCGGTGCCAGCGAACCGACCAAGCGCATCATCACCGGGGCGGTGATCGTCATTGCCGTGGTGCTCGACACTTACCGTAGCCGGCGTGCAGGCCGGCGGAACTGACAACATGGCAACCATCAAAGATGTCGCGGCATTGGCGGGTATTTCCTACACCACGGTGTCCCATGTATTGAACAAGACCCGACCGGTCAGCGAGCAGGTGCGGCAGAAAGTGGAGGCCGCGATTGTCGAACTCGACTACGTGCCCAGTGCCGTGGCGCGTTCGTTGAAGGCTCGTAGCACGGCGACCATCGGCCTGCTGGTGCCCAGCAGCGTGAACCCTTACTTTGCCGAGCTGGCGCGGGGCATCGAGGATGCCTGTGAGCGTAACGGCTATTGCGTGATTCTGTGCAACTCCGATGACAACCCGCAAAAGCAGCGCAGTTACCTGCGCGTGTTGCTGGAAAAGCGTATTGACGGGCTGGTGGTGGCGTCGGTGGGCGAGGACAGCGACCTGCTGCAGAGCCTGGCCGGCGTACGTACGCCCATGGTGATCGTCGACCGCGAGCTGGAAGGGGTGGACGCTGACCTGGTGCGCATTGACCATGAGCACGGCGCTTACTTGGCGACCCAGCACCTGCTGGCCCTGGGGCACCGCGACATCGCCTATATCGGCGGCCCCGCCGATACCGGGGTAACCCAGCTGCGCCTGCGCGGCTTTCATCGGGCCATGGCCGAGGCGCAGGCGCCGGTGCACAGTGACCGTGTGCTGCACTGCGACTTCACCAGCCCGGGCGGCCATGCCGCCGCTGCGCAAGTGTTGCAGGGGCGGCGACCTACGGCCATTTTTGCGGGCAACGACATGATCGGTTTCGGCGTGCTGCGCGCTGCCGCCGAACGCAATATCAACGTGCCCGGCGAATTGTCGGTGATCGGCTTCGACGACATCGAGCTCAGCCGCTACGTGTACCCGCCGTTGACCACCGTGGGCCAGTCGATCCGCGAACTAGGCGAGAGCGCTGCCTCGCTGTTGCTGGCGCGCATCGGCACACCCCGGCAAGGCGTGGCGGAGCAGCGCATCGTCGCCCCGCGCATTGTCTTGCGCGAATCCACCGGGCCGCGCCCGGACCTGTTCAACGATTACCGCTAACGCTAAGGAACTGTCATGAATGCCAAGGTTGTGGTGGTCGGCAGCCTCAACATGGACCTGGTGGTCCGCGCCCAGCGCTTGCCTCGCGCCGGCGAAACCCTGCCCGGTGAGCGTTTTTTCACGGTGCCGGGCGGCAAGGGGGCCAACCAGGCCGTAGCGGCTGCGCGCCTGGGCGCCAGCGTGGCGATGATTGGCAATGTCGGCGATGACGATTATGGCCGCCAGTTGCACCAGGCATTGTCCGCAGAAGGCATCGACTGCCAGGGCGTCAGTACCTGCCCGGGCGTGTCCAGCGGTGTAGCCCTGATCACCGTGGATGCCGCCAGCCAGAATTGCATTGTCGTCATCCCCGGCGGCAATGGCCTGCTGACGCCGCAGTCGGTGCAGCACTTCGAGGCGTTGTTGCAGGCTGCGCAGGTGGTCATCTGCCAGTTGGAGGTGCCGGTCGAGACAGTGGCCTGGACGCTGAAGCGGGCGCACGATCTGGGCAAGCAGGTGATCCTCAACCCGGCGCCTGCCACCGGCCCGCTGCCTGCGCAATGGTTTGCGTTCATCGATTACCTTACCCCCAATGAAAGCGAGGCCGAAGCGCTGACCGGCATTGCGGTGACCGACCAGGCGAGCGCGCAGCTTGCCGCAGAGCGCTTGCTGCAGGCGGGGGCGGGCAAGGTGATCGTCACGCTGGGCGCGCAAGGGGCGTTGCTGGTAACGCCCGAGGGGCACCAGCATTACCCCGCACCGGTGGTGCAGCCGCTGGACACCACTGCTGCTGGCGACACCTTCATTGGCGGCTTCGCTGCGGGCCTGGTGCGTGGTTTGGAGGAGGGCGAGGCCATCGCCTTCGGCCAGCGTGCTGCGGCGCTGTCGGTGACACGCGCTGGCGCGCAGCCATCAATCCCTTACCTGGCGGAGCTGGTGCCATGAAGAAAACCCCGCTGCTGAACGTTGCCCTTTCGCGCACCATCGCCGGCATGGGCCATGGCGATATCCTGGTGATCGGCGATGCGGGCCTGCCGGTGCCGCCAGGCGTGGAAATGATCGACCTGGCGATCACCCCTGGCTTGCCGGACTTCGCCAGTGTGTTGCGGGCCGTGCTGAGCGAGCTTCAGGTAGAGCGGCATGTGCTGGCCGAGGAAATGCAGAAAGTGGTGCCGCCAGCGCTGGTCGAGCTCGAGCGCCTGAAGGGCAAGCTGGGCAAGCGCGAATGGCTTAGCCATGAAGCATTCAAGGTGCTGTCGCGCAGTGCCCGGGCGGTGGTGCGTACCGGTGAGTGCCAGCCCTACAGCAATATCGCGCTGGTTTCCGGCGTCACGTTCTGAGCCGTTGACCAGCCGCCGGTGCCACCCGGCGCGTCTGCCGTTATTCACCGAAGGCAACAGGAGTGCCATTCCATGCTCAAGCCCTGGCTTCAAGGACTCGCTTTCATGCTCACTGCCACCAGCTTGCAGGCTGCCCCCATCGACCTGATCATCGACACCGACCCCGGTGCTGACGACGTGGTCGCCTTGTTCCTGGCCCTGGCCTCGCCAGAAGAACTCAATGTTCGCGCCATCACCACCGTGGCCGGCAATGTGCGCCTGGATAAAACCTCCCGCAACGCGCGCCTGGCGCGCGAATGGGCTGGCCGCGAAGACATCCCGGTTTACGCGGGGGCCGGCCGCCCGCTGGTGCGCGCCCCTGTTTATGCCGCAGAAGTGCACGGCGAAGAAGGCCTGGCCGGCGTTCAAGTGCATGAGCCGAAGGCCCCGCTGGCCGCCGGCAACGCCGTGCAGTACCTGGTAGACACCTTGGCGGCCGCCAAGCCGCACAGCATCACCGTGGCCATGCTCGGCCCACAGACCAACCTGGCCCTGGCGCTGATCCAGCGCCCGGAGATTGCCAAGGGCATCAAGGAGGTGGTGGTCATGGGCGGCGCCCACTTCAACGGCGGCAACATCACCCCGGCGGCAGAATTCAACCTCTACGCCGACCCCCATGCAGCCCAGGTGGTTCTGGCCAGCGGGGTGCAACTGACCTATCTACCGCTGGACGTCACACACAAGCTGCTGACCAGCGACGCCCGGCTGCAGCAGTTGGCCGCGGTGAATACACAAGCCAGCAAGCGGGTGGTGGACATTCTCAACGTGTACATCAAGCACGACATGGCGTTGTACGGCATGCCCGGCGGTCCGGTGCATGACGCCAGCGTCATCGCCTACTTGCTCAAGCCCGAACTGTTCAGCGGCCGGCGCATTCACCTGAGCATCGACAGCCGCGAAGGCCCGACCTTTGGTCAGACCGTCGCTGACTGGCACGGCGTGCTCAAGCAGCCGGCCAATGTGCTGTGGGTGGAGCAGGGTGACGCCCAAGGCCTGTTCGACCTGCTTAGCGCCCGGTTGGCGCGGCTGCAATAGCTGCGCGCGGGGCGTAGCGCTCCAGCACCTGCTCGATGAAGCTGCGTGCTGCTTCGGGGCCGCGGTCGCGCACCAGCAGGTCGATGCCGATCAACAGCAACTCCTCTGGTGTGCCAGGGCTGTACGCACTCTGGCCCTCGGCCCACTTGACCTTGATATCGGCATCGATGGTGTGGCTGCTCATGAAAAGCTCTCGCTAGGGGCCCGGAACGAAGGGGTGAACACCTGACCCTGGTGTTCGATGGAGGCGGGATGCACTCCACTTCTTGCAGCAAATCATGGCTTTGCGCCAGTGACCGTGCGCGCTAAGCATATGGCAAACGCAGCGGGTTGTGCAAAATCCGGTCACGATTGCTTTTCCCCCTCGTTGATCGAGTTCAGGCAGACTTGACCGGTTTTGCAACAAATGATGAGCGGAACTGTCGGATCAGACATTCCCATACCGATTTAGGAGGCTTCATGTTCCGTACCCGTGCTTACCTGGCAACCCTGGCGATGGCTGCTGTCCTGGCTGGTTGCAGCACTGGTGGCGATGCTGGTGGTAATGCCAGTGGGGCTGCACCGGCTGCGCCGGCCGGCAACGACGGCCGCTGCGATGCCAGCGGCGCAGACTTTGCCATGGGCAAGCAAGCCAGTGCCGAGTTGCTGGAGCAGGCGCGCAAGGCCAGTGGTTCGCAAATAGCGCGTATTCTCAAGCCGCACGACGTGGTAACCCTGGAGTACCGGTCCGAGCGCTTGAACCTTAACGTCAATGAGCAGGGTGTGGTCAACCGCGTCAACTGCGGCTGATTCAGCTACCCCCGGCCCCTGGGGCGCGCCCAAAAAAAACCCGCCACAAGGGCGGGTTTTTTACAGCTATCCGAATTACTCCGGACGAACCTGTGCAGCCTGCATGCCTTTCTGGCCGCGCTCGGCGACGAAGGAAACAGTCTGGCCTTCTTTCAGGCTCTTGAAGCCGTCAGATTCGATGGCTTTGAAGTGAACGAACAGGTCGTCGCCGCCGCCTGCTGGGGTGATGAAGCCGTAGCCTTTCTCATCATTGAACCATTTGACGGTGCCTTGTTGGCGATTGGACATGGGTGAATCTCCAGAACATTTAGTTTTTCGGTGGTGCAATGCGGCCGAGGCTACGGAGCACGGGACGTATCATAGTCCATTTCTGCGCATCTAGCGCCTTTTACCTTCGCCGGATATTGATCCAGCTCAAAGATTTACCGGCCGACTTTGGCTTTAAGGTTTCAGCTCTTCGGTGCGCAGGCCTGTTTCACAACCGTTTGCGCTTTCTGCATCAGCTTGGCGTCCACGCCATCCTTGCTGTCCAGGTCGGCAATTTCGGCATCGGTGAAGTTCTTCTTGATGGCTTGGGCGCCACAGTCGCAGTGTTTCTTCGCAGTTGCAGCATCAACGCCCTGGCCGCTGGCCACCTGCGTGCACTGGGCCATGTAGCCGGCCTCTTTCCCCGGTGGGAAGTTGCCAGCGTTCGCGGCTACCGGCAGCAGCAGGGCAGCAGTGGCCGCCAGGGCCAGAAGAGACGGAACTCGCATAACCAGTTACTCCTTGGGTTAAGGTCTCATCAAGAGTAGGTTGCTTCCCAAAGTCTGATAGGGCTTTTTCCGGGTTAGTTCACCCCGACCCTGTAATTTCCAAATATTTCTGCCTGCGGTGCAACCCGCGTGCTAGCATGCTCGGCTTGTGTTCGCGCCTTTGCCTGGCGCAGCCATTTTTCTTTCCAGTCACTCTGGTTCGTCCCTCGCAAGCCGAAAGGCTTCTGCCACTGTGAGGCAGGCTTCCTTTGCAGGAAGGCAGGTCGGATCTTGTACTGGCTCATCCCAACCCACGTGACCTTTGGTAGGGGTCACCACTAGGAGAGGAGGCGCCATGCCCGTTATTACTCTTCCCGATGGCAGTCAGCGTTCGTTTGATCACGCCGTATCCGTAGCCGATGTCGCCGCATCCATTGGTGCAGGCCTCGCCAAGGCCACCGTGGCCGGCAAGGTCGACGGCAAGCTGGTCGACGCCTGCGACCTGATCAGCCACGACGCCACACTGCAGATCATCACCCCTAAAGATGCAGAGGGACTGGAGATCATCCGCCACTCGTGCGCCCATTTGGTCGGCCACGCGGTGAAGCAGCTGTACCCGACCGCCAAGATGGTGATCGGCCCGGTGATCGACGAAGGCTTCTATTACGACATCGCCTACGAGCGCCCCTTCACCCCTGAAGACCTGGCCGCCATCGAAAAGCGCATGATGGAGCTGATCGACAAAGACTACGACGTGATCAAGAAGGTCACCCCGCGCGCCGAAGTCATCGACGTTTTCACCGCTCGTGGCGAAGACTACAAGCTGCGCCTGGTCGAAGACATGCCGGACGAACAGGCCATGGGCCTGTACTACCACGAAGAATACGTTGACATGTGCCGTGGCCCGCACGTGCCCAACACCCGCTTCCTCAAGGCTTTCAAGCTGACCAAGCTGTCCGGCGCCTACTGGCGTGGCGATGCCAAGAACGAGCAGTTACAGCGCGTGTACGGCACCGCCTGGGCGGACAAGAAGCAGCTGGCAGCCTACATCCAGCGCATCGAAGAAGCCGAAAAGCGCGACCACCGCAAGATTGGCAAGCAGCTCGACCTGTTCCACTTGCAGGAAGAAGCCCCAGGCATGGTGTTCTGGCATGCCAACGGCTGGACCGTCTACCAGGTGCTCGAGCAGTACATGCGTGGCGTGCAGCGCGAAAACGGCTACCAGGAAATCAAGACCCCGCAGGTTGTCGACCGTATTCTGTGGGAGCGTTCCGGCCACTGGTCCAACTACGCCGAGAACATGTTCACCACTTCGTCGGAAAGCCGCGACTACGCGGTAAAACCGATGAACTGCCCGTGCCACGTGCAGGTGTTCAACCAGGGCCTGAAAAGCTACCGCGACCTGCCGCTGCGCCTGGCCGAGTTCGGTGCCTGCCACCGTAACGAGCCATCCGGTGCCCTGCACGGCATCATGCGCGTACGTGGCTTCGTACAGGACGACGCGCACATCTTCTGCACCGAAGAACAGGTGAAGAAAGAAGCAGCCGACTTCATCAAGCTGACCCTGGACGTGTACAAGGACTTCGGCTTCAGCGACATTGCCATGAAGCTGTCCACCCGCCCGGCCAAGCGTGTCGGTTCCGAAGAGCTGTGGGACCGTGCCGAAGGTGCACTGGCCGACGCCCTCAACGAATCCGGCCTGGAGTGGGAATACCAGCCAGGCGAAGGTGCCTTCTACGGTCCGAAGATCGAGTTCACCCTGCGTGACTGCCTTGGCCGTAACTGGCAGTGCGGTACCCTGCAGTACGATCCGAACCTGCCAGAGCGCCTGGATGCCAGCTATATCGCCGAAGACAACAGCCGCGTGCGCCCGGTAATGCTGCACCGTGCCATCCTCGGCTCGTTCGAGCGCTTCATCGGCATGCTGATCGAGCACTACGCTGGCGTGTTCCCGGCCTGGCTCGCACCGACCCAGGCGGTGATCATGAACATCACCGACAAACAGGCCGATTTCGCCCTTCAGGTGGAGAAATCTCTGAACGGTAGCGGTTTCCGTGCCAAGTCGGACTTGAGAAATGAGAAGATCGGCTTTAAAATCCGCGAGCATACTTTGCTCAAGGTCCCGTACCTTTTGGTTATAGGGGACCGCGAAGTCGAAACGCAAACCGTCGCTGTGCGCACTCGCGAAGGTGCTGACCTGGGCTCCATGCCCGTCGCCCAGTTCGTTGAGCTGCTGAATCAAGCGGTTTCCCGGCGTGGTCGCCAAGAATCGGAGTAATGACTATTAAGCGTGAAATGAGAAACGATAAGCGTGCTGTACCGAAGGCCCCGATCAACGAGAATATCTCGGCCCGCGAGGTTCGGTTAATTGGCGCAGACGGCGAGCAAGTTGGCATCGTCTCGATTGATGAAGCGCTGCGTATCGCTGATGAAGCGAAGCTGGACCTGGTAGAAATCTCTGCAGACGCAGTACCACCTGTCTGCAAGGTGATGGACTACGGCAAGCACCTCTTCGAGAAGAAGAAGCAGGCTAACGAAGCCAAGAAAAACCAGAAACAGATCCAGATCAAAGAAATCAAGTTTCGTCCAGGGACGGAGGATGGGGATTACCAGGTAAAACTACGCAACCTGGTACGTTTCCTTACCGATGGGGACAAGGCCAAGATCTCTCTGAGATTCCGCGGCCGTGAGATGGCCCACCAGGAGCTGGGCATGGAGCTGTTGAAGCGGGTCGAAGCCGACCTCGCCGAATACGGCACCGTTGAGCAGCATCCTAAGATGGAAGGACGCCAGCTTATGATGGTCATCGCCCCCAAGAAAAAGAAATAATCTCCCGGGCACGGCAGGCCTGATGATTATGTGTAATTTTATCGAATGCGGAGTTCCAACATGCCAAAAATGAAAACCAAGAGCGGTGCTGCGAAGCGCTTCCTGAAGACTGCTTCGGGCTTCAAGCACAAGCACGCTTTCAAGAGCCACATCCTGACCAAAATGTCGACCAAGCGTAAGCGTCAACTGCGCGGTGCCAGCTTGCTGCACCCGTCCGACGTGGCGAAAGTCGAGCGCATGCTGCGCGTACGTTAATTCTGGTTAAGATAGAGGAAGTTACTCATGGCTCGTGTTAAGCGCGGCGTTATCGCTCGTAAGCGTCACAAAAAAATTCTGAAGCTGGCTAAAGGTTACTACGGTGCACGTTCGCGCGTATTCCGTGTAGCCAAGCAAGCGGTCATCAAGGCTGGCCAATACGCCTACCGCGACCGTCGCCAGAAGAAGCGTCAGTTCCGCGCACTGTGGATCGCTCGTATCAACGCCGGTGCCCGCACCAACGGTCTGTCCTACAGCCGTCTGATTGCTGGCCTGAAAAAGGCTTCGATCGAAATCGACCGTAAGGTTCTGGCCGATCTGGCAGTGAACGAAAAAGCGGCGTTTGCTGCGATTGTCGAGAAAGCTAAAGCCGTTCTGGCTTAAGTACCCGCGACAATCACCCGGCGGCGCTCGCGGCGCCGGGCATTGAACGTCATCGATAGGGGAAGAGCCTTCAAAGCTCTTCCCCTATTTTCGTATCTGGAGTCTGTACATGGAAAACCTGGATGCGCTGGTCTCCCAAGCCCTAGAGGCCGTGGAGCGCGCTGAAGACATCACTACCCTGGAACAGATCCGGGTTAACTATCTCGGCAAGAAAGGCGAGCTGACCCAGGTGATGAAGACCCTGGGCAACCTGCCAGCCGAAGAGCGGCCGAAAGTCGGCGCGCTGATCAACGACGCCAAAGAGCGCGTTACCGTTGTGCTCAATGCCCGCAAGGCTGCCTTTGAAGAAGCCGAGCTCAGCGCTCGCCTGGCTGCCGAATGCATTGACGTCACCCTGCCAGGCCGTGGCCAGGCCACCGGTGGCCTGCACCCGATCACCCGTACCCTCGAGCGCATCGAGCAGTTCTTCACCCACATTGGCTACGGCATTGCCGAAGGCCCTGAGGTGGAAGACGACTACCACAACTTCGAAGCGCTCAACATCCCCGGCCACCACCCGGCGCGGGCGATGCACGACACCTTCTACTTCAATGCCAACATGCTGCTGCGTACCCACACCTCGCCGGTGCAGGTGCGGACCATGGAGTCCACCCAGCCGCCCATCCGCATTGTCTGCCCGGGCCGCGTTTACCGCTGCGACTCGGATATCACCCACTCGCCGATGTTCCACCAGGTCGAAGGCCTGCTGATCGACCGCGATATCAACTTCGCCGACCTCAAGGGCACCATCGAAGAGTTCCTGCGCGTGTTCTTCGAGAAAGAACTGGCGGTGCGTTTCCGCCCATCGTTCTTCCCCTTCACCGAGCCGTCCGCCGAAGTCGATATCCAGTGCGTGATGTGCTCCGGCAACGGCTGCCGGGTGTGCAAGCAAACCGGCTGGCTGGAAGTGATGGGTTGCGGCATGGTGCACCCGAACGTGCTGCGCATGTCTGGCATCGACCCGGAAGAGTTCCAGGGCTTCGCCTTTGGCATGGGGGCCGAGCGCCTGGCCATGCTGCGCTATGGCGTCAACGATTTGCGTCTGTTCTTCGACAACGACCTGCGGTTCCTGGCGCAATTCCGCTAGGCCCAATCGACGCAACTTTCAGGAGAACAGCATGAAATTCAGTGAACAGTGGCTGCGCGGTTGGGTAAACCCGCAAGTCTCTCGTGACGAACTGGTTGCCCGCCTGTCCATGGCCGGCCTTGAAGTCGACAGCGTTACCCCCGCTGCCGGCCAGTTCAGCGGCATCGTGGTAGGCGAGATCCTGGCCACCGAACAACACCCGGACGCCGACAAGCTGCGCGTGTGCCAGGTAACCAACGGCCAGGAAACCTTCCAGGTCGTGTGCGGCGCCCCTAACGCCCGCCCAGGCATCAAGGTGCCATTCGCCATGATCGGCGCCGAGCTGTCTGGCGACTTCAAGATCAAGAAGGCCAAGCTGCGTGGCGTCGAGTCCTTCGGCATGCTGTGCTCGGCTGCCGAGCTGGAAATCAGCGAAGAAAACGACGGCCTGCTGGAACTGGCAGCCGATGCCCCGGTAGGCGAGAACATTCGTACCTACCTGAGCCTGGACGACGCCAGCATCGAAATCGGCCTTACGCCGAACCGCGGTGACTGCCTGTCCATCGCCGGCCTGGCGCGTGACGTCAGCGCCCTGTACGACACCCCGGTGACCCGCCCGGTAGTGCCGGCCGTACCACCGGCCCACGACGAAGTGCGCCCGGTTGAAGTCAGCGCCCCGGCTGCATGCCCGCGCTACCTGGGCCGCGTTATCCGTAACGTCGACCTGAGCAAGCCAACCCCGTTGTGGATGGTCGAGCGCCTGCGCCGCAGCGACGTGCGCAGCATCGACGCCGCCGTAGACGTCACCAACTACGTGATGCTCGAACTCGGCCAGCCGATGCACGCCTTCGACCTGGCAGAAATCAACGGCGGTATTCGCGTACGCATGGCCGAAGAGGGCGAAAAGCTCGTTCTGCTCGACGGCCAGGAAGTGGCCCTGCGCGCCGACACCCTGGTGATCGCCGACCACACCCGTGCCTTGGCCATCGCCGGCGTCATGGGGGGGGAGCACAGCGGTGTAAACACCGAAAAAACCCGCGACCTGTTCCTGGAAAGTGCCTTCTTCGAGCCGATTTCCGTTGCCGGTAAAGCCCGTTCCTACGGCCTGCACACCGATGCCTCGCACCGCTACGAGCGCGGCGTCGACTCGCACCTGGCCCGCGAAGCCATGGAACGCGCCACCCAGCTGCTGCTGGACATTGTCGGCGGCGAAGCCGGCCCGGTCGTCGAAGCCGTCAGCGAGCAGCACCTGCCGCAGGTGGCCCCGGTTACCCTGCGCGCCGAACGCATCACCCAGATGCTTGGCATGGAAATGGACCCAGCCCAGGTCGAGCAACTGCTCAACGCCCTGGAACTGACCACCAGCAAGGCAGCCGAAGGGGAGTGGACCGTCACCGTGCCAAGCCACCGCTTCGACATCAGCCTGGAAGTGGACCTGATCGAAGAACTGGCCCGCCTGTACGGCTACAACAACCTGCCGGTCCGCTACCCGCAAGCGCGCCTGGCGCCACAGGGCAAGCCGGAAACCCGCGGTGACCTACCGACCCTGCGCCGCCTGCTGGTTGCCCGCGGTTACCAGGAAGCCATCACCTACAGCTTCATCGACCCGAAACTGTTCGAACTGTTCAGCCCGGGCGTAGAGCCGCTGCTGCTGGCCAACCCCATTTCCAGCGACATGGCCGCCATGCGTGCTTCGCTGTGGCCGGGCCTGGTCAAAGCCCTGCAGCACAACCTGAACCGCCAGCAAGACCGCGTGCGCCTGTTCGAAAGCGGCCTGCGTTTCGTCGGCCAGCTGGGTGACCTGCAACAGCAGCCCATGATCGCTGGCGTGGTCACCGGCAGCCGCCTGCCAGAAGGCTGGGCCAACGGCCGCGACGGCGTCGATTTCTTCGACGTTAAAGCCGACGTGGAAGCCTTGCTGGGTTATTCCGGTGCCCTGAGCGACTTCACCTTCAGCGCCGGCAAGCACCCAGCCCTGCACCCAGGCCAGACCGCCGCCATCGAGCGCGACGGCAAACTGGTCGGTTACCTCGGCGCCATCCACCCAGAGCTGGCCAAAGCCCTGGACCTGGACCGCCCGGTGTTCCTGTTCGAGCTGGTGCTGGGCGACGTGGTCGAAGGCCGCCTGCCGAAATTCAGCGAACTGTCCAAGTTCCCGGAAACCCGTCGTGACCTGGCCTTGATCGCCGGCCGTGACGTAGCAGCCAGCGCGGTGCTTGAATTAATTCGTGACAATGCAGGCGAATGGCTCACAGACCTCAGGCTGTTTGATGTCTACCAGGGTAAAGGTATTGATCCTGATAGAAAAAGCCTGGCCGTCGGCTTGACCTGGCAGCATCCATCGCGCACTCTTAACGACGATGAGGTGAACACTACCCTGCAAAACATCCTCACCTCGCTCGAACAAAGGTTGAACACCACGTTAAGGAAATAACGGCATGGGTGCTCTGACGAAAGCTGAGATGGCCGAAAGGCTGTACGAGGAGCTGGGGCTTAACAAGCGTGAGGCCAAGGAGCTGGTCGAGCTGTTTTTCGAAGAAATTCGGCACGCACTTGAAGAGAACGAGCAGGTCAAGCTGTCTGGTTTCGGCAACTTCGACCTTCGCGACAAACGCCAGCGGCCGGGCCGCAACCCCAAGACAGGGGAAGAAATTCCGATCACCGCACGGCGCGTCGTCACCTTTCGTCCAGGGCAGAAGTTGAAGGCCCGGGTTGAGGCCTATGCTGGAACCAAGCCATAACGACGAACTGCCCCCCATACCGGGCAAACGCTACTTCACCATTGGCGAAGTGAGCGAGTTGTGTGCCGTAAAGCCACACGTGCTGCGGTATTGGGAGCAGGAGTTTGACCAGCTCAACCCTGTGAAGCGGCGGGGGAACCGGCGGTATTATCAGCGGCAAGACGTGCTGATGATCCGGCAGATTCGCGCGCTGCTGTATGAGCAGGGGTTCACCATTGGCGGGGCGCGGTTGCGGCTCTCCAGTGATGAGGCTAAAGATGATTCGAGCCAGTACAAGCAGCTGATCCGGCAGATGATTGTCGAATTGGAGGATGTGCTGGTGGTGTTGAAGAAGTGAGCTGTGGCTTTTCGGGTGAGTGAAAAATTTTTTGAGAAAAAGCTTTCATTTATCAGAGGGTTAGGGTACATTCTTCAACGTTCTCGGCAGTATTGAGAACATGCTTCAAGCCCAGTCGGGGCGTAGCGCAGCCCGGTAGCGCACTTGCATGGGGTGCAAGGGGTCGAGTGTTCGAATCACTCCGTCCCGACCATATATTTCAATGACTTAGGCCATTTCCGAAAGGAGTGGCCTTTTTCATGTGCGTGACTTTTGCGTGACTTCTCAGGTTTTTACGCCTGCCTCCTCTTCAAAATGGTCAGTACCGGCCCACGCGAGTCCGTCGCTGAAACTTTGTTTGCCGCCTCTATCAACTGCCCCAGCTCCGCGCCAGAATAGTGACTGGTCACGCTTCCGTTCTTGTGACCAGGTAGCGACTTCCGATCTTCCTCTGTTACACCAGCTGCTTTCAGGCGTCTGCCGAAAGGGTGCTTCAAGTCGTGGACCCTGATCGAAGCGAACCCAGGGTGTGCCGGCCGCAAGATCAACTATAGAGCAGGCATCAACGTCCTTCGCTAAAGGAATCAACCAGCTTGTTGAGAATGCCTTCTTGGTACTGGCGGTTGTAACAACCAGGTTGATTCGGCGGGGTGTCATCGCACGCGATATTGTGTGCGCGGGTAGGGCTCCCATAAGTGCTATTGGAGAAATGAGAGCAACCGCCTAGCAAACAGATCCCAAACCCGAGTACCAACAATCCTTTTTTCATATCCTGCCTCGCACATAAGTCAATGCAGATTTGACGATTTAGCAGCCTAAAAGACACATTCATGCCCGCCAAGTGCGGGTTTCTTTTTGCTTGGAGAACCATGGCCAGACTCACCGAATCCCAGGCCGGAGGCGCGAATGTGCTCCGGTTTCTGGATCTGATCGCCTTTTCAGAAAGCACCTCTACCGTCAAAGGCAGTGATGATGGCTACAACGTGGTGTACGGCGGTGGGCTGTTTCAAGGCTATGCCGATCACCCGCGCCGCAAGCTGACTTTTCCCATAAACGGCAAGCCGGTCACCAGCACGGCCGCCGGACGGTATCAGTTGCTCGAGCGCTACTGGGACGCTTACCGCGTGAGCCTGAGGCTGTCCGGCGGATTCGCTCCGGAAAACCAGGACCGGGTAGCGCTGCAGCAGATCAGGGAGCGCCGCGCCCTCGACGATGTTAAAGCCGACCGCATCCAGGAGGCGATCGCCAAGTGCTCGAACATTTGGGCCAGCTTTCCGGGCAACAGCTATGGGCAAAACCCGCACCGCCTGGACAAGTTGCTCGAGCGCTGGGTAGAGCTCGGCGGAGCGCTGGCATGAACTGGCTGGCCGCTGTGCCTGCCTGGTGCTGGTGGTTGATCGCGCTGGTGCTGGTCGCTGGCGGACAGCAGTACCGCGTGGTGGTCGCCCAGGGCGAGACGGCCGAGGCCCGAACCGAACTGTCAGATTACCGCCTGCAGGTAGCTGAGCGCGACCGGCGCGCCGCGGCCCAGGCCAGAACCGAAGAACAATGGGGTGAAAAGCGTTACGAGCAAGGCCTGCACGTGCAGTACCCAGGCGAGGAATACCCGCGCCCAGAATTCTTCGTGCAGATGATCGCCTACAACAAGGACCGCCAGCGCCCGTCCACCGACTCAAAACGTGGTGAATCGCCGATTCCGGTGCTGTACGACAGCCGCCAGGCCTACATCATTTTCGAAGACGGCTCGCGTCTGAATGCGCGGCCCGAGGTGTACGTGGGCCTCAACGATATCCACGACTATCCCTCAGTGAATGAGCGGGCTGCCAGGCCGTCCCCGTACGACATCAACAGCGATGAAGTGCACCGGATGATTCCCAAGCTCACCAACAACAACCGCTACGGCTCGGCGTATGTGATCTTCCAGACGGACAAGCTGAAGGCTGATTCCAAGTGGACCATTCACCTGGGCAGTTTGCAGGTGCAGGGGCGCACAGTGGCGATTCCGCCACTGCAGTTGTGTTATCACCCGGTGAAGAAATGGATCGGCATTGAGCCGCTGATAAAGCCGTGAACCTTCGGCAAGATTGGCTTGGTGAAGTATTGCTGGCAGGCGAACGGGGAAATTTTGTCAGGAGTGCTTATTTTTTTCTTGAGTTTGGCATTGCTGAACGGGGCTGGTGAGCCGGGGACCGCTTTGCGGTCCGGTCGCGACGCAAGGCCGCTCCTACAGTAGAGCGTGCGTGCTTCATGGCGGTGTCTGAGGGGGAGGGCGCGTAAGGCAACCAGCCTTGGTGCAGTGGCTGATCGCCTCAGGCGGGGGCGCAGAGGTCGCTTGAGTAAGGGGGCAGATCAGGTCGCTTTCGGTGGAAAGTCGATGTCTGTTTGCGCCACGTTGTTCAGGTAGTTCGTCAACGTCAGCAGCGAGACCTGCGCGATCACGTCGACGATTTTTGCATCGTCCAACCCTGCTTCCCGTGCGTTCGAGAGCTGCTCGTCACTCACTTGGCCGCGGCTGAGCGTTGTAGCCCGAGCCAGTGCAGCGACTGCATTCAGCGTGCCGGCCCGCGCTGCCAGCAGGTCATCAGCGCTCAGTCCGGTCTTCCCACCGAAGAAGCTGTGAGCCGCGACGCAATAGTCGCATCCATTAACTTCAGAAGCCGCCAGTGCCGCCACTTCACGTTCGGCCGGTGTGAGGCTGTTCCTGCTCAGCGCTTGTGACAGCGCGAGATAGCCTGCCAAGGCTGCTGGTGAGTGAGCCAGGGTAGCGAAAGCGTTGGGGAGGAAACCCAAGCCTTTTTCAATGCCCTGAAGGGCAGTGCGCGCAGCGGCTGGCGTTTGGTCAAGGGGCAAAGCAGCAATTCGGGTCATGATTTTGCTTCCTTCCAGGTTGTCCAATGCGTGCCTGTTCAGGCCACAGGGATAGGGTTGTCGGCCAGCGCCTGGTTGAACTGGTTGATCAGTTCGTGCTCGTTTGGCCCTTGGTTGGCGCGCAGTGGCACGACGCGGTCAACCAGTACTTCGGTTGTTGCTGTCTCCAGTTTTTCCAGGGTTTCCTGGATAAAGTCGTCCAGCGGCATGGCGCGTTCATCACCACTTTTGTGGATCAGATCGGTGTCGACCCACGGCGGTGCTATTTCCAGCACCTTGACGCTGGTAGCGCGCAGGGCAAAACGTTGCGACAGCGAGTAGGAGTGAATCGCGGCTTTGGTTGCCGAGTAGAGGGCTGTCGCCGCCAGTGGCAGATAGGCCAGCACCGAGCTGTTGTTGATGATGAAGGCATCAGGCTGGCGCTTGAGGTGTTCGACAAACGCGGCGCTAACACGCACCGGGCCCAACAGGTTGGTCTGCAGCAGCCGTACAGCCTGCTCATCGTCAAGATCGCCGGAGCCTGGGTAGTCGAAAGGCATGATGCCGGCATTGTTGATGATGACGTTCAGCGAGGGATGGCGACGGATAACCTCCTGTGACACATCCTTGATTTGCTGGGGGTCATTGATATCCAGCTGAACGGTGTCGATGCCGGGATGGGAGCTGGCGATTTCATCCAGCAACGATTGGCGTCGGCCCGCGATGATGACCTTGTTTCCACGCTGGTGGAACGCTTCGGCCAGCGCGCGGCCGATGCCCGAGGTACCGCCAGTAATGAAGAGGGTGTTGGCGCTGGTTTTCATGATTTGTTTCCTTTCAATGGATTGATCAAACGCCGTAACGCGGGGCGAGTTTATTGCTGGAGAGGTGTCCGAACAGCGCCGTGCGGCTGCTTTCGTACCGCTCGAAATGCTGTATGTCCTGCATGGCCGGGATGGAGATCAGCACACCGTTGTCGAAGTCTTGAAGGGCGCCACTTACCAGGTCGCTTGCCGACATCACGATGTTGGGATCAAGGTTCTCGACGGGCAGCCCCCCGATCTCCCAGAAGTCGGTAGCCGTAGCGCCTGGCAACACCGCCTGAACCTTGATGCCCTGGTCTGCCAGCTCTTTGTGCAGTGACTGTGTGAAGGCCGTGACGTACGCTTTGCTTGCGCCGTACACGCCATTGAGCATTTCCGGTGCCAGGCTGACGATCGATGAAATATTGATGATCGCGCCCTGTTGGCGAGCGATGAAGCCTGGAACTGTGGCGTAAGTCAGCCGAGTGAGTGCAGTAACGTTGAGGCTGATCATCTCGGCCATGCGCTCGACGTCGCTGTCCAGCAAACGGGTGTGTGTGCCGATGCCGGCGTTGTTGACCAACAGGTTGATGCTGGCGTCTTCGCGCAATTTGCGTTCAACTCGCGTCAGGTCCGCTGGGTTGGCCAGGTCAGCGGGGAAGACTTCAACGCTCTGCTGAGTCTGGTTGGTGATGCGGCTGGCAAGCGCGTTCAGGCGGTCACGATTGCGGGCGACCAGTACCAGGTCATAGCCACGTTGGGCCAGGCGGTCTGCAAAAATGGCGCCGATGCCGGTGGATGCGCCTGTGATCAGGGCGGTGCCTTTGTATTCCTGGGTCATGGTCCAGCTCCGTGGGTTGGGTGTGGAGCCATGATGCAAAAAAACAGATTTGTCTTAAATGACGCTTATAGTCATGTTTTAGGACATTGCTAATGGAGCAGGGTCATGCATCGAATCGGCTACTTGGTCACAGACGGATTTCAGGTCATGTCACTGGCCACCCAGGCGGTTTTTGAGTTCGCGAACCTGGTCGCGGGCGAGCCTGTGTACCGGATCCAGAACTATTCGGTATCGGGCGGGATCATTCGGTCCTCCCTGGGCATGCACATCGACACGCTGGCATTGGATGCCCCAGGGCTTGCAGATAGCTGGATGATCACTGGGACACTCACGCCGCTTACGCCACCCTCTGCCCAGGTGCTGTCGAGCGTGCAGGGGTTTGCCCAGAGCGCCAGGCGCATCGCGGGCATCTGCACCGGCGCTTTCGTCCTGGCTCAAGCAGGTGTGCTCGATAACCGGCGCGCGACTACCCACTGGGCCTATGCCAAAGCGCTTCAAAGCATGCACCCGAGCATTGAGGTGGAAGAGGATCGGATCTTCATTGTGGACGGCCCTGTCTGGACCTCTGCGGGAATGACCGCAGGTCTGGACATGGCAATGGGGATGGTGGAGAAGGATTTGGGGGCGGAGGTTGCCAAGTCGGTAGCTCATAGGCTCGTCATGCACCAGCGCCGGTCGGGGGGGCAATCCCAGCACTCTGAGTTGCTTGCCCTGGCGCCCAAGTCTGATCGCATTCAAAGCGCTCTGGACTATGCAAGCAAGCATTTGAACAGGGCGTTGAGTGTTGAAGAGCTCGCAGAGGTTGCGCACCTGAGCCCAAGGCAATTCACCCGGGTGTTCACCGCCGAAACCGGGCAGTCCCCTGCAAAAGCGGTGGAAAGCCTACGGCTGGAGGCCGCTCGGCTAATGATCGAACAGAGTCGCCACAGCCTGGACACGGTCGCAAGGGAAACCGGGTTCAGGGATCGTCGACACATGCGTGAGGTATTTATCCGAGGTTTTGGTGTGCCCCCGCAAGCCGTGCGCCGCGATGCGAGGCGGATCGGATAGGCACGCCACCTGAACGATGTGATTTGGCCGCGATCGAACCTCCAGGGCCTGGTCTGGCTTCATCGCTCGCAAGCAAGCGCATGCTGCACAGGCCACGAGCTCTCCAGCCGCAGCTCGTAAGTGTTGGCCGAATGGATAGGTGTTGTGTCAGTTCTGCCACCCTGATTTCCCTTCGATTTCCATATACTTTCACTGTTGTTTTCAAGATATTTCAGCCAAATTGGCGCCAGGCGTTAAGGTGTTCCGTGACTGCAAATCCAACCGATGTGAAGCTTGGCGAGTTACTGCTGGCTGATGTTCTCAACGCTCCAGGCGTGTGGGTAGAGCCGCCTAATGTCCGCAGGGGAGGTGAGAGCGGTGTATTGCGGGTGGAGCTGGGTGGGCTGACCTTCTACAAAAAGCAGCAGGTCGGGCATGTCTATCGAAGCCTGCGCCACCCTTTCGGCCACCCAACCGTTGCACGCGAGGCAAAGGCTGTGCGTGCTGCCACAGCGCTGGGGGTTGGTACGCCCGAGCTTGTGTACAGCCATATTCATAAACACCAGGGAGAGTGGCAGGCCGTGATGGTCACGGCGGCGCTGGAGGGCTATGTGTCGCTCGAAGACTTCCGTGCCCGGCAGCTGGAAAAAACGCTAGGGCATCATCGCTATCTCGAAATTCTTGAAGCCTATGGCCGAGCACTTGGCAAGCTGAATCTTGGAAAGTGGCAGCACGGTTGCTTGTATCTGAAACATGTCTTCGTCGATTTCAGGGCGCCAGGCGTGGCTGTCGCCTTGCTAGACCTGGAAAAGGCCAGAAAGCGCTTCAGCGCCAAACAGGCCGCCCGCCATGACTTGCGGCAGGTCAAGCGTCGGTCAGGCTGGGATGGCGAAGAGTGGGGGGCGTTCTGCCGGGGCTACAGGCATTCGTTCGGCACAAAAGCCGATGTATTGCTTTGACAGCCCGTTGTGCTCCATGACCTGCCCACCCATCCAGCATGGATGGAAAGCCAGTAGCGACTTCCCTGGTTGCATAGTACGGTCCGCCTTCAACAACCCCCCCGGTGCGTTGTCGCCAATCCCACGGACCGGGACTCTCATGACCTGGGAGGTCGAATGGAAGTCGCTCGAAAGATCAGCCAACAAGCATTGGATAACGCTCTGGTAGCCTTCGCCCGCTACAAAATCGGAGAAATCAAAATCTTCGACCTGGAACAGGCGATGAGCTTCGAAGCGGGCGAAGCCCTATCCGAAAGCGGTCTGGTCCAGTTCACAATCGCCAAGATGGCGTCTGGCCGGTATCGCATCAGCGATGAAGGGGAGAACGCCATCACACAGGCTGGTCGGGATCGCCTCGAGGCCATCCGCGGCAGATCCTGATCTATCCAGCGTCGAGATGGCCGCAGTGTTGTACTACGGCCGTTCGCCTGGCGCACCGCTCACTCCTGCGCAAGGCTGGTTTGAGCCGGTGCCTGGGGCATTTGTGGGTTTATGCTAGGCACAACCATGTTGCCGAGTTTGTATTGCTGGTAACTGGTGTAGGGCAGCATAACGGTGTCCGCAATGCCCGACATCGCCATATCGACCAGAATCTGGTACGGATCTGAATGGGCTCCAGTTCTCTCAGGGCCAGTCAAATTGCAAAATTGGTAGGCTACACCGCTATACATCCGTGGAATGGCTGGGCAATAGGAGTTCCACTCAGCCAGATCGCCCACTGCCTTTGACTCATTCGATACCGTACGCACGGTTCCACATCCGCTTATCATCGCTGCGATGATGATCCCGATCCATGGCCTCATGATGCTGTCTCCTCTGCAATGGCCAGCCATTGTGCATCAGCTCTATTCGTCGCTTGCACGTACAAGGTTAGTGATCATACCTCGTTCGTTTCTGACGCTTCTGGATCACCTCAGGGCACGCCATGCCAGCAAGGCCCGCGACTTCTATTTCTTGGAGGCAAAAGAAAGCCCGCTGCTAGTCGGGCTAGAGGTGTTTCACATGGGGATGGCTTAATTGTCCCTCTGCAGGCGTGAAAATGAGGTGAAAATAACGTGCTCAGCCTGTGATTTGTGCCGTTCAGGGTGAACGAGTCGTCACCGAAGTGAGTCTTCAGGAAGCAAGTCTCTATTGGCTGCACCGATACGGACATGGACCTACTGACGAGCTGAGTGTGTGTATGCGGGACAAGAAGGCGCGCGGAGCCAAGATCAAAGACAGGGCAACGGTCCTCTGCCTGCGCAGTGGCAGGATCTTGCTGGTACGAAAAAAAAGCGGGAAGTGGAACTTCCCCGGCGGCGCTATCGAACCGGGCGAGTCGCCTGTTGCAGCGGCTGCGCGGGAGCTGCAAGAGGAAACGTCCATTGAAGGCCACGGTCTCTTTCACCTGTGCACCCTTCAGCTGGGGTCAACCATTCACCATGTGTTCACTACGCATGTCGATGATCAGGAAAAACCCGTGGCTCGCAATGAGATCGTGGCCTGCAAATGGGTGCTCAGAGACAAGCTGAGCCCAGCCATTCTCAATGCTAGGGCCGCTGAGCTGCTATCAAGCCAACTGCCTGCGTTGACCGCTTAGTTACTTCAGCGCAGCGGCATCGCGCCTGGTCTCATCTTTCTCACATCTTGCTCATCATTGGCATCCAGCAGGTTGCCAGGGCTGAGCGTGCACGCAGCGCACCCAGGCCGGTTGACGGTAGATCATGGCAAATGCGGCTGATAAATAATTGCAGCACATACGCACGCCCGGCGGTCGATCCAGTTATATCGGCTTAATCCCAAAGTAGGGTAAGCCGCACGGCTTGGGGTACAGCCAATTTCGATCGCTGGAGGCGCTATGCGGATGAGGGGTAACGTGTATTGGGCGTGGGTCGACCCTGCGCTGAACCATCGCAGCCATGAAGAAACCCTGGCAGACGGCAGCCGGATCGATGTACAGGTCAGGCTTTCGCGCAGCGGGACCACGCAGATGTTCCTGGGGGTGTATGCCCGTTCCGGGATGGCATTGCACGAAGAGGCCTACGACTGCTGGCCGAAGCGTTCATTGGTTCGTGCCTTGGCCTGGGGCAGCATGCGTGCGCGGCAGATAGCCGAAACAGGGGTGTCTGCCGTGCCCCCCAAGGCCGCCCTGCAATAAGCACCCGACGGCCTTCTGCCTTAGCTGGTCGGGTCCTGCCCCAATACTTTGCTCAGCGCCACGCGGGCATCCTCAAGCTGTACCAACGAGGCATGGCGTGCACCGAGTGCGTCGCCATTCTGGATGGCGGTCAAAATGGCCTTGTGCCGGGGCAGGGCGAGCTGGTCGAAGTTTGGCCGTTGGTTGGAATAGCGCACTGATTCGCGCAGGGCCATGGACAACATGTTGCACAGGTAGGCCAGCAGGTCATTGTGGGTGGCGTCGGCGATGCGTGCGTGGAAGTCCAGGTCCGGTTGCAGCCGCTCTTCATGGGTGCGCGCGGCTTCCATGCGTTGATACGCTTCGCTGATCGACTGCACATCTTCGGCCGTAGCGTTGGTGGCGGCCAGCGCGGCGGCAGCGGGCTCGATGACCCAGCGTACGCTGGACAAGGTATTGAAAAAGTCCTTCTGCGGCGTGGCCTGCATCAGCCAGTGCAGCACGTCTGGGTCAAGCATGTGCCAGTCATGGCGCGGCCGCACCAGGGTACCGACCCGGGGGCGGGCTTCGACCAGGCCTTTGGCAGTCAGCGCACGCATCGCTTCGCGGAACACGGGCCGGCTGATCGCGTAGCTTTCGCACAGGCTGGCCTCATTGGGCAGCTTCTGCCCAGGCGCGAGTTGGCCAGAGACGATCTGCAGGCCGAGGTCCTGTACCAGAGTGGTGTGCATGCTCTTGCGCGTGGAGGGCTGGCGGTAGTTCATGGGGGGCGCGGGTGGTCCTTCAAGCGGGGGAGCATCATAACATCAGTGAATGGGCGGCGGCCTTTTGGCGAGGTCGCAGCAGTTTGGCTTGGTTCGGCGGGAAACAGCGTGGTGGGTGGAACGGGCTTCGCCGGTGTTCGCGGGTGAGCCCGCTCCTTGCGGGGTGCGGCAGGTCAGTGGGAGTGCTTGGGCACCGCTGCCCCTCGGCAGCCCACCAGGAAGTCGAAATCGCAGCCTTCATCGGCCTGCATCACATGGTCCAGGTACAGCTTGGCATACCCGCCGGTGATCAATTGCGGCGGGGCTTGCAGGTCGGCCAGCCGGCCGGCCAGTTCCTCGGCGCTGATATCCAGGTGCAGCCGGCCCTCCTTGCAGTCCAGTTCGATCCAGTCACCTTCCCGCACTGCGGCCAATGGCCCGCCTGCTGCGGCCTCGGGCGCCACATGGAGTACCACGGTGCCGTAGGCAGTGCCGCTCATGCGTGCGTCCGAAATACGCACCATGTCGGTTACGCCCTGGGCCAGCAACTTCGCCGGCAGGCCCATGTTGCCGACTTCGGCCATGCCCGGGTAGCCCTTGGGCCCGCAGTACTTCATCACCAGTACCGAATTGGCGTCTACATCCAGTTCAGGGTCGTTGATGCGTGCCTTGTAGTCTTCGAAGTTTTCGAACACCACGGCGCGGCCCCGGTGCTGCATCAGCGCCGGGGTGGCGGCTGACGGTTTGAGCACCGCGCCCTTGGGCGCCAGGTTGCCACGCAAGATGCAGATACCGCCATCGGCCACCAGTGGGTTGGCCAGCGGGCGTATCACTGCTTCGTCATATAACGGCGCGGCCTGGCAGTTGGCCCACAGGCTGTTGCCGTTGGCCGTCAGCGCGCTGGGGTTGGGCAGCAGGCCATGTTCGCCCAGGCGGCGGATGACCGCGGGCAAGCCACCGGCGTAATAGAACTCTTCCATCAGGAAGCGGCCCGATGGCTGCAGGTCGACCAAGGTCGGTGTCCCGCGGCCAACGCGGGTCCAGTCTTCCAGTTGCAGGTCTACCCCAATGCGCCCGGCAATCGCCTTCAGGTGGATAACGGCGTTGGTCGAGCCGCCGATGGCGGCGTTGACGCGAATCGCGTTCTCGAAGGCTTCGCGGGTGAGGATTTTCGACAGGCGCAGGTCTTCGCGAACCATATCGACAATGCGCATGCCGGAAAGGTGGGCAAGGACATAGCGGCGGGCATCCACTGCCGGGATGGCGGCATTGTGGGGCAGGGAGGTGCCCAGCGCTTCGGCCATGCAGGCCATGGTCGAGGCGGTGCCCATGGTGTTGCAGGTGCCCGCCGAGCGCGACATGCCAGCTTCGGCGGAAAGGAACTCGTTGAGGTCGATCTGGCCGGCCTTGTAGGCCTCGTGCATCTGCCAGACGATGGTGCCGGCGCCAATGTCCTTGCCCTTGTGCTTGCCGTTGAGCATCGGCCCGCCGGTCACCACGATCGCCGGCACGTCGCAGCTGGCAGCGCCCATCAGCAGCGCCGGGGTGGTCTTGTCGCAGCCTGTCAGCAGCACCACGGCGTCCACCGGGTTGCCGCGGATCGCTTCCTCCACATCCATGCTCGCCAGGTTGCGGGTGAGCATGGCGGTGGGGCGCAGGTTGGACTCGCCGCTGGAAAACACCGGGAACTCCACCGGGAAGCCGCCAGCCTCCAGCACGCCTTTTTTCACATGCTCGGCAATTCTGCGGAAATGCGCGTTACACGGCGTCAACTCCGACCAGGTGTTGCAGATGCCGATGATCGGCTTGCCCTGGAATTCATGGTCCGGAATGCCCTGGTTCTTCATCCAGCTGCGGTACATGAAGCCGTTCTTGTCGGCGGTTCCGAACCATTGGGCAGAGCGCAGGGGGCGTTTGGCGTCAGACATATCGGGGGACCTTATTAGTATTACTATTTATCGTTTATTGCCTAACTGTACTGCGTGAAATCGCGCATGTGAAGGCTTGTCGCTCCAAATAGTATTACTATATGATCCTGTCGCCAGGTTAGCGGTCTGCCAAAAAGCCCCGGCCGGGTGCTGTGCTCATTACAAGAACAATTGGAGACATCGCCATGATTCAGGAGCAGCGGCTTGTCCGCCTGATCACACTGAAACTCATCCCTTTTCTGGTTCTGCTTTACCTGGTGGCCTACGTCGATCGTTCGGCGGTGGGCTTTGCCAAGCTGCACATGGGCGCCGACATCGGCCTGGGTGACGCGGCCTATGGCCTGGGTGCCGGGCTGTTCTTCATCGGCTATTTTCTGTTCGAAGTGCCGAGCAACCTGCTGCTCGACCGCTTTGGCGCGCGGCGCTGGTTCGCCCGCATCCTGGTGACGTGGGGTGCAATCACCATCGGCATGGCCTTCGTGACCGGGCCCAATGGCTTCTACGTGATGCGCTTCTTGCTCGGCGCCGCCGAGGCGGGCTTCTTTCCGGGGGTGCTGTACTACATAACCCAGTGGTACCCGGTGCGGCATCGCGGCAAGATCCTGGGCTTTTTCATCCTCTCGCAGCCCCTGGCCATGCTGATCACCGGGCCGCTTTCCGGCGCGCTGCTGGGGCTGGAGGGCATCTACGGCCTGCATGGCTGGCAGTGGCTGTTCATCTGCATCGGCACCCCGGCGGTGCTGCTCGCCTGGCCTACCTTGCGCCTGCTGCCGGACGGGCCTGCCCAGGTGCGCTGGCTCAGCGAGGCACAACGCAGTTGGCTGCAGGAGCAACTGGCCAACGACCTGCGTGATTTTGGCCAGACCCGCCATGGCAACCCGCTGCATGCGCTCAAGGACGGCCGCGTACTGTTGCTGGCGCTGTTCTACCTGCCGGTCACCTTGAGCATCTACGGCCTCGGCTTGTGGCTGCCAACGCTGATCCACCAGTTTGGCGGCAGCGATCTGGTCACGGGTTTCGTTTCGGCGGTGCCGTACCTGTTCGGCATCATCGGCCTGTTGATCATGCCCCGCAGCTCTGACCGCCTCAACGACCGCTACGGGCACCTGGGCCTGCTGTGTGCGCTGGGCGCCATAGGCCTGTTCCTCAGTGCCTGGCTGACGGTGCCGGTGCTGCAGTTGGCCGCGCTGTGCGTGGTGGCATTTGCCCTGTTTTCCTGCACGGCCATCTTCTGGACGCTGCCTGGGCGGTTCTTTTCAGGTGCCAGCGCAGCCGCAGGCATCGCCCTGATCAACTCGATCGGCAACCTTGGCGGCTACCTGGGGCCGTTCGGTATCGGCGCGCTCAAGGAACACACCGGGCAGTTGTCTTCGGGGCTGTATTTCCTTGCCCTGGTGATGCTGTTCGGCGTGCTGCTCACCGGCGTCGTCTACAACCGCCTGGAGCGTCGCCAACGCCTGGCTTCCACGCGGGCCGCCGAAGGCGCCCGCTGAACTTTGCAACCGACAAGCGAGCACATCAACCATGCGACTGATTCAATTCGAAAGCGCCGCCGGCGCGCGCCATGTGGGCGTGGTGGAAGGCGAGTACGCCCTTGAAGTGCGTGGCGCCAGCAGCACCCGTGAGCTGGCCTTGCAGGCCATTGCCGCCGGCCGCGATCTGGCCAGTGAAGTCCGGGCCGCTGGGCTGGGTGAGCGGCACGACTACCTGGCCTTGCTGGCCCAGGGCCGTGTGCTGCCACCTTTGGACCACCCGGACCCGGCGCACTGCCTGGTCACCGGCACCGGCCTGACCCACCTGGGCAGCGCCGCCACCCGCGACAAAATGCACCAGCAACAGGCCGAAGGTACCTTGACCGATAGCATGCGCATGTTCCAGTGGGGCCTGGCGGGCGGGCGGCCGCCAGCGGGTGAGGAGGGGGCGCAGCCGGAGTGGTTCTACAAGGGCGACGGCGCGATCGTGGTGCGCCCCGGCGCCGACCTGCCGCTGCCGGCCTTTGCCGAAGACGCCGGCGAGGAGCCTGAGCTGGTCGGGCTGTACCTGATCGGCCCGGGCAATACCCCGTACCGTCTTGGCTACGCCTTGGGCAACGAGTTTTCCGACCATGTGCTGGAGCGGCGCAACTACCTGTACCTGGCGCATTCCAAGCTGCGCGCCTGCAGTTTCGGCCCGGAGCTTCGCCTGGGGGCGTTGCCAGCGCACCTCGAAGGCACCAGCCGCATTCTGCGCGATGGCCAGGTGCTGTGGAGCAAGCCGTTCCTGTCCGGCGAGCAGAACATGTGCCACAGCTTCGAGAACCTGGAGTACCACCACTTCAAATACAGCCAGTTCCTGCGCCCTGGCGATATGCATGTGCACTATTTCGGCACCGCCACACTGTCGTTCGCTGACGGCGTGCAGGCCCGACCGGGCGATACCTTCGAAATCAGCCTCGACGCCTTTGGCCAGCCGCTGCGCAACGGCATTGCCGCAGCGCCCGGGCAGGTTCGCCCGGGGCTGGTGAAAAGCCTGTGAGGGCCAGGCCTTCTTTCTTGTTACAGGAGTCAACCATGTCTGCAAGCAATTTCATTGGCGGCCAGCGCAGCGCTGCTGGCAGCGTTCACCTGCAAAGCCTCGATGCGCGCACCGGCGAAGCCTTGCCGGGGGTCTTCACCCAGGCCACCCCTTGCGAGGTGGCCGCCGCTGCCGAGGCCGCCGAAGCGGCATTCGTCGAATACAACGGCATGGCGCCCGAGCGTCGCGCGCAGTTTCTCGATGCCATTGCCGACCAGCTGGACGCGTTGGGCGATAGCTTCATCGCCACGGTGTGCCGCGAAACGGCCTTGCCTGCTGCGCGCATCCAGGGCGAGCGCGGCCGAACCAGCAATCAGCTGCGCCTGTTCGCCAAAGTACTGCGCCGCGGCGATTACCTGGCGGCGCGCATCGACCGCGCTCAGCCACAGCGCCAGCCACTGCCACGCCCGGACTTGCGCCAGTACCGCACCGGCGTAGGGCCGGTAGCCGTGTTCGGTGCCAGCAACTTCCCCCTGGCGTTCTCCACTGCCGGCGGCGACACCGCAGCAGCGCTGGCCGCTGGCTGCCCGGTGGTGGTCAAGGCGCACAGCGGCCATATGGCCACGGCCGCGCAGGTGGGCGAGGCTATCGAGCGGGCGGCGCAGGCGACCGGCATGCCTGCCGGGGTGTTCAACATGATCTTCGGTAGCGGTGTGGGTGAAGCGTTGGTGCGCCACCCGGCCATCCAGGCGGTGGGGTTCACCGGTTCGCTCAAGGGCGGGCGCGCCCTGTGTGACCTGGCGGCAGCACGCCCGCAGCCGATTCCGGTGTTCGCCGAAATGAGCAGCATCAACCCCGTGCTGGTCTTGCCCAGCGCGTTGCGCGCGCGCGGCGGGCAGGTGGCCGAGGCGCTGGCGGCTTCGGTGGTGCTGGGCTGCGGGCAGTTCTGCACCAACCCCGGGCTGGTCATTGGCATTGCCGGTGAGGCATTCACCGCCTTCACTGCGGCGCTGGCTGCGCAATTGGCCGACCAGCCCGCGCAAACCATGCTCAATACCGGCACCTTGCGCAGCTATGCCAGTGGCGTGCAGCGCCTGCACCAGCACCCAGGCGTGCGCCACCTGGCCGGTGCCGAGCAGGTTGGCGACCAGGCTAGGGCGCAGTTGTTCCAGGCCGATGCGAGCCTGCTGTTGAACGGTGACGAACTGCTGCAGGAAGAAGTGTTCGGGCCTGCCACGGTGCTGGTCGAAGTCGCCGACGAAGCCGAGCTGCGCCGCGCCGTGCAAGCGTTGCACGGGCAGCTCACCGCCACCCTGATTGCCGAGCCGCAAGACCTCCAGCAGTTCGCCACGCTGGTGCCGCTGCTGCAGCGCAAGGCAGGGCGCCTGCTGCTCAACGGTTACCCCACCGGGGTCGAAGTGTGCGAAGCGATGGTGCATGGTGGGCCCTATCCGGCCACCTCCGATGCCCGTGGCACCTCGGTCGGTACCTTGGCCATCGACCGCTTCCTGCGCCCGGTGTGCTTCCAGGACTACCCCGATGCGCTGCTGCCCGATGCGCTGAAAAATGCCAACCCGCTGGGGCTGCAGCGCTTGGTCGACGGCCAGCACAGCCGTGAGGCATTGAGCTGATACAGGCTTGAGCATGGCGGCAGCCCAGGCCTTGAAGGCCGTACGGCGCCGACGGGGGAGTTTGTTGCCAAATGTGTGATTTCCTTCACGCACTCGGCGTCAAGAATGCGACCCCCGCCGTCGTCGAGGGGGACTGAACCAGGGCCCGCCATGCAAACGCTGTTGAACGAGATCCTTGAACAAGTACGCCCCTTGATCGGCACGGGCAAAGTTGCCGATTACATTCCTGCGCTGGCCGACGTGCCGGCCCAGCAACTGGGCATCGCCGTCTACAGCAACGATGGCAGTCACTACTGTGCAGGCGACGCCCTGGAACCGTTCTCGGTGCAGAGCATTTCCAAGGTGTTCAGCCTGGTTCAGGCGATAGGCCATTCGGGTGAAGCGATCTGGGAGCGGCTTGGCCATGAGCCGTCCGGCCAGCCATTCAACTCGCTGGTGCAGCTGGAGTTCGAGCGCGGGCGCCCGCGCAACCCGTTCATCAACGCAGGGGCCTTGGTCATCTGCGACATCAACCAGTCGCGCTTCGCTGCGCCAACCTTGTCGATGCGCGATTTCGTCCGGCGCCTGTCCGGTAACCCGCACATCCAGATCGACACCCGCGTCGCCGATTCGGAGTATCAGTTCCGCGCGCGCAATGCGGCCATGGCTTACCTGATGCAGTCGTTTGGCAACTTCCACAACGAGGTGGAAACGGTGCTGCGCAGTTACTTCAGCTACTGCGCACTGCGCATGAATTGCCTGGACCTGGCGCGGGCATTCTGCTTTCTGGCCAACGACGGCTTTTGCAAGCACAGCGGTCAGCAAATTCTCAGCCGTCGCCAGACCCAGCAGGTGAACTCGATCATGGCCACCAGTGGCCTGTATGACGAGGCAGGCAACTTCGCCTACCGGGTAGGGTTGCCGGGCAAGAGTGGCGTGGGCGGCGGCATCGTCGCCATCGTACCGGGGCAGTTCAGCGTATGCGTGTGGTCGCCGGAGCTGAACGCGGCGGGCAACTCGCTGGCCGGCATGGCCGCGCTGGAGTTGCTGAGCGCACGCATTGGCTGGTCGGTGTTCTGAATACCAGGCTGGCCTGGCGCGCGGTCGCTTGCCCCAGCCGGGTTCGGCCAACCTGATTGAACGTTTCAGCGCCATGGGCCGTCGGTATTGCATGTCTTATGCAATGGAGGTAGCCCATGAAATACCGCGCACTCGGCAACACTGGCCTGCTGGTTTCGGAGCTGGTGGTTGGCACGGTCCCGTTCGGCGGGCGTGGCGCATTCGAAAAAACCGGTAGCGTGGATGTCGACCAGGCACGGCGCATGTTCGACATGGCCTTCGATGCCGGCGTCAATCTGGTGGACACGGCCGACTTGTACTCGCACGGCCTTGCCGAAGAAATCGTTGGCCAGGCGCTGGCCCAGCGGCGCCAGTCGATCATCCTTGCGACCAAGGCGCGCAGCCCGATGGGCGACAACCCCAACGACAGCGGGGCGTCGCGTTACCACTTGATTCGCGCCTGCGAGGCCAGCCTCAAGCGCCTGGGTACCGACCATATCGACCTGTACCAGGTACACAACTGGGATGGCGTGACGCCGGTGGAGGAAACCCTGGCGGCCTTGGACCACCTGGTGCAGAGCGGGAAGATCCGCTACTTCGGCACGTCCAACTACACCGCCTGGCAAATGATGAAAACCCTCGGCAGCGCGCGCGTGAATGGCTGGCAGCAGCCGGTCTCGCAGCAAATCTACTACACCCCGGAGGCGCGCGAAGCCGAGTACGAATTGCTGCCCATGGCCATCGACCAAGGGGTTGCAACCTTGGTGTGGGGGCCCCTGGGCGAGGGGTTGCTGACCGGCAAGGTGCGGCGCGGCCAGCAGACCCCCAAGGGCACCCGCCAGGGCAATGACTGGCCAGAACCCTACGTGCATGATCGCGAGCGGGCCTATGACATCATCGAAGCCTTGATCACCATCGGCCAGCGCCATGGCTGCTCGCCGGCACGGGTATGCCTGGCCTGGCTCAAGGACCGCCCCGGCATCACCAGCGTGATCACGGCGGGGCGTAGCTTCGAGCAACTGCATGACAATTTGCAGGCGACCGAGCTGGTGCTCTTGCCAGAAGACCTGGAACAGATGGAACAGGCCACGCAGATCGCGCCCCAGTATCCCTACTGGCACCGGATCGCGGCCGAAATGGACCGTATCGACCCTGCCGAGGCGCCATTCATCGCCTTGCACCGCAAAACGATGCAGCGCCAGCAACCGTGACGAGTGCAGGTAATCGTTCAGCCACCATCGAAGAGGACACGCCCATGGCCGAGCAGCAGAAAGACCAGCAAACCCAAGTGCCAGCCCATTCCACGGAAGAAGAGAAGGCCCGGTTGAAAGACAAGAACAAGGACGGCATTCCGCCGGGCGCCGAGTAAGCGCAGGGCAGTGCCAACCTGGTGGTCGTTTGGCCCAATGGGCCAGGCGGCCGCTATTTACCTGAATTATTTTCTGCCCGACCGGTCAGGTATTGAGTCCTTGTTCAATCAAGAGGTTCTTATGCACGCCTACACGGTCCGCTATCAACTCAATGGCCAGCCTTGCACCCACACCTTCGAGCTTGAACAGCCCGAGCTTGCCCTGCACCAGGCAGCGCTGCACCTGATGGTGCTGCACTTTGGCGACGGCGAGAACAGTTTGCTGATGCCGCCCGCTGATGCCGGCCCGGACGAAATCCTGGCCCAGGCCAAGGTAATGGGGCTGACCCAAATCGACGTGGCGTGACGAAGCCCACCGGGTGAGCCCGCCACCCCTTGGCGTGGCAGGCTGAACTTCAGCGCCGCCGTAATGCGGCGGCCAGCCCTAGGGTCAGCACCACGGCACTGGCGATTGCCACGCCGATGGCAGCCGCGGCGCCCCAGGCTTGCAGCAGTGCTGCCAATACCAGGTAGAACGCGATCACCCCCACCGCGCCAATCGCATTGCCCCGCACCATCGCGGCCATCCCGGGCCGGCCATTCTGGACGTAGGCAAACACGACCAGCGGCCATGCGATTACCGGTATCGGTGCCAGCATGCCGCTGGTTGCCGGGCCCAGCCAGTCGGCCAGGCTTGTGGTCAGCATCAGCAGGCTGGTCGCCGCCACCATGCGCAGCGGTATTTCCCAGTATCGGTGCTTGGGGCGGGCCAGCATGTCCGGGCTGGGCTCGCGGCCACTGGCGCGTATCAGCACCCCGATCAGAACCAGCGCTACGGCCACCGACAGGTGCAGGTTGCCCCAGTGGGTAAATGCGTAAGCCACCAGGCCGTACGCCAGCAACGCCAGCAGCACGGCGGGTACCAGCGCTGCCCGGCGGGTGCTCCACATGAAGCAGCAGTACGTCGCCTGCACCGCCACCAGGCCGCCCAGTGCGCCAGGCACTGCAGCTACAGCAAAGGTGCTGCCCTGTTCCAGGCACAGGAAGGTCATGACCAGTGCCGAGGTAATGGGCATGCCGGACAACAGCCCGCCCAGCAGGCCGCCCCATCGGCGCGACGCCAGGGAAATGGCCCACATCAGCAAAGGGGTGACGATCAGCTTCAGGTACAACAGCGTCATTGCGCGAATGGGCCCAGGCCCAGCTCGGTGTGGGTGGCCAGGGGCTGCAGCATGCAATCGTTCCTTGTGCGTGGGGGCAAGCCTGCGAGCATGCGGCGGCGCAAGGGCCGGGGTCAAGGCTGTGGCGTGCCTGCAAAGTCATGCCGCGCGGGCCGGGCCTGCGGCGCGAAGCGGCTCACCACGGGATCCGCTGGCCGTCCCACCCCCAGAAGCTGCCACTGTCGGCTGGGCCTGTCCGGCTTACCTGGTCGATCACGCACTGAGCGGCAAACGCCGGCTCGAACAACTTGCCCGGCGGCACATTGCTTTGGAACGGCCGCGACAGCGCGGTATCGGTGGTGCCTGGGTGCAGCGCCAATACCGTAGCCGCCGGGTTCAGGCGTTGCAGCTCGATACTTGCCGTGTGCAACAGCTGGTTCAGCGCCGCCTTGCTCGCGCGGTAGCTGTACCAGCCGCCCAGGCGGTTGTCGCCGATCGAGCCCACCCGCGCCGACAACGCGGCAAAGGTGGCCGGCTGCTGGCGCAGCAGGGGTAGCAGGTGCTTGAGCAGCAGAATAGGGGCGAAGGCATTGGTTACGAAGCTGGCCTGCAACCCGGCCAGGTCCAGCTGGGCCAGGGATTTTTCCGCCTTGGCGCCTTGCTGGTGCAGAATGCCCAGCGTGCTCACCACCAGGTGCAGGTGCTTGCAGCCAGCGCTGACCGTGCAGGCCAGCGCAGCAAGGGCCGCCTCGTCGCGTGCATCGCAATCCACCAGCCTCAGGCGTTGGTCGTGTGCGGCCGTCAGCGCAAGCAATGCGCTGCTACGGCTGGCACTGCGCGATACCGCCCACACCAGGTCGATATCGTCGCGGGCCAGCAAGGCCTGGCACAGTGCCAGGCCGATGCCTTGGCTGGCGCCGCCTATCAGGGCGTTGGCTTGCCCGGTCAATCCAGGGATCAGGTGCAATGGGGCGCCCTCGGCACTGCGGTGTACTCCCAATGAGTACACCGGGTCATTGCAGATCATGCACTACCGGCAGCAGCACCGCGGTAGCGCGGCTCACAGGTTTTACGCCTGGTAGATCTTGGTCAACAAGCGCAGTAATTGCTCGCGCTCCTCGTCATTCAGTGCCGCGGTCGCTTCCCGGTCGCTGTCGCTGGCGATCTGCTTCAACTCCTTGAGCAGTACTTCACCGGCTTTGCTGAGAAAAATCCCGTACGAGCGCTTGTCCGGTTTGCAGCGCACCCGTACGGCCAGGGCGCGTTCTTCCAGCTTGTTCAACAGCGGTACCACCTGGGGTGGCTCGATGGCCAGCGAGCGGGCCAAGTCCGCCTGCATCAGCCCTGGGTTCTGCTCGATCACCGCCAGTGCCGAAAATTGCGCCGGGCGCAGATCATGGGCAGCCAGCCGACCGATAAAGTTCTGAAACAGCTTCAACTGGGCACGGCGAAGGGCATAACCGATCAAGTCTTCAAGCACGACATCCGCCCCGGAAACGGCGGTGGCAGCGGTATCGGTAGTGCGGGCAGACCTTCCCATCGGGTGAATGGCTCCTGGGGCATGGGTAAGAAAGTTACCTAGTTTGCCTGCCTTGGCAGGATCCGGCTAGAGGAGGGCTGGTGAAAAAGAGCGGGGGCTGAGGTGCTGCAAAAGATAATTTTTATAATAGTTAATTGACATAACTAATTTGCTCCCTTAGCTTGAAGGCATCACCCCGAACAACAAGAGTGCAGAACCATGAGCAAATACGCAGGCCGTTGGGCTACCGTGAAAGTCGAGCTGGAGTCGGGCATTGCCTGGGTCACCCTCAATCGGCCAGAAAAACGCAACGCCATGAGCCCCACCCTGAACCGGGAAATGATCGACGTGCTGGAAACCCTGGAGCAGGATGCCGAGGCTGGCGTACTGGTCCTGACCGGTGCCGGGGAGTCGTGGACGGCCGGCATGGACCTCAAGGAGTACTTCCGCGAGGTGGACGCCGGGCCGGAAATCCTTCAGGAAAAAATCCGCCGCGATGCATCGCAGTGGCAGTGGAAGCTGCTGCGCATGTACGCCAAACCGACCATTGCCATGGTCAACGGCTGGTGTTTCGGCGGCGGTTTCAGCCCGCTGGTGGCCTGCGACCTGGCCATCTGTGCCGACCAAGCCACGTTCGGCCTGTCGGAAATCAACTGGGGCATCCCACCCGGCAACCTGGTCAGCAAGGCCATGGCCGACACCGTGGGCCACCGTCAGTCGCTGTACTACATCATGACCGGCAAGACCTTCGGTGGGGCAAAGGCGGCCGAAATGGGCTTGGTGAACGAAAGCGTGCCGTTGGCGCAACTGCGCGAAACCACCCGCGAACTGGCGCTGAACCTGCTGGAGAAAAACCCGGTGGTGCTGCGTGCCGCCAAGAACGGCTTCAAGCGTTGCCGCGAACTGACCTGGGAGCAGAACGAAGACTACCTGTACGCCAAGCTCGACCAGTCCCGCCTGCTGGACACCGAGGGGGGGCGCGAGCAGGGCATGAAGCAGTTCCTCGACGACAAGAGCATCAAGCCAGGCTTGCAGGCTTACAAGCGTTGAATGCCAGCGGGCCGCGCCGCCCCTGGCGGCAGCCCGCGAATAGTGCCCATGAATACAACAAGAGGAATGAGCATGTTGCAGGTGCCTTTGCTGATTGGCGGGCGGTCGTGCCCCGCCAGCGATGGACGAACCTTCGAGCGACGCAACCCGGTCAGTGGTGAAGTGGTATCGCAGGTGGCCGCGGCTTCGCTGGCCGATGCCGATGCTGCCGTGGCAGCCGCCAGCGCGGCGTTCCCGGCGTGGGCAGCACTGGCGCCCAGTGAGCGACGTGGCCGCCTGCTGGCCGGCGCAGACCTGCTGCAGGCGCGCGCCGGCGAGTTCATCGCTGCGGCCGGTGAAACCGGGGCGATGGCCAACTGGTACGGCTTCAATGTGAAGCTGGCGGCCAACATGCTGCGTGAAGCCGCCGCCATGACCACGCAGGTCACCGGCGAGGTGATCCCTTCGGATGTGCCTGGCAGTTTCGCCATGGCCTTGCGCGCACCGTGCGGGGTGGTGCTGGGTATCGCGCCCTGGAATGCCCCGGTCATTCTGGCCACGCGCGCCATCGCCATGCCCCTGGCGTGCGGCAATACCGTGGTGCTGAAGGCGTCGGAGCAGAGCCCGGCCGTGCACCGGTTGATCGGCCAGGTGCTTCAGGATGCGGGGCTGGGCGATGGCGTGGTCAACGTCATCAGCAACGCCCCGGAGGATGCGCCAGCGGTGGTCGAACGCCTGATTGCCAACCCCGCTGTGCGGCGGGTGAATTTTACCGGCTCCACCCAGGTGGGGCGCATCGTCGGCGAGTTGGCCGCACGCCACCTGAAACCGGCCTTGCTGGAGTTGGGCGGCAAGGCGCCGTTGCTGGTGCTGCACGACGCCGACCTGGACGCCGCGGTCGAAGCGGCGGCCTTTGGCGCCTACTTCAACCAGGGCCAGATCTGCATGTCCACCGAGCGCTTGCTGGCCGATAGCCGCATCGCCGATACCTTTGTCGACAAGTTGGCAGTCAAGGTCAGCGGGCTTCGTGCCGGCGACCCCCAGGCCAGCGACTCGGTGCTCGGCTCGCTGGTCAGCAGTGCGGCGGGCGAACGCATCAAGGCGCTGATCGACGATGCCGTGGCCAAGGGCGCTCGCCTGGTCTGCGGCGGCCAGCTGGACGGCAGCATCCTGCAGCCGACCCTGCTCGACCATGTCGACAGCAGCATGCGCCTGTACCGCGAAGAGTCGTTCGGGCCGGTGGCTGTAGTGCTGCGCGCCGAAGGTGACGAGGCCTTGCTGCAACTGGCCAACGATTCGGAGTTTGGCCTGTCGTCAGCCATTTTCAGCCGGGACACCAGCCGGGCGCTGGCCCTGGCCCAGCGCGTGGAATCGGGTATCTGCCACATCAACGGGCCGACCGTGCACGATGAAGCGCAAATGCCCTTCGGCGGGGTGAAGGCCAGCGGCTATGGCAGCTTCGGCAGCCGCACGGCCATCGACCAGTTCACCCAGTTGCGCTGGGTCACCCTGCAACAGGGCCCCCGGCATTACCCCATCTGAGCAACACGCAACGGGCCGCCCCGGGCAATGCCCGGCGGCGGCAGCCTGTACAACAAGAACAAGGAGCAACCTGCGTGAATACCCAACCCCGCCTGCGGTCATGCGACCCTGGCCAACCGCCGCGCTACCGGCAGGTGTCCATTGGGCACCCACAAGTGCAGGTCAGTGAAACCGACGGTGTGCTGCGCATGCTGGCGCTGGAGCCGTTGGCGCCTTTGCCGGCGCGCCTGCTCGACCGCCTGCTGCACTGGGCGCGCGTGCGCCCGCACACCACCTTCATCGCCGCGCGCGAGCCCAGCGGTGGCTGGCGTGAAGTCAGCTATGCGCAGATGCTCGAACAGGTACGTACCATCGCTGCCCACTTGCTGGGGTTCGGCCTTGGCGCCGAACGGCCGCTGGTACTGTTTTCCGGCAATGACATCGAGCACCTGCAGCTTGCCCTGGGGGCCATGTATGCCGGCATTCCTTACTGCCCGGTGTCGCCTGCCTACGCACTGCTGTCGCAGGACTTCGCCAAGCTGCGCCACGTTTGCGAGGTGCTGACCCCTGGCCTGGTGTTCGCCACCGACAGCCAGCCGTTCCAGCGTGCCTTCGATGCCGTGCTGGATGAATCGGTGCCGGTGGTCAGCGTGCAAGGCCAGCCGCCACGCCGCCGCCATTTCAGTTTCGCCAGCCTGCTGCAGCCCTGTGACCTGGCGCCGGCAGACGCTGCGTTCGCCGCCACCGGGCCCGATACCATTGCCAAGTTCCTGTTCACCTCGGGTTCCACCAAGCTGCCCAAGGCGGTGATCACCACCCAGCGCATGCTCTGCGCCAACCAGCAGATGCTGCTGCAGACCTTCCCGGTGTTTGCCGAAGAGCCGCCGGTGCTGGTCGATTGGCTGCCCTGGAACCACACCTTCGGCGGCAGCCACAACCTGGGCATCGTCCTGTACAACGGCGGCAGTTTCTATCTGGACGCCGGCAAGCCGACCCCGCAAGGCTTCGCGGAAACCTTGCGCAACCTGCGCGAGATTTCGCCCACGGCCTATCTCACCGTACCCAGGGGCTGGGAAGAGCTGGCCAAGGCGCTGGAGCAGGACGCCCAGCTGCGCGAGGTGTTCTTCGCCCGCATGAAGCTGTTCTTCTTTGCCGCAGCGGGGCTTTCGCAAAGCGTTTGGGACCGCCTGGACCGTATCGCCGAGCAGCACTGCGGCGAGCGTATCCGCATGATGGCGGGCTTGGGCATGACCGAGGCGGCGCCGTCCTGCACCTTTACCACTGGGCCGCTGTCGATGGCCGGCTACGTCGGCTTGCCGGCACCGGGTTGTGAGGTGAAGCTGGTGCCCCAGGCCGACAAGCTCGAAGCGCGTTTTCGCGGCCCGCATATCATGCCGGGCTACTGGCGCTCGCCGCAGCAAACTGCCGAGGTGTTCGACGAGGAGGGCTTCTACTGCTCGGGCGATGCCCTGAAACTCGCGGATCCGCAACAGCCGGAGCAGGGCCTGATGTTCGACGGCCGCATCGCCGAGGACTTCAAGCTGTCGTCGGGTGTATTTGTCAGTGTCGGGCCACTGCGCAACCGTGCGGTGCTGGAAGGCTCGCCCTATGTGCAGGACGTCGTGGTCGCGGCGCCCGATCGCGAGTGCCTGGGCATGCTGGTGTTCCCGCGGCTACCCGAGTGCCGGCAATTGGCGGGGCTTGGGGCAGAGGCCAGCGACGCCCAGGTCCTGGGCAGCGACGCGGTGCGCCGGTGGTTTGCCAACTGGCTGACGCACCTGAACCGGGACGCCCAAGGCAACGCCAGCCGCATCGAATGGTTGGCCTTGCTTGCAGAGCCACCCTCGATCGACGCGGGCGAAATCACCGACAAGGGCTCGATCAACCAACGTGCGGTGTTGCAGCGGCGCGCTGCCCTGGTCGAGGCGCTGTATCGGCGCGAAGCCCCGGGCCAGTTGCACGCACAGGCGCGGCCATGAGCGGCGGGCTGTGCACCGTGTTCGACGACGTTGCCATCGTCGATATGGTGCGCACCCCTTGGGTTGACCTTGGGGGTGCGCTGGCAACCGTTTCACCCATCGACCTGGCCATCAAGGCCGGGCGGGCGGTGCTGGCGCGTGCCGGTAGCGATCCGCAGGCCGTGGGCAGTGTGCTGGCCGGCAGCATGGCCCAGGCCAGCTTCGATGCCTATTTCCTGCCAAGGCATGTCGGCCTTTACTGTGGCGTGCCGCTGGCAGTGCCGGCCTTGGCGGTACAGCGCATCTGTGGCACGGGGCTCGAGCTGTTGCGCCAGGCTGCCGAGCAACTGCGAAGCGGGGCGCCGCAGGTGTTGTGCGTAGGTGCCGAATCCATGTCACGCAACCCGATCGCGGCCTATGAACACCGGGGCGGCTTCCGCCTGGGGGCGCCGGTCGGGTTCAAGGACTTCCTCTGGGAGGCGTTGTACGACCCGGCGGCCGATGTGGACATGATCGGCACCGCAGACAACCTGGCCCGTGAGCATGGCCTGGCGCGGGAAACCGTGGATGCCTGGGCCTTGCGCAGCCATCAGCGCGCGTTACAGGCCCAGCAGGCCGGTTGGTTCGCTGAGGAAATCGTCAGCATCAGCAGCGAAAGCTTCTTCGCCGACGGCTACCAGCCACGCGGTATCGAACTGCCACGCGGGCTCGCCGAAGTCAGCCGCGACAGCCACCCACGGCCCACCGATGCTGCAGCGCTGGCGCGGCTGCGTACCGTGCACCCTGGTGGGGTACAAACCGCAGGCAACAGTTGCGCGGTGGCCGATGGGGCGGCGGCGGCAGTGGTGGCGCCCTACGCCAGTTGCACGCGACCGCCCCTGGCGAAACTGTTGATGGCCACGGCGGTGGGCGTATCGCCGCACACCATGGGTATCGGGCCGGTGCCGGCCATCGAGCTGCTACTGCGCCACAGCGGCCTGCGCGCAGACCAGATAGACCGCTTCGAAATCAACGAAGCTCAAGCCGCGCAGGTGGTGGCGGTGGCCCAGGCGCTACAGCTCGATGTGGCAAAGCTCAACGTTCACGGCGGCGCCATTGCCCTCGGGCACCCGCTGGCCGCCACCGGGTTGCGGCTGGTGCACACACTGGCCCGGCAACTGCAGCAGGGCCACCTGCGCTATGGGGTGGCTGCTGCGTGCATTGGCGGCGGCCAAGGCATGGCGCTGCTCATCGAAAACCCCCGTTTCACTGCCTGAACAAGAGGTGTTCCATGGCCTGGAAGGCCCCCCTGCTGGACATGCAATTCGTGCTGCAACATTGGCTCCAGGCTGACAAGGCCTGGCAGGCAATGCCGCCTCATGCCGACCTGGACCTGGACCTGGCGTGGCAGGTGCTGGAACAAGCCGCCCGCTTCACTGAGCAGGTGCTGGTGCCGCTGAACGCCACAGGTGATCGCCAGGGTTGCCGTATGGAGGCGGGGCAGGTGCGGACCCCGCACGGTTTCCCGGCGGCCTACCAGGCTTATGTCGAGGCAGGATGGCCGGCATTGGCCTGTACCCCGCAGTTCGGCGGCCAAGGTTTGCCGCTGGTGCTCGACGCTGCGCTGCAGGAAATGCTCTTCGCCAGCAACCATGCCTGGGCCATGTACACCGGTATCGCCCATGGCGCGTACCAATGCCTGCAGGCGCATGCCAGCGAACAACTGCAGGCACGCTACCTGCCCGGTATCGTCAGTGGCGAGATCCTGCCCACCATGTGCCTGACCGAGCCCCAGGCCGGCAGCGACCTGGGCCTGTTGCGCTGCCGCGCCGAGCCGTTGGGCGACGGCCGTTATGCCATCACGGGCAACAAGCTGTTCATCTCCGGCGGCGACCACGACCTGACCCGCCAGATCGTGCACCTGGTGCTGGCGCGGCTGCCGGGCGCGCCGGCCGGCAGCCGCGGTCTGTCGCTGCTGCTGGTCCCCAAATGGCTGGAAGACGGTCAGCGTAATGCGGTGCAGTGCGAAGGCCTGGAGCACAAGCTGGGTATCCGCGGGAGCGCCACCTGTGCATTGCGCTTCGAGGCGGCCAGTGGCTGGTTGGTGGGGCAGGCGCACGGCGGCCTGGCGGCGATGTTCGTGATGATGAATTCGGCCCGGCTGCACGTTGGCTTGCAAGGGCTGGCGCACGCCGAAGCCGCCTGGCAATGTGCCCGGGAATACGCCATGGCGCGTAGGCAGATGAATGCGCCCGGGCAGCCCAAGGGCCAAGCCGACCCCATTCACTTGCACCCCGCCATGCGCCGGGTGCTGCTTGAGCTGCGGGTGCGCAGCGAAGGTATGCGCGCACTGGGCTACTGGGCGGCGCACTGGCTGGATGTGGCCGCAGCAGCCACTGACCCCGGGCAACGGGCCAAGGCGTCGACGCTGGCGGCGCTGCTGACACCGGTCATCAAGGCTGCCTTCACCGAGCAAGGTTTCACCCTGGCCAGCAAGGCCCTGCAGGTGTTCGGCGGTTATGGCTACACCTGCGAGTTCAGTATCGAGCAAACGCTGCGCGACAGCCGCATCGCCATGATCTACGAAGGCACCAACGAGGTGCAGGCCAACGACCTGCTGCTGCGCAAGGTGCTGGGTGACGGCGGGGCGGGCATGGCACTGCTGCTGGGCGAACTGCGTAAAGAAGCCGGCACCGGCATGGCGGCTGCGGTTCTGCAGAAGGTATGTGCGGTGCTGCAAGGGCTACTTGCCGAGGTCATGGCCAAGGCGGCCGCTGACCCCGAGTACCCGTACCGCGCGGCCGGCGACTTCCTGCAACTGTGTGCCACGGCGTTGCAGGCGTTTGCCTGGGCGCGCACCGAGCGTTGCCTGCAGGCCCTGCCGGTGGGCGCGCCACTGCGCCTGCAAAAGCAGGAAAGCATCGGCTTTTTCTGCAACTACCTGATGCTCGATTTCGACCGCCAGGTAGCGGCCGTGGCGGCGGCCGCTGCCCCGTTGCCCAGCATTACCGCACCGTTCTGAAACCCACGTGTGAAGTGGCCATGAACACCGGCTGGGGTTGCCGCGCCGAAGGCCGGTAGCGCAGGCAGCGGTCTGCCGAACACAGGTGCGAACCGCCCTTGATCACTGCCACTTTCACGCCGGGGTCGGCGGGGTCGTGGCTGTCGTCCAGGCTTGGCCCGGGCGGGTCCAGGCCAGCGTCGCGCTGCGGCGCATGGCCAGGGCGGTAACCCGTGCGGGTCAACTCCCAGACATTGCCCCCGGCATCGAACAGGCCAAAGCCGTTGGCCGGGAAACAGCCCACCGGCGAAGTGCCGGTGAAACCGTCGGTGGCGGCGTTGTGGTACGGGAATTGGCCCTGCCAGGTATTGGCCATGGCTTTGCCCTTGGGCAGTTCGGTCATGCCCCAACTGAAGTCGGCATCCTGCAGGCCGCCGCGCATTGCATATTCCAGCTGCGCCTCGCTGGGCAGCCTGCGCCCGGCCCAGCGCGCATAGGCCTGTGCATCCTCCAGTGCCACTTGCACCACCGGGTGGTTATCCAGCCCTTGCAAGTCGCTGCCCGGGCCTTGCGGGTGGCGCCAGCTGGCTCCGGGCACGAACTGCCAACCCGGGCGCAGCACATCCGGCCCTTGCTTGAACACCATTGCCCCCGGCACGCGCAGGTGCTGGGGCAGGCTGGGGTCGTCGGCCTTGTCGATCCCCCGCTCGGCATGGGTGAGGTAGCCGGTCGCCGCGACAAAGCGCGCGAACTGGGCATTGGTGACCGGGTGTACATCGATCCAGAACGCCGACACTTGCGCCAGGTGGGCGGGGCCCTCCTCGTCGTAGTAGCGGTCCGAGCCGAAACTGAACTTGCCGCCGGGCAGCTGCACCATGCCGTCCCGCCAGGGACCTTCACGGGGGGTGGGTACACCGCCATAGCCATCACACAGCAGCGCCGGGGCCGCCGCTTGCGGCCAGGCGCTGTAGCCAATGGCGAGCAAACCGGCGGCGAGCAGTGCGCAGCCGGCTGCACGCCCGATCATTGCTTGCTGGCCACCGCCGGGCTCGCCACTCTGGCAGGGCTGGCGGGGCGGCCTTCGGCATCGATCACGATATTGCTGCGCTGGGCGTAGGCCTTCCAGTCGCGCAGCATCTGTGCCACTTGCTCGGGGTGCGCAGCGGCGATGTCGTGGTGCTCATTTGGGTCTTTGCGCAGGTCGTACAGGTGCCACGCCGGTTTGCCGTCGGTGGCATCCCACAGCAGCTTCATCGGGCCCTTGCGCAGCGAAGCACTGCCGTTGATTTCCCAGCCCAGGGCTTCGTCACCGGCATGGATGAGCGTGTCGTCGCCTTGCAGGTAGTCCAGTGCCGAACTGCCCTGCGGCGGCACGATATCGCGGTCGCGGTACTTGATGCCGGGCATCGGCGCACCGGCCAGTTGCAACAGGGTGGGCATGATGTCGCGCACGCTGGCCAGCGCTTCGCTGCGCCCCGCTTTGATCGTGGCCGGGTAGTAGACAAAGGCCGGCACGCGGATGCCGCCCTGGTAGGTGGTCATCTTGTAGCGGCGGCTGGGCAAGGCGCTGACCTGGGCCCAGGCCGAGCCGATCATCAGGAACGAGTCGCGTCGGCCGTAGTTGTCCAGGCGGTTGTCGAAGTGCTGGCTGATCCACGTCGGGTCCACCCGTGAAGCGTTCTCCGGGCCATTGTCGGACATGAACAGGATCAGCGTATTTTCCAGTTCGCCCCGCTGCCTCAGGTGCGCTACCAACCTGCCCACCTCGGCATCCAGGGCGCTGACCATGGCGGCGTAGACCTCCATGGTGCGCGCCGATTGGCGTTGCTGCTCGGCGCTGAGCGATGCCCAGCTCGGCACCCCTTCCAGTTGTGCGTCCAGCGGGAAGTCGGCCGGTACCAGGCCGGCCTTGCGCTGGCGCTCCAGGCGCTGTTTGGCGATGGCCTCGTAGCCCTGGTCATAGCGGCCGCGGTATTGCGTCAGGTACTGGTCCGGTGCCTGCAGCGGCCAATGCGGCGCGGTATAGGCGGCGAAGGCGAAGAACGGTTTGTTGCCAGGGTTGGGCTGGTCAATCGCGTCAATGAGGCGGTCGGTGAACCAGGTGCTGGAGTAGAAGTCGGTGGGCAGCGCGATGGGTTCACCGTTGTGCAGGAAGGTTGCGCTGTAGTTCGGCTGCAAATCCATGTTGGCTTGCTTGAAGTGCGCGGCGCCGCCTTCTAGCAGCACGTAGGCCTGGTCGAACCCGCGGTTCTGCGGCTGTTGCGCAGGTTGCATGCCCAAATGCCATTTGCCGGAAATGAAGGTCCGGTAGCCGGCATCGTGCAGCAGCTCGGCGAGGGTGGCGACATTGCCTGCCAGCACACCCTCGTAGCCGGGGCGCACTTCAGTGCCAGGCGGCAGGCGCTTGCGTGCCTCGGCCATCATGCCCAACCCGGCCAGGTGTGGGTCGTTGCCGGACATCAGCATCGCCCGGGTCGGGGAGCAACTGGGCGCGGCATGAAAGTCCAGCATCAGGCGGCCGTCGGCCAGCAGGCTGTTCAGGTTGGGGGTCTGAATTTCGCTGCCCAGTGCTGACAGGTCAGAGAACCCGAGGTCGTCAGCCACGATGAGCAGAATGTTTGGTTGTTTAACGATAGGGGCGGCCATGGCTTGGCTGATGCCGAGCATCACCAGGCCGAGCGCAGCAAGGGATTTTAGGCAGTTCATTGGGGTGCTCTTGTTGTTTTGGTAGGTAAAGGGCGGTGCTTACCCGCAGGTTAGACGCCACGCAGCGTCGATATTAGCGGCCGGGGCCGGGTTTGCGCAGGCGGTTGGCGCATAAGCGTTCGATCAGCGAACGCTTATGCGCGCAGGCACCTTGTCGGGGCCATTTAACCATTGACGGCAATATGGTTAACAAAAATAATAGTTAACAGAGTTATCCAAATTTATAAAAACAAGTAAAGGAAACTTCTGATGACCAAGCCGTTGAACCGGGCATGGGTGCCCGTTGTGCTGCTTTCGCTATGCCAGTACACGTATGCTGCGAACCCGCTGGAAGAGAGCCGGCCAGGCCGGCCCGGCGCGCCGCGCTGGGTCGAGGACTACCGCTTCCTCGATGACCCCGCCAAGGCCAGCGACCCGTTCGATGGGCTGCGCTACCACCGGTTGTCCGAGTCCGCCTGGCTGCAGCTCGGCGCGGAGGCCCGCTACCGTGCCGATGCATTGGACCAACCCTTCTTCGGTTTGCGGGGCCTGAAAGACGACTCCTACCTGCTGCAACGCTTGCAGGCGCATGCGGACCTGCACCTGTTCGATGACAGGCTGCGCACGTTCTTGCAGGTGGAAAACACCCGCGCCTTCGGCAAGGACCTGTATTCGCCCAACGACGAAGGCCGCAACGAAATCCGTCAGGCGTTCATCGACTTCAATCATGACTTTGCCGCAGGCCGGTACACCACCCGCGTCGGTCGTCAGGAAATGGCCTACGGCGATCAGGTCTTCGTCACCTACCGAGACGCGCCGAACCTGCGCCTGAGCTTCGATGGCGTGCGCGCCAGCCTCAACCTCAAGAGCGGCCACAAGCTCGATGCCTTCGCCGTCAGGCCACTGAAAACCGGTGAGGACAGCTGGGATGACGGCAGCAACAACGCGGTGAAGTTCTATGGGCTCTACGGCACGTTGCCGCTGACCCCCAGCTGGAACATGGACCTGTTCGGCTTTGGTCTGCAGACCGACGCGCGCAGCCTGGCTGGCGAGGTCGGCGACGAGCAGCGCTACACCTTCGGCACTCGCCTGTTCGGCCGCTATCAAGCGCTTGACTGGAGCTGGAACCTGGCTGGCCAGCGGGGCCACCTGGGCGGCGCATCGATCCGCGCCTGGGCGCTGTCGAGTGACAGTGGCTATACCTTCGCCCACCCCTGGCAACCGCGCCTGGGGCTGCGCGTCGATGCTGCCAGCGGCGATGGCGAGCCTGGCGATGGCAAGGTCGGTACCTTCGACCCGCTGTTCCCGCGCAACGGCGTGTATGGCGAAGCCAGCCTGACCACCTTGAGCAACTTGATCGTGGTCGGGCCCACGTTCGGTTTTTCGCCGTCGCGCACGGTGCGTTTCGAGCCGGCCGTGCTGGCGGTGTGGAAGCAACGCGAAGAGGACGGGGTGTACATGCCGGGCATGAGCATGCTGGCCAACACCCGAGGAACCGGGCGCCATGTCGGCACCATCTACCGGGCCAACGCCCGTTGGTTGGCCACACCCAATCTCACGCTGGACCTGGACCTCAAGTACTACGACGTTGGCGCTGGCATCAAGGAGGCGGGCGGCGAAGATTCTTCGATCGTTTCCTTGCGTGCCACATTCAGGCTTTGACTTCACGACCCATAACAACAACAGGGGCCACACATGAGTCATTCATCCAAAGCTGCAAGCAAGCCGGTGCTCACCATCGGCCTGTGTTTTTTGGTGGCGTTGCTTGAGGGCCTGGACCTTCAGGCCACCGGCGTCGCCGCACCGCACATGGCCAAGGAATTCGCGCTGACCTCGGCGATGCTCGGCTGGGTATTCAGCGCCGGGTTGCTCGGGCTGTTGCCGGGCGCGTTCATTGGCGGCTGGCTGGCCGACAGGCTGGGCCGAAAAGCGGTGTTGATCGTCGCGGTATTGCTGTTCGGTGGGTTTTCGCTTGGCACTGCGCATGCCGACAGCTACAGCACGCTGTTGATCGCACGGCTGGTGACAGGGTTGGGGCTTGGTGCAGCGCTGCCCATCCTGATCGCCCTGGCCAGCGAGGCGGCGCCGGAGCACCTGCGCAGTACGGCGGTGAGTGTGACCTACTGCGGCGTGCCGCTGGGTGGGGCGATCGCTTCGGTGATCGGCATGGCCGGGTTGGGTGAAGACTGGCGAGTGGTGTTCTACGTGGGCGGTATTGCGCCGATCATCATTGCCCTGGTGCTGATGCTGTGGCTGAAAGAGTCCCAGGCGTTTCGCGCCCGGCCTGCTGCCAGCGCGGGTGATGCGGGGTTGCTGACCCAGCTGTTCGGGCCGGGGCAGGTCAGCCGCACGCTGCTGCTCTGGCTGGCGTGCTTCTTCACCCTGACTGTGCTGTACATGCTCCTGAACTGGTTGCCGTCGTTGTTGATGGGCCAGGGTTACAGCCGGCCGCAGGCGGGTGCGGTGCAGATCCTGTTCAACCTTGGCGGCGCAGCAGGCTCGTTCCTGACCGGGCGCATGATGGACCGCGGGCATGCCGGGCGTGCGGTGTTCATCGCCTACGCCGGGATGCTGGCCTCACTGGCTGGGCTGGGGCTGTCGAGCAGTTTTGCGCTGATGCTGGTGGCGGGCTTTACCGCCGGTTATTGCGCCATTGGTGGGCAACTGGTGCTGTATGCCTTGGCACCCACGCTGTACCCCACCCACGTGCGCGCCACAGGCGTTGGTGCGTCTGTGGCCGTGGGCCGGCTGGGCTCGATGGCCGGGCCATTGGCTGCCGGGCAAATCCTGGCGGCGGGGGCGGGGGTAGGGGGCTTGCTGCTGGCGGCCTCACCCGGCCTGGTGGTGGCCGCGTTGGCAGCGCGCGCGTTGCTGGGGCAGCGTAAACGCGCAGTTCTGCCTGCTGCGGCGCAGAACGCCGCGCCGTAGGCCTGCCTGTAGTGCAGGGGCCGCTTTGCGGCCCATCGCAGGCAAGCCACACACAGGGGGCGCATCAGGGCTGATAGGTGTTTGTCACAAGATATGCAGCGCCTGTGAGATCGAGCGCCGCCCGCGCGGCGCATCGCGAGCTGCGCTCGCTCCTACGTTTGTTTCGGGCCAATTATTCCTGTGGGATTTGCGCGCGAACGCCTTGGTGCATGCCTCAATATCGCGCCGTACAAACAAGGCGGCCGCGCGCGCCTATCACAGGCGTTACTGGCCCGAAACAAACGTAGGAGCGAGCGCAGCTCGCGATGCGCCGCGCGGGCGGCGCTCGATCTCACAGGCGCTGCATATCTGCTGGCAAACACTCAGTTCCCTGCCGCCAGCACCTGCGGGTTGGCCACGTTCTGCGGTGCCCCCCCGAAAAACGCCAGCACATTGTCAAAGGCATCACCGAAATACAGCTCGTAGCCGGTCTTTTCCACATACCCCAGGTGGGGCGTGGCAAGCACGCGCGGGTGGCGCAGCAGGGGGTGGCCGGGGTCGAGCACCGGCTCCTGCTCGTACACATCCACCGCCGCGTAACCTGGCCGGCCTGTATCCAGTGCTTGCAGCAACGCCCCTGGCGCAATCAGTTCCGCGCGGCTCACGTTCACCAGCAGGGCGTCCTCCTTCATGCGTGTCAGGTCGTCCAACGTCACCCGGTGCCGGGTTTGCTCGGACAGGCGCAGGTTCAGGCTGACAACATCCGCTTCGGCAAAAAACGCCTCGCGTGACGCCGCGGCCCGGTGGCCATCCGCCGCGGCGGCGGCCCGGCTGCTGTCGCTGCCCCACACCAGCACCGGCATGTCGAACGCCTGCGCATAGCGGGCCAGGCGTTGGCCGATCTTGCCGTAGCCCCAGATACCCAGCACCTGGCCAGCCAGTGCCTGCCCCAGGTTGACTTGCCAGTGGCCTTGGCGGAAGGCATCGATGGCCGGCACCAGTTGGCGGCGGGCATTGAGTATCAGCGCCCAGGCCAGCTCCGCTGGGGCGACTGGCGAGCCCCGGCCCTCGGTCACCACGATGCCACGGGCGGTACAGGCGGCCAGGTCGAGGTGGCTGGAGACCTTGCCGGTCTGGCTGATCAGCTTGAGGCTTGGCAGGCGATCGAGCAGGGCTGCGTCGATGCGGGTGCGTTCGCGGGTCAGTACCAGCGCGTCAGCGTCGGCAAAGCGTGCCGCCAATTGCTCGAGCGTCGCTGGCTGGGGGGCATGCAGTACGTGGACATCGTGCCCGTGCAGGCGACTGAAGCAGTCGAGGGTACGGATCACGTCCTGATAGTCGTCGGGGATGACAATGCGCATGGTGGTCGAGCCCTGGCAGTACTATGGGGGACCCACGATACCCCAACCTGACCTTCGTTCAAGTGCCTATAAAGGGGGGGGATAGCTGCTCCACCAGAAAATCCACGAACACCCGCACCCGCGCCGGCATCGACGGCCCGCCCACGAACACGGCATGGATCGGCTCGCGGTCATCAGGGTTGTAGGCTTCCAGCAGCGGTAGCAGGCGCCCGCTGGCCAGGTCATCGGCCACCGTGAAGGTGCCGATGCGGGCCACGCCTGCCCCCAGCCTGGCCAGCTGTGCCAGCGCTTCGCCGCTGCTGCATTCGATGTTGCCCCGCACCTTCAACGCAAAGACCTCGCCGTCGCGGCGGAACGGCCAGTCTGCTACGGCCCGGCGAAAGTTGAAGTGCAGGCAGTTGTGGCCGGCCAGGTCTTCAGGCACCAACGGCGTACCGCAGCGCGCCAGGTACTCGGGCGAGGCCACGACCACCTGGCCGGTTTCGCCAATCGGGCGGGCGCTGAGCGAGCTGTCGGGCAGGTGGCCAAAGCGCAGCGCAACATCGGCCTGGCCGGCGTGAATGTCGGCCACCTCGTCGCTGATGGTCAGGTCGACCAGTACCTGCGGGTAACGCGCGCTGAACGCCGCCAACAGCGGCACCACGGTCAAGCGGGCATGCCCTTGCGCGGCGCTGATGCGCAAGCGCCCGCGCGGCACGCCCTGGTCGGCGATCGCATCCTCGACTTCCTGCAGGTCGGCCAGCACCCGCCGCGCGCCGCGCAGGTATGCTTCGCCCTCGGGGGTCAAGGTCAGGGCCCGGGTGGTGCGCAGCAGCAGGCGGGTGCCCAGGCGCTGCTCGGTGCGGGCGAGAATGCGGCTGACCGCCGAAGGGGTCAGGTTCAAGGCGCGGGCGGCGGCAGACAGGCTGCCCGCGTCCGCCACCTTGGCGAAAACCGCCATTTCACCGGATCTACCGCTGAAGTCCATTTGTGCCTCGTAAGCAAAGGTGATTGGCAAAAAGGCTGTCTAGTGCGCCAGGGAAGCAGATCGTAGCATTTGCCGCATAGCCAAGGAGTTTTTGCCATGCGTATCAATCCACCTCTGGTCGCACTTGCCATCGGTGCCTTCGGCATCGGTGTCACCGAGTTTGCCCCCATGGGCATGTTGCCCAGTATCGCCACTGACCTTGGCGTTTCCATACCTGCTGCCGGGCTGTTGGTCAGTGCCTATGCCCTCGGTGTGCTGATCGGCGCACCGCTGATGACCCTGGCCACGGTCAGGATTCCGCGGCGTTACCTGCTGATCGGCCTGATGGCGATCTTCACCCTGGGCAACCTGATGTCGGCACTGGCCAGTGACTACGCCAGTCTGCTGGTTGCCCGCGTGGTCACGTCACTGAACCACGGCGCGTTCTTTGGCATCGGCTCGATCGTCGCCGCCAGCGTGGTACCGCCCGAGAAGCGTGCCGGGGCGGTGGCAGCGATGTTCATGGGCCTCACACTGGCCACCATCGGCGGGGTGCCGCTGGCCACCTGGTTTGGTGAAATGCTGGGCTGGCGCACGGCATTCTGGGGCATCGCCGGGCTTGGCCTGATCGCGATGACCACGCTGTGGTATGCACTGCCGAACGTACCCTCGCCCAAAGGCGACGGGGCCATGGCCGAAATCCGCGTGCTCGTGCGGGGGCCGGTGCTGGCGGCGTTGTTGCTGACCGTGGTGGGCTCCAGCGCCATGTTCACGGTGTTCACTTACATTGCGCCGATCCTGCAGAACGAGGCTGGCGCGTCCACCACGTTCGTCACCGCCATGCTGGTGCTGTTCGGTGTCGGCCTGACTTTGGGCAACGTGTGGGGCGGCAAGGCGGCGGATCGCTCGGTCGAGCGCACCTTGATCCTGTCGTTGGCGGTGCTGATTGCCGTGCTGCTGGTGTTCCCGCTGGTACTGGACTGGCCACTGCCCACGGCACTGGCGATCCTGGTCTGGGGGGCGGCCAGCTTCGCCTTGGTGCCACCGCTGCAGATGCGCGTGATGGAAGCGGCCAAGGATGCCCCCAACCTGGCCTCGGCGGTGAACATCGGTGCATTCAACCTGGGGAATGCGATCGGCGCGGCGCTGGGCGGCGCGGTGATCAACGTGGGGTTGGGCTACGCGGCGATTGCCCTGGCAGGGGCGGCGATGGCGGCGCTGGGCCTGGTGCTGGTGCTGCTGTTTGCCTGGCGTGGCCGGGCGGCGGCCATGGCACAGTGCAATGTGCCAGGCTGACCGCGCCGGGGGCTTTACGGGGTGCCGTTACGGCCATGCAGGTGGTAAGCCGGGCGCTCGCTAAGGCGCTCGTAGTAATCGCGCACAGCCGGTAGGTGCGGGTGCTCGAACGGCGTTTCGAACCAGCGGTTGACCGACAGGCCGATGGGAATATCGGCCAGGGTGAACTGGGCACCGGCCACGTAGGCGCCGGTAGCGGCCAGTTGCCGGTCGAGGATGTGCATGTAACGCGCCCAGTCCGCACAACCCGCCGCCAGCGCCACAGGGTCCTGGTGGGCGGGCGAATGCCTGACCAGCGACATGAAGGCGTAGCTCCAGGCGCGGTTCAAGTCTGACGCCTGCCAATCTATCCACTGGTCGATCCTGGCCCGTGCCTGTGCTTCGCCGGGGTAGAACGCGGTGGCGCCATAGCGGTTGGCCAGGTAGCGGATGATGCTGTTGGACTCCCACAGGGTGAAGTCGCCATCCTGGATCACCGGAACCATGGCGTTGGGGTTCAGCGCCAGGAATTGCGCGGTGTCGGTGGCCTTGAAGCCCGTACCCCAGTCTTCGCGTTCGAAGGCGACCTCGAATTCGGCACAGGCCCACAGGACTTTTCGCACGTTGATGGAAGAGGCTCTGCCCAATATCCGTAGCATGATGTTCGTCCTGAATGGGGGTGGTTGATCGTCCGCCACTGCCCGGTCTCGGTCAAGGGGCAGGGTGCAAGGGGGTTCTGCACGGTAACTTTGTAGGGCATTTCCGAAAATGAGCCGTTCCAGGCTCAGGTCATTGTGGTGGCCCAGGCCGCCGCCTAGTCTCGGCACGCTCAACCCCCCGAGGAATGAACATGGAAAACGACACCCCCGAAGACAACAACACGCTCAATGTGGTGGCGGCGGCCAGCCGTTTCGGCCACCCCGATGCCGAACTGGTGCACATGCGGCCGCAGTTGCCGATACGAACCGCGCTGACGGAAGCCTCGGCCATCATGGGCTGCATTACTGAAATCACGCGCAAGGCCATCGACCGGCCAAGTGACCGCAAGGTGATGATCAAGGCCACGTTCTACCTGGCGGGCATGGCCAAGGCACTGGTCGATGGCCAGCTGCTGCAGATGCGCCAGGCCCGCGAGAAGGAGGGCATCGAGTAGACAGGGTTGCCTGGGGGCCATGAACTTGGCACCCTTGGGCGGTTTGAATCGTCTGCATCACCTCAAAAGGAGGTTCGCATTGAGTTGGGACAAGGTGGGGAAGCTCCTGGTCGCGGTGCTGGTTGGCCTGATGGTCCTGTCGGCCGCCTACGCGTTGTTCAGGGGCAACCCGCGGCTGGAAGCGTCACTGACGTATGCCTACCTCACCTATCCTGGCCAGTTCAGCGAGCGCATCAGCAAAGCCAGCGACCAGCTCAAGTATGAGCAGTTGCAGGGGCGTATCAACAGCATCAGCCAGGGGCAGTTGAGCCACGATCAGGTCGAGCGCCTGGTCGAACTGGCTCAGTTGCCGTACGCCCAGCTGTTCGCCAAACCGTTCGAGGCGGGGTTGGTGGACCACCGTACCGGCTTGCTCATCGAGCTGCACAACAGTGGCGATGCGCCGGTGCGCCAGGTCAAAGTGCGCCTGCCAGGCAAGGGCCTGGTGCAGGTGCGCGATGCTGCTGGCAACGACACACTGCTGGAGCAGGCTACCGCGCAAGTCGACATCCCTGTCATCGAGCCGGGTAGCCGGTGCAAGGTGTGGGTGTATTTCGACGCCGATTATTCCCAGATCCGCCAGGGCGGCGTCAGCATTACCCATGCCGACGGCGCAGCCAATGTGCAGGTGTATCACGAAGTGATCGGCTTCCCGGCAACCGTGGCCCGCTACAGCCGCGAGCTCATGGGGCTGCTGGTGGTACTGGCGCTGGGCGTGCTGGGCCTGGGTTACGCGCTGCTGGCCCGCAGCGCAGCGCAGCGTTAGGCGCTGCGCCGCAGCGCCCAGGCGCCTGCCTTACTGTTGAACCTCGCGGCTGGCCGTCTGCTGCTCGCCCGCGGCCTTGCCCCCAGGCAGCTGATCGAACGGGTGCAAGCCGTCTTTGCGGTAGGGGTCGCCGATCCAGCGCGGCGCGGCCAGGAACTGCGCGCTCACCAGGCTCTTGGCCGGCTCGAAGCCGTCGTAGCTCAAACCGGCAAGGTCCGACAGCGTATGGATCAGGTGCGAGCTGCTGTACGGGCGCTTGGCCATCGCCTGCAGGTCCCGCGGGTGCTGGGCCTGCCAGCTGGGTGAGGTCCACACCAGGAACGGAATGGTGTACATCGGCCGGGTCGGCGCGCTTTCGTTGCGCCCCAGCCGGTCGTGGTTGCCAGAACTGTATACGTCCTCACCATGGTCGGACAGGTAGACCAGGAAGCCATTCGGGCTGCCGGCAGCGTAGCGCTTGATCAGGCTCGACACCACGAAGTCGTTGTAGCGCACTGCGTTGTCGTAGAAATTGTAGGTTTGCACCTGGTCATCGGTCAGCGCACTCGGTGCGCCCTGCTTGTCGGTGAAGTGGGCATAGGCGTCCGGGTAGCGGTAGCGGTAGTCCATGTGGGTGCCCAGCAGGTGCACGATGATGAACTTGTTGGGGGCCGGGTCTTGCAGGGCCTTCTCGAACGGCGCGAGCACCACGTCATCGTACTGGCTGGCATTCTGGTTGCGCTGGTTGTTCAGGTACACCGGCACGTCCGTCTGCTGCGAGAAGGTGGTGAGCATGGTGTTGCGCTTGGTCATGGTTTGCTGGTTGGTGATCCAGAAGGTCTTGTAGCCTGCCTGTTTCATCAGGTTGATCAGCGAGGGGTCGGTGAGGAACCGGTCCGGGGCCTGCTCATCGCCGAAGGTCAGAATCTGCTGCATCACTTCGATGGTGTAGGGGCGGGGTGACACCACATCGCGGAATACGGTCAGCCCTTTGTCATTGGCAGCCAGCGCGTCGAGGTTGGGGGTGGTGTCACGGTTGTAGCCATACAGGTGCATGTGCTCGCGGGTGGTCGATTCACCCAGCACCAGAACCAGCGTGCGCGGTGCCGAACCGCTGTGGTCACGCAGGTTCTGCAGGGGCGGCAGGGCAGCATTCTGCGCCAGTAGCGCCTGCATGTTGTCCAGTTGCTGGCGGTACTGGCGGTAGCCGACCAGCAATTGCCAAGGCACAGCAGGTTCCATGCGCTGCTGTACCTTCTCCAGCGCATCGGCAAAATTGCGCTCCTGGGTGACCATTTGCTTGTAGAACGGCAGCACCAGGTTGGCTGCCAGCAACAGCACCACCACTGGCAGGCGGCTGCGCAGCGGCAGGTAGACCGGGCGCACGCGGCGCCACAGCAATACTGCCCCCACGGTGTACAGCAGCAACGCCAGGCCCAGCCAGGCACTGAAGTACTGGCTGAAGTACTCACCAGCCTCGGCGGTGTTGGACTCGAACATCACGAAGATGACGCTCTGCGAGAACTCCTGGCGATAAATGCCGAAATAGCTCAGGCCAACCAGCGAAGCAGCCCACAGCAGCAGGCCGATGAGCGCCGCAGTGGCGCGGGTAAGGCGGGGCAGCAGCAGCACCGGGGCCAGCCACAGGCTGCTGAGGAAGAACGCATCACGGAAACCCGAGAAACCGGTAGTGCCACTGAACAGCAGCAGTGCCTGGGTGACGCCAGAGAAATACCAGAAGAACAGCAAGAGCCAGCCCAGGCCGGCCCAGTCCACGCGGGAAGGGGAAGTGGTGTGTAACACGTGTGCCTCGTCGTACCTTGGTAGCCCGCAACGGTGTGCGTGGCCGGAAAGGGCGTGACGCTAATCTGTGGACTGTGAAAATAACGTCAAGGCGAGCAGCCATCGGGCCTTGGTCGTAGCCCGCTGCGCAGCGGGTTGCTTGCACGGGTATGATGGCGGCCGCTAAACCGTACTCAAAGGCCGTGTGGACCATGAACCGTCGTAAGAAGATCAAGCAGCTGTTGCAGGCGCACCAGAAGAAAGCCAGCGCCAAACTTGCGCCGCGCAAGCCCAGGTACATCTGCAAGGCTGACCGTTTGAAGCTGGAAACAGAAGGGGTGGAGGCGGCCACACCCCAGGCTGACTGAAGCGCCAGCAGCCGGTGGGTCGGCTTCAGCGGCGGTAGTGCCGGTGCTCGTCATAGTGACGTTGGTGCATCGCCCGCTCATGGCGGCGCTCCCAATCCCGGCGGCGTTCCCAGTCACGTCGCCGCTCCCAGTCGCGCCGGGCCTGCTCGCGCCGCCACTGCTCGCGGCGCCAGTCGCCCCTGTGGTCGTGCCAGCGGTGGTCATCATGGGCCAGCAGGGTCGCCGGCTGAACAGCGGCCGCACTGGCCACGCTCGACCAAGGGTTGTTGGCCGCAGGCAACGCTGGCTGAACGGCCGGGGCCGCGACCTCGGCCGGTTTCAGTGGCAGGGCCGAAGCCGTGCCCGCTGCTGCAAGCGAGAACAGACCGAACAGCATCCACCTGGCGACTTGTATTTTCATGAGCGAAGCCCACCTCTGATCACAATTGAGCTATCAGGCCAGCGGTGAGGCAAGCTGCTTCGCCTGCCGTGACCGTTCTGTGCCACCCTCATAGACCAGCAACCAGGAAAAAGTTCGCTGCAGCAATAACTTGTACAATTATGCGGCAAGCAACCCGCGCGGCCCAAACCGGATCAGCGTTCGGCAAACACTGCGCGCAGGTGGCTGCGGTAATGCTCGAACGCAGCGATTGCGCCGGTGATCGCCTCGGCCTCTTGCTGTTCATCCAGCGCCAGGGCGTCCACACGGGCCACAAACTCACGCCAATGCAGCGCACGGCCATCAGGGTGCGGGGCCAGGTGGCTGGCGCCCTGGTCTTCACCCAGGCCCAGGCGTTGGGTGTACTTGAACAGAAACGCAGCCCCCAGGTTCGACCCCTCGCTGCAATACAGCCAGCCCAACGCCTGCGCCGGGCTGGCGCACACCGAAGGTGGTGGCGGTGGCGCGGGCAGGCCCAGGTCCAGCAGGTCGGCCTGCACCGCGGCAAACCGTGACAAAGCCGACAGCCCCGGTAGTTGCCGGTTGAGCTGCGGGTCCTGATACAACGCCAGCAAGCTGCCATGAAAACCATGCTGCACCTGCAGGAACCGGCCGTAGCGCTCGCGGCTCTCAAACGGCCGTGCCGCCATGACCAGCTGATCGACGCTTTCATGGTCGCGGCTGCTGGCCGCTTTCAAGCGTTGGCAGCGGCCTGGCTGCGAAACAGAGGGGGGGGCTGCGGTCATCGGCATATCCGTGGCATGAACGTAATGCGCCCATCATGCTTGCCACCCCGGCCAGCAGCAAGCGTTGCGCGGTTTCAGGAAGCGTTGCGCGGTGTCAGGCGCCTGCCCGGCTGGAGCCCTTGCGCGAGCCGGCTGAGCCGTCGCGGGCGAACAGCCCATGGACCACTGCGCGCAACCAGCGGTTACCCCCGTCCTGGTGGTAGCGGGCGTGCCAGTGCTGCTTGACCGTGAAACCCTCGACCGCGAACGGGCAGTCGTGCACCTGCAAATCATGCATGTCGGCCAACGTCTGGCCGATATGGCGGGGCAGGGTGGCGATCAGGTCGGTGCTCCCGAGGATCATGCCCAGGCCCAGGAACGCGGGTAGCTCCAGCACGATGCGGCGCTCGATGCCGGCCCGCGCCAGTGCCGTTTCCAGCAGCTTCTGGCCGGTGCCGGCGCTGATCTGCACATGGCCTTCGGCGCGGTAGCAGGCCATGCTCAGGCCGCCGGCCAGGCGCGGGTGCCCGCGTGCGCTCAGGCACACCCAGTCCTGGTCGAACAGCACTTGCTGGTACATGCCGCCGCCCAGCCACGGTACGAAGCCGATCGCCAGGTCAGCTTCACCCGATTCCAGCGCGCTTTCGCTGTTGCCATCGATGCGTACCGCCTCCAGGCGAATGCCGGGCGCGTGGCTGCGCACGTGGTTGAGGATGCTGGGCAGCAAGGTGATGTGGCTGGCGTCGCTCACACACAGGCGAAAGCGCCGTTGTGCGGTAGCGGGTTGGAACTGCGGTTCCCAGGCCGCGAGCCGGCGCAGTGATTCGAGGACTTCGCGGCACGGCCCGATCAACTGGTCGGCGCGCGGGGTAGGCGCCATGCCCCCAGGGGTGCGCACGAACAGCGGGTCGTTCAGTTGTTCGCGCAGGCGGCCCAGCCAGATGCTGATGGTCGGCTGGCTCTGCCCCAGCTGTTCAGCGGCGCGCGTAACGCTACGGCAGTGGTAGAGCACATCGAACAGTTGCAGCAGCTTGGGTTCGGGCAGTACCGGGGCAGTGGTCATTATTGCGAATCTCAATGGGGCTATTTGCTGCATTGTATAGCGCTAATAAGCGTCGCTGCATAAGGTGATCGCAAACCACGGAGGTCTGCGATTTGAAAATCTGCATTCTGGGTGCCGGCGCCCTGGGCTGCGCCATCGGCGCGGCCTTGAGCGAAGCCGGGCATGAAACCTGGCTGCTCAACCGAGGCCGTGCGCATGTCGAGGCCATCAACCAGCACGGCCTGCAGGTGCAGGATGAGCGCGGCCAGCGCCAAGTCCGCGTGCATGCGGCGACGTGCGCCGATGAGGTGGGGGTGGCCGACCTGGTGGTGGTCCTGGTGAAGTCGTTCCACACCGCCGAGGCGATCGCCGGGGCCACGGCGCTTCTGGGCCCGCAAACGCTGCTGCTGTCACTGCAGAACGGCTTGGGGCACGAGGATATCCTGGCGCAGGCGGCCGGGCGCGAGCGGGTACTGGCTGGCAAGACCTATGTCGGCGGCGTGCTGCTGGCGCCGGGGGCGATCCGCGCCGGGGTGGCCGGCAAGCAGACCTACATCGGTGAACTGGACGGCCAGCGCAGCGCCCGCGTGCAGGCTATCGCCGAGGTATTCAACGGTGCCGGCCTGGCCACCACGGTCAGCGACAACATCCTCGGCACCATGTGGGACAAGCTGCTGGTCAACGTCGCCACCGGTGCGCTCAGCGCCATCACCAGGCTCAGCTATGGCCAGCTGTACAGCGAGCCGCTGCTGGCGAGCACCGCCAAGGCGGCCGTTGCCGAAGCGATCGCGGTGGCCAAGCGCGCCGGTATCCGCCTGAGCCTGACCAGCCCCGAGGCAGCCTGGCAGTTGGCCGCCGAAGGCCTGCCGGCGAGCTTTCGCACCTCGATGCTGCAGAGCCTGGAAAAAGGCTCGATCACTGAAATTGACTTCATCAACGGTTCCGTCGTGCGCTGGGGCCAGCGCCACGGCGTCGCCACCCCCGTCAACGCCACCCTGGTGGCGTGTATCAAAGGCATCGAACGCGCGATGGCCGACCAGCAGAACAAGGACAACCCATGAGCCAGCCGAAAGCCTACCTCGAACACGTCGCCTTCTGGGTGCGTGACATCAACTGGCATATCCGCTTTTTCAGCGAGGTGTGCGGCATGACCCTGCGCGAGTCGCAGGGTGACCCCGAGCAGCCGACCCAGTACTGGACCCTCGGCGGCCTGCAGTTCATCCACCAGCCCGACTTTGCAGGGCCTGAAGGGCGCATGGCGCACCTGGGGATCATGTGCGAAGACCTGGAGGCGGTGCTGGCGGCAGCACAGCGTTTCGGCGTCAGTGCAATGCCGCAGGGCCGCAACTGGCTGCGCTTGCCCGACGGCCTGGCCGTGGAGTTCATCCAGGCATTGCCCAAGGCGACGGTCGCCCAGGCACTGGCTATCAACCCACGTGCGCAGGTGCAGCCATGAGCGTGACTGAAAAGTACTGGGACGACGCCCGCGAGGGCGATGAATGCATCAGCCCGAGCTACACCGTCACCCGCGAACGCATCCTGGCCTATGCCGACCTGACCGGTGACCATACCCCGGTGCATGTCGATGAGGCGTATGCCAATGCCAGCCACTTTGGCTGCCTGGTTGCCCACGGCCTGTTCGGCCTGTCGATCGCCGATGGCTTGAAGACCCAATGCGATTACCGCTTCGTGCCGGGCATGTCACTGGGCTGGACCTGGGATTTCGTGTTGCCGATCAAGGTCGACGATGTGCTGCATGTGCGCATGCGCGTTGGCGCGATGCGCCTGAGTAAAAGCCGCCCGGGTTGGGGCATCGTGGTCCTGCCGTCGGAGCTGATCAACCAGCACGGCCAGGTCGTGCAACGCGGCGAGCACCGGCTGATGGTGCCGTGCAAGGGGGCAGCATGAGCCAGGCATTGCCATTGGCGGGTATCCGCGTCATCGACTACAGCCATTTTCTTGCCGGGCCTTATGTAGGGCGTTGCCTGGCGGCGCTGGGCGCCGAGGTGATCAAGGTTGAACGGCCAGGCAGCGGCGACGCCGGTCGCCAGCACGCGTTCACCCTGGATGACCAGCAAAGCGGTTACTTCCTGCAACTGAACATGGGCAAGCAGGGCGTCAGCGTCAACATGAAGGACCCACGCGGCAAGGCCTTCATGCAGCGCCTGACCGATTCGGCCGACGTGTTCATCGAAAACTACCGGCCGGGCGCGCTGGACAAGCTGGGGTTGGGCTATGCCGAGCTGGCGACGCGCAACCCGCGGTTGGTGTACTGCTCGATTTCGGCCTATGGCCACACGGGGCCGGATGCACACCGCGCCGGCTTCGGGCTGATTGCCGAGGCCAAGAGCGGGATCATGCAGATGGTTGGCGTACCGGGCGAAGCACCGCCGTTGCTGCGCATTTCGCTGGGCGACATGTACACAGGCATCCACGCCGTGGCAGCCATCAATGCCGCCTTGCTGGGGCGCGTCAGCAGTGGCCGTGGCCAGCACATCGACATGGCCTTGTACGACACGCTGGTGTCGATGCATGAGTACGCGGTGCAGTGCTTCACGCTGTCCAACGGCACCGTACTGCCCGAGCAGACCGGCCATGACATGCCCACCTCGACGTTGTATGGGGTGTTCCGTGCCGCCGACGGCGACCTGGTGATCGCTGCCCAGGTCGATGACGCCTGGCGGCGCTTTGCCGCCATGCTTGAAGCCAATGGTGGCCCGGCAGGTTTTGCCAGCGACAGCCGCTACCACAGCGTGAATGGCCGCAATGCCCACCGCGAGGCAATTCTGGCGGTGGTGCGCGATTGGGTGGGCGCGCGGCCAGTGGCGGCTATCCTGGCCTTGCTCGATGCCATCGACGTGCCCAGCGCCAAGGTACAGCGCATCGACGAGGTGCTGGCCGACCCGCAGATTCAGGCGCGCAACATGGTCGTCGAACAGCATCACCCGCGCTATGGCACGCTGCGCCTGCCCAACCTGCCGTTCCGTTTTTCCGACTGCGACACCACCATCCACCAGGTGGCACCGGACCTGGGCCAGCACAACGCCGAAGTCGCCGCCGGGCTTGGCTTCAGCGCCGAAGAAATCACCGCCATGCAGGCAGACGGGGTGCTGTTCACCCATGGAGAGGCACGATGAGCGACCGCTATGCAGTGATCGGCCGACCGATCAACCACACCAAGTCTCCGCTGATCCACGGGCTGTTCGCCCAAGCCTGTGGCCAGCAGCTGGAATATGGCGCAATCGAGGGGTCGCTGGAGGGCTTCGAGGCCCAGGTGCTGGCGTTCCGCGGTGAGGGTGGGCTGGGCATGAACATCACGGCACCGTTCAAGCTGCGCGCCTTCGAACTGGCCGAGCGCTGCAGCCAACGAGCGCAACTGGCCCGCGCTGCCAACGCCCTGAAGTTCGAGAACGGCGGCATTGTGGCAGAGAATTTCGATGGTATTGGCCTGCTGCGCGATATCGAGGTCAACCTCGGGGAGCCGCTGCATGCGCGTCGTGTGCTGGTACTGGGGGCGGGTGGCGCGGTGCGTGGGGCCCTGCTGCCGTTCCTGCACGCCGGCCCCGCCGAGCTGGTGATCGCCAACCGCGACATGGCCAAGGCGGTGGCGCTGCGCAATGAGCTGAATCACCCGCGGCTGCGTATCAGCCGGTACGAAGAACTGCCGGGGCAGGCTTTCGATATCGTGGTCAACGCCACCTCTGCCAGCCTGGTCGGTGAGTTGCCACCGCTGCCGGCCGGGGCCCTGGCCGAGGCCCGGCTGGCCTACGAGCTGGCTTACGGCAAAGGCCTCACGCCATTCCTGCGCCTGGCCCGTGACCAAGGTGTGGCGCGCCTGGCCGATGGTGTGGGCATGCTGGTCGAGCAGGCGGCAGAGGCGTTTGCCTGGTGGCGCGGGGTGCGCCCCGAAACCGGTGCCGTGATCGATCGCCTGACCATCCCGCTGGAGTAGGCCTATGGTTGCCAACGTGCCCGTGCAGCTCCGCGCCCACGAACGGCGGCTCGGTTGCCCATGACCGGGCAGCCAACGCAACGCCCTGGCACCCTGGCCCACACGGCAGCCGCCCAGCGCTCGCGCCAGACCACCTGCATTGCCTTGCTGGTGGCCATCACGTTCTTCATGGAGAACCTGGACGCCACCGTCATTGCCACCGCGCTGCCGCAAATGGCCAGCGATTTCGGCCAGAGCGCGGTCAGCCTGAACATCGGTATCAGTGCCTACCTGCTGGCCGTGGCAGTGTTCATCCCGCTCAGTGGCTGGCTCGCCGAGCGCTTTGGCCCGCGCCAGGTGTTCGCCGGGGCTATCGCCTTGTTCACTGCCGCTTCGTTGCTGTGTGGGCTGGCCGCCAGCCTGGAAGCCTTTGTGGCTGCACGGGTGTTGCAGGGCATCGGCGGCGCCCTGATGGTTCCGGTGGGGCGGTTGGTGGTGTTGCGCACCACCGAGAAAAAAGACCTGGTGAAGCAGCTCGCGGTCATCACCTGGCCGGGCCTTGTGGCACCGGTACTGGGCCCGCCGCTCGGTGGCCTGATCGTCACGCACGGGTCGTGGCCGTGGATCTTCTACCTGAACATTCCCCTCGGTTTGCTGGCCCTTGCCGCCGCCTGGCTGTTGATACCCGACACCCGCTGCGAGGCGCCGCGCCGCTTCGACACGCTGGGCTTCGTCTGGTTGGCCTCGGCCTGTGCGGCCTGGCTGGTGGGCCTGGAGCTGCTCGGGTCACTGGCCGGCAACAGCCTGGGGGCAGGGCTGGCACTGGTAGTGCTTGGGGCTGTGCTGACCGGGTTGGCCATCCGTCACGGTCGGCGCCACCCGGCCCCCCTGTTGCCCCTGCACACCCTGGCCATCCGTACCTTCAGGGTCAGCATCGTGGGCGGCACCCTGTTCCGCCTGTCGATCAGCGCGTTACCGTTTCTGATCCCTTTGCTGTTGCAGGTCGGCTTCGGCCTGCCACCGTTGGACGCCGGCCTTTTGGTGCTGGCGATCTTTGCCGGCAACCTGGCGATGAAGCCCTTCACCAGCGGGTTGTTGCGGCGCTTTGGTTTTCGCCGCGTGTTGCTGGGCAACGGCCTGGTCGGCGTGGCCTGTATCCTGGCCTGCCTGGGGTTGCAGCAGGGCATGGCGTGGTACTGGATGGCGCTGGTGCTGTTCATGGGCGGGCTGTCACGGTCGATGCAGTTCACCACCTACAACGCGGTGGGGTTTGCCGATGTGCCGCAGCAGCAGATGGCCGAGGCATCGACGCTGTTCAGCATGTGCTTCCAGCTGGCCATGGCCTTGGGGGTGGCGGTGGTGGCGCTGCTGTTGCGCGTGGCCATGCAACTGCGTGGCGGCGAGAGCGGGTTGACCGTTGCCGACTTCCACTGGGCGTTGCTTGGCCTTGCACTGATTGCCGGTGTGGCCCTGCTGGACGCCCTGCGTTTGCCGGCCAATGCCGGCGACCAGGTGTTGCGCAACTGAGGCAACGGGCTGCGTTGCAGCCCATCGCCGGCGAGCCCACAGCACGCGGGTGCAGCGCAAACGGCTGGCTTGCCGTCGCGTTCAGGCGCCGCTGACCAATTGCAGGGCCAGCTGGTTGTGGCGTTCCAGCACCCGCGGCAGGTCGACCGTGGCCAACTGGCCGTCCTTGACCACCACCCGGCCATTGATGACGCTGGTGTGGACCTGGGTCGGGGTGCAGAACACCAGCGCGGCCAACGGGTCGTGGTGGCCGCCGGCATAGGCCACATGGCCGAGGTCGAACGCGACGAAGTCGGCGACCATGCCCGGTGCCAAGGCGCCGATGTCGTTGCGGTTGAGCACTTTGGCGCCGCCCAGGGTCGCGATTTCCAGCGCTTCACGGGCGGTCATGGCGTCGGGGCCGAAGCCAACCCGCTGCAGCAGCAGGGCCTGGCGCACTTCGCCGATCATGCTGGCGCCGTCATTGGAGGCCGAACCGTCTACGCCCAGGCCGACCGCAACGCCGTGGTCACGCATCTTGCGCACCGGGGCAATGCCGGAGGCCAGGCGCATGTTCGAGCAAGGGCAGTGGGCAACCCCGGTACCGGTGCGGGCGAACAGCTCGATGCCATGTTGGTCGAGCTGTACGCAGTGGGCGTGCCAGACGTCGTGGCCGACCCAGCCGAGGTCTTCGGCATACTCGGCGGGCGTCATGCCGAATTTTTCACGGCTGTAGGCGATGTCGTTGACGTTCTCGGCGAGGTGGGTGTGCAGCGAAACGCCATACTGGCGCGCCAACACCGCAGCTTCGCGCATCAGGTCGCGGCTGACCGAGAACGGCGAGCAGGGCGCCACGACGATACGGCGCATCGACCCGCGACTGGCATCGTGGTAGTCCTCGATCAGGCGCTGCGACTCCTTGAGAATGTCGGCTTCCTTCTCGACCACTGCATCTGGCGGCAGGCCGCCCTGGCTTTGCCCTACGCTCATGCTGCCGCGCGCGGCATGGAAGCGCATGCCGATCTCGCTGGCGGCATGAATGCTGTCGTCGAGCTTGCAGCCGTTGGGGTAGATGTACAGGTGGTCGCTGGAGGTGGTACAGCCGGACAGCATCAGCTCGGCCATGGCGGTCTGGGTCGACACCGCGATCATTTCCGGGGTCAGCCGAGCCCAGATCGGGTACAGGTTGGTCAGCCAGTTGAACAGCTCACCGTCCTGAGCCGCCGGCACCACGCGGGTCAGGCTCTGGTACATATGGTGGTGGGTGTTGACCAGGCCCGGGATGACCACCTTGCCGGCCATGTCCAGCACCACGTCGGCGTGCTGCGGCAGGCTATCGCTGGGGCCCACTTGCTTGATCAGGTTGTCTTCGATGTACAGGCCGCCGTTTTTGATTTCGCGGCGTTCGCTGTCCATGGTGACCAGCAATTGGGCGTTTTTGACGAGAAGGGTTTTCTTGGTAGCGGTAAATGACATGGCTTAAGCCCGTCGCAATACGCCTGGGCGATTACCGAGGTCGTAGGCGAACGCGTATGTAATCAGGAATCCTGAAAGTTGTATACATCAACGCTCGATTGATGAAATCTAGTCATCCGATTAGTGAATTAACACCAGAAATACGAATTAAGTTTACCAATAGACTGGTGACCTTATTTCTGGAGCCTGTCTTGATGTCCGCTTTCGAACCAAGCCCTGGGGTCGCCACCCCCAGCCGGCACGCTGCAATCAGCATTGCCATTCTGGCGTTTTCAGCCTTTTTGATCGTGACCACCGAATTTCTGATCGTTGGCTTGTTGCCCGCGCTTAGCCAGGACCTGGGTATTTCCATATCGCTGGCGGGGCAGTTGGTCACCCTGTTCGCATTCACCGTGATGCTGGCCGGCCCGCTATTGACGGCGGCGTTGGCGCACCTGGACCGCAAGCGCCTGTTCATCGGCATTTTGCTGGTCTTCGCCGCAGCCAATGCGCTGGCTGCTGCCTCCGGCAGTTTCTGGGTGCTGGCCGTCGCCAGGGTGATACCGGCACTGGCGCTGCCGGTGTTCTGGGGCACCGCCAGTGAAACCGCCGGCCACCTGGCTGGGCGCGACAGGGCCGGGCAGGCCATTGCCAAGGTCTACCTGGGTATCTCGGCGGCGATGTTGCTGGGTATTCCGTTGGGGGCCGTGGCAGCAACGGCGGTGGGGTGGCGCGGTGCATTCTGGATCCTGGCTGCGTTGTCGCTGCTGATGGCGCTGGCGATGTGGGTATGGATGCCGCACGTGGCGCGCACGGCGAAAGTCGACTTCATGCAGCAGGCGCGCATTTTCAAAGAGCGTTTTTTCCTGGCCAATGTGCTGCTGTCGGTGGTGGTGTTCACGGCCATGTTCACGGGCTACACCTACCTGGCCGATCTGCTGCAGCGGGTAGCGGGCGTGGCCCCGGCGCATACCGGCTGGTGGCTGATGGGCTTTGGCGCGGTCGGCTTGCTCGGCAACTGGATCGGCGGGCGGGCCGTGGACCGCTCACCGCTCAAGGCCAGCGCGCTGTTCCTGGTGCTGTTGGCCATTGGCATGGCGGCGCTGGTGCCGCTGGCCCAGGGGGTGGTGCTGTTCTGCCTGGCGCTGGCGCTGTGGGGCGTTGCCAACACGGCACTGTACCCGGTGAGCCAGGTGCGGGTGATGAGTTCGGTCACCCATGCCCAAGCCCTGGCGGGTACCACCAATGTATCGGCGGCCAACGCCGGTATCGGCCTGGGGGCCGTGCTGGGTGGCATGACCATCTCCCACCTGGGGGTCGGCTACGTGGGCTACGTGGCGGCTGGCATCGCCTTGCTGGCGCTGGCGTTGGTGCCCGTGGTGGGCCGGCTGGCGCCTCAGCCCGGTGCGCAGGCCCGGCTGCCGTGAGGCGCCAGGCGTGGTAGCAGGTAGTCGAGCAAGGCGCGAACCTTGGGTAGCCCTTCGCGGTTTTTCAGCCACACCAGGTTCATTGGCAAGCCGTCGGTGGCCAGCGCCGGCAATACTTCGACCAGGCGCCCCTGGTCGAGGTACTGCTGGGTCAGCCAGGTGGGTAGCTGGCCGATGCCATGGCCGGCCAGCACCGCTGCCACTTCGCCTTCGCCATCGCCCACGGCAATGCGCGGCTGCACGGTACGCCGCTCCATTTCGCCGGGGTGGCGGCCTTTGAAGTACCACGGGCTGACCAGGCCGTCGGTGTGGCCATAACCCACGCAGTGATGGTGCTCCAGGTCGCGCTCGTGTTGCGGTACGCCATGCTTTTCCAGGTAGCCAGGCGCGGCACAGAACATCAGGCGCTGGGCACCGAAGTATTGGTGGCCCAGCGCCGCCGGCCAGGCATCCGGGCCACCGATGCGCACCACGATATCGATGCCCTCGTGCACCGGGTCGACGAAACGGTCTGAGAACGACACATGCGGCTGCAGCAACGGGTGCAGGCGGATGAAGTCGAGGATCAGCGGCAGCACATGCAGGCGACCGTAAGAGGCGGGCAGTTCAATCCGCACTTTGCCATGGGGTTGGTCATCGCTGGCCGCCAGGGTGTGTTCGACTTCTTCCAGGTCGGCCAGGACCGAGGTGCAGGTGCGATAGAACACCACGCCCGCTTCACTCAGCGACAGGCTGCGCGTGGTGCGGTTGAACAGCCGGGCGCCCAGGCGGGCCTCCAGCCGGGCCACGCTCTTGCTGATGGCCGAGCTGGTCAGGTTGAGCCGCTCGGCAGCTGCCGTGAAACTGCCAAAGTCAGCGACGGCGACGAAAACGTCAATGCCTTTGAGGCGTTCGGAAGAGTACATGGGTGGCTTCTTTGATGAACTGGGTTCCCGGTTCGGGTGTGCCTATTGAAGCCTCGCACGTGGATTTCATCAATGAGTTTCGCCTGGCCTGGCCGGCGACGTTACCCGAAACGCCCGGGTGAGCCCCAGCAGTACCAGCAGGCCCATGCCCATCCAGCACAGGCCAATGCTGAACGACAGGCTGGTCAGGCTACTCCACAGCCACAGCGTGCTGAGAAAACCCAGCCCCGGTATGGCGCCGTACAGCACCACATTACCGGCACCGCGCAGCTTGCGGTCGATGAGGTAGTGCTTGACCACTGCCAGGTTCACCGCCGAAAAGGCGAACAGTGCGCCGAAACTGATCATGTTGGCCACGGTGTCGAGGGTAATGACCAGGGCAATCAGCGACAGCAGGCTGACCACCAGGATGGCGGTGGCCGGTACGCGCTTTTTCGTTGCAAGCTGGCCAAACGCCCGCGGCAGCACGCCGTCACGGCCCATCGCGAACAGCACCCGTGACACGCTGGCTTGCGACACCATGGCCGAGGCGAAGCAGCCGGCCACGTAAGTGGCGGTGAATGCGCTGACCAGCAGTTCGCCGCCTACCCGGCGCATGACGTCCACCGAGGCCGAGTCCGGGTCGGCAAAGCTGCCCCAGTCGGGGAAGACCAGTTGTGCGCAGTACGACACCACCAGGAACAGCAAGCCGCCGATCAGGGACACAGCAAGGATCGCCAGCGGAATACGGTAGGTCGGGTTGCTGGTTTCCTCGGCCATGGTCGAGACCGCATCGAAGCCCAGGAATGACAGGCACAGTACGGCCGCGCCGGTCATCACCAACGGCACGCTGAAACCGTCGTGGTGGAACGGCGCCAGCAGCGAAACGGGTTCGGCCTGGCCGCTGAGCCTGAGCAAGGCCAGGCCGACGAAAACCACGATGAACACCAGTTGCGTCACCACCAGGATCCAGTTGACGCGGGTGATCGACTCGATGCCGATCAGGTTGAGGAAGGTGACCAGCGCAATGGACCCTGCCACCCACACCCAGGCATGAATGGCCGGGAAGTATTCCGACATGTAGATGCCGATCAGCAGGTAGCTCAGCAGTGGCAGGAAAATGTAGTCAAGCAGCAGGGTCCAGCCGGTGATGAAGCCGATGTGGCTGCCAAAGGCCTTGCGGGTATAGGTGTAGACCGAGCCGGAGTAAGGGTGGGCCTGGACCATGCGGCCGTAGCTGTAGGCGGTGAGCAGCATGGCGGCGAGGGTCAGCAGGTAGGCAGTGGGCAGGTGCCCCTTGGTCATCTGGGTGACCAGCCCATAGGTGGTGAAGACCGCCAGCGGCACCATGTATGCCAGGCCGAACAGCACCAGGGCGGTCATGCTCATGGACTGGCGCAAACGCCCGCTGCTGGCGGCAGGTTGCGCGGTGACGGGTGGGGTGGTGGGGTGAGCTGTACTTGTTGTTGTATGCATTGCTAACTCCTGGAAAGGGATGCAGGCCACCGCGGCAGGCGAGCAGGCTCGTTACCGGGGGTGTCGTGCAAGGAGGTCGAGCGCAAGGCTCGCAGCGCTGGGGCGGGTTGATGCTCCCACACCCCGCCAGCACCCGGAATCACCCTTTGGGGTGAGCCCAGGCAGCGGCCAGCCGGCTCACCCCAAAGGGTGATTCCGCAGGTTCCCCTGCCATGGGAGTATCTGCCCAACCACGCACCGCACTGGCGGCGGTGCCTTACTCCATATGGCAGGCCGACTGTGACTATCCAATTGCTTTCAGAACAGTGGTTCGAGCACCAGGCCAAGGTCACCGAGGCGATCGGCCGGCCTGGCTTTGCCGCCAACCTGTTTGCAGCACTGGGCGTGATCCGGCCGATCCAGGCCACCACGGTGTACCTGTACCCGCACCACGGCATGCCCTGCGCGCTGTTCGAGCAGGACGACAAGGCGCCCTGGCAGCCCGAGGGCAACGTCAGCCGCTACCTGTCGGGTTTCTACCTGCTCGACCCGTTCTACGGTGCTTGTGTGGAGCAGCTGGGGTCTGGCTGCTACGGCCTGTTCGAGGTGGCCCCCGACCATTTTGAGGTCAGCGAGTACTACCAGTCGTTCTACCGCCACTCGCACCTGGCAGACGAACTCAACTACATCCTGCAGCTGGCCCCCGGCCAGAGCCTGGCCGTGTCGCTGGCCTTCACCGACAAGCTCGACCCGCAAACCCGGGCGCTGTTCGGGCACATCACGCCCTGGGTGCTGGCGCTACTCGGCAAGCATTTCGCCGGCGTCGACAGCCGTGCCGGGCGCTTCGAGAACATCCTTGAGCAGCGTATTCACGCTGCGCTGAACAACTTCGGCAGCTCGTTGCTGACCGAGCGCGAATGCCGCATTGCCCAGCTGATCTTGCGCGGCCATTCGACCAAGTCGCTGGCCGAGCGCCTGGGCGTGTCGGAAGACACCATCAAGTCGCACCGCAAGAACGTCTACGCCAAGCTCGATATCGGCACCCAGTCCGAGCTGTTTTCCCTGTTCATCGACGCGCTGGCCAATGCCCAGGGCGTGCTGGGCAAGGACCCGCTGGAAAGCTATATGGGCAAGCGGCGCTGAGCGCCGCTGCCGTGCACCCCACCGCAAAGGAAAACCAACAATGAATGCGCCTTTCGCCCCGCAACGCCAGACCCGTGACTACCAGGCAGCCGACGCCGCGCACCACATCCATGCCTTCCTTGACCAGAAGGCGCTGAACGCCGAAGGGCCGCGGGTGATCGTCGGTGGCGAGCGCCTGCACCTGTGGGACAGCGAGGGCAAGCGATACCTGGATGGCATGTCCGGGCTGTGGTGCACCCAGCTCGGTTACGGCCGCCGCGACCTGACCGCCGCTGCTGCCAGGCAGATGGACCAGCTGGCGTACTACAACATGTTCTTCCACACCACCCACCCGGCGGTGATCGAGCTTTCGGAGCTGCTGTTCAGCCTGCTGCCCGGGCACTACAGCCACGCGATCTACACCAACTCCGGCTCCGAGGCCAACGAGGTGCTGATCCGCACCGTGCGCCGCTACTGGCAGGTGGTCGGCCAGCCAAGCAAGACGATCATGATCGGCCGCTGGAACGGCTACCACGGCTCGACCCTGGCGGCCACGGCGCTGGGTGGCATGAAGTTCATGCACGAAATGGGCGGGCTGATCCCGGATGTGGCGCACATCGACGAGCCCTATTGGTACGCCGAAGGCGGTGAGCTGAGCCCGGCCGAGTTCGGCCGCCGCTGTGCCTTGCAGCTGGAAGAAAAAATCCTGGAGCTGGGCGCCGAAAACGTTGCTGGCTTCATTGCCGAGCCGTTCCAGGGCGCAGGCGGCATGATCTTCCCGCCGGAAAGCTACTGGCCGGAAATCCAGCGCATCTGCCGCCAGTACGATGTACTGCTGTGTGCCGACGAGGTGATTGGTGGCTTTGGTCGTACCGGCGAATGGTTTGCCCACGAATACTTCGGCTTCCAGCCCGATACCCTGTCCATAGCCAAGGGCCTGACCAGCGGCTACGTGCCCATGGGCGGGCTGGTGCTGAGCAAGCGCATAGCCGAAGCGCTGGTGGAGCGGGGCGGGGTGTTCGCCCACGGCCTGACCTATTCCGGCCACCCGGTGGCAGCGGCGGTGGCCATCGCCAACCTGAAAGCCCTGCGTGACGAAGGCATCGTGCGCCAGGTGAAGGACGACACCGGCCCCTACCTGCAGCGCATCCTGCGCGAGGTGTTCGCCGACCACCCGCTGATTGGCCAGGTGCAGGGCGCAGGCCTGGTGGCGGCGCTGCAACTGGCAGAGCACAAGCCTACCCGCAAGCGCTTTGCCAATGAAAACGACCTGGCCTGGCAGTGCCGGACCTTCGGCTTCGAGGAGGGGGTGATCATTCGCTCCACCCTGGGGCGGATGATCATGGCGCCGGCCTTGATCGCCAACCACAGCGAGCTGGATGAGCTGGTGGAGAAAACCCGCATCGCCGTTGACCGCACGGCGCGCCTGGTTGGCAAGCTCTGACAGTCCGTTAGCACAACCGCTTGAAAGGAGTACAAATGTACACCCTCGAATTCTGGCAGCAACGCGCTGCGGACCTGTACTTGCCGGCCAGCGCCCTGATCGCTGGCAACGCCGTGAAGGCCCAAAGTGGCGCGACCTTTGCCGCTATCAATCCCGCCACCAACCAGGTGCTGGCGCAGGTCGCCGCCTGCGCCCAGGCCGACGTAGACCTGGCCGTGGCCAGCGCACGGCAGGCCTTCGAGCACGGCCCGTGGGCGCGCATGGCCCCCGGGCAGCGCAAGCAAGTGCTGCAGCGCCTGGCCGAACTGATCATGGCCCACCGCGAAGAGCTGGCATTGCTGGACTCGCTGAACATGGGCAAACCGGTCATGGACGCCTACAACATCGATGTGCCCGGGTCGGCGCAGGTATTTGCCTGGTACGGCGAGGCGCTGGACAAGCGCTACGACCAGGTGGCGCCGACCGCCGCCAATGCATTGGCCACCATCACCCGTGAGGCCCTGGGCGTGGTGGCGGCGGTGGTGCCGTGGAACTTCCCGCTGGACATGGCCGCCTGGAAGCTGGCCCCGGCCTTGGCCGCGGGCAACAGCGTGGTGCTCAAGCCGGCCGAACAGTCGCCGTTCTCGGCCTTGCGCCTGGCCGAACTGGCCCTGCAAGCCGGTTTGCCCGAAGGCGTGCTGAACGTGGTGCCGGGCCTGGGCGAACAGGCCGGGCAGGCCCTGGGCCTGCACCCAGACGTGGATTGCCTGGTGTTCACAGGCTCCACCCAGGTGGGCAAGTACTTCATGCAATACGCGGCGCAGTCCAACCTCAAGCAGGTATGGCTGGAGTGCGGGGGCAAGAGCCCCAACCTGGTGTTCGAGCACTGCCAGGACCTGGACCTGGCTGCGGAAAAGGCGGCCTTTGGTATTTTCTTCAATCAGGGTGAGGTCTGCTCCGCCAACTCGCGGCTGTATGTGCAGCGTTCCATCCACGATGAGTTCATCGAGCGCCTGCAGGCCAAGGCTCGGCAATGGCAGCCTGGCAACCCGCTGGACCCGGCCAGCCGCGCCGGGGCGATTGTCGATGCCGGCCAGGCAGCGCGTATCCAGGCCGCCATCGACCGCGCGGGGCAAGAGGGCGCGCGGCTGGTGTGTGGCGGTCGGCGGTTGCATATCGGCGGTTCGGACAACTACATCGAGCCGACCATCTTCGCCGAGGTCGATGCCAGCATGAGCCTGGCGCAGGAAGAAGTGTTCGGGCCGGTACTGGCAGTGAGTGCCTTCGACAGTGAAGAGGAGGCGGTGCGCCTGGCCAATGACAGCATCTATGGCCTGGCGGCTTCGGTGTGGAGCGACGACTTCAACCAGGTGCACCGCGTGGCGCGGGCGCTGAAAGTCGGTACCGTGTCGGTGAACACGGTCGATGCACTGGATGTCACGGTGCCTTTCGGTGGCGGCAAACAGTCGGGGTTTGGCCGCGACCTGTCGCTGCATGCGTTCGACAAGTACACGCAGCTCAAGACCACCTGGTACCAGCTGCGCGGCTGAACCCGGGCCGGCGGCAAGCACGACCTGCCGCCGGCCGCTCACTCATACGCCTGCACCCCGGCAATATGCCGCCCGGCCACGTAGCCGAAGGTCAACGCGGGCCCCAGGTTGATGCCGCCAGACGGGTACCAGCCACCGAACACACTGGCCATGTCGGTACCTGCCGCGTACAGCCCGGTGATCGGCTGGCCGCTGGCATCCAGTACCCGTGCCTGGCCATCGGTGCGCAACCCGGCAAAGGTGCCAAAGCAACCCGGCTTCACCTTCACCGCGTAGAACGGGCCCTGTTCGATCGGCGCCACACACGGGTTGGGGCCTGGGTGTTGCGGGTCGCCCTGCTTGCGGTTGAATGCGGTGGAGCCACGGCCGAAGGCCGGGTCCTGGCCGTGGCGTGCATGGCTGTTGAAGGCCTCGACGGTGGCGCGCAACCCGGCCGCATCGATGCCGCAGGCAACCGCCAACGCTTCGAGTGTGGCGCCACGTTTCAGGTAGCCACTGCGCACATGCGGCCACACCGGCAGTGGCGCCGGGCGGGCATGGCCCAGGCCATAACGGCGTAGGAAACGGTGGTCACACACCAGCCACGAACACACCTCCTGGTCCGCTGGCACTGCCGCGACCATGGCTGCCACATAGTCATAGTAACCGTGCGCTTCATTGACGAAACGCTTGCCGTTGGCCAGCACCCCGATGATGCCCGGTTTGCCCCGTTCGATGATGTGCGGGAAATGGCCGACAGTGCCATCGCCATGTGGCACCTGCGAAACCGGCGCCCAGGCCACCGGCGACTGCAGGTCGGTGGCCACCACGCCACCTGCTGCCTCGCCCAGGCGCAGGCCATCGCCAGAGCAGCCCTTTGGCGGCAGGGCCAGGGTGTCGTGGCCGCTGGCGTCGCGGGGGAACAGCTGCCGGCGGCGGGCAGCGTCGTGAGGGAAGCCGCCCGCTGCCAGTACCACTGCCTTGGCGCGGATACGCTGCTCGCCCTGCGGGGTCGTCACCAGCGCGCCGCACACCTGGCCTGCTTCGACCAGCAAATGCTTGGCCGGCGCCGACACCTGCAGCTGCACGCCCAGGTCCTGCGCCGACTTGGCCAGCCGCGCCACCAGTGCCACGCCGTTGACCAGGTGCATGGCCCGGCCATGGCGGGCCAGGTGGTACAGGTGCCGGCCGAAGCGCTTGCACACGTGCAGCAAGGCCTTGGGCGAACGGGTCATGTTGAGGAACGCGGCAAGGTCGGCGCCGGCCATGATCGGCATGCCCATGAACGAGGTTTCGCGCAGGGTCTGGCGCAGGCGTGGCAGCAGTGCATCCACCTCGCGGGCATCGTACGGTGCGGCAATCACCTGATGCCCACCTTCGGCGGCGCCAGGGGTGTGGCCGTGCATGTCCGGTATCGCATTGCCGTCGGCAAACTGCAGCGCCGTATGCTTCTCGAAAAACGCCACCATGTGCGGGCAGGCTTCAAGGAAAGCGTCCACCCGCTCGGCATCGTAATGGGCACCCAGCTCATTGCGCAGGTAGGTCCGTGGCTGCTCGATGTCTTCATCGATGCCGGCGCGGCGCGCCAGCGGGTTGCGCGGGACCCAGGCCCAGCCACCGGACCAGGCCGTGGCGCCGCCCAGCACTGGCTCCTTTTCTACCAGAATCACCTTTTGCCCATGCCAGGCAGCTGTTACAGCGGCGGCCAGCCCGGCGGCGCCTGAACCTATCACCAGTACATCGCATTCGGTTTCGAAGGGAGCAGGGGGCATCGCACTAATCCTGTATTGTTATTGGAACTTGGTTCCATATTCTTATTTGGCCCGCCTGGATCCGCAAGGTCACGGCTGGCCGCCCGCGCAACGAGCGGGCGATAATCGAACACTTGGCAGGGCATTGCATGTATACGCTACCGGGAATGTGGAATCATCTTCTAGAATTCGCAAAACGTAGCAAGGACCTGTGTCATGGCTGGTAGTCAGATCGAACGCGCCTTCAATCTTGTTGAGAGCCTTGCCGGTGAGCCCCAGGGCCTGGCATTGCAAACCCTGGCCGAGCGCCTGGATATCCCTAAAAGCGCCGCGCACCGCATGCTGGCCGAGCTGATGCGGCTGGGCTACGTACGGCAGAACCGTGACAACAGCCGCTATCAGCTGTCGGCCAAGCTGGTCGCCCAAGGCTTCCGTTACCTGGCCAGCAGTGGTGCCGATGTCATTCAGCCGATTCTCGACCGCCTGGCCCAGGACAGCGGTGAGCTGGTGCGCCTTGGTGTCATCGATGGGGGGCGGCAGACCTGGATCGCCAAGTCCCAGGGCGCGCGCTCCGGGTTGCGTTACGACCCGGACATGGGGCGCGACGCGCCGCTGTTCTACACCGCTTCCGGGCACGCCTGGCTGGCCAGCCTGGACGATGAGCAGGCGCTGCAGATGGTGCTGCGCCAAGGCATCGCCGACCCGGGCCAGTTCGGCCCGAATGCGCCGCGCACCACCGACGAGTTGCTCGCCTACCTGCACCGTGCCCGCGAGCGGGGTTATGCCTGGGTCGAGCAAACCTCGGCGGTGGGCACCTCGGCGCTGGCTGCGGTGGTACGGCGCCCGCAAAGCGGCGAGGTGATTGGCGTGCTGAGCATTGCCGGGCCCAGTGCACGCCTGGCGCAAAGCCGTTTGGCCGAGCTGGCCCCTCTATTGCTGGCGGCCACCGAGGAACTGTCTGCCGCCAGCCACGCCAGCGAACTGTTTGCCTGAGGGATATTCCGGTCGATTACCGCACAGTCTGTTCAGCAGGCTCTTCTGAAAAGTTGAACCTGGTTCTAAATTGCTGAGGGTGAATTGTGGAACGCTGTTTCATATTCGCACCACAACAATGACAAGAGGACAGGCTGTTGAACGCACCCCTTCGTATCGCCCTGGTCGGCGCTGGCATTATGGGCCGCCAGCATTACCAGCACTTGCGCAATGTACCCCAGGCCCAGTTGTGCGCGGTGGCCGACCCCGGCCCGCAGGCCGAAGCCTTCGCCGTCGACTGTGGCGTGCCGTACTTTGCCGACCATCGGCAGATGCTGCAACGCGTGCAGCCCGAAGCGGTGATCATCGCCAACCCGAACAACCAGCACGTGGCCACTGCGCTGGATTGCGTCGAAGCCGGCGTGCCGGTACTGGTGGAAAAACCGGTGGGCGTGCAACTGCAGGAGGTGCGGGCGCTGGTCGAGGCGTCACGGCGGTGCAAGGTACCGGTATTGGTCGGCCACCATCGTCGGCACAATCCATTGATCGCCAAGGCGCACCAAGTGATCAGCGAAGGCAAGCTGGGCCGGCTGATCAATGTCACCGCACTGTGGCAGTTGCAAAAGCCCGACAGCTACTTCGACACCGCCTGGCGCCGCGAGCCGGGGGCGGGTTTTTTGCTGACCAACCTGATCCATGACCTCGACCTGCTGCGCTACTTGTGCGGCGAGGTGGTACAGGTGCAGGCCTTCACCCGCAACGACGTGCGGGGGTTCGCCAACGAAGACAGTGCCGCCGTGCTGTTGCAGTTCGCCAATGGCGCCTTGGGTAGCCTGACCGGCTCGGACGCCGTAGCGGCGCCCTGGAGCTGGGAGCTCGACTCGGGTGAAAGCCCGGTCTACCCGCGCCAGGATGGCCAGCCGTGTTATCTGCTGGCCGGCACCCAGGGCTCGCTGAGCATTCCTCAGCTCAAGCACTGGCACTACGCCGAGCCGGGTTCGGGGTGGCACACACCGTTGTTGCAGCACCAGCACAGCATACCCGCCGGTGAAGCATTGACCCTGCAGTTGCAGCACTTCGTGCGGGTCGCCCGCGGTGAACAGCCGCCTTTGGTCGATGCCGCCGACGCTGGCCGCACCCTGGCACTGATCGAAGCGATCCGCCAGGCTGCCGCCAGCGGCCGCGCCTGTGCGCCCGAGCACATTGCCTGATACCCTCTTTCTGGTGACGACGAATGACTGATCGAATATTTTCCCTCGCGGCCCTGACGGTACTCGAACTGTCCCCGCCAGACATGGTCGAGGCTGCTGCCCGCGCTGGCTACAGCCATGTCGGCCTGCGCCTGGTGCCGGCCACCGAGCAGGAACAGCACTACCCGCTGGCGGCCAATGCCGATCTGCGCAGGCAGACCCAGGCACGCCTGCGCGATACCGGCATCAAGGTGCTGGACCTGGAGATACTGCGCCTTAAGCCGGACACCTGCGTGGCGGATTTCGAAGCCATCCTGGCGGTGGGTGCCGAGCTGGGGGGCACCGAACTGCTGGTGGCCGGCAACGACCCGGACGAAGCACGGCTCACCGAGCGCTTTGCCGCGTTGTGCGAACTGGCGGCGGTCCATGGCATCCACCCGCACCTGGAGTTCATGCCCTGGACCGAAGTACGTGACTTGCGCCAGGCCATGCGCGTGGTAGCCAACGCCGATCAGGCCAATGGTTGCGTGCTGGTGGACGCGTTCCATTTCAACCGCTCCGGCTCTGCGCTGAGCGACCTGGCGCAGTTGGCACCGCAGCGCATGCGCTATGCCCAATTGTGCGACGTGGCGGGGCCAGTGCCGGCCGACATGGACGAAATCCTGCGCCAGGCGCGTAACGAACGGCGCTTCCCGGGTGATGGCGATGCCGATCTGGTCGGGCTGCTGCGCGCGCTACCGGCCACCCTCCCGCTGAGCCTGGAAATACCTACCCGGCAGTTGCTGGAACAAGGGATCAGCGGTGAACAGCGTGCGCGCATGGCGCTGGACCACGCCAGGGCGGTATTGGCCAGGGTCTGACAGTGGCCAGTGCGGCGCGGCGCCTTCGTTGACCGGTGGCGCAAAAAAAGGGCCCGCAAGGGCCCCGTAGAGGTAACTGAGCAGCGCCTCAGGCGCTTTCGACCTGGCGCGGCGCCATGAAGTACATCCATACCAGCGCCAGGAAGTACATGGCCGGGATCATGGTGAACAGCACGGCATAGTTATTGTGGGTAGCCGTCAGCACGCTGCCGACGATCTGCGTCATGAACATCCCGCCAATGGCTGCGCACATGCTGCCGAAGCCGAACACGGTACTCACCAGGTGCTTGGGCGTGTAGTCCATCACCAGGCTCCAGATGTTCGCCGTCCAGGCCTGGTGCGCCCCCACCGCCAGCGAAATGGCCGCCACCGCGACCCAGAGGCCGCTGGCGTTGGCAGCCGACACCACGCTGACCATGGTGCAGGCGAAGACCAGCATGGACAGCAACCGCGCCGTCGTGGCGCGCACGCCGCGGCCGATCAACCATGACGACAGAATGCCACCGCCGATGCTGCCAAAATCTGCCGTCAGCCAGATGATGATCAGTGGGATACCCATCTGGGTCACATTGATGCCCAGGCTGTATTGTTGGTTGAGGAAGGGCGGCAACCAGTACAGGTAGAACCAGAACACCGGTGCGGTGATCGCATAGGCCACCGCGAACGCCCAGGTCCCGCGCAAGCGCAGTATGCGGCTGAACGGCACCCGGGTCGGCTCGGGCTCGACAGCTTGCTGGATGTACTGCACCTCGCTCTGCCGCACTGTCGGGTGGTCTTCAGGGTTGTAGTACTTGAGCAGCCACAGCACTACCCACACCAGGCCCAGGCAGCCCATGGCGATGAATGCGGCCTGCCAGCCCCACACGGCCAGAATCAGCGGCAGCAGCGCTGGGGTTACCATGGCGCCGACATTGGTACCGGCATTGAACAAACCGGTGGCGATGGCCCGCTCACCGGCCGGAAACCACAGGCGCACGGTTTTCACGCAAGCCGGGTAGTTGGCGGCTTCGGTCAGGCCAAGGATAAAGCGGCAAACCATGAAACCGGCAGCCGAGGTGGCCAGGCCATGGGCGCCGGTGGCCAGGCTCCAGAGCAGCACGGCGAAGAAAAAGGCCCGTTTGACGCCGACCTTGTCGATCAGCCGGCCTTGCAACAGAAAGCCGATGGCGTAACCGACCTGGAACCAGAAGTTGATGTTGGCGTAGTCCATCGCCGTCCAGCTCATTTCCTTGGCCAAGACAGGCTGCATGATGCCAAGGGCGGCGCGGTCGATGTAATTGAGGGTGGTGGCGAAGAACACCAGGGCCAGCATGCCCCAGCGGGTCTTGCCAACGCCGAAGGCGGCGCGAAGCTTGTCGCCGATCGAACCCTGGGGCATCCGGGGCGCGGCGGGGTGAGTCTTGGAGTTGTTCATGACGGCTCGTTTCTTGAAATTGTATTCAACTGCGGTGCTGCGGGTGCGTGACCATTTCCCAGGCAAGGGTGCACGCAAGGCCGGTGCATGGTGAGCAGTGCGGGCGGCAGCGTCAATTCAAGAGGCGGTCTAATGTTCGGTTACCGAACGTTTGCGTGTGCCGGCGAGGCAGCAGGATTACCGCTGAGCCGGCGCTGGTTATTCGCGCAGGCTGCGTGGTAGCAGAGCACCTGGTATCACCCAGCTTTCCACTTCGGCGCGGCTGTACTGTCTGATCCACTGGCGCAAGGTCTTGTGCAAGGTGCTCTTGGCTTCGACGACTTCACCGGTATAGGGGTTTTGATAAAACTTGCTGAGCCGCGCCCGGAAACCGGTCGGTGAAACCAGTGCGTGGGGTTGCCGGGTGAACAGGTCGAACGTGTGGCGCTGCTCAGGTGCCATGATGCTCAGCACCTGCCTTAAGCCGAATTGATATTCGGCCAGCAGGTCGTGCAGTTTGCTTTCGAATTCCAGCTCGCGGCGAAGTTGGGGGTCAACCTTGATGAACTGAAGTTGGTCTTCCTTGTTGGCGAGTAGCCATTCGAGGGCGCGGAACTGGGCAAGATGAGACATGGGGCTTCCTCCAGTGCGTGATGGCACCAGTGTTAGCGCGCCGGTCAGAGCAACGCAAGTGGGGAAATAATTTGAGATTTTTGCAGGGCATTCTTCGTTGTTGGGTTGTACGAAAGTTCAGTTCTAAGTTGGGTTGTCAGTAACTTCCTACAGCGGTTGCCTTCAATAACTTTAATCAATGAATGCCTGGGGTTTTGCCTGTCAGGGCATCTGCTGAGGCGCTGCTGGTTGCTTGAGCCCAATGGTGTGCACGCTGGGGGGATCGGTTCTTACAAGATGTTTCATTGCAGCGAAGCGGTGAACTATCGGCGATGCGCAGGGCTCCTTTGCTAGGCGCATCCTGCGCACGGCTGATGGCCCCCCGTCAGCCTGGGTCACTGAATGAAAAGGAGGCACCGTGACCACATCCGACCACACTCTATACCGGCGCACCCCCAGCCCGCTGCACGCCCTGCTCTTGGCCGGCAGTGTGCCGTTGTTCCTCGGCGCCCTGCTGAGCGATATTGCCTACTACAACAGCTACCAGATCCAGTGGAGCAACTTCGCCGCCTGGCTGATCGCCGGGGCTTTGGTGTTCTGCGGGCTGGCGCTGCTGTTTGCCTTGGCCAACCTGATCCGCGCCGAGCGCAAAGGCGGTCGCCCGACGCTGTACTTCGTGCTGCTGCTGGTGACCTGGGTGCTTGGCCTGATCAATGCCTTCGAGCATGCCAAGGACGCCTGGGCGGTGATGCCGGCAGGGCTGGTGCTGTCGGTGGTCGTGAGCGTACTGGCGTTGGCCGCAGCCTGGACCGGCCTGAGCAACCTGCGTTCTGGAGGTGAAGCATGAAGCCCTTGCACGCGTTGAGTGTATTGAGTGTGGCGCTGCTGTTGAGTGCCTGTGGTGGCGATGGCGAGCCTACGCAGGCCCATGGCCCGGACCCGCGCTTGCCCGAGCCACAACGTGGCTTGTTGCCGAGCATGAAGATCGCTCAGCCGGTGGCCTGGGGTGAGCAGAAACCGACCGTTCCCGAAGGCTACAGTGTCACGGCCATTGCCACCGACCTGAAGATCCCGCGCCAGAGCCTGGTATTGCCCAATGGCGACATCCTGGTGGCCGAAGGCAGGGGCGGCAGCGCGGCCAAGCTCAAGCCCAAGGATGTGATTGCCAGCCAGATCAAGGCCAAGGGCAACACCCAAGTCAAAGGCGGTAACCGCCTGACCTTGCTGCGCGATGCCGACGGCGACGGCAAGTACGAGGTGCAGACGGTATTCGCGGAAAACCTCAACGCGCCGTATGGCCTGGCTTTTGCCGACGGCAAGTTGTACGTGGCCAACCAGGACGCCCTGGTGCGCTTCAACTACACCGAAGGCCAGACCAAGGCCGACGGCCCGCCGACCAAGGTCACCGACCTGCCATCGCAGATCAACCACCACTGGACCAAGGCGCTGACGATCAGCCCCGATGGGCGCTACCTGTATGTGGGCATCGGCTCGAACAGCAATATCACCGAGCGCGGCCTGGAAGTGGAGATCGACCGCGCCATGGTCTGGCAGGTGGATGCCGAAACCGGCGCGCACCGGCCTTACGCCACAGGCCTGCGCAACCCCACCGCACTGACCATTGAGCCGCAGACCGGGCAGTTGTGGACAGTGGTCAACGAGCGCGATGAGTTGGGGCCTGATTTGGTGCCTGACTACCTCACCTCGGTGCGTGACGGCGGCTTCTACGGCTGGCCCTACAGCTACTGGGGGCAGAACGTCGATGAGCGGGTAAGGCCGCAGGCCCCGGACAAGGTCGCCGCGGCGATCAAACCCGACTACAGCCTGGGCTCGCACGTGGCGGCACTGGGGGTGGACTTCTCCATCCCGGCCATGGGGGAGGGTTTTGCTGACGGGGTATTCGTGGGCGAGCACGGCAGTTGGAACCGGCCGAACCCGGTGGGCTACAAGGTCATCTTCGTGCCGTTCAGCAATGGCAAGCCGGCTGGGGAACCGATTGACTTCGCGACGGGTTTCCGGGGTGAAGATGGCAAGACCCGCGGTCGCCCGGTGGGGGTGACGGTGGACCCGCGCGGTGCTTTGATCATTGCGGATGACCTGGCCAATACCGTGTGGCGGGTTACTCGCAATCGGTGAAGGTGGCCGGCTTCGCGTGCGGCCACTCATCGCGAAAGGCGGGGGCCGCGTTGCGGCCCATCGCCGGCAAGCCAGCTCCCACAGGGATCGCCTTAGGGCTGACAGGTGTTTGCCACAAGGTATGGCAGCGCCTGTGAGATCGAGCGCCGCCCGCGCGGCGCAATCGCGAGCTGCGCTCGCTCCTACGTTTGTTTCGGGCCAATTATTCCTATGGGATTCGCGCGCGAACCCCTTGGTGCATGCCTCAATATCGCGCCGTACAAACAAGGCGGCCGCGCGCCCCTGTCACAGGCGTTACTGGCCCGAAACAAACGTAGGAGCGAGCGCAGCTCGCGATTGCGCCGCGCGGGCGGCGCTCGATCTCACAGGCGCTGAAGATGCTCCGGCTACCCTTGCCAGGAACCATAGAATCTCTCACAAGTACGGCGCATGAAATGCTTTAGCTTTAATCCATAACCGCCTGAAATAAAACACCTATCTCTTCGCAACTGCATGGTGCACGCACTGCTCGTAATAGGTCTGCCGAATTGCCGCAGGCTTGAGCCTGGAGCGGCTGTTATAGGTTTGTTCAGTAATGCCGAAGGCGGTCATGCGCATCCACGGTTTGGCGAACTTTCGCACCTGAAGCTTCTTGCGCGTAGCGTACAGGGTGACCCCGGCAAGCTTGGCTTGCTGGGCTTCACCGGCTATTTGCGCACCCCACTGGCAGGTGTGGCGATCATTCTGGCTGAGTGCCCTGGCCTGGGCGCCGAAAGCGAATGTGGCGAGCAGGCAGCCGGCCATCGTAGCTAGAAGTACTCGCATATTGCTGTCCTAAGCAATTGAAGGGGAACGAAGTTTGCCCTCACTTGCAAAGGTGGGGGGCCAGCAAATTGCCGTCAGCGGGTGGGCCTGTGCAATGACCCAGCAGCCGGGTTGCGCAGGCTAGCCCAGGCAAGGCAGGCGATCCACAGTACCGACACCCCGTAGTTGAGGCGCTGGTACAGGCCGAACAGTTGCCCGCTTTGTGCCGCCTGGGCCATGAGTGCGACGGTGACGATGGCCAGTATCAGGCTGGTGGCGGACAGCAGCGCGACGGCCTGGCTGCCGGCCAGACGCGTCCCTAGCCACGCCCACAGGGCGCTCGCCAGGGTCAGTGAAAGGAACATCAGCAACCCCGACAAGTTGTGCAGCAGCTGTGAGCTGGAAGGTTGCGCCGGAGCGCAGCCTGGGTCGCAAGCGAACCAGCCTGTGCCCAGGCTACCGAGGCCGTGCACCAATACCAGAGCTGCACTCGACAACGCCACCTTCGAGCCGTGCCAGCGCCGCGCGAGGCCAAAGGCAAACAAGATGAACAAGACCGCGAGAGGATAATTGTTGACCCATGGCGACCAGCGCTGCACGGGCGAGCCAACCGCGCCGAGCTGGCTCATGGCTTGTTGGAAATGGTCGTAGCCGGGGTACGCCAGTGCAGTGAGCCAGACCCCGGCCAACAGCCACAAGGGGATCAGTAAGCCGCAGCCCAGCAAAAGGCGGTCAAAGGTTTTCATACGGGCAGTTCCTTCCATGGATGCATGAGGTGGAAACGCACAGTATCTTGCAGCGCAGGCTCTGTGCCAGCACTTCCAGGTGTTGTCGGGTAGGTGCAGCCCCAGGCAGGCAATGAAATCCGCACGCGGCATATGTGATCGTACAACTGCTTGCGCTATGATAAGCGCTGTCTTTCAAGGTGAAACACAGGGCGATGACAGAGCAGCAGGTACAGGCAAGGACCCGGCGCAAGCCACGCAGTCTGGCCCAGGAACTGGTTACGGTGCTGACCGAGCGTATTCGCAGCGGCCAGCTCAAGCGCGGCGACAAGCTGCCGACCGAATCGCAGATCATGGTTGAAGAGGGCGTCAGCCGCACGGTGGTGCGTGAGGCCATTTCGCGGCTGCAAGCCGCCGGGCAGGTGGAAACCCGCCACGGCATCGGTACGTTCGTGCTGGATGCGCCGGCGACCGGGGGCTTCCGGATCGACCCGGCTACCGTCGTTACCCTGCGTGAGGTGCTGGCGGTGCTGGAGTTGCGCATTGCGCTGGAGATCGAATCGGCAGGGCTTGCCGCACAACGCCGCAGCGATGACGAGCTGGCCGGCATGCGCGCGGCGCTGGATGAGCTGAACGAGGGGGCGGCCCACGCCACCGATGCGGTGTCGGCCGACTTCCAGTTTCACCTGCGCATTGCCCAGGCCAGTGGCAACCATTACTTCGCCGACATCCTCAACCACCTGGGCACCAGCATCATCCCCCGGACCCGGTTGAATTCAGCGCGGTTGGCGCGTGATGACCAGGCCCATTACATGAGCCGGCTGCGCCATGAGCATGAAGCCATCTATGAAGCCATTGCACGGCGAGACAGCGAAGGGGCCAAAATGGCCATGCGCATGCACCTGAGCAATAGCCGTGAGCGTTTGCGTCAGGTGCATGAAGAGGCTGAGGCGCAAGGGGCTTGAGGCCCGTGCCGCAAAGGGGCGTCAGATCGCCCCGTCGCGCCACTGCCCATTCACCAACCGCCGCAGCCCCAGCGGGTTGCTGTCACGCAGGGCCTCGGGCAACAGCGCCTGCGGATAGTTCTGGTAGCACACCGGGCGCAGGAAGCGGTCGATAGCCAGGGTGCCGACCGAGGTTCCGCGGGCGTCGGAAGTTGCCGGGTACGGCCCGCCGTGGACCATGGCGTCGCATACCTCGACACCTGTCGGGTAACCATTGAGCAGAATCCGCCCGACTTTCTCTTCCAGCAGTGGTACCAGCCAGGCAAAGGCTTCAAAGTCCTCAGGCTCGCCGATCAGTGTGGCGGTCAGCTGGCCGCGCAGGCCAAGCACGGCAGCGCGCAACTGGTCGTTATCCTGAACTTCCACGGCCACGGTGGTGGGGCCGAACACTTCCTCCTGCAGCAATGGGTCGGACTCGACCAGCAACCGGGCATCGGCCTTGAACAGCTGGGCGTGGGCCTGGCTGCCGTGCTGTGCCTGGCCGGCCAGGTGCTCGATACCGGCATGGGCGTGCAGGTGCTCCAGGCCAGCGACATAACTGCGCAGGCCGCCGGCGTTGAGCATGACCTGGCCGGCCTGCTGGCCCAGGTGCTGACCCAGCTCAGCCAACAGCTGGCTGTACGGTGGCGATTGCAGCCCGATGACCAGGCCCGGGTTGGTGCAGAACTGCCCTGCGCCCAGGCACACCGAACCGGCCAGCTCACGGGCGATGGCGTCGCCACGCTTGGCCAGGGCGCCCGGCAGGATGATCACCGGGTTGATGCTGGACATCTCGGCGAACACCGGAATCGGCCGGGGGCGCTCTGCGGCCATGCGGCACAGGGCGTCGCCGCCTTTCAGCGAACCGGTGAAACCCACGGCCTGGATGGCCGGGTGCTTGACCAGCCACTCGCCCACGCCGCCACCGAACACCATGTTGAACACCCCATTGGGCATGCCGGTACGCTCGGCTGCCCGGGTGATGGCGCAGCCGACCAGGTCGGCGGTTGCCATGTGGCCGCTGTGCGCCTTGAACACCACCGGGCAGCCGGCGGCCAGCGCCGCGGCGGTGTCGCCACCTGCGGTGGAGAACGCCAGCGGGAAGTTACTGGCGCCGAACACCGCGACCGGGCCAACGCCAATGCGCATCTGGCGCAGGTCCACGCGTGGCAGTGGCTGGCGTTCGGGCAGAGCGAGGTCGATGCGTGCGCCAAGGTAGTCGCCACGGCGCAACACCTGGGCGAACAGGCGCATTTGGCCGCTGGTACGGCCGCGCTCACCCTGGATACGTGCGGCGGGCAGTGCGGTTTCGCGGCAGACGATAGCGATGAAGGCATCGTCCAGCTCGTCCAGTTCGGCAGCGATGGCATCCAGAAATTCGGCGCGGCGCGCCGGGGCTAGTTGGCGGAATTCGGCGAAAGCGGCGGCCGCGGCTTTGGCGGCTTGGTCGACTTCGCCCTCGGTAGCCTGGGCAAAGTTGTACGGCAGGGCTTCGCCAGTGCTGGCGTCCAGGCTCTGCAGGCGCTGTGCGCCAGCGGCGCTGCGCTGGCCGGCGATGAAGTTGTGGCCGAGGATTTCAGGCATGGGGTGCTCCTGTGAGGGTGGCTGAATGAAGAGTGCTGGGCGAGCCTGCCCAGGGCATCAGGTAATTGGCGCCGGATTGAACAGGGTGATGTCGTTGTGCAAGCGGTGCTGCTCGGCCCAGGTCTGCTTGCGGCCACTGGCGACGTCGAGGTAGTAGTGGAACAGCTCCCAGCCCAATTCCTCGATGGTCGCGCGGCCGCTGGCGATGCGTCCGGCGTCGATGTCGATCAAGTCGGGCCAGCGCTGCGCCAGCTCGCTGCGGGTGCACACCTTGACCACGGGCGCCATGGCCAGGCCATACGGCGTGCCGCGGCCCGTGGTGAAGACATGAAGGTTCATGCCTGCGGCCAGTTGCAGGGTGCCACAGACAAAGTCGCTGGCCGGGGTGGCGCAAAAGATCAGCCCCTTGCCCTTGACCCGCTCGCCTGGGCCAAGCACGCCCTGGATGGCCCCGCTGCCGGACTTGACGATCGAACCCAGCGACTTTTCGACGATGTTCGACAGGCCGCCTTTCTTGTTGCCCGGTGTGGTATTGGCGCTGCGGTCGGCGGCGCCTTGCTGCAGGTAGCGGTCATACCAGTCCATTTCGCTGACCAGCGCGTCGGCCACCGCCTGGTTTTGCGCGCGCGAAGTCAGCATGTAGATGGCGTCGCGAACCTCGGTCACTTCCGAGAACAGCACGGTGGCACCGGCACGTACCAGCAGGTCGGCGGCATAACCCAGCGCCGGGTTGGCGGTAATGCCCGAAAAGGCGTCGCTGCCACCGCACTGCATGCCCAGGATCAGCTCGCTGGCCGGTACGCTTTCGCGTCGACGCTGGTCGAGTTTCTTCAGGCGGGTTTCGGCCAGCGCCATGATCTGCTCGATCATTTCCACAAAGCCCAGGCTGGCGTCCTGCAGGCGGTACAGCCACGGGTCGCTGAGATCTACCGACGGGTCGTTGTCGTGCATCACCTGGCCGGCCTGCAGCTTTTCGCAGCCCAGGCTGATGACCAGCGCTTCGCCGCCCAGGTTGGGGTTGCGCGCCAGGTTGCGCACGGTGCGGATCGGGATATAGGCGTCGCGGGCGTTGATGGCCACGCCGCAGCCGTAGCTGTGGGTGATGGCTACCACGTCATCGACGTTGGGGTATTGGGGCAGCAGTTCGCTGCGGATGCGCTTGACCGCGTGCTCCAGCACGCCGGTCACGCACTGCACGGTGGTGGTGATGCCAAGGATATTGCGCGTGCCGACCGTGCCGTCGGCGTTGCGGTAGCCTTCGAAGGTGAAACCTTCCAGTGGCGGCAGCGGCTGTGGCACGGCATCGCAGCGTGGCAGGCTGTCCAGTTCCGGGGCAGCGGGCATGGCCAGCTGGCTTTCCTGTACCCAGCTGCCCTGGCGCAGGTCTTCCAGCGCATAACCGATGATTTGCCCGTAGCGGCGCACCGGCTCGCCCTTGGCGATGGTCACGGTGGCAACCTTGTGGCTTTGCGGTACGCCCTCGACCAGGGTCAGGCCGTCGGCAAAACGGGCACCTTCGCCCAGGCCGCCGTCATTGACCACGACCACGACGTTGTCATCGTCGTGCAGGCGCACGTAGCGGGGCGAGTCGGAATGTTCGATCAACTGCATGTTTGGGCCCTACTTGTCAGGTTCTCAGGCTTTTTTTGTACATCCGCCCGCACCGAAAGAGCCGGGGCGGGCGTGTCACTCAATGGCGCGAGCTGGCCAGTTCGCCGTTGGCAGCAGGCTCAGCCTGTGGCCTCGGCGCGTCGTCGCGCAGTTCGATACGCTTGATCGGGCCAACGATCACCAGGTAGCTGAACACCGCTACCAGGGCGTTGGCGCCTACGTAGACCAGGGCCCACTTGAACGAACCCGTGGCGCTGATGATGTAGCCGATGACGATAGGCGTAGTGATCGAGGCGATGTTGCCGAAGGTGTTGAACAGGCCGCCCGACAGGCCGGCGATCTGCTTCGGCGAGGTGTCTGCCACTACCGCCCAGCCCAGCGCGCCGATGCCTTTGCCAAAGAAAGCCAGGGTCATGAAACCGACGACCATCCACTCGGCGTCTACGTAGTTGCAGAACACCATGGTGGTCGACAACATCAGGCCGCAGACGATCGGCAGCTTGCGCGAGAAGGTCAACGAGTTGCCACGGCGCAGCAGCCAGTCCGAGATCACCCCACCCAGCACGCCGCCGATAAAGCCGCATACCGCCGGCAGCGAGGCGATGAAGCCGGCCTTGAGGATGGTCATGCCGCGTTCCTGCACCAGGTACACCGGGAACCAGGTCAGGAAGAAATAGGTGATGGCGTTGATGCAATACTGGCCCAGGTACACGCCCAGCAGCATGCGGCTGGTCAGCAGCTGCTTGATGTAACCCCATTTCGGGCCATCGTTGCCGCGCTTGTGGTCCATGTCGACCAGGCCGCCGTTCTGCTCGATGTGTTCGAGCTCGGCCGGGCTGATGCGTGGATGCTGGCGCGGGTTGTAGATGGTCCTCAGCCACACCATCGAGAAGATGATGCCCAGCGCCCCCATCACCACGAACACGTGCTCCCAGCCGAAGCTGAACACGATCCAACCCATGATCGGTGCGAACAGGGCGGTGGCGAAGTACTGCGCGGAGTTGAAGATGGCCGAGGCGGTACCGCGTTCCTGGGTCGGGAACCAGGCCGCGACGATACGGGCGTTACCCGGGAACGACGGGGCTTCGGCAAAGCCGACGAGGAAGCGCAAGGTGAACAGGGTCACGACTGCCCAGGCAACCGGAAGGCCGCCGACAAAGCCCTGCAACAGAGTGAACAGCGACCAGGTGAAGATGCTGAAGGCGTAGACGTTCTTGGAACCGAAGCGGTCGAGCAGCCAGCCACCCGGAATCTGGCCAGCCACGTAAGCCCATCCGAACGCGGAGAAGATATAACCGAGGGTTACGGCGTCAATGCCGAGGTCTTTCTGCAGGCTGGAGCCTGCGATTGCAATGGTCGCGCGGTCGGCATAGTTGATCGTGGTCACCAGGAACAGCATGAACAGGATCAGGTAGCGCACATGCGTCTTTTTAGTCGCTTGCATGCTGGTTGTACTCCCACTAGTTATTTTTGTGCGGGCTCACGAATGGTAACCGGAGCGGGGCAGGCCCACTCCGGGCGCGGCATATGGCAGGCCGCAAGCAGCGCTTACTGCGGGCCCATCTTGTCCATCAGCGCGGCGAGCATTTCGTACTCTTCGGCGGTGAGGTCGGTCAGCGGGGTACGCACCGGGCCTGCGTCGTAACCGGCCAGCTTGGCGCCGGCCTTGACGATGCTCACGGCGTAGCCAGCCTTGCGGTTGCGGATGTCCAGGTAGGGCAGGAAGAAATCATCGATCAGCTTGGCCACGGCAGCGTGGTCGTCGCGGGCGATGGCGTTGTAGAAGTCCATCGCTGTCTTCGGCACAAAGTTGAACACTGCCGAGGAGTAGACCGGCACGCCAAGGGCCTTGTAGGCAGCAGCATACACTTCGGCGGTTGGCAGGCCACCCAGGTAGCTGAAGCGATCACCCAGGCGGCGGCGGATCGACACCATCAGCTCGATATCACCCAGGCCGTCCTTGTAGCCGATCAGGTTAGGGCAGCGTTCGGCCAGTTTTTCCAGCAGGTTGGCGTTGAGGCGGCAGACATTGCGGTTGTACACCACCACGCCGATCTTCACCGACTTGCACACGGCTTCCACGTGGGCGGCAACACCGTCCTGGCTGGCTTCGGTCAGGTAGTGCGGCAGCAGCAGCAGGCCCTTGGCGCCCAGGCGCTCGGCTTCTTGCGCATATTCGATGGCCTGGCGGGTGGAGCCACCCACGCCGGCGAGGATCGGTACCGAAGTGGCGCAGGTATCGACTGCGGTCTTGATGACCTGGCTGTATTCGCTGGCAGCCAGGGAGAAGAACTCACCCGTACCACCGGCGGCGAACAGGGCACTGGCGCCATAGGGGGCCAGCCACTCCAGGCGCTTGATGTAGCCCGCCGGGTTGAAGTCGCCCTGGGCGTTGAAGTCGGTGACCGGGAAAGACAGCAGGCCGTGGGAGAGGATGGATTTGAGTTCTTGTGGGTTCATTTTTGTTGGCATCCTGTGGCGCTTGGGTGGAGGTGTTGTTTTGCGTTGGAGGTAAGTTATCGTACAACCTCGGGGATGACCAGTGCTTTCTTGGAATTTTGTTTTTCGCGAGGGTGTACGCCTCCGGGTGCCCGCCTCGATATGTGTGGTGGGTTGCAGATCGAGCGCCGCCCGCGCGGCGCTCGATCTCACAGGCGCTGAAAAACCGACGACCACCACCCGGTAGTCATCGTATCTCTCAAGGCCAAACGAAAAAAACGATCGCAAAGACAGGCAAAAACCCGCCGCCCGATTCCACGGCAGATATTCTGGGACCAGCAGAGGGTGACCGGGGGAGGCGGGGGCGGCCTTGCGCCGCCCCGCGATCAAAGCAGGGGAAACTGTAGGTCAGGCAGCGCGCTTGACCTGCGCCTTGCGAACCTGGGCGCGGCACGCGTCACCGAACGCCTGGAAGATCTTGATCGAGTCGGGGTTCTGCGCGGCTTGCCATTCTGGGTGCCATTGCACGGCGAACAGGAACGGCGAAATGCTTGGCGCATGAATGGCCTCGACCAGGCCGTCTTCCGCATGCGCGATGGCCTCGATGCCGGCGCCGAGCGTGTGCAGGCCCTGGCCGTGCAGCGAGTTGACGCGGATTTCGTCGCAACCCAAAGTGTCGCGCAGCCAGCTGCCTGGCTTGATCTTCACGCTGTGAACCTGGGCGTACTGCACTTCGACCGGGTCTTCCGGGTTTTCCCGGTGGTCATTGAAACCCGGTTCGGCGTACACCTTCTGGTAGATGTCGCCACCCAGCGCCACGTTGATTTCCTGCATGCCCCGGCAGATGCCGAAGATGGGCAGGCCACGCTTGAGCGCCGCCTTGACCAGCGGAATGTCGAACAGGTCGCGGTTCTTGTCCTGGCCTTTGCCTGGGGTCTGGTTTTCCTGGCCGTACAGCGCCGGGTCGATGTTGCTGCCAGCGCCGGTCAGGTAAACGCCGTCGGCCATGTCCAGATAGGTCTCGAGGTCGTCAATGCCGCAGCAGGTGGGCACCAGCACCGGAACACAATCGGCGAACTCGACCAGCGGGGTGATGTATTTGTGGGTCATGACCTGGTAGTCATGGCCTTTGCGCTCTTGGCTGCCCATGGTCATCAGGACGACGGGTTTGCGCAGGGAAGGTTGCTTGTTGCCAATGTTGCTGTTGGACATATGTCACCTTGGGACAGGTTCGACCTGTCGTTGTTGTGCAGGCGCACGGCGCGGGGCTCTGAGTGGCGCCTGGAGCCCCGAGCACTGCCGGCTCGTCGAGCTGACGATGCCGGTCGGGGCCTGTAGATAGCTTGCCAGAGCCGTTCGATATGTCAAACGACTGAAAGGGGCTGCAAGGCGGGAAATGCGCCGGTTTTGGGTGGGTTGAACCGATGCGGGCCTGTGGCGGCGTGGGTTTGGCGGGAGGTTCGGTCAATAATATTTAACGACGCAGTCGGGTCTTTGCAGCCGTGCAATGAAATAGGTGGCTTGAAGTCAACGAGGTCGTTGTGGGAGCGGCCTTGTGTCGCGAAAGGGCTGCACAGCAGCCCCGGCAATATAGGCAGCAGTGCTGAAAAACCGGGGGCCGCTTTGCGGCCCTTTCGCGACACAAGGCCGCTCCCACACGTTCAGTGACAGGTCTGCACTCAGTGCAGGATCTGCGCCAGGAACCCCTTGGCCCGCTCGGTGCGCGGGTGGTTGAAGAACACCTGCGGCGGGCTGTCCTCGATGATCTGCCCACCCTCCAGGAACAGCACCCGCTCGGCCACCTGCCGGGCAAAGCCCATTTCGTGGGTGACGCAAAGCATGGTCATGCCCGTGCCGGCCAGTTGCACCAGCACATCCAGCACTTCAGCGACCATTTCAGGGTCCAGTGCCGACGTAGGCTCGTCGAACAGCATGATCCGCGGTTTCATGCACAGCGCGCGGGCAATTGCCACGCGCTGCTGCTGCCCGCCGGACAACTGGCTGGGGTACTTGTGCGCTTGGCTTGCGATGCCCACTTTGGTCAGGTACATGCGCGCCCGCTCCTCGGCATCCTTGCGCGATAGCCCACGCACGCTCGTGGGGGCGAGCAGGCAGTTGTCGAGCACGCTCATGTGCGGGAACAGGTTGAAGTGCTGAAACACCATGCCAATGTCGCTGCGTACCTGCGCCGCCTCCCGGGTGTTGGTCGCAAGGTCGACGCCGGCGACCTCGATAGTGCCCTGCTGGGCGATTTCCAGGCGGTTGATGCAGCGGATCAGCGTCGACTTGCCCGAGCCGGAAGGCCCGCACAGGACGATACGTTCGCCTTCGCGTACCTGCAGGTCGATGTCGCGCAAGACATGGAACGCCCCGTAGTGCTTGTTCAAGCCTTCGATGCGGATCAGCACCGGGCGCGGGTCGGTTTCAGGGGTAGCGGTGGCATGGCTCAAGAGTGCGGTCATCGTGTTGTGCTCCCGCGGGGGTCAGTCGAAACGGGTTGCGCTGTAAGGCGCGGGGTCGGTGAAGGGGCGTTCCCCGGTCACCAGTTCGGCCAGCAGGCGGCCGCTGACCGGGCCCAGGGTGAGGCCATGGTGGGCGTGGCCAAAGTTGAACCACAGCCCCGGGTGGCGTGGCGCCGGGCCAATGACCGGGCGCATGTCGGGCAGGCACGGGCGCCGCCCCAGCCACGGTGCGTCGTCCAGGCGCTCGCCCAGCGCGGGGAACAGCTTGCGCGCCAAGGCTTCGCAACGGTCCAGCTGGATCTGGTTGGCGGGCGCATTGGCGGCATCGAACTCGATACCGGTGGTCAAGCGCACGCTGCGCGCCATCGGTGCCAGCACATAACCGCCCTGGGTGTCGCAGATCGCGTGCTCCAGTTGCGCGCCGCCACGGGTGCCGTAGTGCATGTGATAGCCGCGCTTGATCGCCAGCGGTATCCGGTAGCCCAGGCCGCTGAACAGGTCGGCCGACTGGGGGCCCAGGCAGGCGACAACCTCGTCGGCAGTGATCGGGCCGCGGCGGCTGTCGACCTGCCACTTGCCGTGGTGCTGACGCAGGCTGCGCGCATCGCCATGCAGGAACTGCCCGCCGCGTTGCTGGAACAAGGCTGCATAACCACGGGTGAGGGCGCCGGGGTTGTTGACGGTTTTCGGGTCAAGCCAGTGGATGCCGCCGACCACGGTGGCATCCAGCTGGTGTTCGCGAGCCTGCAACTGGCCGCATTCCAGTATTTCGAACTGCAGGCCGTAACGGCTCAGGCCTATGGCATCGGCCTTGGCCTGGCTGAACAGCGTCGGATCGCGGAACACCTCGATCCAGCCTTTGGCCTGCACCAGCCCTTGCAGGCCGGCAGCTGCGATCAGCACGTCGTGTTCCTCCACGCAGCGCTGCACCAATGGCAGCATATCGGCGGCGGCACCTGCCAGGCGCCCGGGGGCGGACTGGCGCCAGTAGCGCCACAGCCACGGTGCCGCCTTGGGCAGATGCGCCAGGCTGTAGCGCACGTCGGGCTGACGGTTCAGGGCATAGCGCAGCAGGGCGCCCAGTTGCCGTGGGAAGGCATAGGGGATGACGCTGGAGCGCTCGATCAGCCCGGCGTTGCCGTGGCTGGTACCGCTGCCCGGTTCGTCGCGGTCGAGCAGTACCACCTGGCGCCCGCGGGCTTGCAAGTGCAGGGCGGTGCTGACGCCGACGATGCCGGCGCCCAGGACTAAGGTCTGGCAATGCATGGAACGTATCCTTCGGTCAGTTCAGGTGGCGGCCCAGGCGGGCTTCCAGGTGTTTCAGCAGGCGCCGCACCACCTCGACGATCACCAGGTAGAGCACTGCGGCCCACAGGTAGATCTGGAAGTCGAAGCTGCGCGAAAAGGCCAGTTTGGTCACGCCCATCAGGTCGTAGATGGTCACCAGCGAGGCAATGGCGCTGGCTTTGATCATCAGGATCAATTCGTTGCCCAGCGGGCCGATGGCAACCAGCAGCGACTGCGGCAGGATCACCTTGAAGAAGGTCGTCGAGCGCTTCAGGTTCAAGGCCCGCGCCGCCTCATACTGGCCCGGGGCGACGGCCATCAGGCTGCCGCGGAAGATCTCGGCCTGGTAGGCGGCGGTGTTCAAGGTGAACGCCAGCAAGGTGCAGAACCACGCCTCGCGGAAGAACCACCACAGGCCCACTTCCTGCCAGAAGCTCTTGAACGAGCCCAGGCCGTAGTACAGCAGGAACAACTGGGCCAGCAATGGCGAGCCGCGGAAGAAGTACACATAACCTGCCGCCAGGCGTTGCAACAGCAGGTTGTGCGACAGGCGCGCCAGCGCCAGCAGCAGGCCCAGCAGCGCGCCCAGGCTGAAGGAAATGGCGACCAGCTTGGCAGTGACCAGCAGGCCGTCGACAAAGCGCGGGCCGTAACGCTCCAGCAGGTCAGGGTCGAGCACCAGCGCCAGCAATTGGTCGAGGCTCATGCGCGCGCTCCTTGCAGGTGGCGGTTGCTCCGCCGCTCGATGTAGGCGAACACGCGCCCGGACAATGCCGCGAACAGCAAGTAGCCCAGGCACGCCACGCCATAGAAGAACATGGGCTCTTTGGTCACGCTGACGGCCAGGTTGGTCTGGCGCATCAGGTCGACCAGCGAGATGGTCGACACCAGCGAGGTGTCCTTGAGCAACGACAGCCAGTTGTTGGACAAGCCGGGCAGGGCAATGCGGGTCAACTGCGGCAGCAGCACCTTGAAGAACCCGGTGCGTTTGCTCAGCCCCAAGGCCGAACAGGCCTCCCACTGGCCTTTGGGCAAGGTCCTGAAAGCGGCCAGCCAGATCTCGCTGGAAAATGCGGCGAACACCAGGCTGAACGCGATCATGGCGGCCACGAAGGTATTGATCAGGAACTCACCTTCATAGCCCAGGGCGGCAAGGACCTTCTGCGCGGCGATCTGGCAGCCGTAATAAATGATCAGCAGTGTCAGCAGCTCGGGCAAGCCGCGGAACACGGTGGAAAACGTGGTGGCCCAGGCCCGTGGCAGGCGTTTGCGCGAGCGGGCCGCCAGGGCGACTACCAGGCCCAGCGGCAGGCCGATGGGCAGGCAGGCCAGGGCCAGTGACACAGTGACCAGCGCGCCGGCCAGCAGCGCCTGGCCCCAGCCACCGCTGGCCAAGGACAGCAAGGACAATTGATCGAGCATGACGAACACCTTGTGTTGACCTCACCGGCCTCATCGCCGGCAAGCCAGCTCGCACAGGTAAACCGCTGTTCTTCAGGTCCGTGGGCAACCTGTGGGAGCTGGCTTGCCGGCGATAGGGCCCGGTCAGGCAATGAGGGCTTGAGATCAGTTGTAGATATCGAATGCAAAGTATTTGCTGGCGATCTTCTGATAGGTGCCGTTGGCCACGATCTGTTGCAACGCGGTGTTCAGGCGTTGGCGCAAGGCTTCATCATCCTTGCGCACGGCAATGGCGGCATCGGCCTTGGTGTTGGCTACATCACCCAGAATCTTGCAGCAGTCACCGCCGTTCTTGCTGATCCATTCCTGAAGCGGAAATTTGTCGGCAATCACCCCGTCGAGGCGGCCGGCGGCCAGGTCCGCGTTGGCTTCGTCCATGGTCGGGTACAGCTTCACGTCAGCGCCGGCCTTGGCGTAAACGTCCTCGGCATAAATGGCCTGGGTAGACGACGACTGGGCGCCAACCGTGTAGCCGTCGAAGTGGGTTTGAGCATCGGTGATCTTGCTGTCCTTGGCCACGGCCACGGTCAACGGGGTACGGTAGTAATGGTCGGTGAAGGCAATTTTCTTGCGCCGTTCCTCGGTGTCGATCATCGAGGCCACCACAGCGTCGTACTTGCGCGCCATCAGCGCCGGGATGATGCCTTCCCAGTCCTGAGCCACCAGCGTGCACTCGACCTTCATCTGTTCGCACAGGGCATGGGTAATGTCGACGTCGAAGCCATGCAACTGGTTATCGGCGTCGACATAGTTGAACGGCGGGTAGGCACCCTCGGTGGCGAAGCGCAGGGTTTCGGCACTGGCAGCACCCGCCAGCAGCAGGGCGCACGCACCCAGCAAGGCCATGGACTTGTTCATCTCGCACCTCATTGCACTCTTGCTATTGTTGTTTGCCCGCCGACCACGTGGTGTAGCCGACGAACTCGTTATGTAGAGCGGCAGTTGCTTCCAAGCGCTTTTCAACATCCGGCCCGAGTTTCTTGCAGACCTCGTTGACCATCAGGTGTACCCACGACAGCATGGCCGAGGTGGATTCCCAGAACAGATTGAATTCGGTGGGTATGCGGAACACCTCGTCGGCGTTGGCATCGGCCCAGTCACAGAAAGTGTCGGTCACCAAGGTGACCGCCATGCCCGCCTCGCGCGCCTTTTGACACAGCAACAGGGCATGGCGGGAATAACGGCGCGCCTCGAACACCACCAGGGCGCTGTCTGCGGCGTTACCGAGCAGCACGTCGGCAAAGTGCCCGGCACTGAGGTCGACCAGTTGCACCCCATCGCGCAGGTATTGCAGCAAGTGGCCCATGCACATGGCCAGGCCGCGCTCGGTCTGAAAACCTGCAACAAAGACCCGGCGCTTGCTCGCCAGGCGTTGGGCCACGTTGTGCCAGGCCGGGCCTTGGCGGTACTCGTGCACGCGCACCAGGGCGGCCATTTCCAGTTCCAGGCTGCCGCCGTTGTCGCTGGCGTCCTGGCGCTGGCGGTAATCGTGCAAGCGGTCGCCCACCAGCCACGGGCCATCGCCCAGGTCGCTCTGCAGGTCTTGCTTAAGTGCCTTGAGGTGGGCATAACCCAGGGAGCGGCAAAACCGCCCGACACTGGATTCGCTGACGCCCAGCTTGGCGGCGATGCTGGCCGAGGTCTGGAACGGCAGTTCGTGCAGGTTGGCGAGCATGTAGGTGGCGATCTTGCGGCCTGACGCTGCGGCCCCGTCGAGGCTGGCTTCCAGGCGTTGCTTGATCGGTTGGCTCATGCTGGGGCTCCAGAAGGTAAGGCTTGGGAAGAAAATGAATGTTTTCTGCCATTAAGTCAACATTTGACAGATAGCTGTCACTCGCGGGAAAGTTTTGCCGTTGCAACGCTGTAGCCACTCCAAAATCAACAAGGAGCTTCAGATGTCCGCACCGTCCACCGGCACCGTCGTGCGCGTGCCGTTTACCGAGCTGCAAGGCCTGCTGCAGGCTATCTTCCAGCGCCATGGCTGCAGCGACAGCGTGGCCAGGGTGCTGGCCCACAATTGTGCGAGCGCCCAGCGCGATGGTGCCCATAGCCATGGGGTGTTCCGCATGCCGGGATACGTGTCCACGCTGAACAGCGGCTGGGTCGATGGGCGGGCCGTGGCCAAGGTCAGTGACCTTGCCGCCGGCTATGTCAGCGTCGATGCCGCTGGCGGGTTCGCCCAGCCCGCACTGGCGGCGGCCCGCGACCTGTTGGTGGCCAAGGCGCGCAACGCCGGCATTGCCGTGCTGGCGATCCACAACTCGCACCATTTCGCCGCCTTGTGGCCAGACGTGGAGCCGTTCGCTGAAGAGGGCCTGGTAGCCCTCAGCGTGGTCAACAGCATGACCTGCGTGGTGCCGCATGGGGCCCGCAAGCCTCTGTTCGGCACCAACCCTATCGCCTTTGCAGCACCCTGCGCCGGGCATGACCCGATCGTCTTCGACATGGCCACCAGCGCCATGGCCCACGGCGACGTGCAGATTGCCGCGCGTGCCGGCCAGCCGCTTCCCGAAGGCATGGGTGTCGATGCCAATGGCGAACCAACCACCGAGCCCAAGGCGATTCTCGAGGGCGGTGCTTTGCTGCCATTTGGCGGGCACAAGGGTTCGGCGCTGTCGATGATGGTCGAATTGCTGGCGGCGGCGCTGACAGGCGGGCACTTCTCCTGGGAATTCGACTGGGCGGAGCACCCGGGGGCGAAAACGCCATGGACCGGGCAACTGATCATCGTCATCGACCCGAGCAAGGCCGAGGGCGAGCGTTTTGCCCAGCGCAGCCGCGATCTGGTGGAGCAGATGCAGGCGGCAGGGTTGACGCGCATGCCGGGTGAACGGCGTTACCGCGAGCGCGAGGTGGCAGACGAGGAGGGGGTGGCGCTGACCGAGCAGGAATTGCAAGACCTGAAAGCGTTGCTTGGTTGATCCGGCCTAATCGCCGGCAGGCCAGCTCCCGCAGTGGGAGATTCTAGGGTTTGTGGCAAGGGTAGCCGTAGCATCTTCAACGCCAGTGAGATCGAGCGCCGCCCGCGCGGCGCAATCGCGAGCTGCGCTCGCTCCTACGTTTGTTTCGGGCCAGTAACGCCTGTGACAGGCGCACGCGGCCGCCTTGTTTGTACGGCGCGATATTGAGGCATGCACCAAGGCGTTCGCGCGCGAATCCCACAGGAATAATTGGCCCGAAACAAACGTAGGAGCGAGCGCAGCTCGCGATGCGCCGCGCGGGCGGCGCTCGCTCTAACAGGCGCTGCATATCTTCTGACAAACACCTGCCAGCCCTGATGCGATCCCTGTGGCTGGCTTGCCGGCGATTAGGCCATCACTGCCAGCATAAAACCCTGGCCATGCAATGTTGCATAGACAACCTTGCACATTAGTGGATGTTCCTGAGCCGTGTGTGCGGGTATGCTCAGGGCTGACTTTTCGTACTGTCCTGATCCAAGGAGCTGCACGCTGTGTTCAAACATGTCGATGCCTATGCCGGCGACCCGATCCTCTCGTTGATGGAAACTTTCAAGGCCGACCCGCGCGCCGACAAGGTCAACCTGAGCATCGGCCTGTATTACGATGAGGCCGGCGTGGTGCCGCAATTGGCGGCGGTGGATGCGGTGGAAAAGCGCATCGCCGGCCAGGACCATGAAGCGTCCCTGTACCTGCCTATGGAAGGCCTCGCCAGCTACCGTCAGGCGATTCAGGCGCTGCTGTTCGGCGCCGATCACCCGGCCGTGACGGGTGGGCGCGTGGCCACGGTGCAGACCGTGGGTGGCTCTGGGGCGTTGAAGGTCGGCGCCGACTTCCTCAAGCGCTACTTCCCGCAGTCGGAAGTCTGGGTCAGCAACCCGACCTGGGACAACCACCGCGCCATCTTCGAGGGTGCCGGCTTCAAGGTGCACACCTACCCGTACTTCGATCAGGCCACTCGCGGCGTCGACTTCGACGGCATGCTGGCCACCCTGCAAGCGCTGCCGGCCAATAGCGTGGTCCTGCTGCACCCGTGCTGCCATAACCCGACCGGTGCCGACCTGGCCCAGAACCAGTGGCAGCAGGTGGTCGAAGTGGTCAAGGCCCGCCAGTTGATCCCGTTCCTCGACATCGCCTACCAGGGCTTTGCCGAGGGCCTGGTCGAAGACGCCTACGCCATCCGCGAAATGGCCCGTGCCGGCGTACCGTGCCTGGTCAGCAACTCGTTCTCGAAAATCTTCTCGCTGTATGGCGAGCGGGTCGGTGGCTTGTCAGTGGTGTGCGACGACGCGGCCACCGCACAGAGCGTGCTGGGCCAGCTCAAGGCCACCGTGCGCCGCAACTATTCCAGCCCGCCCAACTTCGGTGCCCAACTGGTGGCTGGGGTGCTCGGCGATGCCGGCCTGAATGCCCAGTGGGCCGAGGAAGTCGAAGTGATGCGCAAGCGCATTCTGGATATGCGCCAGGCGCTGGTCGATGCCCTGGCCGTGCTGCTTCCAGGCCAGGACTTCCAGTTCTTCCTGCGACAGCGTGGCATGTTCAGCTACACCGGCTTCAGCGTCGAGCAGGTCCGCCGCCTGCGCGACGAATTTGGCGTGTACCTGATCGATAGCGGCCGCGTGTGCATGTCCGGCCTGCGCCCAGCCAACCTTCAACGGGTAGCCGAGGCGTTTGCTGCCGTGCAGAAGTAACCCTGCATCGGGGTGCTGAGCACCCCGTTCGCGCTGCAAGGCAGCTCCTGCATCCACCGCGCAACACCCGCGATGCCTGCCACTTGTAAAGACAAGTGCAACCGCCCCTCGGAAAAGGGCTTCGCAAGTGCAACCTTTCCGTGCACAATCGCGCCCCTCTTTTCCGGTTGAGTTGGGCGAACGCACTGTTTCGCCATTCTCAGCCTGTTGCAGTCTTGCGAGTGGAGCTTCACCCGGAATGAATGAGCAGGCCCCAAGCGTTGAACAACGCTTTGCAGAATCGACCCCCGCCACCCTCGGTAACTGGGCGCGGCACGACACCACCTGGATGCTGGGCCTGTTCGGCACCGCCATCGGTGCTGGCACCCTTTTCCTGCCGATCAACGCCGGCCTTGGCGGCTTCTGGCCGCTGCTGGTCCTGGCCGTGCTGGCATTCCCGATGACCTATTTCGCCCACCGTGGGTTGACCCGTTTCGTGCTTTCCGGGCGCACCGGTGGTGATATCACCGAGGTGGTCAAGGAGCATTTCGGCAGCACTGCGGGCACCTCGATCACCGTGCTGTACTTCTTCGCCATCTTCCCGATCCTGCTGATCTACAGCGTGGCGCTGACCAACACCGTGTCCAGCTTCATCGAGCACCAGTTGCACCTGCAGCCACCGCCACGGGCCATGCTGTCGTTCGTGCTGATTCTTGGCCTGCTGGCCATCGTGCGCTGCGGCGAGCAGGCCACGGTCAAGGTCATGAGCCTGCTGGTATACCCGTTCATCGTTGCCCTGGCGCTGCTGGGCCTGTATCTGGTGCCGCACTGGACTGGCGGTATCCTCGATAGCGCCACCCAGGTGCCACCGGCCTCGGCCTTCCTGCACACCTTGTGGCTGGCCATTCCGGTGATGGTGTTTTCCTTCAACCACTCGCCGATCATTTCGGCCTTCGCCGTGGACCAGAAACGCCGCTACGGCGACCACGCCGATGAGCGCAGCGGGCAGATTCTGCGCCGTGCCCACCTGTTGATGGTGGTGATGGTGCTGTTCTTCGTGTTCAGTTGCGTGCTGACCCTGAGCAGCGCGCAGCTGGCTGAAGCCAAGGCGCAGAACCTATCGATCCTGTCGTACCTGGCCAACCACTTCAGCAACCCGACCATCGCGTTCGCCGCGCCGCTGATTGCCTTCGTAGCCATCGCCAAGTCGTTCCTCGGCCACTACATCGGTGCCAGTGAAGGCCTCAAGGGCATTATCGCCAAGACCGGCGCACGCCCGGGCGCCAAGGCCCTGGACCGGGTGGTTGCAGGGTTGATGCTGGTAGTGTGCTGGATCGTCGCCACCCTCAACCCGAGCATCCTCGGCATGATCGAATCGCTCGGCGGCCCGATCCTTGCGGTGCTGCTGTTCCTGATGCCGATGTACGCCATTCGCCGTGTACCGTCCATGCGCAAGTACAGCGGCGCGGCGTCCAACGTATTCGTGGTGGTGGTTGGCCTGGTTGCGCTGACTTCGGTGGTGTACGGCCTGCTGGGCTGAGTCACGGCTGACTATGAAACAAGCCCGGGTTGGCTGGCGCCGCCCGGGTTTTTTTGCGCGTTAAACTCACCCGGCAAGCGGCGAGAAAGCCGGAAGTTTGTTCACAAACATTATCCGGGAATAGAACAAATTCACCCGCCCCCATAGGCACTCGGCCGCCTTCATGCTTAACTCGGTGTCCTTTTCAAACCCCGCATAAGGATTTCGTCATGGCTCAAGTGACTCTCAAAGGCAACCCGGTTCAGGTCAACGGCAACCTGCCACAGGCCGGCGCCCAGGCTCCGGCTTTTTCCCTGGTGGGTGAAGGCCTGGCTGACAAGTCGCTGAAAGACTACGCCGGCAAGCGCAAGGTGCTGAACATCTTCCCGAGCGTCGACACCCCAACCTGTGCCACTTCGGTGCGCAAGTTCAACGCCCAGGCCAACGATGTAGCCAACACCGTGGTGCTGTGCATCTCCGCCGACCTGCCGTTTGCGCAGGCACGTTTCTGCGGCGCCGAGGGCCTGGAGAACGTGAAGAACCTGTCGACCCTGCGCGGCCGCGAGTTCCTCGAAAACTACGGCGTGGCCATCGCCGATGGCCCGCTGGCTGGCCTGGCCGCCCGCGCCGTGGTGGTGCTGGACGAGAACGATAAAGTGCTGCACAGCGAGCTGGTCGGCGAAATCGCTGAAGAACCGGACTACGAGGCTGCACTGGCGGTACTGAAGTAAGCAGCGCGCCTGTCGCGGAGCGCTTTGATGTTGTGATAGCCCTGTAGGAAAGAGTGCAGCTCTGCTCTGCAGGGTTGTCAGTGCTCGCCGTGGCATCTTTAGCGCTTGTGAGATCGAGCGCCGCCCGCGCGGCGCATCGCGAGCTGCGCTCGCTCCTACGTTTGTTTCGCGCCAATTATGCCTGTGTGATTTGCGCGCGAACGCCTTGGGGCATGGCTCGATATAGCGCCGTGCGAACAAGGCGGTCGCGCGCGCCTGGCCCAGGCAATACTGGCCCGAAACAAACGTAGGAGCGAGCGCAGCTCGCGATGCGCCGCGCGGGCGGCGCTCGTTCTGTGGAGCCCCGCAGCCCTCAGCGCGCTCCAAGCAACACCCTGTAACGGCCTGGAACACGTTCCGGGCCGTTTTCATTTAAAATTCCGCATCTTGGCAACGTCAGCCAAAGGTAAACCTCTGGTAAAGGCCCTTTGCTAAAACGATGCCAGTGCTTATCGTTCACCCTCCCCAAGCCGTCATTCCGAACAAGGTTCGTTCAACCCATGCAAGCGTCCAATTCCCGTTCCCCTCGTCGCTGGCTGCTCGGCCTGCTGATCTTGCTGCTGGTGGCTGCGCTGGCCTGGTGGCTGTGGCCTGCAGCAACGCCTGGGCATAAGGACGCCAGCGGCGGGCGTGGTGGCAAAGGCATGGGCATGGGCGGCCGCCCGGGCTTCGGTGGTTCAACCGATCCGGTGCCTGTGCGCGTCGAACCCGTGACCGTGGGTGACTTCCCGCTGTATTACAAGGCGCTGGGTACAGTGACTGCGACCAACACCGTCAACGTGCGCAGCCGCGTGGCAGGCGAGCTGGTCAAAATCCACTTCAAGGAAGGCCAGCAGGTCAAGGCCGGCGACCTGCTCGCCGAAATCGACCCGCGCACCTACCGGATCGCGCTGCAGCAGGCCGAAGGCACGCTGGCACAGAACCAGGCGCAGTTGAAGAACGCCCAGGTCGACCTGGCCCGCTACAAAGGCTTGTACGCCGAAGACAGTATCGCCAAGCAGACCCTCGACACGGCCGAGGCCCAGGTGGCGCAGTTTCAGGGCCTGGTCAAGACCAACCAGGCGCAAGTCAACGATGCCCGGCTAAACCTGGAGTTCACCCAGATCCGCGCCCCGATCAACGGCCGGGTGGGCCTGCGCCAGCTCGATCTGGGGAACCTGGTAGCGGCCAACGACACCAATGCCCTGGTGGTCATCACCCAGACCGAGCCCATCAGCGTTGCCTTCACCTTGCCGGAAACCGAACTGGACACCGTGCTGCAGCGTTACCGCAGCGGCGCCAGCCTGCCGGTCGAGGCCTGGGACCGCAGTGACAGCAAGCTGCAGTCCAAGGGGGTACTGGCCAGTATCGACAACCAGATCGACACCACCACCGGCACCCTGAAATTCAAGGGCCGCTTCGAGAACAAGGACCTGGCCCTGTTCCCCAACCAGTTCGTCAACGTGCGTCTGCTGGCCGACACCCTCAAGCAGGTGGTCATGGCCCCGGCGGCAGCCATTCAGTTCGGTAACGACGGCACGTTCGCCTACGTCGTCAACGACCAGAGCACGGTCAATGTACGCAAGCTCAAGGTCGGTGCCAGTGATGGCGAGCACAGCGTCATCCTCGATGGCCTGAAGGCCGGCGACCGCCTGGTACTGGAAGGTACCGACCGCCTGCGCGAGGGCACCAAGGTCGAGGTGGTCGAAAACAGCTCGCAGGTGCCGACTACCCCAGGCCAGAAACTGCAGGGCCAGGATGCCAAAGGGTCGGCAGATGCCGGTGAGGGCCAGCCAGGGCAAGCGCAGCCTGGTGCCGCAGCAGGCAAGGCGGGCGCATGAACCTCTCGCGCCTGTTCATCCTGCGGCCGGTCGCCACCACGCTGAGCATGCTGGCCATCGTGCTGGCCGGCCTGATCGCCTACAAGCTGCTGCCGGTTTCTGCCTTGCCGCAGGTGGACTACCCGACCATCCGCGTCATGACCCTGTACCCCGGCGCCAGCCCGGAGGTCATGACCAGCGCGGTGACCGCGCCGCTGGAGCGCCAGTTCGGCCAGATGCCCGGGCTTGAGCAAATGGCCTCGACCAGCTCCGGCGGCGCATCGGTGCTCACCCTGCGTTTCAACCTGGACATGAACATGGACGTTGCCGAGCAGCAGGTACAGGCCGCGATCAACGCCGCCAGCAACCTGCTGCCCAGCGACCTGCCGGCGCCGCCGGTGTACAACAAGGTCAACCCGGCCGACACGCCGGTACTGACCTTGGCCATTTCCAGCAAGACCATGCCGCTGCCCAAGCTCAACGACCTGGTCGATACCCGGGTGGCGCAGAAGCTTGCGCAGATCAGCGGCGTGGGCATGGTGAGCATCGCCGGGGGCCAGCGCCAGGCGGTGCGGATCAAGGTCAATGTCGATGCCTTGGCGGCCAATGGCCTGAACCTTGAAGATGTCCGCACGCTGATCGGCGCGTCCAACGTCAACCAGCCCAAGGGTAACTTCGACGGGCCAACCCGCGTGTCGATGCTCGACGCCAACGACCAGCTGCGCTCCCCCGAGGAATACGCCAACCTGATCCTGGCCTATAACAACGGTGCGCCGCTGCGCCTGAAGGACGTGGCCGAAATCGTCGACGGTGCCGAGAACGAGCGCCTGGCAGCCTGGGCCAACGAAAACCATGCGGTACTGCTGAACATCCAGCGCCAGCCGGGTGCCAACGTGATCGAAGTGGTAGACCGCATCAAGGCGCTGCTGCCGTCGATCACCGACAACCTGCCTGCGGGCCTGGATGTGTCGGTGCTCACCGATCGTACCCAGACCATCCGTGCCGCGGTCAAGGATGTCCAGCACGAACTGCTGATCGCCATCGTGCTGGTGGTCATGGTCACGTTCGTCTTCCTGCGCCGGGCCAGCGCCACCCTCATTCCGTCCATCGCGGTACCGCTGTCGCTGATCGGCACCTTCGGCGTGATGTACCTGGCCGGCTTCTCGGTCAACAACCTCACGCTGATGGCGCTGACCATCGCCACCGGCTTCGTGGTCGACGACGCCATCGTCATGCTGGAGAACATTTCCCGCCATATCGAAGAGGGCGAAACGCCCATGCAGGCCGCGCTCAAGGGCGCCCGGCAAATTGGCTTCACCCTGATATCGCTGACGTTCTCGCTGATTGCGGTACTGATCCCGCTGCTGTTCATGGCCGACGTGGTCGGCCGCCTGTTCCGCGAGTTCGCCATCACCCTGGCGGTGGCCATCCTGATTTCCCTGGTGGTGTCGCTGACCCTGACGCCAATGATGTGCGCGCGCCTGCTCAAACGTGAACCCAAGGAAGAAGAGCAGGGCCGGTTCTACCGTGCCAGTGGCGCCTGGATCGACTGGCTGATCAAACACTACGGCAGCGCCCTGCAATGGGTGCTCAGGCACCAGCCGCTGACGTTGCTGGTGGCGGTGGCAAGCCTGGGGTTGACGGTGTTCCTCTACATGGTGGTGCCCAAGGGCTTCTTCCCGGTGCAGGACACCGGGGTCATCCAGGGCATCTCCGAAGCGCCGCAGTCCACTTCGTTCGCCGCCATGAGCGAGCGCCAGCAGGCCTTGAGCAAGGTGATCCTGCAGGACCCGGCCGTACAAAGCCTGTCGTCCTATATTGGTGTCGATGGTGACAACGCCACGCTCAACAGCGGCCGCTTGCTGATCAACCTCAAGCCCCACGGCGAACGCGACGTCACGGCCAGCGAAGTGATCAGCCGGCTGCAGCCACAAGTCGACCGTTTGGTGGGCATTCGCCTGTTCATGCAGCCGGTGCAGGACCTGAGCATCGAAGACCGCGTCAGCCGCACCCAGTACCAGTTCAGCCTGTCGTCGCCCGATGCCGACCTGTTGGCGCAATGGAGCGGCACACTGGTGCAGGCGCTGCAGCAGCGCCCCGAGCTGGCCGATGTGGCCAGTGACCTGCAGGACAAAGGCCTGCAGGTGTACCTGGTCATCGACCGCGACATGGCCAGCCGTTTGGGCATCACCGTGTCGCAGGTCACCAACGCCTTGTACGACGCGTTTGGCCAGCGGCAGATCTCGACCATCTACACCCAGGCCAGCCAGTACCGTGTGGTGCTGCAGGCCAAAGATGCCGCGGTCATCGGCCCGCAGGCGCTGGAGTCGGTCCACGTCAAGGCTGCCGATGGCGGCCAGGTACGCCTGTCGGCATTGGCGCGCATCGAGCAGCGCCAGGCCCAGTTGGCGATCTCGCACATTGGCCAGTTCCCGGCCGTGACCCTGTCTTTCAACCTGGCCCATGGCGCGTCACTGGGTGAAGCGGTGCAGGTGATCGAGCAGGTACAGCAGGACATCGGCATGCCGCTGGGGGTGCAAACCCGCTTCCAGGGGGCGGCGGAGGCCTTCCAGGCCTCGCTTTCGAGCACCTTGCTGCTGATTCTGGCAGCGGTGGTCACCATGTACATCGTGCTGGGCGTGCTGTACGAGAGCTACATCCACCCGGTGACCATCCTCTCGACGCTGCCGTCGGCGGCCGTCGGTGCCTTGCTGGCCTTGCTCATCAGCGGCAACGACCTGGGCATGATCGCGATCATCGGCATCATCCTGCTGATCGGTATTGTCAAGAAGAACGCGATCATGATGATCGACTTCGCCCTCGAAGCCGAACGGCATCAAGGCATGAGCCCCCGGGACGCCATCTACCAGGCGGCGCTGTTGCGCTTCCGGCCAATCCTGATGACCACCCTGGCGGCGCTGTTCGGGGCCGTGCCACTGATGCTGGCCACAGGCTCCGGCGCCGAGCTGCGACAGCCGCTGGGCCTGGTGATGGTCGGTGGCTTGCTGGTCAGCCAGGTGCTGACGTTGTTCACCACTCCGGTCATCTACCTGTACTTCGACCGCCTGGCGCGCCGCTGGCGCCCGGCCGATAGCGCGAAGCAGGCCGAAGCATGAATCTGTCGGGGCCGTTCATTCGTCGCCCGGTGGCGACGATGCTTCTGAGCCTGGCGATCATGCTGCTGGGTGGGGTCAGCTTCAAGCTGCTGCCGGTTGCGCCACTGCCGGAAATGGATTTCCCGGTGATCGTGGTGTCGGCCAACCTGGCCGGTGCCAGCCCCGAGGTCATGGCCTCTACCGTGGCCACGCCACTGGAGCGCAAGCTGGGCAGCATCGCCGGCGTGACCACCCTGACCAGCAGCTCCAACCAGGGCTCGACGCGGGTGATCATCGGTTTCGAGATAGGCCGTGATATCGACGGTGCGGCGCGTGAAGTGCAGGCGGCCATCAATGCCACCCGCAACCTGCTGCCCAGCGGCATGCGCAGCATGCCTACCTACAAGAAGATCAATCCATCGCAGGCGCCGGTCATGGTGCTTTCGCTGACCTCGGACGTGTTGCAGAAGGGGCAGCTGTACGACCTGGCCGACACCATTCTGGCGCAGAGCCTGGCCCAGGTGTCCGGGGTAGGGGAGGTGCAGATCGGCGGTAGTTCGTTGCCGGCGGTGCGCATTGCCGTCGAACCGCAATTGCTCAACCAGTACGGCCTGTCACTGGATGAAGTGCGCACCGCGGTGGCCAACGCCAACCAGCGCCGGCCCATGGGCTTTGTCGAAGACGCCGAGCGCAACTGGCAGGTGCGCGCCAATGACCAGTTGGAGAAGGCCAAGGACTACGAGCCCATCGTCATTCGCCAGCAGAACGGGACCATTCTGCGTCTGTCCGACGTGGCTGCGATTACCGACGGGGTCGAAAACCGCTACAACAGTGGCTTCTTCAATGACCAGTCGGCAGTGCTGCTGGTGGTCAACCGCCAGGCTGGCGCCAACATCATCGAGACGGTCGGGCAGATCAAGGCGCAGCTGCCGGCCCTGCAGTCGCTGCTGCCCGCCAGCGTGCAACTGAACGTGGCCATGGACCGGTCGCCGGTCATCAATGCCAGCCTCAAGGAGGCCGAGCACACCCTGCTGATCGCGGTGGTGCTGGTGATCCTGGTGGTCTACCTGTTCCTCGGCAGCCTGCGCGCCTCGTTGATCCCCAGCCTGGCGGTGCCGGTATCGCTGGTGGGTACTTTCGCTGTCATGTACCTGTGTGGTTTTTCGCTCAACAACCTGTCATTGATGGCGCTGATCCTTGCCACCGGCCTGGTGGTGGACGATGCCATCGTGGTGCTGGAGAACATTTCCCGGCACATCGAAGACGGCCAGCCACCCATGAAGGCGGCCTTCCTGGGTGCCAAGGAAGTCGGCTTCACCTTGCTGTCGATGAACGTCTCGCTGGTGGCGGTGTTCGTTTCCATCCTGTTCATGGGCGGCATCGTGCGCAACCTGTTCCAGGAATTTTCCATCACTTTGGCGGCGGCCATCATCGTGTCGCTGGTGGTGTCGTTGACCCTTACGCCGATGCTCTGCGCGCGCTGGCTCAGGCCGCACAACGCCGAGCAGACGCGCCTGCAACGCTGGAGCGACAAGCTCCACCTGCGCATGGTCGACGCCTATGACCGCAGCCTGGGTTGGGCCCTGCGCCACAAGCGCCTGACCCTGTTCAGTCTGCTGGCAACCATTGGCCTGAATATCGCGTTGTACGTGGTGGTGCCCAAGACGCTGATGCCCCAGCAGGACACCGGCCAACTGATGGGCTTTATCCGCGGTGACGATGGCCTGTCGTTCAGCGTGATGCAGCCGAAGATGGAAACCTACCGTCGCGCCTTGCTCGCCGACCCTGCGGTGCAGAGCGTTGCCGGCTTCATCGGCGGCAACAGCGGTACCAACAACGCCATGATACTGGTGCGCCTGAAGCCGATCAGCGAGCGCAAGCTGGACGCGCAAAAAGTGATCGAGCGCCTGCGCAAAGAGATGCCCAAGGTGCCGGGTGGGCGGCTGTTCCTGATGGCCGACCAGGACCTGCAATTGGGGGGTGGCGGGCGTGACCAGACCTCGTCGCAGTACCTGTACACCCTGCAAAGCGGCGACCTGGCGGCGTTGCGCGAGTGGTTCCCGAAGGTGGTCGCGGCGCTGCGCGCGCTGCCGCAGCTGACTGCCATCGACGCCCGCGATGGGGGTGGCACCCAGCAGGTGACGCTGGTGGTGGACCGCGACCAGGCCAAGCGGCTGGGGATCGACATGGACATGGTCACCACGGTGCTGAACAACGCCTACAGCCAGCGCCAGATTTCCACCATCTACGACAGCCTCAACCAGTACCAGGTGGTGCTGGAAATCAACCCGAAATACGCCTGGGACCCCAGCACCCTCGAACAAGTGCAGGTGATCACCGCGGACGGTGCCCGGGTGCCGTTGTCGACCATCGCCCACTACGAAAATACCCTGGCCAACGACAGGGTCAGCCACGAAGGCCAGTTCGCTGCCGAAGACATCGCCTTCGACATTGCCGAAGGCTATAGCCCCGACCAGGCCCTGGCCGCGGTAGAGCGGGCAGTGGCGACCCTGGGCCTGCCGGAGGGGGTGATCGCCAAGCTCGGCGGCAGCGCCGATGCCTTTGCCAAGACCCAGCAGGGCCAGCCGTTCATGATCCTGGGTGCATTGCTGCTGATGTACCTGGTGCTGGGTATTCTGTATGAAAGCTACATTCACCCGCTGACCATTCTCTCCACGTTGCCGTCGGCCGGCGTCGGTGCCTTGCTGGCGCTGTACCTGACCGGTGGCGAGTTCAGCCTGATTTCGCTGCTGGGGTTGTTCCTGCTGATTGGCGTGGTGAAGAAGAACGCCATCCTGATGATCGACCTGGCCCTGCAGCTTGAGCGTCATCAGGGGCTGTCTCCGGAGGAGTCGATTCGCCGCGCGTGCCTGCTGCGCCTGCGGCCCATCCTGATGACCACCTTGGCGGCCATCCTCGGTGCCTTGCCGCTGCTGCTGAGCCAGGCCGAAGGCGCCGAAATGCGCCAGCCGCTGGGCCTGACCATCATCGGTGGCCTGGTGTTCAGCCAGATCCTGACCCTTTACACGACGCCGGTGGTCTATCTGTACCTCGACCGCCTGCGCCACCGCTTCAACCGTTGGCGCGGTGTGCGCACCGACGCCGCCATGGAAACCCCGCTATGACATTTGCCCACTCCCCACTGCATCGTGGCCTGCAGGCGTTGACCCGCGGGCGTGGCTCGCGCCTGCTCAGCGCCGGGTTGTGCGTGGCCATGCTCAGTGCCTGCACCCTGAGCCCGGACTACCAGCGCCCGGCGCTGGACAGCCCGGCGGCGCAGTTCAAACACGCCGAGGGCTGGACCCAGGCCACACCGTCCGATGCCATCGCCCGTGGCGCCTGGTGGGAAATCTATGGCGACGCCGGGCTCAATGCGCTGGTCGAGGAATTGAACCGCAGCAACCAGACCGTGGCGCAGTCCGAAGCCCAGTACCGCCAGGCCCAGGCGCTGGTGCGCAGCAGCCGTGCGTCGCTGTTCCCCAGCCTTGACCTGAGCGCCAGCAAGAACCGCTCGGCGCAGGGTACTGGCAGCTCCAGCTCCAGCCTGTCCAACAACAGCAGCGGCATACGCGACACCTACAATGCGCAGTTGGGCGTGAGCTGGGAAATCGACCTGTGGGGCAAGTTGCGGGAAACCCTGAGTGCCAACCAGGCCAGTGCCCAAGCCAGCCTCGCCGACCTCGCCTCGATCCGCTTGAGCCAGCAGTCGGAACTGGTGCAGAACTACCTGCAACTGCGGGTGCTCGACGAGCAGAAGCGCTTGCTCGAGGCGACCGTGGCCGCTTACCAGCGTTCGTTGCGGATGAATGAAAACCAGTACCGCGCCGGCGTTGCCGGCCCCGATGCGGTTGCCCAGGCGCGCACCCAGCTGAAAAGCACCCAGGCTGACCTGATCGACCTGATCTGGCAGCGTGCGCAGTTCGAGAACGCCATTGCGGTGTTGCTGGGCAAGCCTCCGGCCGACTTCAACCTGGCCGACAGCAAGGCTATCCCCGCGCTGCCGCGCATTCCGGTGTCACTGCCTTCGCAATTGCTCGAGCGTCGGCCAGACATTGCTGCGGCCGAGCGCAATGTAATGGCTGCCAACGCCAATATCGGCGTGGCGCGGGCGGCGTACTTCCCCGACCTCAGCCTGAGCATGAATGGGGGGTATTCCAGCAGCAGTTTCAACAACTGGATCGAATTGCCCAACCGCTACTGGTCGGTGGGGCCGCAACTGGCGCTGACCCTGTTCGACGCCGGCAAGCGCAGCGCCGAGGTTGACCGCACCGTGGCAGTTTATGACCAGACCGTGGCGCAGTACCGGCAGACCGTGCTGGACAGCTTCAAGGAAGTGGAAAACCTGCTGGTGCAGTTGAAGGTCTACGGTGATGAAGCGGTGGTGCGCCAGGAGGCGCTGGATGCCGCCCGTGAGTCGCTGCGCCTGACCGAAAACCAGTACCGCGCAGGCTTGATCGGTTACCTGGACGTTGTCAACGTGCAGGCCACGGCGCTGAGTAACGAGCGCAGTGTGCTGAACCTGCTGCAAGGGCGCCTGGTGGCCAGTGTGCAACTGGTGGCCGCGCTAGGCGGTGGCTGGGATGCCGGGCAGGCGTTTGCCGAGCAGGATTGACGGCACCGCCCAGTGCGGGCCATTGACCTGGCAGACGAGCCCGCATTGCTCAATTACCTGGTGAGTGGCGCCCGGCACTGAGCGCCACCGGCGCGGCCCCCGGTCAGCTATTCCAGTCCGGGGCAAAGGGCGGGCTGACCACTCGCTGGTCTTTCGGTAGTTCGGCAATCGCAGCGCGGTCCTCGTCATCCAGTTGCACGTTCAGCGCCGCCAGGTTGGCCAACTGGTTTTCGCGGCTGCTGGCCTTGGGGATCGCCGCCACACCGTCCTGGTCCAGTAACCATTTGAGCGCCACCTGGCTGGGCAGTACGCCGTGCTTGCCGGCAATCGCCTGGATCACCGGGTGCGCCGCCGCCTGGCCGCGGGCCAGCGGGGTATAGGCGGTGAGCAGCAGATCATGGCTACGGGCGTAATCGAGCAGCGGCTGCTGGCCGAGCAGCACGTGGTACTCCACCTGGATCGCCGACAACGGCGCCCCGTGCTGTTCCACGACCTCGCGTAGCAAGCCCAAGGGGAAGTTGGCCACACCAATGTGGCGTGCCTTGCCTTCTTCACGCAGGGCCACCAAGGTCTCGATACTGCGGGCCAGGTCTTCATGCTGGCCGGGCCAGTGAATATGGAACAGGTCCACCTGCTCGGTACCCAGTGCCCGCAGGCTGGCTTCCAGCGACGCGCGCATGGCCTTGGGTTGCAGCCGGTCCCACCAGACTTTGGTGGTCAGGTGGACCTGCTCGCGCGGGACGTCGCTGTCGCGCAGGGCCTGGCCGACGGCGGCTTCGTTCTCGTAGGCGGTGGCGGTGTCGATGTGCCGGTACCCTAACTCCAGTGCCTGGCGCACGGCCTGGGTGCACGCGCTGCCGGTCATTGGCCAGGTGCCCAGGCCCAGGGCAGGCAGTTTCAGGCCGTTACAGGTTGTGAGCCTTTGCATGTCAATTCCTTGTACAGTGTGCCGGGTGAGGCTCCATGGTCGATGATCACTGCGGCACGGGCCATGCGCGCGGCGCGCAAAGTGGTCGATCAGCGAACGGAAAATGCGTTCGGCCCCGGCCTGGGGCAAATGAACTTCCTTATGTTGCGGCATCTCTTCTAGAATCCCAGCTGTTGCATCCGCCAGGCTCCGCCTGCGCGGTCATCCCCCTGGCGCGGCCTATGGCGGCGTCGTCATCGAGAGAGCCATGAGTTCCAGTACACCGTTGTCCGGCGTCAACAAACCCTTGCGTGGCATCGCCCTGGTGGTGGTTGCGACGTTCCTGTTCGCCAGCCACGATGCCTTGTCCAAATTCCTCGGCGGCCTGTACCCGATCGTGATGGTGGTATGGGCGCGCTATGTGGTGCATACCCTGCTGATGGCCGGCATTTTCCTGCCCAAGGCCGGCCTGAACGTCCTGCGTACCCGCCGCCCGCTGTTGCAGACCCTGCGTGCCCTGAGCCTGCTGAGCACCAGCCTGCTGTTCACCACGGGCTTGCAGTACCTGCCGCTGGCCGAGGCAACGGCGGTCAACTTCCTGGCCCCGGTGCTGGTCACCGCACTGTCGGCGCCATTGCTCAAAGAGCGGGTTACCGTGGCGCAGTGGGTGGCGGTGGTGCTGGGTTTCATCGGCGTGCTGGTGGTGGTGCACCCGGGTGGGGCCATGTTCACCCCGGCGATTCTGTACCCGTTCGGCTCGGCGTTGGGCTTCTGCTTCTATCAGTTGCTGACGCGTATTCTGGCCGCGCATGACAGCCCCACCACCAGCAACTTCTATGCGGGGCTGTGCAATACGCTGGCGATGAGTGCGCTGGTGCCGTTCTTCTGGCAAGTGCCGCGCTGGGACCATGCCTTGCTGATGTTGGCGCTGGGCGGTTTCGGCATGACCGCGCACCTGTTGCTGACCCAGGCATTCCGCCATGCGGCACCCGCGTTGCTGGCACCGTTCAGCTATTGCCAGATCGTGTTCGCCGGCTTGCTTGGCTTGGTGGTGTACAGCCAGGTACCGGATACCTTGAGCCTGGTGGGTATCGCGGTGATCTGCCTCAGCGGCCTGGGGGCGGCGTGGATGCAGCGGGGCAAGTAAGCCTGGCCATCGTCAAGGCTGGCTGGCCATGAACTGCATGATGCGCTCGCGCAGCCAGCGCTCGGCCGGGTCGTTGTCCTGGGCGCCACTCCAGACCATCGACAGCTCGGCCTCGGTGATCTCGAACGGTGCAGGGTCGGCGCGTAGACAACTGTCTTCGACCAGTGCACAGGCAGCGTAGTCAGGTACCGTGGCGATCAGTTCGGTGTTGCGCAGCAGGGCGCGCAGGCTGCCGAACTGCGGCACGGCCAGCACCACTTTGCGGGATCGACCGATCCGCGCCAGGTCGAGGTCGATGTTGCCGCTCATGTCACCGGAAAACGATACCATCACATGCGGCCGGGCACAGTATTCGTCGAGTGTCAGCGGCCCCGGCCGATCGTCGGCGCGCAGCACCCGCACGCCGATATCGCGCAGCTTGCGGCGCTTGGCGGTTGCCGGCAGGTCGGTGGTGTAACTTACCCCCACCGAGATCTCGCCGCTGGCCAGCAAGCCCGGCATCAACAGAAAGTTGGCCCGCCGGACCACCACGCTGATGTCCGGCGCTTCTTCACGCAGGGCCTGCAGCAAGGCCGGAAACAGGCCGAACTCGGCATCGTCCGACAGCCCCAGGCGGAAGACGTTGCAACTGCTGGCCGGGTCGAACTCGCGGGCGCGGCTGATGGCCGCGGAAATTACATCCATGGCCGGGCCCAGCTCCGCGAAGATCTGCATCGCCCGTGGCGTGGGCTCCATGGCGCGCCCGCTGCGGATCAGCAGGGGGTCGTCGAACAGTTCGCGCAGGCGGGCGAGGGCGGCGCTGACGGTGGACTGGGTGATGAACAGCTTTTCACCAACGCGGGTGAGGTTGCGTTCGATCATCAAGGCTTCGAACAGCACCAGCAGGTTCATGTCGACGCGGCGCAGGTCGTTGCGGTTCATGAGGCTTGGGTTCCGGAACTAAGGGTTTTGCGCTGTATTGAAGCATGGGCCGCCGCGTCGTGCCTTGTATGGATGTGCCGGCGGCTTGGTGGCTGACGCTGCGGCGCTGAAAGAGCCAACCTATCGCGGCCAAACAGCCGCTCTATTAGACCTGCGCTCAGGCTCGGCTAGTCTTTCTCCTGGCCCCGCGAATTCCGCGCACCGGTGGGGGCAGCACGCCTGTGCAAGACCGCACCCACCCGTTGTGACAGCTTCGCGAGCCCCCGTTTACCCCTGATCAGGCATGGCACGCGCGCCTGCTCGGCTGAGCGAACATCTGGCACAGACCGGAAATCTGGATAATCGACCTAAAGGTACCCGCAGATGTCGAATGAATCGAAATGCCCGTTCCATCAAACCGCAGGTGGCGGCACCACCAACCGTGACTGGTGGCCTGACCAGCTCAACCTCAGAATCCTGCACCAGCACTCGTCCAAGTCTGACCCGATGGACCCGGACTTCGACTATGCCAAGGCCTTCAAAAGCTTGGATTTCCAGGCCCTGAAGCAAGACCTGACCGCGTTGATGACCGATTCGCAGGACTGGTGGCCGGCCGATTTCGGCCACTACGGCCCGCTGTTCATCCGCATGGCCTGGCACAGCGCCGGCACCTACCGCATTGCCGATGGTCGCGGTGGCGCAGGCTCTGGCCAGCAACGATTCGCACCGCTCAACAGCTGGCCAGACAACGTCAGCCTGGACAAGGCCCGGCGCCTGCTGTGGCCGATCAAGCAAAAGTATGGCAACAAGATTTCCTGGGCCGACCTGATCGTGCTCACGGGCAATGTGGCGCTGGAGTCGATGGGCTTCAAGACCTTCGGCTTCTCTGGCGGCCGCGCCGATGTGTGGGAGCCGGACGAAGATGTCTACTGGGGCTCGGAAAAGGTCTGGCTGGGTGGCGATACCCGCTATGGCAAGGAGCAGGTCAAAGCCCAGCCGCCAGGGCAAGGGGACCTGGTGGCAGAGCCCGCCAAGCACCCGCAGGAACAAAGCCGAGACCTCGGTGGCGAGCGTAACCTAGAGAACCCGCTGGCGGCCGTGCAGATGGGCCTGATCTACGTGAACCCGGAAGGGCCGGAGGGCAACCCCGACCCGGTCGCCTCGGGCAGGGACATCCGTGAAACCTTTGGCCGCATGGCCATGAACGATGAAGAAACCGTGGCGCTGATCGCCGGCGGCCATGCCTTCGGCAAGACCCACGGTGCCGGCCCGGCCGACAATGTCGGCCCCGAGCCGGAAGCCGCTGGGCTGGAACTGCAGGGCCTGGGCTGGGCCAACAGGTTGGGTACCGGCAAGGGCGGCGACACCATCACCAGCGGCCTTGAAGTGACCTGGACTTCGACGCCGACGAAGTGGAGCAACGAGTACCTGAACAACCTGTTCGACTTCGAGTGGGAGCTGACCAAAAGCCCCGCTGGTGCCCACCAGTGGACACCGAAAGAAGGCAAAGGCGCGGGCACCGTACCGGATGCCCACGACCCGGCCAAACGCCACGCGCCGTCGATGCTCACGTCCGACCTGGCGCTGCGCTTCGACCCGGTCTATGGGCCTATCGCCAAGCGCTTCAAGGACAACCCTGAGCAACTGGCAGATGCTTTCGCCCGCGCCTGGTACAAGCTGATCCACCGCGACATGGGCCCGCTGGCGCGCTACTTGGGCCCGGAAATGCCCAATGAAGAGCTGCTGTGGCAAGACCCGATCCCGCCAGTCGACCACCCGCTGGCGGGCGAGCAGGACATTTCCGCGCTCAAGGCCAAGGTGCTGGCCACGGGCCTGAGCGTGGGCGAGCTGGTGGCCACGGCCTGGGCTGCAGCATCGACCTTCCGGGGCTCTGACAAGCGCGGCGGTGCCAACGGTGGTCGCCTGCGCCTGGCACCGCAAAAAGACTGGGTGGCCAACCAGGGCACCGGCAAGGTCGTTGCCGCGCTTGAGCACATCCAGGCCGAGTTCGCTGCCAGCGGCAAGCACATTTCCCTGGCCGACTTGATCGTGCTGGCCGGTGCCGCTGCCGTGGAGAAGGCCGCCAAGGACGCCGGTCATGACCTGAGCGTGGCGTTTCACCCGGGCCGTGCCGATGCTACGCAGGCACAGACCGACGTGGAATCGTTCGCCGTGCTGGAGCCGCTGGCGGATGGTTTCCGAAATTTCAGCAAGGGCCGCTACAGCGTCAAAGCCGAGAAGTTGTTGCTGGACAAGGCGCAGCTGTTGACCTTGACCGCGCCGGAAATGACCGTACTGATCGGCGGGCTGCGCGTGTTGGGTGCCAACCATGCGGGGAGTCAACAGGGCGTGTTCACCGACAAGGTTGGCACCCTGAGCAACGATTTCTTCCGCAACCTGCTGGACATGGGCGTGGAGTGGAAGCCGACTTCGGCAGACAACGAAGCGTTCGAAGGCCGCGACCGCAAGAGCGGGCAGGTGAAATGGAGCGCGAGCCGCGTCGACCTGGTGTTTGGGTCGCATGCGCAATTGCGGGCGTTGAGCGAGGTGTACGGCAGCAGTGATGGCGGCGCCAAGTTCGCGCGCGATTTCGTTGCCGCCTGGGAGAAGGTCATGGAACTGGACCGTTTTGACCTGAAGTGAGGAACCTGCGGGGGCTGCTGGGCAGCCCCCTTTGCCATTGGCGATCCCGCCAATTCCAGGTCGGATAGATACAAAAGTGCCCTTGTCGGTTCTGTTGCAATGCTTCTCAGGCGGCCGGCCTGAACAGCGTGCTCACAACGACAAGGAAACCCGACCATGCAAATGCCCAAGACCCTGAAAATCCGCAACGGCAACAAGGTGCAGCCGACCTTTTCTGCCCAGGAATATGCCGCCCGCCACGCCCGGCTGCGGGCGTACATGGCGGAACACGACATCGAAGCGGCCATTTTCACCTCGTACCACAACGTCAACTACTACAGCGACTTCCTCTATTGCTCGTTCGGCCGCCCCTATGCGCTGGTCGTTACCCAGGACAAGGTTGTCTCGGTCAGCGCCAATATCGATGGCGGGCAACCGTGGCGGCGTACGGTCGGTACCGACAACATCGTCTACACCGACTGGCAACGTGACAACTACTTCGTCGCGATCCAGCAGGCGTTGCCCCTGGCCTCGCGCATCGGGGTGGAGTACGACCACCTCAACCTTCAGAACCACGCCAAGTTCGCGGCCTGCTATCCGAAAGCGGAACTGGTCGATATCGGCGCGCCCTGCATGCGCATGCGCATGATCAAGTCGGCCGAGGAACAGGCGCTGATCCGCCACGGTGCACAGGTAGCCGATATCGGCGGGGCTGCGGTGGTGGAGGCACTGCGTGACCAGGTGCCAGAGTACGAGGTGGCGCTGCACGCGACCCAGGCGATGGTGCGCGAAATTGCCCGACGCTTCCCGGATGCCGAACTGATGGACACCTGGACCTGGTTCCAGTCCGGGCTCAACACCGACGGTGCACACAACCCGGTCACCAGCCGCCGGGTCGGCAAGGGGGAGATCCTGAGCCTCAACTGCTTCCCGATGATCGCCGGCTACTACACCGCACTGGAGCGTACGCTGTTCCTCGACCACTGCCCGGAGGCGCACCTGCGGTTATGGCAGGCCAACGTCGAGGTGCACGAAGCCGGGCTGAAACTGGTGCGCCCAGGCATGCGCTGCAGCGACATTGCCCGTGAACTGAATGACATTTTCCTGCGCCATGACCTGCTGCAATACCGCACCTTCGGCTATGGCCACTCATTCGGCACCTTGAGCCATTACTACGGCCGCGAGGCCGGGCTTGAACTGCGTGAAGACATCGACACAGTGCTGGAGCCGGGGATGGTGGTGTCGATCGAGCCGATGATCATGCTGCCCGAAGGGCGGCCTGGGGCCGGTGGCTATCGCGAGCATGACATCCTGATCGTCAACGACAGCGGTGCCGAAAACATCACCCGGTTCCCGTATGGGCCGGAGCACAACATCATTCGCAAATAAGACTGATGCCGGCTTTGGCGCCGGCACGCCAGCGCCCTGTGGGCGCCGGTGAGTCGGCGCCAAAGCCACTACACACAACAACAATATCCCGTATGACCACCACACCCTGCCTCCAATTAGAACAACCATGGGGTACCCGTCATGTCCAGCACCACCCTTGACCCATCCGCCGTCGCTGGCGTTTCGCACAGCGCCGAACGCCAAGCCCTGCGCAGGGCTGCCCGGGCCAGTTTCATGGGTAACTTCGTCGAATGGTTCGACTACGCAGCCTATGGCTACCTGGCCACCATCATCGCCGCCACCTTCTTCCCGCAGGCCGACAAGGCCACCAGCCTGTTGGCAACCTTTGCAGTGTTCGCCCTGTCGTTTCTGGTACGCCCATTGGGCGGCATCGTCTGGGGCCATTTCGGCGACCGGTATGGCCGGCGCACGGCGCTGTCGTGGTCGATTCTGATCATGTCGCTGTCCACCTTCTGCATCGGCTTGCTACCCGGTTACGCCCAGATCGGTCTATGGGCGCCGGCGCTGCTGTTGTTGATTCGCCTGGTGCAGGGGTTTTCCGCTTCGGGTGAGTATGCCGGTGCAGCAGCGTTCCTGGCCGAGTACGCGCCGCCGGGCCGGCGTGGCTTGTACACCAGCATTGTGCCGGCCAGTACCGCGGCGGGCCTGTTGTTTGGGGCAGCGTTCGTCGCGCTGTTGCATGAAGGGCTCAGCAGTGAAGCCTTGCACACCTGGGGCTGGCGCCTGCCGTTCCTGCTGGCGGCGCCATTTGGCCTGGTGGGGCGCTATATCCGCATCAGCTTGCAGGACACGCCCAAGTTCCTGGAAATGGAGCAGCGCCTGGAAAACAAGGCCGGCATGGCTCCGGCGCCCTTGCGCGAACTGCTCGGCCAGCATCGCCGCAGCCTGGCTATCGGCATGGGGGTTACGTGCCTGAACGCGGTGGCGTTCTATTTGCTGCTCAGCTACATGCCGACCTATCTGTCCACTGAAATGGGCATGAGCGAGCGGGATTCATTCATTGCGTCGACGGTGTCGCTGGCCACCTATATCGGCCTGGTTTTCCTGATGGGGCGGCTGTCTGACCTGTTTGGACGCAAAACCATGCTGGTGGTGGCATCGCTGTTGTTCCTTGGCCTGACAGTGCCGCTGTTCAGACTGCTGGACGGGCAACCGCTGCTGGTGATCCTGGCGATACAAATTCTGTTCGGTGCGATGCTGGCGATGAACGACGGGACCTTGCCGTGCCTGCTGGCAGAGCTGTTTCCCACGCGGGTGCGCTTCAGCGGTTTTGCTTTGAGCTTCAATGCGGCCAATGCGCTGTTTGGCGGCACTGCACCGTTCATTGCCACTTGGCTGATCCAGGTGACCGGCAGCAAACTGGCGCCGGCGGGTTACTTGCTGGCAGCGGCACTGGTGGCGCTGGTGGCCATGCTGATGTGCCGGGAAACAGCCCACGCTGCGCTGGAAGATTGAATCACCTGGCCCCCACATCGCGCAAAGGGTGCGAACCTGACCTAGCCCATGACCCCGGTCAGTGCAACGAGGCCTGCCGCCGCTCGCCCAGTGGTGACAACCCGAAGAACCGGCTGTAGCTCTTGGAGAAATGCGCTGGCGAACTGAACCCGCACGCCAGCGCCACTTCGCGCACCTGCACATCGCTGCGCAGCAGCAGCTCCCGTGCGTGTGACAGGCGCAGTTCCAGGTAGTACTGGCTGGGGGTGCGTTGCAGGTATTTGTGGAACAGCCTTTCGAGCTGGCGCACGGTCACCTCGTTGAGGCTGGCCAGCTCTTCGAGGGTCAGCGGTTCCTCGAGGTTGGCCTCCATGATCGCCACCACCTGGGTGAGTTTGGGCTGGGCACTGCCGAGCAGGGTGCGCAACGGCACCCGTTGGCGGTCGCGCTCGCCACGCACGCGATCACACAGCAGCAGTTCGGCGGCCTTGGCGGCGATAGCCTGGCCACCGGGCTCGCGGGCTACCAGTTGCAGCATCATGTCCATCGCCGCCACCCCGCCCGAGCAGGTATAACGGTCGCGGTCCAGCTCGAACAGCTGGCTGGAGATGACAATGCCGGGAAAATGCGCTTGCAGGGTTGGCAGGTCTTCCCAGTGGATGGTACAGCGGTAGCCGGTGAGCAGCTCGGCCCTGGCCAGCAGGTAACTGCCGGTGCAGATACCGCCCAGGGGCAGGTGTTGCCGTGCCAGGTGGCGCAGCCATTCGATCAGCGGGCGGTTGCCGCGGCCACGGTCGATCGGGTTGGCGCCTACCACCAGCAGCGTGTCCAGGGCAGGGGCGTTGGCGATGCTGTAGTCGGGCAGTACGCGCATGCCGTTGCTGGCCACCACCGGTGCCTCATCCGCCGCAATCAACACACTGCGAAACAAGGTTTGATGTGCGGCCAGGTTGGCCATGCGCAGGGTTTCGACGGCCGATGCCAGGCCGATCGTGGTGAAATTGGGCAAAATCAGAAAGCCGAAGGTCTTGACCGAACAACGCTTTACACTTGAAAGCGGCGGGTTTGCAGAAACGGGGTGGACCATTGCGCTGTACCTGTGCAAGCTGAGCCGTGGTTTGTCAGGGGCAGTGAAAAACAGGGCCTCGCGTGGTGCTTGTTGTTATAGGTCGTTGCCGGGTCGATCTTACACCCAGGGCGCAGCGGCCAGGAATGGCCATGCCCGTTGGCAGGGCCGACAGTGATCGCATAGAGAAGGTGATTGTCAGTGAACCCCGAAACCTTGCTGGCAAGCCTGCCAGGCTACGCTATCGCACCTGAGTCGATTCAGGTGCTGCCCGATGCCAAGGCCTACCGTGCCTGCCTGCTCGAGCGTATCGGCATGGCCACCCGGCGCATTGTCATTGTGGCCCTGTACCTGCAGGAAGACGAGGCAGGCCAGGAAGTACTGGACGCCTTGTACAAGGCCAAGGCCGCGCGCCCAGGCCTGCAAATCACCGTCGTGGTCGACTGGTTCCGCGCCCGCCGCGGGCTGCTGGGGGCCGGGCATCAACCGGGCAATGCGGCCTGGTACCAGGCCCAGCGCCAGTTGCACGGGCTGGAGATCGCCATCCATGGGGTGCCGGTGCAGACCCGCGAGCTGTTTGGGGTGTTGCACCTCAAGGGCAGCATCATCGACGACTGTGTGATCTATACCGGTGCCAGCCTGAACAACGTGTACCTGCACCGTTTCGATCGCTACCGCCTGGACCGCTATCACCTGTTCCAGTCACCGGCACTGGCGGACGCCATGGCCGACCTGGTGCAGCGCCTGCTGCATCCGGCCGCCACGCCGCGTCTCGATCTGCCGGCGCCACCTTCTACCCGTAGCCTGCGCGGTGACATCCGGCGCTTGCGCGCGCGGTTGCGGCGCATGGCCTATCAGGCCCCGGCCCCTGAGCCAGGGCAGGGCCTGCGGGTCATACCGCTGCTGGGCGTGGGCCGAGGCAACCGGTTGAACCGGGCCGTGTGCGCATTACTGGCGGCGGCGCAGGCGCAGATCATCATCAGTACGCCGTATTTCAACCCGCCACGTGTCGTGATGCGCGAGCTTGACCAGGCGTTGGCGCGTGGGGTGCGGGTTGAGTTGATTGTCGGCGACCGCACAGCGAACGACTTCTATATCCCCCCTGGCGAACCGTTCAGCGCCAGTGGCGCGTTGCCTTACCTGTACGAGGACACCTTGCGCGCCTTCGTTCGGCGCCGCCAGGCGGCGATAGCCGGCGGGCAGCTACAAGTGCGCATCTGGAACGACCCGGGGCATACGTTCCATGCCAAGGGGGTGTGGGTCGATCAGCGTTATTCGCTGCTGACCGGCAACAACCTGAACCCGCGGGGGTTCAACCTGGACCTGGAGAACGGCTTGCTGATCGACGACCCGCATGGGCAATGGTTGGCGCCGCGTGAAGCGGAGCTCGACGGGTTGCGCCATTTCGCGCCGCCGATCGACTCGCTGGAGGCCCTGGGGGTGAAGGCCGAACACCCCAAGGAAGTGCGCCGGTTCCTGCGGCGTTTGCGCTACAGCCGCCTGGAACCGTTGATCAAGCGGGTGTTGTGACACCGGCTGAAGCACGGCGCGGTTGCGCAACGATCTGGCGCAAGGAAATGGTCGCCTGGGCCTGACCGAGGGCCTCATGAAGGGAAGCTGACTGATCGTCAGGTCAGCTATTCAGCCTGCGATGATATCAATATGATATCGGTGCTGCCGCAGGCGTTCCTGCGGTTAAGCTATGATTTAGGGGCTCCCGACCAGGGCCCCTCTGAAAAGTCATCACAAGCGCATACAATCGCGCCCTTTTCCTTGTTAACCAGATAGGCCAAAGCGTATATGGCGCTAGATCCACCTACGATGCTGACCATTTCGGTTGCCCTGGCAGCGGCGGCTGCCCTGTATTTGGCAATTGAATGGCGCAGTGTTCGCGAGTCCTCGCTACTGTTCTGGAGCGCAGGCTTCGCCACCATCACGGTCGGTTGCATGCTGGCCTTGTTGCGCGGGATCGGTTTGCTGTTCATCGGCATTTGGTTCGCCAATGGCTTGCTGGTAGTGGCCCATGGGTTCTTCTTGTGGGGTGTGCTGCGCTTTACCCAGGAGCGTTTGTCACGGGCCTGGCTGGTCATCGTGCTGGTCTGGTTCGCCCTGCTGCTGTTGCCCGTGGGGCCGCAGTGGTCGAAGGTGATGTTGATGGTCAACTCGTTGCTGGTAGCGGCGCTGACCCTCAAGGCGAGCTTCCTGTTGCGGCCGCATGGCAAGTCGTTGAGCGTTGGCGCGGTGCAGCTGCGCTACGTGCTGTTGCTCCATGGTGTGTTCTACGTGGTCAAGGCAATCATTGCGATTGCACCGGGTACCTTGATCGACCTGGCCACGTTTGGCGGGCTGATCATTCAGGTTTCGCTGGTGGAGGGGGCGATGGCGATCATGCTGATTGCCTTGTCGATGACTGGCACCGTGCGTTACCGACGCGAGGAGCGGATTGCCCGGTTGGCGGCACGCGACCCGCTGACCGCGCTGTACAACCGGCGGGCCCTGGAAGTGCGGGCAGCCCCTTTTTTCAAGGACGTCAGCCCAAACCAGCCTGGTGCATTGCTGCTGATCGACATCGACAATTTCAAGCTGGTCAATGACTTGCATGGGCATATTGCCGGGGATCGGTTGCTGGTCGCCCTGAGCGAGATGATCCGTACGGTGCTGCCGGAGCGCTCGCTGGCGGCGCGTTTGGGCGGGGACGAGTTTGTCATATTGCTCAGTGGCACCAGCAATGAGCGGGTGTTGGACCTGGGTGGGATCTTGCGGGAACAGTTCCAGCTGTATGCGGGCAAGACGGTGCCGACGCCGGAGGCGGTGACGCTCAGTATTGGCGCCAACCTGTTCGACCAGCCGCCGGCGAGTCTGGCGGCACTGATCGAGCAGGGTGATGTGGCGTTGTATCAGTCCAAGCGGGGTGGGCGGGACAGTATTCGTTTTGTTGAGCGGTCGATGGCGGGGGTTGGCCAGTGAGGCTTCAGCCTTGGTCAGCCCTGAGGCGATCCCTGTGGGAGATTCTATGGTTTCTGGCAAGGGTAGCCGGAGCATCTTCAGCGCCTGTGAGATCGAGCGCCGCCCGCGCGGCGCAATCGCGAGCTGCGCTCGCTCCTACGTTTGTTTCGGGCCAGTAACGCCTGTGACAGGCGCGCGCGGCCGCCTTGTTTGTACGGCGCGATATTGAGGCATGCACCAAGGCGTTCGCGCGCAAATCCCACAGGAATAATTGGCCCGAAACAAACGTAGGAGCGAGCGCAGCTCGCGATTGCGCCGCGCGGGCGGCGCTCGCTCTAACAGGCGCTGCATATCTTCTGACAAACACCTGCCAGCCCTGATGCGATCCCTGTGGCTGGCTTGCCGGCGATGGGCCGCAACGCGGCCCCAAGTTGCATGACTGACGCGCATTAGCGCAAGGCGCTGTCAGGTCACGACCTGATAGCACGGTACATACGCCGCCCCGCCGGGCAACTTCATCCGGTGCTGGTCGACGAACGCCTGCAGCAACCGCCCCAGTGGATCGAGCACAGCGCTGTCGCCACGAATCTGATAAGGGCCGTGCTCCTCGATCAGGCGGATACCCTTGTCCTTGACGTTGCCGGCCACGATGCCGGAAAACGCCCGGCGCAGGTTGGCCGCCAGTTCGTGCGGTGGCAGATCGCGGCGCAAGTCGAGTTCTGCCATGGCCTTATGCGTAGGGTCGAAGGGGCGCTGGAAGCTCTCCTCAATCTTCAGCAACCAGTTGAAGTGGAAGGCATCGTTGCGCTCGCGGCGGAACTGCTTCACCGCCTTGAGCCCGTCGACCATGTGCCGGGCAACTTCTGCCGGGTCGTCGATGATGATCTCGTACAAGCGGTGTGCCGCCTCGCCCAGCGTGGCACCGACAAAGGCATGCAACTGCTGCAGGTAAGGTTCGGCACTGCGTGGGCCGGTGAGCACCACCGGGAATGGCAGGTCGTGGTTGTCCGGGTGCATGAGGATACCCAGCAGGTAGAGGAATTCCTCTGCCGTACCGGCGCCACCGGGGAAGATGATGATGCCGTGGCCGACACGCACGAAGGCTTCCAGACGCTTCTCGATGTCCGGCAGGATCACCAGTTCGTTGACAATCGGGTTGGGCGCCTCGGCAGCGATGATGCCCGGCTCGGTCAGGCCCAGGTAGCGGCTGCCATGCATGCGCTGCTTGGCATGGGCAATGGTCGCGCCCTTCATCGGGCCCTTCATCACGCCCGGGCCGCAACCGGTGCACACGTCCAGCTTGCGCAGCCCCAGTTCGTGCCCGACCTTCTTGGTGTACTGGTATTCCTCGCTGCTGATCGAGTGGCCGCCCCAACACACCACCATCTTCGGCTCCACACCCGGGCGCAGGGTGCGGGCGTTGCGCAGCAGGTGGAACACGTAATCAGTGATGCCCTGGGAGCTTTCCAGGTCGATGCGCTGGCTGGCCAGTTCGCTTTCGGTGTAGACAATGTCGCGCAGGGCGCTGAACAGCATTTCGCGGGTGCTGGCGATCATCTCGCCATCGACAAAGGCGTCGGCCGGGGCATTCTGCAGCTCCAGGCGCACGCCACGGTCCTGTTGGTGGATACGCACCTCGAAGTCCCGGTAAGCCTCGAGGATGGTCTTGGCGTTGTCGACATGGGCGCCGGTGTTGAGGATGGCCAGGGCGCACTGGCGGAACAAGGTGTAAAGGCTACCGGTACCGACTTCACTCAGTTGCTGCACTTCACGTTGTGACAGCGTCTCCAGGCTGCCTTTGGGGCTGACGGATGCATTGATGACATGGCGTTGAGGCATCTAAGTCTTTCCTGTGCGGGTAAAACATCCTTCTTGGACAACACCATACCGAGAAATGTGGGCGGCCACGAGGGGGGCGGTGAAAAACCTTTGCAGCGCTACGCCTGCTTCGCCGCCCGGTTGCCGATCAGCTCAACAACTTCTGCACCCCGAGGGTGATTGCCAGGCCGCCGCCAACCAGCCACAGGTTGAGCAGCGCCCCGGTCGCCAGCGCCCGTGGCCCGGCCTGACGAATCTGGCTCAAGCGCGTCTCCATGCCCAGCGCGGTCATCGCCATGGTCAGGGCGAAGGTGTCCAGGCCGTTGAGCGCCTGGGTCACGCTGCCGGGCAGCACCTGCAGCGAGTTCACCAGCACCAGGCCGAGGAAGCCGAAGGCGAACCAGGGCATGGCGATGCGGCCGTTGCCTTTGCCCTGGCCAGCCTGGCGCGAACGGCTGATCCACAGGCCGACCACCAGCAGCACGGGTACCAGCAGCATGACTCGGGTCATCTTGACGATGGTCGCGATGTGGGTGACTTCCGGGCTGACGTTGCTGGCGGCGCCGACCACCTGGGCCACTTCGTGGATGGTGCCGCCCAGCAGCAGGCCGGCACCCAAGGTGTCCAGGTGCAGCCAGCCAGCGTTGATCGCCAAGGGGTAGACGAACATCAACAAGGTGCCGAACAGCACCACACTGCCCACCGCCATGGCGCTCTTGTGCGGGGCGCTGCGCAGCGCCGATTCGAATGCCAGCACGGCGGCTGCCCCGCAGATGGCGCTACCGGCGGCCGTCAGCAGCGCGGTGTCGCGGTCGAGCTTGAAGACTTTCATGCCGCACCACAGGCCGATCAGCAATGTGCTGCCAACCACCAGCAGCGAGGCGATTAGCCCCGACCAGCCTACCTCGGCAATTTCCTGCAGGCTCACCCGCAGGCCGAAGAACGCCACGGCAATGCGTAACAAGCCGCGAGCGGAAAAATTGATACCCGCGGCCCAGCTTGCCGGCACGCCGTCACGCAGCGCGTTGCCATACAGCGCACCGGCGACGATGCCGACAATCAGCGGGCTGATGCCAAGCCTGGCGATGGCGGGTATGGCCGCCAGTTGCGTGACAGCCAGCGCGAACAGCGCGACAAACAGGATGCCATTGAGCCGCCCTTTGGTAGAAAGGGTAGGGGTGTAGGCAGGATGGGACGGTACCGTGGCCATGTGAGTCCTCCGGGCAATGATTCGACGAGGCCTACGTTAATCCGGTTATAAGCTTATAAAAAATCGTAATTTGGGATGGCAGATATCCGCTTTGCTGATATTTTGAGTTCATGACCCCAGAACAGCTGATAACATTCGCCACCGTTGCCGAGCATGGCAACATCAGCCATGCGGCCCAGGCCCTGCACCTGTCGCAGCCTGCGGTTTCCGGGCAGCTCAAGCTGCTGCAGGAGGCGTTCGGCGAACCCCTCTACCAACGGGCCGGTCGTGGCGTGCGCCTGACAGCGGCTGGCGAGCAACTGCTCGCACACGCCGAGCGCCTGCGCGATACCTTCCGCCAGGCCCAAGCCCTGCGCGAGGCCATGCGCGGGTTGGAGCGCGGCACCTTGCGCATTGGCGCCAGCACTACGCCCGCCAGTTACCTGTTGCCTTACCTGATTGCCGATTTTCATCGGCAGTACCCGGAAGTGCTGGTGACGACCTCGCATGGCAACACGGCGGAGATCGTGGCGGCACTGGACAGCGTTGATATCGCCCTGATCGAGGGGCCGCCCGGCCATGAGTTGCCCCTAGGCACGCACACCACGCCGTGGCACGAGGACGAAATCGTGGCGATCGTGCCGCGCGGGCACCCCCTGGCAGGTACGCACAAGCAGCCATTGGCGGCGCTGGGGGCCTATCCGTTGGTGTTGCGTGAAAGCGGCTCGGGGGTGCGGCAGGTCGTTGAGCGGGCATTCGCCCGTGATGGCGTAGCCATGCGTGTGGCGCTGGAAATCGCCGGTGTGGAGGGGGTCAAGGAAGCGGTGCGTGCCGGCATGGGCATCGGCTTTGTTTCAGCCATGTCCATACGCCACGAGGACGGTGCTTTGCAACGCTTGCAGGTGAGCCCTCAGGCATTGGTGCGTCGTTTTTCCATATTGATGCCGCACGCCGCTACGCCCTCGCGGGCGGCGGCGCGGTTTCTGGCGTTGTGCATGGCATAGCACAAAACGTCGCCCGCACCGGTACTCCCCCTCACCGCTCTATCACTGCAAGTGCGTGGACAATCCTTCTGAAGTTATCGATCGTGAGTGGCAAATCCGGTCACAGATTTTGGGCGCTTTTACCATTGTCACGCACGTCATTCGAAGGCGATTATTTTTCTGACGCTTCAGCGACTTCTCCCCAATAAGAACAAATCAGAGGGACGCATCGTGATGCCTTGTTACTTTCCTGCGTTACCTAGCTTTGGCTATCAGCATGTTGTTGATCTTCAGACATGTGGGCCCTGGTTGTCTGTGGGTGCATGTATTGAACGCTGTGATTGCAATGCTCAAGCTGACCAAAGCGACCTCTTTGGCGAAGGCTCTCACGGTGTCAGTACACACTGCACATTTGAAGGCCTGATTGCCCGCACCCGTTTTAATGATTGCTCTCCCAAACGCCCGAATTAGGCGAACTCGACTTCTGCCTCTCCATCATCACCGTTCGAGACCAACAGGCGTGACTTGAGTGGTTGTGGTGGCCGGAAAGCATGTCCCTGCCCGTGTCAGCGCCAAGTGCTGGCTCGCTACCTCGCGTTTATCAAAGTAGTTACCGCAAGTACTTCGGCTTCAGGCATGGGGCGGGTGCGTAAATTGTGCCTGGGCTGAAAGACAGTCCTAGCAGTTTCATGCAGACAGTCGAGCCTGTTGGATTGGCCTGCGATCGCGACACGTAAGTACACTTCAGTAGAAAAAAATAAGATTGAAGGAGATACGGTATGAGTGCTTTGAATGTGTTCACGTTGGCCGGAGAGTCTAAGTTCAATCGCTTTCATGGGTTGATTCTTTTTTGGTGCGTGCTGATACTGATCATTGATGGTTACGACTTGGCGGTGGTGGGGGCAGCACTGCCAGCCATCATGGTTGATATGCAAATTGACGCAACCAGTGCCGGCGTCATGGCTGGCTCAGCCTTGTTTGGCACCATGCTGGGGGCAATTTTCCTGGGGACGCTGGCAGACCGTATAGGTCGGCCAAAGATGATTGCAATCTGTGTGGCTCTCTTCAGCCTATTCACTGCTGCCGCCGGTTTTACTGACAATCCGTTAACCTTTAGCATCCTGCGCTTTATCGCAGGGTTGGGGATCGGCGGTGTGTTGCCTATCTGCACGGCGCAGATGGGAGAGTTCTCGCCCATGAAGGTTCGCACCCGCTTGGTGACCCTCGTTTTCGCGGGCTATTCGGTGGGCGGAATTTTGGTAGCGCTCACGGGTAAGCAACTGATCGAAAGCTACGGCTGGCAATATGTTTTCTACGTAGCAGCCCTACCAGTCTTTTTGATTCCTTTCATATTGAAGACCATGCCCGACTCTATCGGCTTCCTGTTGAAGCAAGGTCGGGAAGACGAGTTGAAAATCATTGCACGTCGTCTTCGTCCTGAACTTATGATCAAGGATGACACTACGCTTGTCGGTAACCCTCATATTGTTGCCGAGCAAGACAAGCCTGTACGAAGCCTTTTCCAGGAAGGGCGTGCCTACAGCACCGTCATGATCTGACTGGCGTTCATTACTGGGCTTTTCATGGTATATGCGCTCAACTCATGGCTCACCAAGCTCATGGCCATGGCGGGTTTCAGCCTCGGTTCCGCCCTGAATTTCGTTATTGTGTTCAACCTCGGGTCGATATTCGGTGCACTTTTCGGTGGCTGGCTCAGCGATAAATTCAGCATCAAGCAGGTGTTGGTGGTGTTTTACGTGGTCGGTGCAGTTGCACTCACGCTAATGGGTTACACGCGTTCTACTGAACTGCTCTTCGTCGTCGTGTTCATCGTGGGTGGCTCCACGCTCGGTACCCAACTTCTGGCCTATGCGTATGCCGGGGATTTTTACCCCCCCACCATCCGTTCAACGGGTGTGGGCTTTGCGTCGGGGGTCGGTCGTATCGGAGCGATAGTCGCGCCCGTTTTGATTGGGGCACTCGTATCGATGGCCTTGCCGCTGGAGCAGAACTTCATGGCAATCGGCCTTGCCGGTCTGGTAGGTGCTGTTGCTGTGACCCTGATCAACCAGTCGCGCGCGGACTCCACGGTGGTGAGGAACAAGGTCATTGTTTCACACGATCTGACCTGATGTCGGCGCTGTAGGCAGGGGGTCAACGTTCATCATTTGCATGGGGGTGACCTGCGGCTCATGCACAAACATACAACAATAATAAGGGTGCCTGTGATGGGTGGTTTTAATAAAAAGTCATTAGCCTGTTCTGCTGCTCTGCTGGTGACGCCTTATGTTTCTGCTGCGTTCGTGGAAGATTTCAAAGGTGGTCTCGAACTTCGAAACTTTTATTACAATCGCGATTTCCGTAATGATGGGGCTGCGCAGTCCAAGCGCGATGAGTGGGCACAGGGCTTTATCCTGAACCTGCAATCCGGCTTCACAGAAGGCCCCGTGGGCTTCGGTATCGACGCTATGGGCTTGTTGGGGGTCAAGCTTGACGCTAGCCCTGACAGAACGGGATCTGGACTATTGCCCTTCGATTCCGACAGAAACGTGGAAGACGAGTATGGAAAATTCGTGGCCACCGCCAAAGCCAGGGTAGGCAAGACTGAGTTGAGAGTAGGAGGGCTAAGTCCTCTGATGCCTTTACTCTGGAGCAATAACAGTCGCCTGTTGCCTCAGGTTTTTCGCGGGGGTTCTCTGACGGTCAACGATATTGATGCATTGACGGTTACGGCCACAAGGGTCAACGCTGTGAAACAGCGTAACTCTACCGATTTCGAATCACTCACGGTATTTGGCTATGCCCCGGTCGAAGCTGACCATTACAATTACATTGCCTTCGATTACAAAGCTGATAAGGACATGCGGCTTAGCCTGCACGCCGCCGAACTTGATGATCTCTACAAGTCCTACTTCGGCGAAATCAAAGTCAGTCGGCCGTTTTTGAAGGGTGATGTCATTGCGGATGTTCGCTTTTTCGATGCCAGCGAAACCGGCGCCAAAAAACTGGGTAGCGTAGATAACCGGACACTGAGTAGCTACGTTGCTTATAGCATAAATGGGCACATCATCGGGGGCGGCTATCAGAAGGCGTGGGGCGACACGCCATTTGCGTTCATAAACGGCACAGATACCTACCTGTTCGGTGAGTCGCTGGTCAGTACATTCACTGCGCCCAACGAGCGTGTCTGGTTCGCCCGATACGATTATGACTTCGCCGCGTTGGGCGTGCCTGGATTGCTTTTCACCACTCGATATACGAAAGGCGATGATATTGATCCTGCTCTGCTAACAACCCGCCAAGCCGCTTCACTTCGTCAAAATGGGAGCGAGGGTGAAGAGTGGGAGCGAGTGACCGACCTCTCTTATGTCATCCAGAGTGGCCCAGCCAAAGGCGTCTCTTTTCAATGGCGTAACGCTACGAACCGATCGACCTATGCGGACAGCGCCAATGAAAATCGATTGATCATGCGTTACACCTTCAATTTCTAACGTGTTAAGGCGGGCCGCACAGATCAGTCGGCCCGTTTCAGCTTATGCCGCCGGAGGGTTTATTGGCAGCTCCCTAGGGTGGGGATAGGAGGTGCCGCAGGTGGACTGAAAGTGCCGGCCTGGTGGGCGCAAGATCACCCGCGATGAAGCCGGCACAGCCGCCATCAATTCACCTTGAAAACGTGTTTCATATAGGCCACGAAATTCTCGTCCCGGCACTGGGTCTTGCCAGGGCTATCGGAAATTTTCGCCACCGGCGCCCCATTGCACGCGGTCATCTTGATAACCATGTTCATCGGCGCTACCCCCGGGATATCGCACGTCAACTGGGTACCAATGCCGAAGCTCACATTGATCCGTTCATGCAACGCCCGGTACAGCCCCAGCGCCTTGGCAAAATCCAGCCCATCGGAGAAGATCAGGGTCTTGCTCTTTGGGTCGATCCCCAGCCGCTCATAATGGGCAATGGCTTTTTCCGCCCACGCCAGTGGATCGCCAGAGTCGTGCCGCAAGCCATCGAATAGCTTGGCGAAATACAGGTCGAAATCGCCGAGGAAGGCATCCATGGTGATGCAGTCGGTCAACGCTATGCCGAGCAGCCCTCGGTACTCCCTGACCCAGCACTCCAGTGCGGCGGCCTGGCTGTCGACCAGGCGCGGGCCCAACTGCTGGTGTGCCATAAACCATTCGTGGGCCATGGTGCCCAGCGGCTTGAGCTCGAACTCACGCGCCAGGTGCACGTTGCTGGTGCCAACGAAGCGCCCCGGGAAATCATGCTTGAGGATATGCACGACTTCTTCCTGCACCCGGTAGGAGAAGCGCCGGCGCGTGCCGAAGTCCGCCAACTGGAAACCGGCCAGCTCTTCGGCACTGGCCTCGGCCTTCAGCCAGTCGAGCTTCTGGTACAGGCGCTCGCCGACCTGTTCGATCACCACGTCACGGTAGCGGTAGCGGTTGCGCACCTCGCTGATGATCGCCAGCAGCGGGATCTCGTAGAGAATCACATGCAACCAAGGCCCGCGTACGCGCACTGCCAGTTGCCCGGCGGCGTCCAGGCCCACCTGTACATAGCGCAGGTTGAAACGGAACAGGCTTAGAAAGCGAATGAAATCCGGTTTGAGGAAAGGGATTTTCTCCAGATAGGCCAACTGGTCGTGGGTCACCGTGACCTCGGCCAGCTGTTCTACCTGGTAGCGGATTTCAGCCAGGTAGGGAGACAAGTCTTCGTCGTTGCGGCAACGAAACTCCCATTCCACCTCGGCGTTGGGGTAGTTGTGCAGCACTGCCTGCATCATGGTGATCTTGTAGAAGTCGGTGTCCAGCAGGTTCTGGATGATGCGGGGGCCGAAAACACTTTCGCTCATGGGCGTTGTTCCTTGATCAGGGCAAGCTGGTGGTCGAGCGCGGCTTCGTCGCCGCAGAGGATGACCCCTTCGGCGGCCAAGGCGCCGCACGCCTCGATAGCGCCTGCCTGAGTCAGCGCACGGCAGGCCGGTAGGTACAGCAGCACCTCGAAGCCGGCCTGGCGCAGTTGCCGGGCGGTGGTCTTGACGCAGTAGTCCAGGGCCAGGCCGCCGACGATCACCGCGCCGACCTGCTGCACCTTGAGGTATTCGATGACCCCCGTGGAACGGCGTTCGGCGAGGTCGTGATAGCAGGCGCCGTAGGGGTGTAGGTCGGGTTCGACACCCTTCCACACGAAGTAGTCGTAATCGATGGGCGCCGGCAGGCCAGGCAGCAGCTCGAACCCTGGGGTGCCGGGGACGCAGTGGCTGACCCAGGTCAGGTCGGCGTTGGCCATTTGCAGGGGCTGCAGCATGTGCGCCGGGTCGGCGACAACCCAGGCGGCATTGGCCGGGTGGGCATCTTTGCTGCCCAGGCGCAGGTCGGCGCGCAGGGCCATGGTGTTGAGGTCAACCGCAATTTCATGGCCTTCGGGAACCGGGAGTTCCTGCGGCGCGTTGCCGGTGAAGCCGTTCTGCGCATCGACATCGAAACTGGCGATTTTCATGGCAGTTCTCCTTGCTGGACTGCCTACATAATCTACCTGGTGATCTAAGTCTGTCAAGCGTATATCCCTATGGATTTGCTTGTTGATTTACTTAGTGTCTCTGGTGGATTATTAGGCCAGTGAACGAGGAGCAACCCGGTGAGTACAGTTGAAGTCCTGGCCAGTGTCGATATCGTGACCCTGCGTCTGGCCCCCGATGCGCAGCATCTGCAAGTGTTGTTGCACCGCCGTGAGCGCGAACCGCACGCCGGCCAGTGGGCGTTGCCGGGGGTGATCGTCAATGGTCGAACCCCTGACATCAGCCTGGAGGCCGCGGCCGAGCGCGCGTTACGCGAAAAAACCCGGCTGGTGCCGTGCTACATGGAGCAGGTGGGTACCGAGGGCAATGCGTTTCGCGATCCGCGGGGCTGGTCGCTGAGCACCTATTACCTCGCCTTGATCGGCCCTGGGCAGGCAGCCTTGGGTGAGCAGTTGGCGTTTTTCGACCTGGACAGTGTGTTGGCGCGCAAGGTGCTCTTGCCTTTCGACCACACGTTGCTGGTGGAGCGGGCCCGCGAGCGGCTGGCGGCAAAGACCGTGTACAGCAGCCTGCCGCTGTACCTGCTGGCGGAGAAATTCACCGTGCTCGATGCCCTGGGGGCGGTTCAGGCATGCCTGGGGCAGACGGTGAACAGCACCTCGCTGCGTAAACGCCTGGAGCGCTTGCGTGAGCTGGGGTGGGTGAAGGACACCGGGGAGAAGAACCAGCCCAGGCTGGGCCGGCCGCAACAGTTGTATCAGCACACGCCGCTGGGTGGGCGGGTGTTCATGTTTGATCGCAGCCTGTTGCCGGAGGGAGGGTAGAGTTCTGCTTGAGGGGCAGGGGGCGCTGCGACCGAGCGCCCCACCTGCGGTGCTCGGTCATGTATGGGTCAGCTTCCGGCATCGGAGCTCCCAGCGATGGTGCACAACCATCTGCTGGGATTTGCCGGCGCAGCAAACTCAGTGCCCCATGGCCAGCTTGGCACTCAGCTGCCGGCGCCGGTAAGCACTGTCACGGCTGGCCAGCCACCAGTACAGCGGCGAAGTCACCGCCAGCCCTACCAGCCACGACAGGTCGGCGCCGTTGATGTGCTCGGAAATCGGCCCCACGTACAGCGGCGTGTTCATGAACGGGATCTGCACCACGATACCCACCGCATAAGCGAGCAGAGCCTGCGGGTTGTAACGGCCATAGATACCGCCATCGACCTGGAAGATCGACTGGATGTCGTAGTCGCCCTTGTGGATGGCATAGAAGTCGATGAGGTTGATCGCCGTCCACGGCACCAGCACCACCAGCAACACCAGCACCATGTCGACGAAGTGGCCAATGAAGTCCGCCGAAGCGAACACGGCGACCACGCAGCACGCCGACAGCACGATCAGCGACAGTACCGCGCGGCTCTTGGCGGTAGGGATCCAGCGGTAGGCGAAGGTTTGCACCAGGGTGATGATCGACAGCACCGCGCCATACAGGTTGAGGGCGTTGTGGCTGATGACGCTGAGCAGGAACAGCACCAGCATGACGGGGCCGAGGGTCCCGGTGGCCAGTTTGACCGCATCCATGGTGTCCATGCCGGCCGGAATGGCCAGTACCGCCACGGCGCCGAAGATGAACGACAGGCTCGAACCCAGGGCCGAGCCCAGGTAGGTGGCCCAGAAGGTCGAGCTGACTTTCACGTCTGCCGGCAGGTAGCGTGAGTAGTCCGACACGTAGGGCGCAAAGGCGATCTGCCACAGCGCCGCCAGCGACACGGTGGCCAGCCAGCCGGCCAGGTTGAAGCTGCCGCGGCTGAGGAAGTCGTCGCTCTGCACATGGGTGAAGATATAGCCGAAGCCGACCACGATGCCGATACCCAGCACCCAGGTGCCGATGCGGTTGAGGACGTGGATGAAGCGGTAGCCGATGATGCCGATGATGCCCGAACCCAGCGCGCCGATGACGATGCCGACCGGCACCGGTACTGCCTCGACCACACCGTGCAAAGACTTGCCGGCGAGCACGATGTTGGAGGCGAAGAAGCCGATGTACATGACCCCGGCAATCACTACCACCAGCAGCGCGCCCAAGGTACCGAACTGGGCACGGCTCTGGATCATCTGCGGGATGCCCATTTGCGGGCCCTGGGCCGAGTGCAGGGCCATCAGCACGCCACCGAGCAGGTGGCCCACCAGGATGGCGACGATGCCCCATACCAGGTTCAGGTGAAACAGCTGCACGCCCAACGCGCCGGTGACGATGGGCAACGGCGCAATGTTGCCGCCGAACCACAGCGTGAACAGATCCCTTACCTTTCCATGGCGGTCTTGCGGTGGCACATAGCCGATCGTGTGTTTTTCTATGAGGGGTGCCGAATTGGCTGCACTGGTCATGACTGACTCCAAGGCAAGGTAGGGCATTGGCAACTGCCCGGGTGCGTGCCGGCGATGGGCGACGCGTTCTTGTTGGAGCGATGATGCGGGCCGCTGGGGTAACGGGAAATTAGTAAATATGTACCTTTAAGCCTTAAAAAACCTAAGGCTGACAAAAGCTTAAGCGGCTGACGGTAGCAAGGAGGGTGCCAGTTGGCTGAAGGGCTTGGGGTAGAGGGGGTGCGCGTTGTGTGGGCGGTGATGGGTGAGCTTTGCTGGTGCGACCCGGGCATTTTTGGGGCACAGGGCCAGCACCGGCTAACGCATGAAGTGCACCTTGCCGGTGTCGTCATTGCCCATGTACATGCCATACACCCCAGCCTGCCGCTCCAGGATGTAACGTTCGAGAATCTGCCGGATCGCCGGGTAGTAGATCTGATCCCAAGGGATCTCATCCGGTGCGAAGAACTTGTACGCCAGCGTTTCCGACCCGTATTGCCCGGTTTCTTCGGTCACGATGGCGCGGAAGATGATGTAGACCTCGCTGATTTTCGGCACGCTGAAAATCGAGTACGGCGAAATGATGTCGGCCCGCACGCCGCTTTCTTCCCACACCTCGCGCAGCGCCGCCTGCTCGGTGGTCTCGCCAGCCTCCATGAAGCCCGCCGGCAAGGTCCAAGTGCCGGGGCGTGGCGGGATGGCACGCTGGCACAGCAGGTACTTGCCGTCACGCTCGATGATGCAGCCGGCGATGACCTTCGGGTTGATGTAGTGGATGTAGCCGCAGCCGCCACAATGCAGGCGTTCGTGGGTGTCACCTGCAGGAACGCCCCGGGCCAGTTCCTTGGTACAGTGCGGGCAGTAGCGCGGGGCGTTGGGCATGATCAGCGGCCTGTGGGTGGCGTTAAATACGTGGATCCTTCAGCGCCAGGGGCTCGACGATGTCGCGCACCTTGACGTGGTCTTCCTGCTTCTGGCGCAGGTAATCCAGGGCTACCTTGGCAGCCGCACGCACATGGTCGACCGAGGCCTGGTGGGCAACCAGCGGGTCGCCACCCTTGATTGCCTCGACCATCTTTTCCATCTCGCGGTTGCTGGCGCCGCGGCGGTTTTCCTGCGACACCGAGGTGGCGCGCAGGTAGCTGATGCGTGCCTGCAACTGGCGCAACTGCTGCGCCGCCACCTGGTTGCCGGAGCCTTCCAGCAGCACGTCGTAGAAGCCTTGAACCGAGTCCAGCACCTGCTGCAACTCGCCTTCTTCCAAGGCTTCGCGGTTGACCTCCAGCGCGCGTTCCAGGGCACGGATGTCCTTGGCCTTGGCGTTGAGGGTGAACAACTGCACGATCAGGCCTTCGAGTACGCAACGCAGCTCGTAGATGTCGCGGGCGTCTTCCAGGGTGATGATGGCCACCCGTGGGCCCTTGGCGTCGGCGAATTCCACCAGGCCTTCGGATTCCAGGTGACGCAGCGCTTCGCGTACCGAGGTACGGCTGACCCCAAGGCGGTCGCAGAGGTCGCGTTCGACCAGGCGGTCGCCAGGCAGCAGGTGGAAGTTCATGATCGCCGCGCGCAGCTTGTCTAGCACGATTTCGCGCAGGGTAACGGGGTTGCGGTTGACCTTGAAGCTGTCGTCGAGTGGCTGGCGTTTCATCAAGTGCGCTCTTAAAGAGGCTGCCCGGCCGCAACCGCAATAGCACCACGAACCTTGGGTGCTCCTTGCGTGGGTTCGAACAGCCCGGTGTTAACGGGTTGGCTCCGCATCGGCTTCAGCGAACGCTTCGCGGGCCAGGCGGAAGCTGTCCACCGCCGCGGGCACGCCGCAATAAATGCCGACCTGGAGCAGGATCTCGCGAATCTGTTCACGGCTCAGGCCATTACGCAATGCGCCGCGAATGTGCAGCTTGAGCTCGTGGGGCCGGTTGAGCGCGGAAATCATGGCCAAGTTTATCATGCTGCGCTCTTTGAGCGAGAGGCCTTCACGGCCCCAGACGTGGCCCCAGCAGTATTCGGTGACCAGTTCCTGCAACGGCTTGGTGAAGTCGTCGGCGTTCTGAATCGAGCGGTTGACGTAGTCTTCGCCCAGTACCTGGGTGCGGATTTGCAGGCCTTTCTCGTACTTGTCATTGCTCATGCGCAGTGCTCCGGAATGAAACAGGGACATTGGCGGTGGCTTGTTCGCGGGCTTGCCCGCTCCCACAGGTCATGCACAGGTCTCGGGAACTGCGCCGTCCCTGTGGGAGCGGGCAAGCCCGCGAAGAAGCCAACACCGGCTTAAAGGTCTATCAGCCCAAAGGCGGCAGGGCGCCCAGCTTGCCCTTGTGGTACACCATCGGCGTTACCGGCTGCTCGGGCAGCACCAGGTTCTTCACCGCACCCACGATGATCGCATGGTCCCCGCCGTCATACTCGCGCCACAGTTCGCACTCGATGATCGCCGTGGCCTTCGCCAGCAGCGGGTTGCCCAGCTCGCTCAGGTGCCACTCGATGCCCTTGGCCTTGTCCTTGCCCTTGCCGGCAAACGCATAGGCCTCGGCGGTTTGCTCGGCCGACAGCAGGTGGATCGCGAACTGCTTGCTGTCGCGCAGGATCGGGTAGGTGTCAGAGGCGTAGTTGGGGCAGAACAGCACCAGCGCCGGGTCGATCGACAGGGCGCTGAAGGCACTGGCGGTGATGCCGACGATGCCACCGTCGGCGTCCAGGGTGGTGACAACCGTGACGCCGGACGGGAAGGAGCCCATCACGTCTTTGTAGATGCCAGGTTCGATCATCTCGTGCTACCTCTTAGCGCATCACAAACGGGTCGGGCATGGGCGCGGTGGACAGGTTGATCCACACGGTCTTCAGCTCGGTATAGGCCAGCACCGAATCGATGCCACTCTCACGGCCGTAGCCGCTGTTCTTGAAACCGCCGATCGGGGCCATGGCCGACACGGCGCGGTAGGTGTTGACCCAGATGATGCCCGAGCGCACGTCACGGGCCAGGCGGTGGGCGCGGCCCAAGTCGCGGGTCCAGATACCGGCCGCCAGGCCGAACTGCGAGTCGTTGGCGATTTCCAGCGCCTGCTCCTCGGTCTTGAAGCGGATGACCGCCGCGACCGGGCCGAACACTTCTTCCTGCATGATGGTCATCGAGTTGCTGTCGCACTCGAACAGGGTCGGTTCGTAGAACCAGCCTTCGCCTTCGACCTCGGCCCGCTTGCCACCCATGTGCAGCTTGGCGCCTTCAGCCTTGGCCGCAGCGACCAGGCCTTCGACCACGGCCAACTGCTGAGCGGTCGCCATCGGGCCCATTTCGCTGGCATCGTCCTGCGGGTTGCCGATGCGGATGCGCTTGGCGCGGGCAATCAGGCGCTCGACGAACTCGTCGAAAATCTCGTCCTGCACCAGCAGGCGCGATCCGGCGACGCAGCTTTGCCCTGAGGCGGCATAAATGCCGGCCACGGCGCCGTTGATGGCGCTGTCCAGGTCGGCATCGGCGAAGATGATGTTCGGCGATTTGCCGCCCAGCTCCAGCGACAGCTTGGCGAAGTTCTCGGCACTGCTGCGCACCACGTGGCGGGCAGTGGCTGCACCGCCGGTGAAGGCGATCTTGCGCACCAGCGGGTGGCGGGTCAGCGCCGCGCCGGTGCTTGGACCGTAGCCGGTGACCACGTTGACGACACCCGGCGGGAAGCCGGCTTCCAGGGCCAGGCGGGCCAGCTCCAGGATGGTCGCCGAAGCGTGCTCGGACGGCTTGAGCACGATGGTGTTGCCGGCCGCCAGGGCCGGGGCCAGTTTGATCGCGGTAAGGTACAGCGGGCTGTTCCACGGGATGATGCCGGCGACCACACCGATCGGCTCGTGCACGGTGTAGGCGAACAGGTCGGGCTTGTCTAGCGGCAGGGTGCCACCTTCGAGCTTGTCGGCCAGGCCGGCGGTGTAGTGGAAGAACTCGGGCAGGTAACCGACCTGGCCGCGGGTTTCGCGAATCAGCTTGCCGTTGTCACGGCTCTCCAGCTGCGCGAGGTGCTCTTTGTTCTCGGCAATCAGGTCACCCAGGCGACGCAGCAGCTTGCCGCGCGCGGTGGCCGTGATGCTGCGCCACTGCTTGCTGTCGAAGGCACGCTGGGCGGCCTGCACGGCCAGCTCCACATCGGCCTCGTCGGCATCGGGCAACTGTGCCCAGGCCTGGGCGGTGGCCGGGTTGAGGCTGTCGAAGGTCTTGCCGCTCTGGGCATCGCGCCATTGGCCGTCGATGCACATCTGGAAACGAACGAGGGTCATGCAACAATCCCCTTGGCGGATTCGGTAAGGGTGCGGGCTTGCGCGAGGAAGTCCAGCAGCATCTTGTTGACTTCACGCGGTGCTTCCACCGCCATCATATGCCGTTGCTCGGCCAGCACCACACTGTGCGCACCCGGGATGCGCGCCGCGAGCTGGCGGGTCATGGCCGGTGTGGAGCCCGAGTCGAGCTCGCCGGTGGCGATCAGTGTCGGCACCTGGATGCTGCCCAGGTCGCTGGCGCGGTACATGTCCTGGGTGGCGAACAGCGAATAAGTGGTGTGGTAGCCCTGCGGGTCATTGCTCGCCAGGACCTGACGGATAGCGGCGACCTGGGCCGGGTTGGCGGCCTTGTATTCACGGCTGAACCAGCGCTCGAGGGCGGCGTCGACGTTGGCGTCGGGGCCCAGCTCTGCGGCCTGGGCGGCGCGGGCGATAACGCCGGCGCTCTGCTCGGGGCTGCGGTTGAACACGCTGTTGAGAACCACCAGTGCCGCCAGGCGCTGCGGGTAGTTGAGGGCAAAGGCCCGGGCAACCAGGCCGCCCATGGAAAAGCCGATCACCGTGGCCTGGGCGATTTGCAGGTGGTCAAGCAGTTCGGCGAGCTGGTCGGCATAGCTTTCCAGCGGCGTATCGGCAGCCGGCACGCGGCTTTGCCCGTGGCCGAGCATGTCATAGGCGATGACGCGGTAGTCGTTGGCCAGGCCAACGAACTGACCGCCCCACATTTCCTTGTTCAGGCCCACGCCGTGGATCAGTACCACGGGTTGGCCTTGGCCGACGGACAGGTAGCTGGTGCCGGCAGGTGTGCGTTCAGCGACAGGCTGAATCATGGAGGGCGCTCCTTGAAGGTCGGGCGCGGCGGGTAAGCACGCCACGCCCCGGCCCGTCTTGGTTGTTGTTATTGAGCGCTGGCTTTTTCGGCAGCCAGTTCTTCCAGGTCGATGTAGCGGTTGCCGATGCGCGGGTGCAGGCGGCCGCCGTCGGCAGCGCCCAGCACCACGACGATTTCATCGGCACGCGGTGCGTCTTCGATCTGCATCTCCAGGGTGATGTAGTGCGAGCGCAGGCCCTCGTCGTCTTTCTGCATCATCGGGATCTGGATCGAGGTGCCTGGGCCACCACGTTTGTTGGTGAAGCTCAGGTAGCTCTTGGCCTGTACCGCTTCGCGGTAGTGGTTGCCAAAGCGCAGGGTGTGGATCACCGCCGAGGCATGCTCGATTTCGCCATCGGCACCCACCACGGCGGCCTTGCCGTAGGCCTCGATCTTGTCGGCCCCACCAATGGCGGCAGTCAGGCGCTCGACCATCAGCGCGCCCAGCTCCGAGCAGTTGGCGCGGATTTCCGGCTTCAGATCTTCAACGAAACCGCGACCGGCCCATGGGTTCTTGATCACCACGGCCAGGCCGACCATGGTCACCGGCTTGTCGGTGGCCTTGCCGCCTTCGATGCGGGTCTCTTCGGAGTAGGTGACGATCTTGCGGATTTCGAAACTCATGGGTGGCTCCTGGTGAGGGTTATCAGCTCTTGTTGTCTGATGGTATACCATAATATTTGTTGTGCAAGAGGGGGGTGGAAATTTCTCTTGCGGGGGGACGGGAGGCTGCAAGTCGTAAGCTGCAAGTCGAAAGTCGAAAGTCGAAAGCAGATCTGCTTTTGCTTGCAGCTTGCAGCTTGCAGCTTGCAGCTTGCCGCTAAAAAAGCCCGCTCGCGCAAGCCGCATGGGCCTACGGGAGCGGGCTGTGTCCCGCAATGTTTCAGGCAATGGGAATTCAGGCGAACGCCGGTACCACTTCCTTGATGAACAGTTCGAGGGACTTCTTCTTCTCGGCGTGGGGCAGGCTGTTGTCGCACCAGAAGCTGAACTCGTCGACACCCAGCTCCTGGTAATAGCGGATGCGCGCGATGATCTCTTCCGGGGTGCCGATCATGGTGTTCTTGCGGATGTTCTCCAGCTGGAACGCCGGCACTTCGGCAAACTTGGACTCCGGGCTTGGCTCCAGGAAGCCGTTGACCGGGGTGGTCTTGTTGCCGAACCAGGCATCGAAGGTGCGGTAGAAGCGTGAAATGGCCTGGGCCCCGACCTTCCAGCCGTCCGGCTCGGCCGGGCTGTGCACGTGGGTGTGGCGCAGCACCATCAATTGCGGGCGCGGTACGTCGGGGTTGTTGTCCAGGGCGGCCTGGAACTTGTTCTTCAGGTCGAGTACTTCTTCGTCGCCCTTCATCAGCGGCGTGACCATGACGTTGCAGCCGTTGGCCACGGCAAAGTTGTGCGAGTCCGGGTCGCGGGCGGCGATCCACATGGGCGGCGTAGCGTTGAACGGCTTCGGTACGCTGGTGGAAGTGGGGAATTTGTAGACTTCGCCGTCATGGGCATAGTCACCTTCCCAGAGCTTGCGCACCACCGGCACCATCTCGCGCAGGGCCTTGCCGCCGTCGGTGGCCGGCATGCCACCGGCCATGCGGTCGAATTCGAACTGGTACGCGCCACGGGCCAGGCCCACTTCCATGCGGCCGTTGCTGATCACGTCGAGCAGGGCACATTCACCTGCCACGCGAATCGGGTTCCAGAACGGCGCGATGATGGTGCCGGCACCCAGGCGGATCTTTTCGGTGCGTGCCGCCAGGTACGCCAGCAATGGCATCGGGCTTGGCGAAATGGTGTATTCCATGGCGTGGTGTTCGCCGATCCACACGGTGCTGAAACCGCCGTCTTCGGCCATCAGGGTCAGTTCGGTCAGGTCTTCGAACAACTGGCGGTGGCTGACCTGTTCATCCCAACGTTCCATGTGTACGAACAACGAAAATTTCATGGGGCTTTCCTCAACGCTTGAAAGGGGCTGGCGCCAGGCAGGGGGGCGCCAGCTGTCTCGATTCACAATGGGCTTCAGGCCAAGGCCGGCAGGCTGGCCATCTTGCCGCGGCAGTACACCATCGGCCGCGGCGCCTGGGCTGGAACGATCAGGTTGTGCACCTTGCCGACCATGATGGCGTGGTCGCCACCTTCGTATTCGCGCCACAGCTCGCACTCGATCACCGCCGTGGCGCCGGCCAGGATCGGGTTGCCCAGCTCGCTGAGGGTCCACTCGATACCGTTGGCCTTGTCTTTGCCTTTCTTGGCGAACGCATAGGCGTGTGCCTGCTGCTCACCCGAGAGCAGGTGAATGGCGAAGCGCTTCTGCTTGATCAGTACCGGGTAGGAGTCGGAGCTGTAGTTGGGGCAGAACAGCACCAGCGGCGGCTCCATCGACAGGGAGGAAAATGCGCTGGCGGTCAGGCCGACGACCGAGCCGTCGTCGTCCAGGGTGGTGATGACGGTAACGCCGGACGGGAAGGAGCCCAGGACGTTCTTGTAGACGGTTGCGTCGATCATCGGGTTTACCTCTAAAAGGCTGCGGTGGTCCGCGGTTTTTATCGTTGATGTGTCTGATGGTATACCGTAATACCTATTTTGCAAGCAGAATTTTCAGCCGCACATTTTCACGATGAGCGGCGAAAAGCCACGGAATACGGGGCTTTGCTCGGTGTGGTGGTTTGTCGAAGGGGTTTTTCAAGCAGAACAGAGGCCGCTTTTTCGTGCGGATCAGTGTTGTCAAAAGTTTGGAATACCATAATATGGTCCGCAGCTGAGAGGCCGCCTAGATGCGGTTTCCTTACAACGATAAAAACGACCTTTCGAGCTGAAAACCATGTCCCAACCGTCGTCGCAACACCAGTTTGTCGAGAATCACACGGTCGATTATGTGCCACCTGCCGAGCGCCATGGGAAGGCGCGCGACCTGTTCACCCTCTGGTTCAGTACCAACATTGCGCCACTGCCGATCGTCACCGGTGCCATGGTGGTACAGGTGTTCCACCTGAACCTGTTGTGGGGGCTGGTGGCCATCGTGCTGGGCCATCTTGTCGGGGGCGTGGTCATCGCCCTGGCCTCTGCGCAGGGACCGCAGCTGGGCATTCCGCAGATGGTGCAGAGCCGTGGCCAGTTCGGCCGCTATGGCGCCTTGCTGATCGTGTTCTTCACGGCGTTGATCTATGTTGGCTTCTTCATTTCCAACATCGTGTTGGCCGGCAAGACCATCCACGGCATCAGCCCGAGTGTGCCGATGCCAGGGGCGATCGTGATCGGCGCCTTGAGCGCCACCGCCATCGGCGTGATCGGCTACCGTTTCATCCACATCCTCAACCGTATCGGCACCTGGGTGATGGGCTCGGCACTGCTGGCCGGCTTCATCATGATGTTCATCCAGGACCTGCCTGCCGATTTCTTCAGCCGCGGCGCCTTCAACCTGTCGGGCTTCATCGCCACCGTCTCGCTGGGTGTGATCTGGCAGATCAGCTTCTCGCCGTATACCTCCGACTACTCACGCTACCTGCCGCGTGAAGTCGGCATTGCCAAGCCGTTCTGGGCGACTTATTTCGGCGCTACCCTGGGCACCATCTTGTGCTTCAGCTTTGGTGCGGTGGCGGTGCTGTGCGTGCCGCAAGGCACCGATGCGATGGACGCGGTGAAGCAGGCCACCGGCTGGCTGGGGCCGATCCTGATGGTGCTGTTCCTGCTCAACATCATCAGCCACAACGCCCTCAACCTGTATGGCGCGGTGTTGTCGATCGTGACTGCAATCCAGACCTTCGTTGCCCAGTGGACCCCCAGCGTGAAGGTTCGGGTGATCCTGGCCTCGGTCATACTGCTGGGCTGCGGTATGGTCGCGCTGAACGCCTCGGCAGATTTCATCGGCCAGTTCATCGGCCTGATCCTGGCGCTGCTGTTGGTGCTGGTGCCGTGGGCCTCGATCAACCTGATCGACTTCTACCTGATCAAGAAGGGCCAGTACGACATCGCCTCGATCTTCAGTGCCGACGGCGGCATCTATGGCCGCTTCAATCACCATGCAATCGTTGCCTATGCCTGCGGCATCCTGGTGCAGCTGCCGTTTGCCAATACCTCGCTGTATGTCGGGCCGTACTCCAACCTGGTCGAAGGCGCCGACTTGTCCTGGCTGTTCGGCTTGCTGGTGACGGTGCCGCTGTATTACTGCCTGGCCACGCGCAGCAAGGCTGGCGAGAAGGCGGGGCGGGTTTTGAGTGTGAACGACTGATAGTCACGTGTGGCTGCAACAGGGCTGCTTCGCAGCCCATCGCAGGCAAGCCAGCTCCCACAGGGGACGCATCAGGGCTGATAGGTGTTTGTCACAAGATATGCAGTGCCAGGGAGATCGAGCGCCGCCCGCGCGGCGCAATCGCGAGCTGCGCTCGCTCCTACGTTTGTTTCGGGCCAGTAACGCCTGTGACAGGCGCGCGCGGCCGCCTTGTTTGTACGGCGCGATATCGAGGCATGCACCAAGGCGTTCGCGCGCGAATCCCACAGGAATAATTGGCCCGAAACAAACGTAGGAGCGAGCGCAGCTCGCGATTGCGCCGCGCGGGCGGCGCTCGATCTCACAGGCACTGCATATCTTGTGACAAACACCTGTCAGCCCTAAGGCGATCCCTGTGGGAGCTGGCTTGCCTGCGATGGGCCGCGATGCGGCCCCGGCTATCTCAGATCAGACCTTGAACTGTGCCACCATGCCATTCAGGTCCACGGCAAGGCGCGACAGGTCCTGCGCTGCCGCACTGGTCTGGTTGGCCCCCGCCGAGGTCTGCATGGCCAGGTCACGGATATTCACCAGGTTGCGGTCCACCTCACGGGCCACCTGCGCCTGTTGTTCCGAGGCACTGGCTATCACCAGGTTACGCTGGTTGATCGAGGCCATCGCTTCGGCAATCACCTCCAGCGCCTGCCCGGCGCCCTCGGCCACTTCCAGCGTGCCCGTGGCACGCCCCTGGCTGCTGTGCATCGCGGTCACCGCGCGCTCGGTGCCGTTCTGGATCCCGGCAATCATCTGCTCGATTTCGGCCGTCGACTGCTGGGTGCGGTGGGCGAGGGCACGAACTTCGTCCGCCACCACCGCAAAGCCACGGCCTGCCTCACCGGCGCGGGCGGCTTCGATGGCGGCGTTGAGCGCCAGCAGGTTGGTCTGCCCGGCAATTGCACCGATCACATCCAGCACCCGGCTGATCTCGTTGGCATTGCTGGCCAGCTGTTCGATTTCGCTGGAAGTGCCGGTCACGTCCGCCACCAGGTGCTGGATGGAGGCCAGCGCCTGGTTGACCCGGTCGCGGCCATCGCGGGTAGTCTGGTCGGCACCTCTGGAGGCGTCTGCGGTGCTCACCGCATTGTTGGCCACTTCTTCGACCGCCGCGGTCATCTGGTTGACGGCCGTGGCCGCCTGGTCGATTTCGGCACTTTGCTGGTGCAAGCCGCGGCTGGTGTCTTCGGTAACGGTGTGCAGCTCTTCGGACGCCGAGGCCAGTTGGTCGGACGAGGCGGCTATCTGCCGAATGGTATCGCGCAGGCTGGTCTGCATGCGGCTCAACGCGCGCAGCAGCAAGGCCGGTTCGTCACGGCCCACCACCTGTATTTCGCGAGTCAGGTCGCCGGTGGCCACGCGTTCAGCCACGGCCACGGCCTCGGCCAACGGCCGCACGATACTGCGGGTGAGCAGGGTGGCGATGGCGGCAAGCGCCAGTACAATCACCAACAGCGCGCCTATCAGCGCCTGGAACGCTTCGTCAGCCACATCGCTGCTGCGCTGCGAGGCTTGCTCGGCACTTGTGCCGTTGTAGGCAATCAGCGCGGTCATGGCCTGCATCATGCTATCGGCGCTTTGGGTCAGCGGCCCGCTGATCAGTTGCCTGGCGTCGTCCATCCGCCCGCTGGTGAGCCCCTGCAGCACACGCCCCTGTACGTCGGAATACTGCTGATGGGCAGTCATGAAAGCGTTGAACAGGTTTTGGTCATCGGTGGCAGCCACCATGCCAGCGTAATGCTTCAAGCCCTTGGAAAGCTCGATGTTGATGCTGTCCAGCATCTGCAGGTTGCGCTTGCGATCATCGCTGTTGTCGTCGAGCGCGGCACGTAACGTAAGGGCGCGGGCGCGGCCCAGGTCGGTGCTGATTCCACTGAGGGCTACCACTGCCGGCATCCAGGTCACCCGGATCTCGTCCGTAGCGCTGTCCATCTGCCGGGTCTCGTAAAGTGCGATCAGGCCCATCACCAGCACCAGAACGCCCAACAGGGTGAATGCGCTTGCTGCGCGAATGCCGATCTTCAAATTCCTTAACTGCATGAAGTACTCCTTGATGGTGGCGTGCAGGCCTCGAGAACGCAGGCGGCTACCGGTGTAAACGCAGTGGCGCCAGGCTCGGGATGCACCGCAAAGTCGTTTGTAGGTCTCACCCTCTTTACTGTTTTTGGATGCGATGATGCCATATGACCATCATCCTTGAACAGACATTCAAGTTACGGGATCTGCTGATAAAACCAAGGAAAATTGTCAGTTTTATCCGGGAAGTCAGCTTCAACGTGGCGCCTCGCAAGTCGGCTTTCGGCGCAGTAGAGCCGCTTAACGCCCTTCGTGGCCCCGCCGGTAGGCCCCTGGCTGTATGCCCACTGCCTTGGCGAAGGCCCGGGTAAAAGCGGCCACCGATTGGTACCCCACCTGTGCACCCACTTGCTCCACCGTGTTGCCCGCCTGCAGCAACCGGCAAGCATGGCGCATGCGCAACGCCAGCAGCACTTGGCCTGGCGACTGCCCGGCCAGCTCGCTGAAGCGTTTGAAGAAAGCCGAGCGCGACAACCCGGTGCAGGCCGCCATGCTCTCCAGTGTCCAGGCTTTGCCGGGTTGCTCGATCAGTTGCTCGAGCAACCCGGCGAACGCCGGCTGCCGAGCAAGCGCGATCAGCCCGCCCAGGGGCTGCCCGGCATGCACTTGCTGGCGCAGTGCATACAGAAAGAGCAAGTGCGTCAGGCGCTCCAGAAAGGTTTGCGAAGGCCCGGTTTGGCGTTGGCATTCGTCCAGGATCAGCCCGAACAACGCCCCCGCCGCGCTCCCGGCGGGGTCTTCGGCACGCAGCAGGATCCAGTCGGCCAGGCCCTCGACAATCAGCGAAGACAAACCCGACTGGAAACGGAAGAAGCCACAGACCAGGCCGACCCCATCGCTGGCGTCGCCGTCCAGCGCCTGCATGGTTTGACGCGGTTGCGCACAGGCGCCTGCCGCGTCCTGGTCGCTGGACAGGCGATAACCCAGGTCGCGCAACAGGAATACGGCGTCGCCTTTTCTCAGGCACACCGGCTGCGCCTGGCCGTCGAGGTGCAGCCAGCAATCGCCCTGCACCACCAAGTGGAAGCTGGCACGGCCCATACCCTGGGTGCTGGCGTGCCAGCCGCCACAGTAGCGGCCGACATGAAACAGGCTGGCATCCAGCTCCAGACCTTCTAATAACCAATCGACGAGCGCGGCGGACGAAATCATCTAATGCAAAGACTCAGGAGCAAGGAAAGGCGACTGATGAATATGGAGGGTACTTCTTATAACCACCAGACTGTAGTGACATCCATCAGGGAGACCACTCCATGTCCTCGCGCATTACCTTACACACCCTGGAAAGCGCCCCGGAAGCAGCGCGCCCGTTCCTTGAGAACGCGCAGAAGAATTCGGGCTTCATCCCCAACCTGCTCGGGGTGCTGGCCAACGCGCCAGCGGCACTGGAAACCTACGTGACCGTTTCGGCATTGAATGGTAAGTCCGACCTGAGCCTGGCCGACCGCGAAGTGGTGCAACTGATTGCCGCCACCCAACATGGCTGTGATTTCTGTGTGGCGGGGCACACCGCCGTGGCGTTGAACAAGGCCAAGCTGCCGCAGGAGGTGGTCGATGCCCTGCGGGCCCGCGGCGAGCTGCCCAATGCCCGTTACGAAGCCCTGGCCGCCTTCGCCCGCGAAGTGATCGCGACCCGCGGCAATGTGAGCCAGGCCACGTACCAGGCATTCCGGGATGCCGGCTTCAGCGAAGGCAATGCGCTGGAAGTGATTCTTGGCGTGAGCCTCGCAACCCTGTGCAACTTTGCTAATGTGTTCGCCCAAACGCCGCTCAATGACGAGCTTGGCAAGTACCGCTGGCAGCCCACTGCATGATCTGCCTCTGCTAGCGGCGGTACAGCGGTAGTTGTAGGAGCGGCCATGTGCCGCAAAGGGGCCGCCAGGCGGCCCGGCGTTCTCAAAGGAGCAAGACCATGCAGGATTGTGCATTTCGACAGTGGCTGGATGCCAATGCCGAGGCCATAGATCGGGGCCTGTGCGAGCCGCAGCACGTGCTGGCGCAAATCGCCGAATCGCAACTGCTGCGCGTGGGCGTCGACCCGGCCCTGGGCGGTACGGGCGGGCAGGTGACCGACGCCGTCGAGGCCATCGCTGCCATTGCCAGCCGCTCGCTGGCTGCCGCTTTCGTGTGTTGGGGCCAGCGCGCCTTTATCGAGTACCTGTTGCAAAGCCCCAACCAGCCGCTGCGCGCGCGCTTGCTGCCACAGCTGTTGGCCGGCGAGCTGGCCGGTGCCACCGGCCTGTCCAATGCCATGAAGTTCCTCTCTGGCATCGAAGCCCTGCAAGTGCGCGGCCGCCCGGCGGGCGATGGCTGGCACCTGGAGGGCCGCCTGCACTGGGTGACCAACCTGCGCAAGAGTGGGTTCGTGGTAGCGGCGGCCATCGAGGACGACGCGGGCGGTGCTCCGTTCGTACTGGCCATTCCTTCGGATGCCCAGGGCCTGCAACGTTCCGACGACTTGCAACTGATGGGCTTGCAGTCGAGCAACACCGCTGCCTTGGCCTTCCACCAGGTGCCGCTGGCACGTGACTGGTTGCTGCACGACAATGCCCGCGCGTTCCTGCCGCAGGTACGCCCTGCCTTCCTGGGGTTGCAGTGCGGCATGGCCATTGGCCTGGCGCGCCGGGCACTGGACGAAGTGCAGGCCCAGCTGCAGGGGCGTGCCTCATTCCTGGACGAAGCCCGCCAGGTGCTCAGCGAGCGCCTGGAGAATACCGTCAGCGAACTCAAGCAAGGTTTGCTCGATGGCCGCTTCCTGCAACAACCGGCGGCCTTGTTCAAGCTGCGCATCACCCTGGCCGAAAGTGCCGCCGACGCGGTGCAACTGGAATTGCAGGCCAGTGGTGGCAAAGCCTACCTCAGCGAGTATGGCGAAGGTTTTGCCCGCCGCTGGCGCGAATCGGCGTTCGTGCCGATCGTCACGCCCAGCCTGGTGCAGCTGCGGGCCGAGCTGCACCGCCAGGCAGGCGGGGCATGAGTGCAATGTTGCTCGAAGCCCGTGACGTCAGCCTGGGCTACCCGGGCGAGGGCGGCTGGCAGCAAGTGCTGGCGCAGTTCGACCTGCAGCTGGGGCGCGGCGAGGTGGTGAGCATTCTGGGCCCCAGCGGCGTTGGCAAGTCCAGCCTGTTGCGGGTATTGGCCGGCCTGCAGCAGCCGGGTGGTGGCAGCGTGCGGCTGCATGGCGAGCCGCTGCAGGGCCCACACCCGCGCCTGGCGGTAGCCTTCCAGGACCCCAGCCTGCTGCCTTGGCTGAGCCTGGAGAAAAACGTCGCCTTCGGCCTGGACTTCGCTCGCCAGCCCAAGCTGGCGGCTGCCGAACGCCGTGCACGTATCGACCACGCTATCGCCGCCGTGGGCCTGGGCCATGCCCGCAGCCACTACCCGGCGCAGCTGTCTGGCGGCATGGCCCAGCGGACCGCGCTGGCCCGTTGCCTGGCACGGCAGCCCGAAGTGCTATTGCTCGACGAACCGTTCGGCGCACTGGATGAAGTCACCCGTGCCGACATGCAGCAATTGCTGCTGCAATTGATCGCCACCCACAACACGGCAGCGGTACTGATCACCCACGATATCGACGAAGCCCTGTTGCTGTCCGACCGTGTGCTGCTGCTGGGCGACCATCCAGCGCACATCCTCGGCCAATGGCAGATCGGCCTGCCGCAGCCGCGCACGCAGCGGGTCGAAGAGCTGGGCGCCTTGCGCATCGAAATCCTCAAGACGCTCCGGCGAGCAAGCCGCACGGTCGAACCCACCCCAACCCCACAGGCCTCGGAGGCTGCCCATGTGCATGGATGACTGCTGTTCCTCGTCTTCACGACGTGATTTTCTCAAGCTGGGCGCCATGCTCACCGCCGCCGGTGCACTGCCGTTGCTGTCGAGCCTGCAGGCCCGCGCCGCTGCAGAACCGGACGCGCCGGTACGTATCGGTTACCTGCCTATCACCGACGCCACGCCCTTGCTGGTGGCGCACAACAATGGCCTGTTCGAAGCCGAGGGTATCAAGGCCGAACGCCCGGTATTGCTGCGCAGCTGGGCACAGGTGATCGAGGCGTTCATTTCTGGTCAGGTGAACGTCATTCACCTGCTGTCGCCGATGACCGTGTGGGCGCGCTATGCCAGCAAGGTGCCGGCCAAGGTGGTGGCGTGGAACCACGTGGGCGGTTCGGGCCTGACCGTCGCCCCCGACATCACAGACATGAAGCAGTTGGGTGGCAAGACCGTGGCCATACCCTTCTGGTACTCGATCCATAACGTCGTGCTGCAGCAGATGCTCAACGACAACGGCCTGACACCGGTGTCGAAGCCGGCCAATGCGGCATTGGCAGACAATGAAGTGAACCTGCTGGTGTTGCCGCCCTCCGACATGCCACCGGCCCTGGCCAGCAAGCGCATAGCCGGTTACATCGTCGCCGAGCCGTTCAACGCCCTGGCCGAGAACCTCAAGGTTGGCCGCGTGCAGCGCTTCACGGGCGATGTCTGGCGCAACCATGCCTGCTGCGTGGTGTTCATGCACGAACACGACCTCGACAACCGCCCCGAGTGGTCGCAGAAGGTGGTCAATGCCATCGTCAAGGCCCAGCACTGGACCCGCGACCACCGCGCCGAAGCAGCAGCCTTGCTGTCGCGTGCTGGCGCCAACAAGTACACGCCCCATGACCCGGCGGTGCTGGCCAAGGTCCTTGCCCCGGCGGCCGAGGACCGTGCCGGCTACATCGCCAGCGGCGCTATTCGCCACCAGCAGTGGGACGAAAAGCGCATCGATTTCCAGCCTTACCCGTTCCCGAGCTACACCGAAGCACTGGTCCAGCGCTTGCAGCACACCCTGATCGAAGGTGACCACGCGTTCCTCGCCGGCCTGGACCCGGCGCAGACTGCCCGCGACCTGGTGGATGACCGCTTCGTGCGTAACGCCATTGCCGCCGTGGGCGGGCCGTCGGTGTTCGGCATAGCCGACAACTACGAGCGCAGCGAGGAGTTCGCCGTCTGATGCGTACGCACGTGGTACATGCCGGGCTTGGCCTGGCCGGCTTGCTGGGCTTGCTGGCACTGTGGTGGGCCGGGGTCGCCGTGTTCGGCCAGGCCGATGGCCTGTCGGCCCGGTTTGCACCGCAGGCCACGTTGGCCAGCCTGGTCGAGCTGTTGGGGCAGGGCGAGGTCTACGGGCATATCTGGGTCAGCCTCAAGCGCATCCTGGTGGGTTTGTTGCTGGCGTTGCTGATCGGTGTGCCGTTGGGGTTGCTGGTAGGTAGCTACCGGCACCTGGAGGCGGCGACCACGCCGGCATTCCAGTTCCTGCGCATGATCTCGCCGTTGTCGTGGATGCCGGTGGTGGTGATGCTGATGGGCGTGGGTGACCAGCCGATCTACTTTTTGCTGGCGTTCGCCGCGTTGTGGCCGATCCTGCTCAACACCGCCGCCGGGGTGCGGCAACTGGACCCGCGCTGGCTGCAGTTAAGCCGCAGCCTGAGTGCCACGCGTTGGGAAACCTTGTGCAAGGTGATCGTGCCGGGGGTGATAGGCCATGTGCTGACGGGCGTGCGCCTGGCCATCGGGATTTTGTGGATCGTGCTGGTGCCCTGCGAAATGCTGGGCGTCAGTGCAGGGCTGGGCTATTTCATTCTCGATACCCGCGACCGCCTGGCGTACTCCGAGCTGATGGCCATGGTGCTGTTGATCGGTGTGCTGGGCTTTCTGCTCGATGCCCTGGCGCGCGGGCTGCACCGGCGCTGGGTGCATGGCTGAGCCGCCGGGCCGCGCCGAGCTTGAGCGGTGCGGCCCTGAGCGTTGTGCTTGACGGTGCGATCAGTGCACGTGCTGGCGCTGGCGCACACACTCCTGCGCCTGTGCGGTCAGCGCGTCCAGCCGCTCGTCGCGCATCTGCTCCGCTTCGATCATCGCATCTTCGCCTTGCTGGTTGAGCAGGTAGGTATGAATCTGCAGCACCTCGGCGGTCTGGTAGATGGGGGCGATGTCCAGGCGGCCGATCAGTGCTCCGCTGGCCTGGCCGGTGCTGCTCATCAGCACCTGCGGACCCTTGGCGGCCACCACCTGCATACCCATGGCTTCGAACCACGGTACCTGGTTGGCGAAGGCGTTCAGCTCGACGCAGGCATGGCGCGCCTGCAGGTCGCCCAGCAGCGCCCGGGCGATGCCCTGGCGGCGATGGCTGGCGCGTACGGCCATGAATGCCAGGGCACAGGCCTGCTCATCGTCCTCGGCGGGTAGCGACAAGGCAAAGCCCAACAACTGGTCAGGCGCATCGGCATCCAGTGCCAGGGTCAGTGCCACGGCCAGGCCGCGAGTGCCGTCCAGGGCTTGCAGGTACTGGTGCACCTCCATGCCGACGCCGTACTGGTACAGCGGGTACAGCGGGTTGTCTGCACTGATCGCGACACTGCTCAATTCACCGACGTTGTGAATCACCAGCTCGCGGATCTGGTTCTGGAAAGACTCGGGCGGCACGCTGTCAAGGCGGCTCAGGATGAACATCGGGGGGCAGGCTCCGGCGGTTGGACTGTACAGCCCGCACCGGGAGGGCGCGGGCTGTACAGTCTAACCGGTTTTGACCCATCAGCCGCGTGCCTGTAGTGCGCCGAGCATCAAGTCCAGGTTTTGCACCGCCGCGCCCGACGCGCCTTTGCCCAGGTTGTCGAAGATGGCGGTGAGCAGCACCTGGCCGTGTTCAGGGTTGGCGTACAGCGCCAGGCGCAGGTCGTTGCTGTCGTTCAGGGCTTCAGGGTCGAGGTTGGCCGCGCCACCTTGTTGGTGCAGGGGCATTACCTGAACATGGCGGGCTCCCTGGTAATGCTGTTCCAGGCAGGCTTGCAGCTGATCGGCGCTGACCTGCCCGGGCAGCAGGCGCAACTGCAGCGGGATGCTCAGCACGATGCCCTGGCGGTAGGCGCCGTAGCCAGGCATGAACAGGGGCCGTGCCGAGAGCCCGGCGTGCTGCTGGATCTCGGGCACATGCTTGTGCGCCAGGTCCAGGCCGTACAGCTGCAAGGCCGGAGCTTTGTCGGCAGCGGGCTGTTCATGCCGTTCTACCGCCGCGCGGCCGCCGCCGGAGTAGCCGGAAATGGCGTGGATGTTCAGCGGGTAATCGGCAGGCAGCAGGCCGGCCTTGACCAGCGGGCGCAGCAACGCGATGGCGCCCGTGGGGTAGCAGCCGGGGTTGCTGACGCGCTTGCTTTGGGCAATGCGTTCGGCTTGGTGCGGGTCCAGTTCGGGCAGGCCATACACCCAGCCTGGGCTGGTGCGGTGTGCCGAGCTGGCGTCGATCACCCGCACCTGCGGGTTGTGGATGGCGGCCACCGCTTCGCGCGCGGCGGCATCGGGCAGGCACAGCAGGGCGATGTCGGCGCTGTTGATCGCCTCGCCACGCCGTTGAGGGTCTTTGCGTTCGGCTTCGGGCAGGGTCAGCAGGCGCAAGTCGCTGCGGCCTTGCAGGCGAGCGTGGATCTGCAGGCCGGTGGTGCCTTGGTCGCCGTCGATGAAGACAACAGGGGTATGCATGGTCGGGGTCCGGGTTGGGGAGGGGATGGCCTATGTTCGCGGGTGGCGTTTATAAAGAAAATTTGAATATCATGACCACCGCATTCAGATTCTCTGAACGATGTGCTGGCCTTTTGGCGGTGAACCTGCCCCTGAAAGCTGCCTTGGCATTCAGCCGTCAGTCTTTGTTTTGTGAGGAAGCCGCAGCGACCATGCGCGAAATCAGCCTCGACCGCCTGCGTACGCTGGTGGTCATCAGCGACCTGGGTTCATTTGCCGAGGCGGCTCGCCAGCTCAACCTGGCGCCGCCCACCATCAGCCTGCACGTGGCCGAGCTGGAGGCGCGCGTCGGCGCCCCGTTACTCAACCGTACCCGCGGCCAGGTACGGCCCACGGCCATCGGTGAAACGCTGCTGGCCCGCGCCCGCCGCTTGCTGGCCGACGCGGACCTGGCGTTGGACGAAGTTCGCCGCCAGGTGCAGGGCCTTAGCGGCCGGGTACGCCTGGGGGCCTCGACCGGGGCCATCGCCCACCTGCTGCCACAGGCGTTGGCCGCCTTGCGGGTGGAGCATCCGGGGATCGATGTGCAAGTGCAGGTGCTCACTTCGCAAGCGTCGCTGGCGCGTTTGCGCGAGGGCACGCTGGATGTCGCGCTGGTGGCGTTGCCGCAGGTGGCGGTCAAGGGGCTGGCCGTAACACCCTGGCGGCGCGACCCGATCCTGGCCTACGTGCCGGCCGACTGGCAGCCCCCGGCCAAGATCGCGCCGGCGTGGCTGGCGCAACGGGCGCTGATCCTGAATGACAGCACTACCCAGCTGTCGCGGGTGACAAACGAGTGGTTTGCGGCGGCGGGGTTGCACCCGGAGCCGCGTATCGAGCTGAACTACAACGATGCCATCAAGAAGCTGGTCGGTGCCGGGTATGGCGCGACGTTGCTGCCGCAGGAGGGGGAGGCCGCTGAGCTTGATCAGCGCATTGCCCACCGGCCGCTGCGGCCCGGGCTGTGGCGGCAGTTGGGTATCGCCTGCCGGGAAGGGCAGGTGGAGCGCGCTACCGCGTTCGTGCTGCAGGCGCTGGAGCGGCTGCGCCAGTAGCGCCCGCCAACGGTTTCAACCAACCGTTTCGTGCAGGGCCAGGCTCTGGCGCAATTGCGCCAGCATGGCCAGGCGCAGCGCTTTGGGGGCCTGCACGCGGATAGCGCCGGCCTGGGACAGTAGCCAGCTCATCAGCGCCCGGTTGTCGTCTACCGTGGCCACCAGCACAGCGCCACCGTCGGCTTGCGCGGTCAGTTGCATGTCGGCCGACAGCGGCGCCTGCTCCAGGCGCCGGGCAAGGGCGTCATCGACCCAGGCGCGCAGCTCCACCTGGGCCGCCGGGCATAGCGCGTCGGGTTGCAACTGGTGCGCTTGCTCCAGGCTCAGGCCCGGTTGCCAGTACCAGCCATAGGGCATGCCCTTACTGTTGCATTGCAGCGGGAACAGGGCGGCCAGTTCGACCAGGTCGCGCTCTACGGTACGCTTGCTGGTGGTGTGGCCCACGCCGCTCAGGGCACGTTGCAACTGGGTGGAGCTCACGCCCGGGTGGCGCCCTGGCAGCAGCTTGAGCAATTGCCACTGGCGGGCAATGGTATGGCGGGTAGGGTGGCTGGGCAAAGGGTTCGTCCTTGAAGGCAGGCATCGCGCCGGCCTGGGTGATGGCATTTAGCTATGTATCAGCATACCCTTTCCCCTGATCGGATCCAAGTTGCACTACAAGGCGGCCAAGGCCACCGGCGCGATGCGCGCTTGGCAGCGCCGGTAGTGGCGCTGCAGGTCAGTCAAGGCGCTGTTGCAGCCCCTCGATGAACACCTGTTCGGCCCGGCTGAAGCGCTGCTCCCGGTTCCACAACAGGTGAATGTCCACATCGGCAATGCCCTCCTGCGGGTGCAGCTTCCACAGCAGCCCAGCTGCAACATCCGGCGCTACCACGTGCTCGGGCAGGCAGCCGATGCCAAACCCGGCAATTACCAGGCGGCGCACTTCCTCAAGGCTGGGTGACGAGGCCACGATGCGCCCGGCAAAGCCCTGCTGGTCGCGGAAAATGGTCAGTGGCGACAACATGCCGCCAATCTGGTCACTGGTGAAGCTGACGAAGTTCTCCCGCTGCAAGTCGCCCTCGGCCTGGCCGAACAGTGCATGGTGCTTGCCACAGAAAAACGCGTAACGCTGGCGCAGGAACAGCCGTTGCTCCAGCCTGGGCTGGGCGCGCCGGTTCAAGCTCAAGCCTGCGCTGGCAGTTTTCTCTTGCAAAGCTGCGACGATGTCGGAGCTGCGCATCACGTCGATTTCCAGGTCCACCCGTGGGTGCTGGCGATGGAAGTCGGCCAGGAAGTCGTCGAAGCGGTCGCTGACGATGCGGCTGATCATCAGCAAGCGCACCTTGCCCACCAGTTCGTCGGTGGGCTGCGCCAGCAGGCTGCCGATCTGCGACATCTGCCCGTACACCTCGCCGGCCAGCTGGAACAGCTGTTCGCCCATTTCGGTCAGCACGAAACGCGGCCCACGGCGGGCGATGAGTTGGCGGCCAAGCTGTTCTTCCAGGCGCTTCAAGGCCTGGCTGACTGCCGGCTGGGTGAGATGCAGGCGGGCAGCGGCGCGGCTGATGGACAGTTCCTGGCCAATGACGCGGAAGGTACGCAGGAGGTTCCAGTCGAGGCGGTCGTTGAGCAGGCGGTCAGACATGGCAAGGCTCTATGATAAGCAGGGTTAATAGTTGGAATAATAAATAGAAAATTGACTAATCATAGCCCTGGCCCGATAAATCACAGGCATCGAGGCCCGCAAGCCAAGCGCCGCCAGAGCGCGACCGTGAATTCCCGTCACTCCTGCCAGAACAACAAGCAAAGGAGCCCCCATGAAGCCCGCCACTTGCGCCCAGCCACGCCGTGCCGCTGCCGCCGCTTTCATCGGTACCATGATCGAATGGTACGACTTTTACATCTATGCCACCGCCGCGGCCCTGGTGTTCGGTGCCTTGTTCTTCCCCTCCGATGACAGCCTGTTCAGCACCATGGCAGCGTTTGGTACCTTCGCCGTGGGCTTCTTCGCCCGGCCGCTGGGCGGAATCGTCTTCGGCCATGTGGGCGACCGTATCGGCCGCAAAAAATCGCTGGTCATCACCTTGCTGATGATGGGCATCGTCACGGTGTGCATCGGCCTGTTGCCGACCTATGCGCAAATCGGCGCCAGCGCGCCGGTGCTGCTGGTGCTGCTGCGCATCGTCCAGGGCATTGCGGTGGGCGGCGAGTGGGGCGGGGCCGTGCTGATGGCCGGCGAGCATGCCCCTAAAGGGCGGCGCAACTTCTTCGCCTCGTTCGCCCAACTCGGCAGCCCGGCGGGCCTGATTCTGTCACTGCTGGCTTTTGGCGCGGTCACCCGCCTTCCGGAAGAAGACCTGATGAGCTGGGGTTGGCGCGTGCCGTTCCTGGCCAGCGCCTTGCTGCTGTTGGTCGGCCTGGCCATTCGCCTGGGGGTGAACGAGTCGCCCGAGTTCATCGCCAGCCGCGAGCAGGCAGAAACAGCCCGGCGCAAGGAGCAGGCCCCGGTCTTCGAGGTGCTGCGCAGCGCCTGGCGCCCGCTGTTGCTGTGCATCGGTGCCAACACCCTGGGCATTGCCGGGGTCTACTTCACCAATACCTTCATGATCAGCTACACCACACAGCAGTTGCACCTGGAGCGCTCGCTGATCCTGGAGTGCCTGTTCTTCGTGGCGATCATCCAGTTTTGCGTACAGCCCTTGGCTGCCTGGCTGTCGGAAAAGCTCGGCGCCACTCGCTTCCTGGCCTTGGTGGCCGTGCTGGCCATGGCCTCGCCTTACCCCATGTTCACCCTGGTCAGCTCGGGCCAAGGCCCGTTGATCGTGCTCGGCATCGCCTTGGCCGCTGCCTGCATGGCCTCGTTCTACGCGGTCATCGCAGGCTACGTCAGCGGCATGTTCGACACCCGTGTGCGCTATACCGCCATTTCCCTGGCCTACCAGGTGTGTGGCGCCATCGCCGGGGGCCTGACCCCGTTGATCGGCACCTGGCTGGCCCACCATTTCACAGGGCAGTGGTGGCCGATGGCAGTGTTCTACACGCTGATCGCCACCCTTTCGCTGGTCTGCGTGCTTGCCCTGGCGCGCCAGTACGCGCGCAGCCAGCAGCTTGAGCTGGCCTGAGCGAACCGATTCATTCTGGAGTACCTGCACATGTTGAAAAGCAATGGCGAACGCCTGTGGGCGAGCTTGATGGCCATGGCCGAAATCGGCGCCACCGCACGCGGTGGCAGCTGCCGCCTGGCCCTCAGCGACGAAGACAAGGCTGGCCGTGAGCTGTTCAGCCACTGGTGCCGCGAAGCGGGCCTGACGCTGAGCGTGGATGCCATCGGCAACCTGTTCGCGCGCCGCCCTGGCACCGACCCCGATGCCGCCCCGGTGATGATCGGCAGCCACCTGGATACCCAGCCGGAGGGCGGCCGTTTCGACGGTGTCTACGGCGTGCTGGCGGGGCTGGAGGTGGTGCGCCGCCTCGACGAGTTGGGCATCAGCACCCGCAAGCCGCTGGAGCTCGCGGTGTGGACCAACGAGGAAGGCGCCCGGTTTACCCCGGCGATGTTCGGTTCGGCCGTGTTCACCGGCACCCTGGCGCTGGAGCAAGCCTTGGCCATACGCGATGCGCAAGGCATCAGCGTCGCCGACGCGTTGCAGCGTACCGGTTACGCTGGCCAGCGGCCGCTGGGCGGGCCGGTGGATGCCTATTTTGAAGCGCATATCGAGCAAGGCCCGATCCTTGAAGATAACGCCAAGGCCATTGGTGTGGTCAGCGGCGGTCAGGCTATTCGTTGGCTGGATGTGACCGTCGAAGGCATGGCCGCGCACGCCGGCACCACGCCGATGCCGTTGCGCAAGGACGCCTTGTACGGTGCGGCGCAGATGATTCAGGCGCTCGAGCGGCTGGCGGCAGACTATGCCCCCGAGGCGCTGACCACTGTCGGCGAGCTGACCATCGCCAAGTCGTCACGCAACACCATTCCCGGTGTATTGCAATTCACGGTGGACCTGCGCCACCACCGCGATGAAACCATCGAGGCCATGGAACGCGACCTGACCCTGGCGCTGCAGGCCATCGCCCGCCAGCGCGGTTTGCAGGTGCGCATCGAGCGGCACTGGGTCAGCCCGGCCACGCCGTTTGACGTGGACTGTGTGGCCGCTGTTCAGCAAGCGGTGGATGCCCTGGGTTATGCGCAGCAGTCGATCGTCAGTGGCGCTGGGCACGATGCCATCCTGTTGGCCCGCTATTGCCCGACGGCGATGGTGTTCATTCCCTGCATCGGCGGCCTCAGCCACAACGAAGCCGAGGATGTGCTGCCCGACGATGCCCGCCAGGGTGCCGATGTATTGCTCAATGCCGTGCTGGCCCGCGCCGGCCGTGTCGAACCAGGAGAAGCCTGATGCGTTGCTACTTCCACCCTGAACAATTGCTGCATCACCCGCGCAGCTACTACTCGCGTGGCGCCATGCGCACCCCCCAGGAAGTGCCCGAGCGCGCCCAGCGCCTGTTGCAGGCTGCCAAGGACCTTGGCTTCGACATCCGCCAGCCAGAGGATGCTGGCCTGCAGCCGCTGGCGGCGGTGCATGGCGAGGCCTACCTGGCCTTCCTCGAAGAAGCCCATGCGCGCTGGAAGGAAGTGCCCGAGGACTGGGGCGACGAGGTCATGTCCAATATCTTCGTGCGTGAGCCCAACGCCTTGCGTGGCATTCTCGCCCAGGCCGCGCGCTACCTGGCCGATGGCAGTTGTCCGGTAGGCGAGCGTACCTGGCATTCGGCCTACTGGTCCGCGCAGAGCGCGGTCGCTGGCGCCAAGGCCATTGCCGAGGGTGAGCCCGCGGCTTACGCGCTGTGCCGGCCTCCGGGGCACCATGCGCGGTTCGATGCGGCGGGTGGCTTCTGTTACATCAACAACGCTGCCGTCGCTGCCCAGGCCTTGCGCGGCCGCTACAGCCGGGTGGCGGTGCTCGACACCGACATGCACCACGGGCAAGGCATCCAGGAAATCTTCTACGACCGGCGCGATGTGCTGTATGTGTCGGTGCACGGCGACCCGACCAACTTCTACCCAGGCGTGGCCGGGTTCGAGGACGAGCGCGGCCGTGGTGAGGGGGAGGGGTACAACCTGAACCTGCCGATGCCCCACGGCGCCAGCGAAGCGGACTTCCTGAGCCGGCTGGACACGGCACTGGCTGCGGTGAAGGATTTTGGTGCGCAAGTGTTGGTGTTGTCGCTGGGCTTCGACATTTATGAGCTGGACCCCCAGAGCAAGGTGGCGGTGACGACCGAGGGCTTTGCCGTGTTGGGCGAGCGTATCCGCGCATTGCGCTTGCCATGCCTGATCGTTCAGGAGGGCGGGTACCATCTGCAGAGCCTGGAGGCGAATGCTCGGGCGTTTTTTGCTGACAAAGCGGATTGGCGGTGAGTGCTACCAGGCTGTTTATTTCGGGGATGAACCCCACAGGGATCGCATCAGGGCTGACAGGTGGTTGCCATAAGATATGCAGCGCCTGTTAGATCGAGCGCCGCCCGCGCGGCGCATCGCGAGCTGCGCTCGCTCCTACGTTTGTTTCGGGCCAGTGAGGTCTGGGAGAGGCGCGCGCGACCGCCATGTTTGTACGGCGCGATATTGAGGCATGCGCCAAATGGTTCGCGCGCAAACCCCACAGGCATAATTGGCCCGAAACAAACGTAGAGGCGCGCGCGACCGCCATGTTTGTACGGCGCGATATTGAGGCATGCGCCAAATGGTTCGCGCGCAAACCCCACAGGAATAATTGGCCCGAAACAAACGTAGGAGCGAGCGCAGCTCGCGATGCGCCGCGCGGGCGGCGCTCGATCTCAAGTTCACACGACCGGTATGGCTTAAAGCCCAGCCCGACGCACATGCTTGACCAACACTTTCTCCAGCAACTCCCACATCGCCGGGTCGGTGCTGAACGCCACGTTGAAGCGCATCCAGCCGGTGGCTTTGGCATCGACCATGAACAACTGCCCAGGCCCGAGCATGATGCCTTTCTCCAGCGCGTCGTCCAGCAATGCCGCGCTGTCCGGGAGCGCCGGATGGCGGGTCCAGATGTACATGCCTTCGTCGGATTCGATGAACAATTCGAAGCCCAATCGATGCAGATGCCGGCCAACTTCCTGATGCGCCTCCGCCAGGCGCTGGCGCAGACGCTTGAGGTGCTTGCGCCAGCGGCCGTCGATGACCGCGGCATAGACCACACGCTCCATCACCTGCGATGTGGTCAGGCCCGAACGCATTTTCAGCTGCAGCAGCTTCTGCATCAGCTCGGGGTTGGCCAGCATGTAGCCGACGCGCACATTGGGCGAAATGCTCTTTGAGTAGCTGCCTACGTACACCACCTGCTGCAGGTGGTCGAGGCTGGCCAGGCAGGGCTGCGGCTCGGCGACCATGTCGGCGTACAGGTTGTTCTCGACCAGGCGGAAGCCGTGCTGGCTGGCCAGCTGCAACAGCCGGTGCAGCTGCGGCAGCGGGGTGCGCGAGCAGGTCGGGCTGTGCAAATGCGGCTGGGTGAAGAACGCCGTCGGGCGGTGATGGGCGAGCAACTGCTCCAACTGGTTCAGGTCGTAGCCCGCCGGGGTACGCGGGACGCCGACCAGCGTCGCGCCCTGGGTACGCAAGATGCTCATCAGGTTCGGGTAGCCCGGGTCGTCCACCAGTACCACGTCCCCCGGCCGGACCAGCGTGCGTGCGGCCAGGTCCAGCGCCTGGCTGGCGCCGTGGGTCAGCATCAGCTGTGCCGGGTTGGCCACTATCGACAATTCCTGCTGCAGGTTCTGCGCGGTCAGTGCACGCAGCTCCGGCAGGCCCATGGGGTCGCCATACCCCGACAGTTCCAGCGGGCTGCCAGCCACCTGGCGCAGGCCACGGCGCAGGCCCTCTTCGTACATCCAGTCGTTGGGCAGCCAGCCACATCCGGGTTTGTAGGGCAACTGACGGATCTCGAAGATCTGTTGCAGGTACCACTCGGAGTTGAACGTTGGTCGACTGGTGTCGGCCTCGGCGTTGTGCTGATCCAGCAGCTCGGCTGCCGCGCGGTTGACGAAAAAACCTGCATTGCCCCGGCTCACCAGCAAGCCCTGGGCCACCAGGCGATCGTATGCCTCGACCACGGTGAAGGTACTCACCGAGTAGCTCGCGGCAAAGGCGCGAATCGAGGGCACCTTGGCGCCAGGCTTGAGGGTCTGGTTATCGATCAGCTCGCGCAGCGCGTCGATGATCTGGTTCACCAACGGGGTCGAGGAGTCTGGATGTAGTTCGAGCATTCGGGGCCTTCAGGGTGCGTATCGCCAGGCAATTGCAGGGTGTACTGCATAGGCGACCTGTACAGTGCAGTGCGAGTTTGATGCCACTGTGCATGGCTCTCTGCGTCGGACATTTTTACATTAGGTGTCAGATATCGCCACCAATAGCATGTTCAGTTCGCGCCAGGCGCCAGCCCTGGGGCGCGTCAGCAGGCCGCCATGGAAGGCCTGCGTGTGTTCGCGCACACCATCCTGCCCGCATTAGCACTGATGTACAGGTGAAACCGCCAGCCATCGGGGTTTCACGGTTTTCCTTGGATAAAAAGAAGCACGGGGTACACAACTGATGGACGCAACATCCACTACCACCACCGCGAAAAGCGGGCACGAGAGCAAGCTCAGTGCCTCGCTGAAGTCGCGCCACCTGACGATGATGTCGATCGCCGGGGTTATTGGCGGCGCCTTGTTCGTCGGTTCCGGCAGCGTGATCCACAGCGCCGGCCCAGCCGCTGTCCTGGCCTATCTGGCAGGCGGCATCCTGGTGGTGCTGATCATGCGCATGCTGGGTGAAATGGCGACTTCCTCGCCTGATACCGGCTCGTTCTCCACTTACGCAGACCGCGCCATCGGCCGCTGGGCCGGCTTCACCATTGGCTGGCTGTACTGGTGGTACTGGGTCATTCTCATGGCCTGGGAAGCTTACGTAGCCGGCAAGATCCTGCATGGGTTCTTCCCGGATGTGAGCGTCAACGTGTTCGTGCTGGCCACGACCCTGTTGCTGATCACCGTCAACTTCTTCAACGTCAAGCACTACGGTGAGTTCGAGTTCTGGTTCGCCCTGATCAAGGTGATCGCGATCGTCTGCTTCCTGATCGTGTGTACCGCTGCGGTAACCAATGTCTGGCAATTCGGTGAAGTGCGTGGCATCAGCCACCTCACCGCCGAAGGGTTCATGCCCAACGGCATTACCACGGTCATCGGCGCCTTGCTGGGGGTGATGTTCGCCTTCCTCGGCGCAGAAATCGTCACCATTGCCGCTTCTGAAGCCAAAGACCCGGCCGCTCAGATCGTCAAGGCGACCAACTCGGTGGTGTGGCGGGTGTGCCTGTTCTACGTCAGTTCGATCTTCCTGATCGTCTGCCTGGTACCGTGGAACGACCCGCACCTGGGGGTTTCCGGCTATGGCGCCTACCGCCGTACCCTGGAGCTGCTGGGCGTGCCGTACGCCGAACTGCTGATGAACTTCGTGGTACTGACCTCGGTCAGCAGCTGCCTGATCTCGGGCCACTACACCGCTTCGCGCATGCTGTTCTCGCTGGCCCAGCGGGGCGATGCACCGTCGTTCTTCAAGATCACCCGCGCCGGCACCGGTGTACCGGTGTACGCGATCATGGGTTCGTGCGCGGTGGCCGTGGTCTGCGCGCTGATCAACTTCAGCGAGACCCTGCGCCCCAAAGACGTGCTGGAAACCCTGATGAACACCACTGGCATGATTGCCCTGCTGGTGTACCTGGTGATCGCTTTCTCGCAGCTGCGCATGCGCCGCAAGCTGATCGCCGAGGGCAAGGAAGTGCGCCTGAAGATGTGGCTGTTCCCTTGGCTGACCTACCTGGTCATCGCCTTCATCGTGGCGGCACTGGTCACCATGGCCTTCATGCCTGACTACCAGATCCTGGTGATCTCCACCGGTGTGGCGGCGGCCATCGTGGTGGCCATGGGTGTGGTGCACCAGATCCGCTCTGGCAGCAAGCAGCACTAAGCGTCACTCGCGCTTGGAAACGGCCGGCTCCCGTGGGGACCCGGCCGTTTCGCGTTGTTGGGCCTGGGTTTTTTCGGCGGGCATGTGAAAGCCCTGGTTCATCCACGGTGAGCCGAGCAGGGCGGCGGCCGCGATCAGGGCCAGGATGGCAATGGCGATATAGGTTTTCAGATGGCTGCGCATACAGCAGATGACCCTGCACCCAGCCAGACAGTTCATTGCGTGTGCCGCAACGAACGCGCCGGCCGCCACATGGCGTATGCTCCACCTATCACCCGCCTGGAGGAGCTGCACATGGCCTGGTCCGCCACCCAGTATTCGCTGTTCGAAGACGAACGTACCCGCGCCGTGCGCGACCTGCTGGCCGCCGTGCCGTCACGCCCGGTACGCCACGCCACCGACCTGGGTTGCGGCCCTGGCAACTCCACCGAGGTACTGCTGCAACGTTACCCCGATGCCCAGGTAATGGCGCTGGACAGCGACCCGGACATGATCGCCAAGGCCCGGGAACGCAAACGCCTGTGCATCCCCCGGGTGCGCACGGTGGTTGCCGACATCAGCGGCTGGTCGGCCCCGGAGCCGCAGGACCTGATCCTTGCCAATGCCTCGCTGCAGTGGGTGCCCGAGCATGCCAAGCTGTACCCGCACCTGGTGCGCCAGTTGAGCGAAGGCGCCAGCCTGGCGGTGCAGACCCCGGACAACCTCGATGAGCCGGCCCACCGGCAATTGCGCGAGATTGCCAGCCAGGGCCCGTGGGCCGCGAAGTTCGCCGACCTGCAACTGCCGCCCCGGCACGGGGCGGCCTTTTACTACGACCTGCTTAGCCCGCTGTGCGCGCGGGTCGATGTGTGGCGTACCACCTATCACCACCCGCTGGTGGGCGGCGCCGAGGCGGTGGTGGAGTGGTTCAAAGGTTCGGCTTTGCGCCCTTACCTGGCCAGGCTCGATGAGCGGGCGCAGGATGATTTCCTGCAGATGTACCTGCAGGCCATGCAGCGCGACTATCCGCCGGCCACCGATGGCAAGGTGCTTTTGCCGTTCCCGAGGCTGTTCGTGATCGCTACCCGCTAGGGGCAGTTCAGTGCCAGGCGGCTGCCAGGGCGGCAGGCAAGCGGATCGAGGCTGATGAGATTTCTTGTCGAACCCATGCGCGAGGGCGTATAAACTGCACCCACTTTTGGCCGGTCGCTTCCTGAACCGGCCGCTGAAACAAAGAGAGTCGACATGGGCGCACAGTGGAAAGCCAAGCATAGAGAAACAGCTGCCAATGCCAAGGGCAAGATCATGGGCAAGCTGGCCAAGGAAATTCAGATTGCGGCCAAATCTGGCGCCGACCCGGACATGAACCCGCGCCTGCGTCTGGCCATCGTCCAGGCCAAGAAAGCCTCGATGACCCGTGAAACCCTGGAACGCGCCATCAAGAAAGGCGCTGGCCTGGACGGCGAGGCCGTGCAGTACCATGCCGTCAGCTACGAAGGGTTTGCCCCGCACCAGGTGCCGCTGATCGTCGAGTGCCTCACCGACAACGTCAACCGCACCGTTGCGCAGATCCGCGTGCTTTTCCGCAAGGGCCAGCTGGGCGCAAGCGGTTCGGTGACCTGGGACTTCAACCATGTCGGCCTGATCGAAGCCACCCCCGAAGGCGATGCCGACCCGGAAATGGCCGCGATCGAAGCCGGTGCCCAGGACTTCGAAGAAGGTGAAGAAGAGGGCTCGACCCTGTTCATTACCGACACTACCGACCTGGACGCGGTGCAGAAGGCCCTGCCCGAGCATGGCTTCACCGTGACCTCGGCGAAAATCGGCTATACCCCGAAAAACCCGGTGAGCGCGGCCAGCCTGAGCGCCGAAGCGCTGGCTGAGGTTGAAGCGTTCCTCGAAGCGATCGACGAGAACGATGATGTGCAGAATGTTTATGTTGGTCTGACCGACTGATCTGTGCAATTGGGGCCGCTTTGCGGCCCATCGCGTCGCAAGACCGCTTCTGTAGGCGCGGCCTTGTATCGCGAAACGAGGGCGAAGCCCTCGCAGCGGTCCGGAGCCGAACCCGATGAACCCCACCTTCGCCTCCCTCAGCCTCGCCCACCTGCGCACCCTCGACCACCTGCTGCAGCTGAAGAACCTCAGCCACGCTGCCGAGCGCCTCGGCGTCAGCCAGCCGGCCCTGAGCCGCCAGCTGGCCCTGCTGCGCGAAGCGTTCGGCGACCCCTTGCTGGTCCGCCAAGGCCGTGGCTACGTGCTCAGCGAACACGCCGAAACCCTGGTCGAGCCCCTGCGGCAAGTGCTTGAAGAGCTGCAGGCCCTGCGTCAGCCTGCAGTCTTCGACCCGGCCCGCTGCGAACGGCGCTTCTGCCTGGCTGCCTCGGACTACGTGGCCGAACACATGCTGCCGTTGCTGGTGGCTGCGCTGGAACAGGAAGCGCCTGGGGTTTCCCTGGAATACCGCACCTGGCAGGCCGGCCAGTACGCCTTGCTGGCCAGCGGCGAGATCGACCTGGCGACCACGCTGTTCGACGAGTCGCCACCCAACCTGCACGGGCGCCTGCTGGGTGAGGACCGCGCGGTGTGCCTGATGCGCCGCGACCATCCGCTGACGGCGCAAGCCACCCTCAGCCAGGCGGACTACCTGGCGCACAAGCACGTGCGGATTTCCGGTGGCGGCGACAAGGACAGCTTCATCGACCGCCACCTGCGCGCCCAGGGCCTGCAGCGGCGGGTCAGCCTGGAGGTGCCGTTCTTCTGTGCCACGGTCAAGGTGGTTGCCGGCAGCCAGGCCGTGGCCACCGTCCCCGAGCACATCGCCCGGCAACTGAGCCGCTTGCATGGCCTGGCTTGGCGGCCGCTGGGCTTTATCGACCATAGCCAGCGCTACTGGGTGGTGTGGCACCAGCGTTTGCAGGCCTCGGCCGAGCACCGCTGGTTACGCAACCGGGTATTCGAGTTGTGGCGCCAGTCGCAGTTCGGCGTGCAGGGTGGGCATGCGCGTTTGCCATAGCAACTATGCGTGACATGGGGTTATTCGTCTGGGTATAGGCGCCTAGACTGGGGGCATTGTGTTGCCTGTGCTGGCCCTGTCCAAGCCAGCGTCCTGTTCTGTGGGCGCTGGCTTGCCTGCGATAGGGCCATAACAGGCTACGGATGACCCAAAGGAGAGCCCGCGTGACCCCCGAACAATTCCGCCAATACGGCCACCAGTTGATCGACCTGATCGCCGACTACCGCCAGACCGTGGGCGAGCGCCCGGTCATGGCCCAGGTCGAACCCGGTTACCTCAAGGCCGCCTTGCCAGGGCAAGCCCCCCAGCAAGGTGAACCCTTCGAGGCCATTCTCGACGACGTCAACGCACTGCTCATGCCTGGCCTGTCCCACTGGCAGCACCCTGACTTCTATGGCTACTTCCCCTCCAATGGCACCTTGTCCTCGGTACTGGGTGACTTCCTCAGTACCGGCCTGGGTGTGCTTGGCCTGTCATGGCAGTCCAGCCCGGCCTTGAGCGAACTGGAAGAAACCACCCTCGACTGGCTGCGCCAGGTGCTGGGTTTGTCCAGCCAATGGAGCGGGGTCATCCAGGACACCGCCTCGACCAGCACCCTGGTGGCGTTGATCAGCGCGCGCGAACGCGCCACCGATTACGCTTTGGTGCGGGGTGGCCTGCAGGCCGAAGCCAAGCCATTGATCGTGTATGTCAGTGCCCACGCCCACAGCTCGGTGGACAAGGCCGCCCTGCTGGCCGGCTTCGGGCGTGACAACATTCGCCTGATCCCCACCGACGAACACTACGCGCTGCGCCCGCAGGCCTTGCAGGCGGCCATCGAGCAGGACCTGGCTGCCGGCAACCAGCCCTGCGCCGTCGTGGCCACCACCGGCACCACCACCACCACAGCGCTGGACCCGCTGCGCCCGATCGGCGAAATTGCCCAGGCCCATGGCCTGTGGCTGCACGTCGACTCGGCCATGGCCGGTTCGGCGATGATCCTGCCGGAATGCCGCTGGATGTGGGACGGCATCGAGCTGGCCGACTCTGTGGTGGTCAACGCGCACAAGTGGCTGGGCGTGGCGTTCGACTGCTCGATCTATTACGTGCGTGACCCGCAGCACCTGATCCGAGTGATGAGCACCAACCCCAGCTACCTGCAGTCGGCAGTGGATGGCGAGGTGAAGAACCTGCGCGACTGGGGCATCCCGCTGGGGCGCCGGTTCCGCGCGTTGAAACTGTGGTTCATGTTGCGCAGCGAGGGCGTGGAAGCGTTGCAGGCGCGGCTGCGACGCGACCTGGACAATGCCCGCTGGCTGGCAGGGCAGGTCAGCGCTGCGCAAGGTTGGGAGCTGTTGGCGCCCGTGCAGTTGCAGACCTTGTGCATTCGTCATCGGCCGCAGGGGCTGGAGGGCGAGGCGTTGGACACGTACACCCAGGCTTGGGCGCAGCGGCTCAACGCCAGCGGCGATGCCTACGTGACCCCGGCGACGCTGGATGGCCGCTGGATGGTACGGGTGTCGATCGGCGCCTTGCCGACCGAGCGGGGCGATGTGGAGCGGCTGTGGGCGCGCTTGCAGGGCGTGGTTCAGGGCTGAAATGGCTGGGGCCGCTTTGCGGCCCCGCGCCTGTCAGTGGCTTACCGCCTGGACGCTGCCTTTGCGGCTGGCTTCATAGGCTTCCTTTTCCATCGGCTTGGCCTGCGGGTTACCCAGGTCTTCCATCGCCAGGCGATGGGTTTCCGGGGCAATGTAGGCCGCCAGGGCACACACGCAAGTGATGAAGAACGCCAGCCCACCGATCACCAGCGGGATGTTGTCCGAGCCGGGTGGCGCAACCAGGGCGAACAGCGCCGGCAACATGGCAGTCAGCATGGTGCCGATGTTCTGCGCAATGGCCATGGCCGAAACGCGGTAGCGGGTTTGGAACAACTCAGGGTAGAAGCTTGGGAATACCGCGTTGTAACCCTGGTAGACCATGCCCCACATGACGATCGAGGTGATGAATGCCAGTGGCACGTTCTGAATGCTGATCGCATACAGGTAGACGAACGCCAGCAAGCCCGAGCCCAGGCAGCCGGCAATCATGGTCGGACGGCGGCCGATCTTGTCCGACAGGTTGCCGACGAACGGAATCACCAGTACCGCGACGATGTTGCCGACCACGGGGATCCACAGGTAGACGCTCTTGTCGAAGCCGATGCCATAGGCCGGCTGCACCGCGTAGGCCGCACCGAAGATGGTGGCGACTACCGGAATCACGTTCATCAGGGCCATGAACATCACCAGCACCATGTGCTTCCAGCTGTGGCGGAACGCTTCGCTGATCGGCGACTTGGCCACTTTGTCCTGTTTCTCTTCCTTCACAAATGCCGGGGTTTCATGCACTTCCTTGCGGATGATGAAACCGGCGATCAGCACGATGGCGCTCATCAGGAAGGGAATGCGCCAGCCCCAGTCATTGAAGGCCTCGCTGGGCATGAAGTACGCCAGTGGCAGGAAGACCGCCGCTGCCATGACCTGGCCCGCCTGTACACCCTGCAGGGTGAAGCTGGCGTAGTAGCCCCTTCTGCCGAAGGGCGCGTGCTCCATGATCATCGAACTGGCGCCGGAGATTTCCCCGGCTACGGCGAAGCCCTGGATCAGGCGCAGCACTACCAGCAAGGCCGGTGCCAGGAAGCCGATGTCGTGGTAGGTGGGCAGCAGGCCCACGGCCATGGTCGACAGGCCCATCAGGAACATGCACAGCAGCAACACGTTCTTGCGGCCACGGGTATCACCCCAGTGGCCCAGAACGAAGGCGCCCACTGGGCGGGCCAGGTAACCCACGCCATAGGTGGCCAGCGAAGCGATGATGGCCATTTTCGGGTCGGTATTGGGGAAGAAGATCTGCGGGAAAATCAGTGCAGCGGCCTGGGCATAGATGAAAAAGTCGTAGTACTCGAGTGCCGAGCCTATCCATCCACTGGCGGTCGCTTTTTTTGCTTGCGAGCTGGAGTGAGCCATCGTTGTCTCCGTTGTTATTGTTGTTTGCGCAGGTTCCGCCAGGGGTGTTTGCCAAGGCAGGAGGCAGCGGTCGGTGTGCCTGCGTCTGTGGATCATGTTGACCATGGGCCAGTTGACTGGCAATTCGCTAAAACGGGTTTTGTGCGATAATCGAACGCAAAACTAACCATTCCGTACAAAGAGATTGAAGCAGCGACTCTACCTGCGAATAATCGATCGTGCCATAAACTGTGACAGGTCTTTCTGCCTGTCTGGCACTGTATACCTTCCAAACAACAAGGAACTCCCGCCATGCAGCGTTCGATCGCTACCGTGTCCTTGAGCGGCACCCTGCCGGAAAAGCTCGAAGCCATCGCCGCCGCCGGTTTCGACGGCGTCGAGATCTTCGAAAATGACTTGCTCTACTATGCCGGCAGCCCCCGCCAGGTGCGGCAGATGTGCGCCGACCTGGGTATTGCCATTACCTTGTTCCAGCCGTTTCGTGATTTCGAAGGCTGCCGCCGCGACCGCCTGCAGAAAAACCTGGACCGCGCCGAGCGCAAGTTCGACCTGATGCAGGAGCTGGGTACTGACCTGGTGCTGGTGTGCAGCAACGTCCAGGCCGATGCCCTGGGCGATGAACAGGTGCTGGTCGACGACCTGCGGCTGCTTGCCGAACATGCTGGCAAGCGTGGCCTGCGTATCGGTTACGAAGCGCTGGCCTGGGGCCGCCACGTCAACACCTACCAGCAGGTCTGGAACCTGGTGCGCCAGGCTGACCACCCGGCCCTCGGGGTGATCCTCGACAGTTTCCATACCTTGTCGCTGAAGGGCGACCCGCGCGCGATCCGCGACATCCCTGGCGACAAGATTTTCTTCGTACAGATGGCTGACGCACCGATCCTGGCGATGGACGTGCTGGAGTGGAGCCGCCACTTCCGCTGCTTCCCGGGGCAAGGCGAAATGGACATGGCCGGCTTCCTCGCGCCGATCCTGGCCACCGGCTACCGTGGCCCGCTGTCGCTGGAAATCTTCAATGACGGGTTCCGTGCAGCGCCCACCCGGCAGAATGCCGCCGACGGCCTGCGCTCGTTGTTGTACCTGGAAGAGCAAACCCGGCTGCGCCTGGAACAGGAAAATACCCCGATCGAGCCTGGCGTACTGTTCACCCCGCCCGCGGCCAGTGGCTATGACGGCGTCGAGTTCCTGGAATTTGCGGTCGACGAGGCCGTTGGCGCGCGCCTGGGCAGTTGGCTGAAACGGCTGGGCTTTGCCGAAGCGGGCAAGCACCGCAGCAAGGAAGTGCAACTGCTGCGCCAGGGCGATATCAACATCGTGCTGAACGCAGAGCCTTACTCCTTTGGCCACAACTTCTTCGAAGCCCATGGCCCGTCATTGTGCGCCACAGCGCTGCGGGTCAAGGACCAGCAGGCTGCGCTCAAGCGTGCCACTGCCTACCGTGGCCAGCCGTTCCGCGGCCTGGTCGGCCCCAACGAGTGCGAGGTGCCAGCGGTACGCGCACCCGATGGCAGCCTGTTGTACCTGGTAGAGCAGGGCACCGCCGGGCATACCCTGTATGACACCGACTTCAGCCTGGACCCGAGCGTGACCGCCACCGGTGGCCTGCGCCGCATCGACCACATGGCCCTGGCGCTGCCAGCCGAGTCGCTGGACAGCTGGGTGTTGTTCTACAAGAGCCTGTTCGATTTCGCCGCCGACGACGAGGTGGTGCTGCCCGACCCGTACGGCCTGGTCAAGAGCCGCGCCCTGCGCAGCCAGTGCGGCACCTTGCGCCTGCCGCTGAACATTTCGGAAAACCGCAACACCGCCATTGCCCATGCGCTGTCCAGTTACCGCGGTTCCGGGGTGCACCATATTGCCTTTGATTGCGACGACATCTTCAGCGAAGTGGCGCGCGCCAAGCTGGCCGGGGTGCCGTTGCTGGAAATTCCGCTGAACTACTATGACGACCTGGCGGCCCGCTTCGATTTCGACGACGAGTTCCTCAGCGAGTTGGCTTACTACAACGTGCTTTATGACCGCGACGCCCAGGGTGGCGAGCTGTTCCATGTGTACACAGAGCCCTTCGAAGAGCGCTTTTTCTTCGAGATCATCCAGCGCAAGGGGGGTTATAGCGGCTACGGTGCGGCTAACGTCGCGGTGCGCCTGGCGGCCATGGCCAAAGCGCGGAGCGGCGCGGTGCGCAAGCCGGTGCTCTGACTACACGGTGGCCTGGATCCTGGGGCGTCATGCGCCCCATGGCGACACCAGGCCGCGCCAGTTTCAACGGCGCTCGGCTACCAGGAGCAGCGACTGCGGCACCGCGCGTTGCGGGTGCTGCGGTTCCTGCAGGCCAACCAGGCGCAACCCGGCCATCTCCAGCGCGTTCAGCCAACTGCCAAGGGTGCGGAAATACCATGGCATCGCCTGCCAGTGCCCGGCGAACCCGGCAAACGATTCCTCACGCCAGCCGTCCTGATAGTCGCCCTCAGCGACGCTCCAGGGGTGCAGGGTCTGCATCACCAGTGCACCACCCGGCACCAGCAACTCACCCATCGCGGCCAGCAACGGGATGATGTCCTGGTGCAGCAAGGCGAAGTTGGCGCAGACCAGGTCATAGTCCTTGCCCACCTGCACCTGTGCAGCAGCCAGCTGCGCATAACTGGCCACGTGCACCTGCGCGGCGCCTTCAGCCCGCGCAGCCGCCACCAGCGCCGGATCACCATCGACACCCACCGCCTCGATACCCCGGGCATGCAGCGCGCGCAGCAACCAGCCTTCTCCGCAGCCAAGGTCGAGTACGCGGCTGGGCTGGCGGCCTAATATCGCCAGTAGGATGGCGGCGTCAGTCACCTCGCGGCGGCTCTCGATGGCGCCGCTGCGTACTGCGTCAATCCAGGCCTGGGCATTGTGCTGCCAGCTGTCGAGCAAAGCGTCTTCAGGGTCGCGCCTGTTCATCTGTGTTCAGCCTGCCGCGGTGCGTTGCCGTTTGACCCGGTACATGTGGCCGTCAGCATGGCGCAGCAGCATGTCGGCATCGGTGCCGTCTTCGGGGAAGCGCGCGATGCCGATGCTGCAGGAAGGTGCCTGGAGCCCGGTCAACTCGGCATCCAGCGGCTCGGCCATGACGGCCAGGATATGCTGCACCTGTGCGGCCACGACCTCGGCTGACGGGCAATCGGGCAACAGCACGGTGAACTCGTCACCGCCCATCCGCGCCACCGTCGCGCTGCCCGCTACGCAACTTTCCAGGCGCCGGGCCAGTGTGCACAGTACCCGGTCGCCCACGCTATGGCCGTGGTTATCGTTGATCTGCTTGAAATCGTTGATATCGATAAACAGCAATGCCAATGGGCGGTCATGGCGCCGGGCGCTGGCCAGGGCGGCGTCCAGCCGTTGGTTGAACATGGCCCGGTTGGCCAGCCGGGTCAGCGGGTCGTGATGCGCCAGAAAGCGCAGCTCGGCTTCGGCCTGGTGCTGGGCGGTAATGTCACGCGCCACGCCGATGCGGGCCTGAGCCTCATCTGACCAGCAGGCTGCCCAGAGTATATGCACCACGCCACCGTCCTTGCGGATGTAACGGTTGTGGAAGTCGTAATGCGGTTGGCCATTCATGACCCGCAGGATCGAAGCGCGAGTGGTTGCCAGGTCTTCGGGGTGCATGTAGTCGGTAATTGCGGTACCGACCAGCTCGCATGCCCGGTAGCCCAGCAGCGCTTCGCAGGCATCGCTGACAAAGATGATCTGGTTGTCCCGGTCGACCACGAAGACCGTGTCGAGCATCAGGTGGATCAGCCTGGGGTACAACGCGTGCAGGTCTACGGGCATGGTTCACGGCGTCCTCGGCGGGATGCCCGATCATAGCTGAAACAGCGCCGGATGTGACCGGGGGCAAGCCTCTGCAGGGTGGTTTGGCCGTGCCTGAGCGCCAGCCAGGCGTGGGCAGCCACCGCGGCCGTGCAGGCGCGGTATACTCCGCGCTTTTGCCCGTGCCGGAATTCGCCCATGCGCCAGGTGTTGTTAATCGTCGATGTCCAGTCCACCTTCAGCCCGCCAGAGTGGCTGGTCGATGGGCTGCGTCGGTTGTCAGCCAATATTCCTACCGTAGCCTCGGTCGAACTGCACGACGAGCGGGTCACGCCGTTTGCGCGCCAGCTTGGCTGGCACCCGGCGGCAGAGGACGAAAGCCTGGTGGAGGCTGACCAGGTGTTCGTCAAGCATGGTTACGGGCAAAGCGCCGAAGCGATCGCGTACATTCGGCAAATGGGCGTGGAGCGCGTGCTGGTGTGTGGCCTGCAGACCGAAACCTGTGTGCTGGCCGCCGGCTTTGCCCTGTTCGATGCCGGGCTGATGCCTACCCTGGTCACCGACATGACGGTCGGCTCCTCGCTGGACCGTTCCGGCAAGCTTGGCATCGAACTATGGCAGCACCACTTCCGCCAGGTCACCACGTCGGCTGAAGTCCTGGCGGAACTGGCGGGCTAGGTCACGCGTTGCACCCCGTCATCGTCCCCGCGCGTTTTTCGGCCAGCCCGCCAGCGGCTGAGCAGCCAGCGCGTGCTCGTATTCCACGCGACACTCACGGCCACGCCCCCGGCGATGGCCAAGGCAACCTCGAACAGCAGGTAGGGGGCGATACGGTCCGCCACCGACTGGAACTGGAAGTGCGTCAGGTAGATGAACAGGGTGGCCGAAGCAATCACCGCACCCGCACGTGCCAGCCAGGCCGGTACGGGGACTGCGCGCAGCCAGATCAGCGCCAGCATCGCCGGCAGGGCAATATCGACGTAGTGGGTGACGGCCTGCCAGCCAATACCGGCCACCGCCATCAGGTCCAGTTCTGCAACCACCAGCACCGCTACCGCGCTGGCCAACGCTTTGCGTGCGGGGGTATCGGCATGGTGCACGGCCATGCCCAGCACCATCACCGCCAGGAAGTGTTGCGGCACCCGGTGCAGCAGGCCACTGGCGTCGAACACCCAGCGGTCGAGTAACACATCCACCGCTACCAGCGTACAGGCAGCCAGGATCAGCCAGCGGAACGGGGCGGCGTTGACGGCCTGGCGTACCCGCTTGCTCGACAGCACCAGGCCAATGATCACGATCATCTGCACCAGCACTTCGATATACCAGTAGTTGAACAGGCCAACCTCGCCGGTCGCAAACCAGTTGGACACCAACAGCAGCGATTGCCAGTGCACCCGGTCGAACACCAGTTGCAGCAGCGCGGTATACAGCACGGTCGGCACCACGATGGCGGCCAGGGACGGCAGCAGTGTGCGTGCATCCCCCCGGGTTTCAATGGCCTTGAACTGGAAACGCGCCAGGCTGATGCCAGAGACCAGGAACAGTACCGACGTTTCGCCCACGATGGGCCAAGGGGTCATGCCGCTGAGGTGGCCGACCACGATCAGGATGATGGCGAGCATACGCACGAACACCGGCATTTCCATGACCCGCCACCCGCCTTCATGCGGTGCGCTGAGCTCGGCCAGCCGGTTGACCGGCAGGCTTTCCCAACGGTCTGGCAGGTGGCCGATCAACCGCTCGAGCACCCTCGAGGCCTGTACGAATGAAAGCGAGTCACCGCCCAGCTCGACAAAGCTCAAGCGTGGGTCCAGGCGCGGCACCCGCAGTATTCGTGCCCACTCGCTGCACAGCTTCTCGGCCAGCGCTGACGAGGGTTGGCTGGTCGGCGCTTGAACCGGGGCGGGCAGGGCGCGTTTGTCGACCTTGCCGTTCGGGGTGAGCGGTATGGCCTGCACGAAGATGAACAGTGCCGGCACCATGTAGTCCGGCAACTGGCGGGCGACAGCCAGGCGCAGGTCGTCGGCGCTGCCTGGCTGATGCAACACGCAGTAGGCAATCAGGCGGGGCAATGGGTGGTCATGGTTGGCCAGTACTACGCACTGCCGGACGGCAGGCAGGCGGCTGATGGTGTTTTCTATCTCCGCCAGTTCCACGCGGTGCCCCCGCACTTTCACCTGGCCGTCAGCCCGGCCGAGGAAACAGGCACTGCCATCGGCCAGGTAAGTGCCCAGGTCGCCAGTGCGGTAGCAGCGGTCGCTGGCCAGCCCGGTGAACGGGTTGGTGATGAACCTGGCTTCGGTCAGCGCCGGGTCGCCCCAATAGCCAAGGGACAGATAGGGGCTGCGGATCAGGATTTCGCCGGTTTCACCTTCGCCCACCAGTTGCCCGGCCGCGTTCACGACCAGCAGTTGCGCATCGGCGATGCCTTTGCCCAGGGGCACCCGGGCCTGTTCCGCGGTCGGGTCGAGCGTGTGGTACGCCATGGCTTGCGGGGTTTCGGTGGTGCCATAGAAATTTACGTTGACGGCATTCGGCGCCACGGCACGCATTTGCTGGTACAGCGCCGGGCTGAGTGCATCGCCGCCCCAGAACAGGTAACGCAGTTGCCTGAACAGCTGGCCCTGCAGCTGCGCGCCGGTCTCGATCAGCTTGCCCAGCGGTGGGGTGAGGTGAACGACGCTGACGCGGTGCAACGCAATCCAGCTGGCCAGCTGTGCAGGGTCGGTAAGGCTGGCCTGGGCCGGGCAGGCAATGCTGGCGCCCAGCGACAGTGGCGTGAACACATCGCGGTAAACCGGGTCGTGGCCGAGGCCGGACAGTAGCGAGAACGTATCCGCCTGGGTCAGCCCGTGCTGGTGCACATGCCAGTCGATGAAGTGCACCAGCGGCGCGTGATGGGTAACGATCGCCTTGGGCTCGCCGGTGCTGCCCGAGGTGAAGGTGATGTAGGCCGGTTGCCCTGCGCTGACCGCGGGCAGTTGCGCCGTTGGCCGGTCAAAGGCATGCAGTGCCTCGACCGGGTCCTGGGGCACAGTTACCACGCAGGCGTCTGCGGCTTCGACGTGTGCCTGGCCACAGCGCAGGACTACCCGAGGTGCCAAGCTGCTGGCGAGCTGCTGCAGGCGGGCGGCAGGGTAGGCCGCATCGGCCACGCTGAACGCCCGCCCGGCGCGCAGGCAGCCAAGCATGGCGTAGACCAGTGCCGCGCCCCGCTCGGCAACAATCAGCACACGGTCGTCGCTATTGAAGGTTTTTTCCAGCAAATACGCAGCGATACCTTGGCTGATCTGCGCCAGCTGGGCGTATGTGCAAAGCCTGTGCGCGGTGATGATTGCAGGGGCTTCGGGGCAACGCTCAGCCTGTTGCAGGAAGGCTTGGTGAATAGGCTGCTCGGCACGGTACTGCAGGCACAGCGTCGGGTTCGGGCGCAGGTCCGGCATGATGGGTTGGGGCTCCGCATGAACGTTTTGCCTGGCTGGTAGCACAACGCTAGTGCAGGCTGGCCCATGGCGCCAATGGGTGCGAACAACAGGCGATGTTCAGCGTTCGCGCATGAAGAACCCGGCAACGAACTTGCGGAAGGTTTCCGGGCTCTTGAAATCGGCGTAGCGCTTGAAGTTCTCCGCGTCCGGCTCGGTGCCCAGCGGTTGCTCCAGGAGCGATATCGACAATACCCGGTCCTGATCCGAGGTCATCACCAACTCGTCTGCCAGCGCGCCGCCGATCACCGGCCGGCGCATCTGCACTTTCACACCCTTGCTGGCCATCCAGTCGACCAGCGACACCAACGCCTTGAGCGGCTCGCGCTCCTCGTCGCGGTACACGGGGAACAGGTGGGCGCGGGACAGCACGGGTACGCTGGCCACATGGATCAGCTCGTAGTAGTGGCTGCCGGCACTGGTCGGCGAGTACAGCATCAGTGCCAGCAGCGGTCCGCTGGTGCGGCTGCCGCCCCAGTACAAGTGATGCCCCTGGAAATCGAACCCGTCTTCGTTGCGGTTGTTGAACAGCTTGCGACCCTTGATCTTATCGACGCAGTCAAGCAACAGGCCGTGCCGGCGGTGGTTGCCGAACACCTTGGCTTCGCGCAACCGCGCCTTGAGCATCATCATGTGCTTCATGTCCAGGCGGGTTTCCAGGTAGTTGCTGGCCGGCACCCGCTCCAGCAGCGGGTAGCGGCTTGCCACGCTGCGCAGTTCGGCAAACTGCCCGGTCAGGTCCTTCTTCAGGTGCGTGGCATACAGGTTCAGGCCACTGGTCTCAATCCAGGTCAGCAACAGCGCCAGCAGGCGCTGCTGTGCGCGTCGCTCGCTGCCTTCGCCACCCTCGCCAGGGCCGCCGGCACGGAAGTCGCCAATCAGGCGCAGGGGCGTGTCGGGTGGCAGCCAGGCGGCGGGTGGCGCGGGGTCGTTTTCGCGCTCGGCGGCTTCGCGCTCGTCTTTGCTGAAGGGGCAACCGGGCGCATGCTCGGCGGTCCCCGGGTTGTTCTTCAGGAACAACGTGCCGGTGTTGCCATTGAGCGTGACATTGAGCACCGGCAAGGCGTCGTTACGGCAATCGCAGGCCAGCCACTGGTTGGCATTGCGCACGTTCATCAGCAGCTGGTTGGCCTGCAGCAGGCGCGGGCCGCCCAGGGTGCCGGTGGCAAAGCCGACCAGCAGCTCTTCTTCGGCGGGGGTCAGGCTGCGCACCTGGGTCGCGGTTTTGTCGATGATTCGCATGAAGCAGCTCCAAGCTACGAGCCTCAAGCTTCAAGCAAAGCGCTGCCGCTTTCAACTGGCCGCTCGGTTACCGCCGAGTCGATGCTCCTGGGCAATGGGCACCGGTACGGTGCCCTGTTGCCGGGAATCGGTCATGCAGGCGCAAAAGCGAGCGGTCAGAAGATGTAGTCCGTGGTCAGGAAACTGGACTGGCGATTGCGAATGATGTCGCTGATCAGTTCCTTGTTGGCGTCCTGGAAGCGTGTGGCGACCAAGGTACGGATCGAGAATACCCGCAAGGCATCATCCACCGACAACGTGCCTTCGGCGCTGTTCTTGCGGCCGTTGAACGGGTAGGTGTCAGGGCCACGCTGGCATTGCGCGTTGATGTTGATGCGCCCGACCTGGTTGGCGAATATATCGACCAGGCTGCCGATGGTCTGCGGGTCGTTGCCGAACAGGCTCAGTTGCTGGCCGTAGTCAGAGTCCAGCACATAGTCGATCACCGTTTGCAGGTCGCGGTAGGGCACCACCGGTACCAGCGGGCCGAACTGTTCTTCGTGGTACACCCGCATGCTGTGGTTGACCGGGTACAACAGCGCCGGGAAGAAGAACGAGCCGCGGCTGTGGCCGCCGCCTTCGTTGAGTACCTGGGCGCCCTTGGCCCTGGCATCGGCGACCAGGCCGTCGAGGTAGTCGACCTTGCCGGGTTCGGGCAGGGGTGTCAGGGCCACCCCAGGTTCCCACGGCATGCCGGGCTTGAGCGCGGCCAGCTTGCGCTGGAACTTGTCGAGGAAGGCCTCGACCACGTCCTCGTGCACAAACAGGATCTTCAGTGCCGTGCAGCGCTGGCCGTTGAATGACAGCGCACCGGTCACCGCTTCTTCGACCGCGTTGTCGAGGTCGACCTGCGGCAGCACGATGCCCGGGTTCTTGGCATCCAGGCCCAGGGCCGCGCGCAGGCGGTGCGGGCGTGGGTGCAGTTTTTTCAGGTCGCTGGCAGCCTTGTGCGTGCCGATGAAGGCGAACACGTCGACCTTGCCACTGGCCATCAGTGCGCTGACCGTTTCGCGGCCGCGCCCGTAGATGACGTTGATCACCCCAGGCGGGAAGCTGTCGCGGAACGCTTCGAGCAGCGGGCGGATCAGCAGCACGCCGAACTTGGCCGGTTTGAACACCACGGTGTTACCCATGATCAGCGCCGGGATCAGCGTGGTGAAGGTTTCGTTCAGCGGGTAGTTGTAGGGGCCCATGCACAGCGCCACGCCAAGCGGGGCCCGGCGGATCTGGCCCAGCGTGCCTTGTTCCAGTTCGAAGCGGCTGGAGCGGCGGTCGAGGTCTTTGAGGGCGTTGATGGTATCGACGATGTAGTCGCAGGTACGGTCGAATTCCTTTTCCGAGTCCTTGAGGTTCTTGCCGATCTCCCACATCAGCAACTTGACCACCGCCTGGCGCTGTTCGCGCATACGGGCGAGGAAGGTCTCCACGTGCTGGATACGCTCGGCCACCCGCATGTTCGGCCAGGCGCCACGGCCCTTGTCGTAGGCCTGCACGGCGGCATCGAGGGCGGTGAGGGCGGTATCGGCATCGAGCAAGGGTGCGCTGCCCAGTATGACCTGCTGTTCCTCGTCACCCTGCTTGAGCCACACGGGGCTGCGCACCGTGGCCAGCGGGCCTTCCCAGCGTCGCAGTTGCCCGTTGACCAGGTATTCGCGTTGTTCCAGTGGGCCCCCCAGGCGCCAGGTTTCCGGGATGCTATCGGCGGTGGGGAAGAGTGAATCGAGCAGACGGTCCATGGTTACTGCACCTCACGTTACAGGGCGGATTTCAAGCCAGGTGAATCGCTTCAGCACTGAGCATGCACCGGCGCCGGGAAAAACACCAGTGTGGTACACCCGTGAGCGCAGCGCCTGGTTGTTCGACCAGGCGCTGCGGATTGCTCAGAGCGCCAGGGTGAACAGTGCCTGGGCCGGGCGCATCAGGCCTTGCTGGCGCAGCGCCGGATCGGCGTCGAGCACGGCCAGCCGTCGCCAGAACTCCACGCGTGCATGCTGCGGTTGAGACTGGAATGGCTCCATGTCCAGCAATGCTCTGAGGTCACGGCGGTACGGCAGCGGCAGGCGCTGCCACAGCGCCGCTTCGTCGGGGCCTGTTTCGTCGAAGAAATCCAGGTAGTCGCTTTCGCTGACCAGCAGGTCGACCTGGTGCGCGGCGTTGTAGGCATCGATCTGAGCCCGCACGGGCGCGCCCAGCCACTCGCTTTCAAGGCGCAAGGCATCGGCGACAGGCCGGGTGACCGCGAAGTTTGCAGGCAGGTGCTGGAACTGGTTGGAAGCCAGGTCCAGCACGAACGGTTCGCTGATCTGGTCCAGGCCTTGCGGCAACTCGACGAGGCTGCAACCGGACAGGAACAAGGTTTTCAGTTGCGCGAGATTGCGCAGGTCCGGTGCGCTGATCAGCGGGTTGTCCGACAGGTCCAGTTGCACCAGCCGCGTGTAGCGGTCCAGTGTTCGCTGGGCGCTGGCATCCCAGGTAATGCGGTTGCTGTCCAGGTCCAGCCAGTGCAATTGCCACGGCTGTGGCAGGCGCGGTACACGGTCGAAGCGGCAATCCGACAGCATCAGGCGCCTGAGGTTGGGGAAGCGCTGCGCAAGCGTTGCCGGCAGGTGGCTCAACTCACTGTTCTGGCTGAGCGAAAGATGCTCGATATGAGCGAAATCATCCGGCAGCGCCAGGCTTGCCAGGTCCTCGTCGTTCAGCCCCAGGCCGGAAAGCTCAAGGCTGTACATGCGCCCCGTGGCGGCAAAAGGCAGGGTTGAAAGGCGCCGCCAGGCGTTGACCAATGGGCGTACCGCGGGCTGGCGCTGCGCTGCGCGCGCAGGGTCTGCCTGCACCCAGCGTTGCAGGTCGCCGCGCAGGTCTTGCAGGCGCTGGTGCAGATCGCGCAGGCGTTGGGTGGTCGAGCTCAGGTCGTCGGCCAATGGCTCGTCCTCGTCATGGCCCAGCCAGGCCTGGATTTCGGCATCGCTGGCATTGGGGTAGATCCGCCGATAAGCGCCTTCTACCGAACCGGTTTGCCGGGGCTCAGGCGCAAGCGGCGCCAGCGGGCGACCGCCGCGCAAGCCACCCGTTGGCCTGGGCCGCACGGCCCGCGGCCCCCACAGGCGCTGTGGCAGGGTCTGTCGGTGTTCGGCAACCCAGCCCAGCAGGTGCTCGCGTAAGGCATTGCCGTCGGCAGCCGTACCCAGGGATTGCCGGGCATGCGCTGGCAGCGCCTGCGCCACCGCACGGCAAAGGTCCCGATCCCGTTTTGCCGGGGCCGGCCGCTGACCCAGGTCAGCTTCGTAGCCTTCGGCCGACTTGATGACCCGGCTTTGCCTGCCGGCGTGTTCACTGCCAACCCGTGCCAGCAGCGGCCCTTGAGGGCTGGCTGCGCGCAGTTGCAGGCTCAGGTCGCGGGGCCAGCCTGGCAGAGCGTCGAGTGCACTGAACAACAGCCGTTCGCTGTCGTCGTTGACAAACGCCGGTTGCACCACACCCTCGAGGGCACGCACCAGTGGCAATTCACTGTCCAGCTGTTGCAGCTGCATGCCAAACCACGCAGGGAGCTTGCCATGCGCTTGCCAGGCAGCGGTGTCGGCGGCGTTCAAGCGCATCAGCATGCGCCGGGCCAGGGTGGACGTTAGCCGTGGGTAGGTGTCGAGCAACTGCTGCACCGCCGGCGCTACCGCGCCATTACCCTCGTAAAGATGCTGGAAAAGCCCAGGCGGTGCGCTGTCGCCAAGGGCCTGCACCGCGGCTTGCGCATTCAGGCGTTGCAGGGTGTCGAGCAGCAGCGGGGGCGGTGGCAGCCCTTCGACATGCACCTGGCGCAGCTGCTCGCTGTCGATGCCGCAGATGCGGCCGGCTTGTTCGACCTGCTCTGGGGTAAAGGCGGCGTAGGCCTCGCCCAGGCGGCGTACGCTTGTCTCCAGCGCCCAATCACCGGGTTGCTCGTGTTCGCCGCGCCAGGCGCCTTGGGTGTTGTGCTCCAGTGGCGGCTCCCAGGCTTCGGCTGCTTGCGGATGAACGATGCGCCATTGTTGCCGGGCGTCATCGAAGCGTTGTTCGTAGAGGTGGCGGTCCATCCGGATGAACAGGCGCCCCTCATGCAGGTACTGGCCCTGGGCATTGGCATGCACGTCGGCCGGCAGTTGCACGTCACTGCGGTAAGGTGCCAGGTCCTGGTTCCACAGCCGGTAGCGCCCATCATTGCTGCGCACCTCCTGCAAGCTGTCCATCAAGGGGCTGTCGAACAGTTTGGGCAGCGCCTGGCCCGCCGCCACGAAGCCACCGAGCAGGGCCAGGTTCAGGCCAATCGCTTCGAGGTGTCGCAGGGCCAGCTGGCGGTCGCCTGCTTGCCAGTCCTCATAGCCTTCCACCGCTTCACCCAGCAGCTGGCAGGCGGTCACCGCCAGCATCAAGGTGCCGACACCGGGCACGAAGAATGCGGCGGCATTGAGCGCGTCCCAGCCCAGGTTTTCCCACGCTTCGAGCCGCCTGGCCCTGGCGCTGGCGTCCGCTGCTGCGGTGGGCACGGCCAGCAGGCTGGCCTCATGCTTGAGGCGCAGCAGATACTGGTCATGGTAGTAGCCGAACGGTTCGCTCGTGATCGCCTGGCGGGTCAGGCGCAGGTCAGCCTGCGCTGCGCGTGGCCATGGGCGGTCGAGGGCGGTGTTGCCGGCCGCATCCAGGTTCTGCTGCAGCATGTCGAAGAAGTGCGACTGTTCATCCTGCCGGATGTAGGCGGCGAATGCCTGGCGTTCAGCGGGTTCCACCAGCAGGGTTGCCAGTGTGGCGTGCACCGCCGCCAGGTCACTGCACGGGTGCAGGGCCGGTTCGTGGCCCGGCATATGCAACACCAGCCCGTGCGCGCCGGCATCGATCAGCATGACCTCGTGCAGGGTGATGCCGAACAGCGCCAGCTGCCAACATTGCACGGGGTGCCCTTGCAGCAGCCGCTGGATTTCGTCCCGTGAGGCCCCGTCCAGCAGGTGCCGCAGGTAGGCCAGGTCGGCGGCCAGGCGCAAGCGTGCTTGCTGCGCGCGCACAGCCAGTGCCCGGGTTTCGGGCCGGGCCAGCTGCTGGTCCAGGTGGGTCTGGTAGGTGCCGCCCAGGTCCAGCGCCCGGCACAGCGCCGCGAATGCCTGGGGTGCCAGCGGCAGGCGCTTCACCAGGTAGCGCTCGGACCGCAGGGTGAAGTGTGCTGGGGGCGCTTGCATGCCAATCGGTACCGTGCCGGGTACTTCAACTGCAACCACCTGTATATCACTACCCAGGGCAATGGCACTTTCGGGTGTGAAGGTTTCATCATCGGCGAAGTTCTGCAGGGCAGCCTGCAGCAGGCTATCGCGACGATGGCTGTAAAGATGACGCAGCCCCAGCCAATGCCAATCATGCTCGACCCGCAGTAGTTGGGTATGGAGCAAGGGCGTGTCCAGCCCATGTTCTGCCAGGCGGCCTTTTAGCAGTGGTTCGGCAAACTCACTGATCTGCTTGAGCCCTTTAAGCGCCTTTGCCAAGGCCGCTTGCGCATGCAGCAACTGGTTCTGGCTGGCGCAAACCGCCTCGCGCAGGTCGGGTGCGGCATTGTCGAACCAGTCCTGCAACTGCCACGGGGCATTTTGACTGGCCTGTAAAGCGCCCCATTGCCCGGGGCTGGCACAGCGTGCCCAATGCGGCAGTTGTGCCGCGAGCAGGGCGTGGTGTGGATTGTTGCCTATCATGATGATGCACCTCTTTATGCAAAGAAGGCATCAAACGCCAGTTATCGATAGCGAAGTGGTAACCGGTTATCGTGATGTCGGCACGCTTATAGCAATCTGTTGCAACTAAACGCAGTGGCGGCAGGAAATTTGACGCCAGAATAATTCAGACAAATACCAGCCAAGTGCCACTTGCCAAAGTGATTTCGCCCACCTTAAATTGTTACTGAATGTGAAGTTAATGTGCGGCCTAACCTTTGAATATCAATGCGTTAGATGTTTTTCCGCTGTTTATCTGTCTTGTTCCGATACACCCTGGCACTTCAAAGGACGTGGAAGAAGAAATGAAAGCGACCTTGACCGCAGCGGCGCGAAAATTCATATCGCCCTCCACCCGTTACGAAATCAGACAGTTGGGCAGCCAAGTGCGTGAGGTGATGGCGCGCGCCTGTTTGTGGCGCTGGGAAGTTGCCAGGTTTCGGCTGCAACAGGAAAGCCCTTACGAGATCCTTTACATCGGCCGCAAGCACCAACGGGAAATGGCCAAGCTGCTGATTGGCGGCAAGGGGCAGGGCAGTGCGGCGATCGTGGAAAGCGCCAGTGCCAGCGCACCTGCCGACCATGTGGTGCTGATCAGCGAAATGCCCACTACTGGCGCGCTGTCGGTGCCGCACTATCTGAGCGCCGTGGTGCCACTGGGGCGCCCCCTGGAAGACATCACCGCGCGCTACGACAGTGAACTGCGGCGCAGCATTCGCAAGAACCGCCCGCTTTACCAGATGCGTCAGGCACTTGCCGATGACGAAATTGCCATGGCCGACCGTGAGCTGTTGCGGCCGTACGCGACTGCCAGGCAGGGCATCCATGCGGCGCAGTTTCCCACCGACGAAGTGTTCCGCATTGCCCAGAGTGTCGGGCGGCTCGACCTGATTACCTGCGGCGATGAGGTTATCGGCTGCCACCTCGGTTGCGAGGTGGTGCGCGATGGCAAGCGTTACTGGAGCACCTTGCGCTTCGGCTATTGCGAAGCGGTGTTTTCAGACGCCAGGAAGTTGCGCGAAGTGAACTCGATCACCACCTTCATGGCCCTGGAATGGGCCCTGGAACACGGCTTCGATTATTACGACATCGGCCTGTGCCTGGCGCGCCCGGACGACGGCTTGCTGAAGTGGAAGCGGCGGCGTGGGGGCGACATCGATTCGTTGGGCAACCATGCTTACCTGTTCGTGCGGCTGCCAAAGACCGGTACGGCGAAGTTTCTGTGGGACACGCCCATGTTTGCAATGGAAGGCGACAAACTGACCCTGCACCTGGGCCTGCCAGCAGGCCCCAGCGATGACGAAGTTGCCAGCCGTTACCATGAGATGGTGTTCGGCGGCCTGCACAAGATCTACCTCTACGGCGACAACGCCACTGGCGAAACCTTCGTGCAAGCCCTGCGCAACCGCTACGCCAACCAGCAGTCACCCCCCATCATGCAGCGCGTCATGTGCAGTTGAAGGGGCGCATGGATGCGTTGAGTCATCCTATTGCGCCATGCGCTGAACCTCGCCATCAAGGGGGACGCTTCATGACAAGCGATATCTCGCAGTTCAATGCTTCGCCGGCCGCTGCGCCACGCAGCTGGACCCTGGCTGCCTACCGTTACATCGCCCGCAAACGGTTGGGCAGAACCCCGCCAATCGACGTCAAGAGCCTTGCCAGCAAAAGTTGGGACATCGCCCCGGGCGAGACCACGGTGTCGCCACCGGCCATTTACCTGCCGGGGCAGTTGGAGCGGGTCACCGGATGGGAAGGCAAGCGGTTCTACCCCTACGTGCACCCGGCGCGCACCATGGAGGGTGGCATCAGTGCGCTGCAAGGGCCGACCCGTGGCTACCTGATCAAGGATGTATGGCTGGTCGACGGGGCGTTGTACAAGGGTAAGGCCAGCCACTGGCTGTCGCAGAAGCCGAACACCTTTCCGCGCATTGCGGTGGACCATGAAATCGACCGCGCTGCCATCTACTGCACGCAGAATGGCAATTCATGGTTCGGCACCTGGCTGATGGAGGATTGCCCCACGTATGCGCTGGCCTGCAACGAGGGCGTGCCGGTGACCACGGCACCGTCGGCCAGGTACCCCTTGTTCACCCAGGCACCGGCCTACGAAGACTGGTTGGACATGCAGCCGCTGCGCCTGCGCAGTGCGTTTTTCCGGGAGCTGGTGCTGTTCGACGATCAGAGCAACAACCGCAGCCGGCATGCCCGCTACCGTGCCATGGGCGACAAGCTGTTGGCGCATGTCGCCCATGCGCCGCACCCGGGTGTGTTCCTGCTGCGCGGCGGTGATGGTGACCTGCGCCTGCTGCGCAACGAGCTGGCGCTTGCCGAGCACCTGCGGGTTACTCGGGGTTTTCGCATCGTCAACCCGCTCAAGTCGGATGTGCCGAGCATCATCGCCGCCTGCGCCGGGGCCAAGGTGGTGATTGGCGTGGAGGGCAGCCAACTGGTGCATGGCGTGAATGTGCTGCAGCCCGGCGGCTGCCTGCTGACGCTGCAGCCGCCGAACCGCTTCGTCAGCTACTACAAGTACCTGACCGACCGTGATCAGCAGCACTTCGGCTTCGTGGTCGGTCTGCCGGAGGGCGACGGGTTCAGGGTCGATATCGGTGAAGTGGAACGCACTCTGGACCTGTTCCCGCAATAACTGTGTAGTATCCAGGCACACGGCAACTGGGGATGGCAATGATCGAGGTATCACGGTTCTGGCGCGACCCTGCGCTACCCTTTGTCGAGGCCCGCAAGGTAGGCGACGGGCGCCAGGTGTGCTACGCCGCGCATTCTCATGAAAGCTTTTCCATTGGGGTGATCACCGGTGGGCGTAGCACCTACCTCAATGGCGATCAGCGCCATGAGGTTGCGGCGGGCACTACCGTCCTGATGAACCCTGGCGTCGTGCATACCTGCAACCCGATTGCAGGGGAGCCGTGGTCCTATCTGATGCTGTTCGTCGACTGGCCGTGGCTGCAGGCGCTGGGGTTCACCTTGCCGGTGCAGACACTCAGCACCTCTGCCGTGCTGTACCAGCGGCTGTTGCAGGCTTTTGCCGAGCTGTTCGATGCCAGTGTGCCGGACCGCGAGGCGCGCCTGGCCACGCTGTTCCGCGAATTGCCCGCCCTGCTGCAGGGCAGTGCGCAGGCCGCCGAAGTGCGTAACCCACGGCTGGAGGCCGCAGCCGCGTTCATCCGTGCCCATCGCTGCGATGCACTGCGGCTTGAGGATATCTGTGCTGCCTGTGGCCTTTCGCGTTCCTACCTGATCCGGGCGTTTGGCCAGCATTTCGGGCTGACCCCCCACGGCTATCTGCTCGACCAGCGCGTGCAACTGGCGCGGGCGCAGCTGCGCCAAGGGCGGGCTATCGCCGAGGTGGCACAAGCAGCCGGTTTCGCCGACCAGGCGCACCTGCAGCGCGCCTTCAAGCAGCACCTGGCGGCAACACCGGGGCATTACCGCAATGCTGGCACCCGCGCGCGCACGCCTGCATAGGCCAGCGTCTGCCGCCAAAGGCGGGGCCGGGTCGGTCTCAGATCACCAGGTAAAGCGCACTGCCGACCAGCAGCACGGCCAACCCTCGGTTGAGCAGGCGCATATGCCGCGGGTTGCCCAGGTACTGGCGGATAACGCTGCCGGCCCAGGCCCAGCACGCTACCGAAACGAAACAGATAGGCCCGTAGATCCAGGTGAACAGCCACAGCAGCTGCTGCTCGCCGCCCGTGTAGGCGCCAACCCCGGCCACCGCTGCCAACCAGGCCTTGGGGTTGAGCCACTGCATGGCGGCGCCGTGCCAGGCCGACGGTGCCTGCTCGGGGTGCGTGCTGCCCAGCTCGCCGCTGTCACTGGCCAGTTTCCATGCCATGTACAGCAGAAACGCCACACAGCCCCAGTGCAACAGCAGCCCCAGCACCGGCCAGCGCACCAGCAGTTGGTGCAGGCCCAGGCCGACCAGCACCAGCAACACACAGAAGCCCAGCGTGGCGCCGGTCACATGGCCCAGGCTGGCCCGCAGGCCATGACGGGCACCGCTGCCAAGCGCGACGATGTTGACCGGGCCGGGGGAGATGGAGGCCGCCAGTGCGAAGGCGGCCATGGAGAGGGACAAGCTCATGAAGGAGATCCATTTTGTTGTGAGGCGGCTATGCTGGCCGGTCACGGGGTGGGGTGTATTGAACAAAAGTACCCGCACCAGGCGACCCGTCGAAATGCGCGCCCAGCGGCCGGCCTCATTCCGCCCGCCGGCCTGTTACAGGTTTTGTAATAGTTTTACGCTGTCGGACAATCCTGATGTCCTTGTAGCATCATTCTCCCTAATTGTTATCAAGGTCTATATGAGCACCTTCGCGGAGCCCCCCAGTTCGTGGCCGTCCTGGCCAAACCTTCCCCGTCCTCGTGACGCTGCCCTCGTGAGTACCCGCTAATGGAATGGCTAGCCGATCCTACGGCCTGGCTAGGCCTGTTGACGCTTATCGTCCTCGAGCTGGTGCTGGGTATCGACAACCTGGTGTTCATCGCCATCCTGGCGGACAAGCTGCCCCCGCATCAACGCGACCGTGCCCGGGTCATTGGTCTGAGCCTGGCGCTGATCATGCGTCTGGGCCTGCTGGCCAGCATTTCCTGGATGGTCACCCTCACGGCACCGCTGTTCGAGGTGTTCGGCAAGAGCTTCTCTGGCCGTGACCTGATCATGCTGTTCGGTGGTGTGTTCCTGTTGTTCAAGGCCACCATGGAGTTGCATGAACGCCTGGAAGGGCATGTGACCCAAGCCAGCGGCACCTTGCGTCATGCTGCGTTCTGGCCAATCGTCGCGCAAATCGTGGTGCTGGATGCGGTGTTCTCGCTGGACGCCGTGATCACTGCGGTGGGTATGGTCGAGCACCTGTCGGTGATGATGATCGCGGTGATTTTCTCGATCGGCATCATGATCGTTGCCAGCAAGCCGCTGACCCGCTTCGTCAACGCCCACCCCACGGTCATCATGCTGTGCCTGGGCTTCCTGATGATGATCGGTTTCAGCCTGACCGCCGAAGGCCTGGGCTTCCACATACCCAAAGGCTATCTGTACGCGGCCATTGGCTTCTCGATCCTGATCGAGCTGTTCAACCAGCTGGCGCGTGCCCGGCGCAAGCGCAGCCTGCAGCAGCACAAGCCGCTGCGTGAGCGCACTGCGCATGCCGTGCTGCGCCTGCTGGGCGGCCGCCGCGTCGAAGCTGACGAGGTGGGCGAGGAAATCGCCGACCTGGTCGAGGGTGGCGAAGAGCAGGTGCTGTTCGACCGTCGCGAGCGGGTGATGATCAGCGGCGTGCTGAACCTGGCCGAGCGGCCGATTCGCACGGTGATGACCGCACGTACCGAGGTCGATGTGATTGACCTGGCGCAGCCGCCCGAGGCCATTGCCCAGGCCTTGGCCAACTCGCCGTATTCGCGCCTGCCGCTGATACGCGGCGGCCGAATCGACGAGCCGTTGGGCTTCGTGCACAAGAAAGAGCTGCTCAAGGAGGTGCTGTCGGGTAACCAGCCCGACCTGGAAGGCATGGCACGGGTGCCGCTGAACCTGCTGGAAAGCTTCAGTATCCTCAACGCCCTGGAGCAGATGCGCGGCCAGTCCACGCACATTGCCTTCGTGGTCAACGAGTTCGGTGACTTCACCGGCCTGCTGACCATGACCGACATCCTGGAGTCGATCGCTGGCGAACTGCCGGATGCCAGCGAGGTTGACGGCCCTGGCATCGTGCAGGAAGGTGAGGGTTTCGTGGTCAGTGGTGCCTTGAACCTCAGCCAGGTGCAGGCGCGTACCGGCTTCAGCGCCCGGGCCACCGAGGACTATCAGACCCTCGCCGGGCTGGTGATGAGCCTGCTCGACCGCCTGCCAATGGTGGGTGATCAGTTGCGCTGGAATGGCTGGACGCTGACCGTGGAGGCGATCGAAGAACGGCGGGTAAGGCAGGTGCGCCTTACACCGAACGGCGACGCTGACGCAGCAGGTGCTTGAAGCCTTCGAGCACCAGCACCAGCACGGCGGCCCAGATCGGCAGGTATGTCAACCACTGGTCTGGGCCGATGGTTTCGCCCAGCAGCAACGCCACGCCCACCAGCAGCACGGGCTCGACGTAGCTGAGCAGGCCGAACAGGCTGAACGGCAACAAGCGGCTGGCCAGCACGTAGGCGATCAGGGCGCAGGCGCTGATCGCCCCCAGCAGCGGAATCAGCGCATACAACCCTGGGTGCGCCTGTAGGTCAGCGCTGGAAAGCGGCCCCTGCATCACGAAATACAGCGCCCAGGGCAGCAGCAGGCACATGTCGCACCACAAGCCACCGAGGTGGTCGGTGCCGCAGCGCCGGCGCAGTACGAAATAGACGGGGTAGCCGGTCACCACCACCAAGGTTTCCCAGGCGAAACTGCCATGCTGGTAGAGTTCGTGGCCCACACCCAGTGCGGCGCAGGCCACGGCTACTGCCTGCAGGCGTGACAGGCGCTCGCCGTACACCAGCCGCCCGGTCAGGACCATGGCCAGTGGCAGCAGGAAGTAGCCCATCGACACTTCCAGGCTGCGCCCGTGCAGGGGCGCCCACAGGAACAGCCACAATTGCACCCCCATCAGCCACGAAGTGCCGAGCATGCCGAGCAGTAGCACCGGCGTGCGGCGCACGCGCCCCAGCAATTGGCCGACGCGTTTCCAGTCTTTCGAAACCACCATGAACAAGGTCAGGCAGGGCAAGGTCAGCAGCGTGCGCCAGCCGAATATCTCTTCGCCATCGAGTGGCCTGAGCAACGAGGTATAGAAGTACATCACGGCGAACATGCAGGACGCCACGACGGATGAAACAATGCCTTTTGACACGAATGCCTCGAATACAGGAGTGGAGCGGTTAGGTCAGCCGCCAATGATCTCAGGGGGCGCGGCTTGCGGCAACCGCGAGGCGCCGGGGCGGGTGGCCAGCGCTTCGAGAAACTGCTGTGCAGGCATGGGCCTGGCGAACAGGTAGCCTTGCTGATAGTCCACGCCATGGCTAGCCAGGTAATCGCGCTGCGTTTCGGTTTCCACGCCTTCGGCGACAATGCCCAGGCCCAGTTTGGCTGACAATTCGATGATGGTTTCCAGGATATGCACCGACAGCGCATCGGCACCGATCATGGCCACGAAGCGCTGGTCGATCTTCAGGTAATCGACCTTGAACTGAAGCAGGTAGTTGAGGCTGGACTGGCCGGTACCAAAGTCGTCCAGTGCGATCTTCACCCCCATGGCATCGAGCTTTTCGAACAGCTCGAGCGCCACGGGCGTGGGTTCGATGAGCTTGCGCTCGGTCAGCTCCAGGGTCAGCACTACCCGGCCTGGGGGAAAGTGCTGCAGGAACGTGCGGCAGTCCTCCAGCAAAGTCAGGTCGCGGCAGTGGTCGGCCGTGATGTTGATGCCGACGTGGAAGCCGTCCTCCAGCAGCGTTGCATAGGGCGCCAGGGCTTGCGCAGTGTGCATCATCAGTGCCCGGGTCATGGCTACGATCTGCCCGCTGTGCTCTGCGTAGGGGATGAACAGGTCTGGGCGTACCAGCCCCTCTTGAGGGTGGTTCCAGCGCATCAACACTTCGACGCCGGCCCAACGGTAATCACCCTTGCGCACCACCGGCTGGAAGTACGGCAGGAATTCGTCGGCCTCCAGCGCCCGCCTCAGCTCGGCGCGGGGTGAGTTGGCGCGGCGCACCTGCCAGTGGCTTACCAGGCCGGCGATCACGCCCAGCACCAGCAGCATGCCGAGCAGGGCAGGGTAATGGCTGCGCCACAGCCGGCTTTGCTCGGCGGCGCTGTACCCGCCCTGTACGCTCAGCGGATAACGCGTGGAGGCCAGCTGCACATTGGCGTGATCAGCGAGCGGCGGCTGGCCATGGTGCACGATGCCGTCCTTGCCCATCCAGGCGTCGCCGACGCGGATGTACAGCGCTTCGTCGGCGCCTATCAGGCGCAGCGCCGTCAGCAGGTGATCGCCGTCGACCGTGCTGATCGCACCGTGGTCCCCTTGGCTGGCCCTGTACACCAACAGTGGGTGACCGGGGGTGACCGAGTTGCCATCCATCAGCCACAGTTTGCCATCGACATAGTCGGCGGGGTTGACTGGCTCATCGAATGCGCCGAGCAGCGACGTGCAATAAATGCTGTTGTGCCTGAACAGGTTGGTGGAGCGCACGAAGGCGTTGCGCGTGACCTGGGTGCGCAGCAGCAACTGGGCTTGCTCGCAGGGGACATCGGTGTGCGCCAGCAAGCTGTCGGCGGCGCTCGACAGGTTGTCGAGGATATGTTCGATATGGCCGAGCACCTGCTGCGTGGTGGTGTGGCTGCTGGCCTTCATTTCCCGTTCGATCTGCCAGTGCATGATCGCCAGGCCGCTCACTACCGGCACCATACCGACCACCAGCGGTAACAGGGTGCGCCAGCTGAAGACGCTGCGGCGTTTGGCTGTAAGGGGCATGCTGGGTGGCTACGTTGAAAGGCTACGCTGAAGGGTTAACAGAGCATAGCCGTTAGTCGGGCAGGGGCCTTAACAAAAACGCGACAAAGGCATTTACGCAATGTAGAATCGGTTTACGAATAAAACAATAAGGTCCTTCAGTGCCGAAGGATCAAGCCCGCCGAGAATGGGTCCATATGACATACCATGGGTTCAAGCTGATCATTGGTGACTTCCTCGCCCGCAGCGTGCGAGGTATCCCGTGTGCCCCGCCATTTCTGTTCCGCATCCCACGCAATCATTAATTTTTAGCTGCAGATGAGGACACGAACATGGCTGATATCTTCGAAAATCCAATGGGCCTGATGGGCTTCGAATTCATCGAACTGGCGGCCCCGGCCCCTGGCGTACTGGAGCCGGTATTCCAGATGCTGGGCTTCACCAAGGTCGCGACCCACCGCTCCAAGAATGTGCACCTGTATCGGCAGGGTGGCATCAACCTGATTCTGAACAACGAACCCAAAAGCCTCGCGTCGTATTTTGCCGCGGAGCATGGCCCATCGGTATGTGGCATGGCCTTCCGTGTGCGCAATGCCCATGAGGCCTATGCCCGTGCGCTGGAGCTGGGCGCGCAGCCGGTAGAAATCGAAACTGGCCCGATGGAACTGCGCCTGCCGGCGATCAAGGGCATTGGCGGTGCGCCGCTGTACCTGATCGACCGTTTCGAGGAAGGCAGCTCGATCTACGACATCGACTTCAACTTCATCGAGGGTGTCGACCGCCACCCGGTCGGTGCCGGCCTCAAGGTCATCGACCACCTCACCCACAACGTTTACCGTGGGCGCATGGCCTACTGGGCGGGCTTCTACGAGAAGCTGTTCAACTTCCGTGAAATCCGCTACTTCGACATCAAGGGTGAGTACACCGGCCTGACCTCCAAGGCGATGACCGCCCCGGATGGCATGATCCGCATTCCGCTCAACGAAGAGTCGTCCAAGGGCGCCGGGCAGATCGAGGAGTTCCTGATGCAGTTCAACGGTGAGGGCATCCAGCACGTTGCCTTCCTGACCGATGACCTGCTCAAGACCTGGGACGCGCTGAAGGGGTTCGGCATGCGCTTCATGACGGCGCCGCCACAAACCTATTACGAAATGCTCGAAGAGCGCCTGCCCGGCCATGGTGAGCCGGTCGATCAGTTGCAGGCGCGGGGTATCCTGCTCGATGGTGCCTCGCAGCCGGAAGACAAGCGCCTGCTGCTGCAGATCTTCTCGGAAACCCTGCTCGGGCCGGTGTTCTTCGAGTTCATCCAGCGTAAAGGCGACGACGGGTTTGGTGAAGGCAACTTCAAGGCCCTGTTCGAATCCATCGAGCGTGACCAGGTGCGTCGCGGCGTGCTGAGCACCGACTGACACGCTGGTAGTGGCGCCGCCGTCATGTCCCTTCGGCGGCGCGGCTACGCCTGCTCGCGCGCCCTTTCATCAGCGCCAGGAAAACCACCGAGGCGGTCAGAACCCCCACCAGTAGCAAGGAGGGCAGGGTCTGGCGCATCGACTGGCGAATCTCCCGCGCGGTGAAACCTTCGGCATAGCCGCCTACGACCCGGTAGCCGTATTTCTGCGAAAGCATGCTGGTCGAAAACTCGTCCTGCGAGGGGCGGGCGCCGGCGCGGCTGTCGCCGCCACTCCACAGGTAGCGGTCGTCGAATTCCAGCAGCAGCGTCAACCCGTCCTGGAAAGCGTCCAGCTCGCTGCGAAGCTGCGAGGCATACGCCGTGACAATGACACCCTGATTATTGTCGGCCGTATACAGGTTCACCAGCAGTTTGCGGCGGGTGTCGGCGAGCCCATAGGAAATCTCCACCTGGCGGCCAGACGTGGCAAATGCGGTCAAATCCTCCAGCGGGTCCGGCGTGGTACTGCAATAGGCCTGCTCGCCCTCTACCAGCGTGAGGGACCTGAGCATGGACAGGCTGGTGACATGATCCTGCAAGGTGTTCAGGGCGCTGGCACAAGGCTGCCCGGCCAGCGGCAGTGAACGCAACGCGGTTTCCTGCATGCGGTTGAATGCCTGATCGACACTGTAAACCGCTTCCTTCACGGAAACAGCCGCATTCTCCGCAAGTTTCGTTTGCAGTTGCAGGATCATCACCAGCAACCCGGATACCACGGGTACCAGCCCCACCACGATGAGCAACAGCAACTCCAGCATGCTACGCCCGGCGTTGACGATGTACGACATAGACCTATTGCGCTCCGCTGCAACGCTGTTCCAGTTGAACAGCCGAGCCCAAAGCCTAGGTCTTCGATGGTCGTTCGGCTGTAGGCCGAAGAAAGCGCGCGTGACAGTAATTGCGCAAACCTGCGTAAGCCCTATCGGCCTGCCGGCCGGGCCAGCACCTTGAACTCCGCCATGGTGGGCCGAACGTGCTGTGCTAACTTCAATAGCATTACCCGCAGTCCCCTTGGCCATGCTGGAGCCATGACATTGGTCGCCAAAAAATCATCACTTGGCCTTGAGCCACAGATCCGCCTTCACCCGCCTGCTGCCGCAGCCCGCAGGCCGGTTGACGACCGGATCGTGCAGCTGGACTGGAGCCGCACCTCGCTAGGGCCGCTGCCGCGCTGGCCGGCTTCGTTGCGCATCGCGGTGGATATGATGCACCTGTCGCCGTTCCCCTGTGCCGTGGTCTGGGGGCCAGACCTGACGGTGGTGCACAATGATGCCTACCATGCATTGCGCGGCGGCGCTGCGGATGGGCTCGGCCAGGCGTTCGATACACTGTGGCACGAAATCTGGCCGACAGTGGGGCCGTGGGTTTTCAAGGCCCTGGAAGGGCAGTCGAGCTTTGTCGAGGACCCTCCCTTGCGCATCGGCAGTGACCCATGCGGCGAGCCCCTCTGGTGCGCATTCGGTTACGCGCCCCTGCACGATGAGCAAGGCAATGTCGCGGGCTTTCTGCACACGGTGATCGAGACCACTGCCAGCGTCGAGGCACACCGGCATTGGCGCGAGCAGGCGCAAGGCTTCGAGCAGCAGATCGAGCGGCATGTGCTGGAGCGCGAGCAGATCTGGCAGATGTCACGCGATGCGATGATGAGGGTTACCCCGGAGCTGAAGGTGCATGCCGCCAACCCCGCCTGGCACCGGGTGCTGGGTTGGGACGAACAGCAGATCCAGGGGGTGTCGGTACTGGAACTGGTGCACCCGGCAGATCGGACCGAGGTGCAGGTGGTGGTGTCGGCGTTACTGCAAGCCAGCAGCGCAGACCCGATCGAGACCCGCTTGCGGCACCGCGATGGGCATTACCATACCTTCCGCTGGAGCGCGCGCTTCGATGGGCGCTTGCTCACCGTAGTCGGCCAGGATATCAGCGAGGACCGCGAAGAGGCGGCGCGCCAGTCCGAAGCGCTGATGCGCAACACTGAACGGATGGAAGTCGTGGGGCAACTGGCCGGGGGCATGGGCCATGAGTTGAATAACCTGCTTTCTGGTATCGGCGGTAGCCTTGAGCTGCTCCAGCGCCGCCTCCAGGAGGGGCGCCCGGAGCGGATCGGTGCTTATGTGGATGTTGCCCGCGATTCGGTGATGCGGGCCATGGAGCTGACCCACCGTTTGCTGGCCTTTTCCCGCCACCAACCCTTGGCGCCAAAGCCGCTGGATTTCAACCGGCAGTTGCGCCTGTGCGAGCCGTTGTTGCGCAGGACCTTGGGTCCGGAGTTGTGCTTGCACTGGCAACTGGACGTCGCCCCGTGGGTGGTCAACCTGGATGTCACCCAGCTCGAAAATGCATTGATCAACCTGTGTACCAACGCCCGCGAGGCGTGCCTGGAGCGGGGCAACGTCACGATCCGCAGCGTCAACGAACGCTTGATCGCGGCGTTCCCGGACGAGAACGGGCTGCCGCCGGGTGACTATGTGGCCTTGCATGTTGAGGACGATGGCCACGGCATGGCGGCTGCGGAAATCGCCAAGGCGTTCGAGCCTTTTTTCACCACCAAGCCCATCGGCCGTGGCTCCGGCCTGGGGCTGTCGATGGTCTACGGTTTTGTCGGCCAGTCGGGGGGCTATGCGTGGATCGAGTCTGCGCCGAACCAGGGGACCAAGGTGTCGATGTTGTTCCCCAGAACGTTCGAGCCGCTTCCTGATGAGTGCAAACCGGTGCAAAGGACGCAACGCATGGCCCAGGGTGAGCGGCTGCTGCTGGTGGATGACGAACTCAATCTGCGCGCGGTGATGCGTGAATACCTGGTTGAGCGCGGTTTCCAGGTGGTTGACGCAAGCGACGCCAATACCGCATTGGAGCGGTTTCGCCATGACGGTCCGTTCGACCTGGTGATCACCGATATCGGTTTGCCGGGCGGCTTCAGCGGGCGCCAGGTGGCCAAGGCCATGCGCATGCAACTGCCACAGCAGAACATCCTGTTCATCACAGGCTATGCGGGGCAACCGGTGGAGCCCCAGTTGCTCGAACAGCCTGGCACTGCGTTGATGAACAAGCCGTTTTCGCTGGCAGACCTGGCAGACCAGGCGTTGCGCATGCTTGAACAGTGAGCCCCTCAGGGTTGGCCAAGGATCACGGCCACCTGTTCCTGCAGCTGTCGCAGTTCGAATGGCTTGCAGATCAGGTGCATATCGCACCCCAGAAAGCCCTCGCGCGCCATCGCGGTTTCCGCATAGCCGGTAATGAACAGCACCGGTAACCGGGGGCGCAAGCTACGTGCAATCTCCGCCAGTTGCCGACCGTTCATGCCGGGTAAACCTACGTCGCTGATCAGCAGGTCGATGGGTTGCGAGGCGCGTAGCACCTCAAGCCCCTCCTCGGCGTTGGCCGCACTCAGGCACGTGAAGCCATTGTCACGCAGGGCCTGGCACAGCAGTTCGCGAACATGCAGGTCGTCCTCGACCAACAGCACCCGGTAGCCGTGTGTCGCTTGCGCAGGTACCAGCGGTTGGGCGGGCGAGGGTGCCTGGTCGATGTGACGCGGCAGGTACAGGTCTACCCGCGTGCCCTTGCCAATTTGGCTGTGCAGGGTGACATGGCCATGGGATTGCTTGCTGAACCCGTACACCATCGACAAGCCCAGGCCGATGCCTTGGCTGGTCGCTTTGGTGCTGAAGAAGGGTTCGAATGCGTGCTCCAGTGTGCTTGGCGCCATGCCCTGGCCGTTATCGATCACGCTCAGGCGCAGGTAATCGCCAGCGGTCAGGGGGCCGTCGGCCATGGGGCTGCTGTAGATAGGCTGGTTGGTTGCCTCGATTCGCAGCAGGCCACCGCTGGGCATGGCTTCACAGGCATTGAGGATCAGATTGTCGAGGGCCTCGCGCAATTGCTGGTCGTCAGCTTCCGCGTTCCACAGGCCTTTGGCGATGCTCACCTGCAGCTTTATCCCAGGCTTGAGTTGAGCCTTCAGCTGCTTGGTCTGCAACAGGGTGTGCAGGTTGACGCATCGGCTGTGCAACGACTGCCTGCATGAGAAGGCCAGTAGACGGTGGGTCAGGCGGGCGGCGCGTGACACTGCTTCGCGGCCCAGGCGCAACACACTGTCCAGGCCGTCGGCGCGGCCTTGCTTGAGGCGCCGGTCGATCAGCTCGAAACTGCCGCCAATACTGGTGAGCAGGTTGTTGAAATCGTGGGCCACGCCGCCAGCGAGTTGGCCGATAGCTTCCATCTTGCGCGCCTGGAAGCGGGCCTGGGCGTAGCGCTCCGTCGGCTCATCAGGCTGGGCGAGCCCGTTATCCAGCCGCTGCTGCAGGTTTTTGAGCTGGTCGCGGGTCAGGTATTGCCGACGCCTGTGGCGCAGCGCGGACTGGGTCATGTGCAGCAGTTGGTCGTCGCCGAAAGGGGGCACCAGCAGGGTAAGGTTGCCGACCGGGTGATTGTGCACGCGGCTGGCCGACCATGCACCCTGGGTCACCAGCACGATGGGCAGATCCGACCAGTGCGGTTGCTGGTCGATAAAGGCCTGCAGCAGGGCACTAGGGCCTGCGTTGAACACCTGCTCGGCGATGATCGCCAGGCCGGCGCCTTCTGCCAGGCGTGCATGCAGGTGCCCCAAGTCGGTGGCACACAGGCAATCGATGCCGGCCGCCGACAGCAGGTGCGAGGTTTGCGCCGCCAACGGCGGTGGGGCGAGGATCAACGCACGTTCATCCAGCGCCAACGAACTGGCCAAGGCAATTCTCCTGCAGAGTGGCCTGATAACCACTGGACCCTGGGCACAGGCTCAGGGTTCAACAGGTTTCAGGCAGGCCTAGAGGCCTTGCTGCAGGGCGGGGTCATCCGGGTTTTGCTGCTCCAGCTCGGCCAGCAGCACCTGCACGTTCTGAAGTTGGCCGGATTCTTTCCAGTACTGGATCAGCAACACCCGCGCGCGACGGTTGGCCGGTTGCTGGCTGAGCACGGTTTCCAGCTGCTTCTGCGCCGCATCAACTTGCTCCAGCGCATGCAGGGTCACCGCCAGGGTATAGCGGTAATCGACGTTGTCCGGGTCCAGTTCAACCGCGCGGGACAGTGCCAGCAAGGCGTACTCACGTTGCTGGTGGCGGATCAGCCAGCGCCCCAGCTGGTATTGCAGGAAGGCCGAGTCCGGGCTCAGGGCCAATGCCTTGCCGAGCACCTGGCGTGAGGCATCGTGCTGGCCTTGACGTTCCAGCAGGCGCACCTGGGTGGCTAGCGCATCGAGATTGTCTGGGGCGACGGTCAATGCACGTTGCAGGGCTACCGCAGCTTGGGTGTAGTCATTTTCGTGCATATACAAGCGCGCCAGGTGCACTTGCGCGTCTGCTTCCTCGGGTTGTTGCGCCAGCGCTTGCTGGTATTGCTCCAGGGCCGCCTGCAGCGGGCCGAAATACAGGCCTATGTCATCCGGGGAAAGGCCAAGCAAGGCGTCCACGGCAGCGAAGCGCACGCTTTGGTCGTCATCGTCCAGCAGCGGGCCAAGCACCAGGCTGCGCTGCGCGGCAGGCAGCAGCCGGCGGATACCTGCGATGGCGGCACGGCGCACCAGTGGCTCGGCGTGTTCCAGGTCTTGCCGGGCGATTTTCAAGGCCAGTGGCGAAGGGTAGTTGGGCAGCTCGGCGTACAGGGCTGCGCGCCGGATGGCGGGCAAGTCGGTGCGTTGCAACTGCTGGTAAAGCACCCTGGCAGCGCCAGGCCGACCGTCGTGGGCCTGGCGCAGGGCCTTGGCATAGCTATGCGCCGGCAAGGCCGGCTGGGCTGGCGGGGTATCGCGCCACAGGTACCCGAACAGCGCCGATACCAGGATCAACAGCAGCACGGCGATCATGTAGCGGTTGCGTCTGGGCATCGTGGGGTCCATGGCGGCAAGAAGGGCTGAGCTTGGGCCAGGCGATAGATAAAAGCAACGGCTTGGCTATCGCCCCTTCGGTTTCCCGGCGTTTGTTCAGCCAGCTTCAGATTCCCTTCAGATTCGTCACTGATACTTCGCTCAACCCATTCATTAGGGGGGAGTCCCATGACCCATACCCTGTGGAGCAGCCTGCTTCCACTGCCGATAGGCACCCATGCAGCGCATCACGGCTGTTTGTCCCTGCACCTGCCGGGCGACCCTGACCGGGAAGAACTCGAGCACTTCATTCATCGCTGTTTCGCTGAAGTTCACCACGCTGATGTGCACCACTACTTGCCCGAATTGTTGGCATTGCGGGATAGCCATGGGCACTTGATTGCGGCGGCGGGTCTGCGCCCGGCCAGCAGTGGGCCGTTGTTTCTCGAGCATTACCTGGACGTCCCCCTGGAAACGGCGATTTCGCGACTGACCAGCCTGCCCGTTGCGCGCGAGTGCATGGTCGAGGTCGGCAACCTGGCGTCGCTGAGCGCCGGCAGCGCACGCATCATGATCACCGCCGTGACCTGGCTGCTTGCCACCCGCGGGCTGAAGTGGGTGGCGTTCACCGGTGCCTCCACCTTGATCAACAGTTTCCAGCGCCTGGGCCTGGCACCTACCGTGCTGGCGCAGGCCGACCCGGCACGCCTGGACGAGCCCGTTGCGCAATGGGGCAGCTATTACGCCCAGCATCCGCAGGTGTACGCGGGCGAAATCGGCCAAGGCTTCGACTTGCTGCGTAGCGCTGGTGTGTTTCGCCGCCTGGGCTTTCCGGTGCTGGACGAGGAGACCGGCCATGCCGCTTGAACTTGAACGTTTCTGGCAGGCATTACTGGCCAATGGTGATGCGCCCGCGCTGGAAGGGGCCAGTGCACGCTACACCTACAAGCAGTTGCTTGCCGAGGTGCTACAGCGTGCCGAGGCCCTGCGCCAGCGTCAGGCCGGTGTGCTGGTGCTGGGGCTGGATAACGGTCCCGAACTGCTGTTGTGGGACCTGGCCGCGCTGGTCTCGGGGCGCGCCTGCGTGACGGTGCCCACCTTCTTCAGCCCAACCCAGTTGGAGCATTGCCTGCAACAGAGCGGCGCCAGCCTGGTGCTCGGCCCGCCCGCCTGGGAGAGCTTGCTCGGGCGGCTGGGTTTCGTCGACCAGCACGGCTTCTGGTCGCGGCCAGCGCTGCCTGCGGTGGCCCTGCCTGAAGGCACCGCCAAGGTCACCTACACCTCTGGCAGTACCGGCAACCCCAAAGGCGTGTGCCTGAGCGCGCAGGCCATGTTGCGGGTCGCACACGAACTGGAACAGGCCAGCCGGCCTACGCAGCCTCGGCGCTACCTCGCTGTGCTTCCGCTGGGCGTGTTGCTGGAGAACCTGGGCGTTTACGCCGCCTTGCTGGCAGGGGCCAGTGTCATGCTGTACCCACAGGCCCAGTTGGGCATGGGGGGGGCCAGCCAGGTCGATTTCAAGCGGCTGCTCGGGGCCATCGCCTTGAGCGGCGCACAAAGCCTGATTCTGGTTCCGCAACTGCTGCTGGGGCTGGTCACGGCAATCGAGCGCGGGCTGATGGGGGTTGGCATGCTGCGTTTCGTTGCGGTGGGTGGCGCCCGTGTGGCGCCCAGCCTGCTGGCGCGGGCCGAGGCCGTAGGCTTGCCGGTATTCGAGGGCTACGGGCTGTCGGAATGTGCCTCTGTGGTGGCGCTGAACCGCCCCGGTGCGGTGCGCCCGGGCAGTGTCGGCCGGCCATTGCCGCATGTGCAGGTGCGTATCGCCGAAGACGGTGAGGTGCTGGTTGCCGGGACCCTGCTGCTTGGCTATCTGGGCGACACGCCCAGCCAAACCGCGTGGTGGGCCACCGGCGACCTGGGCTTTTTCGATGATGAAGGCTACCTGCACCTGAACGGGCGCAAGAAACACCAGTTCATCACCAGCTTCGGGCGCAACGTCAACCCTGAATGGGTAGAAGCCGAGCTGACCCAGAGCGGGGTGATCGCCCAGGCGTTCGTTCATGGCGAGGGCATGCCGCGCAACGTGGCCTTGCTCTGGCCGCTCGCCCCGGGCACCACGGACGCGGCTATCGAGCAGGCCGTGCAGCACAGTAATGCCAGTTTGCCCGACTACGCCAGGGTGCATGCCTGGCGGCGTTTGCCAGCGCCATTCTCGGTCGCCGAGCACACCCTGACCGCCAATGGCCGCCCACGCCGTGAGGCGATCCTGCAGCGTTATCAATCTTTGTTGTCCGACATTCCTTCATGAGGTCTACCATGTCATTTTTCGACACCCTGCAGCTGCAAACCAGCTACGAACGTCAGGCTTTGTTCGCCGTGCCGGTCATTCGCGAGGCGCTGGCCGGCCAGGTCAGCCGGGCCAGCTACATCGCCTTCCTCACCCAGGCCTATTACCACGTGCGCCATACCGTACCGCTGATGATGGCGTGCGGCGCGCGGCTGCCGGCGCGGCTGGAGTGGTTGCGCGGCGCGGTGTGCGAGTACATCCAGGAGGAGTACGGCCACGAGCAGTGGATCCTCAACGATATCAAGGCCTGTGGCGGTGACTGGGAGGCGGTACGCGACGGCCGGCCTGCCTTGCCCATCGAGTTGATGGTTGCCTATCTGTACGACCTTATCGCACGGGGCAACCCGGTGGGGTTGTTCGGCATGGTCAACGTGCTGGAGGGCACCAGCATCGCCCTGGCCACTCATGCTGCCGGGGCGATCCAGAGCACCCTCGGGTTGCCCAACCAGGCCTTCAGCTACCTCAGTTCCCACGGCGCGCTGGACCAGGACCACATGGTCACCTACAAAAGCCTGATGGACCGGCTGGACGACGTGGCCGACCAGCAGGCGGTGCTGCACGCCGCCAAGGTGGTGTACCAGCTGTATACCGCCATGTTCGAAGGTTTGCCACGCACTGAGCATGCCGAGGTGCAGCATGCGCTTGCATGAGTCGGTGGTGGTGCTGACCGGGGCCAGTGGCGGCATCGGCCTGGAACTGGCCGAGCAATTGTGTGCAGCCGGTGCCCGGGTCCTGGCGGTAAGCCGGCACATGGGTAAGCTGGCGGGGCTGATGAACCGCTACCCTGAGCGCCTGCGTTGGCAAACGGCCGACCTGCGTACGCCGACCGGGCGTGAACAGGTGGTCAGCCGCGCCCGTGAAATGGGCGGGGTCAATGTGCTGATCAATGCCGCCGGTGTAAACCGTTTTGCCTTGCTGGACCAGTTGGACGAGTACGCGCTGGATGAATTGCTCGACATCAACATCAAGGCGCCCCTGCAGCTGACCCGTGCCTGCCTGCCCCTGCTGCGCGAGCAACCCAAGGCGCTGGTGGTGAATGTCGGTTCCACTTACGGCTCGATCGGCTACCCCGGCTACGCCACCTACTGTGCCAGCAAGTTCGCCCTGCGCGGTTTTTCCGAGGCGTTGCGCCGTGAGTTGGCCGATACCTCGGTGAATGTGCTGTATGCCGCCCCGCGTGCCACCCGCACCACCATGAACAGCAGCGCCGCCACCGCGCTCAACCAGGCGCTGAAGGTCGGCATGGACGACCCGGCCGATGTCGCCCGCGCCGTGCTCGTAGCCGTCCAGTCGGAGCGCAGCGAGCTGTACCTGGGGTGGCCGGAAAAGCTCTTCGTACGCATCAACGGCATGTTGCCAGGGGTGGTCGACCGTGCCCTGCGCAAGCAATTGCCTGTCATTCGCCGCTACATTGGCGGCCATATCAAGGAGTCGAGCAAATGAAGCGACTGGCCTTCGTCAGCCTGCTGGCGTTCACCCCGTTCACCTGGGCACTGGACCCAGCCGGAAACCAGCAGCTCAGCGCGCTGCAACAGCGTTGGGCACAAATCCAGTATCAGACGCCCAAGGCCCAGCGTGCCGATGCTTTCGAGAAGTTGTCCGGTGAGGCGGCGGCATTCGTCAGGCAGCACCCCGGCACCCCCGAGCCGCTGATCTGGGAAGGCATCATCAACAGCAGCTGGGCTGGCGCCGTGGGTGGGCTCGGTGCGCTGGGCAAGGTCAAGTCAGCCAAGGCCAGCCTGGAGCAGGCCATGAAGCTGGACCCTGATGCCCTGCAGGGCTCGGCCTATACCAGCCTTGGCACGCTTTACGACCAGGTGCCGGGCTGGCCGATAGGGTTCGGTGACGGCGACAAGGCGGACCAGCTGTTGCGCGAAGCCCTGAAGATCAACCCCAACGGCATCGACAGCAACTATTTCTGGGCCGACCACTTGTACCGGCAAAAGCGCTACGCTGAAGCCACTGCTGCCTTGCACAAGGCCATGCAGGCGCCGCCGCGGCCGGGGCGTGAGCTGGCGGACCAAGGCCGGCGGGCGGATATCGCGGCTTTACTCAAGGCAATCAAGGACAAACAGGACTGAACATGCGGCTACTGCTGGTTGAGGACGATACCGCACTGGGGGAGGGAATCTGCGATGGCTTGCGCCAGGAGGGTTATACGCTCGACTGGTTGCGCGACGGCCAGAATGGCGTGCACGCGCTGCTGCATGAAACATTCGACCTGGCCATCCTGGACCTGGGCTTGCCGCGCCTGGATGGCATCGAGGTACTGCGGCGCGTGAGAGGCGCTGGCAATAGCTTGCCGGTACTGATCCTCACCGCGCGGGACGCCCTGGATGATCGCATCGCCGGGCTGGATGCTGGCGCTGACGACTACCTGATCAAGCCGTTCGACCTCAACGAGCTGAAGGCCCGCTTGCGGGCATTGCTCAGGCGCAGCGCCGGGCGTGCCAAGGTATTGATCGAGCATGCCGGGGTCATGCTCGACCCCGCTACCCAGCAGGTACATTACCAAGGGCTGGAAGTGATACTGACCCCCAAGGAGTACCGCTTGCTGCATGAATTGCTGGCGCAGCCGGGCAAGGTGTTCACCCGCGAACGCCTGACCCAGCTGCTGTATGGCTGGGATGAAGAGCCCGAGAGCAATACCCTGGAAGTGCACATCTACCACCTGCGCAAAAAGCTCAACAACGGCCTGATCCGCACGGTGCGGGGCATTGGCTACCTGGTCGAGGGCAAGGCATGACCTCGTTGCGGCGAAGGACGTTGTGGCGGGTCATGCTGCTGTTGCTGCTGGGGACCGGCCTGCTGACACTGTACAACTATCATGACAGTCGCCATGAGATCAACGAAGTGTACGACGCCCACCTGGCGCAGAATGCCCGCCTGCTGCAGGGGGTCATGAGCCTGCCGGTCCAGGGCGGCTCGCGCGAGGCCATGTACCAGGCGTTCAACGACGCCTTGGCCCAGGCCGGCCACCATCGGGTTGGCCACCCCTACGAAAGCAAGCTGGCATTCCAGGTATGGGGTGAGGGGGGCGTATTGCTGGTGCATACACCCAGTGCCCCGCAGCTGTCGCTGCCGCCGTCCGAACCTGGGTTTTACGACTTTTCCAGTGGTGACCGGCAATGGCGCGGCTTCGTGTTACCGGTGCCGGAAAAGCACTGGGTCATCTGGGTGGGTGAACGTGATGATGTGCGCTACGACCTGATCGACCGGATCGTGCGCCATACCTTGTTCCCCTTCCTGCTCGGCAGCCTGGCCCTGGTGTTGCTGGTCTGGGTCGCGATCGGCTGGGGGCTGCGCCCCTTGCAGAACATGGCCACGGTCATTCGCGCACGCCACGCCGATTCACTCGAACCCTTGCGCCTGGCGCCATTGCCCTCGGAGCTGGAACCCATGCAAGCGGCCATCAACCGCCTGCTGGCGCAGATCGAAGACATGTTGCGGCGCGAACACCGCTTCATTGCCGACGCGGCCCATGAGATGCGCACGCCGCTGGCGGTGTTGCGCCTGCATGCCCAGAACGCACTCGAGGCCGCGAGCGAGGCCGAACGGCGCAAGGCGCTGGGCTTTCTGATTGGCGGTGTGGACCGGCTGACCCGGGTGGTCAACCAGTTGCTGACCCTGGCCCGTGTCGAGCCGCGCCTGGGCCAGCACGCCGCGGTCAAGGTCGACCTGGGTGAGGTGGTCACCGACACCATGGCCGAGCTGACTCCCTGGATACTCGACCGCGGCCTGGAGCCATCGCTGGATATTGGTGAGGGTGATCACCACCTGGGCATCGACGCCGGTGCGTTGACCATCGCGTTCCAGAACCTGGTTTCCAACGCCGTCGAGCACTCGCCCCCGGGAGGGCGCATCAGCGTACTGCTCAGGCGCCTGGAAAACCGTTTCGAGCTGATCGTGGAGGATGAAGGGCCAGGTATCGAGCCGGCTGACATAGCGCGCGTGTTCGAGCGCTTCTACAGCCGTAACAGCCCCAACGGTGCCGGGCTGGGGCTGTCCATTGTCGCCACCATCATTGACCGCCTGGGCGGGCATGTTCACCTTGAGAACCGACCGAGCGGGGGCTTGGCAGCAACCCTGCGGCTGCCTTTTAACTGATGCAAAAAGCTGTACATTGAGGGTGACAAACCTGTACAAGGTGCTATGTTTGTACAATATTGGTCATGGCAGCCGAGGCCAGCATGGCAGTCCCAGCCCGATTCACATCCCTGTGTCTGTTGCTGACCGCTCTGGCCACGGCGGCTGTGGCGGACTGGCGCTCGGATGTGCCGGCCGCACAACGGCTGGGTGAAGGCGATTTCAGCTGGTGGGGCCTGCGTTTGTACAGTGCGCGGCTGTGGGCGGCCGGCCCCGTGCAGCGCTGGGATGAGCCGTTCGCGCTGGAGCTGCGTTACCACCGCTCGCTGTCCAGAGACACTTTGGTCGAAGCCAGCCTTGCAGAAATGCGCAGGCTCGACGGGGGCAGCATGACGGCGCAACGCAGCGCGCAACTGACCGCGCTGCTGCAACAGGCATTCGTCGACGTACGCCCTGGCATGCGCATAACAGGTGTTTACCTGCCGGGCCAAGGCTGCCGTTTTTACGTTGACGGCAAACTCAGCCGCGAAATCACCGACCCTGTCTTTGCCCGGGCATTCTTCGCCATCTGGCTCGGCCCGAATGCCAGGGACCCACAATTACGGCAGCGCTTGCTCGGGCTGGCCGGCACCGATGGAGAGCCGTGACATGAACGTTGGCAAAGCGCTGTTACTGGTTGGCTGCCTGCTGTTGGGCAGTTGCGGCAACGTGGGGGTCGAGCATTATGCCGGTGAGCAACCCAAGCTCGACCTGGCGGCGTTCTTCTCCCGGCCGGTTCAGGCCTGGGGCATGTTCCAGAAGCGTTCCGGCGAGGTGGTCAAGCGGTTTCATGTGCGCATCGACAGCCGCCGGGAAGGTGAGCGGCTGATTCTCGACGAGCACTTCGTGTACAGCGACGGCACGCGCCAACAGCGCACTTGGACCTTGGTGCCGGACGGGCCTGGGCGCTGGCGTGGCACGGCCGGCGACGTGATCGGCGAGGCCCGTGGCGAAGTGGCGGGCAATGCGCTGCGCTGGCGCTACCGGCTGGACTTGCCGGTGGACGGCAAGCACTGGGAGGTGGACCTGGACGACTGGATGTACCTGATGGATGACGACACGCTGATCAACCGCTCGAGCATGAGCAAACTAGGTGTGGAGATCGGCCAGATCACGCTGTTCTTCCGCCGCCTGCCGGAGGCTACGCCATGAACCTGAATGCATTGGCCCAGCACGTGGATGCTGGCGAAATCGAAGAGCTTGAAGTGCTTTCGCTGGAAGGCGGCTTCTACGTATTGCGTGCCATGACCGCAACCGGCCCGGTTACCTTGAGCGATGCGCAGGGGCAGCCTGTGCGCCTGCGCTCCACTACCGAACTGCGCGATTTGCTGGCTGACATGGCCGAGGTGCCATGCGTGCTGGTGCAGCAGTTGGTGCATGATGAGATGTGCGGGCAACGCGACGGCCCCATTGCACCGTTGCGCGTGCCGATTACACTGGCCAGCCAGTGGTAGGCCGCCCCGTGCGCCTGGGTCTGGTGCTGGGTGACCAGTTATCGCTGGAGCTGCCAAGCCTCAAGGCACTGGACCCTGCCCACGACGCTATCCTGATGGCAGAGGTGGAGGGCGAGGCGCGCTATGTGCCCCATCACCCGCAAAAGATCGTGCTCATTTTCAGCGCCATGCGCCACTTTGCCCAGGCGCTGCGCGAGCGCGGCTGGCAAGTGCACTACGTACCGATCGATGACAGCGACAACAGCGGCACCATCGTCGGTGAGCTGCGCCGCTGGCGCGAACGGCTTGGCGCGGCGCAGATCGACCTCACCGAATGTGGCGAGTGGAGGCTCGAGCACGGGTTGCGCGAGTCCGGGCTGCCCTTGACATGGCACCGCGACACCCGCTTTCTGTGCTCGCGTGAGGCGTTCGCGCGCTGGGCAGAGGGTCGCCGGCAGTTGCGCATGGAGCATTTCTATCGCGGTATGCGCAAGCGGTGCGGCCTGCTGCTGGAGCCCGACGGCAGCCCTGCCGGGGGCGCCTGGAACTTCGACAGTGAAAACCGTAAACCACTGCCTCGCAACCTGGGCGCTCCGTTCGCGGCGCGCTTCACGCCCGATGCCATTACCCTGGCGGTGATGGCGCTGGTACGCCAGCGCTTCGGCGACCATTATGGCGAGATAGACGGGTTCGAGTACCCCGTCACCCAGCAGCAGGCGGGTGAGCTGTGGCAGCATTTTCTCGACTTCGGTCTGGCGGCATTCGGTGACTACCAGGACGCCATGGCCGAAGGTGAGCCGTATCTTTTCCATTCACGCATCAGCGCGGCCCTGAACATAGGCTTGCTCGATGTGCGGCAGTTGTGCGAAGACGTGCAACAGGCTTGGCGCGAAGGCAGGGTGCCGCTCAACGCCGCCGAAGGCTTCATCCGCCAACTGATCGGTTGGCGTGAATATGTCCGCGGTGTGTATTGGCTGCGCATGCCCGACTACGCCACATTGAACCACTTCGGCAACGCCCGCGCCTTGCCCGAGTTCTACTGGACCGGCAACACCCGCATGCGCTGCATGGCGCAAGCGATAGGGCAAACGCTGCGGCTTGGGTATGCGCACCACGTGCAGCGGCTGATGGTGACCGGCAACTTTGCGCTGTTGGCAGGCATCGCGCCTGCCGCCATCTGTGAATGGTACCTGGCGGTTTACATCGACGCGTTCGACTGGGTCGAACTGCCCAACACGCTTGGCATGGTGATGCATGCCGACGGTGGCTACCTGGGCTCCAAACCGTATTGCGCCAGTGGGCGTTACATCCAGCGGATGTCCGACCACTGCAAGGCCTGCAGCTATCGGGTAGACAAGGTGGTGGAAGCCGATGCCTGCCCGTTCAATGCGCTGTACTGGCATTTTCTTATCCGCCACCGTCAACGCCTGTCAGCCAACCCGCGCCTGGCAATGGTCTACCGCAACCTCGACCGCATGGCTGCCGCGCGCCGTGATGGTGTGTGGCAACGTGGCGAGCAGTTGCTCGCCGAGCTGGATGCAGGCAGGCCGCTGTGAAGAAGCAAAACCTGCCAAGCAAGGTGTGCGTGGTGTGTGGCCGGCCATTCACCTGGCGCAAGCGCTGGGCGCGTTGCTGGGACGAGGTGCGCTATTGTTCCGAGCGCTGTCGCCGATCAGCGCCACGCGGCCAGGCGCACCAGCAAGGGCAGGGCCAAGGCCCAGATCGGCACTAGAACCAGGGTGGTTGCCAAAGGCCCCAGGGGCAGCGCGACATCGGCCAGCCTGGCGCCGCCCAGATATGCCAGGGGGCCGGCAACCGCGCCGACCACGGCACCGCGCAAAAACGGCCGACCAGCCCAGGCCAGGCTGTGGCGCAAACCGCTGGCCAGCACCAACCACATCGATGCCAGCCACAAGGGTAACGGCCAGGCATGAAAATCAAATACGCCAAAACTGCCAAGCAGGCTGTCCAGCAGGCAGCCAACCAGGGTTACGCGTAACAGCGCCCACGCTTCTGCCCGCGGCTGTGTGCATGTCCACAGGTGTAGCGCCAGGCCCACAGGTAACAGCACCAGCACCCCAGGTGTGCTGGCACCCCATATGCACAACCACCAGCCCAATTGCAGCCACAGCGCATTGGCAATCTGGCCGCGGGTAACCATCACGCTGGTACAGGCAGTGGCGCGCGACGCGCGTTCGGCGCCGCCCACAACAGCTGCGCCACGCCAATGGCACGCTCTTCGAAGCCGCCCTGGCAGTAGCACAGATAAAACTCCCACAGGCGCTGGAACGTCTCGTCATAACCCAACGCCGCGAGCGCGGCGCGCGACTGCTTCAGGTTGTCGTGCCAGTGCCGCAGCGTCAGGGCATAGTCGACACCGAAATCCTCCATGTGAACCAGGTTCAGCGCGGTCTGGCGGCTGGCCGTATCGACCAGCACGCTGAGCGAGGGCAGGGCGCCGCCGGGGAAAATATAGCGCTGGATGAAGTCCACCGAGCGCCGTGCCTGAGCATAGCGCTGGTCGCGAATGGTGATCGCCTGGATCAGCATCAGGCCATCGGGCTTGAGCAACGCTCCACACTGGCGGAAGTACGTGGGCAGGTAGCGGTGGCCTACAGCCTCGATCATCTCGATCGACACCAGTTTGTCGAATGTCCCGCGCAGGTCGCGATAGTCCTCCTGCAGCACCGTGATCTGCCGCTCCAGCCCCAGGTCTTTGACCCGTTGCAGGGTATGGCTGTACTGGGCCTGTGACAGGGTGGTGGTGGTGACCCGGCAACCATGATGGCTGGCCGCATGGATGGCAAGGCTGCCCCAGCCAGTGCCGATCTCCAGCAGGTGGTCTTCCGGGCCCAGTTCAAGCTTTTCGCAGATGCGTTGCAGCTTGCGAAGCTGGGCCTGTTCAAGGGGTTGGTCGGGGTGCTCGAACTGGGCAGCCGAGTACATCATGGTCGGGTCCAGCAGCTGTTCGAACAGTGCGTTGCCCAAGTCATAGTGGGCCAGTATGTTGCGTCGCGCACCGCGCTTGCTGTTGCGGTTGAGCCGGTGCAGCAGGCGCAGGGCGGGCCGGCCCAACCGCGCCAGGCCCCCTTCCAGGGCGTCGAGCACCTCAAGGTTGGCGACGAACAACCGCGTGACCAGGGCCAGGTCCGGGCTGCGCCAGTAACCATGGATATAACCCTCACCGGCACCGATCGAACCATTGCTCGCCAGCAGGTTCCAGGCAGCATCATCGAGAATTTCCACCTCCGCCTGCAGGGCACTGGCGGCATCACCGAAGGCCCATTGTTGCCCATGGCAGAGCACACGCAGGTGGCCATGGCGCAACTTGCCCAGCTGTGCCAGCACAGCGTTGCGCGCCAGCGCGCCCAACCAAGGGGCGATGCCTGCTGACTTGCTAACGCTCAGGGTGGGATTCGACATGATCGGAGTCCTCGCAAGGTTGGCCAAGTGCCAGGTCAGCCTGGCTGGCGGTGTGGTCGTGAATAGGCGTGCGCTTGCAGAACAGGCGCAGGGCTTGCCAGTAGATGCCCGTCAGGGTGCGCAGGCTCATCCAGGGGAAGGCCAGGATGTAGCGGTGCAAGGCGGGGCGGTCCAAGGGTTGGCGCCGTAGTGCCAGGTCGGCTTCGAAGACCTTGTGGCCGCTTTGCCAGTTTTCCATGTGGATGCGCACCCGGCTCTCGTCGAGGTGGAAGCGCAAGCGGTAGTCCATGTCCAGCGGCATGAACGGCGACACGTGAAAGGCCTTGTTCACCGCGAACGGCTGCGCCAGCCCGCCCTGTACGGGCAGCACATAGTGGAAGCGCTCTCGCCAAGGGGTGTTGCGTACTTCCAGCAGGATTGCCGCCAGGTGCCCATCGCGGTCGTGGCAGAAGTAGAAACTCACCGGGTTGAACGCCAGTCCCCAGCAACGCAGCTGGGTCAGCAGGCGTACCGGTCCTTCCGGCACCTGGCCCGTGGCCCGGCCCACCAACCGCCGCGCGGCGCCGGCCAGCGATTGCCCTTGGCCGGTAAAGGCCGGCAGGTAATCGGTTTCACGGAAGCTCAGCGGCGCCAGGCGCGAGCGCCGTAGCCAGCGCGACAGGGTCATCAGCCAGGCTTGCTCGTCCAGGTCCAGGTAGAACATGCCGACCCGGTAGCGGAAGGCGTGCGGCCGCGGGCTCAGGCGCCGGTGGCTGAGCCAGCCCAGGCACAGACCGCTGTTCATAGCTGTTCCCCAAAATGGCTGGCCACCTGCAGCGCGCTGGTGACGCCGTCCTCGTGAAAGCCGTTGCCCCAGTAGGCCCCGCAGAAATAGCTGTGCTGACCGCCTTGCAGCTGCGCATGCCGGGCCTGTGCGGCCAGCGCCGCCAGGCTGTATTGCGGGTGGGCGTAACTGAAGCGGGCGATGATCTGGGCGGGGTCGACCAGGGCGGTCTGGTTCAGGCTCACGCAGAACGTCACCGGCGCCTGCAGGCCTTGCAGGATATTCATGTTGTAGGTCAGCGCGGCCGGTGCCTGACCGTCGCCGGCCAGGCGGTAGTTCCAACTGGCCCAGGCTTTGCGCCGGCGGGGCAGCAGGCGGGTGTCGGTGTGCAGCACCACATCATTGTCGGCGTAGCCGATGGCGCCCAGTACTGCCTGCTCCTGTGTACTCGGTGCCTGCAGCAGGGCAAGGGCCTGGTCGCTGTGACAGGCGAATACCACTTTGTCGAAGCGCTCGGTGCCGGCAGCGCTGTGCAGGGTCACCCCATCCTGGTCTCGGTCGACCCGGTGAACCTTGCAGTCAAGCCGTACCTGTTCGGCAAACCGCCGGCTCAGCGGGCCGATATAGCTGCGTGAACCACCTTCTATCACCCGCCATTGCGGCCGCTTACTGACCGACAGCAGGCCGTGGTTGCGGCAAAAGCGCACGAAGAACTGCAACGGAAAAGCCAGCATGTCGGCCCGGGACATCGACCAGATCGCCGAGCCCATGGGCACCACGTAGTGATCGACAAAACGTTGCCCGTAGCCTTGCGCCTGAAGATAGCTGCCCAGCGTGGTGTGATCGTCTATGCGCCCTGCATCCAGGTCGGCGATAGCCTGCCGGTTGAAGCGCAGGATTTCGCGCAGCATCCCCCAGAAACCCGGTGACAGCAGGTTGCTGCGTTGTGCGAACAGGGTGTCGAGGCTATGACCGTTGTATTCCAGGCCGCTGAGTGGGTCGTTTACGGAGAAGCTCATCTGCGTGGGTTGTGAGCCCACATCCAGTTGCTCGAGCAAACGAATGAAGTTCGGGTAGGTCCAGTCGTTGAACACGATGAAGCCAGTATCGATGGCATAGCGCTCGCCTGCCCAGTCCACGTCCACGGTGTGGGTGTGGCCGCCGACCCAGCTCGCGGCTTCGAACACCGTGACCGCGTGGCGACGGGAGAGCAGGTAGGCACAGGTGAGGCCGGCAATGCCGCTTCCAATAATGGCGATGCGCATGGGTCAGTCCTGTTCGTGGCGGGCCAAGCGCAGGCCCAGGGCCAGGCGCAGACGCGGGGGCAGGGCCCCGAGCACACGCAGGCCCCAGGTGAAAAGGCTTGGGAAGTTGATTTCAAGCGGGCGCCGGGGCAAGCGCTTGGCAATATGTTGTGCCGCGCGCTCGGCAGACCACAGTTGCGGCATGGGGAAGTCGTTGCGGCGGGTCAACGGCGTATCGACAAAGCCCGGGCTGACCAACGTCACGTCGATACCCTCGCGTGCCAAGTCGATCCGCTGCGACTCCACCAGGTAACGCACGGCTGCCTTGGACGCCCCGTAGGCTCCGGCACGCGGCAAGGCCAGCCAGGTTACCGAACTGCCGACCACCACCAGGTGCGGGCGCACGCCTGCCCGCAGCAAGGGCAGGGCGGCGGCCAGGCAGTTGCTCACGCCCAGCAGGTTGGTGCGTACCACGCGTTCGACAAGCGCCGGGTCGAAGTGGCCGGGCTCCAGGTATTCACAAGTGCCTGCATTGAAGACCGCCATGTCCAGCCCACCCCAGGCTTGCTCGATGCGGGCGGCCATCTGTGCCACTTGTGCAGCGTCGGCAATGTCGCCCTCGGCCAACAGCACCTGCCCCGGATACCGCTCGGCCAACGGCAGCAGTGCCTGGCTGCGACGGCCACCCAACGCGACCTGGTGCCCTTGTTCCAGCAGCGCTTGCGCAAGGGCTGCGCCAAGGCCGCTGCTAGCGCCTGTCAACCAGCAGCGGCTCATGCCAGCCTGCCTTTGAGCCAGCGAATGGCCCCGCCCATCAGTGGAACGTGCTCATACAACAGGGCGCCGGCGTCGAAGAAATCCTGGTGAAAATGGACGCGGTCACGCCACTGCAGAAAACTGCAGCCTTGCACCGTTATCGGTTCGCCCCGTGCCAGCCGTGGGTGACGAAACTCGAGGGTCCAGCGCAGGTAACCCTGGCCAGGTAGCACCTCGTCCGCCGCGGCGAAGGCATAGCGGATATCGCGGGCATTGGCGTACAACTGGGCGAAATAGGCCTGCAGGGCGTCGAGCCCGTGAATTTGATGCAGGGGGTCGCGGAAGACAACGTCTTCGCTGTACAGGGTGTTCAGTGAATCGAGGCTGTCCACGTCAAGGTGGGCAAAGCGTTCGGCGAACTGCTGCAGGTAAGCGGACATGCTCGGCTCCGGACAATCCTGTACAACACCCGATTGTTGTACAGGTATACTCGAAGCCTACGACAAAAATTGTACAAGTCAAAGTTTTTGTATAGCTATTTCAGCTTTCGCGTTGCGCCAACTGCTGCCGCAGTTCAGCGACCTCGGCTTCCAGCGCCTTGATCCGCGCCTCGGCCTCTACCTGCCGGGAAACATCGTGCTGAATGCCGATGTAGTAGGTTAGTTGATCCGCCTGGTTGAACACTGGGCTGATGGACAATTCGTTCCAGAACGGGCTGCCATCCTTGCGGTAGTTGCGCAGGACTTCCCGGCACGGCTTGCCGTCACGAATCGCCTCGCGGATGCGCTGTACGGCTTCCTGGTCATGGTCGGCGCCCTGCAAGAAGCGGCAGTCCTGGTACAGGATGTCCCTGGCCTGGTAGCCCGTCAGTTGCTCGAAAGCTGTGTTGGCATAGATGAGGATGCTGTCTTCGCCTTCCTGCTCGGCTACGACGATGCCGTCGTTGGATTGCTCGACCATCAGTTGCAGGAGTTTTGCAGTGATCATGTAGCGCTACCTACGCAAATGTCATGTTCAGTAAGCGCAGCGTAGCCTCTGTGCAGGGCTTCGCGCGCAGTTTGCTGCATGATGACCCAGTTCGGCACTGCGCAGAAGGTGTGTATCGGTTTAGAATGGGGCACTTCCCGGACGACCCGTGCAATGACTGATACTACTCAAGCCGACCTGCTGCCCATGCGCGATGTGGTCACCCTGACGGGCATCAACCCGGTGACCCTGCGCGCCTGGGAGCGGCGCCATGGCTTGCTCCGCCCGCAGCGCACCGACGGTGGTCACCGGCTGTACACGGCCGAGGACGTGCAGCGTATCCGCGACATTCTGCACTGGACCAACCATGGGCTGCCGATCAGCAAGGTCGGTGAGCGCCTCGCCGCCCAGCCGAAAGCCGCCGTGCAGTCGGATTCGGCCTTTGCCGAATGGCGCGCAGCGCTGCTGCGTGCTACCCAGGCGTTCGATGCCCAAGCGCTGGATGCGCTGCATGGCCAGCTGTTCACGTTGTTGCCCAAGGCGACGGTGCTGCGCGAAGTGCTGATGCCGGTCTGGCAGCGACTGGCCGCCGGGCGAGCCTTCGGCCAACGCAGCCAATGGGTGTTCTTCGATAATTTCTTGCGTGCGCGCCTACTGATGCGCCTGCAGATGAACCAGGCCAATGCGCCGCGCGTGATAATGGCGGGCACTGAAGGGCATGCTGAAGCGCAGTTGCTGTGCACCGGTCTGTTGCTGAGCAGCGAGCAACAGCGCATTGACGTGCTTGGCTGTGATCAGCCACTGGAAGAGCTGGCGCTGGTCTGCGCCGCCGTGCAGCCTGCAGCGTTGGTGATTGCCGTACAGGGCTCGGTGAGCGCAACACTGGCCCGCCAGCTGCGCGCCTTGCAGATGGATGTCGCGTGCCCGCTGGCGTTGGTCGGTGCGGACCTCGCCGGGTCACAATCGGTCTTGCAAGGCATACCCTTGCGGCTGCTGGATGAACAGGGCGATGACCTTGCCGGGGTGCTGAGTGCCTTGCTGGCAGGCCGGTTGGAGCTTTGAGCACCCGCTGCATGACCGGGTGCGCAAAACTCACAGCATCAACGCGACCTCAGCCTGCCTTGGCTGACGCGGTTCATTCGCTCAGTGCTTTGATCAACTGATCGTTGAAGGTCGGGATATCGTCCGGCTTGCGGCTGCTGATCAGGTGGCCGTCTACCACCACCTTCTCATCCACCCACTCGCCCCCGGCGTTGCGAATATCGTCCTGCAAGGTCTGGTAGCTGGTCATCCGCTTGCCCTTTACCAGGCCCGCCGATATCAGCAGCCAGGCCCCGTGGCAGATCACTGCCAGTGGCTTGTTTGCCGCAGCGTGGCTTTTCACCAGCGCTTGCGCGCCCTCGATCAGGCGGATGGTATCGGAGTTCTGCACCCCGCCCGGCAACACAATGGCGTCGTACAGGTCCACCTGCGCCCTCTCGAAGGTGGCATCCACGGTAAACTCGTCAGCCGGTTTGTCATGGTTCCAGCCGCGTACCGTGCCGTCCTTTTCGCTCAGGATATCGACCACCGCGCCTTTTTGTTCCAGGGCTTCACGTGGGCCGGTCAACTCGACCTGTTCAAAACCGTCAGTCACCAGGAATGCCACGCGTTTGCCATTCAGTTTGTCGTACATCGTGATTCTCCGTTTTCGATAGGCCTGAGAAAGAGGCCATCGTCCCGCCGCGAAGTTCCAACGCAATTCACCGGCGGTGCTGGCTGATGACATCGCATCCATGCCCCCGAAACAAAACTGAACGCTGAGGTGCGGCCGCCAGTCGTACCGCTAACTTTCATGAAAAAGGATGTTGGCGATGAAGACGATGACTCGACTGTTCACTGGCCTGGCGCTGGCGACCGCGCTAGGCAGTACGGCGGCGTGGGCGGACCAGCCTGGTGCTGACTGGAAGGTGAGCAAAGACCAGGCGGAAGCGACGCTGAAGGGCGCTGGCTACACGCAAATCACCAAGATCGAGGCCGATGACGGCCATTGGGAAGGTGAGGGCATCAAAGCCGATGGCAAGCAGTACGAGTTCAAGGTCGATCCGCGCGACGGCAAGGTCGTCAAGGACGAACTGGATAACTGATCCAGAGCGGGTGTTGCTCACTGAGCGGCCCGTGCCTGGAGCACGGGTTTTTTTTGGGGCCGGTTCCTGCGCCGTTCTGTTGCGCAGTGACCGGCCGCGCTCTACCGCCGATGCACCCGGACTGAACATCGCGCGCTCGAGGTGCTCTCACCCATAATGATTGAGCGAGGGCAGCGCCATGAGTATCGAACGCAGCATTCCCGAGCTGGCAGCGTGGTACGCGCAGTACGACGACGTCAGTTACCGCAGCGAATCGCCAGACGCCTACCACCATGAACTGCTGCGCACCGCCGAGGCACTGCGCGACGATGGCACACTCGACTGGGACGACTGGCTGGCGCTCAAGGCACTGGCCGACGAAGCCCATGTGCGAGCGCTGGAAGACGCAGTTCAGGCCCACGTGAATGACCCTGACGCATGAAAAACCTCCGCATCGCCACGTTCAACATCAATGGCATCAGCAGTCGCTTGCCTGCGTTGCTGGAGTGGTTGAAGCGCGAACGGCCCGACATCGCCTGCCTGCAGGAGTTGAAGGCCGCCGATAACAAGTTTCCGCGCCAGGAAATTGAAGCGGCAGGTTACGGCTGTGTTTATCAGGGCCAGCCCGCCTGGAACGGCGTGGCCATTCTGGCGCGTGACAGCGAGCCGCTGGAGGTGCGCCGTGGCCTGCCAGGCATGGAGGACGACACCCAGAGCCGTTACCTGGAAGCAGCGGCGCATGGGGTGCTGGTCGGGTGCTTGTATCTGCCCAACGGTAATCCGCAGCCTGGGCCGAAATTCGATTACAAGTTGCGCTGGTTCGAATGCCTGATCCAGCATGCGCGAACGCTCTATGCCAATGGGCACCCAGCGCTCCTGGCGGGTGATTTCAACGTGGTGCCCACGGACCTGGACATTTACGACACACGTTCCTGGCTCAAGGATGCCTTGTTGCAGCCAGAGTCCCGTGCCTGTTTCGAGCATCTGCTGACGCAAGGTTGGACGGATGCCGTTCGCCACCTGTACCCGGACGAGCGCGTGTACACCTTCTGGGATTACTTCCGCAACCACTGGGCGCGTAACGCCGGGCTGCGCATCGACCACCTGCTGCTCAACCGCGAGCTCTCCCCTTACCTGAAAGGGGCGGGGGTAGATGCCTGGGTGCGCAATGAGGCCAAGGCCAGCGATCACGCCCCTGTGTGGGTCGAATTGGGCGGCCGCCGCCGCAACTGAGGCAACGGGCAAAGCGCTCTGCCTCGGTGGCTACCGGAACAGCCGAGGCCCATTCCGGTAGCGCAGTCACGTGGTGCGTTACTTCTTGCCCGGCAGCACCGAGCTGAGCACCTGTTTGGCCGCCTGCACGATGACCCCGGCCTGGTCAGGGTCGCCCTTGAGCAGGCTGCTGGCGAAGTTCTTGGCCTGCTCCAACTTGATGTGTGGGGGCAGGGGAGGCACATTCGGGTCGGTCTTGAACTCGATCAGCACAGGCCGGTCAGCCGCCAGCGCCCGCTCCCACGCGTCGGCGATATCCGCCTCCCGCTCCACGTAGATACCCTGCAGGCCGATGGAGATGGCGAACAGGTGATAAGGCACATCCGGAATTGACTGTGAAGCCTCGAACTTCGGGTCGCCTTCCATGACCCGTTGTTCCCAGGTGACCTGGTTGAGGTCTTCGTTGTTGAACACCGCGCAGATCCACTGGGGGTTGTCCCATTGCTGCCAGTACTTGGCAACGGTAATCAGCTCGGCCAGGTTGCTCATCTGCATCGCGCCGTCACCTACCAGCGCGACCACGCCACGCTGCGGGTGGGCGAACTTGGCGGCGATGGCATAAGGTACCGCCGCGCCCATGCTCGCCAGGCCCCCTGACAACGAACACTGCATGCCTTGGCGCACCATGAGGTCGCGGGCATACCAGTTGGCGCAGGAACCCGAGTCGCTGGTGACAATGGCATGGTCGGGCAGGCGCGGGGAGAGTTCGTGCACGACCCGCTGCGGGTTGATGGGGTCTGCCTTGGCCATGGCCCGCTTGGCCAAGGTCTTGTCCCACTTGCCGCGCCAGCCTTCGACCTTGGCCCGCCAGCGCCGATCGGTCTTGTGCTCCAGTAGCGGCAGCAGGGCCTGCAGTGTTTCGCTGGCATCCCCCACCAAGTTGACTTCCATCGGGTAGCGCAAGCTGAGCATGTCCGGCTGCAGGTCGATCTGCACGCCACGGGCCTGGCCTTCCTTGGGCATGAATTCGGCGTAGGGGAAGCCGGAACCGATCATCAGCAAAGTGTCGCATTCGTTCATCAGGTGCGCACTGGGCTCGGTGCCTAGCAGGCCTATCGCCCCGGTCACCCACGGCAGGTCGTCGGGCAATACCGCCTTGCCCAACAGCGCCTTGGCCACGCCAGCACCCAGTGCTTCAGCCACCGCCATCACCTGTTCGCTGGCCTGCAGCGCGCCTGCTCCCACCAGTATCGCCACCTTGCGCCCCGCGTTCAACACCTCTGCGGCGCGCTGCAGGTCGGCTGCGAACGGCACCACCTTGGGCTTGCTGTAGCCAACGCCGGAGTGCACGGTGCCGTGGGCACGCGGTGGGTCCTCATAGGGCAGGTCCTGCAAGTCGTTGGGGAGAATGACAGCGGTAACCCGGCGCTCGCCGACGGCAGTGCGTACCGCGCGGTCAAGCAGGTGCCGCACTTGCGCTGGCGTTGACGCCTGCTGCACGAAGGCCCCGGCAACGTCCTTGAACATCGACACCAGGTCGAGCTCCTGCTGATAGTGCCCGCCGAGCGCGGCGCGCGCCTGCTGGCCGACAATCGCCAGAACCGGCTGGTGATCCATGCGCGCGTCATACAAGCCCGTCAGCAGGTGCGAAGCGCCTGGGCCGGAAGTTGCGATGCACACGCCAAGTTCACCGGTGAACTTGGCGTGTGCACTGGCCATGAATGCGGCCATTTCCTCATGCCGTGCCTGCACGAACTGGATCTTGCCCTCAGCCCGCCGCAAGGCACCGAACACCCCGTTGATACCGTCGCCAGGGTAGCCAAAAATACGCCGCACACCCCATTGGTGCAGACGCTCCACCAGAAAGTCACCTACTGTGCTGCTCATCATGTTCCCCCTAGGCGTGATCGATAGGGGTCTGGACTGAGCAGCTGGCGGTAAAGTTTCAAGTGAGTGCGCGCGGGCCACCCGAGTGGGCACATACCGCGCTACGGCTGGCTGGCTCAACCACCGGCGCCATTCCCGCCGCTGCCACCTGTGCCAGATCCGCCACCCTGACCCATTCCGGTGCCGTTCCCTGTCCCGCCACTACCCGAGCCCTGGGTGGTGCCATCTCCACCTGTTTTATCCGTGTCATTGCTGTCGGTACCGCCGGCGCCGGTACCCATGCCATCGCTTGGTGTGCCGGACCCGGTAGCGCCGCCGTTGCCGTTCATGTGGCCGCTGTCATCCGTGTGGGTAGCAGGGGCACGCTGGTTATTCATGTCGGTGGCGGCCAGGGCCAGCGGCGCACTGGCTCCAAGGCATAGCGCCAAAAACAGCGTGTGGGGCTTGTGAGTCTTCATGGTGAGTCTCCATCGAGGTTGATCACCTTTATTTGGTCCTGGTCAGCGCACCTCCCGTGCGTTGCTGCCGACGGATGGCGCAACGCTGGATTCAACCGTCGGACTGTTCCTCAGGCGGAACCTGGTCTTCCGGCCAATCGGGCGCCTGCCTCGGTGGCTCGGGTTCGGGTACCGGCTCGCCGGGGTTGTGGGGTATCTCGTCAACATAGGGGTCGGGATGAGAAGGGTCGATCATGGTGGTTCTCCTGTGGGTGAGTGGGTACGGCGTTAGGCGGTGTGGCCGCGTTGACCGTTCCATTCAATCTGCCCATGGGTACACGAACTGACCATTCGGCAACGCCGGCGCTTGGCCTTGAGGGAAGGCAAATCAAACTTTTGCCAGCCTGCATGCTCTTCTGAATACACCTGACGTAGCTGAGGAGAAACTCATGAAACACACCGATGGCAAGACCGGCGACAAGGTTCCACGCCCCGTTTCCTCGGAAGAGGCACAACGTGGCGAGCAGGTGCCTGGGCCTGTGCTCGAGAAACCCGACCCCAAGACCGAAGCGGTTGACAAGGTGATTACGCCCACGTCCATCAAAGAGCAGGAAGCAGAAACCGAGGCCATCAAGCGGCAGTTGGCGCAGGTCGATGGAAAGCTGCGCGAATGATCAAACGCACGTCACGGTTCTGATCAGGACCACGTATCCAGCCCTGGGGCAGGCCGATATCTGGATTTTCTCCACCCATCGGCTCGCCCGAATTGATGGCTCAAGCGCTCAACCATCCCGATGAAAAGGAACAGCTCAATGCCTACCGCAGCAGGCAAGATCCGCTATGGCGTAGTGGCCGGTGGTTCGATTTCCCAAGGCGCGTTCATGCCCGGCATCGGCCAGACCGACAACTCGGTAATCACCGCACTGGTCACCGGCGATGCGCAGAAGGCTGCTCACCTGGCCGCCCAATATAGGCTCAAAGCCTATGCCTACGAGGAGTATGCGACGCTGTTAAGCGCCGGTGAGGTGGACGCGGTGTATGTTGCTACACCTAATTTCCGCCATCGCGAATTTGTGATCCCCGCACTGGAGGCCGGTATCCACGTGCTGCTGGAAAAGCCGATGGGCACCAGCGAGGCGGATTGCAAAGCGATGATCGAGGCGGCGAACCGCTCGGGGGCAAAGCTGATGATTGCCTACCGCTTGCACTGCGAGCCTGGCACGCTGGACATGATCGAGCGTGTGCATGCAGGCCATTTCGGCGACCCGCGGTTGTTTACCTCAACCTTCACCCAACGGGTCAAACCTGGCAACCACCGGGCACAGAACGGTTTTGCTGCCGGGCCGGTGCCCGACATGGGCCCTTATCCGCTGAACATGGTCCGCCAGTTGTTCAATGCCGAACCGATCGAGGTCAGCGCGGCGGGGGTCCACTCGCCGGGCAGCACCCTGCAAACCTGGGACACGGTCACTGTGAGCCTGCGCTTTCCCGAAGAGCGGCTGGCGCAGTTCACCGTCAGCTACACGTTGCCAGACACCGAACGCTTCCAGCTGTTGGGTACAGAAGGCGAGATCGAAGCTTCGCCTTGCTTCGGCTACGGGGAAGGGGTCGCTATCAGTTACCGTGCCACGATCGGTGGCGAAACGCGTGTGCACGTCAACCCGATTGTCGACCAGTTTGCCGGGGAGACCGCTTATTTCTCCGACTGCATTCTGCGCAACGAAATGCCGGAACCTGACGGTGAGGAAGGCTGGCGCGACGTGCGGGTGGTGGCGGCAATCGAGCGCGCCTTGCTGACTGGCCAGCCACAGCGCCTGGAGCCGTTGCCTGCGCGTGCGTTTGCCCGTCGGCGTGAGCAACGCCGGGCCTTTGCGCTGGCAGAGGCGGCACCGATGATCAACACTGAATCGCCTACTGAATAAAGCCGGTGGCTGCGCGCCCGGGGAGGGCGCGCAGGCCAAGGTCAGGCCGCTCGCTGCTCTTCCTTGAGCAATTTCTTCTGCGCCTCCATGGCCAGCCCCATTTCCTCCAGCTCCTGCTTGCCCAACAGCTTCCGGGCAGTGGGGAACAGCTCGCTTTCTTCCTCCTCAATATGGTGTTCGAGCAGCTCCTTCATCACTTTGACCCTGCCGGCGAACTCTACAGTGCCGGTTTCGGTGTGCAGCAAGTCCGGGATGACCAGCGAGTCGACAGTGCGGTGTTCCTCTTTGGCCTCGTAATACATCTTGGCCTCTTCCTTGCCACCGGCCTGCTTGATCGCCGGGTACAGGATCTCTTCTTCCAGGGCCGTGTGGATGTCGACTTCCTGCTTGATCCGTGCAAGCAGCTCGGCACGCTTCTTTACCGCGCGCTCGGTAGTCGAGGACAGTTCTTCGAGCAGTTTCTTCACCAACTGGTGGTCCTGGATCAACAGTTCGATTGCGTTCATGTGGTACCCCTCATAGGCGGGAAAAAGGTCACGGTCGCGAAGTGTTGAGCCAGCGGCAAGCGGCAAGGTTCAATGCGGTTGATCAGCGAACCGGCATACTGAGCAGGGGAATGACCAAGTGGTCAAAAATTTCTGAATTTTCTAGCGTCGGTTCACTCCATTAACCTGAATCGATGGAGGAGAGTCCAATGGCAGGGCAGCAGTTGTATGTGATCGAGTATGAGCTTCACGGTGAATTCCGCACCTTCATTATCCGCCTGGGGCGTATGGACAACGCCGAGGCCTGGCACTGGGCGAGCTGTGATGCAGGCGTAGGAATCATTCCCCGCTTTGGCCAGCACACGATCAAGAAGGTCAGCCGCCCCATGGCTGAGCGCTATGGCATCGGGAATGTGCGCTGGCGCGCCTCGGGGGATGGCCCGGAGTTCGTTGCCCAGCCCATTGATGTGAAGAAGTTCTCGAATGGCGGGCCGGGCAAAAGCTGATACCGCCTGCACGCCGCCTGCCGTTGATCCTGCTTTGGCAAGACTCGCTTAACTTCGTCGGGGGCTACAGATTCATGTTACCGGCCCTCATTACCACCACACAGCAGAGGATAAGCACCATGACAGCGTCAGAGAAGGACAAAGCCACCGAGCAGGCCGAAACCACCGGCGAACAGGAGCGCGACAACGATGCCCAGCGCCCGGATGGCTCCGGGGGCACTTCGCATGACTCCACCGCCCAGAAGGAAGCGCGCGAGAAGGGTGAGCACGGCGCCTGAGGCTGGGCGTGCTTGCAACCGCCAGGGTTCATTAGATCTCACCCATCAGGAGCCGACCTGTGCCGCGCATCATAACCCCCACCACGCCGGAGCATGAGGTCAGCGCGCACAACGCCCATATGTTCGGCTCACCCAAGGAGCGGCTGGATTTCTATCGCGGTGAAATCCAGTATGAGACCAGTATTCTTGCCAACCGCACCGACGCCTACCTGGCCGCACAGTCATTTCTGGTCATCGCGTTCGTGTCATCGATGGGTAACCTCAACCAGAGCTGGGGCGAAATGTTCACCCTGATGGTGCCGCCGTTTCTGGCCCTGCTTGGCATACTCAGCTCGCTCAATGCCTGGCCCGGTATCCGCGCGGCCTATCGCATCATCGAGCACTGGCAACTCAAACAGAGCCATTTGCTGCGCAGCGAGCCGTTGATGGGCCTGGCCTATGACGAGTCGCCTCTGTTCAGTGAGACGGAAACATCACAGGCCGGGCACCGTAAGTCGCTGTTGTTCTCGCTGCGTACACCGTGGATATTCCTGGTGTTCTGGCTGATCCTGGGTGCCTATGCGGTGTTCATCCAGCTGGCCTGAGCAACGCCGCCGGTAGCAGACCTCGCCTCAACGATGGCGTGGTAACCCTGTGCCAACGCTCGCGGCCAGGTTACTTGGCGCAGCACCTGGAACCAGTATGACCTTGCGGCAGTCGTGGCTCTTCTGATCGAACATCTTGTAGGCGAAGGCCGCCTCCTCCAGGGCCATGCGATGGGTCACGATGAGTTCGGGTTGCAGGCGCCCGTTCTCGATACAGGTGAGCAGTTCGGGCAGGAACTTCTGCACATGGGTCTGGCCCATCTTGAAGGTCAGGCCTTTGTCGAAGGCATCGCCGAACATGAACCCGTGTACGTACCCGGCGTATACCCCCGGCACACTGACGATGCCCCCGCGGCGTACAGCGGCAATGCTCTGGCGCAGCGCCTTGCCGTTACTGCCCTCGATCTTCAGTGCGGTCAACACCGCTTCGGCGGTACTGCCTTTGGCTTCGAAACCCACCGCGTCAATCACGGCATCTACCCCACGCATACCCGGGGTGAGGCGGATGATGCTGTCGGCCGGGTCGTCGTCGTCCTCGATATTGATCGGCACTACGCCATAGGTGTCGTGGGCGAAGGCCAGGCGGTGCTGGTTGGCATCGACCATGAAGATGGTCTGGGCGCCCAGCATCCGCGCACAGGCGGCACTCAGCAGCCCGACCGGCCCGGCACCGTAGATCGCCAGCGTCGAACCCTGGCCCACCTGGGCGTTGGTAACCGCCTGCCAGGCGGTGGGCAGGATATCGGAGAGGAACAACACCTTGTCGTCGGACAGTGCCGTCGGCACCTTGAACGGGCCGACATTGGCCTTCGGCACGCGCACATACTCGGCCTGGCCGCCGGGCACGCCACCGTAGAGGTGGCTGTAACCGAACAGGGCGGCGCCGGGTGGGATGCTTTTCTTGTTGACGATGGCGCCGCGGCCTCGGTTGGTGGTTTCGCAGGCGGCGAACTGGTCGAGCTGGCAGAAGAAGCAGCTACCACAGGCGATCACGAACGGGATCACCACGCGGTCACCGACCTGCAAGTGGGTAACCCCGCGCCCGGTTTCTTCGACGATGCCCATGAATTCGTGGCCGAAAATGTCGCCAGCTTCGGTCTCCGGAATCCTGCCGTGGTACAGGTGCAAGTCAGAACCGCAAATGGCTGTGGCGGTGACTCGCAAGATGACGTCGTCGTCGTGCTCGAGGATGGGATCCGGAACATTGTCGACGCGAACGTCCTGTGGCCCGTGGTAAGTCAGTGCTCTCATGGATACGACTCCTGCGGTGGCTGCTTTCAAGATGGTCCATGCCGGGGAACTCGGCAAGTCGGCAATGTTCAGAAACGGCAATTTATTGGCAAATTCGGTGGGCCACATGCGCCGGCAGCGCAGGCCCGGCAGCGCTGCTGTCTGCATTGAGCAATCTGCCCGCTGTCGTTGTCCAGATTGGACCTGCATCGGTAATGATCGAGGAGTTTTCCGTGAGCAGTAAAAAGGCCCGCGTCAGTAACCAGGCTTCAGGGGATATTTCCGAGCTGCCCCACGACATGTTCTTCGCGGCCGTGGAAACCACGCGGATGCCCATGATCGTCACCGATCCCAACCGTGACGATAACCCCATCATTTTCGCCAACCGGGCGTTCCTCGACATGACCGGCTATGAGCTGGCAGAGATCCTCGGGCGCAATTGCCGGTTCCTGCAAGGCCCGGAAACCGATACCGAGGTGGTCGCAACCTTGCGTGAGAGCATCGAACAGCGTGTGGATATCGCCACGGAAATTCTCAATTACCGCAAGGATGGCTCCAGCTTCTGGAACGCGCTGTTCATCTCGCCGATCTTCAATGAGCGCGGCGACCTGATTTATCACTTTGCCTCGCAACTGGACGTCAGTCGCCGTCGCGATGCCGAGGACGCCTTGCGCCAGGCCCAGAAAATGGAGGCGCTGGGCCAACTTACCGGCGGCATCGCCCACGATTTCAACAACCTGTTGCAGGTGATGGGTGGGTACCTGGGGCTGATCGCCAATGAGGCTGACAAGACTCAGGTCGACCTCAATCGCATCCGCCGCAGTGTGGGGCACGCGCAGACGGCGGTGGAGCGCGCCAGCACGCTGACCAAGCAGTTGCTGGCCTTCGCCCGCAAGCAGAAACTGCATGGGCGCGTGCTCAACCTCAACCACCTGGTCGAGGACCTGCGGCCCATGATGGAGCGGACCTTCGGCGCCGATGTTCTGGTGGAGTTCGACTTCGAGGCCGACCTGCACAATTGCCGCATCGACCCCACGCAGGCCGAAGTGGCACTGCTCAATATCTTCATGAACGCGCGCGACGCGCTGATAGGGCGCAAGCGCCCGCACGTGTTCATTGAAACCCGCAATGTGCTGGTCACCGACATCAACCATTCCTTCGACGGCCTTTTGCCCGGCAACTATGTCAGCCTGTCCGTGACCGACAATGGTATAGGCATGCCGGCCAGCATCCGTGACCGCGTCATGGACCCGTTTTTCACCACCAAGGAAGAGGGCAAGGGCTCGGGGCTGGGCCTGTCGATGGTCTACGGCTTCGCCAGGCAATCCGGGGGTGCTGCGCGCATCTACACCGAAGAGGGGGAAGGCACGACCCTGCGCCTGTACTTCCCCGTCGACGACGCCAAGGTCGTCCAGCAGCCCGCCGTGAAGACCGCCGAACGCAGTGGGGGCTCAGAGCGTATCCTCATCGTGGAAGACCGGCCGGATGTGGCAGAGCTGGCAAAAATGGTGCTCGAGGACTACGGCTACGCAGCCGACATGGTGCTCAATGCGCGGGAAGCGTTGAAGCTTATCCAGGCTGGCGAGCGCTACGACCTGTTGTTCACCGACCTGATCATGCCAGGCGGCATGAACGGCGTCATGCTTGCCCGGGAGGTGCGCAGGCTGCAACCGCAGATCAAGGTATTGCTCACGACTGGCTATGCTGAAAATTCGATCGAGCGCACCGACATCGGCGGCTCGGAGTTCGAGGTGATATCCAAGCCTTGCCAGCCCCATGACCTGGCACGGCGGGTCAGGCAGGTGCTGGATGGGCCTACCGGCGTCACCTGAGCCGCGGCCAGCGGCTGCACGACTGAGCAAGCCCTTGCAAGTTATTGAATTGTTTGCACCTGCTTGTGGTCCAACACTTGCGCTAGGGTCATAGGCTCTGTACACCTTCGTCTACAGCCTGGTCCGTGACCTGTACCAGCGTCACATGTCGGTGAGCAGCGGCTGCCGACATTGCCAGGATTATGACGCTCCCACAGAGGTGAATCATGAATAAAGAGGGGGTTGCCGCACCGTCGGCATTGAATACCCGTTCTGAATTACTCTCTATTGCAGATGATTCCTCGGAAAAATTGCGACTTGTGCTGGAGGCAGCCGCTATCGTCGGTACTTGGGTCTGGGATATTCCCAACGATCGGGTCACTGCAGACGAGCGTTTCTCCCGTTCGTTCGGCATTCCTGCGCAGCAGTGTCAGGCCGGCATCCCCTTGGCTGAAGCGTTTTCGGCGATTTACCCCGATGACCGTGAGCGGGTGCATCAGGATATCCAGCGGGCAGTGGCCAACGGCGGAGCGTTTCGCTGTGAATACCGCGTGCGTAACGAGGAGGGTGTCTACCACTGGATCGAAGCCAACGGCCATGCCGAGCTGGACCATAGCGGGCGAGCCGTGCGGTTCCCGGGTGTGCTCATGGACATCGAAGCGCGCAGGGCCGCCGAAGCGGAACGCGATCGGGTCTCGGCGCTGTTGCGCACATTCACGGCCGCCGTGCCGGGCGTGGTCTACGCCAAGGATCTCGACGGCAGGATGCTGATTGCCAACCACGGCGCGACGCAGCTGATTGGCAAACCGCCCGAATTCTACCTGGGCAAGACCGACCTGGAGTTCCTGGAAGACAAGGACCAGGCGCGCCAGGTGATGGAAACGGATCGGCTGGTGATGGGCAGCGGCAAGACCGTGCAGGTTGAAGAGCGGGTCGACATGCCCGATGGCTCGGCAACCACTTGGTTATCAGTCAAGGCCCCGCTGGTCGATGAAGCCGGGCAGATCATCGGCCTGATCGGCTCATCGATTGACGTTTCCGGGCGCAAGCAGGCGGAAGCTGAACTGCTGGAGCTGAACCGCACGCTGGAAAAGCGGGTCTGCGAAGCGGTTGCCGAGCGTGAGGCGGCGCAGGAGGCACTGCGCCAGGCGCAAAAAATGGAAGCCATCGGTCAGCTCACTGGTGGCATCGCCCACGATTTCAACAACCTGCTGGCAGGCATCATTGGCAGCCTTGACCTTGCCCGGATGCGCGGCAAGGCTGGGCGCACTGCAGACGTTGAGCGCTACCTCGAAGTCGCGCACCGGGCAGCGCAGAAGGCCGCAGCGTTGACCCACCGGTTACTGGCGTTTTCCCGTCGGCAGCCGTTGCTGCCCGTGCGCACCGATGTCAATGAGCTGGTCGAGGGTTTGAAGGACCTTATCAGCCGCACGGTCGGACCGTCGATTGCCCTCAAGGTCAATCTGAACGCGCAGTTGGCCACGTGCCTGGTTGACCCGGTACAGGTCGAAAACTCCCTGTTGAACCTTTGCATCAATGCCCGCGATGCCCTGGCGCAGAAGCCTGGCACGATCACGATCGCCACGGCCAACCATACCTTGGAGGCAGGCCCTGGGCTGGATGCCGAACTGCAGCCAGGCGAGTACCTGACCATCAGCGTCAACGACAACGGCATGGGCATGTGTGCAGATACGCTCGCCAAGGCGTGCGAGCCGTTCTTCACCACCAAGTCGATAGGCGAAGGCACTGGGCTGGGCTTGTCGATGGTCTACGGTTTTGCCAAGCAATCGGGTGGCCAGGTAAGGATCAGTTCTGAGGAGGGGGTAGGGACGCGGGTTGAATTGTCCCTGCCGGCAGAGAGGGGCCAGCCGCAGTTGGCGGGCCGTGCAGCACTCGAGCATGGCCTGTGTGGCCGATGGTCTGACCGTACTGTACTGGTCGTTGACGATGAACCCTCCGTGCGCCTGTTCGTCAGTGATGTGCTCGGCGGTTTGGGGTGTACGGTCATCGAGGCGGCGGATAGCCAGGCGGGCTTGCAGCTGTTGTCTTCCGACACACGCATCGATTTGCTGGTAACGGATGTCGGGCTGCCTGGCGGCATTGACGGTCTTCAGATGGCGTCGTCCAGCCGCCAGATTCGCAAGGCGCTGCCCGTTATCTTCATGACGGGTTTCACCAACCCGGCATTGTTCGAGCACGAGCTTCTGCGCGACCCATCGGCTTTACTGACCAAGCCTTTCGCCGTAGACGAACTGGTGGCCAGGGTACATGCCATGCTGGGCGCGCAGCCCGAAGGATAATGCCGGGGTTGGCAGGGCGGCTCTGCCCTCAAAGAATCGGTTTACCACCTGTCACGGCATAGCGCGACCCGCTGATGTAGCTGGCTTCGTCAGATGCCAGCAGCACGTAGATCGGCGCAACCTCGACGGGTTGCCCAGGGCGCCCCATGGGGTAGCCGGAGCCGAAGTTCCGGACCGCCTCATCGGGCATGGTCGCCGGAATCAACGGGGTCCAGATGGGCCCCGGGGCTACGCTGTTCACGCGAATGCCCTTTTTGCCCAGCAACTGCGCCAGGCCGGCCGTGAAGTTGGCGATGGCACCTTTGGTCGCCGCATACGGCAGCAAGCTGGGGGAGGGGTCGTCGGAGTTCACCGAACTGGTATTGATGATCGAGCTGCCCTTGGGCATGGAAGGCAACGCCGCCTTGCAAATGCGGAAAATGGCGGTGATGTTGATATCGAAGGTTTTCACCCATTCATCATCGTCAATTTCCTCCAGGGTTTCGTGGGCCATCTGGAACGCGGCATTGTTCACCAGGACATCGATGCGGCCAAACCGCTCGACGGTCTTGGCCACGATGGCCTGGCAGTGTTGCTTGTGCGCCAGGTCACCAGGCAGCAGCAGGCATTGGCGGCCTGCCGCCTCGACCCAGCGTGCGGTTTCCTGCGCATCCTCATGCTCGTCGAGGTAGCTGATGGCAACATCTGCACCTTCCCGGGCATAAGCGATGGCCACCGCCCGGCCGATGCCACTGTCGGCCCCTGTAATCAGGGCGATCTTGCCTGCAAGCCGGCCATGGCCGGTATAGGACTGCTCGCCGCAATCCGGGTATGGCTCCATCTTGCGCTGCGTACCAGGAACGCTCTGCGGTTGAGACGGGAACGGCGGGGTAGGGTAGTCGCGCATGGTAAAAGCTCCTGCAGTTGAGAATGCTCATACCCGTTCGAGGAGGCTGGTACCTGCGCGTTGGTTCCAATGCGCCGAGGAAGCGACGAGCGGTGCCACCCCTGCTCGTGAACCAAGGCGCGATTGCTTCGCGCTCCGGTCAGAAGCTTTCCAGCACGATCTTGCCCCGGGCCCTGCCGCTCTCGATGACGGCGTGCGCACGCCGGAGGTTCTCGGCATTGATTGCACCGAAGTGCTCGCCCAGGGTTGTCCGCAGCACGCCCTTGTCGACCAGGCTGGAGACACGTTCGAGCAGATGATGTTGCTTGATCATGTCGTCGGTCTGGTACAGCGAGCGGGTGAACATGAGCTCCCAATGCAGCGACAGTGACTTGCGTTTGAGGGGCACGACATCCAGCTGCGCCGGATCGTCGATCAGCGCCAGCTTGCCTTGTGGGCGAAGCACTTCTACCAATTGGCCCAGGTAGGTATCGGTGTGCGTCAGGCTGATCACATAATCCACGCACTCGAGTTCATGCGCTGCAAGCTGAGCGGCGATCGGCCGGGTGTGGTCGATGACATGATCCGCACCCAGTTCCTCGATCCACTGTTGGCTTTCAGCCCTGGAGGCGGTACCGATCACCGTCAATTGGGTAAGCTTGCTGGCAAGCTGGATCAGGATGGAACCCACCCCGCCGGCAGCGCCGACCACCAGCAGGCTTTGCCCTTGGCCAGCCTGCTCTGCAATGCCCAGGCGGTCGAACAGCAACTCCCAGGCGGTGATGGAGGTCAACGGCAACGCCGCAGCATCAGCGTTATTCAAACTACGGGGCTTGTGCCCGACGATACGCTCGTCAACAACATGCAGCTCGCTGTAGCTGCCCGGGCGGTCGATGGCGCCGGCGTAGAACACTTCGTCGCCGGGTCTGAACAACGTCACTTCAGGGCCCACCTCGCGCACAACCCCGACAGCGTCCCAGCCAAGCACCTGTGGCTGTTGGCCGCCACGGCTTGCCCGTATTTTCGTATCGACCGGGTTTACCGCAATGGCCTTGACCTCGACCAGCAGATCCCTGGCACCCGCCTGGGGCGCGGGCAATTCTGTGTCGTAGAGCGACTGTGGGTCCTGAATGGGCAAACCGGGTTGGGTATAGACGACGGCTTTCATGGGTTGTATCCAGAGGCTGGGAAAGTGGGTGCAGGCTAAGCATTTCAATTGATTGGAAAAACAGCCTGCATGAAGCAAGACTTTCTCTGCAGGCGTGAAAATGCATTGAGGGCCTCGCGACCCGGCCCCGGTTTGCGCTTGCCCTGATGGGGCTGTGAAGTGATCAGGCATTCACTTACATGAATAGATAATGTGCAAATTCTGGAGAATCAGAATAAACAATCGAAAATCTTTTCGGCGGTGGCGTTTTTAGGCAGCACATTCCCCGGCGGGCGCATCATCATATTGACCAGCATGTGGCCTTACACGGGCCGCTTGCCTGCGGGGTGAATCTCACCCCAATCGAACCTCCCAAAAGGAACGCCATCGTGCACCACGTCAAATATGACCTGTCCGAAGCCCAGACCAGCCTTGAGTACATCCTCGAACAAGTCATCTATGGCACGGTGGTTGTCATCGTGCGCAATGGTATTGAAATTGCCCGGGTTACCGCAGTAGAAGGTTTGAGCCAGCGTGCTACGCGGCCCATGGCCACCCCGTATGAGCTGTAGCAACGCTGCAGGGGGCGCCACCCACCGGCTGAACAGGCACAGCGCTGCTGCACGCCTCGTCATAATATGCACCGCCCCCTGAATTTACCGCGTAAAGTGACCATTGAAGTCCAGCCCTACGCTGGCGCAGCGGGGCGAGCACTGGCGCGCGTACATCGATTAGCGGCTATCGTAGGAGGGCGGTAAGCGAACCGCCTTCGCCGCGTATGGAGGCTGGACGCGTTCCTGCACACTACAAAGGGAACCCTATGCAGCAGCTACCTACGGACGAAACGATCCGTGCAGCCTTGAATCGAACCCATGCACGCCTTCACCGACAACATGAGCTGGTTGTCGAGTTTGGCGTGGTGTCGTTGCAGGTCACAGAACTCGACCTGCTGCTGACGCGCGCCTGTGAAGTGGTTGCCGAGGGCATGAATACGCGCTACGCCAAGGTGCTCCAGCCTGAATTGGACGGCGACGGTTTCGTCCTGTCCCATGGGGTTGGCTGGGATGCTGCAGACATCGGCAGGGCTACCGTGGGTGCAGATGAAGCCAGCCCGGCAGGGTATGCGCTGGCCACCTACAGGCCGGTACTGTCGAACCATCTGGGCATGGAAAATAGGTTCCGCACCCCTGAGCTGCTGAAAAAATACGGTATCGAGCGCGCGATCAATGTACCGATTCGCGGTGTACTCGGCCCATTCGGCGTGCTTGAGGCCGACAGCAGCAATGGTGAGGATTTCGTGGAAAGCGACCTGGTGTTCCTGGAAGGGATCGCTACCGTCATTTCACTGGCTGCCGAACGGATTGCCGCAGGGGTCGAGGCGCCTCACCCCGACCCCTATTCCGAGACGATCCTCAATGCCAGCCCTGACTGGGTGGAGATCATGTCTGCCGACGGGCACATCGAATTCATGAACGAAGCTGGCCTGACCTTCATGAACACCAGCGCTGCCGAAGTCACAGGCCAGCGCTGGCATGAGCTGTGGCCAGAGGAATCGAGGTCGATTGTGTGGGAGGCGCTGTGTAAAGTCGGCGCTGGCGAGACCATTCGGTTCGAAGCGTATTGCCCGTTATCGGCTACTGAGCCGAAATGGTGGGATGTGACGGTGGCGCCGATCATGGGCGTGAATGGCCAGGTTGAGCGAGTGATCGCCGTTTCGCGCGACATCACCGCACGGCATCAGTACGAGGCCCAACTGCTGTCCCTGATCGAGGCGCAGAACACCAGGCAAGACCGCAGCGACCTCTATCTGGAGGAGATTCATCATCGGGTCAAGAACAGTTTGCACCTGGTGAACACACTGCTGCTGCTGCAGGCAAACCTGGCAGCCGACGCGGCGGTCAAGCTGCAGCTTGAAACCGCGGCTGGCCGGGTAGTCACCATTGCCAGTGTTCACGAGCGGCTGTACCAGACCGCTGAAGACCAAGGCGTGCATGCTGAAGAATATCTGAATGCATTGCTCGGCGATCTGGGCAAGGCCTTGGCAGACCGCAAGATCGTTCTGGAGGCAGATGATTTCGTGCTGCCGCCTGAGCGTATGGCGCCCCTGGGCCTGGTCATCTCCGAGCTGATCACCAACGCGCTCAAGTACGGCAAAGGCACCATTGAGGTGCTGGTCAAGCATGCAGGCGACCATGCATTGCTCACCGTTCGCGATGAAGGCGATGGCTTCCCGGACAACTACCCCAAGCCGACGGGCACCGGCCTGGGTATGCGCTTGGTCAAAAGCTATTCCGGGTATGGTAGCGCCGCGGTGACCATCGACCGCCAGGCCAGCAAGAGCTGTATTCATGTCCGCTTCAAGCTCTAGCCTTGCCGGCTTTGGCAGCCTGCCTTATCGGCTGGGCAAGGCGTCCAGGGCCGGCGACCAGACGCCATGGCCACAACGTTCGCAGCAGCGCGTATCTTCAGCCTCATGGTAGGTCGCAAATCCCCAGCCTACGCAGCTGTATAGCCCGGCCGCAGGCGGCGAGCTGTATTCGGGCCGGTGTTCGGCGGGCAGTACTGACAAGCCCGGGCGGGTGACCTCGGCAGGGTACAGATACTGGCTGAGGTCGCCATCGGTCTCCAGCAGCGTGCGACCGCAGGTAACCTCGCAATGCTCCGTGCGCAGCGGCCTGCGGCAATCGCTAAGCGGGCTGATTACCTTTATTCGCTGGCCTGCAGTTTCGCCCATTGGCGGTAGGCCGCTTTCAGGCTGGCAGGCAAGCAGGGCGGATCAGCCTCGATTTTACTGTGTGCCGGGTGGCTGCCCTTCCATTCCATCAGCCACGCGATCAGCGCTGGGCGCGTACCGGGGCAGGGGCCAACCTGCTGCTCGAGGGCATCGGCGATGGGGCCGAGGGTTTCGATGTAGTGGTCGAGTTTGGCGAGTGGGTCGTCCATGCTAGTGAACCTCTATCGATTGCGCAGCAGCGGCGCTACTGCCATCAGCGTATCTAGCATGGCACGGTCAGGGCTTGCAGTCTTCCATTGGCAGGCTCGCCTTTCTCCAGGGCCAGCAGAGCCGGCATGTCGAGTGTTTCCACCAGGCTGCCGCGCAGGTTGACGATACCTTGCCTGACGGGTGAGGGCGTTGCGATGGGGTCAGGTTGTGACTGGCGTCCGGCAACCGGTTGATCTGCGTCAAATACCCGCGTTGGGATGAATGCCGTTGTCGTGAGCGCGTCAGTTGACAAACGTCAAGTCTGCCGAGCATGGCCCCGCACCATCCTGGCGGCGGTGGACTTGTCCAGGCCAGAGGGTCAGATCGAGGGTTTCAATGACCAGATCATCAGCGAGGCGCTGAAACTGGCCTTGCAGTGCAATGCGCAAATCGAGTTGCTCTATGCCTACGACCTGGGCTCGATGTACCTGGACGCCGACGGTAGTCGGGAACACGCCTTCCTGTTCGACTCCAACTTGGCGCACACACTTCATGAAGCCCAGAGCGATGCCTTCCAGGCGCTGGCCGAGCGCAACGGCATAGCGGCCGAGCACCGCCATATGCGCATCGGTGACCCGGCCAAGGCGCTGGCCCTGTTCATGGACAACCATGACACCGACGTGCTGGTGATGGGCAGCTATCACCACCGCGGTATTGGCTGGTTCATTGGCAGTACGGCCGAACGGGTACTGCACCGCGTGTCGTCCAGTGTGCTGGTGATCTCGCCCGAGCGTTCTCAAGGTTGACTTGGCAGTTGTGATGGGCTGCACGACAGCACCTGCGGTGCGTTGGCACAGGCACTGTTCGCGACCGTCAATGGAGGCTGCCTGCCAGCAATGCCATAATGTCGACGTCGGTGTTTCCCTTACGTGGCATTCTTCGAGGCGCTGTGCATGAACGATTTCACCCCTTGGACGGCGCTGGCAGGCGGCGCCTTGATTGGCCTGGCTGCTGCGCTGTTTGCCGTGGCCAATGGGCGTATCGCGGGTATTAGCGGCCTGCTCGGGTCGTTGCTGCAACGTGGCGGAGAGGGGCGTGGCGAGAAAGCGTCGTTCCTGCTCGGCATCCTCGCCGCGCCGTTGCTGTGGCAACTGTTTACGGCCCTGCCGCCCGCGCACTTTACGGTTTCGCCCGGGTGGCTGGTGGTCGCCGGGCTGCTGGTCGGCCTCGGCACCCGTTACGCCGCAGGCTGCACCAGCGGCCATGGTGTGTGTGGCCTTTCCCGATTGTCGCCGCGCTCGGCAGTAGCAACGCTGAGTTTCATGGTGGCCGGGTTTGCCACCGTCTATATCCTTCGTCATGTGCTGGCAGGTAACTGACATGCAGCGGCTCAGTGGTTTTCTGGCTGGCGTGTTGTTCGGCCTGGGGTTGTTGCTATCCGGCATGGCAAACCCCGCGAAAGTGCTCGGGTTTCTCGACCTGGCCGGGCGCTGGGATGCCTCGCTGGCGGTGGTCATGGTTGGCGCCATCGGCATCGCTTTGCTGCCCATGACCTGGGCGCGGCAGCACAGCGTGGCGTTGCTGGGTGGCCGGATGCAGTTGCCGACGCGGCGCGACATCGACCGGCGGCTGGTGGGCGGCAGCCTCATGTTTGGGGTCGGTTGGGGGATCGCTGGCATCTGCCCGGGCCCGGCACTGGTGCTGCTGGTTGGCGGCTACTGGCAAGCCTGGCTGTTCGTGGCGGCCATGCTCGTGGGCATGCTGGTATTCAGCGCCGTGGAAGCGTCACGCCGCTGAATTGACAGGCGCGCCCACGCGCCTGCGCCGACTAGTTTGCGGGCACGAGGATCACGAAGTTCTTTTTCATGTCCTCCAGCACAGTCCACTTGCCTTTGGCGCCGGGCTCGATGATGAACGTGTCGCCAGCGGCGAGGGTGGCCGGCGCACAGCCGTCGAGCTCGATCACGCAGCGCCCGCTCAACACATGGCAGAATTCCCAGACTTTGTAGTCGATACGCCACGCTCCGGTACTGGCCTCCCATTCGCCGGAAATACGACCTTGCGGTTCATCGTGGTAGTACTTGGACGTCAGCGTGTGCGGGTCGCCTTCCACCACCTCTTCGAAGAAGGGCAGGTCGCGCACCGGTTGGATATCCATTTCGCGGAACACGGTCAGTTTCTGGGTCATGGTTATTTCTCGTGCGGGTTGGGGGTTAGGGCGATACATTAAATAGGCTTCGCCGGTGACGGCGAGCATCGGGTGCGGCACGATCTGGCAGGTTTTCACGATCTTGAAGCCATGGCGTTCGTAGAAGCGCCGTGCACCGTGGTTTTCCGCGTAGTCGATCAGGCACAGGCCCTGCAAGCCGAGGTCCTCGGCGCGTTGCTGGGCGTGGCGAAGGAACTGCACGCCCAGGCCCTGGCTGCGCCAGGCCTCATCCAGGGCCAGGCTGGAGATGTACAGGGTGTCGGGTATTTCCATGTCGGCGTAAGGCGCGAGTACCGGGTCTGTCTCGACCTGCCGGTCAGGGGCCGCATGCAGTGCATAGCTGTGCATCATGCCGATGACGCGACCTTCGCAGGTGGCCATCAGGCAATTCCTGTATGAAAAATCGCCCTGTTCCCTGGCATAGCGAGCCGCGCCCACACTCAGCAATGCTTCTCCCGGCGCGGCCAGCTTGCTCCATATGTAATCGGCCATGCCTTCTGATGTCAGTTGAAAGAAGCGCGCGATATCGGGCGCGTCCGAGGCCTCGGCAGGTCTGAAGTGGGTAAGCATGTCCAGGGCTTCCATGGGATCGGGTGGCGGGGTGGCGGGTTTACACCGTTGACCGGGGGAGGGTAGGTGCTTTGCAAGGCGGGCATGATGCTCCAGGCGAACACTGTCGGCACAATGCGCGACGGTACGAACATGCACTTGGGTGCATCCGCTGGTCAGGACCTTGGCCAACACCAATTTTTCGGCCCGGATGCTCGAGTCCCAGGCGCGTGTCATCAGGCGGGAAAAGCAGGATTATTCACTGCTCGCGAGCGCCAGGTTTGGAAACGGCCGGCGCCGGAACCTGCAGCTTGTCGATGATCTGCCTGGCCAGAGCATGATAGAGCGAGACGGGCGATACCCAGCCAGAGATGGCGGCGGCCATCAGTGTCGCTGCCAGCATGGGAATGGCCAGGTCCGGGCTGTGCGTTAGTTCAAGCACGATGACCGAGGCAGTGAGTGGTGAGCGCGTGACACCCGCCAGGTAGGCACCCATGCCGAGCAGTGCGCATGCTTGCGGGTCGACACTGGGGATCAAACCCAACACGGGCGCAAATGCCGCACCTATGCTGAGCGAGGGCGAAAACAGACCGCCAGGAATACCGGAGAGGTAGGAAACGACATTGGCCAAGAACTTCCACAGCAGAAAGCTTGAGTCCGTGATGGGCTGGCCTTCAAGCAAAGCGCGTGTTTCTTCGTACCCAGTGCCAAATACATGATTGCCAGACACGAGCCCCAAAGTGGCCAGCAACAGCCCACAGAACGCAGCGAAACGCACGGGATAACGCCCGCGTGCCGCACATAGGCGGCCTAGCAATCCCTTGTCGGTTGGCAGCACAAGCTTGGCGTAAAAGCCACCCAGCAGCCCACCCAGCACTGCACAAGCCGGTACGACGCTCCAGCCCCAGCCCGTCGGCACACGACCGCTGATTTCGCCAAAATAGGCGTAATGCCCCATCAAGCCGAGGGTGACGGCGCCGCCGATCAGTACCGCAGTGAGCACCAGCCCGCTAAATCGTTGCTCGAACGTGCGGCTCAATTCCTCGATGGCAAACACAATGCCCGCCAATGGGGTATTGAAGGCCGCTGCGATACCTGCTGCGCCGCCGGCGAGCACCAGGCCTGCGATTGTTCGCCGGCCATGCAGGCCCAGGCGCCGGCCAAAGGTATAGAGCACAGCCGCGCCGATGTGCACGGTGGGGCCTTCGCGGCCAACCGAGCCTCCGACCAGCAGCGCGCCCAAAGTCAGGCTCATGCGTGCGGCAGCCACAGGGAGCGAGAGTAACCGGGCTCGCAGCCGTCGAGAGGGTATTTCCAGGGCAGCGATGACTTGGGGAATACCACTGCCTTTGGCATTCTCAAACCAGCGTTGCGTCAGATAGGCCAGCAGGGCGAAACCCACTGGGGTTATCAGCAGGGGAGCCCAGGGTGCCCGGACCACCAAGCGCTTGAACGAGGCGAAGGCCTCGTCGGCCAGCCAAGCAAAAGCCAGTGCAACCAGCCCTACCAGCAGCGCCCCGATCCAGAACGCCAGCCGCTGACGCCATTCTCGCCAGCGTGAATGACGAAAGAGGGAAGGGACTGGACGGCTGGGTTCGGACATTGCCCACACATGGCTGAGTTGTAAAGCCGTGAGTATGGCGTGTTTTCGCAGGCTGGCCTACTCAAATACGGCGCAGGGATCGGATGTGCTGTGTGGATAGGCTTGGGCTTTTCGTCGTTCAGCATCCCCTGTCGAGCCGAGGCGTTTCTCGCAAGCCAGCTTCTGTCGTCGCGCTCACTTGCTCGCAAGATTCGCCCGAGCCCACTGCTCTGCGGTGGTTACTGGAATCCCCGGCTGTTCGTTGAAGGTTACCGCTTTTGGCCAAGCCACCCCTCTGCCTTGAGCGAATACAGCACGGTACTTTTTGATGTGATGAGTAGGGTCTTTTCTCAATTCGTCCATCAGGTGCGGGACAGTCCACACGTTGGTTTTGAAAGGACGACCCAGCGCGTGCTCGAGGATGTGCGCGACTTGCCCATACGAAACCGTGTCGCCTGCAAGATAGACAATCTCGTTGCGCAAGCGAGGTTCGAAGAAGACGATTTCCGCCGTGAGAGCGCCGATGTCGTCTGGGGTAGTCAGCGCCACGCTGTTCTCGAGACCGCCGAGAGCGTTAACGGTGTCATTGTCGAAATCGACGACTTCAAACACGGGCTCGAAAAGGAAGCTGGTGAACATGCCCGTCGAGATAATTACCCATTCAGTTTTATCTTGCGCGCGAAGCGCCTCGCGTACGTCGAGTTGAGCATCGAAAAGATCCTGGGGGCTGCCCCGACCGATCACTTCGAAATCCACACCAAACTGCCACGGGAAGTAGCGCTTCACGCCCGACCTCAGCGCTGCTGTTGCCAACTTCATGGGGGTTTCCCGACCCGCGACCATGCCGGCACAGCCTATGACGGTATCGAACCCGGCGAACACGCCTGCTAGGTGTTCAATTGAATCGTTCACCAGATCCGCAGTGACCATCTGAATGCCCAGCCCCCGAAGCTCGTCTATTTCGGCCTTTTTCTCCGGCACCTGGGTGTTGATGGTCGAGCCCCGGAGAAGAACGCTAATTTGGGAGCCGGGTGCGCGTTTGGCCACTCGCGCGAGGTTGCGCAACACCGGGAGACCCAGTTCACCGGCGCCGAGAACCAGAATGGATTGAGGGGATAGCGGGGTTGTTTCGATCATGATTTCTCCTGAGGTGTAAGGCCTGTACAATGAGCGAATGCTGGCATGGCCAAGCCGTACTCGTAAGAAGGCACACGTGTGACACCTGGGAGGAATAAATGGCTAATCAGGATGCTCTGAGCCAGGCAGAAGCTATCTGCCAAACGCTCCGAGAAGAGGATGATGGCGTCAGGCGGGAAGTCCTCGCTCACGCAGGTAGCCGATGGTCATTGGGCATCCTGCATGCCTTGGGTGTGTACGGCTCGATGCGCCACGCCGAGATAAAAAGGCAGATGACCGGGGTGACCCAGCGAATGCTGACCAAAACGCTCCGCGCCATGCAACGGGATGGATTACTGCTTCGACGGGAGTTCGGGGACATTCCGCCGCGCGTCGAATATGAGCTGACGCCGCTGGGGATGGAACTGTTGGTACGGATGTCCCCCGTTTGGATGTGGGTTGTCGAAAACGCTGAGGAATTTCGCGCGGCGCGTCGCGCTTTCGACAGTCAAGATGACAGAAAGCCCGCCTGGCAAATCCCCACCCCGGCACGCTTTGATCCGGAATAATCGTTAGGGTTGCTCTCAAAACCTTGCGGGTCGTTCTGCTCGGTCTGGGCGGCGGCTTCTTGCAATTTGCGTAGCTGTAAAGTCACACCGTCATGCAATAACAGTGTCCAGCTATGTCGCACCATCAGAGCGCGACCTCACCGTCGATATCTTCGTCCAGGTTTACGGAGTGGTTTGCGTTGGCGAGCATGGTTTGCGCCATGTCTTCCTGTAGGGTGGTGAGGTTGGGTCCGCTTCGGATATCAGCCTCCAGCAAACCCAGGAATGCACTGATGGCAGGGTCTTCATGGGTGGTCTCTACGCGGCTGATTCGGCGCCTCTCACATAACAACCCACAACTTATTGATTTAGCGGGGGCTTGTGGGAGCGGGCATGTCGAGGCGTCGAACCGCCGCGAATACCGGCGTAGCCGGTGCCAGCTACCGCGTTGGATTCTTCGCGGCTGTTCGACGCCTCGACACGCCCGCTCCCATACAACCCGCGAGGCGCTTACGAATTGGGATTTCTGCGCGACAGCGCAACCCCTAGGGCTGTGTGATCGCCCAGGTAGTGAGAACTGTGCAAGCGATGTATGGATGCTTGTATTGAAGTTCAGCCATTAACCGGACCCAGATAATCAGTTCGCATTGGATCGCAGTCGAAGGGCAACTCAACGCAGGCAAATATCCATAGCAACGTTTTCACTGCTTCACTGCTTCACTGCGGTGGAGGTTGCTCAAATGGGGAAGTGTTTGTGGGGCTCTGTGCCGGCTGATGCTCACGCCGTCCCCCAGGTAGAAGTAGCCACTCTGGCTTGTACCTCCCCAGCACGCCGTATGGATCCCCGGCGGCACGTCGCACAGTTGCCGCGTAACCGAAAACGCCCGTACCTGCTTTCTGTTCGTTGAGCCCACCTGCCAATATCAGACAACCCCAAGATCAAACAGATCGCAGATGCGCTCTTTGCAGATCCCGGTGACCGAACCACTTTGCGCGAGGGGGCCACTAGGCTTGCAACCAGCGAACGAACGCTGGCAAGGCTGGTAGAGAGCACGACCGGGCTGAGCTTCGGGCGCTGGCGCCAACAGTTGCATTTGATGATCGCACTGAGTCAATTGGCGGAAGGGTATCCGTGCAGCGTGTGGCGGGCATTCTGGGCTATGACTCTGTTAACGCTTTTATCACGATGTTCAAGAAAGCGCTGGGTAAATCGCCTACCCAGTATTTTTCCTCCCTGCGTTGATACTTTGCTACAGATGCAACGCGAGGCTGTAGAGCGATCACGAAGCACCGTTATTGGTCCATCGCGCTCGGTTAGTTGTCGATCATCTGCGCCGCTTGCTGAGTGGCTTGGCTGGTGCGCGTGGCCAGCTTGCGCACCTCGTCGGCGACCACAGCAAAACCGCGTCCGGCTTCACCTGCCCGCGCTGCCTCGATGGCGGCGTTCAAGGCCAGCAGGTTGGTCTGGCTGGCGATACCCTGGATGGTGGCGACGATATGGGTAAGCTTGGCGAGGGTCTCCTGCATCACCTGGTGCTGTTGCGCCTGGGCCTCGCGAATGGTGCTTTCCTCATGGCGGGCATGGATATCGGTGATAGCCCCGACTACCCGCAGCGGTGCCCCGTCCTGACCCCGGCGGGTTTGCCCGCGGCCGCGGAACCAGCGGTAGTTGCCGCTCTGGTGCTTGAGCCGATATTCCACATCGAACGGGGTATTGCCGCTGTGGTCTTCCACGTGGGCGACGAAGGCTGCAATGGCGCGCGCGCTGTCGTCGGGATGCAGGCGTGAGGTCCAGCTTTCCAGGGTATTGGGAAACTCTTCGACGGTGCTGCAGCCCAGCAGCCTGCGCATCTGCGACGACCACCAGATGGTGTTGCCCGGGTTGGCCGGATCGCCCGCCACCACTTCGATATCCCATAGGCCGTCGTGAAGCATCTCGCGGGAAATATCGAAACGTTCAGCGGCCAGCTCCAATTCCTGGATACGCAGGTACTGCTCGTGGATGTCGCGCAGGGTGCCCGCCGTGGCCACCGCGACACCGTGGGCGTCGCGCTGCGAACTGCCGCTGATCCGGCACCAGCGATAGTCACCGCCGGCCGCTGGTTTCATACGCACGTCCAGCGCAAACGGCGTGCGCCCGCTGCGATCGGCCAAGTGCCGGGCCAGTGCCTGCATGTGGGGTTGCCGGTCGGCAGGGTGCAGTTGCTCGCTCCACTGCCCAAACCGGGCCAGGCGTGGCGCCTGTAGCGAGGCCGAGCCTGTCCACTGTATGGCACAGTCCGGCGTCGGGGTGGCGGCGGTCGTTGGCTGCAGTTGCCAGAACAACTCATCCGCGCCCTGGGTGACCAGTGTCCAGCGCGCCTCCAGTTGCTGCACGAGTGCCTCGCGCTCAGCCAGGCGCTGCTCCAGCTGGCTGACCTGCGAAGCAAGCGCGCGAGCCTGTTCCTTGAGTTCCCGTCGCTCCTGCAGCACGCGCTCCACGCCTGCCAGGATCCGCCGCAACAGCGGATTGGCCGAAGACAACGGCGCGCTCGGCTGGTCGGGCTGCTCCAGGCGGTCGGCCAGCTGGGCCAACACCCAGCGGCTGGTGCGATTAAACAACAGCATGCGACACCTCCGGTTGTATGGCGGCATCAGCCGACGGTGCCTGCGCCTGCCGTATCGACAAGGCCTGGCTGTCGAAGTCGGCCGCCCCGGGCAACGCTGGCCAGGCCGACGGGCCACTGGCGATTTCCTGTGGGCTCAACAGACAGTGGTCGAGCTCGCGTTGCAGCGCCTGGATGTCCAGGTCCTGGCCGATGAACACCAGTTCCTGGCGGCAATCACCGACGATGCTGTCCCACTTGGCCGTGATGCCCTGCAGGCGATATTTGTCTTGCGGCCATTGCGACGGGTCGATGAAACGCCACCAATGCCCCACGTAATCCCACTGGAATTGCTTGCCGCTGTGTACCAGCAGTGCGGTTTCGCGGTGGCGACTGGCGAGCCAGAAATAGCCTTTGCTGCGCAGCAACCGACCGTTGCGCCAGGGACGGGCAAGAAACTCGAGCAAGCGTTGCGGATGGAACGGGGCGCGCTCGCGAAACACCCACGAGACCACGCCATAGGTGTCCGACTCGGCTACCGGCGTGTCGTGCGCGTCCATCTGCTTCATCCAGCCAGGTGCTCCGGCAAGGCTGGGCAGATCGAACAGTCCGGTGCCAAGGATGCTCGACAGCGCTACGTTGCCGGCGACCATCGGCAGGATCTGCGCCCCCGGATTGAGTCCGGCCAGAATCGCCCGCAACGCCTGGTAGCCGGCCTCATCGACCAGGTCGCACTTGTTGACCAGGATCACATTGGCGTACTCGACCTGCTCGATCAGCAGATCGGCCAGTGGGCGCCTGGGGGTATCGGTCGTGGCGTCGGCACGGGCGACGGTTTCGGCCGAGTCGAGCAAGGCCATGAACTGGCTGGCATCGACCACCGTCACCAGGGTATCCAGGCGCGCCAGCTCGCTAAGGCTGAAGCCGTTGGTGTCGAGAAAGGCAAAGGTCTCGGCGACCGGCATCGGCTCGGAAATCCCGGTGGACTCGATCAACAGGTAATCGAAGCGCTGCTGGCGCGCCAGCGCGCTGATCTGCTCGAGCAGGTCGGCGCGCAGGGTGCAACAGATACAGCCGTTGCTCATCTCGATCAATTCATCCTCGCCACGGTGCAGCGCAACCTCGCGCTGCACCTCGGAGGCATCGATGTTGACCTCGCTCATGTCGTTGACGATAACCGCCACCTTCAGGTCCTGGCGGTTGCGCAGGATATGGTTGAGCAAAGTCGTCTTGCCTGCGCCGAGGAAGCCCGAAAGGACCGTCACCGGCAGTCGGCCCGCCTGGGCGCTATTGCTCATGGGCGCGCCGCTCCCGAACCTTCGACCTTGTCCAGGTAGCTTTCGAACAGGTCTACCACCACCCGCCCATCGTCTGCGGCATCGCCCCACAGGTCGCGCACGCGAAACTCGACATGGTAGGTCGGTTGGTGCGCAGCGCTCTGGTCGCCATGCCCGATCGCATCCGGGAACGGCCACTGTTCGGTGGTGCGGTGCAGCACCACGCCTTGCTTGCCGCGCACATACCCCGGCATGCGCACATGCCCGGCCACGTATTCATCGCGCACGATGACCCGGTCGCCCACTTCGAAAGGCGCTCGCCCGGTGATCGCCGCGCGCCCTTTCGCGTGGGCGGGGTTGGCCAGCTTGAAGTGCGAGCCCAGCGCCTCATCCAGTTCGGCCTGGGTGATGACGCCGGTCTCGACCAGCAACGTGGCGGTGGCGATCACATAACGCTCGTAGTACTCGGTACCGACATGCTGGCGCACATCAATGCGTTCGACCGCGTGACGTATTTCGTCGACGCTGAACTTCTTCATGTGATCGGCGCCGATGAACATCAGGCTGTAGGCCAGGTGTTCCCAGTCCTGCTTGAATACCTGCTTGTAGCTCAGGCTGTTGATGCGATGGGGCACTTTGCCAAAGCCCTGGAAACCGCCGAGATCGTGGAAGCCATCCATATTGAATACTCCGGAAGGTGAATGAAGTGGGTGGACCGGCTCAGCCAACCCGGGGCACGGCGACACCGATAAGCACGTCCTTGGTGACCAGTTGCCGCAACTGCTCTTCGCTCATGTCCTCCGAGCCCGCGGGCCGTTGCGGCAGCACCAGGTAACGGCTTTCGGCGCTGGTGTCCCAGACCTTCACCAGCACGTCGTCGGGCAACTCGGTGCCCAGCTCGCGCAGTACCGTACGCCCCTCCCGGACCAGCCGCGCACGGAACTCGAAGCCCTTGTACCACTCCGGCGGCAGGCCCAGCACCGGCCAGTTGGTGCAGGAGCACAGGCTGCAGACGATCACGTTCTTGACCTGCGGGGTGTCTTCCAGGGCGACGATGTATTCGCCTTGCGGGCCGGTGAAACCGAACTGGGCGCAGGCGGCGGTACCGTCCTTGAGCAGCAGTTCGCGGAACTGCGGGTCGACCCAGGCCCTGGCGACGATGCGCGCGCCGTTTTCCGGGCTCCAGCCATGTTCCATGAGTTCGGTGAGCTGTTCGATGTAGCCCTCGGGAATGAGGTCCTTGTTCTTGAGCACTGCAAACAGTGCCCGCGCCCGCTCGCCAGGGGTTGAGGTTGCCGTCATGGGATTACTCCTCTCGTTCGACACGGTTATCGGTGGTTATTGCTGTTTTGGTTGTTTTTGCAGGGGCGCAGCGCCTACAGCGTGCGCCAGTCCACTGCGTTTTCGAAGGCTGCCGCGGCCCGGTAGATCGTGCCTTCGGCGTAATGCTTGCCGACCAGCATCAGCCCGACCGGCAGGCCGTCGACCAGGCCACAGGGGATGGACATGGCCGGGTGGCCGGTGATGTCCTGTGCGGCGGTGTTGCCGAGCATCTCCAGTGCCCGCGAGACATTCTCGGTGATCGAGCAATCCGGCGTGGGCAGCGGCTGGGCGACGATGGGCACGGTCGGCATCACCAGCAGGTCGTAGCGCTGCAGTGCCTTGTCGTAGCCGGCCCGGGCAAAGCGCGCGAGGTTCTGGGCCTTGGCGTAGTAACGGCCGTGGTAGTGCTCCAGGCCGAACTGGCCAACCAGCATGCACAGCTTGAGCGAAGGCGACAGGGCGTCGGCCTGGGTCCGCCAGCCGGCCTGCTTGTCGAGCAGGCCGACGTCGTACAGGCCCTTCCAGTTAAAGCCCGCGCCGTTGCCGTGCATCATCTGCATGGTCAGGCCTTCGCAGCCGATCGGGTTCCACAACGTGCCCGCCAGCGTGTGCTCGGGCACCGACACCTCCTCGACCACCGCGCCCAACGCCTCGAGCCGGGCGATGGCGCCGCGGACCGTTTCGGCCACCCGCGGATCAAGGTTGGCGAGTTGGAAACCTTCCTGGAGGATGCCGATACGCAGCCCGCCGACACCGCGCCCAAGGTAGTCGCTGTAGCTATCGACCTCCGGCGCGCCCTGGCGCGGGTCAAGCCCGTCGGTACCGGCCATCACTTCGAGCATCAGTGCGTTGTCGCGCACGCTGCGGGTCATCGGGCCGACATGGTCGAAGGTGGCCTCGATGGCCATTACCCCGGTATAGGGCACCAGCCCGAAGGTCGGCTTCATGCCGTAGATGCCACACCAGGCCGCAGGAATACGCACCGACCCGCCCTGGTCACCGCCCACCGCCAGGTCAACTTCGCCCGCCGCGACCAGCGCCGCGCTGCCCGACGACGAGCCGCCGGTACTGAAGCCGGGGCGCAACGGGTTGTACACGGGCGCCGGGTCGGAGGTGTGGCTGGCGCCAGACAGGCAATAGTGTTCGCAGGTGGCTTTGCCGAGAATCGTTACCCCTGCGTCGAGCAGGCGCGTCACCACGGTGGCGTCGAACGATGGCACGAAACCGGCCAGTGGCGAGGCGCCGTTCATCATCGGCACGCCTGCCAGCGAGATGTTGTCCTTGAGCGCGACCGTCCTGCCGAGCAGTATGCCGCTGCTGGCGCCCATCACCTCGGTGCGGTAGTACCAAGCGTTCAGCGGGTTTTCCACGCTGGAAGGGCGATAACCCGCCGTGCGCTCGTAGCGCACCAGCGGCGTGAAGTCCGGCAGCTCATCGACCAGGTCGTAGGCGTCGAGGCTGCCCTGCATTAGCGCCAGGTACTCGCTGGCTTGCTCGGGCGTCAGTTGCATGTGCAGGCGGCTGGCGAGCGCCTGCAGTTGTTCGAGCGTCGGGCGGGTGATGGCCATGGGGTGTCCTTTTTCCTTTCCGGTGCCGGGCCAAGGGGCCGGCAATTAGCGGTTCGTGGGCTCGCCGCGGTTGGGCCTGGTACTAACCTAGCGCCAGCGCGGGGAGCCGACTTGGTTGAGCAGGACAGTCGCTGTGTTGAGCAGGACTGCGTTGCGCCAGGTCGCAGGCCTACTGCTCCAGCTTGGGCACCCCGGCCTGCCCGGCCGCATCGCCGCGTGCGGGCCAGACCACGCCGACGCTATTCATGCCCTTGGCCGGGTCCATCGTCGGGTTGGCCAGCACCACGTCGCGGTAGGACGGGCTGCCGATCACGGCGGGCTTGAACTTGACCAGGAAATCGTTGACCTCCTTGCGCAGCTCCGGCGCCAGGTTGTAGTCGTTGTAGCACTCCTCCAGGCAATCCAGCGTGGCTTGCCAGTGCACCTCGGTCAGCCCCATGCCGCGGTGTGCGGTGACCATGTCCCGCCCGCGGTATTTGGCGCTGCCGCCCCAGTGTTGCGCGAGGAAATCGACGAAGTTGATGTGTTCCTTCTGGAAGGTCGACTCGGACATATGCGCCCAGATATGGCCGATCGCCGGGTGGGCCATGGTCTTGCGCAATACCGCGCCGGCGAACTGGTAAATGGCGTCGTAGCCACCCAGGCGGGTATACAGCGAAGGTTGTTGCTCGGTGGAAGCGTTTGGCTCAGTCATGTTCGAATGCTCCGTTTCAGCTGGGAATGTGCAGGCGGTTAAAAGACCCGGACGTACCTGAGGTTCAGTCGGAAGTTTTCCTTCGGCCCGTTTTCTACCGCGAGGTCACGCCCCAGCTGCATCTGCAACTGGTCCTGGGTGGTAAAGAACTTGGTGGCGGTTAGGCGGAAGTTGGTGGTTTTGCCGCGGTCATCCTGGGAGGTGCCGTCTATCCGGTTTTCCCCACCCCAGGTGTGGCCAAAACCGACTGCCAAGGACGTACCCGGGTCGATGATGTAGCGCCCCATCAGTTGCGCGGCGTAGGACGTCTCCTGTTCGCGGCGTACCGAGTTGGCGCCGAAGTCGTCGTTGTCGCCATACCAGATCGCATCGCCCACCAGGTCGAGCGCCCACTTCTCGCCGAAGTGCTTGATGTACGCGGCCTGAAGATCCACTTTCCAGCGGTTCTCGCCCAGGTTCAGCGCGTCCTTGCGGTCGTAGTTGCCGGTAGGTGCGACCAGGTAGACCGTGGCGCCGACCGTGTCGTTGGCCTCGTTGAGGCGGTACTTGAGCGGCGCGGTGAGAATGAGGTCGCCGATGCCGCTGGCGCTGCCCAGGGCCGAGGCGTCACCGCCGCTGGAAACATGGCCGAACGGCAGCAGGAACTGCGGCTCGATGGTCAGCCGGTCGGTCAATTTAAAGACGTGCAGCAAACGCAGGATGCCGACATTGGAGGTCAGGTTGAAGTCGGAGCTGACCTTGTGGCCCTGGGCGTAGGCACTGTCGGTAGTGGAATGCTGGTAATAGACTACACCGATGGTTTTATCCGCCGGCAGCACTTCATAATCCCCCGGCGAAACTTCAACTGCCTGCGCAGACAGGCACGGCACGGCCGCCGCAAGCATCAGGTAACGGAGTTGTTTCATGACCCAAGTCCTTCTTGGTGGTAAAACGCGGGCAAAAAGAGCCCCGCTGTCGTAACAACGACAGGTGCAGGGCTAAACGTGGAGTTCGTTGGTTAGTTGGCGCTTGCTTGGGCGTCGCGCAACATGCCGGTGTGCGGGTGGCAGTTGATGTATTCGAACACCTGGCTGCTCGCATCCGACACCGACACTTCGTGGTAGAGCCGCAACTTCTGCAGCCCCGCGGCCACCCGGAAGAAGGTGACGAAGATACGCAGATGGGTCGGATGGGATTCCGCCCAGCGTTCGAGTTTTTCCACCGAGCGCCAGTGACCGATGTTGTAGCTCTTGTCGAGCAGGTTGCCGTCCGCATCGATATTGCGCACGAAGCGGTTGCTGTAGCAGCCCAACGCCTGGCCGTTATCGCGCAGGAAATCCATGCCGTCCTGCAAGGTCGGCAGGATCTCGTCCAGGTACAGCGAGCGCTCGGCCTGGTCAGCCGCGGCCCAGTCCTGGCCCGAGCGAATCAAGGCGATATTGTCGTGGCCGACCACCACCACCCGCCCGCCCTTGACCGGGTCGCCGGACACCACCCGCAGCTCGCCGTCCGGGTTCATCCAGTCGGTTTGCGACACCGGGAAGCGGTCGCGCATCGAGCCCCAGTAACCGTGCTCCTCGATCTCGCCGCTGATGCTGCCCATGACCGCCCCGACCCCGGGCAGATCGCTCTGGAATGCATACAAGGTCTCGAACTGCTCGGCCCGCGGCGCACTGATCTCGCGGTAGTAACCCAGGCCATCGCTCAAGCGTTGCGGCGAACTCCACCAGCCATCCACCTCGGCCGAGCGCATCCAGCGGCAATACGCCCTGGCGTCTTTCCAGTAGCCCACCACCATCAGGTTGTCGTAGCCGCTGCTATCGACATGGTGCGTCAGGTCGTGGGTCAGCGGGCCGTCGGCCAAGCTGAAGCTGGCGACGATCTCGCGCAGCGCCTGCAAGGCCCGCTCGCGCTGGCCATCGCCGTGATACTGCACACCCAGGTAGGCCATCACCACCTGGGTCAACTGCGCGTCAGCGCGACCGACCCACATCGGGAACGGCGGCTGGTAATCGTCAGGCACCCGGCGCGACAAGGTGCGCGGGCACTTGAGGTGTTTGTCGATTGCGGACTCCATCACAGGCTCCTTGTTATTTTGGCTTCGGGCACACGCTCGGCATTACCACGGGCACGCAACGCGCACGTTCCCCACTCGATCAGCCACGACAAAAACTCTTCGGGCGCCAGGTCGCGCATATGCAGCCACCTGAACTCGTCGACCATTCGTTGTTGTTGTTGTTGAACTCGCATGGGCTTTACCTCATCGGCGCAGGTTGCTGGAAATGCCGTGAGGTCAACGTTAGGTACGCCACAACAGCGTCGCTTTGTTGGTCAGGACAACCGTTTGGTTGGTAAAGACAGCGCGAAAATACCCGCCAGGACACGAACCGCGATGGTGCAATGCACAGGGATAAAATGGGTTTTTGCCCCGGAATGGGCAGACGCAAGAGGGGCTTTTGCGATGGACGCCGCCGCGGCATCCACACCGCAGGCCGGGTTGGCCACGGCCCGCGCCAGTGAGTCGCGCTGGCGTGGATATTGCCTGTCGCAACCTCGGTAACAGTGCTTCGTTCCTCAAGTAGTAGCATCAAGGTGAGCGCCATCATGGCTGAGACCAATCACTATTCCACCCTTACCGTTTCGCCAGCCCGTCGCTTCGACTACTGGCGGGAAGTGGTCTGCCGGCATTGCCTGTCGGCGGACAGCAAACCCTCGTTGCAGAGCAATTTCGAGGGTGCGCTACAGGTCCACGGAATTGGCCCCCTGGACATCACCACCCTGTCTTCGCCACTGCACCACTGGGTGCGTTCCGAGCAACACCTGCGCGGCGATCCAGCCGAAGATATCTGGCTGGGTTTCACCCTCGACGGTTACGGCGAAATCGAACAACACACGCGCAAGGCCAGCCTGACGACCGGCAGTGTGTTTCTTTACGACGCATCCCAACCGTTCCGCTTCAGCCTGGGTGGTACCGAAAACCACCTGATCCGCATCCCCCGACCGCTGCTCTCGCAGCGCCTGCCAGGCATCGCCGACCTCACCGCGCGGGTGCTGGACGAGTCCCGCCCCGGAGTGATTCCGCTACGGCAGATGATCGGCCAGGCCGCCAGTTCCGCCGCGTTGCTGCAGAACGAAAGCATCTCCCGGCGCTACTCCAGTACCATCATCGACTTGCTAGTGCTCAGCCTGGAGCTGCAGGACCTCAAGACCACCCATCAAGAGCTGGACCTTTACGGGCGGATCATGAACTACATCCAGCGGCACCTGACCGAACCGGAACTGTCGATCGAGTCGATTGCCGTGGCCCACCACGTATCGACGCGCACGGTCACCCGGGCGTTTGCCCGGCACCAGAAATCCCCGGTCGCCGAAATCTGGAAGGAACGGCTCAACGCCAGCCGCGCAGCGATCGAACGCGGCCAGGTAAGAAGTGTTTCCCAGGCCGCGCTGGAATTCGGGTTCTCCGATTTCTCGCATTTCAGTCATGCGTTTCGGAAGGCTTTTGGAGAAGCGCCGCATTCGTTGTTGCGGCGGAGTAGGGGGTAAGTCCGGCGCCCTCAAGGTAAAGACCAGGCTGCGTATTATCGGCCTTGAAGCTCGGTCATGCCAGGTTGGGCTATACCGCCGAGGAGAAGTGGGCGGAGCCTGACACAAGGCTGGTGCTCTTGCAGATTGCGGCTCGCTGCAGAGACTTATGGATCTCAGTGGAAGTCAGTCACAAGCTATCGGGATCTCCGTAGGGTATTTTCGTCGTTGACCCGTGCATAGACGATGACCTTGGATCTTGAGTCGTAGCTAAAGAACAGCGGAAAGCGCCTGCCGATTTTTGCTCGGCGCCAATGCCGTTAGGCAGTGCCCAGCGTGTTGCCTTGGCGGAACTCATCACGGCCCGGGTCGGCCGGTACAGCCTCCATGATCAGATGGCTCAATGCCCGAAACAGCTTCACGTTGGCGTTGCTCTCAAAACCTTGCGGGTCGTTCTGCTCGGCTCGGGCGGCGGCTTCTTGCAATTTGCGTAGCTGTAAAGTCACACCTTCATGGAACAACAGTGTCCAGCCATGTCGTAGCATCAGATCGCGACCTCACCGTCGATATCTTCGTCCAGGTTAACGGAGCGATTTGCGTTGGCGAGCATGGTTTGCGCCAAGCCTTCCGACAGGGTAGTGAGGTTGCGTCCGCTTCGGATATCAGCCTCCAGCAAACCCAGGAACGCAACGATGGCAGGCGGGGAGGACGCTCAATAGCGCCGCAGGATGAGTTACACCACTTCCAAGGATATGATAGGTTTCTCGGGATTGCGTACAGACCCTAAGGCGCTTCCTGTTCGACACTAAACCCTGCCTCGAACAATTCCTCACCCAAGCTTGCCCAGCCCGCTAATTCGGCGAAATGCTTCATCCGGGTCAGTGTCCGTTTCGAAGCATCTACGGGCCGTCGTTCGGTGCGTTTCTCGAAGCCAGCGAGGCGCTGGCAAGCCAGGCGACCACAAGCGAGGAAGATTTCGCCCAGGTCATCCTCGAGGTCTTGAGCTGCGCGGCGCCTGACACGCACTACTGCGTCGGTGCGGACGCCGCCGAGTTCGTGCGCATGGCGCGCACCCAGGGCGCACGCGAGCTGGATGCCTTGTTCAGTGCGCAGATGCCGGGCCGCAAAGCCTTTGCCACTGCCGTGGAAACGGACGGCGCCGCATGAACGCGCGCAAGCTCAAGGCCTGGCAGGCGCAACATGGGCCACTGCTGGAGGCGGCCATCGAGGCCGTGCGCACACGGCAGCCGTTCAGCCCGTTTTCCGATGAGCTGGGCGACTACGACAGTGCACAGATAGAGCAAGGCGAGAGCCGTTTCAGGCGCCTGCTCGACGCGCCGTTCCACGTCACCCCGCAGGTGCCGGCCGACGTGGACCCGCGCTGGGCAGGTGGCGAACGCTCGCCCTACGGCTTCGAGCTGGGTATCCGCTACCGGGTCGAAGCATTCCCGCTGCTGGCGTGCCGGGCCGAGGCGGCCAAGCGCAAGTGGCAGCAGCTCGATATCGGCCTGCGTTGTGCCTTGCTGTGCGAGGTCATCACCCGCCTGCACGAGGATACCTTCCTGTTTGCCCATGTCGGCATGCACACCAGTGGGCATGGCCTGTTCATGGGGTTTCACGCCAATGCGGTGCACGCCCAGGCACGTGCGCTGGAGTCGGTGGCCCAGGTGCTGGCGGCGGCTCGCGAACTGAGTGGCGGGTTCGAGGCAGAGCTGGTGGTGGGGCAGGGCGCCAGCCAACGCCTGTCACGCCAGTTCGCGACCATGCCGGTGGGCCTGTCGCTGGTCTACGCCGGACGGGTGGTGCCGACCTGGGGCGCTTATCCCGGGTTGTTCGCTTCGCTCGCGGCGGGTTGCCCGGTGGTGGTCGTCGGCCATGACCAGGCGGTGTTGCCGATGGCCCTGACGGTCAAGGCACTGAAGGCGGCCTGTGCGCAGGTCGGTGTGCCCCATGACATCGTCAACCTGTTCCACAGCGACGACCCGGCCGCCTATCGGCAGGCGGCGCTGCACCCCGACGTGCGACTGATCGACTACATGGGCGCGGCGGAGTTCGGCAGCTGGCTGCGCCAGCATGCCTGGCAGGCGCGGGTGATGACCCAGCAAAGCGCCCAGACGCCGGTGTTCCTGCATTCGACCCACGACTACGACGGCATGCTCGAGAATCTGGCCTTTGGCTTGTGCTCGTTTTCGGCGCAGCTGTGCACCTCGCCACAGACCTTGTACGTGCTGCCTGAAGGCATACGCCTGGCGGACGGCGTGGTGTCGGTGGCGCAGTTCGAACGTGACCTGGTCGAGCGGGTGGAGCAGGTGCTGGCGCGCTTCCCCAGTGCCCGCGAGCTGCTCGGGGCATTGCTGGACGCGCAGAGCCTGGCCGAGATCCGCACCTGTGAAGGCGCCCGTTTCGCCCGTGTGCTGCGCCGCGCCGAAGCTGTACAGGACCCCGATTACCCACGCGCCTGCATCGTCACGCCTTCACTGATTGCCGTGCGCCAGGGCTTTGCCAGCAGCGTCGAACACTATGGCCGGGAAATCCGCGGGCCGGTGTCGTTCCTGGTCCAGCCGCCTGACCTGCGGGCCCTGCTTGCGGAACTGCGCGTCATTGGTCAGCACCATGGCGCATTGGGCCTTGGCCTGTATACCGTCGATGCCGGGGTGGAGCATGCGCTGCGCCAGGTTTCGCAGGAGATGGGGGCGCTGCTGTCGATCAACTTCTGCAAGAACTTCTACATCAGCCAGTGCGCAGTGTTCACCGATATCCATGGTGGCGGCACAGGGGCCGCGGCCAATGTCACCTATGGCGCGCCGGGCTACTACCACGCCCGATTGCGCATGACCGAGCAGAGGAAGCTGTTGTGATGCGTGAGGCGCAGCCGGTCTGGCCATTCCGGGGGCCGCCCCCGGCGGGGCTGGCGCTGTTCGCCCTGGACCTGGAGGGCTACTGCACGCCGTGTGACGCGGTGTTGCATGACGCTCGCTGGCTGGGCCCGGCACTGGCGCCCCGCCGGCGCGAGTTCGCCGGTGGCAGGGTGTGTGCGGCGGCGGCGCTGGGGGCGCTGGGCCATGAGCAGGGTTGGTTGCCGATTGCCCGGCCTTATCGTTACGCGCGTTTTCCGCTGGGCACCGTGGGGTCGATATCGCACACCCGGAAGCTGGCGCTGGCGTGCGTGGCCGATGCCGGGCTGTGTCTTGGCCTGGGCATCGATATCGAGGACATGGTCGGCTACCCGGAATTGTCCGAGATGGCCGAGCATGCCATGCACCCGGAGGAACGCGAGCGTTTCCAGCGGATGCGGGGTGACGAGGCGCTGCGGTTCTTCTACCTGTGCTTCAGTGCCAAGGAAGCCTTCTACAAGGCAGTATTTCCGCTTTGCCACGTGGAGCTGGAAATGGACGAAGCGCAATTGACCGACTGGGACGACCAAGGGCGTTTCGAGCTGGCGCTGCGTTCGCAGCGCCTGGGCGAAAGGTTTTCCGATGGCCATGTGTTTCACGGTAGCTGGGCCGTGCAGGGCGAGACGCTGTACATGCTGCTGACCATCGACCACGCGGCGTCGACGCGACCGCGCGCTGGCTGAGCAACGTCCGACGGGTGGGCTGTTGTAGGGGCCTGGGAGGCGTGGTAGTGTCTTTTTACATACATCCTGTATGTATGATGCCGGCAGGGCACCTACGCCTTGTCGCAGGGAAGTTCGAATCATCCGTGGGCGCCACCGGGCCTCGAGTCATCGGCGACGCCTGATTTTCATTCAAGGGATCTGCAATCATGAGCGCATCTGAAAACACCGCCAGTGCACCGAACGTCCGCCACCCCTGGCTGGCGGTCGCGGCCGTCGGGCTCGCCACGTTCTCCGTGGTCACCACTGAAATGCTGCCGGTCGGCCTGCTGACCACCATCGCCGAAACGCTGGGTACCACGACGGGCACCGCTGGCCTGATGATCACCTTGCCAGCCTTGCTGGCGGCCTTCTTCGCACCGCTGGTGGTGATGGCCGCGGGCAATCTGGACCGCCGCTGGATTCTCTGCGGCCTGCTGGGCTTGCTGGTGGTCGCCAATGTCGCCTCGGCGTTGGCGTCGAGCATGGCCTGGATGTTGGCCGCGCGGGTGCTGGTCGGGTTCTGCATGGGCGGGATCTGGGCCATTGCCGGCGGCCTGGCCGCACGCCTGGTACCTGGGCAATCGATCGGCCTGGCCACTTCGATCATTTTCGGTGGGGTGGCGGCCGCCTCGGTGCTGGGCGTGCCGCTGGGGGCGCTGATCGGTGACTTCGCTGGCTGGCGTTGGGCGTTCGGCAGCATGGCGATACTCAGTGCCCTGGTGTTGCTGATTCACCTAGCGGTCATCCCGTCATTGCCGGTGCACGGCTCGGTGACACTGCGCCAGTTCGCCGAGCAACTGGGCAATCGCAAGCTTCAGGCGGGCCTGGCACTGACCCTGTTGCTGGTGGCCGGGCACTTCATGGCGTTCACGTTCGTGCGCCCATTACTGCTCTCGGTATCCGGTTTCGACCCGCAGTGGATCGGCGCCTTGCTGTTCGCCTATGGCATCGCCGGCATCATCGGCAATTTCCTGGCCGGCATCATCGCTGCGCGACGCACCACGCTCACCCTGGTGGCCATCGCCGTCGGGCTGCTGCTGACCCCGCTGCTGTTTCTCGGCATCGGTGCCAATCAGTTCGGTGGCAGCCTGGTGCTGTTGGCCTGGGGGCTTGCCTACGGCGGGGTGTCGGTGGGTCTGATGACCTGGATGATGAAGGCGGCGCCCGCCGCGGTGGAAATTGCCACGGCACTGTACGTCGGCGTATTCAACGTCGGCATTTCGCTGGGGTCCTGGGCAGGCGGGCAGACCGTCGATGGCCTGGGCCTGACCACCAACCTGTGGCTGGCGGCCGGCCTGGCCGCACTGGGGTTGCTGCTGGCGCTGGGCATGGGCGGGCACAAGCCCGAAGCGCTGGCCGCCCAGGCCAACGGCGCAAAATGACGCACGGCCCGGGCGGCGTCACGCCCGGGCGTTCCACACCATGTACGTGCACGTCTCCCGTCGCAGGAGAGGCGTGCTCGCGCCTGGAAGGTCTTTACAGAATTGGGGAGAGGGCATGAGGGGTACACGGATGTTCACCCGCACACTGTCGGGCGGCGTGGCGCTGATCGGCGTGACGCTGCTGGTTGGCGGCGTATGGTTGCTGATGCTGGGCGGCAGCGGGTTCTATGCCTTGGCTGGGCTGATGCTGGGCGCCGTCGCCCTGGGGCTGTGGCGGCAGCGCCGCTACGCGCTGGGTGTCAGCCTGGCGCTGCTGGCCGTAAGCGTGGCATGGGCCTGGTGGGAAGTAGGCCTCGATTACTGGCAATGGGTGCCGCGGGTGGCGATGTTCCTGGTGGTGGCGTGCATCGTCACCGCCTGTTACCCGCAACTTCGCGACACCGCAGGCTTGGCTGGGGCGCGCGCCGTGCGCAACCGGCTGCTGCCGGTGTTGCTCGGTGTGCTGCTGGTCGGTGGGCTGGGCGCTTTCCAGCCGCATCCGGGGAGCGCTGCGCTGCCTGGCGTGGAAGTGGCGCAGGCGGCGCCGGGCGAACCCTCCCTTGAGGCGGGCGACCCCGACTGGCCACAATACGGCCAGAACACGCGTGGCAGCCGCTATTCCGCGCTGAGCGAGATCGATACCTCGAACGTCGCCGGCCTGGAAGTGGCCTGGCAATACCGCACCGGTGACCTGCCCGTTGGCGAGGCCGCGTTCCAGGGTACGCCGATCAAGCTCGGCGAGCTGCTGTATGTCTGCACGCCCTACAGCAAGGTGGTAGCGGTCGACGCCGAGAGCGGTGAGCAGAAATGGGCCTACGACCCCCAGGCCCAGTCGAAGGAATGGCAGCGTTGCCGTGGCCTGGCGTCCTGGCAAGCGCCCGCCGGCGAGGTGGAAAAAAGCGAGGCCCTGTGCCGCACGCGCATCGTGCTGACCACCCTCGACGCCCGCTTGATCACGCTGGACGCACACAGCGGCGCGGTGTGCCCTGGGTTTGGCGAGAATGGCCAGGTCAACCTGCTCACGGGGCTGAGCGAACCGGCCAAGGCTTCCTATTACCCGACATCGGCACCCCTGGTGGCAGGCGACGTGATCGTCACCGGCGCACGTATGCAGGACTGGGCCGCTCGTGGTGAACCTTCAGGTGTGGTGCGCGGCTGGGATGTGCGCACAGGCAAGCTGGTCTGGGCCTGGGACCCCGCCGCACCGAAGCGCGGGAAACCGCTGCCGGCGGGGCAAGTCTACCCGGATGAGACGCCCAACTTCTGGGGGACTGCGTCCTACGACCCGGCGCTCGGCCTGATCTACGTGCCTACGGGTAACCAGACCCCTGACTTCTGGGGCGCGGACCGTTCCCTGGCGGCCGAAACCTACAATGCCTCGGTGGTCGCTATCGACGTGCGCACCGGGATCGACCGCTGGCACTTCAGGACGGTTAATCATGACCTGCACGACTACGACGTGGCCGCTCAGCCCATCCTCCACGACTTGCCCACCGGCAATGGCGATACCACCCCCGTTGTCATCGTGCTGACCAAGACCGGCCAGGTCTTCGTGCTCGACCGGCGCGATGGCCGGCCAGTCTTCCCGGTCGAGTCGCGCACGGTCAGTGCCGAGGGCGCGCCCGCTGGCCAGCGGCCGGCGCCACAACAGCCGTACTCCAGTGTGTCGCTGGGATATGCGCCCCTGACCGAACAACGCATGTGGGGCATGACCGCCCTCGACCAGTTGTACTGCCGTATCCAGTTCAAGCGGATGCACTACGTCGGTGACTTTACCCCGCTGAGCACCCGCAAGAGCCTGATGTACCCCGGCTACTACGGCGGCATCAACTGGGGCGGTGGCGCGGTCGACGAAGCCTCTGGCCTGTTGCTGGTCAATGACATCCGCATCGCCCACTGGGCACAGTTCATCGAACACGAGAAGGCCCTGGCGGCCGGCTACAACCCCACCGGCGCATCGGGCAACTATGCCGAGCAGCGCGGCGCACCCTATGGCGTCATCCACGGCATGTTCACCTCGCCGTTGGGCGTGCCTTGCATCGCCCCGCCCTACGGGACCCTGACCGCGATCGACCTGAACTCAGGGCAGATCGCTTGGCAGGTGCCCATGGGCAGCACCGAGGATACGCCGCTGCCTGGAGGGCTGCCGGGGCTGGCGATGCCCATCGGCATGCCCACCATGGGCGGGCCGCTGGTCACCCAGGGAGGGCTGGTGTTCTTCTCAGGCTCCATGGACCACTACCTGCGGGCCATGGACAGCCGCACCGGTCATGTGCTGTGGAAGGGCCGACTGCCCGTCGGCAGCCAGGCTACCCCTATCAGCTACCAGGGCAACCGCAGCGGGCGCCAGTATGTGGTGGTGACCGCTGGCGGCGCCCAAGGCCCCGGCAAGGCGCGTGGCGACTACGTCATCGCCTACCGCCTGCCCTGACCGATAACCGGGGCCGGCAGTCGGCCCCATTCGACCCTTGCACTCGGCCTGGCCGAGGGAGCGCGATTCATGAACGCAGAAATTTTCGAACTGGGTGACATCCAGCTGCAGTCCGGCCGGTGCCTGCGCCAAGCCAGGCTGGCCTACCAGACCTACGGTGAACTCAATGCCGCAAAGGACAATGTCATCGTCTACCCGACGTCGTTCGCCGCCACCCATGACGACACCGCGTGGCTGATCGGCGAAGGCCGGGCTCTGGACCCGAACAAGTACTTCATTGTCGTGCCTGACGCGTTCGGCAATGGTGTGTCCAGTTCCCCCAGCAACACGCCGGCGCCGCACAACGGCAATCGCTTCCCGCGCATCACCGTGCATGACAACGTGATCCAGCAGCAGCGCTTGCTGAGCGAACGCTTCGGCATCGGCAAGATCCGCCTGGCCATCGGTTGGTCGCTGGGCGGTTCCCAGGCGTTCGAGTGGGCGGCGGCCTATCCTGACCAGGTCGAACGGCTGTTCACCTTCCAGAGCGCTGCACGGACGTCGCGGCACTTCCAGGTATTCTTCGACAGCGTGCGGGCCGCGATCGAACTCGACCCGGCCTTCGACCAGGGCTTCTATGACCAGCCGCCGCACCGTGGCCTGCGGGTCGCGGCGCGTATCTATGCCGGCTGGGGCTTCTCCCAGGCGTTCTACCGTGAACGCCTGGACCAGCGGGTGCTGGGTTATGCCTCGCTCGAGGACTTCCTGATCGACTTCTGGGAGGGCTGGTTCCTTAAGCGTGATGCCAACGACCTGCTCGCCCAGCTGTGGATGGGGCAGCATGCGGACATCAGTGCCAACCCGCGCTATCGCGGCAACATCGACCAGGCACTGGCGGCGATCAAGGCCGACACGGTGATCATGCCGTCGTCCAGCGACCTGTATTTCCCGGTGCTGGATGCCGAGCAGGAGGCTCGCGGCATCGCCCGTGCCGAGCTGCGCGTGCTTGAGTCCGACTGGGGCCATGTGGCCGGTGAGGGCCTGAACGATGCCGATACCCAGGGGATCGAGCGCGCGATCAGCGAGCTGCTCGCACGTTGAGCCCGCGGTGCTGGCGCGCTTGTCACGGCGCCAGCAGGCCGTGAGAATGCCGGGATCGCATCGACGACGATGCTCCCGTCATGCCGCAGAACAAGGAAACCGCCGGATGGCTCGCCGTACCCGTGCCGAAATGGAAGCAACCCGTGCCACCTTGCTGGCCACCGCGCGCCAGCTGTTCGGCGAGCGCGGCTATGCGCAGACCTCGATGGATGACCTGACTGCCCAGGTTCAGCTCACGCGGGGGGCGCTCTATCACCACTTTGGCGACAAGCAAGGCTTGCTGGCGGCCGTGGTGGCGGAACTCGACGCTGAAATGGACGCACGCTTGCGAGCGATCACCGACAGCGCCGAAGATGCCTGGGAGGGTTTCTGCCGGCGCTGCCACGCCTACCTCGAAATGGCCGTCGAACCACCGATCCAGCGCATCGTCCTGCGTGACGCCCGGGCGGTGCTGGGCGGTGCGTCGCCGGATGCGCAACGCCATTGCGTGGACTCGCTGCAACACCTGATCGCCAACCTGATAGAGCAGGGCATTGTCGTGCCTGTCAACCCGCATGCCCTGGCGTCACTGATCTACGGCAGCCTGGCCGAGGCTGCGTTTTGGATCGCCGAGGCCGAAGAGGGCCAGGCACGCCTGGCCGAGGGTGGAGTGGCGTTGAGTTTGTTACTGGATGGCTTGCTGGTAAGGTGACTCGTTCAAAGCTACGGCCAGGTAGACATCCCCATCTTTGTTCCGGGCTGCAATCGTTTTTTGTTCTGTGGTACCTAGTGGCCAGTCGACAGCGCCCCCGCCATCAGCGTACTTGCCGGGTTCGGCAATGGCGCGCAGGAAAGCATCGCTGAGTTTTCGCCGCAGTCCGGGCGTAGGGAGGGAAGTCGTGATGTGCGGGTACTTTTTTCGAAACAGAAAAAGTACCCAAAAACCCGCAGACGCGTTGGAAATCGGCGGAATACGACGGGCGGCATTGGGCTTGAGTTTAAGTTAAGCTAATGAATTTATTGTAATTTCTGGATCTCTGTGGAACCCATTCCCAAACTATTGGGATCCCCGAAGAACATTTGGACATGGCTCTAGAGCGGTATTTCAGGGTCGAAAAACCATAAATGTACCCCCAAAAATACCCGCGATACCCCCAGCAGGATGCGTGATCGAGAATGGCGATTTCTGACAGCGGTTAAGGTGGATCACCTTGAGCTTAAGTGTACCTCCATGGCGAGAAAGCCGGAACGAAAGCGGCGCTCAATCTCTTGCGATAACCCTATAATGGCTGAACAGAACAGAATGGTCGGAGCATGAAGCGAACCTTGGAAGGCACGGCCAAAGCCGGCGAGCCGCTACTACGCGAAGCCCTTGTTGCGATAAGGGCGCATCAGCACGCCCAAGATAGCGGGGCATCTCGAGAGACAGTTGAGCGGCTTAGAGTGTTGGCCGACTTTCTTTATCATGCGGTAGTGGATTTCCAGTTGCTGGAAGCCGGCAGTCCGTCTGAATCGATTCACTGACATCGAGGCACTGATGCCCAAGCAGTCTAAGATTTTGCCGCCCAACCACCCAGCCTACACGGAGGCAGTTGAGGCAATGCGCCGGTACCACGAAGCTCAGGATGCTCGCGCGCCTGCAATAGAGGTGGAAAGATTACGCGTGATAGCTGAGTCTCTGTTCCAAGCTGTAACTGACTACCAAATGAGAGCTTTTGGCCGTGGTGGCGGAACCACTCACTGATTGGCACTTACGCGGGAGATTGTACGTCCTGTGAATGTCTGCTTTCGACCCATGGCGGACATTGGAGAATAACGGATTAAGTAAGGCCGACACGCAACCTGTGGGAGCGGGTTCACCCGCGAAGCAAGCGCCGCGGTGGATGGCACCGGCTATGCCGGTGTTCGCGGGTAAACCCGCTCCCACAGAGATTGCGGTTGTGCCCACCGGCCGCTATGGGTCGATAGCAGACGCTCACTCTGGGCCCCGTCGCTATCCTTTAGCTACCTGAAGGCTCTCGAGGAACAGCTATGGCGGGGCTTGATGGAGCATAACATTTGCAATAACGCGTCCCTGAGTTCGAGACTGTCTTCCCGCTCCAGTTATAGATCCATAGAGTTCCAAGGGAGTCTGTCTGTGCTCCGCAAAGCGCGCATGGGAGGGTGCGCACCGCTAGATGTTGTGCAACTTGGGAATTTTGAGAGCACCTTGTCCTCACTGATTTGGGGCGGCGATCAGGGTAATTGGTCTTTGCTCCCTCATCCTTGCATGGGGTGCAAGGGGTCGAGTGTTCGAATCACTCCGTCCCGACCAAAAAACTCCAAGAAATCCAGTCACTTAGCGGTGACTGGATTTTTTTATGGGCCACTGTTTTTCTTCGTCTGTCTTTTTACCCCACTTTTTACCCCACCGATAACCAGCAGTCTGCTTACGCGGCGCCTTCGACTCGAGCGGCCCGATAACGTCCGTTCTCCTACGGTCCGAGATTTGATATCGCTTAGCCCGCTTCGCCAGAGGGTAAATCGTTGTCGGGGCTGTGCGGTGGGAGGACGGTTAAACGCCGGCGTAGTCGGTGGCCGGACATGCATAGGAGGGACGTGAAGTAATCGGCTGGTGTTCTGCGTGGGCAGCTTTCGGGTTCGAATCTCTACGCTTCCGCCAAATTTCTCATTAAGGCCCCTGAAAACGGGGCTTTTTTGTGGGTGATTGTTTTTCTACCCATGTTTGTACCCACTTGAAGTAAATGCCTTGTGATGGCGGTTTTGTATGATTTATCGAGTCGAGTAACTGGCGAGGCAGGGCTGGAGGGTTATGATTTGGCGGATTTTGTCAAGCACGGACTCTGCCAGATGCTCTCAAGTCCTTTTTCGATGATCAGGTCAGTCAGCGAGGCTACAGCACCAGTAGTGAATATGTGCGAGAGCTGATTCGCAAGGATCAGGATCGGCAGCATCTGCGAGGCTTGCTACTGGCTGGCGCTGAATCAGGCCCAGTTGCGCCTGCGGATGGTGACTATTTCGAATCTCTACGCGCCAAGATTCTTAAGGCTCAAGGATGAGGGCCAAGCCCGTCATTTCTTTGGGCTCTTGCCAATCAAGACGTAGAAGACGCTATCAGCTATTACCTTGGTGAGCAGGCCGAGCAGGCTGCACTCGGTTTTATCGATGCCCTGGAAAATGCCTACATCCACATCAGCCGCCACCCGGCCTCGGGCATACCTCGGTACGTTCATGAGCTGGATTTGTCAAGGTTGCTCTACTGGCTGCGGAAGCGCTATCCCTATCTGGTTTTCTACGTTGAGCGCGTTGACCATGTCGATGTATGGCGCGTTTTACATGGGGTGAGGGACATTCCTGGATGATTGATGGAAAGCCTCTCTCATTAGCTGCAAGCAGACGGTCATCTATAAAGGCCATCGCTGGGTTCAGCACAGCTTAATAGGCTATATCTACCCATTTGTGATCGGGTGGGCGGTGCAGAAGGTCAGATCAGCCTTTCACTGGTAAGCGCGTGCTTGGTTGCAATGATGCGTAGTTCTCTTTGAACGCCCTTCATCCTTTTCTCTACCTCGAGTCGCGCTTGCGTTTCATCACCTTCGAAAGGAGGTTGAGCTGCCTCCAGAGACAGTTCCCACATGACGACAAGCTCGACTTGGCGTTCCAGGTGCTTCATAGCCTCTTCCAACTGGGCCTTGAGCAGGGACTTCGCTTGGTTGGCTATTTGTCGCTCGATTTGGGCAGTTTTCTTCAACTGCTCTTCCCGCGCCTGCTGCGTCTTGGTCATGTCGTACAGGCCATCGATGAGTGCAGCGACTATCGAGGTTTCCGGTTGATCGTGCTTGTTGGCCAGATGGCGGAGCCTCGTCACGGTCTTGGTCGGAAGGGAGAAGGTGCATGCCTTCCTGCCGTTGCTCGGCGAGCGGTATCTACGCTGTCGTAGAGCGTTCTTCAAGCGCTCGATCAGTTTTATTCCTTCCGTGGTCTGTTCGATATCCTTGATGATCTGTGTCGTTCTGGCGTAGCCCGGGTTGTCGAATCGACCCAGGAAGATGTCTCTGGGGGCGCGCTTGCGCAAATAGGCTTCCGCCCACTCCCACTCGTTTCGGCGCAGCCAAGTCGTATTGTCCTCAGTCACCATTCCACCCTCTGTCTAGATGCCTTCTTTGTAATCCTGTTATGGGCATCCTGCAATGGTTTTTGTGGCGTTACGGTAACGTTAAGCGTTTGTTATATATTTATTTATGATATTTTGTACAGGGTGTATAAACTGTTATTTATTTGTCGAAGGATTTAAGCTTTGCTGATTATCGATTGCATGAGCGTGAGTCTGACGGGTTGTGGGGTAGAGGCAAGGTTTCTGCTGGAAGCAATGGCTTGCCGTGCTTTGCGCGATGGTGCTGACACGATTCCCGGCAATGCCAAGGCAATGGCCAAATGGCTCCATGTCTCGGAGCGGATGGTGAGCGGCGCCCTCGTCGAGCTCGTTTCTTGCGGTGCGATATGCCGACTGTCGAGAGGGGTGGGGCGGGGGCGACCGGCAGTCACTTACCGGATCGATGCCGCAGAGCTTGCGCTGCTGGCGGAAAAGAAAAGCTCATATCGGGAACACGCCAAGCTCCTTGAGCGACTGTTCTCTGGAGACGATCTGACAGTAGAGATGCTGGGAGCAGTGTCCAAGACTGAAGCGAAGAGTGCGGCGCTGAGCAAGGTTGGAAGTCCGGCGCCGCCAGGCGCCCGCGGCCGCTTGAGTGCATCCAACCGATTGCTGCTGGGAACGTTATTGGTGCGTGCTGATAGCTTCGGGCAGGTGACCGGGGTAAGCAATCTGGAGTTAATCCGACTGACGGGGCTCGATGCCGAGAGTTTGAAACATCGGCTCAAGCGGTTGCTGGCAGTGGGGCTGATTCGTACCTACGTGCCGGGAGCATCAAGCTCGGTTTTCAGGGCTGGGAAGATCTCGAGTACCTATTTTCTCAACCTGAACCATCCAGCATTTGGATTGAAGCGAAACTGTGCCGTCGTGGTGCATCGACTGGGCTGGGAAGATGAGAGGCGTGTCTCACATGAGGAAAGCCTATGGAGAGATGTTCTTCGCGTAAGCAAACATGGCAGCGGGGTACGAACTGAAACACCCTTGGCTGTGATCCGCTTTCTTGCTGGACAGAGGGGAGTGGTGTTCAGGCTTCTTCAATTCATGCTCCTGCAATATGCATCCGAATTGCTTGCTCGTCACTGGCGTGAGCTCGGAACAAAAGGTTTTGTCGACGGTGGCTGGGTTCGAGAAAGGATCGAGGGAGCCTTGCGAAAGTCATCCATGCCCGAAGGTGGCCAGGACGATGCTGACAAAGATTGGAAAGCTATCATCAGATATTTTCACGGCGAGGTGCTGAAGATTGCTCGGGATTACAGGTCAAGATTCGGGCAGGCAGATTGGATCGAGTTCGATTCGGGAGGCTTGAGCATACTGCCGGTTTTACAGGGCACGGGATATTCGATCATTACGGTGCTATTGCGGCCACCTCCGGAGTGGCTGTCCGAGTGCACGGTGTTGCTGGAGGAAAGGCCCGGTGTCGTTAACCCCGAGTCGTACAGTGGAGAGGCTGATATGGACCTGGTTACGCGGATTCACTACGGGCTCGCGTCTTACCCGGCCAAGCGGTTGCTAATGAAGTAGTTCAAATTTTACTACCCCCGCCAATCCTCTGAACGAATACGAGGAGCCCGTTCATGAGGATCATCCGCCTGAAAGAAGTAATCGATTCGACTGGCCTGGCCCGGTCTACCATCTACAAGTACATTTCGGAAGGCACCTTCCCGAAGCCGGTCTCGCTGGGCGACCGCTGTGTCGGCTGGGTGGAAAGCGAGGTGCACGACTGGATCTTGGCACGGATCGAGGATCGTGATCTGGCTGAGGGAGCACGAGTGCGTGCCACCGGCCATCTGAGTGCGGCTAGCTAGAAATGATCTTCTGCGCCATGACTGGCTACGGCTGGTCATGGCGCTTATGCCAGCAGTCTGATTCTGGGCGGGTCGACGATCTTCAGAAAGTCGGAGCGATATTGCTCCCATCGTTCCGGCAGACGCTGGCTAGGCATTGATCCTCATGGCACTGGGTCTGGTTTTTTTCCGGAATACGGTTTCAGCAAATACTGACGCTGTGGCTTGGTGAGCGGGGTGGATTTTCCCGAGCCAGTCGGAGCGGTCAGTTGCGGTGTGGGTAATATGCTTTTACTAGCTATTACCACCCGAAGGGTTCAGGCCTAACCGAGTAGCAGCCTTCACTAACCTACACAGAGAGTCGGACACTGATCCACCACCTGAGAGGCCAACACTACAGCGTATCCAGAGGGACCAACCAACGGATCAGGCGAGGACAGGTAACGGTTAAAAAGTACACAGCAGGCACTGGTTATGAAACTCAACCAACGAGAGGTCATAACCATGCTCAACGATACCGAACCCACCCCACGCTACCCACTCCGTCACCCTGACAATACCAACCTCCATCTGCACTACGGGGATACCTTCGAGGGCTTTCCCATACAGAGCGAAGTAGGCCCCTTTATTCGGGAGTACCTGTCTGATCTCCAGCGCACTATCGACCTGGCATTGGCTGAGTATCCGAGGGTCTTGGCCTACAGGGTGGATCTCCGCCTGCCTCAGGGTGTCGAGCTACCCGACTACGCCTATACGAACCAGGTCATCAGCCGCTTCTTCGAATCGTTTACAAAGAAGATCCAGTACCACCAGGAGCGGGTGGCTGAGCGTGGCTGCTCGCGCGGTTGCAAAGTACGGTATGTCTGGTCGAGAGAGATCGGTCAGGCCGGCCGGCAACATTATCACTTGCTGATCCTATTGAACCGCGATGCCTACTATACCATCGGGCGTCTGGGGTCAGACCGGGTGAACATGATCAGCCGTATCGAGGAGTCCTGGGCAGGTGCGCTGGGGCTACCAGTCGACCTGATGACGGGGCTGGTGCACATCCCGAAGAATGCTGAGTACCTGATCGATCGAGTAAAGCGTCAAGGCAAGGGCGATGAGCTGGATGATCTGTTCTACCGGGCTAGCTACCTGTGTAAGAAAGCGACCAAGTCCTACGGGGATCGTCAGCGGGGATTCGGCACTAGCCGAGGGTAGTGGCTACCTACTGCGCAGTAGTGTCATGCCCATGGAATCCTGGCCGGCCGATGGTTTAGGCTCCGGCCAGGAATAGAATGCTGACGAGAGCGCTGCGGGATGACGGAAAATGGAGAGCGCTGCCGACGGCATTACCAGTCGGTATACGAACGGAATCAGTCAGAGCTCAGTAAGGGCCGTGCTCTTGATGAGAGCCTGCATCATTTCCTCGACCAGCGCCCGGCTGGTAAGAACCAGTCAGCACTTGAGCGTGCACAAGGCCTGGTAACGGCCTCGTTTTGGCTTGATGCGGATGCGGTTGCTCAATCCGAGCTCGCTAGCCTGGCACTCAGCCGGGTGCTGCATTTCGATAATGCAGTCAGCATCGAGCTGCTATTGCACTTTGCCAGCCATAACCCGGAAACCCTCAGATGGGTGATTCGCTACTCGAAGCTGTTTGAGCGTGCCCAGTCGCCCCTCTGGCTTGCCCTGCGTGCGGCGCTCACAGGAGATGACTGGCAAGTATTCTTCGGTGTCTGTGATCGATTGCTTGATCAGCTCAAGCCCTTTGATGAACTGATTGCCAGTGCCGAAAAACAGCTTGAGCATTTATCGCTGCTGGAGCTGTTTTCCTACCTCAGTGTTCTGGCCTATGAGGCCTTTGCGGAAGATGTGCCCGCTGATCGCTCCGGTCAGCAGTGGAAGGTCTACAACCGCATTATTCTGAACAAGCTCCGTGCTTGCTCGGAAGACGATTTCCGCCTGAGCGAATCACGACTCGGACAATCGCTGAAACGGCACCTGTCACCGATTATCTTTCCCGGATCCAGCAATTCTGACGTGGTGAAATGTCGTCAAAATCTTGAGTCTTTAGCCCTTTTGATCGGGGCCACCCAAGAGCGGATCGACTACGAAGATTTCATCGACTGGTTCTGCTTCGACCCTGAATGCCGTTACCAGCTAGAACCGGGTGTCGAAGGAGCGGCAAACACCGTTGTGGGATGGACCTTAATGCTCTGCAAGGAGGGGTTCGGAATATCTTCCCAATTTCGTACCGTTCAACCGAAGATTTCGTCCAGATCCACTTCCTGTTCTTCCCCTATCGAAAGATCCAGCGTGTTCTCGATGTGATTCAGGTGCTCTATCACGAGCCTGACCGCCTCCTCAGTTTCGCCTGACTTGATAGCGTTCACGATCTCAAGATGCTCATGGTTTGGGCATGCCGGCACATTGGGCGCGTCGTACAACAGGATGATCAGACAGGTCAGCGAAGACAGCTCTCGCATAAGTTTCAAAAGTGGGGGACTGCCGACCATTTCTGCGATCCGTAGGTGGAACTCTCCAGACAAGCGAATAACCGCGCGCTTGTCATTGTTTTCCCGAGCAGCGCGCTCTAGGGCCACATGGTCATAGAGTTGAGTGATCTGGTTTTCACCCGCGTGCGCTACGAGTGTCCGAATTAGCGCCGGCTCCAGAATCCTGCGTGCGTTAAATATATGCCGAGCTTCCTCTACAGACGGACTGGCTACGAACGCGCCACGGTTGGGAATCGTGGTGACAACACCTTCATGTGCGAGCCGGGCGAGCACTTCGCGAATGCGGGTGCGGTTGACCTCAAATACGCTGGCAAGCTTCTCCTCCACAAGCTTGGTACCAGGGATGAGCCGGTGTTCCATCACCGCATTCAGGATGCGTTCATAAATGGTGTCGCGTTTCTCGGCTGTTCCAAGAATCTGGCCAGTAGTGCCGGCTTTGCGAGGACGTGCTGTGGGTGAGTCGTCGATGAGCATGGGTGCCGTCTGCATGGTTTGTTACCAAAGAATTGGCGATTGTCACAGAATTACCTGGGATTGTTCAAATGTGCACCTCGAATGACCACGAATCATGGGGGCGCACCGAGAGTGAGCAAGAGCTCGGCCAGGGTTGGTTGGTGCTTGACTGGCTGTTGGCTTACCCCATTGCACATCGTGAAGTTCCTGATTTCGGGGCCTGTAAGACTATTGTCATTGACGTTCAAACCGGGAACGAGGTTTTGTCACACCGATGGCACATGGATTGCTATGTGATTGTCACAATTTCAAATTGTTTAGCAACAATCTTGGGGCCGCATGTCAGCTATCGATTCTCTCACTGCCCAAGCCATAGACAGCCATTCTAGAGCGGGGGAGGTGAGCCATAAGTTTATTGGCATCACGTCTTCGTATTTGAGAAGGGCTTACTCAATCACCTCCAACAAAAAATCCCATCCTATGAATACGAAAATAATGCGGTTCCTTCTGAGGCCCGCTGCGCAGGCGCTGGCAGTCGTTTCGCTACTTGGTGGGGCTGTTGCTCCGAATGCATTTGCCCAGAATGCGAGCGCCATCCTGGTGGTTGCAGGCCCTCGCACGCCTGAGTCGCTCGATCAGGAATATCCGCCGACCGAAGCCACCCACGAAGCCAAGCGCAACATCTACGAGCGCCTGCTGGCCTACGACACCAAGGTCGTCGACGGTGTGCAGGTGGAAAACTTCGACAAGCTGGTGGGGGCGCTGGCTGAAAGCTGGACGGTGGCAGACGACAAAACCTCGATCACCTTTCATTTGCGCAGTGGCGTCAAGAGCGCAGCGGGCAACACCCTGTCCGCCGACGATGTGATGTGGTCGTTCGAAAGGGGCTGGAACAAGAACGCGAATTTCCGCTGGTACATGAGCCAGATCCTCGGCATCAAATCCTTTGAAGAAGCGTTCAAGAAGCAGGATGAAATGACCGTCACGGTCACCTTGCCCAAGACCTCTCCGCTGATCGAGCGAATCTGGGTCAACAATGACCTCGGCATTCTGGACGCCACTGCTGCCCGCAAGAACGTCACCAGTGACGACCCTTACGCATCCAGTTGGCTGGCCACTCACTCGGCCTCGTTCGCGCCCTATCAGGTGACGAAATTCCAGTCAGGCCAGGAGGTGGTGTACGAAGCCAACCCGAATTATTACCGGGGCGTGCCGCGTCTTTCGAAAATCATATTCCGCGAAATGCCGACATCGGCCAACCGCCTGGCAGCACTGCAAGCTGGGGCCGTGGATGTAGCCGAATGGCTTTCGCCACGTGAGCTGGCGATGCTGGAGAAGAATCCTCAGCTGAAGATTTGGCAGGTGTTTGGCAACTACATTCACCGCGTTGAAATGAACAACACCACACCTCCGTTCGATAACCCCAAGGTTCGCCAGGCGTTGAATTATCTGGTGCCGCGCGAAGATATTCTGAAGGCGGTGTATTACGGCAAGGCACGGGCAACCAAGAGCCCGATCTCTGAAATCTATCCGTCCTATACCGATGAATATTTCACGTACACCCAGGATGTGGAGAAGGCCAAGGCACTGTTGAAAGAGGCGGGCCAGGAATCGGGCTTCAAAACCCAGCTTGGCTACCGTACCGGTGATCAGATCGAGGAAGAGATTGCCGTCATCCTCAAGACCGCGTTCGCCCGCGCCAACGTTGACGTGGAACTGGTGAAGTTGCCCGCCTCGACGCTGGTGGAGAAGTACTCCAAGGGCACGATCCCCATGTATTTCTTCCGCGACATGGCCATTGTCCCCGATGCGGCTTATGTGGCGAATCTCTGGCTTAACAGCGCCTCACTTATCAACTACCCGAAATTCAACAATGCCGAAGTCGACAAGCTGATCAACGACGCGTTGTCGAGCACGGACGAGGCGGCGAGGGATGCTGGCATGAAGCGCGTCCAGCAAATTGTTGTGGACGAGGCGCCTTGGGTGTTTTTGATGAATCCAGGCTACCAACTGGCCACCCGCGCCAATGTCGCTGGTTTCAGTTGGTACACGCCCAACAGCAACAGTTGGTACGACCTCTACAAGAAATAAGTAGAGCCAGCAGCGGGGTGGTGCTTTGCCCCGCTAGCTGCGCAAGACTACTTGCAAGGAAACCAGTATGAGACTTAGCAATTCATTGCGGTCGCTGCCTCGCCCACTACGTATCGTACTGGCCAGGCTGACTATTCTTGTTCCGCAGATGTTTGGCGTGCTGCTTGCCACGTTTCTGCTGATTCGTTTACTGCCTGGTGACCCGGCCCTGCTGATGCTAGGCAATATGGCCACGCCCGAGCAGATTCTGAGCCTGCGCGAGCGGCTGGGCCTCAACGGCAGCATCTGGTCGCAGTTCACGAGCTACCTTTCAACGGTCGTTCACGGTGACCTGGGAACGTCGATGTTCACCTCCAACCCTGTGGCCGTTGATTTGCTCGACCGGGTGCCGGCAACGCTCGAGCTGATTACCTACGCAATGATTCTGACGATCATGGTGAGCGTGGTGCTTGCGGTTGTTGCAGTGACCAAGCCCAACGGAATGATCAATCGGTTCAGCAAGGTCTACGGCCTGGCGGCGGGCGCGGTGCCTGACTTCTGGGTGGGTCTGCTGCTCATCTACTTTCTGTTCAATGTCGCCGGCATTGCTCCCGCACCGTTCGGCAGGCTGGACCCGATACTCACTGCGCCGCCAGCCGTTACCGGGTTTCTGACCATAGACACGTTGCTTGCCGGTGATACCGCCGCATTCGCCTCGGCTGTCGGCCGCCTGTGGTTGCCGGTGCTTACGCTGACCATCGTCAACGCCGGCGCGTTGATGAAGATGACCCAGATTGTTTTCGCCGATAACTACCGCAGCGAGTTCATTCGTCATGCACGGGCGAGCGGTCTTTCTGAATGGCAGTTGGTTCGGATCGCGATGCGCAACAGCCTGCCACCGATCATCACCATGGTCGGTTTTCTCTTCGGTTTTCTGCTGGGCGCGGCGGTTCTGGTTGAAACGATTTTCGCCTGGGGCGGCCTCGGGCAGTACGCGGTATCCGCTGTCATGAACAGCGATTACCCCGCGTTACAGGGATTTGTGCTGGTCGCTGCCGCTTTCATTCTCATCGTTTACACCGTCGTAGATGTTCTGTACGGCATTGCTGATCCGAGGATTGAAGTATGAGACCGCTATCTGCACAGCGTAGCGTTGCCGGCAAGGCAACCTTGATCATCGGCCTGGTGCTGCTGGCTATTCAGTTTGTGGCGATCATCTTTGCGCCATGGATTGCCCCTTACTCGCCGGAAACCGCTGATCCGATAAATGCACTGCAAGAGCCATCGTTGATTCATTTTTTCGGCACCGATGTGTCCGGCATGGACATTTTTTCCCGTGTCATTTTCGCGACCCGAATCAACCTTCTGATCAGCGTGACCGCCGTGGCCATCGCCTTTGTCATTGGCGTTCCACTCGGGCTCGCCATTGGCTACTACAAAGGCTGGGGCAGCTCCCTGGCGATGCGTTTTTTTGACTTTATCCAGTCATTTCCTGTGTTTGTGCTGGGCATGGTGCTGGTGTCCGTCATGGGCCAGGAAATATGGAACGTTGCCATTGTGCTGGCCGTACTTTTCACACCGGTCTTCGCCCGGCTGATCCGGGCTGAAGTCTTGTCGCTGCGTGATCGTCCGTTTATTGCCGCGGCCAGATGCAGTGGTGCCGCGGACAGCGCAATCATGTTCCAGCACATCCTGCCAAATGCGTTGACGCCTGCCATCGTGCAGATATCCATCAGCATCGGCATGGCCATTCTGCTGACGGCGGGCCTGTCCTTCGTCGGTGCCGGCGTGCGCATGCCTACTCCGGAATGGGGTCTGATGGTCAGCAACGGCGCGCAGCAAATGATCCTGGGTATCTGGTGGGTCGCGCTGTTTCCAGGGCTCGCCATCGTTTTTTCAGTACTGACGTTTGCGCTTCTCGGAGACGCGGCCAAGCAACTGTTCGACCCGCAGACAAGGAGCTCCTCATGACAAACACCAACGAACCCTTACTTGAGGTACGCAACATCAGCGTCGGGTTTTCGGACCGATCAATGCCGCCTGCCTTACAGGAAGTGAGTTTCTCGCTGAAGAAGGGGGAGATTCTCGGCATTGTTGGTGAGACAGGTGCAGGAAAGTCGCTTCTTGCGCGCGCCATTATCGACATGCTGCCAGGCGACGGATGCATTGTTGACGGCGAGATACGGGTCAACGGGCACGCGATTTCCACGATGACACCGCAGCAAAGACGCGGCTATCGAGGCGGCGAGGTTGCGCTGATCGGAACCAACGCTAAATCGTTGCTGGACCCGGTAGTGAAGGTGGGCGAGCAAATCGCCAGAGTTCTTCGGGCCCATCGAGGGATCAACAAAAAAGACGCATGGCAGGAGTCAATTCGCCTGTTTGAGCAAGTCGGAATTGTGAATCCTGAGAAAAGAGCGCACGCCTACCCGCATGAGCTTTCCGGTGGTATGGCGCAGCGGGTGGTAATCGCCATGGCGTTGATCGCACAACCGAAAATTCTGCTCGCCGATGATGCGACCCTGGGGCTTGATGCAACGATCCAACTGCAGGTGCTGGACCTGCTAGTGAAAAAAGGGCGTGAGCTTGGGCTGGCGGTTGTTCTGATTACCCATGACCTCGGCATGGTGGCCAGCTACTGCGATCGGGTCGGCATCATGAAATCCGGGCGTTTGATGGAGCTCACCACCATCCGCTCTTTTCTTAACGATGGTCCTCAGCATCCCTATAGCCGGGAGTTGCTGGAGGCAGCCCGTGTACGTCCGTTGCCGATGGATGGCCAGCCGGCACAACCCGGCGCCGAGGCTGCACCGCTGCTAGAGGTCACGAACCTGGTGAAGTTGTTCCATGTGGAGGGCTCCACTGAGCCGGTTCGCGCGGTAGACCATGTGTCGCTGACCATCCGCAAAGGGGAGACCTTGGCCCTGGTTGGGGAAAGCGGATCCGGCAAAACCACGACCGGCCAATGCCTGGTTCGTTTACTGCAATCGGACTCGGGCTCGATCCGGTTCGATGGCCAGGAAACACTGACCCTCTCTGATAAGCAGTTCAGAAACGTGCGCCGGCGGATGCAGATGGTGTTCCAGGAGCCTTATGTGGCGCTTAACCCCAGGTGGCGGGTGCGCGATCTCGTTGCCGAGCCTCTCAAGTTGGGCGCACCGCTGACCCGCGCGGCCAAACAGGCGCGGGTTTTGGAGTTGCTCGATCTGGTTGGCATATCCAGGGCCAAGGCAGATGTTTACCCCCATGAGCTGACGGCCGGCGAGCAGAAGCGCGTAGGCGTGGCCAGGGCCTTGGCGGTCAATCCTGATTTTGTGATTTTCGATGAGCCGACAACGGCACTCGACATTCGGGTTCGAGCGCAGATCATCGACCTTGTGCGGGATTTGCAAAAGCGTATGGGGCTGTCGGCGCTGTTCATTACCCATGATTTGAACTCAGTCCGGTCATTGGCGCATTACGTTGCCGTGATGCGCCACGGCAAGATCATCGAGCAAGGCCCGACGGAGGAGATTTTTGCCAATCCGAAGGAGGCCTATACCCGCAAGCTGCTCGAGGCCGAACTGCCTATCGAGGTCCGAGAAGAGGCGCCAATGCGCGCCCCACAGGCGGAGCTGCGCGCATGAGTTTCGATCAATCGATAAGCAAACCGGTATTGGTCACCGGAGCGGCAGGGTTGGTAGGTCGCCAGGTGGTGCGTCGTCTGGTCGAGCAGGGCCGACCGGTGCTGGCACTGGATCGGCTCGCCTCGGTCACCCAGGAGGGGGTCAAGATCACAGCGTGCGACCTTGGCGATATCCATCGCCTGCATGCCATCGCTCTGGATGGAATCGATTCCATCATTCATTGCGGTGCGTTTTCCGGGCCAATGGTGGCGCGTGATGCGCCGTATTCGATGGTGCAAGTGAACATTGTCGGTACCGCCAACGTACTTGAGTTGGCGCGTGTTCACGCTGTTCGGCGCTTTGTGTATTGCTCCTCGACCAGTGCTTATGGGGTGGTCGAGTCGGGTCCCGTTTACGAAGACGTTTTACTCAAGCCAGGCAGCCTCTACGGTGCCAGCAAGGTTTCTTCCGAGTACATCACCACGGCCTACGCCGAACAGTATGGGCTGTCTGCGGCGAGTGTTCGACTGTCCTGGGTCTACGGCCCGGGGAGAACCACTGACTGTGTGATTCGTAAGATGATTGAAGATGCCTTGGCCAGGCGCGCCACCCGAATGTCTTTCGGAGCGGACTTCCCCAGGCAATTCATTCACGTTGAAGACGCCGTTCAGGGCTTGCTTTGTGCGCTGGATGCCCCCGTGCTGCCACGCACCACCTACAACGTCACCGGCGACACCCGTGTAACGCTTGAAGAGATCGCGCAGGTCGTGCGCACTATCTTTCCCGGTGCCGATATCGTCCTTGAGCCGGGCGCGGATCCTGTCGATGAATTCCAGCAGAAATTCAGTATTGATGCGGCGCGCCGTGACCTGGGTTACGTGCCAAAAATATCCCTTGATGACGGCATTCAAGCGTACGCGCGCTGGCTGGAATCGACTCACCTTCCTCATAGTTTCGAGGTGCAGAAAGCATGAGTGATCTTCAACGAGATTTTGTCGGCTATGGCCGTAATCCTCCTGATCCTAAATGGCCCGGGGGCGCCCGACTCGCACTGAATTTCGTCATGAACTATGAGGAAGGCTCGGAGCCGTCCATTCAGGACGGCGAGGACAGTAGCGAAACGTGGTTCACCGAAAGCAGCGGCCTCAATACCGGTGTAAAGGGCCGGGATCTGGCCGCTGAAGGGCTATTCGAATATGGCAGCCGAGTGGGTTTCTGGCGGGTGATGCGCCTGTTCCAGGAGCGTTCCCTGCCAGCGACCATCTATGGCTGCGCGCTCGCCCTGGAGCGTAATCCGGATGCCTGTGAAGCCATCCGCGAATCGGGCTTCGATGTGTGCTCCCACGGCTGGCGGTGGATCCAGCACTACCAGCTCAGCGAGGAACAGGAGCGCGAGCACATCCGTAAAGCGGTGGAATCCCTTGAGCGTACAACGGGCGTTCGGCCCCAGGGTTGGTATTGCCGCTACTCCCCGAGCGTCAACACCCGTCGGCTGCTGGTCGAGGAGGGCGGGTTCACCTACGACTCGGATTACTACGGGGACGAGTTACCGTTCTGGACCCAGGTAAGCGGCAAACCCCACCTGATCATCCCGTATTCGTTAACCAACAACGACGGACAGTTCGCCGCTGGCGTCAGTACCGGAAGCCAATGGTTCAGCTTCCTCAAAGATGCGTTCGACATGCTCTACAAGGAAGGAGAAACCCAACCCAAGATGATGTCGGTCGGTCTGCACCTGCGCTTGGTGGGGCATCCGGCCCGGGCAGCTGCATTGGAGCGATTCCTCGATTACGTTTTGAGTTTCCCTGACGTATGGATCACTCGACGCATCGATATTGCCAACCACTGGCAGAGCGTCCATCCCGCTGGAACACTGGGAGTCGGTCATGAGTAACGTGTTTGATCTTTCGGGCCGCAAGGCTGTTATCACCGGCGCAAGCAGGGGAATCGGTGCGGCGATTGCGCAATTGTTTCTGGAGCATGGTGCAGAAGTTGCCATTTGCCATGTGGCAGATCATCAGAATGCCGAGGCGTTCCAGAATCGCGTGCGCTCGCGAGGCCTTGAACTACACGCCAGCGAATGCGACGTCTCTGATCCGGCGGCGGTAAACCGTTTCTGCACCTGGGCGCAGGAGCGTTTGGGGCAGGTCGACATCGTGGTCAATTCGGCCGGTGTGGGTGGCGGCGACCGTCCATTTGCCAAGACCGATGATCAGGATTGGGATCGTATCATCGGGATAAATCTGCGCGGGACGATGCTGGTCACTCACGCCTTTTTCGCCGGGATGCTCGAACGCCAGTATGGCCGCGTCATCAACGTTGCTTCACAACTGGCATACAAGGGCGCGCCAGGGCTGGCGCATTATTGTGCGGCGAAGGCCGGGGTGGTGGGGTTTACCCGAGCACTGGCTTATGAGGGTGCGCCACACAATGTGATGGTCAACGCGATTGCGCCGGGGCCGGTCGATACCGACTTGTTGCGCAATCACAGCGCGCAATGGCTTGAGGCCAAGAAAGCACAGTTGCCGGTGGGGCGCTTCGGCCAGGTAGATGAAATCGCACCTACCGCTTTGCTCCTGGCTTCGAGCGCTGGCGCATTTTATGCCGGGCAAACACTGTCCCCCAATGGCGGCGATGTAATGCTCTGACTACGTAATGCGCGCGCGAGGCATGGCATTCGAGCGACGCAATGTGAACCCGTGATTCCAGATACCACCCGTAGGTTCGAACGCTTCGAGCACCCGGGCGTGGCTTGCTACGCCCGGAATAACGGTGGCTGGCTCCTGCTTGAAAGAGGTTGATATGCAAATTCTGGACACTGTTATCCGTAATGCCCGCGTGGTTACAGCCGCTGACATTTTTACCTGCGACATCGGCATTCGTGATGGACAAATTGTTTCACTGGCGACTGACTTGCCCACTGGATTGAAAGAGATTGACGCGGCGGGGCGGCACGTTACGCCGGGGGGCGTCGATAGCCATGTGCACCTGGATCAGCCGACCGGCGACGGTTCTGTCATGGCGGACGACTTCTACAGTGGCACCGTATCTGCCGCCTGCGGTGGCACTACCACGGTCATTCCCTTTGCCTGCCAGCAGAAAGGCGAGAGTTTGCGTGCCGCTGTCGAGGACTACCATCGGCGAGTTGGCGACAAGCCGGTGATCGATTACGCATTCCACCTTATCGTGACTGACCCCACGCCTGATGTGCTGCAACGGGAGTTGCCCGCTCTGATTGCCGAGGGCTATACCTCGTTCAAGATCTACATGACCTACGACGCGTTGAAGCTCGGTGACCGGGAAATTCTCGAGACGCTGTCGGTGGCACGTCGGGAAGGAGCCATGGTGATGTTGCATGCCGAGAACAGCGATTGCATCGCCTGGCTTACCGAGCGCCTGCTGGCTGCAGGCCTGGACGCGCCCCGTTATCACGCCACGTCCCGGCCCATGCTGGTTGAGCGTGAGGCCACGCATCGAGCGATTGCATTGGCCGAGTTGGTGGATGTGCCAATTCTGATCGTCCATGTGTCTGGTCGTGACGCAGTCGAGCAGATTCGCTGGGCGCAGAGCAAAGGCCTGAAGGTCTACGCCGAGACCTGTCCTCAGTATCTGTTCCTGACGGCGGCTTCGCTCGGATGCGACGACAGCTTTGAAGGCGCGAAATGCATCTGCAGCCCACCACCGCGCGATCCTGCCAACCAGCAGGTCATCTGGGACGGCCTGGAAAATGGTTCATTCGAGGTGTTTTCATCGGACCATGCGCCGTTCCGGTACGAAGGCCACGACGGTAAAAAAGCCCATGGTGAAAGCCCGACGTTTGAACAAGTCGCCAATGGTATTCCTGGGATCGAAACGCGAATGGCGCTTCTCTGGTCCGAAGGTGTTCGCAAAGGCCGGATTACCCCGCAGAGTTTCGTCGCACTCACATCCACCAATGCCGCAAAAATGTATGGTTTGTACCCACGCAAAGGCAGCGTCGCAATTGGCGCCGATGCTGACCTGGTCATCTGGAACGAAGGTGAGCCAGTACGCATTACCAACGACATGCTGCACCACAATGTGGATTACACCCCCTATGAAGGTATGCAGTTGAGTGCATGGCCGGCCATAACGCTGGCACGAGGAGAGGTCGTTTGGGACGGCGAACCAAGAGGCGCCGCGGGCCGCGGGAAGTTTTTACCGTGCCAGAAGCCTGCTCCCGCTCAAACTCGTCGTCGCCCGCATGAACTGCCGCTATGAACGGCGCGACCCAGGTAGCGGCGGCATTGGTCCGCGCATGGCGACAGCGGCGTAATGTGCCATATGACGGGCTTGGTTTGCTGACTGAAGCCGATGCTTACCAGGTTCAGGAACTTGTCGCCGCCGAGCTTGGCTGGTTCGGTGACTCGTCGGAGACTGCGTGGAAGCTTGGCGGCAGCCCTGGAAGGCTGGTCAGCACTGCGCGCGTGCCGAGCCACTCCATTCATTTATCGGGTTGGGCGGTCCCTGAGGGCTATTGCAGCCGTTTCGGCATCGAAGGTGAGCTGATCGTGCGACTTGGGCGAGATGTCGATGGCGATTCCGATCATGCAGCAGCCTATGAAGCGATTGATGCATGGCATGTCGGGATCGAGCTGTGTGATACCCGCTTTCAACAGGGAGAGCAGGCGCATCCCTTGCTTCGCCTGGCTGATCAGCAACTCAACCGCGCATTGGTGCTGGGCGAAGCGACTCAGCCTCCGGCAAACTGGTCGCAGCAGGCAGTCGAGGTCTGGGTGGATGGGCGGCTGCAGATAGTTGATGTTGGAAGCCATCCCTTCACTGATCCACTGGCCTCGCTGCCGTGGTTGGCGAGGCATGCTGCATCGCAGAACCGGCCCTTGAGGGCTGGTGATCTGATCGCCACAGGAAGCTGGACAGGCCTTTTTTGGGCCCCGCCAGTCGCAAATGTGAAAATTAAATTTCCAGAATTAGGAGAGGTATTGCTCTCAACAGGACCCGCTTAGAGGCGACTTGAAGCTGCCACCCGCCCTGAGAGCGTTGAAACATGGCGTTTATGGAATGCGAGGAGTTATGGCGAACCGCGCAATCTGATGGCGATGCTGCGCGAGAGGTTCTGAAGGTAAAGGGTAAGCCAGCCTCTGGTTTCCGACAGTTCAATTCTGTCGGCGTGGGAAAAAACGCCCCGACAAAACCCTAAAACAGGGACTCAGATAGCTGAGTCTTTGCAGGAAATGGCCGATTAGTCGGTGCGCATCAAGCCGAATTTTCTGGAATCAACGATAACGCCCCGGGCAGCTACTTCGTTCGTAGCTGAAGCTCTCAATCTGATGCTTGGCGGACGGCTTCCAGATTTACCTCATCAGGGCCTAGCACATAGGCCGCGTAATATCCGGCGTGGTAATGGGACCTGATTCCTGGCGCTCCGTTGTCTTGACCCCCAGCGACCAGCCCGGCCGCATGGAACGCGTCGACTGCCTCATGACTCTGGGCGATCAAAGTTATATGCGCCCCGATGCTAGGGGAGGTGGTGGCATGCACCCAGAGAAATGGCTTGCCAGAAGAGCCGAAGCCCAATCTCCGAGAAGCTGATTGCGGAGGGGTGGCTTCTATGCTCGCGAGGAGTGTAATCCCCAGCGGCTTCAGCGCTTGTTCGTAGAAGGCGCGAGCATGTGAAATGTCCGAAACACCAATACCCAGATGATCGATTAACGAACCAGAAAATTCATCCATCAGAGTGTCCTAAGGAAGTTGAAGTTAGGTAGGTCAAGCTCACATTGGCCGCGGGCGCCGCATTGGTCCGTCTCCCAAGGTCGCCAGAAGCAACGTCGCCGGCCAGCGTGAGGACAATGCCGCCATAGCAAAGGTCGCGGCCGATCCAGCAAATGAACTTGTTCGGTGCCAAGAATGTATGTGTACGCAGCGGCACCTAGAGCATGGCCTATCTGCTGATCCCTTTGCGTCAGTCCTTACACGCTACCGGGGTTCCGCCTGGAGGCTCTACGTATACCCGCACCGGCAACACGACACCACGGCGACGGTCCAGCATCCGCACTAGCACTACACCGATGCAGCTTCCTTAGAAATCCACCTAAGGGGCGGCGTTAACCGGAGCGAATGGTTGGTGGCCTGCTCAGGTCTGAGAGGCGCCGCCGTCCGCGAACAGTTCGGCGCCGTTGACGTAGCTCGACGCATCGCTCACCAGGAAGAGCACGGCGGCCCCAATCTCGTCTGCTTGGCCGATGCGGCCCAGGGTTCTCTGTTCGTCATAAGGCTGCGAGGCTTGGTCAAACACTGCCAGAAATTCAGCATTGCCCGATGAACAGGGGAAAAAAGAAAATACTCCTGTTCCAGTATGGGCAGCCTTGCGACTGCCCATACTGATTATGCCGCTTACCGAGGTGCTCCTCGTGAAGATTTCAGCAACCGATTGACGATCCAGCATGCCAGCACCACGGCAATCAGCAGTGGTGGAAAGCGCACCATCAGAAGTACCAGCAGCAGAAGGGTCAGGCAGCCCGCGAGGATGCCGGCGAACATGAACACGGCGGCAAAGATCCGTAGTAGCTTCATGCAGCCTCCTTACAGGTAGCCCTGTTCCGCCAGCGATACGCAGCCCTCGTGGCCCACCACGATATGGTCCAGGGTTCGTGCCCCGACCAGGTTCAGGGCCTCCTGCAGTTTGTGAGTCAGGGTGAGATCTGATTGGCTGGGTTCCGGATCACCGGAAGGGTAGTTGTGGACCAGCACGGTTGCCGCGGCGTTGTGCTCCAGGGCAGCCTTGACGACTTCCCGGGGATAGACGCTGGCGCTGTCCAGGGTGCCCCGGAACAGTTCGTGAAAGACGATCACCCGATGCCGGCTGTCGAGCAGAAGCAGGGCGAAGACTTCATGCTCGTAATCGCCCAGCAGCGCCTGCAGGTGGCTGAACACTTCCTTCGGTGAGGTCAGTGCGCGCCCTCGGCGCAGACGCAGATTCGCCAACTGCCGGGCCATCAGCAGGATGTCGGTTTCGGTGACCGGCGACTCGACCAGGTAGGTGCCGGTCGATTCACTGGCCTTCAGCTTGTGCAGGCGCATGCTGGGCTCCTTGATGGTGATCGGTCGGTGGGATATGGCGTTGGGCTTGCGCGTCCAGCTTCTCGGCCAGGCTGGTTTTCGCCGAGCGTTGGGGAGTGGTGGTGGCTGAAGATGAGGTTTCTTCGGCGGGGTAGAACTCCTCGGCGACGGCACCAGCATCTTCCTCGCTGTCCTCGAAAGCCCCGTTGCCAAAGCCACGCTGCGCCGCTTCATCCAAGGCGGCCTGATCGAATCCTGCTGCTTGCCGCTGTGCATTGAGCTCTTTGGCGGCCTGCAGCGCCTCCGTCATCTCCATACCGCCGCGTACCGTCAGGTCGACGTAGAAGATCGGCGTCCCGTGGCTTTGCCGGGTGGACTTTCCGCGTAGTCGCAACTCCAGCGGCAGGCACGCCAGGCGATTGCCCGAGATGGCCTGGAAGTAATGCAGCCGGGCGGCGAGGGTGCGGATGCTGTTGAAACCGGTGGTACGGAACGCGAAGCTACCCAGCGGATCGTCATCACCAATGACCACGTTCAGCCGGCCGTAGGGCCTGCAGGCATTACCTTTGGCCAGCGGGCAGGCATCCGGCGAAGGGCAGGGCAGCGACTGCATGCCGTCCTGAGTGACGCGCTTGCAGGTCTCGCCATTGCCCACGCATAGCGGGCGTCCGGACTGGCGGTCGAACAAGGTGTAGTCGGCGCGAAAATTCAGCTCCGGTTCGTTGAACAGCAGGCGTACCGGAATGCTGCGCAGCTTGTCGTCCTTGCCCTGGCGCAGCTCGTCATTGAGCGGGTGCAGCAGCCAGCCGTCCTTACCCTGCACCTGTGACGTGATAGTGAATTGGTCATCCTTCTCCGGCAGGCGTTTGCCGTTCTTCTCGATGACCTTGCCGATGGAAATCCGCCCGAGTACAGGCGGGGTAATAGCCAGACCTTTGAGCATGGTGAGTCTCCTGAAAATGAAAAAAGGCCAGCCACGCAGCGCGAACTGCATGGACTGCCAAGGGGATGGAGGGGATGGAAGAGTTCGGTTTCAGCCGACCAAGAAGCGCCGTGCACCTGGTTTCAGCAGTGGGTACTTGGCTTGCAGGTAGGGCTTGTCCTTGAGCAACTGCGTGACATCGAGGCCGATACTGTCCTTGGCCTTGCGCCAGCTGACATAGCCGCTGGAGAACTCCGCCCGACTTGCATCGCCCATGGCCTGCTGCAGCATCTGCTTGAGCTCAGACTCGCGTTTTTCCTTGTCGGCAATCGACTGACGCACAGCTTTCAGCTCGATGTAAGCCGCTGATAGACCAGCATGCTGGCTGAAGTCGATGACCTGGCCGTTGTCCTCCGGGTAGAGGCTGCGCAGCGCTGAATCAGCCGAAGCCGTGCCATCGGCCGGTGGCGGCGTATCAGTTTCCACGTAGTGCCAGAACTGCCGCTCCAGCTCGATCAGACGAGCGATCATCTGCTCGTCTCGTTCGATGCGGTGGATCTCCAGTGTCTGACCACCCAGCAGCACCGCCACATCTGCCGCCTGCTTGCCGGTGACCGCGAGCTGGTGCATCACCTGCAGCTGCACATACTCCGGCACGCCCTCTTTCCAGAGGCGTGCCCCGTTTATGCCGGCTGTCTTGCATTCGAGGATCTGCACATCGTCGGCCCCGATAATCTCACGGTCGATGTTGGCCAGCATCCAGGGCAACTCCGGATCAGGATGCTGCAGCACAGCGTTTATGCGCCGTACCTTGTTCTTCGTGCGCTTGCTGTAATGCCAGGCCACGATGGGCTCCAGCACGTTGCCCCAGTACATCGGGCTTTCCTCATCCAGAGGATCAGCCTTGGGCATACCGGCATCGCGGCCTGTCTTCTCCATCCAGAGTTCCAGCTGCGATTTATAGGGGTTGAGACCCACGGCAGCGGCCGCATCAGAGCTGCCGATGCCTTGCTTGCGGATCTGCAGCCAGTCCTCGCGTGGCAGTTCCTTGGTGCTTACCAAGCGCAGAGCCGGACGAGGCTTGCTGATGTTGCGATTCAATGAAGTGGCTTTCATAGCATTCACCTTGCAGAAATAGAAACGCCCGACCTGCAACGAAGCGGGTCGGGCGTTATGGGGTGGGGTTGGTAAAAGGTCAGGCAACCAGTTGCAGGGCTGTATCCAAGGCGCGTTGCTTGATCTGGGCGCCTTGGCCGAACCATGCAGAGTCGAGGCGATACTCCGTGCTGCGTGCCCGGCGCTCGTGATCGACGTACTCGGTCACGGCATTGAGCAAGCCCCAGGCGGTGCCGCGTGCCGAGTCCAGCTGGCTACCGCGACCACGGCCTTCATAAAGCTCCTGTATCTTTCGCAGAGCGCGTTCGTTGGGCAGTTGCTCCGGCAGAGCGCCGGTCGGGCTGGTCTCGCATAGCACATTCATAAGGAACCCCAGTGCCTCATGCCACTGGACCTTGCGCTCGGCCAGCGTGCGCATGCGGTACATAAAGTCGTCCCATTGCGAGACGGCGATACCGAGTTGCTTCTTCACGGCCTTGGGATCGAAGCGAGTGTTGTGCGGCACCTTGATCGCCCGACTGGTGCCGTCCAGGGCTATGGTCAGGGTGTTGTTGCACACCACGCGCACGGTGGTCGGCGTGGCGGTGGTGGCCAGGGTGCCGTCGCAGGACGTCGCCAGCAGTAGATAGCCATTCACCTGGTCGTTGCCCTTGAGCGCCACGCCTTGCCCGGTACGCGCCAGCGCCCAGAACTTGCGACCGCCCTTGAGTATGCCAGCCGTTTCCAACTCGTAGCCAGAAACCTCGGTGAGGTCACGATAAAATTCGAGCACCTCTCGGGGCTGCACCGTGTGATAGCGCTGCGAGACCACCGACAGCGGTGCCTTGGTGTCTGAGCGGTAGAGGACCTTCTGTTCAGGGAAGGAGTGGATGGCACCCAGGTGGCCGACGGCATCCGACTTGAAATGCACAGGGCTTTCCAAGATTTGCCAGTTCATACCGGCTTCGCGCTGCCAGACTTCAATGGATTGTTTGCGCGGCAGATTGTTGCCCATGCCGTGCCAGGGAGTAGTTCCAACATAAGCCATTTGTTCGATTTGATGAGCCATGGGAGATATTCCTTTGAGCAATAGCCGGCATAAAGCGCTGTGCATTCTGTACCAGGTGGCGCCGATCTCGAGCAACCTGATTTTGTCCTATGTGGCTGAGCACCTGCTGGAACTTCCACGGTCGTTTTGAGTGCCGAAACCCAAACTGTGCCTCATTAACCCGGCCTACCTGGCTCGCGCTTCGAGCCTGTTTGGCTTCACTCAAGGAACTCGTCCCTATGACTTCGACCATCATTCGAACTGCACTGTTTGTCCCGGCCACACGACTGGACTGCGTGAGCAAAGCCATCGCTACCGGGGCGGATGTGGTAATCGTCGATCTGGAAGACGCCGTGGCGCAAACGCAGAAGACAGAAGCTCGACTTAATCTTCAAGCGTTTCTGGAAGCAAATTTGGATGTTCAGGTTTTGGTGCGCATAAACGCTTCAGGTCACCCAGAGCACACAGCGCAGCTGGAAATGTGCCAACGCCTGTCAAACGTCAAGGGAATAATGCTGGCGAAGGCAGAAACTGCCGACCAAGTACGCCTGGTTGCCAGTTCTGGAAAACCGGTGTGGCCGTTGCTAGAAAGTGCGCTGGGTCTGGCTAATATCCAGGCCATAGCCGCTGTGCCGAATGTCGAACGATTGACTTATGGCGCTCTGGATCTTGGCCTGGATTTAGGCATGGCCAATGGTACTGAAGCCGCTGAGCGGCTCATCGACCAGGTGCGTTATGCCGTGATTTTGCATTCGAAATTAGCAGGGCTGGCAGCGCCACTGGACAGCGTATACCCGAACTTTCAAGACCAGGAGGGATTCTCCCGACGCGTTGCGGATATCCGTGACATGGGCTTTGGCGGTTTGTTGTGCATCCATCCCCAGCAGGTTTCGGTGGTGCATGAGACCCTGATTCCGACTGTGGAAGAACTGGATTGGGCCAAACGCGTGCTGTCGGCCAGTGCATTGGGCGAAGGCGTATTTGTCATGGATGGAAACATGGTGGATGCCCCTGTTATAGCTCGCGCCAAATGCGTGATGCAGCGGGCCGGTAATAGCAACTAAGTATTTTATTCCTCCGGTATGTACTGCATCAGCCGAGGCGTCGCTCGATATCAGCGTCCGGTCGGCGCATGGATTCATCCCGATAAATAACTACAAAAGCAAAACGGTATGAGTGTGGAAATAGCGATGAATAAAACAATAATTAGTGTGGCCGCCGCAGCGGTTATTATAGGCAGTATCATTCCGCCGGCTGACGCGTCGGGATTTATCGAGGAAAGCAAGGCGTCACTCGATATGCGCAACTTTAACTTCCGTCGTGACTTTCCTGATACCGACAACGCCAATCAAAATGAATGGGCACAAAGCTTCATCTTACGCATGGAGTCCGGCTTTACCGAGGGGCCGGTTGGCTTTGGGGTGGATGTGCTGGGCATGGTGGTGCTTAACCTTGACTCAAACGCAACTGCCGCTCGCAATGGCCATGCAGTGCGGCCGAGCACAGGCCTGTCGCTGGTCGACAAGGAAACCGGGGAAGCCGAGGACGAATACTCCAAACTAGGTTTGACGGCCAAGGCTCGTGTGTCGAAGAGCGTGCTGAAGATGGGCACCCTGTTGCCCAGATACCCTGTGCTCGGTTACAGCGACAGTCGCATGGTGCCTCAGACGTTTCGCGGCAGCGCATTGACCTTTCAGGAAGTCGACCATCTGACCGTCGATGCGCTGCGTATTACCCAAGTCAAAAATCGTAACTCCAGCGACTTTGAAGACATGCAACTCTCAAGCGGTGCCCGTCGCGGAGTAAACGCGTCCACCAGTTCGGTAAAATCGGATGGGTTCAATGTATTAGGGGGCAGTTACGCGTGGGGCGATACCCTTAGCACTACTTATCATTACGCCGCGTTGGATGATGTCTATCACCAGCATTTTTTGACGTTGAAGCATTCCTTTCCCATCGGCGATAAACAGTCGCTGAAGTCAGATATTCGCTTCGCCCGCTCCAATAACGACGGCCAAAGTAACGTCGATAACCAGGCATTCAATGCCATGTTCACTTACAGCCTGGGTACTCACGCGTTCGGCCTGGGCTACCAGAAAATGAGCGGCGACACCGGTTATGCGTTCATCAACGGTACTGATCCATTCTTGGTCAACTATGTGCAGTACAACGACTTCGCCAATAAAGATGAAAAATCATGGCAGGCTCGTTACGACTATGACTTCGCTGGCCTCGGTATTCCCGGACTCACGTTGACCGCACGTTATCTGTCCGGTGATAACTTTTCCAAAGCGGCTGACTATTCTGACAATGACGGTAAAGAATGGGAGCGCGACATCATATTCGCTTACGTCATCCAGCAAGGCCCTTTGAAAACCGTTGGATTGAAATGGACCAATAGCATGGTTCGCAACAACTACGGTAGCGGTGTTGGCAGCAGCTACCGCAACATCAACGAAAATCGCCTGATAGCCACTTATTCATTGAAAATTTGGTAATAGACAGAAATTCCGCAGCGTCATAGCCCTGCCAAATTTTTATTTTCATAATGGGAGCGTTCAATGATTAATAAGATATCGTTAAGTATGGCGGCGGCAGTTGCCGCTATAGAAGATGGATCAGTGATTGCCATCGGCGGCTTTGGTGGTGCGGGTCAGCCTGAAGAACTTATAGAAGCCCTTATCGATCAGGGTGCCAAAGACCTTACAATTGTCAGCAATAATGCTGGCAATGGCGAAACGGGTCTGGCTGCTCTACTCAAAGCTGGTCGAGTTCGAAAAATACTGTGTTCATTCCCCCGTATGAGCCATTCACATGTATTTGAGTCACTTTATCGAGCCGGCAAGATCGAGCTGGAGTTGGTGCCTCAGGGCAACCTGGCGGAAAGATTACGCGCTGCTGGCTGTGGTATTGGCGGATTCTACACCCCCACAGGTTACGGCACCTTGCTTGCAGAAGGTAAGGAAACCAAGCAGATAGACGGAAAGAACTATGTATTTGAGTTACCCATTCACGTCGATTACGCCTTGATAAATGCAGAAGCCGGTGATCGCTGGGGAAACTTGGTCTACCGCAAAACCGCCCGCAATTTTGGCCCGGTCATGGCAATGGCTTCGAAGCATACCATTGCTTCGGTCGCGCGAATTTATGAACTCGGGGAACTGGATCCAGAGGTCGTCGTGACGCCTGGCATTTTTGTTAAAACCCTTGTTCTTAGATAGTATTTCTTTGTGGAGATTAATAAATTGAAAGAAAATATCAGAATTGAAATTGCGCGTCGGGTGGCGCGGGATATCCCCGAAGGCGCTTATGTGAACCTTGGTATAGGCTTACCAACGCTGGTGGCGAATCATTTGCCAAGAGATAAGGAAATTTTTCTACACAGCGAAAATGGAGTATTGGGACGTTGGCAGGCGGCTCCCGTGGGTGAGGAAGATTGGGACATGATCAATGCCGGAAAGGAAGCAATACAAATAGACCCGGGGAGTGTGTTTTTTCATCACGCGGATTCATTTGCCATGATGAGGGGCGGGCATATAGATATTTGCGTCTTGGGAGCGTTTCAAGTCTCGCAATCCGGAGACTTGGCAAACTGGCACACGGGTAAAGCTGATGCCATACCCGGTGTGGGCGGCGCGATGGACTTAGCCATCGGTGCAAAGAAAGTTTTCGTGATGATGGAGCATCTGGATAAAACCGGTGTGAGCAAGCTTGTCCGAGAGTGCACCTATCCCCTGACGGGCCTGCGTTGTGTCAGCCGAGTTTATACAGAACTGGCAACGTTCGAATTGGCAGATGGACAGGTAAAAGTTGTCGAGCTTGCTGATGATGTCAGCGCGGAATACTTACAAGAAGTCACCGCGTTGGGGCTTGATTTTTCAGCGGTGCAAAGCCGGTAGGTTACCCTGGGGAAGAGCGGCTTGGATACCGGCGCCTGGCCGATTTTAAGGTCCATGGTGTTATAGAACAGCGTGACCATCACTGATTTTCTTGTGTCAACTTTATTGAATGGAACCTGCCATGAAAGTCCTTGTAGCCATCAAGCGCGTGGTCGATTACAACGTGAAAGTTCGCGTCAAGGCGGACCATTCCAGCGTCGACCTCGCCAACGTCAAGATGTCGATGAACCCGTTCTGCGAAATCGCAGTGGAAGAAGCCGTACGCCTGAAAGAAAAAGGTGTTGCGACTGAAATCGTCGTCGTCTCCCTCGGCCCGTCCACCGCTCAAGAGCAACTGCGCACCGCGCTGGCGCTGGGCGCCGACCGCGCCATCCTCGTCGAATCCGCTGAAGATCTGACTTCGCTGGCCGTTGCCAAGCTGCTCAAAGCTGTTGTTGACAAGGAACAGCCTCTGCTGGTAATCCTTGGCAAACAAGCCATCGACAGCGACAACAACCAGACTGGCCAGATGCTCGCGGCATTGAGCGGCTACGGTCAGGGCACGTTCGCCTCCAAAGTCGAAATCAGCGGCGACAGCGTTGCCGTGACCCGCGAAGTCGACGGCGGCGCGCAGACGGTTTCCCTGAAACTGCCGGCCATCGTCACCACCGACTTGCGTTTGAACGAGCCGCGTTACGCGTCCCTGCCAAACATCATGAAAGCCAAGAAGAAGCCTCTCGAAGTGCTGACTCCGGACGCTTTGGGCGTTTCCACCGCCTCCACCAACCAGACCGTGAAAGTCGAAGCGCCGGCTGCACGCAGCGCGGGTATCAAGGTCAAGTCGGTGGCTGAACTGGTCGAGAAACTGAAAAACGAAGCGAAGGTAATCTGATCATGACTATCTTGGTAATCGCTGAACACGACAACAAAGCGGTGGCTCCGGCCACTCTGAACACCGTGGCCGCTGCTGCCAAAATCGGCGGTGACGTGCACGTACTGGTTGCAGGTCAGGGCGTTGGCGCCGTGGCTGAAGCCGCGGTGAAAAACGCTGGCGTGGCAAAAGTGCTGGTGGCCGATAACGCTGCCTACGCTCACCAGTTGCCGGAAAACGTAGCGCCGCTAGTTGCCGAACTCGGCGCTGGCTACAGCCACATCCTGGCGGCTGCCACATCCAATGGCAAAAACATCCTGCCGCGGGTTGCCGCTCAGCTGGACGTTGACCAGATCTCCGAGATCATCACGGTCGAAAACGCTGACACCTTCAAGCGCCCGATCTACGCCGGTAACGCCATCGCTACCGTTCAGTCGAACGCTGCGGTCAAAGTGATCACTGTGCGTGCTACCGGTTTCGACCCGGTGGCTGCTGAGGGTGGTTCGGCATCGCTTGAAACCGTGGCGGCGGCCCACGACGCTGGCACTTCCAGCTTCGTTGGCGAAGAGCTAGCTAAATCTGATCGTCCGGAACTGACCGCTGCCAAGATCGTCGTTTCCGGCGGCCGCGGCATGCAGAACGGCGACAACTTCAAACACCTGTACGCCCTGGTCGACAAGCTGGGCGCTGCTGTCGGTGCTTCGCGGGCCGCGGTCGATGCAGGTTTCGTCCCCAACGACATGCAGGTCGGTCAGACCGGCAAAATCGTTGCTCCACAGCTGTACATCGCGGTCGGTATCTCCGGCGCGATCCAGCACCTGGCCGGTATGAAAGACTCCAAAGTGATCGTGGCGATCAACAAGGACGAAGAAGCGCCAATCTTCCAGGTGGCGGATTATGGCCTGGTGGCGGACCTGTTCGAAGCCATTCCGGAACTGGTTTTGACTGCTTGATTCTGATTGACCTGCTGTAGCGGCGCACCTGTTCAAATCCCGCTGCAGCTTTCAATTTCTTTAGGGAAACTCTGAAAAAGCCCACTTTTTGGAAAATCATCGGTCTGGAGGCCGCGTATTTCCTGGGGTTAATTTTTGAAGATAGGGCTTTTTCAGACCATCCTTAGCGTGAGTGTATGCGGGGGAATCTTTATTCAGCAGTCAGACTGCTTTTGGCCTGTTTTTTGCCGTTGCTGCGGTGTTTTGCGAGCAGGTTCATCCGCAAGAGAATATCCACGCTGAGATGGATGATGGGAGACAAGTGAGGCTGGAGGGCTGCCTATCCGTGACTAGTGTCTTAAGCGGTTAATTCAATAACTTATTTTTTATCGCTCCCAGCTTTGCTTTGTTCACAGAGCTAATGATGGATTCAGCCGTCTTGTTCCACTTGAAGGGCTTCGCCGAAAGGTCATTGTGGGCCTCGATAAATTGACGAATAGCCGCTTTCAGTTCGGCCACGCTGGTGAAAACACCCCGATACAGTGCTCGCCTTTCCAGCTGCGCGAACCAGCCTTCCACGGCGTTCAGCCACGAAGCACTGGTCGGCGTGAAGTGCAGTTTGAAACGCGGGTGCTTCTCCAGCCATTGTTTGATGGCCGGTGTTTTGTGCGTCGAGCTGTTGTCCAGAATCACATGCAGGTCAAGCTCTGCGGGCGTCGCGCGGTCTATCTGTCGCAGGAAGGCCAGAAACTCTTTGGCCCGATGGCGTTGGGTTATCCGCCCGATAACCTGGCCGGTCAGGATGTCAAAAGTGGCATACAGACTGGCGGTGCCATGGCGTTTGTAATCATGGGTGCGTCGCTCGATCTGGCCAGGGCGTAGCGGCAACATCGGTTGTGTGCGATCCAGTGCCTGGATCTGGGTTTTCTAATCAACCGACAGCACGATGGCGTTATCCGGCGGGTTCAGATAAAGCCCGACGACATCGACGACCTTATCGGCAAAATGCGGATCGTTGCTGATCTTGAACGTTTTCAAACGATGGGGTTTAAGGTCGGAAGCGGCCCAGACTTGTCGCACTTGCCAAGCCGTAACGGCGGCATATTTGGCCATCAAGCGCACACTCCAATGCGTCGCCTCACGAGGCACGCGCTGGGTGGTCAGGGTAAGAATCTCCTTCATTTTTTGAGTGCTGAGCTTGCGAGGCTGGCCACTTCGAGGCAGGTCGTTCAAGCCCTCAAGACCCGCCTCCAGATAGCGCTTTCGCCATTTGAACACCACCGGCGCTGAGACCTGGAGCTGATGGCTGACGTCTTTGGGCGTTAATCCATCCGCCAATAACAGCAGAATTCTGGCCCGCTGCCCGAGACGTTGTGCCAGCGAGCCCATCCGCGACCAGCCTTGTAGTGTGGTTTGGTCAGACGGCGTTAAAACGAATGGGGCGGCGGGTTTGGCCATGCGCACTACTGCTCAGTGAGATCGAAGTCTGGTCAGTATATCGACATGTTTTTCGATAATCGAACTAACCGCTCAGGACACTAGGGATGGTCTGAAAAAGACTTCCCGAATCTGGTGAAATACGCCGATCCCGTTGCCCGAGTTTCCCGATGAAGCAAATGACCTTCGCCGACGCCGAGTACGCCGGCAAGCGCAAGCAGACCCGCAAAGAGTTGTTCCTGATCGAGATGGATCAGGTGGTGCCGTGGAAGGGTTTGATTGCCCTGATCGAGCCGCACTACCCCAAGGGTGAAGGTGGTCGTCCGGCGTATCAGCTGATGGCGATGCTGCGCGTACATTTGATGCAGAACTGGTTCGGCTACAGCGATCCGGCGATGGAGGAGGCGCTGTACGAGACCACAATCTTGCGCCAGTTTGCCGGGCTGAACCTAGAGCGTATTCTCGACGAAACCACCATCCTCAATTTCCGTCGCCTGCTGGAGAAGCACGAGTTGGCGGCCGGGATTCTGGCGGTGATCAATGGTTACCTGGGCGATCGGGGCCTGTCGCTGCGCCAGGGCACCATCGTCGATGCCACGCTGATCCATGCGCCGAGTTCGACCAAGAACAAGGACGGTAAGCGTGACCCGCAAATGCACCAGACCAAGAAGGGCAATCAGTATTACTTCGGCATGAAGGCTCACATCGGCGCGGATGCCGAGTCAGGTCTGGTGCACAGCGTGGTGGGGACGGCAGCCAACGTTGCTGACGTTACCCAGGTCGACAAACTGCTGCATGGAAAGGAAAACAGGGTCGGCGCCGACGCGGGTTACACCGGCGTAGAGAAACGCCCGGAACATGAAGGCCGGGGTGATCTGGCAGATTGCGGCCCGCCGCAGTACGTACAAGAAGCTGAGTAAGCGCAGTGCGCTGTACAAAGCCAAGCGCAAGATCGAGAAATCCAAGGCCCAGGTGCGCGCCAAAGTCGAGCACCCGTTCCGGGTGATCAAGCGCCAATTCGGCTACGTGAAGACACGCTTGCGTGGCCTGGCGAAGAACACCGCGCAGTTGGTGACACTGTTCGCGCTGTCGAACCTGTGGATGGCGCGCCGACATTTGCTGACGAATGCAGGAGAGGTGCGTCTGTAATGCGGGAAATGGCCGGCGCGAGGTGCTCGCGCCGGCTATAAATCCGGAAAGAGGGGATGATTTGATCGTTTTTTAGCCGAATTACCGTTTTGAAATCGGCAAGGGCTGGAGTCAGCCAGAAATACCTGACTACTTCAGACCATCCCTAATCCACGATGTCGAGCGCTATTTCTTTCGCGAGGGAAGCGAAACTGCACAACGCTGCGGAAGGGACTTCGTCCTTCCAGACTAGGTAAAGCTCGCTACTCACATGCCGCTCAGACAACGGTCGATAGGCGACGTTGTTCAGCTGAGTTCCTTGAACGGATGCGGGAACGATGGTGACACCGAAACCACAGCTAACCAGGCCCAGCGATGCGTAAATCTGACCCATTTCGTATTCAGGCGAAGGGCTAAACCCTGCCAGCGCACAGAGATCATTGATGGTGTCGTGATAATCAGGGGCAACGTTTCGCTTGTAGTTGATCACCCGAAGCCCCTCACAATCCTTGATCGAGATGCTTTTCTGCTTCGCCAATGGGTGATCTGCTGCGATCGCTACGTAAAAGGGCTCCTGCATCACCAGCTTTTTCTGATAGCCCGTATGCTCAGGTACCTGGCGCACGAAGGAAATGTCGATGTCCCCTCTGTCGAGCGCCGCCAGTTGCTCAGCTGACGTGAACCACCGAAGCTCAACAGCTACGGAGGGATGTCGTGACTTGTACTCGCGTAGCAAAGGCGGAAGCAGCGTATAAGCTATGTGCTCGAAAAACCCGACCGCGATATGACCGATCTCGCCCCGTGCAGCTCGCTGGGAATCGATCACCGCAGCATCCGTCGCCGCAAGAATTTTACGGGCGCGATCAGCAAACACCTCACCCGCAGGCGATAGGTAGACACGCCTTGCCCGCCGCTCGAACAGGGAGAGGCCAATCTCCTCTTCAAGCTCTCTGATCTGTCGGCTCAGTGGCGGCTGAGCCATATGAAGTTCTTCTGCTGCCCTAGTGAAGTTTAGGTGCTTCGCGACAGTCAAAAAATATCGCAAATGACGAAGCTCCATCACGGTACCTCCTAGGTATTGGTAGGCGACTTTTTTAATCTTTTACTTCCAATCGCCTTGGGTTTAGTGTGAACCATCATACCAAAAACAGGAAAAATAGGCTATGAAACTGACCGAGACTCAGCTGGCTGAATATAAAACCAATGGCTTTGTTGTTCTTCCGTCGCTGTTTAGCGAAGAAGAAGTCAAAAAGATGAAGAGTGAACTTCGCAGAATCCAAACCATTGATACCGACCATCTTGTTCGCGAGAAAAACGGCGGCATCGCCAAGACTATTTACAAAGTTCACGACCCTGAGAGCCCTACTATTTCTCCAGCTTTCCAAACTGCGGTGAAGTGTGGACGACTGCTGGAACCAGCGCAGCAACTCATCGAAGATCCCAATCTTTACGTTTATCACACCAAGTGCAACCTGAAGACGGCCATTGATGGCTCCGTGTGGCAATGGCACCAGGATTTTGGCACATGGCACATTGACGGTGTCGCCGAACCACAGATGACCACCGCTCTCATCATGCTCGATGAGCCTTCAGAAATGGGTGGGTGCCTCTACTTCATCCCTGGCAGCCACAAGCTTGGCTCGCTGGATCCAGCATTCGACGAGGCCACAGGCTATCGCTTCTACGTCGTACCTAAGCCGACCATGCTGGATATCCTGGCATCCCACAAAGAGGCAGTCCCAATTATTGGGAAGCCTGGTACGGTGGTGTTCTTTGATGCAAATATCGTTCATGCATCCGGCCACAACCTGTCCGGCGTGGACCGCTGGCAAGCATATGTCGTCTACAACGCGAGCCAAAACAAGCCCAAAGACGTTGAAAACCCACGACCAGATTACGTTCGCGCAAGAAACTTCACCACTCTCGAAGTCGGCACTGACGATATTCTGAATAGCTAATCCGCCTCACCGCTTGTGCCTGACATGATTCACCCTGAAGAAAACCTCAGGCACAACGCCTCGTTGTAATGCCCACCGGATGGGCCATTAAACCTGATTACCTTGATACCTCATGCCAAGGAAGGCTGCCCATTAAGGGCACCTTTTGGAACGCCTTGTGCGCAATATTTCTCATGTCCAAATCAAGAACAAAGGAACTGACATGATTACTAAAACAAAAAGATTATCGCGAATCCAAACCACAGCAATCTCTCTACTGCTGATAGCCGGTGTCGTTAACTACTTAGACAGGAGTACCCTGTCCATCGCAAACCACTCAGTCTCTCAGGATCTGGGACTGTCGGCCTCCGAGATGGGCCTTCTGTTGTCCGCTTTCTCATTTGCATATGCATTCTCACAGCTGCCGGTTGGGATTCTGCTGGACAAGCTGGGAGCCAGGGTAATGCTTGGCCTCGGCATGTTCGTGTGGTCCACAGCCCAGTTCTGTGGCGGTCTGGTGACCAACCTCACCCAGTTTGTAATCGCGCGGATCGCGCTCGGTGTCGGAGAGGCCCCCAACTTTCCAGCCGGCATGAAGGTCGTCAGCGAGTGGTTTGGCACCCACGAAAGAGGTCGACCTACTGGTATCTTCATCGCATCCACCACAATTGGACCGGCCCTGGCGCCACCAATATTGACCGCCCTACTCATCACCTTCGGGTGGCGTGAAATGTTCATGATCATGGGCGCTTTTGGCATCGCGGTGTCCATCGGCTGGTACATCATTTACCGGGACAGGAAAAGTGTTGATCTGACCCATGAGGAGCTGGAGTACCTGGACGATAAGCGGCCTGGCATGATCGGCGAGCAGAAGCTGACCATGGCAGAGTGGCGGCGTTTGTTTTTGTCCAGCACAACCTGGGGAATGATCGTCGGCAATGCCGGCATCATCTACATGCTCTGGCTTTACCTGACCTGGCTCCCTGCTTACCTGGAACGCGAACGACACCTTTCTCTTGCAGATACTGGCTGGCTTGTATCGATCCCCTACTTGGTCGGCACGCTCGGAATGGTGCTGAGCGGCTTCATCGCTGACGCCCTACTGGCGCGTGGCGCTTCGCCCATCAATAGCCGCAAATGGCCTATCTGCATTGGGCTCTTGGGAGGTGCAGCCTTCACAGTGCCAGCCGCCTTCACGCCTAACTTGGTCCTGGCAATGACATACCTTTCCTTGGCCATGTTCTTCGTTCAGATGGCTTGCGGCGCCAGCTGGGCGCTGGTCACTGTTATTGTCCCTCGCCATCAGTCTGCCTCCCTGGCGAGCATTCAGAACTTCGGCGGCTACTTTGGAGGGTCGTTTGCCCCGTTCATCACAGGGGTTGTGGTGGACCGTACGCATTCGTTTGTGACGGCATTTCTCATCAGCGCAGGCATCGCATTGATCGCGGCGGCGGTATATGCCCTGGTAGTCAGAAAGCGAGTCGACTCTTCCGACAATGAGCGAACTCCCGAGGTCAGCACAACTACGCCCCAAAACTCATAGGTAAAGACCGAATCCTAGCGAGCCCCTCAGCCAAGCTCGACGGGGCTTGGCTACGGATGGCCCTCAACTGCGCAATACCCCAATTGCTGGGCAATGTACTGATTGGCTTAGGCCGCGAGTCGTTATGCCTATCAGGGCTCAGTGGGACTAAGGATGGTCTGAAAAAGACTTCCCGAATCTGGTGAAATACGCCGATCCCGTTGCCCGAGTTTCCCGATGAAGCAAATGACCTTCGCCGACGCCGAGTACGCCGGCAAGCGCAAGCAGACCCGCAAAGAGTTGTTCCTGATCGAGATGGATCAGGTGGTGCCGTGGAAGGGTTTGATTGCCCTGATCGAGCCGCACTACCCCAAGGGTGAAGGTGGTCGTCCGGCGTATCAGCTGATGGCGATGCTGCGCGTACATTTGATGCAGAACTGGTTCGGCTACAGCGATCCGGCGATGGAGGAGGCGCTGTACGAGACCACAATCTTGCGCCAGTTTGCCGGGCTGAACCTAGAGCGTATTCTCGACGAAACCACCATCCTCAATTTCCGTCGCCTGCTGGAGAAGCACGAGTTGGCGGCCGGGATTCTGGCGGTGATCAATGGTTACCTGGGCGATCGGGGCCTGTCGCTGCGCCAGGGCACCATCGTCGATGCCACGCTGATCCATGCGCCGAGTTCGACCAAGAACAAGGACGGTAAGCGTGACCCGCAAATGCACCAGACCAAGAAGGGCAATCAGTATTACTTCGGCATGAAGGCTCACATCGGCGCGGATGCCGAGTCAGGTCTGGTGCACAGCGTGGTGGGGACGGCAGCCAACGTTGCTGACGTTACCCAGGTCGACAAACTGCTGCATGGAAAGGAAAACAGGGTCGGCGCCGACGCGGGTTACACCGGCGTAGAGAAACGCCCGGAACATGAAGGCCGGGGTGATCTGGCAGATTGCGGCCCGCCGCAGTACGTACAAGAAGCTGAGTAAGCGCAGTGCGCTGTACAAAGCCAAGCGCAAGATCGAGAAATCCAAGGCCCAGGTGCGCGCCAAAGTCGAGCACCCGTTCCGGGTGATCAAGCGCCAATTCGGCTACGTGAAGACACGCTTGCGTGGCCTGGCGAAGAACACCGCGCAGTTGGTGACACTGTTCGCGCTGTCGAACCTGTGGATGGCGCGCCGACATTTGCTGACGAATGCAGGAGAGGTGCGTCTGTAATGCGGGAAATGGCCGGCGCGAGGTGCTCGCGCCGGCTATAAATCCGGAAAGAGGGGATGATTTGATCGTTTTTTAGCCGAATTACCGTTTTGAAATCGGCAAGGGCTGGAGTCAGCCAGAAATACCTGACTACTTCAGACCATCCCTAAAGCTTGCGTGGATCTGATAATCCTTGGCTGGCTCTAGGATAAGGGTAGACCTGGTTTTGCAATGATAAGGACTGGATGAAGGAAAAAAAGTCGTTTTAATGATTCTGCGAGTCAGTTTTAAACTGTCTTGATTGCCGTGTATTTTTAGGCGGATTCACCGCGAATCACATGCCATGATACCGCAAGGGTCTAGGCACTCAGCTAACAATTAAAAAGGTGATTTATGATTAATGAGACGTACCCAGATACTCAACTTTTCATCAATGGAGAGTGGCGTGATGCTGAAGGTCGATCAACTATTGATGTTGTTAGCCCCGCAACCGGTTTGAGAATTGGTACCGTTGCCCATGCGTCTGAAGGTGACCTTGTACAAGCTGTTAATGCGGCACAGGCTGGATTCGATGTCTGGCGTAATGTACCTGCATACGAGCGATCTGCCATCATGCGCAAAGCCGCTTCCATCATTCGGGAGCGGGCCGAAACGATCGCCCGGTACATGACTCAAGAGCAGGGCAAACCATTGCTGGAGTCGCGTATCGAAGTCAACTCTGCGGCAGATATCATTGAGTGGTTTGCCGAGGAAGGTCGTCGCGTTTATGGTCGTGTAGTTCCTCCTCGCAATATCAACGCTAGCCAAATTGTCGTAAAGGAGCCAGTTGGCCCGGTAGCAGCCTTTACGCCATGGAATTTCCCGGTTAACCAGGTGGTTCGTAAGCTCTGTGCTGCATTGGCAACAGGTTGCTCTTTCGTGGTGAAGGCTCCTGAAGAGACCCCGCGTTCACCAGCCGAACTGATTCGTGCATTTGCCGACGCAGGTGTACCAAAGGGAGTTATCGGTCTGGTGTACGGTAACCCCGACCAGATCTCCAAATACCTTATCGCGCACCCAGTGATCCGCAAAATCACCTTCACCGGTTCCACTGCGATCGGTAAACAGTTGGCTGCCCTGGCTGGCCTGCACATGAAGCGGGCGACGATGGAGCTGGGTGGACACGCACCAGTGATCATCGCCGAGGATGCCGATTTGGAGTTAGCTATCCAGGTGGCAAGCGCCTCTAAATTCCGGAACGCCGGTCAGGTGTGCATCTCCCCGACACGATTCTTGGTGCATAACAGCATCAAAGATGCCTTTGTGAAAGGCATGGTCGCATACGCTGAAGGCCTCAAAATCGGTAATGGCCTCGAAGATGGAGTTAACTATGGGCCTCTAGCGAATGCTCGTCGAGTAGAGGCAATCGCAGGTTTGGTTGAAGACGCACGTAAATCGGGCGCGACGGTAGCGACTGGTGGTGAGCGAATCGGCTCGACAGGCAACTTCTTCGCCCCAACTGTTCTAGCAGATGTTCCGTTGGATGCTGAAGTGCTTTCTCAAGAACCGTTTGGTCCGATCGCAGCTGTACGTGGATTCGATCATATTGAGGAAGCGATAGCTGAGGCCAACCGTCTCCCATTCGGCCTGGGCGGTTATGCTTTCACGCGTTCATATCGCAACGTTCACCTTCTTACCCAAACTCTCCAAGTGGGCATGCTCTGGATCAACCAGCCTTCGACTCCGGTTCCTGAAATGCCGTTTGGCGGTGTTAAAGACTCGGGCTACGGCTCGGAAGGTGGCCCAGAGGCTCTTGAGCCGTACCTGGTCACCAAGTCGGTCACCGTAATGACCGCCTGAGACCTCACGTCTTCCTAAGGCGGCGTGTGTTGGGGGCTCGATTGTGAGCCTCCAATGCAGTCCAGGCTTGTATCTCTCTGAATCGCCCCTGGTTTCCTAGACACTCTCCAAGCTCAGGAAATAGCGTTTCTCATACTCTATTGGAGACAGCTGCATAGCACTGCTGTGTCGGCGTTTAGGGTTATAGAACATTTCGATGTAATCGAAAATATCACTTCGGGCTTCTTCACGGGTTGTGTAGATCTTTCGTCGGATGCGCTCCCGCTTCAAAAGTTGGAAAAAGCTCTCGGCTACGGCATTGTCGTGGCAGTTTCCCCGCCGACTCATGCTGCTGATTACATTGTTAGCCTTCAAGAAGCTTTGCCAATCTGAGCTACTGAACTGACTACCTTGATCTGAGTGAATCATCACTTGCTGCTGTGGCTTGCGTCGCCACACAGCCATCAACATTGCGTCGATAGCCAGGTCGCTGCACATCCTTGGCTTCATTGACCAACCAATTACTTGGCGTGAGAACAGATCCAGCACTACCGCTAGATAGAGCCATCCTTCATAGGTGCGGATGTAAGTGATATCTGTCACCCAGACCTTGTTCGGCTCACTGACCTTGAACTGCCGCGCGAGGTGGTTGGGCGAGGCCACTGTTGGTTTTCCACCGTAAAACCCTGGACGCCGCCGATCGCCCGTTTGCGAACGCAGCCCCTCCGCCTGCATCAAGCGCCCGACTCGATTTCGTCCGCATTCCTCTCCCAGCTCACGTAGGTCATCGTGAATTTTGCGGTAGCCGTATACACCTCCGCTTTCTAGCCAAGCGTGCTTGATCAAGCCAAGCAGACGTTGATCTTCTTTTGCTCGGGCAGATTGAGGCTCGGCCAGCCAGGCGTAGTAGCCGCTGGGGTGCACCTTGAGGGTTTGGCAAAGGCGCCGCACCGGGTAATCAGTCGAGTGCTTCTTGATGAAGGCGTACTTCAGCCGCACTCCTTGGCAAAGTACGCGGCGGCCTTTTTTAAGATGTCTCGCTCTTCAGTCACGCGCTTGAGTTCAGCGCGTAGCTTGCGCAATTCGGCCTGCTGATCGTCGTCTTGCTGACGCTGCTCTTGGGGCTTGGTGTAGACCTTGATCCAGGCGTAAAGGCTATGTACGGACATGCCCAGGCGCTGGGCGACATCGGCGACGGGTTTGCCTTTCTCGGTCATTTGCTTGACCGCTTCGATCTTGAACTCTTCGGGGTAACGCTGACGACTCATGGCACCTCCTATTTGGGCCTCATTATGAGGCTTGGAGGTGTCTACGAAACCAGGGGCGATTCAGATGGCCCAACTGCAGGCAGTGAAACTCATTTCGCAGGGGTACACACCGGGACACTGCCTGGACATCAGTACCATCTGGTAGCGCAAAAGGTTGTAGCCTAGCAGCACACCCCATAGCTCTTGAGCGATCATCTCTGGCGTCTTGCTTCTCAGGGTATATTCGCCGCCCAGCAGTCTCTGCTTGATCGCCCGATAGCCCAGCTCGATTTCCCAGCGTTGACTGTAAAGGTCGACGATCTCCCCACCCGGAAAGCGCAGCGGGTCGACCATCGAAGTCAGTACGCTTACCATTTTTCCCTTGATCATCTTGCGCAACAACCGCGCTCGCATTTCGAGCGGACGACAGGTGGTATGTGGTCGGTAAATACATAGCGGCCATACTGTAAGCGCGAGTAGGCGGGTCTTTGGGCTGACGCCCGGCGATATCGTCAGGGCGTCAGATCCATACAGCTGTTCGATCAGGCTGCCGGCTTCAGAATGACCTTTGTCCAACCCTCATCTCGCGCATCGAAATGCTTGTACGCATCGGGCCCTTCCGCCAATTTCAGGCTGTGAGAGATGATCTGCGAAGGCTTGGCGCGGTCGTGCTGGATCAGCTCCGCGAGCCTGCGGTTATAGGCTTTGACGTTGGCTTGCCCGGTGCGTATCTGCTGGCCCTTGAACCAGAACGCGCCGAAATCGAAGGCCATTTTACCTTCCTTCGCCAGTTCATTTTTCGCGCCCGGATCCTGAGGAACAAACACCCCGACGACGCCGATGCCACCCGTGGCCTTGGTGGAAGCTACCAGGTTGTTCATCGTCAGGTGATTGACCTCATGGCCGTGTTTGTCACAGCACTGGTACCCCACACACTCACAACCTCGATCAGTGCCTTTGCCGTGAGTCAGGTTGAGGATCTGATCAACCGCCTCTTTCTCCAGGGAGTTGATTGGCGTGGCCCCCATCTGCGCGGCCAATTTCAATCGATCCGGATGGTTGTCGACCACGAACACTTGCGAGGCGCCTTTGATCATCGCGGCATGAGCTGCCATCAGGCCCACTGGCCCTGCACCGTAAATGGCGATGCTTTCACCCGGCATCAGGCCAGCCAGTTCAGTGGCATGCCATCCGGTGGGGAATATGTCTGACAGCATGACGTAGTCGTTTTCTTTCTCTTGCGCATCCTCTGGCAGCACCAGGCAATTGAAGTCCGCATATGGCACACGCAGCAGTTCTGCTTGACCACCCTGGTATGAGCCCATATCGGCAAACCCGTAAGCAGCACCAGCACTGCCGGGGTTGGCCGTGAGGCAGAAACCGGTCAAACCTTTTTCACAGTTTTCGCAGAAACCGCAGCCGATATTAAATGGCAAACAGACGCGATCACCTACCTTGATGCGATCTACGCCGGCGCCGACTTCGATGACTTCCCCGAGGTTCTCGTGACCGAAAACACGTCCCGTCTCCATCGAGGTGCGGCCCTCGTACATATGCAGGTCAGAGCCGCAGATATTGGTAGTGGTGATGCGCACTACGGCGTCGGTAGGTTTTTCGATCTTGGCGTCTGGGACATTTTGCACGCTGACGTCGCGTGGCCCGTTGTAAACGATGGCTTTCATTAGACTCTCCCGTTCAAGCGACGATGAGGTGGTTTCGTCTGCTTACGAGATATCTGTTTAGTTCTACGAACGTATGTTCCACAAATCGAGCTATGACCAGACGAGTGGTGATGCCGTCGCCCGCGCGTGGCGGCCCTTGAATTTGCAGCTCGTGACGAACTTAGACAGTTGAACGCCATAGAAGCAATATGGCTACCACCTGATCCATCTCGATCAGGAACAATTCCTTACGGGTCTGCTTGCGCTTGCCGGCGTACTCGGCGTCGGCGAAGGTCATCTGCTTCATGGAAAAACTCGGCTGGCGGGATCGGCGTAATTCACCAGATTCGGGAAGTCTTTTTCAGACCTTCCCTAGAGGGTGTAGACAAAATAAATTAAACTTCCGCTCCCCTGTCTGAGTAGCCTTCAAGCCATGCCTAAAACCGGACGTCCTCGCTCGATTGCCGCCGAGCACTATCCCGTGCTGGTGAGGCTCGCTCATGCGCATCCCTATTCCAGCCAAGCCGAGTTGGCGCTCGTATTCCTTGCCGAAACCGGTATCGCTGCGCATCCCGACACCTTTGCAAAAGCGTTGAAACTGGCAGGGATTACGCGTGTAAAGCAGCGGGCCAAGGGTAGTTTTCAGTCACCTGAACCTAATAAATCGTATGGCTACAATGAAAGCCACCGACGCCAACTGCCGGAACAGCTATATCCCAGTTGTTTGACAGATACCGAGTGGGCACTGGTCGCCGACCTGTTTGAAAGCCAGGGCGGACGAGGGGTGCCGCCGCTTCATTCTCGGCGGACGTTGCTGGAGGCCTGTTGCTATGTGGTACGCACGGGGTGCTCATGGCGAATGCTACCCCGCGATTTTCCTCATTGGGACAATGTCTACAAGACCTTCCGCCGGTGGAGCGCTCAAGGCAAATTCGAGCAAATGCATGATCGCTTGCGGGCTCAATGGCGTGAGCGGGAAGAACGCGCTGACAGCCCGTCAGCGGCTGTCCTGGATTCACAATCGACCCGCAGTTCTCCTCAAGGCGGTGACGGCGGCTACGACGCAGGCAAAAAAGTGAAGGGCCGTAAACGGAGTTGATCGTCGATACGTTGGGCCTGCTGCTGGCTGTGAGTATCAGTGCTGCAAGCGTTCAGGATCGGGACGCGGCGGATGATGCGGTGGCCTACTCGAAGGAAAAGTATCCGTCACTGGGCACGCTCTTTGTTGATAGTGCGTATGCAGGAAAATGGGCGCAACGCACACATCAAATGCACGCGATCGATGTTCAAGTGATCCGTGGGCCGAACAACAGAAGAACAGGGCAATGGCACTCGGAGCAAGGCGATCTATTTTCCGTGGAACCTGCTCAGGCTGGATTTGTGGTCATGCCCAAGCGATGGGTGGTGGAGCGAACTCATGCCTGGAATGAGAGGGCTCGGCGACTGATCATGCACCACGACCGTCTTTTTGCGGTAAGCGAGGCATGGGTGTGGTTGGCCGAGGCACGAATACTCGCGCGCCGACTCACCACATGATTTTGTCTACACCCTCCTAGAATTATTGAATCTTTCGGTCCTTTTGGTTGGTAATAAATGCTGGATTCCATTGATGAATTGCGATTGTTTATTGCTGTTTTCGAGGAGAGTTCCATCCGCGCAGCGTCCGAACGAATGGGGATGACTGCCGCAGGCGCAAGCAAGCGTCTTCTGGCCCTTGAGGACAGCGTTGGTCGCAGACTTTTCAATCGCACCACCCGCAAGCTAAGCCCCACTTCGGACGGTGAGAAGCTTTATCAGCACGCGCTAAGCATCCTCGAAAGCGTCGCAAAGGCCGAGCGAGGATTTTTCCAGAAAATCGAGATTACCGGTCATCTACGCATAACCGCTTCTGCGACATTTGCCCAAGGTTATTTATCGAGCGTCGTGAGCAGTTATCTCAAACGCTACCCTGGCGTTATCGTTGATCTACACCCGACAGATCAACTGGTTGATTTGGCCGCCCATGGTACCGACCTTGCGATTCGGCACGGAGTAATGGCCGATTCATCCCTGATTGCGCAGAGGATTTCTCGTCCCGACGTCTGATTTGCGCTGCCCCCCCATTATTGGGAAAAACAGGGTATGCCTACCTCTCCAAAAGACTTGACCACGCTGGACGGCCTCATCGTGGGAAAAGATTCCAGTTGGGCCATGTCCCGAGAAGGCGTTAATAAAACATGCAAAATACGCAAACGTTTTTCATCCAGTTTGGGGGAAGTGGTTCGCCAGATGGCAATAGATGGGCATGGCGTAGCGCTGCTGATGGACTGGCATGTACGAGATGATCTTGATTCAGGAAAGCTGGTGGAGGCATTTTCCGATTGGGCCATTGAGCCGCCGGTGGGAATCTATGCGGTATACCCTTCAAGAGAAAACATCGCTCCGACCGTTCTCAGTTTTGTTGCTCATCTCAAAGAGTGGGTCGCGGCCCACCCCGTTTAAACGCATCGCTGATGGGCGACAATCTCAAGCAGCACTGGATGCCTTGGTAGAGGCCGGACCTCTTCGGCGACTCTGCCTCGATCAGAAATCCGCAGGTCCCGGCACCCGCGCCAACATTGATGAGTTCACCGAAACCACCAGTAAAGCCATCGAGTTGATCGGCGGTGTAGCTAACGGCAAGGCGATCATCATGAATCCGATCGAGCCACCGCTGATGATGCGCGACACCGTGTTCGTACTGTCGGAGGCTACCGGCCAAGCTGTCGTCGAAGCCTCTATTTGAGGAAATGGTCGCCGCTGTGCAGGCCTATGTGCCGGGCTACCGTAAGCGTCCGGTAGACACATCTTGATGACTTCGTTCCAACGAATGGTGTTTGTCTCCGACAAAAACCATTCTCCCCTGTGCTCTTCAAACCACGTTCATTTGCTTCGCTTTGCATAAATGCTGGTAGTAAAGAGTCTGGCCAGTTCGGTTAGTGGGGGGATTACCATTCAACCGGAGGGGTGAGCCACCGAGGCTCAGTGCCCCGCTTTCCAAGGTGTGTGCCCTACAGCGTCTTGCGACGTGTCAGCGCAAAGCTGGCAACGATCCAACGGCGACCAGCATTTCATCAAATACCGCTCGAACCCTTCCCGGAATTGGGCCACGCTGAGGCCGATAGACGTACAACCCCCATGCCGGAGGTTCTTCGTTCTCCAGCACTCGCACGAGCTTCCCGCTGGCAATGTAGGGGGCGGCCATGTAGTCCGCCAGCTGCGCGAACGCGATCCCGGCCAGCGCCGCTCCCATTTCCATGTCGGCATTGTCGGCGACGAGAGTGGGTGCGGTAGGTGTCCACTGGCGTCCCGCCTTGAAGTGCCAAGGCCAGGGACGGCCGGTATTAATATCCAAGCCCACGGTAACTGGCAGACTGCTTAGCGCATCGATCTTTGCAGGTACGCCCACTTTCTTGATCAGGCGCGGAGCGGCAACGATGGGGAGTCTCATGTCGGCGGCCTTGCGTGCGACGAAGCGGCTATCGCGCATGAATCCGACCCTGATCCCGACGTCAATCCCTTCGTCAACCGTATTGCTGATGCGATCGGACAGGCGCACATCCAGCGTGATGCCGGGATGACGCACGGCCACGCGCTCCAGTGCCGGTAGCACCGCTCTGGTGCCCAAGCTGTGCGGTGCGGTGATGCGAACCGTACCGGACAGAGTGGCCTGCTGGTCGGAGCCAGGCGTTCGCCACAGATCCTCGAACCGCTCCAATGCGGGGCGCACTTGGTCTAGCAGCCCTTCGCCGAAGGCGGTGATGCGCACCTGGCGCGTGCTTCGATGAAACAACACCTCGCCGTAGTGTTGCTCCAGTTGCTGGATGGCACGGGTTACACCTTGCGGAGAAGTCCCCAGCCGGACGGCCGCATCGCGAAAACTGCTGCTTTCGGCCGCCACCCGAAAGATGCGCAGTAGTTCCAGTTCCTTGTTCATGACGCACGCCTCATGGCCGATTTCGCTGTTCGTTGATTGTTTCAGATTGTGGAATTATAAAATCGCAACAATTCCATATACAAGGGAGGCGCGGTTGCCCAGACTGACAACACCCCGGAATGCTCCGCTCCGAACAACCCAATAAGGAACGCGAATGAACGCTGCGACTCTCATCACTGCCTACTACGACGCCTTCAACCGCGGCGACCGCGAGGCCATGCTGTCAATGTTGACCGATGACGTCGCGCACGACTTGAACCAGGGCGCTCGTGAGGTCGGTCGCGAAGCCTTCCGCGCCTTCCTGCAGCGCATGGACCGTTGCTATGGCGAGCAACTGCGCGGGATCGTAGTGATGGTCAGCGCCGACGGCCTGTGTGCAGGCGCGGAGTACGTGGTGCATGGCGAATACAAAGTCACGGACGACGGGCTGCCGGAAGCCCAGGGCCAGCGCTACGTGCTGCCGGGCGGCGCGTTCTTCGAGATCCGCGATGGCAAGATCGCTCGTGTCACCAACTACTACAATCTCGGCGACTGGATCGCACAGGTTGGAGGGGACGCCTGAAATGACCAGCGACGTGCAGGTGCTGGTTCGTCGTGGTCCGGACATTGCCGAATGGTTCGATGCCGTGGCAGGCCTGCGGGCGAGCGTTTTCCGCAGCTTTCCTTACCTGTACGAGGGCGACACCGAATACGAGAAGCACTACCTCGCTATGTACGCCCGTTCGGCAGACAGCCTGCTGGTACTCGCGCTCGCTGATGACGTGGTCGTGGGTGCGTCCACGGGATTGCCGCTCGGCGATGCGGAGCCGGCCTTCCAGGTGCCGTTCGCCGATCGAGCAATCCCGATGGAGGCAGTGTTTTACTGCGGCGAATCAGTCCTTCTCCCGGCCTTCCGGGGCCTTGGCATGGGCCATCGCTTCTTTGACGAACGCGAAGCGCATGCCCGTTCGTTGGGCGGCATGCAGTGGACATCGTTCGCGTCGGTGGATCGCGCAGGCGACGATCCCCGGCGTCCTTCCAACTACCGCAGTAATGATCCCTTCTGGACCCGTCGTGGTTACGTGCGGCAGTCGGACATGAAGGTTACGCTGCCCTGGAAACAGGTGGGTGAGCCGAGCGAAACCGAGCAGACGCTCACGATGTGGCTGCGCTCCCTGGAGAACGCGAAATGAAAGTAGCAGTTGCGAAATACGCAGTGGGTCAGCCCACGGGCTTCGAGGCATTCGCAGCGCGGCAGCGGCGGGTTCTGGAGGAGGCGAGCCGTGCCGGAGCGGAACTGGCCGTGTTGCCCGAATATCTGTCCCTCGAACTGGCTGCGATGTTCGAGCCTGGCATCCGCCAGGATTTCAACGCCTCGCTGGCCGCGCTGCTGGCCTTGCAGCCTGCGTGGCTAGCCCTGTACACCGACCTGGCGCGCGAGCTGCGCATGACCATTCAGGCCGGTACGTTCTTGACCCGGGTTGGACCGGATCGCTATCGCAACCGGGCGTGGTGGTTTGCGCCGGACGGCACGCGTGACTACCAGGACAAATTGCAGTTGACGGGGTTCGAGAAAGACACTGGCGTCATCGAGGGGGGCGACGAACTCAAGGTGTTCGACCTGAATGGCGTGCGTGCCGGCATCGCTGTCTGCTACGACAGTGAGTTTCCATTGCCTGTGCGAGCCCAGCGAGAGGCGGGTGCACGCCTGCTGTTGGTCCCGAGCTGTACGGACACGAGGGCAGGTGCAACCCGGGTTCGTGTGGGCTGCATGGCGCGGGCACTGGAGAACCGGATGTTCGTCGCGCAGGCCGTGACGACCGGAGCTGCTGACTGGAGTCCGGCGCTGGACACGAACACTGGCGAGGCCACGATCTATGCACCCATGGATCGTGGATTCCCCGAGGATGGCATTCTCGCGACTACTTGCGGCACGCAGACATGGGCGATCGGTGATCTTGACGTTGAAGCACTCGAACGAAACCAAGAACAGGCCCAGGTTGCGGTCGATCGTGACTGGGACGGACAGATGTTGCCTGCACTGCGGAAAGCTCGACACTCGGGTCATCAGGTCGCCTAGCCGGTCTCATCTTGATAGCTTCAACTCAATGAGTCGGCTTAGATAGGTCATATCTATCTGCGCATAGATTTTTCCAGTTTGACCAGTTTTGAACTTGCCCCGATGCTGTCGATACATGCAAGAAATATTCATTGATATGAATGTTTCGCGCTTCTTGGGAACAAACCTGTACTAGCCTGTAAGAGTGCTCGAAGAACACAGAATTTGTGGCGAAGTTCGGCCGCATATACTATGAGGGAGTATTGTATAATGCGGCGGTGTACCCAAGTAGAGAGGTGTTCGATGCCACACAGTCCGGAAGAAAAGAAGCAAGCACTGACGCGCATCCGGCGCATCAAAGGTCAGGTAGCGACTCTTGAGCAAGCGCTTGATGCAGGTGCGGAATGCCCTGCAATTCTTCAGCAGCTTGCGGCCGTTCGTGGGGCAGTCAACGGATTGATGGCAACCGTTCTGGAGAGCTATCTGCGGGAAGAATTTCCCAGTAGCGAAATCAGGAGCGATTCGCAGAACAAGTCCATTGACGAGACCATCTCTATCGTCCGCTCCTATCTGCGATAGAGGCACCAGGGTGCCCTCGGTGAGGGCAAATTTAGTTAGCTAGTAAAGGAAGCGACATCATGAAATCACGTGCAGCAGTTGCCTTCGGGCCAGGAAAGCCGCTGGAAATCGTCGAGATCGACGTCGAGCCGCCGCGCAAGGGCGAGGTGCTCATCAAGATCACGAATACCGGCGTTTGCCATACCGACGCCTTCACCCTGTCGGGCGACGACCCCGAAGGTCTCTTCCCGGTCGTGCTGGGTCATGAAGGTGCGGGTATCGTCGTGGAGGTGGGTGAAGGTGTGACCAGCGTGAAGCCTGGCGATCACGTCATTCCGCTCTACACCGCCGAATGCGGCGAGTGCCTGTTCTGCAAGTCCGGCAAGACCAACCTGTGTGTCGCGGTTCGTGCAACCCAGGGCAAGGGGCTGATGCCCGATGGTACGACTCGCTTCTCGTACAACGGTCAGCCGCTTTACCACTACATGGGCTGCTCGACCTTCAGCGAATACACGGTCGTCGCCGAAGTCTCGCTGGCCAAGATCAACCCGGACGCCAACCCCGAGCACGTCTGCCTGCTGGGCTGCGGCGTGACCACCGGCATCGGTGCCGTGCACAACACGGCCAAGGTACAGCCCGGCGACTCGGTGGCCATCTTCGGCCTCGGCGGCATCGGTCTCGCTGCGATTCAAGGTGCACGCCAGGCCAAAGCGGGCCGCATCATCGCCATCGATACCAATCCGGCGAAGTTCGAACTGGCTCGTACCTTCGGCGCGACCGAATGTCTCAACCCGAAGGACTTCGACAAGCCGATTCACGAGGTTCTGATCGAGATGACCGGCTGGGGTGTCGATCACACCTTCGAGTGCATCGGCAACGTCGACGTGATGCGTTCGGCTCTGGAAGCTGCCCACCGCGGCTGGGGCCAGTCGATCGTCATCGGCGTGGCTGGTGCTGGCAAGGAAATTTCGACCCGCCCGTTCCAGTTGGTCACCGGTCGCACCTGGAAGGGTTCGGCTTTCGGTGGGGTCAAGGGCCGCACTCAGCTTCCCGGCATGGTGGAAGACGCAATGAAAGGCGAGATCGATCTCGCCCCGTTCGTCACCCACACCATGGGCCTCGACGACATCAACAAGGCCTTCGACCTGATGCATGAAGGCAAGTCGATTCGCACGGTGATCCACTACTGATCACTCACTATCCATTCAACACCAGCCACCAAGGAAATTAACCATGTCCAATCCTGTCATTTCCGGCGACGGCATCTTCTCGCACGTCTTCGTCGGCGCCGCCGACGTCCAGAAGTCGACCGCGTTCTATGACGCCGCTCTGGGTGCTCTCGGCATCAAGAACCTCGGTCCTTTCGGCAACGGATGGGTGCTTTTCGGTCGCGAAAAGCCGGCTTTCATCATCGCCCGTCCTGGCAATGGTGAAGCGCCTTCCAGCAACGGTGTGACGGTCGGCTTTGCGGCCGCCACTCCCGCCGAAGTGGATGCCTTCCACGCCGCCGGCCTTGCCGCAGGCGGCACCGACGAGGGCCAGCCTGGCCCGCGTGGCCACCTGCCGGGTGCCTATGCGGCCTACCTGCGTGATCCGGCGGGCAACAAGGTTTGCTCGTACACCTTCGTCTGAAAGCTAGGAAGCTGAGGGCGTTCTGAAAGGGCCAGCACAAGCCTCTACACGTAGACGGACCGTGTAGAGCGGTGCCCGCTCATGAAGATCGGCCCGCAGCCATGTGCGAAACGCATGGCTGCGGGCATTTGCTTTGAAGCGTGTTTTTCACCCAAGAAGAAATGAGGTCGTTATGCAAGAGCCGGCCAACATCAATACGACGACCGTACACCCCACCCCGACCGCCACCGTGTACGGCATGCCGGCCTATGCCGATCGTGCTGCGGCCGTGGGTGAAGTGCATGCGCGCCCGCATCTGTTGATTCAGGCCCCCCGCGGCATATTGCAGCTCGCTTTCATGACCGAAGGCGATCAGGCCAGGGATCAGATGGCGATGAGTGAGTTGTCTCATCGCTTCGGCGTTGCCGAGCCCGACCACGCTACGCCGCTTCACGGCGTGACATGGGATGAGGGAGACCTGCACTGTGAAAAACACACCGAGTTCTCAACGTATCTCTGGTGCGCTTCGCTGGATTCCGAGACGGGAGAGCCGTGCGGCGAAAATCCGTTCAAGCATGGATTTGTTCCTCCCGGCCCGATCGTATCCGGCATCCGTTTGAGACTTCTTCCATGGACGCCGGAAACGGAGAAGGAGGCCGATCGCTTCGATCCTGCCAGCCTGTGCTACTCGCTGGTGGAGAACGGCTCTGCCGCCATCCTGACCGACTTTCGACAGGATGAGGATGGCCTGACGCAGGTCCTCGTCCTTGCCCGCGATTTGACCCCGGCGCGGGTGGGTGCGCTGGCTCAACGTCTGCTGGAGATCGAGACCTACCGTACCTTGGCGTTGCTGTCCTTGCCGTTGACGCGGTCGATGACGTCGGAGCTGCGGCGCATGGAGTCGCGCCTTGCGGCGATCACCGACGAGATGTGTACGAGCTTGGTGGAACGGCGCGACAGCGACGTGCTGCTGTCCGAATTGACCGGTCTGGCTGCCGAGCTGGAAGCTGGCACTACGAGATCGTCGAGGAAAGGTTGGCAGCGCTTTCGGAAGAGGCCGTATCCGGGTACTGCACCTGGGCGGATTTCCTGCAGCGTCGCATCGCTCCCGCCATGCGGACATGCCAATCCGTAAAGGAGCGCCAGGCCAAGCTCTCCGACAAGCTGACCCGGGCCATCGCGTTGCTGCGTTCCTGGATCGACGTCGAGCTTGAACGCCAGAACCGCGATCTGCTTGCGTCGATGAACAACCGGGCCAAGATGCAATTGCGCCTTCAGCAAACCGTCGAAGGCCTGTCGGTCGCGGCAATTTCTTATTACGTCATGAGTCTTCTCGGCTATTTGCTCAAGGGCATTCCGATGGTTCACGACAGCGTGGCGCCGGTAATGGCGGTTCTGGTGCCTGCGGTGATGCTGACGATCTGGTGGATCGTGCGCAGGATCAGACACGCCCACGGCGACACGGCAGCGGAAGAGAAATCTTCCTGACGAGATGCCGTCCTGGCGCGCGAGAGCTGCGCCGTTCCTTTGAGCATAGGAGAACACCATGGAACGCATCGAACATCACGCCAGCTTTGATGGTTGGCAGGACGTTTATCAGCATGAATCCACGACGCTCGGTTGCACGATGAAAGTCGGCGTCTATCTGCCTCCGCAGGCACAGCACGGCAAGGTGCCGGTGCTGTACTGGCTTTCAGGCCTCACCTGCGCCGAGCAGAACTTCATCACCAAGTCCGCCGTCCAGCGCTACGCGGCCGAACATGGCATTGCCGTCGTCGAGCCCGATAGCAGCGCTCGCGGCGAAGGCGTTGCCGACGATCCCGCCTTTGACCTCGGACAGGGGGCGGGTTTCTACGTCAACGCCACGCAGGAACCCTGGGCTGCGAATCATCGGATGTATGACTACGTGGTGCAGGAACTACCGGCGCTGATCGAGGCCCACTTTCCCGTGACAGCGGAGCGGAGCATCAGCGGCCATTCCATGGGCGGGCATGGCGCCCTGGTCACCGCCCTGCGCAACCCGGGCCGTTATCGAAGCGTCTCGGCCTTCTCGCCCATCGTCGCCCCCACCCAGGTTCCCTGGGGACACAAGGCCTTCGAGGCGTACCTGGGTAGCGACCGGGAGGCGTGGAAGCAGTACGACACCGTGGAGCTGATTCGCACCGTGCAGGAGCGTCTGCCGCTGCTGCACCATCGGCCGCAGCCTGGCCGTAATTGACATGGGGCGGGTTAAGCTGCGTGGAGCCTTTGCGTGGTGGATCTGGAAGCTCGCGCATATCTACTTTCTGATCGGTACGCGAAATCGTCTCAGCGTCGCGTTGAGCTGGTATGGAACCATAGCATCGGCTACCGCGGCTCTCGCATCATCATGCATGCGATTAGCGACAAAGAGCCCACGGCGTTGGATAAATCCGGCTCTCTGGATTGAGGTGCCCACCTTATCGGAACGTCAACTATCAGAAATGCCAGGGAGAGGAACTTGACTGATCTATTCACGACAAAGCCCAAGCCTCCCTTGGCCGAACTCCTGCGGCCCAAGACGCTGGATGAATTCGTCGGGCAACGGCACTTGCTCGGCCCCGGCAAGCCGCTTCGTCTCGCGTTCGAGGCGGGCAAGTTGCACTCATTCATCCTCTGGGGGCCGCCAGGCGTGGGCAAGACCACCCTGGGGCGCCTGGCCGCCAGTGCGACCGACAGCCGATTCATCGCCATCTCGGCCGTGCTGGCCGGGGTGAAGGACATCCGGCAAGCCATCGACGAGGCCCAGGCAGAACTGGACAACCATGGTCGATCGACGGTGCTCTTCGTCGATGAGATCCATCGCTTCAACAAGGCGCAGCAGGATGCCCTGCTGCCCCATGTCGAGTCGGGGCTCCTGACCCTGGTGGGGGGGACGACCGAGCATCCGGGGCTGGCGGTCAATTCCGCTCTGCTCTCGCGCGCGCAGGTCTATACCCTCGAACCGCTGTCCGGCAACGAACTGAACCAACTCTACGAACGCGCACTGCCGCATCTCCAGGGCGTCACGTTGGACGCGGACGCGCTGGATCTGCTCAAGGGCTTTGCCGATGGCGATGGCAGGCGCTTCCTCAATCTGCTTGAGCAGGTGACGAATGCGGCGTCGGGCGCTGGCAAGACCGTGGTCGATGGCCAGTCCGCCAAGCTGTCCACCAGTCCATCGCTGCGCAGGTTCGACAAGGGCGGTGACGAGTTCTACTGGCAGCTCTCAGCCTTCCACAAGTCGCTACGGGGCTCCGACCCTGATGCGGCCCTGTATTGGCTGGCCCGCATCCTTGACGGTAGCGGCGACGTCAGCCAGGTGACCCGCCGCATGGTGGTAGTGGCCAGCGAAGACATCGGCAATGCCGACCCGCAGGCGCTGCAACTGGCGCTCAATGCCGCGCTGGCCTATGAGAGGCTGGGTTCCCCCGAAGGCGAAATACCGATTGCCCACGCGGCGACCTACCTTGCTGCCGCCCCCAAGTCGAACGCTGCCTATGCCGCCTGGAACAAGGCGAAGACCTTCGTCAAGAACAGCGGCTCCCTGCCTGTGCCTCTCCATCTTCGCAATGCGCCGACGAAGCTGATGCAGCAGATGGGGTATCACGAAGGCTACCGCTACGCTCCTGACGAGCCCAACGGCTACGCCGCTGGGCAAAGCTACTTTCCCGAGGGCGTGGCGCGGCCGGGCTGGTATCAGCCAACGGACAGAGGTGTTGAGCGCAGGCTGGGAGAATGGCTTACTTGGCTGCGCTCGCTGGATGATGGGACGCTGCCAGAGGCGGACGCCTGACCGGTCGCCTCCGAAACCGGCTCATCGCGACTTCACGAACTACAGGAACAGGATAAGAACATGTCAGCCACTTCTTTCGGTGCATCCTCGGCGAATGTCAGCCTGGGACGCGTTGCCCGCTATCTGCGCACGGAGTCTGGTGCTGCGGTGCTGCTGGTGATCGTCACGGTCGTGGCGCTGGCGTGGGCGAACTCGCCGCTATCCGATGCCTATTTCGAGTTGTGGCACCTGGACGTCGGGTTTGACTTCGGGCCGCTGGGCCTGCACATGGACCTGCATCACTGGGTCAACGACGGCCTGATGGTCGTCTTCTTCTTCCTGATCGGCCTGGAGGTGCGTCAGGAGTTCGCCCACGGATCGCTCCGGGATCGCAGCCGTGCCGGTCTCGCCCTGATCGCGGGGGTCGCGGGTGTTGTGCTTCCCGCTCTGGTGTACGTCCTGCTCGTGGGGCTGGCCGGAGGTCAGGGCCTGCACGGGTGGGGTGCGGTGGTCGGCACCGATACGGCGTTCATGCTGGGCACCCTGGCGATCGTCGGTCCGCGGCTGTCCGGTCAATTGCGTGTGTTCCTGCTCACCCTGACCGTGGTCGATGACTTCCTCGCCGTGTCCATCATCGGCATCGTCTATAGCGAGGAGATCCGGGTCGTCCCGTTGTTGATCGCCCTCGCCAGTCTCGTTGCGCTGTGGTGGCTAGGGCGCACCCGCCAGTGGCGGGCAATGCCGTATGTGCTGATCGTGATCGTGCTGTGGCTCGCAACCGTGTATTCCGGCATCCATGCCTCTCTCGCCGGGATGGCCGCGGGGCTGCTGATCCCCGCCTATGCGACGCAACGTCACGGGGTCGTTGCGGCAAGACAACTGTTCCGCGACTTCTGGCAGTCGCCGAGTGCCGCATCGGCCCGCGCGGTGGACTGCGGGCTGTCCCGGGGTATCTCGGTGAACGAGCGATTGCACGAGTTCCTGCGGCTGCCGACGGCGCTGCTGATCGTGCCGATCTTCGCCTTGGCGAACGCCGGGGTGGACGTGCGTGGCGGGCTGCTCGCCGAGGCCTTTGGCTCGCCAGTCACGTGGGGCGTCATCGCAGGGCTCGTGCTCGGCAAGCTCTTGGGCATCGGGCTCACCACGCTCGTCGCCGTCCGTCTCGGCCTGGGCCGGCTGCCTGAGGGCGTCGGGGTGGGGAGCGTGTTCGGTGGGGCGGCGCTGTCCGGGATCGGCTTCACCGTGTCGCTGCTGATCATCGGGCTCGCGTTCGGCACGACCTCCGACCTGGGCCGCCAGGCGACGGTCGGCGTGCTCGTGTCGATGGTGTTCGCCACGTTGCTCGGGTGGCTGATCTTCAAGGTCGCCGCCCAGCGGTGGGGTGAGAAGACCGCTGACCTGCCGATGGTGCTTGAGCCGCCGGTCGATCCGGAGATCGATCACATCCGCGGGCCGGAGGACGCCCAGCTCACACTCGTCGAGTACGTGGACTTCGAGTGCGCGTACTGTGCGCACGCCACCGGTTCGTGGGACGATCTTCGCGCCCACTTCGGTGACGACCTGCGGTATGTGGTGCGCCATCTGCCGCACCACCCGCACGGGCCGATTGCCGCGCGGGCGTCCGAGGCAGCGGCGAACCAGGGGATGTTCTGGCCGTGGCTGGACTTCGTGTTCACCCGTCAGCATGCGCTGGAGCGCGAGCATCTGATCGGCTACGCCGCCGAGCTTGGGCTCGACGTCGAACGGTTCATCGCGGATCTCGACAGCACCGCGGTGATCGAGCGTGTCGAGCGCGACCTCGCCAGTGCGGTCGCCAGCGGTGCGCACGCCACGCCGACGTTCTTCGTCGAGGGTCGTCGTCTGCGCGGCAGCTACGACGCCCGCACTGTCACCGCAGTGCTCGAAGCCAGCCGCCGCGGCACCCGAACTCAGGAAGTCCCGTCCTGAGCGGGACGAACTACAGGATAAAAACTTGCCAAACAATTCTTTCGGTGAATCCTCTTGTACCGCTGCGGCCAGCGGCATGGTGGAAGTGCGCGGTGCGCGCGAGAACAACCTCAAGGAGGTGGACGTCTCCATCCCGCGTAACGCGCTGGTGGTGTTCTCGGGTGTCTCCGGCTCCGGCAAGTCCTCGCTGGCCTTCGGCACCATCTATGCCGAGGCCCAGCGACGCTACTTCGAGTCGGTGGCCCCCTATGCGCGGCGACTGATCGAGCAGGCCGGCGTGCCGGACGTCGATGCGATCGACGGCCTGCCGCCGGCGGTGGCGCTGCAGCAGCAGCGGGGCTCCAGCAACGCGCGTTCCTCCGTGGGCAGTGTGACCACCTTGTCCAGCCTGGTGCGGATGATGTATTCGCGCGCCGGCGCCTATCCGGCCAACCAGCCGATGCTGTACGCCGAGGATTTTTCGCCCAACACGCCGCAGGGAGCGTGCCCGACCTGCTACGGCCTGGGCCATGTGTACGAGGTGACCGAGGCCATCATGGTGCCCGATCCCTCCCTGAGCATCCGCGAGCGGGCGATCGCCTCCTGGCCCCCCGCCTGGCAAGGCCAGAACCTGCGCGACATCCTGGTCAGCATGGGCTACGACGTTGACCGACCGTGGAAGGACCTGCCGAAGAAGGATCGCGACTGGATTCTGTTCACCGAGGAAACACCGACGGTGCCGGTGTACGCGGGCTTCACGCCGGCCGAAACCCGCGCCGCGCTCAAGCGCAAGATGGAACCGAGCTACATGGGCACCTTCACCGGCGCCCGGCGGTATGTGCTGCACACCTTTGCCAATACCCAGAGCGCGCTGATGAGAAAGCGCGTGTCCCGGTTCATGGAGGGCAAACCGTGCCCCACCTGCCACGGCAAGCGGCTCAAGTCCGAGGCGCTGTCGGTCACCTTCGCCGGCGTGGACATCGGCGCGTTCATGCAGATGCCGCTGGACCAGTTGGCGGCCTTGCTCGAACCCATCGCCCAGGGCGATTCCCGCGCCCATGCAGCGGGGGCGGCTACGGACAAGGAAGCGACCCGACGTGACCGTGCCGAACGCGCGGCCTCCGGGCGCGCCGTCCATGCGGTATCGCCCGACGTGCGCCGCACCTCGGCGCTATCGGAAGAAAAGCGCCTCGCCGCGCAGCGCCTGGCCGGTGGCGTGATGGCACGCCTGCGCCAACTGCGTGGGCTGGGCCTGGGCTACCTGACGCTGGACCGGACCACGCCGACGCTTTCGGCCGGCGAGTTGCAGCGCCTGCGGCTGGCCACGCAATTGAGTTCCCTGCTGTTCGGTGTCGTGTACGTGCTCGACGAGCCCTCGGCGGGCCTGCACCCCTCCGACAGCCAGGCCCTATACGACGCGCTCGACCGGCTGCGCGATGCCGGCAACTCGGTATTCGTAGTGGAGCACGACCTGGACCTGATGCGCCGCGCGCAATGGCTGGTGGATGTCGGGCCGGATGCCGGTGAGCGTGGCGGCCGCGTGCTCTACAGCGGAGAGCCGGATGGCCTGCGCAAGATTGCCGAATCGCGCACCGCCCGCTATCTGTTCGAGGAGATCCCCGCGTCGGGAAGCCGGGCACGCGAAGCGACCGGCTGGCTGGAACTGCAGGGCATCCACCGCCACAACCTGCATGGCGTGGATGCACGCATTCCGCTGGGCGTGCTGACGGCCGTCACCGGTATCTCCGGCTCCGGCAAGTCCAGCCTCGTCGCGCAGGCCCTGCCGGAGTTGGTGCTGCTGCACCTGGGCCACGAGCCGGAAGACGATGCGGCCGAAAGCGCCACCAGCGAAGGGCCGGCGGTGATCGAAGCGACTGGCGGTCATCTGGCGGGCGATGTGGACGCCATACAGCGCCTGGTGCAGGTGGACCAGAAGCCGATCGGGCGCACGCCGCGCTCGAACCTGGCTACCTACACCGGCCTGTTCGACCACTTGCGCAAGCTGTTCGCCGCCACGCCCGACGCTCGCCGCCGCCGCTATGACGCCGGCCGTTTCTCGTTCAACGTCGCCAAGGGGCGCTGCGAGACCTGCGAGGGCGAGGGCTTCGTCAGCGTGGAACTGCTGTTCATGCCCAGCGTGTACGCGCCGTGCCCGACGTGCCATGGCGCACGCTACAACGAGGCCACGCTGAAGGTTCAATGGAACGGGCGCAACATCGCCGAGGTGCTGCAGATGACCGTGGACGAAGCCAGCGAATTCTTCGCGGGTGAAGACGCTGTGGCAAGGCCACTGCAACTGCTGCGCGATATCGGACTGGACTACCTGCGCCTGGGGCAACCGGCCACCGAGCTTTCCGGTGGCGAGGCGCAGCGTATCAAGCTGGCGACCGAGCTTCAGCGCAGCCAGCGCGGCCGAAGCCTGTACGTGCTCGACGAGCCGACTACCGGGCTGCATGCGTCGGACGCCGACCGGCTGCTGGTGCAGTTGCAGCGCCTGGTCGATGCCGGCAATACCGTAGTGATGATCGAACACGATATGCGCGCGGTGGCCCAGGCTGATTGGGTGATCGACGTGGGGCCTGGTGCAGGCGCTGCCGGCGGCAGCATCGTGGTGGCGGGCTCCCCTCAGCAGGTGGCCCGAACGTCTGGCAGCAGAACCGCTCCGTTCCTTGCACAGGAGTTGGCGCGGGCCGAGTAGCTCAGTTCGCCAAATGTTGCCAATTTTCGCGGGGCATTGATCGTCGCCACACGACGGTGGCGATCAATGCCCGAATCGCGTCATCCTTCCTGAGTCAGAGCAAGATAGGGGTTGTTGGGCGGTATTTCGGCGAGTGCCAAGGACCCGTCTTCGAGGAGGTAGCCATGCAGTCGGCGGGGCTTCCTCGGGCCCGTGACTTCACAGGTCCAAATGTTCAGGCCATTGGGCTGCTTTCGATGTAGCTGCAGCTTCTCGAAGCGCTTCTGCACCCACTGCCAATCCTGTTGATTCTCCTGCTTGGCGAGTGCGGCCACTTCGGGATGCTCCTGCGCATAGCGTTGGAACACACCCGGGCTGACTAGGTAGGCCGTGTCATTCACCGTATGCACGAGTGCCTTCGCGTCGTTGATGATGAGCCGTCGTGAGGCGATTCCCTGCTTCAGCCAAACCATGAACTGTTCCCCGGATGGCTTCGTTGCCGATGGCCCAGGCGTAGGCGCGGGTGCAGGTGCAGGCGATGGAATGGACGTCGCGGCTGTTGCTGGCGCGGGGGTGTGGAGGAACTCCTCGGCATCCTGGCCAACGCCGGCCAACTCACCCAAGCCCACCATCGCGAGCAAATCCTCCATGACGTCGGGCACGGGCTGGGCTGCGGGCGGTGAAACGATGGTGGTGCTGTCGCCCTCCCAAATCGGAGGCTCTTGACCTCCCTGCGCTGGGTTCACCGAGACGGAAGGCGTGGGAGCCGACATGCTGGCGTCGTTTTCCGCGGGCGTCGCGTCGATCTCTACCGGCCCCGCGAAAGGTGCTGGTCGCTCGCCAGACTCCCAGATCAGCGCGGGAGCGAGACGCAACAGGGTGAACGAATGGGACCAGCCGGTCGTGCTGGTCACGTTCGCGCGCCAGACCGCTTTGCCGTCCGAGGTGGGCTGGAGCATGCCGTGGTCTTGCAGCACGTTGAACACGGCGGTGTTGTTCGCAGGAATGCCATCGATCCTCTGAGACAGGAGGTGTGCGCGCAGTTTGTCCGAAACCGTCTTGCTCACCAGCCACAAACCATCCTCGGTGAGCCAGCCATCGGAGGCTTCCGGCTGGTTCAGCTTCAACTGTTCCTTGAGCAGGTAGCGCAGCCCGTCCAGCAACTTGCGTTGCAGTGCATGCTTGGGCGCGGCCATGGCGCGCGCCGGATCGCCGCCCAGCTCCTGGGCCACCGACGCCCGGTCTGCTTGCACGACGAGCTCCCCCAGTACACAGGCATGTTCGTACTGACCGGCCAGCACATAGAGCAGCGGTGCCCAGAGAGCCGGATAGTCGCTGAGCCAGTCCAGGACGTGGCGGTCGAGCAGTTGACGATAGAGCAAGCCTGTTGCGGCGCTGTGCAGGCGGTATTCGCGGTCGTCACGGTAGCGAAATCGGTACGCCTGGTGCAGCGGGCCATGCCACGGATGCCAAGTACTGCCGTCGGCCAGTTCGACGTGTAGATCGACGGCGATCTTGCCAATAGCGTGGAGCAGCGCAGCATAGGCAACGGCGGCGGTCCAGGCTTCGGACTGCGCCGCCTGGTCTTCGGGACTGGCACCGATGGGCAGCAGATGGGACTGCCGCAGTTTCAGGCTGTAGGCGACGATCTCCAGGCCGTGGTCGAGCATGCCGCCCGGGTAGGCATGGTGATGCGCCTCGGAGGCCGGGAAGGCCTGGACCAGTTCGGCATAGCGTTCCAGGGGCCTGCGATACAGGGTGGCGAATTGCCTACGCGAGAGCGAGGTACGCTGCCAGATGTGCTCCAGCAGCTTCTGCCGGCGTGGGTGGCCAGCAGCGATGCGGCCGACTCAGGACGCAGCAGCCCTTTCGGGAGGGCGGTGACGGGTGGTGGCGTCGGTGCGGCAGCGACCGGGGGCCGTTTTCGCTGGAACAGGGAAAGCATGTGGGTGTCCTGATGACGGGCCGACCGGGAGGCCTTTTGGCCTTTTCGAGGTAGGGCCTTTCCCCTTGCACCCCATTCCCTTGCTATTTCGGCCCTTTGGCCTTTAACCGTTTCGGTATAGCGAGGCCTGGGTTGCGGCTCCAGCGTCAATGTGGAACCCGCTCGAATGCATTGGACGGCGGCCCGGCGCTGGCCTCTGCCTATGCTGTGGGAACGCTGCTTCCGCCAGGTAGGTTGTTCTCACTCAGGCGACTAAGTTGATAAACGCGACAAAGGCGACTAGGGTGAATCCTGTCCGAAACCTACTCGGGAGATGACCATGCCCACTGCCATTGAATTCATTGCCGACCGTCTGCCGCGCGTCACGGTGGAAGATGTACGCCGCTTCGCGGATACCGTCGAAATCCGGGATGCCACGGCTTTCGCGGCCGAGTTGCAGGCGTTCGTCCACGAGCGTGTGGAAGCGGTGACACTGCCCGCCAACTTGGAGGGGGAGACCGTTGGGCAGGCCCTTGCACGCAAGGCGGCCGCGCTGCGCGCCGACACGCGCTGGGCACCGAATGAAACCGACGTCCAGCGAGGCCGCGCCGTGCTGCTGGAAACCTTCAACCAGCCGCACAACCTGCCGCCCGCGGAGTTCGCCAAGCTGGCGGACAAGTCGCGCCAGCAGATCTACAAGGACATCCTCGCGCGTCGGCTGCTGGCGCTGAACGTGGGACCGCGCGGTCAGAAGCTGCCCGACTGGCAGCTCGACCCGGTGAAACAGCAGTTGACCCAAACCGTGCTTCAGGAGGTCGAGGGTATCGATCACTGGACGATCTACCGCGCACTGTCCGAACCGCTCGAAGGCTTGGGTGGGCGCTCGCCGGTGGATGCGGTGACGTATGGCACGATCGACGACGTGGCCGAGGTCGTGTTCAACGTGCTGGGCGTTCAGGTGCATTCCAGCAGGCTGTGTCAACCGGCCTTGCGAATGTCGGCGGCATCGGCCCAGCGGGCCGAGCCATAGGTCGTCAGCTTGCGCGCCTGGCGTGAGCGCCACACAGACATGGCGATGGCGACTGCCACGGCCAACAGGCCACTGCTTGCCGCGATCATGCCGCCGGTGTCGAACACCTGCGGCGCGTAGGCGTCGAAGAAGAACCACCACTCGAACAGTTTCCACGGGTAATAGACCGGCGTGCCGTGGAAGTCGAACCAGGGCGAGCCTAGGCGTAGCTGGTAGCCCAAGGCGGCGGCTGTCCATTGCGTGGCACCCCACACACCGGCGATCACGATGCCGAACACGGCGGCGATCTGCCCGAACAACACACCCTGAGCCTGCATACCCTGGCCTCCGATTTCTCCTGCGCTGATTCCTCAATCAGACGCGGCACAAAGGCGTGCCGCAGGCGTCAGAATCGGTGCCGGCTCAGTGCCGGTCAAAGACCGTTATCGGCAGCAAGGTGATCCAGAAAGCATGGTTTCATGCAGGAAAAAGCCAATAAAAACGCCGCAGGCATGAGCGCGCTGCGGCGTGTTGAGAAAGAAAAACAGGATATGCGGCAAGCCGCCAACGGTCAGAACTTCGGCGGCGTTTCCGATGGTGTGTAAGGCACCTTGCCGTCGCCGAAGAAGCGCTTGTTCGTCGCTTCGGCCACCCGGTTGCACAGCACGTCGCCTATCGTCGGACGCTCCGTCTTGCACTGGCGGCGCAGTTCCTTCAGGCGTGCCGGATCGGCGGCCAGTTCTTCGACGGTTGGCACATTGACTTCCTGCTTCGGCGGCTCCGACGGGCCGCAGGCTGCCAGTGCAGTAACCAACAAGAACGGGGTAATCAGCTTCATGGTCATGGCTCGACTTCCTCTTTGGGGTCGGGTTCGAAGGGGCGCACGGCTCCGCCGCCTTCCGGTGATTCGAGTACCAGTACTCATTCGATAAAGCGCAACAGTACATCGGAGGATTCACCTACTCGATGTAGTACATAGGTCGTGAGCAAAGGAGAACGCCCCGTTAACGCTCGTGCAATCACACCAGATTCACGGCGAGCCGCAATGTGCGGCGCTTCAGTAATTCCCAGAGCAAAGCCTGCTGATACCAGCGCCATCATCAAGTCGTAAGACGCCACACGCTCAGCAATCATCGGCTCCATGTCTGAGCAGCGCAGTACACGCTCAATCTGGCGGGCATGTCCTTCACACACATTCGGATCGCAGAGCACCAGCGGATAGCGCAGCACTTCTTCCAATGGGATACGCTTGTGTCTCAGCAGCGGGTGCCGTGAAGGCACTGCCACCATCAACGGATCACTCCACGCCGCCTCAGCCACGAGTCCATCACCAACGTCATCGGACTGCTCAAAGCCCACGTCGTACAGATCGTCGTGCAGTCCCTTGATCTGCTGCGACAGCGGCACCGCGAACAGCCGAATCTCGACCTCGGGCTCCTCCTGCCGACACAGCGCCAGCAAGGACGGCAGACGTGACGGCATGATGCCGTCGGACAGTGCAATGCGTAGTTGGCTATGGAAACCATTGGTAGCTGCCTTCACGCTGTCTCGCGCCTGCTGCAAGGCGGTGAAAACACGCGGCACATGCTCCAGAAACAGTTTGCCAGCACGAGTCAGCCGCGTGCTGCGGCTAGTGCGGACGAACAACTGCTCACCCAGATCTTCCTCCAGTTCCTTGGTGGTGCGCGACAGCGGCGACTGTTCAATATGCAGTCGCTCGGCAGCACGGGCAAAGTGCAGTTCTTCGGCGGCCGCCAGGAAGCAGCGCAGGTGTCGAAACTCCATGTTGTTCCTCTCTATTCGCTGGTTTGTGCAGAGCTGCTCAGCGATTCACATCCACCACCAGACGCCCACGCACCTTGCCGGCGAGTAGATCCTCGGAGGCAGCGATGGCCTCGCCTAATCCAATTTCCTGAGTAATCGCATCGAGTTGGACGAAATCCAGATCTTTGACCAGTCGTGACCAGGCCTGGATGCGGTCGGCTTTCGGACGCGTCACGCTGTTGATCCCGAGCAGGCTGACGCCGCGTAGGATGAAGGGTGCTACTGTGGCCGGCAGAGCCATGCCTTGGGCCAGGCCGCAAGCAGCCACGGCACCATCGGCGCGCAGACCAGCGCAGACGTTGGCCAGCGTGTGACTGCCGACTGAGTCGATTGCTGCTGCCCAGCGCTCGGCCTGCAGCGGCTTGCTGGGTTGCGAGAGGGTGGCGCGGTCGATGATGGTCTCTGCGCCCAAGGCTCGCAGATAGTCGGATTCCTGTGGCCGCCCCGTGGAGGCGACGACGTGATAGCCAAGGCGAGCCAGCAAAGCAATGGCGAAACTGCCGACGCCGCCGTTGGCACCAGTAACCAGCACCTCGCCGTGTTCCGGACGCAGGCCGTGACGCTCAAGCGCAAGCACGCACAGCATCGCGGTATAGCCGGCCGTACCGATGGACATCGCCTGGCGTGCGTCCAATCCGTGCGGCAGCGGGATCAACCATTCGCCTTGCAGCCGGGCGCGTTGAGCCAAGCCGCCCCAGTGCTTTTCGCCCACGCCCCAGCCATTGAGTAACACTGCATCGCCGGTACTGAAATCGGGGTCGTCGCTGTGCAGCACGGTACCAGCCAGATCTATGCCTGGCACCATCGGGAAATGACGAACCACGGCTCCGCCCTGGCCGGTGATGGCAAGAGCATCCTTGTAGTTGAGCGTGCTCCATTGCACTTCTACCGTTACGTTGCCTAAGGGCAATACGGCCTCGTCCAGCGTACTCAAGTTGGCGTGGTAACCGGAATCGTCTTTATCAATGAGGATGGCGTTGAACATATGTAGCTCCTTATCGGATGGGAAATCGGATTAGCGGGGCAAGACTGCGAGCGCAGTTGTGCACGCTGCACGGCACATGACATCAATAAATTTACATATTGACATATCCCGATATGTATCTATGATAGCCATGCGTTCAACGATGAGGACGAAGTGGTGGCGCTGGCCAATGCTTCCGACTACGGCCTGGCGGGTGCTGTCTGGACTCAGGACATCAGCCGTGCAATCCGTGTGGCACGGGCCATCGAAACTGGCCGTATGTGGGTCAACACCTATCATGACATTCCGGCCCACGCCCCGTTCGGCGGCTACAAGAAGTCCTGTCTCGGCCGCGAGACTCACAAGTCAATGCTGGACGCGTACAGCGAGAAGAAGAACATCTACATCAGCCTGAACGAAGCACCGTTCGGCGTGTTTTGAGTTCGATTCATCGCCAAAATTTTGCTCAATGACATCGAGATTTCTGGATATTTAGGAGTATTGAAATGAATAGAGAAATACTGTTTGAAAGCACGCAGCTGGGGCCTTACACCCTGAAAAACCGGATCGTGCTCCCGCCGTTGACCCGCTCGCGCAGTTCCCAGCCGGGCAACATTCCGAACGACCTGATGGCCGACTACTACCGTCAGCGGGCCGGGGCGGGCTTCATGGTCACCGAAGGCACGCAGATCGAGCCGCGTGGCCAGGGGTATGCCTGGACGCCCGGTATGCACAGCCCGGAACAGGTTGAAGGCTGGCGCAAGATCACGGCAGCGGTGCATGCCGAAGGCAGCATCATCTTTGCGCAGCTCTGGCATGTGGGGCGGGTTTCGCATAACTCGCTGCAACCCGGCGGTGCGGCACCCGTCGCACCATCGGCAATCGCTGCCGACAACGTCAAGGTGTTCGTCGAAACCGGCCCGGGCCAGGGCGCACTTACGGAGCCGTCGGTGCCGCGTGCGCTGACAACTGCCGAAGTGAAAGAGTTGGTACAGCTCTACGCCCAGGCGGCCCGCAATGCACTCGATGCGGGCTTCGATGGTGTCGAACTCCACTGCGCCAACGGCTACCTCGTCAACCAGTTCATTTCCTCGCACACCAATCGGCGCACCGATGAATACGGTGGCCCCCTGCAAAATCGTCTGCGCTTCCTGCGCGAGGTGGTACAGGCCGTTGCTGATGTGGTCGGCAAGGAACGGCTCGGGGTGCGATTTGCCCCGCTGTTCGCCAGCACCGAAGAAGACCGCGTCTATCTGGGGCTGGTGGAGGAAGATCCCCATGAAACCTATATCGAGGCCATCAAGGTTCTCGAACAGGTCGGGATTGCCTATGTCTCGCTTGCCGAGGCCGATTGGGACAACGCGCCAGAGCTGCCCGAGACCTTCCGAAATGATGTGCGCAGCAACTTCAGCGGCAAGATCCTTTATGCCGGCAAATACAACGTGGAGCGCGGTGTGCGCGTGGTCAAGGCGGGCTGGGGCGATCTGATCGCGTTCGGCCGTCCCTTCATCGCCAACCCGGATCTGCCTGAGCGCATCGCCCAGGGCTGGCCGCTCAACGCAGTAGATCCAGCGACGATGTATGGCGGCACTGACAAGGGATACACCGACTACCCCTCTTACCGGCCATAAGGCAGTACTGGCCGCGTTCGCAGCTTCGGACGCGGCCAGTGGCGCTGCGCGCGTGCGATGGAAACCTTGAGACCCAGAGGAGCCTGACAATGTATCAGCCAAGTACAACCCCTTTTCAGCAGCACCAAGGGTTCGGTCGAACCTTCAAGGCCGGCCACCTGAGCCTGGGGCTGTTTTTCCCCATCGAGGCCTTCCAGGGCGATACGCCGACGATGTCCAACCAGGTCGAGTTGGCCCGTCGTGCGGAAGCGCTGGGCTTCTCCGCGCTCTGGTTCCGGGACGTACCGTTGCGCGACCCCAGCTTCGGCGATGTGGGCCAGGTTTTTGATCCCTGGGTCTATCTGGGCTTCATCGCAGCACATACGTCGACGATTGCACTGGGGACTGCGTCGATAGCGATCCCGCTGCGCAATCCGCTGCACACAGCCAAGGCTGCTGCGAGCGTGGACCAATTGAGCGGCGGCCGCTTCCTGATGGGTATCGCTTCGGGTGACAGACCTGTGGAGTTCCCTGCATTTGATGTCGACCCGGATCAGCGGGGCGACATTTTCCGGGAGCACCTGGAAGTGATCCGCAAGGCTCAGCGCACCAGCTTCGAGCCGCTGCAATGGAGTCGTGGCCGATTGGAGAATGCTGACCTGATTCCGAAACCGACTACGAACGAGATTCCATTTTTCGTGACGGGCAACAGTCGCCAGTCCATGGAGTGGATCGCGCGGGAGAGTTCCGGGTGGATCACCTATCCACGGGCACCGCAGTTGCAGAAGACGATGGTGGCGAACTGGCGAGAGGTGGTCAAAGCCCAATTGGAGGACGCCTACAAACCTTTCCTCCAGTCGCTTTACATCGACCTGGATGTGCGTCCGGACGCACCGCCGGTGCCAATCCATCTGGGCTACCGGCTGGGGCGAAATCATCTGCTAGCGCTATTGGAGTCACTTGAGTCGATTGGCGTCGATCATGTAATTCTCAATCTCAAGTATGGCCATCGTCCGGCATCAGAAGTCATTGATGAAGTTGGCTCTTATATCGTGCCCCAGTTTACCGCGCACTCGCCATGAGTTTGCAAGAGACCAACTCGTTATGGGGAGTCTGACGCGCGTTCTTTGCTGCACTAGACGGTTGCAGAGACTAGCGGGCAGCGAACGCGGCGAACAGGTGGATGGCATTGCTGATGCCGACATCACTCTGGACTTTGCGGTAGTGGCTCTCACTACATCCGTGCACTGCTATTAGTAATTGAGATATTATAATATCGAGCAAAGTAGTTTTGAGGTTGCCATGAGCATTGATATCCATGAGGCACTGAAGGCTTTGGACAACCCCGCCCGATTGGCGATCTTGGCCAAGCTCAAAGACCCACGCAAACACTATCCGGAGCAAGAGGTCGATCCCGAAAAGGTCGGGGTTTGCGTGAGCATCATCCAGGAGAGTGCGGGGCTGTCACAGTCGACCATTTCACAGTACTTGACGGTCTTGCAGCGGGCCAAACTGGTCACGTCCCAGCGCATCGGACCTTGGACCTATTACAAGCGTCACGAAGGGAATATTGAAGAGTTGCTGAAGAGCCTGCAAACGTTGATCTGAACATTGGCCGTGCCGTTGCGGTGTGCGCGGCGCGGATTTTCACCGGCCTCGACGACAACGCAGAACATGCCAGGAACCAAGCTTACGTTGTCGAAGTGGCCCAGCGTTTGGCGTCAATCTGGCTATACCGAAACACCACGCTGCCTTCCAATCTCCCACGACACCCCGCCGCCGCGCACCGTCGCGGCGATCTGCTGTCCCAGCCGCTGTTCGATCACCGGCCGCCACGGCACCAGGCTGAATCCCATGCCGTCATCCAGCATCGCGTAGCGACCGCTGGCGAGCATGACGTTGCGCCGGTAGATGCCGGCCACCCGCTGTCCGTCCGACAACGGGCGATGTTCCAGGCCGATTTCGGTGGCGATGTCCTGTGCGGCCTGCGCCAGCTCCCTATTGCGTAGCGTGCCCAGCAGGTTTCGAGCAAGGATTACGCGCTGGCCGCGCTTCTCGGCTAGACCTTGTTCGACCAGGAAGTCAGCACGTTGCTGTAGAGATTGCCTGGTGTCGCCACCAAAACCCAGCTCGCCCAGCCCCTTGCCGCCGCCGATCAATTGCTGGTCAAGCCAGGTCGCGCCGATCACGCGCGCCTGCCGCTCGATGGGTAGGTGCGATTTCAGTTCCACAGCCACGCCGCCCAGGCGCTTAGCATCGTACTGGTGGTCACGCTCGGCCAGGTCGTCCGGCACCTTCCATAGCCCCTCTGCCACACGCTCCACGATGCCAGCCCGGCGCAACGCTTCCAGCCGCCGGACGTGGGCGGCGACAACCTCCTGCGGGTCGCGTCCGGGCTTGGCCCGGCCCTGTTCGATGGCCAAGTGGTGATCGGCGCGGTACAGGCCATCGCTCACCAGCGCGGCGATGTTCTTGTCGGCGGCGCGCACATCGGCCGAACCCTTCACTTCCACCACCGCGCCCATGGGGTAGTTCGCCAGCTGGTCACGGGCGTTCAGTGCGACGTAGTGAGCCTTCCCGTCCACGCCGTCGATGACCAGATAGCCGCGGTCATGCAGCTCGTCGGTCAGTCCCTTGGCAGCAACGCGGCCGACGATGGTGCGGCCATCCTCGCCCGGCTCGAACACTGCCAGCTCGCGCGGCTGCCCGCTCATGGCGCGCTGCATGGTGCGGATGATGTCGCCGCGTTCGTCCAGGGCGCGCAAGGTCTTGTCCGCGTCCGCATGGACGGCCCAGGTGCCAGGCTGCGTCTCGTCGGCCAGGCCCAGGCGCTGCAAGCGTTGGAGTCCGATCAGCAGCAGCCGCTGGCGTTGCAGCCGGGGTTCGTTGAAGCGCTCGATCTGCACCCGGATATCCTCGCCGGCCTCACGCTGCAATGTGCGGTCGAGGCTCGTCCACCGCTCCTGTTCCACCTCGCGTTGCAAGGTCTGCTGGATCTCCAGTTCGGTGCGCGGGCCGAGCCATTCCGTCGCCAGTTCGGCGGCGCGATGGTGGAAGCCGTGGGCGATGTAGTCGCCCGCGATGATGAGGTCTTTGCCGGTGTCGTCGCGCCCGCGCACGATCAGGTGGGTGTGCGGATTGTCGGTGTTCCAGTGATCGACTGCCACCCAATCCAGCCGCGTCCCCAGGTCGGCCTCCATGCGGTTCATCAGGTGCCGGGTGTAGGTACGCAGGTCGTCCAGCTCGACCCCGTCCTCCGGGGAGACGATGAAGCGGAAATGGTGCCGGTCGTCGTCGGCCCGCTCCTTGAAGGCATCGAGGTCGGCATCGTCAGTCTGCGGCCCGTAGGCCCGGCCCGGTTCGCCATCGCGGCCGACGCCGTCGCGCTCGATGTAGCGCAGGTACTTGGCGAGCGACTGCGGGCTGGCGTTGCGTTGATTGACCAGCAGGGTCTTGATAGTCACGCGCCGCGACATGGGCGTCAGCTTCGCCCCGGCGAAGCGCGCCGCCGTGTGGCCGCGCCCAAGCCGTGAACCGGGGCGCTGATGGTGGTGCCCGCAGGCTTGGTGAACAACTGGCACCGCGAATTGAACGAGGTGTTCAATCTCTACTTCGAGGTGTTCGGCTCCGAAGGCGACATCACCGACCGCAAGACCAATGCCTTCGCCAAGCACGACCGGCTGATTGCCAGCATCGACACCTTGAAGCGCTCTGCCCGTATCAAGCGTCTGCTGGATGTGCCACGGTGGGATCTGGTGGTATTCGACGAAGCACATCACCTGACCGCACACCGCACGGGCGGCAAGGTGCGCAAGACGGAAAACTACAAGCTGGCCGAAGCGCTGAAGGATCACGCGCGTGATCTGTTGCTCCTGTCTGCTACGCCGCACCAGGGCAATCCCTTCCAGTTCTGGATGCTGGCTCAGCTTTTGAACCCCACGCTGTTTGGCAGTCCCGAGGACATGCTGGAAAACCGCCATCGCCTGAACACGGTGATGTTTCGCCGCACCAAGGCCGATGCCTGTCAACCCGATGGCTCACCGCTGTTTGCCCGGCGCTGGGTGCATACCGAGTCCTTCTTGATGAATCAGGAGGAGCGGCTGTTTTACGAGAAGCTGCGCGAGTACCTGGAGGACGGTTTCGATCTGGCCCGGCGCCAGGGCAACAAGGGGCGCGCACTGGGCTTCTTGATGGCGATCTTCCAGAAGATCGCGGCGTCGAGCTTCGCTGCCGTGCGCCGCACGATCAAGCGACGCTTGTTGATGCTGACGCTGCACGAGGCGTTTCTGCGCGACAAAGAGCTGGACATCGAAGGCCGTGAACGCCTGACCGAGGAGGCGCGCGAGCTGATTCACGAGGAGTTCGGCTTGCAGCGCGACAGCATTGGGCGCAGCGAGGTGGATCGCGTGCCGGCTGACCCGATGATCAGCACTGCGATAATGTCATCGATTATCGCCAGTGCCAGCAAGAAGACGCGGACATTGGAAGGAATTGATTTGCCCAGCAGCGCCAGTACACCGACGGCAAAAGCGATGTCGGTGGCCGTTGGCACAGCCCAGCCTTGTTGCTCTTGGGGGGCATGACCAAAACCAAGGTAAATGAGCGCAGGGACGGCCACACCGCCGATTGCTGCCGCCATCGGTAAAGCGGCTTGGCGCAGGCTGGCAAGTGCCCCCTCATGGATCTCACGACGGATCTCCATGCCGACCACCAGGAAGAAGATGGTCATCAAGCCGTCGTTGATCCAGAAGTGCAGGGGTTGGGCGTAGATCAGCGAACCGATGCCGAGTGTCAGCGGGGTGTGCCAAAGATGCTCATAACTTTCTGCCGCTGGAGAGTTCGCCCAGACCAGCGCGGCGAGTGCGGCCACCAGAAGGACAATGCCGCTGACGGCTTCGATGTGGAGAAAGCGTTCAAAGTTGGCAAAGGCCCGTTCGGCCAATTCCTGGGCGCGAGGCAGTTCTTTCTGGGGCATAGGCGCAGTGGCTCCCGCATGGCGGCCCGACCAGCGCTCTTGTTTAACCTGCCTCACTGCGCCGAGCAGCTAGCACCCGCGAATAGTCTAACCAATCATGGCGCTCAGATGAATGATCAATTAGCGGTCAGTGGTTCAAACACTGTTCGTTGATGGGTGTTTGAGATTTTTTGCGGCGGACGGTAGGGTTTAAAGTCAACTTCGAGCGGGGAGGGGCCGCCATCAGGCACTGCATTGGCTGCTAGTCTTGGATCAAATCGCCGTGCTGACCCCCTGTGCTCATCGCCTTACAAGGAGAACTGCCGCAATGACTGCAGCCCCGAAACCCAGGAGCACCCTCAACCCCCCAGTTTTCTACACCAGCGCGGTTTTGATCTTTCTTCTCGTGCTGTACGCCACGGCATTTCAAGAGCATGCCCAGGCACTGTTCGAACACGTCCAGACCTGGATCATCACCAATGCCAGTTGGTTTTACATCCTTACCGTGGCGTTGGTCTTGATCAGTGTGGTGTTCCTGGCCGTCAGCCGCTATGGCGACATCAAGTTAGGTCCCGATCACAGTGAGCCGGATTACCGGAAAAGTAGCTGGTTCGCCATGTTGTTTTCCGCCGGCATGGGCATCGGCTTGATGTTCTTTGGTGTGGCGGAGCCGGTGATGCATTTCACCACGCCACCGGTGGGTGATCCAGGCACGGTCGCGGCGGCGCGCGAAGCCATGAAGATCACGTTTTTCCACTGGGGGCTGCATGCTTGGGCGATCTACGCGATTGTGGCACTGATTCTGGCTTACTTCAGCTTCCGCAACGGTCTGCCGCTGACCCTGCGCTCGGCACTTTACCCATTGATTGGTGAGCGTATCTACGGCCCCCTTGGTCATGCGGTCGATATCTTCGCCATCCTCGGCACGGTGTTCGGCGTCGCGACCTCGCTGGGGTATGGGGTGCTGCAGATCAACAGCGGGTTTCACCATGTGTTCGGTCTGCCGGTCAGCCCGACGGTTCAGGTCATTCTCATTGCAGCCACGTGTGGGTTGGCAACGCTTTCGGTGGCCAGTGGGCTGGATAAAGGCATTCGCATCCTGTCCGAGCTCAATTTGAGTCTGGCAGTGATATTGATGTTGTTCGTACTGATCTTGGGGCCTACCGTTTCCCTGCTGCAGGCTTATGTACAGAACACCGGCGCCTACCTCTCGGACATCGTCAACAAGACCTTCAACCTCTACGCCTATGAACCGACTGACTGGATCGGTGGGTGGACGTTGCTGTATTGGGGCTGGTGGTTGTCCTGGTCGCCTTTCGTAGGCCTGTTTATTGCTCGTATTTCACGTGGGCGTACCATCCGTGAGTTCGTGTGTGGTGTGCTGTTCGTGCCGGCCGGTTTCACCTTGCTGTGGATGACGGTGTTTGGTGATTCGGCTATTCACATGATCCTCAATGACGGGATAAAAGACTTGGCCGCTGTCGTTGGCCAAGACAGCTCATTGGCGTTATTCGCTTTCCTTGAACACTTCCCGTTTTCCACGGTGATCTCGCTGATCGCGGTGCTGATGGTGGTGGTGTTCTTCGTAACCTCGGCAGACTCGGGGGCCTTGGTAGTCGATATGCTCGCGTCCTCCGGCCAGGGCCATTCCCCATTGTGGCAACGGATTTTCTGGTCGCTCAGCATCGGTGCCGTTGCCATTGCGTTGCTCTTGGCCAACGGCCTCAAGGCCTTGCAGACCGCCACTATCGCCAGCGCCTTGCCGTTCGCCGCCATCTTGTTGATTGCCATCTGGGGATTGTTCAAGGCCTTGAGCCTGGATGCCACCCGTCGCGGCTTGCGTAATCAGGCTCTTCCAGGTACTCGTCATACCCGGCAGCACCATGGTGGCTGGCAGCGCCGGCTGCGCAATATTGCCATGATGCCGCGCCGCGCCCATGTCACGCGCTTTATTGCCGAGGTGGTCAAGCCGGCTTGTGAGGAGGTTGCACTTGAGTTGCGCAAGCAAGGCTACGACGTCGCGGTGAATGAGCGGGATGATGGCCGCGTCACCCTTGAGCTTTCACACGCTGGGGAAGGGCGCTTTCTCTACGAAGTCCGTCCGCGTGCTTTCAACACACCCAGCTTCGTGATGCGTGATACGGAAGACGGAACCGATGGTCGCAAGTATTTCCGGCCGAGGTGCATTTGCGTGAGGGCGGCCAGAACTACGACATCATGGGCTGGAGTCGTGACGATGTGATCGGCGATATCCTCGATCAATACGAGCGTCACCTGCATTACCTTCATGTGGTGAGTTGAGATTGGGTGCGCACTGCCCTGCACAAGGCGTCAGGGCGGTGCCGTGCGCTCGGTAGCGGGCATCGAAAGTCAGCCGGGCGAGAGCTCGACGGCGACAACATGCCCCGATAAAGCAGCGCGGTAGCCAAGGTTACGGGTTAGGCTGATGGACAGATTCAATGATAGTGAGGTCATCAACCTGAATGCATTTATTGCGTGGGCTGCCTGGAGGACATACGGATGATGGCGCGCTGGCGTTGGCTCGCTGTTCGAGTCACAAAGCGACTATGGTTCCGAGCGACTTTGTTTTCGCTGCTCGGCGTGGCTACAGCCTTGATTGCAGTAGTGTTGAAAGACTTCATTCCAGAATCCTTACCCGCTCGGATCGGCGCGGACGCTGTCGACAAGATCCTCGGCATCATAGCCTCCAGCATGCTGGCAGTGACCACCTTTTCCTTGAGTACAATGGTGGCGGCATACGGCGCGGCCAGCACGGGTGTAACGCCTCGTGCCACGACGCTGGTGATGGAGGATACGACCACGCACAATGCGCTGGCCACTTTTATCGGCTCGTTCCTGTTCAGCCTGGTTGGGCTGATTGCTTTGAGTACTGGTGCCTATGGTGATCAAGGGCGCGTTTTGCTGTTCGCGGTCACCATCGCAGTTGTCATCCTGATCGTTTATACCTTGCTGCGCTGGATCGATCACCTCTCCAGGCTCGGGCGGGTAGGTGAGACTATCGACCGAGTAGAGCTGGCTGCGATGGAGGCAATCGAACATCGGGCCAAATGGCCTTACCTGGGAGGCTCTGCATATCCGGAAGGCATGGTGTTCCCTCCTTCTGCTCTGCGTTTGGTGAGTCATCGAACCGGGCACGTTCAGCATATCGACGTGGAGGCGTTGGCAGCCATCACTCATCGGCACCCCGTTCAGATCTATATGGATGTGTTGCCTGGCGCATTCGTCCACCTTGGAGCGCCGCTAGCCACCGTCGTGGCGCAACCCGGGCAGGACGTACGATCGGTGGCGGCCTTCGAGCATGACGTACACGCAGCCCTCACGGTGGGCACCCGCCGGACGTTCGAACATGACCCGCGCTTCGGGTTGTCAGTGCTGTCCGAGATCGCTTCCAGAGCCTTGTCGCCTGCAGTCAATGACCCCGGCACGGCGATTGATGTCATCGGTAGAAGTGTCAGATGCTTATCGCACTGGGGGCGGCCTCATGCTTTGACGCCGCCGCATGAAGCCTGTGCCCACATTTATCTGCACGGCATTGTGGTCGATGATTTCTTCGGGCCGATCGCTCGAGACGGGGCGGCATTGCAGGAGGTGAATATTCGGCTGCTCAAGGCATTGCTGAGCTTGGCCCAAATCAATCCACGGCTGTTTGAAGAGAGTGCAAGCAGGCATGCAGAGCGGCTGCTTGGTCTTGCCAATGCTGCGTTGGTGCTTGAGGCAGAAAAGAATCAGTTATGCAGCTTGGCTGCGCAACTGCGAAAGGCGAGGTGATTGTTATAGCTGGGTAGGACCGGCTTCGGAAATGATGTATGCGTTCGAGTGGGCACTGCTGAGCAGCCCCCATCAGCAACTATGAGGACTGCTCTGAAGACATTCGCAAGCCGTCCTATCTGTTTACGTCCACAATCAACCGGCCGCGGATCTTCCCTTCCATCAGATCTAAGGCTGACGCGATCGCGTTCCGCAGGCCGATTTCTTTTGTCATGAGCGATAAAGCGTCCAGGTTCAGCTGAGTCGACAGTCTCTCCCACGCTTCCACTCGCCGCTCATAAGGCTGAGTCACGCTGTTGATGCCGAGCAGGCTTACCCCTCTTAGAATGAACGGTGCGACGGTGGCCGGAAAATCCATACCTTGAGCCAATCCGCAGGCAGCTACCAAACCTTCGGACATTGTGCTTGCGCACGCATTGACCAGCGTATGGCTCCCGACCGAGTCTACGACGGCCGCCCATTTCTCTTTCGCCAACGGACGCCCCGGGGCTGACAGTTCGGCGCGGTCGATGACAGTTGTCGCACCCAGGCTTTTCAGATACTCGTGCTCACTGGATTTGCCCGTGGCGGCAGTTACGGTATACCCAGCACCTGCCAGAAGGCTGATGGCGAAACTGCCCACGCCGCCGGTGGCGCCGGTAACCAGTACTGGCCCGTGGGAGGGTTTCAGCCCATGGCGTTCCAATGCCATCAGGCACAGCATGGCGGTGTAGCCGGCTGTGCCAATGGCCATCGATTGGCGCTCATTGAGCCCTTGGGGATGGGGGATGAGCCAGTCGGCGTTCAACCGAGCCTTTTGTGCAAGGCCTCCCCAATGGCCTTCGCCAACGCCCCAGCCATTTAGCAGCACCCGATCGCCAGGCTGGTAGCGAGGATCGTCACTCATCTCAACAGTACCCGCAAGGTCGATGCCAGGGACCATCGGAAACTGACGTACAACCGGCCCCTTGCCGGTGATTGCCAGCGCATCTTTGTAATTCAAGGTGCTGTAGGTCACCTTGACGGTCACGTTTGCGGGTGGGAGTTGATCCTTCCGCAGCTCGGTGACGCGGGCGGTGTGTTGGTCATCATGCTTCTCGATCAGAATGGCATTGAACATGGTGCGTCCTTAATTAGACCGGTTGTCTTTAAATCATCCGAAAGGAATCAGTGGGTGATTCCGTTCAGAAAACCTTGATAGAAAATGTCCAGCGGACGGACGTTCTGCGTCAGCCGTGCACAAAGCACTGCGCCCTCCCAACCTACCCAAAAATAGGCTGCGAGTGCCTTGCAGTCATGTCCGCAAGGTACTTCGCCCAGATTGACTGCTTCTTCCAGGCAGGCTGCCAAGCGCTGCTCCCAATCCTGTAGGGTCAGCTCCAGCTGTTCGCGGAAGCTGGCGGGGAGCACCAGTACCTCTTGGCCAAGGTTGCCTACCAGGCAGCCTCTTCTAAACTGATATCGGGCCATCCCCGCTTTCGCCTCCTCGACGAAGTTGGACAGCCGTTGTAGGGGAGATGCGCTCAAATCACCGAAGTTGCGTTCGAGCTTTTGAGCGAAATAGTCGGCATAGCGCTGCAGTACGGCTTGGCCAAATGCTTCTTTACTGTCGAAGTAGTGATAAAACGAACCCTTGGGCACCTGCACGCGCTTGAGCACGGCCTCGATGCCGGTGGCGGCGAAGCCTTGTTCGGTGAGGATTTCCATACCGCAACGCAATAGCATTTCGAGGGTTTCGCCATGCTCACGTGCGACTTTGGGGGGGCGGCCTCGACGAGGTGCTGTTTTGGAGGTAGTCATGCGTTGTAATTTAGACTGATCGTCTCTAATGTCAACCACCGAGCGATTCGATCCCCGATGAGCCGAGTGTTGGATGCGTCATGAAAAAGCGTTTACCGCCCTTGAACTGGCTTCGAGCATTTGAGGTTTCTGCCCGGATGCTCAATTTCACCCACGCCGCTGAAGAGCTCAACCTCACGCAGGCGGCGATCAGCCAGCAGGTTAAAGCGTTGGAGTCCCAGCTGGGCGTTGCGCTGTTCAAGCGCCTGCCACGTGGACTTGAGCTTACCGAGGTGGGTAAATCGTATTTTCCAGTGGTCAGAGAGTCGGTTGAACGCCTGGCTGCATCGACCGACGAAATCTTTGGGCAAGGCCATCGCAGCGCACTCATTTTGCGTAGCAGTCTGGTGTTTTTCACCCACTGGATAGCCCCGCGCTTACCTCAATTTCAAGCAAGCCATCCAGACATCCCCATTCGCATTGCCAGCAACATCTGGGTGGATGAAACAGCATTCGATGCCGATCTTGAAATCCGCTACGGGCAGGGCCGCTGGCCGGGCATGAAGGCTGAACGACTGACCTGGGATACCCTGGTGCCGGTGTGTTCGCCTGCGCTGATCACGCAAGACCGCCCGTTGCAGCGCCCCCAGGACCTTGCCAGAAACCCGTTGCTGCACGTGTTGGGTTATGAGGAGGGGTGGGGCTACTGGCTGAAGAAGAACCATGCGGAGAACGTTGATTCCTCGCAAGGGTTGCAGTTCGACACCCTTATCTCGGCATTGACGGTGGCGGAATTGGGGCAGGGTGTAGCCTTGGCGCGTTCCTCGCTGGTCAAGCACCTGTTGGATCAAGGCCGTCTCGTTGCCCCCCTTGGGCGCAGTGTGCCTACCAAGGAGGCGTTCTACTTGGTGTATGCCGCCCACAGCATGGTTAACCCTGACGCCGCGGCTTTTGCACAGTGGCTGTGCGAAGAGGCACAGGCCTTCAGGGACGAGCACCGCTCGCTGGAGGAGGAAAACGCCAAGCGATAAGGAAATTTCCCCAGCAATAAAAAAATGGCCCCTTACAGACTGTGTGAAAACACACTGACCGGCCTTAGACCAAACGCCCCGACTTGTTCGGGGCGTTTGTTTTTGTGCTGAAGAAGGTTCTTCAGCCCATCAGTTGCATCATTTGCTTGGCACCCAGGACGGCGATCGCTCGCTTGAGGTTGTAAGCGGTCACGGCCAGAGCCATTTCAGCTCTTGTCCCTTCGAGTTGTCTCAACAGGAAGCGCCCGTTCCCAAATAGCCATTGTTTGAGATTGCCAAACGGGTGTTCCACGATGGATCTACGCCGCTCCATCATCTCTGGATGCAGCTGCATTCGCTGCGCCATGCGCTCAAAGGCTTCCTCTTGAGCGTGACGCGAGACATAGCGACGCTTGGCCGTCGTACATTGGGCTTTCAGCGCACACTTGATCGTCGAGGTCAATGATCGCGAGTTCGGCGTGATGAAGCAGCCTGGCCCAATTGCCTGGTTGGAGGGGTGTTCGGAGCCCATGCTCAAGCCGCTGTCGCGTCGTGATGTCAACTTCGAGCAAGCGCTGGCAACCCTGTCCGAACGTCCCGATCCTGTATTGCTGCCCGCCAAGCTCGACACGCCTGCCGGTTGGCTGGAAGGCGTGAAGATCCTCGACCTGACGAACGTGATCGCAGGGCCGCACTCGACATCGTTCCTGGGCCGCTTCGGCGCAGATGTCATCAAGCTCGACCCTGTGATGCCCAACTATGACCCTTGGAATACCGTGGTCTTCGGCATGTCGTCGGCACGTGGCAAGGAAAGTGTGCTGGTCGATTTGAACAAGCCCGAAGGGCGCGAGGTTTTCAATCGTCTCGTGCGCGAGGTCGATGTGATCGTCATGAACGCGCCGGATCGCCAATTGGCACCGCTGGGCCTTGATGAGGCGAGTCTGCAGGCGGTGAATCCTGGCGTGATCTTCTGCCAGCTGGACTGCTTCGGCGGCCCACGTCGCGGACCTCGTACGGATTACCTGGGGTATGACGACCTGATCCAGGCCACTACCGGAATCATGCTGCGCTTTGGCGGCGGCATGGAAAAGCCGGAAGAACATGCACACGTCGGCACGATCGATGTGATGTGCGGGTTTGCTGCTGCGCTGGGCGTGGCAACCGCCCTGTATCGTAAGCATCACTCGGGTGAGGCCTACCGGGCACGCACCTCGTTGGCCTCACTGGGTAACCTGGTGCAAATTCCGTTCTGCTACGACTACCCAGGCCGTGGCCCATTCAATGAGCCATCCGGCCGTGACGTGGTCGGCTACAGCGACCTTTCCCGGTTCTACAGGACGGCGGATGGCTGGATCTACCTGGATGCCAGCGAAGGGGAGCTGCACAAGTTCGCGGCCATCGCCGATCTCAGCGGCGTGACCAGCGCAAGTGATCGGGTGGGCTATCTGCAATCTGCCATCGGCAGGATGAGGAGCTCGGTGCTTCAAGAGCGCCTGCAGGCTGCCAACATCGCTGCCGCAGTACCGGACAACATCGACCACCTGCGCAGCCAGTACAGCCGCAGTGCCGATGGCCAGCCGGGTATCGAGAATGGTAGCTACTCCTTCAGCATCTATAACGACCATCCGAGCGGGCATCGGGTTACGCAACTCGATCCTTACGCCATTCGCCCACGGGTCGGGCGTATTCGAGCGCTGTCACCGGCTGAGAAGTTCGGTGCCTCGACTCGCAAGGTGCTGAGCCGCTACGGCTACACCGAGGCGCAGATTCAGTCGCTCCTGGACGCCAGCGCAATCGGCGAATCCTGGAGTGAGGAATATCTGCCGAGCTGACTGCTGAGGGCAGGTCAAGGGGCTGGGTTTTCCGCTCTTGCTTGCCCATTTCGATCAAGCGAACACGAGCCCAAGGCTGCTCGCGGGCGCGTTCATGCCCAAAAAATGAGATAGAGCCATGAATTACAACAGCATCCTTCCACGTATCCTGCAAACCGGAGCTGGTGCCAGCCAGCAAATCCATCACGTTCTCGCCAGCCTGGGCTGCCACAAACCGCTGATCATCACTGACCGGATGATGGTCGAGCTAGGCTACGCAGGGCGTATCAGCTCAGTCCTGGCAGAGCAGGGGATTCAAGGCGACGTATTTTCCGACACCGTACCCGAGCCGACCGTCGCTTCGATTCAAGCCGGCGTATCGACCGCCAGGGAAGGTGGCTACGACAGCATCATCGCACTGGGCGGCGGAAGCCCTATCGATAGCGCCAAAGCGATCGGCATCCTGGCCAAATTCGGCGGCGTCATGCGCGATTACAAGTTCCCGCGCAACGTCACCGAGATGGGCTTGCCAATCATTGCCATTCCAACCACGGCCGGCACCGGCTCCGAGGCGACCCGGTTCACCATCATTACCGATGAGTCGACTGACGAGAAAATGCTCTGCGTCGGCGCAGGCTTCATGCCCGTTGCCGCGCTGGTCGATTATGAACTGACCCTCTCGTTGCCGGCTCGGGTGACGGCCGATACCGGTATCGACGCGCTGACTCACGCCATCGAGGCTTACGTCAGCAAGAAAGCAAACCTCTTCAGCGATGCCCAGGCGCTGGCCGCTATGCGCTTGATCGGCCCAAACCTTCGCAAGGCGCCTGAGCGGCCATGGTTGGCATGAGCTCGGGTACGTGCATCTTTACCCGTGACGGTGAGGCTGCTCGTTACTTCTCCGACAACATCAAGGTGGGCATGGTCGGCATCAACGTGCCGCTGCCAGTACCTGTCGCGTACCACAGCTTCGGCGGTTGGAAGCGTTCGCTGTTCGGTGACTTGCATGCCTACGGGCCGGATGGCGTGCGGTTCTATACCCGACGCAAGACCGTTACCTAACGCTGGCCGTCGTCAGGTGTTCGCGAGGGCGCTGAATTCTCCATGCCAACCATGAAGTAACGCATGTACAGGAGGTGTGCCTGGCTGCCGCCAGGCACACCGTTTCGTATGACACCGATGATCAATAATCGTCGTACTGCCGAGTGATGGTGTGCTGTTTTGTGGCACCGCTGAAATAATAATTAGATAAAGCTAGAGGCGAATATGAATAATAAGCACAATATATGTTCGGGAAAGACGGGTGGTCTTTCATTTCTTCAAGGGACGAGGTCTGTTCGAGCAAGGTTTGCAGTTCGTGCTTGACCTATTTGTATTCAACAAGTGTTTGGTGTTGAGTCGAACGTTCTGAGGAGATATGCCAAATGAGTACGTTGAAAGAAGGTGCGTCGATGGATGGGCGGGTGTTTTGGCCATCCATTGCAGTGATACTTGGCGTCACAGTCCCGCTTATTGCATTTCCCGAGGCTGGAAATGCAGTGATCAATCAAATGTTTGCGTTTGCCACCGGCAAGTTTGGCTGGCTCTACTTGGTTTCAGGCCTGATGACGGTCGCGTTTCTGTTGTGGATGGCGTTCGGGCGCTATGGAAATATACGCCTTGGACGAAAGAGCGATGCGCCAGAACTTTCCTATTTCAGCTGGGTCGCCATGATTTTTTTGTGGCGGTATCGGCATCGCCATTGTCAACTGGGCCTGGGTTGAGCCAATTTATTATTTCAAAGGCCCTCCTTTGAATGTGGCGGCTCACAGTCGGGAAGCGGCAGAGTGGGCGTTGACTTACGGCCAGTTCCATTGGGGCCTGACCCCGTGGGCATTCTATTGCCTGCCAGCCTTGCCGATTGCCTATTCGATGTATGTACGCCGGCAGCCAGGGGTGAGATTGTCCGTGGCTGCTCGTGGTGTGCTGGGTGAGAAGTCCAACGGGTGGCTGGGCCTTACGCTGGATACGGTGGTGGTGTTCGGGATCGTGGGTGGCGTGGGCACCTCCCTCGGCTTGGCCGTGCCGCTGGTTTCGACCTTGGCGGGCGACATCTTCGGTATTCAGCAGTCCTTCGCATTCGACATGGGTGTCCTGGCACTTTGGACACTGATGTTCGGCATGAGTGTCTGGTTTGGCCTTAGCAAAGGGATCAAGATTCTCAGTGATATCATCGTCTACCTGGCGTTTGCACTGCTGTTGTTCGCGGCCGTCGTGGGCCCCACGCTGCTGCTGATCAATGGCTGGGCAAACAGCTTGGGCCTGATGATCAATAATTTCATTCACATGAGCTTGTGGACGGATCCGGTTGCCAAGGGTTCGTTCCCTCAGGACTGGACAATTTTCTATTGGGCCTGGTGGATTGCCTATACACCCATGATGGGCTTGTTCGTCGTCCGAATTTCCCGGGGGCGAACGATCAAGGAACTGATTCTAGCCGAACTTGTGTGGGGCAGCCTGGGTTGCTGGGTATTCTTCGCAGTCTGGGGCGGGTACTCACTTAATCTGCAACTCAGTGGTGAGTTGGACGTCAGCGCCATCTTGACCGCGCAAGGTATCCCGGCGGCGGTGCTCGCCATTTTGAAAACCATGCCCTTTTCGAGTATTGCTATTGCAGCTTTCGTGCTCCTTTGCTTTGTGTTCCTGGCGACAACGCTTGATTCGGCGGCCTATGTGCTTGCTTCGGTGACATCGAAAGAACTCAGTGGTTATGAGGAGCCTCAGCGCTGGCTGCGAATTGTATGGGCCCTGTTGCTGGCGGTCATCGGCATCGGGCTTCTCAAGGTGGGCGGGTTGAAGGCTGTGCAAACCTCTACTATCGTCGTCGCACTGCCATTGATCCCCGTACTTGGCGTACTGGCCTGGTCATTGCTTTGCATGATTCGTGTAGACCTTGGCCATGCACTAGGAACGACTGAAGTTGTTTTGGACGACGCGCTAACGCTTGACAAGACACCTGAGATGGACGACCGACAGACTACTGATACTGTTTTGATTACGATACACCCAGAGGCTAGATAGTAAGTTTTCTATTGTTTTGCTTATTAGGAAGAGCTCGAATTTTCTGGGCTCTTCCTTTCCCCCTAGCGTATGTATGGCGGACTCAAAGAAGCAACCACAATGCCTATCTGGGTTGACAATCAACGCTCGGCTCTCATAAGTACTTTTTAAAGGTAGCCATCGTGAGTGCCACCATGCAGCCAAGTAGACCAGCATAGGGCAGCAGCACCCAATTTGGATTCAGCGACCAAGGGAGTGACAGATAGATTACCCATGGGCTGATTGTCAGCGGCAGCAATGTTCGCTTGGCTCGGTGATAAATAAAGCTGCTCTCCCTGTCTGCACCGAATTTGCGCAGGTCGCGGCGCATCAATCCATCGACCATACCGGTGAGCACTGCAAGCAGGAACAGGGGCATGGCCAGAGAGAGAACGGTCAAGCGCACCACGAACGTGAAGACCGTGAACAGGGCCGCCAGCAGGTAGTCCTGGCCAGCAACGTATGCTTGAGCAAGCTGTCCTTGCAGTGACGCCTCGCGACTGAGCAGCTTCAGGTGGGTATCGGATTGTGCCCAGCCGGAGCGGACTACAACCCAATCATTAAGGTGCTCAAGGATTTTCGCGGTGGCTTGTGCCGGCTCATGTACCAGCAGCGAGCTCCTGAAGTGATTGCTCAGCCAGCCAAGCTCAGTCAGCCACATGGTATGGCTGTGATGCCAGCCTTGCTCTGGCCAGAACCACAGCATGCCCATGAACTCCAACAGGATGGAGAACAGCAAGGATGCAAACAGCAGTCCGAGCAATCGCAGGCACAGCTCAAGCGTACCGAAGATAAGCCCTCGTTGTGTCTGAGGCGAATTGGTTGGGGCAGTAGACATAGGGCTCCCGGGTATTCGCGGGCTATCAGGGGATCAAGGGGCGGGTTTATGCCCGGGTGGTGGCATCTCGGGATCGAAGTCGACCGTCGGTGCACCACCAGCACTGGTCCACCAATCACCCGCGTTGGCGTTGTAGGATTCGCGCATGCGCGCAGCCAGGGCCTGCAGATCCGCCGGCATCGCATCGTCGCTAGCCGGTTTCGGTAGTGGCATCCGAACTTTCCACAACTGCCCGCCTTCCTGGAACGAGAACATCTGGCCCTTGGGCAGGGCGATGATGTGCGCGGGTTCGATCAGTGGCACGGCGGTGGTGGTGACCCGATCCTGCGAGGAGGACGTGAAGTCGGTTCGGGCATCAGGATCGGCGGTGTCCGTCGCGCCAGAGACCAGGGTTCGGGTCTGCACATTGACCTTGGGCAACTGATTGGTCAGCAATTCGGCGGTGGCGGTTTCCCGCACGCGAAGCATCTGCAGGGTGTTGAAGTTGCCGATGACCTGGCCGGCCTTGGCCCGGTTTCCGATACGCGCCTCAATGTCGCTCAAGGTCTGGGTGTAGGCGGTGACCTGGATACCGGCACCGCCGCCCTTATTGATCAGCGGAATGAACTCATCGCCCATCAGCTCGTTGAACTCGTCGGCGTGCAGGTTGATGGGCACCTTGTCGGTCGCGCTGGAGGAGTTCGGGAGACCGTGATCGATACCGTGTTTGTAGATATGCCCGGCGACGGAGACCAGGTCGGCAAACATCGAGTTGCCGACCGCAGCCGCGACCTCGGCATCGGACAGTGCATCCAGGCCGACGTAGACGATGCCGCGTTTGCGGATGACCTGCAGCCAGTCGAAGATTGGCCGTGGATCCTCCAGGTCGGAATAGTTGGGGGCCAGCAACTGGGCCGTCTTGCCACTGGTGAGCTTTTCCAGCAGCGGCAGCAGCGAGGCGACGATCTTGTCGAAGTAGGTGCGGTCGTAGCGCACTGCCGAGCGCAGGCCGTCCATCACCGGATCGAAGAGACGCTTGGCGGTCAGGTACTGCTCGATGGCGACCACGCGTTTCTCGCGGCCGACCATGTGCCGTGGCACGTTCCTCTCGTTGAGGCGAGCTTCGAGATCCACGATGGTCTCCCACGCCTGCGGATCATGACGGGCGAAGAAGTGCTGGGCGTATTCGATGAACAGCGCGTCGATGTTCACCACGTGCCGCTGGATCTGCAGGTAGTCGGGGCGCCGGCCGAGCTCGATCAGTGCCCGGGCGATGATATTGACGAAGCGCCAGGCGAACTCGCGAAACGCCGCTGAGTTGCCTTCACCGCTCAGCTGGCCAGCGATACGGGTGGCGACTTCGGAGATACGACCGAAGCGGCCGATGGCGTTGTAGCGCGCGGAAATCTCCGGGCAGCCCAGGTGGAAGACGTAGAACTCGTTTTCACGGCCGGCCCGTCGTGCTTCCACGTACATGCGCTTGAGCAGGTCGCCATCGCCTTTGGGGTCGAAGACGATCACCACTTCCTGGCTTGGTCGGTGAATGTCCTGGGTGATGTAGACCTCGGCCAGGCGCGTCTTGCCGACCCGGGTGGTGCCCAGCACCAGGGTATGACCCACGCGTTCGCCCAGTGGCAAGGAGGCTTCCTGCTCATTCGGCTCGACGCCGTGCAACAGCGATGAGCCGCCCACGGGCGGCAGCGGTCGTACCGGATTGAGGGGACTGTCCCAGGCGGTCATCCGGGGCAGGAGGGAGAGCCCAGGCGGTGCTTTTTCCAGCACGTGCTCCAGACGCCGGGCCCACTGGTAGGCGATCGACTGGTTGACGTAGCGGGCGAGTGCGGGATCCTGCGCTTCCAGCAAACGCTGGGTGTGCAGGCGGCTCCAACGAAAGCCTCGCCCCATAAACAGGCGCTTGCTGCTGACCGGTATTTGTCGGCTGGTCAGCGAGTAGCGGGGTAGGCGGCGGATGTTGCGCCGATAGCGCAGGACTATGCGAGCCTCGTTGAGGCGCTTGAGGCCGAAGGCGGTGTAGGCCAGGGCCATGCCGGCGCCGACCTCCGGCGACAATGCCACCGCCCAAGGCGAGTGCAAGCACAGCACGCCGGCACCGGTACAGATGCCCACGGTGTACAGCTCCACTGCCGGGCGCAGCAGGGATTCCATCGCATGATCGCTCATGGCGCTACCTCACTGTTCCAGGCCGGTCGGTGTGATCAGTACCGGGTAGTGCTCCAGCTCCAGCCGCTCGGCGATGTCGTCGCCGCTCACCGGCCAGATGGCCAACTCAGGTACTATCGCCTGGATGCGCTGCAGCGCCGCGGCATCGGGGACCTCAACGGCCAAACCGTTGGCGCCCAACCGCTTCAGCGCCGGCGCGTGCTGCGCCAGCCACGCCAATGAGGTGGCGTCCGCCCCAACCAGGAACAACGGAAGCATGCCTGGCAGGTCCAGCCCTCTGCGTGGCACCTCCCCTGGAGTGAGGCGCGCGCTGCGCACCGGCAGCATCCAGTTCAGTGTGCGTGGGTCGGGTTGTTCGACCGGCGCGGCCGATTCGGTGGCCATGGCAGGGGGCGTTGGCACAAGCCATACCCCGACGGCCAGCGACCACACCAGCCAACTGATCAGCCTGTCCCGGCGAACATCCATCATGAGCGTGGCCCTCCAAGGCTGGGCATGGCGGCTTCAAGGCGTTGCCAGTGCTGGCTGAACTGCGTGCGGTAGCGCGCCGCCGGAGCCCCTCCCGCAGGCCGGTGGTAGCGGCCGGCGGCAATGACCCAGTCACCGACGTCGGCGTAGTGCGCGCGCAACAAGTCGGCGGTGACGGCGAGGTTGCTACGCGGATCGAGGGCATCGCAGGCGGTGGGGTAACGCTCCGGGTGGTAACCCAGGTTGGTTTGCCCCAGGCCGACGTCGATGCGCTTGGGGTCATGCCGGGTGAGCGCCACGGTGAGTGCGCTGCAGGCCTGGTCACGGGTGGCGAAACGCTGCGGCGTGCCGGCCACATTCAAGGTCCACGGCCAGGGAACAAGCTGCCCACGCAGCGGCGTGCCGCTCTCCTGCTGGGCAATGGCGAACAGCACCGAGGCCGGGATGCCGGCCTGGGCGGCGGCCAACTGGTAGGCCGGCGGGGGCAGGCCGCCCGCTTGGACCGCAGTCACCCCCATCAGGGTCAGGGCGAGGCTCAGTCGACGCGCTGCCATTTCCCTTCCACCTGTTGGAAGCGTGCGGGCAGGGGGCGGCTGGCGCCGAGAGCGAACCAACGGCCACGGTCGTGATTGAGGGTGACCTGGCCGCTGCCAATCTGGGCAGGGCTAATGCCCACCTTGCGCGCCCATTGCCGAATGCGCGCATCGTCGCCCTGGCTGCCCACCAGGTAGAGGTCCAGATAAGCGCCCTTGTTCAGCCATTGGCGGAGGCTGGCCCCGCAGGTCGAGCACGGGTCTTCAACAAACACCGCATAGCGCGCGTTGCTCGACGGGGGAGCGGCATCACTCATCCCCTGCACCGGCAGCAGCCCCGGGAACAGTCGTGCCCAAGCCGCGGAGTAGGCTTTCTGATAGGCCAGTTCGCGCTCGGCGCGCTTGGCTTCGAGTCGTACCTGCAGCTCGGCGTAGCGCTGACGCTCCTGGTCCGAGTCGGCTTCCACGCCCAGGGTGGTCAGCGGGTCGAGTTGCGGTGACCAGTACTGACGGGGCCCCCTCTGCAGGCGCTCGAACTTGGCCCATTCGTCATCGGTCAGCCCCCAGACCTTGGCCTGTGCTGCGGAGCGAGCTTGCTGCAGTGGAGCCTGCTCGCTGGACTGCTGCTCCGTTTGAACCGTGGCGGGTGCACTCCATCCCGATCCCGGTACCAGGTAGATGGGGAATAGGAGCAGCGAGAGAGTGGTGATCCGGACCATATGCACCTCGTCACGGCAGGGGCAGCGAACGTTCGCCGAGGCCAGGCACCTGGAATACGGCCTGATTCCGGCGAATGGTCTTGAGCTGCCAGCCGTTCAAGCTGTCACCGGACTGCAGCAGGTGAACGGTCGACAGGGCATGCGCGCCGGCCGGTTGAGCCGAGACAAACCTAACCTCGCCACGGGTCTCGACACCCAGCAAGGTGAATGGTGGCATCGGGGTTTGGGTTTTGGCGGCCGGTTTGGCGGAGGCTGTAGGCTGGGGTTGTGCGGATGGCGCAGCCGGTCGAGCCACGAGGGCGTGGACGGCGGTCTCGGCGTTGCCCAGTCGCTGTTCCAGCGCGGCCAGATCGGCCTTGGTCGGGCCCGGCGGTACCGCTCGAATGACTTTGAGCGAAGCGCTCACCTCATCCAGCTGTTTGCTCAGTGTCGCGAAGGTCGCGTCCTGTTGGCGCTGATGCTCGTCCAACGCTTTCACTTGCGGCGGGAGTGTCGCGAGGGAGGCGCCGAGTGCATCGAGGTCCCGTCGCAGCGCTGGTACTGGATCAGCCGGAGCATTCTTGGCAGCGACCAGGAGCGCGGTCAGTTGTTGCTGGTGGTTGTAGGTCACGGCGGCCAGTACGGCGGCGCCGAGGCACAGAGCCCCGAGCACCAGGGCCTGAAAGTGATGGACCTTCATGGCGCGATCTCCAGGGGCGGGCGAGGTGGGGCGGGCACCGGTGCGCGAAGCGCGTAGCACACGCTGCGTTCGACCGGGTCGATCACGAGCAACCAGGCCGGGCCGCCGAGGATGGTCAAGGCGTCCAGCAGCGCCATCGGCCCAAGCTGGTGTTGTACGGCCGGCAGTGAGCGGCTAAATAAGGTCGTTACCTCAGCGCGGTTGGCGCAGAGTGAGTAGCCCGAACGCTGCAGCACGTGGCGCAGGGCGTCACCGACTGTTGCGTGAAGCGTCGGTGAAATCTGCACGGTGATGAGCTGGAACAATGGCTGGCGTTGCTCCAGCGTCGGCTGTGTGTTGACCAGGGTGTAGCGGTCCTGGCGGACCCACGCAGGCGACTCTGACAACGGCTTGGACGGGGTGGCCGGAGCTGGTACGGCTTTGGCTGGCGCCATCGGTGGGGTGATGGCAGGCGACGTGTTGCAGCCTGCCAGCGCGAACATCAGGACAAGGTAAGGAAGTGGGGGTGTGTGCATGAGCAGGTCTCGACAGAAGTTGTCGACACCTTGGCAACGCTCGCGAGGTGCACCCACTGAAAAACCGAAGTTGCCCGCTCTGTTTATCGGGCCCAAGGCATAAAAAAGGCGCCCTGCGGGGCGCCTTGGGTCAATCGTCAGCAAATACCGGCAGTCCGTCCAGCGGGGCTGCATCGGGGTCGAACACCAGGAAACGCGTGTCGGCCTGGCCGGCCAGCAGCAACAGTGTCATCAACACCGGTGGTACCTGTTCGTCCAGCAGGCGCGTGCAGACGTCTGCCGCTGAGCAACCGAGGCCGCCCACTTGGCCGCTGCGGTGCCAGGGTGTCGAGTACAGCTTGCAGCCGACGGACCGGTTGCTGACCAACCGGAAGCATTCATAGAAGCCGGCCGGTCGTTCGCTGCGGGCACGCTGCTCAAGGTAGGCGTACGCGTCGGCCGGTAGGTGGGATGAGCTGATCTCCCAGCTGCGGCTGTACTGGCCGGTGGCAAAGGACAGCTGCTGCATCAGGTGATTCGCAGCTTCCAGGCTGGGAAGGTCGCCGAGGTGTACCGAGCCAATCAGCCGTTCGGCCGTGACCTGGTACAGCACAGTGGTGACCACACCGTCCGCGGGCAACTGCATGCGAAGGAACCCAGAGACATCCTGGCCTTCCGTGATGACCGCGCAGTCGTCATCGAAAACGCAGGCCTGACAGTTGATGTGATCGTCGTCCAGGTCCAGCTGGGCGGTGTGCAGGGGACGGTAGCAGGGCGGGCACTGGTCGTCGTAGTGGATCTGGACCACGCGTTCGCAGGCGAACGCATGGAAGCCTCGAGCAAAGGGGTTGGGGGTTGAGGTGAGCATGGTGGCGCTCCAATTAAAAGAGAACGCCACCCCATGCAGGCGGTGGCGAGAGAGAGGGTTAGATCCAGCCATATTCGGCCAGGGACAGGGGCTGACCTTCGCCAACGATGATGTGGTCCAGAACGCGGACCTCGACCAGCGCCAAGACTTCGATTAGGCGGGTTGTCAGCACGCGATCGGCGCCGCTGGGCTCAGGGCAGCCGGAGGGGTGGTTGTGGCTGAGGATGACCGCGGCGGCGTTGTGCGCCAGTACCTTGACCACCACTTCGCGAGGGTAGACCGAGGCGCCGTCGATGCTGCCGAAAAACAGCACCTCGAAGTCCAGCACGCGGTGCTGTGAGTCGAGATAGAGTAAGGCAAACACCTCGTGGTGATAGGGCGCCAGGCGCAGCTTCAGGTAGGAGGCGGCGTCGGTAGATGTGATCAGCACTTCGCCGCGCTGGAAATAGCGTTGGTCCAGCAGCTGCAGGGCTTCGCTGATCAACGCATCTTCGTGGGCGCGCTGGGTCAGGACCGGGTCGAGGGGCTCGACCAGGGTCAATGGCGTGCTCATGGGCAGAACCTCGTGTGCAGAAGCGCTCCGGGGGGAGGCCTCAGGTGGGTGGGATCAGGCGGTCACAGGCGGGTGAAACGATGACGGGTGCCGTGCAACGGGGAATGGCAGGCTTCGCAGGGGCGAGTGGAGAAGGGGTCGATGCCGACGCCGGTGTCCGGATTGAAATCAGCGCTGAGCGGCATTAGCGCCTGCAGCTCGATACGCATCTGCGCAATTCGCTGGTCGACTTCGGCCTCGCTGTAGTACAGCGACAGCGCGCTGAAGTCGTCGTAGGCCACGGCATGCAGGCAATCCTCACAGAGCCAGTAACTTTCCATGGCAGCCTCCGGAAGTGAGAAAAGGCGCTCATGCGAGCGCCTCTGTGGTGGGCGTCAGTCTCAGGCAGGCTGCGTGGCCTGGTCCTGAGCCTGATCGGCACTGTGTGAAGGATTCGGTGCATGCTCTTCTGCCGCTTGGGGCGGCAGTTCAGCCGAGGAAGCATCCTGCCGAGCTGGCGCTTTGTAGGTGAGTTGACCGTTGACCTTGATCCATTCGATGAAGATCAGCCGGCCTTTGAGGCTGGCGCCGGGTTGGCCTTTGCGCTCACCTTTCTCGTAGGTGAAGGCATCGACCCAGAGGTCGCCAATGCGAAACGCGATCAGCACCTTGCGTTCGGCACGGACATCCTCGAGGTGTTCGCGGATCAGCCGTTCGGCTTCACCGCCAGCGACCTTGCAGTCGAAGCGGGTGTACTCGACGTCATCCGACGCACCGTGCAACGCGGCAATGTCGCAGGCCATGAAAGGTTGGCCGCGACGTACCGGCACTTCGTGCACGCGGTTCAAGTAACCAATGCCTTGGGTGTGCAGGTTGAAGTAAGTGGTGGGGGCAGCAGTGTTTGCCGTGGTCATGGTGAATCTCCTGTTTGCGAGAAACGCGGATATTCACCGGCCCTGGCGGGGGTGAGTCCGCAAGGGAAGGTCAGGTGCAACAGCAGTGGTGTAAGAGCGCTCATCATCGCGGGGAGCGATAACCGTGCGAGCCGCCGAACGCTAGTCGCACTTTGGGAGGAACCACTCTGGGGGAGCGTAGCCTTGCAGGTCCCGGCTACCTGGTGCTGTCATCGACAGCGTGGTGCAGTTCATCTATAGAACGGTGCGCAGCGCTCGTCAACAGCGGTTTTGACTGGGTTCAGAGGTGTGGATGTGGGTGGTGCACAGTAGATTCAAACGCGCGAAAAAATAGCCCAACGGTTGTCGGGCTAGGAACAGAAAGGCCACCCTTGATCTGGTCCATTGACAGCGAAGTCGTCGCTTCACTTCAGCTGTCGCGTCACCCTGATCAACCGACCCTTGTCGTGGCCTGGGTCGGGATAACTGGCACGCATCCGCGCACAAACGGCGCCCATTATTTCGCCGGCGGGCACCGGCACTGAGCATCGTCGCCGAGGCGGATGACCCCTACAGCCTGCAACAGGTCGCACGGGTCATCCGTCTCGGGAACCTTGGACATCCGGAACAGCGATACAGCACGGTGAAAGAGGCTCCGAACTCAACGAGTCTGGCCGAGCTGCCCGGAGCGAATCGGCCTGGGGTCGCCAAACGGCGAGGGGCCTGTTCACTACAACAGTGACGGTCCCTAGCGTCAAGCAGTCAGGAACGCTTCGGCTTGGCAAGCGCCGCGCTGGCCTTCACTGGCTTAGTACCCTTGCAGTCTGGGTAGCGCACACAGGACCAAAAGTTACCGGTGCGGCCTTTGCGCTGGCGCATGGGGCTTCGGCACACGGGGCAGGCGGGACTTTTCGAACGGGGTAGCTGCAGGTTCAACGAGGCTTGGCTGCGCACCACCTGGGTGAGCCAGGCCGACTGCTTGGCGAGAAACGCCTCGACACTTAACTGCCCAGTCTCAATTCGCGCCAACGCTTGTTCCCACACCGCAGTCATCACCGGGTCAGCCACCTCACGCGGAACGGCTTCGATCAACGTGTGGGCGGCGGCAGAGGCTGCCAGGCTGCGCTTTTTCTTGGTCAAGTAGCCGTGATCGATCAGGCCCTGGATGATCGCGGCGCGGGTGGCCTCGGTGCCGATGCCAATGCTGTCTTTCAACGTTTGCTTGAGGCGCACGTCGGCCACCTGGTTGGCGATGGTTTTCATCGCTTTGACCAGTGTACCTTCGGTGTAGGTTTTGGGTGGCTGGGTGCGCTGCGTGTTGACCTTGGCGTCGCGCACACCAACCGACGCACCTTCCTGCAAGGTGGGGAGCCGCTGCGTTTGCTCGGTTGGCTCACTGGCATCGGCTTCATCGATCACGGCTTTCCAGCCACGCACCTGGATCTGTTTGCCACGGGCCTGCAGCTGATCGGCCTGGCTGCGCAGCTGCACCTGGGTTTTCAGGTATTCGTGGTGGGGCAGAAACTGCGCCAGGTAGCGGGCGCGGATCAGGGTGTACACGGCGCGCTCACGCTCGGACAACTGATCGAGCGGGATCACCACGGCGGTGGGGATGATACCGTGGTGGGCGGTGACCTTGCTGCCATTCCAGGCGCGGGAGCGCCGTGTCGGATCGAGTTCCTTGAAGCGCTGGCCAAGCGCCGGGTCGGCTGCGGCCAAGGCCTTCAGTACGCGCGGTACCTCGTCCAGCATGCTCTCTGGCAGGTAGCCACAGTCGCTGCGAGGGTAGGTGGTGGCCTTGTGGGTTTCGTACAGTGCCTGCGCCACACTGAGGGTTTCCTGCGCGCCCAGGCCGAGTTTGGCCGAACAGACTTCCTGCAGCGTGCCCAAGTCGAACGGCAAGGGCGGCCCTTCCGTCACGCGTTCAACGTCGACCCGCTCCACTTGTACTGAACGCGCAGCTGCCAGGCGCCGGGCAACCTGCTCGGCCGCCGCTTGATCAACGCAGTGACCGGCATCATCGCAGTGCGCAGCGGGTGGCTGCCAGCGCGCCTCAAACTCCGCCCCGTCAGCGTGCAGCACAACGTCCACGGTCCAGAAAGGCCGGGCGACGAAACTGGCGATGGCGCGATCACGCTCCACTACCAGGCGCAGGGTGGGCGTTTGCACACGGCCCACGGGCAGCGTGCCGTCGAAGCCGGCGCGGCGACCGAGCAGGGTGAACAATCGGCTGAGGTTGATGCCCACCAGCCAATCTGCCCGGGATCGGGCGAGGGCACAGTGGTACAGCGGCAGGGTTTGTTCACCCGGCCGCAACGCCGTCAGGGCCCGACGGATCGAAGCGTCGTCGAGGGCGGACAGCCACAGGCGAAGGATAGGCCCCTGATACTGGCAGCGCTCGAGGATCTCCCGAGCAATCATCTCGCCCTCGCGGTCAGCGTCGGTGGCAATCACCACCTCGGCGCAGGCCTGCAGCAGCCGGCTGATGGCCTTCAACTGCGCGGCGACCTTGGGCTTCACCACCAGTTGCCAGTGCTGCGGGATAATCGGCAGGTGCTCCAGCGACCAGCGCTTGAACTGATCGCTATAGGTTTCCGGTGGCGCAGTCTCGAGCAGGTGGCCCACGCACCAGGTCACGGTCACTCCGATGCCCTGCAGGCAGCCATCGCCGCGACGATGGGCTTGCAGCACCCGGGCGATATAGCGGGCTTGGGACGGTTTTTCGCAAATGTAGAGGCGCATGACGTGGCCCCCTCGGTCAGGTACCGACAGGGTGGTCGCGTGACTGGGGAGTGCTAGGGAAAAGCTGAACTGGTCGAGATCATATCGGTGTAGCCGCCAGCGGCGAGCGAGTTACCGCTGCGCGAGGTGCGCGGTCACGGTCTGCAGAAGGTCCAAGGCAAATTGCTTGTCCGTCTCGCCAAGTTCCTTGATCAGCGAGGCAATCTTCTGCCCCTGGTCCTGTGGGCGAGGACTGATGGCCAGTAGCAGCTCATCGGCCGGACAGCCGTACATGTCCGCCAACTGCAGCAGCTTGGGCACGGTCAGTTCGACCTTGCCACGCTCCATGCGCGACACCGCTTCGGTGCCGATCTCCAGGCGCTCACCGACTTGCGCCTGGGTAAAGCCCTGCGCGCGGCGGTAGTTGGCCAACTGGCGGCCGATGTGTTGTGGGCTAGGCTCTTTGACTGGCAACGGGGTGGCTCTCCAATTCAACCCGTATGGTTGACCAGCCACCCAAGGATATGAACGCGCTAAAAGGTTGAATATCAACCTAACGGGGCGTATCACCCAATGAGAGTACGGTGACCTGATCGTCACACGGAGATAGCGGATTGGACGAACTTGAGCAGCATGAAGCGGATGCGTTAGCGATCAAGGCCTGCGAGTTGTTCACGGCCACCCATCAGGAACCGGACAATCAGGCGGCGAGGGCCAGGTTGATCGCGTGGATCAAGGAAGCGCCAGCGCACTGGCGGGCGTTCCTTGCCCTGGACCAGTACCTGGCGGAGGTCAAAGGGTTGATCGAGGGGGACGACCTGCAGGGCGTCGCCCGCCGTGCGGGGCGCAGTGACTGAGCGGTCCCGCGCTGAAAGGCACGGTTCCACTGACGTCCACCCGCTCAGGTCGATTTGCGTGTGGTTTTCTTGCCGGCCGGCTTGCGGTTGCTGCCACCATTATCACTGGCCTTCTCGCGCATGGACACGCTGGCCAGGCGGTGGGGCAGGATGCCGATGTGCCGCGCCTCCACCTTGAACGTCACCCGGGCGTTGTCCTCGCTGTCTTCCCACTCATCCTTGACCGTGCGGCCCATGACCAAGACGCGCATGCCTTTCTGGTACAGGGTGCTCCAGTGCTCGGCATCGCGGTGCCAGAGCTCGACCGGAGCCCAGTAGCCGCCGCGGTCTTCGTAGCCGCCCTCGCGCGGTACTGGGTTGTCGAAATAGACATTCAACCGCAGCAGCCGCTTCGGCTCGTCCGGGTTGTTGTTGAACTCCTGAAACTCAGGCGGACTGCCGATGTTGCCTTCGCCAACAAAGAACGTGCTCATGGGTGATTCTCCTCGGTGGTGGTATCGAAAAGGACGTCATCGGCATACGCGAGTTTGAGGGCGCCGGTGAGTACCTGGCGATAGAGCGAGTTCAGGCTGCTCATCTGCAGGTTGAGGACGATCCGGTTGGCTTCCAGCTGGTACAGCGCCTGGCGCAGTTCTGGCTGCAGCAGCGGATGTGCCATCGCCTGCTGCCAGACCTCCACGCCCATGCGCTTGAAGTCCGGGCTGCGCCAGCGTAGGAAGCAGGCGCCCTGGGAGCTGTGCTGGACGCTCAGTCGCAACTCGAGCAACGAGAAGGGTGGCTGCGCCATGATCGCCAGCATCGCGGCCATCAGCGTCTCGAGTTCGCCTCGCAGCTGTTTGATTGTCTCGGCGAACTGGGCCAGCTCCCCCTTACCCTTAAAAGGCTTTAAAAGGCCTTTTAGAGAGGCACTGTGTTCAAACTCGCGATAGGCCTCGGATGACAGGCAATGGGCGATCGCTTCGGGCAGTGTCATGCTTCACCGCCTTCGGCGGGGTCGCCGGGCGAAGGTTCCACGTCGTCAGCAAGTTGATCGGCCTTAGTGGGCAGTGCGGGCTTGGCGCTGCGCACGATGGGCGGCGCAAATTGCGAGCGCCGCGTACCTTCGAGAATGTCCTGGGGCGGAGTGCCGAACTTGTCGACGGCTTCGCGGGCGCGGGCGTTGTTGGCGGCCATGTCGTCGCGGCTTACCCCGGCCAGTCGGAACTGCTGTGCCATGCTGAACAGGCTGCGCAGCAGGTGGGCGCCACCATCGATCCAGTACTCCATGTCGACCCGGCCAATCAGCGCGGTGTGGTGGGCGAGCAGCACGCGGCGCACCAGGCTGTCGTAGTCAGTCAGCAGGTAGACGGCGAGAAACCCCAGCTGGCTGCCGATGAACAGGGGCAGGGTGACAGGGTGGATGTTCAGGTTGTCGCCGATGCTGACCTGAGTGGGCAGGTCACGTTCGACCAGTTTGACTTGCTCGGTCAATGTCAGCAGCTCGGCCTTGGCCTGCATTACCTTGTCTTCGAGTTGCAGCATGAACCAGTCGGCGAAGGGGTCGTCCTGACTGCTCGCCTGCTTGAGCAGGTTGGTCACGCTGATGTAGCCCGCCATACCCATGATGCCGAACACGCCTTCGCGTGCGGCACGGCCTTGCCACAGTCGTGCTGCGTGATGCGTGTGCAGGGTGAGGGTGATGCTGCTGCGCAGTGAGCCCAGGTTGAGCTGGTAGTGGTCGACCATCGCCAGATCCTCGCCGTCGGAATGACGCCGACGATCTGCGCTCTCAGGCAACCTGGCAGTGATCAATGTGAACGCGATGGGCTCACATTGCCCCTACTTTCGATGGTCCTGCGATTGATGCCACTGTGATCAAATCCACTGAGTGCCAACGCCGCTAACTGCTTCATCCTGGCATTGGTCAATGTTGCGACCTCACAGCCATCACGCAGATCACACTCCTCGAGCAATGGTGTCTGGCTGGAAGACGTCACTGGAGTGATGCCACTGCGATCAAATCCATAGAGGTCCGCTGACAGTTGGAGACCTGAAAGACTCAACGCGCAGTTACGTTGTTCCGCTCACAACACCGCAGCGAAGCTTGAGCTGCTCCAGGTACGCCTTGGCCAGCGGCGAGGCCACCCGGCTTCCGGATTCCCGTGAGCGCTCATCAGCCGGCTCAGGCGGGCGAATGCGCTTGCGCGGTGCTGGTGGTACATCTCTTCGTGCGGCCCAAAGCGTGAATTCGCCCTGGCAGGCTCGCTTGATCAGCCCCAACAAGTAGGCAATGGGTTTGCGGATGTCGCCGCGGCTACAGCGAACCGCTGCTTCATTGATCACCGCTTGTCGCTGTTCGGGCTCGAGCTGGCACAGCGCCTGGACTGCCCGGCGCTGTTCATTCGGACTCAACTGCAGACCCTCTGGCCAAGCGGCGCTGCCATCGGCCGAGCTGGGCGGTACTGTACTTTTTTTGCTTTGTTTTTGTACGGTACGGTCGAGCGTCGGATTCCGAACGGCAGCCGTAGCCGGGAAATTTACGCTGGGTTCGGAATTGGTCGAGGACGGTGCGGCAGACCGAACGCAGTGCGCCTCGCTTAGTTCGGAATGCTCGACATGGCTGTCGGCCTGCAGCGGCAAGGTCTGTTGAGCGCCTGTTGCGGGGAGCGAAGCCATCATGGCCAAGGCCTCGTCAGCCACCTCCGGATCCGCCCGTAGCTCTTGGAGAAGATGCTGAGCGAGATCGCGCACGCCTTTGGTGGCGTGGGACAGGTTTTGGCTGATCAGGGGCAGGTAGCCGGCATCTTGGTCGATGGCTTGTGCGGGTGACAGCGGCGCGTCGTGCAGCACGTACACGCAGCCGCGCAGGTAACCCTGCTCATCGCGATACCGTTCGCTCAGGCTGAGCCAGCGGGTAGCACGCAGCACATTCAGCGCGCGGGCGATGGTCTCGCGTGAAGCCTGCGCGCCACAGGGGCTGGTCGCCAGGTATGGCTGCAGGTCCTGATAACGTGGGGTACGCATTTGCCGCTCGGTGATCAACCAGCGCAGCACTAACCAGAGATTGCGCTCCACGGGCGTGAGCCGGCGATCCTGCAGCAATCCCCGCGGTAACGGTTCGTGGCTGCCGTGGTACACGAAGCCCGGCCCCTCTGCCAGTGCACGGGCAGCCTTGGCTTGTTCGGCCTGCTCCAGACAGCGCTTGAGCGTGACCATGCTCTGGCGCACCACATCGGCCCAGTCCACGGTGTAGAAATTCAGCATGGGATACCTCCGTAAAGCTCGATCTGCTGCCAGATCAGGGTCAGGCTGATCTGCTGTTCCTCGGCCAGCATCATCATTGCATCAAGCGGTTCACTGTCCGGATCTTCAGCCCGCAACTGGCGCCAGCGGTTCCACACCGCATGCTCCTGAGTCTCGCTGAGCTGGACGGGGCGGCCGCGATGGGTCTCGATCTTCAGGATGCGTCGGCGCAACGCCGTCTCGGAATGGTCGAGGCCGAAGCAGCGGTACATGATGTTTGAACTTGCCCCGAGCTTGAGGGCACGGTTGATCAGCCGCTCGTTCAGCTCGTCGCGTTCGGCCTGGGCGATCAGGCGCCGCAGCACCGTGGTGTCGACCTTGATTTCGACCCAGGCGATCGTGGAGTGCGCCAGGTGGGACAAGGTCGTAGGCGGCAGCGACTGCAGCACCTCGATGTCCTCGTCGCCGAGGCCCAAGGCCTTGCAGCGTTGCAGCCGACCATGGCGCAGCTCATGCAGGACCTGGTTCAACATGGCGTGGTTCAGCAGATTGAACGACGTGCTCATGCGGCACCTCCGAGTGTCAGCGGGTGGACGACAGCGTGAGTTCGATCAAGCGTCGAGAGAGCCGGATAAGTGAAAACAGTTGCGCCAATTGAGGATCGGGGAGCCGCTCAATCCCGATCGCGAGCTGTGGGCGCTCGATCAGTGGCAGGTCGTAGGCACCCAGTAGCAGTTGGCCGAACAGCGCCGCCGGGAGCTGCTGACGTTGCTCCCAAGCAACGTCATCCTGCACGCGCAGCAGCGCGCCCAACAGCAGCTGAATCCCGGTGCGGTGCGGTGTCGAAGGCGCTGCTGTATCGGGCGCCAACGAGAAACCCAGGCCTTCCTCCGTGGCGCAGACCATGTGTGGCGCATTGGCGTAGCCGGCCAGTTCGCTGGCCAACTGCGCGCAGGCCTGGCGCAGTTGCACCAGGTCTTCCAGAGCCGGCGGTATCGGCCAGAGGGTATCCAGTGAATCGGGCAAGCACAGGCGCCCAGCACTGCCGAGATTGGCAGACTGAGCGGGCGGTGGCGCAGTTGGAGTGCGTACCTGTTCACGGGTGACGGCAGGAGGCTGCTTCAGGTCTGCCTGTTCGGGTTGCCTATCAGCAGGTTGCGGAGGGCAGACCAGCTCCGGTGAGTGGAGCCCCGTGGGGGCTTCAGGCTCACTACCGGAAGTGGTATCGGTGTCTTGGCCCACGCCCAGCGGCGAGGGCAGGGACCGGTCGGGCGTCAGTGGCTGACGTGATGCCTGGCCGCTATCCTGGAACAGCTCCAACGCCAGCAGGCGTGGTGACTGGTCCAAGGATTTCGCCATGTGCGCGAGCAGTTCGTCCTGCAGCTCGGCGGTGTCCAGCTCGGCGGCTGTGCAGTCGAACGTAGACAGCACCTCCAACCACAACGCGGTGAAATCCAACCGTGTCGCAACGTACCGATTCCACACCGATTCGGCACGTCGACGCAGGTTAAGGGTCCGCTCGATCGAAGGTCTGCCTAAGCCGGCGTACAAGGTTTGCGGGATCGCCGGCAGCAGGTGCTCCAGGGTGTCCAGCATCCGGCTGATGTGCGATTGCGAGATTGGGTAGCCGCCGGCCGATAGTTGCGCCGCCAGTTCACGTTGACTCAGGCTACCACCGTCTACCAGAAGCATGTCGCGGAACTTGGCCACGGCCAGGGCCCGCTCGATGAAAGTCAGTTGGCCGTGCAGGTCACTTTCGGCCAGATGGCCCAGCAGCGTATGGAGCTCCGACTGCCAGGGGCGAAACAGGCAATGGATGCGGAAAAAACGGTCGTCACGGGTTTCTTGCCACAGTTCGCCGAGGATACTCAGCCGTGTATTGCCGCCATTTCGGATGATGAACTGCGGCTCGCCGGGCCGGCGCGTGATAGAGGGGGGCTGGTCCAGGCCGCGGTCGCGGATGGAGGCCTTCAGTTCCTCGTACAGCGGATTACGGATGAAGCGTGGATTGTGCTCGTAGGGCCGCAGCTGCTCGAGGGTCACCACCATCGGCGTGTCGCAGTCGGGATCGGTGGGCGATACCTGTGTTGCCCGCTGTGGGAAGTGCCCGTGCTGGAGCTGGCGTGTAATGTCTTCGGAGGTTGGTGGTTTCATGGGTTTGCCCCTGATCTGTCAGTGCAGGCGGCCCCGCCCTGGCCTTCCCAGTTGTCTGCGTGGGTGGGGCAGCGGGGGGAAGGGCAGGGCACTAGGCGGGTCGGCCGGTGACGCATTCCTCTGAGGCAATGCTGTCGGGATAAGAGCGCGCACGGCCCCTGGGCTGGGCCAGTCGCTGCTCCCACTCCGGGAACAGTTCATTGGCCAGTGCCCGCATGACATCGGCCGCGCAGCGACTGCGCGATCGAGGGGCGGCTTTCGACTCGATCCGATGCACCGGCAATCCCAATGACGCGGCATTGAGGTACGCGACGCGATCGGGAATCACCGTTTTACAGACGCTGACATGCGGGTCGGCGGCAAAGGTGTTGCGCAGGCTCTGCATGATCAGGCAGGTATCGCGCCGGTTGGCGTTCACCTGATTGAGAAGCAGTTTCACCGGGGGCAAGTACACGCCGAGGTAGCGGTAGGGTTCCAGCTCTTCGAACAGGCCGAGCGTGCCGCGGCGCAGTTCGCGTGCCGCGAGCATTTCCGGTGGCAACGGGCATAGCGCACAATCTGAGGCCAGGATGGCCATTTCCACCACCACGCTGCGCGCGCCCTGGGTGTCGACGATCAGCACATCGTACTGATCGGCAAATGCGGGTAGCAGGTTGCGCAGGCGCAGTCGGCCATCGGGCGCGTGCAGCAGTACGGTGCCCAGGTGGCCCGCGCGGTCGTTGGAAACGATCAGTTCAAGCCGCGGGATGGTGGTGACGGAAATGATCTGCTCGGCAACCGTGAGCCGCTGCGAGATCAGTTCGTAACTGCCCGCTTCACGTGACTTGCACAGAGCGTAGTAGCTGGACAACGTCGGTTGACTGTCTAGGTCGAGCAGCAGCACCTTCAAGCCCGCGTCGGCAAGCAGGCCGCCGAGGTTGGCGGCAACCGTGGTCTTGCCGGCCCCGCCCTTGGTCGAGATCAGCGAAAGGACTTTCATGGCACTACTCCCGAACAGACAGGCGATCCTGAACCCACTGCTCAATCTCCAGCGAGTCCCAACCGACCGCGCGCGTGCCGATGCGCCGGCATTGCGGGAATAGTCCGGCCTTCATCAAGTTGTAGATGTGCGAGCGTTTGAAGCCGGTTTTTTGTTCCACCTCATCGCGGCGCATGATGTGGCGATCGGCGGAAGCTGGGGCAGGGCTGGCCGGTTGCATGGTGTCACTCCTTAGCGCCATGTGGCGCGCAGTGGGATGTGACAGTCAGTGAAGGTCCGTGGGGGTGAAAAATCATTGCCAGGCAATGGCCGCCATTGCCTGGCTATTCGGAGTTAGGCCTGCTCCGCTTGGGCCAAATGGCGGCGAGCCAACGCAAATTTCCGATCAAGGGTGTGTTTGCTCAAACCATGTAGGCCGGGAAATTGAGACAAAATAGTCTGGACTACCGCAGTCTGATTTTTATAGATCGACTGCACTTGGCCGGATTTCGACTTGCCTACGGTGATTGCCAGTAGGGCGCCGATGATCGTGTAGTGGACGCTGGCGGAGGCTTCAGGGGCTGGCTCCGCTGCATCAAGCTGCGCCGTTAGCTCGTTTTCATGGCGCTTGTAGACCGTCATCTCTTCGGCAACAGAATCGTAGGCCTGATGCATTTTCTCAAACTCACGCGCGTAGAAGTCCCGTTCAGCTTGCACAGCCAAAAAGGCGTTCAAACTCACGCATTCGAGGTGGTCGATATTTTTGGGGAACAGGAATTCGGGTTTTTCCTCCGGATGGTTTAGCGCAAACCAGGCCCGCAGATCCGGACGGCGTATGGACCAATACACTCGCTCGGCGTGGTCGTTGAGCGTAATGGGCCCGCCGAGGAACGTTGCCGGTAGCTCACCCGAGGCAATGGCGTCGTAGATGCGCTCCACATAGAAGTGGAGACAGGGCCACTGCGGAAAATGCTTGAGTAGCTCACCTGAGTGGGCTATTTCGACCTGTAAGATCTCTGCGGTGTGATCGGCCAGATCGCACCAAAGAATTGCCGCATCGATGGGGTGATAGCAGCTTTTGATCGCGTCCATGGAGAACAGCCTCCAGCTGAAGTCGTCCTAATCGCCGATGGGATCATTATTTTGAATCTCATTCGAGCGAGCTAGACTCCGAAAGCAGTTTCGGATCCAATAACGTGACAAAGTATTTTCATTATAGTTCGCCGTAACTCTTCAGGCTGCGACGAGTTTTGACGTAGGTCAGTGGGGATTGTGGTTCGGTCGCAGTGCCCGACCACCTTCTGATTGAGGCGCTTTAGGGCGGCCTGCATCGTCGAGCCCGATTGGTATCAGCAACCCCCTCAATTGCTCCATAGCAGGCGTGGCCTGGCTACCTCTGCGTGTTACCAACTCGTAGGGGTCGCTTACGGACTTGATGGCCAAGGGCAAGATGCATACGCGGTTGTGCTGGACGCACTGCTTGGCCACATCGATTGACACAAGCGCAACGAATTCGGGCTGGTTCTGCAGCAGTGACAGCGTTGCCAGAATCGACGTGGTCTCCACCAGGTGCAGAGGGAAGCGGATGCCCGCATCATGGAACTCTCGCTCAAGCTGCACCCGCATAGGCATGTTGGCCCGGTAGACGATCCACCGACTTTCAGCCAACTCCTCCAAGCGAAGTGCTCCAGCGGCCTGGAGGGGGTGGTCGATGTTGGCGATGACCGCCAGAGTCTCGTCCTGAACAAACGCACTCGAGAAAAGATGCGGCGAACTGCTCACACTCGTCCGGCACAGGGCCATGTCCAGACGCCCGCTCTCGATCTGGGTTAAGAGCGATTGGCTGGTGTCCTCAATGATCTCGAATGACATTTCCGGCTGTATGGCAGTCAGCTGGGAGACCGCCTTCATCAACAGCGGCACTGCCCCCATGATCGCCCCCACCGCAAGGCGTCCCCCGACCCCTCTCAGGATCGCATCCAAATCGTGCCGCAGGTTCGAGATATCAGTCTGCACCACCCTGGCGTACCTGATGGCGCAATAGCCGGCAGCCGTTGGTTCAAGCCCACGGTTGTTGCGATTAAAAAGCGTCGTACCAAAAGTCGTCTCGATCTCCTGAAGGGCCTTGCTTGCCCCAGGTTGTGTCAGCCCCACGCTATTTGCGGCTCCGAGAAGAGAGCGGTGCTCGTCCAGCTCGATGAGCAATCGCAGGTGTCTAGCGTGGAGCCTGGACATGATCGAGTTGAGGGACGGGGTCATTTGGTATGAATCCTAGTTATACCTGTATGGATTGTTCTCAATACCACGGCTGAATTCAGATTTCTATACTGGCGCGGCACGATGTCGCACTCGGTGCGGCGGATTGGCCTGAGATCGGCCCAAAATAACAAAGCCAGTAGGCTCGAGGAGACCCCATGTCCCTGATCAATTACATCACCCAGATCCAGTTTGAAGTCGGAGCTATTTCGCTCCTGCCTGCAGAGTGTCAGCGCATTGGTATTACCCGCCCTTTGATCGTCACTGACCGTGGTGTCCGTGCGGCAGGTATCGTCGATGTAGCTCTGAGCAAATTCACCGACTCCACTGTTCAGCTGCCGATCTATGACGGCACGCCACCCAACCCAAACGAAAATGCTGTTCGTGAAGCAGTGGCCATGTTCAAGGAATGCGGTTGCGACGGCATCATCGCCATCGGCGGCGGTTCCGCTATTGACCTTGCCAAAGGTGTAGCCGTATGCGCCAAGCACGAAGGCCCGCTGAAAAGCTTCGCTGTCATCGAAGGTGGCCTGGCTCGCATCACTCCAGCAACGGCCCCTGTGATCGCAGTGCCGACCACTGCCGGCACCGGCAGCGAAGTTGGTCGTGGCGCCATTCTCATCTTGGACGATGGCCGTAAGGTTGGCGTGATCTCCCCCCACGTTGTTCCAAAATCTGCAATCTGTGACCCGGAACTGACTCTTGGCCTGCCTGCAGTTTTGACTGCTGCTACCGGGATGGATGCGATTGCCCACTGCCTCGAAACCTTCATGGCTCCGTCGTTCAACCCACCTGCGGACGGTATTGCATTGGACGGCCTGTGGCGTGCCTGGCGCTTCATCGAAACCGCTACCCAAGATCCGAAAAATCTGGAAGGTCGCACCAACATGATGAGTGCTTCCCTGCAAGGCGCTCTCGCGTTCCAGAAAGGTCTGGGTTGCGTTCATAGCCTGAGCCACTCGCTGGGCGGCATCAATCCTCGCCTGCACCACGGCACTCTCAACGCAATCTTCCTGCCGGCTGTGATCCAGTTCAACCGCAAGGCAGCGACCATGGTCAACGAGCACAAGACAGCGCGTATTGCTCAAGCGATGGGGTTGGCTGACGAAAGCCAAATCGAAGATGCGATCCGGGACATGACCCGAGCACTCGGCCTGCCAACCGGCCTGCGGGAGCTGGAAGTCACTGAAGACATGTTCCCCAAAATCATCAAAGGCGCTCTCGCAGATCACAGCCATCGCACAAACCCGCGTGAAGCTTCTGCAGAGGATTACCAGTGGATTCTCGAGGCCTCCATGTAAGCCTCGAAATCCTGCCCTCATCCAATAACAAGAAAGTGAACGCCTATGAACACCAAATATGCGGAAGCGGAGCTCAACCGTAAGCCTGAAACGGTGGCGAGCTCAAACCCCTTCAAGAAGTACCAAGTCATCACCGTCAGCCTGCTGCTGGTGATCGGCATCATCAACTATGTGGATCGGAGCGCTCTGTCGATTGCAAACACCTCTATCCAGCGGGATATGGGGATTACGCCTTCCCAGATGGGCATCCTCCTGTCAGCGTTCTCGTTGGCATATGCCCTGGCTCAGCTTCCACTGGGTGTGATCATTGATCGCCTGGGCAGCAAGATTTCACTGGGCGCAGCGCTTCTTGGCTGGTCTGTTGCTCAAACTGCTTCTGGCTTGATCAACACATTCTCTGCGTTCATCGGTTTGCGGATCGTGCTGGGTATCGGTGAAGCACCAATGTTTCCTTCAGCTGCTAAGGCACTTTCAGAGTGGTTCGAAGCTGAGAAGCGTGGGACGCCCACTGGGATCGTGTTGTCGTCGACATGCATAGGGCCTTGCATCGCGCCACCACTCTTGACCCTGCTGATGGTCAATTGGGGATGGCGTGGCATGTTCATTGCCACCGGCGTTTTTGGAATCTTGATCGCTGCCTGCTGGTTCGCCTTCTACAAGAGCAAAGAGCGTTTTTTGGCTGAGCTTCCTGCAGAGGAACGCGAACGTCTACTGGCTACGCAAGCACAGAGGCAGGCAGCAATTACAGCAAGGCCCAGCGTGAAAGCTCAGTTGAGCGCGTGGGCTGAGCTGTTCCAGCACAAAAGCACTTGGGGTGCAGTCCTGGGGTTCATGGGCGTGATCTACATGCTATGGCTGCACCTCACCTGGTTGCCAGGTTATTTCGAGCGTGAGCACGGTCTCAGCCTGTATCAAACTGCCTGGATCGTTTCCTTGGCCTATGTATTTGGCGCCTTGGGCACCATCGTCGCTGGCCGTTTCTGTGACCGACTGGTGAAGAATGGGGCCACCGTACTGGGTAGCCGGAAGCTCGTAGTTGTCTGCGCACTGTTCTCAGCTGCTGCATTCACCATCCCTCTGTCGTTCGGCAGTGGCTTCATCCTCAGCGTGGTGTTGCTGTGCGGTGCATTGTTCAGCGTCAACATGGCCAGCTCAACTGCTTGGATGATCGCTAACACAGTCGTGGATAGTCGACGGGTTGCTTCCTTCGGCTCTATCCAGAACTTCGGCGGTTACCTGGCGGGATCGGTGGCACCCATTGTCACTGGCTTCAGCATCCAGCAATCCGGCTCATTCGCTTCCGCATTTTTGATCAGTGCTGCCGTGGCATCGGTGGCAGCAATGGCTTACGTGCTTCTTCTGAAGCAGCCCATTTCCACTGACAAGTAACAAGTTTTCGGAGTAGATATATGCAACTCACAGGTGAACAACTAATCGGTTATCGAGCGGTGCGCGGCGAAGGCCGTGAGCTCTATGCGATCAATCCTCACGACCAACAACCAATTCCTAGCCCAGTGTTCAACTGCGCAAGCGGGGCTTTGGTGAGCGAGGTCTGCGAGCTGGCTGAGCAGGCGTTTGACTCGTTCCGCTCCGCCGCACCTGAACTGCGTGCTCGTTTCCTCGAGGAAATTGCGGAAGGTATCGTTGGGCTGGGCTCGACCCTGACTGAGCGTGCCCACCTCGAAACCGGACTGCCCATGGCTCGACTTGAAGGCGAGCGTGGGCGCACCGTGGGTCAGCTGCGACTTTTCGCATCTGTTCTTCGCCAAGGCCGTTGGCAGGATGCGACACTTGACTCGGCTCTGCCAGATCGTCAGCCGCTTCCACGCCCCGACCTGCGCATGTGCAAAATTGCGCTGGGGCCTGTCGCCGTCTTCGGTGCAAGTAACTTCCCGCTCGCATTCTCCGTCGCAGGTGGCGATACCGCTTCTGCATTGGCCGCAGGTTGCCCTGTTGTCGTGAAAGCTCACCGCGCTCACCTAGGAACCTCCGAGCTCGTAGGGCGAGTGATCCAGGAAGCGTCGAAGCGCCTTGAATTGCCTGAGGGAACGTTCTCGCTGATTGTCGGTGATGGCAATGATGTAGGACAGCAGCTGGTATCGCACCCGGCTATCAAAGCTGTAGGTTTCACCGGCTCACGTAGCGGTGGCCTGGCATTGATGCGGGCAGCAGCAGCGCGGCCTGAACCCATCCCGGTCTACGCCGAAATGAGCAGCATCAACCCGGTATTCCTCCTGCCGGGTGCACTGTCAGCTCGGGCAGAGTCCATCGCCACCGGCTTCATCGACGCTCTGGTAATGGGCGCAGGCCAGTTCTGCACCAACCCAGGCATCGTGCTTGCAGTCGATGGCCTTGACCTGGAAGCCTTCTTGGACAAGGCCGGAGCGCATCTGGGCGACAAGGCTCCGCAAACCATGCTGACTCCCGGCATTCATTCTGCCTATTCGCAAGGGATTGATCGCATCACCAGTCAGTCCTGCGTTCAGGCCGTTGCTTCAGGCCAGCCTGATCTCGGAGCCACACAGGCACAGGGGCATCTCTATCAAACGACCTTTGAAAGCGTCGCAGCCAATGCACAACTCTTGGAGGAAGTGTTTGGCCCTGCAGCCATCGTCATCCGTTGCCAAAACGTCAACGAAATGCTCGCGTTCGCCAAGTCCATCGAGGGTCAACTGACTGCGACACTTCATCTTGAAGATGAGGACTTGACGATTGCTCAAGGTTTGGTGCAAGCCATGGAAAAGAAAGCTGGCCGAGTATTGGTCAACGGCTTCCCAACCGGCGTGGAGGTATGTGACTCCATGGTACACGGCGGTGCTTTCCCTGCTACCTCTGACAGCCGCACAACGTCGGTTGGCTCGACTGCAATCGACCGCTTCCTTCGTCCTGTTTGCTATCAAAACTTGCCAAATGTCCTCCTCCCAGATGCATTGAAGCAAAATAACCCTTTGAATATCTGGCGCCTGGTAGACGGAAAAACCACTGCTCGGAAAGGCTAGAGCAAAAAATGCCAGCAGCCACACGCAGCCGTGGCTGCTGGCATCCAATTGATCAAATGGCGGTTGCAGGAGCTGAGTGCAACACGGTCATTGAATTGAAGCTGGAGCATCATGCCGCATAACCATGGCCTTCTGCATCACCTCGCCCATAACCTCGATTGGGCATTTGAAGTCGAAGCGCTTACGCGGACGCATGTTCAGTTGCAGTGCGATGGCATTCAGTTCTTCCTGGCTGTGTACCGACAGGTCTGTGCCTTTGGGCAGGAACTGGCGGATCAGGCCATTGATGTTTTCGTTACTACCGCGCTGCCAAGGGCTGTGCGGGTCGCAGAAGTAAATCGCCACCCCAGTCTGCTGGGTGATTTCAGCATGCCGCGCCATTTCTCGACCCTGGTCGTAGGTCATGCTCTTGCGCATCGCCAGCGGCATGCCATTGAGCGCTGCACTGAAGCCTTCCATCGCCGAGGTCGCCGTCGCGTCGTTCATCTTCACCAGCACCAGGTAGCCACTGGTTCGCTCCACCAGCGTGCCTACACACGAGGCGTTGGCTTTGCCCTTGATCAAGTCGCTTTCCCAATGCCCTGACATCAGCCGGTCTTCGATCTCCGGTGGGCGCACATGGATGCTGACCATCTCGGGAGTCTGGCCGCGCCGATCCACGCCACCAGAGCGCGGTCGGCGTGTCGTCTTGCTTTGCCGCAGGCAGATGATCAGCTCCTGCGCAGTTCACCGACCGGCAGGGCATAGATCGCGTTATTGATCGTCTCGCGACAGACGTAGGCATCTCTGAGGCTGGGAATGTTCATGCTGCGCAGCTTGCCGGCAATCTGCTCGGGAGACAAACGCTCACGGAGCATATGCGCCACCAACTCGAAGCGCTCACCACCCCGCAACAGCTTTCGCTTCGGTCGACACACCTGGCGGCGAGCCTGCATCTGCTGCTGGGCCGCGTGGGCCGAGTAGCCGCCACAGACATCTCGATTGCGGCGCAGCTCCCGGCTGATGGTCGAAGGGGATCGGTTGATCAAGCAGGCAATCCTACGCAGGCTGAAGCCTTGGGCATGACTGATTTGAATGGTGACGCGCTCTTCAACGCTGAGTTCGGTATAAGACATAGGGGCAGCACCGTACCGGAAAGGTCAGGTGTTGCACTTAATTTTTGCCGCCGCCCCCATACACCACGCGGGTTTCTGGAGCTATTCGCCAAGCTCCAATCATTGCCCGTTTTGCCTGAGCGACAATTGGCACGGGCAAAGTGCAGGTTTCGGGGCTCGTCTGTTTCCTCTGGTTGGCCTCGCCTATGGAGGTCTGACTAGCGCGTTGGTCGCCGCGTTGCTGTTCAAAGTGCAGTGGTGGCTGGGCGTGCAGGGCCAGGCCATTGTTGATCCTCGCAACTACAGGGTCTGCTATTGCAGGCTACCGTTGCTACAGATGCTTCATCAATCTTTAACAAAGCCCCTGCGGATATCATTGCGCCGCTTGGTTTACAAAACAGGATCGTCAATCCGCTCGATTAGGAGGGTGTAGACAAAATAAAGTAAGCTGCTTGTCCCTTGCCTACACAGCATTGCACCATGCCTAAAACCGGACGCCCGCCCGTAATCGCTGCGGAGCATTACCCTCTGCTGACCAGACTCGCTCATGCGCAACCCTATTCCAGCCAAGCCGAACTGGCGCAAGCATTCCATGCTGAAACGGGTATCACCGCTCATCCCGACACCTTTGCCAAAGCACTCAAGCTGGCCGGGATCGTTCGTGTAAAGGAACGAGCCAAAGGTAGCTTCCAGCCACCCGAGCCTCGTAAGTCTTATGGTTACACCGAGGCCCATCGGCGTCAGTTGCCGGAACAGCGCTACCCCAGTTGTCTGACGGACGCAGAATGGACGCTGGTCGCTGATTTGTTTGAAGTCTCGGGAGGCCGTGGCGTGCCGCCTCGTCACTCCCGACGGACGCTTTTGGAAGCGTGCTGCTATGTCGTGCGCACGGGATGCTCATGGCGAATGCTGCCTCATGAGTTTCCGCATTGGGACAACGTCTATAAAACCTTTCGATGGTGGAGCTGCCTGCTGTGTTCGGGTTGGACGCCGCTGGCACCGTGGTATCGGTTGGCCGCTCTGTGAAGGATTTCAAGGAAGGTGATCGGGTGTATGTCAATCCAGGACTGAGTTGCGGTAGCTGCAAACAGTGCCTGGCCGGGCTTCCGACGCGGTGTGCTAGCTACACCTTCATGGGCTATTTCGGATTTAGCCCGACGTCGAAAGAGGTATTCCGCGAGTATCGCCATGCAGGGGACGCCCAGTATCTCCGAGCACCTGCACGTAACCTGATCACGTTCGCTGATGACTTGCCGTTTGAAGTAGCCACGCGTCTTGGATACCTAGGTACTGCTTACTCTGCGTTGAAAAAGCTCGAACTCACACCAGGTAAGAGCTTGCTGATACTGGGGGCCTCTGGAACCTTGGGTATCGGTGCGACTCTTGCCGCAGTGGCGATGGGCGTGACGGACGTCATTGTGGCAGCACGAGATGGGGCTGTACTCGAACGACTTCGCCAACTGGCGGCAAAGCGCATTCGCACCCTCGCACCCTGCAGATCACGAATACCGATTTGTACCCAAGCATTCGTGAAATGTCTCCGTTTGGAGTTGATGCCATTGTTGATACGCTTAGCGCGAGGACTCCTGCGGACCTATTCCGATCGATCCACACCCGTTCATGTGCACCCAGCTTCAGTACATCGGCTCCCTATGGTTCACCACGGCTGAAGCTCAGGAGTTGATGGCGTTGATCAGAGCAGGTTTGCTCGACACCAATCAGTGGGTACCTCGCCCCTACACATTGGACCAGCTCAACCAAGCCCTTGAAGACATCCAAACCGATGCGAACGGCTTCTTGAACTACCACATCGTGCACGAGTAACGGCGAAGCATGGCGACGACACAGATCGTCGCCATGACGTTGTTCTCAACTCGCTTTTGTTCTAGGTTGCTCGTATAAGTCATTGCCGTTTTCGAGGGCGTTCCATGGCCTGGCCCAATGTCGCGCCGTTCATACCTCCTGATCAGATCCTAGCGGATTTCAGCGTATGCGAGTCGTCCGACCTAGAGCAGGCGGTGCTGTGCGGTGAGCGGATGTTCTGCAAGAACCGGCTTGAGAAAAAGGGAGCAGACTTCAAAGCTCGATTTTTTCATCGATCAGCCGGCGAGGCTGGGGTTGCCAGAATGTCCTTCGGGGGAGAGGTCGCGATCAATCCAGGGAAGCTGGATGACATCGTACTGGTCCAGTCGGTCCTCACTGGACATGAGCACGTGATCAGTGATCAGTTGCGCCTCACCTGCAACCCGGGACATGGCACTGTTTTCAACTACCACCAGCACACCTTCTTCAATCATTTTCCTGGCACTGACAAGCTGCTCGTGCGCATAGACCGAACGCTGCTGGAAACCATGCTTCAACGTCAGCTGGGGAGGAGTATCAAGCAAGACATTTACTTTCAGCCGCATCTGCCCACGGATACTTTAGCCGGTCAGAATTGGCTGCAGACACTGGGCTGGGCTTACAGCCAGCTATCGTCCAAGTCATTACTTTCATCTTATTTAGAAAGGCAAATTGGTGAGGTGCTGGCCTCTTCTTTGCTCGAGTTTCATGAAAGTAACCACAGCCAGGCGCTGCGTGAGTCGGCAGAAAAGAAAGTAGTCCCTGCGGTTGTTCGGATGATTGAGGAGTTCATGGAAGGCATGCGCAAGAGCCCCTTACGATCTCCCAAATTGCAACACACGCTGGCGTGACTGCTCGAACAGTTCAGCTGAGTTTTCAACGTTGTCGTGGGCTATCGCCTATGCAATGGTTAAAGGAAATTCGCCTGCAACGCGTTCGTGTCGAGCTCGAAGCTAAGCAGCTTTTTGGGGGGGAGGTGTCGTCCACGGCATTGAAATGGGGATTTACTCATCTCGGTCGATTTTCCGCTGAATATAAACAGCGATTCGGAGAATCACCGTCCATGACGCTCAGGCGGCGAGGGAGCTAATGAGCTCTACTCCATATTTTTCATCACCAACTTCTAAGGTTAACCCTGCGCCTTGTTTGCAGGAGGGTATTTATCGAGTACGTTAACAGTAAGCGTCCGCCCAACTCACCTTGCGCAAGTCTCATTGATTGCAGTGATTTGACGACCTGTTTGCATTTGATTTGATCAGCCCTTTGCATCGGATTCGGCCCAGCGCACGGGTACGTCTTGACCGGCAGAAGTAGCCCCAAAGCGGACGATCCGGCTAGCGGGTGCGCAACGCTCTGCGAGCGAGGACTGGCGTCTATGGGCATAGTAGGCGTTTTGCCTCGACATGTGGTTGAACAAGAGCCAGAGGGAGGGACGCGAGACCAAAATCCCTCAATTCAGCAGCCAACATCTAATTAGCGTTGTAGAACACCAGTTGCCCTCTCACCTGCACCTCAAGCGTGTCCTTGCCCTTACATAGCTCCTATGAGGCGTCATGACCTTGTCCGGGTTCAAAGGCAATGGCCCATCGTTTGGTAAGCGGTACTTCATTTACCACGCGGTATCGGGAACAGATGTTTGCCTGAGCAAGTGTTGGCTATGCTCGTGTAGAACAACCCCCAATCAGCGTGAGCGAATCCAACATCGCATGCTACAACCTTAAAGCTGAGACTGGCGAAGGCTCCGTCGCAGGCCGATTTTTTGCTCTCCCGCTTCGCGCTCATTTGCAGGTATCTAGGAGATTCAGTTATGCAAGCCCCACAACTTTTCATCGTCGAGTACGATCTCAGAGGGAATCATCGGAATATTGTTGTCCGCTCGGAGCATATGACGGTTCCTGAGGCTTGGCACTGGGCTAGCTGCGATGCCGGTGTAGGCGTGATCCCTCGATTCGGCCAAAAAAACATACGCAAGGTCGACCGAGCAACCGCAGAGCGGTTCGGGATATCCAACGTCACGTGGCGATTATCCGGACAGAAACCTGCTGTGATTGCACAGAGCGCCACACAGACTTCAGATTAGGTTGATGGCGATTTGACACCCTCGACCGGTTCCTCTGAATATGAAAGAGTCGGTTTTTCATAGGCGGGAGGCCTGATGGAATTCGAGACGGAAGGACTGTCGTTGGACGGTCTCAAGATCCTGGTGGTTGAGGACGACGTTACTCTTCGGACGATTCTTTTCGACATCGTCACCGAGCTTGGTGGGGACTGTGTGGCATTCGACAATGCTGAGGATGCCCTGGTTAACCTGCTAAACAGCCATGGCGATTGTTCGCTGATCATCGCTGACCACGGCGTTCCAGGGAGCATAAAAGGAATGGAGCTTCTTGCCATGGCCCAAGAGAAATGGCCAAGCATCCCGGCGATCCTCACCTCGGGATTCCGGCTGGAAATCAGCGAGCAGAATCCCGATAACATCTATCTCTTCAAACCGTGGTCGCTAGAAGAACTGATTTCGGCAATCAGACAAGCGATATCAGCCAGGGTCATTCAAGGTTAGCGTTGATCGCATCGCTGGGGACGTGACCGTATAGTTGAGGGCCGACCATTTCAAAGAAAGTATTCAGGGGCCAGGGCTTCGGCAAAAAGCTGATGCCGCGTGGCAATGGCGTGCCGACGGGATCGTAATGCCCGCTCATCACGATGACTCCCGTCATCGGGAACAGCTGCTTCGCTTCCATGGCCAGATCCAGTCCGGTGATGTGGCCTGGCGTTCTTACGTCGGTGATCAGTAGCGTCCAATTCTGGGATCGTAACGCGAGTAGCCCTTCGTCAGCGGTGCGAACGCTGGTGACCCGCGCGCCCATATCTTCAAGCATCATTGCTACCAAGTCATTGAGGGCCGGTTCATCTTCTACAAGCAGTACGTGGGGCGGAGAAACGGGGTGAATTGAGGCGTTCATCAAGTAGCTCACTTAGAGCACGCCGGAATGAGACTGACCTCCTGTCGCCAGTCTTCTCGAGACCGACATGGCGTGCGATGGCATTACGATATCGTGAACCGCCTGAAAATTCCGTTGTGATCGCAAAAATTCTTATGACACGACGAATGCGCCATTTCATCGCCTCGATTAGAGGTTCCTGCGTATTCCGCCGTACCCCTGCCACTGAACCGCTTTGCCTCGAGGGAGAGTCGCAAAATTTCGTGCATAGGGTTCTGTTGCTCAAGCCAGTTGCATTCCGTCGGGGCAACGAAAGACCTGCTCAACATCTCATGCCGGTTTCGAGTCCTTCGATGAAGCATTGGGAGATTATTTACCCAAGACCATAGGCAAGAGGGAGCATCTAATGAACGATCAACAAGAAAAAATCATGGAGTTGGAGCAGGCTCTTTACGCAGTGCTCTCCGCCTCCAAACTGCTGATGCTTGATACCGAAGACGTGCGCCTTCGTGCCATCGGTGGTTTGCTCATGAAGGATTCCTGGCCGTGGGTGGATAAAGCCCGGGCCAAGGGGGCCGTGGAGCAAATTCAGCAAGCTGCTCGCCACATCAGACTTTGGGAACAGAGGCACTAGCTACTGTTAGGATCTGCTGACATCGCTTGGCCCGGTCTCGCTGCAGTCATAACGGTAAAGAATTCAATCTGCTTCGAGTCCTGGAAGGCGGGATTGAAGAGCGCTAGTCAACGCTGCCAGCGACCAAGGTTTTGCAAGGAACGTCGTATTCGCCGGCAGTTCTTCAGCACGAGGGCTGATGTCACCTGATGTCAGCAACACAGGGAGTGTCGGCCACCGTTGCCAGATCTCAAGAGCCAAACCAAGGCCATCCAGCTCTCAAGGCATATGCACGTCACTGAATACGAGAGCCACGTTCAAGCCTCCAGACAGCAGGCGCATCGCGTCGTCAGCAGACGCGCATTCGGTCACCTCTACACTTGGTAGTGACGCCAAAAATTCCACCGCTAGGTCACGGAGGATCTCATCGTCTTCGGCTACCAAAATATTTCTTAGCATGATTACGCACTCGCACTGTAAGCGTACGGGCAAACCGTCTTGCACGACTAAGCCGGACGCCACCTATGCGGCAGCAGCGCTGCAATCTCATTTGCCCGCTGCGTAGGCAGGCGCGTCAGCACATCTTTCAGATAGGCATACGGGTCGTGCCCATTGTTTCGGGCCGACTGGATCAAACTCATGATCGCAGCGGCGCGTTTGCCGCTGCGTAGTGACCCTGCGAAGAGCCAGTTCTTGCGCCCCAGCGCCCAAGGCCGTATCTGGTTTTCACACCAATTATTATCAATGGCTACAGCCCCGTCATCGAGATACCGCGACAACGCCGTCCAGCGTTTCAAGCTGTAATCCAAGGCTTTGCCAATGGCCGAACCGTTGTGCACGATGTCGCGCTGGGCAACCATCCAGGCATGCAAGGCATCCATCACCGGTACCGCCTTTTCTTGCCGTATTCGGCGGCGTATGTCCGGCTCCAGATCCTTGATTTCCCCCTCGATCTCGTACAACGCCTGCATGTAACGCAAGGCTTGTTCAGCCAGCGTGCTCCTGTGTGTCGCATGCAGTTCAAAGAACTTGCGTCGGGCATGGGCCATGCAGCCGATTTCAGTCACGCCGAGTTCGAAGCTGGCCTTGTAACCGCCGAAATCATCGCAGACCAGCTTGCCCTTCCAGTCTTGCAGGAAGTTACGCGCATGCTCGCCGGCCCGGCTGAGGCTGAAGTCGTAAACAACAGCCGAGGTTTCGCAAAACGGGCTGGTGGCGTAAGCCCAAACGTAGGAGCGATGGGTTTTCTTGGTGCCCGGCATGAGCATTTGCACCGGCGTTTCATCAACGTGAATGACCGGCTGTTCAAGCACCACTTCGCGCAGCGCATCGACCAGTGGCTGCAACTGCATACCGCAGGTGCCAACCCATTGGGCGAGGGTCGAACGCGGGATAGCCAGGCCGGCGCGGCCAAACATGGCTTCCTGACGGTACAGCGGTAGGTGGTCAGCAAACTTTGCAATCATGACGTGGGCCAACAAGCCCGCAGTCGGAATGTCCTTATCGATCACCTGCGCTGGCACCGGCGCCTGGATCAGTGTTTCGCAACTGTCGCAGACCTACTTGCCACGGATATGGCGCTCCACGGTGAACACGCCAGGTGTGTAATCGAGCTTCTCGCTGACATCTTCACCGATGCGTTTGAGCGCACAACCACAGGCGCACTCCGTGTTGTCCGGCTCGTGATGGATCAGCGTGCGGGGAAACTCTGGCGGCAAGGCGCGACGCTTGGGTTTCTGCTTTTCCTGGATGGGTGCCGGAGTAACTTGCAGCGACTCCAGCTCCGCTTCAATGGCAGCGATATCGGTGTCGATCAGGTCGTCGAGCAAACTGGCCTGCTCCGGGCTCATTTGCTCGCTGCGCTTGGCGAACTTGAAGCGCTTGAGCTGGGCGATCTCGTGGCTGAGTTTTTCGATCAGCGTTTTGTCGTGATGGATCTTCTTGTCCATGACCTGAACGGTCTTGCCCATCGTCTCGACTTGCTCGTCGAGCACTGAGACGCGCTGCAGCAACTGCGCCGCCAGAGCGCGCAGTTGTTCGGAGTTCAATTGGTCAAGGTCGGGGATCGAAGTCATGCCGCCGATCTTGCCAGATCAGCGTAAACAGAACGACAGGCTGATCGGACAATTGCGCTGCCGGATGGGGCAAGGTTCGACTTAGAGGATGGAAATGGCGTTTCCGGGGCCAACTCTCTGCCATGGCAAGCCCAGTATCAAGGCGTGTAGCTGTTCGGTGCTCAGCTCCATTTGCGAGCCGTGACGCGTGCCAGGCCAGGCGAATTTACCTTGATGGAGCCGGCGTGCCGCCAACCAGATGCCCAATCCGTCGTGCACCAGGACTTTCATGCGGGTGGCGCGGCGGTTGGCGAACAGATAAGCGCAGTGCGGCTGCGCCGCACCGAACACTGAAATCACCCGGGCCATGGCGGTGTCGGTGCCGGCGCGCATGTCCATCGGCTCGGTGGCAAGCCAGATGATATCGATACGAATCATCGCAACAGCTCCCGAAGAAAGCTTGCGCAGGCGGCTGCGCTGTCCACTGGCCAAGTCATCTTGATGGGTGTGCGCGGGTGCTGGATTTCAAGGCTGATAGCGGAGGGCTGAGCATGCGTTCCAACGCCGAGCATCTGCGGATGCAGCGGGATGAACGCAGGCTGAACAGCCGTGGTTTTCTGATTGTGCAGCCGAATCCATTTGTGAACGAGGTTGGCATTGAGGCTGTAACCCAAGGCGATGTTGGCGATGGAGGCACCGGTCTCGGAACACTCCTGGATGACCTGGGCTTTGAAAGATTTGCTGTAGGTACGGCGCTGAGGGTGCATGGAAAATCCGCTTGATAGGCCAGAAAAGGTGTCCACTTAAATTAGGTGGACACCATGGCCTTCGGCGGTTGCGTCAGGAAGATGTGTTGGCCGGACGGATACCGTTAACAGGCGTATCGATAGTCACTATTAGTAGGTTCGATTTCACAGGTTAGAGGCTTTCCATTATTGTGGTTGTCGATGAAGTGAGGCCCGGTTTCCCTCTTTGTACCAGCCGAGTGTCCTTCATTTGCCCCTTTGGTGTTGCCGCTTGCCTGCAGGCGGCTTTTTTCCAAAATCTATCTAGTCATTGCGTCTTCAAATAGCACGTAATGGCCTCTTGGTTCCTTGGTCTGGAATAAAAACCTCCCTTTACTATGGCCGTTAAGGACTCTCCGATCAAGTCACCACAGGCCGTCTGACCTGTGCTGAAATAGCCCTCCGTCCAACTGCCCTCTCCAAACCCTCCATCCCATGAGTCAGATGAGCTTTTCCGATTTCGAGTACGCCAGTAAGCGCAAGCAAACCCGCCGTGAGCGTTTCCTGGCCGAGATGGAACAGGTGGTACCGTGGAGCGGTTTGCTGGCATTGATCGAGCTGCATTACCCAAAGGCTGGCGGTGGCCGCAAGCCGTACCCACTGGAAACCATGCTGCGTATCCACCTGCTGCAAAACTGGTTTTCGCTGAGCGATCCAGCCATGGAAGAAGCGCTGTACGAAATCACGTCGATGCGCCAGTTTGCTCGACTGACGCTCAACGCGCCGATCCCCGAAGACACGACGATCATGAATTTCCGGCACCTGCTGGAGAAGCATCAGCTCGCGGCTGGGATTCTGGAAACCATCAACAACTACCTGCAAGACAAAGACCTGTCGTTGCGCCAGGGCACGATTGTCGACGCCACCATCGTCCACGCGCCCAGCTCGACCAAGAACAAAGAAGGCAAGCGCGATCCGGAAATGCACCAGACGAAGAAAGGCAACCAATACTTCTTCGGCATGAAAGCGCATATCGGCGCCGATGCTGAGTCGGGTCTGGTGCATCACGTCCACGGCACCGCCGCCAACGTAGCTGACGTGACGGAGGTCGCTTATCTGTTGCACGGTGACGAAAACGTTGTCTGTGCCGATGCGGGCTACACCGGCGAAGAGAAACGGCCTGAGCACGACGGTCGGCCAGTGATCTGGCAGATCGCTGCGCGACGCAGCACCTACAAGCACTTGAGCAAACGCAGTGTTCTCTACAAAGCCAAACGTCAGATCGAGAAGGTCAAAGCGCAGACACGGGCGAAAGTCGAGCATCCCTTTCGAGTGATCAAGCGCCAGTTCGGTTATGTGAAAACCCGCTTCCGTGGGTTGGCCAAGAACACGGCGCAACTGACCACGCTGTTTGCCCTGTCGAATCTGTGGATGGTGCGCCGGAAATTACGGCCCACTGCGGGAGAGGTGCGCCCGTGAGGGCAGATAACCAAGGCGTTGCCTTGATTATCCAATAATCAGCGTCTGAAATCGGGCTTTTCGGCGTTCCCAAGCCGTCCATTTTCGGATGATGAGTAACTTGTTCGGAGTTTCCTTAGGCCATAGTTTTTTTCGTCCCCGTTTTTTCAGAAGCTGAAATTGTCTACAAAGTGGCGTTTGATATGCCTAGTGAATAGGCATTATCCAATGCGCTGTGCATCCAGTGTAGCAAGCGCTTCTTGCAAGGTGTGGAATGCAGGCTCTAGAGTGATGGCGAGCTGATCGGCCCGCTTTGTTGGTATCCAAGCGCGCCTGCCCAGAAAAAGCTCGTCGCCAAATCGTTTGCGAAGCTTGGCTATAGTGTTACTGATTGCTGGCTGCTTCACCCCCAAACGTTCAGAAGCTCTTGTTACACCGCCCTCACGATAAACCACCAAAAAAGTGATCAGGCTATGCAGATCTGCTTCCAGCAAAATTTTCTCAAGGTTCTGCATGTTGACCCCGCATATTGGTTTCCATAAATAAGGATCTAAAGGAGATGCTTCGGCAATTGGATGTCAAGCACTCCATCAGCGCTGTGAAACTAGAGCTTGAGAATTGTTCTATCATATGTTCTTGATCATTCCAAAAGCCGCTTATGATCATCGAGCTGAAATTTTTGTGTGGCGCAATTATTGAATGGTTCATGCAGCCCGGCTCTGTTCGGAGCACATTGACCAGCTCGTCAATGACTAGAAGAACATCATCGTCAGGACGGTTGTCAAAGCGGATTTCTAATGCGCTTACTGATATCAACTCCATTGCTATTCCTCTCGAATAAACATTGGTGATGACTCACCACTTTGGATCGAAAAAGCGTTTAAGTATTTTCTTGAAATACGGGCAGCGCTATAGCAAGTCGCTGCCCATAATTTCAGTTTTGGCTCATATGCCAGCCGCCACCAAGCGCTTTATAAAGTTGCACTTCACTGTTGATTTGATCAAGCTGGTCGTTTAACAGCTTCTGCTGTGAGGCGAATAGCTCGCGCTGAGCATCCAATACAGTCAAATAGCTATCAATACCCTGGTTATATCGCTGCTGAGCTAGGTCAAAGTATGATTTATAGTTGTCGACTAGCTCGCGTTGGGCGCTAAGTTGCTTGCCAAATGTTCCCCTCGCAGCGAGTCCATCGGCCACCTCTCGAAAAGCTGTTTGGATACTCTTTTCGTAGGTCGCAACATTCACATCTTTCTGAATTTCTGCGTAATCGAGATTGGCTCGCAACTTTCCTGCATTGAAGATCGGCACACTAATTTGTGGGGCGAAGCTCCAGTTGTCGGATCCGCCGTTGAACAAGCCGTCCAGATCGCTGCTTGCTGAACCCACTGAAGCTGTCAGGCTAATGCGGGGAAAGAAGGCCGCACGAGCCGCGCCGATATTGGCATTTGCGGCCAGAAGTTGATGTTCAGCGGCACGAATGTCTGGTCTGTTGAGCAGCAGATCCGCTGGTAGCCCCGCTGGAACCTTACTTAGGGCGCTCATGGCCAATGGCGAGCCGTGCGGCAAATCAGATGGAATCTTGCTGCCCAGCAACAATTGCAGTGCGTTCACATCCTGCGCGATACGTCGGGTGTACAAGGCCTGCTGAGCCTGGGCTTGGTTAACCAAAGTCCTGGCCTGTCGAACATCTAGCTCAGACGAAGTGCCTGCTGCTGCACTGGAGTCGATCATTGCCAAGCTTTCAACATAGCTGGTCAGCGTGGCGTCCGTCAGCTCCAAAAGCGCTTGGTCAGTTCGCCACAGAAAATAAGTGGTAGCCACATCGCTTATGAGGGCGATCTGAACGCTGCGCTGCGCTTCCTCTGTAGCCAGATACTTCTCAAGCGCTTGGCTCGATAAGCTTTGGATACGGCCAAACAAGTCCAGCTCATAGGCAGTTACCAGGCCAACTTGGTACTGGCTGTCGATACGAGAGTCGCCTGTGGAGGACAAGTCGTCCGGTAAACGGGTTCGATTTCCGGATGCATCGCCATCAAGCGTGGGAAACCGCTCCGCTCTCTGGATGCGGTAGAGCGCCCTGTAAGATTCAACATTTTTGGCAGCGATCCGAAGATCTCTGTTGTTATCAAGCGCCACACCTAAGAGGCGGACCAGCGCTGGATCTTTGAAGAACTCCTTTGTCTGTGGAAGAGCCGCTGCGGCACCCCGCTGATCCTCTTGTCCTTCGTAAGCCTGACCCGCAGGCCATTGCGCCTGTACAGGTGAGGCTGGCTGCTGATAGTCGGGGATCAAGCTGCATCCGCCGAGCATCAGCAACGCAAACACGGGGAGCGACTTAAACTTCATGAGTCACCTCCTTCGTTTGTGACTTTCGTTTCATGAACCCTTCAAACAACTTGACTACCACCACATAGAACAGTGGAACAAAGAAGACGGCCAGTACGGTTGCGGTGATCATTCCTCCGACCACGCCCGTAGCAATCGAATGCTGACTACCAGCCCCTGCACCGGAGGCGATGGCCATCGGAAGCACACCAAAGGTGAATGCTAGCGAGGTCATCAGAATCGGACGCAGACGCAGCTTGGCGGCCTCAATCGCAGCCTTGACGATCGGATAGCCTTCCTTCTCGTACAGCTCTTTCGCGAATTCCACGATCAAAATGGCGTTCTTAGCCGACAGACCAACAGTGGTCATCAAGCCGACCTGGAAGTAAACATCCGCGGTCAGGTCGCGCCACAGCGTCGCCAATACCGCACCCAAGATGCCCAGAGGAACGACCATGATCACCGAGACCGGTACCGACCAGCTTTCATACAGTGCGGCGAGGCACAGGAACACAATGAGCACAGTCAATCCGTAGAGCAAAGGTGCCTGATCCCCAGTTTGGATTTCCTCATAAGACAGACCGGTGTAGCTCAGGCCGATGCCTGCTGGCAGCTGCTGCATGATTTCAGCGATGGCAATCATCGCGTCACCAGTGCTGTATCCAGGGGCTGGTTCACCGAGGATGTTCAGGGAGGATATGCCGCCGTAGCGCTCCAGTTTTGGTGAACCGTTCACCCACTCACCGGTTGCAAACGCCGAGAACGGAACCATCTGGCCAAGGCTGTTGCGCACGTACCATTTATCGAAGTCTTCAGGGGAGATTCGGGAGATATCTTCGCCCTGGACGTAAACCCGCTTAACCCGGCCGCGGTCGATGAAATCGTTGACGTACATCGAGCCCCAGGCTGCCGACATCGTTTCGTTGATTGCCGCGATGCTCACTTGCAGCGCACGGGCCTTCTCGTCGTCGATGTTTACCTGGAACTGCGGCTCGTCGTCCTTACCGTTTGGACGCACTGCTTGGAGATTGGGGTTTTCGCTTGCCAGCTGCAGGAATTGGTTGCGAGCGTTCATCAACGCTTCGTGGCCAAGACCAAGGTTGTCCTGGAGGTACAAGTTGAAGCCCATTGCGTTGCCCATCTCCAGAATGGCAGGGGGCACGAACGCCATGACGCTGGCATCTTTGATCTTTGCAAAATGCTGGTTAGCCCGTTGCGCGATGCTGAATACGTCTTGGCCAGCGCCGTGACGATCCTTCCAATCCTTGAAGGTGATCAGCACCAGACCCGAGTTTTGACCACGACCAGCGAAGTTGAAACCATTCACTGTCATGAAGTGCTCAACCAACGCCCCTTCATCATTAGCCAGGTAGTCTCGGACCTCTTGAAGTACACCCTCGGTGCGCTCCGCAGAAGCGTTCGCCGGTGTGCGTACTTCGATCATCATCAAGCCCTGATCCTCATTGGGCAAAAATGCCTTCGGGATCTGAGTGAACAGATAGCCCGTTCCTCCAGTGATGAGCAAGAACGCAAGCAGGTATCTACCGCGCCCCTTCAGCATTGCGCCGACCCCTCGTTCGAAGCGCAGCGTGCCGCGGTCAAAGATTCGGTTAAACCAGCCGAAGAAGCCCTTTTTCTCGTGGTGGTGATCGCCTTCTGGAGCCTTGAGGATGGTCACGCAAAGTGCTGGGGTGAACACAAGAGCAACAACGATCGACAATCCCATGCAGACCACGATGGTGATCGCGAACTGTTGGTAGATGATGCCAGCGGAGCCACCAAAGAAAGCCATCGGCACGAATACAGCCGACAGCACCATGCCGATACCCACCAAGGCCCCGGAGATCTGGTCCATCGACTTGCGTGTAGCCTCAAGGGGCGTCAAGCGCTCGTCGTGCATGAGCCGCTCTACGTTCTCGACCACGACGATCGCATCGTCGACCAGCAAGCCGATGGCAAGCACCATGGCGTACATGGTGAGTACGTTGATATTGAGGCCGAAGTACGGCAGAAGCGCGAATGTGGCGAGTAGCACCACAGGAACTGCCAAGGTTGGAATCAGTGTTGCCCGGAAGCTCTGCAGGAACAGATACATGACCAGGAAGACCAGTACCACTGCCTCGAAGATGGTGTGCACTACCGACTCAATTGAAGCATCCACGACGGGTGTTGTGTCATATGGATAAATGACCTCTACACCGTCTGGCAGATAGGCTTTTTGCTGCTCCATCAGCTTCTTGACCGCTTCTACAGTCTCCAGCAAGTTGCCACCGGTGGACAAACGAAGCGCCAGGCTTGCGGTTGGCGAGTCCTTGTATTGTGCAGAAATGGCGAAGCTGTCAGCCCCCAGTTCCGCGCGCCCGACGTCCTTCACTCGTACCTGGGAGCCGTCCGCGTTCACCTTGACCAGAATCTCATCGAACTGGCTCGGCGTTGTCATACGCGTTTTGCCGAGAACGGTCGCATTCAGTTGCACGCCTGAGCGAGTTGGTAAACCACCCAGCTGGCCCGAGGAAACCTGGACGTTCTGCTCTCGAATGGCATTGGCGACGTCGGTAGGTGTCAGTTGGTAGCTGTTGAGCTTGCCAGGATCCAACCAGATACGCATCGCGTAAGGGGAACCAAACAGCTGGAAATCGCCAACCCCAGGGATGCGCGAAATTGGATCCTGAAGCTGTGAAGCAATCAGGTTACCCAGATCGAAGTTATCGAGCTTGCCGGAGCGATCCACCAAGCTCATGACGAGGAAGAAGTTCATCTGGTACTTCACCACGCGAAGACCCTGACGCTGAACCTCCTCCGGCAAACGGGGTGTCGCCAGCTGCAGCTTGTTTTGCACCTGAACCTGAGCGATATCCGGATCGGTTCCTTGTTCAAAGGTCACGATGATGGTCATGCTACCGTCAGAGGCACTCTCAGCCGACATATATCGGAATCCATCGAGACCACTAAGCTGTTGCTCAATAACCTGAACCACCGTGTCCTGAACGGTTTGTGCAGACGCACCAGGGTAACTGACTTGAATCGACACGGCAGGGGCCGCGATGTTTGGATATTGGCTAATCGGCATCTTGGCCAGCGACAGCGCGCCGGCAAGCATGGCTACGATAGCGAGAACCCAGGCGAAAATCGGCCTGTCGATGAAAAAACGAGACATGAATCGTGCCCCCTCAGTTAGCCGAGGCTTCAGTGATAGCGGCGAAGCCGTCTGTCAAATTGACATTTTTGGCCTCTACCGCATTGACGGCGATGCCGCTGCGGACTCGTTGAACACCCTCGGTCACGATTCGTTCTCCTTCGGTCACGCCTTTGCTGATCAGCCAAGCGTTGCCCACAGTTCGGAGTGTCTGAACCTCACGAGACTCGACGGTATTGTCGGCGTTCACTACCCAGACGCTTGGCACCCCTCGCGTGTCTCGGCTGATGGCTTGCTGCGGTACCAGGATCGCAGCCTTCTGCACACCCTCCTTCAGCAGAGCATGAACAAACATGCCTGGCAGTAACTTGCGATTAGGATTTGGAAACTCAGCGCGAAGGGTCACAGAACCTGTTGTGGGGTCAACGCTGACCTCTGAAAACTTCAGAGTCCCCTGCAACGGATACGCGCTTCCGTCATCCAAAGTCAGGCTCACCTTGCGGATTCCACGGTCATCTGGCCACCCATTCCATAAGCATCTGACCACCGATTCCACGGTGATCCGGCCACCCATTCCACGCGTATCCGACCACTGATTCCACGGTCATCCGGCCACTCAACCGGGCAGGCAGTAACGCAGGATTTCTTCACTACCATCGACCTCTTTTTCGAAGCAGAGAGGTCGTCGTGGAGCGTTTATCCATGCGTAAGATTCGCGAAGTACTTCGTCTCAAGTTCGAGGTCGGGCTATCGGCTCGCCAGATTGCCGTCAGCGTGCAGATCGGTCGTGTCACTGTCGGCGATTACCTCAACCGCTTTGCCGCCAGCGGTCTAGCCTGGCCCTGTTCGTTGTCCGATTCCGAGCTGGAGCAGCAACTGTTCCCACCGCCCCCTGCGGTGCCCAGCGAGCAACGGCCATTGCCCGATTGGTCTTGGGTGCATGCCGAGCTACGCCGGCCGGGCGTGACCTTGGCGCTGCTCTGGCAGGAGTATCGCCTGAGCCAGCCGAAAGGCTTTCAGTACAGCTGGTTCTGCGAGCACTACCGAGCCTGGCAGGGCAAGCTGGACGTGGTGATGCGCCAGGAGCATCGCGTCGGTGAGAAGCTGTTTGTCGACTACGCCGGGCAGACGGTGCCGGTGATCGACCGCCACAGCGGCGAGATCCGCCAGGCGCAGGTGTTCGTCGCGGTGCTTGGCGCGTCCAGCTACACCTTCGCCGAAGCCACTTGGTCGCAGCAGTTACCGGACTGGCTGGGCTCCCATGTCCGCTGCTTCGCCTTTCTCGGCGGCGTGCCGGAAATCGTGGTGCCGGACAACCTGCGAAGCGCGGTGAGTAAGAGCCATCGCTACGAGCCGGACATCAACCCGAGCTACCGCGATCTGGCCGAGCACTATGGCGTGGCGGTGGTGCCGGCGCGGGCGCGTAAGCCGCGCGACAAGGCTAAGGCTGAGGTCGGCGTGCAGGTGGTCGAGCGCTGGATCCTCGCCGCGCTGAGGAACCGCCAGTTCTTCTCCCTGGACGAACTCAACAGCGCCATCGCCTTATTGCTGGAGCGGCTCAACCGACGACCGTTTCGCAAGCTGCCGGGCTCCCGGCACTCGGCCTTCGAAGCCCTGGATCGTCCAGCGCTGAGCCCACTGCCGGAGCAGCCCTACGTCTATGCCGAGTGGAAGAAGGCGCGCGTGCATATCGACTATCACGTCGAGGTCGATGGGCATTACTACTCAGTGCCCTACCAGTTGGTGAAGAAACAGCTGGAAGTACGGCTGACGGCGCGCACCGTCGAGTGCTTCCACGCCAACCAGCGGGTGGCCAGCCACCTGCGCTCGCCACACAAGGGCCGGCATAGCACACAGACCGAGCACATGCCCAAGAGCCATCGCGAGCATGCCGAGTGGACGCCGCAACGGTTGATCCGCTGGGCCGAGCAGACCGGGCCGCACACCGCCGGCGTGATCAGCCACATCCTCGAACGGCGCATCCACCCAACCCAAGGCTACCGGGCCTGCCTGGGCATCCTGCGCCTGGGCAAGACCCATGGCGAAGTGCGCTTGGAGCTGGCCTGCCGACGCGCCCTCAGCCTCGGCGCGTGCAGCTACAAGAGCCTCGAATCGATCCTGCGCCAGGGGCTGGAAAACCTGCCGCTGGCCCAGCAGCACCTGCCCCTGCTGCCGGACGACCACGCCAACCTGCGCGGCCCCGGCTACTACCACTGAACACAAGGAATCCCACCATGCTGCCCCATCCGACCTTGGACAAGCTCCAGACCCTGCGCCTGACCGGCATGCTCAAGGCACTCGCCGAGCAACTGAAAACCCCCGACATCGACAGCCTGAGCTTCGTGGAACGCCTCGGCCTGTTGGTCGACCGCGAACTGACCGAGCGCGACGACAAGCGCCTCAGCAGCCGCCTGCGTCAGGCCCGGCTCAAGCACAACGCCTGCCTCGAAGACATCGACTACCGCAGCCCGCGCGGACTCGACAAGGCGCTGATCCTCCAGCTGAGCAGCGGTCAGTGGTTACGCGACGGACTCAACCTGATTATCAACGGCCCGACTGGCGTCGGTAAGACCTGGCTGGCCTGCGCCCTGGCCCACCAGGCCTGCCGAGAGGGTTACAGCGTGCGTTACCTGCGCTTGCCGCGCCTGTTGGAAGAGTTGGGCCTAGCCCACGGCGACGGGCGCTTCGCCAAGCTGATGAGCGGCTATGCCAAGACCGACCTGCTGATCCTTGATGACTGGGGTCTGGCCCCGTTCAACGCGGAACAGCGCCGCGACATGCTGGAGCTACTGGACGACCGCTACGGCCAGCGCTCGACCATCGTGACCAGCCAAATGCCAGTGGACAACTGGCACGAACTGATCGGTGATCCGACTCTGGCCGACGCCATCCTCGACCGCCTGGTGCACAACGCTTATCGGATCAACCTCAAGGGTGAGTCGATGCGCAAACAGACGAAGAAATTGACGACACCGGGCACCTCAGACTAACAATGCCCCCCCTGCGTCGCTGCGCTCCGACTGCCCGGCCGGATGGCCGTGGAACAGGTGGCCAGATGGCCGTGGAATGCCTGGCCAGATGAGAGCGGACTGGGTGGCCGGATGGCGTGGAATCCGCAGCTCACCTCAGCCTGGTTTTCGCCTGTGTTCTGAAGACGACCTGACTCCAATGCCTTCTGCAACCCAAGAAGCTTTGTGATCGGCTGTGTGACGTCTACATAAATGGGGTCCAGTTGAGTAACGGTGGCGAGCGATTGTGCTTGGCCGTTAGTAACGAGGGCACCCTCAGTGACTGTCGAGCGACCGATGCGGCCTGATATCGGTGAAAGCACTCGGGTGTACTGAACGTCGATGCGAGCGATCTGGTAGTCGGCTTCCGCTTGTTTCCATGCGGCAAGCGCATCGTCGTACTGCTGCTTGCTGACCGCCTTGGTCTTCAACAGCGTTTCATAGCGTCGAGCCAGGTTTTCTGCACTCGTTCGATTCGCTTCTGCGCGACGCAACTGCGCCTCATAAGTCCGCGGGTCAATCTGGTAGAGCTGCTGACCAAGCTTGACTTCAGTTCCCTCAATAAACGATCGCTTTTGAAGTATTCCCGACACCTGTGGGCGTACTTCCGCTACCCGGAAGGCAGAGGTTCGACCTGGCAGGTCAGTCGTCAGGGTCAGAGGCTGTGAACGCACGGTGTACACGCCCACGTCAGGTGGAGGAGTTACCGAGCTCACCTTTTCTTTTTCACCACATCCCGTAATCAGCAACAGCGCGGTTAGGGGAATTATGTGCAATGCACGCGAAGGTCGTTTTTGTCTCACCGTTTGGCTCCATCTCTCCGCCCCTATGACAGGGCTTTTTGATTTCTGAATCATGATGTGGGAGAGTGTATCATTATGCGATACTGCAGATGCAAGCGAGCATAGAAGACCGTTGGTCGAGGTTTACCGATGTAGGCGTTTCAGATGTGTGGCTGGCTAGCCGAGGCTGGGAGCTCTAAAGTGGCGGCCATAGAGAAGGTCGCAGCTGTGCGCGCAGAGGAGAGATATGAATCAATCAGATGAAATTGTTGGCAAGGCAGGAGGCATTCAAGTCATTGCCAGAGCAGCCTCGATCATGCGAGCGCTTGGCAGTCACCCGCACGGATTGAGCTTGGCGGCTATTGCGCAAGTGGTCGGGCTACCGCGATCGACCGTCCAGAGAATCATCAACGCTCTGGAGGAAGAGTTCCTGGTTGAGGCTCTGGGTCCTGGCGGAGGCTTCCGGCTTGGCCCTGCCCTTGGCCAGCTTATAAATCAGGCCCAATCAGACATTCTTTCTTTGGTGAAACCGTACTTGCGCTCACTGGCTGAAGAGCTTGATGAGTCGGTCTGCTTGGCTTCTCTAGCCGGCGATAAAATCTATGTGCTGGATCGCATCGTGTCAGAGCGAGAGCTGCGGGTGGTTTTCCCGATTGGCATTAATGTGCCCGCAACTGCGACCGCCGCAGGTAAAGTTCTGTTGGCAGCGTTGCCAGAGGAATCACTGGCAACAGCGCTCGGTGATCAACTTCCAGTGTCCACACCAAAAACGCTAGGACGGCAGGCGCTTATCAAACAGCTGAGTGAAGTCAGGGCGAGCGGCGTGGCAAGCGATCTGGATGAGCATATTGACGGTGTTTGCTCATTCGCAACGCTCTTGGATACCTACCTTGGCTACTATTCTCTCGCAGTCGTGATGCCGAGTTCTCGGGCGAGCAAGCAGCCCGAAACGATCAAAAAAGCTCTGCTTTTGAGCAAGCAAAACATTGAGCGCGCTATCGGTCGCGCGTCAAAAAAGACGCCCTAGATAACATGGCCAGGAAGACGTCAGCCGAGGCGGAGGAAACCCGACAGCGCATCATTGATGCGGCTGTTGAGGTGTTCGCTGCTCAAGGAGTTCCAGACGCTACGCTAGACCAAATAGCTCGGATGGCAGGCGTCACTCGTGGCGCCGTCTACTGGCATTTCAACGGGAAGCAAGAGGTGCTTCAAGCAGTGCTGTCATCTCGGCAGCATCCACTTGAACTGGAGTTCTCTGGGGAGGAGGGGATCGAACTCTCGTGGGAGGCAGTTGTTACAGCCACGCTTGAAGCTGTTCATAGCCCCCAATCGAAGCAGTTCTCGGAGATTTTGATTTATCAGGCAGTGGACGAGTCAGGTCTGATCCATGGCCGACTTGTGCAAGCAAGGAACCGATTCCTGCAGTACATTCATCAAGTGCTTCGGCGTGCGATTGCTCAGGGTGAACTGCCGTCAACTCTAGACCTTCACACCTCGATCGCCGTCTTCAAGGGGTTGATCACAGGGCTCCTCTATGAGGGGCTACGAAGCCATGACCAACCGCCTCAAGTCATCCAAATCGCATTGAGATCATTCCTGGCGTTACTCAAGGAGCCTCCTCGCCACTTGCAGTGCGAGGAGGTTCAAGGTTCAAGCCTAACCACAACAGAGTGTCGCTAGCCGTAGCGCCATTGCTGCGACCAATTAGATCGCCAGCGCCCGCTCGCGCAGCTCGCTGTTGAGGATGCGGTCGTTCTCGCTGTAGTCGACCGGGCAGTCGATGATGTGGACGCCAGGATTAGCAATGCAGTGATCCAGCAGCGGCAGCAAGGCATCCGCGCTTTCCACACGGTAGCCATTGGCACCGTAGGCCTCGGCGTATTTGACGAAGTCCGGGTTGCCATAGTCTAGGCCGAAATCGGTGAAGCCCATGTTGGCCTGCTTCCAGCGGATCATGCCGTAGCCGTCGTCACGCAGGATCACCACGGTGATGTGCATGTTTAGGCGCACCGCGGTCTCAAGTTCCTGACTGTTCATCATGAAGCCGCCGTCGCCGCACACGGAAATTACCGGGCGATCCGGGTACACCAGGTGCGCGGCCATGGCCGACGGCAGGCCGGCGCCCATGGTCGCCAGGGCGTTGTCGAGCAGCGCGGTGTTGGGCTTGTGCGCCTTGTAGTTACGGGCGAACCAGATCTTGTAGATGCCGTTGTCCAGGGTCACGATGCCTTCGGACGGCAGCACGCGACGGATGTCGGCGACCAGGCGCTGCGGGTAGACCGCGAAGCGGTTGTCGTCGGCGCTTTCGGCGATCTGCGCTTCGTTGGCTTCACGGATGGCCATCAGGCGGGTGAAGTCCCAGTGCGAGGTATCGCCCAGGCCTTCGGCGATCTGCCAGACGGCGTTGGCGATGTCGCCGATCACTTCGACCTGCGGGAAGTACACGGCATCGACTTCGGCGGAGCGGAAGCTGATGTGAATGACTTCGGTGCCGCCACGGACCATGAAGAACGGCGGCTTCTCGATCACGTCGTGGCCGATGTTGATGATCAGGTCGGCCGCTTCGATCGCGCGGTGGACGAAGTCACCCGACGACAGCGCGGCGTTGCCCAGGAAGCGCGGGCTGCGCTCGTCGACCACACCCTTGCCCAGCTGGGTGGTGACAAACGGGATGCCGGTCTCGTCGATCAGCTGATTGAGGACCTTGGCGGTCATCTTGCGGTTGGCGCCGGCACCGATCACCAGGTTCGGACTGCGTGCGGTGCGCAGTTTTTCGATGGCGGCTTCGATGGCCACATGCTCGAGCGTATTTGGCGACGCCAAGATGACTACGGCCTTGCTCGACCGATTGACACACCACTGCCACATCGTCGAGACAGGGAATGAATCGTACCGCCTGCAAAACAGCACCCTAGGGGCCAAGACCAAGATCCAGGCGAGGGAGCGTAGACGGCAGGATGTCGAGGAATCGGAGGACGATCCGTTTTGACCTCTTTGGGCTGGCCTTGCTGAGTGCAGGGTCAGCACTTTTACGACGCTGACGACTGCTAGGTTTATCCACAATTGCCGGGGTCTAAATCGGCAAGCAGCCCTGGGTCATTTTTCAATCGGCAGGGTGGGTCAATTTTCAATCAGCGCCGACAGTGCAGCGTGAGGGAACGCCAGATGTCCTCAGCGTAGGCCTGTGTCACTGAATCCTTTTTCAGCTCATACCAGGCCGTCGCCACGTTCTGGAAAGTGTGCTCCTTCGCTGCCTTCTTCGCTTGCTGCACTGCATCCCGTTTTTCTTTGGGGTCGATGCCGTGAGCGAGGAGCTCGCGTGCCTCAACGGTGCGCTTGCGGGCTTGCGCCAATGAAACTTCGGGGAAGGTCTCGAGGCCCATATTGATCCGGTTCTTTGTCACCGGATGCCGGTAGTTGAAGTTCCAGAGCTTAGAGCCATTACTTCTCACTCGCATTTGAAGGCCGTCACCATCGCTTAGGACATAGTCCTTCTCTTGAGGGTTGGCGGCTTTGACTTTGAGGTCCGAGAGGCGGGTGGCTTGAGCGCACATGCGGTATTCCAAGAGCGGTTTCGGTATTCCAAAAACTACCAGTAGATGGCTTGGAATACCACTTGGAATACTGAATCTCATAGATCCTGTTGGACGCTATCGGACCCTGATAGCGCTGAAAGCCCCGTATTTACTGGGTTTCAGGCACAAAAAAAGACGTCCATGGACGTCTTTAGATGGTTATTTGGTGGAGCAAACGGGAATAGAACTGGCGTCCTGTCTGATGCGCTCGGTTGGTGATCCGACCAGAGCAGAACTGGTAGGATTGCGGGCATCAAGGGTCGGATTCCGCACCTTTCCGCAGGAGTTTGCAGCGGTCGTAAGGCGCTGAGTTACATAGGTTTGGCGCAGGGTTCTACCCCTCCGAGCCCCTGCAGGAGTTCGAATCGTTACGTACGCCCCCCCAGAAACCCTCACTAGCCCGCACGGCACGATGCTAGGTCGTTGATTTTCAAAAAATCGCTCGATCGATCCGCGCTTGCGGACTGCGGACTTCCAATGGGCCGGAAATCTGGCTCGCCCAGTCGGCTCTCGGTACCGACACGTTGCAAACAGTCGGTACTTCTCGATAACTACCCGACGAATCGGAACATCTCAGCTAGCCCTGATGTTGCCCCTGCTTGCTGACGCAGCTTGGAAGTTCTGGCTGCAATATTGCCCCCCCAATCGCTGTGGAAAGTAGCTCCCTGGGCAAGTGCAATCGAGGGGGGGATCGCTGCGTAGGGCCGTGTGCCCCTCATCCTGCAGCGTGACCTGATTGGATCAAGGCCGGGTTGTCATGCAGGCAGTTTCGCTGCAAGCAGTTCGACCTTCTCGATATTGGGCGGAGAACTGAGCAAGGTCGCGGCGTTGGCCATCAAGGCCGCGGCGATCTGGCCGTTCAGATGTGCTTGGCGACCTGCCTCATCGGCAAAGGCATCGAACACACCGAACGTCGAAGGGCCAAACTTCAATGCGAACCAGGCAGTGGTGCCGGACTCGGCGTTGGCGAGAGGCAGTGCGCTGGCCAGGAAGTCGGCAAGCGCAGCCTCCTGGCCGGGTTTGGCTTCGAGGCGAACAAACAGGGCGAGCTTGGTCATACTATAATCCTTTGGGTAACTGGGTTAGATGAATGGATCGACGAGCCTGCAGTTTACGTCTTCATGACAGCCATCTCTATAGACAATAATGACAACATTGATATCATTGTTGCCATGAAACTCCACATCCTTGTTTGTGATGGCGTGTTTGATCTGGGGCTTGCGGCGCTCACCGACACAGTGGGCTTGGCCAACGCGATGTCGGGCTCGCTGCCACAGGCTCCCGCGCCCATCGAGATCACGCTGGTGGGCGTGCGGCGTCGCATCCGAACTGCGCAAGGCTTGACGGTCCCCGTGGTCACTGCGCGTGGTGTGCCGGAACCAGACGTCGTGCTCGTGCCCGCGTTTGGTGAAAAGATGCCTGACACGCTCTCGGCTCGGCTCACACGCCCCGACGTGCCCGATGCGGTCGCCGTGCTACAGCAGTGGTCCACCGCTGGCGCGCACCTTGGTGCCGCCTGCTCCGGTAGTTTCTTGCTTGCAGAGAGTGGCCTGCTTGATGGGCATCGTGCGACGACGTCATGGTGGCTGGGGCCGATGTTTCGGCAGCGCTATCCGAACGTCACGCTGGACGAGTCACGCATGATCGTGAACTCGACACACTTCACTACCGCGGGTGCCGCTTTGGCCCACGTCGACTTGGCCTTGCGCATCATCCGGGGGCGCAGTCCGGCGCTGGCGGCCCTAGTAGCACGCTATCTGCTGGTCGAGGCACGCAGTTCGCAAGCCGAGTTCGTGATTCCCGACCACCTTGCGCATGCCGATCCGATGGTGGAGCGCTTCGAATGCTGGGCCAGACGTCGGCTCGCGCAGGGGTTCTCGCTGGCCGAGGCGGCCAGCGCCGCGGGCACAAGCGAGCGCACCTTGGCGCGGCGGCTGCAAAGCGTTTTGGGCAAGACACCGCTGTCGTATTTCCAGGACCTCCGTGTGGAGCATGCCGTCCATCTCTTGCGCACCGGAAACGCGAGCGTCGACCAAGTCGCCGCACAGGTCGGGTACTCGGATGGGGTGACCCTGCGGGCCCTGTTGCGCCGCAAGCTGGGCCGGGGTGTCAGGGAGTTGCGACGCGGTGGATGACCAGAGGCGTTTGGTGTATGTACTGCTGGAGACCACCGGGAAACTGACGCAGGCCAAACGGCGCATTTGGACCTGATAAAACTACTGGGCCACGTTATTTGAACTGGTTTGCTAGGAGGGTGTAGACAAAATCAAGTAGTAAGCCGACGGGCCAGCATGCGAGCTTCAGCCAACCATACCCCATGCCGCACTTACATCGAGCAAACGATCGTGATGCATGATCAGCCGCCTGGCTCGTTCATTCCAGGCGTGAGTTCGTTCCACTACCCAGCGCCTGGGCATAACCACAAAACCACTCGGTGCTGGCGTTGCCGCAAACAGGTCGCCTTGTTCTGAATGCCATTTACCGGTACGGCGATTATTCGATCCTCTTATGACCTGAACCTGGACAGCATGAATGTCTTGCGTCCGCTGAGCCCACTTTCCGGCGTAGGCACTGTCAACGAACAGAGTATGCACGGATGGGTATTTGCCCATCGAGGATGTCACCGCGTCGTCCGCCGCGTCTCGATCCTGCACGCTGGCTGCACTGATACTCACTGCCAAGAGCAGGCCCAGGGTATCAACGACCAGACTTCGCTTGCGCCCTTTGACCTTTTTGCCGGCGTCGTACCCACTTTCTCCGCCTTGGGGAGAGCCACGAGTTGACTGGGAATCGAGAACAGCGGCTGACGGCTTTTCATCACGATCCATCCGCTCTCGCCACTGGGCACGAAGCCGGTCGTGCATTTGCTCGAATTTGCCCTGAGCACTCCACCGTCGAAAGGTTTTATAGACGTTGTCCCAATGCGGAAACTCATGAGGCAGCATTCGCCATGAGCATCCCATGCGCACGACATAGCAGCACGCTTCCAAAAGCGTCCGTCGGGAGTGACGAGGCGGCACGCCACGGCCTCCCGAGACTTCAAACAAATCAGCGACCAGCGTCCATTCTGCGTCCGTCAGACAACTGGGGTAGCGCTGTTCCGGCAACTGACGCCGATGGGCCTCGGTGTAACCATAAGACTTACGAGGCTCGGGTGGCTGGAAGCTACCTTTGGCTCGTTCCTTTACACGAACGATCCTGGCCAGCTTGAGTGCTTTGGCAAAGGTGTCGGGATGAGCGGTGATACCCGTTTCAGCACGGAATGCTTGCGCCAGTTCGGCTTGGCTGGAATAGGGTTGCGCATGAGCGAGTCTGGTCAGCAGAGGGTAATGCTCCGCAGCGATTACGGGCGGGCGTCCGGTTTTAGGCATGGTGCAATGCTGTGTAGGCAAGGGACAAGCAGCTTACTTTATTTTGTCTACACCCTCCTAACGCTAGTACGAGCATTGTGCATGGCGCTACAGGCACTCCGTTATTTGACCTATGGATATGTATTCATGTAAGGGCAGGCGGTTCCCTGAGCCAAAGCGTGCATACATTAGTGTGCAGATAATGAGCAAAAGCCACCGTGGCGTTGCCTGAAGCGCTTCAGTGGGATAGATGAATCAGAGCAGCTTGCTTTAATTATGGCGTATCAGATGAGGGGATAAATAGGCTCTATCAATCCATAAGATCGTTTGATTGGTGCGTAAATATTGTGAACATTAATATCCGTTTGCTTCGTGTGCCGGGGAATGGGTTTCAGCACTTGTCGACATCTCGGAAGTGCGCACGCCCGTTGTTGGTGATTGCAACACTGGCTCAATTTTTGGTGGTTCATGAGCGAGCGCCACGGCGGAAATTTAGTTACAGAAAGTCGGACTCGCTTAAGGAGGGCGCTATGGCGCTTGGCAGAAGACAGTTTTTCAAACTTTGCACCGCCGGTGCTGTGGCCAGCACCACGGTCGCACTAGGATTTGGCCCCGCCGTGGCTAACGCCAGCCAATCGCGCCAGTACAAACTGCTGCGCGCCAAGGAAACCCGCAACAACTGCACCTATTGCTCGGTGGGTTGCGGTATTCTGATGTACAGCCTGGGCGACGGAGCGAAAAATGCCAAGGCGCGAATCTTTCACATCGAAGGCGACCCGGACCATCCGGTTAGCCGCGGTTCGTTGTGCCCCAAGGGTGCCGGCCTGGTTGATTACATTCACAGTGAACAGCGCCTGCAATTCCCTGAATACCGCGCCGCGGGCTCAGACCAGTGGCAGCGGGTCAGCTGGGACTATGCCATCGACCGTATTGCCCGCTTGATGAAGGACGACCGCGACGCCAACTTCATTGCCAAGAACGCTCAGGGTGTCACGGTGAACCGCTGGCTTTCCACCGGCATGCTTTGCTCCTCCGCCGCCAGCAGCGAGACGGGCGCACTCGACCAGCGCTTCACCCGTGCCTTGGGCATTCTCGGTACCGACAGCCAGGCTCGGGTGTGCCACGCGCCGACCGTTTCGGCCCTGGCCCCGACTTTCGGCCGCGGTGCGATGACCAACAACTGGGTCGATATCAAGAACGCCAACGTGGTACTGATCATGGGTGGTAATCCGGCCGAGGCGCACCCGGTGGGCTTCAAGTGGGTGATCGAGGCCAAGATCCGCAATGGCGCAAAGGTTATTGTGGTCGACCCACGCTTCAACCGCAGCGCCTCGGTGGCCGATATATACGCCCCCGTGCGCGCAGGCTCCGACATCACCTTCCTTATGGGCATGGTCAACTACCTGCTGACCCACGACCGCATCCAGCACGAATACGTGCGTGCCTACACTAACGCCTCGTTGATCGTGCGCAGCGACTACAGCTTCGATGATGGTCTGTTCAGCGGCTACGACGCCAAGAGCAAGCGCTATGACCGCAGCTCCTGGGCTTACGAGCTCGACGAGCACGGCCACGCCCGCCGCGACATGAGCCTGAGCCACCTGCGCTGCGTGTACCATCTGCTCAAACAACACGTCAGCCGCTACACGCCGGAAGTGGTCAGCCAGATCTGCGGTACGCCCATGGAGGACTTCCTGGAAATCTGCGAGATCATGGCCAGCACCAGCACGCCGGACAAGACCGCGACCTTCCTGTATGCCTTGGGCTGGACCCACCACACCACCGGCGCGCAGATGATCCGCGGCTCAGGGATGATCCAGTTGCTGCTGGGCAACATCGGTATGGCTGGCGGCGGCGTCAACGCGCTGCGCGGTCACTCCAACATCCAAGGCTATACCGACCTGGGCCTGCTCTCCCAGCGGCTGCCGGGCTACATGAACCTGCCGTCTGACAACCAGGCCAGCCTGGACACTTACCTCAAGCAGAGCACGCCCAGCGCCCAGTTGCCTGATCAGGTCAACTACTACCAGCACACCCCCAAGTTTTTCATCAGCCTGATGAAGAGCTTGTATGGCGACAAGGCCACCCGTGAAAACGATTGGGGCTTCGACTGGTTGCCCAAGTGGGACGACAGCTACGACGTGCTGAACTTCTCAAACCGAATGTACGAAGGCAAGGTCAACGGCTACATCGCCCAGGGCTTCAACCCCATCGCTGCGTTCCCCGACAAGAACAAGGCTGCCGAGGCCCTGGCCAAACTCAAGTTCCTGGTGATCATCGATCCGTTGGCCACCGAGACCTCGAGCTTCTGGCAGAACCACGGCGAGTCCAATGACGTCGATCCGGCGCGGATTCAAACGGAAGTGTTCCGCCTGCCTTCGAGCTGTTTTGCCGAGGAAAACGGCTCGATCGTCAACTCTGGCCGTTGGCTGCAATGGCATTGGGCTGGCGCCGCGCCACCTGGCGAGGCGTGGCATGACGGCAAGATCCTCGGCCATCTGTTCATGAAACTGCGTGAACTCTACCGCACCGAGGGCGGTGCGTGCCCCGAGCAGGTGCTGAACATGGCTTGGGATTACAAGAACCCCTACGACCCTGAACCCGAGGAAGTGGCTAGAGAGTCCAACGGTTACGCCCTGGCCGACCTGCACGATGACCAGGGCAATCTGATCCTGCGCAAAGGCCAGTTGCTGGACAGCTTCGGCCAGCTACGCGACGACGGCAAGACCGCCTGCTTCAACTGGGTGTTCGCCGGCTCCTGGACCGAGGCCGGAAACCAGATGGCCCGCCGCGACAATGCCGACAGCGGCTTGGGCTGCACTCCGGGCTGGGCCTGGGCCTGGCCGCAGAACCGGCGGATCCTTTACAACCGTGCCTCGGCCGACCCGCAGGGCAAGCCCTGGGACGCCAAGCGCAAGGTCATCGGATGGGACGGTAGCCGCTGGAGCGGCATCGACGTGCCGGACTTCCCGGTCAATGTCGCGCCAGGCACTGCAACCAACCCGTTCATCATGCTGCCCGAAGGTGTCGGCCGGCTGTTCTCGGTGGGGGGCATGAACGACGGCCCGTTCCCCGAGCATTACGAACCGACCGAAAGCCCGATTGCTCACAATCCGCTGCACCCCAATGTTAGCAAGAGCCCCACCGCGCGCCTGTACGACAGCGATCGGGTGCGCATGGGTAACCGTGAGGAATTCCCCTACGTGGCCACAACCTACTCGATCACCGAGTTGTTCCGCCACTGGACCAAACACTCCAGGCTTAACGCGATCATCCAGCCCGAGCAGTTCGTCGAGATCGGCGAGGCACTGGCCAAGGACAAAGGCATCGTCCAGGGTGACCTGGTTCGCGTCAGCACCAAGCGCGGTTACATCAAGGCCAAAGCTGTGGTCACCAAGCGCATCCGCCGCCTGCAGATCGACGGCCAGCCGGTCGACACTGTCGGCATCCCGTGCCATTGGGGCTATGAGGGCACGACCCGCAAGGGCTTCCTGGCCAATACCCTGACCCCGGGTGTAGGCGAATCCAACTCCAATACCCCGGAATACAAGGCGTTCCTGGTAAACGTGGAAAAAGCCTGACGGAGCAACAGACATGTCCCTACAATCCCAAGACATCATCCGCCGTTCTGCCACTCACGCCTTCACGCCCGCGCCACGTGCACGCGATCACCAGGCCGAAGTGGCAAAGTTGATTGATGTGAGTATCTGCATCGGCTGCAAGGCTTGCCAAGTGGCGTGTAATGAATGGAATGACCTGCGTGACGAAGTGGGTCATAACGTCGGTGTGTACGATAACCCCGCCGACCTCACCGCCGACACCTGGACGCTGATGCGCTTCGATGAGCATGAGAACGAGGCCGGCAAACTGGAGTGGTTGATTCGCAAGGACGGCTGCATGCACTGCGCCGACCCAGGCTGCCTGAAAGCCTGCCCGCAACCCGGCGCGATCATCCAGTACGCCAACGGCATCGTCGACTTCCAGTCCGAGCATTGCATCGGCTGTGGTTACTGCGTCGCCGGCTGCCCATTCGATGTTCCGCGTATCAGCAAGAAGGACAACAAGGCCTACAAGTGCACGCTGTGCGTTGACCGGGTGACGGTAGGTCAGGAGCCAGCTTGCGTAAAGACCTGCCCGACCGGGGCGATCAACTTCGGTAGCAAGGCCGACATGCTGGTGCAAGCGGAGGAGCGCGTCACCGAGTTGCACGGTCGTGGCTATGCCGGTGCGGGCATCTACGACCCGCAGGCGGTGGGCGGCACTCACGTGTTCTATGTGTTGCAGCACGCCGACAAGCCGCAGTTGTACCACAAGCTCAACCCAGACCCACGCATCAGTCGAGCAATCACCGGCTGGAAGGGCTGGCTCAAGCCGGTGGCAGCTGTGGCGTTCTTTGCCACGCTGGCCGGTACTGTCTTCCACTACATCGGCGTAGGTCCCAACGAAGTCGAAGAAGACCAGAAGGAGCAGGCGTGATGAACAAGGACACACTGATTCTGCGTACCCGCTTGATCGACCGTGCCAGCCACTGGTTCATGGTCATCTGCTTCTTCATGGTGGCCCTGTCAGGGCTATCGTGGTTCTTCCCGTCGCTGAACTGGCTCAACGGCGTCTTCGGCACGCCGCAGCTGGCGCGCATCCTGCACCCGTTTCTGGGCGTGGTGGTGTTCGTGGTGCTGATGTTCCTGTTCGTGCGTTTCGTCAGGTACAACCTGCCCGAGCGCCAGGACGTCATCTGGTTTCGCAACGTCAAGTCGGTGCTGGCGGGCGATCACAGCCGGCCGCTGCAGATCGGCAAGTACAATGCTGGGCAGAAGATCCTGTTCTGGGGAATCATGGGCCTGATCAGCCTGCTGATGCTCAGCGGCGTGGTGATCTGGCGGCCCTGGTTCGCGCATTACTTTGAGATTCCGCTGATTCGCATCGCGTTGTTCACCCATGCCGTGGCCGGTGTATCGCTGATCCTGCTGATCATCGGGCACGCTTACCTGGCCTTCTGGGTCAAGGGTTCGATTCGCGGCATGGTCACCGGTTATGTATCGCGACGCTGGGCCAAGTCCCACCATGACCGTTGGTACCAAGAGATCTCCAAGGGTGACAAATCATGAGCAGCATCAAGCTCAAGCCGGTGGAGCAAGCTACTGGTGGAGTAGGAGATATCAGCCCCTTGTTGTTGCCTGTCTTGAGCAATTACTTCGCGGAGCGGGCGGTGCGCTTGCGCCAGTTGGCCGAGGGGCACGAGCAGGCCGCGTATCTGATGTTCGCCGCCCGTGTGGCCGAGGCCCAGCAAGTGGTCCTGGCCAGTCTACCGGTGACGGCTGATGAAGTGCATACATTGGCGGATCTGCTGGGCCATGGCGCTCCGCTGGACGTGAGGCGACTGCCGCGCTCGGCGTATTGGCAGGTGGCGCTTGTGCAACTGATCGAGCAGCTACGGTCAGAGGCGAGCGCCTCGGTGGCCATGGCCCTGGACACCATCACCGGCATGAGCGCCGCGCAACGTGAATCCTGCGCGGAGCATTTGCTCGAAGGCCGTTACGAACAGGTCGACAGTGGCCAGGCAGTGTTGTTCTGGGCAGCGCTGACGCTGTATTTCAGCCAGCTGGCCGAGGTCCTTCCAGCTACTGCTCAGGCCTTGGTAGGTGAACAGCGTCAGTATTGTCCGGTGTGCACCAGCGCGCCAGTGGCTAGCGTTATCCTGACGGGCAAGCGCGCCGGTCTACGCTACTTGCACTGCGGCTTGTGCGAAAGCCGCTGGCATATGGTGCGGGTCAAGTGCAGTAACTGTGAAGGCACCGGTAAGCTCGATTACTGGTCGCTGGACCAGCAGGACAGCCCGAGCAAGGCCGAGAGTTGCGGGGACTGTGGGAGTTACCTCAAGGTGTTCTACCCCGAGCACGACCTGGCACTGGAACCGGTGGCCGATGACATCGCTTCATTGGTGCTGGATGCTGAGCTCGAAGCGCAAGGGTTTTCACGAAGCAGCGTTAACCCCTTTCTGTTCCCAGGGTGAAAAATCGGGTGCTTTAGTGACTTGAGCGGCAACGCGGGGTATTGGTAGGTAACGTTTGCAAAAACGCCACCTGCGAAAGGCCCCGTTAGCCATCATTATTGGCTTTTTGTAGCATTGCGTGAAGCATTACGTTGGCACTAGCGATTCTCCGATCAAGTCAGCACAGGCCGTCTGACCTGTGCTGAAATAGCCCTCCGTCCAACTGCCCTCTCCAAACCCTCCATCCCATGAGTCAGATGAGCTTTTCCGATTTCGAGTACGCCAGTAAGCGCAAGCAAACCCGCCGTGAGCGTTTCCTGGCCGAGATGGAACAGGTGATACCGTGGAGCGGTTTGCTGGCATTGATCGAGCTGCATTACCCAAAGGCTGGCGGTGGCCGCAAGCCGTACCCACTGGAAACCATGCTGCGTATCCACCTGCTGCAAAACTGGTTTTCGCTGAGCGATCCAGCCATGGAAGAAGCGCTGTACGAAATCACGTCGATGCGCCAGTTTGCTCGACTGACGCTCAACGCGCCGATCCCCGAAGACACGACGATCATGAATTTCCGGCACCTGCTGTAGAAGCATCAGCTCGCGGCTGGGATTCTGGAAACCATCAACAACTACCTGCAAGACAAAGGCCTGTCGTTGCGCCAGGGCACGATTGTCGACGCCACCATCGTCCACGCGCCCAGCTCGACCAAGAACAAAGAAGGCAAGCGCGATCCGGAAATGCACCAGACGAAGAAAGGCAACCAATACTTCTTCGGCATGAAAGCGCATATCGGCGCCGATGCTGAGTCGGGTCTGGTGCATCACGTCCACGGCACCGCCGCCAACGTAGCTGACGTGACGGAGGTCGCTTATCTGTTGCACGGTGACGAAAACGTTGTCTGTGCCGATGCGGGCTACACCGGCGAAGAGAAACGGCCTGAGCACGACGGTCGGCCAGTGATCTGGCAGATCGCTGCGCGACGCAGCACCTACAAGCACTTGAGCAAACGCAGTGTTCTCTACAAAGCCAAACGTCAGATCGAGAAGGTCAAAGCGCAGACACGGGCGAAAGTCGAGCATCCCTTTCGAGTGATCAAGCGCCAGTTCGGTTATGTGAAAACGCCTGCAAGCGTCCGGCGCGCAGATCTTCGCCCACCAACCAGCTTGGCATCAGGATGACCCACATACTGTTCACTGCCGCCTCCCGCAATACTTGGGAGCTGTTGGCACGCAGTGGCCCGCTAACGCTCACGCGCTCTTCGCTGCGGCCATTGAATTGCCAGACTTGCTGGCCTATGTTGTAGGCGAATTTAAGGCAACTGTGATGCGTCAGATCGGCCGGCGCCTGCGGTCGGCGCATGCCGCGCCAGGTAGCCGGGGCTTGCGCACAGCACACGACGGTGAGGTGCCACTTTCTGGGCGATCACCTCGGTGGCATTGACGCTACCTAGACGTATCGCAAGGTCCACTCGTGAACTGGCCAGGTCGACCACCTCATCGGTCAGCAGCAGATCGAGACTGATAGCGGGGTACTGTTCAGCAAAACGGTGCAATGCCGGCGCTACATGCAACTGTCCGAAAGCGACTGGCAGGCTCACCCTCAACAACCCCCTGGGCGGGCCTCCGGCTTCAGCAACCTCCAAGTTGGCATTCTCCAGATCTGTCAGCAGGCGCACGGCATGCTCGTAGTAGGTTTCGCCTGCGGCGGTCATGGAGACCTTGCGTGTGGTGCGATGCAACAAACGCGTCGAGAGATGTTGCTCGAGGTTGTCAACCTGGCGGATTACCGATGATGTCGCCATGTCTAGTTGGCGTCCGGTCGGCGCAAACCCACCGAAATCCACTGTCGTGACGAAAGCTTTGAGTGCTGCGAATGTATCCATGCCATCCAAACCTCTTTACGTTTTGTGCATAGCTGCTTGCTGTTTTTACCTTATTATCACTCCAGTTGCGATTAATTACAGTGGTCGCAACTGGAGGACAACATCATGTCTGCTAAGCAATCTACTGCTATCACTACCGCCAAGCCTCGCCGCGCCATCATCATCGGTGGCTCGTTAGGCGGCTTGTTCGCCGGTAACCTGCTGCGTCAAGCCGGCTGGTCGGTGGACATCTATGAACGATCACCGCGTGACCTGGACAGCCGTGGCAGAGGCATTGTGTTGCAGCCGCAGGTAGTCGAGGCATTTCGCCAGAGCGGGCTTGATGTCAGCAGTCTGGATCTGGGCGTACGCTCTGAAAATCGTCTGGTACTGCGACCCGACGGTTCCCTGCAGAGCAAACACCACGCACCACAAATGCAAACCTCTTGGTCGCTGATCTACTCGGCGCTGCGCAAGGCCTTTGGCGATGAGCATTACCATCAGGGCAATGCTCTGAGTGCCATCGAGCAGCCCGCGCCGGGCCGCGTGATCGCACGCTTCGACAACGGTCATGAGGCCGAGACTGATCTCCTGGTAGGCGCCGATGGAGGCAGCTCGACCGTCCGCCGGCTGATCTGGCCCGCCGAGGTGCCAAGCAATGCCGGCTACGTCGCTTGGCGCGAGCTGGTACCGGAGGCTGAGGTGCCTGAATTGGCTCGCAAGATACTGCTCGGCGATTTCGGCTTCGCCAACAACCGGCACTCACACATCCTCGGTTACCTGGTGCCAGGCGAAGGTAATGACACCCGGCCAACCATTTGCCCATCGACCTGATAAGCCCCTGCACCTTCGGCACCGTCCAGTACTCGCCTGGCCCACTCAAGTTGCTGGGAGGTAGGTTGCAGCATCTGATGTACTACGGCAACCTGGGCCGGGTGTATGCACAGCATCCCAGCAAAACCCATGGCCTGTGCATCGCTGATAAAGGAAGAGAGCGCTTGATCTGCGCCGAGTTTGGCAAAGACCGTTTCCAGAGGCGCAGGCAACCCTGCAAGATGGCTTTGTAGCAACAAGGCAAAGCGCACCTGGTCGAGCATTCGCTCAGCAGCTGGACTGCCGCTGAGCAAACCAAGTTCAAGACTGAAATCCAGTCCCCCATAAGTCAGGCGATGAACACCATGGGCCCTGGCAAGGGCGGGCAATGTTGCCAGCCCTTGCGCATTTTCGATGATTGGCATTACAGCCTTGCCAGTTTTGGCGACCCTTGCGATTTGCTCAGGGTGTTCTGCTTTGGGCAGCAGAATGCCCGAAATGCCTTGCTCGTTGGCACACAACTCCAAATCAGCGGCATGCTGTAAGTGCCCAGCGCAGTTCACTCGTACCCATACCCGAACGTCAGGATGTGTGGCCAAAAACAGTTGCAGGTGTCGCCTTGCATTGGCTTTCTCGGATTCCTGAACGGCATCTTCAAGATCGATGATCACCGCATCAGCGCCAGACGCCAGGGCTTTAGTGAAGCGTTCTGGACGGTCGCCGGGCACAAACAGTGCGGAGCGCAGTGGGGCATCTTGCATAGCGACTCCTCAGAAACTGCGTGGCAATTCGAGCAGGTGCTCGGCCACGTAGGACAGGATCAGGTTGGTAGAGATTGGCGCCACTTGGTACAGGCGGGTTTCGCGGAACTTACGCTCCACGTCATATTCGTTGGCGAAACCGAAGCCACCGTGAGTTTGCAGGCAGGCGTTGGCGGCCTCCCAGCTGGCTTTGGCCGCCAGATATTTGGCCATGTTGGCGGCGGCGCCGGCGTTACGACCGCTGTCGTATTCTTCGCAGGCGCGCCACCGCATCAGGTCGGCGGCCTCAATCTCGATATGCGCTTCGGCGATGGGGAACTGCACACCCTGGTTCTGCCCAATCGGGCGGCCGAACACCACGCGGTCGCGGGCATACTGGCTGGCTTTTTCGACGAACCAGCGGCCATCGCCGATGCACTCGGCGGCGATCAGCGTGCGCTCGGCGTTGAGCCCATCGAGGATGTAGCGGAAGCCTTTGCCTTCCTCACCGATCAGGCTGTTGGCCGGGATCTCCAGGTTGTCGAAGAACAGCTCGTTGGTCTCGTGGTTGACCAGGTTGGCGATCGGCTGCACGGTCAGGCCGTTGCCAATGGCTTCACGCAGGTCGACCAGGAAAATCGACATGCCCTCGGACTTCTTCTTCACCTCGGCCAATGGCGTGGTACGGGCCAGCAAGATCATCAGGTCGGAGTGCTGCACCCGCGAGATCCACACCTTCTGGCCGTTGATCAGGTACTTGTCGCCCTTGCGTACGGCAGTGGTTTTGATCTTGGTGGTGTCGGTGCCGGTGGTGGGCTCGGTCACCCCCATCGACTGCAGGCGCAGCTCGCCGCTGGCGAGCTTTGGCAGGTAATAGCGCTTCTGCTCCTCGCTGCCATTACGTAGTAGGGTGAACATGTTGTACATCTGCCCGTGCACGGTGCCTGAATTACCGCCACAGGCGTTTACCTCTTCGAGTATCAGTGACGCTTCGGCCAGGCCCAGTCCCGAACCGCCGTATTCTTCGGGGATCATCGCTGACAGCCAGCCGGCATCGGTCATGGCTTTGACGAAGGCTTCGGGGAAGCCCTTCTCTTCATCAATTTTTCGCCAGTATTCGGCGGGGAATTCGCTGCACAAGGCGCGTACGCCTTCACGGATAGCATTGAATTCTTCATGTTTGCTAGGAGTCATGTGCATGATGCTGCTCTTCGGCGGATTGGGTTTAGTCGAATTCGACGTTGGCGTATTGATTGATACCGTTGTGATCGCTGGCCCACAGCTCGGCGTAGCCATGGCGCTCATGTCGTCCACTCAGGTGAAAGGCTGCTGGGGCAATCAATGGCCGTGCCGCGCGGAATGAGAAGGTCCGCACGTGCGCCAAAGGGTTGGCCCGGATAAAAGCGGCCAAGTTCAACGTTGCTGTCAGTGGGCCATGCACCACCAGTCCCGGGTAGCCCTCGGCCTTGGTCACATAGGGCCAGTCATAGTGGATACGGTGAGCATTGAAGGTCAGGGCTGAGTAGCGAAACAGCAACAACGGGTCTGGCGTTACGGTTTCGTGCCAGTCTACCTCGGGCGCTACTTGCTCCGCGCTTGCTTTGGGTGGAATGGGTTCGCGGTAGACGATGTCTTGCTCTTCACGCACGCACAGTTGTTGGTCTTGCCAAACTTCATGGCTCAGGGTGACGAACAGCAATGAGCCCGTGCGGCCGTGTTTTTCCTCGATGTGCTTGAGGGTGGTACGCCGTTGTGCCTGGGCTCCCACCAGCAGTGGCTGGATAAAGCTCATCCGGCTACCGGCCCACATACGGTTGCGACCGTGTGCCGGCGGCATGAAATCGCCCAGCCGTGGATGCCCATCGGGCCCCAACGACTGCTGAGCGGCGCAATCATCGAAAAAGCACCAATGCCACAGCCAGGGTAGTTCTTGGCCTTCCTCGGGGGCGGGAAGGTCAAAGGTCGCAGCTATTTTACGAACATGCGCGATATGGAACTGATCAGAGCGCGACTGCGTGCGCCCCACCCAATCGTCGGGGTTGAATGCTTCCATGGTGTGCCTTCTCTTCACGGTAGTCTCCAGCATGATGAGGGGAGGGCAGATGGTGGGGAATTTTCCATTTCGCAAGGCGGCCTAAAGATTTGCCTAAGGCCGTGCTAGTGCCGTTGGCGTAAAACACGGCCTTCCAAATTGCAAAATTGCCCTCGTTGGGTCCCCGCAGCATGCTGCGTCGCCGGATGTGAAGGAGGATGTGCGCCTGCAGGCGCACATGCCCGAACATTTCCTGCTGGTAGAGCGCGAGCGCTATCAGCTTAGTGATCCCTGGCTTAAGCAAGCGGACGCGCAACGCCTGCGCTACGAGCAGTTGATCGCTCGCACGCTGGGCTTGGCTGCCGCAGATCAGGAGTGTGCAAAAAGTATCGTGACGTTGCTCAACCAGGCGAACAACTGGCTGGCGGGCTGTACGCGTACGTTCGATCAGCGCGTTGAAATCCTCCACAGCATGATCCGCTTGATTAGTGCGCGGGCAGCTTAGGCAGAATGAAAGGCGTCCTTTCGCAAACTCGAATGGGCCAGCCCCGCGAACTGCAACATGCTCATGCCACCACAGTACCCATAACAATAACGCACACCTCTAGAGGAGCATCCCATGCTCGCTTGGTACAAAAACAGTTCCCCGCGGGAAAAAAAGACGTTCTGGGCCTGCTACGCGGGCTGGGCGTTGGACTCGTACGACATGCAGATGTTTAGCTTCCTGCTGCCGACCTTGATCGGCATCTGGGGGCTGACCACGGGCGAAGCCGGTATTATAGGCACTTCAGCGCTACTTTCGGCTGCACTTGGCGGCTGGTTGGCAGGGATTCTCAGCGACCGTTATGGTCGAGTGCGTATCCTGGTGTTCACCGTTTGCTGGTTCACATTCTTCGGCGTCGTCGCAGGGTTTGCGCAAAACTTCGAGCAATTGCTGATTGCTCGAACATTGCAGGGCCTCGGCTTTGGCGGCGAGTGGGCAGTCGGCGTTTCGCTGATGGCAGCGGTCATCAACCCGAAGAACCGTGGTAGGGCGTTGGGCTTTGTGCAGTCAGGGTTCGCCCTAGGGTGGGCAATGGTGGTGTTAGTTGTCACGACCATATTAGCTTGGCGATTGGCATGTTCGCAGCGCTTGGTCCTTTCCTCAGCGAACAGTTCCCGACACAGGTTCGAGCAACGTGCATGGGGTTCTCCTATAACGTTGGCAAGTCCATTGGGGCAATGGCCGTCACGGGTGTAGGTCTGTTGGCGGCAAAGCTGGGGTTGGCGCAGACCGTGGGTGGCTTCTGTTTGGTCGCCTATGCCATTGCCGTGATTGCGTTGATGCTATTGCCCGACAACAAAGGTATTCACCTTGACGATCTGGATGACAGCGAAGTTGACGCTACGCCCGCACTTCAACCTTCTTCTCCTCAGACGCATGTATAAGGAATGTTCGCGATGATCCGAATTGTCTACTTGTTGGTAAAGCCTGAAGCGATGACTCACGAAATGTTCCGCCAGGAATGTTTGCGTCACTATCAGATGAGTGAGGGTATCCCTGGCCTGTATAAATATGAGGTTAGGTTGGTGGCTGAAAACCCTGCCGATACCCATGTGCCATACCTGGATGTAGGGCCGGTTCACGCGATTGGCGAATGCTGGTTCCAAAGCCCGGAGGACTACCAACGATATATCGAGTCGGCAGTGCGCAAAGCCTGGTTCGAACATGGCAAAACGTTCATTGGCCAGCTCAAGCCCTTCGTCACTGAAACACTTGTTTGAAAGCTGCTCAAAGCGGTTATCGCCGATCAGGCCACCCTTCCATTCATTCTGGAGGGGCTTTCATCTACGAGTGAACTCCTGGTTATTGATTTAACGTAAATCACTGGCAGATTCCCCAATGAACATGGGGACCCGTGCGAGTCTCAATTCGCACAAGGTGCCGTCTATGTGTCGATTCGACAGCATGTCCAACGACTGCGCGTGCGAACCATCGATCAGGTCGCCGATGGGGTAAAACATATTGAGCGGCTGATGCCTGCAAATCTCTCAGAAATCCTGGCAAGTTGCCGGGATGGTTCAGTGACGTGCCATGCAGCAACCCCAAGATGGCCCAACTGCAGGCAGTGAAACTCATTTCGCAGGGGTACACACCGGGACACTGCCTGGACATCAGTACCATATAGTAGCGCAAAAGGTTGTAGCCCAGCAGCACACCCCATAGCTCTTGAGCGATCATCTCTGACGTCTTGCTTCTCAGGGTATATTCGCCGCCCAGCAGTCTCTGCTTGATCGCCCGATAGCCCAGCTCGATTTCCCAGCGTAGACTGTAAAGGTCGACGATCTCCTCACCCGGAAAGCGCAGCGGGTCGACCATCGAAGTCAGTACGCTTACCATTTTTCCCTTGATCATCTTGCGCAACAACCGCGCTCGTATTTCGAGCGGACGACAGGTGGTATGTGGTCGGTAATTACATAGCGGCCATACTGTAAGCGCGAGTAGGCGGGTCTTTGGGCTGACGCCCGGCGATATCGTCAGGGCGTCAGTTCCATACAGCCGTTCGATCAGGCTGCGGGCTTCAGAATGTGTTTGAGAAGGTCTGTCAGCATTGCAGAGGTGAGAAGGTCGAGTTCAATGGGGAAAGCTATAAGCCACTCTACACTCCCCGTAATTCAACGCTGATACGTGTTTTCAATATCACGCCGGAGGAACAACAATACATGATTACTATCATTGATCCAGTGGAAAGAGCACGCCGAGGAAAAGAAAGGAAAATAAGGGAGCGCAGGCAGCGTGGAGCGAGTGAACAGAAGAATAGTGATGCCCGAACTAAGCCATGGGAAAAGTTAGGAATAGGCAAAACGACTTATTACAAGCGTAAGAAGTTACAAAGGCAGAAAACTTGGGGGTTACAAGTAGGGTGAACTACTTCGTCCTGTTATCTAAGGGGATACTGCGGTGAGGGGGTTGTAAGTACTATTTGAATCTGCCTTTTAGACATGGTTTTGCTCTTGCAATTCCCAGCACCGAAAGACCATTAAATCATTGTCTTGCTCTTGATTTTTTAACTTTAAGTTTTACGATATAAAAACAACAATATGAGGCATTACATGACATTTAAAATCTACAATCTCACCCTTAACAAGGGACTAAAAAGCGAAGTACAGGCCAGGCTGACTATAAAGCAAGACTTTGATATTTATGGTATTGAAAATGATAGTTTTTGGGAGTGTTGCGCTGGTGAATGGGAGCGTAAAAGTCTCCCTTATAGTGGTATAACCAATCAGCACTATTTTGGTGATCTCAAATTAGACCGTGTAAGTGCATGCCTCTTTTACTATCATGTTGATGATCTTCCTGTCCTTGCCGTAGTATTTGATAAATTTGTTCATGGTCGTCAGTTTAGTAAAAACCTAAATACTCTTCAGCGTATGTTGTTCGGTGGTAAAAATAAAGAATTTACTCTCAGTTTCAAAAAGCATGAGTTTTCGCTGAATAAATTGGTAGAATGGCATTGGGATAATCATAGGATGTCGAATATAACAATAGGTAAGGTTTTGGTTACGCCTAAACTACTGGCTGATTTTCAGCAGTCCCTGCTACGAACTGAACAGCAAATAGAAATCCCACCAGAAATGGCCCGAGGGATGTTCTACACCGGAGAGGATGATGCTTTTGCCTTTAGTTAAACAACCCCGTAAGGGGAGCATCTTGGCGAATCCTTCTCCCTCCTAATCCAATAATTTTGCTTAGACCGAGAAAATTTCTCTTCTAAGGTCAATCACCTTTTGGATTTTCTCCCGATAGGTTTTCCAGATGGGTATATCAAAGGATATGCTTTGTTCAACAATCAGGCGTGCATGAACTTTGCAATGCCCATCAAGAAGTCGCCATGCATCCATTTTAATGCTCAAATCGTCTTGATTAAATATTGCAGGATTGAAAGAAAGGAAAAACTCTAAGACTTTTACCCCTTCGATTCGGTCGGATAGAATTATCTTTTCTAATTCACGAATTGAATTATTGATCTGAATGACTGCGCCTTCATAATCCTTTGCTTTATCCACTGCCACGCACTCCTCTTCTCCCAAGCATATACACAACCTACAAGGCTGTCAATTTATTTGCCATCGCACGAAAAGCTTGGTGAGACAAAAGTTGGAATTTAACTATATCAGGGATAATAGCCCGTGAGGGAACATCTTGGCAAAGGCTGTTCACATATGCACTTAAAATTTTGCTCTGGGATGCGCCATGGGTATTCAAACCAACACGGCGCAAAGCGCGTATCATTTTGGATTGCGCATTCGAATGTGATTGCCTCTGACCAGAGCCTCACGTTTTAGTTGGTAAATCTCTCCGACTCGAAAAGCATAAAAGTCTTGTACCTATGGCCGCCTGACCGGCAAGACCGGCGTCAGCCTGTCGACCCTGGGCCCTGGCGCGACCAGCCTGGTGACCGCCAGTGCGGACGCCTATCTGGGCGGTATGCCGATGATGATGATCACCGGCCAGAAGCCGATCAAGAAGTCCAAGCAGGGCCGCTTCCAGATCATCGACGTGTGCGGCATGATGGACCCCATCACCAAGTACACCCACCAGTTTGCCTCGGCCGACAACATCCCGGCCCGCATGCGCGAAGCATTCCGCCTGGCTGAAGAAGAGAAGCCGGGCGCCGTGCACCTGGAACTGCCGGAAGACATCGCCGCCGAGCAGACCGACGCCCTGCCGATCCCGCGCAGCCTGCACCGTCGCCCGCTGGCCGAGCACGTGGCCATCGAAGCCGCTGTAGAAAAACTGCAGAAGGCCCGCAGCCCGATCCTGGTGATCGGCGCCGGCGCCAACCGCAAGATGACCGCCAAGGTCCTCAAGCAGCTGATCGACAAGACCGGCATCCCGTTCATCACCACCCAGATGGGTAAAGGCGTAGTCGAGGAGCGCCACCCGCGCTTCCTGGGTAACGCCGCGCTGTCGTCCGGTGACTTCCTCCACCGCGCCATCGAAACCGCCGACCTGATCATCAACATCGGCCACGACGTGATCGAGAAACCGCCGCTCTTCATGGTCCGTGGCGGCACCGAAGTCATCCACATCAGCTTCCGTTCCGCCGAAGTCGATGCCGTGTACTTCCCACAGGTCGAAGTGATCGGCGACATCGCCAACGCCGTGTGGCAGATCTGCGAAGCGCTGAACGACACTGCGCACTGGGACTTCACCCGCCTCATGACCATCCGTGAAGCCAACGAAGCACAGATCGCCGAAGGCGCCGATGACAACCGCTTTCCGGTCTACCCGCAGCGCCTGGTCGCAGACATCCGTCGCGCGCTGCCGTCCGAAGGCATCGTCGCCCTGGACAACGGCATCTACAAGATCTGGTTTGCCCGTAACTACAAGGCGCACAAGCCGAACACCGTGCTGCTCGACAACGCCCTGGCGACCATGGGCGCCGGCCATCGGCGATGGCGGCGCACCTGGTGCACCCGGACCGTCCGGTGATCTCGGTGTGCGGCGACGGCGGCTTCATGATGAACAGCCAGGAGCTGGAAACGGCTGTGCGCCTGGGCATGCACATCACCGTGGTGATCCTGCGTGACGACGGCTACGGCATGATCCGCTGGAAGCAGGCCAACATGGGCTTCATCGATTTTGGCCTGGACTACGGCAACCCGGACTTCGTCAAATACGCCGAAGCTTATGGTGCCAACGGCTATCGGGTGGAGAGCGCCGATGCCTTGCTGCCATTGCTCGACCATTGCATTTCGAATCCGGGCGTGCATGTGATCGACTGCTCGGTCGACTACAGCGAGAACGACCGGATCCTAAATGACGAACTGCGGGCCAAGTCATTGGCTGTGTGAGCAGAATTGAGAGCCACCTTTGACTCCAGGCCCTCATCAGTTGGAGGTCGTGTGCCGTGAGCAACACGGCTACCACTGTTGCGTGGTTTTAGCCCGATGCTTGCGTCCGAGTACCCTGCGCCGGTGACAGCGCTGGGGTACCTGCTGCAATCATCTCCAGCAAGTATCCGGCGATCCTGATCACGTTCGCACCGGGGCCGAAAACGGCAGCCACGCCCAGTCGGCCCAAGCGCTTGGTGTCATCCTCCGGCACAATCCCGCCCACGACTACGGGAAGGTTGATTGCGCTGCGTCGTAACATCTCCATCAGCTGTGAAAGCAGCTCGTTGTGAGCTCCAGTGAGGCTTGAAATACCGAGTAGGTCCACGGATGGGTCTGCAGCCAGGTAGGCTTGTACCTGTAGTGGTGTTTGAAACAACGGCAGCAACGTCACCTTGAAGCCCACGTCGGATAGCACCGAGCTAATCAGACGAATTCCTCTGTCATGGCCATCCTGCCCCAGCTTGCTCAGAAGCACATAGGGGGCTCGCCCTCGTTGGCAGGAGAACCTGTGCACTTGCATGCGTAAGGCCTGCCAGTCCGGGCAGTGAGTGCGAAAGGCGCCGTAGTAGTCAGAGCTGAATTGGGCGCCTTGGTGGTAGCGTGGCCAGGCTTGCGCCAGTGCCGCGATGCATTCCCCGAGTGTCGCGCGGGCAGCAATTGCATCGATGCACAGAGCTAGAAGGTTGGTGTGTGTATTTGTGGTGCCGTCTCTCAACGCGAGCAAGTGCTTGTGTACGCAGGCGGGGTCGCGTTTCAGGCGCAGTTGGCTCAACGCTCGTCGCTGTTGTTCCCGTACCGCCTGACTGCTGACCGGCGGTGCCGTGGGCGGCCGTGCTGCGCAGTGTTCGCTCGGGTTTGCATCGACCTTGTGTTGCTCGCCGCGATCAAGTCGCGCCTGTGCTGCCAATGCCTGGCGATGTATGCGGGCACCAATGCTACCGCTGTCAATCGCAGCAATCACACCGCCTTCAGCATCAATCTCGTCGATGCAGGCGAGGACCTGCTCACACATTGACGCAGTGAGAGACTCCATCATGTAAGAGCCCGCCCATGGGTCGATGACGTCGCACACGCCAGACTCTTCCTGCAAGATGCGCTGAGTACTGCAGGCCAGCAGTGCCGCCTGCTCGCTGGGTAGCGCCAGGGCCTCATCCCAACTGTTGGTGTGCAACGACTGGGTGCCGCCGAACACGGCGCTCAGTGCTTGCAATGTCGTGCGCACGACGTTATTGAGAGGCGCGCAGGCAGTGAGCGAGGCTCCGGAAGTCTGGCAATGCATGCGCAAGGCGCGCGCATCTGCTTGGCTGACGCCAGCCGCTTCGCTTATCTGGCACCAGAGCACCCGCGCTGCGCGTAACTTGGCTACTTCACTGAAAAGGTCGTTGCCCACTGCGAAAAAGAAGCTCATGCGCTTGCAGAAGGCATTGAGGTCCATGCCACGCTCCCGCACTTGCTCCAGGTAGGTGCGCGCATTCACCAGTGTAAGGGTCAACTCCAGCACAGGATCAGCACCTGCTTCCTGAAAGTGATAGCCGGAGACCGAGATCGGATTGAAATGGGGCAGATGGGCGTGCAGGTAATCGATAATATCGGTGCAGATTCGCAAGGAAGGCTGAGGGGCAAACACGTAAGTGTTGCGTACCATGAATTCTTTCAGGATGTCGTTCTGCAGCGTGCCGCGCAACTGCTGTGGGCTGATGCCACGTTCCCGGGCAGCAACGATGAAGGCCGCCATCACCGGCAACGCCGCGCCGTTCATGGTCATCGAGACAGACACTTGGTCTAGCGCAATACCCGTGAACAAGGCGTGCATGTCCTCTACGCTGTCGATGGCCACGCCCGCCATGCCCACGTCGGCGCTACAGCTGGGCTCGTCCGAATCGTAGCCGCGATGGGTGGGCAGGTCGAAGGCAATCGAGAGACCTTGCGCACCATTGGCCAACTGCTGGCGCAACCGCTGATTGGTTTCGCCTGGGTTGGCAAAGCCGCTGTACTGGCGAATGGTCCATGGGCGCTGGCTGTACATGCTGGCATAAGGACCGCGCAAGAAGGGGGGCTTGCCAGGCAAACTCTGCAAGTGCGGCACTCGCGCGATGTCGTTGGCTTGATATAGCGGTTTGAGTTGCAGGCCTGGGCTGCGCCACAAGGTCGGTCTGTTCATGGGCGTGCGCACTCCGAGGGCCAGACCTTCTCAGTGAATACATCCGCCAGCTTGAAACCGTCCGACTGGCGCACGATTTCGCACCAGTGGCGCGAGTGCTGTGCAGGGGAGGGCGTGCGCAAATGCACCAGGAGCGTGTCGTCGATATCGAGGTTGCCGTAATAGTAAATCTCTCGCTGGCGAACCTGGCCAGGACGGCGTAGCCCTAACAGTTGCCACTCTGCACGCTCGGTCACGGCCTGGAAATTGGCGAAGTAAAAGAGTTCGGCACCGTTGTAGTCGACATCCGGGCACGGGCTGAAGCAGTAGGTTGGCAACAGATGGCAGCGGGTCTTCTGCAACTGAAAATAGCTACCCCAGTCGCCGGTGCGTAGCCGTTTGCCGAGACGATGTTGTGCCTGTACTTCGGCGCTGGGGACTATTGCCACCTCAGGGGCATCGCGCAGGCAGGCCTTGGCGACGCTGCGATTGTCGCCGGGCACATGACGGCTGACAAACGTGGAAACCAGGTTGATCCTGCCGACGCAGCGCTCACCCAGCAGCAGTCGATGCTCGCTGGCATGGCGATTATGAGCGGTACGGTCGAGGTGTGTATCGAGGGTGAATACGCGGTTTTCACAAATGGACTGCAGTTGCAGCCCCTGGCTCTTCATCTGGGTGAATGCCGCATAAGCAATGCGCCCCTGCGCATCGCGAAAGTCTGGCAAATCGCGGTCGTACAATGCTGCCAGCGCCATCCAGTGCTGATGGCCACACTCTTTGAGCAGCCAGTTCTCCGAAAGCCCGGTGTGAGCCAGGTTGCTCATCGAGGCCAGGAAGGAGGCCTTGAGCCGAACCTGTGGTGTCAGTTCGTTTAGCATGGGCATGCATCCTGTTAAGCCGACCCGGCACGGGGCGGCGATTGCAGAGAAGGGCAGTCGGGCTAGATGTGGCGGGCTTTGCGCAAACCGTCCAGGTGCTCGGCGATATGCTCGGCGTCGCGTGCCACACCGCTGAAGCGGCCCGAGCCCCAGGTGTGCAGCCAGGGCAGCCCGAGGAAGTACAGACCCGGTTGCGCAGTCACGCCTCGGGTGTGGCCGGGGTAGCTGCGGCCATTGAAGACAGGTACGTCGATCCAGCTGAAGTCTGGCTGGAACCCGATGCACCAGATGATGCTGGTGATGCCTGCATTGCCAAGGTCCAGGGTGGTATTTGACTGCTCGGGGCACCACTGCGGCTCGTAGGGGTGGCCAGCGGGGGCGTCGATCCCCTGTTCGGCGATGTACTTGTCGATACTGGCATTGATGCGGTTGTAAACCGCGTCGGCTGCATCTAGGCTGGTACTCAGGTCATCGGCAAAGTGCAAGGTAGTGCCATCGAGGCGTTCCAGGCGCCCAAACAGTTGCATGCCTTCCAGGGCGAAGCGACGTAGGTCGATATCGCGTCCACCGTCGCGTCCGGTGACATAATGGTTGGTGTTGTCACGCACGCCTTCGCGAAGTGGATGGCGATCGACGTCGATGTCGTAGTAGCCCATCTCGGCCAGCCAATCGACGACATCTTTTCCTCGATGAAAACGTGCGCAGCGCGGTGCATCACCCACCGCCAGGTAAACCTGGCGGCCAGCCAGGTGCAAGTCCTCGGCGATCTGTGCGCCCGATTGGCCGGAGCCAACCACCAGTACGGCACCCTCTGGTAATACTTCTGGACTGCGGTATTGCTCAGAGTGGATCTGGGCAATATGCGCCGGCAGGCGTTCGGCCAGGCGTGGAATGATCGGGGTGTGATAGCCGCCGCTGGCAACAATTACCTGGTCGGCACTGAACTCCCCGGCATTGGTGCTGAGCAAGTAGCCGCCCTGCGCGCGCGCCACCAGGCGCTGCACTGCCACGCCTTCGCGCACTGGGGCGTTGACCTTGGCGATGAAGGCATCGAGGTAGGCAATGATTTCATTCTTCTTCATGAAACCATGTGGGTCATCGCCAGAATACGGATGGCCCGGCAACGCGCATTGCCAGTTGGGCGTCACCAGGCAGAACGCATCCCAGCGTTGGTTACGCCAGGTATGGGTCAGGGTGTGCTTCTCCAGCACGAGGTGATCGATGTCCCGTTGTTGCAGGTAGTAGCTGGCTGACAGCCCGGCCTGGCCACCGCCGACGATGATTGCGCTGTAGTGGGTCATGCTGAGTTCCTTGTGTCAGAGATCGCCGAAGGTGGCGTAGTTGATGGGCGCAGCACCTTGCTGGCAGATGTCGAGCACCTCGACCAGCAGGCTGTCACCAGCGTATGTCCGTGCCTTCATGCGCAAGCCACTCAGGCTGTCCATGGCAGAGCTGCAATAGAAGCCCTTGACCGCTTTGACTCGTTCGGACGCAACGTTCAGACCGGTTTCGGCGCGTTGAAGAAATTCGGCCATGGCATAGCTGCTGCCGGCGTGCAGGTGCTGGTAGATGCTGGTCGATGGTGAGTAGGTGGTGGTTTCGTCACCATCTGGCCAGCGCAAGTGAATGATTACGGCAGGCATATCAGTGCTCCTTGGAGTAGCGGAAGCCAGTGAACGGGTGTTCTCTCAGGTTCCAGAATTCATGGTGCTGCTGGTCCAGGCTGACCTTCAGTCGGGCGCTGTCGTCGATCTGGCCTATGGCCGCGCAGTGCAACCCCTCGAAGGCGAAGGCGGTTTCCACGGTGGCCAAGTCGCGGGTGGCCAGGGTTAGCAGGAAGCCGTAACTGGGAAATGTCCGCAGCCAGCGCTCCAACGGCGCATTGGCAGGACGAGGAACGCGCTCGAGGTCGATGTCTGCGCCACATCCGGTGGGCTCAAGTAACATCAGCAATGTCCCCAGCAGGCCGGCATTGCTGATGTCTTTCGCCGCCCGGAGCAGGCCGGCTTCCGCCAGGCGTGGGATGATGTCGAGCTTGGCGCGCAGGCGATCGTGCGGCACCTGCTCGAATGCCTTCCAGTAAGGGGCGTCGCCATGCCAACGGCCGTCGAGGTCCACCACCATGGCCAGGCATTGCCCAGGTTCGACGTGCAGGGTCGAGAGCAGACAGCGCGCCCAGCCAGTGATGGCCACGGCCAAGGCCGCTGGGTTATCGGGGGATTGGCTGGTATGACCGCCCACCAATTGCAGTCCATAGGCCAGGCAGGCATCGCGGATACCGGCGAGCAAGCTATCGGCCGCAGCGTCGTCGTGATGCCAGTAGGCATTGACCACGGCACTGGCGCGTCCGCCCATGGCTGTGATGTCGCTGACATTGGCCATCACGGCTGACCAACCGGCGAACCAGGGCGTATTGGCGACGAACTGTGGCAACATGCCTTCGATGGCCAGCAGTTGGTACTGATCGCCACAGCGAATCGCGGCGGTGTCGTCGCCGGGCAGTGCGTACAGCCCATCGCCGCCAATGTCGTCGGCAACTATTGTGCGTGCCGGGTGCTGGATTGCCTGCTTGGCGCGCATGGCGTCGGTGTCACGCAGGCTTGCGAGCAAGCTCTGAAGGTCAGTGTTCATGGCGCGGGCTCCGACGGCGAGTCAGCGCCACCTGGCGTGTCAGGAACGGGTATTGATCGAGGCGCGCCTGCATCAATACATGGGGACGGCCCAGCAGCACGATCGGTTCGAGTGTGTCCCAGTGCAGGTTGTGGAAATAGCCCTCGTTGGCCTGCTGGACTGTAGCCAGGAAGGTCTGGCAACCGAGGTCGATAGCCCGTGACACCGCTTCGTTGACCAATGCTTTGCCGATCATGCCGTGGCGGCGGTAGGCGCGCTCGACGCAGAGGCGGCCCCCATACCAGGTGCCTGGCGACTCGCTGTAAATGCGCACGGCCCCGACGACGTGCTCGGGCATCCCAAACTGGTGGGTAACAGCCACGATCGGGATGGCTTGGAAGTCGCGGGCGTCCTTGTCCTGCTCCAGCAGGCGCTGCTCCTCTGAAAACACTGCGCGGCGTAACGTGTAGTAGCCGCTGCGCTCCCACGCCTCGGTGGCTGGCTTGACCAGTAGTTCGCCTGCGAGAAAGTCATTGAACGTGTCACCGGTCAGGGCAAAGGCATGCTCGGCCATGTCACTCTCCTCTCACTCGTGGTGCTTGAGTGCCGAGCAGGCGCCACATTTGGCGCAGCCGGCATTGATCTTTTCGGAATGCAGCCCATGGCGGCGCAGGCTCGCGCCAATGCGGGGGTACAAACGCTGCATGTAGGCGCTGTCGGGCTTGGGGTGGTTGGCCAGCGGCGTGCCATCGATCGGCACGAACGGCACCACAAAGGGATATACGCCCAAGGCGGCGACCTGCTCGCTCATTTCGGCGATGGCATCCTCGCTGTCGCCAAGGCCTGCCAGGATGTAGGTGCTGACCTGGCCGTGGCCGAACACCTTGACCGCGGCTTCAAAGGCACTGAAGTAGCGAGACAGTGGTACCTGGGCCTTGCCAGGCATGATTCGCTGGCGAACCGAGTCGGTGACGGCCTCCAGGTGCATGCCCAGCGATGCCACTCCGCTGTGCTTCAGCCGAGAGAACCAGCGGTCGTCATCCGGTGGCTCGCATTGCGCTTGAATGGGCAGATCGACGGCGGCAGTCACTGCAGCCGCAGACTCGCACAGGATCGCTGCGCCGCGGTCCGGGGTTTGTGGAGTGCCAGTGGTCATTACCATGTGCCGGACACCATCGAGCTCGACGGCGGCCTTGGCCACTGCCGCCAGTTGTGCCGGACGCTTGCGAGCGATGGTCTTGCCCGAGGCCAGCGACTGGTTGATGGCGCAAAACTGGCACGCGCTGGCGGCATCGTTCATGCGAATGCAGTGTTGCAGCAATGTGGTGGCCAGCACGTCCTTGCTGTGCAACGTGGCAATTTTCCAGTACGGCACTCCATCGTCTGTGCTGAGGCCGTAGAAGTTCGGCACACCAGGCATCTGTACTTGGCCCACCTGACGACCTTCACGGAAGATCAGCGCCTCGCTGCCGGTACTGTCCGGCACCGCGCTGTAAGGCGAATCCAGTGATGCCAGGTTGAGCATCGGCACCATGGCCGTGTGATCGCCAAGGCTAAGGGCCTTATGGTCGGAAGGGCCAGCGCCACCTTTACGGCTCAGGCCATCGACACCTTGCCAGCGAACACCATGGCACTGCAGCTCTGCCAGCAGATCAGTGGCGATCACTTGGCTATTCATGTTCGGCCACCCCGCTGCGTTCATGCACGTGAAGGGCGGGGCGGCGGTCGATCAGCAGGCTCAGCAGTTCAGGGCGGCTATAGTGGCCGACCGAGTCCATCATGCGTTTGCGCTTATCGATCAGGGCTAAGTCAAGGTCGGCGATGATCACGCCTTCGCCTTCGGTTTTTTGTGCGAGGACTTTGCCTTCTGGGCTGACAATGGCACTAAAGCAGCCCCCGGAAATCGGTTCTATCGCGCAACCGGTGTCGGCCATGATCCGGGCTTGCTGCTCGGCGTCCAGCCATGCGGTGGCATTGACCACGAAGCAGCCGCTTTCAAGAGCGTGGTGGCGGATGGTGACTTCCATCTGCTCGGTGAAGATCGGGCCGACCAGTGAGCCAGGGAACATGGCCGCATGGATCTGCTCGCCATCGGCCATCAAGGCGTAGCGGGCAAGGGGATTGTAGTGCTCCCAGCAGGCCAGGGCGCCGATCCGCCCGACTGCGCTGTCGGTGGCGCGCAGTCCGGAGCCGTCACCTTGGCCCCAGACCATGCGCTCATGATACGTGGGGGTGATCTTGCGACGGTGCTGGATCAGTGTGCCGTCGGCGTCAAACAGCAACTGTGCGTTATAGATCGTGCCACCGTCGCGCTCGTTGATGCCAATGCAGGCGACAATGTTCGCTTCGCGACAGGCTTCGCCGATCTGGCGGGTGACATCGCTGGGGACGGTGACCGACTCCTCGAGCAGCAGCAGGTGCTGTCGGCCCATGGCAAAGGGAGGCTGCACGAAGGAAAAATACGGGTAGTAGGGCACCACGGTTTCCGGGAAAACCGCGAACTGCACACCCTCGCGGCCAAGTTCCAGCAGTTGCTGGCAGAGTTTGTCGACGGTGGCTTGGCGAGAATACAGCACGGGGCTGAACTGCACGGCAGCAGCGCGGATGACAGGCATGGTGATGTCCTTGCGGTCGGTCTGAGGTATTCCCGCTGCGGTGTCATACACCGCAGGGGATGCATCGCACTGGTCGACGGGGGTGTCAGGCGGTCCAGGTATCAATGATCAGCGCCCCTTCACGACGCATCAGCAGGCGCAAGTCCATAACATCCAGCGGGTTGATCGGGCGGATGCCTTCGATCAAGGCTTTCTCGGTCTGGCCGTACAGCGCTTGGAGTGCAAAGCGGCATGCGTAGACTTCGCCACCTTCAGCCATGAAAGCCTTGATCTGGTTGTTGACGGCCAGATGCCCAGGGAAGGCTTCGGCACCCAGGGTCGGGAAACCACGTTGCACGCCCAGTTGCACGCCTGGCCCGTAGAGCAGGATCTTGGTTTCGAAACCCTTGCGTAGCAGACGTTTGGCTTGCAGCAGATTGACCAGGCCGATGGAGCCCTCGAAGGCGATGGTGTGAAAAGTCAGCAGCGCTTTTTCACCCGGCTCGGCCTTGACGTCCTCGAACACCTTCTCCTCGTAGTTCACCAGGAAGTCGCCGTCTTGGTACTGGGCAATGTCCACGTTAGGCATGTCTTTGTTTCTCCGTTGTTTTCACAGTGATCGAACGCGGCTTGGCGTTTCGGCTGTCTGGGAGATTGCGAAGGATGTGCCAGTTATTGATTTGAAATTTATGTCGCTTCAAGGTGTTGAAAAATAAGAGTATTTTTATTGATATGGTTTTTGTGGTGCTATCTGGGTCTGTCCTAGGGCTACGTAAATGCGTAGAACTACGATTGTTCGTACTGGCGACTGCGAGATTACGTAGCATGGCAGAGACAGACTTCCTCAGCGGCTGGGCAGACCTGGCGTACTCCGCCCGGCACATGGTGTTCGAGCATTGCGCCGACGCCATCGCCTTGCTCGACCCCTATAACGATCGTTTCAGCGACTTGAACATCGCGGCCTGTCAGTTGTTCGGCTACCCACGACAGGCCTTGCTGACGCTGCCGATCAGCAAGTTGTTTGGCCATCAGCTGGCAGAACTCATCGTGTTCAGCCAGGCCGTGCTGGAGAAGGGGCGCGGGTGGAACGACGAGCTGAGCTGCAACTGCAAGAGCGGTGAGCGCATGCAGCTGGAAATCACGGCAACTAGCCTGCATATCAAAGGGCAGCAGCAGATCATCCTGGTGTTACGGGAGCGGCGTCGTCAGCGCTTCCATCAAGATCAGGCCGACACCGAGCGCACCATGCGCGGGGGGCTGATCGAGTGGCGTAACATTCTCAACCTGTTCAAGGAAACCGAGCGCGACAACCAGTTGCTACTCAGTGCAGTCGGGGACGGGATCTACAGCATCGACAGTGAAGGGCTGGCAACATTCGTCAACCCGGCAGGCGCGCGGATGCTGGGCTGGGAGCCTGCCGACATGATCGGCAAGAACATCCACCTGATTCACCACCACAGCCACGCTGACGGCTCGCATTACCCGGTCGAGGATTGCCCCATCTACCGCGCCGTGCACGACGGCGTGGTGCACGAGGGGCGTCAGGAGGTGTTCTGGCGTCGTGATGGCAGCTGCTTCCCAGTGGAGTTCACCAGCACGCCGATCATCTCCGACGGCAGGCTGGTCGGCGCAGTGGTGGTGTTCCGTGATATCACCGAGCGACACACCACCGAGCTGCAGCTAAAGACCGCGCTGGAAGAGCTGCAGCAGCTCAAGCAGCGCCTGGAAGATCAGAACGCCTACCTTCAGGAAGAGATTCAGATAGAACACAACTACCGGGAAATTGTCGGGCAGAGCGAACCCATTTTGAAGATCATCAAGCAGATCGATGTGGTTGCGCCTACTGATGCCAGCGTGCTTATCCATGGAGAGTCGGGGACCGGCAAGGAGTTGATTGCTCGTGCCATCCATCAAGCCAGCCGGCGGAGCAGCCACCCGCTGATTCGGGTTAATTGCGCGGCGATTCCGGCCGAGTTGTTCGAGAGTGAGTTCTTTGGCCACATCCGCGGTGCTTTTACTGGGGCGGTACGGGATCGAGTCGGGCGGTTCGAGCTGGCCGATGGCGGCACACTGTTCCTTGATGAGATTGGCGAAATCCCGTTGGACTTGCAGAGCAAGTTGCTGAGGGTGCTTCAGGAAGGGCAGTTCGAACGGGTAGGTGAAGAACGCACCCGTAAAGTGGATGTACGCATCGTTGCTGCAACCAATCGCAACTTGCGCGAAGAGGCGCAGGCCAAGCGCTTTCGCGAAGACCTGTATTTCCGTCTGAACGTGTTCCCGATCCAGTCCCCGGCGCTGCGTGACAGGCCGATGGATATCGCGCCACTGGCCATGCATTTCATTACCGAAATTGGCAAGCGCTTGAACCTGCCGGGACGCCGCCTGCGCGCGGTTGATATGACGCGCCTGCAGCGCTATTCCTGGCCTGGTAACATCCGCGAGTTACAAAATGTCATCGAGCGTGCACTGATCACTGCCCAGGACAACACTCTCAACATCGATCTACCTGACGACGGCGCTTCCAGCGCTGGCCAGCATCGGCTCGACGCACAAGGCACCGCCATCATTCTCACCGACGAGCAAGTCCGCAGTCTGGAGCGCGAAAACACTCAGGCGGCGCTACGCGCCTGCGAGGGGAAGCTGTTTGGCAAAGATGGTGCCGCGCAGTTGCTTGGCTTGAAGCCTACGACGCTGGCCTCGCGTCTCAAGCGGCTGCAGATCGACCTCAGCGACCTGTAGCGTTGGCCCCTGCTTTTTTCAGACAAACGATCGTGAGCAACGACGAGGGGCCTGCTTGAGCACCGGTTCAACACTTTAAGTATGAAGCGGGGCATCAGCGGTCAGTTGAGGATGGCCAGCTGACACTGGCCACTCAATTGCCCAAGGGGAGGGGAGTATTTCTGTGCGAGTCTTTGACGTAGGTACGCGACAGTGCGCCAGCGTGTTCAGCGCATTAGCCAGCCACCTGCCACATCAAGCACCTGGCCAGTGATGAAGGCGCTTTCCGGCGCGCTCAGGTAGCATGCGGCATCCGCGACCTCGCTGGGCTGACCTAACCTGAGCAGCGGCGTATCGGCGATCACCGCTTCATTAGCTGTCGAACTCACGGTTTTCAGCAGCGGCGTTTCGATGCGTCCGGGCGCCAGGGCATTGGCTGTGATGCCATAGGCACCGAGCTCGCCGGCCAGGTGTCGGGTGAAGCCGATAATGGCAGCCTTGGTCGCGCTGTAGTGTGCAGCGACCAGAGGAAGGTACGCACTGCCTGCTACCGAGGACATGTTGATGATGCGTCCGAAACGGTGTTCGACCATGGACGGCGAAAGCAAACGCGAGAGGTTGAACGCGCCGTTGAGATTGACCGCCACTACCTGTTGCCATTCCGCTGGGCTCATTTGCCAGATTGGCACGGGCTTGCCTTCATGCTTTGGGGATATGCCCGCGTTGTTGATGAGTGTGTCCACGCGACCGATTTCCTCGGCCAGCAGCGCACAGGCATGCTGGCATTGCTCATAGTCGCCAACATCTGCAGCTTGCCAGGCAACCCGGAAGCCTTGGGCGCGCAGTGCCTCGCCTTGTGCTTGCACGGCTTGCGGGTTGAGGTCGAGGAGGGCAACGGTAGCACCCTCCTCGCAGTAGCGTTGCGCGATAGCCGCGCCAATACCGCTCGCCGCGCCTGAAACCAGCACATTTCTACCGCTGTGACGTCCTGCAATCATGGGTTAATCTCCAACATTATCTTTCCGATGTGACGACTGCTTTCCATCAGGGCATGAGCCTGCGCGGCTTGATACAGAGGGAAAGTAGAGTGAATGGTCGGGCGGCACAGCCCGGCACCGAGCAGAGGCCAGACGTGGGTCTGCAAAGCGCCGGCGATCGCCTCTTTTTCTGCTTTGGGGCGGGCACGAAGTGTCGAGCCGGTAAAGGTCAGGCGCTTGAGCATGATCGGCATGACGTTCAAGTCCACCTGGCTGCCTTCGAGGAAGGCGATCTGCACAAGCCTGCCTTCCACTGCCAGTGCATCAATGTTTCGTTGCAGGTAGCTGCCTCCGACCATGTCGAGGATCAGGTTGACCCCCTTGCCTGCGGTTTCGGTGTCGACGACCTTGGCGAAGTCTTCCTCGTGGTAGTTGATGACCCTACAGGCACCTGCGTTACGACAAGCCTCTAGCTTGGCTTTGCTACCGGCAGTCGCCAGAACGCGCGCACCAAAGTGGCTGGCTAGCTGGATGGCAGTCAGTCCGATGCCACTGGAGCCGCCATGTATCAGCACGGTATCGCCCGCTGCAAGCCGACCACGTTCGAATAGGTTGGTCCACACGGTGAAGTAGTTTTCCGGCAACGCTGCTGCCTGCAACAAGGACAAACCTGCAGGAATCGGCAGGCAGTGGGCTACTGGTGCACAGCAGTATTCGGCATAGCCACCACCTGGCGTGAGTGCGCATACTTGGGTGCCGACCTGCACCCCCTCTACAGCAGCGCCGATCGCCACGACTTCGCCCGAGACTTCCAGGCCCAGGTAAGGTGAGGCATCGGCAGGTGGCGGATAGCTGCCCGATCGCTGCAACACATCCGGGCGATTTACACCGGCATAGGCGACACGAATCAGCACTTCGTCGGCGGCTGGGGTAGGGATATCGACCTCAGCCACGCGCATGCAATCAGCATTGCCTCCTGGGCGATGGTCGATCAACAGCATCTTCTGGCTCATCACCTGCTGCTCCTTCATAGACCCAGGTAGGCGCGCTTTACGTGCGGGTTGTCCAGCAGCTCCTGCCCTGTGCCCGTCAGCGTGATACTGCCGTTTTCCAGCACGTAGCCGCGGTGTGCGACACGCAGGGTATGAACGATGTTCTGCTCGACGATCAGGACAGTGGTGCCCAGCGCCAGGATCTTGTCGATGATGCCGAATACCTGGGATACCAGTAGCGGCGACAACCCCAGCGAGGGCTCGTCGAAGATCAGCAGCTTGGGGTCGGACATCAATCCCCGTGCAATGGCGACCATCTGCTGCTCGCCGCCAGACAGCGAGCCGGCATGTTGCTCCAGCCGCTCATGCACCCGTGGGAACAGCTCCAGTACCTGTTCCAGGCGTTGCTTGACTGCGGGCCGGGCAGCCTTTTTGTAAGCCCCCATTAGCAGGTTGTCGCGTACGGTGATGAACGGGAACAACTGGCGGCCTTCGGGGATCAGGGTGATGCCTGCGGCGACGATCTCGTCCGGGGCGCAACCGTCGAGGCGACGGCCGTCGAAGTCGACCGTGCCTTGGGACGGCTTGATCAAGCCGCAGAGGCTACGCAGGGTGGTGGTCTTGCCGGCGCCATTTGCGCCTACCAGCGTTACCACTTCACCAGCCTTGACCTCGAGAGTGACGCCTCGCAGCACTTCGGTGTTGCCATAGCCTGCATGAATGTTGTCAAGCCGCAGCATGGTCGTACTCCTTGCCCAGATAAGCTTCGATGACTTGCGGATTGCTCACCACAACCTGTGGTTCGCCTTCCATCAATACTGCGCCGGTACTGATCACCACGATGCGGTCGGACAAGGTCATCGTTGCCTGCATGATGTGCTCGATCATCAGCACACTGACGCCCGTGTCACGCACGCGGCGGATGATCTCGATGGCCTTGGCTACATCGGTCGGGTTCAGGCCCGCCATGACTTCGTCCAGCAGCAGCACCCGTGGCCGGGTGGCCAGCGCACGGGCCATTTCCAGGCGCTTCATGCCACCGACGGTGAGATTGCGTGCGCGGCTGTCGAGCAGTGGGCCAAGGTCGGTAAGGGCGGCAACTTCGGCAGCGATTTGCCGCGCTTCGGCAGGGTTGCGGGTGTGCATGAATGCACCCAGCATGATGTTCTCGCACACGCTCAGGTCAGCGAACGGCTGCACGATCTGGAACGTACGGCCGATCCCGGCCACCGCGAACTGCGCCGGGCTGGAAGGGGTCACCCACTGATCGTCGGCGGTGCGTACCTTCACCAGGCCCGAGGAGGGCTGGATGAAGCCCGAGAGCTGGTTGAACACCGTGGTCTTGCCGGCACCATTGGGGCCGATCACGCCTACAATCTCCCCCTCGTTGAGGGTTAGGGACACATCGTTTGTAGCGTGTAACCCGCCGAAGAACTTGTGCAGGTTTTCCGCGACCAGAATCGGTTGGCCGACACGCTTCGACGGCTGGCGTTCCTGGCGTGTAGGGGCAGGCGGTAGGGTGGTGGGGCTTGCACCTGGCAGCCGATCCACCCAGGCGCTGACCCGTTGCCCGAAACGACCGACCAGGCCTTGTGGAATGGTCAGGACGAAGGCTACCAGCACCAGGCCATAGACCAGTCCGTGTACGCCACTGCCGGCGTCACCAAGCCAGCCACGCGCAAGCTCGGCCAGCGGCAGCACGATTACGGTACCGATCAGTGGCCCTGACAAGGTCCCGAGGCCGCCGATCAGGGCGAACATGGCAATCTGTATGGACAGTTCCAGGGAGAACATGGCACCGGGCTCGATGAAGGTCAGGTACATGGCATGGAAACTGCCGATCAGGCTGGTCAGCGCGGCGGACAGCGCCACGGCGATCAGTTTGACCTTGACTGCGTTGACACCCACAGCCTGGGCTGCGTCCTCACGTTCGCGCACGGCGATCAGGTAGTAGCCCAAACGCGAGTGCTTGATCTTCCAGGAAACCAGCAAGGTGATCGCCAGGAAACCGAAGGCGATCAGCAGGTAGGGCCAGCGTGCGCGGAACAGCATCCATTCGGCGCCCAGCTTGAGTGGTACAGCCAAGCCTGCGGCGCCGCCGGTGAGGTCATGTTGATTGATTACCAGCAGGCGGACCACTTCCAGCACTGCGATGGTTGCCAAAGCAAAGAAGGGGCCGCGCAGTCGGAAGCAGGGCCAACTGATGAGGACGGCTAGCGCGGTTGACACTGCCGCACCCAGAAGCATGCCGAGCCACGGGCTCAGGTTCAGATGCAGAAGGAGCAGGGTGCTGACGTAGGCGCCAGTGCCGTAGAACACTGCATGCCCCAGGGACAGTTGGCCTGCGACGCCGCCGACGATGTTCCAGGCGCTGGCCAGGGCCGCGTAGCTGCAGATCAGAATGAACAGATGGAAGACAAAGTTCGAGCCCGCCGAGAACGGGATGATCAGCAGCAGCGACAGCGCCGCCAGGCTGAGATAGATACGCGGGTGAAGAAGGTTCATCGGGATGCTCCTACTCTGAGCCGCGCCCGGCACCGAACAGTCCGGTGGGGCGGAAAATGAGGATCGCCAGGAAAATCAGGAAGTACACGACCTCCTTGAGGTCAGGGGCGATGTAGTAACCCGCCAGGCTGTCGACGATGCCGATCAGCAACGAACCGACCAAGGCGCCGGAGAGGCTGCCAAGACCACCCAGGACCACGATGACGAAGGCGGTAAGGACGAAGAATGTGCCGAAGGTAGGGAAGACGGGGTACTGAGGTGCGATCATTGCCGCCGCCAGCCCAAGGCAGGCACAACCCAGGCCGAAGGCAAAGATGTAAATACGGTTAACGTTTACCCCCATCAACAGCGCAGCATTGCGGTGCTGTGCCGTGGCCCGCACGGCCCGGCCGAGAAAGGTGTTGTGCAGAAACCAGTGCAGACCGCCGACCAGCGCCAGCGACACCAAGAAGGTCAGCAACTGACCGGTGTTCGCCCGTAGCGGGCCGACCGACAAGCTACCTGCTCCCAGGCCGCTGGGGTTATTCACGGTGAGGACGTCAGCGCCAAACACCATCAGCGCGGCGTTCATCAGGGCGATTGACACACCGACCGTAGCAAAAATCTGAATGTGACCTTCGGCGGCCAGTAGCGGCTGGATGATGAAACGCTGCATGCCCGCACCCAGCACAAACAGCAGCGCCACTGCGGGGATTATCGTGGCGTAGGGGTGCAGGCCGAAATGTGCGTTCATCAAATACACCGCGTACATGCCGATCATCAAGAATTCGCCATGAGCGAAATTGACTACGCGGACGATGCCGAAGATCAGCGTCAGACCGATGCTGATGATGGCAAGCGTGCCACCCAGCAACACGCCGTTCAGCAGAAGTTGCAGGAAGATATCCATGAAAGTTCCTCATGCGCAGGCGACGCACCATTTACATGGCACGGGCCTGCGTGCAGCGTGTGAGTCAGGGCTGGATGGCCAGGGTGGCCTGGGCTACGGCGGCGGCTTGCGGGTACACGGTTTTCAGTACCCCCTGTTGCCATTGCATGATGGTGGTTTGCGCCCGCTCGTTCTGGCCATTGGCGGCGAATTTCGCGCCGATATTCGCCGCGGTCTGACCGACCGGAATGTCGATGGTCTTCACCGCTTCACCGATGTCATCGGCATCGAGCGATTTGGCGTTGGCCATGGCATCGAGGAACACCTTGGCGCCGACGTAGTTGATCAGGCTGTGGCCGGAGCGCGGCTCGCTGCCGTAGCGTGCGCGATAGGCTTCGGCAAAGGCAGCGATACCCGGGGCTCCGGCTTCGTTGGTCTGGAACTGCGGGAAATCGACGTCCAGGACGCCTTCGATGTTCTGCGCGCCGACCACCTTGACGGTGTCCTGCATGGAATATCCGCCACCGGCACCGATGATGGCTTTGGGCGCGAAGCCAGCTTCGCGGATCTGTCGGAAGAACAGCGTGGTGTCGTTCTGATAGGAGGTTTGCAATACCACGTCGGCTCCAGCACCCTTCAGGCGCAGGATCAGCGACGACAGGTCTACGGCCTTGGCGGAGTAAGGCAGTACCTCCACCACTTGCAGTCCTGCTTTGGCCGCCAGCTCTTTCTGGAAGTTGGCGATGGTGGTGCCATACAGCGCGTCCTCATGAATGATCGCGATTTTCAGGCTCTTGGCTTCGACCTTCAATTGGGGGGCGACCAGCTGAGTGATGGCAGTGATGGTGCCTTCGGCGAAATTACGAGCTGTGGGATTGCTGCGATAAACGTTTTGAAGTCCCCGGTCGGTGATGTTGTCGGCCACTGCGCCGAGCTCGAAATAAGGAACGCCGGCCAGTTCGGTAACTTGCGTGGCGGCGAAGGATAACGCCGAAGAGTAACTGCCAAATACCGCAGCAACGTTATCGCTGGAAGTGAGCCGGCGGGCGGCGCTGACCGCTTGTGCGGCATCCACCGCATCGGCCTTGATCAGTTTGATGGGTTCACCTTTGAGGCCGCCGGCGGCATTGCGCTGCTCAACGGCCAGCTCGACGCCGCGGAAGCTTTCATCGCCAAGCAGTGCCAGAGCTCCGCTGAGTGGATAAAGCGCACCGATCTGAACGTCGGCATGGGCTGCCAGCGAAGTTGACAGGGTGAGGGCAGCAAGGCCTTTGATGGCCCAGGGCATTGTTTTCATTGTATTGCCTCCTGTTGTATCAACCATGCTGCTAGGATTTGAACCGGTTCAAATCATCGGTCAAAAAAAACGCCGGATGAGGCGTTGACTGCATGGCTGTGGTCTTATTGTTGATTCAGGACGACCTGGTTCAGATATGAACCGGTTCATTTTTAAATCTGGTGGTACACTGCTGTCAAGCAGGAGTCACCCTAACCATGATAAAAAACGACAAACCAAAGCTGCGTGATGTGGCACGGCTAGCCGGCGTTTCGCTGGGCAGCGCCTCTCGTGCATTGTCTAACCCAGACCAAGTGAAACCGAGCACGCTCGCCAAGGTCGATGCCGCTGTGCGCCAGCTGCAGTATGTAATGGATGGCGCTGCGCGGGCTCTGGCGCTACGGCGTACCTTCAGCGTCGCTGCGATCTTCCCCACGCTCAACAACCCGATCTATGCCGACTCGATCCAGGCGCTGCAGCAGCGCCTGAATCACAGTGGCTACCAGCTGATCATTGCCTCCCACGAGTACGATCGTGAACGTGAACTTTCCAGTGTGCGCAACTTCATTGAAAGAGGCGTGGAGGGGATTTTCCTGGTGGGCACCGACCATGATCCCGTGGTGTTCGAACTGTTGCACCGGTCGCAGCGCCCGTATGTCTTGATGTGGTCGGTAGATGAGTGTCGTGAGCACTGCGCGGTGGGTTTCAGCAATTTGCGGGGAGGCGAGTTGATTGCGGACCATGTACTTGCGCTTGGTCATCGGGACGTGGCCATCCTGACTGGCCAGCGGCGGCACAACGAACGTGCCAGGTACCGTATTGACGGGGTGCGTAAGCGCTTTGCCACGCTGGGTATCGAGGTGCCTGAATACCGTATCATCGAGCAGCCGTTCAGTCTCGAGGGCGGGCGAGCTGGTTTCGAGCAAGTACTAGCTCTGCAGCCGGCACCGACGGCGCTGATCTGCACCACAGACCTGCTGGCGCTTGGAGCCTGTGAGCAAGCTAAACGCCTAGGTATCAGCGTGCCGGCAGATATGACTATCACAGGGTTTGACGACATCAGTTTCAGTGCAATCGCATCGCCTTCGTTGACCTCGATCAGAATCCCTATCTTCGAGATCGGCCAACTCAGTGCCGACATGCTGATCGCGCAGGTAGAAGGTGTTGAAGTTGAACGGGTTGTCGAACTGGATATCTCGCTGGTTGCACGGGAGAGTAGTGCCAGTCCACGTGTCGGTTTGGCTGACCTCAGTAACGCCTGAGCAGGGGGAATCTTGGACAAAGAAAACTATGCGCAGATGCTCGCCTTCTTGTGGGCCTATGAGCACCGGAGCTTCTCGGCTGCTGCTCGGGCCAATGACCTGTCGCCGTCGGCAATCAGCAAGCTGATCACGCGCCTGGAAGATCGTCTGTCGGTGCGACTGTTCCAGCGTGGCAGTCGAACCTTGACGTTGACCGAGGAAGGGGCGGTCTACTTGACCAGCGCGCGAGCGGTCATGGACGCCATGGCGGAAGCCGACTCGCTCGCTGAACTTTTCCCCGGGCGGCTCAGTGGCAGCTTGCGAATCCATACGATGGCCACATTCGCCAAGCATCAGATCATTCCCTGGCTGCCAGACTTTCTGGCTGGCCACCCGGATCTTTCGGTGGTCATTGAAGTGGGTGCGCAATATGTCGATCAGTTCGATCACGGCCTGGATATCGCCATTCATAGTGGCGTGCTGCCCGATTCGTCGCGTGTTGCCAGGCGTATTGGCGAGACCCATTGGATAACCTGTGCCGCCCCATCCTATCTGGAGAGGCGCGGCCGGCCGGAGACACCCAGTGACCTGCTGCAACACGATTGCTTTCACTTTGCATTCAACAGTCCCTGGAACATCTGGAGGTACGAGCACGCAGGAGAGACGACGATCGTTCCCATCAAGCCTCGCTCGACTTTTACCCAGGGGGACTTGTTGCGTTCACTCGCGCTGAATGGTGGCGGTATCGTGCGGCTTGCCGATTTTCATATTGGTGAAGATCTGAAGGCCGGGCGTTTGTTGCCGGTGTTAGAGAATTATCGGAGTCGGATTGCCCAGCCGATCTACCTGATTTATCCCAACCGCAAGAATGTCAGTCCCCGAATAAGAGCTTTTATCAAAGCAATTGAGCAGCGGATTGTGGAACATCCGTGGACGTTTTAGCGTTGGTCGGCCATTTTGGGGAATAAGGGTCCCGAGATACGGGACCAAGAGGCCTCATTGTTTTCCGTATGCTTCTTAAGAAAGTTCTGGTACCTCAGGGGTTGAGGGCCGTGGATCTCTACAGGAGCAAGTTCGCAGATGACACTCAAGAAGCTTTTTACGCCACTTGCAATGGGCGCAGTCACCACTGCCAATCGTATTTTCATGGCGCCTATGACACGAGCGCGCAGCATTGAACCTGGCGATCTGCCCACTGCAACGATGGGGCTTTACTACGCTCAGCGCGCTAGCGCCGGCTTGATTATTACTGAAGCCACCCAGATCTCGTTCGATGCCAAGGGCTGGGCCGGGGCTCCGGGCGTACATACTCCTGCGCAGATCGATGCTTGGCGCAATATAAATCAAAGGATTCACCAGTGTGGCGGCTTGAGTGCCGTGCAGGTTTGGCATACTGGCCGTGTCTCCCATCGCTCTTTGCGGCCCAATAATGCCGTGCCTGTAGCGCCTTCCGCTTGTGTCGGTCACACCCGAGTACACCTTCGCGACGAGAACGGGGAGACCTACACGGTAGCAGCAGAGATGCCCCGGGAACTGTCCATCGAAGAGATTGGCCAGATCGTAGCCGATTTCGGTCAAGCAGCTGCCAGTGCACGTGCTGCGGAATTTGACCTGATCGAACTGCATGGTGCGCATGGTTATCTGATCCATCAGTTTTTGTCACCCTCTTCGAATCATCGGAGTGATCGGTATGGGGGCAGCGTGGAAAACCGGACTCGCTTTGCCTTGGAGGCGGTGGATGCGGCGATTGAAAATTGGAGTGCGGACCGAATCGGTATGCGTATCTATCCCTTGGGGCGGTTTAATGGGGTTGATAATTCGGCCGACCAAGAAGAAGACGCGCTGTATTTCATTCGCGAGTTGGCCAAGCGCAAGCTGGCGTACCTGCACATATCAGAGCCCGACTGGGTCGGCGGCGCCTCGTTTACCGACAGCTTCCGTGAGCGTGTTCGCCAGGCGTGGCCAGGCGTTATCGTTGCGGCGGGAGCCTATACCGCCGACAAAGCCGAAGCCCTGATCGAAAAGGGATTGATCGATGCGGTTGCCTTTGGCCGCGCCTATATATCCAACCCCGACCTCGTGGAGCGTTTGCGTATCGGTGCTCCGCTGGAAACTGCGCGTGATGTGGGTGTCTATGGTGGCACCGATGAAGGGTATACCGATTACCCGACACTACGCACGCAGGCAAATCAGTAACAAGCGTAGGCTCCGGCAGATCGACAGCTCGCGGCTCATGCCCATGGTTTTGGCCCTTGCTGTGAAATCCAGGAAAACCCTCTTTGCCGTGACGTCACACCCCGCCCGCGGCCTGTTCGATTAAGGTGTCTCCACTGCCCGGCTGAGTGTTTTGCATCAGCCGGTAGCAATAGTCCAGACACTTTGTAAATCGGGATAGGCTATGAACAAGAACTACATTGCTGGCCAGTGGGTCGAGGGTGCGAGTATCAATCGCAACATCAACCCGTCAGATACCACCGATACCGTTGGCGAATACGCCAGGGCTGATGCACGGCAGGCTGAGCAGGCCGTCGAGGCAGCGTATGATGCGCAGCCTGCATGGGCCCGGATGAGCGCGGAGCAGCGTGGCGACGCCTTGGACCGCATCGGCTCCGAGATCCTCGCGCGCAAAGAAGAACTCGGCATGCTGCTTTCCCGTGAAGAGGGCAAGACGCTCGTCGAGGGGATCGGTGAAGCGACCCGTGCTGGCAGGGTGTTCAAGTTTTTCGCGGGCGAGGCCCTGCGTCTGTCAGGGGAGCGGCTGGCCAGTATCCGTCCCGGTGTCGAAGCCGACGTACGCCGGGAACCCGAAGGCGTCGTGGGTATCATTACCCCCTGGAACTTCCCCATTGCCATCCCCGCGTGGAAAATTGCACCGGCGTTGGCCTACGGCAACGCGGTGGTGTTCAAACCGGCTGACCTGGTACCGGGAAGTGCCTGGGCGCTGGCGGAGATCATCAGCCGTGCGGGCCAGTTGCCGGCGGGCGTCTTCAACCTGGTCATGGGGCCAGGCTCTCAGGTCGGTGACGTTTTCGCCAAGCACCCCAAGGTCAGGGCGCTCTCGTTCACCGGCTCCACCCAGACCGGTCGCTCGGTCGGTCTCGAATGTATGGCACGCGGCGCCAAAGTTCAGCTCGAGATGGGTGGCAAGAACCCGCTGGTGATACTCAATGATGCCAACCTCGAGCAAGCCGTCGAGGTGGCGGTGCAGGGCGCGTTCTTCTCGACCGGTCAGCGTTGTACCGCATCAAGTCGTTTCATTGTCGAGGACGCCGTTCACGATCGTTTCGTCGCTGCGGTCGTCGAGCGGCTCGCTGCGCTCAAGGTCGACAACGCCATCATGGCCGGGACCGACATTGGCCCGGTCGTCTCCGCAAGTCAGCTGCAGCAGGATTGCGATTACATCGACATTGCCACCCGCGAGGGTGGGCGTCTGGTGTTCGGTGGCGAACGGGTAGAGCGTGCGACTCAGGGTTACTACCTGACTCCGGCACTGATCGTCGACACCGAAAATCATATGCGGATCAACCGCGAAGAGGTGTTCGGCCCTGTGGCCAGTGTAGTTCGCGCCAGGGATTACGATGATGCACTGCGCCTGGCCAACGATACCGAATTTGGGCTGTCGTCCGGCATTTGCACCACGTCGCTCAAGCATGCGAGTGACTTCAAGGCCCGTTCCACGGCCGGCATGGTCATGGTCAATGTGCCGACGGCAGGTGTCGATTACAACGCCCCGTTTGGCGGGCGCAAAGGCTCCAGCTACGGTGCCCGAGAGCAAGGCCCATACGCTCGCGAGTTTTATACCGCCATCAAGACCACGTACACGCAGGCATGAGTTCTATGCACGAACCTTCGAAATCCCCAAAAATCACCGGCGAAACACGGCTCTTTGCCATTCTTGCTGACCCGATTCTGCACGTGAAGACACCGGAAGATATGAACGCATTCATGCAGGCACGGGGGCATGATCGGGTGATGGTGCCAATTCATGTTGGCCCGGAGCAACTCGCCTTAGCAGTGGATGGCCTGCGGGCGATGCAGAACCTGGACGGTTTTGTGGTGACGGTTCCCCACAAGAGCGCCATCGTGGCGTTGTGTGACAGCCTGTCACCGGCTGCTCGCCAGGTTGGTGCGGTCAATGTCGTACGTCGAGATGCCGACGGCCGACTCCATGGCGATATCCTCGACGGTGTAGGTTTTGTCGCCGGGCTGCGCAGCGCGGCGATCGAGCCTAGCGGCTTGACGGTCTACATGGCGGGAGCTGGCGGCGCCGCGCAAGCGATTGCCTTCGCGCTAGCCGAAGCCGGGGTGGCGAAGCTGACAATTGCCAACCGTACTGAGGCCAAGGCTCAGCAATTGGTGAATCGCCTCACTGGACTTTTCCCTGATGTGGCATTCGGGGTGGGGGCGCAAGATCCTTCCGGGCATGACCTGGTGGTCAACGCCACATCCATGGGGCTGCGCGAGGCCGACGATTACCCGTGCGAAGTGCAGCGCCTGGGCTCGGGACAGATTGTGGCGGAAATCATCATGCAACCGGAACAGACGCCCTTGCTGGCGGCCGCTGCCGAGCGCGGTTGTCGGGTTCATCCGGGGCGGCCCATGCTGCAGTGTCAAATCGCACTGATGGCCACTGCAATGGGAGCAGGCCATGAATAGTTACGACTATGTCATTGTCGGCGGCGGCACTGCCGGTTGCATCCTCGCCAACCGCCTGAGCGCATCGGGCAAGCACAGTGTGCTGGTGCTGGAAGCCGGAGGCGAGCCCAATGGCCGCTGGATTCCGATCCCTGCCGGGTTCAGCAAGCTGATGGTAGACAAGCGTTTCAACTGGGACTTTAAGACCAAACCTGAAGCTGGAACCTACGACCGTGAGATTGCTGTGCCACGAGGAAAAGGCCTGGGGGGGTCGACACTGATCAACGGCATGATCTATGTGCGCGGGCAGCCAGGTGACTATGACGCCTGGGAAGAAACCGGCGCCAAAGACTGGAACTTCGAGACGCTGAAGCCGTACTTCAGAAAGATCGAAAATTATGCGTCCGGGGACGAGACGCGAGGCCATCAGGGGCCAATGCACATCCATCAGGTCAGCGAGCGCTTCCCGCTGTCCACCGCGTTTCTCGAGGCCGCCGCACAGGATGGGCAACCTTATAACGCGGATTATAACGGTCGTGACCAGACTGGTTTTGGTTACTACCAAGTGGCGCAAAAGGCCGGGCGGCGCTGGAGTGTGGTTGACGGCTACCTGAAAACTGCGCGGGCGCGGGCGAATCTGCACATCACCACGCATGCGCATGTGTTGCGAATCGACTTGCAAGGCAAGCGTTGCACGGGTGTGACTTACGTGCACAATGGCACCCAGGTCAGTGTCAAAGCCAACGCCGAGGTCATCCTGTGCGCGGGCGCTATCCAATCGCCTCAGTTGCTGGAGTTGTCCGGTATCGGCCAAGCTGAGGTGCTGCGCGCTGCGGGTGTGCCGCTCAAGCACGAATTGCCGGGGGTGGGGGAGAACTACATCGACCACTTCGCGACCCGCATGAACTGGCGCATGAAGGGGGTGGTGACCCTGAATGAGCTGGCGCGTGGCTGGCGGTTAGGGCTGGCGGTGAGCGAATACTTCACTCGACGAACCGGCATTCTGACCCTGGGCACTGGCCTGGTGCATGGATTCGTCAAGACCGATCCCAGCTTGCCTACACCGGATATCCAGTATTTCTTTGTACATGCCAGCTACGCCAACGCGGCGAATCGGGTATTGGACAAGCATCCAGGCATGACGATCGGTGTCAGTCAGTTGCGGCCCAAGTCCATGGGCTCGGTGCATATCGAAAGTAGTGACCGCAACGCAATGCCGGCTATCCGTCCCAACATGCTGGCCGCACCGGAGGATCAGCGGTGCATTGTTGAAGGCATGAAAATCGCGCGTCGCATTGTCATGCAGCCGGCAATGGCTCGCTTCGTCGAAGAGGAAACCAGTCCAGGGTTCGATGCTCAGACAGATGACCAATGGTTGGAATTTGCCCGTAAGACCGGGCAGACCATCTACCACCCCCTTGGTACCTGCCGTATGGGCGAAGACTCGGCCGCAGTCGTTGACTCGCGCTTGAGGGTGCACGGTTTATCAGGGGTACGGGTGGTCGATGCCTCGGTCATGCCTTCCATGGTTTCGGGGAACATCCAAGGCGCAGTGATGGCCGTCGCGGAACGAGCGGCTGATCTGATCCTGGAGGACGGCCGCCCATAGTTGACTTGACGTATGGCAGGCCGTCAGGCCTGTCATACGGCTGGGCAGTAACTCGATCGTGACGGGTTCGAATCCGTTTTTAGGCAATTAACTTGCCAATCTGCCGTGCCGCACAGGCAAAGCGGGTTTGCGCCTGGCAGCGATGCGGTGCGCATGCCTCTCGACATAAGCTTGCGCACTCGTTGTCGTGCATCACGGGCGACAGATAAAAAGCTCATGCACCTAGATGCAAGGGCGGGCCGGCAAGCCAACAAAGAACAATAATCAGATATCGGAGCTTTCTTATGGAACTTCGCCGCGACCCTCAATCGGCTGTTGGCCTTTCGACGAAAAAAATACATGGCGCTGGCGCTATCTCCTGGGGCGCGATGTTGTTGCTCTGGCTGGTGTATGCATTGGATGCCAATTCGCGGCATCTGTTTTTCATGGTGTTACCTTCGATTACCACCGAGTTCAAGACCAGTGCCGAAATGGCTGGGCTACTAGCAGCGGTAATCACCATTTCGACTTCGTTGCTCGCGGTACCCCTGATGGTCTGGGTGGACAAAGGCGGGCATGGCTGGCGGCGCAAGTATCGTCACTTGCCGATCGTTTTCGCCTATACGCTGTTTACGTTTCTGACTGGATTCAACTTCCTCACCGCCTCGTTGGGCGTGCTGGTATTCCTGCAGATCATGTCTCACGCATTTGGCGGGGTAGGCGAGGCCGTGGAGGTTACCTCGCTGGCCGAGTGGTGGTCCAAGGAGCGTCGCGGTTTTGCACTGGGTCTTCACCACACGGGCTACCCATGGGGCACGCTGATCGGTGGCGTGGCGATCAGCGCGTTGTTGAATGCCTATGGTCCGGAGAACTGGCGTTATGCATTCTTGCTGTTCCCGATTCCCATGATCATTGTCTTCACCTTGTATTGGAAGTTCAGCACGGCCGCGCGCTACCGCAAGTTTACCGCTCACGTCGCCGCTGCGGGTGAAACCGCACCAAGCCTGAGCGACACACCTGCAGCCGTACAAAAGGGGGCGCTCAAAGATGTTCTACGAAACCCCAATATCAGCGTGGTTGCCCTGATCTCGATGTTCGCGATTGTCGGCTACTTCGGCATCAGTTTCTGGTTACCACAATACTTGGCGTTCGTCGCGCATTACAACTTCGCCCAAGCGGCGGCGTACTCGGTGCTCTTCACTATCACGGGCGGGATCGGTCAGATCCTCTGGGGATGGTTGTCGGACCGAATCGGTCGAAAGCTGAGCCTGGTCATTGTCTTTCTCTGGCTGGGGGTGGGTATGTATCTGTTCCGCTACACCTCGGTCAGCCTCGGTTGGCTGATAGGCGTGCAGCTGTTCGCCGGCTTCGCCATGAATGCACCTTACACGCTCCTCTACGCAATTGCATTCGACTCTGCCAAGCCCGGCACCACTGGCCTAGCGGGCTCGGTGGTCAACGCGGGCATTTATGCCGGTGGCTTCGGGCCGTTGCTGATCGGATTGTTCATCGGTGCAGGGGGTGGTTTCGAACAGTCTGCGGGTTATCACTTCGCCTTGGTGTTCATCTCGGCGCTGATGTTCGTTGCAGCGCTCTTGACGGCATTGTTCACCCGGGAAACAACCGGCTGGTTCAAACGCTATGACCGTTCGCTGGTCCGCCGCAGCGCGTGCAACATGAATTGAGACGCTGTTTATTAGATTGATGGTTACAACAACAAACGAGAACAATCATGTCCGACAAAAAAGTACCTCACGTACGTGAACTGCTCAAAGATGCTCCGCGTAACTGGGGCAAGTGGGGGCCTGATGATGAAGTCGGCTGCCTGAATTACCTCACTGCCCAGGAAGTGCTGCAAGGCATCAGTCAGGTCCGGCAAGGCAAGACCTTTACTCTGCAGGTGCGAATTGGTGACGAGAAGGGCGACCCGGTCTGGCCTGGGCGCACCCCAGCGCGGCGCATGAACATCATGGACCGAGGACACTACAACTGTGGCAAAGGGCCCCACTTTCCCGGGTGTTACGAGTACGCGGACGATGTGATGTTTTTCCATCTGCAGGGCTCGACGCAATACGATGCACTTGGCCATGTGTGGTACGACGATCAGATCTGGAACGGCTACGATGCAGACACCACCATTGGTGGACTAGCCAAGGCCAGCGTCGCACCGATCGGGGAAAAGGGCGTGGTAGGACGGGGGATTCTGATCGACATTGCACGCTATCGCGGCAAGCAGGTGCTGGCACCTGGAGAAACCTTCAACCACGAAGACTTGATGAAGGCCGCAGCCGCCCAAGGGGTCGAGATCCAGAGGCGCGATATCCTGCTCATCCGTACCGGATGGATCGGCTCTTTTTATTACCGCGACAGCGAAGAGTTCTACAAGGACTTCATCGAGCCTGGACTGACCTACAGCCCGGAGCTTGTGCAATGGTTCCAGGATATGGAAATCCCCAACATCGTGACCGACACCATTGCCAACGAGGTGACCGTCGACCCTGTGTCGGGCGTGGCATTGCCGCTGCACAATGCCTTGATGCGTAATCTGGGCATCACACTGACCGAGATCGCTCAATTGGACCCGCTAGCCGCCGATTGTGCCGAAGACGGGCAGTGGACATTCCTGTACACCGCTGCGCCGTTGAAGGTGGTTGGAGGAACGGGTGCACCGGTCAATCCGATCGTAATCAAGTAGTCAGTGGCGGGGCGTCGCAATGACGCCCCCCTTTCTCTGCATTATGCGCAGGCATTTATGCGTAAAACGCAACGCAGAGTGCGAATGGCGCGGGGTTAACGGTTTGTAGTGCCTCTGTCAGCATCTCTTCTAGATCACGTCATTTAGGAGAGTGCAATGAAACTTGCCATAGAAATCACTTCTGACTTCATCTGCCCTTGGTGCTTTGTGGCGGAGCGACGCCTGGCAGAGGCCCTCGCCACGCTGCCCGAGGACGTAGAGGCGGATATTCGTTGGGTACCTTTCGAGCTGAACCCCGACATGCCAGAGCGGGGGATGGATCGTCAGACCTATCGCACCAACAAGTTTGGCAGTTGGGAGCGTAGTCAGGCCATGGATACGCAGACAGCTCAGACTGCGCAAGCTGACGGTATCGCATTCGATTATGCCGCCATCGAGCGCACACCCAATACCTACCTTGCGCACCGCTTGATGCGCCTGGCTGCAAGCAAAAACGTCGCCAGCACAATGGCCGGGGCGATCTTTTCGGCGTACTTCGAGCAGGGGCGCGATATCACTGATGCTCAGGTGCTGGTCGATATCGCAGCGGGCAATGGGCTCGACCGCGGGGAAGCTGCGGCGTACCTGGCGAGTGACGCCGGTGCCCAAGAAGTTCGTGCCGAGGAGGTTATGGCGCGAGTCAAGGGGGTGCGCAGCGTTCCGCAGATTGATATCGGCGGGCAAGTGGTCAGTGGTGCGCAGTCAGTTCAGGTATTCGAGCGAGCCTTGGAACACGCCATCGAGGCGGACGCCGAGTGCATAGGTGGCGCTTGCGCGATCTGATAAATGGCCACGCGCCGCATTCAACGACATCACGGAGTACCAGATGAATACCGACGAAACTTTCGCTATCGACACCAATCAAGTGGGTTGGCAATCGCTGCCCGTACCTGAGCTCGCCGCGTCGATTCTTGCCAAGCCACTGTTGGCTGATGCCGGAGGCGGGATGACCATCTCCAAGGTCCGCTACCCGGCAGGCTTCGTCAATCAGTCACATTGGCACAGCTGTGCCCACGGCATGTACGTTCTGGACGGTGTGCTCGTCACTTCGCAAGGCGAGTTCGGACCTGGGAGCTTTGTTTGGTTCCCCGAGGGCACGACCATGTATCACGGTGCGCAAGCGGAAAACGACGTGACCTTCCTTTTCATCACCGACAAGGCTTTCGATGTGCATTACACGCACTTGGAAGGCACGCCAGCATGAGGCTCAGGAAAGCCTGATTGTCGCACCGCCGGCATTGGCCGAGGCCAGCAAGGCATCGAGGATGCGCTGGGTCTGCAGCATGATCCGTGGCCAGAAAGCATCCCGCTTGCCGGTCAGCACAAGCTCGGCGAACGCGCGGTACAGCTGACTCTCCTGAACACTAGGGTGGTTGTTGCTGTACTCGGGCAAAGCCACAGTGCGCTCGTGACGCTCCAGATTGAAAAAGCACCCACGGCCCTCGAAACGGTCATTGCCCAGTACGAAAGACACTTCGTTACCGTAGTGAGGCAATACGAAGTCCTTGATGTGCAGGTAGCCACGCGTACCGCTGATGACGGCCCACTGCTGGCGGCTGGTGTTGAAGGCGTTGTACAGCGTGGCCGTGACCCCATTGTCGAACATCAATTCGCCCTCGAATTCGGTAGGCGTCATCCCTCCGTCCAGCCGAGCGACGCCCTGTAGCATTTTGCCGCGCACCGCCCTCGGCATGCTGTTGTCCATCGTATTGAGAGTCAGGCGGATGTTGTACCAGCCGACATCACCCAGGCAGCCCGCCGGCTCCAGTGCACGGTTGCGCTCTACCCAGGCGGGGTCACCCATGAAACTGAAGTGGCTGGTAATCCGGCGTATCTCACCGAACTGCTCCTCGTCACTCAGCGCCTCGCGGATTGCAGCAAGCCGAGAGGAATGTTGAAGCATGGTGCCGTCCATGATTTGCACGCCGTATTGCTCTGCCGTGTCGAGGATGCGCTGCAGCTCGGCGGCGTTCACCCCACATGGCTTCTCGATCACGATGTGCTTGCCGGCCTGTGCCGCCTTGATCGCCCACTCTGCGCGGACTGCCGTGGGCAGGGGTATATAGACGGCATCGATGTCATCCCTTTCAAGCAGGGGGGCATAGCCCTCTACTGCGTCGACCGGGTAGCCCGTAGGCGCCGATGCTTGGCACATCTCGATGAAGCGATGGGCGTTCGCCCGCGAGCGGCTGGCGACGGCGATGATCCGGCAGTTGCCAGCGTTGAGCAGTGCGTGCCAGTTCTTCATGGCGATGCTGGCAGAGCCAAGGATGCCCCAACGGCACGGAGGGGGAATGATGTCCACAGTTCGGATGCTCCCGGTGTAGGCGCCCAGCGGCGTGGCTGGTGGGTGAGTCGGATGGTGAGAGGAGTTCAAGGTTGACTATTGATTATTCTTTGGAAAAATAATCGTATGTTCGATATTAAAGGTCGGTGTATTGCTAACAAAACGACAAGTATTTGCAGTCTTGTGAGAAAAATTTGACGTTGAGTATTGCCAACCCGACGCATTGTATAAGGGCTGACTTTCCATGGATTTTCGCAAGCTACCCAACCTGGGCGCTTTGAGGGCACTGGAGGCAGCAGCGCGCAGGCAAAGCTTTTCACGCGCGGCGGAGGAGCTGTTCGTGACCCACAGCGCGATCAGCCATCAGATACGTGCGCTCGAAGCGGAGCTGGGCACGAAGCTGTTCAGGCGGGAAGGAAAACGCCTTGAGCTGACCGAGGCTGGGCGCCGCTACGCTGACCAAGTTCGATCCGCGCTGATGTCAATTGCGATTGCGACCGATCAGGTTCGGTCTGGGGGTCGGGAGCGTCGTCTTGTGATCAGCTTGCTACCGTCGTTTGCTGCGCGCTGGTTAATGCCACGCATCGGGCGTTTCATCGAGCGCTACCCTGAACTGGATGTCGAGTTGCAATCCACGCATGTGGTAACGGATTTCAACCGTGATGATGTCGATGTGGTCCTTCGTCGAGCCACTGCTAGAGGAAGCCTTCTTTCCCGCCTGCGCGCCGACCTATAACGGCGGCCGGCTTCCTAACTCGGTCGAACAGCTGACGCAGGCAACGCTATTGCGCAATGACTACTCGATGTGGAACGACTGGTTTGCCCAGGCCGGCTTGCCTGGCCAGCCTGAACCTTGCCGCGGGGTGCTGTATCAGGATGCTTCGCAGCAATTGCAGGCGACCGTAGATGGCCAGGGAATAGGGCTTGTGCGCCGATCATTGGCCATGCAGGAAATACTCAGTGGCAACCTGGTCAGACTGTTCGAGGTCGATGTCGTCAGCTCCTTGCAATATTGGTTCGTCTGTCCGGAGCCGTTGCACAATAGCTACCGGGTTCGAGTACTGCGCCAGTGGCTGCAAGAAGAGGTGCGCCTGTTCAGATCAAATTTTGAGTCGGCAGGTGCGTGAAAGTGAGGGGCATTTTGAAAAATGTTTCCAGCATTGGCTGTTCTTTCCCAAAAAGCTCAAAGTGGTCAGTACTGAGTTTCGTCGTGTGGCAAACTGCTCTACCGACCTTGCCAGGCTACGTTCTTCACATTCTATGGTACCCAGGGCATGTCGTACTTCATCCGTGACTGAGTCGATAGGCAGAGGCGCTAAACAGCGCGACGCGGTTGTTCAGATGGTCGGTTATCAACACTTGGTAGTGAGCCATCTTTTTAGAGCTACCCATCAGGTCGGCAGTGGCGACCAGCACACCGCCTTCGGCCTTGGCCATGTAACGCACCTCCGCCTGTAGTCCGATGTACACCGCCGAGCTAGCGTTACAGGCAGCCGCGAAGGCTATGTCGGCTAGCGAGAAAATCACCCCCCCATGGATCCCGCCCAGAGCATTGCGGTGGTGCTGACTGATTAAGAGACGGCACACCGCTTGATCGAAACTGCTGTGCAGCCACTCGACTCCGAGTAGTGCGGCGAAATGGTCTGGCGACCCGGTGCTCACTGCTTGCATTATTGCGGTTCTCCGTAAGATGACAGTCGTGCGAATACCCATAGCGTAATCTTGAACATTCGCTAAATCGGTGTTCTAAAGGGTCTTTCGATAGTCTGATCGGGCCAACGGAGGCATATGAGAAAGGTTGCAATCTTGGCCTACGACGGATGCTGGGCCATGGGTGTGTTTGCCGTGACAGACTTTTTTCGAATCGCTGCTCTGCTTGAGCGGCATCTCGGCCTTCCTGAGCAATACGTGGTCGAAGTGGTCTCCGCCGACGGTTCGGAGGTTCTGGCGGCCGGTGGCCACTCGATCAGAGTGCAGGCAACCGTTGCGGCGGACTGCAGTCATGATCTGCTGGTAATTCCTCCTGTCGAAGGGCCAAGGCTTGCTGCGGGCTTCACGCCAGAACCTGAGGTGCTGGCCTGGTTGAGTGCCAACCTGCGTAACGGTGCCCGCTTGTTGGCAATGACCACTGGTGTGTGCTTTGTTGCCGCTTTGCGGCTTGGCGAGCAACAGGCACTGGCCACGCATTGGGCTTACGTGCGCGAGCTGAAGAAGCGCTACCCGGACTGCCAGTTCATTCCCCAGCAGTCGTATCTGCAGGCTGAGGCAATCTGGAGCACTGGGACCTTGAACGGCGGATTCGATGCCTTGCTGGCGATTCTGGCCCACGATTGCGGCGACAGGTTTTCGCAGCTGTGCGCCACTCATCTGCTGGTGTCTGCACCCGAGCGGCTCGCCCCGATACTGCCGGGGCGTCGCAACCATTGTGATGAAGCAATATTGCGATTGCAGGACTGGATTGAGGTGCATTATGTGGAGCAGCTAAGCATCTCGCGCATGGGGGCCGAGGCAGGTCTGACCGAGCGCACGCTGAAGCGCCGCTTCCAACAGGCGACCGGACTTTCACCGACCGTTTATGTGCAGAGGGTTCGTATCGACAAGGCCAAGAAGCTGTTATTGGCAACCGGTATGTCGGTCAAGGCGATTGCCTATGAGGTGGGTTATGAGAATGTCAGTTTCTTCGTCCGGTTATTCAAAATTCATGCGGGTGCAACTCCCGCGGGCTGGCGTGCGTGCGAGCCTGCTTTTTGGCCGGAGCGCGGATTTCTCGCGTTGCTAAGCGCGGCATTGCTCAGGCTGGGTAGGGCCGAGCATCAGGCATCTTTGTTCAACATGCCGGGCAGGGAGTGTATAGCTACTGGGTCTAGTCACTCTCTGCTTTCCCTATCGTTGTGCCGACCTGAGAAAGCGATACATTGCACGGTTCTCTGGTTATGCCAATGCGGTCCATGGTGTGGCTCCAGTTTCGCGGCTTGCGCCCACGCAAAGGTACGGTGCCAGAGCTCTCTCAAGTGCATTTTTATCTCGCACACAACCGCCTGAGCCTATGTAGTACTGTTCGATCAAGTCGATTTCGATACCGGCCTTTCCGCTGTGGAAGCTCCCTTGAGTAAATCGTAGATCCACATTGCACAGAAAATGGCGAACGTGGGTGCCAACCAGCCCAGTTGGGAGCTTGCGAGCGGTAGACCGCTTGCCAGGTGCTGCAGTAACGGAAGTTTCACACCTGCAACGGTAAGCGCGTCGAGAATACCGAAGCACAAAGCGGATGTTGCAACCGGGGCCATCACCCGGGCCGGGTTACGCAACCTGTGGTTTATCAGGCTGAGTAGAATGATTGCGATGCATAGCGGGTGAATGGCGGTCAGAACGGGCACTGAAATCGCAATCAGTTGAGTCAGGCCCACGTTCGAGATGGCAAACGCGAGGCTAGCAAGAATCAATGCCAGTGGCCTGTACCCAATGGGAAGAAACTGGCTGAATGCCTCGGCGCAGGCAGTGGTCAAGCCGATGGCCGTTACGAGGCAGGCAATGGTGATCAAAAAGGCCAGTAGCCAATAGCCTACAGCGCCATAGGTATGCTCCATGTAGGCATTGAGTACCACCGCTCCATTTTTGGCTTCTGTGCTGAACCCTCTGGCGTGGGCGCCCAATTCGAACAAGCTGGCGTACACCAGCGTCAGCCCTATGCCAGCGATTATTGCGGCGATCACACTGTACTTGAACAGCAGGCGCGGAGCGTATACACCTCGGTGTTTCAATGCATTGACCACCACGCCCCCGAATACCAGCGAGGCCAAGGTATCCATCGTCAGATACCCCTCGTTGAAGCCCTTGGTGAGTGCTTGACTGTCATAAGGGAATAGGGCCGGGCCTGGAGGCCCCGCTGTCCAGATAAATGCGCCGATGCCCAGAATTGCCAGCGCGGCCACCTTCACAGGCGCAAGGCCGCGACCGATTGTATCCAGTAACCGACCTGGAAAGAGTGACACCAACATCACCAGGGAAAAATAAAGTGCGCTGTAGACGATCAGGTGATTGGTGCTGTCGCCTAACCAAGGTGCTACACCGATCTCGAAGGAGACCGTAGCGGTGCGTGGCATTGCGAACAGAGGCCCAATGCACAGGAAGCAGATGATCGCCAAGGCGCGCGCAGCCACTGTTCCGAGCGGTTTGCAAAGCGTTTCCATCGAGCCCTCGAAGCGTGCCAGCGCGATTATCGTAAGCACTGGCAGGCAGACGCCAGTGATGAAGTAGCCTGCGGCAGCAGGCCATACTTGTTCGCCGACATTCAGTCCGATCAGCGGCGGGAAGATGATATTTCCAGCGCCAACAAACAGCGCAAAGGTCATGAAGCCGAGGGCTAACAGGTCACTCTTGGTTAAAATTTTCATCAGCAGCGTCTATGAAGGGTAAAAGGATCAAGTCGCAAGTAGAGCGCGTAGCGCTCCAGTTCCGACAATGGCGAGCACGACCGCCGGCAGCAGGGAAAAGCGTGACGCGGCATACACGGTCAGGGCCAGGGCAATCAGGTCCGCCGGGTGCCCGGAGACGAACTTGGGAGCGATTACCGCGATCAGCACGCAGCCGGGTGCCGCATTGAGCACCTGGGTGAGCTGCGGCCCCAGGGTGCGGTTGCGCAGCAGCAGGAAACCCAGGGCGCGGGTCAGGTAGGTGACCACGGCCATGCCAGCAATGGTGGTGAGGGTGGCGACATCGATCATGGTTTGGCCCACAGGTAGGCGCTGACTAGCCCGGCCAGCGTGCCCGCCAGCAACGTACCAGCCACCGGGGATCAGCAGATGGAACGTCGCCGCAGTCAGCAGGCTGAACAGCCACGGCACCGCAGCGTGAATGCCTTTCCACATGCCTTTGAGCAGCACCAGGAAGACCGCCGCGAAGGCCATGTCGAAGCCGTAGCTGCGCAGGTCGCCGAGTAGAGGCCCCAGCAGCGTGCCGAGCGTCGTGAAACCGACCCAGGTGGCCCACAGGCACAGCGCCACCCCCGTGAAGTAGCGCAAGCTGAAGCCACCGCGTTGGCGCGCATCGGCTAGGCCCATGGCCCAGCTCTCGTCGCACATGAAGAACAGCGTGCCGAGGGCTTTTTTCAGCGGCAGGTGGCGCAGGTAGGGCGCCAGCGTCGCGCCCATCAGCAGGTGACGGCTATTGACCAGCAAGGTCATGGCGACGATCACCAACACCGCCGGCGGCGAGGTCCACAGCTCGATGGCGGCGAACTCCGAGCCCCCGCCGAAGTTAAGCCCGGTCATCAGCGCGACTTCGCCAGCGTTCAGGTGATGCTGGGACGCCTGAGCGCCCAGCACCAGGGCAAAGGGAATGAAGCCCAGCAGCACCGGCAGGGCGGCCAAGGCGCCGCGGCGCAGTTCGCCGGGCGGCGAAAGGGCGGGGGGATTGTTCAGTACGGGTTCAAGGGCAGTCATGGTCACCTCCAGTGGAAGCGAATTATTCCAAGGGTTGGCTGGAATAGGCTTGCGTAGTTGCTCATGCGAACCGATGATTTGGCATCTGCTGCCAATACTTGCCGACCCGGAGCTTTCCATGACCATCAAGCTCGACGCCATCGACCGCCGCATCCTGCGCGCCCTGCAACGGGACGGCCGTTTGCAGAACCAGGAGCTGGCCAAGCAGGTGGGGCTGTCGCCGTCCCCCTGCCTGCGGCGGGTGCGGTTGCTGGAGGAGGCGGGGGTGATCGAGCGCTATGTCGCCCTGGTCGACCCGGCCAAGGTGGCGCTAGGTCTGACCCTGTTCGTGCGCGTGTGGCTCAAGCGCCAGGACCAGGACACCACCGATGAATTCGTCGAGGCCGTGCGCCTGCTGCCCGAAGTGGTGGAGCCATGTGATGGCCGGTGACTGTGACCTGCTGTTGCGGGTGGTGGCGGCGGACCTGGAGGCCTATCGGCGCTTCCAGATTGCCCACCTGACCAGCTTGAGCGTGGTGCAGAACGTCAAGACCGAGGTCCCGATGGAGAAAATCAAGCTGACGACTGAGCTACCCGTATGAATGGCTGTTATGCGCACTTGTCGTGCTGACGAACTTTGTCGGCACTACTGTTCATTTCTCGCGTTAGTTGGATTCGCACAACGACCGCTGAAACTCACCTATCAGACCATCTATACTCCGTTGGGCCATCATGGGCTGCATTCCTCCGTAATTGCTCAAGATAGTCAGCCCATAATTGTCGCGGCCTCTCGTCGTTGACTCAAAAGCTGCACGCGGGCGTATCGACGCCGAGGGCACTGGCATCCAATGTGACAGCGAGAGTTCCAGGACCATAGGATCGATGCTCAGGTGCTCGTGGGCAATGGTTTGGTAGGTGGCACGAAAGCCGTGGGCCGTGATGTTGTATTCCGGCCAGATGCGTTGGAGGGACTTGAGCATCGAGGTCGGATTGTTTGGGCGCCCTGGGTACACTGGTTATAGGATCTGTACTTTCCCGACAACTATTCTGCTATTGCATGTTTGGAATTTTTTCGGAGCCGATCGAGGTAGTCCGCCCAATGCTGCGCCGCTTCTCGTCGTTGCGGCAGCAACTGCGCGCGCGCATACACTGCGCCCAGAGCGCCTGGCATACGGTGGGAAAGTGACAACTCCAGCACAATCGGATCGATGCCCAAATGCTCGTGAGCGATAGTACGGTAGGTGGCGCGGAAACCGTGTGCAGTGATGCGGTATTCCGGCCAGATCCGCTGGTAGGCCTTGGCCAGGGATGTGGCGTCAACTGGATAGCCTGGGTAGACCGGCGATACAAAGACCCAGCCATTGCCCGCTTCATCCACCACCCGCCGCTCATGTAGTTCACTCAACAACACAAGGGCTTGCTCCGGCAGTGGCACGATGTGTTTGCTCTTATCCAGATGGCGTGTTTTCCCTACTACATAGCGCCAGTCGGCGCTGACCAGATCGATGTCTTCCCAACGCATCTTCACCAGCTCGCCGGGGCGAACCGGCAGCATGACCAGCAAGCGCATCGCAGTGCTCACGCTGCTCGGGCTGAGCTCATCCAGACGAAGCAGAAGGTGACCCAAATCGGCTGGTCGTTCGATCGCTGGATTACTGGTCACCACATGGCGAACCTTGAGCTCTTCGGTGTTGCTCAGGGCCACGTTACGCTCTACCCAGCCACGACCCTCAGCGAAACCGAGCACGGCACGGATGATGGTACGCACGCGCTTGGCCATGGCCAGTGTGCGTGCTCGGCGCAGGTTAGCGATGATCTCGATGATGTGGTCCAGTTTGATCTCGCTGACGGGAATAGTGCCGATGGTGGGCAGGATGTGATTATTCAAAGCGCCGCGAAAGCCCGCGAGGGATTTGCTTACGAGGTCGTGCGACTTGAAGGCCATCCACTGTTCGGCGACGTAACTGAATGTGCGCTCCTCATTAAGTAGTTGATCGGCGATTTTCTTGCGTTTGGCCTTCAGCGGGGCGACGTGATGAGCTACGTTCTGGCGCGCGGCTCGGGCCAAGTCGCGCGCGTCTTTCAAGCCAATGTCGGGATAACGGCCGATCGCGTACACGTTTTCCTTGCCGTTCAGGCGATACCTCATCCGCCAGTATTTTGCGGCAGGCTTGTTCGACTTCTGCGAGGCCTGAACATGCAGGTAAAGACCGGGTACCTCGCCGTCGGCGTACTTGCCGGGTTCAGCAATGGCACGTAAGAAGGCGTCGCTGAGTTTACGCCGCAATGCAGGCGTGGGGAGGGAAGTCGTCATGTGCGGGTACTTTTTTTCGAAATGGAAAAAGTACCCAAAAATATACCCGCAGGCGCATTGGAAATGAGCGGAATGCGACGGACGGTCTTGGATGTAAAATCAGATTAAGACACTGATTTTATTGGTATTTACGGATCTAGGTGGAAGTCAGTCACAAGCTATCGGGATCCCCGAAGAACATCTGTATCCTTGACCGCAGCCAGCGCTCCGCCGGGTCGTTATCCTGCGCGCCACGCCAGGCCATGTGCAGCTCGAAACTACGTACCGGTATCGGCAAGTCCTCCGCCCGCAACCCGCCGGCAGCCGTCAGCGCATCGGCGGTGTAGTCCGGTACCGTCGCCACGATATCGGTCCCCGCCAGCAAGCTCCCCAACCCGTTGAATTGCGGTACCGCCAGCACGACATGGCGCTTGCGACCCAGCTCGTCAAGCGCCTCGTCGATAAAGCCGGACAAGTCCCCGGCAAACGACACCAATGCATGTGGCCGCGCGCAGAAGTCGTCCAGGGTGATGCTGCCAGGCACGCTGTCGGCGCGCAGCAGTTTCGGCGCGCTGCGGCGCAGCACCTTGCGCTTGGCGTTGGCGGGCAGTTCGCTGGTGTAGCTGACGCCCACCGAGATTTCCCCTGAGGCCAGCAGGGTCGGCATCAGCAGGTAGTTCACCCGGCGCACCACCAGCACGATGCCAGGGGCCTCGGCGCGAATGCGCTTGAGCAGTTGCGGCAGCAGGGCGAATTCGGCGTCGTCCGACAGGCCGATGCGGAATACGGCATTGCTGGTGGCAGGGTCGAATTCGGCTGCGCGGCTGACCGCGGTGGAAATCGAATCCAGTGCGGGCGACAACAGCGCGAAGATCTCGTGAGCCCGTGCCGAGGGCTCCATGCTGCGGCCAGTGCGTACGAACAACGGGTCGTCGAACAGGTTGCGCAGGCGCGACAAGGCCGCGCTGATGGCCGGCTGGCCGAGGAACAGTTTTTCCGCTGCACGGGTCACGCTGCGCTCGTGCATCAGCGTTTCGAACACAATCAGCAAGTTGAGGTCTACACGACGCAGGTCGTTTCGATTCATCGGTGCGCTTCGCCTGAAGGGGGGCAGGGGTGAATCTTAAGGCCAAAGGCTGTTACCCTGCACGGCTTTACGGGAGCCAATTGCAGGGAATGTCAGGTGCCCAATCGATGACAGGCATGTCGACTATTAATGACCACTGGTGGTCTAACTGCAGAAGCCCGGATAGAGTCAGTGGTAATTAGAGGTTCACAAAGGCGAGGTTTGCGATGTCCCGCATGATCCGTTTCCACAAGTTCGGCGCTGCCGATGTCCTCCGTTGCGAGGAGCAGGCCGAACCGTCTCCCGCTGCCGACGAAGTGCAAATTCGCGTCGAGGCGGTTGGCGTCAGCTGGTATGACGTGCTCTGGCGGCAGAACCTGGCGCCCTCGCAGGCACGCCTGCCGGCCGGTATCGGCCATGAGATGGCCGGTGTGGTGACGGCGGTCGGTGAAGGGATCGAAGACATTGCCGTGGGTGACCGGGTCGCCAGTTTTCCCGCTACCAGCGCCAATGACCACCCGGTATACGGGGATGTCATCGTGCTGCCACGGACCGCGATCACACGCTATCCGCAGGTGCTTACCCCGATCGAGGCCAGCGTGCACTATACGCCGCTGCTGATTGCCTATTTCGCCTACGTGGACCTGGCACGGGCCAAGGCCGGGCAGACTGCCCTGGTCACCGACGCCAGCCACTGTGCTGGCCCCGCTTTCGTGCAGTTGGGCAAGGCGCTGGGGCTTAAAGTGTTCGCCGCCACCAAGGATGCCGAGCAGCGTGACTACCTGCTGGGCCTGGGCGCCGACAAGGTGATCGTCACCGAAGAGCAGGACCTGTTGATGCAGGTCGGCAAGTACACCGATGGGCGCGGCGTGGACATGGTTCTGGACGGCATGGGCGGGCCGCAGATGTCGTTGCTGGGCGATGTGCTGGCACCGCGGGGCAGCCTGGTACTGTATGGCCTGCAAGGCGGCAACCAGACGCCGTTCCCAGCCTGCGCGGCCTTCCAGAAGAACATCCAGTTCTACGTGCACTGCATTGGTAACTTCACTGGCAAGCCGGAACTGGGTATCAGCCAGGACCAGGTGGCGCTGCAGCGTGCCTTGCGTGACATCAACCAGTTCACCGCCGACCAGTTGCTGACCCCGCAGATCATCAAGGTGTACCCGTTCGAGCAGGTGGTGGAGGCGCATCGCTACATGGACCAGTGCCCCTGCGGTGGGCGCGTGGTGTTGGATATGGCGCAGCATTGACCACTGCAGTTCACCGTGAACCCGGGCCAGCCCCGGGTTTTTTGTGCGCGGAATAAAGTAACGTCATCGTTAAAGTGGGAATATTCCTACAATAAAAGACGAAGCGGACTACATATAATTCATTAATTAAATGCCAATGGAAACATGCCGCCAATCATTTGCGGTTGCATGTGCGTGGTTAGAGGGTCAAGGTGAATTTGGCGCTTTGCTGAATGGTTTTTTTACCGTGATCTGTATCTTCAATTCGCTTCGCATCACTCGATAATGGCGCAATGATACTTTGTGCAAGGAGTAAGGGATGCGTACGGCTAGGCCTGAATCAGAGCATTGCAGGGGTGAATTCTTCTCCATGGCCTGGCGACAGTGAAGGCTCACGTCACTTTATTCAATTGTAGGAAGTTTCTTCTGTAAAAGCCTGGCGCAGTGTAAGCCTGAACAACTTGCTTGAGCGTGCGCCGGCGACTTGAAGTGGTGAGGTGATCCGTGACTGCTATTCACGACCAGGCAATGCATTATATCTACCAGCAAGTACTCGAACGCTTGCTCGCCCATATGTCACAGGCGCAACGGGCCTCCTTGCAGTTGTTGATACAACGTTTATTGGTAGCCGCAGGCGGGCCTGAATATATCGGCACCTTTCGCCTGCAGGTATTGCAAGGCAGTGACCGCCAGGGTGCGCGGCTGCTGGCGATGTTGCGTGCTGCGCAGCTGAGCATCGCCATGCGTGCACCGGTTACTTTTCAACTGCGCGTGCTGGTGGTGAGCTTGCCGGTGGCCGGCAGCCCTACGCTGCAAGGGCTCGATCAAGGCTTCAGTGCGCTGTTCATGCAGGATGACCCGCGGGTGCAACTGCAAATGATCGAGGGGCGCGAAGTGGTGCCGTTCAGTTGCCGCCCCCGTGTGGCGTCCGAGCGCTGGTTGCCGACCAGGGAAGCGCTGCTGATGTTTGGCCACCTGATCGATGCCAGGCCAGAAGCGTTGCTGGGTAGCCGCCTGCACCTGGAACTGGCGGCGGCCGTTAGCTTCGCGCTGCAGGCTCAGGCACCCGCCGACGCAATGGTCACCGCCTTGCCCGCAGGGCAGCGCCGCCGCTACCTGGCGTGGGCGCTGCGTAGCCAGCGCCTGGCGGGGCAACGTGGCCCTTACCTGGCCCACCATTGCCTGTCGACGCTGGCCGAGGGCCTGGCGCGCTTGCAAGGGGCCACGGGGCTGGCGCCCGGCAACCCGGCGGATCAGCCTGCGGGGGCCGCGCTCAAGGGGGGGCCGGTGCGGTTGATAGCCATTGATGACCTGCTGCCGCCGTTGCTGGGCGGGCAGCAGTTGGATGCCATGCTGGGCTGGCACTTCGCGGCGGGCGAGACGGCCTGCTCGCCGTTGGCCGCGTTCGTCGACCCATTGGCCTTGGCCCAGTTGCAGGAACTGCGGGCCCGCAGCCTGGAGCCTCAGGCCACCCGGCCGCCCTTGAGGCTGGCGGGGGCGCCGGGCGACAGCAAGCCTGCCGACGAACCTGTGCTGCAGTTTGGCAAGGCCTATGGCCTCAGCCAGGCCCAACTGGAATGCCTGCTCTGCAAGCCGTTCGCCAGGCAGGGCAAGAACCTCGAGCGTTTTCTGCGCGCTCGCCATGCCGACATGCTGGTGGCGTTGCCTTACCTGCACCGGGCCATGCAAGGCAAACCTTGCCCTGCGGCGGTCAAAGCCTGGCTGGTGAACACCAGTGGGCTATCACTGGCGCAACTGCGGGCAGTCTACGGCGGTAAGATGCCGCTACCTGCGTGGCGCCTGCTCAGTGCGTTGGCGCGCCGCGACGCGCACTTGCGGCTGTTACCGCGCCACGCCGCTGAACGGCGGCACAGCCCCGCGAGGCAACCTTGATGGCGCGAACAGCGGCCGGCGAGTTCGCTTATCGGCGGGTCTACCGCTACCTGGAAGCGTTGATTGGCCAGGCGACGGCTGGTGGTCCGAACCGGCTGCCGTCCTTGCGTGAGCTGTCGCGGCGGCTGCGGGTATCGCTGGCAACGGTGCAGAGCGCCTACAGCCTGCTGGAGGAGGAGGGTCGCGTGCACTGCCTGCCACGCTCGGGCTATTTCGTTCGCCTGGCTGACCTGCAGCAAGGTGGCATGCCCCGGCAGGCGCCCCAGCTTGCACAACCGTTGCTGGAGCGCGCCTTGTTCACCCACGAGCGGCGCCTGGCCCGCCAGCGCGAGCGCGGCGCTGGCCCTTGGGAAGTGCAGGGCAGTGCGCGCCTGCGCGACGCGCTGGCGGAGCGATACACCCGTTGCTCGCGCCAGTACTGGCGGGCCGATGACGTTCAGGTGGCCCCGGATGTTCCGGCGTTGCTGGAAACGCTGCTTGCAGCGCTGGCCCTGCAAAGCGGCACCACGGTGCTGGTACAGTCGCCCTGTTGCGGGCACGTGCTGCGTGCTTTGGCGCGCGCTGGCATGCGGGTGTTGGAGGTGCCACCCGATCCACGTGGCAACCCGGACCTGCAGGCCGTGGCCAGGCTGTTGGGCTGCGAGCCGGTCCGTCTGCTGGTGATGCCGTCCTGCCTTGGCCTGCCGCAAGGGCGGCTGGTCTCCCTGCATTATCAGCAGCAGCTTGGCCTGCTGTTGAGCCAGCACAGCGTATGGCTGCTGGAGAACGACCTGGACAGCGAGCTTTGCTACAGCGGCCCACCCGCGACCCGCCTGCGCGATTGGGTCGATCCGCGCAGGTTGATGATCATGGGGGCGTTCGAGGCTGCAGTAGGGCCCGAAGCGCCGTATGCCTACGTACTGAGCCTGGATACCGCCCTGGCCAAGGCGTTCTGCGAGCGGGCGTTCCGCCTTGCGCCGCTGCGGCTGCTGGCGCTGGCCCACCTGTTGGCCAAGGGCGATATCGAAGCGCAACTGGTGGCGTTGCGCAGCAACCTGCAGCAGCGCACGCAAAACCTCGCCTGCGCGCTGACCGCGCAGTTTGCCCAGCGGGTGGTGCTGGAGCCCCCGCAAGGCGGGCGCATGCTGTGGGTGCGCTTCGAGCAGCCGCTGGCCTGGGATGCCATTGCTACGGCCTTGGCAGGTTGCGCATTGCATGCATTGCCGGGGGAACAGTTCAGCTTGCACGGCCGCTACCGGCAGCACCTGGCGCTGATGTGGCTGGGCGACTGCCCAGGCGACCTGCAACAAGCCGTGCAGCGCCTGGCCCAGGCCCTGGAACTTCGCCGCAGGCGGGTGCGGCGGTTCCCCCCTGAATCATAGGGCACTGCATGCCCAAGGGCGCGTTCGCGGCCGTTCTTGCAGAGGCGAGCTGACCCACGGCACTTGCCAGGCCCCTGGGTCTGTATGTATAACCAGTGCCTTGTTCCCGCTACCTGACCCAGTCCGTGATTGCCCACTCCGTCGACGACCCGTTCTATTACCTGCACAACTTCCGCCAGGTACTGCTGTGGGTCGAACAGCGCTACCAGGACCTGCTCGATGAACAGGAACTGGCGTTCATCCATGCCTTCGGCCAACTGAGCGCGCCAGCCCAGGCCTTGATGGTGCGCATGGTAATGCGCAAGGGCGAATTGTTTCGCAGCGACCGCCTCGTCTATGAGGAAATAGGCGACACCGAACTCGCCCTGCAGCCACTCAAGGCCCTGGGCTGGGTCCGCGAGCCCGAGCAACTGCACTTGGAGCAACTGTTCGCCTTGCTGCGCAAAGACGAACTGGCGTGCTGTTTCGCCGCCCAATTGAGCCGCCCGCGTGCCGCCAAGCATGACTTGCTGGCCCAGCTGCAGCCACTGCAACTGGCCGCCCGGTCTCTGGCCGAGTGGTACCCGGGCAGTGAGTTGCGCATCTTGCAGTGGTGCCTGCAACCGCTCTGCGACCGCATGCGGCTGCTGTTCTTCGGCAACCTCTACCAGGACTGGTCAGAGTTCGTGCTTGCCGACCTGGGGCTGCTGCGCTACGAGCAGGTGCCCTTCAGCGCCGATTCGCGTGCCCTGCAGCAACGCGCCGATATCGACCTGGCCATGGTGCTGCATGAGTGTGCCGAGCGCCTGGAGCAGGGCGAACACCCTCAGTCGGTAATCACGGCAATACAGCACCTGCACTGCGACAACCCTTGGCTGGCCCGGCGCCGTGCGCGGTTGCAGTTCGCCCTGGGCCAGCAATGCGAGCGCCTGGGTGACTGGGACCAGGCCATGGCGGTTTATGCGCAGTGCAGCCATGCCCAGGCGCGTATTCGCCAGGTGCGGGTGCTGGAGCGCAGCGAACGTTGGCCGCAGGCCCATGCCCTGGCGTTGCAACTGGCAGCGGCACCGGCCAATGCACTGGAGGTCCAGGCGCTGGAGCGTATGTTGCCACGCCTGGCGCGCAAGCTGGGTGGCCCGCCACAGCGCCGCCAGCGCGTGGCGCCGCTGGCACTGATCGAACTGGAATTGCCCCGTGAGCACGCCGCGCTAGGCGTTGAAGAGGCCGTGCGCCAGCACCTGGCCGCCGAGGGCGGGCAAGCCCATTATGTGGAGAACACGCTGTTCAACAGCCTGTTTGGCCTGCTGTGCTGGGAGGCGATCTTCGCCCCTGTGCCTGGCGCGTTCTTCAACCCGTTCCAGGCCGCGCCGCAGGACCTGCACGACAGCGACTTCCAGCAGCGCCGTAGTGCCCTGTTCGAGCAATGCCTGGCGCGGCTCGACGATGGTAGCCACCACCAGGCGATCCTGGATTGCTATGCAGCCAAACACGGGCTGCAGTCACCGTTCGTGTTCTGGTCGATGCTCAGCGAGGCGCTGCTGCAGCAGGCCCTGGCCTGCCTGCCGGCTGCGCAGTTGAAGCACTGCTTCGTGCGCCTGCTGCAGGACATTCGCAGCAACCGTGCGGGCATGCCCGACCTTATCCAGTTCTGGCCCGAGCAGGGGCGTTATCGCATGGTCGAGGTCAAAGGCCCCGGTGACCGCCTGCAGGACAACCAGTTGCGCTGGCTGGCATTCTGCCAGGAGCACGGCCTGCCCGTCGCGGTCTGCCATGTGCGTTGGAGTGACGCCGCTTGAGCTACAGCGTGGCGGTGCGTGCCTTGTGCGAGTTCAGTGCCAAGGTCGGCGACCTCGACCTGCGCTTCACGCCGTCGCCCACCGCCCAGGAGGGCATCGAGGGCCACCAGCGGGTAGTGGCCCGGCGTGCGGCCGGCTACGAGTCGGAAATTACCCTCGAGGGCCAGTTCGAAGGCCTTCGGGTGCGGGGGCGTGCTGACGGTTACGACCCTGCCTGCAACCGGCTGGAAGAGATCAAGACCCACCGTGGCGACCTGGCCCGGCAACCAGCCAACCACCGCCAGCTGCACTGGGCGCAGGCCAAGGTGTACGGCTGGCTGATGTGCCAGGCCCGGCAACTGGCGAGCATCGAGGTGGCTTTGGTGTACCTGGACGTCGACAGCGATAGTCAGACCCTGTTCAGTGAGCACTGCACGGCCGCCGAGTTGCAGGCATTCTTCCAGGTTCAGTGCCAGCGCTTTCTGGGCTGGGCCCAGTTCCAGCAGCAGCGCCTTTGCGAACGTGACCACGGCCTTCAGGCGCTGCGCTTTCCCTACCCAGCGTTCCGCCAAGGCCAACGGCAACTGGCAGAAACCCTGTACAAGGCGGTGAGCACTGGCCGTTGCCTGATGGCCCAGGCCAGCACGGGCATCGGCAAGACCCTGGGCACCTTGTTTCCGTTGCTCAAAGCCATGGCGCCCCAGCAACTGGACAAACTGTTCTTTCTCACGGCCAAGACCCCGGGCCGGGCGCTGGCCCTGGATGCCATGCGCCAGATCACCACGGGCGATACCCAGCCTGGGTTACGCACCCTGGAACTGATCGCTCGCGACAAAGCCTGCGAGTACCCGGATAAAGCCTGCCATGGCGAGTCCTGCCCGCTGGCGGCCGGCTTCTACGACCGCTTGCCGGCCGCGCGCACGGCCGCTGCGGCCGTGCCGATGCTGGACCGTACCCAGCTGCGCGAAGTGGCCTTGGCGCATCAGGTGTGCCCGTACTACCTGGGCCAGGAGATGGCCCGCTGGGCCGACGTTCTGGTTGCCGATTACAACTATTACTTCGACGCCCACGCCTTGCTGTTCGGGCTGACACAGCTCAACCAGTGGCGGGTCGCGGTTCTGGTCGACGAGGCTCACAACCTGGTCGAGCGCGGGCGGGGCATGTACAGCGCCAGCCTCGATCAGGGGCAGTTGCTGGCGTTGCGCCAAAGCAAACCCCATGGGCTGGGCAGTGCGCTGGACCGCCTGAACCGCCAGTGGAACGCCCTGTACAAAGAGCAACGGGCACCGTACCAGGCCAGCGAAGCGCTGCCGCATGACCTTTTGCGCGCCCTGCAGCAGTGTATCGGGCTGATCCAGGAGCAGATGAACCAGGCGCCCACGCACATCGACCCGCAGGTGCTGCAGTTCTTCTACCAGGCCTTGCAGTTCAGCCGGGTAGCCGAACTTTTCGACGAGCATTTCCTGTTCGATATCAGCCAGCGCCAAGGGCCGCGCAAGCGCCGGCTGGCGACCTTGTGCCTGCGCAATGTCACCCCGGCACGGCTGCTGGCACCGCGCATGCGTGCGGCGCGCAGTGTCACCCTGTTCTCTGCCACGCTGAGCCCGCGGCAGTTCTACAGCGACCTGCTGGGCATGCCGGCCGATACGGCGTGGCTGGAAGTGGCAGCGCCGTTTCGTGCCGAACAACTGCAGGTGCGCATTGCCAGCCAGGTGTCTACCCGGTACCAGCAGCGCCAGGCTTCGCTGGCACCGATCGTAGAGTTGATTGCCCGGCAGTATGAGCGCCAGCCGGGTAATTACCTGGCGTTCTTCAGCAGTTTCGAGTACCTGCAGCAGGTCGCCGGGCTGCTGGCCGAGCGCTACGCGCAGATCCCATTGTGGGCCCAGGCCCCGGGCATGGACGAAGCGGCGCGGCAGGCGTTCCTCGACCGCTTTGTCGCCGACGGCCAAGGCATCGGCTTTGCCGTGCTGGGTGGTGCGTTCGGTGAAGGGGTGGACTTGCCGGGCACCCGCCTGATCGGCGCCTTCGTCGCCACGCTCGGGCTGCCCCAGGTCAACCCGGTCAACGAGCAGTTCAAGCAGCGCCTGGGTCGGCAATTTGGCGCGGGTTTCGATTATGCCTATCTCTACCCCGGGGTGCGCAAAGTGATCCAGGCAGCGGGGAGGGTGATCCGGGGGGACCAGGACCGTGGCGTACTGGTATTGATCGATGAGCGTTTCGCCGAGCCGAGGGTGCAGCAGATGTTCCCGGGCTGGTGGCCGCAAGGCGAGCAGTGTACCTGACCGCTGCGTTGAGCACCTGGCACTGCGCAGGCAGGCCCAAGGTCGTTCAGGGGGCTCGATTGGGGTAAGATCACCTTCCATGCCTGATGCAAAGTCCTTGTATATCAAGGTGATGGCACTGTCTTGGGCCAGAATGGCCCGACCGTTAGTTTGTCATGCAGACTCGCCGGCATGCCGTTTTGATCTGCTCCAGCGTCGGCCCGCTGTGCTGCCGGCCAACGCCCCGCTACAGGATTCACGTTTTGTCCGACCTCTCGAAAAATCCGCTGCTGCAGTACATGGCCCGCCTGGCCCCATCCAGCCAGCAAACCATGCGCTACATCCTTCAGGACGCCGCCGACCGCTTGGGGTTCGTCGACTGCAATATCGTCGACGTTCCCTGGCATCGGCTCGAGCCCGGCCATGTGATCGCTCTGGTGGCCGCCCTGCGGGCCGATGGTTACGCGCCCAACAGCTCTTCGCTGTACGTCAACGCCATCCGTGGGGTGATGAACGAGGCCTGGCGCCAGGGCCTGATCGACCACGAGCAGTTGCTACGCATCCGCGAGGTCAAGCCGGCAACCGGCACCCGCCTGCCGCCCGGGCGCAACCTGCGGCGTAGCCTGATTCGCGAACTGATGGACGTGTGCGCTGCCGACCCGCGGCCGCAAGGGGTGCGCGATGCGGCGATCATTGCCTTGCTGTATGGCACAGGCATGCGCAAGTCGGAATCGGTCGACATCGACCTTGCCCAGGTTGATTTCGCCGCGCGCAGCCTGCAAGTGGTGGGCAAGGGCAACCACCAGTTGATCAAGTACGCGCCGCCCTGGGCGTTCGAGAAGCTGCAGGCGTGGCTCGACCTGCGTCGCCAGGCCCTGCCGGCCGGTGTCGAAGACGACCCGTTCCTGTTCAACCGCATCCGCCGCGGCAACCACATCACCCGGGCGCGTATCACCAAGCATGCCATCTACTACATCGCCCGCCAGCGCGGGGCGCAGGTGGGGGTCAAGATCATGCCGCACGACTTCCGCCGCGCGTTCATCACCCGGGTGATCGAGGAGCATGACCTGTCGATTGCGCAAAAGCTGGCACACCATGCCAATATCCAGACCACGGCCATCTACGACCGGCGTGACGACAACGAACGCCGCCGTGCGGTAGACCGTTTCGACTACTGAGCGCCGACCAGCGTAGGCCTCGCCAGCACCGAAACAGGGCCTGGGCACGCCCCCGCTTTGTGCGGCCCCCGCGGCGGTGCCCGATGGCGGAGCGAGCGGTAAAAATAATTCATCTGCCTTCACCTGCGGAGTTGGCCCGCAACCTGCTATATCCAGCCTGCGAATTTGATCGAGTGGTCAGGCCGTGCGCACTAACCGGCGCCCGCCGCTGACCCTCTTACCGGCCAGCAGGCCACGAATTTCAGGGGCCGCAGGATGTCGCTCGCGGAGCAGATCGAACACCACCAAGACGATGCAGGCTGGAGCGCCCACCTGCAATTGCGCTTTGTCCAGCGTGCGGGCACGACCCGCCTTGGTGCATGGAAACATTTCGGACCTCTTTTGGTGCAGCGCCCGTTCTATCCGGAAGGTGCACCCTGCCATGTGTATGTACTGCACCCGCCGGGTGGCATCGTTGCCGGCGATCGTCTGGAGCTCGACATTCAGCTGGAAGCTGGCAGCCACGCCCTGCTGACCATGCCCGGTGCCAGCAAGTTTTACCGCAGCATCGGCCCGACCGCACGGCTGACCCAGCGCTTCCACCTGGCCGCTGGCAGCACCCTGGAATGGTTGCCCCAAGACAGCATTTTCTTCTCCGGTGCCCGTGCCAGGCTCGCCAGCCACTTCACCCTTGAGCCCGGCGCCCGGTTGCTGGCCTGGGAAACGCTGTGCCTGGGCCGCCCGGTGATGCTCGAACGGTTCGACCAGGGTGCCCTCGACAGCCTGTTGCACATCACCCTGGCCGGCGAAACGGGCCTGCATGAGCGCCTGCGTATCGAAGGCGGCCAGCTGGGCAAGCTCGGTGGCCACCCACTGCTAGCCACCTTCTGTGCCGCGCCGGCCGATCAGGCATTGCTGGAGCAGGTAAGGCCCATGCTCGATGAGCTGGGCACCCCTGCCGGCGCGACGCTGCTCGGTTCGCTGCTGGTGATCCGCCTGCTCGACCATGACAACCAACAATTGCAACGCACCCTGCAACGCCTGTGGCATGTGCTGCGCCCGGCCGTTCTCGGCCTGCCTGCCTGCCCGCCACGTATCTGGGCCACCTGAGAGAGCGCCATGGAGCTGACCCCAAGAGAGAAAGACAAACTGCTGCTGTTCACTGCCGCCTTGTTGGCAGAACGGCGCCTGGCCCGTGGCCTGAAACTCAACTACCCGGAGGCCGTAGCGCTGATCAGCGCCGCCGTGCTGGAAGGGGCCCGTGATGGGCGCACCGTCGCTGAGCTGATGAGCATGGGCCGCGAGGTGTTGAGCCGTGACCAGGTCATGCCTGGCATCGCCGAGATGCTTCACGACGTACAGGTCGAAGCGACCTTTCCGGATGGCACCAAGTTGGTGACCGTGCATGACCCGATCGTCTGAACCTGCCGAGGAACGCCGCATGATCCCAGGTGAAATCCAGGTCGCCGCTGGCGACATCGAATTGAACAGTGGCCGCGCCACGGTCAGTGTCAGCGTAGCCAACCATGGCGACCGCCCGGTGCAGGTCGGCTCGCATTACCACTTCTACGAAGTCAACGAGGCGCTGGTGTTCGAGCGCGGGCCAACCCTGGGCTTTCGCCTGGATATCCCGGCCGGCACTGCCGTGCGCTTCGAGCCGGGCCAGGCCCGTACCGTGCAACTGGTGGCCTACGCTGGCAAGCGCGAAGTCTACGGCTTTCAGGGCAAGGTGATGGGCGCACTGGAGGGCAGGGCATGAGCCGAATTTCCCGCCAGGCCTATGCCGACATGTTCGGCCCTACCGTGGGTGACCGTGTGCGCTTGGCCGACACGGCATTGTGGGTCGAAGTAGAGAAGGACTACACCGTTTACGGCGAAGAAGTGAAGTTCGGCGGCGGCAAGGTCATCCGCGATGGCATGGGGCAGGGCCAGATGCTGGCCGCCGAGGCCATGGACCTGGTGTTGACCAACGCGTTGATCATCGACCACTGGGGTATCGTCAAGGCCGATATCGGCATCAAGCACGGGCGTATTGCCGTGATCGGCAAGGCCGGCAACCCCGACGTGCAACCAGGCGTCAACATACCCGTAGGGCCAGGCACCGAAGTGATCGCCGCCGAGGGCAAGATCGTCACTGCCGGGGGGGTCGACTCGCACATCCATTTCATCTGCCCGCAGCAGGTGGACGAGGCGCTCAACAGCGGTGTAACCACCTTCATCGGTGGCGGCACTGGCCCGGCTACCGGAACCAACGCCACCACCTGCACCCCGGGCCCGTGGTACCTGGCGCGCATGCTGCAGGCTGCCGACAGCCTGCCGATCAACATCGGTTTGCTGGGCAAGGGCAACGCCTCGCGCCCTGAAGCGTTGCGCGAGCAGATCGCTGCCGGGGCGGTCGGGCTCAAGCTGCACGAGGACTGGGGCTCGACACCGGCGGCCATCGACTGTTGCCTGGGCGTAGCCGAAGAAATGGATATCCAGGTGGCGATCCATACCGACACACTCAACGAATCGGGCTGTATCGAAGACACGCTGGCGGCGATCGGTGACCGCACCATCCACACCTTCCACACCGAAGGTGCCGGTGGCGGCCATGCCCCCGACATCATCCGTGCGGCCGGGCAGGCAAACGTGCTGCCGTCCTCGACCAACCCGACACTGCCGTACACCATCAACACGGTGGACGAGCACCTGGACATGCTCATGGTCTGCCACCACCTGGACCCAAGCATTGCCGAGGACGTGGCGTTTGCCGAGTCGCGCATCCGCCGTGAAACCATCGCTGCCGAGGACATCCTCCACGACATGGGCGCTTTCGCCATGACCTCGTCCGACTCCCAGGCCATGGGCCGGGTGGGCGAGGTGGTGCTGCGCACCTGGCAAGTGGCGCACCAGATGAAGCTGCGCCGTGGCCCACTGGCACCGGATACCCACTACAGCGACAACTTCCGGGTCAAGCGCTACATCGCCAAATACACCATCAACCCGGCGCTCACCCATGGCATCGGCCACGAGGTGGGCTCGGTCGAAGTGGGCAAGCTGGCAGACCTGGTGCTGTGGTCGCCGGCATTTTTCGCGGTCAAGCCCGCCTTGGTACTGAAGGGCGGCATGATCGTCACCGCGCCCGTGGGCGATATCAACGGGTCCATCCCTACGCCCCAGCCGGTGCATTACCGCCCGATGTTCGGCGCGTTGGGCGCAGCCCGCCATGCCACGCGCATGACCTTCCTGCCCAAGGCCGCCATGGACCGTGGCCTGGTCGAGCAATTGAACCTGCGCAGCCTGATCGGCGTGGTGGACGGGTGCCGCCGGGTGCGCAAGCCGGACATGGTCCACAACACCCTGCAACCGCTGATCGAGGTCGACGCGCAAACCTACCAGGTGCGTGCCGATGGCGAGCTGCTGGTCTGCGAACCGGCCAGTGAACTGCCGCTGGCCCAGCGCTATTTCCTGTTCTGAAGGAGCACCGATGATTGTCTTGACCCAGCGGATTACCGAACCCGGCGCACGTGCTGTCACGGGTACCGTCACCCTCGATGTGGACAGCCGCATCAAGAGTCGCCTGCGGGTGACGCTGGACGATGGCCGCGAAGCCGGCCTGATGCTGGAGCGTGGCCACCTGCTGCGTGGCGGCGAGCTGTTGGCTGATGCCGAGGGCACCCAGCTGATCCGCGTGCTGGCAGCGCCCGAGGCGGTGTCCACCGTGCGCTGTGCCGACCCGCACCTGCTGGCGCGCGCGGCCTACCACCTGGGCAACCGCCATGTCCCGCTGCAGATCGAGCCCGGCCTGTTGCGCTTCCAGCACGACCATGTGCTGGACGAGATGCTGCGTGGCCTGGGCCTGACTGTCGAGGCCGAGCAGGCCCCGTTCGAGCCCGAAGCGGGCGCTTACCAAAGTGCGTCACACAGCCACAGCCACGCTCACGGCCACGATCACCCGTTCGTGCGCTTGCCTGCCCATTCCTGAACTGCCCTGGAGCAACCGATGAAAAAGACTTTCGCCCTGTTTCTGCTGATGCTGGCCGTGCCGGCTTTCGCCCACCCCGGGCATGACAGCAACCCCTTGCATGACGGCCTTCTGCACCCGCTGACCGGGCTCGACCACCTGCTGATGCTGCTGGGCACCGGCGTACTGGCGGCGCTGACCCGGCGCAACCTGACTTTGCCACTGGCGACCCTGGTCGCGATGTTCGGCGGGGCGGTATGTGGGCATCTGTTCGGGGACGTGCTGGGCATGGAAACGCTGATCGCTGTGTCGCTGCTGGTGGCCGCAGGTGCCGTGCTGCTGCCTGGCCGGCAACAGCTGCTGGCCTTGGCGATGCCGGTGTTCGCGCTGTTCCATGGCTGGGCGCATGGCGTCGAGGCCACGCCAAGCGCGTTCTGGCAGTTCAGCGCCGGCTTTGTCACGGTCAGCGGGCTGTTGCTGGCCGCCGGCTTTGCGGTCGGTTGCCTGCTGCGCCGCCATGCTGGCCTGCAAAAAGCTTTCGGCGGTGGCCTGCTGGCCGGCGCCGCGCTGGTACTGGCCGGCTGATGAACAGCGATCTGGCGTTGCTGCGCCTGCTGCAACTGGCCAGCCCAGGCCTGCCGGTAGGTGGCTTCACCTATTCACAGGGCCTGGAGTGGGCCGTGGAGGCGGGCTGGGTAAGGGATGTGCACGGGTTCACTGCGTGGCAGCGTGAGCAGTTGCACGACACCCTGGTCGGCCTGGACTGGCCGGTGCTCGCCCGCTTGTACCAGGCCTGCCAGGCCGAGGATGCGCAGGCCTTCGCTCATTGGAGCCGCTTTTTGCTGGCCAACCGTGAAACCGCCGAGCTGCGCCTGGAAGAACAGCAGCGCGGGGCGGCCCTGGCACGGCTACTCGACGGCTGGCAGCTGGGCCAGGCGCCGGCGTGGCGTACCAGCCTCGAGCTGACCCAGTTGGGCGGCATGGCCTGGTTGGCTGTGCACTGGGCCATCCCCTTGCGCCAACTGGCCCTGGGGCATGGCTTTGCCTGGCTGGAGGGCGCGGTCATGGCCGGTGTCAAGTTGGTGCCGTTCGGCCAGCAGGCGGCCCAGACCCTGCTGCGTGACCTGGCCACCGATTTGCCCGCAGCCATCGACCAGGCCCTGACCCTGGGCGACGACCAGCTCGGGGGTGGCCTGCCGTTGCTGGCCATTGCCTCATCGCGTCACGAAACCCAATACACCCGTTTGTTCCGTTCTTGAGGACTGCCTGCATGCATAGCTATCAACAACCCCTGCGCGTCGGTGTCGGCGGCCCGGTCGGCTCCGGCAAGACCGCACTGCTCGAAGCCCTGTGCAAAGCCATGCGCGATCACTACCAGATTGCCGTGGTCACCAACGACATCTACACCAAGGAAGACCAGCGCATCCTCACCGAAGCCGGCGCGCTGGAGCCGGAGCGCATCGTCGGGGTGGAAACCGGCGGCTGCCCGCACACGGCGATTCGCGAAGACGCCTCCATGAACCTGGCGGCGGTCGAGGCGCTGGCGCGCAAGTTCGGCAACCTCGAAGTCATTTTCGTGGAAAGTGGCGGTGACAACCTCAGCGCCACATTCAGCCCGGAGCTGGCCGACCTGACCATCTACGTGATCGACGTAGCCGAGGGCGAGAAGATTCCGCGCAAGGGTGGCCCGGGCATCACCAAGTCCGACTTTCTGGTGATCAACAAGACAGACCTGGCACCGTATGTGGGGGCTTCGCTGGAGGTGATGGAGCGCGATACCCAGCGCATGCGCCCACAGCGCCCATGGACCTTCAGCAACCTGAAGAAAGGTGAGGGGCTGCAGGCAGTGATCGATTTCATTGTCGAACGCGGAATGCTGGGTGTGCGCGGTTAAACCGCCGCGCACACCCGCGTAGGCGGTGCCACGCACCGCAGAGCTGTCGCCTGTTCAGCCAGAATGGGCGATAGGCTCGTCACCCAGTTCCTCGGCTGCCTCTTCATCGCCAGGCAGCGCGGTTATCACGCTGAAGTCGCTGACTTCCACCTGGCCGCCGCCATAACCCAGCAAGTGGAAGGAAAACGCCTTGCGATCGGTCGGGTTGTCGAAGCGGAAGTCCATCTCCAGTGGCTGATCGGTGGTGACTTGCACCTCGGCAGGCAGGCCCAGCGGTACGTCCTGTTCCAGTTGCTTGGCCTTGAGCTGGATATAGGCCACGTGCCTCGGGTCCAGCGAGCGGACCTTGATGCGTACCCGGGTACGCGAGCCCCCTGGCATTTCCAGGTACTGGGCACCGATCAGGTTGTCGGCCCAATCATCCTGAATGTGCTTGCGCAGCCTGATCGGCGCAGGGCCGCCAAACTGGTAGCGCAGGTTCAGCGGCGTCTGCAGCAGCGACTGGTCGAGCACGCCGGCCAGGGCACCGATCTGCTGCCCGAGCAGGTTGTCGCCGCTGCCAAGGTAGCGGGCCTGCCCGGCGATGAAGCCCTCACTGGCGTAGCGCCGGCACCGTTGTTGAAAATCGCACTCGGTAAACACCCCTTGGCCATTGTGGTAGCGCAGCATGCCGTTGGTGTAGGCGATCATTTCGCGGCCGGTGTCGTAGTCGCGGTACAGCGAGCGACCGCCCAGGGCCATGGGGATCGGCAGCGAGAAGTAGTCGAGCAGTGAAGCGGCAAGGTCGATGTGGCCATAAGTCCCTTGCTTGAGCCGTGGCAATTGGGCCTGCTCCGGGGCCAGGGTCAGGTTGAAGCCCCAGGAGGACGCCAGGCGCACACCGTCGATGCCATGCGACTCGTCGGAGGTCAGCACCACCAGCGTGTCCTTGAGTACCCCCTGGTGTTCGAGGCTGTCGAGGAACGCCGCAACCGCGTCGTCCAGGTAGGCCACTGCCGCCTGTTTCGGCGTGTCGAACCGTTCGAGGTACTCGGCCGGCGCGGAATAGGGCTGGTGGGTACCGACGGTCAGCAACGTGAGCATCCAGGGTTTGTCCTGCTGCTGCAAATGGCCCACGTAGCTCAAGGCGCCCTCGAAGAATGCGCGGTCATCCTTGCCCCAGGGGAAGTCCAGGTAGTTCTTGTTGGCAAACCACTCCAGGCCATGTACAGCCTCGAAACCGACATGCGGCATGATGCGGTCCTTGGCCATGAAGCGCAGGCCCGCACCTTGGAGGTAATGGGTGGTGAACCCGGCCTGGCGCAACTGCGCCGGCAGGCAGGCCTGGTTCCGTTCGTTCTGGGTCAGCAGCTCAACGCCCTTGGGGGTGCCGTTGGCCAGCTTGTCGTAGTCGCCACACAGCATGGCGTACAGCCCACGAATGGTCTGGTGGGTGTGCAGTACGTAGTCCGGGGTATTCATGCCGCGCTCGGCCCACCTGCTGAGCTTGGGCATGAGCTCTTCGTCGAAGGGGCTGTTCAACGCCTGACGGTTGGGCCGCAGGTAAGCGCCGGGGATGCCTTCCAGGGTGATCACCAGCAAATTGCGCGCACGGCCCGGGCCGTCCAGCAGTCGTTGCCCGTGCAGGTCGGATTGTGTCAGGCCAATGCTAGGCAGGGGGGTGAAGGGCTGGGAAGTGCCCAGCCACTCATCGGCCTGGCGCTGTACCTGGCCCACCCCGGCAGACAGCAACTGATGGCCCAGGTTGTATTGCCGCCACTGGTCGGCATCAGAAGGTGCCAGTTGCTGGCTGCCCCAATGGGCGCCGAACAGCACGACCGGGATGGCCCAGGCCTTGCGCGGCAGTGCCCGGCCGCGCTGTGCACGGCTGCGCCAGGCAAGCACCAGCCAGGCCAGCAGGCCGCCACCCATCAGCCAGGGCAGCCAGGCATGGGCCAGGCCGCCGCCGGTGGAGTTTTCCATGAACTGCGGGTCGGCCAGGTAGGCCAGGTCGGCGCTGGTTGGCAAACGGCCCACCGCGCTGACCAGTTCGGCCGAGGCGACCCACAGGGCCGCCCAGGCCAGCAACACCGGCAGCGCCAGCCACCACGGGCGGCGCTGCAGCAGTAACAGCAGCAGGCTGCCAAGGGCGAGGTCTGACAGGTAGCCCAGTGGGTTGGACCAACCCAGCATGGCGCGCGCACCCAGTGGGATCACCAACAGCAGGCCTGCCAGAGCGGCAAGCCGGGCCTGTGGGTGGTCGGACAGGTTCTTCACAAAAACTTCCCTTTTGCCATTGAATCGTCATGAAACTGTGCTGAATGATAACAGGCGGGCGGGCGGGAGGGCGGGCGCTACAAGGGTGGTTACCAAAGTCGGGCCCGTAGTCGCGGGCCCGGCTGATGGCATAGGTCAGAAGTAGTAGGGGAATTTCAGGCTGAAGGAAAAGTCCGGGGCGTCGTCGGTCAGTCCGATGGACAAGTTGGGCACGATGGTCAGGTTGTTGCTGGCGGCGAAGGTCAGGCCGATGTTGAAGTTGGCGGCGTTGTAGTCACTGTTGGAAATCGACTGCCAGTCACCGCCATCCGGTTTGATCTTGCTCTTGCGGGCAAACTGGTCCGACACCGAGAACGACATGCTCATCTTCTCGTTGAGCGCGAACGCGATGCCCCCGCCGATTTGCCAGGAGTCGCCAAGCTTGACGTCGCCCGGAACCTTGCTGTTGACCTGCGGGCTGATGTCGCTGAACGAGTCCTGCATGTTGTAGGTGTAGGACAGGCTGCCGAACAGCACGGCCGGGTCAAAGGTCTTGACCAGCGAGATGCCTGGGGTGATCGACCACACGCCGTTGCCCGTCGGCAGGCTGTCCGGTACCGCCAGGTTGTTGTTGCCGTCCACCTCGCGCAGCTTGATGCCATAAGGGTCCTTGCCGGTCGGCGCCTTGACCCGCAGGGTGGCCACGGCATCCGGCCAGGTTTCGTCTTCGTCGAGGAACTTGTAGGCCACGCCAACGTTGATATCGCCGATTTCCGGGTCACGCGTGACGGTGGCATCGGAGGTGGCCGCGCCCGAGCCGCCGGCACCGCCGGACGAGTAGGTGGATTCGCGGTACACCACCGGCACGTTGATGTCGAACTGCCAACGTTGCGCCAGGTTGTAGCGCGCGGTCATGTCCAAGGTCCAGTTGTCGGCCTTGATGCGGTCGAGGTTGATGCTGCCCAGGAAAATCGAGTCCAGCGCCAGGAACCCGTTGAGGGTCAGTGCACGGGTGTCGTAGTGGGTATAGGTCAGGCCGGTCTCGAAGCTGAACTTGCCGCCACCGAAGAAGCCGCTGGCCTCGTCATACAGGTTGGACACGCTCTGCGCCGGCTCCGAGTCGGCAGCCAGGGCCTGGCCATAGGAACTGCCGGTGGTGCCAGGGGCGCCGGACGCTACCGTCTGGCCACCCTTCACGCCTTCGGCAGGCGACTTGACCAGCCGTTTGGGTGGGGCCGCCGCCGGGGCTTCTTCAACCTGGCGCACGCGTTGTTCCAGCACCATCAACGCTTGCTGCTGGGCCTCATACCGGCGCTTGAGTTCGGTCAGTTCCTGCTTCAGTGCCTCGACCTGCGGGTCGGCAGCGGCATACAGCAATGTGGCCGGGGCCAGGGTAGTCAGACAAACAAAAGCCTTGAGCGTAAAAGATCGGTGCATGGAGTTGCCGTCCCTTCCAACTACTTTTGATGAGACTGAGCGTAGATCAGTATCCGAAAGTGCGAAGGCCTTTGAGCTGATCGAGGCTGCCATTGAGCGAAGCCGCTGTCGGCACGCTCTCGCGCATGACCACGTTGAGGGAGGTGACATTGCTGACCAGGTTGCCGTTGCCCAGCAGCGTGGTGTTCTGCATCAGGCCGCCCTGGGCCAGGCGTTGCATGCTGCTGCCCTGGTTGTTGCTGGCGTTGATGTTCAGCTGCACGCCCACGCCGCTGGCCGAGACACTCAGCGAACCGGCGCCGTTTTCTGCATTTACGGTCTGGCCTGCGGCCAGCGCCTGGCCCTGCTGTTGCACCACCGGTGCCTGGTTGGCCTTGGTGACGTTGATGTCGACGTTGTTGTATGCGCCGTTGTTATCACCGGCGGCGCGCACTACCTGGGTGACGCCCTCGCTGGTGGCCAGCCCGGCACCGCCGGTCACGCTGCCGGTCCCGGGCGCAGCGGCCGCCCCAGCCGCGCTGCCGGTGCCTTTTTCATTGATCGTCGACACATAGAATTGTGGCTTGATTGTCGACGCTTGCACCTGCAGGCTGCTGCTGGCGCCAATCACGTCGCCTTTGGCATTTTGCCAGGTGCTGCTCATGACGATGCCGAAGCTCACGATGCGCCCCGGCATCACGTAGCGACCACGCAAAGTTGCCAGTTCCTGGTCCTTCAGTTCGATGGGTTTGAACGTTTCTGCATGAACCGGCAGGCTGGCAGCCAGGCAGGCCAATGCCAGCAGGAAGGGGTTGTTCATGGCGGGCTCCCGGGAGCGTCATGCTCCTTATCATTGGACGTATCGTTAGAAGAAGTCGCTTTTGATGAAGCCAAAGTCCAGCAGCTCTGCGTCCTGCACCGGGGTGAAGTTGTTCACTCGACCCTTGGCGGTCAGCGGCAGAGGCGGGTCGAGCAAGACATTGTTCTTGTCATAACCCTGGCCGATCACGGCGAAGATGATGCCGTTCCAGCCCTTGAGGAAGTCGTCTACCTTGTAGCGCCTGTGGCCCAGCACCGGGTCACCGACATACACCCAGCCCTTGTCGACTTTCTGCATGACCACGAAGTGCTTGTAGCCACGCACATCCATCAACACCACCACCGGAATGCGCACGCTGTGCAGGGTATCGGGCGCTACACGGTAGCCGCGGGCACGCATGCCCAGGCTTTCCACGTAGCGCTTCATGTCGAGCATCGAAAAGCCCTGGGTGCGCACCAGGTCCTGGTCGGCGTGGGCCAGCATGCCTTCGATGATCTGGTGTTCGTCCACATCCAGCCAGTAGGCCTGGCGCAGGATGGTCGCCAGGGCAGCAGCACCGCAGCTGAAGTCGGTTTTCTGTTGCACCAGGTCGGCGAACTTGCGCTCGCGCACGCTTTGCAGGGGTTTGAACACCACGGCGCCGCCCGGCAATACCGCCAGCGGCATTTGTGCAGCTTCGCTCACGCTGGCCAGGCACAGTAAAAACGCCAAGGCGATAATGCGCATGATCGGATGCCTTCTTGTTCTGTTGAAGAAAGGCCCCCCGAAGGGGGCCTTGATTGCAGCGTTAGAACGAGGTGTTGGAGATGGCCAGCGAGTTGCTCTGCTGGTTGCCTACACCGGCGGCCACGTTCACGCCCAGGTTGCCGCTGCCACCGTTGACCGAACCGCTAAGGGTTGCAGTGTTGGTAACAGGGTTGGCCCAGCCGGTCGGGGTCAGCACTTGGAAGGACACGGTATTGCTCAAGTCGTAAGCACTGCTTTCGCTGTAGCTCTTGGCGACGTCGTTGGAGGACTGATGCGATTGCTCGCCAGACTTGGAGAAGTCAGAGGCGGAAGCATTTTCGTACGAGGACTCATGAGACTTGGTGTACGAAGAATCGCGCGACTTGTCGTAGGAGGACTGGTGCGACTTGTCGTAGTTCGAGTCGAATGCCTTCTCGAAGGACGAGTCATAGGCACTTTCGTGCGACTTGTCGATCGAGGCGTTCAGCGAGGCGTTCAGCGAACCATCGAAGCTGCTGGTGCGCGAGCGTTCGCGGCGGCCGTCGTCGGTGGTGACCGTGCGGGTCGCGTCGGCTGCTGCAGCCAGGCTGGCGTTCAGGCTGGCACTGCTGGACGAGCTGTTGGAACCGCTGGCCGAACCGTTCATGCCCCAGCTGTTGGAACCGCTGGCGCTGGCACTGTTGGAGCCACTGGCGTTGGCGCTGCTCGAACCGCTGGAGTTCCAGCCGCTGGAGCCGCTGTTGCTGGCGCTTTGCGAGCCGGCCACGCTGAAGCTCGACGACGCGCTGCGGTCATCGCTCGAGTTGAAGGTGCCATCACGCGAGCTCGAGCCGCTGGCCGAAGTGGTGAAGGTCAGCGTGTCTACCCGGTAGGTGCGGTCGGCGCCGTTGTTCACCGTCAGGCCTGGGCCGGACTGGTTGGCGGAGGCGGTCGCCGTGGCGTTGCCCAATGGGGCGCCGGTGTTGGCGATGGCCATGGTGTTTTTCTGCTGGTTGAGGTCGCCACCGGCCACGTTGATGCCGATGTTGCCTTCAGCCCCGCTGGCCGAGCCGCTCATCAGCGCCGACGATTGCGTCGAGTAGTTGTCTACCCGGTTGCTGCGGCTGGTTTGCACCACGTCGGCCGTGGCGTTGGCCATGCCGAACACGAAGCTGTTGTCCAGGCTCGATTCGGAGCCGGCGTTGGCGATGGCTGCAGCGTTGTCCTGCTGGTTGCCGTTACCGGCCGCGACGTTGATGCCGACGTTGCCGCTGGAGCCGGTGCCCGAGTCGCTCATCTCGGCTTCGTTGATGGTGCCTTGGTTGGTGATGCGGTTGTTGGTACTGGTTTGAGTGTCCCAGGCATTGGCGGTTGCATACACCGGGATCTTGGTGGCAGGAGGCGTGTGCTGGCCATTGTTGTTGCCATTATGGTAGTCACCGCGCCGGTCGTTTTGCCCAGCTTGTACAGCAACAGCCATGACCGCAGCAATTGCGAAAACCAGAGGCTTGATTGCCATCGAGGGTTTCATGGTGATTCTCCGTACTCTAGTAGGTTAAGTGTCGTTCTTAACTGAAAGGGTCAGTCCGCGACCCGGATGCTCAAGGTGTTGGCCATGCGGTTTCCCACCCCGGCACTCTGGTTCAACTGGATCACCCCACGGCTACCGGTGAAGGCCTGGTCACTGGTGGTGACCTGGCGATAGCCGGCTGGGATATCCGTTGCTCCGGAGTTGTTGTGCAGCGTCACGTTCTGTTGCATGAGGACGCTGTCGTCGATGCTTTGCGGTTGTGCGCCAATGCTGATGCGCATGGCATTGGCTTGCTGGGTGTTGGCGCCTGCACTCTGGTTCACCCCCAGGGCGCCGCTGCCGTTACTGAAAGCGTTGCCCTGAATGGTCGCGCGGGCGTCCATCCTCGGGTCGGCGGGGGTGTTGAGCTGTTGGCGGATCTGGGTACTGGCGTTGGCCTCGGGGCCAACGGCGATGGCGCGGGCATTGGCCTGCTGCTGCTGGTCCCCGGCGGCCTGGTTGACGCTGAGGTTGCCTTGGTAGCGGCTGCCGGAACTGTCGATGTCAGCGTTGTTGATGACCGGAACGGGGGACTGGGCGAAGGCGGGCGCACTGCACACCGCAGCCAGCATCAGCAGCATGTACTTCATCTCACTTGCCCCCGCCGGTCAGGATTTGCAGCGGCGCCAGGCCACGTTGCACGCTGGAGTTGACCATGTTGGCGATGCCGTTACCGGAACCACCGGTACCGCGGCCGCCGGCCAGGTTGGGCAACTGGTTCTGGTTGCCGAGGTTGCCGCCCAGGTTGTTGGTCTGCTGGGTGATCATGTTGCTGATGCCAGCGCCGCTGCTGATGGCGGCGAAGTCGCCGTCGCTCAGCTCGTTGGTCTGCTTGAGCACATAGGCAGAGGGGTTGGCGTTGACCGTGGTCGGATTGGGATCGGGCCGCAGGGGGGGAACGGTTGCGTTGCGCACCTGCACGTCGCGGGTGATGGTGATGATCCCCTTGTCGGCCTGCGCCGTCAGGCTCAGTGACCCCAGTACGCAGCCCATCAGCAAGGCGTGATAAAGGTGGTTGGCTGTTTTCCTCACGACGGCACTTCCTTCTTTGAGCGCTGGGCCTGATCAGCGATGCGAAGGACAGAGCAGAAGGTGTGCCGCTTTTTGAATTGGTATGAAAATCAGGCGCTTGGCGATGACAGCTAAGACGCAGGTGGGGTGTGGTGTGTCAGCCGTGAAACAGTTGCACACCGGCATGGCCGGGCGGGCCTGCTGTGGCGTCGCCTGAAGGGAGATTTCGCAGCGGTGTTTCACCCGCTTGACACTCACCCTGCTAGTGGGAGCAGCCGCCTGGTTTCGGGGGTTGTACCGCAGGGGGCTGTGTCAGTGGCTTAACACTCGGCAGGGTAGGCTGGCTTATCGCTATCAAGGAGCCTAGCCACCGCTTCCAGGGCCAACAACTGGCGCTGTGGCCAACTCCCTTCAATTATCTGGTGGGGCTGGCCATGCTGCTGCAACCAGGCCCGGCTGTCTTCGAAAAAGCGTTGCCGATCGCGCACGTCCGGCTGGCTGCGCTGGCCGTCGGCGACCCATTCCACGCCTTGTGGGCTTAGCAAAAGATGCAGGTCGTAATGCCGGGCGAGCAGGGCCTGTTCCAGCCAGGCCGGGCAGTCGCCGAACAGGGCATGGCTCCAGAGCATGTTGCTGAGCAGGTGGGTGTCGAGGATCAGCAAGGGGGGCGCCTGCTCGCGGGCCTGGTCTTCCCATGCCAGTTGGCCACGGGCAATGCTGGGGATATCGGCGTAGCAGGTATCCCGGCGCTCCTGCTCGATGAAGTGACGCACGTATTCGGCCACCACCAAACCGCCAAAATGCGCCTGGATCACCCCGCTGAGCCAGCTTTTGCCGCTGGACTCGGGGCCGCACAGCACCAGTACTTTCGTCGCCTGCACCGTGCTCATGGCTGCACCAATGCCGGGTCTCGCCGCCATTCCAGCCAGCCGCGTACGGCTATGAGGGTCAAAACGGCGAACAAGCCTGCCGTGAAATACAGCTGCTGGTGCAGGTACAGGCCGACATACAGGGTGTCGACCACAACCCAGAGGGCCCAGCATTGCAGGCGCTTTTGCGCCATCCACAGTTGTGCCACCAGGCTGAAGCCGGTCAGGGTCGCGTCCAGCCACGGCATGGCGGCGTCGGTCCAGTGGGCCATGGCCGCGCCCAGGGCGGCACTCAGCAGCACCCCGACGGCCAGGCCGGCAAATAGCGCCGGGCCTTGCAAGCGCGAGACCTGGCGGGCGTCTTCAGCGCGGTCGGGGCGTTGCCATTGCCACCAGCCGTACAGTTGCAGGAGGGCGTAGGCCAGTTGCAGCAACATGCCCGAATACAGCTTCACCTCATAGAACAGCCAGCCATAGATCATCACCATGACCAGGCCGATCGGCCAGCACCAGGCGTTCTGCTTGACCGTGAGCCAGACAGCGATGACGCCGAGGACGGCGGCGATGAGTTCAAGGCCGGACATCGGCGATCCTTGGAGGCTGCGGGGAAGGGGCGCGATTGTAGCTGTTCGGCGGGCGAAGGTGTAGCCGCGCCCGCCGGCAGCCCGTACTACACGCGGAACTGGCGCAGTAACTGCTCCAGTTCTTCGCTCAACTGGCCCAAGGCCACCCCCGCATCGCTGGACTGGCGCGCCGCATCGGCGGTTTGCTGGGACAGCCCGGCAGTGTCCAGTACGTTGCGGTTGATCTCTTCGACCACATGCGCCTGCTGCAGGGTGGCACTGGCAATGGACGCATTCAAGGCGGTGAGGTTGTTCAGCGCCTGGTTGATGGCGTCCAGGCTGGCGCCGGCCTCGCGGGCCTGTTCGACGGTCTGGCGCGAGGCTTCGCTGCTGGTGTCGATTGCCCGCACAGCGGCGTCCGACTGGCTTTGCAGGTGCTCGATCATGGTATGGATCTCGGCCGTGGACTGCGCGGTGCGCTGTGCCAGCAGGCGCACCTCGTCGGCGACCACGGCAAAGCCGCGGCCTTGCTCCCCGGCCCGGGCCGCCTCGATGGCGGCGTTCAGCGCCAGCAGGTTGGTTTGCTCGGCAATCGAACGGATCACGTCGAGCACGCCGCCGATGCGCGTGCTGTGCCCGGCCAGGTCGCGGATCACTTGCACAGCCTGGTCGATGGTCAGGGACAGCCGGTCGATCTGCGCCAGGCTGCCGTGGATGGCTTGCTGGCCCTGCGTGACCTGCAGTTGGGCGCTGTGCATTTCCCCGGCAGCCTGTTCGGCCGTCTTGGCCACGTCCTGCACGGCGTAGGTCACTTCGTTCACGGCGGTAGCCACCTGGTCCATCTGCAACGACTGCTGGGCACTGCGCTGCTCGGCGGCCCGGGCATTGTCACCCACATGCCCGGCCGACTGGGCCAGCGCATGGGCGGCCCCTTGCAATTGGCCGACCACGCCCTGCAGCTTGCCATTGAAGCGGTTGAAGTGTTCACCAAGGCGGGTGATTTCGTCGCGACCATGGGTGTCCAGGCGCCGGGTCAGGTCACTTTCGCCACTGGCGATATTGCCCATGGCCTGCACCGCTTCCTGAAGGGGGCGGGCAATGCTGCGGGCGATCAGCATCACCACCAGCGCCATCAGCAGGGCAATGCCCAGGCCAACCAGCGAGGCATCGCGCAACTGGCGGGCGAATTCGGCCTGCACGTCATCGACGTACACGCCCGACCCGATGATCCAGCCCCATGGCTTGAACAGCTGTATGTAGGAGGTCTTGGCCACCGGCTCGCTCGCCCCGGGCTTGGGCCAGCGGTAGTTGACCGGACCCGCGTCGTGCTGGCGCGCCAGGGCGACCATCTCATTGAACACGGCAAAGCCGTCGGGGTCGCGGATGGCTGACAGGTCCTGGCCGTCGAGCTTGGGGTTGGTCGGATGCATGATCATCTTCGGCCCCAAGTCGTTGATCCAGAAATAATCGTCGTGGTCGTAGCGCAGCCCCCGGACAACTTGCAGCGCTTGCTGCTGGGCGGCTTCACGGCTGAGCGTGCCGGCTGCCTCCAGCCCTTGGTAATAGGCCAGTACCCCTGCAGCGGTTTCCACCACATGGCGGGTCTTTTCGGCCTTGGCCTGGTACAGGTCGCCGTGGATCTGGCGCAGCATCAGCAGCCCCAGCACCACCAGCATGGCCACCGCCACCACCAGGATCAGCCACAGGCGTTGGCTGATCGACATTGATCTCAAAGTGTTCATCCAGCCGCTCCCCCATTGTTCTTTTTATTCAGCTGCATCCAAGCACGGTTTGCAGCCATGCCCCACTCGACTAATGGCTAAGTGCTATCTTTGTCACAGTCTGCAGAAGGTTGCGTAACGGATTTGCAAAGGTGCTCTGACAGGATTTCGGCCGCGCAAGATGAAACCTTTAGCCGCCGTGAACTTTTCCACTGGCGCTGGTCCCAACAGTCGCTGTAAAAAGCCGGTCCGCGTGCGGCAATCGTCAATAGATCAAGAACAAGGAGCCTGCTGCGAGCAGCGCTCCACCGGGGGAATGATGGATTTTTGGACTGCCTTCCAGGCAATCATCTTGGGCGTAGTAGAGGGGCTGACGGAGTTTCTGCCGATTTCCAGTACCGGCCACCAGATCATCGTCGCCGACGTGATCGGTTTTGGCGGTGAACGGGCCATGGCTTTCAACATCATCATCCAGCTGGCTGCGATCCTGGCCGTGATGTGGGAGTTTCGCAGCAGGATCTGCGAAGTGGTTTTCGGCTTGCGCAGCCAACCCAAGGCACGGCGCTTTACCGGTAACCTGTTTTTGGCATTCCTGCCTGCGGTCGTACTGGGCGTACTGTTCGCCGACCTGATCCACGAGTACCTGTTCAACCCGGTCACCGTGGCGGCAGCGCTGGTGGTGGGTGGGGTGATCATGTTGTGGGCCGAGCGGCGCACGCATCGGGTAGAAGTTGACCATGTCGACGACATGCGTTGGAGCCATGCGCTGAAAATAGGCTTCGTGCAGTGCCTGGCGATGATCCCCGGCACATCGCGTTCGGGCTCGACCATCATCGGCGGGCTGCTGTTCGGTCTGTCGCGCAAAGCGGCCACCGAGTTCTCGTTCTTTCTCGCCATGCCGACCATGATCGGCGCGGCCGTGTATTCGGGCTACAAGTACCGCCACCTGTTCCAACCGGATGACTTGCCGGTGTTCGCCATCGGTTTCGTCACGTCGTTCATTTTCGCCATGATCGCCGTGCGTGCGCTGCTCAAGTTCATTGCCAACCACAGCTATGCCGCGTTTGCCTGGTATCGCATCGTGTTCGGCCTGTTCATCCTGGCTACCTGGCAGTTCGGCTGGGTCAACTGGACCTCGGTTCATGGCTGAGCTACGGCGTGCCGCGCCGCTGGACGGGGTACGCAACCTGCGCCTGAAACTGCTGGTGCTGGCCGTGTTGTGCGTGCTGCCAGGGCTGGGCGCGGCTCGCATGGCCTGGCTCGACCAGGCCTGGTGGCCATTGGCGCTGTACCCGGCGATGAGCCTGGTCAGCGTCATGCTGTACTGGCAGGACAAACACCAGGCACGTCAGCAGGCCTGGCGCACGCCCGAGAAAGTGCTGCATGCCAGCGAGCTGTTGGGTGGCTGGCCGGGTGCGTTGCTGGCGCAGCAGCTGTTCCGGCATAAGACGCGCAAGCTTTCGTACCAGCTGCTGTTCTGGGCGATTGTGCTGTTGCACCAGGTGTTCTGGGTCGACTGGCTGTTTTTCGGTGGGCGCTTTCTGCCTTTAGGGTGAAGTGCGGTCCCGAAGCGGGGGGGCAGGCGGTATTACAGCAGCAAACCCACCTGTAACCGCTTCGGTAACCGTCGCACCACCAGCTGGTGCGAACGCTGCAGCAAGTCACGCAATTCGTCCCGGCCCATGGGGTAGGGCGGCGCCATGCTGATCCAGCGTGCCCGTGCCAGGTAAGGCGCAGGTCGCACTCCAGGGCGGTCGCAATAGCCGAGAAACAAATCGTCGGCCACCTTGAACGACAGCCCTGCGCCGGCCAGGTCGAGTACCGCGAACATCTTGTTGCCGGCCACCGAGAAAACCCGGATACCGCCCCACTTGTAGTCTTCCTGGGCACCCGGCAGCTCCAGGCAGAATGCCGCTACTTCGGCTTCGCTCATGTTCGCGTTCATACGTATCGCTCCCCACACGCCTCGAATGATGCCGCCAGATGGTCGATCCACACCCGTACAGCCGGCAACAGGCCGCGCCGGTGCGGGTACACCGCCTGCAGGTAGCCACCTGGCAGCGACCACTCAGGCAGCAGGCGTACCAGCTCGCCGCGTTCCAGCTCCGCCTCGCAAAACATGCTGGGTAATGCAGTAAAGCCCAAGCCAGCCCGTACAGCGGCATTACGTACTACGAAATCGTCGATCGCCAGGCGTGGCTCCAGGGCCAGGTCCTGTTGCTTGCCGTTGGGGCCCAGCAGGCGAAAGTGCACCAGCCGGTCTGCCTCGGCGGCGCCCAGTACCGGCAACGTCGCCAGTTCGTCAGGGTCGCGGATGTGGTCGGCGAAGCCTGGGGCGGCAACCAGCTGCATTTGCGCCTGGCGCAGGCGGCGGGTGACCAAGGCCGGGTCTTCATCGCCCAGGTCGCGCACGCGCAGGGCAACGTCGATACCTTCGGAAATCAGGTCCACCCGGCGGTTGAGCAGTACCATGTCCAACTGCACCAGCGGGTACTGCTCGAGAAAGCGGCTGATCACCTGCGGCAGAAACGCGTGGGCCAGCGCCACGGGGCAGGACACACGCAAGCGCCCGCGTGGTTCGCTGCTCATGCTGGCCACCGTTTCATCGGCGGCTTCGGCCTCCAGCAGCATGGCCTGGCAGTGATGCAGATAGCGCTCGCCCACTGCGGTGAGTTTCAACTGCCGGGTGGTGCGCTGCAGCAGGCGGGTGCCCAGGCGCTCTTCGAGCTCGGCGATGCGCCGGGACAAGCGTGACTTGGGAATGCCCAGCTGGCGCCCCGCTGCAGCAAAACCGCCGGCTTCCACTACGCGGGCGAAATAGAAAAGGTCATTGAGGTCTTGCATGAACAGGTCTCATTGTTCCACTCATGAGACAAACTAACGCATTTTCTGCAGCTTATCAGTCATTAATCACTCCGGTAGGATTCTACCCATCGTGATCGCCAAGTGATGCGGTCTTCATTCACAGGAGAGTCCCATGAAACTGTTGCACATCGATTCGAGCATCCTGGGTGACAATTCCGCATCCCGCCAGTTGAGCCGCGAGGTGGTCGAAGCCTGGAAAGCCGCAGACCCCAGCGTTGAAGTGGTGTACCGCGACCTGGCTGCCGATGCCATTGCACACTTCTCTGCTGCTACGCTGGTAGCCGCTGGCACCCCGGAAGATGTACGCGACGCCGCCCAGGCATTCGAGGCCAAGCTCAGCGCCGAGACCCTGGAAGAATTCCTGGCCGCCGATGCCGTGGTGATAGGCGCGCCGATGTACAACTTCAGCGTGCCGACCCAGCTCAAGGCCTGGATCGACCGCGTTGCGGTGGCCGGCAAGACCTTCCGCTACACCGAGGCGGGCCCTGAGGGGCTTTGCGGTAACAAGAAAGTAGTGCTGGTTTCCACCGCGGGTGGCCTGCACGCTGGCCAGCCAACGGGTGCTGGGCATGAAGACTTCCTCAAGGTGTTCCTGGGCTTCATTGGTGTCACCGACCTGGAAATCGTGCGCGCTCACGGCTTGGCCTACGGCCCGGAGCAGCGTACACAGGCGCTTGACGCCGCACAGGCGCAGATCGCCAATGAGCTGTTTGCAGCGGCTTGATGCACAGCGATAAGGTTTGCAAGGCTGAGGTGCCGGCAAGTCCGCGCTGCTGATCGTGCCCTGCTCAAGGGTACTGGAAACCCGCGAATACGCAGTGTTCGCGGGTTTTCTGCGTTATGCATCAACGTTACAGGTTGACGCAACAGTCGGACTGTTGCGCCAGCCTAGGCCACAACTGTGCTGGTCCTCTTCAGAGTTATAGCCTTATGCTGTAACGAAATATGTCTAGAACGCCTGAAGAAGGAAGCTGCCGTGCCGCTCAAGGACCTACTCATCGCCCTGGTGGTGATTGTTGCCTGGGGAGTAAACTTTGTAGTCATCAAGGTTGGCCTCGACGGCTTGCCGCCGATGCTGTTGGGGGCACTGCGCTTTTTGCTGGTGGCGTTTCCCGCGGTGTTGCTGGTCAGGCGCCCCAAATTGCCCTGGCGCTGGATCATCGCCTACGGCGCAACCATTTCTCTGGGCCAGTTCGCCTTTCTCTTCCAGGCCATGTACAGCGGCATGCCACCAGGGCTGGCTTCGCTGATTCTGCAATCGCAGGCATTCTTCACGCTCGGCTTCGCCGCGCTGTTCCTCGGTGAACGGCTGCGCCTGGCCAGTGTGCTGGGGCTAATGGTGGCGGCCAGTGGCCTGGCCCTGATCGGCAGCGAAGACGGTGGCCACGTGCCGATGGTGGCGCTGCTGCTGACATTGTGCGGCGGTGCCATGTGGGGGCTGGGCAACATCATTACCCGGCGCTTTGGCTCGGTCGACCTGGTGGCGCTGGTGATCTGGGGTGGTTTGATCCCGCCGTTGCCGTTCCTGGCGTTGTCCTGGTGGCTGGAAGGCCCAGAGCGTATTGGCCATGCGCTTGCCAACATCAGCCTCAGCTCGGTGCTGGCGCTGGCATACCTGGCTTTTGTCGCCACCATGATCGGCTACAGCCTGTGGAGCAAGCTGTTGTCGCGCCACCCGGCCGGTAAGGTCGCGCCTTTTTCGCTGCTGGTGCCGGTGATCGGCTTGAGTTCGTCGGCATTGCTGCTGGGCGAACGACTGACCGCAATTCAGGGCTGGGGCGCCGTGTTGGTGATGGCCGGGCTGCTGGTGAACGTATTCGGCGCGCGGATCGGCCAGCGCTTGCGTGCGGCCAGCGCCTGACAGGAGGTTAGTGGGGGGCGTGGTGACGGCTGAAGCGTTGACCGGGTGGTAAGGCCCCATTGCCGGTTGCTCAGGTGCGGCTCTGTTAGACTCGGCCTCATTGTTCGAGACCAGGCCAACGGAGCGTTTGCATGATCATTTCCACTACCAGTCAACTTGAAGGCCGCCCGATTGCCGAATACCTCGGCGTGGTCAGCGCCGAATCGGTCCAGGGCATCAATTTCGTCCGCGATTTCTTTACCCGTGTTCGCGACGTGCTGGGTGGTCGCTCGCAGACCCTGGAAAGCGCCCTGCGCGAGGCCCGCGAGCAGGCCACCGAAGAGCTGAAGGCGCGCGCCCAGCAGTTGCGAGCCGACGCGGTAGTCGGTGTGGATTACGAGATCAGCATGCCTTCGGTACAAGGCGGCATGGTCGTCGTGTTTGTCACCGGCACCGCAGTGCGCCTGCGCTGAAGGCCGGTTTGCCACTGGTCGGCTGCCTGGGTTTTGCCCGACTGGTCTGTAAATGACCGGCTAGTCTCACTTTTACAGGCCGCGTCACTTGGCAGCTTTTCTGGTTGCCGGCGCGTTACCGCTGAAGGGAGACAGGGCATGAGCGAATCTTTTTTCGAAGACCTTAACGATGCGTTTCCGATCAACAGCCAGGTGCGTTGCGGCCAGGCGGCATTCCGGCTGGGGTTCGCCCACATGACCCTGGATGATTCCGAGCAGCTTCAGCCTGCCCATCTGCAGCGCAGCAAAAAGGGCCGCTTCATGCCACGGGTGCCGCTGAAGAAGTAACCCCGCGCTGCCCGACGGCGGACTTTTTATGGCCATTCGTTGACCCGCCTCATGAAATGATTGGGTAACACTCGCCGGATCGCCAAGCCTGTGCTTTGCTGACGCCACATTCGAGCAACGGAGGACTGGATGCTCATGCGCGTCAGGGAAGAGACTTATTGGCACTGGGCGGACGCCCAACTACACAGCCGCAGCCACGACGAAGCGCTCAGCGATGGCACCACACTGGACGTGCAGGTGCGCTTGTCGCGCCTGGGCGCAACGCAATTGTTCCTGGGGTTGTATGCCGGGGATGGGCGGGCGCTGGTGGAGGAGTATTACCCCGCGCGGCCGGGCGAGACCATGACCCGTGCCATGGTTTGGGGTGTCGACCGCGCCAGGGCCATGGCGACAGGGGCATTGCCGTTGCCGCCAGCCCGCCGCCAGCGGCGCCAGGCATGAAAAAAGCCCGGCCTGTTCAGGCCGGGCTTTGCTAACGGTGGCAACCTCAATTGAGCGGTTCGATCACCTTGACTGCCTGCTGCTCACGGGCAGCGGGCCACTCCTGTTGCAGGGTCTGCAGCACACGGCCAACGAACTCGGTGTCGGCGGCGGCCTTCTTGCCAACGTAGCCTTGGCCACGACGGTAGACCTTGAAGCGGGCACGCATGCTGGGCAGGTGCTCTTCAAATTCAGCTTCGACGGTATTCGGTGGCAGGCGATCGAGGCGCACTTCACCGGTTTGGCTGACCCACAGCAGGTGGTCGTCGAGGCTGTCTTTGCGGCCGGCGAACAGCTGGGCCAATTGGTCGATGGTCGGATTGTTGTTCAAGTTCATCATAAAGCCCCCATTACCCATTCGTAGGTGATTTTCACAGTTGGCGCTACCACGGTGTAGCGCACTACCAACGCTGCTACAGCAGCATCGCAACAGGGGCTTTCTCACGCTGCCTTTTGGACAGTTTCCCGCTCCACGAACGGCCCGCGTTACCGCGCAGACCGTCTGGAATACCCTTGCCACCGCCCCCGATCAGGGGGACGGCTTCATCATGCACAAGGGCGATGAACGGCGTCAACCATTTTGTAGTGAATATTTTTTTTCACTACATAGTGTCGATTTGTTCGACAATCCGCAGCCTTTCTACAGGCCGGAAAGGATCGCAAAGGCGGCACGGACCCGGGCCTCATTGGGGTAATTGCGGTTGGCCAGCAACACCACCGCCAGCTGTTCGGCGGGCACGAACGCAGCGTAGGCACCAAAGCCATTGGTGGAGCCGGTCTTGTTGTACCAGGCCGCAGGCAGCGCCGGCTGGGCTGGCTGCAAGCGCGTGACTGGCTGTGGTTCACGGATCAGCCTTGGGCTGTTGCCATCGACCAGCGTGTCCAGTGCGACCGGGTAGGGGTAGCGCTCCCAACCCAGGCCCTGGGTCATGGCGCCGACCTGAAAGTAGCCTTGGCGGGTAATGCTCAAGGCTTGCTGCAGCGTTGGTGGCAGGCCCTGCGGTTGCAGGTGCAGGCGCACGTAGCGCAGCAGGTCGCGGGCGCTGGTCTTGATCCCGTAGGCTTCGTCGGCATAGGGGCCGGGGCCGACGCGTACCGGCTTGTCGGCGGCATCGTAACCTTGTGCGTACAGGCCCTGGGCGCTGGCGGGCACCTGCAGATAGGTGGCGCGCAGGCCCATCGGTGCCAACAGCCCTTCGCTCATCAGTGTCGAAAACGATTGCTGTTGTGCGCGGGCGGCCAGGTCGCCGAACAGGCCCAGGCTAGGGTTGGAGTAGCAGCGCTGGGTGCCGGGTTTGGCGCGTGGTTGCCAGTGGCGGAAGAAATCGACGACCTGCTGCGGCGTCTGGACGTCATCCGGGAACTGCAGCGGCAGGCAGTCCGCGCTGTAGGCACCGAGGTCGCGAACGGACGCCTCGCCAATAGGGGCGCCTGCCAACGCCGGGTGGTAACGCTTGGCCGGCGCCGACAGGTCCAGCTTGCCCTGCGCGCTGGCCAGCGCGGCCAAGGTGGCGGTATAGGTCTTGCTCAACGAGCCGATTTCGAACAGCGTGTCGCGGCTTACCGGCACGTTGTCGGCCTTGCTGGCCACGCCGTAACTGAAATAGTGCGCATGGCCGTGGGCATAAATGGCCACCGCCATGCCGCTGATGCCTTGCTCCTGCATCAGTGGGCGGACGACCTGGTCGACCTTGGCCTGCAACGGGTCGTGAGCCTGGGCGGTGGTATGGCCCAGGGCAAGCGTGATGGTGGTGGCAATCAAAGCCTTGCGCAAGCGCGGCATGAGCGGTTCCTTGTGTGCATGGTGTCCGTTGAGCGATACCCCAGGGGGTTCCGGCGTTAGCGCTGAAAAGCCGGAAACCTTATCGTCTGCCCTTGCACAATGACAAGACGGGAGCCGTGATGAAGTATTTGCGCATGCTGTTCGACAATTTCACCCTGGCCTTGCTCGGGGTGGTCTGCATTGCCACCGTATTGCCTTGTTCGGGGGACGGCGCGATGTACTTCGGCTGGCTGACCAACCTTGCCATCGGCCTGCTGTTCTTCCTGCACGGTGCCAAGCTGTCGCGTGAGGCGATCATCGCAGGCGCCGGGCATTGGCGCCTGCACCTGCTGGTGTTCTCCTGCACGTTCGTGCTGTTCCCGCTGCTGGGGTTGGCGTTCAAGCCGCTGTTCGTGCCACTTGTAGGCAATGAGCTGTACCTGGGTGTGCTGTACCTGTGCGCCTTGCCCGCAACCGTGCAGTCGGCCATTGCCTTCACTTCGCTGGCCCGCGGCAACGTGCCGGCGGCCATCTGCAGTGCGGCGGCGTCCAGCCTGCTGGGTATCTTCCTCACCCCATTGCTGGTGGTGATGTTGCTGGGCGCCAGTGGCGATACTGGCTCCGGCCTGGATGCGGTCCTCAAGATCACCTTGCAACTGCTGGTGCCATTCGTGGCCGGGCAGATCGCGCGGCGCTGGATTGGCGCCTGGGTCAAGCGCAATGCCCGCTGGCTCAAGGTGGTCGACCAGGGGTCGATTCTGCTGGTGGTGTATACCGCCTTCAGCGAGGCAGTGGTGACCGGCCTGTGGCACACGGTTTCGTCGCAGCACCTGGCGGGGTTGTTCGCGGTATGCGGCATTCTGCTGGCGGTGGTGTTGTTCGCTACCCGCTTGTTGGGCAAGGCGCTGGGCTTCGACCTCGAGGACCGTATCACCATTCTGTTCGCCGGCTCGAAGAAAAGCCTGGCCACCGGTGTACCCATGGCGCAGGTGCTGTTCGTGGGCAGTGGCATTGGCGCGATGATCCTGCCGCTGATGCTGTTCCACCAGATCCAGTTGATGGTGTGCGCGGTGCTGGCGCAGCGTTATGCCAGCCGTGAGCAAGGTTTGCCAGAGGCTCTGGCAGGCGCTGAACGTGCTGCGGCGGGCCCCCGCCAACCCCCAGCCAACCCGTGATCAGTCGCCCTCCAGCGCGCGTTCGACAAACGCGCGGCTGGCGCCAATCACCTGGCCTTGCACGCTTTCGCTGACCAGCATGCGGCCAACCAGCAGCGCGCCCACGCACTGACTGATCAATACCCAGGCCAACTGCTCATCCTCCAGGGTGGCGCTCCAGGCCTGGTGCAGCTGCAGTAACCAGTGCTCGGCCACTTCCCGCACAGGCGTGTCAGCGCGGGCTATCTCCACCCCTAGCGGCGGCAACGGGCAACCCTGCTCGGCGTTGTGCAGGTGCGCCAGGCTAAGGTATTGCTGCAGGCAGCGGGCCAGGCGCTCGCGGCTGGCACCTTGGTTGGCCAGCCGGGCGAGTGGGCTGTTGCAGAGTTCCTGCCGGACCACCTCGGTGAACAGGTCATCCTTGGACGGAAAGTGGTTGTAGAACGCTCCCCCGGTCAGGCCAATGGCTTTCATCAAGCCGGCAACGCCCGTGCTGGCAAAGCCCCCACGCTTGGCCAGCGCACCGCTGCTGGCGAGCAAGCGTTCACGGGTTTGCTGCTTGTGTTCGTTTGGGTAGCGCATGGGCGTGCCTCTGCAAGACGGCTTGACGAAAGCCGGCATCGTAGCATAGCGTTCGTTTACTAAACGATCATTTACCAATGGGTGCAGGCATGTCGGAACAACAAAAAGTCGTGCTGGTGATTGGTGCGGGGGATGCCACCGGCGGCGAGATTGCCAAGCGTTTTGCCCGCGAGGGCTATATCGCCTGTGTCACCCGGCGCCAGGCTGACAAGCTGCAGCCGTTGCTGGAAGAAATACGCGCTGCCGGTGGCCAGGCCTACGGGTTCGGCTCCGATGCGCGCAAGGAAGACGACGTGGCGGAACTGGTCGAAACCATCGAGTGCGATATCGGCCCGATCGAAGCCTTTGTGTTCAACATTGGCGCCAATATGCCATGCAGCATTCTGGACGAAACCCCACGCAAGTATTTCAAGATCTGGGAAATGGCTTGCTTCGCCGGCTTTCTGACTGCCCAGGCGGTAGCACGGCGCATGGTCCGGCGCGAGCGCGGCACGCTGCTGTTCACTGGCGCCACCGCCGCAACCCGTGGCGCGGCCGGTTTTGCCGCCTTCGCCGGCGCCAAGCATGGCTTGCGCGCATTGGCCCAGAGCATGGCCCGCGAGTTGGGGCCGCGCAATATTCATGTCGCCCATGTGGTGGTGGACGGGGCCATCGACACTGCCTTCATTCGCGACAGCTTCCCCGAGCGCTACGCCCTCAAGGGTGAGGGTGGCATCCTGAACCCTGCACACATCGCCGACAGCTATTGGTTCCTGCACGCCCAGCCCCGCGACGCGTGGACCTTCGAGCTGGACCTGCGGCCCTGGATGGAAGGCTGGTAAACCCTTTTCCCTGTAAGGACATGACCATGCACAAGCACGTCGATTTCTACTTTGACCTGGGTAGCCCAGCCAGTTACCTGGCCTGGACCCAGCTGCCGGCGCTATGCGCCTGCCACGGGGCAACGCTGCACTACCGGCCAATGCTCCTGGGCGGCGTATTCCAGGCCACGGGCAACGCTTCGCCAGCGATGATCCCCGCCAAAGGGCGCTATATGTTCAACGACCTGGCGCGCTTTGCCGCCCGCTACGGGGTGCCGTTTGGGCTGCCACCGGGTTTTCCGGTCAATACGCTGCACTTGATGCGAGGCGTCATGGGTACGCAGTTACGCGCGCCGGAGCGTTTCGAGGGGCTGCTGGCGGTGTTGTTCAAGGGTTTGTTTGCCCAGCAGCGCAACCTGAGCGATGTGGCGGTACTGGACGCCACCCTGGTTGAAGGCGGCTTTGACCCACACGCGTTTCACGCACTGGCAGCAGATGACGAAATCAAGGCAGCACTGCGGCAGGCGACCGAGGTGGCGGTGCAGCGGGGGGTATTTGGTGCGCCGACGTGCTTTGTCGGCGAAGACATGTTCTTCGGTCAGGACCGCCTGGACTTCGTCGAGGCAGCGCTGCAGCAGGGGGCGAGCAGCCTTTCCAGCTGAGTGCGTTCCCACTGGCTGAGCAGATCGCAGGGGTTGCTGCCATACCGTTGCCAGGCATCGAGCCCCGCCTGCGCCCCGCACGGGGCCGTGCAGTGGATGCACTGGGCAAGGCCCTCGCTGTCCAGCGCGAGGGTCAGTTGCCAGCCGTCGACGATCACGTCCACCAGGGCGTGGTCATGGCGCTGGGCTATCGACAGGGTATGGACACCGAGCGCTGCGTCACGCAGGCGTTGATAGACCACCCGGCTGTTCATGCCGTCAGAAGTTCGCCGGGGTATTGGCGCTGATGATCTCGGCCTCGTCCGGGCCGATGTTCTTGAAGCTGTGCGGCAGGGTGGTGGGGATGTAGTAGCCATCACCCGAGTTGAGCACGCTGACCTGGCCGTCGACCCACAGCTCCACGGTCCCCCGCGTGACCAGCCCGCATTCTTCGCCTTCGGCATGCACGATCGGTTCGCCGGAGTCTGCGCCCGGCGCGTACAGCTCACGCAACATGCGCATCTGCCGGCCTTCGACACTGGCACCGACCAACAGCATGCGCAGGCCGTTACGGCCCAGGTCTGGCTGTTCGCCGCCGCGGAACACATAGCGCTCTTCACGTACCGGCTCGTCGAAGCTGAAAAACTCCGCCAGGCTCATGGGAATGCCTTCGAGGAGCTTTTTCAAGGAGCTGACCGAAGGGCTCACGCGGTTCTGTTCGATCTGCGAGATCGTCGAGTTGGTCAGCCCGCTACGGCGGGCCAATTCCCGTTGGGAGAGGTTGTTGCGTTCCCGCACCAGTTTGAGTCGCGTCCCCGTGTCCATAGCCGCCTTGTAATCAGAGGTGTTTAAAATAACGAGCGATGCGCATTAAAACATACTCTGCCGCGTTGCGCGCTGTGCTTCTCAACGCCTTTGTTCACGCGGGATTGGCCACAGCCCGACCAGCAACAACAGCGTTGCCACGGCCAGGAATGGCAAGCGCGGGTCCACGGCATAGACCAAGGTCCCGGCCAGCGGGCCGATGACCGCGCCCATGCCCTGGGCTGCACCTATGGAGCCGGCCGTGGCGCCTTGCTCGCCGGCCTGCATGGCATTGGCGGCCAGGGCCGAAAACGCCGGGAATACAAAACCCATGCCCGCCGCCGCCACAAAGTAGCAGGCCCATAGCCAAGGGGCGGTGGTCGCCAGCGCGCCGCTGGCAAAGCCCAGCGCCGAAACCGTGGCACCGACCCGGATCATCTTCAGCGGTGGCCACTGCAGCTGGCGCAGCAGGACCTGGGCCAGCATCAGCGCCACACCCACGGTGGTGAGGGCAATGCCGGCAGCCTGGGCGGCCTGGGCTGGCCCCAGGTGCAGGCGGTCAAGGGCGAAGAAGCCGACGGTGATCTGCGACACGGTCACACTCAGCATGGCGCTGAATGCCACCAGCAACGGCCGGCGCAGGCGGGGGTCGTTGAGCCTGACCGGGGTGGGCGCGTGGCTGTGTGCAAGCGCCTGTGGCTTCAGGGCCAACAGCAGCACCACGAAGGCACTGGCAGGGAGTAGCGACATGACCAGAAACGGCAGGCTCAGGCTATGCCGCGCCAGCAGCGCTGCCAGGGCTGGGCCGACCACCAGGCCCACGGCGTTGGCCGCCCCCAGCGAAGCCATGGCCCGTGCCCGCTGCTGCGGCCCGACATGGTCGGCGATCAGGGCGTTGCAGCCGACCGGAATGGCGGCATAGAAGGCACCGATGCAAGCGCGTGCGACCATCAGGCCGATGAAGGCCATTGTTGCACCTGGCATCCAGCGCAGTGCACCTTCGACAAACAGGCACAACAGCCAGTAGGCCAGGGTGAAACCCGCGCTACCCAGCAGCAATACGCGCCGACGGCCAAGGCGGTCAGCTGCGCGGCCCCAAGGGCGGGCCAGCAATACCCAGACCACGCCGGCCACGGTAATGGCGGCGCCGGCTTGCCAGGTGGCCATGCCCAACTGGCGGGCGATCGGGCCGATCAAGGCGACGAAGGCCATCATCGACATCGTACAGGCCATGTTGGCCAGCAGCAGCGGGCGTAGATCGAGGGTGCTGGCTGGGCTGAGCGTTGCAGGATCCTTTGCGAGGGTCATGGGGTTTCCAGGGCAGTAGGGCCGGTGACAGCCGGTCATTGATGGAGGTCGACCGCCCTGGGCTGCCTCAGGTCATTGATTGCGGCGCAGGGGGCCAGGCCACATGCTACGCAACACGCCGTCGCGGCGCACCCAGGCATGCATCAGCGCCGCACCGACATGCACCAATACGGTGGCGAACAGCAAGTAGCCTGCCCAGCCGTGGGCCTGGCGCAGCACGGCATACAGCTGCAGGTTGTGCGGCGCGATCGCGGGCAGGCCCAGCGGGCGCGGGTAGTCGCCGGCAGACAGCATGGCCCAGCCCAGCAGCGGCATCGCCAGCATCAGGCCATAAAGCGCCAGGTGCGATGCGCCGGCAGCCCAGCGCTGCACGGTTGGCAGGTCTGCAGGCAGCGGCGGGTGGGGTACGGCCAGGCGCACGCCGATACGCAGCACGACCAGCACCAGCAACGCCAGGCCGGTGGCCTTGTGCAGGCTGATCAGTACAGGGTGGCGCAACGACAGGTCGGCAACCATGGTCACGCCGATGAACAGCATGGCCAGGATCAGCACGGCCATCAACCAATGCAGCGCGCGGGCAAGGGGGTGGAAGGCTTCGGGCTTCATGGGCGGGCTCCGGTGCCGAGCGATTCACGGCTGCGGCGGTTGAAAGATTCCGAATAGGCGGCGGAACGGGCGGCGAGGATCGGGTCGTTGGAGGCTTCGATACCTTGCGGCAGGATCAGGGGGTCGAAGTTGATGTCGCGGCAGGCCCCTTGTTCGGGCCCATCGACCTGCTCCAGCACCAGGGTGCCGGCGTCCACGCTGCGCCGCTCGGCAGGCCAGGGGCGGGCCGGGTCATCCACCGCATCGCCCGGTTCCGCCAGCACCAGGCGCAGGGTCCAGCGCAACGGGCCTTGGGCCAGGCGCTGCTGCAAGTCGTGCTGGAGGAACAACTTGTCGTCGACCTGCCCAGGCAACGCGGCGAACGGCGCCTGTGGCTCCAGCTGCCAGCGTACCGGGTGGGCCGCGCCGGCTGCGTCGATCAGGCGGAAGGCATTGATGCTGTGGTACTGCGTGCTGGCGAAGCTGTCACTGGGTTTGTAACTGGCCGCCCATTGACGAAACGCTGCGCTTTCCGGGTGTGCGGCGAAGAACGCCTGCAGCTTGGCCGGGTCGGGTTTGCCGGTGGCCTTGACCGGTGCGCTGGCCAGCACCTGCTCGTAGAACCCTTGGGGGTTGCTGACGGCAAGCACCGGCGGGTTGTTCATGCCGGTGCGCCAGACCTGGCCGTCATCGGTGCTCAACTCAATTGCCAGGCTGCGGACCGGTATGCTGGTGTCCGGGGCGAACGGGTTGGCCCCGCCGATGGCGAAACGGCCGATGACCGGCACCCGCGGCTGGCTGAATGCGCGTGCCGTGGACAGGCTGGCTGCCTGGCCGCTGGGCTGGAAGTAACCACTGACGCAAAGCCCCTTGGCGTGGTTCTTGCGGTAGCCGGGGTAGTGCCCGGCTTGGGCTTCGAAGGTGTCGATGATGCGTTGCGGGGTCAACTGCGGTTGGCCCAGCCAGCCAGCGGCATACGCGAAGCCGGCACCTGCGGCCAGCATCACGGCGCCGATGGCGGCCAGGCGCAGGGCCTTGGCCGGGCCGTGCAAAGGTGAGTTCATGGTGTGCGTCCGGTTCAGTGAAGGTGCCAGTACGACGGGGTAGCGCGCTATTTATTCCCACGGGGGAATAAAATAGGCCTGCACGCGTCTGCCCCTTACACTGACTGCCCCATAGGCCGGACCTGACCATGCACGACCTGGACAACCAGCAGTGGCGCGAACTGCTCGCCCGCTTGCGCCGCTTTGCCGTATGGCTGACCCGTGAACCGGGCAGCGCCGACGACCTGGTGCAGGCTACCGTCGAGCGCGCGCTGAGCCGACGAGACCAGCAACGCGACGCGCAGGCGCTGCGTGCCTGGCTGTTCACCATCCTTTATCGCTTGTACCTGGACGGTAAACGCCGTGAGCGCCTGCATGCGCGCTGGCTGTCCTGGTTCGGCCGTGCCGAGCGCGATGACGAACCCGTTGGTGACAACCTTGAAGCGATCATCCTGGCCCAGGCCGACTTGCAAGCGTTTTCCCGGCTGAGTGCCGAGCAGCGTGCCTTGCTGCTGCTGGTCAGCGTCGAGGGCCTGAGCTACAAGGAGGCCGCCCAGGCCTTGGGCATTCCTATCGGCACGGTAATGTCGCGCCTGTCGCGGGCGCGCAATGCCTTGCGTGAACTGACCGAAGGCTCACCCCAGCCACCGGCCTTGCGGAGATTGAAATGACGCGCCTTATCCCCACCGAAGATGAACTGCACGCTTACGTCGACGAGCGCCTGGAGCCGGCGCGGCGCGCCGAGGTGCAGGCCTGGCTGGCGGCCAACCCGCAGGCGGCGGCACGTGTGGAAGGCTGGCGCGCCGATGCCCGGCGGCTGCGCACGGCGCTGGCCGGGCTTGGCGAGCCAGCCGGTGCCCCCGCGCTTGAGCTGGGCCAGCTGCGGCGGCAACTGCGCCAACGCCGGCAGCGGCGCTGGGCCGCGGCAGCGGCCATGGTGCTGGCCCTGGGTGTAGGGGGCTTGGGCGGCTGGCAGGCCCGCGATGCCACCCTGGCCAATGCCGAGCTGCCGATGGCCGATGCCGTGCAGGCGCACAAGTTGTTCGCCGCCAGCCAGGCGCTGGATATTCAGGCCAGCGACCCGGCCCAGTTGCGCGATTGGCTGGGCCGGCACTTCAACCGTGTCGGGCAGTTGCCAGACCTGGCGGGCTATGGCTTCAGGCCGGTGGGGGCGCGGTTGCTCAGCAACGAGCAAGGGCCCGCAGCCTTGTTGGTGTTCGAGGACGGCAAGGGCCAGCGTATCAGCCTGTTCATGCGTTCACCCAGCGAAGGCTTTCGGCGCATGCCGAACGGGCAACGGGTCGATGGCCAGCTGGAGGCGCGGTACTGGTCGCATGGGGCGTACAACTTTGCCTTGGTCAGCGCGGCGGACGATGTGCGTGGGGCGGGGGTAGGCGAGGTGCTGCGCCTGGGCTTGTAACCCAGGCTTTGCCGGCGCGCCCTTGTGTCGCGATCGAGCCGCCCCGGCAGACATGTTGCGCTCACACGGTCAGCTCAACTCAAGCCAGATCGGTGCATGATCGGACGGCTTTTCCATCCCGCGCAGTTCATAATCCACGCCTGCTGCCTTGATCCGCGGCACCAGCGCGTGCGAGGCCATGATCAGGTCGATGCGCAGGCCGCGCTTGGGCTCGTCTTCAAAGCCGCGGCTGCGGTAGTCGAACCAGCTGAAGCGGTCGTTCACGTCCGGGTACAGGTGGCGGAAACTGTCTACCAGGCCCCAGCCTTTCAAGCGCTCCATCCATTCGCGCTCTTCCGGCAGGAAACTGCACTTGCCGGTCTTCAGCCAGCGCTTGGCATTGTCCGGGCCAATGCCGATGTCGCAGTCCTGCGGCGAGATGTTCATGTCGCCCATCACCAGCACTGGCTGGTCGTTGCGGAACTGGCTTTCCAGCAGTACCTGCAGGTCGCTGTAGAAGCGCTGCTTGGCCGGAAACTTGGTGGGGTGGTCGCGGCTTTCGCCTTGGGGGAAGTAGCCGTTCATGATGGTGATCGGGTTGCCCTGGGCGTCGGCGAAGGTGCCCCAGATGAAGCGGCGCTGGGCGTCTTCTTCATCGCCGGCAAAGCCTTTGTGCAGGCTGAGCGGCGCCTGGCGCGAGAGCAGGGCGACGCCGTAGTGGCCCTTCTGCCCGTGGTAGTGCACGTGGTAACCCAGCGCCTGTACGTCGGCCAACGGGAACTGCTCGTCGCTGACCTTGGTTTCCTGCAGGCCGATCACGTCTGGTTGGTGCTTTTCGATCAGCGCTGCCAGCTGGTGCGGGCGGGCTCGCAGGCCGTTGATGTTGAAACAGACGATCTTCATGGAAAGACAATCCCGGTAAAAGGCGCGATGCTAGCGGACATCGCCGGCGATCACCAGCGTGGCGGGGCAGGAGGCCTGCTGCTAACGTGCTGTAAGGGTGGAACGAAGCGCGGAGCGCAACCTCCAAGGCTCTGAACGCCCATTCCAGGAGGTCTGCCCGCAATGCCCGAAACCACAGCCGCTCCGGCCCGTGTCTGCCTGCTCGATGATGGTTACAGCCGCGAGGTACGTTCCCTGCTGTACAACGCCTACCGGCACGAACCCACTTTTGCCTATATCTTCGAAGCCCAGCGCCCAGGCTATGAACGGCGCCTGCGGGTGATGGTGCGTGAATGGGTACGCCAGCACTTCTACCTGCAACTGCCTGCGATCGGCTTGCTGGTGGACGATCGCCTGGTGGCCGTGGCCCTGATCGTGCCGCCGCTGCGCCGCTTGGGTGTGGCGGACAGTTGGGCCTGGCGCCTGCGCATGATGCTCGGCACCGGCCTGCGCTGCACGCGGCGCTACATGGACTACCAGGCCGCTTTGTCGACCTGCCTGCCCAGTGATCAGGTGCATGTGCTGCCACTGCTGGGGGTGCACCCGCAGTTTCAAGGCAAGCAGTACGGCGAACAATTGTTACAAGCTGTGCATGACTGGTGCGCCGAAGACCCCGGCACCCAAGGCGTGGTGCTGGACACGGGCAATGAGCACTATCTGGCGTTTTACCAGCGCCAGGGTTACGAGGAAATTGGTGAGGTGGCCATAGGGCCGATCCGGGAACGGGTATTCTTTCACCCCAACCCGGTGGCTTCGACATCCGCTTTGGCCTGAACAGGCCGCAAGGCGGCTCCCTTGAGCGTTCGGGTCTGGTAGCATTCGCCGCATGACGTATTCAGGAAGATTGACCTGGGGCTTGGTTATCTGGGCCGCCAGTTTTGCAGCATGGGGCCAGAGCGAGTTGCTGGTGCAGGTGAAACCGGCCAACAAGGCGCTCAAGGCCAATGTCGAAGGCTATATAGGTTCACTGGGTGACCGCGATGAAGAAGCACTGTTGCGCTTCAGTCGTGGTGCAGAGGAGCAGGCGCGCAAAGCCGCGCAGGCACTTGGCTACTATCAGGCGCAGATCGACAGCGAGGTCAAGCCTGCCAGCGATGCCGACCATTCCCCGCAGTTGATCCTCAGCATCAACCCGGGCGAGCCGATTCGGCTGCGCAACGTCACGGTGCGCATCGAGGGCCCGGCCAGTGACATGAAGGCCTTTCGGGTACCCGACAGCCGGGCGCTGCGCCCGGGTGAACAGCTCAACCACGGTACCTACGAGGATGCCAAGCGCCTGATCCAGAACCAGGCGTCGCGTTACGGCTTCTTCAGCGGGCGCTTCAGCCGCCAGCGCCTGGCGGTGGACCCGCAGGCCGGGGTGGCCGATATCGAACTGGTCTACCAGAGTGGCCCGCGCTACCGCCTTGGCGCAGTCACCTTTGGCGGCGACACGCCGCTGGACGAAGACCTGCTGCAGCGCATGGTGCCGTTCAAGCCAGGTACCCCGTACGACTCGGAGCTGATCGCCGAACTGAACAACGACCTGCAGTCGAGCGGTTATTTCGAAGGGGTACGGGTGGATGCGGCGCCCACCGCCGCGGTGGGTGAAGACATACCGGTGGACGTGCGCCTGGAAACCCGCAAACCCCGCACCATGGGGCTGGGCCTGGGTTACTCCACCGACGTCGGGCCGCGCGGCAAGGCCAACTGGACCCGCCACTGGGTCAACCCCCACGGCCACAGCTATGGCTGGGAAACCGAGCTGTCGGCGCCGCGGCAGAACGTGGGATTGTGGTACGACATTCCCCTCGATCCGCCGTTGACCGACAAATTGCGCTTTGCCGGCGGCTATCAGAATGAAGAGCTTGCCGGTACCGACACCCTCAGCAAGCTGCTGACGGTGGGCCCCGAGTGGCACAGCAAGCTGCCCAGCGGTTGGCAACGGGTGATCTCTCTGAAATACCAACGCGAAGAGTACCGCCTGGGCGACGACAGCGGGTTGAGTAATCTGCTGATGCCCGGCGTTAGCTACTCGTTCCTGCGCAGTGACAACCGCATCGACCCGCACAATGGCTACCGCCTGCAATTCGATGTGCAGGTGGCCAAGGAAGGGCTGGTGTCGGACACCAACCTGCTGCACGGCAACGTGCTGCTCAAGGGCCTGACCACCCTGGGCCACAACCACCGCTTGCTTGGCCGCGTGCAGTTCGGCGGCAGCGCAACCAACGGTTTCAAGAACAATATCCCGCCGTCGCTGCGCTTCTTCGCCGGCGGCGACCAGAGCGTGCGCGGTTACGACTACCAGACCCTGTCGCCCGAAAACAGCGACGGTGACCGTATTGGCGGGCGTTACCTGGTGGCCGGCAGTGTCGAGTACCAGTACTCGCTGACCGAGAAGTGGCGGCTTGCCACATTCGTCGACCAAGGCAACTCGTTCAACGACCTGGAATTGCCCAGCCTGAAAACCGGGGTCGGTTTTGGTGTGCGCTGGGTGTCGCCGGTGGGGCCGCTGCGCCTGGACCTGGCCAAGGCGCTGGATGACGACGGTGGCATTCGCCTGCACTTTTCCATGGGGCCCGAGTTGTGAAACGCGTAATCAGATATACCCTGCTGGGCCTGGCTGGATTGCTGGCGGGCCTGGGCCTGGCCCTCGGCTTGCTGCTGGGTACCGAGGCCGGCAGCCGCTGGGCGCTGGGCAAGGTTCCCGGTTTGCAGGTCACCGACTTCCAGGGCCGCCTGGGGGGCAGCTGGCAAGCAAGCCGGGTAAGCTGGGCCGACGCCGGCAGCAAGGTCGAGCTGCAGGCCCCGCAGTTGGCCTGGTCGCCTGCCTGCCTGCTGCGCGCCACCTTGTGCATCGACCGCTTGCAGGCACAGCGCATCGACATGGCCTTTGCCCCTAGCACCGAGCCGGCCGACAGCGGCCCCCTGCAATTGCCGGCACTGCGCCTGCCGGTGGCCATCGAACTGGGCGAGGTGAAGGTCGGGCAGCTGCGCCTGGACGGCAGTGACCTGCTGGGCGACGTGCAGCTTGCAGCGCACTGGACCCGCGGCGGGATGCAGATCGACAGCCTGCACCTGCAGCGCGACGACCTGCTGCTGAACCTGCAAGGCCATATCCAGCCCGAAGGCGACTGGCCGACAACGCTGCAGGCGCAACTGCAGCTGCCGGCTGTAGGGGGCAAGCCCTGGCAGCTGGCGCTGAACGCCGAGGGTGAACTGCAAAAGACCTTGAACCTCACGGGAGCCAGCAGCGGCTACCTGGACGCCACGTTGAGCGGCACGCTGCAGGCCCTGGCCGAGCACCTGCCTGCGACGCTGCAGATCCGTTCCGAAGCGTTCAAGCCGACCGCTTCCTTGCCTGACACCTTGCAGTTGAACCAGCTCGACCTGGCAGCCAAGGGCGACCTGCTCAAGGGCTACCAGCTGTCGGGTACCGCCAACCTGCCCGCAGAACAAACGCCGATCGCCCTGGCGTTGTCCGGCCTGGTCGACAGCAAGGGGGCCAGGCTCGATGCCCTCGACCTTACCGCCAGCGACACCCAGCGCGTCAAGCTGCAAGCCACGGCAGACTGGCAGCAAGGCCTGACCGCCGATGCTCAGCTGGACTGGCAGGATTTTCCCTGGCTGCGCCTGTATCCGCTGGAAACGCCGCCACAGGTTACCCTCAAGCGCTTCAATACCCGTGTGCATTACCGTGATGGCAAGTATCAGGGGACCTTCGCCGGTGATCTTGACGGCCCGGCGGGGGCGTTCACCCTGGCCAGCCCTTTCGAAGGCGACCTGGATCAGGTCAGGCTGCCACAACTGGCGCTCACCGCCGGCCAGGGCAAGGCTGCCGGCAGTGTTGCAGTGCGCTTTGCCGATACCCTGGCGTGGGATGTCGACTTGCAACTGTCTGCACTCGACCCGGCCTACTGGCTGGCCGAGCTGCCTGGCACCCTGGCGGGGCCATTGCGTACCAAAGGCGAGCTGAAGGATGACGTGCTGAGCCTGGATGCCCAGCTTGACCTCAAGGGGCGCTTGCGCGGCCAGCCGGCTGTGTTCAAGGCCGAGGCACAAGGGGCCGGGCAGCGCTGGACACTGGGTGCGCTGGCGATCCAGCTGGGGGACAACCGTATCAATGGCAGTGGCAGCCTGCAGCAGCGCCTGGCCGGGCGCATCGACCTCGACTTGCCCCGCCTGGGCCAGCTGTGGCCCCGGCTGCAAGGCCAGGTCAAGGGGCGCGTGGATGTCGCCGGCACGCTGCAGGCGCCGCAAGGCACCCTGACGTTGCAGGGCCAGCGCCTGGCGCAGGCTGAGAACCGCCTGCAACAACTGAACCTGGATGCCAAACTCGACAGCGCCCAGCGTGGGGTGGTCGAGCTCAAGGCCACCGGCATTCACCTGGGTGACACGGCACTGGGCACGTTGCAGGCCAGCGGCAAGGGTGACATTCGCCAGCAGGCTCTGAACCTGGCCCTGGACGGCCCGCAGCTCAAGCTTGACCTGGGGCTGGATGGCCAGTTGAGCAAGGGCGACTGGCGCGGGCGACTGGCCAGCGGGCGAGTCCAGGCCGGTGGCCAGGACTGGCAGTTGCAGGCCCCGGCGCGGTTGCAGCGGCTGGCCAACGGCCAGCTCGATTTCGGTGCCCACTGCTGGCGCTCTGGCCAGGCCAGCCTGTGTGGCGATGACCAACGCCTGGCGCCGGAGCCACGCTTGCGCTACCACCTCAAGCAGTTCCCGCTGGGCAGCCTGGCGCAGTGGCTGCCCAAGGACTTCGCCTGGCAGGGGCTGCTCAACGCCGACATCAGCCTGGATATACCGGCCAGTGGCCCCAAGGGTAGCGCGGTGGTCGATGCCAGTGGCGGCACCCTGCGCGTGCGCGACAAAGGCCGCTGGATCGACTTCCCGTATCAGGCCCTGCGCCTGGACAGTACCCTGGCACCGCGGCGTATCGACACGCGCCTGGTATTCCGTGGCGAGCGGCTGGGTGAGCTGAACGTCAACACCCGGCTCGACCCGCTGGGCAAGAACAAGCCGCTGTCGGGTGATTTCCGCCTGGCTGGCCTGGACCTCTCGGTGGCCCGGCCCTTCGTGCCGATGGTCGAGCGGTTGGCCGGCCAGCTCAATGGCAGCGGCCAGCTCTCGGGTACCTTGCTGGCACCGCAGGTCAACGGCAACCTGGCGCTCAGTGGCGGCGAAGTCAGCGGCGCGGAGCTGCCAGCCAGCCTGCAGGCACTGTCTGTGCAGGCGCAGATCGCCGGTGAGCAGGTGCGCCTGGAAGGCAATTGGCGCAGTGGCGAAGCAGGGCGCGGGCAGTTGAGCGGCAACCTCACCTGGGGCCAGGCGCTGGGCATGGACGTGCGCTTGCAAGGCCAGCAACTGCCGATCACGGTGGAGCCCTACGCCACGCTGGAGGTCGCCCCGGACCTGACCTTGCGCCTGATCGACGACAAACTGGCGGTCACCGGCAAAGTACTGGTGCCCAAAGGCAAGATCACTGTGCGCGAATTACCGCCTTCTACCGTCAAGGTCTCGGACGATACGGTCATCGTTGGCCGCCAGACCGAGGAGGGCAAGCCACCCATGGCGATGGCCATGGACATTGACGTCGAAGTGGGCCAGGACAAGCTGTCGTTCACCGGCTTTGGCCTTACCGCCAACCTGCTTGGCCATGTGCACATCGGTGACAACCTCGACACCCGCGGTGAATTGAGCCTGGCAGACGGTCGCTACCGCGCCTACGGCCAGCGCCTGACCATCCGCCGCGCGCGCCTGCTGTTCGCCGGGCCGATCGACCAGCCTTACCTGGACATCGAAGCCATCCGCAAGGTAGACGATGTGATTGCCGGTATTCGCTTGAGTGGCAGTGCCGAACAGCCGACCAGCCAGGTGTTTTCGGAGCCGGCCATGAGCCAGGAGCAGGCCTTGTCCTATCTGGTGCTGGGGCGGCCATTGGGCACCTCCGGCGAGGACAACAACATGCTCGCCGAAGCGGCACTGGGCCTCGGCCTGGCAGGCAGCGCCGGTATCACCGGTAGCCTGGCCTCCAGCCTGGGCATCGACGACTTCCAGCTGGATACCGAAGGCTCGGGCAATACCACCAGCGTGGTCGCCAGTGGCAACCTCACCGAGAAGCTGAGCCTTCGTTACGGGGTAGGGGTGTTCGAGCCAGCGAACACCATCGCTTTGCGTTACAAGTTGAGCAAGAAGGTCTACCTGGAGGCGGCCAGCGGTTTGGCCAGCTCCCTGGATATCTTCTACAAGCGCGACTTCTAGGTTGAACGCGGCGGCGCCGTCAACGGACGGTGGCCGCGTCGATGAACTCATTGCTGTCGGGTGAGGGTGGCGGGGTGGGGGCGCGTACCGGGGTGATCAGGCTGGTGTACTCCTCGATCAGCCGGTTCAGCGCTTCAGGCGGCTCACTGGCCTGGAACTGCATGCGGATCTGCACTTCGTCAGGGTCTCGGCTGTCGCCTTGGCGACCCTGGCCACCGATGGTGACCTTGAAGCTGGCGGCCTTGTTCTCGCTGGTAGGCAGTAATGCTGGCTGTGCTTCCGTGCCTTTGACACGCACCGACAGGTCAACCTGCATGCGCTCCAGCGCCAGGCCTTTGGGCGACACCAGGGCGAACAGCGGTACACGCATGATGTGCTGGCCGTCCATGGCCACTTCCACCATCTTGGCTTTCATGGGGGCGCCCAACGCTTCGCTGTCACACTCGAAGAACTGGTCGAACAGGTTGATGTACTGCTGCGCGATCAGGCTGTTGGTGGCACTGGCGGCTTCTTGCAGGCCGCGAGTGATCTCGCGCAGGTCGATTGAAGTCATGGGCGCGGGGGCCTTGTCCATTGCGTGGGTTCCTCAGGCCAGAATGGCCCCTTGTTGCTCATCAAGGGGCCAGGCGGAAGTGAGCGAAAAACATCAAGGTCTGGTTCAACCTTTTTTGTCAGCTTTGTCCGTGGGTTTGTTTGCAGCCCCGGGTGCTTTGTCGTTTTCCACCTTGAGCCCCGGTGTGTCGGCTGCCGGGTTCTTGAGGGTATCGCGCTGCGAGATCTGGTCGGGGCTTTCCAGGGCGGCGTTTTTGACCACCGTAGGTTTGGTCGCAGCGTCGGTGAGGAACTCGATCAAGCGCATGACCGCTTCCGGCGGCTCCTGGCGTTTGAGTGTGGTATTGAATGCATAACGGGCGCGGGTATCGGTCTTGCGGGTTTGCGTGGATTTGTGGCTGACGCTGCCCCTGACGTTGAGCTTGAACGGCCCCCAGCCGATCGAGCCGCTGGCGGTGGCGTTCATGTCCTTGCTGGTCACGTCCTCCGACATCTGGTTGATGACCAGCTCGAACTCGACATTACCCTCCTCGATGGTAATGTTCGGGTGGGTAATGGCCGCCAGCAGCGGCACCTTCATGGTCTTGCTGACCACACCTTTGTATTCGCCCTGTTCGTCGACGATGGTTTCGTCATAGTCGAACTGGATGGCTACGGCCTTGCCGTTCTGGATGCAGACCTGCATCAGGAAGTCGGCGTACGATTTACTCGCGGTAACCTGCGCCTGGACCATGGCTTGCAAGGGGCCGGCGATCATGCGATCCATGGGCAGGGCATTGATGACCGAGCCAATGAGGCTGTTGTCTATCGACATAGTGGGATGCTCTTTCTAGTGGGTTGGGGCCGCCGAGGGTGCTCTGGGCGGCAGGGGGGTCAGCGGGCGCACGCCTCCTGGCGGCGGATGTTGCCGATTTGGCGCAGGCTCAGGCCGTACTTGTTGGCCAGCAGGCTGCGGGACAGGCCATTGGCGCTTTCTTTCTGGATTTGCTGGTTACGCAGTTGGCGCAGGAAGTGGTCCGCCTTGGGGATCTCCAGGGCTACCCCGGCAAAGCGCTTGATCAGCGCATCGAGCGCTTCGGGCGGGAGGACGTCGGCGAGCTTGGTGCGCTCGCGGTGCTTGGGGATGTATTTGGGCCTGCCGCCGAACGCGCAGGTCAGCTGGTAGGCGTTGTCGATGCCGATGCAGGTGATCAGTGCCTGCAACGAGTGGGGCAATTGGCTGATATCGATCTGGCTCAAGTCTGGCGTTTGCATGTGGCGCTCCTTCGGGATAAGGGATTTGCGACCCGATCACCCGTGGCGTTATGTCGGAGGGTGTGAGCAAATTCTGTGCGACAGCCGAGGCGTGTCGCTAGGCGGCATATGGGTTGGCGGCTGTAGCTTCGGTGAACAGGTTTTGCAGGCAGCAATATCCGCGCATGTAGGAAATGGCGTTGCTGGTAGGCTGCATAGGGTGATTTCCCGCTCGCTCACTGCCGTTCTCAACGAAAGGGTGCTGAACCCTTAGTCGCAGGGAAAACTGCTCAGCAAGCTGGCGCTGTGCAGGTAGGCTTGGGGCGCCGTTCGCATGCTTGCAGGCAACGTTCGCCAATCCACCAGCAGGCACAGGGTGTACAGGGGCTGCCCATCGCGCTGGCCGATCATCTGCCCGTCAAAGCTGCGCCGGTACAGGGCCTGGGTCTGGCGTACGGCTTGCACCTGGTCGGCCTGGGCCAGGGTTTCCCGGGCCAGGTGGGGGAGGCGGGTGGTGGGCACGGTGAAGTTCAGCGGCCTGTTGTCCCCGCCCAGGTAGCCGGCCTGGCGTACCCGTTGCCACAGTTGCTGCCACTGGCTAGTGCCGGCGTGGGTCGCCAGCTCGCGGCCCAGCTCCAGCAGGTGCTCGGCGGGTACCTGCTGGGTATCCAGGGCGTGAACGTAGACGGGGGAAAAAAACAGCGAAGTGAGGAGCAAGGGTTTGTACACGGTGCCTCCGGCATGGGTGCTTGGAGGTTTCATGCTTTCAGGCTGTCACCGCCTGACCCAGCAGGAAATGCAGCGCCGGGGGCGGTGCCCGTTGTATCATTGCCGCGGCTCATTGCGAGCCATTTGCCCCTGATGTTGCAAGGAACCTTCGATGACACACGTGCAGCGCCTCAAATATTCACTTCTGATCATACTGGTCGTACTGGGCCTGATGCTGGGCCTGTCCCACCTGCAGAAGCAGGGCACTATCAGTGAACAGACGTTCCAGATGCTGGCCATCGCCATTGCCGTGGTGGTGGTGGTGATCAATGGCATCCTGCGGCGCAAGGTCAAGCCTTGACCTGCGCGGGCCGGCCAAGCCTGGCCGGCCAGGCACTCAGCGCGCGGGCGCTTGTTCCAGTATGGCGCGCGCCTGGGGGGCAAGGCTGTAGCACTTGTCGCTGCCCAGCTGGATCACCCCCTCGCTGCACAGGCGCTTGAGCACTTCGCGCACGCTGAGGAACGACAGCGGAATATCCAGTTGCTCCAGTTGCGCGTGCACGCCACGCACGCCAATGCTGCGGCCATTGCGGTCGGCGGCGTGCAGGGCGTCGATCACCTTCAGGCGGATCAGGCTGGTGCGCAGGCCGAAGGTGCGCAGCAATTCGCGGATCTGCTCGTTGCCGGTGCGCTCGTCAGCAAATGCGTCCTGTCCCTTGGGCGCCTTGCCTGGGGCGCGCCCAGCCAGTAATGAGGGTTGCGGGTTGTACATGTGAATGCTCCTTTTCGTGGACGAACCCGAAATGTGGTTGCCTCACTTACTAGGACGAATGAGATCGCAAAAACTGCAACGCACGCGTTAAAAAAATGGCTGTTTTTCATCAAGACGTTCCATCGCCCTGTAAAACGTAAAATTTTCATCTGGCCATTCGTCTGAACGGGATAACCCGCGAACCCGAGGAATGCCCGTGTTTTCACTGTCCCGTCCCATGACCTGCACCAGCCTGGCGGCCGCCCTGGTGGCCTGGAGCGCCACTGCGCTGGCGCAACCTGCTGCAGCCGACGCCAGCGCCCAGATCCGCCGCACCAGCTTCGGCGTGCCGCACATCGTGGCCAGGGACGAGCGCGGCCTGGGCTACGGTGTCGGCTATGCCTATGCCCAGGACAACTTGTGCCTGCTGGCCAACGAAGTGTTGACCGTCAATGGCGAGCGCTCCCGGCACTTCGGCGCCACGGGCAAGACCTTGGAGCAACGCGACAACCTCAGCAGCGACCTGTTCTTCACCTGGCTCAACAGCCAGGCCGCTGTCGACGCGTTCCTCCAGGCGCAGCCGGCGCCAGTACAGGCACTGCTGGCCGGTTATGCCAGTGGCTACAACCGCGCGCTGGCCGAGCGCCGCCGCCAGGGCTTGCCTGCCGAGTGCGGAACGGGTGAGTGGGTGCGGCCGATCAGCAGCCAGGACCTGGTCAAGCTGACCCGCCGCTTGCTGGCCGAAGGCGGGGTTGGGCAGTTCGTGGAGGCACTGGCGGGGGCGCAACCGCCAGGGGCCGGCAGCCAGCTCGCGGCCGCTGGCTATGCCACCGCCCTGGCCCGGCAGGCGCGGTTTGCCACGGAGCGTGGCAGCAATGCCGTGGCGGTGGGTGCCCAGCGCTCGGCCAATGGCCATGGCCTGTTGCTGGCCAACCCGCATTTCCCGTGGATGGGTGGCATGCGCTTCTACCAGATGCACTTGACCATCCCCGGCCAGCTGAATGTCATGGGCGCGGCGCTGCCAGGCCTGCCGCTGATCAATATCGGTTTCAACCAGCACCTGGCGTGGACCCATACCGTCGATACCTCCACGCACTTCACCCTCTATCGCCTGCAGCTCGATCCCAAGGACCCGACCCGTTACCTGCTCGACGGCAAGTCATTGCCGCTGGCCCGGCAAACCGTCAGCGTGGCAGTCAAAGGTGAGGATGGGCGACTGAGCCAGGTACAGCGTGAGGTGTACAGCTCGCAGTTCGGTCCGGTGGTGCAATGGCCTGGCCGCCTGGACTGGGAAACGCATGCGGCCTACAGCCTGCGTGACGCCAACCTGGACAATACCCGCGTGCTGCAGCAGTGGAACCAGATCAACCGCGCTGAAAGCCTGGCGGCCCTGCGCGGCTCGGTCGAGCAATTGCAGGGTATCCCGTGGGTCAACACCATTGCGGTGGACCAGGCGGGCAGGGCCTTGTACCTGAACCAGTCAGTGGTGCCTTATGTGGACCAGCAGATGCTCGACACTTGCAGCAATCCGCAAGCGCCGGGCAGCCTGGTGGTGCTGGACGGCTCACGCAGCGCCTGCCAGTGGAAGGTCGATGCGCAGGCGGCACAACCGGGTATTTTCCCGGCAAGGCTGCTGCCAAGCCTCGAGCGCGACGATTACGTGCAAAACTCCAACGACCCGGCCTGGCTGGCCAACCCGGCGCAGCCCCTGACCGGGTTTTCGCCGCTGGTCAGCCGCAGTGACCAGCCGCTGGGCATGCGCGGCCGCTTTGCCCTGCAGCGTTTGCAGGGCAAAGCGCGGTTGGGCGTCGATGACCTGCAGCGCATGGTCACCGACGACGAAGTCTACCTGGCCAGCTTGGTGCTGCCCGACTTGCTGCAATGGTGCCAGGGCGCCAGTGCAGACGTGCAGGCCCTATGCACCAGCCTGGCGAACTGGGATGGCAAGGCCGACCTCGAGAGCGGCGTGGGCCTGGTGCATTTCCACAACCTGCTCACCGCCTTGGCTGAGCACCCGGACAGCTGGCGGGTTGCGTTCGACCCGGCCGACCCGCAACACACCCCGCGCGGGCTGGCCGTGGAGCAGGCGGCCGTGCGCAAGCGGGTGCACGAGGCGGCACTGGCCTCACTGCAGCAGGTGGCCGAGAGCGGTATGGCGCCACAGGTGAAGTGGGGGCAGGTGCAGCAGGCAGTCGATGGCACGCCGGTGCCGGGCGGCCCACAGGCCTTGGGGGTGTACAACGCGATGTACAGTGTGCCGCACGGGCAGGGCAAGCGCCTGGTGGTCAGTGGTACCAGTTATCTGCAATTGGTCAGTTTCACCGACAAAGGGCCAGAGGCCCGCGGGTTACTGGCGTTTTCGCAGTCCAGCGAGGCGGCATCGGCACACGCCAGTGACCAGACCAAGGCCTTTGCGGCCAAGCAGCTGGCGGTAATTCCCTTTACCGAGGCGCAGATCAAGGCTGACCCGCAGTACCGCGAAGTGGTGATCAGTGAAGCCGACAAGGGCGCAGTGGCACAGCACTAAGGGCGTTTGGCTCGATCGCCGGCGAGCCAGCGTCCACAAGCTCCCCACCGTATTGAAGGCCTGGTGGGAATTGGGGGCCGGCTTGCCGGCGACGTTGCCTTCAGGAAAAGTCGAACGGCGCCAGCTGAAACCCTTGCTCGTCAACCTGCAAGGCCCAGCCCCGGCGGTCCCAGTCGCCCAGCACGATGCGCCGGGCCGGTTGGCCGTCCACGACCAGCTTGTGAATCGCTGGCCGATGGGTATGGCCATGCACCAGGGTACGCACGCCATGCGCCGCCATTACCTTGGGCACTTCCTCTGGCGTGACGTCGACGATTTCAGTGGATTTCATCCGCCCCTGGGTGCGGCTTTCGCTGCGCAGCTTGCGTGCCAGTCTGTAGCGAGCCGACAGCGGCAGGTGGCGCAGAACCCACAGGCTCAGCGGGTTGCGCAGCAGGCGGCGCATTTTCATGTAGCCCACGTCGCGGGTGCACAAGGTGTCGCCGTGCATCAGCAATACCTGCTCACCGCCCAGCTCGATCACGCAGGGGTCGTCGAGCAACGTGCAGCCGGCCGCCTCGCAGAAGCGCTGGCCAAGCAGGAAGTCACGGTTGCCATGCATCAGGTAGATGGCCGTGCCGCTGTCGCCCAGCTGCCGCAGGGCACGGCAGATCGACTGCTGGAACGGCGTCATGGCATCGTCGCCTATCCAGGCCTCGAAGAAATCGCCAAGAATGTACAGCGCATGGGCGTGGCGCGCGCGGCCATCGAGCAGATCAAGAAACGCCCGGGTAATGTCCGGGCGTTCTTCTTGCAGGTGCAGATCAGAGATCAGCAGAATCACTCAATGATCTCGGCTTTCTCGATGACCACGTCGTCTTTCGGCACGTCCTGGTGGCCGGCTTTGGAACCGGTGGCGACTTTCTCGATGGCATCGACCACTTCACGGCCTTCGATCACTTCACCGAACACAGCGTAGCCCCAGCCCTGCACGTTCTTGCCGCTGTGGTTGAGGAAGTCGTTGTCGGCGGCGTTGATGAAGAACTGGGCCGAGGCAGAGTGCGGCTCCATGGTACGGGCCATGGCGATGCTGTACTTGGTGTTCTTCAGGCCGTTGTCAGCTTCGTTCTGGATGCTGGCGCGGGTTTTCTTCTGGCTCATGCCAGGCTCGAAGCCACCGCCCTGGATCATGAAACCTTTGATCACACGGTGGAACACGGTGTTGTCGAAATGGCCGTCTTTGACGTATTGAACGAAGTTCTCAACAGTTTGCGGAGCTTTTTCGGCGTTCAGTTGCAGGACGATATCGCCGTGGTTGGTGCTCAGTTTGACTTTGGACATGCTGAAATTCGCTCTTTCAAGGCATACGGGAATGAGGGCGCGCAGGGCGCGTGCTTACACCTGACGCAGGCTCGGGCGCTCGCGACACATGGCGCGCATTGGCCATTTTGCCACGCCGCGGCAAAAAGCCGTGATAAATCACGCCAGTTTATCCGGGCCCGACTGTCGGCAGCTTGACTGCTTCGGCTATGATAGGCCCTTTGATTCAATCGGCCTACCCAGGCCGGACACGTGCATTCAAGGATCCTATGAGCAAGCCCACTGCCGACAACGCGCCCAACGCCGCTGCCAAAGGCGCCCCCGCTGTCCCTGCGAACTTCCTGCGGCCGATCATCCAGGCCGACCTGGATTCGGGCAAGCACAGCAGCATCGTCACCCGCTTCCCGCCGGAGCCCAATGGCTACCTGCACATCGGTCACGCCAAGTCGATCTGCGTCAACTTTGGCCTGGCCAAGGAATTCGGTGGCGCCTGTCACTTGCGTTTCGACGACACCAACCCGGCCAAGGAAGACCAGGAGTACATCGACGCCATCCAGCGCGACGTGAAATGGCTGGGTTTCGACTGGGCCGGTGATGTGCGCTATGCCTCCGACTACTTCGACCAGTTGCACGACTGGGCGGTCGAGCTGATCAAGCGGGGCAAGGCCTATGTCTGCGACCTCACCCCCGAGCAGGCCAAGGAATACCGCGGCAACCTCAAGGAGCCAGGCAAGAACAGCCCGTTCCGCGACCGCAGCGTGGAAGAAAACCTCGACCTGTTCGCCCGTATGAAAGCCGGTGAATTCCAGGACGGCGAGCGCGTGCTGCGGGCCAAGATCGACATGGCCTCGCCGAACATGAACCTGCGCGACCCGATCCTGTACCGCATCCGCCATGCCCACCACCACCAGACCGGTGACAAGTGGTGCATCTACCCCAACTACGATTTCACCCATGGCCAGTCGGACGCCATCGAGGGCATCACCCACTCGATTTGCACCCTGGAATTCGAAGGCCACCGCCCGCTGTACGACTGGTTCCTCGATAACCTGCCCGTGCCGGCACACCCGCGCCAGTACGAGTTCAGCCGGCTGAACCTCAACTACACCATCACCTCCAAGCGCAAGCTCAAGCAGTTGGTGGACGAAAAGCACGTCGACGCCTGGGACGACCCGCGCATGTCGACCTTGTCCGGCTTCCGCCGCCGTGGCTACACCCCGGCCTCGATCCGCAACTTCTGCGAAATGATCGGCACCAACCGGTCCGATGGCGTGGTCGACATGTCGATGCTCGAGTTCAGCATCCGTGACGACCTGGACCGCACCGCACCGCGTGCCATGTGCGTGCTGCGCCCGCTGAAGGTGGTCATTACCAACTACCCGCAGGGCCAGGTCGAGCAACTGGAGCTGCCACGCCACCCGAAGGAAGACATGGGCGTGCGTGTGCTGCCGTTCTCCCGCGAGCTGTACATCGACCGCGACGACTTCATGGAAACTCCGCCCAAGGGCTACAAGCGCCTCGAGCCAGCCGGTGAGGTGCGCCTGCGGGGAAGCTACGTGATCCGTGCCGACGAAGCCATCAAGGACGCCGACGGCAACATCGTCGAACTGCATTGCTCGTACGACCCGGACACCCTGGGCAAGAACCCGGAAGGCCGCAAGGTCAAAGGCGTGATCCACTGGGTGCCGGCCGAAGGCAGCGTCGAGTGCGAAGTGCGCCTGTATGATCGCCTGTTCCGCTCGGCCAACCCGGAAAAGACCGAAGAGGGCGGCAGCTTCCTCGACAACATCAACCCCGACTCGCTGCAAGTGCTCAGCGGTTGCCGTGCCGAGCCGTCGTTGGCCCAGGCGCAGCCCGAGGACCGCTTCCAGTTCGAGCGCGAAGGCTACTTCTGCGCCGACCTGAAAGACAGCCAGCCGGGCCGTCCGGTGTTCAACCGCACCGTCACCCTGCGTGACTCCTGGGGCAGCTGAGGAACCGCCGTGCTAACCATCTACAACACCCTGACCAAAGCCAAGGAAACCTTCAAGCCGTTGGATGGCAACAAGGTGCGCATGTACGTTTGCGGCATGACCGTGTACGACTACTGCCACCTGGGCCACGGCCGCAGCATGGTGGCGTTCGACCTGGTCACCCGCTGGCTGCGCAAGAGCGGTTACGAGCTGACCTACGTGCGCAATATCACCGACATCGATGACAAGATCATCAACCGGGCCAACGAGAACGGCGAAAGCTTCGACGCCCTCACGGCGCGCATGATCGACGCGATGCACGAAGACGAGCGCCGCCTGAACATCCTGCCGCCAGACCAGGAACCGCGTGCCACCGACCATATCGCCGGCATGCACGCGATGATCCAGACCCTGATCGACAAGGGGTATGCCTACGCGCCGGGCAATGGCGACGTGTACTACCGCGTCGGCAAGTTCGTGGGCTACGGCAAGCTGTCGCGCAAGAAGATCGAAGACCTGCGCATCGGCGCCCGCATCGAGGTCGACGAGGCCAAGCAAGACCCGCTCGATTTCGTGCTGTGGAAGGGCGTCAAGCCGGGCGAGCCAAGCTGGGAGTCGCCATGGGGCCCGGGCCGTCCGGGCTGGCACATCGAGTGCTCGGTGATGTCCACCTGCTGCCTGGGTGAGAGCTTCGACATTCATGGTGGCGGCAGCGACCTGGAGTTCCCGCACCACGAGAACGAGATTGCCCAGAGCGAGGCGGCCACCGGCAAGCAGTACGCCAACGCCTGGATGCACTGCGGCATGATCCGTATCAATGGCGAGAAGATGTCGAAGTCGTTGAACAACTTCTTCACCATCCGTGATGTGCTCGAAAAGTACCACCCGGAGGTGGTTCGCTACCTGCTGGTGGCCAGCCACTACCGCAGTGCCATCAACTACTCGGAAGACAGCTTGCGCGACGCCAAGGGCGCTCTGGAGCGCTTCTACCATGCCTTGCGCGGCCTGCCGCGCGTGGCGGCCAAGGGCGGCGAGGCCTTTGTCGAGCGCTTCAGCGTGGCGATGAATGACGACTTTGGCACGCCCGAGGCCTGCGCTGTGCTGTTCGACCTGGTGCGTGAGATCAACCGCCTGCGCGACAGCGATGTAGACGCTGCTGCCGGCCTGGCCGGTCGCCTCCGGGAGCTGGGTGATGTGCTGGGTGTGCTGCAGCTGGACGCCGATGACTTCCTGCGTGCGGGCGCCGAAGGCAAGGTCGATGCGGCCGAGGTCGAGGGCTTGATCCAGGCGCGCCTGCAGGCGCGGGCAGACAAGAACTGGGCCGAGTCCGACCGCATTCGCGACCAGCTGACCGCCATGGGCGTGGTGTTGGAAGACAGCAAGGGTGCCACTACCTGGCGTCTGGCTGACTGATCGGTGCAACTGGGGCCGCTTTGCGGCCCATCGCGACACAAGGCCGCAATGCAGGACTCGAAGATTACACGGTTCTTGTGGGAGCGGGCGTGCCCGCGAAGAAACCAGCGCGCTGCATGGCACCGGCTGCGCCGGTGTTCGCGGGCATGCCCGCTCCCACAGGTTACTGCGTCGGCTTTTCAAATTTGGAGAAAGACAGTTGCTCCTGCAAGTACGGCGGCAACTCCAAGCCAGCGCAGACCCCCTGTGGGAGCGGGCATGCCCGCGAACACCGGCAAAGCCGGTGCCAGACTCCGCGTCGCCTGCTTCGCGGGCTTGCCCGCTCCCACAGGTGAATCGCGCAGGCTTTTCAAATTTTTGAGAAAGACAGTTGCTTCTACAGCGCGGCCTTGTGTCGCGATGGGCTGCAAAGCAGCCCCGATGGTTATTTGGCCAGCCCGGCCAATGGGCAATGCAGTACCAGCTTGGCCCCACCCAAAGGGCTCTCGCCAATTTCCAGGCCGAACCCATGCAGGTCGACGATCGCCGCAACGATCGACAGCCCCAGGCCGAACCCGGCGTGGCGGTGGCCTTCATCACTGCGGTAGAACCGCTTCAGTACGGCCGTGCGTTCTTCTTCCGGAATACCCGGCCCGCTGTCTTCAATGGCCACGTGCACGCCAGCGTCGTCCTGGGTGGCGGCCACGCGCACCTGCCCACCTTCCGGGGTGAACTTGATCGCGTTACCTACCAGGTTGGCCAGCGCCTCGAACAACAGCTCGCGGTCGCCGTGCAGTGCCGGCAAGTGCCCAGGTTGGTGCAGCTCCAGGTGAATGCCGCCATCTTCGGCCAACGGCAGGTAGAAGTCGTGCAGCTCTACCAGCAAATCATGCGGGTCAAGCTGCACGAAGCCGGCCCGGCGTTGGCGGTCTTCCAGTTCGCTGATGCGCAACAACCCACGAAAACGCGCCATGAGGGTGTCGGTTTCGCCGATGGCCTGGTCCAGTGCCTCGGCTTGCGCGGAATCGTTGTCGCTTTGCTGGCGTATGCGGTACAGCTGGGCGCGCAGGCGGGTCAGTGGGGTGCGCAGGTCGTGGGCAATGTTGTCGCACACGCCCTTGACCTCGTGCATCAGCCGCTCGATGCGGTCAAGCATGGCATTGACGATGGCGGCCAGCATGTCCAGTTCGTCGCGCCGGGCCGACAGCGGCAGGCGGTGCGTGAGGTCGCCGGCGACAATCAGCTCGGCCTGGGCCTGAATGGCCCGGATGCGTTTCAGGGGGCGGCGGCGCAGCAGGTACCAGCCGGCGAACCCGGGGATCAGGGTGAAGGAGATACCCCAGAGCAAGGCATCGAGAATGATCCGTGTTACGACGAACAATGAGCCGTTATCGCGGAACAGCACCAGCCAGCGCCCATCCTGCACCTTGATGGCCACGGCATCGCAGCTGTCGCGGGGCATGCGCGGATCATCGGCGTCCAGGCAACGCTTCAGCTCATGGATCTTGCCGTCCAGCCGCAGCCCAGGGGGCAGGGCACGAACACTGCCGCCCAGCGGGTTGAGTTGTGCATCGAACAGGCCATAGGCATCGAAGCTGCGTTCCTCGAAAGCCTGGCTGGCAATCAGGGCGTCGTCCAGCTGCTTGCCGCTCATGTGCGCGAACAGGTGCTGACGCTGCAGCATGGAATGGCGGGTGAGCTTGTTCAGGTAGCTGGAAACCTCGAAGTACAGCACCCCCATGAGGATGCTGCTCCAGGCTACGAACAGAAAACTGTACAGTGCCAGCAGCCGGCTGGTGGACGAACTCCAGCCTTTAGACGGGTTCAGCAATGGCATAGCCGGAGCCCCGCACCGTACGGATCAGCGGCGACTGGCCGGGTGAGTCGATTTTCTTGCGCAGGCGGCCGATATGCACGTCGATCAGGTTGGTGCCCGGGTCGAAGTGGTAGCCCCACACTTCCTCGAAAATCATCATCCGCGTAATGACCTGGCCGCTGTGGCGCATCAGGTACTCCAGCAGCTTGTACTCGGTGGGCAGCAGGTTGAGGGTGTTGTCGCCGCGGCGCGCTTCGTGGCTGATCAGGTCCAGTTGCAGGTCGGCGACCTGCAAGCGGGTCTGGGTCATCGGCACGCTGTTGCGGCGCAGCAGCACTTCGACCCGGGCGGCCATTTCGTCGGAGGCGAACGGCTTGGTCAGGTAGTCGTCACCGCCGGCGCGCAGGCCGCGCACCCGCTCATCGACGTCGGAGAGGGCGCTGATCATCAGGATCGGCGTGGCGATCTTGAGGTTGCGCAGGGTCGTGACGATGGTCAGGCCATCGACCTCGGGCAGCATGCGGTCCAGGGTGATCAGGTCATAACCGCCGGCAATGGCCTTGGCCAGGCCTTCACGACCATTGTCGGCCCACTCCACTTCAAGGCCATGGCTGGTAAGTTCGGCGACGATTTCCTGGCCGGTGACGGCGTCGTCTTCGATGGTCAGTACGCGAGGCATGCTGGTTCCTGGGCATCTAATGGAGACTCGATTGTGCCAAAGAATAGACAACCGGCGATTTAAGAAAAATTCATCTTGCCACAACCTACCTGGGTTCACCCATTGTGAAGACAGACGAGCATGTCGCAGCAGGCTGTGAGAGGATGTCCGTCAACACAGCCAGGACCCCGAACGCAGCCTGATGAAGACACCCAAAAGAATCGAACCCCTGATCGAAGACGGCCTCGTCGACGAAGTACTGCGGCCGTTGATGAGTGGCAAGGAAGCCGCCGTGTACGTGGTGCGTTGCGGTAGCCAGGTGCGCTGCGCCAAGGTCTATAAAGAAGCCAACAAGCGCAGTTTCCGCCAGGCCGCCGAATACCAGGAAGGCCGCAAGGTGCGCAATAGCCGCCAGGCCCGGGCCATGGCCAAGGGCAGCAAGTACGGCCGCAAAGAGGCCGAGGACGCCTGGCAGAACGCCGAAGTGGCGGCACTGTTCCGCCTGGCCGGCGCCGGGGTCCGGGTGCCCAAGCCCTATGACTTCCAGGACGGCGTGTTGCTGATGGAGCTGGTGACCGACGCCGATGGCGATGCCGCACCCCGGCTCAACGACGTGCACCTGGAGGCCGAGGAGGCGCGGGTGTTCCATGCCTTCGTCATTCGCCAGATCGTGCTGATGCTGTGTGCCGGGCTGGTCCATGGCGACCTGTCCGAATTCAATGTGCTGCTCGGCCCGGACGGGCCGGTGATCATCGACCTGCCGCAGGCAGTGGACGCCGCCGCCAACAACCACGCATTCAGCATGCTGCAGCGTGACGTGGACAACATGGCCCACTACTTCGGGCGCTTTGCCCCAGAGCTGAAGAGCACGCGCTATGCCCAGGAAATGTGGGCGTTGTACGAGGCTGGCAAGTTGCTGCCCGATTCCGTGTTGACCGGGGTATTCCAGGACGACGAGCATGAGGCCGACGTTGGCGGGGTAATGCGGGAAATCGACGCCGCCCGCTTGGACGAGGCCCGGCGCCGGGCAGCGCGTGCCGAGGCGGAAAACGGCCCGGCCAAGGCCGAGGAGCCGACACCGCCCTGGCTGCAATGATGTGCTGCCGGTGCAGCCCGCTTCGCAGGTTCCCCCCCGAAGCGGGCGCCACCGGCTCAGCCAGTGCCCTGCGCGGCCATTACCTTTGATGCAGGACAATATCTCGTCATCCGGCCTTTTCACTGGCCCCTGACAGGCATAAGGTATACGCCGTTCAAATTCCCTGGAGCAGTCATGTCCAACCAATTCCCCTCCGTTCGTCCTCGCCGCCTGCGCCAGAACGAGTCCCTGCGCACCGTATTCCAGGAAACCGAATTCCGCCTTGAAGACCTGATCCTGCCGATCTTCGTGGAAGAAGGCATCGACGACTTCGTGCCCATCAGCAGCATGCCCGGCGTGAACCGCATCCCTGAGAAGCGGCTGGCCCAGGAAATCGAGCGCTATGCCCGCGCCGGTATCAAATCGGTGATGACCTTCGGTGTGTCTCACCACCTGGATGCCGTTGGCAGCGACACCTGGAACGAAAACGGCCTGGTGGCGCGCATGTCGCGTATCTGCAAGGACACCGTGCCGGAAATGGTGGTGATGTCCGATACCTGTTTCTGCGAATACACCAGCCACGGGCACTGCGGCGTACTGCATGACCACGGCGTGGACAACGACGCCACCTTGGTCAACCTGGGCAAGCAGGCGGTGATCGCTGCCGCTGCCGGTGCCGACTTCATCGCACCTTCGGCGGCGATGGACGGCCAGGTCCAGGCCATTCGTAGCGCGCTGGACGGTGCAGGCTTCCACGACACTGCGATCATGGCCTATTCGACCAAGTTCGCCTCGTCGCTGTACGGCCCGTTCCGCGAAGCAGGCGGCACGGCGCTCAAAGGTGACCGCAAGAGCTACCAGATGAACCCGATGAACCGCCGCGAGGCCGTGCGTGAATCGCTGCTTGACGAGCAGGAAGGTGCAGACGTGCTGATGGTCAAGCCGGCCGGTGCCTACCTTGACGTGATCGCCGACATTCGTGCGGCCTCGCGCCTGCCGCTGGCGGCGTACCAGGTCAGCGGTGAGTACGCGATGATCAAGTTCGGTGGCCTTGCCGGTGCCATCGACGAAGGCCGCGTGGTGCGCGAAAGCATTGGCGCTATCAAGCGCGCCGGTGCCGACCTGATCCTGACCTACTTCGCCATGGACCTGGCCCGCGAAGGCATTTGAGCAGCAAAGCAGCTCCCCTGGCCTGGGGGCGGGCTTACCCGCCCCCAGCGCAATTCCCTACAAAAATTCATTAAGCGCTGAATTATTTTGTGTCCCGTTGTATCAGATGCCATAGAGCATTGATCGACAGGGATACAGGCATGAAATCTCGCAGGAAAAGCGTCAAACCTATTGGCCTCAAGGACATCACGATCGTCGACGATGCCAAGATGAAGAAGGCGATCACCGCCGCTGCACTGGGTAACGCCATGGAGTGGTTCGACTTCGGGGTCTATGGCTTCGTCGCCTATGCATTGGGCAAGGTGTTCTTCCCCAACGCCGACCCCAGTGTGCAAATGATCGCGGCGTTGGCCACCTTTTCGGTGCCATTCCTCATTCGCCCCCTGGGCGGGCTGTTCTTCGGCGCCCTCGGCGACAAGTTCGGCCGGCAGAAAATCCTTGCCGCCACCATCGTCATCATGTCCCTCAGCACCTTTGCCATTGGCTTGATACCGTCCTATGCCAGTATCGGCATATGGGCGCCGATACTGCTGTTGCTGGCGAAAATGGCCCAGGGCTTCTCGGTGGGCGGCGAGTACACCGGCGCGTCGATCTTCGTGGCCGAGTATGCGCCTGACCGCAAGCGCGGCTTCCTTGGCAGCTGGCTGGACTTCGGCTCGATCGCCGGCTTCGTGCTGGGCGCCGGGGTAGTGGTGCTGATTTCCACGGTGCTTGGTGAAGAAAGGTTCCTTGAGTGGGGCTGGCGCCTGCCGTTCTTCCTGGCATTGCCGCTGGGCATCATCGGCCTCTACCTGCGTAACGCCCTGGAGGAAACCCCCGCGTTCCAGCAGCACGTCGACAAGATGGAGCAGGGTGACCGCGAGGGCCTGGCGTCGGGGCCCAAGGTGTCGTTCAAGGAAGTGGCGACCAAGCACTGGCGTAGCCTGGTGACCTGCATTGGCGTGGTGATCGCCACCAACGTCACCTACTACATGCTGTTGACCTACATGCCCAGCTACCTCTCGCACAACCTGCACTACAGCGAGGACCATGGCGTACTGATCATCATCGCGATCATGGTCGGCATGCTGTTCGTGCAGCCCATTATCGGCCTGCTGAGCGACAAGTTCGGCCGTCGCCCGTTTATCGTGGTCGGCAGTATCGGGCTGTTCGCCCTGGCCATTCCGGCGTTCATGCTGATCAACAGCGGTGTGCTGGGGTTGATCTTCTCGGGGCTGCTGATCATTGCCGTGCTGCTGAACTTCTTCATCGGTGTGATGGCGTCGACGTTGCCGGCGATGTTCCCCACTCACATCCGCTACAGCGCACTGGCCAGTGCCTTCAACATTTCCGTGCTGATCGCCGGCCTGACCCCCACCATCGCCGCCTGGCTGGTGGAAAGCAGCGGCAACCTGTACATGCCCGCCTACTACCTGATGGTGATCGCCGCGGTGGGCCTGGTGACCGGCCTGACCATGAAGGAAACCGCCAATAAACCGCTGCGCGGTGCCGCACCGGCGGCATCGGACATCGACGAGGCGCGCGAGCTGCTGCAGGAACACCACGACAACATCGAGCAGAAGATCGAGGACATCGACGAGCAGATCGCCGAGCTCGAGGCCAAGCGCAAGTTGTTGGTCCAGCAGCACCCGCGCATCGATTGATCAGCGCGGCATGTAGCCACGCTGCCAGGCACGGGGAATGAACCGCGACACCAGGGCCAGCAGGCACGCCAGCACGCAACTGCCGGCCAGTGCCTGCAGGCCCAGGTGGTGTTGCAGCCAGGCGCCCAGCGCGGCGCCCAGCAGCATCCCTGCCCACGGCACCAGTTGCACCCGCCAGCCGTGGCGCCGCTCGCCCAGCAACCAGCGCCCAAGGCCGCGGCCGAAGCGTGACAGTGCACCGGTGACGTAGGTCAGGCCGATTGGCAGGCCGTTCACTTGCTCGACGACTGCGTTGATCATGCCCATGGCCAGGGTCGCGGCCAGCAATGCCGGGAAGGTGGCCGCCAGTGGCCACGCTGCAGCGCAGGCCAGCAACGCCGCCACGACCACCAGCACGGGCCAGGCCCGGCGACGGAAGCCGCGCGCCAGCACTACCCCCAATGTGTTACCCGCGACAAAGCCCAGCAAAGCGCCGCTCAGGCGCAGCACCAGGGCCAGGTCAGCCTGGCTGATCGCCACCGCCAGGCGCGTGGTATTACCGCTCATGAACGATACGAAGTCGCCCAGGGCCAGCAGGCCAATGGCGTCGGTCATGCCTGCCAGCACCGACAGCCCGGCCACCAGGCCAAGGCCGACACGGCCACGCAGCACCTGCAGGCGCAAGCGCCTGGCCGTACGGGTAGTAAGGGGATGGGGTAGCACGGGCAGGCCTCAGGGCAACAGGTTTTCGCGGGCCAGGGTGCCTTTGATGGTGCGCTCGACCACATCCACCAGCACCATGGTCTGGTGATCGACCTCGATGTTCAGCAAATCGCCGGCAGCGTAGCTGGCGAACGTGGTCTGGCGCAGGGTTTCCGGGATCAGGTTGATGGTGACCAGGTTGTCTTCCACGTCGGCCACGGTCAGGCTGCAGCCGTTGACCCCGATGAAGCCCCGCGGGAACACGTACTTGCCCCATGGCGGCGGCATGCGGAAACGGATGAAGGCGCCGGTCTGCTCGATCGACAGTTCGACTATTTCTGCGGTCGTGGCAATGTGGCCAGCCATGAGGTGGCCGCCGACTTCGGCGTTCATCTTCGCCGAACGCTCGATGTTGACCCCTTGGCCGGCCTTGAAATTGCGCAGGTTGGTGCGTTCCAGGGTGGCCGTCATTGCATCGAACCTGACGTGGCTGCCGTCGATCTCGGTGACAGACAAGCACGTGCCCTCGACGCTAACGCTGGCGCCGATCTTCAACTCATCGAGCAGTTCCGGGGTGAGATCGATGGTGAACTGGTTGTGGCCCGGGTAGCTGGTCACATCAAGCAGTGGGCGGACGGCCTGGACGATGCCGGTGTACATGGTGTTGCTCCTGGGCGCGAAAAGAAAACACCCGAACGCTATGCCTGTACGGCCTCAAAAGCAAGGCGCCAGCGCCCTGGTGCTGCCCAGGCATGCGGCCGGGCACACCCAGGGCGCTGGCCGGCTCACACATGCCCGGTGCTGTTGACGATGCGCAGGCACAGCGCTTCGTACGGGTCCAGGTTCACCAGCAAACGGCCATCCTCAGTCAGGTCGCCTTCTACCGTTTCGTTGATCATGTCCACCACCGGCCCTGGCGTGAAGCCCGTTAGCAGTAGCTCCTCGGCGATCACCTCCTGGCTGAAGTTCAACGCACTGATCTGGATGCCGCGCCCCGCCGGTAGCTCATGCACCATGACCAGCAACCCAGGGCTGCTGACCTCCGGCACCAGCACCTGGCGGCTGGTGGCAATGCCGTAGGCCTGGCGCACCGCGAGCAGTTTTTTCACCTTGCAGGCGAAAGAGTCAGGGTTGTCCAGTTGGCTGTCGAGGCTGCCATACAGCGCCCGCGCCCGCGGCATGCCGCGCACTGACGTGTCCGCTTGCGGGTCGAGCCCCGCCAGGTCGTAGCCGCCGCGGTGAATCCAGCGGGTATCGCCGTCGAGCATGCGCTCGGCCACGGCTTCGCCTGGCAAGGGCAGGGCGCCGACCATGTCCCAGCCCGACAGCGCCACCACACCTGGCTGCATGGCGTTGTACATGACCAGCAGCAGGTGCAGTTTCTGGATCTGCTCGATGTCCGCCGGGCCTATTTGGTCGAGGTCGCGGATGCCCAGTGCCGCAGTGATGAGGCTGGCGGTGGTGCAGGCGATGCCATTGGTGACGAAGCGTAGGTTGTAGGGCGCATGCTCGCCCGACAGGCGTTCGTAGATTTCTTCGCGGATGTGCTCGCGCAGGATGTTGCCGGGTAATGTCTGGCCCTTGTACAGGTACATGTCATGGGCATGCAGGGTCCAGAAGTGCACCAGCTCCACGGTCAGTTCGTCGTGGTTCTGCAGGGCATGGATCAGTGAGGCCGGGTCGATGCCGAAGGCGTGCATTTCCTTGAGCATCAGGCGCAGGAACTCGGTGTCGCCGGTCAGCAAGGCATGTTGGTAGGCGGGCCGGGTGACGAAGTCGTAGGACAGGTCGGCACCGCCCTTGGACATTTGCGCAATGTCATCGAGGGTCAGGTTCAGTTCCTGGAAACTGAAGCCGCCGGCCTTGCGGATCATGCCACCGATCAATTGGTTGCCGACCAGCGACAGCGGGTGGCTTTCCGACCAGGCGGTGCCACTGGCACGGGTTTCCACCCCGAGAAAACCGTTGGCATCCAGGCGCAGGCCACGTGCACCCAGGCAATCCAGGGCATGCAGGGCGTCGCCGATGATCATCTGCTGGGCGGCAAAGGTGGGGTCCAGCCAGTTCAGCGACGGTTGGCCATCTTTGAAGTAGTGCAGGTAGACCCAACGCCGGGTCTTGCCGTCGACACCGGTGACCGGTGGGGTGGCGCTCCAGTCGGTTTCCTTGACCCCCGGCTCGAAGAAAATCACTCGCTGCAACTGCCCGACGATGTAATGGCGTGCCTTGAGCTCGTCGCACTGTGCGGGCAGCAGGTTGGCCGAGTCACGTCCGGGTGGCACCTCGGGCAGCAAGTGCCAGTCTTCCTCGCGTATCTCCACCATGTGGTACAGGCCCGGGTAGGCGCCGTAGGCCATTTCCGCCAGGCGGAAGTCGGCGCCCTTGCCGGTGTGCGAGGGGATCAGGTCGTCGATGGTCACCGCATTGTGCGCGGCGGCCATGCGGCTCATCTGGATCAACTCCGGCTCGCTGCCATAGAGCGGGTCGATATCGAAGCTGATGCGGTCGAAGTTGCCGTCTACGCTAGGTGTGAGCTCGCGGTCGCGAATACCGCCAGACAGCTTGATCGGCCCGGTGTGCAGGCCTTGAATGCCGATTTCCGACAGGCGCTTCCACAAGGCTTCATGGGCCAGGGCACCGAGCACCGAGCAGCCCTCTGGGGCGATGATGGCATCGGGGTAAACGGTCAGCCAGACCGAGGCGATTTCCGTGGCCCGGCGGGGCTGTGCCTCGGCGTAGGGTTGTTGCCACAGGCGCGACTGGCCTGAGTACAGGCTGGCGCGCTCCTGGGAAGCCTTGAGCATGGCGCGCGCTTCGAGCCATTTCACGTATGCAGGGTCGGGCTGGGTCATTTCGCGTCCTCTTTGCGTGTCGGCACCGGCTCAGGTTATGACGGCAGAGCGGTCGGATCGTTCGGCTGGGAGCCAGGGCCTGCACGAAATGCCTGGCACAGCGTGCTCAGCGCCGTGCAGCCCACTGCTGCGGTGCCAGGAAGGCGCCGTGGAAGTAATTGCGCAAAGCCTGCATCGCCGGGCTGAACGCCCGCTCGCGGTGCCAGGCCAGCCCCACGCTCATGGGCGCTACCGGGTCGCTGATGGTGACTGTTTCGATGCGCTTGCCCTCCAGCGACCATGGCCGGTGCACCAGGTCTGACAAGATCGCTACGCCACTGCCATTGGCGACCATGCTGCGCACCGCCTCCACCGAACTGGTGCGCACGCGCACGCTGGGCCGTTGCCCGGCCTGCTGCCAATAGCGCATGGCGCTTTGCTCGGCTTCGTCCACGGTCAACAAAATGAACGGCTCTGTGGCGACATCGGCCAGGCTCACGGCCGAGCGTTCGCACAGGGGGTGGTGCGCGGGCAGCCATAGGCGGCGCTCGGAGTTGAACAGCGTTTCTGAAACGATAGCCGGGTGGGTCAGGTTGGCGGTCAGCACCACCGCCATGTCGAAGCGCCCCTCCAGCAGCCCTTGCTCGATGGCACTGCGCTCCTGTTCGTAAAGTTCCAGGGTCACGTCGGGGTGCCAGTGCTCCAGGCGCTGCAAGTGGTGCGGCAGGAAGTAGCCGATTACCGTGTAGCTGGCTGCCAGGCGCAACAGGCCGCTGGCGCGTATGTCCGGCAACGGGCTGTTCAGCGCATCGTCGACGCTGCGCAGGATGACGTAGGCGCGGTTGAGGAAGTGCCGGCCGGCTTCGGTCAGGTTCATGCCCTGGGCGGAGCGCTGGAACAGCAGCACGCCGAGCATGGCCTCCAGCTCTTTGATTGCCGTGGTGACCGCCGACTGGGAAATATTGAGGTGGATGGCGGCCTGGGAGATCTGGCCGATTTCGGCAGTGGCGACAAAGTAGCGCACCTGGCGCAAGGTAAGTGACACGGCAGGCTCCCGGGGTATCTGTTTTTCCGAAGACACCCATTCTGTTTATAGATCTTCCCAAGGGGTAGGGGAGAATCTAACGTGGCTTGCATGCAGCCACAAGCGCCAGGGAGATACGGTCATGCAAGCAGTGGATTTCAACTCGGACATGGGCGAGGGCTTTGGCCCGTGGACCATTGGCGACGGCGTGGATAACGAGCTGATGGGTTACATCAGCAGCGCCAATATCGCCACCGGTTTTCATGCCGGCGACCCCGGCACCATGCGCCGTACGGTGGAGCGGGCCAAGGCCCTGGGGGTTGCCGTGGGGGCACACCCGGGGTTCCGCGACCTGGTCGGTTTCGGTCGCCGGCACATCAACGCATCGGCGCAGGAACTGGTCGACGACATGCTTTACCAGCTCGGGGCGCTGCGTGAAATCGCCCGGGCCCAGGGCGTGAGCCTGCAGCACATCAAACCCCACGGGGCGCTTTACATGCACCTGGCCCGTGACGAGCAAGCTGCACGCTTGCTGGTGGAAAACCTGCGGCTGATCGAACCGCAGTTATTGCTGTTCTGCATGCCCGGCTCGGTGATCTGCTGCATTGCCCAGGAGCTTGGCCAGCCGGTGGTGCGCGAGTTCTATGCCGACCGCGAGTACGACCTGAGCGGCTCGATCGTGTTCACCCGTAACGTAAGGGGCTACCAGCCTTTGGCAGTCGCCGAGCGTGTACTGCGGGCTTGCCGGCAAGGTGTGGTGCGCACCGTCGAGGGCCAGGACCTGGCCATCGAGTTCGATTCCATTTGCCTGCACAGTGATACGCCGGGCGCCCTCGACCTGGTCGAGGCCACGCGCAAGGCGCTGGACCAGGCTGGCATCGTGGTGCGTGCACCGCGCTGACGCTGGCATCCGGCAGCCACAGGCCGGAGCCTGATCATGTTGTTTTCGCCTGCCTTTCTATAAAGATTTCAAGAAAAGGAACAGTCATGGCCGAATCGCTTGCTACAACGCCTATCCGCTACAGCTTCGGCGCCGACGAGCACCTGTTTGCCGAGGTCAGCGAGAGCATGTCGCTGGAAGCCTTCTTCAAAGGTATGGCCGTCACCCGTGCGGTACAGCGCCTGGCGCTGGACGGCGTGCTGGATGTGTGCCTGGCCAATGCGTCGTTCCAGGTGCGTTTCGACCCCGACCGCATCGCCCCCGATGCCCTGCTGGCAGCGGTGCGCGGCGCCGAAGCGCAGGCGGTGGCCGAGCGTTCGTTGCATACCCGCATCATCGAGATTCCGGTGCTGTACAACGACCCCTGGACCCACGAAACCTTGATGCGCTTCCGTGACCGCCACCAGGACCCGGCCAGCACCGACCTGGAGTACGCGGCCCGCATCAATGGCCTGGCCGATGTCGACGCGTTCATTGCCGCGCACAGCGGTGCACCGTGGTTCGTTTCCATGGTCGGCTTCGTCGCTGGCCTGCCGTTCATGTTCCAGATGGTCGAGCGCCAGCGGCAATTGCAAGTGCCCAAGTACCTGCGGCCGCGTACCGACACGCCCCGCCTGACCCTGGGCCATGGCGGTTGTTTCGGTTGCATCTATTCGGTGCGCGGCGCGGGCGGTTACCAGATGTTCGGCGTCACCCCGGCACCGATCTACGACCCGCAACAGACCTTGAGCTACCTGAAGGAGCACATGGTGTTCTTCCGCCCAGGTGACATCGTGCAATTCAAACCCATCGACCGCCGCGCGTATGACCAGGCAGTGGCTGAGGTGGAGGAGGGCCGTTTCGACCTGCGCATTCGCCCGGTGGTGTTTTCCCTGGACGCATTCCTTGCCGACCCGGTCGGCTACCCCAAATCGCTGCAGGAGGTGCTGGCATGATCAAGGTACTCAACCCGGGCCTGGCGACCTCCGTGCAGGACCTGGGCCGCGAAGGCTATTACCACCTGGGCATTCCGCCATCTGGCGCGCTCGACCAGTATGCCCTGAGCGCAGCCAATTACCTGGTGGGCAACCCGCCGGGCGCTGCCGGCCTGGAATGTGCGCTGGTCGGCCCTGAACTTGAGTTCCAGGCAGATGCGCTGGTGGCAGTGTGTGGTGCACAGATGCCCGCCTTGCTCGATGGCCGCGAGCAGCGGCCCGACACGGCATTTGCCGTGCGCGCCGGGCAGGTGCTGCGTTTCAGCTTCCCGACGGCGGGGGCGCGGGCCTACCTGGCAGTGGCGGGGGGTATTGATGTGGCCGAGGTGCTGGGTAGCCGATCGACCTACGCGCTTGGGGCCTTGGGTGGCTTCCAGGGGCGCAAGTTGTTGGCCGGTGACCTGTTGCCGGTCGGTACGCCCACCGGCACCGGCCGCGCCGGCGCAAGCCTGCCGATGGCACTGCGCCAGGCCCTGGGCGGCGAAGTGGTGCTGCGGGTGGTGCCGGGGTTGTATTTTCACCGGCTGACCGAAGCTGCTGCGCAAAGCTTCTTCACCGAAGCCTGAACGGTAGGCTCCGAGGCGGATCGCATCGGTTACCGCTACAAAGGCGGCAGTGCCTTGAGTTTCCAGCCACGGGAGCAACCGTTCGGTGCTGGTTCGGACCCTTCCAACATCGTCGACAGCTGCTACCCCATCGGCTCGATCCAGGTACCGGCCGGGCTGGAGCCGATCATCCTGCACCGGGATGCCGTATCGGGCGGTGGCTACGCCATGATTGGCACGGTGATCAGCGCCGACCTCGACCTTATCGGGCAGATGCAGCCGAATCAGCAGGCACGCTTTCTGAAAGTCAGCCTGGAGCAGGCACTGGAGGCACGCCGCTCTTACAAGAAGAAGCTGGCGTGCCTGGCCCGGTTGTTCAGCTGAACGGAGGACAACTTGCCGATGCGGGGGGGCAAGGGCCGCCAACCCCGCTCGGCCATTTACGCAGGTTGCTCGGCCAAACCGTTACTGACGTTGCGCCCCAGCACCAGCACGGTGACGAAGCCACAGCCCACCAGGGCCGTGGCCAGGCTCAAGAGCACTGCGCTGCCCATGTGGTCCACCACTTGGCCGCCAAAGAACGAGCCTACGGCAATGATCACCTGGAACAAGGCCACGAACAGCGGCATGCCCCGCTCGACATCCTTGGGCGCGACCACGAACATCCAGATATTGGCGCAGGCCGGGAACGCGCCGAAGGCGAACCCCCACAGCGCAATCAGCATCGCCGCGCCGGTCAGGCCGGTGGCGAAGTACGGAAACAGCGCTGTGCTGGCGGCGATCAGCAGTGCCACCAGCATCAGCGAATGGCGCACACTGCGGTTGGCGGCGAAGCCGGCGAAGATATTGCCCATGAACCCGGCCACGCCATACAGCAGCAACAATGAACCGATGGTCGGGCCGTCGAAGCCGGCGTTCTGTTTGAAGAACGGCGCTACATAGGTGTAGGCGGCAAAATGCGCCAGGCCAATCAACAGCACGGCGATCAGGCCAACACGCGCTTGCGGGTTGATGAACAGCGCCGGCAGGTCGCGCACACCAATGGCTTTTTCGGGCAACAGCCGCGGCAGCAGCAACACCTGCGCCAGGAGCACAGGCACGCCCACCAGTGCAGTCACCAGGAAGGTCATTCGCCAGCCCAGCAGGCCGCTTAGCCAGGTGCCTACCGGCACGCCCACCACCGTCGCCAGGGTCACCCCGGCCATGATGATCGAGTTGGCCTTGGCCACGCCAACGCCCTCAGGGGCCAGGCGCCCGCTAAGAGCGATGGCCGTGGCCCAGAAGCCCCCGATGCTGACACCCAGCAGCACCCGGCCGAGCAATAGCAGGCTGAAGTCGCCCGCATAGGCGACGATGCTGTTGGCGATGATCATGATCAGCGTCAGGCCGATCAGCAGGTAGCGCCGGTCCAGCGCGCCAACGCCCACGGAAATGGCCGGGGCGGCCAGCGCGGCCATGATGCCGGGCAGGGTGACCATCAGGCCGGCGAAGCCTGCACTGATACCCAGGTCGCTGGCGACATCGTTGAGAACGCCCACTGGCAGAAATTCGCTGGTGACCAGGGCGAAGGCGCCAATGGCGACCGAGAGGATCGCCAGCCACTGCTGGGTCACACTCTGTTGATTATGTTCAGGACGGCCCCGTGGGGCCTGGCTGGCACTTGGCATGGTGGTGACTTCCAAGGAGGGATGACGCCTGTAGCAGGCGCGGGAGGGGGGATTGGCCGGGGATTATAGGGGTGGGTGTGGGCGGCCGACAGGCGAACGGCGTGATAGTGAACATCAGTGCCATCGATGAAACGCCGGGTGCAGAGCGATTGCTGGCGAATGACGCCTCGGCGTGCAGACCGCTGACCCAAAATATTGCATGAGTCTTCTTGATGCTTTCACCTAGCGGTACTAATACTAAATCACGGCCGCAGAGGGATGATCATGCAAACACGCTTCGTTGTGGTTCCCGCAGTGCCGCTGAAAAAAGAGGTTCAGCCTCGGCGGCTTGGCTTTCCCGCTGCATTGGGCGAGGGTTACGACCTCTACGATACGCAAGACAAGGTGCGGTTGAGCCTGAACTTTGCCACCCGAGCCCAGGCGGAATTCGAGTGTGACTGTCGCAACCGCTGCCCGGATGCCGACGCTGCGGAGATCGCCGGCATGGTCTAGTCACGTACGGTGGGCCCTCACCAAGGGGTGAGGGTAGCGATCAGCCGTGCTTGCGCAGGGCGGCGACCAGTTCGGCCTTGGTCATGCTGGAGCGGCCTTTTATGGCTTTGCTGCGGGCTTCCTTCAGCAGGCTTTCCTTTGTCTGGCTATCCAGTGAGCTGCCGGATGCGCGCGCGTGCCCGTGGCGGGTGTGTGCTGCCCGCCTGGCCGAATCGGCGCGGGCGGTTTTCTTCTCGCTGGCAGAGGTGCTGCTCCCCGAGCCGCCTTGCTTTTCACCGCCGCCGGATTGCTTGTTGACCGTGGCCCAGGCGCGCGCTTCGGCTTCCTCTTTGGCCAGGCCTTTATCCTCATAGGCGTGCTCGATGTGCTCGGCCTTGCGCTTCTGTTTTTCGGTGTACTTGCCTTTGTCGCCGCGTGGCATGGTGTTCACTCCTGCAGTTGTACCTGAACGGTTGAAACGCTCCCCGCCAGAGAGTGCCGGTCACTGGACGAGCGGCACCGCGGGGGCGCATCGACGACAACAGCCCCTGTGGGAGATTCTCTGGTTTCGGGCAAGGGTAGCCGCAGTATCTTCAGCGCCTGTGAGATCGAGCGCCGCCCGCGCGGCGCATCGCGAGCTGCGCTCGCTCCTACGTTTGTTTCGGGCCAATTATGCCTGGGGGATTTGCGCGCGAACCCTTTGGCGCATGCCTCAATATCGCGTCGTATGAATCAGGCGGTCGCGCGCGCCTCTCACAGGCCTCACTGGCCCGAAACAAACGTAGATACTCTGTTGGCGGTCAAGCTTTTCTGAGGTGTTCAGAGCTGAAAAGCTTGGCCGTATCAAATGGCTCATCTCCGCTCATGCACGCCCAGATGCCTGTCAGGTACTTGCGCATGACAGCGGCGATCGCTTGCATTTTTTTCTTGCCCCTGCTGATCAGCGACTCATAAAAAGCCTTCGCATAAGGATCGCAGCGCACCGCCGTCAGCGCAGGCATGTACATGGCTGCCCGTAAATAGGCATTCCCGCTTTTGCCGAGCCGACCAGGTTTATCAATGCTTGTTCCAGACTGTGTCTGTCGAACATCAAGGCCAGCATGACGAGCGACCTGAGAGGACTTGAGCGTTTCGGGCAGCGTGGTCAGCTCAGCCAGGGCGGCCAGCGCCGAGACCTCTCCAATCCCAGGGCCTGCGAGGAGTTGCTCGTACTGTCGAGTTAGCCTTGGACATTGGGCGATTAACTCGCGCCCTGCCTTACGAAAGCGCTCGATTCGATTACTTAGTGAAGCAATCTCTTCTTCTTGATCCTCGATCAACATCGAGGCAGTCGTGGCGGTCGCCTGCAATGCATGCAGCTCGTTCTTCGCCCTGATACGGTGTCCCACCAAACGATTGATGTGCCGGCCAAGGCCTCTGAGTTCAAGCTGTACAGTGCTTGGAGGTGTCCACAAACGCGGGGTCATACGCTCCCCGTACTCGGACAGCAGCTGAGCATCTATTGCGTCAGTCTTGCTGTTCACCAGCATCAGTTTGGCGAAGTTGTGGAAGCTCTTGGGGTTGATCACGGAAACAGGTAGGTCAGCAGCGTGCAGCTCAATGGCCAAGTCCAGGTAATAGATCCCGGTCGCCTCCATCACGATCGACGTAGGCTTGAGCGCCTGCAGCTTTTTCACCGCAGCCTTGCGACCGGCAGGGGTTTGAGCGATATCCCACTGACCGGCAGTGCGGCCATCTTTACGCACCCCAACGACCGAAGTCCGTGAGCCGATATCGAGGCCAACCCAGACACTCATTCTTCCCTCTCCCAAGCGAATTAGGTAACAATGGCCTCCGGTTCCCCGACCTCGAACTTCATGCCGCTGCAACCTTGTAATGCGAAGTCCGACTTGTCGGCTTCTCGATACTCTTCGTGGTGGGCAATGAGGCGGGGGGCCTCTCTACGTACAAGGTCAGGGGCAAACCCTGCCTTCAGGAGCGATCGGCCTCCCCGGAAGTGCTTCTTCAGCCTGACGAGAATAACTTCTCCCGCCAGGCCAGTCACAACATACAAGGAGCGAGCGCAGCTCGCGATGCGCCGCGCGGGCGGCGCTCGATCGCACAGGCGCTGCATACCTTGTGGCAAACACCTGTCCGAATCAGGATCAACCAACGGCCTGCCTTTCAATGGTCACAAAGCTGTAACACAGCTGATGCAAAGTGTGCCGGCCATCACAAGGAGCGCTTTTCGATGATTCGCCTGATGAAGTCTGCTGCACTCGCCGTTGCCGTTTCGCTTTGCGCCACTTCCGCTGCATTTGCTGCTGAAAACGTACGCCTGACCGGTTCCGGCGCCAGCTTCCCGGCACCGATCTACCTGACCTGGTTCAAGGATTTCAGCAAGAACACAGCGGGCGTTACCGTTGATTACCAATCCAAGGGGAGTGGCGCGGGCGTTCAGGACTTCCTGAACAAGACCGTCGACTTCGCCGCCAGCGACTCGGCCATGAGCGAAGCCGACATCGCCAAGGTTGCCGAGGGCGTCCAGTTGCTGCCGATGACCGCCGGCGAAATCGTCCTGGCTTACAACCTGCCCGGCAACCCCAAGGGCCTGAAGTTGCCGCGCGATGTTTACTCGAACATCTTCCTCGGCAAGATCACCCAGTGGAACGACCCGAAAATCGCCGCGGCCAACCCGCAAATGAAGCTGCCTGACCTGCCCATCACCGTGGTGGTACGTGCCGACTCCAGTGGCACCAACGCCGTGTTCACCAAGCACCTGTCGGCCATCAACGCCGACTTCAAGAGCACCTTGGGTGAGGGCAACACGGTCAACTGGCCAGCGACCGACAAGTTCATCAAATCGCCTAAGAACGACGGGGTGACCGCTACCGTTCGCCAGACCCCAGGTGCCATTGGCTACATCGAGTACGGCTTCGCCAAGCTGGCCAAGGTGGACTTCGCTGCCCTGGAAAACAAGGCTGGCCAGTACGTGGTGCCGAATGCCGAAAGCGGTGCCCAGGCCCTGGCAGCGGTGAAACTGCCGGAAAACCTGGTCGCCAACCTGCCCGACCCGGAAGGCGCCAAGTCCTACCCGATCACCTCCTACACCTGGATGATCTTCCGCAAGGACAACGGCAACCCGGCAAAGGCCAAGGCCATGCGTGAGATGGTCGAGTACGGCCTCACCCAGGGCCAGAAGATTGCCGACTCGATGGGCTACATCCCGCTGCCGCCATCGGTTGTCGACCAGGTGCGCAAAGCGTCTGCAAACATCCAGTAACACCCAGGCGCTCCCGGCAGCGGCATGAAGCCATGCCGGGGGTGTTTGTCCCTTGTCCCGGAATACGCCATGAACACACCTTTTGCCATACCGGATAATCCCGATTCCGCGTGCCAGCCACCGTCTACGAAAGACTTTCTGGTCGACCGCACCTTCCGTGCGCTTGCCCGTATCGGGGTGGTGCTGGTACTGGCGCTGGTTTTCGCGCTGGTCTACGAAGTGGGCCGCAAGGCACTGCCAGGCATTGAAAAGCACGGTTTCGACGTGCTCCTGGGCAGTGTCTGGGATGTCAACCAAGGCAAGTACGGTATTCTGCCCGCGATCTGGGGTACGCTCTACAGCGCCTTCATCGCCCTGTTGATTGCCGGTTTCTTCGGCGTCAGCATGGCCATTTTCCTCACCCAGGATTTCCTTCCGGCCAGGCTTGCCGCGGTGTTCCGCACCATCGTCGAGCTGCTCGCCGCCATCCCCAGCGTGGTCTATGGCCTGTGGGGCATCTATGTGGTCATCCCGGCCATTCGCCCCCTGACCACCTGGTTGAACAGCGAGCTGGGCTGGATTCCGTTTTTTGGCACCTCCCTCAGCGGGCCCGGCCTGCTGCCGGCCGCACTGGTCCTGGCGATCATGATCCTGCCGACCATTGCGGCCGTTTCGCAAGACGCGCTGACCAGCGTGCCGATGAAAACCAAGCAGGCCGCCTACGGCATGGGCACCACGCACTGGGAAGCCATCCTGAAAGTGATGGTGCCCTCTGCGGCCACCGGTATCTTTGGCTCGCTGGTGCTGGGCCTTGGCCGGGCACTGGGCGAAACCATGGCGCTGGCCATGCTGGTGGGCAATGCCAACACCATTTCCGTGTCCTTGTTCGCCCCGGCCAATACCCTGGCGGCGCTGCTGGCGCTGAACTTCCCGGAAGCCGGCCCGAACGAGATCGAAGTGCTGATGTATGCGGCACTGGTACTGATGTTCATCACCCTGCTGGTGAACGTGCTTGGCTCGATGATCATGCTCTACGCCCAGCGGGGGAATAAACAATGACCAACCTGACAACCCCTGCCGCCGCGCTGCCCAGCCTGCAGCGCCGGCTCGAAGGCCGCGCCCTGCGCAGCCTGGTGTTGACCATCCTGGCCTGGTTGGCCGCGTTGCTGGCCAGTGTGCCGCTGATTTCCGTGCTGTACATGCTGATCACCCGCGGCGGTGCCCGCCTGAATCTGGAAGTGTTCACCGAACTGCCGCCGACGGGGTTCGAGATGGGCGGCGGCTTCGGCAACGCCATGGCCGGTACCTTCGTCATGGTCGGCATCGCTGCCGCCATCGCGGTGCCGGTGGGTATCCTGGCCGCGGTGTTCCTTGCCGAGCTGGGCCCGGACAGCAAGCTGGCCAACGCTGCAAGGTTTGCCGCCAAGATGCTCACCGGCCTGCCATCGATCCTGGCCGGTGTGTTTGCCTACGCCCTGGTGGTGATGACTACCGGCACCTATTCGGCACCGGCAGGCGGGGTGGCACTGGCGGTGCTGATGCTGCCCATCGTGGTACTGACCGCCGAAGAGGCGATGAAGATGGTACCCAAGATCATGAAGGACGCTGCCTACGGCATGGGCTGCACCCGTGCCCAGGTCATCTGCAAGATCGTGCTGCCCACCGGCTTGCCGGCCATTCTCACCGGCGTGATGCTGGCCGTGGCCCGTGCCGCAGGTGAAACCGCGCCCTTGCTGTTCACCGCGCTGTTCAGCAACTACTGGATCTACCACAACGGCGACCTGGCGGTGATGAACCCCACTGCCTCGCTGGCAGTGCTGATCTACAACTTCTCCGGCATGCCGTTCGACAACCAGCTGGAGCTCGCCTGGGCGGCCTCGCTGGTGCTGGTCATGATCGTGCTGGTCATCAACATCCTTAGCCGTGTATTCGGCAAGCCCAAGTATTGAGAACAGGGAGCATCCATCTTGAACGTATCCACCGCACAACGTGCCGCTCCCGTGGCCAGCGAAGCCACCCCCATCGTCATGGACTGCAAGCTGGACAAGATTTTCTACGGCAACTTCATGGCCGTGCGCGACAGCCACGTGCCGATCCGCAAGAACGAGATTACCGGCTTCATCGGGCCGTCCGGCTGCGGCAAGAGCACCGTGCTGCGTAGCCTGAACCGCATGAACGACCTGGTGAAAGGCTTCCGCTTCGAGGGCCACGTGCACTTCCTGGGCCAGGATGTGTATGGCAAGGGCGTAGACCCGGTAGTGGTGCGCCGCTATATCGGCATGGTGTTCCAGCAGCCCAACCCGTTTTCCATGAGCATTTTTGACAACGTTGCCTTTGGCCTGCGCCTGAACCGCTACAAAGGGGACCTGGGCGACCGCGTGAAACACGCCCTGCAAGGCGCTGCGCTGTGGGACGAAGTGAAGGACAAGCTCAAGGTCAGCGGCCTGTCGTTGTCCGGCGGCCAGCAGCAGCGCCTGTGTATCGCCCGGGCCATCGCCACCGAGCCGGAAGTGCTGCTGCTGGACGAGCCGTGCTCGGCACTCGACCCCATTGCCACCCGCCGCGTGGAAGAGCTGATGGTCGAGCTGAAGAAGGACTACACCATCGCCCTGGTGACCCACAACATGCAGCAGGCGATTCGCGTTGCCGACACCACGGCGTTCTTCTCGGTGGACATTTCCCAGGGGACCCGTACCGGCTACCTGGTCGAGATGGGGCCGACCGCGCAGATCTTCCAGAACCCGCGTGAACAACTGACCAGTGACTATATCAGCGGCAAGTTCAGCTGACCCATCGCTGTACAAGGGGGCGTTGCTGCAACCAGGGAGGTGGCAGCACCGCCCGCACAACCTTTGGTTAAAGTGTTACCCAGGATTTCCAATGCAACCGATGCGTCGATTAGATCTGTCTGCGGTAGAGCGCGCTCTGCGCGAGGTGCAGGGCCGTTTTGCCGAGCTGAGCCAACACTTCACCGAACCGCGGGACCCGTTCACCGACGAGGTGCTGCTGAATGTGGTTGAAGGCTACGCGCTGATTGACGACTATGTCGCTCGCGGAATAGACCTGTTCGACCTGCAACAGCTGAACCTGATGCTGGAAATCAATGCCACGGTGCTGTGTGGCCGTGACCCGGCCCGGCGCGTGGAGTTCGCGGCGCACCTGGCGGCGACCGAAGCGCATTTTTTCAACAATGTGGAAGGTGGCATCAAGGACTTGCATAACTGGTATTGCGCCTACCGCAGCGATTCGATCTGGAAGCGGGCAGCCGGTGTGTACGTACGTATCCTCAGCAAGCCACAGCTGTTCATCGAAGGTAACAACCGCACCGGCTCGCTCATCGTCAGCTACCTGCTGATGCGTGCCGGGCTGCCGCCATTCGTGCTGTCGCTGGACAACGCCGAGGGCTACTTCAACCCGTCCTCGGTCATACGTAATTCCGCCAAACACGGTGTCAAGGCTTTGTACGAACTGCCCAAGATCAAGAAAAAGTACGCCTCGTTCCTCGAGGCCAAGGCGCCTGCGCCCGGCAAGTTCTTCCTGGGCGCCACCGCGGTGCCTGTTTGCGCGGGGGGGCGCTGATGCAACCGTTCACCCTGATAGAGCGCGGGCGGCAGGCCATCGAGCGCAAGCTCAAGCGTGGCCAGGTGCGCATTTCGTTCGATATCGACGACACCCTGGCCTGCCAGCCTGAGCACGCGGCCGCCGAGCACAGCAGGTTGCCGGGCTTCGTCCACCGCTGGCTCGGTGAGCCCCTGCGCAGCGGTACCCGCGAGCTGATTCGCGACCTGCGCCGCCAGGGCTGCAGCATCTGGATCTATACCTCGTCCGGGCGCACCCCAGCGTACATCCGCCGCTGGTTGCTGCTGTACGGCATTCATGTCGACGGGGTGGTCAACAGTGACCGCCACCAGCACATACTGGCGCGCAATGGGCTGGCGCATTCCCCGTCCAAACTGCCGTCGGCCTTCGATATCGACCTGCATGTGGATGACTCCGAAGGCGTGCGGCTGGAAGGCGTGGACCATGGTTTCCGCGTTGTGGTGGTGTGCCCGCAGGACAAGCACTGGGCGCAGAAGGTCAAAGCCGCAGCGGTGGACGTGCAGGCCCGCCTGGCCCGGCAGCAGCCGCACCGCTACGAAGCGCCTGTGAGATCGAGCGCCGCCCGCGCGGCGCAATCGCGAGCTGCGCTCGCTCCTACGTTTGTTTCGGGCCAGTAACGCCTGTGACAGGCGCGCGCGGCCGCCTTGTTTGTACGGCGCGATATTGAGGCATGCACCAAGGCGTTCGCGCGCGAATCGCACAGGAATAATTGGCCCGAAACAAACGTAGGAGCGAGCGCAGCTCGCGATTGCGCCGCGCGGGCGGCGCTCGCTCTAACAGGCGCTGCCATACCTTGTGGCAAACACCTGTCAGCCCTAAGGCGATCCCTGTGGGCTTGCCGGCGATGGGCCGCAAGGCGGCCCCGGTTCATTCAGGCGTATTGATACCCGCCTGCCACGCCTGCCTACACCCTAAGTCTTGCCCCCCCGACCCCAGCAGGTCCCAAGACCAAATCACCGCGCCACACCCTCCGCCCCAAAGCACCCGCCAACCCACGCCAAAGCAGCGTTCCGGGTGGCCTGCCGGCTTCTGATAATCGCCTCCGACATCCTGTCCCCCGTTTGGAGCGCGCCATGCACAACAACAAAAAGCACCTGCCGCCTCGTTTTCTCGCTGCTGCCTTCGCCAGTGTTTCCGCCTTGGGCCTGAGTGGTGCCGCCGAAGCCGAGATCATGCTGTACGACAAGGACCAGACGACATTCTCTACCGATGGCTACATCAACGCCTTCTATGTCAACAGCAAGGTCGACCGCGAGGGCGAGCAGTTCGACCGGCGCCAGTCGCGGGTGAAGATGGGCTTTTTGCCCAACTACATCGGTTTCAACATGGGCAAGCAGGTAGACGACCTGAAACTCGGCGCGGGCGTCGTTCTGGGTCACCATCAACGACAGCGAAACCAACGGCACCGATACCGCCATCGACGTGCGCCAGTTCTACGGCACGGTGGCCAACCCTGAGTGGGGCGAAGTGCTGATCGGCAAGGACTTTGGCCTGTTCGCGCGCTCCAACATCCTGTTGGACGAGCTGCTGGCCGGTTATGGCCAGGTCAGTGACACGCTGGGCCTGGTGGATGGCGGCGGGGTGTCGTTCGGCAACATCGGCAGCGGTTATCCCTATCCGTTTCCCACCTCGCAGATCACCTACCGCACGCCGGTGATGGACGGCCTGCGCGTGGCGGTCGGCATCATGGACCCTGTGGATACCAACGACAGCAGCCCGACCGGCAAGGCCTACCAGGAAAACCCACGCACCGAGAGCGAAATCACCTACCAGTTCGACCTGGCGGGGGCGCAGATCTACAGCTGGGTCAACGGTAGCTACCAGACCTCGGACAACACCGACTCGACGGTCAAGTCCGTCACCTCCAAGGGGGTCGGCTATGGGGTGCAGGCGAAGCTGGGCGGCTGGTCATTGACCGGCTCTGGGTTCCAGGCCAAGGGCATCAACCCGTTCTTCACCAATAACGCGGGCGAGCCGGTGTTGCGTAATGTGGACAGCGACGGCTACCTGTTACAAGGCTCCTACAAGTTCGGCAAAAACCGCGTGGCGCTGTCGTATGGCAAGACCAAGGACGATGGCAACGGTGCGGTGGGCAGCGGTGCCGACTACAAGACCCGTGGCGTAGCGTTGTTCCACGACGTCAACGACAACCTCAAGCTGGTGGCCGAGTACAACCAGTTCTCCATCGATGGGCATGAGGGCAGTGCGCAGAATGAAGACACCGATACCTTGGCTGTGGGCGCGGTGCTGACCTGGTAAGCACGGGGCGGCAAGGCAGGCGCAGGTGAAGCTGGCACTTACACCCTTGGAACCGCCCACCCGCTACCCAAGTAGCATTCGCCCCACGTACCCGGCTTCGTACACTGCACCTTCAGCCGCCCTGCGCCGGAGACTTTGATGCAACAGGCCCTCAACGACGGTGTGCTCAGCGCCATGTCCCAGGCCACCGATGCCCGGTTGGCCGCCCAGGACCTGGCGCGACAGCTCCTGCACCCCCACCTGGGCCTGGTGCTGTTTTTCTGTTCCGCCGAATACAACCTGCAGGAACTGGCCCAGGCGTTGGAACAGGGGTTTGGCGGCATCCGCCTGGTGGGGTGCACCAGTGCCGGCGAAATCACCCCGCAGGGGTACGGCCGCAACTGCGTGACCGCGCTGGGCTTCGATCACCGGCACTTTTCCATCGCCACCGGGCTGATCGACGAAATGGAGCACTTCAGCCTCATCGATGCGCAACAGATGGTCGAGCGCCTGGTCGGCACCTGCCGCAGCAATTCGTTGGCGCCGATCAAGGGCCACAGCTTCGCCCTGACCCTGCTCGACGGGCTGTCCAGCCGGGAGGAAATGGTCCTCGCTGCCCTCAGCGCGGCGTTGGGGGACATCCCGCACTTCGGCGGTTCGGCCGGCGACGACAACTACCTCAACCGCACGCATGTCTACCACGGCGGCGCCTTCCACAGCGGCGCAGCGGTGGTGGTGCTGGTCAACACCTGGCTCGACTTCGAAGTGTTCACCACCCATCACATCCAGCCGCGCCAGGAAAAACTGGTGGTCACTGGCGCCGACAGCGGCCAGCGCCGGGTATTCGAGCTGAATGCCGAACCCGCTGCCGAGGAATATGCCCGGCTCATCGGTGTGCCGGTGGCGGCGCTCGATTACCGGGTGTTCGCCGCGCACCCGTTGGCCGTGCGCATTCACGACCAGTACTACATGCGCGCCGTCCAGCGTGTGCACGATGACTTGAGCCTGAGTTTCTACTGTGCCGTGGAGAACGGCATCGTGCTCACGGCCATGACCCCAGGGCCGTTGCTGCCGAACCTGCATGAGCTGTTCGACGGCCTGCACCAGCGCCTGGGCCCGCTGTTGTTGACCATTGGTTGCGACTGCTTCCTGCGGCGTCTGGAACTGGAGGGGCAACACAGCCTGGAACTGGTGGGGGCGTTTCTGCGCGAGCAACGGGTGATCGGGTTCAACACCTACGGAGAACAGTTCAATGGCATGCATATCAACCAGACCTTCACCGGCGTCGCCATTGCCCGCAACCGGCCTCCTGTCGGTCGCTGACCTGCAGGCCGAGGTGGCCCGGCTGCAGCAGCAGAACCATAAGCTGCAGCGCATCAATGGTGCGCTGATCGAACGTGTCGAGTCCGGGGTCACCCGCGGCAACGACCCGTACGCGGCGTTTCAGCATTCGGTGGTGCTGGCCGAGCAGGTGCGCGAGCGCACCGATGCGCTGAGCCAGGCCATGGCCGAATTGAAGGCAGTGAACCACCTGCTCAGCGAGGCCCGGCAGCGGGCCGAGACCGCGCACCAGCACCAGATTCGCCTGATCACCGACAACGTTCCGGCGTTGATCGCCTACCTCAATGCCGACCTGGTCTATGAATTCACCAACAAGGTGTATGAGGAATGGTACTGCTGGCCGCGTGGCGTGATGCTGGGGCAAAGCCTGCGCGAGGCCCACAGCGAACAGCACTACCAACGCCTCGAGGCCTATGTGACGCGGGCATTGGCGGGCGAGAGCGTGACCTTCGAGTTTGCCGAAACCAACATCAAGGGCCAGGAGCGCTACATGCTGCGCTCCTATGTCCCCAACCGCCTGGCCAGCGGCGAGGTGGTGGGTATCTTCGTGTTGATCCGCGATATCACCGAGCGGCGCAATACCGCGCAGGCATTGCACCAGGCCTATCAGCACCTGGAGCAGCGGGTGCGTGAGCGCACGGCGGAGCTGACCAGCCTCAACGACCAGTTGCTGCGGGAAATCGAAGAGCGCAGCCAGGCGCAAGCGCGGCTGCGCGAAGCCAAGCGCGAGGCCGAACAGGCCAACCTGTCGAAAACCAAGTTTCTGGCTGCGGTCAGCCATGATTTGCTGCAACCGCTGAATGCGGCGCGGCTGTTCACCAGCGCGTTGCTGGAAAGCCGCGAACCGCAGCACAGTGCCCAGTTGGTCCGCAATGTCAGCAACTCGCTGGAGGATGTGGAGAGCCTGCTGGGCACCCTGGTCGACATTTCCAAACTTGATGCGGGCGTGATCAAGGCCGATATCGCGCCTTTCGCGCTCAGCGAGCTGCTGGACAACCTGGCGGCCGAATATGCCCAGGTCGCGCGTAGCGAGGGCCTGGCCCTGCATTTCGTGGGGTGTTCGGCGGTGGTGCGCAGTGATATCCAGCTGTTGGCGCGCATTCTGCGCAACCTGCTCAGCAATGCCATCCGTTACACCCGCAGCGGGCGGGTGGTGCTGGGGTGCCGGCGCCTGCGTGGCGGTCTGCGGATCGAGGTGTGGGACAGCGGCATCGGCATCGCCGAAGAACACCTGGAGGAAATGTTCCAGGAGTTTCGGCGCGGTGATGTGCAGCGCCCTGAGCAGGATCGCGGGCTGGGCCTGGGCCTGGCGATCGTGGAGAAGATCGCCGGTATCCTGGGCCATCGCATCCGCGTGCGGTCATGGCTGGGCAAGGGATCGGTGTTTGCCGTCGAGGTCCCGTTGAGCACCGTTGCGCCCAAGGCGCAGCCGAGCCAGCCTGTGTGCGAGCCGATGTTCGAACGCCTGCGTGGTGCGCAAGTCTGGGTGCTGGACAACGATGCGGCCATTTGTGCCGGCATGCGCACGCTGCTCGAAGGCTGGGGGTGCAAGGTGATCACCGCGCTGTCGGAGGAAGACCTGGCGCGCCAGGTGGACAATTACCACGCCGAGGCCAACCTGCTGATTGCCGACTACCACCTGGACAATGACTGCAACGGCCTCGACGCGGTGGCGCGGATCAATGCCCGCCGCACCCAGCCGCTACCGGCGCTGATGATCACGGCCAACTACAGCAACGACCTCAAGCAGCAGATCCGTGAGCTGGGCCATACCCTGATGCACAAGCCGGTGCGGCCGTTGAAATTGAAGACTGCAATGAGCCATTTGCTGGGCACCCAAGGCTAGGGCCGGGTGTGCTATGGGGGCTGCAACGCGGCCCCCATGAAGCTGGAGACGGTCAGCGCCGCAGGTAGTCGGCGAAGTCGATATCGCCCGCACTGAGAATGGCCTGCACGCGGTTGTGCACATTGAGCTTGCGCAAGATCGCCGACACATGCGCCTTGACCGTGGTCTCGGCGATATCCAGGGTGTAGGCAATCTGCTTGTTCGATTCCCCCTTGGTCATGCGTTCCAGTACCAGCAACTGCTTGCGGGTCAAGGCCTGGAGCATTTCCGGCGGGAAGCTCGGCGCATCGTTCTGGCGCCGGCCGGTGCTGCTTTTCTGCGCGCGGATGATGTCGGGCGGCAGGTAGACATTACCGTTGAGGATCTGCTCGATCGCCTCGATCATCTGTGCGCGCGGCGAGGACTTGGTGATGAAACCCACCGCGCCATAGGTGATGGCCTGCAGCACGATCTGTTTCTCCTGTTCGGCCGACACGATCACCACCGGCGTGGTCGGTGCTTCGTTGCGCAGGGTGATCAGGCCGTTGAGGCCGTGCATGCCGGGCATGTTCAGGTCGAGCAGGATCAGGTCGAGGTCGTCATGCGCCTGGGTCAGCGCCAGGGCGCTGTCCAGGTCGGCGGTTTCCATGACCTCGCTGCCTTGGAACCCATCGCTGATGACGTTGTGGATGGCTTCGCGAAACAGGGGGTGATCGTCGGCAATCAGAATTTTGTACATGGCCTTTTCACCTTGTTTTTATTGGATGGAGCAGGGCACGCAGTGGCAGTTGAACAGATCAGGGCAAAGGCACCGGTTGCGCCGGCTGCAGCGGCAGGTTGGCCTGCTGCCACGCGTCAACGCCGTCGCGGTACCAGTACAGGTTGTGGTAACCCAGGGCTTTAGCGCGTTTTACCGCGTTCCAGCTCAGCCAGCAATCGGCGCGGCAGTAGAACACCACAGGCTGGTCGGGGTGCCCGGCGGTGGCGCTTTGCAGGTTGTGCGCAAAGTACGCCTGCCAGGCCGGGCTCAGCTCGCCATCGCCGGTGTTGGCCAGCCACAGGCTGCCGGGAAGGTTGGCGTGCGGCTCGTCTTCGATGAAGCGGCCCTGCAGCCACTGGCGGCGGTACACGTCGATCAGTACCGGCCGCGGCTGCTGGCTGAGCAGGCGTTGCAATGTGGCGGTGTCTACCACCTGGCCGCCGTCGACCTGCGCTGGGGTCGGGCTGCGGTAAAGGGTGATGCGGTAACCGTCGGCAGAGAACAGCGGCGCCGTGTCGGCCTGGGCGGTGCCCAGCGTCAGGCTCATTGAAAGTGCCGCCAGCAAGGGGCGTGGCAGCCGGGGCAGGGCACATGGCATGGGGTTCTTCCTTTTTGTTATGAACCCATTACATGCCAGTAGCGGTGCTTTGTGAATGCGACGATAGACAGTAAATGCAGTACTAAAGTAGTAGATGGCTTAGCGCCGCCCGTCAGCCTTGGCCGCGTCAGGCCACAGGATCATCGCGGCTTGCGCAACGCTGCGTGCTGGGGGTTGAAGGTGGCAATCGCCAGCAGCGTGAACAGCACCGTCAAGCCCAGGCACACCGCCAGCGCCAACAGGTTCAGGCGCTGGTACAAGGCAAACCGCACCAGCTCCACGGCATGGGTGAACGGGTTCACCGCGCACAGCCAGTACAGCCACTCGCTGGCTTCGCGCATCTTCCACAGTGGGTACAGCGCCGAAGACAGGAAAAACAGTGGGAAGATCACGAAATTCATCACCCCGGCAAAGTTCTCCAGCTGGCGGATGGCGTTCGACAGCAGCAGCCCCAGGGCACTGAGCATGAACGCCACCAGCAGCAGCGCCGGCAGTGCCAGCAGCAACCCCGCCGCCGGCGGTTGCACACCGTACACCCAGGCGATGGCGAGGAACGCGTACACCTGCAGCAGGGAAATGAGCGAGGTCGCCAGCAACTTGCTGGCCAACAGGAACGGCCGCGGCAGGGGGCTGGTCAGCAGCACGCGCATGCTGCCCATTTCCCGGTCATAGACCATCGACAAGGACCCTTGCATGCCGTTGAACAGCAGGATCATGCAGGCCAGCCCCGGGATGATGTACACCTCGTAGGGGATGTAGGTGTCGTACGGCTCGATGATGGCGATGCCCAGCGCTGCCCGAAAGCCGGCGCCGAACACCAGCAACCACAGCAACGGGCGCACCAGGGCACTGAGCAGGCGCGTGCGCTGCAATACGAAGCGCAGCCATTCGCGCAGCATGATGCCGTTGAAACACTGCCAGTAGGCGTTCATCGGGTGTGGGCTCCTGAAGGCTGCCGGGTCAGGTGGGCAAAGGCATGGTCCAGGTCGCCGCCGTGCTGCAGGCTCAGGGCATCGGCGGTACCGCTGGCCACCAGGCGCCCTTGATGGAGAATCAGCAGGTCGTCGCTAGGCTGCACTTCGTCCAGCAGGTGGGTGGTCCACAGCACACTCAACTGCTGCTGGCGGCACAGCTGCCGCACGTGCTGGTTGAGTGCCAGGCGGCTGGCCGGGTCGAGGCCGACGCTGGCCTCGTCGAGCAGCAGCAGGCGTGGCTCGTGCAGCAGCGCACGGGCGATTTCCACCCGTCGGCGGTGGCCGATATTCAGCTCGCGCACGCTGTGGTGGCGGCGCTCGCCCAGGCCCTGGCGCGCCAGCTCGGCCTCTACCCGCTGGTTGCCCTGGCGCCGTGACAGGCCATGCAGGGCGGCGTGGTAGCGCAGGTTCTGCTCCACGCTCAGGTCCAGATCCAGGGTGCTCTGCTGGAACACCACGCCCATCTGCCGCAGCGCCGGGCGCGGGGTGTCGCGCAACGAGCAGCCGCACACCCGGATATCGCCGTGCTGCAGGTCGTACAGGCGGGTCAGCAGGGCGATCAGGGTCGACTTGCCGGCGCCATTGGGGCCCAGCAACGCGGCAAAACGGCCCGGTGCCAGGCTGAAACCGACCTGCCGCAGCGCCTCGCGCTGGCCGTAGGCGAAGCTCACATCGGCCACCTCGAGGGCGTTCATGGGGTGACCACCACGCCCCAGGGGTAGCGCCCGACTTTCACCGATTTGAGCACCTTGAGGTTCTGCGTATCGATTACCGATACATCGCCGCTGACCCCGTTGGTGGCCAGCAAGCGGCGCTGGTCGGGGGAGAACGCCAACTGCCAGACCCGCCGCCCGACCAGCAGGTAATCGAGCACCTCGTAGGTCTTGGCATCGATCACCGCCACATGGTTGGCCGGGCCCAGGGCGACGAAGGCATACTTGCCGTCCGCGCTGAGCTTGATGCCCACCGGCTGGACCTTGTCCGGGTGCACGCCCTTGATCTGGAAGTTCAGGGTTTTCAGCACCTGGCGCGTGGCAACTTCAAGGACAGTCACCGTGCCGCCGATTTCCGCCGAGGCCCACAGCCTGGAACCGTCCTGGCTGAATTCGACGAAGCGCGGGCGCTGGTCGACCAGGGTGCTGTCGGCCAGGGTCTGGGTGCTGGTGTCGATCCAATGCAACATGTTGGTGGTTTCGCTGGTGTTGACCGCCCATTTGCCATCGGGGCTGACGGCCATGCCTTCAGGTTCGATACCGACATCGATCTGCCCCAGTACCTGGTCGGTCACGGTGTCGATCACGGTCACCAGCGCATCGTCTTCGTTGGAAACGTACAGCCAGCGGTCGTTGGGGTGCAGGGCGAACTGCTCGGGGTCCTTGCCAGAGGGCAGTTCCTTGATGATCTTGCGGGTGGCCACGTCCATCACCTGTACCCGGTCGGAATCGCTGGCGCAGATGTACAGCAGCTTGTTGTCATGCGACAGCAGCAGCCCCCGAGGGCGTTGCCCGACCGCAAGGGTTTCGGTGACCTCCAGGGTCTGCAGGTCGATCAGGCTGAGGCTGTTGTCCTTTTCGTTGGACACCCAGGCAGTGGCGGCCAGCGCATGCCCGCAGGCCAGCGCCAGGGCGCCCGTCAGCAGGCTGGGGTAGAGCAGGGCGCGGGAAAGCAGAGGGCGGCGCATGGCGTATTCCTTATTGTTGTGGTTGTCGGCTCAGGGGTACGTGCAGGTCACTTCGGGCTTGTCGTAGCCCAGGCTGTCCATTTCGTTGAAGGGGTGCAGGAAGCCATCTTGTGGCGACGTGCTGACCAGTGCGCGAGGCTGTACCAGCGCAATCGGTTGGCGCAGCTCGCCGTTCCAGGGCCGGTAGCTGAGCTTGCGGCCCTTGAAACCGTCCAGGGGCAGTTGCTCGCTGAGCAGCAGCTGTTGCAGCGCCCGTGGGTCGGCCTGGCGCAGTTTGCTGACCGCGCTGGCAATGCTGCGCACGGCCATCCAGGCGGCGAAGTCACGGTCGTTCATCCAGCGCCCGGCCTGGGCCTCGAAACGTTTTTGCAGTTGCGCCGCGCCGAAGGTTTCCACGGTCTTGTGCCAACCGGTGGGGGTCAACCCCTGGGTGCCCGCCACTGGCCGCGGGTACCAGGTCTGGTAGGGCAGGTATTCGCCAAAGTCACCGCGTTCGTCGGCCACCAGCACCACGTCGTACTCGGCGGTTTGCGTGAACAGCGGCATGTCGGCCTGGGCGCTGCGGCGCTGGTCGTTGTCGAAGGTCCAGGCTTTTTCCGCGACCAGCTGCACGCCGAAGCGTTTAGTCGAGCGGCGCAGGGCGGCGGCGTAGGCCTGGTCATCTGCGGTCTGGCCGACCACCAGCAGCGCGCGTTGCCATTTGCGCAGCACCAGGAACTGCACCAGCGCATCGGCGAGCATTGCCCGGCCCGGCAGGCTGTGCAGCACGTTACCCAGGCACTGGCTGCTGCGCAGGCTGTCGTCGGGGCTGCCGGCATTGAACAGCAGGCTGTCGGGCAGCGCCGCGGCCAGCGCGCGCAGGCTGGTGGCCGGGGCGTTGACCACGAACAGGCGCAGGCCTTGGTCGTGTTGTGCTTGGGCCGCCTGCAACAGCGCCTCGGGGCTGTCCACGTTGGCGCGGGTCAGCTGGAACTGTTGCTTGAGAAAACGCCCGGTGCTGTTGCTGTCGACGATCGCCAGCTCGGCGCCTTGCAGGCCAGCGTCGGCCGGTTCGGGGATGATATTGGACAGCAGCGGGCCCGGGTCGGGCCGGTAGCCCAAATAGCCGATGCCCACGTGCAATAGGGCGTCGGCCTGGCCCGCAGCGGCCGACGCATGGGGCGCGGACAACACGGCGATCAGGGCCAGCAGGCAGAACAAGGCAAGGTGGGCAGGCTGGCGCATGACACACTCCACGGCAGATGGCGCCAGCATAGGAACCCCGCCGGGCGCGGGAAATATGCAGAAAGTAGCGCCCGGCCGGTACCAAGGTAGTAATTTCCCGCGCCACCTACGGTTTTACGATGGGCCTCGGCACCCCTGAAGAGAGCTCCCATGCGCCTGTTCAACTTGTCTGCGCTGTGGCGCATCAACCTTTGGGTCACCGGCTGCTTCGCCCTGGTGACGGTAGCCTGTGCCGGGGTGCTGCTGCACCAGGCTGTGGCCGACGTGGAGCGTGAGCTGCAGTCTGCCGAAGCCGTGGTGACCTACCTTGCCGAGACTGCCGAGCGTGACCCGGCCAGTTTGCAGCCGGGCCTGACCCAGAACCTGCGCCATGTGCGGGTGCATTGGCTGGCAGCTGGCGATGCCGCCCTGTTGCCGGGGGATGCCGGTGTGGATGCTTGGCTGGGCCGCCAGCTGTTCGGTCAACACCACCCAGGTGGCCGTTTACTGACACTGAGCGACGGCCGGCGGGTGCTGATTGCCGTGGATGCCCGCGATGAAATCGACGAAGTCTGGGAGTCGCTGGTGCAATTGCTGAGCTTGTGCGGCCTGGCGCTGGTATTGAGCCTGGTGACCATCCGTTGGGCGGTCGGGCGGGCCATGGGGCTGCTGGCTGAATTGCTGGGGGCGCTGCGGCAGGTGTCGGCGGGGCACCTGGCCGTGCGTTTGCGCGAGGCCAACCTGCCGGAGGCACGCCAGTTGGCTGCGCACTTCAACGCGATGGTGGCGAACCTGGAGCAGGCGCGGGCCGACAATACGCAACTGACCCAGGCCCTGCTGGCGGTGCAGGAGCAGGAGCGTACCCGGCTGGCGCAGGCCCTGCACGATGACCTTGGGCAATACCTGGCCGGTATCCGCGCCCAGGGCTGCCTGCTGCGCATGGCAGCCGACCAGCCCGCTGTGGTCAAGCAGACCACACAGCAACTGGAACTCAATTGCGAACATTTGCAGCAAGGGTTTCGTGCCCTGGTACAAGACCTGTATCCGGTGGCGCTGCAACACATGCCGCTGGCGCAGGCCATTGGCCTGCTGGTGAGCCAGTGGCAGGCCAGGCAGGGCATCGATTGCCGGCTGCGGGTTGGCGAGCATTTGCCAGACTTGCCCGCGCCGAGCAGGACGCACTTGTACCGGCTGCTGCAGGAGGCGTTGACCAATGTCGCCCGGCATGCCGGCGCCAGCCAGGTGCGGGTGCGCCTGCAGCGCAGCGCCAAGGGGTTGCGCTTGTTCGTGCGCGACAACGGGTGCGGCGCGCGCCAACCGCGCCGGCCTGGGGTTGGCCTGCACTCGATGGCCGAACGCGCGCGCAGCCTGGGGGGTGAATTACGCATTTTCAGCCGCCCGGGTGGCGGTTGGGCGTTGGCGCTGAACATCCCCAAGGAGGTGTGATGAATATCGTACTGGTCGACGACCATGCTGTGGTCCGCCAAGGCTATGCCAGCCTGCTGCGGGCGGTATTGCCAGACATCCAGGTGCGCGAAGCGGCCAGTGGCGAAGAGGCGCTGGCCCTGGTGCACGAGCAGGTGCCCAACCTGGTGGTCATGGACTTCGGCCTGCCGGGCATCAGCGGCCTGGAAGCCACCCGCCGGCTGCGTCAGCGCCTGCCCCAGCTGCGGGTGCTGTTCTTCAGCATGCACGACGAGTTGCCCCTGGTGCGGCAGGCGCTGGAGGCCGGGGCGTCGGGCTACCTGACCAAGAATTCGGCGCCCGAGGTGCTGATCGAGGCGGTGCAGCGTGTATTGGCCGGGCATGCCTACATTGAACAGCCGCTGGCCACGCAATTGGCCTGCACCACCCCGCACAATGAAAGCGACCCGCGCCTGCAGCGCATGACCCAGCGCGAGCTGGAGATTTTCGTCATGCTTGCCAAGGGCACGCCGGCGCGGCTGATTGCCGAGCAGTTGTGCATCAGTGCCAAGACCGTGTCCAATCATTTGACCTTGCTCAAGAGCAAGCTGCAGGTCAGCTCGCATGCCGAGCTGGTGCACCTGGGGATTGACTTGGGGCTGGTGCGGGTAGCGGGGTAGGCCTTGTGTCGCGATGGGCTGCCTGTAGGAGCGGCCTTGTGTCGCGATGGGCTGCAAAGCAGCCCCAGGGTTTCAGCATGGTGCACAAATTGCCGGGGCTGCTTTGCAGCCCATCGCGACACAAGGCCGCTCCTACAGCCAGGGGCAAACAGTCATTTGTCCCAGGTTTCGGGGCAGCCTGTGCATCCCTCCATGTTGGCCTCCTGAAAACTCCCGTAATGCTGCCGTGCCCCGCGCAGGTCGGCGCGCGCCAGGTTGCTTTGGCCGAACTTGGCCTCCTGCAGGTTGGCATCGGTCAGCCTGGCCTCCTGCAGGTCGGCCTTGCTGAGCCAGGCCATTTCGAGGTCCGCAGCCTGCAGGTTGGCTTTGTGCAACTTGGCCCCGGACAACCGGGCGAACTGCAGATAGGCCGCGCTGAGGTCGGCGTTCTCGAACTGCGCGCCTTGGGCGAACAAGCCCCAGCCCTGAATGGCCACCAGGTGGCTATTGCTCAGGTCGGCCAGGCGCAGGTTGCTCTGCTGCAGGCTGGCGCGGGTCAGGTTGGCGCCTTGCAGGCGGGCTTTTTCCAGGTTGGCCAGGTCCAGTTGGGCGTGGCGCAGGTCGGCGTCGCGCAAGTCGGCGCCGGCCAGGTTCATCTTGCGCAGGTCCTGGTTAGCCAGGTTGGCGCCGCGCAGGTCGGCCCCCGGGCACTGGCTGGCTTCGGCGATGACGCAGCCGTTGATGGTCAGTGGGGCATCGTCGCCAGCGTCTTCGGCATGTGCGGCCAGGGCAGGCGAGAGCGCCAACAACAGGGCAATGGGCAGGTAGTTCATGGCGAATGGCTCTCGTGGGTGTAAGCACCAGGTGAAGGGGCCGCAACGCGGCCCCGGGTATACGCCACCTCAGGCGATCACCGCTGGGCGGTCTTGTTGTCCCAGCTCGGGATCTTGAACACCCAGAACGAGCCACCCTGGGCAACGGGCTTGGTCAGTTCGGCCATGTCGCCACCCCACAGCGGCACCGCACCGCCGTAGCCGACCGTCACGCCGATGTACTGCTCGCCATCCTGCTCCCAGGTGATGGGCGGGGATACGATGCCGCTGCCGGTCTGGAACTTCCACAGCTCCTTGCCCGTCTTGGCGTCGAAGGCCTTGAAGAAACCATCGCCGGTGCCGGTGAACACCAGGTTGCCCTTGGTTGCCAGCACGCCTGCCCACAGTGGCAGGTGCTCTTTGTGTTCCCACACCAGTTTGCCCGTGGTCGGGTCCATGGCGCGCAGGGTGCCGACGTGATCGTCGTACATGCGCTTGATGCGGAAGCCCATGCCGAGGTAGGCCGAGCCTTTCTTGTAGTTCACTTCCTCGGTCCAGTATTCCTCCTTCCACTGGTTGCCGGGGATGTAGAACAGGCCGGTGTCCTGGCTGTAGGCCATGGGGTTCCAGTTCTTGCCGCCGAGGAATGGCGGTGAAACCTCGACTGGCTTGCCTTTGGTTTCACCCGGCAGCGGCTTGGCCGGGCGCTGGCCGGGGTTTTCCACCGGGCGCCCGGTCTTCAGGTCGATATGGCTGGCCCAGGTGATGTTGTCGACGAAGGGGAAGGCGTTCTGCAACTTGCCATTGTTGCGGTCGACCACATAGAAGAAGCCGTTGCGGTCGGCGTGGCCGGTGGCCTTGACCACCTTGCCGTCCTTGCCTTTGTAGTCGAACAGCACCAGTTCGTTGTTGCCGGAGAAGTCCCAGGCGTCGTTGGGGGTGTGCTGGTAGAACCACTTGACCTCGCCGGTGCTCGGGTCTACACCGACCTGGCCGGAGGTATACAGGCTGTCGTAGTCGTGCGGGTTGCCGTCTTTCGAGGTACGCGCCCAGGTGTTCCAAGGCCCCGGGTTGCCCGCCCCGACGATGATGGTATTGGTTTCCGGATCGAAGCTGGCGCTTTGCCAAGGGGCGCCGCCACCATGGCTCCAGGCTTCGACCTTGCCGGTTTCGGTGGTGGGGTCATCTGGCCAGGACGGTGCCTTGACGTCGCCGGTCGGGGTGCTGTCCTTGCCATTCAGTCGGCCCATGTGGCCCTCGACGAAAGGCCGCATCCACACTTCTTCCCCGGTGTCCGGGTCGCGTGCGAACAGCTGCCCGACCACGCCGAATTCATCCCCCGAGCTGCCGTGGATCAGCAGGACCTTGCCACTGGTCTTGTCCTTGATCAGCACCGGCGCGCCGGTCATGGTGTAGCCGGCACTGTGGTCGCCGAACTTCTTGTTCCAGACCACTTTGCCGGTGTGTTTGTCCAGGGCCACGACCCGCGCGTCGAGGGTGCCGAAGTAGATCTTGTCACCGTAGATGGCAGCGCCCCGGTTGACCACGTCGCAGCAGGGGCGAATGTTGTCGGGCAGGCGGTGGTTGTAGGTCCACAGGCGTTTACCGGTCTTGGCATCGAGGGCAAATACCCGTGAGTACGACCCTGTCACATAGACCACACCGTCGCTGACGATGGCCTGCGATTCCTGGCCGCGCTGCTTCTCGTCGCCGAACGAGTAGGACCACGCCGGGGTGAGCTTGAACACGTTCTTGTCGTTGACCTGAGCCAACGGGCTCCAGCGCTGGGCATTGGTGCCCATGCCGTACTGCAGCACGTCGTTGGTGGTGAGGTGGTCGTTGGCGATGTCTTCCCAGGTGACGTTCTTGGTGGCAGGTGCCGCAGGGGGGGTGGCCGCTGTTGCCACGCTGCCCAAGGCCAGGCTACCGGCCATCAGCAGCACGCGCACGCTCAAGGCCAGAGGGGAAAGGGCGGGTAGCGATCTTATTGTCATGGTTGCAGTTCCCAGTGGAGGTTTTGGCCTGCACAGGGTGGGCCGCCGGTGCGCTCTACGGATACGGAAAAAATCCCGCCATTGCCGGGAAGAGTTCCCGGTCGGCACCTCATTTGGCCGTTCGCCACAAGCCCTACTACCAAGGGAGGAAGGCGCGACCACCAAAGCAGCATTCGGCCGTATGCCGGGTGTTTTTAAGATGGCGACACGGCCTCTGTGGTTGAGGCTTTGCGTGCAATGGTGAGGGCATAACAATGACAACAAAACGCAATGTGTGGCTTGCTGCAGGCTTGTTGGCCGGCGCGGTAATGACCGGTACGGCCTGGGCCCATGGCAATGTAGTCCCACAGGCGGTAGAGACCAAGGGGCTGACCCCAGTCAAGGACGCTGGGGTGAGCCTGGACGCAGACGGCTGGGCGGCGGTCAACCCTTACCGTAGCTCGCCGGAACACGACAAGGCAGTCGAGATCGGCGCCTCGGCCTATAACCAGAACTGCGCGGCCTGCCATGGCCTGGAAGCCAAGTCTGGCGGCATTGCCCCGGACCTGCGGCTGCTCGATGCCGGCGACGCCGGCGATGAATGGTTCGTCGAGCGTGTGCGCCATGGCGCGGTGCGCGACGGCCGCGTGTACATGCCGAAAATGGCCGACTACCTGAGCCAGGAGGCCTTGTGGGCGGTGCGCACATACCTGGACAGCGTGCACGTCGAGGAGTAACGGCCATGCGCCTGATGGCGGTGCTGTTCAGTGCCCTGTTGCTGTGCTGTGCGGCGGCCCAGGCGCAAGTGCGCAACTACGACACGATCATCGCCGCCGGGGAGCTCAAAGTAGCGGTGTACAAGGACTTTGCGCCTTACAGTTTCCAGGACCACGGCCAGCCGCGGGGCGTGGATGTGGACCTGGCGCAGGCACTGGCCGAGGCGATGGGCGTGCGCCTGAAACTGATCTGGGCGCCGCCTGGGGAAAAGCTCGACGACGACCTGCGGGACTACATCTGGCGCGGCAGCCCGCTGCGTCATCAGCAATTGGCAGACCTGATGCTGCGGGTGCCCTACGACCACGATTATGCGCAGAGGCGCAACGAGCTGGGCGAGCTGGAAAACGCTCAGGTGGTGATGTTCGGCCCGTATCAGCAAGAACGTTGGCAGGTGGCCTATGACCGCCGCCGGTTGCCTTCGGTGGCCAGTGTCGCGGTATTCCAGCAGCACCCGATTGGGGTAGAGGTCGACAGCGTGCCGTCGTTCTACCTGACCTCGGTGCTCAACGGCATGCTCAGCGCCAAGACCCACCATTACCCCGGCGTGCAGCAAGCCTTCGCCGCCATGCAGGCCGGTGAGGTAGACGCGGTGATGGCCATGCGCGGCGAGGTCGACTGGCAACTGCATGAGGCCGCGAACCCACAGCTGGCGTTGGCGGAAAATGCGTACCCCAACCTGGGCAAGCAGGCCTGGGACATCGGCATGGCCGTGCATGAAAGCAACCGGCAGTTGGCCTATGCGGTCGAGGAGGCGCTAGAGGTGTTGATACGGGAGGGGCGCATGCAGGCGATCTATGCCCAGTACGGCCTGCGTTACCAGGTGCCGGACATGTACCAGTAGCCTGGGCTCGGCAGCCCGGTAAATGGGAGCGGATCATGAACCTCAAAGCAACCTTGCTGCTGGCCTGCTGGCTACCTTGGGCAAGCCAGGCCCTGGCCAGCGAGCCGCCTGCCAACCAGGACCCGGTGCCCTCGGTGATGTGGGACTTCTACCACAAGCAACTGCTCGACCAGGCAGCGTTCGTCTTCGATGAGCGGGTCAAGCTGCTGGCTCCACCTTTTGCCGAGGACGCACGCCAGGTGCCGTTGGAAATCGATGCCCGCGCGTTCACTGGCGAGGTGGTGCGCATCATTGCCTGGGCCGAACTCAACCCGCTGCCGCGCATTGTCGACTTCCAGCCCGGCGAACGGGTACTGCCGTGGTTATCGCTGCGTATCCGTATCGAGCAGGCCACACCACTTCGCGCGGCGGTGCTCACGCGCGACGGCCTGTGGCACGTGGGCTCGACCCTGATCGATGCTGCCGGCGGTGGTTGTACCGCCCCCAGCGTGGTGCGCACCCAGCCCGGCTGGGAAGAGCACCTCGGCGAGGTGCTGGGGGGCCGCTACCCGCGTGGCGACAGCAGCCGCCTGCGCCTGCAGGTGGCGCACCCGATGGACAACGGCCTGGTCAGTGGCATTCCCGAGTTCTACCTCAACCATGCCGAGTTGCAAGGCGCCGATGGCCAGCGCCTGGCCAGCCTGACGCTGTACCCGGCGGTCAGCGAGAACCCGAACCTGAGTTTCGATATCCAGGGCCCCGGGCCGACCCGGCTGTTGTTGCAGGACAACAGCGGTAACCAGTTCGAGGCGGCAGTGCCTTGAGCGCGGTCGCCATCCACCCCTGAACCGAGGCGCCTGCCATGCGTTGGATCCTGCTGTTGCTGTTGTGCCTGGGCCTTCCGGCCCAGGCCAACCTGGATTACCGGCTCGCCCCCCGGCAGATTGCCGAGGGTACCTGGCTGCTGGAGGGCAGTACCGACAATTTCGCCAAGGCCAATGGCGGCAACGTGGTCAACACGGCCTTCATCGTGACCGACGAGGGGGTGGTGGTGATCGACAGCGGGCCGTCCAGACGCTATGGCGAGGCCTTGCGCCAGGCGATTGCCACGGTGACCGACAAGCCGGTGCTGGAAGTGCTGCTGACCCATCATCACCCGGACCATGTGCTGGGCAACCAGGCGTTCACCGACGTGCCCATCGGTGCCCTGGCCGGCACCGCTGCGTTGTTGCGCGAGCAAGGCGATGCCATGGCGGAAAACATGTACCGCCTGGTTGGTGACTGGATGCGAGGCACCGAGGTGGTGCTGCCGACCCGGGTCGTGGAGCCGGGTGTGCGCGAGGTGGGCGGGCACCGCCTGCGCCTGCTCGGGCTACGCGGGCATACCGGTGCGGACCTGGCGATCCTCGATGAAACGACCGGGGTGCTGTTTGCCGGCGACCTGCTGTTTTATCAGCGTGCCCTGACCACCCCCAACAGCCCGGGCCTCGATGTGTGGCTGCACGACCTCGACACCTTGCAGGCGCTGCCCTGGAAGCAGCTGGTAGCCGGCCACGGGCCGCTGGCCAGTGATGCGCAACCGTTCTTGCAGATGCGCGACTACCTCACCTGGCTGGACAACCTGCTGCGCGACGGCGCCGCCCGTGGCGACGATATGGCCGAAATGATCCGCAGCCCGATACCCGAACGCTTCGCCGGCCTGAGCCTGACGCGCTACGAACTTATTCGCAGTGTCAGCCACCTATACCCGCGGTACGAACGCCAGCAACTTCGGCGGGTAGATAGTACGCCCTGAGCCAGACGCTACGGCGTGGGAGCGGCCATGCGCCGCGAGAGGGCGGCGCAGCAGCGCCGGCAATTTCCGCTGACACCAACCCAGGGGCCGCTTTGCGCCCCTTTCGTTTAAAAGGCAGCTGCTACCAAGGAACTAGAAATCTCCACACTGCGAGCAATTGTTGGCAAACACCCCGGGACCAAGAATTCCCGGCACACCGGGAAAATTTCCCGGGCACAACAAAAAAACCAAAGGTAGCCGACATGACCCGATCCCCACGTCGTCCCGCGTTCGCCGTGAGCCTGGTGCTCAGCGCCATGTTGCTGGCCGGCGCTGCCCACGCCGCCGTCAGCACTGAAGACATCCTCCAGGACCCGAAGAACCCCCAGCAGATCGTGACCAATGGCCTGGGCGTGCAGGGCCAGCGTTACAGCCCGCTGGACATGCTCAACACCAACAACGTGAAGGAACTGCGCCCGGTCTGGGCGTTTTCCTTCGGCGGTGAGAAGCAGCGCGGCCAACAGGCGCAGCCGCTGATCAAGGATGGGGTGATGTACCTGACCGGCTCCTACTCGCGGGTATTCGCCGTGGACGCGCGAACCGGCAAGAAACTGTGGCAGTACGATGCGCGCCTGCCCGATGACATCCGCCCATGCTGCGACGTGATCAACCGGGGCGTGGCGTTGTACGGCAACCTGGTGTTCTTCGGCACCCTCGACGCCAAGCTGGTGGCGCTGAACAAGGACACCGGCAAGGTGGTGTGGAGCAAGAAGGTGGCCGACCACAAGGAAGGCTATTCGATCAGCGCCGCGCCAATGATCGTCAACGGCAAGCTGATTACCGGCGTGGCTGGCGGCGAGTTCGGTGTGGTGGGCAAGATCCAGGCCTACAACCCGGAAAACGGTGAGCTGCTGTGGATGCGCCCCACCGTGGAAGGCCACATGGGGTATGTGTACAAGGACGGCAAGGCCATCGAAAACGGTATTTCCGGTGGCGAAGCCGGCAAGACCTGGCCGGGCGACCTGTGGAAGACCGGCGGTGCAGCGCCGTGGCTGGGCGGCTACTACGACCCGGAAACCAACCTGATCCTGTTCGGCACCGGCAACCCGGCACCGTGGAACTCCCACCTGCGCCCAGGGGACAACCTGTATTCCTCATCGCGCCTGGCACTGAACCCGGACGATGGCACGATCAAATGGCATTTCCAGAGCACGCCACACGACGGTTGGGACTTTGATGGCGTCAACGAGCTGATCTCGTTCAACTACAAGGACGGCGGCAAAGAGGTCAAGGCCGCTGCCACTGCCGACCGCAACGGCTTCTTCTACGTGCTGGACCGCACCAACGGCAAGTTCATCCGCGGCTTCCCCTTCGTCGACAAAATCACCTGGGCCACTGGCCTGGACAAGAACGGCCGGCCGATCTACAACGAGGCCAGCCGCCCGGGTGCACCGGGCAGCGAAGCCAAGGGCAGCTCGGTGTTCGTTGCCCCGGCGTTCCTCGGTGCGAAAAACTGGATGCCGATGGCCTATAACCAGGACACCGGGCTGTTCTACGTGCCGTCCAACGAGTGGGGCATGGACATCTGGAACGAGGGCATTGCCTACAAGAAAGGGGCGGCGTTCCTGGGCGCCGGCTTCACCATCAAGCCGCTCAACGAAGACTACATCGGTGTGCTACGTGCCATCGACCCGGTCAGCGGCAAGGAAGTGTGGCGCCACAAGAACTATGCACCGCTGTGGGGTGGGGTACTGACCACCAAGGGCAACCTGGTGTTCACCGGTACCCCGGAAGGCTTCCTGCAGGCGTTCAACGCCAAGACCGGCGACAAGGTCTGGGAGTTCCAGACCGGCTCAGGCGTGCTCGGTTCGCCGGTGACCTGGGAAATGGACGGCGAGCAGTACGTATCGGTGGTGTCCGGCTGGGGCGGCGCGGTGCCGCTGTGGGGCGGCGAAGTGGCCAAGCGGGTCAAGGACTTCAACCAGGGCGGCATGCTCTGGACCTTCAAGTTGCCCAAGCAGTTGCAGCAGACCGCCAGCGCCAAACCCTGACCCCTACTACCAAATGACGAGAGCCCCGCTGCCAACGATGCATTCGCCTGGCAGGCGGGGCTTTTTACCATCGGCATATCGCCTGTCGTGGGACAGGCATTGACCTGCAGAGGCTCAGCATGATCTACGCACAACCCGGAACCCCAGGCGCCGTCGTTTCCTTCAAACCGCGCTATGGCAACTTCATCAATGGCGAGTTCGTGGCGCCCTTGGCTGGCCAGTACTTCACCAACAGCTCGCCGGTCAACGGCCAACCGATCGCCGAATTCCCACGTTCTAGCGCACAGGATATCGAGCGCGCCCTGGACGCTGCCCATGCCGCGGCTGACGCGTGGGGCAAGACCTCGGTGCAGGAGCGGGCCCTGGCGCTGCTGAAAATCGCCGACCGGATCGAACAGAACCTCGAAGTGCTGGCGGTTACCGAAAGCTGGGACAACGGCAAGGCCGTACGCGAAACCCTGAATGCCGACGTGCCGCTGGCCGCGGACCACTTCCGTTATTTTGCGGGCTGCATTCGTGCCCAGGAAGGTGGCGCGGCGGAAATCAACGAAACCACCGTGGCGTATCACCTGCACGAACCGCTGGGTGTGGTCGGGCAGATCATCCCGTGGAACTTCCCGTTGCTGATGGCCGCCTGGAAACTCGCCCCGGCGTTGGCGGCGGGTAACTGCGTGGTGCTGAAACCGGCCGAGCAGACGCCGCTGTCGATCACCATTTTTGCCGAGCTGATCGCCGACCTGCTGCCGGCCGGGGTGCTGAACATCGTCCAGGGCTATGGCCGTGAGGCTGGAGAGGCGCTGGCCACCAGCAAGCGTATTGCCAAGATCGCCTTCACCGGGTCGACCCCGGTGGGCTCGCACATCATGAAGTGCGCGGCCGAGAATATCATCCCGTCTACCGTCGAACTGGGTGGCAAGTCGCCGAACATCTTCTTCGAAGACATCATGCAGGCGGAGCCGGCGTTCATCGAGAAAGCCGCCGAGGGCCTGGTGTTGGCGTTCTTCAACCAGGGCGAGGTGTGCACCTGCCCCTCGCGTGCGCTGATCCAGGAGTCGATCTACGAACCGTTCATGGCCGAGGTGATGAAGAAGATCGCCAAGATCAGCCGTGGCAACCCGCTGGACACCGAAACCATGGTTGGCGCCCAGGCGTCGGAGCAGCAGTACGACAAGATCCTCTCGTACCTGCAGATTGCCCGGGAGGAGGGTGCCGAATTGCTCACTGGCGGTGCTGCCGAGCGCCTGCAGGGTGACCTGGCCAGCGGCTATTACATTCAGCCGACCCTGCTCAAGGGCCACAACCGGATGCGCGTGTTCCAGGAAGAGATCTTCGGCCCGGTGGTGGGGGTGACCACCTTCAAGGACGAAGCCGAGGCCCTGGCGATTGCCAACGACAGCGAGTTCGGCCTGGGGGCCGGCCTGTGGACCCGCGACATCAACCGTGCCTACCGCATGGGCCGCGGCATCAAGGCCGGCCGGGTATGGACCAACTGCTACCACCTGTACCCCGCGCATGCGGCATTCGGTGGCTACAAGAAGTCGGGTGTGGGCCGTGAGACGCACAAGATGATGCTCGACCATTACCAGCAGACCAAGAACCTGCTGGTGAGCTACGACATCAACCCGTTGGGCTTCTTCTGACCCCCTGATGAACCTGCGCGGTTGGCGCAGCGGCCTGTTGTCGCGGCCAGGCTGCGCAGCCACCCTCATTGCTGTAGCGGTGCAGCGAATGCCAGGCCGCCTGCCCAGGCGCCCTGGCTGGCCTGATGGCAATGTGTGGCAACCCCGTTGCTACCAATGCACCCGGCAAACTCGTTCCAAAGTAGCATTCGCCCTCACCACCGCCCATGCATTAATGCCTCTACCGGAATCGCCCGGCACAAGAAGAGGACATGCCCCATGTGGACCAAACCCGCCTACACCGACCTGCGCATTGGCTTTGAAGTGACGATGTACTTCGCCAACCGCTGATGCCTGCCCGGCCACCGTCAAGGTGGCCGGATCCCCACGCCCGGTGCCTGCCGTGAAACTGATCGACCGCCAGCAGACACTGGCCCTGGCCAAGGGCTTGCGGCTACGCTGGGACCCGTTGCAGGCATGCCATGTGCTGCTGTACCCCGGGGGCGTCATCGAGCTCAACGCCAGTGCCGGCTGGGTGCTGGAGTTGCTGGACGGCCAGCGCAGTACGGCAGCGATCATCGACCAGCTGGCACAGCGTTTTCCCGGGGTTCCCGGCCTTGGCGAGGACGTACTGGCGTTCCTTGAGGTGGCCCGCGCCAAGGCGTGGATCGAATGATGCCTGTGCCGCTTTGGTCTGGTTGCTTTCGCCGCGGGATGCTTTACGCTGGCGGTTATCTTCCAGAACAATAAGAACAGGCTTTACGATGAGCCAGAGTTTCAGCCCCCTTCGCAAGTTCGTTTCGCCTGAAATCATCTTTGGTGCCGGCTGCCGACATAATGTGGCCAACTACGCCAAGACCTTTGGTGCGCGCAAGGTCCTGGTGGTCAGCGACCCTGGGGTGATTGCCGCTGGCTGGGTGGCCGACGTCGAGGCCAGCCTGCAGGCGCAGGGTATCGACTATTGCCTGTACACGGCCGTTTCGCCCAACCCCCGGGTCGAGGAGGTGATGCTCGGCGCCGAGATCTACCGGCAGAATCACTGCGATGTGATCGTCGCGGTCGGTGGTGGCAGCCCGATGGATTGCGGCAAGGCCATTGGGATCGTGGTCGCCCACGGGCGCAGCATCCTCGAGTTCGAGGGCGTGGACATGATTCGCGTGCCCAGCCCGCCGTTGATCCTGATCCCGACCACCGCCGGTACCTCGGCCGATGTGTCGCAGTTCGTGATCATCTCCAACCAGCAGGAGCGCATGAAGTTCTCCATCGTCAGCAAGGCGGTGGTGCCCGACGTGTCGCTGATCGACCCGCAAACCACGTTGAGCATGGACCCGTTCCTGTCGGCTTGTACCGGCATCGACGCGCTGGTGCATGCCATCGAGGCGTTCGTGTCTACCGGTCATGGCCCGCTGACCGACCCCCATGCGCTGGAAGCCATGCGCCTGATCAACGGCAACCTGGTGGAAATGATCGCCAACCCCGGCGACATTGCCCTGCGCGAGAAGATCATGCTCGGCAGCATGCAGGCGGGGCTGGCGTTCTCCAACGCGATCCTGGGCGCGGTGCATGCCATGTCGCACAGCCTCGGCGGTTTCCTCGACCTGCCTCATGGCCTGTGCAATGCGGTGCTGGTCGAGCACGTGGTGGCGTTCAACTACAGTTCGGCGCCCGAGCGCTTCAAGGTCATTGCCGAGGTCTTCGGCATCGACTGCCGCGGCCTCAACCACCGGCAGATCTGCGGCCGCCTGGTGGAACACCTGATTGCCCTGAAGCACGCCATCGGCTTCCATGAAACCTTGGGCCTGCACGGGGTGCGCACGGCCGATATTCCGTTCCTGTCGCAACATGCGATGGATGACCCGTGCATCCTCACCAACCCGCGCGCGTCGAGCCAGCGAGATGTCGAGGTGGTCTATGGCGAGGCCCTCTGACGAGCAGCAGCGGGCGCTGGCAGGGCTGCTAGGCCTGGGCGACCACTCGGCGCGTAAAAGCCACTACCCGGAATTGTCTGCCCGGCTGGATGAACTGGAAGCCGAGCGCAACCGCTACAAATGGCTGTTCGAGAACGCCGTGCACGGCATTTTCCAGGCCAGCCTGCAGGACGGCATGCGTGCTGCCAACCCGGCATTGGCCCGTATGCTCGGCTATGACGACCCACAGCAAGTGCTGTTTTCCCTGACCGACCTGGCGACCCACCTGTTCGATGGCGGTGCGCAAGAGCTGCAGGCGATTACCGCGATTCTCGCCCGGGAGCACAGCCTGCATGGCTATGAAACCCGGCTGCGGCGCAAGGATGGCAGCCACCTCGACGTGCTGATGAACCTGCTGCTCAAGCCCGGTCACGAAGGCCTGGTTGAAGGCTTCGTGGCCGATATCACCGAGCGCAAGCAGGCCCAGCAGCGCCTGCAACAGCTCAATGACGAACTGGAGCAACGGGTTGCTGCACGTACCGATGAGCTGATCGAGGCGCGCGATGCTGCCGAAGCCGCCAACCGCAGCAAGGACAAGTACCTGGCCGCTGCCAGCCATGACCTGCTGCAACCGCTGAACGCCGCGCGCCTGTTGATCTCCACCTTGCGTGAGCGGCCGCTGCCAGATGCCGAACATGTGCTGGTGGAGCGTACACACCAGGCGCTGGAGGGCGCCGAAGACCTGCTGACCGATTTGCTGGATATCTCGCGGCTCGACCAGGCTGCGGTCAGGCCCGATGTGGCGGTTTATCGCCTGGATGAGCTGTTTGCGCCTTTGATTTCAGAATTCCGCTCGGTGGCCGATGCCGCGGGCCTGAAATTTCACGCCAGGGTTGCCGATTATGCCGTCAGCACGGATCTGCGCTTGCTGACGCGCATTCTGCGCAACTTCCTCAGCAATGCCTGCCGCTACACCGACGAGGGCCGCGTTCTGTTGGGGGCAAGGCGCCGCGGCGAACACTTGCGCCTGGAGGTATGGGACAGCGGGCGCGGCATCGCCCAGGACCGTTTGCAAGCCATATTCCTGGAGTTCAACCAGCTGGACGTTGGCCGCGCAGCGGACCGCAAGGGTGTAGGCCTGGGGTTGGCCATTGTCGAGCGGATCGCCAAGATTCTCGGCTACCGGATCGAAGTGCGTTCGTGGCCGGGGCGTGGCTCGGTGTTCAGCATCGAGGTACCGCTTGGCCAGGCGCTGCCGCCGCTCCTGCAGCCCACGCTGCCCCAGCCCACTGCCGGCAACCCGCTGCCGGGCCGTCGCCTGCTGGTGCTGGACAACGAAGTGAGCATTCTCGAAAGCATGGGCGCGTTGCTGGGGCAGTGGGGCTGCGAAGTGGTCACCGCCACCGATCAGCAGGGTGCCTTGCAGGCGCTTGAAGGGCGCGCCCCGGAGCTGATCCTGGCTGACTTTCATCTGGATCACGGCGTGGTGGGCTGTGAGGTGGTGCGGCAGTTGCGCGAACATTACGCCAGCGCCATACCCGCGGTCATCATCACGGCCGACCGCAGTGACCAGTGCCGGCGCTCGTTGCGCAAGCTTGGCGCACCGTTGCTGAACAAACCGGTGAAACCAGGCAAGTTGCGTGCGGTATTGAGCCAGTTGCTGGGCTGAGCGGCATGAGGCGTATTGGGGGGCGGCACCGCCCTTTGAGGGGGCGGGCTCATCCACGAAAAGGCCGGGCCTGCTGGCCGGGATTTCCCGGCCATTCCCCCATCAGCCATACGGCGGCGCCGGCAGCTCGGCCAGCAAGGTTTTCAGGCCTTCGCCCCACTGCCGGCGAATCTGCTGGTAATAGGCATCGTCGCTGGCGATGCGGATGGGCTGCGGTGCCTCCAGGGCATCGGCTCGGTACACCAGCAAGTCCAGCGGCATGCCTACCGACAGGTTGCTGCGGATGGTGGAGTCGAACGAGATCAGGCCACAGCGCAACGCCTCATCCAGCGGGGTGCGGTACTCCAGGTTGCGGTCGAGTATGGGCCGCCCGTATTTGCTTTCCCCCAACTGCAGGAAAGGCGTGTCGCGCGTGGCCTGGAAAAAGTTGCCTTGGGCATAGACGTTGTAGATCGCCATCGGCCCGCCCGCAATCTGGCCACCGACGATGAACGAGCTGCTCAGGTCGATACCGGCCGTCAGCTTGCTGCGGTCGCGGCACACCACCTCGCGCAGGGTATCGGCCACCAGCACGGTGGCATCGTAGAGCGTGGCGACATTCAGCAGGTGCGGGCCGCTGCCCTGGCTGCGTTGCTGCAGCAGGTTGACCACTGACTGCGAGGTTGCCAGGTTGCCCGCCGTCTGCAGCACGATCAGGCGCTCACCGGGTACGCTGAAGACGAACAACTTGGCAAAGGTGGAGATCTGGTCGATACCGGCATTGGTGCGTGAGTCGCTGATGAAAACCAGCCCGTCTTGCAGGTGCATGGCGACACAGTAAGTCATGCAAGTTCCCTTGTGTGGCAGAGGTAGTGGCCTTGCTGCAGGCGCGCAGCAAGGCTGGCTTGAGGGCCAGGCGTCACTGGCGATGCACGTGAACACTGGCTTGCATGGACTCGGTGCCACCCCCGCGGCGCACGCCCCTGACCGGGCAGGCGTCGAGGTAGTCCAGGCCCACGGCCAGCTTCAGGTGCCGCTCGGGCCGGGTCAGGCGGTTGGTGATGTCGAAGCTGTACCAGGCGTCGTCGACCCAGGCTTCGGCCCATGCATGGCTGGCCAGGTGCTGTTCATCCTCGGTGCACAGGTAGCCGGAAACATAGCGGGCCGGCACCCCCAGGCTACGGGCGCAGGCCAGGAAGGCATGGGTATGGTCCTGGCACACGCCCGCACCGGCATTGAACGCTTCGCTGGCCGTAGTGCCGACGGAGGTCGACCCTGGGCTGTAGGGCATGCGCTCGGCCAGCCCCTGCATCAGGTCGATCAATGCGGCGCGGTCACGGTGCGTGCCGCATTGCTGGGCGGCGAAGGCCACCAGCGCGTCATCGGCCAGGGTCAGGTGGCTGCCACGCAAGAACGGCAGGGGTGACTGGCAGGCTGCCTCCTGTTCGCAGGCCGGGTCGATTTCGACCTGGCCGCTGGCAGTAAGGGCCAGGTGCCCATGGGGCTTGTCCAGCGTCAGCACATGCAGGATGTTGCCGTACGGGTCGATCTGGCTCTTCACCTTGCAAGGCAGGTCCAGTTGCCATTCGACGATGCGCTGGCGTTCGCTGCTGCGCGGGGTAAGGCGCAGGAACTGAATGCTGTTGGACACATCACTGGCGTAGCTGTAGGTGGTGTCGTGGCGGATGGACAGTTTCATACAACCTCCAGGTAGGAGTGATGGACCGCCTGGCCCAGTTGGTTGACGCGGCCGATGAAATCGCTGAGCCAGGGATGCAGCCCGGCGTCGAGGATTTCGTCGATGGCGGTGTAGCGCAGCCGCGCGTTGAGCTCGGCGGCCAGCCGCTGGGCCGCTCGCCCGGTACTGCCAGGCAGGCCGGCCAGGATCTGGTCCAGCTCCTCGATACAGGCATGCAGCGAGCGCGGCACGTCGACGCGCAGCAACAGCAATTCGGAAACCGGCCCGGCACTGGGCGCGGCGCGGTAGATTTCATTGAAGGCTTCGTAGGAGGTCAGGGCGCGCAGCAAGGCACTCCACTGGTAAAAACCCCTGGCCGAGTCGTCGCTGACCTCGTCGGAGGCCTCGCCGAACATTTCATAGCGCGCATCGAGCAGCCGCAGGGTGTTGTCGGCCCGTTCCAGGAAGGTGCCCAGGCGAATGAAGCTGTAGGCATCGTTGCGCATGATGGTACCGGAGGTGGCGCCGCGGAACAGGTGCGAGCGCTCCTTGACCCAGTCACAGAACTGGCTGATGCCGTAGCGGCCCAGCCCGTTGCTGGCAATGTTGCGCATTTCGATCCAGGTGGCGTTGATGTTCTCCCACATGTCCGCCGTTATCCGCCCGCGCACTGCATGGGCGTTGGTTCTGGCCGCCTGCAGGCAGCAGTAGATGCTGCCGGGGTTGGTGGCATCGAGGGCGAAGAAATGCAGCATGCGCTCGGTGTCGAGCTCGGCGTGGCGACGGATGTAGTCGTCGAGCGTGCCCGAGGCCAACAGTGACATGGCCAGTTCGGCATGGCCGTCGCTGCGCCCCGCCTGCGGCATCAGTGACAGCGAGTAGCTGACCTCGAGCATGCGCGCCAGGTTTTCCGCACGTTCCAGGTAGCGGGACATCCAGTACAGATCAGAAGCAGTTCGCGAAAGCATGGTTCAGTCCTCCACCACCCAGGTGTCTTTGGTACCGCCACCTTGTGACGAGTTGACCACCAGCGAGCCTTCCTTCAGCGCCACGCGGGTCAGGCCGCCTGGCACCAGGCGGGTTTCGCTGCCCGACAGTACGAACGGGCGCAGGTCGATATGCCGCGGCGCGATGCCGCTGTCGACGAAGGTCGGGCAGGTGGACAGGCACAAGGTCGGTTGCGCGATATAGGCATGTGGACGCGCTTTGATGCGGGCGCGGAAGTCCTCGATCTGCGCGGCAGTGGCGGCGGGCCCGACCAGCATGCCGTAGCCGCCGGAGCCCTGGGTTTCCTTGACCACCAGTTCGGGCAGGTTGGCCAGTACATGGGACAGGTCGGCCGGCTTGCGGCACTGCCACGTCGGTACGTTGTTGAGGATCGGCTCCTCGCCCAGGTAAAAGCGGATCATGTCGGCGACATAGGGGTAGATCGACTTGTCGTCGGCTACGCCGGTGCCCACCGCGTTGGCCAGCACTACGTTGCCGGCGCGGTACACCGAAATCAGCCCGGGCACGCCCAGCATCGAGTCGGGGTTGAACGAGAGGGGGTCGAGGTAGTCGTCGTCCAGCCTGCGGTAAATCACATCGACCCGTTGCGGGCCGGCGGTCGTGCGCATGTACACATGCTCGTCGCGCACGAACAGATCGGCGCCTTCGACCAGCTCGATGCCCATTTCGCGGGCCAGGAAGGCATGCTCGAAATAGGCACTGTTGAAGCGCCCTGGGGTAAGCAGCACAGCGGTGGGGTTATCCAGCGGGCTGGCGCTCTTGAGCGTGTCCAGCAGCAGGTTGGGGTAGTGGTCGATGGGCGCGATGCGCTGGGCGGCGAACAGCTCGGGGAACAGGCGCATCATCATCTTGCGGTCTTCGAGCATGTAGCTGACACCACTGGGGGTGCGCAGGTTGTCTTCCAGCACGAAATAGCTGCCATCGCCATCGCGCACCAGGTCCACGCCGGCGATGTGCGCATACAGGCCCCGGTGCAGGTCCAGGCCCTGCATGGCGATCTGATAACCCTCGTTGGCCAGGACCTGCTCTGGTGGGATGATCCCGGCCTTGAGGATGCGCTGGTCGTGGTAGATGTCTTCCAGGAACAGGTTCAGGGCCTGCACGCGCTGGATACAGCCGCGCTCGACCGTACGCCACTCGCTGGCGCGGATGCTGCGCGGGATGATATCGAAGGGGATCAGCCGCTCGGTGTCCTGTTTGTCGCCATACAAGGTAAAGGTGATACCGGCGCGGTGGAACAGCAGGTCGGCCTCGCGCCGGCGCTGCTCCAGCAGCTCCAGCGGGGTGTTCGCCAGCCAGCGGGCGAACTCTTGGTAGTGCGGGCGGCAGCTGCCGTTCGCGTCGTACATTTCATTGAAAAAAGCCCGGGACATACCCACTCCTTGCCGCCGTTACCGGCAGCTTCATTGCCGTTCATCTGCGTCTTTCAGGGTGCTGCCTTGCTGGTAAGTGGGGGTGTCTTCAGCCTCGGTCGCGTTGGGTTGCGGGTGCATTCCGTTCACCAACCAGCATTGCAATGAAAGTGCCGAAAACCCGGTGCAGTGCCGGGCAGGCCAGGGAATGGGCGGTGGGCAGCGGTTTTGCTGGGCGGCGCCTGGTCCAGGCGGGGTGAGGTGGCGGCCGGCTGACCGGCCGGCATGCATCAAAACAGGGCGCCTGGTGTGCAGCCGCGTTTTTTGAACCGAGTTGGTGCGTACCGCCATGCCGGCCAGGCTAGGCAGGCGGTTCAACACCTCAACCCGCGTTGGCGGTCAGTTCCTGGCGAACGATGGCAGCACCGGCGCTCAACGCCTTGAGCTTGCCGCTGGCGACCGCGCGCGGCAGTGGGGCCATGCCGCAGTTGGTGCAGGGGTAGAGTTTGTCGGCGTCGACGAACTGCAACGCCTTGCGCAGGGTGTCGGCCACGGCTTCGGGCGTTTCGATGGCAGGGTTGGCGACATCGATGGCACCGACCATGACCTTCTTGCCCCGAATCAGCTCAAGCAGTTCCATCGGCACATGGGCGTTGTGGCACTCCAGCGAAATGATATCGATGCTCGACTGCTGCAACGTCGGGAACACCTGTTCATATTGCCGCCATTGCGCCCCCAGGGTCTGTTTCCAATCGGTGTTGGCCTTGATCCCGTAGCCATAGCAGATGTGCACCGCGGTTTCGCACTTGAGCCCTTGAACGGCGCGCTCCAGGGCGGCCACGCCCCAGTCGTTGACCTCATCGAAGAACACATTGAACGCCGGTTCGTCGAACTGGATGATATCGACGCCCGCCGCTTCCAGTTCCAGTGCTTCCTGGTTGAGTAGCCTGGCAAATTCCCAGGCCAGTTTTTCCCGGCTTTTGTAATGGCTGTCATACAGCGTGTCGATCATGGTCATTGGGCCCGGCAGCGCCCACTTTATTGGCTGGGCAGTTTGCTGGCGGAGGAACCTGGCATCGTCGACGAACACCGGTGCCTGTCGCGCGACAGCACCCACCACCGAGGGCACGCTGGCGTCGTAGCGATCGCGAATGCGCACGGTCTGGCGTTGCTGGAAATCGACCCCGCTCAAGTGTTCGATGAACGTGGTCACGAAATGTTGGCGGGTCTGTTCGCCGTCACTGACGATATCGATGCCCGCGTGCTGCTGTTCCTGCAAGGCCAGGCGCAAGGCGTCCTGTTTGCCTTCGGCCAGCTGCGCGCCCTGCAATTTCCAGGGTGACCAGAGTGTTTCAGGCTCCGCCAGCCAGGTAGGCTTGGGCAAACTGCCGGCAGTGGAGGTGGGAAGTAGCGTGTTCATCAGCGGTTACCTTGTGCGTTGAGGTGATCAGCCGGCGTATTGAGCGGACCATTGCTCCAGGGTGGTCTGGTACGGTTTGACGAAGCGCTCCTCGGCAAACCTGCCTTGTTCGAGCGCCAGGCGGCTGCGCTCTTCGCGGTCGTAGACAATGCGTGTAAGCGAATAGTCCTGGTGCTGCAGGCTCGGTTGGTAGGCCATTGCGGCTGCCGCATTGGCGTTGTAGATCTCGGGGCGGTAGATCTTCTGAAAGGTTTCCATGGTGCTGATGGTGCTGATCAGCTCCAGGTTGCTGTAGTCGGCCAACAGGTCACCGGCAAAGTAGAAAGCCAATGGCGCCACGCTGCCGGGCGGCATGAAGTAGCGCACCTTGAGCCCCATCCTGCTGAAGTATTCGTCGGTCAGCGAGTGGTCGTTCTGGTGATACTCCACGCCCAGCACCGGGTGCTGGTTTTCAGTGCGGTGGTAAACCCTGCTGCTCGACACACTCAGGCAGATGACCGGCGGCTTGTCGAAGTGCGCCTTGTAGGTGGCCGAGTTGATGAAGCACTTGAACAGCTTGCCATGCAGTTCGCCAAAGTTGTCCGGCGTGCTGAAGCTTGGCCGACCCTTGTTGTGTTCCAGCAACAACACACTGAAGTCGTAGTCCCGCACGTACGAGGAAAAGTTGTTACCGACCATGCCGTTGATACGGCGGTTGGTGGTGTGGTCGACGATATGGGTCTGCAACAGCTCGATCATCGGCAGGCCGCTGCTGCGCTGTTCACTGTGCAGGTGCAGTTCCACCGAAATGATATCCAGCTCTACGCTGTAACGGTCTGCATAAGTATTGTCCCAGTGCGCCAGGGCGTTGAAGCGGTTGTCGATCATCTGCAAGGTGTTGCGCAGGTTTTCCTGGCGGTTTTCCCCCCGCGCCAGGTTGGCGAAATTGGTGGTGATGCGGGTGTTTTCGCCGGGCTGGTAGTGCTCGTCGAAAGCGATGCGCTGCACAGTGAATTGCGGTGCGTAAGCCATGTTGTACGGTGTCCTGATGCCTGGCTCGTGCCGTTGGGTAGTGCAAGCAGGCAACTATTGCCATGGCGCGAGCGACGTGATGTCCGTGTTCAGGCCGTATTCTAGGCAGGATCCCTACATGAATGATATTGAAGATAAATCACTAATGATTTAGAACCGCTCATGATGCTGGGGTGTCGGGAGTAGGCAACGGGAAGGAAAGCTTGTGTATGCGGTCGAGCGCGGGCGGTTGGCCCTGTGATCTTGCTCGCAACTTTCCAGACTAAAGGTACGGAATTTTCAAGTTGGCATGAATATCCCATGTTAGTCGGGAGTCCAGTCTCCACCTACTGCACTACCTCCATCACCTCCACGGAAGAACAAGAAAGGGGGCTAACATGAGTTGTCTGATTTGCGCAGGGCACGCGGATTCCGTCGAATGCACCCTTGGATGGGAGGAGCGGCGCTGTGCCCAATGCGGGTGTTACCGAATGTCCCAGTCGCTGATCCTGTTGATGATGGAAGAGGGGCAGATCTTCGACACTGAGCGCATGCGCCAATGGCTGGTCGTGCGGCGTGGGCAGGTGCCGGTGCCCGCCATCGACCATGAGCACGCCATACTGCGCCTGTGAGTGGCGCAGACGCTCAGGTGCCTGTACAGGCAGTTGTGTACCTGGCTGGCTGACCTGCGGCATCATAGCCGCTCGGCCACCCACTGACCCAGGATGCTGCAATGCGCAAAGTTGGCGAGCGACTGCCCGACGTGAACCTGTACCCGTCCAACAACCATGCTGGCGCCTGCACCCAGGGCCCGAACGCTTCTGCCATTGGCCAGCGTCACCAGCAGCGCACAAGGTAAAGACGGTTGAAACTTCACCAGCTCCGGGCGCTTGTCGCCATTCACAATGCCGGTAGCATCCTCGAAGCCTCCAAGCTCCTGCACATTACCCAACCTGCCCTGAGCCGTTCGATCAAGGAGCTGGAGCGCGAGGTGGGCTTCGCTTTGCTGCAACGCTCACCCAAGGGCATGGCCCTGACCGAGGAAGGCAAGCGCGTGATCCGCCATGCCAACCTGGTGGTCGAAAGTATTCGCCGCCTGCAGCTCGAAGCGGCGAGCATCCAGGACGCCACGCTGGGCGCGGTGTCGATCGGCGTCACCTCGCTCACGGCCATGCTTGACGGGGTGGATGAAAGTATCCTGGCGTTCCGGCGTAAATACCCGCGGGTCAAACTCACCATCACCGACCTGCGCCCTAGCCAGATCCTGCAACGTTTGCGCGATGGCAGCCTGGACTTCGCCATCACATCGCAGCAGCCGCTCAGCCGCCTGAGCCTGGACTGGGAGGCGCTTGGCAGCATCAAGGGCAGCGTGATCTGCCATGTGTCGAACCAGCAGCAGTTCAGCAAATCGCTGCGCACATTGCAGTACGCCCACTGGATCAGCCTAGACGAATTGGCCGATCAGGCTTCGCAGTTTCACCAGCTGTTCGAGGCCAACGGCCTGCCCGTGCCGCAAAATACCGTGGAGTGCACCTCGGTAATGATGGCGCTCAAGCTGCTGCAGAATACCGAGGCGCTGATGACCATCAGCCAACTGGCGGTGGACCAGAGTTTCAGGTACGGCATTGGCAGCGACTTCGTGGTCATGCCGGTGCAAGAGCTGATCCCGGATTACCCGATCAACCTGGTTTGCATCGACCGCCATAGCCTCACCACACCTGCGCAGGAGCTGTATCACAGCTTGCGCGGGCGGGTGCTGAGGCAAGCCCGGGCAGGGGCGTCAGAAGTGGTAGTACATGCCTAGCGCGACGTTGACCGGGTCGTCGCCCGCTTGCTCGAGCGGGGTACCTGCGTAGGTGACCGCCGAAGCGGGCTGGTTGGCGATCAGGCCGACCCGACCATACACGGCCCAGCGCGGGGTCACGAAGTGGTCGTAGCCAACCATTGCCGCGAAGGCGTCCTGGTCCTTGGCGGTGACCTGGCGTTGCATGATTGCCAGGCGTAGCACATCGCGTTCGCCAACCGGCACCATTGCGCCTGCAGTGATCAACGTGGTGCTGGGGCTGCCGGCCTGGTCCACGTCCTGGCGTTGCCAGGTCAGGCTGGTGGCCAGCGGGCCGAAGTCGTAGAACGCCGACAGGCTCTTGTAGCGGTTGGCGGTCTGGCGCGTGTTGCCAGCGTCGTCCCATGGGTCGCTGTAGTACAGGTTGTAGGAGCCCAGCAGCATCACCCGCTCGTTGCGGTATTGCAGGCGCGCGCCACCGCCTCGCAGGGTGCGCCCCTGGCTGGCGGCATCGTCGAAACCAAGGCTCACTGCCGTGCCCAGGCTGAAACCGTTCAGGTTCGGGGTGGTGTAGGCCAGTGTGTGCTTGGGGCGCAGGTCCAGGTAATAGGCGCCCTTGCCGGCTGCTGGCAGGGCCAGGTAGGTGTAGGGCGAGCCGTATGTGGCCAGGAACGGGTCGGCGTAGGTGGGGGTGCCCATGCTGTAGGTCTTGCCGAACTCCAGTTTACCCAGGCTTTTCGAACGTAGGGCCACAGCCGCCAGGCGCAGGCTGCCGACAGTGTCCCAGCTGCCTTCCAGTGCCTGGCCATTGAGGTTGAAGCCTTCTTCGGCGATCAGTTCCAGCGCGCTGTCAGCGCTTAGCCCCTTGCGCGCATACAGCCCAAGCTTGTTGGTCCAGGCACCGCCGCCGGCCAGCCTGAAGCCCGCGTGCCGCTGCGAGTCGTGGTAGCTGGCAAAGGCGTCCACGGTGCCGTAGACCTTGAACGTGTCATCAAAGCCGTAGTCCACCCCGTAATAACCGAAACCAGGCGCGATCCGGGCGAGTGCCGGAAAGCCCTCTGCCTGTGCCTCAGCGGCCAGGCAAGCGCTTTGGATCATCAACAGCAACGATGTAGTGCGAGTGTTCATTCACGACTCCAGGCCAGCACGATGATGGGGTGGCTGTAGCGTCGGTGAATAACCCGTTGCAGTGTGATTGCTTATTCGGCCAGTGCATGCCGTTTGGTTAAGCCAATGGGCGCCTTTGCGGTGGCGCATGACCGGTGCTCATGCCCTTGGCAACGGCTGACCTGCGGCCATCGGGCAACGCCTGCAGCATCGGTTGCATGCCTGTCGGGGTGCCGACCCCAGGGCGCTGGGCTGATTAACCCCGGGTTAACCAATTGCCGAAACTGCAAGTGTATTGACTGCCCGATTGGCCGATATTCGTTGCACGCCGCGATTCGCCAACGGAGAAAAACAATGACAACACCGCTACCCGCACCGCCAGTTCTGCAGGCGGATGCGCCTTGCAGTGCGCACTCATCGTCCTCGCGTAAAACCTTGATTGCCTGCTCGCTGGGCAATGCGCTGGAAATGTACGACTTCACGATCTACAGCTTTTTCGCTGTATTGATCGGCAAGCATTTCTTCCCGTCCGATTCGGCAATGGCTTCGCTGTTGATGTCGCTGGCCACCTTCGGCGTCGGCTTTCTGATGCGGCCGGTCGGGGCCATGGTCATTGGCCGTTACGCCGACCGGCATGGGCGCAAGGCGGCCTTGTCGCTGACGATTGGCTTGATGACCCTGGGTACGGCATTGATCGCGTTCACCCCCACCCATGCGCAGATCGGTATCTGCGCCACGCTGCTGCTGGTGGCCGGTCGGCTGATTCAGGGCCTGTCGGCCGGCGGCGAGATCGGTACCGCATCGGTGTTCCTGATGGAGTCCAGCGCTGTTGGCAAGCGCTGCCAGAGCGTCAGTTGGCAGGCGGCCAGCCAGGGCTATGCCGCCCTGGTGGGGGCAGGGTTCGGTCTGGCGCTCAGCCAATGGCTCGAGCCGGACGCGCTGGAAAGCTGGGGTTGGCGCATCCCGTTCATTTTCGGCCTGCTGATCGGCCCGGTCGGCTGGTACATTCGCACGCGGTTGCCGGAAACCCATACCGCCGAAGCGGCGCGTTCAGGCGAGCCGGTGCTGGATGCCGTCCTGCTCAAGCGAATCGCCCTGGGCATTGGCCTGATGGCCAGCTCGACCATCGGCATGTACCTGTTCGTGTTCTACATGCCCACCTACCTGACCACCGCCTTGCATTACCCGCCAGGCAGCGCGATGGCGATCGCCTGCATCAGCAGCGGCTGCATGGCGCTCATCTGCCCACTGGCGGGCAAGTTCGCCGACAAGCACCAACTGCGCAAGCGCCTGCTGGTATGGACGGTCGCCACGCCGGTGGTGCTGACCCTGCCGGTGTTCTACCTGCTCGGGCATATCCAGCACATGGGGCTGGCAATGATGTGCGTGGCGGTGCTGATCCTGCCCACCTGCATGGGCGCCGGTGCGTTCTTTGCCCTGATGATGGAGGGGTTCCCCAAGGCGCAGCGCTCTTTCGGCACTTCGGTCAGCTACAGCCTGGGGGTAACCCTGTTTGGGGGGTTCTCACCGTTGGTGGCCACCTGGCTGATCGCTGCGCTGGGTACGCCATTGGCCCCGGCCTACTTCTTGTTGGCCGGTGGTGCAGTCAGCCTGGTCTGCCTCAACTACTTCCCTGAAAACAAAGGATGCGAGTGACATGGGTACTTTGCAGAGTGATCAGCCGTTGCAACCAACTGCAGCGCTCGATGCGTTTGTCATGCTGCGCCGGCAGATCCACGCCGCGCCGGAGATAGGCGGCGACACCCCGGGAACGGCGGCGCTGGTAGCCGACACACTGCAGGCGCTGGGCTATACGGTGCATCGGCAGGTGGGTGGGCACGGGGTGGTGGGGGTGCTGAAGGTGGGTGACAGCCCGCGCAGTATCGGTTTGCGTGCCGACATGGACGCCTTGCCCATGACCGAGAAGAACGCTTTCGTCCATGCCAGCAAGGTGCCCGGGCGAATGCATGCCTGCGGTCATGACGGGCACACCGCAATCCTGCTGGCGGCTGCAGCGCAACTGGCGGCTACCCGCCAGTTCAACGGCACGTTGAACCTGATCTTCCAGCCGGACGAAGAGGGCCTGGCCGGCGCCAGGGCGATGATCGACGACGGGCTGTTCGAACGCTTCCCGTGTGATTCGGTGTATGCCCTGCACAACATGCCCGGCCTGCCGGTGGGCACGTGCGTGGTACAGGCCGGGCCGACCATGGCCTCTTCGCAGCGGGTCAGCATTCGCATCACCGGCAAAGGTGGCCATGGGGCGATGCCGGAACTGTCGGTAGACCCGATAATGGCGTTGCACAGCCTGATCGGTGCGATCCAGACCATCAAGTCGCGCAACCTGAGTGTCGACGACCATGCTGTGATCAGCATCGGCATGATCCAGGCTGGTACGGTGTACAACATCATCCCCGACGAGGCCTGCATGCTGCTGAGCGTGCGCACCGACACGGCCGAGACCCAGCAGAAGATCAACAGCCGGATAGAGGCGTTGGCCAGGGGCCACGCGCAAGCTTTTGGCGTTGAGATCGATGTGCAGTTTACCCAGCTGGCCCCGGCGTTGTGCAACAGCGAGCAAGAAAGTGCGCTGCTGCGCGAGAGCCTGCGACCGCTGTTCGCCGATGGCGCACTGCTGGACAAGCTGCCGAAAAAGGTCATGGGTACCGAAGACTTCGCCTACATGCTGCAGGCGCGGCCAGGCTGTTACTTCATGCTCGGCAACGGCACCGGCGAGTTCCATGGGTGTTCGGTGCACAACCCTTACTATGACTTCAACGATGCGTTGGTGAAGATCGGCGCCGATTGCTGGGTCAAGTGGGTGCAGGACGCGTTGCGCTGAGCCGGGCCGGGTACTACCGCCTGGCCGGTGGCGGCCACACGGTGGTGGCGCCACAGGCCATGGTCGTGCCTGGGGTCAGTGCGCGCTGGCCACGGTCTGCGGTTGCCAGCCGCCACCCAGGGCTTTGTAGATCGAAACGATGCCGCGGTACAGCTCGACCTCGCCTTGCGCTTGCGCATCTTCGGCACTCAACCGTTCGCGTTCGGCATCGAGCAGTACCAGGTAGTCCACGGTCCCCTCGCGATAGCGAATCGAGGCCAGTTGCGCCGCCTTGCGGCTGGCTTCGCTCTGGCGCATCAACGACAGCAACCGTTGTTGGGTCTTGGCGTAGTCGATGAAGGCGTTGGCCGACTCTTCCAGTGCCAGCAACACCTGTTGCTCGTAATTGGCCATGGCGCCTTCGGCGTCGGCCTTGGCCCCGCGCAGGCGGGCCCGCACGCTGCCCAGGTCGAACGCCGCCCAGGTAATGTTGGGGCCCAAGGCCCAGGCGTTGGCCGCCGATGAGCCGAGCTGCGACCCGCGCGCGGCGGTAAAGCCCAGGAAACCGCTGAGGCTGACCCGCGGGAACAGGTCGGCGGTGGCGACGCCGACGTTGGCCGTGGCGGCTGCCAGCTGGCGTTCGGCGCTGCGAATGTCCGGGCGGCGGCGCAGCAGTTCGCCGGGGTCGCCCACCGGCAGCGCCTTGGCGATGGCCGGTAGCGCCTTGGGCGACAAGTCTACGCTGAGGGCGTCGGGGCGCTGGCCGAGGAGAGTGGCGATGCGGTGCCGCGCCCGGGCCTGTTCGGCCTGCAGTTGCGGCACGGTCGCTTCGACCCCGGCCAGGCGGGCATCGGCGCGCACCACGTCGAGGTCGTTGCCGACCCCGGCGTCGCGCAGGGTTTCGGTGATGCTGCGCGATTGCTGCTGGGTCTTGAGGTTGGCCAGGGCAATCTTCTCGCGCAGCTGTGCACCGCGTAATTGCCCATAGGCATCGACCAGTTCGGCGATCAGGCTGACCTGCAACTGCTGCAGGTCGGCGGCAGCGGCCGCTTCCTGCGCTTCACTGGCTTCGATCTGGCGCTGGATGCGGCCGAACAGGTCCAGCTCCCAGGCCATGTCCAGGCCCAGGTCATAGCGTTCGCTGTTCACCCGTTGCTCGGTCTGGCCAGGAACCTGGCCTTTGCCGATATCGCTGCTGGCACGGCTGGTGACCACCGGGAACGGGTCGTTCTCGGCGTCTTCACGGATCGAGCGGGCCGACTTCAGGCGGGCGAAGGCCACGCGCAGATCCCGGTTGCCGGTCAACGAAGCCTGCACCAGCTGGTTCAGTACCGGGTCGTCGAACTGCTTCCACCACAAGCTTTCAAAGTGGCTGCGGTCATAGGCCTTGGCCTGCGCATCAGCGCCCAGCGGGGCAGGTGCGGTGGCGGGGGCCTGGTAGTCCGGGCCGACCGCGCAGGCGGCCAGGGCCAGGGCCAGCAGGCTTGGCGTCAGGGGTTTGAGCAGGTTCATGCGTGGTTCTCCAGCACTTGCACGCGTTCGGCCTTGCGGGCCTGGCGACGCTCGACGAAACGGCGGATCAGGAAGAAGAACACCGGGGTGAGGAACAAGCCGAATACGGTCACGCCGATCATCCCGGAAAACACCGCCACACCCATGGCATGGCGCATTTCCGAGCCTGCACCCGAGCTGAAGACCAGCGGCACCACACCCATGATGAAGGCGATGGAGGTCATCAGGATCGGCCGCAGCCGCAGGCGGCACGCTTCCAGCACGGCAGCCAGCGGGTCGAGGCCCTTGGCTTGTTCGTCCTTGGCGAACTCGACGATCAGGATCGCGTTCTTGCACGCCAGGCCCACCAGCACGATCAGCCCGATCTGGGTGAAGATGTTGTTGTCGCCACCCGATACGATCACACCGGTGATCGCCGACAGCAGGGTCATCGGCACGATCAGGATCACTGCCAGCGGCAGGCTCCAGCTTTCGTACTGGGCAGCCAGTACCAGGAAGGCCAGCAGCACGCACAGCGGGAAGACGAACAGCGCGGTATTGCCCGACAGGATCTGCTGATAGGTCAGGTCGGTCCACTCGAAGGTCATGCCGTTGGGCAGTTCCGCTTTCAGCAGTTTTTCGATGGCCGCCTCGGCCTGGCCAGAGCTGTAGCCGGGCGCTGCGGCACCGTTGATTTCAGCGGTGATGAAACCGTTGTAGTGCATCACACGGTCCGGCCCGGAGGTATCGCTGACCTTGAGGAAGGTCGCCAGCGGTATCATCTCGCCCAGGTTGTTGCGCACCTTCAATTGGCCGATTTGCTCGGCATCGAGGCGGAACTGCTGCTCAGCCTGGACGTTGACCTGGTAAGTGCGGCCAAAGCGGTTGAAGTCGTTGGTGTACAGCGAGCCCAGGTAGACCTGCAGGGTGTCGAAGATGTCGCTGATCGCCACGCCATGGGTCTTGGCCTTTTCCCGGTCGATGGCAGCATCGACCTGCGGCACGTTGACCTGGTAGCTGGTGAACAGGCCCGTCAGCTCCGGCACCTCGTGGCTTTTGGCAATGATGTTCTGGGTTTCCTTGTACAGCGCTTCGTAGCCCAGGTTGCCGCGGTCTTCGATCTGCAGGCGGAAGCCGCCGATGGTGCCCAGGCCTTGTACCGGCGGTGGCGGGAAGATCGCGATGTAGGCGTCCTGAATGTCGGCGAACTGGGCATTGAGCGCGGCAGCGATGGCGGCAGCCGACTGGCTTGGGTCCTTGCGCTCGTCAAACGGCTTGAGTGGGGTGAACACGATGCCGCTGTTCGGGCTGTTGGTGAAGCCGTTGATCGACAGGCCAGGGAAGGCGACCGAGTCGGCCACGCCAGGTTGCTTGAGGGCGATTTCGCTCATGCGCTTGATCACCGCCTCGGTGCGGTCGAGGCTGGCGGCGTCGGGCAACTGGGCGAAGGCCACCAGGTATTGCTTGTCCTGGGCCGGTACGAAGCCGGTGGGGGTAGACGAGAAACCCAGGTAGGTCAGGCCCATCAGGCCGGCGTACACGAACAGGGCGATGCCGCTGGAGCGAATGACCCGGCGCACGCCGCCCACGTAGCGGTGCGAGGCACGGTCGAAAAAGCGGTTGAACGGGGCGAACAGCCAGCTGCCCAGGAGTTTTTCCAGTAACCGCGAGAAACGGTCCTTGGGCGCATGGTGTTCCTTGAGCAGTACGGCAGCCAACGCCGGTGACAGGGTCAGCGAGTTGAATGCCGAGATCACCGTGGAAATGGCGATGGTCAGCGCGAACTGCTTGTAGAACTGCCCGGTCAGGCCGGAAATGAAGGCAGCAGGCACGAACACCGCACACAGGACCAAGGCGGTGGCGATGATCGGCCCGGTCACTTCGGCCATGGCCTTCTGCGTCGCCTCCAGGGGTTTGAGGCCCAAGCCGATATTGCGCTCGACGTTTTCCACCACCACGATGGCGTCGTCCACCACGATACCGATGGCCAGCACCAGGCCGAACAATGACAGGGCGTTGAGCGAGAAGCCGAACAGGTGCATGACCGCAAAGGTGCCGATCAGCGATACCGGCACCGCCAGCAACGGGATGATCGAGGCGCGCCAGGTTTGCAGGAACAGAATGACCACCAGCACCACCAGCACCAGCGCTTCGAACAGGGTGTGCACCACCGCCTCGATGGAGCCGCGCACGAACACGGTCGGGTCATAGACGATGCTGTAGTCCATGCCTTCGGGGAAGTCCTTCTTCAGCTCGGCCATTTTTGCCCGTACTTCGTCGGAGATCTCGATGGCGTTCGAGCCTGGGCGCTGGAAGATCGGCAGTGCCACTGCCGGCTGGTTGTTCAGCAACGAGCGCAGGGCATATTGGCTGGAGCCGAGCTCGACCCGGGCGATGTCTTTCAGCCGGGTGATTTCGCCGTCGGCGCCGGCGCGGATGATGATGTTCTCGAACTCTTCCTCGTTGACCAGGCGGCCCTGGGTGTTGATCGACAGCTGGAAGCTGGTCGAACCCGGGGCGGGCGGGGCGCCCAACTGGCCGGCGGCGACCTGGCGGTTCTGTTCGCGAATGGCTGCGACCACGTCACTGGCGGTGAGGTTGCGCGAAGCAGTTTTGTTCGGGTCGAGCCAGACGCGCAGCGAGTAGTCGCCCATGCCGAACAGCTGCACATCACCCACGCCGCCAAGGCGTGCCAACTCGTCCTTGATATTGAGGATGGCGTAGTTGGACAGGTAGAGCATGTCGTAGCGGTTGTCCGGCGAGGTCAGGTGCACGACCATGGTCAGGTCGGGCGAGGCCTTGTCGACGGTGATACCGATGCGGGTTACTTCTTCCGGCAGCTTGGGCTGGGTGCGGGTGACGCGGTTCTGCACCTGCACCTGGGCGTTGTCCAGGTCGGTGCCCAAGGCGAAGGTGATGGTCAGCGTCAGTTTGCCGTCAGCGGTGGACTGGGAAGACATGTACAGCATGTTCTCCACACCGGTAATGGCTTGCTCCAGCGGCGCAGCCACGGTTTCGCCGATGACTTTCGGGTTGGCACCCGGGAAGTTGGCGCGTACCACCACGGTTGGCGGCACTACCTCGGGGTATTCGCTGATGGGTAACTGGAACAGCGAGATCGAGCCGGCAATCAGCAGCACCAGCGACAGCACGGCGGCGAAGATCGGCCGGGTTATGAAGAATTTGGAGAAGTTCATCGGTCTGGTCCCTTAACCGCGTGGCGCCTGGGCGCTGGCGTTTTTCACGTTGTTGCCCGCCACTTTGGGCGCCGGGTTGCTGGCCTCCAAGGCCTGGCGCTGTTGGGCGAGGGCGGCCAGGGTCTGCTCGCTGGCCATCTGGGTTTCCTGCGGCGTTACCGGCGAACCCGGGCGTACGCGCTGCAGGCCCTTGACCACGATGCGCTCGTCCTTGCCCAGGCCGCTGCGCACGATGCGCAGGCCTTCGAGTTTTGGCCCCAGTTCCACAGCGCGGTAGGCGGCCTTGTTGTCCTTGTCCATGACCAGCACGAACTTCTTGCCAAGGTCGGTGCCCACGGCCTCGTCGTTGATCAGTACGGCGTCGTACTGGGCGCTGCCCACCAGCTTCAGCCGGGCATACAGGCCCGGGGTGAACTGGCCGTCGCGGTTGTCGAACACGGCGCGGCCACGGATGGTGCCCGTGCGCGGGTTGACCTGGTTGTCGACGAAGTTCATCTGGCCCAGGTGAGGGGTGCCGGTTTCATTGGTCAGGCCGAGGTACACCGGGGTGCTCTGGCCGCGTTGGCCCTCGCGCGCCAGCTGGGTGTACTTGAGGTACACGCGCTCGTCGGCGTCGAAGTAGGCGTAGACCTTGTCGGTGGAGACCACGCTGGTCAGCGGGGTCACGTCGGCGCTGACGATGTTGCCGGCCGTGAACGCGGCGCGGCTGACCCGGCCGCTGATCGGCGCGGTAACCCGGGTAAAGCTGAGGTTCAGGCGGGCGAGGTCCAGTTGAGCCTGGATGGCGTCGACCCCGGCCCGGGCTTCGGCAGCGGCGCTGCTGCGCGATTCGGCCAGCTCGGCGGAAATGGCGTTGCTGTCGCGCAGGCGCTCACCACGGCGGGCTTCATTGGCGCTGCGGATGGCGGTGGCCTTGGCTTGTTGCAACTGGGCTTCGAGGCGGCGGACTTCTGCCTGGAACGGGCGTGGGTCGATCTGGAACAGCAGGTCGCCTTTCTTGACCTGGGCGCCCTCGGTGAAGGCGACCTGGTCGATCTGGCCGGACACCCGCGGGCGCACCTCGACGGTTTCCGGGGCTTCGAGGCGGCCGGTGAACTCGTCCCATTCATTGATCGGTTGCTCGATCACCTTGGCCACGGTGACTTTCGGCGCGGCGGGAGCCTGCACGGCGTCGGGGGTTCGGCCGCAAGCGCTGATCACCACCACAGCCAGGGCTGCGAGGGGGAAGCGCAAGGGTTTGAGTGATTGTTCCATGGAGAACTCCGCCAATGTATTAGTGATGGGCGGAGTGTGAGTGTCTTGCGCGAGAGGCACGAATCGAACGGGCCGAAATCTATTATCACGCTGAATGATAGGTCGGGATCAGCGGGTGGTGAATCGAGGGTGCGGGCCTGCACCCGAAGCCGGTGCCAGGGCCCGCTGCCACGGGCTTAGCGTTGGCTGCCGCCAGCGCCGCCTGCGTCGGCACCACCGGTCCCTTCGGACCCTGTGCCGTCCATGCCTGGCAAGTCACGACTGTCGTTCTGCTGGGCTGGCGGGCTGTCCGGGTCATTGCCCTTGATGCGCGGGTCGGTATCCCGCGGCATGGGTTTTTCGATCGGGTTGAGGGTGCTGTCCACGCCGGGCTGCGGCGCGTTGTTGTGCGGGTCGTCGGGGTAGGTCGGGCCAGTGCCGGCGGCAAGCGCCAGTGGCGAGGCGAGCAGGGCAATCAGCAGCACGCTTGAGCGGTTCATGGCAGTCTCCATTGCGTCGGGTGGGGCGTACTCCTTTTCGGCCCCACCCGTGGCGCTAACGTGCCATTGTTGCGCTCATTGTTCCGATCAGCGGTTACACCACCATCGACAACAACATGATGAAGATGATGCCGACGATGGAAAGAATCGTCTCCATCATGCTCCAGGTCTTGAAGGTTTCGGCCACGGTCATGTTGAAGTACTGCTTCACCAGCCAGAAGCCGGCGTCGTTCACATGCGACAGGATCAGCGACCCGGCGCCGGTGGCCAGCACCAGCAACTCACGGTTCACCCCCGGTACCAGGTCGATCACCGGTGCCACGATACCCGCGCCGGTGATGGTCGCGACGGTGGCCGAACCGGTGGCGATACGGATCACCGCCGCTACCAGCCAGGCCAGCAGGATCGGCGAAATTTCCGCTTGCACGGCCATTTGCCCGATCACATTGCCCACCCCGGTGTCCACCAGCATCTGCTTGAAACCGCCGCCGGCACCGACGATCAGCACGATCGCAGCGGTTGGCGCCAGGCTCTGGTCGAGCATTTTCATGATTTGCTGGCGGTTGAAACCGCGGGCCGAGCCAAAGGTGTAGAAGGCCAGCAGCAAGGCAGCGAGCAGGGCGGTGATCGGGTGGCCGATCAGGTCCATCCACTGGCGCACGATGTGCTCGGCAGGCAGCACCACGTCGGCGAAGGTTTTCAGCAGCATCAAGGCCACCGGCAGCAGCACGGTGATCAGGGTGATGCTGAAGCTCGGCAGGTTGCCCTGGTCGGACTCCTTGGCGATCTGGTCCATCAGCTCCTGCGACGGGTTGCCGGGAATGTAGCGGGAGATGAAGTTACCGAACAGCGGGCCGGCGATGATGGCGGTAGGCAGCGCCACGATCAGGCCGTAGAAAATGGTCTTGCCGATGTCGGCGTGGAAGATGCCGATCGCCAGCAACGGGCCCGGGTGCGGCGGTACCAGGCCATGCACGACCGACAGGCCGGCCAGCAATGGAATGCCGATTTTCACCAGTGAAACCCCGGAGCGCCGGGCCACGATGAACACCAGTGGAATCAGCAGCACGAAGCCGATTTCGAAGAACAGCGGAATGCCCACCAGGAAAGCGGCGAACATCATGGCCCAGTGCACGTTCTTCTTGCCGAAGGCGCGAATCAGGGTTTGCGCGATCTGGTCGGCGCCGCCGGAGTCGGCCATCAGTTTGCCAAGCATGGTGCCCAGGGCGAGCACGATGCCGACGAAGCCCAGCACACCGCCAAAGCCGTCCTGGAACGACTTCATGACCTTGGCCACCGGCATGCCGGAGGTCAGGCCCAGAAAGCCGGCCGCCAGGGTAAGGGCGACGAAGGGGTGAACCTTGAAGTGGGTGATCAGCAGGATCAGCCCGACGATCGTCACGAGCGCGTCGAGCAACAGGAAGGTATCAGTAGCCAGTCCGAACATGGTTTCAAGGCCTCGGTCTTATCGTTGTTTTGGCGTAGCGTTTTGGGAACTTTCCGCGCTTTCGCGGGGTCGGGTAGCGCTGTCTTTGGTGAGCCGGTAAACCGCTGGGTCAGGCGGTCTGCGCCAGGCCCTGCTCACCGCAGCGCTTTAGCCAGCGGTCTACCGCTTCGGCCAGGGCTTCGATGGGCTGGGTAGCGTCCAGGGCCAGGGTCAGGGGCTCGCCACGGGGCGATTCCAAGGCTGCGAACTGGCTGTCGATCAGACTGGCCGGCATGAAATGCCCAGGGCGTGCCAGCACGCGCTTTTCGGCTTCGGCAGCCGACAGTTCGAGGAAAACGAACACCAGCCCAGGCATGGCCTGGCGCAGGGTTTCCCGGTAGCGGCGTTTGAGCGCCGAGCAGGTCAGGATCGGGCGTTCGCCGGCCTGGCTGATGGTTTGCAACTCTTCGCCCAGGCGCACCAGCCAGCCGGCGCGGTCGGCGTCGTCCAGGGGGATGCCCGCGCTCATCTTGCGGATGTTTTCGGCAGGGTGGAAAGCGTCGCCTTCGATCAGGCGACCGCCGCTTCGGGCAGCGATGGCAGCACCGATGCAGCTTTTGCCGCAACCGGCCACGCCCATCACCACGATGGCGGACAGGGGAGAATTCATCAGTACCTCCTGCGGGGTGAGGTAGCGCTGTCTCGTCGCTGACGAACAGCCACCTCCCCGGTGTTATTGGTCTTGTCCTTACGCAGTATGGACGCCTGGCAGCACGCGTGTAGCGGCAGCTACCAAAGATTACATTGCCTGCATCCTGAGACAGCGCTACCTTAGTGGCCGTTCCCCATCCTTGCAAGTAGTAAAATTACAACATCCATGTCCCGCACCGGCTCCCGTACCACAGGTCGTCCTACCCTGGCTGAAGTGGCCAGGCTTTCCGGGGTTTCCCCGATCACCGCTTCGCGCGCGCTGCGCGGCGTGAGCACGGTTGCGCCAGAGCTGGCCGCAAAGGTCATGGCTGCCGCCGCCAGCCTGGGCTACGTGGCCAACCCTGCGGCCCGGGCGTTGGCCTCGGCGCGCAGCCAGTCTGTCGTGGTGCTGATCCCGTCGCTGTCCAACCAGCTGTTCATCGATACCCTGGAGGCCATCCACGACGTCATGCGCCCGCGTGGGCTCGAGGTGCTGATCGGCAACTATCACTATGACCTGGCCGAAGAAGAGAACCTGATCCGCAATTACCTGGCCTATCAGCCCTGCGGCATGTTGCTGACCGGGTTCGAGCGCAGCGATGCGGCCCGCCAGATGCTGGCCGCCAGCGGTGTACCCTGCGTGCACATGATGGAGCTCAAGGGCGAGCCGGGGGCAGTATCGGTCGGGTTTTCCCAGGAGCAGGCGGGGCGGGCTGCCGCGCGGCACCTGATCGAGCGCGGGCGCAAGCGCCTGGCATTCATAGCCGCGCAACTCGACCCGCGGGTGATGCAGCGGGCCGAGGGCTTCCGCCAGGCCCTGGCCGAGGCGGGCCTGCACGCTGCGGAACTGGAAGTGTTGGCCCCGGAGCCTTCTTCGATTGCCTTGGGCAGCACACTGTTCAGCCGCCTGATGCAGCAGGCCCCGGATGTGGACGGCATCTTCTTCTGCAACGACGACCTGGCCCAGGGCGCTGTCTTGCAGGCGTTGCGCCAAGGTGTGGAGGTGCCTCGCCAGGTGGCCATGGTGGGCTTCAACGACCTGCCGGCTTCGGCGCACATGGTGCCGCGCCTCACGTCTATCCGTACCCCGCGGGCTGCCGTCGGTCGGGGCGCGGCCCAGGCCTTGCTCGCGTTGCTGGACGGCAAACGGGTGGCCAGTGCCCAACAGGACCTGGGTTTTGAGCTGATGGTGCGGGAAAGTACCTGATTCGCTCCCCTGTGCAATGGCGTTGACCACGCCCTGGCGACATGCCGGCGTAACAGAAATGGAGTAATCACAAAGCGATGGCACTGTGCTTGCACCGCGCATACGGCCATCTATGCTCATGAAACCGCGCATAAAGGAGGCCCGGCGTCATGTTCGATTTCCATCGCAAATCCGATTTGGTCGAGATCCAGCGCAGCCATCAGGCATTGGCCGACGCACAGGCCAAACTGGCTGCCATCAGTCGCTCCATGGCAATGGTCGAATTCGCCCCGGATGGCACCATTCTCGACGCCAACGACCGCTTCTGCCAGGCCATGGGTTACAGCGCTGAAGAGCTGCGCGGCAAGCACCACCGGCTGTTCTGTGAGCCGGGCTATGCCCAGAGCGCCGAGTACCAGCAACTGTGGCATGAGCTCGGCCAGGGCAAGGCCATCAGCGGCACATTCGAGCGCGTCGACAAGGCCGGCCGTGAAGTCTGGCTGGAGGCCAGCTACATGCCCGTGCTGGATGCCCAGCGCCAGGTCAGCAGCGTGATCAAGGTGGCGTCCGACATCAGTCAGCGCGTCGCCCTTGAGCATGAAAGCGAAAGCCTGCTGAAGGCGATCAGCCGCGCCATGGCAGTGATCGAGTTCACCCCGCAAGGGCGGGTGATCAAGGCCAACCAGAACTTCCTGGACACCATGGGTTACCGGCTCGACGAGGTGGTAGGCCGCCACCATGGCCTGTTCTGCCTGCCGCACGAGCGTGAGTCGGCCGAGTACCGCCAGTTCTGGGCCTCGCTGAACCGTGGCGAATACCACTCGCACCGCTTCGAGCGGGTGAACAAGCAAGGCCAGACGGTGTACCTGGAAGCCTCCTACAACCCGATTTTCGACAGCAAGGGCCGCCTGTACAAGGTGGTCAAGTTCGCCAGCGACATCACCGACCAGGTCTGTACCCAGCAAAGTGCCGCCGATGCGGCCCATGCCAGTTCGGTGCAGACCGATGCCTGCGCGCGCAAAGGCACCGAAGTGGTACAGCAGACCGTGCAGGTGATCGAGCAGATTTCCGTGGAGCTCAACGACGCAGCGCGCAGCATCGATGCGGTGAGCAAACAGTCGGATGTGATCGGGCAGATTGTGCTGACCATTCGTGGTATCGCCGACCAGACCAACTTGCTGGCGCTGAATGCGGCCATCGAAGCCGCCCGTGCCGGCGAACACGGGCGCGGTTTTGCCGTGGTCGCCGACGAGGTGCGCAACCTGGCCGCGCGCACCAGCAAGGCTACCCTGGAAATCGTCGATGTGGTGCGGCAGAACCACGACCTGTCGCTGCTGGCTGTGGCCAGCATGCAGTCAAGCCTGAACCGCACCGGCCATGGCGTGGCGCTGGCCAATGAAGCCGGCACGGTGATCATGGAGATTCAGCAAGGCTCAAGGCACGTGGTCGATGCCATCAGCCAGATCAGTTCGACGCTGCAATTGCATTGAGCGCAGCACGCATATCGTCCAGCAGGGCCTGCAGGCTGGCTTGCAGCCGTGCGCGCGGCTCGTCGGTCGGCGAGCCTTGCGCCTGGGCCGCTTCGATCGCTTCGCAATCCTGGACCACGGTGCGTACCCTGATCATCTTGGCACCGCCCTTGATGCGGTGGGCCAAGGCACGCAGCGCCTCTTTTGGCGCGTCCGCCGCCAGCGCATGCAGGGCCGCCAGGTCTTCACCAACGCTGATCGACAGTTGCTCGAGCAAATGCCTGGTGAGCTGCGCGTCGTCCTGAGTCAGGTGGCGTAGCTCATCCAGGTTCAAGCCGCCCGCGCGCGCTGTTGGCGCAGGTGGGCGGGCCTGGGGCAGGTGGGCTTTGAGGGTTCGCAAACCTATCGGCTTGAACAGGCAAACGTCCATCCCGCTGGCCAGGCAGCGGGTACGTTCCTCGGCCTGGGCATTGGCGGTGATGCCCAGAATCCGGCACCTGGGCAGGCTGCGCTCGGCCTCGAACTGGCGAATGCGCCGGGTGAGTTCATGGCCATCCATGACCGGCATGCTGCAATCGGTGATCACCACATCGAAGCGCCCCGCTTGCCAGCGGCCCCAGGCGACTTCACCGTTCTGCGCCAGGCTCACCTGGTGCCCAAGGGTGTGCAATTGCCGTTCCAGCAATAGCAGGTTGGCAGGGTAGTCGTCGACGATCAGCACATTCAAAGGGCCGTCGCTGTTTTCCAGTTGGGCCGGGTCCTCGGGCACGGCTGCCGGGGGCGCGCAGGTGGGCAGCTGCAGGTTCACTTGCACCCGGGTGCCGACGCCTTCGACGCTTTGCAGCTTCAGCGTGCCGCCCATCAGCTCGGCAAGCGTGCGGCTGATGACCAGGCCCAAGCCTGCGCCCTGGCGGGCCCTGGGGCCGTCGGCCTGGACAAAGGCATTGAACAGGCGGGCCTGGTCGGCAGGGCTGATACCGATGCCGGTGTCGCGCACATCCAGCTCCACCGGCAACATGTCATGGCCGGCGATAACCGGCAGAAGCAGGTTGGCCTGCACCTCGCCACGGTCGGTGAACTTGATGGCGTTGCTGATCAGGTTCGACAGGATTTGCTTGAGCCGCAGCGGGTCCGCCAGCACCCAGGCCGGTTCAGCGGGCAGTTCGCCGTGCAGGTGCAGGCCCTTGGCCCGGGCGTTGCCTTCGAACACGCGCAAGGTGGCGCGCACCAGTTCGCGCAGGTCCGTGGGCACGGGTTGCAGGGTGATGTGCCCGGACTCGATCCGGGAAATATCGAGAATGTCGCCAATCAGTTCCAGCAGGCCAAGCGCTGAATCATGGGCCGTCTGCAGCGTATGGATATCGCTGCGGCCGCTACGGCAGTCCTCCAGCGCAAGTTCCAGCAACCCGATCACGGCATTCATCGGGGTGCGGATTTCATGGCTCATGGTGGCCAGGAACGTGCTTTTGGTCTGGCTGGCCTGTTCAGCGTCGTCCTTGGCCTGGCGCAATTGCTCCAGCAGCCCGCGGCTCAGCGCGAGCTGGTCCTGCAGGGCGTGTTGAGCCTCGGTGCGCTGGTTGATCAGCTTGCGCAGGTAGCTGTTCCAGAACACCACGCCGGCCAGCAGCAGCGCCGACAGCACCAGCACTTGCAGGGCGAGGGTGCGGTAGTCGCGCCACGGGCTGTCGCTGACCAGTGAGCTGGTGCGCCAGCGGTTGATCAACTGCGCCAGTTCTTCAGGCGGAATGCTCAGCAGTGCCTTGTCGAGAATGGCCTGGAGCTGGGGCTGGTCGGCGGCCACGGCGAAGGCGGCCAGGGCCGGGTCTTCATCGAGCACACTGGCAATGCGCAGGCGGTCCTTGAATACATGGCTGATGTAGTACGCCGCATTGATGTGGTTGCTCAGGGCGACGTCGGCACGGCCATTGGCCACGGCCTCCATCAGGCCCAGCGGGTTGTCCACCTCGACCAGGCGGGCCTGCGGGTAGCGTTGCTGCAGCAAGGCGCGTTGCGGCGAGCCTTTGACCACCGCGATACGCTGGCCGTCCAGGGCCTTCAAAGGGGCGGGTGCGGTGGTGTCGCTGCGGGTGACCAACACCCTTGGGCTGACCAGGTAAGGCCGGGTGTAGCGCAGTTGCCTGGCGCGGTCTGCGCCGTAGCCCAAGGCGCCGATCATCAGCGCATCACCTTGGTTCAGCCGCTCGACCATGTGGTAGGCCGATGTGCTTTCAACGGTCTTGAACTGCAACCCAGTGCGCAAGCCGATCTGCTTGAGCAGATCCAGGGTGATGCCGTTGGCGTTGTCCTGGGCGTCGTTGAAGGTCAAGGGCGCCAGTGATGTGTTGATCAGCACGTTGACCACGGGGTGCTCGGCGATCCAGGTTTCCTCTTCGGCACTGAGGGCCGTCAGGTGGCGCTGCAACAACAGGCTGGTATTGCCACCGCTCCAGCGGCGCAGGATGTTCAGCCGTTCGCTTTCACTGATGCGGGCCAGTGCCTTGTCGACCAGCTGGCGCAAGTGCAGGTTGTCGCTGGACAGGGCGAACGCGAACGCTTCGGGGGCGGCCGGGGAAAAGTGGTCGATCTTCAACGTGCCCTGGAAGCTTTTGCCGATCATGAAGTCGGTACTGATGGCGTCGCCCAGGTAGGCGTCGGCCTCGCCCAGTTCGACAGCGGCCAGCCCGGCCAGGGTGGAGCGGTACAGGCTCAGTTGCGCCTTGGGGTACAGGCTGCGTACGGTATTGGCGGGCAGGTAGTGATCAACCATGGCCAGGCGCAGGCCGGCCAGGTCGGGCGTGCCCTTCAGGCTGCGCCCCTCCCGGGTCACGACCACCGGCAGGTCGTCGGCATAGGGTGAGCTCAGGCTGAGGTGGGCGTCTGCTGCCTCGAAGGCGTTGGAGCTGCCCAGCAGGTCGATGCGCCCCTCATGCAGGGCAGTGATGGCCTCGTGGCGGCTGGCAAAACGGCGCACTTCGATGCCAATGCCAAGCTGCTCGCCGATCAGGCCGGCGTAATCGGCGCTCAGGCCTTCGTAGTCACGGGGGCTGACATTGATCTCGAAGGGCGGGTAGTCCGGCCGCGAGCTGCCCAGCACCAGTTGCCGGTGCTGCTGCAGCCACTGGCGGTCTTCGGCCGAGAGCGCCAGCGGCGCGGCAGCACTGACCGAGCGCGCCAACAACTGCCGGGGTTCGCTGCTGGCCTGCAACCCGCTGGCATTGGCCAGGCTGATGATCATGAAGGCGCTCGCCAGCAGGAACTTCATGCTCGCCAGCCGCTCAGTAGACGCTATTGCGCTTGGCCAGGTCGACCATCTCGACCAGCGATTCGGTCTTGAGTTTTTCCATGATGCGGCCCCGGTAGGTGCTGATGGTCTTGGCGCTCAGGTTCATGCAGGTTCCAATGTTCTTGTTGTTCTCGCCGCGTGCCAGGCGCCGCAGCACTTCCATCTCACGGTTGGAAAGGCTGGCCAGGCGCACCGGTTCGCTCTCCAGGGAGTTGCTGTTGACCGACATCTGCGGAAACGTCGAATAGCCCTTCACCAACGCCTTGAGGGCGAACAGCAGGGCCTCGTGGTCCTCTTCCTTGGTGACGAACGCGCCGATACCGGCATCCAGGCAACGGCGCACGTACAAGTCGGTGGCCTGGCCAGTGAGCACCATGATCTTGGGGGTTGGCTCCAGGCACTGAAGGCGCTTGATGACCTCCATGCCGTCCAGGCCAGGCAGGCCGATATCCAGCACCACCACGTCCGGGCGCAGTTCACGGGCCACCTGCGCCACCTCGCTGCCATTGCCGACTTCGCCGACGACATGGAAGCGCTCACGCTCGAGCAGTAGGCGCAACGACAACCGCACGATAGGGTGGTCGTCGACGATCAGCACGGTTGTCATGGGGAAAACTCCTGTCAGGATGTGGTCCGCTTCCTGGAACACTCAGGAATACGTTTGCAAGCGGGTTAATCGGAAGCGCAGCACCATACGGCCAAACCTGACGTTTGGTAATCCCGAGTATAGAAGTGTTGAAAGTTTCCGGATTACTTGTCGAAAATTCCTACAAGTAGTGGAAAAACATCACCACTGCCACAGTGGTGATGTCAGACAGGAAAGGGCGCTCAGGCGCAGCCAGCGCGGTTTCGACCCTGTGCAGGGCAAGCCTGGGCGTGCTCAGTCGCCAGGCCGATACAGGTGGGCGTGACCGGCACGGTACAAGGCGGATTCGGCGAACGGCGCATCCCCCAGTACATGGCCTACCAGGATCAGTGCCGTGCGCCGGAAGTGCTTGGCGGCGCTGCGCTCGACGATGTTGCCCAGCGTGCCGCGCACCCAGTCCTGGTCTGGCCAGGTGGCGCGGTGCACCACGGCCACCGGGCACTCGGTGCCGTAGTGGGGCAGCAGCGCTTCAACGATCCGTGGCAGGTGCTTGACCCCCAGGTGAATCGCCAGGGTGCTGCCGTGGCGGGCCAGGTCGGCCAGCTGTTCCCCGGGTGGCATTGGCGAACTGTCGCCGTAGCGGGTCAGAATCACGGTCTGCGCCACTTGCGGCAGGGTCAGTTCACAGCCGAGCAGGGCAGCGCTGGCGGCCGTGGCAGTGACCCCGGGGATGATCTGGTAGTCGATACCCAGTGCCTTGAGGTGGCGGATCTGCTCGCCGATGGCGCCGTACAGGCTGGGGTCGCCGCTGTGTACGCGGGCGACATCCTGGCCGTGTTCGTGGGCGGTGCGCATGGCTGCGATGATCTGCTCCAGGTGCAGTTCGGCGCTGTTGATCACGGTACTGGCCTGGTGGCCTTCGAGCACGGCAGCCGGCACCAGCGAGCCTGCGTAGATGATCACCGGGCATTGGCGGATCAGCCGCTGGCCCTTGACCGTGATCAGTTCGGGGTCGCCGGGGCCGGCGCCGATGAAGTAGACGGTCATGCAATGTCCTTGCAAAAAAAGGGTATGGCGCGTTCAGCAGGCCAGGGCGAGTGTCGCCGGGCCGAGCACCTGGCGCTTGAGCAACAGCCGTGGGCTGCCTTGTTGCCGATCGGCCAGGGCCAGTGCGGTGCTCTCGGCCACGCCCCAACACCCGGTGTGGGCATGGGCGGCGGCGGAGCGGTGGCTGAGCAGTGGCTGGTAAGCGTGCAGTTGCTGGCTATGGTACAGCACCAATGGCACACCCAGGTGCTCGGCCAGCTGCTGCAAACCCGGCTCGTCAGCCTTCAGGCTGATGCTGGCGATGCCGCGCAGGTCTGCCAGTGCCAGGCCGTGGTTGGCCAGGGCCTGGCACAACAGGGTGTGCAGGGTGGCCGCCGGGCAACCCCGGCGGCAGCCAAAACCGGCATAGAAAGTGCCCATCAGGCCTGGCTGGAACGGCGGAACAACCAGGCGCTGAGCAGGCCCAAGGCCAGCCAGAACGCCGCATTGGTCAGCCACGAGGCCAGCTTGAACTGGGTTTCCAGGGCCTGCGGGGCCAGGCTTTGGTGAACCTCGGGCTGCGGGGCGCCGAGCACATGCGGAATTACCAGCAGCACCGCGCCCAGCACTTTCAGCAGCCCGTGGCGGGCGAACACCAACAAGGCCAGGCCGAGCGCGGTGGCGCTGGCGGTGCCGACCCACCAGGCCTGGCGTTGCCCCAGGTCTGCTGCAGCGGTGCCTGGCAGTTCGGGCGGCAAGCCCAAGGTCGGGGCCAGGCAGAACACGGCGAACCCGGCCAGCCCCCACAAGGCACCGGTACTGGCGCGGGTGGGCGCGCGCAAGCTGTACAGCGCGGCGAGAACAAGGGCGAAGCCGACGGCAACCACCAGGTTGCCGCCCGTGGTGGCGAGCACCCGTTGCCAGCCATCTTCCGGCGACCAGGCCTCGGCGCTGTGTTCATGGGCAGGCACTTCACTGCCATGCTCATGGTGCGCGGCAGGTGCCGAGGACTCGTAGGTTTCCGCCTGAAGAATCAGCGGGGCCACCCAGAAGCTTTGCAGCAAGGTCAGCAGCAGGGCGGCGAGCAGCCCGCTGAAACCCGCAGTGCGGGCAATGCGCATGATCATGGGGGCGTACTCAGTGGCAGGGGAAGGCGGCGCTGTGGCGGGTGTCGTGGGCGGCGTTATGCACCGCCTCGATGTGCGAGAACCCGGCGAAGTAGACCAGGCACAGGCCCAGCAAGCTGGCACCGACGGCAATGATGACGCGCTGGCTGAGGGTAGCGGGGGTGGCAAGGCTGTGTGGCTTGGTGCTGGCGACGGGCATGACGCGTTCCTCTGCTTTTTGTGGGCAATGGGCAGGCGCGGCAGCCCCGGGCGCGGTTACCCAGGGGAATGCAACAGCGCCCGCCCACCGCGGGTTGTTCATGAACGCCAGGCCGGTCTCCGGGCTTGCGAGGAGGAGCAGGGCTCCTGGCAAGCGTCACCTTCCCATGCCGCACTACATGGCACAGTGGTACAGACGCTTCGCTCGCTTACCGTTGCGGGGGCAGCACCGGCATTGTCGGGCCCTGGTCAGGGCCTGCGACGCACCGGTTTCCCGTTTCACCCCATGAAGGGGCACCTGAACGTGAGGCGTAAGGAGAGCATGGGGCGGCCCTGGCGTCAATTACCCGGTGGGCTGCGCATGTGCCTGGGCCGGGTGGAGCAACCGTTAGCCCCGCGCGAATGCCGCCAGCTTGTCCCCGTCCAGGCGGTAGCGTACCCACTCATCCTGGGCCTCGGCGCCCAGCTTCTGATAAAAGCCGATTGCCGGCTCGTTCCAGTCCAGCACGCTCCACTCCAGGCGCCCACAGTTGTTGGCCACCGCCTCGCGGGCGATGTGCTGCAGCAACTGGCGGCCAGCCCCGTCACCGCGCTGTTCGGGGGTGATGTACAGGTCTTCCAGGTAGATGCCGTTGCGCCCCAGCCAGGTGGAGTAGCTGTAGAAATACACGGCAAAGCCGATCGCCTGGCCATCGCGTTCGCAGATCAGGCTGTGCACGGTACTGCCTGCACCGAACAGGCTGTGCTCGATATCGGCCAGGGTCGCGACCACCTCGTGGCGCGCGCGCTCGTACTCGGCCAGCTCGGTGATGAAGTTGAGGATCTGCGCGGCATCGGCAGGCGCGGCAGGGCGAATGGAAAGGCTCATGAGACGGTTTCCTTGATCCAGGATGGCAGTACAGTGAAGTGTATCTGCATAATTTGTTTTAACTGTATTGGTCGCCGAGGAGGACGACTCCGGTAGTGTGGCAGCACCCTCAATGAAAGTGGAATGCCCGCCATGCTTGCCTCTGTCGACCTGCTGAGCGCCTTCGTGCTGTTCGCCTTTGTATCTTCGATCACGCCAGGTCCAAACAACACCATGCTGCTGGCCTCGGGCGTGAACTTCGGCGTGCGCCGCTCGGTACCCCATGCCCTGGGTATCAGTTGCGGTTTCATGGTCATGGTGCTGGCGGTCGGCCTGGGCCTGGGTGAAGTCTTCAAGGCCTGGCCGCCGCTGTACACGGTATTGCGCTACACAGGCGCGGCCTACTTGCTGTACCTGGCCTGGAAAATTGCCACTTCCGGGCCTGTGGATGCTGCCTCGCCTGGCGCGCGCAAGCCGCTGGGCTTCTGGGGCGCAGCCGCATTCCAATGGGTCAACCCCAAGGCCTGGGTAATGGCAGTGGGGGCCATTACCACCTACACCCCGGCGCAAGGCTACGTGACCAATGTAATGGTCATTGCCGCAGTGTTCGCGTTGGTCAACCTGCCGAGCGTGGGCGTGTGGGTGATGTTCGGCAGCGCCTTGCGCAACCTGCTGCAGAACCCGCGCTGGCTGATGCTGTTCAATGTCCTGATGGCCCTGCTGCTGGTGATTTCACTGTACCCGCTGCTATTTGTAGAATCGGTGTTTCCCTAGCATTGCGAGTGCCGTAAACCCATGCAGTTGATTCCCTGGTCCCATGAATGCGCCGAAGGCTTCACCTTGCGTGGTTGGCGAACCCCGGCCAGCGGCAAGCCACTGCTGCATTTCTTGCATGGCAACGGTTTTTGCTGTTTGGCCTACCAGCCGTTGCTGATGCGCCTGGGTGAACACTTCGACCTGTGGCTATGTGATGTGCAAGGGCACGGTGACAGTGACCATGGCGGGGCGTTTCTGGGTTGGAACCGTACGGCGGCGCTGGCCGTGGAGGCCTTCGAAGCGGGCCGTGGCGAATACGGCGAGGTGGCCCGGTTTGCCGTGGGCCACAGCTTCGGCGGCGTGTTGACCGGGCTGATGTTGGCCAGTGACCCGCAGTTGTTCGGCCGTGCTGTGCTGCTCGATCCGGTGTTGTTCAGCCGCCGAATGCTCGGCGTGATGGGCGCCGCGGCGCTGGTTGGCCTGCACCAGCGTCATGCCTTGGCGCGCAAAGCCGCCAGCCGCCGCAGCCATTGGCCTGATCGCACAGCGGCGCTGGCTTCGCTGCAGGGCCGGGGCATCTTCAAAGGCTGGGCCGATGCGGCGTTGCAGGCGTATGTCGAGCATGCCATCGGCGATTGCGGCGAGGCCGTGGTGCTCAAGTGCCGACCCAGCCGCGAAGTGGAAATCTTCAGCTCGTTCCCCAAGCGCATGTGGGCCAGCCTGTGTGCAATCAATACCCCGACCCACGTGATCTATGGCAAGCACACCTATCCGTTCGTGCCACGCTCGGTGCAGCGCTTGGTGTCGCTGAATGCCAGCATCAGTGCGCAGGAGGTCGCCGGTGGGCACTGCTTCATGCAGGAAGACCCGGCGATGGCAGCCGAGCAGGTGCTGGCTTTCTTGCAGCGGTGATTGTTCTGTAGGTGGAACGATGTGGGCCGTTAAAGCCCTCTACCGGCAGATTGTCATCATTGATAAGGTGATCCAAACCGAAACAGGAGCCTTCTCATGAAAACCATTCTGGGTATCCACCACAGCCCCCACGCCCATTGGGTGGGTGATGGCTTCCCGGTCCGCAGCCTGTTCACCTATGACCACCTGGCCAGCCATATCAGCCCGTTCCTGCTGCTGGACTATGCCGGCCCGCATGCGTTCACCCCAACCCAGGCTCGGCGCGGCGTTGGCCAGCACCCGCACCGTGGTTTCGAGACAGTGACCATTGTTTACCAGGGCGAGCTGGAGCACCGCGATTCCACGGGTGCCGGCGGCCTGATCGGGCCGGGCGATGTGCAATGGATGACCGCCGCCAACGGCATCATCCATGAAGAATTCCATTCGCCAGCCTTTGCCGAGCGGGGCGGCATGCTGGAGATGGTGCAGCTGTGGGTCAACCTGCCGGCTCGCGACAAACGTGCGGCGGCGGGCTACCAGACGCTGCTGGCCAGCGATATCCCGGTGGTAGCGCTGGCTAACCAGGCCGGCAGTGTGCGGGTGATAGCCGGGGATTACCAAGGCCACCAGGGGCCGGCGCGCACTTTCACGGCCATGGACGTCTGGGACCTGCGCCTGAACAATGGCGCTGCCTTGGCGTTGCCGGTGGCCGCCGGGCGCAACGCGGCGCTGGTGGTATTGCGCGGTCGCGTGCGGGTCAATGGTGAGCGCGAAGCCGGGCCGTCCAGCCTGGTGCTGTTCGACCGCGAGCAGGCGGATGTACGGGTCGAAGCGCTCGAAGGTGCCAGCGTGTTGCTGCTGAGCGGTGAGCCTATCGACGAGCCGATCGTGGGTTACGGCCCGTTCGTGATGAACAGCCAGGCGGAGATTGCCGAGTCGTTCGACGACTTCCACGCCGGGCGGTTTGGCCAGTTGCAGCAGTAGAAGGGCATGGGGCTGGTGCCGGCCTCCACCGAAGCCCTGCGTAACCATTCGTCGTGAAGTCCGTTGCTGCGACCGAACACCCGATCCCTGCAGGCGATCTTCCACTAAGGTGCTAGAGGATTCCCCGCATCATCATTGCCCCGGCGCATGGACGCCCGCCGCGGCATGCGCATTATCAATTGGCACCCAGCCCCACGAGGGCGTACTTCCTCACAACAGGCCATCCCACCGAGAGGGTCGTACCATGTCGTTGATAGGAGTTTCCATGCTCGAGCTGCGGCAGTTGATCGAGCATGCTTGCCTGCCAGATCGCTGTGAAATCAGCTGTACCGATGGTGCCAACCTGACCATCCGGCTCGGTCAGGGCCAGAGCCTCGATGAGTGCTGCACCCTCAGCGGGGTGCCATTGCGCAGCCTCAACAGCTGCCGCGATGTGCTGAACCTGGTGGAGCAATTGCATACCCTGCGTGACCGCCCGCCTGCACCGCTCAAGTCCATCGCCTGATGCGAGTGCGCGAACCCCGCCCAGCCCTTGGCTGGCGGGGGAAGGGCTGCGCGCAGCCGCCAGCCGTAGATCGCCTACTGCAGTTCCACCAGCAGGTTCAACCCGCCATCGCCACACTTGCCCTTGTCGCGAACGACCCCATGGTAGCTGCGACCGTCCCACATGAACGCCACGCTATGGGCACGCTCGACCTTGTGCGGGAGCGGTGGGCAGATGTGTACACGCAGGGCCGCGCGGCCCTGCAGATTCAAGGGCGCAAGTTGGCACTGGCATTCCACGGACTGCGCAACCGGCCCGAACAGGGTATCGCGAACGTAGTCCAGTTGCAGTGAGGCATTGGGTGCACGGCCGGGCATCCTCATAGGGATTCGACTCGTTGATTACGGCAAGGGCGGCAGGTCTGGCAAGGCATGACGGACTCCTGGCGGGCAGCACTGTAATTATGCTCTGAACCTTGGGGTGGCCAGTCGTTCAACCTGTTTCATGCCTGTGTGGCACAGGCCCGACAAAGCCTAGCCGCCCGCCTTGCGCAAGGTGAGGTTGATGCGCCGCTCGCCCATGCGCGGGTGCACGCCGGGCTTGATCGGCAGTACGCCATGAAAGCGCAGGCGGTCTTCGCCGCCCCACACCAGCACATCGCCGTGGCTGAGGGCTATGCGCTGGGTTTTGTCGGCCCGCTGCAACCCGCCGAACAGGAACACCGCCGGCAGGCCCAGCGACAGTGAAACGATCGGTTGGCCGAAATCGTGCTCGTCACGGTCCTGGTGCAGGCTCAAACGTGTGCCCGGCAGGTAGTGGTTGATCAGGCAGGCGTCCGGGGTGAAACCGTCGAAACCGGCCATGGCGGCAGCGCGGTTGGCCAGGGTGAGCAATATCGGCGGCAAGGCAGGCCAGGGCTGGCCGGTCAGCGGGTCCGAACGGCTGTAGCGGTAACCCTGTGCATCACTGACCCAGCCAAGTGTGCCGCAATTGCTCAGCGCCACCGCCATGCGCAGCCCGCCGGGCGTGTGCATGTGCCGAAACGGTGCGGCACGCAGTACCGGGCGCAACGCGTCGAGCAGTGGTTCGACATCGCCCAAGGCAAACCTGGGCAACAGCACGGTTTCGCTTGCCAGGCGTTGTGGCTGAGGGCCGAACAGGTCGAGGTCGGACTGAATCATGGCCTGGTTATCGAATGGGGTAGGCCCATTGTACTGGGCTTCGTCGCCCAGGCCTATGCGCGGCTCAATACCCGTGGTCGCAATGTCAAGATTGAAACCGGTTTCAAAAGATTTCTGAACGCGCTAGATTACTCGGCTGTCTTTTTGAAGGCCCAACAAGACCCGCCCGCACAACACCAGATGGCGCTTATAAGGCCGCCCGCAGCCGATGAGGATTCACCATGCCCGAGCATGCTCCCGACAACCCGCGCAGGGACTTTCTGCGCAAGACCTTGACCTTGATCCCCGTGGTGACCGTCGCCAGCACCGGGCTCGGGGCAGGTGCCAGCCAGCTGCTGGCCGCGCCGCAGCAGGAACCGAAGGTGCCGGCAGCGCCACCGGCGGGCACGTACCAGCCAACCTTCTTCAGTGCCGAGGAATGGGCCTTCGTGCAGGCCGCCGTAGCGCGCATCATCCCTGCCGATGCCCTCGGGCCCGGTGCGCTTGAAGCCGGGGCCGCCGAGTTCATAGACCGGCAGATGAATACCCCCTACGCGACCGGGGCCCAGTGGTACATGCAAGGCCCGTTCAACGCCGACGCCCCACCCGAACTGGGCTATCAACTGCAGTTGAACCCGCAGCAGATCTACCGCCTGGGCATCGCCGCAGTGGATGGCTGGTGCAAGGCCAACAGTGGGCAAGTGTTCGCTGCCCAAGACAGCGCTACCCAGGACCGGATACTCGGCAAGGTCGAGGCGGGTGAGCTGGCATTCGAGGCAGTACCGGCCACGGTATTCTTCAGCCTGCTGGTGCAGAACACCCGTGAGGGGTTCTTCTGTGACCCGATTCATGGCGGCAACAAGGGCATGGTCGGCTGGACCCAGATCGGCTTCCCGGGCGCGCGCGCCGACTTCATGGACTGGGTGGAGCGCAACGAGCCGTACCCGTTCCCGGCTGTATCGATCCGCGGCGAGAGGGCCTGAGGCATGGCGACTGTTTTGAAAAAGGTGGATGCCGTCATTGTCGGTTTTGGCTGGTCGGGTGCGATCATGGCCAAGGAGTTGACCGAAGCCGGCCTGCAGGTGGTGGCCCTGGAGCGCGGGCCGATGCAGGACACCTACCCGGAGGGTAGCTACCCGCAGGTAATCGACGAGCTCACCTACAGCGTGCGCAAGAAGCTGTTCGTCGACGTGTCGAAAGAAACCGTCACCATTCGCCATAGCGTGAACGACGTGGCACTGCCCAACCGCCAACTGGGCGCCTTCCTGCCTGGCAAGGGCGTGGGTGGGGCAGGCTTGCACTGGTCGGGTGTGCATTTCCGGGTAGACCCGGTCGAGTTGCGCCTGCGCAGCCATTACGAGGAGCGCTACGGGCGCAAGTTCATCCCCGAGGGCATGACGATCCAGGACTTCGGCGTCAGCTACGAAGAGCTGGAACCGTATTTCGACTTTGCCGAGAAAGTGTTCGGCACCTCTGGCCAGGCCTGGACGGTCAAGGGCCAGCTGGTAGGTGAGGGGCGGGGTGGCAACCCTTATGCACCCGACCGTTCCAACCCGTTCCCGCTGCCGGCGCAGAAGAACGTGGTGTCGGCCAGGCTGTTCGAAAAGGCCGCCAGCAGCCTGGGCTACAAGCCCTACAACCTGCCTTCGGCCAACACGTCAGGGCCTTACACCAACCCCTACGGCGCGCAGATGGGGCCGTGCAACTTCTGTGGTTTCTGCAGCGGCTACGTGTGCTACATGTATTCCAAGGCATCGCCGAATGTGAATATTCTGCCAGCGCTGCGCCAAGTGCCGAATTTCGAGTTGCGGGCCAACGCCCATGTGCTGCGGGTGAACCTGGACGACAGCAAGCGCAAGGCTACCGGCGTGACCTACATCGACGCCCAGGGGCGCGAGGTGGAGCAGCCGGCCGACCTGGTGATCCTGGCGGCGTTCCAGTTCAACAACGTGCGCTTGATGCTGCTTTCCGGTATCGGCAAACCCTACGACCCGGTGAGCAACGAGGGTGTGGTCGGGCGCAACTTTGCCTACCAGAACATGGGCACGGTCAAGGCGTTCTTCGACAAGGACACCTACACCAACAACTTCATCGGCGCCGGTGGCAATGGCATTGCCATCGATGACTTCAACGCCGACAACTTCGACCATGGCCCGCATGGCTTCGTCGGTGGCTCGCCAATGTGGGTGAACCAGGCTGGCAGCCGGCCCATCGCCGGTACTGCCAACCCGCCTGGCACCCCGGCCTGGGGCAGCGCCTGGAAGAAGGCCACGGCCGACTATTACACCCATCAGGTGTCGATGGACGCCCACGGCGCCCACCAGTCCTACCGTGGCAATTACCTGGACCTGGACCCGACCTACCGGGACGCCTACGGCCAGCCACTGCTGCGCATGACCTTCGACTGGCAGGAAAACGACATCAAGATGAACCAGTTCATGGTCGACAAGCTGAGCAAGATTGCCCAGGCGATGAACCCCAAGGCCATTGCCGTGCTGGGCAAGAAGGTCAAGGACCACTTCAACACCGCCAGCTACCAGACCACCCACCTGAACGGCGGCGCGATAATGGGCACCGACCCGACAACCAGCGCGCTCAACCGTTACCTGCAGTGCTGGGATGTACACAATGTGTTCGTTCCGGGGGCATCTGCATTCCCCCAGGGGCTGGGTTACAACCCCACCGGGCTGGTGGCGGCGCTGACCTACTGGTCGGCTCGGGCCATTCGTGAGCAGTACCTGAAAAACCCCGGCCCGCTGGTCCAGGCTTGAGGAGCGATGAGCATGAAGACAATGTTGATCGCAACCCTGCTACTGGGCGCCGGCGTGGCTGGCCAGGCCGTTGCCGCTGAGGATGCGCAGGTGCGCCAGGGTGAATACCTGGCCCGCGCCGGTGACTGTGTGGCCTGCCACACCGCCAAGGGGGGCAAGCCCTTCGCCGGTGGCCTACCGATGCAAACACCTATCGGCACGGTGTACTCCACCAATATCACCCCGTCCGCCAGTGGCATTGGCCATTACAGCTTCGAAGACTTCGACCAGGCTGTACGCAAAGGCATCGGCAAGGACGGCAGCACCCTGTACCCGGCCATGCCATACCCTTCGTACGCGCGGATCACCGAGCAGGACATGCAGGCGCTGTACGCCTATTTCATGAAGGGCGTCGAGCCGGTGGAGCAGCCCAACCAGGCTACCGATATTCCCTGGCCGCTGAGCATGCGTTGGCCGTTGGCCATCTGGCGTGGCCTGTTCGCGCCTGCGGCAACGCCCTGGCAAGCCTCGGCAGCGGCTGACCCGGTGGTCGACCGTGGCGCGTACCTGGTCGAAGGCCTGGGGCATTGCGGTGCCTGCCACACCCCGCGGGCGCTGACCATGCAGGAAAAGGCGCTGAGCCCGGCCGAGGGCAAGCAGTTCCTTGCCGGCAGCGCGCCATTGGAGGGCTGGATCGCCAAGAACCTGCGCGGCGATCACAAGGACGGCCTGGGCAGTTGGAGCGAAGCCGAGCTGGTGCAGTTTCTCAAGACCGGGCGCAGTGACCGCAGTGCGGTGTTCGGCGGCATGAGCGACGTGGTCGAGCACAGCATGCAATACATGACCGATGCCGACCTGACGGCAATTGCCCGTTACCTGAAGACCCTGCCGCCCAGCGACCCGAACGACCAGCCGCATGTCTACGACAAGCAGGTGGCCGATGCCCTGTGGCGCGGTGACGACAGCAAGCCTGGCGCCGCGGTGTACATCGACAACTGTGCCGCTTGCCACCGAACCGATGGCCAGGGCTACACCCGTGTGTTCCCGGCCCTGGCCGGCAACCCGGTGGTGCAGACGGCGGACGCCACCTCGCTGATCCATGTGGTGCTGGCAGGCGGTACGGTGCCGGCGACGCACACCGCACCGTCGAACTTCACCATGCCAGCGTTTGGCTGGCGCCTGAGCGACCAGGAAGTTGCCGAGGTGGTGAACTTCATCAGGACCAGCTGGGGTAACCAGGCGGGGGCGGTTACCGCCGGGGATGTGAAGGCATTGCGCTGAGAGGGGGTTGCCTCAGGTTCGGCGGAGGCATTGTGTCGCCGAACCTGGCCTTGCCCGGCTGGCCAGCCCGGTCGCTTCGGCCGACCAACGGCATATTGACGAAAGCACCAAGTTTTGGTGTATTGAAACCGGTTTCATCGTCCACCTAATAATCATAAGGACACCCATGACCGACGCGCCTGCCCATGCCCGCGAACGGGTCACCATCAGCGAAGTCGCGCGAGTCGCTGGCGTTTCCAAAGCCACCGTCTCACGCTACATCGGTGGCGATCGCCAGTTGCTGGCCGACGCCACCGCCAAGCGCCTGGCCGAGGTCATCGAACGCCTTGGCTACCGCCCCAACCAAATGGCCCGTGGCCTCAAGCGCGGGCAGACGCGCCTGATCGGCATGCTGGTTGCCGATATTCTCAACCCCTATTCCGTAGCCGTGATGCATGGCGTGGAAACCGCCTGCCGCCAGCATGGCTACAGCCTGGTGGTGTGCAACACCAACCGTGACGACGACCAGGAGCGCCACCACCTGGTCGCCCTGCAGAGCTACAACGTCGAAGGCCTGATCGTGAACACGCTGGGGCACCACCCTGGCGAACTGCTCAACCTCCAGCGCGACCTGCCCATGGTGCTGGTCGACCGTCAACTCCCTGAACTGAATGCCGACTTGGTCGGCCTGGATAATGCCGACGCCGTCGAGCAGGCCCTGGACCACCTGCAGGCACGCGGCTACCGGGATATCCTGGCGGTCAGCGAGCCGCTCGATGGCACCAGCTCGCGCCTGGAGCGGGTGCAGGCGTTCGGGGCCTCGGTCAGCCGCCGCCCCGGCATGCGCCAGCAGGTGCTGGAAACCGGCGCTGGCCTGGCAGGGCGGTTGGCCGAGTTCCTGGCTGACCGCAGTCATGGCCCGCAAGCCATTTTTACCTGCAACGGTGTTGCCACCCTGGCCGTGACCCGTGCCCTGCATGACGCCGGGTGCAATCTGTTTGCCGATGTCGGCCTGGTCGCACTCGACGATCTTGACTGGTACCCCCTGGTCGGCACTGGCATCACGGCATTGGCCCAGCCTACCGAACGCATCGGCGTAGCAGCCTTCGAAAGCCTGCTCGGCCGGCTTCGCGGCGATGGCGCAGCGGCACGACGCATCGAATTCAAGGCCAACCTGGTCATCCGCGGCTCGACCCGACCCCAGTAAGCAACGGCAGGCCTTGTGCCTGACGCTGCCGTATAAAAATGAAACCGGTTTCAAAAGGATAAAAACAATGTACCCGAACCCCGTTTCCATCAGCCTCTCCAGCTATGGCGCCGACTTTGTCCGGCAACGTGGCCAGGAGCAGTTTCTCGACCTTTTGGCCGCCGCAGGCGTCAGCCGGGTGGAGTTGCGTGAAGAATTGTTCGCCAGCGCACCCGATGCCGCGGCACTGGGTGCCGTGATTGCCGGGTTGGGCATGGAGTGCCTGTATTCGACCCCTCTGGAGCTGTGGACGGCGCAGGGCGTGCCCGACCCTTCGCTGGTGCACAAACTGGACACCGCGCGGGCGTTGGGCGCGGTGGCGCTGAAAGTGTCCCTAGGCCATTTCGATGAACACTGCGACCTTTCGGCCTTGGCGGCGCTGCTGCCAGCGCAGGGGCCGTTGCTGTTGGTGGAAAACGACCAGACCCCGCAAGGCGGCAGAATCGAGCCCCTGCAGCGCTTCTTCGAGCAGGCCGATGCATGCGGCCTGAACCTGGGCATGACGTTCGATATCGGTAATTGGCACTGGCAGGGCGAGGTGGCGTTGCACGCTGCCCGGCAACTTGGCCGGTGGGTGCGCTATGTGCATTGCAAGGGCGTACAGCGCCGTGCCGACGGCCGCCTGGTCGCCGTGCCGCCGCAAGCATCAGACCTGCGCGCCTGGGCCGAGCAACTGGCCGAATTCGCCCCTGGGGTGGTACGCGCCGTCGAGTACCCCCTGGCCGGCGACGACCTGTTGGCCCTGACCCGGGCCCAGGTGCACAGCCTGTCGCTGCTGGGTGCTGACCAGGAGGTGGCCCATGCATGAGCATGACGTGCTGTGCTTTGGCGAAACCATGGCCATGTTCGTCGCCGAGCACTGCGGCGACCTGGCCAGTGTCGGGCAGTTCGGCAAGCGTATCGCCGGCGCGGACAGTAACGTGGCCATCGGCCTTGCACGGCTGGGCTTCAAGGTACGCTGGCTGAGCCGGGTAGGTGACGACTCGCTGGGGCGCTTCGTGCTCGACAGCCTGCGCCGTGAAGGCCTCGACTGTTCGGCGGTGGAAGTGGATGGCCACTGCGCCACCGGCTTCCAGCTCAAGGCCCGTTGCGATGATGGCAGCGACCCCGCGGTCGAGTACTTCCGCCGGGGGTCGGCAGCCAGCCGGCTGTCGCCTGCGCTGCTGCAACCTGGCTTGCTGCAAGCGCGCCACCTGCATGCCACGGGCATCCCGCCGGCGCTGTCGGAAAGCTGCCGGGCACTGTCGCACGGGCTCCTCGACGCCATGCGTGCAGCCGGGCGCAGCATCTCGTTCGACCCCAACCTGCGGCCCTCGCTATGGCCGGACCAGGCCAGCATGGTGCGCGAAATCAATGCCCTGGCGAGCAAAGCCGACTGGGTCTTGCCTGGCCTGGAAGAGGGCCGCCTGCTGACGGGCCAGCACAGCCCCGCCGATATCGCAGCGTTCTACCTCGACCAAGGCGTGGAACTGGTGGTGATCAAGCTGGGCGACGCCGGGGCCTACTGGCGCAGTGGCAACGGCGAGGGCCAGGTCGCCCCTGTAGCCGTCAGCCGAGTCGTGGACACCGTCGGCGCCGGTGATGCGTTCGCCGTGGGCGTGCTCAGCGCACTGCTCGAGGGGCGCCCAGTGGGAGAGGCGGTGGCGCGAGGCAACTGGTGCGGCAGCCGCGCCGTGCAATCGCGCGGCGACATGGAAGGGCTGCCGCTGCGTCACGAACTGGAGGCCTACGACCTGCGCAGAAGTGCCTGAATGCTTTAACCGGAATCACCTGTTGCCACAAAAACAACAAGCTCAGGAGTCACAGACCATGCAAAGCCAAAAACTGGCACCGCGTCGCTGGTGGTACATCATCCCGATCGTGTTCTTCACCTACAGCCTGGCTTATCTGGACCGCGCCAACTACGGCTTCGCCGCCGCCTCGGGCATGGCCGAAGACCTGCACATCACGCCCGTGCTGTCGTCCTTGCTGGGGGCGTTGTTCTTCCTTGGCTACTTCTTCTTCCAGGTACCTGGGGCCATCTACGCTGAAAAACGCAGCGTGAAGAAGCTGATATTCGTCTGCCTGATCCTCTGGGGCGGTTTGGCCACGCTTACCGGGATGGTCAGCAATGTCTACATGCTGATCGGCATCCGCTTCCTGCTGGGCGTGGTCGAGGCCGCAGTGATGCCCGCCATGCTGGTGTACTTGTGCCACTGGTTCACCCGTGCCGAGCGCTCCCGCGCCAACACCTTCCTGATGCTGGGCAACCCGGTCACCATCCTGTGGATGTCGGTGGTGTCGGGTTACCTGATCAAGCATTACGACTGGCGCTGGATGTTCATCATCGAGGGCCTGCCGGCGGTGATCTGGGCGTTCTTCTGGTGGCGCCTGGTGGATGACCGCCCAGCCCAGGTCAGCTGGCTGAGCGCCCAGGAAAAAGCAGACCTGCAACAGGCGCTGGCAGCCGAGCAGCAGGGCATCAAGCCGGTCAAGAACTACCGCGAGGCATTCCGCTCACCGCAGGTGATCATCCTGGCGCTGCAGTACTTCTGCTGGAGCATTGGCGTGTACGGCTTCGTGCTGTGGTTGCCGTCGATCCTCAAGCAGGCGGCCAACGTCGACATTGTGCAGGCCGGCTGGCTGGCCTCGGTGCCCTACCTGGCGGCGGTAGTGGCCATGGTGGGCGTGTCCTGGGCCTCTGACCGCGTGCAAAAGCGCAAGCGCTTCGTGTGGCCGCCGCTGCTGATCGCTGCCGTGGCGTTCTATGGCTCTTATGCCCTGGGCACCGATCACTTCTGGTGGTCGTACGCGCTGCTGGTGGTCGCTGGCGCCTGCATGTACGCGCCCTATGGCCCGTTCTTCGCCATCGTGCCCGAGATACTGCCGGCCAATGTCGCCGGGGGTGCCATGGCGCTGATCAACAGCATGGGGGCGCTGGGCTCTTTCGGCGGCTCCTGGCTGGTGGGCTACCTCAATGGCGCCACGGGTGGGCCTGGCGCCTCGTACCTGTTCATGTGCGGTGCGCTGCTGACTGCCGTGGCGCTGACGGCCGCCCTCAATACTTCCCAGACCTCCGGCCGGGCCAAACGCAATGGCACGCGCCTGGCGCTGAACCCTTAGGAATGACTGCAATGAAAAAACGAATCGTCTTGTACAAGCGCCTTTCCGATGACCTGATGGCGCGCCTGCACGCCCAGGTGGACGTGACCTGGGTGGACATTGCCCAGCCCGATGGCCTGGCGCGCCTGCGCGATGCCTTGCCAGGGGCGCACGGTTTGCTGGGCGCCAGCCTGCGCCTGGACGCCAGCCTGCTCGATTTGGCGCCGCAGCTGGAGGTTGTGTCCAGCGTTTCGGTCGGGGTGGACAACTACGACGTTGCGCAGCTCAGCCGCCGTGGCGTGATGCTGACCAATACCCCGGACGTGCTGACCGAAACCACGGCGGACACCGGTTTCGCCCTGATCCTGGCGACCGCCAGGCGGGTGGTGGAGCTGGCCAACTGGGTGCGTGAAGGCCATTGGCAGGCCAACCTGGGGCCGGCGCATTTTGGCTGTGATGTGCATGGCAAGACGCTGGGCATCGTCGGCATGGGCCGCATTGGCGAAGCGTTGGCCCGGCGTGCTGCCGCAGGCTTTGGCATGCGCGTGCTGTACCACAGCCAGCGCTCCAAGCCCGACGTGGAAGCACGCCACGCTGCGCGCCAGTGCAGCCTGGACGCGCTGTTGCAGCAAGCGGACTTCGTCTGCCTGACGGTACCGCTCAGTGCCAGTACTGAAGGGCTGATCGGTGCGCGTGAGCTGGGGTTGATGAAGCCCGAGGCGATTCTGGTGAACATTTCCCGCGGGCGGGTGGTGGACGAGGCTGCGCTGATCGACGCGTTGCGCGCCAGGCGTATCCGTGGTGCAGGGCTGGATGTGTTCGTGCAGGAGCCGTTGCCGATAGACTCGCCACTGCTGCAGTTGGACAACGTGGTAGCAACCCCGCACATCGGCTCTGCGACCCAGGAAACCCGCCAGGCCATGGCGCGCTGTGCAGTGGACAACCTGCTCAGCGCGCTGGCGGGCGAGCGGCCTGCGAACCTGGTAAACGGCTGATAGAAGGCGGCGCTGTGGCGCGCCCGCGCGCCGTCAGCGGCAGTTACCGGCCTTGCGGTAACCTGCCGCCTGCGCCTCACCTTCGTTGGCGAAACTGACCTGGTTCTTGGCCGCTACCTGGGTGTAGCCGGGGCAACCCACTGCCAGGTGGTAGACGTGGCTGTTGCGGTTGCCCAGCACCGAACCCGGCGCCCCGGCATTGGCCTGGCCCGGCTTGCCTGGTGCCTGGGCGGGCGCCGATTGCGCCACGCCAACCCCGCTGGGTTTGTAATCAGCCGTCCACTTGCGCTGGCCGCTGACGAAAGGGTTGGCATGCCCCATGATCGCGGCGATGCGGCGGTCGCGCTCCTTTTCCCACGCTGACACCGGGTACTGCTTGTCCCAGGCCATCAGCACTTGTTGCTGCTGGCGCGACATGTTCAGGCGATAGCGGTCGTACATGTAGAAGGTGGTACGGGCCACCAGGCCTTTGACTTCGTCACGGGGCTCGGCGGCGCGCTGGGCGAAATCCACCTTGGTGGTGCACTGGCCGTATTCGCCGGCGTTGCCGCTGACCATGCCGTAGTTGAAGTTGCTGCGGTCGCCATTGACCTCACCCACGGCCGGGTACAGGTTGAACAGGTCGGCCTCCATGGCGCGGAACACGGGGTCGCTGTCCACACAATGCTCGCGCCCACCGTTCTTCCAGCATTGGCGCTGGTTGCCGAAGGTATAGGCCGGCACGATGTGTTCCCATTCGGTGCGCTCGGCGCGATTTTGCTGCTTGCGCGTCTGATAGCCGCACGACGCCGCATCGACCCGCCCACCGGACTTGCCGACCCAGGTCCATTTGCAGCCGCAATACAGGTCGCCCATGGCGCTGCTGGCTTGGTCCAGGTACACCTTCTGCTTGGCCACGACCTTGGCCTCGGTGAAGGTGGCAGGGGGTGTGGCCCACGCTGGTAAGCTAAAGGAAAATAGTAGAGTTACGGCATAAAGCAGTGATTTCATGAGAGAAAATATTCAAATGCGAGGACGCGCATTGTAATACTTTCATCGTCATTGGCCAGCACACCGGGCATACCCGGCGTGCTGGCAAAGGCCCACGCTACTTGAAGCCTGCCACCGCGTGCGGGATATACGGCGCCTGCAGCCGTGCCACTTCATCGGCACTGAGCTGCACCGACAGCGCGGCCAGCGCATCATCCAGATGGGCGGGTTTGGAGGCGCCGACGATCGGTGCGCTTACGCCGTTTTTGCCCAACACCCATGCCAGCGCGACCTGGGCCATTGGCACCCCCCGTTCGCCGGCAATCTGCTCGACGACATCGATGACCCGGCCATCCTCGACCTCGGTATCTTTATAGAACGACTGCCCGGACAGGTCGCTACGGGTGCGGTCGGTCTGCTGGCCGTTGGGGCGCGTGAGGCGGCCGCGGGCCATCGGGCTCCAGGGCAACAAGCCCACGCCTTGGTCCAGGCACAGCGGGATCATCTCGCGTTCTTCTTCGCGGTACAGCAGGTTGAGGTGGTTCTGCATCGAAACGAAGCGGCTCCAGCCGTTGCTGGCCGCCACCTGCTGAGCCTTGGCGAACTGCCAGGCATACATCGACGAAGCGCCGATGTAGCGCGCTTTGCCAGCCTTGACCACATCGTGCAGGGCTTCCATGGTTTCCTCGATGGGCGTGTGGTAGTCCCAGCGGTGGATCTGGTACAGGTCCACATAGTCGGTGCCCAGGCGCGTGAGGCTGGCGTCGATACTGGCCATGATCGCCTTGCGGGACAAGCCCTGTTCATTGGGCCGGTGGGTGCCTTGCCCCATGTTCGGTGGGTAGAACACCTTGGTGGCGATGACCGTTTCTTCACGGCGTGTGAAGGCCTTCAGCAGTTTGCCGACGATCACTTCCGACGTGCCGGCAGAGTAGCTGTTGGCAGTGTCGAAGAAGTTGATGCCTTGCTCGACGGCATGGCGAATGATCGGCCGGCTGGCCTCTTCGCCCAAGGTCCAGGGGTGGGTGCCGGCATCCGGATCGCCGAACGTCATGCAACCCAGGCACAGCCTGGAAATATCCAGGCCGGTGCTACCCAGCTTTACGTATTGCATCGTGATCTCCTTGGAAGGGGAAGGGATGAACCCAGCCTGCGGCTGGTGCTGATGGTAGTGAGTTCAGCAATGGGGGGAGGTTCATCGAGCGCCGTGTGACGCTGAACCTGCCCCTGCCCAGCACCGCTGCCGGGTCAATGCCCGCCACGCATCCGCCGGGCGAGCAGGTAGATGCCCAGCCCGACCAGCGCGGTAGCCGCGCCGATGTAGCCGGTGCTGGTCCAGCCCATGCCGGCGGTAATCGCCATACCGCCCAGCCAGGGCCCCAGCGCATTGGCCAGGTTGAACGCGGCATGGTTCGACGCTGCGGCCAGGCTTGGCGCTTCATGGGCAATGTCCATCAAGCGGATCTGCAACGGTGCCGCCAGGGCGATCATGGTGCCCACCAGGCCGATGCCCAGCAGCAGGCTCCAGAGCGCCTGCGCGGCAACGGTAAAGAACAGCAGCACGGCGATCGACCATACCAACACCCACCCCACCGCACGGAACTGCAACCGGTCGAACAGCTTGCCGCCTGCAATGTTGCCAACGATACCGCCCACACCGAAGGCCGCCAGGCCAAACGGAATCCACTGCGGCGCGACCTGGGTCACCTGCAGCATGGTCGGCGCCAGGTAGCTGAATACACAGAACATGCCGGCAAAGCCAATGGCCGCGATGCCCAGTGCCATCCACACTTGCGGCAGGGCAAAGGCGCGCAGTTCCTTGCGTGGGTCGCTGCGCACCTCATCGTGCGGCTGGGGCACGAAGCGCCAGACCAGGGCAATGGTGCACAGGGCGATCACGCCGACCAGCACGAACGCCGAGCGCCAGCCAAAGTACTGGCCGAGGAAGGTGGCTACGGGGTTGCCTAGCAGCATGGCCAGCGTCAGGCCCAGCATCACCCGGGCCACGGCCCCGGCACGCTGGTCCTTGGCAACCATGCTCGAGGCCACCACCGCGGCGATGCCGAAATAAGCACCGTGGGGCAGGCCGCTGATGAAGCGGAAAGCCACCAGGCCGCTGAAGGAAGGGGCGAGGGCGGTGGCCAGGTTGCCCAGCGCATACAGCAGCATCAACAGCAGCAGCATGTGCTTGCGCAGTAGTTTGGCGCCCAGAATCGCCAGGGTCGGCGCACCGACCATGACCCCCAGCGCATAGGCACTGATGGCGTGGCCCACTTGCGGTTCGCTCAACTGCAGGTTGCTGGCAATGTCGGGCATCAGGCCCATGATGGAAAATTCACCGGTACCGATGGCGAAGCTGCCCAGCGCCATGGCGGCTTCCATCTTGGCGACGGCGCTTTTGCTGGGCGGCGGGGGGAGTTGCTGGACTGACATCTGAATCCCTTGTTGGGCCTATGTTGAAACATGCTGAAACGTTCAAGGCGGGATGATAGTCAATCGGTGGGCGCAACGTCGAGGCAGCGCCGCCGCTCAAACCAGGAGCCAGGCGCCGATCAGCGCTCCAGATAATGCGTTTGTGCGGCGAAATCGATGAAGCGTTTGCTGGCCAGCGACAGGTATTCCCCTGAACGCCAGCACAACCTGAAGCTCATCTGCTGTGCCGGGCGGAAGGGTACGCCGACAATGCCCGGTGTACGCTGCTGCACCGAGCGCAGCAGGGTGGCCACGCCCATGTTGTCCAGTGCTGCCTGCACCACCAGCGAGACGAAATTGCTCTGCAGGGCCACTTGGTAGGTAATGCCGTGTTCGGCGAAAAATGCGTCCAGCAGGTGGCGCTGCACGAACGTCCGGTCGAATACCACCATGTCGGTATTGCGCAGGTCTTCGGCGGTGAGAAATGCCTTGCCGGCATAAGGGTGGTCGGGGTGCATGCACGCCAGCATCTCGTCGCTGCCCAGCAGGATCGACTCCTTGTCCTGAGGTACGCGCCGCGATTCCAGCAACGCCAGGTCGATTTCCCGTTGTTCGAGGCGCTGGCCGATGTCGGCGGCGCTGCCCTCGAACACGGTCATGGCGATACCGGGGTACGACTGACGGAACGCGTTCATCAAGCCTGGCACATAGTGCAGGCCGAACATTGGCGGGATACCCAGGCGCACTTCGCCGCGCTTTAGGTCCGCCATGTCGCGCAGCTCCTGCCGGGCCACATCCATTTCGCGCAGGGCAGAGGCTATGCGTGGCAGGAACTGCTCGCCCTCGGCCGTGAGCAGCACCTTGCGGGTGGTGCGGTTGAACAGGGTCACGCCCAGCTCTTCCTCCAGCCGGGTAACCGCCATGCTCAACGCAGGCTGGGCTATGTGCAGGTGTTGCGCTGCTTTGGTGAAGCTGCCTTGGCGGACGATTTCGACGCAGCAACGCAGTGCCTTGAGGTTCATTGGGGCGTACGACCTTTCGTAGTCATTGCATTCATAACGAACTGTGATGCCACGCATCATAACAATATATTTATTATTATTAACCAGAGGGCCTACGATGCGCGGCACTGAGACATCCTGCAACATCTCAGTCACGCAGCCGATCTCGCTGCAATCCCCCAAAGATTTTGAGGTAGTATCCTAAATGGCCAAGGCCGCCGATGTCGTTGTGCAATGTCTGGAAAACGAAGGTGTCGAGTATGTATTCGGCATTCCTGGTGAGGAAAACCTCGACCTGCTCGAATCCCTGCGCAAGTCGAAGATCAAACTGGTACTGACCCGTCACGAGCAGTCTGCAGGCTTCATGGCGGCTACCTACGGTCGCCTGACCGGCAAGACCGGCGTCAGCCTGTCGACCCTCGGCCCGGGTGCCACCAACCTGGTCACGGCCAGCGCCTATGCCTACCTCGGTGGCATGCCGATGATGATGATCACCGGCCAGAAGCCGATCAAGAAGTCCAAGCAGGGCCGCTTCCAGATCATCGACGTGTGCGGCATGATGGACCCCATCACCAAGTACACCCACCAGTTCGCTTCGGCCGACAACATCCCTTCGCGCATGCGTGAAGCCTTCCGCCTGGCTGAAGAAGAAAAGCCGGGTGCCGTGCACCTGGAATTGCCGGAAGACATCGCCGCTGAGCAGACCGACGCGCTGCCGATCCCGCGCAGCCTGCACCGCCGCCCGCTGGCCGAGCACGTGGCCATCGAAGCTGCCATCGAGAAATTGCGCACCGCACGTAGCCCTATCCTGGTGATCGGCGCCGGCGCCAACCGCAAGATGACCGCCAAGGTCCTCAAGCAACTGGTCGATAATACCGGTATCCCATTCGTTACCACCCAGCTGGGCAAGGGTGTGGTTGACGAGCGCAGCCCGCGCTTCCTGGGTAACGCTGCGCTGTCGTCCGGCGATTTCGTGCACCGTGCGATCGAAGCGGCGGACCTGATCGTCAACATCGGCCACGATGTGATCGAGAAGCCGCCGTTCTTCATGGTGCGTGGCGGCACCGAAGTCATCCATATCAACTTCCGCTCCGCCGAAGTCGATGCCGTGTACTTCCCGCAGGTTGAAGTGATCGGCGACATCGCCAACGCCGTGTGGCAGATCGCTGAAGGCCTGGGCGACACTTCGCACTGGGACTTCACCCGCCTCATGGCAATTCGTGAAGCCAACGAAGCGCAGATCGCCGAAGGCGCCGACGACGACCGCTTCCCGGTCTACCCACAGCGCCTGGTGGCCGATATCCGTCGCGTGCTGCCGTCCGAAGGCATCGTGGCCCTGGACAACGGCATCTACAAGATCTGGTTCGCGCGTAACTACAAGGCGCACAAGCCGAACACCGTGCTGCTGGACAACGCGCTGGCGACCATGGGCGCCGGCTTGCCATCGGCCATGGCTGCACACCTGGTCTACCCGGATCGCCCGGTGATTTCGGTGTGCGGTGACGGCGGCTTCATGATGAACAGCCAGGAACTGGAAACCGCTGTGCGCCTGGGCATGCACATCACCGTGGTGATCCTGCGTGACGATGGCTACGGCATGATCCGCTGGAAGCAGGCCAACATGGGCTTCACCGATTTCGGCCTGGACTACGGCAACCCGGACTTCGTCAAGTATGCCGAAGCCTACGGCGCCAATGGCCACCGCGTGGAAAGCGCCGACGGCCTGCTGCCGCTGCTGGAGCACTGCATCAAGACCCCAGGCGTGCACGTGATCGACTGCCCGGTCGACTACAGCGAAAACGACCGCATCCTCAACAGCGAGCTGCGTGAGCGCGCGCTGGCGGTCTGAGCCTGGGCAGCCCACCTCGGTGGGCGCGTCCTGGCGCCGTGAAAGGGCCAGCGCAATGCGGCCCTGAGTCTCCAGCTGACGCTTTGGGGCTGCCTGCAGGGTGGCCCCAATCGTTTCACCCGCAGGTAGCTGCGCTCAGCCCTCAGCCCGAGGGCCCCGCCAGGCGGCGGCAGACAACCGCTCGATAAAGAAATCGGCCAATGCCTGTACCTTGCGTGGCCGACTCCGCGCCGCAGGGGTGACGAAATACAGGCCGCCCTGGGTCATGCTCCATGCCGGCAATACCCGTTCCAGGCGGCCATCGGCCAGGTAATGCGCCGCAATGAACTCTGGCAGTTCGGCAAGCGCGACACCTGCCAGCAACGGCGCCACCAGTGCATCCGAGTTGGTGACCCGCAGCGGTGCTCGCGGTGTTACATCCTGTTGCGTGCCATCGGCGTGGGTAAAACGCCTGACGGGGGCGGCACCCGCGCGCTAGCGAACGGGCCGCCTGTCCCGGGTGGGGTACAAATGTACTCCTTGAGCGCAAGCGCTTGAAGCGGGGTGTGATCAATGCTCTCATCCCGCGCTTGCGCTTATGGGTTTTGAACGATGAACCGTCCGCTTTTTGTCTCTCTCGATGGCCCTAAAGGCACCGGCAAGACCACCTTGCTGGAGGCCGTTACGCAAGCCCTCAGGCTGGGCGGGCACAAGGTGGTCCGCCTGTGCGAGAGAAACAACGATCCCTACCGCGGCGATACCATGGCCCTGGTCAACAGGCTTGCCCGCAACCCTTGCCAGGCGCTGGAGCATGAGGTTTGCCAACGCTTTGCCGACAGCCGTGCCTGGATTTCCCGAAATGTGCTGCCCCGGCAACCGGCCAGCAGCATCATCCTGATCGATCGCTGGTACCCGTCGGACGCAGCCTTCCGCCGCAGCGTGCCGTTTGCGCAGATCCTGCAGTTGAACCTTGAGCGCGGCGTGCAGGTGCCGGACCTGCACGTGGGCGTGGTCACCGCCGCCGAAACCTCCTGGGCCCGGGCGGCTGCGCGCACCCGCGGGCTGCGCAGTACCGTCATCCACACCCTGGATGAACAGCTAGCCTGCACCGAGGCGTTCGAACGTGCGGTTGCCGAACAGGGCTGGGTGCTGTGCCGCAATGAAGGCACGGTGGAGCAGGCCAGCTGCCAGATCGTGGCTGAAATACACGCAGTGCTGCGGCAGCTGTAAGGCCCACCGAGCCACCCTCGCCGGTAGCTGCACCTCGTGCTCGCGGCGGATGCGAACCTCGGCCGCCTGCTGGCACCACCCTCAGGCCTCGATCGACGAGTGGTGCCCGGTGATCAGCCACTGGTCGTCGATCCGTTCAAAGGTGAACAGGAAGCGCGCGGGCACCACCCGCTGAACGCCTGCTTGGCGATAGACGAACGTATAGAGCCCACCGACCACCACGGTGCCGAGCTTGCGGCTTACCCGTTTCTTGAATACCTGGATGTCACACACCAGCCCATCATTGGCCAGGAAGTTGTCGAAGTAGTTGCGACGGCTGTCGTCGCAGTCCCGTACCTGGTTCGACAGGGTCGGCACCAGGATCGCATCTGGTGCATAAAGCGCCAGCACCTGGTCGACGTCACGCGTGGCGACCGTCGCCGCCCAGCGATAGAGCGCAGCCTTGGCCCCCGCCAGGCAGGCCAGTTCAGTGTCGGCGTAGGGTTCGGCGGCAGAAGTGTGAGAAGCGCGCATGCGGATTACCTGTAATGCAAGAAGAGGGTGACGGGGAAATACCCGCTGGTATACAGTGTTATAACATAACATTTTAGCAGTGAGTGATGGGTCATGCCGTTCCGGTTCAAGCAGCCAGCCAGTGTCAGCCACGGGGACGCGCGTTCATGAGCCGTATTCTGATCAGAAATGCCCGGCTGGTGAACGAGGGCAAGGTGTTCGAGGCCGATGTCTTCATTGCCCGCGGCCGAATCGACAAGATCGCCGCCAGCATCGAGGGCATGAATGCCCCTGTGGAGATTGATGCCCAAGGCCGCTGGCTGGTGCCTGGCATGATCGACGACCAAGTGCACTTTCGCGAACCCGGCGCCACGCACAAAGGCTGCATGGCCAGTGAGTCACGTGCTGCCGTGGCCGGTGGTATCACCAGTTTCATGGACATGCCCAACACCAGGCCGGCCACCTTGACGCTGGCGGCCCTTGACGACAAGAAGGCCCGCGCTGCCAGCTCATCGGTTGCCAACTACGGTTTCCATTTTGGGGTGAGCAAGGACAACCTGGAGACCGTTGCCCGTCTGGATCCCCGGCAAATTGCCGGGGTGAAGGTATTCATGGGGGCCTCCACCGGCGACATGCTGGTTGATGACCCCAGGGTGCTCGAGCGGCTTTTTGCCTGTGTACCGACGGTGTTGCTGGCGCATTGCGAGCATACCCCTTCGATCATTGCCAACGAAGCCCGCTACCGTGCGCAGTTCGGCGCAGGCATCACGCCGGCGATGCACCCGCTGATACGCGATGCAGACGCTTGCTGGCGCTCGTCCAGCCTGGCGGTCGAACTGGCAAACCGTTTCGCTACCCGTCTGCATGTGCTGCACCTGACCACTGCCAGGGAGTTGCGGCTGTTCGAGCCTGGCCCGTCGGCCCACAAGCTGATCACCGCTGAGGTGTGCGTCCACCACCTGCTGTTCGATGACCGCGACTACGCAAGCCTGGGCAATCTCATAAAGTGCAACCCGGCGATCAAGACCACTGCCGATCGTGACGCGCTGCGCCAGGCCTTGCTGGAGGACCGCATCGATGTGATCGGCACCGATCATGCCCCCCATACGCTGGCAGAAAAACAACAGCCTTACGGCTTGGCACCTTCCGGGTTGCCGTTGGTGCAGCATGCACTGCCAGCGCTGTTCGAGCTGGTCGAGCAGGGGCTGCTGCCGATCACCCAGCTGGTGCGTAAAACCAGCCATGCGGTCGCCGACCTGTTCGCGATAGAGGCACGTGGCTACCTGCGCGAAGGCTACTGGGCTGACCTGGCCCTGGTCGAACGCCTCGACGCACCCAGGCCGGTTGGCCTCGACCCGGTCCTTGCCCACTGCCAGTGGACACCTTTGCAGCACCACTGCCTGCGCCATCGGGTCACGACCACGATCGTGTCCGGGCAGTTGGCCTGGCATGAGCACAGCTTGAACGCGCACTGCCAAGGCTTACCGCTGGCGTTCAATGGCCAGCGGCGCTGAAACGCAACCCTCCACGCGAGAACGACTGCAATGACCGAAGACCAATTGCTCCGCATGCCTGAAGCGGCCTATATGGACGCTGCACAGCTGGCCTTTTTCCGTGATCTGCTGCTGGTACAGCGGACTGAGCTGCAAGCGCGAATTTCCCGTGAGTTCGAGTTGATGCAGCAGTTCGAACCCAGCAGCGACCCCTCCGACCTGGGCACCGTGGAAGAGCAACGGCACTGGCAACTGCGCTTGCTGGAGCGGGAGAAAAAGCTGCTGGACAAGATCGACGAGGCTTTGGAGCGTATTGCCCGCGGTGAGTACGGTTGGTGCAAGGACACTGGCGAACCCATTGGTCTCAGGCGCTTGCTGCTGCGCCCGACAGCCACGCTGTGCATCGAAGCGAAAGAGCGTCAGGAACGCCAGGAGCGGCATATTCGCGAGGATTGAACAGCCGTCAGCAAGGAAGCCAAAGGGGCGCGTCACCGCAGCGTTGTAGGCGGGTCTTGCGATGGCCGGCATTGACTCCCCCCGGCTGATTGCTTACACGTGAGCACTCACAACAACAATAAGAGTGGCGCGCTGTGACAACCATGGCCTCTTGCAACGGCGTTGCCCATGCGGTTTCGTTGCTGCGTACCTATACACAAGCCGCGTTGAGCTTTACCGCAGACCGGGTCGAGGCTTGCGATGCGCGGCAGGCGTCGGACGTGCTTGCAGCCAATTACAGCGCGAACCGGCTCGCCGTGGACAACCGCGATGGTGCGCTTGCCATGCAGCTGCAGCGCCGCGCTGTCGGTGAATTGCAGGTGGCCAGTTTGCGCTTTGGCGTGCCGGTCTGACCAGACGCCCACCTCGTTTTTGCTGGTCAGCACCCAGCTACAAGGCAGCGCGACCATCCACACGCCAAAAGGGGTTTACTCCGGCGGGGGCGGGCTGGTGATGATCGATTCACTGGAAGACCGTATCAACAAGGCATTCAGCGAGCAGTACCGCCGGCGCTTCGGCGAGTTGCCGTCCAGTACCCCAAGGGCCTGATCAAAGGCTCAGGAGTTCGGCCACGGGGAACTGGTTGGTTGTTTTCATCTCGCGCAACGACAGGTTGGACCTGATACTCGCCACGCCGGGCAACTTGCGCAGCACCTTGTCGATGAAGCGGCTATAGCTGTCCAGGTCCTGGGCGACAACTTGAAGCAGGAAGTCGGCTTCGCCCGTGGTGTTGTGGCAGCTCAGCACCTGCGGAGCCGCCGCGATGATCTTTTCGAACTTCGCGGTCGCCTCTTCGCTGTGGTCGGTGCAGGAAATCTGCACGAACGCCATCACCCCCAAACCCAGCTTCTTGCGGTTGAGTATGGCCTGGTAGCCCTCTATCACGCCGCTCGCTTCCAGCCGCTTCTGTTTCCTCCAGCATGATGCCTCACTCAGGCACAACTGCTCGGCCAGCTTGACGTTCGACAGCCTGCCGTCACGTTGCAGCCTGTCCGCTATTGCAATGTCTACTTTGTCCAGTGCGTCGGCCATGCGCCAATCCTTCACAATCAATGAGCTTTCTGAAGGTTTATTTCACTTGCGCACCCATGTCAACCGAACTCTGAAAGGTAATTTCAGCCGTTTTCTTCATACTGATAGCCGCCGAAAAGCGCTGCTCGGGCGCTGCCGGAAGCACGACTCATCCAACCGTTTTCAGCAGGGGTAAACGTCATGAAAGCTGTCGTCTACGAAGCCTTTTCTCAGCCACCGCGCTTGATGAATATCGCCGATCCAAGCCCGGAGCGGCATGGTGTGGTGATTGAAGTCAAAGGCACAGGCGTGTGCCGAAGCGACTGGCATGGTTGGAAAGGCCACGATCCGGACATACAGCTGCCCCACGTTCCAGGCCATGAGCTGGCAGGCGTGGTCGCCGCCGTAGGCGGCGATGTGACCCAGTGGAAGGTGGGTGACCGGGTAACCGTTCCGTTCGTAGGCGGCTGTGGCGCCTGTGCGCAGTGCCACAGTGGCAATCAGCAGGTGTGCTACACCCAGTTCCAGCCCGGCTTTACCCACTGGGGTTCTTTCGCTGAATACGTGGGTATCCATCAGGCTGACCTGAACCTGGTGGCCCTGCCGGAAGCCATGGACTATGCGACTGCAGCCAGCCTGGGTTGCCGCTTCGTCACTTCATTCCGCGCGGTGGTGGACCAGGGCAGGGTCGGCGCAGGCCAGTGGGTCGCGGTGCATGGCTGCGGTGGCGTGGGCCTTTCGGCGGTGATGATCGCCCAGGCCATCGGTGCCAACGTGGTTGCAATCGATATCGCGGATGACAAGCTGGCACTGGCGCGGGCACTGGGCGCCGTGGCCACCATCAACGCCAGTCAGGTAGCGGACGTGACGGAGGCGGTGATGGAAATCACCCGGGGCGGCGCACATGTGTCGCTGGACGCATTGGGCCACCCGACCACGTGCTTCAACTCCATCAACAACCTGCGCCGTCGCGGCCGGCATGTACAAGTCGGGCTGATGCTGGCAGACCACGCCCAGCCTGCGATCCCCATGAGCAAGGTGATTGCCCATGAGCTGGAGATCTACGGCAGCCATGGCATGCAAGCGCATCGGTACGATGCCATGATGGAGATGATCGGTTCGGGCAAGCTGGCCCCTGAAAAGTTGGTGGGCAAGACCATCAACCTGGCGCAGTCCATCGACGCGTTGATGAACATGGACCGCTTCGATACAGCGGGTGTGACCGTGATTACCGAGTTCTGATACACCAGCAACGGTGGGCTGGCACGGGTTACTGCCGGCGCTGGCCTGAATCGCGGGCAAAAGATAGCCCGCTGCTAGACGGGCCAATGGGAACTGCTATCACACGTAGGGATGGCTCAACGATCGCCCATCGCTTGTGAAAAATGAGTCAAAAAAAGGTGCCGACCTTGTGATCCCGCTGGGTGGGATGTATGGGTGGGGCCTCATGCTGCTGCCCAAGCTCGAATCCGCTCGAACCGGGTAGCTTCTGCTGGAATGGGCTCACGCGATACCGGGTGGGGGTATGTGGACAGCAGTCAACGCTAGTGGCGCGAAAGGTTATGGTATAACATAAATCATCACGGCACTGGCCTTTGGCCTTGCCGCGCATTTGTCTGCCACACAACAACCCACGCCCGACTCAGGACTCTCCATGCGATTCCCCCAAGCATCGTTTGCCATTTTCACGGTAATGTTCACACCTGACCTTGTCGCCGGACAGACCGGCACCTCGACCATCACGCTCGGTGACGTGAACATCACACAGACCGCTGGCGTAGCCTTGAGCACCGAAAACGTGCTGACCTCGGTCGACGTTCTTGGCAGCGACCAGGTGCGCGACAAGAACGTGATGAACAGCTGGCAGCTGTTGGGGCAGATGCCAGGCATCCAGTTGACCGAAACCGGCCAAGGTGCAGAGTCTGGCAAGGTCAGTTTCCGTGCGTTCAACGGCGAGGGCTACATCAACGGCATCAAGACGTTGATCGATGGCGTGCCAAGCAACGTCAACAGCGGCAACCAGCGCTTCATCGACATGATTTTCCCGTTGGACATCGAATACATCGAGGTGGTGCGCGGTACCAACGACCCGCGTTATGGGCTGCACAATATCGGTGGCAACATCAACTTTGCCACACGCCAGGGCGGCAACTATGTCGATAGCCGGGTGACCTACGGCAGCTTCGATACCCGTGAAGTGCAGTTGGCAGTCGGCCACGAGGAGGGCAACTTCGCCCAGAACTACATGCTCGCCAAGCAAGACAGCAACGGCTACCGCGACCACAGCAACTCGAACAAATATGCGTTGGGCGGCAAATGGTTTGTCAACAACGATGACCAGACCTTCCGTGTCGGGCTGATTGCCCGGCTTTATCATCACCAAGCCCAGGAGCCGGGCTTCCTCACCCGTGACCAACTGCACGCCAGCCGTACCCAGTCACCTGCCAAGAACGGCAATGATGGTGACGACCGCGACATGAAGCAGGTGAGCGTGCACAGTGACTGGCAGCTGGCCGATGACCTTAGCTTGAGCAGCAAGCTGTACTACAACAGCTACAACGATGACCGCACTGTCACTTTCACCGATTACCGGCCTGGCAACGCACCTCGCCAGCGACGCCAGTGGGACGAGCAGCAGCGCGGCATGCTCAGCAACCTCACCTGGCGCGCCAACGAGTTGCTGACGCTCGATGGCGGCATCAACTACGAAGAGCAGGACAACCTGTACCGTCGCCTGCGCTACAACTACGGTGTACCAACCGACTTCGACGCGCCGCCGGCGCGCGTGCAAAATGACGACGCTTACACCCTGCGCAATATCGGCGGGTACGTGCAGGCGGTCATTCAGCCTACCGATGCGCTGAAGATCATCCCTGCCATGCGGGTGGATAAATTCTCCGGCAACACCGAGGTGCTCGGCGGCGCCAAGGCATCCCTGCAGGACTATGGCTGGATCCGCCAACCGAAACTCAGCGTGATCTACAGCCTCACCCCCGAAATCGACGTTTACGCCAATTGGGGGCGCACCTTCCAGGTGCTCACCGGATCGGCGGAACCGGCTTACCTGCTACCGGGGCAAGCCTCGTACGACCCGTCCATCAACACGGGCAAGGAGGTTGGGGTGAAATTCCAGCCGTTCCCGGGTGCCCAGGCGCGGCTTGCGCTGTGGCAGCAGGATGCGACCGATGAAGTCGCGAACATGCCCAGCACCGGTACCACGGTGGGGCTCGGCGAAACCCGCCGCCGCGGCGTGGACATGCAGATCAGCGCACAGCTGGATGAACAGTGGACGGTCTGGGCGTCCCACGCGGTTCAGGAGGCGAAAGTGGTCAAGGGCCTGGCTGCCAACGGCCAGTCGCTGTCAGGAAAAGAAGTGTTTTCCACCCCTCGTTACATCAGCAATGTGGGCGTCGAGTACCGCTACAATGACGACTGGAAGTTCGGCGCGCAGGGGCGGGCACAGGGTAGCTACTACATCGATGAGCTCAACGAGCAGGGCAAGTACGGTGGCTTCGTGGTCGTGGATGCCAGCGTGAGTTACCGGATCACCCCGTCCACCAGCGTGGATCTGCAGGTGAAGAACTTGCTGGGCCGCGAATATGAATATGTCTGGTACGACAACTTCTTCTGGGGCGGCAACGACCAGCCGATGTTCTCGCCCGCCCCAGGCCGTTCGGCATTCGTGTCGTTGAACATGAGCCTGTAACAGGCTGGCCGTGCCACAGGCGAGCGTCTGCTCGCCTGCTCGGGGCCACCGTGGCCAGCCCGCTTTGCCATCAGAAGTCGAACGTCACACCGGCATAGAGTGCGCGCCCGTCACCGGGGGCGTGCAGCGAAGCGTGCGCCCCATCCGGGTCGTACCAGGCGTACTCGTAATAGCGGTTGGTCAGGTTTTTCAGCTGCAGGTCCACGCTCATCGACGCACTGACCTGGTAGGTTGCCCCCAGGTTCAGCAACACATAGCCACCGTAGGTGCCTTGGGTGTTCTCGCGCTCCAGGTAGTAGTGGGTCTGGCCGTTTGCCCAGGCGCTCAGTTGCAGGGCAGGCGTGGCCTGGTAGTTGATGCCGGTATTCCACAGGTGGTGCGGCACATGGTCGATCTCTTTGCCTTTGCTGCCAGGCAGGGCGCTACTCGGCTCGAGGATCTTCGAATATTGCCATGAGTACGACATCCACATCTCGGTGCGTTCGCTCGGGTGCAGGTTGACCTGCAGGTCGTAGCCCCAGCGCCGTGTCTCACCAACATTGTCCGACTCCCCGCTGGGGTCGTTCAGGCGACGGCTCACTTCGCCAGAGGCGTCCTGACGCCAGTACGCCACGCGGCCATCGACCCAGCTGGCCGGGGTGAACTTGACGCCGGTTTCCCAGCCTTCGTTGATCGAAGGGGCCAGGTCCTCATTGCGCGGCGGCACCTTGTAGGCTGCGGCGCCGGTCCCGACCTGGAAGGTGCGGCCCCAGTTGGCGTAGACGCTGGCAAACTTCCATGGCGAATAGACAATGCTGAGCTTGGGCTGCTTGATCAGCCCGTAGTCGTTGATGTCGTAGTCCTGCCCGGTCATCTTGTTGGTGAAGTCACCGCTGATCTTGTCCACCCGGTAGGCCGGCACGATCTTCAACGATGGGAGCGGCTCGATCTCCGCCTGCACGTAGGCACCGACCGTGTTGAAGGCGAAGTCCTGTTCGCGTGTCTGCGCCTGGCGTACACGCTCCACGGTGCGATAGCGCTCGCTGCGGTTCTGTTGCTTTTGCACATCGCTGCCACCTTCCAGCGCGAAGGCGTGCAGCCAGTCCACCTGTGGCCGCCAGGTCAACGAGGTAATGGCACCGTACTGGTCTTCGTAGGTGTCTCGTTCCTGTTGCGAGCTGGTACGCCAGTATTGAGTCCAGCGACGATCGTCGAAGGTATTGAGGTAGGTCTTGGCTGACCACGACAAGGTGTCGGCCAGGTCGGTATCGAAGTGCACGCTGACTTGGTTCATCCGCCGCGTCCCCTTGTCCGTGGCGTTGTAGTCATTGCTCATGCGCGGATGGTGGCGGGCGTCATCCTCGGTCAGGTAGCCCGCCTCCTGAGCTTCTGACTCGTAGTGACGGGCAATCAGACCAAGGCGGTAGCTGCCATCGTCGGGGGTATAGAACCATTTGCCGCCGAAGCTGTAGCGCTCGGTATCGGCATGGTCACGGTAGCCATCAACCTGCTGGCGAGCGAAGAAGTAGTTCTGCGTCCAATTGCTGGTCTCGATGCCCTTGGCCAGTTGCACCTCACGCGTATTGAAGCTGCCGTAGCGCAGGCGGGCCTTGTTGTAGTTGCCCCCGGTGCGGGTGTGGATATTGACGTTACCGGCGATGTTGTTGAGGCCGTAGCGTGGATCGCTGGTACCACGCACCACCTCGATGCTGTCGATGTCCATGGGAAACACCGAGTCGATGAAGGGCATGTTGCCGTCGTTGGTGTTGCTGGGGATGCCATCGATCAGCAACTTCACGGCGTTCACTTCGCCTTCGCCATTGAAGCCGCGAAACGACAGCTTACCCGAGGTGGTGCCCTGGTTGAATTCGGTCAGCAACACCCCGGGCGCGCGCCTGAACAGCTCCCAACTGTAGGCCGCCGGCATTTTCTCGAGGATGTCTCCGCCCAGGATGTCCACCGAGCTGAGCACGCTGCTGGTGGCCAGCGGGCCGCTTTCGGTACTGGTCACGTTGACCGCGCCAAGGGTGAGGGTGGAGTTTTCAGCAGGCAGTGTTTCGGCCACGGCCAGTGTCAGGGGGCTGAGGCTGAACAAAGCGAGCACGGGCAAGGCAGCACGTGCGGTACAACGGAACGCAGGCATGGAAAGTTTCCTGGCTAGACAGTCGGGCAGGGCTGCGCACCGCAGGTCACGGGGCAGCTGTTGGCAATCAGCGACGGGTCAGGCCAGGGGAGAGGCGCGGGGGTTGAGCTTTGGCCACTGCTCACGCGGCAGTGGCAACCTGTGGCTGTCACCGAGCAGAAGCGCATCGGGCCAGAACCGCGGGAACAGGTGGCGATAGTAGTCGCTGGCCAGCAGGCTATGCCCGGCATGGCCACAGCAGCAGTCGCCCGCCTGGTGTTTCGTGTCCGGCTGTTCATCGAGTTGTGGCAACTCGGCCTTGAGCTGGGCCAGCAGTGACTTGGGCAGGCTCTGTGCACCGTGCAGGCTGCAAAAGCTACCGAGAATCAGGGATTGGCTGTCGACGCGGGGTGTTTGCAAGGCACGGTCGAGCGGCATCGCCAGCAGGTTGAACAGCACGGCGAAGCAGGCGAACAGACAGAGATGCGCACGCGCTCTTGAAAGCATGAATCACCCATGAAAACGTCGCGCGCATTAAGCCGTATCGGTGACGGGCAGTTCAAGTTCCGTGACGCGCTATTTTGTCGCATGCGCTAATGATCGCCGTCGTGTCTGGCGCCATTACAGAACTTGCGCAGGGCTGGAGCTCATTGTCATTTGGGTTTGAACTTGAACCGCGTTAGGATTCTCTAACTAGCACCCCACCCATTTCGGAGTAAGTACATGTCGCGTCTGGCAGAGTTTCGTCAGCTTGAACAAAAACTGGCCCAGCAATTGGCTGAACTTGAAGCGCTCAAAGGCTCGTCCGAGCTGCAAAAAGAAATCGAGTTTGAGACAAAACTACGCGACCTGCTCGCCGAATATGGATACAGCCTGCGGGACATCATCAATTTGCTCGATCCGCAGGCCAACCGTCAGTCAGCACCTGCTGCCACAGCGAAAGCACCGCGTCGTGCCCGACAGGTCAAGCAATACAAGAACCCGCACTCTGGCGAAGTTATCGAGACCAAAGGCGGCAATCACCGCCAGTTGAAAGAGTGGAAGCAGCAATACGGCGCTGATGAAGTCGAAAGTTGGGTCGCCCGCTAACTCGTACCGCGCACAACTGATCAAGTGGGGGCGTTCTGTGCCCCGTCGCCGGCATGCCAGCTCCCACAGGAACAGCACAGCCCTCAAGCATTGCATGGTCCTGTGGGAGATTCTATGGTTTCTGGCAAGGGTAGCCGCTGCATCTTCAGTGCCTGTGAGATTGAGCGCCGCCCGCGCGGCGCATCGCGAGCTGCGCTCGCTCCTACGTTTGTTTCGGGCCAGTAACCCCTGTGCCAGATGCGCGCGGCCGCCTTGTTCGTACGACGCGATTTTGAGGCATGCGCCAAGGCGTTCGCGCGCAAATCCCACAGGAATAATTGGCCCGAAACAAACGTAGGAGCGAGCGCAGCTCGCGATGCGCCGCGCGGGCGGCGCTCGCTCTAACAGGCGCTGCATACCTTGTGGCAAACACCTGTCAGCCCTGATGCGATCCCCGTGGGAGCTGGCTTGCCGGCGATTGGCTGCGCAGCAGCCCCATTGGGTATTACTCACACTGAAGTGAACTACCCGCTAGCGGTGGTGCACAGCTTCCCAGCGAGATACAAGCCCATTACAATCGCGATGAATTCGTATTCTCGTTTTCGCGTGGGTAACAAGATGTCCGGATCGGTCACGGAAACGACGCACCATCAACACCTGCACAGGCTGTATCAGGATCACAACGGTTGGCTACGTGGCTGGTTGCGCCAACGCTTGAGTAATTCGGCGGATGCTGCCGATCTTGCCCAGGACACGTTCGTACGCGTAATGGTCGCGCGCACTGCCCATTCGCTGCAGCAACCGCGTCATTACCTGGCGACCATCGCGCGGGGGTTGGTCATCGACCTGTATCGCCGCCGCAGCCTGGAGCAGGCGTACCTGCAAGCATTGGCGTCCAGGCCGGACGTTCATGCGCCCTGTGCCGAAACCCGGGCAATCATTCTGGAAAGCCTGCTGGCCATAGACCGCATGCTCGACGGCCTGGGGCTGCGTACACGGCAAATATTCCTTGCTGTGCAACTGGATGGGCTGACGTATGAGAAGACCGCCGAGCGTTTCAATGTGTCGGTCAGCACCGTGCGCAAGCACCTGGCCAAGGGCCTGATGCACTGCCTGTTGATGGACGGCGAATGAACCAGGTACTGGCCCAGGCGGTTGAATGGCATGTTCGCCTCAATGACAGCAGCGCCACCCAGGCCACCCGCGCGCAATGGCAGGCCTGGCTGGATGCCGACCCCGTGCATGCACAAGCCTGGCAGCGTGTAGAGCGGTTGCAACAACGTTTGAGCCTGGCACCCGCTGGCGTGGTCTCCACCACCATCGAGCAGGCACGCCAGCATAGAAGGGCGGTACTCAAACAGCTGGTCGTGCTGCTTGGGGTCGGTGCAACCGGCTGGGCAGGCTACCGGGCTTCGCCTTTTGCAGCCGACTACAGCACGAGCGTCGGCCAACGGCAGCGGCTGACGCTGGCCGATGGCAGTGTACTGGTGCTGGATACCGCCACGCGGGTGGATGTGCTGTTCGATGCCCAGCAACGGCTGATCGTGTTGCGCCAAGGTGCCATTCTGGTCGATACCGCAAAAGATCCTCGCGCCCTTAGCGTGCAGACTGCGCAGGGGCGTGTCGAGGCGCTCGGCACCCGATTCACGGTGCGTCAGGACGATGGCACTACCCGGGTTGCCGTGCAAGCGCATGCCGTGCGGGTCAGGCCGCAACTGGGCCTCGGCCAGGCACTGCGCGCCGAAGCGGGGCAGGCCGTGAGCTTCAGCGCAACCACCATAGGCCCCCTGCAGCCAGCGCCAGAACAGGGCTCTGCGTGGGCGCGCGGCATGCTGGTTGCCGTGGACTGGCGCCTGGATGCGGTACTGGCCGAGCTCTCCCGCTATCGCCACGGTGTGCTGAGCTGCTCGCCTGATATCGCCGGCCTGCGGCTCTCCGGTACTTTTCTGCTCGACGATACCGAGGGCGCGCTGGCCAACCTGGAGGCCTCACTGCCGGTTCGGGTCCGCCGCCTGACCCGTTACTGGGTAAGGCTGGAACGCCAGGCGGCATGACGGTGAATTTTTCTGCATAGAGGGGTAACAGATTTTCATTCCTGTTTCGGCTCTACCTGCATGTGCGCATCAGACGCACCCATTGCCAACGCTGACAGGAAACCTTTCATGCAAGTACGCCCCCTCTTTTCTGGCCTTTGCGGCCAACCCACAGCACGGGCCCTGTGCTTTGCTGGCGCCGTATTGGCGGTGACGCCTGCCTGGGCCAAACCGATCGACTATGACATCCCCGCTGGCACGTTGGCTGCCGCCTTGAGTCAGCTCGCTGCCGCCAGTGGCGTGATGATCACCTTCAGCTCGGAACAAACAGCGGGCTTGAGCTCGCCAGGGCTGCACGGTAGCTACGAGGTGGAGCAAGGTTTCGCCCACGTGCTTCAGGGCAGCGGGTTGCGCATTGTGCAGGCTGGCGAAAAACGGTTCGTACTCGCCAGCATGGAACCCGGCGGGGCCCTGCAGCTGGGCGCTACCACCATCGATGCAGCAGGCCTGGGCGCCATCACGGAAGGGACCGGCGCCTACACCACGGGTGCCACCAACGCCGCCACCAAGCTTGCCTTGTCATTGCGCGAGACCCCGCAAACGGTCAGCGTGATGACACGCCAGCGCATGGAAGACCAGCAACTCACCACACTAAGCGATGTGCTGAAACAGACGCCAGGCCTTTCCGTGCAGAACATCGACAGTGAACGCGTGAACATCTATTCGCGTGGGTATGCCCTGGACAGTTACCAGTTCGATGGCATCCCGACCACCTTGATCGTGCAAACCAGCGCAAGCCCGCAGAGCCTGATCGATACCTCGGTCTATGACCGGGTCGAAATCGTCAGGGGCGCCACCGGTTTGATGACCGGTGCCGGCGACCCCTCTGGCAGTGTCAACCTGGTCCGCAAGCGGCCAACCGCCGGGTTCCAGGGCTCGGTCAGTGCCGGCGCAGGCTCGTGGGACACGTATCGCACCGAAGTGGATGTGTCTGGCCCGCTGACCACCGATGCGCGCTTGCGCGGCCGCGCTGTCATGGCTTACCAGCAGGGCAACAGCTTCATCGACCACTACCAGCAGGAGAAGCAAACGTATTACGGCGTTCTGGAAGCTGACCTCACCGACAGTACGCTGCTGACGGTCGGTTTCGACTACCAGAAGAATGACCCGCGTGGCGTATCCTTCGCCAGCTTTCCGTTGTTCTACAGCGACGGCGGGCAGACTGACTTCCCACGCTCCATCAACGCCGGGGCACGCTGGAGCTATCGCCAGCAGAACACGCTCAATACTTTCGCGACCCTTGAGCACGGCCTGGCCAACGACTGGAAACTGAAGCTGGCCGTGAACAACATGTACAGCACCCGTGACTATTCGCTGGCTTCGCTCAGTGGTGGGGCACCTGACCGTGAAACAGGTGAGGGCGCCTACCTTTACGGGGGAGATGGCTATGGCTCCCAGCGCCAATTGGGTCTCGACGCCATGGCCCAGGGGCCGTTCCAGTTCCTGGGCCGCGAGCATGAACTGGTATTGGGCCTGAGCGCTTCGCAGTTTAAGGACTACAGCGACCCGGACGATGACGACCTGGAGATGCGCCCGGCCAATATCCATAGCTGGGACAACGACACCGAGCGGCCGACATCGGTCGGTAAACTGATGAACGACGACACCACGATTCGCCAGGATGCGGCGTACATGGTGGCACGCTTCAAGCCGGCGGACGATCTGTCGCTGATTGTCGGTGCCCGTGTCGGTGACTACAGCTACAAGAAGAAAGCCATCTACAACCCGCCTTACACGCGTTCGTCCAGCACTGCCGAAAGCCGTGAAAGCGGCTTCATAACGCCTTATGCCGGGGTGGTGTATGACCTCGACGACATTCATTCGGTGTACGCCGGCTACACGACGATCTACAAGCCTCAAGCCCTACGAGAGCAAAACGGCAGGAACCTGGAGCCGAGGGAAGGGGACAACTACGAAGTTGGCCTGAAAAGCGAGTTCTTCGACGGCCGCGTCAACACGGCCATTGCCCTTTATGAAATAAAACAGGACAACCTGGGGGTTCCCACGGGCGAAACCGTGGAAGGCACGGTGCGCGAGTCGGCCTACCGCGCGGTGGCCGGCGCGAAAACGCGCGGTATCGACATGGAAATCTTTGGCGAAGTGCTCCCGGACTGGAATGTCAGCGCAAGCTACAGCCATAGCGTTACCAAGGATGCCGACCATGAGCGCATCAGAACCGAAGCACCGGCTAACTTGATAAAGCTCTGGACGACCTACCGTCTTCAAGGGGACCTGAACCCATTGACCATCGGCGGGGGCCTGAACTGGCAAAGTGGCATGAGCGTGACGACGAGCCAGGGCAAGGCGACGCAGGAACAGTATGCCGTGTTCAACGTGATGGCGCGTTATGACATCACCCGGCAGCTGAGCGCTTCTGTCATTGTCAACAACGTGTTCGACAAGCAGTATTTCAGCGCCCTGGACCCGACCTTCTTCACCGGCTACTACGGTGAGCCACGCAATGTCATGTTCAGCACCCGGTACGCTTTTTAACGCGGGGAGGGTGCAGGCCCGCCGACGCCTCAGGCCAGCCTTTGCAGATAGCCCGGCGCGTCAGGTTCTTGAGCCTGGCGATCCTGCTGAACTGGTCGGCTATCCAGGTGTTCAGCGTGCTGGGCACGTCGGTGATCGTGAGTGTTCACAAGCTGTCGTTCGAGAACTCCTTGTGGATCCTGGTGTTGTCCAACCTGGTGGGCTTCATCGGCTACCTGGTTCACGGTTGGCTGGGTGACCGAATTGGCCGGCGCCATCGTGCATGCCATGGGGCCGATCGGCGCCATCGTCGCCGGGCTGGGGATTACCAGCGTTTTGTCCACTGGCGGTGAATGGCACAGCGCGGCGCTCTGGTTCGGCGCGCTGCCTTGCTTCCTGTCGGGCTTGATCATGCTTGCCGCCCGGCATGTCGAACCTCTTTCAGTCAAATAACCAGGAGTTGCCGGGGAAGGCGGCGCACTGGTGGCCATTTCGTCGATTGCCGGTGGCGTGTATGGCTGGCAGGACCACGCGCATTACGCAGCGGCCAAGGCTGGGGTGCCCGGGCTGTGCCGCTCCCTGGCGGTGGAATTTGCCCCCAGGGGCATCCGTTTTGAAACCCCGCTGGTGAAGGGGATCAGCCAGGCGTGGAAGGTTGCCAAGGCCAAGGAGCTGCCGTTGGGCCGCTTCGGCAAGGCTGAAGAAGTGGCACCGATCGCCGTGCTGTTGGCGAGCGAGCCTGGCGGCAACCTGTTCGTCGGGCAAACCCTTAACCCCAATCCCGGCGATGTAATGCCTTGAGGTGAGCCATGTGTGGGCAGCCGCACCACGGCGGCGCCCAGGTGTGTGCACTGGAGTACGACATACCGCTGGACTGGCTTGCCTTCGGGGTTTGGTTGTCGATGCTGCTAAGATGCCACGGAGACCGAATTCTGCGGGTCAAAGGGATCTTGAATGTGATCGATGATGAACAACCTATCGTCATTCACGGCGTACAGCACTGCCTGCATCCGCCTGTGCATCTTCGCCAGTGGCCAGGGCAGGCGCGGCGCTCGCGCCTGGTGCACATCGAGAGTGTCTGGTCGCCTGCCTTGATGCAGCTGCACCGCGAAGGCATTCAGTACCGCCAGGCCGTGCCCAGGGAGGGTTACCGTGGCTGGTTTGGTGGCCTGTCGTTGTCCCGTGCCGTTGAGGGTGGGGTGAAAGATGCGGCCTATGCCTACCTGAACTGGTGGTTGGCAGGTTGGCCAGGCGCGATGATGGCCCGGCAAGGGTTCTACATTTCCAATCCACTGCGCGCGCGCGATCACCTGTCGGCGGCTGAGTGGGATTACTGGTACGAGGGCAAGCCAGCCCGCGAGCAGTTGCTGGGCAGTGATGGCGAACCGCTGATCGAGCCTGGGCAGCTACGCGAAGGGGGCGCCTACGCCGAGCGTGTGGGCCGTATCAGGGTCTGGAACTCGGTGATGGATGAGCATAATTACCTGGTGCGCAAGTGGGCTGATTTTTTGCGGGCGGGTAAATGAGCCGGTCGCAGACCGGCGCCAAATACCCACGCACGCCGGACGGGCGCTATTTCGTCGTCAACGGCCAGCTCTGGCGCTGCAGCAACCCTGCGCTTGCAGACGAAGCGCGCCAGCACCTGGTGGGCGCGTTGATGGAGGCGCGGCGGGCCGTGAAGCAGGCAAAAGCCTGCGACGATGCAGCCGCTTTGAAGCGGGCCAAGGCAGCGGTCAATGATGCCAAGGTTGCATTAGGCGAGCGTGGGCCGGTGTGGTGGGATGACGGTAGCCCTGATTACAACCGCTACAAGGCTACCAACACCCCTTATGCTGCCTGGTACGACCGGCTGGTGGCGCAGCCGTGAAGGCCTTTCACCGCGCCGCCAGGGCCGCGAACCTTGCCAGCGTTCAGCGCCGAACCGATCTGATACGGAGCCTGGCGCCTGCCGGCGCTCGGTGAACTTTTACCAAGGTGGACGACTAGATGCTTTTCGTGGTGCTGCTTGGGGGCAAACACCCCCAGGCAAAGATTGAGGTTCACGACATTGTGTTTGCGGCCGCGGATACGCTGGAGCAGGCATACCCGCAACTACGGGACGGTTGGTTTGGCAGCCCCAAAGGCGTGCACGTCGATGCCTGGATGGCCGTCGATGGGGTTGACAACTGGCGCGTCGAGCTCAGCCCGCTGGCGCCGTCGCCTGAATCCCTGCGGCTCTACTTCATCAACCTGGGCGGGTACGACGCCCAGGCCTTTGGCGAGGCGCACGACTATCTGCTGGTGGTCGCCAGGGACAAACGGGAGGCCATGGCAAAAGGCAAGAAACAGGCCATGGCGCACTGGTCGCAAGCACACAACGATGCAGTGCTGGATGTCGATGACTGCCTGCCCATCGACCAGGTGGGCGGGCGTTTCGTGCACCTTGTGGAGGGGCCGCATGCCGGGGTACGCAGCCGGAACCAGTATATTGTCCTTTGATAACGGTCGTGGCAGTCAGCTTGCTGGTTGAGGCATGGTCAAGCTCGTTTCTGGGCGTAGTATTCGGCCGGCGGGCTTCTCAGTTGAATTTTCCCCGCATTTCCCCCCTCACACGCATGAGTAACAGAGCGCTGTAAGTGGCATGCCACCTACAGCTAACCCCAATTGCCTGGAGGCTTTGCCATGCAACCCGAAACCAAAGGTCATGAAGAGCACGGACCGAGTGGCGTGCCGTTCATCAACGATCCGGAAAAGCCGAGTTCACCGCCTTTGAATGACGCTGATGCCACGGATGCCGCAGAGGCTGAAGAAGACATCGAGGACGATGGCCAAGCGCTGTGAGCAGCAGCGGGTCACGGATGACCATCGTTTCAGCCCGCCCCCTGGCTACTGGGGGCCGGTTTCAAGCGTGCTACACGACCTGATCTGTTGCGGGTACGGCGTGTGCCAGATCTTCAGCATCGGGCCGAGCATGCAAGAGCACGACAGGCACCGATTTCGCGGCGGGCACTTTGCTTCGCTTGGCATAGTGCCACAAGGGCACGAGCGCATTGGCCTCGGGGTAGTAAGCGGCGGCGCAGCCCACCGGTATGTCATAGGCGATAATCTGAAAAGGGCCTGCCTCGCGGCGAACTGTCGGTTCCACAGCTGTACGCAAGCGAACCCAGCCCCCCGGCACGAAGCCCAGGCGGACGATATCGTTGCGGTTGAGGAACACCACTTTGCGCGTGCCCTTTACGCCCCTGAAGCGATCGTCGTAACCGTACACGGTGGTGTTGAACTGGTCATTGCTGCGCAACGTCATCAGTTGCAGGACATCACGGCCGGCTTCGCCCGTCAGCACGTCGTCGTCTTCATCCAGCGTGCCTGGGGTAATGAACTGCGCCTTCCCTGAAGGCGTAGCCCATTGCCGCTGTGCCACGCCCAGCGGGCGATGGAACCCGCCGGGCTCCCACATCCGCGTCTCGAAGTCATGGAAAATACTTGGATAAACCTTGCTGATGGCTTCACGAACCAGGGCATAGTCGTGCTTCCAGTGTGCCCAGGGAATGGCGACCGTGTCGCCCAGCGTCGCCAGGGCCAACTCTGCGATGATCGCCAACTCCGAGCGCAGCTGCTCTCCTGCGGGTTCGGCGTGGCCGCGCCAGGCGCGGATGCAGCCGGTGCTGTCTTCAGTGGTGTAGGTTTGTTCGACGCCAAGCTGCCGGTCGATCTCGATCCTGCCCAGGCAGGGCAGCAGCCAGGTGCTTTCACAAGGGACCAGGTGGGTGCGATTGAGCTTGGTCGCGATCTGTACACTGAGGCTGAGCTGGGCCCAGGCGGGTTCCACCCGGCTGGTATCGGGCACGGCACGCAGAAAGTTACCGCCAAGCCCGATGAACCCCTTCACACTGCCATTGAGAACGCCCTCGCAGGTGTCGACCGTCGCCAGACCCTTGTGCTCCGGAATCTTGAAGCCGAACAGCGACTCGATCTTCTCCCCTGGTACTTTCGCAGGGTCCTCGGTAATGCCTACCGTGCGTTGGCCCTGTACGTTCGAGTGCCCTCTGACCGGGCAGATACCGGCCCCTGGTTTACCGATATTCCCGCGCAGCAATAGCAGATTCACCAGCATCTGCACGTTGGCCACCCCGTGCCGGTGCTGGGTCATGCCCATGCCATAGACGATCATCACTTTCTCGCTGCGCGCATAAACGGTGGCCGTGGCCTCCATCGCGCTTCGGCTCAGGCCGGACCGTCGCTCCAGTTCAGCCCATGTGTATTGCTGCACACGCTCCATGAACTGGCCCAGGCCGTCCGTATGTTGTGCGAGAAAATCGTGATCGAGCACCGGCGGCTCGCCGTTGCTTTTGGCCCTTTCCTCCATTTCCAGAAGCGCCTTGGCCACCCCCATGACGGCAGCGGTGTCACCGCCGATGGCCACTTGGTGGTATTGAGTGCTGATGACTGTGGATTGCGGACCGAGCATTTCAGTGGGGGACTGGGGGTTTACAAAGCGCTCCAGACCACGTTCCCGGATCGGGTTGAAGGTGATGATCGGGACGTTGCGCTTGCGCACCTCCTGAAGTGGGTGAAGCATGCGCGGACTGTTGCTGCCTACGTTTTGCCCGAAGAACAGAATGCAGTCGGTATGCTCGAAATCGGCCAGTGAGACCGTGCCAACCGGGACCCCGATGCTTTCCTGCAGGCCAACCGAGGTACTTTCGTGGCACATGTTGGAACTGTCGGGAAGATTGTTCGTGCCATAGGCACGGGCGAACAACTGGTAGATGAACGATGTTTCCAGCGATGCGCGCCCTGATGCATAAAAAACGACTTCGTCGGGGCTGAGCGCGCGCAACTGCGCGCCGATGGCTTCATAGGCTTGCTCCCAGGTCACGACCTGGTAGCGATCAGTGTGCTTGTCGTAACGCATTGGGTGAGTTAACCGGCCATGCTGCTCCAGGTCAAAGTCCGACCAGCCGCGCAACTCGGTCAAGGAGTGGGACCTGAAGAAATCGGGCGAGGTGCGTCGTGACGTCAATTCCCATGCCGTGGCCTTGGCACCATTCTCGCAAAATTCCAGGGCATGAGGGTCGCCTGGCTTGGCCCAGGCACAGCTCACGCAGGCGAAACCCTTGGGCTTGTTCAGCTTGAGCAGGGCGGTTGTGCCTTTGATCAGTGCCTGCTCGCGCCAAAGGATATTCAGCACGGAGTGGGCCGACCCCCAGCCGCCCGCTGCAGAGGTATAGGGCCGAAAATGTGATGTGCCATGGATCATCTTCATGTCGACCTCGCCTTGCCATTTAGTGTGTCTAAACGCTACGAGTACTGGGGAACCTCTAAGTTCGAAGCGATTCAAGGGGCGGCTGGGACCCCGCGCACGCAACGGGGGGCGAATGGGGTGGGCGCTCACGCGCCCCTGATGCCCAGGCCCTCGCGCGCTGGCACCGACAAGTTGGCTTCTTGCGGCAATGCGGTGACCTTGATCGCCCGCACCGGTACCGCGAACTTGGCGCCCACTTTGGAGAAGCGGTCGAGCAGGTGGAAGTTGATCGCCTGCTGGATGTCCATGTACAGGTTGTAGCCTGGGTCCTGGACGATGTATACGCACTCGAACTCCAACGCTTCCTTGCCAAAACCACGCAAATGAGCACGGTCGAAGCGCACCTGCGATTGCGCCTTGATAGCCTCCTCAACGATGCCAGGGGCTTTTTTCACTGCCTCGGTGGGCGAGTCGTAGGACAGGCCAAACTCAAACACAATGCGGCGTTCCTGCAGGCGTTTGTAGTTCTGGATCGTGCTGCTGATCATGCTGGCGTTGGCCATGACGATCTGCTCGCCACCCAGGCTGCGGATGCGTGTGGTTTTCAAGCCCACATGTTCAACGGTGCCGGCCAACGGGCCAATGACGATGAAGTCGCCGACCTCGAAGGGTTTGTCCACGGCGATTGACAGGGAGGCGAACAGGTCGCCGAGTATGTTCTGCACGGCCAGCGCCACGGCGATACCGCCGACGCCGAGGCTGGCGACAAACGCAGTGATGTTGACGCCCAGGTTGGACAGCATGGCCAGTACCACCACCGACCACAGCAGCACCCGCGCCCCCCACGCCGACAGGGTGGCCAGTGCGCTGGCCTGGGTAAGACCATCGGTGCGTTGACCCGCGAAGTAGCGATCCAGCCCCAGGCCGATGGCGCGGTTGGCCCACAGCCCGATTTGGAGGGCGGCGACCACGAACCACAGGCTGCTGACCCGTGTCAGCCAGCGCTCGGGCAGGTCGAGCATGCTCAGGCCTACCAGCAAGGACGCGAGCAGTAGCAGGGAATTGCTGGTGCCGGCCAGCACCTTGGCCAGCACATGGCTGAGCACGCCGTCGTGTTCGGCCCAGCGCCGGATGCGGTGCAGCAGGAAGCTGATGGCGGCGCGGGCGACCAGGAAAGTCGCGATGGCCACCACCATGGCCAGCAGCCAATTGAGTATGGAGATGCCGAACAAGTTAGTCTCGGTGAACAGGGCTATCAGGCGGTCATTCATGAGCAGTGGGTCTCCTGGGTGACTGGATTGATATGACGGTCTTTTCATGGGATGCCCTGACGGCGCCATCGGTCGATCGGATTTCAAAAACCGCACGGCGGCATGCTGAGTCATCGCTAGGTGAGCCAGCGCGCCGAGGGTAGTGTCCATGGAACGACAAGTGCACCTGGCGACTCCATTACAGCAACGGCGATCCATGGAGTGCCATGATGATCCACGTGGGATGCGCGGGCTGGAGCTTGCCGCGCCAGTATGCCGAGGCGTTCCCGCAGCAGGGCAGCCACCTGCAGCGCTACGCCGCGCGGTTGGGTGCCGTCGAGATCAACAGCTCGTTCTACCGGCCGCACCTGCCGGCGACCTATGCCCGTTGGGCTTGCGCTGTACCAGCGGATTTCCGCTTTGCGGTGAAGCTACCCAAGCACATCACCCACGAGTTGCAACTGGAACGCTTTGAGGCAGCGCTTGATACGTTTCTTGGGCAATGCCAACACCTGGGTGACCGCCTTGGCTGCCTGCTCGTACAATTACCGCCATCGCTGGCCCATGATGATGGCAGGGACCGGCGTTTCTTTGAACGCCTGCGCCAGCGCCATGCCGGGCCGGTGGCGGTCGAACCCAGGCACGCCAGTTGGCAAGCGGCGCAGTCGATGCTGGTCGACTTGCATATCGCTCAAGTGGCGGCGAGCCCTTCGCGTTTTGGCGCCGACGCACAACCCGCGGGCTGGCCAGGCTTGGTCTACTGGCGCCTGCACGGCGAACCGCGCATCTACCGCAGCGAGTATTCCCAACAATACCTGCAACAGCTGGCTGCACGGCTGCGGCGCAGCCACGCTGCCGGTGCGGCTACATGGTGCGTCTTCGACAACACGGCTTCGGGTGCTGCGCTTGGAAATGCGCTGGCGCTCGAAGGGTGTCTGAGTTAGGGCATTCTGCGGCCGTCGCAACCACCTTGCCTATTGCGTATTTTATTGCTTCAGCTAACTTGTACAAAAAACTGTACATGAATGAGGTTTTGTACATGTATTGCGAGTGGCCTCTGACGCTTTACTTTGACGGGGCCTGCCCATTGTGTGCCAGGGAGGTCGCATTTCTGCGCAGGCGTTGCACGGCAGCAAAGCTCATCCTGGTTGATATCGACAGCGATGAGTTCGATCCCACACCGCTGGGCCTGACGATTGAGGAACTACGGTCCTGTTTGCACGCAAGGTTCGCGAACGGGCAGTGGGTCACCGGCTTGGACGCGACCCTGTGGGCCTGGCGTGCTGCCGGTTTGGGTTTTTGGGCAGCACCCTTGGCGTGGCGCCCGTTGCGTCCAGTGCTTTCGGTTCTTTACAGATTGTTCTGTCGCTTGAGGCCAAGTCTGGCCTGGTTACCCCATCCCGATGGCGGGCAACGTTGCAAAGGTGAGGCCTCCAAATGTCACATTCGCTAGCCGAACACTATCGTGAAATCCTTGTTGGCGTGGGTGAAAACCCGCAGCGCGAAGGGCTCCTGGATACGCCTCAGCGTGCTGCCAAAGCGATGCAATACCTATGCAATGGCTATACCCAGAGCTTGGGTGAGATCGTCAACGGGGCGCTGTTCGAAAGCCAGAATGACGAGATGGTTGTCGTTCGCGACATTGAACTGTACTCGTTATGCGAGCACCACATGTTGCCGTTTATTGGGAAGGCACATGTCGCGTACCTGCCAACAGGGCGAGTACTAGGGCTTTCCAAAGTAGCGCGCTTGGTGGACATGTTTGCCCGCCGTTTGCAGATCCAGGAAAACCTGACTAGGCAGATTGCCTGTGCCATGCAGGAAGTGACCGATGCGGCAGGGGTTGGGGTGGTCATCGAAGCCAAGCACATGTGCATGATGATGCGTGGTGTGGAAAAGCAGAACTCGGTGATGATTTCCTCGGTCATGCTAGGCGAATTCAGAGACTCGCCAACGACGCGGCATGAATTCCTCACGCTGATTGGCCGACACACCTGAAGTTTGGTTTTGAGTCGTGGAGGAGGGCGCACCCATGGGTTCAGTGTTCGATACGTTATCTCCGAGCCGCTTTACGATCCTGGGCTACGGTGGCTTGCTTCCATTTCTGGGTCTGGCACTGCTGGTTTGTTTTGGCGGTGAGTATCGAGATAACCTGGCTGAAGCGTTGGTTGGCTATGGGGCCGTGATACTGAGTTTTGTCGGGGCCCTGCATTGGGGTTTCGCGATGACGTTGCCAGCCTTGCCTGCTACTGAGCGACAACAGCGGCTTGTGTGGAGTGTCATGCCAGCCCTTATCGGCTGGGTTGCCATGTTGTTACCGGTGTCATGGGGCTGTTGGGTACTGGCTTCAGGATTTACCGTGCACTTTTGGCAAGACCGTAAACTGGCCAACTTCATGCCCGGCTGGTATATGCCTATGCGGGTACGTTTGACGGTCGTGGCGAGCTTGTGTCTGGTATTGAGTGCCATTGTCATGGCGTTCGGAAACTGAAGTCACAGAAGAAACAAATAGCAAAATTTTCCCCCTTGCAACATTTTTGCGCTGGATAAAATCTGATGGTGTGACGCCGGGCCCCTCTGACGGTAAGTAGCCGCCATGTCGGAGTCATAGTTGTTAAACTACGACTATATAGGAGGGGCTCATGTCTGCCCTTAATACGTATCTCTCCCAAGACGTGCTTGGCACTGATCTCTGGCTGTGGCTTTCATTCTTCGCTGTCGTGTTGACGCTGCTGGCGCTTGACCTAGGGGTTCTCCATCGTGGGAATCGAGAAATCGGTGTCAAGGAAAGCCTGCTCCTGTCAGCTGGCTACATCAGCATGGGCCTGCTATTTGCAGTCTGGGTCTATTTCCAGAAAGGCAGCGACGCAAGCATGGACTATGTGACTGGCTTTCTGATCGAGAAGTCGTTGTCCATGGACAACGTGTTCGTTATTGCCCTCATTTTCAGTTTTCTTGCCATTCCCAGAGAATTTCAGCACCGAGTGCTGTTCTGGGGAATCATGGGTGTCATTGTATTGAGGGCCATCATGATAGGCCTGGGCGCGGCGCTGGTTACACAGTTCAGTTGGATTCTTTACTGCTTCGGCGCCTTCCTGGTATTCACGGGTGTGAAAATGCTGTTCGCTCGACTGGACCATGAGCCCGACTTGGAAAACAATCGCTTCGTCAAGTATCTGCGCAGTCATCTACGCGTGACTGACGAGTTGCACGGTCAGCATTTCCTGGTCCGTATACCTGATGGCTCCGGCAGGCGGGTAATATGGGTGACGCCGCTGTTTCTCGCGTTGATTCTGATTGAGTGCGCCGACTTGGTGTTCGCGGTTGACAGTGTGCCAGCGATCTTTGCCATCACGCAGGACCCCTTCATTGTCTATACGTCGAACATTTTCGCGATACTCGGTTTGCGCGCACTGTATTTTGCATTGGCTGCGATGATAAGCCGCTTCGCCTATCTCAAATACGCCTTGGCCCTGGTACTGGTTTTCATAGGCGCGAAAATATTCCTGCACGATATCGTTGGCAAGGTGCCTGCTGAAATTTCTTTAAGCGTTACAATTGGCCTGCTGATTGGCGGCGTGCTGCTGTCACTCTGGAAAACCAGAGCGCCGGTCAAGGTTTGAAGGCTTGCATGGCGCTCAACAGCGCGGGTGGGGTGGGCTGGTCGAGGTAACATCGCCCAGCACGCCAATCCCATGGTGAAGGTCACGTGCGGTCAACGGCTAGATACAGGTTTTGCTGCATCTGATCAATGACACGCCTGGCTCTCGACGAAAGCGGCCACTCTGATCGGTAAATGAGCCAGAGCGTGTCCACAACTGCGTTCCCACACTCCACCACCTGCAAAGCATTCTGTGCATGGAAGGCGCGCCTGGCGAACCTTGGCAGCACAGTAAAGCCCAAACCTCGTGAAACCGGCTCCAGAATGAGGCTCACCTGATTACTGAAGCCGCGTTTCTTGATTGCTTGGATGCCGGCGGCGTCTGGATATCTCCGGCTAAGCAGGCGTGTTGCCATTCCGACCCCATCGGGGTGGTCGATGAAGCCGAGTTCTGAAAGCGTTTCGAAGCCAACATAAGGTGTAGTGGTGGGCAATATCAACTCCAGGGGTTCCTCGCCAAACCGCTGCGCTGTGATCCTCATGTTGTCTGGCTTGTGAGTCACGATTCCCATTTCAAAGCGATTGGTCAGTACTGCATCGAGCACCTCCGCGTCGGGGGCGAACCTGTGGCGGATAATGAGGCCAGGATGGTTTTCTTGATAATCCAGCAGGAGCGGATACAAGGCCAGCCCTATACTGCCGGGGGACACCAGGCTGATATCGCCTACGTCTTGGTCTTCTGAACTAAGGCGGGCATCGAGTGCACGGCCAGCTCGTTCCATTTCTCTGAAGTAGTCCAACACGGCACTCCCGGCAGGGGTCAGCTCAACATGCCGGTGGTGGCGAATGAAGAGGCTGCCGTAGTGCTTTTCCAGGCTCTGGATGTGCTGGCTCACTGCGGCCTGGGTCAAATTCAGATGTTCTGCAGTGCGAGTGAAATTCCCAAGTTCGGCCAGCACTGCAAAGGATCGGAGCCACTGCGGATTAACCATCATGAAGTCTTATCGTAACCATAATGTGGGCACGGTTTTCATTATATATGACCGGGCGTAGGGTAGGGACCAACCTTTCTGGAGACTGTCCGTCATGTCCGTTTACCCCCGTAATTTCTCCCATATAGGCCTCTCGGTCACCGACCTGGATGGCGCTGTCAAATTTTACACAGAGGTGCTTGGGTGGTACCTGATCATGCCGCCGACCACCATCGCTGAAGATGACAGCGCGATTGGCATGATGTGTACGGACGTCTTTGGTGCCGGATGGGGATCGTTCCGCATCGCCCATCTGTCTACGGGCGATCGTATCGGCGTCGAGATATTTGAATTCCGCAACGCCCAGCGCCCTGACGACAACTTTGAATACTGGAAAACCGGTGTCTTTCATTTTTGCGTGCAAGACCCGGATGTCGAGGGCTTGGCCGCCAGGATCGTGGCTGCAGGTGGCAAGCAGCGAATGCCGGTACGTGAGTATTTTCCAGGTGAGAAGCCATTGCGCATGGTTTACATGGAGGATCCCTTCGGCAATATCCTGGAGATCTACAGCCACAGCTATGAGCTCACCTATTCTGCAGGCGCATACCAATCATGATTTTGCCAACAACTCACCGCGCGTTTACCTGGCAGGGCAGTGCTGACCCGGCTGATCTATTGCTCACTGAAACTCAGATTCCCAAACCGGAAGCGGACGATGTTCTTATCCGCAACGTCGTGATCGGCCTCAATCCTGTGGACTGGAAAGTCTTGGGTGGGCAACTGGTCAACTGGCAGCCCGGGCACGTACCCGGGGTCGATGGTGCGGGGGTCGTGGTTGCTGTAGGCGACAACGTCTGCGCTTCCTGGGTCGGCCAGCGCGTCGCTTACCATCAAAGCCTTGGTCGGCACGGCAGTTTTGCAGAATATACCCCGGTGAGAGCCAGGGCAGTGCTTCGTGTACCAGCCATGGTTAGCTGGGAGCATGCAGCCAGTCTCCCTTGCCCAGGCTTGACCGCTTGGCTGGCGCTGGAAAAGCTGCCGCAATCATGTCGGACTTTGCTGGTGAGCGGGGCGGGCGGCTCCGTTGCCAACCACCTGATTCAGATAGCGGTGCGGCGCGGGTTGAAGGTCACTTCACTGAGCCACCGACGACATGCTCAACGCCTGGCGGATCTAGGGGTGGCAGAGTGCATGGAGGGTCCACTGGATCAGGCCTGGAGCGGCCCCATGGTGTTCGATGCTGTTATAGACACCGTGAACGCTGAACATGCTGCGCAACTCGAACCCGCGCTCAGAGCCAACGGCCATCTGGTATGTGTTCAAGACCGGCTCCACGCCTCGCCCATACCACCGTTCACCCGGACCATTTCGCTGCACGAGGTCGCTCTCGCGGCATTGCATACGTTCGGTGATGATCGTGCCTGGCAAGCGCTAGTGGACGCGGGCGAGGGCATGCTTACCTCAATGGGGCGGGCGCAGTGGACGCCTGACAGTTACAGCGTAGCCTCGTTCGAGCGTCTTCCAGATCACCTCACCGGGCTGCAACAACGCACGTTCAGCGGCAAAGGCGTGATTCGGGTCGCAAACGACTAATTGCGTGGCATGCATGAACCACCCAGACTCGTGCCCTGAAGAATTCGCATTCCGTTTCATTCATAGCCAAGGTATACCAATGCACAGTGCCCCCGAAGGAAATGAGATCATCATTGGCGCCGACCTGGGGGGAACCAAGCTCCTGCTGGTATGCGGAGCCCATTCACGACGTTGTGAAACCGGGCCCGGGTATACGCCTGACGATTTTGCCGCCCAGCTCCGCGCCTTCATCGAGGATTTGGGGCTACGCCCGGCTCTTATCGGGATTGCGGTACCGGGGCTGGTCGGTTGCGATGGCATAGTCGTTAGTTGCGACGTGCTGCCTGGCCTGACCGGCTGGCGTCCGGCGCTTGCACTCGAAGCACTTGGGTGCCGGATAGCTGTCATCAATGATGTAGAGGCCGCCCTGCTGGAAGAAATGCAGGATGCCAGCGCTGAGTTCACGGGCGGCGTCATCATGGCTGGCACGGCCATTGGTGCTGCCTTCATGACGCACGGACGGGCGTTGCGGGGTGCCAATGGCTGGGCTGGCGAGCTTGGTTACCTGCCGCTGCGTGTTGGTGGTTCAGTCAGGCGGCTGGATGAGATAGCCGGCGGTGGCGCTATGGCCAACCGGCTTGGCATCAGTGGCGATAAGCTCGCACGTTTGGTAGAGGCCGCAGACCCTGGCGCCATGGATACAGTCAGGGCCGGCGGCCAGGCCCTGGGTCTTGGCATTGCCACTATCATCAACTTGCTCAACCCCTCGCGTCTGGCAGTGGGTGGTGGAACTTTGAAGCTCGAAGGGTACTGGGAGGCTGCTTTGCAGGCAGCCGAAGCCCATGCCATCAAACCCCTCTGGGAGGCTTGTACTGTTGAACGCGTGAAGTCGGAAGATTTCGTAGTGGCACTAGGGGCGATTCGAGCCGTTCAGAGCACCTTGAAACCATAGTGTGCCGGGGTGGTTAGAAAATGGTGGTGGAAGCGGCGCATTGAGGACATCGTGTGAGCGTCAGAGCACCTATGGACCACAGCGCGGTCGGTAAACAGATCGAGAGTTTAAGCTAATTCCAAAAAGATATTTGTTGGTAGTTTTTAAGATCGATTAGCTTTATGCCACAGGAGCTTGCTGTACCTCGCGTGCGGCACCTCCCGGCGTCAGGCTAACCGTGTTTTGTTCCCGGCCTGTCGCCCAGTCAACTTTTCTACTCTGGGGCGAGCCGGTGGCTCGCATCCTGGGGTTGCTCGCCCGGAGCTCCCGTGACACTCATGCAAACTTCTTCGGCCACTGTGGCAACCGACTCATCTCATGCAGCTTCGGCATCGCGCAACGGATATGCGGGTGAGCGCGAGGTCGTGCTTGAATTGCGCAACCTGACCAAGGCCTATCACCGCAAAAATGCGTCGGCGCTGCCGGCGGTGAGTAACTTCAGCTTGAAAGTCCTGCGCGGCGAAGTTCTGTGCTTGATGGGGACATCTGGAAGCGGGAAGTCCACACTGCTGCGGCATGTCAACCGGCTAATCGAGCCCTCGAGTGGTGAGGTCCTGATCGACGGACAGGCCATTAGCGACCTGGGCACCAAGGCCCTGCGCGATTTGAGGTCGCGCCGCATCGGTATGGTGTTCCAGCATTTTGGCCTGTTGCCTCACCGTACCGTGCTGGATAACGTCGCGTTGCCCCTTGAGTTGCGTGGTGAGCCTGAGTCAAGTCGCCATGCAGCAGCAATGGCGCAACTGCATGCGGTAGGTTTGCAAGCATGGGCCGAGCATTATCCTCATGAGCTGTCAGGCGGCATGCAGCAACGGATCGGGTTCGCAAGGGCACTGGTGATACAACCGGACATCCTGCTGATGGATGAGCCATTCAGTGCCTTGGATCCGACTATACGCCGCGATCTCCAGAACCATTTCCTGGGGCTGGCGCGTGAGCGGGGTATCACCACCTTGTTGGTTACCCACGACCCGGGGGAAGCTATTCGTCTCGCCGACCGCATTGCGGTGCTGCGCCGAGGCCGGCTAGTGCAACTGGGCACGCCTCGTGATGTGCTTGAGCACCCGGCTGATGCGGGGGTAGCGGATTTCTTCCAGGACTGCACCGCTCGATCCGGACCTTCGCGACACGTCGAAGCCCTAGCCACCGAGACGCAACAGAATGTGCCGTCAGTGCCGCATTACAGCCCTGGGTTGCGCCCTTGGCAGGCTCTGCTGCTGGGCCCCGCTGCCATGGCTGTGCAAGGCCTGGGTGGAGGGTTCTGGCTAACTTTCGCCACTGAGCTTGCGGCTCTGGCGGTCCTGGTGCAGGGCATTGCCACTACATCATGGCTGGCGATTCTGGCAGCAGTCGCCGTTGTGGCGCTCAGCCGCTTCACGGCGGGTTGGCTCGGTACTCGGTCCACGCGGCGAAGCGGAGCGGGTTGGGCGCTGCCACTGGTTGTGCTGGTGGCTTGTCAAGCACTGGTGATTTGGCGCATGGGCACGCCTGATGCCTCTGGCCCGTTGCTAGAGTTCCCTGCCAACCGCCAAGCCCTGCTGCTAGTGGCCCAAGGCATCGATCAATTCATCAGCTGGTCGCAACTGACATTCGAGAGTGCATTCGTCGGCATCATCGTTGCGGTGCGGACAGTGATCGAAGGCATTGAGAACGTACTTTCCTGGTTGCCATGGCCCGTTCCTGCTCTGGCGCTGATGCTTCTGGCGTGGCGTTCAGCGAGCTTGGGGCTGGTGATCACCAGTGGCGCAGCGCTGCTCTACATTGGGGTGTTCGGGTTTTGGGAGCGAACCATTGCCACGCTGGCACTGGTTGGTTCATCGGTACTGATTGCCTTGGTAGTAGGCGTCCCGATGGGCATCCTGCTGGCGAGGCGTCCAGTCGTAAGGCGCGTGCTCACACCACTGCTGGATGTCATGCAGACCCTGCCTACCTTTGTCTATTTGATACCCGCCGTTGCGTTCTTCTCTGTGGGTAAGACACCTGCCGTGATCGCTACGGTGATATTTGCCTTGGCGCCTATGATTCGCCTGACGTCGCTGGGTATCCAGGAAGTCCCCAAAGATGCTGTCGAGGCTGCCAAGGCTCATGGTGCGAGCCCTTGGCAAACCCTGCTGAAGGTGCAGTTGCCGCTGGCTCGTCGCTCATTGTTGCTTGGCATCAACCAGACACTGGTGATGAGCCTGTCAATGGTTGTCGTGGCTGCGCTGATCGGTGCAGGCGGGCTGGGTTACGACGTGATGACCGCTCTGCGCAATATCAAGGGGGGCGAGGGCGTTCTGGCGGGTGTGGCGATTGTGTTATGCGCGCTTGTACCGGACCGAATCATTCAATCCAGCTTGCGCAAGCAAGCTCATCTGCATACCTGATAACAGTGAGACTTAATGTGAAGACACACCTCTTGCGTAAGCTAGGGCGCGTGGCAGTGTTGGCCGCCCTGATCCTTCCGACATCGGTACTTGCCAAAGAAAAAATCGTCATCGGCGAGCAGAACTGGACAGGTGCGATCGCCATTCAACATATTCTCGGGGAGCTTATTCAAAACCGGCTGGATGGCGATGTGTCGTATCTGGCGGGTGATGTTCCGGTACTCTTCAGCGCGGCAGCGAAAGGTGACGGCACCGTCGATGTGCTGACCGACATCTGGCTGCCCAATCAATCTGCGGCGTGGGCCAAGTACGTCACAGGTGGGACCCGCTCACTGGTACCGAACACACATCCCTATGCTGGCGAACAAGGGTTTTACATCCCTGGATATCTGCAGGACAAATACGGGATCACATCCATTTACGATCTCAAAAAGCCAGAAGTGGCGAAGCTTTTCGAGCCCTTGGGCGGCGGCAAGGCGCAATTGCTCGTAGGGCCGGCAGGTTGGGAGTCGACCTACATTGGGCAGATCAAAGCCAAGGATTATGGGTTTGCCGACAAGTTCGAGTCTGTGTCGACCGAAGCTTCGGTGACCTACGCAAAACTGGCCGCTGCCTATAAAGCGCAACGTGGGGTGGTCTTTTATGCCTATACCCCGGACTGGATTTTCTCGGCCTTTGATCTGCGCCGTCTCGAAGAGCCGGCATTTGATGGCTACGCTCAGGACAACAAAAAGGATGACCCGCTGTACAAGGCCGACGGCTGCTGGAAGTTCGTAAGCCCAACGGTGGACCCGGATTGGTTGAACAAGAGCCAGATAACCTGCGCGTTCCCTAATGCCAAGGTCCATATCCTAGCGTCTTCAGCTTTACAGAGGCGTGCGCCGAAAATCGCTGAGTTTTTGCGCAATGTCGCTATTGAGCCTGCGCAGCTCAATGAGCTGATACTGAAAATAGAAAGGGAAAAAATACCGGCTGACGAGGCCGCCAGGGCTTGGATCGAAGCCAATGGCGCCACGGTTGATCAATGGTTGGCAGCGGCAACCCCGGTGGTGAGTAAAGCGCAATGAGCACTCCGATTTTGCGCTTGCTTGACGGCGGCATGGGTAGAGAGTTGAAGCGTATCGGGGCGCCATTCCGTCAGCCTGAATGGTCTGCGCTAGCCCTGATCGAAGCGCCCGGTTTCGTGCTGAAGGCACATACGGCATTCATTGAAGCCGGTGCTCGGATCATTACCACAAACAGCTACGCGGTGGTGCCGTTTCATATCGGTGATGAGCGCTTTGAGCGAGAAGGACGATCGCTGGCCGCCAGTGCCGGGCAGCTGGCTCGACAGGCCGCTTCGAGCAGTCGTGAACATGTGACCGTTGCGGGCTCGTTACCACCTGCGCTGGGTTCCTATCGGCCCGACCTCTTCGATCATCATCGTTCAGTCGGCATCCACAGGGAGCTTATCGCCGGCTTGAAGGCACACGTCGATGTCTGGCTTGCTGAAACCCAAAGCTCGATCGCTGAGGTTCGTGCAGTGGCTGAAGCGCTTGTTGCAGAGCCCGGGCCTCTATGGGTGTCGTTCACGCTCGTCGATGAGGCTGGAGCACCGCCAAGGTTGCGTTCTCAGGAGCCGGTCATTGAGGCGGTCAAGGTGGCTGTCGAGGTAGGTGCTAGAGCGGTGCTGTTCAATTGCAGCCAGCCGGAAGTCATGGCGCACGCGCTGGCTGAGGCTCGAAACGTCATTGTGCAGCTTGACCAGCGCATTGAACTAGGGGTTTACGCTAACGCGTTCCCACCTGTCAGCGCTGAGGCTGAGGCCAACAACACCTTACTGGAGGTGCGTGGCGATCTGGGCCCGGCGCCCTATCTGGAATGGGCCAGATCTTGGGTTGCCGCGGGCGCCACCATCATTGGCGGTTGCTGCGGCATTGGCCCTGAACATATCGAGCACCTGCACCTGCACTTGATACCCAGCAGCGAAGAGATTGAAGCATGACAGATGTAGATGAAACGTTCGAAATCGAGCAGGCAACCTTCGCAAGCGGGTGCTTTTGGGGTGCCGAAGCAGCCTTCAGGGCGTTGCCAGGCGTGCTGGATAGCCGGGTGGGTTATGCGCAAGCAACCGCGGCAGAGCCTGAGGCTATAGAAGTTGTACAGATAGACTTCAATCCTAAGATCGTCTCCTTTGATCAGATAATCGAGCATTTCTGGAAATTGCACGACCCGACGTCCAGCGACCGCCAAGGTACGCATGTCGGGGTCAAATACCGCTCTGCGGTGTTTTATCACTCTGCGCGCCAATCAACGTTGGCACTGGCGGCCAAACAGCGCCTGGAAGTCTCGGGCTACTTCGACAAGCCGGTGGTCACCGTCATCCTTCCATTGGGTAACTTTGAGCTCGCGCACGAGGATCACCAGCGATATCTGGAAAAGCACGGTTCGAGCAGCTGCTCAATCTGAATGTCTCGGGCGATCTGAGTAACCGAATCTTCCACTTCGTTGCAAGCGGATGATCACGCTCGCCGCAGGATTTGATTGCCTGCTCAGATGCTGGCCACTCCCATTCACGTCATGCCTTCAGGCCAACGGGCTGGAGATTGTTCGGCACCGACTCAGGCGTTACCGCCATGAAGGCTTTCAGGATCAGCGAGAGGCTGATCGGTAAACCAATGATGACAGGAACAGTGATGTCTGAACCCATACCCCTTATGTTTGCGCTCTACGAACAAGCGAGTGTCGGTTGCGGTGGGGCGCCGAGCTTGTGGACGCACCCGGCAGATGAACGCTTGGCAGCCAACACCTTCGAATTCTGGGCCAACCAGGCACGCATCGCTGACCAGGCCAACCTTGACATGCTGTTCTTCGCGGATGTTCTGGGTTTCTATGATGTTTTCGCAGGTCATGCAGGAGCAGCCGTCAAGTGGGCTATCGAAGCTCCTGCAAACGACCCGCTGATGATCATCCCGGGCTTGGCAGCAATCACGCAGCACCTGGCGTTTGGCGCTACCGTGTCCACGACTTACGAGCACCCATTTGCCCATGCCCGGCGTTTCAGTACCCTCGATCACATGACCAACGGCAGGATTGGATGGAATATCGTGACGTCCTACTTGCCCAGCGCCGCACGTAACTTCGGCTTGGAAGAAATGATCAAGCATGGCGATCGTTACGAACGTGCCGAGGAGTTCATGGACGTGGCCTACAAGCTTTGGGAAGGGAGTTGGGCCGACGATGCAGTGGTCGCCGACAAAGCGCGTCAGGTGTATGCCCAAGCTGGGCGGGTCAGGCCCATCGACCATGTAGGGCCGCGCTACCAAGTGGCGGGACCTCATCTGTGCGCCCCGTCTCCACAGCGAACGCCACTGCTGGTTCAGGCGGGTTGGTCTGGGAGAGGGCGGGAGTTTGCGGCCAAGCATGCCGAACTGATCTTCATAGCCAAGTCGAACCCGCACGAAATCCGTCAAGGGCTGGAAGAGATCTGGACGATGGCTGAGGCACGTGGCCGTGCTCGCGATGACGTAAAGTCGCTGACAGTGCTGCGCATCGTGACGGCAAAAACCGAGATCGAAGCCCAGCGCAAGTACGAAGAGCTTCAGCGCAATTATCACCTGGAAGCACAACTGGTCAGCTATGCCGGTGACACAGGCATCGACCTGAGCCGCTATGCGGACAGCGATGCGTTGTCGACTCATACCGAGGGCCTTACTTCCTACATGATGCGACCCGACGCAAGCGGCAAGCCTTTAACCGCCGGAGATGTCAGAAAGCGCTTTGCAAACGTGACACGGGGCACCGATCTGATCCTGGTAGGTACTGCGGAGCAGGTGGCAGACAGAATCGAGGCGCATGCCCGGATATCGGGTACGAGTGGCTACATGCTCAACCCGTTGACGAGCCCTGGCACATTAGAAGATTTCGTGGAGCTGGTGGTGCCGGCGCTGCAAAAGAGAGGTCTTTACCGAACCGGTGCTCAGAGCGGAAGCTTGCGTTCCAGATTGAGGGCTGACAGATCTGACCGCCTGCCAGCGTCGGCCTACGGATCCTCCTTCCGCTTTCCCGCATAAACAACATCAAAAACGGGGCCCGTGGGCTAACGCCAGTCAGTCAAATAATTTGGGGCCGCTTTGCGCCCCTTCGCGGGCGCGCCCGCTCCCACAGGGGATCGCGCATTTCTGGATTTCAGCGCCAAACCTGTAGGAGCGGGCGTGCCCGCGAAGGGCTGCAAAGCAGCCCCAGTAACGCTTAACTGACAGGCATCAGTCCGTGGGCACTGTTCGCTGTTCAGGGTGAACCTGTTCAATAGCGCATTTCCACCGCCACGTAGGCGCCGCTACAGTCCGCTTGTTGGCCAGTCGTCATCGAAGGTGTAGATGGTCTTGCTGCCAACCCAGACGCTGCCCGGCCGCCGGCCGCCTATCGCTCGCTAGGCTACATGGAAAAAAACGCTGGTTCCAGACTGGCTGCGGCGTGTTGTTCAAGCTCGGCTGACTGCTGCTGGCGCTGTACCTGTGGTGCACTCAGCGCATCGATACTTGGCGAGGCGGTTTGAGTACAGGCTCTGCGAGCACCGCTGCTGGTGCTCGCGTGGTGCTTAGATCGACAGGTGCAGCACGCGCTCACCGGCTTGCGCTTGGGCAGGGCGACGCTTGTTGACCTTCAGCTCACCCAGGTTAATTAGCAGCGTGCGGGTGACATTACGGCTCAGGCCCAACAGCTCGGCGGTGTGTACCTGGTTGTGATGGCAGAAACGGTACGCTGCGCCCAACAGTGTGCGCTGGACCTGCTCGTGCAGGTTTCCCACCTGTTCTTCGAACAATTGCTGCATGGCGTACTCCAGCAACCCCAGTGCGGACTGATCAGTACCATGCGGTTCTGCGTGCCGGTCAATGCGCAGGTTGGACAGGCGCAGGTCATTCCTGTCAATGCATAGCTATGAATAAAAACCGGCACGGGCGCAGGCCCTGTCCTTGTGTAGCGGACTGTGCCTGAATAGCTGCACTTCAAGGAAGTAATAAAAAAATACAAATAAATTCGAATTTCGAATAAGCAGACTGTTGTTCTTTCGCGTCGTGCTCGGCTTAGGACCCTGTCCAGGTAGCCTCCCGGTGGGTCGAAGCGCTTGTTGCCAGCGGGTTGACCAGTGAGATCACTTCCGCTGGCAAACCGTCGTGGCCCGGGACCTCATTTGGCCGTAATCACCGCCAGCTTGGTAATCCCGGCTTTCTCGATGGACGCCATGGCCCGGGCCACTTCACCGTAGTTCACGCCGTTGTCGGCCTGCAGTTGCACACGCACGTCCGGATCCTTGTCCTTGGCGGCCTGCAGGTTGCTCTGCAGCAGGTCGGGCTGAATCTCGTCCTTGTTGATGTACAGCTTGCCCTGATCATCGATGCTCACCACCAGCGGGTCCTTGTTCTGCGCAGGGGCTACAGCTTCGGTCTTGGGCAAGTTGATCGGGATCGAGTTGGTCAACAGGGGCGCGGTGACGATGAACACCACCAGCAGCACCAGCATCACGTCTACCAGCGGGGTGACGTTGATCTCGCTCAGTACTTCATCGCTATCTTGGGTGGAGAAAGCCATGTCAGGACGCCTCCTTCACTTTATGGCTGGTGGCAGTAGCGCCGGACTTGAGCACCGGATGCAACAGCACGCGGAAGGCGTTTTTCTGCGCCAGGCTGTAGAAGTCGTGGGCAAAGTCGTCCAGATCCGCTGCAGTCAGTTTCAGGCGGCGCAAGTAGTAGTTGTAAATCAGCACTGCCGGTACAGCGACGGCGATGCCGACGCCGGTGGCGACCAGCGCAGCACCGATGGGCCCAGCCACGGTTTCAAGACTCGCCGAACCTGCTGCACTGATGCCCTTGAGCGCCGACATGATCCCCCAGACCGTACCGAACAGGCCAATGAAAGGCGAGGTGCTGCCGATACTGGCGAGGATGGCAAGGCCGGTTTCTAGCGAGCGACGCTCACGCACGATCTGCTGGCGCAAAGCGCGCTCGAGGCGGTCCTGGTGGTTGATCGACTGGCTCAGGTCCGTGGCCTGCGCACCGTCCGGCACCTGAATGGCCGCGTAACCTGCGAGCGCGACGCGGGCCGCCGCACCCGGTGTGTTGTGTGCCAGTCCGGCAGCCGAATCCAGGCTCGAGGCGGCCCAGAATTGCTTATGGAAGCGTTTGTCCTGACCCTTCAGGCGGGCGAACTGTAAACCTTTGAGAAGGGCCAGGCCCCACGTGGCGACGGAGAAACCGATCAGCAACCAGATGACCGCGTGTTCTATGGATTCGAAAGGTGAGGCGATGAGGTTCATGTAAGGCTCTCCAGCAAGGCAAATGAATCGTTTTGGCGATGCACCTTTGGTCAGGTAGCCCGCAATGGCGATGAGTCGGTGTCAGGTATTACTGCAACTTGAAGTCGATGGGCACGCTGACCCAGCCGTCGATGGCTTTGTCGCCCTGTTTGGATGGGACAAAGCTCCAGCGCTTGACTGCGGCCACGGCTGCATCGTCCAGCTGAGCGCGACCGCTGCTTTTCTGGATTTGAACCTCACCGGGTTTGCCGGTGGCCAGCACATGCACGCGCAGCAGCACGGTGCCCTCCCAATTACGGCGCATGGCCATGGCCGGATATTCCGGAGCCGGGTTGTGCAGGTAGCCAGCGTTGGCCGAGGCCGGGATCACCGGTGCAGGCGCAGGAGGCGCAGGAGGCGCGGGCGGCGCAGGGGCTGCAACAGGTTGTGGTGCGGGCGCCACGGGTTGAGGAAGCGGCTTGGCCACTGGCTTGAGCACGGGTTTGACCAAAGGCTTGGGCTTGGGGGCCGGCTTGGGCGGCGGCTTGATCGCCAGCTCATCCTCCACTGGCGGTGGCGGCTCGACCACAGGCTGAGCAATGGGCTCGGGCGGTGGGGGCGCAGGCTCCACAACAGGTGGCGCCGGCTGGGCGAACTCGATAGTCATGGGCGGAATTTCCGGCGGCACCAGCGCAAGCGGCGGTGTGGATGAACTGTTGACTCAGTAAATCACCGCGCCGTGCAGCACCAGAGCGAAAGCCCCCAGCAGCGCCGCTTCCCGTCGGCTCAGAATGCGCCGGGGTGTGGTGTGCAGCCTCGACAGTGCCAAAGGGCCGCGATAGACCCGACCCAGCTCGAGCAAATCGCCCCCCGGCGCCTGGCGCCAGAGCACATCCAGTGCGCTCGCTGTTTGGGTATTGGCCATTGATTTACTCCTGGCTATTGAATGAAACGGGAACAGCTGTTCCGTGATGATTTTTTCGTAGAGCAATAGCGTGATGAAACGCTGTCGACGAACTACGTGATAATCACAAGCAAGAGACATACCAACTAACGCAACTGCGTAAATGCGCAGCCGCCTGCCCAACACTCGCCGAGGCTTCATCGAGATCCACGATTACGACTTTGGCGCCATTTTTAGCGAAGGTGATGGCCGTGGCTCGACCGATCCCTCGCTCGGATGCAGCACCAGTGATGATGGCAACTTTACCTTGAAGCAGCATGAAGAGTACCTCTGATTGTTTTTATGGTTCGACTCAGTGATCGATGACTCAGAGTGTCCCCTTGCAGCTGCTCGAGCAATTATGTAAACGTCACTACAGTGACGTGAGCCTGGATTGCCTGCGACTGCATTCCTCACCCAGTTTTGGCTTGCTCTGGTTGATGCCGCGTCTGCAAGCGTTCCGCAATAGCCACCCTGACATTCAGATCAACCTTTCCTGCTCTTACGAATCGTTGCACTTCAGCAGAGACAAGATCGACGTCGACATCCGTCACGGGCACCCCAATTGGCCGAGCTACGAAGTGCGTACCGTGCGGCACGAAACGTTTGCAGTGTTGGCAGCTCCAGCATTGCTCGCCAGGTACCCAGTTACCCGGGCTTCGGATCTTTTCGAGCGGGACTTGATTCTCTCCGAGGCCACGCTGCTGAAGTGGCCCGCGTGGTTCGCCCAGCACGGCCTGGCACGTCCGGAACATCCCTACGCTTTGAGTTTCGATAGGTCATACATGACGCTTGAGGCTGCAAGCCATGGTCTGGGTTTCGCCCTGGAAAGTACGTTGCTGGCGCAGAAGTACCTGGCGTCAGGCGCGCTCGTAGAGGTGGCGCCAGAGCGCCTGACGGCCCCTGTAACAGCGCATCATTTGGTGTTCCCTAAAGCACACTCGAACTTCCCTCGCGTCAGACGGTTTCTGGAGTGGATGGAGAGCGAGCTAGGGCATAACTTTGTGTTTTGAAGCCGCGCTGTTACCGATCATCAATGTACCCAAGATCGGCGCTAATCTTTGTGCTGCACTCCCGCAACAGTACCTCAAACTTCTCCTTGGCACCCTCAGGATCCATCACGGCATCTGGGCCTGACAGGTTGATTGCAGCCGTCACTTCGCCCCTGTGATCTTTGACAGCCATCGCAATCGCGGTCGAGTAATCCGAACGATGCAGCACCCATCCTCGCGCTCTGTCCTCCTTGATCATATCTTGCAGCTCGAGCTGAGTCCGTGGGGCAGGGGCTGGGTAATCGTCTAAACGGATACGTTGGTAAAGTGCGGCAAGTGCTACCTGGTCAAGGCCGGTGAGTAGCATGCGGCCAATCGCCGTGCAATGGCACGCGATGCGGGTGCCAACTGGAATGTTTACGGACAGCCGCTGAGCCGCAAATGCTCGGTAGACATACAGGCTTTCCGTATTCTCCCGCACGGCCAAATGGCAGGAGAGAGACGTGCGATCTCGCAATTGATTCAGGTGAGGCATGGCGACATCGACAATGTCGCGGCTTGCGAGGTAACTGAAGCCATCGCTGATGACTCGGGCGCCAAGCTCGTACTGACTGTTGTGTTTGTTCAAGTAGCCCATTTCGGTCAACGTGAACACTATCCGGTAAAGCGCCGAGGTGCTGACCTTCAATCGCTCGGCGATCTCCTGCATGCTCAGACTACGCGTTCGAGCGTTGAACAGGCCAAGCACCGCGAGTCCTCGGGCCAGGGCAGGTACGCTGTAGTCGGCATCCTTAACGGGGGCGTCGATCATCGTTCGTTGCTCTTCCGGGATCTGGGTAGCGATGTCATGTGTGCCGACACAGCTTCGACGCGTAGTCAGCACAGCATGACTTGTATCACTCAGTACAGCGCGTCGATCTGTAGGGCTCGCCCACCAAACTCGACCATCGCATCCATAAGTGCGCCCTTGAAATACTCGAGCGAAGCGCGATCACACAGGATGTGAAAGATCGGGTGCGATTGAGCACTGATGTTGATGACGATCACGTTGATCCTTGCAGCTGATGTTTGTGCAACGGCGCCATGCGCAAATGCAGCGCTGCGTAAATCAACCCCACACAGTTTGGCCATGACTTCAGCCGCGTGAGCGCCGCTGAGCTGCAACCATGCATGACTGTCTTCGCGAGGCAAAAGGTAGTTGGCCAAATGATCCATCTCCCAGCGAGCTTCTTCATCGGCGATGCGCTCACCTCTGTCTCGCAGGCTGCCCAGGAGCAAATACTCTGTCTGCGACAGGCGCGCCACGTGGCTACCGTCCGGTTGGGTAATGGCTTGGTTTGGCTTATCAGGAAGGCTGAAGCCGCGGGACTGCAGGTATTCGCCACTCTGAGCGCCGCGAAAACCAACCCTTGGAAGCCCCGTCAGGTCGACCACCGCACATTGCTGAAGTGGGCCCGGCCCGATGTCATTGAGATTGGACATGTCAGAGCTCCTGGCGCTGGTTGTCTGGATCGAAGAAGGGGAGCTTTACGACGGTTGCCTGGACGACCACACCATCTTCAACTCGGATCGGAATCTGCTGCCCCGGAGTGCTCTGATCGAAGGCGGCGTAGGCCAGGCCGATGATCTGATCAAGGCTTTGCGAATATTCACAGGACGTCACATTACCGCTGATGTCCGGCCCCTTGAGAACCAGATGGCCCTCGAGCGGTTGTGGGCTGGTCTTGGGCAGCGTGAAGCCCACCAGCTTGCGTTTCTGTGGCTGCGCTTCAAGGATGTCCACGGAGCGACGACCGACAAAGAAAGGCTTGTTACGGCTGACCGCCCACCCCATGTCGATTTCGCCAGGATGGGTCATGCCGTCGGTGTCCTGGCTGATGATCACATGGCCTTTTTCCAGGCGCAGCAGGCGCTGGGTCTCGACACCAAACGGGCGAATGTCGAATTCCTTGCCGGCCTCTATCAGTGCGTCCCAAAGCTTTAACGCATGACGTGCTGGTACGTGGATTTCGTAGCCTAGTTCCCCTACGAAGCCTACGCGCATGAGCCGTGCCTTGATCCCGGCCACTGTGCCCAGGCGAACGCCCAGGTATGGGAAGCCTTCAGCGGACAGATCAAGATCCGAGCACACGTTCTCCAGCACCTTGCGTGAGCCGGGCCCCGCTAAGTTGACCGCCGAGATCGCGGCAGTGACGTTAGCGATGTCGACGTTCAGGCGCCATTGCGCGTTCCACTTGAGCATCTGCTGATAGATTCGTTCCACGCCGCTGGTGGTGGCAGTGACGTAGAAGTGGTTTTCGGCAAAGCGGGCGCAGACGCCGTCGTCGATCACCACGCCATGTTCGTTGGTCATCAGCGCGTAGCGTGAGCGGCCCACGGGCTGCTTGAGAAATGCGAAGGTGTACATGCGGTTGAGAAGTTCGGCAGCGTCCGGGCCGCGCACGTCCAGACCGCCCAGCGTCGAAACGTCGATGATGCCGACCTTCCGGCGCACGTGCAGCGCTTCGGCCTGCATGCATTTATCCCGCTCGCTCGGTTTGCCGTAGTAGGCAGGGCGCTGCCAGATACCGGCAGGCATCATTTTTGCGCCGGCTTCCAGATGACGGCGGTGCATGGGTGTCTGGCGGTACGGATCAAACGCTCGCCCCGCGACATGAGCCAGCTTCTCCGCCTCAAAGGGAGGGCGCGCTGTGGTTACGCCTGTTTCGCTGACGCTGCGCTGAGTGGACGCTGCCACCAGTCGAGCGGTTGGCAGGGCTGAGTGGCGCCCTTGAGACGGCCCCATGCCCACGGTGGAGTAGCGCTTGACCAGTTGCACATCTCGATAGCCGATCTTCGTGGCGTTAATGATATCGCGCACCTGTAAATCCTCGTCGAAGTCGACAAAGTCTTTGCCTTTTGGGTGCGGGAAAATCGGCCATGGGAAATTGACTTGCGCTTCAGGGCGCAGCGGCAGGGGCTTGATGTGGATTGCCAGACCTAGCGACGAAATGATCTCGGTAGCTGTGCGAGTGGCATCAGCAAGCACGTTGTCCAGTGCGTGGAAACCGCGGGCGGAACCTGCAACGCTGAGATTTTTCGGCAGGCCGCTAAGGGTGAATTCAGCCAGTTGATCGTCATAAGACAGCTTGCCACCGGCCTGGCACAGCAACTGGTAGACCGGCATGTAGCCGCCGGACATGCAGAGCAAATCGCAATCCAGATGCAGGCTGCTAGTCGTGACCTGGCCCTGGCCGGTGATTTTTCGGATGTCGACGCCGCTGACATGGCGCATGCCTTTTTCATGCAGCGCTTCAAACACCGTACTGTTCAGATGACAGGGGATTCCGCGCTTTTCCAACGCGATCAACAATGCGCGATCAGCGGGATTTGTACGCATGTCCACTAGCGCTGCAACCTGAACACCTTGCTCGTGCAGGTCGAGTGCTGCGTAGTAACCGTCGTCGTTCCCCGTGAGTACCACTGCACGTTTGCCAGGCTTCACGGCGTAGAGCTTCATCAGGCGTTGGGCTGCACTGCTGAGCATTACCCCGGGCAAATCGTTGTTGCGGAAAATCACTGGCTGATCAAACGAGCCGCTGGCGATCAAGCACTGGGTGGCGCGCACTTTGTACATGCGCTTGCCCTGAATCACCGGCAGATAGTTATCGGTGAACCATGCGTTGCACGTAGCTTTCTTCAGCACTTGAATGTTGGCATGGCCTTCAACAGCGTTGATCAGCTCGCGGCGTAGGGTATCGGCACGATTGTTTTCGACATCGAAACGGGCATAGGTCAGTGAGCCGCCCAGAATGGGTTGTTGCTCAATCAACAACACCTTGGCGCCTGCATTGGCCGCAGTCAGAGCCGCCTGCAGTCCAGCAGGACCAGCGCCGACGATGGCGAGGTCAGCGAACAGGTAGGCCTTGTCGAAGTACTCGGGCTGGAATTTGAGATCCAACACGCCGAGTCCGGCCTTCTTTCGAATAATTGGCTCCCAGAGTTTCCAAGCACCCTTGGGCTTGTAAAACGAGCGGTAGTAGAAGCCCACCGGCATGAACTTGGAGAACTTGCCAAGATACGCGTCTTTGTCGTTGTCCAGAGAACCGTTGAAGTTTTGCCCGGTTACCTGCACACCATTTTCCAGCAGGTGAGTGTCGGCCAGGACATTGGGCTCGTTCGGCAGTTGCACCAGGGTATTGGCGTCTTGGCCGGCCATGGTCAGTGGCCCGCGCGGGCGGTGGTATTTGAACGAGCGCGAGAGCAGGAAACGACCATTGGCGAGCAGGGCACTTGCAATGCTGTCACCTGCAAACCCTTGATACGCTTTGCCATCAAAGCTGAAATGAAGAGGCTGATTGCGGTCGATCAACAAGCCCATGGGAGCGGGTAGGCGGCTCATTGCGCGGTCTCCTTGGCGGTCGTGAATTCCACACGGGTGGTGAACAGCTCTTTGGGATCGAAGGTGCGCAGAATCTCATCGCTGCCAGTGTGGCGTTCGGCCAGGAACCAATAGCTGGAGGGGGTGTGCATCCACCATTCGCAAACCACGCCCAACGTGTCATCGCTGTTGAACACGTAGTCGGCCCATTCGGCATCGGTACACGTCTGCGGGTCGGGCATCTGCTTGAACTCACCGCCGTAGGTGAACTCGCTGATGTTGCGCGGCCCATTGAGTGGGCAATTCATCACTTTCATGTCTTGCTCCTCAGTGGCTGGCCGCTGTCGCGCCCATCTCGTTGACTTGCTGGAAGGTTGAGAAACGCTCGAGGCCGAACGGCTTGATCAATTCAGGTACCTTGCCCCCGCCGGCGACGAGTTCGGCCATGGTCTTGCCGCAGATGGGCGTAGCCTTGAAGCCCCAAGTGCCCCAACCGGCATCCAGGTAATAGTTCTTCACCGGGGACAACCCCATGATCGGGCTGTAATCCGGAGTCATGTCGGTGATCCCGGCCCACTGACGCATCAGCTTGGCATTGGCCAGGAACGGGAACATCTCGATCGCGTGTGCCAGCAGGCTTTCTTTCAGATCCAAAGTTGAGCGGGTGTTGAACAGCGGGTACGGATCCGAGCCCCCGCCGAACACCACTTCGCCACGGCTGGTCTGTTGCACATAGCAGTGCAGGGCAGAGGAGCTCACCAACGGGTCGAGGAACGGCTTGAACGGCTGGGTCACCATGGCTTGCAGAGGGAATGTCTGAATAGGCGAACGGATACCCGCTTTCTTCATCAACTGCGAACTCATGCCCGCCACTGCCTGCACCGCGCAGCCGCACTGGATGGTGCCGCGATTGGTTTTTACCGCCTTGATGGTACCGTTCTCGATCACCAGCTCCTGGACTTCGGTGAGCTGATGGATTTCCACGCCACGCTTGGCCGCCTGTTTGGCGTAACCCCAAGCCACTGCGTCATGCCGGGCAGTCGCACCGTCTATGTGCCAGAGACCAGCGATCACCGGGAGATGCCCAGGGTCGAGGTTGAGTGTCGACACGAGCTCACGAATCTGCTGACGGTCAAGCATTTCGGTGCGCCCGCCGAAGTGTTTGTTGACCTCTGCACGCTGACGGAACGAGCGCACGGTGGCGTCGGTGTGGGCGAGCGTCAGTTGGCCACGATGGGAGTACATGATGTTGAAGTCGAACTCATTGGACAGCCCTTCAAACATCCGTACTGACTCGGCGTAAAAGCGCACTCCCTCGCTCGTGAGGTAATTGGAGCGAATGACCGCTGTGTTGCGCGCCGTGTTGCCGCCGCCCAGGTACCCCTTCTCCAGGACCGCGATATTGGTGATGCCGTGGTACTTGGACAGGTAGTAGGCGGTTGCCAGGCCGTGGCCACCGCCGCCGATGATTACCACATCGTAGGAAGGTTTGAGCGCCTTGGGAGCAGGCAAATCCACTTCGACCGGGTATTCAGCGCTGAGCCCGTATTTCAGGAGATTGAAAGGCATGCGGCCTCCGAGGAAACGCGTTGTGCATGGGCCTGCTGAACCGCAGCGGTAACGGTATTCTTCATCAGAAAGGCAATGGTCATCGGCCCAACACCACCAGGAACTGGTGTGATAGCTGAAACTTGAGGCAGGGCGCTGTTGAAGTCGACATCCCCAACAAGCTTGCTGCGGCCATTCTCTTCAATCCGATTAATGCCGACGTCGATGACCACCGCTCCTGGCTTGAGCCAACTTGCATCGATCATCCGTGGTCGTCCGACGGCGGCAACGACGATGTCTGCCTGCCGGCACAGGGCCTTGGCATCGACGCTGCGCGAATGCACCACAGTGACCGAGCAATGCGCCTGCAGCAGCAGAGCGGCCATGGGTTTGCCGACGATGTTGGATCGCCCGATGACAACGGCGTGCTTGCCGCTCAGATCGCCGCAAGCCTCTTCCAGCAATTGCATGCAGCCGCTGGGAGTGCACGGCGTAAGCACATCGCGACCCTGGCTCAAGCCGCCGACATTTTCACTGTGAAACCCATCGACGTCTTTGCCCGGGGCAATGGCCTGTAACGCACGCGTTTCCTCAATGTGCTCAGGCAATGGGAGCTGCAGCAGAATGCCGTTTACGGCTTTGTCTGCATTCAAGTCTGCGATCAGCTTGAGCAGTTCACCCTGCGAGGTTTCCGCACTCAGGCGGTATTCGAGCGATTTGATTCCCGCTTTTTCTGCACGGAGGATCTTGTTGCGCACATAGACCTGGCTGGCAGGATCTTGCCCGACGAGTATTACAGCGAGCGCAGGGAAGATGCCGTCGGCTCTCAGCCGGTCGACATCGTCTCGAACCTGACTCAACACACGGGCTGATGCCGCTTTGCCGTCAATCAGTTTGGAAGTACTCATCGGAAGATCACCGTTCTGTCTTCGTTGAGGAATACCCGGTGTTCCAGGTGATATTTGACCGCCTTGGATAGCGCCACGGTTTCAGTGTCGCGTCCGATGGCGACCAGGTCGTCTGGCAGATAGGCATGATCGACGCGCTGGACTTCCTGCTCGATAATCGGGCCCTCGTCCAGATCGCTGGTGACGTAGTGAGCCGTCGCCCCAATCAGTTTCACGCCGCGCGCATAGGCCTGGTGATAAGGCTTGGCGCCCTTGAACCCTGGCAGGAATGAGTGATGAATATTGATCGCACGGCCCGATATCTGCTTGCAGAGATCATCAGAAAGGATCTGCATGTAGCGGGCGAGCACGACGAGGTCAGTCCTGGTCTCATCCACAACCTTCATCAGCGCTGCTTCCTGCTGAGCTTTGGTCTCCTTGGTCACCGGCAAGTAGATAAAACGAATGCCTTCGCGCTCGGCCATAGGACGTAGATCAAGGTGGTTGGACACGATGGCCGTGATGGTCATGTCCATTTCGCCCTTGTGGTAGCGATAGAGCAGGTCGGTGAGGCAGTGGTCGAATTTGCTGACCATCAGCAGTACGCGCATCGGCTGGCGAGTATCGTAAAGCTCCCACTGCATGCCGAAAGCTTGAGCGACGTCTTCGAAGCCGGCTTGCAGCTGAGCGATGTCGCCTTCGTGGCCATCGTTGAAACGAAACACCGCCCGCATGAAAAATTTGCCGCTCAACTCATCGTCGAACTGCGCCATCTCACCGATATAGCAAGCGTTGCCTGCAAGGTAGGAGGTCACTGCCGCAACGATGCCGGAAGTCGCAGGACAGCTGATTTTGAGAATGAAATGGTTTTTTTCATGTTGCATGGTCAGTCCTCAGAGGTGCGCGGCGTGATTTCCGGCAAGTGATTCATCGGTGAAATGCAGATTCGCCCGTGAACAAATATTCCCTTAGGGAATTAAATATTCCGACTGCCAAATTTATAGGCGAAATCAGCCCACACGTCTACACGTAAGAGAAAGAATTTTTACTGATAGGAAATTAGGGGCGCGGCGCAGGGAGGCTGAGAAGGCGAGTCCAGGTTGGGCCCGGACTCGTGGCACATTGTGTGGTCAGGCCTCTGCAGGCGCGTAGTTCATGACCGACAGGAGGCGGATCGGGACGCTTATCAGCTTTTCCGGGCCGTGGGGAATGTCTGCATCGAATGTCAGGCTGTCACCTGCTTCCAGGTGGTAGAGCTGGTTACCGTGGCGGTAGACCAGCTCGCCCTCCAGCAAGTGGAGGAACTCAGTGCCGGGGTGGGAGAAGGTCGGAAACTCTTCGCTGGCGTCATCCATGCTCACCATATAGGCCTCAAAACTTTTCTTGGGGCCACGGGTATGGTTCAGCAAGTGGTAGGTATGGCCTTTCTCAGTACCACGTCGGACCACCTCCAGCCCTTCATCGCGCTTGACCAGAATCGCACTGCTGCCTTGTTGGTCGTATTGGCTGAACAGTTTTGACATTGGCATGCCGAGCACGTCGCAAAGACGGCTCAGATTTTCAAGGCTGGTCGAGACCTGAGCGTTTTCAATTTTGCTGAGCATGCCCTGACTGATGCCGGCGATCCGGGCGACGTCAGCGAGCTTCAGCTCCTGCGCTTGACGCTGACGTTTTATTTGGATGCCCAGGTACTGCTCGAGCTTGAGCTTGGGTTGGCTTTCGTGTGTGTTCATGGCTTGCACTAATTCCGCACAGTAAATTTATTTTCGCACTGAGAATGTGCAAATTTTCTCGTCTGGTAGGATCGCCAGGCGGTATTCATAAAGAGAAAAATATTTTCCCATAAACAAGGCAGGAAAGCTCCGCCTTGAAACGACTTTTTGGTAGCAAGGGCGAGTTGGCAAGCTCGTTGCATTCCTTATGGGAAAGAAAGTTTCCTGATTGTAAAGATGATCAGGGGACTAATTGACCTCCCACTAACGAATTGCTACAGCCAGGAGTCATGTCCATGTTGCCACAAGAAACACAGCGCCTGATCGAGACACACGGGATCAAGTATGTCCTGGCCCAGTTCGTAGATATCCATGGTTCAGCCAAGACCAAATCGGTACCCGTATCGGGTCTGGAGATGATTGCCGAAGCCGGGGCGGGGTTCGCAGGGTTCGCAATCTGCGGTATGGGCATGGAACCGCATGGCCCCGATTTCATGGCTAAGGGTGACCTGGCTTCGCTCACGCCAGTGCCATGGCAGCCAGGTTACGGCCGCGTGGTATGCATTGGTCATGTTGAAAACAAGCCTTGGCCATACGACAGCCGCTACGTCCTGCAGAAGCAGGTGGAGCGATTGAGCGATCGTGGCTGGACGCTGAATACTGGCCTGGAGCCGGAATTCAGTCTGTTCAAGCGCGACGCACAAGGCAAGCTGCAGATGGTCGACGCCAGCGATGATCTGGACAAGCCGTGCTACGACTACAAGGGCCTGTCCCGCTCGCGTGAGTTTCTTGAGCGCCTGACCGAAACCTTGCAGCCCGTGGGTTTCGACATTTACCAGATTGATCACGAAGATGCCAACGGCCAGTTCGAGATCAATTACACCTACAGTGATGCCATGGAGTCGGCGGATCGGTTCACCTTTTTCCGCATGGCCGCCGGCGAGATTGCAAACGACATGGGCATCATCTGCTCATTCATGCCCAAACCTGATCCCAAGCGTGCGGGCAATGGCATGCACTTCCACTTGTCGATCAGCAGCGCGACCAACAAAAACCTATTCCACGACGCGAGTGACCCCAGTGGCATGGGGCTGTCGAAAATGGCCTACCACTTCGCAGCAGGTCTCCTGGCGCATGGCCCGGCTTTGTGCGCCTTCGCCGCCCCGACAGTCAACTCCTACAAGCGTCTGGTGGTGGGCAATTCTTTGTCGGGCGCGACCTGGGCTCCAGCCTTCATCGCCTTGGGCGCCAATAACCGCTCGGCCATGGTTCGTGTCCCGTACGGCCGTCTGGAGTTCCGCCTGCCGGATGCTGGCTGTAACCCCTACCTGGTGACCGCGGCGATCATCGCGGCGGGCCTGGACGGTATCGACCGCAAGCTGGAAATCGACCAAATCTGCAACGAGAACCTCTACAAGTTGAGTCTTGAGGAAATCGCCGCGCGCGGCATCAAGACCTTACCTCAGTCGCTCAAGGAGGCCTGTGATGCCCTTGAGGCTGACCCACTGTTCGCCGAGGTACTTGGCAGCGAAATCGTGGGGGAGTTCATCAAGCTCAAGCGCATGGAGTGGGTGGAGTACAGCCGTCACGTCTCGGACTGGGAAGTGAAGCGCTACACCGAGTTCTTCTGATCTAGCCAATTTAACCAACCCTTTCTGACACCCTGCCAGTGGGTAGGGGGTCTTCTGCCCAGGAGTTAACGATATGTGTGGAATTGTGGGGCTATATCTGAAAAATCCGACGCTGGAGCCCCAGCTCGGCAAACTCTTCGAACCCATGCTGGAGGCCATGACTGATCGCGGCCCCGACAGCGCCGGCTTCGCTATTTACGGCGACGAAGTCGCTGATGGCTGGGTGAAGTTGACCTTGCAAGCAGCAACCGATGACTACGACTTCAAAGCGCTGGTAGGCGCGCTGGAGGGCAAACTCGCGGCGTCTTTGGACTGGTTCCAAAATGCGAGCGCCATCGTGTTGAAGATCAAGGCTGAGGAAGCTGCTGTACGTTCCGCTTTGGCTGAGCTGGCCCCGGACGTGCGCATCATGAGCGCCGGCAAAAGCATCGAGATCCTCAAGGGGATGGGCTTGCCAAAAGAGATCTCGGAGCGCTTCGGCTTGGGTTCGATGAAAGGGAGCCACATCATCGGCCACACCCGCATGGCGACTGAAAGCGCTGTCACCATGGAAGGCAGCCACCCATTCTCCACCGGCGCTGATCTGTGCCTTGTTCACAACGGCTCGCTGTCCAATCACTTCCGTCTGCGTCAGGAACTGCGCCGTGAAGGCATCAAGTTCGATACCGAGAATGACACCGAAGTCGCGGCTGGCTATCTGGCCTGGCGTCTGCAGCAAGGCGACAGTCTGAAAACCGCCTTGGACAGTTCGCTCGAAGCACTGGACGGCTTTTTCACCTTTGCAATCGGCACCCGCAATGGCTTCGCCGTGATCCGAGATCCGATTGCGTGCAAGCCGGCAATTCTTGCCGAAACCGACGACTACGTTGCAATGGCTTCGGAGTATCAGGCGCTGTCGAGCCTGCCGGGCATCGAGAAAGCCAAGGTCTGGGAACCTGTTCCGGCCACCATGTACATCTGGGAACGCGAGTCGGCTTAAGGAGCACGCACATGAAAACTTTCGATCTTGGCAACACCACGGTGCGTGACCTTAACCAGGCGCTGCACGATCAAGCGAAGACCCTAGAGGAAAGAGAGTGGGTCGTCACTCATCCTGGGGGGGCGCACAACATCGCCGTCGGTGTCAACGAAGCGGTGTCCGTGGATATCCAGGGGCATGCCGGCTACTACTGCGCCGGTATGAACCAGAAGGCTTCCATCACTGTGCACGGGAACGTCGGCGTTGGTTGCGCCGAGAACATGATGTCTGGCTACGTCCGAGTAAAAGGCAGCGCTTCGCAAGCAGCAGGCGCTACGGCGCATGGCGGTCTGTTGGTGATCGAAGGCGACGCCGGCGCCCGCTGCGGGATCTCGATGAAAGGGATCGATATCGTGGTCGGCGGCAGTATCGGCCACATGAGCTGCTTCATGGGGCAGGCGGGACGCCTGGTGGTATGCGGTGACGCCGGCGATGCGCTGGGTGACTCCCTGTACGAGACGAAGATTTTCGTCAAAGGCAAGGTCGAGTCGCTGGGCTCTGACTGCATCGAAAAAGAGATGCGCCCAGAGCATATTGAAGAGTTGCAAGCGCTTCTGAACAAAGCTGGCTTCAATGAGAAAGCTAGTGACTTCAAGCGCTACGGCTCGGCTCGCCAGCTGTACAACTTCAAAGTCGACAACGCCTCCGCATACTGATTCAGGAGCAAGAGAATGAGCGAGAAAACCACTCCAGTCCTGCGCGAGTCGGCCACCTTTGATCGTCTGACTATCCAGGAAATCCAGCGTGCCGCCGAGACCGGCATCTACGACATTCGCGGCGGTGGTACCAAGCGCAAGCTGCCGCACTTCGACGACCTGCTGCTGCTCGGTGCGAGCGTATCGCGCTACCCGCTGGAAGGCTACCGTGAGAAATGCGGAACGGATGTAATCCTCGGTAACCGGTTTGCCAAGAAGCCGATCCACCTGAAAATTCCGGTGACAATCGCCGGCATGAGCTTCGGTGCATTGTCGGCCAATGCGAAAGAAGCCCTGGGTCGCGGCGCCACTATTGCAGGCACCAGCACCACCACGGGCGACGGTGGCATGACGCCGGAAGAACGCGGCCAATCCCAGCACCTCGTTTACCAGTACCTGCCTTCGCGTTATGGCATGAACCCTGATGACCTGCGCAAGGCCGATGCCATCGAAATCGTTTTGGGGCAGGGCGCCAAGCCCGGTGGCGGCGGTATGTTGTTGGGCATGAAGGTGACCGAGCGGGTTGCCGGTATGCGTACCTTGCCCATCGGCGTTGACCAGCGCTCGGCATGCCGTCATCCGGACTGGACTGGGCCTGACGACTTGGCGATCAAGATTGCCGAGATCCGTGAGATCACCGATTGGGAAAAACCGATTTACGTGAAAATCGGGGCCAGCCGTCCTTATTACGACGTCAAGCTGGCAGTTAAGGCCGGCGCCGATGTGATCGTGCTTGATGGCATGCAAGGCGGTACCGCTGCGACTCAGGAAGTGTTCATCGAGCACGTCGGTATCCCGATCTTGCCAGCCATTCCCCAGGCGGTTCAGGCGTTGCAGGAGATGGGCATGCACCGCAAGGTGCAGCTGATTGTCTCCGGCGGCATCCGTAACGGTGCAGACGTTGCCAAGGCAATGGCGCTGGGTGCTGATGCCGTGGCCATCGGTACGGCCGCATTGATTGCGCTGGGTGACAACCATCCACGCCTGGACGAAGAGCTCAAGAAGATCGGCTCAGCGGCTGGCTTCTACGATGACTGGCAGAACGGTCGTGACCCGGCAGGCATCACCACGCAGGATCCGGAGCTGTCAAAGCGCCTGGACCCGATCGAAGGCGGCCGCAGGTTGGCCAACTATTTGCGTGTGTTGGTGCTGGAGGCGCAAACCATGGCTAGGGCCTGCGGAAAATCCCACCTGCACAACCTCGACCCTGAGGATCTGGTGGCCTTGACCGTAGAGTCCGCCGCTATGGCTCGCGTGCCATTGGCAGGGACTTCGTGGATACCAGGCAGCCAGTACTAAGCATTACCTGATGCGGGAGCGCGCGTGTCCTTGGTGGCGATCTGTCTGCAACTGAATTGTTGTCTGGCACGCCGCCGCCGAGGGCAAGTGCGCCCCTGCGTTCAGGCCATTCTTGATTTGATCCATTCAAGAGGCCTCAACGGCCCAGCGCTTCACCGCCTCGCTTTCTGCCAGACACTTTTCCATTCATCGCAGGAGCTTCCACAATGGTTAATCGTCTACCCGGCAAATCACTTCTTGCGTTGCTCGCGCTCAGTGCATGTATACCGCTGGCACAGGCGGCTGATGCCCCCACATTGAACACCGGCAGCACCGCCTGGATGGTAACGGCGGCGGTTCTGGTGTTGTTCATGTGCCTGCCAGGCCTTGCGCTGTTTTACGGCGGTCTCGTGCGAGCCAAGAATATGCTGTCACTGTTCACCCAATGTTTCGGTATCGCCGGGCTGGTGGGGATGCTGTGGGTGGTTTATGGCTACAGCATGGTTGTCGATACCACCAACATGGTGGAAGGCGAGATCAGCTTCAATAGCTTTGTCGGCGGTTTGAACCGCGCATTTTTGGCAGGCATGACGTCTGAAAGCCTGGTTGGCGACATCCCGGAAGGGGTGTTTGTTACCTTCCAAATGACCTTTGCCATCATCACGCCGGCGCTCATTGCCGGGGCTTTTGCCGAACGTATGAAGTTCTCATCGGCGCTACTGTTCATGGCCATTTGGTTCACCTTTGTCTACGCGCCAGTGGCCCACATGGTATGGGGTGGAGCAGGGGCTTTGATGCACAACTGGGGCGTGCTGGATTTCGCCGGTGGTACTGCAGTTCACATCAACGCCGGGGTAGCGGCGCTTGCCGCCTGTTTGCTGCTTGGCAAGCGTAAGGGTTACGAAAACGCGCCTATGCCTGCCCATAACCTGAGCCTCACGATGGTCGGCGCGGCGATGCTCTGGGTCGGCTGGTTTGGATTCAACATCGGTTCCGGCGGCGGCCTCAGTGGCCTTTCAGGCATCGTGATGCTCAACACTCAGCTCGGTGCGTGCGCCGGTATTCTCGGCTGGATGTTCACCGAGTGGCTCAGGGTGGCTAAGCCGAGTGCTTTGGGCTTAGCCAGTGGTGCTTTGGCAGGCTTGGTCGGTATCACCCCGGCTTGTGCATATGTGGGTGTCGGTGGTGCGCTGGCAATCGGTCTGCTTTGCGGCGTGTTCTGTTATCTCAGCGTGACTGTGCTCAAAACTCGCCTGGGCTACGACGACAGCCTGGATGTATTCGGCTTGCACGGTATTGGTGGAATGATTGGGGCTGTGTTGACTGGCGTTTTCTGTGTTCCATCGTTGGGCGGATTGGTTGAGAACGTCACCATGGCTGACCAGGTGCTCGCGCAGGTCAAAGGGGTGGCATTCACAACGGTGTACTGCTTCATTGCGAGCTGGATCATTCTCAGAGTGTTGAAGGCCGTCGTTGGCTTGCGGGCACATGACGCCGTTGAGGAAATGGGGCTTGACCTCGGTGAGCATAACGAGCGGGCGTACAATCATTAACACCCTTGATTGTTTACAAGACCTTTGTTGTGGTTCGCGTGAGCTGGTTCTGAATCGGCAAGTTGAAATTTTTAGTGGCGACGTCAGCGTGCAGATAATTCCCTCCGGGAAAGCAGATCTGCGGAGTAGGTAGTGGCTCGCATTCATATTGAACCTCGTAAGTTATGCGGGGATGGGGGCTCGTATTCTGGCCTGAAGCACCCAGCCCGGGTGGCCAGCGCCCTCGGCCCGACGCCCCCCCCTTTTGGATATCGCCCATGCTTGTTAACGCAGATTTTTCCCGACCTGCCACCGTAATGGCTGATGATTACCATTGGGTCACCTCACCGCAGCCAGGCGTGGAGCGTGTGATGCTCGATCGAGTCGGCGGCGAAAAGGCCCGGGCGACAAGTATCGTGCGCTATGCACCGCGATCTGCTTTTCCTGAGCATTTTCATCCTGGCGGGGAGGAGATCTTTGTTCTGTCAGGCGTCTTTTCTGAAAATGACAGGCACTATCCTGCTGGATATTATCTGCGCAACCCTCCTGGATCATCTCATCAGCCCTCCAGTCTGGAAGGGACGGTGATCTTCGTTAAGCTGTGGCAAATGCAGCCAGAGGAAAGGGTGTCAATGCGTATCGATACCAGAGACCCCGCCTTTTGGGTCCGCTCGGCGGGGCGAGATATTTGCCCGCTCTTCGCCAATGCCCACGAACATGTCAGCCTCCAACGACTGCCACCTGGAGAGCTTGTATTCCAGGGATGTTCCGCAGGCGCTGAGTTGCTTGTCATCGAAGGCCAGGTAGAGGCTCAAGGGCAGACCCTGGGCCAGGGAAGCTGGATGCGTTTACCACCTGGGTTCGATCCGGATCTGGTAACCGGAGCTGAAGGTGCGACCCTGTTCATCAAAACGGGCCATCTGCGTAGTCCGATTGAGCAAACGTCATGACCGCCGGGCGGCCTTGCTTATTGCTTGCTCATCACCCAGAAACGGCTAGCGCTTGTGCGGAAAAGGGCAAGGCAAGGGCAGGGTGCCTGATGCGGGCGTGGCCGACCGAATGCTGTATATATGTACACATTTGTATGTGACCCCGAGAATCTGCCAAGTGAATGACCTGGTTAACGATGTCGAGCATGGCGGGTGGTCGCGAGTGGGAAATGGCTACAGGCCCCGTGCAACGCGCTTTTGATGCTCATCAGGAATCCAACATCGGGGCCGATATTGCACTTGGGGCCTAAGGCGTGCCTCATTTCCATGTACTGTATATATACATTTTACGGTCTGGACCAAGCATGCACCGCACTGATCGAACCGCGAAGCAGCACCTGACTGGCGGTGGCTACAGGGTGGCCAGATCTTGTGAGTCATTATTGGGACACTAACAGCACCAGTACCTATCAGAATGACTGCCGTGCTGCGCTGCAGGAGCGGTTTTCAGAAACTTCGATCAATCATGTGCAGGCCCGTGTGGGCTTTCCGCACGAACTGGTGGACGGTGGCGGGAGCGAAGATACGCTGCGAGCGCGCTCATTTCTATCGAAGTCTTGAGGCCCAGGAGCGAGTGTTCAAAAGGGTACTCGAGGCCTGTTCGGAGCAGGGTGGGAAGATTCTCACTGTCCACAGCATCCGAAGTGTCGGTAAGGTGCTTTCTCATATCGAGCACCTGCTCCCGAGTGACCGGGGGACTGTGGTTCTTTACTGGTTCACCGGGGCGCCCAGTGAAGCCAAGCGGGCAGTCGAGCTTGGGTGCTATTTCTCAATCAACTCCCAGATGCTGACCTCTGTAGTGGTCAACTCATCCCGGACAGGGTTTTGAGTTTTTCTTCTGCTTTCGCTGGAGCTAGTCCATCGTTGAACTGATGAGGCCGGATCCAGTTGTAGTGGCCCATTAGGTATTGGCCAATGTCTCGTTGAGCTTGCTGCCCGGTCAGGTAGCCCGTGGTCGGTATCCACTCTGATTTCAAGCTGCGGAAGACTCGCTCCATCGGTGCATTATCCCAACAGTTGCCTCGGCGGCTCATGCTCTGGCGTATGCGGTAGCGCCACAGTCTCTGGCGGAACTGACGGCTGCCATATTGCGATCCCTGGTACTTCGCACAAACAATCAACGGGCTCATGATCGCTGAGCTTGCGGATCAGCGCGTACGCTCGAGATCTTCCGACATCAAGAGCGCGGTAGCCTTTTTTAGTATCGATTTCTCGCGTTCAAGGCGCGTGATCCGGGCTTCCAACTCTTGGATTTTTTGCTGCTCTGGCGTCAACGCTTTGCTGGACGGCGTAACGCCGCCGCGCTCCTGCTGAAGCTGATTAACCCATCGGCGCAGTGCCGACTCGACCAAGCCGAGCGAACGGGCCGCTTCGGCATGGCTGTAGCCTTGATCGAGCACCAGGCAGGCAGCTTCGCGCTTGAACTCAGGGGTAAAGGTACGGCGTTGCTTGGTCATCGGACACCTCTCTGTGGCGAGCATTCTCGCCTAAGTGGGTGTCCGGGGTTAGTAGACCACTACAGGTTGAGCATTAAAGCGATAGATGACGTGGGGCATGCGCGAACGAGATACACAAGCCGCTGCTTCCTGTAGATCTCGTAGAGCTCAAGATTCGTGAGGTAACGGCCGTCGTTTCGAGATGTGTGGCCCGATGCAAAAACAAGCATCAGGCCACACCGGTAATGGCATCAGGAGCGATCGTCATCCAGCAGCGCTACAGCCCGGACGAAGCCTGCGGATGCATGCCTGATTTTGTAGGGGAAGCATGAAATCCAGAACCCAGATGAAGGGAGTTGATCCAGGTTCGCCAGCTTTTCCATTTGACCGTAGCCTATGTCACGACCGGCTTTGTGGCCCTCCCAGACGATTGATGCATCCCCAGTCTGTGCGAAGCGCTCGCGGGTAAACTTGAATGGCGCGTCCCAACTCCATGCGTCCGTACCAACGACCCGAACCCCTTTTGCAAGAAGGTATAGGGTGGCATCGCGCCCCATCCCAACACCCGCATCGAGATAGCCAGGTTGCCCAAAAAGGCTTCCGGCGCGGGTATTGATCACTACGATCTCCAGTGGCTGAATCTCGTGACCGATGCGCCTCAATTCAGCCTCTACATCGGCAATGCTCACGACATACCCGTCTGGCAAGTGGCGAAAGTCCAATTTGACGCCTGGCTTCAAGCACCACTCCAGAGGCAGCTCATCGATCCCGTAGGCGGGCTTTCCACCATCCGTTGTCGAGGCATAGTGCCAGGGCGCATCCATGTGCGTACCGCTGTGCGTGGTGATACTTAGCCGTTCTGCCGCCCACGACTCGTTACCAGGTAAATCCTCCTTGCGAAGCCCTGGGAACATCGCGGCCATCTCTGGCCACCCCTGCTGATGATCCATGTAGTCAATCTTGGGCAGTAGGGGTGGTGGATCTGTATACGGGTTGTTGTCCAGGCTGACCGAGAGGTCGAGCATGCGAAATTTAGCCAAGTTCATGAGTAGTAATCCCTACTTCCGTGCTCTTGAGGCGTGTGAAGGGTGGGTACTTGCCGAGTGCGTTCCGAATCAGCTGGGAAGCCGAGCGATCATTCCGGAAGCCGAATTCGCGGGCGCGTGTGGTGCGCAGAGGAGGCAGGCTCCCGAACAGCGCCTCAAGCTGGGGGTCTGGATTGAACCGGATGTTTTTGCTGTTCTCAGCGCCGAATCGCGATGCAAGAGCCTCAAGGATTTCACTTATAGAGAGCTGCAGAACTGGCAATTGCCAGACTCGATTCCCCTGAGACTCGCTCAATTCTGCAGCACGGATAAGATTGTCCACACAGCAGCTTGCCGACATCCACCAGCAGGTTGCTTGAGGTGAAACCGGGCACTCATAGGCTTCGCCAGCCGCGTAGGCATGCAGCAAGTCGCTCATGAAGGCGGACTTCAATCCGTTCGGCTGCTTCGGGCGAGCCACGATCCCAGGCAGGCGGACAACGCGTCCGTCCAGTTCACCCCGGCGCACCAGGTCTTCGATGCCGATTTCGACCATCCGCTTGTGTGCCGCATAGGACAGTTGCGGATGCGCAGGTTGAGACTCATCCATACGAGCCGGTAAATCCCCTCCATAGACCGCAACGCTACTCGCATACACCAGGACAGGAGGGCGCTGGCGGTTTCTGAGTTGCTGGAGCAATTCCAGGCTGGCTTGCAGATTGACCTGGTAGCCGAGATCGTAGTTGGCCTCTGCTGCACCGCCTGGAATGCTGACCAGGTGGAAAACAACATCGATGCCATCCGCCAGTACTCGTCGCAGAAGCGCAGGATTGGTGATGCTCCCTTCATGCCGGCGAAGACGGCTATCGTCAAGAAGGCCATCGGTAGTCTGGTCTACAGCAAGAATGGCTTCGATCTTTTGTCCGCGCAGTTGGCCTTGCTGCAGCAAGCGCTCGACGAGCTGGCGACCTACGAAGCCATTAGCTCCGCTGATCATTACACGCATGGCGCACCTCCTTGCACAATTCGCTGGTCGATCGGCCCGAAGAGTGCGCTACCGTCAGCGCCCTTCGCCTCCATTCGGACACGATCTCCGAAGCGCATAAACGGAGTGCTAGGTGCACCGTTAGCAATGGTTTCAATCGCTCGACGCTCAGCGATACACGCTGACCCTACGGAGCGGTCGTTGTTGGAGACAGTACCTGACCCTACAAGGGTGCCAGCGCTCAGTCGGCGGGTGCGCGCAGCATGAGCAATCAGCTGGTGGAAGCCGAAGTGCATTTCACCCCCGTGCGGGTGTCCGAACCATTCACCATTCCACTCCACGTTCAGAGGCAGATGCACCCGACCATCTCCCCAAGCATCACCCAGTTCGTCTGGAGTCACGGCTACAGGCGCGAAGCTGCTGGAGGGTTTGGCCTGGAGAAAACCAAAACCTGTTTTCATTTCGCGTGGGCCGAGGGCACGCAAGCTGACGTCGTTCAACTGAAGCACTAAGCGGACATGGCGCAACGCCTCGTCTGCAGGGCATCCCATGGGAACATCGTCCAGCAGCACCGCAAACTCACCCTCGAAATCGATGCCGTCCGCTTCAGAGGGAAGCGCAACGTCTTCATTCGGGCCCAGGAAGTCGTCACCCGCACCCTGGTAGATCAACGGAATGGTGTCGGCGTTCTCGATCGGCTCCAGGTTAAATGCTTTCTGCATCAACTTGCCGTGGGTCAGGAAGCACGAACCATCTAACCACTGCCGTGCCCTGGGCAGGGGAGCCATCAGTTGATCAAACGTGAGCACGAACGCGTCGGCAGCGTCACCAGAATTCAGTTGGTGGTACAGGGACGCCAGGTGCGCTTCAACATTCGCCCAATTCTCCAGTGCCGCCTGCATTGTGGGCGCTGCGTGCCCTGCGATAACTGCATGGTGCAGATCTCGGGAAACTACAATCAGCGTCCCGTCCCGGGTATCGTCGTTGAGCGTAGCGAGCTTCATCCCAGCAGCTCCTGCAGTTCAGGTGCGTAACGTCCGTCAAGCAGGATGAAGACCATCCGCGACATCTGTTCAGTACGGTTGCTCCAGGCGTGATTGGTGCCGCGCTGGACAACGATGTCACCTCGTTTGAGATGCACTTCCTCTTCATCCAGCACCAGCCATACCTCGCCCTCAGTGACGATGCCGTAATCGAGCGTCTCGGTGCGGTGCATCAGCTTGTGCTTCGAGTCCGCTTTCCCGGTGCCGGCGTGAGACTCACCAATTTCTGCAAATGCAGCGGCAGCATCTTCGGCACTGACCTGGTTCTGTACGCTATCTGGCGGAATGTCCACGACGCGGATAACGCTGCCCAGAGGGCCAGGGCTCAGTTGAAGTGGCTGAGAGGTCGGATCGTCCGCGTTGTCCAGAGGCGCAGGGGCCGTAGCACTGTTCCAGACTTCGTAGAAGACAGTGCCTGGCACTGCTTTAAGCGGGAAGTTGTTCGGCGTTGGCGCACTGCTGGCGACCACCGCAAGGCCTTCACCATTGTGACCGGTTACCACGCGCTTGAAAGTAGGAAGGGTTTGCATAGGATCTCCTTTAGTTTCCGTCACCGATGGTTGTGCCACCATCGACAATAATGTTCTGACCACTGATGAATGCTCCGCCCGGCGAGGCCAGCAGCAAGGCAACAGCAGCTACTTCCTCCGGGCGTCCAACACGGCGAAGCGGCGTCAGTGCGAGACGGCGCTGCATAACTTCGGCGTTATCGGTCAGGGGGCGAGCGAATTCGGTTTGAATCACACCCGGGCTGATCGAATTCACCCGAATGTTTTGTGGCCCCCATTCGACCGCCAGGTTGCGGGCGAGCTGCGAGAGGGCCGCTTTGGATAGCCCATACAGACCGAGCGCTTTGTTGCCGCGCACGCCAGCAATACTCGACATGAGAATGACGCTGCCACCGCCATGCTCAGCCATGGCGGGCAGTAATCCATTGGTGAGCCAGATAGCACTTCGCAGGTTCACGTTGAGGGTCAATTCCCAGTCTGCATCGCTCGCCGAGCTCATCGCCCCTAAGTGCGGCGCTACGCCGGCATTGCACACCAAGACGTCGATGCGCCCGAAATGCCTGATGGCCTGAGCAGCCAATGCATGTACCTCGTCTTGCTTGCTCAAATCAGCAGCAATCCCAATGACATCAATCCCCGCATCATTCAATGTCTGGGCGACGCTAGAGGTTTCGCTATGACTTTCACTGCTCACAATCAACTTGGCGCCGGCTCGCCCAAGGGCATAGGCGATCGCAAGGCCTATTCCTCGTGTAGCACCGGTGATAAGCGCCGTTCTGGCGCTAAGAGAAAAGAGTTCGTTCATACAGCACCTGTGCCTGAATAATCTGAGCGATGGGCGTCAGTCCTAGGCCGCACACATAGCGTCGCCTGCAACCGACAGCCCACCGAGCCTTTCAAAGTCGCTACGCCCACGGCACTGCCTTGTGCACTTCACTGCAAGGTGGGGTTTGAGTGTGCTTCTGCTCAGGAACAGCAACCGCTGACTTTTCAGGCGCACGCTGAGGCAGTAGGAAATAGGCCAAGGCAGGGAGGAGGATGAGGGCGCCGACCATGTTCCAAATGAACATGAAGGCAAGCAGCACACCCATGTCGGCCTGGAACTTGATCGGAGAGAAGATCCAGGTACCCACACCGATTGCCAGGGTCACCCCCGTCAGCATCACGACCTTCCCTGTGAAAAGCAGTGCTTGGTAGTAGGCTCGGGACAAGCTGGCGTCTTGACGCAGTTGCGCCAGGACGATGCTCATCACATACAGTGCGTAATCGACACCGATGCCGACGCCCAGGGCGATGACGGGGAGGGTGGAGACCTTGACCCCGATCCCCAGTGCCACCATCAAGGCCTCACAAAGAATGGAGGTGAGTACAAGCGGAAGGACTGCGCAAACCACGGCCCTCCAGGAGCGGAATGTCACCAGGCAGAGCAAAGTGACCGCGCCGTACACCCACCAGAGCATGTCATGGTTGGCCTTCTTCACAACGATGTTGGTCGCCGCTTCGATCCCTGCACTCCCAGCAGCCATCAGGAATGTCGCGCCCTCCGAGGAGTTGGCCAGGGAGAAGCGCTCGACATTCGAAACCACGTCGGTGAGGGTGTCGGCCTTGTGGTCTTTAAGATAGGCAAAGACTGTCAGGAGGCTGCAATCATCGTTGTACAAGCCGCGAGGAGCGCCCGCAGTGACCATGTTCAAGGTCGCTTGGTTGTTCACCAGCTCGTACCATTTCGGGTTGCCTTCCGAGAGGCCAACCAGCACACGCCGATTGAGCAGCGCCAATGAGTTTGTCGAATCTACGCCTTCAAGCCCGCGCAATTGCCAATCCAGATCGTCGACTTTCTTGAGGGTGCTGAATGCCGAACATTGCCCCGGTGGAGTCTTGATCATGACCGCAAAGAGGTCACTGCTCGCACCGTAGTGTTGGGTGATGAAGAGGTTGTCCTGGTTGTATCGAGAGTCAGGTCGCAGCTCAGGTGCCCCAGCATCAAGATCGCCGACCTTCAACTGCAGGCTGATCGCGTAGCCTGCGACGGCCATTGCAGCAGCAACGATGACGCAGGCTGTTGCCCAACGTTTGCGGGTGAACAGATCAAGGAAGCGCCATACCGCATGCTTGTCCGCGCCAGACGCCTCAGCCTCTTCTGCACGCAAGCTACGTCGAGCAGCTTTAGGGCTTACGCCGATGTAAGAAAGAACAATGGGCAACAAGATCAGATTGGTGAAGATGAGTACCGCGACACCAAGGCTCGCAATCACCGCCAAGTCTTGGATCACTTGAATCTTGATGATCATCAGAACCGCGAAACCTACGGCGTCGCACAGCAGGGCGGTCAGGCCAGCCAAGAACAGCCGACGGAACGTGAAGCGTGCAGCCACCAGGCGGTGCATCCCGCGCCCGATATCTTGCATGATGCCGTTCATTTTCTGCGCGCCATGGCTCATACCGATGGCGAATACAAGAAACGGTACCAAGACCGAGTAGGGGTCGAGTTCGTACCCCAGCATCGGAAGCAGACCCAACTGCCATACCACGGCAACCAGCGAACACATGACCACCAGGAAGGTGCTGCGCACGCAGCGGGTGTACCAATAGAGCACTGCAGCGGTGATCAGGATGGCCACGCCGAAGAACACCAGGATCTGCTTCAAACCATCGATCAAATCACCCACGACCTTTGCAAAGCCCGTGATGTGAATCTCAACACCCTGAGACTGGTATTTGGCACGCAGTTGCTCAAGCTCATGAGCAAAGCTGGTGTAGTCCAGTGGCTGACCATCCGGCGTCTGCGCCAGCAGCGGAACATAGACAATGCTGGATCGCTGATCGAAGGCAACCAACTGGCCAATTTCGTTCGAGCGTTCAACGTTTCGTTTCAGCGCCTCCAAACTCTTGGGCTCGCCATCGTAGCCATCAGGGATCACTGGCCCACCTTCGAGACCTTCCTCTGTTACCCCCGTCCAGCGCGTAGACGGTGTCCACAAGGACTTCATGGCAGCGCGGTCGACACCCGGGAGCAGGTAGACCTCATCACTGATCTGCTCAAGGACTTTGAGGTATGCCTTGTCGTAGATGCTGCCCTGGGGATTGGCAACTGCGATGCGCACGGCATTACCCAGGCCCTTGAGTTCGTCGCGGTGCTCCAGGTAATTGACGATGAACGGATGCTCCCGCGGGATCATCTTCTCGAAGCTGGCGTTCAGCGTCAGGCGTGTGGCCTGCCAGCCCAGGAGCAGAGTAGCGGCAATGCAGAGCAGCAGTACCAAAGCACGATTGTTGAACAGCGCGCGCTCCAGTAGGGAACCTGAGGCACTGTTGAAGTCTTCGAGATTGCCCGAAGGGGGAGCGGAGGAGGTTGGTACATGCATGGCTTAATCCGCGATTTTGGAGAGGGAAGAAGGCGCAACACGTTGTGCTCCGGCTACACCCACAGCAACCAGGTTGCCGTCGGGCGTGGCTGTCACAGCACTGAGCGGAAGTCCTTCAGATACAGCGATGGGTTCAAGCTTCAAATCCTTGAGGCCGCCTTTCAGAACCATGCCGGCCTGGTTGGTCAGGAGCAGTTGCTCACCCTCAACGCGAATGGCGTTAAGCGATGCCGGAGCAGGGGTATCGATCGCGTTGAAAGTGGCCCCGTCATCGTCAGAAGCGAAAAGCTTGCCTCGCAGGCCTCCGACGAGAAGTCGTCCGCTGGGCAGAATCGCGGCTGCGAAGTAGCTACCATCGTAGGAGCCTTGGAGTGCACTGAAGCTGGCGCCGCCATCCATAGAGCGAAGCAGAAGGCCCTGTTCTCCTGCGATCAGAATCTTGTCGTGGTGGCGAGCCATCGCGTAGTAATGCAATCCACGAGGATTCGGGAGATCCCCCATCTTGGACTGCCAGGTTTTCCCTCCGTCACGGGTAAGCAACGCAAGCCCGTAAGCGCCGACAACGATCCCGTTGTGGGCATCGCTGAAGTTGATCGCCAGAAGGGGCTTGTCAGCGCCATCCGCCGACAAACGCTGAGCGGAGGCAAGGCGCTTGGCATCTCCAGAATGCTCAGCGGCATGGAGCTCGATCGCTGCAGCCTGCGTGCCGTCCAGCTGTACTTGCCAGCTCACCCCAGCGTCCGCGCTATGCAGCACAACGCCTGAGTGGCCGACGGCCCAACCATTGGAAGAGTCCACAAACTGCACGCTGGTCAGCGTGGTGCTCACTGGGCTTGGAGCTTGCCGCCAGCTCAGGCCGTTATCATCAGACAGCAGTACAACGCCGCGCTCGCCCACGGCAATCAAACGAGCGCCGGCGTGATCGATGTCCAGTAGCACTGCATGCAATGCTTGAGGCCCAAGCACTGAGGCTTGGGAGAGTCCATCATTGGCCCCGGCTGGCGCGACCATCGTGAGTGAGCAGCTTGCAAGCAAGAGCATTCCTGAGACTATCTTTTTCATCTCGTAAAACCTTTCTTGTTCTTCTAAGAAGCAGGCGGGGCAGGCGCCCCGCCAGCATCAACGAACTCCTTCGCCCGCCATTGCGTCAGCGGTGAAAACCGAGTCCTTGTACGGCGGCACGATGCGGTACTGCTCGTTCTTGCCTGCGTACACGTCGCCCACGAACCAGGATCCGGAGAGCAGGTCGTAGAAGCCGTTGGTCAACGAGGTGACGCCTGGGAGGTCAGGCAGGACAACCGGGGAAGTCCACACCACCTTTGCCAGTTGACCACGAGCGTCATATCGATCACCCAGGACAGCAGTCCAGGTGTCTTCATCGAGGTAGTAGGTGCTCTTCGGCATGACGTGGCGCGCGCCGCTTTTCAAGGTTGCTTCAACTACCCAGACGCGGTGGAGCTCCCAACGCACGGCATCAGCTTTCATGTGGTGCGCATCGAGCAGGGCCTCTGGGGACGATGCGGTGAACACCCGGTTCGAGTTGTACGGGATGTACATCTCTTTCTTGCCGACGAGCTTCCAGTCGAAACGGTCAATTCGGCCGTTGAAGACGTACACCTCGTCAAAGCTCATGACGCCAGCAGTGGCTGGGGTAGGGGTGTCGCAGCAGGCATTAGGCAGGCGGCGAACGCGTCGTTGGCCAGGCAGGTAACTCCAGGCGGCGGAGTTATCGGCATTCAGGTTTTCAAGGCCAGTGATGGCTTCACCGGCGCGCAGTGGAGGGCCATCGTTGGTCATGCGAATCGACCAGAAAACACCTTTCTCCGGACTGAAACCTGGCAGGTACCAAGGCATCTGCAGATCAGCTCGCGAATCGTTGGTCAGCACGTGCTTCCCATCGGCAGTGGTCAGGTACTGCGTGAAGCTGGAGTGCCAGGAGGCTCCGCGCCAACGCAGCAGATGGTTCCAGATAGCCTCTGCACCGTTCTGAGGAATTGGGAATGGAATGCCGCCTGCCGCACCCTGAGGCATTGGCCCGGAAGCACCATCCACCAGCTTGCCACTAGTCGCGTTAGCGAAGGTCGCGTCGTAGACCGATTGCGGTGCTGCAGCACTGCGGTGCGTTGGGTAGACGACAACCTTGTAGGAGTCTGAGTACTTCTTCAGCATCGCCTGGATGCCTGGGGTCAACTTGTCTGCGTACTGAGCCATATTCTGGGCAGTAATGGTCAACACAGGCTGATCGCCGGCATACGGATCGCCTCGCTTACCGCCGTCCTTGTAGGCAGCATCGACTTTGGTGAGACCGCCAGTCCACGCAGGGATGCTGCCATCCGAATTGCCCGCACGTTCTCCCCCAAGGGGCGTCAGTGTCGATTTCAGTGTGGCCGCTTGATCAGCCGAAACCGCAGCCATCGACGCATGGGAGAAGAGCAGCGCAGCACTCAAGGCAGTAAGAGCAGCAAGAAACTTTTTATTGTGGTTCATCGAGACATCCTCGGTCAGAAGGTGCGACTGACAGTAAAGGCGATGAAATCGCGGTCTTTTAGCGGCTGTTCAAAGGTGTAATTGTTGTTGCCGTCCAGGAAGGTGTTTTCTGGGCCGTAGTAATGGGTGTACGTCAAACCCAGGCTCCAGGTATTCAGGTAGTTGCCCTTGATGCCGATGTTGATATCGCCACCATGGTCAGCGCCGAAGCCGGTACCCAAGGCCCCGGAGGCGCCATCGGTGTAGCTGAAGCCAACAGGCACCGAGACATCCAGGCCTGACAGGAATTGGCGATACATGGGCTCGTACACAACGCGCAGGCTCGTCGCATCGCGATCGGCATTCGGATCAAACGCGTCCTTGTTTTTGGTGACGCTCATGACCCTGTTCCAGGCGATTTCACCGAGGAACGTTGCTTCTTGAGAAATGAAGTTAGGCTCCATGCTCGACAGCCACGAGATGTTGGCGTGCAGCGTCCGCCCAGTTGCATATAGTGGGTCGGAGTCGTTGTCGATCGCTTCGCCAACTGCCAGCGTGCGCTGACTGGTGGAGGCCAAGGGCTGATTCCAGCGAGTGGAAAGCTCACCAGCAATATTGTAGTTGCCAAGGGTCGTGGAGAAGCTCGCACCGAAGGCTTCAATACCCTCTGGGTAAACCCAGTAGTACTCACCCGCTTTGCCTGACTGCGGGTTGAGGTTGGCGAAGTCTGGGCGAACGTTCAGTTGCGGACTCTTGTCGTGGAATCGGATGGCATAAAGGCCCCAGTCCACCGACTCGGTTCTCCAGCGAAGCTGAATACCGCCTTGCCCGGAGTCCTTAGCCTCCTTGTCGTTCCCATGGTAGAAGGCCAGCGGCTGAGCGCCGGGGAACAGGGGTGCGCCAATGAACATGCGCTCGTTGCCGTCGCCAAAGTTATCGGAGCTGGAGAAATAGCTTCCTGCGCCAGGCAGGCGATTCGCTTCCCACTCGAATTGGTAGTAAGCGCCAATGGACACATCTGGCGTCAGCTGGAGCTGTCCGGATATCTGCTGAACAGGACGGATCAGCTCTTTGAATTGAGTGTTCGGTACCGACAGGCCCTTCACAACGTCAATGGGCGCCATGCCGCCGGCGATGCCGTTCATGCCGTAGAAGAGACTTTCGCCCCATTGCATGGCGTACTGACCAACACGCCCAGTTACTGGCATGTCGCCGATTTCAGTTTTGCCGAAGATGAATGCGTCGAGCAGCTCACCTTTACGCCCGTGCAGAGTACGGGTGTCGTCGGTGAAAGCGTCATACCTTACTGAATAGCTGTTCGAGCGCGTGGGATCGTTATTGTCATTGCCCTGGTTATAGACATCGTCATACCAAGCAGCGCCACTCACACGTGCACCAACATTTTGGTAGGTGATATCCATTTCAGACAGCAGATCAAGACGATTGGAAATCAGGCCTTTGTTGAAGTTGCGATCACCGTCATCCTGGTTCAGCGCGGTTTGACCTTCAGTCAGCTTGTTGCTCTGGCTCTTGGTACGCCAGGCTGCGCTGTATTTCAGGGTATTGTCCCAACGCACCCGAAGATCGGGGTTGCCAGTTTCAATTTCAAACGCATGTATATCAGGAATACCAGCCGTAATTGCGAGGAAAGATGTGGCCAGTGCGAGCGGCTTGAGAGGCGGTAATTTTTTCTGGGGCGAGCGTTTGCAAGACAGCATTTAAGTCACCTCATTATTGTTCTTGTTTGTCAGTGTTGGCTTTCGAGTCAGGTGCATCAGGTTGCGACCTGATACACCCCAGGATTCATACCGGTTGTGCTGTGACCTCAAGCATCTGCTTCACCAAAGCAATGCGGTCGAAGTCGCGGTCTTTTTGAATCTCTTTTTCGCCGGCAAACAGCGATCGCTCGCTGATGTACTTGCAGCGCTCAAAACGACGGGCCATGAACCGATCAAGCTGTTCCGCCAGCGTGCCGCCGGAGGTCAGCTCCTCGCTGAGGACGATGGCGTCCTCGATGGCCATGCCGGCACCCTGACCAAGGTGAGGCGTGGTGGCATGAGCAGCATCGCCAATCAGCAGGACGCGGCCGGTGAACCACTGCTCATCAACGAAGACGGCTTCGAGCGGCTTGTAGACGACCTGGGTGTTGTCGGTGATCTGTTCACGCAGTTGTTCGATCAACCCACCAAAGCCTTCCAGGCGCTTACGCAGCTCTTGCGCCAGATGGTTCTCGTCCATCCAAGGATTGCCTGGCTCATGGGAGGTGGTGAACAGGTACATCAGGTCATCTGCCAGTGGGACAAGACCCGCGTTGCCGAAGGAGCCCTGGTAGTTGGCCAGGTGATCGATCTCTGGAGACCGAGGGAAGTTGTAACGCCAAACAGCTTGGCCCGTGAACTTCGGACGGTATTTGTCACCGAAAACCAGAGTTCGTACTTTGGAGTAGAGGCCATCAGCACCCACAACCACCGAGTAGCTACCCTTGGTGCCGTCGGTCATGACCACGTCGATGCTGTTTGCGTTCTGTTCGTAACTTTCAATCGACAGGCCCAGGCGTACTTGGGTACCAAGCTCGATGGCGGTTTCGCTCAGCACCTTGTGTAGCGCACGACGCGAGATTCCAACGTTGGCGGGGTATTGAGGCCCGGCGAGGCGCTGACCTGGAATGCGAACCAGGGGCACGCCGTCGGTGTTGTAGATTCCGACATCTTCGAATGCATACGCGGCGTCAAGGTAGGCATCAAGCAATCCAAGCTTGGCCATCTCGCGTACCACGTTGCTTTGCTGAATGATGCCGACACCGTAGACAGTCCATTCGGTTTTGATCTCGACCAGGTCGACCGCGATCCCTTTGCGGCGCAGCGCAATAGCTGCGCACAGGCCACCGATACCACCACCAACGATCAGGACTTTTTCGATATTCATGAAAGTACTCACGTGTTGTTCTTGTTTGGCTCGCCCGTTACACAGGCAGCCTTTTTCGTGGTTGGGCTGAGTTTCCCCAGAGACGACCGATTTGACTAATCGAGTCCTCAGATGCGACCTATCGCGCTGCGCGATACTTCGATAGGCTGACCAAGGCTGTCGATCGAAAGGCGAATCAGCTCGTCCTCACACTTGAACTCAAGCGCTGTTAAAAACTTCCCCAGGCATGGGCCGTAAACGCAAAGCCCTGTGTCCGGCATGAACTGCGCTCCGTGCGCATAACAGATGACCCGCTCCCCGTTGGCTGAAAGAAACCGATCCTTTCGGTACTCCAAAGGCACATCTAGGTGAGGGCAGCTGTTGCGATAGATGCGCACCTCTCCCTGATGCTTCAGTGCAAACACAGTCGCGCGCCCAGACTCGAACGGATCGAAACCCAGGGCGGTGCCTTCTTGCAGTTGCTGGAGCGGGCAAAGCACCACGCTACGATCCATGGCTCACTCCTGCTGCGGAGGTGGCCCACCTGGTGCCCATTTGTCGCGGGAGCTGAAGAGGAAGAGCTGAGAGTTATCAGCAGACATCGGAGCATGGCGGGCAGCCCAGGCGTCATCGTGCTTGTCCATATCGGCGTCGTATTCGATATGGCAGCCCAGAGGGCTGTTGAAGTACCAGAACCAGTTGGAGCCGAAGAGGTGGCGCCCCGGGCCCCAGAAGCTTGTCCAGCCTTTCTGCTGCAGGCGATAACCAGCCAGGAGCACTTCTGTGCCGCTGCCCATGTGGAAGGTGAAGTGTTCACAGCCTTGCATGTGAGGCGGCGTCTGGATCATGAACAGGCAGTGGTGGTCATCCATCCCGTTCGTGCGCATGAAGGGGCCAACGCCGATGAAGCTGTCAGTGGTCACGAAGCCCAGGCGATCTCGGTAGAACGCTTCACCTTTTGCCACATCGGGAACGAAGTACACCACGTGGGAAAGTGACCGGGGCAGGGCGACCATGTCGGGAGTGATACCCAACTGGTTCATCGGGCGTTGCGGTTCACTGCCAGGCGCATTGGTGAGGTCGGCAGACGCGCTGAACGGACGGCGGCAGGTAACCTGGAATGCGATGGCAAAGCCAAGGTCATCGACTGTGTGTAGGGCGCCAGCAGCATCCCGATGCACCTCACGATCCCGGCTCAGCTCATCTTCGATCGCGGCCAGATCGGCAGTGCTTTCTACGCCATAGACCGTCTCCCTGAGGGAAGGAGCCGGGCCCATGGCGGGGGGGAGGGATGAGTCATCGGGCTGACGGATGATAATGGCGGTTCCGTCCAGGGCCTCGAAACGGCCACCTTCGGCGTCCAGGTGAACTGGCTTCAGTCCGTAATCACGCAGGCAATCAGCGCAAGCTTGTAAATCGTCGACGCCAAAAACCAAGGCATCAAGTCCAAGGATCTTCATGGAAACCACTCCGTTGAAATTATGATCCGGCAGCTGGGCCGGTGGTGGTCTCTGCGCTAGGCATGCCGCATGACGCGATTGAGAGTGCAGTCAGGTTTTTGAACTGACTAATCGCAACTTGGGATGCCTACCATCTGCGAACTCGATACATAGTCGCAGAGCAAGGAAATCCGGGAGTGGGGCGGTGGTGTAACAAACGGCCTCTTGACGTATCGATTATGGCGGACGAAGGTATTTCAAAAATAACTACAATCACAAGGATGCATCGCAATGCGATTCCACCACTTGGATTTGAATCTGCTCGTGGCCCTGGACGTGCTCCTGGACGAGCAAAACATTACCCGTGCTGCCGAACGCCTTCACATGACCCAGTCCGCCACGAGCGGGGTGCTGGGTAGGCTCCGTAAATACTTCGAGGATGACTTGCTTGTGCAGGTAGGCCGCTCAATGCAGCCCACAGCCTACGCGCTTGAGTTGGCAAAACCCGTCCGTGAAGTACTACTGACCATTAGCTCCTCAATCACTTCAAAACCTGTCTTCGACCCCTCTACCAGCAAACGGCATTTCCGTTTGGTCATGTCGGATTACCTGATCAGCGTCCTGTTCTCGCGGGTGATTCAACGCATCCACCAGGAAGCCCCAGGAATCACCTTCGAGATGTACGCCCCAGGGGAGCAGTCGGTGGAGATGGCCAGTCGTGGCGAGATCGACCTCATGTTCGTTCCAGAGCGGTATTGCATCGATGGGCATCCCTCGCAGCTGCTGTTTGAAGAGGAGCACGTCTGCGTCGTTTGGAACCACAACCCGCTGGTAGGCGAGACCCTTACCTTGGAAAAGTACATGGAAATGGGCCACGTATCTGTCGGTTTCGGCCGCACTCGCCAGTTGAGCATCGAAGAGTGGTTCGTGAACCAGTACGGTTTCAAGCGCCGGCTTGAGGTGATCACGAACGACTTCAACACGCTTCCCCAGTTGCTGGTCGGCACTCATCGCATTGCAACTATGCATCGCAGATTGGCGGAGCTTTATTCGCAATATCTACCGTTGCGGATTCTCCCGCCACCGGTGGAGCTCCCGGTGATGAAGGAGATCATGCAGTGGCATCGAAGCATGGACAGTGACCCCATGCATCGTTGGCTGAGAGAGGCTGTCCGAGCGTCAATCCTGGCACTGGATCAAGCCTCAGCGCCCGAGTCGGCCGCAGTTCTTGACGCTGCGCACTGACTAACAAAACGGAAACTGCGTGGTTTTCAATCCAGGCATCGCGTTTCGCGATACCTTGCATCCGCACTCGCGATTGGCCAAAGCGGAGCCTGCTCAATAACGTCCTTCTCTGATCGTGCCTGGTGTACTTCCCAGCCCCGGGTTCACCTTCCGACTGAAAAGGAAAATAAGAAATGTTCCGCTACTTCCCCACCAATTACGTTTGGAACCTGTCTGTCGACCTCGCCATCGAGATGGGCGCTCGCATGGGTGAGATCGAGGAAATGTGCGCGCCGTTGCAAGAGGCTGCGAAGCAGCCAGACGCAGCCGGCACCGCAGCATTTCGTGAAACCTGGTCAAAAATGGCAGACAAGCTCTGTGGCCTGGCTGAAGAAGATGAGGCTGCAGGCCGCTTGCTGTCGGCGGGCGAGAAGTACAACCGGGCTGCCACCTACTACCTGACCTGCGAGCGCCTGCAAGCACACGGAGCTCCAGGGCGCGAGGCTCTGTACAAGCAGTTCGTGAGCACCTTCGCACGTGGTATTTCCCTGTCCAAAGAAAACTGCGAGCGTGTGGAGATTCCCTACGAGGGCAAAGTCCTCTCCGGGCTCTTCGTGCGCGCTGAAGGCGTGAACGGCCCGGCCCCGATTCTGCTGCAGGTCAACGGCTTGGACTCGACCAAGGAAATGAAGTACCGCGTGGGCTTGCCAGCTTGGCTGGCCAAGCGGGGCGTGTCCTCGCTGCTCATTGACCAGCCTGGCACTGGTGAGGCCCTCCGCCTGCACGACCTCACCGCCCGCTTCGACAGCGAGCACTGGGCGAGCCGGGTGGTCGATTGGCTGGAAACCCATCCTGAAGTCGACTCCAAGCGCATCGGCATGGAAGGTGTCTCGCTGGGAGGCTACTACTGCCCAAGAGCGGTGGCATTTGAACCTCGATTCGCGTGCGGCGTAGTCTGGGGTGCAAACCACGATTGGCGTGATGTCCAGAAGCGTCGCCTGGAGAAGGAAGGCAGCTTGCCTGTCCCTCATTACTGGGCACATGTTTGCTGGGTATGGGGCGCCAAGGATATCGAGGACTTCATGCCAATCTCCGAGAACGTTCACCTCGACGGGATCCTGGATCGCATCAAAGTGCCGTTCCTGGTCACCCATGGCGAGAAGGACTCTCAGATTCCACTGAAGTGGGCTCATCGTACCTTCGAACAACTGGTCAACAGCCCTAAGCGCGAGCTGAAGATCTTCACCGATCGTGAGGGTGGGGTGCAGCACTCCAGCTTCGACAACAGCATCAACGCGGGCCAGTACATTGCGGATTGGGTCGCTGAGACGCTCGGTGGTCGTACCGCCTGACGGCATTTGCTGGCTTGAAGGGTGGGGTGGCTACGGCCACCCTTTTTTTCGGCTTTCTAATTTGCCGTTTGCAGCCCTGAGTAGGTGTAGGAGCTTGTAGGCGAGCTGGCGCGGACGGACTTCGAAGTGATACTGACTGCCGGCGCTGGCGCCCATATGGAGAGCTGCTCACAGCGGCTTGTCCTTACTGACCAGACAACCATGGCGGCAGGGCCATAAGTGTTGCGCACGGGCACACACCAGCGCTTTCAATAGGTCACATAGATGCAGCTAACTGCGATGACCGACTAGCTATCGCTCAGCAGCTTTTCCAGCTGTGCGTGCTCCCAGGTACTCAACAGCTCTACTGGGTCAGTACTGTACGACTGCAGCGAGTCGAAAATGTAAGCACGTCCCTCCGGGCTGTAGCAGCTGTCGCAATAGTCGAGCGTGTCGCAGTCGTTGTAGAACGTGAGCACCCAGCCATATCACAAGCAATGAGGGGGGCTAATGAGCGTTTTGGAACTTAAGATGAGTCTTAGCCTTCTGAAAAGGCGGGAGCAGCGGACAGCTGAAGTGATCGCTAGACATCGCGTATTTAGGGCGTAAACGCTAGAGAGAGACCTTTTTGTACAAAGATTCACTTCAGCGTACTTTGTTTTAAAGAATGGCCGCAAAATCTCAGGGAGCGCCAACTGGCCCGCTTATGACATAGTATTCTATTTAACATAATATGCGTTATGCGCACCCTCGTATGGGGCTGCCGGGGCCGAGGGTTGTCAGGCCCCCGTAAAGATGCGCCTTTGCCTACCTAATTGTGCGCCTCTTACGAATCAATGGCTTGAGCATGCATTTGTTAGTGCCAGTCTCAAGATCGACAGCGCTTTTCCCAACCTGAACCAACGAATACCCAGCTAAAGATGCGCTTCTAGCCACACGCGGTACCCATCTATAGATGCGCTTTTTTTGGGGTTCCCAAGCCTCCAATACGCTTTACGCACAAATTGCACGTCAACCAGTCACGCATTTTTTGGCTATCTTGCCCCGTGGTGCCGTCTACAGGGAAATACGCCCTCGGGATCACGAGAGTGCTGATTCGCAAATTACGCTACCGCATGATGCTCTTAGCCATTCATGGTTTGCGTACAGTCTCTAGCTCACCATTGATGGCCCGCAACCAATGGAAGCTGTATAAATGCCTTCCGTTGGCCACATCACCCGAGGTGTTGCCCAGCCAGCGGTGCATCTGCTTCCCCGTGGCGGTTTCGCACGGCAGGCTGCCGCTAAGCTGTCCACGGGTGCGCCCGCTGGCGTCACAGCCGACACTAGTCTCCTGGTCGTTGAGTTATGCTGATGTCACTCCAATGGTACTGACTCTCACACAGGCTGCAATTTGAAATGGAGTGGTAAGAAATGTTAACGTGGCCCGAGGCAGCTCCTACGCCTTAGCAGGATCTAAAATGCCTATGCTGTGCACCGCAGAGATAGTGCCAGTGGACTTTCAAAGGCTTAGTCACCCTGCTCCATTCGCAATTAAGCCCGATGAAATCCCAACTCAACTAAATGACTATTTAGTTGAGTTATCCTATTTTAAATGCCCCAAAGGCGCCCTCCTATGCCACCAGTCTGCGGCTCTAGAGTTCAAAGCTGATCACTGATTGCTTGGTACAATGCGGCAGGAAGAACTGCCGAGTAGCTTTTACCTCCTTAATTTTGCGCCTCCTGGGATTCACGTAGGGACTATGATGGGCTTTAGCCCATCAGGTTCTGGATAGCTCATGGAGCTTTTACCTCATCCACTATTCGCTTCCGCCCGTATTCTAGATGACTGCGAATTTTCAGCCTCGTCACAAGTGAAGGTTTTGGCCACAGCTTTTTTGAGCAAGCTTGATCCTGCCCTGCAGCCCTTCGAAGTACACGAACTGGCATACGACTTCCTCGCGGATCGCCGCGAATTACCGAGCTATGAAAGTTGTCGCACGGCTATTGAAAGGCTAATTTTATGGGCCCTACTTGTTAGAGGGAAATCAGTATTCACCCTCGATAGAGCCGATGCTTTCGAATTCATTTGGTTCGTACAGGAACCACCAGATTCATGGATTTGTGAAAAAGCCCCTTTGCGGTTCAGAAATGAGATTTCTAATTCAGGTTTGAAGACGATTACTCCGAATCCAAAATGGCGACCATTTGCGAAGGGACGGCTGCCCACTGAGCCTTCAAGCCTGTACAAAACTCTCACTGGATGCTCGGCGTTCTTTGCTTATTTAGTCAAGACGTCAAATGCCCTGCGAAATCCATTTGCGGAGCTGATCTCTCAAGTCTCAAAGACTGAGGTGGCTACCCCTCTAATTGAATTAACCTTGGCATCCAATCACTGGGCGGAAATTTTATCTGCTGCTGAGAGGTTAGCAGTCGCGGATCCCAGAATGCATGAGCGCACGGTATTTGTAGTTGCTGCGCAGGCTTATTTGAATGTTGCATGCTCAGATTTTTTCGACTCCAAAGGAAACATCATCACTTTAGATGCCTTTGTCCACAATGAAGATACCTGGTTACTAAGGTTGGACTCAGGGGACATAACTGTTCCGGATGATTTCATTCAGCGCTATTTATTGAGAGTCTGTGATTTCCAAGGATTATACCCACAGATTGAAGGTTCACGCCCCATAATTTCAAGGATAATTGGTAGCGGTCAGGTAAGTCGACGCACGCTGGTGAAAATCACAAAAGATGCAGTTCGTGAGGCTCTACGTCATATGGAAAGCAATGGTGCCTCGCGAGCAAAGATGCAAAGTCTTCACGATGCGTACAAGGTATGGTTGTATTCTGTCGCGCCTGGGCCTAAAAGATCGCAGCCTCCAGCAATTTCGGAGGTGCCGCCGGATTTCGATGAGATTCCAAGGCCCCTATTTGCCGATTATCTAGAAGTGATACGCAGCGACGGGAGCGTAAACGATCATCCCGATACCCTGCTATATCTAGCTTCCTGTTCGGAGGCTGCTAAGCCGCGAGAGGCCTACGAGCACGCGAAAGAATATCTGTGCGGTTTTAGGAATCGAAATACTTATGAGGCATATAGGAAGTACGTTGAGCGACTTCTGCTTTGGACTTATATCATAAAGCGCAAGCCGATATATGAATTGAGTGAGATTGATCTTCATGAGTTTAATGAGTTTTGCAAGGCTCCACCAAAAGATTGGATCAGGACTTCCTATGAGCGACGCTTCACTAAAGTTAGAGCAGGTTCTTATAGTAGAGGCGCTGTTCTCACAGTGACAAATCTGAATTGGCGTCCATTTTGGATTGCTGGCAAGTGCGGAGAAGGCCTTAAAGATCTGCCATATCACTCTTCAATTGAAAATTCAGCTGGGCAGTTCACTGTTGCCCGTAGTTTTTTTGATTTCCTTTTGTCCAAGCGAGCCGTTGATTACAATCCTCTACTTAATCTCGATTCTTTTGCTCACTACAGCCACAGAAGACGGGCAACCCCTAAAGTACAGCAAGGAGCAAGTGAGGCTGAATTTCAGAAAGTAATCGATGGTGCCTTCACCCTACTAAAGGGGTGGGATTTGCTTAAAATGCTATTTTTAATATATACAGTTAACGAACTCAAGCTGTCGAGATCTGATATAAAGTCGTTCGGCAGCCTTCTTAGGTTTGACTGCTTAGATGTAAGCAATGGTGCGTGGACTGCCTCCCTGCCTGGTAAAAAAGGAACTCGAAGGTCACTCCTTGTTAGCTCCAGATATGTTCAAGAAGTTTTTTTGCCTTATAGGATGTTTCTTCAAAAAAATAATGTATCTCCTATCGGTAGATGCCCATTGTTTTCTGGCAGGGTAATTGGGGTGGCGGTTTCTGATAGCTGGGTCTCAAAATTGCTTGTTGAAGTCTGCCGAGCTGCAGCAGAGGACATGCAGTGCAGTGGTGAAAGCGCTCACTTTACAGCGACGGTACGCAACATCACCATTAGAATTTTAGCGAACTCTTGTAAACCCTCGGAGTATCGATTCAAGGAAGCTTTACATTTCATGTAATCAGGTTCTCCCCCATTAACACAGGCGCTACCCTACCCTACGGACAACTAGGGCAAGGTTGGTGAGGTCAGTTAGGACAAGGCGACGTGAGGAGCTCTGCATTTGGCCGGCGCCGCCGGCGCTCAGTACCTCTATCGTCATCGGGGGGTGAGAATGGCCTCCGCTACCCAGCCTTGATCCGCTTACCCACTGAAGCCAACCTGCGCTTAACGCCAATTTTTGGATTCAAAGCCAGCGCCTCCTCATAGACTTGGACTGCTTCGGGGTACTGCCCTAGCTGCTCGTGCGCAAGCCCCTGGACTTTGAGTGCGGTGGGCCTCCAGGCAGGGTTTTCATCTGCGCCGAGTGTACGGGCACGCTGTACAGCGGTCAGGACTTCCAGCGTGCGCTCGTCTGTCAGGTCGCCCTCCCCTAAAATCTTCTCTGCGGCGAGGATGATGCGGTCGTAACGGGAGGAATTGAGGTTGGCATCGCCGAGCTGATCAGCATCGATGAATTGGCCGTGGACGTTGTACCGGAAGCTCCCCATGTCCTTGAACAACGCCATGAGTTCTCCTGTACTCTCGTCCACTTCGTAGCTATCAGGCCATCCGGCCTTCGGGGTGACGCTGTACATTTCGACCCGATTGACCAGGTCAAACAGGAACACCTTGTTGCCGTGCTCGGTTGGGCTGTTGGCGGTGGCGCAGAATGCGTATTTCCCGTGCCTAGAAATACCGCTGGTGAAAATATTTGCCGTCAGCTCTTTAGCTAAGATCACAGAACCGCTGGGATCGAAAACGCTGAACGTCCCAGACAGGGTGCTACCAAAATGCCAATCTTCCAGGCAAAACACGCCGGAATCACACACGTGGCCATTGTTTGGCCTAGGCATACTCCCATGGCAGACAACGGTATCGCTGCTCACATCTGCAAGCACGTATGCCCCTAAGCCAGATTCTCTGTGACCTCCCCGACCCGCGGACGGATCAGAGTCTCGCCAGGCGATCGCCCACTTCTTGGACTTTGACAGCTGATAGATGCCCGAGAAATCAAGCGATTCGACTGTGAGAAAAAGCTTATCTCGACGGATCTGGGGAGCGGCCCGGAGCTCTGGCTGAGCGTTAAGGGATTGAGCCTGAGCGGACTGGTGCTTTGCTGCGGTATCGGATTTGAGAGCTTTGGGTCTGTTGAACAGCCAGCTGAAAATGCTCATCTCCTACTCCTTTAGACATTTGAGCGCACTGGGATGGAAGTGCATTCCAAGCAATACATCTGCGACTGTAGAAGCTGACGAGGGTGAGGTTGATGCGCGCTGTCGATGGGGAGGTAGGCCTCCCCATCAAACGCTTAAGGTACGTCGGGCCTTTCTACTTCAGCGTAGTGATGGATGTTGTCGAACCCCATTGCTCCATGCTTCTCAGCATTGAAGCCCTGAAACGAATGGCGTGATCCATCTTTGGAGTGGTCGGCCAGCACAACTTCGTTGATGACCCTTCCCGTAGATCGCGTGGCGATCTCACCGTCTTCATCCACGTATTCTTCTGACTCATAGGTAGAGACGTGGAACCAATACAAGCCTTCCGGTGCAGTTTCCTGATCGCATGGCTTCCAATCGAGTGGCATGGTGTTCCTTAGCATGCTGCGGCAAAAGGCCAGTATAGAGGTGGGTGATCATCAGTACTAGTCAGCAGCGGTGTCTACCAGCGCTTGTAACTTAGTACGCAATTCCACCTGAGTAGCCTCGCTGCCTAGCCCCACCGTGGGTTCGCAACGTATTAGGCGGTGGTCGCGAGCTGGCCAACTGTGATCAGGGTCGTCATCAATTGCCAACCAGCGGGTGATGCCGGCGCGTGTAACAGCGGCACGTATTTGCTCATGCCTCGACCAACTGTCGTACCCCTCTATCTGGGATCGCGTCATTCGAGAGTGCCACGTAGCCGAGACAACGCGTGCTTGCAGCTCGGCCGGTAGTGCTGCCTTCGCTCGGCTGTAGCCCAGGAGCCTGGCCCAGCTCGTGGACAGCACTATCCGTACATCTGGAAAGTCCTGCAGCAGACTAGTGAGGATGTGGGCGTGCATCATCATTTCACCTGGTGCGCGCAGCTCCAGGCCGTGCTTTGTGCGGTACACAGCGTCAGGGTGCAGCACGCCGTCGTAATCCAAGAAGAGCACCAAGTCATTACTTTTCAGCTTGCGAGGCCTGGGATCCATCATCGTCTCAGAGACCTTGGCTGTGATTACTGGGCGGTTGTCTATCAATGTATTTAAATCTTCTTCTAGGGGTGCGCATCCACGCTTCTGTTAGCTGTTTCAGGCGTTAGCTGGCTCCGGCATTACTTCCGGACGCACTATTTGGGCGGCTCCGCTCAATGTCCAAACTTCCACCTAGAGGGCATCGTCTAGGCAACTCACGCAACAAACCCATGCTCCAGGCGCCTGATAAACTCGATGACCGTGTCCGTTTCCAGCCTTGTTGTGATCATGGCGGCAGGAGCTTTGCCACCAAACGCTGTAACGGGGCGCGCCATCCATTGCAGAGCTGCATCAGGGTCGCAGCCGAATAGGCACTTTGCTGCTTCGAGTATTTCCAGATAACGATCGTGTTGATCAGGGGGCAAGGTGCTCATCTGAAGGCTCGCTCCGCTTTGGCGATGTACAGGTCGGGTATGTTGCTGTGTCAAGATCAAACGAGATCAATGGCCTGGGTACGATCTCTTAACTGCGGGCATCGTCGCTGAGAGATTCCCGGGTTCAACGTCCTCGCTGGGCTTGGTCAACGAGCTTAACGCCAATCAGCGCCAGACCTATGCTACGCGCTAGGCCAGTCATGCGTCCCCACAGTCGGAGCCGAAGTCTGTGCCTCCCTACTCTGTTCGATTCCAGGCGTTCGATCTTGGTGATCAGCCTTGCGATCCCAGTTCGAGCTCTCTGCCGGCGTCCTTTCCTTCGCATCCGCTGCTCTCCGAATTGATCAAGCTTGGGCCATTCCGTTAGGTGAGTCAGGATGGTCAACGTACACCACTCGTTGGTGCAACATGAAATCTGGTTACATAGCGCCAGCGCCGTTATCAACCTATCAGGTGATGATCGAGCCATCGATGGCCATGATGGATCTGAACGCCACGCCATGAGCCTCGAACCCCAGCTTTGTCCATTCTGACCTGTAATCTAGGCAATCATGATGATGTCCATGCACGACCATTTTTGCGCCAATTCCCTGGGCGAGCTCATCGATCTCTGAAAAGCCGTGCGGGTGGCAGCTCGGAGCCTCGTGACAAACCAAAATGTCCGCCTTCTCCATCGCAAGAGAGAAGTAGTCGTCCGGGTAGATTGCAGAAAGCGCGTGCTGCTTCTTCGTCGCTACGATGTCTTCGTGCTGAGGTCTGAGCGCGAGGCGTTCGAGAAAGTCCCCGTAATTTTGGATGCCGGTATCAGGGCTGCCTGGTAGCCAGGCTTGTGACTCAAACGTGCCACCTAGCCCCGCTATACGATAGCCAGCAATCTCCACTACCCTGCCATGCAGGCTGCGATCAGCGAGGCCGCAGCCATGGAGGTTATGCCAGTAGTCTGGACGATCGCTGTCATGGTTGCCGTGAATGAACCAGATCTCAGTGATGTCGAGGATCGGGCGCAGGATCATATCCAGGGGCAAGCCGCATTCGAGGTCACCTAGCAAGACCACTGCTTCGGGACGGTGAAGCTTCACCAGCCTAATCACATGATCAAAGCGCCCATGAACATCACCCAAAAACCAAATCACTCGTTTCCCTCATGCAATCGTAGCCAATGATGATGCCGCACTGGCACTACGCTTCGTGGTGCAGCACTGCCTGCTAGGGCAGCCGCCGCTTTACCTTCGCACGTCGGTCAGTGGATGGATAACCGACGCGGCATCCTGTCGTTCCGAAGGACTATTACTGCCCTGCTCCGGGCCTGCAGCGCTCTGAGCTGCACGACTCAGCGCCAACTGCTGTTGCATCCATTGCCCTGCCAATTTGAATTCTTGCATCATGTCAATGAACTCTTTGTCAGTCAGAGCCCTGGGAATATCTGGCCTCAACGTGCGCTTCCAAGCAACGAACCGGTTGGGAGCAGAATACTTGATTTTCAGACCGGCATCGCTTCCGCTGTGAGATCGCCGCATCGTAGATGAGCTTGTGTCGGTGGAGGTGTTGAAAACCAAAAGCCGGCCCTTGAGCTGAGCCCACCAGCAATCGGCGATTTGCCTGAGGTACGTCAGGGTAGTCGATCATCTCTGCTAGAGAGAGTGCGGCGTTTTCTTTGACGAAGTACTCACGACAAATACTGCGGTAGGCGTAGGGAGCTATCTGTTCGTGATCGAATGCCAGGCCGTCTAGAGGGAATTTGAATAGCGTGGGCTTGCCCCGCGCGGATAGACTCATACTCACGGCGGCCCCTACGCGCCTTTGCTGGGAAGCGTAGACAGCTTCATCAAATCGCGGAAAAGTCTTCAGGGAAGAAAATAGATGGTGCAGTTCAACGATTGGTGCGATTGCGCTGATGAGCCTGTTGGAAACCACTTTCGCAGAGTGCTGACGGGCCAGATAGCCAACCGTCAGACAGGGGTTGAAGCGACCGCCTCTGTCGTCCCAGGGCATTACGCCTCAGAAGAACGCATAGCACGTGCACTTGCGCGTCTTGGTAAGCCGGCTGCAGCAGAATTAATTGAAGGGAAGCTTCCGACGTCCAAGCAGATTCGATCAGGTGACCTCGGTGAAATCTATGCAACGGAGTGGATTGATACGCAGAGCGGCGGCTTTCGGGCGTTGATCAAGAGACTTCGCTGGAAAGACCACCGGAACATGGCGATGCGAGGTGATGACGTCATTGGCATGCTGGAGGATCCTGCTACACACCGGCTGGTCTTTATCAAGGCAGAAGCAAAGAGCCGCGCCAAGCTCACAAACCAAGTGCTGACCGAGGCTCGCGAAGGTCTTGATAAGGACGGTGGTTTGCCTTCTGCTCACGCGCTCGCGTTCATCGCCGAGCGTTTGCTGGAGTTAGGCAATGAACCGTTGGCGGATGCTATCGATGATGCTCAGCTTATCGACGGTATACAGCCTAAGGACGTTCGGCATCTGCTCTTTACTTTTTCAGGCAATGCGCCTGAGGCGCTTCTGACCGCTGCTTTAAAACGCTATCCGGGGGCTATTAAGCAATGGGCTGTAGGCTTGCATGTGGATGAGCACCCCCTATTCGTGGCGGCTGTCTATGACCGGGTGATCGCCAATGCCAACAACATCTGAAGCAATTGTCGCGACCATTGCCGAAGCGGCAACCCCAGGTTTCCGCGGCCGCCTCATCGCACGAGGCCAAGCAAGAGCAATTATCTGGCGCGACGGTGTGCTCCCCCCTGATGCCCCTGAATTCGCGCCCCAGCTTAGCTATGACCTGCACTCTTACGGCTACTCCCTACTCGGCCTGGGGTTAAGGTTGCGAGATCTTCAGGGCGACTCAGCGCAAGCTCGCACGGCTTTCGAACATGCGGCGACAGCTCTTGAGGCAGTGATCTCCAAGGGCAATCCCGAGGAAATAGATCGAGACTTTCACTTCGTCATGACAGCTGCGAGCTACCACCTGGCGCACCTCTCCGCTAGGGCCTACTCGTTGCTTCAGGTTGTAGTATCCGAGAATAACTTCAGCTTAATAGAGCGTGCACTCGCTTTGCTTATGCGACGCAACCTCCAGGAGCTTCGCGCAATGGTCTTCGACTATCGTGCATCTGGGCAAGGTAGCGACGCTGCCATCGCTGCGGAGGTTCAGGGAAACCTCGACAGGTTGGAGGCTGCAGGAGAACCCTCGGAGGACAGCGACGACTTCCTTTTCGAAAGTCTCAGCACTGCATTGACCGATACGTTCATGGCGGGAATGGCGCTTTTCATATCCGCGCTTGAACGGGGTGAAGAAGTACTGCTTACGCAAGCGAAGGATCGGCTTGGAACTGGCCTCGCCATTTCCAGTGAAATGAACCTGCTTCCCCAGTGGTGGGCGTACCGAATTGCGATTCATTTGATCACAGACCTGTGGTCTAACACTTTCCACGTTAATGTACCGCCTCAACCCACCGGAGGAGAGGCAGCCGACTGGCCACAGCTCCGAGAGCTGTTCATTGCCCTACTGCACCAGCGACCTCGTGCTGAGCTTGATCTTTGGCCCTCACAAATCGATGCTGCCCACCGAGCATCTGATCAAACTGACGATCTCGTGGTTTCGCTCCCTACCAGCGCGGGGAAAACCCGAATCGCAGAGCTTTGCATCCTTCGGTGCCTGGCTGCTGGCAAGCGTGTCGCGTTTATCACACCATTGCGGGCGCTTTCCGCTCAGACTGAGGTTACTCTGCAGAGAAGCTTTGGGCCTCTTGGTAAAACGATCTCTGCGCTTTACGGAAGCATTGGTGTCAGCGGCATTGATGAGGACTCAATCAGAGGCCGAAACATCATCGTCGCAACACCAGAAAAAATAGACTTTGCCCTGCGCAATGACCCAGACCTCCTGAACGACGTCGGTCTGCTGGTTTTCGATGAAGGCCATATGATAGGTCTCAACGAACGTGAAGTACGCTACGAAGTGCAAATCCAACGCTTGCTGCGTCGTGCAGACGCTGATCAACGCCGAATTGTGTGTCTATCGGCAATCCTTCCAGATGGCGATCAGTTGGAAGACTTCTCTAACTGGCTGCGCAAAGATCACCCAGGCGATCTGATCAAAAACGATTGGCGCCCTACCCGGCTTCGGTTCGGTGAAGTCACTTGGAATGCCTCCAACTCCACCGCCCGTCTCAGTCTGCGCGTTGGTGATGAGCGCCCTTGGGTGCAACGTTATCTAGAGGGGAGCGTTCCCCCAGCCTGGGTGCGGCCAAAACGCCGCCGGACGAAGATTTTTCCTAATGATCAACGCGAACTCTGCCTCGCTACAGCCTGGCGCCTTATTGATGAAGGGCAAACCGTACTCATCTTCTGCCCACAACGAAGCAGCGTCGAACCTTATGCGGATGTGATTATTGATCTCTACGAGCGCGAAGCGCTCCGATCTCTCCTTGAGGTTGATCCCGCCACGCTGAGGACTGCCATCGCACTTGGCGAAGAATGGCTCGGAGCAGAGAGCTCGATCCTGAAATGCCTGCGCCTGGGTGTTGCGCTGCATCACGGGGCGTTGCCTACGGCGTATCGCAAGGAGGTTGAGCGCTTGCTTCGCGAAGGTGTTCTCAGGGTCACAATATCCTCACCTACCTTGGCGCAAGGCTTAAATTTGTCTGCCACCGCAGTGGTGATGCATTCCTTGCACCGATCGGGCGAGCCAATTGATATTTCTGAATTCAAGAATGTTATTGGTCGGGCAGGACGAGCTTACGTCGATGTCGAAGGTATGGTGCTTTTCCCCATCTTCGACAAGGCAGGACAGCGACGGAAAAATTGGGAAGCATTGATCAGTGACCTAGGCGCCCGCAACATGGAAAGCGGACTAGTCCAGCTTGTTGGCACGCTGCTAGTGCGCATGTCGAAAAAAATTGGGGGCGATATTGACGCGTTAGTCGAGTACGTCGCCAACAATGCGATGGCGTGGAGCTTCCCTGAGCTTGACTCAGAGAAGCCTGAGGAAAGCCAGGTTGCTCGGGCCGCCTGGGAACGACATGTGGCCACTCTCGACACGGCCGTCCTGAGCTTGATCGGCGGAAGTGACGTTGAGGACAGCAACATTGAGTCTGCACTTGACGATATCCTTCAATCCTCGCTATGGCATCGCCGATTACTTCGTTGTGATGAAAACACTCAGAATGCGTTGAAAGCAGGTCTGAGGTCACGTGCCACACTGATTTGGAGCCAAACTAGCTCCGTCCAGCGTCGAGGCTACTTTCTGGCAGGTATCGGGCTGGCCACAGGCAAGACTCTTGACGCGTTGGCAGAGGAGCTCAATCTATTGCTGGTGACGGCGAACGCGGGAATAATCCAGGATGATGAAAGCGTTGCAATCGATGCTCTCACTGCTATTGCTCAACACGTGTTTTCCTTTTATCCCTTCATGCCCGACGCACTACCTGCAAACTGGCAGGACATTCTAAAGCGATGGCTGCAAGGTCAAGCAATAACCAGCCATTCTGCTGATGAAGCCTCAGAAACCCTGAGATTTATAGAGAACGGCCTTGTCTATCGCCTGCCTTGGGCAATGGAAGCGATCCGAGTCCGGGCAGAAGCTAACGACGATACGGTCGTTGAACTACCCCTCGATAATTTTGAGCTTGGCTTGGCCGTCGCAGCAGTTGAAACTGGAACGCTGAACCGGGCAGCGGCACTATTGATTCAAGCGGGCTTCAGCTCAAGGATGGCTGCCATCAAGGCCGTCACTGATACCGGAGCCACATTCGATACAAGTGATGGGCTCCGGAGCTGGCTTCTTTCAGAAGAAGTGACACAGCTAAACGCTTCGCCCAATTGGCCGACCGCCGAAACGAGGAACATCTGGCTCGACTTCATGGGCAGTTTCGAGCCGCGTGAGAGTCACACGTGGGCCAAACGTTCTTATTGGGGAAAGGTCGACTGGCTGGACGCCTCACCACCTCCAAGTACCCCGCTTCAGCTGTACGAACATGCAGGAAAAGCGCAAGTGTTAGCGGTTGACGGCGCACTCCTAGGAACTCTGCAGAATTCGATGAATCCCGCCCGGAAGGGATTGCTGCGCGTCAACGTTGGCCAAGACACGAGCACGATCGACATCATTTATCTGGGCCCACAGGACTTGACTGACGTATAGGTAGTTTGGGATTTGCCCCATAGCTCGCTGCGCATGACCTGCCGCTCCTGTCCAAGGATGCCGAGTGCACAGTGCTAACTTGGCGTACTCCAATGGGCGAACTGGCAGCTCAATCAGGATCCAAAATGGCCATCTGCCACTGGTCACGGTAATATGCATGAGCCGCCGCGCAGTAGCCTCGGATTCACCATCCCCCGAACGTCCTCATGGCAATAATAATGAGGTGTGCTTCGGGCACCCGCCAGGTTAGCCATGCAGTCAACAATCGATTTTGAAGCTCGAAAGCTCTTCGAAGCCATCAAGTACCAGATCCACGTCGCCATCGAGTACTGTCACAAGCTCGAAGATGATCAATCCCTCTGGATCGAGGTATTTGGCGATGTTGCCGTCGATCGGGAGGGCGCTGTAGAGGTCAAGATGTGGGAAGACGACCTCTCCGACAGGCATACCAATTTCTGGAATACTCTGCATAACTGGCTCAAGCCGGCGTTCGATCATGAGCGGTTTGAGGAGCTAGTCCTACTTACGACGCAAAGCTTCGGCAGTCGATCAACGCTTAGTCGATGGAACGAGAGCGACCCTTCCCAACGCCTAGGTCTGCTCACCTCCATCAATGCGGCGATAGGCAAGCGCAAGCCACGTAAGCAGGAGTCGGAGCTGCCCTCTGATGGTACTAGTCCCAAGCAAGGTAAGCTCACTTCGCAACGCAAAGCTGTCTTAAGCACGGAGATGCGGGAGTCACTCCTCGCCGTTATCCCCAAGATTCGGATTCTGCCAGAGCAGCAAAACCTGGCCGCCCTTATCGCCGCGTACAAAAAAGAGAAACTGGGCGGCATCAACCCGAACCGGAAAGATGATTACGTCAATGACCTGTTCGGCTTCATGATGGACGCCAGCCGTATCGCCCAGGGCTGGGAAATCAAGGGGCGCGAGTTCAACGCCAAGCTCCAAGAGCTTACCAAACGGCACATGGTGGGCCCGGTGACCTTCCCCACTATCAACACTGAGCTAATTAGCCGTCAGGCAGCTGAGCCTCACATGCGAAGCCGGCGGTTTGCCCGCAAGCTGATCGAGATCGGAGCGGAGAAACATTTATCACGCGCCACCCTGAACTTGCTTGAGGCGCACGAGCACGTCTCAGGGATGATCCGGGACTGCTCTGTTAGCCCAGAAGATATTTCACGTTACCAAGATAATCATCACGAGGCCGCTTTTTGGGCGAGAGATTCGGCCATGGGAAAACTTGACACACATTCAGACAGGTCGACCAAGCTGGCGGCTTCTCGCCTTTTCTTCTCGGAGAGCTGCGCCGCCCCAGTTACTCCCTTGTGTAGTTTCCAGGACACTCCTCATACGTTCCGAAACGGCATCTATCACTTGCTGGCGGATGAAGAGCCTGGCACCCGAAATGAAGAATTTCATTGGAGGCTATGGGACGAATGAATGCTCGCCCATTCGATCATCTTTACACGCTGCAGCGATCGCCCCTCGCGCTGGCGCCCGTCATCTACCAGTTTTACAACCACAGAGAGACCACGGAACAGGATGTGCTGCTGAGCTACCTCATTCTCCCGCTGGTGCTGTATCCACCTACTCAAGATTTTCTCCACAAGGCCAAGAGCACCAGCTCGCTGCGAACCATGTGCGAAAAGCGCGAGAGGTTGGCCGGGCTGGTCGAGAGAGTCCAGCAAATGAAGTCACTGACTAACGACTGCCTACTGATCCTGTCCGCCGAGGGGTGCATCGGCTTCGACCAGCGGTTGGGAGTGACCTTGCATGATGAGAACAGAGCAGAGAATGCCAATCCAAGGATCATGAAGGCGGCTGAACGCCTGGCTACCATCTTTGGGACAGAGCATATCGTTACCATTTACAGGATGTTAGGGCTCAAATCACTATGAATTGTTTTCTGCGTTACATCGGCGTGGTGGACACTGACAACCAGCTGCATCACGTCCCGTTTGAGCGTGGGCTGAACATCATCACTGGCGCATCCTCCACGGGTAAAAGCGCGATCTTGGAAATTTTCGACTTTTGCCTTGGTGCGAGTGAAAACACCATACCCGTGGGAAGCATCACCGAACGGGCGAAGATCTACCTCATCGCGCTTGAGTTCCCGAGCCATCTACTGGTGGCGGCCCGAACCAGTTCGGATGGTGGCTGCTACCTCACGGAATGGCCAGGTACTCATCAAGCTTTGCTCGAAGCGTTACAGGAAGCCCCAGAACGGTTCACCGAGGAGCGCCATCAGTATCCTGAGGCACGCTTCAAGAAAGAGCTCGGCCGATATTTCAACATTACCCTCAAGAACGTGGATGAGGAGGCCTGGAGGCTGAATGTTCCCGGGGCGAAATCGCCCACGCCTTCAATTCGCACATTTGCAAGCTTCATGCTCCAACACCAAAATTTGGTGGCCAACAAGCATGCCGTCTTTTATCGGTTCGATGAGAAGGAAAAGCGTGAGCAAGCCATCGCGCATTTCAAAATCCTGATGGGGCTCGTGCATGAAGACTATTTTGACAAAGTCAAAGAGCTGAATATCGCCGAGGATGCGCTCAAGAAAATCCAGAATCAGATTCCTCGTGAGGCGAAGAAAAAGACAGAGGTTGTCGAACACTACCAGCACCTCCTTGATACCTACGAAGCCCTGGCCGGTCATCCGCTCACCAACGCCACAGCAGATGAGCTCTACGCCAAACCCCAGAAGTATCTAGAAGAAATTTCCCAGCGCGCGGTGCGAATCAATTTCCAGTCGGACTCGATCGAGGCAAAACGTCAGGCGCACGAGGATGCCGCTGCCGTGATCTTGCCGAAGAAAAGGGCAGCTACTCGACAACTTGCTCAGGTGCGTGAATCGATAATATCTGCGAAGAGTTTGACCAAGGCTATGCGGGCAGACGGGACGCCGAAATCGATTCAGATCTCACATACCCACTGCCCGATGTGTGACTCTCACACCGATCTACCCGCTGTAGCGGCAGGTAAGCTCTTTGACGCTATTACCTGGCTTAATGGCGAGCTAAACCTCTCAAGCTATGCCGTAGAGAGCTATGCCGACGAAGAGCGCGCCCTCATCAAAGAGATCGGTAAATTCAACGACGCGCTCGCTAAAATCCAGGTCGCCATCGACCCCCTCGACGCCGAACTTGAAAAGCTCAAGACGACCAAGAACCCCAATGAACAGGCGATCTCGGTCAAGGTGGAACTGGAGATCGGACTGAGGAATCAGAAGCTGAAATCGGGCATTTCGCTCAGCGAACAAGAGCTCAAGCTCAGGGATGAGGTGAAAGAGCTCAAACGGTTGATCAAGGCCTACGACGTAGAGACCAAGGTAGCCGCTCTTTCTGAGAAAATTGATGCAGCGCTCGCTCGATACGGTGACAGGTTCAATTTCGAAGAAACCTACACACCCTGCAAGCTGAAATTTGACCTCACCACATTTGAGCTTTGGTACCAGCAAAGCGATGAGAAGCGGGTTTACCTGCGCTCCATGGGCAGTGGCGCGAATTGGCTTTACTCCCATCTGGCGCTCTTCATGGCGTTGCACTATCAATTTGCGCGACACGACGACCAAGACTGCAGGATCCCGCCAATTCTTTTCCTCGACCAACCTACCCAGGTGTACTTCCCGGCGCTGGATAAGCACAAAGCATTCGAGGCTACGAAAGCCTCCGAGGCAGCAAACAGATCCGACAAAAAGGATGCAGATCTGGTGGCAGTGAACAATATGTTCAGTCAGCTGGCGGCGTTCTGTGTGGAAACAGAGACAGAAACAGGCTTGATGCCCCAGGTCATCGTCTCAGACCACGCAGATAATTTGGATCTCGAAGATCCCTACGACTTCAACTCATTTGTTCGTCGTCGCTGGCGAGATCGTGGGTTCATCGCTGATCAGGCTTCCCCGCCAGTGGGAGACTCCGAAGGCGAGGTAAGCCAGGATACTTAATGAGGTCGACCTTAGCCTCAGGCATCGGCTTGAACCTGCGCATTGATGGCCTGTAGTCCCACCCCTATACTCGACGCACCATATACAGGAGCATCAAATGTCCAGACTCGCCGAATTCCGTAAGTTAGAGCAACAACTGGCTGCTCAGCTGGCCGAACTTGAGACCCTCAAAAACGATGATGGCCTTAAGCGCGAAATCGAGTTTGAAAAAAAGCTCCGTAGCTTGCTATCGGAGTACGGCTACAGCCTGCGCGATATCATAGCCATTCTTGACCCTGAATCTGGCAGTCGACGTGCACCAGCAGCTGTGGCTGAAAAGTCCAGTCGCAAGCCCCGTCAGCTCAAGGTCTACAACAACCCTCACACAGGCGAGCGCGTCGAAACCAAGGGTGGTAACCACAAGACCTTGAAAGAGTGGAAAAGCCAGCATGGTGCTGACGAAGTCGAGAGCTGGTTAGCTAAGTAACCGGGGGTGTCAGAAATTTTGTGTTCGGGCATAACATGAGTAAGAGGTGCATGTATGCCAACCAAAAAGAAACCCCTGCGTGACCTACCAAAAATCCCCAAGGAGCTGCTCGAGCAGTTCGGTGAAGGGCTGATGACCGCAGAGGCTATCGAAGACGCTTCTGCGGCCTTCAAGAAGGCTTTGATTGAGCGAGCATTGAGTGCTGAGCTCGGTCACCACCTGGGGTATCCGCCGGGCGCGCAGCGCCCAGAGGATGAAACCAACCAGCGCAACGGCAAAACGGGCAAGACGGTTTTGACAGGGGATGGCCCGCTGCGGCTGGAGATTCCCCGTGATCGGGATGGCAGTTTTGCCCCCATTCTGATCCCCAAGCATGAGCGGCGTTACACCGGTTTTGATGACAAGATCATCGCCATGTATGCCCGAGGCATGACCGTTCGAGAAATCCGCGCTTTCCTCTCTGAGCAATACGGGACGGACGTTTCCCATGACTTCATCAGCTCAGTCACTGACGAGGTGATGGAGGAAATTGGTGCGTGGCAACAGCGACCGCTTGAGCCGATGTACCCAGTCATTTTCTTCGATGCGCTGCGGGTCAAGATCCGCGAAGAAGGCCTTGTCCGCAACAAGGCGATTTACTTAGCGCTGGGTGTTTTACCCGATGGAACGCGCGATATTCTTGGCATCTGGATCGAAAACACTGAGGGTGCGAAGTTTTGGATGAAGGTATTCAACGACCTCAAGACCCGCGGCGTAGAAGACGTGCTGATAGCCGTTACCGACGGTCTCAAAGGCATGCCAGAGGCGCTAAGTGCAGTGTTTCCGGCGACAACGCTGCAAACCTGCATCGTCCACTTGATCCGCAACAGCCTCGATTATGCGGCGTGGGATAAGCGCCGTGAGCTGGCCAAGGCGCTTAAACCGGTCTATCAGGCCATCACCGCAGAAGCGGCTGAGGAAGCACTGGGTGCCTTTGAAAATGGCCCTTGGGGAAAGCAGTACCCAGCGGTCGTGGCGGCCTGGAGACGAGCTTGGGATCGAGTGATCCCATTTTTTGTCTTCCCACCTGCCATTCGAAAAGTGATCTATACGACCAACGCTATCGAAAGCATCAACGCCCAGCTACGCAAGATCATCAAAACGCGAGGCCACTTCCCGACTGATGACGCAGCGACCAAGCTGATCTGGCTTGGGCTGCGCAACATTACGGCAAACTGGGGCTCGGCGGCGCATGATTGGAAAAATGCGATGAATCAATTTGCGATTCTGTACGGAGATCGATTTATCAGGCCGACCTGGTAAAAGCCTGGCCTGCCTGGCGGCAGGCCGTTATCGGCCCGCACACAAAAAAACTGACACTCTCAAGTAACCCTTCAGAAGCAAAGATAAGGGGCCTCGTGAGGGCCCCTTTTTTACTTGCCCAAAAAGTGGATGCCTCTCTGGGCGATCCAACAACTCCCGCCGACTGCGCGCTCCAGGTATAGCCAGAACGCCCTGCCCGCTCTAAGGCCAGCGCACCAACTCCAGCTCCTTGAGCCGGATGGCCATCGCCGAGTCTGAGACACCGTAACCGTCTGGCCAACTCACCCCTCAGCACACAGACCAGCTCAAACAAGAGCGAGTGGAAAAAAGCCTTGGCCGCAGGTATACCCATTGAGTAAGCCTGTATCTGACGTAGCCCATGCTGAGCTTGGCAGCGGGTCGCAATAGACGATGGCTTCGTTGTATACTTCTGCTCCGCATACCCCTTGAGCTACAGGAACATCAGTATGACTGTACTCCAAACGATCTACTGGCAGCCTACGCCGCCTTAGCGCTACGCCCCCTCGCAACACCCTGCTTCCGCTAGCCTCGCTCGCGGGTGCGCACTGCTGTACGCCTGGTTTTACACCTTAAGCACACAGCAAAAAATCCTCAAAATTTGAATTTGTATCGATTCGCTCGCCATTCCCTTGGCGTGCGCGATGCTTTGCCTTGGATATTTTCTATGCTGCAAAAACTTAGACAAACGTGGTTTTCCAACGTCCGTGGCGACGTGCTTGCGGGACTGGTGGTCGCACTCGCGCTGATCCCGGAAGCCATCGCCTTTTCCATCATCGCCGGGGTAGATCCCAAAGTCGGTCTCTACGCCTCCTTCTGTATCTGTGCTGTCATCGCCTTTGTCGGCGGACGCCCCGGAATGATCTCGGCGGCGACAGGCGCCATGGCACTGCTGATGGTTACGCTGGTAAAAGAGCATGGACTCCAGTACTTGCTGGCCGCGACTCTACTATGTGGCGTACTTCAAATCCTTGCCGGCTACCTGAAGCTTGGCTCGTTGATGCGCTTCGTCTCTCGCTCTGTGGTCACGGGTTTTGTGAACGCATTGGCGATTCTGATTTTTATGGCGCAGTTACCTGAATTGACCAACGTGACCTGGCACGTCTACGCGATGACCGCAGCGGGCCTTGGAATCATCTACCTGTTTCCGTATATACCTAAGATCGGCAAGCTGATTCCCTCTCCATTGGTGTGCATTCTGACGCTGACTGCCATCGCCATTTACCTCGGTTTGGATATCCGCACCGTCGGTGACATGGGCCAACTGCCTGATACGCTCCCGATCTTCCTCTGGCCTGAAGTTCCGCTGAATTTTGAAACCCTGCGCATCATTTTCCCGTACTCGGCTGCGTTGGCAGTAGTGGGTCTACTCGAATCAATGATGACCGCGACCATCGTCGACGACCTTACCGATACCACCAGCAACAAAAACCGCGAGTGCAAAGGCCAGGGTGTGGCCAACATCGCTGCCGGCATGCTTGGCGGCATGGCAGGTTGCGCCATGATCGGCCAGTCGATCATCAACGTGAAATCTGGTGGCCGCAGCCGTCTCTCGACATTGTGTGCCGGCGTTTTCCTGCTGCTGATGGTGGTATTTCTTGGCGAATGGCTCTCCAAAATCCCTATGGCCGCACTCGTGGCTGTGATGATCATGGTGTCCATCGGCACCTTTAGCTGGGATTCTTTGCGTAATCTGAAAGAGCATCCGCTGTCGACCAACCTTGTCATGGTGGCGACCGTCGTGGTCGTCGTGGCCACTCACAACCTGGCTTACGGCGTACTGGTAGGTGTGCTGCTGGCTTCGCTGTTTTTTGCCAATAAGGTCGGGCACTACCTGGATATCAAGAGCACTCTGGAAGAGACGAAATCACATAGGACTTACTACGTCGTGGGCCAGGTGTTCTTTAGCTCTGCGGACAAGTTCACTGAGGTTTTTGACTTTAAGGAAGCGCTCAACAAGGTCACCATCGATCTCACACAGGCGCATTTCTGGGATATCACCGCCGTCGCAGCCCTGGATAAGGTCGTGATCAAGTTCCGACGCGAAGGCGCTGAGGTTGAAGTGCTCGGTCTCAATGAAGCCAGCGCAACAATCGTTGACCGCTTCGGCGTGCATGACAAACCCGGTGCCATCGACAAGCTCATGAGCCACTAAGGAGAACGACAATGACCCACATAATGGCCTGCATTGATAACTCACAATCCTCATTGGCGGTCTGCGATTACGCAGCATGGGCCTCGCAACGACTCAGCGCTCCCCTGACCTTGCTTCATGTGCTGGATAAGGAGAAATATCCTGCATCCGCTGACCTCAGCGGCAATATCGGTCTCGGCAGCAGAGAACATCTACTGGAGGAGTTGGCCACGCTGGATGCGCAGCGGGCAAAACTGGCCTTGGAGCATGGGCAGCACATGCTTGAAAAAGCTCGCGAGCGAACAGTCCACTCTGGCGCCATGTCACCTGATATGAAGCAGCGCCATGGCCATCTCGTCGAAAGCCTGAGCGATCTCCAAGACGATATTCGGTTACTGGTGATTGGAAGAGTCGGTGAGGACAGCACGCGCAGTGCCCAAAGTCTTGGCAGCCAGATTGAAGCGGTAGTCCGAACTATCCACCGCCCCATCCTGATTACAACCAGCCATTTCAGGAAACCTGAAACGGTCATGGTGGCATTTGACGGCAGCGCTACAGGCCACAAGACCGTACAGATGCTTGCTTCAAGCCCGCTGTGCGAAGGCCTGCCAATTCATATCGTCATGGTTGGTACGGACTCTGAAGAAAACCAGAACGAGCTGGAGAAAGCACGATCCACACTTGCCTCTTATGGCCTGCTAGTGCATGCCGAGATCCGCCCAGGCGAAGTAGAGTCGGTACTTCATGCGTATCAGGCAGAGCACGGCATTGACCTCTTAGTCATGGGGGCGTACGGGCACTCACGCATCAGGCAGTTTCTGGTAGGCAGCACGACCACGACGATGCTGCGAACATCCACTTTACCCGTATTGCTGCTTCGCTGAGCCAGTTCCACTGGCCACAGTATTTCCAGAACTGCGGAAATGCCGTGGCCACCCTGGACGATGACTAACTGATTTTGCCGTAACGAGACCACATGCAACTCATAACTGAAATTGTTCACCCCGAGCTGAAATCCAAACAGGGCAGAGTATTCCGTCGACATGCAGCACGCGGCATCGTGATGCGGGATGAACAGATCCTGTTGCTGTTCACCGAGCGTTATAACGACTTCAGCTTTCCTGGAGGCGGCCTTGATGGTGACGAGGACATTGTCACAGGCCTGAAGCGTGAGCTTGAGGAAGAGACTGGTGCTCGTGAAATACAGGTGCTCCAGCACTACGGTTACATCGAGGAGTACCGGCCCTACTGGAAGCCACAGTACGATCTGATGCACATGACCTCGCATTTTTATCAATGCGAAGTAGCGCCCCAGCTAGAGCCCGTGAGAATGGAAAGCCACGAAATCGCTAATGGTATGCGGCCTGTCTGGATCAACCTGCATGAAGCCATCGCGCACAATGAAGCCGTCATGCAGCGCCACGAGTCTTCGATGGGGCAATCAATTCTGCGCGAAACCTACATGCTCAGAAAAGTCGCTTCCGAATTGTTGATGCCAATCAGCCTTTGAGCTGACTATTTGGCGAAGTCCACTTAGCCTGTCTCAGGCAAGCATCCAATGCTGCGGGAGTAATTGCGTGATTTCGCTCGCCCGCTGTGTCGGCAGCCGCATCAGCACATCCTTGAGATAGGCATACGGATCGTGCCCATTCATACGCGCCGACTGGATCAGGCTCATGATTGCCGCCGCCCTTTTTCCACTGCGCAGCGACCCGGCAAATAACCAGTTCGAGCGCCCAAGCGCCCACGGCCGGATCAAATTCTCGATCTGGTTATTGTCGATGGGTACAGCACCATCTTCCAGGTAGCGCGTCAGCGCTACCCAGCGTTTAAGGCTGTAATCCAGGGCCTTGGCCGTGGCCGAACCCTCGGGCACACGTTCGCGTTGGGCCAACATCCACTCATGCAGTTTTTCAGCGATGGGCACCGCTGTTTCCTGACGTAATCGCCAGCGGTCTTCGTCGCTCATTTCCTTGGCGTGTCGCTCGACTTCATACAACCCGCCAATCGAGTGAAGCGCCTGCTCCGCCAACTGGCTTTTATTGGCTGCATGCAGGTCGAAGAATTTGCGGCGTGCATGGGCCATGCAGCCGATTTCGGTGATGCCCAGCTCGAAACTGGCCTTGTAGCCGGCGAAGTCATCGCAGACCAGCTTACCGTTCCACGTGCCCAGGAAGTTACGCGCATGTTCGCCGGCACGGCTGGGGCTGAAGTCGTAGACTACGGCCTTTAGGGCCGAGAAAGGCGTGGTGCTATAGGCCCACACGTAAGCACGGTGGGTTTTCTTTTCGCCTGGTGCGAGCATCTGAACCGGGGTCTCATCGGCGTGGATCACGCCCTGGGCCAACACATGCTCACGCAGCGCCTCGACCAGAGGCTGGAGTTGCACACCGGTCTGTCCGACCCATTGCGCCAGTGTCGAGCGAGCAATTGCCAGTCCGGCCCTGCCAAAAATCTTCTCCTGCCGGTACAGCGGTAAATGGTCGGCGAACTTCGCCACCATCACGTGGGCCAACAGGCCTGCGGTCGGGATGCCCTTGTCGATCACTTGGGCCGGTACAGGCGCCTGGATCAGTGTTTCACACTGACGGCACGTCCATTTTCCACGCACATGCTGCTCAATGGTGAACACGCCCGGAGTGTAATCGAGCTTCTCGCTGACGTCTTCGCCGATTCGCTGAAGCTGGCAGCCGCACACGCACTGAGTATTCGCTGGTTCGTGACGGATCACGGTTCGCGGAAACTGCGACGGCAGTGGTGCACGCTTGGGCTTATTACGTGGCTCGGCCGGTGCGGCCGGCGGATTGGCTGCCTTCAACTCGGCTTCGATAGCTGCGATATCGGTATCGAGCAGATCATCGAGCAGACTGCCTTGGTCGGGGCTCAGTTGCTCGCTGCGCTTGGCGAACTTGTGTCGCTTGAGGATGGCGATTTCATGAGCCATTTGCTCGTTGACCGTTTCGAGGCGATGGATTTTCTGGCTCATGGCGTCGACCTGGGACAGCAACTGCATAGCCTGTTCGGCCAAGCCGCGCAGCTGTTCCGGTGTCATCTGGTCGAGATTGGGCGAGGAAGTCATGCCGCTGATTGTGTCAGAGCAGGTCGTCAACAGCGATAAACCGATATGGGCTAATGGCAGGGGCTAAAGCACTGTGATCGCGCTGCCTGCGCCGACCCGCTGCCACGGCAAACCCAGTACCAAGGCTTGAAGTTGCTCGTTATCGAGTTCGACTTCCGATCCGTGACGGATGCCGGGCCAATGAAACTTGCCTTGGTTCAATCGTCGCGCTGCCAGCCAAATGCCCACACCGTCATGCACCAAGACTTTCATTCGGTTGGCACGGCGATTAGCGAAGAGGTATGCGCAGTGCGGCTTCGCCACACCGAACACCGCGATCACCCTGGCCAGCGCGGTCTCGGTACCGGCGCGCATGTCCATAGGCTCGGTGGCAAGCCAGATGGCATCGATCCGAATCATACCAACAGGTCTCGCAGAAAGGTGGCACAGGCGACAGCGCTTTCGGTCGGCCAGTTCACTTTGACGGTGCCACGCGGGTGCTGGATTTCAACGCAGATACTCGATGAAGCTGCCTGCGAGTGTCCTCCGACTAGCGGCAAGGACACTGGAATGAAAGCAGGTTGCAGCGCCATGGTTTTGTTCGTGAGTACCCTAATCCATTTATGGACGAGGTTCGCGTTAAGGCTGTGCTTCTGCGCGACGCTGGCAATCGATGCGCCGGGCTGGGCGCACTCTTGGACAACTTGGGCTTTGAAGGATCTTGAATAGGAACGGCGTTGTGACTGCATGGAAAGACCCGCTTAAAAGGCTAGAAATGGTGTCCACGTAAATTAGGTGGACACCATCGCCTTTGGCGTCGGGGTCAGGAAGGTGAGTTGGCCGGACGGTTACGAGACACCGAACTGCTGGGCCAGTGACACCAGGTGCTGGTTGTTAAATCGGGTGCATCGCGCCAGCGCCAGCTCACGTTCTCCTGACTCTTTCGGGGAGTAGAGAAGCCGAGCCCTGCCTAGTCACCCACGCATTGCATGTCGTATCTTGTAGCGGCACGGTGCCACCTCCTCACCCCAGTTTTTTCGTGAGTCACGAGCGAGCCATTAGGAGGAGCCGAAAGGAATCATTACATGAAGCTTTGCAGTCTGCGCCTGAGCGGTTTTCAGTCATTTGGCCATGAAGTTACGGAGATCACCTTCGAAGGCGTCACATACCTCTTAGGGCCCAATGGAGCAGGGAAGACGGCGACACTGCAGGCATTGGCACGGATGTTTGGCTTCGAACCAGGCTTGCGTCGCCTCCGTCGAGCAGATTTCCATGTTCCATCAACCGAGCAGGAGGTACCTGCTCAACGCTCGCTCTGGATCGAAGCGGACTTCACGTTCTACGAAACTCTGGATGATGAGGACGACGATACGGTACCGCCTTTCTTCTCGCAGATGACCCTGCAGACGGCAGATGGTGTTCCCCGCATTCGCTATCGCCTGGAAGGCGTTTTGCACCCTGATGGCGAGGTGGAAGAGCGTTTACTCTACGTGACCCGCATGGATGACAATGGGCAGCCCACGACGCTCAAGCCCGTGGCGAAGCGTGAACGAGACGAGATACACGTTCATTACCTACCTGCTCGCCGGGATCCCGCTGATCATATTGCCTTCGGTGCCAGTGCGCTTCTAGGCCGCCTCCTTCGAGCCGTCAACTGGAGCGATGACCGGGACTCAATCAAGCAGCTCACTGAGCAAATCACCGAGTGCTTGTCGGAAAACGAGTCGATCAAGACCTTGAGCTCAAGCCTCAGCGGTGCGTGGCAACGCCTTCACAAAGGCGACTTCTTCGCGAATCCATCCCTCACCTTCGCGAATTCTGAAATTGAGGCCATCCTGCGGCACCTCTCGATTTCCTTTACGCCTGGCCATGGTGAAAGCCACGTGGATTATGCAAGGCTGAGTGACGGCCAAAAGTCGATGTTATACCTCTCGTTGGTGCTGACCTCCCTCAGCATTGGCCGCGAGGTCAGATCAGGGCAGAACACCTCGTTCGATCCCCTCAAGCTGAAACCTGCCGCCTATACGATTCTGGCGGTCGAAGAACCTGAGAACAGCCTGTCTCCCCATTACCTGGGACGTATCGTGAGCGCCCTGAAATCATCCGTGGGTGTGGACGCTCAAGCATTGATCGCCACGCAGGCCCCGTCAATGCTCAGACGAGTTGAGCCTGACCAGATCAGATACCTGCGTCTGAATGCAAAGCGAGAAACGGATGTATCGACCATCATGCTCCCAGATAAGAGCAGCGATGCATACAAGTTCGTCCGAGAAGCAGTCCAGGCATTTCCCGAACTCTATTTCGCACGCCTGGTGGTTCTTGGTGAAGGTGACAGTGAAGAAATCGTGCTGCCTCGCATCCTTCAAGCCAAGGGCGCTCCCGTTGACGAATATGCAGTGGCGATCGCTCCGCTAGGGGGGCGCCATGTCAATCACTTCTGGCGGCTGCTGAACGCGCTAGGTACGCCCCACATTACCCTGCTCGACCTCGACGTGGGTCGCTATCAAGGAGGCTGGGGACGTGTGAACTACGTACGTGACCAACTCAACAATTTTGATCCCGCTCGTAGTATTCCCGAGGAGTGGCCGCGCGTCGCTTGGAATCATCCTGAAAAACCAGTAAGAACTCATAACCGGTATCCCAGTGGTTCGGAGCAAAATATCAGCGTGTTCGAGGCGTTGGAAAATCGAGATGTGTTTTTCTCGGAACCTCTGGATCTGGATTTTGCGATGCTTAAGGCGTTTCCCGATGCCTTTAACGCTGAGCTATCGCCCCCCACACCACACGACCATGTAACTGTTCTCGGCAAAAGCCACTTCAATCCGGATCAGTACGATGATGAGGAGCAGCAACTCTTCGCTGCCTACCACAAGCTATTCAAGCTGAGCAGTAAGCCCGCAGCCCACTTGGATGCCTTGGGCAACCTGACTGACGCAGAGCTGTTAGCTTCTCTGCCGCCGTCCCTCAACCGGTTGGCAGACAGGGTCAAAGCCAAGCTTGAGGAATCGCCCGAGTGATTTCTCATGATCAATGGGTTCCGTCTCCTGGTGTGAGCCTGGAAAAAAATGCATGGAGTGTAGTTCGCGAGCTTGATCGGTCGATCCTGCTCACTGCGGGGCCTGGTGCTGGCAAGACCGAAGTGCTCGCGCAGCGTGCTGATTATCTTCTCCGAACCAATAGCTGCCGGTTCCCCAAGCGAATCCTGGCGGTGTCGTTCAAGACAGATGCCAGCCGTAACCTGCAAGAGAGGATTCAGCTTCGCTGTGGCTGGAGCTTCGCATCGCGATTCGACAGTGTGACATTCCATGGCTTCGCGAAACGGATCATCGATAAATTCCTCCCCGTCCTTGCGGAGGAAGGCTTGAGCCCGGATTACTCTATCGGTACCGAGGCCATCCCGGGCAAGCAGATCACTTTCAAGCAATTGCTGCCCCTCGCCATCAAGATCATTCACCGTAGCGAAGTCGCACGAAACGCAATTCGCAAAACCTATGCGCATGTGTTCCTGGACGAGTTCCAAGACTGCACTGCAGATCAATACGAACTCATCAAGCTGCTCTTTCTTGACACGGGGATCTACCTCACCGCGGTAGGGGATCGTAAGCAAATGATCATGGGGTGGGCCGGAGCGCTGGAGGGTATCTTCAAGACATATGCGACTGAGTTCAATGCCCTTCCCCTCCACCTCTACGCGAACTTTCGATCGAAGCCCAATCTGCTGCGTGTTCAGAATGAAATCATCCGAGAAATTGATCCAGCGGCAGTAACGCCGGCGGAGCTGATCTCGGGCGATGAGGGAGAGATCTTGGCTGCTCATTTCCAGCACTCCTCTCAAGAAGCGAAGGTATTGGCAGACAACATTTGCCATTGGATTGAAGCGGGGGTGCCACCACGTGAAATCGCGGTGCTCATGCCGCGCCAGGTGGATGACTATGGCTCGGCGCTGATGGCGGAGCTCAGCAACCGAGGGATCGCTTCCAGGAACGACAGCGAGTTGCAGGACTTGCTGAAAGAGCCGGCAGCGCGGCTGGTGATCGACTACCTGACCTGCCTTTATGGAAAAGGCCAATCGGATGCATGGGCGCGTCTGATGGACTTGTTCACACCCTACGAAGAAGCCAGTCGTGACCACCTTCATAGGTTGTTTGAAACGACCTACCGCGGCCATGTGCGTCAGGTTAGGGCCGCTAGCAGGACATCCTCCCCGTATGAGGACTGGTGGACACTAACAAGCTGCTTCCTGAGGGACGTAGGATATCCAACTCTGACTGCACTCTCAGGAGACTACGATTCGAAGCCACGGTTGCATGAAGTCGTTCGCGACATCAGAAATCGGGTCGATGCGTTGCTCGCTACCGAGAAGACTATTCCCAGTGCACTCGCTCGGCTTTCTGACGACCAGGCGGTACGTTTTCTTACGATCCACAAGAGTAAAGGGCTTGAGTTTCACACGGTCATCATTCTCGGCGTGGAGACCCAGGCGTTCTGGGGCAAGCTCGCGGAGGAGCGTTGCGTCTATTTCGTGGGTGTCTCACGAGCTAAGGTACGACTACTGATCACAACGGCAGATTATCGGCCCAAACCCAAGAGCGCAGGTAGCTGGACGGAGAACCGCAGCCCGCATGCTGAGTTCGTTTCCCATGTGACAAGGCATCTGACTGGTCGACTACCGCATTCGTAAAACGAGCAAGGATGTACGTCATGGCTATGATGCGCCGCCCTCAACTAAAAGGTGGACTCGGGATGGCGTACTCAGCGGTGTGGCTGACGCAAGGCAGGCGTATTGCTTGGCACTGACCTCCGCCTAGGGCGCGGAGGTAGATGGAAGCGCAGCTCGTTCAGCACCAGTGTCGACCGCAGCCATCCGCCTGTTCTTCGTCAAACTACGACTGTCCAGATATCGGCTTCAGAGGTCAGGCCCCTGCTCAGCGCTTGGACAAATGCTTAGCCTTCGGCCACATAGGCGCTGGAGATTTTCCGCTAGCCCAGCTTTTTGCCAGACTCCTCGGCGTGTAGAACCAGCTAGCTTGGTAGCTTTTGATGTCTGATAAACCTGTGAGAAAAGCCTTGTCCTCGGTAACTACAAGCGCTGGCATTTTTAAGAAACGATAGAGGTCGAAGTCGATGCCATCGTTACATTTTTTTTCATCGTCGGGGTCATACCCGTTTTTTGTCTGCTGCATTCGCGTGAACTGTCTCCAGCAGTACACCAGTTCGAGATGGCTGCGCATTTTATCGGTAAAATCACCCGAGTCGTTTACCTCGAAAGATTTCATAAATCCTTCGCTGATCTGAGGCCCAATTGCTTTCCAACTGAGTAATTGATCCATCCATGTCGCCCAGGCTATTTCTGGATCGCATTCGGAAGTCGACACGTGGGTCTTTTGGAACACATATTTGGGGTAAAAAACCATCACACCGGGGATGTCTACCTGGTCAATCGATCGGAGTGCCTCGCCAATGCTCACAACCATAGCAGCAGGGATCGGGTCAGAGGCATCAATCAATTCCTCATCAAGATGTGCCGGCAGAGCGCGAAGGGTTTGAAGTGTCTTCAACGCTTCCTCGGCCGGCATACCCATTAACCCTTGGAGTAATCCTGATTCATCCAGCGTGCGGAGAATGGCGAGTTGCGCTCGCTTGACCGCTCGGATTGAGTTGACCCCGTCCTGCCAATCTTTGAGCATTGATCGCCATTCATTGCGCTCTGCCTCCAGCACGGCTTCAGCAGAGTCTGGTTGATATCCAGCGCGAGTGCAGTGAAGCAACTCATCCCAAGCTTGTTTGGAGCGCGTACGGCATTCCTCTTCGTTCCATGAAGTTGGATGGCGCTGAATCATACCTTGCACGTCGGTTCGCCCCAGAATGATCGGAAAATCCAGATTCAAGAATCGGGACAACCGCGAGCACATTCGATCGAACTCTCCGACTAGAATCGCTCCTTTACGGCGTTGGTTTATCAGCTCCGCAAAGGTGCCATCGGCAAGCGAAAATGAGTAACCCTGGTTGGACATTTCTTCGAACGTGCAAACCCAATCAGGGCTATCGCTCTCATGGGCAAGCTCGCGTACAGGCGAGGTATCCAGGACGACCATGATCTGTTGGTCGTCGATAATAAGACGAGGTGGGAAGGTAGTGGTCATTAATGCTCCTAGTTGTCTGTCAGCTTTTCCAGTTATGCCCTACTCGTCCCTCAACCACATTGCGTCCAGATCGATGTCGTCAGCAGCGAAATGGCCAGGGACAGCAACTGACTGCGCTGCCGCTCCTGGCTCGCCGTCATCCTCGTCTTCGCTCTGGTCAGTGGAGTCAAAGTACTCTTCATCCATATCATCGAAGTCAAAGTCATTTTCGATTTCATCGTCGGAGTCGAAGTCGATGTCCATAGGCGCTGATTGCTTAAGCTGGAAGATGGGGTGAAGCTGAGCCGCCTCACTGTAAAAGCCAACGCCAGCCTCCAGCAGCGCGGCGAAGCAAGCATCTCCCTGGATGAAATCAAGGTTCTCGTTGGCAAGCCAGCGACGACGCCCCCCTTCATAAGCCAACATCCAATTGTTGCCCACAAGCGCCTGACGGGTCGCCAATGGCCCAAGGTCGGTAAGGTTGAGATCACCGTTCACAAAACCTGAATTGTTCAGATCCAAAGCAATAAGTGAGCAAACTGAACTCTCCATGTGAAGCACCTGCTGTACCAACGCGGCGTCCAGGTGAATCTCAAGCTCCTTACACAGCCATAGCAGCCAGGCCGTTTCACTGTGATGGTTCGCGGCCGATGCTGAGCCGAGGAGGTTTCTGCAAAAGTCGCCCAACGCCACCCTGTTCAACTGATACTGGTGGCGATGGTAGGTCACAAGGATCTGGGTAATCACCTGGAGCGTGTTGGGAAATCCATACCCGCATTTGAGAAGGTATGCTTCCGCGATGGGCCAATTGGATTTTTTGACGATGGTGGACGAAAGCTGCTTCAGGCCATATTTCACCAAGCTCTCATCTTTGAACCGCGCCTCCAGCGAGAACAGCACTTCAAAATAGTGGTGAATGTCATCTTTCTGCTGGCGCCGTTTGGCTGAGACTTTCAGCTTCTTGAGGGTGTATTTCCAAGACTCCTGAACGAGCTCGCGTACCTCAACAATCTTAGTTTTAGATGCATTGATCTGCAGCTCAAACGCGCTGACGCACTTGATGATGACAGCCAGCGCGCGTTCGGCCTCTTCTCTCGTGTTGAAGAAGAAAGTGAAGTCATCAACATAGCGGAAACCTTTGGGCCAACCATCCAGGGCAATTCGAATGGAGTCGTCAATCGCGACGCCGATCATCTCTGCAATGATGTGCGAGGTATCCGGGCCGATCGGCAACCCTATGGTCTGCCCATCCTGCGTGCCCATGCAGCGTTGGTCTAGGATGTTGCCAAAAAAATCGGGGATTCTGTCCCGTCTCGCCTTGGCTGCTGCTTTGGAATGCAACGCCCACGGAATTGTATGGGTGTAGATGGTGGGAAAATAGCTCGAAATATCGGTGACCAGCGCGTAGCGCGCGCCTGCCGAGCGGCGCACGCGCTCCTCGTACAAGTCGGTGAATTTCGTCAGCTCAATCGCTCGCAGCGAGCCTCCTTCTCCAGGGATGCTACGAGATATCTCACTCTTGTTGAAATGCTCTTGGATTTGAGGCCAGTACTGGCATATGTCCTTGGCCAGGCCATAAAAATTGACGGGATTGGGTATGGAGGTAGTCCGCCTGCTGTAAGACGACCTCGCCACCGAAAATCGTTCGGACTGGGAAAGTATGCGCCTTCTCCCGTCCAAGGCTTCATCCCAGGTCGCTTGGACTGCCCTTATGTGTTCTGCCAATTGCTTTGTGCTGAACCCAACCGGGAGCTGGATGGGGAAATACCCTCTAGAAAGCAAGTCCTGAAGTTGCATGGCTATCCCTGGCGATCAGGTGGTGAGTGAAAGCCGCAGTAGTGCTGTCACATCTTCGTTAATGATTTGATAGCTATATGACATGAAAGTCTGGCCAAGGCTACTCACTGCAGTGCTTTACCTTCGTGCGTCCCTGCCATTTATCGGAACCAGGCTCTGCGTACATGAGAGCGAAACAACGCAGCAAGCCAGGTCATATGGGCGTTCCACGGAAGCGCCGGCACCAGCGAACACGGCGCGATCCGACCGGTTGTCTTGCGATAATCGATATATTGAACCAGCCTGCTTGATCCGGTGGTAAGACGTGCAGAGCACGATGCTCCGCAGAGACACATGCTTCCAAGTAAAGGGGGGCTTATGGACTCAGTGGATAGCGACGCCCAGCGCTTGCTCGGCCTGATCGTAGAGGCAGCGCAGCTTGATGCCCGCCAATTTGCCGAGCGGCATGACCTCATGCGCCAGGCCAGCGCCCTGCTCTGGTGGCTGGAGCCCGGTTCCCCTCCCCGCACGATCGCAAATCTGCTCTCCTGCCTCAGCCTGCCGCTTGAGCAATGGCTGGACAGTCGTCTCAGGCAAGGATACGAGGGAGCTCTGCAGTTCGCCGATGAACCCACCATGCTGTGCAGCGCGATCGCGCTGGAGACCAACCCTCGCTTGGGCTGGGAGCGTGTCCAGCAAATCGTGAAGAAGGTTCGCGACCTCTGCCGGACGCGACCCCATGGCGATGATGAATACCGGCTGTTCCGGATGTTTTTGATCGAGCATGGGGTCGTAGACGCTGACAGTAGCCTGGACTTCTTGATTCCGCTTCAAGTCACCTTCAACTCGCTGTACGAACCGATTCCTCAGCATCTGATCCACTCGGGTTGTATCTACCTGTGTCCGGGTTGTGGGTGGCCGATGGAGATTCGCCACCGGGCAGTGTCCTGCGGCGCGCAGTGGTGTGAACAAACCGTCGGAATTTTCCAGTGGATGGCTGACGACCTGGTGAGCGTCAGAACCTCGAAGGTCATCCACCCCGTCACTGCCAAGAACAAGTACAGGCTAGTCCCCCCATTGTGGGCACTTACCTTGATTCCGGGGCTGCTGGAGATGCGCTTGCGCGATGGCATTGCTCGGCTAGGGATTTCTGCTGAGCTGTGGCCCGACGTCGACCAGGCTGACCTGCGCTTCACGGTCAATGATCGAACCTACTCGCTGGATGCCAAGGTTTGGAATTCGCCTCGAAATCTGGGCCTTCACCTGATAGATACCCCATCCACTGGGGCTATCTACATCATTCCTGACTACCAACGGCAGCACTCCGATTCGTTAAATGAGCAGTGCAGCCCTAAGCAGATCAAGTCTGAATCCCAGTGCCTGCATTGGGTGAAAGAGCTATGTCAACGTTAACTGAAAGTGCGACCGCCCTAGCGCTTGGGTTGGCCATCAAGCACATCAGCAAGGAGCCGACCCTCGCTGACGCTGAAGTCTTTCTGGTAGGACGCCCTCATCTGTGGATCGGTTGGGAAAGCGCTTCTGAGGTAGCACGCGAGCAGATAATCACGCTCATCAAGTACCGCCCTGTCGACCTGAACCAGACTGGGCGATTTCTGGACGAGGCGCGGCGGATTATCTTCGGTGCTGGTTCGCCGTTTCGGGCAGCGGGTGCTGATCTCCTAGCTAGCCAAGAAGTCCCGCCACCCCTGACCGAAACCGACGTTTACTGTTTCCAGGAAGGCTTTGACCTGGACGGCCTGATCGAAGAGAAACTCTGCGCTATCAAGGTGGAGTTTTATTATTTGAGAGCAAAGAAAAAGCGGAGGTCTGGGCCCTCCGCGTGAGCCAGTGCTGAAACGGAGTCTTAGGTGCTACCTGCTCCTGTTTTTGCCCTTCTCTTGTCTTGGATCCTGTAATGAAACACGTTGAATTGATACGGGTGAAGGAGAGGGTCGTCCTTCTTTGGCGGCTTTGCCGCCACCTTCTCTTTGCTGGCAAAGAAAACCTTACACTCGGAAAAAATTGAATGGAGGGCACCTGCGGTGGCGATTTGCAGGTACTCGTGCGCCTAGGGTTTGTTGCTCGTCTCGGGGGCTGCTCAGAAGGCTCCCTGCTCTTCAGAAATCGCCCTTTGTTTGATGCTCCTGTCGCCCGCGTTGCCTAAGTGCGGTCAATCTTCATCTGCAGTTCAACTTGCGTAGCCTCCCTACCAGGCACTAGCTGCGTTGAGCATCACTCCTAGCATCGGTTTCCCCTTCATCGGCTGGTTCGGGGCTTTCGCTGAGCGACATGGCTTGCTTGGCTTCTGCAAGCTGCTGGGCCAGCTCTGCTGAAGTCCCTTGAAGCTGGATGACATGGGCATTGGCAGCCTCCGCCTCTCTGCGCGCGAGCGTCAGGTGCTCCTGAAGCATCTCTTTCGCGCCCTCAGCCCGGGCAGCAGCCATGTTTGCGATGCCCAGATCGCCTTCCAGGCGCCTCAGGGAGTCCTGAGTCTGGTGTAAAAGCTTGTTGTTCTGCCTTGCCTCTCCCAGCAATCGTTCGTTGTCACGAATGAGTCGAGACTGCTCATCCTGGCGCACCATCAAGGTTTGTTGGAGTTGCAGCGATTCGTGCTGCAACTGCTGAAGCTGTGTTTCGTGACGACGCTGGTCTTGTTCGCGTTGCTCCTTGATCGCATTGCGATAGTGCTCCATGGCATCACGAGCATGTGCATGCTTCTCCTCCAGTGATCGCACTAGCTCCTCCTTCTCCTGCACACGCAACTCGAAGTCAGCACAGCTCTGGCTGAGGCGAGCATTGCGATTGAGCTCCGTCTGTAACGATGACTGCGACGTCTTCAGCTCCTCGGCCTGACTTACCAGCACGGCGTCGCGGCTTGCGGTCTCTTGCTGAGCCTTCTTGAGCTCATCTTCAAGACCCTCGATCTGCTTATAAAGCGCATCCACGCTCTGTTGATGTGAGATGCGCTCCTCGGCCAACACAGCATTGCTCTCTTCCAGTAGTCGCTCCCGCAGCTGAGCGACAAAGCCGGTGAGTTCATCGCTCAGTCGCGTCGGGTCGGACTGAGGGCGTGGATCTGCAGCCTCCAGCTCCTGCAGATACCGGGAAATCGTGGTTTTGGAGCCGGTATTCCCGAGCTCAACCCGCACGGCGTCGATGCTCGGGTTGAGGCCGCGCGCCAGCAGCGCGCTACGCGCTTTCTGCACAAGAACTTTGTTAATACCACCGCGAGCCATGCCCATCCCCTACAATTTCGTACCGCGTTACATGTCATGTATTTACATCTCATCTTAAGCCATTTCTTGCTCCAGAAAAACAGTACTTAAAAGAGTAAATAATGGAGTGTTATGTGTTCTTAGCGCTCAAAATGCCTCAGAATCGTGTCCAGAGCACGTACGAATGGCAGGAAAAGGCAGATGGACAAGGCGCAGCGGTATCTCACGGCAGGTACACGTGAAAACACCCGCAAAAGCTATCGGGCAGCCATCGAGCATTTCGAGGTGACGTGGGGAGGCTTTCTGCCGGCGACGGCGGAAGGAATCGTTCGCTATCTCGCGGAGTATGCGGACTCGCTGGCGCTCAGTACGCTGCGTCAGCGTTTGGCTGCGCTAGCTCAGTGGCATGTAAGCCAAGGTTTTCCAGATCCAACAAAAGCACCCCAAGTACGCCAGATGCTCAAGGGCATCCGCGTTGTGCACCCCACCAGGCAGAAGCAGGCTGCCCCTCTTCAGCTTCGCCACCTTGAGAAGGCGGTCAATTGGCTGAATAGCAAAGCAGCAGACGCGGTAGAGTCGGGGGACTACCGTGCACTTATGAGATACCGGCGCGACGCAGCCCTGCTACTGATCGGTTTTTGGCGCGGCTTTCGAAGTGATGAGCTGGCTCGCCTTCAGGTCGAAGATACTCAAGCAGAGGCCGGCATAGGCATCACCTTCTATCTGCCCTACACCAAGGCTGATCGCGACCATCAAGGCAGTACTTTTCATACCCCTGCTCTGAAAAAACTGTGTCCAGTGGAGGCGTATATCAACTGGATAAACGTAGCCGGAATGACCAGAGGCCCTGTCTTTCGAAAGCTAGATCGGTGGGGCAACCTTTCCGAGAAAGGGTTTAAATCAACCAGCCTCATTCCGTTGCTTAGGCGTATTTTGGAAGAAGCTGGCATACCTGCTCAGTCCTACAGCAGTCATTCGATGCGACGAGGATTTGCGACATGGGCGTCCGCGAACGGCTGGGATATCAAGGGCCTCATGAGCTATGTCGGCTGGAAAGATATGAAGTCTGCGCTGAGGTATGTCGACGCCAGCAACTCCTTCGGTGGCTTAGCTGCGTTTAGCCCAGGCCGGATCGATCATGATGATCCGGAGAGCTCATCTTAATGAGCTTTGCCTCCGCTGCACGTAGCTCAGCTGTGACGCCAGACCACATCACCACAAGGGTCGATATCTTTTCACGGCTTGCCTGCAGCTCATCCCCCAGTTCCGCAAGCTCGCTTTCGAGCAGGTCGCAGCGTTGCTCAAGGAGCTCTTCCCGGCTGAAAAATGGTTCGATCGGTCTGTCGTTGGCGTGGTCGTGCATGCGCTATGAGTCCTAAATGTGATAGGAGTACAAATGTTCTCCTAGAAGAATAAAGGCGAGCACTGTATATTTCAACAGTGCCCGCTCACCACTGAGCGGTTTGATCGACCGTGCTGGGATGGTGAAAATTGACCCCGCTGGAGTGGCTGTTAACGGGGGAAGTAGGCATCAAATGCTGGAATCCGGGCACCAAAGAAGATTCAGAATCATGCGTGATGATCATCTCGATGCGAGGAAGGCCTCATGGCACTGAAGTCGTCATTTGCTGTGGTGCTGCGTGCGCTGCGCAGCAAGCGGAACATCACCCAGCGTGAATTCGCGGATACAACGAGCAGGACATACCTGTCGAAGCTAGAGAGCGGAAAATCCAGCATCACCTTGGACAAGCTGGAGCAACTGAGCGAACGGCTTGATCTCTCCCCGCTGGCCTTGCTCGCTTTGACGGTTAGTGAGGAGACCGGTGAGCCAGCGGCGGCTTTAGTCGACAAGTTAGGGGTCGAGCTGCGCGAACTGGCCCGTGATGGAGGCGTGCCTGGCCTTAAGGCATTGGTACCCGTCCCCGAGGTAATTACATCTCCAACCAGGATGCAGCACCGACCTTCCAGACCGGCTGCAGGGCAAACAGAGCTTCCCTTCTAGGCTGATGCCTTGAAGATGCCAGGCTACTTTTGTTGACGCTCGTACCGATCAGCTTGGCTGATTCTGAGTGATCAGTTCTACCCCGTTATCCAACAGTTCCCGCAAAAAGCTATCTCTGGGTTGTGTAGCCTGGCTCGCGTAGTGAACGACCGCCGCCGCTATTGCTGCCGCCAAACGTCGTGCTTCAACACGCTTGAACGTTGAGATTTTTTCCATGCTCTCGCGTCCATGGATGAAGGCGCTCCGCAAATCGAACAGCTCGGTATAAAGGCCAGCAGCTGAAGCATCGTCCAGGATCGATGCCACTCGTGCCCCCACTCGCCTGGTGGCCCACCATCCTGGATGGTGAAGATTCCGGGCCCTACGATCGTGATCAGCATGAAGCCCCAGAGCAGCCTCAATCGTCGTCATGTGAGCCATGAACTCATCAATGCCGTCGGATAGAAATGCCCTCACCAAAAAATGCATTATCGGTGGTTTTAGCAGATCGGATCTGAGGGCGGTTTGGAAGCTGTTCCATCGCTCCTGACAAAACTGAGACATCTCGCGCTCCGCAGAAGCTGTCAGTGGGAACTCGATAGGACGCTCTGTTTCAACACACTCTCCATCTTCATTTGTGTAGATATGCGGCTGCCATGCAAGGGTATCTGCGCCAGGAGGCGGCGCAGGCGGGACGAACAAGTCATCGCTCCGGGTGTAAATCCAAGGCACTCGGAAGCCACGCCAATCTACCTCGTTCATAGTTGACCATCGTTCCCAGGGAGCTAGCAGTAGGAAAAACAAAGCTGTCTCAACCGCTTGGGGAAAGCGGCCTTCGTGGGGGTCGATAGCACCATTGTCCCTATCCATGAACCCGAAAAAATCCGGTAATGCGCGCCTCCCGGCGCTTTCCGCGACAGGCCGGCTTTCCTTGACCACAAGCCAGTGAAATTGCGACAGCCGCGCAGCGTCGAGCGAGCGTTCTGGATAGTGCCTGGCGAGCCTGGGCAAATCGAAAAGCGCTTCGAGATCCGCTTTACTGAATCGCTCAAGCTTGATCGGGCCGAATTCGAGGGATGGCAAGTCCTCTGCGTAATCAAGCGGACAAATATGCGTGTAGTCCGCGTGCGTCTGCGTGAAGGCTTTATCGATGGCCTTTGCAGATACCACTACATCGCCGATATTTCCCTGGCCCCCTTGAGTCTGTAAGCACGGGGCGCCAAGAGATCTCAATGCATGATTGAGAGCGAGAGTACGCCCAAGATTACGATCTCCTCCCTCGTACAGATCAGCGCAAACCTGCTCAAGCCGCTTGAATTCAGGCTCTGCAAAAACTCCATTCTGAGAGCTGTGTATGCTCCACAGATCACACATGGCTTGAAAAAGCCTGTCATCAACCTCTGCCATTTCAGTCCTCCATTGACTTCGCGCTTGATGTTATCACTCACCTCTTCAGCGGATTCAAGCTATGTCTAAACAGCCAAGCCATGCGGGCGGCAGCGCGCTCACGGCCTTGGTAGACCCCGGTCTTGGCTCGTTGCTGAATTTAGCTTCGTATTTAGCGAAGCCTCCCTTTTTAAATGCTCAATTTCTCACTGCTCCTCATACGGGCATGCTTAACCACAAACATTAAGTGGCAGCGGAAATGAATCATCACATTGTTATCGTAGGGGGCGGCGCTGGCGGCTTGGAATTGGCAACACGACTCGGCAAGCGGCTGGGGCGCACAGGACGAGCACAAATCACGCTCGTAGACGCCAACCTCACCCACATCTGGAAGCCACTGTTCCACGAGGTTGCGGCAGGCTCACTCAATACCGGGCTCGATGAGCTCAACTACGTGGCGCAGGCACGTTGGAACCATTTCAGTTTCCAGTATGGCCGGATGTCGGCCATCGACCGCAACGCCAAACTGATTACTCTGGAAAGGACGCTTGATGCCGGTGGCAAGGAGATCAGCCCTGAGCGTACGATTGCTTACGACACGTTGGTACTCTCCGTCGGTAGTCAAAGCAATGACTTCAGCACCCCTGGGGTCTACGAGCACTGTGCGTTCCTAGACAGTCGCGGCCAAGCTGAGAAACTGCATCAGACACTGCTGAACCATCACCTAAATGCCCACGCCACCAACAGCGATACGCCGTTGAGCATTGCAGTGGTGGGCGCAGGTACTCCCGGCTGGTGTTTTGATCAGCGCGGTGAGATCCGCGACATCGAGTGCATCAATTTCGCCCTTCTTCAGCAGCCGGTCTGCTGCTTCCTGAAGCCAGTCATTTTGCTTAAGAAGCCATGAACGGATATCCACCTGCGCCTGCATCTTGCCCACTCCTGGACGTTGGTTGTGGCAAAAAGCTAGCAGAGGGTCATACGCCTTGCCAGGCAGTTACTCTGCACGGCGCAGGCTGAAAACGTATCAAAAAATTTGCGTCGACGGGGCGATGCGCAAGAACACCGCTCGCGGTGTTTTTACCAGCTGACCCTGCTGCACCAGTTTCTCCGGTCAGGTAGAATCCTAAGCATGGCATTACGCCACGTATCTTTTTATGCGTCGACCTCATGTCAAATATGAGATTTCGAATTACAAGGATGATCTAATGCAGCTTTGCTTTATATGGGTAAAGAAATTCAAGAATCTAGAAAACTTCGGCATTAGTTTTTCTGATGAATTTGATTTCCAATTTGATATCGCAGGAGGGAATCTTCATCGCATTAATAAAAACCCCATGCCCCACTTATTTGGAGACAATATAGCTAGCATCACTGGTGTGCTAGGCATAAACGGGGCAGGTAAGACTAATCTGCTTGAATTGATATGCCGCATAGTGAACAGCAGCGAGACATTAAGAATTGAGTACTTGGTGATCTACAGGGCGGGCGGGAATTATTATCAGTCAACCAATATAAAGCACCCTATCTCTGCTGACTTCTACATTAGTGGCTCCGTAAGTCGAGATGAGATGGAGGGGATGGATACAGTATTTTTCTCCAACGTATTTGATAAGAATTTTATTGACTTTGGAGATGCCATTGCCGACGTCTCTGTGAACAACAAAAACAACCCTAGAACCCTTGCTAGAAACCGAGAAACAAGACAGTCTGATTTTGTAAATGACATTGAATTTTTCCAATCAAGTGAATTTGAAAGCCTTGGACTGTCAGCCCCACCAAGAATTGAAATAAGAATAGAAAAATTTATCAATCGACATAATCAAGTATCTAGGCAAGATGCCGTTGTTCCGGTATTGAACTACCTGGCCGAGATTCGAAAAAAGAACAGGGATAGAGGAAAGCTTTACCTGGTCAGACAAACCATACAAATGGGGTTCTTGAAAACCTTGCTAGAAAGAGATACCTCAGAGAAGCGGCTTGTCTCTGATATGGTACACATCCTTGAGGAAAGACCAAACATAGCATTCGAAGAACTAATTGCCGAGTTTCGTGAACGCTGCTCACGGCACAATAATACAATCCCGTGGAGCTCCAACCTACTTCTGCATGATGCACTTACGATTTTGCTTGGGCTGGAGAGCTTTTTGAAGGAAAAGCATTTCGATATTGATGAAACTTTAACTGGCCCTAAATACATATTTACCATTGATTTTGACCCTGTCGACTCCTTCTGCTATAGACATCTGGCATGCGTTATTCAGACTCTAAGGTTTGGCTCTATCAGTTGGACTGGCGTAAGCTCAGGTCAAAAGGCATATTTAAATCTGTTTAGCTCGATATGGAATGGTGTAGACAGCTATAGATTTAGGTCGGAGAAAAAACGTACTACTTTGATCTGCATTGATGAGGGCGATCTCTATCTTCATCCGGAATGGCAGCTGGAGTTTGTAGAAAGACTCATAAAATGCCTCCCTAAACTTTCCGAAGGAACGGTGCAAGTCGTTTTCACGACTCACTCCCCCATCCTTATCAGTGACCTGCCTCATCAGTGCGTGGTTGTTTTAAATAAGGATCCAGAAGGTTCCGCCGACTTAAGTAATCGGGATGCGCAAAGACACAAAACCTTTGCAGCGAACCTTTATGATATATACCAATATTCATTCGGCCTTAATCATAAAAGAAGTGGCAACCTGTCATCTAGTTATCTTAGGGAAGTATTTAAACTGCTCGACAAAAAGACATTGAGCCAGCAGGATACCGAAAGTCTCAGTCTTGCGCTGTCAGTTATTGATGATGATGTCGTTAAGTTCCATATTCACAAGCGGATAGTTTCAGAATGATTAGCATTCACACCCATTTGTCGACCCAGTACCCTGATGTCACCAAGCTTCTTGATGATGTTGTCGAGGAAATGTGGAGTGACCTGAATCCAATCAATAGATTCGGACACCCGAACCAGTATGCTATCACTTCAAAAGCCGGCAGACTGAGAGAACTGGTTTCAGGTCAAGAGCACTTGGATAAGGTTGGCAACGATGCGATGGTAAGACAATTGAAGTATGTGGGGCTTCTAGAGAATCCCGTTTATCTCAAGCATATTATTACCGCAAAGCCGACTCAGCTGAAGCCAATAATTGCGACAGCCCAATCCATCCTGCTTGAAGAAGATCTATATATAATGCAGAAAGGAAGAGCCAAGTCGCAGCCGTTCGGGGAATTATTGCTCAAAAAATTATTTAATTACACATCTTATCGCAGCAGCGATCATTGCTATAGGCGCTACCAGAAGCTTCTTTTTGAGCAGGCAACATGCCCATATTGTAACTACGAGCCAGCAAAAATCATCGCAGTCGAAAAGACAGCGACGGAAAGAAAGGTCATGATGCTTTATGATATTGATCACTTCTATTCGAAGCACGCCTTTCCCTATTTGGCACTGTCATTCTACAACCATATTCCCTCCTGCGAAAAATGCAACCAGACGTTCAAAGAGAGCAAATTATTTGATATTGATACTCACATACACCCCTATCAACAGTGCTTTGACTCTATCTATAAATTCGAGTTGAATCATTCGGTACTTGCCAGTGAACCAATCGAAAAGGTTAAGCTTGTTAATAATGGTACTTTTCCAGATCAGCTGGCCACTAGCCTAGGCCTGGAAGAGCGGTACAATGGCGGCACTAGGCTCGCTCGCTCGGCTGAGCTAGTCGACATACTCAGCAAACGTACTCATTTGCTTGCTGATCCTTCATGTGCGCCCAAAGAATTTGAAGCACTAGTTGCTTTAATAAAGGCCTTTGGCGTGGTGAAGAAAAAAGAAGAAATTCTATCTCTGCCTTACGGAAAATATAATAGGGATATTGTAAAGATGTTTGACATTAATAATGCATTGAACATCACCTAGCATCGAATGGTGTGACAGGCAGGGGCTGGCCATCTCGTTTTCAAACCCGACAAGACCACCATCCCCTTCACCCTATTACGACCCTGTAGCATCTCAAAATCAGGTTTCTGAGCAACATCATTGCAGTGTCGGAGATGGCATACCCATCGTCCTCAGTTGGTAATCAGATACGGCCTGAAAAAGGGCCTCAGCTTCAGTCCGCAAGCGCTCGATCTCCTCTGCTGGAAGTTCGGCTGCCATGGCCTCGTGATATCGCCTAAGGGCATCCACAGCTTGCTGAGATAGCGGTTGGCTGTCCACGTAGATCTTTAGAAAGTCTCGTTTCATGATCCGCTCCAGCTCTCTACTCCTGGTGCCTGAACGGCGCCGACAGCCAAGTCTGCGGTTCGCCCGTCCAGGCCAATTTCAGGTTAGGCCATTTGGCTTCGTTTGTTGAAAACGACCGTACGCTTGGCCTCATACCTCACAACCCCTACGAACCCACGACGCTTTAGGGCCTCGACCAGCCGTCTTACGTCTGAGGACGGCGGAAGGTGTGCACGCTTCTTCCCAACGAGTTCGGCATGTTCCTCTCCCAGCAGAGGGAGCACCGGTGCCACGTCAGTCCAAGCACAATTCATCTGCAACGCCTGGATGACCATGTCTGTCCGCTGCGAAGGGCTCAACGAGACATCCGAAAGACAATTCCGGATCACAGGCAGGTAGCTGCCCGGGAATGTGGCTTGCTCCCTGTTTGCGCGGACGCAAGCGTTGGCCAGCTCTACAACCGAGCCCTCCCAACTGCTGAACATCTCTGCGGTGATGCCCTGCCACATCGTCATGGTATCGACCAATGACGCAACACCTGAACGGCTGAGGGCTGTAACCAAGCCAACTGGTAAGCTAGACAGGCTGAGAGTGTCACGTGCGTCCCGCCAATGGTAGGCAATGTAACGTGCCTCCAGGGAGAAATCATACTGGGCTAGAAGCTGCCTGATTTCTGAGCTGTATGGGACGAAGGAGGCGTTGGAGAAACAGGGCCACCGGCTCGTCGGGATGTTGCTCTTCAACAGCACGGAAGGCGCCAGGACGATCGACGAGAAAAGGGTCGTCAGGGTGTCATTGGTGAGCTGCTCTTGCTGGATGATGAACGTTTGCAATTCCTCATCGCCGTCGCCTGCCCAAAGTTCTTTGGCCAGGCTTGCTGAATGGCGTGTGACAAAATCTAGGAAACTTGGAACAGCAGACTGACCAAGATCTGGCCGTTCTACCTCGGACGATGAGGCGTCTCCGGTGCTGGTGATGACGCGGTTGAACAATGTCCAAACCGCATCCCCGAGGTTGCACAGTCGCGCAGACTTCAGAGCCGGCAACCAAAGTGCATGAGGAAGCTTTTCAAGATCCGTGATCAGGCAGTCGGTGTGTTTGAAGAGCGCTAGCTGAAGCGTCTCCATGTCTTTGGTACCGTCCACCAATGCAAACAGATTAAGCAGTGAGCTCTCCGTTTCAGGTAGGGTTCCCTCCTGACTCAGCAACTCATACACGTACTCGGAGGCTGATTGCCCGATGAGTTGATTGAAGCCCACGAGCTCTAACTGGGTAAGCTGATGATGCGAAACCATGACTGGTTTGGTGCCAGGTTCCAGGGGGCTGCATAGCAGTACCAACATCCGCAATGTAGGCGCCAGACACCCCCACTCCACCAGCGCTCTGAGCTCGTCAACGGTGCATGTTTCGCTGACATTCCAGAACTGCGCGGGCCTTTGTCTGAGCCAAGCCCATCCCATCTGGTTTGAGGCCAATCCGGGAATCAGCTTCGAAACATCACGCAGATCGTTGATGACATTGAAGAGCGTGTCGCTGCGCCCTTCAAGCTGTTTGACCTGGTCGGCCATCAAACTGTCCAACACCATGATCACCAAGTCTTCGCGCACCAGGTTCGCCTTGTCGTAGGCGACGAGATCATTGATAACGTTGGGATGATGTTTGAACAATGCCTTGAAGAGCCCAGGCTTCGCGTCATCGGGCAGCAGTTCGACCACCTCTGCAAGGCGCGCCAAGTGCTGAAAGCTGCTCTTGATGATTACTGACAGCTTTTCTTCCCTAGCGTGGACATCATCGTGCCGGGGGCGAACGAGCTCCGCCATTAAGTGCACCAACAGCCCTTTGCCCTTGTCGATCGAGTCGAAATCCAGCTTGCTCACTACGCGCTCGGGATTCCGGATGGGCGTACCAACATCAAGCATTTCGCCCCGGGCAAGGGCCATGGTGAGCATTTTGTCCGACTGGGTCAGCGAGCCCTCGTAGAAGAAGCCGAGGTAGTCAGTGTAATCGGTGTCCAGGTTGCCTCGGCGCAGCAGGAAGGTGATCAACTCATAGCCTTGGAGGATGGAGCCAAATGACTCTCCATAGGCATTGCTGCAGGCGGCCCGGAAAGGCATGGTCTTGAGCCCGGTGATTTTTGCTTGGATGAGGCTCATTTCGTCATCAATCTCTTCGAGTGATACCTCAAGGCCTTTGACACGCTCAGGATATGACAGCTCCTGCAGCACCGACTTGATGTTCAGGGGCTCACCCCTCTGATGTCCGTACGACCTAGAGTTCACCGATGGATAGACGCTTCTATGGCTGACAACGCGCTCAAACACACCATCTACGACAAACTCCATCAATGAAATTTCTGATCGATCTTCCAGCCAGAGGTAATTGGCGTGCTGGAGGTTGCCTTTCCGAATGAACTCAAACCAGACGCAGGCACGAAGACTCGCAATGTCACTGGCGACTTCCGCGTCTCGTTCCTCTCGGCGTTGTTTTAACTCAGCGATGGCAGCCTGGTGACGCCGGATCTCAGATTTGACCCAAGCGGGATAGCCTTCAATGATTTGATAGACCACACCTTTGCGCTTGAGTAGATCCGAATAGACATTTGGATGGAGATTCCTCAACGCCACCATCGCAAAGAGCTTGTTCGGATCAAGCGGCAACCCGTCATTCGCGAGAATGTTCGCGTAAATGTCGAACTCGTTCACGATGTTCTTGATCAGCCGCATCTCGTCGATGTGATACCCCACGGTCTCGATCAATTTGGGCGTGAGGCCTGCATTCAGCGGCTGACCACCCATATGTCGCTGGCCCAGCAGCTCGACCAGTTTTTCACGGGAGTTTTCCGAGTTCACCACAGGGATGATAGGAATGATCAGGTCGAAAAATTTCGTCTTGTCTGTGACGGTAAACATCTCATCCCGCAGCGCATAGATGAAATGGATAGGACGCTTGACCTGGGGGGACTGGCGGATGATGAAGTTGATCTCGCGCAGCCTGAAGAAGATCTCCTGGATGTCGAACCTGTCCAGATCCTCGATCACCACGACATCGATGTCGCTGCGCTCGAAGCAGTAGATGATCTCGTCGATGTTCTTGTGTAGTACCGAACCATGATGAGTTGCCTCAAGCTTACCCCCCTTCAGCGTCAGGCCATCGACGCTGAAGAGTGAGAGAAGCTTCAAGCCTGAATACAGGGCCCATACACAGCCTGCCACTACGATACCAAGGGCGGCAATTTCGGGCAGCCACATCAGTCCTTTCAATGCCCAATCCTTAGCTACCTCGGAGAGGGTCTGCAGCTTCGGTACCGCCAGGCGCAGTGCGGCGATACCGATCACTGCAACGCACAGGGTGCGCCAACAAATGCGCAGCGTTGACGCATGAGAAATGCGCTTGAGCCGTGTCTTGGGTAGTTGCTTTGCTTGTACCGCGTAAAGGAGCTGCTGGACGATCGTCTCTTCGATCCGATTGATCAGGTCGTCACTGGCTGTCGTATCGGAACCGCCTGCAACCGGTGCCGGCGATGCTAATTCGGGAGCTGTAGAGTCAGACGCCTCATCAAGTGGCTTCACCGAAACAGCTGTAGGCGCGTTCGCCTTGGTGAACGTGGCCAACGATACGAAAGTGTGTTTGAAGCTGCGATGGTGTTCGAAAAACGTCTTCAGGACGCTGCTCTTCCCTGCCCCATAGCCGCCAGTGATTGCGATGTTGAGCACTTCATCGTTCTGTAGCGCTCGCAAAAGTTCGCGCTCATACCGTGCCGCTCTGTCGTCTTTCACTAGCACCGGCGTCAATGGCTCGAAAAATAGTCCATCCTCACTACGCCAAGCCGTGAACGATCGCCGGGTTGCCCGTCCACCGGCGACAAGCGCCCACCAACAGCGGCTGGCGCCGCGTACGATTTTCCCTAGCATGTCCTGATCCTGGTTCCTGGCCTGCCGTACAGCCTTGCCGCACTTGCCTTCATATTCGTGCCGGCGTAGCCACAATGTGACCGCCGCGCACCTCAATAGCGGCTATATGCCACATATGAAGGCTCAACGCTATCCAGGATCAGGCGTGGTTGTTGCCTACACCTCAGCGCTGTCGAGTAAATTTTTTCTGCAGGCTGCCCTGGCGCCTCGGCTTTTCGGGTTTGTATTTGCAACGAGGGAAGCCTGAGCAGGATTTGAAATCACCGAACTTGCCGGTGCGCTGAAGCATGACACCATGTTGGCAGACCGGGCACCGTTCTTCCCGGATCGGTTCACCCTTGATGTCCGTAACCATCACGACACCGTATTTCACCAGTTCGGTCAGGAATGGGGAGTTTCTGGCCGTCACGGTGAACATGGCGACTGACCTACGCGCTCGGGTCAACGCCACGTAGAAAAGCCGGCGTTCCTCGCCATATAGGTATGTGTCGCCTTCAGGCATGACCAGGCCAAATACCGGATCGTCACCTTTCAGGCTCGGAAACCCTCCCACCATCATTCCAGGAATCAGAACGTAGTCGGCCTGGTCACCCTTTGAGGTGTGGATGGTTTTGAATCTGATTTCGAGCTTGTTGCCATAGCGCTGCTCCCATCCCTGAGGGATGAACTGCGCATCGGACTTGTACCGTCCAAGCACGAAAACCGATATTAACCTCCCATCGGCACCAGGAATTGCCCCGGTCGAAAGCCCCTGGTAAAGGTCGTCCAGGTACTGTCGCAAGCCATCCCGAACCTGATCCCTGCTGGATAACTGAAATGCCTGAAAAGCTGGGCCTACAGGCTCAGTCACAGAAATCACAGTCTTCTGCAATTGAGCCGGGTTTTTGCCCACAAACTGGCTGGACGCATCGCAGATGGCCTGAGGGCATCGGTAAGTCTTCTCTAATCTGAAAACCTCACCGTGGCCGTACCAGTCGACGAAGCCTGTCATGACACTGACATCGGCGCCGGCGAATCGGTTGATCGACTGCCAGTCATCGCCTACAGCGAACAGGTGACTGTGGGTCTCCTGAACCAAGGCTCGACAGAGCCGCGCACGCGCGCGTGATGCATCCTGGTACTCGTCGGCCATGACCAAGCGATACGGCGACTGGTAGCCGCGCTCAAGGCAGTCTGCTGCCATGTTGATCATGTCCTCAAAATCAATGCCGCCGTCTTCTTTCAAGGCGGCATCCCATCCGTCGATCACCGGGATCGCAAGCTCCAGGAACATCTTGTACCGGAACTTGAAGACGCTGAGCGGGAGAGCGTCGTAGCGTTCGTGTAGGTTGTCCGCCGTGAGGCTGTTGCTCTTATAGTGCGAAATGAACGCTCGGAGCACCTTCACCAGATCAATGTGATCCAGGGGCACCAGGCCGGAATCCGGGATCGGGCGGTCGGGGTTTGGATCTAGTACAACACCACGCGATGCCAGCTCTCGTGAGAGGTGCGCGAAGATCTCACCCGTCCTCAACTGATGGGAGGTCGATTCGATCAGCTGGGTGCCGTAGCTTGCATGCGTCTTCCGCTTCCAGTCGGCACCTTCCGCATAATTCTCAAAATGTGCGGGCGCTTGACCGTCTGCGTCGAAGGCGAAATGCTCGTGATAGAGATTCAGCGCGGGGTAGTAAAAATCGGGCACATACTGCCTGTGCTCGGCGGTCGCAGTATCGTGCTCGTAGGGGCGCTCATAGGCGTACTCGACACCGTTATAGAACAACCAGTTGGCAATCAATCGCTCTTCCTGGCTTGCGACATGCTCGCCATTGAGTGTGATCAGTCGAGCTTCCCCTTCTCGGTCGAAGGCCTCCGCCACATCTCTTAACGGCGCGGTGGAGTGATCCCGCCCGAAGACCAGGCGGAAAAGATCCCACTTGGTGCGGAATTCATCTGAACTGTCTTTGAGTGTGTCGACGATCACCCCAAGCTTCTCCAGCCCGAGATCCGCCCTGGTAGCCCACTTGGGTACACTCGGCTTCTTGCCCGTCGCGCCGCCAATGATTTTCAGGCCCAGGGAGTGGAATGTCAGTGCGTTGATCGTGACTCCGGCCATGCCAAGTCTTGCAAGTGACTGAGCCCCCCTCTCCTGTAGCTCCTGTGCGGCATCCTTGTTGAAAGCCAGCATGATGATCTCGGATGGGGCTACGAAACCGCGATGAACTGCGTAAATCGCCTTGGCAACCATCGTTGAGGTTTTGCCAGAGCCGGCGGAGGCAATCAGCTGAACCCGGTTGTCAAAGCAGACCACGGCTTTTGCTTGCTCATCATTGAGCTCCCGGGACTCGACGTGATCGAGCAGATGCGAACATGCATCCAGCTCGCGGATCATGTGAACCTGGTTTCGAGCTTTCCAGTGCTCAGGCCAATCTTGAGACCATTGACGCAACCGCCCTTGCACTCGCGGCTTGTTATCCCCCATCGCCGCCTGGATGACAGGAGAATCGAACAAGGCTTTGAGCTTCGCAGCGTCGATCCCCAGGGCATCCCTTTTCGAGAGGAGCTCCCGCTGCATGTCGTGCGTTAGCCATCGATGCTCGGCATCTGCAGTTACCTCGACCTGATCAACCTCTTTCAGCCAGGCCATGATCTTGGCGTAGTAAGCACGGAAATGCTGCTTGCTCGTGACGGCTCGAAGCTGATGATCCAAGGTGCTGCGCGCAGCATGGGGCAAGCCAACGAGGTGAACCTCGTGACCGATCCAGATGGTCACGTTCGTCCACAACAGACCTTGATGAAATCGCAGCGAGGAGAACGCTTCCAGCGGTATCGGATATGTCTGGTCATTCAGCGTGACGCTGAGCTCATCGTTTTCGATCGTCAGACGCCATGACGCCGCCCTTCTGAACAGCCGCGACAGAAAAGAAGGTTGCCACTCCATTGTCATCCGCTAATCACACCGCAAAAGGTTGGCAGTTTATCAGACGATTGGTGCCATCAGTTTTCACCGTGAACCTCGATCCCGTGCACAGCCAGGTCTAGCCACAAAGGGGATCGGTGATGGATACCTGGATGTCCACGGAGTCAGATCAGCTGTCCTGCCTGCCGTTATTTTGGGATGCGCGCCCCAAAGCACTCGAAACGGCAATTCCCTGTCTAACAATCAAATGGCCGGGCCAGAGACGCGTCAATGATCACTGAGTAGCCTATGGCCAGGTGCGTTAGGATTTTGCCAGTGACGCATCAATCGCACTTCGAATCTGGGCACTCCTCATCACCATCGCTGTTGTCGGTGGGTTCGCCTGACCTTGATCGCAGCTGTGCCGCTATCCATTCCCCCGCGTCTGAGAACTCTTGCATCATCTCGCCGAATTCCAAGGCTGTCAGGGCGCCTGGATTTTTTTTATCCTTCATGTTGCCTCCTGCAGTAGCGCAGGTCGTCTGCGGGTAATCTTCCCATCAACCTCAAAAAGGAAGCGAGTTCGTGACCAAAAATCCAAGTGAACTAGCCTTTCTGGCCCGAGGGATCGACAGTGCGTTGGCCAGGAAGCTGAGAGAGGACAACTGGACACTTGCAAAGCTCCAATCGCTAAGCCCAGAGAAGCTAATCGAGCTGGGGATCAGCGACACCATCGTACCTGTCATCCTTGGTGAGGGCAGACCGCCCATACCCCCTGATCTCCTCATCAAGACACTTTATGATAATCGCTGGGTTTGCTGTGTGTGCCGTGACGCCGAGCGTCCAATCATCGTTCACCACATCAAACCCTGGGCTGAAAGTCGCGACCACTCCCACTCCAACTTGGCTGTCCTTTGCTCAATTCATCACGGCGAGGCGCACTCCACCCACGCGTTGGAGCTTACCCTCACTGCTGACCGGCTCAAGGCAGCAAAGGCCGCCTGGGAGCAGAAAGTCAGTCGACTTGATCCCCTCGCCATTTTCAAAGCCACTCAGCTAATGAGCTGCCAATGGTGGTATTTCAATCACCTCAGAATTTTTGAAATTGCCCAGCAGGTTGGGATAGAGGCCATCCAGCTCCAGGGGTTTCAAGGCGCTTTACGTAATGGAGCGTGTGACGAAGACGGGTACCTGTGTTTCAGGGAAGGTCTCTTGTACGTTGGTCAGGCTCGGTCGCTCTCTCTGTACCGATACATGAGCAACATGCTTCAGTCCGCCATGGAGCATACCTGCGTCAGAAACATTTCAGACGACCTAGACCGTGGAACGCTGGATCGCTTACTCCTCGGTGGCGACTTGGTGTTCGCCCAAGGCTCGTATCAATTCTCGGACATTCCCGACGGCTTCGGGGCGGATCTGGTACGGGGGCGGCGAAGCGTCAACAACGTCGAGATCACCTTCGTTTTCAACAGGAACGAATCAACCTCGGACTCAGCCCGTACCGAGTGGCTTCGAGGAGTCCGTCACCTGGGCTGCCTGCTTCGTGTCAACAAGCTCGAAAGAAGCCTCAAAGGCACCCTGCACATCGAAGCCACCGTCTTGGCAATTCGCAGCGCCCATGAAGAGTTGAAGTCGAGGATGTACGAGATTGGCCTGTACAAAAGCGGCTTGATAGGAGGAGCGGATGAGGACGAAGAGTTCAACCTCCTTGCCTGCGAAGACGTGCTGGCCGACGACGAGTCGGATGAGGACTTTCGTGTTAGCTGATCATTACCCACGTGGGCAGGAGCTTGCGCTGAGCAAGGCGCAGTTTGCCCTGGCGACTTTAATTTGAGTTCAGTCCCTACTTCTTCGAAACTGAATACTGCGCAACGGGTCAATCATCTGCCAAGGGGCACGAGCTTGACCGCATAAAACTAAGCTAGAGCTTCGATATTCAAACCAACCGCCTCGCCGCTCCCCAAATCTAAGCTAAGAATTAGTTTTCTTAAACATGCTCCCCTAACGACGCTCAAACAACCGGAACGTTTACGTTAAAAGTTCTCAGCAAATTGATGTGGTAATACTCTCAATCAAGGGTTGCTAGCTATGATGCCTTGGGCGAACGAGAGTAAATCCTTGATACGCCCTCCTCCTTTTCTATCCAAGTAATGACCCAAGATACCTACAGCACGTGGCCCATGCTCATCGCAGCGCTTGGAATCGCCGATCATCAATACCTGCGCATCGCTCACCCCGGGTACCTGACCCGGAATAACATCAAGCATCGTGCAGACACTCCGGTATATCGCCGGGTCTGGCTTTAGCAGACCTAACTCAGCACTCAGTGCATAGCCATCTAGGTCAGGGAAAAGCTTCCTGGCGATTGAACAATACGGCCCCGCCAGGTTTGAGCACAAAGCAATTTTGATTTGGCACTGACGGAGAAGGTCGATGGCAGGCATTGCCTCATCGAAGGGCTTAATGGACTGGAGCTCAAGGTCGAGGCAGCTCTGGAGGTTGGCCAACTGCGTTCGGGACACCTGGATCTCCAGAAAATCAGCTGCCTCTGCAAGGCCGCCATTGATAGCCATGATCGAGCGTAGGTCACTCGGCGACGCTGCCCGGCCCTGTTGCGCACCTACCCTGAGCAGCTCTCGATAGGGATTCTGACGGTTCTGAATCTCAACCAAGGTGCCAAACAGGTCAAAAATGACCGCCGCAATCATGTCCTCTCCCCGTCAGCTGATATGCCCTAGTAGTTTTGAGTTTTTCGAACCTAAACTATTTTACTACAACGCCATAAGAGGCAAGGTCATTTACCAAGGTGTTGCGCCGTAGCATCTTCGGCAACTTGAAAATATTTCTATAGCCATAGATCAGGCCTAAAGGAATGATCAGCAAACCGAGGCCGAACGTTGCCGTCGCAGCAATCAAGCCGGCCGGGATTGACCCCAGCCCAAACACAATCCCTTTTAGAACGGTCGACCTAGCAACCAGTCGCATATGATCAAGATCATACTCGACTTTGCCATTGCTTTTCTCGAACGCGACAAGAACAATCGACTTTTTACCTACATGCTTGAAGAACCAGGTGCGCGGAGCATCCGTCACAATCGCGCCGTGCCGCTTGAGGTAATCTAACATTACCACTTCTTTGAAGTGGAATGTATTACCCTGGTCGTCCTCGCAGCGAACCATAGTATACAGCGCGTCAAGGTCACCACTCGCCTGAAGGTGAAAGTTCTTGACAGTGAGCGTCATTTTTTTGAGATCGGACATACCTTTCCTTAAATGCTCCACAATTTTTGTGCTGGGTTAATTTGGTCATGTTGGGGGCAGGCGAGCAGGCAGGTGCCCTCCCCATGACGGAGATAGATTGTTTACTGCCAAAAAGTTAGATATCGACCAAGTCAGATCAGCAAGGAGGTGCTCGCCTGGCTACGGCCTGACTCTCCCTATCCTTGGGCTTGCTTGCCCAGCGATAAAATGGACTCAGGCCTCCGCGTCATCACACTCCGGAAGCTCGGAGACGATTACGTAGTGATCATTGCCTCCCAGACTGCGCATCAGCGTAAATCCCCCGCGTTGCTCGACAGCACGAACCGGCGGGGTAACGACGGTCATGCCATCACTGATCGCACCTGACTGGTCACCGTAGACGAGAGCCGTGTAGCGATCACCCACCCGAGCAGCGTTCATTAAATACGCATCGATGGTGATACCCCACTCGATACCGCTCGCCCGCACGACCCGCATTGGGAGTCCGGTCTGTTCACAGGCACTCACGCTTCCAATTCCTCAGTTAATTTCAATGATTTTGTACGGGTCGAATCCACATTCTTCCTGAGGATACCCGCGCTGGTTCGAGATCAAGCGGCACCCACCCAGTACAGTGTCGATGGAGAAATGGGTATGGCCGAACACCCAGAAATCGGCCTGTTCCACCAAGGAGTGCCACCTGTTGTAGTACGCAGCGCTGACATGCCCATCGTGCTCATCGCCCGCTACCTCAGCCAATGGGGCATGGTGAGTGACGACAAATGTTTTCCCCGCGAATGGCCGGCTCAACTCCTGGCTGAGAAACTCCCGCGTGGCGTGGTTCTTGGCAATGAGGTCGGCCGGCCGCAGGCGCCGATAATTCGAGTCGACCCTGATCATTTTGAAGTCGTTCATCACCCGGCCGCAGGTCATGGATGCGGCGACCGTATCGCCCGTCGAGGAAAAATCCGTCCATGCAGTACCCGCCAGGAATCTGACATTCCCGAAGACCCACGACTCGTTTTCTAGCACGTAAACGTGAGGTGCCGCTGCCGCTCGCATCTTCTCGATTGTTCGATCGAGATGGCCCTTGTAGCACTCATGATTGCCAGCGCAGTACACAACTGGAGCCGTGAAGGTCTCGTTTGCCCACAAAACACCTCGTGCTTGGAGATCAATGTCGCCGGCGAGCACGACCACATCCACTGGTACGTCTGGCGGGATGAAACGGTCGAATTCGTTGTGTAGGTCTGAGTAGATGAGGACTTTCATGAGTGGTGAGTGCTTCGGGCCTTGCTATCAGGGTAAAGATTGGGTGCCGGTTACCGAAATAGATGCCCGGTTTCCAGCTCCTCGGTGCTTAAATTCGGTTTACGCATCAATTGCATGATGCGGCTAGCTGGGTGGTGCGATAGCGAGCAGCAAGCTACCTGCTCACGACAGTGAATATATGCACTTGCGTGTGACAAAGCAAATTCAGCATATCGTTCGATTTGAACGGAAACGCTCATGTCGCTTCGCTCTGCCTACGGCTTGACCCTCAAATTCCTGCGCACACGTCATGAATCGTCCCAGGATGCCTTGGGCAAGGCGGCTGACCGCTCCTACATCAGCCGGCTTGAAGCGGGTGAGCATTCAGTCACTGTTGACGTGAGCCATAGCATTGCGTGCGCACTTGGGATTGACCCCCTCTCCCTTTTGGTTCTGGCTTACGCCGCTGAACGGCGTCAAACGCCTCAGCAGGTTCTAGACCACCTTGCGGGTGACCTGGCCTCAGCCGGCTTGCTGACAACTGAAATTCCATCCAGGCCTTCCGATGTGCTTCACCCAGTACCCGCTGCGGCAGAAGAGCTTAGTTCTCAGATCCGAGAACTCATCGGGCAAGGCCTCAGTCAGTCTGCTGTGGCTCGACAGCTGGGTGTCAGCAGGCAGACGGTTAGCCGACATTTGAAAAAATCGGCTGAAGGTAGATCCTGACGACCATTGGTATCTATGTTCCAAGGCCCGTAGTAAAGCCGCTTGCTCAAACGGTGTAGGCATCGTCCTTATAGACAATGAGAAAGCAGAGAAACTTCGTCTCAAAGGTCTGGGAAAACCAGCCAGCGCTGGTGCGGCGCTCCGCTCTCCAGCCACAGACGATCTTGGGAAGAATACTCATCTCGCAACGAGTACACAGCATGCTCAAGCCCTCGGAAAAACTCGGCACATCGAGCAATGAGGTCAGGGGGAGTAGCGGAATAAAGCTTTCTCAACTCAAGGTATTCTTCCCGATTGGAGTAAAGGATCGCCATTTTGCCGATTGCAAACGGAGTGCTTGGCCAGGGAACGCCGGCCTGCTTCGCCAACTCGACAAACCTGGTTATCTGTGATGGCAGAATAAGTCCTAGAATCATTCCTGTAAGAATCAGTGCATAGGATCGCTGGAGCGGGGTTGAGATGCTCACTCCTGTTTGGATGCGCTCAGTCAAGGGCATGCTTTTCGGGATTACCTGGCCTCTATTCTTACGTGCCAGTGCGCAAGCATATCCTCCACCTTCGAACCGGGTTCTTTGTTTGAGCAATAGTGAGTAGGTGAGGTCAAACAGGGCCTTGGTGCTCTGAGTGTTCTCAAGGCCCAAGGTGTTGAAGCTCGGTTGCCTGAAATACCAGCGCTGAACCCGAATCGCAAGACGGTCACGCATCATCCTGAAAGCATTCGATGGGGAGTCGGACGCCTCCTCCTTGAACGCCTGCCATGCCCGATCGTACGTGCTTGGGCCATATCGCATCGTTACCAACAAGCGTTTGTGCTGGTAACAATATGCTGTCATGCAGTAAGTCCATGCCTTGCGCCAGCATGGAAATTCGATTGCAGTGATATCCTCCCTCAAGCATGCAGGGCAATAATGGTTTCGCATGGTGTGCGGTACGATCAAGCTGGAGGTTGATGCAAAATAGTCCTGCTTAACACCGAAACTGGAGAGATATCTACCGATGACCTCACGAATCAGATCCATGTCGTAGTCAATATCGGTGGATTCCCAGGGCCATTGGTCAGACCCTGGGGCGCGGCGTTCCCGGGTAATCATGGCTTTCAAAGCCATAATGAATGCGTTGTAATCGGAGGCTGAGCGCGTAATGCCAACCCTATAGAGCCAAGACGAAAATGTCTCGTCTTGCGCGGGCCGCTTTGCGTTCTTAACCATTACGTGGCCTATAGCGACTCCTCGCCCTACCGAAAGCATTCACACCAACGGCCCAACATTCACCGCCTTGGTATTCGCGAGCAAAAATGGACAAAAAGGCGACCACCTCACCGATATACCCCTTGGTTAGCTTCAAGATGGTGCTTGCGTCATCTATGGGCATCGACGGGTAAGGTGCCAAGTTGGGCATGGATACGGCCTTCTCCGCCAAAAATGCATTGGAGAACTCTTGAACATCCTTCGAAGATTCAAATTTCTTGATAGAGTGCAGAGGCTCTAGCTCAAAATTACTCCAGCCAACGGCCTTGGGTTGAAAAATAGAAAAGTTTCCAGCCAGTACAAAAACCACAGAGTAAGGAGGCTCCATCATTGCGTGCATAATGCTTATAAATACCGACCTTTCCAATTTGCCGAGCTTCTGGATTAGGTGAGCATCGTCAATTAGCATCACTTTGATTTTGGAGTGCGTCAGGTACTCACTTAGGAAGCGAGGGATGACTGTTGTATTTGTCCACATAACACTTTCATTAGGTAGCCGCATAGCGTGGAGCAATGCAGCTCTGACACCTAACAGATGAGGGATAGGTGTCATCCTAAGCAGCCATGGAGAGTTGAGCCCAATTAGTCGAGATCGGCAGAGACGATACAGAACAGTGGTAAGCCCACTAAGATTTTCACCATGGAAGCAGACCCATCCTCCAGCACCGTCCCGCAGTTTGTGTGAGATAGTCATGGCAATTTCAGCTCCAGCGAAGTCCTGAACTAGGTTGGGGACGTATGCAACCTCATTCATACAGGCGACTCTAAGTAAGAGTCACCGAGGTAACGTACCCAGCCCGAAGGGGCTTTGTGGCCAAGAGTTATGTTATCGACAGTGATTTTTTCAATACCTGTGGCAATGCCGTAGCACGCTGCACTCTTCAATAGCTTGACCATAATTCCTATGACCCCCATCGAATATTGGTGCAGGGTTCGGACGATTGTTGGATCCGTGAGGTAAGAGCGTTCCCGCAAGGGGTAGAGTTGTTCGAGCATATCCAGAAAATCTAACAACTCTGGATCCCTCTCCTGCCAGGGATTAAGTTTGACTCTTTCAACCCGCCTAGCTAGCTGATCTTCGTTCTTAAATAGGTTCTCCGCACCAGGAAGTCCAAAACCAAAAATGGATAAGCTGCAGGGCTTTGCAGTAAGCCCTCTGATTAAAGTCAAAATTAGATCAAGCTGGTCGCGCTTGTTCTTTCCTAGATCGTGAAAGTCATCGAATGCCAAGCCACATTTTCCTTTGAGCCTTAAAATTTCTGCAAAATTTTCATAGCTAAAAGTACCTCGTACTGCAGCATCTGCATGCCTTGGCTCCCCCACTGCCTCGAATAGTTGGGCAACGAACTTCCGGTACCCGATCTCTGGCTTGACATGAAAATGAATGAGTTTATGTGCCCAGTCATCACCGGAGCGCCTTCTTGCCTCAAGGAAGCTAGTTTTACCTGCGCCTGTGGGCCCCAAGACGGCCAAACATTCAGCTGAAATTTGATTGCCATGATTATTCATCATCATTTTCATGATGAATTCGATTTGGTCATATTGAGAATGATGCACCCATAGATCCTTCTTAATCACGGCAATCCTTTCCATCACTGGCAGGTCTAGCAAGCCCCTGCGGGAAGGCTCTAAATGCTCACCGGCCATCTCAATCCTCCCAGCGAAGCTTACGACGTTGTCGGTTTGGATCGATTTCCTTAACTGCTGGATCCGACGGCTCTGGTACCGCAGGCGGCCCTATGACGCTTTGGGTTTTCTGGGCATGCTTTGCGTCCGCATTGCGTTTTTTGCGAGCGCGTTTAGTTTCCTTGGCGGTTTCGATATCTTGTTCGTTGTTTTTTTCACGTAGGCGATGACTGCGCTCAGATCGCACCGTTCCGGACTTTCTACGCTTTTCGGGAGCCCGAAGCATGTATTGGTTTTCGCTCATGGCTGGCGCCATCTTGTCACATTGAACGATATCGTGATAAACACCATTAACCTTGAAAAATAAGCGACTTAGGTCTCTGGGGTCATACTTAAAATAGACTGTCTCGCGCGCCACACCCCGAAGAATCTTATCATCATAATATTTATCTTTAAATAGTATGCCTTTTGGAGATACAATCCTGTGGTCTTCTGGATAAAAATCTAAAGCAAATGTTCTCGGGTCTGCGGGCGTGGGAGGCATAATGTCTTGACCACTTGCAGTAGTCATATCCTCTTCCCATACCTCAAAAGGAGTTAGCCCTTCAAGAGCCCTGTGCTCCGTATCATGGTATATGCTAGCACTTCTAGCGAACCACAACTCGAACTCTTCCAGCGTCCTAGTGGCCTGAGTCGCTGGATCAATCTCTCCTCTCTTTACAACATTAGACTGCGTCGAGCCTCGCAGAAAATGCACCTTCCCCATAAAGGTGCCAATTAGCCGTTCGATATGACCACCGAAGTGCTTAGCACCTAGAGGACGCAATAGCGGATCAATTCCATACGCCCTGCAAGCAGCCTCAAAAATCTCGCTTGTGAACTCGCTAGCATTATCAGAATGAATAACCTTCATCAGTCCATAGCATATGTATTTAATGTCGGGATCATTAAACTCAAGCAATGATTTTGTTTTTGGGAATACTGCATTAACGAGCGCCATGGCGCAACTGATTGCGCTTGGTGGACACAGAGAAATGTAATACCCCAAGACCACGCGTGTGCGTAAGTCTATGAGCATGGTAATCCATGGCCTCATAAGAGGGGTGCGCGCATCATCTAAAATAAAACAATCCACCATCGTGTGATCAATTTGAACAAAGTCTAGTGCATGCAATACTTTCTTGGAGCGAGTTTTCATTCCGTATTTTTGTTTGGCCTTCTCAGGGCCGTACTTCATTCGACATCTATCGAATGCTGGAATCTCGTAGAAACGTTTAGAAACTGCATTCCTGGACGGAGTAGGAAAACCACTCAGCGTACACTTTGTATCAATCTGCTGGTAAACGTTTTCTAAAGTTGCACCTGGCCCTTGGTAGTACTTTTGGATACAAAAATCTATGATAGCCTCTACTTCTCCAGATAGAAGGCGCGTACCTTTCTTGCGTCCACGAGGGATGGACAGAATTGAAATCGCACCGTACTCGGGGCGATATTTTTTTAGCTTTCGATTAAACTGAGACACGGACATGCCGACTGACAACGCTGCTTCAACTCGCGAGAGCTCTTTGCTGCGATACTTGATGAAAGCCGTCTCACGCTTAGAGGCAAGCGTGCGTTGTTCAGGCGTTACCCTAGAGTCGTCAAACCAAAGTGCATGCAAATTTTTCTTCAATTCATCAGTTTTGTCAGATTCCTCTACCGCAGTGAGTTGTTCAGGTGATGCGTAGGAAAAGGAACCGTCGCTTCTGTCCTGGACGAGTACGCCGTTAGTTTTATCGAAGCTTACGATCTTGCAGCGCTTGCCTTCAAAAACAACCAGCTGGCCCTTTTGTAGTATCTCCCGCATTTCTTCCTCGGCTTGCAGTTCAGCGCGATTGACACTGCAAAGCAATACCAAGCTGATTGTATGAAGTCAATCATATAAGACTGAAAAATCCAATGTAATCCTTCAAGTAATATATTATTAGCTATATTGGAAATCGACGCCCCCTTCATCGCACCTTACAGCGTGTCATGCCTTGGCAATCAATTACTTGAGACTTGACCGCATATTTTTTTATTTTTTCACAACGGCTTTCGCATTAATTGATCACTTGGGCTTTACGGAACACAATTAAATTGTTTCGCACAAAATCTCTATGCAAATCAGATATTTAGAATCTCTTTGTTTTACTATAATTGTAATTTGCACTACCAATCTAAAGCGGCATGCGCTTTGCTAGGTGGGTTTGTGATAGCCCCCCCTTTCAGAGGTAAGGCACCGTCAAGACGCCAGGCCGAGCCGAATCCTGGTCGGAGAGCTTCCTGGGTGGATGGAAGCTAAAGAGGCTCTGTTGAGTTGCACAGTCTTAATGCAGCAAGCCGTCTCAAGAATTTGATGGGCTGGCGCTAATGCCTAGTGAATACACGCGCAGGCCAGGCTCATAGCTACAGCGTCCGCTGGTACGGACAAGCCTCCTGGCATATTCTCTGGGATTGACGGTAGCGTCGGCTTGGAGCCGAATGAGCCCGGAGTTTCAGTCCAGATCGGGTTTGTAGCTGGTATCCTATCTGCCAGCTTGAGGATGAGCCTGCGCCATCCTTCCTCCCCTGATCTGAGTCGGGGTTCAAGATTGGATGACACAAGCTGTGTATCAGGCTCGCTAGAGCTGATCGTTACCTTTACCCGCCAATAAATGCGCCTTTTTTGTTTACCCGCCAGAAAACGCGCTTTCTTGCTTATTAACCTTCGAAAAAAGCGCATCTATTGGCAGATGCGAAAAAACACCATTACATTCAGGTGGTTGCGGAAGGCGCATTTTTTCGCGGGCCTGACAAGGGTGGACAGATTTGAAGCCAGGCTCACGATGGCTCAGGCTCCTTTCCCGCTTTGGGCTGGAAATCAGCCGGCGTCATTCCATAGCAAACGATGAACAAATCGCGGCAGCCTTGCTCGCGGTACCACATCACAACGCGCTCAATCATCTGGCCCAAAATGTAGACTAGCGTGTCGTCATATCCGCCCGGCGAGCTTGCTTCGTACGGATAGCGAGCGCTTGTGAAAACGTTCCGATAACGCTCGATCCATTCTTCCTCCTGGTCGAATCGAAGTCGCGAACGGATATCAGCAGGCACCGCGTAAAAAAGCGTGAGCAGATCGTGCTTGTCAGCTCGATTCCGATCAGCTGCAACCTTGCCAATACGCTGCAGCTCACGGTGTGCATCTCTAATGAGCGTGGGCTCCAGGTCATACGTTTCATTGACCTGGCCATGGTGGCCATCGGGCACGGCAACAAAGCTTTTAAGCAGAATTTCCATGCCAATTGCTGCATTTATTTGGGCAATTGCCATCATGTCGTGACCGGTAAGCAGGTGCTTTGCAGCCTCGCAATAGCGGTACGCGCTTTCAAGCATCCAGGGTGTGAGATGCGGTTGCATCAAGATTCTCCAAGAGCAGCGGCCCAGGAATTGAGCTTTTCCTGGTTCAGCAGATGAGCTACCCTGCCCTTAGAATATTCGTTTCAGGAATAACTATACTAAATGACTATTTAGTGGAGTTATAAGCCAGCCTTTCCCCAAATGCACTCATTCTCCCCCTTCAATCTAGGGCTGGCACGTTTTCCGCACCTCCCTGAACGCTTCGCTCTGTTCCAATGCAGAACTGCGGCGGTCGCCCAGATCTATTAATGCATCGAGTATCCGGAGCAGGCCGAGTGATTGTTCCTGAGCGAGAGGATAACGCCTGTCCGCTAGACGCTGTACTACGGCTGCAATGCGCGCTGGATGCGTGGTGCTCGCCCAGCTCCCCTGTGCCAATTGTAGGGATTCCATTGCAGTGCCTACTTGATGGATGAACGCATCCAGTGGATAAGCATCTGCAGCCCGTTCGCAGAGGGTGAGGAATTTGCCCATCACGAACGATGACCAGCCGACGGAGTTCATGATGCGGGAAATCAGGGGCATGGTTATCGCGATTTCTGACCAGTCGCCATTTGCAAATCGCTTGGCGCCTGGAGCCCCTGTTATCTCTACGAAAAGCAAGGCAGAGATCAGACGGGACAATGCGTTGTCATGCACCGAGCCGTCATTGTGCCCGGAGAATGCCCTATCGTTGATGAGTCTTTCAGCACACAACTCCAACTGCGAAAGCGTGCTTGGAGGAATGCATTCGGCGTCGATAACATGACGAACAGTCAAGGACTGAGCAATGCGGCTCAGCATGTGCAGTGCATTGCGCTCCGGCACCAGAAATGGCTCTTGGCAAACATCGGTGAACCATTGCTCGTCAACGTTGGGTGCTGATCGAGCACACAGATGCCCAAGCGAGTTGTACCAACCGTGTTCTTCTGGATGGCGCTTCCTGCCCGTAGCCTTAGGTGGCATCAATCGCGAGGCTGTCCATTCCACGAGGCTAGCAAGCGCTGATTGCCAAAGAGGCCGATATTGATCTGAAGCACACCACCGTTCGACAGGGAAAAACTTGAAAATGCTTGCGGCAAAGCGCTAATCGAAGAACGGATCAGGGTCCCGCAAAACCTCTTCACTCCCCTCCTCCAAGTGCATCGTCAACTGCTCCCAGGCCTTTGGTACGGCTGGGAACTGACTTGGCTGCTGCGCTATATCGAATGTCAAAGCCATCTGCAAAGACTGCTCGCGACTGATCTGGTCTGTCGTATGATCGTGACCACTGTCCGGCGACCAAACAGAGCGGCGCCGAATCGCCATCCGCATCGCCAACTGAGCTGCCACCCAGGTGATGGCAAGATCGTCGTCCCGAAGCAGTCCAGCAAATGCCAGAGCCGAGATGCCCTCCAATGGATGATCTGTAAGGTTGATTAAAGCAATGCATGCCTGAGCGTCTGAGTCTTCAGTGCTCCGTTGATGCACCAACGCCACAATCAGGTGGTTAAAAGACGGTTTCCAGGCACGCCCTTTGCCAGTGCTTGGCCTGCGCTTCGCCGACCCGGCGAGCACGTGGGTATATCTGGACCCGGCCAGCGGCGAGGTGGTGGCCAGCTCCGACCGCACGCAACGGGTCGGGCGCTGGTTGTTCAACCTGCTGCACAGCTGGGATTGGCAACCCCTGCTGACCAGGCCGCTGCTGCGCGAAAGCCTGCTCATCGCCATGAGCATTGGTGGCCTGGTAATCGCGCTCAGTGGAGTCGTACTGGGATGGCGACGTCTGCTCAGGGTTTTCAAGTAACCGTTACGCTGATTGCGTGCTTGGCGAACAGCGCTGCAGTGTTCACACTGCAGCGCTTTTTGCTGCCCTGAAGGGTTGATCATGCTCTACATCGTCATGCTCGGCGGTCGCCACCCTCGAGCTCGTATCGAAGTCCACGATGTGGTCTTCGCCCAAGCGGACACGCTGGAACAACTCCATCCCCAGTTGCGCGAAGCCTGGTTCGGCAGCGCCGAAGGCCTGCACATCGACTCCTGGCTGGAAGTCGCCGGGGTCGATGGCTATCGCGTCGAACTGAGCCAGATGGCTCCAGGCCCTGACGCCATGCGCCTGTTCTTCCTGAACCTGGGCGGCTATGAACGGCAGGTATTCGGTGAAGCGCATCGGTACCTGCTGGTAGCGGCTACCGACAAGGCCGAGGCCAAGCGCTTGGGCAAGCAACGCATGGCATCTGATTGGCTCAAGCCGCATACCGACGCTGTGCTCGACGTCGACGATTGCCTGCCGGTCGACTTGGTGGCGGGACGCTATGTACATCTGGTCAAGGGCGAGCACGCGGGTATTCGCCAGTTCAGTGATTACATCCTGCTCTGAAGACCATGAACCGAGGCAAGAACCAAGCCGGGGCTGGTGACCAGCCCCGGCTTTTTTCGGCCCGGTGAAAACCCTGCCAAGAGCAAAACACCGGGCCAATTTCAAATTAGCACGGCACTCGACCACCCTCGACCTGCGGCATCCTGCCGCACCATTGATAGCGATGCCGCCGGCACAGTCGATGCGCCAGGCCTGAGTCAAACTGTCGCACCTGACAGCTACCGACACTTACATAGACTCCGGCTTCGAATAAAAAACCTGAGAGGTCGGTCATGAAAAAAACATTGGCAATGCTTACCTGCCTGGCACTCGCCAGCGTGGCCCAGGCGGCCCAAGAGCCGGAGGCAGTGTTCAACCGCGCCTGCAAGATGTGTCACAACGGCCAACTGCCCATGGCCCCGAAAAAGGGCGACCAGGAGGCCTGGAAGCCACGCCTGGCCAAAGGCAATGACGTACTGGTCAAGCATGTCACCGAAGGCTTCAATGCCATGCCGGCGCGTGGCCTGTGCATGGACTGCACGGCCGAGGATTACCAGGCGGTGATCGACTACATGTCCAAGTGATGCGGCCACCCGTGCCGAGCCTGACACGGCACGGGTGACGCCCCTATCGGCGCTCCGCTCGGCGCCAGGCCCGCAGCCATAGGCACAGCAGCATCCCCAGCAACAGCGCCACGATCATCATGTCCAGGACCAGGCTGTATCCCCTGGCCCGCAGCAACGCGCCGAACAGAGGCGGCCCCAGCGCGAAGCCTGCAAAGAACCCTACCGACAGCAGGCTGGCCGAAGCCGCTGGCGTGCCGAATGCACGATCATGCACGACCATGCTCATGGCCACCGCGTTGGTCGCCACCGCTGTCAACCCCATGCCGATGCTGCCAACCCAGAGCCACGTCCAGGCTAGTGGCGTGGCCATGCTCAGGCTGAACACCGCCAGTGCCGCCAACGCGCAAAGCGCACCCAGCATCAGACTCTCGTCGCGCATCCGCGCCGCCAGGGGTGTCAGCAACACCCGCGCAACGATGCCCATCACGCCGAACACCGCCACCAACGAACCCGCCAGCACCGCCGGCACCTCCTGGGCACGGGCGAACACGCCCAGGTAGGTCACGAACGATGACAGGGCGATGGCCACGCTGCACTGCACGGCCATCAACAGCGCCAGCCCGGCCGAGGGCCGGCGCAGGGTGGTCGAGGCACCGCGAGCACTGGCCGGTAAGCTCGGTAGATGACGCAAGACCGTCCAGCCCAGCAGCAACGCCAACGGCGCGAACAGCACCAGCGCTACCCGCCAGCCCAGGTACTGGGCCAACAGCGGCAAGAGTAGCCCCGCGAACAGCGCCGACACTTGCACGCCGGCCTGTTTGAAACCCACGGTCGCGGCCCGCTCGGCCACGGGAAACTGTTCAGCGATCAGCAGGTTGGTGGCAGGGTTGGCCAAGGCCTGGGCCACGCCACACACGGCCAGCGCCAGCACCAGCCCGAGAAACCCCGGCAATACGCCAGCCAAGGTGTAGGCCACGGCGCAGCAGCCGAACAACAGCCCCAGCGCCCGACGCCCGCCCAGCCGTTCGACGATGGCCCCGGCGCCTAACGACAGCAACGCAGCCAGGCCAAAAGCGCTCATGGTCAGGTAACCCAGCCAGTGTTCGGGTACCTGCAGGTCAGCAACCAGGAAAGGCCCCAGCGCGCCGATGGCATAGAACACCAGCATGGGCAGCGCCATGGCCGCGCCCAGCAAGCTGCGCAACAGCCAGGTGGAAGGCTGGCTGGTCAGCACGTGATCAGTCTGCATGGGGGCCGTCCTCGTCCACTGAACCTGTCCAGTTCATGGGAGACGAAGAAGGCGCGGCAAAATTCACCCCGCCTCCTTCTTGATAGGCGCCGATCAGCTGTCGCCCCAGGGCACTGACCAGCGCATCGTCGGTGCCATCCATGAAGTGGGTGGCGCGGGCGTGCCGGTAAATCCCCGAGAGTGGCGTACCGTCGGTCAAGCCTTCGGCGCCGTGGATCTGGATCGCCGAATCGACGTTCAGGCTCAAGGCCCGCGAAGCAGCCAGCTTGGCCAGGTTGGCCTCCACGTCATTGCTCTGGCCCTGGTCAAACCGGGTCGCGGCATCGTGCAGCAACGACCGCGCGGCATGGATGGCCTGGTACGCCTCGACCATGCGCAGGCGCACCAGTTGCTTGTCCGCCAGTCGCGCCAAGGCGCCACGGGGCGAGACGATGCGCGCCCCCATCAGGTCGTAGCAGCGCTGGGCCATGCCCAGCCAGTGCGCCGCACGCAGCAGCCGCCCCAGGGCAAGGCGCTCCTGGATCAGCGCAAATCCCTGGCCCACCTGGCCGAGCACCTGATCCTCTGCGAGCCGGACCGCGTTCAGGCGTACCGGCGCTTGCCCCTGATAGCGCCCCAGCACCTTCATCCGCTCACCAACCTCCACCCCCGGTGTACTGGCAGGCACCACGAACAGGCTCAGCGCTCGCTCCACCGGCCCTTCGGCGGTACGCGCCACCACGGTGATGAAAGCCGCCTGCTCGGCGCGGCAGATGAACCACTTCTCGCCGTCCAGTTGCCAGTGGTCACCGCACCAACGGGCGCGGGTGGTCAGCGTCGCGGGTATCGAACCGATGCTGTTTGGCTCGGACATGCCGTAGCTGGCAAGCGCCTCCCCTGCCAGCACGGGCGCAAGCACCTCGCGCTGCAGGCGTGGGTTGCCGTGACGTAGCATGTAGCCGTCCAGCACGGCTTCGGCACCGAACACGGCCGGCCCGTATTCGGACCTGCCTTCCTGCTCGGCCAAGGGCAGGTAGTCGAGCAGCCGGCCTGGCGCCAGGCCGTTGGCCTGCCCCCACAAGCCGGCATCGCGAGCCGCCTGCTGCAGTTGCGCCAGGCAGTCCTCGGCCCTGGCATCGCCTGCGTCCAGGCATGGCTCCAGCGGTAACAGCCGCTGGTCCACGAACCGGCGAATGCGCCGGGCCACGGGATGAAGTTGATCATGTTCAGGCATGCGCGCTCCTCAGCAGGCAATGTTCAGGGTGCGTTGCAGGAACTCCAGGTCGGCGGCCAATGCTTTCTTGTCCACCTTGCCGGCGGGGCTCAGGGGCAATTCGCGGTAGAAGCGCAGGTACTCCGGCCATTTGTTCTTCTCCAGACCCTGGTCGCCCAGGTAATCGGTCAGGTGTTTCAGGGCAAAACGCCGGGCGCCCTGACGCAGGCTCAGGCAGATGCACACACGCTGGCCCAGTTCGGCATCGGCCACCGCCACGCAGGCGGCACTGACAACGTCCGGATGCGCGGTGACCAGCCGCTCGATCTGTGCCGGGCTGATATTGGCGCCGCCGCGAATAATCACGTCCTTTTTGCGCCCGGCCAGCACCAGGTGTCCTTCCCCATCGATCAGCCCCAGGTCGCCGGTACACACCCAACCCTGTGCATCGCGATAGCGCTGATCGAGCTCGGGCGCGTTGACATACTGCATCGGGCTCAAGGGGCCGCGGGCCTTGATCTCGCCGACTTCGCCCGCAGGCAGTTCGTGGCCATCGTCATCGACGATCTTGATCTGGCAGACGCTGGGGTTGGGCTTGCCAACGCTGTTCAACACTACATCCAGCGGGTCATCCGGCAGGTTGTGGCAGTTGACCCCGTCGGCCGAGCCATACAGGCTCACCAGTGCGCAGCCGAACGCCTCGACACAGCGGCGGATGCTCTGCCCGTCGATCAGTGCTCCGCCACTGACCAGCGCCACCAAACTACGGCGGTCGGCGTGGGCCAGTGCCGGCTCGGCGGCGATCCGCTGCAACATGGTCGGCACTGCGAAGACGTGAGTCGGGCGCAGCTGCTCGATGGCGCTGATGGCATCTGCCACTTCAAAGTGCGCCAGCACCGCCAACGAGCCGCCCAGCCAGGCCAGGCACCCGGCCGTGGCGGTGGAACCGAACGCCGAGCCCAGTGGCACCAGATACAGCCCGCGTAAAGCCTGCCCCTCTGGATGCAGGCGTTGCAGGAAGCGCCCGCGTCCACCGACCAGCGCATTATGCGAATAGGCCACCAGCTTTGGTTCGGACTCAGTGCCGGAAGACACCAGCAAGCGCGCTGGGCTGTCGGGGCATACCTGGGGGCGCTCGGCCGCCGTCAGTGGTTCCGACGCCAGCAACCCGCTCAAGGTCGACCAGCCCTGACGCTGGTCGCCGTCGACCACCAGCACGCGCAAGCCCAGCAAGGTAGGGCGCAGCGATTCCACCAGTGCACACAGGTCGACCTCGCCCTGGCAAGGCGCGACGATCACCGCCCGTGCACAGCAGCGCTTTAGTAAGGCTTCGATATCCAGCCGCCCGCGCCCCGGTGGAAACGGCGCGACCACCGCGCCCAGCACGGCAGCGGCCAGGTCGATGGCGCAGCACTGCCAGCCGTTGCCGAGTTGATAGGCGACCACATCACCCGCCACCACGCCACGCTCACGCAGACCACGGGCCAGGCGGAGGGCCTGGTCGTGGAGCTGGCGGTAACTCACCTGCCCGTCCAGGGTCAGTACTGCCGGTTTCTCGGGCGCGGCCATCACGTGCGCCTCGAACAACTCGAACAATGGCCGGTCGGCGTACCAGCCGGCCTCGCGCCAGGCCTGCCTGGCAGTGACGGGGACCAGATCGATGATGCCGGATTCGTTCATGTGAACCTCCATGGGGAAAGCACGCGGGTATAACGGCCAGGCGCCAGCCAAGGCGCCAAGCGTGGGTCTTGTTGAAGTTCAGCAAGGTCCTGGCGGACGATCGCCACGGGCACACCTGCGGCCAGCAACCGCGCCTGCCAGTGGGCGGCCGGCTGCCGGGCCAGTTGCAGCGCCAACGGCTCGCGCAGGGTCTGCCACGCGCACGGCATGGGGAAGTCGAACAAGCGTGCGAGGGTTTCAAGGTGCTCAGGGGCGCAGCAGTCAATCGCCAGGCTGGCGTCCTGGCAGCGGAACACGCCCGCGCTTAGTGGGCGTATACGCGTCATCCGCGAGCGGCACAGCAGATCGGCGGCTCCGAGCAAAGAGCTGTCCACGCGCCCGGCATGGCCGTGCAGATGGCGGGCCAGCAGCGCGGCGACGATGCCCTGGGCGGCGATCACCCCGCCGAATACATCCAGTACGGTGAACAGCGAGCCGCCAGGGTTGCCCTCGCCCTGGCCGATCAGGTGGGCGATGCCCGACCAGGCCTGCACGGTGAAGTCGGTGCCCGGTAGCCCGACGGGCACCTGGGCATTGCCCCAACCACCGGCGTAGGCATAGGTCAACGCGGGATTGACCTGCGCCAGGTCCGCTTGATCGAGCGCGAGCTCCTCGGCCTTGCCAGGGGCCCAGTTGTGCAGGAACACATCCACCTCGGCGATGTTCCGACGCAGTTGCTCACGCTCGCTGGCCGACTTCAGGTCCAGTTCGACCACTGCCTTCAGGCCGTTGAGCGCATCGAAACGTACCGAACAGCCCTGCGCCAGCGGCGCCATGCCACGCAGCGGATCGCCGCCGGGCATTTCCAGGCGGGTTACCTGTGCCCCGAGCATCGCCAGCAAGTGGCCAGCCAACGGCCCCTGAATACGCCGGCACGACTCGATGACGCGCAAGCCGCTCAATGGCAGCGCCTGGTTGCATGGACGCGGCAGCACCGCCACCGGATGCAGCTTGAACGCCCAAGGCGTATCACCGACTGGCGTCAGGGTATTGCGCTGGCCGGGTTGATGGACTGGCGTGACGGCCATTCCCACCGCCGTGCAGTGCTCGACGACCTGCGCGTACGGCAGGTTCGCCAGCGTCCTACACAAAGTCTCTGGCATCGGTGCAATGGCGCGGGCATAGCGCAGCAGGAAGCCCTGCCAACCTTTGCTGCTGTCGGCCCGGGCAACGCCCAGGCCGTCCCAGAATGCCAGCCACGGGCCGGCGTCCAGGGTTTCCAGCTCGAAAACCACGCCATCGGCACTGACAAAGGGTGGCCGCAAGCGGGCAGACGAGCACCCCGCAGGCAATCGCTCGGCGCCCCTCTCGGCCGTTGCTCCAGCCAGGTACTGGCTGATGCACTGCAGACCGGCGCCTGGCAGCGACACGCTGCAGTCCGTTACCTGGCCACCGCGCAGACGCGCCAACGCCGTCGCCATCAACCCGGTCAATGCCAGGCTCGCGACCACATGAGCGAGATAGTCGAGGTCGATGGCCTGGGCCTGCCCACTGGCCCGGCCGTGCACCGCCATCAGTCCGCAGGCAGCCTGGAGGGTGAATTCGCTGATGGCCCGAGGCGCTTCGTCGTCCCAGCCGGTGAGTCGGCAATGCGTGGGGGCCAGCCCCTGGCCTTGCAGGCAATAGAACTGTTCGCGTCCTGCGTCGGATACAGACTCGACGGCAATCCCCAGCGCCCTTGCCTGCATCGCCAGGGCTCGCTGCAACGAATCATGCTCATCGGCGAACGCACCGAGCAGGCGACAGCCGTGCAGCGGCGCCGCTTGATTCATCGTGCACCACCCGCGACAGCGGGCAGGATGGTGAGCTCATCGCGGTCGGCCACGACGGTGTCCAGGTTGTCGAGGAAGCGGATGTCCTCGTCGTTGAGGTACAGGTTGACGAAGCGGTGCAGTTGCTGCGCATCCATCAGCCGTGAGCGAATGCCTGGGTAGCGCCGTTCGAGGTCGTCGACGACCTCGCGCACCGTCGTGCCTTGCACTTCCACGCGTTTGCTTTCCTGGGTGTAGCTGCGCAACAGGGTCGGAACACTGACAATAACCGGCATGGCGTACTCCTCGGCCAATGGCCGATTTAATAAGGAAGAAGACGGCGCGGCTCAGGCCGCGCGGGTGTCGCTGTCGACGATGCGCAGGCTCTCTTCGATCACCCGGCCATTGGCGATGCGGTAACTGCGCACCGGGTATTCGCTACCGCTGGCGGTGGACAGGATCAGGTAGTGCGCGTGCGGCTCGTTGGCGAAGTCGATGTCGGCCCGGCTCGGGTAGGCATCGCTGGCCGTGTGTGAGTGATAGATCACCACCGGCTCTTCTTGCTGCGCGTCCATTTCGCGCCACACCCGCAACTGCTCGCGTGGCTCGAACTGGAAGAAGGTCTGCGACCCGGCATGGTTGACCATGGGCACCCAGCGCGAAGGCCGGTCAGTGCCTTGCCGGCCGGGCATCACGCCACAGGCTTCGAGGGGATGTTGCTGTTGTGCATGGGCCATGGCGGCATCGAGCAACGCCCTGGAAATGATCAGCATGGGAGGCTCCTTCCTTTCAGTAGCGTGGCAGATCGGGTTCGACGTCATCGATCCAGGCCAGGATGCCGCCTTGCAGGTTCTGCACCTGGGTGAAGCCCAGTGCCTGCAATTGCAGCACTACCGCCCGGGAACGGGCGCCGGACTTGCAATGCACGACCAGGGGCGTATCGCTGGCGTAAAGGGCCTTGAGCTGCCCGGCCAACTGGTCGGTCTTGGGCATCAGGCGTGCGCCCTGGATGTGCGCGATGTCCCATTCGGTCTGTTCACGCACATCGATCAGGACCACGGCAGGGTCTTCGCGCATCTGCCGGCTCAGTTCCATGGCACTGACCTGCGGCACCGTCACCGGGGCTTGCGATACACCGCTGCAGAAGGCCTGGTAGTCCTCCAGTCGGGTAATGGCCCGCCGGTCCGGTGCGCGGCGCAGGCGGATCTGGCGGTAACTCATGTCCAGAGCGTCATAGACCATCAGGCGGCCCAGGAGCGTGTCGCCGATGCCAGTGATCAGCTTGATCGCCTCGGTGGCCATGATCGAGCCGATCGACGCGCAGAGGATGCCCAGCACCCCACCTTCCGAGCAGGACGGTGCCAACTCCGGTGGTGGCGGTTCAGGGTAAAGGTCGCGGTAATTGAGGCCCGCGCCGCCCGGCGCCTGTTCCCAGAACACCGAGACCTGGCCCTCGAAACGGAAGATCGAACCCCAGACATAGGGTTTGCCGGCCAGCACGCAGGCGTCGTTGACCAGATAACGGGTGGCGAAGTTATCGGTGCCGTCGAGGATCAGGTCGTACTGGGCGAACAACGCCAAGGCATTCTCCGGTTCCAGGCGCAGGGTGTGTCGGCGCACGTTGACGAAGGGGTTGAGGTCGTCGATGGCCTGGGCGGCGCTGTCGCTCTTGGCCTGGCCCAGGGTGGACTGGCGGTGGATCACCTGGCGTTGGAGGTTGGACGCCTCGACCACGTCGAAATCGACGATACCGAGCGTGCCGACGCCAGCGGCCGCCAGGTACAGCAAAGTCGGCGAGCCAAGCCCGCCGGCGCCGATGACCAGCACCTTGCTGCTCTTGAGCCGGCGCTGGCCGTCGAGCCCGACGTCGGGAATCAAAAGGTGGCGGCTGTAGCGGGAAATCTCTTCGCTGCTCAGTTGGGCGCAGGCATCAACCAGTGCGGGAAGTATCATCATGAAGCTCCTTGGCTTAGGGCCTGCCCATTGTTCGCCAGCCCACCTGGCGCGCCCAACCGTTGGCGGCTTGGATTCATATGAATTGCGTTCTGATACGTATGGATTACGTCGGCACGGCGCCGCGCTTGCCGACCTCCTTGGGCGCAAAGCCGAAATAGCCACTGAAGGCCGCGCTGAAATTGCTGGGGTGGCTGTAGCCAACCCGATAAGCCACCTGGGCGACCTGGCAGCCCTCTTGGAGCAAGATGTACGCACGCTGCATACGCAGTGCCAGCAGCATGCGATAAGGCGTGGTGTCGAACAGCGCATGAAAGCCCTGCTTGAGCTTCGCCGCACTGAGGCCGACACGGCGACACAGCAACGCAACGGTCAGGGGCTGGTCGAGTTCGTCGTGCAACAGTTGCCGGGCTTGCTCCAGGCGCTTGACCTGAGCAGCAGGCAACAGCAGCGTGGCCTGCGACGACACGGCCAGCTGGCGCAGGGGATGGCTCAACAGGTTCAGCACATGCAAGTGGGTGTCCAGTGGCGCGCAGTGCCCCTGCGCCAGGCGCGTGGCCAGGGCCTGGACGTGGCTACACGCATCACGGCTGGTAGCATGCTGCAGCAGCGGCGCCTCGCCCTGGCAATGCAGCAGGCGCCAGGCCTGCTGCTCACCCAAGTAACGGCGCAAGGTGTGTTCACCGACGAGCAGGTGCAGACCACAAGCGCCCCTGCCGAACTGAAAGCGACTGGCCTGCGGTGGCGCGTGCAGCAACTGGGTGATGCTCTGCCCCGCCTCGAAACGCCAACAGCGGCCTTTGCGGTCGGCGTACTGCACATGGCCCTGCTCCAGGAACGTCAGGCACAGCAGCGGCCCGCCGAGCAGTTCGCAGGTGCGCTGCACGCCGGTGCCCGAGTGGCTGGCATCGAGGCGCAACAGCAGCAGGTCGTCCTCGATGGCCAGTGTTTGTGGCGCGCTCGCCGGCACGGCGCGCAGGCGCTGCAACGGGGCATCCGGGGCAACGCGGCACAGCTCGACGCTAGCGTATGCCACGCGTTTCATTCGCCACTTGCAAGGTAGCGTCCATCGCCGGCACTCCTCCATGAAGCGACGTGCGACCTTGCTGGCCCGCCACCCGCTCCGCTGGCTAACGGCTTGCGCGTTAAGCCCGCAAGCCACCTCTTCGGCCCTGTACCCTTTGCCATGGGCCGCAGACGCGCACACGGCCACAGGTCCGTGCGGCGCAGTGAGGTTCAGCGGGGAGAGGCGCGAGGATTGGAGGACGGCCAGCAATAGCGAGGCGGCGCATGCCCGAGGGGCGCGCGGGCGAAAGCGCGCCGGTCGATGTTCGACAGCAGCCAGGCCAGTGCAACCAGGAACACTAGGTGGATGAAGCCCGCCGCGCAGAGCGGGCAGCTGAACGGCGTTGCCAGCCCACTGTCGGGCAAGGCCGAAAGGTCCTTGGCGGCCAGCGCCGAGGTGTCGCTGCCGAGCGAGCAGAACTGCCCGCCGATGCCGTTGAGCGCCAACCCGAGCATCTGCCCATGGCCCAAGCCACAGGAGAACACGTTGAACAGCACACTGAAGTACAAGGCCCAGGCAATGAAAGCGCGTCGTGTCGGGGGGTGGTTCATGCACCGGATCCGTGGCGTTGGAGGTGGGCGGATACCGACTGCCATTCTGGCCTGGCAATCCGCACAAGGCTCTCTAGACTCTTCTGCGACAATCCGCCACACCCATCGCCAGGCGGTGACGAAACAATAGTCACCTCGGCAGGGCGTGGCAGACTGTCGCACCCTGCGCAATCGAGCAGCGTTGCTAGACTCGCGCTTCGCCCATTCAACCGTAGCGGCCATCGAGCAAAGGATATGCACCGAGCAGCAGGACGTCGCCACGCCTTCGCCTGGATACTCTACGCCAGCGTGCTGTTCGCCGTGCTGCACTGTGGCATCGGCCACGGTCAGGCCACCGGTTTGGCGCTCAATGGCGCCGGCAGCGCCTTCTGCGGCCACGCTGGTGCGCCGCCTGGCCCCATCGGTTTCGAACAATGGCTAGGCGAGAACCTGGCCTCCAATACCACGCTCGATTGTCCACTGTGCAGCCACGCGGGCCTGGCGTTCACGCCCCTGCTGCCAGACCTGCCGTTCGCACACGCTGCGCTCGATGACCGCCTGCCCGCTGCCCCGGCAGCCTGGCCCCGGCGCCTGTGGCCCGCAGCCAACCCCCGCGCCTCGCCTGCTCTGGCCTGATCCGTTGTCCCTGACCCGCCCCACGCCCTTGGCTCTATGCACCTGGGGATGCCGCCATGCGCGCGGGGCTGGCCCGCCTCGACTTATCGCAACAGGAACACCCAGAGCATGAAGAACAAGACGCTTTGCTGCGCCGCCGCACTTGCCTTTTCCAGTGGTACCGCACTGGCCCAGACCGACAGCGTGGAGCTGCCCGAAACCACGGTGGTCGGCACTTCGGTCATCGACCAGAACAACGTTGACAGCTTCGGCAGCCTGACCACCGTGGTCGGCCAGGAGCAGATTCGCGACCTCAACGCCCTTGACCTGTCCTCCGCCCTGCGCCGCACCCCTGGCGTGGTCGTATCGCGCTTCAACCCGGTCGGTTCGTTCGGCGGCGCCGAAGGTGGCGCCGTGTACATCCGCGGTATGGGTGCTAGCCGCCCGGGCAGCGAGATCAAGACCTACATCGACGGTGTGCCGTTCTACATGGGGGTGTGGGGCCACCCGCTGCTGGACCTGCTGCCGATCAATGCCATGCAAAGCATCAGCGTGTACAAGGGCCCGCAGCCGCAGAAGTTCGGCAACACCTTCGCCGCCATCGATCTCACACCCAAGGTGGCGGAACAAGGCGACAACCACCACGGCGAACTGCAACTGACCGGTGGCAGCTTCCGTACCGCCACCGAACAGGCCAGCCTGATTGGCCGCGAAGGCGACTTCGACTACCTGCTGGCACAGGGCGCCGCCCACTCGGACGGTGACCGCAGCGACGGCGATGGCCGCCTGAACAACGGTATGGCACGCCTGGGCTACCGCCTGAACGACAACTGGAGCACCGGCTTGCTGGTGCTGCACGCCAACAACCAGGCATCCGATCCCGGCCAGAAAGGCCTGCCAGAGACCAAGAACGGCGAATTCAACACCCGTGGCACCCTGACCTCGCTATCTGTGGCCCACGAGCATGATTGGGGTAATGGCAGCCTCAAGCTCTACCATAACGAGGGCCGTGGTTCCGCCCTTGACCAGACCGGCCTGGACGGCGACACCATCAGCGATTTCACCCTGCAGGGCATTCGCTGGGAAGAGCAACTGCGCCCTTGGCAAGGCGGCGAAGTGGCGTTGGGCCTGAACGTCGACGAAAGCAAGGGCGAAGTGCACTTCAAGCGCATCGCCCCTGCACCGCAGGCGAAGTTCGACGCCCCCACCCTGCGCGTGACCTCGCCGCATATCGCCGTCAGCCATGCCTTCGCCCTCAACGACCGCTGGACCCTGACGCCATCGGCGGGCGTGCGCACCTACGACCACAATGTCTTCGACAGCGCCACCGCGCCCCACGCCGGGCTGCTACTGTCGTCGGACAATGTCGAGTTCCGCGCCAATGCCTCGCGCGGCATCAACTATCCGGGCCTGGAGGCCTCGGTGATGTCGAGCCTGATCCCGGCGCTGGGCGAAACCTGGAAAGACCTCAAGCCCGAAAAGCTCGACCATCAGGAACTGGGCGTGCGCTTCAACCCGATCGACAGCGCCACCCTCGACCTGGCGGTGTTCAAGGACAAGCTGCAGGACCGCTACCTGTTCGCCTTCCCGCCGACCGTGTCGAGCCCGTCCTACATCAACCTGGGCGACTACGACATCAAGGGCGCCGAAGCCACCTGGCAGCAGCGCTGGACCAGCAACTGGAGCAGCTTCGTCGGTTTCACCTGGCTCGACCCGTCGCTCAAGACCCTGCCCTATGCGCCGCAGAAGTCGCTGTCGTTGGGCACCACCTACGAGATCGGCCGCTGGCGCCTGTCGGCAGACGCGCAGTATCAGAAGGACATGTACGTACTGGCCGAAGAGCGCACCGCCGGCGCCAGCAACTTCTCCAAGGTCGACAGCTTCACCGTGGTCAACATGCGCGTGGGCTATGCCGTGCCGGCGCTGGGCAAGGTCGGCGAAGTGTTCGTCGCCGTGGAGAACCTGTTCGACCGTGACTACGCCTACCGTACCAACTACCCAATGCCCGGCACTTCGGCGCAGTTGGGTTTGAAAATGGGCTTCTGAGCCCTCACCGGTCGCTGCCGACAGTCGTCGGCAGCCTCATAAAGGAAAACGCAGATGAAAGCACCGATCCTTGCCTTGCTGCTGGCCTGCAGCCCGCTGCTGGCCATGGCCGACACCGCCAGCGAGCAACAGAGCATCCAGCAACTGATGCGGCACAACTTCGAACGCCCCGACGCACCGCTGGACGTCGGCCCGGTGACTGTCGAAGGCGACCATGCGGTGGCCGGCTGGCTGCAGGGCCAGCGCGGCGGCCGCGCGCTGCTTCGAAAGGGACCTCATGGCTGGCGGGTGGTGTTGTGCGCCGGCGATTCGTTGCTCGACCCAGCTACCCTGCGCAGCGCGGGGCTCGGCGATCAGGACGCGGACCGGCTGAGCCAGGCCGTGCGCCAGGCCGAAAGTGAACAGCCAACCGAGCGGGTCAAGCAATTCGCGCTGTTCCAGGGCGTGGTCAAGGTCGACAAGGACGCTGCCCACGGAAATCACTAATGAACAGGCCGGGGCTTTTCAAGCCCGGCTTGTGTGTCACAGCGGCACCCTTTCGAGGAAATGCTCCAGGCAATGGTCAGGCAGTGATTGCCTTGCAGGCCTTCAAGCAATCGGCACAGGCATCTGCGCATGCCTTGCATTCAGCGTGCTGGTCTGCGTGCTTGCGGCATTCGTTTTCACAACTGGCACACACATCGGCCGCCATCCTGGCCATGGCGGGTGTGAAGCTGGAACCTTGCACGGCCAGCTTCATCAAGGCTGTACAGGTCGCCAGCAGCTCATTGACTGACTGGGCACAGCCCGCCATTTCCTTGTCACCCTGCCCCAACAGCACCAGGCAATGCGCCAGGCAGGCCTCCCCGGTTTTCAGGCAATCACTGCTAGTGTCGATCACGCCTGCAAACGGCTTGCCGCCGCCATGATCATGGTGGTGTTCGTGGCCTTCAGTCGCGGCCAACGCCGGCGCCACCATGGCCACCGCCACCGCGCCGGCAACGGTCTTGAGTATTTCACGTCGCTGCATTGCTCACTCCTTGTTGGACATGCACCGTACCCTCACTGCGGCACTGTGCCACACCCTACAGGCAACCAGGCTCATTCGACAAGGTCGCGCAGGCCCGCGGCAGGTTGTCGCACCAGGCAAACCAAGCCCCTCTTGCTAGTCTGCCGCACCGTCTTCCAGTGCGCAGCCATCGCACTCAATCCTGCATCATCGCGAGTAGACACATGCGCAACCTCTACCTGCTCACGGCAACACTGGCCGGCTTGCTGGCTGGCTGTGGCGACCCGAACGCCCGACCGGAACCTGGCGAGCACCTCGCCGGAGGCGCCACCACCGTCCAACGGTTCGACAAGGATGCCTTCTCGATGCCCGCGGCGAACCTCAGTCCGTCCAGGCGCATGGACTTCTTTGTCGGTAATGCTTTCTTCCGTGGCAACTGGCATGCAGCCCGCGCCGACGGCAAGCAAGGTGGTCGGATCGGATTGGGGCCTTTGTTCAACACCGACTCCTGCCAAAGCTGCCATATCAAGGATGGCCGTGGTTTCCCGCCGGCCGAAGGCAGCGATGCGCCAGCCCTGTCTTCGCTGGTGCGCCTGTCCATACCGGCGCCTCCCGATCAGGCAGCGCTGATCGAGCGCCTTGGCATCATTCCCGAGCCGACCTACGGTGGCCAGTTGCAGGATGCTGCCATCGACGGCCATGCTCCCGAGGGCCGGGTGAAACTGCATTACCAGGCTCGGGTCGTCACCCTTGCCGACGGCGAGCAAATCACCTTGCGTCAGCCAGTGTTCACCATTGGCCAGTTGGGTTACGGCCCATTGCACCCACAGACGCAGATGTCGTTACGGGTGGCGCCACCCATGATCGGCCTGGGCTTGCTCGAAGCGATACGCGACAGCGACCTGGAGCAGAACGCAGCCCGCCAGGCTCGCGAAGGTGGCCTGGTGCATGGGCAGCTCAACCAGGTGTGGGACGAACTGCGCCAGCAGACCCGCATGGGGCGCTTCGGCTGGAAAGCCGGTCAGCCTACGCTCGATCAGCAAAACGCCCACGCCTTCGCCGGTGATATGGGCCTGACCAGCAGCCTGCTGCCGAGCGATGACTGCACCGAACGGCAGTCAGCCTGCCGCAAGCCCCCCCAGGGCGGCGCGCCGGAGGTCAGCGACAGGGTTCGTGAACAGGTACTGTTCTATACCCGTACCCTGGGTGTACCGGCCCGCCGTGATAGCGACACACCGCGGGTGCTGGAGGGCAAAGCCGTGTTCCATGCGGCAGGCTGTGCTGCCTGCCATCGGCCCTCCTACGTCACGGGTGAGCACGCTTTGCCAGAGTTGAGTCAGCAACACATCTTTCCGTACACCGACCTGTTGCTGCACGACATGGGCGAAGGGCTGGCCGACCACCGTGAGGAATTTCGCGCCAACGGCCGCCAATGGCGTACGCCGCCACTTTGGGGGCTGGGGCTGACAGCTAGGGTCAGCGGGCATACCCAGTTCCTGCACGATGGCCGGGCTCGGGATGTGCTGGAGGCCATTTTGTGGCATGACGGTGAAGCACGTGACTCACGCGATGCCGTGATTGCCATGGATCAAGGCAGGCGCATGGCGCTGCTGTCGTTTCTCAACTCGCTTTGAAGCCAAGACCAAGCGGCCGGGACTCGATCAGCAGGTGCGAGCCCTTGAGGCTGGCAGCCAGGGTATACGCCAGCAACATCGGGAGCAGTACACTGGCGAGAATCAGCAGTGTACCCAAGGTTCTGTCGTCACTGGCCGCGCTCCATAGGGTCATGCTGGCAGACGGTTGCACGCTGGAAGGCAAGATGAAGGGGAACAACGCCAGCCCTACGCTGCACAGCGTTGCACCTACTGTCAGGCCACTGCCCAACAGCGCCATGCGAGGCCGGGCATGGGTGCAGGCGAACAGGCTCATGAGCGTGCCAGACAAGGCCAGCACTGGTGCCAGGCCGGCTGCAGGCCAGGCCTGAAAATTGGCCAGCCAACCTGGATTGTTGGCCAGCACCACGAACGCGCCAGGCCCGCACAAGGTGGCCGGACGCTCCACGGCCCACAAGCTGTAACCGCGCGCGTTCGCTGCCAGCCCTATCGCAGCCACGATGAAACTGGCCAGGAACATCACGCCCGCAACGCCTGCAACCCGGCTTGCTGGCTGATACAGGGAGTGGCCACCACGCTGCATCACCCAGGTAGCGCCACACTGGCAGACCATCGCCAGGCTCACGACACCTGAAAGCAAGGCGAACGGACTGAAGAGACCGGCCAAAGAGCCGTGAAACTGCATACCCGCCTGACCACAGCGACTGAATGGCAACCCAAGGAGCAAGTTGCCCAGCATGCCCCCCAACAGAGCTGCCGGCAGCAGGCCGATTGCCAGCACTCTGCAGGTTTGGCGCGGTCGGGCGGCTTGCCAGGCAGATCGGCGCAGCAGTATCAGCAGGCTCACCAAGCCTGTCATCAGGCAGGCCAGGCCACCGAGCGATGGCCAGACCAGCGCAAGCGTGGATCCCAGGGCCAGCAACCACAGCAGGTTGATAGGCTGAGGCGCGGCCGCAGACGACTGCAGCGGTTCGGCACCTTGCCCCGATAGCCACGGCACCAGCACCCGTGCGCCCATGTCCAGACTTTCGCCCAGCACAAAACCGATCAGCATCACGCCAATCAATAACCACCAGACGATTTTCAGCAGTTCGTGGTCCATGACGGCTCTCCCAGCCTGAAAAAAAAGCAACTCATCCGAAGAAGGGCCGCTGTGGGTTGCCTGCCGTGCAGCGTGGATGGGACAACGGCAAAGCAGGCTCTGCCCATGCTAGGCGTTGCCTGCGGCGCTCCCCACTGCGACAGCCCGTCGCAGTGAGTGGTAAGCATTGGCTCCACGGGCGCCCAGCAGTGGCGCAGGGAAAACTGCGGCAGCCTGTCGCACCGCAGCGTACCGGCATTGCCCCGGCCGCCGCCCGATACAGCAGCGACTATGCTAAATGGCCAGGCAGCCTCGACAACGAAGGCTGCCGCGACCAATCAAACAAGGAGCTGCCAATGAAACCTTTCATGTTCAAAGGCTTGCGCAAAGCCAATGGATTGCTGTTGGGCGTGTTATTGACGAGCTTCGCCAGCACCGCCCTGGCCCAGGTCGAAGTCAAGGTTGAAGACCCCTGGGTCAGGGCCACGGTGCCCAACCAGCCTGCTACGGGTGCTTTCATGCGCCTTACCGCCAACGAGGACGTCAAACTCGTTCGGGTCAACTCTCCCGTGGCCGCCAAGACGGAACTGCACGAGATGTCCATGAAGGACGGTGTCATGACCATGAAGCCATTGGCGAGCCTTGAGTTGCCCGCCGGCCAGCCAGTGATACTCGACACCCACGGCTACCACATCATGCTGATCAACCCCAAAGAGCAGATCAAGGAAGGCGCCACGGTGCCGCTGACCCTGACCGTTGTCGATGAAAACGGCAACGAAACCTCGGTCAAGGTCGATGCACCGGTACGTTCGCTGGCCAGCGGCGACGACTTGCCGGACTAGCAAGCACCCATTTGCAGTGCTGAGCCTGCTCCCGTGCGAGACAGCCCGTTGGCGGGCAAATCCAGCGTGCGGTGTATCTCGCGCTCCGCCGTATCCACCAGTTCGAGGATCACACGGCAGCGTTTCAGGTAACGATTGCCGGCTTCGGTCAGGGCGATGCGGCGGGTGGTGCGGTTGAGCAAACGAATATGCAAGTGCGCTTCCAGGTTGGAGAGCATCCGGGAAACGCTGGCAGTCGTGGTGTCCAGGCATTCGGCCGCGCCGGTCAGGCTGCCGGCCTGAACCACGCAACTGAACGCGCGCATGGCTTGGAGTACGTCCATCGTCAGTATCTCGCTAGGTATTCAGTGAAGTGGGAAACGGGCGGCGTATTGCCGCCCAGGTCCTGGCCTGGCTTAGCCGGGCACCGGCAACCAACGCCGGAAGCTGCTCGCGCCCTTGGCGCTCAACGGGCTCCAGGAAAATTCCCACGGGGGTGGCGGCAAGTCTTCATCGGCCTGGGGCGCTGGCAGCGCCGGGCGCACGCCGGTTTTCCACTCCACCACCCGTTCGCCCATCGGTTGCCAGGCCAGCACCAGGCCACGGGCCTGAGACACGTCAGTTGCCACCCACAGCGCCGCTGCAGCCACCATGAAGGCTTCGATATGCTCCTCCGTCACCCGTGCCTGGTAAGGAGAGTTCAGTAACCAACGGCAAACGCTGATGTAGTAGGTCCAGTCCAGCGCCGGATGGTGCCGGTATGCCCAGGTCATGAATCGTCGGAACAACTCCAGGCCTTCTGGCGGATCAAGCTTGAGCAGCCCTGGGCAGACATCGAACAGCGTGTGCCAGTAAGGCAGCAGGCGTGCATCGAGGTTGACGAAGCTGCGGGCATTGCAGGGGTAGTCGGGAAACGGCAACAGAAAGTCGCCGCTGCGCGACGGACGAGTGGAAGGCTCCAGCAACGCTGAAGCGGTCAGGGTACGAGACATCGTGTGCTCCTGGGTACGGCTAGCCATCGGCAGGCCGACACCCCGCCTTGCGCGGGTGCGGCCTGGGTCCTTACAGGTCAGGCGATCGCCGTCGGGGAGGCACGGGGGTTGATCGAAGGCCAGCGGTGCCGGGGCGAACGCAGCGCAACAGCCGGTTGGCGGTCGACAGGCAGCGCAGGCAAGACAAAGCCTGCAAGGACCAATGCAGCAGGCGTGGGTGCCGGGCCGCCCTGGGCGCAGCAGCAATGTCCGGGGTCGGCCGTTTTCGGGCTTAGGTTGCCATCCTTGTCCGGAATCGCCGGCTGTACGCCGCCCGACGAGCAGTAGCTGCCCGCCAGCAATTGCTGCAGGCTCAGGTCGCCCAGGGTGCTGGCCATCGGCAATGCCAGCACCTTGAGCAGCATCGCTAGCAGCGCGGCGACCCAGAGGTTGTCCCAGGTACGTGCGCGCAGGCCGCAACGGCGCATGTTCACGCCTCGCCAGGTAGCGCGGGCGTGGAGATTCGACAGGTCATGAGGGGCTCTCTCCAACGACGGTCAAACCAGCCAGGAGTTACATGCAAGGCATGCACTGCCGGTCCGGTGTGCTTAGGGCAGGCAGAGGCCCGCCAGGGCGCCAAGGCGCCGGTAGCGTCAGAGAGGTGAAGCGCGAGGGTTGGACGAGGGCCAGCAATAACGCGGCGGCGCCTGGCTGCGGATTTCGCGCGGTAATGGCCGGCGCTCACGGCTGGCCAGCAGCCAGGCGACGGCAATCAGGAAAACCAGCGTTAGAAAGGCCGCCGCCCCGATCGGGCAACTGAAGGGGATGCTCAGGTCGCCCGCCAAGGCGTTGTCCTGCTTGGCTTTCAGCAGGCCCGTATCGCCCCCGAGGCTGCAGAACGCACCGCCGAATCCATTCAGCGCCAATCCCAATGCCTGCCCGTGGGCAAGGCCACAGCCAAGTACATTGAACAGGACACAGAAGTACAGTGCCCAGGCAATGAGGGGACGGTGTGAAGGCAGGCAGTTCATGGGCGGCAACTTTAGCATCGAAACCGGCCCCGCAGAAGCACCAACCTCGGCCTGTCCTCTCTGCGACAAGCCGTCACACCCCACTTAACTGGCCTCGATTCACCCGCGCGGGTGCCCCTCAGGGACAGATTGTCGCAGTTGGTCGCACCCGCCACCGTCCTTAAAGTGGCGCCGCCATCGCAATGGCCAGTGCAATTTTTCCCAGACAGCAACGCTGAGCCGGCCAGGACCCGGGCTCTGCTTCCCGAAAACGGCGCCAAGGTGCGCCACCCTGTGAGGCTCCTTCATCATGAGCGTGCTCGAGGCGCTAGACCTGGCTCGAATCCAGTTCGCCTTCACCGTTTCCTTCCATATCCTGTTCCCCGCCATCACCATCGGCCTTGCCAGTTACCTGGCCGTGCTCGAAGGCCTGTGGCTGCGAACGGACCAGCAGGTCTACCGCGACCTCTACCATTTCTGGTCGAAAATCTTCGCCGTCAATTTCGGCATGGGCGTGGTGTCCGGCCTGGTCATGGCGTACCAGTTCGGCACCAACTGGAGCAGGTTCTCCGATTTTGCCGGTGCCGTTACTGGCCCGTTGCTGACCTATGAAGTGCTCACCGCGTTCTTCCTGGAGGCAGGCTTCCTGGGGGTTATGCTGTTTGGCTGGAACCGCGTCGGCCGTGGCCTGCACTTCTTCTCCACGGTGATGGTCGCGCTCGGCACGCTGGTCTCGACCTTCTGGATTCTCGCCTCCAACAGCTGGATGCAGACACCCCAAGGCTATGAAATTGTCGATGGCCGGGTGATTCCGGTGGACTGGCTGGCAGTCATCTTCAACCCCTCATTCCCCTACCGGCTGATGCACATGGCCACTGCCGCATTCGTTGCCACGGCATTCTTCGTCGGCGCTTCGGCGGCCTGGCACCTGCTGCGCGGGCGTGACAACCCAGCTATCCGCAAGATGCTGTCGATGGCCATGTGGATGGCCCTGATCGTAGCGCCGGTGCAGGCGGTCATCGGCGACTTCCATGGGCTTAACACCCTCAAGCACCAACCGGTGAAAATTGCGGCGATCGAAGGCCACTGGGAGAACAAACCGGGTGAACCGACCCCGCTGATCCTGTTCGGAATCCCCGACATGAAGGCCGAAACCACCCGCTTCAAGATCGAGATCCCCGCCCTCGGCAGCCTGATCCTGACCCACAGTTTGGACAAGCAGGTACCGGCGATGAAGGAGTTCCCACCTGAGGATCGGCCCAACTCGACCATTGTGTTCTGGTCGTTCCGGGTCATGGTCGGCCTCGGCTTGCTGATGATCCTCGTCGGCCTGTGGAGCCTGTGGCTGCGCAAGCGCGGCACGCTCTACACATCGCGCCCGTTCCTGTACCTGACATTGTGGATGGGGCCGTCGGGACTGATCGCCATTCTCGCCGGCTGGTTCACTACCGAAATCGGCCGCCAGCCGTGGGTGGTGTACGGCTTGCAGCGCACTGCCGATGGTGTGTCGAACCATGACGCCACCCAGCTCAGCATTACCTTGGTCGCGTTCGTGGTGGTGTACTTCGCCCTGTTCGGCACCGGTCTCGGCTACATGATGCGCCTCGTGCGCAAAGGACCAAAACCTGGCGAGGGCGACCAACACACCCCAGGCGGTCCAGGCCAGCAACATACTCCGGCACGGCCGCTGTCCGCCGCCGACGATTACCAGGCAGAGGTGAACTAAAATGGGCATCGACCTTCCACTGATCTGGGCGGTGATCATCATCTTCGGCGTGATGATGTATGTGGTGATGGATGGATTCGACCTGGGGATCGGCATGCTCTTCCCCTTCGTCAAGGACGCGCGTGACCGGGATGTGATGATGAACACCGTCGCCCCGGTATGGGACGGCAACGAAACCTGGCTGATCCTCGGCGGTGCAGCGCTGTTCGGCGCTTTTCCGCTGGCCTACGCGGTGGTGCTGGAGGCGCTTTACCTGCCGCTGATCCTGATGCTGATCGGCCTGATCTTCCGGGGCGTGGCCTTCGAGTTCCGTTTCAAGGCCAAACCCGCTAAGCGCCACCTCTGGGACAAGGCCTTCATCTGGGGCTCGCTGGTCGCGACCTTTTCCCAGGGGGTTGCCCTGGGCGCCTTTATCGAAGGCATCAAGGTGGTCGAGCGCAAATACGCTGGAGGCGCGCTCGACTGGCTCACGCCATTCAGCCTGTTCTGCGGACTAGGCCTGGTAGTCGCCTACACCCTGCTCGGTTGCACCTGGCTGGTGATGAAGACCGAAGGGGCGCTGCAGCAGCGCATGCACGACGTTGCCAGGCCTCTGGCGCTGGTACTGCTGGTAGTGATCGCCGTGGTCAGCCTGTGGACACCGCTGGCCTACCCACAAATCGCTGCCCGCTGGTTCAGCATGCCCAACCTGCTCTGGTTCATGCCGGTGCCGATCTTGGTGTTGGTAACGTTCTACGGGCTGCTACGTGCCGTGGCGCGCAACGCGCACTACACGCCGTTCTTGCTGACCCTGGCACTGATCTTCCTGGGCTACAGCGGCCTGGGCATCAGCCTGTGGCCAAACATCATCCCGCCGTCGATCAGCATCTGGGAAGCCGCAGCGCCGCCCCAGAGCCAAGGCTTCATGCTGGTGGGCACACTGTTCATCCTGCCTATCATCCTCGGCTACACGTTCTGGAGCTATTACGTGTTCCGCGGCAAGGTGACTCATGAAGACGGCTATCACTAGGAGCACAACGTGATGACACCCAGTGTGAAGCAACCGATGTGGCGCCGACTTACCTGGCTGCTGCTGATCTGGGCAGGCAGTGTCGCGGCTTTGGGCCTGTTCGCCTGGCTGATCCGATTGTTCATGCTGGCTGCCGGCATGCGCACTCATTGAGCCCCCTGACGGGCGCAGCTGCGACAAAAGGGCGCACCCATGAACTTTTACAGCCCGCAACGGATGCGGCTTAATGCACGCCTCTGTCCCGTCCTGAATAAGGTTTACACCTTCCATCCCGAATTTCCGGAGAGTCAGATGGAGCAAGGTGTAAAGCGCACACAGCGTGATTACTCACTGTCTTTTAAATTGGCGGTGGTTGATCAGATCGAAAAAGGCGAACTGACCTACAAACAGGCCCAGGTGCGGTATGGCATCCAGGGTCGGTCGACGGTTCTGGTATGGTTGCGTAAGCACGGTCGGCAGGATTGGAGCCAGGGGGCTTCGATCCGCGACGAGAGGAGCTGCGCGATGTCTGACCCCAAAACGCTGACTCCAGAGCAGCGGATCAAAGAGCTTGAGCAGCAGCTTGAGCTGATGAGCCAGAAGGCTCAGTTCTTTGAAACGGTCGTTGATGTTCTGAAAAATGACTATGGTGTCTCGGTCGTAAAAAAGCGATCCGGCAAGTCCTCTCGCAAGGTCAAGTCGCAGGACTGAGCATTGCCAGGGCTTGTCAGTTTCTAAGCATCAGTCGACAGGCTTACTACAAACGCAACCGAGCTGCTGATGGCAAAGAGCACCAGGCAGATCGGGTGGTTGAGTTTGTTCAGCAAGTCCGGATGCGCCAGCCTCGTCTGGGCACCCGCAAACTGCACTATCTGCTGCGTTGCCAACCTGACAAACGATTCCAAATCGGCCGAGACAGGCTGTTCCAGGTCTTGGGAGAGCGCCGTTTGCTAGTGCTGCCTAAGCGGGCCTATCACAAGACAACACAGAGCTTTCATCGCTTCTATCGCCACCCCAACTTACTCAAGCCCGGCCCAAGCCAAGTCGTTCCGATAAGACCGGAGCACGTCTGGGTTGCCGACATTACTTACCTGCCCGCACGCAACGGCCCGCTGTACCTGAGCCTGGTAACGGACGCGTACTCCAGGAAAATTGTTGGCCACCACGTCCATGAAAGCCTGCATGCCGAGTCAGTAGCGCAAGCCTTCAAGCAAGCACTACGAAAGCGACGTCGTCGCCAGCCATTAGTCCACCATTCGGATCGAGGCATCCAATATTGCTCGGAGCTATACCAGTCACTTCATCAGCGGCATGGGGTTCAGTGCTCGATGACAGATGGATATGACTGCTATCAGAACGCACTGGCCGAGCGAATCAACGGAATCCTCAAGACGGAGCTGCTGTTGAGCAGTCCTGAAGACCTGGAGCAAGCAAGGCAGATGGTCGATGAGGCGGTGCAGATCTACAACGCAGAGCGGCCTCATATGGCTCTGAAAAACAAAACGCCCGATGCGGTGCATCGGGCGTTTTGAGGCCTATCGGCCAACCTGAACAGGTGTAAACCTATTTCAGGACTAGACACTCATTCGTTCGGGGGTTTCATGGCTGCACGTGCTCGCGCACACTTCTATCTGCTGGCCTGCTTCGCCGTGCTGTTCAACCTGCTGGCGATGCCGCTCGACCGTGCCTTGCAAACACCCCGCATCGATAGCCAGTCACTGATCCTCGGTAGCTTCTGCAGCCTGCACGGTGCGCAGAGCCTGCCCAAGTCACTGCTGGCCCAACTCAAGGCCGAGTTGCCGCAACTTGACGAGCAGCCGGCAACGAAAAACCAGGCGGGCGACTGCTGTTGCGGACACGCCGGGCATGCCTTGCTGGCCAGCGACTATTATCGTCACCTGTTCCCCCGCTTCTGGCCCGATGCACTCCTGCTCGGTGACAGCCACAGGTTGCCACTGCCACGCGAGCAGTGGCCAAAGCTGAACCCCCGCGCCTCTCCCCTGGCCTGACCCGTCGCTGATTGCCAACGGCTGCCCCGTGACCTGCGGTGCGTAGCCCTGCCCGACTGTCTAGCCAGGAAATCTTCCATGCCTGCGTTCCGTTGCACCGCACGCGCTGTCCTGCCCGTGCTCGCTTTGTTCAGCCTCAGCCCCCTGTCATTGGCCGTTGCCGAAACACTGCCCGCTGAAAACTCCACCCTCACCCTCGGTGCGGTCACCGTAACCGGCACCGAAAGCGGCCCGCTGGCCACCAGCAGCGTGCTCAGCTCGGTGGACATCCTGGGGGGTGATATCCTTGAAAAAATGCCCGTGACCTACAGTTGGCAACTGTTCAGCCGCGCGCCAGGGGTGATGCTGACCGAGTTCAACCAGGGCACCACCTCGGGCAAACTGTCGTTTCGCGGTTTCAATGGCGAAGGCGAAGTGAACGCGGTGAAGTTGCTGATCGATGGCATCCCCAGCAACACCAACGACGGCAACATGCCCTTCATCGACTCGGTGTTCCCCATGGACATCGACAGCATCGAAGTGGTGCGTGGCACCAGCGACCCACGCTACGGCCTGAACAACATCGCCGGCAACGTCAACATCAACACCCGCACCGGTGGCAACTACAACAAGGCGCGCGTGCGCTACGGCAGCTTCAACACCCGCGAAGTGCAACTGGCCAAGGGCATCGAGACCAGCAACTGGACGCAGAACTATTTCTTCGGTCGCCAACAGGTCGACGGCTATCGCGACCATGCCGACACCGAGCGCTACAGCTTCGGCGGCAAGTGGTTCTACACCCCTGACGATGGCAGCTACCGCCTTGGCCTGATCGCCCGCCACTACGAGTCCGAAGCCCAGGAGGCCGGCTACCTGACCGAAGACGATGCCCGCCATCACCCGCGCATGAGCAACGCCTACAACGCCACGGACAAAGGCACACGGCGGATGAACCAGGTCAGCGTGCACTTCGACACGGACTTGACCGACAACTTGTCCTGGTCGGCCAAGATCTACCTCAACACCTTCGACGACCGCCGCTGGACCCAGTACTGGCGCACCAGCTCACAGCAGGAGCGCGACACCTACGAAGACCAGTATGGCGCCATCACCTCGCTGACCTGGCGGCCCCAGGTGGACTGGCTGCACGCCTTCGCCCTGGAAGGCGGCAGCGATGTGCAAAAGCAGCAGAACCGCAGCGAGCGCTATCGCACGCTGGAACGGGTGCGTCAGGCCCAGACCCGCGACCAGGACTTCGACTTCAACACGGTCGGTGCCTACGTGCAGGCTGAGATCGAGCCGTTCGAATCACTGAAGATCGTGCCGGCCTACCGGGTGGACAAGATCAGTGGCGACTTCACCAACAAGATGACCGGGCAGGACTACGACATCAACGACTATGGGCTGATCAAGCAGCCCAAGCTCAGCGTGGTCTACTCGCCTTGGCGCTTCGCCAGCGTCTACGCCAACTGGGGGCGCACCTTCCAGGTCGGTACCGGTGCGGCGGCCTACAAGGTGCCGCCGCGCAACGAAGACCTTGACCCGTCGATCAACGACGGCTGGGAAACCGGCGTCAAGTTCACACCTGCCAGCTGGATCGATGGCCGCGTGGCCTACTGGCGCCAGGACGCCACCGGTGAAGTCAGCCGCCGCCTCAACGACCCCAGCGGCGAATCGGACAACGTCGGTGAAACCCGGCGCTGGGGCTACGACCTGCAGGTCAACCTGCACCCGAACGAGCGCACCGAGATGTGGATGTCGTACTCCTGGCAATACTCGAAGATCCTTGAACCCAGCAGCGCATTGCCCGACAGCAAAGGCAAGGAAATCGACCACGTGCCGCACCACCTGTGGAACACCGGCATCAGCTACCAGGCCACCCCTGCCCTGCAACTGAGCGCCTGGGCGAACGGCCAGACCAACTACTACCTGGAGCGTGAGAATACCCAGGGCACGTACGGCGGCTACGTACTGATGAACCTGGGCGCGACCTACAAGCTCAGCGAAACCATGAGCGTCGACCTGCAACTGAAGAACCTGACCAACCGCTACTACGAGTACGTCTGGTACGACCCCGATGGCGCCGACGCCTCGCTGCATTCGCCGGGTGACGGTCGGGCCCTGTATGCCGGGGTGACCTTCGATTTCTAAAAGGGATCTGCGTTCTGCCTGGTGAGTGGTCTGTTACGCCAAAGCGGCGTTATAACGATCACTTGCATCAGTTGAGCGGGGTGGGTGGGAGTGTCCCCAGCAGTGAGACCGCTGCGACTGCCGCCACCCCACAGAACCATTCAACCAGGATGCTGGTGCGCAGTACGTGAATACGGCCTGATCGAGCATTCAGTCGATTGAAGAGTGCCAGCAACAGCATCGCCATCACCAGGCTAGCCTTGATCAACAAAATGAGCGCGAAGCCGCTGAATAGCGGGGTCGGCCAGTAGGCGCCACTAAGGACCCGGACGTTTATCAGGCCGGTGAGGATGATGCTGGCGACCAGGCAGTAACCGATCGTGCTGAATCTGTGCAGCACTTGGCGAGCGTCCTGTGGAGCACGCTGCATCAACACCATCAAGAGCAGTGTCAGCCCTCCAAGCCATGCGCCAACACAGAGAAGGTGGATGACTTGGTTGACGATCAGGAGCTGCCCACTGATACCGTCAAACATGGCGACGTGACCAACCGGTGCCAGAGAGGCGAGCACAAACCCGCTCAGAATGACTCGCAAGTTGAATGGCGGGCGGGGATTGAGACACAGGCATACAAACAGTACCAGGCTGACGATCAGGTGCGCCGCCCAGACCCGGCCAAAAAAAGTACTGCGCAATACCTGCAATACAGCCTGCACATCAACTGCGGCCTGCCAGGAATCAGCCATGCTGGCCGCTGTGACCATCAACCATCCAAGCCCACTGACCAGTGACAACAGCGCGAGCAACCGCAGCGCTCGGTCGAGTGCTTGATCCAGGGACATATACGCCACGGCCCCTGTGTTGGAGCCCAGCAACAGGGGCCTGAGCAAACTGGCCCCGAACATCATCAGCACGATAGAAAAGTGAACGAACCGGCAAACGATTATCGCGCTGTCCATGCACTCAGTTGCCTACCGTAAACGCGTAGTGACCTTCGCTTTTGTGGGTATCGACCGAGACGGCATGCCATTGAACCTCGTACTGGCCGGCGGCCAGAGGTTGCTCCGGTGTGACGATGAGGGTCTTTTTATCACTCGGATCGGTCGCGATGCTTTTCACCGAAACGGCCGCACCACCGGTTGTGATCTCGACCTTGGTGAACTTTTCTTCGACACCTTCCGAGAACACCAATCGCAACTCTGTAGGCGCCTTAACGGTGCTGTCCGCGGCAGGTGTTTCGCTCTTCAGATGGGCGTGAGCAAAGGCGGGTGTGACAGTCGCGACCGAGGCAAGCAGCGCTACGGTCGTGAGTATCGTTCTTGCAAAATGTGCAGGCATGGGTCAGGTCCTTAAGCGTCAAACACGGTTAGTCGATGATAGCTCAAGGGCAAGACCTGATTCAGTTCACCAGCCAACTAGCGCTTGAGCAGCAGGATAAAGAACAACCCGCCAAGTGCCGCCGTGGCGATGCCGATCGGCAGGTCTTGCGGCGCGATGACAGTGCGCGCCGCCACATCCACCCAGACCAGGAAAATCGCCCCAAGCAATGCGCTGACCGGGATCAGTCGGCGATTCTCGGCGCCCACCAGCGCACGGGCCATGTGGGGCACCATCAGCCCGACGAAGCCAATGGCTCCGCTGAGCGACACCAGCACGCCGGTCAGCAGCGAGGTGCAGACGAACACCTGCAGGCGCAGGCGCTTGCCGCTGAAGCCCAGGCTCAGCGCCGTCTGCTCGCCGCTCATCAAGGCGTTCAGGCCACGCCCGAGCAAGCGCAATGCCAGCAGCCCGGCCAGCACGCACAGCGCCGGCAGCCAGATCAGGTTCCAGCGTGCCGCCCCCAGGCCGCCAAGCATCCAGAATACCACCGAGGCCGCCGCATGCTGATCGCCGGTGTACAGCAGCAGATTGACCAGCGCCATCAGCACGAACGACACCGCTACTCCGGCCAGCAACAGGCGGTCGCTTTCCATGCCTGCGCCGCGCCGGGCCACCGCGATCACCAGCAGCATGCTGCCTGAGGCCCCCACGAATGCAGCAAGCGGCAGGCTGAAGACCCCGATGAACTCGCCTAGGTAGAGCATCACCAGCACCGCTCCCAACGCCGCCCCGGAGCTGACACCGAGCAGGTGCGGGTCGGCCAACGGGTTTCGGGTGACCGCTTGCAGCGCGGTGCCGACCAGGGCCAGGCCAGCCCCCACCAACGCCCCCAGGACCACCCGGGGCGCGCGGATCACCCAGACGATCTGCGCCTGGCTATGGGTCCAGTCCCCGTCAAGGTTCAAGCCCAGCTTCTGGCCGACGATGCCTGCCACATGGGCCAGCGGCACCGACGCCGGGCCGAAGGCCAGGGCACAAAGGCACGACAGCAACAACAGCGTCAGCAGGATTGCATTGAGTCCGCGATGCCCCGCCAGCCCGCCCCTGCCGATCAAGGCTGGGCCACCGGCGGCGACTGTGGGTGCAGCGCCTCGGCGAGCACTTCGATGGCCTGCGCATTCTCCACCGACGGCGTCACCTGCAGGTAGCTGAGTACCACAAAGCGTTGATCACGGATGGCCTGCACATCCTTGAGCGCCGGCTGGCGCAGCAGGAAATCGCGTTTGGCCTGCCAACTTTGCGGGCCATAATCGACGATCATGATCACTTGCGGGTCGCGCTCCACCACACTCTCCCAGTTCACCTGAGTCCAGCTGGCGTTGACATCCTCCATCACGTTGTTGCCCCCGGCCGCATCGATCAACGCCTGGGGCATACCCAGGCGGCCCGAGGTGGTCGGCCGGTCTTCACCGCTGTCGTAGAGAAACACCCTTGGCCGCTGGCTTTTGTGCGCCACGGCCGCGCGCACCGTCGCGATGCGCTCGCGCATCTGTGCCTCCAGTGCCTGCGCCCTTGGCTCGACCGAGAAGATGCGCCCCAGGTTGTCCAGGTCGCGGTACACATCCCCAACACTGGCACGCGGCTGCGGCATGACCCAAGAGCACGATTCGCTCAGTTCGTACACGGCAATGCCAAACGGCGCGAGCGTCACCGGCGTGACCGGCCCGCCCACGTGCATGCCGTAGTTCCAGCCGGCGAAGAACAGCTGCGTGTCGGCCGCCAGCAAGGTCTCAATCGAAGGGTAGCGGCTGGCCAACTGCGGCACGCCGTCGAGCGCCTGGTCGATCCACGGATCGCGGTGCTTGTTGCGGGTAAAACCGGTATAGCCGACGATTCGCTCGCGCAAGCCCAGGTGCAGCAGCATGGCGGTCATGTTCACATCGTGCACCACCACCCGTTGCGGGGCTTGCGCGAAGGTCACATCGCGCGCGCAACTGCGCACGCTCAAGGGATAGTCACTGGCCGTGGCCGGCAATGCAATCACGGCAGCCAGCAGCCAGGTCAGGTAGCGCAGGTTCATGGTTGGGTGATCCAGGTAATTCGCGGGTAGGCATGCAGCGGGTGCGGGTCGACCAGGGCATCGACGCCGAACACCTGCTTGAGCAGAGCTCGGGTCAGCACTTGGTTGGGCGTGCCGCTGGCGACGATGCGGCCTTCGTCGATGACATACAGCCGATCGCAGAAAGCTGCGGCCAGGTTCAGGTCATGAAAGCTGGCGATGATGCTCAATTCCAGCCCGCGCAGGTGCTGCAACAGCTCCAGCTGATAGCGCGGGTCGAGGTGGTTGGTCGGCTCATCGAGGATCAGCAGCCCGGGTGCCTGCACCAGGGCCCGCGCCAGCAAAACCCGCTGCTTCTCGCCACCGGACAGCGTGGCGAAAGGCTGATCGGCGTGGGCACCAAGCCCGACCTGGGCGAGCGCCTGGTTGACTCGCTGCACGTCCGCGGCGCTGTCACCGTCGAACAGGCCTTTGTGTGGCGCCAGGCCCAGGCTGGCGACATCGCCGACGCTCAAGCCGAATGCCTCGGGAAACTCTTGCAGCACCACGGCGATGCGTTGCGCGCACCAGCGCGCCGGGCGTTGCCAGATGTCATCCTGGCCAACCCGCACACGTCCGGCGCTGGGCTCGCTGGCCCGATAGGCACAGCGCAGCAGGCTGCTCTTGCCGCTGCCATTAGGGCCGATGAGGCCGACGAACTCACCGGCGCCAACCCGCAGGTCCACGCCTTGCAGCAGCGTCCTTGGCTGGCGCCCCGGCGCCTTCAACGTTCAGTCCAGGGCTTCGATATTCAGCGTTGTCATGCCGTGCCACCTCAGCAAGGCACCGGCCGGCTGGCCGGTGCAACAGTGTCAGAAGCTGTAGTCCGCCGTGACGAAGAACGAACGTGGCTCGCCCAGGTACCACTGCCGGCCATTGTTGTCGGTGCTGGTGGCGTACAGGCGGTCGAACAGGTTGTTCAACTGCAGGCCCAAGGTCAGGTCCGCTTGTACGTGCCAGTCGAAGTTGGTATCGACCACGGTGTAGCCTGGCACCTTGACGGTGTTGGCGTTGTCCGCATAGCGGCTGTCGACGTAACGGGCCCCGGCGCCTGCGCTGAAGCGCTCGCCGAAGTCCTTGCTGAGCCACAGGTTGGCCGTGCGCCGCGGCACGTTGATCGGCCGGTTACCGGAATAGTCGTTGCCGGCACTGGCGAACTCGTCGTACCTGGCCCGTACCCAGGCCGCGTTCGCTGACAGTTGCAGGTCGTACGGCAGGCGCAGTTCCAGGGTCGCCTCGAGGCCATCCGATGACTGCTGGCCTACCTGCTGTTGCAAAGTAGGGTTCAGTGGGTCGGTGCTCAGCAACTTCTTCTTGACGATGTGGTACGCCGCCAGCGTCCACTCCCCTCGCCCTTCGGGCAGCATCTGCTTGATGCCGACCTCGGTCTGCTTGGCCGTGCTCAGGTCCCATTGCTGCTGGGCGGCGTTGAGGGTCAGCAGGTTGCTCACGCCCTCGGTGCTAGTGGCGTACTGGCCGTAGACCGACAGGTCCTCGGTCAGGGCGAAAACAAGCCCCGCCCGCCAGTTGTCTCCCGACAGGCTGCGATCACTGCGGGTGTCGGCGAGCAAGTCCTTGCGGTTCAGGTGCACCTGGTCGCGGCGCACGCCTGTGATCAGCGACAGGCGTTCGGTCAACTGTGTGCGGTTTTCGGCAAACAGCGAGAACTGCCGGGCCTGGTTGGCTTCGCGGCTGCGGAACGGGTCGTTGCTGATGTACTCGCCACCCCCGGAACCGGACAGCGGCACGGTGTCGCTCAGGGTGTTGCCGAAGTCGTGCTTGCGCACGAAACGGATGGAGTTGTAATCGGCGCCGACCACCGTCTGGCTGTCCAGGCCAAACAGCGAGTGCTGCAGGGTGAAGGTCTGGCGGTCGCCGATCTGCTCCTCGGTCTGCTTGATGCTGATGAAGTTGCTGCGCAGGATCTGGTCACCCGGTTGCCAGGTGTAGCTTTCGGCATTGCGCCAGCGGCGCTGGACCTTGAGGAAGTACAGCTGGTTGCTGGCGCTGAGGTTGTCGTTGATCTGCCAATCGGTGACCAACCGCGTGGACTGGTCGTTGTAGTGCACTTCGGCATTGTCGACGTTGTAGTTGTGGTCGCGCAGCGACTCACGGAAATGCCCGTTCACCAGCGGCGTGCCGAAATACTGCTGCGGGTCCTGGTCGGCGTAGTCATGGCTGAGGGTGACGCTCAGGTCGTCGTTCGGTTGCCAACGCAGCGAGCCACTGAGGGCGAGGCTCTGCGAATCGCCACGGTCGACCCAGCCGTTGCTGGCCAGTTTGTTCAAATTCAGCCGGTAGCTGAGGGTATCGCTCAGCGAACCACCGCTGTCCAGGGCCATCTGGCGACGATCATCAGAGCCGTAACCCAGGCGAAAATGGTTACGGATCTCACCCTCGAACGGCTTTTTTGGCACAACGTTTACCACCGCGCCGGTGGCGCCTTCGCCGTACAGCACCGACGCCGGGCCACGCAGGATATCGATACGCTCGACCGACCAGGTGTCTACCGGGAAGGTGACCGTGCCCGCACCGACATACAGGCGGGTGCCGTCATACAACTGCATGGTCGAACTGTGCCCGGTAAAGCCCCGCGCCGACAGGGCCGTGCCGCCGTTGCCGGGTGTGCCGATGAAGGTGATACCGGGGGAGCGGGTCACCGCGTCCTGGACGCTGACATTGTTGCGCTCGAGGATTTGCGCCGAGCTGATGCTGGTGACACTGGCAGGCGTCTCCAAAGCAGTGAGATTCAGGCGCGAGCCGCTGGTGGTCGGCGTATGCAGGTCTGGCTGAGGGTTCACCACTGCGACACCGGTCACATCGGTGGCCGGCAAGGCCAGGGCTTGATCGGTTTCGGCGGCCTGGGCCGAAACGCACAGCAACAGGCAGGGCGCCAGGCTGGCACGCAGCACAGAAGCGGGCAAAGGACTGAACAGCGAAAGTCGGGACATGTCGTTCCACTTGAAGCAGGAATGGAAGAAGCCCGGAGGGATAAACGCACAGGGAAACGCAGGCGTGCGCCTACGCAAACCGGCCTGCGCCCGCCCACCGCGGGTTGCCTATACATGCTTCAGGCCGGTCTCCGGGCTCGCGAGGGTCATGAAGCATTCACCTTCCCATGCCAGGGCACAGTGGTCTTTTGAATGCTTCGCTCGCATACCGTTGCGGGGGCAGCGCCGGACTGATCATCACGCGATGACGAACCGGCTTCCCGTTTCACCCCAGGCTCGACGGCAAGGGGCACCTGAAACAGGCGCGCAGGGGAACATCAAAGTGCCGCTACGTCAAGCGCAGGCGGCAACCCAAGGGACGGGCTCACTCACCTTCCCCATGCCGTGGCGCGGGAAGGACATGCACATGCCCATGCTCGACTCCACGCTCCACCGTCAATTGTCGGGACAGGCGCTCAAGTGCCCCACTCGGCCCTTGCAGCACCGAAACTTCCAGGCAACGGCCGGCATCCAGGTGCACGTGCAATGTCGAGCGCGTCAGTTCATGGTGGGCATGCAGGGTCTGGTTGAGGCGCTTAGGCAATTCGCGGCTGGCGTGGTCGTACAGATAGCTGACCACCGCCACGCACGGGGCTTCGTCGGGTAACGCCTCGGCTTCACGCAGGCCGCTGCGCAGCAGATCGCGAATGGCCTCCGAGCGCCCTTGATAGCCCTGCGTCTCCACCCGCCGGTCGATGAGATCCAGCAGCTCTTCGTCCAGCGTGATGGTGATCCGTTGCATTTTGTAACTTCCAGTAAGATGATTTTAGATAGACATCATACCCACCCTTCTTTAGCCTACGGCCTCCGTTGAAGTGGGGGACGCAGTGTGAAGCAGCAGCCTGGCAAACGAAAGCCCGCCCTGTGGGGCATCTTCTGGCTCGCGGCGAGCACCTTCGCTCAAGCCGCCGACATCCAGGCGCCAAACCCGACACTGGTGTACTCCTGGCCCGTCAACGCGGGCCCACTCGACCCGCGCGGCTACTCGCCGAATCAGATGTACGCCCAGGCGATGGTGTATGAACCGCTGGTGCGCTACACCCACGCCGGTACTGTCGAGCCGTGGCTGGCGACCGGTTGGAAGGTGTCTGAGGACGGCAAGACCTACACCTTCACCCTGCGCGACGGGGTGCGCTTCAGCGATGGCACTGTGTTCGATGCTGCGGCCGCCAAGGCAAACCTAGATGCGGTCCTGGCTAACCGCCAACGCCACCGCTGGATGGAATTGGTCAGCACCCTCGACCACGTAGAGGCCCCTGATCGGCTGACCTTGCGCCTGGTGCTCAAGCACCCTTACTACCCCACCCTGATGGAGCTGGCCCAGGTTCGCCCGCTGCGCTTCGGCGCGCCTGCTGCCAAGCCTGGGCAGCCCGTCGGTACCGGGCCCTGGGTACGTGCCGAGTCTCGTCTGGGCGAGTTCGACCGCTTCGTGCGCAATCCGCTGTACTGGGGGCCGAAGCCGGCCTACGGCGAAGTCATGGTCAAGGTCATCCCCGACCCCAACAGCCGTGCGCTGGCGCTACAGGCTGGTGAAGTGGATCTGATCCAGGGCGCCGCAGGCGAGATCACCGCAGGCACCTTCGTGCGCCTGCGCGACCAGGGCTATGCCACGGCACTGTCGGCGCCACTGGCTACGCGCACGCTGGCCATGAACACTGGCCGTGGTGCCACCCGCGACCTGGCGGTGCGCCAGGCGATCAACGAGGCGGTGGACAAGCAGGCAATCATCGACAAGATCCTTTACGGCCTGGAGCCCAAGGCCGACACACTGTTCGCCAGCAACATGCCGTACGCAGACATCGGTCTGAAACCCTACCCGTACGACCCCGCTCAGGCGATGCAGGAATTGGAGGCCGCAGGCTGGACACTGGCCCCCGGCGCGTCCGTGCGCAGCAAGGGCGGCGAGCCACTTACAATCGAACTGGTGTTTCTCGGCACCAGCGCCCTGCAGAAAAGCCTGGCCGAAGTGCTGCAAGGCGAGCTGGCCAAGGTCGGTATCCACATCGAACTGCGCGCCGTGGAAGAAGGTGGCTTGGTTCGCCGCCAGCGCGACGGTGATTTCGGCATGATCTTCGCCGATACCTGGGGCGCTCCTTACGATCCGCATTCGTTCGTCAGCTCGATGCGCTATGCCGGGCATGCCGACTACATGGCCCAGTGCGGCCTGGCGATCAAGGACGAGCTCGACCAACGCATCGGCCAGGTGCTGGCCAGCACCGACGAGCGACAACGCGCCGAGCAGTACCGTTTCATCCTCACCACCCTGCACGAACAGGCGGTGTACCTGCCGATCTCGCACCTCACCGCCATCAGCGTGCGGCGTGACTCGGTAGCACACGTGCAGTTCGGCAGCACCCTGTTCGACGTGCCGTTCGAGGCCATGACACCCCGGCAGGAGCCCTGACATGCTGCGCTACATCTTGATGCGCCTGGTGTTGCTGGTACCGGTGATGTTCGGCGTGTCGCTGCTGGTGTTCGTGCTGTTGCACCTGGGCAGCACGGACCCGGCGCTGGATTACCTGCGCCTGTCGCACATCCCGCCGACCGATGCGGCCATCGCGGAAGTGCGCCACACCCTGGGGCTGGACCGGCCCCTGTACGCGCAATACCTGAGCTGGCTGTGGAACGCGCTGCACCTGGACTTCGGGATCTCCTACCTCACCGGGCGGCCGGTGCTCGATGACCTGCTGTACTACCTGCCCGCCACCTTGCAACTCGGCGGCCTGGCCCTGGCTTGCACACTGCTGCTGTCGATTCCGCTGGGGCTGCTGGGGGCACGCTGGCAGGGCCGCTGGCCCGACCATGCGGTGCGCGCGGTGACCTTCCTTGGCGTGTCGATGCCCAACTTCTGGCTGGCATTCTTGCTGATCGCGCTGTTCTCGCTGTGGCTGGGCTGGCTGCCGCCACTCGGGCGCGGCACGGCCGGGCACTTGATCATGCCGGTGCTGGCCATTGCGCTGATGTCGATGTCGATCAACGCCCGCCTGCTGCGCGCCAGCCTGCTCGAAGCCAGCGGCCAGCGGCATGTCACCTATGCCCGCGCCCGCGGCCTGCCCGAGCGTAAGGTGTGGCGCGACCATGTGCTGCGCAACGCCTGGCTGCCCTTCGTCACCGCCACCGGCATGCACGTCGGCGAGTTGATTGGGGGCGCGCTGGTGATCGAGACCATCTTCGCCTGGCCCGGCGTGGGCCGCTTCGCCGTCTCGGCGGTGCTAAACCGCGATTTCCCGGTGATGCAGTGCTTCACCCTGCTGCTGACCGGCTTGCTGATGGTCTGCAACCTCGTGGTGGACGTGTGCTACGCCTGGCTCGACCCGCGCAGCCGGCTGGAGGGCGCAAGCGCATGAGCACGCTCTCGGTAATTCGTCGACCGGCATTGGCCGGTCATGCTGGCCTGGTTCTGGGTTCGGTGCTGGTCGGCCTGCTGGTGGTACTGGCCGTGCTCGGCCAGTGGCTGGCGCCACACGATCCCGACCTGGTCGAACTCAGCCAGCGCCTGATGCCACCGGACGCCAGCCATTGGCTGGGCACCGACCACCTGGGCCGCGACCTGCTCTCGCGCCTGATCGTCGGCACCCGCCTGTCGCTGGGCAGCGTGATGCTGACCCTGGCACTGGTCCTGGCCCTCGGGCTGGCCGTGGGCGGCGTAGCGGGTTTCGTCGGCGGGCGGATAGACCTGTGGCTGATGCGCCTGTGCGACATGTTCATGACCTTCCCGACCCTGGTGCTGGCGTTCTTCTTCGTCACCTTGCTCGGCACCGGCCTGACCAATGTGGTCGTCGCCATCGCCCTGTCACATTGGGCCTGGTACGCACGCATGGTGCGCGGCCTGGTGATCGCCCAGCGCGGGCGCGAATACGTGCTCGCCGCACGGCTGGCCGGCGCTTCGCGCTGGACCCGCCTGCGCCAGCATGTGCTGCCCAATATCGCTGGCCCGCTGCTGGTGCTGGCGACCATGGACATCGGGCACATGATGCTGCACGTCTCGGGCCTGTCCTTCCTGGGCCTGGGGGTGTCGCCACCGACCGCCGAATGGGGCGTGATGATCAACGACGCCAAGGAGTTCATCTGGACCCACCCACAACTGCTGCTGTTGCCGGGGCTGATGATCTTCTTCTCGGTGATGGCCTTCAACCTGCTGGGCGATGCCCTGCGCGACCGCCTCGACCCATCCCGGGAGCACCACTAGATGACCCCATCGACCCTCGAAGTCCGTGACTTGCATATCGAGGCCCAGGCCGGCCTGCTGGTGCAAGGCGTGGACCTGCAACTGCGTCGCGGCGAAGTCTGCGCCCTGGTCGGGGCCAGTGGTTCGGGCAAGTCACTGAGTTGCCTGGGCATGCTCGACCTGTTGCCGGCCGGCGTTGTGCGCACGCAGGGCCAAATGCTGCTCGACGGCCAGCCGGTAAGCGCCGCCCAGGCACGAGGCCGCCTGGCCAGCCTGGTGCTGCAAAACCCGCGCAGTGCCTTCAACCCAGTACGCAACATGGCCAGCCATGGACTGGAGACGCTGCGCCTGCACGGCACCACCGGCGCCGCCGCCCGCGAGCGCATGACCGACAGCCTAAGGGCCGTGGGGCTGACGGATCATGCTCGGGTCTTGCAATCGTTCGCCTTTCAGCTCAGCGGCGGCATGCTGCAACGCATGATGATCGCACTGGCGCTGATGGCCGAAACCCCGTTCCTGCTGGCCGACGAGCCCACCAGCGACCTTGACGCCGTAAGCCAGGCACGTTTTCTCGATATCCTGATGGCGCTGGTCGAACGGCATGGACTGGGGGTGCTGCTGGTCACCCACGACATGGGCGTGGTCGCCCGCTGCGCCGATCAGGTGGCCGTTATGGACGCTGGCCGCATCGTCGAACGCCAGCCCGTGCACGATCTGTTCGAGCGTCCGGCCAGCGGCACCGCTCGAACCCTTCTCGAAGCCCACCAGGCCCTCTGCGGGAGCCCTCTATGAGCCTGCTGCACGCCCACGATCTGAGTCATCGCTACCGCACCGGCGGGCTGCTGCACAAACGCGCCTGGCTCCAAGTACTCGACGGCATCGACCTGCAGCTGCATGCGGGCGAATCACTTGGTTTGCTGGGCAGTAGCGGCAGTGGCAAAAGTACCCTCGCCCGCCTGCTGCTCGGGCTGGAAACCCCTAGCCAAGGCCTGGTGACCTTCGCGGGACAGCCGGTCAATCAGCTGCGCGGCGAACAGGCACGGGCCTTCCAGCGTGCCGTGCAGTTGGTGTTCCAGGACGCGCCGGGCGCATTCAACCCGCAGCGCAGCATCGGCTGGAGCATCGCCGAGCCCCTGCGTCACCTGAGCACCTTAAATGAGACAGCCCGCCACGCACGGGTAGTGGAGCTGCTGGAGCAGATGGGGCTGGGCGCCGAGCATGCCGCGACCCTGCCGCAACAGCTCAGCGGTGGTCAGTTGCAACGTGCCAACATCGCCCGAGCACTGGCGATCTCGCCAAAGCTGGTGGTACTCGACGAAGCGCTTTCGAATCTGGATCGTGTGCTGCAACTGCAACTGTTACAACGGCTCCAAGCGCTGCGTCGCGACAAGGGGACCGCCTTCGTGCTGATCACCCACGACCTGAGCCTAGTGCACTACTTCTGCCAGCGGGTTGTGGTGCTGGACGCAGGAAGCATTGTCGAGGACTGCACCGTGCGCGGCGACTTGTCGTTCGAGCATCCGGCCGGGAGGCAATTGCAAGCCGCTGTGCTGCCTGAACGCCCGACAAAGACCTGCGCTCGGCTCAGTACATCTCTCGCATGAACAATTGGATAACCCAAGTGATGCTCCTGCAGTGAAGAGGCTTCTTCGCGAGGCACGCAAGGCCCAGGCGCGCCGAGGCGTATCCGTGCGGAAGAAAACCGCGGTGGTCTTGGAGCCGCTGCAGGCGATGCTCGCCACCTGGGAGGACTGCACATCCCTTAGAACACTCCCTCAAACCATGATGGTTAGTCCATCACCATGCATCTCGAAATTCTCAATGAACGGATCTGTTGAGCCACATTCCTTGTGGTACTCAACGACACGCGGAATCACATCCTGCAGCACACCGACCAACCCCGTGCAGTAAAATTGCCGAGCATCTTTCTCGTACCGGTACCGTGCTTTAGTGAAGACATTGCGGCTCGATTCGATCTGATCAACATGACGGTCAAGACCAACCCGACGCCGTGTAGCTTCAGGGACGGCATGAAACAGTGTCAGTAAATCATGCCAGTCAATTCTATCACCGGCTTTTCCGTCAGCTCTCAGCTTACGTCAGCCACGGTTCTTGCCCTCGCCCGCTCATCCCTTCTCGGCTACCGGCCAGTAGCCGTGAGCTTCGCTCTCAGTCCCGCGGCACCACCATAACGCCTGCACGCGTCCCGCCATGCCCACAGCCACCTTTCCACGCCTGGCAGGCCGGTGGAACGTTTCTGCAACCGCCCGGGTCGCACAACAAAGACGCAGCCAACTGCGTGAACCCTGACCGTGAGGACCTTCCATGAGCGCGCTCTCTTCCAATGGGGCTGCAGAACACCCCATCTGCCTGACCCTCAATGGTCAGCCACGAACACTGGCAGTCCACCCGTGGACCACTCTGCTCGACCTGTTGCGTGAACAGCTGGACCTGGTAGGTACCAAAAAAGGCTGCGACCACGGCCAATGTGGCGCCTGCACGGTGTTGCGCGACGGCAAGCGCGTCAATGCTTGCCTGACCCTGGCCATCATGTGCGACGGCGCAGACTTGGTGACCATCGAGGGGCTGGCCAGCGGCGACGTGCTGCACCCTATGCAACGGGCTTTCATCACCCACGATGCGTTTCAGTGCGGGTATTGCACACCTGGGCAGATCTGCTCTGCCGTCGGGCTTGTGCGTGAAGGACGTGCCGACTGCCGTGAGGCCATTCGCGAGCAGATGAGCGGCAACCTTTGCCGCTGTGGTGCCTATGGCAACATCGTCGCCGCGATCGAAGAAGCCCAGCCGCTGATGGCACACCCGGATCAACCACAACGGGGAGCGAAGCCATGATGCCCTTCAGCTACCACAAGCCTGCGTCAGTCAGCGAAGCCGTGAGCCTGGCTGGCGACAGCGCGCGCTTCATCGCCGGGGGCACCAACCTGGTCGACCTGATGAAGGAAAATGTGGTCCGCCCCGAGCGCCTGATCGATATCTCAGGCTTGGCGCTGGATGGGCTGCACCCCACTGCCAACGGTGGCGTCATGATCGGTGCCCTGGTCAGCAATGCCGACCTGGCCTGGCACCCGATGATCGAGCAACAATACCCGTTGCTGTCACAGGCTATCCTGGCGGGCGCTTCACCGCAGTTGAGAAACATGGCCAGTACCGGCGGCAACTTGCTCCAGCGCACACGCTGTTACTACTTCTACGATACCGGCACCCCCTGCAACAAACGTGAACCCGGCAGCGGATGCCCTGCTCGTAGCGGCCGCAACCGCATACACGCCATTCTTGGCGCCAGTGAGGCCTGTGTGGCCACTCATCCGTCCGACATGTGCGTAGCACTGGCAGCACTCGAAGCCGTGGTGCACGTAGAGGGACCGGCTGGTAAACGCCAGATCCCGTTCGCAGATTTCCATCGCCTGCCGGAGAACAATCCGGAGCGTGATAACCAGCTGGCAGCCGATGAACTGGTAACGGCCGTAGAGCTGCCGCCACCGCTGTTCGAACAGCATTACCGCTACCTGAAAATTCGAGACCGAGCCTCCTACGCGTTTGCGCTGGTGTCGGTCGCTGCGGCCTTGCGCTTGGATGGCGATGTGATTCAGCACGCCCGCCTGGCGCTGGGCGGTGTAGCGCACAAACCATGGCGCGACCCGGCGGTGGAAAGACTGCTGATTGGTCAGGTGCCTTCCGAGGCGCTGTTCGATAACGCCGCACAGGCGCTGCTTCAGGGCGCACAGCCGCTGAGCCACAACGGTTTCAAAGTAACATTGGCGCAGCGTGCAATCGTGCGTGCATTGACTGACGCGGCGCACCGTGCCGCTGGTGGGGGGGCATGACCATGGTCAACAACAAATCGGTAGTCGGTACCCCTCTGGATCGCGTGGATGGCGTGGCTAAAGTCACCGGCCAGGCACGCTATGCGGGCGAATACCCAAAAGACGGCCTGCTCCATGGCAGCGTGGTGTCCAGTACCATCGCCCGCGGCCGTGTACTGCGCATCGACGCTACCGAGGCGCTGGGCGTACCCGGCGTTGTCGCGGTGCTCGACCATGGGCATCGTCCGCATATTTCCAGTTATGACGATGACTACAGCGACGCCGATGCAGCTGAGGGCGCGCCCTTTCGGCCCCTGTTCAACGATCAAGTGCTGTATAGCGGGCAACCCCTGGCGTTGGTGGTGGCGCACACCCTGGAGGTGGCCCGGTATGCAGGCTCATTGATCCGGATCGAATACGCCGAGGAACCTCACGAGACAGACCTGGGCGCTACCAAGGCGTCGCATGTGGCGCCGGCAGAAACACCGGCCCCGCGTGGCGACTTCGCTGGCAGTTTCGCTGGGGCACCCGTGCAGGTCGATGCCACCTACCTGACTGCCAACGAGCACCACAACCCGATGGAGCCCCACGCCTCCACCGTGCACTACAAGCCCGACGGCAGCCTGGAAATTCATGACAAGACCCAAGGCACGCAGAACTGCCAGGACTACCTGCACAAGGTATTCGGCCTGCCGAAGGCCCAGATCCGTGTGCACGCAGCCTTCGTCGGCGGTGCCTTCGGCTCGGGCCTGCGCCCGCAGTACCAGCTGCCCCTGGCAGTGATGGCGGCGCTGCATCTTCAGCGCTCTGTGCGCGTCACCCTCACGCGCCAGCAAATGTTCACGTTCGGCTACCGGCCCCGCACCGAGCAGCGTTTGCGCCTGGGGGCAGATGCAGATGGGCGCTTGCTGGCTGTCGGTCACGATGGGCTGGGGCAGACCTCGCGCTTCGAAGACTTCACCGAGCACCTGGTGGAATGGAGCGGCATGCTCTACCAGTGCGACAACGTTGAACTCAACTACCGCCTGGCCTCGCTGGATGTGTACACGCCACTTGACATGCGTGCCCCTGGGGCCGGTTCAGGCGTGGTCGCGCTTGAGTGCGCGATGGATGAGCTTGCCTGTGCCGCTGATATCGACCCGGTAGAGCTGCGCCGGCGTAATTTTGCCGCCAACAACGGCAACGAGGGCAAGCCCTACTCCAGCAAAGAACTGCTGGCGTGCTATCAGCAAGGCAGTGAGCGTTTCGGTTGGCAGCACCGCAACCCGCAACCGCGCAGCATGCGCACTGGCAACCAATTGGTCGGTTGGGGAATGGCGGGCGGCGTCTGGGAGGCTATGCAAATGAAGGCCAGCGCGAAAGCGCGCCTGGATGCCCAAGGCCACCTCACTGTGAGCAGCGCCACCACCGATATCGGCACCGGCACCTACACCGTCATGACCCAAATTGCAGCCGACGCTGCGGGCGTCAGCGTGGAGGATGTCACCTTCGTGCTCGGTGACTCGTCCCTGCCCACCGCGCCCCTGCAGGGCGGGTCGTTCACGGTATCGTCGGTAGGCTCGGCCGTGCGCCAGGCTTGCCAGGTGTTGCGTACCAAGGTGCTGGAGCATGCGCGCAAGGTGCATCCGCAGGTGGCGAGCACAGCGCGGGAGGACATCGTCTTCGCGGATGGTTATCTGCACGCGGGTAGTGTTCGCGTGGCCTTGGCAGATATCGTCGCCAGTGCCCCCGGCGCGCAGTTCGAAGTGCAAATCGACGCTGAGCCTGGTGCAAGGCGCCAACCGTTTTCCACGGCGACCCACTCGGCGGTGTTCGTCGAAGTCCAGGTCGACGAAGACCTTGGCATGATCAAGGTCACCCGAGTGGTCAGCGCCGTGGCGGCGGGCCGCGTGGTCAACCCGAAAACGGCCCGCAGCCAGATCCTGGGCGGCGTGGTATGGGGTATCGGCATGGCACTGCACGAAGAGGCCTTGACCGACCATGGCCTGGGTCGCATCGTCAATCACAACCTTGCGGAGTACCACATCCCGGTGAACGCGGACTGTGGTGATATCGACGTGATCTTTGTTGAAGAGCACGACGATGTCGTCAATGAGCTGGGGTCCAAGGGTGTGGGCGAAATCGGCGTGGTCGGCGTGGCTGCCGCAGTGGCGAACGCCATCTACCACGCAACCGGCAAACGCGTGAGGGAGTTCCCGATCACACTCGACAAGGTGCTGTAACGCGAAAGTTGTCAGAAACATGCGAGGGGAGCGGCTGCAGGCCGCTCCCCTCATTTCTCAGCAAATCGGTACTTGGAACTGGGGCCATCTGCGGGCGGAGGGGACCGCAGCAGCCCCTGCGCTGCCGCTAGACAATGGCCGCAGGGTCGCCCACCGACTGATTCGGTTTGCTCCCCGACAGGCGCCAGCTCACCGCAGTAATCCCATACCGTTCAGCCATCGGGCGGCTGACCTTCCTGATCTTTTCCCGCCCGAATTTGGGGATGATCCCAATGCCCGCATCGCAACTTGCCCAATGCCAGGCTTCGGCATTGTCCAGGCGGTCCAGGCGAATGATGAAACTGCGCGGCTGACCATGCAGTTGGTAATCGATGATGAACAGCTGTGGGGCAGGCATCGCAGGGGCCTCCTCTTCTCCATGGATGACACCCTGATTGATCGGGGCAGCAGCAGAAGATTCAAAAAAATATCGATCGACAGGCACCAGCGGCGCCCGAGCGGTGGACGCCTACAGGCACACTACCGCTCGCGCAGTACCTTCACTCGCTGCGGCTGCCGTGGCTGTTCCGGCCACCTTTGCGTCCGGCTTCCGATGCCCGCTGGCGATCATTGGCGAAGTTGCCGCCCGAAGCCTGGCCGCCTTTGTGCCCAGCGCGCGATGCCCGCTCACGGTCGTTGGCGAAATTGCCCGGATTGGTTTCTTTGGTTCCGCCGCGCTGGCGGGTACCTTCCTGATCTTGAGCCATGTGGTTTCTCCTTGCGATGAATAGGCGGTCGCACAACCTGTGCGTTCATACAGTGCACACACAAGGTTGCCATGTTCAGATTCCGAACCTGCAATTGCCCGCTTGGCTCACACGTTTTGACGGCAGCTGACCGGTGGCCCGAAACACGTGCAGGCCAACTATTTGCGCCCCGTTTGCAGGCCGGTCGCACTTTATCGCGCATGCAGCAGTCACAACTGCAGGGTAGCGGCCTATAATCGCCCCACTATCCAGGTGTGACTGCACAGTCACGCACCGCCCGTAAGGCTCTTGTACAAGGCTCCGTCGATGAAGTCCTCGCCCAAGCAACCCGCCGCGCCGCAAAACCCTGCACTCAGCCCAAGCCACTTGGACTTTCCGGTGGTGGGCATCGGTGCCTCCGCGGGTGGCCTGGAGGCCATCTGCACGCTGTTCCGGCATATGCCAAGCGACTGCGGCATGGCGTTCGTGGTGGTGCTGCACTTGTCGCCGGATCATCAGAGCGTGGCCGACCGGATCATCCAGGCCACCACGCAGATGCCCGTGCGCCAAGTCACCGAGCCGGTGCCGATCGAGCGTAACCATGTGTATGTCATCTCCCCGGCCAATCGCCTCTCGACCAATGACGGCTACCTGCGCGTGACCCCCGCCAATCGCCGCCGTGGCGACCACGTGGCCATTGACCTGTTCTTCCGCGACCTGGCCGACGTGCACAAGGACCATGCATTCTGCGTGGTGTTGTCGGGCACCGGCGCCGACGGTGCCGTGGGGCTGTCGCGGATCAAGGAGCAAGGCGGCGTGACCCTGGTTCAGACCCCGGACGATGCCCAGTACGACAGCATGCCCCGGGCTGCCATCGAAACCGGCATGGTCGACCTGGTGCTGCCCGTGGCCGAGATGCCACAAAAGCTGCTGGAGGAGCTGTGGCGTAACGCCCGCCAGGTCAGGTTGCCGGAAATCGAGGATGACACCCTGCCCCCGGCGCTGGGCACCCGCGTAGGCGACGCCCAGGCCAGCGAGCCGCTGCTGGAGGAGATCCTCCTGCAGTTGCGCAGCAACACGGGGCACGATTTCCAGCACTACAAGCGCGCCACCGTGCTGCGGCGCATTGAACGCCGCCTGCACGTGACCGGGCAAAGCAACCTCGCCGGCTACTTGCACTACCTCGAGCAGAACCCCGCCGAGTCCACGGCGTTGCTGGCAGACATGCTGATCGGTGTGACCAACTTCTTCCGCGACCGCGAAGCCTTCGAGGCCCTGGAGCGGCACGTGCTGCCGCAACTGGCCAGCGAGCATGACCCCGTCGACGGCCATGACGAGATCCGCGTCTGGTCGGCCGGCTGCTCCACCGGCGAAGAGGCCTACAGCCTGGCCATGCTGATCTGTGAGCAACTTGCGCTGGAGCAGCGCAACCGCAAGGTCCAGGTGTTTGCCACCGACCTCGATGAGCGTGCCATCGGCATCGCCCGTACCGGCTTGTACTCCGAAGCGATCGTGACCGATGTGCCGCCCAGCCGGCTGCGCCAGTTCTTCGTCAAGGAAGACCAGCATTACCGGGTGCGCAAGGAAGTGCGCGAAAAAGTGTTGTTTGCGCGCCACAACCTGCTGTCGGACCCACCCTTTTCGCAAATTGACCTCATTGTCTGCCGCAACCTGCTGATCTACCTCGACCGCGAAGTGCAACGCGACATCCTGTTGATGTTCCACTTTGCCTTGCGCCCTGGCGGCCATCTGTTCCTGGGCTCGTCCGAGTCCGCCGACGTGGTAGGTGAACTGTTCGCGCCGGTGGACAAGCGTAACCGTATCTTCCGCGCCCGTGACGTCAGCAATGCCGGGCGCCGCGCCGAGCGGCAGGTGCCTGGCAGCACTGGCGCCAGCCTGCCATTGGACCCGTTGGCCAAGGTCAAGCCCGGGCGCAAGCCCTCCTATGCCGAACTGCACCACCGCGCGCTGGCCCTGCGCATGCCGGCCAGCCTGATCGCGGATGTGGACGGCAATATCCTGCACATGAGCGAGGGTGTCGGGCGCTTCCTGCAACTGGGCGGCGGCGAGCCCAGCCGCAATCTGCTCGGCCTGGTGCTGCCGAGCCTGCGCCTGGCGCTGCGCAGTACGCTGTTCCAGGCGCGCCAAGGCACCGAAGCGGTCACCTCCCGGCCGGTCGACCTGGGCGATGGCCTGCAGCCGTTGCAGGTGGAAATCACCGTGCAGCCTTACAAGGACGACGTGCACAACGGCGATTGCCTGCTGGTGGTGTTCGAGCAGCGGGCGCCCGACCCTTCCCTGCCACTGCCGGGCGTCATCCGCCAGACCGACAGCATGGTCCTGCATAACCTGGAGCGTGAACTCCAGCGTACCCGCCTGCAGCTGCAGGAAACCATCGAGCAGTCGCAGGTATCCAGCGAGGAACTCACGGCCTCCAACGAAGAAATGCAGGCAATCAACGAAGAGCTGCGTTCGGCCAGCGAAGAGCTGGAAACCAGCAAGGAAGAGCTGCAGTCCATCAACGAAGAGTTGCTTACCGTCAACTACGAGTTGAAGAACAAGGTGGAAGAGACCGACAAGGTCAACGACTACCTCAGCAACCTGATCGCCTGCACCGAAATCGCCACCGTGTTCGTCGACCGCAACCTGCATATCCGCTGGTTCACGCCGCGCGCCGCCGACCTGTTCAACATTTTACCGGTCGATACCGGCCGCTCATTGCTCGACATCACGCACCGCCTGGACTACCCGGCCATGGCTGATGATGCCCGCGCCGTGGCCCAGGGTGAGGCCGTTATCGAGCGGGAAGTTGGCGGCCAGCGCGACCACTGGTACCTGGCACGCCTGCTGCCCTACCGCTCCAGCGAGCAGAAAATCGACGGCACCGTCCTGACCTTCATCGACATCAGCAGCAGCCACGCTGCCGAAGAGCATGTGCGCCTGGGCGAAGAACGCTTGAGCAAGCAGCTGGCGGAATCGCAAACCACCAGCCACATGAAGGACGAGTTCTTCGCCATCATGTCGCATGAACTGAAGCACCCACTGAACCTGATTCAGCTGAATGCGGAAATGCTCCGCCGCCTGCCCTCGATCAAGCAGATCGGCAACGCTAGCAAGGCCGTTGCCACCATCTGCGAGGCGGTTGGCAGCCAGGCCAGGATCATCGATGACCTGCTGGATGTGGCACGCATCCGTACCGGCAAGCTCAAGCTCAAGACCGAGCCGGTAGACCTTGGCGCCATCCTGCGCGGCATCCACGCTGTGGTGGTGGCTGAGCAACACCCCTGTCTGGTGCGCCTGGAGCTGCCTGCCGACGGCTTGCCAGTGATGATCGAAGGCGATGTCACGCGCTTGGAGCAGATCATCTGGAACCTGCTGAACAATGCCCTGAAATTCAGCCCGGCAGGCAGTGAGATACGCCTGGTGTTGAGCCGTGACGATCAACAGGCACGCCTGCAGGTGATTGACCAGGGCGTAGGCTTGAGCCCCGACAGCCTGGAGCACATCTTCGACCTGTTCAGCCAGGCTCCCCAGCTGGCCAATCAGAACCGTGAAGGCCTGGGCATCGGCCTTTCGTTGGTACGCCAGTTGGTCGAAGCCCAGGGCGGCACCGTGCAGGCCAGTTCGGCCGGCTTGGGCTTGGGCTGCACCTTCTCCGTTTGCCTGCCCCTGTGCAACGTGCAGTCGCCGCCTTGCGCCAACCCTGCAGAGCATTCCCGGGAGGGCCGGCTGCACGGCGTGCGCGTGTTGCTGGTGGATGACTCGGTAGAGGTATTGGAGATCATGCAAGAGCTGCTGGAAATGGAAAACGCCAGCGTGCGCGCCTTCAGCCGCCCCCGCGAGGCGCTGGAGGTGGCCTCCGGTGAGGCGTTCGACATCATCCTCTCCGACATCGGCATGCCGGTGATGGATGGCCATGCCTTGATCAAGGCGCTGCGCAGCCACGCCCATCTGCGCCACACCCCGGCCATTGCCCTCACCGGCTACGGTGCCAGCGCAGACCAGCACAAGTCACGCCAGTCCGGCTTCGACCGGCACCTGAACAAGCCGGTCGGCTACGACGAACTGGTGGAGGCCATCGAAACCTTGATCGGCACGGTGCCTTACTGATGGTCGGCCGGCATGAACCTCAGGCGTGCACGCTCCACTGGTTCATGTCCAGCGTGATCGGCATCTCGTCGACGGCATGGATCACGCCGCTTTGCAGAGCCTCCTGCGGCCCCAGAATCCGCGGGTACGCCATCAGGTAGCGCGGCACATCCAGCACCTCCGGCGCACCTTGTGTGCGCTCGGCCACAATCTGCGCATACAGCTGCAGGTCATAATCCAGGCTCATCGCATATTCGGCCATGCGTGAATGGTCGACCGAGCCATGCAAAGTCCAGTGAAACGGGTGGAACAGGAACTTGCTGTAGCTGCATGCCGTGCGCCACTCCCCGGCCAGGAACAGGATATTACCCATGGACTCGACGGTGCCCAGGTTGTGCGTATGCACCGGCACCGGCAGCGCCCGCAGGAAGTTGTACAAGGTAAAGCCGTAGCTGCACTCGCCGCCCATGGTAGCGATGTTCAGTTGCAGCACCTCGGCGCCCTGCTGCAATGCCTTTGAGCAGGTATTGATCAGGTTGCCACAGGTCGACGAATTGATCGGCCCGGTGAAATGAATGATGTGTCTGGCCATGCTTGCCTCCAGGGTTGGCAGGTCAATTCCTGGGCTCGCGCGCCTGGGGCGCTTATCCGGTGGAATCGTCTGCGCGGGCAAAGTTCAACCTGTCAGTGGCCGTTCCCGTTGATCACAAGCGGTGAACCCTTGGCCCTCTGCGCCAGTCGCAATACCACAGTAACCGAACAAGGAACCGGTGATGAGGACGACGGCGTGAGCGATATCCGCATCGGCATTTCCGGGTGGCGCTATGGCCCCTGGCGCAAGGACTTCTACCCCAAGGGCCTGCGCCAGGACGATGAACTGGCGTTCGCCTCGCGGGCCGTGAACAGCATCGAGATAAACGGCTCGTTCTACAGCTTGCAAACCCCCGAGCGCTACCTGCGTTGGCGTGATGAAACGCCGGATGGCTTCGTTTTCGCGGTCAAGGGGCCACGGTACATCACCCATGTGCGGCGCCTGAAGGAGGTTGAGGAGCCAGTGGCCAACTTCTTCGCCTCTGGCCCGCTACTGCTAGGCGACAAGCTGGGGCCGTTCCTGTGGCAGTTCCCACCGAACATGAAGTTTGACGAAGAGCGTTTTGCCCGGTTCTTGCAGTTGCTGCCACGTGACCGCAAAGCCGCGCGCGCATGCGCCCAGGGCTGTGCCGAACGCCTGCGGGACAGTGGCGGCCTTGCAATCACCGGTAATGTACTTTTGCGCCACGCGGTGGAGGTCCGCCACGAGAGTTTTCTTTGCGAGGCGTTCATCAAGCTGCTGCGCAAGCACCGTGTTGCGCTGGTGGTTACGGACAGTGCCGGCAAGTGGCCGCATGCCGAAGATGTCACCGCAGACTTCGTGTACATGCGCCTGCACGGCGACGTGGAGCTCTATAGCAGTGGCTACACCGCGCGTGCGTTACGCCGCTGGAAACAGCGCATCCTGCACTGGAGCCAAGGCGGCCAGGCAGACGACGCGCGCCTGATCGTGCCGGGGCCGCCACCTCGGCGCGCGGCGCGTGACGTGTACTGTTACTTCGACAATGACCAGAAGGTCCATGCGCCCTACGACGCCCGCCGTTTGCTGCAGAAGCTGTCGCTGGACCACGAACTGATGACCGAACCGGGCGTGGTGCCGGAGGTGGCCTTGTGAACGAACCCATGACTGCTTTGCCGCGTAGCACCGATCAGTCTACCGCCGTGCGCCGTTTGAACGTACTCACGCTGAACGTGCACAAGGGCTTCACCTTCTTCAACCGCCGCTTCATCCTGCCTGAGCTGCGTGAAGCGGTCCGTGCCACCGGCGCAGACCTGGTGTTCCTGCAGGAAGTGCATGGCAGCCATCAGCAGCATGCCTTGCGCCACCCGGCCTGGCCTGATACCCCACAATATGAATTCCTTGCCGACAGCATGTGGCCCCAGTTCGCTTATGGCCGCAATGCCGTGTACCCGCAGGGTGACCACGGCAACGCCTTGCTGTCGAAATTTCCCATCCGGCGCTTCAACAACCTCGATGTGTCGGTGCAAGGCAAGGAACAACGCGGCCTGCTGCATTGCCAACTCGAGGTGCCAGGGCACGACCAGGTGCACGCCATTTGTGTGCACCTGGGCCTGCGCGAAGCGCATCGGCAAAGCCAGATCCAACTCTTGCTCGACCTGCTGGCCAGCCTGCCGCCGCAAGCGCCGGTCATCGTCGCCGGCGATTTTAACGACTGGCGCCTGAAGGCAGATGCCGTGTTAGGCGAGCACCTGGTAGAGGCCTTTGGCGAGCGCTTCGGCACCCCGGCACGCAGCTTCCCGGCGCGTCTGCCGCTGCTGCGCCTTGACCGCATCTACCTGCGCAACGCCATGCCGAGCGCTGCCCAGGTACTGTCGAATTACCCGTGGTCGCACCTTTCCGACCACGCACCATTGGCCGCGGAGATTCACCTGTGAACAGACCTTGGGTAGAGGGCAACAACGTAAAGTTGCTGATCAACGGCGAGCAGTATTACCCCTGTGTGTTCGAGGCCATGGCCCGTGCCCAGGAGGAAATCCTGCTGGAAACCTTCATCATTTTCGACGACAAGGTCGGCCGACAACTGCAGCAGGCGCTGATCGACGCGGCCCGCCGCGGCGTGCGTGTCGAAGTGGTGGTGGACGGCTACGGTACCGGCGACCTGCCCGCGCCGTTCATCGCGGCCATGACAGATGCCGGCGTGAGTTTCCACGCCTTCGACCCGCAGCCGCGCCTGGTGGGCATGCGTACCAACCTGTTCCGGCGCCTGCACCGCAAGATCGTGGTCATCGATGGCGAGCGGGCCTTCATTGGCGGCATCAACTACAGCGCCGATCACCTGGGCGACTTCGGCCCCATGGCCAAGCAGGACTATGCCGTCGAGGTAACCGGCCCAGTGGTGGCACAGGTGCATGCCGCCAGCAAGCGCCTGATGTCGCCGGTGCTGCAGGAACCAAGCGCCGTGCGGCCGTTGACCGAGCCCGCCGGGTCCACCACCGCCGTGCTGGTAGAGCGTGACAATGGCGTGCGCAGGACAGCCATCGAAAGCCAGTACCTGCAGGCGTTTCGCGGTGCCAAAGAACGTATCGTAGTGGCCAATGCCTACTTCTTCCCCGGCTACCGGCTGCTGCGCGAGTTGCGCAACGCTGCCCGCCGCGGGGTGGCTGTGCACCTGATCCTGCAGGGGCAGCCAGACATGCGCTGGGTCCGTGCACTGTCGCGGTTGCTGTACAACTACCTGCTGCGTGATGGCGTGGTCATTCATGAATACTGCAAGCGGCCCTTGCACGGCAAAGTGGCGCTGGTGGACGACGAGTGGGCGACCGTGGGTTCCAGCAACCTCGACCCGTTGAGCCTGTCGCTGAACCTGGAAGCCAACCTGTTCATCCGCGACCGCGCTTTCAACCAGCTGCTCGGCGAGCACCTGCAGTCACTTGCGCACGAGCAGTGCAAGCCGGTGACTCTGGAACGCATGATCCGTGGCTACTGGTGGCGGGCACCGCTGATCTTCGCCTGCTTCCATGCGGCGCGCCTTTTCCCGCGCATCGCCGGCTGGTTGCCCGCACACCGCCAACGGCTGCGTTCGCTGCAGCCAGACGTCGAGGCCACGGCCGGCGACCTGCACGAGGGCAATACCTGATGGCACGGACAACCTGGCAAACCTGGGCCAAGCGCGTATTGACGGTCGCGTTCCTGATCCTGATCCCTGTGCTGCTGTACCAATTGGCGCGCAACCTGGACTGGAACGAAGTGCGCCAGTCGCTGCTCGCCTACAAGCCTGGAACGCTGGTGATCGGCCTGGCAATTGCGGTGTGCAGTTACCTGACGTTCGCCAGCTACGACCTGCTGGCCCGCGCCTACACCGGTCATCAGCTGCCCGCCCGGCAAGTGCTGCCGGTCGCCTTCGTGTGCTACGCGTTCAACCTCAACTTCACCACCTGGGTCGGCGGGGTTGCCTTGCGCTACCGCCTGTATGGGCGCCTGGGGCTCGATACCCCCACCATCACGCGCATTCTGACGCTGGGCCTGCTCACCAACTGGATGGGCTATATGCTGCTGGCCGGCAGTGTGTTCGCCCTGGGTCTGGTCGAACTGCCGGGCAACTGGGCTGTGGGCACCACAGGGCTGCGCCTGATCGGCGTGCTGTTGCTGGCAATCACCGCGGCGTATCTGCTGGCCTGTGGCCTGGCCAAGAAGCGCACGTGGCGCTGGCGCGAGCACGAAGTCACTTTGCCAACCCTGCGCCTTGCGCTCTGCCAGGTAGCGCTGGGGGCCAGCAACTGGGCATTGATGGCGCTGCTGATTTACTGGTTGCTGCCGGGCGACGCCTTCTACCCCGCCATCCTCGGAATCCTGTTGATCAGTTGCGTGGCAGGCGTGGTTGCACATATCCCGGCGGGCCTGGGTGTGCTGGAAGCGGTGTTCCTCGCCCTGCTGCACGGGCAGATGGCGCAGGGCACGCTGGTAGCCGCGCTCTTGGGCTATCGCACCCTGTACTACCTGATACCGCTGGTGGTTGCGATCGTGACTTATCTGGTGCTTGAGAAGCGCGCCAAGGCCATGCGCCAGCGCGACAATTCGGTGCAAACCTGATGGTGCGGGGCAGGCGCGCTTAACGTCGGCGCGGCGTGGTGCCGCGCCAACAAGGCGAGCTCAAGGGGAAATCGGGTCGCTCGCCGGGAAGGTCTCATCCAGCGCATTGTCTACGGCATTTTCGTCCGGTTTTTCGCTGCAATGGCAGGCTTGCATCCTGCAGCCCTCGCCATGGCTATGGCCGTTGGCGCAGGCCTCACAGCAATAGGCCTTGCCGTCACGCTGCAAGGCATTGGCATCCACGGTGCAGGAACAGTCGGTACAGGCACAACATTGCTGGTTCATGATCTGCTCTCCTCGTCATCGATCACATCATCGGTCCAGGGTTTCCCGTCAAGCGGTGCGGAACGTGCCAGTTCGGCTTCATCCAGCCCAAAGCCGCCACCGATTTCGTCGGCATCCACTTCGCGCAGGTCCATATCAGCCGGGCCGTCGCCGCCGCCGGGCTCGTGCGGGTCACGGGCGCCGGTTTCATCCAGCAGCGTATCCGGGCTCAGGTCGTCGTAGGTGACGTTGTCTTCATGCAGGCTGTCGCTCAGCGCTTCGCCACCCGTCATGCCGCTTTCGGCAACACGCTCTGGTGGGAATTCGCGCTCGATCTCGCTCGCCGGGCGCTCGTCCCCTACCCGCCCCTGGCGTTCGTCCAGGCGCTCATCGAAGTCCAGTTCGTGCACGCTGCCCATGCGGTCCTCGGTGTCGTCGATCTCGGTTGGGGTGTAGGGCTTAGGATCTTCTGTTCGGGCCATGTACGTTCTCCGTCAGTTGGCTGCATTCGGTCGACTGCATCCGGTGGCCGAAGATTCAGAGTTTTTTGAACTCCCTGCCTGCCCGGCGCCTCCCACCTCTACAGAGTGCGATTTGCCCGGAGCCGGACATGGCCAAGCCCCTGCAGGAATACGCGCGCAAGCGCGACTTCAACGCAACGCCCGAGCCCAGTGGCAAACGCAGCCGTGGCAAAAAAGCCCATGCGCTGCAGTTCTGCATTCAGAAACACGACGCCAGCCACCTGCATTACGATTTCCGCCTGGAGTTGGGCGGTACGTTGAAGAGCTGGGCGATCCCCAAAGGCCCCTCGCTGGACCCGAAGGTGCGCCGCTTGGCCGTGCACGTCGAGGACCACCCGCTGGACTATGCCGATTTCGAGGGCCATATCCCTGAAGGCCACTACGGGGCTGGCGATGTCATCGTCTGGGATCGCGGCATCTGGGAGCCGGAGGGCGACGCCCATGAGGGCTATGCCAAGGGCAAGCTCAAGTTTCGTTTGCAAGGCGAAAAACTGTCGGGGGTGTGGCACCTGTTCCGCACCCACCTGGCGGGCAAGAAAGAACAATGGATGCTGGTCAAATCCCACGATGCCCAGGCCCGTAGCGAAGCCGAGTACAGCATCGTCGACGCGCAGCCCGACAGCGTGCTCAGTGACCGCACCCTGATCCCCCGCAAGCCGGCAGCCAAGCAAGCCGCCGCCAAGCCGCGGGCTACCCGCAAGCGCCCCGGTAAGGTTCGCCAAGCCGCATTGCCGAACCAGTTGCAGCCACAGCTGGCCACCTTGGTGGACACGCCGCCCCAGGGCGACTGGCGCTATGAGGTCAAGTTCGATGGCTATCGCATCCTGGCTCGTATCGACGGCGACGATGTGCGGCTATTTACCCGCAACGGCCATGACTGGAGCAGCAAGATGCCCCGCCAGCTTGCGGCACTGCGCGCGCTGGGGATCGATTCGGCCTGGCTGGATGGCGAAATGGTAGTGGCTGACGAAAATGGCGCAGCGGACTTCCAGGCGTTACAGAACGCCTTCGACACCGAGCAGGACGAGCACATCACTTACTACGTATTCGACCTGCCCTTTCTGGGTGGCCAGGACCTGCGTCACGCACCGCTACAGGATCGCCGCGAAACGCTGAAAACCCTCCTCGATCACGACGCGTCAGACGTACTCAAATATTCCGCCGACTTCGACGAACCGGTCGACGCCCTGCTGGCCAGCGCCTGCCGCCTGGAACTCGAAGGGCTGATCGGTAAACGTGCAGACAGCCCCTACAGCGGCCGCCGCAGCGGGGACTGGATCAAGCTCAAATGCAAGCGCCGCCAGGAGTTCGTGCTGGTTGGCTACACCGACCCCAAAGGCAGCCGCAGCGGCTTCGGGGCCCTGCTGCTGGCCCTGCACGACCCGGACAATGGCGAGCTGCGCTATGCCGGCAAGGTCGGTACCGGCTTCACGGCTGCCACCCTGGCCAGCATCCATACGCGCCTGCAGCCACTGGAAATTGCCAAGCCCGCCGTGACCCGCCCGCCCAGCGGCGCAGAAGCCCGCGGTGTGCACTGGCTGAAGCCGCAGCTGCTGGCTGAAGTGGCGTATGCCCAGATGACCCGGGACGGCATTGTGCGCCATTCGGTCTTCCATGGCCTGCGCGATGACAAGCCCGCCACCGCCATCGACCTGGAACGCCCCATGTCCACCAACACAACGCCCCGCCGCAAACGCGGCAAAGCAGCGCCGCTTTCAGAGGACCTGCACCTTACCCACCCTGACCGGGTGATCGACGCTACCACGGGCGTGACCAAGCGCGATGTGGCCGAGTATTACGCCGCCGTCAGCCAGTGGTTGCTACCCCAGATCCAGCACCGCCCGGTGGCATTGGTGCGCGCACCCGATGGCCTGGCCGGTGAGCTTTTCTTCCAGAAGAACGCCAGCCAGCTGCACCTGCCCAATGTGCTCGAATACGACAAGGCCCAGGCCGGCCAGGCGGCCATGGTCATCAACCGCGCCGATACCCTGCTGGGCGCGGTGCGGATGAACATGCTCGAGCTGCACAGCTGGAATGCCACTGACAAGGACTTCGACAAGCCCGACCGCTTCGTGCTCGACCTCGACCCTGACCCCGCGCTGCCCTGGAAGGCCATGCTGGAAGCCACTCAACTCACCCTCACCCTGCTCGACGAGCTTGGCCTGAAAGTGTTCATCAAGACCAGCGGCGGCAAGGGCATACACCTGGTGGTACCGCTGACCCGCCGCGCGGGTTGGGACGAGGTCAAAGCCTTCAGCCATGCCATCGTCGAGTACCTGGCCAAGCTGTTTCCGGACCGCCTCAGCGCTGTTTCAGGGCCCAAGAACCGCATCGGGCGCATCTTCATCGACTATCTGCGCAACGCCAGGGGGGCAACAACCGCGTGTGCCTATTCCCTGCGTGCACGGGAAGGCATGCCGGTGTCGGTGCCCATCTGGCGTGAGGAACTGACCGCGCTCAAAGCCGCCAACCAATGGAACATCGCCAACCTGCCCGCGCGCCTGGCAGAGGTCGACGACCCGTGGGCGGACCTGGGCAGGGTCCGCCAGTCTATTACGGCGCGCATGCGCAAACAGCTGGGGCTTGCCTAGTGGCCACGCATCAGGAGACCCGCCCATGAGCATCGTCCAGGACTTCAACCTGACCCATTTCGACCGCCTACTGCGTACATTTGGTGATCGTCAACAGCCCCTCAACCTCGACACTCAGTTGCCTCAGCTGATGCAGGCGCTGCAGGCCGACCACCTGGACCTGCTGCCGTTGCCAGGCCAGGGCAATACCTTGCGCCGTTGGCAGACGTTGGCCCGCGTGGCGGGTTGCGACCTGGCCCTGGCCAAGCTGTATGAAGGGCACACCGATGCTTTGGCGATTCTGGCGGAGTGCGCAGCTGCACATCACGTGGCAGAGGGCATTTGGGGCGTGTGGGCCGCCGAGCCACCTGATGCCCGCGCGGTCATAACCTCCCGCGACGGCGACAGGGTACGTTTGCAAGGCACCAAAGCCTGGTGTTCCGGGGCGTTGCAGATCGACCGGGCATTGCTCACGGCCTGGGATGAGCAGGGTCAGCAGCAGTTGGTCGCCATCGAACTGTCGCAGCCTGACCAGGGGCTGAACATCGAGCATTGGCAAGCCGTGGGCATGGCTACCACGGCCAGCGTCGAGGTTACCTTCGACAACACCCCGGCAACGCTGATCGGCAAACCTGGCCAGTACCTGGCGCGCCCTGGTTTCTGGCACGGCGGCGGCGGTATCGCCGCGTGCTGGTATGGTGCGGCCGAGGCCCTGGCCGACTACCTGCGCGAGTATTGCCGCAAGCCGCGGCCCGACCCGCATGCCGATGCCCACCTCGGGGCGGTGGACGCCGCTTTGTATGGTGCGCGTGCGGCGCTGCGTGAATGCGCCGCCTGGATCGACCGGCAGCCGGGTGCAGATGCCAGTTTTGAAGTGCGGCGCACCCGCGCCCAGGTCGAGCAGGCCGTGGACCAGGTCATCAGCCATGTCGGGCGGGCCTTGGGTGCCACACCGTTCTGCCGCAACAGCCACTTCGCCCGTTTGAGCGCCGATTTGCCGGTGTATCTGCGCCAGAGCCACGCGGAGCGTGACCTGGCAGCGCTGGGCCAACAGCTGGCGCAGGTGCCGGCAGGAGCGTGGCAGCTATGAGTGAGAACTTGATCCAGGCCAGCAGCGGCACCCCTTGGGCCGACTGGCAGCAGGCCGCCCACCTCGCCCGGGCCACATGGCTCGACCCCGCCCGGCTCTGCCCGCCTGGGCGCCGCCTGGTGATGATTGCGCCCCACCCGGATGATGAAATCCTCATGGCAGGCGGCCTGCTGAGCAGCTTCAAAGGCCGTGAAGCCGACCTGGTGCTGATTTCCGCAACCGATGGTGAAGGCAGCCACCCTGGCTCAACCCAGTGGAGCGAGCATCGCCTGCGTCGCCAACGCCCCCAGGAAAGTCGCCTGGCATTGCAGCAGCTTGACCTGGACCCGAACCGCGTGGACTGGCGCCGGCTCAACCTCAAGGACGGCCAATTGCCGCGAGAGGAAGCGTTCCTCGTCAGCCATCTGACTCAATTGTTGCGCCCGGACGACCTGTTGATGGCTACCTGGCGCAATGACGGTCATTGCGACCACGAGGCCGTCGGGCGCGCCGCCGCCCACGCGGCATTGGCGCGGCAAGTGCAACTGGCCGAGGTCCCGGTCTGGGCCTGGCACTGGGCGCAACCCGACGACCCTCGCCTGCCCTGGCCCCGTGCCCACCGCCTGCAGCTGGATGAAGCCCGGTTGGCGCGCAAGCGCAAGGCCCTCGCCGCCCATGCCAGCCAGTTGCAGGCAGACGGTGAGCGGCCGCCGGTGCTACCGGCAAACCTGCTGGATTGCCTGCTGCAACCTTTCGAACTGGTGTTCCTTTGACTGGAGTTGTCATGAGCCTCGACCCACAGTATTTCGCCGACTTGTATGCGACCAATGAAGACCCGTGGGCTTTTCGCACCCGTTGGTACGAGAAGCGCAAGCGCGAGCTGGTCATGGCCAGCCTGCCCCGTCAATGCTACCAGCGGGTATTCGAACCAGCCTGCGCCAATGGCGAGCTAAGCGCACTGCTGGCCGAACGCAGCGGGGAACTGCTATGCCAGGACCTCGATCCCACCGCCGTGGGGCTGGCCCGCGAACGCTTGGCTCAAATGCACAATGCGTCTGTGGAACTTGCGCGGCTCCCGGCAGACTGGCCTGGTGGGCGCTTCGACCTGATCGTGCTGAGCGAGGTGGGCTACTACCTGGACCCCACCGACTGGCTGCAAGTAATCGAACAAGCGGTCGCCAGCCTGTCTTACGACGGCGGCCTGCTGGCATGCCACTGGAAGCACCCCATTGTCGGTTGCCCGCAGGATGGGCGTGAAGTGCATCGCATGCTGGCCCGCCACCTGCCCCTCTACAAGCAGTTCCAGCATGATGAAGCGGACTTCGTGCTCGAGTACTGGTCAGCCCAGCCCAGTGTGGTCGACCTAGACGAGACTTGCCCATGATCGCCGTCGTGATTCCGGCCCATAACGAAGCCCGCCGCCTCGGCCGTTGCCTGCGTGCGGTGCTGATCGCCGCCGTGCAGGCACAGCAGGCTGGCCATCGGGTCGAGGTGCTGGTCGTGCTCGACCGCTGCAGCGATGGCAGCGCCGCCGTGGCGCGGCGTTTTGGTGTGCAGGTGCTGGAGGTGGAGGCTGGCAGTGTGGGCATGGCCCGGCGGGTGGGCGCGGCGCACATGGTCGACCGTGGTGCGCGGTGGCTGGCCTGTACCGATGCCGACAGCCGGGTACCGGGGCACTGGTTGTTGTCGCAGCTGGCCTGCAGTGCCGAGGTTGTCTGTGGCACGGTACACGTCGAATACTGGCAGCCGTGGCAGACGGCAGCCCTGCGCCAGCTCTACCAAAGCCGTTACGAGCAGCGCGAGGGGCACCGGCACATTCATGGCGCCAACCTGGGCGTGTGCGCCGACGCCTATGCGCGAGTCGGCGGCTTCCAGCCCTTGGCCGCCCATGAAGACGTGCAACTGGTCAGCGACCTGCAAGCCAGTGGCGCGCAGATCGTCTGGACGGCCAGGCACAGCGTGGCCACCAGCAGCCGCCGCGACAGCCGCGCCCGGGAAGGCTTTGGCGATTACCTGGCGGGTCTGCAGGCTCTGGTTTGATCGAAGCGCTTGCGGGGCTTCGCTCAGGAGGCCTTGCGCGGCTTCTTCGCCGGCTTCTTGCCGCCGAGGCTGCGTTTCAGCAGCTCGGTAAGGTCGAGGATATCAGCACCTTTCTCGGCGCTGGCGGCCTTGCCTTTCTCGACTGTAGCGATCTTGCCTTTGCTGGCCTTTTCTTCCACCAGGTCCAGAATGGTCTGGCGGAAGGCGTCATGGTAGTCCTCGGGCTTCCACGGCCCGCTCATGTCTTCGACCAGGCGCTTGGCCATGTCCAGTTCACGCTTGTCGACCTTGGTATCGGTCACACTGCTGTCCAGCTCCAGGGTCTCCAGCCCGCGCACCTCCTCGGGCCAGCGCAAAGTGATCATCACCAGCGCGTCATCCAGAGGGCGCAGCAGCGCCAGGTGCTGGCGGGTGTGCAGCACCACCGTGGCCAGCGCCACCTTGCCGGTTTTTTCCAGCGTCTCGCGCAGCAATGCATAGACTTTGCCGCCGCGCCGGTCGGGGGTGAGGTAATACGGGGTATCGAAGTGCTGCAGGGGTATTTCGCCAGCTTCGACAAAGGAGAAGATATCGATCGTCTGGGTGGCTTCAGGGCGAGCCTTGCGGATCTCCTCCTCGCTGATCACCACATAGCGGCCCTTTTCATACTCCACGCCTTTGACGATGTTGTCCTTGTCGATTTCCTTGCCGGTGACCTTGTTCACCCGCTTGTAGCCCACAGGCTCCATGCTGCGCTTGTCCAACCAGTCGAAGTCCACCCGTTCGGTGCGCACCGCAGTGTTGAGGGCCACGGGGATATGCACGAGCCCGAAGCTGATAGCGCCTTTCCAGATTGCCCGAGCCATGACACTGCTCCAAAGTTGGCTGCCGATACCAACAGTGACTGCACCGGGTGGCGAAGGTTTAATGGCATTGCCCCACGGCCACCAATGGCCGGCAATCAGACCGCGTTGAACAGCACACGCTTGAACGCTTCGGCCGCCAGGTGAACCTGTACGGCCCAATCACCGGCAGCCTCGCTGCCCGCGTCATCGGAGATGTACTTCAGGCACACAAACGGAATACCTTCGCTGCGGGCGATCAAGGCCAGCACATAGGCTTCCATGTCGACCACGTCGTAAGGCGCATCGCTGTGGTTGGTTTCGAAGCTGTCGCCACTGCCGCAGGTTTCCAGCGCCAGGCCGGGTATGGCCGCACCGTGTTCGAGTAGCACCGGGGTATTCGCCAGTGGCGTCTCGTAACGGGCGAAACCCAACGGCGTCACGTCCATGTCGCGCTGCACGAAACGGTTGCAGCACACGACAACGCCTTTACCGTGGCGCTGGCTGCCAGCAGAACCCAGGTTGACGATCAGCCTGGGGCGGCGCACAGCGATAGCCTTGGTCAGGGCGATAGCGGCATTGACCTTGCCGATACCGGTGAACACGGTGTTCATTTCGCGGAACACCTCGCCCGCTTCGGCTTCAAGGGCGAAAACGAACAAAGTGTCATCCAGGGAGATATCGGGGAATTGCGTGGTCAGCATCATGGTGCGGGTGGTCCGTGTGGCGGCAAGGGGCGCGCCATTGTCGGGCAACCCCGGCCAATTGCAAGTACGCCGTGACACTTCTACAGGCGGGTAACCGTCAGGGCTACGGCGGCTATCCGCTCCACGGCTTCATAACCCGGCTCAGCCAGTTGCTCCCCGAACACATCAGGGTCGATTTCCCGATACACCCAAGAGCACGTGGGGCCGGCCAGACGCAGGCGAACAGCCTCGAGCAAGGGATCATGGCCGTCCACAATCGCCACACCGGTATACAACAGCAACGAGCCGCCCGGGGTCAGCCGCTCACGAGCCTGCTCGACAATCCGCAACGACAACGCGGCCCCCAGGGCGCCACCGCCATGCCGGTAGGTCCGCTCGCCCACATCGAGCATGTAGGGCGGGTTGGCAACGATCAGGTCGAAGTTGCCGGGCACATCGTCCAGCAGGTCACTGTGCTTCACCGAAATATTGCTGACGCCAGCCAACGCTGCATTCACGGCGGTGTAGCGCAGGGCAAGCGGGTTGATATCCACCGCAGAAACCTGCGCATGGTGCGCCGCCCGCGCGATCAGCAAGGCGCCAATGCCGGTTCCACAGCCAATGTCTACGGCATGCTCAACCCGGTTGGGGGTGTGTCGCAGGTGGTCATGGATGACCTGGGCGAAGCGGTAGCTGTCTGGGCCGAAGAACACCGCGTCCGCGGCCTCGGTCGGGTAGGCAGAATGCACCAGTAACAGGTCATCCAGGGTGGACCAGCGCACCGCGCTGCGAAACGACTGTTGAGGTGCCGCAGTCAAGCCCTCCGCGCGCTGCAGCAGGGCCATTAGATCCGCGGTTACCAGCCCGGGGCTGAACGCCTGACTCCAGCCGAACACATCGCGCAGGGTGCGTGCCTGCTCGCCGGCGCAGCGGGCCATGACGCGAGCGTGTGTGGCCGGTGTCACGCAGGTGAAACGGTAACCTGCGGCACGCAGGCGCTGGCCCAATTCCACCAACGCATCGTCACTGGCAAGTACTTGCGGGTCCGGCACCATCAGCGCGCTTGCTCCTGGATCATCCCCGTGGCCTGCAGATAGGCGCGGGTCGCCTGCAGCCCGTCAGGCGTCGCGTGACGATTACCAGCCATGCGTTCGATGAGCGCTTCAATATCGTGATCGTGCGCGTCGACATTCACAGCGGCACCTTCCGGGGATGCCGGCAACTGCCAGCTTCCGGGGAGCAGGCGACGAATGCGCGACTGCCAACCTGCTGCGATCCAGTCGTGCCACAACTGCTTTTCATAGGCGGTGAACACACCGTACATAGGTGCTGACGGCCCATCCACGAGTGCCCACCAGCGGCTTTGCGCGGGTTCTTCACCGCGGCGAATCCAGCCCTGCGCCTGCAGCGCCTGCAGAAAGTGCGGCATTGCGCCAGGTTCCGCCAGCCATTGGTTGATGGTGCGCCCCTGCAGCCGGCACCGGTCTGAATGCATGAACTGGCCAAACTGGCGCTTCTGTTCCAAGGCCTGCACCAATTCCGCTTCCAGGTCGAAAAGGCTGACCAGGGTGGGTGTGTCCACGCCAAGGTCATTCAGGCGGTAGCCGTGCCGTACTCGCTGGTAGAACCCGGAGGGGTCACTGCGCGGGCTGAGTTTGCGCAAGGCCTGGATTGACAGGTGGGCGTGACCGCTGGCGGCGTTGTCGATCGTGACATGCAATTGGAAATACTGGCCGTCGATGCCCAATTCGGCGAGTTCATAGGTGGTAATCAGCAAATGCAGCGGTGGTTGTTCGTAGCCGAGGTTGTAACCGATCAGCTCAGGGAGGAAGTCCTCACCGTAGCGGCCCAGTGCCAGCTGCAGTGCCCCCTGCAAATAGCGTTCGTCTTCAAGGTGCAACGGTTCCTGGCAACCCAGGCGGCTCATCAGCCGCTGATAGATCGCCACATGGTTGCAGCGCACATCACCGCTGCCCAATTCTTCCAGGTAGGTCCGGATCAACCCGTGGTAGCGCGGGTCTGCCCAATGCCGCAACGTACTGTGCAACCACGCACCATCCACCGCCTTGGTCGGTGCCACCTGTTGCAGGAACCATAGCGCTTGCGCGCGCGTAGCAAAATAGCGGCGTGGCCCACCTTGCTGGCGTTGTGCCAAGTAGGCGGCAAAACCTAGAGCTACTTGCCCGGCGTGGTGCGCGCTCCAGGCTTCAAGCTCCACGGGGTCGGCTGGCAGGTCATCCGGCAAGTGCCTGGCACGCTCCAGTTGCTCATTCAACCATTGCGCGCCAGCGTTATCAGTGCCTGCCAGCAAGGCTTCGTAACGCTGTTGCAGGCTGGTTGTGGCCAGTGAGGCCGGAACTGTCGCGGCGGTCTTGCGTGTCATGACCGTCATGCCGTTTTCCTCATGCGCGTTCATTGGCTGGGTTTCTGACCTGGCATCGGTTCAGGATCTGGCGCAGGTTGGGGGGCGGGCTTGTCACTGGGTTGTTGCATTTGCAGGGACGGCTTGGTGGTGTCGGCGTTGTCTTTGCCGGGGTGGCCATTGTCTCGGTCGAAACAGCCGCCAACCAGCAACAGGGCGCCCGACAGGGCCGCCACAGGTAACCATTGCATAACGACCTCCAGGGCTACTCGATGGCAGTGCCGGTTCCCCGGCACTGCAGGGCCTCGTTTACGAGCGGCCGCCTTTGCGGCCCGATTCACTGGTTTGGCCGCCGCTGGAATGCTGCCCACCCTTGCGGCCTGCCTCGGAGGCTTTTTCGCGGTCATTGGCGAAGTTGCCCGAGTTCTTGTTACCGCCCTGGCTGCCTTGTTGGTTGCCGGTACGGCTATTGTCTTTAGTGGCCATGGTCTGAAACCTCATATGATTTCGGGATGCACGGCTTCAGCGCCGTACATGAATTCGGAGTACAGGCTCGGGTCGGGATTCGTTTCAATTGGCAGGCTTCGGACCGGTGGCATTAAATAAGCGGCAAGTGCTTATTTGGCGCACCTTTCAGTCGCGCGGCGGGTTATCCATATGGGCCTGACGGCGGCCAAGCCAACCGCCGGTGGCCGCCCAGGCCACGGCCAGTACCGCCCCAATCAGCATGGCCAGTTGCGGGTGTTCGCCCATCACGTCCAGGGCACGCTTGAGCCAGCCACTGAGGGCGTCGCCACCCCGGTACACCACGGTGTCGATGAAGTTCTTGGCCTTGTACTTGTCCTCGGCCGGCAACACGGTGAACAGCATCTCGCGCCCCGGTCGTACCAGCGCATACTCCCCTGCACGGCGCACCACCATGACCATTACGAACACCGCGAACACCGGGGCCAGCGCCAGCCACAAGAAGCCCACTGCCATCACCAGCGGCACGGCCATCAGCAATATGCCTACCCCCAGGCGACGTGCCAGCCGCCCGGTGAGGAAGACTTGCGTGAGGATGGCCAAGGCTTGCACAACGCTGTCGATCAAGCCGAACACCTGGGTTTGCCGGGTGGGGTCGGTGAAAGTCTGGCTGACGATGCGCGCCTGCTCGAAGTACAGGAAGGTACTGACACTTGCCAGTAACACCACGAACAGCGCAATGCCCAACAGATAAGGCGAGCGCAGTACCGCAGTGGCACCGGCCAGTGGGTTGCCGCCCAGCGGCCTTGCTGCACCACGCTCGGCATACGCTGGCAACGGATGGCGCTGTCGCCAGCGCTGCAGAAACAGGCTTGCCCCAATGCTGCCGAGCAGGAATACCGCCGCCAGCAGCAGCAACCCGGCATGGCCCAGCGGCGCCACCAGTAGCGTGCCCAGGATCGGCCCGCTGAGGCCACCCAGGCTGGCCCCGGCGGCCAACAGGCCGAACAGGCGCTTGCCTTGGGCCGTAGAAAACAGGTCGGCGAGCACGCTCCAGGCCAGCGAGATGGTCAGCAGGTTGAACACCGAAAGCCAGATGTAGAACGCCCTCGCCGCCCACAGGTTGTCTGGTGTGCGGGTAAACAACACAGCGAACAGCAGCAGGTTGCTGACAAAAAAACCATAGGTACAAGGCAGGATGAACCGGCGTTGCACGCCACTGGCCAGCCAGCCGAACACCGGCAGGCATGCCAGGCTGGCGATGAAGGTTCCGGTGAACAACCACTGCAGGTTGTCAACGCCACCGGCAACGCCCATGGTTTCGCGCACAGGGCGCAGCATGAAGTAACCGGTAAACAGGCAATAGAACAGCAGCAGGCCGGCGATAACCGCCGGGCCTTCGCCGGGCTGTATGTTCAGCCCTTGATCCAGGCGCCGCCGCCAGGCATTCATACGCTCAGGTGAATTGCCTGATCAGCGCCTGTTGCTGCGCCTGGGTAAGCAGTGGGCCCTGGCCAGCCTTCAGCTGGTCGAGCTGGCGATCTGGCCGACCGGTGGCGGGAATTACCGTCGTCACCGCCGGGTGGCTGATGGCGAACTTGAGAAACAGCTGCGCCCAGCTGCCGATGCCCGCTTCAGCGGCCCAGCCGGGCAACGGCTGGTCTTTGACGCGGGTGAACAGGCGCCCATCGTCGAACGCGCGGTTGATCAGCACCGCCACACCCCGCTCCTGGCACAACGGCAGCAATTCACGGGCCGCCTGGGGGGCACTGACCGAGTAGTTGATCTGGATGAAATCCAGCGCCTCGCTGCGCACCAGCTCGGCGACCTCGGCGTGGCCACTGTTCAGGTAATGGGTGATCCCGACATAGCGGGTTTTGCCCTGCTGCTTGAGTTCGCGCGCGTAGGGCAGTTGGGTTCGCCAGTCACGCAGGTTGTGCACCTGCAACAGGTCGACCTTGTCGGTACGCAGCCGCTTCAGGCTGTCAGCCCATTGCGCTTGGGCTTCTGCGCGGCTGTCGGCGGCAATCTTGGTGGCAATGAAGCAGCGTGAATGCCAACCCCCCTCCTCCAGCAATTGGCCAAGAATGCTGTCGGCGCCACCGTAATTGGGCGAGGTGTCGATCACCCGCCCGCCACCGTCGAAAAAGGCCTTGAGCACTGCCCGCAGTTGCTGGTAGGCAGCCGAACCGGCTTCAACCTCGAAACTGCCCGAAGTCCCGGCGCCAATGACCGGCAGCGCTTCACCGCTGGACGGTACGGCGCGGGTCAACATGCCTGCCGGCGTGGCCGCGTGCAACCAAGGGGCGCTGGCCAATAGGCCTAACGTAGCACCCACGCGTAGGACATCACGACGTGCATACATGGAAAAGCTCCCGTCATGCCAGGGAAACTTCCAAGGCTAGTCGCTCTACCCGGCGCGCGTGGGCGTTTCTGTGTCCGGATGTTTTTACCTGGCCTGCAGCAGCGGGCTCAGGTCGACACCGGTGGCGCTGATTGGCGGGCACCAGTAGTAGCCGCCGCTCAGGGGCCGGCTGAAGCGGTACAGGCCGTCAATGATGCCGTCCTCCAGGCCACTCATGCGCCGCAGTTGCACTTCGAAGGCATCGAAGCTGCGGCCCAGGGCAACGAAGGCCAGGCCGGCGCCGCGCTGATCGGCCCAGGATACCGAGCGGCGCACCATGAAGGCCTCGGGCTCGAAGCTTTCCTGGGCAGTACGCTTGACGTGTGCCGACTCGGGCGCGTCGTCGAGTTCTTCGTTGTCACTGAGGCGGCGGCCCATGATGTTGTCCTGGTCGGCCTGGGGCAGCGACTTGAAGTACGCCAGGTCGTGCTTCCACAGCTGAAACGCAGCAAAGCTGGAACCATCGGCAGCGATCGCTGCCTGCACCGCATCCTCGTCCACCGGGTTCTCAGTGCCGTCTTCGTAGCCGGTCAGGTCCAGCCCACCCCGGTGCAGGAAACCGTCAACGCTGTCGGCCAGGCGCAGGGCCGGCGCCAACGCCTGCTCCAGTGCCTGGGCCCGCAGCAGCAGGTCGCCCCGCTCATTGCCACGCAGCCACAGCCACAACGCATGCTGGGTGCTGGGGTTCTCTACCGCCGCATCCAGCAGCGGGAAAGGACGCAGGCCAGGTACTTCACGCCCCAGGGCTTTGGCCATGGGCGCGCCTACGCCCAGAATCACCTGCACGCCATCGACCTGCGGTAGCAAGGCATCGAGGGCGGCAGGCAACGCCTCGGGCGATTGCAGGGTGAAGAACAGGTGGCGGGCGTGGGCCGGCACCGGGGTGGCAAGCAGACCTTGCTGGAACGGCATGACAGGCTAATCCTCGAAAAAGGCGGCATGCTACTGCGCCTGCGGGCTTGCTGCAACGCGACATACAGCGCCGATGAGGGATGTCTCTGGTAACAAATGGTTACCAAGAGCTGGCTCTTTGCAATTACCTATCCACCCCGGCCCACCTAGACTGCTTCGGATCCTTCGCCCGAGAGATTACCGATGACCGCCTCGCCCCTGCTCACCGCCGTTCTGCCCCTGGCCCTGGGCATCATCATGCTGGGCCTTGGCCTGTCGTTGACCTTGGCCGACTTCGCACGGGTAGTGAAATACCCCAAGCCCGTGGTGGTGGGCCTGGCCTGCCAGATTCTGCTGTTACCGCTGGTGTGCTTCCTGATCGCCAACGGTTTTGGCCTGGAGTCGGCGCTGGCGGTGGGGTTGATGTTGCTGGCCGCTTCGCCGGGCGGCACCACGGCGAACCTGTTCAGCCACCTGGCACATGGCGATGTGGCGTTGAATATCACCCTCACAGCGGTCAACTCATTGATCGCGATTCTCACCATGCCGCTGCTGGTCAACCTGTCGTTGAGCTGGTTCATGGCGTCGGACCAGGCCATACCGCTGCAGTTCGCCAAAATCATGCAGGTGTTCGCCATTGTTCTGCTGCCGGTGGCGCTGGGTATGCTGATTCGCCGCATTGCCCCAGGGTTTGCCGCGCGCATGCAAAAGCCGATGAAGCTGGTGGCGGCATTGTTTTTGGCATTCACCATTGTTCTGGCGCTGGCCAAGGACTGGCAGACGGTGGTCGAGTACGCACCGGTCGTGGGCCTGGCGGCGCTGCTGTTCAACATCTTGAGCCTGGCGGTGGGCTACTGGGTACCGCGCCTGCTCAACATCCCCAAGCGCCAGGCCATCGCCATCGGCATGGAAATCGGCATACACAACGGCACGTTGGCCATTGCCCTGGCCCTGAGCCCGTCGCTGCTGAATAACCCGACCATGGCAGTGCCGGCAGCGCTGTACAGCCTGATCATGTTCTTCACCGCCGCCGGTTTCGGCTGGTGGGTGAGCCGAGGGCACGCCGTGGCGCAGCCTGAAGGCGGCACCGCCGGGTAACGGCCAGGCAGTCAGCGCCGGTAGCGCTTTCCCCGCAGTTGCTGTTTCAACACCTTCAACGGCGGCGCGTAGAAGAAACCGAACGACACCCCTCCGGTGCGCCCCTTCACTGCATGGTGCAGCCGGTGCGCCCGGTACAGGCGTTTGAGGTAGCGGTTGACCGGCCGTGGCCGGCGCGGCCAGTGCCGATGAAAGAAACCATCATGGGCCAGTACATACAGTACGCCATAGCCCGCCACGCCACCGCCCACCCACTGCAGCGGCGCATGGCCGCCCTTGCCCAGGGCGATCAGGGCGGCGGCTATCAGCGCCAACGCCAGCAGGTAGAGGTCATTGGTTTCGAGCATGCCTAGCTGTGGCTCATGGTGCGAGCGGTGCAAGCACCAGCCCCAGCCATGCATGATGTACTTGTGGGCCAGCGTGCCTACGCCCTCCATGGCCACCAGGGTGCCGAACAGCACGGTCAGATTGAGCAGCATGGAACGGTCCGGGTGATCGCATAGGGTGGCGCAAGGTTACCGGCTGATGGTTTTTTTTTCCATGTGGCAGGCGCTGCCGCAGGGCATGTGCCGATTAAGCCATTGTCATCTTTGCACCCTTGACCGGCTTTGCCGCGGGGCGTATGGTCCGCGGCGCAATTTAGCCATCCCAACAGGAGACCCGCTTTGGACAGTAGCCCCAGTCGCTTGCGACAGGCCCACGTGGCGCGCTAGCTCGGCAGTGTCCTGCACTGTCTGGCCAGCCTGGCAAGACGGTGGTTTCTTGTAACCCCGCTTCACCTCCCTCCCCCCGTGGTCCTGCGCATCTTTCTGGTTTTTCAACCGCGCCCAGTGAAGGCGCTCATGCGGGCGTGTGCCCGTGGAAGAGGTGAGCTATGGATTGGAATGTTTTTCTGCTGCGCGTCAGTGTCGCGCTGCTGCTAGGGGCGCTGATCGGCGCCGAACGCCAGTTGCGCCAGCGCCTGACCGGGCTGCGCACCAATGCACTGGTCAGTACCGGGGCCTGCCTGTTCGTGCTGATGACCCAGGCAGTGCCCGGCATGGCCGCTGCCGATGCCTCACGCGTTGCCGCTTATGTGGTCTCGGGCATTGGTTTTCTCGGCGGCGGGGTGATCATGCGCGATGGCTTCAATGTGCGCGGCCTGAATACCGCCGCCACCCTGTGGTGCACGGCAGCGGTCGGTGTCTTGTGCAGCCTGGGGCTGTTGCTGGAGGCCGCGCTGGGTAGCCTGGTGGTGCTGTGCGCGAATATCCTGCTGCGCGACATCGCCCAACGCCTTGACCGCCAGGGCGTGGTGCCCGCCAGCGAGCACGAACAGCATTTCGAAGTGCGCATCGTCTGCCGCGCCGAGGACGAGATCCAGGTGCGCAGCCTGATGCTGCACAGCCTGGCCGAGCCGCAGCTACGCCTGCAGTCGCTGCAAAGTGCCGACCTGGACAACCCGGCCAGGCTTGAGGTGCGTGCAGAGCTGTTGGGCACCGCCCAAGCACCGGCGCAGTTGGAGCGCCTGGTCAGCCGGGTCAGCCTGGAAAAGGGCGTGAGTTCAGTGCGTTGGCAACTTCAGCAACAGGTGCTGGCCGTGGATTGAGCGCCACCGGGTTCGCTGCCGGTGATGAAAAAGATTAAACCTTTGCCCTGCCCCGCCCCTCAACCGTACGCGACACTGAAGTCGCGCCAAGGTTTAAGGAGTGAAGCATGAGCAGTCTTTTCATCAAGCGTGTCGGGTTATCGATGGTGCTGGGTCTGGTATCGGCCCACACGCTGGCAGCCAGCTCCAATGATTTCGTCGATGCAGCGGTCGAGTCCGGCATCGCCGAAGTGGTTACCGGCAACCTGGCCCAGGAAAAAAGCCAGAACGCAGAGATCAAGACTTTCGCCCAGCAAATGGTCACCGACCATACCCAGGCCAATCAGAAGCTCGGCGACATCGCCCGTAAACATGATATTTCGGTACCCGACGACGCGGCGATGACCGACAAGGTCAAGAAGATGATCCTGGAATGGCGTGACGAGTCGTTCGACAAGTCTTACCTCAACAACCAGGTCGATGCGCACGAGAAAGCGGTCGAGCTGTTCAAGAAAGAAGCTGCGTCCTCCGACAAGGCTGAGCTGAAGGCCTTCGCCAGCGAAACCCTGCCCAAGCTGGAACAGCACCTGGAGCACGCCAAGGCACTACAGGCCAAACACGCTAAGTGAACGTGAGGTTCGACATGAGTAACGATGCACTGAAAAGCGAAGTACTCACCCGTCTTCTGCATGCTCACCCACAGGGGCTGGGCAAGGAAGTGCTGGACAACTATCGTGGCGAGAAGGCCGTTGCAGGCATGCTCAAGACCCTGCAGGACGACGGCCTGATTCATGATGGCAGCGTGGTGGTCAGCAGTGACCAACAAATCAGCGTCCAGTATCCCATCAAGCTGTCGGCGGCCGGTGTGGACGCCGCCAGGCGGGCCGAGGGCTAAGCGCTGGCAAACCGGGGATTTGCGCCGCCAGGCCTCACAGCCCGGGCAAATCCCTCGGTAAACCCGCCAGCCCATTTCGCTCAGCTGGCGGGCATTCCCTATTTCTTCTCCACATCCCTGGGTGGTTTGGCGGGGCCCTGCGGGTCAACCTGCGGATCGTCGAGGTCCGGCGAATCCGGGTCGAAACCCAGGTCACTCTGCTTGTCCGCCTGCTCCGACGAGTGCGGCCCCTGTTTGTGCGGTGGTTGTTTATCAGGCATGGCGCTATCTCCTTGAGGTGTTTAGGGAAGAAAGCGCTGCCACGAAAAAGTTTGATTAACCTGCTGCTTCGGCCACCCGCGCCCGGCACTGCGCCAACGCCTCGTCACGCTCGTGCAGTTGTTCCTCGAAGTGTTTCAGCTGCCGTGCTTGCTCGGTACACAGCTCGCGCCGCTGTTCCAGGCTCTGTGCCTGGGTCTCCAGTTGCCGGCGCATTTCCTCGCTGGCGCCCTGCGCCTGCGCCAGGATCGTGCGCAAACCCTGTATCTGCGCATCACGTTGCTCCAGCAATTCCCCCTGCGCCCGGCATTCGCTGGCCACTTGGCGGTGCTCACCGAGCAAGCGCTCGTTATCGCGGTGCAGGCGGGTCAGTTCGTCCTGCTTGACGATCATGCCCTGCTGCAATTGGCGCACTTCCACCTGCAACTGCTGCAATTGCGCCTCGTGCCGGCGTTGTTCCTGCTCGCGCTGCTCACGGCTGGCGCTGCGGTAATGCTCAAGGGCGTCGCGGGCATGGCGGTGCTTGTCTTCCAGTGACTGGATCTGCTCGTCCTTGTCTGCCAGGCGCAGCTGCAGTTCGCCCAGCGACTGGTTGAGGCTCGCACTGCGTAGCTGTTCGGCCTGCAACGTGCTTTGCGTGGACAGCAGCCGCTCGGACTCGGCGGCCAGTGCTGCGGCATCGATCTGGTGCTGCTGACGCGCTGCGGCCAGGGCTTGCTGGGCGCTTTCGAGCTGCGCCTCCAGCTGTTCACGCTGCTGGGTAAACGTGCTTTCGGCCTGCTCGATGGTCAGATCGGCCTCGTCCTGCAACTGGGTCGCCAATTGCCCAACCATGCGGGCCAGCACCTCACTCAATGCAACGCCACCTTCCGCGGCAACCGGCTGCTGGCCGTTCAGCTCCTTGAGGTAGCGGTGAATGGTGGTCTTCGAGCCGGTATTGCCCAGTTCGATACGAATGGCATCGATGCTGGGGTTTTCGCCCCGGGCTATCAGCGCCTGGCGTGCCTGCTGCACCACCACCTTGTTTATGCCGCCCCGGGCCATGAGAGCTCCTAAGATTTCGTACTGTGTTATGTAGCATGTAATTACGTACTGATTATGCCAATCATGGCCTTGCTCAGTAAAGGTTTTCTCACATGGAATAATCACGGCTTATCGCATGTGAGGGGTGAATTTGTGCGTTTGGTAGTGCTGGCAGCGGTACGAGACTCTGCAACCACCCGCCTTGTGTCCCAGGCGCTTTGCCGCCACCATGAACGTCCGGTTCCTGCCCCTGCGAAAAGCACCCGAAACAAATGACCCTGGATAACTACAAGGCAATTGCCGACAGCATCGCCCTGTTGCTGTACCCGCACGCGGAAGTCATCGTCCACGACCTGCGCAGCCAGACGGTGGTGCACATCGCCAACAACTTCTCCCAACGCGCCTTGGGTGACGACTCGGCGATCGATCATGAACTGGGCGACTTGCTCCAGGGCACGAACCTTGGCCCTTACGAGAAACTCAACTGGAACGGCCAGAAGGTCCGTTCGATCAGCACCGTGTTGCGCAATGCCCAGGGCGAAGCCGAGCACCTGATGTGCATCAACCTGAACGTGTCGGTACTGGAGCAGGCCCGTGTTGCGCTGGATGCGTTTTTCCAGATGAGCCGTATGGTGCCGCAACCGGACGCGTTGTTCCGCAATGACTGGCAGGAACGCATCAACACCTTCCTGCATGGCTGGCTGCAGGCGCGCAACCTGTCACTGCAAACGTTGCGCATGAAGGACAAGCGCAGCCTGGTGCAGGCGCTGCATGCCGAGGGCGCGTTTCAAGGCCGCAGTGGCGTGGACTATGTGGCCAACGTACTGAGCATGGGGCGCGCGACCGTGTACAAGTACCTGAAAGAGCTCAAGGCCCTTTAAACCCACTATCGCTGGCTTGCCGGGATGAGCACGGCGACGCATGTGCACGCCTGCTTGTGTCGACTAGAATAAACGTCTACGGTAGACGTATATTCCATATCTATGCAGGTTTACAGCATGGCAGCCACTCCCGCTCTTGCGCCCATTATCGATGCCACCCAGTTGGATGGGCTTTTTCGGTCCATAAAGGATGCCCATGCGGCACTGCGCCCTGCCGTCAGTGTGACGCCGCTGACCCGCAGCGCCCGCCTCTCGGAGCAGACCGGTTGCGATGTGCTGCTTAAATGCGAACACCTGCAGCACACCGGTTCGTTCAAGTTTCGCGGCGCCAGCAACAAGATCCGCCTGCTGCCAACCGAACAGCGGGCTGCCGGGGTGATCGCCGCGTCTTCGGGCAACCACGGACAGGCCTTGGCAATGGCCGGCAACGCGGCTGGGGTGCCGGTGACGGTGTACAGCGCCGCTTCAGCGTCGGCCTACAAGCTGGCAGCGATGCGTGCCTTGGGCGCCGAAGTCATCTGCCTGCCCAGCGACCCGTTGGGTGCAGAACTGGAGGCCGCCAGGCAAGCGCGGCTACAGGGTGTGCCGTTCGTGTCGCCGTACAACGACCTGCAGGTCATCGCAGGCCAAGGCACCCTCGCAATGGAGTTGTTCGAGCAGGCACCCGACCTGGACGCGGTATTCGTCGCGGTGGGCGGCGGCGGGCTGATTGCCGGTATCGGCGCCGCCCTGCGCGTGCTCAAGCCGGGCACCGAGATCATTGGTTGCTGGCCCGAAAATGATCCCGCACTGGCGCGCTCGCTACAGGCGGGTGAGATCATCGAAGTGGAGGCGCGCGAAACCCTTTCCGACGGCACCGCCGGTGGCATCGAGCCAGGTGCTGTCAGCTTCCCGCTGTGCCAGGCACTGGTCACCGGGACGGTGCTGGTCAGCGAGGACGAAATCCGTGCAGCCATGCGCGACATCGCCCGCCACGAGCGGTGGATCATCGAAGGCGCTGCGGCAGTTGCCGTCGCCGGCATGCAGAAACTGGCCAGGCAGTACCAAGGCAAGCGGGTTGCGGTGGTCCTGTGTGGCCGCAACATTGTCCTGGACAAGTTCCTCGAAGCGGTCGGTTGACAGCTGACGCCAGGGCCCGGCATAGCGCCGGGCCCCAACCTCAACCGCTCAGAGCAGGCGCTGCACCTGGGCTGGCGTGCGCTGCATCAGCACCTTGCCATGGCGCACCGAGACCAGCGCATGCCCCTGGCTGCGCACCATCTCGTAGTCATCGGGTGCCGACAGCAGCAACAGGTTGGCTGGGCGCCCCACCTCGATGCCATAGTGCTCCCCAAGGTTCAGGGTGCGGGCGCTGTTGTCCGTGATCAGGTCCAGGCAACGCTGCAAGTCTTCGTAGCCGAGCATGTGGCAGATGTGCAGCCCGGCCTCGAGAATGCGCAGGATGTTGCCGTTGCCCAGCGGGTACCACGGGTCCACGATGGAGTCCTGGCCAAAGCACACGTTCATGCCGGCGCGGTCGATTTCGGCTACCCGGGTAACCCCACGGCGCTTGGGGTAGTTGTCGAACCGCCCTTGCAAGTGGATGCTTTCGGTTGGGCAGGACACGAAGTTGATGCCCGACAGCTTCAACAGGCGGAACAGCTTGTAGCAGTAAGCGTTGTCATACGAACCCATCGCCACGGTATGGCTGGCGGTGACCCGGGCGCCCATGCCACGCACCCGGGCTTCCTCGGCCAGAACTTCAAGAAAACGTGACTGCGGGTCGTCGGTTTCGTCGCAGTGCACGTCTACCAGGCAGCCGCTGCGCTCGACCAGGTCCATCAGGAATTTTATCGACGACACGCCCTGGTCGCGGGTGTTCTCGAAATGCGGAATGCCCCCCACCACGTCGGCACCAATGGCCACCGCTTCGGTCATCAATGCCCTGCCGTTGGCATACGACTCGATGCCTTCCTGCGGAAACGCGACGATTTGCAGGTCGATCAGCCCGCGGACTTCGTCGCGTACCTCGACCATGGCCTTGAGCGCGGTAAGCGTCGGGTCGGTGACATCGACATGCGTGCGCACATGCTGGATACCGTGGTCCACCAGCATGCCAATGGTTTTCTTCGCGCGGGCCTTGATGTCATCGTGGGTGGTGAACTGCTTGCGCTCGGCCCAGCACTCGATGCCCTCGAACAGCGTACCGCTCATGTTCCACCTCGGCTCACCGGCCGTCAGCGTGGCGTCAAGGTGGATGTGCGGCTCGACAAAGGGCGCTACCACCAGGTTCTGTGCAGCGTCCAGGTCGCCGGGCGCCTGCGCCACCACGTTTGCCTGCGGCACGATTGCGCTGATGCGCTCGCCAGCAAGTTCAATGCGGAACAAGCCGGGTTTGCCGCGCAGCCGGGCGTTGATGATGTTCATGCGGTTACTCCTTGCCGTGGGCTTCGCTCATGCGCCATACCAACATGGCGACCGAAGCATTCATGCGAAAAAGCGGGTCGTCGATCGACTGCCCGCTCAGTTGTTCGATGCGCTGTATGCGCTGATTGACAGTGTTACGGTGCAGGCCCAGGCGCTGGGCGGCTTTGAGGCTGTTGCCATTTTCCATGAGCAAGGCGTCGAGGGTGTGGACCAATGCAGTGGCTTGCTTACGCCCTGGTACCAGCAGCGGGCCAAGGGTACGGCTGACGAAATCGTCGATCAGCGAGCGGTCGACGATGCCCTGTAGCAAGCGCAGCACGCCTAGCTCACTGAAATTGCAGTAACCACTGGCCGGGCGCAGGTGCCGGGCCACATCCAGTGCCTGGCGCGCTTCATTCAAGGCCTGGCGGTAGTGTGCACAGTCTTCGGCAAGGCTGGAAAGCCCCATGTACAGGCTCAACTCGCCGGCCACCCCTTGCAATTGCCGGTACAACCCGGCCAATCGTTCCGGCAGGTCTTGGGTGTCGGCCAGCAACACCACGAACAGGTCACCGGGCAGGTGCGCCGTGACGCTGCCCGGCTGCTGCCGGCACCAGGCTTGCAGTTGGTCCTCCAGGGCCTGGCGGGTGTGCTGCCAGCGCCGCTCGCCGAGCGTCAGCCCCAACCGCTGGAACAGCTCATCGACCCCGGCCAGGCGCAAGGCCAGCAGCCGGCGCGGCTCATCCAGCGCCAATTGCAGGTGCGCAGCGCGCTGCCGGGCAATCGCCAGGCTTGGGTAATCGCCACTGAGCAGTTGGCCGAGGATGTCGTTGCGCGAGCGGCGAACCTGGGTCATCTGCACCAGCGCAGTACCGATCAAGTGGGTGACCACCACCATTTTCAGGGCGTAAGGCTGTTCGATCAGTGGCAAACCCAGCTGCTCGGCACGGGCAATCACTGCAGGCGCAATGTGCTGGATGAAACTGCCGCCGGTGAGGATTACCAGCCCGGCAATGCCGACGGCGTCGCCGTCTTCGACCAGCGCAAGCAGGTTGGCCTCACCCCGTGGGTGGTTGATGCCGGTGACGAACACCAGCTCGCCGCCCATCACCCATTCGGCGATACCTTCGTTTTCTGCCACATAAGGCCAGCGTACCCGCCGTTGCAGGTTGCGCGCCCCGGCGCGCACGCTCATCTCGTGCAGGCCGGGCAGCTGCAGGATTTCTTCCAGCGCCAGGCTCACGGTTCGACGCCCGCCTGGGCCGCTGCGCGGCGCCCGCCCAGCTCGAGCACGACGATGTAGCACAGCGCCGAGGCGCCGATACCCACCAGCGGTGCCACCCACGGCGAAGCGTAGGCCAGTACGGCGCCAACGGCGTAGGCCAACAGCCCGACCAGGTTGTAACGCGGCAGCGTTGCAGTGCCCAGCGCCGGGTATTTACCACGGTGGCGGTACCAGAAATCGGCCATGATCACGCCACCCACCGGCGGAATGATCGAACCCAGCAGCACCAGGAACGGGATCAGCATCTCGTACATGCCACCCATGGCCAGCACGATACCCACAGCGGCCGCCAACAGGGTCGCCGTGCGCCGCCGTTCGCTGCGCAGCAGGTGGCACGCGGCAGCCGAAACGTTGTAGATGGTCGGCCCCTGGATGGTCCACAGGTTCAGGCACAGCATGACCACTGCGGCAAAGGACAAGCCCTGCAGCATCATCACTTCGACGATATCGGCCTGCTGGTAGACCATGGCGCACCAGGCGCCTGCCACCACCATCAGGCCGTTGCCCAGCAGGAACGCGACCACACTGGCGCTCACCGCTACCCGCCCGCTGCGCGACAGGCGTGTCCAGTTGGTCGCCTGGGTAGCGCCGCTGGCAAAGGTACCGAACACCATGGTCACTGCCGCCGAAAACGTCATGGTCTCATGCGGTACTACCGCCGCCAGGCCGGCGAACCCGCCGGCATCGCGGGTGGCAATGTACATCGACACCAACAGCAGCACGAACATCAGTGGCACCGAAACCCGGGCCAGCACATCCAGCCCCTTGAAACCGAGGATGGCGGTGATGCTGAAGCCCAGGCCGAACAGCACCATCAACGGCAGGCTGAAACCCTCTGCCAGGCCAAGCAGCTTGACCAGCACGATCGCCACCGTGGCGGTGCCCCAGGCGTACCAGCCCAGTTCGGCGAAGCCCAGCAGGAAGTCGGACAGCCGGCTGCCTGCCTCCCCGAAACAGAAACGCCCCATCAACACCGTGTTCAGGCCGCTACGCGAGGCGATGAAGGCCAACGCGGCGGCATACAGCGCAAGCAAGCTGTTACCGAGGGTGGCGACCCATAGCATGTCGGCGAAACTGAACGCCATGCCCAGTTTGCCGCCGGCAAACATGGTGCCGGTGAAGAAGGTGAAACTGAACAAGACCATGGTGATCGGCAGCAGGCCCTTGCGGGCTGATGGCGGCGCTTCGCTGAGTGGAAATTCGCTGGGTGAGCTCATTGCACGGGGCTCCAGGTTGTAGTTGGGAGCAGCTGGAGCAAGATGCGGGCCGCTTTTTGCGGCCGTCAAACAGCGAAAAAAACCGGGCATGCAGCCCATTGGTGCATGTGCACAGTGACCAGTAAAGCCGGGTTTTACCCCGGTGAAAGTGTGCGGCACGACTTCTTTTGAGGCATTCATGCACCAAAGCGGTTCCGGGCTGAGTAGTAACCACTCAGCCCGACACCGCACGCAACGTTATGCCGCCCCGTCCAGCCCCATCTGCCAGAAATCCGCTTCCAGGCTGGAGGCCTGGGCGAAAATGGCTGCCAGTTCGGCAAAACGCTGCTCGGTCATGCTGCGTGCTGCCAGCTCGTCGAGGTGCCGGCGAGCTGCCGCAGCCACCCCCTGGTAGGCTGTACCCGCGTACTCGCCAATCCACTCGCGGTATGGGTGGCCGCTCAAGTCGCCAATCTGCTCGGCCAGGGCGCGGCCGATTTCGGCATAGCCGACCACGCAGGGGGCCAGTGCCACCTGCAGCTCCAGCAGGTCCCCGGCAGCGCCGCAGTCCAGCACGTAACGGGTGTAGGCCACGGTGGCCTGATGCTCTGGCGCCGCTTCAATGTCGGCCTGGCTCAACCCCCAGCGCGCGCACAGCCGCAGGTGCAGCTCGGTTTCATCGAGAATGGCCGCCAGCGTGGTCTGTGCGGCACGAATGTCCGCCGGGCGTCGGCTTTTGTAGGCAGCCAGCGCCCAGGCCCGGGCAAACTGGACCAGGAACAGGTAGTCCTGCACCAGGTAGGTACGAAACGCTTGCTCGCTCAACGTGCCCTCGCCCATCTGCTGCACGAAGTCGTGCGTGACATAGCGGGCCCAGGGGCGGTTGGCGGCGGCTTTCAGGCGCTCGAAAATATCCATGCTCACTGGCCCTCCGGGTAGATGGCATCGAAGAAGGCCAGCTCCAGTGCCACGGTGCGTTGGTAGAAGTCACTGGCCAGCGCCGCCGCCTGCGGGCCTACCCGGTCCAGTTCGGCCTGCAGGAAGGCAACGAAGTCCTGGAAGGCCGGGTTGTCATGCAGCGTGATCCATTCGGCATGGACAAAGTTGGCCGGCAAGGGCTTTGGCGCTTTAAGCGCCCAGTCCAGGTACAGGCCCTCGGCAACGTTGAGCACCGCCAGCGCCGCCGCGTAGGAACGGGTGGCGGCCGCTTCGCGCATGATTGCCTTGAAACCGGCAGTGGGTGCGGTATCGGCAGGGTCGCGGCGTTGCGCCGGGCTGACATCCAGCGCCTCGAACGCGCGCAGGAAATAGGTGTTCTCGTCGCTGCAGATCATGCCGGCAAAGCGGCCGAAGCGCAGCCGGGCCTCGAAGGTATCGGCAGTGGCGATGGCGGAACCGAGCAAGGTCAGGAAGCTGTCGAGAAAGCGGTGGTCCTGCACCAGGTAGTCGATCATGATCGGCGCCGGCAGGCTGCCGTCGCACAGTTGGGTCACGAAACGGTGGCCAACGGCGGCCGACCAGGTCGGGTGGCTATGGCGGCGCAGGGTCTGGCTGAAGCGTTCGGTCATGGTGCTGTCCTTGTGGGGGGATGGCAGCGAGACCTTGGCACTGGACATGGACGAGCCTCGCATGTGAGGCCGGCAAAAAGGCAGGTAACGACACGTATCGAGCCCATCCCTTCGCCGGCATGATCCGGATCAGGTTCGAAGGGTCACCGCGCTGCGATGCTCAGCGGTTTCTCAGCCCGTTGCCGGGCTCCCCTTGGTCGCGCTCAGGTATACCGTAGCGTGCCGCTGCTGTACAGCGCGCCGGATCACACCCGGGACAGCCGGGTGATTTAGGTTTATCGTGTAGCCGTCCTCCACCGCCGCTTGCACCATGACCGATATCGAACGCTACCTGCGCGCCGCCACCCGCGACAACACTCGGCGTAGCTATCAGGCTGCCGTCGAACACTTCGAAAGCCACTGGGGCGGTTTTCTGCCGGCCACCGCCGAGAGCATCGCCCGCTACCTGGCCGAGCATGCCGACCAGCATGCCGTGAGCACGCTGCGCCAACGGCTGGCCGCGCTTAGTCAATGGCACGTTGCCCAGGGCTTTCCCGACCCCACCAAGGCCCCCCTGGTGCGCCAGGTGCTGCGCGGCATTCGTAGCTTGCACCCGGCCCCACCCAAGCAGGCTGCCCCGCTGCAGCTGCAGCACCTGCAAACGGCGGTCGCCTGTTTTGAAGAGGAAGCCCGCCAGGCCCGTGAGAATCACGACTTGGCCGCCTTGCGCCGCGCACGGCGCGATAGCGCGCTGCTGTTGCTGGGCTTTTGGCGGGGTTTTCGTGGCGATGAGCTGGCGCGCCTGCGCGTCGAGCATGTCCAGGCCGAAGCGGGTGTCGGCATCACCCTGTTCCTGCCACGCAGCAAGGGTGACCGCGAAGCGCTGGGGGTGCAGCACCGCACCCCCGCGCTCAAGGCCCTGTGCCCGGTCACGGCCTACCTGCAATGGCTGGAGGTTGCCGGCATTGCCCACGGGCCTGTGTTTCGCAAGCTCGACCGTTGGGGCAACCTGGGCGACAGCGCGCTCAACAGCAACAGCCTGGTGGGGCTGCTAAGGCGCATGCTGGCACGCGCCGGGGTTCCGGCAGCCTTGTACACCGGCCACTCGCTGCGGCGCGGTTTCGCCACCTGGGCCACCGCCAATGGTTGGGAGTTGAAAGCGTTGATGAGCTATGTGGGCTGGAAAGACGCCAAGTCGGCGCTGCGCTACATCGATGCGGCACAACGCTTCGGCGAACTGGCCGCCCTACCGGCCGGCCATGAGCAGGTACTCATCCCCTGACGGCTGCGCAGCGCCACAGGCGGGCGATGTCACAGGCCCGCGCCTGCAGCAGCTCAACGGCATCGGCACACGCCTGCTCCAGGCTCATTGGCCCACTGCTCAGGGCAAAGGCCGCATCCACGCCGTGCGCATACAACTGCTGGTAGCCCTCACCCAAGGTTCCGGCCAGTACCACCACCGGTACCCCGTGGCGCTTGGCGACCCGGGCCACGCCCATTGGCGTCTTGCCGCGCAAGGTCTGTGCATCGAAGCGCCCCTCGCCCGTCACCACCAGATCAGCACCTTGGACCAGAGCATCGAGCCCGGCCAGTTCCGCCACCACCTCTACCCCGGGGCGGAACTGCGCGCCCATGAATGCCCGCGCGGCGAAACCCATGCCACCGGCGGCGCCACAACCTGGGTAGTCACGCACATCCTCACCCAGCAACTGCGCACACTGGTCGGCAAAATGCCCCAGCGCCTGGTCCAGCGCCTGCACCTGCTGCGGGTTGGCGCCCTTCTGCGGGCCGAAGATCGCCGATGCACCGTTGGCCCCGCACAGCGGGTTGTCGACGTCGGCAGCGACCTCGAATTGCACCTCGGCCAGCCGCGGGTCGAGGTCGCTCGCGTCAACACGGGCCAGCTTGGCCAGGGCAAGGCCGCCTTCTTCCAGCGTTTGCCCATTGGCATCCAGCAGGCGCAGGCCCAACGCACGCAACATGCCGCTACCGGCGTCGTTGGTGGCACTGCCGCCAATGGCCAGTACCACGCGCTGTGCGCCGGCAGCCAACGCGGCGGCAATCAGCTCGCCGGTACCCCAGGTGCTGCTGCGGCAGGCATCGCGCTGCCCGGTTGGGACCAGCTGCAGGCCACTGGCCTGGGCCATTTCGATGATTGCCGTGCGGCTGTGCGGCAACCAGCCCCAGCCGGCTTCCACGCTCTGCCCCAGCGGGCCGCGCACGGTCTGGCGGCGCAGCTCGCCGTCGCTGGCGGCAAGGATCGCGTCCATGGTGCCTTCGCCACCATCGGCCATCGGGCATTCGACCACCTGCACACCCGGGCAACCCTCACGCAAGCCGGCGGCGATGGCGCGCGCAACCCCGGCAGCATCGAGGCTGTCCTTGAACGAGTCGGGGGCAATGACGATCTTCATGGGGATTCTCCTGTCCTGATGGCGGCATGCTGACAGCTGTGCGCCCAGGCGGCCTCGGTCAAATGCACAAAACCCTGGGTGGGTTGTTTGGGCGGATGCCTTTGGCCTGTGCCGGCGATAGGGCCGCAACAGAGAAATGCTTCAGTTTGCAGGCAACAGCTGCAACCCCAGGTACAAGCTCAGCATGCCTTCCATCCGCAGCGGGTCGACCTCGCCCAACTCGGCAATGCGCTCCAGCCGGTAGCGCAGGCTGTTGCGGTGGATGCCCAAGGCATCGGCACAGGCCTGGCTCTGGCCGTCATGGGCACACCATGCCCGCAGCGTAGTCAGCAGCTGGCCGCTGCTGTCCTTGACGCGTATGCGCTGCAACGGTTCCAGCAGTTCATCCAGTGCGTCATCATTTCGGTGGCGCCACAGCAGCGCCGGCAGCCGGTAGCGCTGCAGGCTGAGTAGGCGTTCGCCAGGCAATACCTCACGGCCATAAGCCAGCAAGTCACGCACCCGACGGTAACCCCGGCGCAACTGCTCCAGGCTCTGCGCGGCGCTGCCCAGGGCTAGCCGTTCCACTTCCCAGCCATGCCGTTGCAGGCGTTCCAGCAGGCGCGGCTCATCCAGTGCGACACCCGCCGGGCGGCACCACAGCAACGACTGCCGCGCCGGGCTGACGCACCAGCTGTCGGGGTAACGGCTGATCAACCACGCTGCCAGTGCCTCGGCGGCCGGCCCCGAGGCCAGTTCGAACAAGCACGGCACACGCGGCAGCTGTGGCTTCAGGCCCAGTTGCCGGGCTTCGTCGAGCAACCGCGTGGAATCACCGCTGCCGCCAAGCAGCAACGCCAGCAGGTCGTCACAGCGCTGCCGCCGCCACTGCTGGTTGGCCTGCAAATGGCGCTGGGCCAGCAGCATTTCGGCGGTCATGCGCACCAGTTCACCGTAGGTTCGCACGTGCTGCGGGTCGCCGGTCAGGCCCAGCACGCCCATCAACCTGCCGTCGAGCATCAACGGCAGGTTGACCCCAGGCTGCACGCCTTTCAGGCATTTGGCCGCGTCAGTGTCCAATTCGACGATCCGGCCGTTGGCAAGTACCAACTGGGCGCCTTCATGGCGGGTGTTGATGCGTTCCGGCTCGCCGCTGCCCAGGATCAACCCCTGGCTGTCCATGACATTGACGTTGCACGGCAGAATGGCCATCGCCCGGTCAACGATATCCTGTGCCAGGTCATGGTCGAGTTCGAACATTGCGCGGTCCTTAGGGTGTTAGGCTTTTGGGCTCGGGCACAGCAGCCCGCGCCCGGCACTGTGCAAAAGCACAAAGACAGGCACGCCGCAGTCCCCGAGACTCGTCAGGGCGAGCGCCGGCACAGGCGACGCGGCGATAACCATAACAACAGAGAATCCGATCATGGCACACAGCCCAGCCCCTGACCAAGGCACGGACACCACCCGCAACGCGCTGTACCGGCGCATCACCCTGCGGCTGATTCCGTTCATTTTCATCTGCTACCTGTTCAACTACCTGGACCGCGTCAACGTCGGCTTTGCCAAGCTGCAGATGCTCGACGCGCTGAAGTTCAGCGAAACCGTGTACGGCCTTGGCGCCGGCATTTTCTTCATCGGCTATGTATTGTGCGGCCTGCCCAGCAACCTGGCGCTCAACCGCTTCGGCCCTCGGCGCTGGATCGCGCTGATGATGATCGCCTGGGGCAGTTTGTCCACTTGCCTGCTGTTCGTCACCACCCCGACCGAGTTCTATACCTTGCGCCTGCTCACCGGGGCGGCCGAAGCCGGCTTCTTCCCGGGCGTGGTGTTGTACCTTTCGCGCTGGTTCCCGGCAGCCAGACGCGGGCGCATCATGGCCTTGTTCATGTCGGCTATCCCGGTTTCGGGTCTGCTGGGCGGGCCGTTCTCCGGCTGGATCCTCGAACATTTCGCCGCCGGCCAGCATGGCCTGGCCGGCTGGCAATGGATGTTCCTGATCCAGGGCCTGCCCACCGTGGCTCTAGGCATACTGGCAGTGTTCCTGCTCAGTGACGGTTACCAGAAGGCTGCCTGGTTGAGCGCGGGCGAACGCCAGCTGATCGCCGCAGACCTGGCGGCCGACGCTGCCAGCAAGCCCGCCACTACCGGCGACAGTGTACTGGCGGTACTGACCAACCCGCTGATCTGGACCTTTGGTTTCGTTTATTTCTGTATCCAGAGCGGTGTCTACGCCATCAACTTCTGGTTGCCGTCGATCATCAAGGGCATGGGCTTCGACAACCCGCTGCTGATCGGCTGGCTGAGCGCCATTCCGTATCTGCTGGCCGGGGTCTTCATGATTCTGTGCGGCCGCTCGGCCGACTTGCGCAACGAACGCCGCTGGCATCTGGTGGTGCCGATGCTCATGGGCGCCATGGGCTTGCTGATCGCAGTCAACTTCGCCGCCAACCCGGCCATTGCCATCCTTGGCCTGTCCATCGCCACCATGGGCGCGCTCACCGGTCTGCCGATGTTCTGGCCGATGCCCACGGCGCTGCTCAGCGCCAGTGCCGCCGTGGCCGGCCTGGCGATCATCAACTCGGTCGGCCAGATGGCCGGCTTCCTCAGCCCGTACCTGGTGGGGTTCATCAAAGACCAGACCGGGTCCACCGATGCCGCCCTGTATTCGTTGGCGGCACTGATCGTGCTCGGTAGCCTGGTGGCGCTGCGCGTGACCAGGGCCGGTGCACTGAGTGCTGCCCGGGCCAATTGAGTCCAGCGGCGAGCCAGCCCGCTGCCAAACCACTCCAGCATAGTGATGCAACGGGGGTGTTCTAGTGGCAGCGGGCCTGGCCCGTTACCACCGGAACACCGGTCGTCAGCCCAACGCACCCCCTTCCCACCTCAGGCGTCAAATGGTTCCAAAGGCCCCCTTTGGAGAACCCCCATGACCCAGTACGCCGTGGCTTGCCTGGCACAACTCGACGAGCACCGCCCGTTGCGCGTTCAGGCCGGCAGCGAAGAGATCATCCTCGTCCGCCAAGGCCAGCAGGTACACGCCTACCAGGCCAATTGCCCGCACGCCGGCGCGCCGCTCGACGAGGGTGTGGTGTGCGCCGGGCTACTGGTCTGCCCGTGGCACAAAGCCGCGTTTGCCGTCGACGACGGCGCAGTCTGCGAACCGCCGGCACTTGCCGACCTGCGCCGCTACCAGGTGTGGCTCAAGGGCGATCAGGTGTGGGTAGATGACCAGCCCCTGGCTGCCGTCGAGCCGCCCAGGCACAGCGATGCCCGCTGCTTTGTGGTGGTGGGTGCCGGGGCCGCGGGCAGCGCTGCGGTGGCCGCCCTGCTCAGGCAAGGTTTTGCCGGCCGGCTGGTGTGGATAGACCAGGAGCGTCAGCCCGCCTATGACCGGACCTCGCTGAGCAAATTCGTGATCGCCGGGCAGATGCCCCCCGACGAAGTACCCGCCTTGCTCGACGCCGATGCCTTGCGCCAAGGCCAACTGGAGCGCAAGCATGGCAAGGTGCGCAGCGTTGACAGCCAGCACCGCCAAATCACTTTGGCTGACGGCCAGTCGATCGCGTATGACGCTTGCCTGCTTGCCACCGGCGGTAAGCCCGTGCGCCCGCAACTGGCCGGTATCGATCTGCCTGGGGTGTTCACCCTGCGTTCCCGCGACGATGCTGAGCGGGTGCTTGATGCGGCCGAGCCCGGCCAGCCGGTGGTCATTGTGGGCGACGGCTTCATCGGCCTGGAGGCCGCTTCGGCCCTGCAGGCGTACGGCGCGCGGGTGCATGTGGTAGCCCGCCACGAGATCCCCCTGGCTCGACAGCTGGGTGAACGCATTGGCCGTTGCCTGCGCACCCTGCATGAGGCTCAAGGGGTGACTTTTCACGGCCCCACCGAGGTCAAGCTGATCGAAGGCCAGGGGCAGGTCGAGGCCGTGGTACTGGCCAACGGCGAGCGCCTGCAAACAGCCTTGGTCGTGCTGGGAACCGGCGTCAGCCCCGCGACGGCGTTTCTGCACGGGGTGCCCCTTGGGGAAGACAAATCGGTGAGGGTCGACGCCGACATGCGTGCTGCCCCCGGCCTGTGGGCGGCAGGGGACATCGCCACATTCCCGCTTGCCGGGCGCCCGGTGCGCATCGAGCACTGGCGCCTGGCGCAGCAACAGGGGGTGATCGCAGCGGCCAACATGCTCGGCGAGCAACGCCGCTACGCCGACGTGCCGTTCTTCTGGACCTACCAGCACGGGGTTACCATCGAGGTGCTGGGGCACGCACAGGACTGGAACCGCATCGAGTTCGTCGGCGAGCCGGAAACAGGTGACTTCATTGCCCTGCAGTGTGTGAACGAGCAAGTCGAGGCAGTGATTGCCAGGGGGTATTCCGACGCCATGGCGGCGCTGTCGCAGCGTATGAAACAGCCGTTGACCCTGCAACAGGCCCTGACGCTGATCGGCTGAAGGGGCTTGGGTAGGCCCGCCCTCCGATCACAGGCTCAGGACAGCACCTTTATTACCAGCAGATGCACTGGATAAAACAGATAGCCCCAGCGCCCCACTGCCGGCACCCGCCAATCATCATGGCGCAACAGCGCTAAGCCAAGCGCAAGCGCCGAGGCCGCGCTCAGCAGTGTGAGCAGGGTGATCGGTGCCAGCAAATGCGCCTGCAACCAGCTGTTGGTCAGGTTGCCGCCCATGGCCAGCAGGCAAGGCAACACCCAGGCCGCGCCGCCCTGCCGGCGCGCCATCAGGCAGGCGCCTGGCAGCAATACCCCGGGCACCCCATACATCAACTGCCCACTGAACAAAAAACCTGCCAGCCCGGCCGCCAAACCCAGCAAACGCAGCGACAGCAACGGGTAATGCACACCCCAGGCCACCAGCAACCCCAATACCAGCGTCGGCATCACGTTCAATGTCTGCGAGCCGCCGTCCAGCCAGCGATATGCAGGTTCCGACAGCGCCGCGAACAGCAGCATCAGCCCCAGGTAGCGCACATTGCCAATGGTATTCAAAGCCCCTGCCCTGGCCCGCTGCACATTCACTGCAATGGCCAGGCAAAACAACGGGAACGCCAGCCTGCCCACCACGAACAGGCCATCGGCTGTGGGCCATATGAAGCGCAGGTGATCGGCGACCATGGTCGCCATGGCGGTCCATTTGACCAGGTCCAGCCCCGCCGAGCGCAACCCTCAGCGCTCGCGTTCGGCAGGGCTGAGGCCCAGGTAGCGCTCGGTCCACAGGGCCAACGGCAGCGGTGGTTGCTGCTCCAAGACACGCCGCCAGATCAGCACCAGGTCGCGCCTGTTGAACATCGACCCGGGCCCGGTTTGGAAAGCCGTTGGCACATCGACCACCCACTGCCCCTGGCTGTCCCGGTGCGCCATGCGGAAACGGAAGCTGTAGTTGCCCGGGATACCCATGCGCAAGTCCGTTACCACCAGCACGTCGCCGACCTGGTCGTAACGCAACCAGTCATCGGTGAACCAGCGCAAACGCTGATACAGCTCACCGGTGGCCAACACCTGCGCCAACTGCGTGTTGCGCGGCAAGCGCTGCATTTCTGGCGCCTGCCGGTCGAAGGCGCTGCTGATGCCTTCGTAGTAGTCACCCCCGGGCGTTTTCGCCAACACTCGCCAGACCAGGCTGTTGAAGGCAATGGGCACGGCCCGCAGTTCAGTGGTGACGACACCTTGCTGGTCCAGTGCGGCCTGGAAGCGCTGCTCGGCGGCCATGCGCCCGGCAAGGCCGAAACCAAGGTACGCCGTGCTGAACACCAGTGCCAGGGTCAGCAGCCGCGTGGCCCTGGCACTCACCCCGCGCACGGCCGCGTAGATAACGGCGGCCACCAGGGGCAAGGTATACACCGGGTCAATGATGAATACCGCAGCCCAGCTTTGCGGTGTGACTGGCAGAGGCCAGAACAACTGGGTGCCATAGACCGTGAAGGCATCGAGCAATGGGTGGGTGATCAGCACCAGCCAGAACGCCAGGAACAGCCTGTTCAAGGTATAGCCTTTGTCGGGCCAGCACTTGTTGACCAGCCAGGCCAGCAGCAAGGCCAGCCCGGTGAGCACGAACAGCGAGTGGGAGAAGCCGCGGTGGTAAGTCATCTGCGACACCGGGTCGGCGTAGCGGATGATCACGTCGAGGTCTGGCAGCGTGCCCAGCGCCGCGCCATACAACAGCGCGCGGCGCCCTTGCAGGCGGCCCAGCACGGCACCCTGCAGGGCGGCGCCGAGTACAGCTTGGGTAATCGAGTCCAAGGGAGCATTCCTGGCAGGTGGTGACGGGAAACTACCCTCAACCAGGGTCGCTAGGCAATTCCCCGCCTTGTTGCCAGATGCAACGCCGCAAGACCGGGCGGTTCAGCCAAGGTCGCCGCCCCCTACCGGCAGGGTCACGCCGGTGATGTATGACGCTTCATCGCTGGCCAGGAACAGAATTGCCCCGACCTGTTCGTCGATGCTGCCGTAGCGGTGCATCAGGCTGCTGTCGAGGGTCTGGTCGACAATTTGCTGGTACCAGCGCCTCTCCTGCTCGGTTTGCTCGGCGGTGTTGCGCGGCACCCGCCGCGGCGGCGCTTCGGTGCCACCCGGCGCGGTGGCGTTGACGCGGATGCCACGGCCAGCGGTTTCGAAGGCCAGGCAAGCAGTCAGCGCATTGACCCCACCCTTGGCCGCACCATATGGCACCCGGTTCACGCCCCGGGTGGCGACCGACTAATCGGACACAGCATAAGGGTCGGCGTGGTGAAACACGCTACTGCGCTCGCTCAGCAGGCGGTTTTCCATAGGCAAGGCACTCGGCATCGTTATTGTTCTGGTCGCCGCTTCCTACGGCCTTCTCGGCGGTGGTTGCGGTCGTCACGGTCATTCTATCGGGCCGGTTGCAGGTAGCGGGGGCAGGCGACAGCCGGTGGATGAGCACACTTAAGCAAAAAGGCGGGGGTTGGGCAATGCAGCGTTGGGATTGGGTGGGCGGATAGCGGACACGCCAAGTTTGGTTGGTGTTCGGTAATCGAACTCATTTTGCAGGTCTGGCCCTATCGCCGGCAAGCCAGCTCCCACAGGGTGGACTGCCCCCAAGAAGTTGGACACCAATCCAATTTCTTAGGGTGTCCATATGAGCAAGTACTCAGACCAATTCAAGCTTACAGCCGTTCATGCCTACCTGGAGGGTGGTGAAGGTTTCCGAAAAGTAGCCCAGCGACTTGCAGTGGACTTCAGCCTGCTGCGGCGCTGGGTCTCCAGCTTCCAGAAACATGGCCAGTTCAGTCTGCGCAAACCAGGCCAGCGGTACAGTGCGACCTACAAGCGCTCAGTCCTTGAGTACATGCACAAGCATCAGCTTTCCTTGCGCCAGACCGCCGCCCATTTCGGTCTTGGTCAGTCTTCGCAGATAGGCATTTGGGCGCGGCAGTACTACAGTGGAAGTCCGGCTTCGCCTGCTCCCAAGAGAAGAAAACCTGCTGCCATGTCGAAAAAGCCTTACCCCATCAAACCCACAACCTCTGATGACACCGATAAAAGCCGCGACCAGTTGCTGGCTGAGCTTGAATGGCTGCGCATGGAGAACGCTTACCTAAAAAAGCTGGAAGAGTTGAAGAAGCAGGAGCGAAGGCAGCCCAAAAAACCCTGATCGTGTCTGCGCTCAAGGACAGGTTTCCCTTGGCCGCTGTTCTGGAGTTGGCGGATCTGCCGCGCAGTACGTTCTATTACCAGCTTCAAGCGCAGGCCAAACCTGATAAGCATGCTGCTCTGAAGCAGATGATTCAGCGTGTCTATCACGAGGAAAAAGGGCTTTACGGTTACCGGCGCGTTGCGATCGTGATCCGCAATGGCGGGACCTTGGTTAACAAAAAAGTGGTGGAGCGTTTGATGATCGAGCTTGATCTTCGCTCACTCGTGCGGCCGAAAAAATATCGGTCGTACAAGGGTGTCGTCGGCACCATCGCGCCCAACCTGCTGGAGCGAAACTTTATCGCGCAGCGCCCGAATCAGAAGTGGGTGACCGATGTGACCGAGTTCAAAGTGGCTCAGGAAAAAGTCTACCTCTCCCCCGTGATGGACTTGTACAACGCCGAAATTGTGGCCTACGAAGTGGCCAGCAGGCCATGCCTTGGGCTGGTTACCAACATGCTGGGCAAGGCCTTCAAGCGCCTGGGAAACAAGCCGAAACTGGTACTCCACTCGGACCAAGGCTGGCACTACCAACACTCGCAGTACCGCCACAAGCTGGCCGAGCAAGGGGTAAAGCAGAGCATGTCACGCAAAGGAAACTGCTTGGATAATGCGGCTATGGAGAGCTTTTTTGGTACGCTTAAGTCCGAATTTTTCTACCCGCAGCGCTTCAAGAGCGTTGAAGAACTGAAAGCCGGTCTGGATGAGTACATCCACTACTACAACCATGACCGCATCAAGCTAAAGCTCAATGGCATGAGCCCTGTGAAATACAGGGCCCACGCTGCAGGGGCTGCTAGCTGAAACTGTCCAACTTATTGGGGGCAGTCCAGGGATCGCCTTAGGGCTGACAGGTGTTTGCCACAAGGTATGGCAGCGCCTGTTGGAGCGAGCGCCGCCCGCGCGGCGCAATCGCGAGCTGCGCTCGCTCCTACGTTTGTTTCGGGCCAATTATTCCTGTGGGATTCGCGCGCGAACGCCTTGGTGCATGCCTCAATATCGCGCCGTACAAACAAGGCGGCCGCGCGCGCCTGTCACAGGCGTTACTGGCCCTAAACAAACGTAGGAGCGAGCGCAGCTCGCGATTGCGCCGCGCGGGCGGCGCTCGATCTCACAGGCGCTGCATATCTTGTGGCAACCAACTGTCAGCCCTGATGCAATCCCTGTGGGTACTGGCTTGCCGGCGATAGGGCCGGTGAATTTTCGCAGCGTTCTGACTCAGTGGACCGCCACATCCTGCCGCCCTGCCCAGCCCTGGCTGCGTGCCCGGTACTGCCGCGGTGCAATGGCGAACAACTCACGAAAGCGCCGGTAGAAATGCGGAAAGCTGACAAACCCGCTGGCCACCGCCACTTCGGTCAACGACTTGTTGGTGTGTTGCAACAGCTGCCGCGCATGGGTCAGGCGCAGTTCCAGGTAATACCGTGGCGGCGTGGCCTGCACATGGCGGTGGAACAAGCGTTCCAGGTGCCGGCGGGACAACCCCGCATGTTCAGCGATCTCGTCGATACCGATCGGGTCTTCGATATTGGCATGCATCAGCTCCAGCGCCAGGCGCACGCCGTGAGGCATGCCAGGGTCAATGTCCGCCACGCCGGCCGCAGTGTCATTTGCCACCCGCGAACGGTCGCACGCCAGCATCTGTTCCACGGCCCGCCGCAACGGCACCCCACCCGCCTGCTCAAGCATGGCCAGCATCATGTCCAGCGCGCTGCAGGTACCTGCGCAGCTCATGCGCCTGCGGTCCAGCACATGGGCCTGGCGGCTGATCCGCACCTTGGGGTAGAGCTCGTTCATCATCGCCCGGCCATCAGGGTGAAAGGCGCAGTTTGGCACGCAACTGGGGGGCAGCTTGCAGGCGCACGCGTAAACCGCCGCACACCAGCAGGCAACCCAGGCCTTGCACCTGTAAATCGCTTAGCTGGGTGTTGACCGGCAAGGCAATGCCCAGGTCGCTCATCACCTGCGGCCCCTCGCCCACCACCTCGACCTGGAACAACGGCGTGGCGCTCATCAGGTTGGCGGTCACCAGGCTGTCCATTGCAGCGGTGAAGGCCATCATCGAGAAGTGTTCACGCAGAACGAAGGCCACCCGCTGGCAGGGCATTGGCAATGAAGTGCGAAAGCCGGGCTCCAGATGGGCCAGGTTGGTGTTCTTGAGGATGCTTTCGAAGTGGCTCATGGCTATTAACTCAACAGCGAGAATCGCATTGGCTGCTTCGCGGGCTTGCCCGCTCCCACAGGCATTGCACAGTGTTCAGAACCTGTGGCGGACCTGTGGGAGCGGGCGAGCCCGCGAAAAAGCCAACGCTGATGGATCAGGTTACTGACCGGCCTGGGCCGCTGCATCACGCGAGGCTTGCAGCCACTGGTCAAACTGCTGACGGTGGGCGGCAACCCATTCCTTGGCATGGCGGGTAATCAATCGGGTCACCACGCAGAACTTCCTGTCGATGGAGCCGGGTGTGCGCCCTGACATCTACATCACCAAGCTGGGCAAGGTGCAGGCTGGCTACAGCTCGCACCCGCTCAACCATGACGTGATCTACCCGGTGTGCACCCCACAGTACCTGGCCCGGCACCCCGAAGTGCAGACGCTGCAAGGCTTGCGCGATGGCACCCTGCTCAACCTCAGCCCTTATGGGCGTTCGCAGGTGGCCGAACATGTCGACTGGAACGTCTGGCTGGCCTTCCACGACGTTGACCTGAAAAGCCGCGCCAATACCGCACCGCACTTCTTCAACGCCAACGACTACAACCTGCTGGTGCAACTGGCCCTTGGCAACCAGGGCGTAGCGCTGGGCTGGCACCACTTGGTGGCACAACTGGTGGCCCAGGGGCTGCTGGTGCGCCCGGTGCAAGAGGAGTTGGTGCTCAAGGACACCTTCCACTTCCTGGCCTTCAACGAAGACAAGGAACATGAGCCCAGTTGCCTGCACTTGCGCGACTGGTTGCTCGAAGAGTTCCAGCCGTTACTGGAATCACTGGGCAGCAGCTGAGCCGCTGTTTCACACGCGCGCAACGGCCGGCACTGCCCACCCGCTCACTGCGGTAACAGCTTGCAACCAGTCCAGCCCACCATTGAGGCACTTTCCTCACACGCACGCCCCGGCATCTGTTAAAAAGCCCACATGCCCACCCTTTTCCTCTCCCACCTACGCCGCCGCTGGCTGACCTGGTTGTGTGCCACCTTGCTGGTGATCGGCCTGCCCAGCAGTTGCGCGGTGCTTCAGCACAAAGAGCGCGAACTGGTGTTCCGCATCGAACCTGGGCAGGCCAGCTGGTTCCGTGGCCTGCCCAGCGGTGTGCAGGAGCTTGACCTGCGGCCGCGCAGTTTCGCTGCCAATCAGAGCCTGCACGCCTGGTGGTGGCCGGCCAGGCGCGCCAATGCCCCGGCCATCCTCTACCTGCATGGGGTGCGCTGGAACCTGACCGGGCAGTTGTTCCGCATCGAGCAGTTGCATGCCATGGGCTACTCGGTGCTGGCCGTGGACTACCGCGGCTTTGGCCAGAGCCGCGGCGGGCTGCCCTCCGAGGCCACTGTCTATGAGGACGCGCGCATCGCCTGGGAGCGCTTCGCTCAGTTGCAACCCGACGCGGGCAAACGGCTGATCTTCGGCCATTCGCTGGGCGGTGCGGTGGCCGTGGAACTGGCCCGCGCGCTGGCAGCCGAAGCACGCCAGGGCGGTGACGCGGCCCCGGCGCGTGGGTTGATACTGGAATCGACATTCACCTCGTTGGGCGATGTCGCCGCTGCGGTAGCCAATACGTCATTGCCGGTGCGTTGGTTGCTGTCGCAGAAGTTCGACTCGCTGGGCAAGATCCAGGACATCGGCTTGCCCGTGCTGCTGGTGCACGGGCTGGATGACCGCTTCGTGCCAGCGCGTTTCAGCCAGCAGCTGTACGAGGCGGCCCGGCAGCCCAAGACCCTGCTGCTGGTACCGGGGGCCAGCCACAACAACAGCATGAGCCTGGCCGGGCCGCGTTATCGGCAAGCGATCCAGGCGCTGCTCTGAAAGCGTTACTGGCCGCTCCTACCAGGGCCAATGCAACAGCCAAAGTCACTGTACAGGCAGGAAGTTCATCAGCAGCAGGCTCTGTGCATAGTTCAGCCCGATCCGCCGATACCGCTCATCCAGCAACTCTGCCAGCAAATCCAGGCGCGCCACGATCTTCCCGAACTCCACGGCGAAACTCAGGTTGCTGCCCTCTTCGGAAATCTCGTTGGAAAACAGCAGCAACACGCCATTGGCATCTTGCCGCTGGCTCAACATCCAGGTGGCCTTTTCGATATTGCGCGCGGCGTTGTTGATGAACAGCGGGTCGATCGTGTCGGTCATGTAGAACTCGGTGCGCCCGCCGTGAGCGGTGATCAGCATGCTGCCGATGGCATAGATGAAGGCGCCGACGCGGTCACCGCGAAACTCCGGGCTCAACGCGTAACTCAAGGCTGCCAGGTCGCGACGGTTGCCCAGCTGCGCCAGCGGCTGGCGGTGTTCGATGGCCTTGCGGATCTGCCGCTCGGCAGTGGCGGCGTCGACGTACCCCGACAGCTTCAACTGGTTGGGGTTGCGCAGGTACAGCTTGTTCATCAGCAGGTACAGGCTTTGCAGGTTGTCGCGCATCGACAACGTGGCCAGGCGGTCGACACTGGTCTGGAACAGTTCGCTGGGCTTGCCGTCGGCAAACTGGTCGAGCATGTCGCGGCCCTGTTCCTGGGTGCAGGCACACAGGCAGGTGAGCACGCCTGCCAGCAGCACGCGGGGAATCAGATGAGGGTAGCTTGCAACCATCGGCACCGGGTCGATATTCGGCGGCCGCATCGGGGATTGATGTGGCCTGGCCAAGCATAGAGCGCGGAAATGGCAAAAAGTGCAGTGTAAAGGCCGCCGCAGGCCCGGTGGCGTACCCTCACATGGCGTGGCGCAGCTTCTCCACCATCTGCGCGTGCAGCGCCGGGTCGCCACAGGCCACTACGCAGCCGCCGTGCTGCGCCGAACTGCCATCCCAGGCGCTGATCACCCCACCCGCCCCTTCGATGATCGGCATCAGCGCCTGTACGTCATAGGGTTGCAAGCTGGCCTCCACGATCACATCGACGAACCCCGACGCCAGCATGCAGTAGGCATAGCAATCGCCGCCGTAGCGCATCAGCCGCGCCTGCCCGGCTACCGCCTCGAACGCGGCCTTGCGCTCGGCTGTGTCGAACATGTCGGGGGTGGTGCACATCAGCGTGGCCGTAGCCAGGTCGGCGCAGGCGCGGGTACGCAAGGGTGTAGCGTTGCGCCAGGCCCCCTCGGGCGTGCCAATGAAACGCTCGCCGGTAAAGGGCTGGTTCATCACCCCCAGTACCGGGCGGGTACCGTCGTTCAGCGCAATCAACGTTCCCCACAATGGCAGGCCAGTGATGAAGGCACGGGTGCCGTCGATGGGGTCGAGCACCCAGGTCAGCGGGCTGCTGCCCACCGCCACCCCGGCCTCTTCGCCAAGAATGCCGTGGTCCGGGTAACGCGCCTGGATCAACGCGCGCATCGCATCCTCGGCCGCCTTGTCGGCCACCGTCACCGGGTCGTACAGGCGCCCCCCCTTGTCCTCGACGTCCAGGCTGGCACGAAAGTACGGCTTGATGGCCAGTGCAGCGGCGTCGGCCAGTTGCTCGGCGAATGTACGCAACTCACCAATCTGTGGGGCACTCAGGGACATTGGGAACAGGCCTCGTGACAGTTATGAAGATCGGCATGATACCTGACAACCTGTATTGCACCAGCCGCGTGCGCAACGTGCCTGGCCGATGCTGCTTCATCCATGAATCCCAGGGAGTTGCAGGGGCTTTAAAGTTAATGCATCTGGTAATGATTCGTAGTAGCCTTAATTCTTTTCGTCCCCCTTCTCTAGCGCCCTACTTCAGGATCGTCCAGTCGATGCGTCGCACGTTCGTTTCGCTTTGTGTGCTTCATGCTGTCTCCCCAATGGCCCTCGCCGAGCCCGAACCGCTCAGCGACCCGGCCCAGATCGAACTTCAGGCCCTGAGCATCACTGGCACAGCCGACAGCGAACGGGCTGATGGCCCAGTGCTCGGCTACAAGGCCAACCGTTCCGCCAGTGCCACCCGCACCGACACCGCGCTGCACGAAACACCGCAGTCGGTCAGCGTGGTGCCCAAGGCGGTGCTGCAAGACACCGGTGCCACGCGCCTGCAAGACGGCCTGGACTATGCCGGTGGCGTCGGCCGGGCCAACAACTTCGGTGGCCAGGGCCTTACCACCTTCACCGTGCGCGGCTTTACCACCGGCGAGTTCTACCGTAACGGTTTCCCGATCAACCGTGGTTACCCCAACGCACCAGACGCCAATACCGTCGAGCGGCTGGAGGTGATCCGCGGCCCGGCCAGCAGCCTGTACGGCCGTGGCGACCCCGGCGGCACCTTCAACGTGGTCAGCAAGCAGCCGCTACCAGAACCCAAGGTCACCCTGGGCAGCCAGTTCGACGACCAGGGCATGCACCGCGCTACCCTCGACGCCGCCGGCCCGCTGAACCAGGACGGCTCGCTGGCCTACCGCCTGAACCTGCTTGGCGAGGGCGGCGACAGTTTCCGTGATGATGTGCAAAGCGAGCGTTATGACGTGGCGCCAGTGCTCAGCTGGCAGGTCAACGACACGACCAAGGTTGTGTTCGAAGGCGACTTCATGCGCAACAACCACCCGCTGGACCGCGGCCTGACCCGCTACGCCACCCAGCGTGGCAGCGCTTCGCGTGACACCTATATCTGGGAAAAAGGCAGCGATAACCTGCTGCACAACGACAACAACATGGCGCAGGTACGTTTCGAGCACCAGCTCAATGACAACTGGACGCTGGCGGGCGGGTTCCAGTTCCTCGATGGCTCGCTCAAGGGCAATGCGGTCGAAGCCAACGGCGCGCCGCTGGATGGGCGAACGCTGGAGCGCAACTTCAACTACCGCAAGCTGGAGTGGACCGATCGCGACTGGCAGCTGAACCTGACCGGCTACTTCGACACCGGCGGCTTCAGCCACACCTTGCTGACAGGGGTGGAGTACGAGAACTATGACTACAACTCGATCATCCAGCGGTCCTCTGCGGTGGCGGGCACCTACCCCATCGACATCTACGACCCGGTGCTTGGCCAGCCACGGCCGGCGCTGACCCGCACCACGACCTGGGACAAGGAAAACCTGCAGACCTGGGCCTTCTTCATCCAGGACCAGGTGGCCCTGACCGAGCGATTGAAGGCTTTGGCAGGGGTACGCTTCGAGCGCTTCGAGCATGACTACGACAACAAGCTGGACAATGCCGGTGATTTCAGCAAAGGCGAAAACGGTGCTACGCCCCGGATTGGCCTGGTCTATGACCTCACCGACACGGTCGCCGTCTACGCCAACACCGCGCGCTCTTTCAAACCCAACACGGGAACCCCGGCCAGCGGCGGGGGCTTCGACCCGGAAAAGGGCAAGTCCTACGAACTGGGCGTGAAATGGGAAGCGCTCGACCGCCAGCTGAGTGTCGACGCAGCGGTCTACCACATCGTCAAGGAAAACGTGTTGACCCGCGACCCGGTGGACCCGAACTACAGCGTGGCGGCCGGCGAAGTGCGCAGCCGGGGCCTGGATATCAACGTTGCTGGCAATGTCACCCCCGAGTGGCGCGTCATTGGCGGCTACGCCTATGTGGATGCCGAAGTGACCAAGGACAACCGCCTGCCAACCGGCACGCGACTGGCCAATATCCCGCGCAACAGTTTCAGCCTGCTCAACACCTATGAGTTCCAGGACGGTGTCGCCAAGGGGCTTGGCTTGGGGCTTGGGGTGAAATACGTGGATGACCGCAACGGCCAGACCGAGGCGACCACCTACACCATGGAGCAATACACGGTGGTTGATCTGCTGACCTTCTACCAGGTCAACGACCATATACGCCTGAACCTGGATGTGAAGAACCTGTTCAACAAGGCGTATGACGAAGGCGCATTCAACCTGTATGCCTACCCGGGTGCGCCTCGCACGGTACAGGCTGGCGTCGCGTACACCTTCTGAACGGCTGGGGCTGCATAAGCAGCCCTACCTGTCAGAAACCTTTGCTGTAGAACAGCGAATACGACTCGATGCCGTCGTTGGGCTGCTTGATCCCGGCGTTGGAATAATGGATCGCACGCAGCCCGACCTTCTGCTCCCCTGGCAGTTTCAGGCCTAGGCCGATACGGTCCTCGAAGTTGAACGAAGAACCCAGGCGCTGGTCGCCTACATCGGTCTTGGAGAACGCAGCCAGGCCGATGCCCGCTTCGATGTACGGGGTGTAGGTGAAACCGCTGAATTCATAGGTGAACACCGGGCTGAACGACAGCGAATGGGCGCCACTGGCGTCGCCGCCCTCCCAGTAGGTGTAGCCGGCGTCCCAGTAACCGCTGACATAGCCGATGTCGCTTTGCAGCCACTTCTTGTCCCAGTCGAACGACATACCAATGCGGTAGGTCATGTCGCCCTGGCTGGTAACGCCCACGGCGCCGGACACCTGCGCGGCCTGGGCCGTGCCAGCGCCGGCAAGTGCCAGCGCGGCAACGGCCAGCGATGCTGCGAGACGGGTTTTCATCTACGACTCTCCTGATGGTCTACACGGCAAGCGGGGGCTGTAGCCCCTCGATTAATTGGTGACCGGTTCATCCCGACCGGTCACACGAGGAAATACTTTTCTGATTATTGTCCGATAATCAGAAAGTTGGAAGTAAATTGCCATTATTGCTCATACACCGTTGCGGTGTGAGGCGCTACCACAGCGCGAGCGCCGTACAGACGTGCGGACTAGACGTAGACTAGTATTTGTAAATCATTGGTTTGCGTTCTTTTCTTCAAGCAGTTTCACGAACATGCTCAAGCTGCGTGATACCGTGCCACGGCGCCACACCAGCCAGGTTTTCAGGAAGCGGAAGTCTTCCGACATGGGCCAGGCACTGACCGTGCTGCAGCCCGGCATGTTGTCGAGCATGCTGCGCGGCAGCATGGCCAGGCCGGCCCCGGCACTGACGCAGGCGAGCATGCCGTGGTACGACTCCATTTCATGGATCTTGCCGGGAACCGCCTGGTCCTGGACGAACCAGTTTTCGAAGTGATGCCGGTACGAACAGTTGGCCCGGAACGCGTAGATGTTTTCGCCGTTGACGTCCTGGGCGCGGGTCACCGGGGCATGATTGAGCGGTGCGATGACCATCATCTCTTCCTCGAACACCGGTATGCCCTCCAGCGTGGGGTGCAACACCGGGCCATCGACGAACGCAGCCACCAGCCGGCCAGACAACACCCCCTCGAGCATGGTCCCTGAAGGGCCGGTGGACAGGTCCAGGTCCACCTTGGGGTAGCGCTGGTTGTAGGCCGCCAGCAAGGCCGGGATGCGCACGGCTGCGGTGCTTTCCAGCGAGCCCAGGGCGAAGGTGCCCTGCGGGTCTTCACCGGCCACGGTCAGGCGGGCCTCGTGCACCAGGTCGAGAATGCGCCGGGTGTATTCCAGGAAGTTCCAACCCGCGGGTGACAGGCGCAAGCGGCTTTTCTCGCGGATGAACAGTTCCACACCCAGGTCTTCTTCCAGCTGCTTGATGCGCGTGGTCAGGTTGGAAGGCACCCGATGGATATGCTGCGCGGCAGCGCTGATGCTGCCCTGCTCTGCCACGGCCTTGAAGATCTCCAGTTGCACCAGGTCCACAGCCTTTCTCCAAACGTGAATGTTTCGCTCATTATTATTCAGTTTTCATTAAAGCCATAGCCCACTAGTCTGGCTCCACTGTTCAATCACGACGAGAGTGCCCTGCCATGAGTGCGATCAGCAACCTGACCCACGCCATCTCCCTCGATCCGTACACCGGCGAGGAGATCGGCGCCTACCCGTTCGACACCGACGCCGTACTGGAAGCGGCGCTGCAGCGTGCCAAGGCCGGCTACCGCCAGTGGCGCCAAGTGTCGCTGGGTCAGCGCAGCGAGTACCTGCTCGCCTTGGCCAGCACCCTTGAAGCCAAGGCCGAGGCCTTCGCGCAGATGATCTGCCGTGAAATCGGCAAGCCCATCGCCCAGGCCCGCGGCGAAGTCGCCAAGTGCGTTGGCCTGTGCCGCTGGTATGCCGAGCATGGCCCCGCGATGCTGGCCGCCGAGCCTACCCAGGTCGAAAAGGCCCGCATCGAATACCGCCCGCTGGGCCCGATCCTGGCGGTGATGCCTTGGAACTTCCCGGTCTGGCAGGTACTGCGCGGCGCCGTGCCGGCGATCCTGGCCGGCAATACCTACGTGCTCAAGCACGCGCCGAACGTAATGGGCAGCGCCTACCTGCTGGGCGAACTGTTCAAGGATGCCGGCCTGCCGCAAGGCGTTTTCGAAGTGTTGAACGTGACCCCGGAGGGTGTCACCCGCGCCATCAACGACCCGCGCATTGCCGCGGTGACCCTGACCGGTAGCGTGCGTGCCGGCATGGCGATCGGTGCCCAGGCCGGTGCCGCACTGAAAAAATGCGTGCTCGAACTCGGCGGTTCCGACCCGTTCATCGTACTGGCTGACGCCGACCTGGACGCCGCCGTCCAGGCAGCCGTCATCGGTCGCTACCAGAACACCGGCCAGGTCTGCGCAGCAGCCAAGCGCATGATCGTGGAAGCAAGCATTGCCGACGCGTTCACCCGCAAGTTCGTGGAGGCAACCCGGCAGCTGAACATGGGCAACCCGCTGCAGGACGACACCTACATCGGCCCCATGGCCCGCTACGACCTGCGCGACGAGCTGGATGGCCAGGTACAGGCGACGCTGGCCGAGGGTGCCACCCTGCTGCTGGGCGGCCACAAGGTCGAAGGCGTTGCCAACTTCTATGCCCCGACCGTGTTCGCCAATGTGACCCCGGACATGACAGCATTCAAGCAAGAGCTGTTCGGCCCGGTGGCGGCGATCATCACGGCCCGTGACGCCGAGCATGCCGTGGAGCTGGCCAACGACAGCGAATTCGGCCTGGCGGCGACCATCTACACCGCCGACTATGCGCTGGCCGAGCGCATGACTGCCGCGCTGGATACCGGTGGCGTGTTCATCAATGGTTACTGCGCATCCGACCCCCGCGTGGCGTTCGGCGGCGTGAAGAAAAGCGGCTTCGGGCGCGAGCTGTCGCACTTTGGTGTGCGGGAGTTCACCAATGCCCAGACCGTGTGGCTGGACCGTAACTGAGTCCAGTGAAGCAGGGGCTGCATTGCAGCCTCTGCCAACCTCAATCGCGCACCTGGTCCTTGACCCAGTCCAGCATCCCCCCCGGCACGATCAGCTCATGCCGCGCCCGTGAACAGGCGGTATACAAACCTGCCAGCAGGCGCGCCCGTTCATTGCGGTTACCGGCCACCTGCGGCGTGACCATCAGCTCGGGCGACACCATCACCCGGGCAAACTCCATGTTCTTCACATCCCTTACCCGCCCGAGGAACAGCTTTGGCGCCTTGGTCCAGCGGTAACGGCTCTTGGCCTGGGCAAAGTGCTGCGGGGTGTAGCCCTTGCGCAGCAGGTTGGCCACCGCGACGAATGCCTTGTCCTCACCCTTGTCCTGCTCCAGCGCCTGCCAGCTGGCATAGCGGAACAGCATCGGGTGACGAGGCCGGGTGCCATGGCAGTACAGCTCGATGCAATCCTCCACGAACAGTTCGAAGTCCTTGCGCGCGCTCTGCAGCAGCACGAACGGCACGCCCTGGTGCGTCAGGCGCTGGAACCAGCCAAACAGCCCCCACTCGTCATCGACGATCAACGCGGTGGGCTGTTCCGGCACCGCGACCGCATCGAAGAAGCTGACCCGGGTGTAGTGCTCGGCGCTCCCACTGAAGGCCGCCTGGATCGATGCCGGGTGCGCCTGTATCAGCGGGTTGAGCACGTTGTCCATCGCCGGCCCTGCGCGCAGCGAGTGGTCGATGCAGCGCTGGCGGATGAAGCTGCCATGGTGCGCACTGAGGCCGTTCAGGTTCTGCAGTTCGTCACCGAGGGCGATGACCGCTTGCGGGCTGCGGTCAAGTACGGCAAGCATCGGTGCCGACAACTCGTGCGCCTCGTCGACGATGACGTGGGTGTAGCCGCTGTCAATCACCAGGCCGGTCAGCGCCAGCAGCTTGACCCGATGGTAGTCGCGTACCGGCAACTGGATTTCCCGCGCTGACGGGCGAATCAGCTCCTGCCAGTACAACCGTGCCTTTTCCAGCAACACTTCCTGGTCCAGTGGCGATGTGCCCGGCCCGCCCCAGGGCACATGGTGCAACTGCACCTGCGCGTCGGCACTGTGGCAAAACGCCCGCACCGCGCGGATGCACAAGGTAACCACGTCGCGTGCGGCAAGCGGGCCAATGTCGGGTATGGCCAGCCAGCGCACCACCTGCGCCTCTTGCGGGCGCCACGAGCGCTTGGTGCGGTAAGGGTCGCGCAGGCGCCAGCCGTTGCTGGTGAGGTCGCGGTTCAACAGCTCGTCGGCCAACTGACCGAAGGTCAGCGCGGTGTAGGCTGCGGCATCCTTGACCCGCGCCTGCAGCGCACGCAACTGGCCCTCGGTCAAGGCCAGCAACAAGGTGCGCTGCGGCTCCAGCAACCGGGCGAACTGGTGGATCAGAAAGGTCTTGCCGGTACCGGCAAAACCCTGCACGGCGACCGATTCGTCGATACCCCCCAGAAATTCACGCAACAGCCGGTTCTGCTGGTCGCTGAGCATCAGGTCGCTGGCCAGCGCCGGCAGGTGCACCGGGTGCAACGGCGTGGCGCGCTGGCGATAGCGGTCAGCGAACTGGAAATTCCAGTGCCCCTCGTCGTCCTGCAGTTCATCTGCGCTGTACGCCACTTCGCCACTGAGCAGCGCAATGCCGTTTTCGCCCAGCATGCCCAGGCCCATGGCGAAGGCTTCACGGTCGAAGTGCTGCGCCACCTGCCCCTGGAAGCGCCCAGGCGCGGCACGTTCAACGTCGTTGGCGATCCGCACGATCTCGGCAAAGCGGCGTTCCTGAGCATCGGCCGAGGCAGTCGCCGGCTGGCGAGGCAGGTTTTGCACGAACAACACCGCAGCGGCCTGGAGCAGGCTGGCGCTGCTGAAGAAATCGGTAAGGGGAACACTGGCGAGGCTGTCAGCCTGGTCACTGGGCAAAGGCAGGTAGAACATCGGCACCTCGGGTCGAAACAGGCTGGCACGATAGCAATTTTCGGCGCCGGCTGCTGGACTTGCGGGCCGGCGGTTCAGCGCTTGACGCGCTTGAGTGTCTCGCTCGGAAACTCCTTGAACAATTGCCGGTAACTCTCTGAAAACCTTCCCAAATGCCAGAACGACCAACGCATCGCCACTTCTGCCACGGTCACGCCACCGCCCCGCAACAGATCGCGCCGCGCCCCGTTGAGCCGGCGCAACCGCAACCAGTGCGCGGGCGGCATGCCGGTGTAGGCCTTGAAGGCCTGCTGCAACTGGCGCAGCGACACGCCCGCCACCGCCGCCAGTTCCACCAGGTTCAAGGTTTCTTCCGGGCAGTCAGCCGCCCACTCGCTGACCCGGTGCATGATCGCCCGCTCCTCGTCCCGCCGGCCCATGGCCATGCCCTGCAAGCGCTGGCAGGCATTGTCGAGGATGAACAGGCAGTCCTCCAGCAACTGCTCCGCCAACGCCTGCCCCTGCAACGGGCACCCAGCCTCGCCCAGGCGGGTCAGGGTGGCACTGAGCCAACTGCCGAACAACGCATTCTGGCCACTGCCCAGCGGCACCATGAACAAACCGTCAAGCCTGCGGGGGTCCAGGCCGTGGCTGGCGAGAAACGCCTGGTCGAACACGACGGCGACTTCCTGGTAATTCTCTGGCGTGATCCAGATGTTGCGGCTCTGCTCGTTGAGCAGGTAAAGGCTGTTTTCGCTCTGGTCGAAGCAGAACGCCAGCGACCCGCTCGGCGCCCGGAAGAATTGCTCGACCCGGGTGTTGAGGCGTTCTTCGTAGACTTGCACGCCGTCAAGCCCCAGGCAGCGCAACTGGCCGCTGAAATGGCCCGGCGACATCTGCCGGTACTGCTGCTGCCAACCGGGGGTGATGCGAACCTGCTCGGACACATCCGAGGTGTGGAAAGCTTGTACCTGCAAGGCGTTGGGCGTTGTCACGCTTTGTCCTGATTGCACTCTTTTGGTGCATTGAATGCCGAAGAAAGTGGATAGATGGCGATGGGCTGCCGAGCCCAAGATAGCCTCCAGCGTGTCACCTGGGAAGCGCGATGCCCTTGAAGCTGTGCAACGGCTTTGGCGGGTGCAGCGGCTCCCACATAAAAAAACCAACCAAGAGGTCTGTATGAACGCCCCCTTCGATCAGCTCTCCACCTGGCTGAAAGAACACCGGATCACCGAAGTAGAATGCGTGATCAGCGACCTGACCGGCATCGCCCGCGGCAAGATCGCACCGACCGCCAAGTTCCTTCACGAACGTGGCATGCGCTTGCCCGAGAGCGTGCTGCTGCAAACGGTCACCGGCGACTACGTTGACGACGATATCTATTACAACCTGCTCGATGCGGCTGACATCGACATGGTCTGCCGCCCCGACCCGAGCGCTGTGTACCAGATCCCGTGGGCCATCGAACCTACCGCGATCGTGATCCACGATACCTTCGACAAGCAAGGCAACCCCATCGAGCTGTCACCGCGCAACGTGCTGAAGAAAGTGCTCAAGCTTTACGCTGACAAGGGCTGGCAACCCATTGTCGCGCCAGAGATGGAGTTCTACCTGACCAAGCGCTGCGAAGACCCGGACCTGCCGCTGCAAGTGCCACTGGGGCGTTCCGGCCGGGCCGAAAGCGGCCGGCAGTCGTTCTCGATCGATGCCGCCAACGAATTCGACCCGCTGTTCGAGGACGTGTATGACTGGTGTGAAATCCAGGGCCTGGACCTGGACACGCTGATCCACGAAGACGGCCCGGCGCAGATGGAGATCAACTTCCGCCACGGCGACGCGCTGGACCTGGCCGACCAGATCACCGTGTTCAAGCGCACCATGCGTGAGGCTGCGCTCAAGCACAACGTGGCTGCGACGTTCATGGCCAAGCCGATCACCGACGAGCCGGGCAGTGCCATGCACCTGCACCAGAGCGTGGTCGACATCGCCACCGGCAAGCCGATCTTCGCCAACGACGACGGCAGCATGAGCCCGTTGTTCCTGCACCACATTGGTGGGTTGCAGAAGTACATCCCCAAGCTGCTGCCGATGTTCGCCCCCAACGTCAATTCGTTCCGCCGCTTCCTGCCGGACACCTCGGCACCGGTCAACGTCGAGTGGGGTGAAGAAAACCGCACCGCCGGTTTGCGCGTCCCCACCTCCAGCCCGGAAGCGATGCGCGTGGAAAACCGCCTGCCCGGCGCGGATGCCAACCCTTACCTGGCGATCGCTGCCAGCCTGCTGTGCGGCTACCTGGGCATGGTCGAGCAGATCGACCCGAGCGCCCCGGTGCAGGGCCGCGCCTACGAGCGGCGCAACCTGCGCCTGCCCATCACCATCGAAGATGCGCTGCAGCACATGGAAGACTGCGAGACCGTGCAGCAGTACCTGGGCAAGCAGTTCGTGCAGGGTTACGTGGCGGTCAAACGGGCCGAGCACGAGAACTACAAGCGCGTGATCAGCTCGTGGGAGCGCGAGTTCCTGATGCTGAGCGTCTGAGCCGCCCTGGGGGCTGTGCAGCCCCCACCACACCTGAACTCGTAGAACAAAACCAACGAGGTGTTCCCATGCGTCATCTGCAAGCCCTGATCCCCGCGGCATTCACCCTGCTGTTCGCCACCACCAGCCACGCCACACCCACTGTAAGCGTGTACAACTGGACCGACTACATCGGTGACACCACCCTGGCCGACTTCCAGGCCAGCAGCGGCATCAAGGTGGTTTATGACGTGTTCGACTCCAACGAAACCCTTGAAGGCAAGCTGCTGGCGGGGCGCACCGGCTACGACGTGGTAGTGCCCTCCAACCATTTTCTGGCCCGCCAGGCCCAGGCCGGTGCATTCTTGCCGCTGGACCGCAGCAAACTGCCGAACTGGAAGCACCTGGACCCCAAGCTGCTCAAGCAGCTTGAGCAGAACGACCCGGGCAACCAGTATGCGGTGCCCTACCTGTGGGGCACCAATGGCATCGGCTATAACGTGGAAAAGGTCAAGGCTGCATTGGGCGTAGACCGCATCGATTCCTGGGCGGTGCTGTTCGAGCCCGAGAACCTGAAAAAGCTCAAGCAGTGCGGCGTGGCCTTCATGGACTCGCCCGATGAACTGTTCCCCGCCGTGCTCAACTACCTGGGCATGGACCCGCGTAGCGAAAAGCCGGCCGACTACGCCAAGGCCGAGGCGCGCTTGCTCGAGCTGCGCCCGTACATCACCTATTTCCACTCCTCCAAGTATGTTTCCGACCTTGCCAACGGGAATATCTGCGTGGCGTTCGGTTATTCCGGTGACGTGTTCCAGGCGGCCAACCGCGCCGTGGAAGCGAAGAACGGCGTGAAGGTCGCCTATAGCATTCCCAAGGAAGGCAGCAACCTGTGGTTCGACCTGCTGGCCATTCCGAAGGATGCGAACAACCCGGAGCAGGCGCTGGCCTTCATCAACTACCTGCTCGACCCCAAGGTGATCGCCAAGGTCAGCGCCACGGTCGGCTATGCCAACGCCAACCCGGACGCCAAGGCCTACATGGATGCCGCGCTGGTGGACAACCCCGAGATCTACCCCCCGCAGGAGGTACTGGACAAGCTGTACATTTCCAGTACCCCCAGCCCGAAGATCATGCGCGTCATGACCCGCTCCTGGAGCAAGATCAAGTCCAACCGCTGAGCCGAGACTCTCTATGTCATTCAATACCCAACACACCGCTTCGTACTATGCAGCCACTGCGCGCGATGCGGCCCCCTACCCCAGCCTCGACGCTGACCTGAGCGCTGATGTGTGTGTGGTCGGGGGTGGGCTGACCGGGGTCAATACGGCGCTGGAGCTGGCCGAGCGTGGTTTGTCGGTGGTGCTGCTGGAGGGGCGGTGCATCGGCTGGGGTGCCAGTGGCCGCAACGGCGGCCAGCTGATTCGCGGCATCGGCCATGATGTCAGCGGTTTTGCCCGGCATGTCGGCCAGGATGGCGTGCGCTACCTCAAGCAGGCCGGCATCGACTCGGTGGCGCTGGTCGCCGCGCGCATCGCCCGCTACAGCATTGCCTGTGACCTGCGCTGGGGCTTTTGCGAACTGGCCAACACGCCCGCGCAGTTCGACGCCTTCAAGGATGAACTGCAAGACCTGGCAGCGCTAGGTTACCGCCACGAAACACGGCTGGTCGCAAGCGGGCAGCTGCATGAGATCGTCGCCAGCGACCGGTACGCCGGCGGCCTGGTGGACATGGGTTCAGGGCACCTGCACCCGCTCGACCTGGTTCAGGGCGAGGCCCGCGCCGCCCATACCCTGGGCGTGCGCATTTTCGAGCAAAGCCCGGTGCTGCGTATCGAGCATGGGCCCAGCGTTACCGTGCATACCGCCCACGGCAGCGTGCGCGCGGGCCGCCTGGTGCTGGGCTGCAACGCCCACCTGGACGACCTGGAACCGCGGCTGAGTGGCAAGGTGCTGCCAGCCGGCAGTTACGTGGTGGCCACCGAACCGCTGCCCGAAACACTGGCGAGCCGCTTGATCCCGCAGAACATGGCACTGTGCGACCAGAAAGTCGGCCTGGATTACTACCGCCTCACCGCGGATCGCCGCCTGTTGTTCGGCGGCGCCTGCCACTATTCCGGCCGCGACCCCAAGGACATCGCCGGCTATATGCGGCCGAAGGTGCTGAAGGTATTCCCGCAGCTGGCCGATGTGCGCATCGACTACCAGTGGGGTGGCATGATCGGCATCACCGCCAACCGCTTTCCCCAGGTCGGGCGCTTGAGCCAACACCCCAACGTGTATTACGCCCAGGGCTATTCCGGGCACGGGCTGAACGTGACTCACTGGACAGCCAAGCTGCTGGCGGAAAGCATCGCCCTGGGCCACAGCCACGGCCTGGATGTGTTCAGTGCAGTGCCGCATCTGACCTTCCCCGGTGGCAAGGCACTGCGCTCGCCACTGCTGGCGCTGGGGATGTTGTGGTACCGGTTACGTGAGGTGTTGGGCTAGCAATGTGTGGGTGTTATTTGGCAAAAGATATGCATCGCCTGGGAGATCGAGCGCCGCCCGCGCGGCGCATCGCGAGCTGCGCTCGCTCCTACGCTTGTTTCGGGCCAGTAACCCCTGTGCCAGGTGCGCGCGACCGCCTTGTTTGTACGGCGCGACATTGAGGCATGCGCCAAGGCGTTCGCGCGCAAATCCCACAGGCATAATTGGCCCGAAACAAACGTAGGAGCGAGCGCAGCTCGCGATGCGCCGCGCGGGCGGCGCTCGATCTCCCAGGCGCTGCACATCTTGTGTCAAACACGCGTCAGCCCTCATACGATCCCTACGGGAGCTGGGCTTGAACGGCGATGAACTGCAAAGCAGCCCCCTACCCCCCGCATTAGCTCAACATTCGACGAATGCAACCGCCAGGCCGCCGCGCGAGGTTTCCTTGTAATTGGCATGCATGTCCGCCCCGGTATCACGCAAGGTGCGGATTACCCGGTCGAGCGAAATGAAATGCTCGCCATCGCCCCGCAGTGCCATTTGCACCGCATTGATCGCTTTCACGGCAGCGATGGCATTGCGTTCGATGCACGGTACCTGCACCAGGCCACCGACCGGGTCGCAGGTCAGCCCAAGGTTGTGTTCCAGGGCAATTTCGGCAGCGTTTTCCAGTTGCGCCGGTGTCGCGCCCAGCACCTGGGCCAGGCCGGCGGCCGCCATCGAGCAGGCAGACCCGACCTCCCCCTGGCAGCCGACCTCGGCGCCGGAAATGGAGGCGTTCTTTTTGCACAGGATGCCAACCGCAGCCGCGGCAAGCAGGAAGTCCACGACATCCGCGTCGCAGGCACCAGGGTTGAACTTCATGTAGTAGTGCAGTACCGCCGGGATGATACCGGCTGCACCGTTGGTAGGTGCAGTGACCATGCGCCCGCCAGCGGCGTTCTCTTCGTTGACCGCCAGGGCGTACAGGTTGACCCACTCCATGGCGCCGAGCGTCGACCCGATCACATTAGGCTTGCCCAGTTCCTGCAAGCTACGGTGCAGCCGCGCCGCACGGCGTTTGACGTGCAAACCGCCGGGCAGAATGCCCTCGTTGCGCAGGCCGTTGTCCACGCACTCGCGCATCGCGGCCCAAATGCGCAGCAGGCCGTCGCGCACCTCGGCTTCCGGGCGCCAGGCGCACTCGTTGGCCATCATCAGTTGCGCCACACTCAAGCCGTGGGCCTGGCACAGCTTCAGCAACTGGGCACCACTGCCGAACTCGTAGGGCAGCACGGCGGCGTTCTCTGCAGTTTTCGGCGCATCGACTTCGGCCTGTTCAACGATGAACCCACCGCCTACCGAATAATAGGTCTGGCACAACAGACTATTTTGCCCGTGCATGGCTTCTACGCGCATGGCGTTGGGGTGGTACGGCAGGTTTTCGTCGAGCAGCAGCATGTCTTGCGCATACTCGAACGCCACGGGGTGGCTGCCGTCCAGCATCAGGCAGTGTTCCTGCAGCACCTGACCGATGCGCGATTCGATGGTGGCCGGGTCGATACGGTCTGGCCATTGCCCCATCAAGCCCAACAGGCAGGCACGGTCGGTGGCATGACCAACGCCGGTCGCCGACAGCGAGCCATACAGGCGCACTTCAACGCGCGTCACCCGCCCCAGCAAGCCCTGCTTGCGCAGGGCCTGGGCAAAGGTCGCAGCCGCGCGCATCGGGCCGACGGTGTGGGAGCTGGACGGGCCGATGCCGATTTTGAAAAGGTCGAAAACACTGATAGCCATACTAATGCCTGACCATGCGCTGATAGGTAGCCAGTGCACGGGTATCTGGAGAAATTGGGCGCTGCTGCGATTTTGCGCGATACTGACGCGGTGCGATTGAAATGACCAACGAAACTTCCTAAGCAAGTCTTTAGCAGGACTAAACGATGCGACGCCAACTCAACGGCCAGATGTTTGTTTGGCTGCACGTCTTTGCCTGCGCCGCCAGGCACCTGTCCTTTACCCGCTGTGCAGAGGAACTGCACATCACCCCCGGGGCGGTCAGCCAACAGATGCGCCAGCTGGAAGAGCGCCTGGGTTACCGGCTGTTTCTGCGCCGGGCACGGGGCGTGGAACTGAGCGCCGAAGGCCAGCGACTGGCGCAGACCGTGACCGACGCCTACGGCAGCATCGAGGCAGAGCTGCTACGCCTGGACGCCGGCGAGATCCGTGGCACGTTGCGGGTGCGCTCCATCCCCTCGTTCCTGGCCAAGTGGCTGACGCCGCGCTTGCCACGTTTCCAGCAGCGCTACCCGGACATCGAACTGCGCCTGGTGGCCGAAGACAGTGCCCAGGCCTTGACCCCGGGCGACTTCGACCTGGCCATCGACCTCAACGACGGCAGCTACCCGGGCATGCTCTCCACGCCGCTGCTGGACGAGCAGATATTTCCCGTATGCGCGCCCTCACTGCTGCGTGGGCGCCCCCCGCTGCACGGGCCGGCCGACCTGGTGCACTACCCGCTGCTGCACGACATCACCGCCTGGCGTGGCAGTTCGGAATATGCCGAATGGGAGTTCTACCTGGACGGGATCGGCGCCACGGGGTTGGACGTACGCCGCGGGCACACCTTCAACCGCAACCACCTGACCATCGAAGCGGCGATTGCCGGTATCGGTGTCGCCATTGCCCGGCGCACGCTACTCAACGATGAACTGGAACGCGGCGCGCTGATCGTGCCGTTTGGCGTACCGATCGCCAACCACAAACGCTACGTGGTGCATTACCCGCCCGGCGGGTTGACCCAGCCGGGCGCGCGGGCGGTACATGACTGGCTGGTGGAAGAAGCACGAGGGTTCCGCGAACTGCACCCGTTGAACACAGCATGAGGCCTGTTCTGCACCTGTGGCATGACAATCAATAGGCCTGTTTACCTGTGAACGCATTCAACGTGCGTACCAGAATCACAAAATCCAGCCACAACGACCAGTTGTTGATGTACTCGATGTCGGAGTCCACCCGCTGGATCATCTGTTCGATGTCCTTGGTCTCGCCACGGAACCCGCGCACCTGGGCCAGGCCGGTCATGCCCGGCTTGATGTTGTGGCGAGCGAAGTAATCCACGATGTCCTGGGAATACAAGGTGTCGTGCTGCAAGGCATGCGGCCGTGGCCCGACCAGCGACATTTCGCCGGTCAGCACATTGAACAGCTGCGGCAGTTCATCGAGGCTGGTACGGCGGATGAAGGCCCCAACCCGGGTCAACCGCGGGTCGTTCTTCTGGGCTTGCTGCACCACACCGCCTTCGGGCTGGTGCACATGCATGCTTCTGAATTTCCAGATACGAAACGCCTCACCCGTCCAGCCGGTACGCTCCTGGCGGAAAAACACCGGGCCGCGGCTGTCGAGCTTGATGGCCAGGGCAACGGCCAGCAATACCGGCGACGCACACAGCAGGATCAGCGCGGCCAGCACCCGGTCCTCGAGGTTTTTCAGGAACAGGCTCATGCCTGTGAGCGGGGTTTCCGACAAGGTCAGTACCGGAATGCCGGCAATTTCCCGCACGCTGTGGTTGATCAGGCGCAACGAGAAGATATCCGGTACCCAGTTCACCGCGATGCACTTGTCGAGCAGCTTGAAGTACACGTCGTTGATCACTTCCGAGCCGCCCAGCGGGGTCACCAGGTAGACCGTGCGGATGCCGTGGCGGGCGACCAGTTCGTCAAGCTCGGCAATATGCCCGAGCACCGGCAGGCGCTGTTTGCCCTCGGCGCCCTCGCCTGCTTGTGGTTCAACCTTGTCGACCAGTACACACCCCAGCACCCGCTCACCAAACCACGGGTTGCTGCTGATTTTCTGGTAAAGGAAGTTGGCCAGGTCACCATTGCCAATGATCAGGGCATTGTCCAGGCGTGCATGTGCGGTGAAACGCTTCTGCAGCTCACGCACGGCGAAGTGCAGGAACAGCTGGGCGAAGTAACCGATGACGAACAGCTGGCCAACCAGCAGCCGGGAGTAGGTTTCGCTCTGCTTGGTCAGGAATGCCATGACCACCAGAAAGCAGAACGTGGCCGACCAGGCCTTGAACAGGCGAAAGGCCTTGATCGAAAGCCCGACGTTGGTCCGGTAGATTGCGTAATGATCATAGATGACCGCCAGTGCGCCGATCAGCAACAGCAGCATGATCACGTAATCGGAGGTGATGTAGCCGAACTGGTCATAGATCAGGTACCAGGCGATACCCGTCACGGCAATGCCGTCGAGGCCGGCCTGGATGGCGTTGCTGACACTGCTTCGGCGCTGGAGTAAGGAACGACTGCTTCTGGGTTCGAAAACCATTTCAGACCTCATCAATTGGAGCGTGGCAAGTGCCTTACAGCCAACAACCAGTCTTGAATCACAGCCCTGCAGCGCCGCACGCGGCGAAGCGCGCAGCGTCCAAACCATTGATATCACTGTAGCAGCCAGCTGCCGCAGGCGGGCCCGGAATACGTGCTGCCACAGCTTTTGGCCGATTCACAGCGTGCGCCTGGCCGCAGCGCTCGCCCGCCGATACAGCAAGGTGCGCAGCAGAAACAGCGGGTTGCCCACCACGTAGCGCATGAACAGGCGCCTGGGCTCACGGCACAGCCGATACAACCACTCGCCGCCAACCGCCCGCAGCCAGCCGGGGGCGCGGCTGACCTTGCCGCCGAGAAAGTCCAGGATCGCCCCACCACACACGATCAGGCAGGGGCCGCTGATGCCGGCCAACTGTGCGGCGACCGCTTCCTGCTTGGGCATGCCCATGCCCAGCACGATCAGTTCGGGTTGATGCTCGCGCGCCAGTTGCAAGTAGGTATCGACAGTGGCAAAGCCGTCGTGAACCGACACCGGCGCCACGCCGAAGGTGTCGGCGCAGTGCTGCACCGCCTGGCGCAGATAGGGTTGCCGCGTGCCCCAGAAGGCCACCTTGCGCCCCCGGTGGGCCGCCAGCAGCCTGGGAATGAAATCGGTACCGTTCATGTTCAGGCCCGGCTCCAGGCCCAGGCGGCGGTAAAGGATCGCCATGCCGGAGCCATCGCGCAGCAACACATCGGCTGCCGACAGTGCCTGGCAATAACCCCCGTCGCGCACCACCAGGTTCATTGCGTGGGCATTGACGAACCCCAGCACCGTCGCTTTGCTCGGGGTCGTAAGGTGCTCGAGCAGGCGCTGCACGGCGTTTTCGTCGGCGACCACATGCAGCTGCCCGACCAGGCGCCCCCAGCGTCGCTGCCATTGCCGCTGGCTCATCAGTCGTCATCCCGTTTCGAGCGCACCCATTCGACCTGGCGCTTGATCAGAAAGCCCAGGTAGAGGGGGATTTTCCTGGCTGCGTAGAACGGTGCGTACAGCAACACCGAGAACGGGATCAGCTCCCGACAGAAGCGCGCCCAGGCCACCACCACTGCCACGCCGAGCAACCCCAGCCCCAGCAGGGCGAACCCTGCAGGTGCCGCCAGCCCGATTACCAGGTAAACCAGCCAGGTCAGCAGGTTGAACCCCAGCAGCGCCAACACCAGCAATGCCAAGGGTGATACCACCAGGTCCAGGGTCATCGCCGCGAGGGCACCATTGCGCTGGGTGATGGCAGCCAGCGCCCGCTTGGGCCCATCGGTCAGCATCAACCCCAAGTGGCCGTGCTCCCAACGCGTACGCTGGCTGTTGAGGCCTTGCGGGCTGAGCGGGAACTGGCTGGTCACCAAGGCTTCGGGGCAGAACAGCGGTGGCTTGCCTTGTTGGCAAAGATCCAGCCCGAGCTTCACATCCTCGACCAGATGGCCGTTGGCGAGGTTGACCTGGCGCAGGTCGTGCCAGCCGAAGGCCATGCCGGCGCCCATCAACTGGCAAGGCAAGCCCAACCGCGCCCAGCCACGCGGGCGAACCAGGTTCTTCACGCGCCAGGCAAATTCGGCGACCTGCACTTTCAGCCCGGCCCCTGCGGGTGCCCGCATCAGGTACAGCGCCTGCACCGGGCGCGCCGTTTCACGGCAACGCCGAGCCAGGATATCGATGGCGCCCTCGCCGACCTGGCAATCGGCATCCACCACGATCACTACCTCAGGGGGCTGGCGCGCCAGATGGCGCACGCCGAAGTCCAGGGCATAGCCTTTGCCGCGCAGCAGGGCGTCATACCGCTCCACCACTTCGGCCCCCGCTTCGCGGGCCAGCTGCGCCGTGGTGTCGGAACAGTTGTCGGCCACTACCAGCAAGCGGTCACCCTCGAGCAGTTGCGGCACGATGCTCGCCAGGCTGGCCTGGATGATCGAGGCCTCGTTGTGCGCCGGCACCAGCACCGCAAGCGTTGGCCGCGCCGTGGTGCACGGTGGCGGCCTGCGTGCGGGCAGGCAAGCCAGCAATACCTGCAGCGAAAACACCAACACCGGCACCAGGACGATGACCGTCAGCAGGCCCAACAACCACGCTAATACACTTATCATGCGAATGCCTTGAAGTAGCCGGCCAGCCTGGCCGCCTCGGTGTCGATGTCGTGCCGTTGCAGTACCCGTTCGTAGGCCGCCTGGCCCATGCGCTGCAACACCTCGGCAGGTTGCGCCAGGCACTCGGCCATGGCCGCTGCCAGCTCGTCCACCGCGCCTGCGGGGAACAGCCAGCCGTTCTCGCCGGGCCTGACCAGTTCCGGGATCCCGGCAACAAACGTGGTCAGCACCGGGCGGCGCAAGGCCATGGCCTCCATGATCACCACCGGCAGGCCCTCGGCAAAGCTGGGCAATACCAGAGCGCGGGCAGCGAGGATCTCGTCGCGCACCTGTGCACTGCTGATCCAGCCAGTAATGCGTACGTGCTGCTGCAGGCCGTGGCGGGCAATCAAGGCCTCGATCTGCTCGCGCATTTCACCGTCACCGGCCAGCACCAGCTCAAAAGCCTGCGACTGGGCCGCCAGCCGGCGCGCGGCCTCCAGCAGCAACAACTGGCCTTTCTGCTCACACAGGCGCCCAACGCACACCAGGCGTGGCGCCGCGGGCGCCTCTACCGCAGGCACCGCATGGAACGCGCGCTCCAGCCCACAATGCACCACCTTGACCTTGGCCCAGTGCTCGTGGGCCACCCAGCGCAGCAGCTGGCTGCGCCCATACGAGCTGACCGCCGCGACAAAAGCGGCGCGCCGGACCTTTTCCCCCAGGTGCAGGAACTGCGGCTTGTCGAACTCTTCGGGGCCGTGCACGGTGAAACTGTAGGCGGGCCCGCCCAGCATGTTGGCCAGCATGACCACTTCGGTAGAGTTGGTGCCAAAGTGCGCGTGCACATGCTGCGCCTGCCCTGCCTGCAGCCACTGCAGCACCTGGCAGGCTTCGGCCAGATACACCAGGTGATAGGGCCAGGCGCGGTCCGCCCGGCGGCCAAGCCGCAGTGCCAGCCACAGCGCCCGGCCAAAGCGCCGCGGCTGCGCGCGCAATACCTGCCACATGGGCCGCAACAGCTGTTTCAGCCCGCCTTGCAGCACGTAGCGGGTCTTGCCCCGCTCGGCCACGTCCTCGGCATCCTGCACCTCGGCGTCCCAACCACGCAGTGCCAGGCGCTGCACCTCTACCCCTTGGCGCTCCAGCGCCAGGATCTCGCGGCGGATAAAACTGTGGCTGACCTTCGGGTACTGATTGATGAAATAAGCAATGCGCATATGAACCCAGATCCAAACCCGCTTGATGACCAACCGCCCCAGGCAACCTTTACTTCAGGCTGTCGACTACCGGCGGCCTGCCTACTGCCGATGCACTCACAGCAAATGCATCCCCCTGTGTTCCTTGTAGTCCAAGGTTGGCACCATTGCTTGGCAAAGCTGCTTGCAAGCGGGTGAATACATCGTCGAGCAATGCCTGGCGACGGCGATACATCGCCCGTTTCTTTGCCGGAATGTCGGCCTCGGCACGCTGCGCCGGCGCCAATGGCAGGCTGTAGAAATCGGCATGCTCCGAAGCGCTGGCACCATGCTCCTGCCAGATAGCATCGTAGTTGGCCGCCAGCTCCTGGCCCTTGTCACGGCCAAAATAAGCGTGGCGGTGATGCCGGCTGGCATCGTTCACGGCATACAACCGGGCGACCCCCAACGTTCTGGCCAGGCACTTCAACGCCTCCAGCAGCAAGCTGCGCGGTCGCAACCCCTCGAAGTCTTTGGTCAGGTCGCGGTAGATGGCCAGCGAGGTGTCGCTGTCGATGCCTTTATGGATGCCCTGCACTGCGCCGATGTACAAACCGATGCCGGCCGGCCCCTGGCACAGGGTGAACGCCAGGGACGCCACACGCAGGTCACCCTGGAACAGGTTGACCACCAGCTCGCCTTCGCGCTTGAACCAGATCGGCCGGTCGAGCACCAGGCAGCAGCCCGGCGAATAGCTACCCAGGTCACACAGGGCAAGGCTGTCGTCCCGGCCCAACAGCAACAGCCCAGGAAAATGCCGGGCCACCAGCTCGAAGTGCGAGGCCACTGCATCGAGGCGCTGCGGCGCCTCCCAGCGCTGGCTGATATAGGGCCATTGCACGACACCGATGCAGTCAACGCCCAGCCGCTGCAACCCCGGCTGGCCCAGCGCCGCGGTCAGGCGCTGCATGAAGGTGTCCAGCTGCGGCCAATGCCTGGCCATCTGCAGGCTCAACTTGTACTTGTTGTGCAATGCCCGCAACGAGTAACCGGGTTGCAGGGTAAACACGCTTTTCACGAGGGTGCCGAGCATCATGGGCCTCTCTCACTTGTACTCGATCAAAGCCGCTTTGCCAGCCGCCAGGCGGTGGCGCAGAAACTTCAGCTGGCCGAGCATTTCGGGGAACTTGCCCAGTACCAGAAACACGGCCTGCAGCCAGTTTTCGCGCGGCGACCTGTTGCCCCGCTGCGCCAGGCGCATGGCCTGCAACGGGTAGATCAACAACAACCCCAAGCCCCAGCCGCCCACCAGCAGGCAGGCCAGCACGATCAACACGGGAATGCCCAGGCCCCACACCCAGGCCCGGCGCGACTCGCGCAACCAGTGCCGCTCGGGAGGCTGCCCGTGCAGATAGGCGCCCTCGGCGTAGGCATGCCCGGCACGCAGGCTGCGCCGCCACCATTGGCTGAACCGGGTCATGTCGGCGTCGTGCAAGGTCATCTCGGCATCCAGGCGCCAGATTTTCCAGCCCTTGGCGCGCAAGCGCACGCACAGCTCCGGCTCTTCCCCGGCGATCAGGTCAGGGCGAAAACCGCTCACGGCGACGAAAGCGTCTACCCGCATCAACGCGTCACCGCCGCAGGCCTTGGCCTCGCCGATCGGGGTGTCCCATTCCAGGTCGCACAACAGGTTGTACACCGAGCGCTGCGCGAAGCGTTCGCGGCGCCGGCCACACACCACCGCCACCGCGGGGTGTGCGGCCAGAAACGCCTGGGCGGTGGCCAGCCAGCAGGCATCCACTTCGCAGTCGCCATCGACGAACTGCACCCAGTGCATGGCGGGCAGCAACCGCTGCAACACGGCAAAACCTTCGTTACGCGCCCTTGCCGCGGTGAACGGGGTGCCCATGTCCAGCGCCAGCACCTCGACGCCCAAGGCAGCGGCCAGTTGTTGCGAACCGTCGCTGGAGCCCGAGTCTACATACACGACCTTGTCGGCCCCATGCGCCAGAGAGCGCAGGCAGCGCTCCAAGCGCTGGCCCTCGTTGCGGCCAATGACCACCACGCCGGTCTGCATCGCCAAGGGCCTCACTCGACCGCCGCCGGGGCCACCAGGTGCCGGGCCTTGATGACTGCCGGTACACCGACGGCCAGGGAGTTGTCCGGCACATCCACCAGCACCACGGCATTGGCACCAATGATCACGTTGTTGCCGATGCGAATGCTGCCCAGTATTTTGGCACCCGTACCGATGTCGACGTTGTTGCCGAACACCGGGGCGATGGGCTCGTCGACATTTTTCAGGCCCACTACCACGCCATTGCGGATGCGACAGTCGTCGCCGAACTGGGCGTAGCCGCTGACCACGATGCCACCGAAATGGTCGATGACGAAATTGCGGCCGATCACCGCCTCGCAAGGCAATTCCACCCCGGTGATGATCTGCACGAACTTGAACAACACCTTGTACACCAGTGAGCACAGCTTGCGCAGCAGCGCCGGGCGCACGCCGTAGCGCCAGCGGCCGAAGCGGTACACCAGCAATACCCAGAAGCCCTGGGCGCCCCAGTCGCCACCATGGGCCCGCAGGTCGGCGCGAATATTCTCGAACATGACGGTAGCTACCTTGTCGGTTGGCTGGCGTAACGGGTCTGCAACAGCAGTGACCAGGTCGCCCGGCAATGACGCCAGCAGGCCTGTATCGCGCCCCGGCCGCGTCGTTTCAACAGCGCTTTGAGTGCCAGCACCAGGTCGCCCACGGTCACCAGCAGCATATGCAACGCCAGCCCGGCCAAGCCATGGTGCTTGCGGAAATACAGCAGCTCGCTCTCGATCTGGTAGGCGGAAATCTGCCGGCTGGCAGCTTCCAGCTCGGTGACTGACTTGGAGCTTTCACCCCCTATGTGGACCACCGTGGTATGTGGGTAGAACACCACTTTCCAGCCGGCCTGCTTGACCCGCTTGCAGTGGTCGACTTCCTCGTAATAGAGAAAGTAGCGCGGATCGAACAGGCCTACCTGGTCCAGCACTTCGCGGCGTACCAGGTAGAAGCACCCGGGCAACCAGTCGCATTCGCGGACCGAAGCGTGGTCCCAGTCCATGTCGTCGACCATTTTCAGCCCAGGGAACAGGCGCCCCAGGCCAGTACGCCCGACGAAGACGTTCAGCGGCGTGGGAAAATAGCGGCAGCTGGGTTGCAGGTCACCCTCACGGCCTTCGAGGCGTACCCCCAACACGCCGCAGTCCGGGTGGGCATCCATGTAGTCGAGGGTTTTTTGCAGGGAATCGGCAGCCACGAACGCATCGGTGTTCAGCAACAATGCATACTTGCCTTGCAGGTGGGCCAGCAACTGGTTGTTGGCGCGGCCAAAACCTACGTTGTGCTTGTTCCTGAGCAACACTGCCTCTGGGCATACCTCGGCCATGCGCTGCAGCGAGTCGTCGACGGAGGCATTGTCCACCACCAGGTAACTGGCCAGGTGTTCGCTGCCTGCGCAGCGCAAGGCATCGAACATTGGCTGCAGCAACCCGGCGGTGTTGAAATTGACCACCATCACGTCGACCGGTTTGCTAGCCATTATTGCCATCCCCGAAGAAGTACTGGCGCCTCTGCGCCATCAGTTGCGGCTCAACCGTGGGGTCGTAGGCGCCGTCGCGCTGTTTGATCAGGTCGATCCACGGGTAGGCTTCGCAGCGTGCCTCGACCCGTTTGACCAGCGCCTCGGTGGTGCAGATGAACACGGCCGGGTTGCCGCCGTAGACGGTGCCCGGTGGCACGTCCTTGGTGACCACCGCCCCTGCCGCGACGATGGACTCGGGGCCGATGGTCACCCGCGGCATGATGATCGCACCGTGGCCGATGAAGCAGTTGTCTTTGATGTCGATGAAACCGACCGAATCAAGGTGTTTGCCAAACCGGTGTTCGATCAGCAAGACCACCCCGTCGTGGCCGATCAACGTGCAGTCGGACAACCCCACGCTGTTGCCGATACGCACCAGTGACGGGTCGAGGAACTTGCAGCCGGCATTGACGAAGAAATTGTCGCCTACCGAGTGAAAGTTGCCCCATCGTTTGAGGTAGGCGCCCCACTCCAGCCCCGACGGCCTGCAGAACCGGCGGTAGAACGTGCCTCCGCGCCCGGTTGCATGTGCGTAATGTGCCACTGCCTTGCGTATCCATCCCATCATCCTTCCTGGCCTCGCGATCAATACGGCTCGAATGCCCTGAGGCGATGCGGTCTCGTTCTTCTAGATGCTGACCACTACGCACTCAACCTGTGTACAACATGGTTCACGCGGCGGCGCCGCTTTCCGTCCTCATCTTCGCGTCAAGGTGGTCGGCCAGCCGCACGGCGAACTGCAACAGCGGCATGGTCGGGTTGGAGGCGCCGCCCTTGGCAAAAATACTGCTGCCGGCGACATACAGGTTTTGCGTGCCGAACACCCGGCAGTTGCCGTCCACGACGCCCGTTTGCGCTGACGCGGCCATGCGCGTGGTACCCATGTGGTGGGCATGGGGCGCCATTTTCAGCGGTATCGAGGTGTCATAGACAAACTCGTTGAGTTTGACGAAGCCCAGGCCCGTGTCAGCGAACTGCTTGGCCAGTTCGGTACCGATGCACTTGACGGTGTGGCGGTCATCGGCACTGAGCACCCAGTTCACGCTGACCTTCGGCACCCCCAGCGCGTCGTGCTCGTCGAGCAGCGAAATGCGGCTGTGCAGGTTGGGGAACTGCTCGATCATGGTACTGATCACGCCGTCACCGGGGCAGCTGAACTTGGCCACGAACTCGATCTTGCTGGAAATCCCCATGTCGCAGGCCAGGTTCTCGAGAAAATGCTTGACCTCGGCAGTGCGGCCATAGGTTTGCACATCGGCCAATAAGGCTGTGGTGACGTTGCCTTTGCCGGCCTGGTATTCGGCGAGGAAGGCATCGGTGGTGTAGTACTGGCGCGGCTCCGGGTCTTGCCCGGACTTGAGGATGAAGGTGCCCATCTCGATGTTCAGGTGCTCCATGAAGCACGCGCCAACCAGGCCTTCCTTGTTGACCACCCCCGCAGCCACCAGGGACTGGCTGTTCAGCAGCTGTCGGGCATTCTCGATGGCCCCCGTGGCCAGGATGAAGTTGCGGGCCACCAACCGCTGGCGATTGCGCTGGTAGTCCGACAGCACCACCGCCGCCAGGTGGCCGGATGCCTGGTCGAATTCCAGGTCCACGCAGTTGCAATTGATGAACAGGTCCAGGCCCTTGGTCTGCTCCAGCGCCGTGGCGTATTTCTGGGCAAAGCGGGTCGGGGTGCTGAGCAGGAAACGGTCAGCTTCGAAGTCGCCACCCTCGAGCGCGGTGTTCAGTGCCCGAAAATCCGCCCCGGCGGGCAGGTCGACGATATCCATGGCCACCGGCAGGTAGGGCTCGATCTCCGCATAGGCAATCGGCCAACCCGGCAACTCACCCGGTGGGGCCACAGCGAAGTCGGAAGCCGTGAAGGGCCGACACCGGCCGGCCCAATGGTTGGATGTGCCGCCCAGGTAACGCAGGCGGGTTTCCTCAGCATACAGCTCAAGGCCGGTCGAGGGGCAGGCGTACAGGGCTTGCGAACGCGGGGCGTACTCACGCCCCCCACCTTCGGCCAGCAACACGTTCCAGCCGGCTGCCGCCAGGCGCAGGCCAAGGGTGATCCCCGCAGGGCCAGCCCCGATGATGCAGAAATCGTAGTTGTCGCGCAGCGTCTTCTGCTGCTCATAGTCCTGGATCATGCTGGCTGGTTCCCGAAATAGCGGGACGGCAGTACCCAGCCGTTGATCACCACGAACCCTGGTTTCTCAACCGGTTTGCCAGCAAACACCGCCGTGGCGCCAAACGCCGCGCTGCCCACGCCCAGCAGCACGCAACTCTGGAGAAAGCCTCTACGACCCAACTGCGCAGTACAAAAAGTGAGCTTCCCCATGATCCTGTGACCTGTCCCCATGAAAGTTACACCCAGCACGCAGCCCTACAGCCAGTTGAAGAAGGCCGTGAGCAACGCCCCGCACAGCGCCCCCACCAGCAGCATCGGTAGCACCACCAGCTCACGTTTGAGGCTGAAGATGCCCAGCTTGCGATTGACATGAACAACCAGTACCAGCGTCGGCACCGTGTGCAGGGCCACCCCCCAGATCGCCCATTGCACACCTCCCAGCGCCAGCAACAGCGGCAGGAGCCCCCACAGCGAAACCAGGCGGATGATGTTGTCCATGGCCTGGTATTTGGTGAGGCCCAACGCAATCCATACCTGATGAGCCAAGGTATAGCGCAATACGATGAAGGACAGCGAAAGAATCGCCAGCATTTGGCCAGCTTCCTGGTAGCGGTCATCGTACATCCAGCCAATCAGCAGTGGGCTGGCTGTGAGGAAGCCCCCGCAAATGAACAGCACCAGCAGGTCGACCAGCAAACGGAAGCGGTAATACAGGGTCTTCAGCCGCGCTTTGTCGTCGGCCCTGGCCGCCTCGCTGAACGCTGGCAGCGCCACGGCGCCGACGATCTTCATCAGCGCCGTCTGAACCGCGCCAAGGATGAGCACGGCGATGGAGTACACCCCCAATTGCGCCGCCGACATGCTGGCGCCAAACCAGATACGGTCACCGTACATGGCCAGTACGCCGACCATCGACGACAACAGGATCCAGCGGCCGAACACGATCAGTTCGGTGAGTGCCGTACGGTCCCAGCGCAAGTGGTTGCGCGGGCCCTCCAGCGCGGTGTGGCCCAGCACAGTCCAGGCCACCGCCGAGACCAGGCCCGCGATGACCAGGGCCCAGATCGAGTGGGTCAGCACGCCCAGTACCAGCATCACCACCAGCCCGGCCAGTTGCGAGGCCAGGTCGACCAGCACCACGCGCTTCTGCTGGAAGGTACGCACCGCAACATCGATCTTGGTGGATTGGAAGCCCCATATCAGCGCCGACAGGCCGGTAACCGCCAGCACCATTGGCAGCACAGGGGCGGCATAGGTGGAGTCTGCCGGCCACAACTGCTGGTACTGCGCCACCCAGGCCGCCAAGGCCAGCAGCAGCGTCAGGGCGAACAGCACGAAGCCGCGGATGATCTGCACGGTCCACGCCGTATTGAGAAAGTCCGGGTCGTCACCACGGTGGCTCTGGATGATGTTCTGGCGCAGGCCAACATCGGACAGCAGATGCAGGAGGACCGAAACGGTGGTGGCGATGACCATGACGCCGAACATTTCCGGCAGCAACAGCCGCGCCATGATGAGGTTGCCGCCAAGGCGCATGACCTGTGAAGCCACCTGCGAGACCAGGTTCCACGACCCGGCCCGCATGGCCCGCTTGCGCAGGCTCGCGGAGGCTGACACATCAATCGACGGCATGAATTCATTCTCTGACTGATTGGCTAAAAGTCACTATAGTTTCAATTAGCCACGATGCTAGTGCCCTGGCACGGAACTCAGCGCCTCACTGCCTGGCGGCGTCTTGGGAGCCCGGCCGGCGTTGCCACTCGCCCGAAGACAGTGTAGTTCCGCGACAGGGCAGCCGCCGTTTGCCCACCGAAGGAAAGGTGCACATAGCCGATGCCTGAACATTTTCGTGCGTTGATCGTCATTCTGTTTCTGGCGAGCGTGGTCTTCCTGTTGGCGCGGCGGCCGGCCACCGACCTGATTCCGCTCAGCGATTACAAGCGCCGGCGCAATTTGTGGTTCCTGCTTACCGTGCTGGCGTTCGTCTCGCACAGCTTCTGGCTGTACCTGGGCGCGGGTGCGGCCATCCTGTTGCTGGCACGGCGCCGCGAGCACAACCCCATGGCGCTGTTCTACATGCTGTTGTTCCTGATCCCGCCGGCCTCGGTGCAAGTGCCGGGGTTCGGCGTTGTCAATTACCTGGTCGACCTGAACCACATTCGCCTGCTGACGCTGTGCGTGCTGCTGCCGGCTGCGCTGGAGCTGCGCCGGCACCCCGACAGCGTGCGCTTTGGGCGCACCTGGGCCGACCGGCTGCTGGCCGCCGGGCTGGTGCTGATGAGCGTGCTGTACCTGCGCGAGACCACCCTGACCGATACCTTGCGCCAGGCCCTGTACCTGTATGTCGACGTATTCCTGCCGTACTACGTGGCCAGCCGTGGCCTGCGCCAGCTCAGCGACTTCAAGGACGCGATGCTGGCGTTCGTGCTCACCTCCTTCGTCATGGCCCTGATCGCGGTTGCCGAATACGTGCGCCACTGGTTGCTGTACAGCGCCTTGGTCGACGCCATGGGCGTGCCTTGGAGCATGTCCGGCTACCTGAGCCGTGGCGGCGCCCTGCGCGCCAGTGTCACCACCGGCCAGGCGATTGCACTGGGCTATGTGATGAGCGTGGCAATTGGCCTGTTCCTGTTCGTGCAGGGTTACGTGCAGCGGCCCTTGCACAGGGCCATGGGCGCCCTGCTGCTGGCGGCCGGCCTGTTCGCGCCGTTGTCCCGTGGGCCGTGGATTGGCGCAGTGGTCATCGTGGTGGTGTTCATCGCGCTGGGCAAAGGTGCGGTCAGGCGCCTGGCGCTGCTGGGGGCGGCCGGCATGCTGGCGCTGCCGTTGCTGACGGTGGTGCCGGGCGGTGACAAGGTGCTGGACCTGCTGCCCTACATCGGCAATATCGAAAAGGAAAACATCACCTACCGCGAGCGGCTGATGGACAACTCGTGGATCGTCATCCAGCGCAATCCGCTGTTCGGCTCGTTCGACTTCCGCAACACCCCGGAAATGCAGGCGATGATCCAGGGTGAAGGCATCATCGACATCGTCAACACCTACATCAACCTGGCACTGCGCGTGGGGCTGGTCGGGCTTGGCCTGTTCGTGGCGTTCTTTGCCGTGGTGCTGCACGGTATCCGCAAGGCGATGCGCAGCTTCCCGGACAAGGACGACGAACGACGACAGCTCGGCCGCGTGTTGCTGGCAACGCTGATCGGCATCCTGGTGATCATCTTCACCGTCAGCAGCATCACCTTCATCCCCGTGGTGTACTGGTCGATCGCCGGTCTGGGCGTGGCCTACACCCAGATGGTGCGGCGGCTGCATGCCAGCCCCGCGGTGGCACTGGCCGAACCCGACCTCCAACCCAGGTAATGTTCATGAATGCGCTCGCCCTGCGTGGTTTCATCCGCCTTTCGGCCTTCGCCAGCCTGGCCTTGCTGCCATTGCCGGGCTGGGCGTCTGCCTGGCAGGTCAGTGTCGACGAGCACACTGGCCTGCCCACCGTAAGCCGTGGTGGCGGCCCGGTGATGAAGGCCAAGTTCGATTTCTGGGCCGCCAACTGGAGCTGGACCGGCTTCTACACCGACCTCAAGGTCAACGGGCCGTACCACTACACCCTGCTGGGCAAGAACAAGGAACTGGACTTCGACCTGGCCGCGGATATCCGCAAGGAGCAGGCGCAAACGCTAAGCTGGACCTTCGACCTCGATGCACACAGCCGCAAGGCCGGGGTGAAGGGGGGCGGCATGGTGTTCCAGTTCGACCCTGCGCAGGTCACCGGGGCCATGGGCGCCCCGCAATTGCTGCCAGGCAACCGCGGCTGGTGGTGGGGCAACGCCGAGCAGGGCCGGCGCATCGAAATGCGCTTCGAGCCGCCCTTGGCCAAAGTGTATTTCGAGCGTGGCAACCCGTCTGAGCTGCGCGCGTTTCTGTACCAGGACCCGATTACTGCCGGCAAGCAACAGCTCAAGGCCGTGCTCAACCTGACCGGGGACATCGAACTCGCACCCACCGCCACCGAACGCTTCGGCCTGGCGGACCCGGCCAGCTGGCCAGACGACCAGTTGGACTGGCGCAGCGCGCCGGTAGACTTGTCGTTCCTCAATGCAGCAGAAAAACCCGCTGGCAAGCGTGGCTTCGTCAAGGCGGTCGGCGAGCAACTGGTGTTTGCCGACAACACCGCCGTGCGGTTCTGGGGCACCAACCTGTCGGCCTATGCGTTGTTCAAAAGCCCCGACGAGGAGATCCGCCAGCAGGCCAAACGCTTGTCGGCCCTGGGTTTCAACCTGGTCCGCCTGCATCATCACGATTCACCCTGGGTCAGCCCCAATGTGTTTGGCGACGGTACCTTGGTGCGCGACACCCAGCAGCTCAGCGCCGAATCGCTGCGCAAGCTGGACCTGTGGATCAAAGCACTCAAGGACGAGGGCATCTACATCTGGCTGGACATGCATGTGCAGCGGGCGCTCACTGCCAACGACAATATCGAAGACTTCGACGAATTGGCCAAAGGCGAAGCGCGCATCGACCTGAAGGGCTACGCCTACGTCAACCGCAGTATCCAGCAGGCAATGAAGCGCTTCGCCGAACAGTACCTGACCCACGTCAACCCATACACGGGGCTGGCCTACAAAGACGACGCGGCCATTGCCGCCGTGCTGATCACCAACGAGAACGACCTGACTCAGCACTACGGCAATGCCCTGATGCCGAACAAGGATGTGCCGCGCCACAGCGAACGCTACATGGCTGCCGCCAAGGCCTTCGCCAAACAGTACGACCTGCCCGCCGACCTGACTTGGCGCGCCTGGGAGCATGGGCCATCGAAGCTGTTCCTCAACGACCTGGAGCAGCGCTTCAATACCGACATGATCGCCCACCTGCGCAGCGTGGGCGTGAAAGTGCCGATCGCCACCACCAGCACCTGGGGCGGCAACGGCCTGAGTGCGCTGCCGGCACTGAGTGTTGGCGATGTGATCGACGCCCATAGCTACGGGGACATGGGTCAACTGGAGAAAAACCCGCTGACCAGCGACGGCATGATCGACTGGATCGGCGCCGCCCAGGTGGTCGGCAAGCCACTGACCGTCACCGAGTGGAACGCCGAGCCGTTCCCGCTGCCAGACCGTCACTCGCTGCCACTGTACATGGCCGCTACCGCCAGCCACCAAGGCTGGGACGCCCTGCTGCAATATGCCTACAGCCAACAGGCGTTCAATCCGGGTTGGCGCACGGCAGACAACTGGCACGCCTACAACGACCCTGGCATGCTCGCCACCCTGCCCGCTGCCGCCCTGCTCTACCGCCGCGGCGATGTGAAGCCGGCCACTACCGACTATGTGTTCGCCCCGACGGCAGCCACCCTGTACAACCAGGAAATCACCCCGCGCAATTCACCACTGCTGCGTACTGCCATGGAAAAGGGCCGCTTGCAGATCGCCCTGCCGCAAACGCCGCAACTGCCCTGGTTGAAACCTGCTGCCATCCCAAGCGGCGCGCACGTGCTGCAAGACCCCGATGAATCGCTGCTGCCGGCGGATGCCAGCGAATCGACCACCGACACGGGCGAGCTCAGGCGTAACTGGCAACAAGGCCTTTACACCATCGACACGCCGCTCACCCAGGCTGCCACCGGCTGGCTGGGGGGGCGGTCGATCAGCCTGGGCGCTGTGCAGGTGCAGGCGACTACGCCCTATGCCAGTGTCGTGGTGCAGAGCCTGGACGACAAACCGCTGGGGCAGTCGCGGGACCTGCTGGTGTCGCTGGGCACCCGGGCCATGCCCAAGCCCGATGACAAGACACCGTTCAATGTCGAGCCGCTGGAAGGCCGCCTGACCATCCAGGCGCCTGCCGGCCTGAAGCTGTACGCCCGCGATGCGCAGGCGCAGTTGAAGGCGCTGCCTGTGGCCTACGACAACGGGCACTACACCCTGACCTTCGACGGCAGCTACATGTCCAACTGGCTGTTCTTGAAATAGGGCACATAGCCATCTACGCTCGATTCACTGCGTCGCTAAAACAGCAGGTCACAGGGGGTGCGCATGAAATGCCTGGTTGTCGGTGGCGCCGGCTACATTGGCTCACACATGGTCAAGCACCTGCAGGGCGCCGGCCATGAGGTGGTGGTGGCGGACCTGGTTTCACCTGGCCCCGGGGTTCAATGGGCCAAGCTCGACATTGCCGACGAAGCCGCACTGGATGTGTTGTTCGGTGTTGTGCATTTCGACGCGGTGTTTCACTTTGCCTCGTTCATTCAAGTGGGTGAATCGGTCAGCGCACCCGGCAAGTATTACCAGAACAATGTGGCTGCCACCCTTGCGCTGCTGCAGGCCATGGTCAACGCCGGCATCAAGTACCTGGTGTTTTCGTCGAGCGCTGCGGTGTATGGCAACCCGCTGTATGTGCCTATTGACGAAGCGCATGGCAAACAGCCAATCAACCCCTATGGCTTGAGCAAATGGATGGTCGAGCAGATTCTCGAGGACTTCGACCGTGCCTATGGTTTGAAGTCGGTTTGCCTGCGTTACTTCAACGCTGCCGGGGCCGACCCGGAGGGCCTGTTGGGTGAGCGGCATGAGCCGGAAACCCACCTGATCCCTTTGATCCTGCAGGCGGCATCGGGGCGGCGCGAAGCCGTCACGGTATTTGGCCGCGACTACGACACCCCGGACGGCACCTGTATTCGCGATTATGTGCATGTGTCGGACCTGGCCACGGCGCATGCGTTGGCGGTGGACTACCTGCTGGCGGGTGGGGAGCGTACTGCGTTCAACCTGGGCAATGGCCTGGGCTTTTCGGTGCAGCAGGTGATTGATACCGCGCGTGGGGTAACCGGGCGGCAGATCGACACACTGGACGCCCCCCGCCGCGCCGGCGACCCGCCGCGGTTGGTGGCCGATGCCAGCAGAGCGCTGCAAGTGCTGGGCTGGCGGCCGGAGTTCGCCGCGCTGGAGCAGATCGTCCGCCATGCGTGGCAGTGGGAGTTGCAGTACCCCTGGGCCATACGCCAGGGGCGGTAGCCGTGAACAGCACGGGCCGCATTTGCTCCACAGTCGTCGCTAGCCACAGCGACACCGCCCGTTGAGGAGCAACTGTCTTTCTGAAAATTTGAAAAGCCTGCGCTATTCATTGTGGGAGCGGGCTTGCCCGCGAAGCAGGCGACGCGGTGTCTGGCACCGGCTGCGCCGGTGTTCGCGGGCAAGCCCGCTCCCACAGTAATTTGTGGGCGCGGGTTCACCCGCGGTAACTTAGCGGCGCCTCAGTAATAGGTACGCGGCTGTTCGTCAGCCTTGTTCAACACCGTACCAATCAGGTTGACCCCTGCCAGATGGTGCAGGCAGTCCTCGATTTCTTTCTTGTTGTTCATGCCATTGGCCACCACCAGCAATACACAATCGAACTTGGGTATGACGGTGATCGCGTCGTCGGAGCTCAGCAACGGCGGCAGGTCGAAAATGCAGATGCGCGACTCGTAGCGGTTGCGCAACTCGCCAATCAGGTTACTCACCTTGGGCGACGACAACACCTCGGTCGACAACGGCACCGGCACCCGGGTCGGCAGCACCACGAAGCGCGGCAAGGTCGGGTTGACCAGGCAGTCCTGCAGTGGCGACTTGTCGTTCAGGAACTCATTCAGTGCATGCTCCATCGGCAGCCCCAATGTGCTTCCCACCTTGGGCCGGCGCAGGTCGAAATCCACCAGCAAGGCGGTCTTGGTGGTGTGGTGGGCAATACTCATGGCCAGGTTGACCGCCAACACGGTTTTGCCTGCCTCCGGCGTGGGCGAGGTGATGGCCAGGGTGCGCCAGCCGTTCTCGTCCATCAGCCGCAGCACCTGGGTGCGCAGCAGGTCGATCGGCCCGTTCATGTTCGAGTTCTTGTTGAACGCCACAATGCGGTTGCGCTCCAGGTGGTCTGGATGCAGTGGCACCACCTTGGTGTTGACGTAATCGAACTGCCCCGGCACCTCCGCCAGCGCCGTGCCAGGGGCCGGCGACAGCGGCTGAGGGGTACCCGGTGTGACCTGATGAATAGTGTTGCCAACAGCCGGCTTGGTCCTGTCCATCACTGCATTCCCTATACGAACCGCGACATGACTTTGTACAGCAGCACATCCAGTGGCATGTAGTACACGTGCACCAGCACTATCATGATAGCCGCCAGCGCCAAGGCCGCCACGATCAAGCGGTTACGCCAGCGTTTGCGCCTGGCCACATCGGCCCGCGTCTCGATATACGGCAGTGCCACCAACACCCGTTTGCCCAGCAGGTTCTCCAGAGCACCAACGCCCCGCACCCGCTGGTTGAGCATTTCCAGCAACATGACCAGCGCGCCGCCACCGGCCGGCGCCAGAACCAGCCCCAGCGCGGCGATCTTCTTGCGGTTAGGCTTGATCGGCTTCTCGGGCAACAGGGGCGGCTCCAGCAGCACAAAGCGCTCGGCTTTGTTTTCCTGCTCCAGGCTTTCGGTGATTTTCGCACTCATTTCCTTGGCGCGGATTTCTTCGTATTTCTTGCGTGCGTTGTCGTGGTCACGCATCAGGGTGACCAAGCCACGCTCGACCTGCGGCGCCTCCAGGATCTCGGCTTCATAGCCTTCCATTTTTCGGGTCAGCTCGCGCTTTTGCTCGGCCAGCGAAGCGATGCGTTCCTGGGCGGCGCTCATTTTGGCGCGTACCCGGGCAACATCCAGGCTGACCGAAGACGCAGTGCTGGTGCGACCACCACTGGCCTCCAGCGCCTGAATCTTGCGTTTGACCGCCACCACATCGGGGTGGGCTTCCTTGTAACGGGTCAACAGCCGGGCGTACTCTGCCTTCAGGCTTGGCAGGTCCTGGGCCTGGTCGGCAGCGGCAGGGCGCGCGCCATCGGCAGCCTTGGTCGCCAGGCCGGCATTGGCCGCCGACAGTTCGAGCTCCAGGTAACGCAACTCTTCCTGCGCCGCCTTGTAGTCCCGGTCGACCTCACGGAACTCCAGCTCCGAACGCGACAGCATGTTCATGCGCAGCGTCTGGTGCTCGGGCAGTGCATTGGCATGTGCCTGCTTGAAATCGGCCAGCTGGTTTTCCAGGCTGGCCAGCTCAGCGCCCAGCTTGTTGGCTTCCTGGGTAAGAAACTCGGTGGTTTCGTTGGCCCGCTCGGTACGCTGCTTGAGGTTTTCGTTGAGGAACAGCGATACCAGCTCATCGGCGACCTGCTTGGCCACTTGCGGCTGCTTGTGCTCGAACGACACATTGAAGGCCACGGTCGCCTCGCCCCTGCCACGCACGAACGTGGTAAGGGTCTCGACCACGATGGCGTTGCGCATCTGGTCGATTTTGTCGCTTTCGCCAAGACGCTTGTCGGCGAACAGGTCGTACTTGTCGATGATGCGCAGCAGGTTCTCGCGGGTCATGACACGCTGGCGGATCACCTCGATGCGTTCATCGGCAAAACTGGTGTTGTTGGTTGATACCAGCTCGGGCGAAATCTGCTGTGACTCCACCAAGATAGTGCCGGTCGACTGGTAGATCGGCGGCACCATCAAAGCCACCGCCACGGTCGCGGCCAGAATGACTACGGCACTCACCCCTAGCACCAGGGCTCGGTCCTTGATTATGGCGATGTAATCTCTAAGGGATAGCTCGTAGTCAGACTTCATGGGGCCACCTGCCTGAAGTTCAGATGTCGGGGTACCTGTACGTCAACGTCAAACCCACGATGGTTGCGGTTGCATCCGGTACGTGGTCCTGCTGGCGTTCCTTGTACATCAGCGACAGGCGCAGGTCCCAATACGGCGAGAACTCTCGGCTGGCCCATACGCTGTACGTTTGCAGTGTGTTCGGTGACTGCCCTTTGCTGTCTTGCCAGGCAGCGTCTGCGCCCACCCGCGTCAGCTCGGTAACGGCATAGCTCCACACCCCGCGTACCTGGTCGAGCTCGGCGAAGCCGCCTTCGGCACTGGCCACCGTGCTGCGTTCGGCGGTGAAGCTGGCATCGGCCCGCACACCGGTATAGAGCAACGCCACCCCACCCTCCCCGCGTCGGCCGCCTTCATCGCCCGACACCTGGTTGACACCAATGTGGGCATCGGCACTCAGGCCATCGGCCAGTTGGTACTTGATGCCCACAGCCGGGGTGTAACTGTTGGAAGCGGTGGCGGTCAGGTCCTGCTCGGGCTCGTAGCGCCGCGCGCCGAAGCGGGTATACACATCGGCGCGCTCGCTCCAGGCATAGGTCCAGGTAAACACGTTGGCCAGTTCGTTGTAACCCGTCAGCGTGCTGACGTCATACCGGGCGCGGCTGTAGGTGGTTTCGTTGCTCAAGGTACTGCGCTCGGTAACCGCCTGGCTCCAGTTGCCGGTCAGGGTGTAGAGCTTCTGCGTGCCATCGGTGGTGATCACCCCGGTATCCAGCACAGTGCCCGACAACGTCGAGCTTTCGTTGTAGCGTGCCACCAGGCCAAAACGCCCGCGCTCGGTGGTGCGCTGCCAGCCCAGGCTGATGTCGGGGTCCTCGCGGTTATCGACTACGTTGGTGTCGGACGAGCGCAACACATTCATGCCCAGCCCCAGTCTCAGTTCGTCACGGTCGAAGGTGCCGATCAGGGTGTAATCGGGCGCGATGATCGTACGCGTGATGCCCTTCTCGCCCGACGTCAGCAACAATGGGTTGCTGTCGTACTCGACGGATGTCGGCACCACCACCGTAGACTGCCAATTTGCCGCCAGGGCCGATTCCGTAAACGGCAAGACCAAGATTGCCGTTGCAATGCTAGTTGTTCTGAAAAGTGGCATTAAATGTTCTTATTGAAGGCAAGATCAAGGAACGACCAGCGTGTCGCCAGCCTGAAGTTGGATGTTGGTGGACATATCGCGCCCAGACACCAGGTCCTTATATCGCACGGGCAAGATCTTTTGGGAAGCGCCTGCGCCACGAACTACCTTGATCTCGCTTTCGTCGGCAAACTTGTCCAAGCCACCCGACATGCTCAGCGCCTGCAACACGGCGGTCGGCCCGGCCATTTGCACTGGCCCCGGCTTGATCACTTTGCCCTGGACATAGACCAGGTTGCCGGCGATGCTCTTGACGACAACGCTGACATTCGGGTCGGGAAGGTATTTTTCAAGTTTGGCAGCCACTTGCTTTTCGACTGCGGTTACATCGAGCCCGGCAACATTGATGCGCCCGGCCAGTGGGAAAGTGATACTGCCATCGGGTAGTACGGTCGCTTCCTGGCGCAAGCTGTCTTCCTGCCAGACCGATACCATCACCACATCGCCAGGGCTGAGCAAATACGCAGAGCTGCCGGTATCGGCGCAACTGGCACTCGACCACACCGTCAACAAGCAGAACGCGGCAAACAATGAACGCATCATGAGGGTCCCTCCGGCCAAATGGCCCGACAAAGAGCACTGTATGAGAACAACGCACCAACTCTCGCTCCGCTTCGCGACCCACCACTGCCGCGACGGCCTCGACCTTCCTGGAGGCCCTTAACTTGACGCTGTGCAGCCTGGGCTGCGGTGCCTGAAACCATGGACCTTCATGGGCTACAGGGAATATAGCAACGGTTGGTGAATTAACAAGCCAGCGGCAAAACCCCACCCCGCGACTTGCGGCAAAGGGTGTTCAGATTTTCCGGCGGTTGGCCACCGCCACAAAACCGACAACAGCGAACGCAAAGAACCAGCCAGCCGTTGAAACAGGAATGATACTGTTCTGGCTGATATAGGAATCGGCTGCGCGCGCAGCGCCACTCAAGAGCACCAGCAAGAACATCGATTTGATTATCAGAGTCGTGCGCATACGCCCTTCCTTTAAACAGGAAAATCAATGAGTTATTGGCGAGGTAGTGCGGGGTTTGTGTCGCTGTTGAATTGAGCTTATGGGCACAGTGACACTACGTCAATGATCCGACACCATAATAAAATTCAATGGGCGGCAGGCAGATTCGTCAAAAAAACGACAGACAGGAAGTGCTGCATCCAGCCAGCTGCTGGATGCCAGCGTTTCACGGATGAGAAAGTGAAAGGTTCAGGCAGGCCTGCAACAGCGCCCTGCCCGGCTCATTCCTCGGCATGGTGAACGACCACCAGCAATTGCGCCGGCTGCGCGCCTACCGAGCGCAGGCGATGCGGGGTTTGCGCGTTGAAATGCAAGGCATCGCCCTGCTCCAGCAGCACCCGCTCGTTCATGAAGTCCACCTCCACCTGGCCCGCGTGAACGAACAGGAACTCTTCGCCCTGGTGCTCCTTGAAGGTCGGGTCGCTAAACTCCGAAGGCGGCTGGATCAGGAACGGTACCAGGCTGCGCTGCCCCACCTGGCTGGTCAACGCCGCATAGCCGGGGCCCTGGCCGTCACCCACCAGCGCCTGGCGCTCGCCGTGGCGCACCAGGCTATAGCGGCTCTGGCCGGCCTGCTCTTCGGCAAACAGTTCCTCGACATTCACGTTCAATGCGCGCGCCAGCTTCAGGGCGGCAGCAATCGACGGCGTGTTGAGGCCACGTTCGACCTTGGACAGGTAGCTTTTGGTCATGCTGGTCTTTTCGGCCAGCATTTCCAGGGTCATTCCCAGTTTCTTGCGCAGCAGTTTCAATCGGATAGACATGTGACGCGTGTTTCCCAGGCCAAGGCAGCCCGGGCATGATACGTGGAGCCGCCGCTCATGGCATCACCGGTGGCACATACTGCAGCGTGGTGCCCAGCGCCCAGAGCAATACCAGCACCAGCGGCACATGCACCAGCAGTTGCACAAAGGAAAAGCCGATCAGGTCGCGTGCCTTGAGCCCCAGCACGCCCAGCAGTGGCAGCATGTAGAACGGGTTGATCAGGTTCGGCAAGGCCTCTGCCGCGTTGTAGATCTGCACCGCCCACCCCAGGTGGTATTGCAGGTCGTTGGCCACTAGCATCACGTAGGGCGCTTCGATGATCCATTTGCCGCCGCCCGACGGGATGAAGAAGCCCAGCACCGCCGAATACACGCCCATCAGCAAGGCATAGGTGTCGTGGGTGGCGATCTGGGTGAAGAACAACGATATGTGGTGGGCCAGGGTCTGTTCGTCCACGCCCTTCACCTGGGTGAGAATGGCCGCGATCGAACCGTACAGCGGGAACTGGATCAGCACCCCCGTGGTGGTCGGTACCGCGCGCGCCACGGCGTCGAGGAAACTGCGCGGGCGCCAGTGCAACAGGGCACCGAGCATGATGAACAACAGGTTGTAAGTGTTGAGCCCGGAGATGGCGGTAATCGCCGGTTTGGTAGCGAACTCCTGGTACAGCCAGCCGGCAGCCAGGGCGACCAGCAGCAGAATCAGGATGGGGCTGTGCTCCAGCCATTCACCGGGGCGGGTGCGCTGGGGTGCCGCCGGTGCAGTGAAGCTGGGGTCCACGCCACACGCTTCGGCGCTGCGTGCGCTGTTCGGCCCGGGTGCCGTGGCGTAGGCGATGACCAGCGAGACGATGACCAGCGCCGCCAGCATTACCCCGGATTGCCACAGAAAGATGGTTTCGGTGAACGGGATGACGCCGGTGATCGACAGGATCGAAGGCGGCAAGCTGGCCGGGTTGGCCTGCAGCTGCGCCGCCGACGAAGACAGGCCCAGTGCCCACACAGCGCCCAGGCCCAGGTAGGCGGCCGCACCCGCAGCACGGTAATCCATCTTCAGGTCGGTGCGTCGCGCCAGGGCGCGCACCAGCAAACCACCGAACACCAGCGACAGGCCCCAGTTGAGCAAGGAAGCCAGCATCGAGATCAGTGCCACCCAGCACACGGCCGAGCGGCCATTGCCAGGGATACGCGCCAGGCGGTCGATCAGGCGTGCCGCCGGTGGCGAACTGGCGACCACATAGCCACCGATGACCACGAAAGCCATCTGCATGGTGAACGGAATCAGGCTCCAGAAACCATCGCCAAAGGCCTTGGCGGTGTCGGTCGGCTTGGCCCCCATGGCCAGCGCGCCGATGCACACCAGCAGCACCGCCAAGGCGGCGAATACCCAGGAGTCGGGGAACCAGCGTTCGGCCCAGTTGGAGCAGCGCAAGGCAAAGCGCGCGCTACGGCTGTCTTGAATTTCAGCGGCCACAGTGGCATTCCTTTTATTGGTTTTATGAGGTGAAACAGACAACGCAAAAACCCTGTAGGTACAGGTTGACTCGCGACCATGCCGGTAATGTACCGACACACTCAGCGGTGCAACCTGCGCCTACAGGGTTGGGTGGCGTAACGCCTTAGAACGTCATTTCCTGCACATCATCCGGCACGATCAGTTTGCCGGCAGTCTTCTCGACGATTTCCTCGATGCTCACCCCTGGTGCGGTTTCGCGCAGGATGAACGCACCGTCTTCAATTTCCAGGTAGGCCAGGTCGGTCAGCACCTTGCGGATGCAACCGGCACCGGTCAGCGGCAGGCTGCACTGGGCCAGCAGCTTGGACTCGCCGTCCTTGGACGCGTGGGTCATGGTCACGATGATGTTCTCGGCGCCCGCCACCAGGTCCATGGCGCCGCCCATGCCCTTGACCAGCTTGCCCGGGATCATCCACGAGGCGATATTGCCCTGCACGTCTACCTCGAACGCACCCAGCACGGTCAGGTCGACATGGCCGCCACGAATCATGGCGAACGACTGCGCCGAGTCGAAGATCGAGGCACCCCGGCGGGCGGTGACGGTCTGCTTGCCGGCGTTGATCATGTCGGGGTCGAGGGTGCTTTCGGTGGGGAACTCGCCCATGCCGAGCAGGCCGTTTTCCGATTGCAGCATCACATCCATGTCGGCGGGTACATAGTTGGCCACCAGGGTCGGAATGCCGATACCCAGGTTGACGTAGTAGCCGTCCTTCAGTTCACGGGCGACGCGTTGCGCCATCTGTTCGCGGGTCAGTGCCATGGTCAGGATCTCTTTGTTGTTCTGGTGGAGGCCGCTCAGGCCTTGACGGTGCGCTTTTCGATACGCTTTTCGAAGGTGCCGACGATCACCCGGTCAACATAGATGCCTGGGGTGTGGATCTCGCTCGGCAGCAGCACACCCGGCTCGACAATTTCTTCAACTTCGACCACGGTGATCTTGCCGGCAGTGGCCGCCAGCGGGTTGAAGTTCTGCGCGGTGTTGCGGTACACCACGTTGCCGTAATGGTCGGCCTTCCAGCCCTTGACGATGGCGAAGTCACCGGTGATGGACTCTTCGAGGATGTACTTGCGGCCCTTGAATTCGCGAACCTCCTTGCCTTCGGCGACCGGCGTGCCGTAGCCGGTGGCGGTGAAGAACGCCGGGATGCCGGCGCCGCCAGCGCGCATTTTTTCGGCCAGGGTGCCTTGGGGTGTCAGCTCCACTTCCAGTTCACCGCTGAGCAACTGGCGCTCGAATTCGGCGTTTTCGCCCACGTAGGAGGAGATCATCTTGCGGATCTGCCGGTCTTCCAGCAGCACCCCCAGGCCAAAGCCGTCCACCCCGCAGTTGTTGGAGACCACGGTCAGGCCCTTGACGCCACGGCGCCTGATTTCGCTGATGAGGTTTTCCGGAATGCCGCACAGGCCAAAACCACCGGCCAGTACCGTCATGTTGTCGGTCAGCCCGTCGAGGGCCTGTTCGTAGGTTGCAACGCGCTTGTCCAGTCCGGCCATGCTGATCCGCCTTTTGTAGTTGTTGAACCGACGAGGCTGTCGGTGAGCGTGTGTAGCCATCTTCACCGCAAGCGACTGATTTGTTAATTTTGTTTTCATCATCGATTGATAAATTTCGCAAAATAAACGATAGGCCCGTCATGAACGTCAAGCAACTGCGCGCCTTTGTCGCCGTGGCCAAGTACCAGAGCTTCGCCCAGGCCGGTGAACACCTGCACGTATCGCAACCGGCCCTGAGCCTGACCATCAAGGCCCTGGAAGAGAACCTGGGCGGCGCCCTGCTCAGCCGCACCACCCGCAGCGTCAGCCTGACGGCCGAAGGCGAAGTGCTGCTGCCGCTGGCGCGGCGGCTGCTGGCCGACTGGGACGATACCGAAGAGATGCTGCGGCAACGCTTCACCCTGCAACTGGGCCGGGTCTCGGTGGCGGCGATGCCGTCGTTCGCCGGTAACCTGCTGCCCCATTCGCTCAAGGTCTTCCGCCAACGCTACCCCAAGGTCAACGTCACCGTGCACGATGTGATCAACGAACAGGTGCAGGAACTGGTGCGCCACCGCCGAGTCGAACTGGGCATTGGTTTCGAGCCGGACAATACCGACGGCCTGCACTTCCACCCGCTGTACATGGACCGTTTTGTCGCGGTGGTGCCCGCTGACTCACCCTTGGCGTTGTTGAACCAGGTCAGTTGGGCGCAACTGATGGCCGAAGATTTCGTGGCCCTGCAGCGGCCGTCGGCGGTACGCCTGTTGATGGAGCAGAATGTTGCCGCCCAGCACGGCAAACTGGCCGTGGCGTTCGAAAGCCATCAACTGGCGACCATCGGCCGCATGGTTGCCAGCGGCCTGGGCGTTAGCGCGGTGCCGGCCCTGTGCATCAACCAGATGCAGGAACTGGGTGCACGCTGCGTGCCCCTGGTCGAACCCACGGTCGAGCGGCGCATTGGGGTAATTGCCCTGAGCGAGCACAAACTGTCCACTGCAGCGCAGGCGTTGCTTGAAGTTCTACTGTCCAATACACAGCCCCCGGAGGTGACATGCGTTACGTGAAACTGGCAGGCGCGAGCGTGCCGGCCATTGGCCAAGGCACCTGGTACATGGGCGAAGACCCTGGGCGCAAGGCGGCAGAGGTAGCGGCCTTGCAACAGGGTATCGAGCTGGGCCTGAGCCTGATCGACACCGCCGAAATGTATGCCGAAGGCGGTGCGGAGAGCGTGGTTGGCCAGGCCATTGCCGGGCGCCGCGACCAGGTGTTCCTGGTCAGCAAGGTCTACCCGCACAATGCCGGGCGGCAGGGCATGGCAACCGCCTGCGAGCGCAGCCTGGCACGCCTGGGTACCGAGTGCATCGATCTGTACCTGCTGCACTGGCGGGGCCAGCACCCGCTGGAAGAAACCGTCGACGCCTTCGAGCGTTTGCGCGAGCAGGGCAAGATCAAGCGCTGGGGCGTTTCCAATTTCGATATCGACGACCTGCGCGAATTGAACAACCCTGCCTGCGCCACCAACCAGGTGCTGTACAACCCGGCCCAGCGGGGCATCGAATTCGACTTGCTGCCCTGGTGCCAACAACGCGCGCTACCGACCATGGCCTACTGCCCGTTGGCCCAGGCCGGGCGCTTGTTGCAGCACCCGGTGCTGGCAGAAATAGCCGAGCGCCATGGTGCCACGCCGGCTCAGGTCTGCCTGGCCTGGGTCACCCGTGATGATGGCATCATTGCCATCCCCAAAGCCGTGGCGCCCGAGCATGTTCGGCTGAATGCAGCAGCGGGTGCATTGGCCTTGACCCGTGAAGACCTGCGCGCAATCGACCTGGCCTTCCCCGCGCCCACCCGCAAGCAGCGCTTGGCGATGGTGTAGTCCGCCAGGGCATTTTCGTGAATGCGTGGCCGCGCCGCCGCGGGGAAGCCCGCGAAGTTAATGAAAGTCGCGGCTTCGCACGTCCAACCCCTGCAACAGCGCGGTCACATCTTCCAGGCGCCGCGCTATGAGATGGCGCACGCCATTTTGCTGCTCCAGCCGCCCGCTGACCTTGAGCAACTGCGCCCCCACCAACGCCCGCCTTTGCCGCTCGGCCAGCGCCCGCCATACCACCACGTTGACCATACCGTGTTCGTCCTCGAGGGTGACGAACGTCACCCCGCTGGCGGTCTGCGGCCGCTGCCGCCCTACCACCAGCCCCGTCACGGCGGTGTTGTCGCCATGCTCCAGGCCTTGCAGTTCTGCAGAGCTGCGGCAGCCCAGTGCCCGCAGACGCGTACGCAGCAAGGTCAACGGGTGCGGCCCCAATGTGGTACCCAATGCCTGGTAATCGGCCACCAGGTCCTGCGCCACTGTCGGGGCCGGCAACTGCACCGCCACCTCCGGCACGGCCTGCACATCGGCAAACAGCGGCAGTTGCGCCTGCACGGCCGCCACCTGCCAGCGCGCCTGATGCCGGTCGCTGGCCAAGGCGCGAAGCGCGCCGGCATCCGCCAGGCAGGCCCGCGCGCGGGTGGCCAGCCCGGCACGCAGGCACAGGTCTTCCACGTCGCGCCATGGCTGCTGCGCCCTGGCCTGTTCCAGGCGCCTGGCGTCGGCTTCGGCCAGGCCCCGGACCAGGCGCAAGCCCATGCGCAAGGCCAACGTGCCCTGGGCATCCGGCTCCAGCGTGCAGTCCCATTCACTGTGGCAGACATCCACCGGCCGTACCTCGATGCCCTGGCGCCGCGCCTCCTGCAGCAGTTGGTCGGGGCTGTAGAAGCCCATGGGCCAACTGTTGACCAGGGCGCAGGTGAAAATCGCCGGTTCATGGCACTTGAGCCAGCTGCTGGCATAGCACAGCAAGGCAAAGCTGGCGGCATGCGATTCGGGAAAACCATAGCTGCCGAAGCCTTTGATCTGTTCGAAAATACGCTCGGCGAATGCCAGCTCGTAGCCATTGCGCAACATGCCCTGCAGCAAGCGCTGGCGGTGCGGTTCCAGACCGCCATGGCGTTTCCAGGCGGCCATGCTGCGCCGCAACTGATCGGCCTCGCCTGGTGAATAGTCGGCTGCGACCATGGCCAGCTCCATCACCTGTTCCTGGAACAGCGGCACACCCAAGGTGCGCTCGAACACCTCCTTCAGTTTTGGCGACGGGTAGGTCACCGGCTCTTGCTTCAGCCGCCTGCGCAGGTAGGGGTGCACCATGTCGCCCTGGATTGGCCCCGGGCGCACGATGGCCACCTCGATCACAAGGTCGTAGAAGGTGTTGGGCCGCAGCCGCGGCAACATGGCCATTTGCGCGCGCGACTCGATCTGGAATACCCCCATGGTCTCGGCGCGGCTGATCATGGCGTAGGTGGCGGGGTCTTCGCTGGGGATGGTCGCCAGGGTCAGTTCACGGCCACGGTGGCGCTGCAGCAGGTCGAAGCAACGGCGCAAGGCACTGAGCATGCCCAGCGCCAGCACGTCCACCTTGAGCAGGCCGACCATGTCGAGGTCGTCCTTGTCCCACTGGATGACGGTACGTTCGGCCATGGCGGCGTTTTCCACCGGCACCAGCTGGTCCAGCGGCTGCTGCGAGATGACAAACCCGCCCGGGTGCTGCGACAGATGCCTGGGGAAGCCGATCAACTCGCCGGCCAGTATCAGTACCCGCCGCAACAACGGGCTGCCAGCTTCGAACCCGGCCTCGGCCAGGCGTTGTTCGTCGGGTATGCGGTCGCTCCAGCGGCCACAGCATTTGGCCAGGGCATCGACCTGGTCCATGGGCAAACCCAGCACACGCGCGACATCGCGCACGGCACCTGCAGCATGGTAGGTATTGACCACCGCCGTCAGCGCAGCACGGTGCCGCCCATAACGGCGGAACACGTACTGGATCACTTCTTCACGGCGGTCGTGTTCGAAATCCACGTCGATATCGGGCGGCTCGTTGCGCTCGCGTGACAAAAAACGCTCGAACAGCAGGCGGTGCTGCATGGGATCGAGCTCGGTGATGCCCAGCACGAAGCACACCACCGAATTGGCCGCCGAGCCGCGGCCCTGGCACAGGATACGCTGGCGCCGGGCGAAGGCGACGATGTCGTGCACGGTCAGAAAGTAGCTTTCGTACCCCAGCTCTTCGATCAGCGCCAGCTCCGTGTCCAGCACCTGCCGCACCTTGGCGCTCGGCCCGTGTGGCCAACGCACGGGCAAGCCCTGCTCGCACAGAGCACGCAGCCAAGTGGCCGGGGTATGGGCTTCAGGCACCAGTTCGCGTGGATACTGGTAGTGCAGTTGGCCGAGGTCGAACTGGCAGCGCTGGGCAATGGCCAGGGTCTCGGCCAGCATCTCGGGCGGGTAGAGTTCTGCCAGTTGTACCGGGCTGCGCAAGTGCCGTTCGCCATTGGCAAACAGAAAACGCCCGGCTTCGGCCACCTGGCAATGCTGACGAATCGCAGTCATGCAGTCCTGCAACGCCCGGCGGCCGCGCACATGCATATGCACATCGCCACAGGCCACCGCGCGGATACCCAGCTCGGTCGCCAGGGCTTGCTGGCCCTGCAGGTGCCGGGCATCGTCACTGCCACGGTGCAGGTGCACGGCCAACCACAGGCGCTCAGCAAACAGCCCGCGCAACCACTGGCCGGTGGCCGTATCGCCCCTGTCGCCCGCCACCCACAAGGCCAGCAAACCGTGATGGTGCTGCTGAAGGTCATCCCGAAAAAGCTGGTAGTCGCCCTTTTCCGCCCGCCGTCGGGCGCGGGTAATCAGTGCGCACAGGTTCTGGTAGCCCGCCAGGTCGGCAACCAGCAGCACCAGCTTGGGGCCCTCGTGCAACTGCACTTCGCTGCCGACTACCAGCGGCAATTGGTGCACCTTGGCCGCCTGCCAGGCGCGCACGATACCGGCCAGCGTACATTCGTCAGTGATCGCCAGGGCCTGGTAACCCTGCTCTTTGGCCCGCCGGAACAGTTCGTCGGCGCTCGAAGCGCCGCGCTGGAAACTGAAATTGGACAGGCAATGCAGCTCGGCATACGGGGCGGGGTTCATGCGAACCAGCCCTGCAACCAAAGCGGGCCAGCCTGGCCCAGGTCACGGTAGGCCCAGCCACGCAGGCCGTCGCGGGTTTCGATGCGGTAGTAATCGCGGCGTACATCGCCACCATCCCACCAGCCCGACTCGATGCGCTCGGCAGGGCTCTGCAAGCGGTAGCCAGCCTCATCCAGCGCCAGCGGCGCGGGCAGCAACCAACCAGGGCGACTGCCCGGGGCCACCGGCATGCCCCCGAGCGCCCCCTGCTCTGCCAGTTGCCAGGCACATTCGGGCCGGTGATCGGCGGCCGCGCTCAGGCCTTGGACGGCCTCATCGCCCAGCCGCGCGCGCAAGCGCTCGCGCAATTGCTCCCAAGGTTGCGCCTGTTGCGCCCGTGGGTCGAACAACGCCTGGTGTTGTGGCACAAAGGCTGGCAGGTCTTCGGCGACCAACCGCAGGTTGCGCACCGGGGCCGGAATACGCAGCGGCTCCAGGCGCCCACGGGCCAGTTCGAACAGCATCGCGGCGTCGCGCTCGGCGGCCAGCAAGCCGACCTTCAGCAACGTGTCCGGGCCTTCGACATGCTCCAGGTGCAGGCAAAAGCGCTGCACGCCACAATCGCGACCGGCCAGGAATGCGGCCAGGTCGTTGAGCATGCGCCGCAGCGGAAACAACAGCGCCTGGTGCGATTCAACATCGAAGTTCAGCTCCAGCCGGCTCTCGAAACGATCGGGCGGCAGGTAGAAGTCCAACCCCAGGGTGCGCAGGCCGAGCAACTGATCCAGGTGCAGTTGCACCTGGGCGGGAAAGCGTTTGGCCAAGGTGTCGCGCGGCAACGCCAGCACCTGGCCGAGTTGCCGCAGGCCCATGCGGGCAAAGGCTTCGGCAGCCTCTGGCGGCAAGCCGATGCGCTGGATGGGCATGTTCAGCAACGCGTTACGGGTGGCAGCGGCATCGGCGACAACCAGGCCATCGTGGGCATTGGCCAGCATGCGTGCTGCCACCGGGTTGCTGGCTACCACGATGCGCTGGCGCAAGCCCAGTTCAGCCAGTTCCTGACGCAGGCGTGCTTCCATCACGGGCCATGGGCCGAACAGCTGCAGGCTTGAGCCCACCTCCAGCAACAGCGCACGCGGGTAATGCAGGCTGACCTGGGCACTGAAACGGTAGGCCCAGGCGGCCAGCAGTTGCTGCATGCGCTCGATGCGCCTGGGGTCTGTTTCGATACAGGTGAAACCATCGGCCAGCGCACGTGCAGCAGTCAGGGTTTGCCCGGCCCGCAGGCCGAGTGCTGCCGCTGCGGGGTTGACTGCCTGCAACACCCGCCGCTGGCTGGGCCCGCCAATGATGGCCAGGGGGTTGGCTGGGTCTTCGCGCTCGCGCAGGACGGTGTCCAACGCCAGTTGCGGAAGGAGGATGCAGGCCCAGAGCATGTTGCATCAGCCCTGCCACGGGCTGGCAATGGGCAGGGCCGGCGGCATGCCGCCGCGGCTTTTCAGCACCCGCCATTGGGCTGGGCGGGTATCCACGGCGATGCGCAATGCTGCCGGTGACGGGTTGTGGGCGGCCTGCTGCGGCCGGCAGGCAAAGGCCAGCGCCTGGCCGGTTTCCGCCGCCACTTGCAGGCGCCGCAGGGCACGGTCATCGGCACGCTCGGGCCAGCACAGCACTGCCGCGCAACTGCCCGAGCGCAGGCACTGCTCGGCGGCCCACAGGGCGTCAGCGGGTTCGGCGTTTACCTGCACCAGCCAACGCAGGTCTACCCCCGCGGCCTGCCAGGCCGGCGCATAGGGAATGAAAGGCGGCGCCACCAACACCACGCGGCTGGCTTCTGCGCTCAGGCGTGCCAGGGTTGGCCACAGCAACTGCAATTCGCCACAACCCGGGTTCGCCAACAGCAGTTCGCTCAATGCGGCTGCCGGCCAACCGCCTTCCGGTAAACGTTCGTCCAGCGCGGCATGGCCGGTTGGCTGCAGGCCCAGCGGTCGCGCCTGGGCCTGCCGGCCGCGCCATACCCGGCGCTGGTCCAACAGCCGGTCGAGGTCGACCACCGCGCCCATCAGTCACGCCTCAGCAAGCCACAGAACACGCCTTCGATGAAGAACTCCTGCGTGGGGAGCACATCGATAGGCGTATAGGCTGGGTTACGTGGCAACAACCGGTAGTGCTTGCCCACGCGTTGCAGGCGCTTGATGGTGACTTCGCCGTCGAGCCGGGCTACCACGATCTGGCCATCACGGGCATCGGCCTGTTGCAGGATGCCGACCAGGTCACCGTCGAAGATGCCGTCATCGATCATCGAATCGCCACGCACCTTGAGCAGGTAGTCGGGGGTGCGGCGGAACAGGCTGGGGTCGAGCAGCAACTGCTCGTGGATGCCCAGGTCCGGGCCGATCGGGGCGCCTGCCGCCACTTGGCCGAGCACCGGGACTTCGAGCATTTCTGGCCGGCGCAGGGGGTCGGCCAGGCGAATGCCCCGCGCCTGGTTGGGGGTGACATCGATATAACCCGCCTGACACAGGGCGGTGATGTGTTTGCGCGCGACGCTGCGCGAGGCAAAACCGAAGCGCGTGGCGATGTCCGCCAGGCTCGGCGGCTGGCCGTGGTCGCTGATGCGCTCGCGGATGAAGTCGAAAATGGCGCGGCGTTTGGGGGTAAGGTTATTCATGGAGCACATTTGTACTCCTTTCGCCGCGTGCTGAACAGACCCCTTCGTCGTCTGCATTGGTTATGATCCCCCGGCTTGTGTTTTTCTGAACGGGATACCCCATGCTCACCGCCCTGCTGTTCGACCTCGACGGAACCCTTACCGACACCGACAGCCTGCACTTGCAGGCCTTTCGCCAACTGCTGCGTGACCATGACGGCCGCGAGCTGAGCCAGGCCCAGTTCGAGGCCCAGGTCAGCGGCAGGGCCAATGGCGAGCTGTTCGCCGAACTGTTCCCCGGCGCCAGTACCGAACAGTGCGCCAGGCTGGCCGACCGCAAGGAAGCCTTGTTCCGCGAGATGTCACCGGCGTTGCAGCCCATGCCAGGCCTGCTGCGCCTGCTGGAACATGCCCAGGCCCACGCCATCGGCATGTGCGTGGTCACCAACGCGCCGCGGCTCAATGCCGAGCACATGCTCGCTGCCATGGGCTTGGCCCAGCGCTTCGAGCATGTGGTCGTGGCCGACGAGCTGGCGCGGCCCAAACCCGACCCGCTGCCCTACCTTACCGGGCTGCAGCGGCTGGGCGCCGCCGCCGGGCAGGCGCTGGCTTTCGAGGACTCCTTGCCGGGGGTGGCTGCAGCCACTGCGGCCGGTATCTTTACTGTCGGCGTAGCCACTACGCAAACGCCTGAGCGGTTGCGGGCAGCGGGGGCAGAGTTGGTCATCGCTGATTTCAACGACGCCCAGTTGTGGGCATTGCTCGAGCAACGCCAGCGCGCTTGATCCTCGACAGCACTATTGAAGCCCTAGCCATCCCAACCACCGCGCTGCCCAGGCCACCCCATGCTGATCGACGAAGAACTCACCCTGAAAAAGCTGGAAACCTTCCTCGCCTTCATGCGCAGCGGCAACCTCAGCCGCGCTGCCGCCGAACTGTGCACCAGTTCGGTCAGCGTGCACCGTGCCATCCACTCGCTGGAAAGCGCCCTGCGCTGCGCCCTTTTTAAGCACGAAGGCCGGCAGCTGATTCCGCTGGAAAGCGCCTACGTACTGGAAAAGAAAGCCCGCCTGCTGATCCAGGACGCCGAGCAGATGGTGCGCCAGACCCGCGAAGCTGCCGGCTTCTATGCCGAGCGCTTTCGCCTGGGCGCGCTGTACTCGCTAACGGTAAAAACCGTGCCCAAGCTGGTGATGGGGCTTAAGCTGCGGCGCAGCGAACTGAACATCGACCTCACCCTGGGCTCCAACCTCGACCTGCTGCAGCGCCTGAAAAACCATGAACTGGAGGCCATTCTCGTCTCCCTGGACGAGAGCGTCAGCGACCCGGCCTGCGAACAACTGCCGCTGTTTTCCGACGACATCTTCCTCGCCGTACCCACCGACTCCCCCTTCGCCGAGCAGGCCGAGGTGGACCTGGCCGACCTCGCCGACTCCACCTTCATCACCCTGACCCAAGGGTTTGCCACACACCGCGATGGCGCCCGGGTCTTCCAGCAAGCCGGCTTCAAGCCAAAGGTGGCCATGCAGGTCAACGACATCTTCACCCTGCTGAGCATGGTCAGCTCGGGCGTGGGCTTTGCCCTGCTGCCGGGGCGCATCGCGGCCGTCTACGAAAACCGCGTCAGGCTGATAGCCCTGCAGCCGCAGTACCGTTTGCAGCAGCATATCGGCGTGGTGTTTCTGAAGGCGCGGGAGCGGGAGCCGAACCTGCTGGCCTTGCTGGCGGAATGCCGGATGTACAGCCTGGAGCGCTAGGTTGTTGCACTGGCAACGATGCAGGGCGGCACCAGGAGCGTAGTGCTGTCCACTTGAGCAGTTGGGGCCGCTCCGCGACCCATCGCAGGCAAGCCAGCTCCCACAGGGATCGCCTTAGGGCTGACAGGTGTTTGTCAGAAGATATGCAGCGCCTGTGAGATCGAGCGCCGCCCGCGCGGCGCATCGCGAGCTGCGCTCGCTCCTACGTTTGTTTCGGGCAAGTAACCCCTGTGCCAGATGCGCGCGGCCGCCTTGTTCGTATGACGCGATTTTGAGGCATGCGCCAAGGCGTTCGCGCGCAAATCCCACAGGAATAATTGGCCCGAAACAAACGTAGGAGCGAGCGCAGCTCGCGATGCGCCGCGCGGGCGGCGCTCGCTCTAACAGGCGCTGCATACCTTGTGGCAAACACCTGTCAGCCCTGATGCAATCCCTGTGGGAGCTGGCTTGCCTGCGATGGGCTGAGCAGCAGCCCCGATCAGTGTGGCATCACCCTCAAGTAAGCAGCATCAGGCACCAAGAGCGGCCGTAGGGTGCGAAGGCACCGCCGCCAGCCTCAGGCCAACGCCCGCTGCACCTCGCCAACCGTGCTCGCCAGGCTGCTCAGGTGCAGGCTCAGTACCCGCTCGACAGGCGCCTGGTCCAACGGCCAGTGCAAGGCGATGCTCCCGGCCAGGCGGCCTTCGGCATGCACGGGCAAGGCAATGGCGCGAATCAGGTGCGGCAGGCGTACCGGGTACTCCCAGTGGCCCTCGGTGCGCTGGCCGAAACCTTTGTGTGCCTCTTTCTCGATATCGCGCAGCAACGCATCGTCCCCCAGCCGCGCATCGGCCGCCAGGCGTTGTACCTCCTCCAGCCCCAGCTCACCCAGGCAGGCACGGCCCATCGCCGAATGGAACAGGCTGGCATGATGGCCGACGATCTGGCAGGTATGCGGGTAACGCTTGCGCAGGATCTGCGGAATGGCGCTTTCCATGACCTCCAGCCGCTGACCATCGAAACACGACAGGTCCACTACCAACCCGGTACGTTCGCTCAACTCCAGCAGCATCGGCGCGGCGCGTTCCACCAGGCGCCGCTTGAAGCGCAACTGGCGGTCACCGTACAAGCGCCGCGAGCACAGCCGATAGCGCCGGTCGCTGAGGCCGCGATAAACCCAGCCCTGCACCTGCAAGGTAGCAAGCATGCGCGACACCGTGGCCTTGGGCAGTGTGGTCAGGTAATGCAGTTCTTCAAGGCCCAGTGCCTGGTGCTCGCCCAGCAGGTCGACGATGGCCAGCGCCCGCTCCACCGAACGCACGCCGCCACCTTCTGCCGTGATGCCCATGGGGATGACCTCCTGGTTGCCAGAGGGTCAGCATAGCCAGCAAAAAGCGCGCCTGGCCAGCACCTCATGGCGCCTGCAGGCTGGGCGGCGGGCAACGTTGCACCCAGCCGGTGAGTTGTTCATGGGCATAGGCCAACTGCAACACGGCATGGTCTGCCTGGGCCGGGCCAATGATCTGCAAGCCCATGGGCAAGCCGCCAGGGTTGAAACCGATCGGCACGCTCATGCTCGGCAAGCCGGCCAGGGTCGGCCCGATCACCACTTCCATCCAGCGGTGGTAGGAGTCCATGGGCCGCCCGCCTACCCGCTGCGGCCATGGCAGGCCCGCATCGAAAGGGAACACCTGGGCCGATGGCAGCAGCAGGAAATCGTAATGCTCGAACAGCTCAGCCATGGCGCGGTACCAGTCACTACGGTCCAGCGAAGCCTGGTACAGCGCTGCAGCACTCAACTGCAAGCCGCCTTCCACCTCCCACTGTGCTTCGGGCTTGAGCAGTGTGCGCCGGGCCGGGTCGGCATAGGCTGCGCTGAGGCTGCCATGCACCAGGAAGTGGCGGTGCGTGAGCCAGCACTGCCACAAGCGAGCCAGGTCGAATGCCGGTTGGCAGGCCTCGACCCGGCAGCCCAGCTCGGCGAAGTCGGCCAAGGCCGATTCGCACAGGCTCATCACCCCGTCATCCATCGGCAAGTAGCCGTTGTAGTCCCCCAGCCAGCCCACCCGTACGCCGCGCAGATCGCGCTGCAAGCCGGCAGCGAAATCGCGCCGGCCTTCACTCAGCGCCAGCGGTGCCCGTGCATCTGCCCCGGCCTGAACCGATAACAGCCGGGCCACATCGGTCACGCTGCGGCCCATCGGCCCCTCGGTGGCCAACTGCTGTACGAACAATTCCGGCGCAGGGCCGTGGGGCACCCGCCCCTGCGAGGGGCGCAGGCCGAACACGTTGTTGAACGCCGCCGGGTTGCGCAACGAGCCCATCATGTCGCTGCCGTCGGCCACCGGCAGCAGGCGCATGGCCAGTGCCGCCGCCGCGCCACCGCTGCTGCCCCCCGCCACCCGTGTCGGGTCGTAGGCATTGGTGGTGGTGCCGAACAAGATGTTGTAGCTCTGCGACCCCAGGCCGAACTCGGGCACGTTGCTTTTGCCCACGATCAAGGCGCCACTGGCCCGCACCCGCGCCACACTGATCGCGTCGTGCTGGGGAACCTGGTCGGCGAACAGCGGCGAACCGAGTGTGGTACGCAGCCCGGCCGTGGCCGCCAGGTCCTTGATGGCCTGGGGCATGCCATGCATCCAGCCGCGTGAATGGCCGCGGGCCAGTTCGCGGTCACGTTGGTCGGCCTCGGCCAGCAGTGCCGCGGCCGGGCGCAACGAGACCAGCGCATTGACCCGTGGGTTGCACCGCTCGATGTGCACGAGGTAGGCCTGCATCACCTCGCGACACGACAGCTGGCGGGCGTGTATGGCCTGGGACAAGGCTTCGGCGCCGAGGGCGACAATGGGGTCGATGACAAGCGGCTTCACGGTTTCACTCCAAGGTTGAAGGCGGCCCGGTTGCCCGCCCGGGGTGCGTCTTTCAGGCAGTAGGTAGCCAACAAGGTCAGCAGGCAGGCAAACAGTACATAGAACGATGGCGCCACCGGGGTTCCCAGCGCCTGGGTCAGCCAGGTCACGATCAACGGGGCAAAGCCACCGAATACCATGACGGCCACGTTATAGGCCACCGACACGCCGGTGGAACGCACCTCGACCGGGAACTGCTCGGCCAGGGCAGTCGGCGCCGGGCCGAAGAAGCCGCCGATGGCCGTGCACAGCAGCAATTGCATGACCAGCAGGCGCTCCAGGGATGGCGCCGCGGCGACCCATACATACAGCGGGTAGAGCATCACGAAGAACGCCAGGGTGAAGGCCATCAGCACCGGCCGCCGCCCAAAACGGTCCGACAGCGCCCCGGCCAGTGGAATGACCACCGTCATCAGGCCCACCGCGAGCATCTGCACCAGCAGCACCTGGTCCAACGGCAGGCCCAGGCTTTTGTGGGCAAACGTCGGCATGTTCACCAGCACCACATAGAACGACACTGTGGCGCCAGAAGCCAGGCCCATGGCCACCAGCAGGCTGCGCCGGTGTTCACGCAGCACCTGCGGCAGGCTGGGCGAGCGGCCCTTGGCCTGGCGGCGGGCCTCGATGAACGCCTCGGGCTCTTCCATGTGCTTGCGAATCCACAGCCCTACCGGGCCGATCAGCAGGCCCAGCACGAACGGGATACGCCAGCCCCAGCTGTCCAGCGCCGCAGGCGAGCACAGGTGGGTCACCAGCGCCACCATCGCCGCACCGCCGAACACCGCCAGGCATTGCCCCACCAGTTGCCAGGAACCGTACAGGCCCTTGCGGTGGGCCGGGGCACTCTCCACCAGGAATGCCGTGGCGCTGGCGTACTCACCGCCCGTGGCAAAGCCCTGCAGCATGCGCGCCACCACGATCAACAGCGGCGCGGCCATGCCAATGGCCAGGTAATCGGGGGCAAAGGCGATCATGGCGATCGACACGGTCATCAGGCGGATGATCAGCTGCATCGCTGCCTTGCGCCCCTTGCGGTCGGCGTACATGCCCAGCAGCACACCGCCCACCGGGCGCATGAAAAAGCCGACACCGAAGGTGGCCAGGGCCATCAGCAGCGAGGCGTATTCATCGTCGGAGGGGAAGAATTGCCGGGCAATGATGCTGGCCAGAAAGCCGTACACGATAAAGTCATACCACTCCAGGGCGTTGCCAATGACGGCAGCCACCACTTGCCGGGTACGCGACACGCCATTACTCGAAGTCTGCATAGGGAGCACTCCACACGGTGTTTGGGTGATCGCCCGGGCACGGTCGCACCCGGGTTCCAGCGGCAGTCTGTAAAAACGGCAGGATCAGGCAGGTGCTAGCCAGCGCTCTGCCAGCGCGCCCCAGTAGGCAGCGCCGGTCAGCAGGATGTCGTCGTTGAAGTCGTAGCCGGGGTTGTGCACCATCGGCCCCGCGACGCCGTTGCCGATGAACAGGTAGGCCCCCGGGCAGCGTTGCAGCATCCAGGCAAAATCCTCGCTGCCCATCAGCTTGCGGGTGTTGGTATCCACCGCGTCGGCGCCCAGCAACTCCACGGCTACCTGGGTGGCGAAGGCGTTTTCTGCCGGGTGGTTGACCAGCACGGGGTACGCCGGGCGGTGCTCGATGCTGGCGCGGCAGCCGAAGCTTTCAGCCTGGTGGGTGATGATCGCCCGCACCCGCTGCAGGGTCTGCGCCCGTACTTCAGCATCCAGCGCCCGCAGGCTCAGGCGCAGCAGTGCCTGTTGCGGGATCACGTTGGCCGCTTCGCCGGCCTGCAGGGCCCCCACCGTCACAACCGCTGCCTCCTGGGCATCGATATTGCGCGCCACCACGGTTTGCAATGCCAGCACCACACTGGCGGCGGCGACCAGCGGGTCGACGGTCAGGTGCGGCATGGAGCCGTGGCCCCCCACGCCGTCCAGGGTTACGGTGAGCAGATCTTGCGAAGCCATCATCGGCCCTTCCCGTAAGCCCAGCTGCCCCGCGGGCAACCCTGGCATGTTGTGCATGCCGAACAATGCATCGCAGGGAAAACGCGTCAGCAAGCCATCGGCCAGCATCGCCTCGGCACCACCCTGCCCCTCTTCTGCCGGCTGGAATATCAGCGTCAGTGTGCCGTCGAACTGCCGGGTGGCGGCCAAGTAGCGGGCGGCACCGAGCAGCATGGTGGTATGCCCATCGTGGCCGCAGGCGTGCATGCAGCCTTGGTGCTGGCTGCTGTAGGCGGCACCGGTGGCCTCATGGATGGGCAGCGCGTCCATGTCGGCACGCAAGCCCAGGCGGCGCTGGCTGCTGCCATGGCGCAGCACGCCCACCACGCCGGTCTTGCCGATGCCGGTGTGCACCTCGTAGCCCCATTGTTCCAGGTGGCCGGCGACCAGCGCTGAGGTGCGGTTTTCTTCGAAACCCAGTTCCGGGTGGGCGTGAATATCATGGCGGATTGCGTGCAGGTCGCTGGCCACCTCGTTCAGCCAGGCCAGGATGTGCTGATGTCGGGACATGTGCAGTCTCCTTGTGCGGGTGGTTTCCCGTTCTTGTTGTTCGCCTTGAGGTCACGACGGGTGAGGCAGGTCGTGCTGGCTGCCAGCTAAACCTGGCCTGCCGTGGCACACAACCGAAACTGGTTTCATGCTGCGGAACAAAAGCCTGGTGCTGGTGGTGCTCCATCCGCAGCCACGCATAGGAAACCGTCGCTGGCGCATAGGTTACAGACGCGAATGATTCTCGGTCAGGCGATACAATGCCGGCCGTTGCGTGCCCGTGCGGGGTGCGCGTTGCCAACATCGAGGAACGGGCATGGCCAGAACAACGCTGGTGGGGGTTTTCACAGGGCTGGTGGTCGCAGGCGGTATGACGCCGACGAGCGCGAGCGAACGGCTGGTGCTGGAAGACACGGTGGTGGCCAGCGACAAGCTTGAACAAGCCCGCGACCAGTTGCCTGCCAGCCTCTCGGTGATCGACGCCAGGACCCTGCATAGCACACCGGTGGACTCGCTGGAACAACTGGTGCGGCGCACCCCGGGGTTCACCTTCCAGCCCTTTGGCCAGTCGGGCACGCAACTGCCGGTGGTGCGCGGCCTGACCTCCAATGCCACGGCCTTCTCCAACTCGCTGCTGATGCTGGTCGACGGCGTGCCGGTGTTGCGCGGCCAAGGCTTCGACAATGACCTGGTGGGCGTCGAGCGCGTGGAGATCCTGCGCGGTCCGCAATCGGCACTGTACGGTCGCAACGCCGAGGCCGGCGTGCTCAGCGTGTTCACGCGCCAGCCGGGCGACGCCGACTACGCCCGGGTGGAAACCGGGCTGGGCAGCCGTGACAAGCGCCTGGTCAGCGCCGACCTGAGCACCGCGCTGATAGAAGGCACCCTGTATGCAGGCGCCGCCGGCCAATGGACAAGCCAGGACGGCTACCTGGACGACGACTTCGCCGGTGGCCAAGCCGACGACCGCGAGCGCCAGAGCGGCCGCCTGACCCTGCGCTGGACGCCGGACGCGCTCACCGACGCGACCCTGCGCTACAGCACCCTGAAATACCGCGACCAGGCCGCGCAATGGGGCAGCCGCACGGGCCGCGACCGGGCAGTGAATTCCGGGCTGGCCGGGCGTAACCACTCCAGCGGCGACACCTGGTCGCTGGACCTGCGCCGGCAACTGGGCGGCGACCTGGAACTGCGCTCGATCACCGCACGCAGCGTGTTCGACGACCGTCTACGCCAGGACACCGACTTCCAGCCAAGCGACCTCATGCACCTGGCCCGCGACTACCACTTCGAAACCCTGAGCCAGGAACTGCGCCTGAGTGGCAGCCACGGGCAAGGCCGCTGGCTGCTGGGCGCGTATGCCGACCGTGAAGACCACGACCTGGATTACCAGCAGAAACTGCCGATGGGGCTCAGCCGCACCCAGGCCGGCCTGGGGGGCAATACCGCCGCGCTGTTCGGCCAATGGCTGCAGCCGCTGTCCGGGGCCTGGTCGTTGACCTTGGGTGGCCGCTATGAGTACGCACGTGCCTGGATCGACCCGGCAGGCAACCGCAACCAGTCCGACAGCTGGCAGCACTTCACCCCCAAGGTGGCATTGCAGTATGCGCTGAGCGAGGATGCCCAGGCCTACGTCAGCTACAGCCAGGGCATGCGTGCGGGCGGCTTCAATGCCTTCGCCAGCAGCGCCGGCAACCCGGCATACGACCCGGAGCAGGTGCGCAGCCTTGAGGTGGGCCTGAAGGGCCTGACCGCGGACCAGCGCCTGCGCTACTCGGCGGCGCTGTACCGCATGCAGGTGCGTGACATGCAGGTACAGCAACTGGTGCAGCAGGGGCTGGTGTACATCACCAATGCGGCGGCGGCGACCTCCACCGGCCTGGACCTGGACCTGGAATACCTGCTGGGCGAACGCTGGACCCTCACTGCAGCGCTGGGGCTGAACCGCACCCGCTTCGAGCGGTTCCGCGAGGGGAGCAACGACTACGAGGATAACCGCAACCCGTTCGCCCCGGACTTCACCGGCCACCTGGGCCTGCGTTACGACGCCGATGCCGGCTGGTACGTACAGGGCGCGCTGAGTGCGGTGGGCAAGGTGTATCTGGACGCTGCCAATACCTATCGGCGCCCCGGCTACGGCCTGGTGGACCTGAGCGCTGGCTACCGCTTCGGGCAGTACACCGTCAGCACCTATGTCGACAACCTGCTGGACAAGCGCTACGACGCCCAGGGGCTGCTCAATGGCGCTGTGACCGTGTACAGCCCGCCACGCGAGGTGGGGATGAGGGTCAGCTTCGAGCTGTAGGGGGGGCGCGCCGCTGCGACCCACGCCATGGCCCGCAGCGGCGCCCTGACCGGGCTCAGCGCTTGCGCCCGAAGATCGACTTTGGTGACCGCCCGAAATAGCGGGTGAACGCCACGGTGAAGTTGTTCGGGTATTTGTACCCCACCTGCCACGCCGCCTGCGCCACCTGTTGCCCGGCCTCCAGCAAGGTCATGGCCTTGCGCATGCGCAATTCCAGCAGCATGCGTGCCGGTGTGGTGTCGAACAGGTAACGGAACCCCTCCTTGAGCTTGTGTTCGTTCATGCCCACCGCCGTGGCCAGGTAATCCACGGTCAACGGCTTGTCCAGTTGCTCGCACAACAGGTTGCGCGCCCGCTCGATACGCTGCACGTCGCTGGTACTCAAGGCCGCGGCGGTGCTGGGCGGCGGCGCCAGCAGGTTGAACTGCTCGGCCAGCAGGCTGAGGGTGTGGATATGCAGGTCCAGCCGGTGGGCCGGGTCCAGACCGCCCGGTTGCAGGTAGCGCACCAGCGCGGCGGCATGGGCTTGGGCGGCCTGGGAGCTGGGCCGGAAATCCAGGCGGTGCAACCGGCCGCTGCCCAGCACTTCAGTGGCCCGTGCCTCGCCCACGTACTTGCACAGCGTCGCGTGGTCGATCACCACGCGCAGTTGCGAAGCGGTTTCGTTGGCCTGGTAACGGCGCTCGCCAGGCGTGGCACGGAAGGCGGTGATGGTGGTGTGCCCCGCCTCGAACGCCAGGCTGCTGCCGTCCTGGCCGATGAAGCCGGATTTTCCCTGCAGCCCCACCGTCACCACCATCACGTGGCCGTCATGCGGCCCGCAGGTCTCCTCCACCAGCGGGCGTGTGGGGTGGTAATGCAGGCGCCCCAGCGACAGGCCTTGCTCCAGTTGCAGCAGGTCGGTGTGGCACTGCCCGTAGGCTTCGTCTAGTTGCAGGCGCAGGCGCCCGTCGGCGCTCAGCGAACGGTGCCGGGGCTGGTCCAGGCCCAGGCGGCAGGTGGCGTTGCTCGTGTTCATGAAGACATCCCTGAGGATCTGCGGCCGTCGCACCGCATAGAAACGGCTCCGGCTCGCATATTTTATGTGAATGATTCTTATTTAATATATACCACCCTTTGAGCTGATTCGGCCATGCCCCGTTTCGTTCTTTATCCGTGGGCCCGCAACGGCCACACACGCGACAACTACAGGAAGTTACCGTGACCCGACTTGCACCCCCCCCCGCGACCTGCACCCCACCGCCACCCACCCCTTGCAAGCCTGTTGGGACCTGCAACTGGGAGGGCTGGCGGCCGACGCCTTGCAGCTGGCGCTGGCACACGGCCTGTTCGATCACCTGCAGCAATACCTCGCCCCCGCCCAGGTGGCGCAGGCCCTGGACTGGCATGCCGAGAGCGCCGACTACTTCCTCGAACTGCTGTGGAGCCTGGACCTGCTCGAACGCCATGCTAAGCGCCCGGCGCGCTACCGCAATAGCCCGCTGGCCGACCGCCACCTGCGCAGCGACGCGGTCCAGTACTGCGGCGATGCCTTGATGTTCCGCCACCGCGTGCTGCGGGAAACCGGCGCACAACTGGACGGCTACCTGCGCACGGGCATGCCGCGCCAGGCGCCGAGTACCGCCCAGCTCGACCAGGGGTGGGCCAATGCCGCGCGCTTGCAGATCGCCCAGGAACAACGAGCGGTCACCTGCGACAGCGCCTGTGCCTTGCTGGCCAGCCTGCCGGAGTACCCACGCCTGCAACGCCTGCTCGACCTCGGCGGCGGGCCGGGCCTGGTGGCCATCGCCCTGGCCCGGCAACTGACGGCGCTCAGCGGCGTGGTCCTCGAATACCCCGAGACGGCACAGGTGGCCGCCGACAATATCGCCGCCGCCGGCCTGGGCGCCCGGCTGAGCGCGCGCGGCGCAGACCTGAACAGCGACGACATAGGCAGCGGCTACGACCTGATCTGGTGCTCGTCGGTGCTGCACTTCGTCGACGACCTGCCGGCCACCTTGCAGCGCCTGCACGCGGCGCTCGCGCCCGGTGGCCTGCTGGTGTGCTGCCAGGCTGAAGTGCCCCAGGCCCGTCAGGTCGCGGCCCAGGTGCTGCCCTACTACCTGCACATGCGCCTGCAAGGCCGCCACGTACTGGCCGAGGGCGAGCTGGCGCAGCTGCTGCGCGACAGCGGCTGGCGTGGTGTAGAGCAGGTCGATGGCGTGCGCTACCCACTAACGCCGGTAACGGCAGTCATCGCCCGCAAGGCCAAGGAGTGACACCATGACCCGCCCCCCTGTCATCGCCCTGCAACTGCTGTTCGGCTGGCTCAACCTGGCCTTGGCCGTGCCGAGCATCTACCTGATGTTCGGCCTGCCGCTGGTCATGCGCCAATACGGCTGGAGCGGGACCGAGATCGGTCTGTTCCAGCTGGCCGGGCTGCCGGCAGTGTTCAAGTTCCTCATGGCCGTGCCGGTGCAGCGGGTGCGCCTGGGGCGCTCGCCGTTGCCGCGCTGGCTGGCGTTGCTCGGTGGCGTGCTGATCGTGCTGTATGCGCTGATCGCCCGCGACAACCTCATCGAACAGCGCCTGGCGCTGTTCGCCATGACCTTCGCCATCAGCATCGTCGCCACCTGGATGGACATCCCACTCAATGCCCTGGCGGTGCAATGGCTGCCGCGCCACGAACAGGTGCGTGCCGGCAGCATCCGCGCCGCGGCCTTGTTCGTGGGTGCGATCGTGGGCGGCGGCGCGATGTTGCTGGTGCAGTCGCGCCTGGGCTGGCAGGCGCCGTTCGTGATCATGGGCGCGGCATTGGCACTGGGGGTGCTGGCGCTGCTGCTCGTCGCCAGGCGCCTGCCGAGCGTGCCCACACCGGCAGCCATGGCACCGGGCCTGGTGGCCGATTGGGCCGGCTTTTTCGGCCAGCCGGCGGCACGCCAGTGGACCTGGTTGCTGCTCAGCGCCTTCCCGTTCATCGGGGCGGCCTGGCTGTACCTTAAACCCCTGCTGCTCGACCAGGGCATGGCCCTGGAGCAGGTGGCCTGGCTGGTGGGCATTGCCGGGGGCACGCTGGGCGCATTTGCCAGCCTGGTGGGCGGGCGCCTGATTCCGCTGCTGGGCACGGCACGGGCGATTGTCCTGTACCTGCTGGCGGCGCTGCTGGCCTTGGGGGTGCTGGGCCTGGCGGTGTGGCTGCGGCTGGGCCAGCCCTGGCTGATCGCCGGTGCATTACTGCTGGCCTTGGCCATGGGGGCGGTGTCGGCGCTGATGTTCGGCCTGACCCTGTTCTTCAGCCGCCAGCAACGCAGCGCCAGCGACTATGGCCTGCAGTCGAGCCTGTTCGTGGTCACCCGTCTGGCCGCACCGGTGCTCGCCGGCCTGCTGCTCGACCGCCTGGGCTATGGCGGCCTGTTGGCCAGCCTGGGCGCGGGCCTGGCGCTGGCGCTGATGCTGGCGTGGCGGGTGCGCCACAGCATCGCCCGCAGCACCGACGCCCTGTTGCGCACCCCCGGCGACGCCGCCCCAGGCACCGCTTCCATCACCCTTGAGGGCAAACCATGAAGCCACACCGCTACGGCATCTGCCTGATCAGCCGCGATCCGGCGCTACGGGCCGACGTCAGCGCCGTGCTCGACCGGCTCAACCACTGGCTGGGGCATGAGACCCCGCACGCCAGCCAGCATTGGCCCGCCGCCCAGTTGCAGAGCCTGTACCGCCAGGTCGCCGGCCAGGCCGAAGCCTACCTGCGCCAACAGGCCAAGCCAGGTGCGCTGGCCCTGCAGCTGCTGGCCTTCGACGACCTTGCCCAGGCCCAGGCGGCGCTGGCCACCGCCTGCCCCTGCGACCACGTGCTGCTGGATACCCGTGACCTGCAAGCGCAACCCGAGCACGACCCCTTGGGCGTCCTGCTCGACACCCAGCCCGAAGCCCGCCGCTCGCCCAGCAGCGCCGTGCTGCTGTGCCATGCGCAGCACCTGCAGCACTGGCTGACCCGCCTGGGCGGCAACCGCCTGCTGCGCGTGCCCCACGAAGACCGCGCGCTGCGCCGCGCCGACCTGCTGCGCCTGTTCGTCGACCACCTTGAGCACGCCTACTGCAACCGCTTGCTGGCACGCACCACCCTGCAATCGGCTGAGCCGGTGAGCCTGGCCCGCGACATCCAGCAGCGCATGACCCAACGCTGGGGCCAGGCCTGGGATTGCCATTTCTTTACCGGCTCCATGGTCGCCGGCCTGCTCGACTCGCTGGGCGAACTGCTGCGGCCAACCGCCTGCGGTTTCCACAGCGCCTGCAACGAGCACGCCCTGGCGGTCAGCGCCCTGGCCGGCTGGCAGCTGTACCAACGGGCCTACGTGATCGTGATGACCTCGGGCATGCTTGACGAGATGCGCGGCACCCTGGCCAACCTCAAGCGCGCCGGTGCGCCGGGCCTGGTGGTCTGCGCCGACTCCCCGGAGTCGGTCTGGTTCGCCTTCCAGGGCACCCTGGACGCCGACAACGATGGCCATCAGGTCATCGCCGCCCGCGGCCTGTGGCAGCGCTTCGTGCGCCGCCCGGATGAAGCCGCGGCCTGTGTCGAACAGGCCTTCGCTGCCCTTGACCAACGCCCGGCGCCGACTTTCCTGTTCGCCACCCAGGCGGTGCTCGAATCCCGCGCGCAGTTGGAAGGCCCGCCCCCGCCCATGCCCGCCACAGCCATGCAGCAGGCGCTTACGGCACCGGAGTTGGCGGCGCTGGAGCAGTTGCTGGCGGTGATCAACCACACGCCTTCGCGCCTGCTCTGGCAATGCGGGCGGCTGGCTGCCGACGAGCGCCAGCGGGTGGTCGAACTGGCGCGCCGCGCTGGCATCGCGCTGGCCGACAGCATTGTCGCGCCCGGTAGCGTATGCGCCTATCAGGACCAGGAGCCGGTGCCCAATTACCTCGGGCCGCTGTCGATGTACGGATTCAGCCGCCGCGTGCACGCGTTTCTCGAAGGCACCGACAACGAGCCGGGCAAACCCTGGCTGATGTTCGTCAAAAGCAAGATCGACCAGTCCGCCACGCCCTACTCGGAAGGTCGCCTGCCCAGGCTGTTCCACATTGCCCAGGTCAACCACCAGCCCGGCCATATCGCGCCGTTTTGCGAGCTGCCAGTGCCGCTGGCCCTGAACAGGGTGCTCGACTACCTGGAGCCGCGCCTGGCCGTACCGGCCGCGCTGCTGCGCACCCGCCGCGAGCGGCTGCAAAGGTTGCAGCGCACCCGCGAGGTGCTGCCCAGCGACCAGATCGAAACCCTGCCGATGACGCCGAACTACTTCTTTCATCGCCTCGGCCAGTTGCTTGGCGAGCTGATCGAGTGTCACGGCTACCGCTACACCGGTGTCTACGACGTGGGCCGTTGCAGCCTGTCGGCCCTGCGTAACCTGCCCCGTACCGACGCCGCTTCTCCGGTTGGTACGGCCGGGCGCTGATGGGCGATGCGCTGATGTCGCTGCCCTACATAGCCCTGAACGACGAGCGCCATGTGCTGGCGTTCATTGGCGACGGTGCCCGCGCCCTGGTGCCGGACATCGAGCAGCGCCTGGCGATGAGCCTGGCCAGCAGCGCCGATGCCGGCCAGCGCAACGTCACGGTGATGTACCTGGCCAACGGCGTGCTGTCGATGATTCAGACCTACCTGGACAAACGCTATGCCTGCCACGGCGCCAGCCAGGTCAACGTGCCGCTGGCCGAGGGGCCGCTGTGGGAAGAGCGCGCGTTCGGCCCGCTGCGTGTCTGCCGCGCCCGCCTGCTGCAGTTCTGCCCCGACACCCTGCGCCAGGCGCTGACTGCGCCGGGGCGCCTGAACTTCTTCGACGTATGGCTGGGCCACAACTCCGAGGGCGATGGCTTGAGCCTGGTCTCGGAAACCGCCTGGAGCCGCCTGAACATGGAAAACTGCTGATGAAATTCGGATTCATTGCCCACCCCACCTCCACTGGCCTGCTGCATCAGGTCAAGCTGGTGGACATGCTCGACCGCACCCTGGAAGAACAGGCCTGGGGTTACCAGGCCGAGCGCTGGCAGCAGCGCAACCTGGTGCCGTTCATCGATTTCGGGCGCATCGTCAGCGCCTGTGGCGCCGAGTGCTCGGGAATGCTGCAGTTCGTGCCGCTGACCGCCGAGCAGATGCTGCGCCAGCCGCGCGCGATTGCCGAACGGGTGCTGCAGGGCGTGGCCGCGCTCAAGGCCGAAGGCGCCGAACTGGTGGGCCTGGGCGGCTTTACCGCGATCGTCGGCAACCGCGGCGTGGCGACCATGCAGCAGGCCGAGGTGGCCGTTACCACCGGCAACTCGCTGACCGCCTTCGCCGCCTACGCCAACCTGATGGACAGCCTGCGCCTGCTGGGCATCGCCGCAGCGGACGCCGAGGTGGCGGTACTCGGCTACCCCGGGTCGATCGCCCTGGCCGTGGCGCGGTTGCTGGCCGAACAGGGCTGCCGGCTGCGCCTGGTGCACCGGGGCAACGCCCAGCAGGCCCAGGCGCACCTGGAATACCTGCCCAGCCAGTACCACGCCCAGGTCACCCTGCATGACAACCTTGAAGACTGTTACGCCCAGGTGCGCTTCTATGTAGCCGCGACGTCCAGCGGCGGCCTGATCGACCCACGCCGGCTGCTGCCAGGCTCGGTGGTGCTGGATGCCGCCTTGCCCAAGGACGTGATGGACGTGCCCCACCAGCGCCGCGACATCCTGCTGGTGGACGCCGGCCTGGTCTCCGCCAGCCCCGCCGTGCACCTGGGGCTGCGCAGCCTGGGCCTGGAGCCCAAGCGCAGCCTCAATGGCTGCCTGGCCGAAACCATGATCCTGGCGCTGGAGGGCCGCGCCGAGCCATTCTCCCTGGGCCGTGAGTTGCCGGTGCACAAGGTGCTGGAGATCGGCCGCATCGCCGAGCGTCACGGCTTCAGCCCTTCGCCCATGACCCATGACGGCGAAGTGCTCGCCAGCGAGGCCTTCGACCGCCTGCACCGCCACCACCACCCGCGCCGTGCGCTACGCGCCAGCGACGCCACCGACGAGCCCCTGGCCTTGCGCCGCGAAGTGCTCAACAGCTTTGCCGAGCACATCAACCCGGTGCTGCGCGAGTTCTACCGGTTCAACCATATCGAGCGTGTCTTCAGCCAGGGCCAGGGCTGCTGGCTCACCGACCTGGACGGCCGGCGCTTTCTCGACTTCGTCGCCGGCTACGGCTGCCTCAACACCGGCCATAATCACCCAGCCATCAGCCAGGCCTTGCAAGGCTACCTGCAGGCGCAATTTCCCACCTTCATCCAGTACCTCTCGGCGCCATTGCACGCCAGCCTGCTGGCCCAGCGCCTGGCGGCACTGGCGCCCGGTGGGCTGAACCGGGTGTTCTTCAGCAACTCCGGAACCGAGGCGGTAGAGGCGGCACTGAAACTGGCCCTGGCCGCCAGCGACAAGCGCAGCGTGGTCTACTGCGACAACGGCTACCACGGCAAGACCCTGGGCGCACTGTCGGTGACCGGCCGGGCCAAGCACCGCACCCCCTTCGAGCCCCTGCTGCCGCGCTGCGACAGCCTGCCCTTCGGCGACCTGCACGCGTTGCGCAGGCGCCTGGAGCAAGGCGACGTGGCTGCCTTCATCGTCGAGCCGATCCAGGGCGAAGGCGGCGTGATCCTGCCACCGCCTGGCTACCTGGCTGGGGTTCGTGCGCTGTGCGATGAGTTCGACTGCCTGTGGATACTGGACGAGATCCAGACCGGCCTGGGCCGCACGGGCAAGCTGTTCGCCTGTGAGTGGGACAATACCGCGCCAGACATCATGGTGCTTTCCAAGTCGCTGTCCGGCGGCCTGGTGCCAATCGGTGCCACGTTGTCGCGCGACGCCGTGTGGGAACGTGCCTATGGCGATATCGACAGCTTCGCCCTGCACACCTCGACCTTCGGTGGCGGTAACTTCGCTGCCGCCGCGGCCCTGGCGGCGCTGGATGTGCTGGAGCAGGACGGCCTGTGTGCCAATGCCGCCGAAGTGGGGGCGTTTCTGCAGGCCGGCTTGCAGCACCTGGTGGACCGCTACCCGTTCCTGGTGGCGGTGCGCGGCCGCGGGCTGATGCTGGCGATCGAGTTTCACCAGGACATGCGCGGCGGCGTGCAGGCGTTGGTCAAGGAACTGGCGGGGCGCATACCGGGCCAGGCCATGGCCACCTACCGCATGCTGTCGGGCGCTGCCCGCGCGCACCTGGAGGCCGCCGCCCAGGCATTGGAGCAGAACCTGGAAGACATGTTCGTGCTGCGCTTCATGACCAAGCTGTCCGAGGAACATGGCGTGCTCACCTTCGTTACCGCCAACAACAACCGGGTGATGCGTATCCAGCCGCCGCTGGTGCTCACGCGCGAGGAAGCCGAATGCTTTCTGAGCGCCTTCGCCAGCGTCTGCGAGGACTTGGCCACGTTCCAGTCGTGAGCCACGGGGGCTGCCACGCAGCCCCTTTGCGCCCTGCCACCGCCCCGCCGACAAAACCCATAGTTTTACCGCGCTTTGCCATACGAATCGGGCCGCTCGGCGGATTGAACCGGCGGCTCACACAATTGAAAATGGTTCCAGTTCGTATCTACTGAATGGAAGAAAGCGATATGACCTTACTGCCTCTGGTCGAGCCCGCAGCCGAGCTCAGCCGCGAAGAAGTGAACCGCTACAGCCGTCACCTGTTGATTCCCGACATCGGCGTACTCGGCCAGCGCCGCCTGAAGAACGCCAGGGTGCTGGTGATCGGCGCCGGCGGGCTGGGCTCGCCGACCCTGCTCTACCTCGCCGCAGCCGGCATCGGCACCCTGGGCGTGATCGACTTCGACCGGGTCGACGAGTCCAACCTGCAACGCCAGGTGATTCACAGCGTCGACACCCTCGGCGAGCTCAAGGCCGAGAGCGCTCGCCAGGCCATTGCCCGCCTCAACCCGCTGGTCAAGGTGCACACCCATACCGAACGCCTTGAGGCGGACATGGCCGTGGAGCTGTTCAGCGGCTACGACCTGATCCTCGACGGCACCGACAACTTCGCCACCCGCTACCTGGTCAACGACGCCTGCATCCTGGCCGACAAGCCCTACGTATGGGGCTCGATCTTCCGCTTCGAAGGCCAGGCGTCGGTGTTCTGGGAGAATGCCCCGGGCGGTCGCGGCTTGAACTACCGCGACCTCTACCCGGAGCCACCGCCGCCGGAGCTGGCGCCTTCCTGCGCCGAAGGTGGCGTGCTCGGCGTGCTGTGCGCGGCCATCGCCTCGATCATGGCTACCGAAGCGATCAAGCTGCTGACCGGCATCGGCGAGCCACTGCTGGGCCGCCTGATGGTCTACGACGCGTTGCAGATGAGCTACCGCGAGCTGCCCTTGCGCCGTTTGCCGCAGCGCCAGCCGGTCACCGCCCTGGGCGACTACCAGGCGTTGTGCGGGCTGGACCGACCCGCTGCCAGTGATGCAGCGCCCGTGCCGCAGATCAGCGCGGTGCAGCTCAAGTCGCTGCAGGATGCCGGACGCGCGCCGGTGATCATCGACGTGCGCGAGCCGACCGAATGGGACATCGTGCGCATCGACGGCGCGGTGCTCATGCCCAAGTCTGCGCAGGTGGCGACGCAGATCGTCGAGCGCTACGGCCACGACACCGACCTGGTGATCACCTGCAAGTCGGGCATGCGCTCCAAAGCCGTGGCCGGCGACCTGCAACGGCTCGGCCACGGCAGGGTGCGTGACCTGCAAGGCGGCGTGCTGGCGTGGGTGCGCGAAGTGGAACCGGCCCTGCCGAGCTATTGAGGGCGCCCGCATGGTTCTGCGCATCACCGCTCAGGCCCTGGAACAGGTAAGGCACCTGGCCCAGGCCGCGCATCCCATCGAGGCCTGTGGGCTGATTGCCGCCGCCAGCGGCGAGCCGCTTGCACACAGGGTGGTACCGATGCGCAACCAGGCCGCCAGCCCCACCTGGTTCAGCTTCGATCCGCGCGAGCAGTTGCAGGTCTGGCGTGAGCTGGATCAGCGCGACGAAGACTGCCGGGTGATCTACCACTCGCACACCGCCAGCGAAGCCTGGCCAAGCCGCGAGGATATCGCCCTGGCCAGCGACCCCCAGGTGCATTACCTGATCGTCTCGACCTGGGGCGAGGCGCGGCACGCCGCGCGCAGCTTTCGCATCATCGACGGACGGGTGTTCGAAGAGCCCCTGTGCGTCCAGCCCTGACCCTTGCCGGCCCCCGGCACAACGTGTACCACAAGGAGAAAAGCATGTCGGTTTCCGTGATCGTCCCCACCCTGCTGCGCCCACTCACCGACGGCCAGAAGCAGGTCCAGGCCCAAGGCGATACCGTGCGCCACATCATCGAGCACCTGGACAGCCGCTACCCCGGCATCAAGGCCCGCTTGGTGAAAGACGACCAGGTGCACCGTTTCGTCAACATCTACGTCAACGACGACGACATCCGCTTCGCCGACGGCCTGGCCACGCCTATCCGCCCCGGTGACCAACTGACCGTACTGCCCGCCGTGGCCGGCGGCTGACCCACCGCTCACCGCTTCGCGGGCCCGCCCGCGAAGCCTGCTCGCCCGTAACCTGTTCGCGAGATCCGCCATGTCCCGTATGCTAGATGACGCCAGCCTCGGCTGGCGCAGCGGCCCCTCCCTGCCCGGCTGGCAGGGCCTGAGCCGCGCCCTGCAACACCACGGCCAGTGCCTTGGCCTGCGTGCCCTCGACGGCCTGGCCGAAGGGGCCGCGCTGCAGTTGGCCCACGCTGATCTGCACCCCGTTCACATGCGGTTCGTTGCACCGCCAGGTCTGCCCCTGGAGAGCACCAGCGAGTTCATACAGCAAGCTGCCTGCGGCCTGATGTCGGTGCACGGCCGTGCCAGCGGGCGCCCGCAAGCACTGGGCGTGGATTACCTGGCCGCCCTCAACGCCGCCCTCGCCTGGCAGGCCAGCCTGGCTGCTGCCGTCGGCCAACTGCGCGGCGGGCAGTTCACCCAGGTAAGCCTGGACCCGCTGCGCGGCGGCCTGCTGAGTATCGGCCAGTACCTGGCTGGCGCAACCGCACCGGAAGACGCCGAACGGCTGCTGCCGGGGCAGGACGACGCGCTTGCCCGCCCGCCGTTCGTTTCCCTGGAAGGCACGGCCTTCGAACTGGAAACCCTCGACAGCCAGCCCTGGCGCCACTTCTGGCACGCCCTCGGCTTGCCCGACAGCCTGGCCGGCAAAGCCTGGCAGCACTTTCTGCTGCGCTATGCTAAGGCCGTGGCGCCGATGCCGGCCGAATGCCTGGACGCACTGGCGCGCCTGCCGCTGGCGCAGATCCGGCAGCAGGCGCGGGCCAGCGGGGTAGCGCTGGTGGTACTGCGCAGCCCGGCGCAGCGCCAGGCCGATGCCGACTACCCGGCCAGCCTGCACACCCCCTGGCGGCTGACACCCGGCCCGCAGGCACCGCTGCGGCCAGCCCCGCGCCCAGCCGCGCTACCGTTGCAAGGCCTGCGCGTGCTGGAGTCATGCCGCCGTATCCAGGGGCCGCTGGCCGGGCACCTGCTGGCCCTGCTAGGTGCCGAGGTGATCCGCCTGGAGCCGCCAGGCGGCGACCCCCTGCGGCACATGCCGCCCTGCGCCGATGGCTGCTCGGTGCGCTTCGACGCGCTCAATCACCTGAAGACAGTACGCGAAGTGGATATCAAGTCCGCTGCAGGTCGCGCCGAGATCCGCGCCCTGTGCGCCGACGCCGACGTGTTCCTGCATAACTGGGCCCCCGGCAAGGCCGCCGAGCTGGGTCTGGATGCCGCCGACCTGCAGCTTGCCCGGCCGGGCCTGGTGCATGCCTACGCCGGTGGCTGGGGCGATGCCCCGGTATCGGCGCCCGGCACCGACTTCACCGTGCAGGCGTGGTCCGGCGTCGCCGAGCGCATCGCCCGCGCCAGTGGCACACGTGGCGGCACGCTGTTCACCGCGCTCGATGTCCTGGGTGGTGTGATCAGCGCGCAAGGCATCTGCGCCGCGCTGCTGGACCGCAGCCTGCACGGGCGCGGCAACCAGGTACACAGCTCGCTGCTGGGCGCCGCCGACCTGCTGCTGGCCCCCCCCTGCAACAGCACCCCGCCCAGCCTGCTGCAAGGCGTGTTCGAGACCGGCGACGGCCTGCTCGCACTGGACTGCCAGACACGCCAGCAGTGGCAAGCCCTGGGGCAACTGCTGGGCGGCACCTGCACCCCCGCAGAGCTACCCCGGCGCCTGGCCAGCGCCGACGCCCGGCACTGGCAGACGCGCTGCCAGCAGGCTGGCATTGCCGCCAGCCAGGTGCATCAGGACCTGGCGTGCCTGGCCAACGACCCGCGCCTGGCCGACTGCTTCGGTCAGCGCGCCTACCGATCCGTTCAATCACCCTGGAGTTTCACATGAACACTGCCGGCATCATCGACCTGGTACCCCAGGCTGCCCGTCGCCGCTGGCGCGAAGACGGCAGCTACCCTAATCGCGACGTGTTCGACCTGTTCCGCGAACGCGCCCGGGAAACGCCGGCCAAGCCGGCGGTGCTGTCCCCCGAGGGCGACGTCAGCTATGCCGAACTGCTGGGCGCAGCCCTGCGCCTGGCCGGCAGCCTGCGCCAGTCGGGCATCGTTGCCGGCGACGTGGTGGCCTACCAATTGAGCAACAGCTGGCGCTGCTGCGCCATCGACCTGGCGGTGGCGGCCCTGGGCGCCATCGTCGCACCCTTCCCGCCGGGGCGCGGCAAGCTCGACATCCAGGCGCTGGTGCGCCGCTGCGATGCCCGGGCGGTCATCGTACCGGCCACGTATGCCGACATCGACCTGTGCGAGGTCATCGAGTCGCTACGCCCAACCCTGCTCTCGTTGCGCGTGCTGATCGTAGACGGCGCACCGCGTGCAGGCTGGTCGACCCTCGACGCCCTGTTCGAGCATGCGCCGATCGACAGCACCAGCCTGCCGCGGGTATGCCCGGACTCGCCAGTACGCCTGCTGGTGTCTTCCGGTACCGAATCCGAGCCCAAGCTGGTGGCGTATTCGCACAACGCACTGATCGGTGGACGGGGGCGCTTCCTGCAGCGCATCAGCGATGACGGCGCCGAATTCCGCGGCCTGTACCTGGTCCCGCTGGGGTCCTCGTTCGGCTCTACCGCCACCTTCGGCGTGCTCAGCTGGCTGGGCGGCTCGCTGGTGGTACTGCCGCGCTTCGAGGTGGGCGAGGCGATAAAGGCCATCGCGCGCCTACGCCCAACCTTCATCCTTGGCGTGCCGACCATGCTGCAACGCATCGCCGCCGACCCGGCCCTGGCGCAGATCGACACCTCCAGCCTGCGCGGGCTGATCTGCGGCGGTTCGGTGATCGACCAGGCCACCGTGCTGCGCTGCAGCGAAGCCTTCGGCTGCGGTTTCATCAGCCTGTATGGCTCGGCCGACGGGGTGAACTGCCACAACACCCTGGACGACCCGCTGGAAGCGGTGCTGGGCAGCGTGGGCAAGCCCAACCCGGCGGTCTGCGAAATACGTATCGTCGACGACCTGGGCCGCGAAGTGCCCCAGGGCAGCGTGGGTGAAATCACGGCACGCGGGCCGCTGAGCCCGATGCAGTACGTCAATGCGCCTGAGCTGGACGAGCGCTATCGCGACGCCGAGGGTTGGGTGCGCACCGGCGATCTGGGGTTCATCGACGCGGCCGGCTACCTCAAGCTCGCCGGGCGCAAGAAGGACATCATCATCCGCGGCGGCGCCAACATCAGCCCGGTGCAGATCGAAGGCCTGGCCATGGCCCACCCGGACGTGGTGAGCGTGGCCTGCGTGCCGGTGCCCGACCCGGACCTGGGCCAGCGCGTATGCCTGTGCGTGACCCTGCGCGACGGCGCCCCGCGCTTCGCCCTGCAGGACATCACCGGGTTCCTGCGCGAACAGGGGCTGGAAGTGAACAAGCTGCCGGAATACCTGCGCTTTTATCGCCACCTGCCACTGACACCGGCCGGCAAGGTCGACAAGCGTGCCTTGGCCGCCGACGCAGCCGGGCTGGGCGAGCCCGTGCGGCAGGTGGGCTGAGCCATGGCCAACGAGCACGTCATTGAACTGGCGCAACGGGTACGCCACTTCGTCGAGCGGCAGATTTTGCCGCGTGAGGCCGAGCTGGGCCGCTGCGACGCGGCGGCGGCGCGGCTAAGCGCCGAACTGCAGGTGCAGGCCAAGGGCGCCGGGGTATCCGGCAATTTCTACCCCGTGGCCGACGGCGGTCGCCTCGCGCGCCTGACCGACTACCTGGAGGTGGCCGCCGAAGAAGGCCGCAGCGAGTTCGCGCCGGCGATTCTCGGCTGCGACGCCACGCTGGACTGCCACATGCTGGCACGCCACGCCAACCCAAGCCTGCGCGAGCGCGTGTACCTGCCGCTGGTGCGCGGCGAGCAAGTGCCCTGCTATGCCATGTCCGAGCCCGACAGCATCGGCTCGATCCCGGCCACCCTGAACAGCCGCGCCCAATGGCAAGGCGACCACTGGCGGCTGACGGCGCGCAAGTGGTTCATCTGCCGTGCCGAGCGGGCAGATTTCGCCACCGTCATCGCCCGCACCGACGAGGGCCCGTTGCAGACCGGCCTGTCGATGCTGGTGGTGCCCTGCAACAGCCCAGGCTTTCGTTTTGTGCGGCCTCTGGCGCTGCTAGGCCGTCAGCAGGGCCAGGGCGAGCTGCACCTGGAGGCGGTGCGGGTGGAGCCTGACCAGGTGCTGGGCGCGCCAGGCCAGGGCCTGATGCTGATGCAGCAACGCCTGGGCCTGGGCCGCCTGTTGCGCGCCGCCCACTGGCTGGGCCTGGCCCGGCGCTGCTTCGACGATCTGTGCGCGCGGGTGCACTCGGCCCGCGGCGCGCAGGCACGGCTCGCCGACAAGCAACTGGTACGTGCCCGGGTATACCGCTGTTACCGCGAGATCGCGGCGGCCCGGGGCCTGCTGCGCGAGGCAGCGGCCACCTTCGATCGCGGCCAGGCCAGCGCCATCGAAGTCAACCTGGCCAAGCTGGCGGCCTCCGATGCGCTGTCGCTGGCCGTGGATTCGGCGATCCAGATAATGGGCGCCGAGGGCCTGAGCGAGCTGTCGCCGCTGTCGGGCATCTATCGCGGCGCCCGCACCACGCACATTCTCGACGGCACCGACGACGCGCTGATCAGCACCCTGGGGCGCGACCTGCTCCAGGCCACGCGCCCCGGCCGCGCCTTCGACGTGCTGACCCCTTCCGTTCCTTCGCCTGCCAAGGAGGCCCCATGAAGCGGCATGTTCCGCTGGCCGCCCTGCTCACCTGCGCCATGGGCCTGCCGATGATGGTGTTCTATGCGCTGGGTGTACTCGGCCCGCAACTGATTCAAGCGCTGGGGCTGGACCGTGAGCAACTGGGCTGGCTGACCACCAGCGCATTCGGCCTGGCGGCGCTGCTCTCGCCATGGGCCGGGGCGCTGGTACAGCGCATTGGCTCGCGCCGTGGCTTGCAGGCGCTGTTCATGCTGGTGGCACTGTCCTTCAGCCTGGTGCTGGTACTGCCGGGCTTCGTCGGGCTGGTGATCGCCCTGGCCTTCTGCGGCCTGGCCCAGGCGCTGGCCAACCCGGCTACCAACCAGGCCATCGCCCAGGCGGTGGACGCACCGCGCGCCAGCCTGGTAGGCATCAAGCAGGCCGGGGTGCAGGCCTCGGCGCTGCTCGCCGGCCTGGCCCTGCCGGTGCTCAGCCAGGCCCTGGGCTGGCGCATGGCGCTGGGCTGCTGGGCGCCATTGGCGCTGCTGCTGGCGCTGCTGGTCGCTCGGCAAATCGCCCCGGCGCCCCAGGCGCATCGACCGCCCGTACGCGTACAGCGGCCCAACGGCTGGCTGCTGCGGCTGATGGCCATCCAGGGCTGCGCCGGGCTGTGCCTGTCGGCCTTCATCACCTTTTTTGGCGTGCATGCCAGCAGCCTCGGTGTGACGCCCGCGAGCATCGGCCTGATGATCAGTGCGTTCGGCGTCACCGGTGTGCTTTCACGGCTGCTGCTCACGCCGTTGGGCGCGGCTTTCAAGGATGAAACCGTGTTGCTGGGCGGCCTGTTCCTGTTCGCCCTGGCGACGATCGTGTTGATGCAACTGGCCACGCCCGCGCGCCACTGGCCCCTGTGGGCCGCGGTGGTCGGAATGGGCCTGAGCCTGGTAGCCAGCAACGCGGTGGCCATGAGCATGCTGCTGCGCGAACCGCGCTTCGGCGGAGTTGCCAGTAGCGCCGGGCTGCTGTCGCTGGGGTTCTTTGGCGGTATCGCACTGGGCCCACCGCTGTTCGCCGTGCTGCTGCGCCAGCCCGGCGGCTTCACCGCGGGCTGGACACTGCTGATGATCGCCTTGTGCCTGGGGGCCGGGCTATGCCGCAGCCTGTACCGGGCGCGGCAGGTGTCGGAGGGCTGCGCCGATGCCGGAACAGCGTAAACGCGGGGCGATCATCGAAGCCCTGCTGGCGCCCCTGCCGCGCATCTCGCAGCAGTGCGATGGCCATTTCCCGTTGTACCGCGTCGATCGGGACTCGCCCTGGAAACTGTCGCGCCGCGGCTCCTGGCTGGGCGGCTTCTGGGCCGCGCTTTGGTGGCGGCGCGCCCAGGCCAGTGGCAATGCGGTGGATGTGGCCGAAGCACGGACCTGGAGCGCCCGGCTGGCCGCACAGCTTGGCGAACCGAGTGTTAACCGCAGCTTCGTGTTCTGGTACGGCGCCGGCCTTGCCGCCCGCCAGTCGTGCGATGAGCAGGCCCGTGGCCTGGCCACCCAGGCGGCCGCGGCACTGGCCGCGGACTACGATCCACAGTTGGGCGGTTGGTGGCTGGGCACAGGGCTGGGGGCTGGCGAGGCTGGCGCCAGGACCTTGGACATCGACGCACTGGCCCCGACGCTCGCCCTGCTGCATGCCAGCCCGGACGCCGACCATTGGGCCCTGGCACGCCAACACCTGCAGCGTTGCCTGAACAGCTTGTCCGAGCCCTCGGGCGCCTGGGCCAATCAGGCCCTGTTGCTGCCAGGCGGTAACTGGCAGCGTACCGCGCCAGGCCAATGGGCACGGGGGCAGGCCTGGGCGATGCTGGGGCTGGCCGAGGCCGTAGGTCGCTATGGTGGTGAGTACGCCGAGGCCGCAGGCCGGGCCTGCGAGTACTGGACCCAGCGCTGGGGCGCGGCCGCCGCCAGCGGCCGCCCAGGCGCCGACGAGGCCGACCCCTGCGCCATCGCCATCGCCTCGGTGGCCTTGCTGCGCCTATGGCAATGCCTGCCGGGGCGTAATGCCTGGTGCGAGCTGGCCTGCCGGCAGATAGCCGGGCTGCTGACAACGTCGGTGCGGCACGGCTGCTTCATCGGCCACCGCTATCGCCTTGATGCACAGCGTACCGGCCTGGTGGAAACGCCCTGCGCGACCTTTTTCCTGGTCGAGGCGCTGCGCGCCCAGGGTCAGGTACTGGCTGGCGACGGCGGCGTGGCGGGGTGGTGAGCGGCGGGCGTGCCGGGGCGTTCGCCTTTGGACAGATCGGCCTTGCAGCAAACCGAAGTTTTTGTGAGTGGAGTTGCCCCTACCACAGAGCTCAATGGCACAATTTCACCCACCGGTGCGGCAATGCAATACCTCACACCTAATCGTAGCGAATGGGGCACTCCAAAATTGATAGGCACCCTTTCCAACTAGGGCTGAACATGAACACCGAAAAACTCAAACAGAAGTCGGTCAAGCTTCGCATGTTGATCGACAGCCTGAAGGCACAGGACCCCGCTGCCATGAAATTGAGCGTAGAGCTAGAGCCGCTGCTGCATGCGGCAGAGCGACAGCTGATCCATTCCGCCATGGAATGGCGCGACATCCCGGGTCGCTACCTGTTCACTGAAGAAGGCTTGCAGCAGTATGGCGATCTCGAGCATGCGTTTGCAGAGTTTCGCATTGAGTTGACAGGTGGAGAGTCACCTACATTGGCCCGACTCAAAGCAAGTATGGGGGAGAAACCCCAATAAGATAGCAACTGATTTCCTTTATGTTTTGGCTTGAACGCGCTTGATAGTCCCTTCGGTATTACAAATAGGGTGAAAGCCGGGCTGCGCGATGCGGGGCCCTCCACTCGACCTGAAGATGGCCAAAGTCGTGAGGCGCGAGCGCAGTACTGGAATATCGATGTAGATCTGGCGCCAACGAGCCAGCGCCGAAAAATGCATGGTGGTGGCCGCCCCCAAATGCCCAGCCGAGAGTGATTCGGTAGAAGGGGACTTCGCGGCTGTCGCCTAATGCACCGGCTTGTTCAAGACCGAGCTGGGAGCGGGCGGTACTGCGGCTGCGCAACTGGCCGTTGGCTTCGTATTCGTACTTGAACTCGCCGCGTAGCTTATAGAGGGTTTGCACCAGTACACCGGCCGGGTCGTACTGGTAACGGCGGTGGATCGGGTTGTAGGCGTGCTCAACCAGTGACGAGGTATTGAGGCCGGTGTTGTCCACCTGCGACAGCTTGTTGTGGGACAAGGTCGAGGTAAACTGCCAGGCCTCGCACAGGTTATCGAGGCTCTGCAGTATGTAGTGGCCGCCTTCGGTGCACACCAGGTCCACCTGCTCTTGGATAATGTAGATGTAACTCGCGATATAGGCCTCCGGATACTAAAAAGCTGACTTAGAACGCCCACCCTCAACGAAAAACGCGCAAAGCTTAAAGAATCAGTTCATTAGGAAATTCTCCAACACAATAAATATCGAATAACTTTTTCACCCACTGAACATCGCACACTTTCGATATAGACTCAGCCACCAGCCCTATATCATCCGAAATATATCCTGCAGCATCCGAACTACCAATCAACCCGTATACTTTCTTAAACACATACTCTCGGATATCGCTTACACCCTTTTCATCGCTTTTAGATGAGTATTCAATTTTTTTCAATTCCTCAAATGCACCGGTCCATGCAGAGTCGAAGATGACATCATCGCGCCTATCCAATGCTTCATCCCAATCATGCACACTACACACAACAGCCTCAAAAAAACTATCCTGCTGGATTATGCGCCTCAAATCATCCAAAGAGTCTATTTTCATCTTAGCCCATCCTCTCTAAGCCAATTTTCTATTAAATTGACTGCTGCGCGCGGCGTCAAATTTTCACCAAATACATGGGTTCCGTTCGGCGAAACGACATCAACTTTGTTATGATGCAAATCCTTTTAAACCTCACGATATGCCGCAAAAGGTTGATCATCTGTACCTGGGAAATTGCCTTGCCGAGGCCCGACCGGTCCTCTTTCTGCCTGATGTAGAGGCCAATATTCATGCCCTGGGTTTCCACCTCTAGGTAATCGTGCTGGCCGCGTTTTATCTGGTCTACAAACGGCGAAAAGTCTACCTTTCGACTTTCGCACCGATGGCACATGATGTCCCGATTTGCTCACCACCATACTTTCTCGCACCAACCCCAAAAATCAACTCCTGTGAGGGGGGCTAGACACATAACGATAGAGATTGAAACCTCCATCCAAACCTATCGGATTTGCCCGTGCTTGTTGGGTGGCGCTGTGGATGCTCAGCAAGCGGTCGGCCTCGTCGTACGCGACGTCTTGCCAGGCATCGAGATTGACCTTGGCCATCAGTCGGCCAAGGCCATCACGCTCGAGCTACGTATGCAGCTCTGGGCGTTCGCCGATGAGTCCTCATTGGCCGCAACACCAACAATCAGACTAAAAGACAGGGTCCAATAGCCTCATACCATCACTTTTCATACCTGTTAACAAACTCCGCATAAGCGGCAGGCGTACTTAGGACTTTTGCTGAATTATTCTCCACAACCTCAGCCGTATCATCATCCGTAACAGTGACAAATAGTGTTGGATTTTGCACGACAAACGGATCAAAAAAACGCTCCTTACCAAGCTCTTTCAACACGTTCGTCATGGACAAATATAGATTCTCTCTGAAAGCCGCAATTTCATCGCGCCCAGATGCTTCCCTTAACTCCTTGGATATCCCTTTAAACAGATCGCCGCGCCAGGCTTCATATTCCCACTCTGAGGTAGCCCATTGATAGTAACTACGAGACTCATCGCGATCCTCTTCATCCTCATCCTGAAGCTTTAGCTCCAGTGCCTCAAGAGAATTAGCTGCCATTGCAACTGTCATTGCGCTAGTATCTGTATAAAGGGCGAATGTATAGAAATGCTCACTTGGCCGTGCATCATGCAAATCTTTAATTGCCTGCTTCACAATGGACGAAACTTCAACTTCAGAATTCTTCCAATCCATCATCCTCTCCTAGGAACCACCAAAAATTTCAGCACCAATTTTTTGCAACTCACCCGTCATGGCGAAAGCTTCCTTATTGAAGGGTAAATCTTGAGCCATAATGGCTTTATCCGCCGCTTCAAGCTTGCCTGCAACCAGCTTCGCGTTCGCTATCGTATGACCTTGGTTTTCTGCCCACATCATGGCAGATGTATCGTGCCCAGGATCGATTTTGTATTTAGCCAGCACCGCCCTACTACGCTCTAGGGCTTTTTGCATGCCTGGAGATCGCGCAAAATCACCTTTGAATACTATATGGTGAGCGTGTGGTCGCTCCATTGTCGCCGGTGGACGTGTTTCCGTCTTCTTCGCGTAGTAAGCCCCCCAGTCTTTTCCAGCACACAGCCCCCAAGCATCAGTCCAGGTAACCGGGTTACGTGTGTACTCATAGAAGTTGAAACTCCCCAATAATCCGATCGGGTCTTGAGCGATAAATCTACCAATTTCGGGATCATAGAAACGATACGTATTGTAGTGCAGGCCGGTTTCGTCATCGAAATACTGCCCCTGAAAGCGCAGATTCTGCTCGACCTGCTTGACGGCCAGATCCTCAATCGCCCCCCACGAACGGTACGTCGCCTGCCAAACGATCTTGCCATCGCTGCCCGTCAGCTCCAACGGCGTACCAATCTGGTCAGTATGGAAGTAATAAAGCTTCTGCGCTTGCCCTTCAGCCTGATCAACCCGCGCCAACGGCGCATAACTACCCGGCTCGTAAAGGTACAGGATGTTCTGCCCAGGCGTTTCCTCCCGCAGCATCCGCAAGCCTTGCCACAGAAAGCGCTTCTGTTCGACCTCGCCGTTGATCTCAGCCCGCTTGGCCACCCGCCGCCCAAGGCTGTCGTAACGGTACTCGCCTCGGCTTGCCAGCTTGCCATTGACCAACGTCTCTGCCCGCACCAGCCGGTTCTCGCAGTCGTAGCTGAAGCTTTGCAGCTTGCTATGCCCCGAGCGCTTCTCGATCAGGTTGCCCCACGGGTCGTAGCGGTACTCCTGATCCCGCCACTGTTTGATGCGGTTGTCCTTGACCTTGGCAAACTGCCGCGCATTGAAGTCCAACCGGTTGGCTGCCGGGTCATAACGAAACTCTTCGCTGCCCACCAGCGAGCCGGTATCACGGCTGCGCAACTGGCCGTTGGCTTCGTACTCGTACTTGATCTCACCACGCAGTTTGTCCAACGTGCGCACCAACTCCCCCGCCGGGTCGTACTGGTAACGGCGGTGAATCGGGTTGTAGGCATGCTCGACCAGCAACGAGGTGTTAATGCCGGTGTTGTGCACCTGCGAGAGCTTGTCGGTCGGCAAGGTCGAGGCAAACTGCCAGGCCTTGCGCCCCATGGCGTCATAACCGAAGCAACTGGTGAGCTTGCCCTGGGTGCGGTACACCTCGCGGTGCAGGTCATCGCGCTCCATGTCACTGATGACCTGGCCGTCCAGGTTCAACTGGTGCAAATGGCCGCTGCCGTAGTACAGGTGGTTGACCTTGCGGCCATCTGGCAACGTCAGCGTGGTCAAGTTGCTGAGTACATCGTACTCATAGCCCAAGGCACCGCTCGGGGTCAGTTCCTGTGTCAGGCGCCCTAGAAGATCATTGCCGTGGACAGGTCGAGACCAACCGTAACTCATGCACCAACTGCGAACATCGGTACGCGCTTGGTTTCGTGTCTCCAAACTCTGTAGCTTACCAGTACTGACTCTGCCACATGACACGGAGAGCCGTCGCCGAATACTCTTGAAGAGTACGATTGATCAGCTTACAACCTTATGCGCACCTATCTCACCAACAACTTAATCTCTTTAAATATCGTTGAATTCAGCCCACGTATCATATGTATATTTCTCATCAACCGCTTCAAACCTGACACCCTTCAAACCACTGGCGGCAGCTTTAAATCTCTCACTGCAAAACAACTCCAACGTTTCCTTACATCTAAAAAGATCACCTTCCAATGTCGGAGTCATCACGAAACTCGAAATGCTCTCTATACTCACAGAACCTGGATAAATCGGACTTTCTACCTCTAAACCGGTGACCATGTCTTTTGAGACCTCAAACACCGACTTGCTCTTATCTAGCGCCGCCAGACTTTCACCAGGAATAAATATATAAAACTCATCCTTCCGCGAAGCCCCGCCATATGATATTTCGAGTGGGATAGCCCTGTACTTTGCGCCCACGCCATCGCAAACTTCTAAGAATCTTTTCGACACGTAAGTGTCGCCAAGCTCATAGAAGTCGAAATCCAAATCATTGAGTGGCACTTCAAGACTGGTCAGTTCCAGAGCATACATCTTTTCTATCACCAGCTCCATTGGGTTAATCTCGAAAGCGCCCCACTCAAACTCTTCACAATTAAAAAAACCCGACAATACAGTCGGACAGCCCGCATCATGAGAGTCATAGCGCAGAGCATAATATTTCATACTACTCACAGTAGCCTCCCAGTAACAGAGGCCACTACAAAATTATTATTCATTAGATTTTCTCTTGCGAAATTCTGAATCTTACCAATACCCAACACCAACTGGGTGTCTGAAATTTTTCCAGCGCTGAGTGCGTCATTTAGTGCTGACACTTTGGTCTCTATCGCCTTAGTATATCGAGAATGGCTAGACCAATGCCCAGGAAGATCAATTTTTTGCGTCAAACCTTTAGTGCCAGGCAAAAATATACCATTGGATGCCCCGTCATCGTTGAACCCCATTGATCGGAGTCTGTTAAACATTTTTGCATAACGCGGCTTCTTAAGGATCTCTTCCGGAATGAGGTGATGGTTCGCCATCCCATCGCCTTTTTTGGCACCCATGCTATTACCCAGCTTCGTCGAACACCACCCCAGCGGATCGATTTCCTGAACAGGATTTTCAGCATATAAATAGACATTAATTCCACCTGCAAGCCCTATAGGATCCTGGGACAGAAACCGTCCGAGCTCAGCATCATAGAAACGGAACGTATTGTAATGCAGCCCAGCTTCAGAATCGAAATACTGACCTGGGAAGCGCAGATTCTGCTCGACCTGATTGACGACCAGATTCTCTATCGCACCCCATGAACGATACGTCGCCTGCCAAACGATCTTGCCGTCACTGTCCGTCAATTCCAACGGCGTACCAATCTGGTCAGTATGGAAGTAATAAAGCTTCTGCGCTTCCCCTTCAGCTTGATCAACCCGCGCCAACGGCGCATAGCTACCCGGCTCGTACAGGTACAGGATGTTCTGCCCAGGCGTTTCCTCCCGCAGCATCCGCAAGCCTTGCCACAGAAAGCGCTTCTGTTCGACCTCGCCGTTGATTTCAGCCCGCTTGGCCACCCGCCGCCCAAGGCTGTCGTAACGGTACTCGCCTCGGCTTGCCAGCTTGCCATTGACCAACGTCTCCGCCCGCACCAGCCGGTTCTCGCAGTCGTAGCTGAAGCTTTGCAGCTTGCTATGCCCCGAGCGCTTCTCGATCAGGTTGCCCCACGGGTCGTAGCGGTACTCCTGATCCCGCCACTGTTTGATGCGGTTGTCCTTGACCTTGGCAAACTGCCGCGCATTGAAGTCCAACCGGTTAGCTGCCGGGTCGTAGCGGAATTCCTCGCTCCCGATCAGCGAGCCAGTATCACGGCTGCGCAACTGGCCATTGGCTTCATACTCGTACTTGATCTCGCCGCGTAGCTTGTCCAGCGTACGCACCAGTTCACCGGCAGGGTCGTACTGGTAACGGCGGTGGATCGGGTTGTAGGCATGCTCGACCAGCAACGACGTGTTGATGCCGGTGTTATGCATCTGCGAGAGCTTGTCGGCCGGTAAGGTCGAGGCAAACTGCCAGGCCTTGCGCCCCATGGTGTCATAACCGAAGCAACTGGTGAGCTTGCCCTGGGTGCGGTACACCTCGCGGTGCAGGTCATCGCGCTCCATGTCACTGATGACCTGGCCGTCCAGGTTCAACTGGTGCAAATGGCCGCTGCCGTAGTACAGGTGGTTGACCTTGCGGCCATCTGGCAACGTCAGCGTGGTCAGGTTGCTGAGTACATCGTACTCATAGCCCAAGGCACCGCTCGGGGTCAGTTCCTGTGTCAGGCGCCCTAGAAGATCATAGCTGTAGCCAAGCTTTTCGACGGTGACACCCAACTGCCTGCCTGCAGGTGTAGGTTGACGCTGAATGCTCAACAGCCGGTCAGCGTCGTCGTAACCGAAGTCTTGTCGTGCATCGCCGTTGACTTTGGCCAGTAAACGGCCAATGGCATCGCGCTCGAACAGCGTGCTGCGCTCGGGACGTTCACCACTTTCGCCATAGCCGATTTCGTCGAGGCGAATCAGGTGACCGCCAGCGCGGTAGCTGAAGCGCAGGATCAGGTTGTCGACCCGTGCTACCTCACTCAAGCGGTCCGATACGCATAGACATACTGCCAATGGTTGACTTACGTCCTAATTTTTCAAAAAGTTGAAAGTCGTCACATGCGCTGGCCCTTAAATAGCCAATAAGAGGGTTAGCATAATTAATTTCGAGTGCAGTCTTTAACACTAGACCATAACAAACCTGAAGCTTATCAATTAACCCTACTACCCAACACTGATTTAACCGCGCCAATGTATTTCTTATCTTCATGCCTAAAAACGTCATCACCTTCTAAAAAGTAGGCTTTACATAGATAATCCATCGCTTTCGGATCTGCTTGTTCGTACAGGCACTGACCGAGCCGCAAGAGTACAAAACTGTTGTGAGAACCATCCGCACCACCCATGGCATCAAAAAATTCTTCCGCGGCATCAGCATAATTTTTCAAGTGAAAAATTGCATCCCCAACACTGGCTTTAAGCCAAACAAACGCATCCCACTGCACATATGGCTCGGGCAACTTTATCAACGCAACTCGATAAGCCTCAGCTGCCCTCAAGTACTCTCCTTTATCCATCAATTCGTTACCCTGCTCACTTAGAGCAAGAATTTCGTCATATAGCTGATCTGGCAAATCTTTCATTTTTCTTCATAGCCAGTAAAAAAATCCAGATATTTTTTATCAAACCCTTGAAAGGCTCTCCCCTTACCAAGCTCAAAGGCCTTTTTAAAAAACTTGTAAGCCGATTCTTTTTCATTCGCACCAAGATGAGATGCACCAAGGAGTATGAAACTTGACGTCTCGCGAGGGGGTTTTGTTTGAACTGCCCTAACTGCCCAAACTTTCGCTTCGTCATAGCACTCAAGCTCTAAGTAAAGCCTGGAATAACACTTGGCAATCCAATGAGCAAGGTCCCACTGTTCTTTAGGCTCAGGCAGCATATTCCAAGATTCGCCGTACTTCTCCAGCGCAGATTCATAGGCGCCAGCCTCATGCAATAAATTACCCGCCTCTACAATCGCGACAATCTCTTGAGATAACGGCAAATTAATTTCCGACAAATCGTTCATGCACACCTCAATAGCTAAAATATTCATGCGGCCCGATAAAATTATCTGGCGACCTATAAAACTGGTTCAGCCTGGCACCTGCCGACCGATTGAATGAAAAGTGCTCTAACTCATAATTCTTAGAGTCAAGCATCCATTTCCGAACTTCTTTGGACTTGGCACCGAAGAAACCTCCGCGATCATTCCAATAAGTCACCGCATCATACTTGTGCGCCATGTCAGCTTCCGCAACCGAGTACCACTGCTTGTCTGTCGAACTTTTAAACTCCATTTCATTACCGCGACCTCGAATACGCCCCTCTTTTCTCATGGCCTCAATAACTTCTCGACCAGTTTTGCTGGATTTGCCCGGCGTCCTTCCTAAATACTCAGTCCGGCAGCTTAGTCCCCACGGATCAATCCACCCAGTCGAGTTAGGTGCAAATGCATATAAATTAATCCCACCCAGCAAACTTATGGGATCATGAGAAATAAACCTGCCTACTTCTGCATCATAGAACCTTAATGTATTATAGTGCAGCCCTGTTGCAGAATCGAAATACTGGCCCTGGAAGCGCAGATTCTGCTCGACCTGATTGACGACCAGATTCTCTATCGCACCCCATGAACGATACGTCGCCTGCCAAACGATCTTGCCATCACTGTCCGTCAACTCCAACGGCGTACCAATCTGATCCGTATGGAAGTAATAGACCTTCTGCCTTTCCCCTTCAACCTGATCAACCCGCGCCAACGGCGCATAGCTACCCGGCTCGTACAGATACAAGATGCTGTGCCCAGGCGTTTCCTCCCGCAGCATCCGCAAGCCTTGCCACAGAAAGCGCTTCTGTTCGACCTCGCCGTTGATTTCAGTCCGCTTGGCCACCCGCCGCCCAAGGCTGTCGTAACGGTACTCGCCTCGGCTTACCAGCTTGCCATTGACCAACGTCTCCGCCCGCACCAGCCGGTTCTCGCAGTCGTAGCTGAAGCTTTGCAGCTTGCTATGCCCCGAGCGCTTCTCGATCAGGTTGCCCCACGGGTCGTAGCGGTACTCCTGATCCCGCCACTGTTTGATGCGGTTGTCCTTGACCTTGGCAAACTGCCGCGCATTGAAGTCCAACCGGTTGGCTGCCGGGTCATAACGAAACTCTTCGCTCCCCACCAGCGAGCCGGTATCACGGCTGCGCAACTGGCCGTTGGCTTCGTACTCGTACTTGATCTCACCACGCAGTTTGTCCAACGTGCGCACCAACTCCCCCGCCGGGTCGTACTGGTAACGGCGGTGAATCGGGTTGTAGGCATGCTCGACCAGCAACGAGGTGTTAATGCCGGTGTTATGCACTTGCGAGAGCTTGTCCGCTGGCAAGGTCGACGCAAACTGCCAGGCCTTGCGCCCCATGGCGTCATAACCGAAGCAACTGGTGAGCTTGCCCTGGGTGCGGTACACCTCGCGGTGCAAATCATCGCGCTCCATGTCGCTGATCACCTGGCCATCCAGGTTCAGTTGGTGCAGGTGCCCACTGCCGTAATACAGATGATTGAGCTTGCGGCCATCCGGCAGGGTCAGCGTGGTCAGGTTGCTAAGTGGGTCGTATTCATAGTCCAGTGCCCCACTTGGGGTCAGTTCCTGGGTCAGTCGCCCCAGCAGGTCGTAGATGTAACCTAGCTTTTCATCGGTGATGCCCAGCTGCTTACCCGCGCTTGTTGGGTGGCGCTGAATGCTCAGTAACCGGTCAGCCTCGTCATACTCGAAATCTTGCCGTACATCGCGATTGACCTTGGCCATCAAGCGGCCAATGGCGTCACGCTCGAACAGCGTATGGCGCTCCGGACGTTCGCCGCTTTCGCCATAGCCAATTTCGTCCAGGCGCACCAGATGACCACCGGCGTCGTAACTGAAGCGCCGGGTCAGGTTGTCCACCCGCACCTCTTCGCTCAGGCGGTCCGACGCGTCATAGGCAAAGCGGTAGGCCGCGCCGTTCTCGTTGACCAGTGCGGTCAGGCGCAGGGCCTTGTCATACTCGTAGCGGTTCCACTCTCTACCAGCATCTTAGCAGCTACTTGGGTGCTGTAAGTGCGTGTTGATCAGGAACCTATACTCTAACACTGTTAGTCAGTAAACTCAGCAAACCACGGCCAGGCAACAAAATAAAAAAGCATTATTAAAGAACCAAAACAAATCAAAAACATTACTTAAACTCGATAATATGGGAAAATCTTACTAGTGCATCGCTATATTTTTGCGCATAAACAGACTTTAGAAGGACATGCCCCGACTCACCTAGCAAAGCCTTTAACTGCACCACCGACAAACCTACTCCCAGCATTTTTTTTAAACTGACAATTTCTTCTAAGCTTGGCTTGCAGCCTCCTTTAGTAAGGATATCCCCGAGCCCTAATCCAGCATCATCCTGATCATCCATCAAAGATCTTAACAGCTCTTCTAGAGACTGGTATCGATCTGAATAATCCAACGATACATTAGCTGAGCCCGACAGAATAAACCCTTTATCTCCATTTTTTTTGATCAATATCAATCGGCCACCAGAGTCATCTCCAATAGCAATCATTCCTTTGAAGTTTTTATATACCTCAAACGTCTGATTACGCTCCTCAATATCTCCAACCGAATAAATCAGAACTTGATCATTTAGAAGCGCACCATCAGTTCTTTTCCAAAGACTAACAATCCATGAAGCATCAGAGATACCAAGTTTCTTGCAAACATCCTCAATTGAGGCATCAATTGCCGCTTCGTGCTGCTCAGTGCAAATAACCATCAATCAAAGGCTCCTAACGCTTCATAGTATTTATATGACTTATTTGCAGCTCGCCTTGCCGCGTCCGGACTAACACCAGCATCAATCATTTCTTTGTATGCAACATTAAATTCATCGCGGATCGTCCCACCGAATCCAGACACCCTACGCCTCACCCGCTGCATCGCAGAAATCATAGCATGAGACTCACCTGAGCTGCTTTTTAGCAAAATCGCTGGCGCGCTATTTCTCTTATAGCCTTTTACGTTTAGCTTAGCCCACTCATGCTGAATAAAGTGGTGAGACTGCACAAAATCATTAACCGCTATATTTCTATTACCAATAGCTCTATTAGTCTGAGGTGATAGGTTACCGTGGGCATCCACATCACCGGCTTTATACCCCCTGGCTTATTACAAACCCACCCCCACGGATCGACCCAACTAGTGGGATTTGGGACGTAACGATAAAGATTAAACCCACCATCCAAACCGATTGGATCCTGAGTTATAAGTCGCCCTACCTAAGGATCATAGTATCGGAAAATGCTTTAATGCAGTGCCGTTTCAACATCAAAATACTGCCCCTGGAACCGCAGGTTCTGCTTACCCTCCCTAACAGCTAGGTGTTCCACAGCCTCCCAAGAAAGATACGTCGCCTGCCAAACGATCTTACCGTCACTGTCCGTCAACTCCAACGGCGTGCCAGTCTGGTCAGTATGGAAGTAATAGACCTTCTGCCCCTACCCTGCAACCTGATCTACCCGCGCCAACGGTGCATGGCTAAAGCTTTCTGCAGTGCCGTCCGGGTGGTTGGTACGCAGTACTTGGCCGTCCGGCTTGTGTTCTAGCCAGAACCAAGTATGGAGCGAGTTATCGCGAAAAACCCTATATCTCGGGAGCCAGAACACAAACGGAAGGCAGCTGAGAAAAAACGAGCCCCGCGATAAGTTGTTAAAGACCAAATGTTTAAGGATTCTTGTAGCCAACCAGGTTAATATCAACTTGGAAATTTAGGCAACCAATATACTAATCGTGCTCGAAGCCATCTACCTACAAATCCTCAAAATCTGACCACGGATCATACCTGTAATTTTTATCTATCGCGACGAATGAGATCCCTTTCAGATCCTGCGAAGCTTGTTTAAATTTATCACTGCAAAAAAGCTGAAGTGTTTCCTGGCAGCGGAATATATCACTTTCTATCTCTGACGAAACCACAAATGATTCTATTTTTTCGATAGCAACCTCGCCGGGATAGAGTCGATTAGCAATGACATCTCCGGTTTTTAGGTCTTTTGCAGCCTCATAGACTGATGAAGCTTTATCTAGAGCCGCCAAGCTTTCTCCGGGCAAGAAAATAAAAAAATCATCTTTCCTGACTCTATTCCCCAGTGATATCTCAAGCGGTACAGCCCTATACTTGGCTTTTAAAGAATCACAAACCTCTAAAAACTTTCGCGAAACGTACGTTACGCTAATCTGATAAAAATCGAAGTCCAAAAGCTCAATATTAATACTTGAGTCTGAAAGAGCGAGGCGATAATGTTTTTTTATCTCTAGCTTCTCAGGATAGCTCTCATAAGGTGACCACTCAAATCTATCGCAATTAAAAAAACCAGTCAAATTATCTGGACATCCATAACCTTTAGAGTTGTACTGCATTTCGTAATACTTTTTGACCTTGAGACTCATAGCAATCTCCCTGTAACTGCGTCCACAATAAATTTATTCGCTTCAAGACCCTCTCTAGCGAATCTTTGAATCTTTCCAATACCCAAAGCTAACTGGGTATCGGTAATAGCTCCCGCCTCGAAGTAGGAATTCAGTTTAGATACTTTTCCCTCAATTATAGCAGTATACTTGGCGTGATTTGACCAATGCCCTGGCAAATTAATTCTCTGCGTTAGTGTTTGGCTGCCAGGTAAAAATATTCCGTTCGGCGCCCCATCCCCGTTGAAGCCCATTGTCTTAAGTTTATCAAACATTCTGGCAAACTGCGGGCTGTTGAGCACTTCCTCAGGAATGAGGTGATGGTTCGCCATCCCATCGCCTTTTTTGGCACCCATGCTATTACCCAGCTTCGTCGAACACCACCCCAGCGGGTCGATTTGCTGAACAGGATTTTCAGCATATAAATAGACATTAACTCCACCTGCAAGCCCGATAGGATCCTGGGACAGAAACCGTCCGAGCTCAGCATCGTAGAAACGGAACGTATTGTAATGCAGCCCAGCTTCAGAATCGAAATACTGACCTGGGAAGCGCAGATTCTGCTCGACCTGATTGACGGCCAGATTCTCAATCGCCCCCCAAGAACGATACGTGGCCTGCCAAACGATCTTGCCGTCACTGTCCGTCAACTCCAACGGCGCACCAATCTGATCCGTATGGAAGTAATAGACCTTCTGCCCTTCCCCTTCAACCTGATCAACCCGTGCCAACGGCGCATAGCTACCCGGCTCGTACAGGTACAAGATGCTCTGCGTAGGTGTCTCCTCACGCAGCATCCTCAGCCCCTGCCAGAGGAAGCGCTTCTGCTCGACCTCGCCATTGATTTCAGCCTGCTTGGCTATTCGCCTCCCCAAGCTGTCGTAACGGTACTCGCCTCGGCTTGCCAGCTTGCCATTGACCAACGTCTCCGCCCGCACCAGCCGGTTCTCGCAGTCGTAGCTGAAGCTCTGCAGCTTGCTGTGCCCCGAGCGCTTCTCGATCAGGTTGCCCCACGGGTCGTAGCGGTACTCCTGATCCCGCCACTGTTTGATGCGGTTGTCCTTGACCTTGGCAAACTGCCGCGCATTGAAGTCCAGCCGGTTGGCTGCCGAGTTATAACGAAACTCTTCGCTGCCCACCAGCGAGCCGGTATCACGGCTGCGCAACTGGCCGTTGGCTTCGTACTCGTACTTGATCTCACCACGCAGTTTGTCCAACGTGCGCACCAACTCCCCCGCCGGGTCGTACTGGTAACGGCGGTGAATCGGGTTGTAGGCATGCTCGACCAGCAACGAGGTGTTAATGCCGGTGTTATGCACTTGCGAGAGCTTGTCCGCTGGCAAGGTCGACGCAAACTGCCAGGCCTTGCGCCCCATGGCGTCATAGCCAAAGCAACTGGTGAGCTTGCCCTGGGTCCGGTACACCTCGCGGTGCAAATCATCGCGCTCCATGTCGCTGATCACCTGACCATCCAGGTTCAGCTGGTGCAGGTGGCCACTGCCGTAATACAGGTGATTGACCTTACGCCCATCCGGCAGGGTCAGCGTGGTCAGGTTGCTGAGCGGGTCGTACTCGTAGGCTAGCGTCCCATCGGGGGTGATTTCTTTCGTTAGCCGGCCTAGCAGATCGTAGGCGTACTCAAGCTTTTCTTCCGTGATCCCAAGCTGCTTGCCGATCCCGGTTGGTTGCCGCTCGATGCTCAGCAAGCGGTCACCGTCGTCATAGGTGAATCGCTGTTGTGCGTCGCTATTCAGTTTGGCGATCAGGCGACCAATGGCATCACGCTCGAACAGCGTATGGCGCTCTGGCCGTTCGGCATTCTCGCCATAGCCAATCTCATCCAGTCGTGTGAGATGGCCACCGACGTTGTAGCTGAAACGTCGGGTCAGGTTATCTACCCGCACTTCTTCGCTCAGCCGGTCCGAAGCGTCGTAGCCAAAGCTGTACGTAGCGTTGTTTTCGTTGACCAGCGCGGTCAGGCGAATGGCCTTGTCGTACGCGTAGCGAACCCGCTGGCCCTTGGCATCCTGGCGGCTGCTCGGCAGGCCGCGGGCCGTGCGTATCAGGCGGGTGGTCTGGCCCTTGCCGTCGGTGTGGCTGAGTACCTGGCCGTAGACGTTGTAGGTGAAGCTTTCCGTGGTGCCGTCCGGGTGGCTGATGCGCAGCACTTCGCCGTCGGGCTTGCGCTCCAGTGTAGTGGTCTGGTTCAGCGCGTCCGTTACCGCAACGAGGTGCTGGCGCTCGTCATAGCGGTAGTACGTGCTCTTGCCCGAGCAGTCCTGATAACGCTCGACCTGGGCCAGGGTGTTCCACCACAGGTACTTGGACTTGTAGGTCGCGTCGATGATGGTGTGCGGCAGGCCGTCATCGCTGTTCAGGTACTCGGTCATCTGGCCGAGGGCATCGATTTCGGCGAGCAGGTTGCCCTTGTCGTCGTAGCGCGCCTGCCAGGTGCTGCCATCCGGGTAGCTGACTTTGGTCACCAGCGTGGTCAGGTGGTGGTACTCGTACTGGATCTTGCGCCCCAGTGGATCGGTTTCTTCCAGCAGGCGGGCGTATTCATCGTACTTGAAGGCGAGCCGGTTGCCGTCTGGCAGGCCCAGGCCGACCATGTTGCCGTGCTCGTCCAGCTCGATGGCGTAACGTTCGCCACCGTAGTCGCGGCTGGCGACCACGCGGTGGTCGGCGTTGTACTGCACTTGCAGCTCACGGCCGAGCACGTCGGTGGCCCAGCTGGTTCGGCTGTCGAGGTCGTAGCGGAAGTGGTAATGCTCGCCGTCGCTGGTCCAGTGTTCAACCACGCGCGGCTTGTCGCCCAGGGTTTGCCAACGGTAGTGGCAGCCCAGCCCCAGCGCGTTGCTGTGGGTCACCATCAGGCCGTCGGCGTAGCTGAAGTTGCGAACGGTGTCGCCGTTGCGGTTGATCACCGCGCTCAGCTGGCCGTGTTCGTCGTAGCGGTACTGTGTGAGCGTTTCAACGGCCTAGTTGTCGAATTATCGGCTAAAAGAGCAATCTCGCCTGACTGCTGCAGGACGTTCTATTCAGTGTGACTCGTTTACTGGAATGACTGAGGCTAACGCCTCAGCCCTCCGACGTTAAGTTATTAAAGATCCCAGCCAAACTAAATCCACTTAGAAAGTATAGCGCCGAAGGTTGAATTAAAGCCAGCATTCACTGACATTCACTGACATTCACTGACATTCACGCTAAAGCGCTAAAGCCAGTAAAAGCTTTCAGCCTTCAGGGCAACACCTCACACACTCACTGATCAACTTGATCCTCATGAATCAAGGACCCAATGAACTCATGGAATGAAAGCGAAAGAACCCGTTGAGCATTGATGTGATTTAGATGCATATCAATATCGGGCTGAAAAATGTCCACCGCAAAATAAATTACCTTGCCCTCATTTTTATCAAGGCAAATAAAGTTACCCGCCTCATCTACGGCAAATGGCACCAAGTGTGCTGGCAAGACATTCCTGCTCACCATCAACCTGAAACAACCACCTATGTACTTAGTCTCATCCTTGTCTACAGCGCCATCACTAGCAATACTCTTAAAATCTTCAACTCTAATCGGCTCATAATTTTCGTCTTCCGCCCAAAATGCCCGATTAGGCTCACCCCCATTGAAGCTCAGGTATAGCGCCCTAAATTCCGCAGGGAATCTCATACCGATTTCAGACTCAAGTGCATCAATATCAAGCACTGAAATAGCGACATCAGAATTGAAGAGTTTAAAATCATCCACCATATAGTCCTCAACAAGTTGTAGACGTTATTTTTTGTGGGCGCCCTTTCAGCCACCCCTTGTCCTGCGAGATAGCTACAGCTTCAGGTGTCCCGTAAGATCCAGAAGGCAAACCGAAATGCTTCTCGAATTGTGCCACCGACCCTGTATGGGGCAACGAAGCCTCGTGCGCGGCCTGAGTTACTAACTGCATTGTTCCCTTACCAGTTACAGGATCGAAATCATCCAAATGATGCCAAGTATATTTACCAATCGATTTGACCTGAGCCTTCGACAAACCAGCTTGCTTGTAAGCTTCAGTAAAGTCTCGACCTCGAGACCCTTGCATTTGAATAGATACGATATTTTTTTGGTTGCCGGTTACGGGGAACAACTCAGGCGAACCCTCAAAATTCACACTCTTGAAAGATAGCCCCCAAGGATCAATCCATGCAGTGGCATTAGGCGCATATTGGTAAAGATTTACACCGCCACCTAAACCCAATGGATCTTGAGTTATAAAGCGCCCAATATCCGACGCATAATAACGGAAGGTATTATAATGCAGCTCACTCTCAACGTCGAAGTATTGCCCTTGAAATCGAAGGTTCTGCTCGACTTCACTAATATCTAGCTGCTCTAGCATGCCCCACGAGCGGTACGTAGCTTGCCAAACGACTGCGCCATCGCTGTTCGTAAGCTCCAGCGGCGTGCCAATCTGGTCAGTATGGAAGTAATAGACCTTCTGCCCTTTCCCTTCAACCTGATCAACCCGCGCCAACGGCGCATAGCTACCCGGCTCGTACAGGTACAAGATGCTGTGCCCAGGCGTTTCCTCCCGCAGCATCCGCAAGCCTTGCCAGAGGAAGCGCTTCTGCTCTACCTCGCCATTCATTCCCGCCTGTTTGGCTATTCGCCTCCCCAAGCTGTCGTACCGGTACTCGCCTTGGCTTTCCAGCTTGCCATTGACCAACGTCTTCGCCCGCACCAGCCGGTTCTCGCAGTCATAGCTGAAGTGCTGCAGCTTGCTGTGCCCCGAGCGCTTCTCGATCAGGTTGCCCCACGGGTCGTAGCGGTACTCCTGATCCCGCCACTGTTTGATCCGGTTGTCCTTGACCTTGTCGAACTGCCGCGCATTGAAGTCCAACCGGTTGGCTGCCGGGTCGTAGCGGAATTCCTCGCTGCCGATCAAGGAGCCAATATCACGACTGCGCAACTGGCCGTTGGCTTCGTATTCGTACTTGATCTCACCGCGTAGCTTGTCGAGGGTACGTACCAGTTCACCGGCCGGGTCGTACTGGTAACGGCGGTGGATCGGGTTGTAGGCGTGCTCGACTAGCAAAGAGGTGTTAATGCCGGTGTTATGCACTTGCGAGAGCTTGTCCGCTGGCAAGGTCGACGCAAACTGCCAGGCCTTGCGCCCCATGGCGTCATAGCCAAAGCAACTGGTGAGCTTGCCCTGGGTCCGGTACACCTCGCGGTGCAAATCATCGCGCTCCATGTCGCTGATCACCTGGCCATCCAGGTTCAGTTGGTGCAGGTGCCCACTGCCGTAATACAGATGATTGAGCTTGCGGCCATCCGGCAGGGTCAGCGTAGTTAGGTTGCTAAGTGGGTCGTATTCATAGTCCAGTGCCCCACTTGGGGTCAGTTCCTGGGTCAGTCGCCCCAGCAGGTCGTAGATGTAACCTAGCTTTTCATCGGTGATGCCCAGCTGCTTACCCGCGCTTGTTGGGTGGCGCTGAATGCTCAGTAACCGGTCAGCCTCGTCATACTCGAAATCTTGCCGTGCATCGCGATTGACCTTGGCCATCAAGCGGCCAATGGCGTCACGCTCGAACAGCGTATGGCGCTCCGGACGTTCGCCGCTTTCGCCATAGCCAATTTCGTCCAGGCGAATCAGGTGACCGCCATGGTGGTGTTCGTAGGCGATCTTGCGGCTCAGCGGGTCGGTTTCTCGATCAGCCGAGAGAATTGGTCTTACTTAAATGTCAGGTTTTGCTATCGTAAAGCTTAAACCGACGAAAACTTGAAGGCGAATAGATCAATGTATAAAAAATTTGAAAAATGAGACGATTGAAAAGTTGGCAATCGCCTCTAAAGACTATTTATTAAAGAACACTAGTAAAACCAAGCCTCTTTGAAATGACACCGAGCCTTCAATCACGCGTCAGACATAAGTCTCCTGCCACTTTTTTCCATGCTGCAAATCCCGACCTGAAACCATATACACACCATCGCTTAAAACAAAGTTCAGTCGAAACACAGCAGCTAAGCCCTTCACTTTATTTATCACAACAGAAACTTTTTTTCCATCGTTATTAATGACTTCCACTTGATCATTTGCCTCATCATACTCAGGATGCCTACCGCAAATCAAATTTTCTACCCTATCATAATTCCTTCCACCTTTAAGTACATATTGTCGAAAAATCTTCAAAAGATCTTTACGCATGGCTTCTTCAAGATCCGTTTCCGACAAGTCACTATCAAAGGCATCAATGCTTTTTTGATAGTATGTCATCTCCCAATTATACATTTCATGCATAAATTCCTTCAGCGCCTTGCCAAACTCCTCACCCAGATCAGTTGCTGAATATTTTTCCATCTACAAGGTCCCCATTCCTGAATACATTATAAATTACCTTTGTTGGCCTTGTACCGCCGGCGCCGTACTTGAATACGAGCTCGACATCAACAGGCCCATTATCGAAGACATCTTTTGCGATTTGTTTTTCAAAGTCCCTAAACAAACCACGGTTGACTTTAGAAAGCTGAGGGAACACTCCATCCTTCCCCCCCGAACCGCCAAGAAGCTTGCCAATTATATGTCCAGCGTCATCATCCTGATTGCCCAGCATACGGGCCCAAGCCCTTGAGGACTGATTGGTAGCTGTACCTGTTTTCAGGTCATTCTTCGTGATAGTAGCAGTAGCCCTCAAGGGTTGACCTGCTGCCCCTCTTGTCACATTGGTGTTGACACACCACCCTAGAGGATCAAGCCATCCGGTGGAGTTAGGAGCATAACTGTAAAGATTGAAACCGCCCTGTAGCCCAATCGGATCCTGAGTGGTAAATCGTGCCACCTCAGGATCATAGTAGCGGAAGGTATTATAATGCAGTGAGGTTTCATCATCGCTGTATTGCCCTGGGTACCTCAGATTCTGATCGACCTCTTTGATCGACAAAGCTTCTATCGTGCCCCAAGACCGATACGTCGCCTGCCAAACAATCTTGCCCTCGTTGTCCGTCAGCTCCAACGGCGTCCCAATCTGATCCGTATGGAAGTAGTAAACCTTCTGCTCCTCCCCTTCAACCTGATCAACCCGCGCCAACGGCGCATAGCTACCCGGCTCGTACAGGTACAGGATGTTCTGCCCAGGCGTTTCCTCCCGCAGCATGCGCAAGCCTTGCCACAGAAAGCGCTTCTGTTCGACCTCGCCGTTGATTTCAGCCCGCTTGGCCACCCGCCGCCCAAGGCTGTCGTAACGGTACTCGCCTCGGCTTGCCAGCTTGCCATTGACCAACGTCTCCGCCCGCACCAGCCGGTTCTCGCAGTCGTAGCTGAAGCTTTGCAGCTTGCTATGCCCCGAGCGCTTCTCGATCAGGTTGCCCCACGGGTCGTAGCGGTACTCCTGATCCCGCCACTGTTTGATGCGGTTGTCCTTGACCTTGGCAAACTGCCGCGCATTGAAGTCCAACCGGTTGGCTGCCGGGTCATAACGAAACTCTTCGCTGCCCACCAGCGAGCCGGTATCACGGCTGCGCAACTGGCCGTTGGCTTCGTACTCGTACTTGATCTCACCACGCAGTTTGTCCAACGTGCGCACCAACTCCCCCGCCGGGTCGTACTGGTAACGGCGGTGAATCGGGTTGTAGGCATGCTCGACCAGCAACGAGGTGTTAATGCCGGTGTTATGCACTTGCGAGAGCTTGTCCGCTGGCAAGGTCGACGCAAACTGCCAGGCCTTGCGCCCCATGGCGTCATAACCGAAGCAACTGGTGAGCTTGCCCTGGGTGCGGTACACCTCGCGGTGCAGGTCATCGCGCTCCATGTCGCTGATCACCTGGCCATCCAGGTTCAGTTGGTGCAGGTGCCCACTGCCGTAATACAGATGATTGAGCTTGCGGCCATCCGGCAGGGTCAGCGTGGTCAGGTTGCTAAGTGGGTCGTATTCATAGTCCAGTGCCCCACTTGGGGTCAGTTCCTGGGTCAGTCGCCCCAGCAGGTCGTAGATGTAACCTAGCTTTTCATCGGTGATGCCCAGCTGCTTACCCGCGCTTGTTGGGTGGCGCTGAATGCTCAGTAACCGGTCAGCCTCGTCATACTCGAAATCTTGCCGTGCATCGCGATTGACCTTGGCCATCAAGCGGCCAATGGCGTCACGCTCGAACAGCGTATGGCGCTCCGGACGTTCGCCGCTTTCGCCATAGCCAATTTCGTCCAGGCGCACCAGATGACCACCGGCGTCGTAACTGAAGCGCCGGGTCAAGTTGTCCACCCGCACCTCTTCGCTCAGGCGGTCCGACGCGTCATAGGCAAAGCGGTAGGCCGCGCCGTTCTCGTTGACCAGTGCGGTCAGGCGCAGGGCCTTGTCATACTCGTAGCGGATCCACTCGCCCTTGGCATCCTGGCGACTGCTGGGCAGGCCGCGCGAGGTGCGTTGCAGGTAGGTTGTCTGGCCTTTTCCATCGGTGTGCTTCAGCACCTGGCCAAGAGTATTGTAGGTAAAGGTTTCCGCAGTGCCGTCCGGATGATTGATACGAAGCACTTCACCATCGGGCTTGCGTTCCAGCGTAGTGGTCTGGTTCAACGCATCGGTAACGGCAACCAGGTGCTGGCGTTCGTCGTAGCGGTAGTAGGTGCTTTTGCCCGAACAGTCCTCGAAGCGCTCGACCTGCGCGTAGGCATTCCACCACAGATACTTGGACTTGAAGTTGGCATCGATGATCGTGTGCGGCAGGCCGTCATCGCTGTTGAGATACCGGGTCTTGTTACCCAGCGGGTCAATCTCGGCAACCAGGTTGCCTTTTTCGTCGTAACGCGCCTGCCAGACGCTGCCGTCGGGGAAGCGGGTTTCGGTGATGAGTGGCGTGGTGCGGTAGTGCTTGTAGCTGATCTTGCGACCCAGCGGGTCGGTTTCCTCGATCAGCCGGGAGAATTCGTCGTACTTCAGGGCGAGGCGATTGCCATCAGGCAGCTTGATGCCGACCAGATTGCCGGAGGTGTCGAAGTCCATGCCATAGCATTCACCGCCGAAGTCACGGCTGCCGATGACGCGATTATCCTCGTTGTAACGGATTTCCAGTTCACGGCCCAGCACATCGGTCGCCCAGCTGGTCCGCTGGGCGAAGTCGTATCGGAAGTGATAATGCTCGCCGTCGCTGGTCCAGTGCTCGACGACGCGCGGTTTGCCGTCGTGAGTCTCCCAGCGGTATTCGCAGATCAGGCCCAGAGCGTTACTGTGCCGCGTCATGAGTTTTTCAGCGTAGCCGAACTGGCGTACCGAATCGCCGTTGCGATTGATCACTTCGGTAAGCTGGCCATTGTCGTCGTAACGGTAACGCACCAGCGTTTCAACGGCGCTATCACCGACCACGCGCTTCACATCGGTCAGGCGGCCCAGTGGGTTGTCGTAGTGCAGGTGGACACGCACCGCCCCTGGTGCGGTGATATCCGTCAGGCGGCCATCGGCACTGTAGGTGAAATGCAGATAATGCCCGAGCGCATTTTCCAGGCGCTGCAAAGGCGCGCGCGAATTATCATTTGGCACCTCGCCAAAATAGAAAAATACGTTATCGAGCGTTTGCAGAAGATAGTGCCCGCCCTGGGAGCGCACGAGATGAATACGCTCATGGGGGTTATAGATGCTCTCGCCTGGCTCCAGGTCAATGAACGGAACACTGCGACCTTGGTTGTCGGTCAGATAGACGAACCCGCCGCCACGACGCAGGCTTTGTTCCCAGGGCAAAATCCAGCCCTGCCCCAGGGCACTTTCCACGGTGAGGTCACTGGCATAGAAACGAGACCATTCAATAGGCATCAAGCCTGGCAACACGAAGTCCGTTTCATTGGCCAGAAGCTTGCGGCCGTTGGTCATGTCGACCGGGTTGCCTGTGAAGCCACCGATAGCCCGCTCCACCGCAGGGCCGATGATGAAGCGCCCTGCGAGGTAGCTCGCTGCAATGGTCAAGCCTGTCTGCAGCGCACAGGGGCCGGCTGCCTTGAGGCCCGCTTGCAGGCCCAGGCGGTAAACCGCAACGACGTTTCTGCCCATGGATGCGACGATCATCAAAACGTCCACCGTAACGCGCAACCATTCGGGCACTTCTTCGTCAACAGGCAGGTAGCGTGTAGTGCCACCACCTATGAACACATTGTTAGACCCGCCGGCAATCTTCGCCCCGCAGGTGAGCGCGTCACCCTTGCGCGCAGCAGCTACACCATTGATGAACACATTGGACGAGCCTTCCGCTACCAGCACGGTCGCCGGATGCTTGTCACACTTGGCGATACTCTGCTCGGCATGGGCAGCGTTGCGTTTGTTGATGAATACATTGGGAGAGCAACCGTCGAACTCGATCTGCCCCGCTGGCGATTTGAATGATGACCCTATCTTTTCGCCGATCATCGGTACGGCGCTTGCTCCCAGACCAACGATCATGGCCAGCAGGAACCCACCCAATCCACCGGTGCAGATAAAGAAAGCGCCTGCAGCGGCAATTGCCAACCCAATCACCGCCCCAGCAAGAAAACCAGCCAGGGCACCGGTGTGTTCAATCTCGTCACCCCAACGCGCAGCTTCGAACATGAGGTCAGTCCTGAGCGGCGTTATCGGAGGTTTCTGCGGTGCTATGGCGCGGCTCGAAGCTCATCAACAACTGCAACCAACTTTCGTCCTGCTTGCTGCTAAAGTCGGCCTGGCTGGTGGTGGAAAACACCAGAATACGCCCTGGGGCAACCTCGAAAGCAGCCTGACGCTGATACAACGGCCGGCCATCATTCAAGTAATACGCATCGATCTGAACACCTGCGAGCGGCTTACTGGCAGAGAGTTGCGCCGGCTTTTTGCCCAACAGGGTGTAGCCGCGAAGCTTGGCCGCAATCAACTTAACCTGACGATCGATGTACGCTTTCATATCCTCTGCTGGAAGCAGATTGTCGCGCGAAAGTGTGATATTCAGAGGTGCGGGAATGCTGTTCCCCAGTACGAACATGTTGACCGTACGATCTTGGAAACCTTCCGGCAACGTGATAGAACCTTCCTGCAGTTGATAGTCCATTGATTGTAAATTCCATGAAATCGTGATGTGAGTTTGAGTATTACTCGGCTGTCATGCCGGCAAGCATCGCGTCGAATGCGATCAGCCAGTCAGCCAGTTGTGATTTACTCGGGTCGATCACAGTAGAGGCACTGAACCACTCGCGCCCGTTACCGTCCGCTGAAACGATGATCGTGCAAACGGAGCGACCGTGACGGCGCTCTTGGCCAACATTGAACTGGTAGTCAAGGCTGATGGCAGGGTGGCCGGCCAATGCCGTTGAGACCTGGCGCACCAAATCAATCTCTGAATGGCTTTTACGCAGCTCGTTGGTAAACAACTCCACCGCCTTATTGAGTTCAAGCCCTTCAGGTGCACGCCGGCGACGGGCGTCAAATTGCACATGACAACCCGCGAACTCCAGCGTGGTATTGATATCGCGAAAAGCGAAACCCTGTGGCATGAGCAAATTCAAACCTGCAATGCGCAAGGCATTGTTCTCTGCATCCATGACCAGCGCGGGTGGCTGCCGCAGGACCTCGACCGCAGCTTCCGCTGCGATGCGCACCTCCTCTGCGTCCTGCCGAGCGAGCGCCTCGGCAGCTTCACTCCTCTGTGAGAGCCTGTCGTAGATATTGCCCTTGATAATCACACTTCGCCCTACTCGTTGATATCGACACGATCACCTTTGACAAAGGTGTTCTTGCCGAGAATGTCGATGCTGTCTGCTTCGATGGTTATTTTGTCTGGCTTGATCGTGATCTTGCTGGTGCCGACCTCGAGCAGGATGCTTTCCATGGCGCTTACCTGAATGAGGTTGTTGTCCACCTTCAGCGTGTAACTACCGTTCGTGACGTTCACCACCGTGTCTTGCTTGATTACCTCATGGTGCGTTCCACCTACCTTGATCACTCGGTTGTTGCCTACCTCATGGCGCTCATCCAGCTCGATCTCGGTATCCATGTTGCGCTCGGCATGCATGATGATCTGCTCGGCGCCGGCCTTGTCCTCGAAGCGGAAGAAGTTGGCGGTACCGCCGTCACCCTTCATCGACCGGGTCAGGAACCCACTCTGGGTCTTATTCGCCGGCAGCGCCCAAGGCGGGGTGTTGGTGCTGTTGTACAGGCTGCCCATGATCAGCGGGCGGTCCGGGTTGCCGTCGAGGAACACCACCACCACTTCGTCGCCGACGCGTGGGATCTGGATGCTGCCGAAGCCGCCGCTGGCGCCGGATTGGGTGACGCGTACCCAGCAGGAGCTCTGATCATTGAACTCACCGTTACGATCCCAGTGGAACTGCAACTTCACCCGCCCCAGTTCATCGGTGTAGATCTCTTCGCCGTGTGGACCGACAACAATGGCAGTCTGGGGGCCGCTGATGCCCGCCCTTGGGGTGCGCAATGCAGGGCGGAACGGGATTTTACGGCGGATGCAGCTGAAGCTGTTGCGGTAGCCCGCTTCGCCATCGTTGGCGTAGTTGTTCTGCCCCCAATGGGTGACGGAAAGCAGCAGAAACTGGCGATCGTCCGGGGCGTCGTTGTCGTGATCGTAATGCTGGCTCAGCTCGAAGTAACGGCCAGGTTCCATGGCACGGCAATTACTCTCGCCATGGAAGGTCTTGCCGTCGACCTCCATCGCCTCCAGCCGACGACGTGCCTTGCGCATGCCTTCATCGGCGTCGGCATAGCCGTAGAGGCCTTCATATTCGAAGACCTCGTACTGGCCAACCTCACCCTGCTGGTTGACGGAGTTCAGTTGCACCAGATGCGGGTTACCGGGTTGCTTGTAGTCGAAGGACTTGAGGGTCAGGCGGGTTGGCTGCATCCGTCGCGCCGACGACCACGCCGTGATCGAGTCGGCGGTTTCGGTGACCGAAGCACTGTGGTAGCGGATCAGCGGCTGGCGCTCCAGCTGCGGCAGCATGCTGCTGTCATCGCTGATGATCATGCGATGGCCTTCCTGGGAGTGCTCGAAGGTGAAGAACAGCCCTTCCTGCTCGAGCAGGCGCAGCACGAAATTCAGGTCCGATTCCTGATACTGCGTGCAGTAGCTGATTGGCTTGAGCGGCTGGCTCAGGCGGAACTCATGCTCGGCCAGCGACAGGTAGTAATCGAAAACTTCCTTGACGATCTGCTCAGTGGTCTTGTCCTGGAAGATGCGTGAGTCGCGGCGACGGCTGAGAATCCAGATCCAAGGCACCAGTTCAGCGGTGTAGTTGGCAATACCGCCATCCGCACCGGTGTGCACGAAGTCCGACACGTGCGCGCTGATGTACCTTGTGGTGCCGTTGGCCAAGGCAATCCCCAACGTGACTTTCTTGCCGATGAGTTTCTTCAGTTCGATGCGAGCGTCTTGCGAAATGAGGTGTGCCTGGAAGCTGAACAACTCCGAAATCGCCTCGCGGCCGCTGAAGCTGAGGAGTTGCAGTTCTTGCTCGGGAGGCAGTGGAGAATCGAAGGTGAACAGGCGTTGATGCTGGCTGAGCATCGACTCGAGGGCATCCGTAATCATATCAATGCATCCTGCATCAAGCTGGAAATCTCACAATGAAAACGCGCTTGGCCGGGAGCTGTCAAATGATGGCAATAAGCCAGACTGCCTCACCACGAGGACAAAAGCCGCGTGCAACAGGTGGATCATGGGCCTGTATATCAGTGGACACTTTCTTGATTAATCACATCGGAATATGTCCTCCGGTTTGATCTGCTGGAGGTCTGGAGTGTAGGCTCCCTACGCCTAGCCATGAGGCAGTAGATCGCGAATATCAGGGAGAATCGCCATGAGCGTGAGCGAAAGCCAACTCAGCCAGCTCGACCGGGAGATGGACCAGAATCACCGGGAAATGGTGATCATGTCCATTGAGGATTTTCATGCACAGGCCCAGTTTGCTCAGCAGGCACATGGCGCCACGCAATCGCCGCAAGTCTGTACGCGCACACAGGGCGATATGCTGACCGGCACCTGGCACGGCGTGAAATCCACCTACAACGGCCTGCCTCACACCTTCGTCAATACCACCTGGGGTGTGCCCGCGGCCATGGCCGCCTGGGACGCGAAAAACACCGCCAGTTTCATTCGCGACATGAACGGGTTGGGCACAAAAGTACGCTACACAGTGCGCAATGGTAAGCAGTACGTCGTTCTCACCGGCTACCCTGGCCTGCGCAAGACACTCAACGCGCCACGCTATGGCATCCAGAATGCCAAGCTCGTCAGCATGGGCATCGGCAAGTATGGAGTGCGCGGTTCGTCCATCAAAGGATTCAAGCTTTCGTGCTACGTGGCGGTGGCCATTGAAGTCGCAGAATGGATATTTGCCGACGAGCACGTCATGAGTGACCTGTTTGGCGGCGTTGGCGTGGAACTGATCAAGGCCGGTATCGCCTCGGCACTCGGATACGCCGCGGCCCTGGCTGCTGGCGCCCTGTTCACTGCAGCCGCCGCACCAGTCATTGCCGGGGCGCTCGTGGTATTTGCCGTAGGTCTTGGATTGAACGCACTCGACAATCACTTCGGCATCAAGAATGCCGTTAAGGCGGGTTTACGCTATGCCGTGGATCATATCGAGGCCATTCACAAGACAATCACCGAGATCAAGCCGGACGACCTGCGTCGCTACGCTGAGGAAACCGTCGCCAACATCGCAGGCAGGATTGCCGACGAGCTTTACGATGAGGCCAAGTCGTGGGTCATCCGTAAGCTGCGCCCCGACGGGATAGACTTGCCTGCATGGCCAGACGCCCCCAGGCTGCCATCGATGCCCTCATTGCCATCGCTCCCAACGTTCAACCTGCCTAAGTTCTGAGAATGAATACACGCTCCTCACAAATTTCACCCGGGCTTTCCCCCCTCAAGATGAGGCTGCTGGCCGTCGCCATGTTCATCGCATTGCTCCTGGTAGGGGCCGTCTCGCTTTATGCCTATACCAACTACCTGTTCCCGCTGTACGGCAGGCTGCTTCGTGGCGCTCCAGTCGTGGAAACACCGTACCTCGCGTTCGGCCTGCTCATGGCTCCACCGGCACTCGCCATCCTGCTCATTGGCAGCGCGATCTGCGCCTGGACCGGCAAGAAGTTCGACCCACCCCCTGCATCCCGGCTGCACCGCTTCCAGGCGTTGATGTTCGGGATATCGATTAAAACACTGATCTATGTAGTACCTGCGGTGATGGTTCTGACTACGGGGGCTTTGCTGGCCAGGGGTTACACGCCCTGCTCGAAGCTGCTGATATCGGGTTCTGCCTGGCAGTTGTTCTGGGTCAATGATGACCGGGTGTGCTTCAAGCCGGATCACTACATCAACGACAACTGGCCATGCAAGGTTATCGACGGCAAGGACGTTTGCGTCCAGGTCGACGGGCGGTAAGTTGCCTACCTTGGCCAGGCTCAAAGTGAGTACGGCGGGAAACCGAAAAGGTAACAGTTGATAAGCCGCAGCGACCTGGAGACGGGGCGTACAGTGGCGCCCCTCCGGTCTACACACACTCAGGCATTAAATGGACAAAGACACACTGAAAATTACAGCCAGAGCGCTTCGCGAAAAGCTTGAGATTCTCAAGGACCAGAATCCTGACGCCATGACCATGCTCAACCTACTTCGCGACCTTCTGCTGAAATCTGAGAACGGTGACATCCACACACCTTTAGAGGCGCGAGACATCCCTTGTTATCGCTACCTACCTGAAACAAACCTACGAGACGATCATGAGCTTAGCGAGGCTTTTGCCAAATTCTATATGGCGTTAATCAAGGGACAAGAATGGAGTTCATTTAAAAAATTTAAAGCCAGAAGTAACACGCACGAATAGAACCTGACATTGCACCCTTATGGTTTTCATCACGAGGGCGGCGTGCAAGGGATGTGATGCAGATGGCAATCGATTTTACCTTGCAGCGAAGGCGTTCGAGGAAAATGACCCCGAACTGGCTAAAGCGCTGAAGGACGCCTACTACGTCGCTATTCAGGCCTATCGTAGATACGCTCATCGAGCTCATCGCGCGGCGGCGCCAGCTCGAACAGCCGGCTCGCCAACCTACGAATATGCTGCGACCAAGCCACCTTGGCCACCCACTCCGACGGCATGCCCGATACCCCGTAGAGCGCCCCGCAATCTGCCCTGCCGCTGCAGCGACACTATCGGCATCATCGGCAAGGTTGGCAGCCAGCAGTATCGCATCCCTGAAATTGTTGGTATTCCAGACAGCCCAAAGCGCGGCTTCCAAGGTATCGACCACATATCCCGACGAGCGAATGTGTTCGCGAGATTTGTGCGTGTACTCCCCCGCATTGATGATCGTGGGTCTCGGCTGCAGCGGCCGCACCCTGGGTGTCAACGCCTCGACCTTGTCTGCGCCGTTGAGCGCCAGGTGCAACTGGCCAGCGAACAGCTTGCAGCAATCCTGAACTTCGACGGCGCCATGGGTCACGCCGCTTTGGGTGACGCTCTCCCACCAGCTTGCCGAGAGCGAATGACGCCTGTAAATAGCCGTAGGCGCGAGGCGTATCAACGAACCATTGCCTGCGGTCGAGGCCTCGATATTGCCCATCCAGCCAAGCCCTTGGGCCTCCCACCCTTCCAGGGCTCGGCGGGTGACATTGCCGATGTCGAAGCAGCGGTCATTGACGCTGTTTTCGCCGTGCCGCTACCAACGCACCAATGCATCAGCGAAGGTTGCGAAATCGAACTTGCCTTGGCTGGCGTAGGCGTCCGCCAGGCACAGGGCCATACTGGTATCGTCGGTTCACTCACCAGGCGCCAGGCGGAAAGGACCACCGCCGACCATATCGCTGACATGCCCTTGATCACGCCGCTGGAACTCCAAGGTCGTGCCTACCGCATCACATGCACGCTACTGGCAACGACATGCCCAGGCAGGTAGCCATGCCCAAGTGATGGCCGCTAACAACCCACCTCGGAGGTGCTTCTCAGCATGAAATTCAATGACACCTACACAAGCCGCGAGCACCGCTTTGCACTCGGGATAGAATTGGCTTCGCAGCAGTGCTACCTGTCCATCCCAGTCAGCAATACCTTGGTCGATTACGAAGAGTATTACCGCATCGACAAGGCCCGATACGAGGCCTGGCTACAGGAACCTTCGGCAGCGCTGCCCATGGTTGTTCGATGCCGCCGCCGCGAACTGGACCACGCCCTGATGATGCAACCCGGCGCCCAGCGTGGCACGGCTGACCCGTGCATTCGCAACCTGACGGAGATCTCGGCGGTGTTGGCACGAGCAGCAACCTTGCTGCTGCGCGATGGCGGCTACGCAAGCTGGGCCAATACCCTTCTGGGCTACCGTTCACGGCTGCGCAGCGATACCCAGCAGGTGCGCCTGAGCTTGTTCGCGATGCCTCGCGGCATGGGCACGCTCAGCGATGCCGTACTGTATGAAAACGGCGTGCTGTTGGTCGAGGCCACCGATGAATTACATGCATTGCTAGGGTGCTTGTGGGAGTGGGGAATCCAAGGTCGCATCGCCGGCGCAAAGTCGCTGTAGCAACCCATACGGACCCACTTCGACGCGGCATATTCCGTCGCATTGCCATCACGAAAACACGCTGCGATGAAAGACAGGCATGAACGGCGTTGCACTGAAAAATGCGACGCAGATCACTTTTTGAAAAAATATTTTCACGCCCATTTTTACCGCGATCTTTGCACCTACTACCCCTAATTTTCCGGGTCAAAGCCCCATTCCATGTGCTCGAAACCTGCGCGCAATGTCATGACGCCATCATTGCACCACATCACAAAACGGGGAAAAAATCGCCACCCTTGCGGGAACTTCTTTCCCAGCGAGGTGCCCTACTCGGCATTACTGGCAACACGATATTCATGTGCCAGCACTCGAATTTGCCGCAGCTGAGAGGCGCGATATTCAGGTCCACGCCATTGGCGTTTCAGGACGATTTGCAGGCACATGGACGATGCACCGATGACACAGACATTCGATGTCGAAGCACTGATCAAGCTGCGTAGCCAGACGCGGGCGATCTCCGATGCGCTGAAAGCGCAGGCGGCCGATTACCTGGCCACCGTGGCGCCGCTGATCCGTCCGCAAAGCCTCTTTGGCGAATACCTGCAGGGCGCCCAGCGCAGCAGCGGGCGCGAAACCCAAGGGCATTTCCAGGCGCTTATCGAACTCTACGAGCGCATTGGTGCCGCTGCCCCGTTCCAGCTGGTCAGCGAGCTGGAAGTGCCACTGAACCTGCTCAGCACCACCCCCGAACTGTTCCCGCTGGAATACGACAAGGTCCTCGAACAGAGCGGCCAGGTCATCCGCATCACCAGCCCCACGCGCTGGGTGGTGGGCTTCCACGCCTTCGATCTGGCGCAGTTTCGCAACGTCATCAAAGACCCCAACCGCAGCAGCGCCGAGCTGTACCGCTTCGTGGTGCACTACCTGGTGCTGTTCTATTGCCTCAGCAAGTCCCCGGGCCTGGGCCGGCTGTTCGAAGGCCTGCGCTACGGGCTGAGCTTCGAGCGCCTCAAGGGTTTTGGCGACTTGCCCTTCTGCGTCATCAGCGCGCCGGTGCGTTCGGAACTTCCGGACGATTCGGTCATCCGTAGCAGCACGCAGATTGCCGGCAACACCAGCTTCGAAGAGCTGGTGGGCCGCGACAACATTCTGGAAATGAACGACGAGATCCGTCAGCGCCTGCTGCGGACGATCGAAGGACTGTAACGCGCAGGGCCCGGATACGGGCGGCGCAATGATTCGCAGCGAACTGCTTGCACTGGAGAATACGATGGCGAAGAAGGAAAGCACCCAGCACAAACTCGACCGCGTCCGCGCGCCCCGGGTCCATATCACCTACGACGTGGACATCGGCGATGCCATCGAGAAAAAGGAGCTGCCCTTCGTCGTCGGCGTACTGGGCGACTTCTCCGGCAACCCGCTGGAGCCATTGCCCAAGCTCAAGGACCGCAAGTTCGTGTTCATCGACCGCGACAACTTCAACGGCGTGCTCAAGGGCATCAAGCCACGCCTGACCTACCGCGTCGACAACACCCTGGCCAAGAACGGCACCCAGCTGGGCGTCGAGCTGAACTTCAACAGCCTCGAAGACTTCGAGCCGCAAAACGTGGTGAAGCAGGTTGAACCGCTGCGCAAGCTGCTGGAAGTGCGCAATAAGCTGGCAGACCTGCGCAACAAGATGGGCGGCAACGACAAGCTCGAAGAGCTGCTGATGGACGTGCTGCAAAACACCGAGAAGCTCAAGACATTGGGCAAGGAATTCGGCCGTGAGGCTGAAGTGAAAGATCCATCCAGCAGCGACCGCGCCTGAGCAGGAGCCCGAACATGACTGACAAGCAAACCGCACCGCAACAGGCCGGCGACCTGGTCGAGGTAGAAAGCTTCGCACCACAGGCCTCGCTGCTCGACAGCATCATCTCGCAAAGCCGCGTGGCCCGCTCCGACACCGAGCGCAATCGCACCCGCGACCTGATCGGCGAACTGGTGAACCAGGTGCTCGAGGGTGAGATGACCCCGAGCAAGGACCTGATCGCCGTGCTCGACTCACGTATCGCCGAGATCGATTCGATGCTCTCCGAGCAGATGAACGAGATCATGCACGCCAGCGAATTCCAGCAGTTGGAAGCCTCCTGGCGCGGTCTGAAGTACCAGGTCGACCAGACCGAGACCAGCACCACGCTGAAAATCCACCTGCTCAATGCCTCGAAGAAGGACCTGGTGCGCGACCTGAAGGCCGCCAGCGAATTCGACCAGAGCGCACTGTTCAAGAAAGTCTACGAAGAAGAGTACGGCACCTTCGGTGGCGCGCCTTTCGGCATGTTGATCGGTGACTACGAGTTCAACCGCAACCCCGAAGACATGTACCTGCTGGAGGAGATCTCGCACGTGGCCGCGGCGGCCCATGCACCGTTCATTTCGGCTGCCTCCCCCGAGCTGTTCGGCTGGGACTCGTTCACCGAAATGTCCGGCCCGCGTGACCTGGCGAAGATCTTCGACACCGTCGAGTATGCCAAGTGGAAGTCATTCCGCGCCTCGGAAGATTCCCGCTACGTCGGCCTCACCCTGCCGCATGTGCTCGGTCGCCTGCCGTATGGCCCCGATACCACCCCGGTGGAAGAATTCAACTTCGTCGAAAGCGTCGACGGCCGCGACCACAACAAGTACCTGTGGATGAACGCTGCGTACGCCCTGGGCACCCGCGTTACCGATGCCTTCGCCCGCTACGGCTGGTGCGTGGCCATCCGCGGCGTGGAAGGGGGCGGGCTGGTCGAAGGCCTGCCGACTCATACCTTCAAGACCGACGATGGCGAAATTGCCCTCAAGTGCCCGACCGAAATCGCCATTACCGACCGCCGCGAAAAAGAGCTGTCGGACCTCGGCTTCATCCCGCTGGTGCATTGCAAGGGCACCGACTACGCGGCGTTCTTCGGCACCCAGTCGGCGCAGAAGCAGAAGCAGTACAACACCGACATCGCCAACGCCAACGCACGCCTGTCGGCACAGCTGCAGTACATCTTCGCCACGTCGCGCATCGCCCATTACATGAAGGCGATCATGCGCGACAAAATCGGCAGCTTCGCCTCGCGCATGGACGTGGAGCGCTTCCTCAACCAGTGGCTGGCCAGCTACGTGCTGCTCGACGATACCGCCAGCCAGGAAGCCAAGGCCAAGTTCCCGCTGCGCGAAGCCCGCGCCGAGGTTTTCGAAGTGCCCGGCAAGCCAGGTGTGTACAAAGCCGTGACCTACCTGCGCCCGCACTACCAGCTGGACGAACTGACCGCCTCGCTGCGCCTGGTGGCCGAGTTGCCGCAGGGCGCCCGCGGCTGATCAGCCGCTGTGTACAGGGATGACACATGAGTAACCAAGCCCGGCTGCTGCCCTCGCTGCTCGACCGCCTGCTGGACGACCGCCCTCACCAGTCGGCCGAGCCGGCCGCGCAGCGTACCTGCTCACTGGCCGAATACAAGGCCAGCATCGTGCGCGACCTTGAAGTGCTGGTTAACACGCGCCAGTCGCTGGTCGCCGAAGAGCTCGAGGGTTTCAGTCAGCTTGAGGGCTCCATCCTTGAATACGGCATGCCTGACTTCATCAGCCGCAGCGTACTCGACCCGCACGATCGCCGCCTGATCCAGCAGCAGCTGGAGCGGGCGATCAGCACCGGCGACCGGCGCTTTCGCCGGGTGCGGGTTCAGCTGTTGGCCCAGCAGAACGGCCACCGCATGTTGACCTTCCGGGTAGACGCTGTATTGCGTCTGCAGGATATCAGCCGCCAGGTGTCATTCGACGCCGTGCTGCAGGTCAACACCCAGGAATACAAAGTACAGAACCTCAACTGATGCTCGACGAACTGCTGCCCTACTACGAAAAGGAACTGTCGCACCTGCGCTTCCTCGGCCAGGAGTTTGCCGCGCAGTACCCGAAAATTGCTTCGCGGCTACTCATCGAGGGCGACAACTGCGAAGACCCGCATACCGAGCGCCTGATCGAGGCGTTTTCGTTCCTTTCCGCGCGGGTGCATAAAAAACTCGATGACGAGTTTCCGGAAATCGTCGAGTCCTTCCTTGAGGTGCTGTACCCGCACTACCTGCGCCCAACCCCGTCGATGTCGATCGCCGAGCTGAGCCTGGGCAAGCACGAGAAGGTGACCGAAGCCTACCGCGTGGCGCGCCATACCGAGATGCATGCCAACGCCGTTGAGGGCGTGGTGTGTAAATTCCGCACTTGCTACCCGGTTGAGTTATGGCCGATTGCCGTGCAGAAGGCCACGTTCGCCGAAATGGAGCGCTCCGCTTTCAACGGCCACAGCGCCGACCTGGTCGCCCGCCTGAGCATCGATCTGGCCGCCACCGGCGACGCCCTGTTCGGGCAAATGCAAATCGACCGCCTGCGCTTCTTCCTCGACGGTGAAGCAACGCTGATGCTGCATTTGTACGAGCTGCTGTTCAACAACCTCGCCAAAGCGACCCTGAGCTTCCACGACCAAGGCCGCAGGCGCGAAATCGTGCTGCCAGCAGGTGCCCTGAGCGCTGTAGGTTATGGGCGTGACGAAGGCCTGGTGGACTATTCCGAACGCTCGTTCCTGGGCTACCGGCTGTTGCACGAGTATTTCACCTTCCCAGACAAGTTCATGTTCTTCGACCTCGGCGGGTTCGCTCGCCCCCTGAATGGTCAGGCCGTGGAACAGGTACAGGTCAATTTCTATTTCAGCGACTACGACCTGGGCGACCGCCTGGCGCGGCTGAGCCAGAACATCGGGCGCAACAACTTCAAGCTCAACTGCACGCCAATCATCAACTTGTTCCGGCAACAGGCCGAGCCGATCAAGCTTACCCATACGCGGCACGAGTACCCGGTCACCCCCGACACCCGCCTGCACAATGCCGCAGAAGTGGTGTCGATCGATCGGGTACGGCGCGTGCGCAAACTGGGTGGCATCGACCAGGTCGCCACCTGCCAGGCATTCTTCGAGCCGCGTGGCGAGCAAGACCCGCACACCAGCTTCTGGATCGCCCGCCGGCGCAACCAAGGCGATGCCACAGCCATGAGCATCCGCGTGGTCGACCGCGACCTGGAGCTGATAGACGCCAGCAGCGATACCCTCAGCATCAGCCTTACCTGCAGCAACCGCGATGTGCCGCTGATGCTGCCTTTCGGTGGTGAACGCGGTGATTTCAACATCCCGGCCAACTCGGTGATCAAGGACATCCGCTGCCTGCGCAAGCCCACCGCCACCATGCGTGTGCCACTGGGCAAAGGCCTTATCTGGCGGCTTATTGCGCACCTGTCGCTCAACCACCTGTCGCTGGTAAGCCAGGGCCGCGAAGTACTGCTCGAGTTGCTGTCGCTCTACAACTACCGCAACGTCTCGGCCATTCGTAAACAAATCAACGGCATCAAGGCTATCGCCAGCGAACCGGTGGTTGCGCGTATCGGCCACCCGCGGCCGAACTTCGTGCGCGGTGTGGGTATCACCCTGACGCTGGACGAAAGCCAGTTCACCGGCAGCGGTGTGTTCCTGTTCGGCATGGTGCTGGACCATTTCTTCGGCCAGTACTGTTCGATGAACAGCTTCACCCAACTGACGCTGCGTACCCAACAACGAGAAAAGAGAGTCGTCCAATGGCCAGCACGCACTGGCGATCAGCCCCTGGTCTGATCGATCAGGCCCGAGCCGAGCCGCACCGATTCGAATTTTTTCAATTGGTGCGCCTGCTTCGCCTGCACTACAGCCGCACCGGGCGCATGGACCTGGCAACGCGCCCGCACGAAGACCCGCTGCGTTTTCGCACCCAGCTGTCCCTGGCGTTCCCGGCGAGCGAAGTCAGCGACTTGCATTTCGAACGCGAGGGCAAGGTTTCGCCTGCCGGCCGGCCGTTGTCGGAGGTCCAGGTGACCTTCATGGGCCTGGTAGGGCCGTCTGGTGTGCTGCCACGCCCGTACACCGAGCTGCTGCTGGAGCGGCACGTACAGTATCGCGACGATGCTGCGCATGCGTTCCTCGACATGTTTTCGCACCGCATGACCACGCTGTTCTACGAAGCCTGGCAAAAATACAAGTTTCATATCGAACACGAGCGCAACGGCACATCGCGCTTCGACGGCTACCTGCTCAACATGGTGGGGTTCGGGCCCATGGCCCAGCGGCTCAAGTTCGAGCAGCAGCCCACGGCGCTGCGCCGCGAGCTGTTCAGCTACTTTGCCGGCCTGCTCAGCCAGAAGCCACGCAACGCCCTGAACCTGGAGCGCATGCTCGGCTTCTACTTCGCGCTGCCGATCAAAGTCCGCCAGTTCGCTGGGCGCTGGCTGCGCCTGCAGCCGGAACAATGTACTCAGCTGGGGCGGCGCAATGCCCAGCTGGGCCACAGTGCCGTGGCCGGTAACCGGGTCTGGGACTACCAGTCGTGCATCCGCATCGAGCTCGGCCCGCTTGGCCTGGCCGATTACCAACGGTTCCAGCCCGGCACCGCGTGCTACCGCAAGCTGGTCGAGCTGGTGCGCTTCTACCTGGGTGCCGAGCTGGATTTCGAAATTGCCCCGCGGCTCAAGCCCGAGGCTGTACCACCCGCCCAGCTCGGTCGCACAGGCAACCTTGCCCTGGGCTGGCTGGGCTGGCTCAAACGCCCTGGCCGTGACGCGGAGCCATCGCGTTGCGCCGTCTTCCACATTCCTTACGATGGGGTCGCCTTGTGAACCTGAAGTCTTTGTTCGCCAAGCTCAACGAAACCAGCCGCACGGCGACAGAAAGCGCTGCAGCCTTGTGCCTCTCGGAGCAACACTACGACGTGGAAGTCGAGCACCTGCTGTTGCAGCTGCTCGATGCCGGCGACACTGACCTGGCGCCAATCCTGCGCCACTACGATGTGGTCGCCGAGCGCCTGCAGGCGCAACTGGTAACGGCCCTGGGCACATTCAAGAAAGGCAACACCCGCACCCCGGCGCTGTCGCCACATATCACCCGCATGATCGAACAGGCCTGGCTGCTGGCATCGATCGAGTACGGCGTCGCGCAAGTACGCAGTGCCCATCTGCTGCAAGCCCTGCTGGACGATGCCGAACTGCATCGCGTAGTGGTCGCCTCGGCCCCTGAGCTGGAGAAGATCAACCCAGACGACCTTCGCCTGAACCTTGCCGCTCTGGTCGAGGGCAGCGCCGAATCGCGCCACGCCAGCGCCTTGGCTGGCCCAGCGGCACCGGCCCCTGCCACGGGCAAGGCTGGCGGCAAGACCCCGGCGCTGGACCAATACACGGTCAACCTTACCCAAAGTGCCCGCGAAGGGCGCATCGACCCCGTGCTTGGGCGCGAATTCGAGGTGCGGCAGATGGTCGACATTCTCACGCGCCGCCGGCAGAACAACCCGATCCTCACCGGTGAGGCCGGGGTTGGCAAAACAGCCGTAGTCGAAGGTCTGGCCCTGCGCATTGCCCAAGGCGACGTGCCGGCCGTGCTCAAGGATGTGGCACTGCATACCCTCGACCTGGGGTTGCTGCAGGCGGGCGCCGGGGTCAAAGGTGAGTTCGAGAACCGCCTCAAGGCAGTGATCGAAGAGGTCAAGCGCAGCCTGCACCCGATCATCCTGTTCATCGATGAAGCCCACACCCTGATCGGCTCCGGTGGCCAAGCGGGGCAAAATGATGCCGCCAACCTGCTCAAGCCTGCGCTGGCACGTGGCGAGCTGCGCACCATCGCCGCCACCACCTGGGCCGAGTACAAGAAGTACTTCGAAAAGGACGCAGCCCTCGCCCGCCGCTTCCAGGTGGTCAAGGTCGAAGAGCCGGATGAAGACAAAGCCATCCACATGCTGCGCGGCCTGCTAGGCAAAATGCGCGAACACCACAAGGTGGCGGTCATGGACGAAGCGCTGGTGCAGGCAGTGCGCCTGTCCAACCGCTACATCACCGGCCGCCAGCTGCCAGACAAAGCTGTCAGCGTGCTCGACACCGCCTGCGCACGCATCGCCCTGGCGCAAACCTCGCAGCCTGGCGCACTGGAAGACTGCCGTCGGCAGATCGACAACCTGCAAGCTGAAATCAGCGTGCTGGGCGACGAAGCCGGCAAAGGCCACGATCATGCCCGCCGCCTCGGCGAACTGCAGGCTGCCTTGCAAGCCGCGCAGTTGCAGGAGCAGCAACTGAACACCCAGTGGCAACAGGAACTGGCACTGGTCGAACAGCTCAAGGCGCTGAGCGCCGCCAGTGAAGCCGACCCCGCGCAGCTCAATGCCCTGCGCAGCGAACTGGCCCGGGTGCAAGGCGACCAGCCACTGGTGCATGCCTTGGTCGACAGTGGCGCCATCGCCCAGGTCATCAGCGGCTGGACCGGTATCCCGCTGGGCAAGATGCTGCGCGACGAGATCGATACCGTTCAGCGCTTGCCTGAACTGCTGAGCCAGCGCGTATTGGGCCAGGACCATGCCCTGCATGAAATCGGCAAACGCATCAAGATTTCCCGTGCGCGCATGGAAGACCCGAACAAACCGATCGGCGTATTCCTGCTATTAGGCCCCAGCGGCGTCGGCAAGACCGAAACCGCCCTGGCCCTTGCCGACACCCTGTATGGCGGTGAACGCAACCTGATCACCATCAACATGTCCGAGTACCAGGAAGCGCATACGGTATCCAGCCTCAAAGGCTCACCACCGGGCTATGTCGGCTACGGCGAAGGCGGCGTGCTGACAGAGGCGGTGCGCCGCAAACCGTACAGCGTGGTACTGCTGGACGAGGTGGAAAAGGCTCACCCCGATGTACTTGAACTGTTCTTCCAGGTGTTCGACAAAGGGGTGCTGGACGACGGTGAAGGCCGCGAGATCAATTTCCGCAACACGGTGATCATCCTTACCTCCAACACCGGCACCGAGCACATCATGCACACCTGCCTGAATGCCGAGCAGCAGCCCACCCCCGCAGCCATCATCGAAGGCCTGCGCGGTGAGCTGAACCAGGTATTCAAGCCAGCTTTCCTTGGCCGCCTGAGCATCGTGCCGTTCTACCCGGTGCAGGACCAGGTGCTGGAGCGCATCGTCGCGCTCAAGCTCGAGCGCATCGCCAAGCGCTTCGCACGCAACCACCAGGCCGAACTGAGCTACGAACCGGCGTTGGTGAAGGCCATCGCCGCACGCTGCACCGAAGTCGATAGCGGTGCGCGCAACATCGACAACATTCTGTCCCAGACCCTGATGCCAGAGCTCGCCCAGCGCGTGCTAGAGCGCATGGCCCAGGGCACGCCCATCGAGCGCCTGGTCATCGAGCTGGGCAGCGATGGCGATTTCGCCTATCGCCTGGCCTGACCCGCACCCGGAGGTTTTTGCCGTCATGTACCACAAGCACACTACCCTCAAACGCTTGACTGCCGTTGCCCTGCTGTTGGCAATGGCCGGCTGCGGGGTTACCGACCGCATCGGCAAGCGCATGGAAGACAGCTGGGCGGCCGACATGCTGGCCGACAGCGAAAAAGTCATTCTGACCTCTGATGGCGGCAACCAGCTCAACCCGGATGCCGACGGCAAACCGCTGTCGGTGGTAATGCGCGTGTACCAGCTGACCGACCTCGAGCGCTTCGCCGCCAGCGATGCCGAAACCCTGTGGGCTACCCCGCAGAAAGCTCTGGGCAACACCCTGGTGGAGGCACGCGAGATCACCCTGCTACCGGGCATTGGCCAGATCGACCAATGGCCGCTGGCCAAGAGCGCCCGGTATGTCGGCGTGGCAGCGTTTTTCCGCGACGAGCAGGATGCCCGCTGGAAAGTCGCCTTCGACGCCGACTCGCTGCGCAAGGACGGGATCTGGTTCTCATCGGACGGCCTGCGCGTGCTGGTGGACAAGACCGAGATCCATGCCATGCGCGGTGTGGACGTATTGAACAAGCCGCCGACCGCCGAGCAGCAGGCCGCCGCCGAGCGCGCCAGGCAAGCCGCGCCTGGCCTCACCGACAAGGTGCAGGACGCCGCGCTCGACAAGGCCAGCGATATGGCTGGCAAATCAGCACAAAACGCCGTCGACAATTCCTTCAACTCTTTCGTGGATAGCGTCAAATGAGCAAGCAGAGCCGGGTGATGTGGTCGGAAGGCATGTTCCTGCTGCCCCAGCACTTTCAGTATCAGGACGAGTTTCACCAACATCAGTTGGCCGAAGCGACCCTGCGCAGCACCCCCTTCCATTGGGGTGTACAGGCGCTGCAAGTGGACGAGGACGCCCTGAGCAACGGTTCGCTGCAACTCAAGCGCCTTAAGCTGGTATTCCCCGATGGCAGCCTGTACGACGCGCCGCAGCACGACCCACTGCCGGCCGCGCGTGACCTCAAAGATCTGCTCAAGGCCAACGACCTCAAGGTGTACGCTGCCCTGAAGCTGCCTGAGCCGTTCGGCCTCAATTACGTCGAAGACGGCCAGGAACACAAGGCAGCGCGGCGCTATCGCAAACAGTTCGACACCCTGCCCGACCTCAACGAAGGCGAGCTGGAGAACGAGATCACCAGCCTGCGCCTGAACGTCGTGCTGCTGGTCGACGGCGATAGCCTCGATGGCTATAGCTACTGCCCACTGGCCAAGCTGACCCGCAACAGCATGGGCGGTTTCAATCTGGACCCGCATTTCGTCCACCCTACCCTGCACCTGGGTTGCCACGAAACCCTGGCCGGCATTGGCAAGCGCCTGCTCGGCGCCTTGCAGGCCAAAAGCAAGGCACTGTCTGGCCGGCGCCGCGAACGCGCCGACCAGATCGCCGAGTTCGGCTCCAGCGATGTCACCTTGTTCTGGCTGCTGAACACCGTCAACCGGGCGCACCCGCAACTGGCCCACCTGCTGGCCCACCCACGCCTGCACCCAGAGCGCCTGTACCTGTTCCTTGCCGACCTTGCCGGTGGCCTGCTGACCTTCACCCTCGACACTCAACTGGCCGACATCCCCGAGTACGACCACCACGACCCCGCCGCATCGCTGGTCAAGTTGGACGAGATGATCAGGGTGATGCTGGACAACGTCGTGCCCAACCAGTGCATCGTCATCAACCTCACCCAGACCAAACCGTCGTATTGGCAAGGGCAGTTGCACGACCCGCGCCTGGTCGAGGCCGACTTCTACGTGTCGGTCCATGCCGACATGCCCGGTGCCAGCTTGCTGGAACTGGTGCCGCGGGCCTTCAAGATCGGCTCGCCCGAAGACATCGAGGTGGTGGTCAACAGTGCCATGCCCGGCGTTACCCTCAACCACGCCGCGCGGCTCCCCAACGCGATCCCGGTGCGCCTGGACAACCAGTACTTCGCCATCGAGCCGCATGGCCAGGTGTATGAGCGAATGATGAACGCCCAGACCATCTGCTTCTACGCGCCCAGCGCCTTTACCAACCTCAAGCTTGAACTGATGGCGGTGCTCAAATGACCGAAGCCGTACTGCAACAGGGCGCTACCATGCCCACCCCTGCCAAACCGTCGCTCAAGGACCTGGTGCAAGACTTCATCAGCATGGCGCTGATCGTGCGCCGTGGCCGCCAGGTCACTTCGGTGCAGGCCTTCGAAGGAAGCGTCGAACGCTTCTTCGCCAACCTGGAACGTGACGCCCGTGCCGCCAACTACAGCGCCGAACAGGTCAAGGACACCCAGTACGCGCTTTGCGCCTTCCTGGATGAAAGCGTGTTGCGCGCTGGCGACAACGCGTTGCGCCAGCACTTCGAGCTGCAACCCTTGCAGTTCCGCTATTTCGGCGTGCACCTGGCGGGTGAAGGCTTTTTCGAAAAGGTCGAGGCTCTGCGGGGCGATGTCAAACAGAACCTCGATGTGCTCGAGGTTTATCACCTGTGCCTGGCGCTTGGCTTCGAGGGCAAGTTCAGCCTTGGCCAGAAAGACCAGCTGCGTTACCTGGCCAACACCCTCGGCCAGGACATCGCCCGCTACCGCAAGGCACCCAAGGCCTTGTCACCGGACTGGGCACTGCCGGACCAGGTGTCGCAGATGCTGCGCCACGAAGTGCCGCTGTGGGTGTACCTGGCGCTGATCGCGCTGGTTTGCGTCGCCGTGTACCTGACCCTTGACTGGTTGCTGGACAAGGACGTCGCCGCCCTCTCCGAACAAATCCGCCAGCTGTTCAGTGCCTGAGTGCACCTCAGGTAGCCGAGTCAGGAAGACATGAAAACATTACTGCGCCTCTTGAAAAGTTTCTGGGTTCTGCTGCTACTGCTGTGGCTGGGGAGCCTGTTGGTCTGTTGGCTGGTGTCGCCGCTGCTGCCGTGGCTGCAGCAGCACCTGCCCGAAGCCCTGGCCATCATCAGCGCCTGCTTCCTGCTGGCCGTCGTGCTGCGCCAGTACCAGCGTATTCGTGCCGAGCACAACCTGGAGAACCTGCTGCAGATCGAAGTCGACCGCTCGTGGAATGCCACCGGCGAGTTCCGTGACCAGCAGGTACTGCGCGAGCGCCTCAAGCATGCCATCAGCATGCTGCGCACCGACCGCTCCGCCGGCGGCGGTGGCAAATCGGCGCTGTCCGACCTGCCCTGGTACCTGGTGGTCGGCATGTCGGCGGCAGGCAAGACTTCGCTGCTGACCCACTCCGGCCTGTCAGCCAGTATCGCCACCGCCAACGACAGCGAAAGTGGCACCCAGCACTGCGACTGGTATTTCAGCCCCGACGCGGTGATGATCGACACCGCCGGCCGTTACCTGCGTGACGACCAGTCGGCAAGCGAGTTTTCGGCTTTCCTGCGCATGCTGCGCAAGCAGCGCGGCAAGGCAGCGATCAATGGCCTGGTGCTCGTGGTCAGCCTGCCCGAACTGCTGGCCGCCAACAGCGAAGAGCGTGATGCCCTGGCAGCGCAGCTGGTAGCCCGGGTGGAAGAATACGCCCAGTGCCTCGACACCAACCCACCGCTCTACCTGATGCTCAGCAAGACCGACCAGTTGCCGGGCTTCAGCCAGGCTTTTGATGGCCTGGACCTGCACCAACGCCAGCAACCGCTGGGCATGACCTTCGCGTTGTCGGAAATCCGCAACCAAGGCCTGCAGGCGGTGCTGCAGGCGCGCCTGGGCAACCTGCACAGCCACATTCGCCAGCACGTCGACGCACAAGTGATCGCCTTGGGCGCTGCAGCCGACAGCACGCTGCTGAACTTCCCGCAATACTTCGCCGCGCTGGGCGGTGTGCTCGAGCAGTTCCTCGGGCACTTCACCCACGGCCAGCGCAGCGGCGCCCCACTGATGCTGCGCGGCCTGTACTTCACCAGCGCCCTGCAGACCGGGCAACAACTGGGGCACGTGTACGAAGACGCCATCGCCGACGAATTCGCCTTGCAGGCGGCCGAGGATGGCCAGGCCGAACAGGCTGGCACGGCAGCGGGCAACCGCAGCTACTTCATTACCGACACCTTCCGCCGGGTCATTTTCCCCGACCGTGACCTCAGCCTGTATCACTCGCGCCAAGGCCGCCAAGCGGGGCTCAGCCCGCTGCTGCTGGGCCTGGCCGTTGCCGCCGGCGTGCTGCTTGTCAGCTGGCAGGCAGTGTCGTTCGTCAACAACCGCCAATGGCTGGACAATCTGCGCCTGCAGCTGGCCCAGATAGGCCAGGCCGAAGACAGCCAGCAGCAGTTGGCCGCGGGCAAAGGCCTGCAAGTGCTGCGCGAGCAGATGGCCACTGTCGAGTCGCATCGCACACAAGGCGTGCCGCTGCGCCTCAGCGCCGGCCTGTACCACGGTGAGGCGGTTGACCAGGTGACCCGCAGCGCGTATCTGGCGCAATTGCGCAGCCAGGCCCTGGAACCGATCGCCCGTAGCCTGCAAGTGCAAATGCGCGCGTTCAATACCTTCGCCGCGGGTATCAACCAGTCACTGGAGTTCACCCCGGCCCCGCCGAAAAAACGCAACGCCAAGCCATTGGCCCCAGCGGTTGCAGCCAAAGCGCAGGCCGCGCTGGCCAACACCCGCGCAGGCGCCCATGCGGCCAAGGTCAACCTGGCCACAGCCAGCGATGCCGCCGAGCTGTCCGCGACCACCGGTGGTCTGTCGTTGTCCGAAGAGATGCTGGGGCGCCTCGACGAGCAGCAAGTCGCCTCGATCATCGACGCCTACAACACGCTCAAACTGTACCTGCTGCTGACGGCACCCGACGCCCACCCAGACCCGGCCTTCATTGCCGCAAGCCTGCCACAGGCCTGGGCCGCGGCGGCCGGCGAAGGCACCCCCGCCAGCGCCGACGTGATCGCCGCAAACACTCCGCTGTATGTGCAGTTGCTGGAGCAGGGCCAGGCGCCTTCACTGCCACGCAACGACCAACTGATCAACGAAACCCGGCAGAACCTCAAGTCGTTCATGATTTCCAGTTCGCTGGTCGATCGCGAATACCTGCGCCTGCAACTCGAATCCAGCCGCCAATTCCCGGCACTGAGCCTCAACGACCTTGTGCCTCAACCTGGGCGCGCACTGCTGTACGGGTCGGCCGGGGTACCTGCGATCTATACCCGCCAAGGCTGGGATACGTTCGTCAAGCCTGAACTGATCAAGCTGGTATCGAGCAACTTGCGCAACGAGTCCGACTGGGTACTGGACGGCGACGGCGGCGATGCCCTGGTGCAGAAGGCCAACTTCGTGCGCGAATTCATGAGCCGCTACAAGCGCGATTACACCCAAGCCTGGTACAAGATGGTCAGTAGCGTGGGCGTGCGCCACTTCGCCGACCTGGCATCGGCGACCCAGCAGTTGGGGCTTTTGAGCGACGTTCAGCACTCTCCCGTAAAGAACCTGCTGCAGGCTGTGAACGACAATACCCAGTGGGACCTGCCGGTCAAACGCGAAGTACCGTCGGCCGGCACTGGTCGTGATGACGGTTTCTGGAGCAAGGTTACCGGGCTGTTCGACGCCAACGACAGCCTGCCTGCCAACGTAGCCCCGGCCCTGCCGGCGGTGGACGACGGCAGCCTCGCCAAGCGCTTCGAACCGGTTGCCCGGGTATTCGCCCAGAACAACGCCGAAGGCGCCGACAGCACCATCATGGACCGCTACCTGGCGGCGCTGCGCAAGCTCAAGGTTCGCATGAACAACATCCAGCGGTCGCAGGATGTCGGCAAAAGCAGCAAGCAGCTGATCAGCGAAACCCTGGAAGGCCAGCCAAGCGAGGTCACCACGGTACGCAATTACGTGGAAACCAGCGTCGACACCAGCCAGGACAGCCTGTCGCGTTCGCTGCAAGGCTTGTTCAACCTGCCGATCCAGTACGCCTGGGCGACCTTGCGTGACCCGGCCGGCCAGCAGATCGCCAAAGCCTGGGCGCAGCAGATCGCCAAGCCCTGGCAGCAGGTCATGGCGCACCGCTACCCGATTGCCGGTGGTAGCCGCAACGAAGCCTCGGTCAAAGACCTGCAACGTTTCGTAGACCCGGACTCGGGGCTGCTGCCGGCCTTCAAACGCAACGAAATCGGCAACCTCGCCGGCGGCGAAGGCCTGGGCGTGGGTGATGGCAAGGCACCGGCGTTGGTCAACCCTGGCATGCTCAACAGCATCGACCGGGCCAGTTCGGTAGGCCAGGTGATCGCCAGCCTGTCAGACCGCGACAACGGCTTTGAAATCATGCTGGAGCCCTCGGCCAACTTCACCGACATCGTGTTCACCCTCGATGGGCAGGAACAGCACTACCGCAACGGCCGCAGCAGCTGGAGCCGCTTCGCCTGGCCAGGCACCAGCAACGCCCCGGGCGCTCGCCTGGATGTGGTAACGCTCAGTGGCGCACGGGTAACGGTGTTCGACTTCCCCGGGCGTTGGGGCCTGCTGCGCATGAACGAAAGCGCCCGCGTCGACGACCTCGACGGCATCCAGCAGCGCTTCAGCTGGAACACCGCCAATGGCCGAGTGAGCCTGGTGGTGCGCAACTTCGGTGGGGTAAAACTGACCGACCTGAGCCAGGTCAAGGCCCTAAGCGCACTCAACGACAGGAGTGCCCAATGATCGGCTGCTTCGGCAAACTGCCATCGAGCGCAGACTTCGTCAGCCTGCATGGCGCGGCGGAGGAAGTCTGCGAATTCGACAGTTGGCTGCAGACCTCGCTGGCGGCCATGCGCCACCGCGAAGACTGGCAGGCACTGTTCGATGGGTTGCCGATGTGCTTCTTCACGTACCGCGCACGCAATGGCAACTGGCTGCTGGGCGGGCTGTTGAGCTCGCGTGACGCCAGTAACCGGCGCTATCCGTTCTTCATCTACCAACTGCTCAAGGGCAAGGAAGGCATGGCCCTGGGCAACCCATTCACCTTGGGCGAGCTGTTCTGCGCACAGATAAAGCCTTTGCTGCACCAGGCCGTGCAAGGTGCCGACGGCTCCCGTTTGTTCGAACAGGTCAAGGCCTTGCGCCCCCTGCAAGCCCAGGACCTGGACCTGTTCCGCCGGGTGCACGCCAAGTTCCTGCGTGACTTCAGCTTCACCGATATCGCGCGTGCACTGCACGGCTCCTGGCCAGGTTTCGACAGCGCCGCCGCTTTGACACGGCTGCGCGCCTGCCGGCCGGCGCTGCACAGTGACTTCGAGGGTGGCATTGAGTTGCCCCTCCCCGCTGAGCGCGGTTTGAAAAACCCTACAGCCGATCTGTGGCTGACTTGGCTGTGCCACATGAACGGGCAGCCAGATACGCCAGCCGTGAGCCTGCTGGCGGACGATTTCATGCACCCGCGCCTGTTCTGCTTCCCGTCACGCCACGCCAGCAGTGCCTATCGCCTGCTCTGCGGCTGTGCCGAGGCCCAGCAGCATCTGGCGCTACTGGGCCCTGCGGCATCGGCCCGCGGCCAACACGACTTCGATCTACCCCTTGAACGCGTTATCGAGCAATTCGTCGATGCGCTGGATGCGACGCCTGTATGAACAAGATCAAGTACTACTGCCTGCGTTACCAACCCTATCTGCTGGGGGTGGCGTTTTTCCTGGTGATCTTCCTGGTATGGGCGATCGGCAGCGCGTTGGGCTTCGCTTCGCTGCACAGCCTGTTGGCTGGCATCGGGGTTTTCCTGCTGCTGTCGGCGGGCTACGTCCTGCTGCTGTACCGTGGCGCCGGCCAGCATCACAACCTCGAAGGCTTGCTGCGCGACGACGCCGACCAGGCTGTACTCAATGCCACGCCGGCCGACCGCGAGGAGGTCAGCCTGTTGCGCGAGCGCCTGCTGCAGGGCATCGAGCGCCTGCACAAGAACACGCCACGCGGCACCTCTGCCAAAGACGCCCTGTACGCGCTGCCCTGGTACCTGGTGATCGGCCAGCCCGCCGCTGGCAAGAGCACCATGATCCTGCAGTCCGGCCTCAACTTCCCTTACGCCGAGCGCGAAGGTGCACGCGTCGCAGGGTTGGGTGGCACGCGCAACTGTGACTGGTTCTTCAGCTCTGAAGCGGTACTGCTGGACACTGCCGGGCGCTACATGAACAGCCCGGAAGAGGCCGGCAAGTGGCGTGGCTTCCTGCAGTTGCTGCGCCAGCACCGGCAACGCCGCCCGCTCAACGGTCTGATCGTCAGTGTCAGCATCGCCGACGTTGTGCACGGCTCGGCCGAAGACCAGCAGCGGGTGGCCAAGCGTTTGCGCGAACGCATCCAGGAAAGCTGCGCCTTGCTGGAAGTGCGCCTGCCGATCTACCTGGTATTCACCAAGTGCGACCTGATACCCGGCTTCACGCCCTTCTATCGCCAGCTGGATGAGGCCGCGCGCGGCGAAGTGATGGGCAAGACCTTCGCGCACAAAGGCTACGAACAGGCGGACTGGGGCCAGCGTTTTGGCCAGGCGATGGACGACCTGACCCGCTACTGGCAGCAGGTTGCCAGCCAGCAACTGGTGCAGCAGGACATTCAGGTAACGCGGCAAAACGACGCCGCTTACCGCTTCCCGCTGGAGCTGGCCGCAATCAAGCCACGGCTGCAGGCGTTCGTCGACAGCCTGCTGCGGGTCAACCCCTACCAGAATGCCGAAATGCTGCGTGGCTTCTACTTCACTGCCGCCTTGCAGGCCGATGAAGCGCTGTGGGGCAGCCATGGCCAGCATGTTGCCGAGCGTTTTGCCCTGGAACACGGCGAGGGGGCGGTCAGCGCAGGCAGCCAGCCTGCGCCGCTGTTCATCAACAGCCTGTTCCGCAAGGTCATCATCCCCGACCAGCACCTGGTGGCGCTGTACACCAGCAACCACCGCGAGCGCCGGCGCAAGGCCGCCTGGGTGGCCTGTGCCAGCCTCGCCGGGTTGGTGCTGTGCAGCCTGTGGGGCTGGTCGTACCTGAACAACCGTGCGGTGCTGGGCAGCATCGCGAGCGAGCTGGCCGAGGCCAAGCGCCAGGACCAGGCTGCCGATGGCCAGTACGCCGCCTGGCGCAGCCTGGACCGCCTGCGCTTCTGGGCCGCCCATTACTACCGGCAGCACCGTGAGCAGGGTGTACCGTTCAGCCTGCGTCTGGGCCTGTACCAGGGCCATCAGGTTGAGCCGCTGCTGCGCGACCGTTACTTCACCACCCTGCAGCAGGTGATGCTCAAGCCCACCGCAGACAACCTCACCCGCACGCTCTACCTGCTGACCACGCTCAAGGTCTACCAACGCAATACCCGCGAATTGCAACCGGTGAGCGGCGTGGACAGTGTGGAGGCCGAAGCCCTGCCACATGACAACCGCGCCCAGTCGATCGCCGATTTCGGCAAGGCGACACTGGACACCTACGTGATGCTTTCGCCCGCCCAGCGGGAGAAGGCCGACCCGGCGTTTCTCAAGGCGCACCTGCCCGACTACTGGTACCCGGCCATCGCTCGGCACACCGGCCACAGCCTGTCCGAGGCCAACCAGGGCAAGGGCGACCAGGACTACCTGTACGCCAGCCGGCAGATCACCTTCTATGCCGACCAGATCCGCGAAACGGATGTGCCGCGCATTCTCGACAACGCCTTCCTGATTTCTAGCTCGCGCAACTACATCGACAGCCTGCGTGCCCAGTCGCTACGCGCGATCGAGACCATCACGCTGGAATCGGACACCTTGTTCGCCTTTGGCCGGGCAGATTTCCAGAGCCTGAAAAGCGAGGGCCAGAACCAACTCAGTGCCATCGCCAGCAAACTGTTGAACACGCCCAATATCGGCAAGATCGTCATCTCCGGCCACGCCGACCAGCTCGGTGACAGCCAGAGCAACCTGCAGGTATCGAAACAACGGGCGCAAACCATTCGGACTTATCTGGTCGGCAAGGGCGTCCCGGCCGAACTGGTGGTGGCCCAGGGCGAAGGCAGCCGTAAACCGTTGGTCAACTGTGACATGCAACAGGCACGGGCCCAGTTGATCAAATGCCTGGAGCCCAACCGCCGGGTAGAAATCGAAGTGCGCGGGCTCAACTGAGCGCGCGCCGCACCAACCGGCCACCCGGGCTCACAGGAGGAGCACCGGGTGGCGGCACGCTACCTCTGCCGCCCTGTTGGCGAGGTGAAAAACCAAGGGTCGCATGAGCAACCCTTTACCAGTTGTTAATGGAGAGTTTCACAATGGCATTTGACGCGTATATCCAAATCGACGGCATCCCAGGCGAAGTACTGGACGAAAAGCACAAGGACTGGATCGAAGTGCTGGGCTACGAGTACGGCGCCACCCAGGCGACCTCGGCGACTGCCAGCTCCTCGGGCGGCGCGTCGTCCGAGCGTGTTGCCCTGAGCGACTTCAAGATCCGCAAATCGGTCGACAAGGCATCGGCCAAACTGTTCGAGCACTGCTGCACCGGCAAACACATTGCCAAGCTGAAGCTCAACGTCAACCGCGCCGGTGGTGACAAGGTCACCTACCTGACCATCGACATGGAAGAAGTCGTGGTGTCGTCGGTCAGGTTCGTTGCCGGTGGCAACCAGGCCGGTGAAGACAAGGCGGTCAGCGACCTGCCGATCGAAGAAATCACCTTCAACTTCGCCCGCATCAAAACCACCTACACCCAGCAGAACCGTACCGACGGCCAGGCCGGCGGCAACATCGTCGGTGGCTGGGACCGCACCGCGAACAAAGTCTTCGCCTGATTACCTGCATGCCCAGGGCCGCTTCAGCGGCCCATCCTTCACAGCGTGCCAGCCAGCCTGGCACGCTGTTCACTAGCCAGAACCTGAGTGCTTTATGCCTGACATTCTCAATGACCTCTCGCTGGCCGCACTGGTCGCACCCATCGAAGGTGGCAGTGGCGAAGACTTGAGCTTCTCTGCGTTGTTCGACCAGATCAAGGAGGCGCGCCGGGCTGACCCGGACTACCTGACCCAGGGCGACTGGCAAACCGATTTGAAAACCGCCGACTGGGAGCAGGTGATCAACTTGTCTGCCCAGGGCCTCGCCCAACACAGCAAGGACCTGATGCTGGCAGCCTGGCTCAGCGAAGGCCTGGCCCAGCGCGCGCACTTCGAAGGCATCACCTTCGGCCTGGTACTGACTGAACAGTTGCTGCAGGCGTTCTGGGAAAACTTGTACCCAACCCTCGAAGAGGGCCTTGACGAGCGGGCGGCCCGGTTGTCCTGGCTCAAGAGCACGCTCACCGACATCGCCGGTGGCTTGCCCATCACCCAAGGGCAGAATTTTGGCGTGTTGCGTTACGACGAATCACGTCTTGTGGAAAACCTGGCCCTGCGCGACACCAAGGCCATGCAGACCGCATTGAACGAAGGCAAGATCAACGCCGAGATATTCCAGCGCTCGGTGGCGCTGTCCGACACCGAATACCTGCGCAACAAGGCGCTGCAGATCAACGACAGTCTGCAAGCCTGCAAACGCCTGCAGGCCACTGCGGAGCAACTGTTCGGCCACGAGGCACCGAGCTTTGCCAGCCTCGCCGACATGCTGACCCGGGCCAGCCAGCTGGCTGAAAAACTGCTGAAAGACCGTGGTGTCGAGCTGCAGCCGCCAGCCCCCGTGGTCGACGAACCCGAGGCCAGCGTCGCCCCCGTCGAACAGGCAGGTGAAGCCATGAACACTCCCGCCCAGCCCACTGCGCCTGCGCCCATGCGTACCACCCCGCTGACCCGGGACGAAGCCTTCAGCATGCTGGCCGGCATCGCCCAGTTTTTCAAACAGACTGAACCGCAAAGCCCGGTGCCGTATCTGATAGAACGTGCCATCAAGTGGGGCAACATGCCGCTGGAAGGCTGGCTGAGCGATGTGATCAAAGACAGCAATGTGGTGGACAACATTCGCGACGTACTTGGCACCCGCGAACCGAAACCCTGACCCACGTCAGCGACTATGCTGCTACCGTGAGCTTCCCGTACCGCCAAGGAAAGCGCCATGCCGCCACGTTCCACTCCCCCCACCGGTTTCGTTCGCGTCCGTGGTGCCCGCGAGCACAACCTGAAAAACATCGACGTGGATATTCCGCGCGATGCGCTGGTGGTGTTCACCGGGGTGTCCGGCTCGGGGAAATCCTCACTGGCGTTCTCCACCCTGTACGCCGAAGCCCAGCGCCGCTATTTCGAATCGGTGGCACCCTACGCGCGGCGCCTGATCGACCAGGTGGGTGTGCCGGATGTGGATGCCATCGAAGGCCTGCCCCCGGCAGTTGCCTTGCAACAGCAACGGGGCACGCCAAGCGCCCGTTCTTCGGTAGGCAGCGTGACCACATTGTCCAGCTCCATCCGCATGCTCTATTCACGCGCGGGGCAGTACCCGGCAGGTCAGGCCATGCTGTACGCCGAGGACTTTTCGCCGAACACCCCGCAGGGTGCCTGCCCGCAGTGCCACGGCCTGGGGCGCGTCTATGAGGTGAGCGAGGCGACCATGGTGCCCGACCCGTCACTGACCATCCGCGAACGCGCGATCGCGGCCTGGCCAATGGCCTGGCAAGGGCAGAACCTGCGCGACATCCTGGTCACGTTGGGGTATGACGTGGACATCCCCTGGCGCGACCTGCCCCAGGCCCAGCGCGACTGGATCCTGTTCACTGAAGAAACGCCCACCGCACCGGTCTATGCCGGCCTGACCCCGGCGCAAACCCGCCAGGCCCTCAAGCGCAAGCTGGAGCCCAGCTACCAGGGCACTTTCACGGGTGCCCGGCGCTATGTCATGCATACCTTCATGCATTCGCAAAGTGCACAGATGCGCAAGCGCGTCGCCCGGTACATGCGCCCCAGCGCCTGCCCGCTGTGCCACGGCAAACGCCTGAAGCGTGAAGCGCTGGGCGTGACCTTTGCCGGGCTGGACATCGCCGAGCTGTCGCAGTTACCGCTGCAAGCGCTGGCCGAGGTGCTGCGCAAGGTCGCGGCAGCGGGCTACCTGGAGCCACAGCAAAGCCAGCTGACCCTGGAAAAGCGCCTGGCCGCGCAGCGCATCGCCCATGAGCTGCTGGAGCGCATCGACACCCTGCTCGAACTGGGCCTGGGCTACCTGGCCCTGGAGCGCAGCACGCCCACCTTGTCATCTGGCGAACTGCAACGCCTGCGCCTGGCCACCCAGCTGAATTCGCAGCTTTTCGGCGTGATCTACGTACTCGACGAACCCTCGGCCGGCCTGCACCCGGCCGACAGTGAAGCGCTGTTCCAGGCACTGCAACGGCTGAAGCAGGCGGGCAACTCGGTGTATGTGGTGGAGCACGACCTGGACACCATGCGCCGGGCCGACTGGCTGGTGGATGTAGGCCCCGCCGCCGGCGAGCACGGGGGTAGCATCCTGTACAGCGGGCCCCCGGCGGGGCTGGCCAAGGTCGAGCAGTCCTGCACCCGCGCCTACCTGTTCGGCGCCCAGGCCCAGGCCCCGCGTGCGCCACGCCAGCCCCGTGGCTGGCTGAAGCTGGAAGGCATCAGCCGCAACAACCTCGACAACCTCAGCGCGGCATTTGCGCTGGGCTGCTTCACGGCGGTAACGGGTATTTCCGGTTCGGGCAAGTCGAGCCTGGTCAGCCAGGCCCTGCTGGAGCTGGTGGGCGCGCACCTGGGCCATGCCGGACAAGGCGACGAGCCTGAGGAGCAGAGCCTGGAAGACGAACCGCAACAGACCAGCAGCGGCCATGTCAGCGCCGGGCTCGAGGCTATCAAGCGCCTGGTGCAGGTAGACCAGAAGCCGATCGGGCGCACGCCGCGCTCCAACCTGGCGACCTACACCGGGTTGTTCGACCATGTGCGCAAGCTGTTTGCCGCCACCGAACAAGCCAAGGCGCAAGGCTTCGACGCCGGCCGCTTTTCCTTCAACGTGGCCAAGGGCCGCTGCGCCAATTGCGAAGGCGAGGGTTTCGTCAGCGTCGAGTTGCTGTTCATGCCCAGCGTGTACGCACCCTGCCCGACCTGCCACGGTGCGCGCTACAACCCCGAAACCCTGGCGGTCAGCTGGCAAGGCATGAACATTGCGCAAGTGCTGCAACTGACCGTCGACCAGGCCCTGCAGGTGTTTGCCGAACAGCCTCCGGCCCGGCGGTGCCTGCAGGTGCTGCAAGACATCGGCCTGGGTTACCTGCGCCTGGGCCAGCCGGCCACCGAGCTGTCCGGGGGGGAGGCGCAACGCATCAAGCTGGCGACCGAACTGCAACGCATGGCCCGGGGCGCGACCCTGTACGTGCTGGATGAGCCGACCAATGGCCTGCACCCGCAAGACATCGACCGGCTGCTGCTGCAACTGAACCGCTTGGTCGAGGCTGGGCACAGCGTGGTGGTGGTGGAACATGACATGCGGGTGGTGGCGCAGAGTGACTGGGTGATCGATATTGGGCCAGGTGCCGGGGCTGCCGGGGGCAAGGTGGTGGTCAGCGGCACGCCGCAAGTGGTGGCCAACTGCAAGGAAAGCCGCACGGCGGCGTTTCTGGCCAAGGCATTGTAAGGGCCTGTACCCGCACTTTTGTACATTGCCAGTTCTGCAACCCGGGGCATAGAATGCGATCAATTCCTAATTGCACCTATTTCCCGGAAACCCGCGCCCCATGCCGCCCGCCGACCCCACCCTCAACCTGCAGGTTCAGACGCTGTACACCGAGCACCACGGCTGGCTGCAGGGCTGGCTGGGGCGCAGGCTGGGTAATGCCTGCGATGCGGCCGATCTGGCCCATGACACCTTCCTGCGCCTGCTCAGCCGTCAGGGCAACAGCTATTTCGGCGGTGAGCCTCGGGCATTGCTGACGCACATTGCCAAGGGCCTGGTGATAGACCGCTGGCGTCGCCAGGATGTCGAACGGGCGTATCTGCAGGCCATCGCGCATCTGCCCGAACCAGAAGTGCCGTCGGCCGAGACCCGCTGGATGATCCTCGAAACGCTGTACCGCATCGATGCCATGCTGCGCGAGTTGCCGGCGCGGGTTCGCCACGTATTCCTGCTGTCGCAACTGGACGGGCTGACCTACGCGCAAATCGCCGAACAACTGCAGGTTTCGCTGGTGACCATCAAGCGCGACATGCGCACCGCCTTCCTCGCCTGCCTGAGCATGGACGAATGAGGCCACCTATCGACCCACTGATCCTCGGCGAGGCCGCCGACTGGCTGGTGCAGCTGCAGTCGGGCGCAGCCACCGACGATGACCATCGCGCTGTCCAGGCCTGGTGCCAGCGCAGTAGCCAGCATGCCCTGGCCTGGCAGCGCGCCGAGGCCATCCTCGGTGAGTTTCGCCGCCTGCCTGCGCCGGTTACCGGGGAAACCTTGCGCCGGCTCAGCCGCCAGGGTGCGGTCAGCCGCCGCCAGGCCCTGCAGCGTCTGGGGATGTGGCTGCTGGCGGCACCAGCAGCCTGGATGGCCTGGCGCGAGGCACCCTGGCAGCAATGGGCCGCCGATGCCCGCACGGCGGTTGGCGAACAACGCTCACTGACACTGGCCGACGGCAGCCACGTACTGTTGAACACCCACACCGCCATCGATATCCGCTTCGATGCCCGGCAACGCCGTATCGCCTTGCTGGCAGGTGAAGTGCTCGTGACCAGCGCCAACGACCCGGCAACCCCGCCGCGCCCGCTGGTGGTGACCACCCCGCAGGGGCATGCGCGGGCGCTGGGCTCGCGCTTCAGCGTACGTATCGACGGCGCACTGACCCGGGTAGCGGTGTTGCAGGGCACCGTCGCCAACCGCCCGCTGCACGCCGCCGCCAGCGTGCAGCTCAAGGCGGGCGAGCGCACCGCGTTCGATGCCGACCGTGTACTGCCCGCCACCCCGCTGGAAAAAGGCGACCTGGCCTGGGAACACGGCATGCTGCTGGCGCGCGACATGCGCCTGGCCGACCTGTTGCAGGAGCTGGGCCGCTACCGCCCGGGCGTGCTGCGCTGCCACCCGGCGGTGCGCGGCCTGAAAGTGTCTGGCGCCTTTCCGGTGACCGATACCGATGCCAGCCTGCGGCTGCTGGCCGACACCTTGCCGGTAACTGTCCAGGGCCTGACTCGCTATTGGGTGACGGTCGAGCCCCTGAGCTGACCCGGGCTCAGCGCACACGGGAATCAACGACAGGCTTTTTGATACCTTTTCCGGCGTCGTCCGGTGATCAGTGCAGAACCTCCCTTTTCTGCACCTACAGGACCCTCGCCCAATGCCCCATTTGCCTTTCAAGGCACTGAGCCTTGCCATCGCCATGGCCGCCCTGGCACCAGCGGCGATCGCTGCCGACGCCACCACCCGCGACTATCACCTGGCCGCTGGCCCGCTGGCCGATGTGCTGGCACGCTTCGCCGCCAATGCCGGGGTGCCCTTGTCATTCGACCCGGCGCTGCTTCAGGGCAGGCAAAGCCAGGGCCTGCAGGGCAGTTTCAGTGTGCCGGAGGGTTTTGCTCGCCTGCTGGCCGGCAGTGGCTACAGCCTGATCAGCACCGGCAGCGGGGGCTACACCCTGGCGCCGACAGTGGACCTGGGCAGTGCCCTGGAGCTGGGCGCCACCACCATCAACAGCAACCTGGCCGCCAGCGGCGATACCTGGCAAGGCGGCCAGGTGGCGCGTAGCGCACGCCTGGGTGTGCTTGGGGAACAGCCGACCAGCGATGTACCGTTCAGCGTCACCAGCTACACCGCCAAGACCATTGCCGATCAACAGGCGCGTACCCTGGGTGATGTGTTGCTCAATGACGCGGCAGTGCGCCAGTCGGCAGGCTTTGGCAATTTCTCGCAGGTGTTCACCATCCGCGGGCTGCCACTGAGCACTGACGACATCAGCTACAACGGCCTGTACGGCGTGCTACCGCGGCAGATCATCACCACCGAAGCACTCGAGCGCGTCGAGGTGTTCAAGGGCCCGAACGCCTTTCTGAACGGCGTCGCCCCCCAGGGCAGCGGTATTGGCGGTGCGGTCAACCTGGTTCCCAAGCGTGCCGCAGACACGCCAACCCGCCACGTCAGCCTCGATTATGCCACCGGCGCCAATGTCGGCGGCCACCTGGACCTGGGCCAAAGGTTTGGTGAAGACAACCGCTTCGGCGCCCGTATCAACCTGGCCCAGCATGACGGCGGCACGGGTGTGCACGACGAAGCGCAGCACGCCACCTTGGTAGCTGTAGCCTTGGACTACCGGGGCGAACGCCTGCGCCTGTCCACCGACCTGGGTTACCAGAAAGAACGCATCAACCAGGGCCGGGCGGTGATCTACCCAACCGGCAGCAAAGTGCCCCATGCCCCCTCGGCGCGCGACAATTACGCCCAACCGTGGACCTGGTCACAGCTGGAAGACACCTACGGCATGCTCAACGCCGAATACGACCTCAACGACAACTGGGTGCTTTATGCCGGTGCCGGGGCCAAGCACACTCGCGAAAACGGCGAATACTCCTCGTTGTACGTCAGCGACGCCAACGGTACTGCGCGGGGTGGCTACCTCTATTCACCACACGATGAAGACAACAAGAGCGCCATGGCCGGCATCAATGGCCAGTTCGCCACGGGGGCGGTCAGCCATCGGCTCAACGTCGGGCTTTCGGGCATGTGGGGCGAACAACGTTCGGCTTACGCCGCAGTTGCTGCTGCAAACCGCTATGCCACCGACCTGTACCACCCGGTCAAGGTGCCGCGCCCGACCAATACGTACACGGGCAGTGACCTGCACGACCCGCGTATCGTGGGCAAGAACCGGGTCAAGAGCGTGGCGCTGTCCGACACCCTTGGTTTTGTGGATGACCGTGTGCTGCTGACCCTGGGCGTGCGCCGGCAATCGATCGGTGTCGACGGCTGGTCTACCGCTAGCGGTGAGCGCAACGCCAACTATGACGAGTCGGTGACCACGCCGGTCTATGGCCTGGTGCTCAAGCCGTGGGAGCATGTGTCGTTCTACGCCAACCGCATCGAGGGCCTGGCACAAGGCCCCACTGCCCCGTCGAGCGTGACCAATGCCAATGAAGTGTTCCCGCCCAGGCGCAGCAAGCAGGTCGAGGCCGGGGTCAAGCTGGACTGGGACAGCTTTGGTGCAACGCTTGGCCTGTACCGCATCGAGCAGCCCAACAGCACCACGTTCCGCAGCGCCGGTGCCGAGCGCGACACCTTCAGCATGGACGGCGAGCAGGTCAACAAAGGGGTGGAATTGAATGTGTTCGGCGAGCCGGTGCACGGCTTGCGCCTGCTGACCGGTGCAGTGTTCATGCACACCGAGCTCAAGAACACTGCCAATGGCGCCAACGACGGCAACCGTGCGCCGGGCGTGCCGCGCTTCCAGTACAACCTGGGCGCGGACTGGGACGTTCCAGGCATCGCCGGCGCGGCATTGAATGCGCGGGTGTTGCGTACCGGCGGCCAGTACGTCAATGCCAGCAACAGCCTGAACATCCCGGCCTGGACCCGGGTCGACCTCGGCGCACGTTACCGTTTCAAGCTGGATGAGCAGTGGGTGACCTTGCGGGCCAACCTGGAGAACGTCGCCAACAAGGCCTATTGGGCGTCGGCCTCGAGCACCAACAACTACCTGACCCAAGGCACACCACGGGTGCTGCGCTTGTCCGCCAGCGTAGATTTCTGACGCCCCCGTCAGCCAGCAGCCCCGGCCCTTTAGCGGGTAAACCCGCTCCCTTGTGGGAGCGGGCGTGCCCGCGAACACCGGCGCAGCCGGTGCCAGCCACCGCGTCGGGTTCGGTGCCACCCGCGAATACGGTGCTACCGGCAACGCACAATATGCTCAAAACCAAAGCCTGCACCTAGCAGCACCAAGCGCCGCTCAAGTACAGTCTGCCCCATGGACAAATACGCCCCACACGCGTGGCTACCCCACGAAAAACCCACCCTGCCAGGCTCCCCTTCCACGCCTTTGCATTCGCCAGCCAAACGCCTGGCGTATGGCGTGGTCGGCCTGCTGGTAGCCATTACCGGTGGCTTGGGCAACGCGCTGGTCACCGCCAACCTGATGTTCCTGCAAGGCGCGCTAGGTGCAACCACGGCGGAAATGGCCTGGCTGCCAGCGGCCTACGTGATGACCAACGTGTCCATGAACCTGCTGTTGGTGAAATTCCGCCAACAATTCGGCTTGCGCGCCTTCACCGAGGTGTTCCTGGTCCTATACGTCCTGGTCACCTTCGCCCACCTGCTGGTCAACGACCTCAACTCGGCCATCGCCGTGCGCGCGGCCCACGGCATGGTGGGGGCGGCGCTCAGCTCGCTGGGGCTGTACTACATGATCCAGGCCTTCCCCGCCCAGTGGCGGTTGAAGGCCATGGTACTGGGCCTGGGCGCTTCGCAGCTGGCATTACCCCTGGCGCGGATCTTTTCCGAAGACTTGCTGCAGATAGCCGAATGGCGCGGGCTGTACCTGTTCGAGCTCGGCCTGGCCCTGGCGGCACTGGGCTGTGTCCTGCTGCTCAAGCTGCCGCCCGGTGACCGCTTCAAAACCTTCGAGCCACTGGACTTCCTGACCTTCACCCTGATGGCCAGCGGTACCGCCCTGCTTTGTGCCGTGCTGTCGCTGGGGCGCATCGACTGGTGGCTGGAGGCCCCGTGGCTCGGCGTGGCGCTGGCGGCATCGATTGCGCTGATGCTCAGCGGCCTGGCCATCGAACACAACCGCCGCAACCCGTTGCTGATGACCCGCTGGCTTGGCAGTGGCGCCATCATCCGTCTGGCCCTGTGCGTGGTGCTGATCCGCATGGTCACCTCGGAGCAATCCACAGGCGCGGTAGGCTTCCTGCAGGCCTTGAACATGAGCAGCGAGCAGATGCGCAGCCTGTACTGGATCATGCTGCTGGGTGCCGTGGCGGGCCTGGCCAGCAGTGCCCTGACCATAAATCCCAACCACCTGATCATCCCGCTGTTCGTGTCCTTGCTGGCCATGGCCGTCGGTGCATTCATCGACAGCGGTTCCAGCAACCTCACGCGCCCGGCACAAATGTACTTCAGCCAGTTTCTGCTGGCCTTTGGCAGTACCTTCTTCCTGGGGCCGTCGATGGCCCTGGGTATCAGCCATGTGCGCGCCAACCCCCGTAACCTGGTCAGCTTTTCGGTGCTGTTCGGCATCTGCAACAACGTCGGCGGCCTGGTTGGCGCGGCACTGCTCGGCACCTTCCAGACCTGGCGGGAGAAGTTCCACTCCAGCCACCTGATGGACCACCTGAGTTATTTGGAACCACTGGTCAATGCCCGCGTACAAAGCGGTGCAGCAGCCTACAGTGGCATCCTCGCCGACCCGGCCCTGCGCACCGAAGCCGGCATGCGCCTGCTGGCCACGGCCGCCAGCCGCGAAGCCAATGTCATGGCCTACAACGATGTGTTCGTACTGATCGGCAGCATCGCCATACTGACCATGATCTGGATCTGCATCCGTAGCACCTGGCTCTGGTACTCGAAACGCCAGGCCACCACCACCGACTCCACCCCCGGCGTGCCCACCCGATGACCGACGACACCCGTACCACGACCACCACCGCCATCGCCGAAACCCCGGAAGGCACAACGCCGCCCAGCGAGCCGGGTAGCCCAGTACGCACGCGGCGGGTGCGGTTGCTGTCCTCGATCTGCTTTGCCGCCGTGGCCTTGGCAGGTGTTCTGCTGGTGCTGTATGCCTGGCGCCTGCCGCCCTTCAGCAGTGCCATCGAAAGCACCGAAAACGCCCTGGTGCGCGGGCAGGTCACCCTGATAGGCCCCCAACTCAGTGGTTACATCGTCGACGTGCCCGTGCACGACTTCCAGTTCGTCAAGGCCGGCGACCTGCTGGTGCAACTGGACGACCGTATCTACAAGCAGCGCCTGGCCCAGGCCCTCGCCCAGTTGCAGCAGCAACAGGCAGCCCTGGCCAACAACCTGCAACAGCGCAAGAGCGCCGAAGCCACCATTGCCCAGCGCCAGGCCGCCATTGGCGATGCCCAGGCCCAGGCGGCCAAAGCCAAGGCCGACCTGCGCCGCAATCAGGCGCTGGTCAGCGACGGCTCGGTTTCCCGCAGCGAACTGGACGTGACCCGCGCCAACGAGGCAGCTGCCGTCGCCAGCCTGGCCCAGGCCAAGGCCGCGCTGGAAATCGCCCGCCAGGACCGGGAGACCGTGGTGGTCAACCGGGCTGCGCTCGAAGCGGCTGTGGAAAACGCCAGGGCCGCCGTGGAGCTGGCGCGCATCGACCTCGACAACACCCGGGTTACCGCCCCGCGTGACGGCCAACTGGGGCAGATCGGCACGCGCCTGGGTGCTTATGTCAATTCAGGTGCACAGTTGATGGCGCTGGTGCCCGACACCCTGTGGGTCATCGCCAACATGAAGGAAACCCAGATGGCCAATGTGCGCATCGGCCAACCCGTGAGCTTTACCGTGGACGCGCTGAACCACCTGAAGCTGTACGGGCACGTGCAGCAGATTTCGCCGGCCACCGGTTCGGAGTTCGCCTTGCTGCAGGCCGACAATGCCACCGGCAACTTCGTCAAGATCGCCCAGCGGATACCGGTACGGATCACCGTGGATGCCGACCAGCCACCCGCCCGGCAGTTGCGGCCGGGGATGTCGGTGGTGGTCAGTATCGATACCCGGGTGCAGCCTTAGCTGCCGGGCGCAGTTGCCTGGCTGCCTGCGGCGTCTCGTCGCAGGGCCAGGCCCCTTGGGCAAACCCTCGCAACCCCGTAGAATCGCGCTTCCTTTTCGCCCGTCGCCGTCAACGGTGGCAACCAGCAGCAATGACAGAGTCCGTGCCTGAACACATGCCCACCATGTGAAATAGGCTCAACCCTCCCCGCCCGGCCCCATCCCCTACGGCCCAGCGGTTGAGTCTTGCCCAGGTCGCATCCGTGCAGCTACTCGCCCCTTGCGGGGTCGAGCCGGTGTGCGCGTCCGAAAAGGCGCTCATTCCGCTCATCCAACCAGAGGTACCTATGTCTCCGCGTTTGCTGGCCATGGCGCTGGCGCCCCTGCTCGGGCTGTTCATCATCGCCCTGGGCAACGGCTTCATGTCTTCCCTCACCACCCTGCGCCTGGGCGCTGCCGGTGAGTCTGCCACCACCATTGGCATCGTTTCGTCGACCTACTTCATCGGCCTCACACTGGGCGCCATCTTCAACGACCGGCTGATCCTGCGCATCGGCCACATTCGCGCCTATACCAGCTTCGCCTCGCTGATTGCCGTGACCATCTTGCTGCAGGGCTTGTTCTACGACGTGACCTGGTGGTCGGTGCTGCGCCTGATCAACGGCTGGGCCGCCGTGGGCGTGTTCCTGGTGATCGAAAGCTGGCTGCTGCTGGCCGGCGACGCGAAAATCCGCGGCCGCCTGCTGGCGCTGTACATGATCGCCTTCTATGGCGCCGGGGTCATCGCCCAGGCCGGCCTGGGGGAGATCACCCAGTTGGGCGATACCGCGCCGTTCATGCTGGCCGGCGTGCTCGCCGCGCTGTCGGTGCTGCCCATCGTGATCCTGCCGCGGGTATCGCCCTTGCTAGAGCAGGTCGAACCCCTCAAGCCCCGGCAGTTGCTGGGCGTGGCCCCTTCGGGCCTGGTGGGTTGTTTCGGCTCGGGCGTCGCCATCGCCGGCATCTATGCCCTGCTGCCGCTGTACCTGCAACGCATCGGCCTGGAGGTGGGCGAAGTCGGCAACATGATGGCCTGGGTCATCCTTGGCGCCATGCTGTTGCAGTACCCGGTCGGGCGCTGGTCGGACCGCAAAGACCGCCTGGACGTACTGCTGGCGCTGGCCGCCTTGTGCGTTGTGCTGTCACTGGTCACGGTCTTCCTGCCCTCGGACTCGTTCCTGCTGCCGGCCATGCTGTTCCTGTTGGGCGGAGGCGTGTTCACCCTGTACCCGGTCGCGGTCAGCCATGCCGCCGACCGCGCACCGTCCGATGCGCTGGTGCCGATGATCCAGGGTTTGCTGCTGATCAACTCACTGGGCTCGGCCATGGCACCGGTGGCCATTTCGCCGATGATGACCGAGTTTGGCGAGGCCGGACTGTTCTGGGCGTTTGCCGTGGTCAACCTGGCGATGCTGTGCTTCTTCATGTGGCGCCGTGGCAAGCGCCCGGCGGCAGAGCACCCGGCGCCCTTCGCCGCCTCGACCACGTTCTCGCCCACCGGTGCCGAACTGCGGGTAACCGAAGACCTGATGCATGCCGCGCAAGAGCATCCGCCGCTGGAGCCCGCCGACCCTGCACCGGCTGCCCAGAGCCAGGCCCACTGAGCCAACGGGCTGCCATGCAGCCCGGTTGTCTACCCCACCAACCCTCGCACACAGAAGTACAGGATCGACGGCCCCATCAGGCACCCCAAGCCGGTATGGAACGTGGCGGTCAGTGCCCCGTAAGGCACCAGCCGCCGGTCCGTCGCCGCCAACCCGGCGGTCACACCCGACACAGTCCCCGCCAAACCGCCGAACACCATTGCCGAGCGTGGGTTGTCCAGCGCCAGCAAACGGGCCGATACCGGGGTGAATACCATCACCAGAATCGCCTTGATCAAACCGGTGGCGATCGACAGGGCCATCACGTCCGAACTGGCACCCAGCGCCGCGCCGGTCACCGGGCCGACGATGTACGTCACGGCACCGGCACCAATGGTGGTCATGCTCACCGCGTCGCGGTAACCAAAGGCGTACGCCACGCCCGCCCCGACAATGAATGGCAAGACCGTGCCGAGCAGCAGCGCCACCGCGCCGATCATCCCGGCACGGCGAGCCTCGGTGGCCTGCACCTCGAACGCCGTGGCAACGATGGCGAAGTCGCGCAGCATGGCCCCGCCCATCAGGCCGATGCCGGAAAACAGCGCCATGTCGGCCAGGCCTTTCTGGCCGCCTGTGAGGGTACCGCCCACCCAGGCCAACACCAGCCCGATGACAATGGCGATGGCCGAGCCGTGCACGCGGCCGAAGGTCAGGTACCTGGACAACAACACCGACAGCCACATGATGCCGCCCACCACCGCGAAGGCAGTGATCAGGCCGTTATGTTCCAGGGCATTATCAATGATCGGCCACATGTTCAGCGCCCCCCTGCAGGGGCAGCATGCCCATTGGCCTGGGGTGGCGCCTCGACCGCGGGTAGCGGTTCGCCGCGGTGGCTGCGGCTGATCAGTGCAATGGTCGCACCGCACACCAGCACCGCACCTATCGCAGCCAGCAGCGCCACCGGCCCGCCGTGCAGGGCAGTGACCACGTTCTGTTGCGCCGCCATGGCCACCACGACCGGAATGTACATGGCCCCCCAGAAGCCCACACCGAACTCGCACTCCTTGCTCATGCCACCGTGACGGTGCATGTAAAGGCGTGCGCAGATCAGCAGGATCATGGCGATGCCGACCCCGCCTACATTGGATTTGACGCCCAGCAGTACGCCCAGGAAGTCGCCGACGATAACCCCAGCCAGCGTACAGACCGCCAGCAGTGCCACACCATAGATGATCATTGTTGTTGTCCTCAGGTAGTGTCGAAGTTGCTTGTTGTTGTTCTTCGCCATCGGTAAACCCGCAAGCGCCGCACCGGCTTCATTAACGGGCGTAGCCCGTGCCAGCCGGCGCGCTGCCCGCCGTCATCGCCGGTCCGCCACCTCCTGGCGCAGCAGCGCATCCAGGCTGTCCCATCGGGTGCCTTCCACCGCCAGCACCCTGCCCTGTTCGAACACCGGCCGGGCCAGGCCGCTGAGCGTGCTGCCAGGCGGCATTTCCAGGTGCAGGCGCACGCCGCGTTCATAGGCATTGCGCAACGCTGCCCGCCAGTCCACCCGGCGCGCCATGTTGCCGGCCAGATCGTCGCGCAGGCGCTGCGGGTCGACTATCACCCGTGCGCTGCTGCCACTGAGGTAAGTGATACGTGGCCGCTGCAGTTCGACCGCAGCGAAGGCCGCAGCCAGCTCTGCTGCCGGGCCAGCCAGCAACGGGCAATGCGATGGCACGCTGACTGCCAGCCGGCGCGCGATGCCCCTGCCCAGGCTGCGCGCGCGGGCCGCCACCGCCGCCATCGCCGTTTCGCTGCCGGCAATAACGATCTGTTGCTCGCTGTTGAGGTTGGCGACATACACCTCGCCGCCCACCTCTCCCAGCAAGCGCTCGACACTGGCCAGCTCCAGGCCACTGAGCGCAGTCATGCCATAGCCGCGCGGATAGGCCCGTTGCATCAGTTCGCCGCGCAGGGCAACCAGGCGCACAGCGTCGGCAAAGCCCAAAGCACCGGCCACCACTGCCGCCGGATAGGCGCCGACCGACAAGCCCGCCACGCAATCCGGCCCTGGGCTGCGCTGCATCAACCAGCGCGCCCAGGCCACGCCACTGAGCAGCAGGCACAGCTGCACGGCGCGGGTCGACTGCAGGGCGTGCTCGCTGTCCAACGCCAGTGCGTTCTGGCCAAGGGCATCGCTGGCCTCTTCCAGCACCGGCCCGCTGCCTTCGGGCAGGCGCTGCAACATGCCGACCTGCTGGGCACCCTGGCCCGGGAACGCGAACAGAGTGCTCATGCGGCACGCTCCCGTACAGCCCACGGGTCTTCGCACAGGCATGGCCCCACGGGCGACTTGAGCAACACGCGCTGGGCGAAACCGGCCCACTCGCGCAACGCCACAGCCCCGCCCGGGGTTTCCAACTGCGCATCGATACGGCATGGCGCGGCGGCCAGCATCGCCAACAGCGTGCGGGCCTGTATACGCGCCAGCGGTTGCGGCGTGCGTACCAGTAGGTCCAGGTCGCTGTCGGCGTGCAGCACGTCGATACCCGTTGCAATCTGGTAACCCACGCCACCTGTCGGCCCCCAGGCCAGGCCGCAGGCATCGAGCATTGGCGCTACCCAGGCCAGGGCCTGCAATGCTGGCCAGGCGCGCTGTGTTGGCCGCTGCAAGGCTTCGGGGGCCTGCTGGCGTTGAATGTCGCCAACCCGCATCAACGCTGCCAGGCGCTGCGCCCGCCCTTGGCCACGCACGCCCACGGCGACCCAGCCGGCGTCACACACCGCGCGGCGCACGACCACCGGCTGGCCGCCGGCCAACACTTCCCGTGCCCACAGCGGCGCGTCGGCCGGCAGGGCCGAAGTGGGCATGCCCCACAGCAGGTCATGGGGGCGTGGCGCGTTCACCTCAGGCACCCTGCCATTGGCGGCGCAGTTGCTCACGCACTTGCCGCGAGGCACTGCGGTGTTCGCCCGCCAGCCGCGACGACAGGTCGGTCGAGCTGCCAATATCCCGGACCGCGTCGGCAAGGCAGGCACGCACCCGGGCAATGTCGGCGCTGCCAGGCGCTTGGGCGTTGGCCACCGTCAACCGACGCCACAGCAGGCCCAGTGACGCATAGCTGGCCAGGTCATAGGCCATGGGCGGCACCTCGGCGGCCAACGCTTCCAGTTGCTCGACACTGCGCAGGGTAATCCGCGCGGCTGCCGCCTTGCCCATGGCATGCACCATTACCCCGGCATCGTCCAGGGCGATCAGGCGCTGGGCCTGGTAGCCGTGGGCAAGAAAAGCGCCAGACATGGCCTTGCCGACCAGCAGCCCGATTACCGGGTGACCGGCCAGCCGGGCCTGGGCGTAAGCCTGCACCGCGCCAGCCAAGGCCTGATGGATACCCAAGGCCTCCTCACGGCGACCGTAGGCCTGGCTGGGCACATCGATTACCGCGACAATTGCGCGCTTGTGCCCCTGGCTGTCAGCGTCGACCGCGTCGCTCACGGCCTTGGCCAGGCCCCAACCCTCCAGCAGGCCGACTTCGCCCCCGCGGGCGCGGGGGAACGGATTGGCGGGGTCGGGGACCACGGCGATAAAGCGCGCCAGGCGGTTGTCCAGTTCGCCATCGATAACCTGCAACGACGCCGGGTAGCCCGGCAAGGGTTGGCCGCCCGCCAGGCCCGGCAACCAGTTCATGGCACGGTTCATTGGGCTTCTCCTTGGTAAAGGGCACGCACAGCGGCAGCGTCCAGTTGCGGGCACTCGGCGCCCAGCCGGGCCAGGCGCTCGAGGTACCAGGCGTGTTGCCGGGCGCGGTCAGCGCCAGGCGAGTCGAGCAGTTGCAGCAGGCAGTCGCGCAGCGCCTGGATGTCATCGGCCACATAGCCATCGACCAGCCCGCTGGCATGGCGCTGTTCGCCGCCGCTCAGGCTCCAGATGAACGGCCGGTCCTTGGCGTCATACTCGGCAATGCCGGCTTCCTGTTCGATGACCTGAGGCCCGTTGAGGCCCAGGCGGGCCTCGCGGGTGACCAGTAAATGGCTGCACAAGCCAGCGGCGATTGACATGCCGCCGAAGCACCCGACGGAACCTGCAATCAGCCCGATTACCGGCTGCCAGGCCCGCAGTTCGACAATCGCCGCCTGGATTTCGGCAATCGCTGCCAGGCCAAGGTTGGCTTCCTGCAACCGCACACCGCCGGTTTCCAGCAGCAGCACTGCACACGTGGGGATGCCATTGCGGTTGTCTTCGATGGCCAGCTCCAACGCCCCGGCAATCTTGGCGCCGCCCACCTCGCCCATGCTGCCGCCCTGGAAGCCGCCCTCGATAGCGGCGACCACCGCATTGCGCCCGTTCAGCGTGCCTTTGGCGATGACCACGCCGTCGTCAGCCTGCGGCACGATGCCCTGCAAGGGCAGCCAAGGCGACATCAGCCGGTCGAAGGGGCCGAGCAGCTCGCGGAAACTGCCCGGGTCGAGCACGGCGCGGGCGCGCTGCCGGGCACCCAGTTCTACGAAGCTGCGGCTGCGCAGCAAGCGTGCGGTGTCAGTCATGGGCGATCTCCTCGAAGCCTTGTTCCAGGCGCAGGCGGACCACCCCCGGGGTGGCGCCGAAGTCATGAATGTCGATGTTCACGGCCGGCCAGGCGCGGCCCTCGAACAGGCGCTGGAACAGTTGCGCCCAGCGCGCGGCGCTGCCATCGACCGAAGTCACCACCTGGATCTGCAGGTGGCCGGCGGTGCCGGGTTCGATCAGTACTTCAAGGTCGCCGGAGCTGACACAGCCCACCAGCGTGCGGCCACGCCCCGGTTCGGCGGCGGGGAAATCGAAGGTCAGGGTTTCCATGTCACAGGCTCCCGGCTTTGTCGAGGAACAGGCAGGCGGCCAGTAGATCGGCGGCGCCGCCCGGTGAGGCGTTCAGTTGCAGCAGTTGCTGGTCCAGCGCACGCAGGTGGCGGCGCCCGGCCAGGGTGGCACTGCCCCCGGCATCCAGTACCGCGCGGGCGCCCTGCTGCACGGCGGCCAGCCCGGCAGGGCCGCTGCGCCATAGCACACAGGTATCGCTGAGCACGGCCATGATGGCGAGCAAGGCATCGAGCCGGGCGTTGGCCTCACTGGCACCGCTGGCACGGCTGCGTTGCAGGTGTGGCAAGCCGTGGCCGATAACCGCAGGGAAGCCTTGTTGCGCCTGTTCGCGGGCACCGCTGCGGCCATAGCGCTGGCGCACCTGCAGGCCGTGGCTGTGCTGCTGCGGCATGGCCGGGTCGTCGAACAGGGCGATGCGCCCGGCCCGCGCGGCCACCGTGCTGGCGCTGGCATCGGGGTCGAGGGCCTTGGCGGCGACCAGCAGGCCCAGGGCCCAGATAGCGCCGCGGTGGGTGTTGACCCCATGGGTCGCGGCCAGCATCGCGGCTTCGCCTTCACGGCCGAGCTGGCCCAAGCTGGCGCGCAGGGGTTGGCCGATGGTGCCAATGGTTTGCGCGGCTGCGGCCATGTTGCGCAGGCAGGGCCACAGGGCCAGGGCCGAGGCGTGCATCAGGGCCAGGGTCATGTCGGTGTGAGCGCCGTTGCTGCGGCGGTCGACCAGGCCGGGTTTGGGGGACAGCTCGGCTTCGTCGATCAGGGCTTCCACGGCCAGGTCGGCCAAGTGGTCTGGCAGTTGAATCCGGGTTGTGTGGGCTGGCCTGTTCGCGGGTAAACCCGCGCCCACAGGGACCGTAACAGGTTCAAGGCGCAAGTCGCGTGCTTTCATCACCAGCTCCTGAACCGTGCCGGCGGGTTGTACAGGCCGCCGGACCATTCAACCAGGTCGGCAACGCTGCGCGCTGCCAGCAGCTCGCGGCTGGCGTCGGTGCGGCGGATGCCCAGGTCTTCGGGCAATGCGACCAGGCCTTGCTGGCGCAGGCGCGCAGTGTCTTTCGGGTCATGCCGCAGGCCGATGGCGGTAACCCCGGCCACAGCGGCAATCATCTGCTGGCGCTCTTCCAGGCTGCGGGCCTTGTACAGGTAGGCAATGCCCTCTTCGGTCAACAGGTGGGTAACGTCGTCACCGTAGATCATCACCGGGGCCAGCGGCATGCCGGCCTTTTTCGCCACGGCCACCGCATCCAGGGTTTCCACGAAGGTCGGTTTGCCGCCTTCCTGGTAGGTTTCGACCATCTGCACCACCAGCTTGCGGCCGCGCTCCAGCAGGGTTTGCGGCACGGTCATGTCGAGCCAGGCCGGCGTTGCATGGCGCCGGCCCCGGGGGTCGTGGCCCATGTTCGGCGCCCCGCCAAAGCCGGCCAGGCGGCCGCGGGTGACTGTCGACGAATGGCCATCGCCGTCTACCTGCAGGGTCGCGCCAATGAACAGGTCCACGGCGTACTGCCCGGCCAGCTGGCACATCATGCGGTTGGAGCGCAGTGAACCGTCACGGCCGGTGAAGAACACATCGGGCCGCTGGGCGATGTAGTCCTCCATGCCCAGCTCGGTGCCAAAGCAATGCACGCTTTGCACCCAGCCGCTTTCGATAGCCGGGATCAGCGTAGGGTGCGGGTTGAGGGTCCAGTTGCGGCAGATCTTGCCCTTGAGCCCCAGCGACTCGCCGTAGGTGGGCAGGATCAGCTCGATGGCAGCGGTATTGAAGCCGATGCCATGGTTCAACGACTGCACCTGGTGTTTTTCGTAGATGCCGCGAATGGCCATCATCGCCATCAGCACATGCACCGGCTTGATATGACGTGGGTCGCGGGTGAACAGTGGTTCGATGTAGAAAGGCTGGTCGGCAACCACCACGAAATCGACCCATGACGCCGGGATATCGACCCGCGGCAGGTCATCCACACGGTCGACCAGCTGGTTGACCTGGGCGATGACGATACCGTCGCTGAACGCGGCCGGCTCCACCAGCGCCGGGGTGTCTTCGGTGCTGGGCCCGGTGTACAGGTTGCCCTCACGGTCGGCCATGAAGCCTGCCACCAAGGTCACGTTGGGGATCAGATCGACCAGCAGCCGCGAGTACAACTCGATATAAGTGTGGATCGCGCCGACTTCGAGCAAGCCGTCTTCAAGCAACTGGCCAATGCGCAGGCTTTGTGGCCCCGCGAAGGAAAAATCCAGCTTGCTGGCGATGCCGCGCTCGAACAAGTCCAGGTGCTCTGCACGGCTGACGCTGGGCATGATCATGTGCAGGTCGTGCAGGCGCCCAGGGTCGACCTTGGCCAGCGAACGCGAGAGGAAGTCGGCCTGCTTCTGGTTGTTGCCTTCCAGCACCACCCGGTCGCCGGGGGCCAGCAACAGCTCCAGTGCTTCGACGATACGCTCGCTGGGCAGCACCGCACCGTCGGCAAGGTGGCGGACCTGATCGAGGCGGCGTTGCTTTTCGGCACGCCGTCGCGACCATTGCGGCGGTGGATTCTGTGTTGTTGTCATGGTGACTCCACGGGTTCGCTGTCGTGGGGTCACCTTAGGGCGGGGGCCAGCCGGGCATCAATCAAGCTCGGCGCTGGATCGTTACGCTAAGGTTAATGATCGTGATTCTGGTGGACCAAAACACCAAGAACATCGGCGCCCATCCACCAAGGCAATCCGGTAAACCTCAAACCTTGCTAGAGTGGCAACACTGCCAGGCACGCAAAAATGCAGATTCCCCCTGCAGATTTGTCGATTGTACAAGGCAAATTCGCATGCAAGGATCGCCAGATCCTCCAGCGAAATCCAGACTTCACTTGGAAAATCAATAACAAAGCAGGGAGAAGGCAATGACTGCGCACGCTTACACCTCGGCCACCGACCATGTACTGGCCGAGGTCCGCAACCAGGTCGGCCACCTGACACTGAACCGCCCCGCCGGCCTCAATGCCCTTACCCTGGACATGGTCCGTAGCCTGCGCCACCACCTGGAACAGTGGGCCCGGGACCCGCACGTACGGGCTGTGGTGCTGCGCGGTGCAGGCCCCAAGGGTTTTTGCGCCGGTGGCGATATCCGTTCGCTGCACGACAGCTTCAAGGCCGGCGATACGCTGCATGAGACCTTTTTCGTCGAGGAGTATGCCCTCGACCTGGCCATCCACCGTTACCGCAAACCGGTGCTGGTGCTGATGGACGGCTTCACCCTCGGCGGTGGCATGGGCCTGGCTCAGGGCTGTGACCTGCGTGTGGTGACCGAGCGCAGCCGCCTGGGTATGCCCGAGGTCGGCATTGGCTATTTCCCCGACGTGGGCGGCAGTTATTTTCTGTCGCGCCTCCCTGGCGAGCTGGGCATCTACCTGGGTGTGAGCGGCGCACAGGTGCAGGCCGCCGATGCGCTGTATTGCGGCCTGGCCGACTGGTACCTGGCCAGCGACCAGCTCGCCGCCCTGGATCAGGGCCTGGACCAGCTGAGTTTCGGCGACCACCCGCTCAAGGACCTGCAGGGCCTGCTGGCCAGGCTCGGTAGCCAGGTGCTGGAGGATGCCCCGCTGGAAAAACTGCGCCCGGTCATCGACCACTTCTTCGCCCTGCCCGACCTGCCGGCCATCGTCGAGCAATTGCGCACAGTCAGCATTGGCGACAGCCACGCCTGGGCGACGGCCACCGCCGATCAGCTGGAAAGCCGCTCACCGCTGGCCATGGCCGTTACGCTGGAGATGCTGCGCCGGGGCCGCCAACGGGACCTGGAGGCGTGCTTTGCCATGGAGCTGCACCTGGACCGCCAGTGGTTCCAGCATGGCGATATCATCGAAGGCGTACGCGCCCTGATCATCGACAAGGACAAGCAACCGCGCTGGAACCCAGCCACCCTGGCTGCACTGCAACGCCAGCGGGTCGACCAATTCTTCGAAGGCCTGTGAGCCCGGGAGTACACCGATGCAAGACCTGGAACTGAGCGAAGAACAGATCATGATCCGCGACATGGCGCGCGATTTTGCCCGTGGCGAAATCGCCCCGCACGCCCAGGCCTGGGAAAAGGCCGGCTGGATCGACGACGACGTGGTACGCAAGATGGGCGAACTGGGCCTGCTGGGCATGGTCGTGCCCGAAGATTTTGGCGGCAGCTACACCGACTACGTTGCCTATGCCCTGGCGGTTGAGGAAATTTCCGCCGGTTGTGGCGCCACCGGGGCGATGATGAGCATTCACAACTCCGTGGGTTGCGGCCCGCTGCTGGCCTATGGCACGGCCGACCAACAGCAGCAATGGCTGCCGCGCCTGGCCACGGGTGAAGTGATCGGCTGCTTCTGCCTGACCGAGCCGCAAGCCGGCTCCGAGGCGCATAACCTGCGGACCCGCGCAGAGTTGGTAGACGGCCAATGGGTAATCAATGGCGCCAAGCAGTTCGTCAGCAATGCCCGGCGTGCCGGCCTGGCGATCGTGTTTGCGGTAACCGACCCGGACCTGGGCAAGAAGGGCCTGTCGGCCTTTCTGGTGCCTACCGACAACCCGGGCTTCAAAGTCGACCGCAGCGAACACAAGATGGGCATCCGCGCCTCTGATACCTGCGCGGTCACGTTCGACAACTGCCGTGTACCGGCCGCCAACCTGCTGGGTGAGCGCGGCAAGGGCCTGGCCATCGCCTTGTCCAACCTTGAAGGGGGCCGGATCGGTATCGCCGCGCAAGCGCTGGGCATCGCCCGTGCGGCGTTCGAAGCAGCGCTGGGTTATTCACGGGACCGTGTGCAATTCGGCAAGCCGATCAACGAGCACCAGAGCATCGCCAACCTGTTGGCCGACATGCAGGTGCAGGTCAACGCTGCGCGGCTGCTGATTTTGCATGCTGCGCGCCTGCGCAGCGCCGGCAGGCCGTGCCTGTCAGAGGCATCCCAGGCCAAGCTGTTCGCCTCGGAAATGGCCGAACGGGTGTGCTCGATGGCGATCCAGGTACATGGCGGCTACGGCTACCTGGAAGACTACCCGGTAGAGCGTTACTACCGCGATGCGCGGATCACCCAGATCTACGAAGGCTCGAGCGAAATCCAGCGCATGCTGATTGCGCGGGAGCTGAAGCACTACACGCTTTAGTAGGTCGACGACCGAGCCCTGGCGCCAGGCTCTGCCCACCTAGCGCCAGTAGCGGGCGTCGTCCACCAGCTCGGCGTGCCTTTCGAACAGCGCTGGCAACTGCTCCTTGAGGTAGTCGATCCAGGTACGCACCTTGGCATCCAGGTAGTGCCGTGACGGGTAAATTGCATACAGCGCACTCTCGCGCAGCCGATACGGCGCCAACAGGCGGCACAGCCGCCCCTGCCCGATCGCCTGGCTGGCGGTGTAGAACGGCAACAGGCCTATGCCCATGCCCAACTCGCTGGCCACCAGCATGGCATCGGCAACATTGGTGGAGAAACCGTCCTTCGGTACGATCACACACTGGTCGACCCCCTGCGGGAACACCCAGTCACCTTCGTACATGGGATACGACATGCGCAGGCAACGATGGCCGTGCAAGTCTTCGGGGCTTTCCGGTACGCCATTGGCTTCCAGGTAGGCCGGGGCCGCGCAGGGGATACTGAAGATATTGCCCAGCGGCACGGCGATCAGCTGCGAATCGGGCAACGCGCCGTCCACGGTAATCACCACATCATGCCCTTCGGCCAGCGGGTCGGGGTTGCGCTGTGACAGGGTCAGCTCGATCACCACCTCCGGGCACAACGCGTTGTAGCCGGCCACCAGCGGCATCAGCAACAGCCCCAGGCCATGGGGACAGTGCAGGCGTAACCGCCCACGCGGGGTCAGGTGCGCACCACGGGCCTCGCCCACCGCTTCTTCGGTCAGCAGCATGATCTGCCGCGCCCGCTCGAGAAACCGCTCGCCGGCCTCGCTCATGCGCAAGCGCCGGGTGGTGCGGTGCAACAGGCGGGTCTGCAACTGGTTTTCCAGCTCCGCCACGATGCGCGAAACCTGTGCCGCAGAGATGTCCAGGGCGTTGGCGGCCGCCGCGAAGCTGCCGCATTCCACCACACGGGCGAAGGTACGCATGGCATGGAGCATGTCCATGAAAGTGAGCTCCTTACTGGGTGTTATTGTTACGTTAAAGGCAGGAATCTATCACGACTTAGCCCATTTATTGTGTAAGGCCTTTGAATACATCATTAGTCATACATTGTAAAAGGAGCCAGCCATGAAACCCTCCCTCGCTATAATCGCCATTTCCGCTGCCTTGGCTTCGTGCGCAGCCCTCGCCGCCACGGGCAACGATCAGCCAGCCAGTAGCAACTATGCATACGGTATGCACCTGGATGTGGCCAAAGTGATTTCCATCACCCCGCCCAGCAACGTCGGCGACTGCCAGATCGGCACCGCTCACATGGTGTACCTCGACCACCATGACCAGAGGCACGAAATCAGTTACCGCGAGATGAGCAACTGCCCGCAACAGTGACTCAGGCCAGCAGCTGCGTTATCCAGCCTACCTGCTGGTTGAAGTCGTCTATCTTCGCCTGCGGCACTGCGCCCCGGGCCCGCTGGAAATTGGCCAGGGTGTGCTGCTTCTGGCGCAGCATGCGCTGCCATTTACCCAGGAACGCCGCGCTTTTTTCCTGCATCAGCAACGGCCCGAAGTACAGCTGTTGAGCGGTGTACACCGCCCTGCCCGGCTCGGCGACGATGATCTCGTAGTCGAAGCGGTTTTCCCGCAGCAGTTCCTCGTGGACGATCCGGTAGCCATTGCCGGCCAGCCACTGGCGTAGTTCGCGCTCACCGCCGTTGGGCTGCAGTACCAGGCGGGTGACGCCGGCCAGGCGCTGCGGGCCTGCCTGCAGGATGGCGCACATGGTGTCGCCGCCCATGCCGCACAGGCTGACCACCGTGATACGGTCCTGTGGCTCGATGGCTGCCAAGCCATCGGCCAGGCGCACGGCCACAGAGGCCTCCAGGCCGTTGCGGCTCACCGTGCGTTGGGCCGAGGCGAACGGCACCTGCGCCACCTCACCGGCCACCCCGGCCTCGATCACCCCGCGCAGCATCAACGCCACCGGCAGGAAGCCGTGGTCCGAGCCAATGTCGGCCAGGCGCGCGCCCTGCGGCACATAGGCAGCCACGCGCTCCAGGCGCCGGGACAAAGTCTGTTCGTTCAACGTAAACCTCTGGTCTGGCAATCGGCCGCGATTCTGCCGGTGAACGCCGCGCTTTACAAACGCCGGGGTGCGCTCGACCGGTGCGTTGCGCTCGCGTAGGCTTGCCGTTTCCTTCCGTTGCAAGGCAAACCACACCATGGCTCAAGCAGACATCATCTATACCCCCGACCCGGACGCCGACTCGATTTCTTCCGACGTCGCCGAGTACAACGGCGTGCTGGTCACCACCCAGATCCCGACCCGTGCCGACGGCAGCCTGGAGCTGGGTGACATCGTCGCGCAAAGCGAGTGCACCCTGCAGGCCTTGAAAGTGGCGCTGGAAAAAGCCGGCAGCGGCATGGACCGCGTGCTGCACCTGACCATCTACCTGACCGACATGGCCGACCGCGCGGCATTCAACGAAGTGTACCAGCGCTTCTTCAGCAAACCCTGGCCGGTACGTGCCGCCGTTGGGGTGGCCGCCCTGGCTTTCGACGGGATGCGCGTCGAAGTGACGGCGATGGCCGCCAAGCGCTGACCGACCGTCGTTGCCGCCCCCTCGCACCCTGGCTGCACACCTTCGGGCAGCCCAAGGGTGCCGCCAGCCCGTTTCGCCGCTACAATGCGCGCCTAACCCGTGACAGCCCGAAAATACAACGACATGTCCCTTCCAAAGAACCAGCTGGAACTGCTCAGCCCTGCGCGTGACGTGGCCATCGCCCGTGAGGCGATCCTGCACGGCGCTGATGCCATCTACATCGGCGGCCCAAGCTTCGGCGCGCGCCACAATGCCTGCAACGAAGTCAGCGACATTGCCGAACTGGTCGAGTTCGCCCATCGGTACCATGCGCGCGTGTTCACCACCATCAACACCATCCTCCACGACAACGAGCTGGAGCCGGCGCGCAAGCTGATCCACCAGTTGCATGACGCCGGTGTCGATGCACTGATCGTGCAGGACCTGGGGGTGATGGAGCTGGACATCCCGCCAATCGAGCTGCACGCCAGCACCCAGACCGACATTCGCACCCTGGAGCGGGCGAAATTCCTCGACCAGGCCGGTTTCTCGCAACTGGTGCTGGCCCGCGAGCTGAATTTGCAGCAAATCCGCAGCATCGCCGCCGAAACCGACGCGGCCATCGAGTTCTTCATCCATGGTGCACTGTGCGTGGCATTTTCCGGCCAGTGCAACATCTCCCACGCGCAAACCGGGCGCAGCGCCAACCGTGGCGACTGCTCGCAGGCCTGCCGCCTGCCCTATACCCTCAAGGACGACCAGGGCCGCGTGGTCGCGTTCGAGAAACACCTGCTGTCGATGAAAGACAACAACCAGACCGCCAACCTGGCCGACCTGGTCGATGCCGGCGTGCGCTCGTTCAAGATCGAAGGGCGTTACAAGGACATGGGCTATGTGAAGAACATCACGGCCCACTACCGCAAGGAACTGGACGCCATCCTGGAAGGCCGCCCGCACTATGCCCGCGCTTCCAGCGGGCGCACCGAGCACTTCTTCCTGCCCGACCCGGACAAGACCTTCCACCGCGGCAGCACCGACTACTTCGTCACCGACCGCAAGGTCGATATCGGCGCGTTCGACTCGCCAACCTTCACCGGCCTGCCGGTGGGCGTGGTGGAAAAGGTCGGCAAGCGCGACCTGCACGTGGTGACCGACGTGCCGTTGACCAACGGCGACGGCCTGAATGTGCTGGTCAAACGCGAAGTGCTGGGTTTTCGCGCCAACATCGCCGAGCCCCGCGGCGAGTTTGAAGAAGACGGCCAAACACGCTACCGCTACCGCGTCGAGCCCAATGAAATGCCCGAAGGGCTGCACAAGCTGCGCCCCAACCACCCGTTGTCGCGCAACCTGGACCACAACTGGCAACAGGCCCTGCAGCGCACGTCCTCCGAACGCCGGGTGGGCGTGGAGTGGCACGCGGTGCTGCGCGAGCAACGCCTGCTGCTGACCCTGAGCAGCGAGGAAGGGGTCAGTGTGCAGGTAGCCCTGGAGGGCCCGTTCGGCGTCGCCAACAAGCCCCAGCAGGCACTGGAGCAACTGCACGACCTGCTCGGCCAGCTGGGTACCACTATGTACCACGCCGACCGTATCGAGCTGGACGCCCCGCAGGCGTACTTCATCCCCAACTCGCAGCTCAAGGCCCTGCGCCGCGAGGCCATCGAGGCACTGACCGCCGCGCGGGTACAGGCCCACCCACGCGGCGCGCGCAAGGCCGAGACCACGCCGCCGCCGGTGTACCCCGAGTCGCACCTGTCGTTCCTGGCCAACGTGTACAACCAGAAGGCTCGCGACTTCTACCACCGCCATGGCGTGCAACTGATCGACGCCGCCTACGAGGCCCATGAAGAGCACGGCGAGGTGCCGGTGATGATCACCAAGCACTGCCTGCGTTTCAGCTTCAACCTGTGCCCCAAGCAGGCCAAGGGTGTCACCGGCGTACGCACCAAGGTCGCGCCCATGCAGCTGATTCAGGGCGACGAGGTACTGACGCTGAAATTCGACTGCAAGCCGTGCGAGATGCATGTGATCGGCAAGATGAAGAGCCATATCATCGACCTGCCGACACCGGGCAGCGCGGTCGCACAAGTGGTTGGGCACATCAGCCCCGAAGACCTGCTCAAGACCATCCCGCGCGGGCCGCATTGAGGGGTTCGGCCCTGGGTGATGTTCGCCCAGGTGCCGTGGTGTAACGCTCAGCGTATCTGGTGCTTGTGCAACAAGCGGTAGAACGTCGGCCGCGAAACACCCAGCACCTTGGCAGCCATGCTCAGGTTGTCACTGTGCCGGTTGAGCACATCGCACAAGGCCTGGCGCTCGGCGCGGTGCTTGTATTCTTCCAGGGTGCCTAACGGCTGCTGCTCCTGGTCGTGCAACTGCAAGCCCAGGTCCTGCGCCTCGATCTGCCGCCCTTCGGCCAGCACCAGCCCGCGGCGTACGCGGTTGGCCAGCTCGCGAACGTTCCCCGGCCAGTCATGGTGGCCCATGGCTGCCAAGGCGTGTTCACTGAAGGAGCGCGGCCGGCGCCCGGTTTCCAGGCTGTAGAAATGGGCAAAATGGTTGGCCAGCATGGACAAGTCGCCGTGCCGGTCGCGCAGCGGTGCTGTCACCACCTGCAATACGTTCAGGCGGTAATACAGGTCTTCGCGAAAACGCCCCTGCTCAATGGCCCGTTCCAGGTCCACGTGGGTCGCCGCCAGCACCCGCACATCCACAGGTATTGGCTGGCTGCCGCCTACGCGCTCGATGTGCTTTTCCTGCAAAAAGCGCAGCAGGTTGGCCTGCAGTTCCAGCGGCAAGTCGCCAATTTCGTCCAGGAACAAGGTGCCGCCGTGGGCCGCTTCGATACGCCCGACCTTGCGCTGGTGCGCCCCGGTAAAAGCGCCTTTCTCGTGGCCGAACAATTCGGACTGGATCAAATGCTCAGGGATGGCGCCACAGTTGATGGCGATGAACGGCTGATCACTGCGCTGCGACTGGCGGTGCAGCGTGCGCGCCACCAGCTCCTTGCCAGTGCCGCTTTCACCGCGGATGAGCACAGGTGATTCGGTAGGCGCCAGTTTGCCCAGCAGCTTGCGCAGTTCGCGAATCGGCCGGCTGTCACCGAGCAATTCGTCGTTCGCGTCATCGACCTTGACCGCACCCTTGCCGCGCAGGCGCGCCATGCCGAACGCCCGGCCCAGGGTAACCTGCACCCGCGAGACGTCGAACGGCAAGGTGTGGAAGTCGAAAAACCACTCACAGACAAAGTCACCGAAGGCTGGCATGCGCAGTTGGTCGGCGCTCAGCACGGCGATCCACTCGGTGTTGCTGCGCTTGATCATGTCCTTGACCGCGTCCGGGTGCCGCAGGTGCGCGGCCTGCAAGCGCAGCAGGCCCACATCGCAGGGGTGGTCCAGTGCGGCGGCGAGCATGCAGCTGTCGACATCCCAGCCGGCGTTGCGCAGGCCCGGCAATAGGCGGTGGCAATCGTCGCAGGGGTCGACGATCAGCAAACGGCGTTGCGCGGCAGGCTGTTGCATGACCGATCCTTGGCGCCATTGTTTGATTTTTTTAAAGTAAAACAGCAAGTTGTGGCGCCCGTTTAACAGTAGCAACGAAGTTGACACTGCCCAGTACCGTCCGTCTGCCGACGCATTTTTTTACAAACGCCCACGGGAATTTTCGCACTTTAACGACATCACATGGCGGCGCAGGGAATAACGAAGATTGCCCTGGCAAAAAATTTATTCGCAATGTGTGACTTGCTACCGCACAGCGAGCATCAGTACACATAACCCCGCGCTGCACTTCGCGCACCTGAGGCGACTTTTAAGCAACGCGGACTTACTTCGCTGTTTGGGACCATAGAGAGACCGAACCATGAATGCCCCGCTCCGTGTCAACGAAGCACTGCTGATTGCCGACCACGCCTTCGAACCCTTCCAGTGCGTAGCCTGGGATGCCCCCAATGGCACTGGTGAACTCAGCCTGGCAGTGATCGACCGGACCAACACCCGCATTGGCGCCAAGCAGGTGTCTTCGCGCATCTACTCCGACCCCGCGCAGTGGGCCAGCCTGATCGAGGAAGTGCGCGCCGAATTGTGCGAAAAAGGTTACGACCTGCAACCGTGGTCGATGCCTAAATAATACCGGCGCCTATAACAAGTGCGTGCAGCGCCACGCACTTGTGCAACTTTCATCGTGCAGGCCTGACAACTTTGTCACTTGCGACATTGTGCCGCAGTGCTCCTGTTCAATACGCGAGCTTGAAGTGGTGCAAGTGCTGATAATCCGCCTGCAATTGCTCGGCCAGGCGCTGGGCACGCCCTAGCCGTACCGGCGCCAGTTCCATGTCGACCAACAGCGTGGCACAAGGCATGGGTTGGACCGTGTTGCTGTGCTGCACGCGCCCATCGGTAAACACCAGGCAGCGCAGCACTTCTTGCGGGTGTGCCCGCTGGCGTGCCTGCAGCCAATGCCGGGCCTGCTCCAGGGCTGCGAACAGTGGCGTGCCCCCGCCAGCCCCCAACGCCTGTAGCCATGGCTGCAAGGCCGCCGACGCCTTGAGGCCATGGCGCTGCCACTGCGGCATGCGCCCGCTGGCCGTGAGCAGCGCCAGGCGAGCACGCTGGCGATAAGCCTGATCGAACAGTGCTGCCAACACCCCCTTGGTTTGCGCCAGGGCCTGGTGGCGGCGGGTTGAAGCCGACGCATCGACGATCACCAGCCACAGTTCGGCAGGCCTGGCCCGGCGTTGCTGCCAGCACAGGTCCTGGCGCTGGCGTGGGCGCCCCTTGAGCAAGGTCGGCAGCCAGGCGACCCTACCTGCCACCGCGTCGCGTGCGCGCCCCCGGCTGGCACCGTGCTGCTTGCCTGCACCCGCCTTGGCATCCCCCCCTATGGCGTGTGGCTGGGGGGGGCTCAGGGCTTTTTTGCCCAGTTTGGCACCTCGCGACGGGCGCCACTGGCCACCGGCTGCGCGGGCAATGCACCCCAATCACCCTGCCCGCCTTGTTCACCAGGGTTGCTGCCGGCCGGCTGTTCCGCCTGTTGCGGGGGGGCTGGCGGATTGGCCTGTGGCGCCACCCGGCGGCGATGGCGCAAGGCGAATTCGGCTACGGCCTCCACGTCGGTTTCTTCAATGGCTGCACCACCGCGCCAGGCACAGTGGGCGCGCGCCGCGCGCAGCCAGACCAGGTCGGCGCGCAAGCCATCCACGCCAGCAGCAAAACAGCGCTCGGTGATCCAGGCCAGTGCCTGGTCGTCCAGCGCAATGCCCGCCAGCACATGGCGCGCCGCCTGGCAGCGCTCGCGCAACTGCGCCTGCGCCTGCGCCCATTGCGCGCAAAAAGCCTGCGGGTCATGGTCGAAGGCCAGGCGCCGACGGATGATCTGCTGCCGGGCCGCAGGTTCGGGCAAACCTTCCAGGGCCACATTAAGGCCGAACCGGTCGAGCAACTGCGGGCGCAGTTCGCCTTCTTCCGGGTTCATGGTGCCGATCAGCACGAAGCGGGCGCTGTGGCGGTGCGAGATGCCGTCGCGCTCGACGCGGTTGGTACCGCTGGCGGCCACGTCAAGCAACAGGTCGACCAGGGTATCTGGCAGCAGGTTGACTTCATCCACATACAGCACGCCGCCATCGGCCTGGGCCAGCACCCCTGGGGAGAACTGAGCCTTGCCCTGGCCAAGCGCGGCGTCGAGGTCCAGGGTACCGACCAACCGTTCCTCACTGGCACCCAGCGGCAGGGTCACGAACGGGCCCTCACCCAGCAGGTCGGCCAGGCCACGGGCCAAGGTGCTCTTGGCCATGCCGCGCGGGCCTTCGATCAGCACGCCGCCGATTTTCGGGTCGATGGCCGTCAGGCACAGGGCCAGCTTCAGGTCCTCGGCACCCACCACGGCCACCAGCGGAAATTGTACGGGTTCACTCATGTCAAGCCTGTTCCTCGCCGTCGAGCAGTTGCTCCTCAAGCGCTTCGCGGTAGTCACCAGGCGCTTGCCACAGGCCACGTTGCTGGGCCTCAAGCAGTCGCTCGGTAAGGTCACGCAAGGCCTCGGGGTTGTGCTCGCGCATGAAGTCGCGGGTGGCCGGGTCGAGCACATAGGCGTCGGCCAGCCCCTGGTAATGATGGTCGTCGATCAGGTGCGTGGTGGCGTCGAAGGCGAACAGGTTGTCCACCGTCGCCGCCATCTCGAAGGCGCCTTTGTAGCCATGTCGCTTGACCCCATCGATCCACTTGGGGTTCAGCGCACGGGCGCGGATCACCCGGTTCAGCTCTTCTTTCAAGGTGCGGATGCGCGGCCGGTCCACCTGGCTGTGGTCACCGTGGTAACTGGCCACGCCGGCCCCGCCCAGGGTTTCTGAAGCAGCCAGCATGCCACCCTGGAACTGGTAGTAGTCGTTGGAATCGAGCAGGTCGTGCTCGTGGTTGTCCTGGTTTTGCAACACCGCCTGGACCTTGGCCAGGCGCTGGGCGAACTGGGCGCGGGCCGGGGTGCCGTCATCGCTGCCGCCGTAGGCATAGCCGCCATGGTTGAGGTAGACCTCGGCCAGGTCTTCGCGGCTGTGCCACAGGCGGCCGTCGATGGCATTCTGCACCCCGGCACCGTAGGCGCCGGGTTTGGCCCCGAACACCCGCCAGCCAGCCTGCCGAGCGGCCTGTTCGGCGCTTGCACCCTGGGCCTGCAGCGCAGCGCGCTCGGAGCGTACACGGGCAGCCAAGGGGTTGAGGTCGTCGGGCTCGTCCAGCGCCGCCACCGCCTGCACCGCGGCATCGAACAGGCGGATCAGGTTGCCGAAGGCATCGCGGAAGAACCCGGAAACGCGCAAGGTCACGTCCACCCGAGGGCGGTCGAGCAAGCTCAGCGGCAAGATCTCGAAGTCATCGACCCGTTGGCTACCGCTGGCCCACACCGGCCGCACGCCCATCAGCGCCATGGCCTGGGCGATGTCGTCGCCGCCGGTACGCATGGTAGCGGTACCCCACACTGAAAGGCCCAACTGGCGCAGGTGGTCGCCATGGTCCTGCAGGTGGCGTTCAAGAATCAGGTTGGCCGAGGCGAAGCCCAGGCGCCAGGCCGTGGTGGTAGGCAGGTTGCGCACGTCCACGGTATAGAAGTTACGGCCGGTGGGCAGCACATCGAGGCGGCCACGGCTGGGCGCACCACTGGGCCCTGCCGGCACGAAGCGCCCGGCCAGCGCCGCCAGCAAGCCCTGCATTTCTGCGCTGCCGCAGGCATCCAGGCCCGGCGCCACGTCCATGCACAGGGCTTGCAGCACCGCATGCACGGGGTGCCATGCGGCGCTGTCAGGTAGCTGTGCAGTGCCGGCCAGCGCCTGCTCGATCAGGTGTAGCGCCAACAGCTCCAGGCGCTCCCGTGTATCGCCACAGGTGCGCCATGCCTCGCTGGTTACCGCTTGCAACGGCTCGGGGCGGGCGCCCTGCCACGGCTGGCCGAGTTCGCAATCCAGCGGGTCGAAGCCGGGCACCAGCGCCTTGGCCAAGGTGCGTAGCAAGCTGGCATTGCCGCCTCGGCCGTCGCCACGCTCGACCCTGAGCAACGCCAGCAGCGTATCCAGCCGCAGGCGCCCGGCAGGCGATTGGCCAAACACATGCAGGCCGTCGCGGATCTGCGACTCCTTGAGGTCGCACAGGTAAGTGTCCAGGCGCGGCAGCCATACGGCAGCATCGTCCAACTGCCCCTCCAGCTGCAGCTCGCGGTCGATATGGTTGGCCTTGACCAGTTCGAGGATGTCGCGCTGCAACTCGCGCGCCCGCCGAGGGTCGAGCAGTTGCGCTTCATAGAACTCGTCGGCCAGTTGCTCCAGGTGGCGCAACGGCCCGTAAGTCTCGGCACGGGTCAGCGGTGGCATGAGGTGGTCGATGATCACCGCCTGGGTACGGCGCTTGGCCTGGGCGCCCTCACCGGGGTCGTTGACGATGAACGGGTAGATGTTCGGCAGCGGGCCGAGCAAGGCGTCCGGCCAGCACTGCGCCGACAGCCCTACGCCCTTGCCTGGTAGCCATTCGAGGTTGCCGTGCTTGCCAACGTGTATCACCGCGTCGGCAGCGAAGGCATGGCGCAGCCAGAAGTGAAACGCCAGGTAACCATGTGGCGGCACCAGGTCGGGGTCGTGGTAGACCGCGCTGGGGTCCACCTGGTAGCCACGTGCCGGCTGGATGCCGACAAAGGTCAGGCCAAACCGCAGGCCGGCGACCATCAGCCGGCCACTGCGGAACATCGGGTCCTGCTGGGGTGGCCCCCACCGTTCCAGCACCGCCTGGCGGTTGGCTTCGGGCAGGCGCGCGAACGCAGCCTGGTAGTCGGCCAGGCTCAAGCTCTGGGCGCAAGGGCGCTGGTCGAGGTGGTCGAGGTCGTTGGTCACGCCACCGAGCAACTGCTGGATCAGCTGCGTGCCACTGCCCGGCAGGTCGGCCACCGGGTAGCCTTCGGCCTGCAAGGCCTTGAGGATGTTCAGGGCCGCAGCGGGCGTATCCAGGCCAACGCCGTTGCCAATACGGCCATCCCGGGTCGGGTAGTTGGCCAGCACCAGGGCCACGCGCTTCTGCCCATTGGGCAGGCGCGCCAGCTCGACCCAACGGCGCGCCAGCTCGGCGACGAAGTCCATGCGTTCGGGGTGGGCGCGGTAGCACACCACGTCCGACTGGCTGCGCTCGCTGCGCCAGGCCATGTCCTTGAAACTGACCGGCCGGGTGATGATGCGCCCGTCCAGTTCGGGCAAGGCAATGTGCATGGCCAGGTCGCGCGCACCCAGGCCTTGCTCGCTGGCTTCCCAGCCGGGCTGGTTGTCCTGCGCGCAAATGGCCTGCAACACCGGGATATCACGGCGGAACGGGCGCAGGTTGGGGCGTTCGGGGCTGGACAGGGCAAAACCGGTGGTGTTGACCAGCACCTCGGCGCCGACCTCGTCCAGCCAGGCTTCGACCTGCTCCAGGCAGGCGCTTTCCTTCAGGCTGGCCACGGCGATCGGCAATGGATTCAGACCGGCCGCCTGCAGGCGCTGGCAGAACACGTCGATGAACGCGGTGTTGGCGGCTTGCAGGTGCGAGCGGTAGAACAGCAGCGGCGCTACCGGGTGTTCGGGGTGCCACTGCGGGTACCAGTCCTCCAGCGCCGCGCTGCCCTTTTGTGGGTGGTACACCGCCGTGCGCGGCAACGGCTGCGGCTCGTCCCAGGCATAGTCGCGGCCCAGCCACTGGCTGGCCAGGCAGTTGAACAGGTTGATGGCGTTGGCCTTGCCGCCTTGGCGCAGGTAGTGCCACAGGCGTTCGGCCTGCGCGCCGGTGACGTTGCCCAGGCTGGTCAGTTCCGGGTCCGGGCGGTCGTCGCCCGGCACCAGGATCAGCTGCACGCCACGGGCCGCCAGTTCGACCAGTTGTTCTACGCCATAGCGCCAATAACCGACGCCACCGTGCAGCGACACCAGAATGACCTTGGCATGGCGCAGCACCTGGTCAACGTACAGGTCGACCGAGGCGTGGTTCTGCACCTGCATCGGGTTGGCCAGGCGCAGGCTGGGGAAGCCTGCGGGCAATTGCTCGGCCGTGTCGGCCAGCAATGCCAGGTGAGAATCGCCGCTGCAGAGTATCACCAGTTCGGCGGGTGTCTGGCCAAGGTCGGCGATGCTGTCATCCGGCACAAAGCCGCCGGGCTGGGTCCGCAGCAGGTGCATGGGTCAGGCGCCCAAGGCCTGGCGCAGGCGCGCTTCCAGCTGGGCCGCATCAAGGTCCTGGCCGATCAGCACCAGGCGGGTGATGCGCGGCTCGTCGGCACGCCAGGCACGATCGAAGTGCTTGTCGAAACGGGTACCCACGCCTTGCACCAGCAGGCGCATCGGCTTGCCCGGGATGGCAGCGAAGCCTTTGGCACGCAGGATGCCGAACTCCACCACCAGCTGGCTCAGGGCATCGAGCAGCAGGCTTTCGTCGGCTTCCGGCAGGTCGATGGAGATGGAGTCGAAGGCGTCGTGGTCATGATCGTCATGGTCGTCGCCGTCGTGGTGCGAGTCGTGGTGGGTACGGCGGCCATCGATGTGCGCCTCGGACTCGGCGCCCACGCCCAGCAGCACTTCCAGTGGCAGCTTGCCGCTGCTGGCTTCGACCACTTTCACCGCCGGCGGCAGTTCTTCGGCGACTTCGGCACGCACCTTGGCCAGGCCTTCGGCGTCGATCAAGTCAGCCTTGTTCAATACCACCAGGTCAGCGCTGGCGAGCTGGTCGGCGAACAGCTCGTGCAGGGGCGACTCGTGGTCCAGGTTGGGGTCCAGCTTGCGCTGCGCATCGACCTGGTCCGGGTAGGCGGCAAAGGTGCCGGCAGCCACCGCCGGGCTGTCGACCACGGTGATCACGGCGTCGACGGTGCAGGCGTTGCGGATCTCCGGCCACTGGAAGGCCTGCACCAACGGTTTGGGCAGGGCCAGGCCGCTGGTCTCGATCAAGATGTGGTCCAAGTCGCCACGGCGTGCCACCAGCTCGCGCATCACCGGGAAGAATTCTTCCTGCACGGTGCAGCACAAGCAGCCGTTGGCCAGCTCGTAAACACGGCCGGTGGCCTCTTCTTCAGTACAACCGATGCTGCATTGCTTGAGGATTTCGCCATCGATGCCCAGTTCGCCGAACTCGTTGACGATGACCGCGATGCGGCGGCCCTGGGCGTTGTCGAGCATGTGGCGCAGCAACGTGGTCTTGCCCGAGCCGAGAAAGCCGGTAACGATGGTAACGGGGAGCTTGGCCAGTGTTTTCATGTCGCAGTGCCCTTGGCAGTATGGCGCGGGCATGCAGGACGACAGCCACCGGCCAGGCCGGCCGGGCTTGTTCGCCACCGGATCACCCCGCCCGGTTGAAAGTCGAAAACGTGACGAGGCAGGTCTCCTGGCTTGCACCGTTCCAGTTGCCTGCCGTGGCAGCAGTCTGGCGGGATGACGCCTTCCCGCGCGTTGGCGCAGTGGCTGTGTCGATCCGTTGTCGGTGCTTACAGTTGCGGGGGCAGCCGCGGCTTGTACCGCGTTCCCGTCTTAGCTTCGGCCTGGCCGAAGAACCTCGAAGTGGCAAGGCTACGCAGTGGTTGGCGGGTGGTCAACCGTTGGCTCGCCTCGATTCTTTTAGCGCCTGTGAGATCGAGCGCCGCCCGCGCGGCGCATCGCGAGCTGCGCTCGCTCCTACGTTTGTTTCGGGCCAGTGAGGCCTGTGAGAGGCGCGCGCGACCGCCTGGTTCATACGACGCGATATTGAGGCATGCGCCAAAGGGTTCGCGCGCAAATCCCCCAGGCATAATTGGCCCGAAACGAACGTAGGAGCGAGCGCAGCTCGCGATGCGCCGCGCGGGCGGCGCTCGATCTCACAGGCGCTGACAATATTGTGACAATCACCTTGCAGCCTCGATGCCGTCCCTGCGCCTGCAGCACCCGCAAATAATGCATCGCAGCCTGTCAATTCTTGACCGGCCGTTCCCGATCCGCCACGGATGTATTAAGGTGGCATGGTGCGCATATAACAGCAGCCCGAGCGATCGGGCATTAGCAAGACAATGAGGGTGTCATGAGCAACGAAAGCATTAATTGGGACAAGCTGGGTTTCGACTACATCAAGACCGACAAACGCTACCTGTCCGTATGGCGCAATGGCGAGTGGGACAAGGGCACCCTGACCGAAGACAACGTGCTGCACATCAGTGAAGGCTCCACCGCGCTGCACTATGGCCAGCAATGTTTCGAGGGCCTGAAGGCCTACCGCTGCAAGGATGGCTCCATCAACCTGTTCCGCCCGGACCAGAATGCCGCCCGCATGCAGCGCAGCTGCGCCCGCCTGCTGATGCCGCAGGTGCCGACCGATGTGTTCATCGAGGCGTGCAAGCAAGTGGTCAAGGCCAACGAAAAGTTCGTGCCACCGCATGGTAAAGGCGCCCTGTACCTGCGCCCGTTCGTGATCGGCACCGGCGACAACATTGGCGTGCGCACCGCCCCCGAGTTCATCTTCTCGGTTTTCGCCATTCCGGTTGGCTCGTACTTCAAGGGCGGCATGAAGCCGCACAACTTCCAGATCTCCAGCTTCGACCGTGCAGCACCGCAGGGCACCGGTGCCGCCAAGGTCGGTGGCAACTACGCTGCCAGCCTGCAGCCAGGTGCCGAAGCGAAGAAAGCCAACTTCGCCGACGCCATCTACCTCGACCCGCTGACCCACACCAAGATTGAAGAAGTCGGCTCGGCCAACTTCTTCGGCATTACCGCCAACAATGAGTTCGTCACGCCTAAATCGGCCTCGGTGCTGCCAGGCATCACCCGCCTGTCGCTGATGGAGCTGGCACAATCGCGCCTGGGCCTGACCGTGGTCGAAGGTGACGTGGAAATCAGCAAGCTGGACCGCTTCGTCGAAGCCGGCGCCTGCGGTACTGCTGCGGTGATCACCCCGATTGGTGGCATCGAGTACAACGGCAAGCTGCACGTGTTCCACGACCTGGAGAAGGTCGGCCCGGTCACGCAGAAGCTCTACAACGAGCTGACCGGCATCCAGAGCGGTGATGTGGAAGCACCGGCTGGCTGGATCGTCAAAGTCGCCTGAAACGCTTTTGCGGTATAAAAACGGGGCATGCCATCGCTGGCATGCCCCGTTTTTCATGGATCGAGCCACCAGGCGGCAGCCTGCAAGGTTTGAGCTTCTGCGCGTCAATGGCCAGGGCGCCGTGCATCAATAGTCACTATCGAGAGGGGCAATTTCTACCGGGCGCGGCAACCACATAACCTAGCTCCATCGCCTCGCCACCTACACCATTGGCCCCTGGAGCTACCTGATGAACACCCTGGCCCGCTTGCTGACTGCCACGTTTGCCCTGCTTACCCTCGCCATCAGCAGCGGCTGTGCCAGCCACCCTGAACTGCGCCCGTACAGCGCCGACGAAACCCGCCAGTTACAGCTGGAGGCCTTGCAGCGCCGCGGTCTGTCGCTGGACGACTATGAGCAGCAACGCCGGGTGATCCAGCGTGCCGGCAACCTGCCGGTGGTGACCGAGGCAGCCGATGCCGACCGTTCGACCAAAGGCTGAACCCGCCGCTACATGGTTTTCAGCGGCCGCTCGGGCATGTATCCTGAACGCTCTACCGTAAGCCCTCCAGGACGGTGACCATGTTCAGGCCCCTGCTGTTGCTGAGCATTGCCCTGCTGTTCAGCCCCCCTCTGCTGGCCCAGCAGATGAAGCGCCAACTGGGCGATTTCGACTTTACACTCGGCACCACCCCTTCCCGCAGCATGGCCCAAGGGTTGATTTCACCCACGGCGGTCGGCGCGTTTCATGGCGGCATGGATTTCAGCCACCCCAGTGGGCTGTACGTCGGCCAATATGCCCCGAGCATGGGGGTGACGGCCAACTCGACCCTGCGCCTGGACAGCTACATGGGCTACAAGCACCACTTCGACAGCACCTTGGGCTATGAAGTGGGGTTGATCCACTACAGCCAGCCAAACATCGCCGGCGCCGAGAGCGTAGCCCTGTATGGGGGAGTTTCGGTACTTGGCAGCCGGTTCGGCGGCGCACTGCGCGACAACCCCGACAACCGCACCGGTACGCTGTTCGCCGATTTTGGCCAACTGCCCTTGTTCGATGTCGACCTCACCGTCAAACTCGCCCATCACCGCCTGGGCACACCCTTCACCATCGGCGATGGCAGCCAGGTGAATGCCTTTTCCGACTGGTCGCTGGAACTGTCGCGCCCTTGGCTAGGCATCGACCTGAACCTGATCTACAGCAACTCGAGCCTCAGTGGCACCAGCTGTGACGCCTACTCAGGCATGAACACCTATTGCGACAGCGTGGTCACCCTCAAGGCCCAGCGCAGCTTTTTCTAGGCTTTGCCTGCAGGGCCTGGCGGCGCGGCGCCAGCGCCAGCGCAATACCGCCCAGCACTACCACACTGGCGAGCAACAAACGCAGCGATAACGGCTCACCGATCAGCGCAACCCCGCCCAACCCCGCCAGCACCGGCACACTCAGCTGCAGGGTCGCCGCCTGTTGCGCACTGACCTGCCGCACCACGCCATACCACACGGCATAACCGGCTCCGGAAGCCAGCACACCGGAGCCCAGGGCGAACAGCAAGCCACCAGCGCTAAGGTGTGGCCCGGCCCCCAGCCACAGCAGCGGTGCCAGCACCACCAGCCAGGGCAGGCTGCGGGCAAAGTTGCCGGCCGTGTCGGCCAGCGACCTGGGCGACCCTCTGCCGAGCAAGGTGTACGCCCCCCAGGCGATGCCGGAAATAACCATCAGCAAGGCACTGCTGAACGGTGGCGCCGAAGCGCCTGGCAACAACAGCACCAGCAAGCCGGCGAAGGCGATCAGCATACCCAGCAGGCCCCGTGCGCTGATGCGTTCGCCTTTGCACCAGGCAAAGCCGAACATCGTGATCTGCACGGCACCGAAGAGCAGCAAGGCGCCCGCCCCGGCGCTCAGTTGCAGGTAGGCCGCTGAAAACAGGAAGGCATACAGGCACAAGGCCAGGCCTGCTCGCCAGGTGCCACCCATGCGCTGCGCCGGTCTGCGCAAGCGAATCAGCAACAACAGGAATACTGCACCGCTGGCCAGGCGCACCACGGTGAACGAGGCCGGGTCGATCGCCCCGTTCTTGAGGGCCAGGCGGCAGAACACCGAGTTGGCGGCAAATGCCACCAGGCTGAACAGCGCTGGCCAGAGCCAGGCACGAGCCTTATGCCCGGCAAGCGAGGTGGTGCCAGTGCTCATGGTGTGGGACTCGAGGTCAAGTAGGTCGTTTCCTACAAACAGATGAGATTGTTGAACACCTCGTTCGTTTTCACAACTTGCGCATGCCGGTAAGGTGCACGGCACGGCACGGACGCTTTAGCGCAACCAAGGACAAAACCATGAGCAAATTCGATTTTCAGTTGGCTTACACCGTCGAAGGGGATGAGGCAGATGCGGCGAAGGCACGTACGTACCTTCGCGAGAAAACCGGCCTGGAAACCGTCCAGCACATCGAGACCACCTTGCTTGGGGTGGTCACGCTCGAGGCCGCGACGCTTGCCGACCGCCAGAAGGATGCCGAGCGCGTATTCCACGCATTCATACACGATGCGTTGAAGGCGCTGGGCGTGCTGTCCACCGTGAAGTTCTACGGCTGCCTGATGGTGAACGGCCTCGGCCCCGCCATTCGCTTCAACGTGCTGCCCAAATGACCGCTGAGAAGTGACCGCTGGAAAGTGACCGCTGACGGTATCAGGCGCGCGAGCGCCTGATACCCGTGCCTGTCATTTTTCTTCGAGTACGGACCGGCCTTTGACGGCGCGCGGGCCGCGCCAGGCCCAGAACAACAAGCCGGGGATTGGCGCGTAGACGACGAACACCACCCACAACATCTTGCGTTCGGCGCGCCGCTCACTGCCGATGATGTTCCAGATGGCCCAGATTTCCATGAGGATGACCAAGGCTGCGACAATGATCCAGATCGTTCCGACTTCCATAAGCGCTCTCTCTTTGCCGTGTAATGGCTTGGGTTGTTATTGACGCTGAGGGTTCAGATTGTTTTGACCACTCCTGCAGGTAACGCACCTCACTGCTGCGGCGCACGCTCCAGCGCCGCCTTCAATGCCGCGGCATCGGTGAACGCCTGCTGGCTCACCAATCTGCCTTCTTGCAACTGCAACCACTGCACCTGCCCTGGCTGCCCGGGGTACCGGCTGGCTACCCGCCCTTCCCGGTCGAGCAGCACCCTATAGCTGTAACCGCGCATGGCCGGGATGGCGAACAGCTTGCTGACCAACGCAGGCATGCGCTGGATGTCGGCGACGAATACGGCCTTGCGTGCTTCCAGGTAGTCTTTGGGCGCGTCGGCCAGTGCAGCCTTGACCAACTTGGCGCCGTCCATGTCGCGCGCCACCAGTAGTACCTGGGTGTCCGCGCTCAGGGTGTAGGCCTTGTCATGCTGGTCAAGCAACGTGAAGGGCGCGAGCGGTTCGCCCGGCTCCATGGCCGTGGCCAGCAATGGCAACAAGCTGAGCAACAAGGCAGCGGCGTATTTCATCGATAGGTTCCTCAAGGGCCAGGCGTTTCATGCAAGCGCCTATGGCAAAGCATAGTGGGAAAGTCTGCAGCCATACAGGTTGCCTGAACACGACCTGTAATACGACACCGCCACCGGGGAGATTGTCTTTCCTCCAGCCACCGGCCACACTCTGCGAGCCAGCCAGCAAGCGGAGTTCAGAGTGCCCACGCCACGCCAGTTCAGCAAGAAGACCAGTACCAGCAACATGCTGCGGCTCAAGGCCAGCAGCGCCGACGCCCAGGCCCCTTATCAAGTCGATTTCGTGCTGCTCGAACACTTCTCCATGGCCAGTTTCACCGTGGCCATGGACGTGCTGGTCACGGCCAACCTGCTGCGTACCGACAGCTTCAGTTTCACCCCGCTGTCGCTGGACGGCGACCGCGTGCTCAGCGACCTTGGGCTGGAACTGGTGGCCACCGAATTGTCCCCCCAGGCGTTGCAGTCACCAGACCTGCTGGTCATCTGCGGGGGCTTGCGTACGCCGCTGAAATACCCGGTACTCGACCGCTTGCTGAGTGATTGCGCGGCCCATGGCATGGCCTTGGGTGGCTTGTGGAACGGCGCCTGGTTCCTGGGGCGCGCCGGGGTGCTGGATGACTATGGCTGCAGCGTTCACCCCGAGCAGCGTGCCAGTTTGTCCGAGCGCAGCCCGCAAACCCGCATTACTCCGGCCAGCTTCACCCTCGACCGTGACCGGCTCAGTGCCGCCAGCCCGAACGGCGCCATGGAACTGATGCTGGGGCTGGTGCGGCGCTTGTATGGTGACGGCCTGGCCGAAGGCGTGGAAGAAATTCTGTCGTTCTCAGGCGCCCGTTACCGCCAGGTCGGGCCGGGGGCCAAGAAGTCCATGAGCCTGCACCTGCGTACCATTGTCGAACTGATGGAGAACAACCTCGAAGAAACCCTCAGCCTCGACCAGCTGGCCGCCTACAGCGGGCGTTCACGGCGGCAGATCGACCGGTTGTTCCAGGCCCAGCTGGGCACATCGCCGCGGCGTTACTACATGGAGCTGCGCATTACCAAAAGCCGCAGGCTGCTGCAGTATTCCGACCTGTCGGTGATGGAAGTGGCGGTGGCTTGCGGCTTTGTTTCGGTGTCACATTTCAGCAAATGCTATGCGGCGTATTTTGGCTACCCGCCCTCGCGTGAGCAGCGGTTGGGCGACTGAGCAGGCTGGCGCAGCGTCAGGGGCGCTGCCCAATCTGAATGTAGCGCAGCACCGCATCACAGATCATCGCCTTGTGCCGCAGCTTGACCTGGTCATCCGACAGGTCTATCTGGAAGATCTCGCCAAAGGTATGCCGGTTGGACACCCGGTAAAAACAGAACGAGCTCATCAGCATGTGCAGGTCGATCACCTCGATACCGCTGCGGAACACCCCTTCTTCTACCCCGCGGCGCAGCGTGTTGCCCAAGGCTTCGAGCACCAGGCTGCTCATTTCGCGAATAGCCGGGGACTGCTTGACGTATTCGCCGTAGTGGATGTTTTCGGTGCAGATGATCCGCACGAAGTCGACATTGCGGTCGTGGTGGTCGAAGGTGAACTCCACCAGCCTGCGGATCGCCTGGTCGGCCGGCAGCGACTCCAGGTCCAGGCTTTGCTCGGTCTTGCGAATATCGCCGTATAGCTTGACCAGGCACTCGCAATACAACTGCTCCTTGCTGCCGAAGTAGTAGTAGATCATGCGCTTGGACGTAGCCGTGCGTTCAGCGATGGCGTCTACGCGAGCCCCGGCCAGCCCTTGCTGAACGAATTCGTGGATGGCGGCCTGGAGGATATCCTCGCGGGTTTTCTCGGGGTTGTTCTTGCGCGTTCTGCGCCCCCCTTCGGTTTCAGGCTGGCCAAGGCCGACTACGGAATCACTCATACCCACTCACAGGCTGTTTATTGGAATGTGGGGGATTATCCGTGAGCACGGCCGTGCAGGGAAGCTCGCTGTTGCGGCTAGCGCTGGGCCGTGACCGGCTCTGCTGGCGGCGTCAGGTGCAAGACACGGTCGCGTCCGCCCTCGGCCAGCAGGTAACCGCCCTTGCCGTCGGCGATGATGGCCTGGGGCGCCTTGAGAAACGTCAGCACCGTGTGCTGGCTGCCGTCGGCAGCGATGCGCAGCAGCCGGGCGCGGTGCGTGTTGTCCTCGCTGATCCACAGGCCACGCTGGTCACAGTACAGGAACGTGGGGTTGCGCAAACCGTCGACCACCACCGGGTCGTTGCCATCGGCGGACAGGGCGCGCACGGTGCCCTTGGCTTTTTCGGTGTACAACAGGTCGCCCCGACAGCGTGTCAGCCCTTCGGTTTCTGTCAGGCCGGAACGCAGCACGTCCAGTTGCCCGCTCTGCCAGTCGTAGCGCATGAGGCGGCCGTTACCTTTGCGGTCTTCGATGGCATACAGGTGCTTGCCGTCGTTCCACAGCCCTTGCACGCTGTCGCCATTGAACAACGGCGTGACCTCGCCATCGCGGGCCAGGCTGACGGGCGCGGCACCGCCCTCCTGGCTGAATACCCAACCGCCCTGGGCCGCGACCATGCCGTCGGGTTTGGACAGGTTATCAATGACTACCACCCGGGCGCCGTCGGCGGCGATCTTGAGGATGCTGCCGCGGCCGTCGTCCAGCTCGCGGCTGACCAGCAGGCTGCCATCGGCTTGCGGCAGCAGTGACGCGGCCTTGGTCACGTCACTGTGCAGCACACCGACTTTCCAACCTGCCGCGGCCTGCACCGGATAGAAGCTTTGCCAGGCGAAAAAGCCCAATGTGGCCACGAGCAGGCCAGTGGTGGCGGTGAAGACGATTCGGGTGCTGCGCTTGCGCAGGATAGACGGCATAAGGGGGGGCTCCTTGGAAATGCCGGGGGATCCTAACAAGGGAATGTGAAAAATATGTCGGAATTATCTGCTCAGCAGCCCCTGCGAGCGAACGCGCATTCAGCGATCGAATCCTGGGTATTCCAACATTTAATTTGTGCATGGCGCGCGCTCGACCCTATTCTGTCGCCACATCCCCTGCGCCGCACCGGCCGGTGCGGTTCACGGCACGGGGAGAGAACAACAAGTCGAGATTGTCCATGTCGAACCATTCGTACTTCGCCCCCCACGGTGGGCACCCGGCTCAAACCGAGCTGCTGACTGACCGTGCCATGTTCACCGAAGCCTACGCCGTCATCCCCAAAGGCGTGATGCGTGACATCGTCACCAGCCACTTGCCATTCTGGGACAAGATGCGCATGTGGGTCATCGCCCGCCCACTGACCGGTTTTGCCGAGACTTTCTCGCAGTACATCGTCGAAGTGGCCCCGGAAGGCGGCAGCGAACGCCCTGAGCTGGACCCTGATGCCGAGGCCGTGGTGTTCATCGTCGAAGGCGAACTGGACATCACCGTCGAAGGCAAGCACCACACCCTGGTGCCAGGCGGCTACGCGTTCCTGGCGCCAGGCGCCGAGTGGAGCCTGCGCAACAACAGCAAAGCCAATGTCACCTTCCACTGGCTGCGCAAGCACTACCAGAAAGTCGAGGGCCTGGACGCACCTGAGTCGTTCGTGACCCACCGTGACAACGCCACCGTCATTGAAATGCCGGGCACCGAAGGCCGCTGGGTCACTACCCGCTTCGTCGACATGGCCGACATGCGTCACGACATGCATGTGAACATCGTCACCTTCCAGCCCGGCGGCGTGATCCCGTTCGCGGAAACCCACGTGATGGAGCATGGCCTGTACGTGCTGGAAGGCAAGGCGGTGTACCGCCTGAACCAGGACTGGGTCGAAGTGGAAGCCGGCGACTTCATGTGGCTGCGCGCCTTCTGCCCGCAAGCCTGCTACGCAGGTGGCCCAGGCAAGTTCAGCTACCTGCTGTACAAGGACGTGAACCGTCACGTGCACCTGACGCTGAACCCCAAGCGCTGAGGCACCGGGGCGCATGGCGCCCTCCCGACACAAGGCCGCCCCCGCAGGTTTGCGTGAACCTGCAGGGGCGGCCTTGTTTCAGGCGCACGGGCAAGCGTTTACTGCACGACCCCGCAGGCCACCCGGGCTCCACCGCCACCCAGCTTCTCGGGGTGGTCGCTGTGGTTGTCACCGCCGGCGTGCACCATCAGTGCATGGCCTTTGAAATCGGTGGCCTTCAGCCGCGGCGCGAGGACCGGATAGGTGGCCTTGCCATCGGCCCCCACATACAGCGCCGGCAAGTCGCCACGATGACCACTGTCATCATAGGGGCCTTTGTGGGCGTTGCTGGAATCCGGGTCCCAGTGCCCGCCCGCAGCACCCGCTGGCACAGGCTTGCCGCCTTCTTGCGCCGGTGCGCACGAGGCGTTCTGGTGGAGGTGGAAGCCGTGCACACCTGGCGGCAGGTCCTTCAGGTCGGGGGTGAGCAACGTGCCATATTTGTTCTGCTCGATGCTGATAGTGCCAATGGACTTGCCAGGGCCGTCGGGGCCGGCCAGCTTGAGTTCGACCGTTTCGGCCGCCTGGGCCAACCCGGCGCTGGCCAGTAAAGCGACAAATGCAGCTGTTTTCATAGTGCGTCTCCATGGCTTGGGTTGCTGGGCGTACTGCCCACGTTAACGGTGGGACTGCACGGCCCTGCCAGACATTCCATCGCGCCACAGCCTGAAACACTTTTCTCGTTGGGCTAGATGCCACCCCCGGCCAGCAATTGAGTCATCACCTCGGCCAAGGCCTTGACCATGATGTCAGCGGTCGGCCGGTGCACAATGACGATTTCATAGCTATCGATCTCCGGCAGCCCCTGCCCCTCGCCCAGCACCCGGTGCTCGCCTGTCGCCGCGCGCGGCGGGAGCAAACTGACGCCCATGCCATCGGCCACGGCCGCCTGGATGCCACTGAGGCTGGAACTGGTGAAGCTGATACGCCAGCGCCGGCCCATGCCCTCGATGGCATTGATCATGTCTTCGCGGTACAGGCCGCGTGGCGGAAAGGTCACAAGCGGAATCGGGTCCAGCTCGAACGCCGGCGCGCGGGCACTGTCGATCCACTGCAGGCGCTCTGGCCAGCATGCCACGCCCTCGCGGGTGTTGCGCCGCTGCTTGAGCAGCACCAGGTCGAGCTCACCGTTGTCGTAGGCCTGGCTGAGGTCGCGGCACAGGCCGCTGGTCACCTCCAGCTTTACCTGCGGGTGCAGGCGGCTGAACGCCGCCAGCGCATTGGTGGTCCGCCCGCCGACGAAGTCTTCCGGCACACCCAGGCGCACGGTGGTGCCGACCATGGCCCCGGCCAAGGCTTCGAGCATCTGGTCGTTCAGCGCCAGCATATGCCGGGCATAGCCCAGCAGGGTCTGCCCGGCGTCGGTTGGCAGCACGTCGCGGTTGCCGCGTACCAGTAACCGGTGGCCAACCATGTCCTCCAGGCGGCGAACCTTCTGGCTGATGGTCGACTGGGTGGAATGCAGGCGTGCGGCCGCGGTGGTGAAACTGCCGCAGTCGGCCACCACCACCGTGGCGCGCAACAGGTCAAGGTCGAACAGGGCCCTATTCGATTTCGCGCTATTGGACATCTTGGTATTCAACTAATGAATGACAAGACAGACTTCTATCACGCTATACCAGGCCCTGCAACGCCCTGCTCAGTCGCCGAGGGCGACCCCTTCGCGCCGCGGATCGGCCCCTCCGGCCCAGCCGTCAGCCGTGCGCTGGATGATCTGCATGCCGCTGGTCATGGTCATTGGCGTGACTTCGTGGCCCCAGGCCGCCAACTGGCGGACCAGTGCCGGGCTGGCCAGCCCTGCTTCCACTTCCGTGCCGGCATTGCGGCTGCCGAAATTGGGCAGGCCGGCAGCCTGCTGCGGGTCCAGTTGCCAATCCAGCAGGCCGAGCAGTGCCTTGTTCACGTAACCGATGATCTGTGAGCCCCCCGGCGAACCCAGGCTGGCCACCAGCTCGCCGCCAGCGCGGGAAAACACCAGGGTCGGCGCCATGGCCGACAGCGGCCGCTTGCCAGGTTGTACCCGGTTGGCCACAGGCCGGCCACGCTCCTGCGCGATGAACGAAAAGTCGGTCAGGGTGTTGTTGAGCAGGAAGCCCCTGACCATCACGTGCGCGCCGAACGCGGCCTCGACCGAGGTGGTCATGGCCAGGGCATGACCGCTGTCATCCACTGCGCTCAGGTGCGAGGTAGAAATGCGCAGGGGCGAACGGTCCGGCGCCAGGGCCAGGTCGACACCAGGCGGCTGGCCTGGGCGCGCACGCCTCATGCTGTGTGCCCCGATCAAGGCGGCGCGGCTGGCCAGGTAGGCCGGGTGGGTGAGGGCCTTGACCGGCACGGGCACATAATCGCTGTCTGCCAGGTACTGGGCGCGGTCGGCATAGGCCAGGCGCTCGGCCTCGGCGACCAGGTGCACGGCCATTGGCGCTGCTTCAATACCCGCTGGGGATGAAGTGGGCTGCGGCCGCAACCCAGCCAGGTCATGCGCAGGCACGGCCCGTTGAGCGGCTTCAAGGATGCCCAGGGTCTGCAACACCGTTACCCCGCCGGAAGACGGCGGCGGCACGCCGCAAATTTGCCAGGCCTTGTAGGGGCCGCATACCGGCTCGCGCTCCCTGGCCTGGTACAGCTGCAAGTCCTGCAGCGACAGGTAACCGGGATTGGCATGGCTGCGCACCTGGGTCACGATGGCCTGGGCAATCTCACCGCTATAGAACACATCGGCGCCGTGCGCAGCGATCAGCTCCAGGGTTTGGGCAAGCGCCGGGTTGCGCAGGGTAGCCCCCACTGGCAAGGGCCTGCCCTGTTCATCCAGAAAATAACGCGCCATGGCCGGTGACTGGGCAATGAACGGGTCACCGGCTATCAACGTGTGCAAGCGCGGGGAAACCGCAAAGCCGCTGCGGGCCAACGCGATGGCCGGCGCAAACAGGTCGCGCCAGGGCAGCTTGCCATAGCGCTGGTGGGCCACCTGCAACGCCCGCAGCACACCCGGCACCCCCACCGAGCGGCCACCGATCTGCGCCTGGCGGAACGGCATCGGCTCACCATCGGCCTGCAGGAACAGTTGTTCCGTGACCCCCGCCGGGGCTGCCTCGCGGCCGTCGAATGCCTGCACGCGCTCGCCATCCCAATACAGGATGAAAGCCCCACCGCCAATGCCACTGGACTGCGGCTCGACCAGGGTCAGCACCATTTGCATGGCGATGGCAGCGTCGATGGCGCTGCCACCGGCCCGCAGTATCGCCCGCCCCGCTTCGCTGGCCAGCGGGTTGGCAGCGGCCACCATGTGCCGGCTGGCGTGCACCGGCTGCAGGCCGGTGCGGTACCCGGAAGCCAGTTCCGGTGCAACTGGCAGCGCCTGGTCGGCCTTCGTCGCCCCGCTGGCAGCCAGCAGCCACAGGGCCACGAGCAGTGGCTTGGAAAATGTCATCGCGTGCTTCCTGCTTCACCCATTCAGCCCGCCACTGTGGTTCATGGCTAAACCCGAGTTCAAGCTTTTGCGCGATTTTCCTGGCTCCCGGCCTCGTCAGCGGGAGGCGGCAGCCTCAAACCACCTCTTCGAACGGCAGGCCCACATAGTTTTCGGCAATGTTCAGCAAACCTGCCGGCGAGGTCAGGAAGTACTCGCGATCAGCCTCTTGCATCTTCTGGTCCCAGGCGTCCTTGTGGCTGCCGAAGTCGTGCAGCAGTTGGGTCATGAACCAGCTGAAACGCTCGCCCTTCCATACCCGGCGCAGGGCCAGGGGCGAATACTGCTGCAACAGCTCGGTACGCCCCTCGCGGTACACCTTGAGCAGAATCCGGTACAGGTAGTTGACGTCCGAGGCTGCCAGGTTCAACCCCTTGGCCCCGGTTGGCGGCACGATATGCGCGGCATCGCCCACCAGGAACAGGTGGCCATACTGCATCGGTTCCACCACCAGGCTGCGCAGCGGCGCGATGCTCTTCTCCAGGGCCGGGCCTGTGACCAGGTCCGCTGCCACCTCGGCAGGCAAACGCGCTTTCAGTTCGCCCCAGAAGCGCTCGTCGGGCCACTCCTCGACACGGTCTTGCAGCGGCACTTGCAGGTAGTAGCGGCTGCGGGTTTGCGAACGTTGGCTACACAGCGCGAAACCGCGGGCGTGGTGGGCATAGATCAGTTCATGGTTGACCGGCGGTGTATCCGCCAGCAGGCCCAGCCAGCCGAAGGGGTATACCCGTTCGTATTGTTTGAGCACACCCTCGGGAATGCTCTGCCGGGAAACCCCATGGAAGCCGTCACACCCAGCAATGTAATCGCAATCCAGGCGCTGGACCTGACCGTCTTTTTCAAAGGTCAGGTAGGGCTTCTCGCCCTTGAGCTCATGCGGCTGAACATTGCTGGCCGAATAGAAGATGGGGGCCCCGCTGGCTGCACGGGCCTGCATCAGGTCACGGGTTACTTCGGTCTGGCCATAGACCATCACCGTCTTGCCGCCGGTCAGGGCCTTGAGATCCAGGCGCTGGCGGCGCCCGCCAACCAGCAGCTCGACCCCTTCGTGCACCAGGCCTTCGCGGTCCATACGTTCGGCCACACCGGCCTCGCGCAGCAGGTCGACCGTGCCCTGCTCCAGCACCCCGGCGCGGATGCGGCCCAGCACGTACTCGGCGGTCTGGCGCTCGACGATCACCGTGTCGATACCGGCGTTATGCAGCAGTTGACCCAGCAGCAGGCCCGACGGGCCCGCGCCAATGATTGCAACCTGAGTTTTCATTGTTGTTGTCTCTGTTGGAACGATACCGGCCCTGCACTGGCGGTGGCGCGGCATCTGCTGTTAGGGTTTGCCTTTGCATTTTTACGGGCAAAAACCGCAACTGAGCTGTGCTATTCCATGCAAAACCTGCACTTTTACAAAAAACGTTCGATTAACGGACAGGCCAAAGCTGATGAAATCCACCCTCCCCGGCGTTCCGCTGTTCAAGCTGTATGGGGAAAACCAGGCCTGGCCTGGTACCGACCTGCTGCACTGTGAGCCGATCCCGGCACGCAGCCGCCTGCACCACTGGGAGATCAAGCCCCACCAACATGCCGAGCTGTTTCAATTGCTGTACGTGCAACGCGGGCAGGCCCAGGTGGAAATCGAGGGCACCCGCACTGCCCTAAGCGAAGCCGCGATCCAGGTGGTGCCACCCCTGACCGTGCATGGCTTTCGCTTCAGTGCCGACATCCAGGGCCACGTGCTCACTTTTGGCGCCGCGCTGGTGGCCAACCTTGAGCAGCGCCTGGGCGCACCGCTGGCGGTGTTGTCCAAGCCGGTAAGCTACCCGCTGGGCCGGGATCGCGCGCACCTGCGCAGCCTGATCGAGACCTTGCAGCAGGAATACCAGGGCAACGCCCCATCGCGGGCCGCCATGCTGGAGGCGTTGGTGACCGCCCTGATGGTGTGGATCAGCCGCCGTCAGCAGCTTGGGCAGGCCCCGCGCACGCGTGATGAACGCGACCGCCAGTTGCTGGGGCAGTATTTGCGCCTGGTCGAAGCGCACTACCGCGAGCACTTGTCGATAGAGGCATTCGCCGCACGGCTGAATGTGCAGAGCCTGCAGTTGAACCAGCTGTGCCGGGCGCTGAGCGGGCAGACGGCGTTGCAAGTGGTGCACCAGCGCCTGTTGCTCGAGGCGCGGCGCAGCCTGGTTTACACACGCATGAGCATCGGCCAGTTGTCCGATAGCCTGGGGTTCAGCGACCCCACCTACTTTGCCCGCTGGTTCAAGCGCCTGAGTGGGCAAACGCCCAATGCGTATCGACGGGCAGTGCAGCCTGAATGATCGGCCTGCCTGGCCCCAGGTCCGCAGGCCATGCCCACGCTCGCGCTTGCTTGACGTTTACGTCAAGCTGGCCTCAGGATACCCGGATACTTTCGCCCGAGCCCCAGCATGAGCACGCAGACCTACAGCATCTCCGACCTGTCCCGCGAACTGGACATCACCACCCGCGCCATCCGCTTCTACGAGGAACAGGGCCTGTTGAGCCCAGAGCGCCGGGGCCTGGAACGTATCTATTCGGCGCGCGACAAGGTCAGCCTGAAGCTCATATTGCGTGGCAAGCGTATCGGCTTTTCCCTGGCCGAGTGCCGCGAGCTGATCGAGCTGTACGACCCCACCAGCGGCAACCTCAAACAGCTCAACAGCATGCTGGCGAAAATCGCCGAACGCCGCGCGCAGCTGGAGCAGCAACTGCTCGACATTCACCAGATGCAACTGGAGCTGGACACGGCCCAGGAACGCTGCGAGCAAGCACTGGCCGCCACCCTCAACAACACAGACAACCGCTGAACGTCACAGGAAAACCACCATGTCCCTGCCCAACCACGTGCGCCTGGTCGAAGTCGGCCCCCGCGACGGCCTGCAGAACGAAGCCCAACCCATCAGCGTCAGCGCCAAGGTGCGCCTGGTAGACGACCTCACCGAAGCGGGTCTGGCCTACATTGAAGTGGGCAGTTTCGTGTCGCCCAAGTGGGTCCCGCAGATGGCCGGCTCGGCCGAGGTGTTTGCCGGTATCCAGCAGCGCCCAGGCGTTACCTATGCAGCGCTGGCACCGAACCTGCGCGGTTTTGAAGACGCATTGGCCGCGGGGGTAAAGGAAGTGGCGGTGTTCGCCGCGGCCACCGAAGCGTTCTCGCAGCGCAACATCAACTGCTCGGTCAGCGACAGCCTCAAGCGCTTCGAACCGATCATGGCAGCTGCCCGCAGCCACGGTGTGCGGGTGCGTGGCTATGTGTCGTGCGTGCTGGGCTGCCCCTACGAGGGCAAGGTCAGCGCCGAGCAGGTGGCACCGATTGCCCGCGAGCTGCGCGACATGGGCTGCTACGAGGTATCGCTGGGCGACACCATCGGCACTGGCACCGCCGGCGACACCCGGCGCCTGTTCGAGGTGGTGTCGGCGCAGGTGCCACGCGAGCAACTGGCCGGGCACTTCCATGACACGTATGGCCAGGCCCTGGCCAATGTCTACGCCAGCCTGCTCGAAGGCATCAATGTGTTCGACAGCTCGGTCGCCGGCCTGGGCGGTTGCCCGTATGCCAAGGGCGCCACCGGCAATATCGCCAGCGAGGATGTGCTTTACCTGTTGCAGGGGCTGGGCATCGAAACCGGCATCGACCTGGACCGGCTGATTGCCGCTGGGCAGCGCATCAGCCAGGTACTGGGCCGCAGCAACGGTTCACGGGTGGCGCGGGCGCGCATGGCGCAGTAGGTCATGAAGGTGTCACAGAGGTGTGGGTGAGTGTTACCGCCCCCCATTCCACAGCGAAAAATCGGGTAACAGGGAAACAAATCGACAAAAATTCGGGCCCTGCATTTTTTTCAAAATCCGCTAAATGCTTGATTTTAAACGATATTCAAAAGTTGGCACGCTGCCTGCTATATCTTTCGTACAACAACAAAAAAAATGCGACACCCAATAAAAACAACAGATAACGGCTCTGACATAACAAGAACAACACGGCAGAGGCGCAGCAAGCAGATTTTTTTGGAGTAGGCAGTCTTTTCAGGGGCCCGCCCCGCGGTTTGGCACAAAACAACAAAACTACCTCGAGGTAGCAGCAGCCAGGTTCGGATCAGCAATGATGAAAGCAGGTCAGCGCTCAAAAAAATACGTTTGCTCTTGACCCCGCATGGGGGTCGCCCGCAACACCCGGACACGCCGACAAAAACAACAACAGGCCAGTCCCAATAATAAAAAAAGAGCAGGCAACAACGCTTTGAGGGGAGCTTCGGCTCCCCTCAGTGCTTCCTGCCCTCTTCCTCCTTCTGTTTATCCTCGTTTTCCCCCTCGAACTTGTCCACCAGCACCGGCATCGTGGCCAGCACCAGCAGGGCCAGCACCGTGCTGATCAGCGCTGTGGCTTCGCGGCCCATGCCAGCGGCCGTACCAATGGCAGCGGTCATCCACAAACCTGCGGCCGTGGTCAGCCCCTTCACATGGCTGGTGTCCTTGCCGTTGCCTTTGAGGATGGTGCCCGCACCCAGAAAGCCGATACCGGCGACGATACCTTGTATCACCCGGCTCAGGGCTTGTGCATCGGCCCCGGCCATGCTCGGTGCCAGCACGAACAGCGCGGCCCCCAGCGACACCAGCATGTGCGTGCGTACGCCCGCCGACTTGCCCCTGTGTTCGCGCTCGAACCCCAGTACTGCACCAAGCACCGCTGCCATCAACAGCCGTAAAAGAATGCGCGTGACCTCACTCGCGTCGGTCACATCGGCGAACTCTGCCTGTATTACCTGCCAGATCAGCTCCATTGCCTGGTTCCCATGCTGAGCATTGTGCTACCTGCCCGGCAGTGCGCAGGGTGTGTCTGTAAGCAGCCGGGCCTGCTGTGTATAGACACTGACCGCCAGCCGCCGTGCAAAGTGCCACTCAGCCCGTTGATGCAACGACCCGGCCCCCCTCGCGGTCCACCCTGTAACCCACCCAGGAGGCCTGACCATGCCCGTTGAAATCGATGAAGCCACCCGCCGTTGCACCTTGACGGGTGAAAACCTGCGTATCGAGTGTGCTGGCCCGGATATCGAAATCATTACCGACGAACAGTTGCGCATGTCGGTGGCGCTGCACGACGACAAACGCGTGCCCATCACCGAAGCCGAGGCCGACGCCTTGACGGTAGCAGGTGCGGTGGATAGCCGCAGGCACCTCAAGGCCAGCGCTCCAGGCTCGGTCATCTAGGGGCCGGCGACGCCTGCGCGGTATCTGATATGGTTTTTGGCGCAAAATCTGAAGCTGTGCTGCTAACAGTTTCGGCGCCATAGTGCTCATGCCTGATCGAGGCCTGATGAGCACCTGCCCATGACTGACAGAATTCTTTGCACAGAGATCGACACCCCCGCAACCAGCGTCAAAACGCGCCGCACCGACAGCGGCATTTACACCCGCAGCTTCACCGGGCTGTACCGTAACCTGCGCGTGGGTTTCGCTGGCGCGCTTTTCTTGCTGTTCTTCGGCACCGCCTGGCTCGACTGGAACGGCCGCCAGGCCGTGCTGTGGGACCTGGCCAACAGCAAGTTCCACATCTTTGGCGCGACCTTCTGGCCCCAGGATTTCATTCTGCTGTCGGCGCTGCTGATCATCTGTGCCTTCGGCCTGTTCGCCGCGACCGTTTACGCCGGCCGGGTGTGGTGTGGCTACAGCTGCCCGCAAAGTACCTGGACGTGGCTGTTCATGTGGTGCGAAAAAGTCACCGAGGGCGACCGCAATAAGCGCATCAGGCTGGCCGCCGCCCCCTGGGGCCTGAACAAACTGGCCCGGCGCACGGCCAAGCACTGCCTGTGGCTGGCCATTGGTGTGGCCACAGGGCTGACCTTCGTCGGCTATTTCACCCCGATCCGCCCGCTGGCTGCAGAACTGCTGACCTTGCAATTGGGCGGCGTAGCGTTGTTCTGGGTACTGTTCTTCACCGCGGCCACCTACATCAATGCCGGCCTGCTGCGCGAGGCAGTGTGCCTGCACATGTGCCCGTATGCGCGGTTCCAGAGCGTGATGTTCGACAAGGACACCCTGGCAGTTGCCTACGACCCACGCCGTGGCGAGGCCCGTGGCCCGCGCAGAAAAGGCAGCGATGCTCGCGCCCAAGGTTTGGGCGATTGCATCGACTGTACCCTGTGTGTGCAGGTCTGCCCCACCGGTATCGATATCCGCGACGGTTTGCAGATGGCCTGCATCGGTTGCGCGGCGTGCATCGATGCCTGCGACGGGGTCATGGACAAAATGGGCTATGCCCGCGGGCTGATTGGCTACAAGTCCGAACATAGCCTGCAAGGCGGCTCCACCCACTGGCTGCGGCCACGCCTGCTGGGCTATGCCACTGCGCTGGTGGTCATGCTGGCAGCGCTGGTGCTGGCCTTGCAGCTGCGCCCGATGGTGTCGCTGGATGTGATCAAGGACCGCGGCCTGTTCCGCGAAAACGCCCAGGGCCAGATCGAGAACATCTACCTGCTCAAGGTCATCAACAAGACCGAGCGCACCCAACACTACCTGCTGCGCCTGCTGGATGCCGACGGCTTCACCTTGCAGGGCGACACCGCGCTGGTCATCCCCGCAGGCGAAATGAGCGAACTGCCGGTGTCGGTGGCAATGCTCGCCGAGCGGCCGACCAGCAGTTCGCAGACACTCAGTTTTGTCATCAGCGAACGTGACGACCCCGCCATACGCAGCGTGGCCCACAGCCGCTTCGTCGCACCCATGAACCGCTGATCCCTTACACTGCAACCACCTTGCCTGCCAGGCTTCGACAGAAGGCCAGAATGAAACGCTACGAACGCTTCGCCGACGATATTGCCGAACTGATCCGCTCCGGGGTGCTCGGCCCCGGCCAGCGGGTGCCCTCGGTGCGCTACGCCAGCCAGACCCACGGGGTCAGCCCGTCCACGGTGTTCCAGGCCTATTACCTGCTGGAACGGCGCGGGCTGATCCGCGCCAGGCCACGCTCGGGCTACTTCGTCAACGCCCACGCGCCACGCCAATTCTGCGAGCCGCAGCCGCTGCAGCCGGCCAGCGAGTCCACCGATGTCGACGTCAGTGCCCTGGTGTTCTCCATCCTCGACTCGATCAAGGACCCCAACACCGTGGCGTTCGGCTCCGCCTTCCCCAGCCCCGAGCTGTTCCCGCTGCAACGCCTGTCACGCTCGCTGGCCAGCGCCAGCCGCAGCATGGACCCGCGCATGGTGGTGACCGACCTGTCACCCGGCAACCCGCAGCTGCGCCGCCAGATCGCGCTGCGCTACATGGTTGGCGGGCTGATGCTGCCCATGGAGGAACTGCTGATCACCAACGGCGCCCTGGAGGCGTTGAACCTGTGCCTGCAGGCGGTCACCCAGCCGGGCGACCTGGTCGCCATCGAAGCGCCCGCGTTCTATGCCTGCCTGCAGGTGCTGGAGCGGCTCAAGCTCAAGGCAGTGGAAATCCCGGTGCACCCGCGCCAGGGCATGGACCTGGAGGTGCTTGCGCAAACCCTGGACAAGCACCCGGTCAAAGCCGTGTGGTGCATGACCAACTTCCAGAACCCGGTCGGCGCCAGCATGCCAGAGGCGAACAAGCAGGCGCTGGTACAACTGCTGGCACGGCACCAGGTGCCCCTGATCGAGGACGACGTTTACGCCGAGCTGTACTACGCGCAGCAGGCACCCAAGCCGGCCAAGGCGTTCGACACCCAGGGGCTGGTGATGCACTGCGGTTCGTTCGCCAAGAGCCTGGCCCCTGGCTACCGCATTGGCTGGGTCGCGGCCGGGCGTTACGCGCAGAAAATCGAGCGGCTGAAGTTGATGACGTCCCTGTGTGCCTCGATGCCTGCCCAGGCCGCCATCGCCGACTACCTGCAGCACGGCGGCTACGACCGCCACCTGCGCAAACTGCGCTACGCACTGGAAGGCCAACAGGCCGACATGCTCGCCGCTATCGCCCGGTACTTCCCAGCCCAGACGCGGGTCAGCCAGCCCTCCGGGGGTTACTTTCTGTGGCTGGAGCTGCCCGAGCAAATGGACGCACTCAAACTGTTCCACATGGCCCTGGCTCAAGGCATCAGCATCGCCCCCGGCCCGATCTTTTCGCCCACCAGACGTTTCGGCAACTGCATTCGCCTGAACTACGGCAGCCCCTGGAACGCCGCCGCCGAACAAGCCATGGAAACCCTGGGGCGGATCATTCGGTCATTTTGAAGGCAAATGGCAATCATGGTAACTATAGTAGTGCGATCCATTACCGAGGGAGCTCAGCATGGTTCAGGACGATGCCGCTTCTCGCACACAGGCACTTCACGACAAGGTGCTCGAACTGGAGGCCCAGGTTGCTGAGCTGCAGCTGAAAGCGGCCTGCCAGGATGTTTTGCTCCAGCACATGGAAGAGGGGTTTTGTGTACTGGAGCTGCTGGACGACGATAACGGGCAGGTCCATGACTACCGCTACATTCTCAGCAATGAGGCCTGCCTTCGTCACACTGCCCATGCCAAGCAGATGGGTCAGACGGCCCGTGAACTGATCCCGAACGAAGTCGATACTTGGCTACCCCGCTTCGCCGAAGTGGCGCGCAGCGGCCGTGCGTTGCAGTTCGAAGAACGGCTGGCCGCGACCGATCGCTGGTTGAGCCTGTCGGTGCACCGGCTGGAGCCTGCCAGCGATAAACGCGTAGCCGTGATCTTTACCGGTATGCCAACCGCGCAAGTCAGCGTGCACCGGCTGCAGGCAATCAATCAGCAACTGGCCGAGCGTGTAGACCAGGCAGACGCAAACAACAAACTGCTGGGGGAATTGGTCGACCACAGCCTGGCCAATGTATTTGCTGCCGACTGCAACCTCAGGCTGCTGGCCATCAATCGCACAGCACAGGAAACGTTCCTGCGCCTGCGCGGGTTCGTCCCCCAGGTCGGCGACCACATTCCGCAGTTGCTGGCGCGCCAGCCCGATATCATGAGCCAGCTGGCACCGGTCTGGCCGCGTATAGTGGCGGGCGAGGCCTTCGTCGACAACATTGCCCTAGGGCCGCCTGAAGCACTGCGGCACTACGAAATCCGCTACAACCCGTTGCGTGATAACCGCTTGATGATTCAGGGTGGCTACCTGTTCGCCTACGACATCACCGAGCGCATCAACGAACAGCAGCGCCTGCGCAAGATTGAAACTGCCCTGGTCCAGTCGCAGAAGATGGAAGCGGTCGGTCAGTTGACCGGGGGTATTGCCCACGACTTCAACAATTTCCTGGGCAGCATCCTGGCTGCCCTGGAAAGCGCCATTCAACGCCAGGATGAAAAGCGCTAGCCCGAAGCCGCGCGGTTGCTTGGCGCGGCCCGCCACGACGCCCAACGGGCCGCGGCGGTGGTACAGCGGCTATTGGCATTTGCCCGCCAACAGGTACTGACGCCCCAGGCGGTGGATGTGCATCAGCTGCTGGCCGGCATGCGCGAACTGATCATCAACTCGCTGCATGCGGGCATTGATTTCAACGACCAGACCCAGCCGGGTGCGTGGCCGGTACGCGTCGACCTCTCGCAGCTGGAGAGCTCCTTGCTCAACCTGTGCATCAATGCCCGCGATGCCATGCCCTCAGGCGGCACGCTGTGCATTGGCAGTGCCAACCAGACACTGACCCAGGAGCATGCCCTCAGCCTTGACCTGCCGTGTGGCGACTATGTACGGATCAGCGTCAGCGACTCGGGCATCGGCATGCCAGCCAACGTGATGCAGCGAGCATCGGAACCGTTTTTCACCACCAAACCGCTTGGCCAGGGTTCTGGGCTGGGGCTGTCAATTGTCTACGGCTTCATCCGGCAATCCAGGGGCCAGCTGCAAATCGACAGTGTGCCGGGTAAAGGAACCTGCATCGATATCTACCTGCCCAGGGACGACACCCAGGTGGCGGTCCCGCCGGCGTTGCCCCAACCCCCACCGCCCATGCCTGCCAGAACGGCCAACCTGATCATGCTGGTGGAGAACCAGGAAACCATGCGTCTGGTCATCAGCGAAATTCTGCAGGAGCAAGGCCACGACGTGCATGCATTCGGCGATGGTCAACACGCCGTGGCCGCACTGCAGGGCGGCCTGCAGCCGGACTTGTTGATCACCGATTCCGGCCTGCCTGGAGGGCTGGTTGGTCAGCCACTGGGCAACAGTCTGCCGGAAACCACGCCGGTGGTGTTCATCACCGGCTATACCAGCGAGCAACCGGAGCTGCCCACAGCACGTCGTTTCGCGGTCCTGCACAAGCCCTTCGAGCTGGCACAGCTCAGCGACCTGGTGGCGCGGATGCTGGCCGGCACGCCGTTGTCACGCTGAGCGGCACGGCTCAGCGCCCGCCGCCCAGGTCGATGAACCTGCCGGTGGCATAAGAAGGAGGCGCAAGTGGCAGCCGCCACCGCGTGCCAACCTGCACAACGGCGTCAATGCCCCGCCGACGCCGGCCCCGCCTTGGCGGTGAACGGTGGCTTGGCGAACCACACCAACAGGATCAACCCGGCGAACACCCAGGTCATCAGGGTGAAGTAGTCCACCGTGGACATCATGTAGGCCTGCCCGTTGAGTATCTGCTCAAGCTGCGCATAACTCTGCGGGTTGGCCCCGCCCAGCTGTTCGAGGGTATGCCGCGTGGTCGGGTCGAACTGGCTGATGTTCTCGCTCAGGTAAGCATGATGCTGGTCCGCCCGGCGAATCCAGATCCAGGTGGTCAACGACGCCGCAAAGCTGCCGCCCAAGGTCCGCAGGAAGGTGGCCAGCCCCGAGCCGTCGGCGATCTGCTGCGGCGGCAGGTCGGACAGCAGGATGCTCAAGGTCGGCATGAAGAACAACGCGACCCCGATCCCCATGAACAACTGCACCAGTGCCACATGCTGGAAATCCACCTCGCTGGTGAACCCGGCGCGCATGTAGCAGCTGCCCCCGATTGCCAGGAACGCCAGCCCCGCCAGCACGCGCAGGTCGAAGCGGTGCGCGTACTTGCCCACGAAGGGTGACATGATCACCGGCAGCAAGCCGATCGGCGCCACCGCCAGGCCCGCCCAGGTGGCGGTGTAGCCCATTTGCGTCTGCAACCACTGCGGCAGGATCAGGTTGATACCGAAGAACCCGGCATACCCCCCGACCAGCACCAGCGTGCCTACGCGAAAATTGCGGTGCACGAACAGCCGCAGGTTCACCACCGGGTGGCGGTCGGTCAGCTCCCAGATCACGAACACAGCCAGGAACACCACCGATATCAGGCTACCGGCGATGATGAACGACGACTCGAACCAGTCCAGGTCGTTACCCTTGTCCAGCACCACCTGCAACGCACCCACGCCAATGATCAGTGTCAGCAGGCCGATGTAGTCCATCGGCTGGCGGCTGGTCACCACCGGCCGGGTGCGCATTTGCTGGCGCACTACTGCAGCAGCGAACAGGCCGATCGGCACGTTGATGAAGAAGATCCATGGCCAGCTGTAGCTGTCGGTGATCCAGCCACCCAAAATCGGCCCGGCAATCGGCGCCACCACCGTGACCATCGCCAGCAGCGCCAGGGCCATCCCCCGTTTCGCCGGCGGGTAGACGGCAATCAGCAGGGTCTGGGTCATGGGATACAGCGGCCCGGCCACCACGCCCTGCAGCACGCGGAAGCCGACCAGCTCCGGCATGGACTGGGCGATACCACACAGGAACGAGGCCAGCACGAACAGCAACGTGGCCCAGATGAACAGCTTCACCTCACCAAAACGCCGGCTCAGCCAGCCGGTGAGCGGCAAGGCAATGGCATTGCTCACCGCGAACGACGTGATGACCCAGGTGCCCTGCTCGTAGCTGACGCCCAGGTTGCCGGAAATGGTCGGCAAGGCCACGTTGGCAATGGTGGTGTCGAGCACCTGCATGAACGTGGCCAGCGACAGGCCGATGGTGGTCAGCAGCAGGCTCGGCGGGGTGAACTGCGCTGCGGCGTTATCGCTCATCGCTGCGCCGTCTTGCCAGGGGCGCTGTTTTCGTGGATCAGCTTGGCAATCAGGGTATCGGCTTCGCCCAGCTGGCGGTCATAAACCTCAGTGGTATAGCTGGCCTTCTGCGGCGGTTGCTGGGCAAGGGTCGGGCCGCTCTGGTCGTGCAGGTTGACCTCGACCACGGTGGACAGGCCGATACGCAGCGGGTGGTCCTTGAGTTGCTCGGGGTTCAGGTGAATACGCACGGGCACCCGCTGCACGATCTTGATCCAGTTGCCCGTGGCGTTCTGCGCCGGTAGCAGGGCGAAGGCGCTGCCGGTGCCTGCGCCGAGGCTGTCGACGGTACCGCTGTACGTCACTGCGCTGCCGTAAAGGTCAGCACTGATCTCTACCGGCTGGCCAATCCGCATGTCGCGCAACTGGGTTTCCTTGAAGTTGGCGTCGATCCATACCTGGTCCAGCGGGATCACCGCCATGGTCGCGGTGCCCGGCTGCAGGCGCTGGCCCAGCTGCACGGTCCGCTTGGCAACATACCCGGTGACCGGCGCCACCAAGGTAGTGCGCGCGTGGTCGAGGTAAGCCTGGCGCAGGTCGGCCGCAGCCGCCATGACCTCGGGGTGCGACGACACCACGGTGTCGTCGACCAGGGCACTGCTGGTGCTCAGTTGCTGGCGGGCGCTATTGACCGCGGCCTGGGCCACGCTCAGGTCATCGCGGGCGTGGGACAGCTCCTCGGCAGCGATGGCACCGCTGTCGGCCAGCACCTTGCGCCGGTTGAAGTCCTGCTGCGCCTTGCGCAGTTCGGCCTGGCGGGTCGCCAGCTGGGCCTTGAGCGAGTCGACATTGCTGTACAGCCCGCGCACCTGGCGCACGGTGCGCGCCAGGTTGGCTTCGGCCGACTGCAGGGCCACCTGGCTGTCGGCCGGGTCGAACTGCAGCAGCACCTGGCCGGCATGCACCAGGTCGCCGTCATCGGCGCCAATGCTGGTCACAGTGCCGGTGATCAAGGGGGTGATTTCCACCACGTTGCCATTGACGTAGGCGTCGTCGGTGCTTTCATACCAGCGGCCGACCAGGCTGTACCAGGCCCAGGTGCCGATGCCGGCAAGCACCAGCAGCAACAGCAGGCCAAGCAGCCAGGCCTTGCGCTTGCGCGACGGCTCGGGCGCTGCGGAGGGTGTCGGGGTGTCTGTGGAAGTGGCCATGACAATACCTTGAAAATTCGTGACAGGGTTCAACGGTCGCCGAAGCGGCGCACCGTCAAGGGGTCGCCGGCATTGAGCAGGACCTTGGCCAACAGGCCTTCCAGGGTCTGCAACTCTTCTGGGGCCAGCACGCCGCACAGTTCGTTCATGGCGGCAGCGCCGATTTCCGGCAGGCGGTCGGCCAGGCGCTGGCCATCGGCCGTCAGCGCCAGGCGCACCTGGCGCCGGTCGTCGGCGCAGCGGTTACGCACGATCAGCTCCTTCTGCTCGAGGCGGTCGAGCATGCGGGTCATCGAACCGCTGTCCAGCCCGAGGTAGCGACACAGTTCGGCCGGCGTATCCACCTGGTACTGGGTGACGATGATCAACACCTTGAACTGGGCGGCGGTCACGCCCTCCGACTCCAGGTGCCAGTCGAGGATGCGGTCCTTGAGGATCGCCGCGCGCCCCAGCAGCATGCCAATGGCGCAGCTCTGGAAGTTTTCGGGGGAAAAATGGGCCATCGATAACCGCTCGGGGAGTTGTGTGAAAATATTACTGCCTAGGCAGTGAATGTCAAAGCCTTGATTAGCTTGCTATGCAAAATTTCATCATTCAGCCCGTTCGGTACCCACGGTCGTGGCTTGCGCAAGCCCCGCCCTTGGCCATGGCGCCACCCGCGTTGCTACTGCCGAGCCCGCAGCCCCAACGCTTCGACCGCCCCGCAGGCTATGGCCATGCCCACCAGCTCTGCCAGGCTGGCCGCCTGGAGCCGCTTCATTACCCGGCCGCGGTAAAGGTCGACGGTTTTCACACTGATGCCCAGGCGCTCGGCGATTTCACGGTTGCTCAGCCCTTGGGCCAACGGCACGAACACGTCACGCTCTCGCGGTGTGAGGCTGTCGATACGCGCCTGCACCTGCGCCAGCGCCTGATCGCCCTGGCGTACCCGCCCCGCGCGCTCCAGTGCGGCCTGCACACTGTCGAGCAGCAACTGATCGTTGTAGGGCTTTTCGATGAAGTCACAGGCGCCCGCCTTGAACGCCCGTACCACGATGGGCACATCGGCATGCCCGCTGACGAACACCACCGGCAGGGCCAGCCCACGCGCGTGCATGGCCTGCTGCACGGCAAGGCCACCGAGCCCCGGCATGCGCACATCCAGGAGCACGCAGGCAGGCCCGTCGTCGACGCACGCCTCCAGAAACGCCTGCCCGGTGGCAAATGGCAACGCCTGCAGGCCTACCGACTGCAGCAACCAGACGGTCGAATCACGCATCCCCTGGTCGTCATCGACCACATAGACTTTTGCTTGCACCGCAGCTCCCCTTAGCGCCTGCTGACCACCAGCCGGCAGCACAATACCAGACCACCGTTGTCTCCCACCCGCGCCCACAGGCTGCCGCCGAAGCCTTCGATCAGGCTGCGGCTCATGCTCAACCCCAGGCCCAGCCCATCCGCCTTGCTGGTGGTGAACGGCGTAAAAATCGCGTCCAGGCGTTCAGGCGCGACCCCTGTGCCCTGGTCGGCGACTTCGACCAGCACGCCGTCGCCATCCCGCGTTGCGCCAAGCAGGATATGCGATGGCCGCTCGCCGTGGTGTTCACGGTTGGCCTCTATGGCATTGCGCAGCAAGTTGAGCAGCACCTGCTCCAACAGCACCCGGTCGGCGTACACCGAAGGCAGTTGCGCGCTGACGCGTAGCTCGATCTGCACCTGGTCACGGGCGGCCTCCCAGGCGCACAGGCGCATGGCTTCGCCAGCCACTTCAGCCACGTCCAGCGCCTGCAGGCGCCGCGGCCCCTTGCGCAGGAACGCGCGCAGGCGGCGGATCACTTCGGCGGCATGGGTAGCCTGCTCGCTGATACGCTGCAGGCCCTGCCCCACCCGCTCCAGGGCTTGCGGGTCACGCCCCAGGCTGTGCAGGTAGCGCTGACTGGCGTTGGCATAGTTGACCACGGCAGCCAGCGGCTGGTTGAGCTCATGGGCAATGCCCGAAGCCAGTTCACCCAGGGTGGCCAGCCGCGCGCTGTGCGCCAGGTTCTCCTGGGCTTCGATTCGCAAGGTGATGTCGCGAGACACGCTGACCACCTCCACCACCGCGCCCGTGTAGGTTTCGCGGATCGCCCGGCTGGCGATCTCGAACCAACGGTAGCCCCCGCTGGCCTGGCGCACCCGGCAAGTCATGGTGTGGTAGCCGTCCTGGTCCAGTGCAGCGGCGGCCTGGCGCAGCACCTGGCGGCGCTCCCGCGGGTGCAGCAGGCCATGCACCAGCCTGCCACGCAGTTGCTCAGGCCAAAGGCCCAACAGACGGTGGGCGGCCGGTGAGGCATCGAGAAAACGGCCATCGGGGCTGTGCCGCGAAATCAGGTCGGTGGTGTTCTCGATGATCAACCGGTACAGGCGCCTGGCGCGGCTGGCTTCGCGTGCCCCCTGGCGCTCTTCGCTGGCGTCACGGCAGCGGCCCAGCACCTGTTGGCCCTGGTCGTCCGGCATGAAGGTCCAGAGCACGGTGCGCGCGCCGACCTGTACCTCCACGTCGCTGATTGCGCGGTGCTGGCGCAGGCAGGCGCGGACCAGCGCCGTACAGTTGGCCGGTAGCCAAGCACGCAACGTAGGCCCCTCGGCAACCCAGGCCTGCAAGGCCGGGTTCAGCGCCACCACGCTGGCATCGGCGGCCAGCAGCAGGCTCGGTTGTGGGTCCATGGCCAGCAGGCAGGCGGCAGGTTGATCCACGTTGAAGGGCTCCTATATAGTATTTCTACTATATTGCTATGGTCGATATTCCTATTACCATAGCCATTCGCGTAAAAATGCGACAGAGGGAGCGCCCCACCGTGCGCCTCCCTGTGCACCCTGAACAGAGCTAACAATCAGCCACCGGGGGCCAGGCAGCAGCCGCTGCGCCTGCCTCCCTTACAGGACTACCGCATGTCGATCTATGCCCAGGGCCTGCAGCCCGCTGCCGTCAACCATGTCGCCCTCACCCCGCTGAGTTTCATCGAGCGCACCGCCGCCGTGTACGGCGACTACCCCGCGGTCATTCACGGTGCCATCCGCCGTAACTGGCAGGAAACCTACCAACGCTGCCGACGCCTGGCCAGCGCCCTGGTCGGCCGCGGCATTGGCCGTGGCGACACGGTAGCGGCCATGCTGCCGAATATCCCGGCCATGCTCGAAGCGCATTTCGGCGTGCCGATGACCGGTGCCGTACTCAATACCCTGAATGTGCGCCTGGACGCCGAGGCCATTGCCTTCATGCTGCAGCATGGCGAAGCCAAGGTGCTGATCACCGACCGCGAATTCCACACGGTCATCGCAGCCGCCCTGGCCCTGCTCGAGCACCCGCCACTGGTGGTGGATGTGGATGACCCGGAATACGGTGAGGGCCGCGCAGTCAGCACGTTGGACTATGAAGCCCTGCTTGCCGAGGGCGACCCGGCATTTGCCTGGGACTGGCCGGATGACGAGTGGCAGGCCATTTCGCTGAATTACACCTCCGGCACTACCGGCAACCCCAAGGGCGTGGTCTATCACCACCGTGGCGCGTACCTGAACGCCATTGGCAACCAGATGACCTGGGCCATGGGCCATCGCCCGGTGTACCTGTGGACCTTGCCGATGTTCCACTGCAACGGCTGGTGCTACCCCTGGACCATCACCGCCCTGGCCGGCACCCACGTGTTCCTGCGCCGGGTCGACCCGCAAAAGGTCCTGAACCTGATCCGCGAACACCGGGTCAGCCACCTGTGCGGTGCGCCGATCGTACTCAACGCCCTGGTCAACATGCCCGAGGCAGCCAAGGCTGCCATCGAGCACCCGGTGCAGGCGATGGTGGCCGGCGCAGCGCCCCCGGCCAAGGTCATTGGCGCCGTCGAGCAAATGGGCATCAAGGTGACCCACACCTATGGGCTGACCGAGGTCTACGGCCCGGTGACCGTGTGCGCCTGGCACGAGGAATGGGATGCGCTGACGCTGGAAGAGCGTGCGCAAATCAAGGCCCGCCAGGGGGTACGCTACCCCACCCTCGACGGGCTGATGGTCGCGGACCCGCAAAGCCTCGAACCTGTGCCGCGCGATGGCAACACCCTGGGCGAGATCTTCATGCGCGGCAATACCGTGATGAAGGGCTACCTGAAAAACCCGGAAGCTACCGCTGAAGCCTTCCGTGGGGGCTGGTTCCATACCGGCGACCTGGCCGTGTGGCACGCCGATGGCTATGTGGAGATCAAGGACCGGCTCAAGGACATCATCATTTCCGGCGGCGAGAACATCTCCACCATCGAAGTCGAGGACGCACTGTACAAGCACCCGGCAGTGCTGGAGGCCGCCGTGGTGGCCCGCCCGGACGAAAAGTGGGGCGAAACCCCGTGCGCCTTCGTCGCCCTCAAGCCCGGCCGCGAAGACACGCGCGAAGCCGACATCAGCAGCTGGTGCCGCGAGCACCTGGCCGGGTTCAAGGTGCCGAAGACGGTGGTGTTCGGTGAGCTGCCCAAGACCTCCACCGGCAAGATCCAGAAGTACTTGCTGCGCGACCGCGCCAGAACCCTCTGACCCCATGGGGCCTGTTCGCGGCTTGACCCACATGCGCCCGCTGTTGCGCGAGCGGGATCAGCCGCGAAGGGCCAACCCTGATGTGCCATTTTTCCAGAGCCGCCAATGACCACCTACACTGCCCCCCTGCGCGACATGCGCTTCGTACTGCACGATGTATTCAACGCCCCGGCCCTGTGGGCGCGCCTGCCGGCCCTGGCCGAGCACATAGACGCCGACACCGCCGACGCCATTCTGGAAGAAGCGGCCAAGGTCAGCAGCCAGCTGGTCGCCCCGCTCAGCCGCCAGGGTGACGAGCAAGGCGTGCGTTTCGACGCCGGCAGCGTCACGACGCCCGATGGCTTCCGCGAAGCGTGGAACACCTACCGCGAGGGCGGCTGGGTCGGCCTGGGCGGCAACCCGGCCTATGGCGGCATGGGCATGCCGAAGATGCTGGGGGTGCTGTTCGAAGAGATGCTCTACGCGGCCGACTGCAGCTTCAGCTTGTATTCGGCGCTGAGCGCTGGCAGTTGCCTGGCGATCGATGCGCACGCCAGCGAGGCGCTCAAGGCCACTTACCTGCCGCCCCTCTACCAAGGGCGCTGGGCCGGCACCATGTGCCTGACCGAGCCGCATGCCGGCACCGACCTGGGGTTGATCCGCAGCCGCGCCGAAGCCCAGGCCGACGGCAGCTACCGCATCACCGGCAGCAAGATCTTCATCACCGGCGGCGAGCAGGACCTGACCGAGAACATCATCCACCTGGTGCTGGCCAAGCTGCCCGATGCGCCCGCCGGTGCCAAGGGCATCTCGTTGTTCCTGGTGCCCAAGTTCCTGGTTGACGCCAATGGCCGGCTGGGCGAGCGCAATGCTGCCCACTGCGGCTCGATCGAACACAAGATGGGCATCAAGGCCTCGGCCACCTGCGTGATGAATTTCGATGCAGCCACGGGTTATCTGGTGGGCGCCCCGAACAAGGGCCTGGCGGCCATGTTCACCATGATGAACTATGAACGCCTGTCGATCGGCATCCAGGGCATCGGCTGTGCCGAGGCGTCGTACCAGGCGGCTGCCCGCTACGCCAACGAGCGCCTGCAGAGCCGCGCCGCCGTGGGCCCGCAGCTGCGGGACAAAGCCGCCGACCCGATCATCCACCACGGCGATGTGCGGCGCATGTTGTTGACCATGCGCACCCTCACCGAAGGGGGCCGGGCGTTTGCCGCCTATGTGGGCCAGCAGCTCGACCTGGCGCGCTATGCCGAAGCTGGCAGTGAACGCGAGCAGGCCCAGCGCATGGTGGCGCTGTTGACCCCGGTGGCCAAGGCGTTCTTCACCGACAACGGCCTGGAAAGCTGCGTGCTCGGCCAGCAGGTGTACGGTGGCCACGGCTACATTCGCGAATGGGGCCAGGAGCAACGGGTACGTGATGTGCGCATCGCGCAGATCTACGAAGGCACCAACGGCATCCAGGCCCTCGACTTACTGGGGCGCAAGGTGCTGGCTGACGGCGGCCAGGCACTGGCCAGCTTCGCCGCCGAGGTACGGGCGTTCAGCCTGGAAGCCCCACTGCACCGGGCAGCCTTGCAGGCAAGCCTGACGCGGCTGGAGGCCACCAGCGCGTGGTTGCAGGCACGCGCCACTGAAGACGCGAACCTGGTCAGTGCGGTGGCGGTGGAGTACCTGCAGCTGTTCGGGCTTACCGCGTATGCCTATATGTGGGCACGCATGGCGGCGGTGGCGTTGGCCAAACAGCATGAAGACAGCGGGTTTTACGGCGCCAAGCTGGCCTGTGCGGACTTTTTCTTCCAGCGCGTGTTGCCGCGCGAGTTGGCACTGGAGGCCAGCATTCGTGCAGGCAGTGCCAGCCTGTACGGGCTGGCAGCAGCGCAGTTCTGACGGCGGGCGCGAAAGGTTCTCAAACGCTCAAAACCGTTGCAATTCCAGCGGAAAACCGGCACAACTGATAGTCATTCGCCATTACCCAGGTTCTCCGGGGCCCATGCGCAAGGGTAGAATGCGCAAAACCCGGAGCCGCAATGAACCAAGACCGCCTCAAGCCCACCCCTGACGATGCGATCACCGACGCCGCCGCGCATTGGTGCATGCGCTTGCATGCAGACGATTGCACGGCGGCCGAGCGCGAGGCATTCCTGCGTTGGCAGGCGGCTGACCCCAGGCATGCCGATGAGTACCAGGCCATGCTGGAAATCTGGCAAACCGCCGACCTGCTGCCGCGCACCGCCACGATCATGGACGTCAACCCAGCGGCCATCGCCATCAGGCGCCGGCGTAACTGGCGGCCCCTGGCTTCTGCCGCCGCCATCGCCCTGGCCGTGCTGCCACTGGCGGGCTGGTTCGGCTGGGAACAGGGTTGGTTGCCCAATCGCTACCAGCACTTCGAAGCGACTGACCACATGCAGAGCGTGGTCCTGAGCGACGGCAGCCAGGTGCAACTCAACCTGCACAGCGAGCTGACCTTCCTCAATTACAAGGACCAGCGCCAGGTCACACTCAAGCGTGGCGAAGCGTTCTTCAAGGTCTGGCACGACAGCAGCCACCCGTTCATCGTGCGCGCCGGCCGCGGGCAGACGCGCGTGACCGGCACCCAGTTCAACGTGTGGAAGTATCGTGATCAGGTCAAGGTCACGTTGCTGGAAGGTTCGGTGCTGGTCTCCAGCGACGGCAGCGCCGGCGGCTATCGCCTTGGCCCTGGCATGCAGGCCAGCTACCACAAGGGCGACTTCGAACCGCAACTGGAACAGAGCGGCGACGTTGGCAATAGCCTGGCCTGGCGCAGCGGCAAACTGGTGCTCGACAACCTCAGCCTGGAACAGGCACTACCGGTGATCAACCGCTACCTCGACGCGCCGTTGCGGCTGGCCGATGCCAGCACCGGGCGCATCCGCATCAGCGGTGTCTACAATACCCGTGAGGTGGAACGCCTGGTCAACAACCTGCCCAAGGTGCTGCCGGTCTACCTGACCCGCAGCAAGGACGGCAGCACCGTGCTCAACCGCATTTCGCCGCCGCCTGGCAAAGGCTGACGCCCGCCCCGCCTTACAAGGTCATGGCCGCCAGCCAGCCGAACGCCAGCAACGGCAGGTTGTAATGGATGAAGGTCGGGATCACGGTGTCCCAGATGTGGTGGTGCTGGCCATCCACGTTAAGCCCGGAGGTCGGGCCCAAGGTGGAGTCCGACGCCGGCGAGCCGGCGTCACCCAGGGCACCGGCAGTGCCGACGATGCATACCGTGGCCAGCGGGTCGAAGCCCAGTTGGACGCACAGTGGTACGAAGATCGCAGCAAGGATCGGCACGGTGGAAAACGACGAACCGATGCCCATGGTCACCAGCAGCCCCACCAGCAGCATCAGCAAGGCACCTACGCCCTTGCTGTGGTCGATCCACTGCGCCGAAGCCTGCACCAGGCTGTTCACCTCGCCCGTGGCCTTCATCACCTCGGCAAAGCCCGAGGCGGCGATCATGATGAAGCCGATCATGGCCATCATCTTCATGCCCTCGGTGAACAGGTCGTCGGTGTCGCGCCACTTGACGATGCCCGACAACGAGAAGATCAGAAAGCCGACCATGGCGCCGATGATCATCGAATCGAGCAGCAGTTGCACGATGAACGCCGCCGCAATCGCCAGCCCGGCCACCAGCAGCGTCACCGGGTTGTACTGCACGCTCACCTGCTCCACCTGGGCAATGCGTGCCAGGTCGTAGTCGCGTTTCTTGCGGTAGCTGACGAACACGGCCAGCAACAGGCCGACAAGCATGCCGGCAGCCGGGATCGCCATGGCGTGGGTGACGTTGATGCCGCTCACGTCGACACCGGCGCGGGCCACGTTGGCCAACAGGATTTCATTGAGGAAAATGTTGCCAAAGCCCACCGGCAGAAACATGTAGGGGGTAATCAGGCCGAAGGTGATCACGCAGGCGATGAGCCGCCGGTCGATGCGCAGGCGGGTCAGCACATACAGCAGCGGCGGCACCAGCAGCGGGATGAAGGCGATGTGAATGGGCAGGATGTTCTGCGACGACACCGCCACCGCCAGCATCAGGCCGATCATCAGCCACTTGAGCTTGCCAGCATTGGCATGGCCCTGGCGGTCGATCATGGCCAGGGCGCGGTCGGCCAGGGCATGGGCCAGGCCGGACTTGGCGATCGCCACGGCAAAGGCGCCCAGCAATGCATAGGACAAGGCCACCGTGGCCCCACCACCGAGGCCGCCGTTGAAGGCCTTGAGTGTGCCTTCCATTCCCAGGCCACCGGTCAGGCCGCCGACGAGGGCGCCAATGATCAGGGCGATGACCACGTGCACGCGGGACAGGCTGAGTATCAGCATGATGCCGACCGCGGCGATCACTGCATTCATGGTGGGCTTACCTCTTTACGACAGAAAAAAGCGCGAACTCTGAAGCAGTGGGCGGCAGATGTCAAAATTGCCAGGTTGCGGCGGATTTCACCGGCGAGAAATTTAAATTGAATGTTTGAATAAAGAAAAATCCTACAGCGCCGATACGGTGATGTTGGGGCCACTTGCCTGCCCCCACGACCTGCCCACCCTGCCCAAAGCCATAACCCTTACTGCATTGAAAAAGGGAAACGCCCCATGCCTTTGCGACAACTCTCCATCCAGTGGAAGATCACCCTGCTCGCCGGCCTTTGCCTGGCCAGCATCGTCACCCTGCTCGTCGGCCTGTCGCTGTACCGCATGGACCACAGCTCGGACCTGGTCAAGGCCAGCAGCATGCAGATGTTGACCGAGGCGGCGCAGTCGCGCATCGAGTCGCAAGGTGAAGTACAGGCGTTGAACATTCGCCGCCAGTTCATGGACGCCTACCAGTACGGTGCCGGTTTCGCCCGCCAGGTGCTGTTCCTGCGCGAACAGGCCGAAAAGCGCTTTCTCGATGCCTTCGACCTGCGCGAGGACATGACGCGCCAGGTACGCGCCGCCTTGCAGGCCAACCCCGACCTGCTTGGCCTGTCGCTGGTGTTCGAGCCCAATGCACTGGACAACAAGGACAACCTGTTCGCCGACAAACCGGAACTGGGCAGCAACGAGACCGGGCGCTTCGCCCTGTACTGGTCGCAGCCGCGTGCCGGCCATCTGACGGCCATGGCACTGCCTGAACATGACATGGCCAACACCGAGATCGGCCCCAGTGGCCAGCCGGCCAACACCTGGTGGGTATGCCCGCGCACTACCGGCAAGGTGTGCGTGGTGGAGCCGTACTTCTATGCCATCGACGGCCAGCAAGTGCTGATGACCAGTATCGTTTTCCCGCTGACGGTCAATGGCAAGATCATCGCCACGCTGTCCATCGACATCAACCTCAACAGCCTGCAGGCACTCAGCGAAGAGGCCAGCCGCAACCTGTACGAGGGCCGCACCCGGGTCGGCATTCTCAGCCCGGTCGGCTTGCTGGCCGGCTACAGCGCCGACGCCAGCAAGCTGGCCCAGCGCGTCGACCAGGTCGACCCGGCCCATGGCGCCGAACTGGTGCGCAGGCTGGCCGCTGGCAAGCTGAGCATTCTGCATGACCAGCAGCGCCTGAAAGTGCTTGCCGCGTTCCGGCCAATCCCTGATGCCCAGCCCTGGGGCGTGTTGCTGGATGTGCCGGAAAATGCCCTGACCGGCCCCGCTGAAGCACTGAAGCAGGAACTGGACACACTGAACACCAGCGGAACCTTGCTGGAACTCGGCCTGGGCCTGGCTGCCGCGATCGCCGGCCTGCTGCTGGTATGGCTGATGGCGCGCGGGGTCACCCGGCCGATTCTTGGCGTGGCCGCCATGCTCAAGGATATCGCCAGCGGCGAAGGTGACCTCACCCGGCGCCTGGCTTACCAGAAGCAGGACGAACTCGGTGAACTGGCCGGCTGGTTCAACCGTTTTCTCGACAAGCTGCAACCGACCATCGCCGAGGTGAAACGCTCGGTGCAGGCCGCCCGGGGTACCGCCGACCAGTCTTCGGCGATCGCGACTGAAACCAGCGCCGGCATGGAGCAGCAGTACCGCCAGGTCGACCAGGTAGCCACCGCTTCGCATGAAATGAGCGCCACCGCTCAGGATGTGGCACGCAGCGCCGCCCAGGCCGCCCAGGCGGCACGTGATGCCGACCAGGCCACCCGGGAAGGCCTGGCGGTGATCGATCGGACCACCAGCAGCATCGACGCCCTGGCCGCCAACATGAGCGATGCCATGGCCGAGGTCGAGGGCCTGGCACAGAACAGCGAGAAGATCGGTTCGGTGCTGGAAGTGATCCGCTCGATTGCCGAACAGACCAACCTGCTGGCGCTCAACGCCGCCATCGAGGCAGCGCGCGCTGGCGAGGCCGGCCGGGGCTTTGCCGTGGTCGCGGACGAGGTGCGCAACCTCGCCCAACGCACCCAGGAGTCGGTGGAAGAAACCCGCCAGGTGATCGAGGCGCTGCAGAACGGCACCCGCGAAGTGGTCGGCGCCATGGACCAGAGCCACCGCCAGGCGCAGGGCGGTGTCGAGCAGGTCGGCCAGGCGGTGACCGCGCTGCAGCGCATCGGCCAGGCGGTGACGGTGATCACCGACATGAACCTGCAGATTGCCTCGGCCGCCGAGGAACAAAGCGCGGTGGCCGAGGAAATCAACAGCAACGTGGCCACCATTCGTGACGTGACCGAATCGCTGTCCGGCCAGGCCAATGAGTCAGCCCGGGTCAGCCAGTCGCTGAACAGCCTGGCCAACCAGCAGCAGGCGCTGATGGACCAGTTCCGCGTCTGAAGCATTGGGGGCGCCAGTGGACCCCAGGGCAGCCCAACCTCGTCGTCTACACTTGCCGCACTGTCGACGACGAGGTGCACATGAAAACAATCCCCGCGCTCCTGGCCGGGCTGCTGCTGACGGTTGGCCTGGCCAGCACCGATAGCGCAGCAGCGGCCGACCAGCCCGCCCCCATTCATTTCGGCGCCATCAGCTGGGAAAGCGGCGCACTCACCACCGAGATATTGCGGCTGATTGTCGAGCGCGGCTACGGCTACCCCACCGACACCCTGCCCGGCAGCACGGTCAGCATGGAGGTGGCGCTGGCACGTAACGACCTTCAGGTCATCGCCGAGGAGTGGGCCGGGCGCAGCCCCGCCTGGGTCAAGGCCGAGCAGGCCAGCCAGGTATTCGCCTTGGGCGACACGGTAAAAAATGCCGAAGAAGGCTGGTGGGTGCCGGCCTATGTGATAGAGGGCGATCCTGCCCGTGGCATCAAGCCCAGTGCCCCCGACCTGCGCCAAGTCCAGGACCTCAAGCGCTACCCGCAGGTGTTTCGCGACCCCGAGTCGCCCGACAAAGGCCGCTTCCTCAACAGCCCCAGCGGCTGGACCTCCGAAACCGTGAACAGCCAGAAGCTCAAGGCCTACGGTTTGAATGAGCTGTACACCAACTTCCGCAGTGGCTCCGGTGCCGCCATGGATGCCGAAATCACCTCGGCCATCCGCCGTGGCCAGCCCGTGCTGTTCTACTACTGGAACCCTACCCCCCTCATGGGCCGTTACAAGCTCGTACGCCTGCAAGAACCCCCGTTCGATGCCAACGCCTGGGCCACCCTCACCGATGCAAGCAACCCCAACCCCCAAGGCAGCCAGTCACTTCCGGCGAAATTGTCGATCGGGGTGTCCAAGGCGTTTCGCGATGGCTACCCGGACCTTGTGCGTGTCTTCGAGCAGGTCGACTTGCCAATCCAGCGCCTGAACCAGGCGCTGGCGAACATGAGTGAAAAGCGCACGCCACCGCACGATGCCGCGCTGGCCTTCCTGCGCGATAACCGCGAGGTATGGAAGGCCTGGCTGCCCGCCGATATCGCCGCCAAGGTCGAGGCCAGCCTGTGAGCGGCGGTTTCCCTCAAGCCTTGCAGTTTTCCATCGCTGACAGCGTCAACCGCGTGGTCGACTGGCTGGTGTTGCACTACGGCGACCACTTGCGCAACGTGTCCGACCAGTTGCTGCAGGTGCTGGTCGGGCTGGAGAACCTGCTGCGCCTGGTGCCTTGGTGGCTGCTGCTGGCGATGGTCGGCCTGCTGGCCTGGCACGCCAGCCGCAGCCTGCTGCGCAGCGTGGTGCTGGTGGCCCTGCTGGCACTGATCGGCATGCTCGGGCTGTGGGACAAACTGCTGCAGACCCTGGCCTTGGTGCTGGTGAGTACGGGTTTGTGCGTACTGGTTGGCGTACCGCTGGGCATCCTGCTGGCCGCCCGGCCACTGGCCAGGCGGTTGTTGCTGCCGGTTCTGGATGTGATGCAGACACTGCCGGCGTTCGTGTACCTGATCCCGGTGCTGATGCTGTTTGGGCTGGGCAAGGTGCCGGCTGTATTCGCCACCCTGATCTACGCCCTGCCACCCTTGGTGCGCCTGACCCAGCTGGGCCTGAGCCAGATCGACCCGTCGTTGCTGAAGGCCGCCCACGGGCTGGGCGCCAGCCGCTGGCAGCGGTTGCGGCGCATAGCCCTGCCGCTGGCGCTGCCCAGCATCATGGCCGGGCTGAACCAGTCGGTGATGATGGCCTTGTCGATGGTGGTGGTGGCGTCGATGATCGGCGCGCGCGGCTTGGGTGAGGATGTGCTGGCCGGTATCCAGACCTTGAACGTAGGCCAGGGTGTGGAAGCCGGGCTGGCGATCGTCGCCCTGGCCATGGTCATCGACCGCATCAGCCAGGCCTACGGGCGCGGTGCACGCTGAACGGCGCGGCGGGTCCGCTTGACCGCGGACCCGCCAACCCCGGCTCAGCCCAGGAACAGTGTGTAGGCCGGGTTGTCGGTCTCATCCCAGTACTGGTAGCCCATGGCATCCAGCGCCATTGGCAAGCCCGCCAGCTCTTGCGCTGGCACTTCCAGGGCGGCGAGCACCCGGGCCTGGGCCGCGCCATGGTTGCGGTAATGGAACAGGCTGATGTTCCAGTGCTTGCCCAAGCGCTCCAGAAAACCCAGCAACGCCCCTGGCCGTTCCGGGAACTCGAAGCGCAGCACCCGCTCAGTAGCCCCCGGGGCGGCATGACCGCCCACGGTATGGCGCACATGCAACTTGGCCAACTCGTTGTCGGTCAGGTCCTGTACGGCGTAACCCTGCCCAGCCAAGCTGGCCAGCAGTTGCTTGCGCGGGTCGTGCACCGGGTGGGTCTGCACCCCGACGAACAGGCGCGCCTGCTGGCCGGGGTAGTAGCGGTAGTTGAACTCGGTGATCTGGCGTTTGCCCAGTGCCTGGCAGAACGCCCGGAAGCTGCCGGGTTGCTCCGGGATGGTCACTGCAATGATTGCCTCGCGCTGCTCGCCCAGTTCGGCGCGCTCGGCCACATGGCGCAAACGGTCGAAGTTGACGTTGGCGCCGGAATCGATCGCCACCAGGGTCTGCCCTTGTGCGCCGTGCTGCGCCACATACTGCTTGATCCCGGCCACCGCCAATGCGCCGGAAGGCTCGGTGATGGAACGGGTGTCATCGTAGATATCCTTGATCGCTGCGCACAGTTCGTCACTGCTCACCGTCAGCACCTCGTCGACGAAATGCCGGCACAACTCGAAACAATGCGCGCCGACCTGCGCCACCGCCACCCCATCGGCAAAGCTGCCCACCTGCGGCAGGACCACCCGCTCCCCCGCAGCCATAGCCGCTTGCAGGCAATTGGAGTCGTCCGGCTCGACGCCAATCACCTTCACTTCGGGGCGCAGGTACTTCACGTAGGCGGCGATACCGGCGATCAGGCCACCGCCGCCCACCGGCACGAAGATGGCGTCCAGCGCACCCGGGTGCTGGCGCAGTATTTCCATGGCCACCGTACCCTGGCCAGCGATGACATCGGGGTCATCGAACGGCGGCACGAAGGTGGCGCCGGCCTGGTCGGCTAGTTTCAAGGCATGGGCCAGGGCATGCGGGAAGCTCTCGCCGTGCAACACCACATGGCCACCGCGTGAGCGCACCCCCTCCACCTTCAACGACGGTGTGGTGGTGGGCATGACAATGGTGGCCTTCATGCCCAGGTGCGCAGCTGCCAGGGCCACGCCCTGGGCATGGTTGCCCGCCGACGCCGTGATGACCCCGCGCTCGCGTTGCGCGGTGCCAAGCCGCGACAGGCGGGTGTAGGCACCGCGGATCTTGAACGAGAAAGTCGGCTGCAGGTCTTCACGCTTGAGCAACACCTGGTTACCCAGGCGGGCAGACAAGGCCGGGGCAGCTTGCAGCGGCGTTTCGATAGCCAGGTCGTACACCGGCGCGGCAAGAATGCGCCGCACATGCTCCGACAGCAGTTGCTGGGGGGTTGCTGGGGTACGGGGTGTGCTGAAGCTGGTCATCGATGACTCCTTGGCGTTTTTACGTTGCCCAGGAGTCAGAGAGAAAAAACCCGCCTCCAGGGCGGGTTCGGTGCACGTACGCGCTAGCCCGCCAAGCTGATAATGGCGGTAATAATAATGGCGTTCACGTGCGGGTAAGTGTTCATAGACCAGGAACTTAGCTTGCCGCGCAGGCCCACGTCAACACTTGGCTTGCTGCGCCGACAGCGGCACATCGAACACTTTGTCGAAGCCCCACTGGAACACGAAGGCGTACACGAAGAAGAACACGAACAATGCCAGGTTGGTGAGCAGCGCCGCCCACAGACTGACGTTCAGCCAGTAAGCCACCAGCGGCAGCAGGATCAGCACCAACCCACCCTCGAAGCCCAGGGCGTGCAGCAGGCGCCGGGTGAACGTACGTTCACGCCGCTGCTGGCGCGCCTCCCAGCGCTCGAACACCCAGTTGTAACCCATGTTCCAGCTCATGGCGATGCCTGACATCAGCACCGACAGCACTGTGGATTGCGCCATGCCGGCGCCGAACGCCAACGCCAGTGCCGGGGCCACGCAGGCGACGGCGATGGCCTCGTAAAGAATGGCCTGGACGATCTTGCGTGCCTTGCCTTGCATGTTCAGCTCCCTGGCTTGAAGAACTGTAAACCTACAAGAACTGGCCGAGAAGAAAAAGCCTGTACGCCCCTGCCGCCTGCTAACGGGCAGGCAAGCGGATGCGGAACTGCGCTCCGCCCAGCGCCGACTGTGCGACAGTCAACGTACCGCCCTGGCCCTCGATCGCACGCCGGCTGATCGCCAAGCCCAGGCCAAAACCACCGGTGTTCCGGTCACGGCTGCGGTCCAGCCGGTAGAACGGCTGGAAGATCCGCTCCCGCTCCGCTACCGGAATGCCGATACCGTCGTCTTCCACCGTCAACAGGCACGCGCCGTCCTGGTCCAGGCACAAGCGCAGCAACAGGCTTTGGTCACAGTAACGCATGGCATTGCGCACCAGGTTCTGCACGGCCCGGGCGGTGAGCCGCGGGTCCAGCACAAAGCGGGGTAGCTCGCCTTCGGCGCGAACTTCCCACTGGATGCCACGGCCATCGAGCTCCTCGGCGAAGCCGCCCAGCACGCTGTCGACCAGTTCCAGCAACGACACCTCGACCCGCTCGCGGGCCTGGTCGGCGTTGTACAGCCGGCTGTACGACAACAATTCCAGCACCAGCTCATCCAGCTCGCGCACATGGCCAACCAGTTCCAGCAAGCGCTTGCGGCTGGCTGGCGGCACTTCGTCGAACAACAGCACCAGGCCGAAGTCGAGCCGGGTCAACGGCGTACGCAGCTCGTGCGACACCGCATTGAGCAGCTCGCGTTGCTGGTTGACGTGCCGCTCAAGGTCGCTGGCCATGGTATCGAACACCCCGGCCAGCTCGCCGATGTTGGAGTGCGGCGAGATGTGCGTACGCTCGGCCATGTGCCCCTGGCCCAGGCGCCGTGCGGTTTCCTTCAGGCGCTCCAGGTCCCGCCAGTGCGGCCACACCCACAGCAGCAGGCAGCCGAGCATGGCGGCACCGATCAAGACGGTCACCCCCCAGGACAATACGTTGATGTCGAACGGGTCGGGCGGCGAATGCAGCTCTACCAGCCACTGTTTGTCCAGGGGGGCCAGCACGGTTTCGTAATAGCCCCACTCGCCAATGCGTACCGCGTGCAGCCCCTGCGCCAGGCGCGCCTCCTCCTGGTCGCTCAGGCCCGCCTGGTCCATGGGCAACAGCCGCAGTTGCAGCGGTGCGAAATCACCCGCCAGCTCCTGCGCTACCGCTGGCCACTGCTCGCGCGGCGCCTGGCGGAACTGGCGCACGACCATCGACTGCACACCCTTGGCCTGGTCCAGGTTGTAGGCCATGAACCGTTCATGGAACAGACCGACGATACTGTCGGGGATAAGCAGCAGCGCACCGGCATAGGCAATGATGATCACCAGGTACAGCCGCACCAGGATCTTGAGCATGGCCGGTCAGCACTCCCACTCGACGCGGCTGAACAGATAGCCCTTGCCCCATACGGTCTTGATCTTGCGCGCTTCACCGGCGTTGTCGTCGAACTTGCGCCGCAGCTTGGAAATGGCCACGTCCACCGAGCGGTCGGTACCATTGAATTCGATGCCCCGCAGTTGCTGCAGGATGCGGTCGCGGTTCAGCACTTCGCCGGCGTTGCGCGCCAGCACCACCAACAGGTTGTACTCGCCGCTGGACAACTCCACTTCGTCGCCGCGCCAGCTGACCGTGCGTTCGGCCAGGTCGATGCGCAGGCCGCCGATCACGATCAGGTCGTGGTCCAGCCGTGGCTCGTTGACACTGCTGCGGCGCAGCAAGGTACGCACCCGCGCCAGCAGCACACGGGGCTCGCAGGGTTTGCTCACATAGTCGTCGGCACCCATTTCCAGGCCCAGTACCTGGTCGTGGCTGTCGTCACGGGCGGTCAGCATCAGGATCGGCAAGCCTTGCGATTCCTGGCGCAACAGGCGGCAGACCTGCAGGCCATCGAGGCCCGGCAGCATCAGGTCGAGAATGACCAGATCGGGCTTTTGCCGGCGGTACTCGTCCAGCACATGATCGCCGCGGGCGATCACCTGCACATGAAAGTCGTTGCGTTGCAGGTAGCTGGCAATCAGCTCGGACAGGGCGCTGTCGTCTTCGACCAGGAGAATATTCGGCATAGGTGCTTGGGAATCTAGGTTGTGTTGGACCTTGCCGGCCTCTTCGCGGGCTTGCCCGCTCCCACAGGTACAGCACAGATTTCAGATACTGTGCGGTCCTTGTGGGAGCGGGCAAGCCCGCGAAGAGGCCGGCACAGGAATACTCAGGATATAGAACACTGCAACACCACAGGCTTGTTCTTTACATTTTTTCACACTCGCCCTACAGGTATTAACAGCCGCCCAGCAATGCCTGCCGTAGCATATACCCCGTCATCATCGGAAGATCCGCATGCCTACTACCCTCTCCCTTCGCCTGCGCCCAGTGGCGCTTCTGGCGTTTCTGAGCCTGTCCCTGGCCGGCTGCGGCAACAGCGCCGAGCAAGACGAACAGGCACCCACCCCGCAAGTACGGGTGGAAACCCTGCAACTGCAGCCCTTGGCCATCAGCAGCGAACTCAGTGGCCGCATCCTGGCCCCGCGTACCGCAGAAGTGCGCGCGCGGGTCGCCGGCGTGGTGCTCAAGCGGGTGTACCGCGAAGGCAGTGACGTCAGGCAAGGCGATGTGCTGTTCCTGATCGACCCGGCGCCGTTCAAAGCCGACCACGACAGTGCCCGCGCAACCTTGGCCAAGGCGGAAGCCACTCGCTACCAGGCCCGCCTGCAAGAGCAGCGCTACCGCCAGCTGGTCGACGACAAGGCGGTCAGCCGCCAGGAATACGACAATGCCAAGGCCAGCCTGCTGCAGGCCGATGCCGCCGTAGCCGAAGCCAAGGCGGCACTGGCGCGCGCACGCCTCAACCTCGGCTATGCCACGGTCACCGCGCCCATCTCCGGGCGAATTGGCCGTGCCCAGGTCACAGAAGGCGCGCTGGTCGGGCAAAACGAGAGCACCCCGCTGGCGACCATTCAGCAACTGGACCCGATCCACGCCGATGTCACCCAATCCACCCGCGAGCTCAATGCCCTGCGCCGCGCCTTGCGCGCGGGCGAGCTGCAGCAGGTGGGCGACGGTCAGGCCCGGGCGACGCTGATCCAGGACGACGGCAGCGCCTACCCACTGCCGGGCAAATTGCTGTTCTCCGACATCAGCGTCGACCCCAGCACCAACCAGATCACCCTGCGCAGCGAGTTCCCCAACCCGGACCTGGACCTGTTGCCCGGCAGCTACGTGCGCGTGCGCCTCGAGCAGGCCGTGCAACCCCATGGCCTGAGTGTGCCGCAGCGCGCCATTCTGCGTGACAGCGCCGGGGAGCCCAAGGTACTGGTGGTCGACCCGCAGGCGCGGGTGAGCGAGCGCGAGGTGGTGCTGGGCAATACCCTGGGCGACCGCTGGATCGTCAGCGCCGGCCTGGCCGCTGGTGAGCGCGTGGTCATCGAGGGCCTGCAGCACGTCAAGGCCGGCGACCAGGTGCAGGTCGACCCCAGCCCACAAACGCCGCCCATCGCACAGCACAACGGCCAGTGAGGGCCTGACCCATGCCGCAATTCTTCATCGACCGCCCGGTATTCGCCTGGGTGGTCGCGCTGTTCATACTGCTGGCCGGCGCGCTGGCCATCCCGCAACTGCCGGTGGCCCAATACCCTAACGTGGCACCGCCGCAGGTCGAGATCTACGCCGTATACCCCGGCGCCTCGGCAGCCACCATGGACGAAAGCGTGGTCAGCCTGATCGAACAGGAACTCAACGGCGCCGACAACCTGCTGTACTTCGAATCCCAGAGCAGCCTGGGCAGCGCCACCATTACCGCCACCTTCGCCCCGGGTACCCACCCGGACCTGGCCCAGGTCGACGTGCAGAACCGCCTGAAGGTGGTCGAGTCCCGCCTGCCGAGGCCGGTCACCCAGCAGGGCCTGCAGGTCGAGAAGGTGTCCACCGGCTTTCTGCTGCTGGCCACCCTCACCTCCACAGACGGCAAACTCGACGAAACCGCCCTGTCGGACATTCTGGCGCGTAACGTGATGGATGAAATACGCCGCCTCAAAGGCGTCGGCAAGGCCCAGCTGTATGGCTCGGAACGGGCCATGCGCATCTGGATCGACCCGCGCAAACTGGTCGGTTTCAACCTCACGCCCAACGACGTGGCCGACGCCATCGCCGGCCAGAACGCCCAGGTAGCCCCTGGAAGCATTGGCGACCTGCCCAGCCGCAGCACTCAGGAAATCACGGCCAACGTGGTGGTCAAAGGCCAGCTGAGCACGCCGGAAGCGTTCGCCGCCATTGTGCTGCGCGCCAACCCCGACGGCTCCGTGGTCACCCTTGGCGATGTCGCCAGGGTGGAAGTCGGCGCACAGGAATACCAGTACGGCACCCGCTTGAACGGCAAGCCGGCAACGGCCTTCAGCGTGCAACTGGCACCGGGCGCCAATGCCATGCAGACCGCCACCCTGGTACGGGCGAAACTGCAGGACCTGGCGCGCTACTTCCCCGAGGGGGTCAGGTACGACATCCCCTACGACACCTCGCCGTTCGTCAAGGTGTCGATCGAGCAGGTCATCAGTACCCTGTTCGAAGCCATGCTGCTGGTGTTCGCGGTGATGTTCCTGTTCCTGCAGAACCTGCGCTACACGCTGATCCCGACCCTGGTGGTACCGGTGGCACTGATGGGCACCTTCGCCGTAATGCTGGCGCTGGGTTTCTCGATCAACGTGCTGACCCTGTTCGGCATGGTGCTGGCCATCGGCATCCTGGTCGATGACGCCATCGTGGTGGTGGAAAACGTCGAACGCATCATGGCCGAAGAAGGCTTGCCGCCCCGGCAAGCCACGCGCAAGGCCATGAGCCAGATCAGCGGCGCGATCATCGGCATCACCCTGGTACTGGTGGCGGTGTTCCTGCCCATGGCCTTCATGCAAGGGTCGGTGGGTGTGATCTACCAACAGTTTTCGGTCGCCATGGCGGTATCGATCCTGTTCTCGGCATTCCTCGCCCTCAGCCTGACCCCGGCACTGTGCGCCACGCTGCTCAAGCCTGTGGCCAAGGGCGAACAGCATGCACGCAAGGGTTTCTTCGGCTGGTTCAACCGCCGTTTCGAGGGCATGAGCGATGGCTACCAGCGCTGGGTCATGCAAGCGCTGCAACGCAGCGGGCGCTACCTGTTGCTGTATGCGCTGCTGCTGGGGGTATTGGGCTATGGCTTGAGCCAGCTGCCCACGGCGTTCCTGCCCACCGAAGACCAGGGCTACACCATTACGGACATCCAGCTGCCGCCGGGCGCCAGCCGCATGCGCACCGAACAGGTGGCCGCCCAGATCGAGGCGCACAACAGTGAAGAACCGGGGGTCGGCAACACCACACTGATCCTGGGTTTCAGCTTCTCGGGCAGCGGGCAGAACGCCGCGCTGGCCTTCACCACCCTCAAGGACTGGTCCGAGCGCGGTGCCGAACACACTGCCCAGTCGATTGCCGAGCGCGCCAACCAGGCCTTCACGCAACTCAAGGATGCGGTGGCCTACGCCGTGCTGCCGCCGCCCATCGACGGGCTTGGCGAGTCGACCGGCTTCGAGTTCCGCCTGCAGGACCGGGGTGGCATGGGCCACCGCGCGCTGATGGCGGCGCGTGACCAGCTGCTCGAGCAGGCCGGCAAGAGCAAGGTACTGAGCAACGTGCGCGAAGCCTCGCTGGCGGAAAGCCCGCAGGTGCAGCTGGAGATCGACCGCCGCCAGGCCAATGCCCTGGGCGTGACGTTTGCCGATATCGGCTCGGTACTCGACGTGGCAGTGGGCTCCAGCTACGTCAACGACTTCCCGAACCAGGGCCGCATGCAGCGCGTGGTGGTGCAGGCCGAAGGCGACCAGCGCAGCCAGGTGCAAGACCTGCTGAACATGCATGTGCGCAACAGCAGCGGCAAGATGGTGCCGTTGGCCGCGTTCGTCCAGGCCAAATGGGTCAGCGGCCCGGTGCAACTGACGCGTTATAACGGCTACCCGGCGGTGTCGATTTCCGGCGAACCGGCCCCCGGCTACAGCTCGGGCGAAGCCATGGCCGAAATCGAGCGCCTGGTGGCGCAACTGCCCGCCGGTGCCGGCCTGGAATGGACCGGCCTGTCACTGCAAGAACGCCTGTCCGGCAGCCAGGCGCCGATGTTGATGGCGCTGTCGCTGCTGGTGGTGTTCCTGTGCCTGGCTGCGCTGTACGAGAGCTGGTCGATACCCACCGCAGTGCTGCTGGTAGTGCCGCTCGGCGTGCTGGGTGCGGTCCTGGCGGTAACCCTGCGGGGCATGCCCAACGACGTGTTCTTCAAGGTCGGCCTGATCACCTTGATTGGCCTGTCGGCGAAGAACGCCATTCTGATCATTGAGTTCGCCAAGCACCTGGTCGACCAAGGCGTGGACGCCGCCGATGCCGCCGTACAGGCCGCCCGCCTGCGCCTGCGGCCGATCGTGATGACATCGCTGGCGTTCATCCTCGGCGTGGTGCCCTTGGCGATCGCCAGCGGTGCCAGCTCGGCCAGCCAACAGGCGATCGGCACCGGGGTTATCGGCGGCATGCTGAGCGCAACGTTGGCGGTGGTATTCGTGCCGGTGTTCTTCGTCAGCGTGATGCGGCTGGCTGGCACGCGCAAAACCGTAACGGCCGGCGAGGCGCTGCACGACAGCCCCTGAATGAGGGTCCCCAGGGACCCTCTTCGTTCACTTGCGGGGTTTGGTCTTGGCGTCGGCCTCCCCGTTGAATCTGACGGCGTCCTTGGGGGCCTTGCCAGCTCGAAACTTGACCGTCATCGCCGCCGGAATCTTCAACGGTTTGCCAGACCGCGGGTCCCTGCCGACCCGCGCTGGCCTTCGGGCAGTCTCGAACCTGCCGAAACCCACCAAAGCGACAGGCGTGTGTGTGCTCAGCGATGCCTTGATCCCGTCGATGAAGGCATCGACTGCCTTTTTGGCCATCGCCTGGCTGAGTTCGGCGCGCGCTGCTACCTGTTCAATAAGTTGCGCTTTGTTCAATTGCCTTCTCCTGGGAATCTGGCTTGCCCTCATTGCGCGGGCAAGGCTGCAGCCCTATTCAAGGGAGAAGCAGCGGCGGGCACAACTGGCAAAAATGTCAGTGCCCTGGCCCCGCGCTCACGTCCACTGGACAACCGCTGTCGTGCGTGTGAGGGTTGCCTGCGTGCCTGCCTCGGACTTTAGCCAATGACTGAACAATTGCTCACCTGCTCTGCCCTGATCCTCGCGGGGGGCCGCGGGCAACGCATGGGCGGCCGGGACAAGGGCTTGATCAGCTGGCAGGGCGAGCCACTGGTGGCCGCAATCCATCGCGTGCTGCGGCCCCTGACTGACGACCTGGTGATTTCCTGCAACCGCAACCAGCAGGCCTACCGGGTGTATGCCGACCAGTTGGTGGGCGATGCCGACAACGACTTCCCCGGGCCGCTGGCGGGGGTGATTGCCGGGCTCAAGGTGGCGCGGCATGCATGGGTGGTGGTGCTGGCCTGCGATGCACCGCTGGTCGACCGCGCACTGATCGAAGACCTGCTGCGGGTTGCTGCGGCCAATGACAGTGCCGCGATGGCGCACCAGGGCGGCTACTGGCAGCCGATGTTCAGCGTGCTGCCGCGCCAGTTGTTGCCGGTGCTGGAGCAAGCCTGGGCCGAGGGTGAGCGGAGCTTGCAAAAGGCCCTGTTGCGCGACAAGGTGCAAGCACTTGAGTGCAGCGCAGACGATCGCCGCTTGAGCAACTTCAACAGCCCCGAGTTGCTGCAGGAACACGCGCAACCTCGCTGATCGCCGGCCCGGCGCAGCGGCCCCCATCGCTTGTTGCGCTTACCGCTCGTCGCCCGAACGGCACCCAGCCCGGCTCACCAGGCCAAACGAATGACAGATCATCCCCACGATGGAGATATCCCATGATCCGCATTCGCCCGCTCTCCCTGTGCCTGGCACTGGCGCTGACCCCACTCGCTGGCACCAGCTTCGCCGCCACGGCCACCAACACCGACAGCCACCCACAAACCGACCAATCTGGCGGCAAGACTGCCGGTGAGGGCAGCAGCGTCAATACCCCTGGCAGCGGCAAAAGCAATGACAGCAGCGACACCGGCAGCAGCACCGATGCCGCCGATGGCGCCACGGGCGGCTCCAACAGCACCGGCGAGGCTACGGGCTCGGGTGCCGGCGCCAGCGGTGGTACCGCTGAAGATCAGGACAGCCGTTGACAGGGCCGTTTAACCATTCAGTACACAAATAAATGATTGGACACATAGTATTTATCCATTGAATGGCCCAGCCGAACTGCAGTAAGCTCGGGCTCATTCACTGGAGCGCAACATGCCAACACACATCCGCCACCTCGCCAACCACACCGGTCGCCAACCGCGCCCTGTGCTGGCCGTTGCCGGCTGCGTAGCTCCAGCAAGCTATTACTTCGGGTATTGGTTTAGCCACTAGGCGCCGATACCTGCACGGCGCCCACCTTCGAGGGGCCGCCGAACATGAGAATACTCAAACCCCCGGTCGGCTCCCCGACCGGGGGTTTTGCGTTTCAGGCCTTTGAAAAAACCATTGATTCACATTGAGGACCGCTTCATGAACTACGCCACCTATTACTACGCCGACACCTACACCTGGCGATTTAGCCAATCCCGCTCGGGCCAGCCAGCCGCCTCCGATCGGTCTTGCACAGGTGGCAATGCAGCAGCCAACAGTAATTCAACGATCTGTCGAACACCTCGATAGGGCCGACCGAGCGGGCCAGCCCCCGCCGTCCGCCCAGGGAAAAATGCCATGCACGCCTCCAGCCTCGCCCTGCCCCTGACCCAGCCGCAAGCGGCCAACACCGCAGTCAGCAAACGCCTCCCCAGTGCGCACCTGCTTAAACAGCAAATGCCGCTCGCCACAGACCTGGCCCAGCAAGTACATGCCCACCGCCAGGCTATACGCAACATCCTCGAAGGCCACGATCAGCGCCTGCTGGTGATCGTCGGCCCGTGCTCGATCCACGACCCGCGCGCCGCGCTGGAATACGCCGACCGCCTGGCCGCCCTCAGCCGCGACGTCGACGACAAGCTGCTGTTGGTGATGCGCGCCTACGTCGAAAAACCGCGTACCACGGTGGGCTGGAAAGGCCTGGCGTATGACCCGCACCTGGATGGCAGCGACGACATGCATGCCGGCATCGCCCTGTCTCGCGGGCTGATGCTGAGCATGATCGAGCGCGGCCTGCCCATCGCCACCGAGTTGCTGCAACCGCTGGCCGCGGGCTACTTCGACGACCTGCTGGCCTGGGCTGCGGTAGGCGCGCGTACCACCGAATCGCAGATCCACCGCGAAATGGTCAGCGGCCTGGCGCTGCCAGTGGGCTTCAAGAACGGCACCGACGGGGGTATTGCCGTAGCCAGCGACGCCATGCGCAGCGCCGCACACCCGCACCGCCACTTCGGCCTGGACGCGCAAGGCCACCCGGCGATCATCGAAACCCTGGGCAACCCCGACACCCACCTGGTACTGCGCGGCGGCCACAAAGGGCCCAACTACGATGCCCCTAGCATTGCCCTCGCCCGCCAGGCGCTGGCCAAGGCTGGCTTGCAGCCGCGGATCATGGTCGATTGCAGCCATGCCAACAGCGGCAAGGACCCAGCGCGCCAGCCTGCGGTGTTCAATGAGGTGCTGGCGCAACGCCTGAGCGGCGACCGCTCGCTGGTCGGCGTGATGATCGAAGGCCACCTGTTCGACGGTTGCCAGGCGCTGGGCAAGGGCGCCCTGAAGTATGGCGTGTCGATCACCGACGGCTGCCTGGGTTGGGCCTCGACCGAAACGCTGTTGCGCGAAGCCGCACAACAACTGTGAGCCGATGGTTGCAAGCCTGGCGAGACATACCCCGGACAAGTGCGCTAGGCTTGCACTTTTTACCCCAAGGAGCAGTACCCATGGCCCGTGCAACCGCCCGTCACATCCTCGTTGCCAGCGAAGACAAGTGCAACGAACTGAAAGCCCAGATCGAAGCCGGTGCCGATTTCGCTGAAATCGCCAAAGCCAACTCCACCTGCCCGTCCAGCCGCCAGGGCGGTGACCTGGGTTCGTTCGGCCCAGGCCAGATGGTCAAGGAATTCGACACCGTGGTGTTCAGCGCACCTGTGAATACCGTGCAAGGCCCGGTAAAGACCCAGTTCGGCTACCACCTGCTGGAAGTCACCAGCCGTCAGGACTAAGCAGCCAACAGCTGTTCATGCCCCCGGTGGCAGCGGGTTCACACGCGAATACGTCAGCTCAGGCAACGAGGCTGCATGCTCGGGGGTATTCGCGGGCTAACCCGCTTCTGCATGGGTTGTGGTGCCTGTTGCTGCTTTGTTTCGCCCTCGATACCCTGGCCGCCCCCACCCATGCCCTCACGGTGTACGGCGAAGCCCCCCGCTACGGCGCCAGTTTCCAGCATTTCGACTATGTGAACCCCAGCGCCCCCAAGGGCGGCATGCTGCGCCGCTCGGCCATCGAGATTGGCCAGTTCGACCATATCCTGCCGTACATCGACAAAGGTATTGGTGTCAGCCAGGTCGATGGCCTGTTGTTCGCACCCCTGGCCGTGCGCTCATTCGACGAACCCTACACCGTCTATGGGCTGATCGCCCGGCGCATGGAGCGTGGCCCGGATGACGCCTGGCTGCGTTTCGATATCGACCCACGGGCGACCTTTGCCGACGGCAAGCCGGTGCGCGCCGAAGACGTGCGCTTCACCTACGACCTGCTGATGAGCAAAGGCAGCCTGACCTACCGCACCCAGTTCGCCGACGTCAGCGCGGTGACCGTGGAAGGCCCGCGCAGCATCCGCTTCGACTTCAAGCCCGGGCACGGCCGTACCCTGGCGCTGGACCTGGCCAGCTTGCCCGTGCTGCCCGAGCACGACTGGCAGCAACGCGATTTCGCCAACGGGGCCGGCTTCGACAAACCGGTCGGCAGTGGGCCCTACCGCATCGGCCAGATCGACAATGGCCGCAGCATCACCTTCGAGCGTGACCCCACCTGGTGGGCCCGTGACCTGCCGGCCAGCCGTGGCCGCTACAATTTCGCCAAACTGCGCATCGAGTACTTCGGCGACACCGAGGTGGCGCGCCAGGTGCTCAAGGGCGGGGGCTACGATTACAACCGCGAGTTCTCCGCAACCGCCTACACCCTGGGTTACAACGGCGCCACACTGGACGACGGTCGCCTGCAACGGGCCCACCTGGGCCCGGCCAAACCGCAGGTAGCCCAGGGCTTCGTGTTCAACCTGGACCGGCCGCAGTTCAAGGACCGCCGTGTGCGTCAGGCACTGGGCATGCTCTGGGACTTCGAGTGGAGCAACCGGCAGATGATGCGCAACCTGTACATCCGCCAGCAGAGCGTGTTCTCCAATACACCGCTGGCCGCCCGCCAGCTACCCGATGCCGGCGAGCTGAAACTGCTCGAACCGCTGCGTGGCCAGGTGCCGCAGGAAGTCTTCGACCACGTGTTCACGGCACCGGTCACTGATGGCTCGGGAATCATCCGCGCCCAGCAGTTGCAAGCCCTGGCCCTGCTGCAGCAGGCCGGCTGGCATGCCGATGGCGACCGCCTGGTCAACCGCGAAGGTGAGCCACTGGCGTTCACCTTCCTCAACGGCCAGGCCGGCATGGAGCGCCTGCTGTTGCCCTGGAAGCGCAACCTGGCACAGATCGGCGTTACCCTGAACATCCGTAACGTCGACTCGGCGCAGTACGTCAACCGGCTGATGGCCCGTGACTACGACATGGTCGTGACCGGCTACCCGGTGACGCTTTCACCGGGTGCCGAGCTGTACAACTACTTCGGCTCGGCCGCTGCCCACGACCCCGGTTCGAACAACCTGATGGTGCTGCAGGACCCGGCCGTCGACCACCTGATCGACGGCCTGGTACGCGCTGCCAGCGAGGCCGACATGCTGCGCCACGCTCACGCCCTGGACCGGGTGCTGCAGTGGAATTACTACTGGATCCCCAACTACTACCCGCCAGGCAGCTCTACCGTCTGGTGGAACCGCTTCGGCTTGCCCAAGGTTCCGGCCACCTACGATGAAGGCCTGGACACCTGGTGGGAGATCAACCCAACGGCGCTGACCAATGAACAGATGGCCATACGCCGGAACGCCGCCCCATGACCCGCTACCTGTTGCGCCGCCTGCTGCTGATCATCCCGACCTTGCTGGCGATTCTGCTGGTCAACTTCGTCATCGTGCAGGCCGCGCCAGGCGGCCCGGTGGAACAAGCCGTGGCGCGCCTGCAAGGCATCGGCGGTGGCGCCCCCGGTGCGCGCTCGGAGGTTGTGCACGGTGAATCACGCGCCACCCGCGGGCTCGACCCCAAACTGATCGAAGAGATCAAGCGCCAGTACGGCTTCGACAAGTCAGCGCCCGAGCGCCTTTGGCTGATGCTGGGCCAGTATGCCCGGCTGGACTTCGGCAACAGTTTTTTCCGGGGTGCCAAGGTCACCGACCTGATCCTCGACAAACTGCCGGTCACCCTGTCGCTGGGCTTTTGGGCCACGCTGATCACCTACCTGGTGTCCATCCCCCTGGGCATTCGCAAGGCGGTGCGCCACGGCAGCCACTTCGATGCCTGGAGCAGCGCACTGATCGTGGTCGGCTACGCCCTGCCCTCGTTCCTGTTCGCCCTGTTGCTGATCGTGGTGTTTGCCGGCGGCACTTCGCTGAACTGGTTTCCGGTGCGTGGCATGGTTTCCGACAACTTCGACGAGCTGAGCCTGCTCGGCAAGGTGGCCGACTACTTCTGGCACCTGGTACTGCCCGTCGGCGCCCTGGTGATCGGCGGGTTCGCCACCCTCACCTTGCTGACCAAAAATGCCTTCCTCGACGAAATTTCGCGCCAGTACGTGGTCACCGCCCGCGCCAAGGGCCTGAGTGAGCGGCGGGTGCTCTACGGCCATGTATTGCGCAACGCCATGCTGCTGGTGGTGGCAGGGTTGCCACAGGCACTGATCAGCGTGTTCTTCGCCGGCTCGCTGCTGATCGAGGTAATTTTCTCACTGGATGGCCTGGGCCGCATGAGCTACGACGCCGCCGTGTCCCGCGACTACCCCATCGTCTTCGGTACGTTGTTCATCTTCACCTTGGCAGGGCTGCTGATCCGCCTGATCGGCGACCTGGCCTACACCTTGCTGGACCCGCGCATCGACTTCGACACGAGGGCACACTGATGCTGTCGCCTGTGGCGCGCCGGCGCCTGCAACGCTTTCGCCGCAACCGCCTGGGCTGGGTATCGCTGTGGGTATTCGCCGCCCTGCTGTCGCTGAGCCTGGGCGCCGAGCTGGTGGCCAACGACAAGCCGTTGCTGCTGGGCTACCAGGGCGAACTGTACGTACCGGCGCTCAAGCGTTATACCGAGCAGCAATTTGGCGGCCAGTTGCCGTTCCAGCCCGACTACCGCAGCGCCTATGTGCGCAAGCTGATCGAGGACCAGGGCGGCTGGATGCTGTTCGCACCGATCCCGTTCAGCGCCGACACCCCGAACTACGACTTGCAGGTCCCAACGCCCAGCCCACCGAGCAGCAGCAACTGGCTGGGTACCGATGACCAGGGCCGTGATGTGCTGGCCCGGGTGTTGTATGGCACGCGGGTGTCTTTGCTGTTTGCCTTTGCCCTGACCGTGATCAGCGTGGTCATCGGGGTGACGGCAGGCGCCCTGCAGGGCTACCACGGGGGCTGGGTCGACCTGTTCGGCCAGCGCCTGCTGGAGGTATGGTCCGGGCTGCCGGTGTTGTACCTGCTGATTATCCTCAGCGGGTTCGTCGAGCCGGATTTCTGGTGGCTGCTGGGGATCATGGCGCTGTTTTCATGGCTGACCCTGGTCGACGTGGTGCGGGCCGAGTTCCTGCGGGGGCGCAACCTGGAATACGTCAAGGCAGCCCGGGCGCTGGGTTTGCCAGACAGCCAGGTCATGCTGCGGCATATCTTGCCCAATGCCTTGAATGCCACACTGACCTACGTGCCGTTCATGCTCACCGGGGCCATCACCACGCTGACCGCGCTGGACTTCCTCGGTTTCGGCATGCCCGCGGGCAGCGCCTCGCTGGGGGAGTTGGTGACCCAGGGCAAGCAACACCTGGAGGCACCGTGGCTGGGCTTTACCGCGTTCTTTGCCTTGGCGCTGATCTTGTCGCTGCTGGTGTTCATCGGCGATGCCTTGCGGCAGGCGTTTGACCCGAAGGGCTGACGTTTCAGGCAAGGTGCCGGCGCGGGCAAACAACGTATTCAGGACTTTTTCCATGCACGACAGCGACAGCCTCAAGGACTACCCCCACGTTCGGCAACTGGCGATCCGTTCGTTGTTCGAGATCATCGAACAGTCCAGCGAGGGTACGGTGATCGTCGACCGCCAGGCGCGTATCGCCTGGATGAACGAACGCTATGCCCGGCGCTTTGGCCTGGCCGACGCGGCCAGTGCGATTGGCCAGCCCTGCGAAGCAGTGATCCCCGGTAGCCTGATGCGCGAGGTGGTGAGCAATGGCCGGCCTATCCTGCTGGACATGCTGGACACGCCGAACGAGCCGTTGGTGGTCATGCGCCTGCCTATCCACGACGACCAAGGCGCGCTGATCGGCGCCATCGGTTTTGCCCTGTTCGATCAGTTGCGCAGCCTGTCGCCGCTGCTCAAGCGTTATTCGAGCATGCAGCAGGAGCTTGCCTCGACCCGCTCGCAACTGCGCGCCCGCCAGGCCAAGTACAGCTTTGCGCAGTTCGTTGGCAGCAGCGCTGCCAGCCTGGAAGCCAAGCGCCGTGCGCGGCGCGGTGCAGGCAGTGACTCGCCGGTGCTGTTGCTGGGCGAGACGGGCACGGGCAAGGAGTTGCTGGCGCACGCCATCCACGCCGCCTCGGCCCGGGCCCACAAAGCGTTCGTCAGCATCAACAGCGCCGCCATCCCGGAAACACTGCTGGAGGCCGAGTTCTTCGGCACCGCGCCCGGTGCCTTTACCGGGGCGGACCGCAAAGGCCGCAGCGGCAAGCTGCAACTGGCCGAAGGCGGCACATTGTTCCTCGATGAAATCGGCGACATGCCGCTGGCCTTGCAAAGCAAGCTGCTGCGGGTGCTGCAGGAAAAGGAATACGAGCCGGTGGGGTCGAACCAGATGCTGCGCAGCGACGTGCGCATCATTGCGGCCACGTCCATCGACCTGCAGGCGGCCATGGCCCGCGGCGCATTCCGCGCCGACCTGTACTACCGGCTGAACGTGTTACCGATCGAAGTACCCCCGCTGCGGCAGCGGCTGGAGGACCTGCCGGCGTTATGCGAGGCCGTGCTGGCAGAGCTGGGCAGCCAATACGAGCTGGAAACCGAGGCGCAGCAACTGCTGGCACGCCATGCCTGGCCGGGGAATATCCGTGAACTGCGCAACGTGCTGGAGCGGGCGACCTTGCTGGCCGATCAACCACGCCTGGGGGTGGCAGACTTGCGTGCGGCGCTGGGGCCGTTGAGTCCGCTGTCGGCGGCACCGGTGCGCCAGACCTACCGCGAGGCGTGCGAGGCATTCGAGCGCTCACTGATCGCCGGGGCGTTGGCGGACCATGCGGGCAACGTGCCGCAGGCGGCAAAGGCGCTGGGGCTGGGGCGCTCTACCCTGTACAAGAAGATGGTGGCGCTTGGTCTCTGAGCAGAGACTTTTGTCTCTTTTTAGAGATAGCTCAACAAGCTCGATTGTGCAGGCAGGCAGCGTGCAAATCTGGGAGGAGATGGTGCGTGCGCTTGAACAACAAAATCTCAAAACAGAGACTGAAACACTGCAAAAAATAAAAACTCTATGTAAATCAATAAGTTAAAAATTGGCACGATATCCGCTTTCTCCTGCAAACCGATAACAACAAGACTCACCCAGGAGAAACACGATGACCGTGCTCATCGCCCTTGCCGCGCTGGCCCTGCTGATGCTGGCCGCCTACCGCGGCTACAGCGTCATACTGTTCGCCCCTATCGCGGCCCTCGGCGCCGTTCTGCTCACTGACCCGTCCGCCGTTGCCCCCGCCTTCACCGGGGTTTTCATGGAAAAAATGGTGGGCTTCATCAAGCTGTATTTCCCGGTGTTCCTGCTGGGTGCGGTGTTCGGCAAACTGATCGAGCTGTCCGGCTTTTCCCGCTCGATCGTGGCCGCTGCCATCCGCCTGCTCGGCACCCGCCAGGCCATGCTGGTGATCGTGCTGGTCTGTGCGTTGCTGACCTACGGCGGCGTCTCGCTGTTCGTGGTGGTGTTTGCGGTATACCCGTTTGCGGCCGAGATGTTCCGCCAGAGCAATATCCCCAAACGGCTGATCCCGGCCACCATTGCCTTGGGGGCCTTTTCATTCACCATGGATGCCCTGCCCGGTACCCCGCAGATCCAGAACATCATCCCCAGCACCTTTTTCAACACCACCGCCTGGGCCGCACCCTGGCTGGGCCTGATCGGCACACTGTTCGTGTTCTGCACCGGCATGGCCTACCTGCAGCGCCAGCGCAACAAAGCCCAGCGTGCCGGTGAAGGGTATGGCACCGACTTGCGCAACGAACCGGAAACCGCTGCCGACCTGAGGTTGCCCAACCCCTGGCTGGCGATATCCCCATTGATGCTGGTGGGGGTGATGAACCTGCTGTTCACCCACTGGATCCCGCAGTGGTACGGCGCCAGCCACAGCTTGCAACTGCCCGGCATGAGTGCCCCAGTGAACAGCGACGTGGCCAAGCTGACCGCCATCTGGGCGGTACAGGCAGCATTGCTGGTCGGCATCCTGATGGTGCTGGCATGTGCCTTCGGCGCCATCCGCAGCCGTTTGGCCGAAGGCACCAAAAGTGCTGTCGGCGGCGCCTTGCTGGCAGCCATGAACACGGCCTCGGAGTATGGCTTTGGCGCAGTGATCGCCTCGCTGCCAGGCTTCCTGGTGCTGGCCGATGCCCTGCGCGGCATCCCCAACCCCCTGGTCAATGAAGCCATCACCGTCACCCTGTTGGCCGGTATCACCGGCTCTGCCTCGGGCGGCATGAGTATTGCGCTGGCCGCCATGGGTGACACCTTCATCGCCGCCGCCCATGCCGCCAACATTCCGCTCGAGGTGCTGCACCGGGTAGCGGCCATGGCCAGCGGCGGCATGGACACCCTGCCGCACAACGGCGCGGTGATCACCCTGCTGGCAGTCACCGGCCTGACCCACCGGGAAGCCTACAAGGATATTTTCGGTATTACCCTGATCAAGACCCTGGCAGTGTTCGTGGTAATTGCCACGTTCTACGCCACTGGCATTGTCTAAGGAGCACTGCATGACCCTCAACGGCAAGACTGCACTCGTGACCGGCTCGACCAGCGGCATCGGCCTGGGTATCGCCCAGGTACTGGCCCGGGCCGGTGCCAACATCGTCCTCAACGGCTTTGGCGACCCGGCACCCGCCCTGGCGGAAATTGCCCGGCATGGGGTAAAAGCCATCCATCACCCGGCCGACCTGGCCGAGGTCGCCCAGATCGAGGCATTGTTCGCCGCGGCCGAGCGCGAGTTCGGCGGCGTCGACATCCTGGTCAACAACGCTGGTATCCAGCATGTGGCCCCGGTCGAACGGTTTCCGGTGCAAAGCTGGGACAAGATCATCGCGCTCAACCTGTCGGCGGTCTTCCATGGCACACGCCTGGCGCTGCCGGGCATGCGCGCGCGCAACTGGGGGCGCATCATCAACATTGCCTCCGTGCATGGCCTGGTCGGTTCGACCGGCAAGGCGGCGTACGTGGCCGCCAAGCATGGCGTGGTGGGCCTGACCAAGGTCGTGGGCCTGGAAACCGCCACCAGCCCTGTCACCTGCAACGCCATTTGCCCGGGCTGGGTGCTGACCCCGCTGGTGCAGCAACAGATCGATGACCGTGCCGCCAACGGTGGCGATGCGCTGCAGGCGCAACATGACCTGCTGGCGGAAAAGCAACCTTCGCTGGCCTTCGTTACCCCGCAGCACCTGGGCGAGCTTGTGCTTTTCCTGTGCAGCGAAGCGGGTAGCCAGGTGCGTGGTGCCGCCTGGAACGTTGACGGGGGCTGGTTGGCCCAGTGACGCAGGCTCCCGCGGTGGTTGGCACCGGTTTTTGCCGGTGTTCGCCGCTGACGCGGCTGCTAGTTCATGCGCTATCAGCGGTGCGAGAGCACCGCCCACGGGGCTGGGTGAATGGCCACAAACACGCAGCAATCAGGCATAATGCGCGCTTTTCACCCCCCGAAGCACAGGTAATCCATGAAAGCTCAAGCCCGCCATATTCTGGTCAAGACCGCTGACGAAGCCGAAAAGCTCAAGCAGCGTATCGCCAATGGCGAGGCGTTCGACGTGCTGGCGAAAAAGTTCTCGACTTGCCCGTCCGGCAAACGGGGCGGCGACTTGGGTGAAGTCCGCCCAGGGCAAATGGTCGGCGCCATCGACCAGGTCATCTTCAAGAAGCCCCTGCGCGTGGTACACGGCCCGATCAAGAGCAAGTTCGGCTATCACCTGGTGCAAACCTTCTACCGCGACTAACACACTGGCCCTGTGCCACCTGACATTTTTGCCAGTTGTGCCCAGCACGCACACCTCTATAAAAACCGCGGTAACCCTGCACGCCATGCGTGACCTGCAGGGCCCCCTGGTCAATGGAGGCTTCCCTGATGCGTCTGCGCCTGATGCTGGCTCTTGGCTCACTGCCGTTATTGAGCATTGCCCTGCCCGCTGCACATGCCGCGTGCACCTTCACGCCCACTGCCGGTAACGACAGTTACAGCTGCGACAGTGGCAGCGCCCCCTCGCTGGTTGATACCAGCGGCGACAACCGCCTGGTACTGCCAGCATCGGGCAGTGGCACGATCACCGGCGACGTGACGTTCGGCGCTGGCCAGCAGGAAGCCAGCGGGGTGAACCTGGGCATACGCTGGGCGTTCTAATGCCCTGTCTCGGCAAAAGTGAACAGCTTACTACCCGAGTTGAACCCTAGCGACGCGCCACCAGTAGGCCGAGGCCAGCGCAACCCAACAGCGAGGCGCTGACCCGGTTGAACAGGCGCCGCGGGCCTGGCTGGCTGAACCAGCGCTGCAGGTAGGCGCCAAGGCCTGCATAGAGGGCGATCGCGGCCCATTCCAGCACCAGGAACAGCGCTCCCAGCCAGAGGAACTGCTCACTGACCGGCATACGACTGTCGACGGTTACGAACTGCGGCAGGAACGCAGTGAAAATCAGGATCGCCTTCGGGTTGCCGGCCGCTACGAAGCATTCCTGCCGCGCCAGGTGCCACATGCCCCGCAGCTCACCGCCGGTGCTCGCAGCCACGCCCACCGGAGCCCGCCACAGTTGCCAGGCAATGTAGAACAGGTAACCCGCGCCCACCACTTTGATGGCCAGAAACAGGTATTCACTGGTATGCAGCACCACCGCCAGGCCCATGGCCGCCAGCGCGATCATGCCACTGAACGCCAGAATGCGCCCGGCACCGGCCACACAGGCGGTGCGCAGCCCGTAGCGGCTGGCGTTGTGCAGCGACAGCAGGTTGTTCGGCCCCGGGGCCATGTTCAGGGCGAAGCAGGCGGGGATGAAGAGCAGCACGCTCGATAAGTCCATTCTTGTTTTCCTTTGGCAGCAGGCGCCTATTTCGGCGGGCCCGGGGCCATTCGGTCAAGTGACAGCCAGCGATAAAAACTGTACAGGTGCCTTGCAGCTGTTACCCTGCCGACAACCCCGAGGAGCGCATAATGCCCCGTACCCACGCCGCACTGTGGCGCGACCCGAACCTGCCACATGTGGAAAGCCGGCGCGCCTGCCATAGCCGCGCCTGCTACAAAGCCCACAGCCACCCGACATTCTCCATCGGCGCAGTGGATGCTGGCCTCAGCCTGTTCAGCGGCGCTGGCGGCGGGCAGGCGCGGTTGACACCTGGAACCCTGGTGCTGGTACCGCCCCAGCGCGTGCATGCCTGCAACCCCGCACCCGGTTATGCCTGGAGCTACCAGATGCTGCATGTGGATGCCCACTGGCTGTCGCAACTGCGCCTGGAGTCGGAACTGGGTGACGGCGGGGCTGGCGCCCCTGCGCGTATCTGCCGGGAGGCACTGCTGTACCAACAATTCTGCGAGCTGAACGGCCTGCTGTTCTCCACCGCCAGCAATGCAGAGAAAGACGCGGCGCTGGTCGCCTTTCTCGGGGACCTGGACTTTGCCGCGCAGCTGCCGCTGGCACCGGCACCGGCATTGGCGGCTACGGCCCTGAGCGGCTTGATCGCAAGGATCGAAGCCCAGGATCCGGCACAGTTGAGCCTGGCGGTACTGGCGCGGGAGGCCGGGCTTGGGCGCTATCAGTTGATTCGGGCGTTTCGTGCAGCCACCGGTTTCACCCCCCATGCTTACCTGCTCAACGCCAGGGTCAACCTTGGGCGGCAGCTGCTGGGCAAAGGGCAGGCACTGGCAGAGGTGGCCTACCGGTTGGGGTTTGCCGACCAGAGCCATTTCCAGCGGGTGTTCAAGGCTCATGTGGGGGTGACACCGGGGCAGTATCGCGGCGCTTGAAGGTGCACAGCCGCGAGGCTGACCCATGAGGCCCCTGCAATATTCTTCAATACGCCATGCCAGCCCGGCAGCAGACTGCGGCCTTTAACGCAGAGCAGCCCGGCCCATGCAAATATTCCTGATCGTCGCCCTCGTCCATTTCCTTGCACTGCTATCGCCAGGCCCAGACTTCTTCCTGGTCGCACGCACGTCGGTCAGCAGCGGCTGGCGTAGCGCCAGCGGCGTGTGCCTGGGTATCGCCCTGGCCAATGGTGCGTTCATCACCGTGGCCTTCACCGGCTTGTCGATGCTCCAGGAAGGCAGCCCATTGTTTGCCAGCCTGCAATTGGTCGGTGCCGTCTACCTGGTGTACATCGGTATGCTGTTCCTGCGCCATGCAGGGCATACCCGCCTGACTGCGGCCGTTGGCAAGCACACTGGGCCAGGGTGGTGGCAGGGGCTGGGCATGGGTTTGCTGTCTGCCCTTCTCAACCCCAAGAACGCACTGTTCTACGCGAGCCTGGCCAGTATGTTGGGCAGCGCCAGTGCCGGCTGGAAAGCCGCTTGCGCGCTGTGGATGTTCGGTGTGGTGCTGCTGTGGGACCTGCTGATCGCCGTGGCCATCGGCAACCAGCGGGTACTGCGGCGCTTCGCGCGCTGGCTGCCGTGGCTGGAACGCAGCTCCGGGATCATGCTGGTGCTCTTGGGCGCGGCTGTGCTGTTACACCTGGCCTGGGGCTGACCAGCTTCAGGCTGCGCATGTCCACCAAGGTGAAGTGGCCGCTGGCCCAGCCGCCGGTGTCCAGGTGCCAGACATTGCCCAGCAGCGTGGCCTGCGGCACCGGCGTGTGGCCCACCAGCAAGGCGCGCAGGCCTTGCACCGGCTCGGTATCGCCAGCCCTGAGTCGCCGCCGCGACCACTGGCATACTTGCCTGACTTTGGGGTCATCCAGCAGCTCCAGCCACGTTCTCAATTGCAGCCAATCGGCAGTCGGGCTGTCGGCATGCAGCAGGCCGACCAGACCTGCCGCACTTTCAACCTCGATCGCAATCGGCAGTTGCTCGAAACGTTCGACGAAGCGCAGTTGCTCAGCCCGCGGCAGGTCGATGAACCAACCGCCGCCAGCTTCGCGGTACATGGCCAGGTCCAGTTTCCCACCCCGCACGCGGGTAATGGCCAAGGCCTCATGATTGCCTTGCACGGCATGAAACCAAGGCTTGGCCAGCCACTCCAGGGCCGCCTCGTTGTCTGGCCCGCGGTCGACCAGGTCGCCCACGCTGAACAGGCGGTCCACGGCGGGGTCGAAATCCACCGCATCCAGGCATTGCTGCAGTCGCTGGAAATGGCCGTGAATATCGCCCACTGCCAGGTCGCGGCCCCGCAGGTTGGCGATCATGCGCCGTAACCGTCCCATCTCACTGTTCCTCTGCTGGCGCTGCCCAGGCAGGGAAGGCTGACGGACCCGGCCTCCCCCCGCACGCATCGCGCCCTTGATGAACAGCATGGCACAACCTGCTCCAAGCGCGCAGGTCGCGGGCCACTTTCGCCCCTTGTGCTCGCTGAACGCCCCTTCACTGGTACAGGCGTCGTGGCCGATAGTATGCTGGCGGCTTCAACCTTTACCAGGGAAGGGTTTACATGAAGCTGTGCGCCGTACAACTGGCATCGCTCAAAGGCGAGGTCTCAGCCAACCTGCAGCGCCATCTGGCCTGCATCGAACAGGCTGCAGCGCTTGGCGCCGAACTGATGGTGTTTCCCGAGTTGTCGCTGACCGGCTATGAGCCCAGTGTGGCACGCCAGGCGGCCATGCCGGTCAGCGCCAGGCAGCTGGACCCGCTGCAGGCCGCCAGTGACCGCCTGGGCATCACCGTTGCCGTCGGCCTGCCGCTGCCAGCCCCTGACGGCATACGCATCGGCATGCCTGTGTTCAGCCCCAATGCACAGCGCCAGGTCTATGCCAAACGGCGCTTGCATGCCGATGAGTTGCCCTGGTTCAGCGCCGGTGACCAAGCCTTGTTGCTGACATTGGGTGAACACTGCATCGCCCCGGCGATCTGCTACGAGTCGATGTTCATGGGGCATGCCGCTGCGGCCCGTGAACATGGCGCCGACCTGTACATGGTCAGCGTGGCGAAAACCGCCAAAGGGATCAGCGAGGGACACCCGCACTACATGCGGGTCGCCCGCGAGCTGGCCATGCCGGTGCTGCTGGCAAACTGCGTGGGGCCAGCCGACACCTTCATTGGCGCCGGCGGCTCGGCTGCGTGGGACAGCAAGGGCCACTTGCTGGCCAGCCTGGACGACCGCAGCGAAGGCCTCATCGTGCTTGATACCCGCCAGGCCAATGCCATTGCACTGCCACTGGACCCGGTATGACCTATTTCGTACTGGCCCTGCTCAGCTATGCCTGTGCCTACTACCTGACCGGCCTGATCATCCGGGGCCAAATGGCCGACGTGGCCGAGCATTTGCGTCACCGGCCCGACGCGCCGACACCCGGCGCCTACCTGCGTGAAGTGCAACAGGCTGCGCGGCGGGCCCACCGGCACTACACCTTGATGGCAGGTTCGGTACTGGCGGTGCTGGCCTGCCTGATCGCCAGCTGGTTCGGCTGAACAGCTAAAGGTCCAGCGCCAGGCTCTGCCGCCCTTCCAGCGCCAGCAGGTATTGCTTGGCCGCCAGCCCGCCGGCAAACCCGGTCAAGTTGCCCGATGCACCGATGACCCGGTGGCAAGGCGCGATGATCGAGATGGGGTTGCGGCCATTGGCCGCGCCCACTGCACGCACCGCACCGGGGTTGCCGAGCTGCCGGGCAATCTCGGCGTAGCTGCGGGTTTCACCGAAGGGTATGGCCAGCAACGCGGCCCACACCTGGCGCTGGAACCCGGTACCGGCAAAATCCAGCGGCAGCTCGAACTGTCGGCGCTTGCCGCTGAAGTACTCACCCAGTTGGCGAGCGGTTTCCAGCAGCACCGGGCACTGATCGTCACGGTGCAGTGCGCCCAGGCGCACGCGGTTTTCGCGCTCGTTCTCCCACAGCACGGCTGCCAGGCGATCGCCGCGCGCTACCAGGGTAAGCGTGCCCACAGGCGATTGCATCATGGTGAATGCGCTGGACATCAGCGGGCTCCTGCAGATTGCGATGTCGCCACTGTAAAGATCCACCGTCTGTGGCGCATCCGCTTTCTTGCTCGGGTAACTGCACAGCAGGCACTGATCCGCACCGGACGGGCGGACTGAGGCGTCCACACTATCACTTTGTGATTAACCCTAATCGAACTGAGTCACGGGTTCTTTTGATGGGTCGAGAATTATGAATGAAGTCAATTCATGAGGTGAACCATGACCATCGTGGCAGAAACGCTCGCCCAGCTCGCCCAGGCACTCAAGGCTCAGGGGGCGCGGCGCATCGCGGACCTTACCTTCATCCGTGCGCCCTATCGCTGCGGCAAGCGCTGGATATGCAGTGTGGTACGCCGAGGGGCCGGGCGCAAACTGATCAAGCAGTCGTAAGCCCGGTTGAAACCTGGCGCGGTCTGAAAGGACCCAGCCGCGCTCGGCGCTGTTTCAGTCCAGGCATTCCTTGGCCGCCTGGCGCAACTTGTCCCCGGACAAGAAACTGCCTTTGTAGAACGTAGCACGGCTGCCTTCGCCTGAATCGATCACCTCCAGTACATCGTCACTGGCCACGGCACTGGATGCCGTCAGTCGATAGCCATGGGCAATCGATTTCTGCGTGGCTTGCGGGGCCACAGCCTGCCATTTCGGCAACACGCAGGCCGCATATTCCTGGGGCGTTTTCGAACTGAGCTTGCTGGCCGTCGGCTTGCCAGGCGTCGCACAACCGGCGAGGCCGGCGATTAACAATGAACTGATAAAAATACGAAAAGTATGCATTTGCAATTGACTCGTATGGATATGCTGCATTCTAACGAGACCGATACCGACTGACCAATCAACCAAAGTCTGGCCATGAGAGGCCTGTGGTTCAACGGCAGCGCGTTACAGCGACTATTTGCTTATAACGACGGAACGAATTGAATCCGCTCCGCTTCTGATGAGCAACAGGCAGCGCAGATTCGGGCTGGCCCTGTTCACTTACCTTGACTCAGTGCTCGCTTCGTTCAGGAGATTGCCATGCTCTGGTGGCTGGAACTATTCACCCAATATGCAACCGCCACTGGCTTGGCTGTCCTCTGCATCCTGGTGTTCTGGGCTTTTGGGCTGGCGTTCGGACGCGCCTATCTGAAGTTGCTTTCTGCCTTGTTAGCCACCATGCTGCTGATGATCGCCGCGTTCCCGCACGGCGTGGACTTCGCCCTCAGGACCCACCTCACCCCGGGCGACGCCAGCGCTCTGCTATTGTTCATTGCCGACGCGTCGGGCGTAATCACCGCGGTGCTGCTGGCCTCGTTCTTCTTCGATCCGGAACTGTTGCTGGATGAGGCCTGATCACTCAGGCCTGCCTTTGCTGACCCCAGGCGCAACAGCATCAGACAATCAGGCCCCGCATTATGGAAACGCTTCGCACCATCAAGTCAGATCTGGTCAGAACAGCAGATCATCTGGACCAGCTTAGCCAGACCATGAGTGGCCATGTGCGCTTCATGCTGGCTCGCGGCAGTTCGCCAGGCGACATCGATGTCACCGCGCACGTGCGCGCTATTGATGGGGTTGCGGAGCAACTGCGCGCCGTGGCTGCGAGAATGGACGGCGGCGAGGGCGCAGGTGAAAGCTGGCCGCAGCGCCGGCCTAGCGAAACTTGAGCTTCACGACTTTACTGAGTGCCCAGCCGCTGAAAACGTAGAATGCGTCCAGATAAAAACGGCCTGCATAATTGGGCAACGGCGCGTTGTTGAGCAGCACATCAGGATCAGGCGTTGGCGGAAACAGCGCATAAATACCATTGGGCAGCACTGCCAGTGCCAGCAACAACAGGTAAGTCGATACTTGCAACAGGGTGGCCCGGCTGCCGAACCTGACCGACCATTTCAAACCGTGATAGGCTACCAGGCCGGCCACCGGCAATACCCAGAAATGCGTCGGGATTCCAATGAACATTTCGGCGACAACGCTTCTTGCTTCCACCCGCTGCTCTCCATTCAAACTGCTTTAATAGTGCGTAATGCTGTATCACCCGTTAAGGGGCTGCTGGGCAGCCCATCGCAGGTAAGCCAGCTCCCGCAGGTACCGCAGGCGCTGGTTCGTTGTTTCAAAGCGCGTGGGCAATCAAGCTTTCGAGCACAGCAGAGCGGCATCAAGCAGCCTTCCGTGGTCGTACCAGGCGTCACGCTGGTAGGCCGCGTATTGGCGCTTGGGCCCTGCCCCCTTCAACTCGACAAGGCCATCGGCCTTGTCAGGATCGGTGCTTTCAACGAACAGCCTGACCGAGTCGCTACTCTGGATCTCATAGGTTTTCACCTGGGCTGGAAGTTCGCTTCTGACGCAACCCAGGTACGTGGGTGGGCTTTTCGCGGTGGTCCCGTAAGTGTTGTCATGACTGTCGCGCACATCACCATCATGGGCACAGCCAGCCAACAACAGGGTACTCACCCCAACCATCAACACAGCGCCTGCCAGCGATTGGAATTTCATCATGCGACACGCTCCTGTTACCCCCACGAGAAACCGAGAACGTACTACCAGGTAAGCCGCCTTTTTAATTGTCCTTGCGCCATCATACTACCGAGTCTCACTCGGAAAAACTGACAGGTTCAGACGTGACTACGCCTCGGTGGCCGGGCGCTCCTTGTACAACTGAACCATGAAGGTGGTGCCGTACACGGCATTGGAGGTCATGGAGATGTGCCCGCCGTGGGCGTGGGCAACTTCCTTGACAATGAACAGACCAAGGCCGATGGACCGCAGCCCTTCCTGGCGGTCGCTGCCGCGCGTCATTGGCTCGTACAAGGTGGGTATCACTGCTTCGGCGATGGCGGGGCCGTGGTTGTGCACGCTGATCAGCACGCTGTCCGCGAAACAGTCAGTGGTCACCGTAATCGGCTGGCGCAAGTCACCGTAGGCAACGCTATTGGCGACCAGGTTGCCGATCATTTGCTGCAGCCTGTCCTGATCCACTTCGAACATGGCCTGCCCGCGGGAAAGATGGCGAATACTGGCGTGGCAGAAGGTGATCCTCAGCTCGCTGACACATTGATCCACCACCCGCAACAGGTCGACTCGCTGACGCTTGATGCTGATGCCCTGGCCTAGCCTGACCGAGGCGAAATCCAGCAGGTCGACGATCATGCGCTGCGCGCGCTCGGCCGATGTGTTGATGCTGCCCAACAGGCGCCGGGCCCGCTCGCCCTGGGCATCACGCCCCAGCAGTTCGGTGGCCATCCGGATAGCGGTCATGGGGTTTTTCAAATCATGGCTGGCAACCGCTACCATCTGCTCGGCCAGTAGCGCACGCCGCTGGGCCTCGGCGTAGGCCAGGGCCAGGTCGTCCTGTGCGCGCTGCAGGGCATGCTCGGCGCTGATTTTTTGCGCCAGCAGTTCCTCGGCCCGTTGCATGGCCTGAAACACCGTGTGCTCGTTGCGATCACGCTCGCTGGTACTGAACAAGGCCAGCTGAAAGCGAACCCCTTCAGCGGTTTCACGGCGCACGGCATTGAGCAGCATGGCCACCACGTGACCATCGCGGTGACGCAGGCCGACCTTCACCTCGGAAATCGAGCCCTGCAAGTTCAGCAAAGGCCCCCAGTGGGTAAGCTGGAAGGTACGGCCCACGGTGGTCAGCAACTGATCGAAACTGCGCTGTTTCAACTGCGCTACGTCATACCCCAGCCAGTTGCCAAAGGTGGCGTTGCAGCGCAGCAGTGTGCCGTCCGCCTCCATGACGACCAGGCCGCAAGGCGCATGCTCGAAGTAAGACGCGTCGAACATCACGGTCGGATCATTCACGGCCCAGCCCCAGGCGGGCGAAAAACCCGTCCATGGCCGCGGCGCAGGCGCTGGAGGCGCTGAGCTGCGGGTAATGGCCCATGTTGTCCACCAGTACAAGCTGGCTGCTGGGCATCACCCTTTCCAGGTACTCGCCGACGGCCACCGGAACTACCGGGTCCACTCTGCTCTGCAGGATCAGCGTCGGCACATTCAAGCCTTTCACATCCTCGCGGTGGTCGGACAAGAAGATCACGCGGGCGAAATGCCGGGCGATCTCCGCGTTGGTGCGACGGAAGCTGCTGACCAACTCTTCCTGCATCGCGGGCTCACCCGACGCACCCATCAGCACAGGCGCCATGGTGCTGGACCAGCCCAGGTAATTCTCATCGATCATCGACAGCAGCCCCAGCACATCCTCCTGGCTAAAGCCGCCGTTGTAACCGTCCGAGTCGATGTAACAAGGCGACCCCCCGATCAACACCAGCCCCGCGATTCTGCCTGGCTGCCGTAGCTCGGCCAGCACACCGATCATGGCACTGACCGAATGCCCCGCAATAATGACCGGGCCCTGGCCGAAATCATCGATGATTGCGTTCAGGTCATCGGCATAGCCCAACAGGGTCGAGTATTTCGCTCTGTCGTAGGCAGCGAGATCGGACTGCCCAGCACCGACCAAGTCGTAGGTGATGACACGCATGTGTGGAATGAAATGCGGCGACAACGCCTTCCACATCGACTGGTCGCAGCCAAAACCGTGAGACAGAATCAGGGTAGCCGGGCCGTCACCCTCGATATGTACATTATTACGCTGCTGTACAGTCATACATATCCCGATTTCGGTCGACATTGCGCTGATAAAACCAACCAGTCCATGCTGCCTGAGAGCATAGTGGACTGCAGATCAAGCTGCCTGTAGTGCTTGCTGAATGACATTGAGCGCGAAGCCAACCCACTTTCGAAGCCTTAAACCGGCACCATACAGGATGCAGATGGATAGTTCCGAAAAAACCATCGATCACGGAGCTTTTGTATGACCTAGCGCTCGGTCAGGTGAACGCCGATAGCAAAAGCCGCCACGACCAGCACCACCTCGACCACGACATAAGCAACCAGGAATTCATCGGAAAACATGACAGGGTCTCTGAGACGCCGCAGCGCACAATGCGCTGTGGGAATGGCTCAGCGCCATCAACGCCGGCAAAAGTTCAGCCACGGTGCGGCGCTGCCCAGCAGGGGGCTGGGGCGGCCGAAGCCGTGCACCGTTTCCGGGAAAAGGCTCGGCTGCGACAGGCAGGTTTTCGAACCGCATTTGCCCGGTTTTCGCAATAATCTGTGCGCTGTAATCGCCTATTTCCGCGCATACCAATCGAATAGTCTGGCGCCATCACATTCAAGGAGCCTGATGATGGCCGCTATGAAATTGCACTTTCTGTTCGACCCGCTCTGTGGTTGGTGCTATGCCAGCGCCGACACGCTGAGGCACCTGGCAGAGCGCTTCGCCGATGAGCTGGAGATGCACCCGACAGGGCTTTTCGCAGGGCCAGGTGCACGGCAGATAAACGCTGAGTTTGCCCACTTCGCCCGGGCCAACGACTTGCGAATCGCTTCACTCACCGGCCAGCCTTTCAGCGAGTTGTATTTCAAGCAGATTCTCGGTGGCCGCTCGCTGCGGTTCGACTCAATGCCGGTCAGCCGTGCGCTTACCCTGGCCCAAGGGTACGGCAAGGCGCTGGAGCCAAAGCTGTACGCGGCCCTGCAAACAGCGCGCTACGTGGATGGCCTTGATACCTCGTCGCCCGAGGTAGTGGCGGCCTGCACTGCCAACTTCCTGGGCCAGGAGGGTTTCACGGCCGATACGCAGGCACTGCTCGCGGCGCTTACCCAGCAAGCGCGACTGGCCAGCCAAACCTCGGCCCGCTTCACCGAAGCGCAGGCACTGATGCGCAAAGCGGGCGCAAATGGTGTGCCGCTGTTGCTGGTCGAGCTCGACCAGCGCATGCATGCCTTCAGCGGGCCAGACCTCTACAACCAGCCAGACCGCCTGATCGCTACGATCGAGCAGTTCAGGCAGGCTGCAGTCTGAAGCCGCCAAGCACGGTGTTTGCCGCCAGGCTGCACTAGAAGTTGGCGCCCACGCTGAACGGCAAAGTGCGCATCGGGTGATCAGTGCGACAGTGCAGGAGCCTTCCAGTACCCGCACCACTTCATCCACCGACAGCCGCGCATTGATCGGCACCTTGACCATCGCCGCCTTGTACAGCGCCACTTCCGCTTCGACCAGTTCCACGCGGTTGGCGGCAAGAATCGCCACATGCTTGCCAACGCCCACGCCAAGCGTACCCAGCGCGGACGCCAGGCGGTTGCTGCGCCGTTCCAACTGCGCGTAGGTCAGGCGCGTCTGGCTGTCCGCCACGGCGATGTGGTCCGCCCAGTAGCGGGCACTTCGGGTAATGATCGATCCAAGGTTCACGTTATTGTTCTCGTCGACAGAAAGACATCGACGATGCTAACCAGCTGTGCGCGCGCAGATGAAATGCCAGATTCAGATGTGGCCCATACCTTTATTGGCTGGCGTACCGCGAGTGGCCGCCGACAGCTCGTTAGCTTTTCCCCTGAAGCCATCTCCAGGGAGCTTACGAAGCGTAAGGTTTTTGTAGCTTTGTTCGGCGACGACATTGTTGGCACTGCCGGTCTTGACGGCGAGGTGGTCAGGAGTGTTTTCGTTGACCCGGCCCGCCAGAAACGCGGTATCGGGCGGCATTTGATGGATGTCATTCATACAGCTGCTGTCAGTGCAGGCGTTGAGGCTGTACGTGTGCCATCGTCAATTACGGCTGAAGAGTTTTATACCGCGTTGGGGTATGAAAAAATCCGCGACGTGTTTCATGGGGCGGAACGCACCATCGTTATGGAGAAGCGGCTGGGCTGAGGGCGTTTCTCGCCATGGTTGCGCCGAATTGAAGGCATTCCTGAACGACCCAGGCCTTGAGCGGTTTTGGCCAAGAGCTCCGAGCGTCATCAACCAGGCGCTATCGACCCATTGCAGCCCTTCGCATGGGGCGGCAGTCGGCCAGAAGTACACGCTAGACAGGACGGCTACCCAACCTCGGTCAGATTCGAATTGGATCTACTAAATTGCCGTATGGCCGGGGTATCGTTATCAGTGGCTGGCGAATTCACAAGTATTGAGGGAACATTCGGAGTATCAGGTACTAGCCTCCAAGGAACGGAAATGGCACTGACCAGCAAGATCATCCCCTATGACCCCACTTGGCCCACCCGCTTTCTGGCAGACAAGCCACTCATCGCTTCGGCCTTTGGCGATGAACTGATTGCCATACAGCATATTGGAAGTACCTCCGTTCCAGGGCTCGCGGCGAAGCCTGAGATCGATGTGCTCATCGAGGTTCACGATCATAGCAACGCCTCGGCGCGGGACGAGGTGTTGATGGGCCTGGGATATGTGCGAGGAAGCGACTTATCGGAAGGGCATCATTTCTACCGACGTAATGTGAATGGGATTCGCACGCACAAGCTCCACGCTTGTGTCAGTGGACACCTTGCGATCACCCAGATGGTGGGGTTCAGAGATTTGCTTAGATGCGATGCCTCGATGCGCCAGCAGTATGAAACACTGAAGCTCCAACTTGAGTCGAGCAATACAGGTGGGATGGCTGAGTATCTGGAGAAAAAGTCTCCGTTTATTATCGCGGCACTAGCGCATGCTCGGTGATCTCAAATTGCACTGGATGTTGAGTTTTCTGCTGCATCTCGATCGCTCGCGATGTAAGCGGCCAGCGAACACACCTTCAGAAATCCGGAATTAAGGACGATGGTGTCCGCCTATTCTTAAGCGGACGCGATCACCCTTATCGCCAGGATTTCCATGCGCCAACGAAGCTCTTACCCCAAACCCCTCAAGGCCCAAATCGTGCAGGAATGCCTGCAACCCGGAGCCTCAGTTTCCAGCGTCGCCATCAGCCACGGCATCAATGCCAACGTCATTCGCAAGTGGCTGCCAATTTACCGTGACAAACCCATCACGCCACTTCCCACGTTTGTACCGCTGCAACCGATGCCTAAACGGCACGCTGATGAAACGGTGGTGATCGCACTGCCGCTGGGCGACAAATCCACCACGGTCAAATGGCCCAGCTCCGACCCGGACGGCTGCGCACGTTTCATTCGCAGCCTCTCGCAATGATCCGCATCGACGCCATCTGGCTCGCCACTGAGCCTATGGACATGCGCGCTGGCACCGAAACTGCGCTGGCCCGCGTGGTTGCAGTGTTCGGTGCGGCGAAGCCGCACTGCGCTTATCTGTTCGCCAACCGTCGGGCCAACCGTATGAAGGTGTTGGTGCATGATGGCGTGGGCATCTGGCTTGCTGCACGCCGGTTAAACCAAGGCAAGTTTCACTGGCCTGGCACTCATCGCGGCCTGGAAGTCGAACTCGATGCAGAACAACTGCAAGCGCTGGTGCTCGGCTTGCCGTGGCAACGAGTCGGCGCTAACGGCGTCATCACAGTGATTTAGTCCTGCCTTTGGGCTGTGGCGGATGAGTTGCTTTGGTAAAATCCACGCCATGACTTCATCGCCCAATCTCGACCAAATGACCCCCGACCAACTGCGCGCACTCGCGGCGCAGTTGCTGTCTAAGGTCGACACCATGGGCCGGAAAATCCATCGTGACGAGACGATCATCGAACAGCTCTCTCACGAAATCGCCATCCTCAAACGCCACAAGTTCGCCAAGCGCAGCGAGCAGATCAGCCCGGCACAAGGCAGCTTGCTGGATGATCTGCTCAGCACCGACCTCGAAGCCATCGAGGCAGAACTGAACGCTCTTCGTCCTGCCACAGCGTCGGACGAAACCCGCCAAAAGCCCAAGCGCGCGCCCCTGCCACCGCAGTTTCCTCGTACCGTCATTCGTCACGAGCCGGAGAACACCCAGTGTGCTTGCGGCTGTCAGCTACAGCGCATCGGCGAAGACGTCAGCGAGAAGCTGGATTACACGCCGGGCGTGTTCACTGTTGAGCAGCATGTCCGTGGCAAGTGGGCCTGCCGCCAGTGCGAAACATTGATTCAGACGCCAGTGCCCGCCCAAGTCATCGACAAGGGCATCCCCACTGCCGGTCTGCTGGCCCATGTGATGGTGGCCAAGTTCTCCGACCATCTGCCGCTGTATCGGCAGGAAAAGATTTTTGGCCGTGCCGGTCTTGCGATCCCGCGTTCAACGCTGGCGCAGTGGGTGGGCCAAACTGGCGTACAACTCCAGCCGTTGGTGGACGCACTGCGCGAAGCGGTGTTGGCTGAGCGAGTCGTGCATGCCGATGAAACGCCGGTGCAGATGCTGGCGCCCGGCGAGAAGAAAATGCACCGAGCGTATGTCTGGGCTTATTGCACCACGCCCTTCTCGACACTGAATGCCGTGGTCTACGACTTCAGCCCCAGCCGTGCTGGCGAACATGCACGCAACTTCCTTGGCACATGGAACGGCAAGCTGGTCTGCGATGACTTCGCGGGTTACAAGACCAGCTTCGAGCTGGGCATCACCGAAATCGGCTGCATGGCGCACGCCCGGCGCAAGTTCTTTGACCTGCATGTAGCGAACAAAAGCAAACTGGCTGAACAGGCACTGCACACAATCAGCGGCCTGTACGAGATCGAGCGGCAAGCCAAAGCCATGAACGATGAAGACCGCAGGCGATTACGTCATGAAATAGCGTTGCCCATCGCAGGAAAGCTGCATGAGTGGATGCTGGCTCAGCGCGAGCTTGTGCCAGAAGGCTCGGCGACGGCCAAGGCTTTGGATTACAGCTTGAAACGCTGGGTAGCGCTGACGCGCTACCTGGATGATGGTGCTGTGCCCATCGACAATAACCCGGTCGAAAACACGATCAGGCCGTGGGCTCTTGGGCGTTCCAATTGGCTGTTCGCCGGATCTCTGCGCAGTGGCAAACGAGCGGCCGCGATCATGAGCTTGATCCAGTCGGCGCGCATTAATGGGCATGATCCATAGGCTTACCTCAAAGATGTGCTGATGCGGTTGCCGACGCAGCGAGCCAGTGAGATCAGACAACTGCTGCCGCATCAATGGGTACTGGCCTAGCTGCAACGAGGTGATTCTGAGTGGACAATAGTTCGAAAATCCAAGCTATTATTTCAGATGACCCCATTCGGTGGCGGTTACTCGAAATAGTGCGCTCCTTGGGATTGCCAGACTGCTGGATCGGAGCAGGCTTTGTACGAAACGCGGTTTGGGATTATCTGCACGGGCGTAATTCATCCCCGATCTCAACAGACGTCGATGTCATCTGGTTTGATGCACATCGCTGCACACCAGAGCAAGATGAAGCCTTGGAAGCAGTTCTCAGAGATCTGGAGCCGAACGTATTATGGTCTGTAAAAAACCAAGCGAGAATGCATGTTCAGAACGGCGATAAGCCATATCTTTCAGCAACCGACGCGATGCGCTACTGGCCAGAAACCGCAACGGCGGTAGCCGTAGCACTGCGAGAAAAAGACTCATGCGAGGTCGCGGCCCCCTTGGGGCTTGATGATCTTTTTGACTTGGTTATCAGGCCAGCGGGACGGTTCGCCACGGAGAAAACTGCGATCTATCAAAGCCGCCTAAAGTCAAAAAACTGGGCGGAAATCTGGCCGCAGCTCAAGCCCGCGCCCGTAGCGGTACCTTCCACCCCTCCGATAAAGTAACTTAGCCGGACGTATATCTTTTAGGAGAGAACCATCAAGGCTTTATCAATTGTACGGCCCAGTGGCAGCCTAATCGCCTATGGCCAGAAAACACTCGAAGTCCGTCGTTGGCATCCAGACTTACAACCTACCGAGGATCTTTTGATTGTCGAAAACGGGCGTTTTCTTCATGGCGATGGGGACGAAGATGATGACGGTATTGCCGTCGCAATTGTTCGCTTAAAAGCCGTGCGGCCTTTTATTCTGGCTGACATGGAAGCAGCCTGCGCAAGTTATTTCGAAGACGGCTGGCTCGCATGGGAGTTGAGTGACATAAGGCCAATATCCCCTGTTACCATCCGCGCGGCGCGGGGTATCTACGAAGTAGATTTCCTGCACACAGAAGAACCCTGAACATTAAGCAAGATGTGTGAGGCAGACGCTTACAGATGACAAACGGAACTGCACGTTACATCTTGATCACAGGCGCGGCAGGCACCGGCACTTCGACCTTAGCGAATGCTTTAGCAAAGGAACTGAGCACGTCTCACTTGGAAGCAGATGATTTTTTGTGGCTGCCGAGTAACCCGCCGTATCAACATCTGGCAGACAAAACGCAGCGAGGAGAGCGCTTGCTATAAGAAATGCGCTTTCATGGCCGTGCCGTAGTTGCCGGATCAGTAATGGATTGGGGCCAGCCGCTTGAGAATGAATTTGATCTTGTGGTGTTCCTATATCTTCCTGTTGAACTCAGGCTAGAAAGATTAGAACATCGAGAGGTAGAGCGCTTCGGTCAAGCAAAGTCGGAGTTTCTGGCTTGGGCCGCTCAGTATGATGAGGGAGGCGTCCTTGGACGGAGCTTGGGCAGGCATCAGGAGTGGCTGTCTGTGCGTACTTGTGCTGTCTTAAGGCTTGAGGGGGACATGTCCGTTAAAGATCGGGTGCTGCAAATACTGGATGCACTCCACGGGCTAAACCTCTCACCGTCGGTCATGTGAACGTGTGTTGGCCATACGCTTACCTCGCGATGACACGTGCTCCCCATGAGCAACGTCGCGTACGCGAAGCTTGGTTAGGTCGCAGGCTCGCAGCTTGCTGTCGATTGCCAAGGTGAACAATGCCAGATCCCGAGATTTCTCCGCGATCTGGAGCATTGCCCGGATGGCACAGATATCTCTGAGTCGGAGCGGGGCTTTCTGCAGCCCAGGTGCTTAGCTTCTTGGCAAGAAAATTGATGCCTTCGCTTGCAGCAGCTTTGCCTTTGCCACCAAAGCCTTGTCGCATTCGCTGCTCATGGTCAGAGATGTTTCTCTGATGCACTCCATCGCGGACCTCTCCACATCGCTATACGAATGCATAAGATCAAGAGCAAATGAACCTACAGTAATCACTCCAACCAAATAGAGGGCCGTTAAAGGTGCTGTGTAAGACATGGGTATCTCCGACATTTTTCAGGAGCCATTAATTTGCCAGCCCAGCCAAGAAGCGCAATAACCCGCAATAGCTATTGGCCTTTTCAGGGCCTGCGACAGCTTAATGAAGTGGCCGTAGCTCCTTGCCTGGTGCCTTGGCCACGGCCCTGAGCTGATAGTCGGGTACGGCGTTGAACAACGACTAGGCCAGGGGGTGCAGGCGCTCGACCTCTTCAGCAGGCGCGCCGCAATCTTTCGCCTGGTGATAGTCGCGCATGGCGTCAATAGCCTGCTGAATCAGCGGCTAGCCGGTCTCAACCTTCCCTATGAAGGTGCGCTTGTCCACGTCCCTGCTCCACTTGAGCGGCGCCCGGTTTCCTGAACGCGGGCAATTGCGGTAGCAGCGAGACAATCATGGCGGCGGTTGATGTCGGTCAACGTGATCATCCAATTACCCCTGAGCATCGCGAGACAGGAACAGGTCGGAGCAGCCGCGAAGCGCGCCCCCAAAGATCATCTGCCTGGGAGTGCCGTCGCCGTACACCACCCGAACAGCACTGATCGCGACCGACAGGCCAGCGACGTACAACTGAGGCTAGTGAACCAGCAACCAGGCGAGCACAGCGGGCCACAGGCCAGGACGTTAATGAGCATATTTGGCATCTCGGGTCCTCCTTTTTGGGGAGCGGTACAGGTTCAGCCCGAACAGCCTTCCCTCCTGAGGACGATGGTTGTTGCTAGCCTAAAACGTAAAAGCCCCCGGATGGTGCAGAGGTTTGGAATAGATGGGGAGGGCCGGAGCATAACCGGCTTAATTGTCTGGACTGTTGGGTCATATACCCCACACCCTCATCGCGTTGTATCTTAATGGTCACCGAGTCTGATTGAACGTCTCTACCGACTTCGCTCGCCTGCCGAGGCGTATCATCTGCATAAGTAATCTGCTAGACGATAAAAAATCGTCTTTAAGTAGAGAATTACTTCTTCTCGGTTTTGACAATTGCAGACCTGCAAACAGAAGTCAGTTTAATAGCTTGGGCCTCCAAAGCTTTTGAATCTCCGCTCAGGTCTAGGGTATTCATAAATTTCATAATTTCAGCGGCTGTACCATCCCGTTCCTGAATAAATTCTGAAGTACCCAATGGTCCATTTTGAGAGTTCCCTAATGTAGTGCTGACCACACCGGCAACACCAGAAGCAATCCCTGGAGCGAAGCCTCCTGTCCCTGCTGCAACAAGCATAGCCCCTGTCATTCCTAAGACGCCGCCACCTGCGCCTAAACCCAACTTCCAATATTCTGAATTTTTTGCCCTCTTTTCGTAGTTATTGGATCTAGACCAGCACCAATCGTGAGCGATCTTAATATCCCGGATTGCTGCGGCTTGCAGTAGATTTTCTGGCTCCCCGCGCTTAACAGCCGCGTCATATTCATCGAGTGGAGGGTCACCAGTACTCATGGTATGACAACCTGCCAACAAGAACGTCCCTACCAACAATACTAGCAAGCCTGTATCCATAAGTAATCCTCCGGCCCACACAGAAGCCCCTGCAAGCTGGAGTGTAGACATGACAACTCCATGGGCAAACACTGAACGAAAAAAACCGACACAAAGGCCGAGATCTTTCAGTGTCGCACTGCTTGCAAGCTGGAGACGGAGCTATGAAACTAGGTGTTCATCCGCGCGGAAAGCTTTTCATGCAGCGTCGCGCAATTGCTCTAGGACGCAATCTATCTTGGCCGCTCCAGGGTTGATCGGTTCGCGAGCCTTGGCTTCACCCTTCTTATGCTCGCGGGCAATCCGCAGCGACGGCTACTTAGTACCAAAGCCAGCCAGACACCCCCCCATCTGCGGATTGCGCATGTTCAGCTCGGCTACAGCATCGCCTCCCGCCAGCGCTAGGTGGTCCGTGATCACATATTGCTTGAGCCCTCATTCGGTCGCGGTAGGAATGGCAGTCACCTGCCACCCCCCGCACAGATCCGTACGTGCAGAATTACCGCATACGGCTCCTGCCTTGGGTTTTGACGCCGAAACGGGTCATGGGATAAGGATGCATGGGTAGTTCTCGTGGATAGGGAATGAACAACCTTGCCAGTGCAATCATGCGTTCCCAGTTCAGGCGGTGTCTCTGACTCCGTCGTTTGAGGGCATGCCTCCATGCACCGATAACTTCACGGCGAAACGCATCAAGCCGCTTCGTGTTACCAGGTACGTGGTAGTAATTGCAGTAACCTGTGAACAGGCGATTCAGCCACTTTCCGATCACAGCAACCGGTTCGTGCCTACGCTTGTACAGTTGTCCGCGTATCTCTTGGAGTGTTGCTCTCATACGCTTGGCGATGGTCACCCGTCCGACCTCGAACATCCCATTCTTGGCTTGACTACAGAAATGCGTGAACCCGAGGAAGTCGAATGTTTCTGGTTTTCCTTCCCCACGCTTCTGGCGATCTTCCACCGCGAACCAGCCAAACCGCAGTAAACGAGTTTTCTCTGGATGTAGCGTCAGGTTGAATTGAGCGAGTCGAAACTCCAATGCATGGCGAAAACTCCATGCATCTTCACGCTTTTCAAAACCAATCACACTGTCGTCTGCATACCGCACGGCAATCATCTCACCCTTAGCGGTACGCCCACGCCATTGCCTGACCCATAAGTCCATCACGTAGTGCAGGTAGATATTGGCCAGCAACGGTGAAATGGGCGCACCTTGTGGTGTGCCCTGCTTTGCAGGAATTCGCTTTCCGTTTTCGAGAACACCTGTGCGCAGCCATCGTGCTATCAGTGCTAACACTCGTCTATCCGCAATTCGGTGTTGCAGGAAGCACATCATCCACTCGTGATCGATGGTGTCAAAGAACGCACGAATATCCACGTCCAATATCCACCGGATTCGAGCAGTCTGCACTCCTACCGATAAAGCATCCAATGCATCGTGTTGCCCTCGACCAGGGCGAAACCCATACGAGAGTCCAAGGAAGTTCGGCTCATAGATAGCGTTGAGCACTTGCACGACTGCGGCTTGGACGATCTTGTCCTCCAAAGCCGTTACACCCAGCGGACGCTCGCTGCCATCTGCCTTGGGGATAAATACCCGCCGAACAGGTTTGGCTCGATAGCAGCCACTGTGCACTTTGTCATGCAAGGCTTTCAGCTTCTCCTGAAGATCTTGCTCATACTCTCGCCACGATATTCCATCCACACCACAAGCCGCGTCTCGCTTGAGATTATGGAAACTCTCGCGCAATAGCTCGACCGTTACGTGGTGCAGCAGACTCGTGAACTTGACCCGGCGATCAAGCCGGGCTGCTTGACGTACAGCGAGCAACCCTGACAACGCACTTGTCCGGCTCTGCGTCCGGGATGCGGAAGGCTGTTCACTGTTCCCCTTGGCTAACTCCCTTTCCTCCATCACCTCCGCCGGGGCAAGCCCATTGTTCGGCAACTTCTCAGGTACTACGGAGCTATCCGACTTCTCATCCGCGTGGACGGCAGACTTTTGGCGTGTGGCCTTTCCTGCCCCGTCTGGCTTGTCACGACCAGACACGAATGAGATCTCCCAGCTTCCGTGCAGTTGACTTCCCAGCATGCTCAGGGTCTACGACCGCGCAGGGCATGATGCATGACTTGCGATTATCGTCATGTCCACTGTGGCCTTCCGCTTCGCATAATAGCGTCGGCGCCCCGGACTCATGTTTTCGCGGCTCAATGGCTGGCCTGCTGGTTTCCCCTGCCAACACTTCACCGTACACCTCACGGGGCACAGCGCATGACTCGGGGTCGAGGTGTTTCGCCATAACTTCTCTCGTAGGGACTTTCACCCTTTATCAACTGCCAGCTTTGCTGGCGTACTAAGCGATCCATAAACCCCACCCGTTACATGAAGGACGGGGAAATCAGGTATTCGAGTCAGGCTCCTGCCCCGCTTGAGTCTTTAACCCGAACATCTGGTCAGCTAGCCGTCGGCCTCGCTCCAACCCCTCCACCGTCAACCAGATGGATTTGTTTTTATTAACTGGATTACTGATGAAACCCCGTTCATGCAGTCGATTCATGATCTCGAAGTCAAATCCTTTCCACGCGTTACCTTTGTCGGAGCTATAGGCTGCCAACAAGGCAAGCACTGCGTCTTCAATCAGTTTTTCGTCGTATTCCATGGTCGTTACCTCGCTTTTGTCCTTCAAGCGCTTCGTAGGCCCCATCTGACCCACCATGGGGGAGCACTTAACTGTGTATTTTAGGCATGGCCAAGTAACCGATGGCTTTGCCCAAGGCACTCTGCGTCGTGACCTGAGGTTGCGTTTTCTCTACCCAGTTTTTCAGCTGAGTCAGCAATGGCAGGCTGCGGTCCATGCGGGCAACCTTACGATCTTCGTCGTCACGTCACTGTCCTTCAAGTCGCGCTCGACGTCATAGAGCTTATTGACCAGGTCCAATGCGATGTCAGCGCGTCCTGTTTTGCCCTTGGGCTGTACTTTCTGCGCTTCGACGAACTTGCGGCGCGCGTGCGCCCAGCAGCCCAATCGCTCCAGTCCGTCTTGTGCAGCCAGCGCGTTGTAACCGCATAGTCGTCGGTCATGACATAGCCGCGATAGCCGTCCAGCAGGCGCACCGGCACCTCCTGCGCTCGGCTGGTGGCGTAGTCGAAAAGGATCACTGGCCGATTAGGTGGGCCGCCGGTTTGTACCCACATCCAGGATTGGCTGCTGGGCTCACGCCCCGGCTCTTTCAACACCTGCACACGTGTTTCATCGCAGTGGATGATCCGACTGTCCAACAGGCTTTCGCGCATCAGATTAAGTAGCGGCTGAAAGTGCTCGCTGCAATGAATCACCCAGCGTGCCAGGGTTTGGCGCGGGATATCGATACCGTGCGGTCAGAAATCGTCCGGTGGGCTCTTCTCGAACTTCCACTCTGTGTGTTTTCGAGCTTGGTTAAAACTCTTGCAGTTGAAAACGAATTCATTGCGATCAGAGTCTTTCGAAAGACTGGCGAGGATCTGATCGTACGTGCTACCCGAACAATTCTTCTCGTTTGGGGCAGGTACTTTCTCATCCGCCTGTGCTGACAGGCTACACGCCATAACGATGGCTGCGGAAATTCCCACTATGTGTTTCATAACGTCCTCATTCATGACTCAGGGTAATCCGGTACCCTGACCTACCTAGGCACGAGTGACAGGAGGTCCTGAATCGCCCGCGCATTGCACAGTTTGCATGGGTTGCTGACCCCGGCAGCATCATAGCGGGTGGGGCGCCTACACTCCACCCCACTTCTCTGAGTGTCTTGGCAGGGGCAGCTTCAGGTCGGGAGCAGCCGATCACCATTGCCTTTCTCGGCCCAATGCGCACGCTTATGCCCGATGGCGGCATTACCGTTGGCTAGGTTGCCCATCATCACGATCAATGGCCTGAGATACGGGAGGCTGTTCGCAGCCCGCTACTCAGCCGCCTGCATCAGCTCCAGCGTAATGTTATCTGGCCCGGTCACATACACCACAAGCGTACCCTTGCGTGGGCCTGCGGGAATCGGTTGAGGCGTACCCCTGGCCTTCCAGCCCGCTTGCTCGATGCGAGCGAGTACGGCGTGCATGTCTTGCACGCTCAATGCCAGATGCGCTGAGCCAATCGCAGATGCCGTAGGCGGAGTGACACCGTGGCGGGCACCCTGCGAATATTCCAGCAACTCCACTCGGCTGCCATCCGGCCCTTTCACTATCGCCGTTCGCACCTTCGGGTCGGCGGTGCCGGTTACATCGAGAATGAATGGTCCTCCCATTTCCGACTGGCGTTCGAGCGTGAAACCAAGCCCGATTGTCCAGAAGCGAATGGCTTCTTCCAGTGAGCTGACGGCGAAGCCAATATGATCGACGGCATAGACACTGTGGTTGGAATTCATCAAGTCATCCTTCAAGGGGGGGGCGGTCACGTCGGACCGGCATCAACCATGGCGGCCGATCCTCGCAGGTTTGGGGATCAGGTACCGCCCCCGTATAACTGCCGCCATACCTATGCGACAATACGCTCAATGTCTGGTCTCAACCCCACATTTATCGCCCAACAGCTCGGGCATGGCGTGCAGATGCTCTTATCGACTTATGCGCGCTGGATTGACTCGTCCAACCACTGGTCAGAACTGGAAAAGCGCCAGACTGGCCCCGAATTGGTCCGCAGCTGCGAAGAAGCCACGTAAGTTATTGATAGGTAAGCTCCTTGATCTCCACCGCCAACATCACCATGCGATTATTTTCGCGGTTTTGAGCGGTGTTGAGTGCAATGTTTTCGGGGGTTTCAGCCTCCCGACACCGCACCAAAACGCATGCATTGGCCCAAGAATTGGCCCACGGCTCGTTCGCAGATTTGAGACTTAGGCCAAGCGGTTTCCCGGATTTGCAAACCGATACAAGAATCGCCTATTCATGCCTGCTGGATGCAAATATCAGTTCCAAAACGAAGCGGGATTTGCACGTCTGAAACCCGCATTCTACAAGGGTCACCTAAAAAGTTTTGGGACTGATTTCCGGCCCTTTTATGCCCACCTTCCGGTACTGCAACAGTAGCGTGAGATTCTGGCATCAGGCCGCGCCACAAGCGGCCTGTGCACCGCCCCTGTCTAATACAGTTCGTCCGGTTTCAGCGACTTTCACCCAGTAAAACCGAGAAGCTTTCGAGCAGTTTTAGAAAGCATCAGCACCCCCACCCTGGCGTTCTGCCAATGATGATCCGGCCTGGCTCATCACTCCCCATTCCCTCCCACGATTCGTACTTGAACAGGCCGATGTGATAGGCCTCTTCATGCTCTGTCAGCGCCCAAAGCCGCGCCGCCTCGGACAGCTCCAGCATATCGACCAGGTTCTCCGAACTGACTTCACGGCGGCGGTGAGCGGCATAGGCCATCTCATCGAGCACAGCGGCGCGCCCATCTGGATCGGTTACCAAGGAAAATTGGTCGTTCAGCTCATCCAGCCACGCTTTCGGTATCCCGGCCATCATTCTGCCCTGCACCACCAAGACTGCGCGTAGAGCACGCCGTCGACCTCCTCCACCCCGTTGATGTTGATGCCGAGCTGGGCCATGCCGTTGACCTTGGCATCGTGCAGCCGCGGGATAATGTCCGGCCCAGGCGAAGGGTTGAACACCCAAGCCTGTGTCGATACCCGGCCCAGCGGCTCGCTGTGGTGGTCACCTATGTGGATATCGGCCCGGATGGGTGTGATTTTGCCGAGGCGGTTCGTGGGGATGGCCACGCCATCCACGCGGCGGCGAACGAGGAGGAAGTACATAGGGCACCGATACTGTATAGATAAACAGTATCGTATAGGCGGGATCGGGCGCGGGCAATTGCCGGTCAGCGGATCAGTGAAGAGGTGGCAGATCCTTGCCGCGGGCCTTGGCCACAGCGCGCAGCTGGTAATCGGACACAGCTTGGAACAGAGACTCGGCAAGAACACGCAGGCGCTCGACCTCCTCCGCCGGCGCGCCATAGTCTTGAGCCTGGTGATACTCGCGCATGGCGTCGATGGCCTGCTGAATTAGCGGCTCGCCAGCTTCGACCATGCCGATGAAGGTGCGCTTGTCCACTTCAATCTTCCTAGCAGTTCGCCACCCAAGCTTAGCTTGTCGGAGGCAATCAGCGCAGCAGAAATATCGATCCACCCCCTATCAAAACAGCTGCCCGAGTTGTGACGGGTCCCAATTCATGATCACCAGTTCACCGGTAATATCGGCTGCGCCGTGCCGCTGATTCGCGGTGGTGTACCGTATATCCAACTGCTCAAAGTGGAATCCCTTGAAGGCCGCTCGAATATCGGGATGGTCGTTAATACTCACCATCACCTTGCCTTTGCACGCCCGCATAAACTCAGCCATCTGTTCGTATTGTTCGAATGGAAAATCGACCCCATAGCCAGCGGTCTGCCAATAAGGCGGGTCCATGTAGAAGAAGGTGTGGCCTCTATCGTAGCGCTGCGCACAGTCGAGCCAGGACAGGTTCTCAACGTAGGTGCCAGCGAGCCGCTGCCATGCTGCGGACAAATTCTCTTCGATACGCAGCAGGTTGATTGCAGGACCGGTGGTGGCGGTACCGAAGGTCTGCCCGCTGACCTTCCCGCCAAAAGCGTGCTGCTGCAAATAGAAGAATCGTGCGGCGCGCTGGATGTCGGTGAGGGTTTCAGGCCTGGCTATTTTCTGCCATTCAAAGATCTGTCGCGAGGACAGAGCCCACTTGAACTGTCGAACGAACTCCTCCAAGTGGTTCTGCACCACCCGGTAGAGATTAACCAGGTCGCCATTGAGGTCGTTAAGCACCTCGACCGGCGCCGGTTGAGGACGCATGAAATACAAGGCGGCGCCGCCGGCGAACACCTCGACATAGCATTCATGAGCGGGGAATAGAGGGATCAAGCGGTCGGCCAGGCGGCGCTTGCCGCCCATCCAAGGAATGATTGGGGTAGTCAATTTGCAAACCTTTACTGTATGGATGAACAGGTGCTAGGCTCGCCGTGCTTTGTGCACAGAGCGGGAGCCTTGGCTGGGCTTGCAGGTATGGTCTGCGGGTTCGGCGGTCAGCAGGGATGTTGACGCATCCCCGGTGGCCGCTCTCTTTGCATGAAGCCTTCGAATTTATTCCCGGGCGCTTACTGCCATCCGCTTTGCGACTAGGGCGTCGTACTCGCGCTCGCACTGCTGGCCGGCAATTCTGGCCTGGTCAAACGCTGCCGCCAGCTCTCCCGCTCTTTCGTCAGCCCGTGCGAGCAGGTCGGAGAGCACCATGGCGGCGCGGGTGGCTGCCTGGCCTCGGGCGACAGCGGCGGTATCCGGGCTGGGGCAACTGACGGCGGCGGCGAACTGGCCGGCTTCACTGCGCAACCGCTGGCCAGAAGCATCGGCGTCAGCAGCGCCAGCAGCAGCAATCGTTCTTTCTTCATGTCCTTTCACCCTCGCCTCTTGCTGCGCATCTGCGCTCCGGTGTTCTTCCTGGCGCGCCGACCGTTCGCCGATGACCTCAGCAAGGCGGTCGCCACTGTCTCGCTGCGCTGAAGCCTTGCCAGCCTCAGCACGCTCAACCGACCGACCATGCTGGTATACACCCCAGTAGGATGCGAGTACCAGCAGCGCCGCTAGCAAGCGCAGCGGGATCGAGAATTTTGCTACCAGCTCCTCCATGCCACCTCCCACTCTGGAAGTTCTACCGTCTGGCCAGCCAGCCCATGCGTGCAGTCACCCAGGTACTGGATACGGCCGTCAGTGACGAAGGAGTGGCAGACGAATGGTCGAGGCTCGACCTTCTCGCCAGCCATAAACGCCTGATGCTCTTCATCAGTCAGTCTTTGGGTGCCCCTTACCAGCACGGATGGCGTGAACGTCGGAGCCTCGGGGTTGCCGTTGTAGCCCCAGCGCGGGCCGGAACCTGACCCGACATGAAGGCTATGAGGCGCATCGCATCCTGTGCAGAAGAACCACAAGGAGCCATCCTGCGCCTGGCCCAGGCAGCGACCAATCGTCTTGATCGTCATGCCAGCGCCCTCCGCACGCCTTCGTCGATGACCTCAGCGGTGTACGGATTACCGCCGTTCTCGTGGACGATCATGCCCACCACCGCCTCGCGCAGCACCCGTGGGTCGGAGATGTCGATGGAGTCGCGCACACCTACACCGAGCCGTTTGGCGATGGCCTGGGCGTAAGCCAGGGTGTTGTTCTCGCTGGCCGGCGCCCAGCGGCTGATGAACTCGAGTGGGGTATCGATACCAGGTCGACCTACCCCGGGCATGCCATCCTTGCCACGGTAGTTGAGCAGAAGCTTACCCAAGGCACGGATTCCGTTCTCGGCTTGGTCAAAGCGGGCGAAGCGCGGACTGGCCACGCCCACCTCCACGCCAAGCTGGCCCTGCCAAGCATTGCGGGGGTTGAAATCGATGTTGCCGGGGTTGTTGTTGCGGACGCCGCGGGGTGCAGTCATGGGTTTTCTCCAGGCGTAAAAAAGCCCGCGTTGAGCGGGCATTGGGTGGTTGCGAACGCCGTCAGGCAGCAGGCGCCTCAGGCTCTGGTGCTGGCTCTGCCGGATCTTTTGCGCTGATGGAGACTTTGGCGGTGTAGTCCTTCAGCACCTGGGCGACACAGACCTGGGCGGCCGGGAACTGGCTCAAGATCTCGCGGGCTCGGGCGTCGGCCTCCTCCTGGGTGGCGTAGCGAGTTTTGTTGGCAACTTCGTAGTCATTGCTCAGGTTGATGGCGACAAATGGCATGGGTAAATCTCCAGGCAAAAGAAGCCCGCTCGATGGCGGGCATTGGGTAGTTGGCTTGGATTCAAGCCTTGGGGTGTTGCTGCTTGATCTGCTGCAGGGTCGAGAAGAACGGCTCAGCCTTGGGCATATGCCCTTGATTCATCGCGTGCCACAGCATGTCCAGTTGCTCCTCCACCGGCGGGTACTCGGCCGCACGGCGCTTGGTGTGGTCGCTCTTATGCTGAATTTTCAACGGTGAACTCCTGATCGCGGTATGGCCAAAGGGTGACCGTGACGGTGTAGATACCCGGCGCCGAAAATCCCAGCTCGATGTCACTGCCGTCAGCGGTGTAGGTTTCGCTCTCGATGTTGACGGCGGCACCTTCGTGCACCCCCTTCAACCAGAGCCCTTGGAGAACCGCCCCCATCTGGGGACGCTCCTTGAGCATTTGCCCCATCACGAAGTGATCGGCCGGCCTTGCCGGTGTGGCCACTTGGATGAAGGGCCGGTCGGTGTTCAGCCTGATGATCTTCTTCCCGAACTCGGGCGGGCAGCTGACGGCAAACACGATCCGGCCGTCAGTCTCATAGGCTGCGAAGTGTCCAATGTTGCTCACCGCTTAGTCCCCATCGCAAAGAGGTTATGATTTCTCACGCCGACACCCGTGTTCTCCCCCCACCACTTCACAGTGACGACGAAAAACCCCGGGCCAACGCCGATTGATCCCTTCAGGTTAGGGAAACCATCCGCCCAGTCGCCGCCACCTTCCGCGATGACGATGCCGTTGATATCCATCTGAAATTGGTACTTACGGATACCGCTGCCAAATCCTTGATAGCAGCCGTACTGGGCAAGAATAAAGCCGCCCTCGTCCATCTGAATGCCGACAGCGACCAGGTTTTGCCATTGGCCTACCCCCGCTCCCAGCACATTTCCGGGACTGCTTGCCGATACCGGCACAGTGACAGCGTTGCCACGGATGCGCAGCGTGTCGACTTCGGCCACCCCGATTTTGGCGGCCTTAATGGCACCATCCTCGATATTGGCAGTGCCGATAGCCGCATCTGCGATCTTCGCTCTACCGATACTCCCGTTGCGAATGTAGGCGTCAGCCACAAAGGTCTGACCGCCGACCACCGACCATGGCGATGAAAGCCCGCCGCCGCCGTTTCTATTCAGCAACACAAACTGATCCGCATTGACCACAAACGCAGACTGCACGATGCCGTTCTGCGAGTTGATGCCAATACCAAACCCGGCGAAAACATGCGCACCGTACTGGTTGTTGACCTGCACACGCACCGAGTACTGGGCGTTTAGCATCGTCTTCATGTCGGCCTGGGCGGTCGCTACCTGCTGCACGGCCGCATTGGTCGTGCCCAGCGATGCCTCGGTGGTCTGAATCTGCTTGCTTAGCGCCCCTTCCGCATCAGCCCGGGCTTTGGCTTCGTTTTGAATCGCTGCATTCGCATCACCTACGGCGGTGTACAACCCATCGATTCGCTTCCCCTCAGCGGTTAGCTTGTCGCCCTGCTGGGATACGTTGACACTGAGCGAATCAAACGCCCTACCCGAAGCAGCCACCGACCGCCGACCGGCTGCGATGTAGGCAATGTCCACCTCGCCATTGGCATCACCTGAGTTGTACATGTCCAGGCGGATGGCCCAGATCTTCTTCCCGTTCCAGCCTGAGTGGCCGGAAAGGTCGAACTCAATGTCCTGCCAGTCCCCATTAGAGGTGCTGATAGGCCAGTTGAATCGCCGGGCCTCGGCAAGGCCCCCATCCTCATTGGCCCAGTACATAGCCGCACTGGTCCGGCCGGTGTTGCGCCGGCGCAGCCTTATGCGGATCAGCGGGTTCTCGGCGCCATCTATGACCGGGAATGTGCTGGTTACCTGAATGGTCGTGTACTTGGCGACAGTCGCGTACTGAGGGCCAGCAGTGAGTGTTGCGCCGGGTGTATTGGCCTTCCAGCCCTCTAATGAGTTTGTAAACTCCCAGGTCTGACCAGCCACGAATGGCAGAGCGGTGCCTATCTTCGCTTCCAGGTTGGTGATGCTCGTGGATTGCGCAGTCAGTCCGCTTTCAGTAGCAGCGACGCGGCCAGCCACGCTGTTCAGCGCTGCGGTCGACGCCTTGCTGGCCAGGCCAGTGGAACCGTTGTCAACGCTGTTCTCCAGACTGGTCGTTCTGGCGGACACAGAGTTGATGTCTTTACCCTGCTGGCTCACGCTTGAAGTCAGGCCGTCGACGGCCGTAGATACGGCGCCGATGGCATTGCTGTCTACCTGCCCACTGTCCCGCCATCCGCTAGCCCTTGCCCCGACCTCAAGCTGCGGCCTGGCAAATTCTACATAGCCTGCTGTCACAGCCCCTGTGGCGCTGTAGATGCGGTAATACAAGATGCACCCTGCCGCATTGGACGGAGATACAGCGGTGTACTGCACGCGCTGTGCGCTCGGGCTGATCTGCACAAGCGGCGAAGCAGGTGCACTGATGACCAACCCTGCCGCATCCACCCACTGCATAAAGATCCTGAGCGACAGACCACTGGTGCCTCTGACGAAAATAGACGTGGTCAGCGTTTGGCTCGGACCTACATTGGGCCTGCGGGGGGTACCTGTCACGTTCGGGCGCAGCGATCGGTAACCCGACGAGGTGGTGAACCCTCCAGTGGCAACCATGCGCAAGGCTTTCTCACCGGAGTTTATCCAAGAGGTTACCAAGGTATCCGTTGTTGACACCGGGCCTTCGGTTTCCCAGCCATCGACGCCCCCAGCGGAACCCCCGGCCTTGGTGAAAGCCGGGTTGTAGAGCAGGTTCTCGCCGCCGATATCGCCAATGCTGTTATCCAACTGAGTTAGCTGGTTAGAGGCGCTGCTCAGGCCTGATTCTGTTAGGCCTACCCGCCCAGCAAGGGCAGACGTGGCAGCGGCATTGGCGGTGATATCAGCCGCGTTGAGCCGGCCATTGTCCCGCCAGCCAGTCATCGCGTTTCCAAGTTCGAGCTGCAGTCGATCCCATTCACACCACCCCGTTGTGCTGGCTCCGTTTAACGGCCCCCGAATGCGATAGATGATTCGTACCGACGCGGCACCCGCAGGCGCAGGTGCCGAGGTACGGCTGAATCTCTGCCAAGCCTCGGGCGCAATGGAAGCGTTCTGCGAGCTAGCCCCATCCGTGCTGATGTTTGCTCCACTGGCATCACGCCACTGGAAGAACAGCTGCGCGATCAGCCCACTGGTTGCCCGGAAATGTCCGGATAGCGTCAGAACCTGGCCCTCTGAGACACCTGGCCACTTGGGTGTGTCCTGCACCAGGTCGACATAGCTCCCAGCGTTCGGGATGGTCAGGCCAAGACGCAGCGCCATTCCTGACGGATCAAGCGTGGACGGCACAAAGTTCGACGTTAGCGTCGAGCCGGAATTGCCCAGCGTCCATCCATCGGGCAACCAAGCCGTGGTCGGACTGACTACGTCCAGCGACGGGTTGTACAGCAGATTCTCCCCGCCTGCCTGAGCCAGCGACGTATTGATGCCTGTGATGGCCTCGCCGGCGGCAGTGATCGCCGCCCCCTGCTGCTCCACCTTGTTGCCCAATGTCTGAACTGTCGAGGCATCGGCCTTGGTTTCCACCTTGCTCAGAGCACTGGCAGCCGCCGCCGCCGCATCGCTGGCCACCTTGTCAGTGACGGCCATCCATGCGGTGCCTGACCAGCGCTTCGGCGTGTTGGCGTTCCCAGTGGTGTCGATCCAAAGGTTCTGAGCCAGGCGCTTGTCAGCAGCAGGTGCGGCAGACCCGTAAATAACCTCCCCTTTAGCGCCCGCCGCTGTAGCAGCCGCCTGGGCGGCCTGCTGGGCAGCGGTGACGTTCGTGTTGGTGGCCGTCAGTCCGCCCTGCAGGCTGAAAATCGACTGGCCTTGGGTGGCGAGCTTTCCTTCGGCTTCAGTCACGGCGTTGCTCAGGCTGGATACAGCCTCCGCCGACGCGGACGCAGAACGTCTGCCCACAGCGATGTAAGCGACATCAACCTCACCACTCGTATCCGCAGCGTTCATCATGTCCAAGCGGATGGCATACATGCTCTTGCCGGCCCACCCGTCCTGGCCGGACAGGTCCAATTCGATGTTTTGCCAGTCAGTGGTGGTAACGCTGATCGTCCAATCCAGGCGGCGAGCCTCCGCCAAGCCGCCGTCTTCGTTGGCCCAGTACATCCGTGCCGCAGTACGCGTTGTGTTGCGACGACGCAGTCGGATGCGCAGGTAGGGGTTCTCCGCACCTGGCAGCACAGGTGTGAAGCTGCACTGGAGGCTTTGAGACTTGGCCATGGTGGCGAACAGCGGACCGGCGATGAACGCAGAACCGGAAGCTGTAGCCGCCCACCCACGGGTAGAGCCAGTGAACTCCCAGGCACGGCCAGCCACGAATGGCTGGGCCGCTCCCACGCTGTTTTTGAGCTGGGTGATATCATTGCTCTGGCTGGTTAGAACACCTTCGGCGCTGTCCACCCGGTTACCAATCGACTGCACAGCCGAGGCGTCAGCCTTCTTACTCACACTATCGGTCAGCGAAGTCAGGGCCTGACTCTGCGACGAAAGCTGTTGATCCTGCGCTTTGTCCTTGTCTTCGGTAGCCGCCACCCGGGTGGTGACCTGCTGCAGCGCCTGCGAGCTGGCCTTGCCGTCGATGCTGGTCTGCATGCCGTCCAGGCGGGTGGCTTGGGATGAAAGTTTGCCCTCGGCATCCGACACGCGCAGGCCCAGGCTACTCACTGCGGATGCATCGGCTTTCTTGGCCACGTTGTCATTGGTCGTGGAGAGACCCGCTTGCAGCCCGCTGATCTGCGATGCCTGGGCAGTGACCTTGCCATCCAGCGTCGATACGTCGGTTTCGACCTTCGACACGCGCGCCGCCATGCCGTTGGCCGTAACTACAGCTTGGCCAACATCAGTCCAGTAGGTGGTGTTCGGCGGCGGCGTGTTCAGCGGCACGGCTTTCAGGGCCTGGTACAACATACCATCGCTGCCCAAGGCGCTTTGCCCGACGCTGTAGGCCTTGTCTTTCCGGTACGGCAACGAGCCGGCCAAGGCCGAGACGTTGGCGATCTGCTGCTGCAGGTCGGCCTTGGCAGCCGACACATCAACGCTCACAGCGGTGATCTGCTGCTGCAAGTTGCCCTTGGTGGTGTTGAGGGCGTTGTTCACCTCACTGATTTGCTGGGCCAGTTCGGTCTTGGCCGTCCCTATCCGATCGTTCACCGACCCAGGGCCATTCTTGTCTATCAGGTCGATGCGGCTGGTGAGCTCCTGGCCCAGTTCACTTTCGGTGATCTGATCCTTGATCTGCTCGAGGATCGCGCCAGCATCAGCGCTGGCCATTCCGGCAACCACGGCCGGGGCCACCGGGAAGAACGGGCCGAGGTTGCCGGTGCGATCCACCAGGCGAGCCCAGAAGAAGAAACGCTGCCCGGCGCGCAGGCCCTGCATGACGTGCTCATTCTGCGGATAGGCCAGGTCGGCCAGCTTGGTGGCTAAGCCCAGATCGGTACCTTCGCTGTACCACAGCTCCGTTCGCTGGGTGTCCTCGGCGCCCGCTGGAAAGCCCCACTTGATGCCGATGCCAAACAGCAGACTTTCGGTATCCAGGAACGTAACGGCCGGCGGCAGGCCTTCCTTGCCATTCAGCTGAGTCAGATTCGAGCTTTTCCAGATCGAGGTGATGTCGAAGCTACTGACCGCCCGTACCCGAGCCAGGTAAGCGCCAGCGTAGATTCCTACCACATCAACCGAAGCAGCGCCGGTCCGTTGCAGACGAATCCAGTTGCCGTTGTCCTTGCGCCATTCAACATCGTAAGCAACGGCATCCTCCACTACCGGCCAAGCGATGGTCATGGTGCTGACCGCGATGCCTTGATCAATCATGTGGGTAGACGACAGCGTCACGCTCGCCGGCGGCTTCACGGTGGTCACCGGGATGACGCTGATCGGGCGCTCGTCCAGCTTGGCACCGGTATCGATCGCTGCAAACTTGCTCGGATTGAACTCAAGCGCGGTGATCTCGTACTCGCCCTCCTGGGTGCGCGTCGTTTTCAGCACGCGGAACAACTGCACCGCCAGGTCGTCGTAGTCGATTGCCCACTGCAGCTCAGGTTCAGGCTGGACCCCGTAATCGGTGGTCACCGTGACCGCGCGCCCAGCTACCGATTGCACGGTGCGCGCCTGAGCAGTCCCATTCGGCAGGTTCAAGATCAGGCGATCACCGGCCTTGATCGGCGTGTCACGGTCCAAGGTCACAACGCGGCCGGCAGCAGCCGAAATCCGGCCACCGTTTGGACGGCCCGCAACGAGCTCGTCTGCGATGGGAATGACGTAGCCAGGCAGTGGAATGCGTCCTTCCATGCCGGTCTTGAAGGTGACGGTGCGGTCCTGGCTGTTGCTCAACAGCGCCCACTTACCGCGGCGTTGGGCCTCGGAGGCGCGGGTGCAGCCAATCGCCGACAGCTCGATTGGGCGATCGCGGTACCGGCGCTGGAGCGACAGATCGGTCACCGGAATGACGTCGGTGTCGTAGTTGTTGGCCGGGTTGTCGTAGCTGACCAGGGCCCGGCTGTAGTGCGTGTTGCGCTCCGCGCCGCCATAGACGAAGTCGCCGTCGATGACGTTGGCCCGGGTGAACACGTAGTCGATGTCCTGGGCGCGCGGCATATCCGCCTGCATGAACAGCGAACCGTGGGCCCAGTACACCATGCCCCGGTAGATGGCTGCCAAGTCACGCAGCAGCGTCCAGGCCTCGGAGCGGCCCTGCAGGTTCATGTCGCACAGATAGCGCGGCTCTTGACCACCCACGCCATCCGGCACCAGCTGGTCGCAGTATTGGGCGATGCGGTACATCTCCCACTTGTCGACCATCCACGACTTGATGCGCTTACCCAGACCGAAACGATCTTCGACACACAGCCCGTAGGTCACGAACGCAGGGTTGTTGGTCCAGGCCTGCTTGAAGGTGCCGTCCCATACGCCTGTGTAGGTACGGGCTACCGGGTCGTAGTTGGTCGGTACCGGCCAACGCTTGGCCTTGCACTTCACGGTGACAGCCGGGATGTTCTGGAACTGCTGGGCGTCAAACTCGATGTACAGTAGCGCGGTGTTCGGGTAGCGCAGCTTCTGGTCGATGATCTCGGTGTAGCCAGCGATGGTCATCGTGTCGGCGATTGTGCCGCTGTTGGCGTTCGGGGTAATCCGGCGCACACGCAGCATCCAGCCGGAGGTCGCCTTGGGCAGGTTCACGCGCACCGAGCGCTGATAGCCGTTCGTGGTCTTGCCGTCCACGGCGCCGAGGTGCGCCTCGACGTAGGCGCCGCCGTCGGAGGCGATATCGATCGCGTACTCGATGCGGTAGCCGTTGGTGTTGCCGTTGCTGTCCTGCTGTGCCAGGCGCGGCCAAGTCATGCGCACGCGCACGGCCGAGAGCTGGGTGTTGCTCAGTGCGCGGGTGAACGGGTTGTCGCTGCGCAGCTCGACATTGACGTTGGTCTCGTTCTCGACAGAGGGAATGCCCTGGATGTAGTCCTGCTCGACCGAACCTGGGCGCCACTCCCACTTCACACCTGGGAAATTCACGTTGCCGCTGGCGTCCATGATCGGCGTATTGTCGAGGCAGATGTCACGGTCGGTTGGCGTACCGTCGAATTCGCCCTCACCCACGGCCAGCAGGATTTTGGCGATGTTCGTCGACTGCAGGCTGTCCGGTGCCTCGAACGGAGTTTTCGGCTTGCTGTCGCCGCCCTTGGCGCCGGTGATTTCCAGGTGATCTACAGGGCCCATGCTTTCCTCCGGGCGAAAAAAAACCGCCAGCTGGCGGTCTATGCATTCTTTTGGCGCTATGCCTTGTCCTGCGCCTCAATCGAGGCGGAGATAATCGCCCCACCCCAGCGTCGATCGCCGATGCAGATCGGAACGGGGTTGCCGCTGGCGGTGGTGTTCTTGGCGCTGCCGAAGGCGTAACTCGGCAGGTTCTCGGGCGCGGCGCTCTGCGATAGACCCTTTGCCTGGGGGCTGAGCATCTGGATTACGCCGCCGGCGACCATAGCAACACCGGCGCCGAGTAAAGGCGCACCAAACGGGGTAGAAGAGAGAAATACCCCTGCCGCAATCAGAACCGCGCCAACTACTGTTTGAAGAAGCCCACCTCGCTTGCTGCCGGATACTACCGGAACAATCTTTACCGTCCTTGTTCCGCCACGTTCGAACTCACTTTCCCCAACGTTCTTTCCGTTGCGAAAAATGGCGAACCGCATGCCGAGTCTGTCCAGGCGGTCAACTTCTTCCTTGAATCCAGGCAGAGTGATCGTAAGCGCTTTCAGCAGCTCCCGAACGCTCCCAGTGTCCAGCAAACGCTGATGCTTTCGCCCAAGTGCTTTTCGGAAAGAGCCTGAAAATTCAATAGCTGTCATTTCTGGATTCATATTTTCCTCGGAATACAAAAAGCCGCCCGAAGGCGGCTTGATTACTTGTAATTGATGTATGGCCCTATATAGACGCCGCTCATATCTCCGCTGATCCTGTAGATAGTTTCACGGCCATCTTGGACATCGCCAGTAACAGAGCGCACCGCCATTCCTGCGCAGAGTCCTGACTCCGCCAGGCCTACGCCAATATTCGGCCGCCCAACAGGAAGGTGGAAACTAGCCCGCTGCCCCGGCCCGACCTTCGCGGCCCTCGCTCCGTCGATATATACAACGACATCGCAGCCAGAACCAACGAAACCGGAGTCGCGCACCACGGAGAGCGTTCCGCTATTTCCTAGTGGCTCAGATTGAAAGGCATACAGTTCGTCGTTTGGCACTGGAACCGCTTGTTGAATTGAGGTTGCTGAAGTCGCGCACCCCGCCAGCAACGCCAGTCCCACCGCACCGATCAGAATTCGCATGTGATCCCTCCCTGAAAAGCGCTGAATGTATCACTTGGCGTCTCGGTGACGCAGCACAAGGCGCGCCCGGTCGAGCCATGGCCCGCCGAACACAATGATTTCTGATGGCCGCCCCTGCAGGTGGTGCAGCATGAACGGGCCAGGCCCGAAGACCTCCGCCGATTCCTCCGGCAGCCGAGCGTCAGCGCCGAGGTAAATGCCGGCGTGGTTCGGGTGAGCCGTGCGGCCCACGGCCATGACAATCATGTCGCCCCGCTGCGGCTGGCTAATCTGATAGAAGCCAGCAGACTCGAAGGCCTGCTCATACAGGCTTGGACCGTCCGGCTTCTCCCACCAACCCTCCTCCCGCGCGTAGGCCGGAAATTCCAGACCCCACTCTCGCTTGTACCAGTCAGCACAGACCTGCCAGCAGTCCCAAGCGCCATGCACGAACGGCCGTCCTAGGAGCGGAGCGTGACCGGTGGGCGTGACGGTGCGCAGGTCACCCTCCGGCCAGGACAGGATGTACCAGGGCAGCCCAGTGGCCTCGCACATGGCCAGGTCACGGGGTGACGGCTTGCTGGTGGCATCTGGATGCGAGTGCACGATACCGATCACCTCGCCCTGCTCTTCAGCCGCAGCATACTGCTCGGGCGCGATGCGGAATTCCTCGGATGGATCAGTCGCGGTGTTTTCACAAGGCACGTACTTGTGCGACCGACCTACCGCCACGATCAGTCCGCATGATTCTGTCGGATAGCAGCCGGCGGCATGCGCTCGCACTGCCTCCAGGATGTGTTTGCGCATGGTCAGCTCCGTGCGATCAGGGAAACGGCCGGGAAGCCGCCGAATGGCAGTTGATTGCCCTGCCCGTAGCGAACGTTGCATCCCGTGTCGAGGCAGCCATTGCACTGGTCCTTGGCCGGGTCGTCGGTGGGATCGCCTTCAAGGTCGAAGTAGGGGCCGGTGTAGCCGCAGTTCGGGCCGCGGTAGCCGGCAGTCATTGCCCAGTGGCATAGCTGCGTCATCTGCCGGCCGATAGTCTCCCCGCCCACGTCGCCAGGGCTGGCCAGCTCCCACGAAACCGTGGTGCCGTTCTCGGACACCTTCTGGTCGATGTACCAGACCTCGATCGCCTCCTCGGTCGGATCGGCCTCCGGGTTGCCTGCCGGGAAATTCACCGCATCCAAGTAGCGAGCCATGGTGTGACGCATGGTCAGCTTGAACTCGAGCAGGTTGTCGAAGGCCAGGCACAGGGCGGTGATTCGGCCGTTGACGTTGCCCACGGTCAGCGTGGGCCGCACGGCGGTACCATCCGAGTTCGCTTCGATGCCATCGATTTGCATGGGCCAGGCGCCGTACTCATTGCCCTGCCACCAGATCGACTTGGCCGGCAGCTGGTCAGCGTTCGCGCCAGCCGCTGCCAGTTCTTGAGGTGTGTGCGGTATCGCGTGCCCATGGAATCGCAGCGTGTCCGCTCCGAAATCGGAGCCGTCCAGCTCGAACAACAGTATTTCTGCGCCGGGCTCCAGCTTCTGCAGCTGAGTGATCAAGGTCATGGATGAAATGCTCGTTCAAAAGTAGCTGTCAGCACCGCCACACCGCCCGGCTTTCGCTGCTGCCGGAAGGTCTCGCACCGATAAAGCCCAAGGACGCCCTCGGGATTCGTCCACAGAAATGACGTGGCGCCCCGGTGCCTCCGGATGAACGCCAGGATAGGTGCGAGCTCGTCAGCCAGACCGCCGAACGACAGCGACCAGCTGTCAGATTCGGCATTTAGGCCATCGGTGGACACCTGGGCGTAGTTGTCACCGAACTGTGATTTCCGGGTGCGTAAGATGCTATCACCGCTGGCCTCGTCGTCTGGCGTCCAGGTGAAGGTTTCGATCGCCATCAGCGCCTCCCGTTACTGTTTCGATAACTCACGCCACCCGCCCGCCACGAAGCGGCTATGGCACGCTCAGCCACCCCCTGCATCTGCTGCTGGAGGTTTTGCTGAAGGGTGGTGCTGTCCAGTTCCATGCCGTCTGCGCTGCGGTCCTCAACACTCACCGAAACCGGCACGTTGAGCTGCACCACTGTGGACCCGCCGCCGTTGCCACCAACGACCTGCACGCCAAGCGATCCGTCCGAGCCCCTGGCCAGCGGCATGATTGCCTCAGGTCCAGCCTCGCCGGCCACGCCTAGGCCACCATTTGCTATGCCGAAGGCAGTCGGGCGGCTCAGCACACTGTTGGTGAACGCACCGCCCTTGGCGAACAACTGCACGCCTCCAGACCAAGCGCCGCCCAGCGCCTGGGGGAAGTACGTACTGCCATAGCCCGCCTGCGACGCACCGAGGTTCGACGAGATGGCACCCGCAGACCCGGGCGTCATGCCGTTACCTGAGCCACCACCGAACCAGGCGCTCGCAGCAGAAACACCTAGGCCAACCAAACCGCTCAGCAGCGAACTCGCGGCCTGCTGACTGGCGATCCTGGCCATATCCGAAATGACGCTGGTAGTGAAGTCTCTGAAGCTGGCCTTGCCGCTGATAGCGAAGTCAGCCAACGCGTCACGGGCAGTATTGAAGCCCGTAGTCAGCATGTCGTCGGTTGCGACTGCCACGTTCGCGGCATCGGCCTGGATGTTCGCCCAGGCCCGCTTGGCGCCGTTGCGATAGTCGCGCTGGGCCAGCAAGCGAGCGTCGAAACCGTCGACTTCCATCTGCAGCTCGCGGGCCTGGTAGTCGGCCAGGTCCGCCAGCCGCTGTTGATAGGCGTCCTGGCTGAGCCGGCGCGACACATCCTCCTGCTGCTCTTCAAGCTGCCGGCGCGCCTCGGCATACTTCTGCCGCACAGCGTTGAGCCGGTCGGCCTGTTCGCGCTGATCGTCGCCCATGCCTACGCCGGCTACGTCCGCATTGATTGCGTCCTGCCGGGTCTGCAGCACCACCTCCATGGCCTTGCGGTAGGCTTCGGCGCTGTTGCGCCGGATCTCCGCCAGCTTCCTCTCTTCTTCGGCCCGTTTCTTCAACTCCGGATCGGCATAGGCCGCGTTCAGGTTCTTGATGCCGAGCTCCATCTCGGCGGCGGTGATCTTGCCGGCGACCTGGGCCTTGCGCAGCCCCTGCACGCCCTCGACCAGGTCCTCCAGGCGCTTCTTCTCCGGCAGCGCACGGTCGATGATCGCGTCGAGCGCCTTGACCTCGTCGTTCAGCGCCTTGGTGCGGCCCTTGCTGCCTTCAGTCGCATCCTTGTTGGCCTTCTTCTGCGACTCGATCGCGCTGGCCGCCGAAAGGATCGCCTGTCGGTCGGTCTCGGTGAGATCGGCGTTTTCGGCGATGTAGCGGTTGGCGATCTTGATTGCGTCGCCATTGTCCTGCAGGCCGGCCAGCTGCTTCTGCAGCGTTTCCAGATACGTCTGGCCCGCCGAACTCATGCCGACCTTGGCGGCATTGTTCGCCTGGGTGGCCGAGGTGTTCGCATCGGTGACACCGGTGAGCACTCGCAGGGTTTCCGCGATCAGGCTCGATCGCTGGTCGGCGTCGCTGACGGCACCCGCCTGGGTGATCCACTGCTGCACCGTGCTGGCCGGCAGTTGCAGCCGTGTCGCTACCTCCTGCAGCACAGGCGATAAACCCTGTCCCGAGGCACGCGCCTCATTGAGGCGATCGATCAGGCCTTGGTATTCGGCCAACTGCCGGTTGTATTGGCCGCCAGAGTCGCGCGCCGGGGCCGTGACCACAGCCGATCGGATCGACTGGGACAGGTCGCCATAGGCGTCCTTCACCTTGTCAGCGGCATTGACCTGTTCTTGCTGCCACTTCACCAGCGAGGCTTCACGCTGGTCCTTGTTGAGCTTGGCGAACTCTTCTCGCAGCTGAGCAACCGGCTTGTGCAGGTCGTCCAGGCTGACGCCCGCCTGGTCGGCGTTGTCGCTGAGTAACAGGAAGCTGGCCGCTGCGGTACCGGCGAGCAAAGCCAGCCCCATCGGGCCGCCCAGTGCCGACAGCAGACCGCCGGTGGCGGCGCGTGTCAGGTTGGCCTGGGCAATGGTCAGCGCTTCGGTGGATGCCGTGAGCGCCGCCTGTTTTGGCAAGAGCTGGGTCTGAACCAGATTGAGCCGCTGCAGGCCTGTCGCGGCAGCTACCGAGGCCTCCGCCTGCTGCACCTGCGCCTGGGCATAGATGCGCTGTGCTTCAGCGCCTCGCAGTGCTGCCTGTGCGTTCTGGACCTCCGCGATGCGCTGGGCCAGGGCGGCCTTCAGCGCCATGCCAGCCTTGGCTACATAGAGGGTAAGAGCCGCAGCGCCCGCGCCACCCATGGCGACCGCCACCAGGTCAACGTTGTCGGCCAGGGCGATCAGCACGCTAGACAGGCCTGCAACTGCTCCGGTCTGCTCCTCCATGCCGCCCAGGAAGTTCTGAATGGCGTTACTGATGTTTACCATCGCGTCCTGCACGCTGGTGGACATGTCAGCCGCAGCCTTGCGGTTGACCTCCACGGTGCGCAGCAGGCCGGTGTTGATATCATCGAGCGACAGTTTGCCTTGCACGCCGAGCTTACGGATCTCTTCAGCGCTCTTGCCGGTGGCAGTGGCGATCGCAGTGACGATGGTTGGCATTGCGTCCTGAATGGACACCCAGCCATCAGCCTCAACCTTGCCGGTCTGCAGCGCCTTGGAGTAGGCGTCCAGCGCAGAGCCGGCCTTGTCAGCGGCCGCCGCGTTGGTCACCAGCAGGAAGCTGAAGCTGTCGGTGATGTCGAGCGTTTGCTGGGTATTGAAGCCCAGGCTGCGCATGACATCGGCAGTGCGAATATACAGCTCTTGGGCCTCGGCCATGGGCCGATAGGTTTCCTGGGCCGTGCGAAGCAGGTGCTCCTGCACCATCTGGTACTCGCCAGCACTGCCCGCGGCAGCCTTCATGCGGTCCGACATCTGCCCGTAGGCGTCGACCTGCTTGATGATGCCGCCAATCAGCCCGGCGCCAGCAACAGCAGCGAAGGCGCCACGCATCAGTGCACCAGCGCTCTCAGCCGCTGCACCCGCCCTGTCAAAAGCCGAATCGACGGTGGCCAGGTTGCGGTCGATCACCTGCGTGCTGCGCGCCACCACCTGGTCAGCGCTTGCCAACTCGCGGCGTAGCTGAGCCGTTGTCGCCTCGATCTGGACAAGCATGCCCTGGACTTGTTGATCGGCCATGCAATTCTCCAAGCATAAAAAAACCGCCCGGAGGCGGCAAACTACTCTGGCTGACGGCCTCGGAAGAAGGCCTTCAGCTTGTCGGCCACGCTGCCGGGGCTACGCGGCGCCGCGGGCTGGCCAGATGGCTGAACCTGACCGCGACCTGCCCAGTCGAGACGGGCGTCAAGCGCCAGCATGATTTGGGGGATGGGAGTACGCCAGGCGGTTTCAGGCGGCCAGCCAAGCCAGCCGGTGGCTACGCCGAACAGGTAGTCAACGTAGCTGCCATTTTTCACTGCGCTGTGCTGGCCGCCTCGTCCTTTCCCTTGGCAACCACACTCGGCGGTACAGGGTTGAGCAGAACGGTGATGAACTCGGTCAACTGACCAGACACCTTGGCCACACCGGTGTGGAACACCTCACTGGCGATAACCGGATGCTGGTCGGGTTTCAGGTCGGCGCCAGCAATCACGATGTCAGCACAGGCGGCGATGCTCATCAGTCGCATCGATTCCAGCGCTCCGCGCAGACCACCGAACCGGTGTTCAATACGCAAAGCCGCATCCAGAGTCGGCTTCAGGGTGTAACTACGGGCACCAATCACCAGCGTGACGGTGCCGTGCATGGCTTCGCTCATTGGATTTCTCGCAGGGGTGGGACGGGGCCAGCCCCGTAGATCATGGGGTGGCCGGTCCGGCTGGAATTTCGATGATGTCGGTATTGATCGCCAGCGTGACGTTACGGCGCACCACGTTGTCGGCCTGGCCGGCTGCCACGGTGTTATTCATTACCTTCACGCCGTAATAGAACGTAGTCGGCAGGATCGCAGGGGTTGCGTCAGGGTCTCCGTCATTCAAGGTGACCTTGACGTTGTAGTTACCCTTGGAGCGGTCTTTATGCGCGACAGCTACAGCCTTCTGACCGGCGTCTCCGCTGTCAAAGCCCACCACCATGGTCATGTTGCCTGCATCGGCAGTGCCTTTGTACTTGCGCACACGGCCATCATCCAGAGAGGTGAAGTTCACCGGGTTGAAGGTGTCGCCGAACTCGCCGAGGTCTTCGATCTCGCCCACCCGGACATAGGTATCGGCCTCGTACTCGGTTACGGTATCAGCGCCGGTCTTACCACCAATGAAGAGGCGGCAGCCAGCGGCTGTGTTGAGGTTGTCTTCGGCCATGGGGGTTCCTCCAAAGGCACATTGGATAAAGCCGCAGCGCGGCCGGTGGTTGAATCAGTGGGTGGTGATGACGCGAACCGTGATCGAGCCCTGGTAGGTAACGCCGTCAGCATCCCGCTGGGCGTCCGACTGGATGACGCGTACCGATACAGCGCGGCCAACCTCCAGCGGCAGCGGGCGCTCGTCCAGGGCGGCGATCACCTCGCCGTTGATGCGCTTCACTTCGGCCTGGCCGACAGCATCAGACCAGACGGACAGGTACAGCAGGCGCGTTTCGCGCTTGCGGCCCGAGATCGGGCTGTTGTTGACCGAAACTTCTCGATCTATGGACACATATGGCATTTCCGCATTCAAGGGCGCACCGTCGTAGATCGGGCAACTCACCTCCGCCTGAAGCCTGGCGAAGATGGCCTCTTGTAGGGCCAGGGATGGATCAGTCATTGCCTACTCCCTGGCTTGCCTTGCGGAGCGTTCGACGCACCGCCGTCTCGATATCAGCCATGACGTACTCCCGGTTTACGTCGATGGAGGGGCGTAGCCAGGGATGCGCCGGCCTGGCCGGAATATCCGGGTATTTGCCGAAGAAGTGTTCGCCATCGCTCTTGTTGGTTGCGCGGCGGTTCCGGCTCCCTGCGCGCTTGCCGCCGATGTAGCCCTTGGTTCCGTACTCGATGAAGCGCAGGTAGAAGAACTTTCGATTGTCGCGCTTTCCTCGAATGCCGATCTGCGCATCCAGCCCGCTGGGCGCGACGTAGATCTTCAGCGCGGCGGCCGCTGCTCCCGTGTCCTTGGGCATCAGCTGTTGCTGGGTGGCCAGAACCCGCTCAGCGGCCTGGCGCATCGCCGGGGCCAACTCGTTGTCCATCGTCTTGTGGATGTTGCGCAGCGTCCGCCGGAGGCGGATGTCGCCGCGCATCTTCGAGCGGCGCGCCATGGCCTACTCCTTGGCCTGATCGGCCTTCGCTGGCTTGACGGCCTTGTCGGCCACGGCCTCAGCGTAGCCACGAGCAATCAGGCCTTCGCCCTGCTCCTTGGTCACCTCGAACTCTTCGCCCTTCTCGCGCTCACCAGATGCGCCCGTCAGCGGGCCCAGTGCTCGAATTTTCATGTTTCACCTCATGGGTTAGGTACCGATGAGCAGAGAAGCCTCATCAGGGAATTTTCGTTGTCAGGCAACACAGCCTCAACCTGGTACGTGATCCCCCTACGTGTCAGGCGCGATCCTGCAACGATATCTAGCCGCGGCCTGCCGATGATTTCGGCGGTTACAACAACACTCAGCTTTTCAGCAACCGCAATGACTCGACCGCTTGGGGTGCGAACCTCACCCCACATTTCTGGGCGAGCAGCTGGTAGCCACGTCACTGTAGCGCCCCCGGATTTATTCCTCTCCTCGTGTCGATGAGCAACCTGAAGCCGGTGGCGCAGCGGCCCGGCCCTCATATGCCCCACCCGATACGATGCGGCGTCAGGAGCGCCTTCGAACCTTGCGGCAGTTCGGTGGCGATGGTCCCGATCACAACGTCCTCGCGGTTGGCGTAAAGGTGGCCGAGGATCAACAAGCAAGCCGCCTGGATCTGCTTATTGCTGACCATGGGCGAATCACCGGCATCCCCGGCGGCGACAGCCTCATCAAGCGCCTGCTGGTTGGCGTAAAACCGGCGGTTCAGATAGTCCATCGCCTGCCCTTCCGCCGCCTCGATCAGGAGCTCCAGGTATTCGTCAGCATCGTCGGGGTCACGGAGATGATGCCGAGCGATGGACATGCTGATGACCGCCATCTGCTACTCCTCCGGCGGCTCAAGAGAAGCGAGGCCTCGCTGCACCAGGGCTTCAGCATGACGCCTGTCCACGGTGTACACCTTACCCCCACGCCGACGCAGTTCGCCGGCGTCTTGGTAGGTACGAAGCGGGAACACTTCGACCTCAGCCGGGTTCACAGGCGCGGGTTTGACGGGCGCAGGAACTTTACCAATGGCCACGGAGAGGTCGGAGGAGCCCTCCCCGCTCGGCGCACCTGCTGTGCTCTGCTCTGCCAGCTGTTCGCCACTGGCAGTCAGCGGAGGCGCATCGTTGCCGCCAGCGTCGGATGCCAAGGCATCCTGACCTGCGCCAGGCTCTGCGGCCAACGATGCTGCCGCGCCATCTGCAACGGATTGCCCAGCAGCATCATTGCCACCGGTAGAGGCTGCAGCGGTTACGTCACCGACCGCTTGATTGCCGTCGTCACCCGAGTTGGAAGCTGCGTCAGCAACACCGTCAGCGGGCACAGGAGGCTGAGCCTCGGGCTCCGGTGCTTGCTCTTCAGTGTGGTTCCTGCCGGTCTTCTTTCCTGCGTTCGACATACTCAGCTCCTTCAAAAGTGGCGCCCTTACGAGCGCCATTGCTGCTGTGGTCCAGCCTTATTCGCCAGTCAACGGACCGGTGACGAACGCCTCACCCCGGTAAATGGCCAGGGCCAGGCGCTGCTCGGCACGGACGGTGACCATGTTGTTTTCGAAGTCCTTGTCGTTCTCGGTGGAAATCAGGATTTCCACGTCCATGCGGTCGAAGATCTGCGCGCCCAGACCGAAGGCGCCGACCAGGAAGTCGTTCTGCGGCATGGCTTGTGTGGAAACCACAGGGCGGCGCCACAGAGTTGGTTGCGTGTCGCCTTGCGGCTGGCCAATCAGGTACCGGCCTTGAGCATCCTTCAGCAGTTCGATCAACGCCCAGTCGATTGGGTTGAGGACGATGCCGTCCGATGGGAACTCAGCCAGCTCGGCCTGCAGCAGGGCCAGGCGAATTCGGTCAATCCGCTGCTCCCCGGTGACCACAACACCGCCGGGGGCCGCGTAGAGCTGAGCAGCGGGAACGATGCCGCCAATGTTGGCTCCAGTGCCGTTGCCGAAGAGCAGTTGAGACTCTTCAGCCAACTTGAGGCCGTAGTGACCGCGAGCGTCGATGAAGCTTTTCAACGCTGGGGCATCATCGAGGATCTGACGGCTTGCCTTGAACAGGTGAGCCAAGGTACGCACCGGGGCGTTTTCCAGTTTGAACTTGATGTCGGAGTATGGCTTGGAACCGCCTTCCGGCACCGGCGCAGCATTGTTGGTGAAGCCGTCTTCTCGAACGTACTCCACCGAATTGCTACCGGTCTGGCCTGGGGCGATCAGATCGCGAATGGTCAGGCGGCGTTCGGGAGCAGCCTGGATGCCGTAGCGACGATCGGGCGCTACCAGGTCACCGGCGGATGCGGGCGCCGAGGTGATTGCTGCCCGGGTCACGGAGATGCGGCGAGAGCCTCGGAACGACGAGTCAACGCCTTCCATTTCCTTGGAGGCGGTAACGATCTCGCCAGCCGATTGCGGACGCTCAGGTGCTTGGCGGTCACGATTGGCATTGACCAGCTTCTGCTCGGCCTCGCCCAGGCGCGCTTGCAGCTCGCCCTGCTTGGTCAGCAGCTCATCGACCTTGGCGCGAGTTTCGGCGTTCATCTCACCGGAAGCCTTGATTTGCTTCTCGGTCGCCTCGGCCTGGCTTTTGATCTGATCACCAATGCCCTTGAGGCTGGCATTGAGTTCATTGACTTGGGCTTCAAAGTCCATGGTCACTTTCCTTTCAGAGAATTGAGGATGTTGGTTGCCGCGCTCAGAGAGGCGGAGAGGTCTGGCGCGACAGCGCGGGGCTTGTCGGTCGGGGCAGCGTTATGCGTGCCCCCGCCGGCAGCGCGAGGCATGCCGGACTTGAAACTGGCGAATAGCTCGCGGCGCTCGGAACGGGGCATGCCCGCCTTTGCCAGTGCCACATCCATGGCCTTGAGGGCATTGGCCTGCGCCGACTCTTCGGTTTCGCGCTCGGTGATTTCCGTTGCGGATAGCACGCTGGTGGCCAGCCCAAGCTCCACCGCACGCTTGCCACGGATATAGGTTTCGTCATCCATCAACTCGGCCATGTCTTCTGGCGACTGCCCGCTGGTTTCGGCATAGAGGTCAGCCATTGCAGCATCGAACTCCTCCATGTCATCAGCCACATCACGCAGGTAATGGCGGTTCCCCGCGAGGAAGGTCCAGCAGTTATGGATCATCAGAAACGCGCTGCTGGCTACCTGCCGATCACTGCCCGCCAGGTAGATGATCGAAGCTGCGCTTGCAGCCATGCCGAGCACCTTGGTGGTGACTTTTTGGCTGTGCTCCTTCAGGCGGTTGTAGATAGCGATGCCTTCGAACATGTCACCGCCCGGTGAGTTGATATACACCGTCACATCCTTCTCGCCGATAGAGCGAAGCGCGGCATCAATTCGCTTGAGGGTCACACCCTCGCCGTACCAGTCTTCACCGATGACGCCGTATACGGTGATGGTGTCCGACGTGTTCTCGACAGCCGCCTGGATCGCGGGATTCCATTTATCGAGCGCGCGCGGGCTCATCTCGCTGCGCAGGCCGCGAGACTGGATCTTGTGTTTCATGGGTTACTCCCGAGAGGTGCTATCCGGCTCTTGCAGCCAGTTCATCAGGGCGGCTCGAACAGCTTGCCCATCGTTTTGCTTGCCCAGCTGGTCCAGCGGTACCAGGTTTGACTGCACGGTGAGCACATCCCCGCCAGGCTTACTTGGCAGGTTTTCCTTGCCCCTGCCTTCGTTGCGAGTCATGAACCCGTTCTGCGCCATCGTGCTGAGGTATGCCGCGCGGCCGGAGCTGTCGGCCCGCAGGAACGCCTCAATGGAGAACTCCGAATAGAAATTGATCCGGTCCACCGCCGTCATGCACCACTTGTTCACGCACTGCTCGATTGGCGCCGTAAAGGACATGATGCAGTAGGTGAGGAATGCGATCTGTTGCTGTTCCAGGCCGGTGCCCCAGTTGCTGCCCTTGTCGGTCTTCATCACCATCCAGGGCGGGACGCCGAACCAGCGACAAATCTCCTCGATGCTGTGCCCTCTCGACTCAAGCAGCTGCGCATCGGCGGGGTTGATGCCGATCATTTCCGGCTTCACGCCTTGCTCGAGGACGGGGCTCTTGCCTGCATTCAATGCCCCGGAGATCGTCTTCACGTACTCACGAAACTCAACCCGCTGGGCAGGGTTCAACGTCTTGTCGACCGAAAACGCGACCGTGGGCATCATGCCGTTGCGGAAGGTGCTGTTGGCGGCGTCGTCTGCTGACATCGCCGACCCGAACACATCTGCGCCGTAACGTATGGCGGACAGCCCAACCCGCCCGTCCAGGGTAAAAGCCGGAATGTGCAGCATGTCCTGCCGCATAATCTCCCGGCGCGCGCCCTTTCGGGGCTTGAAGAAGTACCTGAGCCGTCCATCATCGTCGAACTCAAGCTCGACTCGCGACGGCATTAGAAAGTCGAGGGCAATCACGCGCCCGGCTGATCGGTGGATCTCGCAATAAGCATTGCCCCATAGCAGCATCGAGGCGACGACAGCCTGCCAGAAATGGAAGGCAGCCATATCTTGGTTGGGACTGGTGTGCACCACATCGTAGAGCGGGAAGTCTCGCGCGCTCTCGCGACTGCCATCCGGCATGCGCCGGTAGATGCTCAACGGCAAGCCAGCTACCGATGTCGAGATAATCCGAACGCATGCCCACACGGTAGACAGGCGCATGGCTTTATCGACGCTGACCGATTTACCACTACTGGACTGAGCGCCGTTAAAGGCACTCCAGAAACCTCCATCCGACAGCTTGATGGTCTTGCCCAGCCATTCACTCATACTGGCTGAAGGCTTGGCAGCAGCAGCCCCCAGTGCCTGGGATAGGGTTTTAATCACTGACAAGCCCTCTGCGGATGAAGCCGGCGATGCAGAAAAAGCTCAGCGATCCCGCCAGCAAAGCCCAGCCGGTACCAGCCAGCATCCAGACGCCGCCGCATGCCAAGCAGAAAGCGATCACTGCGCAGGCGATGAAAATATGAAATGCGTTCATGCGATCAGTGGATCCCGAATGCCTGCCATGAAGTTTTCCATGCCGCCCTGCCCCTCTGGATTGAGGGCCATCAGCGTCACAGCGTTGAAGAGCGCCATCAGCGGGTCGATCTTGGCCGAGCCGCTGGCCTGTTTGGTGATGAGGATCGAGTTGCCACGCGGCTCGACCTTGGCGTTACCGCAGCACCAAGCCATCATCGGCTGGCCGCCGTGTAGCAGCGCGCCCTCGGCCAGCTTGCGCTCGGCAGTCTTGATGGCGCCGCCCAGGCGCCAGCCTTGTGAAATGCCGTCGATCTTTTCGCGCGGAATCCCAACGGCCTCCAGCGCGTCGAGGATCGCGCCGACGCCGGCCGGGTCAAGCCCGACCTTGTCCAGCAAGCCGGCCTGCTCGACCTGAGACACCAGCTGCGCCACCGCTTCGATGTCATCGCCGATGCGTTTAACCAAGGTCAGATGCCCATCCTTGGCGAAGTCGCGGATGCGCGGTGCTTCGGCTTTTCGCCGTTCCAGTACTGATGGATGGGCCCAGGCATGAGTCCAGGCCAGCCAGCGCCGTGTGCCTTGCTCACGCCCGACTGCCGCCAGGCCAAGCAAGTCATCCAACCCTCCGCCATCGACGCCGATATCGATCACCTCGCAGCGCTCAATCAGGTCTTCCAACGTGCGGCATAGCTCCGAGGTCTGCGCCTCCCAGAAGTCAGCACCCGCCCAGCGATCAGAAAGGAGCGCCAGACCGATCTCGACGTTGAGGTGCTTGGCCAGAAAGACACGGAATGACTCTTCGCCGTCCAGCTGCGCCTGGGCGTACCCGCGCTCGATGAATGGCTCATCCACCGACAGGCCGAGGTTCGGGTTAGTGATGTAGGCGTTTGAGGCGTCCCGGTGCGCGCCAGCATCCAGCATGGCCTTGGGAAATTCGTAAAGCACTGGTAGGAACGACCGGTCCACAATCTCGCCGTCGCGCACTTTGCGGGCGTACATCAACTTCTGCCGAAACACGCCAGCAGGCGGAGCATCGGACTGGGTGGTTGCCCAGATGATGAATCCCTCCGGTCGGGATGCCAGGCCCCCGGTGGCCTCTCTCAGCATCGCCTCGGCATTGGCGCGCTTGCCGAACACCCAAAGCTCATCGACGAAGACGCCGATGGCCTTCTTGCCCGAGACCGTCTCGCTGTCCGCCGCAACCACCTTCAGCGTGGCGTTAGTCTGACGATGGGTCACGGTGCGCAGGTGGTCCTGCACTTTGAGCAAGGCTTTGAGCTCGTCGTCAGCCGCCACCATATCCCTGATCGGCAGGTAGGAGTTGTCCGCGATCTCCTTGGTCGGCGCGAGGATTATGAACTCACCCGAAGCACGCCAGTTGAGTATCAGCGCGCTTAGCATGATTCCGGCGGCGATGGTCGACTTGCCATTCTTCTTGCTGATTAGCAGCATGAACTCGCTGATCAGGCGCCGTCCTGAGTCTGGATCGTAGGCCCCAAATATTGCGGCCACGAACTGGTTGACCCAGTCACGCACGGTCTCGCACATCAAAGGACTGCCAGTGGCGTCTACCATGCGCAACGCACCGAACACGTCCAGGGCTTCCTCAGCCTCAGTCGGGAACAACGGCTCGAACGGAATCAGGCTCTGGCGGGCAACAATGCGCTGCTCCCAGTCTAGGCAAGCGGTTGACCACTCCATCATTTCACCGACTGCAGCGGGCCGCGGCGCGTGCCGAACTTGCCGGTGGCCGCTTTATCGGCATTGGCCTGAGCTTGGTCCTTCTTACCACTCTCACCCTTGCGCGGGTGAACAAACGGCATCAGGGCTTTAGCTGCGTCAACACGCAGTTTTGGTTCGCTGCCCAAGTCGTTCATCACCGACAGCAAGAAGTCCTTGGGGTCACGATGCAGGAGCGCCTGGGTCAGGTCGAAACCAGCAGGTTCGGGTTCCGGCTGTTCATCGGCTACAGGGTCCGATTCTGCCGCCTGCTCATCTCTGGCCGAGGTGTTCTCGGCAGGCTTGGCTTTAACATGCGCTTTAACATCACCTTTAACATCTTGAGGCATCAAACCCAGGGCGCGGAGCTTTAGCAGTTCAGCCGCCACATCCTTGTCCTTCACCAGCCGAGAGCCCGCCGCAGACGCTGTCTTTTCGGAATAGCCAGCCGCTACAGCGGCGTCCCGATTGGACGCACCTTCCCTCAGCGCAGCGATGAATGCGCGCTTGCGGGATGTTAAAGCCATTTAACAAAAATCCTGTGGGGGAAAAAAATCTGTACGTGGGGTCGGTGGCGGTCTAGCTAGATGAGAATCCCTAGCTTTTGACCCCCCTACCCCTTTCGCGGCACGTCACTGGCGTGCTTCTAGCCCGCCGCGCTGGGTTCTGGTCGATCCGCTGACGTGTCAGCTACCTAGCCCCGACGCCTCTTCAGCCTGCTTGACGGAGTCGTGACAAGGCTTGCAGAGACTCTGCCAGTTGGTCTGTTCCCAGAAGAGGACCATGTCGCCACGGTGAGCAACGATGTGGTCGACAACCCTGGCGGCAGTTATGCGGCCGTTCCGCTCGCAATAAACGCACAGCGGGTTGTCGCGCAGGTACCGCTCTCTGGCTTGCTGCCACTTGTAGCCATAGCCGCGCTGGGAGCTGGTCATGCCGCTTCGCCAACTACCGGGGCTCACGACCTTGACCCGAGAGCCTACGCTCTCCTTGATGCGGGAACCGAGCGTCTTGAGCCTGGCCATCAGTGCACCTCAGCTTTCAATCCGCGATCGACCCAGTAAGCGATCCGATCTGGGTCCGGCTCACGCCCTGTGACCAGCGCAATTCCTAGCACACCAGCCAGGTAGTACTTCAGCCACCAGCGATGGCGGCAGACGATCGTTGCTGTCATGCGAGCCATTCAGCCTCCTCGCGCCACGAAATGGCGCATGTCGATTTCGTGGCGCGGATCATTCAACCCGCACAATCTTGGCGACGTTGCCCTTCGCCCGGCAGACCAGCATGGCGGCCAGGAGGTAGAACGCAGTGTTGAACCAGGACACGTCGGCGAACTCGTCATGCAGCACCATGCGGCCTATGAGGCTCACGCACTGCATTCCTGTGACCGCGCATGCGGCCCAGGCCATCAGGGACACGCCCAGCTTGTAGCGGGCATCTGGATATGGCCGATAGCGCAGCCCAATCATCACGAAGATGACGGCGCACAACACGGCCTGGATTACGGCAGCCATTCAACCCTCCTTCCTGGCTCGGAGGCGGAAGAACCAAGCCCACCACCTTGGCGGCTGGCCGGTCTGCATCCACTCGATGAGGCCAGAGAACGTGATCACGCACAGAGCGCCACACACGAAGGCGCTGAACCCAGCTGTCTTGGTCCAAGCCCAGCCCATCAACTCGGCCGCACCGAAGTAGCCACCGATCCAGCCAGTCAGCAAGTAGCCGACCCGGCGCCAGGTGCTCATGTCCTTGGCGAAGACGACGTAGAAGAAAGCCCCGCCGAAGGACCCCACCAAGGTGGCCAGGTCCAGCTGCGGGAAGAAAGCACCCAGGCCGACGCTGGCAAGTACGCCGGTCACTGCAAGGGCGCCGGTACTTGGTTCGGCCATAGGGGTGCTCCACAGAAAAAAGAAACCCGCTCAAGGCGGGCATTGGATCAGCAGCGATGCAGCATCCCGCCAGGCTTGAGCTCTTCGCGAAGCAGGCGGCGGACATCATTTTCCAGGCTCGGCCCGAGCTTCAGCTCGTTTGCGACAGTGCTGACACCAACCCCAACACCGGCGATGTAGAAACGGCCATCCTCACCCATGGTTACCTTGAGGCTGTAAGGGCATGGATCGGTACCAGAGCTTTCGAGTGCGGCCTTGGTGATGAACACCTGTCCGTCGATCACGACGAATGGCTCCCTGGGCTCGTTGGGACGCTTCACCACTTCCAACTGGCCTACACCCGCTTCCCGCAGAACTGCCTGTGCGGCCCGGATCTGCCGGGCAGTCTCGCCGTGGAAGACAACCTTGCCCATGCGCAGAGGCTCGACTGTCTGGCCGGCATCGATGAGCAGGTCTGCGGTTTCGCAGCTGGTCACGCGGCTCGTCAGGCTTGTGGTAGCACGGGCTTCCGCGACTCTGTTGGTCAGCACCGTTACATGGCCACCTTCCGCGGTGACGGTGCTCGCCAGCGCCTGGACGGCCGTGGTGTCTGCCTTCGTTGCAACCTGGCCGCTTAGGGTGGCCACCTGTGCCTGAAGGTTGCTAACCGAAGCTGACAGGGAAGCGATTGCCGCGAGAACTGGATCGGACATTTGCTTGCTCCAGATACGAAAAAGGCCCACCTGAATGGCGAGCCCTAGACATGCGAAAGGTGGCCCCGTACTACTGTCGAGCTTCCACACAAGACGTTTCACGGAGCGAAAAACGATGAAGGTAACCCTCAAGTGCGCCAAGTGCGGCAGTGATAAGTTCGAGGTTCCGGCTAGGCCGAACGACAACTCGAAGGTCACCTGCGGCAAATGCGGCGCTGTCGAGACTTACGGAAAGCTCATGAAGGCTGTGAGCGACAAGGTCACGAAAGACCTGCAACGGCAGCTCGGGAAACTGTTCAAGTGACCTGATTGTTTCAGCCAGAGGGCGTAGGAAGTCAGCGGCGCCCTCAACCTTTACGTCGAGCTGTAGCTTTTCCATGCGTCCTCCAGAATGAAGAAAGCCCCGGCAGACACCGAGGCTCAAAAAAAACCGGCCTTTCGGCCGGATAATCCGAACTAGCCAACATAGACTGCTACGGCTATGCAAAAGCTCGGATCTCGATATTGCCATGGCGCATTAGGCAATTGCCATACCGTGAAAGACTAGCGCCTCGATTTCTCACAGGAATCTCTCAGCCTCTCCATAGCGTCAGGCGCCATCGGCGCGGTCATCATGGAGCGGTAGGTTATGCGCTCAGGGGGGCTACTTCAGCGCAGATAGAGCTTTACGCTTGCGGGGCAGGGGCTTCATCAATGCTGATGCAGTGCTCAATTTCGGTAATCTTCACCAGCGCCTGCTCTGCAAGCGGATAGGCACCAAAGACCCGTCCTTGGTAGAACACAACCCAAACGAACTCCAATGGCTCCGGGCCACCGAGAGTGCGAACCAAGTTTTGGAACCTCTCGGCCAAGTCATCAAAATGCATCTGCGCCATACCACGCAACACCATGCCGAACGCTCCTTCACTCAAAGCTGCATTCTGCGCTCAGTGAAATTTGCGGGCAACTCGTGGCTGGACTTCACGGGGGTGCGGAGGGCCGGTGCTTCCCGGCTTCGTGGTCTGGATCGCTGGGTCACGTACCCCAGACTCTCATCGCGTAGCCGCCCATTGTCCGCACGGGATTAGACGACGCCACTACCGACTTAGCCCAGCTGCCTGGGCGTGTCATCCGCATAAAAATAACCCTAGGCGCATCTTTTACCTTTACGGGTTATACGCCTAGAGGTATAATTTCAACATCAACCATACAAGGAGACGGAGGTGCAAAGCAGGCAGTTGATCAAGGAGCTTGAAGCAGCTGGATGGGTTCTAAAACGTGTCACTGGAAGCCACCACATCTTCAAACACCCCAACAACCCAAACTCGATACCAGTGCCACACCCCAAGAAGGATCTACCGATCGGCACGGTAAAGAGCATCAAGGAACGAGCCGGGTTGAAATAACCCGGCTTCACCCTTTGCACCTCTGTAGGAGACGAACATGCAATACCCAATCTGCATCGAGTGGGGCGACGAGAACACCGCCACCGGCATTCAGATCCCCGATATTCCAGGCGCTGTTACCGCGGGCGACACCTTCGAGGAGGCCTATGCCTCTGCCGTCGAGGTCGCCCATATCATGCTGGAAGAGATCGCCAGTAACGGCCAGGCCATCCCGATGCCAACCAGCGCCGCGGCCCACCGGGACAATCCCGACTTCGCTGACATGGGCTGGGGCATGCTGGAGATCGACATCACGCCATACCTGGGCAAGACCGAAAAGGTCAATGTCACCCTGCCGGGCTTCGTCATCCAGCAGATTGACCGGTACGTACGCGATCACAATGTGAAGAGCCGCTCATCGTTCTTGGCCGATGCAGCCATGGAAAAGCTGGGCCGCTGAAACGCAAAAACCCCGGCTGCAATGGCCGGGGTTTCACTGTGTCGCGTTGTTGCAAGCTGGACACGCTGCTATGAAAACAGGTGTTTATCCGCGCGGAAAGCTTTTTATGCAGCCTCGCGCAATTGCTCCATAGCGCAATCGATCCAGGCCACTCCAGTGTTGATCAGCTCGCGTGCCTTAGCTTCACCCATTTTGTGCTCGCGAGCGATCCGTAGCGCCGGCCACTTAGCACCGAAGTACAGCCAGACGAAGCCGCCCATCTGCGGGTTGCGCTTGTTCAGCCTGGCTACGGCGCCGTCCACCGCAAGCGCTAGGTCGTCCGTGATCACGTATTGCTTGAGCCCGCCTTCCGATGGGGCGTGCTCCTTCATAAGCGCATACAGCGGGCAGACGTACTGAGGCACGCCCATGCCATCCATGCGCCACCAGCCCCATTGCTCGAGCATGTACGCGGTGTCACCAAGGGCCTTGTCTACGTAGGTTCGTTTTTTCATGTCCTTCCCCCTTAATCCCCGGTGTGGTTGGTGCCGCCGGCGCCGCGCCGGTTGCTTCCCTGATATGTCGCCTCAGGCCCGGATGCCTGAGGGTTCTTCAACTGCTCGATCTGCCGGAGCGCTGCCCGGAGCCTCATGCTGAGCTGGGTCACCAGTTCATCCAGGGCCAGGGCCTCGCCAGTTGCAGCCGCTACCCAGCCCGAGGCGTTGCAGTGGTCGCATGGCAGTTCGTGAAACACCCCCTGAGTTACCGCTCTCCCACGGCACAAAGGGCACTGAGCCAACCTGATCACAGCCTTCTTGAAGGCGGGGCCATGGCTCTTCCTTGTCACTTTGAATCCTCGCTAGTTACAAATTCGGCAAGGTCGCTGGACGCCTTGTGTTCCGCTGGCTGGGCCGAATTCTGTGAAATTTCGGTTAAGGCCTTGGTAAGGCCGTGGATGGCACCGAAGCCGATGCCGTCTAACCAGGCGTGCCACTTCTCCAGGGCTGCCCGGCGCTGCTGCATGGCCTGGGTGTTGATGTAGGTGCTAGCGATCTTGCCCAGCGTGTGGTTCAGCAACATCTCGCCGATGTGGCCGTCGATGCCGAGGTCGGTCCAGGTGGTGCGGGACACCTTGCGCAGATCGTGGCTTGTCCACTCGCCCTGCCCCAGGCGGGTGAACACCATGCTGGCCTGGGTCTCGCTCAGCGGCAGCCGGCGGCGGTTCGGGAACAGGTAAACACCCTCGTAGCCCTGGGCTTGCTGAATCGCCCGGTACCGGACCAGCAGCGCCTGCACCTGGTCGGTCAGTGGTAGGCGGTGCTCGGTGCGGGTCTTCGTGTTGGCGGCCGGGATGAACCACTCGGCAGCGGCCAGGCTGATCTCGCTCCAGCGGGCCATGCGGGTCTCGCCGATCCGGGTGCCGTGGGCCAGCATCATCAAGGCCAGCATGGCGTCGCCCGGGTTCTCCTCGAAGGCCTGGGCCAGATGCTGCATCAGCTCCGGCAACTGCACGTCGCGCAGGCGGGCGGCCTTGGGCAGGATCCGGGCCTTCGTGAAGTCGCTAAAGCGCATCCCGCTCATCGGGTTGCGATCGATCAGGCGCAGTTGCAGGGCCTGGCGGAAGGCGGTCAGCAGCAGCGCGAACATCTGCCGCAGGTAGGACAGCGACACCTCGGCCTGGCACGGCCACATCAGCTGCTTGTCCAAGGCGTCGGCATTCAAGTCGGCGACGGCCAGGTCATCCAGGCGCGGTTTCAGGTGCTGGGCAATGGCGGACTTGGCCCCGGCCTTGCGCTTCGCCGACAGCGAGCGGTCGCGGGCCATGCGGTCACCGTACCAGTCGAGCAACTGGCCTACGGTGGCCATGCCGGAAACCACCGGCGCCGTGGCCGGGTCGCGCAGCAGGCGCTGACGCAGCGCGGGCAGCTCGGCAATCACCGCCGCCACGGTCAGGTCAGGCCAGCGGGCGACCGGCACCCACTTCTTGCCGCGCACCAGGTGCCAAGTGCCACGCTCGCGGTTGCTCCAGAACCGCAAATACAGGCCGGGGTGCCGTGGGTCGCGCAGATCGCGCACTGACTTGTCGGTAGCCTGCCGGCGCACCTCAGCCTCGCTCAGCTTCACCTCTCGGGTCGCGCTCATGCGGCCACCGTGACAGGCAGCATCAGGTAGGCACGAATGGCCTCAACGGCGTCAAGGCTCCCCCGGCACACGATGGCCAGATAACCCTGGTCGGCCAGCGCCTGCAGGTAGGCGTCCTGGCTGGGCGAGACCGGGGCATCGAAGGGTGGCATGGCCTTGAACTCGACGTACAGGCCGAAGTAGCCACCGCGCGCCATGGGCAGCACCAGGTCAGGCACGCCGGCCTTGACGCCCTGACACTTCAGCTTGGCGGCGACGGCCTTGACGCGGTGACCACCGTTCGGCACGTGGTAGATCAGCTTGTAGGCCTGCGGGTAGCGCAGTTGTAGCTCCTGCATCAGCGCGGCCTGCTCCTGTCCTTCCCTGTCGACGGACTTGGCGCGGGTCGGCTTGGCCCTGAACGGGCGAACGGCGGGGGCGTTCATGCGACCAGCACCCCCTCGTTGAGCAGCAGCGCCTGGGTACGCATGACGCCCTCGGCGTGGTACTGGCGGGCGGTATCGCGATCCACTGCCCTGCTACGCCCGTCGCAAGCGTCATGGCAGGCGCTGCAGGACCAGGCGCCTTGCAGATCGTGCGGCTTCTTCCCGACGCCGCAGGTGCCGGCCAGGCGGTAGTGGGCTAGCACGGTGGTCTCAGGGTTGCCATTGCACACCCCAGGGATGCGCACCTGGCACTCTCGGCCGCGCGCGGCCTTGGTCAACTTCGTTTGGCGCATAGATCAAGCTCCTAGCTGGTGTTTTCAACGGCCTGCAAGGCGGGCGCGCATGGCCGCCAGGGCGTTGTTGCCGACCGCTGGCGTCCGGCTACCGGCAACTTCGGCGGGAAGTGCCAGCGGCATCTTCTGCAGCGGCTCTCCGGCTACGATTCGGCGGACGGCAATGGTGTAGTTGCGCTCGAAGAGCTTCGAGCAGGCATCGGAGGGCAGCTTGTTGAGGTTCTCGAAGCCGCACTCCTTGGCCGCGTGCCACACAGCATCGTGGCTCCAGCTACCACGGCCAGCCATCGCAGGATGGGCATTGCGAGTAGCCTCGCGAAATGCGGCCGCCAAGGTTGGAAGTCCGAGCATCTCCGGCGATGGCTGGCACCACTCGATGAACTTGCCAGGCGCGGGAATGAACTCACGCCCTGACTGTCGGCAGCGCATCAGGCCGAACTGCAGCTGCTCGGGGGTGTTGATGCCTGCCTCGAGGAACGCCGTCAGCCACTGCTGCTTGGCGGCCTTGTAGGTGTTCATGTCCGGCCAGGCCTGTTTCCAAGCGCTGAAGATGGTCCGCAGATCACGGAACAGCCGGTTGATCACTGCAGCCGTTTTGCGATCGAGCTCGGCCTTGATCTCGGCGGGAAGCGTGTCTCCAGCAGGGATGTACTGGCCGGTTTGAACTTTGGCCCAAAGGCCGTGGGCGATGGTGGCTACTTGGTTCATTGGTCATCTCCCCCGTTGAGCCATGAGGTGTCGTCGTCATCGAAAGAGCTCGATTGCTGCGCGCTCGGCTTGCCGGTAGCGGATCGAGCTGCACGGGCTAGGTCAGATTTCACCCAGTTGACCAGAGCGGCGAGCCATTGCTTCTCGGTCTGCACCAAGCCCTTCGCGTCGTGGTGGAGCACGAACCCGGCGATTGCCGTGGCGCTGAAGTTGTCCAGGGTGAGCCCCGAACGGAGTGCATACGCTTTGAGCAGATCCTGATCCGGAATCCAATCCAGGAACATTTCGAATGGCTCGCGCAGAGAGTGAGTAGATTGGTTAATTGACGTATTGGGTGCAGCTGCTGCACCCCGTTCTGCTTTTTCCTGCACCCCGTTCTGCTGTGAGATGCACCCCGTGCGGTTTCCTGCACCCCGTTCCCTACGGGGTGCAGCAGATGCACCTCGCTTAAGTTGAAGGTCGTACACAGTAGGGCGGCGATCGCGGCGGTCGATGTACGCAGCGGCGATAGCCTGGTTCCCTTCGACGATCCACCCAGCTGCTTCCAGTTCGTCGAGCTTCAGGCGGATGGTGCGCTCGGACAGGCCGGTGTCCTCGGATAGCGTGGCAGCCGAAGGGAAGGCACCGCGGCCATCACTACCGGCATAGTTGGCCAGGCACAGCAATACGTGGCGAGCGGCAGGGTTCTCCAGAGAGGACTTCGGAATAGCCAGGGCCCAGGTCATGGCTTGTACACTCACAGCGCCCCCCCAGCCTTCAGCTCAGCGAGACGCGCGAGCCCTTTCGGGGTGACCAGAGGGTCAAACGCGGCCCGCTCGATGCCGGTTTCTGGATCTGGTTTCAGGGCTGTCACCTTGTGCGTCATCAAGCCCGAGGTGATGCGAGGCTGATAAGCGATCCAACGCCTGGAACCCTTGCGGCGGAAGATCCAGCGATTCTGCTCAAGCCAGTCGAACAGCTTCGACGGGGCAACCTGCAGCTGCTTGGCCGCGTCGGTGATGCAGATGGCCCCGCAAGCGGCAGCCAGACGCTGTATTGCTGCTACCTTCGGGGCTTGTTTTTGGATGACCTGCTGGAGCTGCAGGTTCTGCTCTGCTTGATCGGCGGCCAGTCGCAGCGCTTCCGCGAAGGTTTGGGGGATCTGGACCTGGCCCAATACCCGAGCCTCAAGATCCTGCCAACGATCAATAATCCTAGCGCGCAGTTGGGCGTTGTATCCGGAAACCAGAACCAGGGTATCGCGCTGGCTCAGCAGGAACTCCGGATAGGATTGGCCGTTTTGCGGGTGGGTGTATGGGGTCTCCTCAGATTTGAGGACACCCTCTGCAACCAGGCGGCGGGCATCCCGCAGCACATTGTCATGGCTCTTTCCAGTCAGCTGCGCGATCTCGCGGGTAGACATGACCTGACGCGCAAGTTTTGGCGAATCGCCAACACCTGACGCGAGAGGCTTGGTATTGCTAGCATCGATTGCGGAGTGCATAATCGACCTCGATGTGTTGTTGAAGAAGCCGGGCTGCCACCCGGTTTTTTTATGCCTGCGATTCAGGTACTGGACGGATGAACAGCAGGGCGGTCCCACTACTGGCGCTACGCCAGTCGTTGTAAAATGCTCAACACGAAGCGGCCTGATCCTCTGTCGGATAAAGGTCTGGCCTTAGCTGATGGCGAGTGACTTTCCCGTCCACCGCCTTCTCAAATGGGATCACCAGATCAGCCGGTACCTTCTGGTTACGATGTACGCACTGCCAAATGCGCGGCTGGCTGGTTTTGCATCTTCGTGCGAGCTCTGCCTGGCCTCCGGCCAAGCGCACAACCTCGTCAATTGGTCTTTCTGTGTTCGGCATGTCTGCGTGCCCCAATGGATCGTGCACCCGATGATAACCCAAGTTATAGATAAGGCAAACACATGTTATTTGATGAGCAATAACGTGTGTTTTACCCTTGCAGGCATGAACAAACCTTCCGAAATGCTCAAAGACCGAATCCTTGAACGACGCACAGCACTTGGCCTCAGCCAGGCTCAGCTTGCGGAGAAATCGGGAGTAAGCCAGGTCACGATCCAGCACCTTGAAAGCGGTCGGAATTCGACCTCCAAAAAGCTGCTTGAAATAGCGAGGGCTCTTGGAGTTACTGCCGAATGGTTGGCATCCGGCCAGAGCGCCCAGCGTGAAGCGAGTAACGTCAGGGGGCTGAGTGAAAAGCTCGAGTCTTTCAAGTATCCGGTGATTAGCTGGGTAGCTGCGGGCGCTTGGGCAGAAGCTGTCGAGCCATTTCCGCCAGGCGTGTCGGATCGCTATGAAATGTCAGATTACGATTCTAAAGGGGTCGCATTCTGGCTAGAGGTGAAAGGCGACTCGATGACCTCCCCTGTCGGCACAAGCATCCCGGAAGGAATGCTGATTCTGGTCGACACTGAAGCCGAGGCTATTCCAGGGAAGCTTGTCGTTGCCAAGCTTGCTGATAGCAACGAAGCGACGTTCAAGAAACTGGTAGAAGACGGAGGGCGAAGGTTCCTGAAACCACTCAATCCGGCCTACCCCATGGAAATGTGCATGGAAGGCTGCAGAATCGTAGGGGTTGTGGTGCGCGCTACCATCAAGCTCTAACCGGCCTTCCAGATGGCCCAGCGTAATGCTGGGCTTTTTTATGGACGATGATTGGCAGCTAAATAAATTTAGCCAAAGGCTATTGAAATTTTCTTCCGTAACGGATAACTGTATACATGTACAGCAAAAGGGAGTTTCCAATCATGTTGCAGCCCGCCTTCTCTCATTCCCCATCCCTGTCCTACGAGCGGCTCGGATACCGCATCCAGCAAGCTATCGCTTCACCTCACGTCCAGAAAAGACAGTTTGTTGAAGTCAAGCCGAGCGCCGATGAATCGCCTGCAGACTGGAAGCGCTTGATTTCCGACTTGGAGGAGACGTCAGGCATCACAATCGAAACCCTCGAATCAGGCCACGTTCGGATCGGATGGCGAGGATTTACCGAAGCATAAACACCCGCCCGCCATGTGCGGGCTTTTTTTTGCTCGAATTTATAACTTGGGTTATTGACAGCGTGAAAACCTGAGTTATTATTCGATCCATAACACAGGTTATTGACTGCTTCGGCAGCCACCGCTCTTTAAAAACCAGCAGATGAGCCACCAGGCGCCGAGTTAAGCCGGCCGTTGAGCCCTGGTGGACAGTACGCAACGCAGCAAGCTTCCTCGCTCGACATGTCGGCCCGCAGGTTTGCTGAGCAGTACAGATTTCCTCGATGCCCTTCTCCCGAGGGGTATCAGGGAAATCAATCGGAGGGATTCACGATGTTCAACATGGCAACCATGGCGGCTGATGAATGCCGCGCAGACGCCGAAGAGCGCACCTACTACCGCTGGATCGACAAAGCGTCCGAGCTGATCGGTCACCAGGTCGCCTTGGGTTCGCGGGAAGAAAGCGACCTGCATGACCTGTACGCAGACGGCTGCACGCCGGACGAGGCTGTGACTGAGCTGAAGGCCCATGCGGAACTGGCTCGCGCTGCATGACCGGCGATTCACTGAAGCACCTGGGCGACCGGGTGCTTCGGGAATCCACTGGATGAACACGAAATGAAGCGCAAGCAATTCCGCAAAGCCCGCGTCGCCGTGAAGCACGACCGCATCGACAACACCTGCAGCTGCCTCATCCCGGGTTACGAAAAGGCGCTGATCCTTGAGCTGATGCACCGCCCACGCTCCTGGTGATTTCGCTCGCAGCCATTCCTATGAGTGGCTGCCGGGAAATTAACCCGAGGGCATTCACGTGAACAAAGAAGAAATCTACGACGACCAAATCAGCCCGCTGATGCAAAGCATTATCGGCATCTGCCGTGAGCACGGCATTGCAATGATCGCCAGCTTCAACATCGCCCACGACGGTGAAGGCCCGAACGGCGAAGACTGCTCCCGCCTGACCTGCACCTCTCACCTGCCTGATGGTGAAGGCGCTTTCGATGAGCGCTTCAGCAAGGCGGCCATGGCGATTCAGAAAAGCGCACCGCATCACATCGGTATGAACATCACCACGCAGCACGCCGATGGCACTCGGACGCTGACTGCGGTGATCTGATTTCACTGGCTAGCCTTGGCAACAGGGCCAGACGGGAAATCAACCCCACGGAGCAACACCCCATGTTTGCAAAACTGTTCGGCAAGAAAGGTCGTGAAGCCCGCGCTGCAATGCAGGTGGTTCAGAACCGCGACCTGATGCAGGCGATCGTGTACGGCGCCTTCTACGTCGCAGCGGCCGACGGCGATATCGGCGAGGACGAGATCAAGAAGACCGAAAAGCTGATCGCCAATACGCCTCAGCTCAAAGGCTTCGGCCCGGAACTGTCCAACACCATGGACCGCGCCGAGAAGGACTTCCACGACGGGGGCCACCGCATCCTGCGCATGAACGCGGAAAAGGAACTGAAGGACCTGGCCCACTCGCCCGAAGAAGCGGCCATCGTCATCAACGTCATGCTCACCATCGCAGAGGCCTCGGGCGACATCGACGACAAGGAAATGGCCGTCCTTGAGAAGTCGGCGAAGCTGATGGGCCTCAGCCTCAAGGACTACCTGTGATCCGAATCGGATCCTTAGCGATCATGGTCGCCGCCGTCGTGTGGCTGGTCATGCGCGGCATCGACTATGGCACCTGCGCTTGGTACGGCCATCAAACCGAGCGCGATACCCGCTACGCCGCATTCGTCGGCTGCATGGTCAAGACCAGTAGCGGATGGGTGCCTCGCAACGAACTGCGCACCCAGCAGTAGCACCGCGTCAGCCTGACGAAAACTGCCCGGTTCACCTGGTTCCCCATCACTAGGCTGCATCGGTGTGTGATCTGTGAGACGTGGCCGCTGAAACCCAAGCGCCTAGATGGATGCGCCGAAACGCGGAAACGGGGCGCTCAATACCAGATCACACATCAATGCAGCCACCCCGCACGAGCTAATCATGGACACGATCACCATCGGCGCATGGATAGGCCACCTTGGCCGAGGCCTGGCGCCTCGCGAATTGCAATGCATCCTCGATGTCGCCCAGGGCTTCACCACCAAGGAGATAGCCAGGCACTTCGGCATCAGCGAAAGCGGTGTCGAGAAGCGTATCGGCGACGCCATGTTGAAGCTCGGTGTTGCCCGCCGGGCCGCAGCAGTTGCCGAAGCCATGCGCCGCCAGATCATCAGCCCGCTCTGCATCATGCTCGCCAGCCTGATCGTCATGCATGCGGTGATCGACGATAGCGACCCAATGCGCCGAGACCGCCGCGCCCCTGAGCGCCGCACCGCCCAAGTTCGAATCGTTCGCAAGGCCGAGGCCTTCGAATACCACGCCTGACCCACCCGAGGATCACCCCATGCAGACAGCAATGCACCCTGCTTTCGAGCAGAAGATTGCCGTGCTCGCGGCCCTGCTCGAGCGCAGCAAGTCAGTGAGGGCCGAGGCGCACGCCAGGGTCAGCCAGCCAGCGCCGCGCTACCAGGCATCTGGCAATGGCACGACGTGGGATGTGGTGGAAATCTCCACCGGCGCCAAGCAGGGGTTTGCCTACAGCTACCGGACGGCCATGCGGTTTGTGGATGCGTTGGAGGCCGGTGCGGCGAGCAAGCAAGGCGGCATGCAATGAGCAAGCGCAAGCCGCACAACATGCGCGCCAGGCTGGAGCGCACCTGCAGGGCCCTGGTATCGGCCAACCACGCGGCCGTAGTCAACATCGATCCCAGCGGACAGCAGGTGCTGATCAACTGGAAGAACCTCAAGCAGATCTGCGTGCGGCAAGTCGTCGACGCGGTCTGCGACATCCCGCACCGCTGGACCATCTACCTCAGCGTGCTTTGTCGGACGGAGTTCGGGGAGCGGTACCACAAGTCGATTGAGGTTGCTCCCCAAGGTAACTACCGCGCCGAGCACCTGACCGACGTGATCGAGGCTACCTACACCGACCTGCGGGCCACCGCCAACCCCAACCACCTGGTGGCGGCCGGCTGGATCGCAATCCCCACAGACACAACGCTCGACGAAGCAGAGGCCGCCAAGATCTTTGCCGCTGTCGGCGCGTGGAATCAGCAGAAAGCAGCATGAAACGCATCACCACACGCGCCCGGCACGGCCGGCGCCAGCAGCACATCACTTTGCCGCCAAGCGGCATCCATCCCAAGGAGTCGAAGCAATGTCCACCCCAACCAATACTGCCGAGTTCCTGGAAGAGCTGAACGGCGGCGCCTTCGCCAGCCAGGTCGGTCACGCCCTGTCTGAAGTTGCCGCCGGCGTGGTGGATCACGGCAAGGCCGGCAAGGTGACCATCACCCTGGACTTCAGCCGAGTCGGTGAATCCAGTCAGGTGAAGATCAAGCACAAGCTTGAGTACAAGACCCCCACCAAACGCGGCACACGCAGCGAAAACACCAGCCTGGACACACCGATGCACGTCGGCTCCGGCGGCAAGCTCTCCCTGTTCCCTGAAAAGCATGACCAGCTCTTCACGCGTGACCAGGCACCTGTACACCCACGCTCGTAACTCAGCACCTACAAGGAAAAGCGCATGTCTCTCAGCAAAGAAGCTCTAGAACTGATCCAGGAAAACACCATTGCCGCGGTTGGTCGCGATCTGCCGGCATTGGGCCCGGTTGTCGTCGTGCCGCAAAACTTCAACGTAGTTGATCTAGAACGATACCAGGAAGGCCGCAACCGCTTCCGTGGCACCTACTCCACCCACTCGCTGGCCGACTACAGTGCCTACGTAGTTGAGCGCGCGGCCCCGGCCGCCCGAGGCTTCATCGACCAAGACAGCATGAGCTGCCTCGTGCTGTTCAACATCGGGACAGCCGAAGAGCCAGGCCATGCCGATGACCGCGCCGTGTTGCGCCTCAAGCCCTCCGCTGCATTCGCCGCCGTTCAGGCGGTGTGCGGGCAAAGCCTGGTGCAAAAGGCCATGAGTGACTGGATCGAAGACTGGAACCAGCATTTGTCGGCCACTGATGAGAATGGTCAGACCATGACCATCGCCAAAGCGATCGCTGCGGTTCGCACCATCACCGTGAAGGCCTCGTCGGAGAGCGATCACGCCGTCGGTGAAACCCGCGCCAGCCGCAGCACCATGGACCAGATCGAAGCCAGCAGCAAAGAAACCCTGCCTGCCTGGCTGGACTTCAAGGTCATTCCGTTCGAGGGCTTGGCCGAGCAAGTGATTCGCCTGCGTGTGTCCGTAATCACCGGCGGCGCGCAACCGGTGCTGAAACTGCGCTGGATCGGCGAAGAAGCCCAGCGCGAAGCAATCGCCCAGGAATTCAAGGCTGTTCTCGACGATAAGGTCGGTACCGCCGCGAAGCTGTCACTGGGTACATTCGACGCGAAGTAATCATTTGAATCCGCGACCCCGGGGTATGTGCTTGGGGTCGCGGTGGGTGGCTATACGACTGTTACTTGTTTTCGATCAGCTTGTGAGCAAGCTCAACACTTGCTTGGTGGGCCTCTTCCTTGGTCTTCCAGCAATTATCGTCGTCTTTTCGGACGGGCAGGCCATCGACATGGACCTCAGTCATATACCCATTCGGGTACTTGAAGAATCTGATAGTGAATGCGACCCCGTTGTGTGAGTCTCTCGACGAAGACTCAATATTCCCAATTTCTCCGAGCATTCTTTCTCCCCCGTTCATCCGGCCCCGCGCCGGTACCACCTGATAACCCATATCAAGCCAAATTGCCACCATGCCGCATCCGGCCACGGAGGGCGGCTCATGCATGGAGAAAGCCATGAGTAACTACAACTGCGACTACGTCCGCCGCAACTACGACGTACCGGCAGAGATCGGGCGCCGGGTGCTAGCCAACGGCAAGCCAGGCGTAATCATGGCCGACCGCGGCCACTACATCGGCGTCATCCTCGATAGCGACCCGAATAAGCGCATCCGCAACTACCACCCGACCTGGGAAATGCAGTACGACGAGATGGCCGAGAAGTTGCCCCTAAAGCGCTACCAGGTGCTGGTGGCCGGATGGGACTGGTGGGACATCGCCAATCGAACAGTCGTCGATGTGTTCGCCAGCACACCCTCGCAGGCGAAGTACAAGGCCTATGAGCGTTGCGAGTACCACGATATCGAATGCATGTTCGGCTTCAAGGTTCGCCGGGCATGACCCTCCGGCGCTGCCCGCCAGCTCCCAAACGAAAACGCCGTCCTATATGGGCGGCGTTAATGGCAGCAGTGAATCAGGGCTTGAAGCCCTTGTCCTGACTTTCATCAGGCTCCGAGATCTCATAGAACTTGTCGCTGACTTCCTTCTGTTCCTTCGGCTTATGGTCGGCCTCTGCCTCGAAGCATCCGCTGAGAGAAAGCGAGGTTACTGCGACAAGAATTGCTCCAATGATGGTGTGTTTCATGAGGTTCCTTCCTGTGAAATGGCCGGGCGTTATATCAAACATCCCCACCCTCCGCAAAACATGGCACTGAGCCACTAGCCAGCGCCTTCCCCTATTCAACGATAACGCCTCCCCGGCGAGGGCCGCCCATGTCTGCATTCCAGAAAAAGAACCCGCTCGACTTCAAAACCCAGTACGGCCTTGGCTTCGATCCGCAAGACGACGAGATCGTAGTGGACTTCTTCTGCGGTGGCGGCGGCGCCGGTACCGGGCTGGAAATGGGCCTGGGCCGGCCGGTCACAGTGGCAAAGAACCACAGCCCGGCGGCCATCAGCATGCATACCGTCAACCACCCGGCGGCGCGCCACTTCACCACCGACGTGTTCGAGGGCGACCCGGACGAAGAATGCCAGGGCCGACCGGTTGGCTGGTTCCACATGAGCCCCGACTGCACCCACCACAGCCAGGCCGCCGGCGGCCAGCCGCGCAAGCGCGAGATCCGCAACCTGTCGTGGATCGGCCTCAAGTGGGGTGGCAAGAAGAAGCCCCGGGTGATCAGCCTGGAAAACGTGAAGCAGATCCTGCAATGGGGGCCGCTGATCGCCAAGCGCGACAAGGCCACCGGTCGGGTGATGAAGCTGGACGGCACCGTGGCTGCAATTGGCGAGCGCGTTCCGGTGCAACAGCAGTTCCTCGTGCCAGACCCGAAGCGCCGCGGCATCACCTGGCGTCGTTTCGTGCAGTTGCTCGAAGGCATGGGCTACCAGGTGGAATGGCGCATCATCAAGGCCTGTGATTTCGGCGCGCCGACCAGCCGCGAACGCTTGTTTATGATCGCTCGCTGCGACGGACAGCCCATCGTGTGGCCTGAGCCTACCCACGCCAAGCACCCAGCCAAGGGCCAGCAGAAGTGGCGCACGGCAGCCGACTGCATCGACTGGAGCGTGCCGAGCAAGAGCATCTTCGGGCGCAAGAAGGAACTGGCAGCCGCAACGCTGCGGCGCGTGGCCAAGGGCATGAAGAAGTTCGTGCTGGACAATCCGCAGCCCTTCATCGTGCCGATCGCGAACTGGTCTGGTGAGCTTGCCCAGTCAGCCGCCGAGCCACTGCGCACGGTAACTTCCTGGCCGCGCGGGGGATCATTCGCAATGGCCAGCCCCGTCATCCTTCCCGCAACTCACCAGGGCGCCGACCGGGTGAACGACCCGGGCGAGCCGCTACCCACCGTCACTGCGGCCAACCGCGGGGAGCTGATGATGGCCAGCCCTGTGATGATCGGAGCGGGCGGCCCGGTATACGCTGGCAAGCCTGCGCCAGCCGATCAACCTATGGGCACACTGATGACGCAGAACCATCGCGCCCTGGTCACCGCCTTCATTGAGCAAGCGAATGGCGGGTTCAACACCACGCCAGCCAAGGGCGCGGACGAGCCACTGACCACGGTCACCAACACCGGCAGCCAGCAGCGCCTGGTGACTGCCAGCCTGGCCACGCTCCGACGCAACTGCGTGGGCCGTCCAGTAGATGACCTGGTGCCGACAATGACAGCCGGTGCCGAGCACCACGCCCTAGTCGAGTACAAGCTGTCGCCAGAGCATGAAGAAGGCGCCCTGCGGGTCGCCGCATTCCTGATCAGCTACTACGGCACCGAGAACACCAGCGCAGCAGACGCGCCAGCGCCGACCGTAACCACCAAGGACCGCCTGGGCCTGGTCACGGTGTTTGTGAAAGGCACGCCCTACGTGATCGTCGACATCTGCCTGCGCATGCTCCAGCCACATGAGCTGTACCGCGCCCAAGGCTTCCCGGCCAGCTACATCATCGACAAAGGCGCAGACGGCAAGATGTTCACCAAGACCGAGCAGGTGCACATGTGCGGCAACAGCGTCAGCCCGCCGCCGATGGCCGCTCTGGCCAGTGCCAATGATCCTTGGCGTGTCTCGCGACAGCATTCCGCCGCAGCCGCTTAGTTTCGATACAGGTCTCGGATAGCCAAGTGGATGGTGAGCACAAGGGAAATCATTGTTAAAGCATCAATCAGATTCTGCATTTTGGTCAGGCACCTTTGTTTTGGGTGCCTCCAATTCTGTTGTCACGACCTCCCGAAATCCTCTTGGGGTTTTTCCAGAAACCTTAATCCGCGATCACTGCGGATCACGACAAATCACTCATCAACTACCGTTTATCGGATAGTAGGTATCCCATGCCCACAGAAAACCGATCCAGCAACACCGAGATGGTCAGCGTGCCGCCATACATAGGCCTGAAGCCGCTGGTTGGACGTTATTACCCAGCCAAATGCCGCTGTTGCGGTTGGGTTGGCAGCTCCGAAGAGTTAACCGAGGACGATGCCCAGTGCACGCGCCACGTTGGTGACCGCCTGTGCCTGGGCGACTGCGACGAACTTGAGCGGCATGATCTGCTGAATATCATCCAGGCCATGACTCAGCGGCCCCACCCAGACCCTATCGCCTGGATGGTTGGTACTGCCTTCTGGTGGACCAAAGAAGAGGCAGAGCGGGATGCGGCGGAGACTGGGCTGCCGATTGTTGGCCTGGGGCCTATGCCTGACACAGGCACGGTTGATCAGCTCTCACAGATCATTCGAGACCTCAACGACGAGCGTGACGGGATTGGCGCCGAGGCTGGCAGGCTGCGCGCCCAGCTGGCCGAGCGGGATGCGCTGCTGGGTGCGATTGCAGGGTGGACAGCCGAAACCCGCGCAGCCGTGCTGGAGGCATTCCAAGACGAGCTGAGCGAGAGCGCCAGCTACGCATGGTATGACGCCGCGATAGCCGATCTGATGAAACTTATCGAGCCCCTATCCGCCAGCGCAGAGCCGAGCGAAGTGGCTTGTCGCATCTGAGCTTCACGCCCGGCTCGCCGCGTTCTGCTCCACCCAGCTCGTCGCACGCTGCAATGCCCAAACCATCGCCGCAGTCATGGTTTGCCCTTGGCAATCTAAGTGCTGCTCCTCGACAAGCAGCACCCCTCGTTCACCATAGATACCGAAAAACACCTGCGTTTTGCGATCAGGCGACAGCCTGGCCTGGATGTTGATCAGCGCCCCACAAGGTAAGCGCTCGTCCAGATTCCTGAAGTGAAGATTTGGATTCACCCAGTCCCAATAAACGTCTCCGCGTTGACGCATGACCACCTCTCCAATGGCAGTAGCTGTCCATGGAGTCAAGATAGAGCAGGTCGTCTATTTTTTCTAAAAAAAATGAACTTTTACAATACTTACATACGGCCCAGCAGAACTGGGGCGCTCAGGAAGGGTTAGGCTGGGTATGCACACGCCGCGTAGAGTGCACTGCCCCTTGTACTGGAGGCCTTGTTCGGGCGCAAATAGGCACACCACCGCCAACGCCCCTTCATCGGGTCGGGCGTGCATATATGAATTGATCGCTAAGTGATCTGTGGTGGACTCCGAGGAGATCACTACTTAGATAGTGGTCCTACAGCGAGACGATCTCTTGCACGAGCCCCACTTTGAAAGGCTTCAGCCTCTACTGGGGTATCGACAGACTCCGCATAGGCAATCCAGCGCTCGAACGCCGCCCGATGTGCTTCGCAAGCAGCCTTCCAGCCCGCGCCGCCAAGCCTGCCGTAGGCGACCTCCCTCATTGTTGAGGAGGTCAGGGAGTCGAGCTCCCGCAGCAGCTTGTACGCACGGTACCTTTTTTCAATGTCCGGCATGGTCAGCCATCCTAAGAATGTGCAAAGCAACAGCCTTTCGTAGTCTTATACCCAATGGACAAACAACTCCGTCAATCATTCCATTTGGATTGAGCGAAATCGGTTCTCGCACAAGCGATGACCGCCCCCTGTAATCCACCCAGCTGTAACCCCTCTCCCCTCTATTCACTGCCGCGATATGGCGGCCAGTTCGGAATGATATTGGCTGCAGGAGCCTCTATTTCGGTAGGCTGAGCTAGCCTATGAAGGCAAGGGAGACGTAACTACGGAGTGCTGATAGGTCGTAAAGATAAGCTGATCACCGTACCGCTCGACGTGCTGGAAGCAGCGCTGGAGGAACTACCGGAAGGAAGCGCAGCAGCGCTACGGATACTGAAAGCGCTGGAAGAAACACCGTCGAAGGAGCCAGTGGCGTACCTCGCCCAACGCCGAGACGGGAAGCAAGGCGGCAGGTTTTTTGCCACGCAGCCTGGGCGCCATTACGATCCCAAGTTCTACCGAGGCCCTATCCCAGTGTACGAAGGGCCTGTCAGGTGACGGGGCGGGTTGGTCCGTCGCTTCGGGCCAACCCTTGTAACATCTCACCCGGATGACACCGTCGTTCTTGCTGCAGACACACCGTCAACTGCGATTTTCCGAGCCCGCCCTACTCCCCACGCCATCGCACGAGTCATCGACTCACCTGGGCGAGAATCGAAAGCCTCTTCATGGAGCGCAGAGCCGCCCGGGGCATACACACCGATGAACATCTGCGTGCTGCCGGTTCGCGACAGTCGTACCTGAACATCAATAAACGTGCCGTCATCGAGAGTTTCGTCATGCTCCCGATGGTGGAGTGTGGGATCCGCCCACCGCCAGTAAACATCTCCACGAATTCGCATGTCGCCTCCTACGACCGAAGTCTTTTGTGAATGGCAAAGACCACCATAGCGAAGCGGTGCAGCTGCACAACTGGCAAAGGCTGAACTGTGAACTGAATCGGACCAGCGGCCAAAAATCCTCTACAGATTCAATAATTTGTACAACTTACTGCCGCGATATGGCGGCCAAGGAATAACCGTGTCCGAGAAAAGTGGAATCACCCTCAACCGCGCGGCACAGGATGTCGTGCTCGAGCGCCAGCGGCAGGTAAGCAACAAAGGCTATTCGCTGTATCGCGATGACGGTCACACCAGTGGCGAACTGGCCAGGGCGGCGAGCGTGTACGCACGTCTGGCAGGTCAGCCTCGCACCATGAGCACAGATTGGCCGTGGGCGCCGGAGACATTCAAGCCAAGCGCAGATCGCCGGCGCGACCTGGTGAAAGCTGGTGCACTGATTCTTGCGGAGATCGAACGCCTCGACCGCCAGAGCCTGATCAAGCCCGCAGTTGTGCGCCGTGACGAATACGGGATGTTTCAGCACCCTGAGCTGCCCGATTTCGACGAGGTCGACGTCGAAAAAAGCAAGGCTTGGGTCGCCCAGCAGGGGCTGGAGGTGGTCCGAGTCGAACTGGAAACCGACGCATCGGAGGACATCGCAGAACGCTACTTCGAGTCTGGCGACCCCGATTGCAGCTACTGGGAACCCAGCAAGCCAGATGGTGAAGGCTGGTTCTGCCTGGCCATCTACGACACCGACGACGGGCCATCATGCTGGTGGGGTCGCCGGGTGGTGACGCCATGAAGCGATCCCAGCTTTTCTTCTACACGTTTGCCGTCGTAGCCATCCTGGCGCAGACCTTCTGTGTGGGCATGTTTGTAGGGCGCGAGACGAAACCGTGCAAGCTGCAGGTCGGCAACCAGCGCCTGCTCTCCCCGCACGAAACACAACCCGAACCTACACCCGCACTGGCGCCTGGGCGCTGGATTGATGAGAGGTATCAGCTGTGAGCGAATGGACAAAATGCAGCGACAGGCTGCCGGAAACCCCAGTCAACTCGGACACCACGTTCATCGTTGCGGTCTACCGCAGCCGAACCGACAAGACCTACGTGTTCGCAGCGGAATGGCTGAACGAGAAGCTGCTCAATACCGATGATGACGAGCAGCCTGAAGAGGGAACACCATTTACCGGCTGGTATTCGCTCGAGCCGCACGACGACTTCGATGAATACTGGATACCGCTTATCGATGCCGGATCGGGTGATGAGGTCACTCACTGGCAACCAATGCCTTCACCGCCGGGCACCCAACCATGACCGACCTGATCGAAGTGAAGGCGGCAGACCTGGTCGGCGAGGCGCTTGGGTGGGCAGTAGGCATGGCCGAAGGCCTGGAGCTGGAACTCGAGCCCCCGCACTACAACACCTCCTGGCGGGTGTTTGCCCGCCACCGCTACACCGTGACCGAGCAAGCCAAGCGCTTCAACCCGTGGGAAGACTGGGCGGTGGGCGGACCGCTACTGCAGAAGCACAACGTCAGCCTGCACTGCCCGCAGAAAGATTGGGACTACTGGGCAGCCTGGATAACCGAAAACGGCAAAGACGTTGCCCAAGGGGCTGATTTTCCATTGCCGGCGGCGTGCCGGGCCATTGTCGCACACAAGCTCGGCGATACCGTCCAGGTGCCGAAGGAGCTTATGCCGTGAACCGAGAAGCATTGAAAGCGCTGGCTGAGCGGGTGATGAACGACCGTCGATTCTGCTGCGACGAACAACACAGGTTCCTGGCTGAGGGCGTAAATGAGCTACTCGCAGAGAACGAGACTCTGCGCAAGGATGCCAAGCGCTACCGATTCGTTCGCAACCCCATTGGAACCAGGTCACCGCTGGCTATCTGGAACGAGGGGAGAATGCCCCTGTTCTGCGCGATGGCTGATGCGGTCGTTGACAAGCTCATGGCCAAAGAGGCCGCTCAATGAGCGCCCTCGCCTACATGGCCTACCTGATCTGCAGGGGGCCGCGATGACTGGCATGAGCAAGATCTACCCGCACATGACGGAGAAGGAAGAGCAAGAGCACTTCCGGCAGCTGCTAGCCGAGGATGAGCGCCAGCGCATCGCCCAGTTCGCGCAGCTTAAGGCCGAGGAAAATCATACCCATTGTCGCGACTGTGGCCGATTCGTCGACAAGAGCCGCTGGCTACTCAAGACCTCGGCTTGGGCGCAGCGCGGCCAGCGCCCTCTATGCGCGCCCTGCTTCGCCGAATACGACTTCGACTATTAACCCCTTCCCCTACAACTCAAGCCCGCCGGCGTGCCGACCAGAAGTGCGTCACGGCCAGCAAAACTCCAGGTATGGCCATGCCAAGACCGCTGTAGATAAAGGCAGGCTGGCCTGTCATCAGCCCACTGAAAGCGAACCCGACGCCAGTTGATATCAGGGTGACTGCTGCATAGCCCCACGGCTTTCTTGTTTCCTTGGCCATATCGCTCCTCCTCTTGAACCCCGATTAAACCACATGAGCCCACCGACATGCGCGGGCGAGGATTACCTATGTCCGCAACCAACCGATTCCACCAGCTCGCCAACGATGCGCTGGTGATGATCAGCGAGAACCTGCAGCCAGGCGCCAAACTGGCGCTGGTGATCTACACGGCAGGCAAGCCAGACCTGGATATCGTCCTCAAAGACCGCGGCCTCGACGTCGATGAGGTCGTGAACACCCTACGCCGGCGCGGCGGCCTGAGCCTCGATGGTGACAACGCCTACAAGCGCGGCCTTTGCGACGTGATCGTGGGCTCCTTGGCGTGCGGAAAGCAGAACACCAACCCGACACCGCTCAATCACTGGGGGCAGCAGTTCTGGGATATCGGTCGGGCCGAAGGCGCGCAGCAAGAAGAGCTGGTCCATGCCCTGCGCCTGGCGCGCAAAGAGCTAGACGCCTGCCAGCGTGTTATCCACTACGCCGGCGGATTCGACCCGGCCTACGTCGGCAACGCCCAGGCCGCGATCAAGGTCGCCGACGCGGCTCTTGAAAAAATTCCTGCCTAACCGTCACCCTGCCATTAATCAAATGCCCGCCATCTGCCGTGCGGGTGAGGAAACTCTATGTCTGAACGCAAAACGATGTGCATCTACCACGGCAACTGTGCTGACGGCTTCGGTGCCGCCTGGGTTGTCCGCAAAGCCCTGGGCGACCAGGTCGAGTTTGTCGCCGGTGTCTACGGCCAAGAGCCGCCAGACGTTGAGGGCAAGGACGTTATCATCGTCGACTTCAGCTACAAGTACGAAGTCATGGCGAGGATGAGCTGGAAGGCCCACAGCATCATCATCCTGGATCATCACAAGTCGGCGGCCGAGGACCTGAGCAAGTTCCCGCCCTTCCATGCAGGCGTTCGGCTCGATGGCCGGCACGCCGACGGCGCGGTCGCGCTGGGCTGGGAAAGCGCTCACAGCTTCATGCAAATGCAGAACGCACCGGCCATCGCCTGCTGCTTCGATATGAACCGCAGCGGCGCCATGCTGGCCTGGGACCACTTCTTCCCCGGGCAAGAGCCGCCCATGCTGCTGCGCCACATCGAGGACCGCGACCTCTGGCTGTTCAAGCTGGACGGCACCCGCGAAATCCAGGCGAACCTGTTCAGCTACCCATACGACTTCGAAGTCTGGGACAAGCTGATGGCGGCCGATGTGGAAACCCTTCGCTCGGACGGCGCCGCGATCGAGCGCAAGCACCACAAGGATATTGCCGAGCTGGTTGCCGTGATGAAGCGCCGCCTGGTCATCGGCGGTCACGATGTGCCCGTGGCCAGCCTGCCGTACACGCTCACCAGTGACGCCGGGCACCTGATGGCTCAAGGCGAAGCGTTCGCCGCGTGCTACTGGGATACGCCAGATGGCCGCGTATTCAGCCTGCGCAGCACCGACGAGGGGCTGGATGTGTCGGAGATCGCTAAACAGTACGGCGGTGGCGGCCACCGAAACGCCTCCGGTTTCCGCGTGCCGTTCGGCCACGAACTCACCAAGTAATCAACACCACGCCAACAAAGCCCGGTGGTAGCGACCGCCGGGCGAGGATGACCTATGCCCGAAAACACCGACTACAGCATGTCGCCAGCGGACGCGCTGATCATCGCCGGTATCAGCCAGCATGGCCTGGATATGCGCCGCACCATGGTGAAAGCCCTATGGCGAGAGCACGGTCCGGCCAAGCTCGCCGAGATGTTCGCTCAGTTTATAGGCATGGCCAACTCCGTCGCTGCCAACTGTGCAGAGATGAGTGACATGGTCCTCATCCATGAGTGCGGCGTTCACCCCGACAAGTTCGATAGCGTGAACCTGCCGACCATCTTCGGGGCCTGCCAAGGCGTGCAGATCGCAAGCAAGTGCGACCCGGCCGGTGCATGCCAGGGCTGCGCATATCGCCTGGGATCCATCGCCAATCAGTCGCCCATCACCACCAGCGACGCAGAGTTCATGGCGCACGACCGCAAGGGCTTCATGTGCCACGCCGACCTCGACGAACGCGGTGAACCACTACGGGTTTGCGTCGGCCACGCAAAAGCCGCCAAGGCGACCACTTAACAACCAACCTGCCGCCACCGGCGGCTTGGAGAACTCAATGCGCTCAGAAAGGAAAAAGCCAGGCGATGAACACGCCGGGCTGGAAGAGGCCGTTGCCCAGGAAGTGGACAAGGTAACGGAGGAAAGGATGGCCGAACTGCTGGGAATCACGCTGCGAGCGCTTCAGACCCGTCGCCAGCGCGGGAAAATCCCTGAAGGCGTCTGGAACAAGAACGGCCGCAACATCATGTACAGCAGATGGAGATATGAGGAATGGCTCGAAAGCCTGTGGGTCTGCCCCCTGGAATTGAAATCCGAGGAGACTCGCTCCGAATCCGTTTCACTTGGAACGGTGAGCGTCGCGGGGAAACCCTCGCCCACCCCCCGACGGCGCAGGGCATCCGCGCAGCCAGCCGTGTACGTGATCAAGTAGTAAACCTGATCCGTCACGGCCTGCTGGACGAGGAGAAGTATGCCGAGCTATTCCCAGGCTCGGAGATAGCACGCCGGACGGCGGAGTCTATCCCGAGCCTGGGCGCCTACACCCAGATGTGGCTGGATAGCCGCGACATCGTTGAAGGCACCCGCAACAATTATAAGAGCGTGTTCAACATCTACTGGATGCCATACCTTGGCCTACGCAGGATAGACATGATCACACCGACCATGCTTCGTGGGGTCATTTCGCAGATCCAGTGGACGTCAGTTGGCGTAAAGCGGAATGCGATCATCAAGCTGGCCAGCGTTTTCAAGGCAGCGGTCCTTGATGGTTTGATCGCCAAGAACCCCACCACCTCGCTTGATAAGCCAAAGTCCGTAAAGAAAGTCGTAGACCCTTACACCAGGGCGGAAGCAGAGGCGATAATCGCCCACCTGTATGCGACGCTACAGAAATACTCGCAGATCTACGCAGCGTTCTTCGAGTTTTGCTTCTTCACTGGGGTCCGCCCTGGCGAAGCAATGGGTCTGAAATGGGAGGACATCGACGTTGATCAGCGCTCCGCGACGGTTCGCCGGATCATCGTCAACCGTGCCCCCCAGGAACGTACGAAAACCAAGCATCATCGGGTGGTCCTGTTGAACGAGCGCGCATTGAACGCCATCAACCAGGCCCAGCGAATGGCTACCCTTCGTCGCATGGCATCCAAGTCGGTCCACCCGACTAGCCCCTTCGTGTTCCAACCAAGCAAAGGTGGGCTGTGGATCAACGAGCCAAGTGTTACAATCCGCCACTTCAAATCGGCGCTGAAGGCGCTGAACATCCGTGAACGCCGTCAGTACGACACCCGCCACACCTACGCAACCATGTGCCTGATGTCTGGGATGAACCCCGCGTTCATCGCGAGCCAGCTTGGCCACAGCGTCGAGATGTTGCTCTCTACCTACGCGAAATGGATCAGCTCCTCCTCGGACTGGAGGGAGCTGGAGAAGCTGCCGCCCCGAGTCGAATTGGCCCCAAATTGGCCCAAAACTGACGAGAGGGCCTAAATACACCTCTGGAACCCCCGCAGGACAAGCACTTGATTTCTACCGCTAACATCACCATGCAGTTCGGCTCCAAGCCGCTGTTCGAAAACGTTTCTGTCAAATTCAACAACGGCAACCGCTACGGCCTGATCGGCGCCAACGGCTGCGGCAAGTCGACTTTCATGAAGATCCTCGGCGGTGACCTGGAGCCTTCGGGTGGCCAGGTCATGCTCGAACCCAACACCCGCCTGGGCAAGCTGCGCCAGGACCAGTTCGCCTACGAGGAATTCACCGTCATCGACACGGTGATCATGGGCCACGGCCAGTTGTGGAAGGTCAAGGCTGAGCGCGACCGTATCTACTCGCTGCCGGAAATGTCCGAGGAAGACGGCATGGCCGTCGCCGAACTGGAAACCGAATTCGCCGAAATGGACGGCTACACCGCCGAGTCGCGCGCCGGCGAACTGCTGCTGGGCCTGGGTATTCCGCTGGAGCAGCACTTCGGCCCGATGAGCGAAGTGGCCCCTGGCTGGAAGCTGCGTGTGCTGCTGGCCCAGGCGCTGTTCTCGGACCCGGACGTGCTGCTGCTCGACGAACCGACCAACCACCTGGACATCAACACCATCCGCTGGCTCGAAACGATCCTCACGGCGCGTAACAGCACCATGATCATCATTTCCCACGACCGCCACTTCCTCAACAGCGTGTGCACCCACATGGCTGACCTGGACTACGGCGAGCTGCGCCTGTTCCCGGGCAACTACGACGAGTACATGACGGCGGCCACCCAGTCGCGCGAGCAATTGCTGGCGGACAACGCCAAGAAAAAAGCCCAGATCGCCGAACTCCAGACCTTCGTCAGCCGCTTCTCGGCCAACGCTTCGAAAGCCAAGCAGGCCACTTCGCGCGCCAAGCAGATCGACAAGATCCAGCTGGCCGAGGTGAAACCGTCCAGCCGCGTCAGCCCGTTCATTCGCTTCGAGCAGACCAAAAAGCTGCACCGCCAGGCCGTGGTCGTCGAGAAAATGGCCAAAGCCTTCGATGACAAGGTGCTGTTCAAGAACTTCGACCTTACCGTGGAAGCGGGTGAGCGCGTGGCGATCATTGGCCCCAACGGTATCGGCAAGACCACCCTGCTGCGCACCTTGGTCGGCGAAATGACCCCGGATGCCGGTTCGGTGAAGTGGACCGACAGCGCCGAAGTCGGCTACTACGCGCAAGACCACGCCCACGACTTCGAAGACGACATGAGCCTGTTCGACTGGATGGGCCAGTGGACATCCGGCGAGCAGGTGATCCGCGGCACCCTGGGGCGCATGCTGTTCTCCAACGACGAGATCCTCAAGTCGGTGAAGGTGATTTCCGGTGGTGAACAAGGCCGCATGCTGTTCGGCAAGCTGATCCTGCAAAAACCCAACGTGCTGGTGATGGACGAACCGACCAACCACCTGGACATGGAGTCGATCGAAGCACTCAACCTGGCGCTGGAAAACTACCCAGGCACCCTGCTGTTCGTCAGCCACGACCGCGAATTCGTTTCGTCGCTGGCTACCCGCATCATCGAGCTCTCGGCCGATGGCGTGGTGGACTTCAGCGGTACCTACGACGACTACCTGCGTAGCCAGGGTGTGTTGGTCTGATTGAGCCTTGAGGCCTGGCCGCCTTGGGCGGCTGGGCCTTGCGCCACAGCGCGAGGCCTCTCGACGAGAAATTCGTTAGCCTGCTTTCATTTCCTTCGCGCAACGGCCATGATGGGTTCACGCCCAACCGCCCGCCCGCGAACGAGCCCATGACCGCGCAACAACCTGCTCCCCCCAGCGATAGCTTGCACATAACCCTGCAAATCCTGTCAATCGTCTTCTACACCTTCATTGCCTTCCTCTGCATCGGCCTGCCGATCGCTGTACTGCCCAGCCATGTGCACGATCAGCTGGGCTTCGGCGCCGTGATAGCGGGCGTGACCATCGCCTTGCAATACCTGACCACCCTGCTCAGCCGGCCATTAGCCGGCAAGGTGGCCGATACCTTGGGCGGCAAGCGGGCAATACGCTATGGCCTGATGGGTATCGCCGGCTGCGGTGTGCTGACCCTGCTGTCCGCCTGGGCGCTGAACCTGCCAACCCTCAGTCTGGGCCTACTGCTTGCCGGGCGCCTGCTGCTGGGCATAGCCCAGGGGTTGATCGGCGTGGCGACCCTGAGCTGGGGAATCAGCCAGGTCGGCCCTGAACACACTGCCCGGGTCATTTCATGGAACGGCATCGCCTCTTACGGTGCCATCGCCATCGGCGCGCCGGTGGGGGTGCTGGCCGTGGACGGGCTGGGCTTCAGCGTGCTGGGCCCGGCGCTGCTGGGGTTGGCAGCCATTGCCCTGCTGGTGCTGCGCAAACGCCCCGACGTGGCGGTGACGCGCGGCGAGCGCCTGCCCTTCTGGTCGGCGTTCGGCCGGGTGGCGCCGTGTGGTGTTGGCCTGACCCTGGCTTCCATCGGGTACGGCACCCTGACCACCTTTGTCACCCTGTATTATCTTGAGCGTGGCTGGGCCGGCGCAGCCTGGTGCCTGAGCGCGTTTGGCGTGTGCTTCATCATCTCCCGGCTGCTGTTCGTCAACGCCGTCAACCGCTTTGGTGGCTACAACGTCGCGGTCGCCTGCATGGCCACCGAAGTGCTCGGCCTTGGCCTGCTGTGGCTGGCGCCCTCACCACCGTGGGCGTTGCTGGGTGCCGGGCTGACCGGCTTTGGGCTGTCGCTGGTGTACCCGGCACTGGGCGTCGAAGCCATCAGGCAGGTACCCAGCAGCAGCCGGGGTGCCGGGCTGAGCGCCTACGCGGTGTTCTTCGACATGGCCCTGGCCCTCGCCGGGCCGGTAATGGGGGCGGTTGCCGCGCACCTGGGCTATGCCTCGATCTTCTGCGTGGCCGCCCTGCTGGCACTGGCCGGCGTTGGGCTGACGCTGCTACTGGCGCGGCGTGGCCGTGGCCGCTGAGCGCTCGGCCAATTGCGGCGCCCCCAGCGCCTCGCTGAAGAACGCTGCGGTTTCACGTTGCAGTGAGTGGTGGATATGCCGACGGTCAACGCCTTCGGCATCCTTGCACAGCACCGGCATGCGCTGGTATTGCTCGGCATCGCAACGTGCCATGAACACGAAATGCCCGGCACCGGCCAACAGCCGGTAATCCGGTGTGACTGGCAGCTTGCGGGCCAGCGCTGCGGCGTTGCGGTCCACGGCCACCGACTGGTCGCTGTCGCCGCTGGAGATCAGTGCCGGCACCTGCACCCCGGCCAGGGCATGCCGCCCGAACAGCAGGCTGAGCGGCGCCATCAACATCACCGCGCCGACACGCGGGTCGGCCTTGGGGCCAAGCTCACTGCGGTCGGCTATCAATATGCCGTGGGTCTTACAGGCGTCGGCGTCGTTGGGGCGTTCCAGGCAGTACTGGCGCAAACGCTCCAGGTCCGGGTGCGCGCCAGACAAGATCAACGCCGTTTCACCACCCGCCGAGTAGCCGATCACACCCACCTTGCCGTCCGTCAGGTACGGGCCCACCACGCTGTCTGCGCGGGCCGCGGTGATCGCGGCGCTGAGCTGCAACGGCCGGCCATACAGATTGCTCAGGGTGCCCAGGCGGCTGTGGTCGCGGGTGTTGTCCCCGGGGTGGACCACCGCCACCACCACGAACCCTGCGCGCGCCAACGCCGTAGCCAGGTAATGCAACGCCAGCGGGCTGCCGGTATTGCCGTGCGACAGCACCAACAGCGGGAAGCGCCCCATGGCGATGGGGGCCTCTTCGGCCACGTCGAGCGGGTAGCCATCGATACGGCTACTGCGGGCCTGGCCCAGCGCTGGGTAGAACGCCAGCGCCTGCATGGGCCGGTTATCGACCGGGTCGGTCAGGGTCATGTGATGCAGGCCTGCTGCCCATTGCGCAGCCTCGGCATGGGCCAGCAGGCAGGCGCACAGCGCCAGCGTCAACACGCAACGGGGGAGAGTCATCGGCCAGCGGCTCCTTGCGTGGCAATGCGATAACCCAGCATAGGCCTGGCCCCGCAGGCGCCGCATGAAAACTGGATGAAACTGGCGTTATGCCAGGCCTGCACGCGCACCCTGCATTTGCGCCTGGCGGCGAACCCGTGGCATAGATGACGGTCAACGGTTTTATCTGACCGCTTCAGCGCCCTTGAAGGAGTTTCATGCATGAGCAAACCCGCCTACGTGCCACCCAAGGTCTGGCGCCCTGACGCTGCATCCGGGGGCCAGTTCGCCAGTATCAACCGCCCTGTCGCCGGCCCCACCCACGACAAGGACCTGCCCAAGGGCGAGCAACCGCTGCAGCTGTATTCCCTGGCCACGCCCAACGGCGTAAAGGTCACCATTGCCCTGGAAGAGCTGCTTGAACTCGGCCACGCTGGCGCGGAATACGATGCCTGGCTGATCCGCATCGGCGAAGGCGACCAGTTTTCCAGCGGCTTCGTCAAGGTCAACCCCAACTCCAAGATCCCCGCACTGCTCGACTGCAGCCAGGAACCACCGGTGCGAGTCTTCGAGTCCGGCTCGATCCTGTTGTACCTGGCAGAAAAGTTCGGCGCCCTGCTGCCGACAGCGCCTGCTGCCCGCACCGAGTGCCTGAACTGGCTGTTCTGGCAGATGGGAGCGGCGCCCTACCTGGGTGGCGGCTTCGGTCATTTCTATGTGTACGCGCCGGAGAAGTTCGAGTACGCCATCAACCGCTTCACCATGGAGGCCAAGCGTCAGCTCGATGTGCTTGACCGGCGCCTGGCCGAAAGCCGATACCTGGGCGGTGAGGCATACAGCATCGCCGATATTGCCGTATGGCCCTGGTACGGCCAGTTGGTACTGGGCAACCTGTACGGCGCAGCAGAGTTCCTGGCGGTGCACGAGTACCCGAACGTACAGCGCTGGGCCCAAGAGATTGCCCAGCGCAAGGCAGTGCAACGCGGCACCCGGGTGAACCGCACCTGGGGCGACGAAGCCAGCCAGGTGCCTGAACGGCATTCGGCTGCGGATCTGGACAACTGATACAACGCGCGCCGAAGGTGGCCCTGTGCTGATACAGGGCCGCCGCTGCCAATGCCCGCCGCGTACTCGGGCATGACAATGCCCACCTGCACAAAACCGTTTGCCCCTGCGCAAACCTGCGTCCGCGTAGCCCTTCTTGTACACTCCCCGCAATAGCCCCCACCTGTACATTGTTTGGTGAACGCATGATCGAGGTAACCGAGGTTTCCATTGCCGAGCTGCGCGACGCGCTCGAATCGGGCCGCACGACGGCGGTCGAGCTGGTCAAGGCCTACCTGGCCCGCATTGATGCCTACGACGGCGCCGACACGGCCACCGCCCTGAACGCCGTAGTGGTGCGCAACCCGCAGGCGCTGCAAGAAGCCGAGGCCTCCGATGCCCGCCGCGCCAAAGGCCAGCTGCTGAGCCCGCTGGACGGCATTCCCTACACTGCCAAGGACAGCTACCTGGTCAAAGGCCTGACTGCGGCATCGGGCAGCCCGGCCTTCAAAGACCTGGTGGCCCAGCGCGACGCTTTCACCATCGAGCGCCTGCGCGCCGCCGGGGCCATATGCCTGGGCAAGACCAACATGCCGCCCATGGCCAACGGGGGCATGCAGCGCGGTGTGTATGGCCGCGCCGAAAGCCCGTACAACGCCCATTACCTGACCGCGCCGTTCGCCTCGGGCTCGTCCAACGGCGCCGGCACGGCTACCGCCGCCAGTTTCAGCGCCTTCGGCCTGGCCGAAGAAACCTGGTCCAGTGGCCGCGGCCCCGCCTCGAACAATGGCCTGTGCGCCTACACGCCCTCGCGTGGGGTGATTTCGGTGCGCGGCAACTGGCCGCTGACCCCGACCATGGATGTGGTGGTGCCCTATGCGCGCACCATGGCCGACCTGCTGGAGGTACTCGACGTGGTGGTCGCCGATGACCCCGACAAGCGTGGCGACCTGTGGCGCCTGCAGCCCTGGGTGCCCATCCCCGCGGCCTCGGCGGTGCGCCCAGCGTCGTACCTGGACCTGGCCGCCGATGCCGGCGCCCTCAAGGGCAAACGCTTCGGCGTGCCGCGCATGTACATCAATGCCGACGACGCAGCCGGCACTTCGCAAAAGCCTGGTATCGGGGGCCCTACCGGCCAGCGCATCCACACCCGCGCCAGCGTTATCGCCCTGTGGCAACAGGCCCGTCAGGCCCTGGAAGCGGCCGGCGCGCAAGTGGTGGACGTCGATTTCCCGCTGGTGTCCAACTGCGAAGGGGACCGCCCCGGCGTACCCACGGTGTACAACCGCGGCATCGTCAGCAAGGAATTCCTGCACGACGAGCTGTGGGAGCTGTCGGGCTGGGGCTTCGATGATTTCCTGCGCGCCAATGGCGACCCCAAGCTCAACCGTCTGGCGGATGTCGATGGGCCTCAGATTTTCCCGCACGACCCGGGCACCCTGCCCAACCGCGAAGACGACCTTGCAGCCGGCATGGACGAATACGTCAACATGGCCAAGCGTGGCCTGAAGACCTGGGACCAGATCGAGACCCTGCCCGATGGGCTGCGCGGCCTGGAGCGGACCCGCAAGCTGGACCTGGAAGACTGGATGGACGCCCAAGGCCTGGACGCCGTGCTGTTCCCCACCGTGGCCGATGTCGGCCCGGCCGATGCCGACGTCAACCCGGTATCGGCGGACATCGCCTGGAGCAACGGCGTATGGGTGGCCAATGGCAACCTGGCGATCCGCCACCTTGGCGTACCGACCGTGACCGTACCGATGGGCGTCATGGCCGACATCGGCATGCCGGTGGGCCTGACCTTCGCCGGGCGGGCCTACAGCGACAATGCCCTGCTGACCTTTGCGGCCGCCTTTGAAGCGACCGGTTCGCGCCGCATTGTGCCGCCGCGCACCCCCGCCCTGGGTTGAGCCCCCCACGGCAACGACCTTCAGGCAACTGTCGCTAAAATCAACGATTCGTGTAAATATACACAAATCGTTGATTTTTCGGCTCGTTGCCCATGACACCCACTGCCGAGCGCCAGCTCACCCTCACCGTGCTCAAGGCCGCCATCCAGGCCTTGGGTAGCGTTGCCGCGCGCAACATGGAAATCCTCCTGCACGACCTCGACCACCCCGAGCACTCGGTGGTGGCTGTCGTCAATGGCCACCTTTCCGGTCGCAGCATCGGTAGCCCGATCCTTGCCGCCCCGGAACAGGACCAGGGTTTCAAGGCCCTGATGCAGGCCTCGGCCGACCAGCAGGGTTGTGAGCCGGTGGTGCTGCCCGACTACCCCACTACCCTCAAGGGCCGCACGCTGCGCAGCGCCACCGCGATATTCCGCGACAGCAGCGGGCACCCGTTTGCCAGCCTGTGTGTGAACACCGATGTTACCGGCCTGGACGCGGCCATGCAGTTCCTCCAGCACTTCCAGCCCCTGGGCGCTACGCCGACCGCCACCGAGCCTGCCGACATGGCGCTGCTGATGAGCGAAATCATCCAGGGCGCACTGCAGCGCAACGGCCAAGGGCGAATGAACAAGCAGGCCAAGCTCGAAGCTGTGCGCGTGATGCAGGAGCGTGGCCTGTTCATCGTCAAGGGCGGCGTCGAGAAGGCCGCCAGCGCACTCGGCGTGACCCGCTACACCATCTACAACTACCTCGAACAACTGCGCGGAGCCAGCCTATGACCTTGCACATCCCTACGCCCCTGATCGAATCACGCCCGCTGTCGCTGGCTGCCGGGCGCAACATCTGGCTCAAGCTTGACGCCCTGCAGCCTTGTGGCTCGTTCAAGCTGCGCGGGGTGGGCCACGCCTGCGAGGTTCACTACGCGCGGGGTGCCAGGCACCTGGTGTCGTCCTCGGGGGGCAATGCCGGCCTGGCGGTGGCCTACGCCGGGCGCAAACTGGGGGTGCCGGTGACCGTGGTGGTGCCCGAGACCACCACCGAACGGGCCAAGGAACTGCTGCGCCTGGAAAATGCCAAGGTACTGGTACACGGCAGCTCGTGGCAGGAAGCCAACGAACTGGCACTGACCCTGGTAGGCGCTGGCGATGCCTTCATTCACCCCTTCGACGACCCGCTGCTGTGGGCCGGGCATGCCAGCCTGGTCGACGAAGTGGTTGCGACCGGCTTCAAGCCCGATGCGGTCGTGCTGTCGGTGGGGGGTGGCGGGCTGCTCAGCGGCGTGGTCGAGGGGCTGCAACGCAATGGCTGGGCGGACGTGCCGGTGCTGGCCGTGGAGACGACCGGCGCTGCCTCGCTGCACGCGGCCATGCAAGCCGGGCACACCGTGGCGTTGCCGCGCATTGCCTCGATCGCCGGCTCGCTGGGTGCCAAGCGGGTGGCCGAACAGGCGCTGGCCTGTACGCGTCGGCAACCGGTACACAGCCACCTGGTCAGCGACCGTGCCGCGCTGCAGGCTTGCGAACGCTTTCTGCAAGACCATCGGCTACTGGTGGAGCCCGCCTGTGGCGCCGCGTTGGCGCTGGCCTACGACGCCAGCGCCATGGCGCGTTACCCGAACGTGCTGGTGGTGGTATGCGGGGGTGCTACCGCCACTTTGGAACAGATACAGGCGTGGCTGCGACAGGTCGACTGATACGGGCTGTCATATGTCTGTTTCCTTTGCCGTGTATCACTGAACCCGACACTGCCGGCGACTCTGCCCGGCAGTGGCAGCCACGCAAAGGAAAAATGCCCTGCGCCCTTTCGATCTGCGGCAAGGGAAGGCACAATGCGTGTCCTTTTTTTGGCCGGCCTGGCCGGGGGCCTTTAAATGATCAAGACGCCGTACTACCTCATCGATAAAACCAAGCTGCTCAGCAACATGGAGAAGATCGCCTACGTGCGCGAACACTCCGGTGCCAAGGCACTGCTCGCCCTCAAGTGCTTTGCCACCTGGTCGGTATTCGACCTGATGCAGCAGTACATGGACGGCACCACCTCGTCTTCCCTGTTCGAGCTCAAGCTCGGCCGCCAGAAGTTTGCCGGCGAGACCCACGCCTACAGCGTGGCCTGGGCCGACGACGAGGTCGAGGAAATGCTCGAGAACTGCGACAAGATCATCTTCAACTCGATCGGCCAGCTGCAACGCTTTGCCTACCAGTCCGAAGGCAAGGTGCGCGGCCTGCGCGTCAACCCGCAGGTCAGCAGCTCCGACTACTTGCTGGCCGACCCGGCCCGGCCGTTCAGCCGCCTGGGCGAATGGGACCCGGCCAAGATCGAGCAGGTGATCGGCCAGATCTCTGGCTTCATGTTCCACAACAACTGCGAGAACGGTGACTTCGGCCTGTTCGACAAGATGCTCACGCACATCGAAGAGCGCTTCGGCCACCTGCTGCACCAGGTCGAGTGGGTCAGCCTCGGCGGCGGCATCCACTTCACCGGTGAAGACTATGCAGTAGACGCCTTCTGCGCGCGCCTCAAGGCCTTCGCACAAACCTACGGGGTGCAGGTGTACCTGGAGCCTGGCGAAGCCGCCATCACCAACAGCGCCTCGCTGGAAGTGACCGTGCTCGACACCTTGTACAACGGCAAGCACCTGGCCGTGGTCGACAGCTCGATCGAAGCGCACCTGCTCGACCTGCTGATCTACCGCCTGAACGCCAAGATGGCCCCCAACGACGGCGAGCACACCTACATGGTCTGCGGCAAATCGTGCCTGGCCGGTGACATCTTCGGTGAGTACCAGTTCGACCGCCCATTGGCCATTGGCGATCGCCTGTCGTTCGTAGACACGGCCGGTTACACCATGGTCAAGAAAAACTGGTTCAACGGTTTGAAAATGCCGTCCATCGCGGTCAAGCAACTCGACGGCAGCGTCGAGGTCGTCCGTAAGTTCGGTTTTGAAGACTACGTTTCCAGCCTGTCGTAAGGCAGGCTTCCCAAGTAAGGAGCAACAGGTAAATTGAAGAAGAACGTTCTTATCATTGGTGCAGGAGGTGTCGCCAAGGTGGTGGCCCACAAGTGCGCGCAGCATAACGACGAACTGGGTCGTATCGCTATCGCGTCACGGAACATCTCCAAATGCCAGGCCATCATCGACAGCGTCAAGGCCAAGGGTAGCCTCAAGGTTCCCGCCGACATCCAGGCCTTCTCGCTCAATGCCCTCGATGTCGAGGCGACCAAGGCGCTGATCCGCGAGACCGAGTCGCAGATCGTGATCAACGTCGGTTCCGCCTTCCTCAACATGTCGGTGCTGCGTGCCTGCATCGATACCGGTGTCGCCTACCTGGACACCGCCATCCACGAAGAGCCGGGCAAGATCTGCGAGACCCCGCCGTGGTACGGCAACTACGAGTGGAAACACCTCGAAGAGTGCCAACAAAAGAACATTACCGCCATTCTCGGGGTCGGCTTTGACCCGGGTGTGGTCAACAGCTACGCAAAACTTGCGCAGCAACAGTATTTCGACAGCATTGATTCGATCGACATTCTCGACGTCAATGCCGGCTCGCATGGCAAGTACTTCGCCACCAACTTCGACCCGGAAATCAACTTCCGCGAGTTCACCGGGCAAGTGTGGAGCTGGCAGAACAGCCAGTGGACCAGCAACACCATGTTCGAAGTCAAGCGTACCGACGACCTGCCGGTGGTCGGCTCGCAAAACCTGTACCTCACCGGCCATGACGAAGTTCACTCGATTTCGAAGAACCTCAACGTGCCGAACGTACGCTTCTGGATGAGCTTCGGCGAGCACTACATCAATGTGTTCACGGTGCTGAAAAACCTTGGCCTGCTCAGCGAGCAGCCGGTGAAAACGGCCGAAGGCCTGGAAGTGGTGCCGCTGAAAGTGGTCAAGGCCGTGCTGCCAGACCCGGCCTCGCTGGCCCCGGGCTACACCGGCAAGACCTGCATCGGCGACCTGGTCAAAGGCACCAAGAACGGTCAACCGCGCGAAGTGTTCATCTACAACGTGGCCGACCACGAAGAGGCCTACGCCGAAACCGACAGCCAGGGCATCTCCTACACCGCAGGCGTACCGCCAGTGGCTGCGGCCCTGCTGGTTGCCCGTGGCGAGTGGGATGCCAAACGCATGGTCAACGTCGAGGAGCTGCCAGCCGAGCCGTTCCTCAAGGCGCTGGACGTGATGGGCCTGCCGACCCGCGTCAAGGATGAAAAAGGTGATCGTCCTTGGGACGCTGAAGCCTAAGCGGTAAACAAGAAGGGGCGCCACTGTGGCGCCCCTTCTGCTTTGGCTGGCCGCTTACGCTTCAGTTGGCCTCGGCCGTGAGCTTCGCGCGCTCACCGAGTTTTTTCAGCAATGCCTTGGCCAGGGCCTTGTCCGAGAACGGGTTCTGCCCGGTAATCAACTCGCGATCCACCACCACATTCGGTTGCCAGGGCTTGGCATAACCCATGTCGCCGCCGGCCATCGCCATCGCGTTCGCCGGGTAGAACAACAAGCGCTGGTCGTTGAGCGAACGCTCGAACACCTGCTCCTCCGGGTCAGAGAAGATGGTCATCTTGTAGCCCTGGTACACCCAGTCTTTGGCTGCCGCCGGCTCCCCACGCGCCAGCGCGGCCTGGTAACCGACCGGGTCCTGCTGCGCCGACAGCAAAGCGATCGGGCCGTGGCAGATAGCCGCTGTGGGTTTGCCTGCCTGGTGGAAATGCCGCAACAAGGTGCCGACATCCGGGTTATTGGCCAAGTCGATCAAAGGCGCGTGGCCGCCGGGGATGAACAGCCCGGCATAGCGGTCGAGGTCGCCAGCCAGCACTTCTTTCACCGACAGGGTATCGTCGATGTCTGGCAGGCCCTGCACCACCTTTTCAATCCGGCGCATCTCTGTGGCATCACCGGCGAAATACTGTGGGTCGACGGAGCGCGGATCCACGCGCGGGGCATTACCCTTGGGTGTCACCAGCACCAGGCGGTAGCCAGCCTTGAGCAATTGGTCGGCGGGCACACCGAACTCATTGAGATAATAGCCGGTGGCGTAGTGTTCGCCGTTCTGCAACGGCAGCTGGTGTTCGCTGGACAGCAGCACCAGTACTTCGCCTTTGGGCGCCGATTGGGCACCACCGGCAAGCAACGCGCCGGTGACTGCCAGCGCCAGTGTGGTCGGCTTCTTCATGCGTCAACTCCTGATCAGGCAAGCGCCTGCAATACCAAAGTGGCGGAGCGCAAGGTGTAATTGGCAGCTCCGGGTCAGTCATCACTGGGGGAATCCTACCGCTACGGCTATGATTCGATAATTCTAAAGTGATCATGGCTGCCATTCGGAATATGAATATCGCCAATAAGGACTTGAACCTGCTCTATCTGTTCCATGTGCTTTACCAGGAGCGCAGCGCCACGCTCGCCGCCCAACGTATGGCGCTCAGCCAGCCCGCACTCAGCCACAAGCTCGGCAAATTGCGAGACCAGCTTGGCGACCCCCTGTTCGTGCGTGCGCCCAGAGGGCTTACCCCCACACCGCGGGCGCATGAGCTGGCGCCTGAGGTAGAACGCCTGGTAGCGGGCCTGGAAGGCTTCTATGAACGCTGCGAGGGGCAAGACTTTCTCGCCCGCCCTGCCCGCGTACACCTGTACAGCACCGATTATGTGGAGCAGACACTGCTGCCCAGGCTGTTACCAATACTGCGCAGCCAAGCGCCCAACCTGACGCTGGTTACACACAACACCCGGGGCGCGTTACCCCGAGAAGCGCTGGAAAAAGGCACCTGTGACCTGGCTGTCGCCGGCTTCTACACCGACCTGCCCGACACCTTCCACCAGCAGCGGCTGCTCAGGGAGCAGTTCGTAGTGCTTGCCTCGCGCAGCCATCCAGGCCTGGATAGCGGCCTGGACCTGGACACCTTTCTGGCCAGTGACCATCTGCTCACCACCCTGACCGGTGACCTTGATGGGCTGGTTGATCGCGCCCTGCACAGCCAGGGCAAGCAACGCCGGGTGGTGGCTGGCCTGTCCAGCTTCATCGCACCCATGCGCTTGCTGCGGGGTACCGACCTGCTTTTGACCTGCCTGCGCTCGCTGGCCCTCGAAGCTACCGACCGTGACGAGGACCTGCGCATGTTCCCGCTACCGCTGGAGCTGCCGCCGGTGGAGGTGATGCAGATCTGGCATGCGCGTACCCATGCCGACCCCTTGCGGCGCTGGCTTCGCCAGCAGCTGTGGGCCGTGGCCCAGCAATAGGGATGTTTCTGACGAATGTAGTCGGGTATGGCGCACAACCTCTTGCAATCCGTAAGATCTCAAAATACTGTATGAATATTCAGTACAGCGAGACGCCCTCATGCAACTCATCGCCAAACTCGGTATTCTGGCCGACGCTGCCAAGTACGACGCTTCCTGCGCCAGCAGCGGCGCGCCCAAGCGCAATTCGCGCGGTGGCGATGGCCTGGGTGCTACCAATGGCATGGGTATTTGTCACAGCTATACGCCCGACGGCCGCTGCGTGTCGCTGCTGAAGGTGCTGCTGACCAATTTTTGCCTGTACGACTGCCAGTACTGTGTCAACCGCCGCTCCAGCAACGTGCCTCGGGCACGTTTCAGCCCGGAAGAGGTGGTGCGCCTGACCTTGGATTTCTATCGGCGCAACTGCATCAGCGGCCTGTTCCTCAGCTCTGGCATCATCCGTTCGGCGGACTACACCATGGAGCAGCTGATTCGCGTGGCCCGGCTGTTGCGCGAGGAACACAACTTCCGCGGCTACATCCACCTGAAGACCATCCCCGACGCCGACCCGCTGCTGATCGAAGAAGCCGGGCGCCTGGCTGACCGGCTCAGCGTCAACATCGAACTGCCGACCGACGACAGCCTCAAGCGCCTGGCGCCTGAAAAGCAGGCACACACCATTCGCCAGGCCATGGGCGTCATTCACCAGGGGCAGCAAGCCGTAGCCAATGAACCCAGGGCACCGCGCTTTACCCCGGCGGGGCAAAGTACCCAGGTCATCGTCGGTGCCGACAGCACCGATGACAGCACCTTGTTGCGCAATGCCGAATCGCTTTACCAGGGTTACGGCCTCAAGCGGGTGTACTACTCCGCGTTCAGCCCGATCCCCGACAGCCCAGGCAGCGTGCCATTGGCCGCCCCCCCACTGTTGCGCGAGCACCGCTTGTACCAGGCTGACTTCCTGCTCCGGGGCTATGGCTACAAGGCGGGTGAGCTGCTGGGTCAGCACGGTAACCTGGCACTGGACATCGACCCCAAGCTGGCCTGGGCGCTGGCCAACCGCGAGGTATTCCCCTTGGACGTGAACCGCGCCGAGCCGGCACTGCTGGCACGCATCCCCGGCATAGGCCTGCGCAGCGTGCAGCGCCTGGTGGCCTTGCGCCGGGAACGGCGTATCCGCTATGACGACCTGATTCAGCTGCGCTGCGTGCTGGACAAGGCGCGCCCGTTCATCGTCACCAGCGATTACCGCCCGGCACAGGCCGAACTGCGCAGCGGCTTGCTGCGTGCACGCCTGCGCGAACCGCAGGCACCGGTGCAAATGGGGTTGTGGGGGTGATTGCGCTCGACTGCGACGACCTGTTCGCCACATGGCGTGAACAGGCGCGGGTGTTACTGGGGCATGGCATCGACCCTTCGGAAATCACCTGGAACCAGGGCCCCATGGCGGATTTGCTGGCTGTACCCGCAGCGCTGCCTACCGGCCCTGGCCCCTTCCGGGCCAAAGTCCCGGCCCAATTGTTGGGTCAGTTGGAACTGGCCTCTCGCTACCGTGGCGAGCAACGCTGGAACCTGCTGTACGAAGTGCTGTGGCGTGTCGCCCACGGCGACCGCACCGCAATGCTGGCGGGGGACCGCCTGGGCAGTGAGTTGCAACGGCGCATCAAGCAGGTAACGCGCGAAGCCCATCATTTGCATGCCTTTGTACGCTTCGTGCCGCTGCCCGAAGCGGTGGCTGGGCAGTTGCAACTGGACCTGGTGGCGTATCACGAGCCGGCACATGATGTTCTGCAGAGCGCCAGTGCGCACTTCGCCGACCGCCTGAGCAAGTTGCGCTGGCTGATCGCTACGCCTCAGGATGGCATTCGCTTCGACGGTGCCGGGTTCGACTATCAACGGCGCTGCCCGGCGCAATGGCGGCAGTGGGCGCGCAGTGCCGAGGACCCGGGGGCCGAGCTATGGCGTACCTATTATCGCCATACGTTCAACCCTGCCCGCCTCAACCCTGATGCCCTGCGCCTGCACATGCCGGGGCGGTTCTGGCGGCACTTGCCGGAAGGCATGCTGATACCCCAGCTCGAGGGCTTGGCACGCCAAGGCAAGCAGCGGGACGGCCAGGCGCTGGAAGTGGCTGCGCAGGCCGGCAAAAAGATCAGCAAGACTGGGCGGTGATGCACGCCAGCCATGCAGTGCGCGCAAGTCGCCTCACTCCAGCAACCAGCCTGCATCCCCTTCGTCCAGCACGCCGCCATGATCAGTCCTATCCCCCTTGCGCGCGACAGCAGCCCCCTCGATCAGGAAGTGCTCGGCCCCACTTTCGATTACCGCACCGCAGGTAGTCCGGTCCCCCACCCTGGCCACTGCGCTGCCGTTGAATGTATACCCAGCACTCCCGCTCTCGACCTGGTTAGCGCCATGCAATGGGCAGAGATGTCGATGACCGACAAGCACAACAGGTTTCATCGCGCTTCGCCTACGTGCGGTGCGGTACGTGATTCGCGATCAATCGCCACTGGCCAGTAAACCTTCGGCGCCAGGCAGTGCATGTGGCTCAGGCCATCATCATCATTCCAGTCGCGCGCGGGATGTACGAACTTCGGGAGGGCCTCGGGGCCTTGCTGCATGAACAGTCTGGCGATGGCCCAGTAGGCCTCGCCGTGGTAGAGGTCGTGGCTGAAAAACACGCGGTCAATGACTTCGTTGGTTTCCGGGTTACGGACCGACAGCATGACGTTTTCGATCAGACCGCCGTGGCCGGGGGCGTAGATTCGGTAAACCTCGGCGGTAACGTCATCCCAGTTGTAGGCAACAGGTTTGACGCCCCAGTGTCTGGGGCTGAATAAATACATGTAATGAAATCTGAATTGATAGAGGTAGATTTTTCGGCGTAACCGATTGAAGCGAATGGGCTGGTCTCTTGGAACAGTCAGATCCAACTTGATAAAGCAAAGGATCACCCACAGCGGTAGCACAGGAAATATTACCGTCAAGACATTGGTGACCCAATCATGGGTAAACCCTTCAACCAGCAACCCCCAATACAACCATAGCGCCACGCCTAAGCAGAGCAGCATCGATGGCACACCCAATAATGCTACAACGCCTCGCAAGCTGACTGACTGCCTTGGCAACTCCAGATAGATCGCATCGTAATAGTTGGGTGGGGGTTTGATCCTGTCCAGACACCCACTGACCTTGGGCTCTTCTCCAACATCAGGGAGATCATACCTCCACCCCAACCCGCGCTCACTTAGAGGTGGCGATGTGAGCTTAGTCATTCACACCTCGTCTGGTCATAGCAGCATAGCCATCCACGATCGAGCGATCTGGCCAATACATGACCGAAAGCGTTGCTGCAGTAATTGTGTGCCGCCCTATGACCGGCATAAGCTCGACCACACCCGATATTTCCAACCAACGTCCGGTCACGCCTTCGGTCACTACATGCTTGACTTCTCTGACCACCTCAAACCGTTTTTTGTAGTCAGGAAGTCTAGGCGGTGAATATCGAGAATAACTGGCCATTTTTGAAAGAGACTTTACTAATGAGTTTTCAAACCCCTCAGAAATCAGTGTTTCGCCACCGCTGTATTCGGGGAATGATCCATCCCCGTCACGATGCACAACAAGGGCCCATGAGAAAGCAGAAACATCCTCTCGATGTTTGGGTAATACTATTTTGAAAATCAATTTTTGCTCTATCTCAACATGGACTAACCCACCCATCCTTCTCATGGACTCCCTGGTATCTATCGAAGATGAAAAATGAAGGTTGGCTTTGACGCCAAGCGTAACCGCATTCAACTCAGAAAATGCGATATCTGCATACTCGGGGGCATCCCAATGAATCTTCGGATGTTCGTTGGCCCTACCAAAAAAGCAACGTTTTATCCAGACCTCCAATTCGCTCGACTCTTTTTTGAGAGCGCTTCTGCCCGCAGCATATCCAATAAGCGTAAAGATAATGGCCAAACCCAGCGGCCCGAATGTTGCTGATGTCAAAACTGCGCCTACAAAGGTTAGGGTGCCAGCGGTAAATGCTGCCAGAGACATAACATTCATATTTCGCGCTGTTTTATCTCCTTTGGCGGCAGTTTGTTCAGTAGCGACAACCGCTTGTGCGATATCAAAGACTCCAGCAACCGCGCTGAATATAGCGCCGAGTCGAATTAAAGCCGCCCCAGGAGCCGTTACGTTAAGAGCCCAAGGCGTGCTTGAACCCGCAGCGCCCCTCAACACCAGCCCCACCAATTCGATTTGCCCCCCAAGCACACCCAGTTGCGAACCCTGCAGCGCCAATTTGGCCTCGTACGCCTTAGGCCCAATCTCTGCCTCGGCCTTTTCTTGATTCCTGGTCAGGCTGTCATACTGCAAATACAACCCACCGATCCCGAGTAGCACCTCCCAACTGCCTGCAGCCCCGCGCAGGCCTGAGAAACCGTTACGCACCAGCTGGCTGGCCTGGTGCGCAGTTATCTTCATCCCGTCAAGCAACTTGCGGGCATTGCTGTCGAGGGTGCCTGCCGCGACCGAGATATCCACCATGGCCGCGTGCGCCGCACTGCTCGCCTGAGTCAGCTTGATGCTGGCCGCTTCGACTAACCGGCCATGCACTTGCGCAGCCGTGCCTTCGACCCAGACCGTGACACTGATCACGGTGTTGGTCAGACGAGGGTCGAGCAGCGCAAGGCTCATCAACCCGTGCTGCAGGATCGGCCGGACCTTGCGCATCGCCTTGAGCGAACCAACTTCAAAGTCATCGACACTGCGATACATACGGTCTCTCGCCTCAGCGAGGGAGGCATTTGCGCGGTGCTGCAACTGGCGTAAGTGCGCACTCTGCAAGGCGTAGTACTCGCCCAGCTTCATCTTCACTTCAAGCTCGATCAGGTGCACCCCGTTGTAAAGAAACTGGGTTGCGCTGTTCAGGTGCCGAACAGCGTTGTGAATGCCTGGCCCGAGGCTAGGCGCCAGGCGTTGACTGGCGGCATTCACCGCGCTCTGCGTTTCGGCGATGGCCTGCTTCAAGCTATTTCGCATGCGTAAACCGGCATCGTCGCTGGCGATGACCTTGCTCAACATGCCGAAGAGCTTGTCGCTGTCGTTCCAGTTGATTGCCTGGTCACCTGAAAAACTGGGGAACAGCGCGGCCAGCAAAGCGTTGTCACGCATCAGCAGCGCGCGGTAGGGAGGGCTGTCGGGGTTTTGTAGCCATACCTGCCACAGCCGTTCGCTGGTACCGGCTGGGGGCTGGCGGGGTTCAAGGCTGGCCACCACGGCCTCTGTGACACCACCGCCCAAGCACAGCCCCATGGTCTTGGTATAGGCCACACCGGACTCGCGATCACGGCCGTCATAGTCGTGGCGCTCGGCCACCTTGAACATCGGGGTATCGAATAATGCAACATAGGCCTGCGCGTCCTGGTCGATGTAGCGCTGGAACTCGGCATCCTGCGCCTCGTACTCAGCTTGGAAAGCAGCCCGCTGCGGCTCGTGGTAGCGCTCTTCTAGACGGGCATCACTTTCCAGCTGCGCACGCTCGACCAAACGCTGTCGCTCGACTGCCGGGTCCACGAAAATTGGTGGCCCGTCGCCGGTCACCGGCTGCAGCGACGGCACCCCTTGTGCCGCCCACTCCCGGTGCGTGGCGCGGATCACCTGTACTATCTGCGACGTCTGCAACTGGTACGCGCGTAGTGGGTCCTCACGCCAGACCTGGCGCTTCACTACCCAGCTCAGCCGCTGGTGGTTATATTCCTGGATGAGACCTACGGTGTCGTCCAGCACCAGCGCCAACACACCGTTTGCCAACTGGTGGCGGTCCGATGCATTGACCACGTAACCACGCAGGGCAAACCTGCGCAGCCAACGACTGTGGAAACCATGCACGCTGTCGAACGGTGCGCACGCCTGCTGGCTGTACTCGAACACCTGGGTGTCAACTTGCAACTGGTCGGCCGTCATCGCCAGGCCCAGCAATTGCGGATGGGTACGCGCCTGGGTCAGATCAATCCCAACGAAGCGGTGCCTTGGTGCCACGCCTTGCTTGTAGGCGTTCAGCACGCTCACCGGCCAGGCATCACTGGAAAAGGCCAGCCAGGCACTGTTGTATTTGTCGGTGTCGATCGTGACGAAGGCCGCGGGAATATCGTGGTTTTCCTGCGCACATTTTTCCGGCAGTGGCCCAGGTGGGCCAGCTGGGGGCGCATAGGGGTCAAAGCGTCGCAGATGGCCCTGTGCGCTGACGGCGTAGGCTTGCCAGACCTGCTGGTCAAGCAAGACATACAGGTAGCCCGTGCGTAACGTGCGCAGGCCAGGCTTGGCGCAGATGTGCAAATGCCCCGCCACGGTAGTGACGCACTCCGGTCGGGTATCCGGGACCAGCGCACGGCGCAGGGGCAGAATGGGCAGCCCCTGGCGCTGACAAGCCATGCAGTGGTCATGCGGCAGCCCGGCTTCAGCGACAGCCAGGGCGATTCGTTGACTGATGGTCATGCAAGGCGCTCCGCTTCCGGCAGGAGTTGGATCAGGTGCCGCCAATGCGCCTCGGAGTAGCGGGCAAGCAACGGCGCTAGCGCGCGCTGCTCTTGGCAGGCTACATCTATCAGGCCGCGCACGGCGGCAAGGGAGGTTAGCTGGGGATGAATGCACAGCTGGTGCAGGGCCAGCACCACGATATCTTCCGGGTTGGTCAAGCCCAAGGCGCGTGCTTCCTGGATATGGTTGCCGGCTCGTACAGCCGCAAACGACGGTATCTGACACTGAAAGGTATTGTTCACGCCTGCTCGCAGAGCGCTCAAGCTCCGCAATACGCGCTCGACCAATGCTCCATCCGCTTGCATGCGCCAGGCAGACGCGGGCAGCAGACAGCGCTGCCCGCTCTGCCCCTTGAGGTTCAGCAACTGCCCACTGCTGTTGAGGAACAACCAGCGGCTGATGGGCCACCACGGCGCACGCTCCCCTTGCTTGAACGTTGCCGCAAGCAGCTCCAGGCGTATCGGCTCGTAGACCGGATAGAAGCTCAGTGCCTGGGCCCTGTCGGGTAACCGGCACAAGCGACTGAGGTGAGCTGCGATGTCGGCCGCTGGCTGTTCACTGAACACCCAGCCGCATAGGTAGCGCCTTGGCTGAAACAACCCACGCACGGCTGCCCGGGCGGTCAATTCCAATATTGCGCGGCTGGGCAGCGCGCCGGGCACAGCCAGGCATACCAGTACAGGATGCAGGTGCGGCACATGCGCCAGGTCGGGCCTGGGTACATGCATCAAAGCGCTCGCCCCCAATGCCTCGCGAAGCTGGGCGAGCAAGGCTGGATCGCCTTTGTCCTCGGGCGCGAGGGGGTCGACCAACACATAGCTGTACAGGGTGGGCGCATGCTGCTGTTCGATCACGTGGGCCAGTTCATCAGCCGTCATCAGAGCTTTCCCTCACAGGTGCTGGCAGCGTTCGGCGTCAATGTCAGCGACGTAGCGCTGCCTGCCCCCTGCGCAGTCGCCTGGGTTTGCCCCATCAGGTTCAGTGTCTGGCCATTGAGGGTGATACCGCGCCGGTCCAGCACGATGCAGCCACCTGGGGTTTTCAACTCTATGCGCTCACTGGCATGCAGCTGATACACCGTAGTGCGCTGCTGCATGCCGTTGCCGACTTCGACCCGTTGAGCACCTTTGACCACCAAGGCGCTGTCCTTGCCGACGAGAACCTGCTGACAGCCCAGGGTCGCTTCACTGCGGTTGTTACCGACCTGGTGCGTCAGGTCATGCTTGATCTCGATCTGGCAGTTCTGCCCGATGAACTGGTTGTGGTTGCCCCCGGTTTCCTGGCGATAGTGGTTACCGATGCTAAGTTGCTGATCATTGCCCACCTGCTCCAGCCGATTGCGCCCGACACGCGTGGTTTCGTCGTTGCCGACCACCTTGTTGTAGTCGCGCTGGGCATGAATGAACACCTCCTCCCTGCCCAGTTCATCCTCGAAGCGCAGCTCATTGAAGCCATTGCCCTTGTGGGTCTGGCTCTTGATGGTCATGCGGGTTTTGTGCTCCGGCAGGTCATACGGCGGAAGCTGATCACCGCAGTAGGTACGCCCGATGATCAGCGGCTGGTCGGGGTCGGCATTGACGTACTGGATGATCACGTCCTGGCCAATACGCGGGATGGCCATCGAGCCCCAACTGCCGCCTGCCCAGCTTTGCGAAACCCGGACCCAGCAAGAGCTGAATTCATTGCCCTTGCTCTCCCGATCCCAGGGAAAACTGACCTTGACCCGGCCCCACTCGTCACAGTAGATCTCTTCGCCGGGCGGGCCGACCACGGTGGCCATGTGCGGGCCATCGATACGGGGTTTGGCCAGGGGTGCCGGGCGCCATTCGCGAGTGCCCGGCACCAGCATGGCACGCTGCACGTAGCGGGTGCCCTGGTCGGCGCTGCCTGCCTCTTCCTGCAGGCTGGTGAACTGCACGCCTTCATGGTGCACGCGGATCGGCCGCCAATGCACGTTCAGGTCTGCGCGCGGGTGCCCGACAAGCGTGAAACTCAGCCCTGGTTGCAGGCGCACATCATCGCCCTGCACCTCGGCAACGCGCGCGTCGTGGCGCAGCGCCGCGAGGCGCGTGGCCGTGAACGGTACGCCGACCGCGTCCCGCTTGTAGCGCCCAGGGTAGTCGAAACGCTCGTAGGCCAGCGTTTGATGGGGGATGCTGCTGTCAGCGGCCCGATGCTCCTGGCGGTAGCGCGGGTGGGTGAAGGTGTAGTCCCGCTGCACCTGCCGGGTGCTGCGGACCTGCTCGCTGTAACGCAGGCGCCGCAGGCACGGCACGGCCTGATCACCACCGCTGTTGGCGTGATACAGCACGTGGTCGGGGTCGATATCACCCTCATCTACCGCTTGCGGGTCATCGGCCCGGACCGCGCCGCGGCTGATAGTGCCAAACGCCAGCAGCCGATCGGTAATGACCAGGCGGTGCTGTTGTGGCGTGTGCTCGAAGCGGTAGACAAAGCCTTCTTCGGCTGCCAGCCGGGCGATGAAGTCGAGGTCGGTTTCACCGGCCTGAACGCAGAATTCGCGGACCTGATGCTCGCCGAGGCTCTTGATTTCGAAGCGGTTGATGCCCTGGCGCTGCAACATCAGTTCAATAATCTGCGGCACAGTCTTGTGCTGGAAGATGCGCCAGTTCGAACGCAGCCTGGCGCGGGCCAGTTGCGGCTCGACCAACGCGTGGTAGTAGGTACGAAACATGCCGGTCTCGCCTTGGCTGAAACTGCTGACCAGGCCGTGCACATGGCGCAGCGGCTGCTCGCCACGCCAGACCGTGAACAGCCCGGGCTTGTCGAGCAGCAGGCCGAAGTCGACATCCGCGTCGAAACTGATCAGTTCCAGGTGCAGTTGGAACGGCGCGCTGATGGCCTCTTCGAGTTCGAATGAAACCACTTCGAACTCAACCCGGCCGGCCAAGGCCTCGAAGCTGAACCGCAGATCGGACTGGCTAGGCATGCGGACTCCCGACTACCACCTTGAGACAAGGCTGTCGAGCGACTGCAGCACTCCGGCGCTGCTCAGCGGCCAGGCGAAATCGGTAGCAACAGAAGGCCCCGCGGCCTTGAGGTGGGTGGTGCATGAAGAGGTCCTTGTCTTCCGGCAAACTGAAGACATGAACGCTAGCGGGGAACCGATTCTGCGAGAAGTCCAGCACTTCCCGGCGTAACGTAGGAAATGTCGGCTGAGTTTTCGATGACAGGCGCGCGCCGAGAGACCGAGCGCTGCGCGAGGGCCGCTCGATCTCTGCGAGGCTCGTAAATGTTCTGGGCCGAAGGCGTTCAAAGCTTGAACTGCCCGACCAAGGTCGTCATCTCCCCCACCAGGCCCGACAGCGCCTTGCTCGCAGCGCTGGTCTGCTGCGCCCCGGCCGCCGAATGGTTGGACAGTTCACGGATGTTCAGCAGGTTGCGGTCCACTTCGCGCGCAACTTGCGCCTGCTCTTCGGCGGCGCTGGCGATGACCAGGTTGCGTTCGTTGATTTCGCCAATCGCACTGTAGATACCCTCCAGCACCTGCCCCGAGGCCAGGGTGACGTCCAGGGTCGACTGCGCACGGTGGGTGCTGGCCTGCATCGACGCCACTGCCGCTTCGGTGCCGGCCTGCACGCGGCCGATCATCTGCTCGATTTCCTGGGTCGACTGTTGCGTGCGGTAGGCCAGCGTACGCACTTCATCGGCCACCACGGCAAAGCCGCGGCCCGCCTCCCCGGCACGCGCCGCTTCGATGGCGGCGTTCAGCGCCAGCAGGTTGGTTTGCTCGGAGACCGAGCGGATCACTTCCAGCACCTTGCCGATATCGCGCACCTGCCCCACCAACTGCTCCAGGTGGGTACTGCTGGTCTGGATCTCGCGGGTCATGGCCTCGGTGCCGTCGATATTGTCGCTGACCTGGCGGCGGCTTTGCGTGGCTAGCTGGTTGGACTCACTGGTGGTCTGCGAGGTGCTGATCGCATTGCGTGCAACCTCCTCCACGGCGGTGGTCATTTCGGTCACGGCAGTGGCTGCCTGTTCCAGCTCCAGCCCCTGTTGGCGCAGGTTGTTGGCGCTTTGCTCGGTTACCGCGTCCAGCGCAGTGGCGGCTTCGTCCAGTTGCCGGGCACAGCGGCCGATCTGGCCCAGGGTGTCGCGCTGGCTTTGCTGCATGCGCTGCAACTCGTGGAACAGCTGGCCGATCTCGTTACTGCCTTGTGCCTGCACCGGCACGCTCAGGTCGCCCCCGGCAATACGCTGGAAGTGCTGGCCGGCCTCACGCAGGGGGTGCAGCACTCGCTGGGCGATGAAGCCCCAGCACAGGGCTGCCAGAGCCAAGGTCAGCGCCAGCAGGCCGAGGCTGAGCAACTGCGCACGGGCCAGGCGGCGATCGGATTCGAGCATGATCTGCTGGCCACGCTGGCCCAATTCGCCAACCAGTTGCTGACGTAGCGCCTGCAACCGGCCCATGGCGTTACCGGCGTCGACGTTGACCTTGAAGTATTGCTCCAGCGAGCGCTGGCGGGTGGCCTCACGCTGCCCGGCCACCGCGGCGGCGTATTCGGCGAAGGTCGCCTGCAACTCGGTCGCCAAAGTGCGCAGGGCCGGCTCGCGGCTGTTTTCGACGAATTCGTCGACCAGCTTCTGGCTTTTTTCGTTCAACTCGAGCGACAGTGCCATGCGCTTGGCAGCACTGTCGTCGTGGCCGCCGAGTTGCTCGATGAAGCCCGACGACACGTTGGCGCTGGAACGAATGGCCATCAGCAAGGCATTGTTCAAGCGGTCCGACTGGTGCGCAGTCTGGTCCAGTTCGGTGATCTGCTGGTCACTGCCAACCGCCGCTCGCCAGGCACTGAGGGTGGAAAACAGCAGGGTCAGGCTGAACAGCGACAATACCCAGAACATTCCGGTGCGGATCTTCAAGTTGGCAAGCATGCGGGCAGTACTCCTGGTTGGCACCACTTCTGATCGATGATTCGACGGTGGGTGTGCTGCTATCGGAGCGGCGCGGCGCCGGCTTGAGGGGCTCAGGCATGCTTGTGGGCGGTAACCGAACAGATGTTGCCTGCAAGCGGGGCCTCGCCAAGCAACCCGCGCGGTACCTGGCAGCGCATGCGTTGACGGGCTTGGCCGGGAAAGCCTGGGTTTGCCAGCCAAGCCGCGATGCGGTTAAAGTCGAGCCCTGGCGCTGGCTGCGCCTGCGGTCCGCGCAAAGGGGTTACCCGAGCCATGCGATAACCTGTTTCCATACCAGCTCCAGGCTTGTCGGCGGACCGAGCCTCAAAGGAGTTGGCATGCCCACCATCCATGCATCCCGCCACCATGGCCTGCTCGATCTTGCCGCTTTGCGCAAACGCGCCAAGCGTTTGCTCAACGCCCTGAAGCACCACCAGGCCGACGACGCCCGGGAACAGTTGCGCACCCTTGGCCTGCCTGGCCCCCATTATCGCCTTGCCGATACCCAATGGCTGGTGGCCCGCGAAGCCGGCTTCGCCAGCTGGCCCAAGCTCAAGGCGCATGCCGATGCCGTGGCGTTCGCCGCACGCCAGCCTGGCTTCGCTGCCGATGACGAAGCCGCCGTGCAGCATTGGCGCTGCGGTAACGATATTGCCCACAGCTTGCGGGTTGCGGGGTTTGCCGGCGCTTTCCAGATGTTCGACGACCCCATGGTGATGGGGCCGGTGCCGGCCCTGCCGGAAGATCGGTACTGGCCGGTGCGCAGCGCGTACATACAACAAGCGTTCAACCTCAGCGCCGAGGCTGTCGCCCCGCGCCAGGCTGCCCAACAGGCCGCATTGGCCGGTTTGAACGGCGACAGTCAGCTGGTGCTGTGGTGCGAAGCCGACGCTTACGACCAGTTGTTCCTGATCCGCGTGCTCGCCAGCCTGCCCTGTTTGCCGCGACGCCTGGAGCTGATCGAAATCGACCAGGTCCCTGGCGTAGAGCGCTTCATCGGTATCGGCCAACTGGCCCCGGATCTGCTGGCCTGGCTATGGCCACAACGTCGCGCGCTGGGTGAGGATGCACTGACCTTGGCGCGCCAGGCTTGGGCTGCCTACACCGCCGCTGAACCCCAAGCCTGGGCGGCCCTCGCTGGCCGCCAGCACCGGCCTTTGCCGCTGTTGGGCCGGGCACTGGCGCGCCAGCTGCAAGAGCTGCCTGGCGCCAGCGACGGCTTGAGCCTGACCGAACGCCTGCTGCTGCGCGTTCTGGCATCGCATGGGGAGCTGCCAGCCGGACGCGTGTTTAGCCAACTGATGCAGCACGATGAGCCGCTCCCTTACCTGGGCGACATGATGTTCCATGCCCTGCTGCAGCCGTTGCTCCATACACCCTACCCGCTGCTGTGCGAAGGCCCGGGCGACGCCTGGGCCCATCGGCCATTACGGCTGACCGCACTCGCCGAACAGGTGCTGGCCGGCCAGCGCAACTGGCTCGACCAGCACCCTGCTCAGCGTTGGGTAGGCGGGGTGTGCATCGACGCGGCTGACAAGCCTTGGGTGGTTAGCGAGCAAGGCGAGGTCTGGCGACGACAATAGCGAAGCGGCTTGGCTGCAAGGGTGGGCGGGAACCCTTATTCCGCCAGCACCTCCTCCAGCGCCTGCTCCAGCGTGCTGACGGTGCGCTCGATATGCTGCAGTTTTTCCAGCCCGAACAGGCCAATGCGGAAGGTCTGGAAATCTGCCGGCTCATCGCACTGCAGCGGCACCCCAGCGGCGATCTGCAGCCCGTGGTCGGCAAATTTGCTGCCGTTCTTGATGGCGGCGTCATCGGTGTAGCTCACCACTACACCCGGGGCCTGGAAACCGCTGGCGGCCACGCTCTTGATGCCTTTGCCGGTCAACAGGGCGCGCACCCGCTTGCCGAGGGCCTGTTGCTCGGCGCGCAGTGTGTCGAAGCCGTAGGCGCGCATCTCGTTCATCACGCCGTTGAACCGTGCCAGTGCATCGCTGGGCATGGTCGCGTGGTAGGCATGCCCGCCCTGCTCGTAGGCCTGCATGATCTGCAGCCACTTTTTCAGGTCGCAGGCAAAACTGCTGCTCTGTGTCTGCTCGATGCGTTGCAGGGCCAGGGCACTGAACATCACCAGGGCGCAGCATGGGGAAGCACTCCAGCCCTTCTGCGGCGCGCTGAGCAGCAGGTCGACAGCGCATGTGTGCATATCGACCCACACCGCGCCGGAGGCGATGCAGTCCAGCACGAACAAGCCGCCCACTGCATGCACGGCCTCACCCACCGCGCGCAGGTAGTCGTCGGGCAGCATGATCCCGGATGACGTTTCGACATGCGGGGCAAAGACCACCTGCGGTTTGTGTGCCGCAATCGCCGCCAGCACTTCATCCAGCGGCGGTGGCGCATAGGCTGCCTGGCGCCCGGTTTCCACCGGCCTGGCTTTCAGCACCGTGGTAGCCGCCGGAATGTTGCCCATCTCGAGAATCTGGCTCCAGCGATAACTGAACCAGCCGTTGCGGATCACCAGGCACTGCTGGCCAGTGGCGAACTGCCGCGCCACTGCTTCCATGCCAAACGTGCCACTGCCCGGCACCACGGCCACGCCCTGGGCGTTGTACACCTGTTTCAAGGTGCCGGAGATGTTCTTCATCACGCCCTGAAATGCCTGTGACATATGGTTGAGGGAGCGGTCGGTGTACACCACCGAGTACTCGATCAAACCCTCGGGGTCGACACTGGGATAAAGCTTTGACATGGGCTGGCTCCTTTGGCAGAGACGTCATTGCCCTCGACCCTGCCTCAAGCCCCGGCAAATGACAAGGCGCGGCCGCGGCGGCAGCTCACAAATCCGCTTGGACAATACATATGGAAATACGTATATTCGGATTTCCATATGTAAAGACCCTGCCATGATTACCCCACCTGAAGTGTTCAAATGCCTGGCCGACGAAACCCGTGCCCGCGCCACCCTGCTGATCGCCAGCCTGGGTGAACTTTGCGTCTGCGAGTTGATGTGCGCGCTGAACGACAGCCAGCCGAAGATAAGCCGCCACCTGGCCCAGCTACGCAGCAGTGGCCTGTTGCTGGACCGACGCCAGGGGCAATGGGTGTATTACCGCCTCAACCCGGACCTGCCCACTTGGGTCAACGCGGTTCTGCAGGCGACGCTACAGGCCAACGAGCAATGGTTGGCACACAACACCCAACGCCTGCAGAACATGGATGGCCGCCCTGTCCGGGGCTCTGCCTGCTGCTGATCAACAACGAGAAACAACCCTATGCTGGTCGCCATTGCAGTCTTCGTTTTCACCCTTACCCTGGTCATCTGGCAGCCCAAAGGGCTTGGCGTTGGCTGGAGCGCCGCGCTCGGCGCGGTCATCGCCCTTGCCACAGGTGCCGTTTCGCTGCACGACATCCCGGCGGTCTGGGGCATTGTCTGGAACGCCACGTTCACGTTCATCGCCGTCATCATCATCAGCCTGCTGCTCGACGAAGCCGGGTTTTTCGAATGGGCAGCCCTGCATGTGGCGCGCTGGGCGAATGGCAGCGGCTACCGCCTGTTCGCCTTCTGCATACTCCTCGGTGCTGCCGTGTCGGCATTGTTCGCCAACGACGGTGCGGCGCTTATCCTCACCCCCATCGTCATGTCGATGCTGCTGGCACTGCGTTTCTCGCCGGCTGCGACGCTGGCTTTCGTCATGGCCGCCGGCTTTATCGCCGATACCGCCAGCCTGCCGCTGGTTGTCTCCAACCTGGTGAACATCGTTTCGGCCGATTACTTCGGGTTGGGCTTCGCCGAGTACGCTTCGGTGATGGTGCCGGTGAACCTGACCAGCGTCGCCGCGACGCTGGTGGTACTGTCGCTGTACTTTCGCCGTGACATACCGCAGCACTACACCGTTGCAGCCCTGAAAACGCCCGGCGAAGCGATCCACGACCGTGCCACCTTCACGGTCGGGGGTTGGGTGTTGCTGGCGTTGCTGGTGGGCCTGTTCGCCCTTGAACCACTGGGCATTCCGATCAGTGCAGTGGCAGCCGTGTGTGCCGCCCTACTGTTCGCGGTCGCCGCGCGCGGGCAGCGCATTGCGACCCGCCGCGTGCTGCGCGAGGCCCCTTGGCAGGTGGTGATTTTCTCGCTCGGCATGTACCTGGTGGTCTACGGGCTGAAAAATGCCGGCCTGACCGACATGCTCACCCAACTGCTCGACCGCCTGGCGCAACAAGGGCTGTGGAGTGCCACCCTGGGCACCGGCGTGATCGCAGCGTTGCTGTCTTCGGTCATGAACAACATGCCCAGCGTGCTGGTCGGCGCGCTGTCCATCCAGGCCAGCGAAGCGCAAGGCCTGGTGCGCGAGGCGATGATCTACGCCAATGTGATTGGCTGCGACCTGGGCCCGAAAATCACCCCTATCGGCAGCCTGGCAACACTGCTCTGGCTACATGTGCTGGCGCGCAAAGGCGTGCGTATAACCTGGGGTTACTACTTCAAGGTCGGCATTTTGCTGACCCTGCCCGTGCTGTTGATCACCCTTTCGGCTTTGGCACTGCGCCTTAGCCTCTGATAGTCCGCCAGCAAGCGGAGGAGCCCCCATGCGAGTTCTGTTCATGTGCACGGCCAACAGCTGCCGCAGCATCCTTTCCGAGGCCGTGTTCAATCACCTGGCGCCTGACGGCTTTGAAGCCGTCAGTTCCGGCAGTTTTCCCAAGGGCCAGGTGTTGCCTCGCAGCCTGACCACCCTGCAGCAGGCCGGCATTTCGACCCAGGGCCTGAGCAGCAAGGGTAACGAGGCATTCGAGGGGTGCCCGCCCGACATCGTGGTCACCGTGTGCGACAAGGCCGCCGGCGAAGCCTGCCCGGTGTACTTCGGCACGGCACTGAAGGCGCACTGGGGCCTGGAGGACCCGTCCGATGTAGAGGGCGATACAGCGACCGTCGCCGCGGCTTTCCACGCCACGCTGGCGCGGATTACAGCCCGTTGCCAGGCATTCTTCGCCCTGCCCTTCGACACGCTGCAACGCGATCAGCTCCAGCAAGCGCTCGATCACATTGGTGCGCTTTAAGCATGACGGGCTGGAGGTCGCCGCGGCGGCGTAGGCCGCGTCCGATACGTGCGTCTCACTGACCCGGGTCACTTCCTCTGCCCCGGCCAGGGCCGAGCGCTCCTGCGCCGAGAACAGGTACTGCGCTTCATGCCAGACCGGCACCAACAGCAGTTTATCCACCGACATGCCCGTCTTGAGCAGATCACGCGAATGCACGTCAATGCAGTGCGCACAACCGTTGAGTAGGGGCACCCGCAGAAAAACCAGATGAATCAAGGGTGCCGGTAGATCGGTCTGCATTGTCAAGAACTGATGCAACCCAGTGAGGGCTTTGGCGGCCCCAGGCGATGCGGTAAACCAGTTCAGGCGACTCATGCGTGCTGCCCCTGCGGTAGCGGCTTGGAAGACGCGGCGAAGAACCCTTGCACTTCAGCCTGTGCAGCAGCCCTGGCCGCTTGCAGAAACTCCGCCCCTCTGGCGGTGCCCTCGAGGGTGAAGTAATTGACCTGCTTTAGGCCAATCGTGGCAAGTACGGCGGACAGGTATGGCCGGAGAAAGTCGGGTTGGCGGGCATTCGGCCCGCTGATGTAGCCCCCGGAGGCTACGGCCACATAAACCGGCCGATCCACCACCGTGCCCACCTTGCCTGCCGCGGTGCTCAGGAACGTGATGCCGACCCGTACCACGTGATCGATCCAGGCCTTGAGCGGTGCTGGCACGCTGTAGTTATGCATTGGCGTGGCAATCAGCAGCAGGTCGCAGGCCTGCAACTGGCCAATCAGTTCGTCGGAACGGTTCAATGTGCCGTCTTGCGCTACGGCTTCAGGCCCTTCCGGGTTGGCCAGGGCCTGGGCATATCCGGCGTCGACGGGCGCCAGGTCATTGAGGTCGAAATCGGTGACCTGGATACCGCGTCTGCCAGCCTGCACGGCCAAGCCGAGCAGTATGTGCTGGGACAGTTTGAAGCTTTCTGATGCCTGACCGTTCGGGCTGGCGATCAGGCGAAGAATGCGCAAAGGCGCCCTGGGCTGCTCTGACGACGTCATGAAGTTACCTCGATGAGAGACGTGCTGCCGCTCAAGGCGCAGCGAACTGTTTTTGGAAGCGCGTGGCACTGTTGTGCAGGCCTTCACGGGAATAGAAGTGTTGGGCGCGGGTATTGGCCAACCCGGTATCGAGCACGAGGCGCGCACACCCCGTGGTCTGGGCCAACCGCTGCAAGGCAGCCAGCAATCGTGCGCCCCACTGCTGGCCACGCTGCGTTTCGGCGGTGACCAGGTCGTCCACATACAGGAACCGCCCGTAGACCAGGTTTTCCTGAAGGCGGTAACCTGCCAGCGCCACGAGTTGGCCTGAGTCGAAGCCCCCGAGCAGCCGATAGCCTTCAGCGCGCATACGCTGGACGCGGCCGATGAAGTCGGCCTCGCCAGCCAGGTGCGGGCGCAGTTGCTGCATGACCGGGAACGCGAGATGCAGGTCATTCTCGCCGTCCAGATGGCGCAAGTCCGAATCAGCCAGGTCAAGCTCGCGCGGGACTGAGGGGGTCGGGGTGAACGTCATGGTGGCAAAGCTCGCTCGATGGGTGACGGGGCTATGATGAACCACGTTCAACCCATTTGAATGAGCCAAGAAAGGGTATATGAACTAGGCCATGATGACGTTTTCTTCTCCATCCTTCGCACCGCTCGATGAGCGCTCCGCCGCGCCGCTCTACCGGCAACTCTACAACCGTGTGCTCGCCGCGATAGCAGCAGGCACCTTGGCGCCGGGTGACCGCTTGCCGTCTGCGCGGGCCATGGCCAAGGAGCTGGGGGTGGCACGTGGCACCGTCGAGCTTGCCTATTCGTTGCTCACCAGTGAGGGCTACCTGCTGGCCCTTAAGCAGAAAGGCACCGTGGTCAACCCTGAGCTGCGCCCGCCCGCAGCCGCGGCGACAGTACAGCCCCCGGCCAGTGATGGTCCCGAGGACACGGACGCCCTGCAGCGCCCGCCACAGCTTTTGCCATTTCAACTGGGCTTACCAGCGATGGATGCCTTCCCGCGCAAGATCTGGGCGCGCCTGGGTGCTCGCTACCTGCGCGGGATGCAGCCGGGTGACCTGGACTACCCGCCGCCCCTCGGGCTGCCAGCACTGCGCAGCGCGATTGCCTCGTACCTGCAGATGTCGCGCGGCATCGCTTGCACGGCCCAGCAGGTGTTCATCACCAGCGGTTGGCGCAGCAGCCTGTCGCTGGTGGCGCAGACGTTGTTGCGCAACGGCGAGCGTGCCTGGGTTGAAGACCCGGGTTATCCGGTCACGCGCCAGGTACTGCGCCAATTCGGGCTTGAACTGGAGGGGGTGGCAGTGGATGCCGAGGGCATGAATGTCGAGCAGGCTATCGCCAACGCCAGGGCGGCGCAGGTCGCCATGGTCACACCGGGCCATCAGAGCCCCCTGTCCATGGCCTTGTCGCTGCCGCGACGGCAACTGCTGCTGGACTGGGCCGCCAGCACCGGGGCCTGGATCGTGGAGGACGACTACGACAGCGAGTACCGCTATGTCGGCCGCCCGCTCCCGCCGCTTGCCAGCCTTGATCGCCATGGGCGGGTGCTGTATGCGGGCACCTTCAGCAAAATGCTGTTCCCCGGTATCCGCCTGGCCTACCTGGTGGTGCCCCTGGCTCAGGTTGCAGCGTTCGAGCGGGTCGCCCACGCACTGTTTTCCGGCGGTTCACCCTCGATGACCCAGGCCCTGGTGGCGCAGTTCATTGCCGAGGGCCATTTCACCCGTCATATCCAACGTATGCGCCGGCTCTACAACGAACGCCGGGCCTTGACCGTCGGCGCACTGGAGCGGAGCTTGCCCAAAGGTTGGCATGTCGAGCGGTCTCCAGGCGGCATGCATTTGCTGCTGCGCCTGCCGCAGGGGGTAAGTGACACCCTCCTGGCGGAGCAATTGCTGGCCAAGGGGATCGCGGTACAGGCCCTGTCGCGCTGGCATCTGGCGCTTCCCCGCCGTTCAGGGCTGCTGCTGAGCTTCACCAATTGTGCCAGCGCTGCCCAGGCTGAGCAGCTCGGCGCATTGATCAGCGAGAAGCTAAGCCTCTCGCCGCGGCCCCTCGCACCGGCTGCAAATCTTCTGGCAAACAACCGTGAGCCCTGATGCGTTCTGTGGGCAGGGCTAGCTCGCCGACGAAGACGCTCAGGCGGAAGATCACTTACAGCCCGAGCTCGCTCAGCCCAGGGTGGTCATCCGGGCGGCGGCCCAATGGCCAGTGGAACTTGCGCTCGCTTTCCTTGATAGGCATATCGTTAACGCAGGCGAAGCGACGGTGCATCAGGCCATCCGCTTCGAATTCCCAGTTCTCGTTACCGTAGGAGCGGAACCAGTTACCGGAATCATCATGCCACTCGTAGGCGTAACGCACGGCGATGCGGTTATCGGTAAACGCCCAGAGCTCTTTGATCAGGCGATAATCCAGCTCTTTTTTCCACTTGCGGGCCAGGAAACCTTTCGCTTCTTCGCGGTTGGTGGCGAACTCAACGCGGTTACGCCATTGGGTATCCAGCGTATAGGCGTGCGAGACTTTCTCCGCGTCGCGGCTGTTCCAGCCATCTTCAGCGAGTCGAACTTTCTCGATGGCTGTTTCACGGGTAAAAGGTGGAAGTGGCGGCCGAGTTTGGGCATTGGACATGATCATGACTCCAGTCGAGTTGGGCAGCAAAGTGTGATTACAACTTCAGGCATCAAACGTCAGGGCGCAAACTCTTTCAGCAAAAGTTGCGCAACTTCCATGGCATCATCAGCAGCGTGATAATCCCCCATGACACGCGCCGTGGTGATCGCGCCCTCGATCAGGACAAACAACTGCCTGGCCAAGACCGGCGGTTGCCGAACATTCAATTGCTCAGCCAGTTCAAGCGTGTAGTCCAGGAGTTTCTGCTTGTGCAACTTGGCGATCTGGCGGATGGGGTCTTCAGGGTCCCCGACCTCGCCTGCCGTGTTGATGAATGCACAACCGCGAAAACCATCCGACTCGAACCAGCCTTTCAAAACAGTGAACATGTTCAGTATGCGAGCGTATGGCGTGGCTGCATTATCGCATTCAGTCCTGAACCACTGCATCCAGCGTACGTCGCGGGCACCCAAGGCCGCAGCGGCAATATCATCTTTGGTAGCGAAGTGGTTATAGATGCCCTTTCTCGACACGCCTGAAGTTTTCACCAGTAAATCCATGCCCGTGGCGTGAATCCCGTTTTCGTAGATGAGTTTCTCGGCGGTGGCCAAGATCTGGTCTTTGTGATCTATCGTTGGTCTGCTCATGGGTTCAATGTAGAACGATCGTTCTCCATGATCAAGCCCCTTACCGACATTTATTCAGGGGAGCGAGCAGCAACGCCCGCGCCAACACGTCCCAGATTCTGTCATCTGCACATTGGGCCACGTTGAAACGCAGGAAATCACCGGCAGTACCGGCTTGGCTGAATGCATTGCCAGGGGCCAGTACCACGCCTTCGCTCAAGCAGGCCTTGGCCAGCGTGGCGGCATCTTTACCGTGGGGCAACTGGCACCACACGTACATGCCTGCCTGGGGCGTTATCCAAGGCTCGATGCCCAGGGCGCGCAGCCTGGCGACCGTTGTGGTCATTGCCTGGGCCAGGCGCTGGCGAACACCCTCCATGTGTTTGCGGTAGCCACTGTCGGTAATGGCCTGGTAAATGATGTCTGCACCAAGGCGGCCACCGCCGAAGGTGGTGGCAATCTTCAGATCGACCAGGCTCTCGATCCATTCACCACGCGCAGCAATGTAGCCGCAACGAATGGAGGCGGAGATGGTCTTGGAAAAGCTGCCGATCTGGATGACCCGCGAAAGCCCGTCGAAGGCCGCCAGGCGAGGCGCCGGTGTGGCCTCGAAATCCGCGAAAATCTCGTCTTCCACGATCACCAGGCTGGAGCTGTCGGCCAACTTCAGCAGCCGGTGTGCCGTGACCGGCGACAGGCTGGCGCCGGTCGGGTTGTGAATCCCGGCATTGGTGATGTACAACCGTGGCGCATGCTCACGCAAGGCAGCACCGAACGCCTCGATGTCCGGGCCTGCCGGCGTGTAGGGCACACTGACGATGTTCACCCTGTGTGCCTTGAGCAGGGCGTGGAAATTGAAATAGCACGGGTCGTCGACCAGCACCGTGTCACCCGGCTGCAGCAGAAAGCGGCAAATCAGGTCAATGGCATGGGTGCCGGACTCGGTGAGCATGATGTGGTCTGCCGGGGCTTCGATCCCGGTCCCCGCCAAACGCCGCGACAAGAACTGCCTGAGCGGCGGATGCCCAAGCGGTGAGGCGTAGTCGGTCAGCTTCACGGTGTCGGAACGCGCCAGGGTGCGCAACGCTTTGCGCATGCCCGCCTCGTACATCCAGGCGGCAGGCAGCCAGCCACACCCCGGTTTCATCGCGTCGCTGGCAGTTTCCAAGGACTGGCGCGAGATCCACAACGGGTCCACTTCCCGGTCCAGCCTGGGCGCCAGTTCGGTCAGCACCAATGGCGCGACCGGCCCGGCGACGTAAAAGCCAGAGCCCGGGCGGGAATTGAGCAGCCCCTCGGCCATCAAGCGTTCATAGGCTTCCAGCACGGTAGACACCGACACCTGCAGGGCCCGCGCCATGGCCCGCACCGAAGGGATTCTGGCACCAGGGGTATAGGTTCGCGAGGCTATCCGCGATTTGATTTCGCCCATCACCGCATCAATCCGCGTTCCGTTCCGGCTCATCACACCCTCGACTGTACTGGTTTCATAGGCATAACAGTTCGGTTCAACTGTACTGGATTGTACATGGCCTTCCTCGTGTTGTCGGTGCTGTACTGGGGCCTGAATGAACGAAGGGTATGGCCATGGAAAAAACAACAAGCGGGTGGATCAACGGGTTTATCGGCGTCGCCATCTTTGCTGGCTCGTTACCGGCAACGCGGGTGGCTGTGGCAGCTTTCGAGCCCACCTTCCTGACCTGCGCCAGGGCGTCCATCGCCGGCCTGCTGGGTGCGCTTGTACTGATCTTGCTGAGGCAGCCTCGCCCGCAACGTGCTGACTTGCTGCCGTTGGCCGTGACCGCACTGGGCGTGGTGATCGGGTTCCCGCTACTGACGGCATTGGCCCTGCAGCACATCAGTTCTGCCCACTCCATCGTGTTCGTGGGGCTTTTACCCCTGTGCACCGCCGGGTTTGCCGTACTGCGTGGCGGGGAGCGGCCGCGGCCGTTGTTCTGGCTGTTCTCGTTTGCAGGTGCCGGGCTGGTCGCAGGCTACGCATTGCTCAATGGCGCCGAAGCGTCGGCAAGCGGTGACCTGCTGATGTTGGCGGCGGTGCTGGTTTGCGGGTTGGGTTATGCCGAGGGCGCGCGCCTTTCCAGAAAACTGGGGGGCTGGCAGGTGATCAGCTGGGCCTTGATCGTGGCGCTGCCGCTGATGCTGCTGCTGACCATCGCCAACCTGCCAACCGCGGATGTGTTGGCCAGGGCAGGCGCCCCTGCATGGTTCAGCTTTGGCTACGTGTCCCTGTTCAGCATGCTGATCGGCTTCGTTTTCTGGTACCGGGGGCTGGTGCAGGGTGGCATTGCGGCCGTGGGCCAACTGCAACTGCTGCAACCCTTCATGGGGCTTGGCCTGGCAGCCTTGTTGCTGCACGAACACGTCAGCTGGATGATGCTGGTGGTCACGCTGGGGGCGGTGATGTGTGTGGCCGGGGCAAGGAAGTACGCACACTAGCCGAACCGGCTCAGCGAGGGCCGGCCTGGTCCTTGAGCCATTGCAGCACGGTACCAAGCGCCTTGGGTTGCTGCAGCTTGCGTGGCCATACCAGGTAGAACGACTTGTCGAGCCGCAATTCATGGTCGAACACCTGCCTCAGCCTGCCAGCGGCGATGTCCTCGTTGACAAAGGCCAGGCTGGCCAAGGCAATGCCCTGCCCGCTGAGGGCGGCGTCGATAGCCAGCGAGGTCTGGTTGAAGCGCAGATTCCGGGCGCTGGGTTGACCGTGCTGGGGGAACAACTCGGCCAGGAACCTGGGCCAGAAATCGTGGGCGTCGTGCAGCATGACGAACGCTTGCAATTGCGCGAAGCTAGTGGGCGCGTGGGCCCCCTTGAACAGGGCCGGGCTGGCTACCGCGACAATCCGCTGCTCCATCAACCGTTCACTGTTCAGCCCCGCGCCGACGTCCGGGTTGCCATAGCGCACGGCAACATCCACGCTGTCAGTGCCGAAGTGCGACAACCGATCGGTCGCCAACACCCGCAAATCGATGTCTGGGTGGCGCTGGGCAAACGCGCCGAGCCGGGGTATCAGCCATTTCGAGGCAAAGGTCGGGGTCACGCTGACCGTCAGGTGGGCAGCCTGTGGCCGGAGCAGGCGCGTGGCCTCATCGATCATGGCCAGAGCGTTGCGGATGCTGGCACTGTAGCCCAGGCCCGCATCGGTCAGCGCCAGGCCGCGGGGCAGGCGCTCGAACAGGCGCAGGCCAAGGCTCGCCTCCAGCCCGCGTACCTGTTGCGCAACAGCGGCCTGGGTCACGCCCAGCTCCTCGGCCGCCAGCCGAAAGTTCAGGTGGCGGGCGACCACTTCAAAAACACGTAGCGCGTTAAGCGAGGGCAACGCTGGAAAACCGTCTGGCATGGCTGTGGCAAGGCTACCGGGTCGAGGGGGCGTGATGCCTTCTGACACAGCCCCCAGGTCGAAAACCTGGACGCTGTGAAGGCGCATGGGGCCGATGCTACTCCCCGTGCCCCCGTGAAGATACCCTGGCTCAGGCGCCGAATGCGGCCAGCACCTCTTGCAGCTTGCCCCGGGTCGCCGCCGTGCACGCCTGCATAGGGGCGCGCACCTCATCGCCAATCAGGTTCTGCAACATCAATGCCGCCTTGACCACAGCCGGGTTGGGCTCGGCAAAGGCCATTTTCAGCCATGGCAGCAGTTGGTAGAAAGTGCCGCGCGCGGCCGCCCAGTCACCTGCGTCCACCTGGCGCAGCATGCGCACGTAAAGGTCCGCACGTACATGCGCCGAAGCCGAAATGGCCCCCGCGCCCCCCAGGCACAGGTTGTTGAAGATCTGCAGGTCTTCACCGGCCAGCACCTGCGCGTTACCGTCCTGGATCAGCGCCAGGGTGGTTTCCAGGTCGCCACTGCAGTCCTTGACCGCAGCAATGCGCGGGTGGCGCACGATACGCAGCAGGGTTTCCTGCTCGATGCGTACGCCGGTACGGTAAGGTATGTCGTAGACGATCACCGGCACGCGGGCGGCATCGGCGACGGTGCGGAAGAAGGCTTCGATACCCGCTTGCGAAGGGCGGATATAGCACGGTGCGGGAACCAGCAGCCCGCCCAGCGGCCGCTGCTGGACCTGCGCCTGGAAGGCCAGCAGTTCATCCAGGTTGTAACCCGACAACCCCATCACCACCCTGCCCGGCTCCACCCAGCCCAGCACGGCATCCAGCACCGCCAGTTGCTCGGCCTTGGACAGCGCCGCAGCCTCACCCGTAGTACCGCACACCACAAAACCGGCCACGCCCTCTTCGAGCAAATGCTTCACCAGCTTTTCCAGCCCGGCGAAGTCGATTTCATTCGCGCGCATGGGCGTGACGAGGGCGATCCAGATACCACGGAAATTCGACATGCAAAAACTCCTGATGTTGACCGAAAGTCAGCGTCAGCAGGGCGAAGAGTGGAGGGAGTCGGGGCGGGGTTGCCTGGCGCCTTCTGTCTCGTCAGCCCACCTGACGAGACAGCGCGCCTCGGTCAGATGAGCGGCTGTTTCTTGGATTTCTTGGCAACGGCAACGCACGCACCAGCCTGGGCATTGAAGCCCGAAGCGAAGATGGCGTGGTTGGTCATGGACATGCTGGCAAGCCCGTTGCATGGAGATGGCTGGATAATGGTAGGGGAAGCAGACACCTGTCAAGCCCGCCGGCTTGATCGAATGTGCGCCGCAGGTGTCTATTGGCAGGCGGATTGCGCCCAGTGCTGTATGGTTATCGGTTACGCCAAAGCAGATGCCCGGAGACAAGCATGCTTCGTATTTTTGAGCGCAGGCTCGACCCCTTCCCGCCCGACGAGGTGCCGCCGCCGCCCATGGGGCTGTTGCGCTTCATGTGGGCCTGTACGCGCGGCGCCCGTGGTTACATCCTGGTGCTGGCATTGCTCAGTGCCGGGGTATCGGTCTATGAGGCCTGGCTGTTCGCCTTCCTAGGCCAGGTAGTGGACCTGCTGGCCGCCTGGCAGGCGGGCAGCACGGTCAGCCCCGAGGAAAGCCGCGTGCTGTGGGGCATCGGTATCGTGCTGGTGGTCAGCGTCGGGCTGGTGGCCTTGCGCACCATGGTTCAGCACCAGGTGCTGGCAATCAATTTGCCGCTACGGTTGCGCTGGGACTTCCATCGGCTGATGCTGCGCCAGAGCTTGTCGTTCTTCTCCGACGAATTTTCTGGCCGGGTCACCACCAAGGTGATGCAGACAGCACTGGCAGTACGCGACGTGTTGTTCACCCTTATCGAGATCCTGCCCGGAATCGGCGTGTACTTCATCGCGATCATCGCCCTGGCCGGTGGTTTTGCCCTGAAACTGATGCTGCCCTTCATTGCCTGGGTGCTGTTGTTCGGCCTGGCCATGCTGTATTTCGTCCCCCGCCTGGGCAAGGTCGGGCAGGAACAGGCCAATGCCCGCTCGTCGATGACCGGGCGGGTTTCCGACGCCTATACCAACATCACCACTGTGAAACTGTTCTCCCATTCAAACCGTGAAGCGCATTTCGCGCGTGCCGCCATGGAGGATTTCAAGCAGACCGGCTTTCGCCAGATGCGCCTGGTCAGCCTGTTCGAAATCGTCAACCAGGCGCTGGTCGTGGCGTTGATCATGGGCGCCGGCGGTTATGCACTGTGGCTGTGGCACCAGGGCCAGGTCGGCGCCGGTGCGGTAGCCGCGATCACCGCCATGGCCCTGCGGATCAACGGCATGTCGCACTGGATCATGTGGGAGATCACTTCGCTGTTCGAGAACATCGGTACCGTACAGGACGGCATGGGGACCCTGACCCGCGGCCCCAAGGTGCAGGATGCAGCGGATGCGACCACGCTGGTGAGCAAAGGTGGCGCAGTCAGTTTTGACCAGGTCAGTTTCAACTACAACGGCGAGCGCCAGGTGCTCAACGACTTGACCCTGCACATACGCCCCGGCGAGAAAGTCGGCCTGGTGGGGCGCTCGGGTGCCGGTAAGTCCACCTTGATCAACCTGTTGCTGCGCTTCTATGACGTGGACCAAGGTGAAATCCGCATCGACGGGCAGAACATTGCCAAGGTCACCCAGGACAGCCTGCGCAGTGCCATCGGCATGGTCACCCAGGACACCTCACTGCTACACCGCTCGATTCGCGACAACATTGCCTATGGCCGCCCGGATGCGACCGACGCGCAGATTCGTGCCGCCGCCGCCAATGCCCAGGCCGACGGGTTCATCGACCAGCTCAGCGACCGCCAGGGCAACAGTGGTTACGACACGCTGGTGGGCGAGCGCGGCATCAAGCTGTCTGGGGGGCAGCGCCAGCGCATTGCCATTGCCCGGGTGATGTTGAAGAACGCCCCCATCCTGCTGCTGGACGAAGCCACCAGTGCGCTGGACTCGGAAGTGGAAGTGGCGATTCAGGAGAGCCTGGATGAAATGATGCAGGGCAAGACGGTCATCGCCATTGCCCACCGCTTGTCGACGATCGCGGCCATGGACCGGCTGATCGTGATGGACGAGGGGCGCATCATCGAGCAAGGCACTCACGCCGAACTGCTGGCCAAACAAGGGACTTACGCCCGGCTGTGGCAGCACCAGAGTGGCGGCTTCCTGGGCGAAGACCAAGCTATGGCCGACGCCCTGTAGAACCGGCGGCCTGCGGTGCTGGGCTCAACCCAGCACCGGCCGCAACAATGCCTGGGCCTCGTACAATGCCGGTAGATAGCGCAAGCGGATTTCATCCATGCTCAAGCGTGAGGCATGGGTGGTAATGGTCAGCGTCGCCTGCAACTGGCCGGCGCGATCCAGCAACGGCACACCCAGCACGCGCATGCCGATTTCATATTCCTGGTCGACAATGCAGAACCCTTGTGCCTTCACCCGCTGCAGCTCGGCCTGCAGCAGCACAGGGTCAGTCTGCGTATACGGCGTCAACGCCTGCAGCGCGTTGCGCGCAAAGTATTCAGCCTGCGCGCCCTCCCCCAGCCAGGCCAGCCACACCCGCCCGCCGGCCGTGCAATACATCGGCACCCGCGAACCTGGCCGGATCGATAACGACGCCACATGGCTGTAGCGGCTGCGCACCAGGTGAATGATTTCGTCCCCATCGCGGGTGCCTACCGACACATGCTCCTGGGTCTGCCGCGCCACCTGCTCGATGATCGGCCGCAGCATGCGTGGCAATTGCGCCGAGTCGACATAGGCCTGCCCAAGGCGCAAGGCCTTGGGCGTAAGCCAGTACTCACGGCTGTCGGTCTGGGCGAAGCCCTCATGCACCAAGGTCAGCAGAAAACGCCGCGCAGCGCTGGGGGTGAGACCTGACAGGCGGGCGGCTTGCGGCACACTGAGGCGCGGCTGCTCGGCACTGAACACCTGCATCAGGGCCAGGCCCTTTTGCAGGCCGGCGATAAGGTCGCGGGGATGAATGACGGGGGTGGGCATGCCTTACCTCAGTGCTGGAAGCTAATCGGGCCGATCAATGCGATAACCGGAGCATGGCTGCGATTATCGCATCAACTCGCCGCCAAGCGCATTGTTGTCTGCGTTTGACTACCTCAACCTTGGCGCCACAACAACGCCAATAATGAGGTCAGCATGATTCGTGGCTCCACTGAACTGGTCGCCATCGTCGGTGCCCCCATCGCCCAGGTGAAGTCCCCGGAAAACTTCAACACCTGGTTCGCCAACCACCACCGCGATGTCGCCATGCTGCCCATCGACTTGCACGGGGCAGCGCTGGACAGCTTTGTCGGTGCCCTGCGCGGTTGGCAAAACCTGCGCGGTTGCGTGGTCACCGTGCCGTACAAGCAGGCCCTGGCCAAGCGCCTGGATGCGCTGAGCGAACGCGCTGCGGCCTTGGGCTCGGTCAATGTGGTGCGCCGCGAGCGCGACGGCCGTTTGCTGGGTGACAACGTTGACGGCGCCGGCTTTCTCGGGGCTGCGCGCAAGCACGGCTTCCTGCCTGCGGGCAAGCGTGCATTGGTGATTGGCTGTGGTGGTGTCGGCAGCGCCATCGCCTATGCCTTGGGCGAGGCCGGCATCGCCAGTATTACCCTCAGCGACCCCAGCAGCGAGCGCCTGGGCGCACTGTGCGAACTGCTTGGCACTGCCTTCCCCGGGCTCACGGTCCACACCGCGTTCAATGGGCTCGAAGGCTTCGACCTGCTGGCCAATGCCTCTCCGGTAGGCATGGGCAGCCGTGCCGAGTTGCCATTGTCCGCCGCCTTGCTGGCCACCTTGCTGCCCGAAACCCTGGTAGCCGACGTGGTCACTGCGCCCGAGATCACCCCGCTGCTCAACCGCGCCCGGCAGGTTGGCTGCAAGATCCAGACAGGGCCGGAAATGGCCTTTGCCCAACTCGGCCATTTGGGCGCCTTCATGGGCGTGACGCCGCTGGAGATCTGAAGCCATGGCGACTCATGAAGCAGCATCACATAGCTACGACCTGGTTGTGCTGGGCAGTGGCGCCGGCGGCTTTGCCACCGCCGCTACGGCTGCCTGCCGTGGGCTGAAAGTGCTGGTGGTGGAGAAGGCCGGGCACTTCGGTGGCACTTCGGCCAGTTCTGGGGGCGCCGTGTGGCTGTACGGCACCGACCAGGGGCGCGCGGCGGGGGCCGAAGACTCCCCCGAGGCCATGCGCACCTACCTCAAACACGTAATTGGTAACGGCTACGACGCAGACTTGGCCGACGCCTTCATCGAGCAAGGTCACCAGGCGCTGCGCTGGCTGGAGCAACACACCGAATTGCGCTATTCCGTGCGCCCGCACTCGCCGGATTACTACCCGCACGCCCCCGGCGCCACCGAGTTTGGCCGCGCGCTGGAAATGGTCGAATACGACGGCAGGCGACTCGGTGCACATTTCAAAGCGCTGCAGATGCCACCGCCGGGCATGCTGCTGTTCGGCGGCATGATGGTCAACCGCGTGGACATCCAGCACTTTCTCAGCATGCGCCGCTCGCCCCGGTCACTGTGGCACTGCCTGAAGCTGTTGGCCCGCTATGGGCGGGACAGGCTGCAGCACCCGCGCGGCACGCGGCTGACGACCGGCAACGCACTGGTCGCCCGGCTCGCCACCAGCGCCTTCGCCCATGGCACGCAACTGTGGTTGAACAGCGCCGCCGTGGAGCTGATCACCGAGTGCGGCAGGGTCACCGGCGTGGTGATACAGCGTGACGGGCGCCGCGAACGGGTAATGGCCCGTGGCGGCGTGGTGTGCGCCATGGGTGGGTTCGCCGCTGGCGCGCTGGCCGCCAGCTACCGCCCAGCGCAAGCGGGCGCGCACCTGAGCATGTCACCGCCGAGCAACGACGGTGCCGCACTGCGCCTTGGCCAGGCAGTGGCCGCCGCAGTTGGCGACGGCCTGGCGGCGAACTTCTTCTGGGCACCGGTTTCCGAACTGCGCCATGCCGACGGTCGCCGCGAACGTTTCCCGCACCTGGTGACCGACCGCGCCAAACCGGGCGTGATTGCGGTAGACGCCAGCGGCCGGCGCTTCGTCAACGAATCCGACTCGTACCACCATTTCGTGCAGACCATGTTCGCCAAAGGCATCAGCAGTTGCTGGCTGGTCTGTGATGGCCAGGCGATGCACCGCTATGGCCTGGGCCTGGCGCGGCCCAGCCCCGTGAACAACCAGGCGCTGGTCGATGCCGGCTACCTGTACCGGGCGACCACAGCGCAAGCCCTGGCCCAGGCCATCGGCGTGGACCCGGAGGGGCTTGCCCGCACCCTCGAGCAGTTCAACCGTGATGCCGCCACGGGCACCGACCGTGCGTTCGGCAAAGGCGGCAACAGCTACAACCGCTACATGGGCGACCCGCAGCACCAACCCAACCCCTGCCTGGCGCCGCTCACCCGCGCGCCGTTCTACGCCATCCGCCTCCACACCGGCGACCTCGGTTCGGCCTGCGGCCTGGTCACCAACACCGATGCCAATGTACTGAACCGCAACGGTCAGCCCATCGCCGGGTTGTACGCGGTTGGCAACGACATGAACTCACTGATGAAAGGCACCTACCCCGGGCCCGGCATCACCCTGGGCCCTGCCCTGACGTTCGGCTGGCTCGCTGCCAACCACATCGCTGCGCGCCTGCAGGCGCCCACCACCCCCACGGAGACCCCAGCATGTACTACGAACTGAGAACCTACACCCTCGACCCCCTGAAAATGGCCGACTGGCTCGCGCTGTACCAGAGCCACGCGCTGGAGGTGCAAAGCGAACATTTGGGCAACCTGGTGGGCTTTTTCACCAGCGAGTTCGGCGACGTCAACCAGGTGGTGCATATCTGGGGCTATAGCAGCCTGGACGAGCGCATGGCGCGCCGGGCGGCCATGGCGGCGGACCCACGCTGGGCGGAATTCTCGCGGCGCAACCGGGAGCTGGGGGCAGTCGTGCGCCTGCACTCACGGTTGATGCGGCCGACCGGTTTTTCGCCCTTGCAGTAAACCCTGCACCCCCCTTCTCACCGCCCTTACGGAACCACGCCATGCAACCTCTGCAATGCGACGTATTGGTCATCGGCGCTGGTGCCGCGGGCCTGGCGGCCGCCGTGACTGCGGCACACCATGGCCAGCAGGTAATCATCGCCGAAAAGGCCACCCACCTGGGTGGCACCAGCGCCTGGTCGGGCGGCTGGCTGTGGATACCCCGCAACCCGCTGGCCGTTGCCGAGGGCATCGTCGAGACGGGCGACGCCCCGGAGCGCTACCTGCGCGCGCAAACCCATGTCAGTGAACTGGATGCGCGCCAACAGGCGTTTCTGCACCACGGCCCGGAAATGGTGGCGTTTTTCCAGCGGCACACTGCCGTGCAGTTTCAAAGCGGCAGCCGCATGCCCGACATGCACGCAGGTGACGGCAGTGCGCACGGCGGCCGCTCGCTGTGCGCACTGCCCTACGACGGGCGCCGGCTGGGGCCTTGGCTGTACAAGCTGCGCCCGCCGCTGGACATCGTCAGCCTGGCCGGCATGGGCATTGCCGGGGGCGCCGACATGGCCGCCTTCTTCAACGCCACCCGCTCGCCCAAGGCGGCCATGCATGTCGGCAGGCGGCTGCTGCGCCATGGCCGCGATCTGCTGCTGCACCGTCGCGGCCAGCAGCTGGTCAATGGTAACGCGCTGGTGGCACGCCTGCTGCGCAGTGCGCTCGATCTGGGCGTGACCGTGCTGACCGGCAAAGCGGCCACGCGCCTGCTGGGCTCAGGCAGGGTCGGCGGCGCACAGTTTGCCGACGGCCAGGTGATTCATGCGCGCCGTGGCGTGGTGCTGGCTTGCGGGGGCTTCCCGCATGATCGTCAGCGTATTGCGCAACTGATGCCGCATGCGCCGCAGGGTCACCAGCATTATTCTGCCGCGCCCCGGGAAAACACCGGGGACGGCCTGCGCCTGGGCGAACAGGCCGGTGGCCAGGTACATAGCTGCGGTGCCCATGCCGGGGCTTGGGCGCCCGTGTCGCAGGTGCCACGCCGCGATGGCAGTCATGGCCACTTTCCACACCTGGTCGACCGCGCCAAACCCGGTTTCATTGCGGTACGCAGCGATGGCCGGCGCTTCGCCAACGAGGCCGATTGCTACCACGACTTCATGAATGCATTGTTCGCCGCCACGCCGCAGGGCGAGCCGGCGCAGGCCTGGCTGATCTGCGACCATGCCGCGCAACGGCGCTATGGCATTGGCTGGACCAAACCCTTTCCGTTCCCCACCCGCATCTACCAACGCTGTGGCTACTTGCACAAGGGCGACAGCCTGGCCCAGCTGGCACAGCGCTGTGGCATCGATGCGGCGCAGTTGCAGTGCACGGTGGCGGCGTTCAACCAGCATGCGGCACAGGGCCTGGACCCCGTTTACGGCCGCGGCGCGTCAGCCTATAACCGCGCCCAAGGGGAACCGTTGCACGGGCCCAACCCCTCGCTACGGCCCCTGCTGAACGGGCCGTTCTACGCGGTCAAGCTGTTGCCCGGCAGCCTTGGCACGTTTGCCGGCCTGGCGACAGACGCGGCGGCCCGGGTGCTGAACGATCAGGCGCAGCCTATTCCCGGGCTGTATGCAGTGGGCAACGATATGCACAGCGTGATGGGCGGGCACTACCCGAGCGGCGGTATTACCCTGGGGCCGGGCATGACCTTTGGCTATATCGCTGGCATGGCGTTGAGCAGTTCCGGGGCGGGTTTGCCCGACCTGCTGCATGCCTTGCCAGCGCCATTCAACGCTGTCTAAAGCCGCTATCAGGCGAAGCGGGCCCGCGCCGCATGCAGCTTCTTGTAGCTCTCGATCAACCGCAGGTGCCGGTCGAGGCCTTCGAGCTTCATGCTGGTCGGGGTCAGGCCATGGAAGCGGACGCTGCCGTCAACCGAGCCCAGCACCGCGTCCATGCGCGCATTGCCGAACATGCGGCGGAAGTTGGCCTCGTAGTCGCCCAGCTCCAGTTCGTCATCCAGTTGCACCTCCAGCACCACATTCAGCGCCTGGTAGAACAGGCCACGTTCGACGGTGTTGTCGTTGAACTGCAAGAACGCCTCGACCAGCTCCTTGGCATCTTCGAAGCGCTGTACGGCCAGGCAGATCAGCAGCTTGAGTTCAAGAATGGTCAGCTGGCCCCAGGCAGTGTTCTCGTCGAACTCCACGCCGATCAGCGTGGTGATGGTGGTGTAGTCATCGACATCGCAGTTGTCCAGGCGCTTGAGCAGCAGTTTCAGCGAGCGGCTGTCGAGGCTGTGCAGGTTGAGGATGTCGGCACGGAACGCCAGGGCGCGGTTGGTGTTGTCCCAGATCAGGTCTTCGACCGGGTAGATCTCGGAATAACCCGGCACCAGGATACGGCAGGCTGTGGCGCCCAGGTTGTCGTACACCGCCATGTACACTTCCTTGCCCATGTCTTGCAGAATGCCGAACAGCGTGGCGGCCTCCTGCTGGTTGGAGTCTGCGCCGTGGCCAGAGAAGTCCCACTCGATGAACTCGAAGTCGGCCTTGGCGCTGAAGAAACGCCACGACACCACCCCGCTGGAATCGATGAAGTGTTCGACGAAGTTGTTCGGTTCGGTCAGCGCATGGCTTTCGAAGGTCGGTTGCGGCAGGTCGTTCAGGCCCTCGAAGCTGCGCCCCTGCAGCAGTTCGGTAAGGCTGCGTTCCAGCGCCACTTCCAGGCTTGGGTGGGCACCGAACGAAGCGAAAACGCCACCGGTGCGCGGGTTCATCAGGGTCACGCACATGACCGGGAACTCCCCCCCCAGCGAGGCATCCTTGACCAATACCGGGAAGCCCTGCGCTTCCAGGCCCTGGATACCCGCGAGGATGGCCGGGTACTTGGCCAGGACCTCGTGCGGCACATCCGGCAGGCACAATTCGCCTTCGAGGATTTCACGCTTCACCGCCCGCTCGAAGATTTCCGACAGGCACTGCACCTGCGCCTCGGCCAGGGTGTTGCCAGCGCTCATGCCGTTGCTGAGGAACAGGTTTTCGATCAGGTTGGACGGGAAGTACACCACTTGCTGGTCAGACTGGCGCACGAACGGCAGCGAGCAGATCCCGCGCGCGGTGTTGCCGGAGTTGGTGTCGTACAGGTGAGAGCCGCGCAGCTCGCCATCGGGGTTGTAGATTTCCAGGCAATGCGCATCGAGAATCTCGGCCGGCAGCGCGTCGCGCGGGCCGGGCTTGAACCACTGCTCGTCGGGGTAATGCACGAACGCGGCATTGGCCAGGTCTTCGCCCCAGAACTGGTCGTTGTAGAAGAAATTGCAGTTCAGCCGTTCGATGAACTCGCCCAGCGCCGAGGCCAGTGCGGCCTCCTTGGTAGCGCCCTTGCCGTTGGTGAAGCACATGGGCGACTGCGCGTCGCGAACGTGCAGCGACCACACATTGGGGACGATATTGCGCCATGAGGCGATCTCGATCTTCATCCCCAGCCCGGCGAGAATGCCCGACATGTTGGCGATGGTCTGCTCCAGCGGCAGGTCCTTGCCGGGGATGCAGGTGCTGGTATCGGACACCGGCATCAGCAGGCCCTGCGCATCGGCGTCGAGGTTGTCGACCACCTCGATGACGAACTCCGGGCCGGTCTGCACCACTTTCTTCACCGTGCAGCGGTCGATGGCACGCAGGATACCCTGGCGGTCCTTTTCGGAAATGTCCTCGGGCAGTTCCACCTGGATCTTGAAGATCTGGTTGTAGCGGTTTTCCGGGTCGACAATGTTGTTCTGCGACAGGCGGATGTTTTCTGTCGGTATGTCGCGGGTCTGGCAGTAAAGCTTGACGAAGTAAGCCGCACACAAGGCCGAAGACGCCAGGAAGTAGTCGAACGGGCCCGGGGCCGAACCATCGCCTTTGTAGCGGATCGGCTGGTCGGCGATCACCGTGAAGTCGTCGAACTTCGCTTCGAGGCGCAGATTGTCGAGAAAGTTAACCTTGATTTCCATGCGGGATTACCGTGATTTAAGCGTGCAAGACGAAATTGGCCGGCATTATCCGGGTTTTTACCGCGCACGTCCTGCCTGGCTGCCCAGTTGCGCATTACAACGGATTACTTGCCTGATTCTCTGAACCTGCCACCCGGTTCAAACCGGTGGCCGCTGGCCTGTGCTAGCGTTTCCCCACCGGGGAACAATGTATTCCCCACCCGACATGACCCCGCGACAACAACCGATGACTGGCAGGTGAACCATGGAACTACGCATCAACCAGAAGACCTACCAGGTCGAGGCGGACGCCGACACGCCCCTGTTGTGGGTGATCCGCGATGACCTAGGGCTGACCGGCACCAAGTATGGCTGCGGCCTGGCCCAGTGCGGCGCGTGTTCGGTACTGGTCGACGGCAACGTGGTCCGTGCCTGCGTCACCCCGGTGGCCGGCGTGGTCGGCCGCGAGGTCACCACCATCGAAGCGATCGAAGCCGACCCGGTCGGCCAACGGGTGGTCACAGCGTGGGTCGACCACCAGGTGGCTCAGTGCGGCTACTGCCAGTCCGGCCAGGTGATGGCGGCCACCGCGCTGCTCAAGCACACGCCCAAACCCAGCGCCGAGCAGATCGACGCAGCCATGGTCAACCTGTGTCGCTGCGGCACCTACAACGCCATCCATGCCGCCATGCACGACTTGGCCCAAGGGGAGCAGGCCTGATGAACACACCCGTCGATACCCCTGCCGAACTGCTCGGCCTGCAGCGCGGCGAAACGGTCAACCTGTCACGCCGTCGCTTCCTCGCCGGCACTGCCGTGGGCGCACTGGTGCTGGGCTTCGGCCTGCCGGTGGGCGTGCCGCGGGTGCAAGCCGCCGCCGTGGCCACAGCAGAACGCGGCACCCAAGTGCCAGCGTTTCTGGAAATTCGCCCAGACGGTACGGTGCGCCTGCTCAGCCCGTTCATGGAAGGCGGCCAGGGCCCGTTCACCGCTATGGCCCAGATCGTCGGTGAAGAGCTGGACGTGGACCCCGCGCACTTCGTGGTCGAAAGCGCGCCACCCGGCGAAGCCTATGTGGTGATGGAAAACGGCATGCGGATTACCGGCGGCAGCATGTCGGTACGCATGAGCTACCCCACCATGCGCCGCTTGGGCGCCCTCGCCCGGGCCATGTTGCTGCAGGCTGGCGCCGAAAAACTGGGGGTGCCAGTGGCCGAACTGTCGAGCACCCCGGGTAACGTGGTACATACCACGAGTGGCCGCTCGGTGCCTTACGGCGAACTGGCCGGGCGGGCCATGGACCTGCCGGTACCCGACCCGGCCAGCGTCAAGCTGCGCGACCCTGGCCAGTTCCGCTGGATCGGCAAGCCGGTTCGGCGCCTGGATGCCTACGACAAATCCACCGGCAAAGCCCAATACTGCATCGACATCAAGGTGGACGGCATGCTCCACGCCGCCGTGCAGCATGCGCCGCGCCTGGGCATGACCGTTGGCAGCCTGCGTAACGAAGGCCAGGTCAAGGCAATGAACGGCGTGCACTCGGTGCATCAGTTGCCAGGGGCGGTAGCGGTGGTCGCTGAACGCTGGTGGCACGCCAAGCGCGCCGTCGAAGCCCTTCAAGTCGACTGGCAAGAGCCAGCTGCCGACAGCACGCTACGGGCGATGCCGGCTGATTTTTCCAGCGACGGCTGGCGCGAGCACCTGGCCACGGTCGACGGCCCGGCGCGCGATGAAGAAAACGAAGGCGATGTAGCGGGTGCCTTGGCCAATGCCAAGACCCGGGTCGAGGCCAGCTACCACAACCAGTACCTGAACCATGCCCAGCTGGAGCCACCGTCGGCCCTTGCCCGCTTCAATGCCGATGGCACGCTGGATGTCTGGCTGCCCAACCAGGCCCCAGACATGTTCCGTGACGACATCGCCCAACGCACCGGCCTGCAAACCAGCCAGATCAACCTGCACTCGCCTCTGTTGGGCGGCTTCTTCGGCCGCCACTTCCTGTACGAATCGGCCAACCCCTACCCGCAGGCCATTGCCCTGGCCAAGGCGGTGGGCCGGCCGGTCAAACTGATCTGGAGCCGCGAAGAAGAGTTTCTGCGTGATGTACTGCGCCCGGTCGCCGTGGTGAAGTTCCGCGCAGGGCTCGATGCCGACGGCCTGCCGGTGGCCATCGAAGCGGTCAGCGCCACCGAAGGCCCGACCGAGGCCCTGGCGGGCAAGCAGGGCGACAAGGTCGACCCCACCGCGCTTGAGGGGCTGTCGGGCAAGGCCTATGCCATCGCCAACAAACGCATTGCCCAGGTCTATGTCAAAGGCCCGGCCATGCTCGGCTACTGGCGTTCGGTAGGCAACTCGCTGAACGACTTCTTCTATGAGTCGTTTCTAGACGAACTGGCCGACAAAGGTGGCAAGGACCCGTTCGAACTGCGCCTACACCTGCTGCGCGACAACCCCCGGCTGACCACCCTGCTGAACGCGGTCGCCGACTTGTCCGGGGGCTGGAAGCGCGGGCCGTTCACCGCCGAAGATGGCAGCAAGCGGGCCCGTGGCGTGGCCATGGCCTCGCCCTTCGGCTCTCACGCTGCCGTCATCGCCGAAGTCTCGATGGAGAACGGCCAGGTCAAGGTGCACGATATCTGGCAGGCCATCGACCCCGGCAGTATCGTCAACCCGGCCATCATCGAGCACCAGGTCAATGGTGCGGTGGCGTTGGGCCTGTCGCAGACGCTGGTGGAAGAAGCGGTGTACGTGGATGGCAAGCCGCGCGCGCGCAATTACGACCTGTACCCGATCCTGCCGCCTTCGCGCATGGCACGGGTACATGTGCGCATTGTCGAAAGCGGGGCGAAAATGGGCGGCATTGGCGAACCGCCCCTGCCCGCAGTCGCGCCGGCAGTGGCCAACGCGGTGGCGCAACTGACCGGCCAGCGCGTACGCAGCCTGCCAATGAGCCGCCACACCTTCAGCTGACGCACAAGGATTGCCCCATGACCCATCGTTTCGCAAGAACCGCTGGTTGGCTGGCGCTGCCGTGCCTGATCGCGGCGGGCCTGCTGGCCTGGTATGTCACCCGCGAGCCCGCTTCGCCGTTCACCGACGCGCAGGCCGACACCGCCGCCGCAGCGCTGGTCAGCCGTGGCGAGTACGTGGCCCGGCTCAGCGACTGCGTCGCCTGCCACAGCCTGCCAGAGGGCCAACCGTTCGCCGGCGGGCTACAAATGGCCACTCCGCTGGGGGCCATTCATGCCACCAACATCACCCCCGATCGCGACACTGGCATCGGCGCCTACAGCCTGGCGGACTTCGACCGCGCCGTGCGCCACGGCGTGGCGCCCGGTGGCCGGCGCTTGTACCCGGCCATGCCCTACCCCTCGTACGCCAAACTCAGCGACGACGACGTAAAGGCCCTGTATGCGTTCTTCATGCACGGCGTGCAGCCGGCCAAACAAGCCAACCTGCCCAGCGATATCCCGTGGCCGCTGAACCTGCGCTGGCCCATTGCGCTGTGGAACGGCCTGTTCGCCCCGACCGCGCCGTACACCGCCCAGGCGGGGCAGGACGCGCAGTGGAACCGAGGTGCCTACATCGTCCAGGGCCCTGGCCACTGCGGCAGTTGCCACACGCCGCGTGGCCTGGCGTTCAACGAAAAGGCCCTGGACGACAGCGGCACAGCGTACCTGGCCGGGGCATTGCTCGATGGCTGGTATGCACCGAGCCTGCGTGCGGACCACAACACCGGGCTGGGGCGCTGGAGCGAAGCTGAAATCGCCCAGTTCCTCAAGACCGGCCGCAACCGCCATGCCGTGGTATTCGGTTCGATGACCGAGGCATTCAACAACTCCACCCAGTTCATGACTGACGACGACCTGGCCGCCATCGCCCATTACCTGAAGTCGCTGCCCGGTGACCCTCAGCGCGATGGCTCGCCCTGGCAGTACCAGGCGGTGTCGGCTGCCGAGCGGCTGGACGCCCCCGGGGCGCACACCTACGTGACCCGCTGCGCGTCGTGCCATGGCCTGGACGGCAAGGGCCAGGCGCCATCGATGCCACCACTGGCCGGGGCTACATCGGCTTTGGCCAAAGAAGACGCGTCGGCGATCAATATCACCTTGAACGGTTCACAGCGGGTAGTGTCTGCTGGAGTGCCTGATGCTTACCGTATGCCGGCCTTTCGCGAGCAACTGGGGGACAAGGAGATCGCCGAAGTGCTGACGTTCGTGCGCTCGGCCTGGGGCAACCATGGCGGCGCGGTGGACGCGCAGGCGGTAAGCAAGTTGCGCGGGCACACCGACCCGGCCAGCAGTAGCCCCATCATCTTGCATATGCGCTGAAGGGGGCATGCCTGAGCCAACCTTCTCGACAGTGTTGTAATGGAGTTTCCATGGAAAGCATCGACCTGCTGGTGCTGCGCACCACCCGCGACTGGCTTGCCGGCGGCCACCGCGCCCTGCTTGCCACGGTCGCCCGTACGTGGGGCTCTTCACCGCGCCCGGTCGGCTCGATGATGGCGCTGCGCAGCGATGGCCGGGTGGTTGGCAGCGTATCCGGTGGCTGTATTGAGGACGACCTGATCCACCGCTACACCAGCGCCTATGGCGGCCCCGGCATGCCCAGCGGCCAGCCGCAGGTGGTGCGCTACGGCGTCAGCGCCGACGAAGCCCACCGTTTCGGCCTGCCCTGCGGCGGCACCCTTGAACTGGTGCTGGAGTTCGCGCCCGCGTTGTCGCACCTGGAACAACTGCTGGCCAGCCTGGACAGCGGCAACCTGATGTGTCGCGAACTCGACTTGCACACGGGTGCTGCCAGCCTGGTTGCCACCGCTACCCCACAACTGTTCAGGTTTGATGGCCAGCGCCTGTGCAGCACCCTTGGGCCTGGTTACCGCCTGCTGCTGATCGGTGCTGGCGCCCTGGCCGAGTACCTCGCAACCATGGCCCTGTTCAACGGCTTCAGTGTCTCGTTGTGCGACCCGCGCCCGGAATACACGGCAGGCTGGAGCATCCCCGGCGTTACCCTGCTGCCAGGCATGCCAGACGATGTGGTCCGTGCCTTCAAGGCAGATGTGCGCAGCGCCATCGTTGCCGTCAGCCATGACCCCAAGCTGGACGACCTGGCCTTGCTCGAAGCCTTGCACAGCCCGGCCTTCTACATTGGCGCCATCGGCTCGCGGCGCAACAGCCAACTGCGCCGTGAGCGGCTGATCGAGCATTTCGGCGAAAGCGAAGCGTCGCTACAGCGTTTGCATGGGCCGATAGGCATCTATATCGGCAGCAAGACCCCGGCGGAAATTGCCGTCAGCGTGATGGCCGAGCTGCTGGCGGCAAAAAATGATGTGCATTTGCCTGGCGCGGTCAACGTCAGCAACGCCAAGGAAGCCGAGCAGCTGGCCCACGCGCTGTAGCAACGGCCTGCGCACGACCTGTCATTGCCATTGCTCCATGTTCTGCTTCAACAACTGCTGCGGCAGGGCTCCGCCCACGATCCTGGCCATTTCCCGGGCCAGTGCTGCGCGCAGCTGTGGTTGGTTGCAGGGTGAATTATGCGAAATGGCCAGGTACAACCCTTCACTGGAGACCGGTGGCTGCAGTACCTGCACGGCACCGCCAATACCCAGTGTGCGCGCCAGGGCCATGCCTGGGTACTGTTCGTAAACCACGTAGGCACTGCGCTTGTGCACCAGTTTTTCGAACGCCTGGCGAGCAGTGGGTACCGCTTCGAGCGTGAGATGAGCCTGCGCGTACTCATCGAACTGCTGGCCATGGCTGTTGTTCACCAACGTACCGCCCTTGCGGCCCTTCAGGTCCGCCCATTGCCGGTAGGCAAAGGCGTCACCCTGGCGCACCCAGACCACGCTGGGGGTGGCCAGGAACGGTGGCTCGATGAAGTCCATGTGCTGTTGCCGCGCCTCGGTGCGAAAGTACCCGGCCAGAAGGTCGATCCGACCAGTGCGCACTTCTTCCTGCGCGCGTGACCACGGCCCCGCGTAAACCACGTCGATCTCCAGCCCGAGCTGCTTGCCCAGGTGCTTGAGCAAATCGGCATTGGCACCCATCAACTGCTGCGGGTTGCGCGGATCGCGCCACAGGTAAGGCGGGTATTCCGGGTTACCGGTGGCGGTCAGCCGTCGGCATGTGTCATCGGCTACCGCCGCCAGGGGCAGCAGCATCAGGCACAACAAGGGCAAGGCGTGGCGCAGGCAACGCTTGATCATCAACGACCCTCGGCAGTTGTAACTTCGCCGCCCCGCTGGGTGACCAATGGCTTGAGCAATGCTGGTCGGCTGCATCAGGTGTGGGGCTGCATACAGTCTGGACCATCAGAGGCCGACTAGCGGACCTTTTATGGGCAAAAAAGGAGTGCGGCCCATCGCCGGCAAGCCGGGCTCCCACAGGAAGCAGTGCAGACCTCAAGCTTTGCGCCCCCTGTGGGGGCTGATGGGCTGCCAGCAGGGCCTAACTGACCTGCCGCTTGGCCGCCTTCTTGGCGATGGCCTTCATGCGCGTGGCCGCCCGCTGCACGGTCGCCATCTTCTCGGGGCGCTTCATGCCCCGCCATTTGCGGATTTCCTCGCGGGTACGACCGCAGCTCACGCACAGCTCACTGTTGAGCTGGCACAGCGAAACGCAGGGGTTGTCGATGTCTTTGGCCATATGCCGTTCAGCCGGGTAATTCAGCCCGCGCGCGCGCGCCAGCATCCTTGAACACTTTGCTCACTTCATCGGCCTTGACCTTGTTGACCGAGTAGGCGGCCACCAGCTCGTCGACAACGCGTAGACCTTGTTCCAAGGCCGTCTGCAATTGGTCGGCGTCGCTAGCGTCAGCGATATCCCCAAGGTAAGGCGCGATGAGGTAAACGTAACGGTCTTGCAGCTTGAGCGCTTCCAGCGCATCGAGAGCATGCTGGAACCGCTCGGCTGCGGCAGGGCTCATGCTCAGTTTATCGAAATGAATCAGGCTCACACGGTCAGTGGCCATTATTACGAATCTCCGTTTCCTGGTACGGCCGGGCCCGCACGCGACAGCGCTTCTACGGTGCTTGATGTGCGGCCCCGGGTAATGCTCACCAGCGTACCAGAAGCCGAGACAGAAAGGGCCAATGCCCCCAGAACTAAAAGTATTTGCCAAGTCGCGCAAGGGCAGCCCCAGGACGCTATCGGGACAGGTGCCGGCGCCGACCGCGCAGGATAATCCCGCCAGCACTCCACCCGGCCGAGGCGCCAACGCCCTCGGTAGCTCACACAACTACAAGCCTGCACGAACAGGCAAGCCACACAGGGGCCTCAGCATTCATGGTAAAGGAACACATCAACGAAACACTTGACCTTGGCGTTACCGACCCCTCGAAAACCGCAGAAGCCCGCCAGGACCGGCGCTTCGAGGGCAAGCTGGACTGGGTGGTCTTCGGTTTCACCAGCATCCTGGCCATCGCTTTCGTGCTTTGGGGCTTCATCAACCAGGCCAGCCTGGCGCGCAGTGCCTCCACCGCTCAATCGTGGGTCATTCTCAACTTTGGCTGGTTCTTCGTACTGACCTCCACCCTGTTCGTGGTGTTCGTGCTGTGGCTGGCCGCCAGCCGTTACGGGCGGGTACCGCTTGGCCGTGATGGCGAACAGCCAGAGTTTCGCACGGTGTCCTGGGTGGCGATGATGTTCAGTGCCGGCATGGGTATCGGCCTGATGTTCTTCGGCGTGGCCGAGCCGCTGTCGCACTACGTGTCACCGCCGCCCGGCTCGGCCAGCGGGCAGACCAGCGAAGCGATGCAGGTCGCGATGGCGACCACCCTCTTCCACTGGACCTTGCACCCTTGGGCCATGTACGCCATCGTCGGCCTGGTCATCGCCTACGGGACCTTCCGCCGGGGCCGCTCACAGTTGATTTCCGCGGCCTTCCGGCCGTTGATCGGCAAGCACGCCAACGGCCCGCTTGGCCGGCTGATCGACATGATGGCAATCTTCGCCACGCTGTTCGGCTCGGCGGCCTCGCTGGGCCTGGGCGCCCTGCAGATCGCCGGCGGGTTGGAATACAACGGCTGGATCGAAAGCCCTGGCAAGCTGTTCTACATCTCCATCATCACCCTGCTGACCATCGCCTTCGTCTCGTCGGCGGTATCGGGCATCGGCAAGGGCATCCAGTGGTTGTCCAACATCAACATGGTGCTGGCCCTGGTGCTGGCGCTGTTCGTGTTCATGGTCGGGCCGACCCTGCTCATGCTGAACCTGCTGCCGACCTCGCTCGGCATCTACATCAAGATGCTGCCGGAAATGATGGCCCGTACCAACGCCAGCGGTGGCGAGCAGATGAACAGCTGGCTGGCCGGCTGGACAGTGTTCTATTGGGCCTGGTGGATTTCCTGGACGCCGTTCGTGGGCATGTTCATTGCCCGCATCAGCCGTGGCCGCACCATCCGCCAGTTCGTTACCGGCGTGCTGCTGGTGCCGAGCCTGGTCAGCCTGGTGTGGTTCACCATCTTCGGCGGCGCGGCCGTCGATGCCCTGCGCGAAGGTGCTTTCCAGCTGGCCAACGGGGCAGTCAACAGCAACCATGCGTTGTACCAGTTGCTGGACAGCTACCCACTGGCCTCGGCGACGTCAGTGCTGGTGATGGTGCTGGTGGGCATCTTCTTTGTCTCGGGCGCCGACGCGGCGTCGCTGGTGATGGGCACGCTGTCGGAGCACGGCACCACTGCACCTTCACGGCGCACGGTGATCTTCTGGGGCGCGCTGACCGGGACGGTCGCGGCCATCATGTTGGCGATCGGCGACCCACGGGACCCTGGCGAAGCGCTGACCGGGCTTCAGAACCTGACGATCGTGGTGGCCCTGCCGTTTGTGGTGGTGATGGTGCTGCTTTGCCTGGCGCTGTACCGCGACCTGCGCAAGGACCCGATGATGCTGCGCCAGCTGCGCGGCAACGAGCTGATCGAAAAAGCCGTGCTGTATGGGGCGGTGAAGCATGGCGAAGAGTTCTATATCGTGGTGCAGGAGAAAAAGGCGTCGGTCAAGACGGCGCAGGCTGCGAGCGAAACCGCAGACACCTGAACCCGCGCAGCGGTAACGGCTACTGCCCAAAAAAGGCGCCCCACAGGGTAATGCCTGTCAGTTGAGCGTTACTGGGGCTGCTTTGCAGCCCTTCGCGGGCACGCCCGCTCCCACAGGTTTGGCGCTGAACTCAAGAACTGCGCGATCCCCTGTACTGCCCCAAATTACTTAACTGACTTGCATTGCCCAAGGGGCGCAAAACATTCACCCAAACCAAAGGAGCTGGAAAGCTACCAAGGTGAATTCACAGGATCGACAGTGGGTACTCGACGATCAGCCGCACTTCGTCCAGGTCCGACTCGAACGCCGTGGCGCGGGTGGTGGCCTGGCGTACGCGCAGCGCCAAGTCCTTGGCCGCACCGCTCTGCACCACGTACTTGACCTCGATATCGCGCTCCCAGCGTTTCTGATCGGTCAGCGGGTTGCCATCGGCACCCCGGCGCATATATACGGCGTTGGCGTTGCTGTAGTCCGCGTCGCTACCTTTGCCGTAGCGGGTCATGAACGACAACCCACGCACGCCATAGGCCGCCATGTTCAGGTCATAGCGCAGCATCCACGAACGCTCCTTGGGCGAGTTGAAGTCGCTGTACTGGATGGAGTTGTCGAGGAAGATCGAGTCGGCCTGGCGCAAGTAATCGAAGTCGTCGTCGCCATTGTTGCGCTGGTGGGTGAGCGCAAGGGTGTGGGCACCGAAACGCACGCCCAGCTTGGCACTCCAGATATCGTTGTCGAAAGCACCCAGGCGCTGGCGCCCCTCGTCCACGGCCTTGTAGTAATTGAAACCGCCAATCAGCGCCAGTTGCTCGCCAAGCGGCCAACTCAGGCTGGTGCCGGCGTAGTACTGGTTCCAGACATCCTTGAGCCGGCTGCTGAACAGGCTGACACTGGCATATTCGTTGAGGGTGTAGTCGCCGCCGCCGTAGGCGATCCAGGGCGAGTCCACCGGGCCGCCGTAGAATGTGGCGAAGTTTTCCCGCATGCCGCTGGACATGGGCTGGCTCATGGCATGCAGGCGCCCCGCCTGCAAGGTCAGGTCCTTGATGCTGGTGTTCTCCAGGGTCGCGCCCCGAAAGCTCTCGGGCAACAGCCGTGAGTCGCCTGCGGCGACCACCGGGTTAACCGGAAACACATCGCCCACCTTCAATACCGTATCGAAGAGGCGCACCTTGGCTGCGCCGCCAACCTTGGTGTATTCATCGCGCGCCTGGCCGTCATGGTCCACCGGCAATACATCGAACGAACTGCGCCCGCCGTTACGGCCGCCGCCGGTATCGAGCTTGAGGCCGAGCATGGCGAACGCGTCCACGCCGACACCGACCGTGCCTTGGGTAAAGCCCGACTCGAAGCGGGCGATCACGGCGTGAGCCCAGGCCTCGGAGTAGCCATTGTCAGCCGCTTTGCGCGGGTTGTGCGTGGGCGCTGCAGCGTCGCGGTTGTCACGGTTGAAGTAGAAGTTGCGGTTGAGCACATCGAGGGTGCTACCTTCGATGAAGCCGTCCGTGTTCTTTTCGGCGGCCAGTGCCTGGCCACCGACGCTGGCCAAGGCCAGGCATGCAGCCAGTTTAAGGGGATATCTGCAAGTCATCGGATGCTCCTTGAACGTCGCATTTGTTTTTATGTCGGCGTTGCGAGATTGCCCCTCGGCAGATAACGCCAGGATGATCCCCGCATTACAATTGCGTCATCGGCGGCGCCCCGGCACGGCTTGGGCGCTGCAACATCCTGCAGACATTTCCGACGCCAGGCAGTGAACCTGCTGACAAAAAAAAGGTCATTCGCTGACGGTCAACTCACCGACCGGTTCATCGGCCCAGTCACCGGCCTACTTTTTCTCCGTTGCAGCGAAGACCAACATGCCCGATTCCCGCCCAACCGCCTCCGCCCTCCCTGCCCTGCGCGGCAGCCTGATCGCCGCCCTGCTGGCGCTTGCCGCACCCGTGCATGCCGAAGAGCCCTCCAGCGACGCACGCTGGGTCAGCGACAGCCTGAGCACCTATGTGCGTAGCGGGCCGACCGACGGCCATCGCATTGTCGGCACCCTCAAGTCCGGGCAAAAGCTGACCCTGCTTGGCAGCCAGGGCAAGTACAGCCAGGTGCGCGGCCAGAATGGCGACGTGGTGTGGATCCTCAGCGATGACCTGCAGGCGGTTCCCGGCCAGAACGAACGGCTGCCGCTGCTGGATGCGCAGGTGACAGAGCTCACCGGCCAACTGAAGACCATCGACGACAGCTGGAAAAACCGCGTGCAGGGCATGCAGGAAACCCTGGACTCCCGCAAGAAGCTGATCGATGAGCTGGAGGCACGCAACAAGGCGCTCAACGAGCAATACGACCAGAGCCAGTCGGAGCTGCGCGACACCCAGGCGCGCCTGGGCGATGAGAACAAACAGGTGATGATGCGCTACATGGTCTACGGTGGCAGCATCGCCGGCGCGGGCCTGCTGGCGGGGCTGATCCTGCCGGCGCTGACCCGCGGGCGCAAGAAGAATGACCGCTGGTTCTGAACGGCGTCAGGCACCGCGCTGCGACTGCAGATCTTGGAACTTCGCCAGCTCTTCGCGGCAGAACGCCACGAACAACTGCGCCGGCTTGGTCAGCTGTACACGCTTCAACCAAGCCGCGGCCAGCCCCGACAGCGCCACCGGCTCGGTGATGTCCAGCATGACCAGGCGCTGGCCGTCGTAGGTGTAGGGCGAATGCGGCCGGGTGACCAACAGCGAAAACCCGAACCCCTGCCCGACCATGCCGCGCACCATCTCGATCGAGGGCGAACTGAAGACGATGTTCGGCGTGAGGCCCAGTTCGTTGAACAGGCTGACGAAGTAAGTACGGCTGGGCGCCACGTCCAGCAAGATCATCGGCTCCGGGCACAGGTCGCGCAGCGAGACCTGGCCCTGGCTGGCAAAACGGTGGTTCTCCGGCAGCAATACGTACGGTTTTTGCGGCGGCATCAGCGGCTCGGCCTCGATGGTGCCATCGAGGTCGTGATCATAGAGAAACGCCAGGTCGAAGCTCCCTGCGGTCAGGCCCTGGATCAGGTCCTGCTGCTCGCCGTCGCGCAGGCGGATATCCACGCCAGGGTAGCGCTGGCGGAAACCAGCAATCAGCCGTGGCAGGTACAACGGCGCCACGGTTTCGAAGCAACCGATATCGATTTGCCCGGCAACGGTGTCATTGTCGGCCAGGGCGTTTTGTTCGAACTCATGGGCCATTTGCAGCAGCGACTTGGCCTTGGCGTAAAAGCGCTTGCCGCTGGGCGTCAACGACACACCCTGAGCATGGTGGCGGATGAACAACTGCACCCCGAAGCTTTCCTCCAGGCCTTTGATGGCCGTGGAAATCGACGGCTGGGCGATGTAAAGCTGGCGCGAAGCCTCCGCCACGCTACCGGCTTCTACCGTGGTGACGAAGTACTTGAGTTGTCGCAGGGTATAGGCAGCCACGTTTACCTCTCTGGCGCCGGCCTGGGCGCACGGGAATCGGGATCATGGCTGACACTTTACCCCCGCAGGGGCCCGGGCGGTGGCTGGCGGATCAAGCATTTGCCTATGGCTTGAGCAGGTTTTCCCTGGGTAGGCTCAAGCGCACTGGTCAAATGGCCGTCAGCGTCTTTACTGATGCTTATCGACCCTAGGCATACGGTGTGCACTCATGAAGATCGTCGTCACCAGCATCCTCGTCGACAATCAAGCCAAAGCCCTTGCTTTCTACCATTACGTACTCGGTTTCGAGCCCAAGCAGGACATCCCCATGGGCGACCACCGCTGGCTGACCCTCACCTCGCCCAACGACCCCAACGGCGTTGAGTTGCTGCTGGAGGCAGATGACCACCCGGCGTCCAAAACCTACAAAGCTGCACTCAAGCAAGCGGGTATCCCCGCCACCTCCTTCGCCGTGCGTGACATTAAGGCAGAGTATGCCCGGCTCTGCGCCGCCGGCGTCCAGTTCACCCAGCCCCCTACCGACAAGGGTGCGGTTACCCTCGCGGTGTTCGATGACACCTGCGGCAACCTGATCCAGATCACACAGAAGCACTAACCCCATGCCGCTATGGCAATGCGCAACAATAAGGAAAACCGATGCGCCATGAATTCAGCGAAGTGCTCAATGACGGGGTCGACTACTTTCTGCTTGGCGATATCCAGTTGCTCGAACGGTTCAAGCAGGACCAGCAACTGCCCGATGACCTGGCCTACGCCTTCACCCATGACGACAGCGGCGACCAAGCCGTGCGTGAAGGTGTGGTGCTGCCACTGGCCGGGGTCGATAACCTGCCGTACCGCATTCTGTTCACCCTGGACAACCACACACCAGCGCTGCGCGAAGCTGGCAGCCGCCTGAAGCACCAGCGCAACGGCTATGTGCTGCGCGTCGAGCACGGGGCGCTGATGCTGTATACCTGGCGGATGCTTCAGCACTTCACGCCCAAGACGCTGGGTGACTTCTTGGCGCGTTACCAAGTACCGGGGCGGCCGATCATCGAGCTGGACAATGGCTGGTATGACGTGGAGGTGCTGGCCGGCGCAGTGGTGCGCGACGCCTTGTACGAGCCAGCGTTCGAGTTCGTGTTGAAAAAGCGCTGGAACCGGGGCCGGCCGGCCACCGTGGACACTGGCTACGCGTTCGGGCTGCGTGGCTATTTCGACTGATGGTTGCCCGCTCCGGTGTGCGGCGCCGCCAGGGTTAAACCCGGAGGGGGTGCACCGCTGACACTGACGCTATCGGCCCCTTAAGCTCGACCTGGTTGCCATCCGGGTCGTAGCAGTACAGCGACGGCCCTTCGCCTTCGGCACCGTAGCGTTTCTCGGCAGGTTCCACCTGCACCCCCGCCGCTTGCAGGTAGGCCAGCAAGGCGGGCTCATCGAATGGCTCGATACGCAGGCAGAAATGATGCAGGTTGCGCCCCTCGGCGCCCGGCGCCGCACCACCGGTTCGCCCCAGCGGCCCGTCCAGCGTAACCAGGTCGATCATCGCCGTGCCCGTGGCCAGGTGCACCATGCCCAGGTCCTCACGCACGCGGCTGACCGAACAGCCAAGCAGGTCGGTATAGAACGCCACGCTGCGCGGCAGGTCCCTGACCCGCAGTACCAGGTGGTCGATGTGCTGGATGGCGAAGGGTCGCATGGCGGGCTCCTGCTGGCCTGGGGGTGTACCACCATAGCGCAGGACACCAGGCCATCACCAGCACTCGCTACTCATTCACCAGGCGTTGCAGCATGCCCCCTTCATGCCGCGCGATGATGCGCAGCAGTTGGTCGGCCAGCGCCCGGTCCGGCGCATCCAGGTGGAAATGATGACCGCCCGGGTGCCAGGACACCTTCGCATGGTCGGGCAAAGCTGCCTGGCGCTGGCTGAACGCATCGCCGGAAAATGCCCCCTGGCGGCCGAACATCAGGTACAACGGGCAGCGGATCTGGCTGAGCAGGTCGCACGCTTCGCGCTCGGTCAGCGGCATGGGTTCGGGCAGAACCAGCCGTGGGTCGTGGCGCCAGCAATAGCCCTCGCCCAGTTGCAACAGGTCGCGCATGGCCAACAAGCGGGCGGCGCCTTCGGACAGCTCGGTGTCCAGCCGCTCGCGGCGTTGCGCCAAGGCGGTGTCGAGGTCATCGAAGCGGGCGGCGCCCGGCTCGCCGAAGCCCGGTAGCTGGCTGCGCTGCACCATGCGCTTGAGCCGATAGGCCCGCGCCAGGTGCTGCACGCGGTCATCCTCGGCGACGGTGAACGGTGCCCCCATGCCGTCGAGGAACGTCATGCTGGCGATGCCGCTGGTCATGGCCGCAAGCAGCGACGCCACCCCCGTGCCCATGCCGTGGGCCAGTACATGGAATTGGCTCAGGCCGAGGCTGTCGGCAACCGCCAGCATGTCCTCGGCGTGCTCCCACAGGTAATAGCCACTGTCGTGCCGGCGATGGTCGGAACGCCCATGGCCGACCAGGTCGGGGGCCACGACGAAACAGTGTTCGAGCAGCGGTGCCAAGCGGTCGAACGAGGCTGCATTGTCCAGCCAGCCATGCAAGGCCAAGACCGGCATGCCGTCCTCCCGGCCCCAGCAGCGCACCGCGATTTCGATGCCATTGTTGTCCAGCAAGTAATCCTTGGGTGTCGACGATGAACGCATGGGTAGCTTCCTGACTAAGGCCTGGCAAGGCCGCGACACCCCTACCTTGGCGCGATGCCGGCAGCCGCGTTGGTGCCGGGCCGACACTTGCATAGGCCAGACCGACACCCCTCAGCTGAACGTCGCCCCTTGCTCGCCGGCCACAGCGCCCTTCACTGCCCGCGCAGGTCCTCGAAGAATGCCTGCCGGCCATCGACCCGTGCAGACGCCCTTGGCGCCACTGCCGCTTCGCCGCTGGCGGCCTCGACGTGCCAATAGCAGTGCTGCACGGCTCGGGTCACTGCCACGTAGGCCAGGCGCTGCACTTCTTCCTTCTGCGCGGTATCGAACGGCTGGGCGTCTGCGGCCTTGCCCAACCCGGCCTGGCGGTAGACCTGGTTCTTGTAAGGGGAGCTGGTCAGGTACTGGCAGTCGCCGAGCATGAACACCGCGTCGGCCTGCAGCCCCTTGGCACTGTGGTAGGTCAGCTGGCGCAGCCGGCGTTGCTCGGCCGGCAGCGCGGCCTCGGCTTGCACCACGCTTTGCAGGTGCTCGCTCATCAGTGCCCGGTCGCTGCCCTTGCGGTACAGCATCATCACCGTCTCGCCGCGCTGGTAGTGCTCCAACAGTGTCTGGCCCAAGGCTGCCTCATCCCGGTCGAAGACCTTGACCGGCGAGCCCGGCAATTGCGCGGCGGGGCCGCTGGCGCGGGCCTTCTTGCCGGCAATTGCCGGGGTGCCCTTGACCAGGTGCTCGGCGGCATCGATCACCTGTTGCTGGCAACGGTAGTTATCGACCAGCATCACGCGGGTGTTGGCCGGTGCAGCAAAGGCCTTGGTGAATTCCATGAAGTACTTGGGTGAACTGCCGCGCCAGCCATAGATCGACTGCCAGTCGTCGCCCACGCACAGCAGTGACGAATGCTGGGCATGCCGCCCGGTGTGCATGGCCGGGCCGCGTCGGCGTATTTCGCGCAAACTCGCACGCAGCCAGCTGACGATCTGTGGCGACACGTCCTGGAACTCGTCGATCATCAGGTGCGCCAATGGCCGCAACAGCGGGTCGGGTAGCAGGCGCAGGTTTTCCGGGTTGTTTTCGCCGAACAGGGCGAACATGCGGTTGTAGCTCATCACCGGTGGCGACAGGCCCAGCAGGTGCGCTTCCAGGGCTTTCCAGTACAAGGCCAGGGCCTCGAAGAACAGGGCGTCGCTGTCACCGCTGGGGAAACTCATCGACGCCACGGCCGTGTTCACCTCAAGGCCAAGGTTCTCGATGAAATTGGCAGCCCCCACGAACGCATCCAGCAGTGGCGCCGCCGCCAGCTCGCCCTTGACCTTGTACTCGAAGCCAGGGCCCGCCACGGCATCACCGGCCAGCGACGCTGCCAGGCGCCGAGCCATGGCGTAGTTGTCGAGCCAGATCAGCGGCCGGTCGCAGAACGCCTGCAACAAAGTGCGTTTGACCGCCCACTCACCGCGTACCGCCAGCTTGGCGCCAGGGCGCTGGTATTGCGCGCTTTCCGTCGGGTCGAAGCCGAGCACCACCAACGGCCCACCCCCCGCCAGGCGCCCATGCACATGAAACCGGCTGCCACGGATCTCGACGGTATCGCGGCACGGTTCGATACCTGTGATCGGCCAGGCGCCGGCAGCGAACCAGAGGTCCTCGATCACATCACACAGCTCTTCGTCGCGCTGCGCAGCCAATTGCGTAACCTGGGCGCGTTTTTGCACCTCGGGGTTGTTCGGGTCCAGGGGTTTGAGCTGCAAGGCGTCGCTTCGAAGCAAGCCGACCAGCTCGGCAAAGCGTGGGCTTTCATGCAGCACGCGGCTGTAGCACTGGTTCAGTTGCTGGCGTTGGGCGTCATTCAAGCGCAGGTCGAACGGGTTGCTGTCGGCCTCGGCTTCGCGCCCGGCTGGCATGTCGCTGCCCAGCGTTTCGAAAGCACGCAGCTGATCAAAACCCGGCAGGCTGCGCACCAGCGGCAGAATGCGTGAATGGAAGGTCCGCACCAGCTCGCGCGCCTGCGCCGGTTGCAGGTTGATCTGCCACAGGGCGAACACCTGCACCAGGCGCTTGATGAAGTCTTTGCGCGACTCGCGGGTAAAGGTGACCACGGTCATCGCGTCCAGCTCGTAGCCCAGGTAATGGCGCAACAGCAGGATGCGCAGTACCAGCGACGTCGATTTGCCCGCGCCCGCGCCGGCCACCACGCAGGTAGACGGCGTGTCGCTGAAAATCAGCTTCCATTGCGCAGCGCTGGGTTGCGCTTCGGCGGGCAGGCGCTGGGCCACATCGGCCTTGAAGCGTTTTTTCAGTTCAGCCGTCAGCGGCAGGCGCCAGTCGTCGAAGAGGTTGTCGTCGCAGCCAGGCACGGCAGCATCCTCGGGGCGGCTGTCGCGGATCACCAGCACCTGGCGCCCGGCCTCGTAGCCGGCTTCCCGGCCACGCTCGAAACCATCGCGCACACCCTCGGCATGACCCCTGCGTTGCCCGCTGGCATGGCCCTGGAACCATGAGTCCCGGTGCTGCGCCTGCAGGCGGGTCAGGCAGCGCCCAGCAGGCGCGCCGCCACACGGCGAAACCAGGGCAACTGGGCGGGCGGGGTAAGGTCGGCGGGGGCCTGGGGTAGCTCTTGGGCCACGGTCACTCCTTGCTGAACAGAAACAATGGGCATGTTCGCCGCATCGACCCAAAATGGCCAGCGAATGCTTGCAGATCAGGGGATTAGGCGATGAAGCGGATAAGTGCTTGCAGGTTATAGAACCACTAATTCGATTGTTTTGAGCCGATATTTACGCTTATTTTCGATGCTTCTTTGGCGCATCATGGCCTCATCCACTGATTCAAGGAGCACGACCATGCTGCAACTTCGTTCGTTCGATAGCCTCGGCCATGCCAACCACGGCTGGCTCGACGCCCACCACCATTTTTCCTTTGCCGAGTACTACGACCCAGCGCGCATGCACTGGGGCAACCTGCGGGTCTGGAACGATGACCTGATCGCGGCCGGCAGCGGCTTCCCTCCGCACCCACACCGTGACATGGAAATCATCACTTATGTGCGCGAAGGCGCGATCACCCACCAGGACAGCCTTGGCAATAAAGGCCGGACCGAGGCCGGTGACGTCCAGGTGATGAGTGCCGGTACCGGCATCGTGCACAGCGAGTACAACCTGGAAGACGTCGATACCCGTATCTTCCAGATCTGGATCGTGCCGGAACGCACCGGTGAAGCACCGCAATGGGGTAGCCGACCATTCCCCAAAGGTGAACGTGGCGAAGGCTTCGTGACCCTGGCCAGCGGCCGCGCCGGCGATGAAGACAGCCTGCAGATCCGCACCGATGCACGCCTGGTGGCTGCCACCCTGAAAGCGGGTGAGACCGCCGAATACCGTTTCGACGCCGATCGCCGGGGCTACCTGGTACCCGCCAAGGGCCGGGTGGAAGTCAACGGCCTGCGGGTCGAGACGCGTGATGGTGTGGCCATCGAGCAGGAGCAGCTTCTGCGCGTGACCGCCATCGAAGACAGCGAGATCGTGCTGGTGGACGTGGCCTGACCTTCACACGGCAGGCTTGGTGGTCAGCCGGGCTGTCGTTTTCAGCAGCGAGTGCAGTCAATACCGTTTCACAAATCGTTGCGTAGCCGTAGTCTTTGCCGGTAACCGACCACGGAACGTTGACATGCTGCAGTTGCTGCTGACCACCCTGCTCCCGATCATTCTGCTGATTGCCCTGGGTACTTTCCTGCGCCTGCGGGGGTTTCTGGCCGAAACCTTCTGGCCTGGCGCTGAACGCCTTAGCTACTACGTACTGCTGCCAGCGCTGTTCCTGCATGGCCTGGCCACCGCCAACCTGGAGGGTGTGCCGGTGCTGGGCATGGTCGGCGCGCTGATGCTTTCCACCTTGGCGGGCGCGGTGATGCTGGTGCTCTACCAAGGCATGGCAGACCACGAGGGTGCCGATTTCACCTCGGTGTTCCAGGGCGGTATCCGCTTCAACAACTACATTGGTGCCACCCTGGCTGCCGGCCTCTACGGCAGCGCCGGCATAGCCCTGGCCGCGGTTGCCAACGCGGCCATCGTGCCCCTGGTCAACCTGCTCTGCGTGCTGGTGTTCGCCCGCTTCAGCGCCCGCCACAGTTCGCCAGCAACCGTGCTGAAGGCAATCTTCGCCAACCCGCTGATTGTCGGCTGCGCGGGTGGCCTGCTGCTGCGCGTGACCGGGCTGGGCCTGCCGCCGGGTATCGAGCCCACGGTCAAGGCCCTGGGCCAGGCTGCCCTGCCGCTGGGGCTGCTGTGCGTGGGGGCAGCGCTGGGCGGCGCCCGCCTCGGCCAGCAGGCGCGGCCATTACTGGCGGCTTCGGCGTTCAAGTTCCTGGTCATGCCCGTGACCACCTGGGGCCTGTGCCGGCTGCTGGGCCTGGGCGGCCAGGCCGCCGTGGTGGCGGTGCTGTTCCAGGCACTGCCGACAGCCTCGTCCTCCTACGTAATGGCGCGGCAAATGGGCGGCAATGCACCGTTGATGGCCACCATCATCGCCCTGCAAACCGTGGCCGCCGCCGCCACCCTGCCTTTGGTATTAATGCTTACGCTTGGCTAGACTGGCATCAGCCCACCGTTCGGAGTTCGACCATGCGCTTTTCGTGGATGCTGATCGGCCTGACCACCGCCCTGCTTGCCGCCCCCTTGCACGCTGCCGACCCCGCCAAAGCCGCCGTGGCCGAGGGCAAGGCCGAAGCCCTTGAAGAAAAAGTGGTCGAGGCAGCGCCCCCGCCCAAGCCCGCCGAAAAGTTGACCCCGAGCGAAGCGCAGGCCGTGGACCCGGCTGGCAAGGCACCGCTGGATGACAGCCTTACCTGCCTGGCGCGCACCCTTTACTGGGAAGCCAAGGGCGCCGATGCCTCAGACATGGCCGCCGTGGCCAGCGTGGTGCTGAACCGCCTGGGCCAGGATGGCTTTCCGGATACCATCTGTGGTGTGGTCAAGCAGGGCGTTGAAAACAAAGCCTGCCAGTTTTCCTGGTGGTGCGACGGGCGCCCCGACCAGGTCGAGGAGCCGCAGCGCTACGACGTTGCCAAGGAAATTGCGCGCAAAGCCCTCAACCAGCAGTTGCAGGATTCCACTGGCGGCGCGCTCTACTTCCATGACCGCAGTGTGCATCCAGCCTGGGCCAAGACTTATCGCCGAACGGCCAAGACCACGCACTTTTTGTTCTACAAACCCAACCAGGCTTTGGCCCGCTGACAGGGCACGTGTTAGCGCACACTGCCCTGCCACCCGACTTGTCGCCGGCTTTTAGGTTTGTTTGCCCAAGCTTCGCACTTTTGCGGCGGGCAATGGTCTACCTCCCTTCGTGTACCGCCGGCACTAATTGCCGGCGTTTTATTTGCCTTGCACCCGCCTGGGCCAAAAGCCCCGAGCTTGTGTAGGATGAGCAGCGCCTACCACGCCGCTGCCAGTCATAGGGAGATACACATGCGCGTGCTGTCATCCGTTGCCGCCTTGTCGCTTGGCCTGTTGATTTCGACCGGGGCATTGGCCGTTACCGGCGAAGAAGCGCAACTGATCGCGTCGATCAATGCCTACCGCAGCCAGGCCCAACCTTGCGGTGGCGAGGCATCGCTGGAACTGCCGCCGCTGAACAGCGATACCCGCCTGGCGCTGTCGCCGGAGGGCACCCGCGATCTGCAGCAGGCCATGACCCGGGCGGCCTACCCTATGGTCAATGTGCAGGCCATCAGCCTGTCGGGGCCGCGCGATGCGCCTGCGGCCATGCATGCCATCGAGGAAAGTTTCTGCCAGGTGGTGCTGGACCCGCAGTTCGTCGACATTGGCGTCAGCCAGGAAGGCCGCGATTGGCGTATCGTGCTGGCCCGGCCACTGCTCAGTGGCCGCCTCGGTGACTGGCAAGCCGAAGGGCAGAAAGTGGTGGAGGAAATCAACGCGGCCCGCAAGGTGGCGCGGCAGTGTGGCGGGCAACCCTTCGCTGCCGCCCCGCCGTTAAGCTGGAACACGGTGCTGGCGGGGGCTGCCGCCAACCACACGCGGGCCATGGCCAACCAGAATTTCTTCGACCACATCGACAAGGATGGCCGCACCCCCGGCGACCGGGCGGAGCTGGCCGGCTACCTGTATCAGCAGATCGGCGAGAACATTGCCGCTGGGCGTGACACTGCGCACAAGGTGGTCGAAGGCTGGCTGGACAGCCCCGGGCACTGTGCCACGTTGATGAACCCCGAGTTCCGCGACCTGGGGGCTGCCTACGCAGTGGACCCAAAGAGCGATGCGGGCATCTACTGGACCGCACTGTTCGGCACACCACAGTGAATTCGAGCCCCCTTGCAACCCTGTCAGGCGCGCTTCAGCCCTGGTGTGTAGCTGCTCGCAGCTCGAGCGCGGTACAGCCAAACCGCGCCCGCAGGCATTTGCCCAGGTAACTGGCATCGCCCAGGCCGACTTCATCGGCAATCTGCGCCAGGCTGTGGGTGGAGTTGAGCAAGCGCCAGCGTGCTTGCTGCAGGCGCATTTCGCGCCACCAGGCCTTGGCACTCAGGCCATGACTGGCATGAAACTGCCGGTCCAGCTGGCGCCGGCTGATGCCCAACGCTGCCGCCAGTTGCTCCACCGCCAGCGGCGCCCCCAGGTGATGGCGCATCAGTGCCTGCGCCTTCTGCACCTGGCGCCCCGGCCCGCTGCCCCGCTCCAGGGAGCGCAAGGCATGGCGGCTGTCGCGGGTTTCATCCACCAGCATGTCGGCCAAGCCCTTGAGTGCCCGCGTGCGACCGCAGGCACGTGACAGCAGCGCGACAGCCAGGTCGATGGCCGCCGTGCCACCGGCGCAGGTAATACGGTTGCCATCGATGCAGTACAGTTGCTCAGGCAGTAGCTGCACATGCGGGAACGCCGCCCGGAATTCGGCTTCGTGGCGCCAGTGCACCACCACCTTATGCCCGCGCAACAAGCCGCACGCCGCCAGCAGGAAAACACCATTGTCGACCCCGACCAATTTGACGCCCGCCTTGCTGGCGCGCTTGAGCAAAGCCTGGTAGCGCGGTGCAAGTGCGGCGGTGGCCATGGCATTGCGCCCGCCGAACAGCACCAGGTAGTCGAAACTGGCCAGCTCGAGGTCGCCGGCCACGGCCTCGACCTGCAGCACTGCACCGCTGCTGGAAGGCACCGGTTCACCACCCAGCCCCGCCACCGTCCAGCTGCAATAACGCTGCTGGCTGTAGTCCTCGTCATCGGCGCTGAAGCGCAACTTGTCGAGGAACGCGCCAAACGGCAGCAAGGCAAAATCCGGTAGCGGCAAGATCAGCAAGCGAATATCGGGATACACGGCATTCACGTCCAGAAAGTACCATCGAATGTCCGGATATTACCCTGCCAGCGCCACCATTGCGCCCTAGACTGGCGCCCTGTTCATCACATGGCGTTACCCGGCATGAACCTCGACACATGGCTCATCTACCTGCTGGCGAGCATCGGTTTGTCGCTCACCCCAGGCCCTAACAGCCTGCTGGCCTTGACCCACGGCGCCCTGTATGGGGCCCGGCGAACCCTGTTCACCATTGTCGGCGGCGTATTCGGCTTCAGCGCGCTCATCGCCCTGGCGATGTTCGGCCTTGGTGCATTGCTGCAGGCCTCTGCGTCGGTGCTTGGCGTACTGAAATGGCTAGGGGGTGCCTATCTGGTCTGGCTAGGTGTGCAGCTGTGGCGCAGCCCAGGCCTGCAGTTGGAACTCAATGCGGGCAACGCTGGGCTGAACAACGCAGGGTTGTTTCGCCAAGGGCTGCTGTCGGCCATGGCCAACCCCAAGGTGCTGCTGTTCTACGGCGCGTTCCTGCCACAGTTCATCGACCCACAGCGCGGGCTGCTGTTGCAGTTCGTGGTCATGGCGGCCACCTTCGCCAGCGTCGAGTTTCTGGTCGAATACCTGCTGGCGCGGCTGGCGTACCGCGTTCGGCCCTGGCTGAGCAAAGCAGGCAAAGGCTTCAATCGCTGCTGCGGGGGCTTGTTCGCCCTGATTGGCGTGGCCTTGCCCTTGAGCCGCTAGCCCCTGGCACAGGCAGGCCACTGCCACTGGCGTTGCAGCGCCTATCGAGCCTGGCGTGCCTGGAAAACGAAGACCAGCAGCGCCAGCCCCGGCAAGGCGGCGCCCACCAATGCCACCCCTGCCCAACCAACCTGGCTGAACAGCGCACTGGCCACTGCCGAACCCACTGCCCCGCCAAGGAAGATGCTGGTCATGTACACCGCATTCAAACGCCCACGGCTGGCCGGGTCCAGTGCATACACTTCACGCTGGCCGATCACCATGTTCATCTGCACCGCAAAATCCAGCAGCACACCCGTCAGGCCCAGGCCGATCACGCTGTAGCCGGGCACCGTCAAACCCAGCAGCAAGGCGGCCGGCGCCAGTAACAGCGCCAGTAACGACCCCGCCCGGGCATGCCCGGCATCGGCCAGGCGGCCGGCAATGGGTGCCGCAACCGCACCCACTGCGCCGACCAACGCGAACAAGGCAATCTGGCTTTGCGACAGGCCATGCCCTGCAGCCAGGGCCAGTGGCACCGCCGTCCAGTAAAGGCTGAATGCGGCGAACATCAAGGCCTGGTACAGCGAGCGCTGGCGCAGCAGCGGGTAACCGCGCAGCAAGGTGAGCAGCGACAGCATCAGCCCTGCATAACTGGCCTTGTGCTCGGGCCGACGCTGCGGCAGGGTCGACGCCAGCAGCAGGATGATCGCCAACATCACCCCGGCTGCGCCGATGAACACCGCACGCCAGCCGAAGTGGTCGGCCACCAGGCTGGACAACGGCCGGGCCAGCAGGATGCCCAGCAGCAACCCACCCATGATGTTGCCCACTACCCGACCGCGCTGGTGCTCGGGCGCCAGGTGCGCCGCCAGCGGAATCAGCATCTGCACTGCCACTGAACTGAAGCCGATCAGCAGGGCGTAACCCAGGAACAACTGCCCCTGGCCACTGCCACTGGTACCTGCCAACAGCAGGCTGATGCAGGCCAGAACGGCGGTGGCCACCATCAGACGACGGTTTTCCAGCAAGTCGGCCAACGGTACCAGCAACAACAGGCCCAAGGCATAGCCGAGCTGGGTGAGGGAAACGATCAGGCTGGCATGTTCGGTAGACAGCCCCAGGTCCGGGGCGATCAGCCCCACGATGGGTTGGGCGTAGTAGATGTTGGCGACGATAGCGCCGCAGCAGAACGCCAGGAGTACCACCAGGGCCCGGCTCAGGCCGGCAGTGGCCGGTTGCGCTGACGCGACGGAAGGGTTCATGCGAGGTTCCTCGACAAGGTATGGGGATGACGGCCACCTTACCTGCGGGCAGCGGCGCCGAGAATTGGGCAGCTACGCAACGCGCCTTTGCGTACAGCGCAACGCTAGCGGCCAGTATTCAGCACATTTTCGCAAAACCCGATGAAAGCGCTGACCCGTCGCGAACCCCGGTGGTTGGGCAGGTACAGGGCGTTGATACAGTCGTTGGCGGTGCCAGGGTTGGCTTGCCATTCAGGGAAGAGGCGCTGCAGCCGACCGCCTTCAACGTCTTCGCGTACCAGCCAGTCGGCCAGCAATGCAATACCGCTGCCTGCCAGCGCTGTTTCGCGCAACATGTCGGCGTTGGCACTGCGCAGCGGCCCGCTTACGTCCAGCTCCAGGCTTTCCTGGCCACAGGTCAGGCGCCAGGGCCGTGCTTTTTGCCCATAGCGAAAACGCAGGCAGGGGTGTTCAAGCAGCTGCCGGGGGTGCAGGAGCGGCCCGCGCTCGGCCAGGTAGCCCGGGCTGGCGACCAGCCAGCGTTGGAAGCGGCCGAGTGGGCGGCATACCATTTCATCGCTGGGCGCTGGGTCACCCAGGCGGATCGACAGGTCATAACGCCCGTCGAGCAGGTCGTCGATGCGGTCGCTAAGGTCGATGTCCAGCTCCAGCGCCGGGTGGCGCGCCAGAAACGGCCCCAGGTGCGGGGCGATGACCCGCCTGCCGAACTCCACCGGCAAGCACAGGCGCAGCACACCGACCGGTTCCTCACCGCGGTCCGAGATGCTGGCATCGGCCTCGTCCAGCGCCTCGAAGATGCCTCGGGCGCGCTGGTAGTAGCGCGCGCCTGCCTCGGTCAGACTGACCTGGCGCGTCGAACGATTGAGCAAGGTGGCACCCAGCGCCGACTCAAGGGCATCGACCAGGCGCGTCACCGATGAGGTCGCCACCCCCAGCCGGCGTGCAGCCGCTGAAAAACCCTGGGCATCGACGGTGGCCACGAACATTTTCATCGCCAAAAGTTTGTCCATGTCAGGCCGTCCTCGAAAACTCGCAAAGGTCTTACAAACCGCCAGCCCGGTCAAGAAGCGTGGCGCCGAGCAAACCGGGCCATGGCGGGCGCACGCCCAACCCGCGTAAAGCCTACAACCGACCGTAGCTGGATAATAAAACCTTGGCCGCCATACCCGGTGGTTTCATGCATTTTTCCAGACACGATCTAGAATTTTAGACACATCGCGTTAAGTTCAGCCCTGCGACAATCAGCCTCACAAAATTATGTACCAACTTGTTAATTAGCAAGCTAAGGGCTTAAACTGCGCGCATTCCACCTGCTGAGATCCCTGGCATGAACGAAACACCGCGCGCCTCTGGCGCCTCTAAAATCATCCTGATTGGCCTGGGCGTGATCATCGCCCTGCTTGGCCTGCTCCTGGCTGCCGGCGGCGTCAAACTCGCCGGCCTGGGCGGTTCCTGGTACTTCCTGATCGGCGGCCTGGCAATGGCCATCGCCGGTGTGCTCATTGCCCGCCGTAAAAAAGCGGGCGCCTGGCTGTACGCGCTGTTCCTGGTTGGCACTGCCCTTTGGGCGCTGGTCGACGCCGGCCTGGTGTTCTGGCCGCTGTTCTCGCGCCTGTTCATGTTCGGTGTCATCGGCATGGTGGTAGCGCTGGTGTACCCACTGCTGGCCCGCGCCAATGGCGCCAGCGCCGGGCGCGGTGCCTACGGCGTTGCCGCGGTGATGGCCGTGGTGCTGGCGGTTGCCGCCGGCAACATGTTCGTCGCCCACCCAAGCGTGGCCCCTACTGGCAAAGGCCCGGGCATGACCGCGGTCGAGGCCGGCAAGGAACAGAAGGACTGGGCCCACTACGGTAATACCGAAGGTGGCAGCCGCTTCGCCGCGCTGGACCAGATCAACCGTGACAACGTGAACAAGCTGAAGGTGGCCTGGACCTACCACACCGGCGACGTCGCCATCAGCGACGGCAACGGTGCCGAAGACCAGCTGACACCCCTGCAGATCGGCAACAAGGTGTTCATCTGCACCCCGCACAACAACCTGATCGCGCTGGATGCCGACACCGGCAAAGAGCTGTGGAAGAACGCCATCAATGCCCAGTCCAAGGTCTGGCAGCGTTGCCGTGGCCTGGCCTATTTCGATGCCACTGCGGCCATCGCCCAGCCGACCCAGCCCAACAGCTCGCCGGTCACCGGCGGTAGCGTGCCGGCCGGCGCCAACTGCCAGCGTCGCCTGCTGACCAACACCATCGATGGCCGCCTGATTGCCGTCGATGCCGACACCGGCGAGTTCTGCCAGGGCTTCGGCAACAACGGCCAGGTCAACCTGATGGCCGGCCTGGGCGATGTGCCAGACTCTTACTACCAGCTGTCCTCGGCACCGCTGATGGCCGGCACCACCGTGGTGGTCGGCGGCCGCGTTGCCGACAACGTCCAGACCGACATGCCAGGCGGCGTGATCCGTGGCTTCGACGTGATCACCGGGGAAATGCGCTGGGCCTTCGACCCGGGCAACCCGGAAGACCGCCAGGCCCCGCAGGGCGACAACACCTACGTGCGCAGCACCCCGAACAGCTGGGCACCGATGTCCTACGACCCGGCGATGAACACCGTATTCCTGCCGATGGGCTCGTCGTCCACCGACATCTACGGTGTTGAACGCAGCAAGCTGGACCACACCTACGGCGCTTCGGTGCTGGCCCTGGACGCCACCACCGGCAACCAGAAGTGGGTGTACCAGACCGTGCACAACGACCTCTGGGACTTCGACCTGCCGATGCAGCCGAGCCTGATCGACTTCACCAAGGACGACGGCCAGACCGTACCTGCGGTAGTGATCGGCACCAAAGCCGGGCAGATCTATGTGCTCGACCGCGCCACCGGCAAACCGCTGACCCAGGTCGACGAAGTTCCGGTCAAGCCAAGTAACATTCCAAACGAGCCGTACTCGCCAACCCAGCCCAAGTCGGTGGGCATGCCGCAGATCGGCGCGCAGACCCTGACCGAGTCGGACATGTGGGGTGCTACCCCGTATGACCAGCTGCTGTGCCGCATCGACTTCAAGAAGATGCGCTATGACGGCTTGTACACAGCACCCGGCACCGACCTGTCGCTGAGCTTCCCGGGTTCGCTGGGCGGCATGAACTGGGGCAGCCTTTCCACCGACCCGGTGCACGGTTTCATCTTCGTCAACGACATGCGCCTGGGCCTGTGGATCCAGATGATTCCGTCGCAGAACAAAGGCAATGCAGCGTCCGGCGGCGAAGCCCTGAACACCGGCATGGGTGCAGTACCGCTCAAGGGCACCCCGTATGCGGTGAACAAGAACCGCTTCCTGTCGGTAGCCGGTATTCCATGCCAGGCGCCGCCGTTCGGCACCCTCACCGCGATCGACATGAAGACCCGTCAGGTGGCCTGGCAGGTACCGGTGGGCACCGTTGAAGACACCGGCCCGCTGGGTATCCGCATGCACCTGCCGATCAAGATCGGCCTGCCCACCCTGGGCGGCACCCTGTCGACCCAAGGCGGCCTGGTGTTCATTGCCGGCACCCAGGACTTCTACCTGCGCGCCTACAACAGCGGCAACGGTGACGAAATCTGGAAGGCGCGCCTGCCAGTGGGCAGCCAGGGCGGCCCTATGACCTACGTTTCGCCGAAAACCGGCAAGCAGTACGTGGTCGTGACAGCGGGCGGTGCGCGCCAGTCGACCGACCGTGGCGACTACGTGATCGCTTACGCCTTGCCGTAACACAGCGTCGCCCCGTTCGCGGGTGAACCCGCCGTCACAGGAGGATCACTGCCCCGGCAAATGGTGCAGCCCCTGTGGCAGCGGGTTCGCCCGCGAAGAGGCCCGAACAGACAACCCGAGACACAGCAATGCCATCCGTAATTCGCTTCACCCCCACCCTGCTGCTGGCGTTGGCCAGCAGCACTGCACTCGCCAACGACGACCTCCTCACCCGCAGCACCCTCACCGGTGACTGGGGCGGCCTGCGCCACCAGCTGGAACAGGACGGGGTGAAAATCACCGGCGACTACAGCGGTGAAACCGCCTACAACGCGCATGGCGGCCTGCACCGCTCGGCGCGTTACTCGCAGAACGTCAAGCTGGGCGTGCAGTTCGACCTGTCGAAGCTGTATGGCCTGGACAACGGCGGCAAAGTCCAGCTGACCATCAACGACCGTCGCGGCAACAGCGCGTCGGACGATCTGGTCGGCAACCGCCTGCCGATCCAGGAAAACTACGGCGGTCTGTACACCCGCCTGACCGAGCTGAGCTACGAACGCACCCTGTTCACCCCTGCGCTCAACGTCAAGCTGGGCTACATGGCCATGGGCAACGACGTCGGCGGCCTGGACAGCGGCATCCTGTGCAATTTCATGAACGCCGGCTTCTGTGGCCACCCGCTGAACATGTCGGGGGGCAGCGGCTGGACCAACTACCCCAACGCCCACCTCGGCGTGCGCGTGAAGTACGACCTGTCGCCCGCCTGGCAACTGCGTGTGGCAGCGTTCAATGTGGACCCCGAGAGCAACGGCAATTCCAGCCGTGCCTGGCACCTGGGGCCCAAGCACACCACTGGCACCGTGGTCCCGGTGGAGCTGGTGTACAAGCTGCAGGGCGAGCTGCCGGGCGAGTACAAGCTGGGGTACTACTACGACAGCTCCGACGTGAAGCGCATCGGCAGCGACGACGAAGTGTCGGGGCGCGGCGGGCACTACCTGCTGGTCGACCAGGCGCTGTGGAACGATCAGGCCTCGCCAGGCCGCAGCCTGCACGCTTTCGGCCAGTATTCGGCGTCGAGCAAGGCCGCTTCGCCGTTTACCAAGTGGTATGGCGCCGGGGTGGTGCTGTACAAGCCGTTCGAAGGCCGCCCGAGAGATACCGTGGCACTGGGTTATGGCCGCGCCGTACCCAACCCGCGTAGCCGCGATGTGCTGGAAGATGCTGCATTCAACGCCGGCCAGCCGTTCCCCGATATCGACAGCGCCGAGCAGTTGATCGAGCTGAGCTACGGCTACCAGGCCACGCCATGGCTGAACCTGCGCCCGGATGTGCAGTACATCATCGAGCCAGGGGCGTTCACTGGCAAAGACATCGACAACGCGCTGGTGGTGGGCCTGCAGGTAAAGGCAACCTTCTGAGTCGCCGGGGGCCGCACTGCGGCCCATTCGCGGGTTAACCTGCGCCCACAAAGCCCTGACAGTTAAACCGTCAAGCCTGCCTGAGGTGATCCACCAGCCTGAGCAGCATGGCATCGCAGCCCTGCAGCTGTTCGACACTGACGAATTCATCCGGCTTGTGCCCCTGCTCCATGCTCCCGGGCCCGCACACCACGGTGGGGATGCCCGCCTGGTCGAACAGCCCGCCTTCAGTACCAAACGCCACGGTGCCGAACTTGTCCGAACCGCTGAGCAGCGCCACCAGCTGCGCAGCTTCGCTGTCCTGCGGTGTAGCCAACCCCGGATAGGCACTCAGCGGCTGCAGGCGAATGGCGCTGTCGGCGTGGACCTTGCGCATGCGCGGCAGCAACTCGGTCTCGGCATAGGCCTGCAGTTGGTCCGCCACCGCCTGTGCCTCGAACCCCGGCAAGGCACGCACCTCGAAATCGAATTCGCACTCGGCCGGCACGATGTTCAGCGCCCTGCCCCCTTTGATCACCCCGGTCTGCACCGTAGAGAACGGTGGGTCGAAACGCTCGTCGTGATGCTGCGGCAAGGCCAGCGCGTCGCCGATATCACCCAGCTTGCCGATAAGCCTGGCGGCATACTCGATGGCATTCACGCCATACGGTGCATACGCTGAATGGCAAGCAGCGCCATGCACCTGGCAGCGCATCGCCAGTTTGCCCTTGTGCCCCAACACGGGTTTGAGTTCAGTGGGCTCACCGATCAGGCACAGCCGCGGTTTGTGCCGGCGTTGTTCGAGCGCTGCGAGCATCGAGCGTACACCCAGGCAGCCGACTTCTTCGTCATATGAAAATGCCAGGTGCACCGGCATGCGCAGCGGTTGGGCGAGAAATGCGGGTACCGCTGCCAGCACTGACGCGATGAAGCCTTTCATGTCGGCTGTGCCACGGCCATCCAAGCGGCCATCGTGTTCGCTGAGGGCGAACGGTTCGGCCGTCCAGGCCTGGCCGTCTACCGGCACCACGTCGGTATGCCCGGACAGCACCACGCCGCCAACATCCTTGGGGCCGATGGTGGCAAACAGGTTAGCCTTGGTTCTCTCCGGGTTGTGGAACAGCTCGCATTCCACGCCCAACCCGGCCAGGTAATCGCGAATGAAGCCGATCAGCGCCAGGTTTGAGTCACGGCTGACCGTGGCAAAGCCGACCAGCCTGGCCAGCAGCGTGCGGCTGGCAAACTCACTCATCGCCCGGCACCCCGTAGCTTGGCGCAGAGGTCGGGTTGAGGGCGCGGGTAACGTAGTCCTGCATTTGTGGGCGGTAGGCTTGCCACAGGTCATCGAGCGCTCCGATCGGGTCGTTGTCGGCCCAGTCGACGCGCAGGTCCACCAGTGGCCAGGTCAGCTCGCCCGCAATTTTCAGCGCCGCCGAGTGCACCGGCCCCGCCTCACCGCCCGCAGCCATCGCCGCGTGCATGGCCGCCAGCAGGCGGTCGGCCAGGTGCCCACCGGCCTGTTCGAAGGCCAGCACCATCGCTTCGATCACCACGGTGGAGGACAGCAAATTGCCCGCCGCCGCGCATTGCTCGCCGGCCACGGCATGGTGTGTGCCAAGCGCCTCGCGCCCCGTGAACAAGGCCACCTGGCCGGTGCTGTCGATCACCGTCACCTGGCGGTACTCGCTCCAGCCATTGGCGCTCAACACCCGGTCCAGCGCAGCGGCGGGTGGCAACTGGCCCTGCTCCATGGCGTCGAGAATCTGCGGGCCCAGCGCCGGCAGGGTGATGTTCTGGGTAGCGACCGCGCCCACGCCGGCACGCACCCACGGGCAACGGGCCCCTACGGCGATGCTCGACGAGCTGATGGCGATACCGATCTGGCCGGTTTCCTGGCAGCGACCAATGATGGAGAAGGTCATGGCATGGTTCCTGTGTGCTGTGCAATGCAGGCCATTCTGGGTGGAACCTTCGGGCAGGCGAAACCACCTTTTTCCGAGGGGCTAGGCAGGAAAAAACTAGGGTCTGAGGCCCGCTCCCACAGCGAGTGCGCGAGCTTTCAACGTTCCAACACGACAGTTGCGTTCACAAGATCCGGGCCTTCGCCGTTTTATCGGCAAGCCCCAGCTAAATACTATTTTCGCCATTTGCGCAGCATCCCTAGTCTGGCCCCAGGCAACGGCGGTCCCCGAACCGACCTGACAAAAACCGCCTGAACAAGGGCTCGGACATGACACTGAACAACTTCGAAATCGACACCCTCGTGGTCGGCGCCGGCCAGGCTGGCGTGGCCATGAGCGAACACCTGAGCAAGCTGGGCGTGCCGCACCTGGTGCTGGAGCGCAACCGCATTGCCGAGGCCTGGCGCAGCGGCCGCTGGGATTCGCTGGTGGCCAATGGGCCGGCCTGGCACGACCGCTTCCCGGGGCTGGAATTCAACCTCGATGCCGACGCCTTCGCCGGCAAGGACCAGGTGGCCGACTACTTCGAGCAGTACGTACGCAAGTTCAACCTGCCGGTGCGCACCGGCATCGAAGTGAAGAAAGTACAGCGCAACAGCGACCGCCCTGGCTTCACCATCGAAACCAATGAAGGCGTGATCCGCGCCAACCGCGTGGTGGCGGCGACCGGCCCGTTCCAGAAGCCGGTGATACCGGCGATCGCGCCAAAAGACGCCAACCTGCACCAGATCCACTCGGCCGCCTACTTCAACCCCGAACAACTGCCCGAAGGTGCAGTGCTGGTGGTGGGTGCAGGCTCGTCCGGCGTGCAGATCGCCGAAGAGCTGATGCGTGCCGGCCGCCAGGTGTACCTGTCGGTCGGCGCTCATGATCGCCCGCCACGGGCTTACCGCAACCGCGACTTCTGCTGGTGGCTTGGCGTATTGGGTGAATGGGACGCAGAGATTGCCAAGCCTGGCCGCGAGCACGTGACCATTGCCGTGAGCGGCGCCCGTGGGGGCCATACGGTCGACTTCCGTGCCCTCGCCCACCAGGGCATGACCCTGGTTGGCCTGACCCGGTCGTTCGAAAACGGCGTGGCGCACTTCCAGGACAACCTGGTCGAGAACATCACGCGGGGCGATGAGAACTACCTGGCCTTGCTGGACGCCGCCGATGCCTATGTGGAGCGCAACGGCCTCGACCTGCCGCAAGAGCCTGAAGCGCGCCGGCGCCTGGCCGACCCGGCCTGCATGCTCGACCCACTGCAGCAGCTGGACCTGGCCAAGGCCGGTGTCCGCAGCATCATCTGGGCCACCGGCTACGGCGTGGACTTCAGCTGGCTGCAGGTGGACACCTTCGACGCCAACGGCAAGCCCCAGCATCAGCGCGGTGTCGCTCGCGAACCAGGTGTGTATTTCCTTGGCCTGCCGTGGCTGTCGCGCCGTGGCTCGTCGTTCATCTGGGGCGTATGGCACGACGCCAAACACGTCGCCGGCCACATTGCCACGCAACGCACCTACAGCGCCTACCGCGACCGCGACCAGCGCGCGGCCGACCGGCAGCAACCTGCCGCATTCAGCAACGTCAGCACCCTCGGAGCCCACTGATGCCTACCCATACCCGCATCCGCATGTTCAACACCAAGGCCACCTACCCCAACCAGACCCTGGACAACGACCTGTGCCAGGCGGTGCGGGCCGGTAACACCATTTATGTGCGTGGCCAGGTCGGCACCGACTTCGAAGGCAGGCTGGTGGGCCTGGGTGACCCGCGGGCGCAGGCCGAACAGGCGATGAAGAACGTCAAGCAACTGCTCGAAGAAGCCGGCTCGGACCTGTCGCATATCGTCAAGACCACCACCTACATCACCGACCCACGTTTCCGCGAGCCGGTGTACAAGGAAGTGGGCAAATGGCTCAAGGGCGTGTTCCCGATTTCCACCGGCCTGGTAGTGGCCGGCCTGGCCCAGGCCGAATGGCTGATGGAGATCGACGTGATCGCCGTGGTGCCGGACCAGGCGTGACCGGCAATTGCCAGGCGCTTGCCCTGTAGGAGCGGCCTTGTGTCGCGATGGGGCGCGAAGCGGCCCCGTTTTTTTGCGACGAAGCTGAAGTTGCGGCGAAGCTGAAAATTTAGGGCCGCTTCGCGCCCCATCGCGACACAAGGCCGCTCCTACAGGGGACGGTGCAAGGCTTAGAAGCCGACCGTGGCAGACAGCAGATAGGTGCGTGGGGTCGACAGGGTCAGGCCCGGCTCGCTGTCATCCGGGGCCCCTGTCGAGCTCCAGTAGCGGTCATCCAGCACGTTCTCGACGCTGGCACGCAATGTGACCTCGGTCTCATCCACCTTGAACGCGTAGCGCGCCCCCAGGTCATAGCGCTCCCAGCCCTCGATCTTCTTGCTGTTGTTCTGGTCCAGGTACTGCGAGCTGGAGTGGATACCGCGTGCCGTCAGGGTCAAGCCTTTGACCCCCGGCACGTCCCACTCGCCCCCCAGGTTCACGTTGTACTCCGGCGTGGCCGGGGCGCGGTTGCCGTCGTAGGCGCCATCGACCGTGTCGGTCAGCTCGCTGTCGATGTACATCACCCCACCCAGTACCCGCACACCCTGCACAGGCTCACCGAACACACTCAGCTCGATGCCGCGGTTATCACGCTTGCCATTGGGGCCGAACACCCGCGAAGCCGGGTTGGTTTCGTAGGCCGGCTGGCGAATGCGGAACGCGCTGGCGGTGAAGGCCACCTGGCCAAAGTCATACTTGGCCCCGACCTCGACCTGGCGGCTGGTGAATGGCGGAAATATCTGGTCTTCGTTGACCGAGGTCGACGGGGCGATCTTGCCTTGGCTCAGGCCTTCCATGTAATTGGCGTACAGCGACAACTGCTCGGTGACCTTGAGCAGCACCCCGCCAGAGGGCGAGACCTTTTCTTCGTCATAGGCGGTGTCGCCTTTGACGCCATCACTCCAGTCATCCACTTGCACCCGCTGCCAGCGCGCGCCCAGGGTCAGCAGAAGGCGGTCGTCGAAAAAGCCCAGGGTGTCGGCCAGGGCCACGCCGGAGAAGCGGTTTTCCGTGTAGACCTTCGAATCGAAGCGGGTGGGTGTGCCCGGCGTGGGTGTGGCCACCGGGTGGTAGAGGTTGCTGGGTGCGGCGGCATAACGGGCGCCACCGTTGGTGAAGTCCATGTAGTAATAGCTGGCGGCCAAGTTCAGTTCGTGGCTGACCGGCCCGGTCTGCAGCCACTTGCGCAGGCCAGCCATGGCGGTACGCACAGATTCATCGCGGGTAAAGTCGCGGGGCTGCACACTGAAATCGCCGGCGTCATTGATGACCGACACGTTGTGGCGCAGGAAGTCATGGTTGCTCTTGCGCGCGCCGACCGCACCATAGGCCAGCAGCGAATCACTGATATCGTATTCGGCATTCAGTGCGCCAAAGGTGTCATTGGTGCGCGCCTTGCTCCAGGCCTGGGCATAGTTGTGGCGCACGTCATCGGCATCCGGCACCTTGGCGTTGGCGCCGATCAGCACACGCTCCTGCGGCGCATCGGTATCGCGCTCGGTGTGGCCCAGGTCGGCCGAGAGGCGCAGGCGCTCGCCGCGGAAATCCAGGCCCAGCACCGCCATCTGGCGATCGACAGACTGGTGGTCCCAGGCAGTATCGCCGGCTTGCTTGACGCCGTTGAAGCGCACACCGAACTGGTCACCTTCGCCGAAGCGCCGGCCGATATCCACGGCACCCCCCACCTGGCTGTCGGAGGCATAGCTGCCGGTGAACGTGGTAATCGGCTTGTCGCCAGCGCGCTTGGGTTGCACGTTGATGCCACCGCCTACGCTGCCCCGGGGCGATATGCCGTTGAGCAACTGGTTGGGGCCTTTGATGATATCGACCCGCTCGGCCATTTCCATGTCGATCGAATAGGTCGGCAAGATCCCGTACAAGCCATTGTAGGCGACATCACTGTTGAACAGGCTGAAGCCGCGAATGGTGAATTGTTCGAAGCGCCCGCCGGCGGGGTTGGTGGCGCGTACCGAGGGGTCGCTGGCAATCAGCTCGCCCAGGGTGCGGGCCTGCTGGTTCTTGACCACCTCGCTGGTGTAACTGGTGATGCTGAAGGGGGTTTCCATGAAGTCCCGCGAGCCGAGCAGGCCTTGTGCGCCCTGGCGTGCCACCTGGCCGCCAGCGTAGGGCTGCGATTGGCCAGGGGCGACCAGCCCGCCGACGATACTGGTAGGGGCGATTTCCAGGGCGCTACCGGCCTGGGGGGCCGGCACCAGGGTGAAGGCCCCTTCACCCACCGGGAGCCATTGCAGGCCGCTGCCACGCAGCAATTGGGCAAACCCTTCGTCAACACTGTAGGCGCCAGACAGGCCAGCGCTCTGCCGGCCTTGCACCAGTGCCGGGTCCAGCGAAAGGCTGACGCCCGCCTGGTCGGCGAAGCGGGTCAACGCGGCCCCCAGGCTGGCGGGCGCTACCTGGTAAGTGCGGCGCACGGGCTCATCGGCCCAGGCCGGTGAACACAGCAACAGGCTCATGGCGAACAACGGATGCGCGGCGCGCGCCAGTGGGCGCAAGCGGCAAGACTTTACTGCAGGCATTGAACAAGGCTCCCCTTTATTTTCTCCTACCGGTAATGACCGGCGAGTGAAAAAAAGGGGACAGCCTCATGCACGATTTTCTCGCGCAGACAAACTGACCCAGTAACGGGTGCGTGACTGCACCTGCAACGGCAGGCTTGCAGCCAGCAAGGCCAGCACCCGGTCGGTGTCGTCAAGGCGGAAGGTGCCGGTGACGCGCAGCCGCTCCAGCGCGGGCGCCCAGCGCAGCACCCCGGGGCGGTAGCGACGCAGCTCGTGCAACAGTTCGCCCAGCGGCCGGTCGTCCAGCCGCAGCACCCCTTCGCGCCAGCCCAGCCGCCAAGGGTCCAGCCCGCTGACCGCGCCGACGCCAGTTGCCTGCAAGCTGGCCTGCTGCCCTGCCAGCAGCGTGCGTGCCGGGCCGCGGGCCGGCTGAAGCTGGGCCCTGCCGTTGAGCACCGACACCCGGCAGGCGTCGCCCAACAGGCGCAAGCACACCTCTGCATCGCCCAGCAGCACCTGGCCCTCGGGCACGTGCAAGGTCAGTTGCAGATGCGCGGGCACCTTTACCGCAACCTCCCCGCGCAGCAAGGTCAGGCGCCGTGCACCGAGGTCGAGATCGACCGCGCTGTCGGTATTCAACTGCAGGAACGTCCCGTCGCTCAACAGCACCTGGCGCTGCTCTCCCACCGCGGTACGCAGGTCGGCAGCCCAGGTTTCCAGGGGCAGCTCACGGCTTGCCAGCCACGCCGCCGGCAGCACCGCCGCCACGCCCAGGGCGCGCTTGAGCAGCGCCCGTCGGCCGGCATCCGGGCGGTCCAGCGTGGCCATTGCCAACGCCCCTGGCAGCCCGGAGAAGCGCGCGCGCAACAAGGCTGCCTTGTGCCACGCCTGCTCATGCAGGCTGCTGCTGGCGCGCCATTGCGCGAGCCGCTGCAGGTCCTTGTCGCTGGCGGCGCCGGAATCCAGCAGTGCCAGCCAACGGGCAGCGGCACGCACGGCCTTGCGGGTTTCGGCGCTAGGTTGGGTCATTGCAGATCGGCCAACAGGCAATGCTCGTAAGCCTGCGCCATGTAACGTTTGACCGAGCGCTCGCACACACCCAGCCGCTTGCCGATTTCGGCATAGCCCAGGCCTTCCAGCTGGCTCCAGAGAAACGCCCTGCGCACCGGCGGCTTCAGGCCGTCGAGCAGTTCATCCAGTGCTTGCAGGGTTTCCAGCACGATCCAGCGCTGCTCGGGCGACGGTACATGCTGCTCAGGCAACTGCGCCAAGGCATCCATGTAGGCCTGCTCCAGGCTGCGGCGCTGGTGGAAGTTGCTGAGCAGGCGCTTGCCCACGGTAAGCAGGTAGGCGCGTGGCTCGCGGATGTCTGCCAGCGGCTGAGCACTGGCCAGCACCCGCAGGAACGTATCCTGGCTGAGGTCGGCGGCATCCCAGGCATTGCCCATGCGCCGGCGCAGCCAGCTTTCCAGCCAGCTGCGATGCTCCCGATACAGGGCAGGCAGGCTAGGCTCTTGTGGCGGCGCGGCGTCGATCATGGGAAGGCCCTGCGGCGGCGTAAATAGGATTAATTCTAATTTACATCGCGCCGCAGTTCCAAGTGCTTTGTTGCCGGTCAGGCGATAGCAGCGTCCACCAGCACCTGCGCTTCCTGCACCAGGCGCTGCAGGTGGGCTTCGTCGATGAAGCTTTCGGCGTAGATCTTGTAGATGTCTTCGGTGCCTGACGGGCGTGCGGCGAACCAACCGTTGGCAGTCATCACCTTCAGCCCGCCAATCGCCTGGCCATTACCTGGGGCGTGGCTGAGGATCTGCACGATCGGCTCACCGGCCAGCTCGGTGGATTTCACCTGCTCCGGTGCCAGCTTGCTCAGCAGCGCCTTCTGCCGCGCATCGGCCTTGGCCTCGACGCGGGTGGCATAGGGTTTGCCCAGTGCCTCGGTCAGGTCGGCATAGGCCTGGCTAGGGTTGCGCCCGGTGCGGGCGGTCATCTCGGCAGCCAGCAGCGCGGGGATCAGGCCGTCCTTGTCGGTGGCCCACACCGAGCCATCGCGGCGCAGGAACGATGCCCCTGCACTTTCTTCGCCACCAAAACCGAGTGTGCCGTCGAACAGGCCTTGGGCAAAGAACTTGAAGCCCACCGGCACTTCATACAGCTCGCGGCCCAGGCGCTGGGTAACCCGATCGATCAGGCCGCTGGACACCACGGTCTTGCCAACCGCGGCATCGCTGCGCCATTGCGGGCGATGGCGGTACAGGTAATCGATGGCCACGGCCAGGTAGTTGTTCGGCTGCAGCAGGCCATCGGCCGTGACGATGCCATGGCGATCGTGGTCCGGGTCGCAGGCGAACGCCACGTCGAAGCGGTCGCGCAGGCCGATCAGGCCCTGCATCGCATACGGCGAGGATGGGTCCATGCGGATCTGGCCATCCCAGTCGACGGTCATGAAGCGGAAGGTCGGGTCGACCTCGGTATTCACCACTTCCAGGTCGAGTTGGTAATGCTTGGCGATCGCCGACCAGTAACGCACCCCTGCCCCACCCAGGGGGTCTACGCCCAGGCGCAGCTTGGCAGCACGGATGACGTCGAAGTCGATGACGTTTTCCAGGTCGGCCACATAGTGGCTGACGTAGTCATGGCGCTGGGTAGTGGCCGCCTGCAGGGCCTGGGCATGGTCCATGCGCTTGACGCCGGCCAGGTTGGCCGCCAGTAGGTCGTTGGCCTTGGCTTCGATCCACTTGGTCACGTCGCTGTCGGCCGGGCCGCCATTGGGCGGGTTGTACTTGAAGCCACCGCTTTGCGGCGGGTTGTGCGACGGGGTGATGACGATGCCGTCGGCCAGGCCCTGGGTACGGCCACGGTTATGGCAGAGGATGGCGTGCGATACGGCCGGGGTTGGCGTGTATTCGTCATCCTTGGACAGCATGACCTGCACGCCGTTGGCGGCCAGCACTTCCAGGGCGCTGGCGGCGGCAGGGGCCGACAGGGCGTGAGTGTCGGCGCCGATGAACAGCGGGCCATCGATGCCCTTTTCCTTGCGGTACAGGCAGATCGCCTGGGTGATGGCCAGGACGTGGTACTCGTTGAAACTCAATTCAAGCGAAGTGCCGCGGTGCCCCGAGGTGCCGAAGGCCACCCGCTGGGCCGCCACGGCGGCGTCTGGGCGGCCGGTGTAGTAGGCGGTGAGCAGCCGGGGAATATCGACCAGCACGCTGGCTGGTGCCGGCTTGCCTGCCAAAGGACTGAGCTTCATGCAAAAACCTCGAGTTCAACAGATGTTGGTGTTGGAACGTGCAGTGTACTGAGAGTTGCAAGGGTGTGCGATGGGCGCCAGCAAACAACACCGGCGTTGCCGCCGGCCACCCTGCCGCTGCCGGCCTGAAGCGCCAGGTGACCTGCCACCGGGTTGGCCACGACAGGCTAGAGTGATAGCCATATCGACCGAGAAATTGGCCCCATGGCTTTCCACCGCCTGACCCGTACACATCCCCGCCTGAGCATCGCCGCCGTGGTCGGCCTGCTCGGCGGCTGGCTGATACCCGCTGGCGACAGCGTGCAGCATATCCTCGCTGGCTGGAACCTGGGGGTCTGGCTGTATCTGCTGCTCGTGCTGTACCTGAGCTGCAGCGCCAACCCGGAGAAAGTCCGCCAGGTGGCCCGCATCGAAGATGAAAATGCCGGCCTGGTGCTGCTGACGGTGTGCATTGCCGCCATCGCCAGCCTGGCCGCAGTGACGCTGCAACTGGTGTCCAGCCGCGGCCTGCAGGGCAGCGCCCAGGCCCTGCACTACCTGTACACCGGCCTGACGGTGGCGGGGTCCTGGTTGATGATCGGTTGCATCTTCAGCCTGCACTATGCGCGGTTGTTCTACACCGGGCGGCAGCATGAACCCCCCCTGCGATTTGCCGATGGTGAACGCAACCCCGACTACTGGGACTTCCACTACTTCTCGTTCACCATCAGCGTGGCCGTGCAGACCTCCGACGTGGGGGTGGCCGGGCGTGGCTTGCGCCGGGTAGTGCTGGCGCATTCCCTGGTGGGGTTCGTGTTCAACACGGCAATCCTGGGGTTCACCATCAACATCGCGGCCGGTTTGCTGGGTTGAGCACGCCGTTCGTCTGAAAGCGAGGGGCCAGGGCCGACAGTGCAACCCGCAGAAAACCTGCGCCGGGGCGCACATCCAACAGGCGAAAACGTTTGCCCCGAGGGCTTTGGCACTGCGCCGGCGGGGCCGCAGATGTGACCGTTGTCATGCATCAATACATTTGTCATGTTCGCCGCTGAGAATCGCGCATTGCAGGTGCTATGTTTACTTACCCGGCGGCCGCATCGATGTGGCCACCCGCCCACTACGTCCAGGCACGGACCAGGAGGCTGGCATGAACAAGATGACGTTCCCCAACGCCTGCCAGGTGATGCGCTGGCATTTCCACCCGCTGGGCTTCGAGGCCAGCATGGATGCGCCACGCAGCATGGTCGCGCGGTTGTTCGACCGGGCCACCGGAGAAACCGTGCTGGCGATTGCCGGCATCCCGTGTGCGGCAATCATGGCCGCTGCCGATGTCGAACGCATCATCGAGGCCGTCGAGGCCGAGATGGATGCCTTCGCCCCCGCCTTTACCTTGCGCGACGCCGGTTAACCGGCAGACTTGGCCCCCGGGCCCATCGCTTGCAGCTTGCTCAGAAATTGCTCGGCCGGTACGGGTTGCCCCAACAGGTAGCCCTGCAGCGAGTCACAGCCCAGGCGGGTCAGAAACGCCTGCTGCCGGTCAGTTTCTACCCCTTCGGCGACGATTCGCAGCCCCAGTGCCTGGCCTAGCGCGACAATCGCCGACACGATCGCGGCGTCATCGCTGTCCTGTTCCAGTTCGCGCACGAAGCCGCGGTCGATCTTCAGTTCGTTGGCGGGCAGGCGCTTGAGGTACATCAGGCTGGAATAACCGGTACCGAAATCATCAATGGACAGGTCCACGCCCATATCGGACAAGCGCTGCAGCACTGTGAGGCTGGCATCGGCGTCATGCATGGCGGTGGTTTCGGTAATTTCCAGGGTCAGGCAGTTGGCTGGCAGGCCATTGTGCTGCAAGGCCTGGGCCACGCTGTCGACCAGCCCGCAATGGCTGAACTGGATAGCCGACAGGTTGACCGCCATGCGCCACTGATGATGGCCTTGGTCCAGCCAGAGACGCATCTGCCGGCAGGCTTCGTTGAGCACCCATTCGCCAATCGGGATGATCAGGCCGGTTTTTTCTGCCAGCGCGATGAAGCGGTCAGGCATCAGCAACCCCTGCTGCGGGTGCTCCCAGCGCAACAAGGCTTCGGCACCGATGGGCTGGCAAGCCTGGGCGTCGAACTTGGGCTGGTAGTGCAAGCGGAACTGGCGCTGCGCCACGGCCTGGCGCAAGTCCTGCAGCAGCTGCAACTGCTGGCGGGCGTTGCTGTTCATCGACACGTCGAAGAACCTGTAGCCATTCTTGCCGGCGCTCTTGGCGTGGTACATGGCCGCGTCGGCATTGCGCAGCAGCTCGTGCTGGTCCTGGCCATTGCCCGGGTAAAGGACGATACCCAGGCTGGCCGACAACTGCAGGTCGTGCTCGGCCACCCGGAATGGCCGTGACACCAGGTTGACCTGCTTGACCGCCACGTCCATGGCATCGTCGGGTTCCTGCAACTGCACCAGCAGCACGAACTCATCGCCACCGATCCGTGCCAGGGTGTCCTGGCTGTGCAGGTGGCCGCGCAGGCGGGCGGCCACGGCCTTGAGCAGCAGGTCGCCAATGTGGTGGCCAAACGCATCGTTGACCGGTTTGAAACCGTCCAGGTCGATGAACATCAGGGCAAAACAGCCGCCCTGCTCCGCCACCCTGGCAATCGCCTGCTCGATGCGGTCAGCCAGCAAGGTGCGGTTGGGCAGGCCTGTCAGGGTGTCGTGCAGGGCCAGCTGGGTCAGTTCCTGGTTGGCCAAGGTCAGCGAACGGGCCAGCTCTGCGGTGCGCACCTCCAGGCGCGCGTCCAGCACCGAGGTCAACAAGGCTACCGCCAACACTGACAAGGTGGTGATGAGCACCAGGTAGACCAGGCCATCGCCTTGCAGGCCACCGCCCGCCAGCGCCCCGCAGAAGCTGCCATCCGGGAAGTTCGCCGCTGCCATGCCGGTGTAGTGCATGCCCACGATGGCCAAGCCCATTACCACTGCTGCCAGGCCGCGAATCTGCCGCACATAGGGTGTGTGCGCACGCAGGCGGAAGGCGATCCACAATGCCGCCGCCGAGGCACCGACAGCGATCAGCAGCGAGGCGCCGAACAGTGTCGGGTCATAATCGATGCCTGGCAGCATGCGCATCGCCGCCATGCCGGTGTAGTGCATGCAGGCAATGCCTGCACCCATGATCAGCGCGCCAAACGCCAATTGCAGACTTGGCAGGCTTGGCTGGCTGACCAGCCACAAGGCAAAGCCCGATGAAAGCACGGCGATCAACAGCGAGAACGCGGTCAGGCCCAGGTCATACCCCAGGTCGATGGGCAGGCTGAAGGCGAGCATGCCCACGAAGTGCATGGACCAGACGCCCATCCCCATGGCCAGTGCGCCACCGAACATCCACAAGTGGGCAGCCCGGCCTTTGGCCGTGGCGATGCGGCCGGCCAGGTCAAGGGCGGTATAGGACGCCAGGATCGCCACGCACAGCGAAATCAACACCAGCGAAGAGGAGTAGCTACCGGTCAGCATGGGGGTTTCCAGCACTGGGACGGGAGTCCCGGAAAAAGCTGACGATTGTACTCAAGCTTAGGCGAAACGCACGGGGTTTTTGCGAATGGGAATGGATCCAAAAAAGCCTGTGGCGGGTTTGCCAACGGAGCCGGTGCCGCGGCGGATCGCACCGGCTTTGCGGGTGTGTGCGGCTAACCTTGCAAGGCCCGCGGGCGGCGGCTGCGTTCCTCGGCTTGCGGCGCCGTGGCCGCCTGCAGATGGAAGTCGAAGGCCAGCTCGGCAAAGCGCCCACCCTGCACGCCACGGTCATGCGCTGCCGCGGCATCCTCGACAAAGCGCAGCTCGCCGATCAACCCGTCGCGGGTGGCATAGGCGAAGTCATCCCACAGGTACCGGTCGCCGGCAAAATTGATCTGGGTGGTCAGGTGCCGGTGCCCAGGTGCCGAAATGAAGAAGTGCACGTGCGCCGGGCGCTGGCCGTGACGACCGAGCTGGTCCAGGCACTCCTGGGTAGGCCCCTGTGGGTCGCAGCCGTAGCCCGACGGCACGATCGAGCGCGCCCGGTAGCGGCCCTCGGCATCGGTGACGATGCGGCGGCGCAGGTTGTACGCGGACTGGCTCGAATCGAAGTACGAGTACGTGCCTTGGGTGTTGGCGTGCCACAGGTCGACGGTCGCGCCCGCCAACGGCCGGCCGTCGGCAGCAAAGACCTGGCCGTGCAGGAACATCACCACCCCGGGGTCGGTGCCGTCATCCATGCGCGCCTCCCCTTCTGCCAGCGGGGCACCGGCAACGTACAGCGGCCCTTCGATGGTGCGCGGGGTGCCCCCGCCCAGGCCGGCCTCGGCATCCTTGGCATCCTGCAGCAAGTCGAGGAAGTGCTCGATGCCCAGGCCGGCGGCCAACAGCCCTGCCTCGTTACGGCCGCCCAGGCGGTTGAGGTAGTCGATGGCGTGCCAGAACTCATCCTCGCTGACCTCCAGGTCTTCGATCAGGCGTGCAGTGTCCTGCAGCACGCGGCGGATGATCTTCTTGAAACGCGGGTTGCCTTCGGCATGGTCCAGCCCGGCGACCTTGTCGAAGAACGCCTGGATGTCAGCAGTGTGGGAAATGTTCACGGTCATCGTACTCACCTCGTATTGTTCTTGTTCAGCAGCAATCAGCGGTCGTCGCTGTGGACCGACGAGGGGTGCCGGCACAAGCCGTCAATCTCGATGTCCATGTACGGGAACAGCGGCAACTGCATCAGGGTGTCGTGCAGGGCCTCGACGCTAGGCACATCGAACACGCTGTAGTTGGCGTAGTGCCCGGCAATGCGCCACAAGTGGCGCCAGGTGCCTTCGCGCTGCAGCCGCTGGGCCAACGCCTTTTCATCGGCCTTGAGCTGGGCAGCGGTGGCCGGGTTCATGTCGACCGGCAGTTTCACCGTCATCTTCACGTGGAACAGCATGCAGGTTTCTCCTTTCTTGCGTCAGCTTCAAAAGCTGGCAGGGCTTTGCCCAAGTGGGCTCCCCGCCGTGGTGTGCGCGTGCGCCTGCAGCCTGCAGTTCAGCGCCTGGCGAAGCGCGCCAGGCGCGTTTCGTCCAGGGTCAGCCCCAGCCCGGGGGTGCGCGCAATGTGCAAGTGGAAATCGCGATACTGCGGCGGCTCGTTGACGATTTCCTCGGTCAGCAGCAATGGCCCGAACAATTCCGTACCCCAGGTCAGCTGGCGCAGGGTGAGGAAGGCATGGGCCGAGGCCAGCGTGCCTATCGAGCCTTCCAGCATGGTGCCGCCGTACAGGGCGATACCGGCAGCCTCGGCGATCTGCGCGGTGCGCAGCACAGCGCGGGGGCCACCGTTCTTGGCGATTTTCAAGGCGAAGATGCTGGCGGCGCCGTCGGCAGCCAGGCTGAAGGCGTCTTCGACGCTTTCGATCGACTCATCGGCCATGATCGGGGCCGGGCTGCGCTGGTTCAGGCGCACCTGGCCAGCGCGGTTGATGCGCGAAATCGGCTGCTCGATCAGGTCGATGCCGTTGTCGCCCAGCACCTGGCATGCCCGCAGCGCCTGGGACTCGTCCCAGTACTGGTTGACGTCGACCCGCACGCTGGCGCTGTCGCCCAGTTCGCGCTTGATCGCCACCACATGCCTGAGGTCCTGGTCCACCGGGTTGGCACCGATCTTCAGCTTGAACACCCGGTGGCGGCGTATTTCCAGCATGTGCTGGGCTTCGGCGATGTCACGCGCGGTGTCGCCGCTGGCCAGGGTCCAGGCCACCTCCAGGCTGTCGCGTACACGGCCACCCAGCAGTTCGCTGACCGGCAGGCCCAGGCGCTTGCCCTGGGCGTCGAGCAACGCGCTTTCGAGCCCGGACTTGGCAAAGGTGTTGCCTTTGGCCAATTTGTCCAGCTTGAGCATGGCCGCGTTGATGTTGTCTGCCGGCAGGCCGAGCAGCGCCGGGGCCAGGTACGCGTCGATGTTGGCCTTGATACCCTCGGGGCTTTCGTAGCCATAGGCCAGGCCGCCAATGGTGGTGGCCTCGCCCAGGCCTTCCACGCCATCGCTGCAGCGCACGCGCAATACCACCAGGGTCTGCTGCTGCAGGGTGTGCATTGCCAGCTTGTGCGGGCGAATGGTGGGCAGGTCGACGATGACTGCCTCGATACGTTCAATCAGCGCGCTTGTCATTGTTGCCAGGTCTCGTCAGGTCGGGCGGGCGAAGGCCAGCCCGAATGGTGCATGTGCTTGCTTGTGCGAAGATTGCGCGAGACCCTGCGCAGCGTCCAATATCATATGAATCTCTCACCATACCCTGGAGGTCTGATGGAGCTACGCCACCTGCGCTACTTCAAGGTCCTGGCAGAAACCTTGAACTTCACCCGCGCCGCTGAGCTGCTGCACATTGCCCAGCCACCGCTGAGCCGGCAGATCAGCCAGCTCGAAGACGAGCTCGGCACCCTGTTGGTCGCGCGCGAACGCCCGCTGCGGCTGACCGATGCAGGCCGTTTTTTCTATGAGCAAACCTGCACCGTGCTGCAGCAGTTGCAGAGCATCAACGACAACACCCGGCGTATCGGCCAGGGCCAGCGCCAGTGGCTGGGCATCGGTTTTGCCCCCTCCACCCTGTACACCGTGCTGCCCGACTTGATCCGCGAGCTGCGCCAGGACAGCGACCTGGAGCTGGGCCTGAGCGAAATGACCACGCTGCAGCAGGTGCAAGCTCTGAAAAGCGGGCGTATCGACATTGCCTTTGGCCGCATCCGCATCGACGACCCGGCCATTGAGCAGCAGGTATTGTGCGAGGACCCACTGGTAGCGGTGCTACCCAAGGGCCACCCGCTGTCTGCCAGCCCATTGAGCCTGGCGCAACTGGCGGCGGAGGCGTTCATCCTTTACCCGGCCAACCCCCGGCCCAGTTATGCCGACCATGTGCTGGCGCTGTTTGCCCAGCACGGTATGAGCATCCGGGTCAGCCAGTGGGCCAATGAGTTGCAGACAGCGATCGGCCTGGTGGCAGTAGGTGTCGGTATCACCCTGGTGCCGGCATCGGTGCAGCAGCAGCACCGCACCGACATTGAATACGTGGGCCTGCTGGACAGCAGCGCGGTCAGCCCGATCATTCTCAGCCGCCGCCAGGGGGATATCAGCCCGATGGTGCAGCGTTGCCTGGCCTTGCTGGCACGGCAGGCTGGCTGAGCCCACTGCGTGCAGCCCGCCCCCGTATACCCATCGGTATATGGATGTTCCCGTTGATCTGTTTCATGCTCGGCCACGCGAATCGCGAAACGCCCGGGCAACAAACACTTCAACAAAGATCTTCGGGAGTCGAACATGGCGGGACGTCTAAACGGCAAGGTAGCGCTGATCACGGGTGGCGCGGGTGGCTGCGGGCTGGCCGCCTCGCAACTGTTCGCGGCAGAGGGGGCGCAGGTCGGCATTGTCGACCTGCCCGGCAGCGACGGCGCAGCGGTTGCGCGACAACTGCGCGAAGCCGGCCACCAAGCGGTTTTCGCCGCAGCCGATGTGTCGGACGCGCAGCAAGTCAAGGCCGCTGTCGCCACCGTGGAGGCAGCCTTCGGCCACATCACCGTATTGATGAACCACGCCGGCATCCTTTCGGCTGTCCCCTTCCTCGACACCAGCGAAGAAGAATGGGACCGGATCATGGCCGTGAACGTGAAAAGCATGTTCCTGGTCACCCGTGCGGTGCTGCCGGGCATGCTCGCAGCCGGCGGCGGCAGCATCGTGTGTACCTCCTCCATATCGGCCGTGGTGGGCACGCCAATGGAAGTCCTGTATTGCACCAGCAAGGGCGCCACCCATATGTTCGCCCGGGCCATTGCCGTGGAGTTCCGTGACCGCGGTATCCGCGCCAATGCCATTTGCCCGGGTTTCATTGCCACAGCCCACGGCCTGCGGGAAATCGACATGCTGCGCAAGCACGGTGTGGACGTCAGCGAACAGGCCATCGCGACCGCCCAGGGGCGCCTGTGCCAACCCGCCGAGGTAGCCAGCGCCGCCTTGTTCCTGGCCAGTGACGACGCCAGTTTCGTCAACGGCGCGCACCTGTTCGCGGATAACGGCTACACCGCGGTCTGACCTCAAGCACGCCAAGCAGGAGAATGACGTGAGCACTTCCTCCAACAACATGCACATCAACGAATTCGGCCTGGACCACGCGCACTGGCGCAACTGGGCCGGTAACCAGTCCTGCATTCGCGCGGCACGCGGGGCGCCGGCCAGCGAAGACGAACTGTGCACGCTGGTCAACCAGGCCAGCCGCAACGGCATGAACGTTCGGGTGGCCGGGTCCGGGCATTCGTTCACCCCGGTAGCGCTGACCAATGGCCTGCACCTGACGCTGGCCAACATGAGCGGCATACGCCATGTCGACCACGCCAGAAAGCGCGTCACCGCCGCAGCCGGCACCACCATCAATGCCTTCGGCAAGGCCCTGCGGGCGGCCGGCCTGTCGATGGTCAACCAGGGCGACATCGACAGCCAGTCGATTGCCGGGGCACTCACCACCGGTACTCACGGCACAGGCCTTACCCTGGGCAACCTGGCCTCGTCGATAGTGGGCATGAAGCTGGTGCAACCCAACGGCGACATTCTCGTCGTCGATGAAAGCACCCCTGACCTGCTGCAGGCGGGCCGCGTTTCCCTGGGTGTGCTGGGCATCGTCAGCGAACTGACCTTGCAGGTGACCGACAGCTTCAACCTGCACGAGCGCATTTGGCGCGAAGACTTCGAGAGCGTGATGGACAGGCACGACGAACTGGCGCGCAAGCATCGCCATTTCAGTTTCTTCTGGTGCCCCACCGAGCAGAGCCGGCACTGCTATTGCCTGCCCGACACCGCGGCCACCAGTAGCAGCGGGCGCACCACCGACGTGTGCGAAGTCAAGGTCATGGACATTACGGATCGCCCCGCCTGGGAAAGCGCATTCGAGAAGGTCGCGTACAGCTCGGATGTGTACCCGATCGAGTACCTGCCCAATTTCCATGAACTGGAGTACGCCGTGCCGCTGCGCCACAGCAAGGAAGCCCTGCGGGCAGTGCGCAAGCTGATGCTGGAAGACTTCCCGCAAGCCATCTACCCCATCGAGTACCGGTTCACGGCAGGTGACGGCGCCTGGATGAGCCCGTTCTTCGAACAGGACAGCGTGACCATTTCGGTATCCGGCGAGCCGGGCACCGATTACTGGGACTACTTGCGCGCGGTGGACCAGATCCTGCGGTCGTATGGCGCCCGGCCGCATTGGGGCAAGTTGCACTTCCTGACGGGCGAGGATGTAAGCGCCATCTACCCGCGTGCCGAGGACTTCCGCAAGCTGCGCCGGCAGCTGGACCCGCAGGGCACCTACCTGAGCGAACATCTCAGCCCGCTGTTCAAATAAGCACCCCGCTCCTGGCGCACCTGGCAACGTGCCGGGGCGGGCTTGCACCGCGTACGGGCCGCGCAGCGGCCCACTGCCGGCAACGCGCGGTGCTATGCCTTGGCCAGATAATCGATGAACAGGCGAAACAGTTCGGCGTTGGTGGAAATGTCCAGCCGCTGGTAGATGTTGTGCTTGTGCACCTTCACCGTCCCCTCCGAGATATTCAACTGCCGGGCAATCGAGGCGTTGCTGTGCCCTTGCAGCAACAGCTTGGCGATCAAACGCTGGGTCTCGGTCAACTGCCCCTGCAGGATTTCCACGAAGGCATCCTCCAGCACGGCGCCTTCCGGCGAAGCCCGCAGGCACTCGGCAAAACGCAGCCGACAGTGCTGGCCGAACAGCGCGGCCAGCAATGGCGCCAGGTCCGCCAGCAGCGCCATTTCCGCCGCGCTGAAGTCCCCACTGCGCTGATGGCGCATCAGCGAATAGACCATGGCCACCTGGGGCTGCAGCGGCATGATGAACCCCACCTCTTCCACTGCCGTGCCGTAGCCGGAGGCCACGCAAGGGTGGATATCACGGGAGATGGCGAAACCTGAAGAGAAGAAGCAGTCGGGCGCCAGTTCACTCATGCGCCACAGCCCGGCTGGGTGCTCGTTGACGCAGGCCACATAAAACGGGTCCAGCAAGTAACCGCCGCGCACATAGGCGTTCAGGGTGCGCTCGCTGACGCTGTGGTTGTAGCCGTTATGCACCAGCACGGCCGGCTGGTTGAACTGGAACAGGTACGCACAGCTCATGTCGAACGCCAGCTTGTCGCCTATCACCTTGTCCAGCGCCGGCCCGAAGTGTTCGCTGCCGATCGCTTCGATCAGCGCCGCCAGCCCGTTCGCTTCGTCTTTTGTCATTGTTCACCACGCTCTCATGCACCAAAGCCTCATGACCTTACCGTCTTGGCCAGCCAAAAGCACAAAATCCGGGGCGCCCTGGGCGCTCCGGATCAAATGCACGACGCTTTGCGCTCAGGACGGCTCGGGCGCCACCGCGAAGGCGCCTGCGGCGTCGTCCTGGCGCCCCATTTCCTGCGCCTTGGGCACGGCCAGCCAACTGGCCAGCAGCATGGCAATCAGGCCGCCACTGAGCTTGCCAATCATCAGCGGCAGGATCAGCGAGGGCTGGAAGTTTGCCGAGAAGGCCATGTGGTCGCCGAAGGTGAAGGCCGCGCACACCGAAAAGGCTATCACCAACACCTTGTCCTTGGGCGGCATCTCGCTGACCAGGCGGAACATGGCGAGGATATTGGCCGAAGCCGCCAGCACACCCGCAGCCCCGACCCCAGACATGCCGAAGCGCGATGCCACGCGCTCGATCGGCCGCGCCAGAAAGCGCTTGAGCAAATGCACCATGGGGAATGCCCCGCACAGCATCAGGCCGACGTAGCCGGCAATCTCCAGGGCGCGGAACTGGTCATCGGCATCGGCGATGATCGGCGCGAAGCCCCAACTGCCGAATACATGGCTGAACAGCCCGGTGAAGTACTGCACGATCGACGCCACCAGTACCAGCACCACGGCGATGTACATGAACTGCCCGAGCTTGAGGAACAGGTACACCATCAGTGCCGGGCAGTAACGCAGCGCCGCCGCCAGGGCAATGCAGAACAGGATCAAGGGCATCAGGTTGCGCAGCAGCATCGCCCAGGAAAAATGCAAGGCCTGGGTGGCGGCACCGGTGGTTGCGATATCCGGGCGCACCCCCAGGTCCAGTCCCTGCATGGCCATGGCGATGATCATGATGCTCAAGGGAATGGCCAGCAGCCCAGCCATGATGCCCAGTGCCATGTACTTGTGATCGACCTTGCGCAGCATGGCCAACCCGACCGGGATGACGAAAATGATCGTCGAACCACTCTGGAACCCGGTGATCAGGCCGAGGATCCAGCCTTCCGGGCTTTGCGCCAAAGCCTTGGCCAACTGGTAGCCGCCCATGTCCGAGGCGATGAAGATAGGCCCCGCGGTGCCAGGGTCGGCGCCCATCAACTGGAACAGCGGCGCGATCACCTGGCTGATGCCGGCTGAAATGTACGGGATCGCGGCCATGATGCCAGCGACCGGGATGAAGATCGGGCCGATGCTGTGCAGCCCGGCGATGAACTCCTGGCCCAGCTCGCCTTCGGGGTTATAGATGGATGCCAATGCACCCAGTACCGCACACACCATGATCACGTAGATGACATAGGTACCGATGCTTTCCATTTGCCGCCTCATTTTTAGAGTTGTGGGGTTGGCAGGTCTGAAAGGTCACAGGGGCATCGTTGTTTTTATGCTGAGCAAGGCGTGCCCCGTTGAGCATTCAAGCTAAGCGGCGGGGGGTGGGCTGTCCATATACCGGGAGGTATATGCCCCTGCAAAAGAGAGTGCCGTGCCCGGTTCGAAATGCTTAATACCCGGTCATTTCCAGGTACCCACGGCCACCGGCACTGCCGCTCAAACGCACCGGCCCTTCCCAATACGGGAAGCGCGTCTGCATCCACGCCTGCGGCTGAACAGCATCGACCTGCACATCCACCCCGTGCTCAGGCACCTGCACCCGCCAGCGGGTCGGCAGCTGCTTGCCATTGCCCTGTCGGGCCCAGGCCAGCGGCTGCAAGCGGATCTGTGCCGGCAACAGCGCTACCCCCTGGCCCTGCGGGTCGATCCAGGTGCCGGCGCGATACGCCTCCCCGTGCGCTTCGCGCACCTGAAACAGCATCAGCTTGGCGCCGCTGTCCAGGTGCAGCGAGAACCAGTCCCAGCCCGTTTGCCCGGCATCCAGCGGCTGGCTGCTCCATTCCCGGTCCAGCCAGGCCTGGCCAGCCACCGCGATGCACAGGCCGTCGCGCTCGACCTCGCCGCGCACCCGGTAGAACGGCTGGCTGTAGTAGTAAGAAGCCTGGCCCTTGCCCGACTTTTCGCTGTAGCCCTGCTGGCCGTGCAGCACCAGAGGCCGCTCGCTGCGCAACTGCAGGTCGTAGCGAAAACCTTTGCCAGCGGCCGTCATGCGCAGGTTGTCGATACCGCCCGGCCCCTGCAGCGACCAATCGTCGATCCACGCCCGAAACGGCTGGGCCTGCACACCCGCCTGGCCAATCCCGCCACGGGCCAGGGTTTCAGCTGACCGATGGCCGCCGGGGCCGGTCAACGCGGCGTGGCCCATCCACAGGTTCGGGCTCTGCCAATCGCCGGTCTCCGGGCCGGGGCGCAGGGCTGAGCGGAACAGCGTCCACTGCGCGCCCCAGTCACGCCCTTGGGTGTCTTTGAGGTTGGCGGTGACGTACCACCACTCGATGCGGAAACCATCGTGGGCCGCATGGTCCCGTGGGAATTCCAGGCGATGGCCGCGGGTGACCTGGCTGAACCCGCCTGCCGGCTGGCCGAGGCCGGCATAGCTTTGCGGTGCCGGCTGATCACAACCGCACAACAGGCTGCAGAGCAACAGCCAGGCTTTACGTTTCATCGGCAAACGGCCTCAACAGTTCGCGCGGCTGACGCCGGGCCAGTTGCCAGAGTGGCCAGGCGCTGGCCAACAGGCTGGTGAGCAGGCCCAGCAGGGCCAGTTGCAGCAACTGGGCGGGAAACACATGCAGCGGCAAACGCCAACCGAATGCCTGAACATTCACCACCGCGACCAGGCACCAGGCCAGCAACAGGCCCAACGGCAGCGCCAACAGCACGGTCAGGCTGCTGAGCAGCAGTGCCTGGCCAAGGCTCAGCCACACCAGCTGGGTACGCCGTACCCCCAGGGCCCATAGCGGCGCCAGCTGGCGCAGACGGGACTGGCCCAAGGTCAGCAGGTTGATGAACAGCGCCACGCCGGCCACGCCCAGGGTCAGGCTGTTGAGCGCGGCGGTGGCGGCGAAGGTGCGGTTGAATACCTCGGTCGACCACCGCTTCAACTGCGCCTGCTGCACGACCCGGCTGTCGTCGAGGTGAAAGCGCTGTTGCAACGCGGCTTTCAAGGCGGCCCCCTGGGGGTCGAGCAGGTCGACGCTCAAGCCTGTCAACGCAGCATCCGGCCAATGCGCGCGCAGCGATTGGGCATTCACCAGCATTTGGCCCTTGGGGTTGCCATAGTCGGCGTACAGGCCAACGACGAGCAAGCCGCGAGACGGGTCCGTGGGCAGCTTCAGGTGGTCCCCCAAGTGCAAACGCAACCGCCGCGCCAGCTGCTCACTGAGCATCACGGCCTGCCCCTCGGCCAATAGCTGCCAGGCCTGCGGCTGCTGTTCCAGCAACGGCCACCGGCTGTGATAAACGGGATGGTCGAGAATGCCCTGCACCTGGACCGGCCAGCCTTGCACCTGCGTTTCGACGCGCCAGCCAGGCAGAACCACCCGCACGGCAGGTTGCTGCCCCAGCCACTGGGCTATCTGCAGGCCTTGCGCGGTATCGCTTGGGCTCACGTACAGGTCGGCGGACAAGCGCTGGTCCAGCCAGCCGACAAAGGTCTTGCGAAAACCCTCGGTCATGCTGCCCACACCTACGCTGGCAGCCAGCGCCAGCAGCAAGGCCATCAGCGCCAGGCTCAAGGCAGGCAACTGCTGGCGGCTGTCGGCAACGAACCACTGGGCCAACGGCCGCTGACAACGGCGCGCCAACCAGGCCAGCACCCTGTCGAGCCAGGCTGGCAACGCCAATGCCGCCCCCAGCAACAGCGCCGCCAGCATACCGAAGGCGCCGGGCAGGCTGTCACCGAACACCCCGCAAGCTGACGCCAGCACCAGCAACAGGCCCGCTACCCAAGCCTGACGGCTCAGCCACGGCCCCTGTGCCAAGCGCCATGCTTGCGGCTGCGCCAACGCCAGCAAGGGCAAGCGTGCGGCGCGCAGGATGCTGCCCAGCCCGGCCAGCAGTGCACCGAGTACGCTCACCATCACGCCCCACAACCACCACTGCGCAGGCAGGTTCAGCGTGCCTGCGACCTGCGCGCCATACAGCCCGCGCAGACTGGCGGCGACATCGGGCAGCAACCAGGCCGCCACCGCGTAGCCACTGGCTACCCCGGCCAGCCCGCCAAGCACTGCGAACAGCCCCAGCTCCAGACCCAGGGCACACAGCAGGGTAGCCAGGCTGACACCACAGGCGCGCAGGTTGCGAATCAGCCCGCGCCGCTGTTCCAATGCCAGGCCAATCGCGGCATGGGCGATGAACAGGCCGACGACGAAGGCCAACAGGCCTAGCGCAGTGAGGTTGAGGTGGAAGCTGTCGGTCAGGCGCTGCAAACCGCCATCATCCTGCCGGGGTTGCACGACAAGGTCAGCCGCAATGTCGGCAGGCAAAGGCCCCGGGCTTGCCGCTACCAGCAGGCGTGACAACTGCCGCGGTGCCTGCAGCAAGGCCTGCGCATGGCCGATATCGACCACGATCACCCCGGGGGCCAGCTCGGCTTGCACCAGCAACGGCGGCAGCGGTTGCCCATCGCGGTCGTGGGCCACCTGCCCTGCGGTCATGTTCAACAGGCGCAAGGTGTCTGGCCCGACCCAGGCCTGCCCGGGCACGCCGATGAACGCCTGCAGGTCGAACGCCTGGGGCTGCACCCCGGCGATACTGCTGGCCGCCGGCAGGCTCAATGGCTCGATGCCGATCAGGCGCACACTGCGCCCGGGCTCGCCTGGCAGGCGCAGGCGCCCCTCCAGCACCGGCGACACCGCCCAACCCAGCCTGCGCAGTTGCACGTACAGCGCCTGGTCAAAGCGTTCGCCGTGGCGTGGCAGCAGTTGCGTCTGCAGCGGCCCGGCCAGTACCGCACTGGCCCTGGCGTAGTCGCTGCGTGCCTGGCTGTTCAAGGCCTGCACCCCGGTCCATAGCGCCGTGGCCAGCCACAGCCCGGTGAAGATGCTGAAAAACTGCACGCGGTGGCGCCGCCAGTGGCTGAGCAAAGCCAACAGGGCCAGCGACAGCAGCCTCATGCGCCCTGCCCGCTGCGCACACGGCCACCCTGCAGGTAGCAACGTTGCTGCAGCCGCGCCGCCAGCCGGGGGCTGTGGGTGACCATCAGCAGGCCGCTGCCAGCCTCGCTGACCAGTTGCAGCAACAGGCTCAGCACTTCGTCGCTGGTGGCTTCGTCAAGGCTGCCGGTGGGTTCGTCAGCCAATAACCAGGCCGGGCGCCCAGCCAATGCGCGGCCGATGGCCACGCGTTGCTGCTGGCCGCCCGACAGTTGTTCAGGGTAACGCCCGAGCAGGTCAGCCAGGCCCAGGCGTTGAGCCAGGTGGGCGCCCCATTCGGGGTCGTGCCGGTTGGCCAGCCGGGCCTGGAATGCCAGGTTGCTGCCCACGTCCAGGCTGCTGATCAGGTTGTACTGCTGGAACACCAGGCCAATCCCCTGTCGCCGCCACAGTGCCAGGGACGCCTCCGAGCGGCTGTCCAGGGCACTGCCGTCAATCAGGATGCGCCCGCTGTCGGCACGGTCCAGGCCGGCCACCAGGTGCAGCAAGGTGCTCTTGCCACTGCCAGACTCGCCCATCAAGGCCAGGCTGCTGCCGCGCGCCAGGCACAGGTCGACGCCCTGCAACACCGGCAACGGCCCTTGGGGGGTGGCAAATGATTTGTGCAGGTTTTCGATGGCCAGCATCGGGGGGGCCTTGGGGTCTCGGGTGACTATCCAGTAATAGCAGGTCACGGACACATAGGAGAGACGCGCCCATCAATGGATCCACAGACGATTCGATAATCGCACAAATAGCGCTATTCATTACGTAAATGCAGATTGACCACGCACGCGCATATGGCTCTAATGGATCCATTAAACAAAAACAAAACTTGGAGAGCCTTCATGTACCCGAAAAACACCTGGTACGTTGCCTGCACCCCTGACGAAATTGCCGACAAGCCCTTGGGCCGACAGATCTGCGGCGAAAAAATCGTCTTTTACCGTGGCCAGCAGAACCGTGTAGCCGCTGTCGAGGACTTCTGCCCGCACCGAGGCGCGCCGTTATCCCTGGGCTACGTGGAAGACGGCAACCTGGTCTGCGGCTATCACGGCCTGGTCATGGGCTGCGACGGCAAGACGGTGTCGATGCCTGGCCAGCGGGTTCGCGGCTTTCCGTGCAACAAGGCGTTTGCCGTCGTGGAGCGCCATGGCTTCATCTGGGTCTGGCCTGGCGACCAGGCGCAGGCCGACCCAGCGCTTATCCCGCATTTGGAATGGGCAGACAATGAAGAGTGGGCGTACGGCGGAGGGCTGTTCCACATTGGCTGCGACTATCGCCTGATGATTGACAACCTCATGGACCTGACCCACGAAACCTACGTGCATGCCTCCAGCATCGGCCAGAAGGAAATCGACGAAGCCCCGCCCGTCACCACCGTCACCGGCGACGAAGTGGTCACCGCCCGGCACATGGAAAACATCATGGCCCCGCCCTTCTGGCGCATGGCCCTGCGCGGCAACGGCCTGGCCGACGATGTGCCGGTGGACCGCTGGCAGATCTGCCGCTTCACCCCACCCAGCCACGTCCTGATCGAAGTGGGTGTGGCACATGCCGGCAAGGGTGGCTACCACGCTGCAGCGCAGCACAAGGCCGCGAGCATCGTGGTCGACTTCATCACCCCGGAAAGCGACACCTCGATCTGGTACTTCTGGGGCATGGCGCGCAATTTTGCCGCGCACGACCAGAACCTGACCGCCGACATCCGCGAGGGCCAGGGCAAGATTTTCAGCGAAGACCTGGAAATGCTCGAGCGCCAGCAACAGAACCTGCTGGCCAACCCTGGGCGCAACCTGCTGAAGCTGAACATCGATGCCGGTGGCGTGCAATCGCGCAAGGTGCTGGAGCGGATCATCGCCAAAGAGCGTGCAGCACAGCCGCAACTGATCGCCACCAGCGCCACCCCTGCCTGAGGAGCCACCGACATGATCGATGCCATCGTGGTATCCCGTAACGATGAAGCGCAGGGTATCTGCAGTTTCGAGCTGGCCTCGGCAGATGGCAGCCTGCTGCCGGCATTCAGCGCCGGGGCCCACATTGACGTGCACCTGCCCGATGGCCTGGTGCGCCAGTATTCGCTGTGCAACCACCCGCAAGAGCGCCACCGCTACCTGATCGGCGTACTCCATGACCCGGCTTCGCGGGGCGGCTCACGCAGCCTGCACGAGCAGGTGCAGGTCGGCGCGCGGCTGCAGATCAGTGCGCCGCGCAACCTGTTCCCGCTGGCCGATGGGGCGCGGCGCAGCCTGCTGTTTGCCGGCGGCATCGGCATTACCCCGATCCTGTGCATGGCCGAGCAGTTGGCCCACAGTGGCCACGATTTCGAGCTGCACTACTGCGCCCGCTCCAGTGAGCGTGCCGCATTCGTCGGGCGTATCCGCAACGCGCCCTTTGCCGACCGCTTGTTCGTGCATTTTGACGAGCAGCCGGAAACGGCGCTGGACGCTCGCCAGGTGCTGGGCAACCCGCAAGCTGACGTGCACCTGTATGTGTGCGGGCCGGGCGGGTTCATGCAGCATGTGCTGGGCAGCGCCAGGGAGCTGGGCTGGCAGGAGGCCAACCTGCACCGCGAGTATTTCGCAGCCGCACCCGTGGACGCCAGCAACGACGGCAGCTTCTCGGTACAGGTCAACAGCACCGGCCAAGTGTTCGAGGTGCCAGCCGACCAGACCGTGGTACAGGTACTGGAGCAAAACGGCATCGAGATCGCCATGTCGTGCGAGCGAGGTATTTGCGGCACGTGCCTGACCCGCGTACTGCAGGGCACGCCAGACCACCGCGACCTGTTCCTGACCGAAGAGGAACAAGCCCTCAACGATCAGTTCACGCCTTGCTGCTCGCGCGCGAAAACACCGTTACTGGTGCTGGATATCTGAAGCGGCCAGCGCACTGGGAAGGATCACCTGCATGCCGGTGCCCGAGGCGTTTGCGCCGAAGGTTTCGGCATAGCGCAAGGTTGCATTGGCATGCTCGCGCATGATCGCTTCGGCGCGGGCACCCTGGCGGTTGACCAGGGCATCGAACACGGCATGGTGCTGCATGTGGGCGAAGTTGAAGCGCCGGTATTCACGGGCCAGGTCGTGGCGGTCTACCGCCAGCGCCGTGACCGAGGCGAATGGCAGGTGGTCGTTGCGCGCCAGCGCCACGGTAATGGCCGGGTTGTGGCTGGCTTCGATGATCACCTGGTGAAAGCGCATGTTCAGATCGTGGTAGGCCTGCAGGTCTTCTTCGGTCACGAAGCCCTTGTCGAACAGCTGGTCGCCCTCTATCAGGCACTGCTGCAGTGCCGCACGGGCCGGCGCGGCCAAGCCGCGCTCGGCAGCCTGGCGGGCGGCCAGGCCTTCGAGCACACCGCGCACCTCGACTGCACCGGCAATGTCATCGGCGCTCACCGAACGCACTTGAAAGCCCCGGCCGCCGAAGCGGACCAGCAGGCCTTCCTGTTCGAGCGTGCGAAAGGCCATGCGCACCGGCATGCGTGAAACGCCGAACAGTTCGGCAGTGGGAACTTCCATCAGGCGCTCGCCGGCCGCCAGCTCGCCTGAGGCGATCATCTTGCGCAACGCGACCAGCACCATTTGACCGGGCTTGCTCATCCAGGCAACTTCCAGGGAAACGAGCCGGCATCTTAGCGCAAGCCGGGCTCGAGTAGTCAGTGGCTCAGCGCATCGCTGACCGCCACTGGGGCCGGCCTGGGTGAGCGCAGCAGTAGCAGGCACCCCGCCGCCAGCATGAACACACTGGCAAACACCCCATACAAGTGCAGCGGCTGCCAGCCGCCATCGAGCAGCACACCCGCCACGGTGGGCGACACAATGGCGCCCATACGCCCGATGCCGATGCCCCACCCCACGCCGGTGGCGCGCACCGATGCGTCGTAGACCACCGGCGACAAGGCATACAAGCCGGCCACGCAGCCGTTGGCGAACAGCCCGATCAACAGGCCCAGGGCCAATGCCGCGCTAGCCGAGCCCCCGTTGGCCACGAACAGCACCAGCAGCGCCGCAGTGGTCAGCATGAACAGCGCCAGCACGCGGGTAAGCGGCCAGCGCGAGGCCAGCCCGCCGATCAGCGCCGCACCGAGGATGCCGCCCACGCTCAACAGAACACCGCCCGTAATGCCTTGCTGCGCGGACAGCCCGGCAGCCACCAGCAGCTTCGGGGTCCAGCTCATGACGAAGTAGAAACCGAACATGACCAGGAAGAACAGCAGCCAGATCACCAGCGTGGTCCGGCGCATGGCCGGCACCAACAGTTGCCGGAAACCGCTGGCACTGCCCGGCACCCTGGCCGCAAGCGCTGGCAGCTGCGCCAGTGCCGGGTGGCCTAGCCTTACGGCCAAGCGATTGACCCGCACCAGGGCGTTGGCTGGCCGGCGTGCCAGCAGAAAGTCCAGCGACTCCGGCAACCACAACCAGACCAGCGGTAACACGCAGACGGTGACGATGCCGCCGAACAGAAACACCGACCGCCAACCCCACTGCCCCAGCAGCCACACCGCCAGTAAACCGCCCAGGGTTGCCCCCAGGGCATAGCCGGTGGACTGCAGGCTGACCGCCAGGCCGCGCCAGCGTTTGCTGGCATATTCGCTGGCAATGACGTTGCTGCTGGCCAGGATGCCGCCAATGCCCAGGCCCGTCAGCCCACGCAACAGGGCCAGTTGCATCGGGCTCTGGCTCAACGCCGAGAGCAGCATGCCGACCCCCGACAGCACCAGGCATAGCAGGATCAGCGGGCGCCGCCCGAAACGGTCAGCCCAGGGTGCGATGAACAGCGAGCCCGCCGCCATGCCGAACAGGCCGGCACTGAGCAGCAAGCCCACCTGCGCCCCGTTGAGGTTCCACTCGGCAGACACCGAGGCAGCGGTAAAGGCCATGACCAGCACGTCGAAGCCGTCGATCATGTTGAGCAGGATGCATATGCCGATGGCCAGGCACTGAAAGCGCCCCATCGGGTCGTTGTCCAGGCGCTGCTTGAGGTCGTTATTCATAGCGCCACCTGCCGCTTTGCAGGTGGCACAACGGCAACGCACGCGCAGGCAAAGCGCAAGGAACCCTGACGGTTCCATACCCTGGAAAAGCCATTCATGACTGAACCCTTCTTGTAGTTGTCGGCGCATCAGGCTGGAGGGCTCCAGCCGATGTCAGGCGCTAATCAAACAAATAATGGATCCACAAACAATCCATGGGGCTAAAGCAAGCACGGCTCAGGCCGGTGATGACATTCTGATCAGCCCAAAAACCAAAAATTTAAATCTTAATTATCAGTACTTTACATATTCATGATTACCGTTAATTCGCGTTCGTTTATCGAACAGATTCAGTGCATGGATCCATATCGATCACGGCATTACCGCATAGGCCTGTCATCGCACCCGGCGCCATGAACAAATCTTCATATAGCGCCCCAGCGCCCTGACCATGCGGCGCACAGCGCAAGCCAGGCTACCGCCAGCCACCACCAGGCTTGAGGCTGCCGGGTGGGTTGCGTAGCATCCCCCGCCCGTTCGCGCGCCTGCACATCGGCGCGAAACCCGCACAAAAGAGCCCCGAATGCCGCAACCTATCCCCCTCAAGGACCACGAAAAGGAAAAGCACCTGGTCAACCGCCGGCTTCTGGCCTGCGCCGCCCTGGTCTTCAGCCTGTGTGCCGTGCTGGTGGGTCGGCTCTATGTGCTGCAGGTGCTGCAGCACGACCAGCAGAGCGCCGTCTCGGAAAACAACCGCGTGCATGTGCTGCCCATCGCCCCTGAGCGCGGGCTTATCTACGACCGCAACGGCGTGGTGCTGGCCGACAACAAGCCCAGCTTCGACCTGACCATTACCCGCGAGCGGACCGGCGGCAATTCGGCCAAGGTGCTCGATACCCTGACCCAGGTACTGGGGCTGAACGAGGACGACCGCAAGCAGTTCGACAAGGACCTGCGCCGGGGCCGCAAGCCGTTCGAGCCGGTCACCCTGATAGTGGGGCTGAGCGAAGAGCAGATCGCCCTGGTGGCGGTCAACCAGTTCCGCCTGCCGGGCCTGGAGGTCGAACCACAGTTCATCCGCGAGTACCCGCTGGGCGCGCATTTCGCCCATTCGGTTGGCTACGTGGGGCGCATCAACGAGAAGGAGGCCAAAGTACTCGACAGCACCGAATACCGGGGCACCCAGTCGATTGGCAAGACCGGCATCGAGCGCTTCTACGAAAGCCAGCTGCATGGCCATGTGGGCTATGAGGAAGTCGAGACCAACGCCCAGGGCCGGGTGATGCGCGTGCTCAACCACAAGGCCCCGACACCCGGGCAGGACATCGTGCTGACACTGGACGCCCGCCTGCAAGTCGCTGCCGAAAAGGCCCTGGGCGACCGCCGTGGCTCGGTGGTGGTGCTGGACCCGGCCAATGGTGACGTGCTGGCCATGGTCAGCAACCCCAGCTTCGACCCCAACCTGTTCGTCAAGGGCATCAGCTTCAAGCAGTACGCACAATTGCGCGATTCGATCGACCGCCCACTGTTCAACCGCGTGCTGCGCGGCCTGTACGCGCCCGGCTCGACGGTGAAGCCGGAAGTGGCCATCGCCGGCCTCGACAGCGGCGTGATCACCCCCGGCAGCCGGGTGTTCGACCCGGGCTACTACGAGCTGCCCAACTACGCCCACAAATACCGCAACTGGAACCGCAGCGGTGACGGCTGGGTAGACATGTACACAGCCATCATGCGCTCCAACGACACTTACTTCTACGACCTGGCGCACAAACTGGGCATCGATCGCCTGCACGACTACATGGCGGAGTTCGGCCTGGGCCAGAAGGTGTCGCTGGACATGTTCGAAGAGGCCGCCGGCCTGATGCCTTCGGCCCAATGGAAACGGGCCACCCGGCGCCAGGCCTGGTTCCCTGGCGAAACACTGATCCTTGGCATCGGCCAGGGCTACATGCAGGTCACCCCGTTGCAGCTGGCCCAGGCCACCAGCCTGCTGGCCAGCAAGGGCGTGTGGCACCGCCCGCACCTGGCCATGACCGTAGGCGGCGATGCACCGGTCGACCCCCACCCGATGCCCGACATCGTGCTGCATGACAAGCACGCCTGGGACCAGGTCAGCCAGGGCATGCAGATGGTCATGCACGACCCGCGGGGTATCGCCCGTGCGGCCGCGGCCGGCGCGCAGTACCGGATTGCCGGCAAAAGCGGCACCGCACAGGTGGTGGCGATCAAGCAGGGTGAACGCTACAACCGTGACAAGACACTGGAACGGCACCGCGACAATGCCCTGTTCGTCGGCTTTGCCCCGGCTGACCACCCGGCCGTGGTGGTGGCGGTGATGATCGAGAACGGCGAAGCCGGTGGCCGGGTGGCGGGGCCTGTGGTGCGTGAAGTGATGGACGCCTACCTGCTGGACGAACAGGGGCACCTGAAGCCCGAGTATGCGGGTGCCGTGCCACCGCGCACTACGCCGCATACCTGATGCTGCGCGGGCCTGCTGGCTGAGCGGGCCCGTGCTTCAAGCCCAGAGCAGCCCCGTGCCCTCAGTGCTGCCCACCGGTACGAGGCATCAGCTCGTAGGGGTGCTTCCACCCTGGCATGGCTTGGATGCGTGCCTTCCATGCCTCGATGTGGGTGAACTCGGCCAACGCCATACCGGTGTCCTCCGGCATGAACACATACCCCGCCAGCGACAGGTCGGCGATGGTCAACCGCCCGCCCACCATGAACGGGGCCTTCGCCAGATGGGCATCGACAATGCGGTACGCGGCGGTGGCACGCTCGCGCAAGAACTGCGTCACGTCGGTTTCGCCCGTGTTCTTCAGGCAGAACAGGAAACGCAGCGCCGCGTAATAGCTGGTGAACTTATGGTTGTCGAACAGCATCCAGCGCCAGATTTCGCGCTTTTCGTCCGCGTCGCGGGGGCCGAATTGCCCGGTCTGCTGCGCAAGGTACTCCAGAATCAGCGCAGACTGGGTCAAGGACTTGCCAGCGTGCTCCAGCACCGGCACCTCACCCTGTTCATTGACCTCATCGCGCCAGGCTTGCTCGCGGGTCTGGCCGTTGAAGAAATCGACGAACACCGGCTGCCAGTTCTGGCCAGTCAATTGCAGCATCAGCGCGGCCTTGTAGGCGTTGCCGGATTCGGCGAAGCAATGCAGCTTGTAGTCAGGCATGGGCGAACCTTGCGGTGGCTGTGATGAGCGAATGGCAGAGCAGACCACGCGCACCGCGAGGCGGTCAATGCCCGGTACCACCTGCGGGCATGCATTCTGCCAACGAACAACGGAACTACTTTCACACTGATGCTTTCTTAACCTCTGAGTGGTTTATTCCTTGGGCTTCACCCTTCTGGAGAACACGACATGCGCCACCTACTCATCGCCCCTGCGCTGCTGCTCCTGCTGCCTGCCGGTGCCGCACTGGCCCGCGTCGATGCGGGCGACGTCGCCACCTCGGCCGGTGTTTCCGCTTCGCTGTATTCCACCTTCAAGGATGACAAACGGATCATTCCTGCCCGCGACGAGCTTTCGGCGTTCGTTGCCAGTGGGGGTGCGATTCGCGGCGCTTATGTCGAAGCCGCACTGGAACAGGCCCGCAAGGACCACCCAGGGCTACAGGCCGACGACGAAGAGCTGGCCAGGGCCATTCTGTCGCAGGATGACCGCATCGCTGATCGTTGAATCAGACTTGCACCTGCCTCTGCGTGAATCTACCCACGCCGGGGCCGGCGCAGGTTCGGCTCACCCCCAACCATCCATACGCATGGTCGCCCTGACCAGGCGCTGCTCCTCCTGTTCGATCTCCCGCAAACTGTCGCGAATGCCATGGATGTGCTCGCGCGCCGCGCGCTGGGCCTGTTCCGGCAACTGCTCCATCACCGCGTGATACAGGCGTGCATGCTGGCGATCGATCTGGCGTTTCTGCGCCGGCCGGCAGTACAGGTTGTTGACCGACGCAAACACTGTGTTCAGGGTCAGATCGCTCAGCGATTGCAGGGTATGTACCAGCACGGGGTTGTGCGAGGCCTCGCTGATCGCCCGATGGAACGCATGATCGCGGTGGGCGTGCTCACGGGCATCAATGGCCTCGACGGCCTGATGCGCGGCCAGCATCTCCTCATAGCGGCGGCGGATCAGCAAGCGGTCCACGTCGGTGGCGCGCAACGCTGCCAGCCGGGCAGATTCGGCCTCGAGCAAGGCGCGCACTTCCAGCAAGTCAAACAATGTGCGCGGCTGTGAGCTGAACAGATGCATCAACGGCGTGTAGCCCGCGTGCCCGGTGAGGTCGGCGACAAAGGAGCCGCGCCCGTGCTCGGTGTCGATGATGCCGCGCCCGCGCAGCACCCGCAGCCCCTCACGCAGTGCAGAGCGCGAACACCCCAGCTTCTCGACCAGCCGCCGCTCCGAAGGTAATGCCTCGCCCACCTTGAGCACGCCTTCGACAATCAGCCGCTCGACCCGCCCGGCCACCTGGTCGGCCACCTTCGCCCTGCCCTCGTTCGCCATAGCGCACCCTCCTGCTGGTAGGACCACTTGCACACCCGCCTGCAATCTAGCCAAGCCAGGCCACCAACGGCCAGTACCCAGCGGAAAAACTGGTAGGACCAGTGGCGAGCCCACTCGACCCAGACTAGCACCGCGCGCAGGCTGCAAGCGTGACCGCTTTGCCAACAACAATAAAAACCGTTGCCGAGTGAGCCAATGACCATTCTCTACGACGAACGCGTCGATGGTGCGCTGCCCAGCAGTGACCGCGAGGCGCTGTTGCGGGCATTGCAGGCTGCCCTGCCCGACCTGCACGTTTTGCACCGCGAAGAAGACCTCAAGCCCTACGAGTGCGACGGCCTGTCGGCCTACCGCACCGTACCGTTGCTGGTCGTGCTGCCCGAACGCCTGGAGCAGGTGCAGACGCTGCTCAAGCTGTGCCATCAACGCGGCGTACCGGTAGTGGCGCGTGGCGCCGGTACCGGCCTGTCCGGTGGCGCCCTGCCACTGGCCAAGGGCATTCTGCTGGTCATGGCGCGCTTCAACCGCATCCTGGAGGTCAACCCGCAGGGTCGCTTCGCCCGGGTGCAGCCCGGGGTACGCAACCTGGCCATTTCCCAGGCCGCAGCCCCCCATGGCCTGTACTACGCACCTGACCCCTCTTCGCAAATAGCCTGCTCCATCGGCGGCAACGTGGCTGAAAACGCCGGCGGCGTGCACTGTTTGAAGTACGGCCTGACCGTGCACAACCTGCTCAAGGTCGAAATACTCACCGTCGAGGGTGAACGCCTGACCCTTGGCAGCGATGCCCTCGACTGCCCTGGCTTCGACCTGCTGGCGTTGTTCACCGGCTCCGAAGGCATGCTCGGCATCGTCACCGAAGTGACCGTCAAGCTGCTGCCCAAACCGCAAGTCGCACGGGTACTGCTGGCGAGCTTCGACAGTGTCGAGGACGCCGGCCGCGCCGTGGCCCAGATCATTGCTGCCGGGATCATCCCCGGCGGCCTGGAGATGATGGACAACCTGGCAATCCGCGCCGCCGAGGACTTCATCCACGCGGGCTACCCGGTGGAGGCGGCGGCCATCCTGCTGTGCGAGCTGGACGGTGTCGAGGCCGATGTGCACGCTGACTGCGAACGGGTCGCGGCCGTGCTGGCGCAAGCCGGCGCCCGCGACGTGCGGCTGGCCTGCGACGAGGCCGAGCGGGTGCGTTTCTGGGCCGGGCGCAAGAATGCCTTCCCGGCCGTGGGGCGCATTTCACCCGACTACTACTGCATGGACGGCACCATCCCACGCCGCGAGCTGCCGCGCGTGCTGAAAGGCATCAGCGACTTGTCCAGCGAATACGGCCTGCGCGTGGCCAATGTGTTCCATGCCGGCGACGGCAACATGCACCCGCTGATCCTGTTCGATGCCAACCTGCCGGGTGAACTGGAGCGCGCCGAGGCCATCGGCGGCAAGATTCTCGAACTGTGCGTGGCCGTGGGCGGCAGCATCACGGGTGAACACGGGGTCGGCCGGGAAAAGATCAACCAGATGTGCGCACAGTTCAACAGCGACGAAATCACCTTGTTCCATGCGGTGAAGGCTGCGTTCGACCCACAAGGCCTGCTCAACCCCGGCAAGAACATCCCCACCTTGCACCGCTGCGCCGAATTCGGCGCGTTGCACGTGCACCACGGGCAACTGCCTTTTCCCGAGCTGGAGCGTTTCTAATGAGCATGGACCACGACGACAGCCAGGCCCTGCTCGAACAGGTGAACCAGGCGCTGAACCAAGGGACGGCACTGCGCATTCAGGGTAGCGGCAGCAAGGCCATGCTCGGCAACCCGGTGGTGGCTGAAGTGCTGGACACCCGCCGCCACCGGGGCATCGTCAGCTATAACCCGACCGAACTGGTGCTGACCGCCCGCGCTGGCACGCCGCTGCGCGAAATCGAGGCAGCGCTGCACCAGGCCGGCCAGATGCTGCCGTGCGAACCGCCCCACCTGGGGCCTGATGCGACGTTGGGCGGCATGGTCGCGGCCGGGTTGTCCGGCCCCAGGCGGCCCTGGGCGGGGTCGGTGCGCGATTACCTACTGGGTACACGCGTGGTTACCGGCCACGGCAAGCTGCTGCGCTTTGGCGGCGAGGTCATGAAGAATGTCGCTGGCTACGATGTGTCGCGCCTGATGGCGGGCAGCTTCGGTTGCCTGGGCTTGTTGACCGAGGTGTCGCTGAAGGTGCTGCCACGCCCGCGCCAGTGCCTGAGCCTGCGGCTGCCGATGGGCCGCCACGAGGCGTTGGCCGAACTGGCCGAATGGGGCCAGCAGCCGCTGCCGATCAGCGCCGCCTGCCACCACGGCGATGCCCTGTACCTGCGCCTGGAAGGCGGCGAGGGTTCGGTGCATTCGGCGCGCCTGCGGCTGGGCGGTGAAGCGCTGGACAGCCGGTTCTGGAACGACCTGCGCGAACAGCGCATGGCCTTTTTCAACGGCCCCGCCCCGCTGTGGCGGCTGTCCGTACCCATTGCCTGCGGCGAGCTGGCATTGCCCGGCGAGCAATTGATCGACTGGGGCGGTGCCCAGCGCTGGCTCAAGTCTGACGCAGAGGCGCACAGCATTCGCGAGGCGGTTGCCAGGGTGGGCGGCCACGCGACCGCCTACACCCCCGGTGCGGCCAGCAGCCCGCCACTGCCCGCTGCGCTGATGCGCTACCACCAGGCGCTCAAGCAACAGCTCGACCCCCAGGGGGTATTCAACCCCGGCCGCCTGTACCCGGACCTGTGAGGCCAGACCATGCAAACCAACCTCAGCGAAAGCGCCCGCCGCCTGCCCCGCGCCGACGAAGCCGAAAGCATCCTGCGCGCCTGTGTGCACTGTGGTTTCTGCACCGCCACCTGCCCCACCTACCAGTTGCTGGGTGACGAACTGGATGGGCCGCGCGGCCGTATCTACCTGATCAAGCAGATGCTCGAAGGCGAGCCGGTCAGCGCCAGCACCCAACTGCACCTGGACCGTTGCCTGAGCTGCCGTAACTGCGAGTCAACCTGCCCGTCCGGGGTGCGCTACCACGACCTGCTGGACATTGGCCGCGCCGTGGCCGAGCAGCAGGTGCCGCGACCACTCGGCCAGCGCCTGCTGCGCCAGGGCCTGCGCGCGGTGGTCCCGCGCCCGGCACTGTTCAAGGCGCTGACCCGCAGCGGCCAGGCCCTCCGAGCGCTGCTACCGGCCACGCTCAAGGGCAAAGTGCCGGCATCAGTGACACCGCCCGGCGTGCGCCCGTCGCCGCGCCATGCCCGCCGGTTGCTGATGCTCGAAGGCTGCGTGCAGGCGGCGTTCTCGCCCAATACCAACGCCGCTGCCACGCGGCTGCTCGACCGGCTGGGGATCAGTGTGCAGCCGATCCGCCAGGCCGGCTGCTGTGGCGCCGTGGACTACCACCTCAACGCCCAGGCGCAGGGCCTGCAGCGTGCAAGGCGCAACATCGACGCCTGGTGGCCCGCCATCGAGGCGGGTGCCGAGGCCATCGTGCAAACGGCCAGTGGCTGCGGCGCGTTCGTGCGCGACTACGGCCACCTGCTGGCACAAGACCGCCAGTACGCAGCCGAGGCGGCGCGCGTCAGCGCGCTGGCCCGCGACCTGGTGGAGGTGCTGGCTGCCGAGCCCGTCGAGCAGTTAGGCCTGTGCGCTGAACAGCGCCTGGCCTTTCACTGCCCATGCACCCTGCAACATGCCCTGAAACTGGGCGGGGCGGTGGAGGCATTGCTGACCCGCCTGGGCTTCACCCTGACCGCCGTGCCCGATGGCCACCTGTGTTGCGGGTCGGCGGGCACCTATTCGCTGACCCAGCCGGACCTGGCCCTGCAACTGCGCGACAACCGCCTGAACGCGCTGGAAAGCGGCAAGCCGCACATCATCGCTACGGCCAACATCGGCTGCCAGACCCACCTCGCCGGTGCAGGGCGCACCCCCGTCAGGCACTGGGTGGAAATCGTCGAAGCCGCCTTGCGGCCGGAGAACGCCCATGCATAGCAAACCCGTGATCGGCCTGGCCGAGGTTACCCGTGTACTTGAGGCTGCGCGCCAGCATGCGTTGGCCGAACAGTGGCCTGTGACCATCGTGGTGGTCGACGACGGCGGGCACCCTCTGGCCCTGCAGCGTCTGGATGGGTGTGCGCCAGCCGGTGCCTACATTGCCATGGAAAAGGCCCGCACCTCGGCGCTGGGGCGCAAGGAAACCCGGGACTACGAAGACATGGTCAATCGCGGGCGCACCGCGTTCGTCACCGCACCGCTGCTGACCTGCCTGGAGGGCGGTGTACCGCTGCAGGTGCAGGGCCAGGTGGTGGGTGCCATTGGCGTGTCGGGGGTCAAGCCCGACCAGGACGCACAAGTGGCCAAGGCGGGCGCAGCAGCCTTGTGAAGGCTGCACAGAGGGTTGCCACTCGGGCAGACTCAGAATTCCCCTACAAAATGTTCGGACGCGTCTTACTTGCCGCCTCAGCGTTGAGAAAACAAGATCGGCGCAGCATGACCAGCCAGGGGAAACGCCGCATGCACCCGTACGCACGCTCCATTGCCGAACTGCGCAGCAGCCTGCGCGAAATGCTCGCCCATGACATCAGCAACCCTGATGACGACCCGCACCTGTCAGGGGTGATGTTCTTCTGCGCTACAGACGAACAGACCCGTTTGCTGATCGAGCGCATCGAGCTGCTGGCCAGCGAGGTGCTTTTCGACCCGAACGGGCGCGCCATTGCCGAGCACATGCGCGCGGCGGCAATCGACGGCGTATGCATCAAACGCAACCGCAAGGCAGCCACAGACGAAACCCAGATACGCATTGCGCTGGCGGGCAAAGGCTACATCACCATCAGCACTGCCCGGCTCTGACAGCCGTAGCGCAAGGCTCGCGGCCCGGCGCACACGGCGCAGCCAATCCGCTATCCTGTGGGCACCCCCGCTCCGGACCGTTCCATGGAACTGCACATTCGCCTGGATGGCCGCAAAGGCCTCACCGACCAGCTTTACCAGCAATTGCGCGCTGGCATCGACAGTGGCCACCTGGCAGCTGGTACCCAGCTGCCACCCACCCGTCTGCTGGCCGAACAACTGGGTGTGTCGCGCAAGACGGTAGCCGAAGCCTACTCACGCCTGACCTATGACAACCTGCTCAGCGGTGTGGTGGGCCGTGGCACATTCGTCACACCGCGCCAGCCGCTGCGCAGCAGCGAACCTGGCGCCATCACCCTGGCCGCCAGTGCATCGCTCGAACGCTGGCAAGCGCGCGCCACGGTGCTCAGCCAACGCCAGGCGCAGGCCCCTTCACGCTACGATTTCATCGGCGGCGTATCGAGCAAGGCCCAATTCCCCTTCGACCAGTGGCGCAGTTGCCTGAACTACGCCCTGCGGCGCAGCCAGCGCCACCCCGAACGGCATTTTACGGCCCAGGGTTTGCCTGAACTACGCCAGGCCATCGCCCACCACATCGCCTACACCCGTGGCGTGCACTGCAGCGCAGCCGACCTGCTCGTGTGCAACGGCGCCCAGCAGGCCCTGGACCTGATCGCCCGCGTGCTGGTCGAGCCAGGTTGCCAGGTGGCCATGGAAGACCCCGGTTACCCACCGGCACGGCAGCTGTTCCTGGCCCTGGGCGCGCAGCTGCAGTCGGTACCGGTCGACGACCAAGGCCTGTGCGTCGAGCACATCGCCGACGGCACCCGGCTGATCTACGTCACGCCGTCTCACCAGTTCCCGCTGGGCATGCCGATGAGCGAGGCGCGCCGGCACGCGCTGCTGGCGCGGGCTGCGCAGCTGGGGGCGCTGATCATCGAAGACGACTACGACTGTGAATTCCGCTACCAGGGGCCCGCTGCGGATGCCTTGCAGCGCCTGGACCGACAGGGGCTGGTGGCCTACGTGGGCACGTTTTCCAAGACCCTTTTGCCTGAGCTGCGCCTGGGCTACGCCGTGCTGCCGCCTGCCGTACTGCAGGCTGCCTGCGTGGCCAAGCACCTCAGTGACTGGCACAGCCCGAGCTTGCTGCAGTGGGCCTTGGCGCGTTTCCTTGCCGAGGGCCACCTGCACAAGCACATTCGCCGTTGCCATGAGGTCTACAGCGCGCGCCGCGAACGCATTCTGGCGCGCCTGCAGGGCGACCTGGCCCCTTGGTTCAGCGCGGTTCCGGCCAGCGCCGGCTTTCATCTGAGCGCGTTGGCCAGACCAGGGGTCGACGTGGAATTGCTGGCCAACCTGGCGCGCAAGGTCGAGGTCGGCCTGTACCCACTGGCGCCATTCTTCAGCGAAGCGCCTGCGCGGCAGGGCGTGCTGATGGGTTTCGGTGCCATTGAACTGCTGGATATCGACCCCGCACTGGATCGCGTGCGCGACACCCTGCAGCACCTCAACTGACCGGTGCCGCCTTGCCGGTTGCCGGGCGGGCGATGGCGGCCGAGTAACCGCGCGGGTTGAAAAACGCGGTGACCCACAGCATGGCCAGCACGGTGACCGTCAACAGTGTCCACGACGCCTGGAAGTCACCACTGACATCCCGCAGCCAACCGGTGATGTAGGGCACGATCCCGGTAATGATGAAGCCGATGCCCTGCACAAATGCCGCCAGGCTGCCCGCCTCGGCTGGCGTTTGCAAATGCTCCAGGGTCAGCGTAAGGCACTGGCTGAAGCAAGCGCCCAGGCCGAAACCGATCAGCGCCACCCACAGCCCCGGGGCCACGGTGGGGGCCAGTAACAGGCCGAGAAAGCCGACCAGCTGGATTGCCAGCGCCAGCCACAAACCGGGGCGCCGGTCAGCATAGCGCCGCAGCAACAGCGGCAAACCGAGCGCGCCGGCCACCTGGAAAAAGGTCATCAGGCCCACCAGGTCGGCGCCACCCTGGGCGCTGCCGCCGTGCTCGGTGTGGTAGGCCGGCAACCACGCCACCATGCTGGTGTAACCGCCATTGATCAAGCCGAAGTACAGGGCCAGCAACCAGGCCCGGCGCGTGCCGAACCAGTGTCCACCGGATGCCCCTGCCAGCTTCGCTGTGCCATGGCGTGGCCGCAGCACGGCCCAGGCCAGCAACGCCAGCACGGCCGGCACCGCCCACAGGCCCAGGCCGGCCTGCCAGTGGCCGAAGTGCGCACTGATGTGCGGGCCCAGCACTGCCGCCAGGCCACCGCCACTCATCAGCGCCGCCGAATACAGGCCCATGGCCGCCGCCAGGCGGCGGGGGAACCAGCGGTTCACCAGCCCCGGCATCATGCCCTGTACCACCGCTACGCCCAGGCCAGCGACCACCGCACTGGCGATCAATGCCCAGGCACTGTCCAGTTGCAGGCGCCACAGGCAAGCCATGGCAATCGCCGCCAGGCCGCCCAGCATACCGCCGTGCTCGCTGAGCCAGCGCCGCAGCCACGGCTGCAGCAACGGCACCAGGCCCATGCAGAGCACCGGTAAAGCGGTCAGCAGGGCGGCCTGCTGGTAGCCCAGCCCGGTAGTGGCGCGCATGGGCTCGAGCAAGGGGCCGATACTGGTCAGGATCGGCCGCAGGTTCAGGGCCAACAAAATCACCAGCAACAGGTTCAGCGCAGGTCTCATGGTCGTTCGTTTCTCTTCGTGCAAGATCGACCATTATCCCGGCTTGGCTGGCTGCGCAGAAATGAAGAGATTGGATGCCTGTCAGTGGCCAGCTGAATGGACATTGGCCTCCTGCGCAAGCGTGCAATTGGCTATCGGGGTGGCCAATCAACGGCGCTACAGTAGCGCCATCACCCCCCACATCCGCATTGGAGACAGCCATGCACAACCGTATCGAATGGGCCAAGCACGCGCCCGAAGCCTACAAAGCCATGGTCGGCCTGGAACAGGCGCTGGCCAGGTGCGGCCTGGAAAACTCGCTGCTGGAACTGGTGCGCCTGCGCGCCTCGCAGATCAACGGCTGCGCCTATTGCGTCAACCTGCATGCCAACGATGCGCGCAAGGCCGGTGAGACCGAGGCACGCCTGCAAACACTGTGCGTGTGGCAGGAAACCGCGTACTTCACCCCGCGTGAACGGGCAGCACTGGCCTGGCTCGAGAGCCTTACCCGCCTGCCTGAACGGGGTGCGCCGCAGGGCGAATACGAAGCCCTGCTGCAGCACTTCGAGCCGGCCGAAGTGGTCAACCTGACCTTGGCGATCGCCACCATCAATGCCTGGAACCGCTTCGGGGTGGGCTTCGCCATGGTGCCGGCGGGCTGAGTGTTGGCGCGGTGGCACCCGCGCAAGGGTCGGGACTGGCCAAGATCAGCGCCCGGCCAACCGCGCGCGGTAGCTACCGGGGCTCTGCCCGGTCCATTTCTTGAACGCCCGGTGGAACGCGCTGGGCTCCTGAAAGCCGGCCTGCTCGGCGATCTCGGCAATGCTCAGCACGCCTTCGCGCAAGCGCTCGAAAGCCATCGCCCGGCGTACCTCGTCCTTGATCTGCTGGTAGGAGCGCCCCTCGCGCTCCAACTGCCGGCGGAAGGTGCTGGCACTGATACCCTGCTGCTGTGCCAGCGACGCCAACGTGGGCCACTGCCCATAGCCACGCGCCCGTAAATGCCGGTACACCTCGGCCACCAGGCCGTTCTGGTTGCGAAAGCGAATGACCAGCCCCTGCGGCGCGCTGCGCAGGAAGGTTTTCAGCGCCGCCACGTCCTGGACCACCGGCCGGCGCAGGCAGGCACTGTCGAACTCCACCTCGGTACGCCCGCTGCCCAGGCGCAGGTCCGGCCCCCACAACAGCAGGTCATCCTCCTGGGCTGGGCGGGCCACTGCCAGTTCGGTCCGGTCAATCGCCACCCTGCGCCCGCCCAGCCAACACAGCAGGCCGACCATCAGCACCAGGTAGGTTTCCTCGGCGTATACCCGGGTCAACGGGTCGGCGATGCTCGACTGCACGCTGATCAGCGCCCGGCTACCGCGCACGGTCAGGCTGCCGCGCAGATCGTGCAGGAACAGGCCAAAGCCTGCCAGGCACTGGCGTAGGGCCTTTTCCAGGTTGGGTTCCAGGATCAGGCCCCGACAGATCAGGGCGAAACTGCCCAACGGCATGCCATGGCTGTCGAGGCGGAAGAACTCATCGTCCAGGCGCCGGATCATTGCCAGCCACAGCTCGGCGAAGGCCCGGGCCGGCACCCGCGCCTGCGGCTGGTCGAGCAGGTGCGGGTCAATGCCCACCGCACGCAAATGCGCGTCACGCTCGGCGGGGCAATCGCGCAGGGCATGCAGCATGGCGTTGAGGAAGTACACGGCGACCGAATCGCTATCGCGCATGGCGGTGTTCGCTGTCTATGCTGAGTGGCAAAAAGTGCCAGGTTGTTTGAACAGTTCCGGCATAGGCTGCGACAGAGCCTTTGCCTAGACTCGGACCCACTTCGGGACCTCGCCGGCCATTCTCGCAGAGCCTGGCCCAGTCCCGCCATGCCTATGCAATCGGAGCCTCTATGAGCAGCGCAGAAATCTACGTCGTCAGTGCCGTCCGTTCAGCCATCGGTGGCTTTGGCGGCTCCCTCAAGGACCTGCCGCTGGCCGACCTGGCCAGCGCCATCACCCGCGCCGCCATCGAGCGCTCGGGGCTGGCCGCCGAACAGATCGGCCATGTGGTAATGGGCACGGTGATCCCTACCGAACCCCGTGATGCCTACCTGGCGCGGGTTGCGGCCATGAACGCCGGCATCCCCAAGGAAACGCCGGCGTTCAATGTCAACCGCCTGTGTGGCTCGGGCCTGCAGGCCATTGTTTCGGCGGCCCAAGGGCTGCTGCTGGGCGACACCGACGTGGCCATTGCCGCTGGCGCCGAGTCCATGAGCCGCGGCCCTTACCTGCTGCCACAGGCACGCTGGGGCGCGCGCATGGGTGACCTGCAAGGCATCGACTACACCGTCGGGGTACTGCACGACCCCTTCCAGCACTTCCACATGGGCATCACCGCCGAGAACGTCTCGGCCAGCCAGGGCATTACCCGCGAAATGCAGGACGAGCTGGCCCTGACCAGCCAGCGCCGGGCCGCTCGCGCCATTGCCGAGGGCCGCTTCACCAGCCAGATCGTGCCGCTGGAACTCAAAACCCGCAAAGGCAGCGTGCAGTTCAGTGTCGATGAACATGTGCGCGGTGAGGTCACCGCCGAGCAACTGGCCGGCATGAAGCCGGTGTTCAAGAAAGACGGCACCGTGACTGCCGGTAACGCCAGTGGCATCAACGACGGCGCCGCTGGCCTGGTGCTGGCCAGCGGTGACGCGGTGCGGCGCCTGGGCCTCAAGCCACTGGCCCGGCTGGTGGGCTACGCACATGCCGGGGTGGAACCCGAGTTGATGGGCCTGGGGCCGATCCCCGCCACCCGCAAGGTGCTGGAGAAGATCGGCCTGAAGGTGCAGGACCTGGATGTGATCGAGTCCAACGAAGCCTTCGCCGCCCAGGCTTGCGCGGTGGCCCGCGAACTGGGCTTCGACCCGGAAAAGGTCAACCCCAACGGTTCGGGCATTTCCCTGGGCCACCCGGTGGGTGCCACCGGCGCGATCATCGCCACCAAGGCCATCCATGAATTGCAGCGCATTCAGGGGCGCTACGCCCTGGCCACCATGTGCATCGGTGGCGGCCAAGGCATCGCCGTGGTCTTCGAGCGGGTTTGAGGAAACTGAAAGATGAACATTGAACAGATCGCCGTGATCGGCGCCGGCACCATGGGCAACGGCATCGCCCAAGTGTGCGCGGTGGCAGGCTACCAGGTGCTGCTGGTGGACGTGGCCGACGCCGCCCTGGAGCGCGGGCTGGCAACGCTGGGCAAGAACCTCGAACGCCAGGTCAGCAAAGGGACCCTCGCCGCCGAGCAGGCAGCGGCAGCCAAAACCCGGATCCGCACCAGCACCGACTACGGCCAGCTGGCCACGATGCAGATGGTGATCGAAGCGGCCACCGAGAACCTGCAGCTCAAGCAACGCATCCTGCAGCAGGTGGCAGGCAACGTCGCCGCCGATTGCCTGATCGCGACCAATACCTCGTCGCTGTCGGTGACCCAGTTGGCCGCCAGCATCGACCACCCCGAGCGCTTCATTGGCGTGCACTTTTTCAACCCGGTGCCGATGATGGCGCTGGTCGAGATCATTCGTGGCCTGCAGACCAGCGACGGTACCTACGCCCAGGCATTGCTGGTGACAGAGAAGCTGGGCAAGACCCCGATCGCTGCTGGCAACCGGCCGGGCTTCGTGGTCAATCGCATCCTGGTGCCGATGATCAACGAAGCGATATTCGTACGCCAGGAAGGCCTGGCCAGCGCCGAGGACATCGACACCGGCATGCGCCTTGGCTGCAACCAGCCGATCGGCCCACTGGCGCTGGCCGACCTGATCGGCCTGGACACCTTGCTGGCGATCATGGAGGCCTTCCATGAGGGCTTCAACGACAGCAAGTACCGCCCTGCCCCGCTGCTCAAGGAGATGGTGGCGGCCGGCTGGCTGGGGCGCAAGAGCGGCCGCGGCTTCTTCATCTACTGAGGCCCAGGCGCCATGCCCCCGATCAATGCCGCGATGCGTTGTGCCAATTTCGAAGAGCGACGTGAACAGGCCATGGCGCTGTTTGCCGAAAAAGGCTTTGGCCAGGTCAGCATGCGCGAATTGGCCGCACATGTCGGGCTGACGGCCGGCTCGCTGTACCACCACTTTCCCAGCAAGCAGGACCTGCTGTTCGACTTGATCGAGGAACTGTACGAGGAGTTGCAGGCCCTGCTGGACCAGGGGCGGCGGGCCATGGCCCGCGGCGCTTCAGCCTTGAATTGCCTGATCGCGGCGCATTGGCAGTTGCATGCCGAGCGGCCGCTGCAGTTTCGTTTGGCTGAGCGTGATTTCTGTTGCCTGAGCGAGGCCCAGCAGGCACGCCTGACGCAGTTGCGCGGGCGTTATGAGGCCGGGCTGTTGCGGCTGATCGCACCGCAGGCGAAGCTCCAGGGGCCAGCTTTGGTGGCCACCGCCCAGGTGGTTGCAACGCTGCTGAACCGATTGCCCGGCGCGCTGCAGGCATTGCCTGAAGCGCAAGCGCTGGTGTTGATGGAGAGCATGTTGCTGGGTGGGCTGGAGCGGACCTTGCGTTGATCAGCACCGGCCCGTCAGCGCGCGCCGGTGACAGGGCCTTGACGGGTATCAGCGCAGCAGTGCCTGAATCTGCTCGTGCAAGGTGTCCAGGTCGAACGGCTTGGCCAGGATCGGCGCCTTGCGGGTGATCGGGCTTCCGGACTCGAGGATCTCGGCGGGGTAGCCGCTGATGAAGATCACTTTCAGGTCGGGCCGCAACTTCACCGCCGGCTCGGCGATTTCTACCCCGGAGATCCCGCCCGGCAGGCGGAAGTCGGTCACCATCAGGTCCAGGTGCGGCTTGCTGGCCAGAATGGCGAACGCCTGTTCACCGTCCTCGGCGACCAGCACGTGGTAGCCCTCGCCCGCCAGGTAGTCCCGCAGAATCATGCGTATCGCTGGTTCGTCCTCGACCACCAGCACTACGTCTTGTGCATCTTCACTCATGTTAACGCCTTGAAAATTCTTCCAGTTGGCCATCAGACCCCAGGCTTATGCAGAGGTTGCCCACGCCTGGTCGTTTAGTTGTTCCACTGCAGCCAGGGGCAGTTGCAGGGTGAAGGTCGCACCTTTGCCCACCTCGCTTTGCACCACAATCCGCCCGCCATGCGCTTGCACTATCTGGTCGGAAATATACAGGCCCAAGCCCAGGCCACCCGTAGCTTGCTGAGTTGCGACGCGCTCGAACTGCTGAAAGATACGTTGCTGGTTAGCCATGTCGATACCAATGCCTTGGTCCTGCACCTGCACGCACGCCAGGCCGTCCTGCTCGTACAGCCTTACCTGCACCGGTTTGCGTTCACCATAACGCAAGGCATTGGACAACAGGTTGGCCAGTACTTGTTCAATCCGAAATTCGTCCCACTCACCCTGCAGTGGCTGGCAATGCTGCAACTCGATGAACGTATCCAGTGCCGTGGCCTGGGCGGTGAAATTTTCCACCAACCGCTGCACCAGCTCGCTCAGGTCGAACGCTTTGGGCCGCAGCGACAGCTTGCCGGTACGAATGCGCGAAACATCGAGCATGTCTTCGATCAGGCGGATCAGGCTGTTGATCTGGCGCTCGTCGCGCTCGACCATGGCCTGCAGCTTGTCGGCGCTGAACGCCGCCAGGTTGCCCCGCGCCAGGTGCAGCTTGCGCAGTTGGGTTTCCAGGATCAGCCCGTTGAGCGGTGTACGCACCTCGTGGGACACGATCGACATGAAGTCATCTCGCATGCGCACCGCATGCTCCAGCTCACCGCGCGCCGCCTGCAGCTGGCCCAGCAGCACTTCCTGCTCCTGGCGGCTGCGCTCCAGCGCCTGCAACTGGCGGTCAAGCACCTTGCGCTGGCGGTAAAGGTCGACGAACACCGACACCTTGCTCTTCACCGCCGCGGTATCCAGCGGTTTGTGCAGGAAGTCCACGGCGCCACTTTCGTAGCCCTTGAAGGCGTAGTTCATTTCACGCCCGGCTGCGGTGACGAAAACGATAGGGATGTGGCGGGTTTTTTCCGTACCGCGCATCAGTTCGGCCAGTTCGAAGCCGTTCATGCCCGGCATCTGCACATCGAGAATGGCCAGCGCGAACTCGTGTTCGAGCAACAGCGACAAGGCGGCTTCGGCAGACTGGGCCTGGTGCACCTCACGGTCCTCGCCCTGTATCAGGGCATCGAGGGCCAACAGGTTCTCTGGCAGGTCGTCGACGATCAGCAGTTTGGCGATAGTGTTGCTTAGCATGCGCTGGGTTCCAGGGCGGCGAGCAACTGCTCGATCCCACTCAAGGTAAGAATATGGTCGGGCTGATGGAGGGCCAGGGCGGCCTCGGGCATCAGCGCCACCTGTGCGTCGCGAGGGTCCTGGACGATGGTCCGGCCGCCGCTGTTCTTGATGTAAGCCAACCCCTGGGCACCGTCTTCATTGGCACCGGTGAGCAGCACGCCAAGCAGGCCGGCACCGTAGGCATCGGCCGCGGAAATGAACAGGTAGTCGATGGCCGGCCGGGAAAAATGCACCGGTGGTTCCTGGCTCAACGACAGGGTGAAGTCGCGTTCTACCGATAAATGATAGCCCGGCCCGGCCACGTAGATCTGACCAGGGCGCAGCGGTTGCTTGTCACGTGCCTCACACACGGGACGAAGCAGGCGGCGTTGCAGCACCTCGGCCAGTTGGCTGTGGCGGTCATCCGGCAGGTGCAACACACAGACTACCGGAATGGCGAACCCCGACGGCAACCCGCCCAGCACGGTGAACAGCGCGGACACCCCGCCGGCCGAGGCGCCGATCACCACCGCTTGTACGCCCTTCATGATTTGCGATAGATCCGTTCAGGCTTGACCAGCGGCTCGAAACCGTCGCTGTAAGCGGAAAAGTCGACCGACTCCTTGCTGCCCAGCACCAGAAAACCGCGATGGCACAGCGATTCATGGAACAGGCCCAGGGCGCGGTCCTGCAGCTCCTTGTTGAAGTAGATCAGCACATTGCGGCAAGACACCAACTGCGTCTCGGAGAACACGCTGTCGGTGGCCAGGCTATGGTCGGCGAAGGTCACGTTTTCACGCAGGGTGCTGTCCATGATCGCGTTGCCATAGGCTGCCGTGTAGTACTCGGCGAAATCCCGGCGGCCACCGGCGATGCGGTAGTTCTCGGCGTAGTCGAGCATGTTCTGCATCGAGTAGATGCCCTGCTTGGCTTTGTCCAGCGAGTGCGGGTTGATGTCGGTGGCGTAGATGATGGTGCGCTCGAGCAGGCCTTCTTCGCGCAGCAGGATGGCCATCGAATACACCTCCTCGCCCGTGCTGCAGCCGGCGATCCACACCTTGATCGATGGCCAGGTACGCAACAGCGGCACCACCTCGGTCCGCAGCGCCAGGAAATGGCCCGGGTCGCGGAACATCGCGCTGACCGGAATCGTCAGGTACTGCAGCAACTGCATGAACATGCCAGGGTCGTGCAGCACGCGCTCCTGCAAGGCCGATACCGTCTGGCAACCGAACTGGCGCAGCGCGTGCAGGATCCGGCGCTTGATCGAAGCGCCGGAATAATTGCGGAAATCATAGCTGTACTTGAGGTAGATGGCCTCGATCAGCAAGCGGATCTCGATATCGGTGTTACGTTCGCTAGTCAAATTCGCTCCAGTTGCGGCAGCCATACGCGGATCAGCGAGAACAGGCGGTCCAGGTCGATCGGTTTGGCCAGGTAATCGTTGGCGCCGGCCTGCAGGCAACGGTGCTGGTCATCTTTCATGGCCTTGGCAGTCACCGCAATGATCGGCAGCTTGCGCCAGCGCGGTTGCTGGCGGATCAGCCGGGTGGCTTCGAAGCCGTCCATTTCCGGCATCATCACATCCATCAGCACCAGGTCGATGTCGTCATGCTGCTCCAGGCGCTCGATGGCCTCGCGGCCGTTACGGCCGATTTCGACGATCGCGCCCTTGTGCTCCAGTGCACTGGTCAGGGCGAAGATATTACGCACATCGTCATCTACCAGCAGCACCTTGCGCCCCTCGAACACTTTGTCGCGGCTGCGCGCCGTCTTCAGCATACGCTGGCGTTCGTTGGACAACTGCGATTCGACCTTGTGCAGGAACAGCGTCACTTCGTCGAGCAGCCGCTCGGGTGAGCGGGCGCCCTTGATGATGATCGAGCGCGAGTACTTGAGCAGGTCGGTTTCTTCTTCGCGGGTCAGGTTGCGGCCGGTATACACGATCACCGGCGGGAAGGCGCGGATATCTTCGGCAGTCATGCGCTTGAGCAGTTCGTTACCGAGCATGTCTGGCAGCTTGAGGTCGATGATCATGCAGTCGTAGATGTTTTCCCGCAGCAGTGCCAAGGCCTCCTGCGCCATGCCTACGGCGGTGATCTCGACGTCGTCGTCACCGATCAGGCGGGCGATGCTTTCGCGCTGCAGGTCGTCATCTTCCACCAGCAGAATGTGCTTGAGCTTCTGCGTCAGCTTGGCCTCCAGGCGCGCGAAAACTTCCTTGAGCTCTTCGCGGCTGGTGGGTTTGACGGCGTAGCCCACTGCCCCCATGTGCATGGCGGCCTCGACACGGTCCTCGACGGAAATGATATGCACCGGAATGTGCCGGGTATCGGCCTGTTCTTTCAGGCGTTGCAGCACGGTCAGGCCGGAATGGTCAGGCAGGCGCATGTCCAGCAGGATCGCATCGGGTATGAACCGGGCGGCCAGCTCGAAACCTTCGTCGGCCGCATGCGCCACCAGGCAGCTGTAACCCAGCTCGTGGGCCAGGTCGAAGAGAATGCGGGCGAAGTTCGGCTCGTCTTCGATCACCAGGATGCAGCGGTTACTGAAAGGCGCCCGGTCACGGTCGTCGGTGAAGGCCAGTTGCGGCAGCTTCGGCGCCTGGGCAGTGGCGAGTTGCGGTACTGGCGGCAGGGTATCGACAGCCGGGCGCAGGCTGAGGGGCTCGACCTCCTGCTCCAGGTTCTCGTAGCGTTCGGGTAATACCAGGCTGAACACACTGCCCTGCCCGGGGCTGCTCTCGACACTGATCTGCCCGCCAAGCAGATGGGCAAGGTCGCGGGAAATCGACAGCCCCAGCCCAGTCCCGCCATACCGGCGGTTGCTGGTGCCATCGACCTGGTGGAACGCACCGAAGATTGCCTGCTGCTGGTCGGCAGCAATGCCGATGCCGCTATCGCGCACGGAAAACACGATGCCGCTGTCTGGCTGGTAGCCGATGTTCAGGCTGACCTGGCCGCGTTCGGTGAACTTGATGGCGTTGGACAGCAGGTTCTTGAGGATCTGCTCCAGTCGCTGGCGGTCGGTGAACAGGGTGGCAGGCACCTGAGCCTGGGCGGTGACCTCGAAGGCCAGCCCCTTTTGCCCGGCCAACGGCTCGAACATGTCGCGCAGGCCTTCGACCAGGCGGTCCAGGTGGGTGGTTTCAGGTCGCACTTCAAGCTTGCCGGCCTCGACCTTGGCGATGTCGAGGATATCGTTGATCAGGTTGAGCAGGTCGTTGCCGGCCGAGTAGATCGACTCGGCGAACTTGACCTGCTCACCGCTGAGGTTGCCTTCAACGTTCTCGGCCAGCAGCTTGGCCAGAATCAGCGAACTGTTCAGCGGCGTGCGCAATTCGTGGGACATGTTGGCGAGGAACTCGGACTTGTACTTGCTCGAACGCAGCAGCTCATCGGCGCGCGCCTGCAGCTCTTCCTGGGCCTGGGTCAGCTCCTCGTTCTTGCGGTCCAGCGCTTCGGTGCGGTCGGACAACTGCTCGTTGGTCTGCTCCAGTTCCGCTTGCTGGGTTTCCAGGTGGGCCTGGGACTCCTTGAGCACGCGGGACTGTTCCTCCAGCTCTTCGTTGGCCGTTTTCAGCTCTTCCTGCTGCACCTGCAATTCTTCGTTCAATTGCTGGGTTTCGGCCAGGACTTCCTGCAAGCGCTGGCGGTAACGGGCGCTTTCGATGGACATACCCAGGTTGCCCTCCACGCGCTGCAACAGTTCTTCGTCACGCGCCTGCAGCGGCCGCAGGAAGCCCAGTTCGAGCACGCCGTTGATCTGCCCGCCGTCGCTGGCCGGCATCAGCAGTGCACTGCGCGGCAAGCCCTTGCCCAGGCCGGAGCTGAGCTGAAAGTAGTCTTGCGGCAGGTCGTCCAGGCGCAGCAGCCGCCCTTCACGCACGGCCTGGGCCAGCAGACCCTCACCATCACCCAGCACCTGCTCGCGCGCCTGCTCTTCGGCATCCAGCCCATAGCAGGCAACGCGTACCAGGCGGCCATGCTCGTCGCGCACGTACAACGCCCCGACCACGCTGCCCAGGTAAGAGGCAAAGAACCGCAGAATGTTGTCGCCGAGCATGTTCAGGGTCAGCTGCCCAAGCACTTGTTGAGCCAGCTGGGTCTGGCCGTTGCGCAGCCAGGCCTGGTGCTCCAGGCGCTCGGCAGAACGTTGCTGGGCCTTGAGGTTGTCGTCGTAACTGCTGGACAACGCCAACAGATCGCGGCGCCCCAGGTACGCCAGCAAGGCGCTGAGGCCAACGATCAGCAGCACGAACGCCGAAATGGAGGTTACGGTGACGGTGCTGACCTTCTCGTTGCGTGCCATGCGCAACTGCTGCTCGGTGGCAATGAGGTCGGCGAATTCCTTGCGAATCTCGTCTGTCAGGCGCTTGCCGCGGCCGTTACCGATCAGCTCCCGGTAGGGGCCATCATTGCGGCGCAGGGTGATCATGCCGCTGCCGAAGTCATTCCAGGCTTGCTGCAAGGCGATCAGCCGGTCGATACGGTCAACTTGCTGCGGGTTGTCCTCGACCATGCCTTTCAGGCCCTGCAAGCTGCTGAGAATGCGCGGCTTGGCCACCTCATAGGGGTCGAGGAAGCGCTCGTCACCCGTCAGCAGAAAGCCGCGCATGCCGGTTTCCATGTCGATCGACAGCTTCACCGCTTCGTTGGCATTGCCAATGACCCGGTCGGTGTGTTCGACCCATTGCATGGCCGACAGCAGGTAGTTGATCACCGCGACGAAGGCCACGGCACCTAGCAGGCCCACACCCAGAGGAAGGCCGATGTTGCGGCTCAACAACTTGCGGAAGCTGCGCTGGTCCATCGAGGCTGCTTGAATCATGAGAAAACGCCCGAGCAAGAAAATCCATGGAAAAGAATGGCGGAACAATCGTTATGGTTATGTGCCGCTGCGCCGTGCCGACAAGCGAAGTCTAACCAGCTTTGACGGCTCTGGCAGGGCATTTAGCCAGTATTTGAAAGTGCTGTGTGCCAATCGTTCCATCTGATTGCAAGTATCGGTATCCTCGGGAACTTCTGCTGTCGCCTTGTGCACAGATCATAGACATTCACTTGCACAGGACCCGAACCATGCACCTTTTGGTAGTCGAAGACGACGACATCGTACGTATGCTGATGGTCGAAGTGCTCGATGAGTTGGGCTACTCGGTGATCGAGGCGGAAGATGCCAGCGCGGCGCTCAAGGTGTTGGAAGACCCGAACCAGCCGTTGGCGCTGATGATGACGGATGTGGGCCTGCCGGACATGCGCGGTGAGGCGCTGGCAGCCAAGGCACGCAAGCTGCGGCCACTGTTGCCGGTACTGTTCGCCAGTGGCTACGCCGAAAACATTACTGTGCCGGAGGGCATGCACATGATCGGCAAGCCGTTCAGCATCGACCAGCTGCGCGACAAGGTGCAGGCGATTCTCGGCACCGCCTGAATTCGGCGGCACCCGCTTACCAAGCGCGCAGGGAGCGCAGGGGCCAAGGAACGGTGCCTGCTACACCTCCCTGCGCAACAGGTAGGTGTCCATGATCCACCCTTTGCGCGCCCTTTCCCGCGCACGCACTTCAAGAATCTGCGCCTTCACCGCCTGCAGCGGCCCGGCGATCAGCCGTTCGTCAGCCGTGCCCAGGTAAGCGCCCCAGTAAATCGTCAAGGCCGGGTCATCGATAGCTGCGAACGCGCACTGCCCATCGAGCATCACCACCACATTGTCGATACTCCCCTGCCCGGCCAGACGCCGACCAGGCAGCACGGTCAGCGGTTCGCCAATGCGGTTGAGCGCAACACGGTGGCGCGCCGCCAGTGCCTGCACGCTGCTGATGCCCGGAATGACCTGCAGGTGCAGCGCGCCAACTCGCTCGCAGACCAGGTCGAGGATGCGCAAGGTGCTGTCATAGAGCGTGGGCTCGCCCCACAGCAGAAAGGCGCCGGTTTCGCCGTCGCCGAGTTCCTGTTCGATCAGTTGCGCATACAGCGCTGCACGTTGGACGTGCCAGTCCTGTACCGCCTGCACATACGCGTCGGCCTGCCCATCGCGCAGCGGGTCGGCGACCTCAACCAGCCGATAGCCGCCCTCGGGCCGGTACCGCTGCAGGATGGCCTTGCGCAGCTGCACCAGCTCGTTCTTGACGCTGCCTTTGTCGAGCACGAAGAACACGTGGGCCTGGCGCAACCCGTCGACGGCTTCGTACGTGACCTGGCGTGGGTCACCCGGGCCGATGCCGATCAACAACAGCTGTTTCATTGTGCTGCCCTCCGGTGCTGTTCAGCAGCCATTGTCGGGCGCCAGCAGGCCGCTGGCAAAGCACCCGTTCAGAGCAGCGAGAAGTTGTAGCTGACGATCACCCGCGTTTCGTCCATATCCCGCGCCCAGCGCTCATAGTTGCTGCGGTAGGTGGAATTACGCAAACGCACGCTGACGTCCTTGAACGTGCCACTTTGCACTTGGTACTTGAGCTCGCTGTCGCGCTCCCACTCCTTGCCTTCGGCATGGCTGCCTGGCACCTGGATATGGTCACCGTTGATGTACCGGGTGAAGAACGTAAGGCCAGGCACACCCAACGCCTTGAAGTCATAGTCATAGCGCACTTGCCAGGAGCGCTCCTGGGCGGCGGCAAAATCATTGACCTGTGCATAGTTGACCAGGTACGGGTTGCTGCCATCCAGGTAGGGCATGGCGCTGTCGCCATACATGCGCTGCCAGCCAGCACTGAGCTTGTGACCACCCAGGCTGTAGCCGAGCATGCCGCTGACGGCGCGGTGGTCGATCGCACCCGCGCGGGCGTTGCCGATGTCGTCGCTTTTGATCAGCCGCAGGTCGGCAGCAAGGCTACCCACCGGCAGCGGTTGGCTGGCCACCAGGCCGAAATACTGCTGGCGATAGATGTTCTCCAGCCTGGCCACTTGATACTGGGCACCGAAACGCTCGTTGACCCGGTAATCGACCCCGGCGAGGTCGAAGTGGTCGGCTTCGATGTCGCAGGCGTAACGCTTGTTCTTGCAATGCACGCGAATGTTTTGGCGGTCGGTTGAATCCCTTGCGGTGTACCGATCCAGGCGTGCCAGGGTGAACTTCAGATCGCGGCGTTCCTCGGAGGTCAGCATGGCGCCCTGGAACATCGTCGGCAGCAGGCGGCCATCGTTGTACTTGAGCAGGGGCACATCCGGCATCATCGAACCGTATTTGAGCACCGTGTTGGAAACTTTGACCTTGGCCGCCAGGCCCATCTTTGCATACTGGTCGGCGGAGTGCCGAGGGTTGTGCCCGGAAGACGGCAGCAAGCCGCTGTTACTGTCGGCGGGGCTGGAGTCCAACTTCACACCGAACATGCCCAGCGCATCCACACCGAACCCTACCAAGCCTTCGGTGTAACCCGACTGTACATTGAGGATAAAGCCCTGGGCCCACTCTTCTCGCTTGGACGCCCCTTGGCCGGAACTGCTGTGGCCGTCACGGAAATCCCGGTTGAAGTAGACAGTGCGTGCTTCAACCTTGGCACTGCTGTCTTCAAGAAAACCGCCAGCCTGGGCGTTGGCACCGGCACATAACAGGAACAGGCTGGCGACACGACGCCCGGGGGCAAGAGGATAGGGGGAAAACATGCAGGGAAACATCCAGATTCAAAGCGGGTTAACAACCGGTGGCAACGACTTGCCACGGTAATGGGACATGACCGCGCAACAGCCAGCCATACTTTGAAATGATCGCGTAACGGCTCTGGCGCGGGCCATTGGACCATGGTCTAAGCGCCCTGCCAGGCCGCTTCGGCGAGTCGCCTGTATCGCGCGTGGGCAACTAGGAAAGTTCCCCGCTTATTTGCAATAAGTTAGCAGTTTACCCCGCCCCAATGTGTGACTACACTCGCTATCAACGAACAGTAAAACCCACCTGCGTGGCCGGCGTATTCATGCGTTCCAATGTTCGTCACGCCCCGCCACAGCCGACGTACAGGAGTGATTACAGTGTCCAGACTTGCAGAGTTTCGTGCTGCGGAAAAAGCGCTCCAAGAACAGATGGCGCAACTGGAAGCGTTGAAAAAAGATGTCGGGTTAAAGCGCGAAATCGAGTTCGAGCAGAAACTCGTCAACCTGATGAAAAGCTACGACAAAAGCCTGCGCGATGTCATAGCCATACTTGACCCCAAAGCCGGGGGGCGCACCACCGGCCCTGCCCCCAAACAGCACCGTCGCCCGCGGGTGGTGAAGGTTTACACACACCCCGAGACCGGCGAGCGGATCGAGACCAAAGGCGGCAACCACCGCGGCCTCAAAGCCTGGAAAGAGCAGTATGGCGCCGCCGAGGTGGAAAGCTGGGCTCGCTGATGAAACATCAACACGTGCTTCACACTTTTTTCACAAGGGCTGGCTCAGTATCGAGGCAGCTAAAGGACTAGCGACCCCATCACGCGCCCGCACATGCGGGCCTCTAATTCCAGCGCCCTGCACTCGTGCAGGGCGCTTTCATTTGCGCAATCGGCGCACTGACGTATCATGGCCAGCCTGTCTGTTTTGCCGGCGCCCCGTGCCCGGCCCTGCCTCAGGAGTTCCCATGAGCCTGCACGATCTGCAAACCTTGCCTGGTGTCACCGCACAACCTGACGCCGCCACCGCCCAATTCGTCTTCAACCACACCATGCTGCGGGTCAAGGACATCGAAAAGTCCCTGGACTTCTACACCCGTGTGCTGGGCTTTCGCGTGGTAGATAAGCGTGATTTCCCCGAAGCCGCTTTCAGCCTGTACTTCCTGGCCCTGGTCGACCCGGCGCAGATCCCCGCCGATGATGCCGCCCGTCACCAGTGGATGAAATCGATCCCTGGCGTGCTGGAGCTCACCCACAACCACGGCACCGAAAACGATGCCGATTTCGCCTATCACGATGGCAATACCGACCCACGCGGCTTCGGTCACATCTGCGTGTCGGTACCCGATGTACGCGTCGCCTGTGCGCGCTTCGAAGCGCTAGGTGTACCGTTCCAGAAGCGCCTGCAGGACGGGCGCATGAACCACCTGGCGTTCATCAAGGACCCGGATGGCTATTGGGTCGAAGTGATTCAGCCGGCCGACCTCGCAGGCTAAGCGTTCGTCGGGGGCGGGAACCACCGCCCCCTTGCTGTGGTATATGAAGGTAATTGCTTCCCATGCCACAGCGAGGTAAGAACCATGCAATCCCTTCACTGTGAATACCGCAAGCACACCATCACCGCCAGCGTGATGCCCCATCCTGACTCGCCCCTGCCCTACGCCGCCGGTTGCCTGATCACCGCCCCTGATGGCCATACCAGCAGGCGCCTGTCGATGCCGATGAAGTTCTTCTCCGACCTGGAACGTGCCCAGCATGTGTCACTGGCCCACGGTCGAGCGCTGGTCGACCAGCAACTGGACGCCGGCACCAAGGTATTCTGATTGCCCCCTTGGCCTGTAGCGGCCTCTTCGCCAGCACCGCTGCCATACCGCGAAGGGGCCGCTGCTGGTGCATTCAGATATCGCGAGCGTACGCCACGGCGGCATCGACTTGCGCCGGCGTCGGCCTCACACCTGTGTACAGCACGAACTGCTCCAGCGCCTGCAGCGCAATCACCTCAAGCCCGGTAATCACGGGCTTGCCCAGCGCTTGGGCGCGGCGAATCAACGGTGTTTGCGCGGGCATGGCCACCACATCGAATACCCGCTCTGCAGCAGCGATGGCGATGTCCGAAAACGCCAGCTCTTCAGCTTCTGCGCCCCCCGCCATGCCGATCGGCGTCACATTCACCAGCATCGGCGGGCAGATATCGCCGAGTTCTGGCAGCCAGCGGTAGCCGCACATATCCGCCAGCTGCTGCCCCGCCTGGGCATTACGCGCGACGATGGTGCCTTCGGCAAAGCCGGCATCGCGCAAGGCGCTGGCAACGGCCTTGGCCATACCGCCGCTGCCGCGCAGGGCGAAAGCGGTTGCCGGGTCGACCTGGTGCCGGGTCAACAACTGGCGTACGGCCAGATAGTCGGTGTTGTAGGCTGTGAGGCGACCGTTGGTGTTCACCAAAGTGTTGACCGACTCGATGGCCGCTGCCGACGGGTCGATCTCGTCTACCAGCGCCATGCACGCTTCCTTGTATGGCATCGATACCCCACACCCGCGTATGCCCAAGGCTCGAATTCCCGCTACCGCGGCCGGGAGGTCGTCGGTGCGCATGGCCTTGTAGTAAAAGTCCAGGCCCAACTGTTGGTACAGGTGGTTGTGAAAGCGCACGCCGAATGTACCGGGGCGGCCTGCCAGGGAAATGCACAGCACGGTATCCCTGCCGGGAGTTGTCGACATAGCCTGCTCCTGAGTCATGACTGAAACGTTTGTGCAGCGTACCAGAGGCAACCGCTGTTCGTCCCTTACACAACCTTTACCATTGCCCTGCGCGCAATTGACAAATACCGGAGTCATATTAGTGACACCCCACTTTAGGGGTTTACTCGCGAGGTTGATATGAACCGTCTCATTCCCGGAATCGCCCTGCTGGTCGGCGCTTTGGCCATCAGCGGGCCTGCAGCTGCCCACGGTGGTTACGGCCATGGCGGCGGTTGGTATGGGCCGGGCCCGCTACTGGGAGCTGCCGTGGTTGGCGCGGTGGTTGGCGCTACGGTGTCTGGCGGGCACGACCGTACGGTGTACGTGGAACGCCAGCCGGTGTACTACCCGCCGCAACCGGTGTACGTGCAGCCGCCGCCGCAGCCCGTCTATTACCAGCCTTATTATGCGCCGGCCCCGCCACCGCCAGGCTACCGGGCCTACTACGGCCCGCCACGGGTGTATTACGGCCCGCCACGCTGGTAAGGGTTGATAGAAGTAATGACCACTATCGACAACGTTGATTTCAAACCCTGGTAGCGGCTACGTATGGTAGGCCCATGTTTCACAGGAGGTCCCCATGGCCACTATCCAGATCATGTCCGTTGTCGGCAGCGCTGTTCCGGTTTCACTGCGTGAACAAGGCCTGTTGGCCTGCTGGTACCTGGTGCGCAACGGCGAGGCTGTGAGTGGGCCGGTGCCGACCCTCGCCCAAGCCCGCGCATTGGCTGAACTGTTGCAACCAGGCACCTTGGTGGCCTGACCCGAATTTGTTGTGCGTTGCTCCCTACGCCCTTGTGCCCGCCGAAATGGCGGGCTTTTTTTTGTGTGGCCATGGTGGGTGCGGGTCGTCGGTCGTTTCACGCCTTGGCCCGGGCCAGTTGACTGGTCAGGGCCACGACCCTGCCTTGCAAGCGGCCGACGGTGACCACCAGTTCATTGCGCTCCTTGGCGAACTGGTCAGCCTTGGCCTCCGCCTCACGGCGGGCATCGCGCTCGCTATCGAGCAGCTCGGTCAGGCGGCGAATCACGGCAATGTCTGCATTGTCCAGCGCGCGGTCTGCCGCATCTCTGGACAGCCATTTGCGCAGCCATAGAAAGGCCCCGAACAACACGGTGCCTGTACCACCCAGCCACGTAAGGGTGCCTGGGCCGAGGTCGGTGGGATCCATGTAAACCTCTTTACTGACGAGATGGGCAATCCACGGCATTGCATCGCCGTGGCTTTTATTGTCTGAAGGTTTAGTTTAGCCTAGGGGTAAATTTACCTCAAGGGAAATTTAGCCATGCGCACATTTAGCAGAGAGCTAAACACTGGCATGCTTCGCCTTATGGACATCTATGAAATCCGCAAGCAGAACCTGGTCAAGCTGATCGCCGACCAGAAAAAGGGCGCCTGCGCCGAGCGCTGGGGCATGGCGCCTGCGCACCTGAGCCAGATTCTCTCCAACAGGACCGCCAAGAACCTGGGCGACGACGTGGCGCGGCGGATCGAGGGTATCGAAGGCTTGCCACGCGGCTGGTTCGACGCGCTGGCGCCCGGCGATCACCCGCAGGCCTCGGGCGGGCCTGCCGACGGCGCGGTGTGCGCCGCCGACCTGGTCAAGCAGATGCTGGCAAAAAGTGGCAAAGGCATCCCCGAAGAAACCCGCCAGAGGCTGCTGGCCGCGGCTGCCGAGCCCGCGGAAACCGTATTGCTGCAGGCCGACCACGGCCGGCCCGGCCTGGTGGGCGATGAGGTATGGATTGCCCACTATGATGTGCGCGCGGCCATGGGCGGCGGCCAGATCCCCCATGACTACCCGGAAATGTTCAAGGATGTGCGGGTCAGCCCCAGCCACCTGCGGGAACTGGGTGTGGAATTCAGCGAGCACCACCACCTGAAGATGGTCACTGGCTGGGGCCAATCGATGGAGCCCACCATCAGGCACCGTGACCCACTGATCGTCGATGTCAGCATTCGCGAGTTCGTGGGCGACGGGATCTACTTTTTCGCGTGGGGTGACCATATCTACATCAAGCGCCTGCAGATTGCCGATGACGATCATTTCGAGATGATTTCCGACAACTCACGGCACAAGGACCGCCTGATTCGCCGCGAAGAAACCTATATCCAGGCCAGGGTCCTGCTGGTGTGGAATGCCCACCTCGTGTAAGGCGCCACCTGCCCCGGCAGCGGCCTGGCGCCGGTATTTCAGAACGGCGCAGCAGGCATCAGTGACCCACAGCCCTGCTCGACGCTCACTTCGTCAAACTGCTGGCCGGCGTGGCGCTGCCAGCGCACCAGCACGCTGCCATCAGGGTTGAAGGTCAGGTCCAACTCGGGTGTTTCCAGCAGCAGCCCCATCACCTCTTCCCATTCCGCGTCGCCATCGCTGTGCAGGCGATGCACCAGTACCCAGCGCTGGGTCTGGGCCACAGGGTGGTTGATCATCGACGATACCCGCAGGCTCAGGCGCTCTACACCCGACATTCCCGGGGGCTGAAGGGTGGTCGACGCTGTTTGCATAGGCATATTGTCATCCTGATATATGTATATTTGTACAGTACCCGGCGAAAGCTTATCGCACAGCCAAATCCAGCGTAAAGGCCTTGCCCTGAAAATTTTCGCCAACAGGTAATTTCACCCACAGCGCAATTTTTAGCTTTAAGCTATTGACATTTAATTTAGCCATTGGCTAACTCTCAACCAGGCAGCATTCAGTCTGCCCTTCAAACCTGGCTGTTCATGAGGAGTTACCATGGCCGTAGACATCAGCAACCTGTTGATCGCCACCCCGGTGGCAGTATCCGCAACCAACCCCGTTGCCCTGGAACTTGACGGTGACGAAGCCATTGCCCGCCTCCCAGAGGTGGTCACGTTACTCAGTGACGGCTCGATCCAGTTTTCTGCGCCAACCAAAGGGGCGTCGAGCAAGAGTACCCACCGCACCCGCTGTGAATGGACCGAGACCCGTTCCTGGACGCTGGCCAGTGCCGCGGATCATTGGAGCCGTCAAAGCATGACGTTGACCAAGGTCAACGCCGCGCAGAAGGTGGTCATTGCCCAGATGCACGTGCGCGGCGACGACGGCCCGCCCGTCAAGGTGTTCTGGAAGAAAGGTGATATCACCTTGGGCTTTCGCCAAGCCTATGACCAGGCTGACCCAGTGAATTCGACGGTGCTCAAGGGCGTACCGCTGGGCGCGCAGTTCGGCATAAGCCTGCACGTCACGGCACAGGGCCTGGTCACGGTCACCGCAACCTGCAAGGGAGCAACCGGTACTTCAGGTGGTTTGCAACTCGACGGCAGTTGGGCTTCGCGCCTGTTCGAATTCCACGGCGGCGTTTACAACCAGGTCGACTACAACGACCAAACGCCGGTCGACGATGGCTCGATCTGCATTATCAGCGACCTGACGTTGATACATGGCTGAGGCGACAACGCCCTTTGCGTGCCGGCCCTCCTGTTCACGGGTCGGTACCGGACCTGATCAGAACCGAGCGCTCAGTTTGCCCCCGCCCCTATCACCGTTCGGCGCACTTCATGAACAGCACATGAAGGGTACACAATGGGTACGGGATTAAATTTCGTTCACGTTGCGCCCTTTAGATATAAGGCATTCGACAGCCGTTCAGCCATACTCCAGAATGCAGCGGTTTTTGGGGGAAAACCCTTGCACAGCCAACGACATACCAACCTTTAGTGAGCCTCAACGTGAAAACATCCCTGTCCATTCTCAGCCTGCTGCTGTTGCTCACAGGTACCGCGACGCTGCCGTCGACCGCTGCTGCACAACCCCCGGCCAAGGTGCAACGCGACCCCTCCAAACTGCACCTGGCTTCGGGCAGCGCGCTGCTGATCGACCTCAATACCAACCAGGAGCTGTACTCGAACCACGCCGACCGCGTGGTGCCGATCGCTTCGGTGACCAAACTGATGACCGCGATGGTGGTGCTGGACGCCAAGCTGCCCATGGATGAGATGCTCACCATGACCATCGCCAACAACCCGGAGATGAAGGGCGTGTATTCACGGGTACGCCCCGGCAGCCAGCTCAATCGCCGCGAGACCCTGCTGATTACCTTGATGTCTTCGGAAAACCGTGCAGCCAATAGCTTGGCCAATGCCTACCCCGGTGGCTACCCGGCATTCATCAAAGCGATGAACGCCAAAGCCCGTAGCCTGGGCATGGCCCATACCCGCTACGTTGAGCCTACCGGGCTTTCGACGCAGAACGTGTCGACTGCCCGCGACCTGTCCAAGCTGCTGATGGCCTCGCGCAAGTACCCTATGCTGAGCGAGCTGTCGACCACCCGCGAGAAGACCGTGGCCTTCCGCAAGCCCAATTACACCCTGGGGTTCCGTAACACCGACCACCTGGTGAACAAGAGCAACTGGGACATCAAGCTGACCAAGACCGGTTTTACCAACGAAGCCGGGCATTGCCTGGTGCTGTTGACCCGAATGGATAACCGCCCTGTGGCGATGGTCATCCTGGATGCCTTCGGCAAGTACACCCATTTCGCCGATGCCAGCCGCTTGCGCCAATGGCTGGAAACCGGTGCAGCCAAGCCAGCGCCGGCCGTGGCCATGCAGTACAAGGCGGATCGCCAGGGCAAAGGGCGGGTGGCGGCCGAGTAAGCAGGCCCGAAGCAACAGGCCATGGCGCCGTCAGGCCGTGGCGCTGACCATCCCGCCGGAGCTGCTGCCACCCTCTTGCTGCAGCAGCTCCAGCAACTGCGCGGTGGCGGCCATGATCTGACCGTTGAGGGTAGCGATGCTTGCCTGCTTGGCACCGACCGCAGCCGCCTTGGACGTCTCATCCATCTTGCTGTTCTGCAACGCGGCAAGCTGCTTCTGCTCCTCGGCCAGTTGCTTCTGCAAGTCCTTGATCAACTGCCGCAGCTCGCTTACCGCCTCCGACTCACCGCTGTCCGCTGTATCCGCTGACTGTGCCTGGCTACCCGCGGACACCTTAAGGCTGTCGCTGCTGATTTGCAGCGGGCCCACCGCTTCGCCGGCCTGCTTGGCCTGGTCGCGTTCAGCGGCGGCATTAGCGCTGAGCGCCTGCGCCGATACGCCATTGATCATGAGGTTGCCAGCTGTGATGACGGCCATGTCGGTCCCTGTCTGAAAGATCGGGCTTTGCGTTAACCACCCTATCGGCCAATTCGCGCCGCGCTTTAGCCCAATTAAATTCCCGGTCGGCTGGCTCGTTCCACCTCATGTACTTGCACAGCGGCCGAAGCCCCGGCGGGCGTGCCTATTCGAGCATTCAGGGAATCACCATCATGAGCCAGCCCACACAGCAGGACACCATCAAAGATCTGATCGGCGTGGGCTTCGGCCCTTCCAATCTGGCCTTGGCCATTGCCCTGGAGGAACTGGCAGAGTCACAGGGCCATGCCCTGGACGCGCTGTTCATCGACAAGCAACAGGACTACCGCTGGCACGGTGAAACCCTGGCGACACAGAGCGAGCTGCAGATCTCGTTCCTCAAAGACCTGGTGTCGCTGCGCAACCCCACCAGCCCCTACAGCTTCGTCAATTACCTGCACCAGAAACAACGCCTGGCGGACTTCATCAACCTGGGCACTTTCTACCCCTGCCGCCTGGAGTACAACGACTACCTGCGCTGGGCCGCCGAACACTTCGCCGGCCAGGCCGTCTATGGCCAGCAGGTGCTGCGGATCGAGCCGCAGGTACAGGGCGGCCGGGTGGAGCACCTGCGCCTGGTGTCGCGTGATGCGCAAGGCCGCGAATACAGCCGCCGCACCCGCTCGGTAGTGGTCGGCAGCGGCGGCACACCGAAAATTCCGGCGAAGTTCGGTGCTTTCAAGGATGACCCGCGGGTGTTCCACCATTCTCAGTACCTGAGCAGCCTGAACAAACTGCCGTGCACGCAGGGCGCCCCGATGCGCATCGCCGTGATCGGCTCGGGGCAGAGCGCCGCCGAGGCGTTCATCGACCTCAACGACAGCTACCCTTCGGTCAAAGTCGACATGATCCTGCGCGGCTCGGCCCTCAAGCCCGCCGACGACAGCCCGTTCGTCAACGAGATCTTCTCGCCGGACTACACAGACCTGGTCTTCAACGAGCCAGCCGAGCAGCGCAGCAAGCTGCTGGGCGAGTACCACAACACCAACTACTCGGTGGTCGACCTCAACCTGATCGAGCGCATATACGGCATCCTCTACCGGCAAAAAGTCGCCCACCAGTATCGCCACAACGTCTTGTGCCGCCGCCAGGTCGATGCCGTGGTCGCCACCCGCGAGGGCCTGGAGCTGACCCTGCGTGACCTTGCCACCGACCAGCAGCAAACGCACCGCTACGATGCCGTGATTCTCGCCACCGGCTACGAACGCCGCTCGCACCGCGACCTGCTGGCACCCCTGGCCGGGTACCTGGGCGACTTCAGCGTCGACCGCAACTACCGCGTGCTGGCCAGCCCCGACCTGCAAGCCTCGGTCTACCTGCAGGGCTTCTGCGAAAACAGCCACGGGCTTAGCGACACCCTGCTCTCGGTGCTGCCGACACGTGCCGCGGAGATAGCCAGGGCCCTATACCAGGACCTCGCACAGCTGCACGGCAAACCTTCTGCGGCAGTGGCACTGACCAGCGCCTGACCGCCAGAACACGAGCCGCCCTGGCCGACCTGACGCCCCCTGCGCAGGTCGGCTTTGTCGTTTGAAACATTTGCTTTCATTTTAATCGGCAGGATTTCGATTCTCATTCGTCCTTATCAGTACAGCCCTCTTTGGTTGGGCGCACGCTCGACCACCCATAGCAGAAGACCCGTCTGATGGCCAAATCGTTGAAAAAATCCAAATCCAGGCTGTGGTTCCTGGTGCACAGCTGGCTCGCCTTGCCGATCTGGTTCTTTGTATTGATCGTCTGCTTCACGGGCATGCTCGCGGTGGTCAGCCAGGAAATCGTCTGGCTGGCCAACCCCGATGTACGTGCCAGCAAGCCGGACACCGACGCCGAACGCCTGAGCTTCCAACAGGTGCTGAACGCCCTGCATGAAGCAGAGCCGGATATGGTCGTGCGCTCCATCATTCAGCCTGAGGGCTCACACTTCGCCCTCACGGCCAATGTGACCTTCCCGGACGGCACCACCCCGACCTTGTACGTCAATCCTTACACCGGTGCGATTCAGGGCAAATCCCCCGACTTCAACTTCCAAGCCTTCACCCGCGCCCTGCACGGCTGGTGGCTGGTGCCCTTCACCAACGGTTTCAGCTGGGGCTGGTACCTGGTGTCGATCCTCGGCCTGCCCATGTTCGCTTCGCTGGTAACCGGGCTAGTGGTGTACAAAAAGTTCTGGAAAGGCTTCTTCAAGCCGGTACGCACAGGGCACGGTTCGCGCATCTTCTGGGGCGACCTGCACCGCCTGGCCGGTGTCTGGTCGATCTGGTTCATCGCGGTCATTTCCATCACCGGTACCTGGTTCCTGATCCAGGCGATTCTGTTCGACAACCACATCAGCATTTCCAGCGAGCCGATCGTGCCGGTCATCGCTCGCGAAGAAGTGCCCCAGACCGCCGATGGCAGCCCAGCCCCACGGATCGACCTCGATGAAGCGGCACGCATCGCTGGCCTGGCGATTCCAGGGCTGGAAATCAACTTCATTGCGTTGCCTGCCACCGCTTACAGCCATATTTCCATGGGCGGGCGGAGCTGGTATCCGCTGATGGCCCAAAGCGCCGAGGTCAACCCCTACACGCGCAAGGTGGACAGCCAGTTCCTGCTGGGCGACCGCTCCGCCCTGGAGTTCGTCACCGAGTCCATGCGCCCCTTGCACACCGGTGACTTTGGCGGCCTGCCGATCAAGCTGATCTGGTTCTTCTTCGGCCTGGTGCTCACCCTGATGGTGTTCAGCGGCTTGCTGATCTGGACCAAACGTACGGCGCAAGCCACCGCTGCCGCGCTGAAGCGTAGCGAACGCGCACCCCATACTGCGCCCACTCGGACCTCGCTGGAGATGCAACGATGAGCCACACCCAGGCCGTGCCCGTCAGCCCGCTGAAACAGTGGTGGTTGAAGTGGCGTTTCCACTTGAACATCCTGCTGATCCTGATCCCGCTGGGTTTCATGCCCAAGTATTTCAGCGACGCAAAGCTGTTCCGCGGCGAGGCAGGGCTGGGGGCGAATGTGATCACCGGCATCCAGGCCGGCCCCTACACCCTGGACGTGGCGGAACTGCGTGACGAAGCCCCCCGCAGAGACGGCCCGGCAGGCGACTTCAAGGTATTCAGGGCAGCGCTGTGCAAGGCGTGCGTCAACGACGTGAAGGCCGTTTACCTGCGCATCGGCAAACCGCGCAGCCTGCGGGCGGCTGGCACGATCTTCTTCGGCGCGCCCTACGCTATGGCCACCAATCTGCCGATCCCCCCACGCACCAAACCCGACGCCCAGATCTGGATCACCGTGGAAGGCTGGGACGGCAGCATGCACCAAGCGTCTGTCCCGCTGGCCAAGGCATCGCCAGCCACCGTGGCCTGGCTCGAGAAAAAAGGAGGCATGAAATGAAATACCTGCTGCGCACCCTCGCCCTGCCCTTGCTGGCACTGGCCGCAAGCCCGGCACTGGCCCACAACCCCATGTGCGAATGCGAAGAACTGGCCAGCGGCCAAGTCAAGTGCACCGGTGGTTTCTCGGACGGCAGTGGCGCCCCCGGGGTAACCCTAGATGTGATCGGCTATGACGAGCAAGTGCTGGTCGGCGGCAAGCTTGGCGACGATTCGACCCTGACCTTCAAGCGCCCAGACGGCGAATTCTACGTGCTGTTCGACGCCGGCCCCGGGCACGTGGTGGAAGTCGACTACGCCGACATCGCCCAGCCATGAGCCGCGCTCACGTGATTCGCCCGGCCGGGGCCGGGCACGAAACCCTGTACGTGCTGTTGGCCAGCTTGCTGATAGTGGCGTTGGCGGCTGGCGTGGTGTGGCTGCGCGGCGAGCGCGAGGACGAACAGGCCATCGCCGCCCACCAGATCGACGCCCGCCGCGACCTCACTGCGGCCGAGCAAGGCCTCTACACCGACCTGCGGGTGGCATTCGACGAGATCCAGTTGCTGCGTGAAGAAAACGCTGCTGCACCTGGGGTACAGGCCCTGGCCGATGAAGGCCTGCCACCATTCGTGGTCGACGCCGGCAGCCAGAGCCGGGGCAGTCACCAGTGGACCTGGCTGGTGCCCGGCGCCTACCTGGGCCGCAGCCAGGCACCCGAAATTGCCGGCAGCCTGCTGCTGATCCTGCCACCCGACAGCACCGGCCAGGCTGATATCTGGTTGCGCCGCGACAGCGCCGCAATCATCCCGGATGACCTCGGCCAGGCGGCACTGATCGCCGCTGGCTGGCAACAGGTGGTCAGCCACTACGACGCCGGGGTTACCCGCGAACACCGCCACTGAACCGAAGGACTCGCCCATGTTTCGCTCCGCCCTCGCCCTGCTCCTGGCCCTGGCCCTACCGGCAATGGCCCTGGCCGATAACGACAAGCCGCTGCGTATCGGCATCACCTTGCACCCCTACTACAGCTACGTGAGCAACATCGTTGGCGACAAGGCCGAGGTGGTGCCGCTGATTCCGGCGGGCTTCAACCCGCACGCCTACGAGCCCCGGGCCGAAGACATCAAGCGCATCGGCACCCTGGACGTGGTGGTGCTCAATGGCGTTGGCCATGACGACTTTGCCGACCGCATGATCGCTGCCAGTGAGAAACCTGATATCGCCACGATCGAGGCCAACCAGAACGTACCGCTGCTGGCAGCTACCGGCATTGCCGCACGCGGTGCCGGCAAGGTGGTCAACCCGCACACTTTCCTGTCGATCAGCACGACCATTGCCCAGGTCAACAACATTGCCCGCGAGCTGGGCAGGCTCGACCCGGACAATGCCCGGTTCTACACGCAGAACGCCCGGGCCTACGCCAAACGCCTGCGTGGCTTGCGTGCCCAGGCACTGGCCAAGGTCACCGAGGCCCCCAGCGCTACCTTCCGCGTGGCCACCATCCACGCTGCCTACGACTACCTGGTCCGCGACTTCGGCCTGGAAGTGACCGCCGTGGTCGAACCCGCCCATGGTATCGAGCCGAGCCCGGCGCAGCTGAAGAAGACCATCGACCAGCTCAAGGCACTGGACGTGAGGGTGATCTTCTCGGAAATGGACTTCCCCTCAGCCTATGTCGAAACCATCCAGCGTGAGTCTGGTGTGCGCCTTTACCCCCTCACCCACATTTCCTATGGCGAATACACCAAGGACAAGTACGAAGTGGAAATGAAGCGCAACCTCGACACCGTGGTCCGCGCCATTCAGGAGAACCGCGCATGACCGCCGCTGCCAACCTGGCAACCGCCTGCGGGCCGCGCATCACCTTTGCCGGTATCGACCTGACCCTGGGCCGCACCCGTATCCTCGAACAGGTCAGCTTCACCGTCGCCCCGGGCAGCGTGCACGCCATCGTCGGCCCCAACGGCGGCGGCAAGAGTTCGCTGATCAAGACCCTGCTCGGGCAAATGCCCCACCATGGTGAACTGACCCTGCACTGGCCAGGGCAAGGCGAGGTGATCGGCTACGTCCCGCAGGCCCTGGAGTTCGACCGCGGGCTGCCAATGACCGTGGATGATTTCATGGCTGCCATGTGCCAGCGGCGCCCGGCCTTCCTGGGTTTGTCGCGCAGGGTGCAGCCTGCCATCGATGCTGCGTTGGCGCGGGTTGGCATGCTGGAAAAGCGCAAGCGGCGCATGGGGGCCTTGTCGGGCGGTGAGCGCCAGCGGGTGCTGCTGGCCCAGGGGCTCATCCCCGAACCACAACTGCTGGTGCTGGACGAGCCGATGTCGGCGCTCGATGAAGCCGGCATTCAGGTGTTCGAACAACTGCTGCTGGCCTGGCGCCAGGCGGGAACCACTGTGTTGTGGATCGAACACGACCTGGAAGCGGTGCTGCGCCTGGCCGACCGGGTTACCGGGCTGAGCCGCCAGGTACTGTTCGACGCCCCGCCAGCCCAGGCCCTGACGCCGGAGCGCCTGTTGGGCCTGTTTTCCGTCCACCCGCGTAGCGAGAGCATTGCCTGATGAGTTTCGAAACCTTTCGCCAAACGATCCAGGACTGGGCCATTGCCGGCTACCTGCCCGAGGCGCTGGCCTATGGCTTCGTGGTCAATGCCTTGCTCGCCGGCCTGATGATTGGCCCGGTGCTGGGTGGCCTGGGCACCCTGGTGGTGGTCAAGCGCTTTGCGTTCTTTTCCGAAGCGGTCGGCCATGCCGCACTGACCGGCGTGGCTATCGGCATCCTGCTGGGCGAGCCCTATACCGGGCCTTATGGCAGCCTGTTCGGTTACTGCCTGCTGTTCGGCATCCTGCTGAACTTCCTGCGTAACCGCACCGGGTTGTCACCGGACACACTGATTGGCGTATTCCTCTCGGTGTCGCTGGCGCTGGGCGCCAGCCTGCTGCTGATGCTGGCGGGCAAGATCAATGTGCACATCCTCGAGAACGTGCTGTTCGGTTCGGTGCTGACCGTGAGCGGGCAGGACCTGGTGGTACTGGGTATTGTCGCCATACTGGTGCTGGCCTTGGCGCTGCCGCTGTACAACCGCATCATGCTGGCCAGCTTCAACCCGCAGTTGGCTGCTGTACGCGGCGTGGCGGTGAAAACCCTGGACTACCTGTTCGTGGTGCTGGTGACCCTGGTCACCGTGGCTGCAGTGAAGGTGATCGGGGCCATTCTGGTCGGTGCGTTGCTGGTGATCCCGGCTGCCGCCGCGCGCCTGGTCAGCCAGTCACTGAAGGGCTTTTTCTTCCTCTCGGTGCTCATCGCCACCATCAGCACGTTGTTCGGCATCCTGCTACCGATCGTGTTCGACCTGCCGGTGCCGTCGGGTGCCGCGATCATCCTGGTTGCCGGTCTCTGCTTCGCCCTCGCTGCGCTCGCCCGCGCCCTCGTTCCCCGCCTGCAAGGAAACCCGGCATGAACCTGAAACACCTGACCCTGGCACTGGCCCTGGCCAGCCTGCCGTCGCTGTCTTTCGCCACGCAGGTGCTGACCACCTTGCCGATCACCCACAGCCTGGCCAGCGCCCTGCTCGAGGGGACCGGCGTACAACTCAAGCGCGCAGCCCCGGCCAACCTGCCGGCCAGTCGCCAGCCGTCGTACTTCAGCGGCCGTGGTGGCGCCAGCCTGGACAAGGCTGCGCAACAGGCCGATGCGGTGATCGGCGTACGTTCGATCTGGCGCGACGACCCGTTATACCCGATGGCCCGGCGCAGCAATATCCGCATTGTCGAGATCGATGCCGCACGACCGGTGGACGGCGCCTTGCCAGGTATTGCGGTGAGTGGCGACGATGCCTACAACGCCTACCCGTGGCTGAACCCGACCAATCTGGGGCGCATGGCCGACGTCGTGGCCAACGACCTGGAACGCCTGGCGCCGAGCGAAAAAACGAAAATCCAGGGCAACCTGGCCGCGCTCAAGCGCCAGCTGTTGGAACTTGCCGCCAGCAGCCAGACGCAGTTGGCCAAGGTCGACAACCTCACAGTGGTCAGCCTGTCGCCGCGGTTGGGTTACCTGGCCAGCGGCCTGAACCTGGATGTGGTGCAGCAGCCGCTGCCAACGGCGTGGGATGCTGCCGCGCTGAAGGCGCTGGAGGCCAACCTGAAGGCACAGGATGTAGCGTTGGTGCTGGACCATCGCCAACCGGAGCCGGCGCTGGCCGCAGCGATCCAGGCGGCCGGCGCGAAGCTGGTGGTGGTGGACAGCGACCCGGATGATGCGTTTGCCGGGTTGAAGGCCAGTGTCGAACAAGTCGTCGGGGCACTTGGCGAAAGCTGATCAACAGTCCGTCGCAAATCCTGGGGCCGCTTTGCGGCCCTTTCGCGCTGCAAGACCGCGCCCGCCTCGGCAGTGGCGACATTGACAGTGCACCTGGGCGCTAGCGCTTCATGCACCGTTGGTAACGCTCGTCCACCCGCCCTGCAAACCACGCCGTGGTCAGCTTGCGGGTAATCTTCGGGCTCTTCAGTTCGATCCCCGGCAGCACCGCTCGCGGGAGCGGCTTGCCAGCGGCCGCGTCGGCCAGGGCAAATACCCCGGCGTACAGCTTGCTGTCCTCGAACGCCAGGCTGTCGCCGTCCTCCAGTTGGCGGCGAATCTGCGGGTTGCGCAGCCCCAGCTTCCCGCCCACTTTGCGCGCCGCCGTTTCGGTCGCGCCCGGCATGATCGACCCCGGTGCGATCAGGTCGCCGTCCAGCGCCAGGCGCACACCCGTGACCTTGCTCAGCGCCGCTTGAAACGCCGCATTGCGGCTGGCGTACCAGCCCGCATTGAAATCGGCGAAACGATAGAGCGGGCGTTCGTAGCTGGCTGGGTAACCCAACAAGTGGGCGATACCGAAGTACATGCCACCGCGCCGGGTGAACACCTCCTGGCGAATGCTGCCGTCATGGCTGTAGGGGTACCCCTGTGCATGCTGTTCGGCAAAGTCGATGCTGACCTGCATCGGCCCGCCGGTGTGCACCGGGTTCAGCCCGCCAAGCAAGGTCCTGCCCAACGGGAGCCGGGCAATGACCTCGTCGTACAATTCGCTCAACTGTTTCTCGCTGCGCACTGCCTGTAGCCGCTGCTGGTAGCTTTGGCCGTTGCCAGACGGCGTTTTCAATGCTCCATCGATCAGCAACCTGGGGATGTGCAGGCGCGCGGCGCGGCGGTCGATTTCTTCACGGGCGATACGCCCCAGGCTGGGCACCTGTGGATCGGCGGTGAAGGTCGACTCCTGCTCGGTGACCGCCAACACGGCACACAGGTTGCTCTTGCTGGGGGGGATGCGCTGGGCCTCGAAGGCCACCTGGATGTCCTTGGCCCAGCCCTCGCGGTCGCGGGCTTGCGTGGGCAGCAACCGCAGCAGTTGGGCGCGAACCTCGGCCGGGTCCGCTGCGGGCACTTCTTCGCGGCGCCCGGCGCAACCTTGCAGCAGTGCAAGGGCCATCATGCCTGCCGCCCATAACCGGCCGTTCAGGGCTGTTCACCGACCAGGTAGGTCTTGCTGATGTGGCGGAACAACGGATGCGCCGCACTCCCCATCAGCTCGAACAGCACCATTTCCCGGGTCACTACCTGCGCACCGGCTTCGCGCATGCGCGCCAGGCCCGCCGCCTTGCTGGCCGCCGTGCGGCTGTCACAGGCATCTTCGACCACGAACACCTGCTTGCCTAGCGCCAGCAGGCCGAGCACGGTCTGCAGCACGCAGACATGGGTCTCCATGCCACACACGATCACCTGTTCACGGGCCATCAGGCTGTCGGGCAAGCATTGGGCGGCAACGCAGGAAAAATGGCTTTTCTCCACCACCTGGGCGGCCGGTGCCGCCGCCAGCAACTCGGCCAGGGTGTGGCCCAGACCCTTGGGGTACTGTTCGGAAATCACCACCGGCAGCTCCAGCTCGGCGGTCGCCGCCAGCAGCCAGCGGGCCCGCGCCCAGGTGCCTTCGGCGTCGCTCATGGCGCCGATGAGCTTTTCCTGGATGTCGACGACCAGCAGCGTGGCCTTGTGTGGTTCGATCAGCATGCTCTGCCCCTTGCCTGGGAAAAGGCCTAGCCTCCCCCAGGCAAGCGGTGACGTCAATCAGGCGGACAGGCGCAGCGGTTGCAGCGAGGCAGTGAGGGCGTCGAGCACACGGTCTTCATGCTCGTGGATGAAGAAGTGCCCGCCGGGGAACATCTGCAGCGAAAACTCGCCGTGGGTTTCTTTGCCCCAGGCCCGCAGTTGCTCGTCATTGGCCCGGTCATCAGTGCCGGCCAGCACATGCAGCGGGCAGCTCAGGGCCGGCCGCTGACGGTAGGCGTAGGTGCCGCACAGCAGGAAATCGGCGCGCAGTGTCGGCAAGGTCAGGCTCATCAACTCGGCATTGGCCAGCACTTCCTCGGGCGTGCCTTGCAGCTCACGCAGCTCGCTGATCAGCTCGGCGTCGGTTTTGGGCTCGCGCCAGCGCCTGCCATCGTAATCTTCGCGCCGGGTCGGGGCCGCCGTGCCGCAGGCAAACAACGCCAGCGGCGCCGGGCAGCCCAGCGCTTGCAGCTCATGCGCCAGCTCGAAGGCCAGCAAGGCACCCAGGCTGTGGCCCAGCAACGCGTAGGGTGCATTGGCGGCCAGGCGCTGCTCGCTGGCCAGTTGCCGGGCCAGCGCCTGCATGTCGGTGTGCAGCGGCTCGGCCATGCGGGAGCCGCGCCCGGGCAGCTCCACCGGGCGTACCTGCACCCACGACGGCAGCTTGCGCCGCCAGCGGCTGTAGACCATGGCGCTGGCCCCCGAGTACGGCAGGCACAGCAGGTTCAGTGCGGTCACTGGGGGGCGGCTTCGGCCATTTTCTGGCGCAGGCTGAGGGGGCGCATGTCGGTCCACACCTCGTCGATGTACGCCAGGCATTCCTTTTTCAGGCCGCTTTTGCCCACTGCACGCCAGCCGTTGGGGATGGCTTTGTAGTCGGGCCAGATCGAGTATTGCTCTTCGTGGTTGACCACTACCTGGAACTGGATATCTTCGCGGTCGAATACAGAAGTCATTGCCTGTCTCCTTGAATGATGAGTACCGCTGCGCGCTTGGCGCAGGAGGCTTTCAAGTAGACGTAGCAAGCCGGCGGAAAATTAACTTCATCTCATGCATCGCGCAGCAGGTCGTGGGTATCGAGCAGGCGGAACGCAACCTCGGGATTGCGTTCCAGCCCGCGGCGGATCGCCGCCGGGATCGCCTGCCGGGTCTTGCGGCACAGCCCGGGCTGGTTATCCAGTTCGATGACGATGCCGCGCATGGTCCGCACTTCATTGAAGCCCGGGGCGATGTGCACGCGAATGCCAAGATTGTCGAACAGGCGCTGCTGCAGGCGCTGCAGGTCTTCAAGGTCTTTCAGGTTTTCCAGGCGCTCGAGCAGGCGCTTTTCTTCCTGGCGGGTCAGCAGGAGTATGCGCTGGGCGGTCTGCGGGTGGTCGGCCAGTTGTTCGCGGCCACAAATGCAGGCGCCAGGGGGGCAAGGCTGGCGCAACGGTGGAGAGCTGGTCATGGGCCAAGCATAGCCAGTTTTTGCGGGTGCTTGTAGAAGCGGTCTTTATATCGCCCGTGCCCTGGCTTTACAACTGCAGCAAGCGCTCGCGCAGGAAGTTCACGAACCCTTGCACCGGCCGCGCCACCTGCCGGTGCTGCGGGTACACTGCCGACAGCTGCAAAGCTGGCGGCCGCCAGTCATCCAGCACCGTGACCAGGCGCCCATCGGCCAGCGCTTGCCCTACGATGAAGGTCGGCAGGTAAGTCACCCCCATGCCGGCAATCGCCGCGTCCCTTAGGATTTCACCATTGTTCGCGCGCATGCGCCCGGCCACCTGAATCGCCTGGGCCTTGCCAGCCTGCCGAAACTGCCACTGCACCTGCCGCGAATGCCCATACGGCAGGCAGTCATGCCCGGCCAGGTCCTCCGGCTTGGCCGGCACACCGCGCGCCGCCAGGTAGGCCGGGCTCGCGCAGTACACCCGCTGCACATCGGCGATGCGCCGGGCAATCAGGCTGGAGTCCTCCAGCGCGCCAATCCGCAACGCCAGGTCATAGCCTTCGCCGATCAGGTCCACCGCCCGGTCACTGAGGTCCACCTCCACATCCACCTGCGCATGCAACTGCAGGAACTCGGTCAGCAAACAGCCCAGGTGCGCCATGGCGAACGACAATGGCGCGCTCAGGCGCAAGGTGCCGCGCAAGGCCTGGGCCTGGCCGCTGATGTCGTGCTCCACCTGCTGCACTTCACCCAGCAGGCGCATGGCCGACTGGTAGTACTGCTGGCCCAGCGGCGTGGCGTCCAGGCGCCGGGTGGAGCGGTTGAGCAGGCGCACGCCCAGGCGCGCTTCGAGTTGCATCAGGCGCCGGCTCACCGATTGCTTGGACATCCCCAGGCGGTCGGCGGCGGCAGTGAAACTGCCGGCCTCCATCACCTGGGCAAAGATTCGCATGTCTTCGTAGGGGTTCATTGTCTCGCTCTTGGTGACAGTAAAACGCTTTATAGCGGCTTTTTCCCACGAGCGCACCTGCCTAATCTACGCACAGGTCGCAGCGATGGCCCAGCAGGCCAGGCAAGACGACCATTCCCGACACTTGCACAGAAAAGGATTCGCCCATGAACATTGTCCACAAAACACTCACCGCCTCGCTTCTGGCGCTGTCCGTTTCCAGCGCGTTCGCAGCGGGAAGCCCAGGGGTGGAGCAACGCACCCAGGCCTTCCTCGAAGCCCTGGAGCAAGGCGGCGGCAAGCCACTGGAGCAACTCAGCCCGAAAGATGCCCGCGCGGTGCTGACCGGCGCCCAGGCCTCGGCCAAGGTTGACCTCTCCGGGATCGAGGTGAAGGAACGCACCATCGAGGCCGACGGCCAGTTGATCAAGCTGCAGGTGGTTCGCCCGGCCAATGTCAAAGGGGCGTTGCCGGTATTCATGTTCTTCCATGGCGGTGGCTGGGTGCTCGGCGACTTCCCGACCCACCAGCGGCTGATCCGTGACCTGGTGGTTGGCTCTGGGGCAGTGGCGGTCTATGTCGACTACACCCCGTCGCCGGAGGCGCATTACCCAACCGCGATCAACCAGGCCTATGCCGCGACCCGCTGGGTGGCCGAGCACGGCCAGCAGATCGGCGTGGATGGCAAGCGCCTGGGCGTGGCTGGCAACAGCGTCGGTGGCAACATGGCGGCGGTCGTGGCGCTGAAGGCCAAAGAAGCTGGCACCCCGGCCCTGCGCTTCCAGCTGTTGCTGTGGCCGGTGACGGACGCCAGCTTCGAAACCGCTTCGTACAAACAGTTTGCCGAAGGGCACTTCCTGACCACCGGCATGATGAAGTGGTTCTGGGACAACTACACCACGGATGCCAAGGCGCGGGAACAGATCTACGCCGCGCCGCTGCGGGCTACCACCGAACAGTTGCAAGGCTTGCCGCCAGCGCTGGTGCAAACCGCCGAGTTCGACGTGCTGCGTGATGAAGGTGAGGCCTATGCCCGCAAGCTGAATGCCGCCGGCGTGCCGGTGACCTCGGTGCGCTACAACGGCATGATCCATGACTACGGGCTGCTCAACCCGCTGAGCCAGGTACCGGCGGTCAAGGCGGCAATGCGCCAGGCTGGCGCCGAACTCAAAGCGCACCTGAACTGAGCCCATGACCGGAAGACCTGCCCAGGCCCAATCGAGATGTTGGCGCTCGGTCACCTGGGCTTGGACCGAATGCTGATAGAACTGCCAGTAGCCGCCACTTTTTTCCTGTGCGCAAATTGCACCAAAGCCCACGATAGCTATGCGTGCGGCTGTGCTGCTCCACTCAGAAAAAGGTGCTCGCCAATGTGGACACGAATAGCTCTGTCGCTTCTAACCCTGGCAAGTTTGATCGGTTGCGTGTCGCACACGTCCCCTGTGCTGCCTGCCCGTCCGCCCGCGCAGACTCAGGCACTCACAAGCGCAACAGCCAAGTCACAGCAGTTGATCGAATTGAACAAGCGGGGTGAACAGGCGGTTACGCAACTGAAAGTCTGGTACGACTCGGTCACCGAAGACTGTGGTGGGCCTGACAAACCCAGCTACCTGTGCAGCGGTTTTGAAATGCGTGCCACCGGTTTCAGCCCAGAATCGCTACCTTGGGACCCGAGCCGCAAGCACTTGGATAAAGGCGCCATAGCGTTTTCCTGGGTGCGCCGCGACACCAACTTCGGCAGGGCGGCGGAACGCTTCAATGGTTTTTTGTTCCCGCCGCTGCAGGCCATCCCGCACGGCAAGCTGCGCGAGCTCGAAGTACTGTGCACCTTCCCCATCGATGGTGGCACGGACAACCGCGAAACTGCGCAGGGGTGCGGCCCGCATGATGGGTTTGAGAGCACCACGGATGCGTGCCAGAAGGTCGGCGTGAAGGATGCCGAAGCGTGGTTGGCAACGTACAGCGAAGATGACATCAGAAAATCAAGAGTCTGCGGATGGGACCTTCGCGAAGCACCCGCGAACATGAAGGCCCGGTGGTTCGAGATGCCGTTAAAAGTCAGGGCAGGTTTGAGCGCCGATGCGTGGATGGGCTACAACGAGATTTTGCTCCCAACCTGGCAAGTCGGCGTGGGCGCCGACTTGCCTGTTTTTGCATTTTTCTATGTCGAGGGTCAGACGCAGGCTGGCTTGCTGGCGCAGTTCGACCAGTTCCGGTATCACGCAGCGTATGGCCAGGCGGTGCCTGTAATCCGAATCAAGCTGCCCACGGCGAAGGATCAGGTTATGCAGCTCACCTACGATGAGCAAGACCAAGCGGTAGGTCGCCCCATCGTGCCTTCGGAGGTCGATTTCGAGTCCGAGCAGGTCGGTGACCGCAAGGAATTCAAGGTTGACCAGACGACATTCAAACTACATGGCACGGGAGGGATCAGCGACGATTCGCACAGCGGCGATGGAAGTGCCATAAAGGCAAAACATCTTACGTTCGACGGTTCAACCGAAATTCTGCTGCCTGGTACAGGTACCCGCCGCGTAAGTTACGACTGGGGGTGCAGTGATCTATGTACCAGAGATCTCACCTTTACGGACAACCACAAACGGCTGAGTGACCGTGACGGTATGCATTATGGGTCCGATGAGCTAACGGTGAACGGCCCTGAAATCCTGCACCTTCACATGGTTGAAGACGGCGAAAATCCGCGCATGGTCATCGACAACGTGCACGTTACGCAAGCGCCTTGAGCTTCTGTTTTGCCAGTGGTGGCCCTATCGCCGGCTCGCCGGCGTCAGGGGCATCAACCAACACTCACGGCCCCACCCCTTCAACGATGATCACGTCGGCCTTCGCTACCCCTTGGCGATGGCTGCACGCCTCCTGGTACAGCTCAGACCGGTAACACGCCACCGCCTGCGCGTAGGAATCGAATTCGATCACCACGCTACGCTGAGGTGTGGGCCGCCCTTCCAGCGCCTCGCTGCGCCCGCCACGGGCCAGAAAGCGGCCACCGAATGCCTGGAAGGCAGCCGGGGCGCGTTGGGTGTATTGCAGGTACTGCTCGGGGTTGGTCACGTCCACATGGGCGATCCAATAGGCCTTCATGCACTTTCTCCTGATTCGTCGATATTTGTGTATGATGGTATACCATAAAAATGACACCACCACAGCGAGCGTGCAACATGGCTTTCAACACCATCGAGGAACTTCTCGAGGACTACCGGCAAGGCAAGATGGTCCTGCTGGTGGATGACGAGGATCGAGAAAACGAAGGCGACCTGCTGATCGCCGCCGAGCGTTGCGACGCCCAGGCCATCAACTTCATGGCCCGCGAAGCGCGGGGCCTGATCTGCCTGACCCTGACCGACGATCACTGCCAACGCCTGGGGCTGGAGCAGATGGTACCGGCCAACGGCAGTGTGTTCAGCACCGCGTTCACCGTGTCGATCGAAGCTGCCACGGGCGTCACTACGGGCATCTCTGCCGCCGACCGGGCACGTACCGTGGCCGCCGCCATGGCCCCCACGGCCCGCCCCGAAGACCTGGTCCAACCCGGCCATATATTCCCCCTGCGTGCCCGCGAAGGCGGCGTACTGACCCGCGCCGGCCATACCGAAGCTGGTTGCGACCTTGCGCGCCTGGCCGGCTTCAGCCCGGCCTCGGTGATCGTCGAAGTGCTCAACGATGACGGCACCATGGCGCGTCGCCCGGACCTAGAGGTGTTCGCTGCACGGCATGGCATCAAGATCGGCACCATCGCCGACCTGATCCACTACCGCCTGAGCACCGAGCAGACCATCAAGCGCATCGGCGAACGTGAGCTGCCGACCGTGCATGGCACCTTCCGCCTGGTCACCTATGAAGACCGCATCGAAGGTGGCGTGCACATGGCCATGGTAATGGGCGACATCCGCCGCGAGCAGCCAACCCTGGTCAGGGTGCACGTGATCGACCCCCTGCGCGACCTGGTTGGTGCCGAGTACGCCGGCCCCGCCAACTGGACCCTGTGGGCGGCACTGCAGAAGGTGGCCGAGGAAGGCAGCGGCGTGGTGGTGGTCCTGGCCAACCATGAATCCTCGCAGGCATTGCTGGAGCGGGTACCACAGCTGACCCAACCGGTGCGGCCTTACCAGCGCGGGCAGTCCAAGGTGTACTCGGAAGTGGGCACCGGAGCACAGATTCTGCAGGACCTGGGGGTGGGCAAGCTGCGCCACCTGGGGCCGCCGCTGAAATATGCGGGGCTGGCGGGTTATGAGCTGGAGGTGGTGCAGAGCATTCCCTTTGAGCCAGGCCTGGTGGGCTGACGCAGTGCCTTTTAGGCGCGGCCTTGCGTCGCGCCTACAGAGGTTCGCGCAAGCATGCAGAGGACAGAGTGATGGCCGGTCGCCTCATACCTCTTGCCAAAAGTTTGGAATACCATAATATGATATCCCGTAGACCTTAAATCTGCTGGCCGGCATCCACAACGCCAGATGGCCATCGACACTTTGTTTTAGCTGCTCCCCGAACACTATTGGCGGGCGCACCACAAGCCCAGCCTCGAATAACAAAAGCAACGAGGGCGTAACCATGCTGTTGAGCAAACGTGTAACCGCAGTGCTGTCTGCCAGCCTGCTGACCCTGGCATGTCAGGCCGCCCAAGCCGCCGACAGCCTCAACTTCGTCAGCTGGGGCGGGACCACCCAGGACGCCCAGAAAGAAGCGTGGGCCGTTCCCTTCACCAAAGCGACCGACATCAAGGTAGTCCAGGACGGACCGACCGACTATGGCAAGCTCAAGGCCATGGTCGAGAGCGGTAACGTGCAATGGGACGTGGTCGACGTGGAAGCCGACTTTGCCCTGCGCGCCGCCAGCGAAGGCTTGCTCGAACCCCTCGATTTCACCCAGATCAAGCGCGACAAGATCGACCCACGCTTTGTGTCCGACCACGGTGTCGGCTCGTTCTTCTTCTCCTTCGTGCTCGGTTACAACGAAGGCAAGCTCGGTGCCAACAAGCCAGTCGACTGGGCCGCGCTGTTCGACACCAAGACCTACCCTGGCAAACGCGCCTTGTACAAATGGCCCAGCCCAGGCGTGCTGGAACTGGCCCTGCTGGCCGACGGTGTAGCCCCCGACAAGCTCTACCCGCTGGACCTGGACCGCGCCTTCAAAAAGCTCGACACCATCAAGAAGGATATCGTCTGGTGGGGCGGTGGCGCTCAGTCGCAGCAATTGCTGGCCTCTGGTGAAGCTGCGCTGGGCCAGTTCTGGAACGGCCGCGTCTACGCCCTGCAGCAAGACGGTGCCCCGGTGGGTGTGAGCTGGAAGCAGAACCTGGTCATGGCCGATTTCCTGGTCATCCCCAAGGGCGCCAAGAACAAGGACGCGGCCATGAAGTTCCTGGCCAACGCCAGCAGCGCCGAAGGCCAGGCCGAGTTCGCCAACAAGACCGCCTACGCGCCGGTCAACGTCGACAGCGTGGCCAAGCTGGACAAGGACCTTGCACCCAACCTGCCTACCGCCCATGCCCAGGACCAGGTCACCCTCGACTTCGCCTACTGGGCCAAGAACGGCCAGGCCATCGCCGCGCGCTGGAATGAGTGGTTGGTCAAATGAAAGTCGCCATCAACGCCCTGCATAACGCGCAAGGTGCCCCCACGGGGGCCGGCGCTCCGGGCACCGTACCGCGGCGCGTGGGCCTGAGCCAGCGCTGGAAAGGCAGCCGCAACCTGCTGCCGGCCTTGCTGTTCCTGGGTCTGTTCTTCTTCGCCCCGCTGATCGGCCTGTTGCTGCGCGGGGTACTGGAGCCAACGCCCGGGCTGGGCAACTACGAGCAGCTGTTCGCCAACTCGGCTTACGCACGGGTGCTGTTCAACACCTTCTCGGTGGCCGGTGTGGTCACCCTGATCAGCGTGCTGCTGGGCTTCCCGCTGGCGTGGGCCATCACCCTGGTGCCCAAAGGCTGGGGCCGCTGGCTGCTGAACATCGTGCTGCTGTCGATGTGGACCAGCCTGCTGGCACGCACCTACTCGTGGCTGGTGCTGCTGCAGAGTTCGGGGGTAATCAACAAGGCGTTGATGGCCATGGGCATCATCGATGCCCCGCTGGAGATGGTGCATAACCTGACCGGTGTAGTGATCGGCATGAGCTACATCATGATCCCGTTCATCGTGCTGCCGCTGCAGGCGACCATGCACGCCATCGACCCGATGGTGCTGCAGGCAGGCTCGATCTGTGGCGCCAGCCCGTGGACCAACTTCTGGAAGGTGTTCCTGCCACTGTGCCGCTCGGGGCTGTTTTCCGGGGCGCTGATGGTGTTCGTGATGTCGCTCGGTTACTACGTCACTCCGGCACTGCTGGGCGGGGCGCAGAACATGATGCTGCCGGAATTCATCATCCAGCAGGTGCAGTCGTTCCTCAACTGGGGCCTGGCCAGCGCCGCCGCCGCACTGCTGGTGTTGATCACCCTGGTGCTCTTCTACCTGTACCTGAAGCTGCAGCCGGAGTCCCCGGTTGGCAACCCGAGGTAAACCGCCATGCTCCTTTCACCCAATGCCATGGGCCGCCCGCTGCGCACAGGCCTGTACCTGACCACCGGGGTGATCGCAGCCTTCCTGCTGCTGCCGGTAGTGTTCATCGTGTTGCTGTCGTTCGGGTCGTCGCAGTGGCTGGTCTTCCCGCCGCCCGACTGGACCCTCAAGTGGTACGGCCAGTTCTTTTCCAACCCCGAGTGGATGGAGGCTGCACTGGCCAGCTTCAAGGTGGCCGTGCTGACCACCGTTGCGGCGGTGCTGCTGGGGTTACCCAGCGCGTTCGCCCTGGTGCGTGGCCGCTTCCCGGGCCGTGAACTGCTGTACGGGCTGTTCACCATGCCAATGATCGTGCCGCTGGTGATCATTGCGGTGGCGGTGTACGCGCTGTTCCTCAAGCTGGGCTATACCGGCACGCTGTTCGCGTTCGTGGTCAGCCATGTGATCGTCGCCCTGCCCTTCACCATCATTTCGATCATCAACTCGCTGAAGCTGTTCGACCAGTCGATCGAGGATGCCGCCGTGATCTGCGGCGCGTCGCGCCTGCAGGCAATCTTCAAGGTCACCTTCCCGGCCATTCGCCCGGGGATGATTGCCGGGGGCCTGTTCGCCTTCCTGGTGTCCTGGGATGAAGTGGTACTGAGCGTGATGATGGCCAGCCCCGACCTGCAGACCTTGCCAGTGAAGATGTGGACCACCCTGCGCCAGGACCTGAGCCCGGTGATCGCCGTGGCCTCGACCTTGCTGATCGGCCTTTCGCTGCTGGTCATGTTCATTGCCGCCGCCTTGCGCCGGCGCACCGAAAACGCCTGAGCGCGGAGATAACAACAATGAGTGCAGTGATCAAAGACAACGCGCACGGCAAGACCCTGGTCAGCCTGCGTGGCCTGAACAAGCACTACGGCGACTTCACCGCCGTGGACAACCTCGACCTGGAGATCCAGGACGGCGAGTTTCTGACCTTTCTCGGCTCCAGCGGCTCGGGCAAGTCCACCACCCTGTCGATGCTGGCCGGTTTCGAAACGCCGAGCAGCGGCGAGATCCTGGTCGACGGCCAGTCGCTGGTCAACGTGCCGCCGCACAAGCGTGATATCGGCATGGTGTTCCAGCGTTACTCGTTGTTCCCGCACCTGAACGTGCGCGACAACATCGCCTTTCCGCTGGCCATTCGCAAACTCAATGCGGGCGAAACCAGCAAGCGCGTCGATGCCATGCTCAAGCTGGTGCAACTGGAACAGTTCGCCCACCGCAAGCCGTCGCAGATGTCCGGCGGCCAGCAGCAACGTGTGGCGATTGCCCGCGCGTTGGTGTACGAGCCACGCATTCTGCTGATGGACGAGCCGCTCGGGGCCTTGGACAAGAAGCTGCGTGAAGACCTGCAGGACGAGCTGCGTCAGCTGCACCGCCGCCTCGGCATCACCATTGTCTACGTGACCCACGACCAGGAAGAGGCCATGCGCCTGTCGCAGCGCATTGCCATTTTCAGCCACGGCAAGATCGTTGGCCTGGGCACCGGCTACGACCTGTACCAGAACCCGCCGAATGCGTTTGTGGCATCGTTCCTGGGCAACTCCAACTTCCTGCGGATCAAGGCCAGCAGTAACGGCGCAGCCAGCTTCGAAGGCCAGCCGGTGGCCATCCGCCTGACCCCGGGGCTGGCAGCCTCGCAGGATGCGCTGATCATGGTCCGCCCGGAAAAAGCCCTGGCCCTGACTGCCGAGCAAGCCGCGCGCCAGCCGCTGCCGGCAGGCTGGAACGAGGTCAGCGCCAAGGTTGGCGAGGTACTGTTCCTGGGGGAAAGCCAAACCTGCCATGTGGTCACTGCTGGTGGTACCGAACTGACGGTCAAGGCACTGTCTGCAGCGGGTATGCCGATGCAGCCAGGGGACAGCGTGAAGGTGCGCTGGGCAGTGGCAGATGCCTGCATCTACACCGAATGGGCCGAGAGCGACCTGAGCAAATCGGCCGGCGCGCATTGAGACCGCCAGGGCCGGCTTGCGGCCCATCGCCGGCAAGCCGGCTCCCACAGGGATCGCATCAGGGCTGACAGGCGCTGAAGATGCTGCGGCCACCTTTGCCAGAAACCATAGAATCTCCCACAACGTACAGCACAGGTCTTGAGAACATTGCTATCGGTGTGGGAGCCGGCTTGCCGGCGATGGGCTGCACAGCAGCCTCGACAGCCTCAAGCCCATTGACTGTCACATTATCATCACGCCCCTGTCGTAATCTGCCGGCCAACTCTATGCCACAGGGCCACCCGGCATGCCACGCCTGCTTGTGCTACTGCTCACCGTGCTACCGCTGGCCACCGTGGCCGAACCGGTTCATTTGCGTGTGCAAGGCTCCAATACCATCGGCGCAGCCCTGCTGCCGGCGCTGGTGGAGGGCCAGCTCCGTGCGCAGCAAGCCAGCGCGATCCAACGGCAAGCCGGCAAGCTGCCCAACGAAACCGTGATCACGGCCCGCGACACGCAGGGCCAACCGGTACGCATCGACATCGCTGCCCACGGTTCCAGCACCGGCTTCACCGCCCTGGTTGAGGGCGAGGCCGACCTGGCCGCCGCCTCACGGCCGATCAACGACAACGAAGTACTCCAGTTGCGAGCGTTGGGCGACCTCCGTGCTGCCGCTTCCGAGCAAGTCATTGCCCTGGATGGCGTGGCGGTCATTGTCCACCCCGACAACCCGCTGCCGCAGCTCAGCACAGGGCAACTGGCGCAAGTTTTCTCTGGTCAGATCCAGCGTTGGGAAGAATTGGGCATTTCCGGCGGGGCCATTCACCTGTACGCCCGTGACGACCGCTCCGGCACCTTTGAAACCTTCAAGGCACTGGTACTGGCGCCACAGCACGCGGCACTGTCAGCCCAGGCCCGGCGCTTCGAATCCAGTGACGAACTGGCCGCAGGGGTGAGCACCGACCGCCAGGCCATTGGCTTCAGTAGCCTGGCCGCCATTCACGGGGCCAAGGTGCTGGCGGTGGCTGAAGGGGACGCCCCGGCCATGCTGCCAGCGCGCGCCCTGGTGGCCAGCGAGGACTACCCCCTGTCACGGCGCTTGTACTTCTATCTGCCGGCCAACCCCAAACCACCCGCCAAAGCCCTCGCGGACTTCGCCCAAAGCCCGGCAGGCCAGGCCATCGTCGCCCAGCAAGGGTTCGTTTCGCAGCAGATACAGGCCCTGCCAGTGCCACCACAGGCAGGCATGCCGCCGCGCTACCGCAACCTGGCCAAGCAGGCACAACGGCTGAGCGTGAACTTTCGCTTTCAGGCAGGCAGCGCCAACCTCGACAACAAGGCCCTGCGTGATGTGCGAAGGGTCGCCGATTACCTGCACCAGGCCGGCAAGCTACAAGGCAAGACAGTGCTGGTTGGCTTCGGCGACCCCAAGCTGACCCCAGGCCGCGCTGCGCTGCTGTCGCGCTTGCGGGCGCAGGCGGTGCGCCGACAGTTGGCACGTAACGGCGTCGCAGTGCTGCAGGTGACCGGCATGGGCGCTGAATTGCCTGTGGCCGGCAACGAACGTGAACAAGGGCGGCTGCACAACCAGCGTGTGGAGGTGTGGGTGTACTGAGCAACAGGGTGATGCTGTTCACGGCCGTCTGGCAAACAAATGTAACAGCTCCGGATTCGGCAGCGCAGGCAAACAGGTCTAGCCTTAACCCTATGTGATACCGGGCCCCTCTGACGGCTGCCACGCCGTGATGTCGGATCACTGTTGCCACGCAACGTCGACATTCAAGGAGGGGCTCATGACAGCTCTACAGGCGTTTCTCACCACCCCGTTCCTCGGTACCAGCACCTGGTTGTGGCTGGTGTTCATGGCCATCGTCATCGGCCTGCTGGTACTCGACCTCGGCATACTGCACCGTCACGAACGTGAAATCGGCATGCGCGAAAGCCTGCTGTTGTACTCCGGCTACTTCAGCATCGGCGTGCTGTTCGGCGGTTGGGTCTGGTTCCAGCTAGGCGCGCAATCGGCGCTGGAGTTCTACACCGGCTTCCTGGTCGAGCAATCGCTGTCGATGGACAACGTGTTCGTCATGGCCATAATTTTCAGCTATTTCGCCATCCCCCGCCGTTACCAGCACCGCGTGCTGTTCTGGGGCATCCTCGGGGTGGTGATCCTGCGCGCGATCATGATCGGGGTGGGCGCAGCACTGGTGCAGAACTTCGCCTGGGTGCTGTACCTCTTCGGGGCCTTCCTGCTGTTCACCGGGGTGAAGATGGCGCTGGCCAAAGAAGACAGCCATCCAGACCTGGCCAACAACCCAATCCTCAAGTTCGTGCGCCGGCACCTGCGGGTGACCGACGAGATCCATGGCTCGCACTTCTTTGTCCGCCAGACACCCCCGGGGCAGAACAAGGCCCTGCGCCATGCAACGCCGCTGTTCCTGGCACTGGTGCTGATCGAGCTGGCCGACCTGGTGTTCGCAGTGGACAGCGTACCCGCGATCTTCGCCATCACCCAGGACCCGTTCATTGTCTACACCTCGAACATCTTTGCCATTCTTGGCCTGCGCTCGCTGTACTTTGCGTTGTCGGCGCTGATGCACCGGTTCGTATACCTCAAGTACGCACTGGCGCTGGTGTTGATCTTCATCGGCTGCAAGATCTTCTACCATGGCATGGTCGGCAAGGTGCCGGCGTTGCTGTCGTTGGGTGTGACGTTCGGGCTGTTGCTGGGTGGGGTGGTGATTTCGCTGCTCAAGACGCGGGGGCAGCAGCCGGCTGTGGTGGATCAGCCGCCGGCACACGGTACCCCCCAAGCCAATGCCGGCCACAAAGAGTAGGCCTGACGAGAATCAGCCTGCCTCACCGCCCGCTGCGCAACATCTCTGCCGGCACATACTTGCCAATCTCATACTTGCCGATCGCCGCCCGGTGCACTTCATCGGGCCCGTCGGCCAGGCGCAGGGTGCGTTGCATGGCGTACATGTACGCCAGCGGGAAATCGCCGCTCACCCCTGCCCCGCCATGCAGCTGGATCGCCCGGTCGATCACCTTCAGCGCCACGTTCGGCGCCACCACCTTGATCTGCGCGATCTCGCTGCGCGCGACCTTGTTGCCGACCGTGTCCATCATGTACGCCGCTTTGAGCGTGAGTAGCCGGGCCATGTCGATTTCCATGCGCGAATCGGCAATCTTGTCGACGTTGCCCCCCAGGCGTGCCAGAGGCTTGCCGAAGGCGGTGCGCGCAACCGAGCGCTTGCACATCAGCTCCAGCGCCCGTTCGGCCATGCCGACAGAACGCATGCAGTGGTGGATACGCCCAGGGCCCAGGCGCCCCTGGGCGATCTCGAAGCCGCGGCCCTCGCCGAGGATCACGTTTTCGTAAGGCACCCTTACGTTCTCGAACAGCACCTCGGCGTGGCCATGCGGGGCATCGTCGTAGCCGAATACCGGCAGCGGGCGAACAATCTTCACACCAGGCGTATCGGTTGGCACCAATACCATCGAGTGCTGCTGGTGACGCGGGCTTTCCGGATTGGAGAGGCCCATGAAGATCATCACCTTGCAGCGCGGGTCGCACGCACCAGACGTCCACCATTTGCGCCCATTGATCACCCACTCGTCACCGTCACGCACCGCGGTCGCGACCATGTTGGTCGCGTCCGAGGAAGCCACATCCGGTTCGGTCATGGCGAAGGAGGAACGAATCTCGCCCCGCAGTAGCGGCTCCAGCCACTGGCGTTTTTGCGCCTGGGTGCCGTAGCGCACCAGCACCTCCATGTTGCCGGTATCCGGGGCCGAACAGTTGAACGGCTCCGGGCCGAGCAGTGAGCGGCCCATGATTTCGGCCAGCGGCGCGTACTCCAGGTTGCTCAGGCCAGCGCCGTACTCCGACTCGGGCAGGAACAGGTTCCATAGCCCCTCGGCGCGGGCCTTGGCCTTGAGCTCTTCCATGATCGCGGTGGGCTGCCAGCGGTCACCCTCGGCGACCTGGCGGTCAAACACCGCCTCGGCGGGGTAGACATAAGCATCCATGAACGCGGTGACACGTTCGCGCAGTGCCTGGACCTTGGGCGAATAGGCGAAATCCATCGGGGTTACCTTCACGGTTCGAAGAACATGGCCAGAGCCTAGAGCAGCGCAACCCGATCCACCTAGTCTATTTTCCGCGTGTATGAACATTCATAACCGATATATGATCGGCAGATAACTCCAACAAAGAGCGGCGCCCATGAACCTCAGCAAGGTCGACCTCAACCTGTTCATCGTGTTCGATGCGATCTACACCGAAGCCAACCTCACCCGCGCCGGGCAGATCGTCGGCATCACCCAGCCGGCAGTGTCCAACGCCCTGTCGCGCCTGCGCGAAACCTTCAACGACCCGCTGTTCGTGCGCACTGCGCAAGGCATGGTGCCCACGCCCATGGCGCAGAACATCATCGGCCCGGTGCGCAACGCCCTGGCGCTGCTGCGCACGTCAGTACAGGAAAGCCGCATTTTCAACCCGCAACAGGCCAACAAAACCTTCCGTATCAGCATGACCGACCTGACCGAAGCGGTCATTCTGCCGCCCCTGTTCCAGCGGCTGCGCCGCCTGGCGCCTACGGTGCTGATCGAGAGTTTCCTGTGCAAGCGCCGTGAAACCACCAAGGAGCTGGCCGCCGGCCGCCTGGATTTTGCCATCGACGCACCGTTGAACACCGACCCCCAGGTCCGCCACGTGAAGCTGATGCAAGACCGCTATGTCTGTGCCCTGCGCCAGGGCCACCCGCTGTCGGACAGCAAACTGACCCTCGACAGCTACCTGGGCATGACCCATATCCACATTTCCAGCCGCCGCAACGGCCTGGGGTATGTCGACCTGGCCTTGGGCAAGATGGGCGTGCAACGCAAGGTCGCCCTGCGCTCGCAGCACTACCTGATGGCCTCGCAAGTGTTGCAGCAGACCGACATGGCAATGACCGTCCCGGAGCGTTTCGCTCGCCGTCATCAGCTGCGCTACCACCCGTTGCCGGTGGAGGTCCCGGCCCTGGAAACCCACCTGTACTGGCACGAAAGCACCGACCAGGACCCGGCCAACCGTTGGATGCGCGAGCAGATCACCGAGCTGTGCCAACGTGTGGTAGCCGACGAAGAAAAAGCGCTTGAACCTGCCTAAAATACGCGCTGAAACCGGTCGATGCGTATCACGGTGTGCTGTGCGAAAGAATGAATTGAGAAAAATATTCTCCAAAAAGGCAATCAAATAGAACAAGCATGCAAATACGCCACAAATAGCCCAGCGGGAAGCGAAAAGCATCTTTCGACCGCACGATAGGCTGATGCCAACGATCGCCGACCCCACGGCGACAGACATGGACATGCCCCGATGCCTAACGCCCCGCTGTACTTCGATTACGCCGCCACTACCCCGGTCGATGACCGGGTGGTCGAAACCATGCTCGCCTGCCTTGGCCGCCAGGCCAACTTCGGCAACCCGGCCTCCAGTGGCCATGCCTACGGCCAGGCCGCCCGCAGTGCGGTGGACCAGGCCCGCCAGCAAGTGGCCGAGCGCATTGGCGCCCCGGCGGAAGCGCTGGTATGGACCTCTGGTGCCACCGAGTCGAACAACCTTGCGCTCAAAGGCGTTGCCAACGGCATCGACCACCCCGGGCACCTGGTCACCAGCCTGCTGGAACACAAAGCCGTACTCGACACCGTGGCCGAACTGGAGCGCCAAGGCTGGGCGGTCACGCGCCTGGCACCTGATGCCCGTGGCCTGATCCAGCCCGCGGCGGTACAAGCCGCGTTGCGCGCCGATACCCGCCTGGTATCGCTGATGGCCGTCAACAATGAACTGGGCACGGTCACCGACGTTGCCGCCATTGGCGAGTGCGTTCGCGCGCATGGCGCCCTGTTGCACGTGGACGCCGCACAGGCAGTGGGCAAACTGGCGATCGACCTGCGCGCGATGGCTGTCGACCTGATGTCGTTCTCGGCGCACAAGGTCTATGGGCCCAAAGGCATCGGCGCCCTGTACGTCGGGCCTCGCGCGCGCCCGGTACTGCGCGCACAGATCCACGGCGGTGGCCATGAACAGGGCCTGCGTTCCGGGACCTTGGCCACCCACCAGATTGCCGGCATGGGCAGTGCGTTCGCCCTGGCCGGGCAGCCTGGCGACAGCGAGTACCTACGCCTTGCGCAGCTGGCCACGCGGCTGCAGGAAGGCTTGCTGAAGTTGCCCGGGGTCAGCCTCAATGGCTGCGCCACGCAACGCATCCCGCACACCCTGAACCTGTGCATCGACAGCCCGGGCTTCAACAGTGCGGCGCTGGCCAGCGAACTGGCGTTGTCCACCACCTCGGCGTGCAACTCGGGCAGCAACATGGCGTCCCACGTGCTGCTGGCGCTGGGGCTGAATGAGCACCAGGCGCGCAACAGCGTGCGCCTTAGCATCGGCCGTTTCAGCACCGACGCCGAAGTCGACAAGGCGCTGGAGGTGTTTGCCAGGGTACTGGCTGCGGCGTCGGCAGCCTTGTGGTAACCCGCCTCTTGCGCGGGCCCTGTGGGAAATTCTATGGTTTCTGGCAAGGGTAGCCGCTGCATCTTCAGTGCCTGTGAGATCGAGCGCCGCCCGCGCGGCGCATCGCGAGCTACGCTCGCTCCTACGTTTGTTTCGGGCCAGTAACCCCTGTGCCAGATGCGCGCGGCCGCCTTGTTCGTACGACGCGATTTTGAGGCATGCGCCAAGGCGTTCGCGCGCAAATCCCACAGGAATAATTGGCCCGAAACAAACGTAGGAGCGAGCGCAGCTCGCGATGCGCCGCGCGGGCGGCGCTCGATCTCACAAGCGCTGCATATCTTGTGACAAACACCTATCAGCCCTGATGCGACCCCTGTGGGAGATTCTATGGTTCCTGGCAAGGGTAGCCGCTGCATCTTCAGTGCCTGTGAGATCGAGCGCCGCCCGCGCGGCGCATCGCGAGCTACGCTCGCTCCTACGTTTGTTTCGGGCCAGTAACCCCTGTGCCAGATGCGCGCGGCCGCCTTGTTCGTACGACGCGATTTTGAGGCATGCGCCAAGGCGTTCGCGCGCAAATCCCACAGGAATAATTGGCCCGAAACAAACGTAGGAGCGAGCGCAGCTCGCGATGCGCCGCGCGGGCGGCGCTCGATCTCACAAGCGCTGCATATCTTGTGACAAACACCTATCAGCCCTGATGCGACCCCTGTGGGAGATTCTATGGTTCCTGGCAAGGGTAGCCGCTGCATCTTCAGTGCCTGTGAGATCGAGCGCCGCCCGCGCGGCGCATCGCGAGCTACGCTCGCTCCTACGTTTGTTTCGGGCCAGTAACCCCTGTGCCAGATGCGCGCGGCCGCCTTGTTCGTACGACGCGATTTTGAGGCATGCGCCAAGGCGTTCGCGCGCAAATCCCACAGGAATAATTGGCCCGAAACAAACGTAGGAGCGAGCGCAGCTCGCGATGCGCCGCGCGGGCGGCGCTCGATCTCACAGGCGCTGCATATCTTGTGACAAACACCTATCAGCCCTGATGCGCCCCCTGTGGGCTGGCTTGCCGGCGATGAGCTGCAAAGCAGCCCAATGGCTGCCACCAGGGCTTGACTGCCTGGCATTACCCGGCTGCCACGCTTACAGGAAGGTGAATACCTGCGCTGCCGGCAAGCGCGACTTGCCCAGGCCGGCATTGAAGTCGGCCTCACTGCGATAGCCCAGGCAGAGCATCACCACGCTGGTGAACCCCCGCTCGCGCAAGCCCAGTTCGGCATCCAGCAGCTTGCTGTCGAAACCTTCAATGGGCGTGGCATCCAGCCCCAGCGCCGCAGCACCCAGCAACGCCGTGCCCAGGGCCAGGTAGGTCTGTTTCTCCATCCAGTGCTGCACGTCCTTCAGATCGAAGCGGTGCAGGTCAACGTAGTGACGGCGGCTCTGGTTTTGCGCCGCGCGCGCCTGGTCGTCCCGGAAGCGCCCGTCGGCGGCCTCCTGGTCCAGCACGCTGTCCAGGTGCGCTTCCGTCATTTCGGTACGGGTGCAGAACACGATCACGTGCGAAGCATCGAGCAGCTTCGGCGTGTTGTAGGCGTAGCCCTGCGAGGTGCTCTTGGCCAGCCGGGCCTTGCCTTCGGCGCTGTCGGCGACGATGAAGTGCCAGGGCTGGGAATTGACCGAGGACGGGCTGTGGCGCAGTTGCTCGAGCAAGGCATCGACCGTGGCCTGGGGAATACGGCGTGAGGCATCGTAGGCTTTGGTGGTGTAACGGCGCTTGGCCAGCGAGACGGTATCCATGCAACGACTCCAGGTATGAGCAGTGAATTTGCCGCTCATCTTATCTTTCCTGCAGAAAAGAAAAACCGGCACAATGCAGCAACACTTTCGGCCCTGGAGTGAAAATGCTGCGCATCGCAGACCTTGAGCTGTTCGCCCGTAGCAGCGTGCTGGGCAGCTTCACCGCCGCTGCCCACGAAGCGGGCTTGCTGCCTGGCCAGGTGGCTGCGGCCATCAAGCGCCTGGAGCGCGACCTGGACGTGCGTCTGTTCGCCCGCACTACCCGCAGCCTGCGCCTGACCGCAGAGGGCGAGCGCTACCTGCCGACCGCACTGAATGTGCTGGAGAGCCTGCGCCAGGGCCACGAGGACCTGCATGGCAACCCTGACACCCTGCGCGGTACGCTGCAGGTGTCGGCGCCCTCCGACATGGGCCGCAACATGCTGTTGCCATGGCTCAGCGCCTTCCGCCGCGAGCACCCGGCGTTGCAGGTGCGCTTCTTTCTCTCTGACCAGATCGCCGACCTCAACCGTGACCCGGTAGACGTGGCCATCCGCTATGGCCACAACCAGGACGCCAACTACATCGCCCTGCCGCTGGCTGCCTGGAACCGCCGGGTGCTGGTCGCCTCGCCCGACTACCTGGCCCGCCACGGCCGCCCACTCACCCCCGATGCGCTGCAGCAGCATGCATGCCTGTTGTACATGCAGCACAACCGGGTGTACGACAAATGGCAACTGGGCAACCGCACCGTGCAGGTGCGCGGGCCGCTGGTCAGCGACGACGCCGATGTCATCCGCCGTTTGGCCGTACAGGGTGAAGGCATCGTGTACAAGTCGTGGCTGGACGTCAGCGCCAACATAGCCACCGGCGAACTGGAGGTCGTTCTCCCCGGACTGCTCGGCGAATCGACCCCGGTCACGCTGGTTTGCCCGCATCGCAAACAGCTCACCCCAGCGGTAACCCAACTGCACCTGTGGCTACGCGAGCGCTTCGAGGCGCTGCGTGAACCGGCACTGGCCAGCGGCTGCACAATTGTTCCAGACTGAACTCAACCGTTACGCTAGGTTGGCGTTTTGAATCGGCGGCATGCCCCCATGAGCAACTGGATAGACTTCAAGCAGGACGCCGACACCGGCATCGAGTCGGTGCGGGCGCATTTTGTCGGGCATGCCTACGACCCGCACTGGCACGACAGCTTTCTGGTGGGCGTCACCGAACAGGGGGTGCAGCAGTTCAATTGCCGCCGGGTGCGCCACCGCAGCACACCCGGGCAGGTGTTCTTGCTCGAGCCTGGCGATATTCACGATGGCCTGGCCCCTACCGAGGAAGGCTTCACCTACTCCACGTTGTACCTCGACCCGCTCTGGCTCGACCAGCAATTGCGGTCGCTGTTCGAGCACGCGCCGGGCGGCAGCCTGCCGAGCTTTGCCGACACCCTTTGCCATGACCAACGTTTGGCAAGCGCCACCGCCCTCGCCTTCCGCGCGGTTCACGACCAGGACTTGCGCATCGTCCGGCAAACCGCCACCGACGAACTGCTTGCCCGCCTGACCTGCCACCTGCACTGGCGCCGGCGCATCAACCCCGACCCGCGCCTGCCGCTGAGCGCGCAGCGCGCGCGGGACTACCTGCATGCCAACCTGGAACGTGACATTGGCCTCGACGACCTGGCCCGGGCCTGCGGCATCGACCGTTTTCGCCTCACCCGGGCGTTCAAGGCCGCCTTCGGCATTGCCCCGCATGCCTACCTCATCCAACTGCGCCTGACCCGGGCGCGGCGGCTGCTCGCCCAAGGCCAGAGCTCGGCGCAAGTGGCCGTGGCCTTGGGCTTTGCCGACCAGAGCCACCTGGGCCGCTGGTTTCGCCGCGCCTACCAGCTGACACCGGCCGACTACCGCAGGCGCTGCTCAAATCTTCCAGACTGAACCGCTTGGCAACAGCGAGCATGGGGCTTTGATGCTCTGGAGCGTTCCCATGTCTCAGTCGATGCTGCCCTTCATCCTGTTTGCTTTGGTCGCCAGCCTCAGCCCGGGGCCAACCAACCTGTTGGTCATGGCGCACGGCGCCCGCCTGGGCGTACGGGCCAGCCTGTTGCCGATCCTGGCGGCCTGCTGCACGGCAGCGACGATTGTGCTGCTGGTGGGCCTGGGGCTGGGCGAGCTGTTGCTGCGCCACCCACTGGCACAACAACTGATGAGCTGGGCCGGAGCGCTGTGGTTGAGCGGGCTGGCGTGGAAAATGCTGCGCAGTGCCGGGGCACCGCTGCACGCGGGTACGGCGCAAGGCTTCAGCGCCCTCAGCGCCGCCTTGCTGCAGGCGGTCAACCCCAAAGTGTGGTTGATGGCCGTGGCGGTTGTGGGGGTGTTTGCCGCCCCCAGGTTACCGGTATGGCAGCTGGCGTTGGTGTTCTGCCTGGTTGCCCTGCCGTGCATGGGGGCATGGGCGGTACTGGGGGCAGGCAGCGCCCGCTGGTTGCAGGCGCCGCAGCGGTTACGGGTGTTCAACCAACTGTTGGCGGGGCTTTTGCTGATTTCAGCATGGGCGGCTGTGCTGGCCTGACGCCCTCCCGCCGGTTTGGGCTGCCGCGCAGCCCATCGCAGGGCCTGACCGGTCAGTGCGGTAATGCCTCTCGCAAGCGCCGGGCGCTGGCCACGGCCAGCAACAACCCGACCACCGCCACACTGCCACCCACCAGGCCGATGTACGCCACATCCAGCCGGCTGCTGACAATGCTGCCCAGCAGGGCCCCACCCCCGATGCCGATGTTGTAGATACCCGAGAACAGCGCCATGGCCACGTCGGTCGCATCAGACGCCAGCTTCAAGGTCCTGGACTGCAACGCCAGGCTGAAGCTGAGGATCGCTACCCCCCACAACATGCTCAGCACCGCGAACACGTAAAAGTTGCCTGACAGTGGCAACAGCAACAGCAGGCACGCCGCCAACACCCCCATCGAGCCCAGCAGGAAACCCTGCGGGAAGCGCTCGCTGTAGCGGCTGAACAACACTGAACCCAGTACCCCTGCGCCACCGAACAGCAACAGCAACAGCGTGGTGCGCTCGCCGCCGATCTGCGCCACGTGCAGAGCGAATGGCTCGATATAGCTGTACGCGGTGAATTGCGCAGTAATCACCAGGGTCACCAGCAGATAGGTGATGACCAGCGCCGGGCGCCTGAACAGGACCGGCAGGCTGCGTAACGACCCGGAGTTCTGACTGGGCAGCAGCGGCAATGACTTCATCAGGCACACCATGGTCGCCAGCGCTACCACGGCAATGCTCAGGAAGGTGATGCGCCAGCCCAGTGCCTCGCCCACCACACGCCCGAGCGGGATGCCAAGCACCATGGCCAGGGTGGTGCCGGTGGCCAGCAGGCCCAACGCCTTGGCCTGCTGCCCGGGCGGCGCCACGCGCACCGCCAGCGAAGCGGTAATGGCCCAGAACACTGCATGCGCCAGGGCAATGCCGATGCGACTGACCAACAGTATGGCGAAGCTTTGCGACAGCCAGGACAACAAGTGGCTGACGATGAACACCATGAACACCAACAACAGCAAGCGCCGCCGTTCGATGTTGCGGGTCAGCAGCATCATCGGCAGAGACGCCAGCGCCACCACCCAGGCATAGATGGTCAGCATCAGGCCGACCTGGGCAGTGCTCATCTCGAAGCTGCCGCCAATGTCACTGAGCAGCGCCACTGGAACGAATTCGGTGGTATTGAAAATGAAGGCCGCCAGGGCCAAGGCGATGACGCTAAGCCAACTGCCGCTGCCCGTGCCGGGTGGCAGGTGGCTGGGTACAGGTCCGTTCATTGTAGAAAGAGAGTCTCCGTGAAAAAGCAACAGGTCGCGCGCCAGGGCCCCCGTCTACGGGGTTGCCGACGTACGCATTGTCATGAATAGGAATGCCGGCATGGTACGCGTCACACCCGGGGCCAACAACCGCAAGTCGGGCATAAGGAGTACCATGCCCACTTGAAGTGAAACACGTTGCAGCAAGGAGCCCGATCCACTCATGGACAAGCAGTACCCCCAGCAGCAATGGCAGCAGGCGGTCATCGCCTATGCCCAGGCCGTCAACGACTACGTCGCACAAGGCCGCGCCCAAGGCTGGGACAATCTTCAAGAGCCACAAGTGCCCGCCACCGACCACCTGCTCGACGCCTGGCTGGCAGCCTTGCAGGCAGCCAACCGCCCGGGCTGCAGTGAGCAGCAACGCCAAGCCTTCCGCCAAGCCTGGCCGCCTGCCCACCAACCGCTGGTACCGTTGCTCGATGAGCATGGCCAGGGCATCAGCAATGTCCTGCTGCTGGGCGACGGTAGCCTGCTGGCGCGCATCGGCATGCCGCACGAAAAAGGCCAGGTGCTGCGTATCGATCGCCATGGGGTCACCCCGGTGATCGGCGTCGAGTGCTTCGGCCGCTGCCCGGCCCGTCGCTACTTTGCCCTGGGCAATGCGGAAGGCGTCCGGGTAACCGCTGGCTGGGGCGGCCCGCAGGTACAGCGCCTGGCCTGGCCGACCGGCCTGGAAGGGTTGCCGGCCGGCTACCCGTTCGAGCCGTTCGACCTGCCACCCGCGCCCACCGCATTGATCCCTTTCCCGGACGGCCAACGCGTGCTGCTGGTCAGTGCCGATGGCACCTTCGTGTTGGCCAGCGACGGCGCAACCCGCCTGCTGCCGCACCAGGCGCGGGTACTCGACGCCCTGGCCGAAGGCACCGAGCCGGAGGACATCAGCCTCGGGCTGAGCATGGAGCACGGCGCGGTGTCGGCCGATGGCCGCTGGGTCGTGGTGGGTGAGCAAGGCAGCCGGCACCTGGTGCTGGACGACCGGCTCAGGTTGGTGGCCGAGATTGGTCCCGGCAGCGAATACCCGCATTTCGCGCTGTTCAACCAGCGGGGTGACCAGTTGCTCCTCAACGCCTGCCACCTCTACAGCGGTGCCACGCTGGCGGTACGGGTAGCCGACCTGCCGGGGCTGCGCACCGATTACTACAGCCAGGACCCGCGCACCCCACTGGTGCAGGATGGCGCGCGTGTCTATGCCGGGGTGGCTCGCGCTGGCGAATACATCATCGGTGATGCCTACGGCTACCTGCGGGCCTTTGGCGAAGATGGCCAGGAGCATTGGCAGCACTACCTGGGCTCGACCATCAGCGCCATGGACATCAGCGCCGACGGGCGTACCCTGGTGGCCGCCAGCCATGCCGGGATTGTGGCGGAGATTGCCCTCGACAGCGGCCGGCCGGCGTGGCAGATCGGTACCGGCGCACATGGGGAGGTGCGCCGGTGGCTGTTCTGGAAGGGCTGGGACAAACCGCTGGCCTGGTAGCCAAGCCTGCCCCGGCCTGCCAGCCGGCCGCTTCGCGGCTTGCCCGCATAGCGGCCGGCGCTGGCCTCGATCAGGCCTGCAGCGTGGCCATGTCGATCACGAACCGGTATTTTACGTCACCGGCGATCATGCGCTCGTACGCCTGGTTGATATTGCGGATGTCCAGCATCTCGATATCGCAACGGATATCGTGTTCGGCGCAGAAGTCCAGCACTTCCTGGGTCTCGGCGATACCACCAATCAACGACCCCGCCAGCACCCGACGCTTCATGACCAGGTTGGCCGCATGCACGGCCGGGTCGATCGGCTCGATCAGGCCGACCAGAATGTGCACCCCGTCGAACTTCAGCGTTTCCAGGTACGGGTTCAGGTCGTGCTGCACCGGAATGGTATCGAGCAGGAAATCGAAACGGTCGGCCGCAGCGCGCATCTGCTCGGCATCGGTGGACACGATCACATGGTCGGCACCCTGGCGCCGCGCTTCTTCGGCCTTGGCCTGGGAGCGGGTGAACAAGGTCACTTCTGCGCCCAGCGCCTTGGCCAGCTTGATGCCCATGTGGCCCAGCCCGCCCATGCCCAGGATGCCGACCTTGTGCCCCGGGCCGACACCGTGGTGCTTGAGCGGCGAATAGGTGGTGATACCGGCGCACAGGATCGGCGCGGCGCTGGGCAGGTCCATGCCGGCCGGAATGCGCAGCACGAAATGCTCGCTGACCACGATGCTGCTGGAGTAGCCGCCCATGGTGTTGCTGCCGTCGACCCGGTCCGGGGTGGCGTAGGTCATGGTCGGCCCTTGCTGGCAGTATTGCTCCAGGTCCTTGGCGCACGCCTCGCAGTGGCGGCAGGAGTCGACCATGCAACCCACGCCTACCAGGTCACCTACCTTGTAGGCGGTGACCTGTTCGCCCGTGGCGGTGACGCGGCCGATGATTTCGTGGCCAGGCATCAGCGGGTATACGGCAATGCCCCATTCGTTGCGCGCCTGGTGGATGTCGGAGTGGCACACGCCACAGTACAGGATCTCGATGGCGACATCGTCCGGGCGCGGGCTGCGGCGCTCGAAGGTCATGGGCGCCAGGGGGCTGGTAGGGGTTTGGGCGGCGTAACCGATGGCGGTATACATGCTGGACCTCGCTGTAGAATGAAACGATTCAGTGGGGCAATTGTGCCCACCATTCGCCCTCGCGCCCACGGCTGATTCTCCGGCATGCATGCCTGATTCTCCGAACCTGCCTTTGTGCCACTGGCGCGATGCCGTCAATCTGCGATCATTAGGCTGTCTGATCCTCTGCCCTGGTTCATCATGCAACTGACCCGCCACGTCGATGCCAACGCGCCCCTCTGCGCCCTGATCCGCTGCCTGGCCACGCGCCCGGGCTTCGTGCCTACGCACCTGCCACAGGTGCAAGTACTGAGCTGGGACCACTATGTCGCCAGCAGCCCGCAGATCTACGAGCCCAGCCTGATGATCCTGGCCCAGGGCAGCAAGCTGGCGCGCCTGGGGCCACGCACCCTTGAGTACGGCGCCGGCCACTACCTGGTACAGGCGTTGTCGGTGCCCTTCATGTGTGAAACCTTCGCCACCCGCGAGGCGCCGTTGTTGGGCGTGGCGGTGGACATCGACCGTGGGGTGTTGGGTGAACTGGTACAAAGCATGGACCTGGCGCCAGACCCTGCCGTGCAGGCGCAAACACCGCAATCGATGACTTCCGCAGCACTGGATGCGCCCATGCGCGACAGTGTGGAGCGCCTGCTGCAGTGCCTGCAGGACCCACTGGATGCCAAAGTTCTGGGTCCGGCGAGGGTGCGTGAAGTACTCTACACCGCGCTGCGCGGCCCGCAGGCTGGGGTGTTGCGGGCGCTGGTGGAACAACAAGGGCACTTTGCCCGTATCGGCGCCGCCCTCGCCCACTTGCGCGAGCACTATAGCGAGCCCCTGAGCGTGGAGGCGCTCGCGGCGCGGGCCAACATGAGTGTTTCGACCTTTCACGAACACTTCAAGCGCTGCACCGACATGGCGCCCATGCAATACCTCAAACGCCTGCGGTTGCTCAAGGCCCAGCAAATGCTGATCGGCGAAGGCCTGGGTGTAGCCCAGACGGCGCACCGGGTGGGCTACCAGAGCACGTCGCAGTTCAGCCGCGAATACAAGCGCCAGTTCGAACGCAGCCCAGGGGATGAACTGCCTTACCAGAGCTTGCCGGTTTGACTGAAGGGCGGCGGGCAATCACCCGTCAGTCACCAGGCGTGGCACTTGAGGGCGCCAGTGGCCATTGCGCCAACGGCCAGTAGGCGCCCTTGCGCGATTCATACAACGTGAAGTGCGGGGCGCCGAGGAAAAACGCCGGCGCACTGCCGGCCTCTGGCAAATCGCCGCGATAATCCCTGGCAAGCGTCAGGTGCGGGCGGTAGTCGCGCTTGTCAGCTTGCCCGGCAAAAGGCAGCAGCGCCTGCTGCAGACCGTACACCAGGCGCATCAGCGCTGCTGGTACCTGCTGCGCCTCCAGTACCAGGGCGCTGGAGCGCTGCCACACCTGCAAGCGGTCAAGTGTCAACCGGGGTACCCTGCCCGGCAGCGCCAGTTGATCGACCGCCGCACAGATCGCCGGCACCAGAGCGGCATCCACATCGCCCAGGAACAGCAACGTGACATGAAAGTTGGCGGCCGGCACCGGTTTGCCGCTGCGCAGGTTCAGGCCGCGACGGAACTGGGCCAGAGCGCGGCGCTGGACATCGCTGACCGGCAAGGCGAAAAACAGCCGTTTGAACGGGCTGCCGCTGGGGCGTACATCATGGACCATGGTGACTCCTGGGCATGAAACGTTTGCGCACGACTGTAGGGCATTACACCAATGTCGGCCCACGGTTTCGTAACAATAAGTACAAACTGCCCACATGATTGTTTATGCTGGCGGGCTTATGCCATGGCGCATGGCCTTATTTTCGACAAGTAACCGTCCATGAAAATTGCACTCGTCCTCCTCTTCGTTCTCTCGATCGCGTACGTTCACCTGCGCGGTCGGGTCCGTCACAAGCTGACCCGCCAACTGGGCGATCACTCCAGCTTTCTGGCCCCGATCAACAGTTTTCTGTACCTGTTTTCCAAACACCCGGCTAAGCCATACCTGCCGGTCGAGGCCTTTCCCGAACTGAAACCGCTGCAGGAGCACTGGCAGGAAATTCGCGAAGAAGGGCGGCAACTGCTGCAGGTAGGCGAAATCAAGAAGTCCGACAACTACGACGACGTGGGCTTCAACTCGTTCTTCAAAACCGGCTGGAAGCGCTTTTACCTGAAGTGGTACGGCGAAAGCCACCCGTCGGCAATGGCCCTGTGCCCACGCACCACCGAACTGCTGCAAGGCATTGGCACGGTCAAGGCGGCCATGTTCGCCACCCTGCCACCGGGGGCCAAGCTGGTGCGCCACCGTGACCCGTATGCCGGCTCCTACCGCTATCACCTGGGCCTGGACACACCGAACGACGACGCCTGCTACATCGATGTAGACGGCGAGAAATACTCATGGCGCGACGGTGAAGGGGTGGTTTTCGATGAAACCTACATCCACTACGCGGCCAACAATACCGAGCACAACCGCATCATTCTGTTCTGCGATGTCGAACGCCCGCTCAAGTACCGCTGGGCCAGCGCGTTCAACCGCTGGTTCAGCCGCAATGTCATGGCGGCTGCCGCAGCACCCAACACCGCCGGAGACAAGACCGGCGGCATCAACCGGTTGTTCACCCGGATCTACAAGATCCGGGAACGCGGCAAGGCGCTGAAAAAGCGCAATCGCACGCGCTACTACCTGGAGAAGTGGGCGGTGGTGGCAGCGTTGCTGCTGGTGTTCATCTACATCTGAGTCCGTGTGTTGCCAGCGGCCTGTGCAGATGGTGTAGCCAAAGGCATGACTGGGCATGCACCAAAGTACAAGCCGCACGTTCGCCACGCTTCGACTAGCCTGAAAGCTCCATTCGCAACCACCCCAAGGTGACGACGATGAGCATGATGGACTGGGATGCCTACCGAAAGCAGTTGATGGCCGGCATCGGCGATCTGAAACAACTTTCCCCCGACACCGTGGCCGGCTACATGACCGCCAGCGGCGCCGGGGCCAAAACCGGTCATCTGGACGCCAAGACCCGCGAACTGATCTCCCTGGCCGTGGCGGTAACCACCCGTTGCGACGGCTGTATCGCCGTGCATTCGCAGCAAGCGGTGAAGCATGGCGCTACCCGTGAGGAGATTGCCGAGGCGTTGGGTGTGGCGGTGGCGATGAACGCGGGTGCCGCGCTGGTCTACTCGGCCAGGGCCCTGGATGCAGTGGGCAAGGCCAACGGTTGAGCCCGAACGGCGCCGCCCTTGCGCGACGGCGCCGTGCCCCGCAGACTGGGCGGCTAAACCCGCGCAGGAACCCGCATGATCCACATCCGCCCCATGACGGCCGAAGACTTCGAGCGCTTCTGGCCCACTTTCCAGGCCACTGTCCAGGCCTGCGAAACCTATGCCTACGACCCGTCCCTGAGCTTCGAACAGGCCCGCCACCTGTGGCTGGAGCTGCCTTTGCGCACCTTGCTGGCCGAAGAAGAGGGTCAACTGCTGGGCTCGTACTACCTTAAGCCCAATGCGGCAGGGCCCGGTGCGCATGTCGGCAATTGCGGCTACATGGTCTGCGCCCAAGCGCGCGGGCGCGGCGTGGCCAGGTTGATGTGCGAGCACTCGCAGAAACTGGCGCGCCAGGAAGGCTTTCTGGCCCTGCAGTTCAACTCGGTGGTGGCCACCAATGAAGTGGCAGTCGCCCTGTGGCACAAGCTGGGGTTCGAAACGGTTGGCCGGCTGCCCAAGGCCTATCGCCATGCCCGGCTTGGGCTGGTGGACTGCCTGGTGATGTACAAGTGGCTGGCCGATGAGCCAGTGGCAGAGAAGCCGCCGCTGCTGATCGGGCGCAAGAATATCGAAGCCCGGGTTTCGCGGCGGCGTGGGCGCTGATCGTTCTTCACGATCTGCCTTGACGAAGGCACCGCCAGGTGCTCAGATGCGCGCCAGTTTCAGGTGCCCTACGCCGCCGCGCGCAGGGTGAAACGGGAAGCCGGTGCGTCGTGTTGATCACGACAAGTCCGGCGCTGCCCCCGCAACGGTAAGTGAGCGAACCCTTCGAGATACCACTGTGCTCAGGCATGGGAAGGTGAAGGTTTCATGCCCCTCGCAAGCCCGGAGACCGGCCTGAGGCTTCACTTGGCACCCCGCGGTGGGCGGGCGCAGGCCGGTATCCGTGCGCGCGCCTGCCTGTACGGAGCCCTCCTTTGCGTGTTTTCCACCGGGATCCATTCATTCCTGCAGCAGTGGAACGACATGTCCCGTATGTTCAAGCTTCACCCCCTAGCGGCCTGCCTGGCCGTCACGCTCCCGGCCCTGGCCGATGACCGCGGCCCGCAGCCCCTGGCATTGCCCTCCACGGCCATCACCGACACCCTCGACAGCCATGCCAGCGACTTGGCCACGCCGACCCAGGCCGGCTCGCGCCTGGGGCTCAGCGCCCTGGAAACGCCAGCCAGTACCAGCAGCATCAGTGCCGAGCAGATCCAGCAGCGCAACAACCTGACCGTGCAGGATGCCGTAACCCGCTCACCGGGCATTACCTTCATCGGCTCCCCCGGCGACGGTGGCACCGGCCTGTCCGCCCGCGGCTTTGCCGGGCACGGCTCGGTCATGACCTTGTTCGATGGGGCCCGCCTGTTCACCGGAGCCGGCACCCAGACCTTCCCGGTCGACCCGTGGATGGTCGAACGTATCGATGTGCTTCGCGGCCCGGCATCGGTGCTCTACGGCGAAGGCGCCACCGGCGCGGTGGTCAACGTCATCCCGAAAAAACCGGTTGCCGGTACGGTGCGCAACCAGCTGCGGCTTGGGTATGGCAGCTGGGACCGCCAGCAACTCGGCCTGGACAGCGGTGGCAGCCTCAGCGAGCGCCTGAGCTATCGCCTGACGCTGAACCAGCAAGCCGGCAATGGCTGGGTGGACCGCACCCCCTCACGCAGCCTGGCGCTCAGCGCGGCCCTGCGCTTCGATGCCAGTGACGACCTCAGCTTTACCCTGGCCCATGAGCGCGGTGCGGCGCAGCCTGCCAACTACTACGGCACGCCGCTGATCGACGGCCATTACCGCAGCAGCCTGCGCAAGAAAAACTACAACCTGCAGAACGACGTGCAGCGCTACGACGACCAGTGGACCCGCCTGACCACCGACTGGGCACTCAACGACCACCTCAGCGCCAGCAACCAGCTGTACTACATCAGTAGCCGCCGCCATTGGCGCAACGCCGAGCAGTATGAATGGGACGCCGGGCGCCAGCAGTTGCTGCGCGGCAGCTACCTGGAAATCAAGCACGACCAGGAGCAATTCGGCGACCGCCAGACCTTCACCCTCGACCATTCGCTGTTCGGCCTGGCCAGCAGAACCGTGCTCGGCGCCGAGTACAACAAGGTGCGCTTCAACGTCGACAGCAACAGCCCCTACAACGACGTAGGCGGTGACTACATCGACCCGTGGCAGCCGCAGCCGGGCGTATTCCACAGCGGGTCGCCGCTGCGCCCGCAAAGTCTGTCCACCACCCATACCTTTGCCCTGTTCGGCGAAAACCGCTTGCAACTCACTGAGCGCCTGTCGCTGGTGACCGGGGTGCGCCGCGACCAGCACCACATCGACCGCGACGACCTGACCAATGCCAGCCGCAGCGACCGCAGCCTGCAAGGTGGCAACTGGCGTGCGGGGCTGGTGTATGCACTCAGTGACGCGCTGTCGCTGTATGGCCAGTACTCCACCAGCGAGGATGGGGTCAACAACCTGATAAGCCTCAGCCCCAACCAGATGCACTACGACCTCACCCAGGCGAAACAGACCGAGGTGGGCCTCAAGCAAAGTTTCTGGGACGGGGATGGCGAATGGACCTTGGCGGCCTACCACATCGTCAAGCAGAAGCTGCTGGTAGACGACCCCCTCACGCACCAGCCCCAACAGGCTGGCCAGCAGACGTCGGATGGGCTGGAGGCAACCGTGGAACTGGCGCTGGCCCACCAGTGGCGGGTGTCTGCCAACGCAGCGCTGCTGCGCGCCCGGTATGACGCGTTTGACGAACAGGTGGGCGCAGCGGTGCAGGACCGTGCCGGCAACCGCCCGGCCAACGTGCCTCGGCGCACCGCCAACCTGTGGCTGAGCAAAGGTATTGGCCAGCAGATCGAGGTGGGGGTGGGCGCGCGCTATATGGATGAACGTTACGCCGATAACGCCAATACCCAGAGCGCCCCAGGCTATACCGTGGTCGACGCCACGATCGGCTGGCAGGTTCTGCCGCAGGTGAAACTGGGGTTGCAGGTGAACAACCTGTTCGACCGCGAATATGTGCAGGCGGCGTTCAGCGGCCAGCAATGGCTGATGGGAACGCCACGCTCCTACTTTGCCACGGTGGACTACAGCTTCTGAGCGGAGCAGCCCAGGTTGGCTTTGCGCAGCTTCACCGCGAAAAAGCCAACACGGCGCTGAGCAAAAAGCCTACCCGCCCATGGCCATATGGATATAACATAACATTTCACTCACACCTGTTCTCATCAGCGACCTTCCATGACAAGCGCCAGCGCCACCCCCACCCAACTCAACCAGCGCCTGCAGAGCATCGACGCACTGCGCGGTCTGGTAATCCTGTTCATGCTCCTGGACCACGTGCGCGAAACCTTCTTCCTGCACCGCCAGGTCAGCGACCCGATGGCCATCGATACCACCGAGCCGGCACTGTTCGCCAGCCGTACCCTGGCGCACCTGTGCGCGCCGGTATTCGTGCTGCTGACCGGGCTCTCGGCCTGGCTGTATGGCGAAAAGCACCAGGGCCGTGGCGATGTCGCGGCGTTCCTGTTCAAGCGCGGGCTGTTTCTGGTGGCGCTGGAGTTCACCCTGGTCAACTTTGCCTGGACGTTCCAGCTGCCGCCCACGGTGATCTACCTGCAGGTGATCTGGGCCATCGGCATCAGCATGCTCGCCCTGTCGTTGCTGGTGTGGCTGCCACGCCCGGCGCTGCTCGGCCTGAGTGCCGTCATCATTGCCGGGCATAACCTGCTCGACAGCCTGCACTTTGCCCCGGGGTCTGCCCTGCACGTGCCCTGGGCGATTCTGCATGACCGCGGCTGGCTGACGTTGTCCGACACGCTGCGGCTGCGCACGTCCTACCCGGTACTGCCGTGGATCGGGGTGATCGCCCTGGGCTACTGCCTTGGGCCATGGTTTGCCCGCGGCAGCCAGGCCGGGCCACGTCAGCGCTGCCTGCTGCTTGGCGGGCTGCTGGCGCTGCTGGGCTTTTTCGTGCTGCGCGTATTCAACGGCTATGGCGAAGCCGCGTGGAGCAGCTACCCCACGCTCACACACACCCTGATGAGCTTCTTCAACCTCACCAAGTACCCGCCTTCGCTGTTGTTCCTGGCGCTGACCCTGGGCTGCGGCCTGCTGTTGCTGCGCGCATTCGAGCGCGCCGGCCAGGCCCGCTGGATCAGCGCCCTGGCGGTGTTCGGTGCAGCGCCGATGTTCCTCTACCTGCTGCACCTGTATGTGCTGAAGCTGCTGTACCTGGCCTGCGTGGCGCTGTTCGGCAGCAACCACGGCAGCTATTTCGGCTTCGACGGCGTCGCGGCGGTATGGTGCGTGGCGCTGTTGCTGGCGGCTTCGCTGTACCGGCCGGTGCACTGGTTCGCCCGGCTGAAACAGCGGCGGCGCGACATCCGCTGGCTGAAGTACTTCTGAAAAGCGTTTTCACCCGGCGGCGCGATGGTCTACCATGCGGGCCGCCGGTTTCCATCACGGAATCAATAGGGAATCCCCGGCCCGCCAACACGGGCCAAACGGAACTGCCCCCGCAACTGTAAGTGCCGAGCCTGCTCCATCGACGCCACTGGGTGTACTACCCGGGAAGGCCGGAGCCGGGCCGTGACGCACCAGTCAGGAGACCTGCCGGCCAACATTCACCAACCGGCGGGGTGCCCGGGATTGGCCATTGTGTTGCCTTTGCCGCTGGCAAAGGCGCGGCGATGTCTGTCCGTGCGTTCATTCCGTGAACTGTCCGATAGGAGATCGCCCAGCATGCTGCCCCGCTTCGCCACCCTGCTTGCCGGCCTCAGCCTCAGCGGCCTGGCCCAGGCCGCCGCCACCCAATACCCGCTGACGGTGGACAACTGCGGTAAGCCGCAGACCTTTGCCCAGGCGCCACAGCGCGCCGTGACCATCGGCCAGGCCGGCACCGAGATGCTCTATGCCCTGGGCCTGGGTGACAAGCTCGCGGCGAGCTCGCTGTGGTTCAACAATGTGTTGCCCGAATACCAGGCCATGAACGCCACGGTACCGCGCCTGGCCGACAACGAACCCAGTTTCGAGGCGGTGGTTGGCCAACGCCCGCAACTGGTGGCCGTGCAGTTCGAGTGGATGGTCGGGCCGCAGGGTGTGGTCGGTACGCGCGAACAGTTCGCCGAACTGAACATCCCCACCTACCTGTTGCCCTCGGACTGTGAGGGCAAGGACAACCTGATCGGTGCCGACGGCACCCGCCTGCAGGCGTTCCAGGTCGACAGTATCTACAAGAGCGTCAGCCAGTTGGCGGAGATCTTCGATGTACAGGCGCGCGGCGTGGCCCTGAACGCCGAGCTCAAAGGCCGCCTGGACAGCGCCCGCGCGCAATTGGCGGGCAAGGACCTGTCGGGCACCTCGGCACTGTTCTGGTTCTCCAGCGCCAACCTGGTCATTGACCCTTACGTCGCGGGCCGCCAAGGGGTCGCCGACTTCATGCTGCGCACCCTGGGGGTGCGCAATGTGGTCGAGTCCAGCGAGGAGTGGCCCACCGTAGGTTGGGAAACCCTGGCCAGGGCCAACCCCACCTGGCTGATCATCGCCCGCATGGACCGCCGGCGTTTCCCCGCCGACGACTACCAGAAGAAGCTGGCATTCCTGCGCAGCGACCCGGTAACCCGCAACATGGACGCGGTGAAACACGACCGCATCATCATCCTCGACGCCGACGCCATGCAGGCGGGTATCCGCCTGTTCCGTGGCGTGCAAACGTTGGCGGCCGCTTTTGCCAGCGGTAAAGCCAGCCAGTGATCAGTCGACTGTCAGCCTGTATCGGCCTGGCCGTGGCCGCACTGCTGGCGGCCCTGCTCGCCGGCACAGCCATTGGCGAAACCGGCCTGGCACCGCGCGTGGTCGGCCAGGTGCTGGCCAACCAGCTGTGGCAAGCCGGTTATCCGGTCGACCCGATCGATGCCGGGATCATCTGGAACTATCGCCTGACCCGCACACTGGTTGCGGCGGCCTGCGGTGCCGGCCTGGCCACCTGCGGCGTGATCCTCCAGGCGCTGCTGCGCAATCCCCTGGCCGAGCCCTACCTGCTGGGGCTGTCCGCCGGCGCTTCGACCGGTGCCGTACTGGTTGGCCTGCTGGGCCTGGGCAGCCTGGCTTTGAGCATGTCGGCCGGCGCCTTCATCGGTGCCCTGGCGGCCTTTGCCCTGGTGCTGGTGCTGGCCCGCGCGGCAGGCCCTGGCAGCAATAACGCCCAGGTGATTCTAGCTGGTATAGCCGGGTCGCAACTGTTCAATGCCCTGACGGCATTCCTGATCACCAAGTCGGCCACCGCCGAGCAGGCACGGGGCATCCTGTTCTGGCTGCTGGGCAACCTCAGTGGGGTGCGCTGGCCCGCAGTATGGCTAGCCGTGCCAGTGGCACTGTTCGGCTTGCTGGTGTGCCTGTGGCATCGCCGCGCGCTGGATGCCTTCACCTTCGGCGCCGACTCGGCAGCTTCGCTGGGCATACCGGTGCGGCGCAGCCAGTTACTGCTGATCAGTTGCGCGGCGCTGGTAACGGCCGTGATGGTGTCCATCGTCGGCGCCATCGGTTTCGTCGGGCTTGTCATTCCACACGCCCTGCGCCTGCTGCTCGGCCCCGGACACAGCCGCCTGCTGCCTGCCAGTGCATTGGGCGGGGCACTGTTTCTGATTGCCGCCGACATCCTCTCGCGCACGCTGATCAGCGGCCAGGTCATACCGGTGGGCGTGGTCACCGCGCTGCTTGGCGCGCCTGTCTTCGCGCTGATACTGGTCAGCCGCCGGGGGCGCCCATGACGGTCATGGCTGCATTCCAACTGGCGCCGCTGAGCTGCCAGGATCTCGGCCTGCAACTGGCCGGCAAACGGGTGCTGCACGACATCCACCTCAACCTGGTGGCGGGTGAAACACTCGCGATCGTCGGCCCCAACGGCTCAGGCAAGTCTTCGCTGCTGAAGGTGCTGGCCGGCCTGCGCCCGCCGGCCTGCGGCAGCGTGCAGTTGATGGGCGAGCCACTGGCAGGCATGCCTCGCCGGCGTGTGGCCCAGTGCCTGGCACTGGTTGAACAGCAGGCCGACACCCTCGATGCAATCAATGTGTTCGACGCGGTCGCCTTGGGCCGCACGCCGTGGCTGTCAGCCATTGCGCCGTTCTCCAGCGCGGACCGGGCGATTGTCGAGCAGGCACTGGCCGACCTCGACGCCTTGCACCTGCGCGCTCGCCTTTGGGGGTCGTTGTCCGGTGGCGAGCGCCAGCGCGTGCATATCGCCCGCGCCCTGGCCCAACGGCCGCAGGTGCTGCTGCTCGACGAACCGACCAACCACCTGGACATCCAGCACCAACTGAGCCTGCTGCAACAGGTACAAGCCCTGCAGGTGACCACCCTGGTGGCCCTGCACGACCTCAACCAGGCGCTGACCTGCGACCGCGTTGCAGTGCTCGACAAAGGCCGGCTGGTCGCGCTCGGCACGCCGTTCGAGGTACTGACCCCCGAGTGCCTGCTGCACACCTTTGGTGTTCATGGCCATTACCTCACCGACCCCTGGGACGGCACACGCATCCTGCGCTTTCGCACCCCCTGAGCAACCGGCAGAAGCCTGGGTAGCCCAGGCGCCTGGCCTGCTCAGCCCAAGCGCAGCTGCATGTGCGTGGTTTGCCAGACCGGGTCTGGCTCCACGTCCACGACAGCGAAGCCTTGCCGCTCCCAGAACGTAATGGCCCCCGGCAGGAATGGGTGGGTATGCAGGTAAAGGCAACCGATGCCGGCCTGCAGCGCCTGCTGGCGCAAGGCGCCGAACAACGCGGCGGCAAGCCCGCGCCTGCGGTACGCCGGCAGCACGAACAGGCGCACCACTTCAACTACCCGCTCGCCAGCATAATCAAGCTGGCTGAAACGGTGGTCGTAGGGGAGGTAGCCGATCACCCCGACCAGGCGCTCATCAACCCGGGCTTCCAGGAAGCAGCCCTCGCCTTCAAGGTAGGTTTCGCTGAAATGCGCCAGGTCCCGGGGCAACGGTGCATTGGCCAGCGCCGGAAACAGCTCGCGGCGCGCGCTGTCGACAAACGCCAGCACTTGGCCAATGGCATCGCGGGTAACAGGTTGCAACGTCCAGTTCGGCATAAGGTTCAAGCCTGAGTGTTGGGTGCACGGTTCTAACCCAGCCGGCCGTACAAGGCAAATCGCAGGGCTCGTCGCGGCAGGGCTGACCTCGCTATAATCGGCAGCCTTCACTGCCCGACCAGGCCACGCCATGCCTCGCATCCAGAAGTTGCTGTTGCCGCTGTTGCTGATTGCTGTCGTTACCGCCTGCGACCAGAAGCCCTCCCGTGAAGAGCAGATTCTTGCCCAGCTGCCGCTGCAGGATGCCTACGACCACAACATCGAACGCATGGCCGGGCTGCTGGCCCGCCAGCACCCACGGCTGGCGCGTACCACCATCGAAGATGTGCTGCGCAAGCACCTGACGGTAGAAGACCAGCGCCAGGACCTGTTCCGCCTCTACAGCAAAGAGCATTTCAGTGACGCCGAGTTCGCCACCATTGTCGCGGCCACCCAGGACCCGGCCAAAGCCCGTGCCCTGGAAAACACCGATGCTGGCCGGCAACTGAGCGACAAACTCACCGGCCTGATGCGTGAAACCGCCCGCGACCCCAAGGTGCAAGCATTGGCCGAGCAGCGCATGCAGCAGGTGCAAGACGAACTGAACGCCTTGGAAAAGGCAGGTTCATGAGCGCGACCGGCACGGTCGCTTCCGTTTCGTAGCCCTATTCGAACACTCGAGGTCAGGATTGCCACACGCCAAGCACGGACTGCGCCTGGATCTACGCACACTCATTCTGGTGCTGTGCGCCCTTACTGCCGTGGTCATGCTGTGCGCCAGCTATTTCGCCAGCTACCGGGTACAGCGCCAATTGCTGATCGACCACGCGCTGGAAGCCAACCGGGTGTATGCGGCCAAGCTGGCCAGCATCACCGATGCATTCATCGGTAGTGCCTTGCAGCAACTGGCGTTCAGCGCCAGCGAGCAAGGCCGGCAACTGGACGATCCCGCCGCCTTGCAGCGCGAGACCGACCGGGTGCTGGGCCAGAGCATGGCTTTCAATTCCACGTTCGTGATCGATGCCAATGGCGTGCTGCTGGCGATATCCCCCGCCCAGCTACGCCACATGGTCGGCACCCGGATGCAATCGCCCGGTGTGCAGGAGGCATTGCAGGAGCGCCGCGCGCTGGTGTCGACACCCTATCTGTCGGCGGCCAACAACCTGGTGGTGGCGCTGACGCAACCGGTCGTCGACGCCAACGGCCGCTACCTGGGGTATGTCGGTGGCAGCCTTTACCTACGGGAACGCAACATCCTCAACCGCCTGCTCGGCGAGCACTTCTACAAGGACGGTTCGTACCTGTATGTGGTCGACCGCAATCGCCGGCTGCTCTACCACCCCGACAGCCAGCGGGTGGGTACCGTCGTGCAGGGCAATGAGCTGATCGACCAACTGACCAACCTGGGCAACGGCACCCGCCAGCTGACCAACAGCCAAGGTGTGGAGATGGTCGCCGGCTTCGCCACCGTGCCCAGCGCCGGCTGGGGCGTGGTGGCACAGCAGCCACTGGCACAAACCATGATGCCGCTCAGCCGCCTGGTGCTGAACGTGGTCGGTATTTCCGCGCCGCTGGCCCTGATAGGCTGCTTGCTGCTGTGGTGGCTGGCCCTGACCATCGCCCGCCCACTGTGGCAACTGGCTGCAGGTGCCCGCTCGATGGACCGCCCCGGCACCGCTGAGCGCTTGCATCGCGTGCGGGCCTGGTACTTCGAGGCCGCAGAGCTCAAGCGCGCCTTGCTGTTCGGCTTGAACTTGCTGCAGGCGCGCATCGGCAGGCTCAACCGCGATGCCCAGACCGACCCCCTGACAGGCCTGGGCAACCGCCGCAGCCTGGAGCTCAACCTGTCGCTGCTGGAAGCCGAAGGCCGGGCATTTGCAGCCATCGTGCTGGATATCGACCACTTCAAGCAGGTCAACGACAAGCATGGGCATGTGGTCGGTGACCAGGTGCTGCAGCGGCTGGCCGAGCTGATGCGCCGCTGTTGCCGCGAGGGTGACCTGCTTTGCCGCACCGGCGGTGAAGAGTTTCTCATGCTGCTGCCTGGGGCCAGCCTGGAGGTGGCCGCCGCGGTCGCTGAGCGCCTGCGGGTGACGGTGCAGGAAACGCCGATCCAGCCGGTGGGCGCGGTGACCCTGTCACTGGGGGTGGCCCACTGGAACGGCGAGCCGGGGCGCGAGCCGGAAACCGTGCTGAGCGAGGCTGACCTGGCGGTGTACCGGGCCAAGCAGGACGGGCGCAATCGCGTCGCTGTCGCCTGATTGCCTGGCGCCCGCTGCGCTGCCGGGCACACGCCGTGTCGATGGCGGTTGATTCAGGTATCCCGAGGTCGTCCTCGACAAAGCGCCTTGCGCTGCCCGGTTATCTACTGGCAGGCATAACAATGATGGCGCGGCCAGACCGCACCACGTTCATCATGCCTGCCAATGGAATCGGAGAGCACCCGCATGTCCGCACCTCATGAGGTATCCCCCGCCACCCTGCGCAGGGTGATCGCCGCCTCGGCCATCGGCAACTTCGTCGAATGGTTCGACTTTGCCGTGTACGGCTTTCTCGCCACGCTGATCGCCAGCCAGTTCTTTGCCAGCGAAGATTCCAGCGTCGCCTTGCTCAAGACCTTTGCCGTGTTCGCGGTGGCCTTCGCCTTGCGCCCCCTGGGCGGTATCGTATTCGGCGCCCTCGGCGATCGGCTGGGGCGCAAGCGCATCCTCTCGCTGACCATCTTGCTGATGGCCGGCTCCACCACCCTGATCGGCCTGCTGCCGACCTACGCCAGCATCGGCCTGGCCGCGCCGGTATTGCTGACCTTGGCGCGCTGCCTGCAGGGGTTTTCTGCCGGTGGCGAATACGCCGGGGCCTGCGCCTACCTGATGGAACACGCGCCCAACGACAAGCGGGCTTTCTACGGCAGCTTCGTACCGGTTTCGACCTTTTCCGCATTCGCCTGTGCGGCGGTGATCGCCTATAGCCTGGAAGCCAGCCTGTCCAGCGAAGCCATGGCTGCCTGGGGCTGGCGCATTCCGTTCCTGATCGCCGCACCACTGGGCCTGGTCGGCCTGTACCTGCGCTGGCGCATGGAAGAAACCCCGGCATTCCGGGAAGCCGTGGCCAAGGGCAAGGAGCACGAGCATTCGCCACTCAAGGAAACCCTGCGCCACCACGGCCGGGCCATTCGCAACCTGGGGGCGTTCATTTCGCTGACGGCGTTGTCGTTCTACATGTTCACCACCTACTTCGCCACCTACCTGCAACTGGTCGGCAACCTGACCCGGGCTCAGTCGCTGCTGGTCACCACCGTAGCCCTGCTGTTCGCCGCCATCGGCTGCCCGCTGGCGGGGGCGCTGTCGGACCGGTTCGGGCGGCGCAAGACCATCGGCTTCACCTGCCTGTGGGTGATGCTGTGCGTGTTCCCGGCCTACTGGCTGGCCAGCTCCGGCTCGATGCCGGGGGCCCTGCTGGGGGTGATTCTGCTGGCGGTCGGCGCGCTGTGCAGCGGGGTGGTGACTGCGGCATTGCTGTCGGAGAGCTTCCCGACCCGGACCCGCTATACCGCTTCGGCCATTACCTACAACGTGGCCTATACGCTGTTCGGTGGCACCGCGCCGCTGGTCGCGACCTGGCTGATCGGGCAGACCGGCAGCAGCCTGGCGCCGGCGTTCTACCTGGTGGTGATTGCGTTGGTGGCTTTGCTCGGCGGGCTGGCGTTGCCGGAAACGTCCCGGATATCGCTGCATGATGAACCCAACGCCGAGGGTGTAGGCCAAGGCGTTCAAGGCTCGGTTTGAGATCCTGGGGCTGCCGTGCAGCCCATCGCGACACAAGGCCGCGTGTGTCTTGAGAGGGGATTAGAGTCTGGAGTGAGAGCGGCGAATGACAAGCTGAATGCCGCAGGTGCCTAGAGCCCGCTCCCACAACGAATCGCGCAGGCTTTTCAAATTTTGAGAAAGACAGTTACTCCAATTAGGCACACCCTGCAGGGTGGAGGTGTGCCGCGATGGGCCGCCCCAGCGGCCCCAGGGCTTTACCCCTCCTGCGCCTCTTCGCGTCGATAAGCCCATTGGTACAACGCCGGCAATACCAGCAAGGTCAAGGCGGTCGAAGACAGGATTCCGCCAATCACCACGGTCGCCAACGGCCGCTGCACCTCAGCCCCGGTGCCCGTCGCCAAGGCCATGGGAATGAAGCCCAGTGACGCCACCAGCGCGGTCATCAGTACCGGCCGCAAACGGGTCAGCGCGCCCTCCTCGACCGCCGCACGCAGCGTTCGCCCCTGCTCACGCAAGCCGCGGATGAAGGCAATCATCACCAGGCCATTGAGCACGGCCACCCCCGACAGGGCAATGAAGCCCACGCCAGCGGAAATCGACAAGGGAATGTCGCGCAACCACAGGGCCAGGACGCCCCCTGTGAGGGCGAACGGAATTCCAGTGAACACCAGCAGGCCATCCCTGAGGTTGTTGAACATCATCAACAGCAACGCCATGACCAGCAGCAAGGCCACTGGCACCACCACTTGCAGGCGCTCGGCCGCCGATTGCAGCTGTTCGAACTGGCCACCCCAGCGTGTCCAGTACCCAGGCGGTATCGGCACCTGGCCACGCAATACCTGCTCGGCCTCCTGCACGAACGAGCCCAGGTCGCGCCCCCGCACGTTGGCGCTGACCACCACCACCCGCTTGCCGTCTTCGCGGCTGACCTGGTTCGGCCCCAGTTGCAGGTCAAGGGTGGCCACCTGCGACAGCGGGATGAAGCCGATCTGCCCGATGCCCGCAGCCCCACTGGCCGGCACCGGGATCAGCAGGCTGGCCAGCCCATCCACGTCGGTACGCAAGGTTTCCGACAGGCGCACCACCATATCGAACCGCCGGTCACCTTCATACAAGGTGCCCGCCTTGCGGCCGCCCACCGCGGTGGCGATGGCATCCTGCACATCGCCCACGTTCAGGCCATGGCGGGCGGCCTTGTCGCGGTCGATGTCGATGGTCAGCACCGGCAGGCCCGTGGTTTGCTCGACCTTCACCTCGGACGCACCGGGTACGCCCTGCAGGCTGCCGGCGATCTGTGCGGCAGTACGGTTGAGCACCTGCATGTCGTCACCGAACAGCTTCACCGCCACATCACTGCGCACACCGGAAATCAGCTCGTTGAAACGCAACTGGATCGGCTGCGACAACTCATAATTGCTGCCGGGAACACTGGCGGCGGCACGTTGCACGTCGGCGATCAGCGCCTCGCGTGACTTACCGGGGTCGACCCATTGCTCGCGCGGGCGCAACATCACATAGGCATCGGAAATATTCGGCGGCATCGGGTCGGCAGCGATCTCGGCGGTACCGGTACGGGCAAACACCCGCTCCACTTCGGGCACCTGGGCGATGATGGCCTGCTCCAGGCGCTGCTGCATGTCCACCGATTGCGACAGGCTGGTGCCCGGCACACGCAGGGCCTGCAGGGCAAAATCACCCTCGCTGAGGCTGGGGATGAATTCACTGCCCATGCGGCTGGCCATTACCCCGGACAACAGCACCAAGGCCGCTGCCCCGGCAAATGCACGCCGGCGCCGGCCCAGCACCCAGGCCAGCACCGGCGCATAACGCTGCCGCGCGGTGCGCATTACCAGGCCCTCTTCTTCCTTGACCTTGCCGGTGACGAACAGGGCGATCGCAGCGGGTACGAAGGTCACCGAAAGGAGCATCGCGCCAAGTAGGGCGATGACCACGGTGAAGGCCATGGGGTGGAACATCTTGCCTTCGACCCCGGTCAGGGCAAAGATCGGCAGGTACACCACCATGATGATCAACTGCCCGTAGATCAGTGGCCGCCGTGCTTCACGGGCGACGGCAAACACCTCGTGCAAGCGCTCGCTGCGCGTCAGCATGCGGCCATGCCGTTGCTGGGCATGCGCCAGTCGGCGGATGGCGTTTTCCACGATCACCACCGCGCCGTCGACAATGATGCCGAAATCCAGCGCGCCCAGGCTCATCAGGTTGGCGCTGACCTTGTTGGCGAACATGCCCGTGAAGGTGAACAGCATCGACAACGGAATGACCATGGCGGTGATCAGTGCCGCGCGAATGTTCCCCAGGAACAGGAACAGCACGGCGATCACCAGAATGGCCCCCTCGACCAGGTTCTTCTTCACCGTGGCGATGGCCCTTTCCACCAGGTTGGTGCGGTCGTACACGGTCACCGCCGACACCCCTTCGGGCAGGCTGCGGTTGATCTCCACCAGCTTGGCAGCCACTGCCTGGGATACCGTGCGGCTGTTTTCGCCGATCAACATGAATACCGTGCCCAGCACCACCTCGCGGCCGTTTTCGGTCGCCGCCCCCGAGCGCAACGCTTCGCCAAGGCCTACCTGGGCAACGTGGCTGACGCGGATCGGGGTGCTGTCCACGCTGGAGATGACGATGTTGGCGATATCATCGGCCGAGGCCACCTGGCCAGGCGCGCGGATCAGCAACTGCTCGCCGTTACGTTCGATGTAACCCGCGCCGACGTTGGCGTTGTTACGCTCCAGCGCCGCGACCAGGTCGTTGAGGGTGAGCTTGTAGGCCGCCAGGCGCTTGGGGTCCGGCGCAATCAGGTACTGCTTGGCGTGCCCGCCAATGCTGTTGACCTCTGCCACCCCGGGCACGTTGCGCAACTGCGGCTTGATGATCCAGTCCTGGATCACGCGCAGGTCGGTTGCGCTGTAGGGGGTGCCGTCTTCCTTCAGGGCCCCCTCTTCGGCTTCCACCGTCCACAGAAAAATCTCCCCCAGCCCGGTGGAGATCGGCCCCATGCCAGCCTCGATGCCCTCGGGCAGTTGCTCGCGCGCCACTTGCAGGCGCTCGTTGACCAACTGGCGGGCGAAGAACAGGTCGGTGCCGTCCTCGAAGATCACCGTGACCTGTGACAACCCCGAGCGCGACAGCGAGCGAGTCTGCTTGAGCCCGGGCAGGCCGGCCATGGCGGTTTCGATGGCGAAGGTGATGCGCTGCTCGGTCTCCAGGGGCGAGTAACCGGGTGCGGCCGTGTTGATTTGCACCTGGACGTTGGTGATATCCGGTACGGCGTCGATCGGCAACTGCCGGTAGCTGTGAATACCCACCGCGGCCATCAGGACCACAGCCAGCATCACCACCAGGCGCTGCTCGATGGCAAATTGGATCAGGCGTTCGAACATGCAGGCGTACCCCTGGTCAATGGCTGTGCTCGGCCGAGCCTTTGCCCAGCTCCGACTTGAGAACGAAGCTGCCGGCGGCAGCCACCTGGGTTCCGGCGGCCAGGCCGCTGGTGATTTCCACCTGCCCGGCATCGCGACGGCCGGTGGTTACGGGTCGGGCCTCGAAGCCCTGCTCGGTACGGGCAAATACCACGGTCTGCGCGTCCAGGCTTTGCAGGGCGATTTCAGGCACCACTACCGCAGCCTCGAAACGTTCGATGCTGACCGCAACATTGACGAACAAACCGGGGCGCCAGGCGCCGTCAGGGTTGGCCAGGCTGGCACGGACGGTGGCGGCACGGTTCTGTTCGCCGAGCAGGCTGCCAACGTAATTGACCTTGCCTTCGACCTGGGCCCCCAGGTCTGGCGCGCTGACCATGACCGTACGGCCGGTGCGTACCTTGTCCAACTCACGCGGTGCCACGGCGAAAGTCGCCCACACCCGGCTCAGGTCAGACAGGGTGAAGGCGTTGCTGGTCGCGTCGACCACCTCACCCACGCTCAGGTGTTTCTCCACGACCACGGCGTCGAACGGTGCGCGCAGTTCATAGCGGTTGCCGGCACCTGCCGGCCCCACCGCCGCGACCTTCTGCCGGGCATTGACCAAGGCTATTTCGGCCTCCTGCAGCGCCTGGCGCGCCTGCAGGTAATCCTGCTCGGCGCTGATGCGCTCCTGCCACAGCTGTTGTTCGCGGCGCAAAGTCAGGCGCGCCAGCTCAAGGCGGCGTTGGGCAGCCTGCTGCTCGCTGCGCAGGTCAGAGATCTGCTGGCTGGCGATTACCGCCAGCACCTGCCCGCGCTTGACCGCCTGCCCCAATTCGGCCTGGACTGCCTCGACCACACCCGGCACCCGCGGTACCACGTGGGCGGTGCGGTCCTCGTCAAAACGGATTTCCCCGGGGAAGCTTATGGCTGTACCCAGCGCGCGCGGCCCGGCAGCAACCAACTGCACCCCGGCAGCCTCGATCTGGGCGATGGACAGGTGCACCTGCCCTTGTTCATCGTCGTGCTCTGTTTCTGCATGGCCTTCGGCGGCGTCCGCCTCGCCATGCTCATGGCTGTCTTCAGCTGGCTGGGCAGTGGCTGCCTGGCCGAGCGTACCGGTCCAGGCCAGGCCACCGAGGCCTAACGCGGCCAGGGTGGCTGCCAGAAGGGCCAACTTGCGTGGGTTAGTCATTGCTGCTCCTGCTGATCATTGGGTTGCCCAGGTCATCGAGGTCGCCGTAGATACGCTCGACCCGCGCGCGTGCATCGGCCGCCGTGGCCAGGGCCTCGAGGTACAGGCCACGGGCCTCGATCAGCGTGCGCTGGGCATCGAGTACATCGAGAAAAGCGAACTTGCCCATTTCGAAACCACGGGTGGCGGTGTCCACGGCTTGCTGTGCAGCCGGCAGGATGGTGCGGTCGTAAGCCGCCACCTCCTGCATGGCCGTGACCCATTGGTCGACGGCGCTGCGGGTTTCGCTGCGCAAGCGCAGGGCTACGGCATTGCGCAAGTCACGCGCCTGGTCGGCACGGCGCGCAGCCGCCAGCACGTTGCCCTGGTTACGGTCGAACAACGGCAGCGGCATGGACAGGCCAACCACGTTCACCCGCTCGCGCTCTTCGCGGCTGTACTGGCTGCCAAGGCTGACGGTGAGGTTGGGAATGCGCTGGGCCTTTTCCGTGCCCAACGCCGCATCGCCACGCTCGACCTGGGCGGCGGCCAGGCGCCACTCGACCGTTTGCTCGACGCGGGCGAGCAAGGTCTCAGTACTGGGCGCGACCCCAGGCGAAAGGTTGGCCGCCTGCAAGCTGTCGAAGCTGACCAGCGGGCTGCCGGTCAAACGCGCCAGGGCCTGGTAGGCCACGCTACGCTGGGTTTGCGCGCGGCGCAGTTGGGCCTCGGCCTGGGCCAGTTGCACCTGGGCGCGGGTGGCCTCCACGGGCGATGACTGGCCGGCAGTGACCCGCCCCTGCACCACCCGCAAGCCGCGGGCGGTCAAGGCCTGGGATTGCTGCGCCAGCTCCAGCGCAGCCTGTGCCCGCAAGGCGGCATGGAACGCCTGGACCACATCGGCACGCAGGCCATTGCGCTGGCGTTCCAGGTCAAGCTGGGCGATCGCCTGACCGACGCCGGCCGCGGCGATGCGTGCAGCACGCTTGCCGCCCAATTCCAGCGGCTGGCTGAGGGTGATGGTAGTGGTGCTGGTGTCCCGGCGCGTGTCCTCCACCTCCCACGCCAGCTCGGGGTTGGGCAGTAACCCGGCCTGGCGCCGCTCGCCGTCGGCAATGCCGATTTCGCGGCTGGTGGCAGCCAGTTCCGGGTTCTGGGCAAAAGCGGCGGCCAGCGCCTGGGGCAAGCTCAGGCGCTGGCTGGCGTGGGCGCTCGTGGCGCCAACCAGCAGCAGGCAGAGCAAGGCGAACTTGCGGGGGATGAGCACGGAACAGGTCCTCGTCGACGAAGGGTGGCGAGGGACTGTAGAGAGGGCTGGTTATCGGGGTGGTGGCATGAAAATTACAATTCTGTAAGGCGTGCAGCCTGTGCGCCAGCGCGCCTTGGCGGCGAACGCGGTTCGATAATCGCCCACTTTCCCAACACGGCGGCTCCCCTCAATTGACGGAACTAACCAGTCAGTACAAAACTAGGCACATTCAACAACAACAAAGCGAAGCCCGTCATGACGCCCCTCATTCTCGTGCTCAACGGCCCCAACCTGAACATGCTGGGCACCCGAGAGCCGGCCCAGTATGGTTACGAAACCCTTGCCGACCTTGGTCAACACTGCGCCGACACTGCCAATGCCCACGGCCTGGAAGTCGAATTCCGGCAAACCAACCATGAAGGTGAACTGATCGACTGGATCCACGCCGCGCGCAATCGCTGCGCCGGTATCGTGATCAATCCAGGTGCCTGGACCCACACCTCGGTAGCCATTCGCGATGCGCTGGTGGCCAGCGAAGTACCGGTCATCGAAGTGCACCTGTCCAACGTGCACAAACGTGAACCGTTCCGCCACGTGTCGTTCGTTTCGTCGATCGCGGTCGGCGTCATCTGCGGCCTGGGAAGCCACGGCTACCGCATGGCCATCAGCTACTTCGCCGAACTGCTCAAGGAGCGTGCAGCATGAGCCAGCCTGCCATTCTTGCCGGCCTGATCGGCCGGGGTATCCAACTGTCGCGCACCCCGGCCCTGCACGAGCACGAAGGCGATGCCCAGGCCCTGCGCTATCTGTACCGGCTGATCGACGCAGACCAGTTGCAACTGGACGACAGCGCCCTGCCCGGCCTGCTCGACGCTGCGCAGCACACGGGTTTTACCGGCCTGAACATCACCTACCCGTTCAAGCAGGCGATCCTGCCGTTGCTCGACGAGCTGTCGGATGAAGCGCGCGGCATCGGCGCGGTCAACACCGTGGTACTCAAGGACGGCAAGCGGGTTGGCCACAACACCGATTGCCTGGGCTTTGCCGAAGGTTTGCGCCGCGGCCTGCCCGATGTGGCCCGCCGCAAGGTGGTGCAGATGGGGGCTGGCGGCGCGGGCTCGGCGGTGGCGCATGCCTTGCTGGGCGAAGGGGTTGAACAGCTGGTGTTGTTCGAAGTGGATACCGCCCGCGCTCAGGCACTGGTCGACAACCTGAATGCGCATTTCGGTGCGGGGCGGGCAATGCTTGGCGGTGACTTGGCCACGGCACTGGCCGATGCGGACGGGCTGGTCAACACCACCCCGGTCGGCATGGCCAAGCTACCCGGCACGCCGCTGCCAGTGGCGCTGCTGCATGCACGGCTGTGGGTGGCGGAGATCATCTACTTCCCGCTGGAAACCGAACTGCTGCGCGCTGCACGGGCGCTGGGCTGCCGCACACTGGACGGTAGCAACATGGCGGTGTTCCAGGCTGTGAAAGCATTCGAACTGTTCAGCGGCCGGCAGGCTGACGCCGCGCGGATGCAGGCACATTTCGCCAGCTTCTCCTGACTGAGCCAGGCCTGCGTGGCAACGGCCCTGAGCAAGCTCAGGGCCGCCACGCGTTCAGTCTTCCAGCGGCTTGGGCGGGGCGGCAGGCTTGGCCGGTTTGGCAGGTTTGCTGTCCTTGGCCTTGGTTTGCGGTGCGGCCGCCACCGGCTCTGGTGCGGTTACCGCCTTCTCGCTCGCGGGCAGCGCATCGACTGCCTCGAAGATCACCTGGGGATCGAGGGCGGTGTTGTCTTCGTCATCCTTGAGAACATGCCGCTCACCATCCTTGCCCACCAGAATCACCTTGGTGCCTTTGCTCGCCCCCAGCTTCAGCTCGCGGATCAGCGCCATGGTGGTTTGCTGCTCGAGGTTCTTGTCCTCCCGTTTGCCCATCATTTGCGCCACGCTGTACAGCACCAGGCTGCGCTCCTTGAATTTTGCCTGGGTAGCCGGGTCTTCGAGCGCTTTGTTGAGCCCACGCAGGGTGGGGTCGGCGCTGCTCGGCGCAATGACCACCAATGGCCGCGCCTTGCCCAGTTCCTTGGCCAACGGTGCGTCACTGTCAGCGGCATGCAAAGGGCCGGCCAGCGCGAGCAGGGTGGCGAGGGTCAGTGAGCGGACGAGCATGCATATCTCCTTATTCTCTCGATAAACCAAAGACTACAGATCATGGAGAAAGATCCGACGCGGGAGCCTAAACCAACCGCCCATGGCGTGCTTGCCACAAAGGTAACTTCCGATTTCCGTGACCGGGCGGCGAGGCCTTTGCAAACATCGCCGCCTGCTCTGAGCATAGCGCATAGCCAGCGGCCGGCAGCGCTGCGCTGGCCGTTTTACCCCGTCGTGCTGTCGCCGGGCGCGTTTCTGTCCAGGGCTTCGAGGGTCAGTTGCAACAGCAGGGCATGCTCACGCTGCTGATTCCGAATCTGCAGCCGCTCGACCTGCGCTTCCTGGTTGCCCAGCGCCATCAGCCGCTCCAGTTCATCATGCATGTCCTGCGGCACTTGCAGGCGATCGGGGAAACTGCCCCGCAGGTAGTCCTGCCAGAAGCGTTGCCTGGAAAGGTATTCAGCCATGCCGTCGCGGGTCTGCGCTGCCAGCACGAAGGCACGCGCCGAACGAAGGTCGGTGTCCTGCAGCCGGGCAATATCGGTATACAACATCTCCCCGGGCTGGGCGGGCAAATCCAGGGCCGTGCGCAAGGCAACACGGTAAGCCAGGGCGAATTCGAGTGACTCACTGCCGGCCCCCAACCGGCGGGCATGTTCTGCCGCGAACTGATCGAGCAACGCCAAGCGCCATAACTGCCCGCCGAGCCACAACAAGCCCTGCTCCGGGGGGCGCCCACCCTGCTGGCGGCGCGTACGCCATATCATCAAGCGCACTTCCAGGTCAGCGAAACGGGCAGTGGCGTTGTCCTGGCAATCCGTCGCCGCGGCGTGCCTGAACAGCTCCAGCCGCAGCACAGTGTCTTCACTCATTGCTTCGAACATTTCCAGTATGCGGGCTGCCAGCGCGCAGGCGGTGGAGGAAAACTTGAATGCGCCGGAGGTGGTCAGTACGGACAACGTCTTGAAGAAGTCGTCCGATACCTCATCGGCTTCCAGATGAACCCACAACGCGGCCATTTCATCGCGACGTTCTGCCGTCACCAGGTCCAGATAACGGAACCGATACGGCACGCGACTCGCCTCGAGCCAATGCCAGCTGGAAGACGCCTGCGATGCAGCCGCCAGCAGGTTGCCCGACAGTTCGACCCGGCCCGCGCGCCACAGGTGTGACTGATGCAGGTCGTCAGGCAGCACTGAAATACTGTTGCCACTGAGGTCCAGCGTGTGCAGTTGCGGCGCGTCCAGCGTGCCGTAGGGAAACTCCGGCAATTGCGTGCGTGACAGGTGCAAGGCGTTGAGCTCGGTCATGGCGAACACGGAAAATGCCCGGCGCAACGGGTTGTCCGAAAGGTTCAGGTACACCAGGGAGCGGCAACCGGCCAGGACCAGCGCCTGGCTTTCGTCGAGCGCGATCTGATTGCCTGACAGGTCGAGCACCTCCAGCCTTTGTGCCAGCATCTGAGGCAGCGGCAGGCGCCTGAGCCGGCAATTGGTGATTTCCAGGTTGCGCAAGTTGGGAAACGCCTGCAGGAAATCGTCGGGCACCTGCTCCAGCCGCATGGCGCGCAAGGCCAGTATGGACACGTGCGCGAAACTCACTTGGGCCGGCAGGCCAGGCAGTTGGCGCAAACGGCTGCGGGTCTGGGTCAGCATGAAGCGCCCGCCCTGCACAGATGCCTGGTCCTGCAACTCGGGGACGAGCAAGCGCCAGCAGTCGATCAAGCCTTTTCTGAATTCACGTCGGGCAGTCAATTCAGGTGTGGCAACAGCATTGAATACCCACCTGTCGAGGTGGCTATTGAGCTGTCGGTATTGCGCCTCAAGGCCGTTCAACCTGGCCCGGGCATCGGCTGACGCCAACCATTGGCCAACCTGCTCGTCGCTGAAGGCCGGGTACAGGTCGCGCAGGCGTGCCTGCAGCGCCCGCGGCCTGAGCCGCCCGAACGCAGCCCATAACCTGCCGCCGGCCATGGGGTAGCCAATGCGGCCGTCAGCGAGCCGTAGCGGTGCCACGAAGGCGCCACGGCGCTGGCCCATGCCAAGGGCGACCAGCACGGCTGGCCGCTGGTTGAAGGCGAGGTCTGCCACCGCCTGGCGCAGGGCGGGTGCGAACACAGCAGGCTGCCGGCTGGCCGCTCGTGCCTCGGCGTCATACGCCGCCGCCAGTGTTTCGAACAGCTCCCCGGCAGCACCGGCGTTGGCCTGGGCACGGTCGTGCAAGCGAAACACCCCATGCTGGTGCAGCAGATCGAAGGTTGGGCCCGCGCCTTCGATCGTCAGCAGCGGCTCGCTGGCCTCACCGTCGAACAATCGCCAGCCTGGCCCTCCGGCCCCCGGCACCTGCCCCAGCAGGTTCAGCACAACCCGCGCCAGGTCGAGATTCTGTGGGGTATCGATGCGCAGCGCCTCGAAGACCCGCGCGGTTCGAATCCGCGTAACCTGCAGCCTGGCCGCCTCGGCCATGAACAGCGGCACGCGCCCGGTCTCTTGCAGGTGCTGCAGGTCGTCCTCGCTGGCATTGCGCATCACTTCCCTGGCCGCCAGGCGGTGCAGGCTGGCGAAGGCCCGTTGCAACGGGCAAGGGGTTTGCGGGCCGGTGTTGTGCTCCTCGTACATGGCTTGCAGCAGTTCCCGGCGCCCGGCCCAGGCCACTTCGGCCAGCGCGCGCCCGTGCAGGCCTGCCGCCTGGGGAAGGCTCAACACCCGCGCCAGCAATTGCTGATCGGCGGTGGCGGCACCTTCGCGCAGTTGACCGACCAACGTGTGGATCCGCCCGGCGAACAGCAGCCGCTGCACCGTGTCAGCCAGCGCTGCCTCAGGTGCTCGGCCATACACATGCCATGCCCGCAAGTGCTGGTCGTCCAGCCCGTGGATGGCCAGCGCCTGGTCGATCTGCAGGTCATCGAGGTCGCTGTAGGGCTTGCCCAGGCGGCGGAACAGCTGGCGCGCGTCTGCCCATTCGGCGGGCTGCTCGCACCACAGCCGCCACGCACCGGCGCCATTGTGGCGGAGCAAGGGGGCATAGCCCTGGTAAGGGAGCAACTGCCATTGTTCATCGTTCTTGCGCCACGCCACTTCATACCAGTGACCGTCCATGCTGATCCAGCAGCGCTCGGCCAGGCGATACACCCCCTGCTCGTCCCGCACCGCGGTAGCCGGCGGGGTGCCACAACGGTAGGGTTCCAGGTCGGTGTTCCACAGTTTTTCCTCGCCACCTGGCAGTTGCGCCGGCACCAGTGGGTCTACCACGCTCCAGGCACGTCGCGCCGCCGCGACAACAGCAACGGTTGCACCGACGGTCAACAACCCTTTGCCCACATTCAGCAGGTGGGCCAGCGCAGCATTGCGTTCGTTCTGTTGCCAGTCACTGACCGCCTGGAAGCTTTGCTCAAGCAGTTCCCAGGCCATCACACCCAGCATCACCGCGCCAATTGCGGGCACGAAAAGCCCTGCGATGCCGAGCAGGGTTTGCCCTTCAGCCTGTAAACGGCGGGCATGCTCGGCCTGAGCCTGGCGATCGAACATCGCCACTGGCGGGGCGATGATCGCCGCGTCATCCTTGACCTGGCCAATCCAGTCATCAGCCAGGGCATCGAACAGCGGTAAACCATAGGCATGCGTCTGTTCATCAAGGCTGCGGGTCGCCCAGTGGGTGACATCGTCGAGCCGCTCACCCACGGCAGAGAAAAACCGCTGGCTGTCGCGACGGCGCACGAAGCGGCTGAAGAAACGCCGGTAGTCGTTCTTGCGCAAACGCTTGCCAAGCACCCGGCGGGCGTAGTGTTCCAGGTCGTTGCACACGCTCCAGGGGCCTGCGGGGTCGCCAGGTACATACACCAGGACGTACTTGCTGGTGTTGTAGAACGTCCCCTCGGCAATGACATCCAGCACCACGATCTGCTGCATGCGGCAACCAAACAGTTCCAGCCGGCGGACGCTGACCGGCGATCCCGCGAGGGTGCCAAGCGTGTCATGCATGCACAGTTGCACCACCCAGTGCAGCTGGGCCGCGCTCAACACGCCCTGTGCGCGGGCCGCAAGCGCATCGGCCAGCATGCCATAGCGTTGGCGGCTAACCAGCAGCTCACGCACGCTTGGCTGAAAAACACCCGCCAGGTGCGCCTGGTACTGCTGGCCAAGGTCCAGCGTGCGGCACAGCCTGACGAAGGCCGTTGCCGATAGCTCAGTACGCGTGGCGCCCAGCGCATCCACCAGGCAATTCTTGCGGGGCTGATCATGCTGCTCGGCCTCGGTGAAGTTGCCCAGGGCTGCCTCCAGCAGCGGCGTATCGTAGTAATCGCTGTCGGCGACTGGCAGCCGACCGGTCACATAACTGATGGTCGGCGACGTGAAGTAATACCATTGCCGCAGGCACACGCGGTCGGCATCCAGGGTGCCAAACCGGGCCAGCGCCTGCTGCAGCAAAGGCCTGCTGAAATCATCCAGGTTGCGCACCCGTGCCAGGGCTTGCGTCAGCCCTTCCCGGCAAGCCAGCAACTGCGACAGTGCCTGGCTCAGCAGCCGGTAGTCGGCCACCGTCAGCTTCGCCATCCATGCCGGCAGCCGCTGTGCAATGTAATGGTCCTGGCAGGCTTGCGCGATGGCAAGCGCGTCGACCGCATTCGAAGGTGAAGTGGATTTGCCCTGCATCTGTGCCTCCGCGATGGCGTTGAGGCTAGAGTTTGTGCAGGTTCAGGGCATGCCGACGGCTAGCTATCTACTACCCGTTCAGAACAGCAGCAGTTGATGGTCGATCAGCCGCGCGAAGTCGTCGCCGACAAAAGGCAGGATGGCATCAGCCACCGGCTGCAACTGCCGGCTGATGTAATGATCATGGTCGATGGGGGCTTGCAGGTTTTCCAGCGGCTCTGGGCCTGCGGTGGTGATCACGTAGCTGATCCAGCCGCCGCGCTGGTATTGCAGCGGGCGGCCCAGGCGCTTGTTGTAGTCGTCGGCCAGGCGTGCGGCACGCACATGGGGCGGGACATTGCGCTGATAGTCGGCCAGGGGTCGCCGCAAGCGCTTGCGATAGACCAGCAGCTCGTCGTTCTCACCCGCCAGCGTGCGCTGTACATAGTCACACAGGTAATCACGGTACGGCTCACCACGAAACACGCGTGCGTAGAGTTCCTGCTGAAACTGCCGGGCCAGCGGTGACCAGTCGGTGCGCACCGATTCCAGGCCCTTGAACACCATTTCTTCTGTGCCATCAGCCCGCTGCCTGAGCCCGGCGTAGCGTTTCTTGCTGCCCTCGTCGGTACCACGGATGGTGGGCATCAGGAAACGCCGGTAATGCACCTCGAACTGAAGCTCGAGGGCGCAATCCAGGTCCATGCTTTCGCGCAGGTGCGTTTGCCACCACTGGTTGACCTCGGCCACCAGCTCGCGACCGATGCGCACCGCGTCTTCCTCGGCATGGGCCCCCTTGAGCCAGACGAAGGTGGAGTCGGTATCGCCATAGATCACGTCGAAACCCCGGGCCTCGATCAGCGCCCGGGTCTGGTGCATGATCTGGTGCCCACGCAAGGTGATGGACGAGGCCAGCCGGGGGTCGAAGAAGCGGCAACCGCTGGAACCCAGCACACCGTAGAACGCGTTCATGATGATCTTCAGTGCCTGGGACAACGGCGAGTTACCCTCGCGTTTGGCCGCCTCCCTGCCCTGCCACACACGCTCGACGATGGCCGGCAGGCAATGCTGGCTGCGGGAAAAGCGCCCGCCACGGAAACCCTCCACCGAGTGCTCATCGTCAGGACGGTGCAAGCCTTCCACCAGGCCCACCGGATCGATCAGGAAGGTGCGAATGATCGAGGGGTACAGGCTTTTGTAATCCAGGACCAGTACCGAGTCGTACAAACCTGGGCGCGAGTCCATGACGAAGCCGCCGGGGCTGGCTTCGTCCGGCCGGCTGCCCAGGTTGGGCGCCACGTACCCCAGGCGGTGCATATGCGGAATGTACAAGTGGCAAAACGCGGCGACCGACCCGCCGCTGCGGTCCACCGCCAGGCCGGTAACCGATGAGCGTTCCAGCAGGAACTCGAGCAGGCGGGTGTGGGCGAAGATCCGCGTCACCAGCTCACAGTCCTTCAGGTTGTACCGCGCCAGGGCCGGTTTGTCTTCGGCGAAGCGCCGGTTGATTTCGTCCATGCGCTGGTAGGGTGTGTCGATGGCTTTGCCTTCGCCGAGCAGCGTCTGGGCGACGTTTTCGAGGCTGAACGATGGGAAACTCCAGGTGGCCGAGCGCAGCGCCTCGATGCCATCGATCAACAAGCGCCCCGGGGCGTCGGCGAATACGTGGCCACCGCCGCCCTGGCTTCGCAAGGTCATGGCTGCGCCTCTGCGCCCCAAGGCCAGCGCTACCTGCAACGCCTTGGCGTGCTCATGCAGCACGCGCAGGTCGAACTGGATCAGGTTCCAGCCAATAATCGCGTCGGGGTCGTGCAGCGCCATCCACTGGTTCAGGCACACCAGCAGCTCGGCGGGGTCGGCGCAGTAGTGCAGATCGAAGTCCACCCCCGCCGGGTCGCCGTTGGGTTTGCCAAGCATGTACACCTGACGCTGGCCACAGCCCTCCAGGGCAATGCTGTACAACTCCCCACGCTCGCTGGTTTCGATGTCCAGCGACACCAGGCGCAGCGGTGGGCGGTAACCTGCCAGCGGCCTGAGCTGAGCTTCGCAGAGCACGCCCTGTGCATCAGGCTTGCCAGTGAACTGCACGGGGGCGGTGATGAAGCGCTCCATCAGGTAGCGTTCGGGCGGGCGAATGTCGGCTTCGAAAACGTCGATGCCGGCGTTGCGCAGGCGTTGCTCCAGTTGCATCAGCTGCCGGTGCTGGCGGCAATACAGCCCCATGACCGGGCGCTGCTCGAAGTCCTTCAACTGCAAGGGCTTGAGCTGTACACCTGGCTCTTTGGCCAACAACACCCGGGCATGTTCAGCCTGCGCCAGCGGGATGAAAGCCACCGAGTCCTGAGGGGCAAGGCGTAATTGCCGGGGCCCCTGATCGGTAGCCAGCCAGAATTCCACGCAGGTCCCTTCGGGCGTGTCATGCCAATGCCGGGTCAGGACGAAGCCCTGCTGCAATTCCACCGCATCTCCCTCTGAAGCGTATGATCAGGTGCTGATTCTATCGCTACCGGCACTGCCAGCGGTGGCTGGGCAGCCGCTGCAGGCGCCACCCGACCCCTTGTAGCCCGTCACTGGAACCGGTACGCCAAACCCGCCCCCGCGTACCATGAGCGCCCAGGCGCGGCCTCGTAGTAACGCCCATTGCTGTCGCCGACGATCACCGACCCTACATATTGCCGGTCGAACAGGTTGTCCAGGCGCACCAGCTGGTGGAATGTCCACGGGCCGACATGCTGCTCGAAGCGCGTACGCCAATTGAACACGGCATAGGCCGGCGCCGCCTTGGCAGCGTTGCTGTCGTCGACATACACCTTGCTGCGGTACTGCCCTTCCAGGCCCATGCTGACCGCCGCCACCGGCTTCCACAGCACCTCGCCATACAGGTTGTCCTGGGGCACACCTGGCAGGCGGTTGCCACGTGCGATGGCCTGGCTGACGTTTTCGGCATAGCGCGCGTCGGTGCGGGTGTACACCACAGTGGCCTGCCACTGGTCGTTCCAATCCTGCTGCAGGCGGGCCTCGAAGCCACGCCGAAGGGTACGCCCGGCATTGCGATAGCTGGTTCGGCCGTCCGTCGCACGGTCCACGACAATTTCGTCTTCGGTCTGGATCTGGTAGACGGCGGCGTCCAGCCGCGTGCGCTCGCTCAGCCGGTACTTCAGGCCCGTTTCATACTGCATGCTGGTGGCAGGCTCGAGCCCGAAGTTGAAGCGTTCGTCCGCTCCCGGTGCATAGGCCATCTCGGCCTGCGTGGGGGTTTCGAAGCCTTTGCCGACACTCACGTAACCACGCAAATCAGGGGTGAAGGCGTACATCACAGACAGCGAAGGGGTGGCTTGCTGATACCGTTTGGAGCCGCTGGCGTCACCGTTGGCCAGGTAATGGTCATCGACGCGCATGTTCATGCTGCTGTAGCGCAAGCCCAGCTCGCTGGTCCAGTTACCGATTTCCCAGTGCGCCTGCAGGTAAGGGTCCAGGCTGGTGGCGGTGTCCTGCTCGTCACGTCGCAACTCGCCTTTCACACCCAACTGGTCAGCGCTGAAGTTCTGGTAGCCACGGCGGTCATCCTTGCTCTGGTCGTAATCGGCGCCAAGGGTCAGGGTGAGATTGCCGGGCACCTGGGCAACCGGCTGGATCCAGCGCAGCGTACCGCCCTGGAACTGCCGATCGAAGTCGACCACGCCACCCCCGCGCTGGCTGTTCGAGACCACCGTCTTGGGAATGGACAGGTACTGCACCACCCGGCGCTGCCCGGCGTACAGGTTCAGCTGCAACGTGGCGTCACCTACGTAGCGCTCATAGTTCATGCCCAACTGCTGGTGGTCGATGCTCTTGCGCGTGTCATAGGTTTGCGCCACTGCCGCGCTGGAGCGCGGGTCGTGCTTGTAGGCTTCCCAGGTCTGCCCCAGAGGGTCCTGGGTGCCGTTCTGTTCCAGGCTGCTGTAGATCAGTGCCAGGCGCGATTCGCTATCCGGCTTGAAATGGACCTTGCCGAAGGTCTGGTCACGGCGCGCCGCGCTGTGGTCACGGTAGCCGTCGGTGTCCATGCGCGACGCATCCAGCAGGAAACCGGCCGTGTCGTTACCGCCCTCGGCGCTCAGGTGGTTCTTGTTGAAACCGTCGCTGCCGAAGGTGGTTTCGGCACCTATCTGGGCAGGGCCCTGGCCGTCGCGGCTGAACATCTGGATAACCCCACCGGCGTTGCTGCCGTACAGGGTGGCGGCCGGGCCGCGCAACACCTCGATTCGCTCGGCCACATCCAGGTTGAGCGTGGCCGCTTGCCCTTGACCGTCGGGAGTACTGGCCGGGATCCCATCGCTGATCAGCTTGATGCCCCGCACCCCGAAGGCCGAGCGGGCGCCGTAGCCTCGCGAAGAAACCTGCAGGTCCTGGGCGTAGTTCTGGCGGTTCTGCACCACCAGCCCTGGCACCTTGCCCAGCACTTCCGACAGGTTGACGCCCAACTGGCCGTCAGTGCCACGGGACAAGTCGATAGTATCGACCGAGAACGGCAGGTCGAACGTACGGGTGGGCAGGTAGGCACCGCTCACCACCAGCGGCTCGATCACCACGGCGGTGGGGGCATCGGCCCAGGCATCGTCAAGCGCACCAAAGTCGCCGGCAATCAGCAGGACCAGGCCTGTAGAGGTAGGAAAACGAGAAAGAAATCGATACATGCGCAGCTTCCGAAAATGACCGCCATTACACCAGACCCGCACCGACAGTGCGAACCCTCTGGCCAGCCTCGCCGGATTTTCCCTGACAAGCTGTTGCGAAATTGCTTACGCTGAAATACTGTACGCACATACAGCACAACAAGGATATTCCTGTGTCCAGCACCGCCTCCGCCACCCCAAGCAGCTACGTTCAGCTGGGTGTTCGCATCCAGAAGATAATCAACAGCCCCACCGCCCAACGCAGCCGCGCCGCGCTGATCTTCCGCCTGGAACAGGAAAGCCCGGACGACTGGGAAACCCTGCTCGGGGAAATTGCCGAGAACGACAACGTCACCCTTGCCCACCGTGACGATGGCGGCGTGCAGATTTTCTGGACGGTGCCGAAGGAAGACTGACCAGGCATGAGCGCTGCGCTTTTCGCTGCTACCGGCCTGCGCCTGCTGTGCCGCCCAGGGGAGCACCATCAGGTCAAGGTCAAGACAGCCGCTCAAACAACGGCAAACCATTCACCTGCGGCCGAGCGAATAGATACCCTTGCATAAAATCAATTCCCAGCGCCGCCAGTGCTTGGCACTCTTCGTCAGTCTCGATCCCCTCGGCAATCAGCGTAATGCCCAACCGCTCGGCCACCAATACGATACCGGCGACGATGGCTTGGCGAACCACATCCTGGTTGACTCCCCGAGTGAGAGCCATATCCAGCTTGAGCACAGCCGGCTGAAATTCTGCGAGCAGATTCAGCCCTGAGTAACCCGAGCCAAAATCATCTATTGCAGTGGTGAAGCCCTGTCGCTCGTACTCCTTGAAGATCGACTTCAAGTGCTCGGTGTCCTCGATCCGCTCGCCTTCGGTCACTTCGAACATCAGCAGATTGGCGGGGAAGTCGAATGTGACTGTGGCCTCCAAGGTAGCCCGGATGCAGGTGCTGGCACGGTAGACGGCATTGGGCAGAAAATTGATGCTCAATTTACAGTCTTTCTGGCGTCCCAAGCCCAGACCAGCCGCTTGCTCGATGGCCTTCACGCGGCAGGCCTGATCAAAGCGGTACAGGTTGTCGGGAGTTACCTTGGCCAAAATTTGCGCAGCGCTTTCACCGTTCACACCGCGAACCAGTGCCTCGTAGGCGAACGGCCTGCCTGAAGGCACATGGATTATGGGCTGGAACGCCATGGTAATGTCGAAACCAAGGCTAGCGAGGTCACGACATTGGGAGCAGCCAATCGCTAGAAAGGGCTGGGGGGACACTGGCTTGCTCATGGGCTATGTCGAGGTCACGGAGTATGGCGGTTCAGAATGCTTGAATCTGCATCTTATGCCAAGTCAACCTCAAGGCTTGCGGCTGAACTAACGAAGTGCCTGCAGGTAAGCGCTGGCCTCGCGATAGCGCGCCAGCCGCGCCAGGTCGGCAGGGCCTGGGCAGGGAATACGCGAAAGGTCACTGTTGTCGGCCAGGTCAGCCAGTTTGACCGTGCGCGCCAGCGGGTCGTCGCCCAGGCGCACGACAAAGTCCTGATAAGCTTCGCCTTCACGCCGGCTGAGCGCCAGCAGGGCTGCGAGAATTTTCAGCGCGAAGCCCTCCCGCGCCAGGTCGGAGAGGGTCAGCGGGGTATCCTCGATCACATCGTGGAGCACCGCAACAATGCGCTGTTCCGGTGTGGCAACCCGCAGCATCACACGTAAAGGGTGAAGGATATACGCCGCCCCACCCTTGTCGTATTGCCCTTCATGCGCCCTGGCGGCCACGGCTATGGCCCGCTCCAGTGTCGACATCAGGCGCCCCCCATTTCAGCGTCTCCCTACCCAAGCATAGCCAATACTGGGCGCAAGGTGCCTATCATGCGCCTTGGGAGCGGGTTGGCCGCGCAGGTCAGCGCGCTGCGCCGTGCTGGATGACCACCGAGTCGGTGCCCAATTTGGCCATGACTTCGTCGCGGCGGGCCTGCGCCTCTTCGCGAGTAGGGAACGGCCCCATCAGCACCACCGGCTTGCCATCGCGGTATTCCACCGACGACGGGATGCCCTTTTCGATCAGGCGGGCCGTCATGTCGCTGAGCGCGCCCATGTTGGCGCCCTGCACCACCTCCACATCCCAGCCTTCGGGTGCCGGCTGGTCGGCCAGCGCTTCGGCGCGACGCTGCAGGTCGGCACCGCCGCACAGTTCGCGGATACGCAGGTTGTTGCCGGTCTCGTCCACGATAATGTCGTACTGGCCATCGCGCTTGAACGCCACGTAGCTGCGGTAGGCCTCGTACTGCCCGGCATCGTCCTTGCCACGGACCTGGCCGCAGATGGTGCCCTGGGTGTCGATCCGCACGTTGCCGAACTTGGCCGTTTTGGGGTTGTGCAAGTGTTCAGCCACCTGCTTGTGCACGCCCTCGACCTCGTTCTCACAGCCCGCCAGGGCGAGCACTGCCATTACTACAGCCAGTTTACGCACGCATGTACCTCCCGTTTCGAAGGGGCGGATTCTAGCATGCTGCGCGCTGGCCGAAGCGTGACCAAAGGTTACAGGCTGCTTCACGCGCACATGCAAAAAGGGCGATCATTGCTGATCGCCCTTTCTGGAATTTGGTAGGCACAATTGGACTCGAACCAACGACCCCCACCATGTCAAGGTGGTGCTCTAACCAACTGAGCTATGTGCCTGTCGTGTGGTGCGCATCTTAGTGATCAAGTGCGCGCCTGTAAAGCGTTTTTTTCAGAAAAATCAAAAACTTTCGCAGTTTCCCGGTGTTGCAGCCAACCGCCGGAAAAACCAATGAAAAAAGGGGTGACCCTTGCGGATCACCCCTTCTTCGATTTGGTAGGCACAATTGGACTCGAACCAACGACCCCCACCATGTCAAGGTGATGCTCTAACCAACTGAGCTATGTGCCTGTCGTGTGGTGCGCATTCTACGCAATTGGAAAAGCCTGTCAACACTTTTTTTCGCGCTAAGCTACTGAATCTAAACCTCTTTATAGAGAAGGGTCGCTTGCGACTGTGTGAGGGATTTTCAACAGACGACTAGCGGGTGTTTATTATTATTGATAGCATCGCTACATTCGTTAAAAATATAAAACACGAGGTTCCTGCAGCATGGCTAACACCCCCTACCCCCAGTCCTACTACGCCGCCTCGGCCAACCCGGTGCCGCCACGTCCGGCGCTGCAGGGTGAGGTGGAAACCGATGTATGCATCATCGGCGCCGGCTACACCGGCCTGTCCAGCGCCCTGTTCCTGCTGGAGAACGGCTTCAAGGTGAGCATCGTCGAAGCCGCCAAGGTCGGCTTCGGTGCCTCGGGCCGCAACGGTGGCCAGATCGTCAACAGCTACAGCCGCGACATCGACGTGATCGAACGCACTGTGGGCCCTAAACAGGCCCAACTGCTGGGCCACATGGCCTTCGAAGGCGGGCGTATCATTCGCGAGCGCGTGGCCAAGTACAACATTCAGTGCGACTTGAAGGACGGCGGCGTTTTCGCCGCGCTCACCAGCAAGCAGATGGGCCACCTGGAATCGCAAAAGCGCCTGTGGGAGCGCTTCGGCCACAACCAGCTGGAGCTGATGGACCAGAAGCGCATCCGCGAGGTGGTGGCCTGCGACAGCTACGTCGGCGGCATGCTCGACATGAGCGGCGGTCACATCCACCCGCTGAACCTGGCGCTGGGCGAAGCAGCAGCGGTCGAGTCGCTTGGCGGCATCATCTATGAGCAAACCCCGGCCGTGCGCATCGAGCGCGGCGCCAACCCCGTGGTGCATACCCCACAGGGCAAGGTCCGCGCCAAGTTCATCATCGTCGCTGGCAACGCCTACCTGGGCAACCTGGTGCCAGAGCTGGCCGCCAAATCCATGCCATGCGGCACCCAGGTGATCACCACCGAACCCCTGGGCGAAGAGCTGGCGCGCACCCTGCTGCCGCAGGACTACTGCGTGGAAGATTGCAACTACCTGCTCGACTATTACCGCCTGACCAGCGACAAGCGCCTGATCTTCGGCGGTGGCGTGGTGTACGGCGCACGTGACCCGGCCAACATCGAAGCAATCATCCGCCCGAAGATGCTCAAGGCCTTCCCGCAACTGAAGAACGTGAAAATCGACTACGCCTGGACCGGCAACTTCCTGCTGACCCTGTCGCGCCTGCCACAGGTAGGTCGCATCGGCGACAACATCTATTACTCCCAGGGGTGCTCGGGCCACGGCGTGACCTATACCCACCTGGCGGGCAAGGTGCTGGCCGAAGCCCTGCGCGGCCAGGCCGAGCGTTTCGACGCCTTCGCCGGCCTGCCGCACTACCCGTTCCCAGGCGGCCAGATGCTGCGCGTGCCGTTCAGCGCTATCGGTGCCTGGTACTACAGCCTGCGCGATCGCCTGGGCTTCTGATGTAAACAGACCTGGCCTCCTCACGGCTGAACCCGCTCCTCCATGGCGCTGTGCGATGCGCACACGCTCCGTGGAGGGTCGGGTCTACCCGCGAAAAGCCATGCTGGGAACAATCATTTGTGCAGGCTGTTCACCGCCTGCTTCGCCGCGATTTCCTGCCCCGCCCGCGCCAACTCTTCCGCCGCCTGCAACCAGCGTTGCCTATCCACTTCAGCCGGCAATTGCCCTGGCGGTTGCACCAGCACTGCCCAACTGCCCTGCTCGGCCCACGCCGAAGCGAACGCGTCGAATGCCATCATGTGCCGGCGGTGCATGCCCGAGCGCAGCAGTACCCGCTGCTTGTAGCGGTCATAACCGATCAGCACCGAATAGCGCGGCTCGCCCCACCAGGCGGAACCGTCTTCGTAGCGCAAGAGTACCGGGTTGCCCGCCGCCACTTGGGTCAACAGCGCATCCAGTTGCTTGTCCAGGCGGTACACCACCATGCCGTAATCCCGCGCCACGCTAGGGATGGCGGTACCCAGTGCGTCGGCACCCTGTGGCAGGTTCAGGGGCTTGTCCAGCAGCCCCGGGGTAATCGGTGCCCCCTGTTGCGACAACACTGCTGCCAGGGCCATGGCGCCGCTATGGTTGGCGTTGCCCCGGTAGAACGGCACGCTGCTGATTTCGACCCGTTGCGGCAGGCCTTTGAGATTGGCGGGCGGCGCGCTGGCACAGCCCGCCAGGCTGGCTGCCACGATGAAGGCCGACAGCAGCCGCCGGGCGCTCTTGAAGGAGGATTGCTGCATGGACACTCGCTTGTTCCAACGCCGGGCAGGCAGCGCCCAGCTCTGGCCACTGATCATAGGTCCGACGACGGCGCGGGTATAGTCCGACAGCGGCTTGGAGCGAATCGGACTCAGAGATAGACCTTTGTTCGATGGAACGTCCCAGGCGAAAGGCTAGACTAAAGCAGTGTCTGGAACGCAAACGCCGGTCAATCTGGCGTTTGCCGCAGCGATGGAGGCACAGATGAGCCTGACCCTGGCAATCCTCATGCTGGTCGGCATGTGGCTGAGCGTCGCAGCCGCCATGCTATGGGGTGTACTACGTATCGTGCGGCGTCATGCACAGCCCAATCAACAACCGCCGCAGGTGCCGGCCAAAACCCGGCACGTACAGCGCGCACGGCGGCCTGCGGGCGTGCACTGACCGTGCAGCATTCAGCAGCCAAACGGGGCGCAAAGCGCCCCGCTGCCCACCGTCAATGCTCAGCTGCCTCACGCTTGAGCCGCGCCCTGCGTGCGAGAATGTTGAGGATCTCGATCGCGGTGGAGAACGCCATCGCAGCGTACACGTAGCCTTTGGGCACATGGGCACCAAACCCTTCGGCAATCAGCGTCATACCGATCATGATCAGGAAGCCCAGGGCCAGCATCACGACTGTCGGGTTGTCGTTGATGAAGTTGGCCAGTGGGTCGGCCGCGACCATCATCACGATCACGGCAGTGATGACGGCGATGATCATGATCGGCAGGTGCTCGGTCATGCCCACGGCGGTGATGATGCTGTCTACCGAGAACACGATATCCAGCAGCAGGATCTGGAAGATCGCCGCAGCGAAGCCCAAGGTCACCGTGGAGCCCACCTTGGCCTCTTCCTTGGCACCGTGCGGGTCGACGTTTTCGTGAATTTCCTTGGTAGCCTTCCACAACAGGAACAGGCCACCCGCAATCAGGATCATGTCTTTCCACGAGAACGCATTGCCGAACACTTCGAATACAGGGTCGGTCAGCTGGACGATCCAGGCCACCGTGCTGAGCAACGCCAGGCGCATGATCAGGGCCATGCTGATGCCAATGCGTCGCGCCTTGGAACGGTACGCCACCGGCAACTTGTTGGTCAGGATCGAGATGAAGATCAGGTTGTCGATGCCCAGTACGATTTCCATGGCCACCAGCGTAGCCAGGGCAATCCAGGCGGTAGGGCTAGCGGCGAGTTCCAGCAGATATTCCATTGTTCACATCCTGCAACGGCGGTTGGGGTCAGATTTCCTGGCTTTTTTCGTTCTTTTCAGCTTGCACGGGCTTCTGCCCTTCACTGCCAATGGCTTCGCTCAGCGCCCGCTGGGCGGCCTTGTTGGTGTCGTCGATGGCCTGCTTGGCCGATTGAGCAGCTTGGTCGAGCATCTGCTGGGCGGACTTCTCGGCCTGGTCGCAACCAGCCAGGGCAAACATCGCCAGGGCCAGTACCAGCGGCGTGCCGATGGATTTCAAGTGCAGCATGGGTTCCTCGCTTGTGGTGACTTCAGCAGCGCACGAGGCGCCTGATAACGAAGGATTCTAGACACGCCGATACATCAGGAAAATTCGTATTTTCAACGGTTATACTTCGGGTTTTACGAATCGGGAAAACAGCGTGCTCAACTACCGCCAGTTGCACTACTTCTGGGCAGTGGCCAGGACCGGCAGCATCGCCCGCGCCAGCGAACAGCTGAACCTGACCCCGCAAACCATCAGCGGGCAAATCAGCCTGTTTGAACACACCTACGGCCTGGAGTTGTTCCAGCGCGTGGGGCGGCAGCTGGAGCTGACCGAAACCGGCCGCCAGACGCTGGCTTATGCCGAACAGATGTTCCAGCTTGGTGGCGAACTGGAGGCCATGCTGCGCGCCGGGCCACAGGAGCAGATCCTGTTCCGCGTGGGCGTAGCCGATGTGGTACCCAAGTCCATCGTCTATCGCCTGCTGGCCCCGACCATGGAGCTGGACGACGTGCTGCGCATCAATTGCCGCGAAGACAAGCTCGAACGGCTGCTCGGCGACCTGGCCATCCAGCGCCTGGACCTGGTGATTTCCGACAGCCCCATGCCCAACAACCTGGATATCAAGGGCTACAGCCAGAAGCTTGGCGAATGCGGCCTGAGTTTTTTTGCCACCCCTGCATTGGCCAAGCGCTACCCGGGTGCCTTTCCTGCCTGCTTGCAGGACGCCCCCCTGCTGATTCCCGGCCAGGAAACCGTGGTGCGCAGCCGCTTGCTGCGGTGGCTGGGCGAGCAGCAGGTGCAGCCCCGCATTGTCGGCGAGTTCGATGACAGCGCATTGATGCAGGCCTTCGGCCAGTCGGGCAGCGGCATCTTCGTTGCACCCAGTGTGATCGCCGAGGAAGTGTGCCGACAGTACGGCGTGCAACTGATCGGGCAGACCGAGGCCGTGCATGAGTCGTTCTATGCCATTTCGGTGGAGCGCAAGGTCAAGCACCCGGGGATCGTGGCGATTACCGAGGGGGCACGGCGAGAGCTGTTCCACTGGTGACCGGGCTGGTTCGCACGGCCTCGCCTGCATTCGCTTGCGGGGCGGCACTGGCCGCGAAACGTGCCGGGCCGCCCGGCAAGGCTCTGTGCTAAAGTCCCGCCCTTTACAGAATCCGAGATAACGCTGCACATGACCTCTGTTTTCCGCCTCCTCAACCGTACCAGCCTGGTGACGCAGATCGTCATCGGCTTGCTCGCCGGTATCGCCCTGGCCCTGCTGGCCCCCAGCGTGGCCGGCGACCTGGCCTTCCTCGGCAAGGTCTTCGTCAGTGCCCTCAAGGCAGTGGCACCTGTACTGGTATTCATTCTGGTCATGGCTTCGATCGCCAACCACCGGCATGGCCAGGAAACCCACATTCGCCCGATCCTGTGGCTTTACCTGCTGGGCACTTTCGCCGCGGCATTGGTGGCCGTGATCGCCAGCACGCTGTTCCCCTCATCATTGGTGCTCAGCACCGGCGAAGCCACGCTCAGCGCACCGGGCGGCATTACCGAGGTACTGCAGAACCTGTTGCTGAGCGCGGTCGACAACCCGATCAACGCCCTGCTCAACGCCAATTTCATCGGCGTGCTGACCTGGGCCGTGGGCCTGGGCGTGGCCTTGCGCCATGCGGGCGACACCACGCGCACCGTGGTCGAGGACCTGTCCAACGGTGTCACCCTGATCGTGCGTGTAGTCATCCGCTTTGCCCCGCTGGGCATCTTCGGCCTGGTCAGCGCGACCTTGGCTCAATCCGGCCTGAACGCCTTGCTCGGCTACCTGCACCTGCTGGCAGTGCTGATCGGCAGCATGCTGTTCGTGGCGCTGGTGATGAACCCGCTGATCGTGTACTGGAAAATCCGCCGCAACCCGTTCCCGCTGACCTTGCTGTGCCTGCGCGAAAGCGGCATCACCGCGTTCTTCACCCGTAGTTCGGCGGCCAATATCCCGGTCAACCTGGCACTGTCAGAGCGCCTTGGCTTGCATGAAGACACCTATTCGGTGTCGATCCCGCTGGGTGCCACCATCAACATGGCCGGTGCGGCGATCACCATCACCGTGCTGACGCTGGCCGCAGTGCATACCCTGGGTATCCCGGTCGACCTGCCGACAGCGTTGCTGCTCAGCGTGGTGGCAGCCGTCTGTGCCTGCGGTGCCTCCGGCGTGGCAGGGGGGTCGCTGCTGCTGATTCCGCTGGCGTGCAGCCTGTTCGGCATCCCCAGCGAAATTGCCATGCAGGTGGTTGCGGTGGGCTTCATCATCGGGGTGTTGCAGGATTCGGCGGAGACCGCGCTGAACTCCTCCACCGATGTGCTGTTCACGGCCGCGGCGTGCCTGGCTGAAGAGCGGCGTAGCGTCTAATGTCGGTCAGTCAAGCGATTGGGGCCGCTTTGCGGCCCATCGCCGGCAAGCCGGGCTCCCACAGGAGCAGTGCAGACCTCAAGCTTAGCGCGGTCCTGTGGGAGATTCTATGGTTCCTGGCAAGGGTAGCCGGAGCATCTTCAGCGCCTGTGAGATCGAGCGCCGCCCGCGCGGCGCAATCGCGAGCTGCGCTCGCTCCTACGTTTGTTTCGGGCCAGTAACGCCTGTGACAGGCGCGCGCGGCCGCCTTGTTTGTACGGCGCGATATTGAGGCATGCACCAAGGCGTTCGCGCGCGAATCCCACAGGAATAATTGGCCCGAAACAAACGTAGATACTCTGTTGGCGGTCAAGCTTTTCTGAGGTGTTCAGAGCTGAAAAGCTTGGCCGTATCAAATGGCTCATCTCCGCTCATGCACGCCCAGATGCCTGTCAGGTACTTGCGCATGACAGCGGCGATCGCTTGCATTTTTTTCTTGCCCCTGCTGATCAGCGACTCATAAAAAGCCTTCGCATAAGGATCGCAGCGCACCGCCGTCAGCGCAGGCATGTACATGGCTGCCCGTAAATAGGCATTCCCGCTTTTGCCGAGCCGACCAGGTTTATCAATGCTTGTTCCAGACTGTGTCTGTCGAACATCAAGGCCAGCATGACGAGCGACCTGAGAGGACTTGAGCGTTTCGGGCAGCGTGGTCAGCTCAGCCAGGGCGGCCAGCGCCGAGACCTCTCCAATCCCAGGGCCTGCGAGGAGTTGCTCGTACTGTCGAGTTAGCCTTGGACATTGGGCGATTAACTCGCGCCCTGCCTTACGAAAGCGCTCGATTCGATTACTTAGTGAAGCAATCTCTTCTTCTTGATCCTCGATCAACATCGAGGCAGTCGTGGCGGTCGCCTGCAATGCATGCAGCTCGTTCTTCGCCCTGATACGGTGTCCCACCAAACGATTGATGTGCCGGCCAAGGCCTCTGAGTTCAAGCTGTACAGTGCTTGGAGGTGTCCACAAACGCGGGGTCATACGCTCCCCGTACTCGGACAGCAGCTGAGCATCTATTGCGTCAGTCTTGCTGTTCACCAGCATCAGTTTGGCGAAGTTGTGGAAGCTCTTGGGGTTGATCACGGAAACAGGTAGGTCAGCAGCGTGCAGCTCAATGGCCAAGTCCAGGTAATAGATCCCGGTCGCCTCCATCACGATCGACGTAGGCTTGAGCGCCTGCAGCTTTTTCACCGCAGCCTTGCGACCGGCAGGGGTTTGAGCGATATCCCACTGACCGGCAGTGCGGCCATCTTTACGCACCCCAACGACCGAAGTCCGTGAGCCGATATCGAGGCCAACCCAGACACTCATTCTTCCCTCTCCCAAGCGAATTAGGTAACAATGGCCTCCGGTTCCCCGACCTCGAACTTCATGCCGCTGCAACCTTGTAATGCGAAGTCCGACTTGTCGGCTTCTCGATACTCTTCGTGGTGGGCAATGAGGCGGGGGGCCTCTCTACGTACAAGGTCAGGGGCAAACCCTGCCTTCAGGAGCGATCGGCCTCCCCGGAAGTGCTTCTTCAGCCTGACGAGAATAACTTCTCCCGCCAGGCCAGTCACAACATACAAGGAGCGAGCGCAGCTCGCGATTGCGCCGCGCGGGCGGCGCTCGCTCTAACAGGCGCTGCCATACCTTGTGGCAAACACCTGTCAGCCCTAAGGCGATCCCTGTGGGAGCTGGCTTGCCGGCGATGGGCTGCATCCCCGCGTCTTGACTGACCGGCATTCGGCGTAGCGCCTGATTTTCTTCGGGCTGCTGGCCGGAGCGGGCTCACCCGCTCTCACCAGCAGCCGCAATTGCCTTACACGATGGCATTACCTACCCTAGTGGCCTTTCCCCAGTAATGAGACAGGGCCATGTCAGAATACGAAACCGCCGGTGAAGGCCGCTTGAGCAGCACCGAGATCCGTGTCCTCGGCGCGTTGATTGAAAAGCAGGCCACCAGCCCGGAGAGCTACCCGCTGACCCTCAACGCCCTGGTCCTGGCCTGCAACCAGAAGACCAGCCGCGAGCCCGTCATGAACCTTACCCCAGGCCAGGTCGGCCAGGCCTTGCGCAACCTTGAAGCGCAGGGCATGACCCGCCTGCAGATGGGCAGCCGCGCCGATCGCTGGGAGCAGCGGGTGGACAAGGCCCTGGAGCTGGTACCGGCGCAACTGGTGCTGATGGGCCTGATGTTCCTGCGCGGCCCGCAGACCCTCAACGAACTGCTGACCCGCAGCAACCGCCTGCATGATTTCGACGACACCGAGCAGATCCAGCACCAGCTGGAGCGCCTGATCTCGCGCAACCTGGCCTTGCACCTGCCACGCCAGGCGGGCCAGCGCGAAGACCGTTATACCCATGCGTTGGGCGACCCGGCGGAGATCGAGGCGATTCTTGCTGCACGTCAGCAGGAGAGCGGCCAGCGCAGCAGTGGCAGCAGCGTGTCGGAGGAGCGTATTGAAGCGCTTGAAGCCCGCATCGCAGCGCTGGAAGCGCGCCTGGCAGACTTGGAAGGCTAGGCGGTCACGGCTCGGGGTCGGGGAAGTTGCGGCAGCTTTTGCGCTCGGCCAGCTCCCGGTCGCTGGGGCGCTGGTCGATGAATACGGTGCGACCGTCGGCGTAGATTTCCAGGTAACCCCAATGCAGGTCCTGCTCCGTCTGGCCGGGCTTGGGCGGGACTAGCCACCAGGGTTCGCGGCTGATCAGCGTCATGATACGGCTTCCTGAGGGTGGATGCCGTAAGCATAGACAGCCTGGGTTTGATGCCTTGCGAGTGCTGGCCTTTTCGCGGCTAGAGCCGCTCCTGCAAGTACGGCGGCAACTCCAAGCCAGCGCAGGCCCTGTGGGAACGGGCATGCCCGCAAACACCGGCGCAGCCGGTGCCAGACACCGGCGCAGCCGGTGCCAGACACCGCGTCGCCTGCTTCGCGGGCTTGCCCGCTCCTACAGGTGAATCGCGCAGGCTTTTCAAATTTTGAGAAAGACAGTTGCTCCGCCTTCGAAGGCAGGGCCAGCCCAGGCTTACGCCGGTGCCGAGGTCCGGATCAGGTGGTCGAAGGCCGCCAGCGAAGCCTTGGCCCCCTCACCCACCGCAATCACGATCTGCTTGTACGGCACGGTGGTCACGTCCCCCGCAGCGAACACCCCTGGAATGCTGGTCTGGCCCTTGGCATCGACAATGATCTCGCCGCGCGGTGACAGCTCGACGGTACCTTTGAGCCAGTCGGTGTTCGGCAACAGGCCAATCTGCACGAAGATGCCTTCCAGCGCGACTTCATGCTGCTCGTCCGTGGCGCGATCCTTGTAGCGCAGGCCAGTGACTTTCTCGCCGTCGCCAAGCACCTCGGTAGTCAGTGCACTGGTGATCACTTTCACGTTAGGCAAACTGTGCAGCTTGCGCTGCAACACCGCGTCGGCGCGCAGTTGGCTGTCGAATTCGATCAGCGTCACCTGGGCAACGATACCGGCCAGGTCAATGGCAGCCTCAACACCCGAGTTGCCACCACCAATCACCGCCACGCGCTTGCCTTTGAACAATGGGCCGTCGCAGTGCGGGCAGTAAGCCACGCCACGCGCGCGGTATTCCTGCTCACCCGGCACGTTCATTTCACGCCAGCGGGCACCGGTGGCCAGGATCACAGTCTTGGCCTTGAGCGATGCGCCGCCCGCCAGGCGCACTTCATGCAAGCCGCCGTCGGTGGCCGGAACCAATGCTTCGCCGCGCTGCAGGTTCATGATGTCGACGTCGTACTGCTTGACGTGCTCTTCGAGTGCAGTCGCCAGTTTTGGCCCTTCGGTTTCCTGCACCGAGATGAAGTTCTCGATGGCGAGGGTGTCGAGTACCTGGCCACCGAAGCGCTCGGCAGCCACGCCGGTACGAATGCCCTTGCGCGCTGCGTAGATGGCAGCCGCCGCGCCAGCCGGGCCACCGCCCACAACCAGCACATCGAAAGCGTCCTTGGCGTTGATCTTCTCGGCCTGGCGCGCACCGGCGCTGGTGTCGATCTTGCCGAGGATTTCCTCCAGGCCCATGCGCCCCTGGCCAAACAACTCACCGTTCAGGTAGATGCTCGGTACTGCCATGATCTTGCGCGCTTCCACTTCACCCTGGAACAGCGCGCCGTCGATGGCCACGTGGCGCACGTTGGGGTTGAGCACGGCCATCAGGTTCAACGCCTGGACCACGTCCGGGCAGTTCTGGCACGACAGCGAGAAATAGGTTTCGAAGGTGAATTCGCCTTCCAATGCCTGGATCTGTTCGATCACTTCGGCACTGGCCTTGGAAGGGTGGCCGCCGACTTGCAGCAGTGCCAGCACCAGCGAGGTGAATTCGTGGCCCATGGGTATGCCGGCGAAGCGCAGGCTGATACCTTTGCCATCGGCGCCAGCACCCGGGCGGCTCAACGAGAACGAAGGTCGACGCGCATCGGTGCCGTCCGCGCTGAGGGTAATGAGTGTGGACAAGCTGGCGATCTCCACCAGCAGGTCATGCAATTCACGGGACTTCGCGCCGTCGTCGAGGGAGGCAACGATCTCGATCGGCTGGGTGACCCGCTCCAGGTAGGTTTTCAGTTGCGATTTAAGCGTGGCGTCCAACATACGGGCGATTCCTTCTTCAATACTCGGATACAAAAACGCCCAGGCGAGGTCGCCCGGGCGTTTGACGGGGCGGTAGCTTGTTCAGCTTTGGCGGCTGCCTACCGCCCGCGTTGTTGCGCGCATGGCCTTAGATCTTGCCGACCAGGTCCAGCGATGGCGCCAGGGTGGCTTCGCCTTCTTTCCACTTGGCCGGGCAAACTTCGCCTGGGTGGGCAGCAACGTACTGGGCAGCTTTCACTTTGCGCAGCAGCTCAGCTGCATCGCGGCCTACACCACCGTCGTTCAGTTCCACGATCTTGATCTGGCCTTCCGGGTTGATCACGAAGGTACCGCGATCAGCCAGGCCAGCTTCTTCGATCAGCACGTCGAAGTTGCGCGAGATGACGTGGGTTGGGTCACCGATCAGCGGGTACTGGATCTTGCCGATGGTGTCCGACGTGTCGTGCCAGGCTTTGTGGGTGAAGTGGGTGTCGGTGGACACGCCGTAGATTTCCACGCCCAGCTTCTGGAACTCGGCGTAATTGTCGGCGAGGTCACCCAGCTCGGTCGGGCAAACGAAGGTGAAGTCGGCCGGGTAGAAGAACACGACGGACCACTTGCCTTTCAGGTCGGCTTCGCTGACCTGCACGAACTCGCCTTTGTGGTAGGCGGTAGCGTTGAACGGTTTGACCTGGCTGTTGATGATTGGCATGAGAGACGCTCCTTCATGGGGTTGGAATCAGTTGATGGATAGAATCCTAACTAATCATCCCGCTGAAGGCTCATTGGCAAAGCTCATGCTCGTGATTGGTTTTGGCTATAGCCAGAGGTACTTGATAGAAGACTCGGTTGTAGGAGCGGGCTGCCCCGCCCCTTCAACGTAACGCATAGATCAACGGCTAGCCGTACGCAGGGTGACGAACTCTTCGGCGGCCGTCGGGTGCACACCGATGGTTTCGTCGAATTGCTGCTTGGTGGCACCGGCCTTCAAAGCAATACCCAGGCCCTGGATGATCTCGCCGGCATCAGGGCCGACCATGTGGCAGCCCAGCACCTTGTCGGTGTCGGCATCGACCACCAGCTTCATCAGGGTCTTTTCCTGGATGTCGGTCAGGGTCAGTTTCATGGCGCGGAAGCGGCTTTCGAATATCTGCACCTTGTGCCCTGCCGCCAGCGCCTGTTCTTCCGTCAGCCCCACGGTACCGATTGGCGGCTGGCTGAACACGGCTGTGGGGATGTTCTGGTAGTCCACCGGGCGGTACTGCTCGGGCTTGAACAGGCGCCGTGCCACCGCCATGCCTTCGGCCAGCGCCACCGGGGTCAGTTGCACCCGGCCAATCACGTCACCAATGGCCAGGATCGACGGCGCGGTCGTCTGGTATTGTTCATCGACCCGGATATAGCCACGCTCGTCCAGCTCGACGCCGGTGTTTTCCAGGCCCAGGTTGTCCAGCATCGGGCGTCGGCCGGTGGCATAGAACACGCAGTCGGCCTGCAACTCGCGACCATCCTTGAGCGTGGCCTTCAGGCTACCGTCTTCAAGCTTGTCGATGCGCTGGATATCGGCATTGAACTGCAGGTCGAGGCCGCGTTTTTCCAGCTCTTCCTTCAGGTGGGTACGTACCGAACCATCGAAACCGCGCAGGAACAGGTCGCCACGGTACAGCAACGAAGTAGCCGCCCCCAGGCCCTGGAAGATACCGGCGAACTCGACCGCGATGTAGCCACCGCCGACCACCAGCACCCGGCGTGGCAGGCTCTTGAGGTAGAAGGCTTCGTTGGAGGTGATTGCCAGTTCCTTGCCTGGAATGTCCGGCACCTGCGGCCAGCCGCCGGTGGCGATCAGGATGTGCCTGGCACTGTAGCGTTGGCCCTCCACTTCCACTTCATTGGCCCCGGTCAGGCGCGCGTGCCCCTGCAGCAGGGTCACCCCGCTGTTCACCAGCAGGTTACGGTAGATGCCGTTCAGGCGCTCGATCTCACGGTTCTTGTTGGCAATCAGGGTGCCCCAGTCGAAGTGCCCTTCTTCCAGGGACCAGCCGTAACCGGCAGCCTGTTCCAGTTCATCGGCCACATGCGCACCGTAGACCAGCAGCTTTTTCGGCACGCAGCCGACGTTGACACAGGTGCCGCCCAGGTAACGGCTTTCAGCCACTGCCACTTTTGCACCAAAACCAGCGGCGAAGCGCGCAGCGCGCACCCCGCCGGAGCCAGCGCCAATCACGAACAGATCAAAATCGTAGGCCATGTGTTCTCTCTCCTAGCAGGCGCCCAGCATAACGCACTGAGGCCGCTTTGCAGCCCTTCGTGGCAAACCCGCCCCATCAGGTGGGCGCACGCCAAAGGCATGCGCGGTAACTGTAGGAGCGGGCCTGCCCGCGAAGGGCCGCGCAGCGGCCCCAGTCATCGCAATGTTGCTACAAGCAGCGGCTGTATCAGTAAGCCTTGCCAGTCTTGTAGTAGTTCTCGAAGCAGAAGTTGGTCGCGTCGATGTAGCCCTCGGCGCCACCGCAGTCGAAGCGCTTGCCCTTGAACTTGTAGGCGATCACGCAGCCGTTCTGCGCCTGTTGCATCAGCGCGTCGGTGATCTGGATTTCGCCGCCCTTGCCTGGCTCGGTGTTCTTGATGATGTCGAAGATATCCGGCGTCAGGATGTAACGGCCAATGATCGCCAGGTTCGACGGCGCATCTTCCGGTGCAGGCTTCTCGACCATGTTGGTAACGCGGAAGATGTCGTCACGGATCATGTCACCGGCGATGACACCGTACTTGTTGGTTTCCTGAGGGTCGACTTCCTGGATGGCGATGATCGAGCAGCGGAACTGGTTGTACAGCTTGACCATCTGGGTCAGCACGCCGTCACCTTCCGGGTTGACGCACAGGTCGTCCGCCAGCACCACTGCAAACGGCTCGTCGCCGATCAGCGGGCGCCCGGTGAGAATGGCATGGCCCAGGCCTTTCATTTCGGTCTGGCGGGTGTACGAGAACGAGCACTCGTCCAGCAGGCGGCGGATACCGACCAGGTATTTCTCCTTGTCGGTGCCCTTGATCTGGTTTTCCAGCTCGTAGCTGATGTCGAAGTGGTCTTCCAGGGCGCGCTTGCCGCGGCCGGTCACGATGGAGATTTCGCTCAGGCCGGCATCCAATGCCTCTTCAACGCCATACTGGATCAGTGGCTTGTTGACCACCGGCAGCATTTCCTTGGGCATGGCTTTGGTAGCAGGCAGGAAGCGCGTACCGTAGCCGGCTGCCGGGAACAAGCATTTCTTGATCATATACGTCCTTACAAAAGGCTAGGCCTGTGGAATTCGGCGCAGTCTAATCAGGCGGCACAAACCTTACAATGCCTGACCTGCGGCCGACCGATGGGTAGATAGAGATAAGCAAGTGTAGATAGTTCCGAGGGATCGCAAATATCGCCAGCAAACATGCAAGTGAAATGCCACAGCTCACGCATGCCTGTGGTGGCCTCCTGGCGAGCAAACCTGCTTCCACAACCACCGTTGCAGGCCAGGTTTACCCGCCAAGCGTTCGCTACAGGCGCCCGTCAGCTACCGGTCCCCTGCCCGACCAGCACGCCATCGACCTTCTGCCCATACAGGTTCACGCCGTCATTGGCATGGAATTTCACCCGCGTCTTCTCGACAGAGCCCTCTACCAGGCGGGGATCCTGCGGCCGTTCATGCCGGTTGATCCATGCCGCAACATCCCAGGCCTGCTGGTCGCTGAGGCTGCCCGGCTTGCCCAGTGGCATGTTGTACTTGATGAAGGATGCCGCCGTGTTGATACGGTGCATACCGGCGCCCCAGTTGTAGCTGTCCTTGCCCCACAGCGGCGGCATCACATATTCGCCCGCCACTTTCTGCCCTTCACCGTTGTCACCATGGCAAATCGCGCATTGCTCGCGGTACACCCGCTGGCCACGCGTGAAGTCGTACCCGCCTGCAGGCTGCGCGACTTCCGGGTAACCGCGCCCGGCAATTTCGACGCCGGTCGGCGCCTTGGTCGACAGCCAGTACGCGTACACCGACAGCGCCGTCATCTGCGGGCTGTCCGCGGCCGGCGGCTTGCCATTCATGCTGAACTGGAAGCAGCCTTGGATGCGCTCGGCAAAGGTGTTGACCTTGTCGTTTTTCTTGCGATAGGCGGGGTACATGGGGTACGCGCCCCACAGTGGCGCCGAATGGGCCATACGCCCCTGGTCGAGGTGGCAGTTGCTGCAGTTCATGCCGTTGCCCACCGCCTCGGGCATCAGCCGGCGGGTATCGACGAACAAGGCATGGCCTTCACGCACCATCTTGCCGAAGGCATTGGCGGGCAGCTCGTCTTCCGCCGGGGGCGTGAACTGCAGGGCGGCCTGCTTGCCGGGGACCTTCAGTTGCGACTGATCTTCCATGGCGATAGGCGCGGCCTGGGCACTGCCCACAACCAGCAGCAACAGAGCGGGGATCAGCGGTTTCATGGTTTGACCTCCTGGCTGGCGGGGCGGGCGAAGAACTCGGCAACAGCCTTGATCTCGTCATCGGTCATGGCCTTGGCCACGCCGACCATCAGCTGGTTCGGGTCATTGCTGCGGCTGCCGTCGCGCCAGGCATTGAGCTGCGCCACCAGGTAACTGGCAGGCTGCCCGGCCAAAGGCGGGAAGTGCTCGCCAACGCCACCGCCACCCGGACCGTGGCATTGCACGCAACCAGGGATATGCCGGTTCCAGTCGCCGTACAGGGCCAGGCGGGTGGTAGGGTCGCCGGCAATCTGCTGGCGGCGCCCATCAACGACCTCGACTGCCGGCAGGCTGGCCAGGTAGCTGCTGACGGCGGTGATTTCCTCTTCGCTCAGGGCCTTGGCCAACGGTTCCATCACCGCCTGCTTGCGGCTGCCACTGCGCCAATCATGCAATTGCTTGCTGAGGTAAGCAGCCGGCAGGCCGGCCAGCCGCGGAAAGCCCGCCGCAGCGATACCCTTGGCGTCCGGGCCATGGCAACCCAGGCAGGCCAGGGCGGCGGGGTTGGCCCCGCCTTGGGTGAAAATTTTCTGGCCATCGGCGGCATGCGCCCCGGGCCAGGCCAGGATCAGCAGGCTGCCGATCACGACGCGACTCAACGGTGTCATCACGAATCTCCATTTCTTTTGTTATAAGCTTAGGCTTAAAAAACATAAGCAAATGGATACTAGCCCCGTCGGGGAAATCGCAACAACGTCAGGCCGGCCGATCTGATGGCCAACAGCCCATTAACCGCCCTTTACTTGCCTCAGATCAACTCCCCGAGATGCAGTGGGTAGCTGCCGTGCGCACATCGCCCAGGCGCAGCGGAAAGTTGCTCAGCCGCTCATGCAGCTTGATGCTGCTGCCGCCGCCACGCTCATCGATATCCAGCAGGGCGGCCGGGCCAGCACCTGCTGTCAGCTTCTGCGGCACCGTCAGGCGCAGGCCGTCACCGCGCTGCTCTTCCACCAGTGGGTCACGGCTGTCGGCAAGCTGCGCCTTGACGCAATCGGCATACTCGCGGGGCGTCTTGCCAGAAATCACATCCAGGGTCGCATGCGATTGCTCCAGCTCGGAAACACTGACACAGCCACCCAGTGCCAGTGTCAACGCGGCCACCATCCACTTCATCTGTCATACCTCAACTTGTACGAACCCCGTTCGACCACCGTCAGGCGGTTTTGCTCCGTGCTTTGGCAGAATTATCCAAGCCCGGCGAACAGCGCGGCAGTATAACGGCACATCGTGGTATCTTTTGCCTTTGCTGAACCAACCCTTGCGGAGCATCACATGAAATTCGTACACCAGCGCGAGCACCTCAATGAGGACGACATCGTCGTCATCGAGTGTTCCCAGCGCTGCAATATCCGCCTGATGAACGACGCCAACTTCCGCAGCTTCAAGAACGGCGGCCGTCATACCTACCACGGCGGCCACTTCGAGAAGTTTCCGGCGAAGATCACCGTGCCCAGCACCGGGTTCTGGAATATCACCATCGATACCGTGACCACCCGCCCGATCTCGGTTACCCGCAAGCCCACCCTGACCCACAAGATCAAGATCATCCGTCGCTCGTCGTCGAAACTCAGATAAGGCCACCATGACCCAGACCATCAAGTACGTGATCAAATACAAACTCGACGGCCAGCGTCGCTGGGACTTCGCGCTGATGCCCGACGCCTCGCAAGCGCAAGCCCTCGAAGCCTTGCGCAAAATCCATGGTGAAGACGCCGACAAGATCAGCGACATTCAGGTCAGCAAGGCCCTGTAGTAGCCGCCGCACCGTTCGCCCAGCGCAAGGAGACCTCGCATGCGCCACTGGCCCGACCGCCGTATCCTCGACCTGCTGGGCATCGAGTTGCCCATTCTGCAGGCCCCCATGGCGGGGGCAACCGGCTCGGCCATGGCCATCGCGGTGGGCTCGGCCGGCGGCCTGGGCGCCCTGCCCTGCGCCATGCTCAACGGTGAGCAGGTGCGCGCCGAAATTGCTGCATTCCGCGCCGGCTGCCCGGGGCGCCCCTTGAACCTGAACTTTTTCTGCCACCAGCCACCCGCGCCCGACGCCGAGCGCGACGCGCGCTGGAAGCAGGCGCTCGCCCCCTACTACAGCGAAGTGGGGGCGGATTTCGCGGCGCCCACCCCGGTCTCGAACCGTGCGCCTTTCGATGAGGCGAGTTGCCAACTGGTCGAACAACTGCGGCCGGAAGTGGTGAGCTTCCACTTTGGCTTGCCCCAGGCCGACCTGCTGCAACGGGTACAGGCCAGCGGTGCCAAGGTGCTCTGCACCGCCACTACCGTGCAAGAGGCCGTCTGGCTGGAGCGCAACGGCTGTGACGCCATCATCGCCATGGGTTATGAAGCCGGCGGCCATCGCGGCATGTTTCTCAGCGACGCCATCACCAGCCAGATCGGCACCTTTGCCCTGGTACCGCAGGTAGCCGACGCGGTCCGCCTGCCGGTCATCGCCGCCGGTGGCATCGCTGACCATCGCGGCCTGGTGGCGGCCCTGGCCCTGGGCGCATCTGCCGTGCAGATTGGCACGGCGTACCTGTTCTGCCCCGAGGCCAAGGTTTCGCCAGCACATCGGCAGGCGCTGGACAGTGCGCCTGCCAGTGACACGGCGCTGACCAACCTGTTTACCGGCCGCCCGGCCCGCGGCATCAACAACCGTATCATGCGCGAGCTGGGGCCGATGAGCGCGCTGGCACCAGCGTTTCCGCTGGCGGGCGGGGCATTGATGCCGTTAAGGGCAATCACCGAGCCGCAGGGCAACAGCGACTTCAGCAACTTGTGGTCAGGGCAGGCGTTGCGGTTGGGGCGGCGTATGCCGGCCGAGGCGCTGACCCGGGACATCGCGGCCAAGGCACTGGCCAGGGTTGCCGGGTAGCCCGCGCCTGCGCGGCCTGCGGCAACCTTTCGTTAGCCCGTAATCACACCATCCTTGCGAATGCACCCAGCAGCCCTTCCCGACAACTGGCCTATCGCTATATAGTTGTGAATATAACGATAACCCAAGGAGCTGCCTGCATGCGTATCCGCCCGTCTCACCTGGCCTTCACTGCTATGGCCAGTCTGTTTGCCTTCAACACCGCCTGGGCCGACGAGGTTCAAGTGGCCGTCGCGGCGAACTTCACGGCGCCCATCCAGGCCATTGCCAAGGACTTCGAACACGACACCGGCCATACACTGGTCGCGGCTTACGGCGCCACGGGGCAGTTTTACGCCCAGATAAAGAACGGCGCGCCCTTCGAGGTGTTCCTTGCCGCCGATGACACAACCCCGAAAAAGCTCGAGGAAGAAAAGCAGATCGTCCCCGGTTCGCGCTTCACCTACGCCATCGGCACCCTGGCCCTGTGGTCGGCGAAAGAAGGCTACGTCGACGCCAAGGGCGAGGTGCTGAAACAAAACGCATTCAGCCACCTGGCCATCGCCAACCCCAAGGCCGCGCCATACGGCCTGGCCGCCACCCAGGTACTGGACAAACTGCAGCTTACCGCGGCCACCAAAGGCAAGATCGTCGAAGGCCAGAACATCACCCAGGCTTTCCAGTTCGTCTCCACCGGCAATGCCGAACTGGGTTTTGTCGCGCTGTCACAAATCTTCAAGGACGGTAAAGTGACCCAAGGCTCGGCCTGGATCGTACCGGCCAACCTGCACGACCCGATCCGCCAGGACGCCGTACTGCTCGACAAAGGCAAGAACAATGCCGCCGCCAAGGCCCTGATCGAATACCTGAAGGGGCCAAAGGCCGCCGCCCTGATCAAGTCCTACGGTTATGAAATCTGATGCCGCTGGATGCCAGTGACCTGGGTGCCATCTGGCTGACCGTCAAACTGGCCAGCCTGACCACGGTGATCCTGCTGATCATCGGCACGCCGGTCGCCTGGTGGCTGGCGCGCACGCGCTCCTGGCTACGCGGGCCGGTGGGCGCGGTAGTGGCGCTGCCGCTGGTGCTGCCACCGACCGTCATCGGCTTCTACCTGCTGATCGCCCTCGGCCCCCACGGCTGGCTCGGCCAGGCCACCCAGGCCATGGGCCTGGGCACCGTGGTGTTCAGCTTCACCGGCCTGGTCATTGGTTCGACTGTCTATTCCATGCCCTTCGTGGTCCAGCCGTTGCAGAACGCCTTTGCCGCCATCGGCCAGCGCCCGCTGGAGGTCGCGGCCACCCTGCGCGCCAGCCCGTGGGACTGTTTCCTCCATGTGGTGCTGCCGCTGGCGCGCCCCGGTTTCGTCACCGCCAGCATTCTCGGTTTCGCCCACACCGTGGGTGAATTCGGTGTGGTGTTGATGATCGGTGGCAATATTCCCGACAAGACGCGCGTGGTTTCGGTACAGATCTTCGATCACGTCGAGGCCATGGAATATTCACAAGCACACTGGCTGGCCGGCGCCATGCTGGTGTTCTCGTTCCTGGTGCTGCTGTTGCTGTACACCGGGCGCCGCAGTAAAGCCGGCTGGAGCTGAGATGACTGCATCGATAGTGGCGCGCCTGAACCTGCCACGTGACGACTTTACCCTGGACGTAGACCTGCGCCTGCCCGGCCGCGGCATCAGCGCCCTGTTCGGTCAGTCCGGCTCTGGCAAGACCACTTGCCTGCGCTGCCTGGCGGGGCTGGAGCGGGCTGCCAACGCCTATGTCGAGGTCAACGGCGAGGTCTGGCAGGACAGCAGCCGTGGTTATTTCCGCCCTCCCCACCTACGCCCGGTGGGCTATGTATTCCAGGAGGCCAGCCTGTTCCCACACCTGTCGGTGCGCGCCAACCTGGAATTCGGCTGGCGCCGCCTGGCGGCCGCCGAACGCAAAGTCAGCCTGGGCCAGGCCAGCCAGCTGTTGGGTATCGGCCATTTGCTGGAGCGCCGCCCGGCGACTTTGTCGGGGGGTGAGGCGCAGCGGGTTGGCATCGCCCGCGCCCTGCTCAGCAGCCCGCAGCTGCTATTGATGGATGAGCCGCTGGCCGCCCTCGACGGCCCACGCAAGCGCGAGATACTGCCGTACCTGGAACGCCTGCACGGTGAGCTGGACATCCCGCTGGTGTATGTCAGCCACGCACAAGATGAGGTGGCACGCCTGGCCGACCACCTGGTGCTGCTGGAACACGGCCGAGCCGTGGCCAGCGGCCCCATTGGCGAAACCCTCGCCCGCCTCGATCTGCCGCTGGCCCAGGACGATGACGCCGGGGTGGTGTTCGAAGGCCGGGTGGTGGGGCACGACCCGCACTACGATCTGCTCGACCTGCGCCTGCCCGGCGAACATGGGCCCTTGCTACGCATCGCCCATGCCGCCCGGGCCATGGGCGACACCTTGCGGGTCAAGGTGCAGGCGCGTGACGTAAGCCTGGCACTGACAGCTGACAGTACCTCGAGCATCCTCAACCGTTTGCCGGTACAGGTGCGCGAAACCCGCCCCGCGGCCAACCCGGCGCATGTACTGGTCAGCCTGGACGCTGGCGGCAACCTGCTGCTCGCGCGCATTACCCGGTTTTCGGCAGAGCAGCTCACCCTGCACGCGGGGCAGGTCGTGTACGCCCAGATCAAATCGGTGGCGCTACTGGGCTGAGCATACCTGGCACGCGTGTTGTCCATTGATCAGTGATCTGATCGAGGCCAAACACCATGCTCGACTGCCCTCTGCCGCGCAGTTTGCACTATGTCGAAGACAGCCAGCCAGGCCTGACCCGGCGCCGTTGGCGCGACCGCTTCATCTACCTGGACGCCGATGGCGAACGGGTCCGCGACAAGGACACCCTGGCGCGCATTGCCGCCCTGGTGATCCCCCCGGCCTACACCGACGTGTGGATCTGTGCCGACCCGCAGGGCCACCTGCAGGCCACCGGCCGTGATGCGCGTGGCCGCAAGCAATACCGCTACCATGTGCAATGGCGCGAACTGCGCGACCAGCACAAGTACGGCCGCATGCTGGCCTTCGCCCAGGTTTTGCCGAAACTGCGCGCACAACTGGAAACCTACCTGGCACGCCCAGGGCTGGACCGGGAAAAGGTCATGGCACTGGTGGTGAGCCTGCTGGACCACACGCTGATCCGCATTGGCAACCAGCGCTACCTGCGCGACAACCAGTCGTACGGCCTGACCACCCTGCGCAACCGCCACGTAGAGGTCAAGGGCAGCAGCATTCGCTTCCAGTTCCGCGGCAAGCGCGGTGTCGAGCACAACGTCACCCTCAATGACCGGCGCCTGGCCAACCTGCTCAAGCGCTGCATGGAACTGCCCGGGCAGGCGCTGTTCCAGTACCTGGATGCCGACGGCCAGCGCCATAGCGTCGGCTCGGCCGAGGTCAACCAGTTCCTGCAGCAACTCACAGGTGCCGACTTCACCGCCAAGGACTACCGCACCTGGGCTGGCAGCAGCCTGGCGCTGGACCTGCTCAGGCCATTGGCCTGGGAACCGGAGGCCGAGGCCAAACGCCAGGTGGCCGCCATCGTTCGCCAGGTGGCCACGCGCCTGGGCAATACCCCGGCGGTCTGCCGCCGCTGTTACATCCACCCCGCCGTACTCGAACACTACGCCCTGGGCCGCCTGGCGGACTTGCCAAAGCACCGCATACGCAAAGGCCTGGACCCTGAAGAGGTGGCTTTGCTGGTATTTCTTCAAGCCCTAGAGGAACAGGACGGTCATTAAGCCTGTCTATTTAATCCATGATGCGAAGAAATTTCCCATTGGCCGCCAACGGCCCTATTCTTGCCACCGAGCACCTTGGCCGACAAATCGCTGACGGTTTGCTTTGGCACCTGCAAGTGAAGGTACGCAACAGAATTTTTCTGTCGGGGAATTACTATCCGCCGAAAGCGTCTTTAATGAGAAGGAACAGGGACCCGCTCCCGCCGCCGCGGCAGTTAGCCATGCGGACTTTATTATCACCAAGGAGAACTACATGCTGATACTCACCCGTAAGGTTGGCGAAAGTATCGTCATCAATGATGACATCAAAGTCACCATTCTGGGCGTCAAAGGGATGCAGGTGAGGATCGGTATCGATGCACCGAAAGATGTACAGGTCCATCGGGAAGAGATCTTCAAGCGTATCCAGGCCGGCAGCCCAGCCCCGGAAAAGCACGACGATTCACAGTGAACCCCGGCTGACCAAGCGCATGGATGCGCTCGGCCGCAGGCCTCAGGCTTTCAGTAGCTCACGCACCTTCGCAATCATCTTGTCCATATCGAATGGCTTGTCGAAAATGGCCTTGAACAGGGCAGGACAGACCTGGCTGGCCTGTGCGCCACTCATGAGAATGACTGGCACCTCGCGCAGCGCCGAGCAGTCACGCATGGCGCGCACCAGCTCCTCGCCATTGAGCACCGGCATCATGTAGTCGGTGATCACCAACTGCACGCTCTCGGCCACAAGCATTTCCAGCGCCTTCTTGCCGTTGATGGCCTTTTTCACCTCGTAACCTTCCTCCTCCAGGGCGAAGGCCAGGATATCGGCGATCAGGTATTCGTCATCGACGATCAGAATGGTATTCATTGCCCCGCCTGTCACCCGCCGTCCTGCGGCACCGGCGTACCCGAAAGCACCCCGCTGTTGCCGGCGAATGCTTTATGTAGCGTTATGCCCTGGGGCCCGATCAGCAGCTCGTGCAAGGCCGGGTCATGGTGGCTGTCACGCACCTTGAGGATCGACAGCATACGCCGCAGCTGCGAGTCCAGTTCCACAAAGCGCATCAGCATCAGGTTGTCGACGATGCTCGACAGGTCCGGCGCCGGTGCGCTGATCTCGGCGCCGAAAATATCGCGCATTTCCCAGGTCAGCATCACGCTGACGCCGCGCGCGCACAGCTCACCGGTCAACGCGCGAAAGAACGCATTGAGGCGGGCCGGGTCGGTGGCCAGGCGGCTGAATGCCCCCAGGCTGTCGATCACCACGCGCTTGCTGCCCACTGCGGCGACCCGCTCCAGCAGCCGCGCGCCCACTTGGTCGAGCAACCCCTCTGTGGTGGGTTGCCAACACAATTGCAAACTGCCGCTTTGCTCCATCGCGGCAAAGTCGTACCCCAGCGATGCGGCCTTGCTGCGCAGGCGCTCGGGCGTTTCATAGAAGCCGAAATGCAAGCCTGGCGCTTGCGCGGTACTGGCGCCAAGAAATGCCAGGCACAACGAGCTCTTGCCAATACCGGACGGGCCGATCAACAAGCTGACCGAACCGTTCGCCAGCCCGCCGCCGAGCATTTCATCGAACGTGGGTACCCCGCTGGTGACGCGCCCCACATTGCCGCCGGCGACCTGGCTGGGGTGGCTGAACAGCGCTTCCAGGCGCGGAAACACGTGCATGCCGGCTTCGTCGATCAGGCACTCGTGGCGCCCCGACAACGCCCCACTGCCGCGGGTTTTGCGTAACTGGACATGGCGCACGGCACGGCTGCCCAGTAACTGCTCACCCAGCTCGATCACCCCATCGACCATGGTGTGCTCAGGGCTCCCCTCCTCCAGCCGGGCGCTGGTCAGCAGCAACACGGTACAACCCGCGAACGCCGCGTGGCCTTGCAGTTCGGAGACGAACTTCTTGGTGTCGAGCGTGGTGTGTGCACGGGCGCGGGCATTGAGCACGCCGTCGACGATCAGCAGGCTGGCCTTTTGCCGGGTGATTTCCTGGCGCAGCAAGCGCACCACAGCCTCCAGCCCTTCCTGCTCCAGGGTGTCGAAAGCGCTGACGAACTGGATCTGGTCACCAATCAACCCCTGGTCGAAGAACGCGAGCGTCGACAGGTACTGGAACAAGCGTTCATGTGACTCGCTGAGCAAGGTAGCCACCAGCACCCGACCACCGTCACGCACGTGGTTATGGGCCAGCTGGTTGGCAAGAATGGTCTTGCCGGCACCCGGTGGCCCTTGAACGATGTAGGAGGCGCCAGCCACCAGGCCACCCCTGAGCAACGCATCGAGCCCGTCGATGCCCGTTATCAGCCGCCTGAGTGCCTGTGCCATGTTGTCTACCTGTCGAGTGGGCTGAGTGCCTGATTCTGATACATTGGCAGATAAAGTTGCATGCAAGTTCCACGACCCGGCGCGCTATCGACACAAATAGCGCCACCGCTCTGCCTGGCGAAGCCGTACACCTGGCTAAGGCCCAGGCCAGTACCCTTGCCAAAGGGCTTGGTGGTGAAGAATGGCTCGAAGATGCGTGGCAGCACTTCGGGCGCGATACCCTCGCCACTGTCCTCCACCCCAAAGCACACAAAGCGGCCGTGCAGCCCTTCTACCTCGCCGGCCAAGTCGACCAGCTCCACCCTCAGGTCGATATGGCCATTGCCGGTGATGGCGTCGCGGGCATTGAACAACAGGTTGAGCAAGACCATTTGCAGCTGCCCGGCATCGACTTCGATCAGCGGCAGGTCCGGTTGCAGCACCACCGTCAGCGTGATCGCACTGGGTAACGCATGCTCCAGCAGGCCACGGGTGGCGGCAACCAGGGCAGCCGGTGCAACACTGGCCACATCGAGCTGGCGGTGGCGGGCGAAGCTGAGCAATTGCTGAGTCAGCTCGGTGCCGCGCTGCCCGGCATCGATGATGTGCTGCAGCATGCGCTGCGCCCGCACCGGGTCCTGGGTAGTCTGCGCCAGGCGTGCCGAGCTGAGAATGATGGTCAGCATGTTGTTGAAGTCGTGCGCCAGGCCACCGGTCAACTGGCCAAGCGCCTCAAGCTTCTGCGCCTGGAACAGCTGGGCGCGCATGGCATCCAGTTGCATGGCAGACTCACGACGGTCGGTAATGTCACGGGTGACCTTGGCAAGGCCGACGATCTGGCCGTCTTCGTCGCGAATCACATCCAGTGCGGCCAACGCCCAGAACTGCGTGCCATCCTTGCGTACCCGCCAGCCTTCATCCTGTGCCACACCCTGCTCGAGCGCCTGGCGCAGCAGGCACTCAGGGCGGCCGTCAGCGCAGTCCTGCGGGGTAAAAAACAGCGAAAAGTGCCGGCCGACCACTTCGTCGGCGCGGTAACCCTTGATCCGTTGCGCGCCTGCATTCCACGACACCACATGCCCAGAAGGGTCGAGCATGTAGATGGCATAGTCCACCACCGACTGAACCAGCTGTTCATAACGGTGGGCGGGCATGTCGGGGGGGTCGATGCTATCAGCTGAAACCATGCATACTCCACTGGCACAGCAGGAAGGACAAAATGAACGTAACCCGGTGTGCCCAGCCTTGAGCCATCCCTTGACACTCTTGGATCCAACCAATCTGTAACAGTGGCTTAATGACTGCAACGTGTCAATTGCCCATTACAACTGCCCTCTCATCTGTAGATCATAGGTGCTGCGGTTGACTCAACTATAACAATGGGTTATAAAGCGCGCTTGATTGCAAAGCCCTTCTGCTTAGAAGCGAGCCGGTCGTTCACGACCCCTTCAAGCGTGCGAGTGTGGTGGAATTGGTATACACAGCAGACTTAAAATCTGCTGACTGTCAACACCTTTTATGTCATGCCATTGCACCTACATAAAGGGCTGTAGACCACGTACAACCAAGCTTCTAGCGTTTGCCCTCGTCCTCTATATCCTTCATTATTTTTGGTCTTTTTGAGAGCTTGGTAGCCATTTGGTAGCCGGCACTTAAAATTAAGCTCAGCTCTCGTAAGCTTTCCTCAGCGCTCGTAAGCCCAAAGTGCCTCCTCCTCGAACAATCTTATATTTTCTAAAATTTTTTCCATCATTAAATCGGCTACCAAACCCGCCCTCCAAGCACAAAAAAACCCAGATCGATCTGGGCTTCTTGCTAGCCAGAGCATCGTGCCGTGGCCTGTATGAGCATCATGCTCGCGGCTCGGTAGCGGTCAGCAACCAGATGGGCAATACATAATTTTGGAAAATGCCACAACATCTTGAGTGCGGTAATAAATACGACGAGAAACATGCTTTAACGCAGGAATTTCTTTCGCGTGCTTATTAGTATACCGCCAAAACCTCAAGGTTTCTTTTGACACACCAAGGACGTCTGCAGTCTCATGCACGTCGAGAAACTCTTTAGCCAATTTATCAGCCGCGATCATTAAAACCCTCTCAAATATTCACTTACACTAAAGCACCCCTCCCTAGGCGTCAATTAAAGCTAAATGTTTGCACAGCCAACCGTCAAGGCACGAGAGACACATTTTCAAAGGGTGTGTCAGCAGCATACTCACTGACTGGCCTGAAGCCCTAGCAAACACAGATGGGTATGCCAGACGCATACCTTTATAGAAGTAATTGAAAACCCATTGAACGGTGAATGAGAGCTGCGGGGGCTGGGTACTCGAGGATTGATCATCCCCGCATGGATCACCCCGCGCCGACTCTACGATAAAAACTTTCCACCGCACACCATCTGTATGAGGCAAATACAGCGAAGCTGCCTTTACCAGCATTAGCTACCCCCCAAATGCTTGCGACCTCTACGGGTATGCGCCAAGCACTATAAAGCCAACAATTTAACAGTATATTTTCCGCGTACTTTCTTTAAAAAAATGGCACTTTTTTTATTTGAGGTCAAAATCAAGCCAGCGCCTACGGCGCTGAAAAAAAGCGATGCGCCTGCGGCGCTCAAAAGCAAGCCACGCTCACGCGCATGCGCGTGAGGTGAAGTGGCGAGCAATGGGGCGAGGCAAGGGTGGCATGCAGACCTGAGCTATCATCATCCACCTAAAACAGCAGAATTTATGATCTCAAAATGGCATCAAAAAATCTGCAAAATAAGAGACCTCTGCTTTTTTTTGCTAACAAAATAATAGAGCTCCGTTTTTGAAAAAACATTTCAAGGGGGGGTATGAAAAAAATTTCATGAGAGCTTCAGAACGAGCAGATCACAGCACATCCATACACCGTCGAAAAATATACTAGCGGTTTATGCCAAACTATACTGATGGTTTATTTATAACGCGAAATCGGGCTCACTTTCCAAGAAACCAATATTGACACCTTTTTTTCCTGAGTTTCTGTGCTAAAGTCACGCCTTTTTGAAACCCTATCAACGCATCGTTAACTCAACGAAAAGTGACTTCTGTGCAATTTAAAAACTCTCCTCATCCTCGAGATCCAGAAATCAGATCAGCCTTTCAGATAGCCATGCCGATCAATGTGATGCATACCACTGTGCACCTGCATGACATAGATCATTTATATAGAAGTCACCAAAGCTATTCAGCATCTGAATTGGTCTATTAGGCGGATTACCCGTGGGCCAGTAGCTTTGCGATGGTCACCCTATAGTTGCATGGCATTGCAGGCCTGATTGGAGCAATGAGCAAAAAAAAGACGCTTTATTAGTGATGCGTGGAGAGGGGGTTACCTGGGAACTTATATAGTAAATTCTTGGCACCAGGTTGTTGATGGGAGCTATGAGCCTTACAGCAACCTCGTGGTATTGGGTGCTGCAGATGGCGGGCGAGCTCATCCACGTATCGGTAACCGCTACATGGATCAGAAAGAGCTGGATGCTGAAAAGGCATAACTTGAATGCGCTGCAGTGGCTCCCATACCACTGCAGCCTATCTACCCTGTCGGCGCTGAGCGATTGCGGCTGAAAATCCAGAAGTTAGGAATCACCATACGCAACTCCGACAAGGGATCTGCAGACGATCAGTTTGTTGACAAGCCTCGGCGACTGTACGACAGCTGCATTGTGTGCTTGAAAGGATGCGACGGAGTCATGACGCCGCCACGGAAATATGAGATTGCCCGAGCGATTTGAGGGCAACTTCTCAGTGTTTCGCGTCCCTAAAATCACGCGGTGATGCGCCCACGGCCTTTTTGAAGAATCGTGAGAAATAGGCAGGGTCAGAGAATCCCAGACTATCGGACACCTGAGTGATCGTCATTTCCGTGTAGACCAGGCACCGCTTGGATTCGAGCAGCAATCGATCATTGATCATCTGGAGCGCTGACTGACCGGCCCTACGCCTGCAGATTGCATTCAGATGGTTGGTGCTGATGCCGAGCAGTTTTGCGTAATGGGAGATGGGCCAGTGCTGCCGATAATTTTCATCCAGCAAAGTGGTAAATGCTTGGAGATGCTCCAGGCCACGCTCATGGCCGCCCTGGTTATTGCGCTCCCTTATCGCAGCATGACGTGTGATCCAAACGATCAAGAGATTGATCAACGAATGCAGGGCGAGCTCACGACCTGACCTACCTTGCTGATGCTCCGCATTGATTTCCCCAAAGAGCCAATCGAGGTGATCGACCTCGTTTTGGGCGGGAAGACATAGTGGCCGGGAAAACTCTGATTCTAATGAAGGTGGCAGGCTCTGCAGGATGGGCGAGGCAAAGGTCAGGATGTATCCCTCAACGTCGCTGGAGAAGCTGAAAGTGTGGATGCTCAACGCTGGTACGACTTGGACAATCGGCACCTGAGAATGGACGTTGTTGTCCTCGACCTGCAGCTCCGCGATACCTTTTCTGACGTACAGGATCTGGAACAAATCGACATGGCGGTGCGGCTTAATTTCCCAGTCATGGAGGCTGCTACGCTCCGCGATAGATTCGCAGTGCATGAGATCTGCTGCGGGCCAGGCAGCTGATTCTCCGTACAGTTTGAAGGCGGGAACTGAGATGGACGGCTTAGCCAAGCGATTACCTACTATCGTTCAAAAGTCCAAGTAATTAGTCGAATAGTGCCTTCTTCCGAGGGAAAAAGTCACCAATTATACAGGGGACAAAAACAACCCAGCCCCAGATGCCCAGGAATCTGAGGGTGAAGAGAGGCAAAAAAAATGAAAACTCGAGTCGCTATTATTGGTTCCGGCCCCTCCGGACTGCTGCTGGGTCAACTGCTGTTGAACGCTGGCATCGACAACATCATCATCGAACGCAAAGACCCCGATTACATCCTCTCCCGCATTCGCGCAGGCGTTCTTGAACAGGGCACTGTTGACCTGCTTCGGGAGGCAGGCGTAGGTGCTCGAATGGATGAAGAAGGCCTCATTCACGACGGGTTCAAAGTGGCGTTCGACGGTCGGAGCGAACATATCGACCTGAAAGCTCTGACCGGTGGCAAAACCGTGATGGTGTACGGTCAGACTGAGGTCACACGCGACCTCCTGCAGACTCGCAAGGGTGCTGGCGGACTTAGCATTTACGATGCTGATGACGTGCAGCCACATGGCCTGCAGAGTGACAAGCCCTATGTCACCTTCGTGAAGAACGGTGAGACGGTCAGGGTTGACTGCGACTACGTGGCTGGCTGTGACGGTTTCCACGGTGTATCTCGCCAGTCGATCCCGGCAGATAAAATCAAGGTCTTTGAGCGAGTGTATCCCTTCGGCTGGTTGGGTGTTCTTGCCGATACCCCGCCAGTGGATGAAGAACTGATCTACGCCCGGCATGAGCGTGGGTTTGCGCTGTGCAGCATGCGCTCCCCAACCCGTACCCGCTATTACGTCCAGGTAGATGCTCAGGAAAAGGTCGAGGACTGGTCAGACGAGCGATTCTGGGGTGAGCTGAAAAGTCGTCTGCCGGAGGATGTGGCCAACCGCCTGGTCACTGGCCCATCGATTGAAAAGAGCATTGCCCCGCTGCGAAGCTTTGTCGTAGAGCCAATGCAATACGGGCGCATGTTCCTTCTGGGTGATGCCGCACACATTGTTCCTCCGACCGGAGCCAAAGGCCTGAATCTGGCAGCGAGTGATGTGAATACGTTGTATCGCATCATGGTCAAGGTCTACAAGGATGGTCGTACCGATCTGCTGAGCAAATACTCAGAGATATGCCTGCGTCGTGTATGGAAGGCAGAACGCTTTTCCTGGTGGATGACCTCCATGCTTCACAACTTCGCAGGTACGGATTCGTTCAGCCAGCGAATTCACGAAACTGAGCTGGATTACTTCGTGTCGTCTGAAACAGGTCGGAAGAGCGTGGCTGAGAACTACGTTGGATTGCCTTACGAATCTATTGACTGAGTCTGAGAAATCTCCAGCAACGCCATTGGTATCGAGAGATGCCGGTGGCGTATTGCGTGGCAGCCTACGAATTCACTTGCAGTATGTAATATTTATGCTGTGAGAAAGGAAAGGTGGGAGCAGCAGGTGTCGAGATCGTGTTCGCAGTGTTAGCCGGACAAAATCGGTATGTGACAGATCAGTTTGGTTGGGTAGCCACCAGGGCATTGCATCTTACTTTTTCAGCATGATGCAACACCCTGATTCAGTAACGTTGCACTTGGCCTCGGAGCCAAGCGTCTTTCAATCAATAGCCGCTTTCGATCAGCTTGACCAAGTCACCAAGCGTTCTCAGCACAGGGGTATCAACACCCGCATTCCGGCCACGATCAGCGACGGCACCGTTTATGAAGTCGATCTCCGTCCGGCGACGTGCTTCTACGTCTTGAAGCATGGATGGCTTGTGGCTTACATGATTATCAAACGCGTGTTGGATGGCGGTTGCTACGTTACTTTGCTGAGCAGCAATTCCACTGGCATTCGCGACTGCAACCGTTTCCTTGATGATCTGGCTAGCCAAGCTTCTGCCTTGCTCCGATTTTCCGACACCGCCTACAGTCAGGCCACTCACTGCGCAGAGAGAATTCAGTGCCGCATTGAAAGCGACCTTCTCCCAAATTGCCACTTGCACGTCTGGGTTGGCAATGCACTCCAATCCAGCTGCAGTAAAGGCTTCGGCAATGTGATGGACGTTGGCATCATCCTCGCCACTGGCAGTCCAGATGTTGATATGCCCCTCACCGTGGCTACTGACTACACCCGGCTCAATCAAGTCTGCGGGGAAATTGGTCATACCGACAATGATGCGCTCATTTGGTACGACTGCAGCGATTCGCTCAGCGTTTCCCAGGCCATTTTGAACAGACATTGCCCAGGTATTAGGGCCGACCAGGTGCTTTACCGACTCAATCGCCGCTGAGGTGTGAAAGCCTTTGGTGAAAATGATGAGTAGATCGAATGGGTTTTGGAAGTCATCCGCGCGCCCGACAGGCAACATCACGGTATTGGAGCCACCATGTGATTTGAGGATCAGGCCCTGGCGCTTGATTGCCTGGATGGTTGGCTCGGATGCATCAATCAGGGATACCTCTTGCCCGCCAAGCGCCAAGCGCGCTCCAAAAAGTCCACCCATAGCCCCGGCGCCAATGACTGCAATTCTCATGATATCTCCACAGTATTTAGATTCGTCGCACCTCATGAAATCACGCAACGCCGCATCAGACAAATAAATGATTTTCGATGTGAAAATAGACAAAGCTTATATTTCTTCGGATAGGAACTGGTCGATTGTAGACTGGGATATTGGAGCAATTTCCCTGACATGGATGATCAAAAGGCGGATTCAACTGGCGATTAGACTGAGGCCGACCCAGGCCAAGAGGACACCGCCATGCCAGTCTCACACCCCTCTTTTAGGGTAGCAGCCGTCCAGGCAGCTCCCGTTTTTCTCAACCTTGACGCGACTATCGACAAAGCTATTGGCCTTATCGGGCAAGCGGCCCAAGAAGGCGTTGAGCTCATCGCTTTCCCGGAAAATTTCTTCCCAGGCTACCCCTTCTTTCTGTGGCTGGGCACGCCCGCCTGGTCGATGCAGTTCGTCCAGCGTTACCACGATAATTCGATGATGGTCGACAGCGTCGAATACAGGCGACTTGAGGAGGCGGCCAAGCGTCACAATATTCACCTTTCTATTGGATTCAGCGAAAGATCAGGGGGCAGCCTGTATATGGCTCAGGCCTTGATCAGCAATAAAGGCGTCACGTTAAGCACACGCAGAAAGCTCAAGCCCACGCTAGTGGAGCGCTGTTTGTTTGGTGAAGGGGATGGCAGCGACCTGACAGTCGTTGACACCAGTCTCGGAAAGATCGGATCACTGTGTTGCTGGGAGCATGTCCAGCCACTTACCAAATATGCAATGTATGCGCAGCACGAGCAGATACATATCGCAGCCTGGCCCAGCTTCTCACTGTATAGGGACGTTGCCTACTCGCTTGGGCCTGAGGTGAACACGGCTGTCACCCAGACGTATGCAGTTGAAGGTCAGTGCTTCGTCATCGCACCCAGCTCCGTTGTCAGCCCGGAGATGATTGAAATCCTGTGCATGAACGATGACGCTCGAAAGCTTTTGCCTGAGGGTGGTGGGCACGCCCGAATTTTTGGCCCAGATGGTTCGCCTTTAGCTTCTCCAATCGATGAGCATTCTGAAGGGCTACTACTTGCAGATTTGGATCTGGGAGTGCTCAGTCTCGCTAAGCTCGCTGCTGATCCCGCCGGTCATTACTCGAGACCTGATGTTACTCAACTTTTGTTAAACAAGTCTCCACGCCGACCCGTTGTGGTCATCAATGAAGGTCAAATAAACGAAACCAACATTATCCAGTCGGAGGAAGTGCCCGAAATAAATTGAGAGTGGTGAGATTCAACACGAAGATGTTGACCTCTCTGCAATTCAGCTCACTGCCTAATAACAATACTTGTGGAGCTCCTATGAAAAATTTCGCCGCGTGCGCCTGGTGTCCGGTGTAGCTTACGGCTTTGGTTTTTAAATAACATTAAAATTTGAATTCAAAGGTCACAAGCACATCATGAAATCGATGACGTATGAGTTTAAGATTGTACTTTTGCTTGCCTTGCTTTTCGGTATAGTAGGGCTTGACCGATTTGTGGTTCTATACCTGTTCCCGGTTATTATTCCGGAGCTTGGTTTGAACAACATGCAGGCAGGAGCTGTAGCATCTGTGTTGGCGTTAACTTGGGCGATATCAACTTGGGTGCTGGGGAGTTTGTCCGATAAATATGGACGAAAAAGAGTCCTTATTTATTCTAGCGTCTTTTTCTCCCTGATGACTTGGATGACTGCATTGGCAAAAAGCTTCACCAGTATGCTCGTGGTTCGAGGCTTACTGGGCGTAGGAGAAGGTGGCGTATTCAGCACCAGCGTAGCTGCAATCGCCATGGCATCACGGCCCGAAAAAAAGGGGATGAACTTAGGGATCCATCAGGCATTTTTCCCCCTGCTTGGAATCGGTCTGGGCCCCATCATCGCCACTCAACTTAATAACTACATGCCATGGGAGATGGTGTTTGTTGTGGTTGGCATTCCTGGTTTGATCTTAGCGTTTTGTATTGCCAAGGTTATGAAGGAGCCGAATGCGCCACTTGAACAAAATTCACCACACGAGAATGCTGGAGCGTTTGCAGCCCTGCGTTACCGAAATATATGGGTAGCAACGGTTGCCGGATGTTTCTTCCAGACTGGACTATTCGTATTCTCCACTTTCGTCGCGCTCTACCTAACAAAAGTCGTTGGGCTTGAGCTTGATACAGTCGGAATCATCATCTCCGGCTGGGGCTTTGGTGGTTTCATCGGCATGATCGCGATGCCCGCCATCTCAGACCGTTTGGGCAGGAAGCCAATCATGGTCGCCTGCGCCGCTGTGTACAGCGTTTTGATGCTGATATTTGCTTTGTACCCATTACCACCGGCGGCCATGTTCGGGCTGCTGTTCGTTGCGGGGATTTTTGGGTTTGGTACTGCACCTATTTTCCTGGCAATCATTCCCGCAGAAACGGTACCAAGCCGCATTGTAGGCAGTGCAGTAGGTATTCCAACCTGTGTCGGAGAAATGCTCGGTGGCGTTGTCATGCCCATTGTTGCAGGTGGGTTGGCTGACCAGTTTGGATTGCAATATCCAATGATAATGGTGGGGGTGGCGTTCGCAGCTATCGCTGTCGTCTCAATCGCTTTTGTGGAGACAGCTCCACTCGCGTTAAAGGCTAAAGGTGCTCCCTTGGCAACACAGGCTTGAGGGGAGTTTTCTTACCCGCCTCTTGGGTTCCTTGTGAGTGCAGCGACCGGTACTCACGAGGGCTCAGGCCAGTATATTTTTTGAACGCTCGACTAAAGTGCGCGTTACTTGAAAAACCCCAATCATAGGCGATGTCGCTAATCAAGCGGTTGGCTGTGACTGGGCTAATCAAATCTTGCTGGCATGCTTCAATTCGCCGCCTAACAATAAACTCACCTACGGACAATGGCTGATGCACGAATGCTCTATGCACCGAGCTCAAAGACATTTTCAGGGCAGTAGCTACAGCATCTACAGTCAAACCAGGATCATAAAGATTATCCTCAATGAATTGCCTTACCCTTCCAGCGTGATAATTAGATAAACGTGAATTTGGCTTCTCATTGACTCCGCAGACGCCATCAAGGCCTATGCTTAACATTTCCAACAAAGGTTTTGCCAGATCGTCCATTTTAATATCTGGACTGCTCTCTTTCTCTTCAAATATATTAAGCATCAAATTTGAAATAATTCTGCCGATGCCGGTCATGGTATCGATAGGCAGGGCCACGGCATTGCTTGCCGCAGGAGAATATAGCCGCATTGTGTCCACTGGAATCCTAATGGAGCACATTCTGAAAGTTTCGAGAAGCTCGACCTTGTATTCGCTTCTTGTGTCATACAGCACCAACTGCCCGGGGTAGACTCGGCACATTCTGTCATTTTGAGAAAGATCACAAACACCCTCAGTTAGAAGGCTGAGTATGAAAAATTCCTCGGACTGAGTGTGATTGTTTGCTCTCTGTACCGCGTGCGGGGTAGCACGGAGGTCGATGAGATCGAGATTTCCGAGTGCATTGTGGGAGAGCGAGGCCTGAAAAGAAGTGCTAGCGCTGTGAGCCAACCTGGAACCAAGGCTACATTTGAGCTCCACGAAGTATTTTTTACTGATCTCGTTCCAGAAGCTAGGCACATCCGATCCGGGGACGGCTGCAGTGGTGATGAATGTACCCATTTCGAAAGCCCCACCTACAAATAAGAGTGAGTCAAGCAAGTTTTGTACCGAAGATGCCGTCTTGGTGACATGGAGTGTTCGGCGGCCTGTAGATTAACAAATTGCAGAGCGCCTATGCTCACTCATGTGCAAGACGCCCCGGAATGGAGCGCCTTGGGAGGATTTCAAAACTTGTAGGTATAGGTGGTGATCAGGCGGTTCTCGTCGTAATCTGCTCCTGCCAAGGTGGCAGAACCATATCGAGTCTTGACATCAATGTGCCGCCATTCAAAGCCAAGGCCGGCGAGTGGGCCACTCTGGATCACATAGTTTAGAACCAGGTTGAGTTCGCTCTCCACGTTCTTATCAAGGTTGTCGCCACGATCAATACCCGTACCTCTCATGTATCGAGTCATGAAACGCAGCCCGGGAATACCGGAAGCGGCGAAGTCATAGTCGTAACGGGCTTGCCATGAGCTTTCGTTTGGCTTGAAGAAGCCTAACGTCGACCAGTTAACCAAGTAGGGTTGCGGAGCATAGCCATTGAAAACGGGGAACCCATCGTCACCAAGCATGCGCTGGTAGGCAATTGTGAATGTATGACCTCCTTTTTTCAGGGCAGTCATGACGCCATATGCCTGGTTGTCGATTTCCCCGTAAAGCGCCGCGCCATCTTCGGTGTTATGGTAATAGCGAAGATCAGTCTTCAGGCTATATCCATCCCCGAATGGAAGAACATGAGCTAATCCGAGATAATTTTGCTTATAGATGTCTTCCAGCTGGCCGTAAAAGTATGTTGCGGAAAGCGATTTACTTAGCTCGTAAGTTCCGCCCGCAAAATTTAGGCCGTCACTGCGGGCTACCCGACCACTCCCGGTCATTAAGTAAATCTTTTCTCTGTTAGATGACTCGCGTGATGCGATCTCAGTGATCCTGCCTGCGGTAACACTAAGACCGTCAATCTCTTTAGATTCAATGAGAGCGCCTTGGTAGGTGGTCACTAATTGGCGCGAGTCATCAATGTAGGCTACTGGTAACATCGGGCGAAGCTCGCCGACCTTGAGCTCAGTTTTTGAGAACCGGGCTTTACCTGTTACACCTGTACGCCCGTAAACTCGAGCTTGTGACTGGCTTGAAGCGTGATAGGGCAAGACGCTATCCGGGCCTCTGCCGCCGCCTCCGTCAAGCCTGTAGGCCCATTGGGAATCGACATCCAGGCCGAACTGAACGGGCCCTTCCGTGTAACCTGAGTTTATACGCAGATCGAAGCCTTGGCTCCAGCTGCCAACACGGGATTTTGGTGCATCGGACTGATGAAAGTCGCGGTCAATATAGGCATTGCGCATTCCTAAACTGACGGAAGTATCATCTAGAAAGTCAGCGTGCGCGACTGAAAAAGGTATTGAAATAGAAATACCCAGGACGAGCGCCCCATACAACCCTTGAGGGAAGTTATGCATTACTTCTCACCTTTATTATTTTTGGATGGTGAATCACAGCTGGCTCCCATCATGGGAGCCAGCTGGAACAGCTTTAAATTATCGAGCTTTTTCGATCAGAACGGATACTTGCGAGGAACGCTTTGAACACTGATCCAATGATCAGTTGTGAACTCTTCAATCGCCCACTCACCATTGAATCGGCCAAGCCCCGAGTTTTTCTCCCCCCCGAATGGAGCATGAGCTTCATCATTCACCGGGATATCGTTCACATGAGTCATCCCGGCTTTGATCTTGCGAGCGAAACGTGCACCACGTTCCAGGTCGCCAGTGAACACGGCGCTCGACAGTCCGAATTCACTGTCGTTTGCCAGCTCGAGAGCATGTGCTTCGCTGTCAGCCTTCTGAATGCCTACGAGCGGCCCAAAGATTTCGTCCCTGGCAATCTCCATGTTCGCTGTGACGTCAACAAACACATGCGGCGGTAGTACCTGACCATTAGGCTCTCCGCCTACTACCAGCTTGGCCCCTTCTTCATGGGCGCGATGGATCTTCTCAACCAGGCCCTGAAGCTGCTTTTGGTTGATCACTGGGCCGATCACGGTGTCAGGCAGGCTTGGATCACCCACCTTCAAGGCTTTGACCCGCGCTACATATTTGTCGACGAACGCATCGTACAGAGGGCTTTCCACAATGATCCGGTTGATGGCCATGCAAATCTGCCCTTGGTGCAGGAATTTGCCCATGACCGCAGCCGCTACCGCTTGATCGAGATCGGCATCAGCCAAGACCACGAACGGGCTGTTACCGCCCAGCTCAAGTGCCACATGTTTCAGGTGCTTCCCGCCACTGGCAATACGGCCAATGTTCGCTCCAACCGGGGTCGACCCTGTGAAGGAAATGAATTTGGGAACCGGGTGCTCAACGAAGGCGTCGCCGATCTCTGCGCCAGGGCCGACCAGAACACTGATTACTCCAGCCGGTACGCCTGCTTCTTCAAAAATACGAGCGCTGAGAAGACCACCAGTCACGGGTGTATCGCTCGCAGGCTTGATGACGACTGCGTTACCCAAAGCCAGTGCAGGTGCTACAGAGCGCTGTGTCAGGTGGAATGGGAAATTCCACGGGCTGATTACGCCGACAACGCCCAGTGGTTCGCGGTAAACGCGGTTCTCTTTGCCTGGAACATTGGAGGGCAGAATGCGGCCATGGACACGTCCAGGGAACGAAGCCGATTCCAGGGTGATGCTACGCGCAGCCCCCCATTCAATTTGAGCTTTGATGCGGGTCGAGCCTGATTCTTTGATGATCCACTCGATGATTTCTTCCTTGCGTTCATCGAAGATCTGAACCGCACGCAACATAATCCCAGACCGTTGAGCAGGGCCCATTTCTTTCCAGGCTACTTGTGCCTCTTGGGCCGCAGCATAGGCTTCATTGAGATCTTCACGGTTTGCCTGCTCGATCTGGAGCAAGGTTTCACCGCTATAAGGGTTGGTGTCTTGAAGGGCCTTGCCGGCGCGACCCTCGCGCCATTTGCCTGCAATTGGCAAAAGATTCAAATCGGCGTAACGATCGGTTTTTTGCTCGCTCATGATGTACTCCTAGTCTCGAATTCAGGAATGCGCGTCGATGGCGCTGGTACGGATGTCTGAACGCTCTTTCGCTGCATTCTTGATGAGGACGATAGCGAAAATCGCGATCACTCCTGGTGCTGCACACAGTAGGAAATTGAGCTGAGTTGGCAGGTTCAGACTGAGCATCAAGCCGCCCAAGGCCGGGCCTGCCACACCACCGAACCGACCGATTGCTGAGCACCAGCTGACGCCCGTGCCACGGATCGTGCTTGGGTACTGCTGGGCTGCAAAAGCATGGATGACAGCCAAAGTACCGATGGTGGTGGCTCCCGCAATCAACAGCATGACGTTCAACACAAACGGGCCGGGCTTGATGCCTAGGATGCTGAGGGAAACCACCGCCAAGGCGAAGAAAAGGATCAGGGTAGCTTTGCACCCCCACTTGTCAGCGAGCCAACCTCCACCTAGGGCGCCGATAGTCGCACCGAGGTTCAGAATCACCAGGAACATCAGGCTCGATCCAAGGGGATAACCTGCAGCGACCATGATCTTGGGCAACCAGGTGTTCAAGCCATAAACCATCAGCATGCACATCCCGAAGCCGAGCCAGAGGAATACCGTACCAACCGCTCGGCCTTCGCTGAAAAGACGAGACAGAGGGGTGCTTGTCGAGGATTTCTCTACGGACTCAACGTGAACGTTGGCGATGTCTACGTGCGGATTAAGGCGTTGCAGCAGCTCTGCAGCCTTGGCCTTATCTTTGCTCAGCAAGAATGCCAAGGACTCAGGCAGTTGGCGGTACATCCAAGGCATCGCGAGCAGGGGCAGACCACCTACCAGAAACGTTGCTTCCCATCCAAATCTAGGGATGATCCAGATCGCTATCATCGCGGATGCCATAGCTCCTACGGAATAGAAGCTCAACATGATGGTGGTGAGACTGCTGCGACGAGCCGCAGGGGCCAAATCGTTCATCAAAGCCACGATATTGGGAATCGCGGCTCCCAGCCCCACGCCAGTGACAAATCGCAGGACTGCGAAGCTTGGTGCGTCCCAGGCAACAGCTGTAGCCAGAGCACAGCAGCTTGCTAGGCTCATCGAGCCCAAGATGATTTTTCGTCGACCTAACCGGTCGGCCAGGGGGCCGATAAGCACAGCGCCGAACATCATCCCGAACAGCGCGGCGCTGCCCATCCAACCTGCGTGAATTGGTGAAATTGCCCACTCTTCCATGAGACGGGGTACAACAGATCCGTAGATGACCAGATCGTACCCATCGAACAGCATGATAAACGAACACCAAAAAAGGAGCCCGTAGTGCAAACGCCCGAGTGGGGCGTTCGCGGCAGCTGATAGCGCACTTTGATTAGACATAGTAAGCACTTCTCTTGTTGTTATAATGTATGACAGATTTCTTAGTGAGGCTGGATAGTTACAGTTGGAACCTCAATGACAGTTGGTTCCGTGGAGTCCAGGGCTGCACGCAATGCTGCTTCAAACTTCTCTCGGGTATCCGCATTAACCGCTTTAACGCCATAGCCTTTGGCAATCGCACAGAAGTCCAAGCCAGGAACGTCGAGGCCTGGTGCGTTATCTACTTCCAATACGCCGGCAAACCATCTGAGGGCACCGTAGGTTCCATTTTTCAAAATCACGAAAACTACTGGGATTTTGTATTGGGCAGCAGTCCAAAGAGCGGTGATCCCGTAATTAGCGGAACCATCACCAATCAGTGCTACTACGCGGCGATTTGGCTCTGCCAACTGGACACCTACTGCGGCAGGCAAGCCGAAGCCCAAACCACCAGCTGCCGGGAAGTAATAGCTGCCAGGGTTTTGAAGGTTCATGCGCTGCCAGAAAGCAGTGGTCGTCGAAGTAGATTCCTTCACATAGATGGCGTCTGACGGGGCAACTGCGTCGAGAACCTCGAACAGCGAATCGGGGTGCAAGCGATTGGGTTCGTCTGCGGCGGCAGGGGCGATTTCACGCTGTGCTGGATAAGCGATGTCACGCTGCCGAACGGCTTCAGCCACAGCGCTTAGGGTGGCCCGGATGTTACCGATTAGAGAATCGCCCATTGGCGCGCGCGCGGCTTCTTGGGGGTCGGAGGTGATCTGAATCAGGCGGGCACCTGCCGGCAGGTAATCACCTGGAGCGAACTGGTGGTAGCGGAATACTGGAGCACCTACGACCAAAATCAGGTCATGACCATCAAGCGTTTTGCTAATCCCAGCGATAGCAGCTGGCAGTACGCCACGGAAGCTAGGGTGGCGGGTCGGGAACGGGCAACGTGAAGCGGATGGAGCCACCCAGACAGGCAGGCGAAGCTTATCCGCCAGCATTACTGCAGCGTGGTTCGCACGCGTGGCATCAACATCCGGGCCCAGAACCAAAACCGGGTTCTTGGCTGCGTCGAGCCGCTGAGCGAGCACCGCCAATTGCCGGGTATCTGGCAGGCCGGCAACTTGCACTTCGCGATCTACCAGATGCTCAACACCTGCAGGAGAGTCCTGCTCCCAATCATCGTAGGGAATCGAAAGGTAAACGGGAGCCTTGGGCTCTGTGTTGGCGATGTGGATGGCCTGGCTCAGCGCACGTGGTACGTCCTGGGCGTTGGCGGGCTCGTAGCTCCACTTCACTAGGGGCTTGGGAAGTTGTGGCGCATCCACGTTTGCCAGCATCGCTTCGACGCCGATCATCGAACGAACCTGTTGGCCTGCAGTGATCACCAAAGGGCTGTGGGAGTACACGGAGTTGGTGAGCGCTCCCATGCCGTTTCCGGTGCCTGCGGCAGCGTGGAGGTTTACGAAAGCAGGCTTGCCGCTCGCCAGCGCATAGCCATCCGCCATACCCACCACTGCGCCCTCGTGCAAGCCGAGGATGTACTGGAAGTCCTCCGGGAAGTCTTTCAGGAAGGGCAATTCGTTGGAGCCAGGGTTGCCGAACATGGTGGTCATGCCATGACGGCGAAGCAGGGCGTAGGAGGCGGAATGTATTGTTTTCACTTAGAGAATTCCCGTTGGTACGTGACAGGACTATCGTAAAAAGCGCTTAAGAATCGATCAAATCAATGTTTTGTGTGTACTATATAGACAGCCTTTATTTTGGTGCCTGTTATGCCCCAGTTCGATTTCAACCTCATCACGGCCTTCATTACGCTATATGAAACCGGCAGCGTGACCGTTTCAGCTGAGCGCCTTTGCGTCACTCAGCCGTCCGTCAGCTACTCGCTGGCTAAGCTTCGGGAGCAGTTTGACGATGCTCTTTTCGTGCGAAGTAGCCAGGGGATGCAACCCACCAGGCTGGCTGCTCAGCTGTACCCAGGCTTTAAGGAAGCCTCGAGGTGCATTGATACCGTGGTGGCAGATGCGAAGCGCTTTGAGCCAAGCCACTCCACCAGACGATTCAAACTTGCACTGTCTGACCTGGGAGAAATGGCCTTTCTGCCGGGCTTGATGCATAACTTCAATGTGACGGCTCCAAACATAGAGCTGGAAATTGTTCCTCTAGAAATTGAGTCTGTTGGCACTTGGCTGAGTGAGGGTCATGTTGACGCCGCAATCTGCAGCCGGACTCTTACCGCAGCTGGTATCTCATCAAAAACGTTACTTTCTGAACGTTACGTCTGCCTGCTTGATGGTGCTCACCCTCGTATTGGATCTGACCTATCTATGGAGCAGTTCAAGATCGAACCCCATGTGTTAGTCACCAGAACCTCAGGACACGGGATGGCAGAGGATGTCCTGCAGCGGCTTGGTATCAAGCGGAGAATTAAACTGAAGCTTCCCCACTTCTCAGTCCTGCCGAAAGTAATTCCAGGTACTGAGCTTCTTGTCATTCTGCCAAGCAGGATTGCCAAGAGCTTCTGCGAGATGCCGCTGCCTTCCAAGTTGAAAACAATGGAGTTACCGTTTGAGGTTCCATGCTTTGAAGTGACGTTGCATTGGCACTCACGCAGTGAGCAATCTACTGCGCTTACTTGGTTTATCAACCAAGTCCAGGCAGCAATTGGCGAAAACGAGTGATTCAACGGAGGTTGCCCACCTTTAGTGGTAGGCAACCATCGATTTATCTACAGTCCAATCTGCGAGCCCAGGTCGTAGACGACTTGAAGGCCGAGCACCGTGCCATTTCCGCTCACCTCAGCGCTTGGGTTGTAAAAGTTGCTCGGATTGAAGATGTACTGAACGCTCGGCTCAAATGACAGGTACTTGGTTGCCTGCCAATGCATGTTCAGCTCGACCCGAGACTCTCCCTTTGACATATGCTGATCTAGGCCAGTTGCAGCGAAGCGCTGCTGATTCTGGAAATCAACTTGCTTGTCGGACAGGCGCAGGTAGCTAGCCTTGAGGCTTACAGAATCCTGAGGTCGACCGAATGGCCCCACTCGGGTAACACCAGCCTCTAGGAAATGCTCGAACGGCTGCGAGTTGTCAGCATTGTATGACCATGCCCCGAACACCTGCCAGGCCTGGCCAAGCGACTTGGGATCTGAGAGGTCATCACGAGCCACGGTCTGACTGAACCGGAAGATGGCCCCGCTGCTGCCTCGATGTTTCGAGCCATCAGAAATATCTATCTGCTCAGCGCTGTTGTGGAAGGCATTAAGCTCATAGCGGTATGGATAGGGGTTCTGGGCAATTGTCTGCTCAAGGCCCACCCCGGCGAGGCTGGTTGCTCCGCTGGCATTGCCCGGATCCCAGTGAACCCCCTTAGTTTTTTTAAGATAGTCTTCGGGGTTGGATTCGAATACACCACCGTGAACATACATATTGTCATTCACAGTGTATTTGGCATAGCCACCCCAGCTGCCATATGGGTAAGGCAGAATGCCGGTTGTGTACTCAATCAGTGGGTCGTTGCATGCTACGATAGTCCCACAGTTGGACACATAGAAGTAACGCTTGGCGTTAGTCCGACCAGCTGTAATTTGCAAACGATCATCCAGGAAATTCTGGCTGTACGCAAAGAGCGACAAATAGCCTGCATCGATGTCATTGTGCATCACCGAACCGGCCAGAGCACTGCCCACTGCACCTTGCCATTTATCGGCAGTAGGTACGCCCTCATTCCTCATCCAAGGGAAGAAAGTGTACTCGAAGTGAAAAGTACCCAGGTTGTTATCAAGTAGCTTGCCGAGGTCTAAATCGGCTCCTGCAAAGATCGCCCCCGCATTCGCAAAGCTGTGGGGGCGTGGCCCCGTGTCCAGATTTTTAAGAGATTGGTTCGTGACGACATAATGCGGTTTGAATGCGCTGTCATCTCCCAACGCAACGCTGGATAATAAGACTCCAGTGATTGCGGTGATGGTCAATACCGCTTTAAAACTTAATTCACGCACAGGGGTGCCCGCAAAGCTTTTATACTTATTCATACGTCTACCCAGAACTCAAAAATAGCTATTGACTTGCTTTTCAGTGAGCGATGCTTGGAATCGGGCCAGGGCCCCAAATCGACTCAAGGGTTCGGCTAATGGCGAGAAGCTCGTCATCTTGGCCAGGTAGGGAGTCAATCTCCATTCCTACGGGAAGCTTGGATTTTTCACCTAGGCCAATTGGAATGCTCAAGCCGGGCATTTTTACATTACTGCTCGGATCGGAGTTCCGGATGATGCGTAGGAAGTTTTCAGGGGTTCCGGCTTCTGGGCCAGTTTTGATTGCCACCTCAGGAACAGCAGGGAACAGAAGTGCGTCAATTTTGTTCTCTGCGAAAGTGCGCTTATAGAGTTCTTCCAGTCTAGGAAGGCTTTCTTTGATGGCTTGGTCATAGATAGGCTGACCCGCGACCATCTTTCCATCAGCACCAGGAACGAGTACCGGAACAACCATGTCGTTGAAAATGGCCTTGACGTCAGGGCTTGCTACCTGTGAAGCCAACTGGTCGAACGAGACACCAGTATTTTGCTCCTTCAGATATGCTGAGAGTGCTTTCTTGGCCTCAACAATCGCTACGGGAGTGGCTACTGCCGCAGCAAGCTCTTTGAGCTTAGGCATCTGAACTGGCACGACCTGCACGCCTGCTGCCTGGAGTTTTTCAAGTGCTTGACTTGCAGCTTTCCCTACGTCGCTATCCAGATCTGCCCAAAAGAAATCCGGTAGTCCGAGGCGGATTCCATTTGCTGGTTTTGCGGGCAATGGGTTTTTCCCGCTTAGAATTGAGTCGAGTAACACCACATCCCCGACTGTATTCGCCATGGGCCCTGCTGTATCACGGGTAGGGGAAATGGGGGTGATACCCTGACCGCTGTAGCGACCAACCGTGGGGCGGAAACCTAAGCAGCCATTCAACGCACAAGGTTCTCGAGTTGACCCACCTGTGTCAGTACCCAGTGCTATAGGCACCATTCTCGCTCCAAGAGCAACTGCGCTGCCAGATGACGAGCCACCTGAGATCCGAGATTGGTCGAAAGCGTTACGAATGCCGATCACATCTTTGGTGTGATAACCCAGGTTGTACCCCGTCACGCCAAACGCCAACTCATGCATGTTGGTTTTGCCGAGGATGATTGCCCCAGCGGCCTCGAGCTTGTCGATGATAGGGGCGTTCGCCTTAGGCATGAAATGGCGCAAGGCTGGAGTGCCAGCAGTATTTGCGAAACCTACAACTTGAATGTTGTCTTTGATGGCAATCGGGACGCCATCGAGTGGCCTGCATTCCCTACCGCTTGAAAGCCGAGCATCGACCTTTTTAGCTTCCGCCAAGGCACGTCGGTGATCTACAGCGATGAACGCGTTGAGCTGGGGGCGTGCATCAATCCGCTGTAACCAGTATTTGACTACTTCCTGGCTGGTGACCTGCTTGCTGCAGATTGCCTGAGCGGTCTGCTCAGCGCTGAGGGTGTAGAGAGGGCTCAGAGCTTCCGCAGCGTAGCTGTTTGAAATTCCGGATGTGATGGTCAAAGCCAGCAGTGCTGTTTTTTTATTCACGTTAGGTTTCCGAGGTTTGGCCGATACCCCTCCGGCACCGGTGCCTCATTTACCCATACGGAGAACTACTCAAAAATCCTCATAATTGAGGATGTGTTCAGTGGGGCCGGCCCCGTACCGCCAGTTCGGTACGATTGCTTGCACCAGTTTTGTGCATCGCATTCTTGAGGTGCGTTCTGACTGTGGTAAATCCAATACCCATCAAACGTGCGATCTCCTTGTCGCTGCAACCTGCTGCGACGTGTTCGATCACCGATACCTCCCGCCTGGTAAGGCCCACGCCAGGGGGCGGAGAGACGCACGACAACGACTGTTCGAAATAGGGCGTTAGGGCGTTCACCATGGCCACATCGCGATAGTTGAATGATGGCTGGTCGGCGCTACGCCATATCCTCAGGTCTCCGATGTCGCGCCCTTGATCAAAGAAGAAGACGTTGATCCCGTGGTGCATACCGCATGGCTTCAGAAAATCAACGTAATGCTCACTGGCCTCGAGCGATTTCCGGTCGATCACATCATCTACACAGGTCGCTGTCCTCAATGACCGCATTTTCCAGGTGACGATGTCATTCACATGCCTGTGGCTGTCGTATTCGATGAGCTTGCGGGAATCGATGTTCAGCGATACACAACGCGTGGAAACTGCGCGCCTATCGTCGCAAACGTATGAAGCCCCGAAGTCGGATTTGAGAAGCTTGGTAACATCCACCAGGATTTGACGCCTCACATCCTCCTGGTCACCACCAGAGGCTTTGAGCCTCCAGATGACCTGTGTGAAGAGGTCAAGCTCGTCAGTGGTCATGTCCACTTGATTATTTTTCATGATCGACCTCCTACAAGAAACGCATTTCCTTAGCAAAAAGCGTACCTCGACTGTGTGCGGCTGACCCTTTCCGAGAATTTTTGGGGACAAACCATTCAAGCCCACTCGTGCATCCTGCTCGGTCTGCATTGCGGCTGGCAGGTAAAGCGGATTCTGGAGTGAGGTTGCTGCTGGGCCGCTTGTGCCTTAGATTGCGGCCACTTATAGGCAGCACCCCACACCCAAGGATACGTCCAGATGCAGCCCCTCCATGAATGGGAAGTTCAGCTTGCTGGCGGCAACTCCATGCTGCTGCACAACATTGCTTCGCACAACGAAACGACCGGTCACTTCTAGTGCCTCAACAATTAATTCGAGAAAGTTGAATATATAACCAAACCCTCGCAAGGTGTGAATGCGAAATCGCAGTACCAGAGTGCAAAACCGCAGGAACACAAAGCGAAATCACAGTAATCAAGTGCGAAACCACAAGACAATACTGCGACGTCGCAAGCAACTATTGCGATTTCGCTTACAGGTAGTCGAATCGCTGCTAGAGCGATACTGACTTTGCGTCAAGTATTTGAGTGTCGAGAGGTCTCAAGGTGTGCAGAAAGCCACGACAAACGTATCCTTTATCAACCTGGGCGTTGGAATAAATCTCATCTTCGACCCTAATTGCAGCTCGCCGAATCTCTGAGAGATATGCAGTTTTATAGCCATCGGTAACGTCCACGGACTGCCCCTCCCCGTCATGATCGCAGAGGACTTTAATATAAAACGCTCCAACCTCAGCACGCTCAGCAATAGAAATGAAAATGGCTCGAAGAATTTTCCGTGGGAGATGCTTCCTATCGATAAGACTTTCAGAAACTTTAGTCAAAAAGTCCCTGACATTCGACTCACTAATTTTGGGTTGATCGACACCAGCAAATACGCAATCACCACTAGTTTGCCTCATCGCATATAGCAATTGACAATACGCAGAGTCATTGAGTACCAAGTGGAATTCCTCGGAGTTTTTTAGCGAATCAGACTCATCAGCTTTGTCACGAGGAGGTAATACAATATACCTGGTTTCATGACAAACATAGTCTTTCCTGATCTTCTCAATTTCGCCAGGACGAACACCCGAAAAAAGCATAAAGAGAACAGCTGCTGATGCAGTTTTAAATGAGGTTGGGACTTCGCGCCGTGGCTGAGCATCACCAATTTCAATTGCACTTGAGATAACAGCTCCAAGCTCGTTTGGATTTACCCGAATCTTGTCGCGCTTGTTGTCATGCCAATTGCCAAGCGCAGTCATGATATCCACCGGATTGTAAGTATAAATACGCACCCCTGCCTCATCCTTAAAAAAAACGATGACATAAGAGAAAACCGAGCCCAATAACGAAACCGCTTTATTAGCCGAACGGTTGCGCGGCTGACTCATTTCCCCACTAGCCCTCATCACTGGCGCAGTTGTTTTAGCATGCAGTTCAAGCACAATGTCATTCGTCACAGCGATCAACGCTAGATCACCGTACACAGGTCTGATGTAGTTATCGTAGGTTTTCGTATAATCGCCAATAGTGCTTTTAGCAAGTTTAGTTTTATTAGCAATCATCGATTCAAAGGCTTCATTAACAGTAATGCTTTCCCTCAGGCTCTTTTATGCTCCTCAACCAAAATCACATCAAGGTTAGCGTAGATCTTTTCAGCAACCTCCCTGATAACTGGTAGTTTCGTAGACTTGTAGTCGAAGACGTCAATCTTGCGCCGCTGATCTTTAAAGGTTTTTCCACCGGCTTTGGTGACGCGTAAAGCCAAGCCTTTTGTATGAGTGTCATACACATAAATCTCAGACTTACCCTCAGGGCAAACCAGGTCTCTAAGCGCATCTTTAGTGAAATTGATCTTCAATGCCACGCCCACACTCCTTCCTGGCTCTAAACCGTTGATTTCCGCAAGATTTTCGTGTCTAATCGCCAGCTCACATCGCGCCCCGATGGTGAAATTGGTAGACACATCGCACTTAAAATGCGCCGCCGAAAGGTGTGCCGGTTCGAGTCCGGCTCGGGGCACCACTAAACACCCCTTCCTTCGCAAGACCCGGCCATCAGCACCACATTCCTGCTGATCTATCTCTCGTGCCTAAGCTATGTGAGCCTTCACATGCCTTAAAGCTGTCTAAAAAACGATCAATTCATTCGACTCGATAGCTTAGTAGCTCTTGGTAGCGGGCTTGGTAGCTGCGCCGGCAGCTCAACTCAGCACCCAACAGCCCTGCTCAGCTCTCACAAGCCCTCGGCAGCGGTGCAATACTCACTTCAAGGCTTTGATTCTCAAACCTTTTAAGCTCAAGTAAGCCGAGTTCAGCTCTCGTAAGCTTTCAACAGCTCTCGTAAGCGGAATGAGGGGCAGAATGACTTAAAATCTGTCGGCGTGAGCCTTGCGGGTTCGAGTCCCGCCACTCGCACCAAATTCCCCTGAAAAGGCGCCTGCATGGCACCTTTTTAGCGTCTGGCAGCAATGTTTTGCGCAGCTGCTAAAGTGGAGCATACATTCGCCCACTGGAACGCCGCCATGCGCTACTCCCTATTCGATGGTCAACGCGACATCATCATCCTGCTTGCCCGCGTGCTGTTGATGATCCTGTTCGTCTTGTCAGGCTGGGCCAAACTGACCGGTTTCGACGGGACCGTCGCCTACATGACCTCCCTGGGTGCCCCCGCCCCCATGCTGGCGGCCGCAATTGCGGTACTGATGGAGTTCGTGGTCGCCATCCTGCTGATCGTTGGCTTCTATACCCGGCCACTGGCAGCGCTGTTCGCGCTGTTCGTGCTGGGCACCGCGCTGATCGGCCACCCTTTCTGGAACATGGTCGACCCCGAACGCAGTGCCAACATGACCCAGTTCCTGAAGAACATGGCCATTATGGGTGGCCTGCTGCTATTGGCCGTGAGCGGCCCTGGGCGCTTCTCCGTAGACGGGCGCTGAGTCAGTCGTCGCAGTCATCGAACCACGCCGGGTGCTCGAGCCGCTCTTCATCAAGGTCATCGAAGTCACCCGGCGTTTCGTCTTCCTCCAGCTCATCTTCGGCGCCCTGGGCGTCCGCCTCGTGTTCCACGTCGTCGCCATAGAGGAATTCGTGATCGAGCAGATAATCGTGCTCCGGCTCGTGAAGGTCGTCTTGGTCGCGCATGCTGGCTCCTGAAGTGTTTGGCAGGCCTGTATAGGCCGATCGAGGTGCCGGGTCAATGGGGGCTATTAATGCACCGTTAATGCCACCAGCCCAATCTGCAGGCTCTCCCTTCAAACGTTGCTTGCCCGCCTTCATGGCGGGCTTTTTTCCGCCCCGCCAATGACTCCGCCCCAAATGACAGGCTGATCACCTGCGCTTCACGAAATACCGACATCTGCTTGCGCACACTGACCCCGCTCCGTACGTTCTTGCAGCCCGCCGCACATTTGCCGCGGGCTTTTCTTTGTTCGACAGCCTGTGGCTGCTCACCCTCATGATCTGGAGCAGTTTTCCCCTCCCGCGCAAGGTCTATGCTGATCCGGCCATCACCCAAGCTCATTCGGATAGACACGGAGGCTCCTATGAAAGCTGCTGTTGTTGCGCCAGGCCGTCGCGTGGACGTTGTCGAGAAAACCCTGCGCCCACTGGAACACGGCGAAGCGCTGCTGAAGATGCAATGCTGCGGGGTATGCCATACCGACCTGCATGTCAAAAATGGCGACTTCGGTGACAAGACCGGTGTCGTGCTGGGTCACGAAGGCATTGGAGTGGTTCAGGAGGTAGGCCCTGGTGTCACTTCGCTCAAGCCCGGCGACCGCGCCAGCGTTGCCTGGTTTTACCAGGGCTGTGGGCACTGCGAATACTGCACCAGTGGCAACGAAACACTGTGCCGCGAAGTGAAGAATTCCGGCTACACCGTCGACGGCGGCATGGCCGAGGCCTGTATCGTCAAGGCCGACTACTCGGTCAAGGTGCCTGATGGCCTCGACTCTGCAGCGGCCAGCAGCGTCACCTGCGCCGGCGTCACCACCTACAAGGCCGTGAAAAGCTCCAACATTCGCCCCGGCCAGTGGATCGCCGTCTATGGCCTCGGTGGCTTGGGCAATCTGGCCCTGCAATATGCGAAGAATGTGTTCAACGCCAAAGTGATTGCCATCGACGTCAACGACGAGCAACTGCGCTTCGCCAGCGAGATGGGCGCCGACATGGTGGTCAACCCCCGCACCGAGGATGCAGCGAAAGTCATTCAGGCCAAGACCGGTGGTGCCCATGCAGCCGTGGTTACGGCAGTAGCCAAAGCCGCATTCGACTCGGCGGTAGACGCCCTGCGTGCCGGTGGCCGCCTAGTTGCGGTCGGCCTGCCCTCCGAAGCCATGAACCTGAACATCCCCCGCCTGGTACTGGACGGCATCGAAGTAGTCGGCTCGCTGGTGGGCACGCGCCAGGACTTGCAGGAGGCCTTCCAGTTTGCCGCAGAAGGCAAAGTCGTGCCGAAGGTGACACTCCGGCCGATCGAAGACATCAACCAGATCTTCGACGAGATGCTGGAAGGCAAGATCAAAGGCCGCATGGTGATCCAGTTCGAAGGTTGACCTGCTGACTACGCGCCGAAGATTACCACTGCACAGCCCGCAGACAATCCGTTGCGGGCTTCGCTTCCACCGGTCAGTTTCTGCCCATTGGGGCAACGCTCAAGTTCGACCGCGCGTTCATGCCCTGTAGCAAAGGGGTCACCCCGTCCACGAGTGGCGACGTTGCGCACGCATGGCTACGAATACATTGATGATTGCCAGCACCGGCAAACACTTGGCCGGCCGGCCCACCCTCACGCGGGCAATCGGCAGCCGCTTCTTTGAGAATCTTGTCCAACGATTCAACCATGCTGGAATAATCCATTCCTGACTCCGTCGTTGGTGAACATCGCTTACGTTCAACCATAGCTGAGAAACATTTCAACAGTACGCTGGGAAATACCCTGATACAGACCACTCCCTTCGGTGATGCTGACCGATCACCGGCACACCAGGTTCAAAGAAAAATCTCGCACTGTTCGACGTGAGGGTTTTGAATGGTCTGTGCGGCTTGTACTTGCAGGAGACAGCAATGACCATTCGCAGCCTGGCCAGAATTCTTCCCCAAGACCCCAGCCGTCCAGGCTGGGTGCTTGGATGGGGTGTACTAAGAGACCGCTACCCCTGGCATTTTGTCGATGTCTATGCCGACCAGCAAACAGCACAGGCAGAGGCGCGGCGGCGCGGCGCGGGCTATGTGGTCGAGCATGGGTCACACCGGCTGGGGTCGAAGGAATTCATCTGTGGAACGAGCCTGCCGGAAGGCTAGCGCTGCGTTACTCGCTGCTGCGCACAAAAATCCGACAGAGTGACCAGGGCATCACCGCCGCGTGAGCTAAAGTTCTTGATGAACACACGCAACGTGAGATACCCATCATGATAAAAAGTGAAGCAGAAGAGGTGATCGAGCGTATCAGGCAGGATCTCGAGAAGCATGGTGTGAATATCGGCTTTGTACAAGAAGTTACCATACCGTATTTCGGTTGTGATCTTGACCACTACGTTGCGCAGGTCAGCGAGGCGCCAGGGAACTTGGTCAAGCGCATCCTGATACACGATGAGGCCTTATGGAGGGTGTTCAGGCGAGGTGATGTGCCTCGCTGCAAGATCAGTGAATGCCAATGCCGAGGCGAGCTGTTCGGCATGCCCATCATGATAGAGCCAAGAACCGATGACTCTTACACCATCCTGTACAACAACGGTCAAACAGGGTTTTGAGCTAACCGACGTACCCTCCGCAGGCTTTTAGCCTGCGGAGAACTCAAGCCGAGGCGCGACTCAGCATTTTACCTTCCACAACTGGTCAATTCGCGTCGTGTAGGATTGGCTCATCATCTCCCTCTTCATGCCCCAATCCGGCACCGCGGGCACACTGGCAGTGCGCACTGTACCCCTCCCCCAGCGCCCATTGATGTCGTCCATGACCGCCATCAATCGGTCGCACGCCACCGACTGCTTCAGGGCAAAAAGATCTTCTGAAAATTCGCCCGGTTGTCGAAGGTCCATCAACAGCACCTCGGCCTTGCTGTAGCGAAACCCGGGGCGGAAGATTTGCTCGACCGCTGCCGTAGCCAGCCCGGTCATGAGCAGTGTGTCGCAGGTCGGATAGGGCAGCTCCACCAATGCTCCCTGGGCGTGGTGTGGCTCCTGCGGGTTGAACATGCCGGTGCGGATGCTGACGCGCATGCGCTTGCACAGCGAACCCTGGGCACGCAATTTTTCCGCCGCACGGCCAACGTAGGTGGCCACTGCCTGCTTGATCGGCGCCAGTTCAGCAAGCCGCCTGCCGAACATGCGGCTGCAGCATATTTCCTGCTTCGGCGGCTCGACCTCATCCAGCTCAAGGCAGGGCGTACCGGCCAGCTCCCGGGCCGTTTTCTCCACGACCACGCTGAACTTGCGTCGCAGCGTCCAGGCATCGGCCCTGGCCAGGTCCATCGCCGTATGGATGCCCATTGCCTCGAAGTGGGCGGCCATGCGCCGGCCAACACCCCACACCTCCTTCACCTTGGTATTGCGGAGCACCCAGTCGCGCTTGAACGCATCGGTAATGTCCACAACCCCGCCCGTCTGGGCCTGTATGCGCTTGGCCGTATGGTTGGCCAGCTTGGCGAGCGTCTTCGTACCGGCGATGCCAACGCCAACCGGGATGCCCGTGCATTGAAAGACTCTTGAACGCACATTTCGCCCAAACAGGGTCAGGTCGCCCTGAATTCCGGACAGGTCAGCGAAGCACTCGTCGATACTGTAGACCTCGGCGGCAGGCACCATCGACTCGATCAGCGACATGACGCGCTCGCTCATGTCGCCATACAGCGCGTAATTGCTACTGAAAGCCTTGATGCCGTGGCGGCGTAATTTGTCCTTGGCCTGGAAATACGGTTCGCCCATCTTCACGAAGGGTTTTGCGTCGTATGACCTGGCAATCACGCAGCCGTCATTGTTGCTCAGCACCACGATCGGGGTCTTGGCCAGGTCGGGCCTGAACACACGCTCGCAGCTCGCGTAGAACGCATTGCAGTCGATGAGCGCGAAAACCGGGTCACTGCGCATGGTCACGAACGCTGTAACGCACAACGCCCCATACCACGAAGTCATCCCCTTCCATGATGTACCGCGCCGGGTAAGCGGGGTTTTCAGACTTGAGGATCACCACCCCGTCGCGGCGGTGCAGGCGCTTGCACACCGGCTCGCAGTTGACCGCGGCAATGACGATGTCGCCGTGCTCCGCCTCACGGCCACGGTCTACGATGACCAGATCACCTGAGTAGATGCCAGCGCCTTGCATGCTGTCGCCTTCAACTTTCACCAGATACACATGGGGTGCGCGGATGTCGAACAGCTCATCCAGGGAAATATGGCCTTCCAGGTGGTCTGCGGCAGGCGAAGGGAAACCGGCCGGAACGTGGAACGAGTACTGCGGGAAGGATTCGGTGCCGCCAGTCGGCGGACCGAGATAGGTGATGGTCATGACGGAAGGTCCAATGCAAACTGTATGCATATACAGTAAATCCGGCATTGGGCATGCGGTCAATCACGCACGGCGAAAATTCTGACGGACGAGAGGTGGATTATGTGCGGGCGCTACTCGATCTACGAGTCGATGGATCACTACCTGCGCCAGCTCGCGCTGGACCTGGTGGTGATCAATGGCTACGACCACGAGCCGATCAACCGCTACAACGTTGCGCCGTCCACGCGCGTGGAACTCGTTCGCCAGCGTGGTGACGGTTTGTACGTGGATCGGGTCAAGTGGGGTTGGTCGCCTGCCTGGGCCAAAGGCAAGCGCCCGGATCCGATCAATGCTCGAGCCGAGACGGCAGTAACAGGTAAGTTCTTCAAGGCGCTTTGGCCGAACGGCAGAGCCCTGGCGCCTGCCAATGGTTGGTTTGAGTGGCTCGCGGATCCAGCGGACCCAAAGCGCAAGCAGCCCTGCTACATCACCAGTGCCGACGGCGGCCCGCTTTTCTTTGCGGCGCTGGCAGAGGTGCACCACGGCGTGGCACCGGATGAGCGCGATGGCTTCGTGATCATCACTGCAGCCGCAGACCAAGGGCTTATCGACATCCACGACCGAAAGCCTCTGGTGCTGACGCCGCAACTGGCAAGGGAATGGCTGGACCCCGCCACATCGGCGCAACGTGCGGCGACGATCATCGAAAAAGGCTGCCGCCCCGCACAGGATTTCCGCTGGTTTCCGGTTGGAAAAGCAGTGGGCAATGTTCGCAACGAGGGGGCGGAGTTGATAGAGCCTGCCAATGATCGGGACCGTCAGGGGGACCTGGGGTTTTGAAGCGGGTAGCCGGGCTTCCCGCTTCGCAGGCGCTCATTAGCCTGCTTCCTCCACCTGCTTGTAAATGCGAAATCCCCGTGCTTGATAGTTTTGAAGGGCAGCAGGATGGTCAAGTGTGCATGTGTGCACCCATACCCGCTCTGTGCCAGGCCACTCCCATGCAGATAGGGCGGCGTGGCTCAACAGCGCCCCGCCGAACCCGCTCCCTATGAACTGCGGCGCCAGCCCGAAATATCGGATCTCACTGTTACGGCCATCGGGACGATAAAGCTCGTAGTAGCCGGCAATTGCACCTCGGTGGTAGGCAACCCACGTTCGATGGCAATCCTGCTCAACGAGTGCCTGCCAATCGGCGTCATGCCAGGTATCAAGATCGCCCCATTCCCAGGACGCGCCTACGAGCTGGTAGAGGAATTTGTTGAATAGCGCCTGAGGCACTTCGCACTCGATAATCTGTAGGTCATGCCGCTGGGGCTTCGCCTGCAGGTCTGAAGCCGAAGTCATTTCCAAGTAGTAGGTAGTGCAAGAACGATTCATTACGGGCACCCTTTGCTCCCTTTCGTGCGCAGACAAGCATGCCAGCAACAGCTTGATTTCGGCCAGCCCGCACGTGCGCCTCGTAAGGGGCGCAAGACAGCGTCGTGGCCGGGGCTCAGCAGTACGCAATCAGGCGTAGGGCTAATGCCTGTCAGTTACGTAATTTGGGGCCGCTTTGCGGCCCTTCGCGGGCACGCCCGCTCCCACAGGGGATCGCGCATTTCCTGAGTTCAGCGTTTGAAACGTGTGGGAGCGGGCGTGCCCGCGAAGGGCTGCAAAGCAGCCCCAGTAACGCTTAACTGACAGGCATCAGGCGTAGGGCTGCCTTTAGTTTAGGAACGTTTGGCATTTTTTGACGCGCAAAGAAAAACCCCGCAGACGTTAATCTGCGGGGCTTTCGAATGGTGGAGGCCGAGGTCGGAATCGAACCGGCGTAGACGGATTTGCAATCCGTTATGACCCCCTTGGTTTTGCTGGGGTTTGCCCTGCAAGCCCCGGAATACATGGGAAAACGCTTAATTGCTGGTGCTGGTAGTTCATGCCTATTTGGGACAACCGGTGTCCCAGGATTGTCCCGCCCCTGTCATGACCGGTCGTGATCCCGGATACTGTGAGTCACCACACCCCAAACCTCGAACTGGTCACCCTCCATGATGTACCTGGACGGGAACTTGGGGTTGTCCGGCACCAGCACCACCTGGCGGTCACGGATCATCAGCCGCTTGCAGGTGGCATCTCCGTTCAGCGCGGCGATGATGATGCTGCCAGACTTGGGCTCAGCCAGGCGATCGACTATCAGCAGGTCACCGGTATAGATGCCGGCGCCCTGCATGCTGTCGCCCTCCACCTTGACCAGGTAGACGTTGGGCGCGCGCAGTTTGAGCAAATCGTCGATGGACACCTGTAGGTGGTCAGTTTCTGAGGGCATGGTTGAAGGCATGGTGGCTGGCCGATAACTGTATATTGATACAGTATCTGATGACTTGGCCACCTGCGGCAAGCACCGGCCGGCGGCCTAATGCAGTGGCGGCAGCTCCTTGCCTCGCGCCTTGGCCACGGCCCTGAGCTGATAGTCGGATACAGCTTGGAAAAGGGACTCGGCCAGCAGGCGCAGCCGCTCGACCTCCTCCGCCGGCGCGCCATGGTCTTGGGCCTGGTGATACTCGCGCATGGCGTCGATGGCCTGCTGAATCAGCGGCTCGCCGGCCTCGACCATGCCAATGAAGGTGCGCTTGTCCATTCCGGTGACCTGCTCATTTAGTCAGGCCATTATAGATGGACTCGCACGCCAGGCCCGCTATTCGGCTTCGCTCAAGCGCTGCTGCGAGATCTCCCGCCATTCGGTCAGACTCTTCAAGCAATCCCCCGAGCACCACGACGGCAGAGCTTCCTGCCTGGCGCTGCTGGGTAGCGATGGCACCGCAGGTGGCTGCTCGGCCGGCGCGCAGTCGATCGATTTCACCCCGCAGCCCACCAGCAGCAGACTCAGCAGCAGCGGCGCGGCCCTGAGCCAGTTCCAGTTTTTGTCGTGCACTCTCGCCCTCCTTGTCCGCCACAGCTTGGCGGCGTTGTTCTTCCTGTCGGGCCTGGGCCGCAGCGCGCCGGTCGCGCTCGGCTACCTGCAGGCGGTAATCTGACAGTTCTTTTCGGGCTTGGGCCGTAGCGCCCTGGGCGACCATAACCCGGTACTGCTGGCCGCCGGCCACGACAACCAGCGCGATCAGCCACCAGCACCAGGCCGGTACCGCGCCGAGCCAGTTCAAGCTGCCTCCAGGAACAGATCCCGCTCAGCAGCCCGCCGGCGGACCAGACCGGCCAGCACCTGCCCGCCTGCCTTGTTCCAGCGCGGGAACTGTTCGGCAGCAGCTGCGTAATTGCCTGCATTGAGCAGCCGGCGTAGCGTGGACGATTCAAGATTGGCCGCGCCCAGGTTGTAGGTGAAGCTGATCAGCGCATCCCACTGGTTCTGGTTCAGCGGTGCGGTGATCAGTCGCTCCACCTCAGGCTCGAAGCGCTGCACGTCGTTCAGCAGCATGCGCTCGGCCTGTTCCTTGCTGATCTTCATGCCGGCCTGCACGCCCCTGGTGGTTCCGTAGCCAATCGTCCAGACCCCGACTGAATCTTGATAGGCCTGCAGGCGCAGGCCCTCGAATGACTTGATGAGGCTCAAGCCGCGTTGCGATGTACGCATTGGGTTTCTCCAGGCGAAAAAAAGCCCGCGCTAGGCGGGCTCGGTTTGAACTTCTAGTTGGCCATTGCACTGTCATTCGGCATTAAAAAGCCCGCTCGCGGCGGGCTCTCTTTCTGCGGCTCAGCTCAGTTAGGCTGGATGCCTTTAATCATCTGCAGACGCATCGGGTAGCCTTGGGCAGGCTGTACAACTGTCTCGGTTTCGACAGTCTGTAGTACCTTGCCATCAGCGTCTTTGGTGACAGCAATCGTCTTGCTGTATGTGCTTTGGACAACGCAGCCAGTCAGAGCGCTGCTTGCCGCGATCATGGCCAGGAAGAGCATATGTTTCATGTGAAGATTCATCCTTGGGAATTTGCGGGGCGCAATGTAGCAATATGCCACCACCCAAGAAAAGTGATTTGAGCCGTATTAGGCAACTGGCGCTTCAGGCTCCGGTGCTGGCTCTGCCGGATCTTTCGCGCTGATGGAGACCTTGGCGGTGTAGTCCTTCAGCACCTGCGCGACACAGACCTGGGCGGCCGGGAACTGGGTCAGGATCTCGCGGGCACGGGCGTCGGCCTCCTCCTGGGTGGCGTAACGGATTTTGTTGGCAACTTCGTAGTCATTGCTCAGGTTGATGGCGACAAATGGCATGGGTTTTCTCCAGACAAAAAGAAGCCCGCTCTCGGCGGGCATGGGTTGGTGTGCAGCATTCAAGCTTTCGGGTGTTGCTGTTTGACCTTTTGCAAGGTCGTGTAGAACGGCTCAGCCTTGGGCATCAGGCCCTGGTCCATGGCGTGCCAGAGCATGTCCAGCTGCTCTTCGACCGGCGGGTACTCCGCCGAACGGCGCCGAGCGTGGTCGCACTTATGCTGAATTTTCAACGGTGAACTCCTGATCGCGATACGGCCACAGAGTGACCGTCACGTGGTAGGTACCGGGCGCCGAGAAACCCAGCTCGATGTCACTGCCGTCAGCGGTGTAGGTTTCGCTCTCGATGTTGACGGCGGCACCTTCATGCACACCCTTTAACCAGTTCCCTTGGAGAACCGCCCCCATCTGGGGGCGCTCCTTGAGCATCTGGCCAATGACGTAGTGTTCGGCCGGCCGTGCTGGTGTGGCCACTTGGACGAAGGGCCGGTCGGTGTTTAGCCTGATAATGTTCTTGCCGTGCTCAGGCGGGCAGCTGACGGCAAACACGATCCGACCGTCTGTCTCGTAGGCGGCATAGTGTTCAATGCTGCTCATCGCTTGGTCCCCATTGCGTAGAGGGTGTGGTTTTTGACGCTCACGCCCGCGTTTTCCCCCCACCACTTCACCGTGATGACGAAGTAGCCAGGGCCTACGCCAATTGAGCCCATCAGGTTGGGGAAGCCGTCCGCCCAGTCGCCACCACCTTCTGCGATTACCAGGCCGTTGATTTCCATGCGGAACTGGTACTTACGGATACCGCTGCCAAATCCCTGATAGCAGCTGTACTGCGCAGTGATGTACCCCCCTTCATCCATTTGTACGCCAATGGCTATCAAGTCTCGCCATTGGCCTTCACCAGCTCCATACACAATACCAGGGCTGCTAGCAGAAACCGGAACCGTGACGGCGTTGCCACGGATGCGCAGCGTGTCAATTTCGGCCACCCCGATTTTTGCCGACGTAATAGCGCCGTTGGCGATCTTGGCGTTGCTGATAGCGGCATCTTGGATCTTGGCGTTGATGATGCTGCCATCGCGGATGAAGGCATCATTCATGAACACCTGGCCGCCTTGAATCGCGAACGGACTGACGTAACCATTGCCAGCGGCGTTGATTACCGCGAATTGGTCCGCCAGAACGGCCACTACCGACTGCAGCACACCACTCTGGTTCTGGATGCCGACCCCAATCCCGCCAAGGGCATACACTCCGTTTTGGGTAACTGCCACCTTGACCGAGTACTGAGCGTTGACCCGATTATTCAATCCGGTTTGCGCCGTACTGATCTGCTGCACCGAAGCATTGGTAGCGCCCAAAGACGACTGCGTGGTTTGAATCTGCTGGCTTAACGCCCCATCCCCATCAGCCCGGGCTTTGGCTTCGTTCTGAATCGCCGCGTTGGCATCCGCGACCGACGTATACAGCCCGTCGATGCGAAGCCCCTCAGCGGTGAGATTGCCACCCTGCTGGGTAACGTTGCTCTCCAGGCTGGCCACCGCCTGCGCCGAAGCGGCTGCCGAGCGGCGTCCCACCGCGATGTAGGCGATGTCAATTTCGCCGGACGCGTCCACCGAGTTCATCATGTCCAGGCGAATGGCGATGATGTTTTTCCCGTTCCAGCCGGCGTGGCCAGACAGGTCAAACTCAATGTCTTGCCAATCGTTGGTGGTCAGGCTGATGGTCCACGCCATCCGGCGGGCCTCGGCCAGGCCGCCGTCCTCGTTCGCCCAATACATCTGGGCGCCCGAACGGGTGGTGTTGCGTCGACGCAGCCGGATACGCAGGTAAGGGTTCTCGGCGCCGGCAATCGCCGGGGTGAAGTTGCACTGCAGGTTCGGGCATTTGCCCGCCGTGGCGAACAGCGGGCCGGCGGTGAACGTCGAACCGCTGATGGTGCCAACCCATCCAAGGGTTGAACCGATGAACTCCCAGGACTTACCCGCCACGAAGGGCTGCGCCGTGCCGATGCTGTTTTTCAGCTGGGTGATATCGCTGCTGTTGCTGCTGAGCGTACCTTCGGCGTTACTGACACGGTTGGTCAGCGAGTTCACGGCCGACGCCTCGGCCTTGGTCGCCACCTGGCTCAGCGCACTGGCGGCGGCCGTGGCCGCATCCGTGGCCACCTTGTCGGTGACGGCCAGCCAGGTGCTGCCGTTCCAGCGCTTGGGCGTGTTGGCATTGCCCGTGGTATCGATCCACAGGTTCTGCGCCAGGCGCTTGTCAGCCGCCGGCGCGGTCGAACCGTAGATCACTTCACCCTTGCCACCGGCCGCCGTAGCCGCCGCCTGCGCGGCCTGCTGCGCCGTGGTGACGTTCTGGTTGGTGGTGGTAAGGCCGTTCTCCAGGCTTGTGGTCCTCCCGGCCACACTGCTCAGGTTGTCGCCTTGCTGGTTCACCGTCGAGGTCAGATTCTCGACAGCGGTCGAGGTGGCCGCGTTGTTCGCCGCATTCACCTGGCCACTGTCCCGCCAGCCGGAGGCACGAGAACCGTACTCGACCTGCGGCCGAGCCAGCTCAAACGTACCGTTGGTGGCCGTCGTGGTCGGCGCATGCACCCGGTAATAGACAACGGCGGCCACCGCATCGGCGGGGGCGACTGCCGTCAGGGTGTGGCGACTACCGTCAACACTGATCGGGTTGAGCGTCGAGAATGGGGCCGAAATCACCCCGCCCGAAGCATTCAACCACTGGAAGTACAGGCGCAGGGAAAGCAGGCCAGAGGTGGCTGCTCGCCGGGCGTAAATCGACGACGTAACGGTCTGCGAACCACCGACCTTTACCCTTCGCGTAGACGCAGGGATCAGCGACAGATGCGGCGAGCCACTGGTAACACCCGTCACAGCCGACCTGAACGCGCGCTCTCCAGCATTCAGCCAAGACTCAACCATGCTGGAATTGTTCGGCGCGGCGCCATCTCGGGCCCAACCATCAGGCACACTCAGATCGACCGTGTTGACCTTGGTGAAAGCCGGGTTGTAGAGCAGGTTTTCCCCGCCGGCATCACCAATGGAGACGTCTATTGCCGTGAGCGCCTGACCTTGGGCGATCAGGTCTTGGCCCTGCTGGCTCACCGTGTTGGTCAGGCTCTGAACGGTCGAGGCATCGGCCTTGCTCTGGGCGACTGTCAGCGCATTGGCCGCCGCCGCCGCTGCGTCGGTGGCCACCTTGTCGGTAACCGCCACCCAGGCGCTGCCGCTCCACCGCTTGGGCGTGTTGGCATTGCCACTGGTATCGATCCACAAGTTTTGCGCCAGGCGCTTGTCAGTGGCCGGTGCGGCCGATCCGTAGATCACCTCCCCTTTGGCACCGGCCGCCGTGGCCGCCGCTTGCGCGGCCTGCTGGGCAGCCGTGACGTTCTGGTTGGTCGTGGTAAGGCTGCCCTGCAGGCCCGTGATCGACTGGCCTTGGGTGGTCAACTTGCCTTCGGCATCGCTGACCTTGTTGCTCAGGCTCTGCACCACCGAGGCCTCGGCTTTGCTCTGGGCAACAGTCAGGGCATTGGCTGCTGCTGCTGCTGCGTCCGTGGCTACCTTGTCCGAAACTGCCTGCCATGCGGAGCCATTCCACCGTTTGGGTGTGTTCCCACCACCTGTGGTATCAATCCAAAGGTTCTGGATCTGCTGGTTGATGGCTGAAGGTGTTGAGTTTTGGACGATCACCTTGCCCTTGGCATCAGCGAGGCTGTATGCGTCTTGGGCAGCCTTCTGCGCAGCTGATACATTACCGTTTGTGGCATTGAGCCCACCCTGCAGATTTACGATCGACTGGCTCTGGCTGGATAGCTTTCCTTCTGCTTCGGTAACCGCGTTGCTCAGAGTGGAAACGGCTTCTGCAGAGGCCGAGGCGGAACGCCTACCAACGGCGATATAAGCGATATCGATCTCGCCGCCTGTATCACCGGAGCTCATCATGTCCAGGCGGATGGCGTAAATTTTCTTGCCGTTCCACCCGGCATGGCCGGACAGGTCAAGCTCGATGTCCTGCCAATCCGTGGTTGTGGTGCTGATGAACCACCCAAAGCGCCTTGCCTCGGCCAACCCGCCGTCTTCGTTGGCCCAGTACATCTGGGCACCCGCCCGGCTGGTATTACGCCGCCGTAGCCTGATCCGCAGATAAGGGTTCTCTGCGCCTGCAACGACTGGGGTGAAATTGCACTGAAGGTTCGTGTTTGCAGTCACGGTAGCAAACAGCGGGCCCGCAGTAATCGTCCCGTTTGTCGCGGTCGCCACCCAACCCCTTGTCGAGCCGGTGAACTCCCAGGCACGGCCAGCAACGAATGGCTGGGCAGCGCCTACGCTGTTTTTCAGCTGCGTGATATCAGTGCTCTGGCTGCTCAGTGCCCCTTCAGCAGCCTCTACTCGGTTACCCAGGGACTGGACAGCCGAAGCATCCGCCTTCTTGCTCACGCTGTCAGTCAGCGAGGTGAGCGCCTGGCTTTGCGAGCTGATGAGCTGATCTTGGGCCTTATCCTTGTCCTCGGTCGCCGTCACACGGCTCGTGACCTGCTGCAGCGCCTGCGAACTGGCCTTGCCGTCGATGCTGGTCTGCATGCCGTCCATGCGGGTGGCTTGCGACGTGAGCTTGCCCTCGGCATCGCTGACCCGGGTGGTCAGGCTGCTGACTACCGTGGCGTCGGCCTTAGTCTGGGCCAAGGCCAATGCGCCGGCGGCAGCTGCGGCAGCATCGGTTGCAACCTTGTCAGTAACAGCGACCCAGGCGGTGCCACTCCACCTCTTCGGCGTGTTGGCATTGCTGGTGGTGTCGATCCAAAGGTTCTGAGCCAGACGGTCGGCGACGGCAGGCGCGGCCGACTGAACAATGACCTTGCCCTTCCCGCCCGCGAGCGTGGCCGCATCCTGCGCAGCCTGCTGGGCAGCCGACACGTTGCCGTTGGTGGTGGTAAGGCTCGACTGCAGGCCCGAGATCTGCTGGGCCTGGGCTGAGGTGGCGCCCTCCAGGGTTTCGACTTTGGTTTCCATGGTCTGGACGCGCGCGGCCATGCCGTTGGCAGTCACCACCGCCTGGCCAACATCGGTCCAGTAGGTGGCGTTCGGCGGTGGCGTGTTCAGCGGTACCGCTTTTAGGGCCTGGTACAACTTGCCATCACTGCCCAGGGCGCTTTGCCCGACGCTGTAGGCCTTGTCTTTCCGGTACGGCAACGAGCCGGCCAAGGCCGAGACGTTGGCGATCTGCTGCTGCAGGTCGGCCTTGGCAGCCGACACATCAACGCTCACAGCGGTGATCTGCTGCTGCAAGTTGCCCTTGGTGGTGTTGAGGGCGTTGTTCACCTCACTGATTTGCTGGGCCAGTTCGGTCTTGGCCGTCCCTATCCGATCGTTCACCGACCCAGGGCCATTCTTGTCTATCAGGTCGATGCGACTGGTGAGCTGTTTACCCAGTTCGCTTTCGGTGATCTGGCCTGCAATGACGTCCAGCATCTGGGTTGGATCGCTGGATGTCGCAGCAGGCACGAACAGGAAATCACTTTTTCCATACGCGTTCGCGGCCCGCACGTAGTAGAAGTACTCCCGGGCGAATGCCAGCCCAGTGTGGGTAAAGGTCAGGCCCTGTCCCAAGTACACAGCGTCCGCAATAGGCGCCGAAGGGTTGGTGGCATAGAAGTACTCATAGGTGCCGCCATTAAGGCTGTTTTGCAGGTTGGCCGGTACCAGCGTGATGGTATCGACCGACGCAAACACAGCACAGCTCTCCGGAACGGGAGGGCCACCCACGTTAACGCTGATGCTTGCCTCGCCAGATCGGGTGCCAGGGCCAAAGGCAACAACACTCATGGCGTAAACGCCAGAGGTGAGGCCATTGATGTTGCACCCCGAGGCTTCACCGCCAATCTTGAGGGACTGTACAACCTCGGTGCCCTTGCGAATCGTCACGGTGTAGCTGAGCACGGTCTGTATCGGTGGCGTCCAGCTCAGCACGCCTTGGACTACCTCGGCCACACCGCTGGGGGTCCACGCCAAGCCAGTGACTGCAGCCAGGCCGCCGACCGGCAGGTTGATGAACCCCAGCGGGTCATAGGGCTGACCCACAGCATCATCAAAAATGGCTTGCTCATAGGGCTTGAGGGTGACTTTGCAGGCATCAGCGGCGCCCATGGTCCAATCGGTGACCATGAACTCGCCCAGGATATTCAGCGACGGCAGATCGACTTTGACTGCACGCCCCGGGCGGCAATTGTAGCCATTGAAGTTCAGCGGCACGGCCAGGGAGCCACCCGAGCGCCGACGCCGAAGGCTGATGTTTGCGAGCCGCTGCGCCAGGTACGCATCTGTCACGTAGGCAAACGACTGCGACTCAGCGAGCTCGCCGCCGTCGGTAGCGATCCAGTCCTGAATTGCGACCTCCGGATAGTCGGTCTCTGCCCAGGCCTGCGCGGGGTCAACAAACGTCCCGCGCATGGTGTTGATGGCATCGCTGTTGCTGACCTCGGTCGTACCTTCAACAGTGCCAATCACCATGTCTTCGTTGATGGTGAAGTCGGCTGGCCCGTAGTAGGCGCCCACCTGAAGCGACCAGCGCCCGCCAACCCGGATCAGCGTTCCCGCGCAGGCCGACAGCAGGTTATCCAGGACGGTATTGCGCTTTTCATCTGCGCCAATGACTGCGCCGGCGAAGTAACGGGGCGACATCTTGCCATCCGGACCGATGACGGTTTCATCGCAGATGTTGGCAGCACTCGCGAAGGACTGAAAAATGATTTCGTCGTCAGGGATCGCGCAGCGGTTGCGCAGGTACCAGAGGATCAGCAACGCTGTGTTGGCCGAGTAGCCGGAATTCCCGTTGCGGGGGTCATAAATGTCGCTGCGCCCACGGACCACGAAACGCACATCCGGGATGCCCGACGGAAACTTCTCGGCGTCATACTTGAACGACAACCGAACAAACGACAGGCCCCGGCCGATCTGCTCTTGGCGCCAGTCTGGGCAGTTTGCCAGGAGGAATGCGTTCACCTGGGTCGGATCAATGATCACCTCGGACGTGGCATTCTCCCCCAGGTCAGACAGCGGACGCTCATCCACGTAGATCTCATCGACCCCCGCGATGGCGCCCTCGGACAGCACGTAGACGATGTGAATCCACTCTCCACTGGTCTGGTCGCCAGACTGTTCCTGAACCCAGGCGAGCACGCCGCCGGTGCTGGCCCGACCGAGAATGAAGCGCACCGGGGCTTTCGACGAGCGAACGGTCTGAGAGCTTGGTTCGGAGCTTGGGCCGCCAGAAATCTTTGCCGCACCAGTCAGGCCCGCAAAGACTCCTTGCACACCACCAAACACATCCTTGAACGCGCCCACCGGGTCGTACATCGCCTTGATCGGCGCAGTGACGAGCTTGACGACTGATTTGATTGATTTGCCCACTATTCAACTCTCCAGGCCACCAAGGGCTCACAATCAACGGCTGCAGCACCAGACTCAGTGGCCGCCCAATACCGGCCGCTCCAGAGCACCGCCACGCACTTCCCCGACGCGCCCTCGAAGCTGACGATGTCGCCGCGCTGGGCGAACTGCACATCAACCCTTTCGAAGTAGGTATCGAGCACCGCCTCGACTGAGCCGTGCGTCGACGCCATCACGCGCTTGGCACCGATCTGCGTCTTGTATCGCCCGCGGTATTCCTTCGCCGGATCAACACCGCAGATAGCCGCCGCGCAGTCAGCGACAAACAGGCAGCAGTCAAATTCGCCCCACAAAAAAGGCCGCTCGAAAGCGGCCTGAATGGTCTCGTGTAGCCTCGTGGGCCAGTCTCGATAGCGCATGACGTTTACTCGTAGGTGAAGGACGGCGCGTCTTTCTTGGCGCCCCAGTAGATGGGCCATTCGGCCATCTGCGCGACGGCATAGAAGAAGCGGTCGCCGTCATGACGGGCGCGGTGGTTCTCGTCCGTCCAGCGCTCTGTGCCAATCCGGTTCCATTCGGCCATCCGGTCGATGATGGTGACCGTGATCGTGCTGTCGCCCGACGCGCCGCCGTAGGACAGCTTGGCCGCGTCCATACGGCCGCTGAACAGGATGTCGGCCGCATAATTCCCGGCCTCGTCATAGACGACAAACATCAGACGAGCCGACCGGCCTCGGCAGCCCGCGACTGAGGTCTGGGAAAGGATGTAGCTGTCCAGGCCATTCAGCGTCAGATCGATGGACAAAGAGGAGCCCGAATCAGCGCTTTCGCTGGCCTGGCCCACTTCGCCGAAGGAGCCAACGCCGTCGTAGGCGTAGCCGTTGATGATCAGCTGGCCGGTGCCCGTGTGGGCCCTGACCATGCCGTCGGCAAAATCCAGCTCGCAGGCAAATACAGGCGTGAAGTTGCCAGCAGCAATGATGCTCAGCACTGATTGGGAAAATGGGAAAACCGCAGCCATTAGAAGGCCTCCCGACATTCGATGGAAAGTTCAGCCACAATAGGCCTGACTGAAAGGGTGTAGCTGTCCTCGGTGAGGCGCATGATCGAATAAGGGTTTCGATACTCCACCGCGGTGCCAACCACCAGAGCTGAGCGCAACCGTCTGTTGAGAGGCAAAATGGCCGTGCCATCGCCGTTCGAAACCACGTCCTCAACCACCTCATGCATCACCCCGCCGATGGTGATGTAGTCGCCCTGGCTAAACACCCGACGACTGCCCTGCAGCCCGCTCAGGGTGATGGTTGAGGCCATGGCAGCCCCGACCTGCACAACCGGCGCGCCGATGTTGTCAGTCCGCTTTCGCGTGAACGCCGGCAGCTTGAACGTACCGAAGCGGCCCTGCAGGCGCCCCATGAAGGCAGTCACTATTCGGTCACGGTCTCGGGTCAACGGGGGTAGCGAAAGCGAGCACCTCCAGTACGAGCCCGGGTAACCCACGATCTGCTGGCTGTTGTTCAGCGAGGAGGTAAAGTCTCGGTTGTTGTAAACCATGCCCCAGTTCATCTGCGCCGGGCATACCTCGGTTGGCCATTCGATCGCCATTTTTCCACCTTGCGTTATTGCAGCAGATTCACTGCGCCGCTACTCAATGTCGGCGGCCTGATTCCAGAGCTCCCGAAGCTGCCCGCCAGGGCTGCCCATCTTCCCAACATTGTCGGCGATCTCTTTACTGAACCGTTGCTCGAGACTCCTGATGGTTACCGCAATATCCGCACTAATAGGCCCTTCATGCTGAATGACCGCCACTGCGCGCCCAAGCAGCGAGCCAGCCAGTTCGGCCCGACTCCTGACTTCCTGCATTGGGGTATCCCCATCAATCTTCCCCATAAAAAACTCTGCAAATAGATCGGAAAGTTTGCCCGCCAGATCTTCCTTGTCCCAGTCGATTTTCATTGGTTCTCCTTAGAGTTTCTTGCGGATGCTTTGCATCATTGGACCGTTACGATTGATGTCATGTTGGAATGATTTAGCCACCCTCATCCCCATTTGTTCAATCATGGCAACCGTTTGAGGGCTCACATCGCCGTTCACGTTGAAGACTTGGTTAACAGTCACAGGCCGCCCTCCACCATCAGACTGCTGGCCTTCTGTGCGACCCTTACTGCCCTTGGTCACTGACAAGTTCTCGCTGGCGAATGAGACCCGCTCATTCGAGTTGATCGCCTCCAGCAGCTCTCGATTTCGCGAAGTAGCCTTGGCATTCACGACGAACTCACCGTTACTCAGTCGTGCAGGAATGCTGTCAGAAGTGCCAGTGCCGGAGCCGGAGACATAGCCGCCGGTGGAAAACCCTTTGAACATCGCAAAAGCCGCCATCAGGGCTGTGCCCCCGACAATCGCAGCCGCCCCGAATGAGCCCACCGAGGCCACAAGGGCCGCAGGCAACCAGGCAGCGAGCGTCGTGCCTGCGGCAGCGGTCTGGGCGGCCGTGGTTGTTGCGGTGGACGCAAGGCTGGATGCAGTGACCACGCCATCAGCAGCCACTTTCGCAGTGGCTACAGCTGCAGCGCCTGTTGTCTCAGCTGTCGTGACAGCACCGACTTGAGCGATTTGCTGAGCCGCCATTGCCGCCGACGTCTGACCAAACGTAACTTGCATGGCCTGGTTCACCGCCCACTGCGCAGCCATTTGGCCGAGCGAATTGATCACGCTACCGAACAGGCTGCGGGTGATGTTGGATACGGACTTGCCAAACGTCTGGCCATCCAGCGCCATAGCCTCAAATGCGCTACCGACACTGGTCTGGATGCTGCCAAAAGCCCCACTGAACAGGGTCTGTGTTTGTCCTGCAACGTTGGCTGCACTGGTCTGGAAGTTAGTCAAGGCCGCGCTCCATCCATTCATGGAGTCAGAAACAGCCGTGTCGTACTGAGAGAAGCCGGCTTGCAACGCTGCCAGCCGCTTGGGCAGATACTCCTGCTCAAGGTCGATCTGGCCCTGCAGTTCCTGCCGCTGCTTCTCGGTCGTGGCATTGGCCAGCTCGGTTCGCAGTTGCAGAATGCGTTCGTTGGTCTGTTGCTCCAGCTGTACGCGCTGCTGCATGCGTTGCGTTTGCTGGTCGCCCATGCCTACGCCGGCGGCAGCAATGCTGTACTCGCTACGTTGACTGGCCAGCTGTCGCTCCAACTGCGCCCGGTACTGCTCGGCCTGGGTCAGGCCTTGGGCGCCCTTGATGGCAGCGGCATAGTTCAGCGAGGCCTGGGCCAGCGCCTTGCCGTACTCTTCCTGGCTGATCTTGCCCTTGCTCAGCGCCAAGTCCAGCTGCCCCTGTTCCTTGGTCAGCGCCCTGGCTGCCTGTGCCGCCGGATCGTACTGGCCATACAGCCGAGCGAAGGTGTTCTGAGCCTCGGCGACGCCTTGATTGACGTTCTTCGGCGCGTTCTTCTTCGCCTCGCGGGCCTTGATGTCCGCGATTTCCTGCTCAATGTTCTTGCGGGCAGTGGCGTACTTTGCTTCCTCTGCGGCAGTGAACACTCCGGCCGCAACAGCTTTCGCCTTGGCTTTGTCGAGATCCGAGAGGTCTTTGTTCAGTCGTTGAGTCTGGGTCAGCGCGCTCTTGTAGCTGGCGTCCAGCGCGTCGAGACCCTTGCGTCCCTCTTCCTGAACACGTCGGCGCTTCTCTTCCTCTTCCAGGGTTTTCTGGTTGAGGCTGAGGATTTCTTTCTTCGCGGCGAGCTCTTTTTCGATTTCGGCTATGCGGGACCTGGTTGTGTCGTCCTCATACCCGGTATTGAGCAAGCTGTTCCGATAGGCCAGTTCCTGTTGAAGCCGCTTAATAGCCGACTGCTCGCTCTCAACGCTTTTCCGACCAATGCTGGCGAACGCATCAAGCACCTCGTTGGTGGCATCCTTGATGTTCAGCCATCCGCGCTCAATGCTTCCGAGGTTTTCGCGGATCTTCGAGGTTCGTTGCCCCATTGCCTCTGCATAGGTACGCTCCGCCAGATCAGCAGCGCCAACAGCATTGCCCTGGTCAGACAAGGCCTTGATCTGCGCATACACAGAAGCGGTCAGGAACCGGTATTTCTCATCCAGCTCAACGATGCCGGCGACAGGATCTTTGCCAAGCTTGATGAACTCAGCAACGGTTTCCTCTATCGCCTTGCCCGTGACGCGCTGCATCTCCACAGCTGTCGTCGTGATCAGCTTGAAGTTTCCAGTCGTGTTCTCGCCGGCAGCAGTTAGCTGGGCCAGTGCGCCTGCCGCTTGTCCAAACGTGCCCGTCACCTGGTCTGCCGACTCTGCAAGGCTGATCAGTTGCGCTTCGGATGCCTTCGAGAAGTTACCGGTCAGGATCAGGCTGTTGCGCAGAGCGTCGGACTGCTCAGAGCCTTTGTAGTAGGCCAGGGCAAGCGCACCAGCGGCAGCCGCCGCTACGGTGAATGGGTTAACCAAGCCGAGCACATAGCCGCCCAGGGCCTTGGCGGCAGGCCCGATGCCGCCGAACATGTCTTTGAGCTGGCCGCCCTGCTGCAGGAATACGGTCAGCGGGGCTTGGCCGCCCTGAAGGCTGACGGCAATGTCAGTGAACTGCGCTGGCACGCCGCGCAACGCCGCCTGATAGGCTTTTGCCGACATGCCGGCCTTGTTCATACCTTCCGAGGCCTGGCCGATGCCTTCGCGCATATCGTTGATGCGCTGGGTGTACTCGACGAACGTGTCGCTCTCGACGATGCCAGCCTTCTTGTACTTCGCCAGCTTCTCCTGCATGTCGTCCAGGCGGCCCAGCGCGGCAACCGTAGGGTTGATCTGGCCAAGCAGTTGCGAAAGCTCTTTGCGCTGATCTTCAAGGCTGCTGCTTACGCCATCGGCGGATGATGCGGCCGAGTCGCCGGCGCGCTCCATGCGCTCAAGGGACCCGCTCAGGTCATCCGCATTGCGCTTTGCGCCCCGCGAGTCGATCGTTACCGCAAGGCGTGATTCCTGCGCCATACCTTTCTCCGGGGGTTAAAAAACCCGCCGAAGCGGGTTCTGTTATTTCATTGGCTCAATGATGTTTTGGTAACACTCTGCGTATGCTGCGTTTCTGAACTCGGAAACGTACTTTTCCTTTCCGGCAGAGCTTGTGGCCACTGGCAAGGCATAGGCCTTAACCACCATTGCGTCAGAAAACTTGCTCTGGTCACCTACAGATGCCATGGCATCCTCCAGAAGCTCGCCATCCTGGCGCGCCTCCATTGCCTTACCGGCCATAGCCGATATTTTTTTGCAGGTTTCGACTCCGCTCGCAGCGAGAGCAGGCAAAGGCATGCAGACAAGGGCGGCGATCAATAGCGTTCGATTCATGGCTTCCTCCATAAAGATGGCCAGAATCTAACACAGTGGCGCTCAGGTCACCGCTTCCTCGCCTTGCCCTTCCCTTCAGATTCCGCTCTGGCCTTCTCCTCCTGCTCGTCCCAGCTTTTCCGGAACTGGTCATCCAGCGCGAAGACTGCGGCGTCGAGCTCTTCGCGGCATATCGCCGTGGGGTACCGGTCTAGATAATCGGTAATGGCCGATGGGGAGATAGGCGCCGGAGCACCTACCATGCCGACATACCGCCTGGACCGACTGATGTAGGCGTAGGCCTCCAAGATTTCTGCGGTAACACCATCGATCTCTGGCGGCTCCTGCACCTTCAAACCAAGGCGCTCATGCTTCCAGCGCTTCTTCTCGTTCTCAGGTCCGGCCCACTCCCTGCCCCACAGGTATGCCGCGACTACTTTTCCACCGTAGCTGCGGCCTTCTCCTCGACGCGGCGAGCGATGTCGGTGCCGGTGCGCAGGGCTAGGAAGTAGACACTGTTCATCTGCTTGATCAGCTGGATGCAAAGCTCGGGAGTGTATGGGACTGGCTCGCCAGGGCGCTCTTCGACGTCTACGCCCTTCCAGTCCTTGATCAGGTGCTTGGCAGCCAACTCGATGAACAGGTCGTCATCGGTCTCAAGCTCTACATCAGGGATGTCGGACAGGCTGAATTCGGAGGTGCCGACGCGGGCTTGCTGATTGATCAGTGCAAGGTGGCGATTGATCAAGGCCTGGTGTGACTTGTAGATCGGACTGGCAATGGAGCCGACCAGAATTTCGGCGCCCGGGGCGAACTCAACCCAGCGCTGACCATTGAGGTCCAGCTCAGGCTTCTTTGCAATGGTGATGCCCATGGTATTCCTCTGCGGTAAAAGGCCCGACGCACACCGCAGGGCGCGCCGGGCAAAGGGTTAAGCGGTGACGGTGACAGCGCAGGTGTCGGTCTTGGTGCCGTCTGCAGCGCTGGTGGCCGTGATGGTTGCGGTGCCTGCGGCCAGGGCGGTCACCAGGCCGGTTTCGCTCACAGTGACGATGCCCGGGGCCGAACTGGTCCAGGCTACCTGCTGGCTGGCACCTGCCGGGGTGACCACCACTTCCAGGTCGCCGGTATCGCCAACTTCCAGGCTCAGGGTGGCCGGGGTGACATCCACGGCAGCCACAACGATCGGCGCCGGCAGCCGGGTGATGGTCGGGGCGACACGGCGGGCGGTGTAGTTCAGTTCGACCTGAATGATGTCGGTCGAGCCGCCATCAGGCCAATCGGCTGTCACTTCCATCTCAGGTATCAGGAACTTGTATCCGCCGTCGGCGTTGCCGATGGTGAATTCCAAGCTGATCGCGTCGTTGCCCTTCTGGGCCTTCCACAGCTCGTAGGCCATCTTCGACCAGCTGATGGTGATCGCGCCGGACGGGGTGAAGGTGGTGGCAATGATGTTGCCCGGATACGGGTTGCCGTTGCCGATGCAACGCTGGGTCTGCACGTTGTTGTCGAACTGCAGGTTGAAGCTGTCGACGCAGGCGTTGCCCTCACCAACCTGGACCCCGTTGATACGCAGGCCGCTGATGTCTTTGAAGCTGAACCGCCGCTGGCTGGACTCGGGCTGGGCGTTGACGATGAACGACGTGTTGTCGCCCTTGTCGTCCCAGGAGCGCGCCGCCATGGTCATGGTGACCGTGACTTCGTTGTCGCCTGGGAAATCGAAGTTCATGTTGGCGACTTGCACGCCACGGGCAATGGCCGATACACCGATATCGGTCGCGTAGGATGCGATCGAGAAGGTGATGCGGTCGTCGCCCATGGTCAGGACGTTCGCTGCCCAGGCCTTGCCGAAGCAGGAGGCCATGAAATCGTCCAGTGCGCCAAAGCGCCACTTGGTTTCGATATCGCCGCCCACATCCACGGTGGTCTGGGCGGTGCCCTGCGACATGCGGGTGAAGCCGATTTCGTTGTTCTCTTCCGAGTTGAAGGTCGGCATCAGGCCATTGCTGATGCGGGTTAGCACCTTCCAGTCACCGGCCGGCGTTACGCCTGGCGTCACCTCTTTGATGGAGGCAAGCTGTACTTTTGCACCGCTCGACATGGGGTGTTTCTCCTATGAGTAGGCGTAAAAAAACCGCCATGTGGCGGTGCATTGGTCGGGCTCTGATCAGGCCGCGTCGAGCCCGAGTGTCATTTGCAACTGGTCGCGCCAGTATTCGACCTGGTGTTCCAGGCCTGGCTTCTTGTTGCGCCAGCGGGCCAGCTCACGACCGCTCAGGCTTGCAACGGCCTTCGCGTCGTCCAGGGCACGGCAGGCGCGGTCAAATTGCTGCTTCTCGTTCAACTCGCCGCGCAGCAGGGCATCAATGTGTAGGTCGGCCCAGACGGCGAACTTCAGATCCAGCCATCGAGCAAAGGCCACCCCCAGCTTCGGATGCAGCCAGGTGCCGCTCTGGTAGCGCCCGCGGCGAGTTTCTAAAAGTGACTCAGGATCACAATTAAGCGCTTCGGCTAAAACACCCATGTACTGCTTGGTTTCGTCCTGCTTCAGCCAATCGACCGGGCGTTTACCGAATCGCTTGGCTACATCAGTGGCATTGATCCAGCCATCGCTATTGAAGCGAACAGCCTGGCCTTGGTAGTGAAACGGAATGACGTTGCTCTCGATCATCTGTGACACCTCGTTCATCAGGCGAATAGAAACGCAGCCGGGGCGGACGGATGAACGAACATCCACCGTTCGGCTGTACGGGCCTAGGCTGCGTGTTTGGTTGCCTTGCGGCAGAAATTGGCGGGCTCAGTAGGCCCGGTATGGGATCGACACGTTGACCTGGTACCAGCCATGGCCGTCATCGCCGATGGTGCTCGCCGAGGCTGCGTAGCACTCAAACGGCCCTGTCGGGTCGCTGTAGAACTCAAAGTGCTGCACCAGGGTGTCGGCGGCCTTGGTAATGGCCAGGGTGCCTTTGTTGCTGGGCACGAACAGCTGAATCATGATGATGCCGGTGCGGCGCACGCATGGGCCGATACCGGTCTCTGTGGCGCTGGATAGCCCGGGCACATCCGCCAGCCTGGCCCAAATGGGCTTGCCGGCCGGGTTGAACGGCCCTTTCGGATTGTTCGGATAATCGACAGCGTCAGCAGGAATGCCCGCCCACTGCGTCATGCGGCCAGTGACGATGGCCCGGATCTGTTCGAAGGTCATGTCCTGTAGGCCTCGGCAACTCCGTTGAACGACACCGCGTAGATGCCGGCGGGCGCTTGCTGGGAGTGGCCATCCTCAAGCGGCACCGCATAGATAAGGTTGTTCTGGATGAAGACCTGCGTATACGGCTCAAGGCCAGTCATCACCCTGACGCCCTGCTGGATGGTCTCCGATCCGATCGGATCGACATTCGCGCTGCTGGTGTACACGGGCGCGCCCACACTCACGATGTTGTTACCACGGAATCGGCCGGTATCGACCGGTGACCGCAGCACAATCTCGTTGAGCATGGCCAGAGCAATGACACGCACACGCTGCGTTAAAGCTTCTTCGACCAGGCCAGTGAACATACTTGGCGGCGTGCTCCATCCTCTGCTCTTGGCCATGGCTACTTCCTCAGCTGCAGTCGGTAGGTGGCCGAGGCCGGATCGGAGCGCACCGACTTGACCAGGTAGATCACCTGCTTAGAGCGGTCCATCAGGTCAGGCGCGGTGATCGTATGCCCGACATCGGGGGTATCCGTGACTTCGTTGGCCAGCGCGGTCAGGCGCAAGTCGCCAACCAGGATGTTCACGTTGTCGATCCGGCTGTCTTCGTAGCGCGACAGCACGCCACGCCCGGCGTAGGTCACCGCCTGGGCGGTGCTCTCCTCGGTGACCGGATCAACGACACCAGGCCCCATGTACTCGCCAGTGAAGGCCAGCACCGCATCAGCCAAGTCCGTATTGAAGGCCTCGGCAAGATCAGCCTGCAGCTCATCGCGAAGTCCCATATCAGCCCCTCACGATCTTGGTTTGGCCGCTGCTATTGAGGTAATGCGCCAGCAGCGCCAGGGCAAACGACTCGCCCGCGCTGATGGTGCGCGATGATTCCGCGTAGGTTTTGCTGCTGGACGCCCCGTCAGCGTTGACCGACTTGGCCAGCACACCGGTTTCCTTCCTGCCGTAGATGTTGCCCGCCGCAGCCTCTCGGGCGATCTCGGCGCCTGCCTGAATCACGTCATCCGGTACCGGATCTAACTCAGGCAGGCCGAGATTGGTGAGCCAGGTGTTGGCCATCAGCACCGCCCGGGCCTTCTGGTCGGCGGGCGCCCAGGTTTGCCCAAGCAGGGCGTCTACCTGCTCGACGGTGATGTAGATGGTCATTACTTGGCCTCGCCCAGCAGCTTCTGGAGGTCTTCAAGGCTGGCGTCAGGGCTGAATTGCACGCCCTTTTCGTTCAGGGAGGCATGCAGCTTTGCCTTCAGCTCGGCTTCTTCGGCAGCCTTCTTGTCGGCCGCGGACTTGCCAGCCTTCGAGCCTTTGGCCTCCTTCAGCGGATCCGGGTGTTCGTAGTCATCGGGCGCGAAGCGCGCATCGATGATCTTGTACCCCTTCTGCCGCAGCTCGGCTTTTCGCTCAGGGCTGACCGGGTGCTTCTCGTAAATCACTTTCTCGCTCATGGCGATCTCCTGGGAAATGCGCCCCGAAGGGCGCGGTACCGATTACTTGGTGGCGTCGCCGATGGTCAGCACGCCAGCCGAGGCCTTGATGCTGTTCGCCACCAGGTCCCAGTTGGTGCCGGTGGACAGCTCGGCGTTGGTCGGCGACTTGCCGCCGTTGGCGGTGTCCCAGGTGTAGCCCTTGAGGCCCAGACCGAAGGTGTAGTCGGCCTGCATGGTGGTCTCGATGCGCTCCTTGCCATTGGAGGTCTCGATGTTGGTGATCAGGTCAGAGCCATCCATTACCACCGCGGCGCCGTCGGCCAGGCTGAGCACCTTCTGCTTGTTCGGGGTGCCGGCCTCGTACAGCGCCGGGGCGTCGGTGATGATCACGGCCTTGCCGAGGATGTCGACCACCTGCACGCCGGAGAACTGGAACAGGCGCTCGGCGTTGGCGAGGTTCTGGCCGACCAGTTTGTGGTACATGGCGCCGGTCATGACCTGGGCCACCAGGCGCTGCGAGGCGTCACCGAACAGGGCATGGGCGTTGTTGATCGCCACGTAGGTCACGCCAGCGGTGGCCGACACATCGTTGGTGGCTCCCGGCTGGTTGCCGATCGCGCCGGCCAGGGCCGAGATGGCGGTGTTCAGTTGGTCCGCCATGATGGCTTCAGACAGGTTGCGGCTGATCACCTCCAGCGCTTCTTCCGGGTTCTTCTGGATCCAGGAGAGCTGGGAAGGCTCCCACAGGATCGGGCCGAAGCCGCCGGCGATCTTCACCGAGTCGTACTGCTTCTGGGCCAGCGGGGTGGACGCCTGGTTGCCGTTGGCGGCATAGCGGTCGACACGACGCTGGGCGCCGTGCAGGCCGGCCCAGAACGATTCCTGCAGGAAGTCGCCGTCGATGCCTTGGGTGGTCAGGCGGATGGCGCCAGCCGAGGATGCGTTGAACTTCTCGACGTCCTGGGCAAGGGTCTCGATGGTGGTGCGCTTGAGGTATTCGTTGAATACCTTCATGTTCGAAAGGGCCATTGGGCCTCCTTATTCGCTTGCGGTCAGGCCCTTGATGGCTTCCAGGCGTTCAGCCTTGGTGCCACCGAAGTTGCCCTTCGTGGTTTTGTGCTGGCCACCACCGTTCGGCGCGCCGCCGCCATTGGCGCCGGAGCTTTTCAGGATGTGGTCGCGATGGGGGTACTGCGAGACGAGGGTTTCGAGCGCTTCGTTGAAGTCGGCCAGTTCACCCGGGCGGGAGCGACTGAAGACCTTCTGGCCCTGGGCGTCATAAGCGACGACCTTGCCTTCCTCGATCTTGAAGTTGCTGCCGAAGGTGGCTTGGACCATGTCCGCCGGCACAGCCATCTTCTCGGCGATGAACTGGGAACGGGCAAAGCTCCCGCCGATCTTCTCGGCATACAGCTGCTGCTCGAAGGTCTGCGCCTTACCGTTGGCTTCATCCAGCTGGGTTTGGAAGGCCTTGCTGATTTCGCCCTTCACCTTCTCGATCTCGCCGGCATCCACCAGCTTCTTGGCGTCGAGGTTGGCGACGATCTCCAGGGCTTTCTTGGCGGCCGCAGCATCTTCGATGCCTTCGAACGCCTTCGCAGTTTTCTCGAAGCTGTCCGCGCGCTCGCGGTGCGACTTCGCCTCGGCGTTCAGCCGGGTGATGGTGTTGCGGGTTCCGACCGCATCGAAAGCGACGTCCTTGCCGTCGTCATCGGTGTAGACGGGCTTGCCATCTTCGATCACTGCATATTGCTTGCCATCCACTTCAACGGTTTTGAGTTTCATCTCGTCTCTCTGGGCCATCCGGCCTGTTGGTGAGCCATCCGGCCCCAGGTCGCCCCGTCCATCCGAACCGCAGGCATGAAAAAGCCCCGCACTGGGCGAGGCTCTGGAATTGCGCGCCACGAAATGGCGCTCTGGTGTTTTGTGGCGCGCGCTACAGAAGGCGCTCCCGCAACTCGTCGAGCGTCAGGAACTTGCCCTTGTCGTTGTAGAAGTCCTGCAGCTTCAGCTTGTCCTGGCGCAACAGCTTCCCCCGCTCCGGCCCAAGGATCTCGTCCTGGCGTGCGGCAGGTTGGCGGGCAAGCCATTGCGCATAGGTGGTCTGCTGCGGCACCTGGCCGTCCATACTCGCCCGGGTCGCCGCGTCGCTGATCCCCAGCGCCAAAGCGCTCTTGAGGATCGGCAGCTTGGTCGAGCGGCAGCAGAAGTGGATTCGGCCCGGGCCGGCCAGCCACGGCACCTTGTGCCCGATCGGTCGGTACGTGCCCAGCGTGTACGGCAGGCGGTCACGGATTCGGCAGGTCGTCGATGTCCGGTTATCCAGCGTGCTCAGCCACTCAACATGGCTGATGATGTCGCTGTTGGCCTCGAATGCCTTGTCGCTGGCCGTCTCTGCTGTGCTGGACACTGCCGACCGGACAACCGCCTCCACCTCCCGGCGAGACTTCTGCAGGATGCCATCAGCGTACTTCTCAGCCTTGGTACCCATGATCTGCCTGACGATCTCCGGCGTCGTGCGTCCTTCAAGCACGCCAGACCGCACGGCATCGCGGATCGAGGCAGCACGGTCAGCCTCAATGCCGGCCATCCACTCGCTGAGCAGCCGCCCCTGGAAGGGCCTTGCCAGCGCAATGGCGCGTACCTGACTGAACTGTGCCACGGCAACCGGGAATCGCGCCTCCACAAGCTCAGGAACAGCCGCTGTAAGCGCAGCGGCCTGAAAGGCAATCTCGTAACTGGCCACGCCGTCGATGACGCCTGTGAGCGCCTGCTGCAGGCTAAAGAGCGTCGATTGATTGATCCGCAGCACGGGCGCCAGAGCGGCATCGATCGCTGCAACGGACGCGCCGGCATCCAGGCTGTCGATGGCAGCAATGAGCGCTGCCCGCAGCTCAGGGTCAGAACTGTTCAGGATCCTGATGATCGCCACGACCTGGCTGTTGCTCAGCCTGGACAGGTCAACCTCATGGCCGATCAGCTCATCTAGCAGCTTCTCGTTGGCCGTCTTCATCACAGCGTACCGAGTGCCGGGCCCTGGGCCTCAATCTTCGCCAGTTCCTCTTCCCAGTCGTATTCGTCGCTGATCACGCCGCGGCGCTGCATCTCGGTGAATAGCGTCTCCTTGCTGATCATCCCGGCATTGGCCATGGATACAAGCGTCGGCAGCGACACCTCTGGCATGTAGTCAACATCGAAATTGCCGCGCATCTCGACGGTTCCGCCATCGCCCAGGCCGCGATAATCGGCCATGAACTGGAGCAACTGGGCCAGGCAATCGCCGAAGTGGTGCGCCATGCGCGCCAGCGGGGACAGCTCTTGTGCCGCCTCCTCTTCCGCCTGGGTGGCGGTCTTGGTGGACGATTTGTCCGGAGTCAGCAGCTTGGCCCCGGCCATGCGCATCTCGTTGATCAGGTCCTGCAGCGCGGTGCGGCCCGACTCAACGGCCTGGCCGGTGTGCTCGACGTACTTGAGGTCGCCATCCTTGGGCAGATCGGTCAGCTGGCCTGTGCCCACTTTGAATTCTGGCGGGATCACCTTCCCCTGGTTGTCGTACTGGGTCTGGATGCCGATGCGAACCAGGATCGGGACGCGGATCACGTGAAGGATGTTGTCCTGGTCGCTCTGGCTCTGCCAGTGCTTCACGTTCAGGTGCGCCAACTCAATCAGCGGCGGCTTGGCCGTCATGAAGCCGGTGCGGCCGGTGTAAAAGGTGACCCATGGGATCGCGTCCAGGCTATTGGTGCCCTCATCGTGCTGCTCCCAGGTACCGCCATATGCGGCCTGCTTACCGCGCACGGCCTTGGCCGACCTGCGATAGGTTCGCCAGGCGCCAGGCTCCAGCACGCGAATCTGCTCGACGCACTTGGCGCCGAACTCGCCATCTTCCTCCTCGACAACCTCGATGTAGCGGATCATGGTCAGCACGCCGCCCTTGGAGCGCCAGCCCAGAACCTGCTCAGGCCTCACCATCACAACGTATGGGCGCACACCGGCGGCCTGCTCATCGGCCTGGGTCTTCAGCTCGCCCGCCGGGGGATGATCGACGAAAGCATGGCACAGGCCGTGGCTCAGCCCCTCGGTGAAGAAGCCAACAGCCCAGGAATTCAGGTCGTTGCCGGCGTGATCGATGTCCGTGGTCATCTGGACAATGGCCTCTGGCACATCGTCACCAACCTGCAGCGGCTCGGCGAACACTCGGGAGGTCATGTTGCCCACGGTCTCGGAATACGCCGGCAGCAGGGTCGAGAGGCGCAGGCGCTCTTTGTAGGCCTCGTCGTCTTCGGCTGGGTACTGCGGCAGCAGGGTCTTGCCCGCCGCGCGCATCGCCATCGTTCCACCCATGAGCGGCGAGATCACGGCCCAGTAGGCGCGCATCGCGTCGACAGCGGGCAGCGTGATGCTCGGGTTATCGCTCATGGTCACATTCTCAGGGATTGGCTTGTGGTCGTCGCCACGTTGATCGGGTAGCGCTTGGCGATGAAGTAGCCGGCGGCGTCGTTCATGTGGTCGTGCCCCTTCTTCGGGTCCTTGTCGGGTTCGCCATGCTTGTCATAGGTCTGCCGCTCGAGGCACAGGGTCAGCTGCGGGCACTGGTCCATGTTGACCTTCAGCCGGCGCTCGCCGTAGGTGTTCAGCAGCATGGCGTTGACCGAGTTCACCCGGTCTTTGACACTCGGGTTCTGGGTATCCACGATCACCGTGAATCCAGCCTTGCGCAGCAGGGACAGGTCGGACTCGCTGGCGTTCTTGCTGCTTGTGTTCTGGCCGCTGGCGTCGGGATAAACCGCAACGCCGTGGCCGGGGAACCTGGCCTTGATCTTCTCGATCATCTCCGGCGTGTCGCGCACCGAATGGAACTCATCCAGCGCCAGGGGCAGTCCATCGCGAACGACGTAGACCACCGCTGCCATTTTCATGACGTTGAAGTCCATGCCGATGTGCAGGGCCTCACCTGGCTTGATGCGCTCGCTTGTGCGGCTCTCGCTGCGACTGAACGTGTAGTAGACGACGCCGGCATAGTTCTCGAAGCTGGCTTCGTACTCTTGCCGGAACGTGCGCGGGTCCATCTTGCGGCGTGCCGCGTCCAGCTCTTCAGCCGGTACGTTTCCGCCCTGCAGCGATGTGTAGAGCCAGCTCTTGTGGTCAGGCTCGCCGTCAGCCTGCCCGTCGCGGTATGTGTCGAAGCAGTGGTTGAAGCCCTTGGGGGTGCCGATGCGCAGCGCATGTCCGCCCTTGCACTTACCGACACCAGGCACAAAGTACTCGCAGGTGGACAGCATCGGTCGCAGGACTTCTTCCCAGGCAGCCCACTTACAGTCTGCCCATTCGTCCACCAGGACGAAGAACAGGCCGGAGCCGCGCAGGTCGTCGTAGTTCTCCAGGCCAACGCATCGGATCAGGTGCCCGCTTTTGAGCGTGATCAGCATGTCCGACTCGTTCGGCTTACAGTCCCGCCACTCTCGCGGGATGGCCTGCTTCAGCCGGCGCCAGAACACTCGGCGAGCCTGCTTCTGCGTTGGGGCCGCGTACCAGATCTCGTCCTCGACGCTAACGCCCCACTCTGCAGCCAGCCGGGCAGCTCGGCGCATCTCTGCCTTGCCGAGGAAGGTCTTTCCGAACCGGCGACCGCACACGGCATCACGGAATCGCGCGTTACGCTGGAAGCCCCACACATAGATGTTCGCCTGCTTCGGCGTCAGCTTGACCGGCGCCTCATAGGTACGGGGTAGCGGGGACATTCTCGTCTGGCTCCAGCTTGTACTCAGCAACGGCGTGCTGCTGGTCCGCCTGGGAGCCCAGGGGCTTGTCGGGTTCGATCTTGCGGTTGACGTACATGTCGCCGCATTCCTTGGCTGCCTGCTCCAGCAACTGGGCAGTCAGGGCAAGGTTGCGCATGCTCTCCGCCTTCTCGGCCATCCTGCCCAGCGCACGGAGGCGATAGGCCCGGTTGGCGATCGGTATCTCTGCCGTCTCTTCCCTGAATCGCTTGCGGGTGTCTTCAAACAGAGCCACCCAGCGCTTGGCCAGGCCCTTTCCCGAGTACTTCGTGGGATCGTGTGTTTCCACCTGCTGGCGGGTCACGGTGACGCTGAATTCTTTCTGGACGGCCTCTACCACCTGTGAAGGCGTGTCGAAGCACGCCAAGGCCTGAACGATAAAGGCCTTCACGTCGTTGCTGAGGGCTGCCATAGGCTGTCATCCGTCCAGAGCCTGTCCAGAATCACGCCGACTTGAGCAGACAGGTTCCGCAGGCCCTCGAAATGTTGATCTTGGCCACCTCAGGCGGCCGGCTTGCAGCGTCGATCAGCTGCTGTACGTCGTGTCCGGCACCGTAGCGCCTCACCACCCCGACGAACTCTTCCACATCATGACCACGAAGCGTCAGGCTAGGCAGCCCGTCCTGGGTGAACTTCGGCGCGCCGTACTGATCGAGCTTCTGGGCAATGTGGTACAGCTCATGTTCGATGAGGGCGCAGAACTCGGTGTCGGAGCACTGGGAGCAGTAATCCGCAGCGAGGGTGATGACGAAGCCCGGCACCTCGCCGAACCAGTCGATCATCTGCTGCTCTTGCCTGGCCTTCTGCCACCCGCCAGTTCGAAACATCACAGCCTCGGCCTGGCCTACCACGGTTCGACCTTGCTTCTCGAAGCAGGCAGACGCCCACAGGAAGCGTAGCGGCGCGTCGATCAGGTGCGCGTGGTCAGGGTTGTGCAGCTCGCCACTCTCGCTGAGGATCGCTGCCTGTACCCATTCGCCCACCTCGGGCGCTGGCTGAAGCCTGGTTCCGAGCATCGATAGCTCGGTCAGCTCAAGGAGATCAGCCGGAGGAACTGGCCTTTCCATGCTGGTCAATCCTCATAGTCCGAACCTTGCCGCCGGTGTAAATATCCCGCTTCATCGCGGCGCGCACAGCCTCTTCGGCACTTGCGCCCATGTCCATTGCTGCCAGGGCATAGGCCGAGCCGCTGCCGATCGCGTCAGGGTTGGCCGGGTCGAGGTCCTGCCGCCATACGCCGGTCTTGTCGTCATGGCCTACCATCTGCAGCCTGCCGCCATCCACCACGTAGCCCGAGCACTCGACAGGCACCGGCGATGGCGTGCCGAAGTAGGCCGCAATCAGGGCCTTCTCGTCACACACGGCACCGGATAGGAAGAAGCTGACGCCATCCACGACGGTGAGCTTTTGGCAATCATCGGAAACGATGGAGCCACTGCGGGTCTGGCGGGAGTCGTAGGCAATCACGCCATCCTTGTAGGCGATGGTGGTCATTCAGGATGAACCTCGATCTTGATGCCGCGCCCTACCCAGTAGCTGATACGCTCCGGGCATGGTTCGCGACCGGTAATCTGTGCAACGGCGAGGACGCCGGCCAGGTAGCATTTGAGCCACCAGCGATGGCGGAAAACGATGCGTGCGGATACCGATGCCATATCACTGCCCTGGCGCCTCTGAACGGCGCATAACGACCTTTGAGATTGGCTAGACGCCCTTACGACTCATCCCATAGCCATCGACCATGGGGGTGCTGAGGCGCTGACCAGAGATAACCTCGCCCAGGCTCAGCCCATGGCGCGAACGGCTGGACTCGATTCCATCGGCCTGATCCTTGGCGACCAGAGCATCAGCCACCAGATCTGCCTGTTGGCCGTTATCGAACTCCCCCACCGCTACGGATGAGGCACCTTGGGCGCCGCCCTCGCTTGCGCCGTCAAGGGCATAGCGGGTAACGATGTAGCGGGTAACCGGGCGAACTTGGTATTCGGTCTTCATGGGGATTCTCCGGCCTGCGCACAGGCTGAGTTGATGGCGCGCCACGAAACGGCGCATGCCGAATTTGTGGCGCGGCTTATGTGAAGACGTGGCCGCGACGGGCCCAGGCATAGGCCACCACCCCAGCGTGAAGCATCACGCCGAACGGGTTAACCCAGTGACCCTGCAGAGCGGTGACGAATGCACCGAATCCGCCAATGGCCACCAGGTAGAAGGCGATGCTCAGCAGCGGCTGGTCAGCCGGGCGAACCTTGCGCAGGTAGTCACACGCTGCAGCCACCACCAGAACGCACAGGAACACGTCCAGGGCGGTCAGCGCTGAAACCAGGATGTTGTTCATATCAGGCACCTCGCGCCGTGACGAACGACCCCATGGCAGCCTTGATCGCGGGGATGATGTTCATGGCGGTGAGGCCAAGCACGAACGCTACCCCGCACAGCAGGTCATCGGTGACCGCAAGCTCAAGCTTTGGGGCAAGCCAGGCGGTAACGGGCTGGGTCAGGTAGACCGAGAAGCCGAATCCGGTGGCGACCGCAGTGGCGGCCTGGAACCGGGTTAGGTCCTTCAGGAATCCCAGTGAGAGGATCGAGCCGATGAATGCAGCCATCACCACCCCGTACTTGCCCAGCACTACGCTCGCGGCGGCGCTTGTTGGTTCGGCCATAGGGGTGTCCTTGGAATAAAAGGCCCGGTTGATGCCCTATAGAGGGCCAGGGCAAACGTGCGGAGCAGCACATAACGAAATTGGAGCGGATACGGGGAATCGAACCCCGATCGCCAGCTTGGAGGGCTGTCTAGCGACCTGCGCTACCCGCTTTGCGTGGGTCTTTCCCCACCTGTCTGCCGAAGGCCATTCCAGCGCTGGCACCCTGATGCACCAGTCTCGCCGGTCAAGTCTCGCGCCATCCATCAGCACAGTGAGGGAATGGATGCGCGGGCTGCCGGTGTTTTTCCGTATCACCACACTACCGGCTAGCAGTGTCCAGGCTGTCCCGTGAGGGCCTGCCCTGGCTGCAGTTGCGTTTTGCGCGCACAAAAAAGCCCAGCTCAATGGCCGGGCTTTTGTGGTCACTCCTCAACACGCGCAGGAATGACAGGATGGATCAAATTTACGACATGGCGACATGATATTGCAAGCCCTTTTGAGGGCCTTTTACGCCGCCTCGCCGGAAAGCACCCCAACCGCCTCTAGCATGTGCTGTGCCTCCACCAGCGCTTCGTTGACCATCGACTCCAGGGAATCCTTGATGGCCTTGTTCCAGCGCTGGTAAGTGCGCTCGGTCAGACCCTGGGAATCCCAGTTGGTCATGTCGTAGTTCGATTCGGCGAGCACGATCATTTCGCCAGATCGCTGCTCAGCAACAGCTCTGGCGTGAGCATTGGCCCGTTCCACCGCCTGACGAGCCGCACGGTTACGCCACTCCAGCTTGCAACCATCCTTGCAGCCGCAGTCCTCGGCGGATTCCAGTGGCTTGACCGGTCTGGCCTGTGTCGCAACACGTTGCACGCCTTTCTTCTGCTCCGGCACAGCCCAAACCAGCACCGCCTGTTGGGTGAATAGCTTAGGTGCCGGAGTAGGCACCACGGAAACCAGGCGGCCGATTGAATCAATCTTGCGCCCACGGTGGGTGCTGTACTTGGCCACCAGTGCATTCCAGTGTCGCGGGCTGAGCTGGGCATGCAGCAGCTTGTGTACGATGCAGTCAGCCAGCAGAGCGGCGTCCTTGCCAGAGATCTCGCCCTTGAGCTTGCTGGTCTGAACCCGCGGTTCAACGTTGCGCCCGCCCGCGCTGTTGATTGTCTCAGCCGCCAGAGCGCGAACCACTGCCGATACCACGTTCTGATAGTTCATTGCCCACCCCCTGCCCGCTTGGCCTTGCTCAAAATGAATTCTTCGTAGTTGCGCTTGCGGCGCACTGCGCCCGCCCAGGACAACGCCACACCACCCACCACCATGAGGGTGGCCAAAATCAGGAATCCCCATGCTGGTGTCATGCTGCAGCCCTCCTCAGGTCTTTGAGCTTCTGCCTGTACAGGGCCTTGATGGCCTGCAGGTCTTCGATGGTCAGGCGCTGGGGCTTATGAGGCCCTTCGAGCCATTCAACTTGGTCGACGCCGATGCGCTTCACCAGGCGGATGCGGTACTCGACGGCATTCCCCGACAGGTTCCGGTTGCACTTGACACACTGGCGGTGGACGTTCAACGGCTCGAAGCGCAGCTCCGGGCAGGCTCCCACCGACCGGTAATGCCCGGCGTCCCAGCGGCTGCCGGTGATGAGGTCGTGATCGCTCGGCAGCGAGTCGCAGCTGATGCACGGCAGGCCGGCGTCACGCTCGCGGATGTACGCATTGAACGCCGTCTGGGCCTCGGACAAGTGCTCGCGGCGCGTCTTCAGCTTCTCCCGGCGCTCCTTGAGGTCTTCCCGGGCCTGCTTGGTGATGGCCTTGGCCGCGACCTTCTGGAGCTTAGGGTCTTTGGCCATGGCCAAAGCGCATGCCGGGCTGCATACCTTCTGCGTCGAAAGCATGGGCTTGAAGCGCTGACCGCAGCCTGGCGCCTTGCACTTCTTCGGCTTGATCTCGGCTACGCGCATGGCTCGGCCTCCGATGAGTAGATAATCCCTGCTGCAACTGCCTTGGCGACAAGTTCGGTGCGGTTGGATGCCTTCAAGTGCAGGCGGGCATCAGCCATCCTGCTAGTTACCGTGCCCGGCGAAATGCCGAGCTCGCGAGCGATCTGCTTACCACTCTTCCCTGATGCAGCGAGAACCACACACTGCACACCACGCCGAGTTAGGCCATGGCCATACAGCCCCCGCCAGCCCGGCGCCGCGAAAACGCCTTGATCCTTGTTCCGCTTGAGGTTTGCTTCCTGGCTCTTCATGCCGCCACCTCGCCCACCAAGTCGCCGAAGAACACGCCCTTGGCCGTGAACTCGGCCAGGATGCGGTCGGTGTAGGCCACGCCCTGGGCGCGGTTGAACAGGCTGGTCACAGGCATTCCGTCAGGTCCGAAGAGCTTGCATCCACCCATGGCCGCCAGTTTCTCCTCATAGGTCAGGTGGCGCATGACCCGGTACCAGGCCTGCTGGAACTCGGCGTCTTCGTTCAGCAGGATCTGCACACCGATGTGCAGCTTGCAGTAGCGCCGGGCGTCGGCCGCATCGCCGATCTGGGTCATCTCCGCGATGCGCTTGTAGAACGCGAACCACAACGCGTTCTGGTCCAGGGTGCGGTCCTTGCCCGGGCGCATGCTGACCACGACGAACTTCTTGTCGCGGAACATGCGGGTGAGCATGGTCACGGCCTCGGAGAGCTTGGCCTGGGAGTTGACGGAGATTTTCTCGGTCATGGCCGCGCTCTCCCGTGGTTTTTGTGGAAGCCAAGGCGATTCTCAGCGTCTTTCCTCGCAGCTGCCGCGGCTTCTGGGTCATCGAAAAGCCCAAGGTGATGGTGTCGGCCGTCGACCTGAATGCCGGCCTGCCACTTACCGGTTTTCTTGTGACGAGTAACCCCGGTAAACCCACTGGTGTTCGTCGACTGCTCAAATCTGTTGAGCATCTGCTCACGCTGGGAGACTTCACGCAGATTCGAAGGCCGGTTGTCGTGTTTGATGCCGTTGATGTGGTCGATCGTCCCGACAGGCCACGCCCCGTAAGCAAGCCTCCACACAACTCGGTGCTCACGAAGGACTTTCCCGCCCAGACCGATTTGTCTATAGCCATACTTGTCTACAGATCCGGCACGGCGACCTTTCCTTGCGCCTCCAGTCCAGTACAAAAATCCGGTTTCCTGGTCGAGCCGAAGATTTTCAATCATGGCCGGCCACCTTCAGGCCGTGGGCCTCGATAACTGAGCGCACATCAGGAATGCGAGCCAGCCCCACAGGGTCGTGCTCTGGCCTCTCGTACGTGAGCTCGATCACGCAACCCAAGTGCTCAGTCAGCCCCTCGTAAGCACAGGCCGTAGGAAGCTCCACCACCACGGCCTCGCGGGAGGCCTGCCAGGCCCACCAAGCCATCTCTACCCAGTACGTGTCGTACATGCCGCGATTGCGGCAGTGCAGCTTGTAGGCGGTGGGAGGCTCATCAAAGTCGCCTTCACGCTTGAGCATGTGCTGAGCTGTGGATCGGTAGTCTTCGCCAAAGGCGCCCACCTGCCGCTCCACGAACGCCGCCTCGAACTGCTCGCGCATCTTGTTGGTGTCCATCAGTGCGCCTCCTGCGTGAACAGCACGTCAAATCGCTCGTCCGGGTACGAAACGGCGTAGCCCAGCTTCTTGCCTGTGGCGGCCTCGTCCAGATCGCACAGGCACTCATCCTCATCCAGCGCCCGGCCGGAAAGGCTCACCAGATCGGAGGGCTGGCAGCCAAAGGAGCGAGCCAGTTCGTAAACGCTCGTGACCACGTCGCCGGAGCCGTCGAGTTTTTCGGTTTCAGCCCAGGTACACATCACACCCCCTCCCCGGCCGGCTGCCCGGCGCGCTTGATGTTCAACTTGGCGAACTGGTTCATGCGGCACCTCGGAACTGCTGGCGATCCAGGAACCACTTGATGGCCCGCTCGCAAACGCTCGGCGCTGGAAGTGCAGCCATGCGCTCGGAATTCACTGGCGCATGTGTCTCGCGCAGGCACTGCTCCATGTCGGATCGGTCGGCCAGGCCAAGGAACAACTCCTCAAGGATGTCGCCAATAGGCCGGACGCTATCCATGATGTCGCCCTTGGCGGCAAGGTTGATTCGTGACCACATGGAGTGGCCGACATGGTCCTTGACCAGGCAATGGAGATCATTTGGAGAAATGCCGTAGGACCAACCAGCGGCGCCCCGAACCAGCATTCCGCAGTTCATGAGGCCCTGATCGTCCGACTCAGGCCGGCCCACTAGAAACGCGACCTCTCGGCCAGTCCTCGCCATGACAGCGTCGGCCTTCTGGATCTCGATATCGGTCGGATCTTTCCCCTTCACCTCGAGGTAGATGCCCACATTCGGCAGCCAGAAATCAGGCAAGTAATACCCGTCGTCGACCCGAACCAAATCAGGCTCGTACAGGTAGAAAATCTCGGCAGCCTCAAGCACACGAGCCCAGAGCAGCTCGGTGTAGGAACGAAGGCGGTAGCCGTTGTGGTGGTAGATCGCTCTGCGCTCTCTCATCAGAAATTCACCTTCACGACATTTTCCTGCTTGGCGCGACTGGCCAGAGGCATGAATCGGGACCTGTCACCCTGGAATGCGGTGGCCACAGTGCCGATCTCCCCGTCGCGGTTCTTGCGGATCAGGATTTCCCCGATGCCCTTGTCCTGGGTGTTCGGGTGGTACACCTCATCGCGATACACGAACATCACGATGTCGGCGTCCTGCTCGATGGCCCCGGATTCGCGCAGGTCGCTAAGCACCGGACGCTTGTCAGGGCGGCTCTCGCATCCGCGATTGAGCTGGGAAAGGACGATCACCGGACAATCCAACTCACGCGCTAACAGCTTGATCTGGCGCGACATAGCCGTTACATCCTCGGTTCGGCCCTTGCCCTCGCCCTCAACCAGGCCCAGGTAATCAATGACGATCAGGCCTAGCCCGCCAAAGCGGTGCGCCTGGCGCCGACCAACAGCGCGAATTCGGGAAATGGTCATGACTGGAACGTCCGAAACGCAGATCGGCGCATCCCGCAGCCTCAGCGTTGCCGCGGCGAGTTCAGGCCCATGGTCAGCAGCGCACTCCCCGGTTTTCAGCGAAGGCAGAGGAATTCCGCCGACAGCCGCCAGAAGCCGGTCTGTGAGCTGGGTCTTGGTCATCTCCAAGCTGACCACCAGAACTGGCTTCTTCTGGTTGATGGCTACGTCGGCGGCAACGTTCATAGCCAGGGTTGTCTTACCCATGGCTGGCCTACCGGCAACAACGATCATCTGCCCCGACTTCAGGCCTTGGGTGAACTTGTCCAGGTCTGGAATACCAGTCCCAAGCCCATCCATGACGACACCTTTCTGGAAGCGATCCAGGCGCTCCTGCAGCACCTCAACGTGCTCGGCCATGATGTCGCCGATCATCTGGCACTCGCCGTCGTTACCCGACGCATCCAGCCCAAGCACGATGGACTGGGCCAGGGAAATCTTGTCCTCGATACCAGCCTGCTCATGCGCCACTTCGTGGATTCGCTCCGCAGCAGCCGACAACTGACGGCAGATGGCGCGCTCACGGATGATCTGTGCGTAGTGCTTGGCGTTGGCCACGCTTGGCGTGTTTGCCTGTATCTCCCCTGCGTAGGCCAGCGTCCGGGTGCCGCTGGGCAGTTCTGCGCGACGATCACTGAGGGTGATCACATCAACAGGGTTGCCGTCAGCGTGAAGCTCCAGAATCAGGCGGTACAGATCGGCGTTGTCATCCCATGCGAATGCATCGGCAGCCAGCTCATCGGAAATCACGTCGATCAGGTGGGGCTGGCGGAGCATTGCTCCAAGCACGCCGTGCTCGGCCTCAAGGCTGTGAAGTTCGATCATTGCGCAGCCTCCGAAATCTCGCGGAACACTGCGCGGCTGACCAGAGCCTCAAGGCGCGGCTGGACGTTCTGGCCACGGAAAAACACCTGGTTGCGGTTGTTGGCCTTCTGAAAGAAGCCAAGCCAGAAGCCCTGCCCGCTCTGGTGATCAGGCGACTCGTTCCATCGCTCGGCGATCATGCTGCGCAGAACCTTGTCGCTCTTCACGGTCACGGCTGGCAGGTTCGGGCAGACCTTGTGGTACAGGTCGATGATCTTGTCCACCGGAACACCGGTCTCGCTGGCACCGTTCGGGCTTCGCTTGAACGCACGACCCAGCCAGTTGACCAGGAAGCGGCGCCAGTCCTTCTTCGGCTTGCTGCCGCTGGCCCAGGCTGCCGCACGCTTGATCTCCGCTTCGACGTCGATCGGTGCATAGGCCTCTGCCCACTTGGTGATCAGGGTGGCGTCCACTTCGAAATCTTCGCCAGTGAACACAACCAGCTTGGCTTCCGATGGAGCGGGTTCCGCCCCCTGGGGGGCAGTAATCTGTTCCGTAGGAACAGTTACTAGGGGTTTTTCTTTCGTATAAAGAAGGGAGTCGTCGGAAATTGGTAGTTTCGTTACGTTATCGGAATTACCACTTTTGGTAGTTTCGACTGATTTTGGTTGAGTCGATTGCTCTTTTTTCGGCTCTTGGTACACCCACTCAGAAGGCGAGCAGATGCCGATTTCGCCACGGCTACCACCAACCCGGTACAGCACTCGACGGGCCAGCAGGCTGCTGATCGCACGCGAAACGTGCGCAGGCAGGATGTTGGTCATCTTGGCAACTTCGTCGGCAGTAATGCGGCGCTCCGTCAGGTTGTAGCCGATCACCAGGCGAGCAATCGCGTGCAGTGTCTTGAACTCAGCTGGCGACAGGTGAACCGCTGCCAGAGCGTCCATCAGCTGATTGTCCATCCGGGTAAAGCCCCCGGCTGATTTGAAGGTGAAGACGTTACTCATGGGCTGCTCCATGGCGAGGGGCAGCCAGGAACGCATGCAGGTGATGCAGGCATTCACGGACGAGCTGTCGTTTGGATTGTCGCGAGTACTGGGCTCGGACCTGGCGAGCGGCACTCAAGGCCTGCTCGAAATGATTGCGCGCCACAAAATCGTGCTTCGCATTTTGTGGCGCGAGGGCCAAGGTATTGCTTTGGATGGTCTGGTGCATATATGATGACCTCACACAAGCGTTACGAATGCAGTACAAGAAGCCACCCTGCCCGGTGGTTTTTTTGTGCCTGCCATTTGAGGGTCTCTTCAGTCCCTATGTGAGGGCCTCACCTATCCGGTAGAGGGCCTCTTCAGTCCCACCAGCTCCAGAACCGGGGCCTTTCTCCTTCCTACGAATACCGTTGCGCCGGACGTAATTGCTTCGAGCAAGACCTCATTCACGGCCTCCTCAAACGTCCAGCCCCTGGCTTCCATGAGGCGATGAATCTTGGCTCTGGTCTCTGGCGGCACGTTCTCTTCACAAAATTCCATCGTGCCCTCCTGAGGGCCTCTAGCCCGCGATATCCTTCAAGTCGTCAGGCATGAGGGCTTCGATGCCGCCATTCACTGCGGCCCACTCAAGCATCTCGAACAGGTAGGTTGCGTACTCGCGGCGAGCCTTGTGGGCAGCTCGCTGAAGCTGCCGATCAAGCAGCGGGTACAAGCGAACCTTTCTGGCCAAGTCGCGGCGCTGCGTCAGGGGGTCTTTGAATCCCATAGGGTTACTGCTCCTTGCGGTTGGAATTGGTTATGCGGCGGATTTCTTGAGCGAGTTGGCCGGGTCGTCCTCACGTTTCGCGATCAGCGCCCCGCTCGACTCCTTTTCCAAAACGCATTGCATTGGGTAGGAGAACCCGCCTGTCGTACGGCACTGAGAAACGCGGCTGCCGGTAACGCCAAGGGCGTCTCCGATTGCGCGGCCGGTGCCGAAAAATTTCAGGGCTTCGTCGTAGGTCATGGGTGTTTCTCCGATGTCTGCCACCGAGTTTAGAGTTCTAAACCACACAAGGCAAGTTATCTAAACAATGAAGTGTTTAGAATCCTTAATATGGAATTCAAAGACCGCGTCGTAGCGCGCATGAAGGAGCTAAATCTCAGCTCCACCGACCTCGTCAAACTGACTGGCGTGTCCAAGGGAACCGTGAGCTTCTGGATCAACGGAACGAACGGCGCCAAGGGCAAGAACCTACTCGCCTTGGCGAAAGCACTTGAGTGCTCAGCCGAATGGCTGTCGGACGGCACTGGCCAGGCTACTGATCAGTTCTCATCTGCCGGTGCTGCGTCGACTACTGCAGAGCTGGTTGCGCAGATGCTGGCCTCCAAGGCCGGGAAGAACCTCTCCGAAAAGGCACGCGAGGTGATGATGGCCGCCGCGGCTGAGGCTGACAGCCCGGACCATGGCCAGGAGTACCTGCCTTCTGCCTACTCAAGCCTGAAGCCGACGCAGGAGGAGATTCTCATCCCCCAGTACGACGTTCGGGCAGCGATGGGCCATGGCCAGGTGCCGGCCGACTACAACGAGGCGGTACGCAACCTGGTGGTGCGCGAGGAGATCCTGCGCGAGAAAGGCGTGACCTATACCGCTCCCTCGGCACTGGCGATGATCACCGGCTGGGGCCAGAGCATGGAAGGCACGATCAACGACAAGGACCTGGTCATTGTCGATCGCGGGATCAACGAGTTCATCGGCGAAGGTATCTACGTGATCACCTGGCATCAAGAGCTGTACATCAAGCGCCTGATGCGCCTTGATGAGGACCACTTCCGCCTGATATCGGACAACAAGCACTACGAGAACCAGACAGCGCGGATCGATGACGTTACGGTGCACGCTAAGGTGCTGCTGATCTGGAACGCAAAGAAGGCGTAGCCATGCCCCTAACCAAGCCCAACCAAGACCTTCGCCGCGACCTCCAGGGCTTGGCTTCTGACCTCAAATGGTCAGCGGTCGAGCTGATGCGCATAGCCGAACGACTGAGCCTGGCCGGAAACGAGCACGACGCCCAAGCAGTGATCAGGATCTGCCAGGTGATGCAGAACGGGGAGGATCGGTTGGTGGGGTATGGGGATGAGGTGAAGGCGGGACTTATCCTCAGGGAGCAAGCGTAATCGCAGGGCTGGGTGCTGCTGGTGTGGAATGCGCACCTGGTGTGATCAGATTGCAAGATTGACCTAAGCTGCCGCGGCATCTGGGGCGCGTCAGGATAGCTAGAAAGAGATATTCAACGGAGTGTTTAACAATGCAAGAGCCAGCACCAGGCGTACGTCTGCAGCACCGGAAATCGGAGACCTTTGTAAGTGAGGTCGTTGATCAGACGCACGTAATTATGATGCAAACCAACGATGGCGGCGCTCAGGTTTCTATTACTTTTTCCCGGGACTGCATGGACGTTAAGGAGGAAGTGTTCGTAGCTGGTAACAATCCTGGCGAGCTTATCCTCACTGTTGAGCCCCAGAACGTTGACCACTATCGGGTTCAAATGATGCAAGCCGTGATGCCATTGAAGGCTGCCAAAGGGTTCGCTATGGCTCTTCTACAATCCGTGGAACAAGTAGAGGCAGCCCAGGCAAATGCAGCCGCAGTCGCTAAACCCTAACCTAAGCTTGGTCATACCAGTCGCCAAGAGCAAAACAAATCAGGATCTGGTCGCCTACGCCCTTGGCATACCATCAGCCAATATGGTCTTGAAAAGCGGCACATCGTCACAAACTACTGTACTGGTGGAGCCTGCCAATGCTGAAGACAAACCATTGGTTAGCGTACATACTGGGCCTGATGAAGCAGAGGATCACGCGGTGAAGGAAGATCTTGCAAGCATCGAGCAGAGGATGGAGCGCCGGATCGATCGTCTTGCTGATGAATTCCGAAGAGAAATGAGATTGCGAGATCAATCTTCTCGGCGGGAAGCGATTGCCTATAAACAGGCCGTAGCAGCGCACCTGGAGTCCAATGACAAGTCGGTGGCCGCCACGCTTGCGGCTGTAGAGCGTGCCGAAGCCGAATTTGGTCAAGTGAAACAAGCCAATAAAGAACTGCGGTTCTGGATGGCTGGTATCGGCGTAGCCATCGTCCTGGGCATTATGGGCGCCAATGCCACCATTTTTGGTGGTGGTAAGGCGTTCTTTGACGGCGGGAAAGAGGCTTTAGTAAACCAGCAGCGGATTGATGCCCTCATCAAGCAGGCCCAGGACCAGACTGAGGCAAATCGTCGAATTCTTGATGAGATCCGTGCAGCCCAGCTCAAAAGTCGCCCAGGTCAGAGTTGACATTACTATCTGATAAGCCCGCCTCGGCGGGCTTTTTCATGCCTTCACGCTTTTTTCACGCCCTACCCTGCACAGTGAAGGCTCATCCGATTTCCCTACGTTAGCCCGCATAGCAGTGCGGGCTTTTCTTTTGGCTTCAGAAAGGCGCCTCCTCCTCGATCGCAACAAATTCATCATGAGTCTCTGCCTGGGGGTCGTCCTCGGAGAATGCCTCCCAACGCAGCGTGACCGAGGCATCCTCCTCGTTGAACTCCATTTCTATCCCGTCAGTTTCCTTGAGAACCCCCATCACCTCTTCCCACTCCCGGTCACCGTCGGTGTCCAGGCGGTGAATCACTACCCATCGCTGCTGCTGCGCGATCGGGTGGTTGATCATCGATGACACCCGAAGACCAAGGCGCTCCACGCCCGACATAATCGCTCTCTCCTGCTGCTTCTGGGACTTTGCCATCTGACACTCCAATAACTGTATGTCCATACAGGTTCTACGCAAGATTAGCCGATCTCCTATAGAGCCGGAAGTCTTGACATTGCGCCCGTTGCAGTGGCTTCCGTCCGTCTCGCCTGTTTAGATTTCTAAAATTATTCTTGACGGGCTCTGTTTAGTTTTCTAAATTGACCTCAAGCAGTCACTCACCAGGGACTGCCGAGGCCCTCAAGCCTAACCGCTCTTTACACAACTCAACCGATTCAAGCTCCTGCCGGGAAAGGCGTTAGCGAATCCACATAGCCATGCGGCTCCCTGGGATTGGCCGTATCGACCTCGGTAAGCGGGAGCGGCAACACGAATTTTTGAATTAGCGCCCTGAGCTTCGGCACAGATGGGCGCCGGACCTCATGCACCCTGCCCCATCAAATCAGGGCACCAGAGCTGCAGCGTGCATGTTGTAAGGACCTGCGATCCATGGCGAACAGGCACTGATTGCCGCCATGAGGAGGAAGCTCGAAGCCCACACCGACGACGAACGGCCAGCCCTGCAATCAGCGGCGGGAAAATGGCTATGACATCGCTGACGCAATACCCCGGCCTGTCGCCAGTAGCGAGGCCGGGCACATTCGATTTGAGCCAGCGACCGACGCCAGTAGCGGGTCGCGGCAGGTTTCCTCGATGCCCTTCTTGCGAGGGGCATCAGGGAAATCACACGGGAGTCACAACATGAGTGTTGATGCATACGCCGGGATCGACCCGGCACGGAAACGCTGCTGCGCCGTTGGCGAGGCGGATGCCCATAACGTGATGGAGGCGTTGCGGGATGGCCTGATTGTCGTCCCGGTTTCGGTCGATACGGCCAGGATGATTTGGGGCAGTGAGCCGGTTGATATCTACGCCATCGCCCTTGGCGGAAGCGTAACTCCCGTCAAGGTGGAAGGCCTAAGCGCCCAGCAAATTGAACGGTTTCGACAGATCATTCAGGAGATCGCGACGGACGAAAGCGTGAGCTTCGATGAGGCCTTCGCCATCGCTTCGAATCACCTGGCTTACTGGGTAAGCGAGATGCCCAAGGGCAGGCAGTTCTCAGGCTGCGGGTCCGATCAAGCCGGGCGCAGCCAGCCAGACCAGTCGCTCGACTGAGAAACAAATACCGAGGGATCAGCAGGGTAGGAGAACGGGGCCGCGATGGCTTTAACCTTCTGCCTCAAGTCGTAGGTGCTGAGGCCGCTTGTGCCGAAATAAGTGCCTGGCGGCATTTTGCATAGCCCATTGTCGCCTGGGACTGTCCTTTTCAAGCCAAGCGCCTCAAGCGCCTTGTGCATATCCGAGTATTCATCGCTTTCGGCTTTGAATATCTCAACCCTAACCATGTAGTCCGGCATTCCGATGTTCCTTATCTCGACTGTGGAGATCGGAGCATAGGGTTTTCCCTCGACTGTGGAAAGCGAGGAAACAGGGAGCCTGCCCCTGCAAAAACAGGCACTCACAACGTCGCAGACGATTCCCCGGTGCGCCTCAAGCGGGGCGCATCAGGGGGAATCCACTGAATCAACCGCCCTGGAGGGCAAAACGATGCGCAAAGTACTGGTTAGCGTGCGAGTGCCCATGATGGGTGATGTGGTGCTGATGCCGGTGGCGATGATGCAGGGTTGCGACTATCGACCTCTGATCGAAACCTGGGATGGGGCGCCTTTCGTAGCTGTCGTCTTCCACTGATTCCCTGACAGCCGGAAAGACGGCCCGATGCCCTGCTCCCCATCGCAGGCTGCATCGGTGATCCACATTGAACGCGAGTTGATCGCCGCGAATTGTGAGTCTGGGTAGCGTCTCGCCCTTTGGTGAGGCGTCCGGTCACCCGGTTTGCCCCGGAATGTGGATCACCGATGCAGTTTTCATCGATTTAAAGCGCATCAACGTGAGCCTTATGCAACTTAAGGCTCATCGCAGTAAACATTAATCGACGTACACGCAGGCGAATCCGGGGCCTACCCGGCCAGACCAGATGCATGTGAGGTAGCGCTCACCGCCTGCACCCCTTCCCTTCAAAACGACCGCATCGGCAGGCGCCAGGCCACCTTTCACGGTGGGTTTGGTCACCCGTGCCTGGCTCCTGGCCAATGCGGTCCAGAGGATCACCACATGCATGAATGCACCGAAACCCAGGCCGTATGCCGGGGCTGCGGCCTAAAGTTGCGCGGGTCGCCTTCTTGGAAAGGAGGCCTGGCCTATCACCCCGAGCCGAAAGGCGAAGTACATCGCTGCCATTACGGCGGCTGGGTCTGCTCCCGGCGCTGTGACGTCAAGGCCTGCGTTGAACTGGAAGGGACCATGCCCGGATGCGGCGGAGTGAACAGCTTCCAGCGCCTTTCCCCTTACGCCAAAGAGAGCATCAATCGCCACTGGCCGGAGGCAGCATGAGCGGCTGGATCAAGTGCTCTGAGCGCATGCCTCATCTGCCCAAGGGTGGCGGCAAGGCTTGGGTAATCGCCTACACACCAGCACGCAAAGCACAGAGCGCCTTCAACGGCGCCCGCTTCCTCTACTGGAATGGTATCGACTGGCGCTACTGCGATGGCTCGTGCTTCGAGCACCGCGTAACGCACTGGCAGCCACACCTCACCCCACCCACCGAGTAACCCACCACCTGGAGGCGACCATGGGCGCACTTCGAGCAGCACAGTTTGAGTACGACAACCGCCTTCCAGGCGAGCACCCGGACGATGTGCCGGAGCGCCTGTGGGTCGACGATGGCATCGCTGAGCTGATGGCTCGCCGGGACGTTGTGTTTCAGCGTCGGATGCGCCCGAAGCAGGGTGTCACCTATGAGCGCTTCGCCCAGGCGGTGGATGAGTTCGTGATGGGCCAGCTGGGCCTGAACGGCATCAGCAACTCGGTGTTGGGCCGCCTGGTTCTGGCGGCGCGCTCCAAGGTCACCGGCGACGCAAAGGCAGCGGCCGACGAGATCATGAGCGTTGCTAACCCCGAGGCAGCGCTTGAAGAGATCGCCCGCCAGCTGCTCACCCCCTTCGCCAAGGAAGGGGTTCTGGCTCAGGCCGAGGAGGCTCAATGAAAAGCCCTCACGTCCTGATCGACGAAGAGCTTGAGGCCATGGCTTACCCTGAGACGCCACTGTCTTGGCAGGCCATGGTCCTCAAGCTCCTCACCGAAATGCTGGCCGACCAACGCATCACCATCGAAGAGTTCAACCACTACTGCGGGCGCCTCAACAAGATCGTTGATGGGCGCAAGGAGGTTGCATGACCACGCCTATTTTCCCGTCGATCATCGACGACCAGGTGGCCGAGGCTGCGCATGCCCTGCCAGATGACCGCATCCTGCTGGTATTCAAGGGCCTGACCATGGCGGACGCCATGAATCAAGCACGCCTGGCACACATCGAGAACCCTGCGGCTTGGTCTGGCAGGGCCTACCTGTGCGGCATGTGCACCCTGGCCTATGAGGTGCGGGCATGAGCGAACGCTACTTCCACAGCAACCTTGACCTGATCAAGTTCAATGAGCGGCTGCGCCATTATCTGGGCGGTGGGTTCCGAGGCCCAATGCACAAAGAGTGCATTCTTGCCTCCATGCGTTCGATCGCGAAGAACCCACAGTGCCACTGGTATGGCGTCTCAAAGCTCCAGCCAGTTCAAAACTTCAAGCGCATCCCTAAGCCAAGCCTTCCGGGGTGAAACCATGACCGGCTACCAGAAAGCCAAGCGCCTTTACATCCTGCGCGGCTCCTTCTCCATGCTCCTCGCATGCTCCGTCTTCATGCTCGCCAGCGCACTGGCCGGCAACATCACTTCCTGATTCAACGCACCCGAGCCCGGCGGGCCCTTCGGGGATAACCGGACCTACCCGGAGCGTAAGCGGCGAGAGCGCGCAACCATCCACCGCAGCCAGGGCCTGGAGCGTACCTCCGTGCCTGGGTGACCTGGCGATTCCCTATTCCAACTGACGGCGCCGGCCTGGCGCGAGGTTTTCTAATGTCCGCAGAACAGAAACTGATCGCGATCGAAGAGATCAGCGAAGACAACGCCCCGGCCATCTACGTGGCCGGTGGCCTTCAGCAATTCATCGACCTGGTGAAGGGTGAAGTACTGGGCGAAGTGCCCGACCTGAAAACCCGCAAGGGACGCGAGCGAATCGCCAGCCTGGCCGCCAAGGTCAGCAAGTCGAAGACCGCGGTCGAGAAACCGGGCCGCGACTACCTGCGCCGCCTCAAGGAAATGCCGAAGGTGGTCGAGGCTGAGCTGCGCGAGTTCGTGACCAAGATGGACGCGCTGCGGGACGAAACGCGCCGCCCGCTCACCGAGTGGGAAGCCGCCGAGGATGCGCGCATCGACCGCCACAACGACCGCCTGAACTGGCTGAAGACTCTGTCGGACGACCTGGGCGAACTGACCTCGCTGCACATCAAGGGCCTGATTGCTGAGGCTGAGGGCATGCAGCTCGGAGCTCACTGGGAAGAATTCGAGGCTGAGGCCGGCGCCGTGAAAGACAAGGTGCTTACCGCGCTGCGCGCTGCTTTGACCAAGCGGGAGGCATTCGAAGCCGAGCAGGCAGAACTGGCCCAACTTCGCGCACAAGCCGAAGCCCGAGAGAAAGCCGACCGGGAAGCTGCCATCGCTCGCGAGGCGGCAGAAAAGGCCCAGCGTGAAGCTGATGAGCGTGCCGCCAACGAACGCGCTGCAGCTGCCCGCCGGGAGCAGGAACTGATTGACCAGGCAGCTGCGCAAGAACGCGAAGCCGAAAACCAGCGCCTTCAGCTCAAGTTGCAGGCCGAGCAAGCAGAGCGCGCTGCCGCTCAGGCCGAAGCCGACCGCCAGGCAGCGCTGCGCCAAGCAGAGGAAGAGCGCCAGGCAGCGACACGCCGGGCCGAAGAAGCAGCGGAGCAGGCCCGCCAGGACGAGCGCCGCCGTGCCGATGCAGCGGCCGCCGAGATCGTGCGCCAGCAGGAAGCCCGAGAGCGCGACGTCGCACACCGCCGCAGCATTAACCGCGCCGCCCTGGACGCCTTCGTCGCCGGCGGCATGACCGAGGAATGCGCCAAGCAAGCAATCACGCTGATCGCCGAGCGCAAAATCCCGAACATCACGATTTCCTACTGAGGTCGCCATGAGCCAAGCAGTAGCCATTATCTCGCAGGACATTTACGCGCAGCGGAATCAGTTCGCCAACGTGCTGACTGACCGCTCGCTGAACTTCGAGCGCGAGGCCGAATTCGCCATCCAGGTGATTACCTCAAGCGAGTACGCCACCAAGGTGGCTATGCAGAACCGGCAGTCTGTGGCCAACGCGATCACCAACATCGCCGCCATCGGCATCAGCCTGAACCCGGCCAAGAAGCAGGCGTACCTGGTACCGCGCGACGGCCGCATCTGTCTGGACATCAGCTACATCGGTTTGATGGACCTGGCCATGTCGACCGGCGCCATACGCTGGGCCCAGGCCGAACTGGTCTACGCCGCAGACGCTTTCAGTCTGAACGGCTTCGACAAGCCGCCGACCCATTCCTACAACCCGTTCGCCAAGGATCGCGGCGAGGTGATCGGCGTCTATGTGGTGGTTAAGACCGCCGACGGCGACTACCTGACCGAGACCATGAGCATCGAGGATGTGAACGCCATCCGGGACAGGTCCAGCGCCTGGAAAGCTTGGGTTAGCAAGAACAAATCCTGCCCATGGGTCACCGACCCGGGCGAGATGGCCAAGAAGACCGTGGTGAAGCGCGGTTACAAGTACTGGCCGAAGACAGAGCGCCTGGAGCAGGCGATTCACCACTTGAACACGGATGGGGGTGAGGGTCTTGCCAGTCTGGCTGGCTCGGCACCCACTGATCCAGAGATGGTGAACAGCTGGATCGCATTGGCACAGAAGGCCTGCAGCCTGGAGGCGCTGACCGATGTGTACCAGCAGGCAACCGCAGCCATGAAACAGGCAAAGGATGCGACCGGCCATGCCCGCTTCAAGGCCGAGGTCACCAAGCGCGCCGACGCCATCAAGGCAGAGGCGGCGCCCTTCGAAGGCGAATCTGAGGAGGTGTTAGATGGAGCAGCGTAGCGCTGAATGGTTCGCAGCACGCCTTGGCTGCGTCACCGCGAGTCGAGTGAAGGATGTGATGGCCAGCGGCCGGGGCGGCGCACCATCTGCCACACGCAAAAACTATATGATGGAGCTTCTCTGCGAGCGCCTCACCGGCCAGTCTGGCGGCGCCGACCTTTCCCGCAATGCTGCCGTGCAGCGCGGCGTCGAGCTTGAGCCATTTGCTTGCATGGCCTACGAGGCCGACAAAGGCCTGATGGTGGTCGAAACCGGGCTGGTCATGCACCCGACAATTGCTGGCTTTGGCGCGTCACCGGATGGCCTTGTAGGCGACGATGGCGTGCTGGAGATCAAGTGCCCAAACACTGCGACCCACATCGCCACCATGCAGTCTGAGCGCCACGACCCACAGTACGAGTGGCAGATGCTGGCCCAGATGGCCTGTACCGGCAGGGCCTGGGCAGACTTCGTCAGCTACGACGACCGCTTGCCTGAGCCTCTTCAGTACGTATGCCACCGCTTCGAGCGCGACTTCAAGCGCATCCGCGAAATGGAGGCTGAGATCAAGGCGTTTCTGGAAGAGCTCAGCGACCTGGAGAAGGAGATGCGCGAGCGGATGAAGGAGGCAGCATGACCCCATCAATCGACCTGGAGGCCGCCAAAGCGGCCTTCTTCGCGTCTGGCGGCCAGCTTGTTGTGCTGGAGGGCTTCACCTATCGACCGCTGCCGCCGCGCAAGCATCCCGATACGCAGCCAAAGCCAGCCGCTGAGGCGAAGCCCAAGAGGCCTACCCCAGCCCCGAGAAAGGAAAAGGTGAAAGCCAGAGTTGCAACGGTGGCCGAGCTGGCGAAGACCATGACCTGCCAGCAGGTTCACGAGGCCACCGGCATTTCCAAGCAGGCCCTATTCCGGGCCGCCCGCGAAGGCAACTTTGTTTTCCGACGAGCCGAGCGGAAGAAGTCAGCCAACAGCAAGCGGGATGCCCAGCGCCAGATCCAGCGGAACCTGAAGCGGATCGAGGAGCTGAAAGTGGTCCAGAAAATATGCGCCCTGCGCGATACCGGCCTGCACCGTGCCCAGGTGGCCGAGCAGCTCGACCTGAATTACGGAACGCTGGTGAAGATCATCGAGCGCAACAGCATCGACTTCCCACGGGTACGCATCAGGAAATGAGAAGGCTCAACAACCTGGTCCGCCAGCGCCGGCGGCAAGAACAGTTCCACCTGCCGCCCAGCGGCCTACAGGAGCACAGACATGCAGAAAGCGCCCTCTGGAGTGGTAACCCTGCCGGCCTGGATGAATCGGCCGGTCAAAAAGCTGTACAACACCCGCAGCGGCGGCCAGTACCGGCCTGACGATGTGGCCTTGGCCTTTGCGCTCAGCCTGCGCTTCAACGACAGCGCCGACCACCTGCGCAGGCTGGCCCGCCGCCTGGTCGACAAGGTCTGCCTGGAGCATCAGCCCAACATGAAGCGCCTGGCCCGCGAGCCGGACGACCCCAAGGTGTTCGACGCGGCGCTCAAGATCATCAACCGGGTGTGCGACCTGCTCGACATCGGGCCGGGCGCCACCTTTGTGCGCAATGGGGGCGATGATGGCTCTGACGCAGCAGCAGCGTGACGAGCGACGTCGCGAAAAGGCCGAGCGCCTACAGGAAGAAGACCTGCGTTTGAAGGTTCGACCAGGGACTAAACAGGCCCTGCTGGAACTGATGGAGTGGGCCGGGATCGAGGAACAGGGCGAGGCGATGACGCTGATGATTCATCACATCGAGGCGCTCGGGCATCATGCATTGTTCAGGATCGCGCGCCACGAAATCGAGGCTCACCGATCCGTGGCGCGGACTGAGCCGCTGCGGTTGTCAGCCAGGAAGCGAACGGGCCAGCACCTTCGCGCCATCTGCGGCTGGGCTGACGCCACCTACAGCCAGATGATCGAGGCGCTGATCCACGGCATCCACGCCCTGGGCCGGACGCACGCGGAGAAGTTTCTCACCCCGCCGCGGCACGAGATCAGCATATCGCCACGCCTGGCACTGGCCTTCGACCGGAAGAGCATGCTGATGATTCAGCAAGACCCAGGGGACGAGGTTCTCAGCCCTTCCCGTTAGCTGCATTTTCCAACTTTGATGTTAGCGTCCATTCAGAGTCAAGCTCGCTTAGCCTTTTTGAATCCAGCAGATGTTGTGCGAATGCCTTTTCAACATCTACAGCTGACAACTTTCCTGACTCTACAAGCTTGTTCATAACTTGCTGGTGAAGAATGTAGGCCGCCATAGGGGCTGCTGTCCTGCTCTTCTCGTTGCTGCCGAGAATAACGCTGATGTCTTGTGCTCTATTTTGGATCGCTGCCTCTAATAGCAGTTTTCGCTTTTCTCGCTTCTGAGTGTAATGGGCTTGAATCCATTGCCCAAGCAACGTCGCCGCGCTACCAACTACAACGCCTGCCAGGCCTACCACTGCTGCATCCATAGCTATCCCCTGCGGCCCCATGCCGGTAACCCGTAATACCCCATCCCCAACCAAATTGCCACCATGCCGCACCCGGCAATGGAGGGCGGCGCATGCTTGGAGAAAGCCATGAGCAAGAAGCCGAAAGCAGATCCAGCATCACGCAAGGTGCTGGCCTACACCGTCGAAACCAATGACCCAGAGGAATCCACGATCCAGTTCGCCTCGTCGAACGCTGCGGCTAGGCGCCAGGGCGCGGAGGAGGTCGGGGTTGACTTCGGCGACGTGTCTTGCCGCCGCGCGCAATGGGCCGATCAGTATGCCGATCAGCCCTTCATCCCTGCCCAGGCCTACATCGATGCAGGCTGGTGGTTTGACTGCAACCACTGCGGCACGAGGTGCGACAGCGATGCCAGCCGCTGGGACGAAGAAGCTGAAACCGATATCTCTCTGGACCTGGTGTTCGACGGTCGCGTCGTCTATTGCTCGGCGGAATGCAAGGAAGGCCACGAGAGCGAGGTTGCTGCACGCAACGCCAGGTTCGAAAAGTTCAAGGAGCGCGTCGTTGCTGCCCAGCCCGGCGTCACCTTCACCGAGTTCACCGGCGGATACCCGTATTGCGGCGACGGCGCGAGATTCACCTTCCCTGGTGCCCAGTACGGCGGTTCGGTCAGCGAGACCGAGGATGGCCAGGTCCTGAAGTGGTTCATTGCCCAGGGCGACAAAGCTGCCTGGGACTACTTCATCGCAGAGCGCCCAGCCGCCTGACCCTCCGGAGCTGCCCGCCAGCGCCTTAACTACTTCGCAGAAATTGAAGGATCCTCATCTCTCTCCTGCCTGATGTAACGCCCGGGGCATCCAACTTCGCGGATATCGACGATGACCGAAGTTGGGATATCTCCCGCATCAGATGCTCGAATGGAAACCTCTTCCTCTTCCGGATATAGAGGGTCGTCAAACGACTTCGAAACCACGCCATGGAGCTCGAACAGACTGTCATCTATGAAGTATACGACCCCTTGACATGAGCGACCTTGAGCGTCGGTGGTAGCAAAATACTTTGCCACTTCATAATTTCTAGTAGTCGATACAAAGCAGCCACCCCACTTCCCGTTTTCGATGTGATGTGCACGGGCGGCGTTATCTTCCGAGTACCCGTAGGTGAATGTCCCGTCATATGACCAGGTGCCGTCATATCTCGGAACAACCTCAATTTGGTCGCCACGCGGACTGATCCGCCCCTCAAGCGCCTTATGCATTTCTAACCGAACCCCTCGATAAAGCATGCCTTCCTCCTTTTTTGAGTGAAGCTAGCGCAAAGGTACCCTCATGCCTACAGCAATCGACCTATTCGCCGGCCTCGGCGGATGGAGCACCGGCGCGCGCGCCGCAGGCGTCCAGGTTCTCTGGGCGGCAAACCACTGGCCGGTGGCCGTTGAATGGCACAGCGCCAACCACCCCGAGACGCAGCACGTCTGCCAAGACCTGCACCAGGCCCGCTGGGAGCAGGTGCCGGCGCACGACATCCTGCTTGCCTCGCCCTGCTGTCAGGGACACGCCAAGGCCCGCGGCAAGAAGTCGGGTAACCCTGAGCACGACGCTTCGCGCTCGACGGCATGGGCGCCGGTATCGGCCCTTGAGTTTCACCGGCCACAGGCGGCGGTGATAGAGAACGTGCCCGAGTTCACCGACTGGGTTCTCTACCCGGCCTGGCTGCAAGCAGTGCAGTCGCTGGGGTATCAGGCTGCTCCGCACATCGTGGACTGCGCGGACCTCGGCGTTCCGCAGCACCGGGTGCGCCTGTTCATGGTGCTGACGCGCAGCAAGGCCCCTCTGATGCTGCAGCTGCCGCAAGAGCGGCATGTGCCGGCCGCCAGCTTCCTCGACTTTGACGCCGGGCGCTGGTCGCAGATCGAGAAGCCAGGCCGGGCCCAGGCCACGCTAGAAAGGGTACGCAACGGCCGCCAGCGCTTCGGCGACCGCTTCATCATGCCCTACTACGGCAAAGGCTCCGGCACCACCGGCCGCGACATCAACCGGCCGATCGGCACCATCACCACCCTCGATCGCTGGGCCCTGGTCGAAGGCGGCCGCATGCGGATGCTCAGCGCCAGCGAGGCCCTGGCCGCGATGTCGTTTCCGGCTGACACTCTGCGCCCAGACAATCACCGGTTGACAATGCACATGGCGGGCAATGCGGTACCGCCGCTGGCAGGCCAGCGGGTGATCGAGGCGCTTCTACAGGCGGCTTAAACACATCGCGCAACGCCAAGTACAAGTCAATGACCAAGCCAGCTACCTGAAGTAGCTCTTTCGCAAAGCCTAAAACAGTAGTCAGATTTTCCATCTCTAAAAGCTCCTCTACAGCCCAGAAAAACCGTTTCTCTGGTTATACGGAGCCAATTAATTTAGAGAACATTTGTACTCCAACCAGCTGTAACCCCCCCTCCCCTTTATTCACTGCCGCGATATGGCGGCCAAGGAAGTCGTATGCTCGAAGCAAACATCAACCAGCACCTGAGCACCCTCACCGCAAGCCAGCTGGCCAAGCTGCTTGTCATGCGCAAGGGCCTCCAGTTCGGCTACGGCTACACGTTCACCGACGATGATGGGCAGTCTACCGACGTCGATCTGGCCTTCCTGGCTGCGGCACCTGGCGAGCTGCTCGAGGTTCTTTTCGAAGAAAACGAGCATGACGACGCCATCAACGAAGTGCGATACGAAGCTGAACAGGTCAGCGGCATCCGCGAGTGGTGCCACTACAGCTGGGGAAGGAACTACGACATCGACGTGAAAGCATTCATCCTGCCTGACGGCCGCGCCCTGGCTTTCTGCGAGATGAGCGGCGGCGGAAAGCACGGCGAGCCGAATGCCTACCCGTGGGTGAATGAGGCCAAGTTCATCAAGGTCGCCGGCGTCGAGGAACGGGTCATCAAGATGTACCGGTTTGAGGAAATCAGAGACGGCGCTGAGGTGGAGCAATGACCCGCCTCGCCCTCTGCCTCCTGCTGCTGGCCACCGGCGCCAGCGCAGCACCTTTGCCGTACGGCGTTCGCGTCTTCCACGACGATGAGCACGGCGCCACTTGCTGGCTCTACCAGGGCGGGAATCAAGGCGGCATCAGCTGCATCCCCGACAGCCAGCTGCAGGCCGGCAACGAGCGCCAGATCTCCCCGCACGAAACCAAACCCGAACCTACACCCGCTCTGGCGCCTGGGCGCTGGATTGATGAGAGGTATGAGCTGTGAGCAAGATCGATTGGAGCAAAGCGCCTGAGTGGGCAGACGGTCACGGCCTTGTGGCCCACCACGGCATTACCGAGGTGTGGATCAACATGGACCAGTACGCCGTGGTAGGCGCCGAGGATCGCGCCTATCCATACGGTGGCGGTACCGGCGATCACCGGCACAATTTCACGCGGGGCCAGATCCAGTACATCACGCCGCGGCCAGCGCGCTGGGATGGCGAAGGCCTTCCGCCTGTTGGCACACTGGTTGAAGCATCATTCGCCTGCGAAGACTTCGAAAAATGGCACGACGGGGTTTGCGTTGCCGTAGGTGAAGACCCGGAAGGCCGCGAGGACTTCTGCGTGGTTCAGTGCGGCAAGAAGATTGCCATGTATCGAGATGAGGCAAAGCGTGTTCGCCCTCGTCGAACGCCTGAGCAGATCGCGGCGGAACAGCGGAAATCTGCAATCGACCAGATGGCAGCGGATGCCCAGCTGGACTTCAGTGCAGGTGAGCTCCTAACTGCCCGCGAGTATGTCGATTGCGCGATCGCGGCTCTGCACGACGCCGGCTACCGCAAGCAGGTGGCGCCATGATCGAGCAATTCAGCGTGAACGAGCTTGAGGCCATCCTGAAAGGCGTCAAGCCCAACGACCTGCGCGGCGGCGAGACCTTCGCCAAGTACCTGCACCGCGAGATCCAGCGCCTGGCCAAGGAGCGCGACAGCCTACGCGAGGATCGCGACGGGATGCTCGAGTCCGGCGCACACCTGCTGTAACCGAACCCCTCCCCCTACTACTCACGCCCGCCGACATGCGCGGGTGAGGATTCTGCATGCTCGAAAACATCGAGGTGGTGCGCATCAAGCGCTTCACCGCAAACACGGCTGGCCGCGATTTCGCGGTCGGCGACATTCATGGGCACTTTACCCGGCTGCAGGCTGCCCTGGACGTAGCCGGCTTCGATCCGAAGGCTGACCGACTGTTCAGCGTCGGCGATCTGGTCGACCGCGGGCCAGAGTGCCGCAACGTGCTCGAATGGCTGGCAAGGCCCTGGTTCCACCCGGTGCGCGGTAACCACGACGACTACGTCTGCAGATTCGATACCTGCGACGTGGACAACTGGGTGTACAACGGGGGCGCATGGTTCGCCGGCCTGTCCTGGGATGAGCAACGCGAGTTCGCCGCCCAGTTCCGCGAGCTGCCGATCGCCATCGAGGTGGAGACGCCCGGCGGCCTGGTCGGTGTCGTGCACGCCGACTGCCCATTCCCGTCCTGGGATCAACTGCGGGCCGCGCTTGAAGCGCCGGAGACTGCCAAGCAGTTGCGCCTGACGCAGAACACCTGCATGTGGTCGCGAAGCCGCATTGAACTGGGCGAGACCGAAGGTGTTGCAGGCGTCCGGGCGCTGGTCGTGGGCCACACGCCGCTGCACAAGCCGGCAGCGCTCGGCAACGTAATCCACATCGACACCATGGGCTGGCGGCCGCAGGACGGCGGGTATTTCACCCTGTTGAACCTGGCCACGCTCGAAACCATCCCGCCCACGCCCGCCAAGCTCAGCTGGGACTGAGCCGGGAGCCATCCATGAACCTGATCGACTGCTACGTCACGAAGATCCTAGGCGAGCCGTACCGCAAGTTCGGCCACTGGTGGGTCGACGTCGAATACAACAGCTGGGGCCGCACCAGCAAAACACGGCTCATGTTCCGCACCGAGGAAGCCGCCAGGGCGGCGAAGGTCGGGCACCACTTCTTGGCCTAAGGAGGCACAGATGGAGCAAGAAATCATCCACGTTCCCGAGCTGGCGAAGATGCTCGGCCGAACTGAATCATCCATCCGCAGTGCGCGACAGGACGGGGCGAGCTGGCTCCCGCCGTTCTTCAAACAGGGAAAGCGGGTGTGTTGGCGGGTCGCCACCGTCCGCAAGTTCTTGGAAGAGTTTGAGCAGGGCCTACACACCCCGGCAAAGCCCGGGCGGAAGCGCCAGGCCCCGCCGACGCTCGCCAGCGTGCGTTAACCCAGCTTGTCGGCCAGGGAGTCAGGGCAAAGGTGCGTGTATCGCCGGAGCATCGACAAGGTGCGGTGCCCGGTGATGCTGGCCACCTCCATCAGGGACAACCCTTTCTCGAACAGCCGCGATGTGCCTTCATGTCGCAGGTCGTGGAAGTGCAGGTCTTTCACCGCGGCAGCTTTGCAGGCTCGGTTGAAGTACTGACTGACCGAGTGAGGTGCCAGCGAGAACACTCGGCCATCCAGGCGCGCAGGCAGGCCATCAAGCAGCGCCCTGGCCTTGGTGGATAGCGGCACGAGTCGACGACTTCCGTTCTTTGTGTCCTCAAGCAGCACATGCTTGCCTTTGACGTTCTCGCGGCGCAGGCCCAGCAGCTCGCTGCGGCGCATGGCCGTCTCCACAGCTATCTGGATGATCGCCGGCATTTCGGCGTGAATCTCCCCCGCCTTCTCGATCACCGCCGTGAGCTCGAAGCTTTGCGGCCGTCGATCCCGCTCTTTTGCCCCCTTGGGCATCCGCAGCTTCATCACCGGGTTGCTCAGCCCCTGAATACCCCAGTCCTTGATCGCCACCGTGAACAGGTGGCTGATGATGGCCAGGTCAAGCCGGACCGTGGCCGTGGACTTCCCTTCCTTGAGCTCACCATCCCTATATAAAGCAAAGTCGCTGGATTTCAGCGCAGCCAAGCCTTTGTCGGCCAGAGCGTGCTTCTTCCACTTGTTGATCCGGGTCATCTCCTGCTTCGCGCCTTTCTTCGACGCGGTGATCTCCCTGGCGTAACGGTCCAAGGCCTCGGCCAGGGTCGTGCGCTCTGCCTCCCGCATGTCAACGAAGCGCGCCCGCGACATGTCACCCTCGATCTCGGCCGCCCAGCGCTGGGCCTCGGCCTTTGTATCGAAAGTTGCAGACAGTTGCGGGTATCCTTTGCGGCGGATCTTTGCCCGCCATGCGCCGCCTGGGCGCTGTTCGTAGGTAGCCATGCACCGGATTTTGCCGGGGACAGATGGGACACGCAATTTCCTTTGCTGTCCCAAATTTGTCCCAAATGCAGGTGGCGGGGTCAATCCGCAGGCATTAAAAAATGCCCCGCAACCTCAAGGGCTGCGGGGCTTTCGAATGGTGGAGGCCGAGGTCGGAATCGAACCGGCGTAGACGGATTTGCAATCCGGAGCATAACCACTTTGCTACTCGGCCTCAAAGTCGGACATAGCAGCTTGCGCTTTGCTATCCCCTTGAAACACTGAACCTTTTTCAAAGTTCGCTGCGTTTCGATGGGCGCCATTATGTCTTCATTCTTTTAACCTTGCAACCCCCTCGACGAAAAAAAATTTCAACGGGTTCAAGGTGTTAGCGCAGGCGGCCGAGTTTGCTCCACAAACCCACCAAGGTGTTCTCCACCGCGCCACTGGCTGCCACGCCGATTCGCTCCTGCAGGCTTTTACGCTCGGCATAGTGCAGGTGGAACAGGTTGGCGTTGCGGGCACGTTCGCTCAGGTACTCGTCGCTGGTCTGCAAGGTATCCACCAACTGGCGGTTGAGGGCCGCCACACCTAGCCACACTTCACCGGTAGCCACTTCGTCAATGTGCAATTGCGGGCGATAGCGGGCAACGAAGTCCTTGAACAACTGGTGGGTGATGTCGAGGTCTTCCTGGAACTTCTCCCGGCCTTTCTCGGTGTTTTCGCCGAATACGGTCAACGTGCGCTTGTATTCGCCAGCGGTCAGCACCTCGAAATCGATGTCGTGTTTCTTCAGCAAGCGATTGACGTTGGGCAGTTGCGCCACCACGCCGATCGAACCCAGTACGGCGAATGGCGCACTGACGATCTTGTCGCCGATACAGGCCATCATGTAACCACCGCTGGCAGCCACCTTGTCGATGCACACGGTCAGCGGGATGCCTGCCTGGCGAATGCGCGCCAGCTGGGAGGCGGCCAGGCCGTAGCTGTGCACCAGACCACCGCCGCTTTCCAGGCGCAGTACCACTTCATCGCGTGCGGTAGCGAGGGTCAGCAGGGCAGTGATTTCATTGCGCAGGCTTTCAGTGGCCGAGGCCTTGATGTCGCCATCGAAGTCCAGGACGAACACGCGGCCCTGCTCGTCAGCCTTGCCTTTGCCCTTCTTCTGTTGTTTCTCCGCCTTGGCCTGCTGCTTGCGCAGCGCCTTTAGCTGGGCCTTGTCGAGCAAACCGGATTCCAGGCGCTCGCGCAGGTCCTTGTAGAACTCGTTCAGACGGGTGACCTGCAACTGCCCACCCGATTTGCGCCGCCCTTTGCCACGCAGCCCGGCGATGGCCGATAAAACCACCAGAATGGCGATGACCAGGGTGGCGGTTTTGGCGAGAAAGCTTGCGTATTCGGCAAGAAACTCCACGTTGACTCCTTAAATACCAGCGCCATCACGGCGCGTAACTGTTGCAAGCATACCGGTGCATCTGGCGTGCTGCCAGCGTACGCAAACGCTGGCAACATCTTTCAAACAACCTTTTCAAACGCTTGTATGTTTTTCGTTGACAGCCTCTGTGCCGCGTCCTAACCTCGCAGCAACCTCCTACAGGCCGGAACCTTCCGTGGGCAACCTTTACCTGATCCGACACGGCCAAGCCTCTTTCGGTGCCGCTGACTACGACGTACTTTCGCCAGTGGGCGAACGTCAGAGCCTGGCGCTGGGCGAACACCTGGCCCGACTCGGCGTGCGGCTGGACCGCTGCGTAGCTGGGGACCTGCGCCGCCAGCAGGACACCGCGCGCCTGGCGCTGCAGGCCTTGCACGCCACGGGTTGCCCGGTACCCGCTGTAGAGACCGACGTGGCATTCAACGAGTTCGATGCCGACGGTGTTATCCGGGCCATGCTGCCTGGGCTGCTGCCGGCAGAGCCCGATGCGCTGCAGGTGCTGCGCAACGGTGCCGAGCACCGCAGCGAGTTCCAGCGCCTGTTCGCACTGATGGTGCAGCGCTGGCACGATGGCGAGCACGGCGACGATGACCTGGAAACCTGGCAGGCCTTCACCGGCCGTGTGCACGCCGGCCTGCAACGCGTGCTGGATGCAGCCGGCAGCGGCGACAACATCGCTATCTTCACCTCGGGGGGCACCATTGCTGCCCTGCTCCACCTGGTGACCCGTATCACCCCCAGCCAGGCGTTCGCGCTGAACTGGCAGATCATCAACACGTCGCTCAGCCAGCTGAAGTTTCGCGGCCGCGACGTGGCGTTGGCTTCCTTCAACAGCCAGGCCCATGTGCAGCTGTTGAGGGCGCCGGAGCTTGTCACTTACCGATAGATCCGGCTAGTTATGTCCCTGCGGGGACGTGTAAATCACTCAATAAGGAATGCGCCATGACCTCCGTAGCTGATGCCGTCAAAAAGATGCAAGAGAAGTTCAACCCATCCGCTGCCGCCGGCCTGGACCTGGTGTTCGGCTTCAACATCACCGATGAAGACAAGCACTACGCACTGATCGTCAAGGACGGCACCTGCGAACTGCAGGAAGGTGAAAACCCGGATGCCAACTGCACCCTGGTGATGGACAGCGAAACCCTGAAGGGCATCGTCAGTGGCGAAACCGACGGCATGCAGGCCTTCATGGGCGGCAAGCTGCGCGTAGAAGGCGACATGATGTTGTCGATGAAGTTGAGCGAACTGTTCCCATCCTGAAGGCCGGGAACAGCGCATGATCGAAAACCGAAGCCTGACCGGCTTCGGTTTTTTTTTGCCTGCCCAACCCATCAATGACTGCATCAAGGCAGCTGATCGTACAGCAACACCCCCACCTATTACGCACCTGGGACGCTTGTTCCATAACGGGCAGGCCATTAGATTAGCCAATAGTTCCTGCGATCGAGAATAAGGAAAACGCATGACGCTCACCGACCAGTCCACCCAGGCACGCCCCGGCGAAGAGCTCGACGCGGGCGTCATCGATCCTTATCTGAAGGCCAACATCGCCGGCCTTGATGGCCAGCCCAGCATCAGCCAGTTTCCGGGCGGCGCTTCGAACCTCACCTACCTGGTCAGCTACCCTGGTCGCGACCTGGTGCTGCGCCGCCCGCCGTTCGGCCAGAAGGCCAAGTCCGCCCACGACATGGGCCGCGAGTTCCGCATCCTCAACCAACTGAACAGCGGCTTCCCATACTGCCCAAAGGCCTACGTACACTGCACCGACACCAGCCTGATCGGCAGCGAATTCTATGTGATGGAACGGGTCAAGGGCGTCATCCTGCGCTCGGACATTCCGGCTGAACTCAAGCTGGATGCCGAGCGCACCGAAACCTTGTGCAAAAGCTTCATCGATCGGCTGGTCGAACTGCACCAGGTGGACTACAGCGCCTGCGGCCTGGCCGACCTGGGCAAGCCGGAAGGCTACGTGCAGCGCCAGGTAGAAGGCTGGACCAACCGTTACGAGAAGGCCCTGACACCGGATGCGCCGCACTGGCAACACGTGACCGCCTGGCTGCACGAAAAAATGCCCGCCGACCACCCGCGGCCCGGCATCGTGCACAACGATTACCGCTTCGACAACGTGATCCTCGACGCGGACAACCCTATGCGCATCATCGGCGTACTGGACTGGGAAATGGCCACCCTGGGTGACCCTTTGATGGACCTGGGCAACAGCCTCGCCTACTGGATCGAAGCCGGTGACCCGGCCCCAGTGCAACTCATGCGCCGCCAACCCAGCAATGCACCAGGGATGCTCAGCCGTCGGCAGTTCGTTGACTACTATGCCGAGCGGGCCGGAATTCGCCTGGAAAACTTCGATTTCTACTACTGCTACGGCCTGTTCCGCCTGGCCGGCATCGTCCAGCAGATCTACTACCGCTACTACCACGGCCAGACCCAGGACAAGCGCTTCGCCCAGTTCATCCACATGAACCGCTTGCTGGAACAGATGACCCTGCAGGTCATCGCCAAGTCCAGCCTTTGAGCCCCGCCCACCACGGATCACAAGGAAAACAGCATGCCCAAGACCCACCTGTTCGACCTCGATGGCAAGATTGCCTTCGTTTCCGGCGCTAGCCGTGGCATTGGCGAGGCCATTGCGCACTTGCTGGCGCAGCAAGGCGCCCACGTGATCGTTTCCAGCCGCAAGCTGGAGGGCTGCCAGCAAGTGGCGGACGCCATCACCGCTGCAGGGGGCAAGGCTACGGCGGTGGCCTGCCACATCGGTGAACTGGAGCAGATCCAGCACGTGTTTGCCGGCATCCGCGAGCAGTTCGGGCGCCTGGATGTGCTGGTCAACAACGCCGCCACCAACCCGCAATTCTGCAACGTGCTGGACACCGACGCAGGCGCCTTTCAGAAAACCGTGGATGTCAACATCCGCGGTTACTTCTTCATGTCGGTCGAGGCCGGCAAGCTGATGCGCGAACATGGCGGCGGCAGCATCATCAACGTGGCCTCGATCAACGGGGTTTCGCCAGGCCTGTTCCAGGGTATCTATTCGGTAACCAAGGCAGCGGTCATCAACATGACCAAAGTGTTCGCCAAGGAATGCGCCCAGTTCGGTATCCGCTGCAACGCCCTGCTGCCGGGCCTCACGGACACCAAGTTCGCCTCGGCGCTGGTGAAGAACGATGCCATTCTCAACGCGGCCTTGCAGCAGATCCCCCTCAAACGCGTGGCCGACCCCAAGGAGATGGCCGGCGCGGTGCTCTACCTGGCCAGCGATGCCTCCAGCTATACCACCGGCACCGCGCTGAACGTCGACGGTGGTTTCCTGTCCTGATCAGGCTTTGACCGCCACCAGGGTATAGCTCAGGGGCAGGCGTGCGGGCTGTTCGCGAAGGCGATACTCGCCGTCGTCGCCCTTGATCATCTGCCCTGGCAGCGCCTCCCAGGGAATGCTCTGGTGCTCGACCAGCGTGGTCAGGTACAGGCCGTGGCTCAGCAAGGCACTGATCACCTCGCCAAGACCGTGGTTCCATTCGTGGGTTTCGCTGTGGGCCAGCCGCTGATCGGTTTCGACGTAAGTCTGGTCGCTATGCCACACCGTCGGCTCCTGCTGCTCGAAATAGGGGTATTCGAGCTGCAAGCGGTCCTGGTGGTCCTCGTTGACAGCCATCAGCATGGGGTGGCCATCGCGCAGGAACAGCCGCCCGCCCGGTTTCAGCAAGGCCGCGACGGTACGGGCCCAGGGCTCGATGCGAGGCAGCCAGCAGAGCGCGCCAATCCCGGTGTAGACCAGATCGAAGGTGCGCCCTGGCAGCGCCTTGTCAGCCGCGTAAACATCAGACTCGACATACTCGATAGACGTTCTGCAGCGTGCTGCCAACACCCTGGCCTCGGCCAACGAAGCGGCAGAATAGTCCAACCCGCACACCTGTGCGCCAAGGCGGGCCAGGGAGAGGGTGTCGGTGCCGATGTGGCACTGCAGGTGGATCACATCAAGGCCGTCGATATCGCCCAACAATGGCAAATCAAAACGCACGGTGTCGGACAGCCGGTCGCGGTCGCGGACGAGCTGTTCGATTGCGTAGTCCTTCGAGGCAGCATGCAGCGGGGCGCGTTCATCCCAACTGGCACGGTTGAGTTGCAGGGAATGGTCCATGGTGTCTTCCTTGAATGCGAGCAATTGATGCTAGACGCCGCACTCACTGGCCGACAGAACTACCTTGCAAAAAAATGTAAACCAGCTGTCTCTGTCCGCCAAAGGGTAGCCAAATACCCTTACAAGCAGGTCGCTGCCGCTGCCCGGCGCTGCAGCGCCACGCCGTCGTGCTTCTGCGCGTAGTAGTCGACCCGCGTGCCACCGGCCTGCGGGTACACGTCCACGAACGCTTCGGCTTCACGGGTATATACCGTCAACCCACCCTGCTTGCGCGGTTGCAGGTAGCCACTGGCATCGTCACCGAACACCCTCTCTTCCTGCCAGCTGTACTGAATGCACTGGGCCACCAGCTCTGGCGCCTTCCGCGAGTCGAGCTGCGCCGTCGGCTTGCCGCCGCGGGCAGTGTCCATGGTCGCAGCAGCACAACCAACCAGCATCAGCGCCGCAGCCATCGGCAGAATCGCACGCATGTTCCATCCTCGGGGGTTTGAAAAAGAAGCGACTCTAGCATTGGCACGCAGCGCGAGTGAATTGTCACGCGTATTCCGCTGTCGCAGACAATACAAGCCGTCATAAGGACATTGCCATGAAACTGCACTATCTACTGTTCGCCGCCCTGCCCTGCCTGCCATTGGCTGCCACCGCTGCCCCCTCGAGCGAAGAAAGCGTCACCGCCCCGGAAACCCACAACCGCGAGCTGAAGGTCGGTGACAAAGCGCCAGACCAGTACAAGCGTGACGAGGAAGCCATCAAGAACTGGAAAGCCAAGGGCCTGCCACAGCCTGAGAAGGAAAGCCACTGGGTGCGCATGGGCGATCACTATGTGCTGATACAGATTACCAACGGCGTGGTGCTGGCCATTCAGCCTGCGTCCTGATTCAACCCGCTGCGTCCAGCGCCACCATGTGCACGCTGTCGCGCCCGGCGGCCTTGGCCTGGTAAAGCGCCGCATCGGCCTGCGCCAACAGGCTGGCGGTGCTGTCTTTGTTCCCCGGCACACCGCACCACAGGCCAACGCTGAAACGTAGCTCGATGTGGTCACCGGCAAACCGGGCCGGGCTGCGCGCAATGGCCTCGCGCAGCCCTTGCACGGCAGTCAGCGCCCCGGCGCGGTCGGTAGCAGGCAGCAGCAACAGAAACTCCTCTCCACCGTAACGCCCGAGGCTATCGCCCTGGCGCAGGCGTTGCTGCAACTGGCGTACGCAATGGCACAACACTTCGTCACCGGCCAAGTGCCCATACAAGTCGTTGATGCGCTTGAAATGGTCGATATCGATCATCGCCACCGCAAGGCTCGCCTGCTGCCCGCGTGCGCGGTCCAGTTCGCTGGCAAAGCGCTCGAGAATCGCCCGACGGTTGAGGGTACCGGTGAGCACATCATGCAAGGCCAGGTGCTGCAGGCGCGATTCACTGCGCTCCTTGGCCATCAGCACCAGCCCGATCGAATACATCATTACCGTCACGGTGCCAATGGCTACCGAGATGCTCTGTTTCAGGTTGCTGGTGTCATAGCGCATTTCCACAGCCGTGCCATTGGCCACCGCAACCACCCGCATGCCCAGGCCCACCAGGCTGATCAGCGCACCGATCTCCAGCAGCAGGTGCGCTTTGCCCGGTCGTTCGCCATGGCGCCATGCCCAATAAAGGATCAGCGCACATTGCAACATCAGCACCAGGGTCGCCAGCAACATGCGCGGCTCCAGGGTATCGAGCAGCAGCATCAACCCCACCAGCATGAACGCCGGGATGATGAAAATGACCCGCCAGGGCACTACCCGCTCGCGCACACGGAACAAGCTGGCCGTATAGAAGGCCAGCGCCAGCGAAAGCAGGCTGTTGCCCAGCCCGTAGCTGAGCCACAGGGGGGCCTGGGCGTAAAGGGTGTAGCAGACGTAAGCCAGCGCGTGCACCAGCAACCCGCAACCGGTGAGCATCAGGTTGTCACGGCGGTTGCCGTGCCCGACCAGCAACAGGCAGAACGCCAGGATGGTGGCAACCAAAGCAACAGCGGCGAACAAGGTAGGGGTATGCGCGATCATCATGATTCACTGAATGGCAGAATGCCGTCTTGGCTGCGGCTTACCGTGCAGTCTAGAGCCGCCACGGGCGCCCGGCCATGACCGTACGGGACAGAACAGCAACCGAGAAGCACGTGGAAGATCGTGGATAGCACAAATTTTTGTCCGCCCAGGAAACCAAATGGATCGATCCGGGTCTCACAGAGTGTGCGGTAAACCTTTGTGGATCAAGGACCTATCTCGTGACAAACCGTCTTGCAAGCCTTTCGCTGGTTGCTGTTGTACTGCTGACTGCAGGATGCCACAGCCATCGCTACCATGACGACGATGGCTGGCGTGATCGCGACCGTGACCATCGCCACCACCGGCATGACCGCGACGATGACGACCGTCAATACCGCGGCGACCGCTACTAACGCTGAAGCGGCTACAGCCCCGGCTCGCCGCCGTTCAGGCGGCACCTTAACCTGGTGAAATTTTCGAGGTTCATATCATGCGTCTGACTCTGCCTTCCGTTGCCCTTGGCCTGCTGCTGTGCCAAGGCGCTTTCGCCGGTGATGGTACTGCCGCCATCGGCGGTGGCCTGGGTGGCGTACTGGGTAATGTGGTTGGTCAGCAACTGGGCGGCAAGACCGGCGCAGCCATTGGTGCTGGCGTTGGCGGCGCAGCAGGCAGTGCGGTAGGGGCTCGCAAGGGCAACCGTACCGAAGCGGCGCTGGGCGGCGGCCTGGGCTCGGCGGGCGGCTCATTGCTGGGCGGTGCCGTTGGCGGGCAGACCGGCTCGACTGTAGGCGCAGGCCTGGGTGGCGCCGCCGGGGGCGCCTTGGGCAACCATCTAGGCGACGACGACCGTGGCGGCAAGAAGCACCGCCGGCACCGTCACTGACCAGCCGAGCTGGACGGGGCCGCTGACGCCGATCGGCAGCAGCGGCCTTAAACCCTGCAGTACATCAACACCCCCTTCACCGCAAGGTGGCACACTGGCTGCTACTGTCTAACGTGCCCCTGCGTGAAGGAACACCCCCTCCCCATGAACCAAGAGTTGCTTTGGGTGCTTGGCCTGCTGGCCATCGTCATTGTCCTGTTCGTCATCAACCGCCCACGCATGGACGTGGTTGCGCTGATGGTGATCCTTGCCCTGCCGCTGCTGGGCATCCTCAGCGTGGAGCAGGCACTGGCCGGCTTCAGCGACCCCAATGTGGTGCTGATCGCCGCCTTGTTCGTGATCGGCGAGGGCTTGGTCCGCACCGGCATTGCCTACCGCATTGGCGAGTGGATGAGCGAGCGGGCCGGCAACAGCGAGGCGCGCCTGCTGGTGCTGCTGATGGTGGCGGTAGCCGGCCTGGGCTCGATCATGAGTTCCACAGGCGTGGTCGCCATTTTCATCCCGGTGGTGCTGAGCATTGCCGCGCGCCTGCAGCTCTCGCCCAGCCGCCTGATGATGCCGCTGGCCTTCGCCGGCCTGATCAGCGGCATGCTCAGCCTGGTCGCCACGCCACCCAACGTAGTGGTGCACAGCGAGCTGGTACGCCATGGCCACGCCGGCTTCAGCTTCTTCAGTTTCACCCCCTTCGGCCTGGTGGTGCTGGTGCTGGGTGTCGGCTACATGCTACTGACCCGCAACTGGCTCAATGGCGAAGTGCGCAAGGACGGCCGCGTGGAAAGCCGCCGCACCCTGCTGGACCTGGTACTGGACTACAAGCTCAACGGGCGCGAGCGGCGCCTGCGTATTCGCCCACACTCGCCGCTGATCGGCCATACCCTTGGCGAACTGAAACTGCGTACGCGGCATGGCGCCAACGTGATCGGTATCGAGCGCCAGCACAAGTTCACCACCCGGGTCATCACCGCCGATTCCAACACGGTGCTGCACCAGGGCGACGTGCTGCTGCTCGACCTGTTCGCCAACCATGACAACCTGCGTAGCCTGTGCCAGACCATGCAACTGGAGCCCATGCACTTCAAGGCGGCTTATTTCATCGACCAATCCCAGGAACTGGGCATGGCCGAGGTGTCGCTGCCGCCTGGCTCGCAGCTGATCGGTAAAAGCATCCTTGAACTGGCGTTTCGTACCCGCTATGACCTCAACGTGGTCGGCCTGCGCCGCGAGCAAGCGGCGATTGAAGACCAGTTGGTAGAAGAAAAGCTGCGCCTTGGCGACACCCTGCTGGTGGTCGGCCCGTGGAAGGCTGTGCGCCTGCTGCAGGGCAAACCCAAGGACTTCCTGGTACTGAGCCTGCCTGCAGAGATCGACCAGGTAGCACCAGCCCGCACTCGCGCACCGCAGGCGTTGCTGAGCCTGGCAGTCATGGTGGGGCTGATGGTCAGCGGCGTGGTACCCAATGTCATCGCCGCGCTGATCGGCTGCCTGCTGATGGGCGCAGGCCGTTGCATCGACATGAACAGCGCCTACCGCGCCATCCACTGGCAAAGCCTGGTGCTGATCGTGGGCATGCTGCCATTTGCCCAGGCACTGCAGAAAACCGGCGGCATCGACCTGGCCGTGGGCGGCCTGGTCAGCGTGCTGGGCGGAGCCGGCCCCAGTGCCATTCTGGCCTGCCTGTTTGCGGTTACCGCGGTGATCGGCCTGTTCATCTCCAACACCGCCACGGCCGTGCTGATGGCACCCGTTGCGGTCAGCACGGCGGCGCAGCTGGGCATGTCGCCCTACCCGTTTGCCATGACCGTGGCGCTGGCTGCATCGGCGGCGTTCATGACGCCGGTGTCTTCGCCGGTCAACACGTTGGTGCTGGGCCCGGGCCAATACCGCTTCGCCGATTTCGTCAAGATCGGTGTGCCGTTCACCGTGCTGGTGATGCTGGTCACCGTGCTGATGGTGCCGTGGTTCTTCGGCCTGCAGTAAAAACTGCCAAGCAGTAGCGGCAATTTGGCATTATTACGACCGGCCGCGGCAGATTGACATCAACTGCCATGACGAAACACACTGCCGAGCAAAGTCCCAGGTGCTACAAGGCGTTGTCCTGGATTTCGTCTCCGCTTGCCGGTCGAGCCCATGGTTTTCCCAGCCCCATCGCGCCTGTTGCCCTACGTTGCTCTGCTATGCCTGACCTTCGGCCTTACCTTGGGCGGCATTCTTGCGCGCCCGATCGAATCCCTGTCATTGTTCTGGCCTGTGAATGCGGTACTGGCCGGCGTGTTGCTGCGGCACCCGCGCCAAGCCACGCTGGCCGGCTTCAGCCTGGTGTGGCTGGCCATGGTCGGCGCCGACCTGCTGTGCGGCAGCGCCTGGCTGCCCGCACTGTGGTTCAACCTGTGCAATCTAGGTGTCGTGGTCACTCTCTGGCTGCTACTGTCGCGCCTGCCCCGTGTGCACCGGCGCTTGCGCACCCCCCAGGGTGTACTCAGCGTGTTCGCCGCCTGTGCCGCCGGCGCCGTGGTCGCGGCCAGCATGGCAGCAGCCATGGCCGCGCCCTGGTTTGAACAGTCCCTTGGCGCCACTTGGCGGGCGTGGTTCAGCGAACAGTTCTCGACCAGTGTGCTGATCCTGCCCGTACTGCTCACTGCACCCTCGATGCGAGCCCTTATACGCGGTGGCGCGCAGCCTGTACGGCTGGCACCACTGCTGGGGCTGCTGGCCTCACTGGCGTTCAGCATTGCCTTCGGCGGCCCTGGCGCCATCGCCTTCCCCATCGCCGCACTGCTGTGGTGTGCCTGGACCTACTCGCCGTTTCTGGTGTCGCTGCTGGCGCTTACCGCTGGGAGTACGCTGATCGTGGCCGTGGCACAAAACCTCATGCATTTCAGCGTGCCGCAAAGTGCGCCGGGGGTGACGACACTGTTGTCCGCGCGCCTGGGCATTGCCATGCTGGTGCTCGGGCCGCTGGTGGTGGCCTGCGTCAGCCAGGCCAACCGCAGCCTTATGGCCCGCTTGGCCCACCAGGCTACCATCGACCACCTCACCGGCGCGCTCTCCCGCAGCGCCTTCACCCGCCGCGCCAACGCGCTGCTGGACAGCCGGCAACACGCCCAGGCACTGCCACTGACCCTGATGATGCTGGATATCGACCATTTCAAGTCGATCAACGACGCCCATGGCCATGCCGTGGGCGACCAGGTGTTGCGCCAGTTCGCCGGCGCCCTGCAAGACCAGTTGCACAACAATGAACTGTTTGCCCGCCTGGGCGGCGAGGAGTTCGTTGTGGTGATGCCAGGCCTTGCGCCCGAGCGGGCCACGTTCACCGCCGAACGGCTGCGTCGTGCCGTGCAGGACCTGCACGTGGTCCAGGACGACAAATGCCTGCAAATTACGGTCAGCATTGGCGTGGCCGGCTGCGAAGCGCACATGCCGTCACCCAGCCTGGACCTGCTGCTGGCCAGCGCCGACCAGGCACTGTACCGGGCCAAGGCCCACGGCCGCAACTGTGTGGAGCATGCCGACCCGCAGCGCCAGGTGGTGTGAGTCAGCCGACGAACACATCCCACGACAGCTTGGCGATCAGCACGCACAACAGCACCAGGAACAGCCCGCGAACGAAGCCCGCGCCCTTGCGCACGGCCAGCCAGGTGCCGGTCAACGCGCCAAGGATATTGCACAGGGCCATGGGCAGGGCAATGGCGTACAGCACGTTGCCCGACGGCACGAAAAACACCAGCGCCGCCAGGTTGGTGGCGATGTTCACGACCTTGGCCGAGGCCGATGCATGCAGGAAATCCAAGGCGAAGAAGCGGATGAACAGGAAGATCAGGAAGCTGCCTGTGCCAGGGCCGAACAGGCCATCGTAGAAACCGATCGCCCCACCGATCAGCACTGCCAGGCATTGCTCCTTGCGGCCGATCCGGGCCGGTTTGTGCAGGGTGCCGAAGTCTTTCTTGCAGAACGTGTACACCGCCATCAGCACGATCAGCACCAACACCGCCGGGCGCATTACCCCCGGCGGCAGCAGCGACACCGTGGCAGCACCGGCGAACGACATGACAAAGGCGCTGACCGCCGCGGGCACGATCAAGCCCCAGTCCAACGTGACCTTGCGGATGAACGAACGCGCTGCGAAGGCCGTGCCACACACCGAAGCCAGCTTGTTGCTGCCTAGCAATGCCGCCGGTTGCGCGGTGGGTAGCACGTTGAACAACGCGGGAATCTGGATCAAGCCGCCGCCGCCCACGGCCGCATCGATCAGGCCGGCGGCGAAGGCGAATACAGAAAGTACAGCGATATCCATCATGACGCGGTTCCAGGCAGTGGGTACAGGTGCAAGGCTAACCAAAAGGGCGTGGCTGTGTTGAAATGCCATATTGCGAAAACTGCAACAAGGAGCAGGGCATGGCATTGGACATGCTGCGGGAAATTCAGGCGTTCGTCAGCGTCGCGCACAAGCGCAGCTTTGTCGCCGCGGCCCGGGCGTTAGGGCGTTCGCCCAGCGCGGTTACACGCGCGGTGCAAACCCTGGAAGACAACGCCGGGAGCAAGTTGCTGAACCGCAACGCCAATGCGGTCACCCTGACCGCAGCGGGCGAACGCTTGCTGCCGCACGCCGAGCGCTTGCTGGATGTGCAACGCGATGCAGCCGACGAACTGGCTGCGCTCAGCGGGAACGCACAAGGCTGGATCCGCTTCGCCGTGCCGCAACTGTTGGCCGAACACCTGTTGCCCCAGGTGCTCGCGGATTTTTCCCGTCGCCACCCCCAAGTCACGCTGGATGTGCAGTACAGCGACGAAGCGCTCGACCCACTGCTGGGCAAGTTGGATTTCGCAGTACGCGGCGCCTTCCCGCAGTCCAGCGAACTGATCGGCTATCCGCTTTGGCCCTACCAGCGGCACTTGTATGCGAGCCCGGCGTACCTGGCCTTGGCCGGTACGCCGGCGCATCCCGAACAGCTGGAAGGCCACTCGCTGATCCTGCATACCGCACCGCGCATCCTCAAAGCCTGGCACTTTTGCCGCGATGGCCAGATCACCAGCGTGCGGCCCAGGCCGCGGTTGCGCCTGGCCTCGGGCACTGCGGTGTACCACGGCGCCCTGGCGGGTGCCGGTATCGCGCGCCTGGCAGCCTGGGTAGGCGAGGCGCAGGTCAAGGCCGGGCGCCTGGTGCGGGTATGCGCGCCATACCGCCTGACCTCCAGCACTGGCCAGGACCCGCAGATGCACGCGGTATACCCGGCTGGCGATCTGCCCGCCCGGGTGCGCGACTTGCTGATAGCCCTGCGCCAGGCCGGCCGGGCGCCATGAACAGCCCTTCGAAAAGGCTGTTCAATTTCTGCTCAATTTAACAGAGCCCGCCACCGGCATGGCTTACAGCACTTTATCCACAGACCTACCCACGTTTTTTGTGGACAGATTTCCCAACGCAAAGAATGACTTATCCCACACCCAGCAATGCCGCATTGGCCAGCTTTACCAGCTCGATCCACTCTGACATGCTGATATCCCCAGCCTGCTCCAGCGCTTGTGCATTACGCAGCGCCTGCTCGTAACCCTGCTCATCCAACGTGCCCTCGGCGAGGAAACGGCTACGCCACTCCAGGGCGGCGCAGGCGCCTTTCTTGCATTCCATTAATGTGTCGACTCCCAGCGGAAAAGGCCGACCCGAATGAGCGGCGGCGGGAGACTACACGAGGTATTAATGCTTGAGAATGCCATGCAGCGACCGCTGGTCCAGCGATGCTGACGAAGAGAATAGTGGCCATTTGCCAGGAAATTGGGCCCGAGCTTGAAGTAGACGGGCCGCGCAGAAAAAACCGATCACCCTCAGCTTGGCGGAATGGTGCCAAGTAGACCGATCAGAATAGTGAGTAGCAGAAAACCCCCCAGGAACAGCGCCAGCTTGCCCATTGGAACCTCGACAGTTGTGAAGCGGGAATGGGCGTATTGTCGGGCCTGGGCTGATACGGTTACAGATTCAGGTTGGCGCAAAAAAAGCGTATCAGATGCAGCGCACGGCACGTGGCAGCGCTGGGGCGCCCCTCAGCCCAATTGCTGAAGCTTCTCTGCCGGTAACCAGCCCAGCTCGCCGTTACCATGGCGCCGACACCAGAGCCAGCCATTGAGCGGCCGCACCATCTGCACCAGTTGCCCCGGGTCGGCGTCCAGTTCGTGCGCACAGTAATGATCGAGCGCCCGCCCCTGGCAAACGCTGAGCCGTTCAATCAGCTGCGCGGGCACCCAGCCGGGCTCCTGGCCGGTGCAACTGCACAAATACCAGTCCTGCCAGCCAGGCTCGCCTTCATAGCGCGGGCCAATCTCCAGCAAAGTGCCTTTGGCAAAGCGGATAGGCCGCGGGTACTCACTGCGGTGGGATTCGATCACAACGTAGTGCATGGGCCTCTCCTTGGCCGGAAAACCTTCGCGCCAAGCTCAGGCGGCAGATACCGCCCGTCATCGGCGCATGTATGGGGCGACAACGGCAATGATACATACCAAATGCCACGGTGTTTCCTGCGGCATGCAGAGCATTGTGACAGCCCCTGTTTTGCAGAAGTTGCACCGGCTCTGGGTAGGTCCCGCGCAGGTCGCTGAAGGCCCGGCACCTGCTGGGTGTGCAAGGTAAGTGCAACATAACATTTCCAAAGCTGATCGAGCCCTGCGCAGTGGGCCTGCCGAGGGAGAACCGGCCCAACCCAGCGGATACTGGATGCCAGACGGCACGTGGCGACATATACAGAAATGCATCTTGTAGGAAACTTTACCGCTCAATGTAGGAAATACCGCGAACACCAGATTTTCCTGTATGAAACATCAGTTTCTAGAGGTAATTCGAGCTGCTACGGTCCATGTTTCCTACAACGGCACGGAAGCCCACAGTGTGAGAAGCCCATGGACCCTTTCAACGCTTCAGCCCTGAAACTGCAGAAAAACCTGCTGAACCTGCGCATTGAGCGGGACCGCCTGAGAAGTGCGGGCAAACACCAGGAAGCTGATCAACTTGCCCAGTCTGTCGCGCAACTGGAGGCGGCTCTGCAGCAGTTGCCAGATGACCTCAAACCAAAAACCTTGCAGTAAGAATACCCACGCGGTGCCCCCAGCCGGTGAAGCCTGCCGGGCTGAAAAGCGCCGCCTGGGGGCCCGCACAACGATCCCCTGCGGCCGGCTGACGCTGCCCCGCATCCACAATTCCACTGGCCTTGATCCTGATAATTAATTGGAGGCAAGCGCTCATCCGCCTTACCGTGGCAAGCCACCAAGCCCCAGTAGAAAAGGCCAGTTCCATGAACGACCGTGAGTTCATCAATGCCATCGATGCCGATGGCCTGCCCCTGCACATTGCTGTCAGCAACGGCCGCATCAGCCACATTGGCGCGCAGCGCGCCAGCACCCCGGCCCGCGAAACGATCGACCTGGAAGGCTTGCTGGTATTGCCGGGTTTCGTTGATGGCCACATTCACCTGGACAAGAGCTTCGTGGGTGATCGCTGGCGCCCGCACCAACCTGTCGCCAGCCTGCGCGAGCGCCTGGCCGTGGAAAAACGTGAGCTGGCGAGCGCACCGCCCATCATCGAGCGCGCCGACGCGCTGATGCGTCAGGCAGCTGCGTACGGCACCTTGGCCATGCGTTGCCATGTGGACGTGGACGCCACCACCGGCCTGAGTCACCTGCACGCCATGCTCGAAGCCCGGGACAACTGGAAACACCTGCTCGACATCGAGCTGGTGGCCTTCCCCCAGGCCGGCGTGGTCACCTGCCCTGGCACCGCCCAGGTCATGGAGGCCGCTATCGGCGAAGGGGCTCAGGTGGTTGGCGGCATCGACCCCACCACCTTGGACGGCGACGCTGACGCCCAGCTGGATATCGTCTTCGGCATCGCTGAGCGGCATGGCGTTAAAGTCGATATCCACCTGCATGAACCCGGCGATATCTGCATCGCCCAACTTCAGCGCATTGCCGCGCGCACCCAGGCCCTGGGCATGCAAGGCCTGGTTGCGGTCAGCCACGCCTACGGCCTGGGCGACGTCACCGACGCGGTGGTCGACCACACCGCCGAGGCGTTGGCGGGCGCAGGTATCTCGATCATGACCAATGCCCCGGGCGACCGGGCCTTTCCGCCAGTGCTGCGCTTGCGCGCCGGGGGTGTGCAGGTGTTCACCGGCAACGACAACATCCAGGATGCCTGGTGGCCGTATGGCAATGGCGACATGCTGCAGCGGGCGATGCTGGTCGGTTACCGCTCGGGGTTCAACACCGACGAAGAGCTGCGGGTGGCGCTGCAGATGGCGACCGAGGCCAGTGCCGCGGTCATGGGCAAGCAGGATTACGGCCTGCACCTAGGTAACGAGGCCAGCTTCGTGTTGTTGAGGGCGCCCAATGCGGCGGCCGCGGTGGCGGCTGCCATTCATGAACGGGTGATCGTCCGCCACGGCGCGTTCTGGGGCGGGCCTGCACAGGTGCACCTGCAGGCTGGCCAATTCGCTGCCGAACTGCGGCGCTGACAACAGCCCTGGCCAGCTTCGGCACTCAAGCGGCAGCCGCCCGTTTGCCCTCTTCGCTGGTCTCGAACTGCCCGACCAGCTTCTGCAACTTGCCGGCATCCACCCGCACCTTCTGCGCACTGCTCTGCAACACCACCGCAGTCTGACGCATCTCTTGGGAAGACTGGTTGACCTGCTCGATGGTCTTGCCATATTCCAGGCTGCGCCGGTTGAGCTGCTGGATGATCGCGAACATACCCTCCACCGCCTGGTGCAGTTGCACGTTTTCGGACGAGGCGTCCTCGGCCAGGCGCAGGCTGCTGTCCACGTCCTGCACGCCCCGCTCCATGAAACTCACGGCCTGACGGGTCTCACCCTGCAGGCTCTCGACCATGGTGCGTATGTCATCGGCAGCCCGCGCCGTTCGCGCCGCCAGGCTGCGCACCTCGTCGGCCACCACGGCAAAGCCACGGCCGTGCTCGCCAGCGCGCGCCGCCTCGATCGCAGCATTGAGCGCCAACAGGTTGGTCTGGTTGGTAATGTCACTGATCAACCCGGTGATGTTGTCGATCTCGACCATGCGGCTGTCAAGGCGTTGCACACTGGAGGACGAGCGCGCCACCACGTCGCGGATCGACTGCGTACCGGCCTGCACCGCCTGGAACTGCTCGCGGGCGCGGGTGACCACTTCGTCCATGGCCTGCTTCATCTGCTCGGCGCTGACCGAGGCCTGCTGCAATTCGCCCAACTGCTCTTCCATGATGATCATCATCTGATGCACGGCCTCGGCCACGTCAGCCGAAGTGACGCTGGCATCCTGGCTACGGCCCAGCATCATCTGGTTGGTGACGCCCACCGTGTGGCTGGCCTTGACCACCTGCCCTACCACTGCATCCAGGCGGTCGATGAAGCTGTTGATCCAGCGGGCCATGTCGCCGCTTTCATCGTTGCCCACCGTGTGGGTATCCAGCCGCTGGCGCAGGTTGCCCTCACCCTCGGCGATGGTCCGCAGCACATTGCTCATGCCATTGAGGCGCGCCGCCACACGGCGCGGCCCGAGCACGCCGAACAGCACCGCGGCGGCGAGCATGGCCAAGGCTTCGACCACCTCGTTCAGGCCCTGCGGCAGGCCCGCGTAGTGCTGCACCAGGTAGTTGCAACCGAACAGGCCGACCATCGTCGCAAGGTAGGGCTTCATCAAGCCATAACTGAGCGAGCGGCGCCGGTAGACTTCCTCGAGGTCTGCCTCGCACATCATTCCCCAGCGGTCCGGCGAGCCCGGCAGCTGGAAGGTCACGCCCTTGCCCACCACTGGCACATGGCGGTAGTCGGAATACCCGGGGTAGGTAACGAACACATTGGCGCCGCAACGGATGGTTTCGCGTACCCCCGGGTGCAGCTCGCGGGTGGATGGGTCGGTGAAACGCAGCTCCAGCTCGGTATGGCGCTGCACCTGCACGGTGCCCCACGCCGTGTGAACGCCGTTTTTCAGGTTCTCGCCGTGGGTGAAGGTGGCATCCTCGAAACGCGAGCGCGACAACGCCGTACCCGGCTGGATCGTCGGGTCGAAGCGCGACTGCGCCATGAACAGGTAGTTGTCACCCGATTCGGCGTAAATATGCCCAGCCTCGCGCTGGATCAAATCGCCCAGCACATCGTTGGGTACGCGACCACAGAGGCAACCCACGACGTTGCCGGTAACCTTCACAGGCTGGTAGAACATCAGGGTTACCTCATCGTGAAAGCGCGAAGAGGACGGGCCGATGCTCAAGGTCAGCGGGTCGCAATAGGGGCCGTGCAAAAATGGCGCCTTCAGCCCCTGCGCCAGCGCACGGGTGTGCTCGACTGGCGCTGTTGCCCGTTGCGGCCAGGTCGAGGCAAGCACCTTGCCAGTGGGGTCGACGACGAACAGCTCGGAGAAGTCCTCGGCCTGGGCCAGCTTGTCCTGCAATTGCGCGCTGCCCAGCCGGTCAAAGCCGGGGGCCAGTTGCTCGGCCAGCTCGGCCAGGTGCTCCCACTGTTCGTGCGCCCACTCCTGCAGCAAACGGACGCGGGTCTGGGCAATGGCCTCGAAGGTTTGCTCGATTTGCGGATAATTTGCCCGGTTCAAGTGACATGCCCAGCCCATGCTGAACTTGCCGGTTCTGCCAAACCAGGGCAGCCAGCCCTTCTCTTGGGATGACAACTGCATGGAAGCACTGGAAAGCGACATTATCTTCACCATACGCGACATCGAATGGCAATTTGATAGCAAGTCGCAGGCCAATAGAGGCATCGGGGTAGAATCACGGTCTACCACCGCATCCCGCCCGCTAACGGTGCAAAAACACACCATTCGGGTGGCGGGTAGCACCATTCAGGTGCAAAGTGAGGCGCCAAGCCCCTGAGCGCACGGGACTGCGCCGCCGTTCGGGATGCTCGCAGATCGCACAACAGTTCGATAATCGCACGAATTCCGCCAAACCCCCTCTACTGTAGCCCTGTCTTGCGGCACGCTATGGCCAAAGTCAGCAAGCGATTGCACATGCTGACAGGCCCACCGCTTTAAAGGCGCCGGCCAGCCCGACAACTCCAACTCCAGGAACAACCAGGAGCTCGCCTTGATCAATAAAACGTACGAGTCCATCGCCAGCGCGGTGGAAGGGATCACCGACGGATCGACCATCATGGTCGGTGGCTTCGGCACTGCCGGCATGCCGTCCGAGCTGATCGATGGCCTGATCGCCACCGGCGCCCGCGACCTCACCATCATCAGCAACAACGCCGGTAACGGCGAGATCGGCCTGGCAGCCTTGCTGATGGCCGGCTGCGTGCGCAAGGTGATCTGCTCGTTCCCGCGCCAGTCCGACTCGTACGTGTTCGACGAACTGTACCGCGCCGGCAAGATCGAACTGGAGGTGGTACCTCAGGGCAACCTGGCCGAGCGTATCCGCGCAGCGGGCTCGGGCATTGGTGCGTTCTTCTCGCCGACCGGCTACGGCACGCTGCTGGCCGAAGGCAAGGAAACCCGTGAAATCGACGGCCGCATGTACGTGCTGGAAATGCCGCTGCACGCCGACTTTGCGCTGATCAAGGCGCACAAAGGCGACCGTTGGGGCAACCTGGTCTACCGCAAGGCGGCGCGCAACTTCGGCCCGATCATGGCCATGGCCGCCAAGACGGCCATCGCCCAGGTCGACCAGGTTGTCGAACTGGGTGAACTGGACCCGGAACACATCATCACCCCGGGTATCTTCGTCCAGCGCGTCGTCGCCGTCACCGGCACCAGCGCTGCTTCGCTTGCCACCGCTGAATGAGGCCTGCCATGACCATCACCAAAAAGCTCTCCCGTACCGAGATGGCCAAGCGCGTGGCCGCAGACATTCAGGAAGGTGCCTACGTAAACCTCGGCATCGGCGCACCAACCCTGGTGGCCAATTACCTGGGTGACAAGGAAGTATTCCTGCACAGCGAAAACGGCCTGCTGGGCATGGGCCCTAGCCCGGCCCCGGGCGAAGAAGACGATGACCTGATCAATGCCGGCAAGCAGCACGTGACGCTGTTGACCGGTGGCGCTTTCTTCCACCATGCCGACTCGTTCTCGATGATGCGCGGTGGCCACCTGGACATCGCGGTACTGGGTGCCTTCCAGGTTTCGGTCAAGGGCGACCTGGCCAACTGGCACACCGGCGCCGAGGGTTCGATCCCGGCGGTGGGCGGCGCGATGGACCTGGCCACCGGCGCGCGCCAGGTGTTCGTGATGATGGACCACCTGACCAAGACAGGCGAAAGCAAGCTGGTGCCTGAATGCACCTACCCGCTGACCGGTATTGGCTGCGTCAGCCGTATCTACACCGACCTGGCAGTGCTGGAAGTTACGGCTGATGGGTTGAAAGTGATCGAAATATGCGCAGACATCGACTTCGATGAACTGCAGAAACTCAGCGGTGTGCCACTGATCCAGTGATCGAGCGCAGGCGCCCGCTGTACAGGCAACCCCGCGGCGTATGATCGATAACCGCATTCGGGTTCATCTGAATGCGGTTATTCGGTAGACTAGCGCCCGGGTGTCTGCTGCATGGTGCAGTGAGGCAGGTTAAAGAACAGCGCAGGTCGGGCCGCCATGCGGGAGTACTTGCGCCTATGCCTAAAACAGATTTGCCTCGCGCCCAGAAAGTGGCCGAGCGCGCCTTGGCCAGCCTTCAACGCTTTTTGCATATTGAAGCAGTCAGTGGCATCGTCCTGTTGGTTGCCGCTGTCGCCGCCCTGATCTGGGCAAATTCCCCTGCCGCACACAGTTATGAGGCCCTGTGGCATGCCCCGATAACGTTCGGCGTGGGCTCGTATGTGTATTCGCAGTCCCTGCATTTCTGGGTCAATGATGGGCTGATGACCATCTTTTTCCTGGTGGTGGGCATGGAGATCCGCCGCGAAATCCACGAGGGCGCCCTGGCCAGCCTGCGCCAGGCCATGCTGCCCATGGCCGCTGCTGTCGGCGGGGTAATCGCACCGGCACTTCTCTACCTCGGTATCGTTCATTCGCCAGCCGACCATCAGGGTTGGGCAGTGCCAACGGCCACCGATATCGCTTTTGCGGTAGGCGTACTGGCCCTGCTGGGCAAGTCGATTCCGTCCAACGTACGTGTGTTTCTGCTTGCCCTGGCGATCATCGATGACATTATCGCTGTGCTGATCATCGCGGTCTTCTACTCGGGTGGCCTCGACTACAGCGGTTTCGGCGTCGCGGCGATCGGCCTGCTGATGGTAATCGCGCTGCAGAAGATTGGTGTGGGATCGGCCTACGCCTATATCGTGCCCGGTGCGATCGTTTGGCTAGGCATCCTGTTGACCGGTGCCCACCCGACCCTCGCCGGCGTTGTGCTCGGGCTGATGACCCCGGTAGCCGCCATGCCGATGCGTGAGCGCCCTCTGGACGCCATTAGCCGCTTCACCAACGAGTTGCTGGGCCGCGCCAAAGCACCAGAGCGCGATGCCAGCGAACTCATCGACCCGTTGAAACGCCTGCGCCTGGCACAGCGCGAACTGCTGCCGCCGGTGGTGCGGATGCAAGGCACGCTGCACCCTTGGGTAGCCTACGGCATCATGCCAGTGTTTGCCCTGGCCAATGCCGGGGTCAGCCTGGCTGGGGTCGACCTGTCTGCGGCGGGCCCACAATGGGTCATGATCGCCGTGATAGTCGCTTTGGTCGCAGGCAAGCCCTTGGGCATCATCAGCGTCAGCTGGTTGATGGTACGCCTGGGCTGGTGCGCGCTTCCCGCCGGGGTGAACTGGCGCAGCATCACGCTGGTGGGCCTGTTGGCCGGTATCGGTTTCACCATGTCGATCTTCATCGCCAACCTGGCGTTCGTCGACCCCGGCTCACTGGGGGCAGCCAAACTTGGCGTGCTATCGGCCTCGGTGATCGCGGCGGTGTTGGGGCTGACCTGGGGCGTATGTAGCGTGCGCCGTGCAGCCCCTGCAGGCAACCTGGGTTCGTCAACCTAGCAGCGCCTGCACTGGGCCGCTTTGCCGGGCTGGCCGGGGCTGAAATGCCCTGGCCAGGACAGGTTCGACGGCCCCTCTTAATACACAGGAGCAGCCGACGCCGCTGATGCTGGCATGAGCATGAGGCGAAAAACCATCAGCCACAAAAAAGCCCTGAAAAATCAGGGCTTTGATGAAAAATAGTGGCGGAAGCGTAGAGATTCGAACTCAACGTATTGGCGCTAGCACGGCTGGAGGCCTTGATTTACGTGAGGTAGAGAGCGGGTGAGCGCGCATCTGTGTTCCCATAGTGTTCCCAGCTCTTCTGTAGGCGTCACCCTGCCACCCCTCCCCCATGGAGATTTTCCATTTCATGTTGACCCATCAAAAAAAGGTAATTTTGGTAATCGATTTTAAAAACAGCCGTGAAACCCTTGTAAATCAACGGCTTGAGAGAAATACATAAAGGTAATTTTTTAGTAATCAGTAGGTAATCCAATTACCCAAACCATTGGTTGGATCGGGGAATACTCAACCCCAGTAAAATCAATGGGTTAGCAAAAAATTACCTTTTCACTTACCTTTTCTTACCTTTTTTAGTAATCGCTACAAGCCACGAATTCCGTGGCCTCGGAGGCGATCGACAAGGGGTGATTACCGAAATTACCTATTTTTTTAACTCCAACTGAGAAATGCCGGAGCTGCCTTGGGACATCCAGGCATTGGAGCAGAAAGCACTCTCGCTGCAGGGATTCGCAGAACGCTGAGGCCCTACATTCTCTGCCAGACCCCAGACACTGGGCGGCTTGCCTCTGACTGAATCGCCCCTGGTTTCGTAGACACCTCCAAGCCTCATAATGAGGCCCAAATAGGAGGTGCCATGAGTCGTCAGCGTTACCCCGAAGAATTCAAGATCGAAGCGGTCAAGCAAGTGACCGAGAAAGGCAAACCCGTCGCCGATGTCGCCCAGCGCCTGGGCGTGTCCGTGCATAGCCTTTACGCCTGGATCAAGGTCTACAGCAAGCCCCAAGAGCAGCGTCAGCAAGACGACGATCAGCAGGCCGAACTGCGCAAGCTGCGCGCTGAACTCAAGCGCGTGACGGAAGAGCGAGACATCTTAAAAAAGGCCGCCGCGTACTTTGCCAAGGAGTGCGGCTGAAGTACGCCTTCATCAAGAAGCACTCGACTGATTACCCGGTGCGGCGCCTTTGCCAAACCCTCAAGGTGCACCCCAGCGGCTACTACGCCTGGCTGGCCGAGCCTCAATCTGCCCGAGCAAAAGAAGATCAACGTCTGCTTGGCTTGATCAAACACGCTTGGCTAGAAAGCGGAGGTGTATACGGCTACCGCAAAATTCACGATGACCTACGTGAGCTGGGAGAGGAATGCGGACGAAATCGAGTCGGGCGCTTGATGCAGGCGGAGGGGCTGCGTTCGCAAACGGGCTATCGGCGGCGTCCAGGGTTTTACGGTGGAAAACCAACAGTGGCCTCGCCCAACCACCTCGCGCGGCAGTTCAAGGTCAGTGAGCCGAACAAGGTCTGGGTGACAGATATCACTTACATCCGCACCTATGAAGGATGGCTCTATCTGGCGGTAGTGCTGGATCTGTTCTCACGCCAAGTAATTGGTTGGTCAATGAAGCCAAGGATGTGCAGCGACCTGGCTATCGACGCAATGTTGATGGCTGTGTGGCGACGCAAGCCACAGCAGCAAGTGATGATTCACTCAGATCAAGGTAGTCAGTTCAGTAGCTCAGATTGGCAAAGCTTCTTGAAGGCTAACAATGTAATCAGCAGCATGAGCCGGCGGGGAAACTGCCACGACAATGCCGTAGCCGAGAGCTTTTTCCAGCTTTTGAAGCGGGAGCGAATCCGACGAAAGATCTACACAACCCGTGAAGAAGCCCGAAGTGATATTTTCGATTACATCGAAATGTTCTATAACCCTAAACGCCGACACAGCAGTGCTATGCAGCTGTCTCCAATAGAATATGAGAAACGCTATTTCCTGAGCTTGGAGAGTGTCTAGGAAACCAGGGGCGATTCATAATTCGGAGTGAAAACAACCTTTTTTACAAAAACAGTAGTTTCCCATTGACTCGCCAAATGATTGAAGTAAGTCAATCGTTGCCAAAGCTTGTCAAAATCCTTTTCCAGCATCACGACTACCCGCCTTATCAATGCTACCTGCTCTCTCAGTGGACCACCAGTCATATTGGCCTGATAGGCATCTACAAAACCTTGAGAAGGTCAACGCGCGCCATTTCAGAGAATGTCGACTACGAAACAAAGTGGAACGATCTTTTGTGGATGCAAGCTATCGAGATCTTCACAGAGAGCTTCGACATCTATCTGAACGAAGCAGATATTGAGTGTTGCATGACCAATATTTGTGAGATGGTTGTGTGGTTCTCGCAGAATGAACTGGGCCACAATTCGCGGCACAAATCCATCACCGAGACAAAGCTGCCCGGCCTTAGACATGTCATAGAGAGATTGCAATATGTCGGGCCCAATGGCCAGCATCAGTCCCTTATTGACAATAACCTCTCTGGCATTTTCAAGGCCGTCCGAGCCAGCCTAGCGGCCACAATACAGGATGGAACAGCGCCGCTGGGTGAATGGTCGATACTATTTTGGTGCTTCGACTGGCTAAGTAAGCAAGCACCGGAATACACATCAATGACTCCGGCAGTCATAGGCCAGGTGATAATTGACAGTTACCTTGACCTCATGGAGATGCGATCTAACGGGCCCTTCACAGCTTGTGATGACGGCATAGCCATCGAAGAATTTGATTGGCATCGAGCATTCGAGATGGCATCCCGGCTTAGCCAAATGCGCCTCATACATCTGCTGGATGAAAGCAAACTGCTTGAGCAGAAGGACGATTCTGACAAGAAGCGCAGCATAGCTTTCTCAGCTCGAACCCACCTACGCCTACTGATCAACCTCATGGCCAAGGTGTCACAGAACGATCGTACAGAAGTGTTGCCTGCAATAGTGTTAATCATCCGACGCTTTGGGTTTACCCAGGACGCGTTCCTCGGCGGATTTGACCACATGTATGACAAGTCCAACCACAGCCCCATTCGGCTGTGGCCTTCGATCTGCGACATGGCCAACGAATTCACCCCAGAAGAATTCACAAAGTTTTTAGCCATGCTGGATTCCTGTAATGCGCCTGTGAGTGCTCTGCTGACCCTACTGGAGAAATCTGCACCCTATGGATATAAAAAGCAGATTCTGGACGTCTTGAACAAACTTGATCTCAGCTCAGAACAACCCAACTGGATGCCCGAGGTAATTGACGTAATTCTTAAGGCCATCAACAGTGGTAACACTAAAATTGCCCTCCACTTTCTCCAATTCGCTAAAAAACACGCACACAAAACATTCAATAATCAGATTGAAGAAATCGCCTCCAAGATTGAACTCAAGGCAATTTTTGATGACAATACCACTCAGAATGACGACAAGCTTGAAGCACTTCGGGCCTATGCGACCCAGCACAATCATAGGCAGGTCGCCAAGGAGGTCACAGCTTACAAAGCGTACTTGATCTCATTACTCAATATTGAGCTAGACAGCACCAAAGCTTTATCCAGCTTCGTTAATTTACTAAGAAGTAATCCTTCACTCGAAAATGCTACAGGCATACTACAGGCAGTCCTGCAGTGGCCAGAAAACAGTCAACCCCCCGCTCCGCTGCTTACCTACTTCGAAATGTGGATGCAGACGTACGATACGTTGCGCCCGGGCAATCGCCACATAGGGTTATCTGATCACGACCTCAATTACATCTTGCAGATGTGCTTGAAACTCTCACGCCTTGATGTTTTCAGCGACTTATGGGAAAAAGCTACGCGTCAACAGCGCATGGCTTACGAGCTGGCTCCGGTTCGTGTTGAACACTTGAAGAAGACCAATCGGTTGGAAGAAGCGAAAAAATACCTGGATGACCTTATCCGCATACACCAAGGCGCTCCGCAAGAAATATTAGACGAATTATCGCACTTAGAGACCACACTCTCCAACGAGAACTCCAGTCTCGTGCACCGGGTAACTCCATCCCCCACCCCGGAAATAATTTCGAGCCATCAACAACTCAGGACTCTCTGGCTTAATATTTTGGCAAAAGACGGATACGCCCACAGTCAAATATTTCATGAGCCATCAGATTCAGTTAATAATTTTCTTTTTTCCGCGATAGAGCAGGTCTGTTGTGAGCTTCTTGCGCGCACTGCCAATTTGCAACGCAAGAAAGAAATCCAAGGAAAATCCAATGTCATCCTCATGGATGAGGAGAACATGATTAATGACTGGCTCACCTCTTTGCTTGATTTGCGTTTGCGATTTGCAGGCTGGTCAATTTCAGATCAAACCAGGATGGGTCACTCTGGCTCGGGCAAAGGTGTAGGTGAATTAGACGGATTGATTCGAGATAACCACAAGAACTACATCAGTCTCATTGAGGCATTCCGGCTCGGTGACTTTCTAGCCAAAAACACTATCAAAGTCCATCTTGATAAACTTTCCAGATACAACAGCGTGGGGTTGAGCCCACTCTTCGTCATCGTCTACACGTCAGCTGACGACTTTGAAGGTTTGTGTCAAAAGTACAAGGAACATGTAGAGTCGATCGATTACCACGGGTTTGATGCCATGGGAGGCAGGCTGGAAAAAGCTCCTATGACTCTCAGAAGAAGTGCCGCTCGCCATTACGTCGAAACGCGTCGCTTCAAGGGCGAGGAAATCACCATCTATCATCACCTGCTCGATTTCAGGATGAAGTGATTACCAGCGGAATCGAAACCACATTTCTTGGGGTAGACACAAGAAAGGTGGTAACCATTTATGGTTTGAAAGAACGGATGGCACCTTCATGCACGTCCATGCCCGGGACAGTGAGTTGAGCGGAAGTCATTGAGCTTCTCACACCCGCAACGTCCTCCGCGGTCACCTGACTACCCTGATTTCCCCAGCCCGCTCGGATGAACGTAACCACCTCGGCGACCTCCTCGTCGCTCAGGCGCCATCCGAATCCGGGCATCGTAAAGGCAGTCACAGCTTTTTTCTGTACCTGCCAGGGTATACCCGCCAAGGATATGATCCTATCACGGAGGTGGGGTCTTCCTCATTCAGCACGCCGTTTCCTGCAAGCTCCGGGAAGGTCTGCGCATAACCTTGGCCATCACTGCGATGACAAGCCTTACAGTTATCGGCATAGACCCGAGCGCCCAGGTTGCTCTGGATCTGAAGGTTGTGGAGCGATTCGGTTGTTTGAGATTGCCCAAGCCCTGCAGCCAAGCAACTGAGTCGCCCAGCATCACCCGCTGGTGTAATGGAAAAGGGATCGTCGATGAATGCAGGGTTTGAGGTAGCACCAATCAGTGCTTAAGGGAGGTGGATTGCGCTCCGAGCTAGCAACCGAACAACCGCCACCTGCTAAAAGTTGGCAGCCAAGCTACAGGCAGAGCCCCTCCAAGACAGGAGTACATTCGTACCCCACTCGAACATCGTGAGCTACTCTTCTTCAATCAACTAGCTGGCCTAGCAGGCCAGTAGCAGGCAGATGATCATGTCGATAATCTCTGATGATGCGACAAGCCGATTAGCGTTCTCAATGATCGAAAACCGAGGCGTGTATGCACTGCTCCTCGGTTCAGGAGTTTCTCGTGCTGCCGGCATCCCCACAGGTTGGGAGATCACGATGGAACTGGTCAAACGTGCCGGTACTGCAGCCGGCGCGGGTGAACAATCTGACTGGCTCACCTAGTATGTTCAGCAAACCGGTCATCAGCCTCATTATTCAAGCGTGCTCGAAGAACTGGCCAGCACGCAAACTGAGCGCCGATCCATCATTCAGGGATTTCTTGAGCCAAGCGAGCAGGATTTGCAAGACGGTCTAAAAATTCCCACAGCCGCTCACACAGCAATCGCTGCGATGGTGAAGGCGGGGCATATCCGAGTCATCATGACTACCAATTTTGACCGGCTGATGGAAAGCTCGCTTCGCAATATTGGGATCGAGCCGACCGTCGTCAGCAGCGTCGACTCGCTAATTGGCGCTGAGCCGCTGGTACATTCGTCTTGCTACATCCTTAAAATTCATGGCGATTACAAGGATGCTCGCATTCTCAACACCGACTGTGAGTTGAGCAATTACCCTGAACCTATGAACGCGCTTCTTGACAGGATCATTGACGAGTTCGGGTTAATCGTCGCAGGTTGGTCAGGGGAATGGGATCACGCTCTGCGCTCAGCATTCATGCGGGCCCCTGCCCGGCGCTACCCAACATTCTGGCTGTCCCACGCACAGCCAGTGTCTCGCGGCCAGGAGCTCATCCACCACCGCCGAGCGGTTGTGGCCTTTGGTGATGCGGACAGCTTTTTCACAGGCTTGCGATTCAAACTCGAAACCCTTCAAGAAGCGAAGCAAACAGATGCCATGGGATTGGAGCTCACTCTCGCCATGGCCAAGCGCTTCATGGCAAAGCCTGAGTACAGGATTCGCCTGGATGACCTCATCAGCGCTGAGACCCGACACGCGCTTGACCAGGTTGCCAAGTTATTAGGCACAGGTGAGCCCACTCCTTGCCCGCCATTTCCAGATCTGGTGGATTCGCGTGAAGCTGCAGCAGAACCTCTCGCGCGCTTGGGCACCATACTGGGACGTTGGGGCTGTGGTGGCGAAGTAGACTCCATGATCGAGGCCATCAAGTCCATGTACCGCGTGGGCCAGAGCTACCCAAGGGGTTCTTTCCACTGGCAGGCGCTGAACAATTATCCCGCTGCGCTGGTGTTCTATGGTTACGGACTTGGTTTGACCAGAGCGGGCCGGTGGCAAGACCTGCATCGGCTACTCAACACGCCTTTGGTGCATGAACATTATGCCGAACGCATCGGGGCTGTACTCGCTCCATTCTTTTTTGAATCCGACTGCGCCCAAGGATGGGCGGAATTGGCGAAGCCGGGCTCGGAAAGCCCGTTATGCGATAGGCTGGTGGAAGTTTTGCTTCCCCGCTGGGCGAGTACGTTTGCAGGGGTGCAAGATCCAGCGGTCATTTATGAGCACTTCGAGATGGCCTGCATTCTGAGCAAGGTGAGCCTGGCAGAGATCAGCCGGTCTGAACTGAAGGAGAAGCTCAAGATGGGAAATTTCCACTACCTGATCCTGGGGCGATTAAAATGGAATGGTCATTCTCGAAGCCGCCTGGCTGTAGAGCTATCGCTTGATGAATACAGCGTGCCGTTACTAAATGCCGGCTTCGCCAACGGCGATCGAGAATACCTCGCCACATTTGTGGAAGGCTTGGAACAGCCGATGCAGTGACAGCACAAACCCCCATCAAGGAGCGATGCATGTTCATCGAGTTCGACCTAAACCACAACGACCTTGATGCCCTGCTTCGGCATTGTCAGTCTTACCGACCTGCGAGCGGGGATGCCCGGGAGGACCGTCGGCTGCTTGATGCACTTGAGGCATTGGCACAAGCCTTGGAAGCCTCGGCGGTGCATGTCGATGAGCTTGGGCGTCCGGATTAATGGAGCGTCTTTCGCTACTGATAAGGCGTGTTCTGCTGTAGTCGATTACGGTCTTGAGCGTTGCGCCGCTAGAGATCCGTCAGCTGCAAGCCCGGCCCCTGGCGTCATCGATCCATCCATCAGGCGCTCACCGGCCTCAGCGACAGCTGACAGGCCGCGCTTCAACACCCTCTACTTAGCGAGTGTCTAAGAGCCTGAGCTTGCTTCGCAGCTCAGCTTGAGTCGACTCGCTCCCTAGCCCGATATCTGGATCACATCTCACTAACCTGTCATCGCTTAGGGGCCAGCTGAACTCGGGATCATCATCCAAAGCGATCCATTTTGATATCCCTGCACGTGTCGCCGCCCCGCAGATTTGCTCGTAACGGGTGAAAAGGTCGTAACCTTCCCTGGCGGTATCCCGCATTCGAGAGTGGTATGTCGCAGATATAGTCCTTACCTGCAACCCTCGCGGCAATGCCGCGCGCGCCCGTTTATATCCCAACAGACGAACCCATGAGGTGGACAAGGAGATCTGAACCCTGGGAAAGTCTTGCAATATTTCCTGGAGAATACCTGCATACATCATGAGGGCCCCAGGCGCCCTCAATTCGATTCCATGCTTGGTTCGAAACGCCGCATCGGCATGCAAGACACCGTCAAAATCGAGAAATAAGATGGCGTGATGGGGCCTCAGCGTCCGGGGCCTTATTGAATCGTTCATGACGTACACCTTGCATCCACCGTTTTCATCCCTTCATCGACCATTCGATCATTGCCCCCAAAATGCACAATACAGCCTTGAGCTGAGGCCTTTCGGTACCGCGGCATTCGCTACATGACTGGAAAGCCGGCGCATCACCCTCGGTCAATGGAAGGTAAACAGAATGCGTCTTTTAGCGAGCAAATCGGTGTCCGCAATGGCCAGACACAGGAAATCTGCAATAGCCTTGAGACGATCAATTTCCACTGAAGATGTCCCTGCGTGCTTGCCCTTGTAATAGAGCTTGAGTGCAACAATTGCCCGGTCGACCAGAACCAGGTCGTCAATCCTGTAATCGTCCAGCGGACGACGCGCCTCCCCCCTTTCAGTTCAATCCCCGTCGCCATAAGCCCGCAGCGCCTCCACCGTAGGAGCGCTAACATGACGGCGAGCACCTCGACCGGCCAGGACGTAAATCCGTTCAGGGGTCTCAAAAAAGCAACCATCCACATGGTTGCCGTAGCTGCTTACGCGCCATTCCGATTGCTTGCCTTCGCTATCAAAAACAACGTGCTGAACTAGGAGTACGGTCCTTTGCTGCATTTCCCGGCTACCCTTTCCGAGCACTCCTTCATCAGCTATCACATCGAGAACCATCCAGCCTCGCACTATGCGAAACGCACGCCCCGAGAACTCTTGGGTCGCGACTCTTATCAGCCCTTCGTCATCGAGACCAGCACCGGGCAACCCTCGGGCATACCCAAAAAGCACGTCGGATATGAGCTGCTGCTCTAAGCACCTATGCGTTGGTTCCACAACTCTCCTTACCTTTTCCGGGACACTTTCAATGGGTGGGGCTTTGCGTCCTTCCTCGTCGTTGTCTTTCCGAACAGTTTGATCAGGCGCCTTCACTTGCCCCCTGGTCGCGTAAGCATGTATCAGCCGGGCTGCAGCGACGCGCGCCTCCAGATAGCCCGGTTGCTGGATGATCTCAGTGGCATCAACAGACACACGTCCATGCTCACACTTGAGCGTTTTGAGAGCCCTCAGCGACTCGGTGATTGGGTCTCGCCCGCTTCTCTTGCTACGCAAGCACCACATATTGATCAACCTCATACCTGGGAAGCCAGCTACTGATCCGGTACGTTCAGACCCGTACGCACACACCTTGGAGATCACGCGACAGCCGATGATCTATGAGCATTACGAGCAGGCTCACTCAGCAGCCATACCTCCTGCGATTTAGCGGTATATTGATCGCAGGTTGAGCATGGCTCACAGCTATAGCACCGGCCACGCTCACCAATCCTTACAAAGACATGACTATAAGCATTTGCGTGTAATGACGCAAATTCGACATATCGTTCCGTTTGCGGAACTGACTTTTCATGCCCCTACGCACAGCCTTTGCATCCGCTTTGAGATTTTTGCGGGCTCATCGTGAGTTGTCACAAGGCGACCTTGCACTGGAGAGAGATCAATCTCACGTCAGCAGGCTTGAGGCAGGTCAACGTGGAGTGACCTTGCAGGTCAGCCAGGATTTAGCGAAAGCGTTGGGTGTCGATCCATTGACCCTGCTCGCCGTCACCTATGCAGCGGAGCACGCTGTGTCTCCCCGTGAGATTTTGCAGCGCCTGGAGGCTGACTTGATGAGGATGGAGCTGCTCGACGAACTCGTTTCGTTGAATGCCCCTGCTCAGGCACATCCTGTTGCGGCACAAGCGGACACGCTCAGAGCCCGTATCCAGGAACTCAAGGCACGAGACCTGTCGCAGGCCGAGATCGCCAGGCAGCTCGGTGTGTCGGGAGCGACCGTGAGCCGTCATCTGCGCAGGCATAGCTGAGGGCTACCGAGGAAATTGCAGGAGGGGTGAAGCTACCCCTCCTGCGCGTCCGCTAATTCAGGAAGGGCTCGACCGGCACCACCACACCGAATTTCTCCAGCTGCAAGAACTTCGCTCCTAAAATCTGAGCTGGGATTTTTCGCTGCAGAAGGCCGAAGAAGTTTTCATCGTGGGTGGAAATGATTACTTGCTTGTTGAACTGCACGCAGATACTGCGCAACAGATCAATGGTCGAGAGAATATTGATGGAATCCATTGACTGGATAGGATCATCAATCATCACAACGTCAATCGGGTTACCTTTGTCATCTTTGGCATGGAGCGCGCTGGCCAAGAACACACTGAGGCTGAGGATGTTGGACTGCGCAGCGCTGAAGTACAGAATGGGTGAGATCAAAACCCCATCCTCATCACTCACAACAATGTTCAGCCCAGGATTTGCTGAGTCAAAATCGGGCTTGAACTCTACCTTCTTGAAGGACGGATGAGGGTCAATCTTTCTGTAGATAACATTGATCAGATCTTCGTAGAAGAAGTTGTTGATCAATGTCTTCAGCTGCTCGATTACAGATGTCCGCTCCGCACTCAGGAGCGCGTCCACCTGATTTCGTTGATCCAGCTTTGCTTCCAGGTCTTTCAACTCACCTTGCAGCGTTAACCGTTTGATGTAAGGTTTGAAAGAAGCAATAAACTCCTGCAAAAGCTTAAAACTGCTTTCAGTAGTGAGCAGCTGCTCTGTGCGTAAGCGCCGGGTTTCTAGCTCTGAACTGATTAGCGCCTTGAGATGATCCAGGCTATCGTCTTGGCGCACAACAATGAACGCAGCCAAGCTGTCATAGAACGCGTTGATTGCAGCTTGTGCACGGGTCAATTCTAAATCAAGAGCCTCTTTTTGAGACCGAAGCTCAGCAGAATTGACCCACATGCCATCAGCAAGCATTTTCTGCTGGAGGGAGTTGCACTGGACTGCCAGATCTTCCACCGCACCTTTGGCTTTAGCCAGTTGCGCCTCGATATTGCGTTTTTCAGATTGGGAGTGCTCAGCTAATTGGCCTGAACTGACACCGCTCTTGGCTAGGTACTTGGAAACTGTCGAATAGGACGCTTGTGACCTAATACTACTGGCCTCTGTCGTCAACGACTCCAGATCTGCATCGATGCGTGAAATATCTTGATTGAGCTGGGCGATTGACCCCGACAACTCAGCCTGACGAGTGAGAAGTCCAGAACGCTGAAGTGACAGCTGTGAAATTTCGCCTTGAGCACGCGTTACGAGCTCCTCATGCGAGAGGTTCCAAATCGTCTGAGCAAGCGCATTAGCTCTATCCTCTAAAGCATGCTTCTCTACTTCCAGATCTGATTTTTCGCGATAAATTATTTCCAGTCTGGTGCTCAGCTCCTGGATTTTCCCGCGGAGGTCAACCAGATGGTGGGCATGCGCTTCTTCAGCTAATCTCGTAATAGAGCCAATTTCATCAAGTAATTGCTTACGGCGCGCTTCGGATGTTGCAAGCAGTCCAGCATTTTCCTGACTGAGTCGCGACAAGAGCGTCTGCGATTTAACCTTTGCTCTAAGCTTCTCCGCATCTTCGTGGGGGGAGCTGCACAGCGGGCAAATATTCGAAGGCCAAGCGCTGAGGTAGTCCAGACCGGTAGAGATCAGACGTTCGTGCAGTCCCATCTGGTCAGCCAAAGCAGCTTGAGTCGCATGCACAGATTTTACATGAGTTTCAATTGCCTCCGACTCCACCAAACATTTGGTCAAACGCTCAACTTGGTCTTGAGCCAAGTATCGACCACCCTCCGCTGTAGACAAGATGAAGTTTGCACTTAACTTGTAACCCGACACTTGTTTCAGGTCATCTTGAAAACCTTCCATTTTTCCCGCATCGAGGCGGGCTGCAACATCTTTCTCGGCCACTTGCTGAGTAATAACTTCGATCCTCGCGCGATGCGAAGCTAACTCATTGTATGTCGGCCCAGCATTGTCCAGGGAGTTTCTCAGGAACGCGGCGCGGTCATCAGCCTCCTTAAGCTGCTGATTAAGATCACCTAACGTCTTTGCGAGCCCTGACAGCTGTGCTGCATGACCTGTTCGGTCCTCTACAAGCACCCGCTGACCTTGAGCGATATTATTCAGACGTAACTCAGCCTGAAAGAACCCAACAGAATGGTTGATTACGTCATTGATTTCTGCCCAGCTCTGACTCGCGACCTGAATGTCGCTTGAGCTTTTTGCATGGCTACTCAAAAGCTCCTGATAATGACCAGCATCTTTCAGGCCCTGTTCAAGCCGAGCTGAAAACGCTGTCTGATCGACGATAAACTGGCTGTGAAGTGCAATTTCAGGAACCTTTAACAATCTTTCTTCAAGCCCATCAATCGACCGCACATTAGCTTCACGCTCTACGCTCAGTTCATGCTGTCGAGACACAAGGCTTGCACTCAGAGCATGCTCAGTCTGAGCAGAAAAATGTTCGTCCGCCAGAACTATACGCTCACCAGCAGCATTGAGCTGTGCGGCCAATGCATTGAAATTATCAAAGATAGAAAGGTCAACCGGCTCCCTTAACTCGACAATAATAGCCTCTCGCCGCGCATCCAAACTCTGTAGCTCGGCCTTATTATCAACAATCAGCGCACTCAGCTCCTTGCGCGCAATCTCGGTCTCCCCACCGAAACTTTCCATGAATTTGGCATAACGTTCTTGTGGCTTCGACTCTCGTAAGAACCTGTCAATTTCATCCTGGCTTAAGATGACACGCCGAAAATAGTCGTTCTCGCTGGCTCTGCCTCCAAAACGTAAATCGCGGCCATTAGAGCGTATTGTCCGCAACTGTCGTGTAAAAGGAACAGGTCGCGTAGTGGACACAACCACCCGCGTTTTAACTTTTTCATCCACAAATTTGTTTCGAAGGATCTCCTGGCCCTTGCCCGCATCCTTGGTTACACGCGCGGCGCCTTCATAGTTAGCTTTGTTGTACTCGCCACCTAAACGTTCCAAATGGTTCGTAATCGCCCATTCAACCGCATCATAAAACGAGCTTTTACCAAATCCATTTGGGGCAAAGATGGCCACAAAATCCGAAGGAACATCATCAGCATTCGTAAAATCGAATGTTCCCTCCGATTTCATTTTGTAAGCACGGAACGCCTGGATTTCAACCTTTTTGATTTTCATTTTTATCAAGAGATTCTATGATTTTATTTATCATTGACGCGCGCTTTTCTTTGGACTCGGTCTTTTGATCCAATGGCGCGCCGCGCACGAATTTCTCAAGTGACAATAACGGTTCTCGCGCTTCTGTAACACGAGAGTCCAGCGTTAAGTCCGCCCCCAATAGATGCCTTTCCAACTGTACTTTCAACTGCTCCAGGGTGGGTAACTCAGTATAACCATCCATTATCAGCTTGCGCGCAGCGTATTTATTATTCTCAATTTGGTACTTATCCCAAATTGGAACAACGCCCTTCGTGACATACGCAATGTAAATGTTCCATGCAGCAAGTTTCCCTGGGGGTTGATGGTGAACCGAAACAAGGTTTTGGATAACTTGCCAATTTTTTACGATGCTGGAGGGGGCTTTACACAGGCAGACTATACATGAAATGTAGGACAGCTCATCATCAGAGCGAAACATGTGAAACTCTAAGCCATCAAACTCAGCAGTGAGAAACTCAAAATCGTGATCTTTAATTGATAATTTCATTCAAATACTTCTTGAGCTCAAGTAGTTGATTACGTCCCGGCGCGACGACGCGATACTTCTCTTCCTTCTCAATGACGCAGCTGTTACGCAGACCTTCCAAATGAGTCAGCTTGTAACTGGTGTAGATTCCTGACTCTACTTCATCGATAGAAAATGGCTGTCCTGGGACGATTGCTATATTGCTGATTACACTCTCAAGCATGAAGCCTTTGGGAAACGGTTTCGCATTCGCCTGAGGAGATGCGACCACGAGAGTACCGTCCTTGTCGAGCAGCTTTCGTGAAATCCTTAGAATCTCATCTAAACGACGAACCCAGTTAGTGTTATCACTGGTATACAGCAGTCGACGTTTCTTATCGATCCCACTGATATAGCCACTGTTTGCAATTCCAGTTTCGTCCATGATTGCCGAGATCACCACAAACTCTAAATAGGCGACCCATAGCTCTCTTGTTTCCAAGACACTGTGATCACCCGCATCGAGGAGTAGCTGGACGTTATAACGCTTCATAATGTCGTAGGGAGGTGGCATTCCACTTGCAATTAATGCATCTGAGAAGCCAAGCAACGCATCTTTCAAAAGCTTAACGTTATCAGGATCATCCGCATTAAATTCGAATATTCGATCCCGTATTCTCGAAAAGCACTCCATGTGTGGAGGAATCATCGGAGCACTTGCATGGAAATTCAAGAGCTCATGGTATCGCGCGAGACCATGGCAATAGACGCGGCCATACTGGTTATCCAGGTGGCTGGCCTCCATCTCGAATTCCACACCCACGAGGTACGGATAACCATTATCAATATGGTATACACCGCCTCCAGACATTCCTTGAATAACAGCCTTGCCAGGGTCACCTTCAAGTGCAAGGGTTATCAGTTGGTTGACGACGCCAGCTGAATGCCCCGTCCAATGCTTGATGGGTGTCGTACTCGCTCTCTCTGTTCCCGGTAGGCCCACAAATGTAAGGTTAGCTGAGGGTGGGAGGTGAGTAGCATTCCACGATCTCTGAGAGACATCCGCCTGATAAGCAACTTTCAATATTGCGCAATCCAGGGCTGCTTGTTGACCCTCCCCGGGGAAAATCATCACACCCAGAACTTCGATGGCGGTCTTGTTATGGTCGCTAACTACGTTGCGGGCGACTTCTACAGAAATGGCGTGCCTCGCCGTCAGCACATAAGAAAACTCCTGGGTCATGGCATTCACCAGAACACCGCTTCCACCGTTAACAGTCACACAGTGCGACTGCATAATCTCTGAAAAATTCTTATTAGTATCTGATTTCATCATCGAGCACTTTTAGACGAGAGGAATACTCCTCAACCTCATGATTCAGTAGCAGGGGAGCAATCACCTGATCGTAATTAAAATACACTTCTCCCTGCGTAGACTTGATAATCCTGGCTATCGTCCTTTTATTAGGGAGACCATGCCTGGACCCGTCAGTTGACACGATGTAAATCGGCGAATCCAGCAACCCCAACAAATCGCTACTGGTATTATATTCGCTCCCATGGTGCGATAACTTCACAAGATCCAAGCTAAGCTTGTTTTTTTCGCTGTAATCACAAGACCGCAAACTGTCGGATACCACGCCATCGTGTGCATCACCTAGGAAAAGCATGCGTCGCCCCTCGGCTTCGAGGGTAAATGCGATAGAGCTACCGTTATAAACAGAAGTGTCGGACTGAAATCTATCGCCCGACCAGATATCTTGCAGTGATAGGTGATAATCAGTGTCGTGCGCCGAGGTTTTTCCCTCATCTACATCGCAGGGCCAGACGTGCAACAACTTTTCCAGTTGCTCACGACGAGGTGACAAGACCTTGAGCGTAAATGGGCCTGCTTGATGAGTTTGACCCGCCATTATGAGGGGCGCTCTAACGCACCCTATCTCATCGAGGATTGCTTCCAAATCTCTGCCCTGCTTAACTGATGTTTGAGGGTCGTCGTCAAGGAGTTCGATATTATTCTGAGGTATTTCTGCCACTTCGAAATGGCAGGTGATCAGGCGCGAGGAGTTAAACCAGATGGATTTGACCATATCCCCCAGATAACCTGGTTTCTCAAACGCTCTGATGAGTCCATTGATGTGATCGTCATCAATGTGGGTGAGGATGGCAAGGTCGATGCGCTGCCCTTTGGCTTTGAGATCATCAAGCGCACTGCAAAGCGCTCCCGCGTAGCGCTGCCGTTTCCCATGCCTGAAGGTGGTAGACGTGCCGCCGTCAATCAGAAGGTTAAATACCCCTTCTTCCCCTTCATGGCTGACAAGGATGCAGTCTCCGTGCCTCGCTTTCAAAACGCGGACGATGATGGTCATTCCGACTCCTGTCACTGCCTAGCTCCGCCAGGCTATCAAAATGCCAGTAGCATAGGCCGTACTCCCTGAAGTTCCAATAGAGACCCAAGAAAGGATTTTTGACGCCAGTCCGGTGACCTTTCCCCTTCGGGAAAGCCTGCTCCGGAACGCCGCCACGCAGACCTGCCACCGCTTCGTTTTGCCATTCGTCGTATTGACAACGGTCGATGTTCATCATGAGCGCGCAAACCGGGCCGCCCCGGCCAAACCTTTCTATTAGAAGAATGTTTTAGCCAAATGAAAGCACATCGCCATCATGCTAGAGTCGCGCGCAACAAAGGCTATTGGCCGCCAAATCTCAGGCAGGGATACGCCGAACCTAGTATGAGCCCGCATTCCTCTCTGAATGCCTATGCCTACGACGTAACGTACAGGAGTCGCAATGAGTTATACCTTTTACTATGACGAATCTAACAATATCCGGTCTTTGTATCTGACAGGTGGCCGATTCAATACAGATGCTCATGAAAATCCCTCGCCAGCCTTTGTACTGGCAGGGATTGCTCACAAGGGGGATCAGGCGCAGAGCAAATGTGAAGAGCTGATCGTCTCGCTGCGTTTACCGCCCACCGCGAAAGAACTGAAGTTCAAGCAGGTTGCTAAAGGGAGCTTTCTCGACAACTTGAAGTCAGCGAAGGTCACACAGATTCTCAAATGGCTGGTCGAGTCCGACTACTACCTGCACTACAGCAGCCTGAATATGGAATATTGGTCGTTGGTCGACATCATCGACGATTGCTGCGACCACGCTGATCAGCATGGCATGCTGAACTATGCACCGGCGGGTGGGCGCCGGGCCTATGTGGACTATCACAAAGACGCGCTGTACTACATCATGCGCAAGTACAAAGCCGATGTGCTGTCAGTGCTGGCAAAGTACCGCTATCCGAACGTAACGCCAAAAAATGCGGCCCCTTTCATCAAGCGCCTGAATGAAATCGTCAAGAAAAATCGTCAGGTTTCAGCTCGATTGGGCGGCAAGATGAGCAAGGAAGATCTGTCCCGCACCATTAGCCTGTCCAAGCTGTTCGACCTGTGCCGTAACATCGAATCCCTGGACATGGTGTACACACACGCGCCGTTCAAGCTCATTGACGGGCTGTCAATGTTCTATCGCCATTGCATTGGCCTCTTCGCATCTTCACGCCACATTTTCGACAACGAGTTCGAGATCGAGAAAAGCTTCAAGGAAATTGAAGCACTGGATGGGGTGCTGGGCTCCAGCCATTTTGAATTTGTAGACTCCAAGCTGCATCCGGCAGTGCAGGTCTGCGATGTGATCAGTGGCCTTCTCAAGAACTACTTCACCTTCCTGGCCCAAACGAGCGTCGCTGACGTGGTAGAAGCCAAGAATTCGCTGACGGACAAGCAGCAGGAATGCCTGGCACTGCTGCAAAAGCTCGTCGAAAAATCAGACGATGAGCAGCCTGAGATGCTTCATTACGTAATGTCTCAAATTGAGCATCACAAGCATGCAGTCTTCCTGTTCGACAAGGATGCGCAAGATGAATTTGTCCGTGTCGTAGGTGGAGGCGTGCGTAACGGCTGACCCCGTTGAGCCCTTCTCATGCGAGGAGGGCTTTGCTTAAACTCATCAACCACGAGCCCTGCACCACCCTGCCCTAATCCATAGCGTGCTACTGTAAGCGCCGAAGCGACTCATCAGATGGAACTAGCGATACCTTGTATTTATGACGGAACATAGAACGCAGAAAGTACTGATCGATATCAGTGTGCTCCTTGAGTACCCAGACATCATCACGAGAATCCGCACGAAGCAGCATTTGCCTGTGCTACTGGCAGAGGCGATGGTGGCGCTCATAAATCTTCGTGGTCAGCCTACCCATCACGGACGGCACGCACATCGGATTCTGAGCCAGATCGAAGGCAGTCAGGCCAGAAAGGTCAACCGTTTACCAACGGGCGATACGCTGGCTGAAGGCGATCATCTCTCTGAGTTTCGTTTCGACGACGCGCCCGCCTACCTGCTCAAACGCCTGCAGTTCCAAACGACTAACGCCGCCACTCGCTTGATCGAAGTGGCAGCTCACTACCGCATGACGGTCGTAACCTGTGACGCTCAGGTCATGCAGCTAGCCAAACGCTCAAGTGTGAAATGCCACCGATGGCAGCCAGATCAAGATAGCGAAGCGCCATCCCAGCCTAAAAGAGAAGTCAAATCCCCCGCTGCCGTCCGCTCGGATCCATTCAGGGTGCATGCTGTTCCGCTGGCCGCTGCCGATGTGAAACTCTCCGTCAAAGCGCTCCCTGGGTCAAACGAGACGGTAGTCACTGCTTCCGGCAGACAGATACGTCTCGGGAAAAAAGTGAGTGAAGGAGGCGAAGGGGTAATTTACGAAACGAGTGATCCGGCGCTGGTCTGCAAGATATATCACCTGGACAAACTCACCTCAGGCAAACGTCAGAAGATTGAGCTGATGACCACGCGCAGGGTCGTTCAACCAGGTATCTGCTGGCCCACAGAAACGGTCGTAAACCGATTTGAGGAGTTCGTGGGCTACCTGATGCCCCGCGCTCAGGGACGAACGATGCAGACATCAATGTTCGTCAAACCGGTGCTCCTGAAAACCTTCCCTGCCTGGGGACGTATCGACCTGGTCAACTTGTGCCTGGCCTTCCTTGCCCATGTCGAATATCTGCACAAGCTGAACGTTCTCATCGGAGACATCAACCCTCAGAACCTGCTGGTCACTCAAGATAGCCAGAAAATAGGGTTGGTCGACACAGATAGTTTTCAAGTTGAGGGCTTCCCGTGCCCTGTCGGGACAGTCAATTTCACAGCCCCAGAAATCCAGGGTCTCGGCTACGAAACCTTCATGCGCACCATCCAGCATGAGCTTTTCGCGGTGGCCACGATGCTTTTCATGATCCTTTTCCCCGGCAAGCCTCCGTACTCGCAACAAGGCGGCGGATCTCCTGCGGACAATATCAAGGCACAGAAATTTCCGTACCGTAACTTCAGCGACAAGGAGAATTTTTCCGGTGAAAACGCCCCCAAAGGCTCCTGGGGCATCATCTGGAATCATCTGTCGAGGGATTTGCGCGAAGCTTTCCATCAAACGTTCAGCAACAACAAACGCCTGACGATCCAGCAATGGACTGCGCTACTTCAGCGATATCGGGGCGCAATCGAAAAAAAATATCTCGGCAATGAGATTTTCCCCAGTACGTATTTTTTCATCCGAGACCCTATTACGGTCACGTGCGGGAAATGCCAATCCAAGACCGTTGCTTCCAAGAAATATGCGCAGAGCCAGGCAGCGAAAGGCCGGAAGGTTTGGTGTCAGGACTGCCACAGAGAGCACAATCTCAAGCGGATGGCGGCAGAAAGTGAGAAGGAAGGGTTGCAAGCTGAGCGACGACATCAGGGGCATCCTGCTGCCGCTCCACAGCCTATTCGACCGGCATCCATTCCTCGTGCAGCGCCTGTCGTTGCTCCGCCCAAGCAACAGCCACAGCGCGTCGCTCAAGCCCAGCCAGCAGCTCAGCAACCGCGGGCAGCTGCGCGGCCACAAGCTAGCCCCGCACCCAGACAGCAACCCACATTGTCGCAGCGCACTCCGCCGAGACCGACACAGCGGACGCCTTCGCGCCCGAACGCCTGGGTTGCTCGATTGCTGAAAAAGCTATGGCTCGCCATCTTTTTCAAATAACCAATTCCTTCACCAGCTCGTGAGCAAAACCCAATGAACGAAGATCACATCCTCAGCCAAGAAGACCTGGTAGATAACCCAACTGCACGCGTACCCATTTGCCTGGTGCTGGATGTCAGCGGCTCGATGGCGGGCCAACCGATCCAGGAACTGCAAGCGGGCGTGCAAATGTTCTATGAGGCGATTCGCGCAGACGAAGTCGCTCAATACGCAGCAGAGATCAGCATCGTCACCTTCGGCACCCAGGCAACCCGAGAAGTAGACTTCATGGCGATTGATCGCCAGGACGTACCCGCGCTGGTCGCATCAGGCACCACAGCGATGGGCCAAGGTGTGAACCTGGCGCTCGATCTCTTGGAGGTACGAAAATCGGATTATCAACGCGCCGGCGTCGATTACTACCAGCCATGGATGGTCGTCATGACCGATGGCGAACCCACCGACGACATCAGCACTGCCAGTGCGCGAATTCTTGAATTGAGCAAAGCGAAAAAGCTCACGGTGTTCCCCATCGCGATCGGCGCCGCAGCCAACTTGGACACGCTGGCCCTGCTCTCCCCTGGCCGCCCCCCTATGCGTCTGAAAGGCCTGAACTTCAAAGAGTTCTTCATGTGGCTCAGCCGTAGTGTTTCCCGGGTTTCGCAATCCACGCCTGGCGAAACAGTGACGCTCGACGTCAACGGCATTGCTGCGTGGGGCCAAGTCTGACAATGGCTGAGGGGGATCGCAGTCACGCCTATAGGACATCGTGTGCGCTCTTCACCGGGCGCTCTCATGCCAGCAGTGGCATGCCGTGCCAGGACTACGTTGCTGCCAGATCACAGAATGGCTTCGCGTGTGTCGCCCTGGCAGACGGGGCGGGTTCCAAAAAGCATTCCGAGCACGGGTCTCGAACGGTCGTAAAAGCAATTACTCGCCTATTGCTTGATCGGTTCGATGAGCTCTGGACGATGGCTGAAACAAATCCCTCTCAAACCACGATTGAAATACTCCAGCATTGCCTGCAGGGGCTGGAGCGCCAAGCCATTGGTTTACGTTGCGGGCAGGCTGAACTCGCGAGCACCCTTTTGTTCGTGGCCCACTCCAAAGGGCGGTATCTCGCAGGTCACATAGGAGATGGCTGCATCCTGCATCAGCAAGAGGATGGCCAGATCATGGTACTCTCTCACCCGGAAAACGGTGAATTCGCAAATACGACGTTCTTCGTGACGGACTCTACCGCATCCAGCCGACTGCGTTTGTACCGCGGCCAATGCGGTCAGGGAGCTGGCTTTGTCCTGATGAGCGACGGCACAGCGGAGAGTCTGTACCGAAGGCTAGACAAGACGCCGGCAACGGCAGCTGTGCGCCAAATCCTCTCATGGAGCCGCACCAAAGAGCCTGCGCAAATGCGTGAAGTGCTATCCGACAACCTTGAACATGCGTTCGCAAAAAAAACCACAGATGACTGCTCGATCGGGGTTCTGTCGATGTAGCGTGGATTTCTTGTGATAGGTACCGGGCACCTGACTGGCGATACCCTGTCGTATCGACGATGTGTGCAGGCCGTACCTAAAACGGCCTCACTTGATCTATCAAACGAAGCGGAGGAAGCTTCCAGAACTCCGAAATGGATCACTTTTTCCAACATCTCTTACAGGGACGACCGTATGCCTGCCGTAAAGAGAGTGCTCCTGCCTGACACGAACCAATCGCCCAAGCACTTGCTGACGGCGCTTGGGATCGCTGATCAGCTATGCCGCACTACGAAAACGCTCGATGTTATCTTCCTCACGCCCAATAAAGCAGCACTCGATTCCGGCTCCATACGCACCGCGGTTGGCGACCCCGCTCACAAAGCATTCATGAAGGGTACGCCAGTCAAGCTGGAGAGCGGCGCACTGGTGCGATGCGAAACCAAAACTACGTTGAAATGGGTGTCGCAACCAGCCGTGGTGGTAGTCGCCTTTGCGAGCCAGGACATGATGGATAAAGTCGACGCACTACCTAACGTCGTCGCCATCGTGGCCGTTCCCTGGACGACTGGGGCGATTGATGACTGGGTGAAAACCTGGTCACCCGAAATCCATGGGAAATCTGCTACGCCTGTTGAGGTTGACTCGCTCATCAATGATCCAATCGTGGAGCAAGCGATGAAGTCGCTGAGCACGATAGTCAACAAAGCTCACAACATTCTCCATCCCTCTGATGAAGAACACGCGAAACGCATCCTCCGTATTCTTCGTGCACGAAACCATCAAGAGCCAGCGGAAAACGTCAGGCGCTGGGCGATCAGAAACGGATGGTTGCCCAAAGCGGCTGAGCGCTTGGAAACACTGGCGGAGAAGGCCTTCAGTCTGCGCACCAAACCCAAAATTGATAACCCGGATCATGCTGAGCAGTTGTATCAACGCTGGAGTAGCGCCGCGAAATAAGTGACCGTGTCGGACAAGCAGGCCAGGAGCGCTCTGTGGGTACCCGCTGCGCCCGACGTCGCAACGGGCCGGGCCAAGGGCATCCAAAGACGAAGACTGGGACAGCGGTGAGACTGCCATAGACCGTTGGCCATCTGCTTGCGATCCACATCAGCATGAACTGGGCGGTGCAACGCTCACCGAAACCCTTGAAATCGTTCCATGCAGCTTCGCTACTACCGTTCGGAATGGCATTCGACGCTTTGCGGCCTCCAGTGGTGCTCTGAGCTTCGTTTTCGACGATTTCTAGAATTGACAAACCGTCAACGACGTTGACGCCGTGGCTTCACCACGTTTACCATTGTTCTACGGCTTCGTGATCATCATGATGTTCACGGAGGGCTACTACGAGATCGACCGGATCCACACACTACGGGCTTCCGCTCTCTTCTCAAGGGCTGTCACAACGCCTAGGCGCTGATACGTATGGAGTTCTACATATCAGACGACGTTGCGAACAGTTTGGAACCAGGCAGCACTATGATGCATTCAAAGATACCCGCCACACTCTGTGGCGGGATATTTTTTCAGCCTGGGATTTTCAATGGACGACCTGCAACACATCCTCCAGCTCATCCACGAGCTACTCTCTGATCAACCCTATGAACTGAGCGCGCGCCTGAAGCAACGGCTTAACATAGCCTTGATTGAACGCGGCATGTCCCCGCTTGACCAAAACAGCTACGGCTGCAAAAAATTCTCAGAGTTCCTGCTGACGCACATGGGCGATCGCATCGAGATCGCGCGCCCCGAAGTCAGTGGTGACCTTCGCATCTCGCTCAAGCGTGACCGCGCTCAGGCACGGGCCAAGGCGATTAGCGTTGAAGCCAAGCCCAAACAGGATCACACCATCCTGATGCGCAGTGATGTCTGGCAAGCATTCACCAACCCAGACAGCAATCGCAAGCGCTACTTCGACAAAGTCAGCCACAAGATTCTTCACTTCCTGAAGGAAGGTGATGAGGATTACAAGGCGAAACTCGCAGAGCGTCCGCAGGACTTCATCGAGATCGAGTGGATACCTGCCAGCCAACAACTTGCCTGGATGGCCGAGTTCCTCGACCTCATCAACCTGCCTGTTGCAGAACGTGCACCGCTCCAGCAGCTGATAGAAGCCACCTACTCCAGCAAGGTGAACGCAGCGTTCACCAAAGCACTCGGTGACCGAGAGCAGGAATGGCGTCAGATGCGCACACTCAAGATTGCCCAATGGATCCAGGCATGGGCAGTAAAGCATGACGTCAAGCCGGAGGAGCTGAACCTCGCGGCTACCCCTGCGGCCTCTTGCCCACCCCAGCCAGACGCCAAGGCCACGGTCATGAGCTCACGCGAGCAGGCACTGCGCCTGCTGGAGCGGATGAGCGACGAAGACATCGCCCAATACGCCATTCCGGTACTGCTAAGCAGTGTCCTGAGCAAGTCGCAGCTGTAACCTGGGTGTGCCACGATGATTCCTGTCTGCATCATTGGCGTGCCCAAGCAAATCCGCCGACGCATTGAACAGGCCTTGGAGGGTCGCGGCATCCGACCTTCAATCATCATTGCCGACCTGGACAGGACAGGTCGGCTCCAGCTCAAGCCAAGCCCCAGACATGCGGCTGAAGCTCTTCGCAACTACTGCGACTCCGTCGAAGGCGGCTATGACTACGCTGAAATCTACGTGCTCCCCTACGCCTCGATCGCAGAAGAGGTAGACGACGAGCTTGCGACGCTGAAGGAACTGAACGCTCAGGTGATTGAGCCCGAGATGGAAGTTGACGGCTGGCCGTACCTCCACCTGAACAGGCCAAAGATTGATGAGAAGTTTCTCAACGCGGTCACCGATGCCCTGATCAAGGCAGTGGTAGACGAAAGCGATGTAGCGCCTTTACCGTCACAGTCCATTGAAGAAGCGGTGCAGTCCGCCCGCTACCTGCATGTGGTCGGTAACGGCATCAGCCAGTGCGACGATATCGCTCAACATCGTCACTGGTTCGTCTATGAGTCGCTGGAAGCCTTCTGCGAATTGATCAAGCAGGGTGGCGACGTGGGGAACCTCGACGAGTTTTTCCGCACGCGCGGCCTGACCCATGCCAAGACCGGGGGTATTGATACCAAGCTGGAGATCTATGTGAATGGTGTCCGGGTGCGGGAAGAGACCCATAACACCCACCTCAAAAACGGGGACAGAACCACACGTGAAGCTGCCGCACGTATTTATTACCAGGTACTTCAGCACCTGGGCATTTTCCACGTTTTCCTGATGTATGTTGGCCCGCATCCCGACACCAACATCTCTCGGAAAATCGATGTCGTTTGCTAACCGGTCGAGCCATTCCGCGGGCTTTCAACCCCACAATGCCGACCACTTAGCACTCCCTCGCGGGTCGAACCCGCTCTACCATTTCTGGCTGATGACTCTATACCTTCGATAGCCAACTGATGGCTACCGACTCAGTCCCAGCGCGCCCAATGCGATAAAGTGCCTGTTCGCGCACCAGCATGGAAGAGCGTTCAGCATGCCCAAAAAAAATTACCGCAAGCCCCCTGCAACAACAGACTTCAACGGCTGGACTTTGGATACGCAAAAGCCACTGGGAAAGGGAGGCAACGGCGTCGTCTACCTGGCGACCAAAGACGGCCAGCAGGGTGCTTTGAAACTGCTGAAATCCACAAAATTTTCAGATCGCGCGGCTCGCTTCAGGAATGAGGTTTCAGGGCTTCGCGATTGCGCCGACATTCAAGGCGTCATCCCTGTTCTAGATGCCGAAACTGACCCTGTGGGCGCGCAGCAACCTTGGCTGGTGATGGCACTAGCCACCCCGGCCCAAGAGAAGCTGGGAAGAAGCCCAACCCTTGAAGTGGTTGTGAAAGCAATGCTGGAAATCGCTAGCGTGCTGGAGGCTATGCATGCGCGTGGATACACCCACCGCGACATCAAACCGGACAACCTGTTTTTTCACAATGACCGCTGGACAGTAGGCGATTTTGGGCTGGTCAGCTTTGCTGGCAAAGAAGGTGAAACGGCTCCACATGAGCGTATCGGGCCCGTTTTTTACATCGCGCCGGAGATGCTCAACACCGCAGCACATGCCGATGGCTCCAAAGCAGACGTGTTTTCCTTGGCAAAAACGCTGTGGGTACTGGCAACGGGTCAGAATTTCCCCCTGCCTGGCGTCTACGACCTAAGCCATGAGGCATTCCGAATCGGGACTTACCTTCCCGGGGCTGTCGGGAGCAGCCAGCTCGATAAATTGATCGCGAGCGCTACGGCGCTGACTCCAGAACACCGACCCACTATGTCCCAGGTATGCACGGAGCTACGTGCATGGCTTAGCCCCAAAGAGGAGCTACCGTTGGCCATTCAATTCAACACGCGCGAATTTGACTCGCTCATCGAAAATAGCCGAAGCGCCTACGATGCTCAGCGAGCAGCCAAAGCCCGCACCGATGAGCACTTGAAAACCGCCGCGCTGCGAATCCAGGAAAAGCTTTCAGGCTTTATCGAAGAGGTTACGCTCGCCTTCAGCAATGCCAACCTTGAAACGGCGTTGGTGAACTGGAATGACAACACCAAACAGATCACGCTGCACGCAGTGGTTCCTGATTCACGCCCTGCCGTCATGACCTTACAGTTGTCGGATTTCAGCATGAACGCCAGCAATATTCGGTTCTCAGCCAAGGTGCTTACGCAGTGGAGAGAATCGCGCACCTACGCCCTGTTCTGGAAGCAAGAACTGGAGTTTCTGGAGGGCGGGAGCGAAGAAGATCAGGTACTCGGTAATTTGCAACGCGAGATGAACGATGTCCTTGAGGACGCCGTGCCCCGTTTTCTAGCGGTGACCTATGCCCCACTGTCGAATTGTGACTCGCATGTGATCACAGTAAGCGACGAGTCTGGGGCTCCAATCGGCGGAGCTCAAGTCTGCGTCATCGGCGTGGATGGCGCGGCTCATAAGCATCGAACAGATGAAAATGGGCGAGTGGTGAGCCCTGCCGCCCCGCCTGGATCAATAGCTTACGTAGCCCATCCCAATTATCACGGCACGGTCATTCACCGATTGAGTGCCGAAAATGCTGTTCAGCTTGAAAAATCCGCGCAGGGAGGCTCCTTTATTCATACCGAAACAGGACATCCATGGACTCAACTGAAAGCACGGATACAGATCAACCACAATGACCAGGGGCACATGTCCATGTACGCGACGGGCGCTGTGATGGACTTCGGTGTCAGCCAGCCAGCCGTCATTTCTCTTGGAAAGCGCACGCACATTAAAGACCCGACAGGACACTGTGTGCACTTCTATCCTCAGGCAGCCAGGGGCGACGTATTCCTGGTGCAGGTTGAGAATCTAACGCCACCCATGCCTAACCCTGATACGTCGGCACGGTTGTTCTAAAGGCGAGTACAGGTTGGCCAGGAAGTCGTGGATCTGAAGGCGCGCGCATGGCTGCACGGTGCAGTATCACGCAGCGCGCTGCCTGCCCAACCTCCCTCGCCTGCATTATTCTCTGCCCTCACTCCGTACTCAGCTTCAGCATTAGCTTCCAGAGAAAGGATTTTCATGACACTCGCGCTCTGCAAGACCGCCCTGCTCGACCTCATCAAGGATCAAGAGAATCGCGTCATCGCCCTTTCGGGCAAATGGGGAACCGGGAAAACACACTTGTGGCAGCGTGTCCGCGAGGAAACGGATGATCCTCGGGCGAAAGCCGCCGTGTCGGCCTCGCTCTTCGGTGTCAGCTCGATCGTGGAGCTGAAGCTTAAGATTGCCCAAGGAATCGCACCAACGCTCGGTAAAACCAATACGGAGGGCCTGAAGGCGGGATTAGCCGGTATCACAAAGGTGCTCAAAGGACTTCATTCGAGCTTTTCTGCGCTTGAAGAGGTGGCGTTGCTGGCGATGCCGTACATGGTCAAAGACCGATTCATCATCATCGACGACATTGAGCGCAAACACACAAAGCTGAGCATCGATGAAATCCTGGGATTCATTGATGAATGTGTACTGACCCACGGGTGCCGCATTCTCTTGATTCTCAACAGCGACAAGCTGAAGGATCAGGATATTTGGGGGCAAATCCGGGAGAAGGTTGTCGACCAGGAGATCAAGCTGGAAACCTCTCCATCCGAAGCTTTTGACATCGCGCATAAGCTGACCTCCTGTCCGTGGCCCTCCCAATTGAAGTCGGCGCTTGAGCCATTGCAGATCACCAACATCCGGGTGATTCGGAAAATCATCAGGGCAGCCAATCAGTTGCTGGAGAAGGATCCACATCTTGCACCGCAGGTACTCAAGCGCGTGCTGCCATCGATTAGCCTACTCGGCGCTATTCACTATGGAGCGGTTGAGGGCGCCCCGAGCGATGAATTCATCCTCGACTACCAGTCACACAAAACATTTACCCTTCTCGCCCATACGGGCCAGCAAGGCGCGCCGCTAAGCCAAGAGCAGCAAGACCTTCAGCGCTGGCAGGGGTTGATGAGCCGGATGGGTATTCGCAGCACCGACGAGCTGGAGGCCATGATCCTGGCTTTCTTCAATTCAGGGATAAGGGACAGCGCCAACATTCAGCATCTCGTCTCCAAGCACTTGCAAAAGAGCGAGCGGCTTGCAGCTCGGAACAAGGCTATCACCTTCGAAGAGCATCTCGATTGGCACCCTCAGCTTTCCGAAAATGACTTGATCCTCGAACTGGAGGCTCTGCTCCCCTCTGCAGGCCTTCTCGACATGAAGCGGGTGTCAAACCTGATACCTACGATAGATCGATTGACCGGTGACCAGACACTGGGGCTGGCATTCGTTGAGAAATGGTGTGACCACTTTAGGGCTGGGCTCTCAGATGGCACCATTGAGGATTGGCTCGAATTTCATGATCACTCCCTTGATTGCGGATTCCACGCCATCCGGCCACCCAGTCCGCTCTCATCTGGCCAGGCATTCCACGGCCATCTGGCCACCTGTTCCACGGCCATCCGGCCGGGCAGTCGGAGCGCAGCGACGCAGGGGGGGCATTGTTAGTCTGAGGTGCCCGGTGTCGTCAATTTCTTCGTCTGTTTGCGCATCGACTCACCCTTGAGGTTGATCCGATAAGCGTTGTGCACCAGGCGGTCGAGGATGGCGTCGGCCAGAGTCGGATCACCGATCAGTTCGTGCCAGTTGTCCACTGGCATTTGGCTGGTCACGATGGTCGAGCGCTGGCCGTAGCGGTCGTCCAGTAGCTCCAGCATGTCGCGGCGCTGTTCCGCGTTGAACGGGGCCAGACCCCAGTCATCAAGGATCAGCAGGTCGGTCTTGGCATAGCCGCTCATCAGCTTGGCGAAGCGCCCGTCGCCGTGGGCTAGGCCCAACTCTTCCAACAGGCGCGGCAAGCGCAGGTAACGCACGCTGTAACCCTCTCGGCAGGCCTGGTGGGCCAGGGCGCAGGCCAGCCAGGTCTTACCGACGCCAGTCGGGCCGTTGATAATCAGGTTGAGTCCGTCGCGTAACCACTGACCGCTGCTCAGCTGGAGGATCAGCGCCTTGTCGAGTCCGCGCGGGCTGCGGTAGTCGATGTCTTCGAGGCAGGCGTTGTGCTTGAGCCGGGCCTGACGCAGGCGGCTGCTGAGGCGCTTGTCGTCGCGCTCGGTCAGTTCGCGGTCGACCAACAGGCCGAGGCGTTCCACGAAGCTCAGGCTGTCGATGTCGGGGGTTTTCAGTTGCTCGGCGAGTGCCTTGAGCATGCCGGTCAGGCGCAGGGTCTGGAGCTTGTCCAAGGTCGGATGGGGCAGCATGGTGGGATTCCTTGTGTTCAGTGGTAGTAGCCGGGGCCGCGCAGGTTGGCGTGGTCGTCCGGCAGCAGGGGCAGGTGCTGCTGGGCCAGCGGCAGGTTTTCCAGCCCCTGGCGCAGGATCGATTCGAGGCTCTTGTAGCTGCACGCGCCGAGGCTGAGGGCGCGTCGGCAGGCCAGCTCCAAGCGCACTTCGCCATGGGTCTTGCCCAGGCGCAGGATGCCCAGGCAGGCCCGGTAGCCTTGGGTTGGGTGGATGCGCCGTTCGAGGATGTGGCTGATCACGCCGGCGGTGTGCGGCCCGGTCTGCTCGGCCCAGCGGATCAACCGTTGCGGCGTCCACTCGGCATGCTCGCGATGGCTCTTGGGCATGTGCTCGGTCTGTGTGCTATGCCGGCCCTTGTGTGGCGAGCGCAGGTGGCTGGCCACCCGCTGGTTGGCGTGGAAGCACTCGACGGTGCGCGCCGTCAGCCGTACTTCCAGCTGTTTCTTCACCAACTGGTAGGGCACTGAGTAGTAATGCCCATCGACCTCGACGTGATAGTCGATATGCACGCGCGCCTTCTTCCACTCGGCATAGACGTAGGGCTGCTCCGGCAGTGGGCTCAGCGCTGGACGATCCAGGGCTTCGAAGGCCGAGTGCCGGGAGCCCGGCAGCTTGCGAAACGGTCGTCGGTTGAGCCGCTCCAGCAATAAGGCGATGGCGCTGTTGAGTTCGTCCAGGGAGAAGAACTGGCGGTTCCTCAGCGCGGCGAGGATCCAGCGCTCGACCACCTGCACGCCGACCTCAGCCTTAGCCTTGTCGCGCGGCTTACGCGCCCGCGCCGGCACCACCGCCACGCCATAGTGCTCGGCCAGATCGCGGTAGCTCGGGTTGATGTCCGGCTCGTAGCGATGGCTCTTACTCACCGCGCTTCGCAGGTTGTCCGGCACCACGATTTCCGGCACGCCGCCGAGAAAGGCGAAGCAGCGGACATGGGAGCCCAGCCAGTCCGGTAACTGCTGCGACCAAGTGGCTTCGGCGAAGGTGTAGCTGGACGCGCCAAGCACCGCGACGAACACCTGCGCCTGGCGGATCTCGCCGCTGTGGCGGTCGATCACCGGCACCGTCTGCCCGGCGTAGTCGACAAACAGCTTCTCACCGACGCGATGCTCCTGGCGCATCACCACGTCCAGCTTGCCCTGCCAGGCTCGGTAGTGCTCGCAGAACCAGCTGTACTGAAAGCCTTTCGGCTGGCTCAGGCGATACTCCTGCCAGAGCAGCGCCAAGGTCACGCCCGGCCGGCGTAGCTCGGCATGCACCCAAGACCAATCGGGCAATGGCCGTTGCTCGCTGGGCACCGCAGGGGGCGGTGGGAACAGTTGCTGCTCCAGCTCGGAATCGGACAACGAACAGGGCCAGGCTAGACCGCTGGCGGCAAAGCGGTTGAGGTAATCGCCGACAGTGACACGACCGATCTGCACGCTGACGGCAATCTGGCGAGCCGATAGCCCGACCTCGAACTTGAGACGAAGTACTTCGCGAATCTTACGCATGGATAAACGCTCCACGACGACCTCTCTGCTTCGAAAAAGAGGTCGATGGTAGTGAAGAAATCCTGCGTTACTGCCTGCCCGGTTGAGTGGCCGGATGACCGTGGAATCAGTGGTCGGATACGCGTGGAATGGGTGGCCGGATCACCGTGGAATCGGTGGTCAGATGCTTATGGAATGGGTGGCCAGATGACCGTGGAATCCGCACCCTTGATCAGGTTCACCCCATGATCCTGGACGAAATCGACCGCGCCCGAACCGATTCCATGAGACGCTTTACCGTGCTTGAACTCTTCCAGAACCTGATGAAAGGGGGCGAATGGGGATTCAGCCAGATGCAATTCTTGCGGTCAGCAACCTCCCAGATGTTCGAAATGGAGATACAGGCAGCGACGGGAGTAGACCTTCAGTTACTCGTACAGAAGGGCTTTGCGCTCGTGAACGATACCAATGTACCTGAGGGCAATTACGGGATCGCGCCATCGGCGTTCATGCAGGCCTGTCGATCGATGATTGAAAAAGATCCCGACTCTCGGCTAGCCGCAATCCTTCAGAGGGAAGCTCAAATTGCGTGTGTAGACCTACAGCTTGAGCCAGCTGGCGTTGCACTGGTTTAAGGCTAGGAGAGCCCCCTCTTGCAGGGGACGATGCTAAGAAGTGGGGGCTGATCCGGTCACTGGATCACACCGACCAGGCTTATCAGGAGTTACGACTTGCGCTTTGGGCACGGCCTGGTCGGCCTGATTAATGCCTGACTCGGCATAAGGCAAGTGCGCAGTTGAGTTTTCGATCGTCGCCTCAAGCTTAGAAGCATGCATTAGTGTGCACCTGAGTACGCCTCATGCGCTTGCATGCCTGTTGAAACGGCCATTGCCCGTCAGGAGGAACAGATCTTACAGGCACAAAAAAAGGGCTAAGATTTCTCTAGCCCTTGATTTTTTTATGTTTGGCGGGGAACCAGGGATTCGAACCCTGGGAACGCTCTCACGTTCGCCGGTTTTCAAGACCGGTGCATTCAACCACTCTGCCAATTCCCCGATGCTACTGCTTGGACATCCTGAAGTGTGCATCTGGGGACTACCTGAGATAAGAACTCTAGGATAGTTGCCCATCGACGGTTTTCAAGACCGTTGCCTTAAACCACTCGGCCACGCTTCCAGCTCGTTTGCGGCCGCCATAATACCGTAATGAAACAAGCTGTCAAACTCTCTGTGTCGCGGGTTGCAATGGCTCTGGTAGACTCCCAGCATCTGAACGTTCGAAACCACAGGTTTACCAAGGAGTGTCGCCATGCGCGAACAGGATTATGCCGTACATCACGGCCAGCAGGTCGAGCAGCAGGAGATCAGCAAGGTCCTGCGCAACACGTACAGTCTGCTGGCGCTCACCCTCGCCTTCAGCGGCGTCATGGCCTTCGTTGCCCAGCAAATGCGTGTCGGCTACCCGAACGTATTCGTGGTGCTGATCGGCTTCTACGGGCTGTTCTTCCTGACCAACAAGCTGCGTGATTCGGCCTGGGGCCTCGTCTCCACCTTCGCCCTCACCGGCTTCATGGGCTTCATTCTCGGCCCAATCCTCAACCGCTACCTGGGCATGGCCGGTGGTGCCGAGGTTGTCAGTTCGGCATTTGCCATGACTGCCCTGGTGTTCGGTGGTCTGTCGGCTTACGTACTGATTACCCGTAAGGACATGAGCTTCCTCAGTGGCTTCATCACTGCCGGCTTCTTCGTGCTGCTGGGTGCGGTCGTGGCCAGCTTCTTCTTCCAGATCAGCGGCCTGCAACTGGCGATCAGCGCCGGCTTCGTGCTGTTCTCGTCGGTGTGCATCCTGTTCCAGACCAGCGCGATCATTCACGGTGGTGAGCGGAACTACATCATGGCCACCATCAGCCTGTATGTGTCCATCTACAACCTATTCGTTAGCCTGCTCCAGCTGTTTGGCATCATGGGGCGTGATGACTGATTGTTGTAGGTTGTGAGAAAGCCCGCTTCGGCGGGCTTTTTTTGTGGGTGCGGGAAAGGCATGCCGGTGGCCGTCGTCGGCATGGGTCAACAGGCGCGGGAGTGAACATTCGCGGCAGGCGGTATTTGACTAAAAAGTCATGTAATTAAGCATAGGGTCGCCGATCATGTCGGCATCGTGCTTTGCTCTATCGCAATCTGCCTTCACCCCGTAGAATGCGCTCCTTTTTTCTTCAGGGGCAGCTTTCAGCCATGAGCACACATGAACACAGCCCAGCAGCATCGGCCCCCGCCAATGAGCTGGTGCTTGGCCTCGAGGACAAGCCTCGGCTGCTGATCGGCCTGCTGGCGGCGCTGCAACACCTGCTGGCGATCATCGTGCCGATCGTGACGCCCGGGCTGTTGATCTGCCAGGCGCTGGGGGTGTCCGCGCGGGACACCAACCTGATCGTCTCCATGTCGCTGGTAATCTCCGGTATAGCCACATTCGTGCAGTGCAAGCGCTTCGGGCCGTTTGGCGCCGGGTTGCTGATCGTGCAGGGCACCAGCTTCAACTTCGTGGGCCCGCTGATTGCCGGGGGGGCGCTGATGGTCAAGCAAGGCACGCCGGTCGAAGGTGTGATGGCCGCCATCTTTGGTGTGGTCATCGCTGGCTCGTTCGTCGAAATGGGCGTCTCGCGCATCCTGCCCTTTGTCAAACGCCTGATCACCCCGCTGGTCACCGGCATTGTCGTGCTGATGATCGGCCTGACGCTGATCAAGGTCGGCCTGATCAGTATGGGTGGCGGCTTCGGCGCCATGGCCAATGGCACCTTCGCCAATGGCGAGAACTTGCTGTTGTCGGGTGTGGTGCTGGCCATTATCGTGATCCTCAACCGTATTCCGCTGGTGTGGATGCGCAGCTGTGCCATCGTTATTGCCCTGGCGGTCGGCTATGCGTTGGCGGGCTATATAGGCCGCCTGGACTTCACCGGTATGCACGAGGCCGCGCTGTTTCAGGTGCCGACGCCGCTGCACTTCGGCCTGAGCTTCTCGTGGGCGCTGTTCATTCCGATGCTGGTGATCTACCTGGTGACGTCGCTGGAAGCCATTGGTGACGTGACCGCCACCAGCAAGGTGTCGCGCCAGCCAGTCGAAGGCCCGGTGTGGATGCAGCGGATCAAGGGTGGTGTGCTGGTCAACGGCGCCAACTCGTTGTTGGCGGGCTTGTTCAACACGTTCCCGAGTTCGATCTTTGCGCAGAATAACGGCGTGATTCAGCTAACCGGTATTGCCAGCCGCCATATCGGCATGTGGATTGCCGTAATGCTGGTGATATTGGGGCTGTTCCCCAGTGTTGCCGGGGTGATTCAGGCGGTGCCAGAACCGGTGCTGGGGGGTGCGGCAATGGTCATGTTTGGCGCGGTTGCAGCCTCGGGCATCAATATTCTGGCCAGCACCCGCCTGGACCGGCGTGCGCTGCTGATCATCGCCGTGTCGTTGGCGCTGGGCCTGGGTGTGGCGCAGGTGCCGGAGTTCCTGGCGCATATGCCGGCGGCGGTGCGCAATGTGCTGGAGTCGGGGGTGGCGACCGGTGGCATCTGTGCCCTGGTGCTGAACTGGTTCCTGCCGGAGAGCAAGGAACAGGCTTGAGGCCTGCTCCCTTCTGACAGGGCCTTGCGCAAGCCCTGTAGGAGCGGCCTTGTGTCGCGAATGGGCTGCAAAGCAGCCCCGGGGCTTCAGCGTAAATGCACTAATTGCTGGGCTGCTTCGCAGCCCATTCGCGACACAAGGCCGCTCCTACCAAAGCCCGCGCCCGCATGCACAAGCGGGCGCGGGCTTTTTTGCTTTATCATGGCGGTATTCCTTTGCATGAGTTACCCATGAAATTCGCTATCGCGGTGTTCTCCCCGGCCCATGCGCCCTCCTCGCGGCGCGCCTTGCGCTATGCCGAGGCGGTGCTGGCCGGCGGGCATGAGATTGCCCGGCTGTTCTTCTATCAGGACGGGGTACACAGTGCCTCGGCCAACGTGGTCGCTCCCCAGGATGAAGTGGACGTGGCCGCGCAGTGGCGTGCCTTTATCGAGAGCCACCAGCTGGACGCCGTGGTGTGCATCGCCGCCGCCTTGCGCCGTGGCGTGCTCGACGAGGCCGAGGCCAACCGCTATCAGCGCCCGGCCGTGAACCTGCCCAGGCCATGGGAGTTGTCCGGCCTGGGGCAACTCCATGAGGCCGCGCAAGTCGCCGACCGCCTTGTCTGCTTTGGAGGCGACTGAAATGGCCAAATCCTTGTTGATCATTAGCCGCCAGGCGCCGTGGAACGGCCCATCTGCCCGCGAAGCGCTGGACATCGCCCTGGCCGGTGGCGCGTTCGACCTGCCGCTGGGCATGCTGTTCCTCGACGATGGCGTGTTCCAGCTGGCGCCAAACCAGCAACCTGCCGCCGTGCAACATAAGAACCTGGCCGCCAACCTGCAGGCGTTGCCGATGTTCGGCGTCGAAGAACTGTTCGCCTGCAACCACAGCCTCACCCGCCGTGGCCTGGCCGCCGACAGCCTGGCACTGCCAGTGCAAGTGCTGGATGACGCGGCACTGACCGCACTGATCGCCCGTTTCGACCAGGTGGTAACGCTCTGATGACGACCCTGCACGTAATTGCCCACTCCCCGTTCGGCGACGAGCGCCTGGCCAGTTGCCTGCGCCTGCTGGGCGCCAACGACGCCCTGCTGCTGTGCGGCGATGCGGTGTACGCCCTGCGCAGCGGCAGCGAAGCGTACCGCCAGTTGCAAGCCGCCAGCCTGGCCCAGCGCCTGTTCGCCCTGGACGAAGACCTGCAAGCCCGCGCGGTCGGCAACGACCTGGCCAAGGCCGTGGACTACGCCGGGTTCGTCGAACTGTCGCTGCACTACGACAAGGTCAACAGCTGGCTATGAATACCCTCACCGTTGCCGATCAGGCGATCGCCCTAGACAAGGACGGCTTTCTGGTCGACCTGCAAGACTGGTCCCATGCAGCCGCCGAGGCCCTTGCCGAGCGCGAGGGCATTGCGCTGACCGCCGACCACTGGGAAATCCTCGAACTGCTGCGGCAGTTCTACCAGGAGTACCAGCTGTCCCCGGCCACCCGCCCACTGATCAAGTACACCGCCCTGAAGCTGGGCGCGGACAAGGGCAATAGCCCGCACCTGAACCGCCTGTTCAATGGCACCCCCGCCAAACTTGCCGCCAAGCTGGCGGGCCTGCCCAAGCCGACCAATTGCATATGACCCTGCCACCCTTGAATCAAGCCCGCCCGCTGACCCTGGAAACCCCGGCCGAACACCCGTTCGCTGAATTCGTGCGCATTCTTGGCAAAGGCAAGCGCGGCGCGCGCGGCCTTACCCGCGAGGAAGCACGGGCTGCCATGACCCTGCTGCTGGAAGACAAGGTCGAGGACACCCAGCTGGGCGCCTTCCTGATGCTGCTGCGGCACAAGGAAGAAAGCGCCGAAGAGCTGGCCGGCTTCACCGAAGCGCTACGCGACCACCTGCAAGCCCCGCGCATTGCCGTGGACCTGGACTGGCCAACCTACGCTGGCAAGAAGCGCCACCTACCCTGGTACCTGCTGGCCGCCAAATGCCTGGCCGGCAATGGTATTCGCATCCTGATGCATGGCGGCGGTGCACACACAGCCGGGCGCCTGTATACCGAGCAGCTGCTCGGCCTGTTGCATATCCCCCTGTGCCGCGACTGGGCAGCGGTCGACACCGCGCTGGGCCAGCATCAGCTGGCGTTTTTCCCTTTGCACGACTGGGCGCCGCAACTGCAGCGCATGATCGACCTGCGCAACACCCTGGGCCTGCGCTCGCCCATCCACTCCCTGGCGCGGGTGCTCAACCCGCTGGGCGCGCGTTGCGGCCTGCAAAGCATCTTCCACCCCGGTTACCAGGCGGTGCACCGCGAGGCCAGCCGCCTGCTGGGCGACCATGCCGTGGTGATCAAGGGCGATGGCGGCGAGATCGAGGTCAACCCGGACGTCATCAGCCACCTCTACGGCACCACTGCCGGCGTAGCCTGGGATGAGGAATGGCCGGCGCTCAGCGAGCGCCGTCACGTCAAACCCGCCACGCTGCAACCGGAGCATTTGCTCGCCTTCTGGCGTGGTGAAGTGCAAGACAGCTACGGCGAGAAAGCGCTGATCGCGACCATGGCCTTGGCACTGCGTGGCCTGGAGCAGACCCGGGAACAGGCCTTCACCAATGCGCAGGCCTATTGGGACAACCGTGATAGATCGATTTAGTCGATAACACTACCCCGATCTTTGCGCTATTTCTTCGAACGATCTGGCCTAGACTGGGCTCCAACGACAAACCCTTTGTTCCAGGAGCTCACCATGGGCCTTTTGATCGACGGCCGCTGGCATGATCAGTGGTATGAAAACGGCAAGGACGGCACCTTCAAACGCGAAAACGCCCAGCGCCGCCATTCGTTGCCCGCCCCCGAAGCCGGCCGTTACCACCTGTACGTGTCGCTGGCCTGCCCTTGGGCCCACCGCACGTTGATCTTCCGCGCCATCAAAGGCCTGGCGCCGTTGATCGACGTTTCGGTAGTGAGCTGGCTGATGCAAGACCATGGCTGGACCTTCGACCAGCAGCAAGGCTCCAGCGGCGATCACCTCGATGCGCTGCAGTACCTGCACCAGCGTTACACCCAGGACGACCCGCACTACACCGGCCGGGTGACAGTACCCGTGCTGTGGGACAAGAAAGAGAAACGCATCGTCAACAATGAGTCGGCTGAGATCATTCGCATTTTCAACAGCGCGTTCAACGCGTTGACCGGCAACACCCTCGACCTGTACCCAGCGCCGCTGCGCCCGGCCATCGAGGCGCTGAATGAACGTATCTATCCGGCGGTGAACAACGGCGTCTATCGCGCCGGCTTCGCGACCACGCAGGAGGCCTACGAGGCGGCGTTCGATGACGTGTTCAACGAGCTGGATCATCTGGAAGATCTGTTAGGCCGCAATCGCTACCTGGCGGGCGAATACCTGACTGAAGCCGATGTGCGCCTGTTCACCACGCTGGTGCGCTTCGACGCCGTGTATCACGGGCACTTCAAGTGCAACCTGCGGCGCCTCAACGATTATCACAACCTGTCGAACTGGCTGCGTGAGCTGTACCAGTGGCCGGGGGTGGCGGGGACGGTGGATATGGAGCATATCCAGAAGCACTATTACATGAGCCACAAGACCATCAACCCGAACGGGATCGTGCCTAAGGGGCCGTTGCAGGATTTCAACCAGCCGCATGATCGGGAGCGGTTGGTGGGTAAAGGGATTTGGCAGGGTTGAGGCACTGGGGCTGCTTTGCAGCCCATCGCGACACAAGGCCGCTCCTACAGCGTGAGGTGCGCCCCATTTGTTGGACAATCTTTGATTAGGCTGCTGCGGCCTGATTCCTGTATGCCACGGGACTCAGGCCGGCCAGCCCCATCTTGATTCGGTCATGGTTGTAGTAATCGATGTATTCATCGATTGCAGCGCTCAGATCCTCGATGCTGGCGAAACGCTGAGCATGATACATCTCGGTCTTCAGTGTGCCGAAGAAACTCTCCATTCGCGCATTGTCAAGGCAGTTGCCTTTGCGTGACATGCTCTGCTCCAGTCCCATCTCCTCTAGTCGATTCCGGTAGCGGTAGTACTGATACTGCCAGCCCTGGTCAGAGTGCAGCATAGGCCTGGCCCCTTCCGGTAGCCGTGACAACGCCTGCTTGAGCATCTGACCGACCAATGGATAGTGCGGCGAGGTGTCGATCTGGTGCGCCACGATCTCACCATTGAACAGGTCCAGCACCGGAGAGAGATACAGCTTTTCACCCGCCACCTTGAATTCGGTCACGTCCGTTACCCACCTCCTGTTTGGCTCCTCTGCCGTAAACTTGCGCTCCATCTTGTTGGGAGCGATGCGTCCGGGCTCGCCACGATAGGACTTGTACTTCTTCACGCGCACCGTGCATTTGAGGTCGAGTTCGGCCATCAGTCGCCGCACGACCTTACTGTTAACTGCGTGGCCGACGCTGTGCAATGTCGCTGTCATGCGCCGATAGCCGTAGCGACCTTTATGCCGCTGCTGAATCTCACGGATACGGTCTTTGAGCGCAGCCAGCTTGTCACCGGCAGCCATCAACTTGCGCTGGTAGTAATACGTACTGCGCGCCAGTCCGGCCAGCTTGAGCAGGCCGTCGAGCGGGAAGCGGGTGCGCAGGGCCGAGATGATCAGGACTTTTTCTTCCCGGCCCTCTTCTGTCTCGCCTTCTCCTCGCGCAGTTCTTTTAACTTTTTTAGGTAGGCGATCTCCATCTCGGCGTGACGCAGCTTGGCCAGCAGTTCGGCGTACGAGAGTTCTTCCTCGGACTTGGGCGAGGTGCTGGCGGGTGGGACGGATGGTTTGATCATGACGTTACGCGGTCCTTTTTTCCCTGCTATCAGAGCTTTGATACCGCCACTGTAGTACTGCGCTTCCCATATGCCTATCTGGCTGGAATGCGTCAGGTTGAAAACAGCCGCCGTTTCGCGCAACGACAACTTGTCGCGCCATTTTCGCTCAAGCACCGAGAGCTTGAACTCAGGGCTGAAAGTCTGCGCGTGTCTGGACAGGCTGGCCTCGCCATGGATGCGGTAGGCCTGTACCCAGCGGCGCAGTAAGGAGGGATCCATCTGGAACTGTGCGGCTATGAAACGGTAGCCAATGCCACGTTGCAGAAAAGCCTGGATGGCGGAAAGCTTGAACTGTCTGGTGTACTTGCTCATATGAAAGGCCCCTGAGGTTGGATTTTTGTCCAACGTCAGGGGCGCAGTTCAGCGCAGTGCCTTGGTGTAGGAGCGGCCTTGTGTCGCGATGGGCCGCAAAGCGGCCTCGGCGGGTTCAGCTGTTCTGCGAACCTTCAAACCAGGCCAGCTTGTCGCGCAACTGCACCACTTCCCCAACAATCACCAGGGTCGGCGCATGCACTTCATGCTGGGCCACCAGCTCCGGCAAATCCGCCAAGGTACCGGTGAACACCCGCTGGTTACGCGTAGTGCCCTGCTGCACCAGGGCCGCCGGGGTACTGGCCGCACGCCCATGGCGAATCAGCTCTGCGCAGATCGTAGGCAAGCCCACCAAACCCATGTAGAACACCAGGGTCTGCGACGGCGCTACCAGGTCGTTCCATGGCAGGTTGCTGGTGCCATCCTTGAGGTGCCCGGTCACGAAGCGCACCGACTGGGCATGGTCGCGATGGGTCAATGGAATGCCGCCATAGGCGGAACAGCCACTGGCCGCCGTAATACCCGGAACCACCTGGAAGGGGATGCCATGCTCGGCCAGCTCTTCGATCTCTTCGCCACCGCGCCCAAAGATGAACGGGTCGCCGCCCTTCAGGCGCAGCACGCGTTTGCCTTGCTGGGCCAGGTCAACCAACAGGCGGTTGATCTGGTCCTGCGGTACGGCGTGGTCAGCGCGGCGCTTGCCAACGTAGATACGCTCGGCATCACGCCGGCACATATCGATGATCGCCGGGGCCACCAGGCGGTCATACAGCACCACGTCGGCCTGCTGCATGAGGCGCAAGGCGCGAAAGGTGAGCAGGTCCGGGTCGCCTGGGCCCGCACCAACCAGGTACACCTCGCCCCCCTGCTGCACCGGTGCGCCCTCCACCATCGCCTGCAACAGGCGTTCGGCTTCGGCGCCCTGCCCGGCCAGCTGGCGCTCGGCGATCGGGCCCTGGAACACGGTCTCCCAGAAGCCACGGCGCTGGTTCACATCCGGATACAAGGACTTGACCTTGTGCCGGAACCGCGCCGCCAGCCCGGCCAGCTCACCGTAGGCAGCCGGGATCCAGGCTTCCAGCTTGGCGCGAATCAGACGCGCCAGCACCGGAGCGTCCCCGCCACTGGACACCGCAATCACCAACGGTGAACGGTCGACAATCGCCGGGAAGATCACCGTGCACAAGGCCGGCGCGTCCACCACGTTGACTGGCAGGCTGACGGCCTGCGCATCAGCCGACACCTGCGCGTTCAGCCCAGGGTCGTCAGTGGCGGCGATCACCAGCCGGCACCCGACCAGGTCGGCGGCCTGGTAGCCAACCAGCACCTCACCGCCACCTTCCCGGGCCAACGCAGCCAACTGGCCGTCGACGTCCGGCGCCACCACGCGCAGCACACTCCCGGCATCCGCCAGCAAGCGCGCTTTGCGCAAGGCGATCTCACCGCCGCCGACGACCAGAACACGGCCGCCCTGCAGCTTGTGGAACAGCGGCAGATAATCCATTTAGCGGATGACCTCGACGCCGCCCATGTAAGGCTTCAGCACCTCTGGTACGCGGATCGAGCCGTCGGCCTGCTGGTAGTTTTCCAGCACCGCAACCAAGGTACGGCCAACCGCCAGGCCGGACCCGTTGAGGGTGTGTACCAGTTCCGGCTTGCCGGTTTCCGGGTTGCGCCAGCGGGCCTGCATGCGGCGCGCCTGGAAGTCGCCGCAGTTGGAGCACGAGCTGATTTCACGGTACTTGTCCTGGCTCGGCACCCACACTTCCAGGTCATAGGTTTTCACCGCGCCGAAACCCATGTCGCCGGTGCACAGGGCCAGCACGCGGTACGGCAGCTCCAGCAGCTGCAGCACGCGCTCGGCGTTGGCCGTCAGCCCTTCCAGGGCTTCCATCGACTTCGCCGGCTCCACCACCTGCACCATCTCGACCTTGTCGAACTGGTGCTGGCGGATCATGCCGCGGGTATCCCGGCCAGAAGCGCCCGCTTCACTGCGGAAGCACGGGGTGTGGGCAACCAGCTTCAGCGGCAGTTGCTTGGCATCCAGAATCGCGCCTGCCACCAGGTTGGTCAGCGACACCTCGGCAGTCGGGATCAGGTAGAAGTCAGCCTCGCCTTCGCGGGTAATCTTGAACAGGTCTTCTTCGAACTTCGGCAACTGGCCAGTGCCCTGCAGCGCTGGGGCCTGCACCAGGTACGGGGTGTAGTGTTCCTCGTAACCGTGCTCGCCGGTGTGCAGGTTGATCATGAACTGCGCCAGGGCGCGGTGCAGGCGGGCAATCGGCCCGCGCAGCACGGCAAAGCGTGCGCCGGACAGCTTGGCGGCGGCTTCGAAGTCCAGGCCACCGCTGAGTTCACCCAGGGCAACGTGGTCCTTGATGTCGAAATCGAAGGTTTGCGGGGTGCCCCAACGGCGCACTTCAACGTTGTCGTCTTCGCTGGCACCGACCGGTACGCTGGCATCCGGCAAGTTGGGGATGGTCAGCAGGATGCCGTCCAGCTCGGCCTGGATCTCGTCCAGCTCGGCCTTGCCGGCCGCCAGCTCATTGGCCATGCGCTCGACATCGGCCATCAGTGGGGCGATGTCCTCGCCTTTGGCTTTGGCCTGGCCGATGGACTTGGAACGGGCGTTACGCTCGGCCTGCAGTTGCTCGGTACGGGTCTGCACCGCCTTGCGGCGTTCTTCCAGTGATTCGATGCGCGCGACATCCAGGCTGAAGCCACGGGAGGCCAGGCGATCCGCCACTTCCTGAAGTTGGCCGCGTAACAGTTTGGAATCGAGCATATCGTTCTCTCGTTATAGGTAGGTGTTGGTTCAGAAACGGGTCAGGGACAGGCCGGCCCAGGTCGCGAGCAGCCCGCCCACTACGCTGATACTGGTATAGCCCAAGGCCAGCGGCACTTGCCCGCTTTCCATCAGGCGCACGGTATCGAGCGAAAAAGAGGAAAAAGTTGTTAGGCCACCAAGGAAGCCGACGATCAAGCCGGCGCGCAACTCGACCGGCGCCAGTGGCTTGTGCAGGAACAAGCCGTAGAGCAGGCCGATCAGCAGGCAGCCAACCAGGTTGACCGCCAGCGTACCGGCATAGAAGTGCCGTGGCCAGTGGGCGGTGACCCAATTGGCGGTGGCGAAGCGCAGCAACGTACCGGCCACGCCCCCGGCACTCACGGCAGCGATCAAGGCAATCATGGTTTTCTCCGCTGACGGGGGCTGTTGCGGTCCAGGTCGGCCAGGTGGCGCAGCTTCTCGCCGATTTTCAGTTCCAGGCCGCGCGGCACCGGCTGGTAGTACTGGCGCGGCTCGAGTGCATCGGGGAAGTAGTCCTCACCGGCCGCATAGGCGTCGGGCTCGTCATGGGCGTAGCGGTACTCGTCGCCATAACCCAGTTGCTTCATGAGCTTGGTGGGCGCATTGCGCAAGTGCAGTGGCACTTCCAGCGAGCCATGCTCGGCGGCTTCGCGCAGGGCGGTCTTGAAGCCCATGTACACCGCGTTGCTCTTCGGCGCACAGGCCAGGTAGGTGATGGCCTGGGCCACCGCCAGCTCGCCTTCGGGGCTGCCCAGGCGCTCTTGTACATCCCAGGCGGCCAGGCACAAGCCGAGCGCCCGCGGGTCGGCGTTGCCAATGTCTTCGCTGGCCATGCGCACCACACGGCGGGCGATGTACAGCGGGTCGCAGCCGCCGTCGAGCATGCGCGCGAACCAGTACAGGGCGCCGTCCGGGTTGGAGCCGCGTACCGATTTGTGCAGCGCGGAAATCTGGTCGTAGAACGCTTCGCCGCCCTTGTCGAAACGGCGACGGCTGTCGCCCAACAGGCTCTGCAGCATCTCGACGTCGATTTCACTGCCGTCTTCGGCCAGGTCCGAGGCATTTTCGAGAAAATTGAGCATGCGCCGGCCATCGCCGTCTGCGGCGGCCATCAGCATCTTGAAGGCATCGTCGCCCACCCGCAGGTTGCGCTTGCCCAGGCCACGATCCTCGGTGAGGGCACGGTCGACCAGCTTGCGCAACGCCGCCTCGTCCAGGCTCTTGAGCACGTACACCCGCGCCCGCGACAACAGTGCGTTGTTAAGCTCGAACGAGGGGTTTTCGGTGGTGGCGCCAATGAACAGCAGGGTGCCGTCTTCCACGTAGGGCAAGAAGGCATCCTGCTGCGACTTGTTGAAGCGGTGCACCTCGTCGACGAACAGAATGGTGCGGCGGCCGTATTGCCCTGCCTGCTGCTTGGCAACCTCCACCGCCTGGCGAATTTCCTTGACCCCGGCCAGTACCGCCGACACGGTTTCGAAATGGGCATCACAGAACTGCGCCAGCAGCCGCGCCAGGGTGGTCTTGCCTACCCCTGGCGGGCCCCAGAAGATCATCGAGTGCAGCGCGCCTTGCTCCAATGCCTCGCGCAGCGGTTTGCCGCGCGCCAGCAGGTGCTCCTGGCCTACGTACTCGTCCAGGTTGGACGGGCGCAGGCGGGCCGCCAGGGGCTGGGCGACAGGTTCGCTTCGAAACAGGTCCATGGCGAGCTCTGGTTACTCCTTGATCACGTCCGCGCCTTTGGGAATGTCGAACTTGAACCTGCTGTCCGGCACCGCCTGGTTGGCCTTGACGCCATTGAACAGGATGTTGGTGCGCTGGCCGACGCTGTCGATCAGCTGCATGTCATTGATCAGGCCCTTGCGGAACGACACGCGCAGCGAGTCGAACAAGGTGTCCTTGGTTTTCGGCTTGAGGGTGAAGTCCATCACTTCGCCCTGCTCCTTCGAGGTGATGTCGAAGCTCTGGCTGATTTTCGACACATCACCCGACAGCAGCAGCGCCGGAGTCTGGTTCAGGCGCACGTCGAGCTTCTTGATGGTGGCCTGTTCCAGGTCCGGGTCCCACAGGGTGACGTTCTTGCCGTCCGACACCACCACTTGCTCCTGCGGTGCGTCAGTATGCCAGTAGAACAGGCCCGGACGCTTGACGGTCATCTTGCCCGAGGTTTCCTGCAGGCTGGTGCCATCGGCGCCCAAGGTCAGCTGGGAGAAATTGGCCTCGATGGTCTGTGACTTTTCCAGCAACTGGGTCAGGCGTTGTACATCCTGCTCACCGGCATAAGCGGTAACCGAGCCCAGGGTCAGGGCAGAAACCAACAGCATGCGAATCGCGCGCATGGGAATCCTCATTGAGCATTGAAAAGGCCGGGCACCAACACTGGCGCCCGGCAGGGTGTTCATCAGTCGCGCGGGCCGCCTGGGGCAATTACTTCCCGCGAGCCGTTGCTGTTCATCGGGGTAACGACGCCGGCCATTTCCATCGACTCGATCATGCGGGCGGCACGGTTGTAGCCAATCTTCAGCTTGCGCTGCACAGCAGAAATGGAAGCACGACGGCTCTCGAGCACGAACTGCACCGCTTCATCATACAGCGCATCGGTTTCGGCATCGTCACCATCACCTCCACCGCCGCCGCCGTCGAAGCCGCTGCCGGCTTCTTCCACGCCATTGAGAATGTCGTCGTTGTAGTCTGGGGCGCCGCGCAGCTTCCACGCCTCGACCGTGCGGTGCACCTCGTCGTCGGAAACGAACGCGCCATGGACCCGGATCGGCAGGCTGGTGCCCGGCGGCATGTACAGCATGTCACCGTGGCCCAGCAGCTGTTCGGCACCGCCCTGGTCGATGATGGTCCGCGAGTCGATCTTGCTCGACACCTGGAAGGCCATGCGGGTCGGGATGTTGGCCTTGATCAGACCGGTGATCACGTCCACCGACGGGCGCTGGGTGGCGAGGATAAGGTGAATGCCCGCCGCACGCGCTTTCTGCGCGATACGGGCGATCAGTTCTTCGACCTTCTTGCCGACAATCATCATCATGTCGGCGAATTCATCGACCACCACCACGATGGTCGGCAGGGTTTTCAGCGCCGGCGGCTCGTCGTCCATGCTTTCGCGGCGGTACAGCGGGTCGTGGATGATTTCCCCGGCTTCCTGGGCGTCCTTGATCTTGCGGTTGAAGCCGGCCAGGTTACGCACCCCCATGGCCGCCATCAGTTTGTAGCGGCGCTCCATCTCGGCCACGCTCCAGCGCAGGGCGTTGGCGGCGTCCTTCATGTCGGTGACCACCGGGCACAACAGGTGCGGAATGCCTTCGTAGATCGACAGCTCGAGCATTTTCGGGTCGATCATGATCAGCCGCGCGTCTTCCGGGCTGGACTTGAACAGGATCGACAGGATCATCGCGTTGACCCCCACCGACTTACCGGAACCCGTGGTACCGGCCACCAACAGGTGGGGCATCTTGGCCAGGTCGGTAATCACCGGCTTGCCGCCAATGTCGTGGCCCAGGGCCAGGGTGACAGGGGACTTCTGCTCGTCGTACTGCGGCGTGGCCAGCACTTCGGAGAAACGCACCATCTGGCGGTTTTCGTTGGGGATCTCGATACCCACGGTGGTCTTGCCGGGGATGACCTCGACCACACGCACGCTGGTCACCGCCAGCGACCGTGCCAGGTCCTTGGCCAGGTTGGCGATACGGCTGACCTTGACGCCCGCGGCAGGCTGGATTTCGTAACGGGTGATCACCGGGCCTGGGTGGATGGAGTCCACCGAGACCTCAACGCCGAACTCCTTGAGCTTGATTTCCAGCAGCTGACCGACACCGGCCAGGGATTCTGGCGAGTACTCGATCTTCTTCTGTTCTGCCGGGTCGAGGATGGATATCGACGGCAGCGTGCCCTCCACGGCGCTGTCGATGAACAGCGGCGTCTGCTTCTCTTTCATCACCCGCTTGCTTGGCTCTGGCGCCTTGTCTGCGGCCGGGGGCACGATGGTTGGCGTGGACGACGGCACACGGGCAAGGCTTGGCTCGCGGGGCGGCACCACCGGCTCGCGGGCCAGGGCCGGTTCGCGCACCGGGGCAACGGGCTCGCGCCCGAGGGTCGGCTCGCGGGGCTCGACCACCGCTGCCGGCGCCTCTTCACGCTTGAAGATGCGCTCACGCAGCGCCGGTTTGGCGGGTTCGCGTTTCTCGGCGACCGTTGGCGCGGCCTTCACTACAGGCTCATCCTCACGCAACTGCGCTTCAAGGCGCTTGCGTTCGTTGCGGGCTTCCCACCAGCGATTGGCGGCGCCCTGCACCAGTTCAAACAGGTCGAGGGTGATCTTGCCCGTCAGGTCCATCACCTTGAACCACGACAGGTCGGTGAACACGGTCAGGCCGAACAGGAACAGGGCGATGAACATCAGCGTACTGCCCTGCACGTTCAGCAGGTTGCGCGCCAGGTCGCCAAGGCTCTCGCCCAGGGCGCCGCCGGCAGAAAACGGCAAGCTCGCAGGCGAATGGAAGTGGATGTGCGCCAGCGCGGCCCCCGACAGCACCAGGAACACCAGACCGATCAGCCGCCAGGAAAACAGCCAGCCGCTCCAGTCCCAGGGCTGATGGCGCTGGCGGAAGATCTGCCAGGTTTTCACCGCCAGCAGCAGCGGGAAGATATAGGCGAAGTAACCCAACACCATGAACAGTATGTCGGCAAAGTAGGCACCGGCACGCCCGGCGGCGTTCTGCACCTGGTCGACGGTGGCGGTGTGGCTGAAGCCCGGATCCGAGGTGTCGTAGGTCAGCAGCGCCATCCACAGGTACAGGCACAGAGCGCCAACGGCGATCAACGCACCTTCCTTGAGGCGATAATGCAGCTGCTGCCGCCACAGGGGCACGGGCAAGGGAGCTGGGGTTGCGGTGGATTTCTTCAAAACACGTCTATTCCTGCGCGTGTTGCGCGTCCAATAGTGCTCGGCCGGCAGTGCGGCCAATGAACCACTACTTTTAACATTACTGCCCGCCCACTGCCATGACGGCGCGCCATAAGGCGCTCAAGCGGGGGCGACTTTCACATGCCTGCAATTTGAGCACGCATTTTCTTTCGTGACAAAGGCTTATGCTGTGTTTTTGCACAGGTATGACAGCAAATGTAGCGGATGGTGCCTGTGGTTTCATCAATGTGCAGGAAATTGCCCGAATTCCGCGGCCGTGCCGGCCCTGGCCGCCGCTGCCGGCGCTCAGCCATTGACCCTGCCGGGCGCGCACGCCATGCTGCCCGCTCCCCTCCCCCACCGCACGATAGACCATGCTCACCTGGCTGACCCGCGACTCGCTGACCTTCCCGCCCCTGGAAAAGGCCCTGCACGAACCCAACGGCCTGCTCGCCGCCGGCGGCGACCTGAGCCCCGAACGGCTGGTGCAGGCCTACCGCCATGGCTGCTTCCCCTGGTACCAGGACGGCCAGCCGATCCTGTGGTGGTCACCCGACCCGCGCACGGTGTTGCTGCCCGACCAGCTTCACGTATCGCGCTCGCTGGCCAAGCTGATGCGCCAGGGGCGCTATCAGGTCAGTTTCGACAGCGACTTCCCGGCGGTGATCGACGCCTGCGCCGCCCCCCGCGATTACGCCGACGGCACCTGGATCACCGATACCATGCGCAACGCCTACTGCGAACTGCACCGTCGCGGCATTGCCCACTCGGTCGAAGTACGCCAGCACGGCGAACTGGTCGGCGGCCTGTACGGCCTGGCCATGGGCCAGTTGTTCTTCGGCGAATCGATGTTCAGCCGCGCCGACAACGCCTCCAAGGTCGGTTTCGTGACCCTGGTCGAGCACCTGCGCCAGGCCGGCTTCGTACTGATCGATTGCCAGATGCCTACCAACCACCTGCACAGCCTCGGCGCCCATGCCATCAGCCGCGCCGAGTTCGCCCGCTACCTGGCCCGCCACCTCGACCAGCCCAACAGCGCGACCTGGGTGGTTGCCTAGGCGGTTTTCCCTGGCTGGCTTACACTTAGAACAAAGTCTCACCGAGGGGTTGATCATGACAGAGTTGGCGCGGTTGAAGTTCTATGCCACTCAACCCCACTCCTGCAGTTACCTGCCCGACGAGCAGGCAACCACGCTGTTCCTCGACCCCAGCCAGCCGATGGACGTAAACGTCTATGCCGACTTGTCGGACATGGGTTTTCGCCGCAGTGGCGACCACTTGTATCGCCCCCACTGCCAGAACTGCAACGCCTGCGTACCGGCGCGCATTCCCGCGGCCCGCTTCATTCCCAACCGCCAGCAGCGGCGCATTCTCAAGCGCAATGCCGACCTCAGCGTGAGCGCAGCGCGGCCGGCGTTCAAGGAAGAGTACTTCGAGCTGTACCGGCGTTACATCGAAACCCGCCATGCCGACGGTGACATGTACCCACCCAGCCGCGACCAGTTTTCCACCTTCCTGGTGCGGGACCTGCCCTTCTGCTGGTTCTACGAATTTCGCCTGGCCGGTCGGCTGATGGCAGTGGCCGTGTGCGACGTGCTGCCCAATGGCCTGTCAGCGGTCTACACCTTCTACGAGCCCGACGAAGAGCGCCGCAGCCTGGGCCGTTTCGCCATTCTCTGGCAAATCGGCGAAGCCCTGCGCAAGGATCTGGAGGCGGTGTACCTGGGCTACTGGATCAAGAACTGCAAGAAGATGAACTACAAGACACAGTATCGACCCATCGAATTGTTGATAAACCAGCGCTGGGTCACCCTCAACTGAAAGCATTGGCTTGACACACAGTTTTCCGGCATAATCCACGCCACTTTTTTGCCCGGTGCGGATATGCGTCGGGCCAACACTGGACACCGAGGGCTCAACTGCATGTCGAAAGAAGACAGCTTCGAAATGGAAGGTACTGTCGTCGACACCCTGCCCAACACCATGTTCCGCGTGGAGTTGGAAAACGGGCACGTCGTAACCGCGCACATCTCCGGAAAGATGCGCAAAAACTACATCCGTATTCTCACTGGCGACAAGGTTCGCGTCGAGCTGACGCCTTATGACCTGAGCAAGGGCCGCATCACCTACCGTGCGCGCTAAGCTCCAGCCATGAAAAAGCCCGGCCAAGTGCCGGGCTTTTTCATGCCTTCAAGTTTGTAAGGGGCTGCGTTGCAGCCCCATGTATCACGCTACTTCAGCCGTGGTCTCGAAGTCGAACACCAACTCGCCATCGCGCAAGTCGACGTGCACCACACCGCCATGCTCGGCCAGCTCACCAAACAGGATCTCCTCGGCCAGCGGCCGCTTGATCTTGTCCTGAATCAACCGCGCCATCGGCCGCGCGCCCATCTGCGCGTCATACCCCGAGGCCGCCAGCCAGCCGCGGGCCTCGTCGCTGACCTCAAGCAGCACGCGCTTGTCTTCGAGCTGCGCCTGCAGTTCGATAAGGAACTTGTCGACGATGCTCTTGATGGTTTCGGTGCTCAGGCGGCCAAACTGGATGATGGTATCCAGGCGGTTGCGGAACTCTGGCGTAAAGCTCTTGCGGATCACTTCCATCGCATCGGACGCATGGTCCTGATGGGTGAAGCCGATCGAGGCCCGCGACGCGGTTTCCGCGCCGGCGTTGGTGGTCATGATCAGGATCACGTTACGGAAGTCGGCCTTGCGCCCGTTGTTGTCGGTAAGGGTACCGTGGTCCATCACCTGCAGCAGCAGGTTGAAGACTTCCGGGTGCGCCTTCTCGATTTCGTCGAGCAGCAACACGCAATGCGGCTGCTTGGTAATTGCCTCGGTCAGCAGACCACCCTGGTCGAACCCGACATAGCCGGGCGGTGCACCGATCAACCGCGAAACCGTGTGGCGCTCCATGTACTCGGACATATCGAAGCGCACCAGCTCCACACCCAGCGCCTTGGCCAATTGCCGGGCCGCTTCGGTCTTGCCGACGCCGGTAGGGCCGGCAAACAGGAACGAACCCACTGGCTTGTCAGGTGCCTTGAGGCCGGCACGCGACAGCTTGATGGCCGTGGACAGCGAATCGATGGCCTGGTCCTGACCGAAGACGGTCAGCTTCAGGTCGCGCTCCAGGTTACGCAGCAGTTCCTTGTCGGAACTGCTGACATGCTTCGGCGGAATTCGCGCAATCTTGGCGACGATATCCTCCACCTGCGGCACGTCGATGCGCTTGACGCGGCTGGCTTCCGGCTGCAGGCGCTGGTAGGCGCCAGCCTCGTCGATCACGTCGATGGCCTTGTCCGGCATGTGCCGGTCATTTATGTAGCGCGAGGCCAGCTCGGCGGCGGCGCGCAGGGCTTCGTCGCTGTACTCGATGTTGTGGTGGCTTTCGAACCGCCCTTTCAGGCCACGCAGGATGCCCACGGTGTCTTCAACCGAGGGTTCGCTGACGTCTACCTTCTGGAAACGCCGCGCCAAGGCACGGTCCTTCTCGAAGATGCCACGGAATTCCTGGAAGGTCGTGGAGCCGATGCAGCGGATTTCACCCGAAGACAACAGCGGCTTGAGCAGGTTGGACGCATCCATTACCCCACCCGACGCCGCACCGGCACCGATGATGGTGTGGATCTCATCGATGAACAGAATGGCCTGCGGGCGCTTGCGCAGCTCGCCAAGCAGCGCCTTGAAGCGCTTCTCGAAGTCGCCGCGGTACTTGGTACCGGCCAGCAGCGCGCCCAGGTCGAGCGAGTACACCACGCTCTGTGCCAGCAGGTCAGGCACCTGGCCATCGACAATACGCTTGGCCAGCCCTTCGGCAATCGCCGTTTTGCCCACCCCGGCCTCACCCACCAGCAGCGGGTTGTTCTTGCGGCGGCGGGCAAGGATCTGCGCAACGCGCTCCACTTCCTGCTCGCGGCCAACCAGCGGGTCGATGCGGCCAGCACGCGCCAGCTCGTTGAGGTTGCTGGCATAGGCGTCCAGCGGGTTGCTGGAAGAAGAGGTTTCACCACCCTCTTCGTCCTGCATGTCCTGGTCGCTCTCGGATTGCGAGCCATGCCCCGGCACCTTGGAGATGCCATGGGCGATGTAGTTGACCACATCGATGCGGGCCACGCTCTGCTGCTTGAGCAGGAACACGGCCTGGCTTTCCTGTTCGCTGAAGATAGCCACCAGTACGTTGGCGCCGGTCACTTCACGCTTGCCAGAGCTTTGTACGTGGAACACGGCGCGTTGCAGCACACGCTGGAAGCCCAGGGTTGGCTGGGTTTCCCTGTCTTCATCGTTGACAGGAATCAGCGGCGTGGTCGAATCGATGAACTCTTGCAGGTCGTGCTTGAGCTTGTCGAGATTGGCGCCACAGGCGCGCAGAACGGTCGCGGCAGCCTCATTGTCCAGGAGTGCCAGCAGCAGATGTTCGACGGTCATGAATTCATGACGCTTCGAACGGGCCTCCTTGAAGGCAAGATTGAGGGTGACTTCGAGCTCGCGGTTTAACATAGCTTCACCTCATACCCAAGTGGTCGGCGATTAACCGTCCTTCTCGATTTCACAGAGTAGCGGATGCTGGCTTTCCCTGGCGTATTGGTTGACCTGCATAGCCTTCGTTTCGGCGATGTCACGGGTAAACAATCCGCACACTGCCCGCCCCTCGGTATGGACGGTCAGCATGATCTTGGTCGCCAGCTCGCGGTTCAGACTGAAGAACGTCTCGAGCACTTCGACGACGAAATCCATCGGTGTGTAGTCATCGTTGAACAAAACCACCTTGTACATCGGTGGCGCCTGCAGGATCGGCTTGGCTTCCTGAACCGCCAGACCAGAGCCATCGTCCTCATTCGATTGAGGACGATCCTGATTGAATGTTAGTCGAATCTGGCTGTGTGCATGCATGGAAAGAATTTCATCACATCGACAGGTTAAGGTTGTGGGTTGACCCTGCGAACGGCCATTGGTGCAGCCGCTGCATGACCTTGACTATCGGCAAAACGGTGTTACAACCAATAGGAACCCACCGTGGTCGATAAAGATCCGCGCAGTCAACCAGATTTTTTCGCAAGGTTCGTATGCGGATGAAGTGGATGATACTCCAGTGATGGAGTCCTTTGCAGAGGGACATAGGGATGGCAAGCGGTAAAGTCAAGTGGTTCAACAATGCCAAGGGCTATGGATTCGTCAATGAAGAGGGCAAGAACGACGACTTGTTCGCTCATTATTCAGCCATCCAGATGGACGGGTACAAGACGCTCAAGGCCGGCCAAGCCGTGACCTTCGATGTCATCCAAGGCCCGAAAGGTCTACACGCCGTCAACATCAGCAGTGCATCCACGGCTGCGCCCGCGCCGGCCAGTGCACAGCCCGCGGGCAGCACGGCCGACGCCTGACCGACTGCCCTGCCAGCGGGTAAACGAAAAGAAAGGCCGCTTCTTTACCAGAAGCGGCCGTTTCACATTCGCTTACATATGTTTGATCATGGCATCGCCGAAGCCCGAACTTCCCACCAGCGTGGCACCGTCCATCAGGCGCTCGAAGTCGTAAGTCACGGTCTTGGCCGCAATCGCGCCATTGGTGCCTTTGATGATCAGGTCGGCGGCCTCGGTCCAGCCCATGTGGCGCAGCATCATTTCTGCCGAAAGAATCACCGAACCCGGGTTGACCTTGTCCTGCCCGGCATACTTGGGCGCCGTGCCGTGGGTAGCCTCGAACATGGCCACGGTGTCGGACAGGTTGGCCCCCGGGGCGATACCGATGCCGCCCACCTCCGCCGCCAGGGCGTCAGACAAATAGTCGCCGTTGAGGTTGAGCGTGGCGATAACATCGTAGTCGGCCGGGCGTAGCAGGATCTGCTGGAGCATGGCGTCGGCAATGGCGTCCTTGACGATCACTTCGCGGCCGGTCTTGGGGTTGTTGAACTTCATCCACGGCCCGCCGTCGAGCAACTCGGCACCGAACTCGTCACGCGCCACTTCGTAGCCCCAGTCCTTGAAGGCACCTTCGGTGAACTTCATGATGTTGCCCTTGTGCACCAGCGTCAGCGACTCGCGGTCGTTATCCACCACATATTGCAGGGCTTTGCGTACCAGACGCTTGGTCCCTTCGCGGGAAACCGGCTTGATACCAATGCCGCAGTCCTGGTCGAAACGGATCTTGGTAACGCCCATTTCCTCCTTGAGGAACTTGATCACCTTGTCTGCTTCCGGCGAACCGGCCTTCCATTCGATGCCGGCATAGATGTCTTCGGAGTTCTCCCGGAAGATCACCATGTCGACATCCCCCGGTTTTTTCACCGGGCTTGGCACGCCCTGGAACCACAGCACAGGGCGCAGGCACACATACAGGTCCAGCTGCTGGCGCAAAGCCACGTTCAGCGAACGGATGCCGCCACCCACCGGGGTGGTCAGCGGGCCCTTGATCGACACCACATAGTCACGCACGGCGTCGAGGGTTTCCTGCGGCAGCCAGGTGTCCTGGTCGTAGACCTGGGTGGCCTTTTCGCCGGCGTACACCTCCATCCAGGCGATCTTGCGCTTGCCGCCATAGGCTTTCTGCACAGCGGCATCGACCACCTTGATCATCACCGGTGAGACGTCAACGCCGATCCCGTCGCCTTCGATGTAGGGAATGATCGGCTGGTCGGGCACGTTGAGCGAATGGTCTGCATTGACGGTGATCTTGGCGCCGTCGGTCGGAACCTTGATTTTCTGGTATGCCATGCTTGCACTACTCCGCTATCGGGTGTGGGTTGGACATCAAGCGTAGCAATGAGCCTAAACCACATCTGCCGACCTGCAAGCTGACGGCGTGGGCGCGGGCGCGCCCGCGCAGAACACCCCGCCAGCACTGCGGCATTACGCCACATTGCCCCTCAGTCTTTGGTCTTATAAATGGGCCGATATCACTTGGCCTTGCTGATTAGGCCAAATGGTTTGGTATACTCCGCCGCGACCGTTGGGTCATCGGGGCGAATCCCAGGAAAATGCGGACCGCCCTGGGCCGTGATCGGCCGAAAAGCCGGGCCTTTTCCGCCTGGCTGCCAAAGCCTGGGCTGTTACCGCAGTTCAGCACTTGACGCTCGACTGATGCATCCACCATCACCGCTCGCAGCTTCTCGACTTTCCGCTCATGGCTTGCCAGGGCGATGCGCCTTACCCTGCGCACCACGAGACTCGAGCACGCTCAGCACACAGAGAGTTAACCCGCATGCCCACCCGTTCCAAGATCATCTATACCTTCACCGACGAAGCCCCTGCCCTCGCCACCTACTCGCTGCTGCCGATCATCGAAGCGTTCACCGCTTCGGCTGACATCGCTGTCGAAACTCGCGACATCTCCCTGGCTGGCCGTATCCTTGCCGCCTTCCCGGAGCAACTGGGCGCAGAGAAGCAAGTAGGCGATCACCTGGCGGAACTGGGCCAGCTGGCTACCACCCCTGAAGCCAACATCATCAAGCTGCCGAACATCAGCGCCTCGGTACCGCAGCTCAAAGCCGCGATCAAGGAGCTGCAAGGCAAGGGCTACAACATCCCTGACTACGCCGACGAGCCGGCCACCGAGCAAGAGAAAGAATCCCGCGCCCGCTACGACCGCATCAAAGGTTCGGCCGTGAACCCGGTCCTGCGTGAAGGCAACTCCGACCGCCGCGCACCGCTGTCGGTCAAGAACTACGCGCGCAAGCACCCGCACAAGATGGGCGCCTGGGCCGCCGACTCCAAGTCGCACGTCGCCCACATGACCCAAGGCGACTTCTACGGTAGCGAAAAAGCTGCACTGATCGAAGCTGACGACAGCGTACGTATCGAACTGGTCGGCAAAGACGGCAGCACCACCGTGCTGAAGGAAAAGACCGCGGTCAAGGCTGCTGAAGTCATCGACTGCGCAACCATGAGCCGCAAGGCCCTGAAGGCCTTCATCGCCGAGCAGATCGCCGATGCCAAGGCCACCGGCGTGCTGCTGTCGGTACACCTGAAAGCCACCATGATGAAGGTCTCCGACCCGATCATGTTCGGCGTCATCGTCGAAGAGTTCTACAACGACGTGCTGGCCAAGCACGCCGCCGCCCTGGCCGAAGTCGGCTTCAACGCCAACAACGGCATCGGCGACCTGTACGCCCGCATCAAGGACCTGCCAGCTGACAAGCAGGCCGAGATCGAAGCCGATATCCAGGCCCTGTACACCCAGCGCCCGGCCCTGGCCATGGTCAACTCCGACAAGGGCATCACCAACCTGCACGTACCGAGCGACGTGATCGTCGACGCCTCGATGCCGGCCATGATCCGTGACTCGGGCAAGATGTGGAACACCGCTGGCGAGCTGCAAGACGCCAAGGCAGTGATCCCGGACCGTTGCTACGCCGGCATCTACCAGGCCACCATCGAAGACTGCAAGGCCAACGGCGCCTTCGACCCGACCACCATGGGCAGCGTGCCGAACGTTGGCCTGATGGCGCAGAAAGCCGAAGAGTACGGCTCCCACGACAAGACCTTCCAGGTCAAGGCCGACGGCGTGGTTCGCGTGGTCGACAGCAAGGGCAACGTGGTTCTGGAGCAGAACGTCGAGGCCGGTGACATCTTCCGCATGTGCCAGACCAAGGACGCGCCGATCCAGGACTGGGTCAAGCTGGCCGTCAACCGTGCCCGCCTCAGCGACACCCCAGCGGTGTTCTGGCTGGACCCGGCCCGTGCCCACGACGGCGTGATGATCGAGAAGGTGCAAAAGTACCTGAAGGATCACGACACCACCGGCCTGGACATTCGTGTCATGGCCCCGGTCGACGCCATCAAGTTCTCCCTGGCCCGCATTCGCGAAGGCAAGGACACCATCTCGGTTACCGGTAACGTACTGCGCGACTACCTGACCGACCTGTTCCCGATCATGGAACTGGGCACCAGCGCCAAGATGCTGTCGATCGTGCCGCTGATGAGCGGCGGCGGCCTGTTCGAAACCGGCGCCGGCGGTTCGGCACCCAAGCACGTGCAGCAGCTGGTCGAAGAGAACTTCCTGCGTTGGGACTCGCTGGGTGAATTCCTGGCCCTGGCCGCTTCCCTGGAGCACCTGGGCAACACCTACGACAACCCGCGCGCCAAGGTTCTGGCCAGCACCCTGGACCAGGCAACCGGCAAGTTCCTCGACACCAACAAGTCGCCATCGCGCAAAGTTGGCGGTATCGACAACCGCGGCAGCCACTTCTACCTGACCCTGTACTGGGCCCAGGCCCTGGCTGCACAGAGCGACGACGCCGCCCTGCAGGCACGCTTCGCCCCACTGGCCAAGACCCTGACCGAGAACGAGGAGACCATCGTCGCCGAGCTCAACGCCGTTCAGGGCAAGCCAGCCGACATCGGTGGCTACTACGCCCCGGATGCCGAGCTGACCGCCAAGGTGATGCGCCCAAGCCAAACCCTGAACAGCGCCATCGCCGCCCTGTAAGGTCCGCTTGACGTAACAGCACAAACCCCGGCCACGCACCGGGGTTTGTGCTTTTTCAGCTGCAAGTTTCAAGCTACAAGCTACAAGCCACAAGTCGAAGCGGTACGCGGATTGCTTCAACTTGCTACTTGCCACTTGCCACTTGCTACTTGCTACTTGCTACTTGCTACTTGCTACTTAGGGAGAGCATCGACCGTGTCTTGGCAACCCCACATCACCGTCGCCACCATCATCGAGCAGGACGGCAAATTCCTGTTCGTCGAGGAATTCAAAGCCAACCGGCACGTCTTCAACCAGCCCGCCGGGCACCTGGAAGTCCACGAGACCCTGCCCCAGGCCGCCCTGCGCGAAACCCTGGAAGAAACCGCCTGGGAAGTCGAGCTCACCGGCGTGGTCGGCATCTACCTGTACACTGTGCCCAGCAACGGCGTGACCTACCAGCGCATCTGCTTTGCCGCCCGCCCCGTGCACCACCATGCCGACCTGGCCCTGGACAGCGACATCGTCCGCGCTGTCTGGCTGACCCGCGAAGAGTTGCTGGCCGACCCCACCCGCTGGCGCAGCGAGCTGGTGCCGCGCTGCCTGGACGACTACCTTGCAGGCCCGCTGCACAGCCTTGCGCTGCTGCGCGACTGACGTAGCGCCGCGGCTTTGATAGAATCGGCGTTTTTCCCCCTTGATACACACCGGTACCCATGACCAGCCCAGCACTCAAAGACCCCGCCAAGACCCGCGTCATCGTCGGCATGTCCGGCGGCGTGGACTCTTCCGTCTCCGCCCTTCTGCTCATCGAGCAGGGCTACCAGGTGGAAGGGCTGTTCATGAAGAACTGGGAAGAAGACGACGGCACCGAATACTGCACCGCCCGTGAAGACCTGGCCGACGCCCAGGCCGTGTGCGACCGCATCGGTATCAAGCTGCACACCGCCAACTTCGCCGCCGAGTACTGGGACAACGTGTTCGAGCACTTCCTCGAAGAGTACAAGGCCGGCCGCACGCCCAACCCGGACATCCTCTGCAACCGCGAAATCAAGTTCAAGGCGTTCCTCGACTACGCCCTGTCGCTGGGTGCAGACCTGATTGCCACCGGCCACTATGTACGCCGCCGCGACACCGGCGCCGTTACCGAACTGCTCAAAGGCCTGGACCCGAACAAGGACCAGAGCTATTTCCTGCACGCCGTTGGCGGCAAGGAAATCGCCCGCACGCTGTTCCCGGTGGGCGAACTGGAAAAACCCGAGGTCCGCGCCATTGCCGAAAAACACGGCCTGGCCACCGCCAAGAAAAAGGACTCCACCGGCATCTGCTTCATTGGTGAACGCCGCTTCAGCGACTTCCTCAAGCAGTACCTGCCCGCCCAGCCAGGCAACATCGAAACCACCGAAGGCGAGGTGATCGGCCGCCACCATGGCCTGATGTACCACACCATCGGCCAGCGCCAGGGCCTGGGTATCGGCGGCCTGAAGGACGCCGGTGACGAGCCCTGGTACGTGCTGCACAAAGACCTGACCCGCAACGTGCTGGTGGTCGGCCAGGGCAACGAACACCCATGGTTGTTCTCCCGCGCCCTGCTCGCGTCGGAAATCTTCTGGGTCAACCCGGTAGACCTGAGCAGCCCGCGCCAGCTCACCGCCAAGGTACGCTACCGGCAGAGCGACCAGCGCTGCACCCTGGCGCTGACCGACGGCGGCTACCGCGCCGTGTTCGACGAGCCCCAGCGCGCCGTGACGCCGGGCCAGTCGGTGGTGTTCTATGATGGCGAGGTGTGCCTGGGCGGTGGCGTGATCGAGGCGGCCGAGCCGTGGAGCCCGCGGGCATGAGCACACTGCGCCAGCAATTGATTGCCCTGGGCGGCGTATTCCAGGCAGCCGTGCTGGTTGACCGCATCGCCCGCACCGGCCAGGCCAGCGAGGCTAACATCGGCTGCATGCTGGGCAGCTTGCTGGTACGCGACCCCAAAGACACCCTGGAAGTGTTCGGCGGCGACGACCTGAACTTGCGCGATGGCTATCGCGCGCTGGTCGGCGCCCTGGAGCGCGACCCCAGCAGCCTGCAGCGCGAGCCCCTGCGCTACGCCCTGTCGATGCTGGGCCTGGAGCGTCAGTTGAACAAGCGTGGCGACCTGCTCGACACCATCGGCAACCGCCTGCCACAAATCCAGTCGCAGGCCGATCACTTCGGCCTGGTCCACGAAAATGTCATCGCTTCCAGCGGAGCCTTGTACCAGGACACCTTGAGCACCCTGCGCCAGCGCATCCAGGTACACGGCGACATGCGCTTCCTGCAGCAAGCCAGCAACGCCTCGAAAATCCGCGCCCTGCTGCTCGCCGGCATCCGCGCCGCGCGCCTGTGGCGCCAGCTGGGCGGCCACCGCTGGCAACTGGTGTTCAGCCGGCGCAAACTGCTGAACGAGCTGTACGACATGATGCGCAGCACCAACTGACGGGCTGGGCAGCCCCTTGTGGGAGCGGGCATGCCCGCGAAGCAGGCGACGCGGTATATGGCACCGGCTACGCCGGTGTTCGCGGGCATGCCCGCTCCCACAGGGCCTGCCACCAGATCCAAATTGGGCCGACCTTTGGTCAGCCACCCGACCCAGGCGTATTTTTCATGTATGATATGCCCCCTTCCAAAAGCCTGACTGTCCGAGAACACCCCATGCAGCTTTCTTCGCTCACTGCGGTTTCCCCTGTAGACGGCCGTTACGCCGGCAAAACCCAGGCCTTGCGCCCCATCTTCAGCGAATTCGGCCTGATCCGTTTCCGCGCCCTGGTCGAAGTGCGCTGGTTGCAGCGCCTGGCCGCCCACCCGCAAATCGGCGAAGTGCCGGCGTTCTCCGCCGAGGCCAACGCCCTGCTGGACACCCTGGCCAGCGATTTCAAGCTTGAGCACGCCGAGCGCGTCAAGGAAATCGAGCGCACCACCAACCACGACGTCAAGGCGATCGAATACCTGCTCAAGGAGCAGGCCGCCCAGTTGCCTGAGTTGGCCAAGGTCAGCGAGTTCATCCACTTCGCCTGCACCAGCGAGGACATCAACAACCTGTCCCACGCCCTGATGCTGCGTGCTGGCCGTGACGACGTGCTGCTGCCGCTGATGCGCCAGATCGCCGAGGCCATTCGTGCCCTGGCCCACGCTCACGCCGACGTGCCGATGCTGTCGCGCACCCACGGCCAGCCGGCTTCGCCGACCACCCTGGGCAAGGAACTGGCCAACGTCGTGTACCGCCTGGAGCGCCAGATCGCCCAGGTTGCCGCCGTACCGCTGCTGGGCAAGATCAACGGCGCCGTGGGCAACTACAACGCCCACCTGTCGGCCTACTCGCAGATCGACTGGGAAGCCAACGCCCGCGCCTTCATCGAAGACGAGCTGGGCCTGCAGTTCAACCCGTACACCACCCAGATCGAGCCACACGACTACATCGCCGAACTGTTCGACGCCATCGCCCGCTTCAACACCATCCTGATCGACTTCGACCGTGACGTATGGGGTTACATTTCGCTGGGCTACTTCAAGCAGAAGACCGTCGCCGGCGAAATCGGCTCGTCGACCATGCCGCACAAGGTCAACCCGATCGACTTCGAAAACTCCGAAGGCAACCTGGGTATCGCCAACGCCCTGTTCCAGCACCTGGCCAGCAAACTGCCAATCTCGCGCTGGCAGCGTGACCTGACCGACTCCACCGTGCTGCGCAACCTGGGCGTGGGCTTCGCCCACAGCGTCATTGCCTACGAAGCCAGCCTCAAAGGCATCGGCAAGCTGGAAGTGAACGAAGCCCGCATCGCCGCCGACCTGGACGCCTGCTGGGAAGTGCTGGCCGAACCGATCCAGACCGTGATGCGCCGCTTCAACATCGAAAACCCCTACGAAAAGCTCAAAGAGCTGACCCGTGGCAAGGGCATCACCCCACAAGCGCTGCTGACCTTCATCGACGGCCTGGACATGCCAGCCGAAGCCAAGGCCGAGCTCAAGCTGCTGACCCCTGCTACCTACATCGGTAACGCGGCAGCCCAGGCCAAACGCGTCTAAGCGGACCGCCGCATACAACGCCCGGCCTGGCCGGGCGTTTTTATTCCCGTACGAAAATTACGTTTTTTCAATAGGTTGAACATGAATCCTGATACTCCACTGCAGCTGCTCGGCGGCATCTCGGCCCGCGAATTCATGCGCGACTACTGGCAGAAAAAGCCGCTGCTGGTGCGCCAGGCCTTCCCGGACTTCATCAGCCCAATCGACCCCGACGAGCTGGCTGGCCTGGCCCTGGAGGAAGAAGTCGAGTCGCGTATCGTGCTGGAGCATGGCGCCCACCCGTGGGAACTGCGCCGTGGCCCGTTCACCGAAGAGACCTTCGCCGAGCTGCCGGAAAAAGACTGGACCCTGCTGGTACAGGCCGTCGACCAGTTCGTTCCGGAAGTCGCCGAGCTGCTGGAGAACTTCCGCTTCCTGCCCAGCTGGCGCATCGACGACGTGATGATCAGCTTCGCTGCCCCTGGTGGCAGCGTTGGCCCGCACTTCGACAACTACGACGTGTTCCTGTTGCAGGGCCACGGCCAGCGCAACTGGAAGGTCGGCCAGATGTGCAGCAGCGACAGCGCGCTGCTGGAGCATGCCGACCTGCGTATCCTGGCCGAGTTCGAGCAGGGCGAAGAATGGACCCTGGAGCCAGGTGACATGCTGTACCTGCCACCACGCCTGGCCCACTACGGCGTTGCCGTGGACGAGTGCCTGACCTACTCGGTTGGCTTCCGTGCCCCTAGCGCCGCCGAAGTACTCACCCACTTCACCGACTTCCTCGGCCAGTTCCTGCCCGACGAAGAGCGCTACAGCGACGCCGACGCCCAGCCTGCCAGCGACCCGCACCAGATCCAGCATGACGCCCTCGACCGCCTCAAGGCGCTGCTCGACAAGCACATGAACGACAAGGACCTGCTGCTGACCTGGTTTGGCCAGTTCATGACCGAACCGCGCTACCCGGAACAGATCGTCGGTGAAGAGCTGAGCGAAGAGGAGCTGGTCGATGCGCTGGAGCAAGGCGCCATCCTGATCCGCAACCCGAGTGCCCGCCTGGCCTGGTCGGAATTCGAAGACGACCTGCTGCTGTTCGCCAGCGGCCGCAGCTGCCCATTGCCTGGCAAGCTGCGCGAGCTTCTGAAACTGGTGTGCGCGGCCGACGCACTGCACATCGACAACCTCAGCGAATGGCTGCAGGATGAAGATGGCCTTATGCTGGTACAGCAACTGGTGAAACAAGGAAGCCTGGGATTCGCCAATGAATAAGATTCGTGTGCGCCTCGCCGACTGGCACAAGGACAACGCCGACATCCGCCGTATCCGTGAAGCGGTGTTCATCGCCGAACAGCACGTGCCGCCGGAGCTGGAATGGGACTCGGAAGATCCGACCGCCGTGCACTTCCTGGCCCTGGAAGGGGACTATCCGATCGGCACCGCCCGCCTGCTGCCCGATGGCACCATAGGCCGGGTCTCGGTATTGAAGGACTGGCGCGGGCTGAAGGTGGGTGACGCACTGATGAATGCGGTGATCGTCGAAGCGCAGAACCGTGATCTGAAGCAGCAGATGCTCAGCGCCCAAGTCCACGCCACGCCGTTCTACGAGCGGCTGGGCTTCCGCGTAGTCAGCGAAGAGTTCCTCGAAGCCGGCATCCCGCACGTAGACATGGTGCGCGACTCGCGCCCCTGACCCATAGCCTTTACCGGCCTCTTCGCGGGTAACCCGCGAAGAGGCCGGTAAAGGCAGGTGACATGCTCACTCACAAAAAGCTGTACATCCATCCAGATAAAACTTGCCTCCGCGCCCCTGCTTGCGCATCCTAGTGCTCATCATTCCCCGATGAAGCGTTCCCGGCCATGCGCCTGTTCCTCTGCGAAAAACCCTCCCAGGCAAAAGACATCGCCAAAGTGCTCGGCGCCACCCGCAAGGGCGACGGCTGCTGGCAAGGCACCGACGTCTGCGTAACCTGGTGCATCGGCCACCTGCTGGAAACCGCCCCGCCCGACAGCTACGACGAACGCTACAAGCGCTGGAACCTGGCCGACCTGCCGATCATTCCAGACAAATGGAAGATGCTGGTCAAACCCAAGACCGCCAGCCAGTTCAAGGCGGTCAAGCGCCTGCTTGGCGAAGCGCGCGAGCTGGTAATTGCCACCGACGCCGACCGTGAAGGGGAAATGATCGCCCGTGAGCTGGTCGAGCATTGTCGCTACCGTGGCCCGGTGCAGCGCCTGTGGCTGTCGGCGCTGGACGACGCCTCCATTCGCAAGGCCCTGGCGCGCCTGCTGCCGGGGCACGAAACCTTCAACCTGTACCATTCCGCCTTGGGCCGCTCGCGCGCCGACTGGCTGATCGGCATGAACATGAGCCGGCTGTTCACCCTGCTGGGCCGGCAATCCGGCTACCAGGGCGTGCTACCCGTGGGTCGGGTGCAAACGCCCACCTTGCGCCTGGTGGTTGACCGCGACCGCAGCATCGCGAACTTCGTGCCGGTGCCGTTCTGGGCTATCGACGTGCAACTGGAACACGCCGGCCAGGGTTTCAACGCGCAATGGCGGGCGCCGGAAGACGCCTGTGACGACCAGGGGCGCTGCCTGAACCAGGCACTGGCGCAACGAGCGGCTGCCGATATCGGCCAGGCCGCCACCGCAAGGGCCATGAAGGTGGCCACCGAGCGCGTGCGCGAAGCAGCGCCATTGGCCTTCGACCTCGGTACCCTGCAAGAGCTGTGCTCGAAAAAATTCGGCCTCGGCGCCCAGGAAACCCTCGACATCGCCCAGGCGCTGTACGAAACCCACAAGCTGATCACCTACCCGCGCAGCGACTGTGGCTATCTGCCGCAAAGCCAGCACGCCGAGGCAGCAGGCATCCTCGCCGCCCTGCAACGGGCCGATGCCAGCCTGGCGCCCCTGCAGCCCTACCTCGAGCCGCAACGCCGCTCGCGGGCCTGGAACGACGCCAAGGTCAGTGCCCACCACGGCATCATCCCCACTGCCGCTGCCAGCGACCCGGCGCGCCTGCCAGCCAAGTATAAGGCGGTGTACACCCTGATCCGCGCCCGCTACCTGGCGCAGTTCCTGCCCAACCACGAGTTCGACCGCACCCAGGCCGACTTCGACTGCGCGGGCCATGCCCTGCGCGCGGTGGGCAAGCAGATCGTCGAGCCCGGCTGGCGCCGCGCCCTGCCCGAAGCCCTGACCCCGAGCAAAGGCCGCGAGGCGCCCCCCGCCCAGGTGCTGCCAGCATTACGCGAAGGCCAGGACTGCAGCGTGCAAGGCCTGCAACTCAAAGACCTGTGGACCCAGCCACCCAAGCCCTTCACCGAGGGCGACCTGATCAAGGCAATGAAGAACGTCGCCAAGCTGGTGGACGACCCGCGGCTGAAACAAAAGCTCAAGGAAACCACCGGCATCGGCACCGAGGCCACTCGGGCGAGCATCATCCAGGGGCTGCTAGACCGCGGCTACCTGGTGAAGAACGGCAAGGCATTGTCGGCCACGCCTGCCGCGTTCAGCCTGATCGACGCCGTGCCCCGTGCCATCGCCGACCCAGGCACGACGGCCATCTGGGAGCAGGCCCTGGACATGGTGCAGAGTGGCGAGATGAGCCTGCAAGACTTCGTCGCCCGGCAGTCGGCATGGATGGGCAAGTTGGTGGAGCGTTGCCAGGGTATGCGCATGACCATCAGCGGGCCGGCAGCCGGGGCGGCGCCGCCGTGGAAGAAGAAGCGGCGTAGCGGTGCTGGAAAAAGCAAACCGACTGGGAGCAAGCCGGCGGCTGGCAAACCGCGTCAGCCTCGGAGGAAGGCAGCAACCTGACACTTAATCGCGAAGAGGCGAGTACGGTGACTGCAAATCACCCATCAGGTACCGCTTTTCAACCGGCTGAACGCGCGGGTGAGCTCGCGGTTGAATGCCTTGCCATTGTCATTCTTGCTATACAACCGCGCCCTCACCTCAGCCGGTGGGTAGGTCCCCGGGGCATTGCGAATATCTGCATCCACCAGGCCATCAGCCGCAGTGATCGCATTGGCGTAGTGAATGGTATCGGTAATCGGCGCGATCACTTCCGGGCGCATCAGGTAATCCATCAGCTTCCAGGCCGCCTCGGGGTGCGGCGCATCCTTGGGCACCACCAGCGCATCCAGCCAGATCAACGTGCCTTCCTGCGGAATGCTGTAATCCAGCACGAACGCCTTGCCCGCCTGCTGCGCCTGCCCTTGGGCGATAGCCACATTGCCGTTCCACGACATCGCCACGCAGATTTCGCCATTGGCCAGGTCGTTGATGTTGCGATCGTTGTCGAAGTAACGAATGTACGGGCGGACCTTGCGCAACTGTGCTTCTGCTGCCTTCAGGTCTTCAAGGCGCTGCTGGTTGATGTCCAGGCCCATGTAGCGCATCACTGCGGCGAACACTTCGTTGGGGTCGTTGAGCAGGCTTACCCCACAGTCGGCGAATTTCGCCACCACTTGCGGGTCGAACAGCATAGCCCAACTGCCCAGCGGTGCGTCGGCCATGCGCATGGTCACGGCCTGCTGCTGGTAACCCACGCCGGTGGTGCCCCAGGCATAGGTCCCGGCGTAGCGGTTGCCTGAGTCGAATACAGCCATGTGCTGGCGAAACTCCTCGCCGATGCCCGCCAGGTGCGGCACCTTGGCTTTGTCCAGCGGCTGCAAGGCGCCGCTGGCGATCGCGCGGCTCAGGTGCTGGCCGGCACTGAGCACAACATCGTACCCGCTACCCCCGGTCAGCAGCTTGGTCTCAGCGGTTTCCAGCGAGTCGAAATGGTCGGCGACCACCCGGATGCCGGTTTCCTTCTCGAAATTGCGCAGGGTATCCGGGGCGAGGTATTCGCCCCAGATATACAGATTGACGCTGGGCTGTTGTGCGTCGGCCGCCAGGGCCACCGATGCCGTGCAGCCAAGGGCGGCCGCAGCCGCCAGCGTGGTCAGTTTCATCAGCGGCGGCCTCCGGCGTATTGCGGCATGGTGATACAGGCGACGTTGCCGCCACCGAGCAGGATTTCGCGGGAGTTGTCGATGCCGATGATGCGGTGCTCGGGGAACAGTTCGGCAAGGGTCGCCTGGGCGACGCTGTCGTTGCGGTCACCGAACAACGGCACGACGATAGCCGAGTTGCCGGCGTAGTAGTTGATGTACGACGCGCAGATGCGGGTCCCGGCCTCGCGCAGGTGAGTCCCTTCGACCTGGTCCAAGCCTGCCGCCTCCTCGGCAGTCCACTGCAATACGTCGGGCTGGGGCAGCTTGTGTACCTTCAGCTCTCGACCGCGGGCATCGCGGGTGCTGCGCAGGATGTCGTAGGCCTCCTGATAGATCTCCCACTGCGGGTCATCGCGGTTATCGGTCCACTGCAGCACCACTTCGCCTGGGCGCACGAAGCACGCCAGGTCGTCGACATGGCCATCGGTCTCGTCGAACTTGCAGCCACGGGGCAACCAGATCACCTGGTCCGCGCCCAGGTAATCCTCCAGGCGGCGGGTGACCTCGGCTTTGCCCAGGTGCGCGTTGCGATTACGGTTGAGCAGGCACTGCTCGGTGGTCAACAGGCTGCCCTGGCCGTCACTCTGAATACCGCCAAGCTCGGCGATCAATGGGGCGCGGTAACGGTCCAGGCCTTCGATTTCGAGCATTTTCTGGGCGATCTGGTCGTCCTTGTCCCACGGATAGTAGAGGCCACCGTCGAGCCCACCGTAGGCGTTGAACTCGAAGTCGACGCCGCGCACCTCACCGCTGCTGTCGTTCACCACGAAGCAAGCACCGCTGTCGCGAAACCAGGTGTCGTTGCAGGTCATTTCCACCACCCGCACCTGCGGCGGCAGCATGCGCCGGGCGTTGGCGTACTGGGCAGCAGAGGCGCAGACCGTGACGGGCTCACTGGACGCGATTGCGCTGACGATATCGACCCAGACTTTCTGCGCAGGCTTGGCACCATTGCGCCATACGTCCGGGCGCTCGGGCCAACCGAGCCAGCATCGCGCCTTGCGCTCGAATTCGCCAGGCAAGCGGAAACCATCGGCTTTGGGGGTGGTGGTGAGCGAACGTGCCATGGGTCAACCTCGTGTCGGTGAGCGATGACTGCACGCTACGCCGCCCCGCGCTGGGCATCCAACGATGAAAACTCAGCGATAGCTGAATTCAATTCAACTGTCACCCAGCTGTTCGATGAACCAGTCGATGAATTCGGCCACCGGCGCCCGCTCCAGGCGCAGCCGCTCGCACACCAGCGCGTACTGACCCTGTGCCGTCACACTGGCACTGAACGGGCGTACCAGCCGGCCGCTCTGCAAGTCAGCCTGACAGGTCAGGTTGTCCCCCATCGCGATGCCCTGCCCCAGCAATGCAGCCTCCAGGGCCAGGGCGGCGTGGGGGAAATACAACTGGCGGGTGGGCAAGGCGTCTTCCACGTGGGTGGCCAACCAGGTGGTCCAGGTGCGGCCGTCCTGGTCATCATGCAGCAGGCAGTGGCGCACCAGATCGCGCGGGCGCTTGAGGCCGCCCTGGTTGAACAGCCCCGGGCTGCACACCGGGAAGAACTGCAGCAGCGGCAAGGGCCGGACGAAGTGCGTGCTGGCGTCCAGGGCACTGGTACCGTAGGTGATGGCCAGGTCGACATCCAGTGCCGGAGCGCCGGCATCGATCGGCTGATCGTGCAGGTGCAGGGTGATGTGCGGGTAACGGCTGCTGAAGTCAGCCAGGCGCGTCACCAGCCATTTCTGTGCCAATTCAGCGGTCACCGCCACCCGCAACACCGCCTGGGAGCCAGGGTCACGCAGTTCGTCGCAGGCCTTGCCGATCAGTTCGAAGGCCTGTTGCAGGTGATGCAGCAGGCGCCCGGCTTCGGCACTGGGGCGTACCTGACGGCCGACACGCTCGAACAGGGCAACACCGAGTTGCTCCTCAAGTTGGCGAATCTGGTGACTGACAGCGCTGTCGGTGACACACAATTCGGCGGCGGCGCGGCCGAAGTGGCCGTGGCGGGCAGCACATTCGAAGGTGCGCAAGGCAGTCAATGAAGGCAGGCGGCGCATGGTTTTTTCCTGATAGGGCCTTGTGTCGCGCAAGGGCCGCAAAGCGGCATCCGATCATATATCCAACCACGGTGGAAAAACGAACAAGTTGGCATCATGAAAATACGATGCTAGATTTTCATGAAAATAATCACAATTAATTTCATCAGGCCCACGCATGTTCAAGCAATCCGCTCAGCACGTCGCCAGCTACTACGCCCAGACCTACCCCGCCAGCATCCCTCTGCGCCCTACCCTGCAAGGACGCCGCGACACCGATGTGCTGATCATCGGCGCCGGTTTCAGCGGCCTGCACACCGCCCTGCGCCTGACCCAGGCCGGCAAGCGCGTGGCGCTGCTGGAAGCCAGCCGCGTGGCCTGGGCCGCGTCCGGTCGCAACGGTGGCCAGGCGCTACTGGGCTGGTCCTGCGATATGGCGCCGCTGGAAAAGGCCCTGGGCGTCGAACGCACCCGGCGGCTGTGGACCAGCATGTGCTGGGCCGCCGACGAAATGCGCGAACTGCCCGAGCGCCATGGCTTCGACATCGATTACCGGCAGGGCAGCCTTTGGACGGCCGTGCTGCCGCGCCGTGTGAAGATACTCGCAGAAGCCCTGCACGACGCCGAGCACAAATGGGGCTACGACGCCCTGCGCCTGATCGGTCGCGACGAGCTGCCGCAATGGATCCACAGCCCACGCTACCAAGCCGCGCTGTACGACGCCAAAGGTGCTCACCTCAACCCGCTGAAGCTGGCCCAGGGCCTGGCCAGCACCATCGAGGCCGCTGGCGGGCGCATCTACGAGCAGAGCCAGGTGCTCGACTACCAGCAGGCCGGCAGCGGCTACGTCGCCCGCACCGAGCAAGGCGAAGTACGCTGCGACGTGCTGGTGCTGGCCTGCAACGCCTATATCGACCGCCTCGACCACGGCTTGGCGCGCCGCCTGTTGCCGGTTGGTTCCTATCAGGTAGCCACGGCACCGCTGGACGCCGGCCTCGCCCGCTCGCTGCTGCCGCGCAACAGCTGCGTGATCGACAACCAGTTCGTCCCCGACTACTTCCGCCTGACCCCGGACCATCGGCTGCTGTTCGGCGGCGGCTGCACCTACCTGGGCGGTATTCCCAAGGATGTCGCCAGCGCCACCCGCCCACACCTGGAGCGGGTGTTCCCGCAACTGGCCGGGGTGGCCATCGATTATGCCTGGGGCGGCCACATCGATTGCAGCATCCAGCGCACCCCGGACGTCGGCCGCGCGGACCAACGCTACTGGCTGCAGGGTTTCTCCGGCCACGGCGTGCTGCCGACCCTGGCAGCGGCACGGGCAGTCAGCGACGCCATCCTGGGCGATGACGACCTGCTGACGCTGTACCAAGGCATCGACAATGGCCACTTCCCCGGCGGTAACCTGCTGGCAGCACCGCTGGAAGCCGCCGCCAAGGCCTGGTACCGGATGCGGGACCGCGTCTGAAGGGAAAAACTGGTGCTGACAACCTTGGCCTGCAAGGATTACCATCCCGGGCCTCGGAGTGGCCATTCCCGCTCCGGCCTTCTTTCCTGCACCTGCCAACAACCCATGCCCTTCGAACTTACCGTAGAACCCCTCACCCTGCTGATTCTGGCCCTGGTCGCCTTCGTCGCCGGTTTCATCGATGCCATCGCCGGCGGCGGCGGCCTGCTCACCACCCCGGCGCTGCTCACAGCCGGCATGCCGCCGCACCTGGTACTGGGTACCAACAAGCTCAGTTCCACCTTCGGCTCGGCCACCGCCAGCTTCACCTACTACAAACGCAAGCTGTTCCACCCGGCGCAGTGGCGCCCAGCGCTGTTCGCCACGCTGGTGGGCGCGTTGATCGGGGCGATCGTGGCCCATTACATGCCAGCCGAATGGCTGAACAAAATGCTGCCGGTCATCGTCTTCGCCTGTGGCCTCTACCTGCTGTTCGGCGGCACGCCCAAGGCACCGCTGGACGCCGATGCCCCGATCAGAAAAAAATGGCAGGCGCCGCAGGGCTTTACCCTGGGTTTCTATGACGGCGTAGCCGGCCCGGGCACCGGGGCGTTCTGGACGGTCAGCACCCTGCTGCTGTACCCCATCGACCTGGTTCGCGCCAGCGGCGTGGCGCGCAGCATGAACTTCGTCAGCAACATCGCGGCGCTGACGGTGTTCATCATTTCCGGGCAGGTCGACTACATCGTCGGCCTGTGCATGGGCTTGTCAGTGATGGTCGGTGCCTTCTTTGGCGCACGCACGGCGATCAGCGGCGGCAGCAAGTTCATCCGCCCGGTGTTCATCACCGTGGTGCTGGCGTTGACCGTGCGCCTAGCGTGGCAGCACTGGTTCGGGCAGGCCTAAGCGGCGAGCGACATAGAGGTCGATCAGGTAGCGCGCAATAGAGCGCCCAGCCGGCAGCGGCGGCAAGTCGTGCACGCTGAACCACTGGGCGTCCTCGATCTCGTCCGGCTGCATGACGATCTCGCCACCCGCGTATTCGGCATGGAAGCCCAGCATCATCGAGTGCGGGAACGGCCAGCACTGGCTGCCGACGTACTGGATGTTCTGCACCTCTACCGCCACCTCTTCACGCACTTCGCGCACCAGGCAGTCCTCGGCCGACTCGCCCGGCTCGGCAAAGCCTGCCAGGGTGCTGTACACCCCCGTGACGAAGCGCGGCGAGCGTGCCAGCAGGATTTCGTCGCCACGGGTCACCAGCACGATCATGCTCGGCGAAATACGCGGGTAGCTGCGCAGGTCGCAAGGCTGGCAGTACATCGCACGCTCCCAGCGGATTTGTGTCGTCGCCTGCCCGCAGCTGCCGCAGAATCGGTGCTCGCGAGCCCAGGTGCCGATCTGCGCGGCATAACCCAGAACCTTGTAGGTGTCGAAGTCACCCTCCAGCATGAACGCGCGCAGGCCGCGCCAGTTGCAACCGGGCACGTCGCTGGCAGCGCGCAGTTCCAGCAGGAACACAGGCTGGCCGTCGAAGTGGCCAATGCCGTGTTCGCACAGCACATCCAGGCCCTGGCGCTTGAGCCAGTCACGAGCGAACAGCGCGCCGTTGGCGTCGTGCAGAAACCCTTCCGGGCTGCGCGCCACGGCCAGCCCGCCGGTGATCTGAGGGTCGAGTACTGCGGTAGTCCAGCGTGCTGACATCTCGGGTTTCCTTTACTGCGCGTGCGCCGGCCCGATCAGTCGGCGAACGTCGGTTTCTGTTTGCTCATGTGCGCGGCCACAGCCACGCGCAGGTCTTCGGACTGCAGCATCGCGGCGTTCCACGTGGCGATGTAGTCCAGGCCATCGTCGATGCGGTGGTCGCGCATGTAGCTGAGCATTTCCTTGGTGCCCGCCACCGCGATCGGCGATTTTGCAGCAATCTGGCGGGCGATGGCAAAAACCCCGTCCAGCAGCGCGGCGTGGTCATCATAGACCCGGTTCACCAGGCCGATGCGCAGCGCCTCGTCCGCCGCGACATTGCGCCCGGTGAACGCCAGCTCACGCATCATGCCGTCGCCGATGATACGTGGCAAACGTTGCAGCGTGCCGACATCAGCGGCCATGCCCATGTCGATTTCCTTGATCGAGAATTGCGCGTCACTGCTGCAGTAACGCATGTCACAGGCCGAGATCAGGTCGATGGCGCCACCGATGCAATAGCCCTGCACCGCGGCCAGCACCGGTTTGCGGCAGCTGTCCACGGCGGTGAACGAGGCTTGCAGGCGCTGTATGGTCTTGCGCAGGAAGCGCGCATTGCGGCCCACGTCCTTGCCCATCTCCCCGGCCAGCGAGGCCAGCATCATCAGGTCGATACCGGCCGAGAAGTGCTTGCCGGCACCGCTGATGACCACCGCACGCACGGCGTCGGTGTCGTCGATCCACTGGAAGATATCGACGATCTCTTCCCAGAAGGCCGCGTTCATCGCGTTGACCTTCTCCGGGCGGTTGATCTGAACGTGGGCGATGCTATCGGTCAGCTCGACCTTGAATGCGGTGTATTCAGTCACGAACGGAACTCCTAGGGTTGGATGGTTCACCATCGTGGATGGTAACCCAGCTGGAGCAGACAATGGTTTGCGCATACAACTTTTGCCCCGCCGCGGGATCGAACCCCAGGTAAGCACTCATCCGTTTCAAGGAGATCAACCATGGCGCTACGCACCACGCTGCTGCTTTCCTGCATGACCCTTGCCTTGCTCGGCTGCGCCGGCAACGACCACCCTGCACCGCCGCGCACCCAGCAGGTGGACCTGCAACGCTACCAGGGCACCTGGTACGAACTGGCGCGGCTGCCGATGTTCTTCCAGCGTAATTGCGTACAGTCCGAGGCTCATTATGGGCTACGCGCCGATGGCCGTATCGACGTGACCAACCGCTGCAAGGAAAAGGACGGTGAGGTGAACGAAGCCAAAGGCATTGCTGAAGCTCAGCAGCCGGGCAGGACTGACAAATTGTGGGTACGCTTCGACAACTGGTTCAGCCGCCTGGCCCCTGGCCTGACCAAGGGTGAGTACTGGGTGCTGTACCACGACAAGGATTACCGCGTGGCACTGGTCGGCCACCCCAACCGTGAGTACCTGTGGCTGCTGTCGCGCACCCCTGCGGTCACCGACCAGCAGCGCGAACAGTTGCTGAGCATTGCCCGCGAACAAGGCTACGACACCAGCAAGCTGGTCTGGCGGCAGGCTGACTAGCGGGCAATCGACGGCCCGCGGCAATCCGGCTAAGGTGTGCGGCGTTGTTCGTCTCGAAGGAACGAGGCCCTGCGTATTGCGCGATTTTGCGCGACTGGACTGGCACAAGGAGCCGCAACATGGACCTGCTGTTTCTCGGTACCTCCGCCGGGGTGCCGACCAAAGCCCGCAACGTCAGCGCCACCGCCGTAGTCGAAGCCAGTGGTAGCCACTGGTACCTGGTCGACTGCGGCGAGGGCACCCAGCACCAACTGTTGCACACGCCGCTGTCGGTTCGCGACCTGCAGGCGGTCTTCATTACCCACGTCCATGGTGACCATTGTTTTGGCCTGCCCGGGCTGCTCGCCAGTGCCGGCATGAGTGGCCGTAACCAACCGCTGGATATTGTCTTGCCTGCCGCGCTGCATGGCTGGCTACGCCAAGGCCTGGCCGCCAGTGATACCTTCCTGCCGTTCGAGCTGCGCCTGCTGGCGGTGGAAGATTGGCAGGGCTGGCGCAACCAGACCCTGCAGGTGACAGCGGTGCGCTTGTCGCACCGGGTGCCGAGCGTAGGTTTCGTGTTTACCGAACTCAACCCCGAACTCCGCCTGGACACCCTGCGCCTGGAGGCTGAGGGCATACCGCGTGGCCCGATGTGGGGCGAGCTGGCCAAGGGGCGTACCGTGCAATTCGGCGAGCAACTGTTGCATGGCAATGAATACCTGCGTGGCTCGCGCCCGCCCCGGCGAGTTATCGTGTGTGGTGACAATGACAACCCGCAATTGCTCGCCGACGCCGCCCGTGGCGCCGATGTGCTGGTGCATGAGGCAACCTTCACGCAGGCGGTGGTGGAGCGGACCGGGGTCACCTTTGGCCACAGCACTGCGGCGGCAGTGGCGCGCTTTGCCGAGGCGGCAGGCGTGCGCAACCTGGTGCTGACGCACTTCAGTGCCCGCTATCAGAGCGACCCAAGGCGCAGCCCGAGCATCAACGACGTGCGTGATGAGGCACTGGCCCACTACCGCGGCCGGCTGGTGCTGGCGCAGGACCTGCAGCGCTATCACATCGGCCGTGACGGCTACCTGGAACCAGCCCTGTAGGAGATAACACAGCACTACGGGCTGCGCTGTCGCGCAGAGAACTGAATTCGTAAGCGCGACGCGGCCTGTGTGGGAGCGGGCGCGCCCGCGAAGAATCCAGCGCGGTGGCTGGCACCGGCTACGCCGGTGTTCGCGGGTGAGCCCGCTCCTACAAACGGACGGTGTGGCTCCGCCGATCTATGGCCAAACACGACCAGTGAAGGAGTGGCCCTTACGCCTGATCAGGCTGCCAGGCGGCCGCTGGCAATGGCCTGCGAAGCAGCCAGCATCGCCCGCAACAACACCGCGCAACCCGCCGCCAGGTCATCGGGTGCGGCGTTTTCGATTTCGTTGTGGCTGATGCCGTTCTCGCACGGTACGAAAATCATCCCCGCCGGCCCCAGCTCGGCAAGGAAGATCGCGTCATGCCCTGCCCCGCTGACGATGTCCATGTGCGGCAACCCCAGGGCCTTGGCCGAATCGCGCACGGCATCGACACAGCCCTTGTCAAAGTACAATGCCGGGAAGTCCGCGGTGGGCACCAGTTCGTGGCTCAGGCCATGCTTGGCGCAGGTCGCCTCGATGACCCCTCGTACCTCGGCGATCATCGCATTCAGTTGTTCGCCCTCAAGGTGGCGGAAGTCCAGGGTCATGCGCACTTCGCCAGGGATTACGTTGCGTGAGCCCGGGTAGGCCTGCAAGCAACCCACCGTGCCGCAGGCATGCGGCTGGTGGCCGAGGGCTGTGCGGTTGACCGCTTCGACCACCGCTGCGGCACCCACCAGGGCATCCTTGCGCAGGTGCATGGGGGTGGGGCCGGCATGGGCTTCGACGCCGCGCAGGGTCAGGTCGAACCACTTCTGGCCAAGGGCACCGAGGACCACCCCAATGGTCTTGGCCTGGTCCTCGAGTATCGGCCCTTGCTCGATATGCGCTTCGAAATATGCCCCCACCGGGTGCCCGAGCACCGCACGTGGGCCGGCGTAGCCAATGGCGTTCAACGCCTCGCCCACACTGGTGCCCTGGGCATCGCGCTTGGCCAGGGTTTCTTCCAGGGTGAACTTGCCGGCGAACACACCCGACCCCATCATGCAGGGGGCAAAGCGCGAACCTTCTTCGTTGGTCCACACCACCACCTCCAGCGGTGCTTCGGTTTCCACGCCCAGGTCGTTGAGGGTCCGGAGCACTTCCAGCCCGGCCATCACGCCGAAACAGCCGTCGAACTTGCCGCCAGTGGGCTGGGTATCGATATGGCTGCCGGTCATCACCGGTGGCAGCTTGGGGTTACGCCCAGGGCGACGGGCGAAGATATTGCCCACGGCATCGACGCTGACCGTGCAACCAGCCGCCTCGCACCACTGCACGAACAAGTCGCGGGCCTGGCGGTCGAGGTCGGTCAGGGCCAGGCGGCAGACACCCCCCTTGGGCGTGGCGCCGAGGCGGGCCAGGTCCATCAGCGATTGCCAGAGGCGGGCACTGTCGATGTGGTGGGCGGTGGTCTTGAGGATGTCTTGGAAAGGGGTCACGGGTTTCTCCTTCAGGCTTTTTTGTTGTCTGTGTCCCGTCCTGAATAAGGTTTACACCTTCCATCCCGAATTTCCGGAGAGTCAGATGGAGCAAGGTGTAAAGCGCACACAGCGTGATTACTCACTGTCTTTTAAATTGGCGGTGGTTGATCAGATCGAAAAAGGCGAACTGACCTACAAACAGGCCCAGGTGCGGTATGGCATCCAGGGTCGGTCGACGGTTCTGGTATGGTTGCGTAAGCACGGTCGGCAGGATTGGAGCCAGGGGGCTTCGATCCGCGACGAGAGGAGCTGCGCGATGTCTGACCCCAAAACGCTGACTCCAGAGCAGCGGATCAAAGAGCTTGAGCAGCAGCTTGAGCTGATGAGCCAGAAGGCTCAGTTCTTTGAAACGGTCGTTGATGTTCTGAAAAATGACTATGGTGTCTCGGTCGTAAAAAAGCGATCCGGCAAGTCCTCTCGCAAGGTCAAGTCGCAGGACTGAGCATTGCCAGGGCTTGTCAGTTTCTAAGCATCAGTCGACAGGCTTACTACAAACGCAACCGAGCTGCTGATGGCAAAGAGCACCAGGCAGATCGGGTGGTTGAGTTTGTTCAGCAAGTCCGGATGCGCCAGCCTCGTCTGGGCACCCGCAAACTGCACTATCTGCTGCGTTGCCAACCTGACAAACGATTCCAAATCGGCCGAGACAGGCTGTTCCAGGTCTTGGGAGAGCGCCGTTTGCTAGTGCTGCCTAAGCGGGCCTATCACAAGACAACACAGAGCTTTCATCGCTTCTATCGCCACCCCAACTTACTCAAGCCCGGCCCAAGCCAAGTCGTTCCGATAAGACCGGAGCACGTCTGGGTTGCCGACATTACTTACCTGCCCGCACGCAACGGCCCGCTGTACCTGAGCCTGGTAACGGACGCGTACTCCAGGAAAATTGTTGGCCACCACGTCCATGAAAGCCTGCATGCCGAGTCAGTAGCGCAAGCCTTCAAGCAAGCACTACGAAAGCGACGTCGTCGCCAGCCATTAGTCCACCATTCGGATCGAGGCATCCAATATTGCTCGGAGCTATACCAGTCACTTCATCAGCGGCATGGGGTTCAGTGCTCGATGACAGATGGATATGACTGCTATCAGAACGCACTGGCCGAGCGAATCAACGGAATCCTCAAGACGGAGCTGCTGTTGAGCAGTCCTGAAGACCTGGAGCAAGCAAGGCAGATGGTCGATGAGGCGGTGCAGATCTACAACGCAGAGCGGCCTCATATGGCTCTGAAAAACAAAACGCCCGATGCGGTGCATCGGGCGTTTTGAGGCCTATCGGCCAACCTGAACAGGTGTAAACCTATTTCAGGACTAGACACTGTTCGGGCCTCTTCGCGGGCATGCCCGCGAAGAAGCAGACACGGTCTCAGGGCAAGGGCTTGACCAGCCGCGCCGGGCTGCGCGCCGCCAAGCCGGCGAACACGTAGTACAACGCCGCCCCCAGCAGCGAGCCGGTGAACCAGCCATAGTCGTAGAACCAGCTGAAACTGCTGTTGCCGATCGCCAGCACCGTCAACCCCACGGGCAGCACGAAGGCGGCGAAGCCAGCCCAGTTCCACGCCGGGTACACGTCGTCGCGGTACAGCCCGGCGAGGTCCAGCTTTTGCCGGCGGATCAGGAAGTAATCCACCACCATGATCCCGGCTATCGGCCCGAGCAGGCTGGAGTAGCCCAGCAACCAATTGGAGTACACGCTTTCCAGGCTCAGGTCGGACACGATCCAGCCCAGTTTCTTCAGCAACTCGTGGCCCATCAGCGCCAGGCCGATGAAGCCGGTCAGCCACACCGCACGGCTGCGCCCGATCAGGCGCGGGGCGATGTTCTGGAAGTCGTTGGTCGGCGACACGATGTTCGCCGCAGTGTTGGTCGACAGGGTGGCGATCACGATCAGCGCCATGGCCAGGGCGACCCAGAACGGGCTGTGGATCTTGCCGATCAGGCTGACCGGGTCGGACACCGTTTCGCCCACCAGCGACGCCGAGGCCGCAGTCAGCACCACGCCCAAGGCCGCGAACAGGAACATGGTCAGCGGCAGGCCAAAGATTTGCCCGAGGATCTGGTCCTTCTGGCTGCGGGCATAGCGGCTGAAATCGGGAATGTTCAGCGACAGCGTGGCCCAGAAGCCGACCATGGCCGTGAGCCCAGCGCAGAAGTAGCTGACCACGCTGGCGCCTTCAGGGCGTTTGGGCGGTTGCGCCAGCAGTTCGGTCATCGACATGTGTGGCAAGGCCCACACCAGCAGGCCCAGCCCAACGGCCACCAGCAGCGGCGCCGAGAGCGTCTCCAGCCACTTGATCGACTCGGCGCCCCGCAGTACCACCCACAGGTTCAGGCACCAGAAGATCATGAACCCGATCACCTCGCCGACACCGCCCAGGGCCTTCCAGCCGTCGAACACCGACCCCAGGAACAGGTGGATGGCCAGCCCGCCGAACAGGGTCTGGATCCCGAACCAGCCGCAGGCCACCACGGCGCGAATCAGGCACGGCACGTTGGAGCCCAGAATGCCGAACGACGAGCGCAGCAGCACCGGAAACGGGATACCGTACTTGGTGCCGGGGAACGCGTTGAGGGTCAGCGGGATCAGCACGATGATGTTGGCCAGCAGGATCGCCAGCAACGCCTCGCCAACGCTCAGGCCAAAGTAGGCTGTGAGCACGCCGCCGAGGGTGTAGGTTGGCACGCAGATGGACATGCCTACCCACAGGGCCGTGATGTGCCATTTGTTCCAGGTGCGCTGGTGCACCTTGGTCGGGGCGATGTCGTGGTTGTAGCGCGGGCTGTCGAGAACATCACTGCCCTCGGCCAGCTCGAACAGGCCATCCTGCTCGACCACTTGCGATCTGCTCTGTTGCATGGGCCTTTCTCCAGACTTTTTCGAGTTGTCTGCTCATCGGGCTAATTCGATGGCCGGAGTACACACGCGTATGAGTGCCTTAGAAATCTCGACCAATTTTCTATCTTGTCAAGTTAGTCAAAAACCCTGGAGGCCCCGAATTCAGCGGGCTCTAAATATTTAATTCATTTAAATCAATGATTTAAAAACCACAAAATAAATAGGAAATTTTCTTGCTGAATTCAGGATCAGCATCTAGCCTCGAATCTTGTCAGGTATGACAGGATTAACCCCTGCCCGCCCTGCTTCCGAAAATTCCAAGAACCGGCCAAGACCGGTCAGCCTGCGAGGAAAACGGCATGTCCCTGTTGATCCGTGGCGCCACCGTTGTTACCCACGAAGAGAGTTACCCCGCCGATGTGCTGTGTGCCGATGGCCTGATCCGTGCAGTCGGGCCTGGCCTGGAAGCGCCGACCGATTGCGAGATCCTCGACGGCAGCGGGCAATACCTGATGCCGGGCGGCATCGACCCGCACACCCATATGCAATTGCCGTTCATGGGCACCGTGGCCAGTGAAGACTTCTTCAGCGGTACCGCGGCCGGCCTGGCGGGCGGCACCACATCGATCATCGACTTCGTCATTCCCAACCCGCAGCAGTCACTGCTGGAGGCGTTTCACACCTGGCGCGGCTGGGCCCAGAAAAGTGCCAGCGACTATGGCTTCCACGTCGCCGTCACCTGGTGGAGCGAGCAGGTGGCCGAAGAGATGGGCGAACTGGTGGCCAAGCATGGGGTGAACAGCTTCAAGCACTTCATGGCCTACAAGAACGCCATCATGGCGGCCGACGACACCTTGGTGGCCAGCTTCGAGCGCTGCCTGCAGCTGGGTGCAGTGCCCACCGTGCATGCCGAAAATGGCGAGCTGGTGTTCCACCTGCAGAGAAAGCTGCTGGCACAGGGCCTGACCGGCCCGGAAGCGCACCCCCTGTCGCGCCCTTCGCAGGTTGAAGGCGAGGCGGCCAGCCGCGCCATCCGCATTGCCGAAACCCTCGGTACACCGCTGTACCTGGTGCACATTTCCAGCCGCGAGGCGCTGGATGAAATCGCCTATGCACGGGCCAAGGGCCAACCGGTTTACGGCGAAGTGCTGCCTGGCCACTTGCTGCTGGACGACAGCGTCTACCGTGACCCGGACTGGGCCACAGCCGCCGGCTACGTCATGAGCCCGCCGTTCCGCCCGCGCGAGCACCAGGAGGCGCTGTGGCGCGGCCTGCAGGCGGGCAACCTGCACACCACCGCCACCGACCACTGCTGCTTCTGCGCCGAACAGAAAGCCATGGGCCGGGATGACTTCAGCCGCATCCCCAATGGCACCGCCGGCATCGAAGACCGCATGGCGGTGCTGTGGGATGCCGGGGTCAACAGCGGGCGCCTGTCGATGCACGAGTTCGTGGCACTGACCTCTACCAACACGGCGAAGATCTTCAACCTGTTCCCACGCAAGGGCGCCATCCGCGTGGGGGCCGATGCCGATCTGGTGCTATGGGACCCGCAAGGCACGCGCACCATCTCGGCGCAGACCCACCACCAACGGGTGGACTTCAACATCTTCGAAGGCCGCACTGTACGTGGCGTCCCCAGCCATACCATCAGCCAGGGCAAAGTGGTCTGGGCTGATGGTGACCTGCGCGCCGTGGCGGGCGCGGGGCGCTATGTGGAGCGGCCGGCGTATCCGTCGGTGTATGAGGTGCTGGAGCGTCGGGCCGACCAGCAGCGGCCGACGCCCGTTCAGCGCTGAAGCCATTGGGGCTGCTGCGCAGCCCATCGCGACACAAGGCCGCTCCTACAGGAATGCGCGGTCCCTTGTAGGAGCGGCCTTGCGTCGCGATGGGCCGCCAGCGGCCCCCGATCCCACCACAACAGCTGTCGCCTGAACCAAAAAAATAGAGAGGCTACAACCGTGATCGACGCCCTGAACCATTTGCCGCGCCCCCGGGCCGGCGCCGACCAATTGGCCGAGTGCTTCAGCGACCTGGCCCCACCCCTCACCGCACGCCAGGCCGCCGTGGAAAGCGCCCGCTGCCTGTATTGCTACGACGCGCCCTGCGTCAACGCGTGCCCCAGCGAAATCGACATCCCGTCATTCATCCACCGCATCAGCGACGAGAACCTGCAAGGCGCTGCCGAACGGATTCTGTCGGCCAACATTCTCGGCGGCAGCTGTGCCCGCGTCTGCCCGACCGAAATCCTGTGCCAGCAAGCGTGTGTGCGCAACAACGCGCAGGAATGCGCCCCGGTACTGATCGGCCAGTTGCAGCGCTACGCCCTGGACAATGCCCAGTTCAGCGACCACCCGTTCCAGCGTTCACCGGCCACGGGCAAGCGCATTGCGGTGGTCGGCGCTGGCCCTGCGGGGCTGGCCTGCGCACACCGGCTGGCCATGCATGGCCATGACGTGGTGGTGTTCGAAGCCTGTGACAAGCCAGGTGGCCTCAATGAATACGGCATCGCCCGCTACAAGCTGGTTGACGATTATGCCCAGCGGGAAGTGGCATTCCTGCTGGGTATCGGCGGTATCGAGCTGCGCCATGGCCAGCGCCTGGGGGGCAACCTCAGCCTGGGCGAACTGCGCGAGCAATACGATGCGGTGTTCCTTGGCCTGGGCCTGAATGCCGTGCGCCAGCTGGGGCTGGCCGATGAAGAGGCCCCCGGCCTGCTCGCCGCCACCGCTTACATCCGCGAGTTGCGCCAGGCAGACGACCTCAGCCAACTGCCGCTGGCCGAGCGCTGCCTGGTGATCGGTGCTGGCAACACCGCCATCGACATGGCAGTGCAAATGAGCCGCCTGGGTGCCCGCGACGTCAACCTGGTGTACCGCCGGGGCCACGCCGACATGGGGGCCACCGGGCACGAGCAGGACATCGCCAAGGCCAACCAGGTGCGCTTGCACACCTGGGCCCGCCCCGACAGCGTGCTGCTGGATGACACCGGCAACGTACGCGGCATGCGCTTTGCCCGTACCGAATTGGCCGACGGCCGCCTGCGCGACACCGGCGAAACCTTCGAACTGGCCGCCGACGCCATCTTCAAGGCCATCGGCCAGCGTTTCGACGACAGCAGCCTCGCCGACCCTGTGGCCGCGCAACTGGCCCGCGACGGTGAGCGCATTCGCGTTGACGTGAACATGCAGACCAGCCTGCCAGGGGTATACGCCGGTGGCGACTGCACCGCGCTGGGCCAGGACCTCACCGTTCAGGCCGTACAACACGGCAAAGTGGCCGCCGAAGCCATCCATGCCCAACTCATGCTCAACGTGGAGGCAGCGTAATGGCCGACTTGTCTATCGTGTTCGCCGGGATCAAGGCCCTCAACCCGTTCTGGCTGGCGTCCGCGCCGCCCACCGACAAAGCCTACAACGTGGTCCGCGCCTTTGAAGCCGGCTGGGGTGGCGTGGTGTGGAAGACCCTTGGCGAAGACCCGGCCGCGGTCAACGTCTCGTCGCGCTACTCGGCCCATTACGGCGCCAACCGCCAGGTGCAGGGCATGAACAACATCGAACTGATCACCGACCGTTCACTGGAAATCAACCTGCGCGAAATCACCCAGGTGAAGAAGGACTGGCCCGACCGCGCGTTGATCGTGTCGCTGATGGTGCCGTGCGAGGAAGCGTCGTGGAAGTTCATCCTGCCGCTGGTGGAAGCCACCGGCGCCGATGGCATCGAGCTGAACTTCGGCTGCCCGCACGGCATGCCGGAGCGCGGCATGGGCGCGGCGGTCGGCCAGGTGCCGGAGTACGTGGAAATGGTCACCCGCTGGTGCAAGCAGCACTGCTCGCTGCCGGTGATCGTCAAGCTGACGCCGAACATCACCGACATCCGCCAATCGGCACGGGCTGCGCATCGCGGCGGGGCCGATGCAGTGTCGCTGATCAACACCATCAACTCGATCACCAGCGTCGACCTTGACCGCATGGTCGCCCACCCCATCGTCGGTGACCAGAGCACCCATGGCGGTTACTGCGGCTCGGCGGTGAAGCCGATCGCGCTGAACATGGTGGCGGAGATTGCCCGTGACCCGGCCACCCATGGCCTGCCGATTTGCGGCATCGGCGGCATCGGCAACTGGCGCGACGCGGCCGAATTCATGGCGCTGGGCAGCGGCGCGGTGCAGGTGTGCACGGCGGCCATGCTGCATGGCTTTCGCATCGTCGAAGACATGAAAGACGGCCTGGCCCGCTGGATGGACCAGCACGGCCACGCCAACATCGAGGCGTTCCGTGGCCAGGCGGTAGGGCATACCACCGACTGGAAGTACCTGGACATCAACTACAAGTCGGTGGCGCATATCGACCAGCAGGCGTGCATCGGTTGCGGTCGCTGCCACATCGCCTGCGAGGACACCTCGCACCAGGCCATCGCCAGTACGCTGAAGGCAGACGGTACGCATGCCTACAGCGTGATCGAGGAAGAATGTGTGGGCTGCAACCTGTGCCAGATCACCTGCCCGGTGGAGAACTGCATCGACATGCAGGCGCAGGACACTGGCAAGCCTTACCTGAACTGGACCCAGGACCCGCGCAACCCCTACCGCGAAGCGAGCTGATGTAGGCCGGCGCCCGCCGCACTGGCACGGCCTTTTTGTGGGCAGCAAAAAGACCGTGCGCGGCAGGCATGGCCGGTCACGGCTCCAGGCCAATCCCCCGCAGGATCACACTGGTCACCGTTTGCACCGCACTTTCGAACGCCAGGTCCGACAGTTCATCGCCGCCGTTGAGCAACTGCACCTGGTAACCGAAGTCGGCGTAATGCTGGGTCGAGGCCCAGATCATGTACAGCAGCGCCGAGGGCTCGACCGGCAGAATGCGCCCCTCCTCCACCCAGCGGCGGATCTTAGCCTCCTTCAGCTTTGCCCACGGCACCAGGCTGTCATCCAGGTTGCCCCCCAGCACCGGTGCCCCATGCAGCATTTCCTCGGCCCAGATCTTCGAGCCTAGCGGCCGTGACCGCGAATGCCCCATTTTCGCGCGGATGTAGCTGGTCAGCACCACCCTTGGGTCGTCGAAATTCTCGAAACACAGCGCGTCCTGCTTCCACACATCCAGCAGGTCCTGCAGCACCGCACGGAACAGATCGTCCTTGGTGCTGAAGTAGTAATGCAGGTTGGAACGCGGCAGTTCGGCCTGCTCGGCGATATCGCCCATGGAGGTCGCGCCGTAGCCTTTTTCGGCGAACACCTTTTCCGCCGCGTGCAGGATCTTGCCAACGTTGCGCCGGCGAATTTCGATCTTGTGATTGGCCATCAGGCTTGAGCCGTCCACACCGCCAGTTCATGACCGTCCAGGTCAATGAAATGGAAACGCCGCCCACCGGGGAAGGCAAAGGTCGCGCGGCTGATACTGCCCCCCGCCGCGGTCACGCGCTGCTGCGTGGCTTGCAGGTCATCGGCGTAAAGGATGATCAGCGGCCCCCCCGGGCGCACCGGCTCCCCCGTGGTAAAGCCGCCCGTCAGGCGGCCGTCGCTGAATTCGCTGTAGGTTGGCCCGTAGTCGGTGAAGCGCCAGCCGAAAACATGCCCATAGAACGCCTTGCTGCGTGCGATATCGCTGACATTGAACTCGATGTTGTCGATCTGCCGATCCGAACCGCGGATACCCATGGACGCTCCTTGCCGAATGAGATTTGACCTAGTCTACCCCGCTCGCTTGCCGGAGCGTGCACAAATTCGGTGCAGCCGGCTCAACCGCAACTGGCCCGGTCGCGGGCCGGACAGCGGGCCTGCTGGAGGTTCAGGGCGGTGTTGATGATGCCGATATGGCTGAACGCCTGCGGGTAGTTGCCAAGCATGCGCTGGCAGGCCGGGTCGTATTGCTCGGCCAGCAGGCCCACGTCGTTGCACAGGCCGGTCAAACGCTCGTACAACGCCTGCGCTTGCGCTATCCGGCCCAGCAGGATGTAGACGTCGGCCAGCCAGAACGAGCACACCAGGAACGTACCTTCGCCCGGGGCCAGGCCATCCCCGGCACTGTCACTGTCGTAGCGCATCAGCAACCCGTTTTTCAGCAAGCGTTGCTCGATCTGTTCCAGCGTGCGCAGAAAGCGCGGGTCATCGGCAGGCAGGAAGCCGGTCAGGGCGATCTGCAGCAGGCTGGCGTCCATCTCGTGCGAACCATAGGCCTGAACGAAGAAACTGCCGCTGCTGTCGAGCCCTTGCTCACACACTTCACGGCGGATCTGGTCGGCCACCTGGCGGTAATGCTGGCCATGCTCACGGCCTTCTTCGGTGGTGTCTGCCAAGCCGGCAGCGCGGTCGAACGCCACCCAGGCCATCACCTTGGAGTGCACGAACTGCTGGCGGCCGCCGCGCACCTCCCAGATACCCTCGTCCGGCTCGCGCCAGATACGCTCCACATAAGGCAGGATCAGCCGAGAGATGGCGGCGCTACGCGGATGGCGCGGCAAGCCGCCCTTGATTGCCTGGCTCATGGCATCGGCCAGTTCGCCATAGATATCCAGCTGCGCCTGGGCCGACGCGGCATTGCCCACCCGCACCGGTTGCGAGTGCTCGTACCCCGGCAACCAGGGCAAGGTGTATTCCTGCAGGTCGCGCTCGCCACCCAGGCCGTACATGATCTGCATCTGTTCGGGGTTGCCTGCCACCGAGCGCAGCAGCCATTCGCGCCAGGCCTGGGCCTCGTCGAAATAGCCCAGGTTCATGAATGCCAGCAAGGTCATGGTGGCGTCGCGCAGCCAGCAGAAACGGTAATCCCAGTTGCGCTCGCCGCCGAGTTGTTCCGGCAACGACGTGGTGACGGCCGCAACGATGCCGCCAGTAGGCGCATATGTCATGGCTTTCAGGGTGAGCAACGAGCGACGGACCAGTGCGCTGTAGGGGCCTACCTGAGGGCAGCGGTCGGCGAACGCCTGCCAGTGCTCGCAGGTATGGGCCAGGGCCGCGTCGGCATCGCAGCCGGGCTGCACCGGCAGGTGCGAGGGCTGGTGGCGCAGGCTGAACACCTGGCGCTGGCCGGCCGCCACGCGAAAGCGCGCGCCGGTGTGGTGGTCGCGGGCATGGGGCGGTACGGTGCTGCACAGGATCAGGCGGTCGGGGCCGGCCACCGCGCTTAGGGTGAGCGGGTCCAGGCGTTCGACCCATGGCACGCTGCGCCCGTAATCGAAGCGCATGACCAGGTCCATTTCGAAATTGGTTTCGCCCGAGAGGCCTTCGACGATGCGCACCACGGCGTTGACGTCACCCAGCGGCATGAAATCGAGTACGCGGGCCCGGCCAGTGGCGGTGACCCACGTGGTTTCCAGCACCAGGGTATCGTTCAGGTACTGCCGGCTGCAGTGCTCGACCGGGTCGCAAGGGGCCAGGCGCCAGCGGCCGTTTTCTTCGTTGCCCAGCAAGGCGGCGAACACCGCCGGGGCGTCGAAGCGTGGCAGGCATAGCCAGTCGAGCGAGCCATCCCGGCTGACCAGGGCGGCGCTGCGGCAATTGCCCAACAGGGCGTAATCTTCTATGTGGGCGGGCATCGCGTTTCCTTAAAGTGGTTGCCTGTGCTGGCCCTTTCGCTTGTCAACCCGCCCCACAGGGCCGCACCGCCCAAGGGGTTGTGCAGCACCTGTCAGAGGGGGTTCACTCGCGACGCGGCCGGCACACGCCGAAAAACCTGTTACCCCAATCGGTGCCATTCCCGCTTGTCCCGGCTCAGCAGGTCATTGCCCGCCTCGGGGCCATCTTCACCCGCCGGGTACTCGTGCACCTCGCCCCCCTGGGCCCAGGCATCGAGGAACGGCTGCACGGCACGCCAGCCGTTCTCGATGTTGTCGGCCCGCTGGAACAAGGTCTGGTCACCGGTCAGGCAGTCATAGATCAAGGTCTCGTAGCCGGTCGCCGGGGTCATCTTGAAGAAGTCCTTGTAGGCAAAGCCCAGCTCGACGTTCTCCATTACCAACTCCGGCCCGGGGCGCTTGGCCTGCAGGTCGAACCACATGCCTTCGTTGGGCTGAATCTGGATTTTCAGGTAGTTGGGTTTGGGGCGCTCCAGCTCCGACTCGCGGAACTGCGCGTACGGTGCCGGCTTGAAACAGATGGCAATCTCGGTGTCACGCACGCTCATGCGCTTTCCGGTACGCAAGTAGAACGGCACCCCCGCCCAGCGCCAGTTGTCGATCATCACCTTCAGCGCCACGTAGGTTTCGGTCTGGCTGTCGGGCGCGACATTGGCCTCCTCGCGGTAGCCGGGCAGGTGCTTGCGCCCCTGCTTGCCGGCGCTGTACTGGCCCCGCACGGAATGCTTCAGCGCCATCTTCGCCGACCACGGGCGGATGGCGCCGATCACCTTGGCCTTTTCGCCGCGCACGGCGTCGGCGCCGAACGCTGCCGGCGGTTCCATGGCAACCATGGCCAGCAGCTGGAACAGGTGGTTGGGCACCATGTCGCGCAAGGCGCCGGTGGCGTCGTAGAAGCCACCCCGCGTCTCGACACCGACGGTTTCCGCGGCGGTGATCTGCACATGGTCGATGTAGTGGTTGTTCCAGAACGACTCGAACAACCCATTGGAGAACCGGCTGACCAGAATGTTCTGCACCGTTTCTTTGCCCAAGTAGTGGTCAATACGGTAGATCTGCCGCTCGCCCATCACCTTCAGCAGGCAGGCGTTCAACGCCTCGGCACTGGCCAGGTCGGTGCCGAACGGCTTCTCCACCACGACCCGCCGAAAGCCGCCGGCAGACTCGTCGAGCAAGCCGGCCTCCCCAAGGCGCTGGGCCACTTCAGGGAAGAAACGCGGCGAGGTGGCCAGGTAAAAGATGGCGTTGCCGTGGCTGGTCTTGTCGATGCGCTTGCCCAGGGCCTGGTAGGTGGCCGGGTCGAGGAAATCGCCCGTCTGGTAGTCCAGGCGCTTGGCCAGCCGCGCCCAGAGTTTTTCGTCCAGGCACTGGGCGGCGCCTTCGCCGCCCTTGTCACGCTCGGCCATGAACGCATGCAGGCGTGCGGCAAATTCCTCGGCCGTGGCAGGGTTGTGGTCAACGCCAACGATGCGCAGGTTGCGGTCGAGCAAACCGTCGCGGCTGAGGTTGTACAGCGCAGGCATGAGCAAGCGCTTGACCAGGTCGCCATTGGCGCCGAACAGAAACAGCGTGCAGGGGGGTGCGGCCGGAGTGCTTTTTTTAGTCATTCGTCTTTTTTCTCGACATGGCCACCGAAGCCCAGGCGCATGGCCGAGAGCACTTTGTCACCGTAGGTGCCCTGCTGCTGACGCGAGCGGAAACGGGCAAACAATGCGCTGGACAGGACCGGTACCGGCACTGCCTGCTCCACGGCGGCATCGATGGTCCAGCGGCCCTCGCCACTGTCGGATACCGAGCCGCTGAACTGCGACAGCTGCGGGTCGGCCACCAGCGCATCGGCGGTGAGGTCGAGCAGCCACGAGGTGACCACACTGCCCCGGCGCCATACCTCGGCGATTTCGGCCACATCGAGGTCGAAGCGCTGGTCTTCCGGCAGTTCGTTGCCGCCTTTGCTGCGCAGCAGGTCGAAGCCTTCGGCATAGGCCTGCATCAGGCCGTATTCGATGCCGTTGTGCACCATTTTCACGTAGTGGCCAGCGCCCGGTCGGCCAGCGTGGATATAACCATGCTCGGCGCGCTGGTGTTCGCCGCTGCGGCCATGGGTGCGCGGAATGTCGCCTACACCCGGTGCCAACGCCTTGAACAGCGGTTCCAGGCGCTCGAACACGTCCTTCTCGCCACCGATCATCATGCAGTAGCCGCGGTCCAGGCCCCATACCCCGCCAGAGGTACCTACGTCCAGGTAATGCAGGCCACGCCTGGCCAGCTCGGCGGCGCGGCGCATGTCGTCCTTGTAGAAGGTGTTGCCGCCGTCGATGATGGCATCGCCCGGCTCCAGCAGCTCGGCCAGTTGCGCGATGGTCTGCTCGGTCGGCTCGCCAGCCGGCAGCATCACCCATACCGCGCGTGGCGCTTTCAGTTTTTGCACCAGCGCGCCAAGGTCGTGTGCGCCCTGGGCGCCCTCGCCTTCAAGGCCGGTAACCGCCTCGCGGTTGCGGTCGTGCACCACGGTGCGGTGGCCAGCGCGCATCAGGCGCCTTGCGATATTGCCGCCCATGCGGCCCAGCCCGACGATTCCCAGTTGCATGAGCCGATGCTCCCCTTTCGAAATAGATGACAACAGTCCAGCTGTTCAGGTTAGTCCAGCATGCCGCCCGAGGGTTCAGCGACGAACGGCAAGACCACGATAAACAAAAAAGTTCCCAAGGCTTGTGAAAGAATTCAAAATGCGGCCGCCAGAAGCGTCTACGCTTTGAATTGTCACCAGCCAAAACCGCGAGGTGTGCTCATGGGTACCTTGATGCCTGCAACCCCAACCCAGACCCTCTATGTCTCCGTGCGCCGTGATGAGCTGCGTAAACTCAAAGACGAACGTGACCAACTGCGCCAACAGGTCGCCGAGCTGAACGTGTTGCTGGACCAGGCACGCATCGCCGCTAAAGCCATCGACCTCTGATTCCCCCCGCCCTCGGTGGGAGTCCTGCGCTCCCACGCTGCAGCCCTGCCCCGCGGTAAAAGTTGAATTGTGAAGGGTTCGCCTTCAAGGCGCGCGATTTCAGGCCTCGAAAAACTCGAACCCTGCACCGGCCACCCCATCCAGTATCATCGGCTACCAACGCCCCCACATCAGGTTCAGCGAACATGGCCTTCTCCAGCGAATCCCTGGCAATCTTCCTCGCAGTGCTGGATGCCGGCTCGTTCTCCGCCGCCGCCCGCAAGCTGGGGCGGGTGCCGTCCGCGGTGAGCATGGCAATCGCTCAACTCGAGGCCGAACTGGACCTGCCGCTGTTCGACCGGGCAACGCGCAAGGCCCTGCCCACGAGCGCCGCCCTGGCCCTGGAGCCTCAAGCCAGGCAAGTGATCTGCCAGCTCAACCTGCTCGACGCCCAGGCCCTGCAATTGCACCAGGGCCTGGAGAAACGCCTGACCATCGCCATGGCGCCCGAACTGCAGACCGGGCGCTGGAGCCAGCCACTGGAAACCCTCGCCCAGGCGTTTCCCAGCCTGGAAGTGGAAGTGCGCTCGGCCACCCAGACCGAGGCCATTCGCCTGCTGCACGAAGGCAGCGTGCAACTGGCACTGGTGTTCGAGCGGCCAGGCATCGATGAGCGCGAGTCATTCCTCGAAGCCGGTAGCCAGCTGCTGGTTGCGGTGGCCTCGCCGCGCCATCCGGCCGGGCAGAACAGCGGCACGCCGCTGCCCGAAGAAGCCTTCGCCGAGCAACGGCAAATCATCGTGGCTTCGGGCAAGCCCACCGGCTCGGACCCGCGCATGGTGCTGTCGCGGCGCATCTGGCTGACCGACAGCTACCTGGCCACCCTGGATCTGGTGCAGTCCGGGCTGGGTTGGGCATACCTGCCACAACCCCTGGTAGAACCGCTGATTGCATCCGGCGCGCTGGCCGAAGTGCGCTTCGACAACATGGCCAGCCGCTTGCGCTTGTGGGTGGACATCATCTGGCTCAAGGCACGCCCCTTGGGCCTGGGCGCCCGCCGTTATCTGGACGTCATGCGCCAGTGCTTCGAGGCAGAGCCGCCCAGGGCCTGAACGGCGGGCGCCCAGCGCCGGGCAGGCCAAGGGGTGCCGGCGGCACGCTGCGGCCTGATTCAAAAAAAGAAAATTCCTACCGCGCACTAAGACTCCAGTAACTGCCCACTGAAGCGATTCCTCGCTAGATTCGCGCTCGCCATCCAGAAGAAAAGGAACTTCTCATGTCGAGCCAAGCCGCACGCGGCTACCAGCAGTCGGTGGATGACTTCGCGCACCGGCACCGCCACCCCGATGAAGCCTTTTACCTGCTGCTGGCCCCCTTCGCTGGCTGCCCGGGCGGGCACCCGCTGGACATCGCCAGGCTGGCCGAGGCGCTGGGCAGTGACGCCGTAACGCGCATCGACAGCAGCGGCCTGGTGCAGGCCCCTGAACGCTGGCCTGCGCTGGTGCGGCTGGCCCGCCCCGGCCAGGCGTGCGGCGCGCTGGCCGCATTGAGCGCAACCTACGCCGCCCGAGAGGCTACGGCCACCTGGCACTACGTGTGTGCCTGGCTGCTCAGCGATCAACCCGCCGATGCCATTGCCCGGCATATCAGCCAGCAGTGCCATGTGCTGCATCAGCCCGCCCCGCATGGCATCACGGCCTGGTACGAACCCGTGAGGCTGGCGTTGCTGCGCGTCACCCTGAACAATGCTGGCGCAGTACTCGGGCCGATTCGCAGCTGGCTGCATCCCGATGGTTGCGGCAGTTGCACGGTGCTCGAACGGCCATCGCCGGCTGGCGAGCTGCGCATCACCCGGGAAGTCCGCGCAACCCAGAGCGTCGCGCCACAGATCATTCAGTTGCTCAGTGCCTGGCATCGCCTGGCGACCGCGCAAACTGGCGCCACCCGTGGCCAATGCCCAGGCTCATCCGGCTTGCCGGCCAACGCGCCCGTCCATGTCATGAACCTGATGATCAGGGCCTTCAAGCAGGGCCTGCGCGACCGTGGCGATATCCAGTGCATGTGCCTGCACCTGCTCATGGTCCACCCCTTGCTGCTGGAGCACCCGACCATCCAGCGCGATGTGGCACGGGCGGTGGCTGGCCAGCAACGCCTGGCAGCCTGCTTCGCCCGCTACGGCGACAGTGCCTGGGCACGCATGGTCGCCGACCTGCCGCAGGCAGGAGGCTACTCATGAGCATCAGTGCAACCATCCATGCCGCCATGCAGGAAGAAATCCCCAACAGCCACGGCGGCTGCAACGCCTGCGGGCGTATTGGCCTGCCCATCCTGCTGCTGCGCGAGGCCTATGCCCCGCGCCCCGATGCCGGGCACCTGTTTCGCTGGGCCAGTGACAGCGAAATCACCTACCACCCGATGCACACCGACCAGCTCCGCCTGTTGCGCCAAGGCTACGTTTACGTACTGCTCGACCAGGCCACCTGGCAGGCCTACGCAGTGGCGGCCGATGCCACCTTGCAGCGGTTTCCGGTATCGCAGATGCCGCTGGGGCCGCCCAGGCCATTGCCCAAATGGTGTGCCACCGCAGGCCATGACGTCATCGCCTCGTTCATCAACATCGACACGTCGCTGTACCGCACCGCTTGGGTTGCCTTCGCCAACGATCCGTGGCCGCGCACCGTGCTCGACCGCTACCGCAAAGCCATCGCCCAGTCAGACCCGGCTACCCTCGCCCGCTTCGTCGAAGTCGACCTGCACCGTGCACGCAACGACCCCGCCAGCCTCGGCATCGCCATGACCGACAGTTTCCGCTTCGGCATGGAGGGCGTGCTCGAGTTCTCCACCTTTTCATCGGCCCGGTTCACGAGTGCTCACGGCTTCTACAGCCGTTTGGGTCGGTGGTCCGAAACCCACAACTATCTGCGTACCGTCATTGCCCGGGAACAATTGCCAAACGGTGTGCTGGCGCTGACCTTGCCCGACCCCGTCGGCATGGTGGTGGAACTGAACGCTCAGCGCACAGGTTGGGTCCAGGCCATGCAGGCATGGCGCGCGCAGCCGCAGCGGCACTTCGAGTACTTCACCTCCCAGGCGTTGCTGGGCATCCAGCAACTGCATGCTGCCACGGCCGCCGCACAGGGCGCCGAGGCAGCTGAGCGTAAGGCACGCCAGGTCGAGCAGTGGAACGACAGCCCCGTCGGCATCAAGGCGCACCTGCCGCCAGTGGATATCGCAAGGCAGACCCGCCGCAACACCGCCCGCAACCAGGAGCAGGCCCGGGACCGCTTGCAAGCGCGCTACGACGAAAGCGCCCGCGCGGCGTTCCAGGCTGGCTACGACCGTGAACTGAACCACTGGCAGTCGATGATCGACCAGGTTGGCCAGCTGTACGCGCTGCACTACGCCCAGCCGGTGTTTCACCAGATCGGTCGCTTCGACTACGACGCTGCCGACCCGGTCTCGGTCGAGTACTTCATCCAGATGATGGCCGACTGCCTGGCCGGGGGCCCTAGCGAACTGATGCCCGAGGAAGGTCAGCCGCTGGGTATGACGCAGCTCGTCTGGCAGCACCTGCTGGAAGACGAGCACAGCTTGTTGTACCAGGCGCTGATGGCCAGGAACCAGACGCTGCTGCAGCACGTGATCGGCGGCTTGGCAGGCGACGACTTCGGCAAGGTCTACGACATCATCAAAGCCATCGCTGGCACCCCCGAGGGCCAGTTGCTGATGGTCAAGCCGCTGCGGGATGCCATCGGTCAACTGCTGGCCGCGACCACCAGCGCAGGGAATACGCTCGCCCAGCACCTCAGCGAACGCAGCCGCACCCTGGTCGGCCATGTGCACCGGGCGGCTTTCGCGCTGTATGCCGGGCAGCACGTAACCCCGCTGCGCGTTTCATTGACCGTCGGCGAGTACCTGAGCGTGCTCGACGAGGCCCTGCAAATCCGTACCGATGCATTTCTGCAGCAGGTCGACCAGCAGTTCCGCGACCCCGTGGGGCGCAAGGTCCGCGCCATGGTGCTGAGCGGCGCAATCAATATCGCCGCGGTCGGTAACCGCAACCAGATGATCGACGTGGTGCTGTGGACCTTCGAGGGCGCCGAGCAATTACAGGCACGGTTGGTCCAGCTGAAAACGTCGACGGCCGAAGGTTTCGGCGCGCTGGTGCGCAATGTGGCGATCGGTGCAGCCTCGGTAAAGGCACAGGTGTCTGCCGGGCTGCAGATCAGTTCGGTGGCGGCGCAAAGCGTGGCCAGCGATGCAATGCGTAGCCTGCGGGATGCGGCGACCGGTACGGGCAGCGTCGGCCTGCTGCTTGCGCTGGGCGGGCTGTGGTTTCAGCAGGACAGCCTGCGTAGAAACTACCGGGCGTTACAGCAGACCCATCAGCACAACCCCGAGGCGCAGGCGGCGGTCTGGTCTTCATCGCTGGGGGTGCTGGGTGCCAGTGTTGAGGCCGCAGGACTGGTTGTTGCGCAGGTATTCGCACGTACACAGCGCCCTGGGCAGATACTAACGGCGGGTTTGGGCATCAGTATTGCGCGGTACGGCGGCGGCATCGCGGCGATGGCTGGTGTTATGGATGCCGTGCAGTACTGGAATGCCGGCCTTCGAACTGGCCGTGAGGGTGATGAGTTAGCGAGCCTCTCATACAAGCACGCAGCCGCAGCATCAGTACTCTCTGCTGGCGCTGGCATTGTTAGCGCCGTATTGACGACCTCTCTTCTCATCGCGCTAGGCACTGTTGTTTTATTTGGACTGGCGGCCTACGTACTGGCGATAAACGCCAAAGACCATGAGTCTTCATTGTTAGAGCTGTGGACACGACACAGTAAATGGGGAAAGCCAGAGGGCCATCGACGCTGGATCGAAGACAAAGACCTCGACAACGCTGTTAGCGCATTCAATGCAGCAGTCATTGGTCTACACGCTTACGTGTCGATCGAAACGAGATTTCATTCCTCCCACACCGCAAATACGCCATATTCAGCAGGAGGGATGCTTAATGACGGAAACGCTGTTGCGGCGGGCTTCTATCTAGACGTAGATCTCAGTCTGCCGAACCCGACCTCCGAATTGACGCAGTACGAATGGCATCTTGTAATAATCCCATCACGCGTTGGTCAACCATGTTGCATCGCCGCTTATAACTCTGATACTGGGAGAATCGAATGCAACTCAAGAGCTTCAGAAGGTGTCCTCGCTGAGCCTGCGAGTCTCGATAAACACTTTATCTTCAGAGCCCTCGACAGAACCATTCGCATCACTGGTTCACTTCCCCTTTTGGACAATCATACTATAGAGGGGATAGAGTTGACTCTTGCCTATTGGCCCAACAGACACGATAAATCGAACCATGCAAAAGTGATAACACTCGAGAATAAAATTAATTCCACCTGGAGTATCTTCTAATGCCCCGGCCGCTACTGAATCCCCCTTGTGCTGGTTGGAAGGAAGACCTTCCCCTACCCGATGCTCCCTGCACAAGTATACCTGGCTTAGGTTACCAACCCCCAAACCACCAAGATTCAATCTACCTTGAAATAGCTAGAGCTATAAGCGGAGCCAGGGAATTAACGGCCATAATTTCACTGCCCGTTATTTTTTTCACTGCCTACTTACCCATTGAGACAATAAAAACTCTCGAACAATTTGACTTTGAGTTCCTAATCATTAGCATTTTTTCATTAGTCAGCGGAGTATGGGGATCCGTTTTTTTCATTCGAATCAGTCTATCTCTCCCCCGCGACGAACCCATTCGTTTCAATCGTAAACGAAAAAAAATCTACGCCTACAACTTTAAATACTGTTGGTGGAACCCCTTTGGAACCTGGAAAGTCGAGCCAGTCTGCTACGACTGGTCGCAAGTGCGCGCCGAGCGCTGGTTTCAGCGTGGCCTGCCGGGAAGCGGTGCGCCCAGTTTCAAATGTGGGGTCATGCTGTCCATCGTCGCACCCGGAACGAACAACGTCATCGACCGGTTTCCCCTGAGTACCATGGGGGCGGATCAGCATGCCTGGGCTTACGTCTGCACTTACATGCAGCATGGCCCCAGCGCCTTACCCCCACCTGGGGAGCCGAAGGATCACAACGACGTACTCTGGTGTGAGTTCGCCTTGCGCCTGGCCCCTAAAGTGGAATGGCCAGCCGAAATGGACCTGGAGTCAAGAACAGCCCCTTGAAGTCACCCGATGCTCAATTCACCGGGCGAAGAACCTGTTCCACCCCAGGCAGCCGCGTGGTCGGCGCTGCGTGGTCCAGCCGCAACCAGCGCGACTTTCCGCTAGGCAACAGGCGCCACCAGCCTGTAACCCACCCCCGCTTCGGTGATGATGAAGCGTGGCGCCGTGGGGTCATCGCCTAGTTTCTGGCGCAGGTGCCCGACCACGATGCGCAGGTAATGGGTATCCTCCACATGGCTGGGCCCCCAGATATCCTTGAGCAGTTGCTGCTGGGTCATCACTCGCCCCGGGTGCCCGGCCAGTAACGCCAGCAGCGCGTACTCCTTGCGTGTCAGCGCCACCTCCACGCCCTCCAGGGTTACCCGGCGAAAGGCGAAGTCCACCGTCAACGGCCCGAAGCTGGCCTTCACTTCCGAGCCCCCGGCTTGCGGCACCTGGCGCAATAACGCACGGACCCGGGCGAGAAATTCCTGGATACCGAACGGCTTGGTCACATAGTCGTTGGCCCCACCATCCAGCGCATCGACCTTCTGCAGCTCACTGGCACGCACTGACAGCACCAACACCGGGACCGAGCTCCATTCCCGCAGCTCCCGCAACACCTGCTGGCCGTCCATGTCAGGCAGGCCCAGGTCCAGCACGACCAGGTCCGGCTTGCCCAAGGCCGCCTGGGCCAAGCCTTCGGCACCGGTAGCCGCCTCGAGCACCTTGTAGCCTTGCGAGGCCAGGCTGATACGCAGGAATTTGCGGATCTGCGGTTCATCGTCGATAACCAACAGGGTGGCGGGCTGGCTCATGGGCTTTCACTTTCGGCTGCAGGTTGCGGGGGCAGCGGCAAGCATAAAGTGATGCCGGTGCCCTGGCCATCAATGCCTTCGCCCACCAGGATCTGCCCGCCATGGGCACCGATCATGCCCTGGCAGATGGCCAGGCCCAGGCCAGTCCCCTGCCCGCCGCGATCGCCCCGGGCGGCGGTGTAGAACATGTCGAAGATCTTTTCGCGCTCGCCCACGGGAATGCCCGGCCCTTGGTCGCTCACGGTCAGGCACAGCCGCTCGTCCTGCACCGCCACCCGCAGCTCCAGCCGACCATTGGCCGGCGAGAAGCGCGCAGCGTTCTCCAGCACATTGACCAATGCCTGCTCGATCAATGCCGCATGCACGAACAGCAGCGGCAGATCGCCAGGCACGTCGGTGTGCACGCGAAGCGGCGCCAACACCACGCGCAGGCGGTTGAGCGCACTGCCAACGATATCGGCTGGCGCCACCCAGTCGCGGGCCAGCTTGAGGCCACCGTGCCCCAGGCGTGTCATGTCCAACAGGTTCTGGATGTAGCGGTCCAGGCGCTCGGCCTCGTCGCGGGTGCCCTCCAACAGCTCGCGGCGGTCGTCGAGCGGAATCGCTTCGCCCAGCGCCAGCAAGCTGTCGATGCTGCCGCGCATGGCCGTCAATGGGGTGCGCAGGTCGTGGGATACCGAAGCCAGCAAGGCACTGCGCAGCTGCTCGGTCTCGCCATGCAAGCGCGCGGCTTCCAGTTGTTCGGCAAGGCGGGCACGGGCCAGGGCCTGGGCCAGCGGCTGGCCAAGGGCGATCAGCAGGCGCCGACGCGGGTCGCTCAGCGGCTGGCCTGAGCGTGGGCGCACGCCCAACAGCGCCAGCGGTTGCTCATCCACCGCCAGTGGCCACCACCACCAGCGCCCCTCCGGCAGGGTGTCGCTGCCGTGCCCGGCGGCCTGCCCGTGTTGCCAGGCCCAATCGGCGGCGGCCCGCTCGGTGGCGCTGAAGCCCTGGTGCTCGCCGCTGGCCACCTGCAGTTGGCCATCGGCAGTGCGCTGCAGCAGGCACACTTGCAGGTCGCGCCAGCCGCCCAGGTGCTGCCCGGCGGCGTTGAACACGGCCTGGCGGTCAGTGGCCACCGTCAGCCTGCGCGACAGGTCGAGCAATTGGCTGGTCTGCGCCTGGGTTTCGCGCAGCGCCTGCAACTGGCGGCGCTGGCGGGCGGCCAGGTTGCCGGTAAGGGCGGCCATCAGCAGGAAGAACACCAGCGTCAGCACATCTTCTTCGCGCTGGATGCTGAACGAGAAATTGGGCGGAATGAACAGAAAGTCATACGCCAGGAACGACAGTGCCGCGCAGGCCAGGGCCGGCCCCAGGCTGCTGCGTACCGCCACCAGCAGCACCGCGGCCAGAAACACCAGCGAGATGTTCGGCAGTGCCAGCACGCTCGACACGGCCCAAGCCAGGCCTGCGGCCATCCCGGTGGCCAGCAACGCCAGCAGGTAGTGCCGCCAGACCCACACCCGGCGCACCGCCGAACGCGGCGCCGAGGGCTGTACATCGCGGTCTAGCACGTTGATTTCCAGCCCATGGCTTTCACGCAACAGCCGGGCAGCCACCCCTGCACCGAACCAGCGCCGGTGCACACGGTCGCGCGACTGGCCGACCAGTACCAGGCTGGCGCGCCGCTCGGCCGCATGCTGGATCAGCGTGCGCGCCACTTCACCGGCACGCAGCAACACCACTTCGCCTCCCAGGCGCTCGGCCAGTTGCTGGGCCGCCTGCAGGCGCTGGCGGGCTGCCTCGTCACGCAAACGGCCGTTGTCCACGTGCACCAGGCTCCACGGCAAGTGGCGGCGCTGGGCCACGCGGCTGGCGTGACGCACCAGGCGCTCGGCCTGGTCATCGCCATCCACACCGACCAGCAGCCGGCCGCGCAACGCGGGGGCTGCCTGCCCGCGCTGGCGGTAGCCATGGGCCAGGTCGGCATCGACCTGGGCGGCGGCCGTCTGCATGGCCAGTTCGCGCAGAGCGGTGAGGTTGGTTTGCGAGAAAAACGCATCGATGGCGGCCCGCGCCTGCTCGGGCACGTACACCTTGCCTTCACGCAAGCGCTCCAGCAGCTCACGCGGTGGCAGGTCGATCAGCACCAGCTCGAAGGCTTCCTGCAGCACCCAGTCAGGCAAGGTTTCGCGCACGTGCACGCCGGTGATGTCGCGCACCTTGTCGTTGAGGCTTTCCAGGTGCTGCACATTGACCGTGGTGTACACGTCGATGCCCGCGGCCAGCAGCTCCTGCACGTCCTGCCAGCGCTTGGCGTGGCGGCTGCCGGGGGCGTTGGTGTGCGCCAGCTCATCGACCAGTGCCAAGGCTGGCGCACACGCGAGCAGGCCGTCGAGGTCCATTTCCTCAAGGGTGACCCCCCGATACTGGCTGCGCAGCATGGGCTGCTGCAACAAGCCGGCAAGCAGCGCCTCGGTTTCGCCACGGCCATGGGTTTCGACCACCCCGGCCACTACCTGCACACCCTGGCGTTGCTGGGCATGCGCGGCTTGCAGCATGGCGAAGGTCTTGCCCACCCCCGGCGCAGCACCGAGGAACACCTTCAGCCGGCCACGGCCGGTGCGCGGCAGGGTAGCCAACAACGCGTCTGCACGCGCGGAATCACTCATGTTTCATCCTTTGCTCTTGCTGGCGAGTTTTTCCAGGGCCCGGTTCAACGCCAGCACATTGACCACCGGCGGGCCGATCAATGGCCTGAGGGTGGCCTCTTCCTGCAAGGCTTGCAAGCGCGCCACGGGCAACTGCCGCGCCGCTGCGACCCGGGGAATCTGATAGGCCACCGCCGCCGGTGGCAGGTGCGGGTCCAGGCCGCTGCCCGAGGTGGTCAGCAGCGCCTGCGGTACCGGCCCTTGCTGGGCCTGGTACAGCAGCGCCGCATCGCCCTGGACCCGCGCCACCAGCGCCGGGTTGCTCGGCGCAAGGTTGCTGGCGCTGCTGGCCACGGTGGCGTAGGCGCCTGCCGAAGGCCGTGAATGGAACCAGCCATCGCCCTGGAAGTTCTGGGCAATCAGGGCCGAACCCCGCACCTGGCCCTGGTCATCGCGCACCAGGCTGCCGTTGGCCTGTACCGGGAAAGCCACCTGGGCGACTCCGGTCACCACCAGGGGGTATAGCGCGCCAGTGATCAAGGTCATCGTCAAGGCCAGGCTCAAGGCAGGGCGTAGATAAGCGTTCATGGTGGCCTCCTCAGACAAGGTGCAGGGCGTTGAGCAACAGATCGATCAGCTTGATGCCGGCAAACGGCACCACGATGCCGCCCAGCCCGTAGATCAACAGGTTGCGCCGCAACAAGTGGGCAGCGCTGGCCGCCTGGACCCGCACACCCCGTAGCGCCAAAGGAATCAGCACGACGATGATCAGGGCATTGAACACGATGGCCGAAAGGATCGCGCTTTGCGGGCTGGCCAGGTGCATCAGGTTGAGCACCCCCAACTGCGGGTAGATGGCAGCGAACAGCGCCGGCAGGATGGCGAAGTACTTGGCCACGTCATTAGCGATGGAAAAGGTGGTCAGCGCCCCCCGGGTCACCAGCAACTGCTTGCCGACCTGCACCACGTCCAGCAGCTTGGTCGGGTCGCTGTCCAGGTCGACCATGTTGGCCGCCTCGCGCGCCGCCTGGGTGCCGTCATTCATGGCCATGCCTACGTCGGCCTGGGCCAGCGCCGGGGCGTCGTTGGCACCGTCGCCGCACATGGCCACCAGGCGGCCGTCGTTCTGCTCCTGGCGAATGCGCGCCAGCTTTTTCTCCGGCGTGGCCTCGGCCAGCACATCATCCACCCCGGCCTCCGCTGCGATGGCAGCAGCCGTCAACGGGTTGTCACCGGTCACCATCACGGTGCGGATACCCAGCTTGCGCAATTCGGCGAAGCGTTCGCGGATGCCAGGCTTGACCACGTCCTTGAGGTGGATCACCCCAAGCAGGCGCTTGTCCAGGCACACCAGCAAGGGCGTGCCACCGCTCTGGGCGATGCGTTCAACCTCACGGGCCAGCGCTGGCGGCATGTCCAGGCGCTGCATGCCGACGAATGCCAGCACCGCATCGACGGCCCCCTTGCGGTAGCGGCGCTGCTGGAAGTCGATGCCCGACAGGCGCGTTTCGGCACTGAATGCCACGGCTTCGTAGTGCCCGGCAGGGGGCTCGACAACGTCATGCAACTGACGCAGGTACTCGACGATCGACTTGCCTTCTGCGGTGTCGTCGGCCAGCGAGGCCAGCAGGGCGCCCTCCCCCAGTTCCCGCGCGGTTACCCCCGGTGCAGCGTGCAGCGCGCTGCAACGGCGGTTGCCGAAGGTAATGGTGCCGGTCTTGTCGAGCATCAGGGTATGCACGTCCCCGGCCGCTTCCACGGCACGGCCCGAGCGGGCGATCACGTTCAACCGTACCAACCGGTCCATACCGGCAATGCCGATGGCCGACAACAGGCCACCGATGGTGGTGGGGATCAACGTCACCAGCAAGGCAGCGAGAAAGATCAGCGGCAGGCTGCCGCCGACGAAGTGGGCGAATGGCTGCAAGGTCACCACCACGATCAGGAAGATCAGCGTCAGCCCGATCAGCAGGATGTCGAGGGCGACTTCATTGGGGGTTTTCTGCCGCTTGGCACCTTCGACCAGGGCAATCATGCGGTCCAGGGTGGACTCGCCCGGGTTGCTGGTGATGCGGATCAGCAGCCAGTCGGAAACCAGCCGGGTGTTACCGGTGACGGCCGAGCGGTCGCCACCGGATTCACGAATGACCGGCGCCGACTCACCCGTGATCGCTGCCTCGTTGACCGCTGCGATCCCTTCGAGCACCTCACCATCGGCGGGGATCATTTCACCGGCCACCACACGCACCACATCGTCTTTGCGCAAGGCGCCGGCAGCTACCGTTTCATAGTGGCCGTCACGCTGACGGCGCTGGGCGGTCAAGCCTTGGCTGCCGGCCTTGAGGCTGTCGGCGCGGGCTTTACCGCGCCCTTCGGCAAGGGCTTCGGCAAAGTTGGCGAACAACACGGTGAACCACAGCCACAGGGCAATCTGCACGGCCACGCCGCGGCTGACGCCACTGCCAGGGGCAAAACACAGTACCGTGGTCAGCAGCGCCGTCACCGCCACCACCAGCATGACCGGCGAGCGCTGCAACTGGCGTGGGTCGAGCTTGACCAAGGCCTGTACCAGCGCTGGGCGCCACAGCGCCGCAAACCGGGTCTGGTCTTTGGCACTGTGCCGGGCTTTCATTTCAGGAATGGGCATATTCATGGTCGATCCTCAAAAACCCAGGCTCAAATGTTCGGCGATCGGCCCAAGGGCCAAGGTCGGCAAAAATGTCAGGCCACCGACCAGCAGGATGGTCACCAGCAGCAGGCCGGTGAACAGCGGGCCGTGGGTGGGGAAGCTGTTGACTCCAAGGGGCGCGGTCTTCTTGGCCGCCAGGCTGCCGGCCAAGGCCAGTACCGGCAGGATGTAGCCGAAGCGGCCGATCAGCATGGCCAGGCCGATCATCAGGTTGTGGTACACCGTGTTGGCACCGAACCCGGCGAACGCCGAGCCGTTGTTGGCGGCACCCGAGGTGTAGGCGTACAGCAGTTGGCTGAAACCATGCGCCCCCGGGTTGCTGACCGCCCCTGCCGGGCCCGGCAGGCTGGCAGCGATGGCGCCAAGCACCAGCACACCCAGCGGCATCACCAGCAGCGTGGCCACCAGCAACTGCACCTCACGGGCCTGCAGCTTCTTGCCCAGGTACTCCGGCGTACGACCAATCATCAGCCCGGCCAGGAACACGGCGATCAACACGAACAGCAACATGCCGTACAGCCCTGCGCCGACACCGCCAAAAATCACCTCACCGACCATCATGTTGACCATCGCCACCATGCCAGTCAGCGGGTTGAGGCTGTCGTGCATGGCATTGACCGAGCCATTGGATGCGGCAGTGGTGGTCACGGTCCACAGTACCGAAGCGGTAGTCCCGAAGCGGCTTTCCTTGCCTTCCATGGGGCCGCTCTGCTGGACCTGTTCGCCTGCAAGCGCCGGGTTGGGCTGGTGCTCGGCCCACAGCGCCGTGCTGCCGCCAATCAGGAACAATGCGAGCATGCAGGCAAGGATGGCGCGGCTCTGGCGCAGGTCCTTGACGTAGTGGCCGAAGGTGAACACCAGGGCCGCCGGAATAAGGATGATCGATGCCACCTCGAACAGGTTGCTCCAGGCCGTGGGGTTCTCGAACGGGTGCGCCGAGTTCACGCCGAAAAAACCGCCGCCGTTGGTCCCCAGCTGCTTGATGGCGATCTGGCTGGCGGCCGGGCCCAACGGGATACTCTGGTCGGCACCTTGCAGGGTCAACGCGTGGGCATAGTCGGCAAAGGTCTGCGGCACGCCCTGCCATACCAGCAGCAGCGCCAGCAACAGGCACAACGGCAGCAAACCGTAAAGGGTGGCGCGGGTCATGTCGACCCAGAAGTTGCCCAGCGTTGCGCTGCTACGCCGGGCAATACCGCGGCACAGCGCGACCAGCACGGCCAGGCCCGTGGCGGCGCTGACGAAGTTCTGCACCGTCAGGCCAAGCATCTGGCTCAGGTAGCTGACCGACGCCTCGCCGCTGTAAGCCTGCCAGTTGGTATTGGTGACGAAGCTGACGGCGGTGTTGAATGCCAGCGACCATTCCTGGCCAGGCAGGTGCTGCGGGTTGAGGGGCAGGTAGCCCTGCAGCAGCAATACCGTGAACAAAAGCAGGAAGCCGGCCAGGTTGAAGCTCAGCAACGCCAGGGTGTACTGGCGCCAGTTCTGCTCTTGGCGGGCATCCACCCCCGCCAGCCGATAGCAAGCCTGCTCGACCGGGCCGAGTACGGGTGACAGCCAGGTACGCTGGCCTTCCATAACCTTGAAATAGAAACGCCCTAGCCAGGGTGCCGGCAGTAGCACCAGGGCGAAGAATGCCAGGAGCAAGGCGTAGTCGTAACTGTGCATGGCCGCTCCTTAGCCGCGATCGGCGCGCAAAAGCGCCACCAGCAGATAAAACGCCAAGGCCACTGCCAGTAGCAGTGACAGCCCGTCGAGCATGTTCATGTGTGGTTCTCCCCGAGATGCGGCTTGGGCCGCTTTGGGGAATTGTCCGAGGAAGGGGTGTAAAGGAACGAGATGGAGGGGCAGCGAGGGGTATAAAGAATGCGTAAAGATCAGGGTGTCGAGGCCGCGGCGCGGCCCGCTTCGCGCACGCCTGCGCGAAGCGGGCCCGTACAGGCTAGTGCTGGGGCGGTTGCTCTACGGCGTTACGGCTCCAGTCCAGCAACAGGCTGTAGCCGACCGCCAGCAAGGTAGGCCCGATGAACAGGCCAATGAAGCCGAACGCCAGCAGGCCGCCGAACACGCCCAGCAGTACGATGACCAGCGGCAGGTTGCCGCCCCGGCTGATCAGGTAGGGCTTGAGCACGTTGTCCACGCCACTGATGACGAACGTGCCCCAGATACCGAGGAACACCGCCATGCCGTACTCGCCCTTCCACACCAGCCAGGCGGTGGCCGGGATCCAGGCCAGTGGCGGCCCCATGGGAATCAGGCTGAGCATGAAGGTCACCAGGCCGAGCACAATGGCCCCCGGCACGCCGGCGATCAGAAAACCGATCAACGCCAACAGCGCTTGCGCCGCGGCGGTACCAATCACCCCATTGACCACCCGCTGCACGGTGGCGGCCACCAGCTCCAGGTAGTACGCGGCACGGTCGCCCATCAAGCGGTGCAGCAGGCGCAGCACGAACGCCGACAAACGCGGCCCGTCACGGTAGAAAAAGAACACGAACACCAGGCTGAGTGTGAGTTCCAGCACGCCGCTGCCGATTTGCGCGCTGCGCGCCAGCAACCAGTTGCCAACCTGCCCCAGGTGCGGTTTGACCGAGGCCAGCAAGGCTGCCCCCTGCTGGTCCAGCGACTGCCACCAGCTGACCAGGCGCTCGCCCACGAACGGCAGGCCCCCCAGCCAGGCCGGGGCATCTGGCAGGCCGTCGACCTGCACGTCACGGACGAACGCGGTGGCATCACGGATGTGGTCGGCCAGGTTGAAACCCAGCCACACCAGCGGTAGCGCCACGATCAGGATCCAGGCCATGGTCAGCAGGCTGGCCGCCAGGGTCTCGCGCCCCCCCAGTACCCGTGTGAGCAGGCGCATCAACGGCCAGCTGGCAAAGGCCAGGATAGCGCCCCACAGCAATGCCGATATGAACGGTGCCATCACCCAAAGGCCGGCCCCCAGCAACGCCAGCAACAGAATCTGGACCAGCAGGCGATCATTGTTGACCATCGCAGCACCCGCTCAACGAATCAGTTCAAGGTGCAAGCCAGTGGTAGGCGCAGTGCCCACTTCAAGGCGACCGTTGCGCACCCCGGCCTTGATCAGCGCCTCGCGCCAGGCTTCGGCCTGAACGCCGCTGAGGCTGGCACGCAGGGTACTGTCGAGGTTCAGGCTGCGTGCCAGCAGGTTGGCCCAGGCAGGCTGGGGTGCCGCCAGGTCCGGGTAGTCGAGCTTGCCGGTATCGCGCATTTCGCGCAGCACCGTGGCCGCCGTGGGCAGCAAGTCGCCCAACGGGCTGTCGGCGACGAACTCTTCCACATGCAAATAGGCGCGGCGGTTGCCGCGGGTAACGCTGTACAACGCAACCAGAGTGTCGGCCTGTTCTGCCGAACGGCGCAGCAGAATGAACGCCTGTTGTTCGTCCCCCCCGTTGAGGCGGGCATTGGCAAACACCTCGTTGGCCCACAGGCTGGCCTCGCCGCAATCGCGGCCCTGGCACCAGAACAGCGGGTAACCACCGTCGCGCTGCAGCGCCTCGCGGGCGCTGGTGAAGGCTTCGCGGGCGGTGCGTTCGACCGGCAGCTCGTAGGTGACCGAGCTGACCTGGCCACGGCTTTCGACCTTGTCGTCAACCCGCAGGCGGCCGCTGATCTTGCGCAATGGGCCCAGCGGGTAGACCCGCTCCTGCTCCACGGCCGGGCGCTGGTCGACCACGTTGGCGTCTGCAGGCACCGGCAGGCTGCCAGCCCACAGCAGCGGGCTGGCCAATGCCAGGCAGGCAGCTGCAACGGTGCGGATGGACAGGGGCGCGCTCATCGGCGACCCAGGCGGCGCCGTGCGCCGAGGTGAAGCTCCAGGTTGTCTGGCAATTGCATGGTTGTCTCCCTTTCAACCCGCCAAGCCTCGACACTTGTCCGGTGCAAGTCAAGCAAAGCCAAAGAAGCGATTGAAACAGTCTGCGACAAGGGCCGCGCCCTGCTCATCGTTCAAGTGCAGGTGGTGGCCACCCGGCAGTGTCATTTGCTCAAAGGGTAGCTGCTCCAGCAATGCGGTATGGCGCACCAGCATCCCGTCGGCGGCAATCACCAGTTGCGCCGGGCAATTCACCCGGCGCACGTAGGCCATGGCCTGGGCGTCGCTCAGGCGCAACGGCGAAGGCAGGGTCAGGCGGCTGTCGCTGCGCCAGCTGTAGCCCCCGGGCACCGGCATCAGCCCGCGCTGCGCCAGCAGTTCGGCCGCTTCCCGGCTTACCGCGACCATGCCCTTCATGCGCGCCTGCACACCTTGCTCGAGGGTGGTGTACACCGATTTGCGCTTGCCATCCAGGCGCAGCTGCGCCAGCAACGCCATGCCCAGGCGCTCACCGGCATCCTGCTCGGCGCCGGTGGGTGGGATAACGCCGTCGATCAAGGCCAGGTGGCTGACGCGCTCCGGCAACGCACCGGCCACTTGCACCGCAATGATGGCGCCGAGCGAATGGCCCAGCAGGGCGAAACGCTGCCAGCCCAGTTGCTCGGCAACCCGCAGTACATCGTGGGCGTAGTCGGCCAGGGCATAGCTGGCCCCTGGCGGGCGGTGCTCCGAATAGCCATGCCCAGCCAGGTCCAGGGCAACGATGCGCAAGCCGCGCAACAGCGGCGCCAGGCGGGCGAAGCTGTTGGCGTTGTCCAGCCAGCCATGCAGGGCGATCACCGGCAGACCGTCCACAGGCCCGAACAGGTGTGCGGCCAGTTCGATGTGGCCCAAACTCAGGCGAACTTCCTCGACCTGCGCGCTCATGCCTGGCCCCAGCGGTCGAACAGGCCCTTGAGCAGGCTGGCGGTATCGGCAGGCCGCTCCAACGGGAACATATGCCCCCCTGGCACACTGTGATACTCCCCTTGCGGCATGCCACGCACCGCCAGGGCATGGTGGCGCCGGATGACCTTGCTGCGGTCACCGCGCACCATGGCCAGCGGCACCTGCAATTGTCGCGCCGGGGCGGGGCTGGTATGCGGGATACTGCGGTAGATGCTGATCTCGGTGGCCGGGTCGAAGCGCAGTTGCAGGCCCTGCTCCATCGCCTGCAGGCCATGCTCTAAGTAAGCGTCCAGGCAGTCGGGGTCGAACTGGCGAAACAGGGACTTGCCGGCGAAGTACTCACGGGCACTGTCGCGGTCCGTGAAAAGCTGACGGCGCCCCAAGGTGCGCCCGGCCGGGGTGATGCGGTCGATGAAGCCGAAGCGCTTGGCGGTGCGCAGCAACCATTGGTCTGCACGGGTCAGCACCGGAGAGTCGAGCATGACCACCCCACGGTAGTACTCGGGGCAGCGCAACGCCGCGTGCAGGTGCAAAACCCCACCCAGCGAATGGCCTACGCCCCACACCGGCTGCTCCTGCTGCGCCAGGTGGTGCAGCAATTCATCGACCAGGCTCTGCCAATTGTCATCCACCGGAAAGCGCGGGTCATGGCCGTGCTGAGCCAGGTGTTGGACCTGATAGTCCGGCGCCAACGCGGCGAACAGCTTGCCGTAGGTGGCCGAGGGAAAACCGTTGGCATGGGCGAAAAAGATCTGCTGCGACATGGCGCCTGATCCGGACGGGAATGATGGCCCATTGTCGGCATGGCGAGCCGGTTCGGCAATGCCCGGAAAGGTCATCGGCGGCGGCTATCAGGCCATGAAGCGTGGTCGAAACTCTCCAGTGAACGGCGAAGGCAGGCCTGCATGTAGGCCAGTTGGCTCTGCAGCGCCTCACGGGCCAGGCGCTGGTCCTGGTGATCCAGCTGCAGCCGGCGCAGGGCCAGGCAGCTGGACTGCAGTAGATGGGATACCCGCAGGCAGGCATCCTGCAGGGTCTGCAGGTCGTGCTCGCTCTGTTGCCGGGCGATCGGCCCCGGCACCCCATAACCCTCGACCTTGCGCATCAGCTGGTAGAACTTGGCGTCGGCAGCCTCGCGCAGCAGGCTGTACTGGGCGAAGTCCAGCGAAACGCCTTGGTCAACCTGGTCTATGGTGGGTTGCAGGTCCAGGGAGCACAGCAGCTCCCACATCGCACCGCTCATGCATCGCTCCCTGACTGCTGGTTTTCGGGCAACGCTATCAAGCAGTCGAGGCGCGCGACAACTGGCAAAAATGTCAGTTGCCATCTCGGTGTATTGGGGCCCCAGGCCCCCGCAAGCTCAGGCAGGGGCGTTGAGCGCCTTCAGGGTCATCAGCCCGGCCAGGGGCCACTCCCCTTCCAGCTCGGCCAGGCTGGCCGTGCTCATGGCCGCTGGCTGTTGCAGGTGGCCATGTTGCAACAGCCCGACCAGGTTGCCCACCAGCGGCTGATGGCTGACCAGCAGCACATGCTCCAGCCCCAGCCGCTCGATTTCGCCGATGACCTGCTGCACATCGGCCTCTGGTGTGAGCCAAGGCACGGTGCGCAGTGGCTCGGCAAACCCCAGGGTCTCGTGCACCAGCGCCGCAGTCTGCTGGGCCCGCACATAAGGGCTGGCGATGATCGCCTGCAATGGCTGCCCCAGCAGGTGGGCAGCGCTGCGCACCACCTGCTCGCGGCCATGCGCAGTCAGGCGCCGTTCGGCATCGCTGTTGGCCCGCAGTTCGGCCTCACCGTGGCGCAGTACCCACAGTTTCACAGCTTGGGCTCCTCGTCACGCACAGGGTGCGGGGCCGGGGCTACGGCGTGCGGCGCCTCGCCTTCCGGCGCACGCGCTGCTGGCCAATCGGCGAACGGCCAGGGTTTCTGGTCGGTATGGAAGGTGCCGAAACGGCCGATCTGCGCCAGGTACTGGCTCAGGCTGTCGCCGAAATTCATCAGGCTGGCGCTGGGGGCACCATACACCAGGCGGTAGACCAGCTGCACCAGCACCAGGCCGCCCAACAGCAATTCAGCCAGTTGCCAAACCACCAGGAACACCAGCATCCACAGCACCCGCAGGATGATCGACTCGCGTTGGGCGCGCTCCGGGGTATCGTTCATGTACCGCTCCTTGCTCTGTTCGGCTCAGTTGAAGCCGCTGATGGAAATGAAATCGACGTCGGTCTTGGGCTCGGCACGCATCAGGTGCTCGATGACCTGGTTCAGCGTGCGGCCCTCGAACAGAATGGCATGCAGGCCCGCCACCAGCGGCATGTACACCTGCACCTCCTGGGCCTTGGCCTTGAGCACCTTGAGCGTGTTGACGCCTTCGGCCACTTCGCCCAGGCGGGTAACGGCCTCCTCCAGGCTCTGGCCCTGCCCCAGTGCGAAACCCACCTGGTAGTTGCGGCTTTTGGGGGACGAACAGGTGACGATCAGGTCACCGACCCCGGCCAGGCCCAGGAAGGTCATGGGGTTGGCGCCCAGGCTGACGGCAAAGCGGGTCATTTCGGCCAGGGCACGGGTAATCAGCATGCTCTTGGTGTTTTCGCCCATGCCCAAGGCCACGGCCATGCCGGCGATGATCGCATAAACGTTCTTCAGCGCCCCGCCCAGTTCCACGCCAAATCGGTCGGCACTGGCGTAAACGCGGAAGGTACGCCCGTGCAACACCGTTTGCACCTGCTGGCACAGCGCTTCGTGTTCGCTGGCCACTACCGTGGCAGTCAACGCGTGCTCGGCAATTTCGCGGGCCAGGTTGGGCCCGGACAACACGCCGATGCGTGCCTGGGGGGCGATCTCTTCGAGGATCTGGCTCATCAGCTTGAAGCTCTGCGCCTCGATGCCCTTGGTCAGGCTGACCAGGCCCTTGCCGCGCAACAGCTCGGCATGCGGCGCCAGCACGCTGCGCAATGCGCTGGATGGCAGGGCCACGAACACCAGCTCGCTGGCTTGCAAGGTGGCCAGCAGGTCATTGACCGGTTCCACCCCGTCGTGCAGGCGAATGCCCTTGAGGTAGCGCGGGTTTTCACGATTGACACGCATGGCCTCGGCCTGGGCCGGGTCGCGCATCCATTGGCGCACCGGCACACCGTTTTCCGCCAGCAGGTTCGCCACGGCGGTACCGAAGCTGCCGCCGCCCAGAACTGCAACAGGTTGCTGTTCAGTCATATTCAATCCGTTAAAGCCATAAATTAAGTGGCGACCGGCGCATTATAAAGCCAAGCTGCAAGCTTCGAGCTACCGGCAGCGAGAAAAGCCTGGCACGGTGTGCTGGCAGCCAGAAGCTTGAGGCGGGTCACTGGCAATTGCGCCAAGGTCGGTTACCATGCCTGTTTCCATCCTGAGACAAGGCTGCTCTGTGTTCCCTGGCACGCCCCCTTACCCGCGTCTGCTCATATTGACCGCCCTGCTCGGTAGCCCGGCCGTGGCCGAGGATCTGTTCATCGACAACACCGACCTGCCCCAGGTTCTGACCGCCACGCGCCTGAAACAGTCGCCGGCAGCGGTGCCGGGCAGCATGACCGTCATCGACAGCGAACTGATCCGCGCCAGCGGTGCCCGTGACATCCCCGAGCTGCTGCGCCTGGTACCGGGCATGATGATCGGCTACGGCGCCGGCAACCAGCCCACGGTCAACTACCATGGCAGCAACGCCAGCGACGCGCGGCGCATGCAGGTGCTGATCGATGGCCGCTCGGTGTACCGCGCCGGCCTGGCCACGGTGGACTGGAGCGACATTCCACTGGCCATGGAGGATATCGAGCGTATCGAGGTGTTCCGTGGCCCGAACACGGTCAGCTATGGCGCCAACGCGCTGATGGCCGTGGTCAACATCCTGACCCGCAACCCGGCCGACAGCCATGGCACGCGGATGAAACTGACCCGCGGCCAGGATGGCATCAACGACTATTACCTCAGCCACGGCTTCGGCTGGGAGGGCGGCGACATGCGCCTGTCGGTATCGGGCCAGCGCGACGACGGCTTCGACGAGAACCAGTTCGGCCAGGACTACCGCGACAGCCGCCGCTTGAACCGCTTCAACCTCAGCGCCAGTCATACCCTGGCCATCGACCAGACCCTGGAATGGCAACTTGCGGCCAAAGAAGGCAGCAATCAACGGCCCTACACCTACCAGCCGGTTTTCCAGCAGTACGAAGCCGGCAACAACGCCGACGTCAACGCCAAGGACTACGCCGGTTCGCTGCGCTGGACCAAGGAATTCAGCGCTGAACACAGCCTTTATGTTCAGGGCTCGGCGCAACATTTTGACCGCCAGCAAGTGTGGCGTGCCTGTGATGCGGTGCAGTCATTCAGCCCCGAGCTGACCCAGCTCTGGCAACTGAACCCGGACTTCGCTGAAAGCGTGGCGCGCGGCATTGCCACAGGTGCCCCCCTGGCCACGAACGACCCGGCCCTGCAAGGGCTTTTGCAAAAAGTGCAGGAGCAATGGCAGAACGGCGGCAAGCAACAGGTATGCGGCGATGTTGACCAGAGTACCCGCGAAACCCGCTACGACCTGGAAATCCAGGACACCCTGAGCCTGACCGACAGCCTGCGCCTGCTCAGCGGTATGAACTACCGCTATGACCGGGCCGATTCGCAGACCTACTTCAACGGCAGCGTCGACGACCAGACCTGGCGCCTGTTCGGGCAACTGGAATGGCGCGCCGACGAGCACTGGATCCTGCAGGGCGGCGCCATGTTCGAGGACTCGCAGCTGTCCGGCAACTCGCTGACCCCGCGTGTGGCGGTCAACTACCTGATCACCCCGCGCCATGGCCTGCGTGCGGTGTATTCCGAGGCCGTGCGCTCGCCCGACATGTTCGAGAACAACGTCAACTGGAGCTACACGGTCAAGAACCTCACGCCCAATGCATTCGGCCTGCAAAACGGCGAATACTTCGTCAAGACCCGCGGCCCCGGCGACCTCGAGCAAGAGCGCATGCGCTCGCGCGAACTGGGCTACAACGGCTATTTCAGCGACATCGACCTGAGCATGGACGTGAAGCTGTTCTACGACGAGATCACCGGCATGATCAGCGAGCCGCTGCGCAACAACCAGTACATCGCCAGCAACGCCAACAAGGCCCGCTTCAGCGGCAGCGAGGCACAACTGGACTGGCGCCCTACCCTGCGCGACCGTCTGCGCCTGACCTACGCCTATGTCGATGCCTGGGCCAGCAACCCCGACGATCGCCGCCTCAGCGCCCGCAACAGCGGCTCGGCCGGGTGGATGCGCGACTGGGGTGCCGGCTGGTCGAGCGCGCTGTTCTACTACGGCGACGATGCCCTCAACGCGTACCGCTACGAGCGCTTGGACCTGCGCCTGGCCAAGCGTTTCCGGGTATATGGCAGCAACCTGGAGCTGGCGGCGTTGTGGCAACAGCGCCTGGACGATGAACCGACCACGGCAGCCCAGAACCGCTACGACAGCCGCCACCGCCTGAGCGTCAGCGCGGAGCTGGAGTTCTGATGAGCCTGCTGTTGCGCCTGCTGGTACTGTGCCTGTGGCCGCTGGGCCCATTGTCGGCCAGCGAGATCCTGCTGATCGGCGCCGAGGACCAGCCCGGCATCCGCAGCTTCGTGGCGGCGCTGGAAAACCGCAGGCCGCACGACCATGTGCACTTCCAGACCACCGCCGACTTGCCATCACCAGGCAAACTCAAGGCCGACCAGCGCCTGATCCTGCTCGACAACCCTGCCCTCGATTGGCGCCTGAGCGAAACCGCCGGGCCACCGGCCCTGGTCATGCGCGTCAGCCGCGTTCAGGCTGAGCAGCGCCTGGGAAAGTCGCGCCCGGCGTTTCTCACCTTCCTGTGGAATGACGCGCCACCGGCCCGTCAGTTGCGCCTGGCGCGTTACTTGCTGCCCCAGGCACGGCGTATCGGCGTGCTGTACGGCCAGCACAGCGGGTTTCTGCTCGAGGAACTGCGCCATGCGGCACGGCCGCTGGGCCTGGAAATCGTAGCCCAGGACTGGTCCGACCCACGCGACAACCGGCCATTGCAGCACCTGCTGGGCAACAGCGATGTCCTGCTGGGGCTGGACGACCCTGACCTGTACAACTCCAAGACGGCGAAGAACCTGCTGCTGAGCAGCTATGGCCGGCAGATGGCGCTGATCGGCCCCAACGCCGGTTTTGTCCGCGCCGGCGCACTGGCCAGCACCTACAGCGACCAGGACGACTGGCTGGCGGAACTCGACCAATTGCTCGACCAGCCCCCGGCGCGCTGGCCGCGCAGCCTCTACCCCAAGCGCTACAGCGTCAGCGGCAACCAGCAAGTCGCCCGGGCCCTGGGCCTTGAACCGATCGATCCGAACGCCGCCGCCCAGGTACTGGCCGAAGGAGAACCCACCCCATGAGCAGCAAACGCCTGAGTTGGGACATTCACACCCGCACCCAGATCATCAGCCTTGGCCCCGCGCTGCTGCTGACCTTGCTGCTGATCAGCTTCTTTACCTTCGTTCGTATCCAGGACCTGCGCCAGGAACTCAACCACACCGGGCAATTGATCGCCAACCAGCTGGCACCCGCGTCGGAGTACGGGGTGATTTCCGGTAACAACGAAGTGCTCGAGGGGCTCATGCGGGCCACCCTCAGCATCCCGCACGTCCGCTTCCTGGAGGTACAGGACAGCCGCAACCACATACTGGTCTACGTGGAGCAGTCCGACGAAAGCGCCAACCGCGCGCAGCAGGTCGAAGTGTTCCAGGCGCCCATCCGCCTGCAGCAGATACGCCTGGACAACGATTTCTTGCAACAGGGCAAAGCCAACACCCCGGCCATCGGGGACGACTACCTGGGCCGGGTGATCGTCGGCATGTCCGATGACGCGTTCAGCCAGCGCCAGCAGGAAATCGTGATCAAGGCGGGCATCCTCGCGCTGTTCGCCCTGCTGTTCACCTTCTTGCTGGCTCGCCGCCTGGCCCTGAGCCTGGCCAAGCCGATCAGCGACATGGGCCACGCGGTCAAGGCCATCCAGCAAGGCAAGTACAACACGCCCTTGCCGGTGGTAGACGACAGCGAGCTGGGCCACCTGGCGCGCCACATCAACAACCTGGCCAGCGCCCTGGAGCAAGCCAGCGCTGAACAGCAACAAACCATTGCCGAGCTGATCCAGGCCCGCGAAGAGGCTGAACAGGCCAACCGTGCCAAGTCCGATTTCCTGGCGATGATGAGCCACGAGCTGCGCACTCCGATGAACGGCGTGATGGGCATGCTGCAGTTGCTGGAAACCACCCCGCTCAGTAACGAACAGGCCGATTACACCGCCGTGGCCAGCGAGTCCACCGGGCACCTGCTGAAAGTCATCAACGATATTCTGGACTTCTCGCGCATCGAACGCGCCGCGCTGCAACTGGAACACATCGACTTCAACCTCGGCGAGCTGATCACCAGCAGCGTCCAGTCCTTCCAGCACAGCGCCCAGCAACGCGGCCTTGGGCTGCACCTGCAATTGCCGGCCGACATCGGCCAGTTGCAGGTGAACGGCGACCCTACGCGCATCCGCCAGATCCTGCTGAACCTGGTGGGCAACGCGCTTAAGTTCACCGAACGCGGCCAGGTGCAGGTCGAGGCCCGCTGGCAAGTGGTCGATCGGCAGTTGATCTGGCTGACCTGCAGCGTGCGTGATACCGGCATCGGTATCGACAGCGACCGCCTGGAAATGATGTTCGTCGCATTCCAGCAAGCGGACAGCTCGATTTCCCGCCGCTATGGCGGCACCGGGCTGGGGTTGTCGATCGCCCGCACCCTGGCCGAGCGCATGGGTGGCAAGCTGCGCGGTGAGAGCCATGTGGGCCAGGGTTCAACGTTCACCCTGGAGATGCCGTTGGCCCTGGCCAGCCAGGCGCCGGCGCCACTGCCGCACCCACTCGACCCGCCAGCGGCGGCTGCCGAGCAGAAAAAGGTGCTGTTGGTCGAGGATAATCCGGTCAACCAGAGTGTCATAGAAGCCATGCTGCGCAGCCTTGGGCTGACGGTGTGCACCGCTGCAGACGGCCTCGAGGCGGTCGACCTGGTGGGCCGCCAGCGCTTTGCCGCGGTGCTGATGGACTGCCGGTTGCCGCACATGGACGGCTATGAAGCCACCCGCCGCATTCGCCAACTGGACAACGGCACAGGCCTGCCGATCATCGCCCTGACCGCCAACGCGCTCGACGGCGACCGCGAGCGATGCATGGCCGCCGGCATGGATGACTACCTGAGCAAACCCTTGCGCCGCAGCGAACTGCAGCGCGTGCTGCAACGCTGGTTACCCGGCCAGACAACCGCGACTGGCGATAAATGCTAAAGTGCGGCAGTCTTAAACACTGGACAGGACCTTCATCGGCCCTGAAAATAGACGTTTCAGTGCACACCTGTACTTCTTTCACCAGGTGCGCTGTGACTTTCACCACAACGCAATAGTCTACCTGTAGGCTACCGCCCCGAAGCCGTTGGTTATTCGGGTCGGTCGGGAAGATTCATCCCCTGCCACAGGGGGTTATTGAGGAGCTCGCATGACCAAACAACACGCCTTTACTCGGGAAGACCTGCTGCGCTGCAGTCGCGGTGAGCTGTTCGGCCCAGGTAATGCGCAACTGCCCGCGCCGAACATGCTGATGGTCGATCGCATCACCCACATCAGCGAAGAAGGCGGCAAGTACGGCAAAGGTGAGTTGGTCGCCGAGCTGGATATCACCCCGGACCTGTGGTTCTTCGCCTGCCATTTCGAAGGCGACCCGGTCATGCCGGGCTGCCTGGGCCTCGACGCCATGTGGCAGCTGGTCGGTTTCTTCCTCGGCTGGCAGGGCCTGCCAGGCCGCGGCCGCGCCCTGGGTTCGGGCGAAGTGAAGTTCTTCGGCCAGGTTTTGCCTACCGCCAAGAAAGTCACCTACAACATCCACATCAAACGCGTCCTGAAGGGCAAGCTGAACATGGCCATCGCCGATGGCTCGGTCAGCGTTGACGGCCGCGAGATCTACACCGCCGAAGGCCTGCGGGTCGGCGTGTTCACCTCCACTGACAATTTCTAAGGGTTATTCGCATGCGCCGCGTCGTTATCACTGGTCTGGGCATCGTTTCGTGCCTGGGCAATGACAAAGCTACCGTCACCGAAAACCTGCGCAACAGCCGTCCGGGTATCCGTTACAACCCGGAATACAAGGAAATGGGGCTGCGTAGCCAGGTTTCCGGGTCCATCGACCTCAACCTCGAAGAATTGATCGACCGCAAGGTCTACCGCTTCGTGGGCCACGCGGCTGCCTACGCCTACCTGGCCATGCAGGACGCGATCAAGGATTCCGGCCTGACCGAAGAGCAGGTGTCCAACCCGCGTACCGGCCTGGTGGCTGGCTCCGGCGGCGCCTCGACCCTGAACCAGATGGAAGCGCTGGACACCCTGCGCGAGAAAGGCGTCAAGCGTGTCGGCCCTTACCGCGTCACGCGCACCATGGGCAGCACCGTTTCGGCGTGCCTGGCTACGCCGTTCAAGATCAAGGGCATCAACTACTCGATCTCGTCGGCCTGCGCCACTTCGGCTCACTGCATCGGTACCGCACTGGAGCAGATCCAGTGGGGCAAGCAGGACATCGTCTTTGCCGGCGGCGGTGAAGAAGAGCACTGGAGCCAGTCGTTCCTGTTCGATGCCATGGGCGCCCTGTCGACCAAGCGCAACGAAACCCCGGAACTGGCCTCGCGCGCCTACGACGCAGACCGTGATGGCTTCGTCATCGCTGGCGGCGGCGGCATGGTGGTGGTCGAGGAGCTGGAACACGCCCTGGCCCGTGGCGCCAAGATCTACGCCGAAATCGTTGGTTACGGTGCGACCTCCGACGGTTACGACATGGTTGCCCCGAGTGGCGAAGGCGCTATCCGCTGCATGCAGCAGGCGCTGTCCACCGTCGACACCCCGATCGATTACCTGAACACCCACGGCACCTCGACCCCGGTCGGTGACGTTGCCGAGATGAAAGGCGTTCGCGAGGTATTCAAGGACAAGGCGCCGAAGATCAGCTCGACCAAGAGCCTGTCGGGCCACTCGCTGGGCGCCGCGGGCGTGCACGAGGCGATCTACTGCCTGCTGATGATGGAAAACAACTTCATCGCCGGCTCTGCCAACATCGACGAGCTGGACCCGGAAGTGGCCGACCTGCCGATCCTGCGCAAAACCGAAGAAAACGCCAAGATCGACACGGTCATGAGCAACAGCTTCGGCTTCGGCGGCACCAACGCCACCCTGGTGCTCAAGCGCTGGGAAGGCAAGTAAGGCGCCCTGGCAGTAATCAAAAACGCCCCGACTGGTTCGGGGCGTTTTCTTTTGTGTCGCCTGTACTGGCCCTGTCGCAGCAAGCCAGCTCCCACAGGTACTGCGCAAGGTTTGGAACCTGCGCAACCCTGTGGGAGATTCTATGGTTCCTGGCAAGGGTAGCCGCTGCATCTTCAGTGCCTGTGAGATTGAGCGCCGCCCGCGCGGCGCATCGCGAGCTGCGCTCGCTCCTACGTTTGTTTCGGGCCGGTAACCCCTGTGCCAGATGCGCGCGGCCGCCTTGTTCGTACGACGCGATTTTGAGGCATGCGCCAAGGCGTTCGCGCGCAAATCCCACAGGAATAATTGGCCCGAAACAAACGTAGGAGCGAGCGCAGCTCGCGATGCGCCGCGCGGGCGGCGCTCGCTCTAACAGGCGCTGCATACCTTGTGGCAAACACCTGTCAGCCCTGATGCGATCCCCGTGGGAGCTGGCTTGCCTGCGATAGGTCAGTACTGGTAAACCCTTACTTCTGCCTGGGCAACACAGCCAGGAAGTTCTCTTTGGCTACCTTGTTCGCCACCCCCTCCGGCAACGCATCCAGAAACGGCTTGAACCCGTGCATCTGCTCGCCCAGGCTGCCAAACTGCCCCACCACATCCGACCCCAGCATGAACCGCTCCGGGTACTTCTCGACCAACGCCAGCCATTCCTTGCGCGGCACACCCTTGTCATCCAGCAGATACGGCTGCAGCACACTCCACGACAGATCGACATACAGGTTCGGGTAATCCTCAAGCAACCGCGTCAGCACTGGCAGTAAAAAGTCCATCTGCGTCTGATGCCGGTGTATCTCCATGCTGCTGCCAGCATGGGCCCAGATGAACCGGGTGTGCGGGTGATTGCGTAGCGGCTCTTCGATTTCTGCCAGGTACAGCGGGTTGCGCTCGCGCTTGGAGGTGATGTTGGAGTGCAGCAGCACTGGCAGGTCGCGCTCAGCGGCCAGGTGATAGATCCGGGTCATGGCTTCGTTGTTGGCGCGCGGCGTTTCGCCACTGGTCAACGCAGTCAGGTCATCATGGCGGGTAAACACCTCCCCGATGCCCTGCCATAGCCCCGGGTACAGATCGAGCATACGCTCAATATGGCTGACGGCGTTCTTGTCCACCGGGTTGAACCCGCTCAGGAACGGGTGGAAGCGTTTACGCTGCTGCGGTGGCAACTGCTGGAGCGCGGCCGCCACATAGGTGTCGGTGGCGCTGTACCAGTAAGCATCGGCATCATCACCGGCGTAGTAACGCGGGCGCTTGGGCTCGTCTTCGTGCCACTTCTTGGCCACCGGAATGCCGGAAATCATCGACTGGTCAACGCCTGCCGCATCCATCGCCTTGAGCAATGCCGGCATCCCTTCGCTTTCCTGGAAGAAATCCACATAGTGCAGGTGGGCGTCACTGTAGCGGTAGTCACGCGCCTGTACCGCTTGGCACAAGCAAGCGGACAGTAACGCGCAGGCCAGCGCTTTGGCATTCATGGGCAGCTCCCTTCTCCTGGTATCAGACAAGGTAGACCGGCCGGTGCAGAAGACGGTTCAGGCACAGCAGGCAAACCGTTATGCTTGGGCATTGCCCCCTTGCCTGGAGCCCTTCTCATGAGCAGCACGCTGATCATTCGCCCCCGTGCAGAGTCGGTCGAGGGCCAGCCGATTCTGCGCCCGCTGCCAGCGGCGCAGCGCCGCAGTGTCGGCCCGTTCGTATTCTTCGATCACATGCTGAAAACCGCCTACGCCCCCGGGCGCGGCATGGACATCCGCCAACACCCGCACATCGGCCTTTCAACCCTGACTTACCTGTTCGAAGGGGCAATTCAGCACAAGGACAGCCTGGGCTCGGACCAGTTGGTGCTGCCCGGCGACGTCAGCTGGATGACGGCCGGTCGCGGCGTGGCGCACGTCGAGCGCACCCCTGCTGACGCCTTGGCCAAAGGGTCAAGCCTGCACGGCTTGCAGGTTTGGCTGGCCTCGCCACGTGAGCATGAACAAGGCGCGCCCAGCTACAGCCATCATCCTGCGGCCAGCCTGCCGGTCAGCGACAGCCTGGGGGTGCGCATCTGCATGATTGCCGGCACCGGGTTCTGCCTGGCGTCACCGGTGCCGGTGCTGTCCCCTACCCTCTATGCCCAGGTACAGATGCAAACGGCGACTACCTTGCAGGTGCCGAACGAGCACGTGGAGCGGGCGCTGTACCTGTTGGAGGGCGAACTGCAGATGAACGGCGAGGATGTGGCGCCGTGCAGCCTGGTGGTGCTGCCGGAGGGCGAAGAGGTGACGCTGTGTGCGCAAGGTGAATGCCAGCTGGTACTGATTGGCGGCGCGCCGCTGGATGGGCCGCGGCGGATGAACTGGAACTTTGTCGCCAGTGACCCGGCGCTGATCGAGCAGGCCAGGGCCAAATGGGCTGCGGGGGATTGGCCGGTCGTGCCGGGGGAGAGCTCGAGGATCGAGTTGCCTCGCTGATTGGGGCCACTTTGCGCCCCTTCGCGGGCTTGCCCGCTCCCACAGGGTGAGAGTTGGGAACGGGCAAGCCCGCGAAGGGCTGCACAGCAGCCCCACTATGCGATCAGCGCTGGAACACTTCAGTCAGCAGGTTATGCATCGAACGGAACGCCCGCTCCGAGGTGCGCCGGTCATACTGCATCTTGCCCGGCACATTGGCGCCAGGGTCGGTGAACGAATGCACGGCCCCGCCATAGCTGAGCAACTGCCAGTCGACCTTGGCCGCATTCATCTCGTCCTCGAATGCCGGCAGCTGCTCTTTCGGCACCAATGGGTCCGATGCACCGTGCAGCACCAGCACCGAGCCCTTGATGCGCTTGGCATCCTCGGGGTTCGGCGTGTCCAATGTGCCGTGGAACGACACTGCCGCACGCAAGTCGGCGCCGCTGCGCGCCAGCTCCAGCGCACAGCAACCCCCGAAGCAGAAGCCGAAGGTGGCAACTTTGCCAGGCTCCAGCAGCGCCTTGGACTGCCCCAGCAACTGGGCCAGGGCCTCCTGCATGCGCTTGCGAAGTTCGCCGCGGTCGTTCTTGAGCGGCATCATCGCTGCGCCCGCTTCGTCCGCATTGGACGGGCGCACCGACTGCCCATACAGGTCGGCGAGCAACACCACATAGCCCTTTTCGGCCACTTCCTTGGCGATGCGTTCGGCACCTTCGCGAATCCCCATCCAGTTCGGTGCCATGACCAGGCCCGGGCGCCCCAGCGCCCCGGGCTCGTAGACCAGGCGGCTTTCGTAGGTTCGGCCGGACAGGTGATACACCAGCGATTCGACGATTACTTTGCTCATCAGGCACTCCATTGGCACTCGTCATAAAAAAGCCCGCCGAAGCGGGCTTTCCTCTGCATCAACTCAAGCAGACAGCTCGACCAGCAGCTTGTTCAGGCGACGAACGTACGCTGCCGGGTCTTTCAGGCTGTCCCCGGCCGCCAGGGCCGCCTGATCGAAGAGGATATGCGACAGCTCGGCGAAACGGTCTTCGCTCTGCTCGTTGTCCAGCTTGTCGATCAGCGGGTGGCTTGGGTTGAACTCGAAGATCGGCTTGGACTCCGGCACTTTCTGCCCACTGGCCTCGAGGATCTGGCGCATCTGCAGGCCAAGGTCCTGCTCGCCAATGGCCAGGATCGCTGGCGAGTCTGTCAGGCGGTGTGACACACGGACTTCGGCCACGCTGTCACCCAATGCACCTTTCAGGCGCTCGACCAGGCCTTCCTTGTCCTTGGCGACTTCTTCCTGGGCTTTCTTGTCCTCTTCGGAGTCCAGTTTGCCCAGGTCCAGGTCGCCGCGGGCGACGTCGACGAAGGCCTTGCCGTCGAATTCGTTGAGATAGCTCATCAGCCACTCGTCGATGCGGTCGGTCAGCAGCAACACTTCGATGCCTTTCTTGCGGAAGACCTCCAGGTGCGGGCTGTTCTTGACCTGCGCGTAGGACTCACCGGTGAGGTAGTAGATCTTGTCCTGGCCTTCCTTGGCGCGCGCCAGGTAGTCGGCCAGGGCAACGCTCTGCTCGCCGCTGTCGTCGTGGGTGGAGGCAAAACGCAGCAGGCTGGCGATCTTCTCTTTGTTGGCGAAGTCTTCGGCCGGGCCTTCCTTCAGCACCTGGCCGAAGTTTTTCCAGAAGCCCTTGTACTGCTCAGGCTCGTTCTTCGCCAACTTCTCCAGCATGTCCAGCACGCGCTTGGTCAGCGCGGTCTTCATCGAGTCGATGATCGGGTCTTTCTGCAGGATTTCACGCGACACGTTCAGCGACAGGTCGTTGGAGTCGACCACACCTTTGATGAAGCGCAGGTACAGCGGCAGGAACGACTCGGCCTGGTCCATGATGAACACGCGCTGTACATACAGCTTCAGGCCGCGTGGCGCTTCGCGCTGGTACAGGTCGAACGGCGCGCGGGCCGGCACATACAGCAGCGAGTTGTATTCAAGCTTACCCTCGACCTTGTTGTGGCTCCAGGCCAGCGGGTTCTCGAAGTCGTGGCCGATGTGCTTGTAGAACTCCTGGTATTCCTCGTCCTTCACGTCGCTGCGCGAACGGGTCCACAGGGCGCTGGCACGGTTGACGGTTTCCCACTCTTCGGCCGGCTGCTCTTCACCTTCGGCAGCCGCCTGCTCTTTCGGCAACTGGATAGGCAAGGCGATATGGTCGGAGTACTTCTTGACCACGTTGCGCAAACGCCAGCCATCGGCGAACTCCTGCTCGTCCTTCTTCAGGTGCAGGACGATGCGGGTACCGCGCTGGGGCTTGTCGACAGTGGCGACTTCGAACTCACCCTCGCCACGGGACGACCAATGCACGCCTTCGGCAGCCGGCTGGCCGGCGCGACGGCTGTACACGTCAACCTTGTCGGCAACGATGAACGCGGAATAGAAGCCCACGCCGAACTGGCCGATCAGGTGCGAGTCCTTCTTCTGGTCACCGGTGAGGTTCTTCATGAAGTCGGCAGTGCCGGACTTGGCGATGGTGCCCAGGTGGGTGATGACGTCTTCGCGGCTCATGCCGATACCGTTGTCCTCGAGGGTCACGGTACCCGCCTCCTTGTCGAAGCTCAGGCGAATCTTCAGGTCGGCGTCGCCTTCCAGCAACTCTGGCTTGGCCAGCGCCTCGAAGCGCAGCTTGTCGGCGGCGTCGGAGGCGTTGGAGATCAGTTCACGCAGGAAGATCTCCTTGTTCGAATACAAGGAATGGATCATGAGGTGCAGCAGTTGCTTTACCTCGGTCTGGAAGCCAAGCGTTTCTTTTTGAGTCTCCACACTCATGGTCTTCAAAACTCCGATCTGATTGCAATGGCGCCTGGCGGGCGGTACAGCCTGCTTTAACGGCGGATGTCATGCAGATGGGGGCTGCCCGGATGATTTCAAGGGCTTTTGCGGTTCGATCTTGAAATGCACGCGGGCCGTGGCAATCGGCGACTGGCGGTCGCCCTGCCAGGCGGTAATTGCCACGTTGGTCACCCGTCGCCCCTGGCGCCACAATTGGCACTGGGCGTAGGTATCGCGCAACAGCCCGGCGCGCAGGTAATCGATGGAGAAATCGATGATCTTCGGAATGCTGGCGCTGTCGCTGTAGATCAGCAGGTACAGCGCTGCCGACAGCTCCATGAAGCCGGCAATCACCCCGCCATGGATAGCGGGCAAGAGGGGGTTGCCGATAGTGTCCGGATTGGCCGGCAGGCGGAACAGCAGGTCATCCCCCTCGCGCTCGCATTCGATGCCGATCAACCCCGCGTAGGGAATCAATGCCAGCAAGGGGCGGTAGTCACCTTGCGCGTGTGCTGCATTGAGTTGCTGGCGAATGGCCGGCGGAATCATGACCCGCCCTCCTTCAGGCTGCTACCGAAGCGGATGCCGCCTTTGACCTGCGGGCCCAACCGCATGAACGTACCCACCACCTGGCAGATCGGCCGCTCGGGGTCGTCCTGGTAGGCGCTGCCACGGGTGAAGATCACGTCGCGGGTCACCCGGTAACACTGGGCATGCCCATGGATGTCCTTGCCCGGTACCGACGGGTGCATGTAGTCGATGCGCAGATCCAGGGTCGGGCATACCTCGAAGTGCGGCAGTACGCATAGCGTGGCCATGCCGCAGGTGGTGTCCATCAGCGTTGTCAGCGCCCCACCGTGTACGGCACCGGTTTGCGGGTTGCCGACAATGGCCGGCGACCAGGGCAGGACCAGCGTCATGCCAGTTTCATCAGCCTGTGCCACACGCATCTGCAACAACTGGCAGTGTTTCAATGCCGAAAGAAAACGCTCGGCCATGGACATCAAGGTCGCATCACTCATAGGCTGTTACCACGTCCCTTCCAAACGGCATAGGTGGGTTCAAAAGTCCATGTAGAACGGGGCGTTATATATCTGAAACCTTCGTTGAACTTATTCCAAGTGGCTGCACTCGAAGGAACAAGTCACTTATCACACCAAGGAGAAACACCCCCATGCGTAAACCATTTGCTTTTGCTCTGATGCTGGCTGCTGCCATGGGCCTGGCTGCTTGCGATAAAGCGAGCGAAGACAAAGCCCAAGATGCGCAGGAACATGCCGAGCAAGCCCAGGAAAAGATGGGCGAAGCTCAGGATAAAATGAACGACGCCGCCAAGGAAAACGCCGAAGCTGCCAAAGATCAGGCTGAAGCCGAGCAAAAGGCTGCCGAAGAAGCCGCCCCGGCTACTCCGGCGCCGGCAGAACCTGCCAAGCAATAATCAGCCCGATAAAAAAACCCGACGTTGTCGGGTTTTTTTTTGCGTTGAATTCACGGTTAATCGTTTCAGTTCACTGCTACACCACCCTCTTTCAATGGCTCGCTGCTGACACTATCCGTGGGGGTAAAGACCATCACCTCCAGCACATCGGAATGGAACTCCCGCCGGTACAAGATCAATACAACACCCACACTCATGCCCATGAACAACCACGGGCTGATGAACCAGCTCAACATGGCCATGCCGAAGTAATAGGAACGTAAACCAAGGTTGAACTGGTTGGCCGCCAGCGACAACACCCGTGCTGCCCGCGAGGCGAACGCCTTGCGTTCCAGTTCGTTGACCTGCCGTTCGCCAATCATCGGTGCCGAGCCAACCAGTACGGCAGCAAAGTTGTATTGGCGCATGCACCAGCTGAAAGTGAAGAAGGCGTACACGAAGACCATGGCCAGGCACAACAACTTGATCTCCGACATGCCCTGCGAAGTCTGCTGCACCAGCGGCAGGTCGGCCAGCAGCGACAGCGCCCTGTCGGAGGCCCCCAGCACGGTGAGGATACCGGCCAGGATGATCAAGGTGCTGGAGGCGAAGAACGACGCGTTGCGCTCCAGGTTGCCGATCACGCTGGCATCGGCAATACGGTTATCGCGCAGCAACATGCGCCGCATCCAGTCTTCACGGTACAGGTGCAGCACGCTGGCCAGGCACGCGGTGTCGCGCCCTTTCCAGATCGCATACCGGGTATAGCCACCCCAGCACAGGGCGAACCAGGCGACGGCCAGCAGGTTGTTGAGGTTGCTTTGGATGAAATTCATGCAGGATTCCCGAAAAGGCCAGGTGCCTGAAGGATAGGGACCGGGTTTCGACGCTGGCAAGCGGCAAAAGGCACACATTCCTGCTGAAATTCGTACTGCCGGTGTGGGCCAGAAAAAAGCCCCGCATCGTTGCCGATACGGGGCTCTGCAGCTTGCACCTTGGGCGGGCACCCTTCGGCTTGTGGCCGGTGCCGCCCCCAAGGCTTGGCCCGGCGCGTCAGGCCAGCGCTTCGCGCGGCTTGCCCAGCATGCGGTCGCAGGCGACGGCGCCCATCAGGGTCACCACCGATGGCACCAGCCAGGCCATGCCGGCATCGCTCAACGGCAGGTGCGCCATGAAGTCCGGGAGCATATGGGCAAGGCTGCTGCCCTTGATCGCATCGACCATGCCGAACACCAGCGACACCAGCATGACCGGCGCCAAGATACGGGTCGGCGAATGCCACAGGTCTTTCACGAAACTCAGGCCGACTACCACGATGCAGGGCGGGTAGATGGCGGTAAGTACCGGGATCGAGAACATGATCAACTTGGTCAGGCCAAGGTTGGAAATCAACAGCGAGAAGCCAGCCAGGATCACCACCAGGGCGCGGTACGACAGCGGCAGGATCTGGCTGAAGTACTCGGCGCATGCGCAGGTCAGGCCCACCGCAGTCACCAGGCAGGCCAGCGCGATCAGCACCGCAAGGAAGCCGCTGCCCAACGAACCGAAGGTGTGCTGTACGTAGGCATGCAGAACGGCCGCGCCATTGGTGGCATCTGCCGCGATATCGTGGCTGGTGGCGCCCAGACGGAACAGGCTGATGTAGACCAGGGCCAGGCCGACACCGGCGATCAGGCCGGCGATGATGGCATAACGGGTAATCAGCTTCGGCGACTCGACACCGCGCGAGCGGATGGCGTTGACGATGACGATACCGAACACCAGGGCCCCCAGGGTATCCATGGTCAGGTAGCCATCGGAGAAGCCTTTGGAGAAGGCCGCTGCCGCATAAGCCGGCTGCGCGTCACCCATGCCCCCTGCCGGCAGGGCAAAGGCGGCAATGCCCAGTACGGCCAGGGCGATGATCTTCAGCGGCGCCAGGAAGCGGCCCACGGTATCGAGCAACTTGCCGGGGTACATCGACACGGCCAGCACCACAGCGAAATACACCAGGCTGTAGATGAACAGCGCCAGCGGGCTTTCCCCGGTCAGCGGAGCAACACCCACTTCGAACGAAACGGTCGCCGTACGCGGGGTAGCGAACAGTGGGCCGACCGACAGGTAGCAGACAGCCGCCAGCAAGCCGCCGAAGAATTTGCCGATCGGGCTGCTCAGGGCATCCATGCCACCACCGACCTTGGCCAGGGCGACCACGGTGATGACCGGCAGGCCTACGGCCGTGACCAGGAAGCCCAGCGCCGCCATCCACACATGGGGGCCGGACTGCAGGCCGACGATAGGCGGGAAGATGATGTTGCCTGCACCCACAAAAAGCGCAAACGTCATAAAGCCAAGCGCCAGGATATCCTGGCCTTTGAGAACTTTCATTTTAAGGTAGTACCACACTGCTGAAATCGGGATTCGAGAGGGGATTTCCCTTTGGATGAGGGGAAATGCTGCCCGGCTTGATAGGCCAGACCCGTTTAGCGTGTCGTTCCCTTTTGGGGTACGGGCACAGAGTGAGCGCGTAATGTAACCGTTTTGTCAGTCAAACGCACTGGAACAGTGCTGCTTGTCCGATGTGCGTACATGTTTGTCGTCTGTGCGACCGAAGACAGAAGGAATTATTCTCGGTTTAAACGCTGCGTCTGTGTGAAAATTCCTATCAAACCCATCGAAAAATCTACAGTGCCTGTTCTGGCCTCTTCGCGGGCTTGCCCGCTCCCACAGGGATCACCACAGGTTCTGAATGTGGTGATCCCTGTGGGAGCGGGCAAGCCCGCGAAGAGTTCGGCACAGGAATACAGAACCCCACAAACGACAAAGGCCACCCGAAGGTGGCCTCTGTGCGCGTGGGGGGTGTAGCGGTATTACTTCTTGGCTTCCCAACCGGTCAGCTCGGCCAGGGCCTTGCCTATGTCGGCCAGGGAACGCACGGTTTTCACACCCGCGTCCTGCAGGGCTGCAAACTTCTCGTCTGCAGTGCCTTTGCCGCCAGAAATGATGGCGCCAGCGTGGCCCATGCGCTTGCCGGCAGGTGCGGTAACACCAGCGATGTAGGAAACGACAGGCTTGGTCACGTGGGCCTTGATGTAGGCCGCTGCTTCTTCTTCAGCCGAACCGCCGATCTCGCCGATCATGACGATCGCTTCGGTCTTCGGGTCTTCCTGGAACAGCTTCAGGATATCGATGAAGTTGGAGCCCGGGATCGGGTCACCACCGATACCGACACAGGTCGACTGGCCGAAGCCGGCGTCGGTGGTCTGCTTCACAGCTTCGTAGGTCAGGGTGCCGGAGCGCGACACGATACCGACCTTGCCTGGCAGGTGGATGTGGCCTGGCATGATGCCGATCTTGCACTCGCCCGGGGTGATGACACCTGGGCAGTTAGGGCCGATCAGGGTCACGCCCAGCTCGTCGCACTTGACCTTGGCATCCAGCATGTCCAGGGTCGGAATGCCTTCGGTGATGCAGACGATCAGCTTGATGCCGCCGAAGGCTGCTTCCAGGATCGAGTCCTTGCAGAAAGGAGCCGGTACGTAGATGACCGAAGCATCAGCGCCGGTAGCTTCCACGGCTTCCTTGACGGTGTTGAACACCGGCAGGCCCAGGTGGGTGGTGCCACCCTTGCCTGGGGTTACGCCGCCGACCATCTTGGTGCCGTAGGCGATGGCCTGTTCGGAGTGGAAAGTACCCTGCGAGCCGGTGAAGCCCTGGCAGATGACTTTGGTGTCTTTATTGATCAGGACGCTCATTACTTGCCCTCCGCAGCTTTGACAACTTGTTGAGCAGCGTCGGTCAGGCTGGTTGCCGCAATGATGTTCAAACCGCTTTCTGCCAGTACTTTAGCGCCCAGTTCGGCGTTGTTGCCTTCAAGGCGAACGACGACCGGAACCTTGACGCCGACTTCTTTCACTGCACCGATGATGCCTTCGGCAATCATGTCGCAGCGAACGATGCCGCCGAAGATGTTGACCAGAACGGCCGCGACATTGCTGTCGGACAGAATGATCTTGAACGCTTCGGTAACGCGCTCTTTGGTAGCACCGCCGCCAACGTCGAGGAAGTTGGCCGGCTTGCCGCCGTGCAGGTTGACGATGTCCATGGTACCCATGGCCAGGCCGGCACCGTTGACCATGCAGCCGATGTTGCCTTCGAGGGCAACGTAGTTCAGTTCGAACTTGGCAGCGTGGGCTTCACGGGCGTCGTCCTGCGACGGGTCGTGGAAGGTTTTCAGCTTGGGCTGACGGTACATGGCGTTGGCGTCGATGTTGATCTTGGCATCGAGGCAGTGCAGGTCGCCATCGGCCTTGATCACCAGCGGGTTCACTTCCAGCAGCGCCAGGTCGTGATCCTTGAACAGCTTGGCCAGGCCTACGAAGATCTTGGCGAACTGTTGAACTTGCTTGCCTTCCAGGCCCAGCTGGAATGCCAGCTCGCGACCCTGGAATGGCTGTGCGCCGACCAGTGGGTCGATGGTGGCCTTGAGGATTTTCTCAGGCGTTTCGTGAGCGACTTTCTCGATGTCCACGCCACCTTCGGTGGAGGCCATGAACACGATGCGGCGGCTCGAACGATCGACTACAGCGCCCAGGTACAGCTCTTTGGCGATGTCAGTGCAGGATTCGACCAGAATCTTGGAGACGGGTTGACCGTTGGCATCGGTCTGGTAGGTAACCAGATTCTTGCCCAACCACTGTGCAGCGAACGCCTTGGCGTCTTCCTTGCTGCGAACCAGCTTGACGCCGCCCGCTTTACCGCGACCACCCGCGTGAACCTGGGCTTTGACTACCCACTCGTTCCCGCCGATCTTGTCGCAGGCTTCTGCAGCTTGCTCAGGGGTATCGACTGCGAAACCCTTGGAAACTGGCAGGCCGTACTCAGCGAACAGCTGCTTACCCTGATACTCGTGAAGATTCATGCTTTTTACCGTCTTCGTTAGGTACTGCGCTTCGGCGCTGCGCCATTACTGGCGCCGCGCCACCTGTGACCGTTGACCCCGGGTTGTCCCATGTGATCCGGTCCGGCGGACGTTCCGCGGTGAGTCATGCACGCAAGACTCACGACGGGCTGCCCGCCGTGGTTTCTTATGATTAACGCTTCTTACGGTTGGCCACGTGAATGGCGCCGCCATTCACAGCCAGCGCTGCTTCATGCAGCGCTTCGGACAGGGTTGGATGGCTGAAGACCATCATGCCCAGGTCCTCGGCACTGGTGCCGAATTCCATTGCGATTGCGCCCTGCTGCACCAGTTCGGCAGCCGATGGGCCAATCACGTGTACACCCAGCACGCGGTCGGTCTTGGCGTCGGCGATGACCTTGACGAAACCACCGGTGTCGTTGGCCGCCATCGCACGGCCGCTGGCCGCGAACGGGAAGGTGCCTACGTTAACCTCAACACCCTCGGCCTTCAAGGATTGTTCGGTCTTGCCGACCCACGCGATTTCCGGGTGGGTGTAGATCACCGAAGGGATCAGGTCGTAGTTCATCTGGGCCTTGTGGCCCTTGATGCGCTCAACCACCATGATGCCCTCTTCCGAGGCCTTGTGCGCCAGCATCAGGCCACGCACCACGTCACCAATGGCATAGACGCCCGGCACGCTGGTCGCGCAGTGGTCGTCGACGTAAATGTAGCCACGCTCGTCGATGGTCACGCCGCTGTCGGAAGCCAGCAGGTCGGTGGTCACCGGACGGCGGCCGACCGCAACGATCAGCTTGTCGAAGGTGATCTTCTGCTCGCCTTCGGCGTTGGTGTAGGTGACTTCGACTTCGTCGCCGTTGACTTTCGAGCCGGTGACGCGCGCGCCCAGCTTGATGTCCAGGCCTTGTTTGGTCAGGGTCTTCTGGGCTTCTTTCGACACGGCAGTGTCGGCAGCCATCAGGAAGGTGTCCAGGGCTTCCAGCACGGTGACTTCAGCACCCAGGCGAGCCCATACCGAGCCCAGCTCCAGGCCGATGACGCCAGCACCGATCACGCCCAGGCGCTTGGGTACGGCCTGGAATTCCAGGGCGCCGGTGGAGTCGACGATGACGTTCTGGTCGACAGGCGCTGGCGGAATGTCGATGGGGCGCGAGCCGGAGGCCAGGATCACGTTCTCGGCTTCGATCACTTCGGTGGTGCCGTCAGCCTTGGTGACTTCGACCTTTTTGCCCGCCAGCAGCTTGCCGTGGCCCTGGATCGAAGTAACACCGTTGGCCTTGAACAGGGTGGCCACGCCACCGGTCAGGTTCTTGACGATGCCAGCCTTGCGGCCAACCATCGCGGCAACGTCCATCTTCACTTCACCGGTGGAGATGCCATGCACGTTGAAGCTTTCTTTGGCTTCCTTGTACTTCCAGGAGCTGTCCAGCAGGGCCTTGGAAGGAATGCAACCGACGTTCAGGCAGGTGCCGCCCAGGGCCAGCTTGCCCTCGGCGTCGGTGTACTTCTCGATGCAGGCAGTCTTCAGACCGAGTTGTGCGGCCTTGATGGCAGCGACATAACCGCCAGGACCTGCACCGATTACCACTACGTCGAATTTCTGGGTCATAAAAGATTCCTTTTGAGCTTCAAGCAGCAAGCTGCAAGCTGCGAGACAGACAGGCTTCGACTTGAAGCTTGCCGCTCGCAGCTTACAGCCGCGCGATTAGATGTCCAGCAGCAGGCGAGACGGATCTTCCAGCAGGTTCTTGATGGTGACCAGGAAGGTTACCGCTTCCTTGCCATCGATCAGGCGGTGATCGTAGGACAGCGCCAGATACATCATCGGGCGAATCACCACTTGACCGTTAACGGCCATCGGGCGCTGGATGATGTTGTGCATGCCGAGGATCGCGGCCTGCGGCGGGTTGACGATCGGGGTCGACATCATCGAACCGAAAGTACCGCCGTTGGTGATGGTGAAGGTGCCACCGGTCATCTCTTCGATCGACAGCTTGCCGTCACGGGCCTTCTTGCCGAAGGTGGCGATGCCGTTTTCGATTTCGGCCAGGCTCATCGATTCGGCGTTACGCAGTACCGGTACCACCAGGCCACGGTCGCTGGACACCGCGACGCCGACGTCGGCATAGCCGTGGTAGACGATGTCGTTGCCGTCGATCGAGGCGTTGACCGCCGGGAAGCGCTTCAGCGCCTCGGTGGCAGCCTTGACGAAGAACGACATGAAGCCCAGGCGCACGCCGTTGTGGGTCTTCTCGAACAGGTCCTTGTACTTCGAACGCAGGGCCATGACTTCGGTCATGTCCACTTCGTTGAAGGTGGTCAGCATGGCCATGCTCGACTGGGCTTCTACCAGGCGCTCGGCGATCTTGGCACGCAGGCGGGTCATCGGGACGCGCTTCTCGGTGCGGTCGCCAGCAGCGGTGACCACCGGGGCAGCAGCAGCGGCAGCAGGCTTTGCAGCCGGCGCAGCGGCAGGTGCAGACTTCTTGTTGGCAACCGCTGCAACCACGTCTTCCTTGGTGACGCGACCACCTTTGCCGGTACCGGCAACGCTGGCCAGGTCGATGCCGTTTTCTTCGGCCAGCTTGCGCGCAGCCGGGGCGGCGACCGGGTCGTCTTCGCCAGCATCGGCAGCTGCCGCAGCGGGTGCAGCGGCAGGTGCAGCGGCGGCGGCAGGTGCGGCAGCAGCGCCGCCTTCAACGATCGAACCCAGCACCTCGTCGGACAGGACGGTGTCGCCCTCGCCCTTGACGATGTCGCCCAGCACGCCGTCAGCGGTAGCCAGCACTTCCAGGACGACCTTGTCGGTCTCGATGTCGACGATCAGCTCGTCACGCTTGACGGCTTCGCCCGGCTTCTTGTGCCAGGTGGCAACGGTGCCATCGGCAACCGATTCCGGGAAGGTTGGGGCTTTGATCTCGATAGCCATTATCTGTATTTCCTTAAATTCGGTTTCAGGTGCGCGAAGGCGTTAGACAGTGAAGGCGTCTTGCAGCAGTTTTTCCTGCTGTTCGGCGTGCTTCGAAGCGTAACCACAAGCTGGCGCGGCGGAAGCGTCGCGGCCGGCGTATTCCAGGACCAGCGCCTTGTTGTGGCGGCCCAGGATACGGCGCATGTGGTGCTGGCTGCTGTACCAGGCACCCTGGTTCATCGGCTCTTCCTGACACCACACGGCATGCTTGAGGTTGGTGTACGGCGCCAGGATTTCGACCAGGTCATCCTCCGGGAACGGATACAACTGCTCGATACGCACGATGGCGATGTCTTCGCGGCCCTCGGCACGGCGTTTCTCCAGCAGGTCGTAGTAGACCTTGCCGCCGCACAGGACCAGGCGTTCGACCTTGGCCGGATCGAGGTTGTCGATTTCCGGGATCACGGTCTGGAACGAGCCTTCTGCCAGGTCTTCCAGGGTCGAAACGGCCAGCTTGTGACGCAGCAGCGACTTCGGTGTCAGCACGATCAGCGGCTTGCGCAGCGGGCGAATGACCTGACGACGCAGCAGGTGGTAGATCTGCGCCGGCGTGGTTGGCACGCAGACCTGGATGTTGTGCTCGGCACACAGCTGCAGGTAACGCTCCAGGCGCGCGGAGGAGTGCTCCGGGCCCTGCCCTTCATAGCCGTGCGGCAGCAGCATGGTCAGGCCGCACAGGCGACCCCACTTGTGCTCGCCGCTGGTGATGAACTGGTCGATGACCACTTGCGCACCGTTGGCGAAGTCGCCGAACTGGGCTTCCCAGATCACCAGCGCGTTCGGCGTGGTGGTCGAGTAGCCATACTCGAAGGCCAGCACGGCTTCTTCCGACAGGAAGGAGTCGTACAGCTCGAACATCGGCTGGCCCGGGAACAGGTTCTTAAGCGGTACGTAGGTGCCGGCATCCTTCTGGTTGTGCAGCACTGCATGGCGGTGCGAGAAGGTGCCACGGCCGATGTCCTGGCCGGTCATGCGGATCGGGTGACCTTCGAACTGCAGGGTGGCGTAGGCCATGGTTTCTGCATAGCCCCAGTTGATCGGCAAGCCACCGGCCTGCATCTTCTGGCGGTCTTCGTAGATCTTCGCCACCTGGCGCTGGACGACGAAGCCTTCCGGGATTTCCAGCAGCTTGGCCGACAGGTCCTGCAAGGTCTTGAGGTCGAAGCGGGTGTCGTGACGCGCAGTCCAGGCATGGCCCAGGTAGGGGCGCCAGTCGACGAACAGCTCGCGGTTCGGCTCCTTGACCAGGCTTTTCACCACGTGCAGACCGTTGTCCAGCGCGTTGCGGTACTCGTCGATCTTCGCCTGGGCACGCTCGGCATCGATACGGCCAGCCTGGATCAGCGACTCGGCGTACAGCTCGCGGGTGGTACGCTGCTTGGTGATCTGCTGGTACATCAGCGGCTGGGTGCCGCTCGGCTCGTCGGCCTCGTTGTGGCCGCGACGGCGGTAGCAGACCAGGTCGATGACCACGTCACGCTTGAACTGCATGCGGTAGTCGATGGCCAGCTGGGTGACGAACAGCACTGCTTCCGGGTCATCGCCGTTCACGTGCAGGATCGGCGCCTGGATCATCTTGGCCACGTCGGTGGCGTACTCGGTGGAGCGCGCGTCCAGCGGGTTGCTGATGGTGAAACCAACCTGGTTGTTGATCACGATGTGCACGGTGCCGCCGGTCTTGAAACCGCGGGTCTGCGACATCTGGAAGGTTTCCATGACCACACCCTGGCCGGCGAATGCAGCGTCGCCGTGGATCGAGATCGGCAGCACCTTGTCGCCAACGGTGTCGTTGCGGCGGTCCTGACGGGCGCGCACCGAACCCTCGACCACCGGCGAAACGATTTCCAGGTGGGACGGGTTGAACGCCATGGCCAGGTGCACTTCGCCACCGGAGGTCATCACGTTCGAGGAGAAGCCCTGGTGATATTTCACGTCACCGGAGCCCAGCTCGTTCATCTTCTTGCCTTCGAACTCGTCGAACAGCTCGCGCGGGCTCTTGCCGAAGGTGTTCACCAGCACGTTCAGACGGCCACGGTGGGCCATGCCGATGACGACTTCCTTGGTGCCGTAGGAGCCGGAACGCTGGATCATTTCGTCCAGCATCGGGATCAGGCTCTCGCCACCTTCCAGGCCGAAGCGCTTGGTGCCTGGGTACTTGGTGCCCAGGTATTTTTCCAGGCCTTCACCGGCGGTAACGCGCTCGAGCAGGTGGGCCTGCACGTCAGCGGAGTATTCCGGACGGCCGCGCACGCTTTCCAGGCGCTGCTGGAACCAGCTGCGCTGCTCGGAATCGACGATGTGGGTGAACTCGGCGCCAATGGTGCGACAATATGTCTTCTGGAGTGCATCCAGGATGTCGCGTAGGCTCGCCTCCTCTTTGCCGATGAACAGGTCGCCGGCACGGAAGGTCGTATCAAGATCGGCATTGGTCAAGCCGTAGTGATTGATCGACAGGTCTACGGGCGCAGGGCGCTGCCACAACCCCAACGGGTCGAGCTTGGCAGCCTGATGGCCGCGCATACGATAGGCCTGGATCAGTCGCAGAACTTCAACCTGCTTCTTCTCGTGTTCACTGCTCACGCTCCCGGCAGATACCGGTTGGGCGCGGCGCTGGTTCTTTGCCAGCAGTACGAAATGGTCGCGGATTGTCGAGTGCGATACATCAGTAGCGGTGCTGCCGTCGGCTGGCAACTTCTGGAAGTAAGTGCGCCACTCTTCTGGCACAGCGTTAGGGTCGTGCAGGTAGAGCTCGTAGAGCTCTTCCACATATGCAGCGTTACCACCTGAAAGGTGGGCGCTATCCCACATGCGCTGCATCACGCTTTCTTGCATGCTTGGTCACCCTCGATTAGGGGACTGATCGGCGAGAGCCGAAGCAAACCTGGAAAAGTCCGAAAACAGCGACTGAACCACGCCACCTGGATCCTGCTGATTTTCCGGGTACCAGCCCGGAAAGCCCCTGCTGGTCTCATATCTTCATAGGTAATGAGCGCGGGCTTTTTGGGCCCTTGCTCGGGTTTTACCTCAGTGCGGGCTCACCGCCCGCACCTCGGCTTACTGCAGGTACAACACTGTGTATCAGGTGCCGCTTTGCAGCAGCATGTTACGTACGTGGCCGATTGCCTTGGTCGGGTTGAGACCTTTCGGGCAAACGTTCACGCAGTTCATGATCCCGCGGCAGCGGAATACGCTGAACGGGTCATCCAGGGACGCCAGGCGCTCCTGAGTCTTGGTGTCGCGGCTGTCGGCCAGGAAACGGTAGGCCTGCAGCAGCGCGGCCGGGCCCAGGAACTTGTCCGGGTTCCACCAGAACGACGGGCAGGAAGTCGAGCAGCAAGCGCACAGGATGCACTCGTACAGGCCGTCCAGCTTTTCGCGGTCTTCCGGCGACTGCAGGCGCTCGATGGCCGGGGCCGGCGTGTCGTTCTGCAGGAACGGCTTCACCTTCTCGTACTGCTTGTAGAAGATGCTCATGTCGACCACCAGGTCACGAATGACCGGCAGGCCTGGCAGAGGGCGCAGAACCAGCTTGTTGCCCTTGACCACCGCCGACAGCGGGGTGATGCAGGCCAGGCCGTTCTTGCCGTTCATGTTCATGCCATCGGAACCGCACACGCCTTCACGGCAGGAACGACGGTACGAGAAACCTTCGTCCTTTTCCTTGATCAGGGCCAGTACGTCCAGCACCATCAAGTCCTTGCCGCCGGTATCGACGTCGAACGACTCCATTTTTGGCGCCGAATCGGTATCCGGGTTGTAACGATAAACTTCGACTTTCAACATAGCAGCCACCCTTAGTAAGTCCGGACTTTTGGTTCGAAGGCTGGAACAGTCTTCGGCGCAAAGTTGACGCCACGCTTGGCAACGCGCTTCTCACCCGGGTAGTACAGGGTGTGGCACAGCCAGTTTTCGTCGTCACGGTCTTCGAAGTCTTCACGGGCGTGAGCGCCACGGGACTCTTTACGGGCTTCGGCCGCGATGGCGGTAGCTTCGGCGACTTCCAGCAGGTTCTGCAGCTCCAGCGCTTCGATACGCGCGGTGTTGAAGGCCTGGGACTTGTCGTTGATCTTGACGTTGGCGATGCGCTCACGCAGGCCGGCCAGTTGCTCGATACCCTTCTGCATGTATTCGCCGGTACGGAACACACCGAAGTAGTTCTGCATGCAGCTCTGCAGCTCGCGCTTCAGGCTGGCTACGTCTTCACCGGAAGTACGCTCGTTGAGCTTGTTCAGGCGGTTCAGGGCAACATCGATATCGGTGTCGCTGGCGTCGAGGTGCTCGATACCGTCGCTCAGTGCCTTCTCCAGGTGCAGGCCGGCAGCACGGCCGAATACCACCAGGTCGAGCAGCGAGTTGCCGCCCAGGCGGTTGGCACCGTGTACCGATACGCACGCAACTTCACCTACGGCGAACAGGCCAGGGATGATGTGATCCTTGCCTTCTTCGTCCATGGTGATGGCCTGGCCATGAATGTTGGTGGCAACACCACCCATCATGTAGTGGCAGGTCGGAACCACCGGCACCGGCGCGACAACCGGGTCGACGTGGGCGAAGGTCTTGGACAGCTCGCAGATACCTGGCAGGCGGCTGTGCAGCACTTCTTCGCCCAGGTGGTCCAGCTTCAGCAGCACGTGGTCCTTGTTCGGGCCCACGCCGTTGCCGGCGATGATTTCCTTGACCATGGAACGGGCGACCACGTCGCGGCCGGCCAGGTCTTTGGCGTTCGGCGCGTAACGCTCCATGAAGCGCTCGCCGTGGGCGTTGATCAGGTAGCCACCCTCACCACGGCAACCTTCGGTGACCAGTACACCGGCGCCGGCGATGCCGGTCGGGTGGAACTGCCACATTTCGATGTCCTGCACCGGAACGCCTGCACGCAGGGCCATGCCGATACCGTCACCGGTGTTGATCAGGGCGTTGGTGGTGGAGGCGTAGATACGACCGGCACCGCCAGTGGCCAACACGGTAGCCTTGGACTTGATGTACATGGTTTCGCCGGTTTCGATGCAGATCGCGATCACACCAACGAAAGCGCCTTCCTTGTTTTTCACCAGGTCAACGGCGTAGTACTCGTTGAGGAAGGTGGTGCCGGCCTTCAGGTTACCCTGGTACAGGGTGTGCAGCAGCGCATGACCGGTACGGTCGGACGCCGCGCAGGTGCGGGCGGCCTGGCCACCTTTACCGAAGTCCTTGGACTGGCCACCGAACGGGCGCTGGTAGATACGGCCGGTCTCGGTACGCGAGAACGGCAGGCCCATGTGGTCCAGCTCGAACACGGCAGCCGGGCCTTCCTGACACATGTATTCGATAGCGTCCTGGTCACCGATGTAGTCGGAACCCTTGACGGTATCGTACATGTGCCAGCGCCAGTCGTCGTTCGGGTCGGCCGAAGCGATGGCGCAGGTGATGCCACCCTGGGCGGATACAGTGTGCGAACGGGTCGGGAAGACCTTGGTGACTACGGCAGTCTTGTGGCCGCCTTGAGCCAGTTGCAGCGCAGCGCGCATGCCGGCGCCGCCGCCACCGATGATGATGGCGTCGAAAGAAATGGTTGGAATGCTAGCCATGAATCAGATACCCCAGAGAATCTGCACACCCCAGACGAAGTAAGCGAACATCGCAACGCCGCATACCGCCTGGAACAGGAAACGAATCGCAGTTGCCGACTTGCCGAACGACATAGGCGTCAGGTAGTCGGTAGCAATGGTCCACATGCCGACCCAGGCGTGAGCGCCGAGGGCAACGAGGGCCAGCAAGCTGAAGATTCGCATCGCGTTGTTGGAGAACAGACCATGCCACTGGGTGTAGTCGATGCCTGGGTGGGCGACCACGTAGCCGATCAGGAAGATGAAATAAGCCGCGAGAACGACCGCAGATACGCGCTGCGCCATCCAGTCATAGAGGCCCGAACGCGACAGGTTCGTGACATTGGTTACCATACCCAAACTCCCACCAGAACGATCAGCACCACGGAGATGACGATCACGATTTTCGAGCCCAGCTTGCCGCCTTCCAGCGTCTCGCCGATGCCCATGTCCATGATCAGGTGACGAACACCTGCCACGAGGTGATAAAGCAGGGCAGACAACAGCCCCCAGGTCACGAACTTGGCCAGCGGGCTGGTCAGACACGCCTTCACCTCGCCGAAGCCTTCCTCGGAACCCAGCGATTTGCCCAGTGCATAAAGCATGATGGCAAGGCCGATGAACAGGATGACGCCGGAGATACGGTGCAGGATGGACGTGTACGCAGTGACAGGGAGCTTGATGGTCCTTAGGTCTAGGTTTACAGGTCGTTGGCTTTTCACGGCTTTTTTCACACTGAAGAGCCCCTAGCGAATCAGGGCAAAGTTGTTGGTAAGTGTACTGGTCAGGTACCCACCACCCAGGGAACGGCGACCCCCAGCAGTTCGGGCTTGCAAGCCCCTGGCGGTCGGGTGCCGAGTATAGACAGTTAGGCTGCTTATGACAACGTGACGGGGTAGCCCAAATAGCGCATTGCCTTTAATGAGCAAAAGGCGTAAATGGGCGAGAATTTCGGGAAAAATCAGGCTTGAATGCCTGATTCAACAAGCCTTTAGGCAAATTGACATCTGAATTTATCCCTCTATAGTGGTGCGGGCCCTGCGTGGGGGGTCTGTCTGATGATTTCAAGCATTAATAGGAGGCCACATGGCTGACAAAAAAGCGCAGTTGGTCATCGAGGGCGCTGCCCCCGTCGAGCTGCCCATTTTAACCGGCACCGTTGGTCCTGATGTAATCGACGTCCGCGGGTTAGGGGCCACTGGTCACTTCACCTTCGACCCTGGTTTCATGGCGACCGCCTCGTGCGAGTCGAAGATCACCTACATTGACGGCGACAAAGGGATCCTGCTGCACCGCGGCTACCCGATCGAACAGCTCGCCGAGCAATCCGACTACCTCGAAACCTGCTACCTGCTGCTCAACGGCGAACTGCCGAATGCCGAGCAGAAGGCGCAGTTCGTCAGCACCGTGAAAAACCACACCATGGTTCACGAGCAGCTGAAGTCGTTCTTCAACGGTTTCCGCCGCGACGCCCACCCGATGGCGGTTATGTGCGGTGTGGTCGGTGCCCTGTCGGCGTTCTACCACGACTCCCTGGACATCAATAACCCGCAACACCGCGAAATCTCCGCGGTGCGCCTGGTCGCGAAGATGCCGACCCTGGCGGCGATGGTTTACAAGTACTCCATGGGCCAGCCGATGATGTACCCGCGCAACGACCTGTCGTACGCGGAAAACTTCCTGCACATGATGTTCAACACCCCGTGCGAGATCAAACCGATCAGCCCGGTACTGGCCAAGGCAATGGACCGGATCTTCATCCTCCATGCCGACCATGAGCAGAACGCCTCCACCTCCACCGTGCGCCTGGCCGGCTCGTCGGGTGCCAACCCGTTCGCCTGTATCGCCGCGGGCATCGCTGCCCTGTGGGGCCCGGCGCACGGCGGTGCGAACGAAGCCGTACTGACCATGCTCGATGAAATCGGCGATGTCTCGAACATCGACACCTTCATCGCCAAGGCCAAGGACAAGAACGACCCGTTCAAGCTGATGGGCTTCGGTCACCGCGTCTACAAGAACCGTGACCCGCGCGCCACCGTGATGAAACAGACCTGCGATGAAGTACTGCGCGAGCTGGGCATCAAGAACGACCCGCAGCTGGAACTGGCCATGCGCCTGGAAGAGATCGCACTGACCGATCCGTACTTCATCGAGCGCTCGCTGTACCCGAACGTCGACTTCTACTCGGGGATCATCCTCAAGGCGATCGGCATTCCAACCAGCATGTTCACCGTGATCTTCGCCCTGGCACGTACCGTGGGCTGGATTTCGCACTGGAAGGAAATGCTCTCCAGCCCGTACAAGATCGGCCGTCCGCGCCAGCTGTACACCGGCGAGCAGAAGCGCGACATCGTTGCCCTCGGCGACCGCAAGTAAGGCTTGATCGGGTAACGCTTCAGCCCCCCGGCCAGCCCTTGGGCCGCGCGCACGCCTGGTGTCGCGCGGCCCAAGGGCTGGCTCATGCCCTCCCCCGGCGATACGCATCAGCCACCCAGGCCAACTAGCGTGCGACTTGCGCAGCACTGCCCACGATTGCCGTCGGCCCTGGTGACCAGCCACCCCCGAGCGCCTTGAACAGGTTAACCTGGTTGATCTCGCGCGCCAGCTCCAGCTCCAGCCAACGCTGCTGCGCACCGAACAGCGAGCGCTGGGCGTCCATGGTCGAGAAGTAGCTGTCCAGACCTGCCTCGAAACGCAGCCGCGACTGCCGGTAGGCTTGTTCATAGTCCTCGACCAGCTGCCGCTGGGCCGCGACCTGCGGCAGCATCTCCTGCCGCGCATTCAACGCATTGGCCGCTTCACGGAAGGCGTTGAGCACGGTCTGCTCGTAAGCAGCCACACGCTGGTCGTATTGGGCCCAAGTGGCATCCACCCCTGCCCTGCGCTGGCCGGCATCGAGCAATGTCAGCGAACCGAGCGCCGCCAGGTTCCAGAACTGAGCCGGGCTTGTCAGCAGCCGCGAAAAGTCCCCACTCAGGCTACCCAGCGCGCCTGTCAACGAAAAGCTGGGGAAATAGGCGGCCCGCGCACTGCCGATTTCTGCATTGGCAGCGCGCAGCTGAGCCTGCGCCGCCCGGATATCGGGCCGCCGCTCAAGCAGGCTTGAAGGCACCCCGGCGGGTACATCGGCTGTCGCCATCTGCGCCCCAAGCTGGCCCTCCGGCAACAGCCCGGCCGGTACCGTTTGCCCTACCAGCACCCGCAAAGCATTGAGGTTCTGCGCCACTTGCATCCGGTAGGTACTGACTTGCACGGCAGCAGTGTTGGTGATGGCATCGGCTTGGTGGACATCGATGCGTGCGGTCGAACCCAGGTTGAAACTGGAACGCAGCATTTGCCCGTAATGCTGCTGGGATTCGAATGTGCGCTCTGCCAGCCCAAGCAAGCTCTGATTGGCCTTGAGCGTCAGCCAGGTCCCGGTCACTTCGCCGATCAAGGCCATGCGTGCAGCCTGGTAGTCGGCCAGCGTGGCATGAAAGCGCGCCTCGGCCGCATGGGCCTGGCTTCGTGCCCGGCCGAAGAAGTCCAGCTCATAGGCCGTGAACCCCACGGTGGCCTGGAAGGTGTTGGCCACACTGCCGGCGCTGGAGCCGCCCCCGGGGGTTTGCTCCAGCGCCGGCAACTTTGCGCGCCCGGCATAGGTGTCGACGCCCAGGCTGGGGTACAGCGCTGCCGCGGCGCCCTGATAGCCTGCCCTGGCCTGCGCCACGCTGGCTGCGGCTTGCTGCAAGTCACGGTTGTCGACCAGGGCTAACTCGATCAACCGGCGCAAGCGGCTGTCACTGACGAACGCTCGCCAATCCGGGTCGAAAGCGTTTCGCGGATCACAGCAGCCCGCCTCGACGCTATCCGGCCAGCCGGTGTCCATGGGGGACGCCGGTGTCTCGTAGGCAGGCTCGAGCGAACAGCCGGCCAAAGACAGTTGAGCGGCCAACATCACACACTGCAGGGGTCTAGTCATGGGCCCTTCCCTCACCAAACGCTGTTCATCAAGGCACGCAGTTGAGCCAGCACGCCGAGAGGGCCGCTGGAAGCCTGCAGGGCGGCCGGCTGGGCGCTGCGGCGCTTCACAGCCACCCGCGCGCTGGCGATGGGCGCCTGCCGCGGCCGGCGCACCAGCCGCAGGCGCCAGTCGCCTTCGCCCAGCAGCGCCCGTCGCAGCAAGGTGAAGAACGCAGTGGCGGGTTGCGCCGTGCTGGCCACATTGGGATTGGCCTGGCTGAACAACCTGGTGATCAGCGCGCGCCGCTGCGCCTCATGCACCGCCACGAAGCGCAGCCCCAGCCGTTGGCTGCCATCCCGGCGTACCACCTCTGCCCCCAGCCAGCCCACCTTGTCCACCCATACCTGGCCACGCCTGCCGCACGGCACCTCGCCGGCCATGGCGCCTTCGAACGCCGCCCCGCTGATCGAGATATCGACCAGTTGCCCACCCAGCGTACCGGCGCCCAGGCGCAGCTGGGTGGGCCGAGCAAACGGAAAGCGCTCCTCGCCGTGTAGCCGTGGCCGATCAACGCAGGCCACCAGTGTCGCCAGGTTGTACAGCAGCACCAGCACCGTCCAGCTCAGGTTGAACACCATGTTGCCGTCCAGTCGGCTGGCAGTGCTGATCGCCGTGATTGCGCCGACCTGCGCCAACACACTCAAGGCCAGGAAAAACCCGAACAGCTTCCAGTGCACCTGGGTCTGGGAGCGGTCCAGGCCTTTGGCCGTCACCTTAAAAGGCCGCCCGAACGGGCGAATCGCAGCACTGATCAGGGTCGCGGTCACCGCCAATGCGCAAACGATCTGCGTCACCTCGGTGAAGATCGGCAGTGAACGCCGCCCGGTCACCCAGGTGCTGTAACCCCAATAGGCGATCAGCGCCGGCATGCCGAAGGCCAGAAACGCTGCCGGCGTTGCATAGAAACCGGCAATGCCGAAATACCAATACAGCACCGGCGACACCAGCATCATCAGGATGAAAGGCTTGGAGCACCAATGCAGCAGGCCGTGCAGGTAATGCAGGCGATCGTTCAGGCCATAGCCGCGACCGAACAGCGGCCCCTGGCGCAGCAAGGCCACCTGGATCGTCCCCAGGCACCAGCGGCCGCGCTGGTTGATGTACTCGGTCAGGCCCTCGGCAGACAGCCCGATGGACAAACGCTCGTTCAGCCAGCGGGTGATGTAGCCCATCTGCATCAGGCGGTAGGACGTGTAGATGTCCTCACAGACCGACCCCGTGGGAAAACCACCCATGCGCTCGACCAGATCACGCCGCACCACGAACGAAGTGCCCACGCAGAACGCTGCGTTCCAGGCATCCTTGGCAGGCTGGAACACATCGAAGAATACCCGTTGCTCATCCACCCAGCTGTTTGCCGACCCCAGGTTATGCTGGATAGGGTCCGGGTTGTAGTAGAACTGCGGGGTCTGCACCAACCCGACCTCAGGGTCCTGGAACAGCCCCAAGGTCCGCAGCAGAATCGGCCGCTGCGGGGCGAAGTCTGCATCCAGCACCAGTATGTACGGCGCGTTGGTACTGGCTGCCGACTGGCGCAGGCCGTTGTTCAGGTTGCCCGCCTTGGCGTGCAGGTTGTCATCGCGCCGCGTGTAACGCACCCCCATGCTCGCGCAGTAGTCGCGCAGCCAGTCCCGCCGCGTGTCATCCAGCACCCAGAGGGTGAAGTTGGGGTAGTCAATGGCCTGCACGGCAATGATGGTCTTCTCCAGAACCTCGAGCCCTTCGTTGTAGGTGCAGATGAACACATCGACCGCCGGCGCCTCGGCCCCCATCGCGCGCAAGCGCTGCTCGCCAGCGTCCGCGGCGTGGCGGTGATCGCTGCGCCGGCACATCACCACGATCGAAAACAAGGTATAGGCAATGCCCAACAACTCGAAGAACAGGAAGCCATAAGCCCATACCGTGGCGAACCCCGCGCGGCTGTCAGGCAAGGTGTCGGCGAAGCGCCAGGCCACGTACCTGACCAGCAGTGCCGCGGTCAGCGCGCCGAACAGCAGGCGCGCCAGCCATTGCTCGCGGTGGGCCATGCAACTCAGCAGGACCACGATGGCCAGCGTCCACAGGTTGATTTGCAGCAGTTGTGTCGAGTCCAGTGCTTGCATGTCAGTGGGCCTTGTAATCGCCAGTGAAAGGGTTGACGCCGGTGGCAGCGATCGCCGCCCATGCCGTGGCGCCCAAATGGGGCAGGTGGAAGTACAGGAAATCGTCATGGGTCGAGTCCGGCCCCACGCTCAGCCCCGTACTGACCTGTGCCTCCGGGGTGGCGTACAGCCAGCCATCGCCAGCCTGTTGCGCCAGCAACAACGGCCACAATGGCTGCGCCAGGGGCGCCAGGCCGCGAAGGCTGGCAACGGCCGCCACCTGCGCCGTGCCTTCGGTCCAGATACCGTCAGGGTCCTGCTTGAAGCCATAGCCCTGAGCGAAACCATGGGCCCGCTCCACGAACGTCAGTGCCTGCAGCCACTGCTGCGGTGCGTCGGCAATGGCAATCAGCGGCCAGATCTGCGCATCCAGGCCCGACTGCTGCGTCTGCGGTGTTCGGCCATCGGGCAAGGTACCGATCAGGAACCGGCCTTGGCCGGCATCCCAGTGGGCCTCGACGAAGCCGCGGGCGATGCGCGCCTGCCGGCCAGCTTCGCTATCGTTGTCCAGCCGCGCCAACGAGGCCCAGGCTGCCGCCAGATCGACGTTATGCTCAGTGGACTTCCAGGTTTGCACCTGCGGGGCAGCGGCGAACCCGTAAATGCCTCCGTTGAAGCCTGCCGGTGGCCCCTTGTCGAAGGTGGTGCGCCGGGCCCAGTCGAGCACCTTTCTGCTCGCCTGCAAATAACGCGCTTCACCGCTGTGCCGATAAGCCTCCAGCAACGCCAGCGCTGCCCACGCCTGATTACCGGTCGCACTGCCCACCTGGTACGCATCCTGGCTCCATGCAGCACGCTCATCGCTCCAGTAGCCCGGCAGCCGCACAGGCGCGGCCTGCAGCGGGCCAGCGGCGTAGGCATTGCGCACCCGGCCATCGCGGTACTCAGGGTCGTGATCGATGGCATACGCCAAAGCGTCGGCAATTTGTCGGGCAGCTGGCGCATTGCCGCAGGCAAATAAGGCGATGCTGGCCAACGCGTTGTCGTAGGTGAATGCCACGCCTTGCAGCACGCCAGGCACGGCAGGCCGCCCCGGTTGCTGCGGATAGCTGGCCAGCAGCAACGGCCCTTGGCCTTGAGCCGCCACCGCCTGCCCGATGCCTGCGCAGGTCATGTGCTGCAGGCGGGCCCGAGGCTCCAGGGCCATGGCCTGGCTGCCCAGCACCAGCCCGAGCACACCGGCAAAAAGCACCCAGCCGTTCATCGCGATACCGTCGCGGTCACCCAGTTGCCAGGGTTGCAGGTCAACAGGCGTTCATCGGCCGGCAAGTTGTTGTCGAACGTACCTACCACATAGACCGAGTTCTGCTCGGCATAAGGAAACGGCACACTGTAATTGCTGCTTTGTACATCGGTCGGGCTGGACAGCAACTGCACGACTTTGGCTTTCAGCGGTTGCGCGACACCGCGGATAGATACTTGCAGTTCGCTATCCCGGTCGATCCGGCTGGCCATTCGCTCCGGAAATACCGCAATAACATAACTTTGACTGCAATTGGTAGCGCGCAATAGCGTTGCACCCGCCCGTACTTGCGTGCCTTGCGGGGCGATCAACTCTTGCACGGTGCCGGATGCATACGCCACCACATTATAAGCCGCCATCATCTGCACCCGGTTTTGCTCACTTTCTATCAACTGGTCGAGGTGGGAAAGTTCCTCTTCGAGGGTTACCCGGTTGCGCTCCAGATTATCCAGGCTAAGTTTCAGCGTGGTCATCTGCGACTTGAGGTCGAACATGCGCAATTGCTCGGGGTCCAGGTACACCTGGTCCTTGGCCGCGTTAAGATCACCATCGTTGATGTGCACCCGCGAGCGAATGGTCTCGGCATCGGCCTGCAACGAGGCCAGTTGCGCCCGGGAACTGGCCACGACGGCCTCGCTCACCGCGCCTTGGCGAAACAGCTCAAGGTTACGTGCCAGTGTTTCCCGGGCATCGGCAAGGCGTGCGCCAGCAGCCCCGCTCTCAGCCTTCAGGGCCTTCTGCGCGTAGCGCTTGCGCACCTCATAGGCATCCTGGTACTGCTGGCTGGTGATCTCCAGTGCGTTGTAGTACTTGCGGTCGTGTTCGGCCTGGCTGGCCATGGCCGCCAATTGCTGCTGCAAGGTGAGCCGGCGTGTCTGCAAGCCCAGCAGCGTTTCCTGTTCCGCCCGGGGGTTCTCGATGGTTGCGATATCCTGGCCCGTGGTGAACGTGGTGCCTGGCTGAATGTTCAAGGTACGCACCACGCCATCGATGGGCGTGGTCAGCAGAATGACCGGTGCATTGAGAATGGCCCGGGTTGCCGATGACGACAATAACGGCATGAACAATGTCGAAAACAGCAACCAGCCCATGAAAGCCAATACACCGTACCCGGCGATCCGGGGCAATAACGAAAGTCGATTAGCATGCACGATGATATCTCCCACACACGCGGCGGATGAAAATCAATAGGCAAGTGCTCGCCCTTGCACTGACCGAGGACAAAACGGCCCGCAAGCGCAGAGGTACAAGTGGGTAAGGCGTAGGTCTTGAAGTTATAAAGCAGAAGAAAAACGCAGCACGTTTTTTATAGTTGGCGTGAGCACGAGAGGGGGCAGGAAATGGCTCACTGAGTTTGAATCTAAGCCCAAAAATTTATGCTGTCAAACTTCCAGCAACGCTCAAATAATGGCGTTCTTTTATTGACGCCGGTGCCACCTGTAGCGCCATCACCTGAAGGCGCTACAGGCAGTGCGAGGCCTCAGTTTTTCTCAGCCCGTTCACGCAGCTGTTTGAGGGTATTGAACGGCGAATCCACCACGAACTTGTTGGCGACCATCGCCGGCACGCTACCACCCGGCTCGGTATGCACCTGGTAGGTCACTTCGGTGGTGTCGCCCTTGGGCACCAGCTTCCAGAACCCTTCGACTTTAGCCACCCGCACGAAGCCCTTCTCTTCCGGCAGGTAGGTCGGCTCTTCTTTCAGGTTGCGGGTGACGCTGCCATCAGCCTCCTTGACAGTGGTGATATGCAGCACCGAATCGCGCGGCGTCACCGGCCATGGCGTATTGAACTGGGTGTAGGTCCAGCTCTGGTTACCTTCATGCTTGAGCAGCTTCTGCGATTTGCATTCGTGGATCCATGCACATGCCCCGGCCGCGTCTTCCTGCAGTGCCTCGACCTTGGCCAGCGGCGCCTTGATCACGGTCACCCCGCGATAGGCCTTGTACTTGGAGCCAGCGACTTCGCTGAGGGACACCTTGATGCCTTCCTCGTCCTTGGCCACTTGCCAGTTCTCGGCCCAGGCCGCCGGCGAAAGCAGAACACCCACGCCACACAGCAGTGCAATACGCTTTAACGATCTCATCATGTTTATCCTTGTTGTCGAAGATCCAGCCTTTCACGCCGCCGTCATCTGCTCCCACCAGCCAAGAATCCTGATCGCTTCGTCACGGTCACTGCCACACACCTCGACATCTGCCTTGAACCCGCCACACACTGCTGGCCGCTCAGGCTTGCCGAACAGGTCGCAGAGGTTGGCCGCCGTCAGGTGCAGGCAGCGCTCGCCAGCTGGCTTGCCATTGGGCATGCGCGGCATGGCAGAGGTGATGGACGGGGCAATGCAGCAGGCACCGCAGCCCTCACGGCAGTTCATGGCGATTCACCAAACTCAGGACTCCCTGAAACAAGTAACGGGACGAACGCCCCTGGATAGTACCCGCCCAAACAGGTGTTTGAAATTGCTGGCACGATGAAAAATGACATGACCCGGCAGTCAGTTTGCCCCTTACTGCCGGAACTCGAAATCGATGGCCGCACCTTCCACTTCACGGCGGCTGTCATTGCGCAATTGCAGCTGCATTTCATTGTTGATCAAGCGGCCATTGAGCTGGAACGGGCTGTCGTCGGCTTCCGGCTTGTCCCGGAACATAGGGGGCAGCAGCGGTTTGCGGCGCTGGATCGGCGAAGGTGTCCCTATGTCTGGCTCAAGGTTGTCGACCAGGTCGGTGGGCAGGCTCAAGTCCAACTTTGCTTTGGGCAAAGGCTTGGCAACTGCCTTGCTTCGCGGTTTTGCTTTCTTGGCAGGGGCTTTGCGGACTACCGGCTTCTGCGCAGGCTTGGCGGCGTTTTTTGTCTGTGCCTGCTGGGCCTGCGCCGGCTGCGCAGCGAAGGCCAGGCCCGCGGCGGCGCAGCACGGGGCCGCAAGGCACAGAATCAGAACAAAACGACGTAATGCATTCATGGCAAATGGACAGACCCGCTGTAAAGGCTCGTATGCTCCCTGTTCCGCGGGCTGCTGGCAACCCTCACAAAAGTGTGAGCGCAGGCTCGCGGCACAGCTGCTGCGCCAGCAAGCCCAAGGTCATGACCGCCCGCTCGGCCTCCTTGTTCCACGGAATACCGCAGTTGAGGCGGATGCAGTGGTTGAATTGTTCCGTGTTACTGAATATCAACCCCGGAGCAATACTGATGCCCTGCTCCAACGCACGCACATGCAGCTCTTGCGTATTCACCCGCCCAGGCAGGCTCACCCAGAGGATGAACCCCCCGGTAGGCCGGGTCATCTGGGTACCTTCGGGGAAGTGCTGCTGCACCGCCAGCTGGTAGGCACTGAGGTTCTTGCGGTACTCCTGGCGGATATAGCGCAGCTGCCGGTCGTAGCCGCCATTTTCCAGGTACGCTGCCACACCCATCTGGGTCACGCTGCAGGCTGAATGGGTGGTGAAAGTTTGCAGGCGCTGTATCTCGTCCTGGTAACGCCCGGCGATCATCCAGCCAACCCTCACCCCGGGAGACAAGGTTTTGGAGAAGCTCGAACAGTAGATCACCCGGTCCAGCCGATCGAAGGCTTTCAGTGCCTTGCTCTTGCCCTGCTCGAACATCAACTCGCCATAGATGTCGTCCTCGATGATCTGGATATCGAAGTCCGACGCCAGGCGCAGCAGTTGCTTTTGCCGCTCTTCCGGCACCGTACCGCCCAGCGGGTTGCTCAGCCGCGCAGTCAACACCAAGGCCTTGATCGACCACTGGTTTGCCGCCAGTTGCAAGGCTTCGAGGCTGATCCCCGTGGACGGGTCGCTGGGGATCTCGATCACTTTCAAACCCAGCAGGTCCGCCAGCTGCAGCAAACCGTAATAGGTCGGCGACTCGGCGGCGATCAGGTCCCCGGGGCGGGTCAGCACGCGTAACGACATCTGCAGGGCATCGACACAGCCGTGGGTCACGATCACCTCACGCGGGTCGACGATCACACCGGCATCGCGCATGCGAATGGCAATTTGCCGGCGCAGCGGCTCGAACCCTGGGCTGAACATATAGCTGAAGGCGCGCGGGCTGTGGAAGCGTGTCACTTTGGCGATTTGCTGGTGCAGTGCGCGCACAGGCAGATAATCCACATGCGGCACGGCAGCACCGAACGGGAACACACCGTCGCGGCGGGCCTCGGTCAGTACCTGCTGGATGATGCTGGCACGTGTGACCAGGCCTGGGCGTTCGACCCTGGCGATATCCGGGGTCGGGGCGGTCAGGGCCGGGGTCTGGTGCACATAGTAGCCGGACTGCGGCCGCGCACGGATCAGGCCCTGGTCTTCGAGGTTGGCGTAGGCCTGCAGCACCGTGGCATGGCTGACGTTGAGCTGCGCGCTCATCTTGCGTACGGAGGGTACCCGCTCGCCTGGCTGGTAGACGCCGCGACGAATGTCATCGGCCAGTTGCTGGGCGATACGCTGGTACAGCAGCAGGTTGGTCATGGCGGGATCTCGACGCGCGGACGGGCTCGTTGTTCTTGTGCGACTCACTGACAGTAGAGGATACCGTAACAGTCAAGAAGTGTACCGGGACAGATGGTTGGGCCGCCACTGCATCTTCAGCGCCTGTGAGATCCAGCGCCGCGCGGGCGGCGCGCGATCTGATCGGCGCCGACCGCACCGAGCCGAACACTCACGCTCAACGCGCCGGCGCGAGCCTGCCCTTGTCGTCGGAAAACACAATCTCGACCCGGCGGTTCTGCGCCCTACCCCGCTCCGAGGCATTGGCCTCGATCGGGTACTGGTCGCCGTAGCCTTCGACCTGCAGGCGCTTTTCGTCGACACCAAGGTCCACCAGCATGTCGGCAACGGACTGAGCCCGGTCGTGCGACAGCTTGAGGTTTTCTTCAGGTGTACCCGTGCTGTCGGTATAGCCCTCGATGCGTACCACCCGGTGTGGGTTGAGCTGCAGGAACTGCACCAGCTTGAGCACGGTTCGGCTGGCGGTGTTTTTCAGGTTGGCACTGCCGGTGTCGAACAGCACGTCACCCAAGGTCATTACCAGGCCGCGGTCGGCTTGCTCCGAGGCCAGCGCGGCAATTTGCGCCTCGACCCATTTGCCTTGCTGCTGCACGCTGGCCAGTTTGGCCTCGCGCAAAGCCAGCTGCAAACGCTGGCGCTCCAGGTCCAGCTTGGCCTGGCGCTCCTGGTTCAGCGCCAGCTTGGCATGCTCACCGGCAATCTCGCTGTAACGCTGGCTGAGGTAAGCGTAATGGCGCACATCGGAGCCGGTGCCGATGTAGCTGGACAAGCGCTCGGCGCGCGCCAGCGACTCGCCTGCACGAATCACGTCACGCGGCGCGCTGCGCAGCACGTCGGAATCGTCCTTGACCTTCTGGAAGGCGGCGCTGGCTTGCTCAAGCGCCGCGCTGCTGCGCTGGCTGGCGCAACCCTGCAGGCCTGCCGCCAGGGCCAGCACTGCCAGTACGGCGAAGGGTGCGTGACGGTTCATGGCTGCACCTCCAGCTGCTTGCGCAGGCGCTGCACCCGCGACTGCAACAACTGCAACTGCTCTTCACTCTTCTGGTTCAGCACCTGGGCCTCGGCAAAACGCGCGTCCAGTTCCGCCTGCTCGGCGCGCATGCGCGCATCGCGGTAGTCTTCGGTCAGCATGTTGGTCCTGGCCCGCGCCAGCTTGTCTTCGGCCAGTTTCAGCGATTCGACCTGGTCGGTTGCACCGACGGCCCTGGCCTGCTCCAGCGCCTGTTCGGAAATACGCATCTGCTCGTTAGGGGCCGGGTCATTGGCGCAGCCCGCCAGGCCAAGCACGGCCAGGGCAAGGATCAGTGGTTGGGTTCTCACGCAATCTTCCTAGTGTTTGGGGGCGTCCGCCGGTACTTGCAGCTGCGCTTTCCAGCGCTCGACATTACGTTGCAGTACCGCTTCGGATGCACCGGAGATCGGCAATTCTGTCAGTTTTTTCGCCAATTGCCCACGCAACCAACTGTCATTGCACGCGGAATTGTGCGACAGCGCCAAGTACAAGCCTGGGCGGTCGACCGGCAAACCCCGCGCAATCAGGTCATTGCTCATGCCCAGGCTCTGAGCCATGGCCATACCGGCATAACGGCCAGCCAGCACGTAATCCACCTGGCCGAGCACCAGCTTCTGGAACGCTTGAGTAAGGTTCTGCGCAGGCACCAGCTTCAGTTGCGCCTTGGCGAACGCAGTAAAGGCCGGCGTCAGGCGCGCCCGCTCGGACAAACTACCCTGGTAGCGGGCCAGGTCGGCCGGGCCATCGATGGTCAGTTGCGCATCGTGCCGCGTCCACACCAGGTACTCGTTCAACTGCAACGGGGGGTGGATATAGTCCAGCGCAGTCAGTTGCTCCACCTGCATCGGCGTGTCGATCAGCAGGTCCATGCGGCCGCTGCGAACCTCTTGCAGTGCCTGTTCGCGACGCCCGGCACTGAGCACCTCCACCTTCACCCCCAGCTCGCCAGCCACCTGACGCAGCAGGTCGACGTTGGCACCGATCAGGTGCTGCGGGTTTTTCGGGTCCTGCCACGAATAGGGCGGCGCATCAGGGCTGCCGGTTGCTACCAGGCGTTCGCACTTGCCTGCCGCCATGGCCGGTGGCGCAACCAAGACCGCCATGCATGCCAGCACCCTGCCTGCTTTACGCAGCACCATTGCTCACTCCTTGTATCGCGATTGACCCGTAACCGGCCATAAAAAAACCCGGCCCCTGTAACGGGGCCGGGTTCTTTATAAGTGAAGCAGGCGGATCAGACCAGCTTTTCCAGCTCTGGCACCGCTTCGAACAGGTCCGCGACCAGCCCGTAGTCAGCCACCTGGAAGATCGGCGCTTCTTCGTCCTTGTTGATCGCAACGATCACCTTGGAGTCCTTCATGCCGGCCAGGTGCTGGATCGCACCGGAAATGCCCACGGCGATGTACAGCTGCGGCGCGACGATCTTGCCGGTCTGGCCGACCTGCATGTCGTTGGGCACGAAGCCGGCGTCGACGGCGGCGCGCGAGGCACCCACGGCAGCACCGAGCTTGTCGGCCAGGCTGTACAGGTGGCTGAAGTTGTCACCGTTACCCATGCCACGGCCGCCGGAAACGACGATTTTGGCGGCAGTCAACTCTGGGCGGTCGGACTTGGCCAACTCTTCGCCAACGAACGCCGAGATACCAGCATCGTGCGCGGCACCGACCGCCTCGATGGCAGCCGAACCGCCTTCGGCGGCCACGGCGTCAAAGCCGGTGGTACGCACGGTGATCACCTTGATGGCCGCGCTCGATTGCACGGTGGCAATGGCGTTACCGGCGTAGATCGGGCGCTTGAAGGTGTCGGCGGACTCGACCGAGATGATCTCGGAGATCTGGTCGACGTCCAGCAGCGCAGCAACCCGCGGCAAAACGTTCTTGCCATTGGTGGTGGCCGGGGCCAGCACGTGGCTGTAACCCTTGGCCAGCTCGACGATCAGCGGCGCCACGTTCTCTGGCAGCACGTGGGCATAAGCTGCGTTATCGGCAACCAGGACCTTGGCCACGCCAGCGATCTTGGCAGCGGCTTCGGCAACGCCGCCAATGTTCTGGCCAGCGACCAGTACATGCACATCGCCACCGATCTTGGCGGCAGCGGCAACGGTGTTCAGGGTGGCCGGGGCTACGGCACCGTTTTCGTATTCAGCGACAACCAGGATAGTCATTTAGATTACCTTCGCTTCGTTCTTCAGCTTCTCGACCAGTTCGGCCACCGACTTGACCTTGATACCCGCGCTGCGGGCAGCCGGGGCTTCAACTTTCACGGTTTTGTTGGTGGAGGCGAGGGAAACGCCCAGCGCGTCTGGCGCAAGGGTTTCCAGCGGCTTTTTCTTGGCCTTCATGATGTTCGGCAGCGACGCGTAGCGTGGCTCGTTCAGGCGCAGGTCGGTGGTGACGATCGCAGGCAGGTTCAGTGCAACCGTCTGCAGGCCACCGTCGATTTCACGGGTGACATTCAGCTTGTCGCCGGCCACTTCCACCTTGGAGGCGAAGGTGCCCTGGGCGTAGCCGGTCAGCGCAGCCAGCATCTGGCCGGTCTGGTTGTTGTCGCTGTCGATGGCTTGTTTGCCGAGGATGATCAGCTGTGGCTGCTCCTTGTCGACAACCGCCTTGAGCGCCTTGGCCACGGCCAGGGAGTTCAGTTCATCAGCGGCTTCGACCAGGATGGCGCGGTCGGCGCCAAGGGCCAGGGCGGTGCGCAGTTGTTCCTGGGCAGTGGTCGGGCCGACCGAAACGACCACGATCTCGCTGGCAACGCCCTTCTCTTTCAGGCGTACGGCTTCTTCCACGGCGATTTCGCAGAAGGGGTTCATGGACATCTTGACGTTAGCAAGGTCGACGCCGGAGTTGTCCGCTTTGACGCGAACCTTGACGTTGTAGTCGACCACTCGTTTGACAGCTACAAGAACCTTCATGGATTCCTCGTTACTCTCCGGTGAATAGATAGTCGCCTGGGGCAAAGCCCTGCGATGCGCGTGGGTACAAGGGCACCTCTAAAAACGTACCGGGAAGCGGCATCTTCACAGTGACCGAACAGTCTTGTTCGGACCATTGCGACAAATACTCACGGGTCATTTCCTGTCGTGGCGTGTAAACTCCACTACAAACCGGCCTAAGCCCGCAAAACCCTGCTCCACACCTGGTCTTTAGAGGTGTACCTGCGCCCGGCTGCAAGCCTACGGCGAACGTAAAACCGCTCGTATCTTGACCGTAACACCCAATCCGGTCAATACGGCAAATCGGTCACCCTCCAGCCGCACGCCTGTGATTTTACTGGCCTGCGGCAAATTCAAACAAACGTTTGTATTGGACCCGCCAAGTGGTGTAGATATAATGCGCGGCCAAGACAAAACGGTGTAGTCCGTCAGTTGCGCAGCTACAGTTTCGCTCCCGTGACGAGCCACTGCGCGCATGCACCCATAAGACCCAGCAACAGCACGAGCCTTGATGAGTAGGAGAGAACCTGTGGAACGCGAATACATGGAATTCGACGTGGTCATCGTCGGCGCCGGCCCGGCGGGCCTGTCCGCCGCCTGCCGCCTGAAGCAGAAGGCCGCCGAAACCGGTAGCGAAATCAGCGTCTGCGTGGTGGAAAAAGGCTCCGAAGTCGGTGCTCACATCCTCTCCGGTGCGGTGTTCGAGCCCCGCGCGCTGAACGAGCTGTTCCCCGACTGGAAGGCACTGGGCGCGCCACTGAACACCGAAGTGAAGCGCGACGATATCTACGTGCTCAAAGACGCCGGCAGCTCGACCAAAGTGCCCGACCTGTTCGTGCCCAAAACCATGCACAACCAGGGCAACTACATCATTTCGCTGGGCAACCTGTGCCGCTGGCTGGCCCAGCAGGCCGAGAACCTGGGCGTGGAAATCTACCCCGGCTTCGCCGCCCAGGAAGCCCTGTTCGATGAAAACGGCGTGGTCCGCGGCATTGTCACCGGCGACCTGGGTGTCGACCGCGAAGGCAAGCCAAAGGACGGCCTGTATACCCCCGGCATGGAACTGCGCGCCAAGTACACCCTGTTCGCCGAAGGCTGCCGTGGCCATATCGGCAAGCAGCTGATCAAGCGCTTCAACCTCGACAGCGAAGCCGACGTGCAGCACTACGGCATCGGCCTGAAGGAAATCTGGGAAATCGACCCGGCCAAGCACGAGCAAGGCCTGGTGGTGCATACCGCTGGCTGGCCGCTGGACGTGATGGCCAAGGACAACACCGGTGGCTCGTTCCTTTACCACCTGGAAAACAACCAGGTGGTGGTCGGCCTGATCGTCGACCTGTCCTATGCCAACCCGTACCTGTCGCCCTTCGACGAATTCCAGCGCCTGAAGCACCACCCGGTGATGAGCCAATACCTCGAAGGTGGCAAGCGTATCAGCTACGGCGCCCGCGCCATCTGCAAGGGCGGCCTGAACTCGCTGCCGAAGATGGTCTTCAACGGCGGCGCGCTGATCGGTTGCGACCTCGGCACCCTGAACTTCTCGAAGATCAAGGGCAGCCATACCGCGATGAAGTCCGGCATGCTGGCCGCCGAAGCGGTGGCTGACGCCCTGGCTGCCGGGCGTGAAGGTGGCGACCTGCTCGACGGCTACGTCAGCGCGTTCAAGGCCAGCTGGCTGTACGAAGAGCTGTTCGCCAGCCGCAACTTCGGCCCGGCACTGCACAAGTTCGGCCCGCTGCTGGGGGGGGCTTTCAACTATGTCGACCAGAACTGGTTTGGCGGCAAGCTGCCGTTTACCCTGCACGACACCAAGCCGGACTACGCCTGCCTGAAGCTGGCGGCCGACTCGCAGAAAATCGACTACCCGAAACCGGACGGCAAGCTCAGCTTCGACAAGCTCAGCTCGGTATTCCTCTCCAGCACCAACCATGAAGAGGAACAACCCTGCCACCTGAAGCTGACCGACCCGAGCATCCCGATCGCCAGCAACCTGCCGCTGTACGATGAGCCCGCCCAGCGTTACTGCCCGGCCGGCGTGTACGAAGTGGTCACCCAGGAAGACGGCAACAAGCGGTTCCAGATCAACGCGCAGAACTGCGTGCACTGCAAGACCTGCGACATCAAGGACCCGGCCCAGAACATCACCTGGGTCACCCCTGAAGGCGCTGGCGGGCCGAACTACCCGAACATGTAAGCCCGCCCCTGAAGCAAGAAAAAGCCCCCTGGCCTCGCGGCCCGGGGGCTTTTTTCGTTCATTTGTCGACGCACATGATCGGCATCGGCTCCGCCGCGAACGCGGAAGGTTGCCGGCGGCCAAAGTAGCGGGCAGTGAGCAGCCCCACCGCGCCCATGACCAGACAGAAGCCAACGCACACCCATGGGCTCCACGGCATCAAGGCTATCAACGCCAGGGGCGTAGTGCTGGCCCACAAGGCGTAGGCCACGTTGTAGGTGAAGGAAATACCCGATACCCGGATCTGTGCCGGAAACAGCCCGACCATGACCGACGGCACCACACCCACCACCCCACAGCAGAGCCCGGCCAACGCGTAAGCCAGCCACGTCATGCCCCACTGCCCCACCAGGCTCGCATACAACGCAGCGATGCCCAGCGGCAGCAGCGCGCTGTAGATCATCAACGCCCGCCAGGCGCCCAGGCGGTCGACCAGCAGGCCGGCAAGCACACAACCGATGTTGAGAAAGACGATGCCTACGCTGCTCAGCGCGAACGTGTGCGCGGCAGACATGCCGAAGCGCTGCTGCATGACCGTCGGCGTAATCACCACCAGCACCACCACCGCCGAGGTCAGCACGCAGGTCAGGAGCGCAGCCGGAATCAACGCCCCACGATGCGCGCCCAGCACCTGGCGCAACGGGAATTTCACCGGCTGCTCCTTGCGCTCGCGCAGGGCCAGAAATACCGGCGTTTCACTCAGCCAACGGCGCAACCACACCCCGATCACGCCAAACACGCCCCCGAGCAGGAACGGGTAACGCCAGGCGTAATCGAGAATTTCCTCGGCGCTGAAAGCCTGGGCCAACAGCGTCGCGGTCAGTGCCCCCAGCAAATAGCCAAAGGTCAACCCGGCCTGCAGGAAACCCAGGGCATACCCCCGCCGCCCCGGCGGTGCGTGTTCGGCAACGAATGTCCAGGCACTGGGTACCTCGCCGCCGACCGCAGCCCCCTGCAATATGCGCAACGCCAGCAAGATCAGCGGCGCGGCGTAACCAATCTCGGCATAGGTCGGCATTACCCCGATCAGCAGGCACGGCAGCGCCATCATCAAAATGCTCAGGCTGAACACCCGCTTGCGGCCCAGGTGGTCGGCGAAGTGAGCCATGACGATGCCGCCCAGCGGCCGCGCCAGGTAACCGGTGACGAAAATCCCGAAGCTTTGCAGCAGGCGCAACCACTCCGGCATTTCCGGCGGGAAGAACAGCTGGCTGAGGGTCAGCGCGAAGAACACGAAAATGATGAAATCGTAGATTTCCAGCGCGCCGCCCAGCGCCGCCAGGCCCAGGGTCCGGTGATCGCCGCGGCTGAACCGGGGCGGGCGAGCGGTATCGATGGCAGTCATGGCAGGGTCCGCAAGATCGGCAAAGCGCAAGAGGATAGCAAATACCCGCCGGCCGCCCCTAACGGCTGAACACCGTTTGGCCGAAGTTGCGGTGCCTGCGGGTATGTGCGGTGTTGCCCGACAGGCCCGGCGGCAGTGCCAGGGTGCCGATCAGCAGTGGGCTGTCGATGAGCGCCATGAAGGTCTGCAAGGCCTCGTTGTCCGGCACCTGGGGCAGGCTCACGTTGACCGCCTGGCGTTCGCTCGGCGGCACGCTGGGGACCTTGAGGTGCGGGGTGTGGTACAACAGGGCATGCTGGATCTGCGTGCTGACCCCACAGAAACGCGCCAGGTCGACGCCGACATGGCTGGCCAGTTCGATATTGCCCAGCAGCAGGTTGAACGGCTGCAACGCACTCTGCACCAGACGCTGCAGCTCTTCAAAGCTCTCCACCGGGGCGATCCGGTAATAGCCCAGGCCATTAAGCAGCCGTTCCAACTGCAGGCGCTGGTACGGGTGCTCGTCGGCGATCAGGATGCGCAGCGACTTGTTGATCATGTTGTGGCCCGGGCAAGGGTAGAGATATAGGGCACGCTCCCTGACCATACTGCGCCAGCAACAGGCGTCCACCAGGGCTGCTCTTGGAGGGGTCTTTCTAGATAGTTGTCGGGAACCGGCGAGAAATCAAGTGGCCAGCTCGCAGAATTTTCACGCGCAAAGCGCAATCGTTCCCAACAACTTGGTGGTAAGGCAGCACCCAGGTTAAATCCGGCGACTTCGCATTCGTCTTTGGGTGAACCCTTGGACGCCGGTATTCAAGGCCGGCGTCGTCCGTACCTCGATGGAGATAGCCCATGTTTCGCACTGCCGTAGCCCTGGCTGCACTGACGCTGTCAGGCTTTGTTTTCGCCGACGAGCAATGCTCGGTGACCATCCAAGGCACCGACCAGATGACCTACGACCTCAAGACCATCCACGTGCCGGCCAGCTGCAAACAGTTCACCGTTACCCTGAAGCACCCCGGCAACCTGCCCAGGAACGTAATGGGGCACAACTGGGTGCTGACCCGCAAAGATGACCTCAAGGGCGTGGCCGACGACGGTGCCAAGGCCGGTGAGGGCCATGACTACATCGAGCCAGGTGATGCCCGGGTGCTGGCGCACACCAAGCTGATCGGCGGCAACGAGCAAGCGTCCGTCACGCTGGATACCAAGGCACTGAAACCGGGTGACAACTATGTGTACTTCTGCTCCTATCCCTTCCACGCCACGGTCATGAAGGGCACCCTGACCTTTGGCGGCTGAACCCCGTTGACCAGGCCGGAGCAGCACCGTAGCGGGCTGCGCCCGGCCCCTTGGCCCCGCCCCGCGCAGGGTCCTAAATTTCGCCCCACCACCCTCGTCTAACCGGCAGCCTTCCCTCACTGGCCGGACTTTCGCATGAGTTACTTTCGCAAGAGTTACCTTCGCCTGACCCGCCGCGCTGCAATCGTCATGCTCTGCCTCATACCCCTGGCTGCAGCGGCGGCCTGGCAGCTGCTGCCCAATGACGCCGAGCAGCGCCCCTTCGTGCGCGTCGCGCGCGGCAACATCGAATCCAGCGTCACCGCCTTGGGCACCCTGCAGCCTCGCCAGTATGTGGACGTCGGCGCCCAGGCCTCCGGGCAGATCCGCACCCTGCACGTGGAAGTGGGCGACACGGTCAAACAGGGCCAACTGCTGGTCGAAATCGACCCCTCCACCCAGCAGGCGCAACTGGACGCCGAGCGCTACGCCATCCAGACCCTCGAAGCCCAGGTCAAGGAACAGCAGGCCGAACACCTGTTGGCCAGGCAGCAACTGCAACGCCAGCAGCGCATGGCCGCCGATGGCGCCACCCGCGACGAAGACGTGCAAACCGCCCAGGCCAAGGTGCTGACCACCCAGGCGCGCATTCACAGGTACCAGGCGCAGATCCTCCAGGCCCGGGCCAGCCTGCGCAGCGCCGAGGCTCAACTGGGCTACACGCGCATCTACGCCCCCATGAGCGGCACCGTGGTGGCGGTCGACGCCCGTGCAGGCCAGACGCTCAACGCCCAGCAGCGCACGCCGTTGATCCTGCGCATCGCACGGCTGTCGCCGATGACCATCTGGGCCGAGGTGTCGGAAGCCGACATCGGCCAGGTCAAGCCAGGTATGCAAGCCTACTTCACCACCCTCAGTGGCGGTGGCCGGCGCTGGACCAGCACCGTGCGGCAGATCCTGCCGATCCCACCCAAGCCTCTGGACCAGCTCAGCCAGGGCGGTGGCAGCCCAGCACCGGCCGCGCCCAGCGGCGGCACCAGCAGCGGCGCCGGGCGCGTGGTGCTCTACACCGTGCTGCTGGACGTCGACAACGCCGACAATGCACTGATGGCCGACATGACCGCCCAGGTCTTCTTCGTCGCCGGCAGTGCCCAGAACGTGCTCACCGCCCCGGTCGCCGCCCTGGCAGGCAAGCCAGACCAACCCGACCAGCGCACCGCCCAGGTACTCGCCGACAACGGCCAGGTCCAGCAACGCGCCGTGCGCATCGGGCTCAGCGATCGCCTGCGGGTTCAGATCCTCGATGGCCTGAAGGAAGGCGACCGCCTGCTGATCGGCCCAACCGGCAACGGAAGTTGAGCATGCCTACACCGCTGATCCAGCTGAGCGGCATCCGCAAGGCCTATGGCGGCGGCGACAGCCCCACCGTGGAGGTGCTGCGCGGCATCGACCTGAGCATCCATGCCGGGGAATTCATCGCCATCATCGGCACCTCGGGGTCCGGCAAGTCGACCCTGATGAACATTCTCGGCTGCCTGGACCGGCCCAGCGCCGGCCAGTACCGCTTCGCTGGCCAGGACGTGGCCGAGCTCGATGACGACCAACTGGCCTGGCTGCGCCGTGAAGCCTTCGGCTTCGTGTTCCAGGGCTACCACCTCATCCCGTCGGCCTCGGCCCAGGAAAACGTCGAAATGCCGGCCATCTACGCCGGCACCCCCGCCGCCGCGCGCGCCGCACGCGCCCAGGTGTTGCTGCGGCGCCTGGGGCTGGGCGAACGCACCGGCAACCGCCCGCGGCAATTGTCCGGTGGCCAGCAGCAGCGAGTGTCGATTGCCCGTGCGCTGATGAACGGCGGGCACATCATCCTCGCCGACGAGCCCACCGGTGCGCTGGACAGCCACAGCGGCACGGAGGTCATGGCCCTGCTCGACGAGCTGGCGCAGCAAGGCCACGTGGTGATCCTGATCACCCACGATCGCAACGTCGCTGCCCGCGCACAGCGCATCATCGAGGTGCGCGACGGCGCGGTGGTCAGTGACAGCGCCGTCGGCCAGCCGCCCCCTGCAGCCAAACCCGGCGCCCTGCAGGCCGACGCCCTGCGCCAGCGCCTGGCCCACGCCAACCAGGCGCGCAGCCCCTGGCTCGGCGAAACCCGCGACGCCCTGGTGGCCGCCTGGCGGATGATGTGGACCAACCGCACGCGCACCGCCTTGACCCTGCTGGGCATCATCATCGGTGTGGCCTCGGTGGTGGTAATGCTGGCCGTGGGCGAAGGTAGCAAGCGCCAGGTGATGGCGCAGATCGGCGCCTTCGGGTCCAACATCATGTTCATGAACGGCGCCCCGGCCACCCCGCGCGCGCCACCAGGCCATATCCGCCTGAGCGACGTGCAGGCCCTGGCCGAGCTGCCCCAGGTCAAGTCGATCATGGCCGCGACCACCTTGCAGGCCCAGGTACGCTACGGCAACGGCGAGATGACCTCGACCATCGGCGGCTACAGCCCGGCGTTTCCATCGATCCTCAACTGGCCGGTGGCCGAGGGCAGCTTTTTCGACGAAACCGACATGGCCACGGGTGCTGCCGTCGCGGTCATCGGCTCCGAAGTCAAAAAGAAGCTCTTCGCCGACGGCCAGGACCCGATCGGCCGTTACATCCTGGTGGAGAACGTGCCCTTCCAGGTCATCGGCGTGCTGGCCAGCAAAGGTTCCAGCGGCGCCAACCAGCGCAACGACCTGCGCATCGCCATTCCCTATTCGGCTGCGCGCATCCGCCTGTCCGGCGTCGAGTACCCCGAATATGTGATCATCGCCGCCACCGACAGCACCCTGGTGCATGAGGCGGAACAGGCGATCCGCAGCTTGATGACCAGCCTGCACGGTGGCATCCAGGACTTCGAGATCGACAACAGCGCCGCCCTTATTCAGGCCGAAGCACAGACCCGCAACGGCCTGTCGCTGATGCTTGGGGCCATCGCCGCCATCTCGCTGCTGGTGGGCGGTATCGGGGTGATGAACGTGATGCTGATGACCGTGCGCGAGCGCACCCGCGAGATCGGCATCCGCGTGGCCACCGGGGCCCGCCAGCGCGACATCCTGCGCCAGTTCCTCACCGAAGCCGTGGTGCTGTCGCTGGTCGGTGGCGTCACCGGCGTGGCCCTGGCCCTGCTGATCGGGGCAGGCCTGAACCTGGCCAAGGTGGCCGTGGCGTTTTCCGCCCTGGCCATGTTCGGTGCCTTTGCCTGCTCGGTCGCCACCGGTGTGATCTTTGGCTTCATGCCAGCCCGCAAGGCCGCCGGGCTCGACCCGGTGGCCGCCCTGTCCAGTGAATGAACCCATGACCAAAGCCCCGTTTGCCTTGATCCCCCTGCTGGCGCTACTCGGCGCCTGCAGCCAGACCACCCCGGTGGACAACGCGGTTGCCCCACCGCCCGGCTGGCAAAGCCCGGCCGTGCCCCAGGCGCAGGCCGTGGACATCGAGCGCTGGTGGGCGAGCTTCAACAGCCCGCAGCTGGCGCGCCTGATCGACCAGAGCCGGCAAGGCAGCCACGACCTGAAGGCGGCCATGGCCAGGGTGCGCCAGGCCGGCGCCGATGTGCGCATCGCCGGCGGCACACTGCTGCCGCGGCTCGATGCCAGCGCCAACGCCTATCGCCAGCGCCTGCTCAAGGGCCAGGGCTACAGCGAACTGGACGCTTCCAGCAGGGAGCGCACCTACCATTACTTCAACACGGCACTCACGGCCAGCTATGAAGTGGACTTCTGGGGGCGCAACGCGGCCACGCGCGACAGCGCCGGCCACAGCCTGCAGGCCAGCGAACTGGACCGCGACACCCTTGAGCTGAGCCTGGCCGGCCAGGTCGCGGACACCTACCTGGCAGCCCTGGCGGCGCAGGAGCAGACCCGTATCGCCACGTTGAACCTGGGCAATGCGCAGAAAATCCTCGACGTGGTCCGCACCCGCTACCAGGCCGGCTCCGCCACCGCGCTGGAGCTGGCCCAGCAGCAGAGCCTGGTGGCCGGCCAGCAGCGCCAGTTGCCGCTGTACCGGCAGCAGGCCCGCGACGCGCTGATCACCCTGGCCACCTTGCTCGGCGAGCCGGTGCAGAACCTACAGTTGGAGGCACTGCCCTTCGAGCAGCTGCAAGGCCCCGCCATCGATGCCGGCATCCCCAGCCAATTGCTCACGCGCCGCCCCGACATCGCCGTAGCCGAAGCGCGCCTGGCCGCGGCCCAGGCCGACGTGCGCGTGGCCCGCGCGGCCCTGTTCCCCACGCTGACCCTGAGCGCCAGCCTGGCCACCGGCGACCGTCAGGCCGCCGACCTGTTGCGCAACCCGGTGCTCAACCTGGGCGCGGGTTTGACCGCACCGATCTTCAACAACGGCCAATTGCGCGCCGAGCGCGACAAGGCCTTGGCGCGTCACGAAGAACTGCTGGAAACGTACCGCGGGGTGCTGGTCACCAGCTTCGGCGAAGTGGAGAAGGCGCTCAACAGTGTCGACGGCCTGGACCGCCAGGCCCGCTGGCAACAGCAAGCGCTGCAACAGGCGCAGCGCGCCTTCGACCTGGCCGAAAGCCGCTACCGCGCCGGGGCAGAAGACCTGCTCAGCGTGCTGCAGGCGCAAAGCAGCCTGTTCGACGCCCAGGCCGAGCGCGTGCAGCTGCGCAGGGACCGCCTGCAAGCCAGCGTGGCCCTGTACAAGGCCCTGGGCGGCGGCTGGGCGACACAGCAACGGTGAGGCCCGGGCGGTGGCCGCGCCAGCCGCGGCTACAGCCCATCCTTGCGCGGCCCCGGCGCCAGGTACCGGGCGAACCACGGCCGGCTTGGCGGCACACGCTTCATCAGCCGCTCGGCCTCCTGGTCCGGGCTGAAGATCACTTGCAGCGCCAGTTTCATGGTCTCGATGTCCAGCTGGCTGCCACCACCATTGCCTTTGCCCCAGGCACCGCAGCCTTCGCTGGACGGCCCCAGCCACGGCTCGGCCACGCGTACCCAGCGCCCCGGCGCGAACCAGGGAATGCCGTTGACGGTCAAGCGCCGCACTTCCCCTGGGTGTGCCTGTTCATGGGCCAGGAACCAGTCCTCGAGGCGGTCGTCGAGCCAGCCATGGAAGGCCCAGAACACCGGGTTCACATGGGACGAGAACGGGTCGCCGAGAAAATCGTTGCTCGCCCCGAACCAGCGCTCGGAAAAGTCATGGTTGCGCCGCGCATAGGCCATCGGCCAGCCGGTGTTCGGGTCCTGGGCCATGGCCGCCCAGCGCATGTGCAGCCAGTCGTGGATGCCCAGTTCGATGCGCGAGCCCAGCTCCCCCAGGCACAGCGTGCTGAGGTACTCGGGGTCGTGCAGTTGCGCTTCCCACAGCTGGAAGTTGGCGTACAGGCCTTCGCGGCTCTTGATGTAGTACAGCCACTGGTTGAAGTGGTCATCGTCGTCGGCCTGCCAGCAAGGCGGCACGCTGTAGCCGGTGACGTTGTTCATGTAGTCGGCGAACGCCTGCCGGTTCTCGCCCACAAAAGGGCGCGGCGCCGGCAGGCACGGCCACGAACGCAGGTCCTGCACCTGGCGCACGCCATGCAGCATGTGCCGGTGCATGAACAGGAAGTCCTCGCCCGAACCGTTGAGGTGGCGGTCATGGCCACGGGCATTGCGCTCCTTGCCCAGCGGCCCGGCCTGCCAGCCCAGGCCACGCACGGCCTGGCGCCGGGATTCGTCAATGCGGTGCCAGCGGTCACGGGTGGCATGCCAGAGCTGGTGAAAGTAGCGCCAGCCCGGCGAAATCAGTTGCTCGTGCAGCGCCGGAACGAAGGCCAGCCGCTCTCGCGCCGGCACGAAAGGCCGACGACGGGCGACGAAGCGGCCCTGGGGCCCGGAAAACCCCGCCTGGACACCGGCCAGGCGTACCTGGCCGCTGAGGGTGGCACCGCCACCGCCTTGGCTCCAGCCCCCCCAGATCTCATCGAGCACCGCTTCGCAGTCGTAACCCTGGCCGCTCGTCGAGATCAGCTTGAGGCGCAGGTGCGGCAGGCGCTCGGCGGCCAGCGGCGCATACACCTGCATGCCGTCGGCATAGGGCGGCAGGCCCAGGTAGCCGCGCACGGCCCGGGCCCCCTGCCCCACGTCCAGCAGCAGTTCCAGCGGCCGCGCCAGCTCGGGCAGCGCCGCATCGCCCGCCACCAGGTGCCACTCCCAGATACCCGTCAGGCGCTCGCCCAGCAGCGCATTAGGCACATCGTCCACCGGCACCGCCGGTTCGTCGGAGGCCAGCTCCGCCTCCTGGGCTTCGTCCCATTTCTGCCAGGCGAAATAACCCGTGGGCAGCACTGCGCCGGCGGCCACAAGCCCTGCCAGCATTCCTCGGCGTGACACCTTCATCCACTGTACTCATGACGTGACTACTCCAGCGAAAACGAATGGTCACAAAGGCGATTTAGGCGTTTGGTAAATTCTTCCGCCATCGACTCGTATCACCCAACAAGTTCGAACGGCATGGGGCCGTCGTCCAGGCGGGTCGAAATGGCAATGACGAAACACCTCCTTTTCTCGCGCAAGTGGCCGTGGCTGCTGGCCCTGGTCCTGCTGCTGGCCGCTGCGGGCAGCGGCGCCTGGTGGTACTGGGTGTACCTGCCGGCACACCCCTACAGCCGCGCCATCGTGCAGCGCGCCAACGCCCTGCAGGAACGCATCCTGGCGCTGGACGGGCACCTGGACGTTCCCCTGAACTATGGCACCGATGGCCGTGAGGCCAACCGCGACGGCCCAACCCAGTTCGACCTGGTCAAGGCCGGCAAGGCACGCCTGCGCGGCGCCTCGATCGCCATCTGGTCCTGGCCCGAGTTCTGGAGCGGGCCGAACTGGCCGCACCGCCCCACTGCCGGCTTCCAGGCCGCCATGGCCAACGAGCTGGAGGTGCGCTACAAGATCATCACCGGCATCGCCCGCGACTTCCCCAACCAGGCCGGCATCGCCTACACCCCGGCAGACTTCCGCCGCCTGGCCGACGAGGGCAAGTTCGCCATCGTCATCAGCATGCTCAACGCCGCCCCGCTGGGCGACGACGTCGACAAGCTCGACCTGTGGGCCGCGCGCGGCGTGCGGGTGTTCGGCCCCGGCTACGTGGGCAACAACAGCTGGGTGGACTCGGCACGCCCGCTGCCCTTCCTGGGCGATTCGACCGACCCGCTAGGCGGCCTGTCACCGTTGGGCCGCCGCGCCGTGGCCAAGCTCAACGACCTGGGCGTGGTGATCGACGTGTCGCAGATGTCCAGCCAGGCCCTGACCCAGGTCACCCAGCTCAGCCACGCCCCGGTGATCGCCTCGCACACGGGTGTGCAGGGCATGATGGACATCCGCCGCAACCTCAGCGACGCCGACCTGGCCCACATCAAGGCCACCGGCGGCCTGGTCAACATCGTCGCCTACTCCAAGTACCTCAAGCCGTTCTCGCGCGAAACCATCGCCCGGATGAACGCCCTGCGCGAACGCTACGGTCTGCCCGACGTGCAGAACCAGACGCAGATGGGCACCACCACGGACCCGGTGTTCTCGATCTGGCCAGAGAAGAAGTTCGGCGAATTCCTCACCCCCTTCTACGACATCCTCGGCCAGGAACCCGAGGCCACCCTGGCCGAGTACGTCGATTCCATCGACTACGCGGTGAAGAAGATCGGCATCGACCACGTCGGCATCAGCTCGGACTTCAACGACGGCGGCGGCGTGATCGGTTACCACAACGTCGGCGAAAGCCGCAACGTCACCGCCGAGCTGATCCAGCGCGGCTATTCCGACGAAGACATCGCCAAGCTCTGGGGCGGCAACTTCCTGCGTGTGTGGGACACCGTCCAGAGGGCCGCCAAGCCGGCCAACACGCCTGTCACTCAACTACAAGGACACCCATGAAACGCCTTGACCTGCTGCTCGCCCTAGGATGCCTTTCGCTGTCGGCGCATGCGCTGGCCGCCGACCCGACCGAACCCGGCAAAGTCTTCACCGACTGCAAGAAGCACTGCCCGGAAATGGTCGTGCTGCCCGCCGGCAGCTTCGTCATGGGTACCCCCGATGACGAAGTCGGCAAGCAGGACGACGAAAATCCCCTGCACACGGTGACCTTCGCCCGCCCCTTCGCGGTCAGCCGCTTCACCATCACCGCCGCGCAGTGGCAAGCCTATGCCAAGGCCACCAAGACCGTGCTGCCCGATGGTGACCTGCGCCCCGGCCGCCTGTGCCAGAACGGCAAGCCCCGCTATGCCCAGGGCCCGCGCCAACCGGCCGTGTGCATGACCTGGTTCGAGGCCCGCGACTACATCGCCTGGCTGGCCAAGACCACCGGCAAGCCCTACCGCATGCTCAGCGAAGCAGAACGCGAATACGCCGCCCGTGCCGGCTCCACGGGCTCGTTCCCTTTCCCGTTCGACAAGGAAGGCGAGTACACCATCAGCAAGCACGCCAACGTCTACGGCCCGGCCGACGGTTTCTCGTTCACCTCGCCGGTCGGCAGCTTCCCGCCCAACGCCTTCGGCATGTACGACATGCACGGCAACGTCTACGAATGGCTGGAAGACTGCTGGCACACCGACTATGTCGGCGCACCCACCGATGGCAGCGCCTGGACCACCGGCGGCAACTGCGGGCATCGGCAGATCCGCGGCAACGACTACAGCGAGCCGGCGATCTTCTCGCGCTCCGGCAACCGCAACGAACGCGAACCCCAGGTGCGCGGTGACTGGCTGGGCTTTCGCGTAGCCCGCGACCTGGACGTTGACCACCAGGACTGACCCGAGGAGCAACCCCATGAGTGCTTTGAGCCGACGACGCTTCGTCACCACCGCTGCGCTGGCCAGTGCCGCCCCCGCCTTGCCTGCCTGGGCCGCGCAACTGCCTGCCGGCCCCGTGCCGGACCCGGTCTTTGGCGACGACATCGTGCGCCTGGACTACAACGAAAGCCCGTACGGCCCGGGCCCTTTGGCGGTCAAGGCCCTGGAACAGGGCGGCCGCCAGAGCGGGCGTTACTATTACGAACAACAGGTCCGCCTGATCGAACTGTTCGCCCGGCAGAACGGCATCCCCGAGGATCACGTGGCGGTGTTCTGCGGCTCGCGCCCCCCCCTGCAATACGCGCTGGCCCAATACGCAGGCCCGCGCAGCGTGGTCACCGCCGCGCCGACCTACGACTCGGTGGCGGCCGGCGCCAGCAGCGTCGGCGCCGCCGTGCACGAGGTGCCCCTCGATGCCCGCCACGCCCACGATGCACGCGCCATGCTGGCCGCCGACCGCAATGCCGGCGTGATCTACCTGTGCAACCCCAACAACCCCACGGGCACCCTGACCCCACGCGCCGACATCGAGCAGGTGGTCACGCACAAGCCCGCCGGCTGCCTGGCAATCATCGACGAGGCCTATATCCACTTCAGCGATGCGCCGCCCTGCCTGGACCTGGCCGTGCAGCACGACGACGTGATGGTCCTGCGCACCTTCTCAAAGCTGTATGGCATGGCCGGCGCACGCCTAGGCCTGGCCATCGCCAGGCCTGCCGTGCTGACCGCGCTGCAGCGCTTCAACGGGCGCAATTTCATTTCCCTGGCAGCCTCCCTGGGCGGCATCGCCAGCCTGGAGCAGGCCGACCTGGTCAGCGAACGCAAACGCACCAACCAGCAGATCCTGCACAGCACCACCGAGCACCTGCGCGCCGCCGGCTACCGCTGCACGGACGCCCAGGCGAACTGCTTCATGGTGCAGCTCGGGCGCCCTGCGCAACCGGTCATCGAAGCCCTGGCCCGGCGCAAGGTCCGGGTCGGGCGAGTGTTCCAGGCATGGCCCGACTGGATGCGCGTGACCGTGGGTACACCGCAGCAGATGCAGGCGTTTCTGGCGGCCTTCGAGCAGGTCATGACCGCGGCCTGACGCCTGATCCGGCACTTATGCACGCTAACCAGCGTTTGATGCGTCACAAGGAGTACACCATGTCACCGCAACCTAAAAGCGCGCTACGGGAGTTGTTCACCCTGCTGCGCCCGTTCAAATACACCGTACTGGGTTCCGTGCTGCTGGGCGTGGTCGGTGGCTTGAGCATCACCGTCCTGCTGGCGACCATCAACCGCGCGCTGCATGCCCAGGGCGGCCTGGGCCAGGGGGTGGTGTGGCTATTTGCCGGGCTGTGCCTGGTAGCGCTGGCCAGCTCGATCTTCTCCGACCTTGGCACCAACCGCGTCGGCCAGTCGATCATCGCCTCGCTGCGCAAGGAACTGGGCGAGAAGGTGCTGTCTGCGCCCATCGAGCAGATCGAGCGTTACCGCAGTCACCGCCTGATACCGGTACTGACCCATGACGTGGACACCATCAGCGACTTCGCCTTCGCCTTCGCCCCCCTGGCCATATCCATGACCGTTACCCTGGGCTGCCTGGGCTACCTCGCCTTGCTGTCATGGCCGATGTTCCTGCTGATGCTGGTGGCCATCGCCCTGGGCACAGGCGCCCAGTATCTGGCCCGGGCCAAAGGCATGAAAGGCTTCCTGGCCGCGCGCGATGCCGAGGACGAGCTGCAGAAGCACTACCACGCCATCGCCGCCGGCGCCAAGGAGCTGCGCATCCACCGGCCACGCCGCCAGCGCATGTTCAGCAGCCACATCCAGGGCACCGCCGACCGCATCCGCGACACCCAGATCCGCTCGATCAACACCTTCGTCGTGGCCAAGAGCTTCGGCTCCATGCTGTTCTTCGCGGTGATCGGCGTGGCGCTGGTGCTGCAGTCGCTGTGGCCGGCCGCGGACGCCTCGGTGATGAGTGGCTTCGTGCTGGTGCTGTTGTACATGAAGGGCCCGCTGGAGCACCTGGTCGGCACCCTGCCGATCGTCAGCCGGGCACAGATCGCCTTCCGCCGCATCGCCGAGCTGTCCGAGCAGTTTTCCTCGCCCGAGCCGCACCTGCTGCTGCAGGACCGCAAGAGCCAGATGACCGGCCTCGCCACCCTGGAACTGCGCGACGTGCGCTACGCATTCCCACCGGTTGAAGGCAGCGCACCGTTCGCCCTGGGCCCGGTGAACCTGGAAATCAAACAGGGCGACATCGTCTTTATCGTCGGTGAGAACGGCTGCGGCAAGACCACCCTGATCAAGCTGCTGCTGGGGCTGTATGCGCCGCAGCAAGGGGAGATCCGCGTCGACGGCCAGGCCATCGACGCGCAGCACCGCGACGACTACCGTCAGCTGTTCACCACCATCTTCGCCGACTACTACCTGTTCGAAGACCCGGCCATGGGCCCACAGCAGGTCCCCGACAGCGCCCAGACCTACCTCAAGCGCCTGGAGATCGCGCACAAGGTGAGCGTGCGCGACGGCGTGTTCAGCACCACCGACCTGTCCACCGGGCAACGCAAGCGCCTGGCGCTGATCAATGCCTGGCTGGAGGAGCGCCCGGTGCTGGTGTTCGATGAATGGGCCGCAGACCAGGACCCGACGTTCCGCCGGGTGTTCTACACCGAGCTGCTGCCGGAGCTCAAGAAGCTGGGCAAGACCATCATCGTCATCAGCCACGACGACCGATACTTCGATGTCGCCGACCAGCTGGTGCGCATGCAAGCCGGCCAGGTGCTCTGCGAGCTGAACGTTGCCTGAGTGAACCAACGCACCGCCGGCAGCCCTGCGCTGCCGGCGGTCACGCTTCAGGCCTGCTGCCGCAACCAGTCGGCGGCAGCCTGGTACAGCCCCTCCACCCCGCCATTGAGGACCCCGGACATCCGCAGGAAGTCGTGGGTCAACCCTTCCTCCAGCCGCAACGTCACCGGCGTGCCGCCACGCTTTAGAAACTCGGCATAGGCCAGCCCTTCATCGCGCAACGGGTCGTACTGCGCCACGCTGACGTAAGCGGGGGCCAATGGCCGCCCATGGTCGGCCAGCAACGGCGACACCCGCCAGTCGTCACGCCTGCCCGCTTCGCCCAGGTAGTGCTGGTAGAACCAGCCCATCGTCTGGTGCTCCAGCAGGTACCCCTCGGCATAGGCACGGCTTGATTCATAAGTCACCGAGGCATCGCAGACCGGGTAGAACAGCATCTGCGCCGCCAGGGCGAAACCGGCGTCAGGGCCTTGCGTGGCCGCGGTATGTGCCAGCAAGGTAGCCAGGGTGGCGCCGGCGCTGTCCCCCGCCACAACCAGGCGCGCCGCGTCCAGGCCCAGCGACGCTGCATTGGCCGCCAGCCAGCAGGCGCTGTCGAGGGCATCGTCCAGCGCCACCGGAAAGCGATGCTCAGGGGCCAGGCGGTAGGCCGGGGCCAGCACGGCATGCCCCGTAGCTTGCGCCAGGCGACGGCAGACCACGTCGTGGGAGTCGAGGCTGCCGACCACGTAACCGCCACCATGGAAGTACAGCATCACCGGGCCCTGGGCCTTGCAGGCCGGTGCGCGGTAGAGCCGGGCTGACAGCCGCGCGCCGTCGCGCGCGGGAATGTGCAGCGCGGTGACCGCGATATCCTGCGGCGGGGCCGGGTCCAGCAACAGGGCGCTCAGCTCGAATTCCGCGCGCGCCTGTTCGACGCTCTGCTCATGCATGGGCAGGCTTTTACCGGTAGCCCTGCCGAACTCCACCAGTTCCAGAAACGCTTCCAGATCGGGATGCAGCGACATCTTGGTTCTCCTTGAAAAGAACTTCATAGCGGTGAAAAACAAAACCCCCACGCAGCGACGCCGGGTGGGGGCACAGTCGGATCAATGGGCCCGCGCAGCCAGGGCAGCGCCCGGGGGCAGCTGCCCTGTGCGCGCCTCGGTCAGGCGGACACCTTGCGCGCCAGTGCGCCGCCCAGCCCCGCCAGCAAGCTCGGGTGCCTGAGGATGCCGTAATGGTCACTGTCCAGGGCAAACCGGGCCACCTCGACCGCCACGTGCCGTTCGAAGCCGGCCTGCGCCGCGCCAGGCACGGCCTGCGCCCACCAGAAACTCACCGGGCCAGCCAGTTTCGGCAAGGCCAGGGCCTGCAATGACAAGTCGCGCAGGCGCAACCCGACAATGAACCCCTGGGCCAGGTCCTCGGCATCGAAGCCGGTGTCGCTGACAATGCCGCTGGCGAAGTAGGCGGTGAGCTGTGGCAACGAAGGCAAGGCTGTCGCCTCGAAGTTCGAGGGCAGCGAACCCGCTGGCTGGGCGACGTTCATCACCTGGCAGAAGCCGGCCAGTTCCTCGCGCCAGTCGAAGGCCTCGGCTGACGCCTGCTGTGCAGGTTCCAGCGGGATGAAGCTGTCCACCAGCGAGACGTGCTCGACAACCTGCCCTTGCTGGCGCAGCTCGGCCGCCACCAGCACCGCCAGTACCCCACCCAGCGACCAACCGAGCAAACGGTACGGGCCGTCGGGCTGCTTCTGACGAATGTACTGGGCATAGTCGATGGCCATGCTCGCCAAAGATTCGTCCTGCCAGTCCGGGTCCAGCAGCATGCGGCACTGCACGCCGTAGACACTGCACTCGCCCTTCAGGTGGCGGGCCAGGGGTTCGTAGTCGAACACCGTGCCGTAGCCTGCATGCAGGCAGAACAGCGGTGGCACGTCGCTCACCGGGTCGTTGAGCAACAGCAGCGGGTCGAGTTCACCCGCCGCCGGCTCGCTGTAACCGGACAGCTCGGCAATCGTCGGCCGGCTCATCAGGTCGCGCAGCTTGAGCTCGAACCCTTCGCGCTGCAGGCTGCGCACCCGCGAGATCACCTTGAGGCTGCGCAGCGAGTCGCCGCCGCGTTCGAAGAAGTTGTCCGTCACCCCCACCCGTTCGACGCCCAGCACATCGGCCCAGATCTGCGCCAGCTGCTCCTCGAACAGGTTGCGCGGTGCCACATATAGCGCTTCAGGTTCACTGCAGTCCGGATCAGGCAGCGCCTTGCGGTCGACCTTGCCGTTCGGGTTGAGCGGCAGGGCATCCAGCAGCAGGATGCGGGCGGGCACCATGTAGTCGGGCAGTACCGCACGCAGCTGCTCGCGCAGCGCCTCGCCGATGTCCGGGCTGGCGGCGGTGCTGGTCACGTAGCCGACCAGGCGCTTGTCGGAACCCTCCCCTTGCACGCTCACCACCGCATCGCGCACGCTTTCGCAATCGCGCAGGCGCGCCTCGATTTCGCCAAGCTCGATACGGAAACCGCGGATCTTCACCTGTTGGTCCAGGCGGCCCAGGTAATCGTATATCCCATCGGCGCGTCGGCGCACCAAGTCACCACTGCGGTACAGTCGCCCGCCGGCCTGGAACGGGCTGGCCACGAAGCGCTCGGCGGTAAGCCCGGGGCGTTGGTGATAACCGCGGGCCAGGCCCTCGCCACCGATGTACAGCTCACCGGCCACGCCATCTGGCAGCAGGTTCAGCTGATCGTCCAGCACATACAGCTCACGGGCGCCCACGGCTTCGCCGATCGGCGCGATAGGGCCGCCGCAAGGCTGATCGCCAGCGACCTTCCACAGCAGCGGCGTTACCACGGTTTCGGTTGGGCCATAGCCGTTGGTCAGGTAACGCGGCTGCAAGCTGGCCTTGACTTGCTCGAAGGTGGCCTGGGCCACCGCGTCGCCGCCGAAGCAGTAGGTGTGTACCGCAGGTGGCGCCACCGTTTCCAGGGCGGCCTGCTCGGCCAGTTGCTGCAGGTAGGCCGGCGGGAAGCAGGCAATGCTGATCGCCTGCTCGCGCAGGGTGCGCAGGGTCTGCTCGGCGGTCCACAGCTGGTTGTCACGCATCACCAGCCGCCCACCGGCCAGCAGCGTCGACAGCCAACGCTCCTGGGCACCGTCGAAGGCGAACGACATGAACAGCAGCTCGCGGGTGTCGCGGTCCATGCCGTAACGGGCGATGATCGCCTGGCAGTGCATGCTCAACGGGCCATGGCTCACCGCCACGCCCTTGGGCTGGCCGGTGGAGCCCGAGGTGTAGATCATGTAGGCCAGGTTGTGCGCCTGCACCGGTACTTGCAGCGCGCGGGCAGGCTGCGCCGCCAGGTCCAGTTCGTCCAGCGCCAGGCACTCGGAGCCGGGCGTCACCGGCAGGCTTGGCAACAGCGCAGAGTGGCTCAGGAGCAGGGCCATGCCCGAATCCTGAATGATCCATTCCAGGCGCTCGCGGGGGTAGTCGATGTCCAGCGGCACGTAGGCCGCACCGGCCTTGAGCACGGCATAGAACGCCACGATGCTCTGCACCGACCGTTCCAGGGCCACGCCCACCCGGCTCTCAGGCCCGATGCCCCGGGCCACCAGCACCTGCGCCAGCTGGTTGGCACGGCGCTCCAGGGCATCGAAGCTCAGCTGCTGCCCGCCACACACCACAGCGATGGCATCGCCCCGGCGCTGGGCCTGGGCCGCGATCAGCTCGGCGACCGACGTGCGCTGCGGCGTCGCGGGCGCAACGTCTGGCGTTGCCGCGGCGCACATGGGCAGGTTGCCCAGGCAGGCCTCGGGGTTGGCCAGGATGGCGTCAAGCAGGGTTTCGAAGGAGGCGACGATGTTCGCCACCACCGGCTCGCTGAAGCGGCTGCGCAGGTAGAGGAACTCGATGCTCAAAGTGTTGCCCAGGTTCACCGCCAGGTCCATGGCGTAGTTGGTCACATCCCGCGACTGCACCTCGCCGAAGCTCAGGGGGCCACCCACGCCTTGCTGCAGGCGGTCGTCGATCGGGTAGTTCTCGAACACCACGATGCTGTCGAACAGCGGCAGGCCGCTGCGGCCGCTCCAGCGCTGGATATCGGCCAGCGAGGTGTGCTCGAAGTCACGGGCCTCCAGGTTGTAGGTCTGCAGCGCCTGCAACCACTGCGCCACCGGCTGGGTGGCGAGCGGGCGCTGGATGACCGGGATGGTGTTGATGAACAGGCCCAGCAGCTTGTCGGCACCGGCCACGTCGGCGGGCCGGCCTGCAACGGTTGCACCGAAGCACACCCGCGCCTGCCCGGTGTAGCGCTGCAACAGCAAAAGCCACACAGCCTGGATCAGGGTGTTGGGGGTGACCCGCTGGCGTTGGGCGAAGTCTTGCAGGCCCTGGGTGCGTGCCTGGTCCCACTTCAGGTACAGCGCGGCATGCCCGGGCAGCGGCGTTTCTGGCTGTGGCAGAACGCTGGCGAGCAAGGTCGCGGCACCCTCGCCGTCCAGTTTTTCCTCCCAGAAGCGCTGGGCGGCCTGCAAGTCCTGGCGCTGCAACCAGTCGATATAGTCGCGGTAGCGGCAGGCCTGGGGCTCGGGGGCGTGGCCGGCGTAACTGGCCAGCACGTCGGCGATCAGCCGCGAGGCGCTCCAACCGTCCATCAGCAGGTGGTGGCTGGTCCAGATCAGGTGGTGGCGATCCGCCAGGCGGATCAAGGTCAGGCGCATCAGCGGCGCCTGGGCCAGGTCGAAGCCGCGACGCCGATCCTCCAGCACCTGCTGCGCCAGGTCATCCTCGCTCACCGCCCTGGTCGACCAGTCCAGCAGGCGGATGTCCAGCTGCGCCTGGCGCTGCACCAGTTGCACCGGCTCCGCCAGCGACGCGCCTTGGTGGAAGCTGGTGCGCAGTATCGGGTGATGGGCGACCACCTGTTGCCAGGCGGCGACGAAGCGCTCGGCCTCAAGCCCGGTGACAGGCACGCTGGTCTGGTTGATGTACAGGTCCGCCTGGTCGTCTTCGCTGGCGTGGAACAGCATGCCTTGCTGCATGGGCGACAGCGGGTAGATGTCCTCGATGTGCGCGGCCGGGACCGGCAGGTTGTCCAGTTGCGCCTGGTCGAGGCCCGACAGCGGCACGTCCGATGGCGTGATACCCGCCGCCTCGCCGCTGACGCAATGGGCGATCAGGGCCTTGAGCTCGGCGGCGTATTCATCCGCCAGGCGCTGCACCGACGCCGGCTTGAACATCTCGCGGCTGAAGCTCCAGCCCAAGCTCAGCTCGCCACCGTAGACCCGGCCATTGATCGACAGCCAGTTACCCAGCGGGGCTGCTTCGCTCAGGCTGGCACCGCTGCTTTCCACCGCCGGCGTCAGCAGCCCGGCGCCGGAGGCTTCGGCGAAGCTGCCGTCGAACTGCCCCAGGTAGTTGAACGTGATGCGCGGCACCGGCAAGGCGGCCAGCGCCTCACGGGCCGGCTGATCGGCCAGGTAGCGCAACGCACCAAAGCCGACCCCCTTGTCGGGGATTGCCCGCAGCTGTTCCTTGATGCGCTTGAGCGACTGCGCCAGCGACGGCGCCGGGCTGAGCTTGACCGGGAACAGGCTGGTGAACCAACCCACGGTACGGGTCAGGTCGACATTGTCGAACAGGTCTTCGCGGCCATGCCCCTCCAACTGCACCAGCACGTGCTCCTGCTCGGTCCAGCGTGCTATCACCCGGGCCAGGGCGGTCAGCAGCAGGTCGTTGACCTGGGTGCGATAGGCCGCCGGCGCGTGTTGCAACAGGGCACTGGTGTCTTCGGCGCCCAGGCGGGTATGGGCAACTGCCTGGTGTACCCCTTGCAGCGAGCCTGACGGGTTGTCGCACGGCAGGTCGGCCTGCACATCGGTCAACAGGGCCTGCCAGTACGGCAACTGCTCGCGGCCGCTGCCCTGGGCGTAACCGCGCAGGCTTTCGGCCCAGGCACGGGTGGAGCTGGTTTTGGCCGGCAGGCTGACTGGCTGCCCTGCGCGCAATTGGCCATAGGCGTTCTGCAGGTCTTCCAGGAGGATGCGCCAGGACACCCCGTCTACCGCCAAGTGGTGAATCGCCAGCAACAGCCGTTGGTCGCCGTCGGGCAAGGTGGCGAATACTGCGCGCAGCAACGGCCCCTGGGCCAGGTCAAGGCTGCGCTGGGCGCGCTCGCACACGGCCTCCAGGGCCGGAACATCGGCCACGGCCTCGTGCCAGAAGCACGAAGGCTGCTGCGCAACCTCCCGATACCGGCCCGCCCAACGGCCGTCATCGGCCTGGGCGAAGCTCAGGCGCAGGGCATCGTGGTGGGCGATCAGGGCCAGCAGCGCCTGTTCCAGCAATTGCCCGTCCAGCGCCTCGACCGGGCGCAACAGCAACGCCTGGTTCCAGTGATGTCGCGCGGGAATCGGCTCATCGAAGAAGTAGTGGTGAATCGGCAGCAGCACGGCCTGGCCCGTGACCGGGCCCTGGTCGATCTGCACGTCGCCCGCTGCGCCCTGGGTGGCCACGGCGGCCAGCCCCTGCACGGTCTGGTGCTGGAACAACTGCTTGGGGGTGATGCGGATACCGGCCTGACGCGCCCGGCTGACCACCTGGATCGAGATGATCGAGTCGCCGCCCAGTTCGAAGAAGTTGTCTGCCAGGCCGACCTGGTCCAGTTTCAGCACATCGGCCCAGATCGCCGCGATCTGCTGTTGCAGGGGCGTTTCAGGGGCGACGAAGGTTTGCCGCACCTGGTTGGCATCGGGTGCCGGCAGTGCCTTGCGGTCGAGCTTGCCGTTGGCGGTGAGTGGCCAGGCGGCCAGGAACACCTGGTGCGCCGGGACCATGTGGTCCGGCAGGCTCGCCAACAGATAGTCACGCAATTCGCCGCGCAAGGCATGCTGCGCAGCCAGGTCCAGCGCCTGCGCCTGATCGGCGATCAGGTAGGCCACCAGCTGCTTGCCGACAGCGCCGTCGACGTCCAGCACCACCGCCTCCGCGACCCGAGGGTGAGCCTGCAGGCGTGCTTCGATTTCACCCAGCTCGATGCGGAAACCGCGGATCTTCACTTGGTGGTCGATACGGCCCACGTAGTCGATGCTGCCCTCGGCCCGGTAGCGTGCCAGGTCGCCGGTGCGGTACAGCCGGCCACCGCCCTGGGGGCTGGTGTCGAACGGGTCGGGGATGAAGCGTTCGGCCGTCAGCGCCGGGCGCTGGTGGTAGCCACGCGCGAGCCCTGCCTGCCCAATGTGCAGCTCGCCCTGGCTGCCGGCCACAGCCAGCTCCAGGTTGGCGTCCAGCAGGTACCAGGACAGGTCGGGGATGACCTCGCCGATGGGGCTGAGCCCTTCGCGGTGCACATCGGCCAGGCACAGCGGGCGGTAGCTGACGTGCACCGTGGTCTCGGTGATGCCGTACATGTTGACCAACTGCGGGCGCTGGTCGCCAAAACGCTCGAACCAGGGCCTGAGGCTGGCGACGTTCAGCGCCTCGCCGCCGAACACCACATAGCGCAAGGCCAGGGCCGCCGGGTCCTGGTTCGGCTGGCAGGCGATGGACACCAGCTCCTTGAACGCCGAGGGCGTCTGGTTGAGCACGGTGACCTGTTCGCGCACCAGCAGGGCGTGGAAGTCTTCCGGCGAGCGGGCCACGTCGCGCGGGACGATGACCGCCCGGGCGCCATGCAGCAGCGCGCCAAACACTTCCCACACGGAGAAGTCGAAGGCGTAGGAGTGGAAGACGCTCCAGACGTCCTCGGCAGTGAAGCCGAACCAGTCCTGGGTGGCCTGGAACAGGCGCATCACGTTGGCATGCGGCAGTAGCGTACCCTTGGGCCTGCCAGTGGAGCCCGAGGTATAGATCACATACGCCAGGTTCTGCGGCGAGGTCTGGTTGCCAAGGTCAGGCTGGTCATCGCCCGGTGCCGGCTCGTCCTGCTCCAGCACCAGGCTCTGCACACCGGGGGCCAGGGGCAATTGCGCCAGCAATTCGGGCTGGGTCAGCAACAGGGTGATGCCACTGTCCTCGATCATGTAGGCCAGGCGGTCCTGCGGGTATTCCGGGTCCAGCGGCACATAGGCGCCCCCGGCCTTGAGGATCCCCAGTAGCCCGACCACCATGTCCAGGCTGCGGGCCATGGCCAGGCCCACGCGCACGTCGGCGCCAACGCCAAGGTGGCGCAGCCGGCGCGCCAGGCGGTTGGCGCGCTGGTTAAGTTGCCGGTAGGTCAGGTGCCGACCTTCGCAGGTCACGGCCACGGCCTGCGGCGCACGCGCAGCTTGGGCCTCGATGGCCTGGTGCACGCACAGCTCGACCGGGTGCTGAACCGGTGCCGGGTTCCAGGCCTGGATCACCTGCTGGCGGCTGTAGGCATCGAGCAGCGGCAAGTCGGCGATGCGCGCTTCAGGTTGCTCGACGATGCCATGCAGCAGCACCCGCCAGTTGTCGGCCAGGGCCTGCACCGTCTGCCGGTCGAACAGCGCAGTGGCGTAGCTCAGCGAAGCGCCCAGGCCATCGGCGTGCTCTAAGGTGTTCAAGGTCAGGTCGAACTGCGCGCTGTGGCGCTCCCAGGACAGTCGCTGCAAGCTCAGGCCCGGCAGTTCGCGGGTCTCGCCACGCACCTGGGTCTGGTGGTTGAGCATCACCTGGAACAACGGGCTGTGGCTGAGGCTGCGTTCCGGCTGCAGGGCATCCACCAGTTGCTCGAACGGCAGGTCCTGATGGGCCTGCGCCGCCAGGGCGGTATCCCTGACCTGCCCCAGCAGCGCCTTGAACGACAGCTGCGGATCACAATCCGCGCGCAGCACCTGGGTGTTGACGAAGAAGCCGATCAGCCGCTCGATCTGCGCCCGGTTACGGTTGGCGATCGGCACGCCGACGCGAATGTCGCGCTGCCCGGTATAACGGTGCAGCAGCGCCTGGAAGCTGGCCAGCAGGACCATGAACAGGGTTGCATTGTGCTGCTTGGCCAATTGCTTGAGCGCCACGGCCAGCCCGTCGTCGAGGACGATGTCGTGGTTGGCCCCGGCCAGGCTCTGCACCGCCGGGCGCGGGCGGTCGGTGGGCAGTTCCAGCACCGGCTGGTCGCCGCCCAGCTGTTGCTGCCAGTAGGCCAGCTGGCGTTGCTGCTCACCCGCCTGCATCCACTGGCGCTGCCAGGCCGCGTAGTCGGCGTACTGTACCGCCAGCGCCGGCAAGGCCACGGGCTGGCCGCTGCACAGGCCGGCATAGTGCTGTTCGAGCTCTTCCACCAGGATCGGCATCGACCAGCCATCGGTGACGATGTGGTGCAGGGTGAGGACCAGCACGTGGTCGTCATCGGCCAGGCGCAGCAGTTTCACGCGCAGCAGCGGGCCTTGCGCCAGGTCGAAGGGGCGCTGTGTTTCCGCTTCGATCAGGCCCTGGAGCCAGGCTTGCAGCGCATCGCCGGCAGGCGCGGTGACGGGCTCGGCCTGGAGGCAGAACGCCTGGTGCGGATGAATCACCTGCACCGCCTGGCCATCCTCGACCCGGAAGGTGGTGCGCAAGGTTTCGTGACGCAGCGTCAGCGCCTCGAAACTGCGGCCCAGGGCGCTGACGTTCAGTTGCCCGCGCAGGCGCAGCGCCGCGGGGATGTTGTAGGCACTGCTGTCGGGGTCCAGTTGCCACAGGAACCACTGGCGATGCTGGGCGTAGGATAGGCTCAGCGGCTGGCTGCGGTCCACGGCTACGATGGGCGGCGCACCGTCGTCACTGCCCTGCCCGGCCAGCGCCGCGAAATCGGCCAGCACCGGCGTCTCGAACAAGGCGCGCAACGGCAGGTCGAGGCCCAGGGCCTGGCGCAGGCGCGAGATCACCTGGGTCGCCAGCAGCGAATGCCCACCCAGCTCGAAGAAATTGTCGTGTCGCCCCACACGCTCGAGCTTCAGCACCTGAGCCCAGAGCCTGGCGATCTGTTGCTCATGGTCACCCTCGGGCGCCACGTAGCCGGCCCCGAAGCTGGCCTCTGGTTGGGGCAGTGCCTTGCGGTCCAGCTTGCCATTGACGGTCAGGGGCAGCGCCTGCAGGAACATCAGGTGCGCAGGCACCATGTGCTCCGGCAGCAGCCCGCGCAGGTAGTCGCGCAGCTGGTTGCGCAGGGTGTCCTGTTGCGCAGCGCTGACCGCGTGCTGGTCGCCGATCAGCAGGTAGGCGACCAGTTGCTTGCCACCCGGCCCGTCCCGGTCGAGCACCACCGCCTTGGCGATGGCGTGATGATCTTGCAGCCGGGCTTCGATCTCGCCCAGCTCGATGCGAAAACCGCGAATCTTCACCTGGTGATCGATGCGGCCCCGGTAGTCGATAATGCCATCGGTGCGATAACCGGCAAGATCGCCCGTACGGTACAGGCGCCCACCACCCGCGGGGCTGTCATCGAAGGGGTCGGGCACGAAGCGCTCGGCCGTCAGCCCCGGGCGCCCATGGTAACCACGGGCCAAGCCGGCACGGCCGACATGCAGTTCCCCCTGGCCCCCCGGTGCGACCAGGTTGAAGTCGCGGTCCAGCAAGTACCAGGAGAGGTCCTCGATGACCGTGCCGATCGGGCTTGCGCCTTGCAACGCCAGGTCGGCGCGGCTCAGCGGGCGATAGGTGACATGCACCGTGGTCTCGGTGATGCCGTACATGTTGATCAGTTGTGGCTGGCGGTCGCCAAAACGCTCGAACCAGGGCTTGAGGCTGGCGACGTCCAGGGCCTCGCCGCCGAACACCACGTAGCGCAGCGCCAGGGCCTGGTTGGCATTGGCCGCCGCGCAGGCGACCGGGATCAGCTGGCCGAACGCCGACGGTGTCTGGTTGAGCACGGTCACCCGTTCGCGCACCAGCAAGGCATGGAAGTCCGCGGCCGAGCGCGCCACCTCCCGCGCCACGATCACCGCGGTGGCGCCATGCAGCAAGGCACCGAACAGCTCCCACACGGAGAAGTCGAAGGCGTAGGAGTGGAACACGCTCCACACATCGTGCTCGTCAAACCGGAAATCCGCCTGGGTCGCCTGGAACAGCCGGGCCACGTTGCGGTGCGCCAGCAAGGTGCCCTTGGGCTTGCCGGTGGAGCCCGAGGTGTAGATGACGTACGCCAGATTGTCGGGGTCGGTGGTATTGGCAGGGTTGCTGTCAGGGTAATCGTTCAGCAGCGCCGGCTGGTCGAGCTCGATGCAGCTCACGCCTTCGACCTCGGGCAACTGGCCACGCGACTGGCTGTGGGTCACCAGCAAAGCGATGGCACTGTCGGCCAGCATGTAGGCCAGCCGCTCGGCCGGGTACTCGGGGTCCATTGGCACGTAGGCGCCACCTGCCTTCAGGATCGCCAGCAGGCCGACCACCATGTCCACGCCCCGCTCCAACGCGACCCCCACCCGCACGTCAGGCCCTACACCCGCTGCCCGCAGCAGGTGCGCCAGGCGGTTGGCCCGTCGGTTGAGCTCGTCATAGGTCACCCGCTGCTCGCCCGCCACCACGGCGATAGCCTGCGGCACCCTGGCCGCTTGCGCCTCGATGGCCACATGCAGGCATGGCGCGGCCGGGTACTCGGTGAGCGCCGGATTCCACTGGGCGATGACCCGACGCTGCTCGTCGGCCGCCAGCAGCGCGAGCTCCGCGAGGGGCCGCTGGGGTGCCTCGGCCAGCCCTGCCAGCAGGTGCAGCCAATGCCGCCCAAGGCGCTCGATGGTTGCGCCGGTGAACTGACCTGCGTCGTACTCCACCACCGCGCTCATGGCCTCGGGGGCGTAGTCGACATCCAGCGACAGGGCGAACTTGGCCTGCTGCGGGCCGGTCGCGAGGAAATCGACGGCCACCTCCCCCAGGCGCAGCGCTGCCGGCCGGTCGCCATCCACCCGCCAGTTGAACAAGGTCTCGAACGTGGCGCCAGCCTGCCCCTGCTGCTCAAGCAGCTCGATCGGCCAGTCGGCGTGCTCCAGCAACGCCAGGGAATGACGCCGGATACCCTGCAGGAACGCCTGCCCCGTGGTCGCGCCGTCAACCTGCACGCGATACAGCTGGGCGTTGACGAAGTAACCGACCAGGTCCTGGATCTGTGCGCGGTTGCGCGCAGCATTGGGCACGCCGACGCAGAAATCGGCCTGGCCACTGTAGCGCGCCAGCAGCAGCTGCCAGGCGCCCAGCACGAAGGCGAACGGCGTCAGCCCCATGCGCTCGCACTGGGCGTGCAGGCGGGCCATCAGCGCCGGGGGCACGCTGACCCTGTGCAGCGCCGCAATGCCAGACTGCGCGGCATGGGGCGCGTGATCGACCGGCAAGCTCAGTGGGGCGATGTCCCCTGCCAGGTAGTCTTTCCAGTAGGCCTGGGCCCGCTCGTATTCCACTGTGCCGGGGTATACGTGGCGTTGCCAGTGGGCGTAGTCCGCATATTGCACCGGCAAGGCCGGCAAGGGCGTGGTGTCGCCTTGCAGGGCCTGGGTGTAGGCCAGGGTCAGGTCACGCAGCAGGATCGGGTTGGACCAGGCGTCGGAGACGATGTGGTGCATGTTCAGGAACAGCACATGCTCCTGCGGGCCAAGCTCGAACAGCACGCAACGCAGCAGCGGCGCCTGCCCCAGGTCGAACGGTTGCAGGGTCAGCGCTTGCAGGCGCGCGGCCAGCAGCTGCCGGCGCTCGGCACCGTCCGCCGCGGCCAGGCGTTCGACCTGCAGCAACGGGCGCGTCGCGTTGTCCACCACTTGCATGGGCTGGCCATCGACCGCTTCGAAGCCGGTGCGCAGGATCTCGTGGCGTGCCACCACCTGCTGAAGCGCCGCCTCCAGCACCGCCACTTGCAAGGGGCCGACAAGGTGCAGCGCGCGCGCCAGGTGGTAGGCAGAACTGCTCGGGTCCAGTTGCTGCAGCACCCACAGACGCTGCTGGGCGAACGAAGCCTGACACGTGAATGGCCGCCCCATGGGGCAAATGACGCCGGGATCGTCGCTGTCGTCAGCCATCAACAGCGCCAGCAGGTCATCGTCGGTCAAGGGGGTGGAAGACATCAGTGTCGGCCTCGTGTCGAAGGGTGCGGGAAGTGCGTCGTCCTCAGTTGACGAAAGGCTTGCGGCGAAATTTACACGGCTGGGCGGCCCGCAGCGGGCGCCCTGGCGGCCTGCCCGGCGAAACGAAACCGGCCGGTCCCTGGGCAGGGATCGGCCGGTTTCAGGTGCCTGTCGGCAGGTGCTGGCGGGCTTAGAACTCGCCGCGCAGGGTCAGCATGTAGTTGCGAGGGTCGCCGTAGAAGTTGCCGTTCGCCGCACTGGAGACCGTCTGATAGTAGGTCTTGTCGAACAGGTTGTTGGCGTTGAGCGACACCGTCCAGTGGTCATCCACGCGGTAGCGCACCAGGGCATTCCAGACGGCGTAGCCGCTTTGCTTGTAATCGAACGGAATGTTCGACTCGACCACATTGCCATTGCCGTCCACGCGTACGGTGGTACCGCTGACGTAAGTGGCGCTCTGGACATCGACGCCACCGCCGACGGTCCAGTCCTTGAACGCGTCAGGTAGCTGGTAGGTGGTCCACACCTTGAACTGATGCTTGGGCGTGATGGTGCTCAAGGCCGTGCTGTCGGTTTCGTTCTTGTTGTAGTTGTACACGTAGCTGGCCATCAGGTTCCAATCCGGGAGGATCTCGCCCGTCGCTTCCAGCTCGATGCCCTTGCTGACGACCTCGCCCTGGTTCACGTAGCAGCAGCTGCCGCCATACAGCACCGACGCCTGCGGGTAGTTGGTGTCTTGCACCGCGCCGTTCTTGCGCTTGGTGTAGAACACCGCCAGGCTGGTATTCAGGCGGCCGTCGAACAGCTCGCCCTTGATGCCCAGCTCGGTGGTCTTGCCCTCGAGCGGCTCGAGCACATCGTTGCTGCCCAACGGCCCGCGCAGGTAGCTCTGCTGCGGCTTGTAGATCTTCGAGTAGCTGCCGTACAGCGACCATTGATCGTCGAGGTCATAGATGGCGCCGAAGTACGGCACGAAGCGCGTCGGTTCGCGCATGTCGATGTCGCTCTGCACCACGCCTGCGTTGGTGTAGACCTGCTGGAAGTGGTAACGGGCCGCGCGCCCACCGAGGATGACCTTGAGCGGGTCGCTCACCTGCAGGGTCAGGCGCCCGTACAGGCCGTACTGCTCCTGGGTGTTGGGGCTGTAGTCGCGCGGGGTCACCAGCGAGGTGGTGGTCGGCTTCCAGTAGCCTGGGTCGAACACGTCGATCGGCACGCCGGTGCCGGTAAACACCCCCGAGCCCTGCCAGCGGCTGGTGACGCGCTGGTAGTCGGCGCCCAGCACGAACTGGTGCTCACGGCCAAAGGCGTCGAAGCTGCCGGACAGGTTGGTGTCGACCAGGTCCTGGCTGGTGGAATAAACGTTGTAGCTGGCCCGCCAGACTGGCCCCGCCAGGGTCACCGGGTTGACCGCGTTGCCCGACACCGCCGCCAGCGCCTTGCCGGCGTCACGGGTATTGGTGTACGAGACGTTCAGCTTCCAGTCGTTGTCGAAGTAGTGGTCGATCTTGGTGAAAATTTCCTGGGAGATATTGTCCATGTAGGACCAGTTCTGCCCCAGGTTGGTGTGCCGCGCCAGGCCGATGTCGGCACCGGTGGTGTAGCGCGGCAAGCCCAGCGACGAGTTGGAGTGGGTGCTTTCGTACATGCCGCCCAGGGTGAAGATGGTCTGCGGGCCGAGGTCGACCTCGAACACCCCGTAGACCGTGGGCTTCTGCGTGGCCAGTTTGTCGGTGAAGTACTGGCGGTCGTTGTAGGCCGTGACCAGCCGGCCACGCACGTTGCCGCTGTCGGTCAGCGGGCCGGTCAGGTCGACCTGGGTGCGGTAGTTGTCCCACGAACCGGCGGCGGCCTCGAGCTTGAGCTGGAAGTCCGACAGCGGGCGCTTGCGCACCAGGTTGATGACGCCACCCGGGTCGCCGACGCCGCCGAACAGTGCGCCCGAACCGCGCAGCACCTCGACATGGTCGAATTCAGCCAGGTTGTACAGGCGGCGCGAATAGAAGCTGGTGGCCACCGACGACAACGCCATGGGCGCGGCACCGTCGATCTGGATGCTGTCGATGTTAAAGCCGCGCGAGTAGAACTCGTAGGTGTCGCTGGTGGTTTTCTGCACCGTGACGCCCGGGGCCATTTTCAGCGCGTCCTGCAGGCTGGTGATACTGCGGTCTTCGATCAGCTGGCTGGACAGCACCGACACCGACTGTGGCGTGTCGCGCAGGCTGGTCGGCGTCTTGGAACCGACGCTTACCGCACCGGTGGTGTACGAGCCACTGTTCTCGGTCATTTCGCCCATGCCCTGGCTGGTGATGGCCGTGGACTGCAGGGTGATGCCGTTGGTGCTGCTGGTGGCCGGCAGCAGGATCACCGCGCCGTTCTCGATCTGGAAGTTGTAGCCGGTGCCGTCGAGCAGCATGTGCAGGGCGGTTTCCGATTCCATGTTGCCAGACACGCGCGACGATTGCGCATCGCCGATCATCTCGGGCGAGAACAGGATCTGCAGGCCGGTCTGCTCGCCGAACGCGCGCAGGGCGCTGCCCAGTGGCTGTTTCGGAATATCGACCTTCACCTCTTTGGCGTAGGCCGCGTTCCCCAAGGCCAGCAGCACCGCCGATACCGACAGGCAAAGCATGCTCTTTTGCAGTGCAGACGCCTTGCGTCGCCCTTGCCGTACTACGGAACCCATTGTAATCCCCTTGCTGTGATGATTTTTTCTAATGGTTGGCGTAAAAATGACGCCCCGCAGCCCCCTTCCCGAGCTGCGCCGGCACCTACGCCTTGGATGAAGGCGTAGATGAGACGAGCGACGCTCAGGAGAAATTAGAGTTTTTTGCAATTTTGTGAACAGGCCCGGGCGCGGACGCACCCGGGCCCTCGGTTCAGCGCTGCGTTTCGCGCAGGCGCCGGGCCTTTTCTTCCAGTGCCGCGCGCTGCTCCGGCGGCAATGCCTCCAGTTGCAAGTGGGCACGGGCCAGCGCTTCCAGCGCCTGCGCATCGCTGCCGGGCAATGCGCCCAGGGCCTGGGCAAGCTCGGCCACGGTCGGGTTGTCGAACACCATGGCCGGGCTCACCTCGCGGCGCAGCACGTTGCGAATGCCCGCCACCAGCTTGATTGCCAGCAACGAGTGACCGCCTGCGGCAAAAAAGTCCTGGTGCAGGCCCAGCGCCGGCTGCTCCAGCAATTGCCCCATACGCTTGGCCAGCAGGCGTTCCAGCGCCGTGCGGGCTGGCTGCTGCTCGGTTTGCGGGGCCTGCGGTGCCAGCTTCGCCAAGCCCTGGCGGTCGACCTTGCCATTGGCCAGCCGGGGCAACTGCGCCACCACCTGGATACGCCGTGGTAGCAACGGCTCCGGCAGGCGCAAGGCCAGGTCGCGGCGGATACTGGCTTGCGGGTTCTGCTCATCGGCCTGCACCACCACGAAGGCCGCTGGCTGCAGCCCCGCCTGGGCGTCCTCGGCAGGTACCGCGACCACCGCTGCCTCGCGCACACAGGCCACCCGCTGCAGCTCGGCCTCAAGCTCCGCCAGCTCGACCCGGAAGCCATTGAGCTTGACCTGCTGGTCCCTGCGCCCATGCAGGGCCAGGCTGCCATCAACGCGGTAACGGGCCAGGTCGCCCGTGCGGTACAGCCGCTCTCCCGGCTCGAACGGGTGGTCGACGAAGGCTTCGCCCGCGTCGTTCAGGTAGCCCCGGCACAGCTGCCGGCCGCTGATGTAGAGCTCGCCCAGCACGCCAGGGGGCACCAGGCGGTGCCGTGCATCCAGCACGTACACCTGGTTGCCCGGCAGCACGCTGCCCAGCCCGACCGGCCCGTGGCCGAGCGGCTCAGGCGTCAGCACCTGCACCATCACTCCGACCGTGGCCTCGGTGGGGCCATAGTGGTTGAACACGCGGCAATCGGCGCGCAACTGGAAGACCCGCTGGAGCAGGCCAGGGGCTGGCGCCTCGCCACCCAGTACCAGGGTGCCAGGCAGGCGTGGTTGTTCGGCTTCGAGCAAGGCGCCCAGGTGCGAAGGGACGATCTTGAGGCAATCGACCTCGCCGGCCACCAGGTAGTCCCTGAAGCGTTCGGGGTCGCGCAGGGTGTCTTCATCCGCCACCAGCAGGCAAGCCCCGTTGTACAGGGCACCGAACAGGGTGGTATTGCCCAGGTCCGCCGCCACGCCGCTGGTGAAGGCGAACCGCGAGCACTGCTCCAGGCCCATGAGCTGCGTGGCACCGGCCAGGTAGTTGGCCAACTGCCGATGCTCGATCACCACGCCCTTGGGCTCGCCGGTGGAGCCGGAGGTGAATAGCACGTAGGCCGCCTCGTCGCCCTGCAACGGGCAAGCTTGCGCACCGTCGTCTGCCTGCTGCACCACCAGCGCCGCCGGGTCGAGCAACTGCACACCCTGCGCGTGCCACAGATCTGACTGCGCGGGCTGGCCGAGCAGCCAGGCCGCGCCCGCCAGGCCGACGATGCTGGCCTGGCGGGCCTGTGGCCAATGTGGGTCCAGCGGCACATAGGCCGCGCCCAGCCACCAGGTGGCCAGGATCGATTCCACCAGGGCACTCGAACGGGGCAAGGCGACGGCCACCCGGGCCCCCGGCCCCACACCCTGGGCAGCCAAGCCGGCAGCCAGTCGCCGGACCCGCTGCCCCAGGCCGGCGTAACTCAGGCGCTGCTCGCCGTGCACCAGCGCATCGCGGCTCGGCGCCTGTGCCAGCCACTGCGCCAGCCGGGCCATCAGCAATGGCGCCGGCGACGTCGGTACTGCCGGGTTGAGGGCCAGCAGGCGTGCCTGCTCCGCCGCACCGACCAGGTCAAGCGCGCCGATCGCGGTCGTGGCGTCATCGACAACCCCTTGCAGCAACATCAGCAACTGTTCGAGCAGACGCTGCATGCTGGAAGCGCTGTAGCAGTCGGGCAGAAAATCGAGCGCCAGTGCCTTGCATTCACCCTGCGCCGACAGCTGCACCTGCAGCATCAGTTCACAGCCATCAGCGCCTTGCGCCACCTGCTCCAGGCGCCACCCCGACGGGGCGTCGACGCAGTACTCACGCACAGCGGCAAAACCCAGGGCGGGCAGCGCCTGGTCAGGCGCCGCCGCCCAGTACTCCTGCCAGGTCACGTGCTGCGCCGCCAGCGCGGCGAACGCGCTCACCCACGCATCGAAGCGCTGGCTTTCATCAATACGCACCTGCACCGGCAGGGCCTTTTCCAGCACGCCGGCGCTCTGGGCAAAGTAGTCATAGTCCTCGCGGCCGTCATGGCGCCATTGAGCGAGGAAAGCGGGTTGGTCGCTGACCCGCCCCAGCAGCGCCCACCAGGCGGCCTGCAACAAGGCTGGCACTGCCACCTGCAATGCGGCGGCCCGGCCTTGCAGGCCGGCCTTCAGCGCCGGGTCGAGTGCGACCTGCACCCGCTGCACCGGCGTTCCACGGCTGTCGCCGAGGCGATACGCCAGCCTGGCATGGCCGCTCGCCTCACCCTGAAGATGATCGTGCCAGTAACGCTGGGCCTGCCCGGCATCCTCGTCGATGGCCGTTTCCGCACGCCATTGCAGGTACTGCTCGAAGCACCCGGCCGCCTCGTCCTGGCGTGTATCAGGTGCCCGGTACAGGGTAATCAGCCCTTCGGCCAGCAGGCCCATGCCAGGGCCATCGACCAGCACGCTGGCCACCGCCAGGGTCAGTTGCCAATGCGTCTGGTCCAGGCGCAGCAGCAAGGCTTGCGCCCAGGGGCCCTGGGTCAGGGAGAACGGCGAGTCCAACCAGGCCTGGCGCTGCTGCTCAAGCGCCTCGGCAGGCAACGCCGACAGGTGCGCGGCCAATGCCAATGGCGCGCGGTCGGCGCCAGGGCACCAGCGCAGGCCGTGGAAGCCCGGCACCGTCTGCAGCCGCGCGGTCAGCTCGGGGTGCAGCTCGGGCAGCGCGGCCACGGCGCGCTGTAGGCGCGGCACATCCAGCTCGCCCTGGATGTGCAGGGTGACCTGCCGGCACGCCTGGGCGAAGGTCGTGGCGCGCTGCAGGGCCTTCAGGGTCACTTGCTGTTGCGGGCACAGGGCAACGCTTTCAGACATTGGCGTGCTCATGCGTCCACCTCCTGTGGCTGTACCTGGGTCGCCGCCAGGCTGGCCCGGTCGAGCATGTCGCCCATGGCGACGACGATCTTGCGCGGCCCTTCGAAGGGGTCGCGGGCGTGGGCGATCAGCATGTTGTCCAGCAGGATCACGTCGCCCTTGCGCCAGTCGAAACGCACCGCGCAGGCTTCGTACAGTTCGCCGATGCGCTGCATCACCTCGTCCTCGATCGGCGAACCATCGCCGTAATACACGTTGCGCGGCATACGCTCGTTGCCGAACAGCGTCAGCAGGTCTTCGCGCACGTCGGCATCCAGGCAGGAAGGGTGGTGCAACTGCACCTGGTTGAAGAACGACCGCGCACCGCTCACCGGGTGGGTGATGATGGCCGGGCATGGCGTGCGGATCTGCAGCCCGTCATCGGCCAGCCACTGCCACTGGATACCGGAGGCCTGGCAGCGGGCCTCGACTTCGGCGCGCTGTTCGGTCTTGAAGAAATGCTGCCAGGACACGTCGAGCTTGCCGGTGAAGGTGCGCACGTACAGCAAGCCATTGCGCTCGAACCGCTCACGCAGGGCGGTGGGCAGGCGCTGGTACATCTGCCGGCAATCCACCACCGGGGTGGCGCCGCCGACCGGCGACGGCAGCTCGCAGTAGAACAGCTGCTTTCGCGGCCAGCTGTCCTGGTGGGCGCTTTCGTTGTGGAAGAGGATCATCTTCTTCTCGGGGTAAGGCGTGGAGCGGTAGGTGTTCTGCCCGCCCTCCTTCTTCGGCAGATCACCGTAGTTGCCGTACAGGCCTGGCTGCACCGCCTCGGCGAACGCCTCGAACGCCTGGCTGTCGGGGATGCTGAAATTGCGGAACAGGATGCCACCGTGGTGAACCAGCTTTTCCTCGACCCAGGCGCGGTTGGCCGCGATCCAGCCGGTCACGTCTAGGCCGGGGTCAGTCGGTTCCAGCAGCAACGGGAACACCTGCTCTGGCACCAGCAGGGACTCGCGCACCGGTTGCTGCGCTTGCCCTGCCGGACGGGCCTGGTTCTTTTTCAGGAACTTGTCCAGCTTGTTGGCTTTGCCGGCAGGTACTGCCGGGCCGGCCGCCGCGTGTTGCATTGGCACGTTCATGTCTTCCACTCTCACGCTCTGGTCACATGTGATCTGCTCGAGAACGGCGATCCAGCCGTCCACGAACCCCTGGATCTCAGCCTGCTCGAACAACGCCGAGGCATACTGCCAATGGCCGCTGAGCTCGGCCTGCTGACCCTGTTCGACGAACAGCGCCATGTCGAATTTCGACTGCTGCGACACGCTGGGCAGCGCCTCGACGCTCAACCCGTCGATACCCGCGGTGGGCAGTGGCAGGTCGTTCATCACGAACAGCACCTGCACCAGCGGGCTGATGCCCTTGTGCCGAGGTACCCGTGCGGCCTCGACGATCATGTCCAGCGGCAGGTCCTGATGCTCGAATGCGTTGAGCAACTGCTCGCGCCCCTGCGCCAGGAACTGGGCGAAGGTGCTGCCGGGCAGCTGGCGTGAGCGCACCGGCAGGACGTTGACGAAGAAACCGATCAACCCTTCAAGTTCAGGCTGCTGGCGGCCGGCGTAGTCGACGCCCACCACCACATCGTCACTGCGGGTCAGGCGGTGCAGGTAGGCCTGGAAGGCCGCCAGGATCACGCTGTACAGGGTGACCTGGGCCTGCGCCGCCAAGGCGTTGAGTGCCGCGGTCAAACCTTCGCGCAGGCGGAACGGGACCGTGCCGCCCTCATGGCTGGCCTTGGCAGGCCGCGGCTGGCGCAGCGGCAACGGCAACTGCCCGGAGTAGCCAGCCAGGGTCCGTGCCCAGTACTGCGCCTGTTGCTGCAGCACGCCAGCGTCCTGCAGCGCCTGCTGCCAGTGGGCGAAGTCCGAGTATTGCAGCGCCAGTGGCGGCAGCGGCGTGTGGTCCCCCGCACGCAGGCGGGCATAGATTCCCACCAGTTCGTTGGCCATGACCGCCATCGACCAGCCATCGGAGATAATGTGGTGCATCGAATAGAACAGCACATGCTCCTGCGGCCCCAGGCGGGCGAGCTGCATACGCAGCAGCGGCCCCTGATCGAGCACGAACGGATGGGCTTCGTTGGCCAGCGCCTGGGCCGCCACCTGGGCCTCCTGTTCGGCGCGGCTCGACTGCGACCAGTCGTGCAATGGCAGGTCTACGGCCAGGTGTGGTGCGATCAGGGCAACCGGTTCGCCCTCGCTGTCCTGGCCATAGGTGGTGCGCAGCACCTCATGGCGGCCGACCACAGCCTGCAGGCTGGCACGCAGCAGCTCGACCGACAGTTCGCCGCGCAGGCGCAACGCCATGGGCATGCCATAGGCGGCACTCCCTGGGGACAGTTGCTCGACCACCCACAACCGGCGCTGCACCAGCGCCAGCGGCGCCTGGGTGCTGACGGCGCGGGCCTGCAACAGCGGCAGCGCTGGCCGCGCCTGTTCGTCATGGCCCAGGCAGGCGACAAACGCGTCCAGCCGCGGGTGATCGAACAGGGCACGCAGCTTCAGGCCCGGCGCCAGTTGCTGGCGCACCCGCGCCACCACCTGGGTCGCCAGCAGTGAATGCCCGCCCAGGGCGAAGAAGTCATCGCTGCGCCCTACCCGCTCGACGTCCAGCACTTGGGCCCAGATCGCCGCCACCTGCTGCTCGCGCTCACCCTCGGGCGCGACATAGGCATGCCCCTGGCGGTCGGTCTGTGGCTGCGGCAACGCCTTGCGGTCGAGCTTGCCATTGGCGGTCAATGGCAGGCTGGCGAGAAACAGCAGATGGGCCGGCACCATGTGCTCGGCCAGCACCGCCTTGAGCGCGCTACGCAAGCTGTCGCGCAGGCCCTGCTGGGCCTCCAGGCTGCCGGGCAGCGCTTCGGCAGGCACCACATAGGCCACCAGCTGCGTGCCGCCCGGCCCTTCCTGGGCCAGCACCGCGGCTTCGCGCACGACCGCCTGCTCCACCAGCCGGGCCTCGATTTCCCCCAGCTCGATGCGGAAGCCCCGCACCTTGACCTGGTGGTCGATACGGCCGTTGTACTCGATCACCCCATTGCCTGCGCTACGGGCCAGGTCGCCCGTGCGGTAGAGCCGCCCGCCTCCTTGCGCGCTGGTGTCGAAGGGGTCGGGCACGAAGCGTTCGGCGGTCAGCGCCGGGCGGTTGAAATAGCCCCGGGCCAGGCCGGCCCGGCCGACATGCAGCTCACCCCGGCAACCCTGTGGCGCCAGCTCGAACGCTTCGTCCAGCAGGTACCAGGTCAGGTCGTCGATGACCCGGCCCAACGGGCTGGTCACACCGCCCTGCAAGTCCGCGCGGGTCACCGGGCGGTAGGTGACGTGTACCGTGGTCTCGGTGATGCCGTACATGTTGATCAACCGCGGTGTGGCATCGCCGAACTGGTCGAACCAGGGTGCGAGGCTGGCCACATCCAGCGCTTCACCGCCAAACACCACATAGCGCAGGGCAAGTGCCTTGCCCTCGCGGGCGCCGGCACAGGCGGCGCGAATCAGCGGTTTGAACGCCGAAGGAGTCTGGTTCAGCACCGTGACCCGCTCCTGCACCAGCAGCTCATGGAAATCTTCGGCCGAGCGTGCCACGTCCTGCGGCACGATCACCGCCCGCCCGCCATATAGCAGCGCGCCGAACAGCTCCCACACGGAGAAGTCGAAGGCGTAGGAATGGAACACCGTCCAGACATCCCCGGCGTCGAAGCCGAAATCGCCCTGGGTCGCCGCGAACAAGCGCGTGACGTTCTGGTGCGCGAGCAAGGTGCCCTTGGGCTTGCCGGTGGAGCCGGAGGTGTAGATCACATACGCCAGGTTCTGCGGATGCGCACCACTGTCGGGGTTGGCCTCGCTGTAGGCCGACCAGGCGCCCTCGCCGCTGCCCACCTCCAGGCACTGCACCGCCGGGCCGGCCGACAGCCGCTGCTGCAGGTGCGGCTGGGTCAGCACCCACTGCACGCCACTGTCCTCCAGCATGTAGGCCAGGCGTTCGCTCGGGTAATGCGGGTCCAGCGGCAGGTAGGCGCCACCGGCCTTGAGAATGGCCAACAGGCTGACGACCATCTCCAGGCTGCGCTCCAGCGCCACACCAACGCGCACATCCGGCCTTACGCCCAGCTCGCGCAGGCGGTGCGCCAGGCGGTTGGCCCGGCGATTGAGCTGGTCATAGCTCAAGTGCTGGCGGCCCAGGGTTACAGCGATGGCCTGCGGGTTGCGCACCACCTGCTGCTCGATCAGCTGGTGCAGGCAATGGCCTTGTGGATAGTGCGCGGTGCGCGGGTTCCAGGCCTGCACGGTATGGCGCTGTTCGTCGGCATCGAGCAACGCCACCCGGGCGATTGCCTGCTGCGGCGCAGCGGCGACCGCTTGCAGCAACCGCAGCCAGTGCCGCCCCAGGCGCTCGACGGTCGCGGCATCGAACAGTTCGGTCGCATAGGTCAGCGACGCCGCCAGGGTGGTGCCATTGTCGACGGTGTCCAGGGTCAGGTCGAACTGCGCGGTGCCATGGGCATGCGGCCACAACTCCAGGCTCAGCCCCGGCAGCGTGCGGCGGTCGCCCTGGGCCTGGCCCTGATGGTTGAACATGACCTGAAACAGCGGGCTGTGGCTTTGGCTGCGCTCGGGCTGCAAAGCCTCCACCAGTTGCTCGAACGGCAGGTCCTGGTGCATCTGCGCGCCCAGGGCGGCCTGTTTCACCTGGGCCAGCAAGCCGGCAAAGGTGGTGTCGGGGGCGAATTCGGCCTTCATCACCTGGGTGTTGACGAAGAAGCCGATCAACTGCTCGGTTTCCACCTGCGTGCGGTTGGCGATGGGCACGCCGACACGGATATCGGCTTGGCCCGAGTAACGTTGCAGCACGCTTTGCCAACCCGCCAGCAACACCATGAACAACGTGGCATCGGCCGCCGATGCCAACGCCCGCAACGATTGGGTGAGCGGTGCGTCGAGCTGCAGCGCCAGGCGTGCGCCAGCGTGGCTTTGCACGTTGGGCCGTGGCCGGTCGGTAGGCAGTTGCAGTAACGGCTGCTCGCTGCCCAGTTGGGCGCGCCAGTAGGCCAGCTGGCGGTCGCGTTCGCCGCCCGCCATCCATTGGCGCTGCCACTGGGCGAAATCGGCGTACTGGATCGCCAGCGCCGGCAGTGTCACGGGCTGCCCCTGGCGGTGCCCCTCATACAGTTGCACCCACTCGTCGAGCATGATCGGCACCGACCAGCCGTCGGTGACGATGTGGTGCTGGGTGACGATCAGCACATGCTCGGCCTGGCCCCGCGACAGCAGGCGCACGCGCATCAACGGCCCGTGCTGCAAGTCGAAGGGGCACTGGATTTCCGCGTCGATGCGCGCCTGCACCTGGGCATCGTCCCAGGCCTGCGCATCCTCCACGGCGAACGCCAGTGGCAGGCTGGCGTGGATGACCTGGCGCACTTGGTCGCCGTCCTGGCAGAAGGTCGTGCGCAGCGGCTCGTGGCGCGCGATCAGGTCATTGAAGCTGCGTTGCAGGGCGGGCACATGCAGTGCACCCGTCAGGCGCAGCACGGCCGGCACATGGTACGCCGCACTGTCAGGTTGCAACTGCCAGAGGAACCAGTGACGTTGCTGGCCGTAGGACAACGCCAGAGGCTGGTCACGGTCCACTTGGGGAATGCCGCCCGGGGTTGCGCGCGCCGCGCCCCCGGCCAGCGCGGCGAAGTCGGCCAGCACTGGGGCCTCGAACACGCTGCGCAGCGGCAGGTCGATGCTCAGGGCCTGACGGACCCGGGAGATCATCTGGGTGGCCAGCAACGAGTGGCCGCCCAGCTCAAAGAAGTGGTCGGCGCGCCCCACGCGGTCCAGCTTGAGCACCTGCGCCCAAAGGTCGGCGACCTGCGCCTCCAGGGTACTGGCCGGGGCCTGGTAGGCCTGTTGCAGCAGACTGGCATCGACCGCCGGCAGCGCCTTGCGGTCCAGCTTGCCGTTGGGCGACAACGGCAATGCCGGAAGGATGAGCAGGAACGCCGGCACCATGTGTTCGGGCAGGCTGCCCTTGAGCGCATCACGCAAGGTGTCACGCAGCGCCGCTTCGGCCTGCAGGTCGCCGGCCTGCCCAGCATCGGCAGGCACCACGTAGCCCACCAGTTGCACGCCGTTGGCGGTCGGCTGCGCCAGCACCACGGCTTCGCGCACCAGGGCGTGGCCCAGCAGGTGGCCCTCGATCTCGCCCATTTCCACCCGGAACCCGCGGACCTTGACCTGGTGGTCGATCCGCCCGCTGTATTCCAGCACACCATCGGTGCGGTACCGCGCCAGGTCACCGGTGCGGTACAGGCGCCCACCGCCTGCCAGGCTGGTGTCGAAGGGGTCGGGCACGAAGCGCTCGGCGGTCAGCGCCGGCCGGTTGAAATAGCCCCGCGCCAGGCAACCGTTGCCGCCGATCAACAGCTCTGCCACCACCCCCACGGGCGCCAGCGTGAAGCCGCTGTCGCACAGGTAGGTGGCACGCCCGCCGATGGCCGTGCCGATCGGTACGCTGGCCTTGGGCAACGCCTGCAAGGCGCTGGCCGAGCAGTCGAACACGGTCGACACCACCGTGGCCTCGGTCGGCCCGTAGGTATTGAGCAGACGCACGCCCTTGAGGCAGGAGGCAAACCAGTCGTTGAGGCCTTCGGGCGGCATGGCTTCGCCGCCCACGTGCACCTGGCGCAGGGCGCCACAGGACGACGCACCGCGCATGTGCGCGGCGAACAGCCGCCAGTACGCGGTGGGCAGGTCGGCCACGGTAACGCCCTGGCGGACGATGGTGTCGGTCAGCGTCTCGATGTCCCAGCGCTGTTCGCCCCGCATCACCACCTGCGCGCCCACGCACAGCGCCGGGTACAGTTGCTCGACGAAGCCGTCGAAGCTGACGGTGGCGAACTGCAACACCTTGTCTTCAGGGGTGAGTCGCGAATACTCCGCGGCCACCTGGCAGAACGCCGACAGTTCGCCACGAGCGATGGCCACGCCCTTGGGCTTGCCGGTGGAGCCGGAGGTGTAGATCACATAGGCCAGGTTGCTTGCCACGGTCAGCGGCTGCGGGTTGCCCTCGTTGCCGCCCGCCAATGCCTCCTGCGCCGCGCTCAGGTGCATGCGGCGCACGCCTGCCAGGTCTGGCAGGCTCGACGCCAGTTCGGCCTGGCTCAACAGCAGTTCGATGCCACTGTCCTGGAGCATGTGCACCAGCCGCCCGCGCGGGTAGGACGGGTCCAGCGGCACATAGGCGCCACCGGCCTTGAGAACCGCCAGCAGGCCGACGATCAGTTCGAGGCTGCGCTGCGCTGCGATGCCGACCCGCACGTCGGGGCCCACGCCCTGTTCGCGCAAGCGGTGCGCCAGGCGGTTGGCCCGGCGGTTCAGCTCGCCGTAAGTCATGCTTTGGGCGTCGAGCACCAACGCCGTGGCCTGCGGCCGTGCCTGGGCCTGGGCTTCGATCAGTTGCAGGGTGTCAGGCGCCAGTGCGGTGGTGATGGGCAGCGGGTTCCAGTCCTGGACCAGCTGGCGCTGCTGCGCGGCATCTACAATCGGCAGCTCGGCAACAGCCACCTCGGCCTGACCGAGGCTGGCCAGCAAGGTCAGCCAGTGCCCCGCCAGGCGCTGGATGCGCTCGGCATCGAACAGGTCGGTGGCATAGTTGAAGGTCGCGGTCACACCGTCCGAGCGCTCCAGGGTGTCCAGCGACAGGTCGAACTGGGTGGTCTGCTCCAGCCACTGCACTTCTTCCACGTGCAAGCCCTGCACGCTGTCACTGGAGACCTTCTCGCCCACATCCAGCAGGTGGTTGAACATCACCTGGAACAGTGGGTTGTGGCCCAGGCCGCGCTCCGGCTTGAGCTGCTCGACCAGCACGTCGAAGGGGATGTCCTTGTTGGCCTGGGCCTGAAGGGTGGTTTCCTTGACCGCGGCCAGCAACTGCCCAAAGGTGTGCGCGGGCACGATGCCGACCCGGGCAATGAGGGTATTGACGAAAAAGCCGATCAGGCCTTCCAGTTCCAGGCGGTTGCGATTGGTGACGGGAATACCAATGTTGAGGGTCTCCCGCCCGCTGTAGCGCGACAGCAGCAGGGCGAACGAGGCCAGGAACACATGGAACAGCGTGGCATTGGCTGCCACCGCCAGGCACCGCAGCTGGCCGGTCAATTCGGCGGGCAGTTGCACGTCGATGCGCCCGCCGCGGTAGCTCTGTTGCTGTGGACGCAAGCGGTCGGCAGGCAACTCCAGCACCGCGAAATCGTCCTCCAGGTTGGCCTTCCAGAACGCCAGCTGCGCCTGCAACTGGCCCTCGGCCAGGCGCTGGCGCTGCCAGCCGGCATAGTCGGCGTACTGCACCGCCAGCGCCGGGCGCTGGTCGGCCTGCCCCTGGGTGCGGGCGTTGTACGCGGCGGCCAGCTCGCGCACCATCACGCTCATCGACCAGCCGTCGGAGACGATATGGTGCAACGACACGGCCAGCAGGTGCTCCTGCGCGGAAGTGCGCCACAGCGCGACGCGCAGCAGCGGCCCTTGGGCCAGGTCGAAGGGGCTGGCGAACAGCTGGTCCAAGTGAGGCTTGAGCGCATCGCGTGACAGACCGATCAGGTCCTGGGACTCGATGAGCACCGGCGCGGCCGGTTTCACCACCTGCCAGGGCAGGCCATCGTGCTCGGCGAACACGGTGCGCAGGCTTTCGTGCCGCGCGACCAGCGCATCGAAGGCGGCCTGCAGGGCGCCCAGGTCCAGCGCGCCGCGCAAGGTCACCGCCAGTGGCGTGTTGTAGGCGGTGCTGTCGGGGTTGAGCTTCCAGAACATCCACTGCCGGTACTGAGCATGGGAGACGGGCAGGCGCTCGCTGCGGTCCAGCAGCGCGATGGCGCCGCCGCCGGTTTGCTCCAGGCCTTCGAGTACCTGGGCATACGCCTCCAGGTCACGGGTATCGAACAGCACGCGCAAGGCCACTTCCCGCTGCAACTGCTGGCGGATCCGCGACACCACCTGGGTGGCCAGCAACGAGTGGCCGCCCAACGCGAAGAAATTGTCGTCCAGGCCCACCTGGTCCACTTGCAGCACCTCGGCCCAGATTGCCGCCACCTCCGCTTGCAGCGCGGTTACCGGGGCACGGTAGTCCACCTGGGTGGTCACCGCCTGCGGCAGGGCTTGCAGGTCGACCTTGCCGTTGGCTGTCACCGGCAGGTGCGGCAACAGCATCAGGTACCGCGGCACCATGTGCTCGGGCAGCGTCTGGCGCAGCGCCTGGCGGGTGGCGTCGATGCAGGCCTGCCGGCCCGCCTCGTCCGCAGGCCACGCCCTGGGCACCAGGTAGGCGGCCAGTTGCCGGTTGTCCTGCTCGCCGACCACGCGCACCACGGCGGTGTCCAGCTCGGGTAACTGGCGCAGGCAGTTGTCGATTTCCGCCAGTTCCACGCGATAGCCACGGATCTTCAACTGGCCGTCCATGCGCCCGGCGAACGCCAGTTGGCCGTGGCCATCACGGCGGACCCAGTCGCCGCTGCGGTACAGGCGCCCGCCCTGGCCCGAAGGGTCGGGCACGAAGCGCTCGGCGGTCAGCGCCGGCTGCCCCAGGTAGCCCCTGGCCAGGCCCGCACCGCCCAGGTACAACTCGCCGCGCGCGCCAGCGGGCACCGGCAGCAGGCAGGCGTCGAAAACCTGCGCGCTGAGGTTGCCCAGCGGGCGCCCCAGCAAGGCCTGGCCGTGGACCTCATGGGTCAGCACACCGACCGTGGTTTCGGTCGGGCCGTAGTGGTTGAGCAGCCGCAGCCCCGGTGCCAGCGCGGCGATGCGCGCGATCAGCGCTGGGCTGATGGCCTCACCGCCGACCACCAGGCAGCGCCGAGGCAGGGCATCGCTGCCGGCGGCGAGCATCGCCTGCAGGTGCGAGGGCACCATCTTCACCGCGTCGATGGCATGCCGTTGCAGGTAGTGCGCGTAGGCCTGGGCGTCCAGCACCGTATCATTGGCCAGCATGTGCAAGGTCTTGCCGTTGCACAGGGCGCCGAAGAGCATGGTGTGCCCCAGGTCTGCCGCCGGTGTGGTGACCATCGCCAGGCTGCGCAGTTCGTCGATACGCAGGCGTTCGCCCACGCTTTGCACATAGTTGGCCAGGGCGCCATGGCTGATGGCGACGCCCTTTGGTGTGCCGGTGGTACCGGAGGTGTAGATCACGTACGCCAGGTTGTCGGCGTGCACAGGCACGCGCGGCAACGGCGCCGCCGGGTAATCACCCGTGGGGTCGATACGCTCGATGCCGGGCGCCAGTTCCAGCCGCCCCGCCGGGGCCAGTACCCGCTTGACCTGGCTGTCGGCCAGCATGAAATCCAGCCGCGCCTGAGGCTGCTCCGGCTCCAGCGGCAGGTAGGCAGCACCAGCCTTGAGCACGGCCAGGATGGCGACCAGCATGTCGATGGAGCGATCGGCCAGCACCGCCACCCGCTCGTCGGGCTGCACGCCGGCGCCCAGCAGCACCCGGGCCAGGCCCTCGGCGCGGGTTTGCAGGGCGCCATGGCTGATCTGCTGGCTGCCACTGACTGCCGCCAACTGCTGCGGATCGCGTGCGGCAGCGGCATCGATCAGCGTGTGGACCGCCGCGGGGGCGTCAAACGCCTGGGGCACGACCAAGGGCGCTTCATCGCCCAGCACCAGCTCGCCCACCGGGCCTTGCGCACGCTCGGTCAGGCCCTGTAGCAGGCGCAGCCAGTGCTGGCTGAGCGTCGCCACGGTGTGCGGTTCGAAGCGGTCCACGGCATAGGTGAACACCGCGTGCAGGCGGCCGGCACTCTCGTAGGTGTCCAGCGACAGGTCGAAACGTGCGCTGTGCTTGTCCAGCGCGACTTTTTCCAGGCTCAGGCCGCTGGCCAGCTGAATCTGCCCTGCATCGGCGATGGCCGCCTGATGGTTGAACAGCACCTGGAACAACGGGGTATGGCTGACACTGCGCGGCACGCCCAGGGCCTCGACCAACTGCTCGAACGGCAGGTCCTGATGGGCCTGGGCCCCCAACGCGGTGTCCTTGACCCGATGCAGCAGCTGCGCAACGTCCATCAGCGGGTCGATCTCGGTGTGCAGCACCTGGGTATTGATGAAGCAGCCGATCAGGCCTTCCACTTCACTGCGGTGGCGGTTGGCGACCGGTACGCCGACGCGAATGGCCCGCTGGCCGCTGTAACGCTGCAGCAGCAACTTGAACGAGGCCAGCAGCACCATGAACAAGGTCACGCCATGGGCCTTGGCCAGGCCGGCCAGGCGCGCCGCCAGGTCCGCCTCGAGCTGCAGTTCCACACGCTTGCCGCGCAAGCTGGGCAGCGCTTGCTGCGGGTGGTCGAACGGCAAGTCGAGCGGCGCATGGTCGTCGCCCAGCTTGTCGCGCCAGTACGCCATTTGCCGCTCCTGCTCGCCCGCCTCCAGCCAGCTGCGCTGCCACAGGGCGTAGTCGCGGTACTGGATGGGCAAGGCCGGCAACGACAGCGGTACCTGGCTGCACGCGGCGTCGTACAGCTGCACGAACTCGTCGACCAGTACATTCAGCGACCAGCCGTCGGCGACGATGTGGTGCAGCGTCAACATCAGCACATGCTCTTGCGCCTGCAACTTCACCAGTTGCACCCGCAGCAGCGGCCCTTGCACCAGGTCGAACGGCGCCTGCGCCTCGGCGGCGCCGAGCGTGAGGACCTGCTGCTCGCGCTCGCCGGCCTCGAGCAGGCTGAGGTCGTGGCGGGTGATGGCCACTGCAGCGGGCGGCAGTACCTCCTGCAACCATTCGTCGGCGTCGGCCCGCAGGCGTGTGCGCAGGCTTTCGTGGCGGGCCACCAACTGATCGAACGCAGCTTGCAGCGCGACAAGATTCAGCTCGCCCTTGAGCCTTACGGCCATGGGCAGGTTGTAGGCCGCGCCCTGTGGGTCCAGCTGCCACAAGAACGCCATGCGCCGCTGTGCATACGAGAGCCGGTCACGGCTGGCCTCGGCGACATTGCCCGGGATCGGAAACACGGCAAAATCCACCCCCTCTCGTTGCAGCGCGGCCAGGAACAAACGGCGTTTTTCCGGCGGCAGTTCAATGAAGCGGCGAGCGAGTTTCAACGAATCTTCGGCATTCATGCGATGCGTCCTTAGCAATAGGAAGCGGGACCAGAGGGTCCAGTCATCCCACAAGGACGAAACTGCGCGAGGCCGATTTAGCCCCTGCAGCCGCGCGGCCGGGCGCCTTCAAATGCATGCGCCGAACTTGGCCTACGGTGACGTCATGCGGTTATGAATGGAAACCCTGCGGGAAGAGATCAGTAGCGCCAGCAGTGGGTTTCACGCCTGGTGGCGGGAGAAGCGGCGACGGTGATGGATAGGCTATTGGCGGGGCCGCTTTGTGGCCCCGCCAATCAGTCAGACCGCCGCGATCAACGCCTCGGCAAAGCGCTGCGCGACTTCATCGATCTGCTCGCCGCTGATGATCAACGGCGGCAAGAAGCGCACCACCGCACCATGTCGCCCTCCCAGCTCCAGAATCAGGCCACGCTTGAGGCACTCGCGCTGCACCTTGGGCGCCAGGTCGCGGTTAGCCGGTGGGTGGCCCAGCACATCGGGCTGGCCTTGCGGGTCGACCAGCTCCACGCCCAGCATCAAGCCCCGGCCACGGATATCACCCAACTGCGGGTAGTCCCGCTGCAGGCGCTGCAGGTGCCCACGCAACCGTAGCCCCATGGCCTCGGCATGCTCGGCCAGGCGATGCTCGACCAGGTAATCGATTACCGCCGAACCCGCCGCCATGGCCATCTGGTTACCGCGGAAGGTGCCGGCGTGCGCCCCCGGTTTCCACGTGTCCAGCCAGTCGCGATACACCACCACCGCCAACGGCAGGCTGCCGCCAATGGCCTTGGACAGCGTGACCACGTCCGGCACGATGCCGGCATGCTCGAAGGCGAACATCCGCCCGGTACGGGCAAAGCCGCTCTGAATCTCATCGACGATCAAGGCCACACCCGCCTGCTCGGTGATCCGGCGCACGCCCTTGAGCCATTCGATATCGGCCGGGATCACCCCGCCCTCGCCCTGCACCACCTCCAGGATGACTGCAGCCGGCAGTGGCACCCCGCTTTCCGGATCGAGCAGCAGGTTTTGCAGGTAATGCAGGTTGGCCTTGACCCCGGACTCACCGCCCAGGCCGAACGGGCAGCGGTAGTCGTACGGGTATGGCATGAACTGCACGCCGCTGCTCAACAAGGCACCCAGCGGTTGCTTGGGACCATGGCTGCCCATCAGGCTCAGGGCCCCCTGACTCATGCCATGGTAGGCACCCTGGAAGGCCAACACGGTGCTGCGCCCGGTGGCGCTGCGCACCAGCTTGAGTGCCGCCTCCACGGCGTCGGTCCCGGTCGGGCCGCAGAACTGCACCTTGGCCTCGCGGCGCAGGGCCTCGGGCAGGATGCTGTACAGGTCCTGAACGAAGCGGTCCTTGACCGGTGTGGTCAGGTCGAGTGTGTGCAAGGGGATCTCATCGGCCAGCACACGCTGGATCGCCTCGATCACCACCGGGTGGTTATGGCCCAGCGCCAGGGTGCCGGCGCCCGCCAGGCAGTCGATGAACTGTCGGCCTTCGACGTCTTCGACGTGGATACCCCTGGCGCGCTTGAGCGCCAGCGGGATGCGCCGTGGGTAGCTGCGGGCGTTGGACTCCTGCTGTTGCTGGCGTTGCAGCAACGGTGAGTCGGTGAATTCGTACAGGGCCTGCGACACGCTGGCCGGCGGGACCTGGGCAAGGCTGGAAGCGGTGGACATGGGTAAATCCTCGCAAGCGAGCGAAAGTGCGGGTGTTCGTCGCTTGGAAAACGCTTGAGTGCTGGGAGGATTTAGCGGTTGTTACTGGATTTTACTCACCCTGTGCCGGCCCTTTCGCGGGCTTGCCCGCTCCCACAGGGTCAGGCCCTGTGCAGTACCTGTGGGTGCGGGCAAGCCCGCGAAAGGGCCGGCACAGGCAGTGAAAATCAACTGCTCGAACGCGCCGGCACTTGCAACCACACCCGCAAGCCATCGCTACTGCTGTCGAACCTGAGGCTACCGGCACACCGCTGCACGATCGCCTGCACGATCGCCAACCCCAGCCCGCAACCACCGCTCTGCCCGCTGCGCCAGAAACGCTCGGTAAGGTGTTCCAGATCCGCCTCGGCAATCCCCGGCCCATGGTCACGCACCATGAAGCCCACCTGCCCGTCAGCCATCTGCACCTCCAACTCCACTGCCTGTTCGCCGCCATGGCGCAGGGCGTTGTCCAGCAGGTTGCGCAGCGCGGCCACTGCCAGCGGCGCCGGCATGCCCAGGTAGATCTGCGTGGCCTCTTCAGGCAGGCGCAACACGATACGCCGGTTGTCACCCCCGCCCGCGTCCTGTACGGCCTGGCGGGCCACCTGCTCGGCGCTGCACTGCACGCCATCCTCGAACGAAAGGCTGCCCTCCACCCGTGCCAGCATCAGCAACTGCTCAAGGGTACGGTGCATGCGGTCGGCGCCCTGCTCGGCATGCTCCAGTGCCTGCTCGCGCACGGCGCCATCGGTCATGCGCGCCACCTGCAGGTGGGTCTTGATTGCGGTCAACGGGCTGCGCAACTCGTGCGCAGCATCGTCGGTCAGGCGCCGCTCGCGTTCGATGGTCTGGGCAATGCGCAGGAACAGCTGGTTTTGGGTGTCCAGCAACGGTTGCAACTCGCTGGGCAGGCCCGCCACCTGCAACGGCTCCACGCTGTCGGCGCGCCTGCGGCGCAAGGCATCGCGCATGCGGTTGAGCGGTTCCAAGCCCTTGCCCAGGCCGATCCACAACAACCCCAGGCTACCGAGCAGGGCCATCAGCACCGGCGCCGAAGCCGCCAGCAGGATCGACTGGTTCAGCGCTTCACGCTCCATATGCCGGTCGGCGGTGGTGATGCGCACATCCCCATGGTTGTAGGTGAAGGTGCGCCACGAAGCGCCGTCGATGGTCTGGTCGCGGAAGCCGCTGCGCTCGTCATCCATGGTCCCGTCGTGCTTGTGGTTGCTGGCGAGGATTTCGCCGCGCAGCGAGCTGACCTGGCAGGCCATGCCGTCCGGCACGCTGAACTGGTCGGCCGAGAAATGCGCCTCGCCGCCCTTGGCCGTCAATGGCTGCGGCAACTGGTCGATCAGCCCGGCGACCATGCGCGCCGAGGCGACCAGCCGTTGGTCGAGGGAAAACATCATCTGCTGGCGCAGGTCGCGCAGCATCCATGCCGCAGCCAGCACCCAGATGATGATGAAGGCACTGCCCAGGATCAGGCTCAAGCGTACCCGCAGGCTCATGGTGCAGCCTCTTCCGGTGCCTGCGCCGGGCCCAGGCGGTAGCCCAGGCCGCGCACGGTCTCGACGATACCGTTGCCGAGCTTGCGCCGCAGGTGGTGGATATGCACGTTCAGGGCGTTGCTTTCCACTTCGTCACTGAAGCCATACACGCAGTCCTTCAACTGCTCGCTGGACAACACCCGCCCGGGGTTTTGCAGCAGGGCCTGCAACAGCGCCTGTTCACGGCGGGAAAGGTCGACCTGCTGGCCGGCCAGGGTCGCCTCGCAACTGCTGGGGTCGTAACGCAGCGGGCCGTGCTCGATCACATTGACCGCCCGCCCGGCCACCCGCCGTAGCAGGGTGTGCAGGCGTGCAGCCAGCTCGCGCAGGTCGAAGGGCTTGAGCAGGTAATCGTCGGCACCGGCCTGCAGGCCATCGACGCGATCGGTGACGGCGTCGCGCGCGGTAAGCACCAGCACCGGCAAGGTCTCGCCTTTTTCGCGCAGGCGGCGCAGCAGCTTGAGGCCGTCTTCGTCGGGCAGGCCCAGGTCGAGGATCATCACGTCGAACTGCGCCGCCTGCAGGATGGCCCGCGCAGCGGCGGCGTTGCCCACCCGGTCGACGGTCAGGCCCTGGGCTGTAAGGCCGGCGCAGATGCCGGCGGCGATCAGGTCATCGTCCTCGCAGAGCAGAACGTGCATGGTGTGGGCTCCCAGTGGTGTGGCTGGCATTGCACTATGAAGGGATTAAGGGGGGATTATGGACCTTTGCAGGTGGGCTGGGCGAGCGTGGCTTGAGCGCGTGCGACCGCCTGGAACGAAGTCTCCTTTTCCTACAGCCGACTCAGGAATTTCCGAACCGAATCCATGATGGGATTTCCCCTGCACACGCTGTCAGGGAGACACCTCATGCACCTGAATTACCTGGTGCCCTCGTGGTTCGAGATCGAATCACGTGTCACCGATGAAATGGGCTATCAGGGACGCGCTCAATTTCGTACCCACCTCAATGAACCGGTCGCCTCACTGGCCCTCAACCTGCGCCGGGTCAAAGCTGTCCAGTCGGCCTTCAACCAGGCCGAGTGGCAGGCCAGCAGCACACTGCGCCAACGCTTCGCCAACCTGGACATCGCCAGCATTCTCAACGAGCTGCTCAAGGTCGTGAGGGAGATGGCGATGATCATCGTAGGCAGCACCCTCACCGGCGGCGTCATTGGCGCCGGGATCGGGGCATTTGGCGCAGGGGCCGGTGCCGTTCCTTTGGCCGGCGCCGGCGCGGCGATGGGCCTCAAGGTCAGCGGCTGGATTCTTGGCGTACTGGGTCTTGCCTCCATTGCCGAGTTCTTTATCGAAGGCCTGCCCCGCATCGGCGAGTACTACCTCGATGGCATTCGCATAGCCTGGGAAGGCACGCGGGACGATAGCTACAACCCCTTTGGGGGCGATGATCCGCAGGCGATTTCCAGGGCTGCCCATCACATCGCCTTGGGCCACGTGGAAGTAGTGGTGCTGCTGTTGGGGGCGATCGTCTCGTACCTTACCCGCGGTCGCGGTGACGCACGGGTGCTCGCGCAGGAAATGGCCGCCAGCAGAAAAGGCGCGCGCCTTGGGCAATGGATGCTCAAGCATGAGGAAGGGTTGAAGAAACGGCCAGATCTGCAAGTGCCGGAACGGCGCAAGGGTGCGGGGAATGAGCCGCAGCCAGTTCAGCCGAACCGGCAGGCGGGAAAAGAACATGAGCCCTCGACAGTCAAGCCCGCTAGCATGCCATTGCACACCGTGGCGTGTTTCAAGGCGGACAAATTGCCACCATCGAAGCATGGCGAGTTTGAACGGCAATTGAAGGGGCAGCAGGAGGGGTTGAATCGACTGACGGTTGAAGAGTTTTTGGAGAACGTCGCCAATCCCGTAAAGCGAAACCCAATTTTGGCACGCAAAGCTCGCAAGCAGATGCAAGACAAGTTGGAGCAGCGGATACTGGATGATTTGCCGGACGAGATGAGTCTATTTGAGGCCCAAAGGATGGCTGCAAGATTAGCTAAGGAGACCATGGCAACGCTTGCAGCCTTGCACAACCCTGATTTGACCGCCGGAGGCAAAGATGCCATTGACGATTTCGGGGACAGGCAAGTCAACTCCACCATAGGCCCCCAGTGGAAAAGCAAGATCAAGAGTATGCAGACAGCTGCCGAACAAACATTGAAATCGGGCAGCGGTGCTTCCCTCATGAACATCAAATTACGCAAATGCTAGATTGATAGGGACCTCATAATGGATGACGTCTACGCCTCCTTCATCGAAAAAATTGGACAACCTATTCTCAGGCAGGAGGTACCTGCCTCGGCCATCGAACGCTACAGGGGAAAACTACCAGAAAAATTGATGGAATATTGGGCAAAATACGGGTGGTGCGGATACGGTGACGGCATTTTTTGGACGGTCGACCCTCAAGAGTATGAGGGTGTCGTTGCGTATTGGATCAATGGCACGCCCTTGGCCGCGCATGACAACTATCACGTAATCGCGCGTGGGGCATTCGGCGATCTCTACTTGTACGGTGAAAGAACAGGCTTTTCACTGAGCATTGCCAGCCATATCTCACATTACTGCGGCAACAACCGCCGCACCTCTAACATCGACAGACATGTGCAATCATTCTTCCTACAGACAAAAAAGGACAGCAATGATTTCGAAGGGTTATTCGAAGCAGCAAGGAAAAAACTTGGCATACTCAATCACAATGAAATGTATGGATTCAACCCCGCACTTGCCTTTGGCGGGAAAGCGAGTTTAGAGCGAATCGAAAAAGTAAACACCGTGGAACATTTAATAATGCTCTCACAGCTAACTGCACTTGAGCCCTACCGCTTCTCCGACTTCTAAAAACCCAAAAGGGACTTGAAACCATGGACGTAGTCTTCAGCATTTTCCTGGAAACCTTCGGCGCCCCCATCGGCCAGCAGCCCGTGCCACATGCCGCCATCGATCATTACAGAGGCAAACTCCCGAACCGCCTCCTTGCCTACTGGCAAGACCACGGCTGGTGCGGCTACGGCGACGGCTTGTTCTGGGTGGTCAACCCCCAGGAATATCAGGAGGTCGTGGCTTCCTGGTTGGCAGGCACGCACTTCGAAACTTGCGACACTTATCACCTTATCGCCCGCAGCGCTTTTGGCGACCTGTACCTATGGGGTGAAAAAACCGGTTCAGTGCTGACCATCGCGGCCTTCCACTCCCGTTATATCGAGGGTGCCCACAGTTCAGGGGACGAAGAGCGGGACAACAAGATCCATGGTTTGCTCATGTGGCTGATGACCGAAGGCACGTATTTCGACGACCTGTTCGACCCTGCCAGGGAACGGCTCGGCACCTTGGGCGTGGATGAAATGTATGGCTTTGTTCCCGCCTTGATGCTGGGAGGTTCAGACAGCCTTGAGCGGCTGGAAAAGCTCAAAGTGGTGGAGCACCTGCTGCTGCTGTCGCAACTGAGCGCACTGCAGCCTTACGAATGGGCTGACGAAGAGGATGAATAGGCCATGGCTACGGGTTAAGCGCCTCTGGCCTGTCGACATCCTGCAGCACACCGACGTCCTGCACGTGCACCCTGACGCAACTTTCTGGATGAGCCTTCACTACCGACCGCGCCCCTTCATCACCCTGCAACCGGGCAAGCGCCGGCCAGAAATCACGGCCGAACAACACCGGATGGCCCTGCCGCCCGGCATGCCAAGGCAGGACTATGGTTGACGGACCGGCCTGGCGTGCAAGCAAGCCAAGCGTGGCGGGCGCCACCCAGGGCATGTCGCCCAACACCACCGCTACCGCCCGCGCCTCGCAATCTGCCAGCGAGGCGGCGCCGGCTGCCAGGCTATGGCCCATGCCCTGTGCGCAATCGACACTGGAAATGACCCGGCACGCCGATGGCAAACCCAGCGCCTCTGCCCGTTCGCCGGCGCGCAACACCACCCGCACCTCATCGAACACCGCGCAGGCACGTTCGACACTGTGCACCAGCAGGCTGCGACCGTCCGACATCAGCGCCCGGCGCTTGTCGCCGCCGAAGCGCACGCTGCTGCCAGCCGCCAACACCAACGCCACCACACTCACAGCGCCGCCCGCCCAATCCCGTTGCGCAGGCGCAAGATATCGGCCAGTACCGCCAGGGCGATTTCGGCCGGTGTCTTGCTACCCAGGTTGAGGCCGATCGGCGCGTGGATACGCGCCAACTGGTCGCCACTCAGGCCGCCGATGCGCTGCAAGCGCTCGCGACGCTTGTCAGAGGTGGCCTTCGAGCCCATCACGCCGATGTAGAACGCTTCTGTACGCACCGCTTCAAGCATGGCCAGGTCATCGATTTTCGGATCATGGGTCAATGCAACCACCGCCGTGTCGGCATGGCAACCGCCATTGGCGATAAATTCCGACGGCAGCTCGCGGCGTAGCTCGATGCCGTCCAGGTGCACGCCGTCGAGCACTTCATCACGTGGCTCGCAGAGAATCACTTCGAAGCCCAGGCCTTTGCCGAACTCGGCGCAACAGTGCGCCACGCTGGAATAGCCCGCCAGCAGCAGGCGCTGGGCGGCGCCGACGCGCAGCCGTACACAGGTGGGCTCACGCTGCACCCGCGGCCCCTGGCTGGTGTCAGGCACCAACTGGCGGTTGCCGTCGGGCAGGCGCACTTCGCGCAACAACCGGCGCTGCCCCAGCAATGCGCTTTGCAACTCGCGCAGGTGGGCCTGCACGTCGCACTCGGCCGCCAGGTTTTCCACCAGCACTTCCAGCACCCCGCCGCACGGCAGGCGAATGCCCGAGCGGGGGTCACTGCCATCGCCGTAACGCACAAGGGTGACCGGCTCGGCGAACTCGCCCAAGGCCACACGGTGCAGGAAGTCGTCCTCTACGCAGCCACCAGACAACGAACCCAGCCACTGGCCGCTGGCGTTGACCGCCAGCAGCGACCCCGGTGCACGCGGCGCCGAACCGTAGGTGGCGAGTACCGTGCACAACCACACCTGCTGACCGCTGCACGACCACTGCAAGGCCTGGCGAATCACCTGAAGATCGAGATGCTGCACCGGTTACTCCGCCTGCAGCTCGGCGAGCTGCTGTACCTTCAGGTCACCGGGCAATCCGCCCCAGGCCTGGCGCAGGTAGTTGACCATGTCCGTCACCTGCTGGTCATCCAGCTTACCGGCGAAGCCAGGCATCGGCTGCATGCGCTCGAAGCCGGTGAACTGTTGTTCGCGGATGCCTTCGAGGATGACCTTGACCAGGTTGCGCGAGTCGGCCTGGCGCAGCACGGTATTGCCCTGCATGGCCACGGCGACGTGTGGCTTGCCCTCGCCGTCGACCCCATGGCAGCCGGCGCAAACGTTCAGGTACTGCTGGTGGCCGCGCTGGGCACTGTCGCTCATCTGCGCCAGGGCAACCGGCTGGATGACCTTGGCCGCGGGTGGCTGGTCGCCCAGCAGGTAGGTGGCCATGGCCGCCAGGTCGGCGTCCTCCAGGTGCTGGGTGCTGTGGTGCACCACCGGGAACATCTCGTTGAACATGCTGCCCTGGGCGCTGATGCCGTGCTTGAGGAAGGTGGTCAAGTCTGGCTGGGTCCAGCCCCGCTCAGCCAGGTCCTGCGCCAGCAGGCTGGGCGCCAGGTAACCCGCCAGCAGGCCGCCGCTCAGGCGCTGGTCTTGCTGCAGTGCGCCGATCGCATTGCGTGGGGTATGGCACTCGCCACAGTGGCCCATGACTTCGACCAGGTACTGGCCACGCTGCCAGGCCGGGCTTTTGCCCTCGGTTGGCTGCAGCTGCACGCTCTTGCCATACAACAGGTTCCAGCCGCTCAGGCCCATGCGCACGTTGAACGGGAAGCGCAGCGCCGTCTGCGGGGCCGGGCGGTTGATCGGCGGTACGGTTTTCAGGTAGGCAAGAATCGCGTCCGAGTCTTCGCGCTTGATCAGGTGGTACGAGGTGTAAGGCATCGCGGGATAAAGGTTGGCACCATCCTTGCGCTTGCCCTGCGTGACTGCTGCGAAGAACTCGTCGGCGCTGTAGTTGCCGATGCCGTACTGCTTGTCCGGGGTGATGTTGCTGCCGTAGATGGTGCCGAACGGCGAATGGATCGGCAGGCCGCCGGCATACGGTGCGCCGCCTTCGGCGGTGTGGCAGGCCATGCAGTCGGCGGCGCGGGCCAGGTATTCACCGCGCTTGACCTGTGCTTCATCGGCAGCCAGGGCCGCCGAACTGACGGCAACACCCAACGCCAGCGCCAATGCGCTACGTACGAAGCCCATGTTCAACCCTCCTTGACCAGGCCGAGGTCGTTGAGCACCTGGCGGGTGGCGTCGTAGTAACGCACGTAGCCTGTGCACCGGCAGATGTGGTGCCCGAGGCTGGCCTCGATGCGGTCTTGCACTTCGCTCTTGTTCAGCGGCTGGCGCTGGGCGGTTTCCACCAGCACGGTAGCGGCGTTGACGAAGCCTGGTGCGCAGTAACTGCACTGGAAGGCGAACAGGTCGACGAACTTCTGCTGGATCGGGTTCAGCGTCAGGTTGCCGGCCTCGTCCTTGCTGGCATGGCCTTCGATGGTGCGCACTTTCTTGCCTGCAAAGTAGTGGGCACCGGTGATGCAGGTGCGCACTTCTTCGCAGGTGCCGTCCGGGTTGTCCACGATCACCACGCAGGCGTGGCAGATGCCCTGGCCGCAGCCCAGGCGCGAACCGGTGAGGTTCTGGTATTCGTGCAGGTAGTCGAGCATCGCCAGGTCGTCGGGGACCTCGACCGGGCCGACCGGTTGACCGTTGAGGGTCAGTTGCAGTGGGCGGTTAGCCATTGAGGGCCTCCTTGATACGGGCTGGGGTAATGGGCAGATCGCGCACGCGCTTGCCAATGGCATGCGCAACGGCATTGCCGATGGCACCGACGACCGGGATCATCACCACTTCGGCAATGCCCTTGGACGGGTCGGTGGGTGACAGCGGCGGCAGAATTTCGCTGGTCTGCTGCCACACCGCCACATCGCGCGCATGCGGCAGGCGGTAGCGGTTGAAGTTCCAGTCGCCCTCCCCGGGCCCGCCCTCGTACATTGGCATTTCTTCGGTCAGGGCGTGCCCGATACCCATGGCGATGCCACCTTCGAGCTGGCCTTTGACCAGCTCCGGCACCAGCGCCCGGCCGCACTCGACCCAGCTGTGGTGGTTGAGCACTTGCACTTCGTGGGTGCCCTTGTTGACCTTGACTTCGACAATGGTCGCCACCGGGCTGTAGTAGGTGACCATGGCGTTGTTCAGCTGGGTATCGGGGTACGCCGCGTTCTGCCGGTCGAGCAGGTGATAACCGTGGCTGCTCATCTGCGCTTTCTTGGCGTTGACCGCGCCGTCGCCGTATTTCACGGCCACGGCGTCGAGCGGGAAGCGCTCGCGCACACCGTCGATGACGAAGTCGGCCTCGGCCCAGCTCCAGCGGTTGAAGCCGTGGACGCTCACACCGGTGACCAGGCCCATGTCATGGGCCTTTTGCGCCAGCTGGGCGAACGGGATCGGAGCCAGGCCGTTGCCGGTCAGCTCACCATTGACCCACACAGCGTTCTCGCGGCGCACCACCAGCGGGTTGGCCTGCCCGCCGTAAGGCCCCTGGCGCCAGATGGCCATGGCCGCCGGCCACAGGCCGTGGTTGAACAGTACCCGTGCCGCTTCGCGGGTAGCGTGGCTGAAATAGAACGCCGAGTTGGTCGCCGACGATGGCGACGCCAGCTTGCCCACCCAGCGCGGGTTACGCAGGGCAGCGTCCTGTTCGGGCTGGCTGATCAGGTACGGGTTGCCGCTGGTGGTCAGTTGCAGCTCTGGCCACTCGGTAACGGCAGTGCGCACCTCATCGGCCGAACGGCCAAGGAAGTCGCTGACCACCAGGGCCTGCGAAGTGGACATGCCAGTGCCCAGTTCGGTACCGATGTGGCGCAGGCTGATGCGCCCGTCGCGGCTGAACTCGACGCTGGCCATCGGCGCTTCCGCGCCCGTCCCGAAGTCTTTCTGGCAGATGGCGAAACCCACGCCGTACCAGTGATCCTGGTCCTTGGCATCCATCTGCTGCTTGCGTGCGTCACGGTTGCGCCACCGGTCGTGCACGGCGGCCTTGTCGAGAATTTCGTACAGGCGCAGGGCGCCGGCCGGCACCGCGCCCTGGGTGTTCTTCATGCCCGACTTCAGCGCGTTGGCACGGCGCAGATCGATGGCATCCACGCCCAGGCGGCCGGCGATTTCATCGACCATCATTTCAGTCGCCGCCATGCTCTGCAGGGTGCCATAGCCGCGCATGGAGCCCGCCTCCACGCCACGCGAGTAATAGGCAGTCACCGACAGGTCGTTCTGCGGCATGTAATAGATCGACTGCGCTGCGGTCGCACCCACTGCGGCCACCGACGGGCTGTAGTTGATGCGCCCGCCACCGTCGCAGCTCATGTCGGCGCGGAAAATCTTGAAGCTGTTGTCTTTCTTGTCCACCGCCAGTTGGTAGCGGATATCGAAGGCATGGCGCTTGATGCCGCTCTGGAACTGCTCGTAGCGGTCATTGGCCAGGCGGACCGGTACCCCGTCGCCGTACAACGCAGCCACGGCAGCGTAGAAAACGAAGATGTTGTTGTCCTTGGAGCCGTAGCCCACGGTGTAGCCGGGGTGCATGTTCAGGGTGTTCAGGGCAAACCGCGACGGCTTGATCATGTGCACGCATTCCTGCGCCACTTCGAACGGGCACTGGGTGGCAACCACGAAGTGCAGCGTGCCGCTGGCCCGGTCGTACCAGCCATTGCCGTTGTCCGGCTCCAGCGCGGCAGGTTCGATGGACGGCGTCTTGTAGCGCTCGTCGAACACCAGCCAGTCCTCGGGCGGGTTGTCCAGCTGTTCGGCCATACGGTTGGCGTAGAACAGCCCCTGCTCGGTCAGGTCACCATGCTGGTTGGGCTGTTTCGACCACACCGGCTTGCGGTTGAGGATGGTGGGGAACAGCATGGAATTCTTCAGGCTGGAGAACTCATCGTCGTCGAACGGCGTGGCGCCGCCCACCCGCACGAAGCGGAAGCTGCCATAGGGGTCACGCTGGTACAGCGGCGCCTGGGCGCCGTAGCGGATCGCCTGGTCGTTGAACTGCAGCTTGCGCTTGGCCTGGCGGAAACGCTCGAAATCGTGCCAGATCAGGATTGCCACGGGGTGGCCGATGAACATCGGTACCTTGCCAGGCGGCAGCAGCGGGTCGGGCGAGTGCGCTTCGGGCCAGGCGATGCCGTCCTGTTCCAGGTCGGCGGCGGTGACGACACGGTCTGGTTGCAGGTCTGCCCCCAGCAGGCTCAGGTCATGCCCGGCATAGATGCGGTCAGCCTTGGTGGCCTTGAGCAACAAGGCATGGCCCTGTTGCACCGGCCAGCCCGGCATGTCCTTGGCACGGATGTCGCGGGCGAACACCTTGTCGCCGCAGACCTTGGACAACGCATCGTTACGGAAACGCGCCTTGCCGTCATGGCTCATCCACTTCTGCGGCGAAGCGGTGACGCGTTCCTCCATCAGCGCGGCGAACGCCTGGCTGCCAAGTGGCGCCATGGTCACACCGACACCAGCGACCAGCCCGCCTTGCAGGAAGGCGCGCCTGGAAATATCACGGTTGGACATGCTTGATCCTCTGGGCAGTCGAGGGTCTGCCCTTTCTTCTGATTCTGGGCCTGGCTTGCAGAAAGCTGACCTGAACGTCAACTTTACAGCAATTTAGCGAGGACAGGCAAAGTCAAGCCGACAATATGTCGCGGTGTGTCGGGTTTTAAGCGGGGGGGGGGATCCGTGCTGGGGCTGATAGGTGTTCGCCTTTGGAGATTCGGCGCTCGATCTAACAGGCGCTGCAAATCCCCCGTCAAACACCGAAAACCCTCACACCCCCTTCAAAACCGCCGTTAACCTTCATTTAATCAACCCCAGCCAGCATGGCCCCATTCCCCGATCTGCCAAGGCGAAGACATGCGCGTTCTCCTGCTCTTCCTGACACTGCTACTGGCTGGCCCCCTGCAAGCCAACCCGTTCGACGTCAAACCCGATTTCCTGCCGGTCGAGCAGGCCTTCGTACTGACCCACGACCGCCAGGCCGACGGCCAGATGCGCCTGTACTTCCAGATCAAGCCGGGCTACTACCTGTATCAGAAGCGCCTCAAATTCGATGGCCTGCCGAGCGATCAACAGCCGCAATTGCCGCCGGCACTCAACCACCACGACGAGTTCTTCGGCGACAGCGCGGTGTACCGTGACCAGCTTGAACTGCTGCTGCCGGCCAACGCCCAGGGCCAGTTGCGCCTGGGCTGGCAGGGCTGCGCCGACGCCGGCCTGTGCTACCCGCCACAAACCACCAGCATCGACCTGGGCGGCAGCGTAGCGCCGGCCGCCGAACAAGCCAGCGACCAGGCCTTGGCCAGCGGCCTGCAACAGGGGCACCTGGTATGGAGCCTGCTGGCCTTCTTCGGCCTGGGCCTGTTGCTGGCCTTTACCCCCTGCTCGCTGCCGATGCTGCCGATTCTCGCCGGGCTGGTGTTGGGCAACGGTGCCAGCGCCCGCCGCGGTTGGCTGCTGGCCGGGGTCTACGTACTGAGCATGGCCCTGGTCTACGCCGCCCTGGGCGTGGTCGCCGCGCTGCTAGGCGCCAGCCTGCAAGCCTGGCTGCAACAACCCTGGCTGCTGGGCAGCCTGGCGGGGCTGTTCATCATCCTTGCCCTGCCGATGTTCGGCGCCTTCGAACTGCAGTTGCCCGCCGCCCTGCGTGATCGTCTCGACCGGGCCGGGCGAGGCACCCGCGGCGGCAACCTGTATGGTGCGGCCTTGCTGGGCGCGTTGTCCGGGTTGCTGCTGGGCCCCTGCATGACCGCGCCTCTGGCCGGGGCGCTGCTGTACATCGCGCAAAGCGGCGATGTGCTGCAAGGCGCGCTGGTGCTGTTTGCCCTTGGCCTGGGCATGGGCGTGCCGCTGCTGTTGCTGGTCACCCTGGGCAACCGCTACCTGCCACGCCCGGGCGCCTGGATGGACCGGGTAAAGGCGGTATTCGGCTTCGTGTTCCTGGCCATGGCGCTGTACACCGTGCGCAGCCTGCTGCCGGCCAGCCTGCTGCTGGCCCTCGCCGGTGCCTGGCTGGTCGCCCTGGCCTGGGCAGCCTGGCCGGCCCTGCAGCGGCTGCCGGCACTGCGCGCAGTGCCGCTGCTGGGGGCGCTGTGGGGGGGCTTGCTGTTGGTCGGCGCGGCAGCCGGCGGCGACGACCTCTGGCAACCCCTGCGCCCATTCGCCGGGGGGGCAGCCGCGCCAGCCACTGCTGCGCACGCCGAGGATAGCTTCGTCACCGTCAGCCGCCCAGAAGACCTGCAACGCGAACTCGATGCCGCCAAGTCTCGCGGGCAATGGGTCATGCTCGACTACTACGCCGACTGGTGCGTGTCGTGCAAAGTGATGGAAAAACAAGTGTTCAGCCGCAGCGACGTGCAGGCCGGGCTGGCCGGCGTGCACCTGCTGCGGCTGGACGTGACCGCCAACAGCCCCGCCAGCAAAGCGCTGCTACAACGCTACCAGGTACCGGGCCCGCCGAGCATCATCTGGATCGGCCCAGAAGGCGAAGAGCGCCGCGCGCGGCGCATCACCGGTGAAGTGGACGCCGCCGTGTTCCAGCAACACTGGGCCCAGACCAGGAGTCAAGGCTGATGCTCACCGTGACCCTGGGGCCGCTGACCATGGCCCTGAACCACCTGGTCATGCTCACCGCGCTGGTGATCGCCAGCGTGGTCGGCTGGTGGGTCGCACGGCGCGGCGGTGAAAGCCCGGAGTCGGCGCTGTTCAACCTGTTTCTGCTTGGCTTGCTCAGCGCGCGGGCGGGGTTCGTGCTGGCGTACTGGCCGATGTACCGGGACGATCCGCTGCAAATCATCGACATCCGTGATGGCGGCTTTCTGTTCTGGTCGGGCCTGGCGGGTATCGTGGGCGGTGCCCTGTGGCAGGGCTGGCGCCACCCAGGCCTGCGCCGCCCGCTGGGCTGGGCGCTGTTCAGCGGCGCGCTGTTCTGGGGCCTGGCCAGCTTTGGCGGGCACTTGTACAGCAAGGGCACCGAACTCCCCGAACTGAACCTGCGCAATGCCGGCGGCCAGCCCGTGGCGCTGCACAGCTACCGCGGTACACCGCTGGTGATCAACCTCTGGGCCACCTGGTGCCCACCCTGCCGGCGCGAAATGCCGGTGCTGCAGCAGGCGCAGAGCGAATACCCGAACGTGACCTTCCTGTTCGTCAACCAGGGCGAAACCCCGGAAAACGTCAGCACCTTCCTCGCCACCACCGGCCTGAGCCTGACCCACGTGCTGTTCGACGGCACCGGCCTGCTGGCCCAACGCGTCGGTTCGATGGCCCTGCCCACCACGCTGTTCTATGACGCCCAGGGGCGGCTGGTCGGTAGCCACCTGGGGGAGTTGTCCCGGGCCAGCCTGCGCCATGCCCTGGAACCTTTCGAGCGGGCCGCTGCGCCCGCCCCTGCCGCACAAGGAAACTGAAATGCGATTGACTGCACTGTTGCCCCTGTCCCTGGCCCTCCTGGCCGCCCCCGCCTTGCAGGCCGAAGAGCTGCCCAAGGCGGTTCAGCAACTGCAAGCCAAGGGTGCCGTGATCAAAGGCAGCTTCGACGCCCCCAACGGCCTGCGCGGTTACGCCGCCGAGTACCAGAACAACGCCCTGGCCCTGTACCTGACGCCCGACGGCAAGCACGTACTGGTCGGCAACCTGTTCGACGAACAGGGCAAGGACCTGAGCGCAGAGCCGCTGGAAAAGCTGGTGTATGCGCCGATGAGCAAGGAAATCTGGGCGAAGATGGAGAAAACCGCCTGGATCGCCGATGGCAGGGACGATGCACCGCGCAAGGTGTACCTGTTCAGCGACCCCAACTGCCCGTACTGCAACATGTTCTGGGAACAGGCACGGCCTTGGGTCGAGTCGGGCAAGGTGCAGTTGCGCCACATCATGGTCGGCATCATCCGCGAAGACAGCCCAGGCAAGTCGGCCGCCCTGCTGGCGGCACAAGACCCGGCCAAGGCTTTGCACGCGCATGAGAAGGCCGGCAAGGCCAGCACCCTGACAGCGCTGAAGCAGGTGCCGCCGGCGGTTCAGCAAAAGTTGGCGGCAAACATGGCGTTGATGGAAGAGATGGGGTTGCAGGCCACCCCAGCGATTTTCTACCAGGATGATCAGGGTCAGCTGCAGAGCCAGCAAGGCGCACCACGGCCGGAGATGCTTGGGAAGATTCTTGGCAAGCGCTAGCGCCTGAGGTGAGTGCTGTAAATAGCGAGCGCCGCCCGCACGGTGCTCGATCTAGAATTCGGCAAAAAAGCTATACCTTGTAACACTTAATTGCGCACCAGAACTATCGATACCGCTCATCTCAAATAGAGTATTCATAATAAAAATTTCTACACGCCTTACAAGCCAGCAGGAAACGGCCCACACCAAAAACTGAAAAGCCCCGCTCAATACCACTAATCAATTAATTGTCAGAAACATCCTTCAGACGCCCCTCACAACAAGCATCACCACCTCAACAAACGCACCTACTCCTAGAAACTGAATATTCAGCGGAAAAACTTGACACCCCTCAATCCTGACAATAAAAGATTTCGCAGCAGACATTCAGCGCCCAACCGCCGTACATGAGGGCTTGGTTCCAAAATAGCACCAGGCGTAATGTCTTCTTCATGACCTCCGAAGGGTGCATACCATGAGACGAACAAGAAGAATAATTTCGGTCGCCAGGCTACTACTCGTTGAGCACTTGAGAGAACCTACCGCACTGCTGTGGACTGCAGTAGCACCGTGCATGATGTTCATGATCATGAAGCAGAACGCTTCATTTACGGGCCTCTCAGCTTCCAGTTATACGCACTCCGCGGCCTGGTTTTACGCCTACATCTCCGCAAACGTCGCCTTTTTCGGCCTGAGCTTCTACTTGATTGGCAGACGGGAGAGCGGTTTTGTCCGTTCATTCATCTACCGACGGGAGGCCATCACGCTGTTCCTGACGTCACATGCCCTCAGCTATAGCGTGATCAGCCTGCTGTATTCAAGCGCCTTCTATATCATCACCAAGCCACTGTACGGCCCCTACTCGCTGCCAGAATTCCTGCATCTCACAGCGGCTTTCTACACAAGCTATTTACTATTTTCCTGCATAGGCCTGGCCATTGCTGCGCTGCCGATCAGGTTCAGTACCGCCGGCACGGTATTTTCATTCCTTTCGTTTCTCATGCTCTTTTCTGGTTACCTGGGTAGCGCACCTTCCAACACCTCGCACTGGCTCGGCGCGATCAATCCGCTTTACTTGAGCGCAAACATCATCAATGGGCAGCTATCACTCAGCGTGAGCTTCTCTGCAGCCGTTGCTGCCTCAGCAATAGGGTTTTATGTCACAGCGAAGTTATTCAGAATCCAACCCATCTGGAGTCGATATTGAATGAATCTTCTGACGCTCGACAAACTCAGCTTTTCCCACCCCGACACGCCGCTTCTCCAGAATATCTCGCTGAGCCTAAGCGAAGGTGAGGCAGTCGGAATACTGGGATGCAACGGCGCGGGCAAAACGACACTTTTCGATTTGATATGCAATGTCAGAAAGCCTAGCCAAGGCAATATCATCAACGTTTCCAAGTGCCAGCTTTACCTGACGCAAGTACTAACGCCACCGCCGCTGCTGAAAATGGGCGAGGCCTATGAACTGATCACCCAGTTGAATTCAACATCGGCACCCAGTCACCATCAGGCCCTTGCGCGCCTCTGCCAGTGGTCGCCTGCGTTGTCAAAGCGCTACGCCAACCTCTCTGAGAAAAAGGCATCGACCTGCAGTTACGGCGAAATCCGCAGTTTCATCACCCTCACACTACTGCTCATGGGTGGTGACCTGATTATCCTCGACGAACCGACCGCCGGCATAGACCCTGAGTTTCGACACCACATCTGGCTGGGCATAAAGAACGCGTGTGCAGATGGGGCCAGCGTGGTGGTATCGTCTCACTACACCGAAGAAATCGTAACGAACTGCCACCGGTTCTACATGCTTGCACACCAGCGCATCGAGCCGTTCGGGAATGGTGAAGCGTTTCTGACCCGCTACAGCGCAAAGTCCTATGATGAAGCTTTTATCAACGCTGCGATGTAAATCCAGTCATCTAGTTTGCATGGCGCGCCCCCGCCGCCAGACATTGGCGGTGGGGGCATAGCCTGCGGTTTACAACCCCTCCAGCTCCGCCATCAGGTCACTTAGCCGATCGACCTTGTCGTCATCCAGTGCACTGCCCTGCAGCCCCTGCACATACTCCGCCAGCTCCGCCACGGTGCTGCACTCGAACATCGCCCTCAGCGGCACGTTCAACTGCAACTGCTTCTGCACCCGCGAGGCTATCTGCGTGGCCAGCAACGAGTGCCCGCCCAACTCGAAGAAGTTGTCGTGCACCCCGACCCGCTCAGCCTTGAGCACATCGGCCCAGATACCCGCCAGTACGTCTTCCAGCTCATTGCGCGGTGCCTGGTAGGCCTGGCCGCGCTGGCCGCCGATGTCGATGGCGGGCAGGGCCTTGCGGTCCAGCTTGCCGTTGGCATTGTGCGGCAGGCTGTCGAACCAGCCCCAGTGCAACGGCACCATGTACTCCGGCAACTCGGCGCGCAGGCGTTGCTTGATCCGCTCCAGCAATTCAGCGTCCCCGGCAATGCCCTGGTGCGCAACCAGGTAACCGACCAAGTGCTTGCCATTGGCACCCTCCTGTACCCCCACGGCAGCATCGCGGATTTGTGCCTGTTCGTGCAGGCGCGCCTCGATCTCGCCCAACTCGATGCGATAACCGCGAATCTTCACCTGGTGGTCGATGCGCCCAACGTACTCCAGCACACCGTCCGGGCGCTGCCGCGCCAGGTCGCCAGTACGGTACAGGCGCTCGCCCGGCGCACCGTACGGGTGCGGGATGAACGCCAGTGCCGTGCGCACCGGGTCGCCAACGTAGCCACGGCCAACGCCGGTGCCAGCCACGCACAGTTCACCCACCGCGCCCAGCGGCACCAGTGCCTGATCGTCCCCGCACAGGTACAGGCGGTTGTTGTCGGTTGGCGTGCCGATCGGCAAATAGGCGCCTTGAGTCGAGGCGGCATCGACCCGGAAGAACGCCACGTCATCCGAGCACTCCGCCGGGCCATAGGCGTTCACCAGCCCCACCTGCGGGTAGCGCTGCAGCCACTGCGCGGCCAGCCCCGGTGGCATGGCCTCGCCGGTTGGCAGCATCCAGCGCAGGCTATCGAGCGCCTGGTGGTCGTTGGCCAGCATGCCCTGGATCAGCGATGGCACGCTTTCCAGCACGGTGATGCCACTGGCCTGCACATGCGCCAGCAGGCCCTGCGGATCATGGGCGATGGCGTTCGGCACGATCTGCACGGTAGCCCCGAACAGCGGCGCAGCCAGGAACTGCCACACGGAAATGTCGAAACTCTGCGACGCCGTCTGGGCTATCACATCCTGCTCGCTGAGGCCCAGGTAAGGCACCTTGCTCAACTGGTTGTTGAGCATGCCGCGCTGCTCGACCATCACGCCTTTGGGCAGGCCGGTGGAACCTGAGGTGTAGATCACGTAGGCCAAGTTGTCCGGCCCGCTGTGAATCCCAGGGTTGTGGCTGGCGACCTGGCTGGCCTGGATTTCCTCCCACACCAGCAGTTGCGGGCGCGCCTGCGTGGGCAGCGCACTCAACAGTTGCCGCCCTTGCTCGGCACAGGCGGCACTGCACACCAGCACCGGCGTGCGGCTGAGCTCGATGATGCTTTGCAGGCGCGCCGCCGGCAGGCCAGGGTCCAGCGGCAGGTAGCCGGCGCCGGCCTTGAAGCTGCCGACGATCATGCCCAGCAGCGGCAAGCCGCGCTCGGCCAGCAGCGCCACCGGCTGGTCGACCTTCACGCCGGCCAGGATCAGTGCGTGGCCCAGACGGTTGGCGGCCAGGTTCAGACCGGCATAGTCGTAGGCGGCTTCCAGGCAGCGGGCAACGACACGCTGCGGGTGCGCGGCCACTTGCGCTTCGAACTGGGCAACGTAGCTTTGCTCCAGCGGATAAGCCCGTTCGGTGCTGTTGCAGTCTTCCAGCAGGAAGCGCTGTTCTTCGGCGCCCAGCAACGGCAGTTCGCTCACCTCCCCGGCAAAGCCCTCTACCAGCGCCAGCAACAGCCGCTTGAACTCGGCCAGCAGGCGCTCGACGGTCGGGTAGTCGAAGTAGCGCTGGTCGAACGACAGGTGCAGGCCCAGGTCATCGCCGGGGTAGCACACCGCCGTGAGCGGGAAGTTGGTGTGGGTACGGCCCGAGTCGGAGCTGGCGTTCAGGTGCTGCGCATGGTCGAGCACGGCGGTTTCCACCGGGGCGTTCTCGAACACGAACAAGCTGTCGAACAGCGGCTGGCCCTTGGGCAGTTGGCTGCACTCCTGGATCGCCACCAAGGGCAGGTACTCGTACTCGCGCAGCTCCATGTTGCTTTGCAGCAGGCTGTGCAACCACTGGCGCACGCTGCAACGCTCCCCGGCCAGCGGCAGGCGCACGCGCAACGCGACGCTGTTGATGAACAGGCCCACGGTGCGCTGCATCTGCGGCATGCTGACCGGGCGGCCGGCCACGGTCACGCCAAAGGCCACGTCACGCTCGCCACTGTAACGCGCCAGCAGCAGGGCCCAGGCCGCCTGGGCAAAGGTGTTGACGGTCAGCTGGTGCGCCTGCGCCAGTTCGCGCAGGCGCACGCCCTCGCTCACCTGCAAGCGGGTATGGCAGTCGCCCACGACCATGCCGCTGCCGGCATGGTCATGGCGCAATGGGCGGTCACTGGGCAGCGCCGTGGCGCGCTCGAACCCGGCCAGGTTGGCCTGCCACCAGGCCCGCGCATCGTCCAGCCCCTGGCGTTGCAGCCAGCCAATGTAGTCGCGGTAACGCGGCGGCACCGGCAACTGCGCCTGGCGGCCCTCGCCAAGTGCCTGGTAAACCTCGAAGAAGTCGTTCATCAACAGCGAGCGGCACCAGGCATCGATCAGGATGTGGTGGTTGCTCATCATGAACCAGTAGCGCTCGTCTGCCACGCGCACCAGGCGCAGGTGGAACGGTGCCTCGCTGAGCAAGGCAAAGCCCGCCTCGCGCTCCTGCTTGTGCAAGGCTTGCAGGCGTTGCTCCTGGGCAGCCTCGGCAAGCCCGCGCCAGTCCTGGTAGTCGACGGCCAGGTCGCCCGGCTTGTGAATGATCTGCAACATCGCCTCACCGCTGTTCCAGCTGAACGAGGCGCGCAGGGCTTCGTGGCGCGCCACCACGACCTGCCAGGCCTGGGCGAAGCGATCGGGGTCCAGCGCACTGTTGATGCGGTAGCGGTCCTGCATGTAGTACAGGCCGGTGCCCGGCTCCAGCAGGGTATGCAGCAGCATGCCCTCCTGCATCGGGCTCAGCGGGTACACGTCCTCGATCTGCGCTGCCGGCACCGGCAGGGCGTCGATCTGCGCTTGCGTCAGGTGCGCCAGCGGGAAATCCGAAGGGGTGAAACTACCATTGCCCTCGGCCAGGCAATGCTCCACCAATGCCAGCAGCTCCAGGCGGTAGGCTTCGGCCAGCGCGGCAATGGTCTGCCTGTCGTAGCGTTCGGCGCTGAAGGTCCAGCGCAGCTGCAGGGCGCCGCCATACACCTGGCCATCGACACTCAGCCAGTTGGGCAGCGGCGCGTCGGGGTCGTGGGCCAGGCCGGCCGGGGCATCCAGCGGCTGGAACAGCGCCGCGCTGTCGAACTGCTGGTCGAACTGGCCCAGGTAATTGAAGGTAATGCGTGCCTGCGGCAACGCCGCCATCTGCTCGCGCCCGGCGGCGTCCGCCAGGTAGCGCAGCACGCCGTAACCCAGGCCTTTGTGCGGCACCTGGCGCAGCTGCTCCTTGATGCGTTTGATCGAGCCTGCCCGCGCGGCGTCATCCTCACCGGGCACCGGGCGCAGGCTCAACGGGTAGGCATTGGTGAACCAGCCCACGCTGCGGGTCAGGTCCATATCCTCGAACAGCCCATCGCGGCCATGGCCTTCCAGCTGCACCAGCACGCTGTCGTCCCCACTCCAGCGGCACATGGCCCGCGCCAGCGCGGTCAGCAGCAGGTCGTTGACCTGCGTGTGGTAGGCAGCCGGGGCCTGTTGCAGCAACTGCCGGGTCTGCTCGGCGTTCAGGCCGGTCGTCAGGGTTAGCGCGTGGCGGTGCAGGTTACCGCCCTGGGGGTGATCGCAGGGCAGCTCACGGCGGGCACCCCCCAGTTGGCTTTGCCACCAGCCCAGCTCGTCACGCAACGAATCGCTGCCGGCATAGCTGGCCAGGCGCGCGGCCCAGTCGCCCATGGCATGGGTCTTGGCGGGCAGTGGCTGGCCACGGTACAGCGCCTGCAAGTCTTCCAGCAGCACACGCCAGGACACACCATCGACCAGCAGGTGGTGAATCGCCAGCAGCAGGCGATGGTGGCCCTGGCCGTCCGTCACCAGCAGGCCGCGCAGCAGCGGGCCCTGCTGCAGGTCGAGGCTGCGCTGCACATCGCTGTACAGCGCCTGGCAATCGGCAAAATCGGCGACGGTGGCAGCCCACAACAGCTGATCCTCAGCCGGCTGGGTGTAGGCAGCCTGCCAACGGCTCGCGGCGGCACTGAAACGCAGGCGCAGGCTGTCGTGGTGCTGCACCAGCGCGGCCAGCGCCTGCTCCAGCGTGGCTTTATCCAGCGGCTGGCGCAGCGCCAGCAGCAGCGCCTGGTTCCAATGCTGTGGCTGCGGCACCTCGCTGTCGAAGAACCAGTGCTGGATCGGCGTCAGGCCAACCTGGCCCTCGCGCAGCCCCTGGTCGATGCTGCTGTGCGCTTCGCTCTGCCTTGCCACAGCGGCCAGCGCCTGGATGGTCTGGTGCTGGAACAGGTCGCGTGGCGTGAACTGCAGCCCGGCCTGCCGCGCCCGGCTGACCACCTGGATCGACAGGATCGAATCGCCGCCCAGTTCGAAGAAGTTGTCCTGCACCCCCACCTGGGCGACGTTGAGCACCTCGCCCCAGATCTGCGCCAGCCGAGCTTGCACGTCATCGCCAGGGGCCTGGTAGTGCTGGCGGGCTTGCTCAAGGTCCGGCAGCGGCAGGGCGCGGCGGTCGAGCTTGCCGTTGCCCATCAGCGGCAGGCTATCAAGCAGCACCAGGTGCGCAGGCACCATGTAGTCTGGCAAGTGCTGGCGGGCCTCGGCCTTCACGGCTTCGCGCAGGCGGTGCTGCACCTCGTTGTCGGCTGCGGCCTGCTGGCACACCAGGTAGCCCACCAGCTGCTTGCCGCCTGGCAGGTCGAGGGCCAGTACCACTGCCTCGTCGACATCGGCGTGTGCCTGCAGACGGCTTTCGATCTCGCCCAGTTCGATGCGGAAACCGCGAATTTTCACTTGCTGGTCGGCGCGGCCAACATACTCGACCAGGCCATCGGCGCCCAGGCGTACCAGGTCACCGGTGCGGTACAGGCGCCCACCTGCGCTGCCGAACGGGTCGGCAACGAAGCGCTCGGCGCTAAGGCCCGGGCGATCGTGGTAGCCCTGGGCCAGGCCGGCGCCGCCGACATACAGCTCACCGATACCCCCTTGCGGCAACAGCGCCAGGTCTTCGTCGAGGATGTAGGCCGTGCGGCTGCCGATGACCTGGCCGATCGGCACACTGCCCAGCGTTGCGGGCAGCACCTCTGGCGCCAGGCAGGCCAGCGGCATGACCACGGTCTCGGTCGGCCCATAGGCATTGAAGAACTGCTGGGGCGCGAATGCCTGGCGAATACGCTGCAGGTGCTCACCGGTCAGCGCCTCGCCACCGGTGATCACCAGGCGAACCGGCAGTTGCTCGCCCTGGCCGCCCAGGTATTGCGCCAGTTGGCTCCCGTAGCTTGGGGTAAAGCCAAGGATGCTCACCCGCTGCTCGCGCACCAGTTGGCATATTTCCTCCGCACCCCACTGCCCCTGGGCACGCAACACCACCCGCGCACCGCACAACAGTGGCACCCACAGCCGCTCGCTGGCGGCGTCGAAGTTGATCGAATAGAAATGCAGCTCGCAATCGTCGCTGCGCATGCCGAACGCGGCGCTCACGGCCTGGCAGTGCATGGCGAATTCGCCATGGCTGACGACCACGCCCTTGGGTTTGCCGGTGGAGCCGGAGGTGTAGATCAGGTAAGCCTGGTGCTGCGGCAGGCTGAGGTTGTCCAGCGGCGCAGCGCTGTAGGCCGCCAGGCTGGCTGCGTCGTCTTCCAGGCTCCAGCGCGCCACACCTTCGGGCAATTCGCCCAGGCTTTGCAGCAGCTCGCGCTGGCTCAGCAGCAGGCCGATACGGCTGTCCTCGATCATGTAGCGCAGGCGGTCGAGCGGGTATTCAGGGTCCAGTGGCACATAGGCGCCGCCAGCCTTGAGGATGGCCAGCAGGCCAACCACCATTTCCAGCGAGCGCTGCAGCGCCAGGCCTACCCGCACCTGCGGCCCGACACCCCGTTCGCGCAGGGCCCGGGCCAGGCGGTTGGCGCGCTGCTCGAGCTCGGCATAGCTCAGGTGCTGGCCGGCGAAGGTCAGCGCCCCGGCCTGCGGCGTGCGTGCGGCCTGGGCCGCGAACAACCCGTGCAGGGTCTGCCCGAGGCCCAAGTGCGGGTCGCCCTGCAACTGGCCCAGCAGTTGCTGCTGCTCGCTGCTGCTCAGCATCGGCAGCTCGCACAGGCGCTGTTGCGGGTTGTCGAGCAGCCCGACCAGCAGCTGTTGCCAGTGTTCGGCCATGCGCGCGATACGCGGCTCATCGAACAGGTCACGGCTGTAGGTCAGGCAGCAGCCCAGGCGGCCATCCAGGTCGGTCACTTCCAGGTACAGGTCGAACTTGGTGGCGCTGGCGTCGTTGACCAGGTAATCCACCTGCATGCCGGCCAGGCTGCGGCTTTGCTGGAAGGCCCAGCGCTGCACGTTGCACATCACCTGGAACAACGGGTTATAGGCACTGCTGCGTGGCGGTTGCAGGGCCTCGACCAGTTGATCGAACGGCAGGTCCTGGTGCGACTGGCCTTCGATGGCAGCCTGGCGCACCTGCTCCAGCAAGGCGCTGGCGCTCATCTGCCCATCCAGTTCGCAGCGCAGCACCTGGGTATTGAGGAAGGCGCCGATCAGCCCTTCGCTTTCCGGGCGGATGCGGTTGGCCACCGGCGCACCGATGCGCAGGTCGCGCTGGCCACTGTAGCGGTGCAGCAAGGCAGCCAGGGTGGCTGTCATGGTCATGAACAGGGTCAGGCCACGCTGGCTGTTGAAGGCATGCACGCGCTCGACCAGGGCCGGGTCGAGCTCGAAGCGGTACAGCCCGCCCCGGTGGCTTTGCACCGCCGGGCGTGGGCGGTCGGCGGGTAACGCCAGCACCGGGTGCTCGGTGCCCAGGCGCGTTTGCCAATAGGCCAGTTGGCGAGCGCCCTCGCCGCTTTCCAGCCATTGCCGTTGCCACACGCTGTAGTCCAGGTACTGCACCGGCAGTGGTGCCAATGGCGACTCGCGGTCGTCGACAAAGGCCTCGTACAGTTCACCCAGCTCGCGGGCGAAGATGTCCATGGCCCAGCCTTCGGTCACGATATGGTGCAGGGTCAGCACGAAGAAGTGCTCGCGCTCTGCGGCCTTGACCAGGCAGGCGCGCAGCAGCGGGCCGCGCTCAAGGTCGAACGGCTGGTGCGCCTGGTCATCGGCCAGCTGTTGCAGGCGTTGCGCACGGGCAGCGCCGGGCAAGGCGCTGAAGTCCTGCCAGTGCAGGTGCAGGCCGCTGTCTTCGGCCACGCACTGGTAGGGCACCCCGTCGATGCTGGGGAACGTTGTACGCAGGGCTTCGTGACGCACGATCAGCGCGTGCAGCGCCCGCTCGAACGCCTCGACGTGCAAGGTGCCGCGCAAGCGCGCCATGCCGCCCACGTTATAGGCCGGGCTGTCGGGCTGCATTTGCCAGAGGAACCACATGCGCTGTTGCGAATAAGACAGCGGCACCGCCTGGCGGCGGTCTACGCGGGCGATCTGCCCTTGCAGGTTGCGCTGGCCATTGACCTGGATGCGGGCTACCTCGGCACAGAATGCGCCCAGCTCGCTGGCCTCGAACAGGGCCTTGAGCGGCAGCTCCACGTCGCACGCATGGCGCGTGCGGGAAACGATCTGGGTGGCCAGCAGCGAGTGGCCACCCAGGGCGAAGAAATCATCGCGCAGCCCTACACGGGGCAGGTTCAGTACATCGCGCCAGATGCCAGCGACCTGCTGTTGCAGTGCTGTTTGCGGCTCGACGTGCTCACGCTGCTGCCACACCGGGGCCGGCAGCGCCTTGCGGTCGACCTTGCCGCTGGGGCCCAGGGGCATGTGCGCAAGGGCAATCAGCTGCGCCGGCACCATGTACGCCGGCAGGTGCTCGGCCAGTACCGTCAACAAGGCTTCGGCCTGGGCGCTGCCGCTGTAGTAGCCAACCAGTTGCGCGCCGACCGCATCGTTGTGGACCAGCACCAGCGCCTGCTCGACACCCGCTTGCGCCAACAGGCAGGCCTGGACTTCTTCAGGTTCAACGCGCAACCCCCGTACTTTCACCTGCTGATCCAGACGCCCGAGGTATTCCAGCGTTTGCAGCTGAACCTGCCAACGGGCGCGGTCACCACTGCGGTACAGGCGCTGGCCATTGCCATCGGCCTGGGGTACGAAACGCTCGGCGGTAAGCCCTGGGCGCCCCAGGTACCCACGGGCCAAGCCCGCACCGCCCAAGTACAACTCACCCGGCACGCCGGGTGCGGTGAGTTCGAGTTCGTCATCCAGTACCCGACACAGCACGTTGGCCAGCGGCCGGCCGATGGGCGAACGCTCACCGTCCGTGGCCTGGCAATGCCAGTGGGTGACGTTGATGGCGGTTTCGGTCGGGCCGTAGCGGTTGTGCAGCTGCACGTGCGGCAGCAGTTGCAGCACCCGGTCGCGCAGCGCCGCCGACAAGGCCTCGCCCCCGGAAAACACCCGGCGCAGGCTGGCGCAGCCCGCGGCCTGTGGTTCCTGAACAAACACCTGCAGCAGTGGCGGCACAAAATGCAGGGTGGTCACGCCATGCGCCTGGACCAGGGCCGCAATGCGCTGCGGGTCGCGGTGCTCGCCAGGGCCGGCGAGCACCAGCTTGCTGCCGGTGATCAACGGCCAGAAGCACTCCCACACCGACACGTCGAAACTGATCGGCGCTTTCTGCAGCAGCACATCCTCGTCGCCCAACCCATAGCTGGCCTGCATCCAGTGCAAACGCTCGGCCAGCGCCGCGTGAGTATTGCCCACGCCTTTGGGCTGGCCGGTGGAGCCGGATGTGTAGATGACGTAGGCCAGGTTGTCACCTTGCAGGTGCAAGCCGGGGGCCTGGCTGGGCCAGCTGTCCAGGTGCAGCTGGTCGAGGGCGATGGTGCTGACGCCATCGACCTGTGGCAGCTTGCCCACCAGGCTGCTGTGGCTGAGCAACAGGCCAGCATCACAATCGGCCAGCATGTACGCCAGGCGCTCGGCGGGGTAATCCACGTCGAGCGGCACGTAGGCGCCGCCGGCCTTGAGAATGGCCAGCAAGCCGACCAGCAGTTGCGGCGAGCGCTCGAGGGCGATGGCGACGCACGTGTCAGGACCGACACCTTTGTCGCGCAGGTAGTGGGCCAGGCGGTTGGCCTGCTGGTGCAGTTCGGCGTAGTCCAGGCTGCCACCCGCCCATACCAGGGCGGTACGTTGCGGGGTCAGGCGGGCCTGCTCGTTGAGTTGCTCGACCAGCAGTTGCTGCGGCGCGGCGGCTTCGGCCTGGCCCCAACCCAACAACTGGCGCCGGCCCGCCTCGTCGAGCAGTTGTACCTCGGCCAAGGCCAGGTCGGGCGCGGCGCACACTTGCTCCAGCAGTGCCAGCAGCTGCCCGGCCAGGCGCTGGATGGTGCTGGCCTCGAACAGTTCGTCGGCATAGTCGAACGCCAGGCTCAACCGGCCCTGATGGTCCTCTTCACTGTGCAGTTGCAGGTCGAACTTGGCTTCGCGGCTGTGCCACGGCAACTCTTCGGCCAGCAAGCCTGGCAGGCGGCGCAGTGCCGACAGGTCGCGTTGCTGGTGGTTGAACATGACCTGGAACAGGCCCTGCTCGCGGGCTTGCGGCAAGGCCTCGAGCAACTGCTCGAACGGCAGGTCCTGGTGGGCCTGGGCCTGTAGCGTGGCCTGGCGGACCTGCGCCAGCAGTTGGCTGAACGGCATGCGGCCATCGAGTTGCGCGCGCAGCACCTGGGTGTTGATGAAGAAGCCGACCATGCCCTGGGTTTCCAGGCGCGGGCGGTTGGCATTCGGCACGCCGACGCGGATCTCGGCCTGGCCGCTGTAGCGCTGCAACAGTGCCTGCCAGCCGGCCAGCAGCACCATGAACAGGCTGGCCTGCTGCGCCTGCGCCAGGCCCTTGAGGGCTTGGCTGAGCGTGGCGGGGACCTTCACGCTGAAACGCGCAGCACTGAATGTGCGCTGGTTGGCCCGGGGTTGGTCGGTGCACAGGTCAAGCACGGGCAGTTCGTCACCGAGCTGGGCCTTCCAGTACTGCAGTTGGCGTTCGGCTTCGCCGTCGGCCAGCCACTGCCGCTGCCAGTTGCCGTAGTCCGCGTAGCCCAGGGGCAGCGGCGCCAACGCTGCCTCCAGGCCCTGGCAGTGAGCGGCATACAATTTGGCGAATTCATCGAGCAGGATGTTCAGCGACCAGCCATCGGCCACGATGTGGTGCAGGGTCACCCACAGCTGATGGTCTTCATCGTCGAGCCGGGCCAGGGTCACACGCAGCAACGGGCCTTGCGTCAGGTCGAACGGCTGGCAGGCCTCGACCTCACGCTGGGCGGCGACCTGCTCGGGGGTCTGGCCTGCGAGGTCCAGGCGGGCCAGGCTGAACGGCTGCTGCGGCAGAATACGCTGCAGCGCCTGGCCGTTTTCTTCAGCGAACACGGTACGCAGCGACTCGTGGCGCGCCACCAGTGCCTGGAATGCGGCCTGCAGGGCGCTAGCGTCCAGTTCGCCACGCAGGTGCAGGCCGGCGGGAATGTTGTAGGCCGCCGATTGGGGTTGCAGTTGCCACAACAGCCACAGGCGGTTCTGCGCCAGCGACTGGGGCAGCGCCTGGGCGCGTGCCAGGGGCGCGATAGCTGTGGGCTGGGCAGCGCCTGCACCGATGAGCGCAGCCACCGCGTTGCTGTAGTCAGCCAGCACCGGCGCCTCGAACAAGGTGCGCAGGCTCAGGTCGATGCCCAGTTCGTCGGCCAGCCGCGCCGTGGCCTGGGTAGCGGCGATGGAGTTGCCGCCCAACAGCAGGAAATGGTCATCTGCCGCTACTGCCTGCACCTTGAGGGTGTCGCGCCACACCGCCGCGATGCGTGCCTGCAAGGCATCGCCTGATGCCTGGGTGGCAGCAGCGGCGCTCGGCTCAGGGAATTGGGCATAGCAGTCCAGGCTGCCCTCGGCCATGCGCACGCGGCAGGCCGAACGCTGCAGCTTGCCGCTGGAGGTTTTCGGCAACGCGCCCGGGTTGAGCAGCAGCACCACCGCCGGCGCCTGGCGGCAGGCATCGGCGATGACCTGGCGCAGGGTGTTGATCAGCGCCTGGGGTTGGGTGGCCTTTTGCACGCTGCGGCTGATCTCCACCGCCACGCCGATGCCCTCCTCGCCCTGATGCTCGACGGCGAACACCGCCACCCGGCCTTTGCGCAGTGCCTGCACTTCACGCTCGAGGGTTTTTTCCAGGTCTTGCGGGTACAGGTTCTGCCCACGCACGATCAACATGTCTTTCAGGCGCCCGGTAACGAACACCTCCCCTTCACGCATGAAACCCAGGTCGCCGGTTCGCAGCCAGGTCTGCCCGTCCATTTCGACGAAGGTGCGCGCGCTGGCTTCTGGGTTACGCCAGTAGCCCGAGGCGATACTCGGCCCACCTGCCCAGATTTCTCCCACCTGGTTGTCGCCCAGCCGTTGCAGCTGTTGCGGCTCGACAATGCGTACCGCGTGCCCCGGCTGCGGGAAGCCGCAACTCATCAGCACGCTGCCGGTACCGGGCTCGGCGCGGTTGGCAGCCAAGGCGTCGGCATCCAGCGCAAGCGCGGGGATACCCTGGCCACGGCGGCTGCCGCTGACGAACAAGGTTGCTTCGGCCAGGCCGTAGCTGGCGAAGAAGCTCTGGGGGTCGAAGCCGCAGGCCTTGAAGGTGTCGGCGAAGCTCGCCAGGCTGTCCTGGCGGATCGGCTCGGAGCCCGAATAGGCCACGCGCCAGCGGCTCAGGTCGAGGCCGGCCAGCGAGGCCTCGCTGACCCGCTCGCTGCACAGGCGGTAGGCAAAGTCGGGGCCGCCGCTGATGGTGCCGCCGTAGTCGCTGATGGCCTGCAACCAGCGCACGGGCCGGGCGAGGAAGTAGCCGGGCGACATCAGTACGCAAGGCACACCGCTGAAGATCGGCTGCAACAGGCCGCCGATCAGGCCCATGTCGTGGTACAGCGGCAACCAGCTGACGATCACGTCGTCGGGGTTGAGGTCGATGCCAAAGCCGCTGCGGATGAGTTGTTCGTTGGCCACCAGGTTGCCATGGCTGACCTGCACGCCTTTGGGCAGTGCGGTGGAGCCGGAGGTGTACTGCAGGAAGGCGATGTCCTGGCTGCTGAGGGCAGGTTCCTGCCAGGTGTCGGCCAGGGCGGGGTCCAGGCCATCCACTGCCAGCAACGCGGGCGCCGCCTCGGCGGCAAGTGCTTCCAGGCCCTGCAGGCTGTCGTGCAGCGCCGCCACGGTCAGCAGCAGGCGCGGCTCAGCGTCGGCGATGATCGACAGCAGGCGTTGCTGGTGGTGCTGGCGGGCAGACTCTGGCGGGTAGGCCGGCACTGCGATCACGCCGGCGTACAGGCAGCCGAAGAACGCCGCTACGTAATCCGGCCCACTGGGAAACAGCAACACCGCGCGGTCACCAAAGCTGGCGCGTGCCTGCAGGGCGGCGGCGATGGTGCGCGCGCGCTGGTCGAGCTCCCGATAACTGAGCACAGCCTGCTCGTGCGGGGCGTCGGCGAGAAAGCGCAGGGCAATCCTGTCCGGGGTCTGCGCGGCGCGTTGCGCCAGGGCCTGGACCAGCGAGAGCGGGAGTTCGAAGGCGTCCGTCATGGGGTGTTCCTGCCAGTATCTGTTGGGGCGTGCCGACTGCGCCGCGGACATGGGCGGGCAGCGGTTGGCGGCCGGGGATGTACTCAGGGGAACGGATGGGCGGCGGGAGAAATTAGCGGAGCTGGCGGGGTCGGCGGATTGACGGGCATGCCATGACGGGGGTGTCGCCTGGGAGACCGAGCGCCGCCCGCGCGGCGCATCGCGAGCTGCGCTCGCTCCTACGTTTGTTTCGGGCCAATTATTCCTGTGGGATTCGCGCGCGAACGCCTTGGTGCATGCCTCAATATCGCGCCGTACAGACAAAGCGGTCGCGCGCGCCTGTCACAGGCGTTACTGGCCCGAAACAAACGTTGGAGCGAGCGCAGCTCGCGATGCGCCGCGCGGGCGGCGCTCGGTCTTCCAGGCGACACACCTGTCATGGCCTGCACTTTGTCGTCGCAACACTTTCTCCAGGCAGGCACCACGCCCCCCGACAGACCTCGCAAAAATCGAAAAACCCTGATACCAATTACATTTCGCATTTGACAATCATTATCATTGTGAATAGCTTGTCGCACGTCGTAGGAAGCTTCCCTGCCCCGGGTGCGTCCTCCCCCTTTGTGACAAGGTGATTTCCATGGCGGAACAACTATCCACAAGTAAGTGCGATTCACCATTACTGCAGGCCTTCGTAGACAACCGCAGCATTCTGGTCAAGATTGCAGCGCGCATTACCGGCTGCCGCTCGCGTGCCGAAGATGTGGTGCAGGACGCCTTCTTCCGGCTCAGCGCCGCTCCGCAGATAACCTCGTCGTTCAAGGCGCAGCTGAGCTACCTGTTCCAGATCGTGCGCAACCTGGCGATCGACCATTACCGCAAGCAGGCGATGGAGCTGAGATACTCCGGCAGTGAAGAGGAAGGCCTGAATGTGGTCATCCAGAACGCCTCGCCCGAAGCCACCCACATCAACCTGGCCGCGCTGGACGATATAGCCGAAGCGCTGAACCAGTTGCCCCAGCGCACCCGCTATGCGTTCGAGATGTACCGCCTGCATGGCGTACCGCAGAAGGACATCGCCAAGGAACTGGGCGTGTCGCCGACCTTGGTCAACTTCATGATCCGCGATGCCCTGGTGCATTGCCGCAAGACCGCCAACCGGCAGGGCTGACCCTAGCTGCAAGCTGCAAGCTTCAAGTTAAAAGAAAAAGCCAAAGCAGAACGCGATCGGCTTTTGCTTGTAGCTTGTAGCTTGTAGCTTGTAGCTTGTAGCTTGTAGCTTGCAGCTTGCCGCTCTGGCCATCAGGCGAGCCTGCAACGATCGAAGAACCGCTCCCGCCCCAGAATCATCAGCGCCGCGCGCTTGTGCGGGAAGTCGAACTCCTTCTCGCAATGGAAGCACTGGTCGTGCATGTAGCCGATCATCTTGCCATTGTCGGCACGCGGCTCGGCGACCACCCGCTGGGTACGCGGGTCATCCAGGAACAGGTAATGCACCAGCGCCGATAGCCAGCTAGCGACCTTGTGGGGCCCACGATGGCTCTGCTCCCCGACCAGCATGTGGATGCCGCGGTCGTAGTCATCAGCCGGGTAGAACGGTGCAATGCGATCCTCCTTGGCCCAGTAAACCTCGAAATAGGCAAATGGCTGATCGTCGAAGCAGCCAATCAACGTCAGGGTATGCGGGTCGGCCTCCAGCTTGGCCAGGTACGCGCGGTGCTGGGCAAGCGTGCCGCTTTCCTGCCAGAACGCCTCCACGCGCGGGTCGTTCTGCCAGCGGTTGAAGCGCTCCAGGTCATGCTCGATGTCCAGGGTGCGCAGTGACACCCAGCTACCCAGCCGCGCATCGAAGCGCCGATAGACCTCGCCACGGGGCTTGGGCGCCCGCCGCGGGTGGCGCTTGCCGTTGCTGATCTGCATCTGCTGCGGGTAGGGTGCAGCCAGCGCCTCACCCAGCCAGGGCTGCGGCAATTGCCAGAACAGCGCGCGCTCGCACAGGTACTGCCCAGGCACATCGCCCACCAGCAGCAGGCCGCTGGCCAATGCCTGCGGCACCACCTCGGGCAGGTGCCAGGCCAGGCGCTGGCAGGCACTGTCACGGGACAACAGCCAATAGCAGGCCGCCCACAAGGCTTGATAAGGGCGCTCGGGGCACAGCTGCTCAAGGTGTACCTGCAAGGTTGGACCCGCCTGCAGGCGCACCTGCGCCAGCGGGCGGCCCTCCAGGGTCAGGCTCAGCCTGTTGGCCCCCTCCTCGGCACTGAGGCTGCGCCAACGTGGCGGTGACTGTGGCTGCGAAGCGGCATCGAAGGGCATGGGTGGGTCTCGCGAAATGAACAAAGGGCTCACTGTCGAGAACGATGCCACGCGGCGGCAATTTAGTCCTCGGGCGCACTGACGGCGATGCGGTAAGGCTGGAAAATGCGCGCCAGTTCACCGCTATCACGCAAACCTCTCAACAGTTCAGCGAACGACCGCTCGCCAATGGGCGCGGCGGGCCGCAGCAGCGCGTAGTGGTGGTAAACCTGATCGATGCGCTGCGATGCAACCAGTTGCGCACGGCTGGACGGGTTACGTGCCAGGAAGTCACTGAGGTAGGAGCGCGTGACCAGGGCAATGTCGGCGCGGCCCGCCTGCACCATCAGCAGGTTGCTGTCGTGCGAATAGGTCAACGTCGCATTGTAGGCCTTGCGCAGGTAGCGCGGGTCGGCGTTGAAACCGGCGAACGCATAGTGATAGCCGTTGAACAGGGCCAGGCGCTTGCCCTTCAGGTCATCGAAGTAATGCGGGGCGCGCCCGTCCACCTGGCGGGCCACGAACACTTCGGCATCTTCCAGGCCCATGTCCACCTGTTGATGGGGGATCTGCTCCCAGCCCCACTGCGGGTTCTCGAAAATGGCCATATCGGTACGGCCCTGCTGCAAGTCACTGAAACGCCGCTGGATGGAAGTGGGCACCAATACGAAGCGGTAGCGCTGCTGGGCACGGTTGAGCGCAGCGACCAACTGCGGCAACAAGCCGATATCGGCGCCCTGCTCGGGGCGCACCGTATACGGCGGGAAATGCGCGGCACCGACTTTCACCTCGATGGCACCTGCCGCGCATGCCGGTACGGCCAACCAGTACACAGCCAGCAACATGAGGGTGGACAAGGCCTTCAGGCCGGGCGCAAGGGTAAAGGCGGACATTCATCACGGTTCATGCCTGGGTCCGCTTAAGCTAGGCGTTTTACCGGGGCGGCACAACTGCTGCCTCCGGCTTTCGTGCCCCTCGATACGCCATTGGCGGTGACAAAACGGGCGGCAAAATGCCACGAGGTGCCGGATGCGCCGAGTTTGGCTACGCTCTAGCAGGATCTGCAAGGGAGCCTGGTATGGGCCATTGGTTGGTGATCGACCTGGAGGCCACCACCGATGAGGGTGGGTGGCCGGTCACGGAGATGGAAGTCATTGAAATCGGCGCGAGCCTGGTCACCCGCGAAGGCCGTGAGGTCGACCACTTCCAGCGTTTCGTGCGCCCGCGGCGGCGCCCGCAGCTGACCCCGTTCTGTCGCGAGCTGACCCACATCAGCCAGACCGACGTCGATGCGGCCGCGCCGTTTCGCGAGGTATGGGCCAGCTTCGAGCACTGGCTAGGACAGCATCGTGAACAGTTGCAGGCCTGGGTCAGTTGGGGCGACTACGACCGCCAGCAACTGCACCAGGAATGGCACCTGCACGGCCTGGACAGCCTGCTGCGCACGCTGGCGCACATCAACCTCAAGCAACGCTTTGCCAAGGCCCGCCACCTGCAGCGCCCTGCCGGCCTGAACGGCGCCCTGCAACTGGCTGGCATGCACTTCTGCGGGCAGCAGCACCGGGCCCTGGAAGATGCGCGCAACACAGCGCGGCTGCTGCCCTTGAGCCTGCCCGCCGACGGGCCCTGAAAGCAGATGACGAGGCCATTGGGCTTGGGCATACTGGCCAGCCCTTTTTCCTCCCCTTTTTCAGGAGACGCCCATGTTCCAGGTCAACGAGTACTTCAACGGCACCGTCAAGTCGATCGCCTTCACGGGCGAAGAAGGCCCGGCCACTGTCGGCGTGATGGCCCCGGGCGAATACGAGTTCGGCACCGCCAAGCGTGAAATCATGCACGTGGTGTCGGGTGCGTTGATCGTCAAGCTGCCAGGCAGCGACAACTGGGAAACCTTCAAGGCGGGCGACACGTTCAATGTACCGGCTGACAGCAAGTTCCAGCTGCAGGTGAAGGTAGACACCGCTTACCTGTGCGAGTACCGCGATTAATTGTTCGCTATTGGCACGCTCGTTGTAGGAGCGGCCTTGTGTCGCGAAAGGGCTGCGAAGCAGCCCCAGTTTTTAGCTTCGCCGCGTGAATTGCCGGGGCCGCTGCGCGGCCCTTTCGCGACACAAGGCCGCTCCTACAAGCGTATGCCTGCCAAAAAGCTGGCAACTCGCTGCGCAGCCGCCTGCAAATGCTGCTCATGGCTGAACCCCGAAGCCTTCAACGGCTTCAGGTCATGGTCCGCCGCCACTAGCCAGCTCACCTCGATCGCCGGCGACAACGCATACCCTGCCACCGCCTCCCGGTTACCCAGCGCATCGCGCTCGCCCTGCACGATCAACGTCGGGGTTTTTAACCCGGCCAGGTGCTCCACGCGCGGCTTCTCGGGTTTGCCCACCGCGTAGAACGGGTAGCCCAGGCACACCAGCGCATCGGCGCCCAGTTCGTCGGCCAGCAGGCTGGCCATGCGCCCGCCCATCGACTTGCCACCCACCGCCAGCTTGCCCGCGACCAAAGGTCGCACGTGCCGGTACACCTCGCGCCAGCTTTCCAGCAATACCTTCTGCGGGTTCGGCGGCCGCTTGCCACCGCCAACCCGGCGCTCGGCCATGTACGGGAACTCGAAGCGCAGCACCGCTACCCCAAGTGCCGCAAGCCTTTGCGCCATTTCGTCCATGAACCCGCTGTCCATCGGCGCACCGGCACCATGGGCCAGGATCAGGCAGCCCTTGTAACCCTCCCCGCCCTCGACCTGCGCAAGATCGCAGCGCAAGCCTGGGACATTTCCGACCTTCGCCCATTGATCCCCGTCAATACCGGCACTTTGCCCATTAATCATGCTTGCCTCGCTGTAAAGCCTGCCAAATAACCGTGGATGGGAACCCATACATGAACACAACCAGCAGTACCGCCTATAACTACAAGGTGGTCCGCCAATTCGCCATCATGACGGTGGTGTGGGGAATCGTCGGGATGGGGCTCGGCGTTTTCATCGCCGCCCAGCTTGCCTGGCCTTCCCTCAACTTCGACCTCCCCTGGACCAGCTTCGGCCGCCTGCGCCCACTGCACACCAATGCGGTGATCTTCGCCTTCGGCGGCTGCGCGCTGTTCGCCACGTCCTATTATTCGGTGCAACGCACCTGCCAGACCACCCTGTTCGCACCCGGCCTGGCCGCGTTCACCTTCTGGGGCTGGCAGCTGGTGATCCTGCTGGCGGCCATCAGCCTGCCATTGGGCTACACCAGCTCCAAGGAATACGCCGAGCTGGAATGGCCGATCGACATCCTGATCACCATCGTCTGGGTCTGCTACGCCATCGTGTTCTTCGGCACGCTGATCAAGCGCAACACCAAGCACATCTACGTGGGCAACTGGTTCTTCGGCGCGTTCATCCTGACGGTGGCCATGCTGCACATCGTCAACAACCTGGAACTGCCGGTCAGCCTGACCAAGTCGTACTCGGTCTATGCCGGTGCCACCGACGCCATGGTGCAGTGGTGGTATGGCCACAACGCGGTGGGCTTCTTCCTGACCGCGGGCTTCCTGGGGATGATGTACTACTACGTGCCCAAGCAGGCCGAACGCCCGGTGTATTCCTACCGCCTGTCGATCGTGCACTTCTGGGCGCTGATTACCCTGTACATCTGGGCCGGCCCACACCACCTGCACTACACCGCCCTGCCTGACTGGGCGCAATCGCTGGGCATGGTGATGTCGCTGATCCTGCTGGCACCGAGCTGGGGTGGCATGATCAACGGCATGATGACCCTGTCGGGGGCCTGGCACAAACTGCGCAGCGACCCCATCCTGCGCTTTTTGGTGGTGTCGCTGGCGTTCTACGGCATGTCCACCTTCGAGGGCCCGATGATGGCCATCAAGACGGTCAACGCCCTTTCCCACTACACCGACTGGACCATCGGCCACGTGCACGCTGGCGCCCTCGGCTGGGTCGCGATGATCTCGATCGGCGCGCTGTACCACACCATCCCGAAAGTGTTCGGCAAGGAACGCATGTACAGCATCGGCCTGATCAACGCGCATTTCTGGCTGGCCACCATCGGCACCGTACTGTACATCGCCTCGATGTGGGTCAACGGCATTGCCCAGGGCCTGATGTGGCGCGCAGTGAACAGCGACGGCACGCTCACCTACTCGTTCGTGGAAACCCTGGTGGCCAGCCACCCAGGCTTCATCGTGCGCTTCGTCGGCGGTGCGATCTTCCTCAGCGGCATGTTCCTGATGGCCTGGAACACCTGGCGCACCGTGCGTTCGCCGGCGCTTGATGCTGCCCCTGCGAACGCCCAGCTGGCTTGAGGAGACCTGCCTGATGAAACATGAAGTCATCGAGAAAAACGTTGGCCTGCTGGCCCTGCTGATGGTGTTGGCCGTCAGTATCGGCGGCCTGACCCAGATCGTGCCGCTGTTCTTCCAGGACGTCACCAACAAGCCGGTCGAAGGCATGAAGCCTTACACCGCGCTGCAGCTCGAAGGCCGCGACATCTACATCCGCGAAGGCTGCGTAGGCTGCCATTCGCAGATGATCCGCCCATTCCGCGCCGAAACCGAGCGCTACGGCCACTACTCGGTCGCTGGCGAGAGCGTGTGGGACCACCCGTTCCTGTGGGGCTCCAAGCGTACCGGCCCGGACCTGGCCCGGGTCGGCGGCCGCTACTCGGACGACTGGCACCGCGCGCACCTGTACAACCCGCGCAACGTGGTACCGGAATCGAAGATGCCGGCGTACCCCTGGCTGGTCGCCCAACAGGTGGACAACAGCCACACCGACGTGAAGATGCGCACCCTGCGTACCCTCGGCGTGCCCTACACCGACGACGACATCGCCGGTGCCCGCGACGCGGTCAAGGGCAAGACCGAGATGGACGCGCTGGTGGCCTACCTGCAGGTGCTTGGCACCGCGATCAAGAACAAGAGGTGATTGCGATGGAAATGGACACCGGCATGATTCGCGGCCTCGGCACCCTGGTGGTGATGGTCGCCTTCATCGGCCTCTCCCTGTGGGTATTCAACCGCCGTCGCGACCGTGATTTCGCCGAGGCGCGCTTGCTGCCCTTCGTCGACGACCGCCTGCCCGCTGCCGGGCAGGAACCTGCTGCAAAAAGGAGTAACGGGCAATGACCACCTTCTGGAGTACGTATATCAGCGTACTGACCATCGGGAGCCTGATTGGCCTGACCTGGCTGTTGCTCGCCACCCGCAAGGGCCAGAGCCACAACCCCACCGACCAGACTATGGGCCACAGCTTCGACGGCATCGAGGAGTACGACAACCCCTTGCCCAAGTGGTGGTTCTGGCTGTTCGTCGGCACCCTGGTGTTCGCGGTCGGCTACCTGATCCTTTACCCGGGCCTGGGCAACTGGAAAGGCATTCTGCCGGGTTATGAAAATGGCTGGACCGGCGCCAACGAATGGCAAAAGGAAATGGACAAGGCCGATGCCCGCTTCGGGCCGATCTTCGCCAAGTACGCCGCCATGCCGGTGGAGGAAGTGGCCAAGGACGCGCAGGCGTTGAAAATGGGCGGGCGCCTGTTCGCCTCCAACTGTTCGGTCTGCCATGGCTCGGACGCCAAGGGCGCGTTCGGCTTCCCCAACCTCACCGACAAGGACTGGCGCTGGGGCGGTGATGCGCAGACCATCAAGGCGTCGATCATGAACGGCCGCCATGGTGTGATGCCGGCCTGGGCCGAGGTGATTGGCGAGCAGGGCGTGGCCGACGTCGCCGCGTTCGTGCTGACCAGCATGGACGGCCGTAAACTGCCGGAAGGCGCCAAGGCCGACCCGGCCAAGGGCAAGGAGATCTTCGCCGGCAACTGCGTGGCCTGCCACGGGCCGGAAGGCAAAGGCACCCCGGCCATGGGCGCGCCCGACCTGACCCACCCACAGGCGTTCATCTATGGGTCGAGCTTTGCCCAGCTGCAACAGACCATCCGCTACGGTCGCCAAGGGCAGATGCCGGCGCAGGCCGAGATTCAGGGTAATGACAAAGTGCACCTGTTGGCGGCGTATGTGTACAGCCTGTCGCAGGATGGCGCGGCTGAAACTGTGACCTCCAAGTAATACCCCCGGGGCCGCTTTGCGGCCCATCGCGACGCAAGGCCGCTCCTACAGGAGATCGCATTTTTTCTGTAGGCGCGGCCTTGTGTCGCGAAAGGGCTGCAGAGCAGCCCCAGCGCTCCCCCGCCCTACTCCCTCCCTTGCACCCCCTCCGAACAGAACTAAGCTTGTTGCCACAGTGGGCATCCTACGAAAGCACCGGCGCAGACGCCGCGCCTGGCCAGTGGCCGCCCCAAAAAAAGCTTGACCAATCGATCAGAAAAAGGTGAAAAACGGTACACATTACAAATATTTATTTGTGTACAATCCACCTGACCCGAGCGCTGCGGGACATCAGTGAACGGGCCCGGACACGGGTCGGCGTACCAAAGTTGCGTTGCGGTAACCCGGAGGGTTATCAATACTGGCGCCGATTTTTCAACCAACAAGAACATCAAAACCGTGGAACCTTAGAATGAGCACAGCAATCAGTCCGACTGCTTATAACTATAAGGTCGTCCGCCAGTTCGCCATCATGACGGTGGTCTGGGGGATCCTTGGCATGGGCCTCGGCGTCTTCATCGCCTCGCAGCTGGTGTGGCCACAACTGAACCTGGACCTGCCCTGGACCAGCTTCGGCCGCTTGCGTCCGCTGCACACCAACCTGGTGATCTTCGCCTTCGGCGGCTGCGCGCTGTTCGGCACCAGCTACTACGTGGTGCAGCGCACCTGCCAGACGCGGCTGATTTCCGACAGCCTGGCCGCCTTCACCTTCTGGGGCTGGCAGGCGGTGATCGTCGGGGCGCTGATCACCCTGCCGATGGGCTACACCACCACCAAGGAATACGCCGAGCTTGAGTGGCCACTGGCGATTCTGCTGGCCATTGTCTGGGTCACCTACGGGGTGGTTTTCTTCGGCACCATCGTCAAGCGCAAGACCAAGCATATCTATGTCGGCAACTGGTTCTACGGTGCCTTCATCGTGGTCACCGCAATGCTGCACATCGTCAACCACATCTCCCTGCCGGTCAGCCTGTTCAAGTCGTACTCGGCCTACTCCGGCGCCACCGATGCGATGATCCAGTGGTGGTACGGGCACAACGCCGTGGGCTTTTTCCTGACCACCGGCTTCCTGGGCATGATGTACTACTTCGTGCCCAAGCAGGCCGAGCGGCCGATCTACTCGTACCGCCTGTCGATCGTGCACTTCTGGGCGCTGATCACCCTGTACATCTGGGCCGGCCCGCACCACCTGCACTACACCGCCCTGCCCGACTGGGCGCAGTCGCTGGGTATGGTGATGTCGATCATCCTTCTGGCGCCAAGCTGGGGCGGCATGATCAACGGCATGATGACCCTGTCGGGCGCCTGGCACAAACTGCGTACCGACCCGATCCTGCGCTTTCTGGTGGTGTCGCTGGCGTTCTACGGCATGTCCACCTTCGAAGGCCCGATGATGGCCATCAAGACCGTCAACTCGCTGTCGCACTACACCGACTGGACCATCGGCCACGTGCACGCAGGCGCCCTCGGCTGGGTCGCCATGATTTCGATCGGCGCCGTGTACCACATGATCCCGCGCCTGTATGGCCGCGTGCAGATGCACAGCGTTGGCCTGATCAACGCGCACTTCTGGCTGGCCACCATCGGCACCGTGCTGTACATCGCCTCGATGTGGGTCAACGGCATCACCCAGGGCCTGATGTGGCGTGCCATCAACGATGACGGCACCCTCACCTACTCGTTCGTCGAGGCACTGCAAGCCAGCCACCCGGGCTACATCGTGCGTGCCCTGGGCGGTGCGTTCTTCGCCAGCGGCATGCTGCTGATGGCCTACAACGTGTTGCGTACCGTGCGTGCCGCCAACCCGGCACAGGCTGAAGAAGCCGCCAAGATCGTCGTTGTGGGAGCGCACTGATGAAGCATGAAGCCGTCGAGAAGAACATTGGCCTGCTGGCCTTCTTCATGGTCATCGCGGTAAGCGTCGGTGGCCTGACCCAGATCGTCCCGCTGTTTTTCCAGGACGTGACCAACAAGCCGGTCGAGGGCATGAAGCCGCGTACCGCCCTGGAGCTGGAAGGCCGCGACATCTATATCCGCGAAGGTTGCGTGGGCTGCCACTCGCAGATGATCCGCCCGTTCCGCGCCGAAACCGAGCGCTACGGCCACTACTCGGTCGCCGGCGAGAGCGTGTGGGACCACCCGTTCCTGTGGGGCTCCAAACGCACCGGGCCGGATCTGGCACGGGTCGGTGGCCGCTACTCCGATGACTGGCACCGCGCGCACCTGTACAACCCGCGCAACGTGGTGCCGGAATCGAAGATGCCGGCCTACCCCTGGCTGGTCGAGAACACGCTCGACGGCAAGGACACCGCGAAGAAGATGGAGGTGCTGCGCACACTCGGCACACCGTACACCGACGCCGACATTGCCGGCGCCCGTGACGCGGTCAAGGGCAAGACCGAAATGGACGCCCTCGTGGCGTACCTGCAGGGTCTTGGCACCATCATCAAGAGCAAACGGTGACGCTGATGGATATCGGGATGATTCGCGGCCTGGGTACCGTCGTGGTGATGGTGGCGTTCGTGGGCCTGGCGCTGTGGGTGTTCAACCCACGGCGCAAGAAGGACTTCGACGAAGCCACCCAACTGCCCTTCGCCGATGACCCCGAGGCCAAACGGCACGTCGAGCAAGCAAAAGCTTCTGGGAGCAAACAACAATGACAACCTTCTGGAGTCTGTACGTTACCGTCCTGACCCTGGGCACCATCTTCTCGTTGACCTGGCTGCTGCTGTCGACCCGCAAGGGCCAGCGCGAAGAGGTGACCGACGAAACCGTCGGGCACGCCTTCGATGGTATCGAGGAGTACGACAACCCACTGCCGAAATGGTGGTTCTGGCTGTTCGTCGGCACCATCGTCTTCGCCCTCGGCTACCTGGTGCTGTACCCAGGGCTGGGCAACTGGAAAGGCATGCTGCCGGGTTATGCCTACCTGGACAACGACAAACAGACCGAGTTTTCCAACGGCCAGCAGGGCTGGACCGGCGTGCACGAGTGGGAAAAGGAAATGGCCAAGGCCCAGGCACGCTTCGGCCCGATCTACGCCAAGTTCGCCGCCATGCCTATCGAGGAGGTGGCCAAAGACCCGCAGGCGCTGAAAATGGGCGCACGCCTGTTCGCCTCCAATTGCTCGGTGTGCCATGGCTCCGACGCCAAGGGTGCCTTCGGTTTCCCCAACCTGACCGACAATGACTGGCGCTGGGGCGGCGAGCCGGAAACCATCAAGGCCACCATCATGGGCGGCCGCCACGGTGTGATGCCGGCATGGGCCGAAGTGATCGGTGACCAAGGTGTGGCCGACGTCGCGGCATTCGTGGTCAGCAAGCTCGATGGCCGTACCCTGCCGCAAGGGGTCAAGGCCGATGTGCAGAATGGGCAGAAGATCTTCGCCGCCAACTGCGTGGCCTGCCACGGGCCGGAAGGCAAAGGCACGCCAGCCATGGGGGCACCGAACCTGACCCACCCGCAGGCGTTCATCTACGGCTCCAGCTTTGCCCAGTTGCAGCAGACCATCCGCTATGGCCGCCAAGGGCAGATGCCGGCCCAGGAACAGCTGCAGGGCAACGACAAGGTGCACTTGCTGGCGGCTTATGTGTACAGCCTGTCGCACCAGGCTGAGCCGGCCAAGGCCGAGTAAGGCAGGCCCGGCCTCTTCGCGGGCTCGCCCGCTCCCACAGCCTCGAGGCTGATGAGGGACCTGTGGGAGCGGGCAAGCCCGCGAAAAGGCCGGCACAACCAAGCATTTCTCGCAGACTGATGACCTGGATCAATTGACACCCGCCATAACACGATTCACACCGCGAACCCAACGCGACTAAAGGTCGCAGTGCGACCCCGGGCCGCCCACAGCGGCGTATCATGAACCGCAGAGCGCTAGCAGATTGCGCGAGACTGCGGCCGGCACGCACTGGCCGCGGCATTTTTCCACTGCCGTGGGACTTGATGATGAGCAAGCAAATTCCGGTACATGATGTAACCCCGCCTGCCACGAAAGGGAAGGACTCCGTCGACCTCTACGCGTCCCGCGAAAAAATCTATACCCGCGCCTTCACCGGCCTGTTCCGGCGTTTGCGCATGGTTGGCGGTGCCGCGCTGTTCCTGCTGTACTTCGGCACGGTATGGCTGAACTGGGGTGGCCACCAGGCGGTGTGGTGGAACCTGCCCGAGCGCAAGTTCTATATCTTCGGTGCCACCATCTGGCCACAGGACTTCATCCTGTTGTCAGGCATCCTCATCGTCGCCGCCTTCGGCCTGTTCTTCATCACCGTGTTCGCAGGCCGGGTCTGGTGTGGCTACACCTGCCCGCAAAGCGTATGGACGTGGATCTTCATGTGGTGTGAAAAAGTCACCGAGGGCGACCGCAACCAGCGCATCAAACTGGACAAGGCGCCCATGAGCGCCAACAAGTTCCTGCGCAAGTTCAGCAAGCACAGCCTGTGGCTGCTGATCGGTTTCGTCACCGGCATGACCTTCGTCGGCTACTTCTCGCCGATCCGTGAACTGGTGATCGAGTTCTTCACCGGCCAGGCCGATGGCTGGGCCTATTTCTGGGTTGGCTTCTTCACCCTCGCCACCTACGGCAACGCCGGTTGGCTGCGCGAGCAGGTGTGTGTGTACATGTGCCCCTACGCCCGCTTCCAGAGCGTGATGTTCGACAAGGACACACTGATCGTCTCCTATGACCCGCGCCGCGGCGAAACCCGGGGCCCGCGCAAGAAAGGCGCGGATTACAAGGCCCAAGGCCTGGGTGACTGCATTGACTGCACCTTGTGCGTGCAGGTCTGCCCGACCGGCATCGACATCCGCGACGGCCTGCAGATCGAATGCATCGGCTGCGCCGCCTGCATCGATGCCTGCGACGGCATCATGGACAAGATGAACTACCCCAAAGGGCTGATCAGCTACACCACCGAGCACAACCTCTCCGGGCAGAAAACCCACCTGCTGCGGCCACGCCTGATCGGCTACGCGCTGGTGCTGCTGGTGATGATCATCGGCCTGGCCACGGCCTTCGCCACCCGCTCGCTGGTCGGTTTCGACGTCAGCAAGGACCGTGTGCTGTACCGCGAAAATGCCCAGGGCCGGATCGAGAACGTGTACAGCCTGAAGGTCATGAACAAGGACCAGCGTGACCATGTGTATGTGCTGGACGCCACTGGCCTGCCAGACCTCACGCTCGAAGGCCAACGCGAGATCCGCGTGGCCGCCGGGGATATCGTCAGCCTGCCGGTGCAGCTGTCGGTGGCGCCGGAAAAACTGCCATCGACCACCAACGAAATCACCTTCATCCTCAACAGCGCCGACGACAGCAGCGCACAGGTTGAAGCCAAGAGCCGCTTCATCGGCCCACAGATCCGCTAAGAGAGATAACTCACAATGCCTGCCACCGCCGCCGACCCTTGGTACAAGCACCTCTGGCCCTGGATCATCATTGCGATCCTCACCACCTCGGTGTGCCTGAGCCTGAGCATGGTCAGCATCGCCGTGAACAACCCGGACAACCTGGTGAACGACAATTACTACGAGGCGGGCAAGGGCATCAACCGCTCACTGGACCGCGAACTGCTGGCACAGAAGCTGCGCCTCCAGGCCAGTGTGCACCTGGATGAACTGACCGGCGAAGTGGACCTGCGCCTGGCCGGCAACAGCAACCCGCAGAACCTGGAACTGAACCTGATATCGCCCACCCAGCCGGAAAAGGACCGTAAGGTGCTGCTGAGCCGGGTCGAGGCAGGGCGTTACGTGGGGCAGCTGCAAGACAAGGTTGACGGGCGGCGTTTCGTTGAGCTGCTGGGCAGTGAAGGTGGCCAGGTGTGGCGGCTGTTCGAGGAGGAGAAGGTCGAGCATGGCGTGACCTTGCAGCTAGGTGATGAAGCCATCCAAGGCGCCGAGCACCTGTAGGAGCGGCCTTGTGTCGCGAAAGGGCTGCGCAGCAGCCCCTGCAACCTATGCTGCGAAGCTAAGATCGTGGGGCCGCTTTGCGCCCCTTTCGCGACACAAGGCCGCTCCTACAGGGAAGCGCGCCAACCGGCCGCTATGTGTAAGGCAATGATGTGATGACCCAACCCATTCCCTGCTACCACTGCGCCCTGCCCGTTCCGGCCGGCAGCCGCTTTACCGCTGTGGTGCTCGGCGAGCCCCGCGAGTTCTGCTGCCCCGGCTGCCAGGCAGTGGCCGAGGCGATCGTGGCCGGCGGCCTGGAACACTACTACCAGCACCGCAGCGACAACAGCACCAACCCCGAAGCGTTGCCCAGGCAGTTGCAGGACGAACTGGCCCTGTACGACCGCAGTGACGTGCAGCAAACCTTCGTCCACCACCTGGGCGACCTGGCCGAGGCCACCTTGCTGATCGAAGGTATCAGCTGTGCAGCGTGTGGCTGGCTGATCGAAAAACACCTGCGCAACCTGCCCGGCGTCGCCGAGGCGCGCCTTAACCTGTCCAACCACCGCCTGCTGGTTGCCTGGGATGCCTCGCAGCTGCCACTGTCGCGCCTGCTGGCCGAACTGCGCCAGATCGGTTACGCCGCCCACCCCTACCAACCCGACCAGGCCGCCGAGCAGTTGGCCCGGGAAAACCGCAGTGCCCTGCGGCGCCTGGGCGTTGCCGGGTTGTTGTGGTTCCAGGCAATGATGGCGACCATGGCCACCTGGCCGGAATTCAACATCGACCTGTCGCCCGATCTGCACACCATCCTGCGTTGGGTGGCGCTGTTCCTGACGATCCCCATCGTGTTCTACAGCTGCGCACCGTTCTTCAAAGGCGCCGCCCGCGACCTGCGCACCCGCCACCTGACCATGGATGTTTCGGTGTCACTGGCCATTGGCCTGGCCTTCGGTGCCGGCATCTGGACAGCCATCACCGGCAGCGGCGAGCTGTATTTCGACACCGTGGGCATGTTCGCCCTGTTCCTGTTGACCGGCCGCTACCTGGAACGCCGCGCCCGCGAGCGCACCGCAGCGGCCACGGCGCAACTGGTGAACTTGCTGCCGGCTTCGTGCCTGCGCCTGGACAGCCAAGGCCGCAGCGGGCGCATTCTGCTCAGTGAACTGCAATGCGGCGACACCGTACAGGTGCTGCCCGGCGCGGTGATTCCCGCCGACGGGCGCGTCGTCGAAGGCCGCTCCAGCGTCGACGAATCGCTGCTCACCGGTGAATACTTGCCACAGCCGCGGCGGGTGGGGGACCGGGTCACCGGCGGCACCTTGAACGTGGAAAGCACGCTGAATATAGAAGTCCAGGCCTTGGGCCACGACTCGCGGCTGTCGGCTATCGTCCGCCTGCTGGAGCGCGCGCAGACGGAAAAACCACGCCTGGCAGAAATTGCCGACCGCGCCTCGCAGGGGTTCCTGCTGTTCTCGCTGCTGGCCGCAGTGGCCATCGGCCTGTGGTGGTGGTACCTGGAGCCGGCCCGGGCGTTCTGGATCGTGCTGGCCATGCTGGTGGCGACGTGCCCTTGTGCGCTGTCGCTGGCCACCCCCACCGCACTCACTGCAGCCACCGGCACCCTGCATAAACTTGGCCTGCTGGTGACCCGTGGCCATGTGCTGGAAGGCCTGAACCAGATCGATACGGTGATTTTTGACAAGACCGGCACGCTGACCGAAGGCAGGCTGACCTTGCGCAGCATTCGCCCACTCGGCAGCCACCCCGCGGACCGTTGCCTGGCGCTGGCGGCGGCATTGGAGAACCGCTCGGAGCACCCCATCGCCCGCGCGTTCGGGCGCGCGGCCACAGCTGCTGAAGAGGTGCAGACTGTGCCCGGCGTGGGCCTGGAAGGGCTGGTCGATGGCCAGCGCCTGCGCATTGGCCAGGCCAGCTTCGTCTGCGCCTTGAGCGGCGCGCAAGTACCTGCGGTGCCCGAGCCTCGCGGCCAGTGGCTGCTGCTGGGCGACCGCCAGGGGCCATTGGCCTGGTTCGGCCTGGACGACCGCTTGCGCGATGATGCACCGGCCCTGCTGGCTGCCTGCAAAGCGCGGGGCTGGCGCACCCTGCTGCTGTCTGGCGACAGTTCGCCGATGGTCGCGGAAGTCGCCGCGCAACTGGGCATCGACCACGCCGTTGGCGGCCTGCGCCCGGACGACAAACTGGAGCGCCTCAAAGCCTTGCAGGCCGAAGGGCGCAAGGTGCTGATGCTGGGCGACGGGGTCAACGATGTGCCGGTGCTGGCCGCCGCGGACATCAGCATCGCCATGGGCAGCGCCACCGACCTGGCCAAGACCTGCGCCGACGCGGTGCTGCTGTCCAACCGCCTGAGCGCGCTGGTGCAGGCGCTGGAACTGGCGCGCCGCACCCGCCGCAACATCCTCGAGAACCTGCTGTGGGCAACCCTGTATAATGGCCTGATGTTGCCGTTCGCCGCCCTCGGCTGGGTCACCCCGGTGTGGGCGGCTGTCGGCATGTCGGTGAGCTCACTGATCGTGGTGCTCAATGCCCTGCGCCTGACCCGCTTGCCAGCCAGCGCCGGGCTGCCCGCGATGGATGCCGCGCAACCCGCCAGGAGTACGCCATGCCCGCCCTCTATGTCATGATCCCCGCAGCCCTGCTGCTGGTCGGCGTGGCCGTGTACATCTTCTTCTGGGCCGTGGACAGCGGCCAGTACGACGACCTCGACGGCCCGGCGCACAGCATTCTGTTCGACGACCAGGACCCTCGTCACCAGGCGGCGGTCAAACCCGACGACACGCCGGGCAACGCCGACAAGGACTTGCCACCCCGTGCCTGACCTGCTTCCCCTGCTGGGCTCGGCGCTGGTGCTCGGCTTGCTCGGCGGCGGCCACTGCCTGGGCATGTGCGGCGGCCTGATGGGTGCGCTGACCTTGGCCATCCCCCCTGAACAACGCGGCAGGCGCCTGCGCCTGCTGCTGGCGTACAACCTGGGGCGCATCTTCAGCTATGCCTGCGCCGGGTTGCTGCTGGGCCTGGCCGGCTGGGCCGTGGCCAGCAGCCCGGCCGCCCTGGCCCTGCGGGTCCTGGCCGCCTTGCTGTTGATTGCCATGGGCCTGTACCTGGCCGGCTGGTGGAGCGGGCTGACGCGTATCGAGGTGCTAGGCCGCGGCGTGTGGCGGCATATCCAGCCGCTGGCGTCACGCTTGCTGCCGGTGTCCAGCCTGCCCCGTGCGTTGCTGCTGGGGGCCTTGTGGGGGTGGTTGCCATGCGGGTTGGTGTACAGCACGTTGTTATGGGCGGCCAGCCAGGGCCATGCCGGCTACAGCGCGGCGTTGATGCTGGCGTTCGGGGTGGGCACCTGGCCGGTGCTGCTGGCGACCGGCTTGGCGGCAGAGCGGGTAAACACTTTGTTGAAACGGCGCAGTGTGCGGGTGGCTGGCGGGGTGCTGGTGATGCTGTTTGGTATCTGGACCATGCCCGGGCCGCACCAGCATTGGCTGATGGGGCATTGAGGGCTGCAAGCTACAAGCTACAAGCTACAAGCTACAAGCAAAAGCAGATCTGCTTTCGACTTTCGACTTTCGACTTGCTGCTTGCCGCTTGCCGCTTGCCGCTTGATACAAATCAACACAGATTCCTACAGACGCCCATAGACTCCGGTTCACTGCTGCTCTTTCCGGGGACCGCCCACATGCTCGACGACATTCGTTGGGATACCGACCTGATCCGCCGCTACGATCTTGCCGGGCCACGCTACACCTCCTACCCGACCGCCGTGCAACTGCACAGCGAGGTGGGTTCCTTCGACCTGCTCCACGCCCTGCGCGAAAGCCGCCGGGCGGTACGCCCGCTGTCGCTGTATGTGCATGTGCCGTTCTGCGCCAACATCTGCTACTACTGCGCCTGCAACAAAGTCATCACCAAGGACCGCGCCCGCGCCGCGCCATACCTGCAGCGCCTGGAGCAGGAGATTCAGCTGATCGCCTGCCACCTGGCACCGAAACAGCGGGTGGAACAGCTGCATTTCGGCGGCGGCACCCCGACCTTCCTCAGCCATGTGGAACTGCGCCAGCTGATGACTACCCTGCGCCAGCACTTCCACTTGCTGGACGATGACTCCGGCGACTACGGCATCGAGATCGACCCGCGCGAAGCCGACTGGTCGACCATGGGCCTGCTGCGTGAACTGGGTTTCAACCGCGTCAGCCTCGGCGTGCAAGACCTCGACCCCGCCGTGCAGCGCGCGATCAATCGCCTGCAAAGCCTGGAGCAGACCCGCACCCTGATCGAGGCGGCGCGCACCTTGCAATTCCGCTCGATCAACCTCGACCTGATCTACGGCCTGCCCAAGCAAACCCCGCAAGGCTTCGCCCGCACCGTCGAAGAGGTGATCCGCCTGCAGCCCGACCGCTTGTCGGTGTTCAACTACGCCCACCTGCCCGAACGCTTCATGCCGCAACGGCGTATCGACAGCAGCGACCTGCCCAGCGCGGCCGCCAAGCTGGAGATGCTGCACGCCACCATCGAGCAGTTGACCGCCGCTGGCTACCGCTACATCGGCATGGACCATTTCGCCCTGCCCGACGACGAGCTGGCCATCGCCCAGGAAGAAGGCACCCTGCAGCGCAATTTCCAGGGCTATACCACCCACGGGCACTGCGACCTCATCGGCCTGGGCGTGTCGGCCATCAGCCAGATCGGCGACTTGTACTGCCAGAACAGCAGTGACCTCAACACCTACCAGGACAGCCTGACCAACGCCCAGCTGGCGACCCAGCGCGGCCTGCTGTGCAACCATGACGACCGCATCCGCCGGGCGGTCATCCAGCAACTGATCTGCCATTTCCAGCTGGATTACGAACCCATCGAGCAAGCGTTCACCATCGATTTCCGCGGTTACTTCGACCACCTCTGGCCAGAGCTGCTGACCCTGCAGCGCGACGGCCTGATCAGCCTGGACGACAAGGGCATTCGCATTCTCCCGGCCGGGCGCCTGCTGGCGCGTTCGGTATGCATGGTGTTCGATGCCTACCTGGCGATGCAGAACCGCCAGCGTTTCTCCCGGGTTATCTGAAAAGCGAGACATTCAACCGCATGGACACGCCACCTTGCCGGGCACACTATGGGCGAACGAGGACTCCCGGCAGGGCATCTGCCGGGGTTTTGCCAGCGCGCAGCATCGATGCGCACTCTGGCCTACACCCTGTGTCGTAGGTTACCCTTACGACTTATGTGTGCTTTCCCACAAGGATCGATCCAAATGTCCGAGCCAGTCAAACTGCGCCCTCACAACCAGGCCCATTGCAAGGATTGCAGCCTGGCCCCCCTGTGCCTGCCTCTTTCACTCAACCTGGAAGACATGGATGCACTGGATGAAATCGTCAAACGCGGGCGTCCGCTGAAAAAAGGCGAGTTTCTGTTCCGCCAGGGTGACAATTTTGGCTCGGTCTACGCGGTACGTTCCGGCGCCCTGAAAACCTTCAGCCTCAGCGACAGCGGCGAAGAACAGATCACCGGTTTCCACCTGCCCAGCGAACTGGTCGGCCTGTCGGGCATGGACACCGAAGCCTACCCGGTGTCGGCGCAAGCTCAGGAAACCACCTCGGTGTGCGAAATCCCCTTCGAGCGCCTCGACGAACTGTCGGTCCAGCTCCCGCAGCTGCGCCGCCAGCTGATGCGGGTAATGAGCCGTGAAATCCGCGATGACCAGCAAATGATGCTGCTGCTGTCGAAAAAAACCGCCGACGAGCGCATTGCCACGTTCCTGGTGAACCTGTCGGCGCGCTTCCGCGCCCGCGGCTATTCGGCCAACCAGTTCCGCCTGAGCATGTCGCGCAACGAAATCGGCAACTACCTGGGCCTGGCAGTGGAAACCGTGTCACGGGTGTTCACCCGCTTCCAGCAGAACGGCCTGCTGCGCGCCGAAGGCAAGGAAGTGCACATCCTCGACCCGATCCAGCTGTGTGCGCTGGCCGGTGGTGCAATGGAGGCCTGAGGCCGGTATTTAGCGGGTATACTTGGGCATTCGTTTTCCCAGGATATCCGCAACAATGCACAGCGACGCCTTCGACCTCAAAGCCCTGATCCGCCCGGTGGTGGACTTCCCCAAGCCCGGCGTGATCTTCCGTGACATCACCCCGCTGTTCCAGTCGCCGCGCGGGCTGCGCTATGTGGCCGACCAGTTCATCGAGCGCTATGTCGAGGCTGAGTTCAGCCACATTGGCGCCATGGACGCGCGGGGTTTCCTGATTGGTTCGATCATCGCCCACCAGTTGAACAAGCCACTGATCCTGTTCCGCAAGCAAGGCAAGCTGCCAGCCGACGTGCTGAGCGAGGGTTACCAGACCGAGTACGGCGAGGCCTTCCTGGAGGTGCACGCCGACAGCCTGTGCGAAGGCGATTCGGTGTTGATTTTCGATGACTTGATCGCCACGGGCGGGACCTTGCTGGCAGCGGCCAACCTGGTGCGCCGCACCGGTGCGCAGGTGTTCGAGGCCGCCGCGATCATCGACCTACCCGAACTGGACGGTTCGCGCCGGCTGCAGGCGGCCGGGGTGCCGACCTTCTGCCTGACCGAGTTTTCCCTCAGCGAGTATTGAGTTGCAAGTCGCAAGTCGCAAGTCGCAAGCTACAAGCAAAAGCCGATCTGCTTTTGCTGTTGCTTGTAGCTTGCAGCTTGAAGCTTGCAGCTTCAGAGCGAAATCGGCCGTCGCCCGGCAAAAGCATGGGCCAGTGTCCCGCCATCCACCAGTTCGAGTTCCCCGCCCAGAGGTACACCATGGGCGATGCGCGAGGCCACCAGGCCTTTTTCATTGAGCAGTTGCGCGATGTAATGCGCCGTCGCCTCGCCTTCCACGGTCGGGTTGGTCGCCAGGATCACCTCGGTGAAGGTACCCTGCTCTTCGATCCGCGCCATCAGTTGCGGAATGCCGATGGCCTCCGGCCCCAGGCCGTCCAGTGGCGACAGGTGGCCTTTGAGCACGAAGTAACGGCCGCGGTAGCCGGCCTGCTCGACCGCGTACACATCGGTCGGCCCCTCGACCACACACAGCTGGGTGTCGTCACGCCGCGGGTCAGCACACTGTGGGCACAGGTCCTGCTCGGTCAAGGTGCGGCACTGCCGGCAATGCCCTACCCCTTCCATGGCCTGGGTCAAAGCCTGGGCCAGGCGCAGCCCCCCGCTACGGTCACGCTCGAGCAGTTGCAGGGCCATGCGCTGGGCGGTTTTCTGGCCTACACCTGGCAAGATGCGCAGGCCGTCGATCAATTGGCGGATAAGGGGGCTGAAGCTCATGGGGAAGGCCTGACAATTCAATAAGGGGCGGTTTATACCCAGCGGGGGCAGTGGCGTCAAATCAGCCTCCGGGTGGGAGCGCGCCGGGTCAAGAATAATGACCGCGGCGGCTGCGAATACGCACAAAAAAAACCGCCGCTGGTGTCAGCGGCGGTTTTCGAGGGCGCATGCCTTAGAACGGCATTTTGAAGCCCGGCGGCAGCTGCATGCCGGCGGTCATGCCGCCCATTTTTTCCTGGCTGCTCTGCTCCACCTTGCGCACTGCATCGTTCAACGCAGCGGCGATCAGGTCTTCCAGCACTTCCTTGTCATCTTCATCGGTCGACATCAGGCTCTGGTCGATGCTGACGCGCTTGACGTCGTGACGACCGGTCATCACCACGCTCACCAGGCCGCCACCAGACTGGCCGGTGACTTCGGCGTTGGCCAGCTCTTCCTGCATTTTCTGCATTTTTTCCTGCATCTGCTGGGCCTGCTTCATCAGGCCGGCCATGCCACCTTTCATCATGGGGGTATACCTCGATTGGGTCATTTGATGCGGCCCGGCGCCGGGCCGGCCGCAGGGTTATCCGTTACTGGCCCTGGTTGGCCAGGGCTTCTACAGGCTCAATAGTATCCTGCCGCACCTTGGCACCGAACAACTTGATCATCTGCTGGATCAATGGATCCTGCTCGATCGAGGCGACGGCGCCCTGCTGACGCTCGGCCCGCTTGCGCGCGGCGGCCTGGGCCGGGGTTTCCTGCTCGGGCAGGACCAGTTCGATGCGCAGGTTCAGCGTGCGCCCCAGATGCTGGTTGAGCGCCTCGTTCAGGCGCCGCTGCTGGGTCGTGTTGAACAGCGCACCTTGGCCTGGGTCCAGGTGCAGCAGCCAGTCGTCGCCATCGGCGGCAATCAGCGTACAGTTTGCTGCGATGTTGCCTGTCATACCGGAGACAGGCAACTGTGGGAATAATTCCAGCCATTGCAGGGCCAGACCGGTGGCCGGCTTGGCGGCTGGCAACGGAGCAGGCGCGGGCGCAGGGGCTTCTTCCTGAACGTGTTCGGCTAACTCGTCGAGGTAGCTGAAGCCAACCGGATCGCTTTCGCCGCCGTAGTAGTCTTCGTCCAGCGGCGGCTCGTCGTCCCGGTCCATGCCAACGGCGGCGTAGGCAGACGGGTCGAAAGGCGGCTCGTCATGCACGGCAGGCGCGGCCATAGGCGCCGCCTGCGGGGTCGGCCGCGGGGCTGACGCGGGCTCGGCAACAGGCTCTGCGACAGGCGCGCTGGTCGGGGCTGGGTCCTCCCACGGCAGGTCGACCACCTCGGCGACGGGCTCAGGCACCGAAATGGCCTCGACTTCGGCCCTTAGCTCGGCGTCTGCGGGCAGCTCGGGCTCATGGTCCACCGTGGCTGGCGGCGGCACTACCAGCGGCGCGGGTGCAGCGGGCGCAGGCTCGGCGGCGGGTGGCGGCACGGCAGGCGCAGGGGCTGCCACCGGGTTTGCAGGATCAGCTGTGGCCTGGCTGATCCCCACTGGCTTTAGCACCGGTTTCGGCGCATCGTCGGTGTCGGCCGGGCGGAAGGCGAGCATTCGCAACAAGACCATCTCGAAGCCACCACGCGGGTCCGGCGCCAGCGGCAGGTCACGCCGACCGATCAGGCCCATCTGGTAATAGAACTGCACATCCTCGGCCGGTAATGCCTGGGCCAGCGCCAGCACCCGGTCACGGTCGCCCTGGCCGTTGTCCACGGCCTCGGGCAGCGCCTGGGCGATGGCTACACGGTGCAGCACGTTGAGCATTTCCGCCAGCACGCCAGCCCAGTCCGGCCCTTGCTCGGCCAGGTTGCGCACGGCCTCCAGCAGGGCCCGGGCATCGCCCTCGAGCAGCGCCTGCAGCACCCCATAGACCTGCCCGTGGTCGAGGCTACCGAGCATGGCCCGCACATCGGCGGCCAGCACCTTGCCTTCGCCGAATGCAATGGCCTGGTCGGTCAGGCTCATGGCGTCACGCATGGAGCCGTCGGCGGCACGGCCCAACAGCCACAGGGCATCTGCCTCGAACGGGACGTTCTCCGCAGCAAGCACATGGCTGAGGTGCTCGACCACCCGCTCTGGGCTCATGTTCTTCAGCGAGAACTGCAGGCAACGCGACAGGATGGTGGCCGGCAGCTTCTGCGGGTCGGTGGTGGCCAGGATGAACTTGACGTACGGTGGCGGCTCTTCCAGGGTCTTGAGCAAGGCATTGAACGAGTGCGTCGAGAGCATGTGCACTTCGTCGATCAGGTAGACCTTGAAGCGCCCACGGCTGGGCGCGTACTGCACGTTATCGAGCAGTTCGCGGGTGTCTTCGACCTTGGTACGGCTGGCGGCGTCGATTTCGATCAGGTCGACGAAGCGGCCCTCGTCGATCTCCCGGCATACCGAACAGGTGCCGCAGGGCGTGGAGGTGATGCCCGTCTCGCAGTTCAGGCATTTGGCGATGATACGGGCAATGGTAGTCTTGCCCACGCCACGAGTACCCGTGAACAGGTAGGCATGGTGCAGGCGTTGGTTGTCCAAGGCATTGATCAAGGCCTTGAGCACATGGGTCTGGCCGACCATTTCGCGGAACGAGCGCGGACGCCATTTACGTGCAAGAACCTGATAACTCATCGAAAAACCATCGTAGCCTGATCGAGCGGAAGATCGCTAATGCTAGCGGAGCGGGGGCAAAATTGCACCCTGCGCAGCTCGTCTAAGCTATGAATCGGGCGCCTGTTGTCCAGGGAGGAGATGCTTTTGCGAAAACTGCTGGCCTTGCTGTTGGTCTGGGCTACCCAGAGCGTGGCAGAACAGCCGGTGCTGCGTTTTTCCGTGGCTGAAAGCTGGAGCATGCCGCTGGTGCGGATTGAAGATGACCAGCCGGTCGAGGGCCTGGTCTATGACCTTGTACAGGCGCTGGCCAGGGAAGCAGGGGTCCGCCCGCAGTACCACGTGATGGCCAGGCTGCGCTTGCAGGAGGCCATGAACAGCGGTGACATTGATGTGCGCTGCTACGTCAGCACGCAGTGGTTCAATGACCGCCCGGGGGACTTTGTCTGGAGCATCCCGCTGTTCCACCAGCGCGACGTGCTGGTGGGGCGCCTTGGCGACAGCAACCCGGTCGCAGCAGAGCAACTGCCGCCCCAGGCCATCGGTACAGTGCTGGGGTACACCTATCCAACCTTGCAACCCCTGCTGGACCAAGGCCGACTGAGCCGCGAAGACAGCCGCAGCCAGCTGCTGGTCCTGCAGAAACTGCAAGCCCACCGCTATCGCCATGCAGTGAGCAACGAGTTGTCGCTGCAGTGGTTCAACCAGGGGCAGCCGGCAGCTCGGCAACTGCAAGTGCTGGCAGTGCTGGAGGAGCAGGACCTGGGGTGCATGGTGCGCAACGACCCGGCGATACCCACACAAGGGCTGCTGCGGGCCTTGGTGCGGCTGAAACAGACGGGGGAAATCGAGCGGATCCTACAGCGATACGCAGGGATGGGCCGTAGCGACAACCCATCTGTCGCTCGCCCGTGAAACAGAAGCGCTGGTGATGTACAGAGGCTGCAAGCCAGCACGCTCCCTGTGGCCGCTGGCTTGCCGGCGATCAACGGTGAAGCTGGTGCCTATACCGCGTCGCCTGTTTCGCGGGCACGCCCGCTCCCACAGGGTATTGCGACCGATTCGAGCTCGCGTGCTGCCTGTGACATGGGTAGGCGCCTAGAGGCGGAGAGCAAAGGCTTGCGACATGCGGCGCAGTGCCCTGAGGGAGATCACCTGGCCTGCCTTAAATTCCGGCGACTGATGAAGCTGTCGGCGGTGGGAGCATTGGGCGAGAAGCAGGACAGAAAGAAGGCGTTCGCAGCAGATTGAGGTTTTCCGACCCCGGAAATGGAGGCGGCCCCACCAGCCACACCCCGGCACTCGATGTTCCCGCTATGGCTGCTCCCTTCCGGGCCTGACCAGGTTAACGGGTAATCAATGCGGGGGGACCGATAGGGCCACCACAACATGCCTCGCTGAGCAGCGAGTGGCGCCATTGTACCGGTCTTGGGGGCAGATACAACCTCTGGGAGCAGAAAAAGTCATCATTTCTCAATGACTTGTCTGGGTTGGGGTGGCGCTGCAGGCAAGACTGGCGCGAGGCCTGTGGGAGCGGGCGTGCCCGCGAAGCAAGCTACGCGATGGATGGCACCGGCTTTGCCGGTGTTCGCGGGCATGCCCGCTCCCACAAGTGGCGCGCGCAGGGACTCAAATAGTGATGCCCTGCTCGGCCAGGAACGCGACGAAGGCCTCTTCGTCCAGCACCTTCACGCCCAGCTCGCTGGCCTTAGCCAGCTTCGATCCAGCCCCCGGCCCTGCGACCACGCACTGGGTCTTGCCAGACACCGAACCGGCCACCTTGGCGCCAAGGCTTTCCAGCTTGTCCTTGGCCACATCGCGGCTCATGCGCTCCAGGGTACCGGTCAGCACCCAGGTCTGGCCGGCCAGCGGCAAACCCTCGGCGACTTTCTTCTCGCTGGTCCAGTGCATGCCGAACGCCAGCAACTGCGCCTCGATCGCGCGCGCCAGTTTCTGGTTGGCCTCATCCTTGAAGAATTCACGCACCGCGTCCGCCTGCTTGGCCGCCAGTGCCTGGCGCAGGTCGATGCCGTCGGCAGCGATGATCTTGTCCAGGCTGCCGAGCTTGGCTACCAGTTTCTCGGCACCGGTTGGGCCTACCGAAGCGATGTCGAGCTTGGCGATCATGCCGGCCAAGCTGGTGCTGGCCGCGAATTCGGCGGCCAACTCGCCTTCGTCCTGCAGGTGCATGCCGCTATCGAGCAACTGCTGGATAACCTTCTGGTTGTGTTCGTCTTCGAAGAAGTTGTGAATCTCGTAGGCGACCTCAAGGCCAATGTCCGGCAGATACGTCAGCACCTGCGGCAAGGCCTGCTGCACGCGCGCCAGGCTGCCCAGCGAACGGGCCAGAACCTTGGCCGTCTCCTCACCCACATCCGGTATGCCCAGCGCATAGATGAAACGCGCCAGGCTCGGCCGCTTGCTGGCTTCGATGGCATCCAGCAGTTTGCGGGTGGACACCTCGGCGAAGCCTTCCAGGCCGACCACCTGCTCGAACTGCAGCTTGTACAGGTCAGCCGGCGAGCCGATCAGGCCTTCGTCCACCAACTGCTCGACGCTTTTTTCGCCAAGCCCGTCGATGTCCATGGCGCGACGCGACACATAGTGAATGATCGCCTGCTTGAGCTGCGCACCACAGGCCAGGCGGCCGACACAGCGGTACACCGCCCCTTCGCTGGTGGTCTCCTTGCCCTTGCTGCGCTTGACCAGCTGGGTGCGCTCGACTTGCGAGCCACACACCGGGCACTCGCTTGGCACGGCAACCGGGCGGGCATCGTCCGGGCGACGCTCCAGCACCACCTGCATCACCTGCGGGATCACGTCGCCGGCCCGGCGGATGATCACTGTGTCGCCAATGCGCAGGCCCAGGCGGGCGATTTCGTCCATGTTGTGCAGGGTGGCGTTGGACACGGTCACGCCCGCCACCTTGACCGGTTTCAGGCGCGCCACCGGGGTGACCGCGCCGGTACGGCCGACCTGGAACTCGACGTCCAGCACCTCGGTCAGCTCTTCCATGGCCGGGAACTTGTGGGCGATTGCCCAGCGCGGTTCACGGGCGCGGAAGCCCAGCTCACGCTGGGCGGCCAGGCTGTTGACCTTGAATACCACACCATCGATTTCATACGGCAGGCTGTTGCGCCGCTCGCCGATGTCGCGGTAGTAATCCAGGCACTCTTCGATCCCTGCCGCATGCTTGAGCTCGCGGCTGATCGGCAGGCCCCAAGCCTTGAGCTGTTCAAGGATGGCGATATGGCTGTCGCCGATGCTGGCAGACAGCTGACCGACGCCGTAGCAGCAGAACTCCAGCGGGCGGCTGGCCGTGATTTTCGAATCGAGCTGGCGCAGGCTACCGGCAGCCGCGTTGCGGGGGTTGGCGAAGGTCTTGCCGCCGGCTTCGGCCTGGGCTGCATTGAGGCGGTCGAAGCCGGCCTTGCTCATGTAGACCTCGCCACGCACTTCCAGCACCGCGGGCCAGCCCTCGCCGTGCAACTTCAGCGGAATGTTGCGCACGGTGCGTACGTTGGCGCTGATATCTTCGCCAGTGGTGCCGTCGCCGCGCGTGGCACCCTGCACCAGCAGGCCGTCGCGGTACAGCAGGCTAACGGCCAGGCCATCGAGCTTGGGTTCGCAACTGTAGTCAACCGCGCCGGGCTGATCGAGGCCGCCCACCACACGGCGGCCGAACTCACGCAGGTCGGCTTCCTCGAAGGCGTTGCCCAGGCTGAGCATGGGCACTTCATGGCGCACCTGGCTAAAGGCCGACAGGGCTGCACCGCCGACGCGCTGGGTGGGCGAGTCGGGGGTAACCAGGTGCGGGTGTTCGGCTTCCAACGCCTTGAGCTCGTTGAACAGGCGGTCGTATTCGGCGTCGGGCACACTGGGCTCGTCGAGCACGTAGTAGCGGTAGTTGTGCTGGTCGAGTTCGGCACGCAGTTCGTGGATACGGGTTTCGGCGGTCATGGGGTTTGTCTTCTCTTGCAAAGCAAAAGAGCAGCCTGGGGTGGCGGCTGGGGTCTGGACTAGCGATTGCCTGCCCTGGCCCTGTCGCCGGCAAGCCAGCTCCCACAGGCAATTGTGGGAGCTGGCTTGCCGGCGACAGGGCCGGAACAGGTAACAACACCCGAACCGGCCAGCACGCCCTCAGGCTGCTCTTTCGTTGGATCTGTCAGCGCTTCTGGGTCAGCGCACGGCGCTCGAACTCGACGATGCGCTGGCGATAGTGCTCGATGGTCTGGGCGGTCAGCACGCTGCGCTGGTCGTCCTTGAGCTCACCGTTCAGTTCATGTGCCAGCTTGCGCGCGGCCGCCACCATCACGTCAAAGGCCTGCTTCGGATGACGTGGGCCAGGCAGGCCGAGGAAGAAGCTCACCGCACGGGTGCTGAAATGGTCGATGTCGTCCAGGTCGAACACACCAGGCTTGACCGCATTGGCCATGGAGAACAGCACTTCGCCGTGGCCGGCCATGCTTTCGTGGCGGTGGAAGATGTCCATTTCGCCGAAGCGCAGGCCGCTTTCAAGAATGTTCTGCAACAATGCCGGGCCCTTGAAGCCACCCTCGTCGCGGGAAATGACGCTGATGACCAGCACCTCTTCGGCCGGTGGCAGCTCCTTGACGCTGCTGCTGGCAGCGGGCGCCGGGTTGCCACGGGTATTTTCGGCGGCGAAGTCGTCGTCGCTGTCGGTGAACAGGTCGGGCTCGCGCGGCTCGGCGCTCAGGCCCAGGTCGCCCTGCTGCAAATCGGCCGCGGCTGTGGCGCGCTTGCCACGCTTGCTGGCCTTGGCCGGCTTTGGCTCGCGCTCGCGATCACGCGCCGAGGCGCTGAGCGAAGGCAGGTCGCTTTCGTCCAGTTCCGGTTCTTTATGGGTATCCAGTACCCGCGACGGGCCGAGTACTTCGGCACTGCCGCCCTCTTCGTCCGGCAGGTTGGAATAACTGCGGTCCAGACGGAATTTCAACTTGCCTTTGCCGCCGCGCATGCGGCGCCAGCCGTCGAAAAGAATACCGGCAATGACAATGATGCCGATGAGGATCAGCCACTCGCGCAGACCGATTTCCATGTAATCCCGTGCCTCTATAAAAATATGCTTGAAAACAAAGGGTTCAAAGCCCTTTAACACGTGGCGCCAACTCTATGTTCTGACAGGCGTTTTACCCACGCAATAAACGAGTGACATTAAGCTAGCACGACCAAAGACAACTTTACACCGTCTGTCGCACATGACGGGGGCATTTCGTTGGAGAAAGTGCCCGCATCGTCGCACATCACGCATCGACCATGGCCATGGCGGCCTCCACATCAACTGCAACAAGACGTGAACAACCGGGTTCATGCATGGTTACCCCCATCAGTTGATCGGCCATCTCCATCGCAATCTTGTTGTGGGTGATGTAGATGAACTGCACGCTCTCACTCATTTCCTTGACCAGGCGCGCGTAGCGCCCGACGTTGGCATCGTCCAGCGGCGCATCGACTTCGTCGAGCATGCAGAACGGTGCGGGGTTCAACTTGAAGATGGCAAACACCAGCGCCAATGCGGTCAGTGCCTTTTCGCCGCCGGACAGCAGATGGATGGTGCTGTTCTTCTTGCCCGGCGGTCGCGCCATGATCGTCACCCCTGTATCGAGTAGATCTTCGCCCGTCAGTTCCAGATAAGCGCTGCCACCACCGAAAACTTTTGGGAAAAGTGCCTGTAATCCGGCATTTATCTGATCAAAGGTATCCTTGAAGCGGTTGCGGGTTTCCCTGTCGATCTTGCGAATGACGTTTTCCAGGGTCTCCAGCGCCTCCACCAGGTCGGCGTCCTGGGCATCCAGGTAGCGCTTGCGCTCGGATTGTTGCTCGTACTCCTCAATGGCGGCGAGGTTGATCGCCCCCAGGCGCTGGATACGCGCCTCGAGTTGCTCCAGCGCCTGTTCGGTGCCCTGCTCGCTGGCATCGGCCTCCAGGGTGGCGAGCACCCCTTGCAGGTCGTAACCGTCGGCCAGCAGCTGCTCCTGCAGGGTCTTGCGCCGCACATCCAGGCCCTGGCACTCCAGCCGCAGCTGCTCCAGCTGGCCGCGCAACAACAGCGCCTGCTGCTCGGCCTGCGTGCGGCGCTTCTCGGCCTCGCGCAATTCGCGGTCGGCTTCGTCCATGTGCAGGCGGGCCAGGCGCATTTCCTCGTCAACACTCATGCGCAGTTCCAGCAGCGCTTCGAGCTTCAGGCGCAACTCTTCCTGTGGCGCCTCGCCCTCCTCCAGGTTCAGGCTCAGTTGCTCCTGGCGCTCGGTCAGCCTTGCTGCTTGCTGCTCTAGGCGCTCCAGGGCCTGGCGGGTGGAGTCATGCTGCGCACGCATCGAGCCCAGCCGCACGGCCAGCTGGTGGGCGTGGTCCTTGTGCTGGCGGGCCTCCTGGCGCACCCGGTCGAGGCTTTCTCGCAGGGCGTCGCGGCGGGCCATCAATTGCTCGCGCTGCTCGGTGTCCTGGGCCATCAGCTCCACCGCCTCTTGCAGCAACAAGCGGGCTTCGCCCAGTTGTTCGTGCTCAAGGGCGCGTTGTTCTTCCAGTTCGGCCAGTTCTTCCTGCAAGCGCCAGCGCCGCAGCTCGACCTGTTCGGCGCGCGCACGGCTGGCCGAGAGGCTGGCTTTCAGTTCACCGTGCAGGCGGTTTTCTTCCTGGCTGCGGCGGCGCAGTTGCTCGCGCTGTTCTTCCAGGTCCAGCTGCTGCTCGCGCAGGGTTTGCAACTGTTGCTCAAGTTGTTCCAACGCCGCTTCCTGCTGCAGTTGTTCCTGGCCCAGGCGGTCGATTTCCTGGCCACGCGCCAGCACACCGCCTTCAGCCTCACCGCCACGGCGCACCCGCAGGAAGTGCCGGCCAACCCAGTAGCCATCGCGGCTGACCAGGCTCTGGCCGTCGCCAAGCGCTGTGCGCTGCGCCAGCGCCTGGACCAAGTCTTCGACAGGCTTGACCTGACCCAGCCAGGGTGCCAGATCGACACGGCCTTCGACCTTTTCCAGCAGGCTGCCGGGCAACGACGCGCTGGCATCGCTGGCCTGCAGCAAGCGCAGCTCGCCTTGTTCCAAACCGGCAAAATCGAGGCCGTTGAAATCGTCCACCAGCACGGCCTGCAGGTCAGCGCCGAGCACGGTTTCTACGGCAAGCTCCCAGCCCGGTTCTACCCGCAAGCCTTCAGCCAAGCGTGGCTGTTGATCCAGGCCCTGGCCCTGCAGCCAGTCTGCGGCGCCCGCCCCCGGCTCCAGGGCTGCCTGCTGCAACGCTTCCAAGGATGCCAAGCGGCCGCCCAGGCGCTGCAGGTCGCCCTGTGCCTGCTGCTGGGCCTGGGTAGCCTGCTGCAACTGCCCGCGCGCGCTTTCCAGACCCTCGACCACCTGTTCTTCGGAGAGCTGCAGTTCTTCCAGCAACATCTCGCTGCTGGCCAGTTGCTCGGCCAGATCCAGCAGGGTGGCGTCCTGCGGATCGCTCCCCAGTTGCTCGCGCTCTTCGCCCAGCTTGCGCTGGCGCTCAGCCTGGCGCTCCAGGCTGGCTTCCAGCTGCTGCAGGCGCGCCTGCTGCACTTCGGCCTTGCGGCGCGGTTCGGCAGAGCGGCTGTTGAAGCTGTCCCACTGCTCTTGCCAGCCGTGCATGGCCAGCTCGGCCTCTTCCAGCGCCGCCGCAGCTTCTTCGGCGGCGCCCAGGGTCATTTCCTGCTCGGGTTCGAGCATGGCCAACTCTTCGCCCAGGGTCGCCAGCAAGGTGCGGTCATGCCCCAGGTGCGACTCGGTTTCCAAACGGGTGCGCTCGGCCTCCTTGAAGTCGTCCTGCAACTGGCGCAGGCGCTGCTGGCCGTGCTGGATACTCTGCTCGACCCGGGCAATGTCACCGGCCACCGAATAGAAACGGCCCTGCACCTGGTTGAACCGCTCGGACAACTCGTGATGGCCGTCACGCAGGCGCTCGATGCTGGCATCGGCGTTGCGCTGCTCGGCCACCAGTGCCTCATGGGCCACGCCCTGGTCACCGATCACCGACTCGCGCTGGCGTACCCGCTCGTCCAGGTCGCGCCAGCGCAGGGCCGACAGCCGCGCTTTCAACTGCCGTTCCTGCGCCTTGTACTCACGGTACTTTTCCGCGGCCTGGGCCTGGCGGTGCAGGCGCTCGAGCTGGCGTTCCAGTTCTTCACGCAGGTCGGTCAGGCGTGCCAGGTTTTCCTGGGTGCGGCGGATACGGTTCTCGGTTTCGCGGCGGCGCTCCTTGTATTTGGAGATGCCGGCGGCTTCCTCGATGAAATTGCGCAACTCTTCGGGCTTGGCCTCGATCAGCTTGGAGATCATGCCCTGTTCGATGATCGAGTAGCTGCGCGGCCCCAGCCCGGTGCCGAGAAAAATGTCGGTGATGTCGCGCCGGCGGCACTTGGTGCCGTTCAGGTAGTAGCTGTTCTGCCCGTCGCGGGTGACCTTGCGGCGGATGGAAATTTCGGCGTACGCGGCATACTCGCCGACCAGGGTAGTTTCGCTGTTGTCGAAGACCAGCTCGATGCTGGCCTGGCTGACCGGTTTGCGCCCACTGGAGCCGTTGAAGATGACGTCGGTCATCGATTCGCCGCGCAGGTTCTTCGCCGAGCTCTCGCCCATCACCCAGCGCACCGCGTCAATGATGTTGGATTTGCCGCAGCCGTTGGGGCCGACCACGGCCGCCATGTTGCTGGGGAAATTGACTGTGGTCGGGTCGACGAACGACTTGAAGCCAGCCAGGCGAATGCATTTGAGGCGCATCGGTCAGCCTCGGGCCAGTGCCGCCAGCACCAGTTCGCAGCTGCGCTGGCAGTAAGCGGTAAGCACCTCGCGAATGTGCGGCAGGTCACGGGCGACCACCGCTTCGAGCAGGCGCGCGAACAGGTCGAGGTAATCGATCATGTTGGCCTGGCGTTGGTCCAGCGCCAGATAATAGGCACGGCTCATGGCCGGCTGCAGGTTTTCCACGGTTTCCTGCAAGAAAGGGTTATCGGCAAACGGATAGGCGGCGCGCATCACCGCGAAGCTGTCACCGACGAAAGCCTTGATGTCCAGCAGGTCGTGGGCGCGCTGCAGCCGCTGCTGAATCTCCAGAAACGGGCGCAGGTCGGCTTCGGTGCGCCATTTTTGTGCAACCGCATTGCCCAGCAGGATATAGAACTCGCCCATCAGCGCGCACAGGCTGCGCACGCTGCGTTCGTCCAGCTCGGTGACATGGGCACCGCGGCGCGGCAAGATCGCCACCAGGTGGCGGCGTTCAAGAATCAGCAACGCCTCGCGCACAGAACCGCGGCTGACATTGAGTGCCTGCGTAACCTTTTGCTCCTGAATGCGCTCGCCGGGCGCCAGCTCGCCGCGGATGATGCGTTCGGCCAGGTAATCGGCAATCTGCTCGGAGAGGCTGTCCGGGGCCTTGAACGTCATGGTTTTCCTTCAAAATCATTGAACTGGGCACAAGGGGCGAAGTGTAGCGCACTTGACCATTGGTCGCGCAGAGGGGGCAGGCGGTTTATTTGACCCAGCAGACAACCGCGGGCCCGGCGCGATCTATGCTTGCAATATGGGCAATGAACAGGGTTGGGCGAGACCATGCACAATTTCTTGACCCTTGGGTCAGAAAAATATTGACCTGCTGGACAGGTGTTGCTTAGAGTCCGCCCAACAACAATAAAACCATTGCGAGGCCATCCCCGTGATCCAGTTTCTCGTCAATCAGGAGCTGCGTAGTGAGCACGCCCTGGACCCTAACATGACGGTGCTGCAGTACCTGCGCGAGCACCTGGGCAAACCCGGCACCAAGGAAGGCTGCGCCAGCGGTGACTGCGGCGCCTGCACCGTGGTGGTCGGTGAACTGACCCAGGACGCACAGGGCAACGACAACCTGCGCTACCGCAGCCTCAACTCGTGCCTGACCTTCGTCTCGTCGCTGCATGGCAAGCAGCTGATCAGCGTCGAGGGCCTCAAGCACCAGGGCCAGCTGCACAGCGTGCAGCAAGCCATGGCCGATTGCCATGGGTCGCAATGCGGGTTCTGCACACCCGGCTTCGTGATGTCGCTGTTTGCCCTGCAAAAGAACAGCGACGGCGCCGACCTGCACCAGGCCCAGGAGGCCCTGGCCGGCAACCTGTGCCGCTGCACCGGCTACCGGCCGATCCTCGACGCCGCCGAGCAGAGCTGCCGCCAGCCTTGCCGCGACCAGTTCGATGCCCAGCAGGCGCATACCATCAGCCGCCTGAAGGCCATTGCCCCCACCCAGACCGGTGAACTGAACAGCGGCGACAAGCGCTGCCTGGTGCCACTGACCGTGGCGGATCTTGCCGAATTGTACAGCTCGCACCCAGAGGCGCGGCTGCTGGCCGGCGGTACCGACCTGGCCCTAGAAGTCACCCAGTTCCACAAGACCCTGCCGGTGATGATCTACGTGGGCCACGTCGCCGAACTCAAACGCATCGAGAAGACCGCCAGCCACCTGGAAATCGGCGCCGCAACCCCGCTCACCGACTGCTACGGCGCCCTGAACGACGAGTACCCCGACTTCGGCGCCCTGCTGCACCGCTTCGCCTCGCTGCAGATCCGCAACCAGGGCACCCTCGGTGGCAACATTGGCAATGCCTCACCGATTGGCGACTCGCCACCCCTGCTGATCGCCCTGGATGCGCAGGTGGTGCTGCGCCAGGGTGAGCGTCAACGGGTGATGCCGCTGGAGGATTACTTCATCGACTACCGCATCACTGCCCGCCAGGACAGCGAGTTCATCGAGAAGATCATCGTGCCACGCGCCAGCCGCGACTGGGCGTTCCGTGCCTACAAGGTATCCAAGCGCCTGGACGACGACATCTCCGCCGTGTGCGGCGCTTTCAACCTGAGCATCGAGGACGGGGTGGTCAGCGGTGTGCGCATCGCCTTTGGCGGCATGGCAGCGATACCCAAGCGCGCGCGCGCCTGCGAAGCCGCGCTGCGCGGCAAACCCTGGAACGCGGCGGCCATCGAGCGTGCCTGCCAGGCCCTGGCCGAAGACTTCACCCCGCTCAGCGACTTCCGCGCCAGCAAGGAATACCGCCTGCTGACTGCACAGAACCTGCTGCGCAAGTACTTCATCGAACAGCAATCGCCGCACATCGAAACCCGGGTGACCGCTTATGTCTAACCACCATGTAGCCAAGAGCCAGGCCGAGATGGCCGAACTGTTCAGCCAGCACCTGACCACCGGGGTTGGCCGCAGCGTCAAGCACGACAGCGCCGACAAACATGTCTCCGGCGAGGCGCTGTACATCGACGACCGCCTGGAATTCCCCAACCAGCTGCACGTCTATGCCCGCACCGCCGACCGTGCCCATGCGCGCATCCTGCGCATCGACACCACGCCGTGCTATGCCTTCGAGGGCGTGCGCATCGCCATCACCCACGAAGACATCCCTGGCCTGAAGGACATCGGCCCGGTGGTGGCGGGTGACCCGCTGCTGGCTATCGACAAGGTCGAGTTCTTCGGCCAGCCGGTGCTGGCCGTGGCTGCACGCGACCTGGACACCGCACGCAAGGCGGCCATGGCCGCAATCGTCGAGTACGAGGACCTGGAGCCAGTGCTGGACGTGGTCGACGCGCTGCGCAAGCGGCACTTCGTGCTCGACAGCCACACCCACCAGCGCGGCGACTCCGCCAGCGCCTTGGCCAGCGCCCCGCACCGCCTCCAGGGCACATTGCACATTGGTGGCCAGGAGCACTTCTACCTGGAAACGCAGATTTCCTCGGTGATGCCTACCGAAGATGGCGGCATGATCGTCTACTGCTCCACACAGAACCCCACTGAAGTGCAGAAGCTGGTCGCCGAAGTACTCGACGTGCCGATGAACAAGGTGGTGCTGGACATGCGCCGCATGGGCGGCGGCTTTGGCGGCAAGGAAACCCAGGCCGCCAGCCCGGCCTGCCTGTGCGCGGTGGTGGCGCGCCTGACCGGCCAGCCGACCAAGATGCGCCTGCCGCGGGTCGAAGACATGACCATGACCGGCAAGCGCCACCCGTTCTACGTCGAGTACGACGTGGGCTTCGATGAGAATGGGCGCCTGCATGGCATCAATCTGGACCTGGCCGGCAACTGTGGCTATTCGCCCGACCTGTCTGGCTCGATCGTCGACCGCGCCATGTTCCACTCAGACAATGCCTACTACCTGGGCGATGCCACCGTGCATGGTCACCGCTGCAAGACCAACACTGCCTCCAACACGGCGTACCGCGGCTTTGGCGGCCCGCAGGGCATGGTTGCCATCGAACAGGTGATGGACCACATTGCCCGCCACCTGGGCCGTGACCCCCTGGCGGTGCGCAAGGCCAACTACTACGGCAAGACCGAACGCAACGTCACGCATTACTACCAGACCGTCGAGCACAACATGCTCGAAGAGATGACCGCCGAGCTGGAAGCCAGCAGCGACTACGCCGAGCGCCGCGAGTCGATCCGCCGCTTCAACGCCAACAGCCCGGTGCTGAAGAAAGGCCTGGCCCTAACCCCGGTCAAATTCGGCATTTCGTTCACCGCCACCTTCCTCAACCAGGCCGGTGCGCTGATCCACATCTACACCGATGGCAGCATCCACCTGAACCATGGCGGCACCGAAATGGGCCAAGGCCTGAACACCAAGGTGGCGCAGGTGGTGGCACAGATCTTCCAGGTGGATTTCAGCCGTATCCAGATCACCGCCACCAATACCGACAAAGTGCCCAACACCTCGCCCACGGCCGCCTCGAGCGGTGCCGACCTGAACGGCAAGGCGGCGCAGAACGCGGCCGAGATCCTCAAGAAACGCCTGACCGAGTTTGCCGCACGGCACTATCAGGTGACCGAGGAAGACGTCGAGTTCCGCAACGGCCATGTGCGGGTGCGCGATCAGATCGTCAGTTTCGAGCAGCTGGTGCAGCAGGCCTACTTTGCCCAGGTGTCGCTGTCCAGCACGGGCTTCTATCGCACGCCGAAGATCTACTACGACCGCAGCCAGGCCCGTGGCCGGCCGTTCTACTACTTCGCCTTCGGCGCTGCCTGTGTGGAGGTGATCGTCGACACCCTGACGGGTGAATACAAGATGTTGCGCGCCGATATCCTGCACGATGTCGGTGACTCGCTGAACCCGGCCATCGACATTGGCCAGGTAGAGGGCGGTTTCATCCAGGGCATGGGCTGGCTGACCACCGAGGAACTGGTGTGGAACGCCAAGGGCAAGCTGATGACCAACGGCCCGGCCAGCTACAAGATTCCGGCAGTGGCCGACATGCCACTGGACCTGCGCGTGAAGCTGGTGGAAAACCGCAAGAACCCGGAAGACACCGTGTTCCACTCCAAAGCCGTGGGCGAGCCGCCGTTCATGCTCGGCATCGCCGCCTGGTGCGCGATCAAGGATGCCGTGGCGAGCCTTGCCGATTACCGCGTGCAGCCGAACATCGACGCGCCGGCAACGCCGGAGCGGGTGTTGTGGGGGTGTGAGCAGATGCGAAAGGCGGTGGCCCAGCAGCAACCGTCTGAACATGAATTGGAAACCGTCACCCACTGACAACGCAAGGCCCTGTAGGAGCGGCCTTTTGTCGCGAAAGGGTCGCGAAGCGGCCCCAAGATCTTGGCTACTGCATAGATTGTCGGGGCTGCGGTGCAGCCCATTCGCGACACGAGGCCGCTCCTACAAGGGGGCCGTGTCGATCTTTAGAGAGGTCGCATCATGCACCAATGGATCAACGCCCTCGCCGACCACCAGGCCCGTGGCGAAGCCTGCGTACTGGTGACCATCATCGAGGAACGCGGCTCGACCCCGCGTAATGCCGGCTCGAAGATGGTGGTCAGCGCCAGCGGCCTGTTCGACACCATCGGCGGTGGCCACCTGGAATACAAGGCCCTGCACATCGCCCGGCAAATGCTTGAAGCACAACGCACCACGCCGCACCTGGAACGCTTCAGCCTCGGCGCCAGCCTGGGCCAGTGCTGCGGCGGCGTCACCGTGCTGCTGTTCGAACCCATGGCTGCCGTGCAGGCGCACATCGCCGTGTTCGGCGCGGGCCATGTCGGCCGCGCTCTGGTACCCTTGCTCGCCGCCCTGCCCTGCCGGGTGCGCTGGGTCGACTCGCGTGAACAGGAATTCCCCGAATTCATCCCCAACGGGGTGACCAAGGTGGTCAGTGAAGAGCCGGTCGACGAAGTGGCACAGCTGCCACCAGGTTGCTACTGCATCGTCATGACCCACAACCATCAGCTCGACCTGGAACTGACCGCCGCCATTCTCAAGCGCAACGACTTCACCTGGTTCGGCCTGATTGGCTCGAAGACCAAACGGGTCAAGTTCGAGCACCGCCTGCGCGAGCGGGGCTACGACGACGCGCTGATGGCGCGCATGCGCTGCCCGATGGGCCTGGCCGAGGTCAAGGGCAAGCTGCCCATCGAGATCGCGGTGTCCATCGCCGGTGAAATCATCGCCACCTACAACGCCTGCTTTGGCCAGCACGACGCTGCCGCCAATGCCGGCCCCATTGCCCAGTTGCTGCCGCCCTCCCGGCGCAGCCAAGCCCTTTGACGAGTGAGTTATGACCGTTACCCGCAAAGCCTACCGTGCCGCCATCCTGCACAGCATCGCTGACCCGGCCGAGGTGGGCCTGGAGGCATCCCATGAATACTACGAAGACGGCCTGCTGGTCGTCGACGATGGCCGCATCAGCGCCGTTGGCCACGCCAGCGAGCTGCTGCCGACCCTGGCCGCCGACTTTCCGGTCGAGCACTACCAGGACGCACTGATCACCCCGGGTTTCATCGATACCCACATCCACTTCCCGCAAACCGGCATGATCGGCTCCTACGGCGAGCAGTTGCTGGACTGGCTGAACACCTACACCTTCCCGTGCGAAAAGCAGTTTGCCGACAAGGCCCACGCCGACCAGGTGGCGAAGATCTTCCTCAAGGAACTGCTGCGCAACGGCACCACCACCGCATTGGTCTTCGGCAGCGTGCACCCGGAATCGGTGAATGCCCTGTTCGAAGAGGCCGAGCGCCTGGACCTGCGGCTGATCGCCGGCAAGGTGATGATGGACCGCAACGCCCCGGACTACCTGACCGACACTGCCGAGTCCGGCTATGCCGAAAGCAAGGCGCTGATCGAACGCTGGCACGGCAAGGGCCGCCTGCACTACGCCGTCACCCCGCGGTTCGCCCCGACCAGCACGCCTGAACAGTTGACCCTGGCCGGCCAGTTGCTCAAGGAGCACCCGGGCGTGTACATGCACACGCACCTGTCGGAAAACCTCAAGGAAATCGACTGGGTCAAGTCGCTGTTCCCTGAGCAGAAGGGTTACCTGGACGTCTATGACCACTTCGAGCTGCTGGGCGAACGCTCGGTATTCGCCCACGGCGTGCACCTGTGCGACGACGAGTGCCAGCGCTTGGCCGAAACCGGCTCGGCCGTGGCCTTCTGCCCCACCTCCAACCTGTTCCTCGGCAGCGGCCTGTTCAACCTGCCGCAGGCCGAGCGCTTCAAGGTCAATGTGGGCCTGGGCACCGACGTCGGCGCCGGGACCAGCTTCTCGCTGCTCAACACCCTGAACGAGGCGTACAAGGTGATGCAGCTGCAAGGCGCGCGCCTGCACCCGTTCAAGTCACTGTACCTGGCCACCCTAGGCGGCGCCCGTGCGCTGCGCCTGGACGACCGCATCGGCAGCCTGCGCCCCGGCAACGATGCCGACTTCGTGGTGCTGGACTACAAGGCCACGCCGCTGCTGGACTACCGCATTCAGCAGTCCAACAGCATTGAAGAGACCCTGTTCGTGCTGACCACCCTGGGTGACGACCGCACCGTGCGTGAAACCTACGCTGCCGGGCGTTGCGTGCACCAGCGCTAGCCGCCACAGCCCTGGTAGGAGCGGCCTTGTGTCGCGATGGGCTGCAAAGCAGCCCCAGGGGTGAGCGCAAATGCACACCCCTGAGGCTAACCAGGCAAACGATCAACCCTTGGCGGAGACCTTGGGCTTTTTCAGCAAATGCGAGAACACCGCATGCAGGTCGTCCGAGGCGCTTTCCTCGTCCAGGTTCAGCTTGCTGTCAATGTGGTCCATGTGGTGCATCATCAGGCTCACCGCCTGCTGGGCATCGCGCGCCTCGATGGCGTCGATCAGCTGCATGTGTTCGTCATACGAGCAGTGCGAGCGCGTGCCGCTTTCGTACTGGGCAATGATCAGCGAGGTCTGCGACACCAGGCTGCGCTGGAAGCTGACCAGCGGCGCATTGCCCGCTGCCTCGGCCAACTTGAGGTGGAACTCGCCGGACAGGCGGATACCGGCACCACGGTCGCCGCGCGAGAAGCTGTCACGCTCTTCACGCACCATTTGCCGCAGCTCGTTCAGTTGCTCGGCGGTGGCATGCTGCACGGCCAGTTCGGTAATGGCCCGTTCTACCATGCGCCGCGAGAAGAACACCTGGCGCGCCTCTTCAACGGTCGGGCTGGCCACCACGGCGCCGCGGTTGGGCCGCAGCAAGACCACGCTCTCGTGAGCCAGCCGCGACAGGGCGCGGCGGATGATGGTGCGGCTGACGCCGAAGATTTCGCCCAGCGCTTCCTCGCTCAACTTGGTGCCCGGGGCCAGCCGCTGTTCAAGAATCGCCTCGAAAATATGCGCGTAGACGATGTCGTCCTGGGTACCGCTGCGGCCGGCCTTGCCGACTCGTGCAGGTTTCTTCAGAGGTTGCAGCTGTTCGTTCATGGGCTCTCGAGGCACGAAGAGAAAGTATGGCGCCATTGTACACAGGCTGAGGCGATTCCGCAGGGGGCGTTTTCGCTATATAGCCGTTGTACGACGCATTGCGCACACAAAACATAAAACATTATTTGCATTCTTTGTACACAAAAGCATAATCCATCGAGCAACTTCTTGACCCATAAGTCAACAAAACGGTCGGACGTCTGCCTCACCTCGCGGGGTCACCAAGTGCATGGCGCAGGAACTGGCCCCCACAACAACAAGAAAGACTTGAGGAGTACATGCTGTGGAAAGCCGCAAATCCGAAGCCCCTACGCTGGATCTTGCCCCGCCGCTCGAAACGAGTTGGCTGGAGCGGATTTTCAAACTCAAGCAACACGGCAGCACCGTCAAAACCGAACTGATCGCCGGGGTGACCACCTTCATCACCATGGCCTACATCATCTTCGTCAACCCCAACATCATGGCCGACGCCGGCATCGACCATGGCGCCGCCTTCGTCGCCACCTGCATCGCCGCGGCGCTGGGTTGCCTGCTGATGGGCCTGTACGCCAACTGGCCGGTGGGCCTGGCGCCGGGCATGGGGCTCAACGCCTTCTTCACCTACACCGTGGTCGGCACCATGGGTTACAACTGGGAAACCGCGCTGGGGGCCGTTTTCGTTTCGGGCGTGCTGTTCATGTTCCTGACCTTGTCGAAAGTGCGCGAATGGCTGCTCAACAGCATCCCGGTCAGCCTGCGCCATGCCATGGGGGCCGGCGTTGGATTGTTTCTCGGGCTGATCGGCCTGAAAACCGCCGGCATCATCGTCGACAGCCCCGCCACCCTGATCAAGCTGGGCTCGCTGCATGAGCCCGGGCCACTGCTGGCGGCGGTGTGCTTCCTGCTGATCGCCATTCTCAGCTACAAGCGCGTGTTCGGCGCGATCCTGATCAGCATCATCGGCGTGACCCTGGCAGGCTGGGGGCTGGGCCTGGTGAAATTTGGCGGGGTGATGTCGATGCCGCCGAGCCTGGCACCGACCTGGATGGCGATGGACGTTGCCGGCGTGTTCAACGTCAGCATGATCAGCGTGGTGCTGGCGTTCCTGTTCGTGCACATGTTCGATACGGCCGGCACGCTGATGGGTGTGGCCCAGCGGGCGAATCTGGTAGCACCGGACGGGCGTATCGAGAACCTGTCGCGGGCGCTGAAGGCCGACAGTGCATCGAGCGTGTTCGGCGCGGTGGTGGGTGTGCCGCCGGTGACCAGCTATGTGGAAAGTGCTGCCGGGGTTGCGGCAGGTGGCCGCACCGGCCTGACGGCGGTGGTGGTCGGTTTGCTGTTTGTGGCGGCGATGTTCTTTGCCCCACTGGCCGGGATGATCCCAGCTTACGCAACTGCAGGCGCGCTGATCTACGTGGCCATGCTGATGATGGGCAGCATGGCGCACATCCATTGGGACGAGGCTACCGACAGCATTCCGGCAATTGTCACGGTGATCATGATGCCGTTGACCTTCTCGGTTGCCGATGGCATCGCCCTGGGCTTCATCAGCTATGTGGCATTGAAGGCGGGTACCGGCAAGTACAGGGAAATCTCCGCCAGCCTGTGGGTGCTGTGCGCGATCTTCATTGCCAAGTTCGTGTTCCTTTAACCTACATAGTTTCAAAAAGGGCGCCTCCGCGCCCTTCTTCATTATAGATACCCCTACTTTAGCGAGTGCTTCAGCCTGACACTTTTATCAGGTGCCGGGGGCGCAGGGAAATGATAAACATGGTGCACCCTTAATGACGGTAGGGCCGGAGATAGCTCCTATGCACATTGTGCCTGCTGCACGCAACTACACCCCTTGTGGTTACAGTGTACTCAGTGGCGATTTACTCGGCTATAACGGCCATTTTCAAGATCCCGTATCAGGCCTCTATCCGCTCGGCCAAGGCTATCGCCATTTCAGCCCTCAGCTCGGACGGTTCTACAGCCCAGACGACAGAAGTCCTTTTGGCAGAGGCGGATTGAATGCGTACGCCTACTGCCAAGGAGACCCTGTCAATCGAATTGATCGCGACGGACATTCATTTATTAATGCGGTTTTGGGTGCTTTCACCCTTAAGAAAAATAGAACACCCGGCAGCGCGCCACAGGTAAACCCACCACTCACGGCCCCCAGCCAACAGCTCCATACAACTGTGGTAAACCCTGGAAATGTCATTACTCCCCCAAGCAAAAGCAACGTGACCATCAGCTGGTCGGGCGTGCAATACAATCTGCATCCAGGTGACATCTGGGGCATGGCTAAAGAAATGAAATTCAGCGTTGGTTCTGGCGGATTGCAAGTTAACTTACCAATGAACGCAGTTCTGCCTGGCACGCCCAACTCTGGAATTACGCTGAATCGCAGCGGGCTAAATATTCATCTCGACCACCGGGACGCTATCAAATTGGCTTTTTCGGTAGCGCTCAACACGCCCGCAGCCGGCTCGATCCCTGTACCCTTTGACTTAAGAATCAATAATTTCCAAGTAGGTCTGCGTGCAACAAGCATCCGGTGTTCTTACAGCGACCTTTTCGGCATGACTGCAAAGGCCGCCAAGCGAAACAGGTAAAGCCGGGAAAAAAAGCGTACTACGGACGAAAAAAAGCCCGCCAGTGTGAGAGCGGGCCAAAGGACCTACGAAGATTCTTCTAGCGACCAACTAGCTTCCACGGTAGGTCGAATAGCTGTACGGCGAGATCAACAGCGGCACGTGGTAGTGCTCCTGCTGTTCGTCGATGCCAAAGCGCAGCACCACAACATCCAGGAACGCCTGGGCCGGCAGTTGCACACCGCGGGCGCGGTAGTAGTCGCCTGCGCTGAACTGCAGCTGGTAGACGCCAGTGCGGTAGTCGTCGCCTTGCAACAGCGGCGCGTCGACGCGGCCATCGCTGTTGGTCAGGGCGGTGTTCACCAGCTCCAGTTGCTGGCCTTCGACACGGTACAGCTCGACCTTGATCGAGCTGCCCGGGCAGCCATGCGCGGCATCCAGTACGTGTGTGGTCAAACGTCCCATTGCGTGTCGCCTCTTGTTCAATCTGTGGGCAAGAAATACTCGCCAGCGCACCCAAACAGGGCCTGCGGCAGGCGGGAATGACGCTATTAAGACATTCCACCGCAAAATTGTACACAATTTTTTGAACCCAGCCGTCGCACCCCACCGCACCTTGCCCACAAACGACCCAGCAGTCGCGAATACAGGCGGGCTAACGACGCCCACTTCATTATTTGACCAATCAGGCAGGTTTCTTGCACTGTATTTCTTGCTTGCATTGAAGCGACAAAAGGGCAGAAATGCGGAAAAACAGGCTTACAAAAGATTTCATAAGTTGTATACAATCAGCCCATCCGGTGGTGCGACATCCCGACGCGGCCCGCCCACCCCCCCGCACCAACGCACAAGAAGGAAGACTGCAGTGAGCGCTGACTATCCTCGCGACCTGATCGGTTACGGCAACAACCCTCCTCACCCGCAATGGCCGGGCAACGCTCGCATCGCGCTGTCTTTCGTGCTCAATTACGAGGAAGGTGGCGAACGCAACATCCTGCACGGCGACAAGGAGTCCGAAGCGTTCCTCTCCGAAATGGTTGCTGCCCAGCCGCTGCAAGGCCAGCGCAACATGAGCATGGAGTCGCTGTATGAATACGGCAGCCGTGCCGGTGTATGGCGCCTGCTCAAGCTGTTCAAGGACAGCGGCGTCCCGCTCACCATCTTTGCCGTGGCCATGGCCGCCCAGCGCCACCCCGACGTGATCCGCGCCATGGCCGAAGCTGGCCACGAGATCTGCAGCCACGGCTACCGCTGGATCGACTACCAGTACATGGATGAGGCCCAGGAGCGCGAGCACATGCTCGAAGCCATCCGCATCCTCACCGAAATCACCGGTGAACGCCCAGTGGGCTGGTACACCGGCCGCACCGGCCCGAACACCCGCCGCCTGGTGATGGAGGAAGGTGGCTTCCTCTACGACAGCGACACCTACGACGACGACCTGCCCTACTGGGAGCCGAACAACCCGACCGGCAAGCCGCACCTGGTGATCCCCTACACCCTGGACACCAATGACATGCGCTTCACCCAAGTGCAGGGTTTCAACTGTGGCGAGCAGTTCTTCCAGTACCTGAAAGACGCGTTCGACGTGCTTTATGCCGAAGGCGCCGAAGCGCCGAAGATGCTCTCCATCGGCCTGCATTGCCGCCTGGTCGGCCGCCCGGCGCGCCTGGCTGCGCTCAAGCGCTTCATCGACTACGCCAAGAGCCACGAGCAGGTCTGGTTCGCCCGTCGCGTGGACATCGCCCGCCACTGGCACACCACCCACCCGTACAAGAAAGAGAACGCCTGATGACCGCCTTCAAGACCCTCAAGCCCTCCGCCCTGGACCGCGACGCCTTCGTCGAGGTATTCGCCGACATCTACGAGCACTCGCCGTGGGTCGCCGAAAAAGCCTACGACCTGGGCCAGTTGGGTGAACTGGACGAAGTCGAGGTGCTGCACCAGCGCATGAGCGATATCCTGCTCAGCGCCAGTCACACTGACCAGCTGGCACTGATCAATGCTCACCCGGACCTGGCCGGCAAGGCCGCCATTCAGGGCGAGCTCACCGCATCGAGCACCAACGAACAGGCCGGCGCCGGTATCCACCAGTGCACCGCCGAAGAGTTCGCCCGTTTCACCGAGCTGAACGATGCCTACAAGGCCAAGTTCCAGTTCCCGTTCATCATGGCGGTAAAAGGCAGCAACCGGCACCAGATACTCGCCGCGTTCGAAAAGCGCATCCACAACGACAGCGAGGCCGAATTCAAGGAAGCCTTGGCGCAGATCAACCTGATCGCCCTGTTCCGCCTGCTGCAGCTGTAAGCGGCAGCCGACCCCCATTCAGTACAACGAACATAAAAGAGAGACCCGCATGCGCACCCTGATGATCGAGCCCCTGACCAAAGAAGCCTTCGCTCCCTTCGGCGACGTGATCGAAACCGACGGCAGCGACCACTTCATGATCAACAACGGCTCGACCATGCGCTTTCACAAGCTCGCCACGGTCGAGACCGCCGAGCCTGAAGACAAGGCGATCATCAGCATCTTCCGCGCCGATGCGCTGGACATGCCGCTGACCGTACGCATGCTGGAACGCCATCCGCTGGGCAGCCAGGCTTTCATCCCGCTGCTCGGCAACCCCTTTCTGATCGTGGTCGCGCCCATTGGCGATGCACCTGTATCAGGCTTGGTCCGTGCCTTCCGCAGTAATGGCAGGCAGGGCGTTAATTACCATCGCGGCGTCTGGCACCACCCGGTGCTGACGATCGAAAAGCGGGATGACTTCCTGGTGGTTGATCGCAGCGGTTCTGGCAACAACTGCGATGAGCATTACTTCACCGAGGAACAGATGCTGATCCTCAATCCCCACCAATAAGGAAAGGTCGGTCATCGTTCTCGGTGATCGGCAGAGGTACATACTGTGGAAGCACACCTTCACGAATGGCTGAACCTGAGCATTCGCTGGGTTCACATGATCACCGGCGTAGCCTGGATCGGTGCATCGTTCTACTTCGTCTGGCTGGAGAACCACCTGAACCGAAGCAACCCGCGCGATGGGTTGTCGGGTGATCTCTGGGCGATTCACGGCGGTGGTATCTACCACCTGGAGAAATACAAGCTCGCCCCCCCGAAAATGCCCGAGAACCTGCACTGGTTCAAATGGGAAGCCTACTTCACCTGGATGTCCGGTATCGCCCTGCTGTGCGTGGTGTTCTACTGGAACCCGACGCTGTACCTGCTGGCCCCTGGCAGTACCCTCAGCGGTGCCGAAGGCGTGGCCATCGGTATCGGCTCGCTGGTCGCCGGCTGGTTCATCTACGACTTCCTGTGCGACTCGCCGCTGGGCAAGAAGCCGGCGTTGCTCGGTGCCGTGCTGTTCGTGCTGATCATCGCCGCCTGCTGGGGCTTCAGCCTGGTGTTCAGCGGCCGCGGTGCCTACCTGCACACCGGCGCGATCATCGGCACCATCATGGTCGGCAACGTGTTCCGCATCATCATGCCGGCCCAGCGCCAGCTGGTGGCCGCGATCGAGAACAACCAGACGCCCGACCCGGTACTGCCGGCCAAAGGCCTGTTGCGCTCGCGTCACAACAACTACTTCACCCTGCCGGTGCTGTTCATCATGATCAGCAACCACTTCCCGAGCACCTACGGTAGCCAGTACAACTGGCTGATCCTGGCCGGTATCGCGGTAGCTGCGGTGCTGATCCGCCACTACTTCAACACCCGCCACGACAGCAACAAGTACGCCTGGACCTTGCCTGTCGGTGCCCTGGCAATGATTTGCCTGGCCTACGTCACCGGCCCCAAACCGATGGCAGTGAGCCCTGAGCAGGCCGCCGCGAAGATCGAGTACCAGCCTCTGCCGGCTACGGCTGTGGGTGGCAAGACCGCTGCCGAGCAACGCGCCGAAGAGGCCGCCAAGGCCGCCGCAGCGCCTGCCGAAGCCCCGGCCCAGGCTACGGCCCAGGCCGGTGCTGGCGACTTCGACAAGATCCACAATGTCATCCAGGAACGCTGCACCGTGTGCCACTCGGCCAAACCGACCAGCCCACTGTTCAGCGCCGCCCCTGCCGGCGTGATGTTCGACACCCCGCAGCAGATCCAGGCCCAGGCCGCGCGCATTCAGGCGCAGGCAGTGGCCAGCCAGATCATGCCGCTGGGCAACATCACCCAGATGACCACCGAGGAGCGCAAGCTGGTCGGTGACTGGATCGCCAAGGGCGCCCAGGTCAACTGATCGAGCCACAAGCGTCAAGCTGCAAGCCTCAAGCTGTACGTAGTAGGAAGCAAGCATCGAGTGTCAGGCTCCAGTGCGGATACCAAGCTTTTTCTTGAAGCTTGCCGCTTGGAGCTTGGCACTTGGATCCGAGAATAAAAACAAAACTCGAGGTGCTGCATGTCCGAGTCCCGCAAGGCGTACATCCCCGTTGCGCCACCGCGCGAACCCTTGCCCCTGTTCCAACTGTTCCTGGTTGGCCTGCAACACGTTTTGCTGATGTATGGGGGCGCCATCGCTGTGCCGCTGATCATTGGCCAGGCCGCCGGGCTGTCCCGTGAAGAAGTCGCTTTCCTGATCAACGCCGACCTGCTGGTCGCTGGCGTCGCCACCATCATCCAGTCGTTCGGTATCGGCCCGGTGGGCATCCGCATGCCGGTGATGATGGGTGCCAGTTTCGCAGCCGTGGGCAGCATGGTGGCCATGGCCGGCATGCCCGGTGTAGGCCTGCAGGGGATCTTCGGCGCGACCATCGCCGCCGGCTTCTTCGGCATGCTGATCGCACCGTTCATGTCCAAGGTCGTGCGCTTCTTCCCACCGCTGGTCACCGGTACGGTGATCACCTCGATTGGCCTGTCGCTGTTCCCGGTAGCGGTCAACTGGGCCGGCGGTGGCCAGGATGCCAGTACGTTCGGCTCGCCGATCTACCTGCTGGTGGCCGGCCTGGTGCTGGCCGTGATCCTGCTGATCAACCGCTTCATGCGCGGCTTCTGGGTCAACGTGTCGGTGCTGGTTGGCATGGGCCTGGGCTACGTGCTGGCCGGCGCCATCGGCATGGTCGACCTGACAGGCCTGAGTGAAGCGCCGTGGTTGCAGGTGGTGACGCCCCTGCACTTCGGCATGCCGACTTTCAGCCTGGCACCGATCCTGTCCATGTGCCTGGTGGTGGTGATCATCTTCGTCGAGTCCACGGGCATGTTCCTGGCCCTGGGCAAGGTGACCGACCGCGAAGTCACCCCAGGCATGCTCCGCCGCGGCCTGCTGTGCGATGCCGGGGCGTCGTTCATCGCCGGCTTTTTCAACACCTTCACCCACTCGTCGTTCGCCCAGAACATCGGCCTGGTGCAGATGACCGGGGTCCGCTGCCGCTTTGTCACCATCGTGGCCGGCGCCCTGCTGATTCTGCTCAGCCTGCTGCCCAAGGCAGCGTTTCTGATCGCATCGATCCCGCCCGCGGTACTGGGTGGGGCGTCGATCGCCATGTTCGGCATGGTGACCGCTACCGGGATCAAGATCCTCCAGGAAGCCGACATCGGCGACCGCCGCAACCAGTTGCTGGTTGCGGTAAGCGTGGGCTTCGGCTTGATCCCCGTGGTGCGCCCGGAGTTCTTCGCGCAGATGCCGCAGTGGATGGAGCCCATCACCCACAGTGGCATCGCCATGGCCACGGTCAGCGCCCTGGTGTTGAACGTGCTGTTCAACATTCTGGGCGGTGCCGACCGCGCGGTGCACAACGACGCCTGTCACCAGCACTGAGGCAAAACCCCTTCGAGTGAACGGGAGCGGCCTGTAGCCGCTCCGGTCTCGAACCGTCGTAGACGCTATACCGTCGGCCCGCCGGAATGGGCCGCCCGGGGCACCTGCACGCCAAAAAAACCCAAAAAAAACAATAAGTCCGGGAAGCACAACATGAAACGCATCACCACGTCCCTCTTGCTGGGCAGCAGCTTGCTGGCCACCGTTCCTGCCCACGCGGGCGAATGGCTGCAATGGCACGGCGAAAGCCTGACCTACCTGTACGGCAAGGACTTCAAGGTCAACCCCAGCATCCAGCAGACGGTTACCTTCGAGCACGCCAACAAATGGAAGTACGGCGACACCTTCATGTTCGTCGACAAGATTTTCTACAACGGCAAAGCAGACGCCAGCAAGGGCGTGACCACCTACTACGGTGAGTTCAGCCCACGCCTGTCATTCGGCAAGATCTTCGACCGGAAACTGGCATTCGGCCCGGTCAAGGATGTGTTGCTGGCCATGACTTATGAACGTGGCGAAGGCGACAACGAGGCCTACCTGATCGGCCCCGGCTTCGACCTGGCCATCCCGGGCTTCAACTACTTCACCCTTAACTTCTATGTGCGCAACACCGAGGGCAGCCGCCCCGGGGACAATGTGTGGCAGATCACCCCGGCCTGGTCGTACACCCTGCCGGTGGGCAAGTCCGACATCCTGATCGATGGTTACATGGACTGGGTGACCGACAACGACCAGACCCGCCGTGGCACCTACCACGCCAACCTGCACTTCAACCCGCAGGTCAAATATGACCTGGGCAAGGCCCTGAACCTGGGGGCAAAGCAGCTTTATGTGGGCTTCGAGTACAGCTACTGGAAGGACAAGTACGGCATCGACAGCCGCGGCTACCTGGACAGCAACCAGAGCGTGGCGAGCGCGCTGATCAAGGTACACTTCTAAGAAGTTGACCAAACGCACAAGTTTGATTCACAGCGCTCCAGGACGGAGCACTTGAGGCGCGGCGCGCAAGCCAGTAATCTGCGCGCCCCCTCGATCAGGGCAGAACGGATTCTGCCTGCGTTTACTGACCGCTCAGTCAATGAATACGGGCGGTTGGCGAACGTGTTGCCAGCCTGAAAGACCCTTTTCATCCGTTCAGAACGAAGTCGAGCAGGAAGGTTTTGCCAACCCAGAAAAGTTGGCCCAACCCTTGCCAAACAGCTGTGGCCTATCGAAAAAAGCTGACTCAAAAGACAAAAAGCGCCAACAACGAGCGCAGACAACAGATCAAACAAGGGAGCGACACTCGCAATGCGTACCATCAACAGCCTGATCCTTGCTGGCGGCCTGCTGGCCTGCGGCACCACCTTCGGCGGTGACTTGCTGCAATGGCAGAACAACAGCCTGACCTACCTGTGGGGCAAGAACTTCAAGGTCAACCCGCCAACCCAGCAAACCGTGACCTTCGAACATGCCGATGGCTGGAAGTACGGCGACAACTTCATCTTTGTCGACAAGATCTTCTACCAGGGCCAGAAGGACGAGGGCAACGGCCCGAACACCTACTATGGCGAGATCAGCCCACGCCTGTCGTTTGGCAAGATCTTCGACCAGAAGCTGGAGTTCGGCCCGGTCAAGGACGTGCTGCTGGCCATGACCTACGAGTTTGGCGAGGGTGATACCGAGTCGTACCTGATAGGCCCAGGCTTCGACCTGGCCATCCCCGGTTTCGACTACTTCCAGCTGAACTTCTACAACCGCACCACCGACGGCAGCCGTGCCGGCGACAATGTGTGGCAGATCACGCCGGTGTGGTCGTACACCATCCCGGTCGGGGATTCCGACGTACTGATCGACGGCTTCATGGACTGGGTGGTCGACAACGACCAGAACCGCCGTGGCACCTACCACGCCAACCTGCACTTCAACCCGCAGATCAAGTACGACCTGGGCAAGGCGCTGCACTTTGGCGAGAAGCAGTTGTACGTTGGTGTGGAGTATGACTACTGGAAGAACAAGTACGGCATCAAGGACAGCGATGCCTTCACCACCGACCAGAACACCATGAGCTTCCTGGTCAAGGTGCACTTCTGACCTGAGCCCTAGGGGCCGCGCTGCGGCCCATTCGCGGGCACGCCCGCTCCCACAGGGTCCGCGCTCCGCCCAAGGCAGACACTGTACCTGAACTGCGCCCCTGACGTTGGACAAAAATCCAACCTCAGGGGCGTTTCATATGAGCAAGTACACTAGACAATTCAAGCTTTCCGCCATCCAGGCTTTTCTGCAACGTGGCATTGGCTACCGTTTCATAGCCGCACAGTTCCAGATGGATCCCTCCTTACTGCGCCGCTGGGTACAGGCCTACCGCATCCATGGCGAGGCCAGCCTGTCCAGACACGCGCAGACTTTCAGCCCTGAGTTCAAGCTCTCGGTGCTTGAGCGAAAATGGCGCGACAAGTTGTCGTTGCGCGAAACGGCGGCTGTTTTCAACCTGACGCATTCCAGCCAGATAGGCATATGGGAAGCGCAGTACTACAGTGGCGGTATCAAAGCTCTGATAGCAGGGAAAAAAGGACCGCGTAACGTCATGATCAAACCATCCGTCCCACCCGCCAGCACCTCGCCCAAGTCCGAGGAAGAACTCTCGTACGCCGAACTGCTGGCCAAGCTGCGTCACGCCGAGATGGAGATCGCCTACCTAAAAAAGTTAAAAGAACTGCGCGAGGAGAAGGCGAGACAGAAGAGGGCCGGGAAGAAAAAGTCCTGATCATCTCGGCCCTGCGCACCCGCTTCCCGCTCGACGGCCTGCTCAAGCTGGCCGGACTGGCGCGCAGTACGTATTACTACCAGCGCAAGTTGATGGCTGCCGGTGACAAGCTGGCTGCGCTCAAAGACCGTATCCGTGAGATTCAGCAGCGGCATAAAGGTCGCTACGGCTATCGGCGCATGACAGCGACATTGCACAGCGTCGGCCACGCAGTTAACAGTAAGGTCGTGCGGCGACTGATGGCCGAACTCGACCTCAAATGCACGGTGCGCGTGAAGAAGTACAAGTCCTATCGTGGCGAGCCCGGACGCATCGCTCCCAACAAGATGGAGCGCAAGTTTACGGCAGAGGAGCCAAACAGGAGGTGGGTAACGGACGTGACCGAATTCAAGGTGGCGGGTGAAAAGCTGTATCTCTCTCCGGTGCTGGACCTGTTCAATGGTGAGATCGTGGCGCACCAGATCGACACCTCGCCGCACTATCCATTGGTCGGTCAGATGCTCGAGCAGGCGTTGTCACGGCTACCGGAAGGGGCCAGGCCTATGCTGCACTCCGACCAGGGCTGGCAGTATCAGTACTACCGCTACCGGAATCGACTAGAGGAGATGGGACTGGAGCAGAGCATGTCACGCAAAGGCAACTGCCTGGACAATGCGCGAATGGAGAGTTTCTTCGGCACACTGAAGACCGAGATGTATCACGGTCAGCGTTTCGCCAGCATCGAGGATCTGAGCGCTGCAATCGATGAATACATCGATTACTACAACCATGACCGAATCAAGATGGGGCTGGCCGGCCTGAGTCCCGTGGCATACAGGAATCAGGCCGCAGCAGCCTAATCAAAGATTGTCCAACAAATGGGGCGCACCTCATACCTGTGGGAGCGGGCGTGCCCGCGAACCGGGGCAACGCCCCGGCCAGGCCGCTCAGTTGGCCGGCCGCACCCGGCGCCACAGCTTCTCGGCCACCGTCACCACCGCCAGCACCACGGCCCCGGCCACCACCCCGGCCACGCCATTGAGCAACGCCACGGTAAGCCCACCACCGCGCCCCTCGCTGAACGCTTCGACCGCGTGATGCAGCGGCGCGATGCCATGCACCAGAATCCCGCCACCCACCAGGAACATCGCCGCCGTGCCGACCACCGACAGGCCTTTCATCATGTAGGGTGCCGCGCGCAATATGCCATTGCCTACCGCCTGAGCCACGCCCGACGCCCGCTTGGTCATCCACAGCCCGAGGTCGTCCAGTTTGACGATGCCGCCCACCACCCCGTAAACGCCCAAGGTCATTACCACCGCGATGCCCGACAGCACGATCACCTGCTGTGGCAGCGGCGAGTCGGCGACGATGCCCAGGGTAATGGCGATGATTTCCGCCGACAGGATGAAGTCGGTACGCACAGCCCCCTTGATCTTGGCTTTCTCATACGCCACCAGGTCGACATTGGCATCGGCCACAGCCTGTTTGCGCGCAGCCTTTTGCGCCTCGTCGTCTTCTTTGCTGTGCAAGAACTTGTGCGCCAGCTTCTCGAAGCCCTCGAAGCACAGATACGCGCCACCCAGCATCAGCAAGGGCGTGACCGCCCAAGGGATGAAAGCGCTGATCAGCAGGGCCGCCGGTACCAGAATGGCCTTGTTCATCAACGAACCCTTGGCCACCGCCCACACCACCGGCAGTTCACGATCGGCCCGCACACCCGTCACCTGCTGGGCATTGAGCGCCAGGTCATCGCCCAGCACGCCTGCGGTTTTTTTTGCTGCCACTTTGGTCATCAGCGAAACATCGTCCAGCAACGTGGCGATATCGTCGATCAGTACCAGTAGACTGCTTCCTGCCATGTTTGCCTGCATCCGAATGAGTAATTGCCCAGAATTCTAGCCCAAAGCCGCTGCCTTGAGCGCCCGTCGGGCCCGGTGCTACCATGCCCGATCCCTCTTAGAGGTGGCCAGACACGAGGAAGATCCCTGACCATGAGCACCATTCGCGAGCGCAACAAGGAATTGATCCTGCGCGCAGCCAGCGAGGAATTCGCCGACAAGGGCTTCGCGGCCACCAAGACCAGCGATATTGCGGCCAAGGCCGGCTTGCCCAAGCCGAACGTGTATTACTATTTCAAGTCTAAGGACAACCTCTACCGCGAGGTGCTGGAAAGCATCATCGCGCCGATCATGCAGGCGTCCACGCCGTTCAATGCCGACGGTGACCCGAAAGAAGTGCTGAGCGCCTACATTCGCTCGAAAATCCGCATTTCCCGCGACTTGCCCCATGCCTCCAAGGTATTTGCCAGCGAGATCATGCACGGTGCCCCGCACCTGTCACCGAACCAGGTGGCGCAGTTGAACGAGCAGGCCCGGCACAACATCGAGTGCATCCAGCGCTGGATCGACAACGGGCAGATCGCCCATGTAGATGCGCACCACCTCATGTTCAGCATCTGGGCGGCCACCCAGACCTATGCCGATTTCGACTGGCAGATTTCTGCAGTGACCGGCAAGGCCAAGCTGGCCGACAGCGATTATGACGCAGCAGCCGAGACCATCATCCGCATGGTGCTCAAGGGCTGTGAGCCCGAGCTGGCCTGACAGGGCCAGTAGGGCTGCTTTGCAGCCCTTTCGCGACACAAGGCCGCACCTCAGGGTTACGCGATTCCCCGTAGGAGCGGCCTTGTGTCGCGAAAGGGCCGCAACGCGGCCCCGGCTATCTTGAGCTTTACGCCGCTACTCCGGCATCCGCCAGCAACCCCACCTCCTCGATCGCACTGATCGCGCACTGTTCGTCGATATCCGACGTATCGCCGCTGATCCCGACAGCACCCAGTACCTTGCCGTCCTGATCACGAATCAGCACGCCCCCCGGCGCCGGCACCACCGGCCGTTCACCCATCCCGTTCAGCGCGGCAAAAAACGCCGGCCGCTGCTGCGCATCCAGCGCCAGCAAGCGCGAGCCCTTGCCCAGGGCTATCGCCCCCCAGGCTTTGCCGGTGGCCACTTCCGGGCGGATCAGGCTGGCGCCATCTTCGCGCTGCAGCGCCAGCAGGTGGCCGCCAGCATCCAGCACCGCCACGGTCAGCGGCGCCGCATTGATCTTGCGGGCCGCCGCCAGCGCGGCATTTACCAGCCCAACGGCGACTTTCAGGTTCAAAACGTTCATGAAAAGGTCCTCTTCTTGTTGTGAGAAGCCCTGAGGGCAGTTGAAAACCGATGAACAAATAGAACACAACGAGGATTATTTTTGTATACAATATTTTAAAACGATCGTATGCGATCACGCAAACTCCCGTTTTCATGGGCGCCCTGAGGAAAGCCAAGTCAACCGATGAAAACCCATTGACCTACAGCGCCAGGCGTGAATACACTCTATCGCAAAGCAAGTTGTATACAATTACAAAATCAATGAGGCACAAACCATGAGCAAAATGAGAGCAATCGATGCAGCCGTTCTGGTCATGCGCCGTGAAGGTGTAGATACCGCGTTCGGCATCCCGGGGGCTGCCATCAATCCGCTGTACTCGGCCCTGAAGAAAGTCGGTGGCATCGATCACGTCCTCGCTCGCCACGTCGAAGGTGCCTCGCACATGGCCGAGGGCTACACCCGCGCCAACCCGGGCAACATCGGTGTGTGCATCGGCACCTCCGGCCCTGCCGGCACCGACATGGTCACCGGCTTGTACAGTGCCTCGGCCGACTCCATTCCTATTCTCTGCATCACTGGCCAGGCCCCGCGTGCGCGCCTGCACAAGGAAGACTTCCAAGCTGTCGATATCACCAGCATCGTCAAGCCGGTGACCAAGTGGGCGACCACGGTGCTGGAGCCAGGCCAGGTGCCTTACGCCTTCCAGAAAGCCTTCTACGAAATGCGCACCGGCCGCCCAGGCCCGGTGCTGATCGACCTGCCGTTCGACGTGCAGATGGCCGAAATCGAATTCGACATCGACGCCTACGAGCCGCTGGCCATCAACAAGCCTGCCGCCACCCGCGTGCAGGCCGAAAAAGCCCTGGCCATGCTCAATGACGCCGAGCGCCCGCTGCTGGTCGCCGGCGGCGGCATCATCAACGCCGACGCCAGCGACAAACTGGTGGCGTTCGCTGAACTGACCGGCGTACCGGTAATCCCGACCCTGATGGGCTGGGGCACCATCCCGGACGACCACGCGCAGATGGTCGGCATGGTCGGCCTGCAGACGTCGCACCGCTACGGCAACGCCACCCTGCTCAAGTCGGACCTGGTGTTCGGTATCGGTAACCGCTGGGCCAACCGCCACACCGGCTCCGTGGACGTCTACACCGAGGGCCGCAAATTCGTCCACGTGGACATCGAACCGACCCAAATCGGCCGCGTGTTCACCCCGGACCTGGGGATCGTTTCCGACGCTGGCAAGGCGCTGGACGTACTCCTGGAAGTCGCCCGCGAATGGCAAGCCGCTGGCAAGCTGAAATGCCGCAAGGCCTGGCTGGAAGACTGCCAGCAGCGCAAGGCCAGCCTGCAGCGCAAGACCCACTTCGACAATGTGCCGGTCAAGCCGCAGCGCGTGTACGAAGAAATGAACCAGGTGTTCGGCAAGGACACCTGCTACGTCAGCACCATTGGCCTGTCGCAGATTGCGGGCGCGCAGTTCCTGCACGTGTACAAGCCACGCCACTGGATCAACTGCGGCCAGGCCGGCCCGCTGGGCTGGACCATCCCTGCGGCACTGGGCGTGGTCAAGGCCGATCCGCAGCGTAAGGTCGTGGCGCTGTCGGGTGACTACGACTTCCAGTTCATGATCGAAGAGCTGGCGGTGGGCGCACAGTTCAACCTGCCGTACGTTCATGTGCTGGTGAACAACGCCTACCTGGGCCTGATCCGCCAGGCGCAGCGTGGCTTCGACATGGATTACTGTGTACAACTGGCGTTCGAGAACATCAACTCGACCGACGCTGCCACCTACGGCGTTGACCACGTGGCCGTGGTCGAAGGCCTGGGCTGCAAGGCCCTGCGCGTGTTCGAACCGGCCGAAATCGCCCCTGCCCTGATCAAGGCGCAGAAGATGGCCGAAGAGTTCCGCGTACCGGTGGTGGTCGAGGTGATTCTCGAGCGCGTCACCAACATTTCCATGGGCACCGAGATCAACGCGGTCAACGAATTCGAAGACCTGGCGCTGGTCGGCAACGACGCGCCAACCGCCATCTCGATGCTGGACTGATCGCCTGACGCCCCCAGGCATGCCCTGGGGGCCTTCACCGCAAGGAGACAACTATGCCTCGCTTCGCTGCCAACCTGTCCATGCTGTTCACCGAACAGGACTTCCTGGCCCGCTTCAAGGCTGCCGCCGATGCTGGCTTCAGCGGCGTCGAATACCTCTTCCCGTACGACTACAGCGCGGCTGAAATCAAGCAGCAGCTGGACGCCAACGGCCTGACCCAGGTGCTGTTCAACCTGCCAGCCGGTGACTGGGCCAAAGGCGAGCGCGGGATCACCTGCCACCCCGACCGCGTCGAAGAATTCCGCGCGGGGGTCGACAAGGCCATCGAATACGCCAAGGTGCTGGGCAATACCCAGGTCAACGCCCTGGCCGGTATTCGCCCACAAGGCCTGCAGTGTGCCGACGTACGCAAGACCTTCGTCGCCAACCTCAAGTATGCCGCCGACAAACTCCAGGCCGCCGGCATCCGCCTGGTCATGGAAATGATCAACACCCGCGATATCCCTGGTTTCTATCTCAATACCACCCAGCAGGCCCTGGAAATCCAGGCCGAGGTGGGCAGCGACAACCTGTTCCTGCAGTACGACATCTACCACATGCAGATCATGGAAGGTGACCTGGCCCGGACCATGGAAGCCAACCTGAAGTCGATCAACCACATCCAGTTGGCCGACAACCCCGGCCGCAACGAGCCAGGCACCGGCGAGATCAACTACCGCTTCCTGTTCGAACACCTGGACCGCATCGGCTACCAGGGCTGGGTGGGCGCGGAATACAAACCGCTGACCACCACCGAAGCAGGCCTGGGCTGGCTGAAGACCCATAACGCAATCTGAACGGCTGAACGCTAGCGCCCTGTGAAACACGAAACCCTGTGGGAGCGGGCATGCCCGCGAACACCGGCATAGCCGGTGCCATCCACCGAGTCGCCTGTTTCGCGGGCATGCCCGCTCCCACAGCTTGAGACACCACAAATACAAAGAGGCATATTCTCATGGCTAAAATCGGTTTCATCGGCACCGGCATCATGGGCAAGCCCATGGCCCAGAACCTGCAAAAAGCAGGGCACAGCATTTTCGTTTCCACCCACCACGACGCCGCGCCAGCCGACCTGATCGCCGCCGGTGCAGTGGCCCTGGCCAACCCGAAAGAAGTGGCCCAGGAAGCCGAGTTCATCATCGTCATGGTGCCGGACACCCCACAAGTGGAAAGCGTGCTGTTCGGTGACAACGGCGTGGCCGAAGGCGTGGGCCCGAACAAGGTGGTGATCGACATGAGCTCGATCTCCCCTACCGCCACCAAATCCTTCGCCGAAAAAATCAAGGCCACCGGCGCCGCCTACCTGGACGCCCCGGTGTCCGGTGGCGAAGTAGGTGCCAAGGCCGCCACCCTGAGCATCATGGTTGGCGGCTGCCCGAACGCCTTCGAGCGCGCCCTGCCACTGTTCCAGGCCATGGGCAAGAACATCACCCGTGTGGGTGGCAACGGTGACGGCCAGACCGCCAAGGTGGCCAACCAGATCATCGTCGCCCTGAATATCCAGGCTGTCAGCGAAGCGCTGCTGTTCGCCGCCAAGAACGGCGCCGACCCGGCCAAGGTGCGTGAAGCGCTGATGGGTGGCTTTGCCTCGTCGAAAATCCTCGAGGTGCATGCCGAGCGCATGATCAAGGGCACCTTCGACCCGGGCTTCCGCATCAACCTGCACCAGAAGGACCTGAACCTGGCCCTGCAAGGCGCCAAGGAGCTGGGCATCAACCTGCCCAACACCTCCAATGCCCAGCAAGTGTTCAACACCTGCCAGGCCCTGGGTGGCGGCAACTGGGACCACTCGGCGCTGATCAAGGGCCTGGAGCACATGGCCAACTTCTCGATCCGCGACGACAAGTAAATAATCACTGGCCTCTTCGCGGGCTTGCCCGCTCCCACAGGTACTGCGCAGGCCTGCGGGCCACGATATTCCTGTGGGAGCGGGCAAGCCCGCGAAGAAGCCAACACCGATGAGCCTGCGACCACAGGCCCAAAGGTGGCACCGAGCAACACCCGCCCCTGGTTCGGCCTGCACGGAGGCAGTTCCAGGGGCGTTTTTGATTGTGCAGAACAACAATAATTGGGAGCCTGCCATGTCGGTCGATCCGCAAAAAATTCTCCGCGACCTGTTCGACACAGCCATCGCCGCCGCCCACCCCCGTCAAGTTCTCGAACCCTACCTGCCCGCCGACCGTAGCGGCCGGGTCATCGTCATCGGCGCCGGCAAGGCCGCAGCCGCCATGGCCGAAGTGGTCGAGAAAAGCTGGCAGGGCGAAGTCTCCGGCCTGGTCGTCACCCGTTACGGCCACGGCGCCAACTGCCAGAAGATCGAGGTGGTCGAAGCCGCCCACCCGGTCCCGGATGCCGCCGGCCTGGCCGTGGCCAAGCGCGTGCTGGAACTGGTCAGCAACCTCAATGAAGAAGACCGCGTCATATTCCTGCTCTCCGGCGGTGGCTCTGCCCTGCTGGCCCTGCCCGCCGAGGGCCTGACCCTGGCCGACAAGCAGCAGATCAACAAGGCACTGCTGAAATCCGGCGCCACCATCGGCGAGATGAACTGCGTGCGCAAGCACCTCTCGGCGATCAAGGGCGGGCGCCTGGCCAAGGCTTGCTGGCCGGCAACGGTCTACACCTATGCCATCTCCGATGTACCCGGCGACCTCGCCACGGTAATCGCTTCCGGCCCCACCGTGGCCGACCCGAGCACCTCGGCCGATGCCCTGGCCATTCTCAAGCGCTACAACATCGAAGCGCCAAAAGCGGTGATCGACTGGCTCAACAACCCGGCCTCGGAGACCGTCAAGGCCGACGACCCGGCCCTGGCTCGCAGCCACTTCCAGCTGATTGCCAAGCCCCAGCAGTCGCTGGAAGCCGCCGCAGTCAAAGCGCGCCAGGCAGGCTTCAGCCCGCTGATCCTCGGCGACCTGGAAGGCGAATCGCGGGAAGTGGCCAAGGTGCATGCCGGCATCGCCCGGCAGATCGTGCTGCACGGCCAGCCGCTGAAAGCGCCCTGCGTGATCTTGTCCGGTGGCGAAACCACCGTGACCGTGCGCGGCAATGGCCGTGGCGGGCGCAATGCCGAGTTCCTGCTCAGCCTCACCGAAAGCCTGAAAGGGCTGCCGGGCGTGTACGCCTTGGCCGGTGACACCGACGGCATTGACGGCTCGGAAGAAAACGCCGGCGCCTTCATGACCCCGGCCAGTTACGCCAGCGCCGAAGCCCTGGGCCTGTCGGCCAGCGATGAGCTGGACAACAACAACGGCTATGGCTACTTCGCCGCGCTGGACGCACTGATCGTCACCGAGCCGACCCGCACTAACGTCAACGACTTCCGCGCCATCCTGATCCTCGAGACTGCCCAATCATGACGCCTGATAAAAAAGTGAAGATCCTCGCCACCCTCGGCCCGGCGATCGAAGGCATCGACGACATCCGCCAACTGGTCGAAGCGGGGGTGAACATCTTCCGCCTCAATTTCAGCCACGGCGAACACGCCGACCACGCCCTGCGTTACCAGTGGATCCGCGAAGTCGAGCAGCAGTTGAACTACCCCCTGGGTATTCTCATGGACCTGCAAGGGCCCAAGCTACGGGTCGGCCGCTTTGCCGAAGGCAAGGTCCAGCTGCAACGCGGCCAGGCTCTGCGCCTGGACCTGGACAACACCCCGGGCGATAACCGCCGGGTCAACCTGCCGCACCCCGAGATCATCGCCGCCCTGGAGCCAGGCATGGACCTGCTGCTGGACGACGGCAAGCTGCGCCTGCGGGTAACCGCCAAGCACAGCGACGCAATCGACACCGAAGTGCTGAACGGTGGCGAGCTGTCGGACCGCAAGGGCGTCAACGTACCGCAAGCGGTGCTCGACCTCTCGCCGCTCACCGAAAAAGACCGCCGCGACCTGGCCTTTGGCCTGGAGCTGGGCGTGGACTGGGTCGCCCTGTCGTTCGTGCAGCGCCCTGAAGACATCGTTGAAGCGCGCCAGCTGATTGGCGGCCGCGCCTACCTGATGGCCAAAATCGAAAAACCGTCGGCAGTCGAGCACCTGCAAGCCATCGCCGAACTGGCCGACGCCATCATGGTGGCCCGTGGGGACCTGGGCGTGGAAGTGCCGGCCGAAAGCGTGCCGCAGATCCAGAAGCGCATCATTGGCACCTGCCGCCAGCTGGGCAAGCCAGTGGTGGTGGCCACGCAGATGCTCGAATCGATGCGTTTCTCGCCGGCACCGACCCGTGCCGAAGTAACCGACGTGGCCAACGCCGTGGCCGAGGGTGCCGACGCGGTGATGCTGTCGGCCGAAACTGCCTCGGGGGATTACCCGCTGGAGGCTGTGCAGATGATGAGCAAGATCATTCGCCAGGTCGAGAACGGCCCGGACTACCAGGCGCAGCTCGACGTCGGCCGGCCCAAGGCCGAAGCCACCGTGTCGGACGCCATCAGCTGCGCAATCCGCCGTATCAGCGGCATCCTCCCGGTGGCGGTGCTGGTCAACTACAGCGAGTCGGGCGCCTCCACCCTGCGCGCTTCGCGTGAACGGCCACGGGCACCGATCCTCAACCTTACGCCCAACCTGAACACCGCGCGGCGCCTGAGCGTGGCCTGGGGTGTGCACTCGGTGGTCAATGACCGCCTGCGCCAGGTGGATGAGGTGGTCTCCACGGCCCTGGAAATTGCCCAGGCACAAGGTATGGCCAGCCGGGGCGACACACTGCTGATCACTGCCGGGGTGCCGTTCGGCAAACCTGGGTCGACCAACACGCTGCGGATCGAAACACTGATCTAAGCCACTGCATAGCCCCTGTGGGAGCGGGCGTGCCCGCGAATGCGTCAGTCCAGGCAACTGCGTTGACCCTGCTGGCCCTTTCGCGGGCACGCCCGCTCCCACAGGGTCGGTGGTAAAGCAAAGAATCGCGGAAAACCGAGGCCCAAAGAGGCCCACCGCTCCCCATCCACTTCACTGACTGCCCCATGTACAGCAAACATTTCGTCAACCCGTGCCCCGACTGGGCCACGGCGTTACTCAACGGCTTCAGCCAGGTGCTGCTGCTGCGCAACCCCCTGTGCGGCCTGTGCTGCCTGCTGGCCATCCTGCTGACTGCGCCCGACCTGGTCGGCGGCGCCCTGCTCGGCGCCCTCGCCGGCCTGCTCACTGCCCAGCGCCGCGGCTACGACCGTGCCGACCGCCAGGCCGGGCTGTATTGTTACAACGGCGTCCTGATCGGCATCCTGATCAGCGCCGTGCTGCCCTGGTCGGCCATCCTGCCGCCACTGGTCATCGCCGCCGGCGGCCTGTCCAGCATCATTACCCACCAGTGGCGCAAGCGCGGCGGCAAGCTGCTGGTTGCCTATACCGCGCCGTTCGTGCTGTTGGGCTGGGGCACGCTGTTGCTCGCCGAACCCTCGATGACCGGCTTCGTCGAAGCCGAACCGCTGTACGCCCTGGCCCGCGGCGTGGGGCAGATCTTCCTGCTCGACCAGCCGTTGGCCGGGTTGCTGATCATCGTCGGCATGTTCATCGCCCAACCCTATGCGGCGGTGTGGGCGGTAATTGGCTCGGCCATCGGGGGCGGCATGGCGCTGCTCACAGGCCAGGCGCAAGCAGCGTGGATGGGCCTGGCTGGCTTCAACGCCGCGCTGGCGGCGCTGGCCTTCAGCAGGCAAGGTGAAAAGCCATGGGTCACACTGCTGGCAATTGCCCTGGCGTTGCTGTTGCAATCACTGTTCAAGCTGTTGCCGCTGCCCGGCCTCACCGCACCCTTCGTCGCCGCCTGCTGGCTGATGCACCTGGGCTGCCAGCTGGCCCAGCCCAAGCAGCGCGACGCCAGCCGCTTGCACAGCTGAAACACAGCCCCTAGGCTCAGCCCATCGCACTACGGAATGAGCCAATGAACAACCCTGCAAGCCTGCGCGAGCGGCTTTACATCATGGTCTTCCAGACCGACACCGTCGCTGGCAGGCGCTTCGATAAAATCCTGCTGCTGATCATCCTGGCCAGCCTGGTCACGGTGATCCTCGACAGCATCGACGAAGTCCACCAGGGCTACGCCGGCCTGCTGGCCGGTATCGAATGGGGCTTTACCGCGATCTTCCTGGCCGAGTACCTCACCCGCCTGTACTGCTCGCCCAAGCCGCTGCGCTATGCCTTCAGTTTCTATGGGCTGGTCGATTTACTGGCGATCGTGCCGGGGATCATCGCGCTTTATTACAGCGACGCCCAATACCTGTTGATCGTCCGCGTCATCCGCATGCTGCGGATCTTCCGCGTACTCAAGCTCAGCCCGTACCTCAAGCAGGCCCATTACCTGATCGACGCGCTGCGCGGCAGCAAGCAGAAGATCATCGTGTTCCTGGTCACGGTATCGACCCTGGTCACGGTGTTCGGCACGCTGATGTATGTGATCGAAGGGCCGGAGCACGGTTTCACCAGCATTCCCAAGGGCATCTACTGGGCGATCGTCACCCTGACCACCGTGGGCTTTGGCGACATCGTGCCGAAGACGCCTTTGGGGCAGGTAATTTCGTCGATGGTGATGATCATCGGTTATTCGATCATTGCCGTGCCGACCGGGATCTTTACCGCAGAGCTGGCCAACGCCATGCGGGGTGAGCAGCTGCAGCATGATTGCCCGGTCTGCAAGAAAAAGACCCATGAACAAAGCGCGGCGTTCTGCTCGCGGTGTGGGAGTGGGTTATTCCCCAAACAGTGATGTTGCCCGATCGGGCCCTGTCGCCGGCAAGCCAGCTCCCACAATGTGCACCACCGGGACTGAGCCTTGTGCAATACTTGTGGGAGATTCTATGGTTCCTGGCAAGGGTAGCCGGAGCATCTTCAGCGCCTGTGAGATCGAGCGCCGCCCGCGCGGCGCTATCGCGAGCTGCGCTCGCTCCTACGTTTGTTTCGGGCCAATTATTCCTGTGGGATTCGCGCGCGAACGCCTTGGTGCATGCCTCAATATCGCGCCGTACAAACAAGGCGGCCGCGCGCGCCTGTCACAGGCGTTACTGGCCCGAAACAAACGTAGGAGCGAGCGCAGCTCGCGATTGCGCCGCGCGGGCGGCGCTCGCTCTAACAGGCGCTGCCATACCTTGTGGCAAACACCTGTCAGCCCTAAGGCGATCCCTGTGGGAGCTGGCTTGCCGGCGATAGGGCCAGTACAGGCAGCGGAATAACCAAAGTCGTTTTTGTTCTTTAACCCGCACAAATCCAACCGCTATAGTCGCTGGCAATCTGCCCCAAAAACCTTCAAGAACAAGGAAGCAACGTGAAAAGACTCTTCACCGCCTCGCTGCTCGCCGCAGGCCTGGCCTTGGGCAACATCGCCCAGGCCGCCCCTACCCTGCTCAACGTTTCCTACGACGTGATGCGCGACTTCTACAAGGACTACAACCCAGCCTTCCAGAAACACTGGCAGGCCGAGCACAACGAGAAGGTCAACGTGCAAATGTCCTTCGGCGGCTCCAGCAAGCAGGCGCGTGCGGTGATCGATGGCCTGCCGGCCGATGTGATCACCATGAACATGGCCACCGACATCAACGCCCTGGTCGACAATGGCAAGCTGGTGCCGGACAACTGGGTGACCCGACTGCCGAACAACAGCGCGCCGTTCACCTCGGCCACCGTCTTCATCGTGCGCAAGGGCAACCCTAAAGCGCTGAAAGACTGGCCCGACCTGCTGAAGGACGGCGTGCAGGTGATCGTGCCCAACCCGAAAACCTCGGGCAATGGCCGCTACACGTACCTGTCGGCCTGGGGCTACGTGCTCAAGCAGGGCGGTGACGAAGCCAAGGCCAAGGACTTCGTTGGCAAGCTGTTCAAACAGGCCCCGGTGCTGGATACCGGCGGCCGGGCCGCGACCACCACGTTCATGACCAACCAGATCGGCGACGTGCTGGTGACCTTCGAAAACGAAGCCGAAATGATCGCCCGCGAGTTTGGCCGCGACCAGTTCGAGGTGGTCTACCCGAGCGTGTCGGCCGAGGCCGAGCCACCGGTGAGTGTGGTCGACAAGGTGGTGGCCAGGAAAGGCACCCAGGCCGTGGCCGAGGAATACCTCAAGTACCTGTGGTCGCCAGAGGCGCAGGAGATTGCCGCCAACAACTACCTGCGCCCACGCGATGCAACCGTGCTGGCCAAGTACACCGACCGCTTCCCAAAAGTCGACTTCCTGTCGGTGGAAAAGACCTTTGGTGACTGGCGCACCGTGCAGAAGACCCACTTCAACGACGGTGGCGTGTTCGACCAGATCTATACCGACAAGCAGTAATCGATTCACTCAGGCCAGGCCAGTTCGCGGCTAAAGCCGCGAATAGGCCTGGCCGGACAACACACCCAAATCGAACTTTCTCACCCCTGCAGCCTCAGTTCCCTGAGTAACCCTGCCCCGCTCACCCCGGCCCAAGGAGTACTCCAGTGCTGCGTTTCCTCTCGACCCTGCTGCTCGGCTGCCTGTTGAGCACTCACCTGCTGGCTGCCGACCCCGCCCCCAGCGAGGACCCACCCGCCGAACCCGAGCCAGTCTTGCAAGGCGGCCTGCTGGGCGCTCTGGCCGATGGCCTGGACAGCGCTGCCAGGCAGATGGACCTCGACGCCCACCTGGTTGACGCCTGGCGCCTGCGCACCGACCGCGCCGCCCAGGAAGTGGAGCGCCTGGTCGACCGCCATTCGGCCAGTGACTCACTGCACCTGGCGGGCAACTTCCTGCTCCTGACCCTCACCTGGGGGGCCGCGTTCGGCCTGCTTGGCGGTGGTGGGCGCTGGGTCGTCAAACGGGTGTCGCGCCGCCCTTGGCTGCGCGAGCACAAACGCGTCAGTGGCCTGCTGGGGTACCTGTTGCCCTACACCTTGCCAGCCCTGGCCAGCCTGCCCGTGACGCTCTATGTGAGCCGCTTCCTCGACCCCTCCGTGGCACGCGCGCTTGGCCTGAGCCTGGCCTATGCGACCAGCAGCGGGCTGTTCTCGACGTCGATCATCCTCTGCCTGATCACCCTGTTCGACGCTGGCCATAAACGCCCTGCCGTGGCGGTGATCAAGCGCCTGGCACCACGGCCGCTGTTCCTCATCGGCTTCCTTGCCGCCTGGAGCGACGCCCTGACCAGCCCGCAGATCGCCCGCCAGCTTGGCGGCAATATCACCGCCAGCGTCGCGGTGGTCACCGGCCTGACTGCCACCTTCATCTTCGCCAGCCTGGTGATCCGCCTGCGGCGCCCGGTCGCCCACTTGATCCGCAACCGCGCGTACAAGGACCGGGTACAACACCGCGCCGTACAGGAAACCCTGCGCATTTTCTCGACACTGTGGTACCTGCCAATCCTGCTGATGATCCTGGTCTCGGCAGTCAACCTGGTAGGTGCCGGTGCCGAAAGCCAGAAAGCCCTGCAGAACGCGCTGCTGACCACCGTGCTATTGGTCTCGACGCTGTTCCTCAGCACCTTGCTGCAACACTTGCTGGCCCCCCGCGAAAGCGACCCGGCGCAGCGGGTGCGGCCCTACAAGGAACTGCTGCGCAGCCTCGCCCACGCCCTGCTGCGCATTGCCATGGCAGTGGCCTTCATCGAGCTGCTGGGGCGCATCTGGGGGTTCTCGGTGATCGACTTTGCCCTCAGCAACCGCCTGGGCCAGGCGATCAGCAACTCGCTGTCGAGCATCGGCCTGATCCTGTTGGTCACCTGGCTGCTGTGGGTGGTGCTCGATACGGCGATCCAGGAAGCGCTCAAGCCAGCTGCCGGGCGCCGCAATGCCCGCCAGCCAAGCACGCGGGTGCGGACCATTCTGCCGATGCTGCGCAACGCCATCAAAGTGATCCTGATCGTGATCTGCACCATCACCACCATGGCCAACCTGGGTATCAACGTAGCGCCGCTGCTGGCCGGTGCCGGGGTGATCGGCCTGGCCATCGGCTTCGGCTCGCAGCAACTGGTCCAGGATGTGATTACCGGGTTGTTCATCCTGATCGAAGACACCATTTCCATCGGCGACTGGGTAGTGCTGGACTCCGGCCATGCCGGAACCGTAGAAAGCCTGACCATCCGCACCCTGCGCCTGCGCGATGGCAAGGGCTTCGTGCATTCGGTGCCGTTTGGCCAGATCAAGGCGGTTACCAACCAATCACGGCAGTTCGCCTATGCGTTCTTTTCGGTGCAGTTCACCTATGACAGTGATGTGGACGCGTCACTGGCGCTGATTCATGAGGTAGGCCAGTCGATCAGCGAAGACCCCCTGCTGCGCATCAACTTGCAGGGGCCGCTGCAGGTCTTCGGTGTGGACCGCATGGACTTGAACGGGTTTGTCCTGACGGCGCAGTTCCGCACCATTTCCGGTGGGCAGTATGCGGTGAGCCGGGCGTTCAACGAACGGCTGAAGAAGCGGGTGGACCAGACTGAGAATGTGAGTTTTGCCCAGGTGTATCCGCTGCCGGTGCAGGCTCTGGGGGCTTGACGTTGCCACTACCGGCCTCTTCGCGGGCTTGCCCGCTCCCACAGGATCACCACACATCCTAATGCTGTGGAGTACCTGTGGGAGCGGGCAAGCCCGCGAATGGGCCGCCACAAGCAACATCACACCTGGCGGAATACCAAAGCCTTGAGCCCGCCCGCCGGGTCCACATCCGGAAACTCCGGCGGGTTTTCCAGCCGCTCGACAAACCCCAGCGAGGGCGCCTGCTCGGCCATCCCCTCGATCAAAAACTCCGGCCCGATCCCCGGGTCGTTCACGCACGCCAGCACCGTCCCACCCGCGTTCAACAACTCCGGCAAACGTCGCAGGATCTTCGCGTAATCCTGGGTCAGCACGAAGCTGCCGCGCTGGAAAGTCGGCGGGTCGATGATGATCAGGTCATAAGGGCCGTATTTGCGTACCTTGCCCCAGGACTTGAACAGCTCATGCCCCAGGTAGGCTACCCGCGAGGCGTCGTGACCATTGAGGCGGTGGTTGTCCCGGCCGCGCGCCAGGGCCGACTTGGCCATGTCCAGGTTCACCACCTGCTCGGCCCCACCGGCCACCGCTGCCACCGAGAAGCCGCAGGTGTAGGCGAACAGGTTTAGTACCCGCTTGCCCGCCGCCTGCTCACGCACCCAGCGGCGGCCATAGCGCATATCGAGGAACAGACCGTTGTTCTGCCGCACGCCCAGGTCCAGCAGGTAGGTCAGGCCGTCCTCGACCACTTCGCGTTGCTGGCAGGGTTCGCCCAGCAACCACTGGCCCGGGCTGTCAGGCAGGTAGCGGTGCTGGATGATGATGGCCTGGCCGGTCCACAGTGGGCGCTCGGCCAGGTTGCGCAACATCGTCTCCAGCTCGGCCAGCTGGCCTTCGGGCGGTTCGCGGAACAGGGCGACCGACAGCACCCCCTGCAGCCAATCGACCGTGATCTGCTCCAGGCCTGCCCAGCAGCGGCCGCGGCCGTGGAACAGGCGGCGGGTTTCCTGCGGGGCAGGGTCGAGGGCGGCGAGCAGGTGTTGCTCGAGGGTGGCGATTGGGGATGTCATGACAGGTCGCAGGCTGGCAAAAGCGGCATTCTACCCGCTGAGGCCGCTTCGCAGGCAAACCAGCTACCGCATAAATTTCAAGCCCTGTGCAGTACCTGTGGGAGATTCTATGGTTTCTGGCAAGGGTAGCCGGAGCATCTTCAGCGCCTGTGAGATCGAGCGCCGCCCGCGCGGCGCAATCGCGAGCTGCGCTCGCTCCTACGTTTGTTTCGGGCCAGTAACGCCTGTGACAGGCGCGCGCGGCCGCCTTGTTTGTACGGCGCGATATTGAGGCATGCACCAAGGCGTTCGCGCGCGAATCCCACAGGAATAATTGGCCCGAAACAAACGTAGGAGCGAGCGCAGCTCGCGATTGCGCCGCGCGGGCGGCGCTCGCTCTAACAGGCGCTGCCATACCTTGTGGCAAACACCTGTCAGCCCTAAGGCGATCCCTGTGGGAGCTGGCTTGCCTGCGAAAGGGCGCTTCGCGGCCTCAATGGCCCTTGATGACCAACGACTTGGGTCTGAACCACCACCCCTGCTGCATCCCTGCCGCCGCCAGCAGGATCAACGCCACCCCCAGCCATTGCAGCGGCGTCAGGCGGTGGTCGAAGGCCACCCAGTCGACCAGGATCGCTGCAATGGGGTAGATGAATGACAACGCCCCGGTCAATGCCGTGGGCAAGCGCTGGATGGCGCTATACAGCAATACATACATCAGGCCGGTGTGCACAACCCCCAACGTCAGCAAACTGGCCAGCGCCGGCATTTCACCCGGCAGGCCGCCCAGCTTGGCCCAGGGTGCCAGCAACACCACGCCGGTGCTCACCTGGATCAACGCGATCAGATGCGGCGGCGTACCGCTAAGCCGCTTGATGATCAATGCCGCGATGGCGTACAACAGCGCCGCGCCCAACGCCAGGGCAATGCCCAGCAGGTAGTCCTCGCCACCCCCCTGCGCGGCGCCATGGGCACTGACGATGGCCAGCATGCCGAGGAACGCCACACTCAGCCAGCTCAGCTTGGCCAAGGTGATTTTTTCACCCAGAAACAACGCCGCCAAGCCTACCAGCATGAACGGCTGCACGTTGTACACCGCGGTACCGATGGCAATCGACGCCCGCGAATACGAGGCAAACAACAGCAACCAGTTGCCGACGATAGCCACGCCGCTGGCTATCGCCAGCAGCAGCGCCGGGCGGCTGATCACGCCGGGGCGCAGAAAACCGAACGCGGCACAGATGGCCAGCAAGGCCACGGCACCGAACACGCAGCGCCAGAACACCACCTCCAGTACCGGCAGGCCGGACGCCAGCACGAACCAGCCGATGGTCCCGGAAATCAGCATGGCCGCTACCATTTCCAGCGACCCCCGGCGCAATGAATTGTCCATCCCACACCTCCTCTCGTCGATGGCAACAGTATGCAGAGGGCCCCGTGCAACCTTCCAGCCGATTAGCAAGGCAAACTCATAATTTTGCCTTTACTATCAAGGCAAATTACGCCACCTACCCTTTGAGGTGCATATGACCGACGCCATCGACCAACTGTTGATCAACGCGCTGACGGAGGACTCACGCCGCTCGCTCAAGGCCCTGGCGCAGGTAAGTGGGCTGTCTGCCCCCAGCGTCGGCGAGCGTTTGCGCCGGCTGGAGGAACGTGGCGTGTTGCGCGGGTACACGGTCAATGTCGACCCACGTGCCTTCGGCTACCAGTTGCAAGCCATCGTGCGTATCCGCCCACTGCCCGGGCAATTGCAGGAAGTCGAGCGGCAGATCATTGCCATCCCCGAATTCACCGAGTGCGACAAGGTCACCGGCGAGGACTGCTTCATCGCCAGGCTGCATGTGCGCTCGATGGAGCAGCTGGACACCCTGCTGGACCGCATCAATGTGTTGGCCGAGACCAACACCGCAATCATCAAGAAGAGCCCGGTCAAACGGCGGTTGCCGCCGATGGGGCCCGCACAACCCTGACTGAGGGGCCGGCGCGCAGGGAAAGGTGAAAGCTGACTATTTTTTGTACACAAGAATGTCACCTTAAGTGCCATTTTTGTGTGCAGTTCTCCAAGCGGCGCCCCAATACGTTACACCCCCACAACAACTAATTTTGACCATTTGATCAAGTTATCCTGCAAACCAAAAATAAACTTGTTCAAATGGTCAATTTATAACGCCTGTATTTCAGCTAGTTATCCCACACCTGACTCAATCCTGAAAAAAACACTATCAAGAACTGGATTCTATCTGGCACAGAAATGGCTTTTGTGTGCTTATGTTTTGTATACAACTTAAACAAAACATAAATACACAATAACCTGCGGCGCCGACCCAATACCGGCCGCCGCGCCTACAACCCTGTGATGCCAACGCTGCATAGACGAGATGGCGAGCCCGTGCGCATGCCCGCTCATCGCAGTCCATGTGCATCAGGAGCCCGCCGGAATGAGTAGCAGCCTCGATCTTGCCCCTGAACAATCCGTCGTCAGCACCCACCCCAATTCCACCCTTGCCGGCCAGCATCCCGAACTGGCCCTGAGCCCACGCCTGCATAACCGCGACCTTGCCCCCACGCGAAGCGAAGGCCGGCGTTGGGGTGGCTATAGCATCTTCGCGTTGTGGACCAACGATGTGCACAACATTGCCAACTATTCATTCGCCATGGGCTTGTTCGCCCTCGGCCTCGGTGGCTGGCAAATTCTGTTGTCGTTGGCCATTGGCGCCGCGCTGGTGTACTTCTTCATGAACTTGTCCGGTTACATGGGGCAAAAAACCGGGGTGCCGTTCCCGGTCATCAGCCGCATCGCCTTCGGTATCCATGGTGCACAGCTTCCGGCGCTGATCCGGGCGATCATCGCCATCGCCTGGTTCGGCATTCAGACTTACCTGGCCTCGGTCGTGCTGCGGGTACTGCTTACCGCCGTATGGCCGCACATGGCCGCCTACGACCACGACAGCATTCTTGGCCTGTCGAGCCTGGGCTGGGTGTGTTTCGTGGCGATCTGGCTGGTGCAGCTGGTGATTCTTGCCTACGGCATGGAAATGGTACGCCGCTACGAAGGCTTCGCTGGCCCGGTGATTTTGCTGACCGTGGCAGCGCTGGCGGTGTTCATGTACGCCCAGGCTGACGCGCGTATCGCCTGGTCGGTGGCCGAGCCCCTGACCGGCTACGAGATGTGGCGCAACATCTTCGCCGGCGGCGCCCTGTGGCTGGCGATCTACGGCACCCTGGTACTGAACTTCTGCGACTTCGCCCGTTCCTCGCCATGCCGCAAGACCATCCGCGTCGGCAATTTCTGGGGGCTGCCGGTGAACATCCTGGTGTTCGCGGTGATCACCGTGGTGCTTTGCGGTGCGCAATTCCAGATCAACGGGCAGGTCATCGACAGCCCCACGCAAATCGTCGCCGCCATTCCCAGCACCCCCTTCCTGGTACTGGGCTGCCTGGCGTTCCTGATCGTCACCGTGGCGGTCAATATCATGGCCAACTTCGTCGCCCCGGCCTTCGTCCTCAGCAACCTGGCGCCGCGCCACCTGAACTTCCGCCGTGCCGGGCTGATCAGCGCCACCGTGGCGGTACTGATCCTGCCGTGGAACCTGTACAACAGCCCGCTGGTGATCGTGTACTTCCTGTCGGGGCTGGGCGCCCTGCTCGGCCCGCTGTACGGGGTGATCATGTCCGACTACTGGCTGCTGCGCAAAGGCTGCATCAACGTGCCGCAGCTGTACAGCGAAGACCCGGCCGGCGCTTACCACTACAGCAAAGGCATCAACCTGCGCGCCGTGGCCGCGTTCCTGCCGGCCGCACTGCTGGCCATCGTGCTGGCCCTGGTGCCCAACTTCCACAGTGTGGCGCCGTTTTCCTGGCTGATAGGGGCCGGCATCGCCGCCGCACTCTACCTGCTGATCGCGCCGCGCAACCGCCAGTACCACGATGTCAGCGGCGAGTGCATCGCCGTCGACCACAGCAGCCATTAATCAGGGAAGACTGCCCATGCGTATTCTGATCGCCAACGTCAACACCACCGCAGCCATCACCGAGGCCATCGCCGAACAGGCCCGTACGGTAGCCGCGCCCGGCACCGAAATCGTCGGCCTCACCCCCTGGTTCGGCGCCGAATCGGTGGAAGGCAATTTCGAAAGCTACCTGGCAGCCATTGCGGTGATGGACCGGGTACTGGCCTACGAGGGCCCCTACGACGCCGTGATCCAGGCCGGTTATGGCGAACACGGCCGCGAAGGCCTGCAGGAGCTGCTGAATGTGCCGGTGGTAGACATCACCGATGCCGCTGCCAGCACGGCAATGTACCTGGGCCATGCCTATTCGGTGGTAACGACCCTGGACCGGACCGTACCGCTGATCGAAGACCGCCTGAAGCTTTCTGGCCTGTATGACCGCTGCGCCTCGGTGCGGGCCAGCGGGCTGGCGGTACTGGAGCTGGAAGCCGACCCACAGCGTGCTGTGCAGGCGATTGTGGAGCAGGCCGAACGCGCCGTACGCGAAGACAAGGCCGAGGTGATTTGCCTGGGTTGCGGCGGCATGGCCGGGCTGGACGAGCAGATCCGCCAGCGTACCGGGGTGCCGGTGGTGGATGGCGTGAGTGCGGCGGTGACCATTGCCGAAGCGCTGGTGCGCATGGGGTTGAGTACCTCCAAGGTGCGCACCTATGCCACGCCGCGGGTGAAGAAGGTGGTGGGTTGGCCGATGCGGTTCGGCCGCTAGTCCTTTAGTTGCCAGTGCCGGCCTCTTCGCGGGCACGCCCGCTCCCACAGGGCCCCCACAGCCTTCAGGCTTGTGGTTATCTTGTGGGAGCGGGCGTGCCCGCGAAGAGGCCGGCACAGGCCAACACATCACCCGGGCCAACCGCTGCACTGCCACAGCCAAGGACTAAAACCCTCATGTCGGGCAGCAGCGTGGCCAGGTCCAGCGCACGGTTGAGGCCCTGGCAGTTCAACTGGCCTAAGCCCTCGCCGGGTTTCTCGGCATGGCGCAGGAACACCAGCGTCTGGGTGCCATCCACCGGTTGCGCGCGGCTTTCGACAGCCTCCAGCGCCAGCGGCACGGCGACAGCTGTAAGCACCAGGCTCAGCAGCAGGTGACGGCGACGGCGGAAGAATGTTGGCAACTTCATCAAGGCAGGCTCGTGTGGCAGAGAAATCGGGTTACCCGCCACATCGCCCCGACAATTGCGGGACGCCATCAGTAGTGAATGCCATCCTGAGCGTTGCAAAACGGCCGCTCAATCATCCCGCGTCAGCACTTCCAGCAACTCTATCTCGAAGGTCAGGGCCGAATTCGGCGGAATCGCCCCCACACTGCGCTCGCCATAGCCCAGGTGCGCCGGTACCAGCAGCTTGCGTTTGCCGCCCACGCGCATGCCCATCAGGCCCAGGTCCCAGCCTTTGATCACCCGGCCGGTGCCGATCACGCACTGGAACGGCTTGCCGCGCGACCAGGACGAATCGAACTCACTGCCATCGGCCAGCCAGCCGGTGTACTGGGTAGTGATCAGGGCGCCTTTGACGGCGGCTTTGCCGTCCCCCTCGACCAGTTCGATGATCTGCAGTTCTTGGCTCACGGGCATACTCCAACGCTTGAAAACAAAGCCGCCCTTTTCTCAGGAATGCATCGGTTTGGCAAGCGCGCGTGGTGTTTCGTGCTGGCGCTTCGACCACAGCACACCGCCCAAATGTTTGCCGAGTGGCTGCTGGCGCAGGCCTGAATCAGCTGTTCTGCTCGAAGACTTCCTGGCCGGTCAGTTCCCTGGTCTGGTTGGCGAAGCAGTACCAGGCGGGTTTCTCTTCGACGAAAATCTGCATGTTGAAATCCCAGTCCTGGTCGCCATCGAGCAGGCCGACCGGTATGGCATGGAAGTCGTTGGCCTTGAGCCGGTAGTACAAGTGCGTGCCGCACTGGCCGCAAAAAGCACGCTGTGCCCAGTCGGAGGAGTCATAAACGCTGGGCGCCCGCCCCTCGATCAGCGGGGGCTTGCTGCAATCAACCACGAGCAGCGGGCCACCGGTCCACTTGCGGCACATGCTGCAATGGCAGGCGGTGATGTGGGTATCGTCGACGGTGATGGTAAGCCGGGTGGCGCCGCACAGGCAGGTGCCGTGTTTTTCCAGGGCCATGGCTGGCTCCTTGAACAGGGGTTGGGCCATGTAGGAGCGGCCTTGTGTCGCGATGGGCTGCAAAGCAGCCCCCGGATTGACGCATCAACGCGAAAATCGAGGGGCCGCGTTGCGGCCCGATCGCGACACAAGGCCGCTCCTACAGGCAGACGGTGTCAGCCTGTTAAATATAGACAATTCCGCGCAGGTACAACGCCGCCCGCCCGCTGATGATCACCCGGCCATTACCCGGTACTTCACACAGCAACTGCCCTTTGCGCGCCCCGCCCTGCTCGCACGCCAGCACTTGCTTGCCCAGCCGCTCGGCCCACACTGGCGCGAGCGAGGTATGCGCCGAACCCGTCACCGGGTCTTCGTTCACACCCACGTTGGGGCCGAACCAGCGGGTGACGAAATCAAAACCACGCCCTGCTGCAGTCACGGCAATGCCGCGCACATCGAAGGCCGACAGTGCAACGAAGTCTGGCTTCAGGGTATCGAGCAGCAATGCGTCATCGATCACCACCACATAGTCGTCACTGCGATACAGCGCCTGCGCCTGGCTCAGGCCCAGCGCTTGCAGCAGGCCCTGCGGCATGTCCTCGGCGAGTGGCTGCTTGGCCGGGAAGTCCATGGCCAACAGGCCGTCCGCACCGCGGCTGACGCGCAGTTCGCCACTGCGGGTATTGAAACGCAGCGCCTGCGCCTGCTCGCCCAGTTGCTCGAACAGTACATAGGCCGAGGCCAAGGTGGCGTGGCCGCACAGATCGACTTCCACGGCCGGGGTGAACCAACGCAGGTCGTAGGTTTCGCCATTGCGCACGAAGTAGGCGGTTTCCGACAGGTTGTTCTCTTCGGCAATGCGTTGCAGTACATCGTCCGGCAGCCAGCTTTGCAAGGGAATCACAGCTGCCGGGTTGCCGCCGAACGGCTCAGCGGAAAAGGCATCGACCTGGAAGATTTCGAGTTGCATGCACACGCTCCTTGTTGCCTGGGCGCTGCCAGGCAGATGTCTGAATAGGGTTACGGGCGTACCGGCGTCAATACCGGCTCACCGGCAAAGAACGCCTGCAGGTTGCGCAGCACCAGGGTCACCGTATCGCGCGCCGCCTCGGGTGACTGTCCGGCTACATGGGGCGTTAGCACGGTGTTGGCCAAGGCTTTCAATGCATCGGGCACAGCCGGTTCGTCGTCGAACACATCCAGCGCGGCGCCGGCCAGTTGGCCACGTTGCAGTGCGGCAACCAGGGCCTGGGTGTCGACCACGCTGGCCCGGGCGATATTCACCAGATAACCTTCGGCGCCCAGCGCCTCCAGCACCCGGGCATCGACCAGATGCCGGGTATTGGCACCACCGGGGGTGGCCACGACCAGGATATCCACGGCATCGGCCAGGTATTGTGGGCTGTCATACCAGGTGTAGGGCACACCCTGGCGCGGGGTGCGGCTGTGGTAGCTGACGGGCATGTCGAAGCCGAGGTGGGCGCGTTTGGCGATGGCCAGGCCTACGGCGCCAAGGCCGAGAATGCCCAGGCGCTTACCGCTTACCGAAGGGCTGATCACCCGGTTCCACTCGCCGCGGCGAGTGCTGGCATCGCCGCGGGGGATGTCGCGCAGCAGAGCCAGCAGCAGGGCCAGGGTGTGGTCGGCAACGGCAGCAGCATTGGCCCCGGCGCCGTTGGTGACGGTAATGCCGCGTGCGGCGGCGGCGGCTAGGTCGACTTGTTCATAGCCGGCACCGATGACGCAGATGATCTGCAGGTTGGGCAGTGCATCGATTTCGACAGCGGTCAGGCCCAATGGGCCGCGGGTGAGCACGGCGTCGATTTGATTGGCGTGGCGCCGGATGGCATCAGCCCGCTGTTGGGGTGACGGGGCACGAATAAGGCGGTAACCGGCCTGCTCCAGCAAGGGCAGGTAATCATCGACGGTTTCCACGAGTACCAGGACTGTCTTATGCATGCCGCCTCCGTTCACGAAGGGGCATTATGCGGACTGACGCTACAGTACAGTCAATCGCTAATTATCGGTCGAACTGTACTGTACGTGCACCCCTGGCAGTGCGTGGGGCCTGGCAAGCTCGCTACTGCGCGAATGCACGCCCCAACCCACCTGGCACCCCGCTGCTGTCGGTTTCCTGCCAAGGGCCATTCGGGCTCAGCGACCAGCTCCAACCGTTGTCGAAGCGGTAGTAGGTCCGCTGCCGGTAGAACGTGTTGGGTTGTTTATCCAGCACATAGACGCCCAGTTTCGGATCCCAGTGGCTGGCACCACCCGGCGGTGGCGCGAAGCTGGCCGAGGTACGCGGCATCGGCTTGGGAATGGCCGCCGGCTTGCCTGGCTGGGTAGAAGGCTGGCCGCCGGGCAATGGCTTGACCACCGGCCCCTGGGGCGGCACCCGCTCTATCGGCGGCTCGGGGTGCTCGTAGGGCTGCTGCGTCGTACACGCAGACAAACCCAGGGCCAGGGTAATCAGGGTCAGGCGGACGGCGCTGTGCATGGCATTGCTCTCTTACGGATCGGGGCTGTCGATGGTCAGGTGTTGGGTAGCCTGGGTCGCGCTGGACAGGGGTGCACCTTGGCCGATCCACTCACCTTGGGTCGGCTGACCAGCACGCGACACACGTGCCATCAGTTGGACTTCTGCAAAGTCGGACAGTTTCATCTGCGGCATCATCGCGTCCGCATCAGAAAGCTCCACCTCGATCGGCAACTGCGCCACTGTCACCCGCTTGGCCGCCAACGGCATCGGTGGGCCATTGCTGGCGCGGGCGAAGATGAACACCGTGTCGTCCGGCTTGACCTTGTCCCGCAACGCCGCCGCCAGTTCCACCCGCACCTTCAGGCGCGCCGCGACCGGCGCGGGTTCGTTCGCCCGCGCCGGCGAGCTGCCCAGGCGCTCGGCAGCGCGGTCGATGCCGCCTTGCAATGCCGCGCGCGATGCATCGCCCTCGGGCAACTGCGCCAGCAAACGCTGCCAGTAATCGATGGCTTGCTGGTAACGCTCGCCTTCGAAAGCGGCGATACCGCGCAGCCCCAGGCTGGTGACTTCGTTGGGGTCGCCCTTCAAGGCTTCGTCGGTGAGGGCCTGCAGCTGTGGGCTCCACTGTTTGTCAGCAGCAAAATACAGGGCTTGCGCCCACTGCCCCAGCAGCTCTGGCTGACGCCCGGCCAGGGCCACGGCACGTTCAAAGGTACGCGCAGCATCTGCCGGGCGCTGCTCGGCCATGTAGGCACGGCCGAGGAAGTACACGGCTTCGGCCGAGTCTGGCTGGGCTTGTACCACACGCTCCAGGCGCGTGGTCATTTCCTCCATCGACTTCGGCGCCTGGGCAAACTCCTGGGTCAGGGCCACCTTGTCGGCTGCGCCGAAATGCAGGTACAACCCCAACGCCAGCACCGGCACCAACACCGCGGCCAGCAGGGGGAATGCCTTGCCCAGGTGGCCTTGGCGCGGGGCGTCAGCGCCCTCGGTGTCGGCCAGCAGCTCACGGGCGGCTTCGTCGCGGCCCTGGGCCAACTGCGCTGCGTCCAGTACCCCGGCAGCCTGCTGCGCAGCCAGTTCGGCGACCCGCTCCTGATACAGGGCCACGTTCAGGGCGGTACGGTCTTCTTCCTGTTGGCGACGACGGCCACGCAGGATCGGAATCAGCAGGAAGCTGAGGGCAGCGAGCAACAACAGGCCCGCGCTAAGCCAGAATTCAATCATGGGTCGGTTCTTTTTCCAGCAGTTTGGCGAGACGCTCGCGTTCTTCAGCAGACAATGCATCGGTGCCTGGCGTGGCACTGCCACGGCGCCGGCGCACGATCAGCGCCAACACCACGAACCCGCCCGCCAGCAGCAGCCCTGGGCCGAACCACAGCAGCCAGGTGCGACCACTGAGCGCCGGCTTGTAGCGCACGAAATCGCCATAGCGGTCGACCATGAAGTCCACGATCTGCTGGTTGCTCTTGCCCTCGCCCAGCATGCGGAAGATCTCCCGGCGCAGGTCGGCAGCGATGGGGGCGTTGGAGTCGGCAATGTCCTGGTTCTGGCACTTCGGGCAGCGCAGTTCCTTGGTCAACGCCTGGTAACGCTGGCGCTCTGCCTCGTCGCGGAACTGATAGGTATCGATGGCCGCCTTGGCCACGCTGGCCAGGCTCATGCCCAGCAGCACCGCTGCCAGCCAACGCCTCATGGTTTGGCCTCGTCGACCAGGCCCTGGTACAGCGGCGCCAGTTGCTCACGCCACACCGTGGCATCGACGATGCCCACATGCTTGTAGCGGATGATGCCCTTGGCATCGATCAGGAATGTTTCCGGCGCGCCGTACACCCCCAGGTCCAGGCCCAGGCTGCCCTGCTCGTCACGGATGTCCAGCTGGTAGGGGTTGTGGAAATCGGCCAGCCATTTGCGCGCTGCGGCGTTGTCGTCCTTGTAGTTGACCCCGTGAATCACCACGCCCTGCTGCGCCAGCTGGTTCAGGTACGGGTGCTCCACCTTGCACGACGGGCACCAGGTGGCCCACACGTTGACCAGTGCCGGGCGGCCGTGCAGGTCAGCCTCGGTCAGGGTACGGTCGCCCTGGGTCGAGGCCAGGGAGAACGCCGGGAACGCTTTGCCGATCATTGCCGAGGGCAGCTCGTCGGGCTTGAGGAACAGGCCCTTGTAGAGAAACACCGCCACCAGCAGGAACACTGCCAGGGGCACTACCATGATCCAACGCTTCATGCAGCTGCTCCAGACACGCCCAGGGCTTCACGCACCCGGGTCTTGACCTTGACGCGGTAGCGCCGGTCGAGGGCCGCCAGCAACCCGCCCAGGGCAGTCAACAGACCGCCCAGCCAGATCCAGCGGACATAAGGCTTGATATGCACGCGCACCGCCCAGGCGCCGTTCTCCAGCGGCTCGCCGAGGGCCACGTACAGGTCGCGGGTGAAGCCGGCATCGATGCCGGCTTCGGTCATCATCGACTGCTGCACGGTGTACAGGCGTTTTTCCGGGTGCAGGGTGGTCACAGCCCGGCCATCGCGGCTGACCACGATCGTGCCTTTGTCGGAGATGAAGTTGGGCCCTTCGAAGTGCTTGGCACCTTCGAACAGGAAGTGGTAGCCACCCAACTCGACGCTCTCGCCCGGCGCCATGCGCAGGTCGCGTTCGGCGCTGTTGTTGCTCGACAACACCACGCCCAGCGCGCACACCGCAAGGCCCAGGTGCGCCAGCTGCATGCCCCAGTAACTGCGGCCCAGCCCCGGCAGACCCTTGACCAGCCCCTTGTGGCGCGTCTTGTCGAGGATGTCACGCAGCCCGCCGAGCACCACCCAGGCAGCCAGGGCGAAGGCAGTCAGCGTCGGCCAGTCGAAGTCATCGACGATCAGGCCGGCCAGCGGTGCAAGGATGGCGCTGCCCACCAGCACCGGGCTCATCATGCTCACCAGCCATTTGCCCGGGGTGTCCTTCCAGCGCACCACCACGCCAATGCTCAACACCACCATCAGCAGCGCCATCAACGGCAGGAACAACGCATTGAAATACGGTGGGCCCACCGACAACTTGGCCCCGGTAAGGGCATCGAGCACCAGGGGGTAAAGGGTGCCGAGCAGGATCATGGATGCCGCCACCACCAGCACCAGGTTGTTGGCCAGCAGCAGTGTTTCCCGCGACCACAGGGCAAAGCCTACCTGGCTTTTGACCACCGGCGCGCGCAGGGCGAACAAGGTCAGCGACCCCCCGACCACGAACAGCAGGAAGATCAGGATGAAAATGCCCCGCGACGGGTCTGCGGCAAACGCGTGCACCGAGGTCAGCACGCCGGAACGCACCAGGAAGGTGCCCAGCAGGCTCAGCGAGAACGCGGCAATTGCCAGGAGCACGGTCCAGCTCTTGAACACCCCGCGCTTTTCGGTCACCGCCAGCGAGTGGATCAGCGCAGTGCCCACCAGCCAGGGCATGAACGAGGCGTTTTCCACCGGGTCCCAGAACCACCAGCCACCCCAGCCCAGTTCATAGTAGGCCCACCATGAGCCCAGGGTAATGCCCACCCCCAGAAACGCCCAGGCGACGATGGTCCATGGCCGCGACCAGCGCGCCCAGGCGGCATCCAGGCGGCCACCGAGCAAGGCGGCGATGGCGAAGGCAAAGGCCACCGAGAAGCCCACGTAACCCATGTACAGCATGGGCGGGTGCACGATCAGGCCGAAGTCCTGCAGCAGCGGGTTGAGGTCGCGGCCGTCGGTCGGCACCTGCGGCAGCATGCGCTGGAACGGGTTGGAGGTGATGATCAGAAAGCTCAGGAAACCTACGCTGATCATGCCCATCACTGCCAGCACGCGGGCCAGCATCACCTGCGGCAACTGCCGCGAGAACACCGACACGGCAAAGGTCCAGCCACCGAGAATCAGCGCCCACAACAGCAAAGAGCCTTCGTGGGCGCCCCACACGGCGCTGAACTTGTAGTACCACGGCAAGGCGCTGTTGGAGTTGCTGGCCACGTAGGCCACCGAAAAGTTGTCGGTCATGAAGGCGTGGGTCAGGCAGGCGAAGGCGAACGCCAGGAACGCGAACTGCCCCCAGGCCGCAGGCCGTGCCAGGCTCATCCACAGGCTGTCGCCGCGCCAGGCGCCAAGCAGCGGCACGCTGGCCTGCACGGCTGCAAAGCAGATGGCCAGGATCATCGCCAGCTGGCCCAGTTCAGGTATCACCAGTGCGGCGTTCATGGCTTGCTCCCCCCGCCAGCGGCTGCCTGGCCGCTTTCCTTGAGGGCCTTGGTAACCTCGGGCGGCATGTATTTCTCGTCATGCTTGGCCAGCACTTCATCGGCTACCACCACGCCCTGGTCATTGAGCTTGCCCAGGGCGACGATGCCCTGCCCTTCGCGGAACAGGTCGGGCAGGATGCCGCGGTAGGTGATCGGCACCGATTTGTTGAAGTCGGTGACCACGAAGCGTACGTCCAGCGAGTCGGACGAGCGTTGCACCGAGCCTTTCTCGACCATGCCGCCCGCGCGGATACGGGTGTCCAGCGGCGCTTCGCCATTGGCAATTTGAGTGGGGGTATAGAACAGGTTGATGTTCTGCTGCAGTGCGCTCAAGGCAAAGCCGACGGCAACCCCGACGCCGACCAACAGGCCGGCGATGAGCAACAGGCGTTTCTTGCGCTGCGGATTCACTGGTTGTTCTCCCGGCGCAAACGGCGCGCCTCTTCTTGCAGGTAGCGACGGCGAGCCAGCAGCGGCGCGGCGACATTCAGCGCCAGCACCACCAGGCAGATGCCATAGGCCGACCACACGTACAGGCCGTGGTGGCCCATGGCAAGGAATTCGCCGAAGGTGGCAAAGCTCATGGTGCGGCCCTCCGCCCAAGGCTGTTCAAGACTTCGTCCTTGACCCAACTGGCGCGCGCCTCGCGCTTTAGCACTTCCAGGCGCATGCGCAGCAGCAGCACAGCGCCGAAGAAGCAGTAGAAACCCAGCGCCGTGCACAGCAGCGGCAGCCACATTTCTGCCGGCATCGCCGGTTTTTCGGTGAGGGTGAAGGTGGCGCCCTGGTGCAGCGTGTTCCACCACTCCACCGAGTACTTAATGATCGGGATGTTCACCACGCCGACGATCGCCAGCACCGCACAGGCTTTGGCTGCGCTGTCACGATTACTGATCGCCTGGCCCAGCGCAATAATGCCGAAGTACAGGAACAGCAGGATAAGCATGGACGTAAGTCGGGCATCCCACACCCACCAACTGCCCCAGGTCGGCTTGCCCCAGATGGCACCGGTGACCAGCGCCACCGCGGTCATCCAGGCGCCGATCGGGGCGGCACATTGCAGGGCGACATCGGCCAGCTTCATCTTCCACACCAGCCCCACCACCCCGGCCACGGCCAGCAGCACATAGCAGGACTGCGCCAGCATCGCCGCCGGCACGTGGATATAGATGATGCGGAAGCTGTTGCCTTGCTGGTAGTCCTGGGGGGCGAAGGCCAGGCCCCAGGTGATGCCGACCAGCAACAGAAGCACGGCGGCAGTGGCCAGCCATGGCAGCATGCGGCCGCTGATGGCATAGAACCATTTCGGGGAGCCCAGCTTGTGGAACCACGTCCAGCTTATTTTCATCAGGGTACATCCAGGGTATTTGCCGGGCTTGAGAGCCCGGGACTCGTTATTCGCCGACGCTGATCTTCAGCCCGGCCGCTATCGCAAAGGGTGCCAGGGTCACGGCCAGGGCAGTGAGGCTGGCGAGCCAGAGCAAATGGCCGGTTGCCGGCATATTCTGCAACGCCGCTTGCAACGCACCACTGCCCAGGATCAATACAGGGATATACAACGGCAAAATCAGCAACGCCAGTAACAAACCACCGCGCTTGAGGCCAACGGTCAGCGCCGCGCCTACTGCACCCAGCAAGCTCAGCACTGGCGTACCCAGCAGCAGTGAAGCAAGCAGCACCGGCAGGCAGTGGCCGGGCAAGCCCAGCATCAAGGCCAGCAGCGGCGCCAACAATACCAGCGCCAGCCCGGAAAAGATCCAGTGCGCCAGCACCTTGGCCAGCACCAGCAGCGCCAGCGGCTGCGGCGACAGCACCCACTGCTCCAGCGAGCCGTCCTCGAAATCACTGCGGAACAGGCCGTCCAGGGACAGCAGCACCGCCAGCAACGCGGCCACCCACACCAGGCCCGGCGACAAGGTTTGCAACAATTGGCTCTCGGGGCCAACCGCCAGCGGGAACAGGGCCACGACGATGGCGAAGAACACCAGCGGGTTGGCCAATTCGGCCGGGCGCCGGAACAACAGGCGCGCTTCACGGCGCAGCAACAGGATGAATACGCTCATGCCGCCCATTGCCCCAGGTTCAGTTCACGGTAACCGCCTGGCTTGCGCGTCAGCGTATGATGGGTGGTCAGCACGACGGTGCCGCCCTGCTCGCAGTGCGCCGCCAGGTGTGCTTCCAGTTGCGCCACGCCTTGCTTGTCGAGGGCGGTGAACGGCTCATCGAGAATCCACAGCGGCGGGCCGGCCAAGTGCAAGCGGGCCAGGGCCACGCGGCGCTGCTGGCCGGCCGACAGGGTGTGGCAAGGCACATCTTCGAACCCGCGCAGGCCCACCGCCGCCAGCGCTGCCCAGATAGCGTCGCGGCTGGCCGGTTGATGCAGGGCGCACAGCCAGGTGAGGTTTTCCTCGGCGGTCAGCAGGTCCTTGATGCCGGCGGCATGGCCAATCCATAGCAGGAGGCTGGCCATGGCATGACGCTGCTCAGCCAACGGCTTGCCCCCCAGCAGGATCTGCCCGGCGGTTGGCTGCATCAGCCCGGCCAACAGGCGCAGCAGGCTGGTCTTGCCACTGCCGTTGGGCCCACTGATCTGCAGCATGTCGCCCGCGCCCAGCTCGAAATCGAGTTGCTCGAACAGCAGGCGCCAGTCGCGCTCGCAGGCCAGGCCTGCGGCTTGGAGGTGGAAGGTCACGGTTTCGCCTTATGTGTAGAGGGCCTCAGGTCGGTGTTGCCTGGTTGGCAGGCGAGCCAACCTGAAGCCCGTGTCTCAAGTCGCCCGGTGCGCTGCCGTTATACTGGCAACCACGGGCGGTCGGCATTATTGCACGCGCCGCTGCGCTGCCAAGAGGCCGGGTCCGACAGGTTGTATACAATCATGACTGAAATCAATAGTCTCGGCGCACAAACTGCGCTTGGCAACCAAGCCACCAAGGCGGCCATGACCGGCGAGGTCCTGCGCCTGGTCCAGCCCCAGCCCGGTTTGCTGGCGCCCGGCGAAACCGCGCAAGCCCAAGTGCTGGCGTTGCGTCAGAGCGGCCAGGAGTTCCAGCTGCTCCTGCGGCTGGTCCAGGCCAACGGCGCACAGACCCAGCTGCAGGCCAGCGCCGGCCAACCCCTGGCCCCAGGTAGCCAGGTTACCGTCAGCCAGACCGAAGGCAATCGCCTGGCCATTTTATTGCAGCAGGCCACTGCCAGCCAGGTCGCCACCCTGACCCGCCTGGATACCCGCGAGGTACCTGTCGGCACGCTCCTGCAAGGCAAGGTCCTGACCAACCAGGCATTGGCCCAGTCGCCTGGGCAGGCGCCGGTCTATCGGGCACTGATCAGTTTGCTCAACAGCGCCCAGGCCGGCGCCACCCTGAGCGTCGACAGCCCGCGCCCGTTGGCCGTTGGCAGCCTGCTCAGCGCGCTGGTGCAAGGTGATCAGTCACTGCGCTTCGTGCCACTGAGTGGCAGGCAGGACCAACTGAGCATCGCTCAGCAGCTAATGACCCAACAGAACCGCCAGGCCTCGCTGCCCAGCCTGCTCGACGCGCTGCAGCAGCTCACCCGCAGCGCCGATGCCCCTGGCGACCTGCGCGCCAGCGCCGAACGCCTGCTGGCCGGCCTGCCGGACGTACGGCAACTGGCGGACGCCAAAGGCGTGGCACAAGCCCTGAGCAACAGCGGCGCCTTCCTTGAAGCAAAATTGCTGGGGGGCTACCCAGCCGCTGTCGCCACCGACCTCAAGGCCCACCTGCTGCGGCTGGTGGCGCAGGCACCGAACCTGCCGCCCGGCACGCCAAGCCTGGCTCCGGACAGCCTGGCCGTGACCATGCCCGCCGTGGCACGCGGAGCCCTGGGCCTGCTCGAACGGGTCAGCCCCAAGCCACAGCCTGGGGCATTCCCGCTGCCGTCGCGGTTGCTGAACGCGCTGGAAGACGAAGGCGACCTGCAACAGCTGCTGCGCCTGGCCGCAGCGGCCATTTCCCGCCTGCAGAGCCACGCCATGAGCAGCCTGCAACAAAGCGGCACACTGGAAAACGGCAACCTGCAGACCACGTGGCAAACCGAAGTGCCGATTCGCCACGGCCAGGAATTCATTCCCCTGCAGGTCAAACTGCAGCGCGAAGAAACGCCACGCCAGCAGGCCGATCGCGAACATGAAGCAGCGGACTCGCTGCGAGCCCTTTGGCGTATCGACCTGGCTTTCGACCTGCCCCCGCTGGGCCCCATGCAGGTCCAGGCCCAGTTGAATCAAGGGCAGCTGTCGGGCCAACTGTGGGCCGAGCGCGAGCAGACCGCGCGCCTGATCGACAGCCAGCTGGGCAGCCTGCGCGAACGCTTGCTTGCCCGCGGCCTGGAGGTCGGCGACCTGGAATGCCGCGCGGGCATCCCACCGCAAGGGCCCCGTACCCGAGTAGAACAACGCTGGGTGGACGAAAACGCATGAACGACCGACAACCCCGCCAGGCCATTGCCTTGAGCTACGATGGCCAGCAGGCGCCGAGCCTGACGGCCAAAGGTGACGACAGCGTAGCCGAGGCCATACTGGCCCTGGCCCGCGAGCACGACGTTCCGATCTATGAAAACGCCGAGCTCGTACGCTTGCTGGCGCGCCTGGAACTGGGCGAGCAGATCCCCGAGGCGCTGTACTTGACCATCGCCGAAATCATCGCCTTTGCCTGGCAACTGCGTGGCAAGGTGCCCGTGGGCTTCGACGACGAACCGCCGGGCGAGCGCGACATTACCCCTGCGCCTTCGCCGATGAACGTGCTGCCAGGGGATGACAGCATTAATTAGCACTTGACCGGTGTGCCCGCTGGCTACCCTGCAACGCCCGATAGCCACGGACACCCAACGATGAACTTCCCACAACCCATGAAGCAGCGCCTGTTGCACAGTGCGCTGGCCCAGATGCCGCGCCCCGATACATTGGCCGACAAGTTATTGCGCGACTGGCTTGCGCAACGCGGTGTGCTCCTGTCCCCCGCTGACATCGACGTCGTCACCTTCCACTACCAGGACGCGGAGCGCGAAGAGGGCCAGCCCTGGCTACCTCCACAGGCCAAGGTGATTCAACGCACCAGCCTGACCGATGCCCTGCTGGCCAACTGGCAAGGTGAACCGAGTACAGGCAGCGGGGGGCTTCACATTGGCGATTGGGCGGGTATTGCCCCGCTGCATGCGGTGACGTTTGTCGACCGTATGCGGCCACCTCCCCTGCTTTCCAACGCGATGTCCTACCTGGTCTTCAACGGCCTGTACCGACGTACCGCGAATCAGGAGCTCAGCCCGGCGACACTGCTGCCCATCCGTGCCGAAGTTTTTCAGGACTATGTGTGGGGCTTGCACCTGCACGAACGGCTGAAGGCCCAACTGGACAGCTACTGGCAGCAAAGTCGGAAAGAATACGCACGCGCACTGGAAATGGCCTTCATCACCGCCTGCAACAAGCAAGTCAACGAGGGCAGCCTCAGTGTCCCTGCCTGGCGCCTTGCCTGGCAGGCCGCCGGCCTGTTGCCCCTGGATACGCGGGCGATAACCACCCGCCTGCTGAATGTGTACGGTTATCACAGTACATCGATCATCTACATCAAGGCCGACGACAGCAGCACCGTCGTCCTTTATATGCCGGGCAACGCGTCGCCCCTGCACGAATTCCCGGACCTGTCTGCGCTCAAGCACTGGTTTGCCGAGCAATGCAAAGACCCAGAACGCCGCGAGTGGCTACAACAATGTTTCTCACCCGCGGACTGGGAGGACGGGCTGGAATTCAGCGGCCTCATCACGGCCTTGAAAGGGCTGGGCTGCTATCCCGCCGCGCATACCCTGCCCGACGATCATCCCGGCTTTGCCACCAGTGGTACATGGGCCCCTGAAGATACCATCGAGTTTGGCTCGCCAACCACCAGCTTACCTATCACAGGTAACCTGTTCGATCACTTGGCCAATCGCCAGAAGCAGCGCAGCTACGACGACCTGGATTACCGCGTCATCACCAACCGCCAGGTCGTCAAGACGCATTGGGGCAGCTACCTGAACGTTGCCCAGTGCTTGCTGGCACCTTTATGCGTGGTGGTGCCCGAGCTCCTTGCGGTGATGGTGCTGGGCGGCGTGGCACAGTTCAGCCTGGGCATGGACCAGGTGATCAACGGCCACTCGCTGGACGAGAAAGTCGAAGGGGTCGAGAACCAGGTCTTCGGCCTGTTCAATGCCTTGCCCTTGCCTATCGGCATCGCCCGCGCCAGCCAGGCGTTTCACTACCGTTTGCCAGGTTTGCTACGGCCGTCCCAGTTGGCGGATGTGCTGGGCGAAGCGGCCAATGTAAGCGTGCCGACGGATGCATTGCAGTTGATACCGGCACAAGCAGCGTTTCGTGAGACGGTACAGATTCCGACAGGCTCACAAAGGGTGGTAGTGACGCACGTTGGGGATGATATGGGCCACTATTTCGAAGGTGCATTCCAGTCGTCACAAGGGTTCAAAATGCAACCTGTGGTGTACGACTTGCACACCGATAGTTTTATCAAGCTCTCTGAATACAAGCAGGCAACGCCTGAGCGCTGGAAGATTGACACCGGCGAACCAGCGGGGCTAGTGCGCGTTGCCAATGCCCAGCGGGTCGTCACCGACGCACAGCGCATGTTCACCCTCCGGCAGTTGGGCATCGAACTGGATCTACCCATCGACTACACGTACTTCAACACCCTGGAACGTACGCCGATTCCGCGCATCGTTTCCAGCATTTGGGTGGGTGACAAGGCCATTTCCCCTGTTTTCCTGGAGGCGCTCGTACACAATGCCCAAGCGCTGGAAAACAGTGATTACCAGTACCAACTGTTCCTCTCGCGGCAAAGCCCCAGGGCCTATGACGCCAACCTTACGCTGCTCAGGAGCAGGACACTTCACATGAGCGTCCTGACGCTCGAGGATCAACCGTTCTACCAAGAGTTCACGCGGTCGCCCTATTTCGCCCAGTACCAGGCAGCACTTGGAATTACCAACCCAGGCATCACCAATTACAGCTCGGCCAGCGACATTCTGCGCTACCGCATGCTCAAGCACATCGGTGGTTTCTATCTGGATGCCGACGACCGCGTGCTCAACGCCGCTTCGGGGCCAGGCACCTCGCCGCTGACCAACCAGACCTTGCGAACGACCACCAATGGCTTGCTCCTGTACCCCCCGGTATCCAATGATCAACTGGGTTTCTACGTCAAATACAACAACAGCATGATCGGCAGCCACCCCGGCAACCCCACACTGGACGCCATTTCCGAGGCCATCCTGCAACGGTTCCAGCTAGACCCCACGTTTTACACTGAACGGCCCGATCGGGTATTCAACCCTGTAGGCTTCAACGCTTATGCTCGCCGCCTCTGCCGCCTGACCGGGCCTGGGGTGCTCAATGATGTGATCGACGCGCAGCTGCCCTGGCTTAGGCAGTTACGCGGCATGTGCAGACTGCTGATTTCGCCTCTCTACGACCTGCACGGCACCCTCGACACGAGCCAGTTGACCCAACTGATTCGTGAGCATGTGCCGCTGGACCGGTTCTTCGAGGCAGGTCGGGCGCATAGCTGGGAACACAACTGAAGGGCCATAGCAGGCGTATGTAGTTATCTACCACTGGCGTGCAGCAGCATCCTGCAACCTTGCAGCTCCCACTCACGCAAGGTAACCACGATGCGCACTACCGGGATCAACGCCACTGGCGTGCACTATGTCCGCGATCATTTGAACCATGTCCCTCGGCCCGATCGCCAGGCCAGCCAGGCCGTGAAGCAATGGTTCGCCGAGCAGGGCCATGACCTCGACCCCGACCGGGTCGATGTGGTGACCCTGCACTACCGTTCCGACCGCAAAGGCGGCAGCCTGGCAGAGATCAGGCAATGCATCAGCCTAAGCCAGGCCGTGCTCAGCAACTGGCAGGGCGAAAGCAATAACGACCTGTTCGGCGCCTTGTTCCGTGCGCCCTGGGCCGGCACTTTGCCAGAAGGCCCGGTGCGGATCGTCAATGCCCTGCCCGCCCGGGGTTTCAACCACTATGGCGCCGAATTTTCGATCTTCAATGGGCTGTTCCGGCGCACCGAACCACCGCGCTATGACGCCACTACCCATGTGCCGGTAGACGCCGAAAGTTTCCAGCAATTCATCGAGAACCTGGACTTCCAGGCACCCTTCAAGAACACCCTGCACACCTACTGGCGCGAGCACATGAGCGCACACCGCCTGGCGTGCAAGCTCAATTTCATTGCCGCCTGCAACAAGCAGGTCAGCGAAGGCAGCCTCAGCGAAGCCGCACGGAAATTGCTGTGGCAAGCCGCCGAGTTGATGCCGCGGGTCGACAAGCTGCGCATGAGCACCCTGAGCATCTATGGCTACGCCGCCACCGACCTGCTTTACCTGTGCAACCCAAGCACGGACCTGACAGTGCTCTACATACCCGGCAACAGCTCACCTTTGCTGGAGTTCGCCAGCGAAAATGCGCTTAAGGACTGGGTCGGCGAGCAGTGCAAAGACCCACTCAAGCGTGAAGCCCTGAAACAGCATTTCCGGCTGGCGGACAGGCCACAGGGCGTGGATTTCAGCGGGCTGGATACCGCACTCGACGGGCTGGCCGAGTACCCCCGGCGCCACGTGTTGCCGCCGGAACACGGCATGTTCAACGATGATGGCATCTGGCCGCCGCGCACCTACGTCAACTACCGGCCAAGCCGCTACAACCCGAGGATCACCGGCGACTTGTTCCAGGCGCTGGCCGAGCGCCAACGTCAACGCAGCTTCGACGACGCCGACTTCATCATCACCAGCGACAGCCAGGTCAGCAAAGCCAAGTGGCGGGGCTACCTGCTTACCACCCTCAATTTACTGGCACCGCTGTGCCTGGTGGTACCCGGCCTGGCGCCGGTGCTGGCGCTCGGTGGCATTGCGCAGTTGGGCCTTGGCCTGGATGAAGCGATCAACGGCAAGACCCTGCAGGCACGGCAGGACGGGGTAGCCAACATCACCTGGGGGCTGTTCAATGCAGTGCCATTGCTGTTGACAGGGGCGTCCAAAGCCTCGGCACTGTTCCAGTTCAAGAGTGATGGCTTCGTGCCGCCGATTCGGCTCAACGACCAGATCGGTTACCCAATGAGCCCGGTGCGCGCCCCCATACTGCTGGCCCCGGCGCCCGAAGGTGCGCCCTACTTCCATATCTGCGAACCGATCCCGCCGCTGCCGCAAGCAGACCCGCTCACCGCCGAGGCCGTGATCCGCAGGCCGAGGTACAACGGCATGCCGGACACCCTGGAATCGGTGATCGACGACTACATCAAGGAGGTGGTGTATGACCTTGAACGGGATGCCTTCATCCTGGACGAGGACATCAACGACGTTGAGCCCGTTGGCTACGTGGCAAGCCCCGATGCTCGCGGCCTGGTACCCGAGCCCCGCGAGCGCGTAGTCACCGACGCGATGCGCACCGCCACCCTGCGCGCGCTGGGTATCGATCTGGTGCTGCCGGGTGAAATCCCACACGCCCCTGCCAACAGCTTGCCCATCCCCAAGCGGATTTCCTGCCTCTGGGTAGGTGACAAGACCTTGCGCCCGGCCTTGCTGAGCAACCTTGCCCACAATGTCGCGGCGCTGGAAAACAGTGATTACAGCCTGCGCCTGTTCCTGTCCACGGCCAACCCTGGCGCTTACGAAGAAAACCTGCGTCTGCTGGCCGAACAGGCGCCGGGGCTGCAGGTGCTACCCCTGGAAGAACAGGCGTTCTTCAGGGCATTCCAGCAGACCAAGTACTATGCCCAGTACGACGCGGCGCTGGACGGCAATGGTGGCGTGGCCACCAACTATGCGTCGGCGAGCGATGTGCTGCGCTACCCGCTGCTGCACCATGAAGGGGGGTTGTACATGGACGTCGACGACACGCTACGGGTGCCAGGCAAGGCCAGGCAACCAGAGCACGGCGAACCACCTGCAACGCCCACCGAAGCGATCAATGAGGTGGACCTGTGCATCCCGCCCAACGGCTTGCTGCTGGCGCCGCCGATGGCCAACGAGAAACTGAGCATGAACTGCCTGTACAACACCAGCCAGATCGGTAGCCACCCTGGCAACCCGACCCTGGAGGCGATCAGCGAGGAAATGCACGCACGCTTCCGCATCCATTCGGACTTCTATGACCACAGACCTAGCCTGGCCGAAGACCCACTGAACTTCTACCGGTATGCCAGCCGCCTGAGCTACCTGACCGGCCCGCGCCTGCTCAGCGACGTGATCGACCAGCAATTGCCCAACCTCGCAACCTTGCGCCAGATGGTCAACCTGTACAACATCCCGCGCATCAATACCGCCACCTTCATCAACACCAGCGCGCTGAGGGAGGCCGTGCACCAGCAATTGCCGCTCAACCGCATCGCCACGGTCGGCGGCAATCACTCCTGGGTCCAGACCTGAACCTGGGCGCAGGCCTGAGCGGGCCTTGAAGCGGCCCGCCAGGCTCAGTCGCTACGGTGCAGCTTGCTCATCAGCTCTGCCTCGGCCTGGGTCAGGCCGCAGCTCTCGGTCAGCTCGGCGATGCTGGCGCCCATGCCGACCAGCTTGGCTGCCTGGGAGAACGTCACGTTATGAGGGTCGCGTTGCTCCAGTTGCTGGATCCGGTCCGGCAAGGGGGCAACCGCCACGTTCAGCTCGTGCAGCGCGTCCCCCATGCGCACCGTGACGTTCTGGTAGTCATCCAGGCGTTTGGCGAGGTCCTTGATGCGCTGGTCGCGCAAGGCATCGCCCACGGCCTGCTGCGCGGCCACTTCGCGCTGGCGTTTGCTGTAGTTGAGGAAGAACCAGAGGCTCAAGGCCCACAGCAACGCCAGAAAGATTACCGCAACCTCGAAGATCAACTCAGATGTTCTCCAGCTCGGACCACTCTTCCTCAGTCATCATCTTGTCCAGTTCGACCAGGATCAGCAGCTCGCCGTTCTTGTTGCACACACCCTGGATGAACTTGGCCGACTCCTCGTTACCCACGTTCGGCGCGGTTTCGATTTCCGACTGGCGCAGGTAGACCACCTCGGCCACGCTGTCGACCAGGATACCGACCACTTGCTTGTCGGCCTCGATGATGACGATACGGGTGTTGTCGGTGACTTCGGTCGGCATCAGGCCAAAGCGCTGGCGGGTATCGATCACCGTTACCACGTTGCCACGCAGGTTGATGATGCCCAGCACATAGCTGGGCGCACCCGGTACCGGCGCGATCTCGGTGTAACGCAGCACTTCCTGCACCTGCATCACGTTGATGCCGTAGGACTCGTTGTCCAGCCGGAACGTTACCCACTGCAGGATTGGATCTTCAGAACCTTGTGCAGACGACTTTTTCATTCCCCTAGCCCTCTAAATCCGCTTACTGGCGGTTGTGTTCGGTGTCATTTGTTTGTCGTACAGCTGCTTGACTGCGCCGCTGGCGATCAGCTCGGCCAGTGCGGCAACATCGAGCAATGCACACATGTGTTCAATTACCGTGCCGGCCAACCACGGGCGCTGGCCACGCTGGCTGCGCCACTTGATTTCCGACGGGTCCAGGCGCAACGAACGGCTGACCTGGTGCACGGCCAGTCCCCATTCGTAGCCCTGCACCGAAATCACGTACTGCAGGCCCTGGCGGAAATCGTCGCGGTAGCGGTCGGGCATCACCCAGCGCGCCGTATCCAGGACCTTGAGGTTGCCCGCCTGGCAGGTGAGGATGCCAAGGAACCATTCGGGCTGACCGAACAGCGGGGTCAGCTCCTGGCCGGCCAGGGTGTAGATCGAGCCCAGGCACACCAGTGGTACGGCCAGGGTCAGGCCGGCGACATCGAACAACAGGCATTCGAAGGGTTCGGCGGCCCAGGCCGGGCGGCCGTCGACAGTGGCCGGTGGCACGGGCGGCGCTGGCAGGTGCACGTCGACCAGTGGCAGCGCCGGTTCCAGCGCAGGCGCTTCGACCAGCACTGGAATGGCCGCCTCGGCCACCACCTCCTGCTCCACCACCGTCACCACCGGCGGGTCTACCGGCATCACGCTGGGCAACACCGCCAGGCGGGGTTCGGCGAAAGGCCGAGGCGCAGGGCGGGCAACGGCCACGAGCGGTTCGGCAGGTTGCGGCTGGCGGGCATCGCGGGCCTGTTCCTCGCGCACGGCTTCAGCGAACTCATCGGCTGCAGCGGGCTCTACGGGGGGCTGCAACAGCGCCTCGTCTTCGGTGGCCTCCTGCAGCAGGCCATCCAGATACGATTGCAAGGCCATCTGTGGCCGGGTGCCGGTGTACCGGGTCTGGGTCATCAGGCCACCTGCGCTGCGGGTTTGTAGGTCAACAGGTGCTTGAGCAGTGCCCGGTAGGCGACCAGCCCACGGCTCTTGGCGTCGAACTGCGAGGGCGTCACGCCCTTGCGACTGGCGTCGCGCAGGCGCGTATCGACCGGGATGTAGCCCTGCCATACATGCTGGCCGTAGGTGTCACGCAGCAGCTTCAGGGTGCCCAGCGAGGCCTGGGTGCGGCGGTCGAACAGCGTCGGCACGATCTGGTACGGCAGCGCCTGCTTGCGTGACCGGTTGACCATGGCCAGGGTCGCGACCATGCGCTCAAGCCCCTTCACCGCAAGAAACTCGGTTTGCACCGGGATCACCAACTGCTGGCTGGCGGCCAGGGCATTGACCATCAGCACGCCGAGCAAGGGTGGGCTGTCGATCAAGGCAAAGTCGAAATCCTGCCACAACTGCGCCAGACTCTTGGCGATCACCAGGCCCAGGCCATTCTGCCCCGGCGACTGGCGCTCCAGCACGGCCAGCGCGGTGCTCGACGGCAACAGCGAAATCCGCTCGTCGCTGGTGGGCAGCAGCAGTTGCCCCGGCAAGCCCTCAGGCACGCTGCCTTTGTGCAGAAACAGGTCGTAGCAACTGTGCTCGAGGGCATCAGGGTTGTGGCCGAAGTAACTGGTCATCGAACCGTGCGGGTCCAGGTCGACGACGACCACGCGCTTGCCGGCCTCGGCCAGCAGGCCGGCCAAAGCGATGGTCGTGGTGGTCTTGCCGACGCCACCTTTTTGATTGGCTACTGCCCAGACTCTCATCAAGCAAACTCTATGTATTGATTTGAAAGCGCGTGCGATCGATGTGGCAGCGGGCGCGCCCGCGAACACCGGCGAAGCCGGTGCCAATCACCGCGTCGCCTGCTTCGCGGGCTCGCCCGCTCCCACAGGGAACGGCGTCACAGTCAAAATTGTGCTTGTAGCAGTGCCAGAGAATTGACGAATCACTGCCCGGCCACCGTTGCTGGCGTAGCCGGTGCACTTTGTGTGCCAGCCCGGCGCAGGGCAGCATCCGGTGTTGCATTGGCGCTACCCGAGCCCGTCAGGCTGCGGCGCACTTCCAGGTTACGGGAAATCACCAACACCACCCGCCGGTTGCGCGCGCGGCCATCGGCGGTGTCATTGCTGGCCACCGGCTGGTACTCGCCATAGCCGACCGAAGCCATGCGGGCCGGGTTTACCCCCTCCATGGCCAGCAGGCGCACAATGCTCGCCGCCCGCGCCGACGACAGCTCCCAGTTGGTCGGGTACTGCGCGGTGCGGATCGGCAGGTTGTCGGTGAAACCCTCGACATGCACCGGGTTGGCGAACGGCTTGAGAATATCGGCCACCTTCTCGATGATGGCGAACGCCTTGTCGCTGGGCATGGCATCGCCACTGCCGAACAACAGCGATGAATTGAGCTCGATCTCGATCCACAGTTCGTTGCCGCGCACGGTCATCTGGTTGCTTTTGATCAGGTCGCCAAAGGCATCGCGCACGTCATCGCTGATGGTCTTCAGCGGGTCGATATTGGTTGCCGCAAGGCCCGCTTCGGTCTGCTCGCTGTCGTTGACCAGCGGCTCGGCCGGGCGCACGGTCAATGGCTTTTCCTCGCCCACGGGGATGGGTTTCATGCTGCGCTCAGGGTCGTTGAACACCCCGAGCAGCGCCTGGGAAATGACCTTGTACTTGCCCTCGTTGATCGACGAAATCGAGTACATCACCACAAAAAATGCGAACAGCAAGGTAATGAAGTCGGCGTATGACACCAGCCAGCGTTCGTGGTTTTCGTGTTCCTCGGTATGACGGCGGCGGCGCATGGGTTACTCCATGAAGCCTTGCAGCTTCAGCTCGATGGAGCGCGGGTTTTCACCCTCGGCAATCGACAGCAGACCTTCGAGCAGCATTTCGCGGTAGCGCGACTGGCGCATGACCACGGCCTTGAGCTTGTTGGCGATCGGCAGCAGCACCAGGTTGGCGCTGGCCACACCGTAGATGGTGGCGACGAAGGCCACGGCGATGCCATTGCCCAGTTGCGACGGGTCGGCCAGGTTGCCCATCACGTGGATCAGGCCCATGACCGCACCGATGATGCCGATGGTAGGCGCGTAACCGCCCATGCTCTCGAACACCTTGGCCGCCTGGATATCGCGGCTTTCCTGGGTCAGGAAATCGACTTCGAGGATACTGCGAATGGCTTCTGGCTCGGCGCCATCGACCAGCAGCTGCAAGCCTTTGCGCGCATACGGGTCGGGCTCGCTGTCGGCCACCCCTTCCAGGCCCAGCAAGCCTTCCTTGCGCGCGGTCAGGCTCCAGTTCACCACCCGGTCGATACCACCCGCCAGGTCGACCCTGGGCGGGAACAGGATCCAGCGCAGAATCTGCAGGGCCCGCTTGAACGAGGCCAGCGGTGACTGCAGCAGTGCTGCCGCCAAGGTGCCGCCCAGCACGATCAATGCCGCCGGGCCATTGACCAGGGCACCGACATGGCCACCCTCGAGGAAGTTGCCACCAACGATGGCAACGAAGGCGAGGATCAGGCCGATCAGGCTCAGCACGTCCATCAGACGCAGGCCTCTACCAGGTGCTTGCCGATCTCGTCCAGGCTATACACCGCGTCGGCCAGGTTGGCCTTGACGATGGCCATGGGCATGCCATAGATCACACAGCTGGCTTCATCCTGGGCCCACACCGTACTGCCGCCCTGCTTGAGCAGGCGCGCACCTTCACGGCCATCGGCACCCATGCCGGTCAGCACCACCGACAGCACCTTGTCGCCATATGACTTGGCCGCCGAGCCGAAGGTGATGTCCACACACGGCTTGTAGTTCAGGCGCTCATCGCCCGGCAGGATCTTCACCGTGCCACGGCCATCGACCATCATCTGCTTGCCACCCGGGGCCAGCAGGGCCAAGCCTGGGCGCAGCATGTCACCGTCCTCGGCTTCCTTGACGCTGATGCGGCACAGTTTGTCCAGGCGTTCGGCAAACGCCTTGGTGAACGCAGCCGGCATGTGCTGGATCAGCACGATCGGTGCCGGGAAGTTGGCCGGCAGCTGGGTCAAGACCCGCTGCAGGGCCACTGGGCCGCCGGTGGAGGTACCGATGGCCACCAGTTTGTACGGCTTGCGTTTAGGTGCCGCAGCCGGCGCCGGCGCGGCTGCCGGGGCCCGGGCCGGCAGCGCACTGCGCGCCGCTGCCGGGCTGCCCACACCCGCCGCCGGCGCATGGCTGCTGGCAGGTGCCGGCGTTGCGGCCGGCGCAGGGCTGACGTAACTGCCAAACCGGCGGTTGCTGCGCGCCAGCGTATGCACCTTTTCGCACAGCAGTTGCTTGACCTTGTCGGGGTTGCGCGAAATGTCCTCGAAGTTCTTCGGCAGGTAATCCACCGCCCCCGCGTCCAGCGCATCGAGGGTGACCCGGGCGCCCTCATGGGTCAGCGAGGAAAACATCAACACCGGCGTCGGGCAGCGCTGCATGATGTGCCGGACCGCAGTGATGCCATCCATCATGGGCATTTCATAGTCCATGGTGATGACATCGGGCTTGAGCGCCAGCGCCTGGTCAATCGCTTCCTTGCCGTTGGTCGCGGTACCTACTACCTGGATCGTAGGATCCGCCGAGAGGATCTCCGAGACGCGGCGGCGGAAGAAACCGGAATCATCCACCACCAGGACCTTGACTGCCATAAACACTCCATTAGGCGGCGCAACCTGCCAAGGTGCGCCACCGAAATCAAATACGCCGCGCGGCGTAACGCTTGAGCATGCTCGGGACGTCGAGAATCAACGCAATACGACCGTCACCGGTAATGGTGGCCCCGGACATGCCCGGGGTACCTTGCAGCATCTTGCCCAGCGGCTTGATTACCACTTCTTCCTGGCCTACCAGTTGATCGACGACAAAGCCAATGCGCTGGGTGCCGACCGACAGGATTACCACGTGGCCCTCGTGCTGCTCTTCATGCACCTGGCCTTGCACCAGCCAGCGCTTGAGGTAGAACAACGGCAGTGCCTTGTCGCGCACGATCACCACTTCCTGGCCATCGACCACATTGGTACGCGACAGGTCGAGGTGGAAGATCTCGTTGACGTTGACCAGCGGGAAGGCGAATGCCTGGTTGCCCAGCATCACCATCAGGGTGGGCATGATCGCCAGGGTCAGCGGCACCTTGATGACGATCTTCGAGCCCTGGCCCTTGGCCGAGAAGATGTTGATCGAACCGTTGAGCTGGGAGATCTTGGTCTTCACCACGTCCATGCCCACGCCACGCCCGGACACGTCGGAAATCTCGGTCTTGGTCGAGAACCCCGGGGCGAAGATCAGGTTGTAGCAGTCCGACTCGCTCAGACGCTCGGCGGCGTCCTTGTCCATCAGGCCCTTCTCCACCGCCTTGGCCCGCAGGATGTTCGGGTCCATGCCCTTGCCGTCGTCGGAAATCGACAACAGGATGTGGTCGCCCTCCTGCTCCGCCGACAGCACCACGCGGCCCGTGCGCGGCTTGCCTGCGGCATCGCGCTCATCGGGCATCTCGATACCATGGTCGACGGCGTTGCGCACCAAGTGCACCAACGGGTCGGCCAGGGCCTCGACCAGGTTCTTGTCGAGGTCGGTTTCTTCACCGACCAGCTCAAGGTTGATCTCTTTCTTCAACTGGCGCGCCAGGTCGCGAACCAGGCGCGGGAAGCGGCCGAACACTTTCTTGATCGGCTGCATGCGGGTTTTCATCACCGCGGTCTGCAGGTCGGCGGTGACCACGTCGAGGTTGGACACGGCCTTGGACATGGCCTCGTCGCCGCTGTTCAGGCCCAGGCGCACCAGGCGGTTACGCACCAGCACCAGTTCGCCGACCATGTTCATGATCTCGTCCAGGCGCGCCGTGTCGACGCGTACGGTGGTTTCCGCTTCGCTGACCGCATGCTTGTCGGCGACCGGGGCCGGCGTGCGCGCAGCTGCAGCAGGTTTGCTCGCAGCCGCGGGCGCTGGCGCAGGAGCCGCAGCTGGCTTGGCGGCCGCCGGGCTTTGCGGCTTGGCCGCTGCCGGCGCCTTGGCCGCAGGGGGGGCCTGGACTGCAGCGACGTCACCGCCGAATTTGCCCTTGCCATGCAACTGGTCCAGCAGCGCTTCGAATTCATGCTCGCTGATTTCGTCGCTGGTGGCGCTGGCGGTGCTGTCAGGCGCCACCTCGGCAGGTGCCGCCTTGGCGGCAGGCAAGGCGTCGGCCTGGAAGGTGCCTTTGCCATGCAGCTGGTCGAGCAGCGACTCGAATTCGGCATCGGTGATTTCGTCACTGGCCGCTTCGTGGCTGACGGCAGCAGCCGGCGCTGCAACTTCAGCAGTGAACTGGCCTTTGCCATGCAACTGGTCGAGCAGCGATTCGAACTCGGCATCGGTGATTTCATCACCGCCACCACTCACGCTCTCGCCTTGCAGCTGTTCCTCGGCCGCAGCTTGTGCCTTGACCGCATCGAGCGAATCGAGCAACTGCTCGAACTCGCTGTCGGTGATGTCCTGGTGCTGCTCCTGGTCCACCACCGGTGCCGCGGCAGGCGCTTGCGCGGCAGCCACCGGCACCACCGCTTCTTCGTCACCCTGCGGTTGCGCCGCACCCGGCTCGGCAAGGCGCGCCAAGGCCGCCAGCAGCTCGGGGGTTGCCGGCGTGACTTCAGCGCGCTCGCGTACCTGGCCAAACATGCTGTTGACCGTGTCCAGTGCCTCGAGCACTACGTCCATCAGCTCCGCGTCAACCCGACGCTCACCTTTGCGCAGCACGTCGAACACGTTCTCGGCGATATGGCAGCACTCCACCAGCTCGTTCAGCTGGAGGAAGCCGGCGCCCCCTTTTACAGTGTGGAAACCGCGAAAGATCGCATTGAGCAGGTCAGCATCGTCGGGCCGGCTTTCCAGCTCGACCAATTGCTCGGACAGTTGCTCAAGAATTTCGCCGGCTTCTACCAGGAAATCCTGGAGGATTTCTTCATCGGCGCCGAAGCTCATCAAAGGTGCTCCTTAAAAACCCAGGCTGGACAGCAGATCATCGACGTCGTCCTGGCCGGACACGACGTCTTCACGCTTATCGGCATGAATCTGCGGACCTTCACCCCGAGTCGGATGTTTTTCTCGATCTTTTTCTGCGCGCAATTGATCGTGGTCATGCTGAATGCCCGCAAAGCGGTCGACCTGACTGGCCATCAGCACCAACTTGAGCAGGTTGCTTTCCACTTCGGTCACCAGGTTGGTGACGCGCTTGATCACCTGCCCGGTCAGGTCCTGATAGTCCTGGGCCAGCAGAATGTCATTGAGGTGGCCGGCGACCTTGCGATTGCCTTCGGCGCTGTGCGTGAGGAAACTGTCGACCCGCTTGACCAGGTCGCGGAATTCTTCCGCCGCCACTTCGCGGCGCATGAAGCGTTGCCAGTCGGTGCTCAGGGCCTTGGCCTCGCTGGCCAGGTCGTTGAGCACCGGGGTGCTTGCCTCGACCAGGTCCATGGTGCGGTTGGCCGCGCCTTCCGTGAGCTTGACCACATAGGACAGGCGCTCGGTGGCATCGGTAATCTGCGACACCTCTTCGGCCTGCGGCATGGTCGGGTCGATCTGGAAACTGACGATGGCACTGTGCAGCTCGCGGGTCAGCTTGCCGACTTCCTGGTACAGGCCGCGGTCGCGGGTCTGGTTCAGCTCGTGAATCAGCTGCACCGCCTCGCCGAAACGGCCCCGCTCCAGGCTTTCGACCAACTCCTGGGCATGTTTCTTCAGGGTCGATTCGAACTCGCCCAAAGAGTTATGTGATGAATCCATGGCGCGCCCCCTGACGTGACTCAGCCGTTGACGCGTTCGAAGATCTTCTCGATCTTTTCTTTGAGCACCTGCGCCGTGAACGGCTTGACCACGTAACCATTGACGCCGGCCTGGGCCGCTTCAATGATCTGGTCGCGCTTGGCTTCGGCAGTCACCATCAGCACGGGCATGGTTTTCAGCCGGTCGTGGGCACGCACCTTGCGCAACAGGTCGATGCCGGACATGCCTGGCATGTTCCAGTCGGTCACGAGGAAGTCGTAATGGCCGCTTTCCAGCATCGGCAGCGCCGTGGTGCCGTCGTCGGCCTCATCGGTGTTGGTGAAGCCCAGGTCACGCAACAGGTTCTTGATGATCCGCCGCATCGTCGAAAAGTCGTCAACGATGAGGATTTTCATGTCTTTGTTCAAGTAGACCTCCAAGCAGTCTCAAACGCGCTCGGCCCCGAGCGCGCATTCAATCAATTCGGTACAACGTGGAAAACCGCGTGGAAACAGCCGCAACCCTAGCAGGCTCAGCGCGCCCGCCATTCCCCCAGGCGGCTACGCAGACGCGCGGCACACTGGCTGTGCAACTGGCTGACCCGCGACTCGCTGACCCCCAGCACCTCACCGATCTCCTTGAGGTTGAGCTCTTCGTCGTAGTACAGCGCCAGCACCAGGCGTTCACGCTCGGGCAAGTTGGCGATGGCCTCGGTCAGGGCTAGCTGGAAGCGCTCCTCCTCGAGGCCCCGGGCAGGTTCGACCTGGCCGCTGGCGCCGTCTTCATGCAGCCCTTCGTGCTCACCGTCCTGCAGCAGGTCATCGAAGCTGAACAAACGGCTGCCCAAGGTATCGTTGAGGATCGCGTAGTAATCATCGAGGCTCAATTGGAGTTCGGCAGCAACTTCATGATCTTTAGCGTCACGGCCGGTTCTGGCCTCCACGGCGCGCATCGCGTCGCTGACCATACGGGTGTTGCGGTGCACCGAACGGGGTGCCCAGTCGCCTTTGCGCACTTCGTCGAGCATGGCGCCGCGGATACGAATGCCGGCATAGGTTTCGAAGCTGGCGCCCTTGCTGGCGTCGTACTTGTTGGCCACTTCCAGCAAGCCGATCATGCCGGCCTGGATCAGGTCCTCGACCTGCACGTTGGCCGGCAAGCGCGCCAAAAGGTGGTAGGCGATGCGCTTGACCAGGGGGGCGTAGCGTTCGATCAACTCGTACTGAGCGTCTTTCGCCGCCCGGCTGTACATCTTGAACCCGCTGGCGTTCATAGCACCGGTCCCGCGCTGGTCGGCTGCACCAGGCGCTCGACGAAGAACTCCAGGTGGCCACGTGGGTTGGCCGGCAGCGGCCAGCTGTCGACCTTCTGGGCAATCGCCTTGAAGGCCAGCGCGCACTTGGAGCGTGGGAAGGCTTCGTAAACGGCACGCTGCTTCTGCACCGCCTTGCGCACGCACTCGTCGTAGGGCACGGCGCCTACGTACTGCAGGGCGACATCCAGGAAACGGTCGGTAACCTTGGTCAGCTTGGCAAACAGGTTGCGCCCTTCCTGAGGGCTCTGGGCCATGTTGGCCAGCACGCGGAAGCGGTTCATGCCGTAGTCACGGTTGAGCAGCTTGATCAGCGCGTAGGCATCGGTGATCGAGGTCGGCTCGTCGCACACCACCAGCAGCACTTCCTGGGCGGCACGGACAAAGCTGACGACCGACTCACCGATACCCGCAGCGGTATCGATGACCAGTACATCGAGGTTGTCGCCGACTTCGCTGAACGCCTGGATCAGCCCGGCATGCTGGGCCGGCGCCAGGTGGACCATGCTCTGCGTACCGGAGGCAGCCGGTACGATGCGCACACCACCAGGGCCCTGCAATATCACGTCACGCAGCTCGCAGCGCCCTTCGATGACATCGGCCAGGGTCCATTTGGGCGTCAGGCCCAGCAACACGTCGACATTGGCCAGGCCCAGGTCGGCATCCAGCAACATGACCCTGCGGCCGAGTTCGGCCAACGCCAGGGACAGGTTCACTGAAACGTTAGTCTTGCCGACGCCACCTTTGCCACCGGTCACGGCGATCACCTGTACGGGATGCATGCTACCCATGTTTGTAATTTACCTTGTATCGCTGGGACCCAGGCCACACGTAGGGCAATTCTGCGTACCCCTTGGCATAGCTACTTTGCACACGTTTCATACTCAACCCGCTCGCCGTGGGTTGTGGTAGAGATCAGCGAACATGTCGGCCATTGCCTCTTCGCTGGGCTCCTCCTGCTGCTGCACATTGACCGCGCGGGACACCAGCTGGTGCCCCCGCGGCAGGTGCAGGTCGTCAGGAATGCGCGGGCCGTCGGTAAGATAGGCCACAGGCAAATCATGACTGATGGCAAGGCTCAGCACATCGCCAAGGCTTGCCGTTTCATCGAGCTTGGTCAGGATGCAGCCGGCCAGGCCACAGCGCTTGTAGCTGTGGTAGGCGGCGGTCAGCACCTGCTTCTGGCTGGTGGTGGCCAGTACCAGGTAATTCTTGGCGGCGATGCCACGGCCGGCCAGGGTTTCCAGCTGCATGCGCAGGGCCGGGTCGCTGGCCTGCAGGCCGGCGGTGTCGATCAGCACCACACGCTTGCGCAGCAGCGGCTCCAGCGCTGCCGCCAGCGACTGGCCTGGGTCGACATAGGTGACCGGGACATTGAGGATGCGGCCAAGGGTCTTGAGCTGCTCCTGGGCACCGATGCGGAAGCTGTCCATGCTCACCAGCGCCATGTTCTGCGCGCCATACTTGAGCACGTAGCGCGCCGCCAGCTTGGCCAGGGTGGTGGTCTTGCCCATGCCGGCCGGGCCGACCATGGCGATCACACCGCCTTCTTCGATCGGCTCTACCTCGGGAATTTCGATCATGCGCGCCAAGTGCGCCAGCAACATGCGCCAGGCATGGCGTGGCTCTTCGATTTCGGCGGTCAGCTCCAGCAACTCGCGGGCAATCGGCCCGGACAGGCCAATGCGCTGCAGGCGCCGCCAGATGTTGGCCTGTTGTGGCTTGCTGCCCTGCAGCTGGGTCCAGGCCAGCGAGCCGAGCTGCACTTCCAGCAGTTCGCGCAGGCCCGACAGTTCGGAGCGCATGGCATCGAACAGGCGCGGGTCAACGGGCGCCGGCGCCGTGGCGGCCGTCGCCTGTGGGGCATCGACATGGGGCTCGACCAGCGGCTCGGCAGCGGTCAACGACTGCCCGGCGAACAATTGGCGGTTGTTATCGCTGCTGTCCTGGCGGTGGCCCAGCTCGGCCTGGGCCGTGGCAATGCGCGTATGGGTCTTGCGCAGCTCTTCTTCCAGCTCGGCATTGGGCACACGCGGGGCCAGGGCGGACAGCTTGTAGTCCAGCGCGGCCGTCAGCTCGACACCACCGGCAATGCGACGGTTGCCAATGATCGCGGCATCGGCGCCCAGCTCATCACGGACCAGTTTCATGGCCTGACGCATATCGGCGGCGAAAAATCGCTTAACTTGCATTATCCACTACCTCAGCCGTTAGGGCCCACGGTGGCAACGATGGTGACTTGCTTGTTGTCCGGTATTTCCTGATACGCCAGCACATGCAAATTCGGTACAGCCAGGCGACCGAAACGCGACAGCATGGCGCGGATCGGGCCGGCGACCAGCAGAATGGCCGGCTGGCCCTGCATTTCCTGGCGCTGGGCCGCTTCGATCAGCGAACGTTGCAGCTTTTCGGCCATGCTCGGTTCCAGAAGAACACCGTCTTCCTGGCCTTGCCCGGCGCGTTGCAGACTATTGAGCAAAATCTGTTCCAACCTTGGCTCCAGGGTGATCACCGGGAGCTCCGACTCAACGCCGACAATGCTTTGCACGATGGCGCGACACAATCCGACGCGCACCGCCGCAACCAGCGCGGCGGTATCTTGACTCTTGCCAGCGTTGTTCGCGATTGCTTCGGCAATACTGCGAATATCGCGCACGGGTACCTGTTCCGACAACAGGGCCTGCAAGACCTTGAGCAGCCCCGACAAGGAAATGACACCCGGCACCAGTTCTTCTGCAAGTTTAGGCGAAGCCTTGGCCAACACCTGCAACAGTTGCTGGACCTCTTCGTGGCCAATCAGTTCATGGCAGTGCTTCTGCAGGATCTGGTTGAGGTGGGTGGCCACTACCGTACTGGCATCGACCACGGTGTAGCCCAGCGACTGCGCCTGCGAGCGCTGGCCCACGTCGATCCACACCGCTTCCAGGCCGAACGCCGGGTCACGTGCGGCAATGCCGTTGAGGGTGCCGAACACCTGCCCCGGGTTGATCGCCAACTCGCGGTCCGGGTAAATCTCGGCCTCCGCCAGGATCACCCCCATCAGCGTCAGGCGATAGGCGCTGGGCTGCAGGTCAAGGTTGTCGCGGATATGCACCGTGGGCATGAGGAAGCCCAGGTCCTGCGACAGCTTCTTGCGCACGCCCTTGATTCGCGCCAGCAACTGACCACCCTGGTTGCGGTCCACCAAGGGGATCAGCCGGTAGCCGACTTCCAGGCCGATCATGTCGATCGGTGTCACATCGTCCCAGCCCAGCTCCTTGGTTTCCAGCGCCCGCTGCGGCGAAGGCAGCAGGTCTTGCTGGCGCTGCGCCTCCTGCAAGGCCTGGGCCTTGGCCTTCTGTTGTTTCTTCCATACGAGATAAGCCCCGCCACCGGCCAGCAGACCCAGGCCGATGAAGGCGACGTGCGGCATGCCCGGCACCAGCCCCATGACAATCATCAACCCCGCCGACACCGCCAACGCCTTGGGCGAGTCGAACATCTGCCGGTTGATCAGTTTGCCCATGTCCTCCGAGCCCGAGGCGCGGGTGACCATGATCGCCGCAGCGGTCGACAACAGCAGTGATGGCAATTGCGCCACCAAACCGTCACCGATGGTCAGCAGGGCGTACACCTTGCCGGCATCGCCGAAGCTCATGCCATGCTGCAGCATGCCGATCAGCATGCCACCGATCAGGTTGATGAACAGGATCAGCAAGCCGGCGATGGCGTCACCGCGGACGAACTTGCTGGCACCGTCCATCGAACCGTAGAACTCGGCCTCCTGGGCCACCTCGGCACGACGGTGCTTGGCCTGGGCCTGGTCGATGAGGCCAGCATTGAGGTCGGCGTCGATCGCCATCTGCTTGCCGGGCATGGCGTCGAGCGTGAAGCGCGCGCTCACTTCCGAGATACGCCCGGCGCCCTTGGTCACCACCACGAAGTTGATGATCATGAGGATGGCGAAGACCACCGCACCGACCACGTAGTTACCGCCGATCACCACCTCGCCGAAGGCCTGGATCACCTTGCCGGCGGCGCCGTGGCCTTCCTGGCCGTGCAGCATGACCACCCGCGTGGAGGCCACGTTCAGCGCCAGGCGCAACAGCGTGGCCACCAGCAGGATGGTGGGGAATGCAGCGAAGTCGAGCGGGCGCAGGGCGTAGACGCAGACCAGCAGCACCACGATCGACAAGGCGATGTTGAAGGTGAAGAACACGTCGAGCAGGAACGGTGGTATCGGCAACATCATCATTGCCAACATCACCAGCAGCAGCAGCGGTACACCCAGGTTGCCCCGGCCGAGCCCGGCCAGGTTATGACGGGCGTTGCTGATTAACTGAGTGCGATCCACCGCGAATCCTCTTGATGCAAAACTTTGACGCCCAAGGGGCATCTGCGGCTGGCATTGCAAGAAGCCTTCCAACTTTGCGCAATAGGAGATTTATGTTGTGGGCCGGCCTGTGGGAGCGGGCGTGTCCGCGACGCAGGCGACGCGGTGTCTGGCACCGGCTGCGCCGGTGTTCGCGGGCACGCCCGCTCCCACAGGTTGAGGTGAATGACAGCTTCTAATCCCCTCTCAAGACACAAGGTCAACTGTCGCGGCGCAGGTCTGGCGGGATCGGCAGGTCATCCTTCAACGGCTCAGGGCGCTTGCCCTTGCCCGCACGGTACTGGCGGATCTGGAACACATAGGCCAGCACCTGCGCCACAGCCAGGTACAGGCCGGCGGGGATTTCCTGCTCGATCTCGGTCGAGTAATAGATCGCCCGTGCCAAGGCCGGCGATTCCAGGATCTGAACCTTATGCTCCACGCCAATTTCGCGAATCTTCAAGGCAATGAAATCCGTGCCCTTGGCCAACAGCAACGGCGCCACCCCACCCTTCTCCGGGTCATACTGCAAGGCCACCGCATAGTGGGTCGGGTTGGTGATGATCACGTCGGCCTGCGGCACCGCCGCCATCATGCGCCGCTGCGACACTTCGCGCTGCAGCTGGCGAATACGCTGCTTGACCTCGGGCTTGCCCTCGCTGTCCTTGTACTCGTCACGCACTTCCTGCTTGGTCATCTTCAGTTTCTTGTGCGTCTGGTACAGCTGGAACGGCACATCCGCAGCCGCGATCAGCAACAACCCGGCCGACATCCACAAGGCACTCCAGCCCACCACCTGCAGGCTGTGAATGATCGCCTGCTCCAGCGGCTCGTTGGCAATCGACAGCAGCGCCTGGCGGTCGTTGATCAGTACCACCACCGCCACTACCAGGATGACGAAAAACTTGGCCAGCGCCTTCAGCAATTCGGTCAAGGCATGCATCGAGAACATGCGCTTGATGCCCGACAACGGATTCATGCGACTGAATTTCGGCTGCAGCAAACTGCCCGAGAACAGGAAGCCGCTCAGCGCAATGGGCGCCACGAAGGAGATCACGAACAGCAGGATCAGCACCGGCTGCACGGCCCAGATGGCCATCTTGCCCGAGGCCAGCAGAAACGCGCCCATCGCCCGCTCGTCCACGATGATGTCGCGGGTCAGGCTGAAATTCATGCGCATCAACGCCAGCAGGGTTTCGGCCAAATGGCCGCCAAACGCCAGCAGCCCACCCGCGCCGGCCAGGGTCACCGCCACCGTGTTCAACTCCTTGGAGCGGGCGACCTCGCCTTTTTCCCGTGAGTCGCGCTTGCGTTTCTCGGTGGGGTCTTCCGTTTTGTCCTGGCCGCTTTCGCTCTCAGCCATGCTCAGCCCGCCCTTGCCAGTTCACGCAGCCACTGCAGCGTTTCGCTGGCCAATGCCTGGTAGTGCGACAGCACATCGGCCAGGCCGACCCAGAAGATGAACATGCCCATGACCAGGGTCAACGGGAAACCGATGGAGAAAATGTTCAGCTGCGGCGCCGCACGGGTCATCACCCCAAAGGCAATGTTCACCACCAGCAACGCCGCAATCACCGGCAGGATCAACAGCAAGCCGGCACCGAACACCCAACCCATGCGCCCGGCGAGCTCCCAGAAGTGGTTGACCACCAGCGCATTGCCCACCGGCAACGTGGTGAAGCTTTCGGTCAGCACCTCGAACACCACCAGGTGGCCGTTCATCAACAGGAACAGCACACTCACCAGCATCGTCATGAACTGGCTGATCACCGTAACGTTGACCCCGTTCCCCGGGTCGACCATGGAGGCAAAGGCCATACCCATCTGCACCGCAACGATCTGCCCGGCAATCACGAACGCCTGGAACAGCAACTGCAACGCCAGGCCGAACAACGTCCCGACGATGATCTGTTCGGCGCACAGCAGCAGGCCGCGCAGGCTAAGCGGGTCGAATTCAGGCAGCGGTGGCAACGCCGGCACGATGACCACGGTAATGGCCACGGCCACGTACAGGCGCACCCGCGCCGGCAGCATGCGGGTACCGAAGATCGGCATGGTCATCAACACCGCCGTCACCCTGAACAACGGCAGGATGAAGGTGGCGACCCAGGTGCCGATCTGCGTATCGGTCAGCTCCAGCATCCGCGCATCAACCTATGAGCTGCGGAATGTTGGTGTAGAGCGTGGTGATGTACTCCATGAACTTCTGCACCAGCCACGGCCCGGCAACGATCAGCGTGATCAGCATCACCAGCAGGCGCGGCAGAAAGCTCAGGGTCTGTTCGTTGATCTGCGTTGCGGCCTGGAACATCGCCACCCCCAGGCCCACCAGCAGGCTTGGCACCACCAGCACGGCCACCATCAGGGTGGTCAGCCACAGGGCATCACGGAACAGGTCGACAGCGACTTCAGGTGTCATCGGCGGCTCTCCTTGACGGCGTCAGACGCCGCCGAAACTGCTGGCCAGGGTGCCCATGATCAGCGCCCAGCCATCGACCAGCACGAACAGCATGATCTTGAACGGCAGCGAAATGATCAGCGGCGACAGCATCATCATACCCATCGCCATCAGCACACTGGCCACCACCATGTCGATGATCAGGAACGGGATGAAAATCATGAAGCCGATCTGAAACGCCGTTTTCAGCTCGGAGGTGACGAACGCAGGCACCAGGATGGTCAGCGGCACTTGATCGGGCCCGGCAATGTCGGTGCGCTTGGACAAGCGCATGAACAGGTCCAGGTCGCTTTGCCGGGTTTGCGCCAGCATGAAGTCCTTGAGCGGGCCCTGGGCCTTGTCGATGGCCTGCTGAGCGGTCATCTGTTCTTTCAGGTAAGGCTGCAGGGCATCCTGGTTCACCCGGTCGAACACCGGGGCCATGATGAACATCGTCAGGAACAGCGCCATGCCGGTCAGCAGCTGGTTCGACGGTGTCTGCTGCAAGCCCAGGGCCTGGCGCAGGATCGAGAACACGATGATGATACGGGTGAAGCTGGTCATGAGGATGACGAACGCCGGAATGAAGCTCAGCGCCGTCATGATCAGCAGGATTTGCAGGCTGACCGAATATTCCTGCTGCCCGTCCGCGGTATTGGACAGGGTAATGGCCGGAATCGACAACGGGTCGGCGGCCAACGCCAACGGCGCGGCCAGCAACAGCGCCACTGTCAACAACGGCCCCAACAACCTACGCAGCGCGCCGCTCATCACGTGTTGTCCTTAGGGTTCTTGCCCATCAACTCCATCAACCGCTGGGCAAACTCCGGCGTCGCCTGGCGAGCGTTTTCCGGCACCTGCACCGGCTCTGCCAGCACATGCAATGCCTCGATGCTGCCCGGGGTATGGCCTATCAAAATCTGCTCCTTGCCCACCTGCACCAGCAACAGGCGGTCGCGCGGGCCGATGGCGCGGCTGCCGACGATCTCGATCACCTGCCCACCCTTCACCGCCGTGCTTTGCAAACGCCGCAGCAGCCAGGCCAGGAAGAAAATCAGGCCAACCACCAGCAGCAGGCCGAAGACCATCTGCGCCAGTTGCCCGCCCAGGCTGCCAGGCGCCGCTGCCGGCGTGGCCGTGGGCGTGGCCGCTGCCAGGCAGGCGTGGCTGCCCAACAACGCCGCAAGTGCCGCGATGGTGCGTATCGTGGCCTTCACTCAGCGCAGCTTCTTGATGCGTTCGCTGGGGCTGATCACGTCGGTCAGGCGAATGCCGAACTTCTCGTTGACCACTACCACTTCGCCATGGGCGATCAACGTACCGTTGACCAGCACGTCCAGTGGCTCGCCGGCCAGGCGGTCAAGCTCGATGACCGAACCCTGGTTGAGCTGCAGCAGGTTGCGGATGTTGATCTCGGTGCTGCCCACTTCCATGGAGATGTTCACCGGGATATCCAGGATCACATCCAGGTTCGGGCCTTCGAGGCTGACATTTTCGTTCGGCTTGGGCGAGCTGGCGAACTCTTCCATTGGCAGGCGGCCCGGGCCGCTGTGGCTGCCGGTGTCACCGCCCAGCAGCGCATCGATGTCCGCCTGGCCGGCAGCACCGGTCTCTTCCAGCGCGGCGGCCCACTCATCGGCCAAGGCCTGATCTTCTGGGGAGGTGATCTCGTTTTCGTTAGCCATGGTTTCCTCGACAGGCATTCAATTCGTTAGGGGCGACCGGCACGCCGTCAGCGGCGTTCGATCGGGTCGATGATCTGCAGCGCCAGGTTGCCCTTGTGCGAGCCCAGCCGCGCCTTGAACGCCGGCACGCCATTGGCGCGCAACACCAGGTGCTCGGGCAACTCCACCGGTATCACATCGCCAGGCTGCATGTGCAGGATGTCGCGCAGCTTCAACTGGCGCCGGGCCACGGTGGCAGTCATCGGCACGGCAACATCCAGCACGTCTTCGCGCAGGGCCTTGACCCAACGCTCGTCCTGGTCGTCCAGGTCGGACTGGAAACCGGCGTCGAGCATTTCCCGCACCGGCTCGATCATCGAATACGGCATGGTCACGTGCAGGTCACCGCCACCACCGTCCAGCTCGATATGGAAGGTGGACACCACCACGGCCTCGCTCGGGCCGACGATGTTGGCCATGGCCGGGTTGACCTCGGAGTTCATGTACTCGAAAGACACCGGCATGATGGCCTGCCAGGCTTCCTTCAGGTCGACGAAGCACTGGTCCAGCACCATGCGTACCACGCGCAGCTCGGTGGGGGTGAACTCACGGCCCTCGATCTTGGCGTGGCGGCCATCGCCGCCGAAGAAATTGTCCACCAGCTTGAACACCAGCTTGGCGTCGAGAATGAACAGCGAGGTGCCACGCAATGGCTTGATCTTGACCAGGTTCAGGCTGGTCGGCACATACAGCGAGTGCACGTACTCGCCGAACTTCATCACCTGCACGCCACCTACGGCCACGTCGGCCGAGCGGCGCAGCAGGTTGAACATGCTGATGCGGGTGTAACGGGCGAAACGCTCGTTGATCATTTCCAGGGTCGGCATGCGACCGCGCACGATACGGTCCTGACTGGTCAGGTCGTAGCTTTTGATACTGCCGGGCTCCGCGGCGGTCTCGGTCTGCACCAGCCCGTCGTCGACGCCGTGCAACAGGGCATCGATTTCATCCTGGGACAGCAGGTCCTGTACGGCCATGGCGGACTCCTACTGCAATACGAAATTGGTGAACAGCAGCTGGTCGATGACCGGCTTGCCAAGTTCCTTCTGCGCCACTTCCTGGACCACGGCAGTGGCTTTCTGGCGCAGCATTTCCTGGCCGACCGGGCTGCTGGCGAGGGCGTCGAAGCCCTGCCCGGAGAACATCATCACCAGGTTGTTGCGGATGACCGGCATGTGCACCTTGAGCGCATCCAGGTCTGCCTGGTTGCGCGCCTGCATGGTGATGCTCACCTGCATGTAGCGCTGGCGCCCGTTCTGGTTGAAGTTGACCACGAAGGCCGGGGTCAGCGCCTGGTAGATCGCTGCTGGCTTGACGTTGCTGGCTGCCGCCTCGGCGGCCGGCGCCGGTTCGCTCTTGTGCATGATGAACCAGGTAGCGCCCACCGAAAGGCCGATCGCCAGCAACAAGCCGACGACAGCCATGATGATCAGCTTGAGTTTGCCTTTTGTGGCGGGGTCTTTGACTGCTTCGCTCTTCGCCATGCCAATAATCCGTCGTCCATCGGGGGTTCAAAGGAGGATGGCTTGGCCTGAGCAAGTGTTATGCCAGCTTATTCAGAAGTTCGGTTTCAGCAGGATCTGCGGTGCTGTCTTATTCGCGGGCATGCCCGCTCCCACAGGTACTGCATAGGTTGCAAATCCCTGTGGGAGCGGGCGAGCCCGCGAACAGGCCGGAACAGGCAACCGGGCATCAGGCGTAGTAATCGACCGCACTGTCGCCGACAACCACCTGCTGCTCCACAGGCCGGGCGCTATCGACAACCTCGCCCCCACCCTGCCCGGCCCGCCGCGCGGCCACCCCGGACAGGTTGCTGTCCTGTGCCTGGCCCTGTTGCTGCTGCTGCCCCCGCGACTGATCGGCGACGTTGACGTCGGGCTGCGCCAGCCCCTGCTGGGCGAACAGCTCGCGCAGGCGGTGCACCTGGCTGTCCAGGGCATCACGCACGCCCGCGTGGCCGCTGATGAACGTGATCTGGGTAGCCTGGTCCGCCGCCACATTGACGCGAATGTCCAGGCGGCCCAGCTCGGCCGGCTCCAGCTGGATATCCGCCGACTTGAGATTCTGGCTGGACAAGTACATGACCCGGTTGACCAGGCCCTCAGCCCACGCATTCTGGTTCATCGGCAAGGGCTGGTGCAGCGGGCTGGCACTGGCCGGCACCGCGTTGGCGGTCTTGGCCGTGGCTGCCTGGGTCAGGCTGGCCAGGCGATTGGCGAAGTCGTCGATACGGGTGTCGCTGGCAGCGCTCTTGGTGTCTTTCAGGCCATCTTCGAGCAAGGCACCGAACGCCCCGTCACCGGACTCGGTAGCGTCGCCCTCGCTTTGCTCGACCAGAGTCGTCAAGCTATTGACGGCAGCGCGGCCGTCATCGCCCTGGGCCTGAGCCGGATCAAGGGCATGTGCGGAAGTACTGCCTTTGGCCTGGGCGCTGTGCTCCAGCGCCAGGCGCAGGGTTGGCAGGTTGGCCAAGGGGTCGGCGTCAGGGTCGAAGGCTTCTTCGGTGGGTTCTGCCGGCACTGCGGTGGCCAGTTGGGCTTGCGCCGTGGCGGCTTGCAACACGGGCGTCACCGCCTCGGCCTGGGCCTGGATCAACTGCCCGCCGGGCTGGCCATCGGTGACCTGCCCGGCCACCAGGCTGGCGTCCGTCAGCCCGGTATCGGCCTGGGCGGTATCGTCATCTGGCAATTTGTTGCCGTCATCGGCAACCGCAGCCTTGCTGCCCGGGTCTTTCTTGCCGCCAACAGCCGCTTCCGGCTTGTCCTTGGGCCTGGCCTGGGCAACCTTGTCATCGGGCCCAGCCGGCGGGTTGCGCCGCTGCCGGGCCATGACCTGGTCGAAGCCGTCGCCCTTGTCGCCCAACGCCTGCACGGGTTTGTCTGCCTGCAGGGCAGTTGAACGCGCGCTACTGGCGGGGGCATTGGCTTGCAACAAAGGGTTGGGTGCGACAGGCATCGAGCGGTCTCCGCGCCAGAACGTGAGTATCTTCCTGGCGGAGAAAAGCAAGACTCGCGCCAACTAGTCGTCAGCCGGTGGAAATGCGATCTTTCTCACCGCGATAAAAGCGCTTTACCTCCTGATACTCCCGATCAATGCGGCTGATCAGGTCCTCGATGCCATACAGCGGCGGCCGCCGCGCACGCTCTTCAAGCTGCTGGCACAGGCTGGCCAACACCATGGCGCCCATATTGCTGCTACTGCCCTTGAAGCTGTGTGCAGCCATCCTGAGTTCTGCCGCATTTTTCGCCGCGAGTAGCTGCTCCACGCGGCGCTCCGAGTCCGTGAGAAACGTCTCCACCAACGTCAGATACTCATCCTCCATGACCTCACGCAGGCCCTTGAGAACCTGGTGATCGATATGCATGTCCATCACTTGCTCACTCCCTGATCAAGCAGATTATGCCCAAGCCCGCCCGGGGCTCACCATTCGAATTCCACCTGCGCACACCGCCCACCCTCTGCCCAGCGCGCATCACCGGCCAGCTGCCGCACCAGTTTCAGGCCACGCCCACTCAGGCCGTGGTCCGGCACAGCCCGTGCCAGTACGCTCGGCACATCGAAACCAGCGCCGCTGTCGCCGACTTCGATACTCAGACGCCCACCCTGGCCACGCGGTTCAACCCTGAAACGGATGCTTACACAACCTTCAGCCAGCGATGCCAGGCGCCGCGCCCGTTCTTGATAATAGTCGGCAAAGCCCTGCACATCGCATTTGAGCTGCGAATCCAGACCGAGCACGCCATGCTCCAGCGCATTGGAATACAACTCGCTGAGCACGCTGTGCAGGTGGCCAGTGCGCGCTCGCAAGCCGGGTATTTCCTGCAACAACTGCACCAGGTAGGGCACCGGGTTGAAACTTTTGAGGCTGGCACCCCGCACCTCGAACGCCAACGACCAGTCCTGCGGGCTTGACCGGCCGCTGTCAGCGTAGACCACCGGCATCGGTGGCCGCTCTTTGGCACCGAACATGCGGATATCGCACAGGCTGATATCGTCGCGCGGGTGCCCTCCAAAACGCTCCAGGGCCAACAGCACCTCGTCGAACAAGCAGGCCGGGTCACGATTGGCGTTCAGCACCTCGCGCAGGCGCCGCTCGCCGAACAGGCGCTCCTGCTCGTCGGCAGTTTCCAGCACCCCGTCCGACAGCAGGAACAGGCGCTCCCCTGGCACCAGCGGCAACATCTCTGTGCTGGCATCGAAGCGTTCGGCCGCCAGAATACCCAGCGGCAGGTGCCGAGACTGCAGCACCGACAACACCTGGCCATCCAGCGAGAGGTGGTAGACGTCAGGCATGCCGCCATTCCATACCTCTACTGCGCCACACTGCATGCTCAGATTCAGCAGCACCGCGCAGCAGAACATGTCGACCGGCAGAATACGCTTGAGCTTGGCGTTCATCTCGCGCAGGACCTCGGCCATGCCGTAGCCCTTGGCGGTCATGCCGTAGAACACCTCCGCCAGCGGCATGGCACCCACCGCAGCCGGCAAGCCGTGGCCGGTAAAATCACCCAGTAGTACACGCATGTCGCCGGCCGGTGTGAAGGCCGCCAGCATCAGGTCACCATTGAACAAGGCGTAGGGTGATTGCAGGTAGCGGATGTTCGGCGCCGCCAGGCAGCCGGCATGCGCCACCTTGTCGAATACGGCCTTGGCCACCCGCTGTTCGTTGAGCAAGTGGTGGTGGTGCCGGGCGATCTGGTCGCGCTGCGCCAGCACGGTACCCTGCAACCGACGCAGGCGGTCCATGGCGCGGATCTTGGCTGCCAGTATTACCGCGCTGTAGGGCTTGGCCATGAAGTCATCGCCGCCCGCTTCCAGGCAACGCACCAGGGCCTCCTCCTCGTTCAGCGAGGTGAGGAAAATGATCGGCACCAGCGCCTCGCCGGCCAGGGCCTTGATCTGCCGCGCCGCCTCGAAGCCGTCCATGACCGGCATCAGCGCATCCAGCAGCACCAACTGCGGGCGCCGCTCGACGAACAGCGCCACGGCCTGCTCACCATTTTCCGCAGTGACAACCTCGTGCCCCTGGCGGCGCACGATCTGCGCCAGCAACAGACGGTCGGCGGCACCGTCCTCGGCAACCAGTACGGTCAATGCCTGTTCGGCCGGCATGTCGGCGCTCAGCTGATCTTGAAGAGTTTTTCGAAATTGGAGATGGCAAGAATCTTGCGCACATCGGAGCTGGGATTCATCACTTCAACCTCGACCGCTTCGCCCGCATGGTCACGCAGCAGCAACAGCATGCCCAGGGCCGAACTGTCGAGGTGGGTCGTGTCTTTCAGATCGACAACCACGCGATCGTGCCCGCCTGGTTGGCGCTCATAAGCACCGCGAAATTCCTGATGCTGGCTGAAATCGAAGCGTCCTTTGATCTTGATCGTCAACGTTTTCCCATCCTGCGTGAGATCAGTTTCCACTGCCATGCGAGCGATTCCTTCGATGATGGCGAATACAGCTTGTTGAAGGTTTAGCAGGCGATGGCACGGGCGGCAAGAACACGGCGCCCACAGGCCGCTTCACAAAGCGACGCCACGGATTCAGAACTGATCTTGCCGCGGCAGGCGCTGGGACAACTCGTCCAGCAGGCGCTGCTCACGCTTGTCCTCGGCGCGGCGGGCCTCGTCCAGGTAGCGCTGCACCAGCTTGCGCAGCCCCTCCACCCGGGCGTAGGCCTGCTGCCACGTGCCACGGGCATTGTCGAGGTTGTTCTGGTGCCAGACCAGGCTCTGCCGCTGCTGGGTCATCGCCGTTTCCAACTGGCCAAGGAAGCGCTGGTAGTTCACCAGCCAGTTGCCATTGACCCCCTGCCCACCGCGGTTGAGCCACTGCTGCTGGTAGTCCTCGCGAAACTGCTCCAGCTCGGCCAGCTTGGCCTGGGCGACGGCAACTTGCTGCTGGAAATGGCCCAGCCGCTGGGCGGCCTTGCGCTCGGCCTCTTCGGCCATGTCCACCACCGGCGCCAGGCGCGCGGCGCGCCCAGGGAGGGCCATGGCCTATCAGCCGGCCGGGGGCGTGAAGATCGCCCCCAGCTCTTCACGGCTCTGCGCCATACCCACGTTTTCACGCAGGCCCTGGCGCAAGAAGCCCACCAGCTTCGACTGCAGGGCAATCGCCAGGTCAGTCTCCGGATCGCCGCCCGCCACATAGGCACCCACGCTGATCAGGTCGCGGCTTTGCGACAAGCGCGACCACAGCTGCTTGAATTTCTGCGCCTGGCGCAAGTGGTCGGCATCCACCACCTGCGGCATCACCCGGCTGATCGAGGCTTCGATATCGATGGCCGGGTAATGGCCTTCCTCCGCGAGGCGCCGCGACAGCACGAAGTGCCCGTCAAGCACACCACGCGCCGAATCCGCGATGGGGTCTTGCTGATCGTCACCTTCGGACAGCACGGTATAGAACGCGGTGATCGACCCACCGCCCGGCAAGCCATTACCCGCCCGCTCCACCAGCTTGGGCAGCTTGGCAAACACCGACGGCGGATAACCCCGCGTGGCCGGCGGCTCGCCAATGGCCAGGGCAATTTCCCGCTGCGCCTGGGCAAAACGGGTCAGCGAATCCATCAGCAACAGCACATTCTTGCCTTTATCGCGGAAGTACTCGGCAATGCGCGTGCAGTACATGGCGGCGCGCAGGCGCATCAGGGGAGCATCGTCGGCCGGCGAGGCGACCACCACGGAGCGCTTCAGGCCCTCCTCACCGAGAATGTGCTCGATGAATTCCTTGACCTCGCGGCCCCGCTCGCCAATCAGGCCGACCACGATGATTTCCGCTTCGGTGAAGCGGGTCATCATGCCCAGCAATACCGATTTACCCACGCCGGTACCGGCAAACAGGCCCAGGCGCTGACCCCGGCCGACGGTCAGCAGGCCGTTGATGCTGCGAATACCCACATCCAGCGGTTTGCTGATCGGGTCGCGGTTGAGCGGGTTGATCACCGGGCCGTCCATCGGCACCCAATCCTCGGCTTTCATTCCGCCCTTGCCATCCAGCGCGCGGCCCGCACCGTCCAGCACCCGGCCGAGCATGCTCATGCCCATGGGCAGGCGGCCGCCGTCATCCAGCGGCACCACGCGTGCGCCCGGGGCAATGCCGACAATGCTGCCCACCGGCATGAGGAACACCTTGGACCCCGCAAAGCCCATGACCTCGGCCTCGACCTGCACCGGGTGGTAACTGTCGTCGTTGATCACCAGGCAGCGGCTGCCAACGGCGGCACGCAGACCTTCGGCCTCCAGGGTAAGCCCGACCATGCGTAGAAGGCGGCCTTCGACAATCGGCTGGGCGGGCAGCGCAATGGCCTCGGCGTAACTGCCCAGACGCTTGCTGAAACTGGTGCGTTCAAGGCGCATCAGGGTTGTCCACGGCAGGTTCGACCGGCGCATCCAGGTCTATGGCAAGGTCGGGTTTTGCCGGATGCAGAGAATGGTCGTGCAACTGGTCGAACAACTGCGCGACGGCTTTTTCTATGCGCGTTTCCATGCTCGCATCGATGCGGCTGTGCGCGGCTTCGATGCGGCAACCACCGGGCAACAAGGTGCCGTCTTCCAACAGCCGCCAGTTTTCCTCATGCCGTTCGCGCAGCGCCTTGGCCAGCTCGAAATCCTGCGGGTTGAGGTGAATACGAATGTTGTCCGCGCCCATGGGCAGCAGCTTGAGTGCCTCGCGCAATACCTGGGTGATCTGGCTGGAGTCGGTGCGCAGCTCACGGCCGATCACCTGGCGGGTCATGTGCGCGACCAGCTGCACCAGCTGCTTTTCGATCTGCGTGTCTTGCTCGGCAATCGGCGCCATCAGGTTGCTCATCAGCCGCTCAAGGCTGTCGAGCTTGGCCTTGAGCGCCTCTTCGGCCTCCTGGCGAACCTTGAGCTGGGTGCTATGGAAGCCCTCGCGCTCACCGGTGGCGAAGCCCTCGTTGTAGGCTTCCTGGCGTATGGCTTCGAGCTCTTCCAGGGTCAGTGGCTGGACTTCTTCCAGCGGCACTTCCTCGATTTCGTCCTCGACCACCTCGGGTTCTGGCTCAGGTTGGGGCTCGGGTTGCGGGTCGAAACTGGGCAACGCCCATACATCCACGCCCTCGAGGTCGCGGGCACGGATCAGGTCGCTGGGGTGGTGTTCTTTGGTGGACATTGGTAATGCCTGTGGGTCATAGCGGCAAGCTTCAAGCGGCAAGTTTGAAGAAAAAACAGGCTGCGCAAGGGCTGCTGCTTCTTTTAGCTTGCCGCTTGTAGCTTGCCGCTTAAATCATTTCCTCGGCGCCTTTGCCGCCAAGCACGATCTCGCCGGCTTCGGCCATGCGCCGGGCAATGGTGAGGATTTCCTTTTGCGCCGTTTCCACATCGCTGACCCGCACCGGGCCCTTGGCCTCCAGGTCGTCGCGCAGCAGCTCCGAGGCACGCTTGGACATGTTCTTGAATATCTTGTCCTTGACGCGCTCGTCGGCACCCTTGAGCGATACCACCAGCACGTCCGACGACACCTCGCGCAGCAGCGCCTGGATACCGCGGTCGTCGACATCGGCCAGGTTGTTGAAGACGAACATCAGGTCTTCGATCTGCTCCGACAGGTCGCTGTCGATTTCGCGGATCGCATCCATCAACGCGCCTTCCACGGAGCTGTCGAGGAAGTTCATGATGTCGGCGGCGCGCTTGATGCCACCCAGGGTGGTGCGCGCGGCGTTGGAGTTGCCCGAGAACTGCTTCTCCAGAATCTGGTTCAATTCCTTCAAGGCCGCTGGCTGCACAGTGTTGAGCGACGACACGCGCAGCACGATGTCCAGGCGCACCTTGTGGTCGAAGTTGCTCAGTACCTCGCCGGCCTGGTCGGGGTCGAGGTAGGCGACCACGATGGCCTGGATCTGCGGGTGCTCGTAGCGGATCACATCCGCCACGGCGCGCGGCTCCATCCACTTCAGGCTGTCCAGGCCACTGGTATTGCCACCCAGCAGGATGCGGTCGACCAGGCCGTTGGCCTTGTCCTCGCCCAGCGCCTGGTTGAGCATCTTGCGGATATAGGCATCGGAGCCCACGCCCAGGCTGGTCTGGTCGCCGACAATGTCGACGAACTCGCTCATCACCTGCTCGACCTGGTCACGGTGCACATTGCCCATCTGCGCCATGGCCACACCTACCCGCTGTACCTCCTTGGGGCCCATGTGCCGCAGCACCTGCGCCGCATCGGTTTCACCCAGCGAAAGCAACAGGATCGCCGCCTTGTCCACGCGGCTCAGCTTGGCGGTAACGGCTCGGTTATCACTCATCGGCGTTGATCCACTCTTTCACGACCTGGGCAACACGGCCCGGGTCTTCGGCCACCAGGCCTTTGATTGCGTTGAGCTGTGCCTCGTAACCCTCGCTTGGGCTAGGCAGCAGAATGCTTGTCGGGCCACCCAAGCTGACGCGGTCGTTGGCCAGTTCGCCATCCAGACCCATCATGCCGCCCAGCTCCATGTCGCTATCCGGGGCAGCTTGCTTGCCGCCCCCTGTAATGTTGTTCAACACCGGCCGCAGTACACCGAATACCAGCACCAGGATGAACACTACGCCCAACACCTGCTTGACGATATCCCAGAACCACGGCTGCTGGTAAAAGGCGATGTCGGCAATTTCCTCGCCACGGTCGGCCGCGAACGGCACGTTGATCACCGTCACGCTGTCGCCACGGCTGGCATCGAAACCAACGGCGTCCTGCACCAGGCGGGTAAAGCGCGCCAGGTCTTCGCTGCCCCACGGGGCACGGGTGGTGTCACCAGTCGCCGGGTCGATCTTGACCTGGTCGTCGACCACCACGGCCACCGACAGACGGGTCATGCGCCCTTGCTGCTGGCGGGTGTGGCTGATCGAGCGGTCCAGCTCGAAGTTCTTCGTGCTTTGCTGACGCTTGTCCGACGGGTACGGCGCGAGCATCGGCTGGCCGGTGGCCGGGTCCATGATCTGCTGGCCATTGGCATCGACCAGCGGTTGCCCAGGCTGAATGGCCGCTGCCGGGGTGGCGGCGCCACCGGTGGTCTGCGGTGCCGTGGCCGCACCGGGCGGCTGGTTGCTCAGCGCCCCAGGCACGCCCTGCGGGCCTTGGCTGCTGGCACGTTGCTCATCAACCGACTGCTCACTGCGCAGCGCTGGTTGGTCGGGGTTGAACTGCTCGGAAGTGGACTCGACCGCGCTGAAGTCCAGGTCGGCGGACACTTCGGCCTTGTAGCGGTCGTTGCCCAGCACCGGCTGCAAAATGTTGTGCACACGCTGGGTGAGCATGCTTTCCACCCGGCGGCTGTAGTCGAACTGCTTGCCAGCCTGGGTCAGCGCAGAATCCTGGATCTGCTCGGACAGCAGGTTGCCCTTCTGGTCCACCACGGTGACCTGTGACTTGTCCAGCTCCGGCACGCTGGTGGCGACCAGGTTGACGATAGCCATCACCTGCCCAGGCTCCAGGGCGCGGCCTGGGTACAACTCGACCAGTACCGAAGCGCTGGGCTTGCGTTCGTCGCGCACGAACACCGAGCTTTTCGGAATGGCCAGGTGAACGCGGGCGGCCTTGACGTTGTTCAGGCTCGACACGGTGCGCGCCAGCTCGCCTTCCAGGCTGCGGCGGTAGCGGGTAGCCTCCATGAACTGGCTGGTGCCCAGGCCCTGCTCCTTGTCGAGCAGTTCGAAGCCCACGTTGCCGTCGCTTGGTGCCACGCCCGCCGCGGCCAGTTTCAGGCGTGCGCGGGCGAGGTCATCGGACTTGACCAGCAAGGCGCCAGAATTGGGTTCGACGTTGTACGGAATGTCGGCCGCAGCCAGGGTGTCCATGACCTGCTTGGTGTCCATGCCCGACAAGCTGCCGTACAGCGGACGGTAATCGGGTTGCTGCGACCACAGCACCACGGCAAAGCCGATCGCCACGCTGGCCGCCAGGCCGACCATGAGGCCGACCTGCCGCAGCATGGGCATCTGCGCGATGTTTTCCAGAAACGCCATGCCGAACAGCGGCGGCTTGGCCGCTGGCGAACCAGCCTTGGCGGGGGCGTTATCGACGACTGCTTCAGCCATGGGTTACATCCGTCCTCAAACCGGCATCTGCATGATGTCCTGGTACGCCTGGACCAGCTTGTTGCGTACCTGGGTCATGGCCTGCATCGACACGCTGGCTTTCTGCGAAGCGATCATCACGTCGGTAAGGTCGACGCCGCTCTTGCCGATTTCGAAGGCGCTGGCCAACTGGGTCGAGGCTTGCTGGGTTTCATGCACCTTGCCAATGGCCTGGCCGAGCATGTCGGCAAAGGTGCTTTGACCGGGCGCCAGCTCGGGGGCAGCGGTGACCTTGGGCAGCGACATGGCGTCGGCCTGCATGGCGCGCATATCCAGCATCAGACGATTGAATTCAACACCTTGGCTCATGACCCTTCTCTCTCCTGCGGCCGCATTTTTTTGACACCCATGCAGCGAATAGCCTACGTAAAGCAACAAAGGTGCCAGCCTCTATCGTTCAGGCAACATCACACCCCTGTGGGAGATTCTATGGTTCCTGGCAAGGGTAGCCGCTGCATCTTCAGTGCCTGTGAGATTGAGCGCCGCCCGCGCGGCGCATCGCGAGCTGCGCTCGCTCCTACGTTTGTTTCGGGCCAGTAACCCCTGTGCCAGATGCGCGCGGCCGCCTTGTTCGTACGACGCGATTTTGAGGCATGCGCCAAGGCGTTCGCGCGCAAATCCCACAGGAATAATTGGCCCGAAACAAACGTAGGAGCGAGCGCAGCTCGCGATGCGCCGCGCGGGCGGCGCTCGCTCTAACAGGCGCTGCATACCTTGTGGCAAACACCTGTCAGCCCTGATGCGATCCCCGTGCGGGCTTGCCCGCGAACACCGGCGCAGCCGGTGCCATGCAGCGCGTTGGATTCTTCGCGGGCGCGCCCGCTCCCACACAGGCCGCGTCGCGCGTTCGAACTGGGCCTGTCAGCCGAACAAGCTGGCCTCGACGTCAAACCCGGCATCGCGCATCTGCGCCAGTTTGTAGCGCAGGGTGCGCGGGCTGATGCCGAGCCGTTCGGCGGCTTCCTTGCGGCGGCCACGCTCGGCGCGCAGGGTATCGATGATCATCTGGTACTCGTGGCGGCGCATGTCATCCCCCAGGCCGCTGGCTTCAGCGGCGGCTGTCGGTAATGGCTCATTGCCAGCTGACAAGGGAATGGCGCCTGCCAGACAGAAATCCGCCACTTCGATCACCCCGCCCTGCTGCAGAATCAGCGCCCGCTGCAGGGCGTTGTCCAGTTCACGGACGTTGCCCGGCCAGGCGTAGCCTTGCAAACAGGCCTGTGCCTGCGCCGACAAGCGCACCGGGGCATGCTTCATCTTCGCCACATGCCGCGCCAGCAGGCGCTCGGCCAGTTGCAAAATGTCGCCAGGGCGCTCGCGCAACGGGCGCCAGGCCAGGGGGAATACCGAAAGCCGGTAATACAGGTCTTCACGGAAACGCCCCGCGGCCACCTCGCCAGCCAGGTCGCGGTTGGTCGTGGCCAATACCCGAATGTCGAGACTGACCGGCTTGCGCCCGCCTACCCGCTCTACCTCGCGCTCCTGCAGCACCCGTAACAGCTTGGCCTGCAGTGCCATGGGCATTTCCGAAATTTCGTCGAGCAGCAAGGTGCCGCCCTCGGCCTGCTCGAACTTGCCGGGCTGGGAAGCAATGGCACCGGTAAAGGCGCCCTTTTCGTGCCCGAACAAGGTGGCTTCGAGCATGTTGTCGGGGATCGCCGCACAGTTGATCGCCACAAAGGGCTGGGCCGCCCGTGGGGATTGCTGGTGAATGTAGCGCGCCAGCACTTCCTTGCCCGTACCAGACTCACCGGAAATCAGCACGGTGGAATCGCTGCGCGCCACGCGCGCAGCCAGCTCCAGAAGCTGGCGGCTAGCCGGCTCGCAGGCCACCGGCCCCTCTTCGCCCGTGACCCGGCCGGCCGCATGCCGCTCGACCAAGCTGAGCAGCGCCTTGGGCTCGAACGGTTTGACCAGGTAATCGGCAGCCCCTTGGCGCATGGCCTCCACCGCACGCTCGACCGCCGCATGCGCGGTCATCAACAACACCGGCAACTGTGGTTGCTGGCGGCGCAACTGCGCGAGCAACTGGTGGCCATCCATGCCGGGCATGTTCACATCGCTCACCACCAGGCTGAAGGCGCCATCGTGCACGGCCTCCAGGGCTTCCTCGGCACTGCCGACTGCCTGGTAGGCAAAGCCGCCGATTGCCAGCGTGTCACCCAAGGCCTGGCGCAATACGCGGTCATCCTCGACCAGCAGCACCTTGATCGCCATTACACGCCCTCCGCCAATTGCCCGTCGATCAACGGCAGCTCGACCCGCACGCAGGTGCCACGACCGACCTTGGAGCGCAGGCTCAGGCTGCCCTGGTGCGCCCGCACCACCGCCTTGACCACCGCCAGCCCTAGGCCGGTGCCGGTGGCCTTGGTGGTCAGAAACGGCTCACCCAGGCGCGCCAACAAGCTGGCGTCGATGCCGCTGCCGGCATCACTCACGCACAGGTGCAGGGTGCGCTGGCGGCGGAACAGGTGCACTTTCAACCGCGCCGGGCCTTCGCTGGCCTGCAAGGCGTTCTCGATCAGGTTGAGCAAGGCACCCACCAAGGTGTCCCGATTGCAGAGCAGCTCACCCAGGTGGCTGTCGCACTGCCAGCGCACGACGTGACCCTGCACGTGGGCCTGGGCGGCCTGCTGCAAGGCCTGGAACAGGGCCTTGGGGGTGAGCCGATCGCCCAGCGGCAGCTCGCCACGGGCGAATACCAGCATGTCGCGCACCTGGTGTTCCAGTTCGTGCAGGCGCTCTTTCAAAGTCTCGGCAAAGCGCTGGCGGGTTTCGGCATCCAGTGCGTGCGCGCTGTCGGCCAGATGGCTGGCGTAGAGCATGGCTGCCGACAAGGGGGTACGGATCTGATGCGCCAGCGAGGCGACCATGCGCCCCAGCGCCGACAGGCGCTCATGGCGCGCCAACTGGTCCTGCAGGCGTCGGGTTTCAGTCAGGTCGTTGAGCAGCACCAACTGGCCAGGCTCGGCGTCCAGGGAACGGGTGGCGATGGACAGGCGGCGGCCGTCGCGTAGCGAGACTTCATGGCCGTCGTCCTTGCGCGGTGCAAAGCTGCGGGCGATCACCTGGCGCCACAGCTGGCCGAGCAACGGCTCGCCGAGCAGTTGGCAGGCGGCCGGGTTGGCTTCACGCACAAGGCCTTGGCCATCGATCACGATCACCCCGCCAGGCAGCAGGTCCAGCAGGTTCTGCAGGCGGTTGGCCAGGCGTTCCTTTTCACTCAGTTCGTCGATGCGCTGGGCGCTGACCACCGCCAGTTCGCCCTTCAGCTCGCTGACCCGGGCTTCGAGCAGGCTGTAGGACTGGCTCAGCTGGCTGGACACCTGATTGAACAGGGCGAAGGTGTGCTCGATACCCTGGCGGCTGTCCTGCTCGACCGGGGTATGCCCCTGCGGACCGGGGGCTCGGGATAGTTTGGCGGCCTGGGGCATCGTGCTCTCTCGCGTGGCTGACCGTCATAAAAACGGTGTGGTGCCAGCGGTGTAGCAATAGCCGTGCCGGGGATGGGGGCATAACGCTTGGCTTGAGATTTATGGCGGGGGCGCAAATCGAGCGCCGCCCGCGCGGCGCATCGCGAGCTGGCGCTCGCTCCTACGTTTGTTTCGGGCCAATTATTCCTGGGGGATTTGCGCGCGAATGCCTTGGCGCATGGCTCAATATCGCGTCGTACGAACAAGGCGGTCGCGCGCGCCTGTCACAGGCCTCACTGGCCCGAAACAAACGTAGGAGCGAGCGCCAGCTCGCGATGCGCCGCGCGGGCGGCGCTCGATCTAACAGGCACTAGAAAGGTCGAGGTGAACACCCCGACGCCCCCATCAATCCTCCGCCTGCTCCTCGCCCCCCTGGCGGCTCATGCCGTACTTGCGCATCTTCTCCACCAACGTGGTGCGACGAATACGCAAACGTTCAGCCGCGCGCGCAACGATACCGTTGGCATCGTCCAGCGCCTGCTGGATCAGGCCCTGCTCCAGGCTACCCAGGTAGTCCTTCAGGTCCAGGCCTTCAGGCGGCAGCATCGCATGACTGCCGAAATTCGGCGTATTGCCATTGATCGCCACGCGCTCTTCCAGGTCGCTGCGCAGGCTGTCGACCATCTGCTCGTCTTCGTCATCGACGTAACGAAACTTCTTCGGCAGCTCGGACACGCCAATCACCCCGTACGGGTGCATGATCGCCATGCGCTCGACCAGGTTGGCCAGCTCACGCACGTTGCCCGGCCAGCCGTGCCGGCACAACGACATGATCGAAGCGGAATTGAAACGGATGGAACCGCGTTTCTCGTGCTCCATGCGCGAGATCAGCTCGTTCATCAGCAGCGGAATGTCTTCCACCCGCTCGCGCAGCGGCGCCATCTCGATGGGGAACACGTTCAGCCGGTAGTACAGGTCTTCGCGGAAGGTGCCATCCTCGATCATGCTCTCGAGGTTCTTGTGCGTAGCGGCAATGATGCGCACATCAATGCTCTGGGTCTTGTTGCTGCCCACGCGCTCGAAGGTGCGCTCCTGCAGCACGCGCAGCAGCTTGACCTGCATCGGCAACGGCATGTCGCCGATTTCGTCGAGGAACAGGGTGCCGCCGTTGGCCAGCTCGAAACGCCCGGCACGGCTGGTGATCGCCCCAGTGAAGGCGCCCTTCTCGTGGCCGAACAGCTCGCTTTCCAGCAACTCGGCTGGGATCGCGCCGCAGTTGACCGGCACAAACGGCGCTTCGCGGCGCTTGGAGTGGTAGTGCAGGTTGCGCGCGACCACCTCTTTGCCGGTGCCTGACTCACCCAGGATCAGCACACTGGCGTCGGTATCAGCCACCTGCTGCATCATCTGCCGCACATGCTGGATGGCCCGGCTGGTGCCCACCAGGCTGCGGAACAGGTTGGGCTCACGCTGCCGGCCGCGCTCACGCGCCTGGTCATACATTTCGCGGTAGACCTGGGCGCGGTGCAGCGAATCCAGCAACTGGCTGTAGCTGGGCGGCATTTCCAGGTTGGAAAGCACGCGGCGGCGAAGGTCTTCCGGGAACTCTGCGGAAGAAATTTCACCTAAAAGCAAAACTGGAAGGAACTCATCCCATGCAGCCACTGTCTTAAGCAACCCAAGCACATTGCCAGGGGCGTTTACAGCGCCGATAAGCACGCACAGCACTTCACGGCTCGAGGCCAAAGGCTCCACCGCCTGCTGCCAGTCGTGGCTGGCGCACGCGAGGTTTTCTTCGCCGAGAAAGTTCAGCACCACCGCGAGGTCGCGGCGGCGCGCGCTGTCGTCATCGATCAGCAGGATCTTGGTTTCACGCCACATGCAATAGCAACTTCCCTAGTCATATCGGCACCCTGCAAGGGGCATGCTCGACATCATTCCGACTGAATGGTCAGTGTTCGGACGTCTGGAATTCGAAAACAGCCACTAGTTAAGTCAAAAAACCTGTGCCAGTCAAATTAATGGCGCTCGGTTTGTTTGCAACGTCCGTGGTTACGAGAAGAGATGGTATACCTTCGCGGCGTTTTTCGCCTGACGGATTTTCGTCATTTCTTCAACCAAGGATTGACGTTCGCCACTTGCAACCTCGATCAATTGGCGATAGACAGCCATTAACTGCTCCAAGCTGACACGTAGCTCCGCTTCGTTGTCACGCGCTTCGGCGAGCACGTCATCGACGCACAGCCGGCACTCCAAGTCGAGTTCGCCGACCGCGCTCCAATCACGATCGGCCAGCGCCGCCAGCAAGGCTTCTCGGGTATGCTCGATACGGTCGATAACCTCGTTCATGTCATTCTCCTGGCTCAGGACGCCGTCGACTGGTCGCCGATCGCGTCCCAGCCTTCCTTCACGGTGATCAGCAGGCGTGCCACTTCGTCTATGATCGCAGGGTCGCCTTTCATGTTGGCTTCGATCAGGCGACGGCTCATGTAGGTGTACAGGTTATCGAGCTCAGCCAAACTGTCAGCATGATTATCGAGATCCAGACCTTCGCGCAGACCGCCGATGATGTCGATGGCCTTACTGATGAGGATGCCCCGCTGAGGCACATCATTACGTGCAATAGCACCTTTGGCTTGGGCCAGACGGTCAAGGCCCCCCTGCATCAGCATTTGCACCAGACGGTGCGGACTCGCCTCAGATGTCTGCGCAACACCGTGGACTTTTTGATACTGCCGAAGGGCCAACATCGGGTTCATGAATCTACCTCGTTGCCGCGAAAGAGAGTGCGTGTACCCCTTATATCGCCGCCAGGTCAAAAAACTTTAGGGCAAGCGTGCAAAAGCCCGGCGCACCCAATGGCGTCACCGGGCTCTTACCACGCTCGATGTATCAGGATTTTTTGGCCTGAGCGTTGATGGCCTCGAAGATTGATGTGATCTGGTCTGCCTGAGCCTTCATCTTGCCCAAAGCCGTATCGAGCGCGACATACTTCCTGGTCAGGGACTCGGTCAGCGAATCTGTCCGGCGATCGAGCGCCGCCTGCTGGTCGCTCAGGTTCTTGGCAACCTTGTCCAGATTCCCTTTGCGAGTCGCCAAGCTGCCATCAGCCGAATTGTACGGATCAATGGCCTTGTTCATTCGCTCGAAAATACCATTGGCACCCGTGAACAGCTCTTGGACTTCAGGGCCAAGTTTTTTTTCGTCCATGGCCGCTGTGAACTTGGCACTGTTGAATTCCAGCGTGCCATCCTTCTGCGTATTGATACCCAACTGACCCAAGGTTGTCAGGCGATCCCCAGAGCCTACCTCAGCCAGCACGGCACGCATATCAGCAAGCAAAGAGCGAGTGGTCGGGTCATTGCTCAACGGCCCAAGCTGCAGGTTGTCATCTTCATCACGCGTGGAGGTAGTCAGCGCCGTAATGGTTTTCTGCAGCGTATTGTAAGCGTCGACAAAACTCTGAACAGAAGTTTTGAGGCCGTCTGTGTTGGCTGCCACAGTCACCTTGGTCTGGGTACCCACAGCAGCACCGGTCAACTCAAGGGTGATGCCGCTGATAGCAGTAGAGATCTTGTTGTTGGCGCTCTTGACCTCAAGCCCATCAATCGACAGCAGTGCATCTTTGGCAATGTCCGTAATGTAGCCACCGCCAGTGGTGATCGGCTTGGTACCATCCAGATTCAACTCGGTAACATCCCCTGTTACGGAGATATCATTCCCAGCACCGGTTTTTGAAGAGCTCAAGACCAGGCGAGAACCGCCCTCACCGGTCACGATGTTGGCCGAAACCCCGCTAACCCCCAACTCCTTGTTGATCTGGTCACGCACCGACTGCAGCGTGGCCCCAGCACCAACCTTAACCGCATAACTGGTACCCGACCCCACATTGATGACCATATCCCCTTCAGTAAGGGGGTGGCTGGCACCATCCGCAAAAGCCTGGGTCGCCACCTTGGAGCTGGAGGCGAGCTGCTTCACTTCTACGCTGTAGGTACCAGCGACCGCCGAGTTACTCGCCGTCGCCTTGACCAACGCCTCATTCCCGGAAGTTGCCGCGAAAGCATTAAAAGAGGGAGAAACACTGCTATTGAGCTTGCTCATGGCCGACGTGAATGTCGTCAGGGCGCTGCGCAGCGAACCAATACCAGACAACATGGCACTATTGTTCGATGTCTGACGGGCGATCTGCGCTTTCTTGGCCGCAGTATCTGCCGTCACCAGCACGTTGACGATCTCGGTAATGTTGATACCGGAACCCAGCCCTGTGCTGGGGGTAATCGGGCTAGCCATGGTTCATTCCCTCTTTTCGATACGCCTGAGGCCACTCCTGCGGCTCCGGCCTACATCATAAACCGTGCCCGCCGCCGCTCAAGCCTTGGCGTCGAACAAAAGACTGTTGACATCATTCAGACTATGGGCAATACGCAATGCTTCCTCAGAAGGAAGCTGCCGAACAAGCTCGCCCGTATCACTGGCAATGATCCTGACCACGATCTTGCCGGAATCTTCATCAGTAGTGAACTCAAGGTTGCGCCGGGTCGAGTTCAGAAAGCTCTCGATCTGCGAAACCGCTGCTCTCACTTGATCGACATCAGTGACAACCATAGGCCTAGAGGAATCATCCGCCAGCACAGCCTCATCCAGAGCCGTCGCAGGCTTGTCGAACCCTCTTTTCTCTGGAGGCTGCTCAGCGGTGCGGGCCTGCTGGTAGGAAAGATTCAGCTTGACGCTCATGTCCATTGCCACCACCTCACAATGAAAAGGCGGAGAAGCGCCTCAGTGATGCACCTCTCCGCCAACACTCATCAACGATTACTGAAGCAGCTTCAGCACAGCGGAAGGCAGTTGGTTAGCCTGTGCCAGAACAGCGGTCGAAGCTTGCTGCAAGGTCTGCTGCTTGGTCAGCTGGGCAGTTTCGGCGGCGAAGTCGGTGTCCTGCACGCGGCCGCGGGCGGCCTCGGCGTTTTCGTTGATGTTCTGCAGGTTGTTGATGGTGCTGGTCAAACGGTTCTGAACAGCACCCAGGTCTGCACGGGTGTTGTTGATGTTTTTCAGAGCGTCATCGATAGCAGTCATGGCGCCACTGAAGTTAGCTTCGATATCGCTGGCAGCACCGGTAATAGCCTGGCCAGACAGAGCGCTCAGAGCGCCGCCCGAAGAACTATCCATGGCGTCGGTCAAAGTGATGGTGATCTGATTGTCAGAGCCAGTGTTGGAGCCCACTTGGAAAGTCAAGGCGTCAGTAGTGCTGCCATCGAGCAGGCTCTTATTGTTCAGCTGGGTGCTCGCTGCGATACGGTCGATTTCTTTCAGCATCGACTGGAACTCTTTGTTCAGCGCATCGCGATCATCTTCAGTGTTCGAGTCGTTTCGTGCCTGAACAGCCAGTTCACGCATACGCTGCAGAATGTTGGTCTGCTCCTGCATCGCACCTTCAGCGGTCTGGGCGATGGAGATCGCGTCGTTGGCGTTCTTGATTGCCATGGTCTGACCACGGATCTGCGAGGTCATACGGGTGGCGATCTGCAGGCCGGCGGCGTCGTCTTTGGCGCTGTTGATTTTCAGGCCGGAGGAAAGACGGGTCATCGAAGTAGCCAGTGCATCGGAAGCACGGTTCAGGTTCTTCTGAACGCCCAGAGAGGTGGTATTGGTGTTAACAGTCAAAGCCATGACGAATTCCTCGTTGGATTGTGTACTACGGCTTCCGGCCTTGGCAATTCGCCGGGTGCGGCACAGAGAACCTTCGTAATGGTTATCGTCGTCAGGGCTGTTTGCTTTAGCGGATTTTCAAAAAAAATTACTGGCATCATGCCAGCCCAGCAAAATCAAGGAGTTGACGCCAGAAGAGTGACGCCTCAACCATGCTGTGCTTGCGCCCATTCGACCAGCACGCGTGAAAAACAAACGCCGCCTACCGGCGGCGTTTCATATGACTGAAATAATCAATCACAACGCTCGATAATGGCCGAGCCCCACGACAGCCCAACACCGAAGCCACTCAACGCAACACGCCTATGCTGCGAGCCGAGCACATGCTTCTCCAGCAACAAAGGAATGCTCGACGACACAGTATTCCCGGTCTCGACCATGTCCTTTACGAATTTCTGCTTGTGCTCGCCCTCTTCAAAACGCGCCGAAACCGCATCCACAATCGCCGCACTGCCCTGATGCAGGCAATACAGGTCGACTTCCTCTGCCTTGAGCTTGCTGGCATCAAGCAATTGCTGCAGGTGTGAAGGCACCTTGACCAACGCAAAGTTGTATACCTGACGACCATTCATGAAGAACTTGCCGCCAGTCGTGCGCAGGTGCTCGGCACCCGCACCATCACTGCCGAACAGCGATTTACCGAGCTGCCAGGCAGCACCCTGGCCCATCCAGGTAGCCGTGGCCGCATCACCAAACAACATGGTGGTATTGCGGTCCTCGGGGTCAACGATCTTCGAGTAAGGGTCCGCGGTGATCAGCAGGCCGTTCTGCAGCCCCGCCGCCTCCATGAAGCCTTTCATCGCATACAAGCCATAGACATAGCCTGAACAACCCAGCGAAATATCGAACGCGGCAACAGAGGTCGACAGGCCCAGCTTGTGTTGAACGATAGCCGCCGTATGCGGCAGCCCTTCGGCATCGCCGTTCTGCGTCACCACGATCACAGCATCGATAGCCGCCGGGTCGAGCGATGGATTGGCAGAGAACAGGTTCTTTACAGCTTGCACGCACAGGTCAGAGGTTTCCTGAGCATCGTCCTTACGTGGCAAGAAAGTCGAGCCTATCTTGCCTAAGATGAAATCTTGATCTTTGCCAAATTTTGCGCCTTGGGTGTAGTTGTCTACCCCTTCAGGCGGCACGTAACTGGCGATACTTTTAATGCCAATCATATGGCTTCCCAATTCTGAAAAAGCAAAATGCCTGCTGAGCACCACGAGCACCTGTCAGCCAAGGCAGCACCATTGGCCACACGGTCGCAGGCTCAGCCGTTCCCGGTTACGGCAATCATAACAGTGAAGATGCTTGCCGTGACTCGGAAGTCACGTGCTTTTGTCGAATACGGGAAGAAGGATCAGGGTACACCGGGCTTGAGCCTCGCGCCCCTGAACCTATGATGCAGCGTGGTCACGGGTTGGTTAATCAGCCATCAAAAGCCTACCCAGGAATGCGAACCTGGCAGCCACTACGCCAAAGCGGCTACCCGACTCGCTCGCCCACCATCACACGCGAAACTAATGCTTGAACTCTGCATCAACCGGCAATAGCTCTAAATACATACTGCAACGGCAGTGCATCTTGAGCCGCTATTTGCGGGTCCTTTCCTGCCGCTGCCGCCATAGCTTGAATAACCGGTAGGAAGCGTTCGCGCTGGGGTTCGTTGAATACGCGCGGCACACCCGCCTCAACCGTCAGACCTGCCTGGGCGAACAGCTCAAGCATCGTAGCCAGCGTGAACCAACGGATATGCGTCCTGTCGAACAGGCCGGAGTCCTCGTAGCGGAAATCCCCAATACTCAAACGCGCCTGAACACTCCAATGCTGAGCATTAGGGATACAGGCGACCACACACCCCCCCGGAGCAGTGGCCTGGCGAATTTTGCTCAGCATCTGCCACGGGTCATACAAATGTTCCAGTACGTCGCCAAAAATCCAGCAGTCTGCAGCAAACTCTTCAGCTAGCTGTTCAATGCTGGCGTGCTCTATGTTCATGTCCACGACATGATCACAATGCATTCGCGCAAGCTCGGCGTAACCAGCATCAATCTCGATACCGATGTAGTGAGCATCTGGGTTGAGTTTCTTGTACTCACGCGCCAGCGCCCCCGAACTGCAACCCACCTCCACGATACGCTTTGCATTAAGCGGGATCAGGTTGAGCAAATCGGGATTGTGGGAGTGATGAACCGGCGTCTGCTTTAGCATACCTGCCTCCTGGGACGCCTGCTTGCCAGGCTCGGCGTACTTCAATTGATAAAGGTGAAAACTTTCACGCCATGAGGGTGTACCAAATCCACCACCACTTTCATGAACGACACTTAGCGGCCAAGTACCCATGCGCAACCCATTGATTTCGGCCGAACGACAGAAGTCCATGTCATAAAAATGAAACTCGAACTGCTCGTCGAAACGCACGCCCGCCTCCCAGAGACGCTCGCTATCCGCCGCCAACAGTAACCCATCAAGCAACTTGCATTCTTGCGGCACCGGCCCGAAATCAGAGATGTTGCAGGGGAACCCTGTTCCATGACCGACCAGACCACTGAGGTAGCGTTTTTCATCCCAAGTGAAGCGATCATCGACGAAGGCCCACGCCGGCTGCCCTTCTAGACGACGGGTATTTCCTGCCAGGCCGACGACATCGTAAGCCTCGACCGCTTCTCGAATCCGCACACTCCACAAAAAATCGCAAAGATGTACGTCGTCGTGAACGAACACCAGGATGGCGGGGTCATTTTTGGCCGCGTCGATGGCACGGTTGTAGATCGTTGAAAGCCCTTCCGCGTTTTCAGCAAACAGCGCGATCTCAACCTCGTTGACCGCCTGATGAATCAACAAAGAACGGCCAAGGGCTGTCTTATTAGAGAAATCCTGTTCGGACACCCGGGTTCCACAAACAATTCGAATAGGTTTCATGCAGGCACTTCATTAGTAAAAGTGGAAAGCAGGACGCCCGCGAGCACCTTCCCCTCGGGTCGCGCCCAAGCCGCCAACTCACGACTTGCACTCAAAAAGCCGATAACCATGCTGGCCCCTGTGCTGAACTGACCTCTGCTTCGCGAGGCTGCCCACAGAACTTGTGCGGCCAACGCTCCGCCAATATCTGGGCGGCCTGCTGGTCAACCGACGGCATCGTCGCCACGCGAACTTGAGCTCGCGGAGTCCACAACACCATCAATCCCGACTCACCGGCCACAAGGCACAGGTGGATATCCGCACCCGGCACCAGTTCAAGACCGCCACTCAGTGAAAACTGCGCCTTGCTCAACATCAGGCAATCTGAGGAAACCGCCTCACGCCCACGTACTGACTGGCTCCACAGGCCCTCGCCAGAATGCTCAAGCGGATGAACCTGAGGACCAACCAACAAATCATACCCACCATGAACAAGGCCAGTATCTGCATCATGGAGCGCCGCCCCGACTATGCCCACCTCAGGGCGCTGAGCCTCATTGAGCAAACCCTCGAGCCAGGCCGGGCTGATCACTTCTGCACGCTCCGACAGTATTACCAGATACTCACCTTTGGCATGACTTGCCGCAAGGTTCAGCAATTCATTGCGCGAAGCCCCTACATCTGCCGTCAATAGCCGCACACGGGCGCCCATACCTTGACGCTCGCTCACCTGATCGTCACCGGCCTGCGCCGCACACGCCAGCACCACTTCAAAGCGCGGGTAACGGGTGCGTTGCAGAATGCTGGTCAAGGTGGGCTGTACACTTGCCAACTCACCCTCACTGGCCAACAGGATGCTGACCATAGGTGTCGCAGGATGACGCAGGTCGATCTGCAGCCCCGCGTCCGTCTCACTGACATGCCCCTGATAACCAAGCTGCCTCAAATGCCGCTCCAGAACCCCTTGGGCCTGGGAACTCAGCGCCTCGGTTGATTGCTCACCCAGTACCAGGTAATCATCAAGGTGAGCAAGACTGCCCACCCCCTTCGTTTCCACCAAGCGCAACAGCAGTTCGAACTCAACAGCTCCAGGCACAGCTTCACTAAAGCCATTCAGATCGAGCACTGCCTGGCGACGCAGCAGCCAGTGACGCGACATCAGGGCGGGCTGCCCTCGGAGCAGGTCCAGGTCGGCACTGGGGCGCTGTATCCCCTGTAACCGGCCCTCGGCATCTTTTTGGACCTCGTTGGCGCATATGGCCTGGCAAGCAGGCTCTTTGCTCAGCTCCACCGACATTTGTAACAAACCGCCACTGAGCAATTGTTCACCGGCGTGCAGCAACAGCAGCCAATCGCTCGGCAGTTGATACAGCGCCTGATTCAGGTGCGCCACCCAATTACCCTCAGTAACAGCAATAAAGTGGAGGATATCGCGCGGGGTTGTCACCACAGGTGGCTTCCCGGCCTTGAGCACCAGCAGCTTGAAATTCCTCAGGCCACTGGCCAGAAGGCTGTCAAAGGTAACTTGCAAACTGGCATCATCGTTGTTCAAGTCAAGCACCACAAACGCAATTTGCCCTGCAGTGGATTGGGCAAGATGCGCCAAGACGCGCTCACGCGCATCGTAATCCGGTGTCGCTGCGGCGAGTGCTGAAAGCATCCGCCCGGAAGGTGTCAGCGCCAGACCCGACTGTGCATCCAATGACGGCACCTGATCGAGCCGGAGCAACCAATCTCGCAGCTCTGCGCTGCGGATGGCATCGCCTTCATTACTGAGCGAAGCGACCAGTCGGTGGCAGACCTCTTGATTGAAGATCCCTAACGACAGCGCCTCCCAATAGCGGACCTGAAGGCTTTCGGCGGTATCGTTGGGGTACACCTTCAGCAACTCGCGCTGGCGAACCCAAACACCTTCCAAGGCACGGTACTGACGCTGGCCTGCAGGCCAGGCATGGCAAAGGAACTCCAGCTCGGTCAGTGACGAAAACAGCGCAGCACTGTAATACGGCATTTCAACAAACTGACGAGACTCAAACACCCGCTCAGGCGCCTCGGAAACATAGAGCCAGCTTGAGGTGAAGAGCAGCGGCAGCTGAACAGGCGTATAGGTATTACGCACAAACTCGTTAAGCAGCGCGAACCCCGCCTCACCTTCGCAGAGCGCCGCACCTTCCCAATTGCGCATGGCCCGGACAATACCGGTCAGGCACTGTTCACGGGCGGCCATCGTTAATGTGCAAGGCGCGTAGTTACACACCACATCGGTTTGCGGCAACGGCACAAACGCGCCTTGCGTGAGCAGCGCGTAGGACAACGCCTGGCGCCAACCGACAAAATCGAGACCCGCAGGCAAGGATGCGATGGCCGCCTGCAAAGCCGGCACGCGCACTACAGCTCGCCAGGCTTGCTGTCCAGCAGATGCATATTCCTGCAAGCGCCCGATTGCGCCTTGCCCTGCGCCCGCGAGGTGCCCACTTGCCTTGTAATAGCTTGTCTGCGCGCTACCGGTAGCATAAGCCAGTGCGTACCCTTGAGCGCCGATGCAATCAGGGGTTTCGCTCAAGCAGGCTGCAGCATTATCCAGTGCATCCGGCAAGACAAAATCGGCATCTAGCGCCAGCACTACCAATGGCGTGCTGATTTGCGCGATCGCCTGCTGCAACCTGTCACTGCATGCCTGCCCTTCGTCATTGGAGCGCAAAGGTGCCAGTGCCAGGCAAGGCACATTTACCTGCTGGTAGTAATACAGCGCACGGTTGCGGTACTCCGCTTGCTCATGACCAAGCAGCACCACGGTCACATCGCTGCGCAACCCGTAAGCAATAGCGTTCATTGACCACCTGTATCCATTGTTGGAGTTACGCTCAAGCAAGGTGAGCGCCTCGAATCAGTCTGCAAGCCAAGCATTGGCCCAATGTTGTAGATGATGCGGTGTTAAAACATAGTCACGCAGGACCGCAGCGCGCAAAGCATCGCCTTGTCGGTAACTGGCCTGAGGGTCGGACAAATGCATGCGAATAGCGTCCAGCCACTGCTCTGGAGAATTTTCACGAACACGCGTGCACGGTAAGTAACCTGCATAGGCCTTGGTATCCGTACAAATTACCGGGAACCCACATGCGCCGTACTCCAGCAAACGCAAGTTACTCTTGCAGTCGTTGAATAAGTTCTGCTCAAGCGGCGCCAAAGCCAAGTCAAGATTGAGGCTGGCCAACTTTTGCGGGTACAGATCCAGCGGAACACCTTTATGGAATTCTTTCACGAAAGGGCGCAAAATCTCCGGGCACATGCCAAAAAACACCCAGTCCACTTCATTTGCCAAAGCCTTCACGACGTCCAGCATCAGTTCCAGGTCACCCCGATGGCTTGTACCGCCTGCCCAACCAACGCGAGGTTTTGCGCTAGTTTGGCGGCTACTGACAAGCCCGGTCCACATTCCAGGCGCCAGCATGTTTGGCACAATACGAATATCTTGGTGCATATTTGATAACGCATCAGCCAACGGTTCGGTGGAAACCACCAATCGGTCACATAACCCCACTGCCCGACTTAGTTGTTCGGCGATATCACTCGGCCAATTGCGCACGTGGTCATTTTTCTTGGGTGGCTCAATAATATAATCATCTATCTCGAAGATCCGGCGAGCGCTGGAGAATTGTTTCAGCCGGCTTATTTCCTCGATGCTGGCTTTGGCATAGCGCAATTGCAGGATCATAGCGTCGGGTTTTTGCCTTTCGGCCTCGATCACACTTGGCATGTGGTAGCCAAGCCGGCCTTGTATCCAACCCGCGCGCTCCAACTCAGTGAAGGGCTGAATGACCCGATAATGCCCAACCCCCGTCGTATTGAACGGTAATGCCAAAACCGATGGCAGCACGCGTGCAATGAAAGGGTCCCACCCTCCACGTAAACCTGGCTCGAGAGAAAAGCTACCCTGTGCGAGACTGAGATTGGGGTTATACGCAGGGTCGCGGGCAATCATGGCCAACCATCGCTGGTAGAACGCCTGCCTATGAAGCCCTCCTTCACTGGCAGGAGCAGGCACAGCATCTGACGCTGGCCAATGAATGACCTTCGAGAAAGGCGTCCAAACCACCAGATATCCTTGCTCGCGAGCGCGCAAGCAAAGATCAGCATCCAGATTGTCAGCCATGCTGTCAGCGTCCAGCCCCTGCAACTCGACATATAGCTCGCGTCGGACCAATAGGCACTCAAGGCTCAAAGCGCTCCAGTTCTGGACGTGACATAACCGTTGGCGGCTGGCTATTCCTGAAACACTGCCTTGGAATGGGCTACCCGTCGCGCCTCGGAGGCCCAATACCAAGGCTCCAGCTACAACAGCACCATCACGGCCATGGATCGCGGGCCCGACAATACCCACTTCTGGTCGCTGGGCCTGCATCATCAACTCGTCCAACCACTGCTCATCTAAAAGCACGCAACCGGCATCCAGCAGTAACAGGTAATCACACCGGGAAAATTCAACCGCGTGATTAAGACACCGCGCGCGGTCATATGCCTGGCTGCCAATAATCCGAACCACCCCGCCTAGGCCATCCATCGCCGCCAGCCAGTTACGGACACCCAGAGGCTCGTTACCGGAAGATACCAACAGCAATTCGTAAGCTGGATAACGGGTGTATTCAACCAGCGATTCCACACAACGCTGCATCATTAACAGGTCAGCGACTACATGAATCACGATAGAAACGCTGGCAGGCCGCTCATGAAAATAGCGCACACGCAACCCGGAAGGGCCTGACGCCGGCGCAACGTGCGCGTTAACGCCCAAACGAGAGAGGTGCTGATGCACAACTGCCACCGATTGTTCCTGTACCTTAGGCGCCGTAACCCATTCGGCACAAGACTGTCGGGCCTGCACTAGCACTTCGGCAATATGCTCGACCACCTGCAGGCCATGTGCTTCTACCATCCGCCAAAGCAAATCATGGGGCGCCAATGCCGCGAACTGGGTATCGAACCCACCCAAGGCAATCAGCGATTCACGCTTGAACGCCAATTGTCGCCCTACGTAAGGAATGCTACGCATCAAGTCCAGGTTGAAATCTGGCTTGAAGGTAGGCTCTGAAGATAACCTACCGTCATGAACCCCTTCATCCCAATATAAACAGGACGCGTCCGTGCGCAGCGCCATGCGCTCAGCCAGAATGACCAGCGCATGTGGATGCATGCGGTCACCCGCCTGCAACAAGACGATCCAGTCCGCGTCCAACTTGGAGGACAGCGCTGTGTTGACCTGCTCGAAACCCTCCCCATGAAGAGGCTGAAAAACCAATCTGGGCAGAGATGGACGCGGCAAGTCAGTATCCGCCAGTACCATGATGCGGTCCGCAGGATAGGACTGCGCCTCCAGCGAATCGAGCGTATTACGCAAACCGACCTCATCACCCGCCCGGCACATAACCACCGGCATAATGCGCGGACGAGAAGGCCAGCGCTCGATTCGCTTGGGTAGCTGTAGCAATTGGCCCTCCGAAAATGCGCGGCACGCCAGCCACTCGGCATACACCTCGGAGAAATCTAGACTCTGCGTACCTATCTGTTGCTTGAAAGCAGCATTCTGCTTGCTCAGGTAGTTCCGGACATCAATTTCCTGCCACTGCTGCTCGGTATCATCGCGATACATCTTCAGCGGCAGTAAGCGGACATAGCCCTCGGCTGGCGGGGCCCCAGTCGTTCGGGCTGCCAACATCTGCGACAGCCAGTCCGACTCAAGTACCATCGCATCTGTCATTACGGCTTGATGACTGAGCCGACCTGCATGGATTCGCTCCAAGCTAAGAATCTGATTCAGACTTGCGAGATGGCCGCGACGGAGAAGGCATACACAAAGCGCCAGATCCAGACGTGCGGTAAAGCCCTGCCCGTCCTGAACCAAGGCAGCAAGAACCTCTTCGACTTGCGCACGGCGGTACATGGCATGGCTAATTCCACCGAAGAGATTGATCATGCTTTCAGAAACGTAAGCCAACAGATCACCACCGTTGAGCACTGCAGTCTCGGGCGATACCAGGCAATTAAGCAAGCGTGACGGCAACAGAATGTCAGACCCGTCGCAAAGCAGGCGCTGGGCAATAACAACACTGACATCCGCGTGCTCCACCAATACATTGGCCTGCAGCCTGATGCACTGGCTCGCGAGAGTGTCATCGTCACATAGGAATTTGATCAGCGTGCCTGAACAGTGGCTCAGGCACGTGAGCAGATTGCGCGCAAAGCCAAGTCGCTCAGGGTTGCGAACGTAACGCAAGCTAGCGCTGGCAGCCTTACCCAATTCGTCACATATCGCTTCAATTTCAGCACCGGAGCTGTCATCGCAAACTACAACTTCCAGCGCGGGGTAATCTTGACCGAGCGCACTGATCAATGTGCGACGAAAGAACTCGGCACTGAAAGCAGGAATAGCGATACTGACAAGGGTTTGCGTGCTCACAGAAACTCACTTAAGCCGATAAAAATCAGGAACAAAACACTGACGACACTGCAACGCACGCCATAGGCAGAGGGCGCGCGGACCTTGCATCAAAGTCCGCGCTTTTAACGCACACTGTTTGCCGCCCTCAGGCACCTCTGCCGATTAGATATAGTTCACTAGCGACAGGCCTGAAATTTTCGCGTACGCCTGCAATGAGGCCTGTAACATGTTGCTTTGCATCTGCAGGCGCAACATCACTTCGGCAGGGTCACTATTGCGGATCGAGCTCTGTGTCTTTTCGTTCTCGGTACTCAAGGCTTCATTGGTTTCAGCCTGAATATCGAGCGCTTGCCCGCGACCACCGATAGCACTGACGGAGGAACTCACTTGGTTGATGGCACTGGCAACGTTGCCAATTGCCGAATCCAGCGAGGCAAGGAAATTCTTCTGCGCCTCGGGGTCAGAATCTACCGGTGTACTCAGCGCAGCACGCAGCTTGCTTACGGTATCAAGCACGTTTTGGGTCTGGTGGGTATTTGCCTTAATGCCATAAGTGTCGCCAGCAGCCGGTGTTCCCGACAACTCGAAGGTAACCCCCATCGCGGTAGCGGTGTTTCCACTCAGCGTCCCACTTGAAATGGGTTTGCTGTCAGCCGTCAAGGGTGATGCATACAGTTCGAAATCCGTGGCACTGGTAAACTTGAGCACAGCACCACTGGGGAAAGCAGCCTTGTATGCTTCTTGATCAGTGATTGATGCCCCCGTGATCTGCGTAGACGATGCGTTGCCAGGGCTGCGTGCACCGTTAATTTCATCGGCCTTGGAGCTCAGGCTGAATGAATGCCCTGCAATGGCAGCGTCAGGATCGGCCTCGTCGCCGGACTGGTAAGAAATATTCAGGCGCAGCTCCACACCGCGGAAGCTGATCGAGTTATTGGCGGCGGAGGGATCGAACCGCCCACCTTGAGACGCCTCGAGCGTTACATCATTTCCGCTGGCATCAGTAACCTTAAACTGCGTGCTACTGACAAACTCTACGGTATAAGGCTCACCACTGCGGAAGCGGTCGTTATATGTGGCACTACCAACGACTTGGCCGTTGGACAATTTGACCCGACCATCGTCCGGCGACGGGGCAACAAGGTGCGTCTCGCTTCGGCTTGTGTTGAGGGCCTGCTCAAATGCCTCGTAACCCGTTTCGTTCGCAGCCAGGCTCAGCATGTCACCTACCTGGAGGCTGGTTTGCCCCTGATCCCCTTGGTAGGTATAAGTACCATCCGCATTACGGACATACGGAGGGGTGTCACCTTTGGTACCCGAAAACAGGTATTTGCCGTTCTCGTCCCGGCTGTTCATCAAGGAAAGCAACTGATCTTCCAGCGACGCGAGCTCGGCCGCATTGGCCTTGCGGTCGTCATCGGTGAAGCCCGCATTACCCGAGCTGATCGCCAGTTCATTTACCCGCTGCAGAATATTGCCGATAGACCTTAGCGTGCTCTCTGCCGTGCCCAGCGCGTTACGCACGCTCACGGTATTGGCGGAGTACTGCTTGAGCATGTTCTGCTGCTGCTCCAATTGCAACAACCGCGCCGCGCCCACCGGATCATCCTTGGCCGAGCGCACGCGAATGCCATCGCTGGCCTCCTGCTGAGTCTTCACCGTCTTGGCGAAGTTGCTCTGATAGTTGGCACTATTGGTGTTGTAGAACTGGGAAGTCGAGATGCGTACGCTCACGATCTAAGGCTCCTTAAAGACTGTTGATCAGGGTGGCGAAGGTTTCCTGGGCCGCCTTGATGATCTGCGACGACGCGGTGTAGTACTGCTGGAACTTGATCAGGTTACCGGTCTCTTCATCGATCGACACACCCGACACACCGTCGCGGCTGTCCTGCGCAGAAGTGTGGAGAGCGCTGGTAGCATCGCCGTCCATCTGCGCCTGCCCGGCCTTGCCACCAACGCCGGATACCAGCTTGGCGTAGGCATCAGTGAAGCTGATACCCTTGCCATTGGCTCCCACTTCGACCGTAGGCTTGGTCTGCAAATCGATCACCGACTGGCTGTTGCGGTTGTCCGCAGAACCTGCGCCGGTCAACGCCACGGTGTAGCTGTCGCCATTTTGCGGGGCGCCGGAAACGTTCATCTCGAAAGTGAAGCTGCTACCCAGCGAGTTGCCGTTGCCATCGACCATTGGTACCGATAGCTGCAGTTTGTTGTCTTGGCCCGGCACGATGGTACCGCTGCCAATCTCGGTGCCCTTGGCGTCATACATTTTGTAGGTCTGGGGCGAGGTACTGTTGTCACCGAAAACGAGCTTGACCGGGGTGGAATACTTCAGGCCGATCTGCAACAACGAACGCTGGGCTGCATCGGAGATGTCCAGCTCGGATGTCAGGGTCGGCTGGGTTATGACGCCAGTCCCCTTATTGCCAGAACCGCTGGTGGCGCTCAGCGGCGCGGCCAGCGCCAAGCGTTTGGGGTCGGTCAGAACCGTCTCGATATTGGCTGCGGCGTTGCGGGTGGGTGTGATCTTGAAACTGTCACCCGCGCTCAGGCCTCCGCCATTGAGGGCAAGGGTGAAACCGTCGATCACCGGGGCCGGGTCATCATCGAGGCTGTAGCTACCCATGTCGGTGCCATCGGGCAACTTGCGGACCGTGTACTGCTTGTCGCTGGTGAAGGTCACTTGGTAATCGCTGGTGGTCAGCTTACCGGTATCCTTGATGGTCACATCGAGGTTGCCTGAACCTGGGCTGTTGTTCTGCTTGGCGATACTGCGCTGGCTGATAGCCGCAGCGCTGTTGATATCACCAAACAAGGTCGCCCCGAAATCACCATTTTTGTCGATGCCCTGCGCCAACTGGCTATTGATGGCATCCGCCACTACCAAGGCAACACGCCCCAGCTCGTTGAGCGCAGGGTCGAGCGTTTCCGAGCGATAGCGGATCAAACCACCAAGTTCGCCACCGCTGGTGGTACTGGTGATATCCATCTTGGTCGAGCCGCGATTGAGGATCAGACTCATACGGGTCGGGTCCGTCGCGCTTGGCGCCACCCCCAAGGTCTGCGTGGTCTTGCCCAGCACCAGCGCCTGGCCATTCTTCAGGTAAATATCGTAGTTACCGTCGCGCTCGACCACATCGGCGCCAATCAATTTGTTCAGCTCACGTACCGCACCATCACGCTGGTCGAGCAGGTCATTGGGTTGGCCGGAGATTGCGCTGATGCGAGATATCTGCTCATTCAGATCAGCGATGGTCTTGGTCAGGTTGTTAACCTGATCGGTGAGCGAAGCCATGTTGGCGTGGATGTTGCTGTTTTGCTGGTTGAGCTGCGCCGACAGCGTGTTGAAGCGCTTGGCCAAGGACTGCGCGCTGGTTAACAGCAACTGGCGCGAGGCGTCCTCGGTGGGCTTGGCCGCAGAGTCCTGCATGGCAGTGAAGAAACTTTGCAACGCTGCGGTGATACCGGTATCGCTGCTCGACAGGGCAGTATCCAGCGGGGTGATCTGGTTAAGGTACGTGCTCGCCTCACTACTGAGCGACGTTGTAGTACGCAGCTGGTTCTCGAGGAACGCGTTATACACTCGACGCACATCGGCCAAAGTAGTGCCACTGCCAATAAAGACCTGGCCGACCTGCTGACCGCCCTTGCTCTTCTGTACGTTCTGCTGGCGCGAGTAGCTCTCGACGTCGGCATTGGCAATGTTGTTACCGAGGGTATACATCCCCGACTGCGCGGCACCCAGCCCCGACATACCAATGTTGATCAGACTCGCCATGGTTTCCTACCTTTAAATTTTCGTTGCGGTACCGAGCAGCGCGTAGTGCTCGTACGACTTCATCTGTTTTGCTATCTGCGAGATCTTGCTGGCGTAATTCGGGTCGGTGGCGTACCCGGCCTTTTGCAACTCTTGCACGAACTGTTCAGGTTTATCGGCGGCTTTCACCGCATCTTGATAGCGCGAATTGTTCTGCAACAGGTTCACCAAGTCATGGAAGCTGTCCTGATAGGAATCGTACGAACGGAACGCTGCCGTCTCCTTGACGAACTGGCCATCGCGGAACTCGCTGGTAATCGCTCTCGCCTCGCCGCCCTCCCAGTTGCCAGTTGCCTTGATGCCAAACAGGTTGTGGCTGCTACTGCCGTCGCTGTTGCGCATCACCGACTTGCCCCAACCGGTTTCCAGCGCGGCCTGGGCTACCAGATAGCGAGGGTCGATACCAATGCGCTTGGCGGCCTGCTCGGCCATCGGCAGCATGGTGGCGACAAATTCATCACTGTCGGCGAACGCCTTCTTCGGCGCCAACGGCGGCTGGGCCACCGCGCGACCGACAATACGCAGGCCGTTGTCCGGCACGGCAAAGACCTTGGCCGGTTGCTGGCCGTCACGGGCAGGTACGGCGGCGTTGTTCGGGCTGGCCGCCGACGGCACGATACCAGCCAAAAGGCGGTCGGTGAGTTTGCTCGGCAAGGCCAGGCGCCGCGAATTGAGCGCCGCTACATCATTGCGGTTAGCGCTCGCCAGGGTGGCTTGCACGGGCTCAGCCACCTTGTTGCCCCATAGCGCCGGGGCGCGGCCTTCAACGTGCGGGAACGGGCTGGTATTGACCGATGCACTCTTCTTTTTCGACAACTGGCGCACCAGCACGTCCTGCAGGCCGATACCGCCCCCCTCGCGGGACATGCTCACGGCCAATTGCTGGTCATACATGTCGCGGTACTGCTTGACCGTTTCGGTGTTCATCGGGTTGTCGTCGGCCAGCACGTCGCTGGCCTTGCGCGAGGCCTTGAGCATTTCGCTGATGAATAGCGACTCGAACTCCTGGGCCACCTTGCGTACGTTGGCACCGCTGTCGCGGTCACCATGCTTGAGCAAACTGAGGCGATTGAGGTCGGTGTAAGCACCGCTGTCGCCGCTGCCAGAAACCAGGCTTTTGCTGTTCATCGGTACCGTCCTCAGATCACGATCAGGTCGGCTTGCAAGGCGCCGGCCTGTTTCAGGGCTTCGAGGATGGCCATGAGGTCGCCAGGTGCCGCGCCCACCTGGTTCACGGCACGGACGATTTCATCCAGCGTGGTGCCTGGGCCGAACTTGAACATCGGCTTGGCCTCCTGCTCCGCATTAACCCGCGAGCGCGGCACAACGGCCGTCTGGCCATTGGAGAGCGGGCCCGGCTGGCTGACGATCGGGTCTTCGGTAATGGTCACGGTCAGGCTGCCGTGGGTCACCGCCGCTGGCGAAACCTTCACGTTCTGGCCAATGACGATGGTACCGGTACGCGAATTGATGATGACTTTGGCCACCGCCTGGCCGGGATCGATTTCCAGGTTTTCCAGAATCGACAGGTAGTCCACGCGCTGGCTTGGGTCCATTGGCGCACTGACCCGCACCGAGCCACCGTCCACCGCCTGGGCCACACCTGGCCCCAGCAGGTCATTGACCTTGTCGACAATACGTTTGGCGGTAGTGAAATCGGGGCGGTTCAGGTTCAAGGTCAGGGTATTGCCCTGGTTGAAGCCGCTTGGCACGGCCCGCTCCACGCTGGCACCACCTGGAATCCGACCCGCCGACGGAACGTTAACGGTGATCTTCGAGCCGTCACGGCCCTCGGCGTCGAAGCCGCCGACCACCAGGTTGCCTTGGGCGATGGCGTAGACGTTACCGTCAATACCCTTGAGCGGGGTCATCAGCAGGCTGCCGCCGCGCAGGCTCTTCGAGTTACCGATCGAGGATACGGTTATGTCGACAACCTGGCCCGGCTTGGCGAACGGCGGCAAGTCGGCATGCACCGACACGGCAGCAACGTTTTTCAACTGCACGTTACCGGAGCCTGGCGGCACCTTGATGCCGAACTGCGACAGCATGTTGTTGAAGGTTTGCAGGGTAAACGGGGTCTGGGTGGTCTGGTCACCCGTACCGTTCAGGCCAACCACCAGGCCATAGCCAATCAACTGGTTGGAGCGCACGCCAGAAATACTGGCGATGTCCTTCAGGCGCTCGGCCTGGGCCACACAGGCACAGGACAGGAGCAGGGTTGCGGCAATCAGCTGCCTCACGTTGAACATGGTCATCCGTACTCAGAAAGGCCAAAGCGGGCTGAGGAAGAAGCGGTCCAACCAACCAGGCTGGCTGGCATCGGCGAACGAGCCGGTACCGGAGTAGGTAATGCGCGCGTCGGCCACACGGGTGGACGGTACGGTGTTATCGGTGGCGATGTCGTCGGCACGGACCATGCCGGCAATGCGCACCAGCTCCTCGCCGGTATTCAAGGTCATCCACTTCTCGCCGCGCACGGCGATGATGCCGTTGGGCAACACCTCGGCCACGGTAACGGTGATCGAACCCGTCAGGGTATTGCCCTGGGTCGCCTTGCTGTCGCCTTTGGTGGCGCGGTCACCGCTGTAACCGGCCTCCAGCGACAGATCACCCCCGCCGAATGGGTTATTGGTGTTCGGCGAGCCTCCAAACAGCGAGGTCAGGCCAATATCGGTCTTGCTGGTCTTGGCGATCTGTGAGCCGGCGTTCTTGCTAGCCGATGTACGCTCGTTGAGGGTAATGGTAATGATGTCACCCACCCGGAACGCTTTACGGTCGCTGTACAGGTTCTGCTCGAAACCGGCCTGGTAGATCGAACCGTTGTTGGCCGCTGCCGGCAGTGGGGTGCGCGGCAGAACCGGCGCGTAGTACGGGTCGTTGGGCTTGGGCGTCGGCGCGACGCAACCTGCCAGCAACACCGCCCCCCCCAGGGCGAAAACGGACAACAGACGATTCATGACGCTTACCTCACGAGTGCAATAAACTACCAGGCTCAGAGCTGCCGGCCTCAGAGCTGTTGAGTAACGAACGACAGCATCTGGTCGGCGGTGGAGATGACCTTGGAGTTCATCTCGTAGGCGCGCTGAGTGGTGATCATGTTCACCAGCTCTTCTACGGTGCTGACGTTGGAGTTTTCCAGGGTCTGCTGCAGGGTGGTGCCGAAACCGTTCAGGCCCGGGGTGCCGACTTGCGGCGCGCCACTGGCCGCGGTTTCCAGGAACAGGTTGTCGCCGATTGCCTGCAGGCCGGCCGGGTTGATGAAATCGGCGGTCTGGATGTTGCCGATCACCTGCGCTGCAGGGTTGCCGGCGGTCGTGATAGACACGGTGCCGTCCTGGCCGACGGTAAAGGTCTGCGCGTCGTTAGGCACAACGATGGCGGGTTCCAGGGCAAAACCGTTGGCAGTGACGATCTGGCCGTCAGAGTTCAGGTGGAAGGTCCCGTCACGTGTGTACGAAACGGTGCCGTCAGGCTGCAGCACCTGGAAGAAACCACGGCCGTTGACCGCCATGTCCAACGGGTTCTCGGTCGTTTGCAGGCTACCCGTCTGGAAGTTTTTCTGCGTACCGACAATGCGCACGCCGGTACCGACCTGCAGGCCTGAGGGCAGTTCGCTGTCCTGGGTGGACTGTGCGCCAGGCTGGCGCTTGATCTGGTAAAGCAGGTCCTGAAATTCGGCACGATCACGCTTGAAACCGGTGGTCGAGACGTTGGCCAGGTTGTTGGAGATGACCGTGAGGTTAGTGTCCTGGGCGGACAGGCCGGTTTTAGCGACCCAAAGAGCCGGAAGCATTAGTGTTCTCCTCGTGCGCCTGTTTTACGGCACCCGTTCAAAAGTGATTAGCTGATTTGCAAAACACGCGCCATGGCTTCGTCGCCTTCCTTGGCCGCATTCATCATCTTCACGTGCAGTTCAAATTGACGCGACAGCGCCAGGACCGAGGTCATCTCTTCGACGGCGTTGACGTTGCTGCCCTCGAGAAAACCAGATACCACCCGCACGTTGACGTCGGCGTCGGCTGGCTGGCCAGAGGTGGTATGGATCATGCCATCGAGGCCTTTGGTAAGACCCTTGGTGTCCGGGTTGACCAGCTTTATACGGTCGACCTCGGCCATCACTCGCGGGTCTTCACCCATGGAACGAATGCTGATGGTGCCATCGGCGCCCACCTCCACCTTCTGTTCTGGCGGGATGGCAATCGGGCCGCCGTTGCCGATCACGGGCATGCCGTTGCCGGCACGCAGCACCCCCAAAGCATCGATATTCAGGCTGCCTGTACGAACATAGGCCTCGCTACCGTCCGGGGCTTGTACAGCGATAAAACCTTTGCCGGTTACTGTCACGTCCAGATCTCGACCAGTTTCGACCATCGGCCCTTCGCTGAAGTCGGTGGCCGGACGCTCGGTCATGGCAAAGGCGCGCGCCGGAAAGCTGTCGCCAAACACCGGCATCGAACGCGCCTGCTCCAGGTCACGCTGAAAACCGTTGGTGGAAATGTTCGCCAGGTTGTTGGCGTGGGCCTTCTGCGCCAGCGCGTTCTGGCTGGCGCCGGTCATGGCCACGTAAAGCATCTTGTCCACAGTCATCCTCCGCTGCACTGGCGCTCGTTTGCCGTACGCCGCTGCTTTACTGGCAAAGAAGCAAGTTCCGAACCAACTTCATGTTTTTGGGAGAACCCCCCGGGAATACGGGGGTTTCGGGATCGCATTCGCACCATGCCCGCCGGTTATCCGGCGCCGGCTTGCCGATTGCGGCAAGCTTGTACCAGCCACCTGGCGCCAGGCCCGCCCCACTAAAGCAAGCAGAGCCGCCATGGCCAGCGCTTTATCCAAGAGCGCCAGCCCACGAACGGCGCTGACACTCACTCATCAAGGTTCCCGGCAACGACCATTGCTGTAGGGACCGGCGAATTTCCTCCAGCCGTCTCCTGGCGGCCATTGTGCACATACCAGACGGCCGTCGATCTGGCTTTCCCAACGCCACCAGTTAGCCGTACCAGCTTGCACTTGGTAGAGGCTGAACGCGATCAACAACGCCACCAGCAATTTGCCCATGAACCCTCCTGCAAAAACGACGAGCCCCTTCAACAAGAAAGGGGCTCGCGTGCACACGATCAAACAGCAACCATCAGGCCATTTGGATGACGGTCTGCAAGATGGTGCTTTCGGTGGAAATGGTTTTGGCGTTCGCCTGATAGTTGCTTTGCGCCTTTATCAGCTCAACAAGCTCTTGGGTCAGGTTGACGTTCGAGCCTTCCAGTGCGTTGGACTCGATAGCCCCCAAGGTTCCAGTCTTCGGCGCATCTATGCCGGGAATGCCCGAGGTGAAGGTCTCGGTCCAGCGGGTACCGCCAATTTGCTGCAAGCCTTGCTCATTTGCAAAGCTCGCCAGCGCCACCTGGCCAATGGCATTGGATTTGCCGTTGCTGAAGCTGGCGAACAATACCCCTGTTGCGTCGATGCTCAGGCTCGACAGAATACCGGTGGCGTAACCGTCCTGAGACTGCGACATTCGCGCGGTTTCGGTGTTGTAAGACGTAGTGCTGTCCATCGCCAGGCGCATACCACCGACGTCACCCACGGCACCGTTGGAAGCCCAGTTACCCTGCGCATCTTCCACCGCAGGCACCCAACCGGTCATGCTGAATGTGTTGTTGGTCACGGTGAAAGACGAACCCGCCGGGTGGCCGGTATTATCAGCTGTCATGCTCTTGACCGAGCCATCGCTGTTGAAGCTGATGGTGCCCGTCAGTGGCGTAGTCGAAGAAGGGTCGAACGGGTTGCGCCCATCGACCAGCGTATACATGGTCCACTCGTTGGTGCCGGTCTTGCGGTAGAACTGCTCCAGCGTGTGCTCGTTGCCCTGGCTGTCATACACCTTGGTCGGGAACGACTTGGTATACGTCGACGCGCTGGCAGGATCGAACGGCAGGTTAGGCACCATCGCGCCACTGCCGTCATCGACCTCGAGAGGGATATCGGCGGCCGAAGAATTCAGGTTGATACCCTGATCGATCAGGGAGGTCGCCTTTGGCTGCAGCGCCGAGGTATCAATCTGCAAGTCCTTCAGTACACCCTTCTGAATGTTGCCAGCCGCATCAGCGGTATAGCCCTGCAGGCGCAAGCCGTCGGAAGTCACCACGAAGTTGTCCTTGCTGGCCTGGAAAGCACCTGCACGGGTGTAAACACGCGAGCCATTATCGGACAACACGAAGAAGCCCTGCCCTTGAATTCCCATGTCCAGCACGTTGCCTGTGGTGTTTACATCGCCCTGGGTGAACTGTTGGGAAATGGCAGCCAGGCGCACCCCGTTCCCCACTTGGTTCTTGCCGACACCCAAGCGGTTGGCACCCGCGTAGACATCCGCGAACTCGGCACGCGAAGACTTGAAGCCAGTTGTATTGACGTTGGCGATGTTGTTACCAGTGACGTCCAACTGCTTGTTCGCCGCAGACAGACCGCTAAGGCCGATATTGAAAGACATGAATTCGCTCCTTGTGCCGCGCTAACGGGCCTTAGATACCAATGGTTTGTACGTCGGAAAGAGACACCTTGCCGACACCGGCGAGGTTGAGCACCATTTCACCCGTTGCGCTGAAGCTGACGCTGGTCACCTTGGCCGGCAAGAGGGTGTTCATCTGCACCGACTGTCCATCTACTGTGGTGGTGGCAGTGAACGTGTAGGTGCCCGGGTCGACTTTCTCCCCGCTGCTGTTGGTGCCATCCCAGATGAAGTCAGCGTAACCCGCCTTCTGCTCACCCAACTCGATGGTCTTGACGGTGTTGCCGTCCTTGTCCTTGATGGTGATCTTCGCTTCGCTGATAGCCTGAGGTACAACGAACTGGGCATTGAAGCTTTCAGTGGTATCAACCACAGCTTTGTCGTTCTGCACCACCACCGATCGGCCTACCAACGATGAAGCCTGCAGCGCCTGCGACGACGCCATGGCATTGGTGATACTGCTAACCGACTCATTCAGGGAGGTAATACCTTCCAAGCTGCTGAACTGCGCCAACTGAGCAACGAATTCACCGTTGTCCTGTGGGTCCAGCGGGTTCTGATGCTGCATCTGCGTTACAAGCAGTTGCAGGAAAGCATCCTTACCCAACGAATCAGTGCCGGTCTTGGAAGCGGTATCCGTGGTTTTCTTCGTACTGCTACCCACACCGGACGCCGTGAGCACATCATTGAGGTTGACGCCGGTAGTCTCGATTGCCATGGTCTGGATTCCTTATCACTGCCCGAGGGTCAGCACTTTCTGCATCATGCTCTTGGCCGTGTTCATCAGCTCGGCGTTGGTCTGGAACGCGCGGCTGGCCGAGATCATGTCAGCCATCTCCTCGACCACGTTGACGTTCGGGTAGTAGACATAGCCGTCCTTGTTCGCCGCCGGGTGGTTCGGCTCGTAGCGGGCTTCAAGGTTGCTCTGGTCTTCGACGATGCCCTTTACCTGCACGCCCTGCCCGGCTTCACCCTGGTCCTCGAACAGCGACTGGCTGCCGCCAGCCTGTGCATCTTGGAAGGTCGTGGCGAACACCGGATGGCGAGCGCGGTAGGTCTGGTCGATGCTCGACGAGACTGTCTCGGCGTTGGCGATGTTGGAAGCGACGGTGTTCAGGCGCGTGTTCTGCGCGCTCATGCCGCTACCGGCAATATTGAAGACACTGGAAAGGGACATGGTCATTCTCCCCGCAGGGCGGAAACCAGCCCTTTGAATTTACTGTTGAGCAAGGTGAAGCTGGCCTGGAAGCCAATGGCGTTTTCGGTGTAGTTCGACTGCTCGATCTGCGCGTCGACGGTGTTCTGGTCGATCGAAGGCTGCAGCGGCGTGCGGTATTTGAGCGTGTCGTCAGCAGCGACGGCCAGGCCTTCGGCTTCGATGTGCCGGCTGTTGGTCCGCTCCATGGCAAAGCGGCCACTTTGCTGCTTGCTGGTTTCGGCGGCGAGCACCGAAGAGAAGTCCATGTCACGCGCCTTGTAGTTGGGCGTGTCGGCGTTGGCAATGTTGTTGGCCAACACTTCGGCGCGCTGGGCGCGGAAGCCCAGGGCCTTTTCGTGAATGCCAAGCGCCTTGTCGAAACTGATGCTCATATCGGGGAAACCTTCAGAGGTTGACCGGAGTTTTGTTGAGCAAGCTATAGCAAGGGCTGTGCCAACCCCCGTGCACCCCCGAAATTACGGGGTATGCGCGCGGCATGCTGTCAGGGTGATGCCAGAAAAGCGGCAAAGGCCTTCCGCCTTTGGCAGTGAAAGCGGCAATTGCCGGTTGGCAAAAGCGGCAAAACAAAAATTTGACGTCAGGGTTTTCCTGAGCCGGCCTCTTCGCGGGCATGCCCGCTCCCACAGGGGCCATGCAGGCCTGAAGGCGGTACAGGCAAACAAAAAGGCCGGCAACTTTCGCCGCCGGCCTTCTGCTTACTTGGCCTGGTAGATGATCCCCGGGCTGCACTGCACCATCTGGTAATGGTCCGGCAACCCGTTCAACGCCTCCGAGGCGCCGAGGAACAAGTAGCCACCCGGCTTCAGCGTGCTGTGAATACGCAGCAGGATGTCGCGCTTCACCTGCGCCGAGAAGTAGATCAACACGTTGCGGCAGAACACGATGTCGAACTTGCCCAGGCTGGCATAGCTGTCGAGCAGGTTGAAGGCACGAAACTCGACGCGGCTGCGGATCGCCGGCTTGACCGCCCAGCGCCCAGGCCCCTTGGGGTCGAAATAACGCTGCAGGCGCTCCTGGGACAAACCGCGGGCAATCGCCAGGCTGTCGTACTCACCGGTCTTGCAGTTGGTCAGCATGGTACCGGAGAGGTCGGTAGCCACGATTTGCGCACCCATCTTCAGCTGGCCGAGGTTGCTGCGCTCGAACTCGTCGATGGCCATCGAGATGGAATACGGCTCCTGGCCCGACGAGCAGGCAGCGGACCACATGCGCAGCCGCTGCCCAGGGTTGTTGCGAATGAACTCGGGAATGACCTTGTTCTTCAGCACTTCGAACGGATAGGTGTCGCGAAACCACAAGGTCTCGTTGGTGGTCATGGCATCGACCACCTGCTCGCGCAGGCCGCCGCGCGGCTGGGTCTGGATGCGCTGCACCAGCTCACCCAGGCTCTTGATGCCCTGTTGCTCCATCAGCTTGTTGAGACGGCTGGAAACCAGGTACTGCTTATTTTCCCCCAGCAGGATGCCACAGGCTTTCTCCAGGAAGACCCGGAACTGTTCGAAATCCAAATTACCCGTAGACACTACTGCCGCCTCTTTTCAATCACTGGTGCCAGGGCTTGCCCCGGCTGCTTCAATGCGCTGCCTTGATCCGGTCGACCACCCGCTGGGCCAGGTCGTCCGGCTTGAACTTGGCCAGGAAGTCATCAGCGCCGACCTTCTTGACCATCGCCTGGTTGAACACCCCGGAAAGCGAAGTATGCAGGCAGATGTGCAGTTTTTGCATGCGCGGGTCACTGCGAATTTCCGCGGTAAGCGTATAGCCGTCCATTTCCGGCATTTCAATGTCGGAGATCATCATCAGGAACTCCTCTTCCGGCTTCTTGCCCTCCTCCACCAGCTGGCGCAGGTAGTTCAAGGCCTGGCGGCCGTCATTGAGCGCCACCACTTCCACCCCGACGGTCTGCAGGCAGCGGCTGACCTGCTTGCGTGCCACCGACGAATCGTCGACGGTCAGCACCCGCAGCAGCACGGCCTTGTCCTGCACCTCGGCATCGACCACCCCGGCCGATACCGATTCGGAAGAAGGTGCCACCTCGGCCAGCACTTTCTCCACGTCGATGATCTCGACCATGCGGTTATCCACCCGGGTGACGGCGGTCAGGTAGTGGTCCCGGCCGGTGCCCTTGGGTGGTGGGTGGATCTCTTCCCAGTTCATGTTGACGATGCGTTCGACCGAATGCACCAGAAAGCCCTGAGTCTTGGTGTTGTACTCGGTGATGATCACGAAACTCTTGCGCGTGTCTTCCTGCAGCGGTCGCAGCCCGGTCGCCATCGACAAGTCGAGGATCGGGATGGTCGCCCCACGAATGTTGGCCACCCCGCGCACCACCGGGTGCGCCTTGGGCAGCAGGGTCAGCGCAGGGCATTGCAGCACTTCCCTGACCTTGAATACGTTGATGCCGTAAAGCTGTTCGCCATTGAGGCGGAACAGCAGCAACTCCAGGCGATTCTGCCCCACCAGCTGCGTGCGCTGGTTGACCGAATCCATCACACCCGCCATGCCAGACTCCTTAACATTTCAGCCTTACGTTGCAACTCGAACAGTGAGTCGGCACGGGCTTTGCTTTTTTGAGCGTCATGTACACGAAAACGACATTTTTCCGACGATTGACGCGCCTGCTGACTGGCTCGCTGGCCACGCTGTGCCTGCTGATGCCCGGCGTTCGCACGGTAGCGGACGCGTTCACCTTGCCTGAACAGCTTATCGGTGTCACCCAAGGGTTTCTTGAATTTACCGTCGAAGATTATCTGGCCAGTACCCAGACCGCCGGCCGCTATGAAATCGAGGTCAGCTCGCTGGACCCGCGCCTGCGCATGCCGTTGTGCAGCCAGCAACTGGACGCCTCGCTGGAAAGCCCCGCGCAGCCACTGGGCCGGGTGACCGTGCGGGTGCGCTGCAATGGCGCCGCGCCGTGGACGGTATTCGTTCCCGCCACGGTGCGGCTGTTCCGCGACGTGGTGGTGGTAACCCGCCCGCTCAAGCGTGACAACGTCGTTGGTGAAGGCGACGTGGCCCTGCGCGAACGGGATGTCGGCACCCTGGGCCAAGGCTTCCTCAGCGAACTAGACCAAGCCGTGGGCATGAAGATGCTGCGCCCCACGGTGATCGACCAGGTGCTCACCCCGCAGCACCTGGAGCAGGCCGAGGTGGTGCGCAAGGGTGATCAGGTGGTCATCGTGGCGCGCACCGGCAGCCTGAGCGTGCGCATGCCAGGCGAAGCCCTGAGCAAGGGCGGCCTCAGCGAGCAGATAAGGGTACGCAACCTCAATTCAAAACGGGTGGTCAAGGCCAGGGTCACCGGCCCAGGCCAGGTCGAGGTCAGCATGTAGACCAATCGCCAGAAGGCGCTGGCGGTGCGGAACCGCATTTCCTAAACTGTGTCAGAAAACGGGTGGCGAGCTTGCTGACAGGCGGCAACGCATTTGTGCCTAAAGTTTCTATCGGGTTGGCCGAAAACAAGGCAAGCGTCCAAATACCCAGAGGTTTCTGATCATGGTCATCGACTTCAGTCGTTTGAATAACTCTCCGTCCGTCACGGGCGGCGTGCGCGGTAACAGCGCCACCGGCAGCGCCGAAAAACCGGCAGCCAGCCAGGAAGTGGTGAAAGACACCGGCGCCAGCGGAGAAGCGGTACACCTCAGCCAAGAGGCCCAGCAGTTGCAGAAGATCAGCGACAAGCTGCGCGACGAACCGGTGGTCAACAGCGCCCGTGTGGCTCAGTTGAAACAGGCTATCGCCGACGGCAGCTACCAGGTCGATGCCGGCCGGGTCGCCAGCAAACTGCTTGATTTCGAAGCCCAGCGCTGACCGAGCGGCGCGCTGACTTCACGGACGCTAGAAAAGCCAAGAGTTAGCCATGCACGACACCACTTTGCTGCAACTGATCGAAGATGACATTGCCCCGCTGCAGGAACTGCTTGAGCTCCTGCAGAAAGAAGCCGTTGCTTTGCATGGTCGCGACATGTCGCCACTGGAGAGCATCTTGGCGCGAAAGCAGTCTTTGATCGTGCTGCTCGAGCAGCAAGGGATCCGTCGCGGCAACCTGCTCACCAGCCTAGGCCTTAGCGCCGATCGCGCAGGGGTCGAGGCCGTTGCCGCTCAATCGCCAAATGGTGCATTGCTACTGCGGCAACTCGACGTAATTAGCCAGCTGATGCAAGCCTGCCAGCAAGTCAATGAGACCAATGGCCGTATCATCCAGGTGCAGCAACACGTCACCAATAACCAGATCCGCATCCTTCAAGGCGGCGATTCACCGTCGCTGTACAATAGCCGTGGCGGCACATCGCTGCTGAGCAAGCCACGCGCCCTCAGCCAAGTCTGATTTTTCTATCAAGGCACGGAACATACTGGCAAAATGCCGTTACTTGCGTGAGTCGCTTTTGCCTGGAGAACGATAAGCCGTGTTCAATGAATCAGATGCCCCGCAACCGCCAAAGGTGCTGAGCACCCCTTTGGAGATTGCGGCCAACTTGCGGCAACTGCAAGAAAGCCACGACCCGCTGATCATCACCTTCCATGACCGCAGCCACCGCTTCCAGAGCTACGTGACGCACGTGGACCGTGAAAGCAACACCCTGGCGCTGGATGAAATGATCCCCCGTGACGGCGAGAAGTTCATCGAGAGCGGTGAACACTTCCGTGTCGAAGGCTTCCACGACGGCGTGCGTATTGCCTGGGAATGCAACCACGCACTGAAGATCAGCGAAGTCAACGGCCACCGCTGCTACAGCGGCCCCTTGCCAGTCGAGATGACCTACCACCAGCGCCGCAATGCCTTCCGCGCCGCGCTTAAGCTGTCGCAACTGGTCGACGTGATCCTTGACGGTACCCACCTCAAAGGCAACGGTGCCCTGCGCGGCAAGCTGCTGGACATCTCCGCCACCGGCTGCAAACTGCGCTTCGAGGGCGATGTCGAAAGCCGCCTGCAACTGGGCCAGGTGTATGAGCGCTTCAAGGCGGGTAACCCGCTGGGCCTGGTCGACACCATGGTCGAGCTGCGCCACCTGCATTACGAAGAGCGCATCAACACCACCTTTGCCGGCGTACGCTTCCACAACCTCAGCGGCCCGGCACAGCGCAAGGTCGAGAGTTTCGTGTACCAGCTGCAGCGTGAGGCGCGGCGGTTCGACAAAGACGACTATTGACCGTCGGCTGGTTGAAGCAGAAACGCCACCTTCCGAGGTGGCGTTTTCGTTTGTGTCTCTCCTGTGCTGGCCCCTTCGCGAGCCCGCGAAGAGGCCAGCACAGGCTTACACTGACTTGCTCGCGTCTTCAGCCTCGGGCGCCTGTTGCTCGGCCCCCTTCTCTTCCGCCTCGGTATCCTCTGCCGCCACCGGTGCCTGCATTACATCCTGCACGGTCTGCTCATCCACGCGCGGGTCCAGGGCCGCCGACAATGGCGAACCGGCCGCCGGCATCGCCACGTGACCAAGCGGTGCGTCCTGCACCTGGTGCAAGCCGGTAACCGCCTTCGGCCGGATGCGCCACACCAGCACCAGCGCAAAGAACACGAAGAAGGCATACAGCATCTGCGCGCCCAGCACCTTCATCAGCACGCCAGCCGCCAATGGCCCGATACAGGCGCCAACGCCGTAAGTCACCAGCAGCATCGCGGTCAACGACACCCGCCGCTCACTTTCCACGTGGTCGTTGGAAAACGCCACCGCCAGCGGATACAGGCAGAACTGCAACAGCGAAATCACGAAGCCGATGCCGAACAGCAACTCCAGCGGCACGCTGGGCAGTACCGCCAACGGCGCTGCCGCCAGTGCCAGGCCCACCGCCACGCTGCGGATCAGTACCGCCCGGTCGTAACGGTCGGACAACCAGCCCAGCGGCCACTGCACCAGCAGGCCGGCAAAGATGCAGCTACCCATGAACAAACCGATCTGCTCCGTACTCATGCCCTGGCTGGAGGCATACAACGGCGCCAGGCCGTAGAACGAACCCACGATCAGCCCCGAGCCGAGCACGGTGCTGAGCGACTGCGGCACGCGCTTGATGAAGAATTTCGGCTCCATCGGGGCCGGGCGCAAGGGTGCCGGGTGAATACGCCGGGTCATGGCCACCGGCACCAGGCACAGGGCAAAGCACATAGCCACCAGCATCAGTAATTCCGGGCCAAGCGCCGGGTGCACCACCAAAATCAGCTGGCCGAGCACCAGGCCCAGGTACGAGGCAATCATGTACCCGCTGAACACCGCGCCGCGGTGCTTCACATCCGCCTGCTCGTTGAGCCAACTCTCGATGACCATGTACTGGCACATCATGCCCAGGCCAACAATCATGCGCAGGCCGACCCACGCCGGCAGCCAGTCGGTCAGGCCATGGCCGAGCACCGCCGCGCCAACGATGCCGGCGCAGGTGGCATAGGCACGTATGTGCCCGACCCGACCGATCAGCCGGTGGCCGACCTTGCCGCCCACTGCCAGGCCAAAGTAGTTGGCCGCCATCAAGGCACCGACCCACAGGCTGTCGACGTGGTCGGCAGCCAGGCGCAAGGCGAGGTAGGTACTGAGCAGACCCGAGCCGATCAACATCATCAGCGCGGCGAAATACAACGACTGAAACGGCTTCCATACATTTCGCATAGGTACCGAGGAGCTCCCTGGTCAGGTGGCGGGCTGCTAGCAGCATAAGGGCAAAACCCGCTCGGCGCAGGCCCCCTTGAGCGATTTGCCGCCATGGCGGCGTGTCCGGTGCAGGTGGTGTCGCGATCAGGCTGGTACTGCCAGCACGCGCTGTTTGGCACGGCTGCTGGCGACCTAGCCTTCGATGAATTCGCAGTTCAACAGTTCCCACGCCAACGGCGCTGCATGGCTCACTCGCGCAAGGTCATGCCATTGGCTGGCAGCGGCAGGGCGGTTTTATAGCGCACCTGCTTCAGGGCAAAACTCGAGCGAATATTGGCCACCCCCGGCAACCGGGTCAGGTAATCGAGAAACCGCTCCAGCGCCTGGATGCTGGGCAGCAGTACCCGCAGCAGGTAGTCCGGGTCACCGGTCATCAGGTAGCACTCCATCACCTCGGGCCGCTCGGCGATTTCTTCCTCGAAGCGATGCAGCGACTGCTCCACCTGTTTCTCCAGGCTGACATGAATGAACACGTTCACATCCAGCCCCAGCACCTCAGGCGACAACAACGTCACCTGCTGCCGAATCACGCCAAGCTCTTCCATGGCCCGCACCCGGTTGAAACAGGGCGTGGGCGACAGGTTCACCGAGCGTGCCAGCTCGGCGTTGGTGATGCGGGCGTTCTCCTGCAGGCTGTTGAGAATGCCGATATCGGTACGATCGAGTTTGCGCATGAGACAAAATCACCGGTTTTTTTTGGTTATACGGAATGTTTATCTGCCGCGCACGGCAAAGGCAATCAACTTGAGAGAAAAATTCTCCTGCCGGGCCACTAAGATGTAGGTGACGCTGACCTGCCAGTCACAAGCCGGCACTCAGCGGCGGCCGCTTCAAAGCTCACAAAAACAAATACCCGAGCGAGCGTAAAAAGCATGAACGAGTACGCCCCCCTGCGTTTGCATGTGCCCGAGCCCACCGGCCGGCCAGGCTGCCAGACCGATTTTTCCTACCTGCGCCTGAACGACGCAGGTCAAGCCCGCAAGCCTCCTGTGGATGTCGATGCTGCCGACACCGCCGACCTTTCCTACAGCCTGGTCCGCGTCCTTGACGAGCAAGGTAACGCTCAGGGCCCGTGGGCTGCAGACATCGACCCGCAGGTCCTGCGCCAGGGCATGCGCGCCATGCTCAAGACCCGGGTGTTCGACAGCCGCATGGTGGTTGCCCAGCGCCAGAAGAAGATGTCTTTCTACATGCAGAGCCTGGGCGAGGAAGCCATCGGCAGCGGCCAGGCACTGGCATTGAACCGCACCGACATGTGCTTCCCCACCTATCGCCAGCAAAGCATCCTGATGGCCCGCGACGTGTCACTGGTGGACATGATCTGCCAGTTGCTGTCCAACGAGCGCGATCCGCTCAAGGGCCGCCAGCTGCCGATCATGTACTCGGTACGCGAGGCCGGCTTCTTCACCATCAGCGGCAACCTGGCCACCCAGTTCGTGCAAGCCGTCGGCTGGGCGATGGCCTCGGCGATCAAGGGCGATACCAAGATCGCCTCGGCGTGGATCGGCGACGGCGCCACCGCCGAGTCGGACTTCCACACCGCCCTGACCTTCGCTCACGTGTACCGGGCGCCGGTCATTCTCAACGTGGTCAACAACCAGTGGGCCATCTCGACCTTCCAGGCCATTGCCGGTGGCGAATCGACCACCTTCGCCGGCCGTGGCGTGGGCTGCGGCATCGCCTCGCTGAGGGTCGACGGCAACGACTTCGTCGCGGTGTACGCCGCCTCGCGCTGGGCCGCCGAGCGCGCGCGCCGTGGCATGGGCCCCAGCCTGATCGAGTGGGTCACCTACCGCGCCGGCCCGCACTCGACCTCTGACGACCCGTCCAAGTACCGCCCCGCCGATGACTGGAGCCACTTCCCGCTGGGTGACCCGATCGCCCGACTTAAGCAGCACCTGATCAAGATCGGCCACTGGTCCGAAGAAGAACACCAGGCCACCACCGCCGAATTCGAAGCGGCGGTGATCGCCGCGCAGAAAGAGGCCGAGCAATACGGCACCCTGGCCAACGGTCACATCCCGAGCGCTGCCTCGATGTTCGAGGACGTGTACAAGGAAATGCCCGACCACCTGCGCCGCCAACGCCAGGAACTGGGGGTTTGACATGAACGACCACAACAACAGCATCAACCCGGAAACCGCCATGGCCACCACCACCATGACCATGATCCAGGCCCTGCGCTCGGCCATGGATGTCATGCTTGAACGCGACGACAATGTAGTGGTGTACGGCCAGGACGTCGGCTACTTTGGCGGCGTGTTCCGCTGCACCGAGGGCCTGCAGGCCAAGTACGGCAAGTCGCGCGTATTCGACGCGCCGATCTCCGAGAGTGGTATCGTCGGCACCGCGGTAGGCATGGGCGCCTACGGTTTGCGCCCGGTGGTGGAAATCCAGTTTGCCGACTACTTCTACCCTGCCTCTGACCAGATCGTTTCCGAAATGGCCCGCCTGCGTTACCGCTCGGCCGGTGAATTCATCGCCCCGCTGACCCTGCGCATGCCCTGCGGCGGCGGCATTTACGGTGGCCAGACCCACAGCCAGAGCCCGGAAGCCATGTTCACCCAGGTGTGCGGCCTGCGTACGGTCATGCCATCGAACCCGTACGACGCCAAGGGCCTGCTGATCGCCTCGATCGAATGCGACGACCCGGTGATTTTCCTGGAGCCCAAGCGCCTGTACAACGGCCCGTTCGACGGCCACCACGACCGCCCCGTGACACCCTGGTCGAAACACCCGCACAGTGCCGTGCCCGACGGCTACTACAGCGTACCGCTGGACAAGGCCGCCATTGCCCGGCCAGGCAATGACGTGACCGTGTTGACGTACGGCACCACCGTGTACGTCGCCCAGGTGGCAGCCGAAGAGAGCGGCGTCGATGCCGAAGTGATCGACCTGCGCAGCCTCTGGCCGCTGGACCTCGAGGCCATTGTCACATCGGTGAAAAAAACCGGCCGCTGCGTGGTCGTGCACGAGGCCACCCGCACCTGTGGCTTTGGTGCCGAACTGGTGTCGCTGGTGCAGGAGCACTGCTTCCACCACCTGGAGGCGCCAATCGAGCGTGTCACCGGCTGGGACACCCCCTACCCTCACGCACAGGAATGGGCTTACTTCCCTGGGCCTTCGCGGGTAGGCGCGGCATTGAAAAAGGTCATGGAGGTCTGAATGGGCACGCACGTCATCAAGATGCCGGACATTGGCGAAGGCATTGCGCAGGTCGAGTTGGTGGAATGGTTCGTCAAGGTCGGCGACACCATCGCCGAAGACCAGGTGGTGGCCGATGTCATGACCGACAAGGCAACTGTGGAAATCCCTTCGCCGGTCAGTGGCAAAGTATTGGCCTTGGGCGGCCAACCCGGGGAAGTGATGGCGGTCGGCAGCGAGCTGATCCGCATCGAGGTGGAAGGCAGCGGTAACCATGTGGATGTGCCGCAGGCCAAACAGGTGGAAACTGCAGCTGCGCCGGCAGCGCCGCAGGAACCCGTTAAACCGGTCGCCTGCCAGGCACCGGCCAACCATGAAACCGCGCCCATCGTGCCGCGTCAGCCGGGCGACAAGCCGCTGGCTTCGCCCGCCGTGCGCAAGCGCGCCCTGGATGCGGGTATCGAACTGCGCTACGTGCATGGCAGCGGCCCGGCCGGGCGCATTCTGCACGAAGACCTCGACGCCTTCATGAGCAAGCCGCAAAGCAGCACTGGGCAGGCGCCGAATGGCTATGCCAAGCGCACCGACAGCCAGCAGGTGCCGGTGATCGGCCTGCGCCGCAAGATTGCCCAGCGCATGCAGGACGCCAAGCGCCGGGTCGCGCACTTCAGCTACGTGGAAGAAATCGACGTCACGGCCCTCGAAGCCCTGCGCCAGCAACTCAACAGCAAGCACGGCGACAGCCGCGGCAAACTCACCCTGCTGCCGTTCCTGGTGCGTGCGCTGGTGGTGGCGCTGCGTGATTTCCCGCAGATCAACGCGACCTACGACGACGAAGCGCAGGTCATCACCCGCCATGGTGCGGTGCATGTCGGCATCGCTACGCAAGGGGACAACGGGCTGATGGTGCCGGTGCTGCGCCACGCCGAAGCAGGCAGCCTGTGGGCCAACGCCAGCGAGATCACACGCCTGGCCCATGCCGCGCGCAACAACAAGGCCAACCGCGAAGAACTGTCCGGTTCGACCATCACCCTGACCAGCCTCGGAGCGCTGGGCGGTATCGTCAGCACGCCCGTGGTGAACACGCCGGAGGTGGCGATCGTCGGCGTCAACCGCATGGTCGAGCGGCCGGTGGTGATCGACGGCCAGATCGTCGTGCGCAAGATGATGAACCTGTCCAGCTCGTTCGACCACCGGGTGGTCGATGGCATGGACGCCGCCCTGTTCATCCAGGCCGTGCGTGGCCTGCTCGAACAACCTGCCTGCCTGTTCGTGGAGTGATCATGCAACAAACCCTACAAACCACCTTGCTGATCATCGGCGGCGGCCCTGGCGGCTATGTCGCGGCCATCCGCGCCGGGCAACTGGGCATACCCACGGTGCTGGTCGAGGGCCAGGCGCTGGGCGGCACTTGCCTGAACATCGGCTGCATCCCGTCCAAGGCACTGATCCACGTGGCCGAGCAGTACCACCAGGCCACCCGCTACACCGAAGCCTCGCCGCTGGGCATCAGCGTGGCTTCGGCGCGCCTGGACATCGGCCAGAGCGTGTCCTGGAAGGACGGCATCGTCGACCGCCTGACCACCGGGGTCGCCGCCTTGCTGAAAAAAAACGGAGTCAAGGTTGTGCATGGCTGGGCCAAGCTGCTCGACGGCAAGCAGGTCGAGGTCGATGGCCAACGTATCCAGTGCGAACACCTGCTACTGGCCACCGGCTCCAGCAGCGTTGAACTGCCGATGCTGCCGCTGGGTGGCGCGGTCATTTCCTCCACCGAAGCGCTGGCACCCAAAGCCCTGCCCCAACACCTGGTGGTGGTGGGCGGTGGTTACATCGGCCTGGAGCTGGGTATCGCCTATCGCAAACTGGGCGCGCGGGTCAGCGTGGTGGAAGCGCGCGAGCGCATTATGCCGACTTACGACACTGAACTGACGGCACCGGTGGCCGAGTCGCTGAAAAAGCTGGGCATCGCCTTGCACCTGGGCCATACCGTCGAGGGTTACCGAGATGGCTGCCTGCTGGCCAATGATGGCCAGGGTGGGCAGTTGCGCCTGGAGGCTGACCAGGTACTGGTGGCGGTCGGCCGCCGACCACGCACCCGCGGCTTCAACCTGGAATGCCTGGACCTGAAGATGAACGGCGCCGGCATCGCCATCGACGAGCGCTGCCAGACCAGCATGCACAATGTCTGGGCCATCGGTGACGTGGCTGGCGAGCCGATGCTGGCGCATCGGGCCATGGCCCAAGGCGAGATGGTGGCCGAGATCATCGCCGGCAAAACCCGCCGTTTCGAGCCGGCAGCCATTGCCGCCGTGTGCTTCACCGACCCGGAAGTGGTGGTAGTCGGCAAAACCCCGGAGCAGGCCAGCCAGCAGGGCCTGGACTGCATCGTCGCGCAGTTCCCGTTTGCTGCCAATGGCCGGGCCATGAGCCTGGAGTCGAAAAGCGGTTTCGTGCGCGTGGTGGCGCGCCGTGACAACCATCTGATCGTGGGTTGGCAGGCGGTTGGCGTGGCCGTTTCCGAGCTGTCCACGGCGTTTGCCCAGTCGCTGGAGATGGGCGCATGCCTGGAGGATGTGGCCGGTACCATCCATGCCCACCCGACACTGGGTGAGGCGGTACAGGAAGCGGCACTGCGCGCCCTGGGGCACGCCCTGCATATCTGACACTGAAGCGGCCAAGGCCGATTTGGCCCGCTGCGCCGTGAGGCGCCGCGGGTCTTTTTTTTACTCACGGGGTCGGCACAGGCTACTCGGCTATGGCGTTCTTGCCATTGCCCTTGGCCCGGTACAGCGCCTGGTCCGCCCGCGCCAGCAGCTCGACCTGGTCTTCCCCGCCGCGCCGCTGTACCACGCCGTAGCTCATGGTCAGCTGGCAGTCGCCCACCGGCTCCAGCTGCTGTACGGCCTGGCGCAGGCGCGTTGCCACGTCCAACGCTTCGCTCAGGGCGGTCTGCGGCAGCACGATGATGAACTCGTCACCCCCCCAACGCGCCAACAGGTCAAAATCACGCAGGCAGCTGCGCAGGTTTTCCGCCACCTGCACCAATGCCCTGTCACCCTGCGCGTGGCCATAGCGGTCGTTGATCGGCTTGAAATCATCCATGTCCATGGCAATCAGCGACAACGGCTGGCGAAAGCGCTGAGCGCGCTGACACTCCAGTTGCAGCTCCTTTTCCAGACGGTAGCGACTGGCGACGCGGGTCAGGGCATCGCGTTCGGCCAGCTCGCGGTTTTCATCCAGCTGGCGCTGCAACTGCTGGTTGACCCAGGACAATTCGCGGGTGCGTTCGGCAACCAGGCTCTCCAGTGATTGGTTCTTCTGTTGCAGCTGCGCAACCAGGCGCTTGCCAGCGTCAATGTTGCGGTGCGCACCGAGCATGCGTGCCACCGAGCCATCGGCGTTGCGGTCGATGATATAGCCAGTGTCCTCGATCCACAGGTAACTGCCATCCTGGCAGCGGCAACGGTACTCGATAAGGTAACGCTCGGTGCGCTGCTCGATGTAGGCCTCGAAATGCGCCATCACCCGGGGGTAGTCTTCGGGATGGATCACACTTTCCCAGGTGAATACCGAGTTGGCCTTGGAATGGTTGGCATAGCCCAGCATGGCGTACCAACCGGGGTTGCGATAAACGTAGCCGGTGTTGGCGTTCCAGTCCCAGATGCCATCGCTGACCAACTCGAACAAGGTGTGCAACTGCTGCTCGCTGAAGCCGGGGGGCGCCGGCCTGGTTTCCTGATTCATGCGCTCTCCCTGATGCCCAGCAACTGCGTGCCCATCAAGGGGCTGCCGACATTATGTGTTTGCCGCAGGCGGCAAGATCATGTCTGTCAGTGGCAAGCATAAGCCTGGCGCTGGGAGACCGGAAGAGATCCAACGGCGTATATTTTTACCGGCCATGACGGCCTGATCGGGGGCAAGCCTCAGGGCTTTGGAGAGGTAGGCAAACAGAGGGGGAAATGGCGTCCCAGGCAGGAATTGAACCTGCAACCTTCCCCTTAGGAGGGGGATGCTCTATCCAATTGAGCTACTGAGACGCAAACACCGGCAGCGAGCGCTGCACAGCGGGACGGCGAGCATGTTAACCAGCATGCCAGCGTTTGTCATGCCTATACCGGGCTTTTTCGCGTAATCCTTTTCTGGCACTACGTTGCCCCGGGCAGCACGCCCGTTTCGCGCAGCAGTGTGAACAGGCCGGCGACGGCTGTTTCCAGGCGGTTGGAATTGTCCAGCACATGCACGGTGGGGTCGCTGGTGTGCTGTAAACGTGCATTACGGGCCAGGCGCTGCTCGATTTGCGCCGCCGTTTCCCGCCCGCGGGCCAACAAGCGCTCGCGCAGCACTTCGGGGCTGACTTCGACCAGCACCGCCAACAGGTCCGGGTAACGCGCACGGGCTTCGGCCAAATAGGCGCGCGAGCCATTGACCAGCACCGGCCTGCCCGCCTGCAGCCAGGCGTCCACCTGCACCGCAATGCCATAGTCCAGGCCATTGGCCTGCCAATGCATGGCGAACGCGCCCTGCGCGAGCAGGGCCGCAAACTGCTGCGGGGTAACGCCATGGGCCGCTTCGCCCCGCGCTTCTGCCGAGCGGGTAATGACCCTGCGGGCGATTTCCACGCCGGCGGCAGCCAGTTGCTCACGGGAAGCTTCCAGGATGGAATCCTTCCCGGACCCTGACGGGCCCATCAAAAATATCAGCCGCCCTGCCCCTGATCGGCGGTCGCTTGCGTCATGTTGCATAGCCACTATGCTCTATGGAGGGAACCCGGCGCATTCTAGGGGTTTTCCTGGTCTTTTGCTGTTTTTTACCAGTTTTTGACGGCAAAAGGCTGACGGTCAGGCGAGCCGGAGCATGTAAAACTTTTCAAACCAGTACTCATTTCTGATAATTGGTACTGGCACAAAGCCTTTACCCGGCTCACTATTTGTCACAGAATTGACGCCAAGGAAACGGCGACCTTGAGGCAAGATGAGCATCCAATTTTCACTGACGGTTGAACATTTTGTCGCCACGACGGTCGTATTTTCACCCCCGTGCGGCCAATTTGAGAACCGCTTCCCCTGAACCAAAATCCGGTCAATTTATATGCGCCCAATGAAACAGGCTATTTATTCGAGCCGCACCGCTGACAAGTTCGTCGTCCGCCTGCCAGACGGAATGCGTGAGCGCATTGCCGAGGTAGCGCGCAACCATCACCGCAGCATGAACTCCGAAATCATCGCACGCCTGGAGCAGAGCCTTATCCAGGAAGGCGCGTTGGGTGACGAGCTGAGCATGCGCCTGGACAGCCCGGAGCTGTCCCTGCATGAACGCGAGTTGCTGCAACGTTTCCGTCAGCTGTCCCACCGCCAGCAAAACGCCTTGGTTGCGCTGATCGCGCACGATGCAGAGATGGCAGCCGACGCTTCCTGAAGGTTGCCAGCGGATACAAAAAAGCCAGCGTCAGCTGGCTTTTTTGTGGGTCACTACAGGGAATTCGCCCCCGGTAGGAGCGGCCTTGTGTCGCGATGGGGCGCGCAGCGGCCCGGGTTCTGGCGTCACAGCCGACATTGCCGGGGCCGCGCTGCGACCCTTTCGCGACACAAGGCCGCTCCTACAGGGATCGCGTAAGGCAAGAAAGGGGTTACAGCAAGAATAGCGTCGCCAGCCCCAGGAAGATGAAGAACCCGCCACTGTCGGTCACAGCCGTGATCATCACACTCGCGCCCATCGCCGGGTCCCGCCCCAGTCGCGCCAGGGTCATCGGGATAAGCACCCCCATCAGCGCGGCCAGCAACAGGTTGAGGGTCATCGCTGCGGTCATCACCACCCCCAATGACCAGCTGCCATACAGCCAGAAAGCCACCGCACCGATCACCCCGCCCCACACCAGGCCGTTGATCAGCGATACCGCCAGCTCTTTACGCATCAAACGGCTGGTATTGCCCGGCGACACCTGATCCAGCGCCATGGCACGGACGATCATGGTGATGGTCTGGTTACCGGAGTTGCCACCAATACCGGCAACGATCGGCATCAACGCGGCCAAGGCTACCAGTTTTTCAATCGAACCCTCGAACACGCCGATCACCCGCGAAGCCAGAAACGCGGTGATCAGGTTGATCGCCAGCCAGGCCCAGCGGTTGCGGAACGAACGCCAGACCGAGGCGAAGATGTCCTCTTCTTCGCGCAGACCGGCCATGTTGAGGACTTCGCTCTCGCTTTCCTCACGAATCAGGTCGACCATTTCGTCGATGGTCAAACGGCCGATCAGGCGCTCGCTCTTGTCGACCACCGGCGCCGATACCAGGTCGTAACGCTCAAAGGCCTGCGCGGCATCGTAGGCATCTTCCTCGGGCTGGAAAGACACGGGGTCGGTCGCCATGACCTCCGCGACTTTCTTCTCCGGGTCGTTGACCAACAGGCGCTTGATCGGCAACACCCCTTTGAGGATGCCGTCGTAATCGACCACGAACAGTTTGTCGGTATGGTTGGGCAGTTCTTTGAGGCGGCGCAGGTAGCGCAGCACCACTTCCAGGCTGACGTCTTCGCGGATGGTGACCATCTCGAAGTCCATCAGCGCACCGACCTGCTCCTCGTCGTAGCTCAGCGCGGAACGCACCCGCTCGCGTTGCTGGGCATCCAGCGTTTCCATCAGCTCGTGGACAACGTCACGCGGCAACTCAGGCGCCAGGTCAGCCAGTTCGTCGGCGTCCATTTCCTTGGCCGCCGCCAGCAGCTCGTGGTCGTCCATGTCGGCAATCAGCGACTGACGTACGGAGTCGGAGACTTCGAGCAGGATGTCGCCGTCGCGATCCGAGCGCACCAGCTGCCAGACCGTCAGGCGGTCTTCCAGGGGCAAGGCTTCGAGGATGTAGGCGACGTCGGCGGGGTGAAGGTCATCGAGCTTGCGCTGCAACTCGACGAGGTTCTGGCGGTGGACCAGGTTCTCGACCAGGTCGTTGTGCGCACCTTCCTGGCGGTGGGTCAGGTCTTCGACCACACGCTGGCGCTGCAGCAACTCGATCACCTGGGCCAGGCGATCCTGCAGGCTGTCCTGTGCTTTTTTTACTTCTACTTCGGTCATAGGCGAACTCCACTCCCAGCAGCGGAGCACGCCGGGAGAATCAATCGGTCAGATCTTTCGGTATGAATCGTGTTAGCGAGTAACTACTGGGTAAGTCCATGGTGGTTTTCCACAAGCCCCGGCGGGGCTGACGGGCGCAATCATACACTGCTAAAGCTGTCAGATCGCTTAAATTTTTGGCTAGAACAATCGTTTGCGCGATAAAGCTGGGACAACGCACGAAGCCAACAGTGCGACGGTTGTCACGGGTACGAAAGCACATTGAATTTCGCATATGTCGCGGCAGTGCGGCCTTGTGGCTGCGAAGCGCCACGGCCACGGCACAACCTTTACAGGAAAGCTTAGATGGCCATGGTCGACAATTCTGTGACACGCAGAAACAAAAAGCCCGCTCTGTTGAGCGGGCTTTTTGATGGGGTATGGCGGACTCAGCAGGATTCGAACCTGCGACCGCTCGGTTCGTAGCCGAGTACTCTATCCAGCTGAGCTATGAGTCCGTAATGGTAGTTTTAGACCAGATTACCACTGGTTGACTGAAGTAGCCTTGCAAGCAAAACCACTTCAAAAAGTGGCGGACTCAGCAGGATTCGAACCTGCGACCGCTCGGTTCGTAGCCGAGTACTCTATCCAGCTGAGCTATGAGTCCGCGATTGGCAGTTTTAGACCAGATACCGCTGGTTGACTGAAGCAGCCTTGCAAGCAAAACCACTTCAAAAAGTGGCGGACTCAGCAGGATTCGAACCTGCGACCGCTCGGTTCGTAGCCGAGTACTCTATCCAGCTGAGCTATGAGTCCGCGATTGGCAGTTTTAGACCAGATACCGCTGGTTGATTGAAGCAGCCTTGAAAACAAAGCCACTTCAAAAGTGGCGGACTCAGCAGGATTCGAACCTGCGACCGCTCGGTTCGTAGCCGAGTACTCTATCCAGCTGAGCTATGAGTCCGTGTCTTGCCGCGCATTATAGGTCGCTGAAACATTTTTGCAAGAACGTTTTCGTTTAAAATCAACTACTTAGCGTTCCTACCCGTTACAGCGCCCTACGCAAATAATGGCGGTGAAGGGGGGATTCGAACCCCCGATACCCTTATGAGGTATACTCCCTTAGCAGGGGAGCGCCTTCGGCCACTCGGCCACCTCACCGCAACACGAGGCGAATATTAAAGAACCTCTTTCACCTTTGCAACCCTTTTTTTGAAAAAAACTTCAAAAAAATTAAAGGCTTGGCTCTTCATCCTTCTCTTTCTTGATCCGCAGGTAGATTTCCTCGCGGTGAACAGCCACTTCCTTCGGCGCGCTAACGCCTATACGTACCTGGTTGCCCTTCACGCCGAGCACCGTCACGGTAATCTCGCCGTCTCCAATGATCAGGCTCTCGGCGCACCGACGAGTCAGAATCAACATAGCTTTCTCCTTACGCAAAACATTCAGGGGTAACAGTCTTGGGGTCAGGGCCGGCCGCGGACGACGACCAGCCCGGTCGCACGCTGCACAGGGCAGGACAGGGCCTGCGCAGCGAGCAGAAACACGAAGGGCGCGGCTGGTGCCGCGCCCTTGCAGTGCAGCGCCTTACTCGCCCTGTCGGGCAGGGGCGTCAAGCTCGAACGCGGTGTGCAGCGCGCGCACGGCCAGCTCCAGGTACTTTTCTTCGATCACGACCGAAACCTTGATCTCGGAGGTGGAGATCATCTGGATGTTGATGCTCTCCTTGGCCAGCGCCTCGAACATGCGGCTGGCAACCCCGGCGTGCGAGCGCATGCCGACGCCAACGATGGAGACCTTGGCGATCTTGGTGTCGCCGATCACTTCGCGGGCACCGATTTCGCGGGCGGTGTTTTCCAGCACGCTCTGCGCCTTCTCGTACTCGTTGCGGTGCACGGTGAAGGTGAAGTCGGTGGTGTTATCGTGGGCAACGTTCTGCACGATCATGTCCACTTCGATGTTCGAAGCACTGATCGGGCCGAGGATCTTGAAGGCCACGCCCGGGGTGTCCGGCACGCCGCGAATGGTCAGCTTGGCTTCATCACGGTTGAAGGCGATACCGGAAATGATCGGCTGTTCCATGGATTCCTCTTCATCAATGGTAATGAGGGTACCCGGACCCTCCTTGAAGCTGTGCAGCACGCGCAGCGGAACGTTGTACTTGCCGGCGAACTCCACCGAACGGATCTGCAGCACCTTGGAACCGAGGCTGGCCATTTCCAGCATCTCTTCGAAGGTGATCTTCTCCAGGCGACGGGCCTGCGGCACTACGCGCGGGTCGGTGGTGTAGACGCCATCCACATCGGTGTAGATCTGGCACTCGTCAGCTTTCAGCGCCGCCGCCAGGGCCACGCCGGTGGTGTCGGAGCCGCCGCGACCGAGGGTGGTGATGCTGCCGTGCTCGTCGACACCCTGGAAGCCCGCAACCACGACCACGCGGCCTTCCTTGAGGTCGGCACGAATCTTGTGGTCGTCGATTTGCAGGATGCGCGCCTTGTTGTGCGCGCTGTCAGTGAGAATGCGCACCTGGTTGCCGGTGTAGGACACCGCTGGCACACCACGCTTGATCAAGGCCATGGTCAGCAAGGCAATGGTCACCTGCTCACCGGTCGACACGATCACGTCCAGTTCACGCGGAACCGGCTGATCGGTGATCTGCTTGGCCAGGTCGATCAGGCGATTGGTTTCACCGCTCATGGCCGACAGCACGACGACCAGGTCGTCGCCCGCTTCACGGTGTTTCTTGACCTTATCGGCTACCTGCTCGATCCGCTCGATGGAACCGACAGAGGTGCCGCCAAATTTCTGTACGATCAACGCCATTTCAATGGTGCCTCAGCCCATACAGGGCCCCAAAAAACAATCCAACATGAAGGGGTGGCGGAAGTGGCCGGTGACGCTGCTGCCTGCCACCGGGTGCGGCACCCGGGGGCTTCGCACCCGCCACTGAACCGCCTACCCCTTCATCTCAAAGTCCCTGCTCTGCGAATGGCACGGCCAGCGCCAGGGCCTTGTCCAGCGCAGCGACGTCGACGCCACCGCCCTGAGCCATGTCCGGACGGCCACCGCCCTTGCCACCCACCGCCGCAGCGGCTTGCTTCATCAGATCGCCAGCCTTGAGTTGGCTGGAGAGGTCCTTGGTCACGCCGGCCACCAACACGACCTTGCCCTCATGCTCGCTGCCCAGCAGGATCACTGCGTGGCCGAGCTTGTTCTTCAACTGATCGACCAGGGCCAGCAGGGCCTTGCCATCCTGCCCATCCAGGCGGGCGGCGAGGACCTTGGCACCCTTGACCTCAACAGCCGCGTTGGAGAGATCGTCCCCTGCGGCGCTGGCGGCCTTGGCCTGCAGCTGTTCCAACTGCTTCTCCAGCTGACGGTTGCGCTCAAGCACAGCCGACAACTTGTCGATCAGGTTGTCACGGTTACCCTTGACCAGTTGCGCGGCTTCCTTGACCTGCTCTTCGGCAGCGTTCAGGTAGGCCAGCGCAGCGGCGCCGGTGACTGCTTCGATACGGCGTACGCCAGAGGCCACGCCGCCTTCGCTGATGATCTTGAACAGGCTGATGTCACCGGTACGCTTGGCGTGGATACCGCCACACAGCTCTACCGAGAAATCGCCACCCATGGTCAGCACGCGCACGGTATCGCCGTATTTCTCACCGAACAGCGCCATGGCACCTTTGGCCTTGGCGGTTTCGATGTCGGTCAGTTCGGTCTCGACCGGCGTGTTCTTGCGCACTTCGCGGTTGACGATGTCTTCCAGCTGCTTGAGCTGCTCCGGCTTCACCGCTTCGAAGTGGCTGAAGTCGAAACGCAGGCGCTGGCTGTCGACCAGCGAGCCCTTCTGTTGCACGTGCTCGCCCAGCACCTGACGCAACGCTTCGTGCAGCAGGTGGGTAGCCGAGTGGTTCAGCGAGGTGGCGTGCTGAACGTCTGCATCGACCTTGGCCTCCACCGGCGCACCGATCAGCAGCGCACCGCTGGTGACCACACCGTGGTGCAGGAAGGCCCCGCCGGTCTTGGTGGTATCACGTACGTCGAAGCGTGCAGCACCCGCCTGCAGGTACCCGCTGTCACCCACCTGGCCGCCGGACTCGGCGTAGAACGGCGTGCGGTCCAGCACCACTACGCCCTGCTCGCCCACCCCCAGCTGGTCGACCGATTGGCCGTCCTTGTACAGGGCGATGATCTTGCCCTGGCCTTCGGTTGCGTCGTAACCGAGGAACTCGGTGGCGCTGTCGACCTTGACCAGGCTGTTGTAGTCCATGCCGAAGGCGCTGGCAGAACGGGCGCGCTCACGCTGGGCGTCCATTTCACGCTCGAAGCCGGCTTCGTCGATGGTCAACTCGCGCTCACGGGCAATGTCGGCCGTCAGGTCCATCGGGAAACCGTAGGTGTCATACAGCTTGAACACCACATCGCCGGGTACCACGGCGCCTTGCAACTGGGCCAGATCTTGCTCGAGGATGCGCAGGCCCTGCTCCAGGGTCTTGGCGAACTGCTCTTCTTCGGCCTTGAGCACGCGCTCGATGTGCGCTTGCTGGCTGGTCAGCTCGGGGAAGGCTTCGCCCATTTCGGCCACCAGGGCAGCAACGATCTGGTAGAAGAAGCTGCCCTTGGCGCCCAGCTTGTTACCGTGGCGGCAAGCGCGGCGGATGATGCGACGCAGTACATAGCCACGGCCTTCGTTGGATGGCAGCACGCCGTCGGCAATCAGGAAGCCGCAGGAGCGGATGTGGTCGGCCACCACTTTCAGCGAAGCCTGGCCGTCATTGCTGCAACCGATGGCCTTGGCCGCCGCTGCCAGCAGGTTCTGGAACAGGTCGATCTCGTAGTTGGAGTGCACGTGCTGCAGCACGGCGCTGACACGCTCCAGGCCCATGCCGGTGTCCACCGACGGCGCTGGCAGCGGGTGCAGCACGCCATCGGCAGTGCGGTTGAACTGCATGAAGACGTTGTTCCAGATCTCGATGTAGCGGTCACCGTCTTCTTCCGGCGAACCAGGCGGGCCACCCCAGATGTCCGGGCCGTGGTCGTAGAAGATCTCGGTGCATGGGCCGCACGGGCCAGTATCGCCCATGGTCCAGAAGTTGTCGGATGCGTAGGGGGCGCCCTTGTTGTCACCGATGCGCACCATGCGCTCGGCAGGCACGCCGACTTCCTTGGTCCAGATGTCGTAGGCTTCGTCGTCGGTGGCGTAGACCGTGACCCAGAGCTTTTCCTTGGGCAGGTTCAGCCATTTTTCCGAGGTCAGGAAGGTCCAGGCGAAGGTGATGGCGTCGCGCTTGAAGTAGTCGCCGAAGCTGAAGTTGCCCAGCATTTCGAAGAACGTGTGGTGACGCGCGGTGTAACCGACGTTTTCCAGGTCGTTGTGCTTGCCGCCCGCGCGCACGCACTTCTGGCTGCTGACCGCACGGGTATAGGCACGCTTCTCGGCACCGAGGAAGCAGTCCTTGAACTGGTTCATGCCTGCGTTGGTGAACAGCAGGGTGGGGTCGTTGTTCGGGATCAGCGAACTGGAGGCAACTCGGGTATGGCCCTGCTCTTCGAAGAAGCGAAGGAAGGCTTCACGGATTTCTGCGCTTTTCATAGGTTCTTCCACGGAAACGGCGGCCGTTTGGGCTAATACGTCGAATCGACGAAACGACGGCAAAGGGCGCCATTATAGCCAGCCTGAACAGGAGATACAGTGTGTTTGTACACCAGAACGGCATTGCGCGGATGAAATGCCGTTCATCGACACTGTCAAGGTCGCCTGGCAGCGCTGCACGGCCACGCTGGCGGTACATAAGCAACACCTGGGCACCCAGCCCAAAGGGGATGCTGCGCCTTTCTTCTCGATACCGGAATGCGCCATGCCTGAGCTGAACCTGTCCAAACTGCACTCGGACCCACACCCGCTCCCCCACCCTACGCCATTGATCAATGCCAGCCCCGTCTATTACCTCGACGATCGACAGGCTGGCAGCCACCACACCGCATTCATCAACAAGGACCACCCCCAGCAGCAGACAGAGGTGAAGTACATCCAGGCTGATGGCAATGTGCGTATCACCCTGGAACGCGCCTATGCGCTGGGGCGACGCTACCGTCGCCTGGCGCCCAGCACCGAGCTGCTGGTGTTCAATGTCGCCCCGCGCGCCACAGGTTCGGACGCACGGCAAAAACGCGTGCAGATCGCGACCCACGACTGCTTGCTGGAAGTCACGGTCAACGGCGCGGTATTCATGGTCGCCCAGCATACCGCTGAAGCCATTGCCATTCGCCTGACCGATGGCGGGCACCAGGTGGTCATTACCGGGCAGGTCCGCAAGCCGGTACTGATCGACATGATCGGCAGCGGCAACAGCATCGAGACAGGGGCCGGCATGGTGCACATCGATGCGCACACCGGCACGCACCAGGTAGTCGTCGGTAGCGGCCCTGTCCTGATCGACAAAGGCAATGCGGTGGTCAATGTCACCGGCCACTGCCTGCTTGGCCAGGCCAATTCCAGCACCGTGCTCTACCGCAACACGGCGTACGATGCGCACCTGGCCCAGCCTGTAGCGGCCGAGCATCAGGCGCTAGGCCGCATCGGTGTGCAAGTGACGGGTGATGAGGCGTTCCGCCAGGCGGTAGAAGATGCGCTGGTGCTGATGCGCAAATTGCCGTGCGGCCAAGCACTGCTGGCAGGCCTGGACAACAAGGCCGGGCATACCGGAAAACCGATCAGGGTGAGCGAAGCGGCCAGGCAACAGTTCACTTGCTACACGCCCAGCGATGACGAGCAGGACGAAGACGAAGGCCACTTCATCATCAACGAAAACCAGAGCAGCTGGGGCTACAGCGGTGGCATGCTGGCCTACAACCCGAACTGGTCGACGGCAACCCAATTGCCGCTGCTGGACCTGTACCGCTGCCTGTGCCAGGGCTGGAATTCCATGACCGGCACCGTGTTCCCAGGCCAGACAGAGGTTCAGGGCACTTACGGCGCCTACCCGGTAGACAACCTGTTACTGCAAAGCATCGGCTTGCCCACCGACTGCAGATTCAACTTTGGGGGCGCTACTGCGCTTAACACCAACCCCGCCGCTTTCACTGAAAACGGATTACGCCAGGCACTGCAACTGGAACTGCGCACGCAACTGTAAGCAACGCCTCAGCTCAACCGCTGCCCTGCATCGGGCACGATCAGAAGCCCTGCCCTGAGGCCATTCTTGACCTTGGGGTTGGGGAAGATGATGCGCGCGCCCTCTTCCTCGACCACCCAACGCATCTCGGCCAGGTCTTCAGCCAGCAGGTAACCTTTGCTCAGTTCGGAAAAATTCTCGATATCCGCCGGCAGGTGCAGGTGAAAGCTGTCGCTGTGCTTGATGATTTCGCGGGAGACACTGAACAGCTGCAGGCCTTCCAGCGAGTCTTCGTCTTCGGGTTCTTCAGCCGTGATGATCCTGATCAGGCGGTCTTCGAGCTTGTCGAGGTTGACTTGCTCGTTCTGGCCGAACGGGCGGGCCTTGCCCAGCTCCAGGGTGAACGCTTCAGCCTCCAGCTGTTCGTAGGTAAACGCGCTGAAGGTGATGGAAGGCTTGCTTTGCAGCAACACCGCCTGCATGCCCGCCGCTGCCAGGCGTGCCAGTTGGCGACGGGAGTGCTGGCGCCCCTCTTTATAGGGGTACAAGGCAAACTGCTCGATCTTCGAACCGCGGATGGCAGTATGCAGGTCGTAATGCAGGCGGCTGCGCCCCGGCTTGCTGAAGAACACCCGGGCGAACTGCTCGAGCTCGGCCGCACGCAACGCCTCGAAACCGCTGGACAGCTCATGGCGCCCGTTGAACAGGCGGTTGATGTCCTGTTCGATGAAACGCTCACCCTTGCGCATCGCCACCGGGTTGCCGAACAGGAACAACACCCGCGCCTTGGGCTTGATCGACCCGTCGGCCACGCCATGCAGCAGCCGTTCGAGCAACTCGATCGGCGCTGTCTCGTTACCATGAATACCGGCAGACAACAGCAAGTCCAGGCCGCAATCCTCGCTGTCGGGTGGGCGCACTTCGAGCGCCCCCTCCCCTAGCCAGCGCAAACGCGTGCCCTTGGTGGTCACTTGGGTCTTCTCGGCCGGTTCGTGATCGGTGAGGGTCAGCTCAAGCAATTTACCAAGGGCGAGCATAGGAACTTCCTTAGTGGGTGTGGCCGCAGTCGGGGCCATGGACGTGATCGTCGTCTTCGCCAAGCTCTGCAGGTTCCATTTCCAGCTGCAGGCTGACCAGGTTGGTGGCCATGGGCCGCAGCAGCAGGTTGGCGTACTCGGCGTCGCCTTCCTCGACATCCACACCGATCAGCAGCTGGCCGCGGCCATCCTGCTGGATCCACACTTCCTTGCCTTGCCAAACCACGGCAAAACGGGTGCAGGAGGTTTCGAGCTGGGTGCCGTCTTCATCTTCGAGGATCAGGCGCAGGGCGTCGGTCATTACAATTCTCTCTTCAAGGTTGGCGTTGGAACGGGTACACCGAGCCCAACTTCAGAATCTGGGTCAATTCATCCAGTGCGGTACGGCACTCCACCAGCAGTTGCGGGTCGGCCAGGTCCGCCTCGACCAGGCGATCACGGTAGTGCTTGTCGACCCATTGCAGCAGGGTGTCGTACAGCGGGGCGGTCATGATAACGCCTTGGTTGACCGCCGCCAGTTCCGTTTCATTCAAGGCCACGCGCAAACGCAGGCAAGCCGGGCCACCGCCGTTCTGCATGCTCTGCTTGAGGTCGAACACCTTGACCTCCTTCACCGGGCCGCCCTGGCGGGTCAACTGCCCAAGGTACGCCCAGACGCGTTCATTGTTGCGGCACTCTTCCGGCACCACCAGCAGCATGGAGCCGTCGTCACGGCTGAGCAACTGGCTGTTGAACAGGTAGGAACGCACTGCATCCTCTACCGCCACTGCCGAGCGCGGCACGCAGATGGCCTGGAAACGGCCGCCCTTGCTGGCCAGTTTAGCGCGCAACAGGCCCAGTACCGTGTCAGTCTCGAGGAAAGCGTCCTCGTGGTAGAACAGCACCTCGCCATTGCCCACCGCAATCACGTCATTGTGGAACACGCCCTGGTCGATCACTGCCGGGTTCTGTTGAGCGTAGACCACCCCGTCCTCATGCAGGCCATGCAAACGGGCCACGGCCTGCGAGGCCTCCAGGGTCTGCCGGGCGGGGTATTTCTGCGGTGCCGGGTAACGGCTGTCGAATGCACTGCGGCCGTAGACGAAGAACTCCACGCCAGCCTCCCCATAGGCGCGGCAGAAGCGCGTATGGTTGGCAGCGCCCTCATCACCGAACTGCGCCACGGCAGGCAACGCCGGGTGGTGGGCGAAACGTTGTTCGTCGTTGAACATCGCGGCCAGCACGCGGCTGGTGGTCGGGTGCTCGATGCTGCGGTGGTATTTGCAATTGAGGTTGGCGGCAGTGAAGTGCACGCGGCCATCGGCGGTGTCGGCACTGGGGCTGACCGTGGCAGCGTTGGCCACCCACATGCTCGAAGCCGAACAGGTGGCCACCAGCAACGGCATGGCCTCTTTGGCAGCGCGCTGGATCACGTCGGCATCGCTGCCGCTGAAGCCCAGACGGCGGAGCGCGGCCACATCCGGGCGCTCCTGCGGCGCCAGCACCCCTTGCTTGAAGCCCATGTCGGCCAATGCCTTCATCTTCGCCAGGCCCTGGCGTGCAGCTTCGCGCGGGCTGGAGCCTTGCTGGCTGTTGCTTTGCGAAGCCACGTTACCGTAGGACAGGCCGCCGTAGTTGTGGGTAGGCCCCACCAGGCCATCAAAATTCACTTCATAGGATTTCATCGGCAAGGCTCCGTGACCTGTTGTTATAGGGTGACGCCCGGCGTAAGGGTGGCCGGCAAGGCAAGGCTGGCAGTCTCCAGCGAAGCCACGGGGTAAGCGCAATAGTCGGCCGCGTAATAGGCACTGGCGCGATGGTTACCACTGGCGCCGACGCCACCGAAGGGTGCGCTGCTGGCTGCACCGGTCAGTTGCTTGTTCCAGTTGACGATGCCGGCGCGGCTGCGCAGCCAGAAATGCTGGTAGCGGGCGCGCGAATCGGACAGCAAGCCGGCAGCCAGGCCGTACTGGGTGTTGTTGGCTTCATCGATGGCCGCATCGAAATCGGCATAGCGGACCACTTGCAGCAGCGGCCCGAAGAACTCTTCATCCGGGCGCTGCGCCACGTCGCTGACATCGATGATGCCAGGGGTAAGCAATGCGGCATCGGCTTGCGGCTGCGTCATTTCCAGCAGTTTCACCCCGCCCTTGGCGGCCAGTTCGGCCTGGGCAGCCAGCAGCGCCTGCGCGGCCTGCAGCGAAATCACCGAGCCCATGAACGGTGCCGGCTGTTCATCGAACGCCCCCACCGTGATGGTTCTGCACACCTCGACCAGGCGCGCGAGCAGCGCATCGCCCCAGGCACCCTGGGGCACCAGCAGGCGACGTGCGCAGGTGCAGCGCTGGCCGGCGGAAATGAACGCCGACTGAATGATGGTGTAAACCGCAGCGTCGAGGTCCTTGACCTCGTCTACCAGCAATGGGTTGTTGCCGCCCATTTCCAGCGCCAGGATCTTGTCCGGGCGCCCGGCAAACTGCTGGTGCAACAGGTTGCCAGTGCGGCTGGAACCGGTAAAGAACACGCCATCGATACCTGGGTCGCCAGCCAGTGCCACGCCGGTTTCACGCCCGCCCTGAACCAGGTTCAGCACACCCGCCGGCAGGCCGGCGGCGATCCAGCAGTGCACCGTCAGTTCCGCCACCTTGGGGGTCAGCTCACTCGGTTTGAACACCACGCAGTTGCCCGCCAGCAGCGCCGGAACGATATGCCCGTTCGGCAGGTGGCCTGGGAAGTTGTAAGGGCCGAACACCGCGACCACACCATGGGGCTTGTGCCGCAGCACTGCCGTAGCATCGGCCAGCGGGCCGCTCTTTTCACCGGTACGCTCGCGGTAACTTTGTACGGAAATGGCCACCTTGTTGATCATGCTGGTCACTTCGGTGGCCGACTCCCACAGCGGTTTGCCGGTTTCCTCGCCAATGCACTGGGCCATGGCTTCGGCATGCGCCTTCAACTGTGCGGCAAATTGCTCCAGCACACCGATGCGCGCGTCCAGGCTCAGTTGCGCCCAGGCTGGGAACGCCTGGCGCGCAGCCTTTACGGCGGCGCCGACCTGGCTGGCGTCGGCGCCCTGCCCCTGCCAGATCACGGCCTGGGTGACCGGGTTCAGCGATTGCAGGGGCTCGCCCTGGCCGGCCTGCCAATTGCCGGCGATGTAGTGCGTGGTCATTTATTAGCCCTCCCGGCTCGCCGACATGGGCACAGCGCGCACATTGTCGCCAGCGCCCATGCGCAGGCGTTTGGCGGTCAGCGGGTCGACCACCAGGGTTCCGGCGGCCAGACGCGCAGGTGCAGCGGTGATACGGCAGTCGTCGCGCTTGCGGTTGTGGATGATGTAGGGGGTGGCGTCATCGCCCGGCGTGCCAACCGCCAGCACCAGCGTCTGGCTGTCGCGCACGGCGCGGATCCTGCCGGTGTCACACTCGATGGCGGGGCCGGCGTCGAAAATGTCGACATAGCCCTGGTAAGTGAAACCTTCCTGCTTGAGCATGGCCAGTGCCGGCTCGGTGTCCTTGTGCACACGGCCGATCACGCTGCGCGCCGCGTCGGACAGGAAGCAGGTGTACAGCGGGAACTTCGGCATCAGCTCGGCGATGAACGACTTGTTGCCCACGCCGGTCAGGTAGTCCGCCTGGCTGAACTCCATCTTGAAGAAGTGCCGGCCCAGGCTTTCCCAGAACGGCGAACGCCCCTGCTCATCCGACATGCCGCGCATTTCGGCGATGATCTTCTTGCCGAACAACTCGGGGAACTCGGCAATGAACAGCATGCGCGCCCGCGACAGCAAGCGGCCGTTGAGCCCGGCGCGGTAGTCGCTGCGCAGGAACAGCGAGCACAGCTCGGAGTTGCCGGTCAGGTCGTTGGCCAGAAACAGCGTGGGGATTTCGCGGTAGATCTTCAGCTCCTGCGAGGCACTGACGGTCAGGCCGACCCGGTAGTTGTACCAAGGCTCGCGCAAGCCAACGGCACCGGCGATGGCACTGATGCCTACCACCAGGCCTTCGTCGTTTTCCAGCACGAACAGGTAATCGGTGTCGCCGCGCTCGGCCTCGCCCCGAAAGCTCTTTTCCGCCCAACCTACGCGATGCTCCAGGCGCTCTTCGTTGGCCGGCAGCGTGGTCAGCCCGGTGGTGCCGGTGCTGCGTGCCAATTCGATCAACGCAGGCAAATCGCTGCTGCGTACAGGACGAACGATCATGCTATCTCCTTGTGCGGCGGCATGGGCCGGCGCGAAACTCTGCTAACGCATCAATCCCGAAACGCCTGTTGCCAGACCTCAGGCCGCCACCAGGCGCACGCTGGCGCCCTCGCCCACGCCCAGCGCCTCGGCTGCTGCAACGCTCAGGCTGACCGGCTTGCCGGGCACCCAATCCAGCTCCAGCAGCACTGCCCGGTAGTCCTGCAACAGGCCGTTGCACACCAGGTACGGGCGCCCGCCCTTGGTTGGCGCGTCGTCGATTTTCACCGGGGCCACCCGGCTCTGGGCGATCGAGCGGATGCCCGAGGTACGCGCATGCAGGGTTGGGCCGCCGTCGAATATGTCGATGTAGTGCTCGGTCTCGAAGCCCTCACGCATGAGGATGTCGAAGGTGATCTGCGCCCGCGGGTGCACCTGGCCCATGGCTTCCTGCGCCAGGTCTGGCAGCAGCGGCACGTAGATCGGGTAGTGCGGCATGAGTTCGGCGAGAAAGGTGCGGCTCTTCAGGCCGCACAGGCGCTCGGCATCGGCATAGTTGAGGTCGAAGAAATTGCGCCCAATGGCGTCCCAGAACGGCGATTCGCCCTTTTCGTCGCTGTAACCGACGATCTCGGTCACCACCGAGTCAGCGAAGCGTTCCGGGTGCGCAGCCATGAACAGCAGGCGGCCGCGGGAATTGAGTTCGGCCCAGCCGCTGTTCACCAGCTCTGGCAACACGTAGAAACTGGTCAGCAGGCTGTTGCCGGTCAGGTCATGGCACAGCGAGAGCACGTGGATCTTGTTGTGGATCTTCAGCTCGCGCGAGGCGTGCACGAAGGTCTCGTTGCGAAAACTGTAGAACGGCTCGGAATAGCCAGCCGAGGCCACGATGGCCGAGCAGCCGGCGAGCTTGCCGGTTTCGCTGTCTTCGAGCACGAAGAAGTAGCTTTCCTCGCCATTGAAGCTGACCTCCGCGGCGAAGGACGTCTCGGAGGCGGCAATCTTGTCGCCCAGGCGAGCAGAGTCGTCCGGCAGCGAGGTGACACCAATGGGGCTGTCGGCAGCCATGCGCTGCACTTCGTTCAGGTCAGCCATTTGCGCGGGGCGCATCACCAGCATGGTGTCACTCCTTTGGAATACGGGCCGCTCATGGCGGCACGGAAAAACGGCAGGCGCATGGGCACCTGCTGTGGAATCGCAAATCGCCGGCCTGGTACAACCTTGGCTGCGGCCGGCGAAGGGACCGCAGGCGGATCAGCCTTGGGTCAGCGTGGCAACGGCGCGCTCGAAGCGGTCCAGGCCTGCATCGATATCGGCGTCTTCAACCACCAGGCTTGGCGCGAAGCGGACCACGTCCGGACCGGCCTGCAGCACCATCACGCCTTCTTTCTCGGCGGCATTGAGTACGTCCTTGGCCTTGCCTTGCCAGGCCTCGGCCAACACGCAACCCAGCAGCAGGCCAACACCACGCACCTGGCTGAACAGGTTGTACTTCTGCCCGATCTGCTCCAGGCGGGCCTTGAACCGCGCGTGCTTGGCCTTGATGCCGGCCAGGGTTTCCGGGGTGTTGACCACGTCCAGCACCGCGCAGGCAACCGCGCAGCCCAGCGGGTTGCCGCCGTAGGTGGTGCCGTGGGTGCCCACAGCCAGGTGCTTGGCCAGCTCGGTGGTGGTCAGCATGGCGCCGATCGGGAAGCCACCGCCCAGGCTCTTGGCGCTGGTGAGGATATCCGGGGTCACGCCGTAGTGCTGGTAGGCATACAGCGAGCCGGTACGGCCCACACCCGTCTGCACTTCGTCGAAGATCAGCAGGGCATTGTGCTCGTCACACAGCTTGCGAGCGCCTTCCAGGTAAGCCTTGTCGGCCGGCACCACGCCGCTCTCACCCTGGATCGGCTCGATCACCACGGCGCACGTCTTGTCGGAAATCTGTGCCTTCAACGCTTCCAGGTCGTTGTACGGCACGTGGCTGATGCCGGTGATCTTCGGGCCGAAGCCATCGGAGTACTTCGGCTGGCCGCCGACGCTGACGGTAAACAGGGTACGACCGTGGAAACTGTTCACGGTGGCGATGATTTCGTGCTTTTCAGGGCCGAAGCGGTCATGGGCAACCCGGCGGGCCAGCTTGAAGGCAGCCTCGTTGGCCTCGGCGCCGGAGTTGCAGAAGAACGCACGGTCGGCAAAGGTGGCGCTTACCAGCTTGTGGGCCAGGCGCAGTGCCGGTTCGTTGGTGAATACGTTGGAGACGTGCCAGAGGGTGTTGGCCTGCTCGGTCAGGGCCTTGACCAGCGCCGGGTGGCAGTGGCCCAGGGCGTTTACCGCGATGCCGCCGGCAAAGTCGATCAACTCGCGACCGGACTGGTCCCAGACACGGGAACCCTCGCCTCGCACAGGAATGAAGGCCGCCGGAGAATAGTTGGGGACCATGACCTGGTCGAAATCGGCACGTTGCACCGGGGCTTGCTCAACGGACATCTGAGTCTCCTGAAGAGGAACGCTGGCCTGGAAGTGGCGAGCGATGGGGGGGATTGTAAGGACTGATCTGCGCCTGTCCTTGCGGCCAAGCGACAACTTGTTACAGCGCAAAACCCAGTTTTAGCAAGGTTTTCGGCAATGCGACAAACACTGTCGCAATCGCGCAGTGTACGGGAGAGAGGGGGCTGGGTGAACGGGTGTTCACCTGGAGATGAAGGAGTAGAAGGTGCAAGCCGATATTTTTATGCCGTAGCGGGTGTGAGGCGTTGGTATCGCGCCGTGGCGGGTGCATGGCGTTGTTCTAGTAGCGCGGCGCACGATATCCGCCCCACCATCACCCTCAAGGCATACACCCCGGCCCCAACCGAGCTATCAACCCTTTTCAGCCGGCGCCGAACTCAACTCGAACGGGCTGCTGCTACGCCGCTGGTTACGGTCTTCCCGCGGCGTAGCACCAAAGAAATTGCGGTACGCACTGGAAAAATGCGGCCCCGACGAGAAACCACAGGAAAGCCCGATCTGGATGATCGATTTGCTGGTCTGCATCAGCATCTGCCGCGCCTTGTTCAGCCGCAGCTCCAGGTAGTACTGGCTCGGCACGCGGTTCAGGTACTGCTTGAAAATGCGCTCCAACTGCCGGCGCGAGACGCATACGTGCTGGGCAATTTCGTCGGTGGTCAGCGGTTCTTCGATATTGGCTTCCATCAGCAACACCGCCTGGGTCAGCTTGGGGTGGCTGGAGCCGAGACGATTCTGCAGCGGAATACGTTGGCGCTCGCCCCCCTCGCGGATACGCTCGACCACCAGTTCCTCCGACACCGCACCGGCAAGCTCGGCGCCGTGATCGCGGGCCAGCACCGCCAGCAGCAGGTCGGTAACGGCCATGCCGCCGCACGCCGTGAGGCGGTCACGATCCCAGTCAAACAGGTGGCTGGTGGCGATGACCCTGGGGAAGCGCTCGGCAAAATCATCCTGCCAACGCCAGTGCACGGCAGCCCGGTAACCATCGAGCAAACCCAGCATCGCCAGCGGGTACACACCGGCTGCAAGCCCCCCGATCATGCAGCCGCTGCGCGCCAGCTGCTTGAGCGCGGCCGACAACGCAGCCCCTACCGCCACGGGTGGCTCGTCTGCCAGCAGGAACAGCTTGTGACAACCTTCCAGGCCACCGTTCCAGGGCTCGCCTGGCAGGCGCCAGGCACCTTCCGGCGCAGGCTCGGCCTGCAGGAACGACAGTTCGTAGACCACGTCCGGATGCACCCGCTGCGCCACCTGCAACACTTCCTCGGCCAGTGCCAGGGTCAAGGGCCTGGTGCTGGGCCAGATGAGAAAACCGATTCGCTGGGTGGTCATAAGGTACGGTCCGAAACCTGAGGTCGTTCGAGTCTGTGCGCCGGGTCAGGCCGCGCTCGCCGCGCAGCATGCCCTATTCTGGTGCAAAAATGCAGCTTTTACTTCAGGCTGCCGGAGAGGAACTGCTTCAGGCGTTCCGACTGCGGGTTGGCCAGCACTTCACGCGGGCAGCCGGTCTCTTCCACCAGCCCCTTGTGCAAGAACACCAACTGGTTGGACACCTCGCGGGCAAAGCCCATTTCGTGGGTGACCACGACCATGGTCCGGCCTTCCTGGGCCAGCGCCTGCATTACCTTCAGCACATCGCCGACCAGCTCGGGGTCGAGTGCCGAGGTCGGCTCGTCGAACAGCATAACCTCCGGCTCCACCGCCAGGGCGCGGGCAATTGCCACACGTTGTTGCTCCCCGCCAGACATGTGCCCCGGGAAGGCGTCCTTGCGGTGGGCGACACCCACCTTGGCCAGGTAGTGCTCGGCCTTTTCCAGGGCTTCCTTGCGGTTCACGCCCAACACATGCACCGGCGCCTCGATGATGTTCTCCAGCGCGGTCATGTGCGACCACAGGTTGAAATGCTGAAACACCATCGACAGCCGCGAGCGCATGCGCTGCAACTGACGCGGGTCTGCGGCCTTCAGCGCGCCGTCCTTGCCAGCGACCAGCCTGAGTTCTTCGTTGTTGAGCAGGATCTTGCCGGCGTGCGGCTGCTCCAGCAGGTTGATGCAACGCAGGAAGGTCGACTTGCCCGAACCGCTGGAGCCGATGATGCTGATGACGTCGCCGGCCTTGGCCGCCAGCGACACGCCCTTGAGTACTTCATGGCTGCCGTAGCGCTTGTGCAGGTCTTGGACTTCGAGTTTGTACATGCTGTCGATTCTCACAAAGCGGTCAGTGCTTGCGTGGCGCCAGGTAGCCGAGCCAGCGGCGTTCGGCCATCTTGAACAGGCGCACCAGGATGAAGGTCAGGCACAGGTAGAACACGCCCGCCGTGATATAGGCCTCGAAAGGCAGGTAGTACTGCGCATTGACCGTGCGTGCGGCGCCGGTTATGTCGATCAGGGTGACGATCGACGCCAGGCTGGTGGTCTGCAGCATCATGATCACTTCGTTGCTGTACTGCGGCAGCGCCCGGCGCAGGGCCGAAGGCAGCAGGATGCGGCGGTACATCTTCATGCGTGACATGCCCACGGCCTTGGCCGCCTCGATCTCGCCATGCGGCGTGGCCTTGAGGCTGCCGGCGATGATTTCTGCGGTGTAGGCACTGGTGTTGATGCCGAACGCCAGGCACGCACAGAAGGTGGCGCTGGACAACAGCGGCCAGACGACACTGTCGCGCACCGCTTCGAACTGGGCCAGGCCGTAGTAGATCAGAAACAGCTGCACCAGCATCGGCGTCCCGCGGATCACATAGGTATAGAGCCAGGCGGTGAAGTTGACCACCGGCTGCCGCGACACCCGCATCAAGCCCAACGGAATAGCCCCCAGCAAGCCGAAGAACAACGAAATGGCCAGCAGCTTGAGGGTGGTCAGCAGGCCGCCGAAGTACATCGGCAACGCCTCCCAGATGACGTTGTAGTCGAAGATCATAGTTCAGCCACCTTGACGCCCACCGAGTAGCGGCGCTCCAGAAACTTCAGGGCCAGCAGCGAAACACTGGTCAGCACCAGGTACAACGCGGCCACCGCCAGGAAGAAGGTGAACGGCTCGCGCGTGGCGTCGGCCGCCTGTTTGGCCTTGAACATCATGTCCTGCAGGCCGACCACCGAAATCAGCGCGGTGGCTTTGGTCAGCACCAGCCAGTTGTTGGTGAAACCAGGAATCGCCAGGCGGATCATTTGCGGAACCTGGATACGGAAGAACACCTGACGCGCGCTCATGCCATAGGCGAACCCCGCCTCGGCCTGCCCCTTGGGAATGCCGAGGAAGGCGCCGCGGAAGGTTTCCGACAGGTAGGCACCGAAGATGAAGCCCAGGGTACCGATGCCCGCGATCAGCGGGTTGAGGTCGATGTAGTCTTCGTAGCCGAGCAGCGGCGCCACCCGGTTGATGATGTCTTGCCCGCCGTAGAAGATCAGCAGGATCAGGACCAGGTCCGGAATGCCACGGATGACCGTGGAATACAGGTCGCCAAGCCAGGCCAGCCAGCGCACCGGCGACAAGCGCAGCGCCACACCGATCAGGCCGAGCACGATGGCCAGGGCCATCGACGACAGGGCAAGCTGCAGCGTCAGCCACGCCCCGTCGAGGATGACTGCCCCGTAGCCTTTCAACATGATGAGGTCCTCGACCTAGAGAATGAAAAATGGTGCAAACCTCAGAGCCTCTGCTGTTTGCACCATTGCACAGGTAAACCCGACGTCTTAGTTCGAGTCTGGACCGTAGATGTCGAAGTTGAAGTACTTCTTCTCGATTTCCTGGTACTTGCCGTTGGCGCGGATGGCGTCGATGGCCTTGTTGATGCGCTCGCGGTTGGCGTCGTCGCCCTTGCGTACGGCAATGCCGATACCGTCACCGAAGTACTTGGCGTCGGTGAAGGCCGGGCCTACGAAGGCAAAGCCCTTGCCGGCGTCGGTTTTCAGGAAACCGTCTTCCAGCAGGGTGGCGTCAGCCACGGTGCCATCGAGGCGACCGGCTGCCACGTCCAGGTAGATTTCGTTCTGGGTGCCGTACGGCACGACGGTGGCACCTTTGGCGCCCAGCACTTCCTTGGCGAAGCGGTCGTGGATCGAGCCGCGCTGTACGCCGATCTTCTTGCCCTTGAGTTCGTCCAGGCTGTCGCTGACGGTGGTGCCTTCCTTCATGACCAGGCGCGCCGGCGTCAGGTAGTAGCGCTTGGTGAAGTCGACCGACTTCTTGCGGTCTTCGGTGATCGACATCGACGACAGGATGGCGTCGATCTTGCGCACCTTCAGCGCCGGAATCAGGCCATCGAATTCTTGCTCGACCCAGGTGCACTTGGCCTTCATCTCTTCGCACAAGGCGTTGCCGATGTCGTAGTCGAAGCCAGCGATGCTGCCGTCGGGCTGTTTGAAGGCGAAAGGTGGGTAGGCGGCCTCGATGCCGATTTTCAACGGCTTTTCATCGGCCTGCGACACCAGGGAAAACACGGACAGCGCCAGGGCGCCAAGCAGTGCAAGCTTCTTCATCAGGTAACTCCATCGGTACGGGGCAATACAAGGCAGATCACGGCTGCCCGATATGCGAATGAGTACAACGCGAGCCGCGCAGGGTTCGACCAAGGCCGCATACCACGAGCGAGTGTGTGGCATTCTAACGACAGCCCGGTAGTCGATATTTCTTCAAAGCGACAACTACTTATAGAAGCGCCTGAAACCGCCGCGGGCGATGTTGACAGCCATTGCAAAATATGCAAAAGCGCAAGAAATAGAACCTATAGAACTAGCAATTCCTGGGCCTATTATTGGCAAAGCCTCGAATTACGGCAAGTGGGGCGAGCGGCACGGCTGCAAATGCCATAAAGCTGCACTGGAATGGGCCGGTTTTGTTTCCGCGCGCCCCGCCATAGTGCAGCACCGGTGACAGAACGGTTACCGATGATTGTCGGGTAACAGTAAAGCAAAAACCCCGCCGGTTGCCCGGGCAGGGTTTCTGTAGGAGCGGCCTTGCGTCGCGATGGGTCGCAAAGCGGCCCCTGTCATTCAGCGCACACGCCGGCCCGCCATCACGCCGATGCCAGACTCATCGCCTTGTGGGTATCGATCAGGTGCTGCACCACCCCAGGGTCGGCCAGGGTCGAGATATCGCCCAACGCATCGTACTCACCGGTAGCAATCTTGCGCAGGATGCGGCGCATGATCTTGCCAGAGCGGGTCTTGGGCAACCCAGGCGCCCACTGGATCACATCCGGGGAAGCAATAGGGCCGATCTCCTTGCGCACCCAGTTCTTCAATTCCAGGCGCAACTGCTCGCTGGCCTCGACACCCGCATTGAGGGTGACATACACGTAAATGCCCTGCCCCTTGATGTCGTGCGGCACACCCACCACTGCAGCTTCGGCCACCTTGGCGTGCGCCACCATGGCACTCTCGATCTCGGCCGTGCCCATGCGGTGGCCCGACACGTTGAGCACGTCATCCACGCGACCGGTGATCCAGTAGTAACCGTCCTCGTCCCGGCGCGCGCCGTCGCCGGTGAAGTACATGCCGCGGAAGGTCTTGAAATAGGTATCCACGAAACGGTCGTGGTCGCCATACAGCGAACGCGACTGGCCAGGCCAGGAATCGAGGATCACCAGGTTGCCCTCGGCCGCACCGTCGATCAGGTTGCCCAGGTTGTCCACCAGTGCCGGCACCACGCCGAAGAACGGCCGGGTCGCAGACCCTGGTTTCAGGCCGGTGGCACCCGGCAGCGGGCTGATCAGGATGCCGCCGGTTTCGGTCTGCCACCAGGTGTCGACGATCGGGCAGCGTTCCTTGCCCACGGCCTTGTAGTACCAGCTCCACGCTTCCGGGTTGATCGGCTCGCCCACCGACCCCAGCAGGCGCAGGCTGGAGCCATCGGCCCCGGCTACAGCGGCCTGCCCTTCAGCCATCATGGCGCGGATGGCGGTTGGTGCGGTGTAGAGGATGTTGACCTTGTGCTTGTCGATGATCTTCGACACCCGGGTGATGTCCGGGTAGTTCGGCACGCCCTCGAACAGCAAGGTGGTGGCGCCGTTGGCCAGCGGGCCGTAGACGATATAGCTGTGGCCAGTGACCCAGCCCACGTCCGCGGTGCACCAGTACACCTCACCGGGGCGGTAGTCGAACACGCGCTCATGGGTCAGCGCGGCATATACCAGGTAACCGCCCGTGGTGTGCAGCACCCCTTTTGGCTTGCCGGTGGAACCCGAGGTGTACAGGATGAACAGCGCCTCTTCGGCGCCCATTTCTTTCGGCGCGCAATGGCTGGAAGCCACCTTCATCAGGTCTTCGTACCAGATGTCGCGGTGCTGGTGCCAGGCGATGTCGCCACCGGTGCGCTTGCACACGATGATTTTCTGCACGCTGTTGGTTTCAGGGTTGGTCAACGCCAGGTCGACGTTGGCCTTGAGTGGGGTACGACGACCACCGCGCAGGCCCTCGTCGGCAGTGATCACCACCTTGGACTTGCAGTCGATGATCCGGCCGGCCAGCGCTTCGGGCGAGAAGCCGCCGAACACCACCGAATGGATCGCCCCGATGCGTGCACAGGCCAGCATGGCGACCACGGCTTCGGGGATCATCGGCATGTAGATGGTGACCACGTCACCACGGTGCACGTCCTGGCCACGCAGGGCGTTGGCAAACTTGCAGACCTGCTCGTGCAGTTCGCGGTAGGTAATGTTGCGGTGCTCGGAAGGGTCGTCACCTTCCCAGATGATCGCCAGCTGGTCACCGCGCTCTTCGAGGTGACGGTCCAGGCAGTTGGAGGAAACGTTCAGAGTGCCGTCGGCGAACCATTTGATATCGACGTGGTGGTCGTCGAACGAGGTCTGCTTGACCTTGGTGAACGGCTTGATCCAGTCGATACGCTGGGCCTGCTCGCGCCAGAAGCCGTCCGGGTTGATCACCGATTGCTGGTACATGGCCTTGTAAGTGGCCTCGTCGGTCAGCGTAGTGGCCGCAACCTCGGGACGAACGGGATACAGTGGAGCCGCACTCATCTGTGTTACCTCGGTGTAATAGTTGTTTTTGTATGGGACCGTTTGTAACTGTACCAGAGCAACAAAAGCCATTCGACGTTGGTAGTAATTTGGTACGGCCGTACCGGCAGAAGGCTCTGGCGCAAGCCTTACAGCTTGCCTGGCATGCCGCTGAACGCACGGACCGATGGATTGTTACAGATTCTGTTAAAAGACTTTATCAAAACACCCCCTGTTTCGGCCCGGGTGGCGGCCATAAAATTCACTTCGCCAGCAACGGCAAGGCGATTAACAACTGGTAACAGCCCCCACGAAGGCGCACGTTGATCTCCCTTTATCTGGTTAGTTGAAACTTGATGTACACGCGGCGCCACAAGCGCCGCGCGCCCCCTCACGACCTTAGACAGGTATATTTGAAAATGAAAGCTTTACTGGTATTGGTACTGGGTAGTCTTTGCGGCGCGGCACTGGCCGATGAAGCCAAAGATGCCGAGCAGATTCCGGTTGAACAATACAGTTACTCTCAGCACCTGGACATTGCCCGCGTCATTTCCATGAGCGAAGTGCCCAATGTGTGCGAAGTCGTGCCAGCGCGCATGACCTACGAGGACTCCCAAGGGCAGAAGCATATCCTCGAATACCGCGTGATGGGGAACGGCTGCTCTAACGGGTGAAGACCTTGAATCGGGGCCCTGCGGGGCCCCTTCGCGACACAATACCTGTAACTTTAAAGCATTGCCAAAGTTGTTGCCCGCCCCTAATCGCCCGACTTGTTAAGTGAATAATCTCTCAACTTGTTGGCAATGGTGGTATGTGAAACACCCAATCTTTTTCCCAGTGCCCGGCTACTGGAAAACTCGCCCATCAAACTTTCCAGCACCGCTTTTTCAAAGCGCCCGACGATCTGCGAAAGATCCCCTTCCAGCGAAAAATCACCCAGCGGTTGGCGCACGCCATAATCCGGCAAACGAACATGCTCGCTCTTGACCACGCCGCCTTCGCATAATGAAACCGCCTGGAACAAAACGTTCTCCAACTGCCTTACATTACCCGGCCAATGATACTGCCCAAGTTTGTCCATGGCCGCCGGCGCCAAACGTGGCAAGGCGCAGCCGATCTGCCGGCTGGCCTGATCAATAAAATGCTGCACCAGCCCTTCCAGGCCATCCATGCACTCGCGCAAAGGCGGAATGTGCAGCGACAACACGTTGAGGCGGTGATACAAGTCCTGGCGGAATTCACCACGGGCACACAATTCGGACAAATCCACCTGGGTGGCGCAGATCACCCGTACATCCAGGTATACCTCTTCATCGCTGCCGACCCGGCGGAAGCACCCGTCCTGCAGGAAGCGCAGCAGCTTGACCTGCAGGCGCGGGCTCATCTCCCCCACCCCGTCAAGGAACAAGGTGCCCCCCGCAGTCAGTTCCAGTAACCCAAGCTTGCCCTCGGCCCGCGCCCCTTCGAATGCCCCCGGGCCATAGCCGAACAGCTCGGTCTCGGCCATCGACTCTGGCAACCCGGCACAGTTGAGTGCCATCAATGGCGACTGCCCGCGCGGGCTGGCCAGGTGGCACGCCCGCGCCAGCAGCTCCTTGCCGGTGCCGGTCTCGCCCTCGATCAGCAACGGCGCATCCAGCGGCGCCATGCGCCGCGCTTCACGCACCACGGCTGCCATCACCCGCGAACTCTGGAAGATGCTGTCGAACCCCCGCAACTCCTGCTTGCGCACGTTGTAGATGCGCTCGCCAATGCGGTCGGCACGGTGCAGGGTAAGCACGGCACCAGCAAGCGCCTCGCTCTCGTCATGCTCGGACTGCAGCGGCGCGATATCGGCCAGGAACACATCACCCTTGACCTGGATGCGCAGGCCGTTGATACGCGACTTGTTGGCCCGCACCAGCTCCGGCAAGTCGAAATCTTCGACGTAGCGGGCCAATGGCATGCCCGGCACCTCGTCCACGCGTACCCCCAACAGCTGCGCTGCGGCACGGTTGGCCGCAACGATGCTGCCGCCCATGTCTACCGACAGCACCGGGAAGTCCAGGGCCCCCAGTAGCGCATTCAGCTCCATGTGCCGGCGCTCGCTGGGCATCAGCCCCACGCGCTTTACGCCGAACACCCCGGCAATGGCCTCGAACTTCGGGCGCAGGGCCTGGAACTGCAAATTGACCAGGTTCGGGCAGTGCAGGTAGATGGCGTTGCCATGGTCACCCCCCACCTCGCCGCGCAGCACGTTGATGCCGTACTCGACCAGCAGGTTGAGGATGTCCCGCAGGATGCCAATGCGATTCTGGCAGTGCACTTTGATACGCATGAGGGCTCTCGCAACGCCGATGTTTTTCAACACAGCGCAGAAAATTCGTAAAGATAAGCTGACAAAAACCGAACAAACGCCAGCCGAATACGGCGTATTTTCCGCGCTCTCGTGAAATTTGTAAAATTTTCGTTACGATCTTCACCCCGTGAGGGATTTCAACGCAGCCAGGCCCCCGTGCAAAGCGGTGAGCAAAAGCCTAATGCTTGGGTATGTGCCGTACATAACAAGAAAGCCCTCACCAGGAGAGCCCTATGAAACAGACGCACTACGTGGCCCGCGAGCCCGATGCGCATGGTTTTATCGATTATCCCCAGCAAGAGCACGCTGTGTGGAATACCCTGATCACTCGCCAGCTGAAGGTGATCGAAGGCCGCGCGTGCCAGGAATACCTCGACGGTATCGAGCAACTCAACCTACCCCATGAGCGCATTCCGCAGCTGGGTGAAATCAACAAGGTGCTGGGCGCCACCACCGGTTGGCAGGTGGCTCGGGTACCTGCCCTGATCCCTTTCCAGACCTTTTTCGAGCTGCTGGCCAGCAAGCGCTTCCCGGTCGCGACCTTCATTCGCACTCCGCAGGAGTTGGACTACCTGCAGGAACCAGACATCTTCCACGAGATCTTTGGCCACTGCCCGCTGCTGACCAACCCCTGGTTCGCTGAATTCACCCACACCTATGGCAAGCTGGGCCTGGCCGCGACCAAGGAACAACGGGTGTACCTGGCCCGCCTGTACTGGATGACCATCGAATTCGGCCTGATGGAAACCGCCCAAGGCTGCAAAATCTACGGTGGCGGCATTCTTTCATCGCCCAAAGAGACCGTATATTGCTTGTCTGGTGAACCCGAGCACCAGGCCTTCGACCCCGTCGAAGCCATGCGTACACCGTACCGCATCGACATCCTGCAGCCCCTGTACTTCGTGCTGCCGAACATGAAGCGCCTGTTCGACCTGGCCCACGAGGACATCATGCGCATGGTCCACACCGCCATGCAGCTGGGCCTGCATGCGCCTAAATTTCCACCCAAGGTTGCTGCCTGAGCGACCTTGCCGATAACAACTCGAAGCGGAAACTATTCCATGAATGCCTTGAACCAAGCCCACTGCGAAGCCTGCCGCGCCGACGCGCCGAAAGTCACCGACGAAGAGCTGGCAGAACTGATTCGCGAGATCCCGGACTGGAACATCGAAGTACGTGACGGCCATATGGAGCTGGAGCGCGTCTTCCTGTTCAAGAACTTCAAGCACGCCTTGGCGTTCACCAATGCCGTTGGCGAAATCGCCGAAGCCGAAGGCCACCACCCTGGGCTGCTGACTGAGTGGGGCAAGGTGACCGTGACCTGGTGGAGCCACTCGATCAAGGGCCTGCACCGCAACGACTTCATCATGTGTGCGCGCACCGACAAGGTGGCGGAATCGGCTGAAGGCCGCAAGTAAAGCCGCGGCTGCCCCTCTGACACCGGCAAGGCCGCTGCCCTGCGCCCACCCCTGCCTGGCGGGCGAACGCGCCACAAAGCCGCCGTTTTTCGGCCAGATGTTGTGCGCTGTTCGCCCGCAAACCCGACCGGCGAGCGGGAAAAAAACCAAACTGTCATCCAGACTTGTGTATCCTGCCCCAGCTTTGCAAAGCTTCAAACGCGCCTGGCGCAGACTTTTCACTCACACTTGCGAGGAACGACGAGATGCATGAGATCCCGAATCTTCCCTTCCCAAGCCTGAACCCAGAAGAGCCAACCGTGACCGCCCACGCCGAACCGGCAGCTGCCGTCGAGCAGGATGGTGACGATCAATCCAGCGCTGACCAGGACTAACTGCGCATCCCCGACTGTGTGAAAACGGCTGACCTGCGGGCCACCCCCGTCAGCACGTTTTCACACCGTCCAGAACCCATGTAGGCCCTCATGCCCGACTCACCCCGCCCCCTTGCGGTCACCCTGCAAGTCGTCTCCATCGTTCTGTTCACCTTCATTGGCTACCTGAACATCGGCATTCCGCTGGCCGTACTGCCCGGCTACGTACACAACGACCTGGGTTTCAGTACCGTCGTCGCCGGCCTGGTGATCAGCGTGCAGTACCTGGCGACCCTGCTCAGCCGCCCTGCCGCCAGCCGCATCATCGACAACCATGGCAGCAAGAAAGCCGTGATCTACGGCCTTGCCGGCTGCGGCATCAGCGGCGTGTTCATGCTGGCCTGCGCCTTCCTGACCCACCTGCCCGGGTGGAGCCTGGCCTGCCTGCTGGCTGGCCGACTGGTGCTGGGCAGCGCCGAAAGCCTGGTGGGTTCGGGCTCGATAGGCTGGGGCATCGGCCGGGTCGGGGCTGCCAACACGGCCAAAGTGATTTCCTGGAACGGCATTGCCAGCTACGGCGCCCTGGCCATCGGCGCGCCGCTGGGCGTACTGATGGTCAAGGGCCTTGGGCTGTGGAGCATGGGCCTGAGCATCATCCTGCTGTGCGCGGTAGGCCTGCTGCTGGCCTGGCCCAAACAGGCTGCGCCCATCGTCCATGGCGTGCGCCTGCCGTTCCTGAGCGTGCTGGGCAAAGTCTTCCCGCATGGCTCGGGGCTGGCCCTGGGCTCGATCGGCTTTGGCACCATCGCCACCTTCATCACCCTGTATTACGCCAGCCAGGGCTGGGCCAACGCCGCACTGACACTGAGCCTGTTCGGTGCCAGCTTCATCAGCGCTCGCCTGCTGTTCGGCAACCTGATCAACCGGATTGGCGGGTTTCGCGTGGCCATTGCCTGCCTGGCGGTAGAAACGCTGGGGCTGCTGATGCTGTGGTTGGCGCCCAGCGCAGAGCTGGCGCTAGCAGGGGCAGCACTGAGCGGGTTTGGCTTTTCGCTTGTATTCCCGGCGCTGGGCGTTGAGGCAGTGAACCAGGTCTCGGCGGCCAACCGCGGGGCGGCGGTGGGGGCGTATTCGCTGTTCATCGACTTGTCGCTGGGGGTAACCGGGCCTATGGTGGGCGCAGTGGCGGCCGGGTTCGGGTTTGCCTCGATGTTTCTGTTTGCCGCCGCCGCTGCGGCCTGTGGGTTGCTGCTGAGCCTGTATCTGTATCGGCAGGCTCAACAGGCCCGGGCGCGGTAAAACGAAGCCGCGCTGGGCTGCAAGGCAGCCCGCGCCGCTGAAGGTCAGCGCTGAGCGTACTGCAACACCACTTCCAGCGGGTGGCGCATCTGGCGTTCGGTCATGCGCTTGACTTGGCTGCGGCACGAATACCCGGTAGCCAAAGGTTCGCCCTCCTTGTCCAGCTTGGTGGCCCAGCTTTGCTCGAAGATGGTCCGCGAGGTTTCCTGGTTGCGTGCCTCATGCCCATAGGTACCGGACATACCGCAGCAGCCAGTGGCCTCGGTCACCAGCTTCAGCCCCAAACGGGCAAACACCTGCTCCCATTGGCGGGTACTGGCCGGCACGTTGGTCTTCTCGGTGCAGTGCGCCATCAGGCGGAAGTTGCCCGGCGCGGTCGGTGCCTGTTCGGGCAGCACATTCATCAGCCATTCCTGCGGCAGCAGCACCTGCGGGCAACCCTCCATGCCCGGCACCTTCTGGTACTCCTGGCGGTACACCAGGGTCATGGCCGGGTCCAGGCCCACAAGCGGCACGCCGCAATCGGCCAGGGCCTTGAGCTGGCTGGCATTGCGGATCGCCGCCTTGGCGAATGCACCGAGGAACCCCTGCACATGCAGCGGCTTGCCGTTGGCGCTATACGGCGCCAGGAACACCCGGTGGCCGAGGCGGTTGGCCAGGTCGATGAACGCCGAAAGCAACGGCGTTTCGAAGTAACGGGTGAAGGCATCCTGCACCAGCACGATGCTGCGCTCGCGCTGGGCCGGGGTCAATTCGCGCAGCGCCGGCACCGTGGCCACGCCAACACGGCAGCGGGTCAGGGTGGCCTGGAAGTTGAAGCGGCTGATCAATGGGCTGTCGACCATGCCAACCTTTTCGGCCAGCAGCCTGCTCACCCATTTCGACCCCATCACCGCGTTGTACAGCCCCGGTGCGTGTGCCAGGTAGGGGATGGTGAACTCCAGCGAGCCGATCAGGTAGTCGCGCAGCGGGCGCTGATAACGGCCGTGGTACAGCTCCAGAAAGCGCGAGCGGAAGTCCGGCACGTTGACCTTGATCGGGCACTGCCCAGCGCAGGATTTGCACGCCAGGCAACCGGCCATGGCGTCATACACCTCATGGGAGAAGTCGGCCTGGCCCTGGTTGCGTGCGCGGTTGTTGCGCAGGCGCGCCGGCAGGCCCTTGAGCCACGAGACCTTGTTACGCGCCGCAGCCAGCACGTCGATGTTCGCTTCGCCCTGCAGGCGCAGCCATTCGCGCATCAGCGAGGCACGGCCCTTGGGCGAGTGCTGGCGCTCACGGGTGGCTTTCCATGAGGGGCACATGGCGTCGTTGGGGTCGTAGTTGTAGCAGGCACCGTTGCCGTTGCAGTGCACGGCGCTGCCGAAGTCTTGCCAGACCCGTTCGTCGATGCTGCGGTCCAGGTCGCCGCGCAGGGTCACGCCATCGACCTTGGTCAGGCCTTCGGCGCTGTCGGGCGGCGTGCAGATCTTGCCCGGGTTCAGCTGGTTATGCGGGTCGAAGGCGCCCTTCAGGCGCTGCAGTGCTGGGTACAGTTCGCCGAAATACTCCGGCACGTACTCCGAACGCAGGCCCTTGCCATGCTCGCCCCACAACAGGCCGCCATAGCGTTTGGTCAGTGCCGCCACCGCATCGGAAATCGGCTTGACCAGCGCGGCCTGGGCCGGGTCTTTCATGTCCAGCGCGGGGCGTACGTGCAGCACGCCGGCATCCACGTGGCCGAACATGCCGTAGGCCAGGCCGTAACCATCGAGCAAGGCCCGGAAATCGGCGATGTAGTCGGCCAGTTGCTCCGGCGGCACCGCGGTGTCCTCGACGAAAGGTTGCGGGCGCACCTCGCCCTCGACGTTACCCAGCAGGCCCACCGAGCGCTTGCGCATGGTGTAGACACGGGTGACGGCCTCGGAACCCTCGGCCAGCGTGTGGCCCAGGCGCTCGACACTGGTGTCGCTCTGCAGGTGCTGGAGGAACGCCTGCACCTTGGCATTGACCTGCGCCGGCTCGTCCCCGCAGAACTCCACCAGGTTGATGCCCAAGGTCGGCCGCTCGGGGTCGGCCGGGAAGTATTCGGCAACGCTGTGCCAGACGATATCCTTCATCGCCAGCATGAGCACCTTGGAGTCCACGGTTTCGATGGACAGCGGCTTGTGCGCCATCAGCGCATTGGCGTCGCGCAGGGCATCCATGAAGCTGGTGTAGCGCACATTGACCAGTACCGCGTACTTGGGGATCGGCAGCACATTGAGCTTGGCTTCGACCACATACCCAAGCGAGCCCTCGGCACCGCACAGCACGCTATTGAGGTTGAAACGGCCCTGTTCGTCGCGCAGGTGCGCCAGGTCGTAGCCGGTCAGGCAGCGGTTGAGCTTGGGGAAGGTGCGCTCGATCAGGTCGCCCTGGGTTTGCTGGATGTCCCGCGCCATGCGGTACACCTCGCCCACCCGGCCAGGCGCGGCACAGGCCTGCTCCAGCGCGGCCTCATCGATCGGCAGGCTGTGCAGGCGCTCGCCACCGAGCAGCACGCTGTGCAACTCCAGTACGTGGTCGCGGGTTTTGCCATAAGTACAGCTGCCCTGGCCGCTGGCGTCGGTGTTGATCATGCCGCCGACGGTGGCGCGGTTGGACGTGGACAGCTCAGGGGCGAAGAACAGCCCGTACGGCTTGAGCGCAGCATTGAGCTGGTCCTTCACGGTGCCGGCCTGCACCCGCACCCAGCGCTCCTCGACATTGATTTCGAGGATGTTGTTCATGTGCCGCGACAGGTCGACGACGATACCATCGGTCAGCGACTGGCCGTTGGTGCCGGTGCCCCCGCCGCGCGGGGTGAGCTTGACGTGCCGAAAGCGTGCTTCGGCCATCAGCGTGGCCACGCGCGCCACATCGTCGGCATCCAGCGGGAACACCGCAGCCTGCGGCAGGCGCTGATAGATCGAGTTGTCGGTGGCCAACACCGTGCGGGTCGCGTAGTCGGCGCTGATCTGGCCACGGAAGCCGCTGTTGCGCAGGGCTTCGAGGAATTCTGGGTAGTTGGCGCTGGGTGCAACGGTTGGCAGCTGGGCGATCATCGAAGGATGGCCTCTTGATATTGGCTATTCACGGGATTCCTGTCGCCCCGGCATGGGTCAAACCAGGCGGGGGTGACGTATAAGCCAATGTTCCTGTAGTTTGCGCTCAGGGGCAAACGGATAATCCTGCCGCTATCAATGACTTTTATGAATGAATTACCGCCACCTGACTCCGTCCATGTCGCTGCTGCTGGCATTCGAGGCCGCCGCCCGGCATGAAAGCTACACCCGCGCCGCTGCCGAACTGTCACTGACCCAGAGCGCGGTCAGCCGGCAGGTGCAGGCACTGGAACAACAGTTGGGCCTGAACCTGTTCCGCCGTGAAGGGCGCCAGGTGCAGCTGACCGATGTCGGCCGGCTGTACCAGGGCGAGCTCAGCGAGGCGCTGGGGCGCATCCGCAGCGCCACCCTGCAAGCGCTGGCTTACCAGTCAGGGGTCGGCACCTTGCGCCTGGCCACCCTGCCCACCTTCGGCTCCAAATGGCTGTTGCCGCGCTTGCATGCGTTCTACAGCGCGCACCCAGGCATGCTGGTGCACATTCACTCACGCATCGAAGCCATTAATTTCGAAACCAGCGAGATCGATGCCGCCATTGGCGTGGCCAGCCACGACCTGCCCGGGCTGGTCTGCCATCGCCTGCATGCCGAGGAACTGGTGGTGATCGTACCGCCGCAGGCCAGCGCCGACCGCCAGGGCTGGAGCCCCGCCAGCATCAGCGAAGAGGTGCTGCTGAACGTGGCCAACAACCCGCACGCCTGGGGCGAGTGGTTTTCCCACCATGGCCTGCCGCACCGGGCGATGCGCCTGGGGCCGAGTTTCGAGCTCACCTCGCACCTGATCCAGGCCGTGCGCGCCGGGATCGGCATCGGGCTGGTACCGCGCATTCTCGTGGAAGAAGAACTGGCCAAGGGTGAACTGCACAGCCCCGGGGCAGCTTTTGCCAGCCAGCGCAGTTACTACCTGATCTACCCGCCGAGGAATGAGGCATTACCGTCGTTGCGGGCGTTCAGGGGGTGGTTGCTGGAGCAGATCTGAGTCCTGCCTCGACCGCATAGGCCCCAAGCCCTGTGCAGTACCTGTGGGAAATTCTATGGTTTCTGGCAAGGGTAGCCGCTGCATCTTCAGTGCCTGTGAGATCGAGCGCCGCCCGCGCGGCGCATCGCGAGCTGCGCTCGCTCCTACGTTTGTTTCGGGCCAGTAACGCCTGTGACAGGCGCGCGCGGCCGCCTTGTTTGTACGGCGCGATATTGAGGCATGCGCCAAGGCGTTCGCGCGCGAATCCCACAGGAATAATTGGCCCGAAACAAACGTAGGAGCGAGCGCAGCTCGCGATGCGCCGCGCGGGCGGCGCTCGCTCTAACAGGCGCTGCATATCTTCTGACAAACACCTGTCAGCCCTGATGCGATCCCTGTGGGAGATTCCATGGTTCCTGGCAAGGGTAGCCGCTGCATCTTCAGTGCCTGTGAGATCGAGCGCCGCCCGCGCGGCGCATCGCGAGCTGCGCTCGCTCCTACGTTTGTTTCGGGCCAGTAACGCCTGTGACAGGCGCGCGCGGCCGCCTTGTTTGTACGGCGCGATATTGAGGCATGCGCCAAGGCGTTCGCGCGCGAATCCCACAGGAATAATTGGCCCGAAACAAACGTAGGAGCGAGCGCAGCTCGCGATGCGCCGCGCGGGCGGCGCTCGCTCTAACAGGCGCTGCATACCTTGTGGCAAACACCTGTCAGCCCTGATGCGATCCCTGTGGGAGATTCTATGGTTCCTGGCAAGGGTAGCCGGAGCATCTTCAGCGCCTGTGAGATCGAGCGCCGCCCGCGCGGCGCAATCGCGAGCTGCGCTCGCTCCTACGTTTGTTTCGGGCCAGTAACGCCTGTGACAGGCGCGCGCGGCCGCCTTGTTTGTACGGCGCGATATTGAGGCATGCACCAAGGCGTTCGCGCGCGAATCCCACAGGAATAATTGGCCCGAAACAAACGTAGGAGCGAGCGCAGCTCGCGATTGCGCCGCGCGGGCGGCGCTCGCTCTAACAGGCGCTGCATACCTTGTGGCAAACACCTGTCAGCCCTGATGCGATCGCTGTGGGAGCTGGCTTGCCGGCGATAGGGCCCAAACAGGCAATAAAAAACCCGAAGCCAGGCCCCCGGCTTCGGGTTTCTCTATTTCCTGCAGAGCCTTACTTGGCTACGGTTCCAGCAACCCCACCGGTATTCTGCCGCCGACGTGGCTTGACCATGTACACCACGAACATCGCAAACAGCCAGATCGGGATCGCGTACACCGACACCTGAATGCCTGGAATCATCAGCATGATGCCGAGAATCAGCACCACGAAGGCCAGCACCACATAGTTGCCATAGGGGTACCACAGCGCCTTGAACAGCGGCTTCTGGCCGCTACGGTCAAGGTGCTGGCGGAATTTCAGGTGCGAATAACTGATCATCGCCCAGTTGATCACCAGGGTAGCCACCACCAGCGACATCAGCAGTTCCAGGGCATTTTGCGGCATCAGGTAGTTGAGCAGCACGGCCACGAAGGTCACCGCTGCCGACACCAGAATCGAGCGCACCGGCACGCCGCGTTTGTCGACCTTGGCCAGCGCTGCCGGGGCATCGCCCTGCTCCGCCATGCCCAGCAGCATGCGGGCATTGCAGTAGGTGCCGCTGTTGTACACCGACAGCGCGGCCGTCAGCACCACGAAATTCAGCAGGTTGGCGGCCACGTCACTGCCCAGCAGCGAGAACACCTGCACGAATGGGCTGCTGCCATAACTGCCGCCCGAGGCGTCGATGCTGGCCACCAGGTTGTCCCACGGGGTCAGCGACAGCAGCACCACCAACGCACCCACGTAGAAGATCAGGATACGGTAGATGACCTGGTTGATCGCCTTGGGGATCACGGTCTTGGGCTTGTCGGCCTCGGCAGCGGTGAACCCGAGCATTTCCAGGCCACCGAACGAGAACATGATGAAGGCCAGGGCCATGACCAGGCCGCTGACACCATTGGGGAAGAACCCGCCGTGCGACCACAGGTTGGCGACGGTGGCCTCCGGGCCGCCGCTGCCGCTGGTCAGCAGGTAGGCGCCCAGTCCGATCATGCTGACGATGGCGACCACCTTGATGATGGCGAACCAGAATTCGGCTTCACCGAAGAACTTCACGTTCATCAGGTTGATGGCGTTGATCAGCACGAAGAAGGCGGCTGCGGTAACCCAGGTCGGGATTTCCGGCCACCAGTAGTGGACATACTTGCCAACCGCCGACAGCTCCGACATGCCCACCAGGATGTACAGCACCCAGCAGTTCCAGCCAGACAGGAAACCGGCGAAGCCGCCCCAGTAGGTGTGGGCAAAATGGCTGAATGAGCCGGCCACCGGCTCCTCGACGATCATCTCGCCAAGCTGGCGCATGATCATGAAGGCGATGAAGCCGCAGATGGCGTAACCGAGGATCATCGACGGGCCGGCGGATTTCATCACGCCTGCCGAGCCGAGGAACAGGCCGGTACCAATTGCGCCGCCAAGGGCGATCAACTGGATGTGACGGTTCTTCAGGCCCCGCTTGAGCTCGCCTGAATGCATGTTTTGTCCACTCATGAACGAAGTCACCTGCATTGTTTTTATCTGTGACGGAATCGGACCCACCGCGCTCGTGGCGCAGCGGAATGGGCAAGGTGGTTACCTTGGGTTTCTCGACCTCAGGTGCCGCCGGGGCGGGTCAACCAGGCGTGATCAAGAGTGCGCGGTACGCAAGGGGGTCACAGGTAAAACGCGGCGCACTGTATACCCCTGCAAACGCGCAGGCGTCAACGCGTTGCATCCTTTCCTCGGGAAAAAACGCAGCGATCCTGTGGTATGGGCCTTCAAAGGCGGAGTGATCGGCGTACATGGCGCCTCCATTTGTTGTTTTGTCAGCCAGGCGCTGTGAACCGGCTGTTGCACACGGCAATAGCGGCTATAACACCGTGGGCAAGGGGGTTTGGGCAAGGGTGGTGAGGATTGGCGCGGGGGGCTTGCAGCGTTGGCAGCGGCAAGTTTTTTTGACAGGCCGGGGCGTATTCCGAAAGGCGAACGGGAATCGGCTGATTTTGTACACATTTCTTTACGGGGTGGTTCGAGGACTTGCCAGTCGTCCGAAAAATTCTTTTGCTTCAGTGCCTTGGGGCTGCAAAGCGGCCCCAAATTACTTAATTGGGCCAATCAGCCACGCGGTTTGCCACGGCCACGGCCGGCAGGCTTGTCACCTTCAGGCTTGGCTGGGCGCTTGCGCATTTCGCTTGGGCGCTCGGCCACGGCGCTGCCGCGGTTGCCTTTGCGTGGCGCTTCTTCACGCGGCTGGCGTGCCGGGCGCTCGCCAGCGGCAGCACCTTCGTGGGCCGGGCGCAGGTTGCGCACGCGCTCGCCACGGCCCAGCGGGCGGGACGATTTGCGCTGCAGTCGCTCCATCTTGTCCTTGGCCTTGAGGTTCAAGGCAGGCAGCGCAACCGGCTGCAAGCCGACTTCAGCGGCCAGGATGTCGATTTCGCCCTGGGACATTTCCCGCCAGCGGCCCATCGGCAGGTCGGAGTTGAGGAACACCGGGCCGAAGCGCACGCGCTTCAGGCGGCTGACCACCATGCCCTGGGATTCCCACAGGCGACGCACCTCGCGGTTACGGCCTTCCATCACCACGCAGTGGTACCAGTGGTTGAAACCTTCGCCACCGGGTGCCTTCTGGATGTCGGTGAACTTGGCCGGGCCGTCTTCGAGCATTACACCGGCCTTCAGGCGCTCGATCATCTCGTCATCGACTTCACCACGCACACGCACCGCGTACTCGCGGTCCATCTCGTAGGACGGGTGCATCAGGCGGTTGGCCAGTTCACCGTCGGTGGTGAACAGCAGCAGGCCGGTGGTGTTGATGTCGAGTCGGCCAATGTTGATCCAACGGCCTTCTTTTGGCCGCGGCAGGCGATCGAACACGGTCGGGCGGCCTTCCGGGTCGTCACGGGTGCAGATCTCGCCATCGGGTTTGTTGTACATGATCACCCGGCGGGTGGCCTCGGCGGCCTCCTCGCGCTTGATCAGCTTGCCGTCAACGGCAATGGCATCGTGCAGGTCGACGCGTTGGCCGAGGGTAGCCGCGACGCCGTTGACCTTGATCCGGCCCTGGCTGATCCAGGCCTCGACGTCACGGCGCGAGCCCACGCCGATGCGGGCCAGCACTTTTTGCAGTTTTTCGCCGGACGGCGGGGTAATTGCGGTGTCTTGCAGGTCTTGCTCACTCATCTGGGCACCTCCCGGTGTAGGAATGACAAAGGGTTTCTGGCGACGAATGCGCCAAAAGGCCGCGCATCATACGCGGTTCGGTGGGGGAACGCACTGCAGGTTAGAAGGTTTTGCGGGGGCAGCGAGAGGTTTCTGCCTAACGGTGAGGTGCTTGCCGGGCGGGGCCGCTACAGGCAACCGCACGATCAGGGCTGCAGCTTGCCCTCTTCTTCCACCGCGGCCTCAGGTGCTTGCCCACGCAAATCGTCAAAGTCGGTCTTCAGCCCTTCTTCCATGGCATCCAGCTCCACCAGCAAGCTGCGGAAGCTGGTTTCCTCCTTCGGCTCGTCAACCGCGTCCTGCTCGCCCAGGCTGGCATCAGCCAGGGCCTGCAGGTGCGCCGGTACCGGTGCATCATCCGGGTCGAGCAGCGGCTCAGGCTGCAGCTCGCGCAACTCGGCCAACGCCGGCAACTGCTCCAGGCTCTTGAGGTTGAAGTGGTCCAGGAACGCCTTGGTGGTGGCGAACATCGCCGGCCGGCCGGGCACCTCGCGGTAGCCCACCACGCGTATCCACTCGCGCTCCATCAGGGTCTTGATGATATTGCTGTTCACCGCCACCCCGCGCACATCCTCGATCTCGCCACGGGTGATCGGCTGGCGATAGGCGATCAACGCCAGGGTTTCCAGCAAGGCACGCGAATAGCGCTGCGGGCGCTCTTCCCACAAGCGGCCGACCCAAGGGGCGTAGGCTTCGCGAATTTGCAGGCGGTAGCCGCTGGCCACCTCCGTGAGCTCGAAAGCGCGGCCGTTGCACGACTTGCCCAGCACCTCCAGCGCCTGCCTGAAAACCTTGGGTTCGGGGCGCTCGGCTTCCTCGAACAACTCGAACAGACGCTCCAGTGATTGCGGTTTGCCCGACGCCAGCAGGAAGGCTTCGATCAGCGACGCCAGGTCGCGAGGTTCATTCAGGTTCATCGGGTTCTTCAACAAGCGCCGGGCGAAGCCGCACGTGGATGGCGGCGAAGGGTTCATTCTGCACCAGTTCGATCAGCGCTTCCTTCACCAGTTCGAGAATCGCCATGAAGGTGACCACTACCCCCAGCTTGCCCTCGTCGTGCCCGAACAGCTCGACGAACGGCACGAAAGCACCGCCCTTGAGGCGCTCCAGCACCTGGCTCATGCGCTCGCGGGTGGACAGCGTTTCACGGCTGATCTGGTGGCTCTCGAACAGGTCGTTGCGCCGCATCACCTCGGCCATGGACACCAGCAGCTCTTCCAGGCTGACCTGCGGCAACAGCTTGCGCACCTTGGCCTGCGGCGCATCCAGGCGCGGCACCCGCACCTCACGGCCAACCCGTGGCAACGCGTCGATGCCTTCGGCTGCGGCCTTGAAACGCTCGTACTCCTGCAGCCGGCGGATCAACTCGGCGCGCGGGTCACCCTCCTCTTCCTCGGCCTCAGCCGAGCGCGGCAGCAGCATGCGCGACTTGATCTCGGCAAGCATGGCCGCCATTACCAGGTATTCGGCGGCCAGTTCCAGGCGCACGCTTTTCATCAGCTCCACATAGCCCATGTACTGGCGGGTGATTTCAGCCACGGGGATGTCGAGGATGTCGATGTTCTGCTTGCGGATCAGGTACAGCAACAGGTCCAGCGGCCCTTCGAAGGCTTCCAGGATGACTTCCAGGGCGTCTGGCGGGATGTACAGGTCCAGCGGCATCTCGGTCAGGGCTTCGCCGTAGACCAAGGCCAGTTGCAACTGCCGCGGCTCGTCGACCTGCGTGGCCGGCGCCTCGGGCGCTTGCAGCTGGCTCACGCGCTGGCCATGAACGGCGCAGGGTCGCCGCAGCCTTCTCGAATCAGCTCAGGTTCGTCGCCGGAAAGGTCGATGATGGTCGACGCCTTGAGGTCACCGTAGCCGCCATCGATCACCAGGTCGACATGGTGCTCCAGGCGCTCACGAATTTCGTAAGGGTCGGTCATCGGCTCGTTATCGCCAGGCAGGATCAGGCTCACGCTCATCAGCGGCTCGCCCAGCTCAGCCAGCAACGCCAGGGTAATGGCGTGGTCTGGTACCCGCAGGCCGATGGTGCGGCGTTTTTCGTGCAGCAGCAGGCGGGGCACTTCGCGGGTGCCGTTGAGGATGAAGGTGTACGGCCCAGGCACGTGCGCCTTGAGCAGGCGGAAGGTGCCGGTATCGACCTTGGCATACAACCCCAGCTGCGACATGTCGCAGCACATCAGGGTGAAGTTGTGGGTCTTGTCCAGGCCGCGCAGGCGCCGGACGCGCTCGATGGCCGCCTTGTCGCCGATCTGGCAACCCAACGCATAGGCCGAATCGGTGGGGTACACCACCACGCCCCCCTTGCGGATGATCTCTACCGCCTGGCGGATCAGCCGCGGCTGGGGGTTCTCCGGATGAATCTGGAAAAATTGGCTCACGTAGTCGTCCTGTTCATACCGTAATAGGCTGTTCATGGCTGAATCGGCGCCACAAAGGCGGCAGGTCCTCGGGCAAAGGCCGGTAGGCACCGATCTCGCCCCAGGTGCCGGGGCCGTGGAAGTCACTGCCAGCGCTTGCCAGCAGGCCGAACTCACGGGTAAGGATGGACAGGGTGCCCACCTGCTCGGCAGGCATCATCCCGTTGACCACTTCAAGCGCCTGCCCACCTGCCTGAATATAGTCGGCAATCAGCCGCCTGCGCTTGCTGCGGGTCAGGTCGTAGTGCATGGGATGCGCCAGGCTTACCCAGGCTTTGGACTGGCGCAGCGTGGCAACGGTTTCATCAAGGGTGGGCCAATGCTGCTTGACGTCGCCCAGCTTGCCCGCCCCCAGCCACTTGCGAAACGCCTCGCCGCGGTCCTTGACGTGCCCGGCACGCACCAGGTATTCGGCAAAGTGCGGGCGCGCCGGTGCGTTGCCGCTGTCGCCCAGCTCGTGCTGCACGGCGCGGGCGCCGTCGAGGGTGCCTGGCATGCCCTTGGCGGCCAACCGCTTGTCGATTTCTTCGGCGCGCAGCCAGCGGCCGCGGTGCAACGCTTCGATCGCCGCCAGCAATGGCGGCGCATCAAGCGGGAAGTCGTAGCCCAGCACGTGAATGGTGGCGCCCCCCCAGGTGCACGAAAGCTCGACCCCGCTGACCCAGCGCATGCCCCGCTCAACGCAGGCCAGGCGCGCTTCGGGCAGGCCTTCGAGGGTGTCATGGTCGGTCAGGGCCAGCGTTTGCACCCCGTGCTCATGGGCCCGGGCGACCAGCGCCGTGGGCGACAGGGCGCCGTCGGAGGCCGTGCTGTGACAGTGCAGATCAACATTCATGGAGGAGCGCTTTCGCTGGAATCGATGTTTGTTATTATGCCGTCACATCCCGATTCTGGCTGCCATTGTGAAACAATTCATCGATTTCATCCCGCTGTTGCTGTTCTTCATCGTGTACAAGCTGGACCCACGCCCGCTTGAAGTCGCTGGCCACAGCTTCGAATTCGGTGGCATCTACAGTGCCACGGCCATGCTGATCGTCAGCTCGCTGGTGGTGTACGGCGCGCTGTTCCTGCGCCAGCGCAAGCTGGAAAAGGGCCAGTGGCTGACCCTGGTGGCCTGCCTGGTGTTCGGCGGCCTGACCCTGACCTTCCACAGCGAAACCTTCCTCAAGTGGAAGGCGCCGGTGGTCAACTGGCTGTTCGCCCTGGGCTTTGCCGGCAGCCACTTCATCGGTGACCGGGTGCTGATCAAACGCATCATGGGCCACGCCCTCACCCTCCCGGATGCCATCTGGACGCGCTTGAACCTGGCCTGGATCGCGTTCTTCCTGTTCTGTGGTGCGGCCAACCTGTTCGTCGCCTTCACCTTCCAGGACTTCTGGGTGGACTTCAAGGTGTTCGGCAGCCTGGGCATGACCGTGATCTTCCTGGTGGCGCAAGGCGTGTACCTGTCGCGCCACCTGCACGACGACCCTTCTACCTCCAAACCCAAGGATTGACATGCTCTACGCCATCATTGCCAGCGACGTCGCGAACTCCCTGGAAAAGCGCCTTGCTGCCCGCCCGGCGCACATCGAACGCCTGCAGCAGCTCAAGGCCGAAGGCCGCGTGGTGCTGGCCGGTCCACACCCGGCCATCGACAGCAACGACCCGGGCGACGCCGGCTTCAGCGGCAGCCTGATCGTCGCCGAGTTTGCCTCGCTGGCCGAAGCCCAGGCCTGGGCCGATGCCGACCCGTACATTGCCGCAGGGGTGTACGACAAGGTCGTGGTCAAGCCGTTCAAGCAAGTATTGCCGTGATCCGAGACCGCATCGCTTTCTTCGCGGGCTTGCCCGCTCCCACAGTGGCCCGCACAAACCTTCGGAACTGCACGGTCGTTGTAGGAGCGGGTTTACCCGCGAAGCAGGCGATGCGGGATCAGCAGTTATACGGTTGCCATCAGTCTGCGGTATCTTTGCCACTGGCGGGCCGCAGAGCCGCCGTCAATGGTGGAATCGAGTGAGTCATGAGCGAGCTGTTACTGATTGATGATGACCAGGAACTGTGCGAGCTGCTGTGCAGCTGGCTGACCCAGGAAGGGTTTTCCGTACGTGCCTGCCACGACGGGCAGAGTGCACGCCAGGCCTTGGCCGAGCATGCACCTGCGGCCGTGGTGCTGGATGTCATGTTGCCCGACGGCAGCGGCCTGGAGTTGCTCAAACAACTGCGCAGCGAGCACGCCGAACTGCCGGTGCTGATGCTGTCGGCCCGTGGCGAGCCGCTTGACCGTATTCTTGGCCTGGAACTGGGTGCCGACGATTACCTGGCCAAACCGTGCGACCCACGCGAGCTTACCGCGCGCCTGCGTGCAGTACTGCGCCGCAGCCACCCCGTTGCCGCCACCAGCCAGCTGGAGCTGGGCGACCTGGTCTATAGCCCAGCCCGCGGCGTGGCCAGCATCGATGGCCGGGAAATGACCCTGACCTTGTCCGAAAGCCGCATACTTGAAGCGCTGCTGCGCCAGCCTGGCGAGCCGCTGGACAAACAGGAACTGGCGCAGATCGGCCTGGGCCGCAAGCTCACCCTCTACGACCGCAGCCTGGACATGCACGTCAGCAACCTGCGCAAGAAGATCGGCCCGCATGCCGATGGCCGGCCACGCATCGTCGCCCTGCGCAGCCGCGGCTATTACTACTGCCTGTGAGCAGCTGCAAGCTGCAAGCTGCAAGAAAGAGCAGAATCGCGATCGGCTTCACTTGTAGCTTTAAGCTTGTAGCTTGTAGCTTGTAGCTTGCCGCTTGCCGCTTGCCGCTTGCAGCTTGCAGCTGTTCTTTACCCAGCCTTTACCATCCACTGACTGCGCTTGACGGTGATCTCCCTAGACTGTGCTCATCCGGTAACCACCGGCCTATGAAAGGAGAGACACCATGCGCAAGACCCTTATCGCCCTGATGTTCGCCGCCGCCCTGCCAACCGTAGCCATGGCCATGCCTGACGGCGGCCCACGTCACGACGGCCCGCATCACCGCGGTGAAGCGGCCTTCCAGCAACTGGACCTGAGCCGTGACCAGCGCCAGCAGATCGGCAAGCTGATGGGCGAGCAAATGCAGCAGCGCCGCGACATTACCGAGCGTTACCTGGCCAAACTGCCGGCTGCCGACCAGAAAGCCATGAAGGACGAACTGCAAGCCAGCCGCGCCAAGACCGACACCGCCGTGCGCAACCTGCTCAAGCCAGACCAGCAGAAGAAGTTCGACGAACTGCAAAAGGAACGCGCTGCCAAGAAAGCCGAGTGGCAGGAGTTCCAGGCCTGGAAAGCTGAAAAAGCCAAAAAGGCCCAGTAAGCTGTCAGCCCGATGCCCGGCTCGCCCCAGCGCGAGCCGGGCTTTTTCTGTTTTAGGAGGTGCTCTTGCGTTCACTGTTCTGGCGCATCCTGGCCAGCTTCTGGTTGGCCATCACCCTGGTTGCAGGGCTGTCGATCTTGCTTGGGCACATGCTCAACCAAGACGCCTGGATCCTCAGCCGCCACCCCGGCCTGAACACGCTGGCCAGCCAGTGGGCCAGGCACTACGAGCAGGAGGGCGTGAATGCCGCGCAGCAGTTCCTGGAACAACGCAAGGACCGCTACAAGATCGACGTGCAGGTGCTCGATGACAGTGGTGACGCGGTGGTGCCCGGCACGTTCCCGCGGCGGGCGGCAGCTTTCGAGGCACGCCAGCACAACGACCAGCGTCGCTTGCCATGGCGCCGGCTGACCGAGGAATACACCAGCCCCGACACCGGCCAGACCTACCTGCTGATCTACCGCATCCCCCACCCGGCGCTGGATGAGTGGCACCGGGACAGCCTGATGTGGCCACTCAGCGCACTGGGCATCGCCCTGGTGGTGTTGACCCTGTTCAGCCTGCTGGTCACGCTGTCCATCACGCGCCCGTTGAGCCGCCTGCGCAGCGCTGTGCACGACCTGGGCCAGAGCACATATCAGCAGAACAGCCTGGCGCGCCTGGCAGCCCGGCGTGACGAATTCGGCGTGCTGGCCAACGACTTCAACAAAATGGGTGCGCGCCTGCAAAGCACCCTCGCCAGCCAGCGCCAATTGCTGCGCGACGTGTCCCACGAACTGCGCTCACCGTTGGCCAGGCTGCGCATTGCCCTGGCCTTGGCCGAACGCGCCGAGCCCGAACAGCGCCAGGCCCTGTGGCCGCGCCTGACCCGCGAGTGCGACCGGCTGGAAGACCTGATCAGCGAAATACTCACCCTGGCCCGCGTGGATGCCGAACAGGCCCACGCCGAAGCGGTGGACCTCAATGCCTTGCTGGGCAGTGTGCGCAAGGACGCCCTGCTCGGCGCGCCCGACCAGGACGTGCGCCTGGAGGCGCAACCGGGGCTGGTCTTGCAAGGTTGGCCGACACTGATCGAGCGGGCCGTGGACAACCTGCTGCGCAACGCCCTGCGCTTCAACCCGGCAGGCCAGCCCATTGAAGTCAGTGCCGTGCGTGATCAGGCGCGGGTGGTGATCTGTGTGCGCGACCATGGCCCGGGTGCAGCCCCGGAGCACCTCGCCCAGCTGGGTGAGCCGTTCTTCCGCGCACCGGGGCAGGAGGCCCCAGGGCACGGCCTGGGGTTGGCGATTGCGCGCAAGGCGGCGGAGCGGCATGGCGGCAGCCTGGTACTGCACAACCACCCGCAGGGCGGCTTTGTCGCCCGGCTTGAACTGCCTGTGCAAACCGCTTCAGCGTAAGGCTGCCAGGGCCGTGTACGTTCAGGGCTGCAGCGCAGCCCTTGCTCGCGCCCGCGTCACTCGCCCCAGCCCGTGACGAAATCAGCGGTGGCCAGCACCGGCGCGGTCCGTGGCTCGGTCATTGGCGTGCCGACGTACAGGTAGCCGATCAGTTCCTCGTTCTCCGCCAGCCCCAGCCCCTTGTGCACATGCGCGTCGAAGGCCATGTCCCCGGTGCGCCACACGGCGCCGATGCCCTGCGCATGGGCAGCGATCAGGATGCCATGTGCCGCACAGCCCGCCGCCAGGCGCTGCTCGGACTTGGGCACCTTGAAGTGGTCCTGCAAGCTGGCCACCACCACGATCAGCAACGGTGCGCGCAGCGGCATGGCGCGGGCTTTGTCCAGCGCAGCCTGGGTGGCTTCACCCTTGTGCTGCACCGCTTCGGCGAACAGCTCGCCCAGCCTCTCGCGGCCCTGCCCTTCGATGGTCAGGAACCGCCAAGGCCGCAGTTGGCCGTGGTCCGGCGCCCGCAGGGCAGCCTGGAACAGCGCCTCGCGCTGGGCGGCATTGGGCGCTGGGTCGGTCAGGCGTGGCACGGAAACACGGTTGAGCAATGCGTCGAGAGCCTCCATCGGCTACCCTCCTGGCAGTGGAATGTGCGGCCATTCTCAAGCTGCATGCCCTAAGCTGCAAGCTGCAAGCTGCAGCACGCCAGCTTTTCGTGCAGCGTGCCGCGCCTGGCTTGCAGCGGCCCGGCCCATAGGTAGAATGGCGCCCTTCCGTTTCGAGTCAGAGCAGATCACATGGCGTTGCCGACCTTAAGGATCATTGGTTTCATCATCGGCATCTTCCTGATCACCCTGGCTGTGGGCATGGCCGTGCCCATGGCGACCCTGGTGATATTCGAACGCACCGGCGACATGCCGTCGTTCCTGTGGTCCAGCCTGATCACCTTCATTGCCGGGCTGGCCATGGTGCTGCAAGGGCGACCCGAGCATGTGCACCTGCGGCCACGCGACATGTACCTGCTGACGGTCTGCAGCTGGCTGGTGGTCTGCGTGTTCGCCGCCCTGCCCTTCCTGCTGACCCAGCACATCAGCTACACCGACGCCTTCTTCGAAAGCATGTCGGGCATCACCGCCACCGGCGCCACCGTGCTCAGCGGGCTCGACAGCATGTCGCCAGGCATCCTGATGTGGCGCTCGATGCTGCACTGGCTGGGCGGTATCGGCTTCATCGCCATGGCGGTGGCCATCCTGCCGCTGCTGCGCATTGGTGGCATGCGCCTGTTCCAGACCGAGTCTTCCGACCGCTCCGAAAAGGTCATGCCGCGCTCGCACATGGTCGCCAAGTCGATCGTGGGGGTGTACGTCGGCTTCTCGATCCTTGGCGCGCTGGCTTTCTGGTGGGCCGGCATGAGCCCATTCGATGCCATCAACCACGCCATGTCGGCGATTTCCACCGGTGGTTTTTCCACCTCCGACCAGTCCCTGGCGAAATGGGACATTCCCGCCGTGCACTGGGTGGCAGTGGTGGTAATGATCATGGGCAGCCTGCCGTTCACCCTGTACGTGGCCACCCTGCGCGGCAACCGCAGGGCGCTGCTCCGCGACCAGCAGGTGCAGGGCTTGCTGGGCATGCTGCTGGTCACCTGGCTGGTTCTGGGAACCTGGTACTGGTACAGCACCAACCTGCACTGGCTGGACGCGCTGCGCCACGTGGCGCTGAATGTGACCTCGGTCGTCACCACCACCGGTTTCGCCCTGGGTGACTACAGCCTGTGGGGCAACTTTTCGCTGATGCTGTTCTTCTACCTGGGGTTCGTCGGCGGCTGCTCCGGCTCGACCGCGGGCGGGATCAAGATCTTCCGCTTCCAGGTCGCCTACATCCTGCTCAAGGCCAGCCTCAACCAACTGATCCACCCGCGTGCGGTGATCAAGCAGAAGTACAACGGCCACCGCCTCGATGAAGATATCGTGCGTTCGATTCTCACGTTCTCGTTCTTCTTCGCCATCACCATCTGCGTCATGGCGCTGCTGCTGTCGCTGCTGGGGGTGGACTGGATGACCGCCCTGACCGGCGCTGCCGGTACGGTCTCCGGGGTGGGGCCTGGCCTGGGTGAAGTGATCGGGCCGTCAGGCAACTACGCCACGCTGCCAGACGCAGCCAAGTGGATCCTGGCTGCCGGCATGCTGCTTGGCCGGCTGGAAATCATCACCGTGCTAGTGTTGTGCATGCCGGCGTTCTGGCGTCACTGAGCCCTTCGCCCACGGCGCCGAGCCGGGCACGGTACTCGCTGGGCGTGGTATCGAACCAGCGGCGGAACGCGCGGTAGAAGTTGCTGGGGTCGGCGAAGCCCAGCAGGTAGGCGGTTTCCAGCAGGGTCATGCCCGGCTGGGCCAGGTACTGTTCGGCCAGTTCGCGCCGGGTGTCGTCGAGCAACGCCTGGAAGCTGGTGCCCTCTTCCTGCAGCCGCCGCTGCAGGGTGCGCTGCGACAAGTGCAAGGCCTGCGCCAGGGTCTCACGCTTGGGCTCCCCCTGCGGCAAGATGCGGCACAGCACCTGGCGCACCCGGTGGGTCACGCGGCTTTCGGAAAACCGCGCCAGGTACTCCCCGGCAAACCGGTCGTGCAGCACTGCCATGGCTTCATTGGCCGTGGGCAAGGGTGCCTCCATGTCGGCCCGCTCGAACACCAGCGCGTCATACGGCGCGTCGAAGATCAGCGGCGAATGGAACGCCACCTTGTACGGCTCGATATTCCTGGGTTGCGGCCCCTGCACCAAAACCCGGCATGGCTGCACCGGGCGGCCGCTCAACCATTTGCACAGCGCCAGCGCACAGGCCAACGACGCTTCGGCACTGTGCCGGGTGGGCGGCAGATGGTCGCCGTGCACGGTGAGGATCAACGAGTAGCCCTCGGGACCCAGCACGAAACTGAGATCGGAGCTTTCGGCGATGATGCGCTGGTAGCGTACCAGCCGCTCGAACCCCTCGGCCAAGGTGCGGCTGGACATCAGCGCATAGCCCACCACGTGAAACGAGGCCGGGCGTACCACACGCGCCATGTTCAGGCCAATGGCCTCGTTGCCGGACAGTTCCACTGCCAATTGCCACAGCCGGGTCATGGAGTCTTGGGGGAAACGCGCGTCGGGATCGTCGAGGGCGGCGAAATCCAGCCCCAACTGCTTGAACATGGCCCGGCAGTCCAGCCCTTCCAGCTCGAGTGCCTTTACAATCCCTGATGCCCAACTGGCTGACGTGGTTCTTTCGCTCATGACAGGCTTCTTTCCTGACCGCTCCTGCGGTGAACCCCAAGGATACTCAATTGGCGCCTATTGTCACTGGTAGGCCCTGCCAATCACTCTAGACTCGAATGAGGCTCCACGCCGTGCATCTTGTCCAGACGTATCAACCCCGGAGCACTGCCATGAACCGCACAGCGCAGTTTCGCAGTTTTGCCGAGTTCTACCCGTATTACCTGGGTGAGCACAGCAACCCCACCTGCCGCCGCCTGCATTTTGTCGGCACCAGCCTGGTGATCGCCCTGCTGGCCTACACCATCGGCAGCGGCAAATGGCTGTTGCTGCTGGCCGTGCCGCTGTTCGGCTACGGCTTTGCCTGGGTGGGGCATTTCTTTTTTGAAAAGAACCGGCCGGCGACATTCACCTACCCGTTCTACAGCCTTGCCGGTGACTTCGTGATGTTCCGCGACATTCTGCTCGGCAAGCTCAGGCTGTAAGCAGCGCGCCTGCGCCCGCCGCCACCCGGTCCTCGCCATGCACGGCTTCAGGCACAATGGCCGCTTGCCTTGCGAGGATGCCCCCTGTCATGAACCACCGCACCGCCCTCGGCGCCCTGCATATCGGCGCGCTGTTCTTTGGCCTGACCGGCGTATTCGGCAAGCTGGCAGCCAGCGCCAGCCCGGTGATCATCGTGTTCGGCCGTGCCGCTTTCGCCGTGCTCGCCCTGGCGCTGTTCGCCAGTGTCACCGGCCCTGGCTGGCAACGCCTGAACGGTCAGGATGCGCGCCGCCTGTTGCTCGGCGGGGTGCTGCTGGCCGGCCACTGGGTCAGCTTCTTCATCGCCGTCAAGGTCGGCGGCGTGGCCATCGCCACCCTCGGCTTCGCCAGTTTCCCGGCCTTTACCGTGCTGCTCGAAGGGCTGCTGTTCCGCGAGCGCATCCGCCGCAACGAAGCGCTGCTGGTGCTGCTGGTCAGCCTCGGCCTGGTACTGGTCACGCCAGCCTTCGATCTGGCCAGCGAAGCGACCGGCGGCCTGCTGTGGGCCCTGTTCTCGGGCCTGCTGTTCTCACTGCTGTCCCTGACCAACCGCGCAGGCTCTGGTCGCTTGCCTGCGGTGCAGGCAGCACTGTGGCAAAACCTGGTGGTGGGCCTGTGCCTACTGGCATTCGCTGCCCCTGGGCTGAGCGCGGTCGCGCCGGTGGACTGGCTGTGGATCGGCCTGCTCGGCATTTTCTGCACCGGCGTGGCACACAGCCTGTTCGTCGCCAGCCTGGCGGTCATCAAGGCCCGGACTGCCGCCGTGGTGTTCGGCATGGAGCCGGTCTACGGCATTGCCGTAGCCTGGCTGGTGTTTGCCGAGATCCCCACGGTGCGCATGCTGCTGGGCGGCGCGCTGATCATCCTCGCCATCGTGCTGTCCAGCCGCCTGGCCGCCGAGCCAGCGCAGCGGCCGCTGGCCGAGGGCGGGTGACTCAGCGGTCGTTGTGGCCCAGGTCGCGCTGGGGGTCGATCTGGTCACGCACCCGCTGCTTCAGCACCTTGGCCTCGGGGAAGCCGCCGTCGGCCTTGCGCTCCCAAATCTGCACGCCGTTGCAGGTGATGCGGAAAATACCGCCGGTACCCGGTTCCAGCACCACCCGGCCGAGGTCGTCGGCAAACGTGCTGAGCAACTCCTGGGCCAGCCACGCGGCCCGCAGCAGCCACTGGCACTGGGTGCAATAATTGATGACGATTTCCGGCTTGTGGTCGGCCATGTTGAGATAACTCCAGCTGAGGGGCGGCTTATACTAGCGGTCTTTGACCCACGGTTTGAGACCCACGATGCGCCGTTTGCTGTTCTGCTTGCTGTTCACCCTCACCTCGCTTACAGCAACCGCCGCCGAACCGGCACGGCCCAAGGTCGGCCTGGTGCTGTCGGGCGGCGCGGCCCGTGGCCTGGCGCACATCGGTGTGCTCAAGGCGCTGGAGGAGCAGGGTGTACGCATCGACGCCATTGCCGGCACCAGCATGGGGGCTGTAGTCGGCGGGCTGTACGCCTCGGGCTACAGTGTCGAAGAGCTGGAACACCTCGCCACCACCCTCGACTGGCAGCAGGCGCTGTCTGACAGCCCACCCCGCGAGGACGTGCCATTCCGGCGCAAGCAGGATGACCGCGATTTCCTGGTCAAGCAAAAGCTCAGTTTTCGCGACGACGGCAGCCTGGGCCTGCCGCTGGGGGTGATTCAAGGCCAGAACCTGTCGTTGCTGCTGGAAAGCAAGTTGGCGCACACCGCCGACACGCGCGATTTCGACAAACTGCCCATCCCCTTCCGCGCCGTGGCCACCGACATCGCCAGTGGCGAAAAAGTGGTATTCCGCCGCGGCCACCTGCCGCAGGTGATCCGCGCCAGCATGTCGATCCCGGCCGTGTTCGCCCCGGTCGAACTGGACGGCCGCCTGCTGGTGGACGGCGGCATGGTCGACAATATTCCGCTCGACGTGGCACGCGACATGGGGGTGGACCTGGCCATCGTGGTGGATATCGGTACGCCGCTGCGCGACCGCAAGCAGTTGCTGACCGTGGTCGATGTGCTGAACCAGTCCATCACGCTGACGACCCGGCGCAACTCGGAAGAGCAACTGGCCAGCCTGCGCCGCGACGATATCCTCATCCAACCGCCGCTGGCAGCCTACGGCGTGACCGACTTCGGCCGCGCGCGGGACATGATCGACGCCGGCTACCGCGCTACCCGCCTGCTCGACGCGCGCCTGGCCGCGCTGCGCCACCCAGACGCCAGCACCAGCCTGGCCGTGGCCCGTTCACCGCGCCAACGCACGCCCATCATCACCGCCATCAAAATCGAGAACGACGCCAAGGTCAGTGACGATGTGATCCGTTCGTACATTCGCCAGCCCATCAATGCCCCGCTGGAGCTTGGCCGCCTGGAGACCGACATGGGCACGCTGTACGGCCTGGACTACTTCGACCGGGTGCAGTACCGCGTGGTACACAAGGGCGATGAAAACACCCTGGTGATCAACGCCCGCGGCCGCCGCGGCGGCACCGACTACTTGCGCCTGGGGCTGAACCTGTCGGACGACCTGCGCGGCGACAGCGCCTTCAACCTGGGCGCCAGCTACCGGGTCAACGGCATCAACAGCCTGGGTGCCGAGTGGCTGACCCGCGGCCAGATCGGCGACCAGCAAGCGCTGTACAGCGAGTTCTACCAACCGCTGGATGTCGGCTCACGCTACTTCGTCGCCCCCTACCTGGACTTCGGCTCACAGAACATCGAGGCCACCCTCGACAACGACCCGGTCGCCGAGTACCGCCTGGAGCGCTATGGCTTTGGCCTGAACGTGGGCCGGCAGATCGGCAACAGCGGCGAAGTGCGCCTGGGGGTTGGCAAGGCCTGGGGCGAGGCCGAGGTGCGCATTGGCGACCAGGACTTGCCCAAGGTCAGTTTCAACGAAGGTTTCTACGAGCTGAAGTACTCGTTCGACACCCTCGACAACGTGTATTTCCCACACCATGGCGAAGACATCGGTCTGACCTTGCGCAAGTACGACAAGTCGCTGGATTCCGACCAGGATTACCGGCAATGGCTGTTCAACCTCGACAAGGCCATCAGCAGCGGCCCGAATACCTTCGTGCTGGGCGGCCGCTACGGGCGCACGCTGGATGCCACCGAAGTGGTGACCTCCAGCTTCGTGCTGGGCGGGGCGCGGGAGCTGTCGGGCTTCCGCCAGGACTCGGTGTCGGGCCAGAACATGAGCCTGATGCGGGTGGTCTACTACCGCCGGCTGACGCCACGGGCTTATGTGCCGCTGGACTTCCCGTTGTACATCGGCGGTTCGCTGGAGCGCGGGCGGGCGTGGAACAACGACAATGCGTTCGACAGTGGCTACATCAATGCGGCGAGTATTTTCCTCGGGCTGGAAACGCCGCTGGGGCCGTTGAATTTCACCTATGGCACCAACAGTGCGCATGAGCAGGCGGTGTACCTGAACCTGGGGCATACCTTCTAGGCAGCACGTACAGGGCCCGGGCGTCGGGCCCGCCACGCCGAGCGGGCGGGCCGGCGAAAGGCTGCAGGGCAGCCCTTGCCTCAGGATTTTTCCAGGTTGCCCAGAATCTTGGCATGCACCCGCATGCACACCTGCAGGTCGGCTTCATCCACCCCGCTGAACAGTTCGATGCGCAACTGGTTGGCGATGGTCTCGATCTGTTCGATCAGCGGCTTGGCCGGCGGGCACAACACGATCTTCTTCGCCCGCCGGTCTTCCAGCACCGCCTGGCGGCGTACAAGCCCCTGGGCCTCCAGGCTATCGAGCAGACGCGCCAGGGTCGGGCCTTCGACACCCACACTCTGGGCCAGCTCACGCTGGGTCGGGGCGTCTTGGAAACGGGCCAGGTGCAGCAACACCAGCCAGCGCGCCTGCGACAGATTGAGCCCGGCCAGGCGGCGATCCAGTTCGGCACGCCAACCCCGGGACATCTGGGCCAGCTGCATGCCGAAGCGGTGTTGGTTGTCGGTTAGAGGCATAGGTAACTCATTGAGTAGATCTAATTATTAGGCAGCTAACCATGCCCGGCCCCATCAGGCAAGGCTCGGCCAGGGTGACGTGGGCGAAAATCGTCAAAAAGCATGACAAAGGTCAGCAGATGGCGCTTGTGCCTGCGAACAGGCGCAGGCTTACAGCTCGAACTCGGCTGCCAGTGCCGCGCGTACGCAATACAGCACCCCTTCCGGCACTCGCCCGGTAAACAGCGGGGCGATGGTCGCAACCGGCGGCAGCTCGCCCTCGCCATCGAGGAAGGCGTCCTGCACCTCCATCAGCAGGTCTTCTGGCAAGTCCAGCGCCTGGTCCAGGCTGAGCTCCTGGCGCCCCAGGGCCTCGGCCAGCAAGCTGTACACATTCTTTTCGCTGCAGTTGAGCTGCCCGGCGATTTGCGCTGGAGTCATGCCGGCGCGGGCCAGGCTGACCAGTTCATGGCGCAGGTCGAGCACCACCTTCGGCGCCTCGCGGGTGCCGCCGCTGTCGTTCAGTACCTCAAGGAATGCCTGGCCATAGCGCTCCAGTTTGCGCGCGCCCACGCCACTGACCTGGGCCATGTCGCTGAGGCTGACCGGCTGGCTGCGCAACATTTCCAGCAACGTGGAGTCGGGGAAGATGACGTACGGCGGTACGCTGTGTTCTTCGGCCAGCTTGCGCCGCAAGGTGCGCAACGCCTCCCACAGTTCCCGCTCTTCGGCCCGCACCAGTTGGCTGGCCGGGCTGCCGCCACTGGACGACGCGCTTTTGGCAGTGATCTGCGGCTTGAGGTCACGGCGCAGTTGCAAGGTGACCTCGCCACGCAACAGAGGCCGGCAGCTGTCGGACAAGCGCAGGCCGCCGTAGCCTTCCAAGTCGATGTCGACTAGCCCGCGCGCCACCAACTGGCGGAACAGCGAACGCCATTCGGCTTCGGCCAGGCCTTTGCCCACGCCGAAAACCGACAGCTTTTCATGGCCGAAATTGCGCACCTTTTCGGTGTCCTTGCCCAGCAACACGTCGACCAGGTGGCCCACACCATAGCGCTGGCCGGTGCGAAACACCGCCGACAGGGCCTGGCGCGCCGGCTCGGTAGCATCCCAGGTCTGGACGTTGTCGACGCAGTTGTCACAGTGCCCGCACGGCTGCTCGAGAATTTCATCGAAGTAGGCCAGCAGCGACTGGCGGCGGCAGCGGGTTTCTTCGCACAGCGCCAGCATGGCATCGAGCTTGTGCTGCTCGATGCGCTTGTGGCGTTCGTCCCCTTCGGAGTTCTGCAGCATCTGCTTGAGCATGACCATGTCCTGCAGGCCATAAGCCATCCAGGCATCGGACGGCAGGCCGTCTCGCCCGGCACGGCCGGTTTCCTGGTAGTAGGCCTCAAGCGACTTGGGCAGGTCGAGGTGGGCCACGAAGCGTACGTTGGGTTTGTCGATACCCATGCCGAACGCGATGGTGGCGACCATGATCAGCCCCTCTTCGTTGAGGAAGCGGTGCTGGTTGGCGGCGCGGGTTTCGGCCGCCAGGCCGGCATGGTAGGGCAGCGCCGGGAAGCCCTGCTGGCAAAGGAAGGCGGCGGTTTCGTCGACCTTCTTGCGCGACAGGCAATAAACGATGCCGGCGTTGCCACGGCGCTCGGCAAGGAACGCCATCAATTGCTTGCGCGGCGCTTCCTTGGGCACGATGCGGTAGAAGATGTTCGGCCGGTCGAAGCTCGACAGGAAGCGCTCTGCGCCCTGCAAGTGCAGGCGCTGAACGATTTCTTCGCGGGTACGCATGTCGGCGGTGGCGGTAAGGGCAATGCGCGGAACATGCGGGAACAGTTCGGCCAACTGGCCCAGTTGCAGGTATTCGGGGCGGAAGTCATGGCCCCATTGCGAAACGCAGTGGGCTTCGTCGATGGCGAACAGCGAGATATCCAGGTCGCGCAGGAAGTCGAGCATGCGCGGTTGCACCAGGCGTTCGGGTGCCAGGTACAGCATTTTCACTTCGCCACGGCGCAGGCGCCCGGCCAGGTCGCGCTGCTGCTCGGCCGTGAGCGTGGAGTTCAGGGCGGCTGCGGCTACGCCCAGCTCGTCAAGCGTGGCGACCTGGTCGTCCATCAGCGCGATCAGCGGCGAGACCACCACGGTCAGGCCTGGGCGCAGCAGGCCCGGCACCTGGAAACACAACGACTTGCCGCCGCCAGTCGGCATCAGCACCAGGGCATCGCCACCATTGGCCACGCATTCGATGATCGCTGCCTGGCGCCCTCGGAAACTGTCGTAGCCAAAGATGTCCTTGAGAACGCGCTGAGCCTGTTCGAGCATGTGCAACTCCAAATCGCCGTACCACCCTGCACACAGGCTGGACGAAAAACCCGCCCCGCACACGCCAAATGCGTAAGCGGTTTTTGCCAGGCCGCCGGTAAAACCGCGCCTGGATGAAAATCGCGGAGTATACCGCAGCACCGCCCCGCGCAGGGCACCACCGCGATAGACGTTCCTTTGCCCCGCTGCCGCCGCAAGGTGCTAGAATTCGTTATCGTTTATTCCCCAAGGTAGCCCTGTAATGTCCTTCGCCGAGCAACTGACCCGCCTGCAAGCCTTCCTCGACGCCGACGAGCTGCACGAAGAAGCGCTGGACTATGTCGCCGCCCACGGCTACCTCACCGCGCTGTCGATCAACGCCGAAGACGTGCCCGAGCGCGAGTGGATCGACGCCCTGTTCGCCGAAGAGCCGCACTACAGCAGCGAAGCCCAGCGCACCGAAATCGAAGCGACCCTGGTGGCACTCAAGGCCCACATTGCCCGTCAGCTGGCCAGCGACGATGAATTCGAACTGCCCTGCGACCTCGACCTGACTGACGAGCCGGACGATTCCGACCTGCGCGGCTGGTGCATCGGTTTCATGGAAGGCGTGTTCCTGCGCGAAGAGGCCTGGTTCGAGAACGCAGAAGAGGAAGTCAGCGAAATGTTGCTGCCAATCATGGTGGGTTCGGGCCTGTTCGACGAGCAGCCGGAGTTCGCCGACATCGCCAGCAACGCCAACCTGCAGGACGACATGATCGTGCAAATTCCCGAAGCGCTGACGGCACTGTTCCTGCTGCTGCACGCACCTGACGAAAAGCCGGCGCTGCTCAAGCCACGCCACCACTAAGCCAGCTGTGCGCTACCTGCTGCTGGCCATCGGCTGGCTCAGCGTCGCACTGGGGGTGTTGGGGATATTCCTGCCGGTATTGCCTACCACCCCGTTTCTTCTGTTGGCGGCCGCCTGCTTCGCTCGCAGCTCGCCACGCTTTCACCACTGGCTGGTCCACCACCCGAAACTGGGGCCGTGGATTCGCGACTACCTCAGTGGTGAAGGCATCCCCCTCAAAGGCAAGGTCTATGCTATTGGCCTGATGTGGGCCAGCATCGGGCTGTCCTGCTACCTGGTGCCGCTGTTCTGGGCCCGCGCCTTCATGTTGACCAGCGCCGTGCTGGTAAGCCTTTACATCCTCAAGCAAAAAACCTTGCACAGGCCAAAGTGACAATAATTTGTCGCCAAATATCACTTTCGCCTAACCCGCCCAGTATTTAGCCAAATTCGTTCTGGAACCGCCTGAAGGCCTTGAGAATATTGGCTTTACCGATATTTGACACACCACCTGAGGGCTGCAAAAAAAGCCCCTGTTAGACATTTAAGGTATTTAATGTCATTTTGATATGAATAAATCTTCTTATCTATCGCGATGAATGTACTTAGCTGTCAGGTTAAAAACCTGCAACACTATACGCGGTAAATAATCGTCATTTTTTTGGCGAGCAGCAGGACCAAATTCAAGATCAGGGAGATGTACCATGCGCGTTTTGAACCCCATCACCACCGCATTACTGTTGGCCCTGGCGAGTGCCAACGTGCAGGCGATGTCGATCACCGAAGCCGTCCAAAGCGCCGTGGACTATCACCCACAGGTCAGCTCCAACCGTAACAGCAAGCTGTCGGCCGATGAGGACGTGAAATTCGCGCGTGGTGGCTACTTCCCTACCGTTGACCTGGTCGCGGGCTACGGCCGCCAGCGCTCGGACAACACCACAACCCGTGCCGCGGGTAACCACAACAAAGAAACCCTGAACTACACCCAGTCCGAGCTGCGCCTGCGGCAGATGATCTTCGACGGCTTCAACACCGCGAACGAAGTGGGCCGGACCGAAGCGGTTTCCACCTCGCGTGCCTACTACACCCAGGCGGTTGCGCAGGATGTCGCCCTGCGTGCGATCGAGGTGTACCTGGAGGTACTCAAGCGCCGTGAACTGGTGGCCCTGGCCAGGAACAACCTGCAAGCCCACCTGCGGGTCAACGACCAGATCGGCCTGCGTAACGAGCGTGGCGTTGGCAGCACGGCCGACCTTGACCAGTCCCGCGCCCGCCGCGCCCTGGCAGAAAACAACCTGGACACCGCCGAAGTGGACCTGGCCGACGCCGAGGCCAACTTCTTCAGCGTGATCGGGCGCATGCCAGACGAGCTGGAAAGCCCGCCCACCATCAAGGCCGAGGTGCCTGCCACGCTTGAAGAGGCCCGTGATGGCATGCGCCAGAACAACCCCTACATCAAGTCGGCCCAGGCTGATGTAAATGCGGCCGAGCAGCAGTACGAGGTTGGCAAGTCGACCTTCTACCCACGCTTCGACGCCATTCTGGCCACCGGTGCCAACAACAACACCGGCGGCGAGAAAGGCCACAACAACAACGACTGGCAAGCCGGCGTGGAGATGAACTACAACCTGTTCCGCGGCGGCAGTGACAAGGCTCGCCTGCAATCCGACGCGCACAAGATCAACCAGGCCCTGGACATCCGCAACAACGCCCTGCGCGAGTTGACCGAAAACCTGAGCCTGGCGTGGAACGCCATGAACAACGCCAGCAAGCAGCTGCCGACCGCGCGTGAATACGCCGAAACCACCAAGCGCGTGCGCGCCGCCTACCAGGACCAGTTCGGCCTGGGCCAACGCACCCTGCTGGACGTGCTCGACAGTGAAAACGAACTGTACAACGCCGACCGTCGCTACACTGAAGTGCGCTACACCGAAGAGTACTCGCGCTACCGGGTGCTGGCGACCATGGGTGAATTGCTCAGCAAGCAGCGTATTTCGCTGCCGCCAGAGGCGCTGGCCGCGACCGAAGTCCGTACCGAGGCACGCTTGCCCGAGATGCGTTGATCGGGCTTGAGATTGCTGGGGCCGCTGTGCGGCCCATCGCGACACAAGGCAGATCCTACACAGATCGTGCATGCCAATGGCGGGTGCGATGGCCTGTAGGAGCGGCCTTGTGTCGCGATGGGCTGCGCAGCAGCCCCCTGCCCTCACTCGGTGCCATGGTTACGCTGGAACGTCTCCTCGCCCATGGCCCTGATCTGCCCCTCTATCAAGGCCTCGAACGGTGCCAGCAGCGCATCGAAGCAGGCCGGTTGCTCCAGTGCATTCAGCGCCCCCACCACGGCCTCGATGGTCGACAACGCTCCCGCCTCCGGCGCCTTGCGCAAGCGATAGCGTGAAGCGGCCACCTGCCCCAAGGTCACCCTCGGCAACCCCTCCAGCAGCGGATTCAAGTACAGCAGCTTGCGCGCCTTGCGCCAGGTGCCGTCGGGCACGATCAGCAGCAAGGGTTGCTCGTCCACTGGGCCGTAGGCAGCCAGGGGCTGCGCTTCAGCGCCCGGGAACAACAGCGCCGGGCGGTAATCAGGGGTTGCCAGCAGCGCTGGCAGATCGTCGAATACCTCCCCCACCCGCAGCTCGGCATTGCTCAGGCCAAGCGCAGCCAACCGTGCGGTATTCAGGGCGTGGGCGCTTTCACTGGGGTGCTGCAGCAAGATCACACGGGTTCGGCTGCCTAGCGCAGGGATCAGCAAGCAAAGGCAATGATCAAGCGGGCGCTGGCAGCGTTCGCAACGGGGTCTGGGCATGAAGGTCTCCTTGGCGGGGGTATTTTGCCACAGAACCCTGGCCCGGCTGGCGGGCCTTGCCCTATGCCCTGGCCGCAAGGCGACCACGGCAACCTCAACGGTTGAAGCGCTCCGCCAGGCTGTGCAGGTACTCCGCCATGCGCTCGAGGTCCTGGCTGATTTCTGCCCCCTGGCGCGCCTGCCCGGCACTTTGATCGCACAGCTGGGCAATGCGCACGATCTGCTGGTTGATGTCTTCAGCCACGTGGCTTTGCTGCTCCGATGCCGTGGCCATCTGCTGGCTCATGCCGGTGATGCGGCTCACCGCCTGGGCTATGCCGCTCAACGCCGCCTGCACTGCCTCGACACTGTGCACGCTGTCACGCGAGATCTGCTCGCCACGGCTGGCAGTACTCACTGCGCGCTCTGCCCCGGCCCGCAACGAGGCGATGATCTGGTGGATTTCCTGGGTGGAGGTGCGGGTACGTTGGGCCAATGAGCGTACTTCATCGGCCACCACGGCAAACCCGCGGCCCTGCTCGCCGGCCCGCGCCGCTTCAATGGCGGCGTTGAGCGCCAGCAGGTTGGTTTGTTCGGCGATCGAGGTGATCACATCCACCACGCTGCCGATCGACTGGGTCTGTTCCGCCAGGGCGTTCACCGCCTGGCCAATGTCATTGACTGCATCGCTCATGCTGCCCATGGCCTTCAGGCTCTGCAGCGCCAGCTCGCTGCCCTGCTGCGCCAGCTGGTCGGCATCGCCTGCGGCATGCGCCGTGCTCTGCACGTTATGCGTAACCTCCTGGATGGTCGCCGCCATCTGCGCGATGGCGGTGGCCGATTGGTCGGTCTCGCTGCGCTGGCGGTCGAGCATCTGCGCCTGCGCGCCCGACAGGTCGGAAGATTGCGCAGCGCGTGATTTTACCCCGACCCCGGCGTCTACCAGGCGCGTGAGCGCGGTCTGCAGGCGGGCTTCTTCACTGATGATGGCAAGGTCCAGCTGGCCCCGCAGCCCCGGGTTGTCGCTATAGGTCAGCGCCACCAGCGGGCTGGTGAACGCCTTGGGGTGCTCGGCCAGCGTGCGGCGGATGGCCTGGTTCTGACGGTGCTCGACCAGGTACCAGGCTACCAGCAGTACAACCATCAACACCCCTAGCGCGGCATAGGGTGGCAACCACAGGTACCCCGCCGCCGACACCAGGCCGGCGCCGAGCCATGGCCCAGGCGCGCCGCCCACGATACCGGCCGGCGGCCGGCACGCAGGCGTGCGTACAACGCCTCGGCACGGCGGATCTGCTCACGGGTCGGTACCGAACGCACCGACTCGTAGCCGCTGATGCGGCCCTGTTCGTAGACTGCCGTCACGTAGGCACTGACCCAGTAGTAATCGCCGTTTTTTGCCCGGTTCTTGACCACGCCCATCCACGGCTTGCCTTGCTTGATGGTGTCCCACATATGGCCGAACACCGCCGGCGGCATGTCTGGGTGACGCACCAGGTTGTGCGGCTGGCCCACCAGCTCGTCGTAGGTGAACCCGCTGATCGCCACGAAGGCGTCGTTGCAATACGTGATGCGGCTGTTCAAGTCGGTGGTGGAAATCAGCCGTTGTTCACTGGGGAATGTTCTTTCGTGTTCAGTGACTGGCAAATTCATGCGCATCGTCGGGCGATCCTTGCAGGATGAAAAGAAGGGAAATCATCAGCGCAAGTTGATATGTAGCAGAGCGCTATGAGGTTAGCGGCACACGTGTGCAGGAATTTAGCGGCCTGCCGACAGAATGTATGAACATTCTGTTTATCAGCCTACGTTGAGCTGGCTTTTCAGCAGGTCGCGGAAGGTCTGGATCAACGGTTCGCGGCTGCGCCCACGCCGGATGATCAACGAGAACGGTGCCTGGTAACCGAACGTCGCCGGAGACAACACGCGCAAGTCGCCTTTGTCGACCCAGGCCTGGGCGTAGTGCTCGGGCAGGTAGCCGATGTAGGCGCCCGACAGAATCAGGATCAACTGCGCCTCCATGCTCTCAACCGTCGCCGCGCTGTGCTTGAAACCATGCCGGGCCAGCTCGGCCTGGCTCCAGTAGCCGCGCCCGACCATACGCTGCTGGGTCACCACCTGCTCGGGAATGCGCCGCTCGCTGTACAACGGGTGGCGGCTGCTGCAGTACAGCCAGTGCTGCTCGCGGTACAGCGGCTGGTACAGCAGGCCACTCATGCGTGAAGAAAACGCGCCAATTGCCAGGTCCAGGCGGTTGTCCTGCACCCCCAGTTGCAGCTCGTAAGGGCTGGACACCGACAAGTGCAGGTGCACGGCCGGGTGCTCCTGGCTGTAGGCACCAATGGCTTCAGCCAGCGGCAGGGCGCGATCGCCCACCGTGGAGTCGATCACCCCCAGGTTGAGGGTGCCGCGCAGCTCGCCCTTAAGGGCCGCCGCGTATTGCTCGAACCCGTCCAATTCGGCCAACAGGCGCAGGGTTTCTTGGTGAAAAAGCTCACCCTTGCTGGTCAGGCTGAAACCGCCCCGGCCACGGTGGCAAAGCACGATACCGAGGGCACCCTCCAGCTGGCTCATGTAGGTACTGATGGCCGAAGTCGACAGGTTCAGCTCACGCTGGGCGTTGGCGAAACCCTGGTGGCGCACCACGCTGATAAAGATACGCAGCAGTTTCAGGTCGGGCAAAGTCGAGGCCATGGGGCAACGGTTCCACAGGGTGTCTGCGCGCAGTCTAACCGCTGCGCCGGGCTTTAGTTCAGAAATTCCTGAACTAAGTATTTGTCGGTAGCGATTCTTCCATGGCACTACCTTGCGCAGACTGGCCGAAATGTCCCTGCCCGCTGGCGAAACACGAACTGGAAAGCGCGCAGCGGCACAGGTTCGAACAAACAGAACAATCGACCGACTGATGAGGCCCACCGTGGACAAGACTCTTCACCAACCACTGGGCGGCAACGAAATGCCGCGTTTCGGCGGCATCGCCACCATGCTCCGCCTCCCCCACCTGCAAAGCGCCGAAGGCCTGGACGCAGCCTTCATTGGTGTGCCGCTGGACATTGGCACCTCGCTGCGCTCCGGCACGCGCTTCGGCCCCCGGCAAATCCGCGCCGAATCGGTGATGATCCGCCCATACAACATGGCCACCGGCGCCGCCCCGTTCGACTCCCTGTCGGTCGCCGACATAGGCGATGTGGCCATCAACACCTTCAATCTGCTGGACGCCGTGCGCATCATCGAAGAGGCCTACGACCAGGTCGTCGAGCACAATGTGATTCCCCTGACCCTGGGCGGTGACCACACTATCACCTTGCCGATCCTGCGGGCGCTGCACAAGAAGCACGGCAAGATCGGCCTGGTGCACATCGACGCCCACGCCGACGTCAACGACCACATGTTCGGCGAGAAGATCGCCCACGGCACCACCTTCCGCCGGGCGGTGGAAGAAGGCCTGCTCGACTGCGAGCGCGTGGTGCAGATCGGCCTGCGTGCCCAGGGTTATACCGCCGACGACTTCAACTGGAGCCGCCGCCAGGGCTTCCGCGTGGTTCAGGCCGAAGAGTGCTGGCACAAGTCGCTGGAGCCCTTGATGGCCGAAGTGCGGGAAAAAGTCGGCGGCGGCCCGGTTTACCTGTCGTTCGATATCGACGGCATCGATCCGGCCTGGGCACCTGGTACCGGCACCCCGGAAATCGGCGGCTTGACCACCATCCAGGCAATGGAGATCATTCGCGGCTGCCATGGCCTGGACCTGATCGGTTGTGACCTTGTCGAAGTCTCCCCGCCTTATGACACCACCGGCAATACCTCGTTGCTCGGCGCCAACCTGCTGTTCGAAATGCTCTGCGTACTGCCGGGTGTAGTCCGCCGCTAATGTGGTCGGGCCACCGAGGCCCGCCAACACCAGAAGACCACCGGGCGCCGTGCGAACGCCCGCGTGGCCGATCTCGCCATAATAAAGATAATCGGGAGACCCCCAATGGCCTTGGACATCATAGTTGTAATGCTTTACACCGCAGGCATGCTCGGGCTTGGCTGGTATGGCATGCGACGCGCGAAAACCCATGAAGACTACCTGGTCGCCGGGCGCAACCTGGGCCCGATGTTGTACATGGGCACCATGGCCACCACCGTGCTGGGTGGCGCCTCCACCGTGGGTACCGTGCGCCTGGGGTACGTTCACGGCATTTCCGGCTTCTGGCTGTGCGCCGCGCTGGGCCTAGGCATCATCGCCATCAACATGTTTCTGGCCAAGCCGCTGCTACGCCTGCGCATCTTCACCGTGACCCAGGTGCTGGAACAGCGCTACAACCCGACCGCGCGCCAGGCCAGCGCGGTGATCATGCTGGCGTACGCGCTGATGATCGGCGTGACATCCACCCTGGCCATGGCCACCGTGCTGCAAGTGCTGCTGGACCTGCCCTTCTGGGCCTCGCTGCTGCTGGGCGGGGGTGTGGTGGTGGTGTACTCGACCATTGGCGGCATGTGGTCGCTGACCCTGACCGATATCGTGCAGTTCGTGATCAAGACCGTGGGCCTGATGTTCATCCTGTTGCCGGTGTGCCTGTACAAGGCCGGCGGCTGGGACACCCTGGTGGCCAAGTTGCCGGCGGCCAGCTTCCAGCTGACCACCATCGGCTGGGATACCATCATCACCTACTTCCTGATCTACTTCTTCGGCATCCTGATTGGCCAGGATATCTGGCAGCGGGTGTTCACCGCCCGTGACGAAAAGGTCTGCCAGCGTGCCGGCACCACCGCCGGGGTGTATTGCGTGCTGTATGGCCTGGCCTGTGCCGTGATCGGCATGGCCGCTCATGTACTGATGCCCGACCTGGCCAATCCGAACAATGCCTTCGCCGAAATGATCAAGACCACGCTGCCTGATGGCATCCGCGGCCTGCTGATGGCAGCGGCGCTGGCGGCCATGATGTCGACCGCCAGCGCAGGCCTGCTGGCGGCCTCGACCACCATCACCGAAGACCTGCTGCCCAAGCTGCGTGGCGGCAAGCCGTCCAGCCTGGGTATCAGCCGCCTGTTCACTTTGCTGACCGGTTTGGTGGTACTGGGTATCGCGTTGATGGTGAACGACGTGATCAGCGCCCTGACCCTGGCTTACAACCTGCTGGTGGGCGGCATGCTGATTCCACTGATTGGCGCCATTTTCTGGAAACGCGCCACCACCGCCGGCGCCATCGCCAGCATGTCGCTGGGCTTTGCGACTGCCCTGTTGTTTATGTTCAAGGACGGGCTGGAGGCGAATACGCCGATCTACTACAGCCTCGCGATTGGCCTGGTGAGCTTTGTGGTGGTGAGCCTGCTGTCGCGAAAACCGGTGGCAGCGGTAAAGCTGGCCTGACCTTCGGCCTGCACTGGCCCTATCGCTGACCCGCCTACAGGGCCAGCGATGGGCCCAGAGCAGGCAAGCCAATTGCCCAGAAGCAAAAAGGCCGCAGCCCCCACGCAGGTGCTGCGGCCTTTGCTTGTATCAGCGACGACGCGGTTGGCGCTTGCGCTGCTCTTCATCAGTCGGGATCGGCACCGGCTGCAAGGGTGGTGGAATCAGCCCCAAGGCGACCGCCAGGTCGTGGAGCCAGTTGGACAGTGGTTTATTCATAATGCCCCCTTGACGGGTCAGCCTCACGGCGAATCAATCCTGCAATGTTTCATACAGATCATAGCCCGATGTCCTGTATTACGCATGCCTCTGCTCTTACAGATAGGGGCCATTCTGACGCGGATCAAGCCATAGCGGCGCATTCCGACGACTGGTTAATCGTTTCGCTTTGTTGCAAGCGTTCCACTACCCCACCCACTTGCGCAGTTGCTGCTTAACCCAAGGTTCGGCACTTACCAGAATCACCCCCAGCAGCACCATCACCGCACCGCCCACAAAATGCGCGGTCAGCGGCTCGTCCAGCAGCAAGACCCCAAAGGTTACGCCGAACAGAGGGGTGATGAAGGAAAACACCGCCAGGTTCGATGCCAGGTATTTGCGCAGTAGCCAGAACCAGGTCAGGTAGCTGACGAACGACACTACAACCCCCTGGAACAGCACGCTACCCATGGCCAAAGGCGTGAGCGACACCTCGCCGATCTGCCCGCTGAGCAGGGCAATCAGCAACAATCCGGCAAACCCCACCGCCAGTTGATAGAACAAGGTCAGGGTCGCCGGCGCTTCCGACAGGCGTGAGCAGCGCACCACCACCGTGGTGGCGCCCCAGGCCAGCCCGGCGATCACGCCAAACGCATCGCCCAGCAAGGTGCGGGCATCCATGTGCTCGAACGACATGCCTCCGGCAAAGGCCGTGGCGATGCCGCCGAAGGCCAGCAGGATGCCAAGCCATTGCAACAGGCGCAGGCGTTCACTGGCCAGGCGCAGGTGCAACCCCAACGCGGTGAAGACTGGCGCCGTATAAAGAAACACCGACATGTGCGCCGCCGAGGTCAGTTTCAGGCCCTCGGCAATGAACAGGAACTCGATACCGAACAAAGCACCCGCGACCAACCCGGGGCGCCAGGTGCTACCGACCTGCTCCCAGGTGCCACGCCAGCACAGCATCAGGCCCACCAACACCGCGGCGATACCGTTACGCAATGCCGCCTGCATCACCGGGGCGATGTCCACGGCGGCGGTCTTGATCAGCACCTGCTGGCAGCCCCAGATCAGGCACAGGCCCAACATAACCTGAAAGGCAAAGGCGTCTGGGTTCTTGCGGGCCGCATTCATGGGCGGGCCTTTAAGGTGAACGTAGGCATGGGCAGCAACTCGGCAGCGTTCAGAAACTACCGATTATCGGGTTTTCATGACCACCCATGCCAGCCTCAAAACGACCTCAAGCGATTTGCGCTTTTGCCGACACCTGTTCGAAGGTGGTCTCGTCCAGCGCATCCTCCTGATCATCCAGCACCTGGCGCGGGTGCTCGAAGCCAGGGATGCTGCTGTCGATCAGGCTCATCAGCCGCGAGCCGCGCTCGGTCAGCACGAAATTCTCGCCGTTGCCACCGTCTTCCTCAGGCCGGCTTTCGATAAAGCCACGCTCGAACAACAGCTTTTCATATTCACAGGCACAGGTTTTCAAGTGATCCAGGTCACCCACCGGCTCACCTTTGGCGGCCAGCGCGGCAGCGTGCTGCTCGGCGTAGGGGCGTGGCGTGAAGCTGTGACCGGCGCCGTTCTGCACCTCGTGCAGCAAGCGTTCGATCAGGTCCCAGTCGTAGGTGGTGCTCATGGCTACGGGCTCCTGCTGTGGACGAAAGGGTTACACAGGTTGGGACTCGGGGCTGAGACGCGGTGTTCCGAGAAAAATGAGAGCGGATGCAAATGGCAGGTGCGAAGCGAGCCATTGCGCAATGCGCAGAAACCATTTGCTGGCGAGTCTTCTGTAGTTTATAAACTACATTAATTCGATGAAAAAAATCGAATCCAGCAGTTTCAGACATTGGGTGAGCGGGCTCCGGGATGTTAGCGCCAGAACGCGAATCATTGCTCGGATCAACCGATTGATGGAGGGCCTGCCTGGCGATGTATCACCGGTTGGCCACGGCGTCAGTGAACTCAGGGTCCACTATGGGCCCGGCTACCGCGTGTATTTCCACCAGGCGGGCAGTACGTTCGTCATTCTTTTGTGCGGCGGCGATAAAAGCAGCCAACAACGGGACATCAAAGCAGCCCACCATATTCTGCGTTCGTGGAGGATGCAAAATGACACAAACCTTCTCTGAATTCGATCCCGCCGAATACCTCACCACTCCTGAAGCAATCGCCGTGTTCATGACTGACGCCCTGGAGACCGGGGATGCCCGCTATGTCGCCAAAGCTGTCGGCGTAGTAGCGCGTGCCAAAGGCATGAGCGAGCTGGCAAAAGACACAGGGCTATCTCGTGAACAGCTTTACCGATCGTTCAGCGAGCATGGCAACCCAACCCTCAAATCGTTCCTGACCGTGATGAAAGCATTGGGTATACACATGACAGCGCGTCCTCACATCGCAGGCTGACCCACTGCCTCTCCAGTGATCTGGGTAGTACCCGACCTCGATACATTTGTCAGAAGAGGCGCAGCACCGTTGGTGGCGGCATTTCAGAAACAGAATGCTTCCATCATGAAAGACCCACTGATCGTGAGCACTGAACTTCCCAGCACCCACAAGCTTCCACCGTGCATAACCATTGCTGGAGGGAGGAAGGATGAAACAGCTGCTATCCATTATGGGCTGCGCCACCGCTTTGCTGTGCGCCAGCCCCGCCTGGGCCTGCACACCGGAAGAAGCGACGCAGAAACGTGAAGAGCTGGCCGGGCTGGTCACCCAACTGACCGAGCAGAACCCGCAAAAGGCGAAGGAAATCAATGAAGAGCTGCAGGGGATGGACCTGAGGACGGCGAGCCAAGACTTGCCCGACAAGTGTCAGTTGATTGACCAGCGGATCAAGGAACTCAAGACTGCAGAGGCTAAAGCCGAGTAAATACAAGGCATAAAGCTGTAGTCGTTAGTATTTGGACGTCTGTCGGAGAATGCGTTAGTAATGTCTGAAACCGTATAATCTACCGTGACCCACTTGGGCACAACCGTATACGAGAGCCGACATGACTACCGCCAAGAAGCCGCTGACTGACGCCAAGGTCCGCGATACCAAGACCCCCGGCACTTACCCTGAAGGCTCGGTGCGGGGGTTGTCCCTGGTCATTACCGCGACTGGGGCGAGGTCGTGGCGGCTGCGGTACTGGATTGACGGCAAAGAGTATGTGCACACGTTGGGTCGGTATTACATCGCCAAGACTGGCATGCCGGTACCCGCTGATCACATGAGCCTGGTAGCTGCCCGCGCTGCAGCGGAAGCGGCGAAGGCCAGTGCCAGGCAGGGTACCCACCCCAAGGAGCAGAAGAAGGCGCAGCAGGCTGCCCGCAAGGCGGACCGCGAACTGACTTTCCGCGTGGTGGCGGCCGAGTTCGTCGAGCACAACATGACAGCCAATGGTTGGTCGGCTAGCACCGAGAAGGGGCACCGCTATGCCCTTGCCGCGATCAATGGAATCATCGGCGATGTGCCGGTCAAGCGGGTCGACACCGACCATATCAAAGCGATCCTGCGGCCATACCAGGAGTCCAGCCCGAAGCGCCCCACCGCCGAACGCTATGCGCTTAGCGTAGTGAAGCGGGTACTGGCATTCGCGAAAACTTCCCGGTACATCAGCGAGAACGTGGCCACCGGGACCGAAGGGTTGCTATCCAAGCGCAAGAAAGGAGAACCACGCTCGCAGACCAACCATGCGGCGATCCTTGACCCTGTAGAGCTGGGCGCCTTTCTACGCAAATTGGAGGCACACCCATTGCACAGCCCGAGCTGGTACGGCCTGCGCTTGCTGACCATGCTGCCGGTTAGGCCAGGCGAGTTGGCATCGATGCGCTGGAAGGACTTGGACCTTGAGGCCGGCTGGTGGGTGTACACCATGCCCAAGGTAAGCAAGCGACACCATGTGCCGCTACCCCAGCAGGCGGTGGCTATCCTGCAGGAACTAAAGCAGCGGCGCATGGGGCAGGCTGAATATGTGCTGCCGTCTCGACTCGACCCCGACAAGCCGATGCACCCTGAAAGCATGCGGCTGCTACTCACGGAACAGCTAGGGTACGGGGTGGGCACAGTGACCTGCCATGGTTGGCGCGCAACCTGGCGGACCTGTGGCAAGAAGCACCTCAAGATCGACCCCGATGTACTGGAACTGGCCATGGGGCACGAAACCAAGGACCCGCTGGGCACAGCGTACAACCGCGACGACCTGTTAGAAGAACGAACCGAGGCCGCTCAGCTGTACGCCAATTGGCTGGAACGTCTGAAAAATGGCGATGCGACAAACGGTGCTCCGTAAGACGTTGTAATCATGCGTGCTTTATTGGTATGAAGTTAGTTATGGCATCACGGACAGATGCCCACAATGTGAACCCGGCGCACGGGAAACATCGTATCGGCTAACCCTCTTGGACGGACCAGAGGACGCGCAACGATGATCTAGCTTCGCGAGAGCTAGACATCGTGCGCCTCTGTCCTTCGAGGATGAAGCCATGACTCAACAGCACACCCCCGCCCCAACTTCTCAGTCTCAATTCATGACTGCAGCCGAGGTGCTGGCCTACACCGGCTACAAGCACCGCCCTACCCTCTACACCCTGATTGCGCATGGCTTTCCAGCCCCTGTTGCACTCGGACCGCTGCGCAGCAATGGTCGCGCCAGAAAGGTCGTCTGGCTTCGCTCGGAGGTTTACCAATGGGCAGAAGATCAGATCGCCGCATCGCGCCACCTGTACGACAAGCACCGCGGCGTATGCCAGCCAGCCTGAAAAAAGAAAACCCCGGCATTGCAGGCCAGGGTCAATAGGTGATTCCGATGAGTAACAGTATAACAAGTTCTGCGAGCGCCAGCATGCGCGCCGTGAACGCCGACTTTATTGGTGGTTTGCTAGCACAAGCTCAAGCGGCTATCGATGCCGAGGCCTTGGCCAAGGCCGCCAAGCGGAGCGCGGGCGTTGCCAGCGCCCTGATTGAGCAAACGCCCGACAAGTCCATATCCAGTACGGCAGTGCTGCCAGAGCCTACTGTGCCACCAGCCGCGCCAACACATCAGGGAACCCCTGTACCGCCCTCGCTGGCCAGCCTGCCTAGCGTTCAATTCGACGGTACCACCGCCACTGCTGCGCGCCAGGTGGAAGCACAGACGGCCAGCGCACCGCCGCCAACTGGTAATGCGTCGGGGTTGCTGGCCAGCATGGCGAAGGCACAGCAGGCCACTGAAAAATCCCAGGCCGCCACTGTGGAGTCGGCATCCAATGTGATTCTCTTCTCCGATGAAAAAGCAGCGCGGGCCATAATCAGGGCCGAGGCCGAAGCGCTCTACCGGAAAATCTCCAAGCGCTACATCAAGTTCACTGGTGACGGACCGCCCAAGGCGTTCAATAAAGAGACGGGCGAGTACATGTCCAGGGATAGCTTCTTCGAGTTCCTGAAGGACTCCCCCGAATTCGGCGTCGTTGACATTGGCACAGAGGAGCGCCCGAAACTGGTGTCCTGCGGTGAACCATGGTGGAACTGGACGTTCGACCACAAGTTCGCGGCCGACCGAATCGTCATGGAACCGACCAATCTGACAAGGGAAGAGGAACTTACCTCATGGGCGCTGACGCCAAGCCATCGGACCTATAACCGCTGGCATGACCTGATCCAGGGCCGGGTTAAACCCGACATGACCGCCACCTTGGAAGATATTGCACCGCTGACCGACCACCTGCTTATGATCAGCGGCCAAGAGCCCTTGGCGGTGGAGCACTTCATGTGCCAGATGGCGCAGATATACCAGTTCCCCCAGCACAAGCTGCGCACCGGCAACTTCTGGTACTCGCTCAACAACTACGTTGGCAAGTCGATGATGATCGACCTGCTCAAGCCCGTGTTCGGCCCTTCGCCATTGGTGGATGAATGCGAGGGCGCCTCACTGGGTGGCCAGTTTACCGCCCTGCTCAAGGACGGTCTGATCAGGATGTTCAACGAAGTCCCCATCATGGATGCGGCGCGATTTGACGTAACCAAGACTTTGATGTCGGAAAAGACCCGCAAATCCGAGGACAAACAAAAAGACGCGAAGCCGGTGAAGAACTTCCTGAACCTGATCTTGACCAGTAACAACCTGCAGGCGTTGCCCCTGGCAATGGGCTGCCCAAGGTTCAACATCTTTCGGTACGACGGCCAACGCATGCCACCCGAGTATTACAAGACACTCGGTGAGTGGATTGCGGGGCCTGGGCCTGCGCTGTTCGCTGGTGTACTCGCCAACTGGGTATTTCCCGATGACTGGGATGTCGTCAACGGCGGTCGCCTGGCACCGCAAACCAGTACAGCCCTGGCCATGCAGCGTGAGGCACGCGCCGACCTGATCAATTTCCTCGAAGGTCTGATTGATTCCCGCGCAGCACCGTTCGACAGACCCATCGGCCGACCTGGTCAGGTGGTTGAGCAGTTGGGCCTCCTCTACCCGACCAACTGCCGGGCCATGAAAGTCAGCGCTAGGACTGTCGCGGAGGCCCTACGCAAGTTGGGGGCAACAATCATCGGCTCCGGCACAGCTTCGAAGGACAAAGCGATGTGCTGGCGCAACCAGCAGAAGTGGGCTGCCGTCCGGCTCAAGGAATGGAAAGCATACCTGGATGACAACGCCCTGTGCCCTGTACCCGAAGAGGAAGACGACCATGAATAGCAGCATTTCAAGCTCAGTGGTGAACGCACCAGCGTCGTACCCGCTAGAACTCTATGGCCAAGTAGCGCGACAGATGGAGAGTGAGCGCCGTCGTGCCATACGGGGCGAGCAAAGGGCCGTTGCGCGACGATCCAGGGTGATAGGGGCGTTGAATACCGTCATCGCCAATACCGACGATACGCAGCTAAAGCAGCTAGCGGTGCAATGGTTGAAGCATGTCATCGAGGGGGCAGACCGTGGATAGCCTAACTGCATCGGCCACTATGGCCAAACCAATATTTCAGGTAGTCGGCCGGATGGGCAAGGACTACGACCCTGCCAAAGACATTGCGGCCCGGCAGCGTGACGCACACCGGGCCAAAGTACGTGCAGCGCGCCAGACAGCCGAGTTGGAAGCTATCGAATGGGCGCAAATCCTGCAGCGCAAATTGATCGACCGGGCGCTGGACCCCAAGACTGACCCCAAGCTGGCGACTGACATTTCGTTCAAGCTGATCGACCGGGGTATCGGCAGGGTCCGCGAGGTCGAGTCAGAAACGGCTGAAGACAAGCGTCGGAGCCTCGACCCTAACAACATCCTCGATGTGCTGGCGGCGCTGTCCACCCAGGCCTTGGCATCGCAGCAACAGGCGCGGCTGGAACGCGATGTTTCAGGCCAGACCATCAGCACGGAAGACGCGGCCGTCAAGTTCCTGGATGAGCTGCAGGCCGGCCAGGTGATCGACTACGAAGAGGAAGACGAAAATGACTGACCACCCAATCACCGTTGAACGCGTCCGCGCACTGGCCGCCATCGCACGCAACACGGCGCGACCGCCTGAAATCCGGTTACGGGCAGCCGACGATCTGCTGGACATGTGCGACCCTGCTTATGTCGCTGCCCTGGCCAGGCCGTTGGTGCCAGAGGCACAAACCATTCACGACGAGCTGACGAAAAAGGGGCCGTGATTTCCCACATCGGCGCCGCTATGATCGCTGGCTGTTGGCCACTGGTCTGGTGGCGCTGAATGTGAGGGATCGCGATGGCTTTGTGGGAATCAGTGAGGGGCACATTTGTAAACCCGAATTCGGTACCGAATGAGGAGTTGTCACTATCAACGACCATCGTCTTGTGGTTGCTTCTGTCCATTGCTTTGACAGTGATGGTGAAGTGGGTTTTGAACAGATTTTGGCCTGAGCAATGGCGGGTACGTGACCACTTAGGGATTGTTGGCACAGCCCTAACGTTGGCCTATCTTGCCGTGATTTTGCCGGTGATATGGGGGCGCGTTGGCACACTGGAAACCATGCCATTGAATGAGGTGGGCGACTTTCTTGCTGGTGCTTTTGGCCCTGTCGCGTTCCTGTGGCTGGTACTGGGTTTTGTACAGCAAGGTCAAGAGCTTCGCTTGCAGGCTATTGAGCTCAAGAACTCGGTCGACCAGCAAAAAGAAATCGCAGAGGCTGCAAAACAGCAGATGAAAATTCAGGTGCAAGAGCGTGACAGGGCACTCAATGCGTTGTTCACTCTTGAAGCCCAAAACAAAATGGTGCACAGGGGCAGCGGCTGGGCAAAGAATCAGATCCAAGTTAAAAATGAAGGGAAGAAGGCACTTAGCGCGGAGTTGTTTTTCGAACCGCATGTGAATGAGTTGAGGTCGTTGTGGCTAGGTGACTTCCCCGAGGGCCACGAAATGTTCGGTCACTTCGATTTTATGCTTGTTGAAGGGTCGCAAATCGGCACTTGTAGGCTCGTTTACGATGACGCATGCGGTGCACGTAGGGAGCAGCTTTTCCACTATAGTGTTTCTGATGTCAACATAGATTTCGTGAGAGTGAGAAATCACTAGTTGGTAGGTTCCAGTCTCTACGACTAGCAGGGTGATGCTATGCAGCAAGTGATGACCCTCTACGGGAATAGAGCTTTGCTCGAAGGGCTTTTGAAACACGGCGCCCGGTTCCTGGTGGTCGGAGGTATAGCTGTCCATCTCCACGACCCAGCACGAAACATCGACGGCTCCGACCTGGACCTGTTGATCGAATCTACGCCCAAGAATGCGAAGCACGTCATATGCGCGCTATACAACTTGGAACTGGCACCAGACTTCACAGAGGACTCTATCAGTTCGTCAGCGCTGTCGCGGCAACATTTGCCTCTCAAGACTCAACGCTTCTTCGCCGATATCCTCACAACCGGACCCGACATTGATTTTGCACATGAGTGGGAGCAAGCAAACGAGGCGATGGTGAACGGGCAACGTGTGCGCTACGCCTCGATTGACCTTCTGATCCGCATGAAGGAGGGTAGCGAGCGGCGAAAGGATCAAGAGGATGTTGCACGACTCAAAATGCTAGTTGACTGAAAGGTGGCACATCCTTGTGCAACTGGTTCACTTGCCCCGCTTCCCTTTGTCAGTGCCAAAGCCCGAATCACCGGTAGCTTTGCCGTCCTGATGCCGCCCGGATTGAGGAAAGTATTGTTCCCTGCTCGGCGCAGGGGTGTGCTTGGTACCGTCACGTTTGTCGATCATTTCAGTCACCTCTAGGTGCCACGTCGTCACATTGTTGTGCGCGCTCGGCGCGCAGTTGCTGACACTTGTGAACCGCCGCCCTGCCACAGTGCAGCTCCCGGCAGATCTTGCTCAACGGCATGCCCTGTTCCAGGCACTGCATAATTCGGTCGGCCTGCGCCGGCACCGGATCGGCGGTGCCTTGCTGCACGACCGATACCGGCCTATCAGGCAGGATGCCCATCAGTTCATACACCAGCTCGTCGCGCAGATCCTCAAGCGTTCCGTTGTCTGCCAGGGCAAACAGCGCAGCACGCGCGCCACGCATGATCTGGCGGCGCTTGTCACGCTGGTGCACGGGCGCCCGCTCCACGACCTGCTGCAAGTGACGCAGCAGGCGCTCAACGTCCGGTTCGCTGATGCCGTCCATGGTCAAAAACCGAACCGCGGACGTTCCGCATTCCGCATGCTTTCAAACAGCTGGTCAAACTCTTCGTTGGACATGCCAGCGATGTCCTTCGCCCGCACGTTGCCACGCTGGTCCGGCGCACGGGTGGTCCCGTTCGTGTCGGACAGGCTGGTCGGCGCCTTCCTAGTCGATTGTGTGCGGCGGTGCGAGGCCTGGAAGCCGTGGGCCACTGCCCGCTGATACAGCGCCTCGGCCGGATTCAGCCCCTGCTGCCGGCACTGCAGCGCGAACTGCAGCAACGCAGTGGCCTCGACCTGTTGAATCTCCAGGTCGCTGGCGCTGGGATGTGCCTGGCGGACTTGGGCCCTCGCGAGTTCGGACATATGTGCGACTGCCTGATCGTAATCCGGCTGCAGGGCACGGAACTGCGCTTCGGACTGTACTGTGTGTTGCGCAACCTCGGCCACCTGCTGGCGGAACTGCGCCTCTTGCTGGACATGTTGCTGGCCTTGGCGCATCGCTTCCAGCTCGGCCTGGAACTGCTGTTTCAGGCCGTTGATGTGGCCCTCAGGATCGTCGACGAACGCCGGGATTTCTGCCTGTTGCTGAGCTTGCTGGGCAGTTTGCTGGGCCTGCAACTGTTGCTGCTGGAACGCGGCGAGTTGCTGTTGCATCTGAGCGAGTTGAGCCTGCGCTTGTTGGCGTGCGGCGCGTTCCTTCTGCAGGGCGCCCAATGGCACAGACTGCTTGCGGCCGTTGTCCTGACGATCATCAACCTGCAGGTCGTCCGCGCCTTGGTCGGCGTCATCATGAAGATGTTCGTCGCGGCGTTCAGCGTGGGCGTCGTAGCTCTCGACCTGGTCGGCCAGATCATTTGGCACAGCGTCGTCAGTGCTCACGTCATCAGCGATACCGGTTGTGCCGGTTGCCTCGGCCGCAATCTCGCCAAGGAAATCGTTTTGGGTTTGTTCGTCGCTCATTTGGAGACACTCCGGGCAGTACGTTTAGGTTTGGCTATGCCTTGACTAACCTGTGCCAGGCCATAGCGGGCGTTCAGCTCGGCGGCTGCAGCGTCTTCCTGTTCAGCGCGGGCACGGCGGGAAATGGCTTCGGCGAGTTGCCCTTGCAGCTCCTGCACTTTCTTCGCGTGGGAAATCCGCGCCAGGTAGTCGGCCAACTCGTTCGGTTCGAGCGGTCGCCGGGCGATCTGTTCAGCAGACCAACCGACGATCCCACCACGCACGGTCTGGCGCTCGGCGCGCTGGATGATCAGCAAAGCACGAAGCATTTCGCCCTCAGCCTGGACTGCGCTGCGAGTCTCTATGCGGGTAGGCGGTGGGGTGGGCACCAACCGGCTGATATCGACTTTCGGTGCATCGATGTGCACAACGAATCCGTCTGCAGCGGCCTCGATGCGGGCGCGCTTGAAGTCGACGGCTGCAAGCGTGGCGTCGTTCCTCAGCTGCAAAAGTTGGGCGCGGTCAAACATGGCTGTCATCTCCTGTGGCGGTGGCGAGCGCAGCGGCCAGGGCTGCGATTTCAGAATCACGCTGGTGCTGTGGCGCTGTCGCGGCGGTGACGCGCTGCAGTTTGAAACGTGCGCTGTTCAACGTCTGCTCGGCCTGTGCCAGCTGTTGCTGCAATGTTTCGAGCGCACGGCACAGTCGGTCGTAATTGCCCTGCGCATCGGCCACAGCGGCTTTGGCCTGTTCGATATCGGTGGTCATCGCTGCACCTCAGTTTGGTCAATGGAGTTTTTGAGACGGTCCAGCGCAGTACGCTTGCCGCTGGTAACGAGCGGGATACCGGCCATACGCACAGCTGCGCGAGCCTTCGCCGCCATCTTTTCCAGGGCGTCGCGTTTCTGATCGTCACTCAGTCGCGACCAGCCTGGGGAGCGCATGAGCCGCTGTGCGCCACGATGTGTCATCCGCCCGGCCAGCTGCGCCAGTTCGTGGTGCTGGCCACTGGGGATTTCGATTTTGCTGCCGTTGAGCGTCAGTTGTTTCTGGAAGGTGGTGGGCGACCAACCGATTCGGCCGGCTTCGCTGCGTACCGGGTCGGTGGCTTCCTGCGACTGCGCGATAGGAGCGCCGATGGAAAACGGGCCACCTGGGTACTGACGGTTCGGCACAGGCTCGCCAAAGGCATCCAGTTTGGCGGGCAGGTCAGTGCGCAGGCCTGGTACTCGGTACTTGATCGCATCAAGCATCGAGTTGCCTTCGCGGGCGAACGGATCGTTTTCGCTGGCGATGTTTGACAGCAGGGTAAGGGGCTGCGCCATCGTGCCGGCCATCTGCCGGGTGTACCACTCGCCGTTGCGCTTAGGGTCCTGCATGAATTCGACGAAGTTGGACAGGCCCTGCATGTAGGTCTTGCTGATCGTGTTGTTGACCAGCGACCCCAGCACATTGGCAGCAACGTCGGCGGCATCCTTGTGCTGGTAGTCCATGGTTGTCATGTCGGCGGCCAGGCCAAGCCACATAGAGAACGGATCGAGGCGGCTGTATTCGTGGTAGGTGTCCCCCACCTTGATCGAGTAAGGGCGCCAACCGGTAGCCAGCAACGCCTGCTTTTCCTTCTTGTCGTCGGGGCCTGACCCAGTGAGGTAACCAGCCTGTGCTGCCATACCGGCCAGGACCATCACGCCCGACCCCCAAACCATCCTGGCAGCGGCACGCTCTTGCCGAGCGCCCCCAGCGGCGAAGTCTTCACGCACTTCCTTGAACAGCGGCGCCACCGGCGTGCGATGCAACCCGAACTTGACCACGTTGGCCGGGGTGCGGACGAAGGGCACAATCAGGTTAAGCCATGGAGCTTTGGCCTTGGCTGACATGACCGCGTTAGCGAAGGCACCAGCCTTGCTGTTGAAGGTGTTGGTGCGGGCATGTAACCCCGCCGCTTCGATCATCTTGGCGGTAGGGTTCTGCACAAACTGCTCAATGCGCTGGCTGAACTTCACCCCGCTGGGCAGTTGCCCTTGGCGTTTCTCCACCAGTGCCTCGCGGCGTGCCAGGGTGCGCAGTTCGGCCTCGAAGTTGAGCGTGGCAAAAAAAGAATCCTCCGCGCCTAGTGCGCGGTATGGAAGGCTGGCCAGGCGGTCGGCTGCGAAGCCAGCAGTGCCAAGCACACCTGGCTGGCGTGGAGTGTTGTTCAAGTCCTGGCTATTGTCCTGCTTGGCCTGGCCACCGAGCACCGCCGATTCACCAGTGCGGAAGGCGTCGACAGCTGCGGTCCCTGCCTTGGACATTCCCCGACTCATGCCGATCAGCAGGTCCAGAGGCTCAGCGAAAACGGTCTGCCCCGACCTGCCACCAGTAGCCAGGCGCTTGGCGCCACCGATACCAGCCGCAATGCCACGTTCAATCACTTCGTTGCCAAGCGTGGCGGTGTTGCTGACGATGTTCACCGCATGGGTGCGCACGCCGCTAAGCAGTGCTGCCCGGTAGTAGTAACCGAACAAGCGTTGCATCTTGCCTTCGGGCTGGCCGATCAGCTTGGCCAGGTTCTGTACGCCACCAGTCTGCACTGCTTTGCCGATGGCAGCGGCGAGGTCGTCGGCGCCTTGGACGCCGCCGATGCCTTCAAGGATGCGCTGCGCTTCGTTGATGTTTTGTACCTGGCGGCGCTGGGCTGCAAGTGCTCGGCCACTCTCGGCGCGAGCGCCCATCAGTTCGCCGAACACCGTTTTCAGGTCGCCCAGGTCTTGCACAAAAGAGGCCTTTTCCAAGTCGCTGGCCTGCCCGCTAGCGATGCGTTGCTGCTGCTCCATCACCGTCTTGAGCCGGTCGCTTACCAGATCGGTGCCAGCAATAATCTGTTCGGCATTCCAGGCTTGGCCGATCTTGCGGCTGAAAGCCTGCGCCTGGGCACCGTCGAGGCCGATCAGACTGGCCAGCCGGCGTTGTTCGTCCATGGTCACAACACCACGGCGGCGGGCTTCGATATCAGCCTCGGCGGGGCGCAGCAGGTCGAGCGAGCGGGTGCGTTGTTCGCCCTGAACGCCAAGGTTGTCCAGCAACGGCGCCACGTCCTGGCTACCGGCGAACGGCGTTTTCGGCACAGATTGCGGGGCCGGCTCGGGCGCTACCTGTGGCGCGATCTGCTCGGGCGCAGGGGTTGGCATGGCTTCGGCTTGGGGCGCTGCGATAGGGGCCGCTGGCGGCTGTTCTGTGGAGGTGTTGAGGGTTGGTCGACGAAGGCTCGCAGCGCCACCCATGGCACCGCCAACCACGCCGCCCATGACCATTTGCTTGTCCACGCCTTCAAGCGCGGGGCGATCATTAGCCAGGTTGGACAACACTTGCTGCTGGCCGCTTTGTGTCAGCTCTTCCAGGCTCTCGATGCCGGTACCGACCAATGCGCGGTTGACCATGCCCTTGGCCACGTCAACACCAACTGCGCCAGCCAGTTGTGCGTCGATGTCAGCCACACCCAACTTGCGGCCGATGCGAGCGCCAGCAGCACCGAGCAGGCCAGTACCGATACCCGACAGCAGCGCAAGACCGGATTGGCCAGGGGTCAACGTGCCGGTATGCTGGCGCGCCTGTTCGGCCTGTTGTCCTGCTGCGACGATGCCTTCACCTGCACCCGCGCCGATAACGCCAGCTGCACCTGGTGCGAGGCCGGCACCGCGTGCGGCCAACCCCACCCCACGACCGACCGCGCCGCCTGCCACCATGCTCGGGGCCGATTGGGCGATCAGGTGCGGAATATTGCCAGGGTTGTCGATCAGCGCCTGGAGCGTGCCACCAATGCCTTTTGCCTGGTCAAGTGCCTGGCGAGAGGCTTGGCGTTCAGGCGTATCGTGTTGGTCGATGTAAGACCTGGCACCCGACGTGTTGTAGCCAAGCGCCTGAGGAATGCGGCCACCGCTCAACAGGCCGGTGATGCCCGCCACGCTGTCGCCAACATCCAGGCCACCACGGGCAACCGAGCGACCGAAGTCACCGATCATGCTGTTGTCGATGGCCGATTCGATACGGTCCAGATAGCCAGGCTGCTGTGCCGACGCGGTTGGCACATCGCTGTCGAGTGCGTCACCAAAGGCCGACAGCGTATCTCCGAAGGCACTTACCTCCGGCTGCGCTGGCGCCGCCTGCGGTTGTTGCGCTGGAGTGCCAGGTAACGCTGGGGCGTCATCGAGAGCATCGCCAAAGGCGGAAATGGCCATTGCACGTTAACCTCGCTTGGTGGCGGTCTTGCCGCTCACAGGGTCGATGTACCGGGCGCCGGGCGGCAGTGCGTCGTACTCGGCCTTAGTCATGGGCGTAGCGATCTTGGGCTGGCCTGGCACACGTGTGTCAGCTGTCGCAGCTTTCAGCGCAGGATTGGCCATGCCGCCACCGCTCGCTGCCATTGGCAGGACGCCGACCGGCTGCTGGGGTTGCGGCTTGTATGATTCGATACTGCCGGTACCGGGCAACGCCTCGGCGGCAGTCGGGCCATTGCCCATGACCTGTTGCACAACGGCGTCAGCACCAGTGGCGTCGGCCTTGGCTTTACGGCCAGGTGAATACTGCGCATAGGGTTGCCCGTATTCCTGGTATTCGCCCGTTGCCGGGTCGAGCAGGAATTTCTGGACCATCCCATTGCCGATTGGTTTTTCCAGCACCTGGCGCTGGGTTGGCATGCGTGGCCCGGCCGATCCACCGTTGGCACCGATGCGACTTTCACGGGTGGCGAACTGCGACTGCTGCTGAGCCAGGCTGGCGTCACGGTGCGCGGCCAGATTGTCCACGCCAATTGCGCGAATCAGGTCATCAGGACTCACGCCGAGGCCGGCCATCTGTCGGGCGGTAGGGCTCAGCTGATCGAGGAAGCTGGGGTCTTGCACGCGTTCTTGATACTGCGCCTGCTGCGCGGCCTTGGCGTCTGCCGCCTGTTGGCGCATCTGCATCTGCTGTTGCTGCAGCGCGGTCATCTGCTGACGGTACTGGGCCAGTTCCTGCGCCCGGCGTTGTTCGCCCATCAACTGTACCGCTCGGCTCCCGGCCTGGCCGATTGCCTGCGAACTGGAACCCTGCCGACCCTGAGCCATCAAGGCCAGGCCAAGCTGCAGGCGGGGGTCGCTCATCAGGTTGCCGACGTTCTCCTGACTGAAAATGTCTGCGAAGCTGGCCATGGACGTTCTCCTACTAAACGGGTGATCAGTGAACCGAGTCAGTGCCCGGCACCAGCGGCGACCGGCACAGAGCGTCGACGAGTTTCAGCATCTGCGCGTGTGCGTGGTCTGCCTTGCGTTGTGCCGCTGTGTCGACTGGCGGGGTGGCGGGAATGGCGAGGGCGGTGGCGAAGTTCATGGCTGCGGTTCCTCGAAGCGGGGTTGGTCGTAAACGCGGACTATTTCAACGAAGCCGGTAGCTTGATCGACCTGTCCGGCGCGGAACCCAGCGGTACGGCGGTTGGATTTGCGCTGGGCAGCGATGGCGATACGAAGGCGACATTCCGCTTCGGTGAGGTGGGCGGTCATGGCCAGGGCGAAGTCGGCCAGTTCATCGAGCGGCACAACGTGCTCGGGTCGGCCCTGCTTGCCGGTGCGCAGCGGCACAGCTGGCGGCAAGTCACCGGAGTGCAGATTGTTGGGGGCGATGTCCGCCAGCGCTGCGATTTGCGTCAGGCTGGCTGTTTGGCTGTGGTCCATGGCTTTCTCCCCCGAGAAAATATTCCATGGATTTATGCTAATTCGGTATCAAAAAGTTATCGATATATCTATGTCTATTTCTTATCGGTATTGGACGAATGGCATTGATTGCTGTATTTGGGCCGTCCCCCGCATACTTCGGATTTACACGCTTTTAGGTGGTTAAGCACAGTGGTGGCTTAAACTAAGTTGCTGAAATTTTTAGAAAATTTTTTGGGAATTTTTGCTTACACGCTTTTGGAGTTACACGGGTAAAAATTTTTCGGGAGCCTGTTCGACCGTCACCCCCTACATGTATATACGTACAGTTTCAAAGAAACGGGTGCGGGTGGGGGCGGTCCCGATTATTGGCGTCCACCCCCTTTTTCCCAGGCGATTCACCCTGCCAGGCAGCTGTCGACGGACGCCGGCAATGCCTCTCTCGCTTTTGATGAATCGATTCAGATTCTTTGATCAGTACTTGGACACCCCACCCACAGGGTAAGTGGCCTCGATGCAGAGCGATCAGGGTTGTGCCATGGCGCTATGTGTTCACAAGTACACTAATGACCACACGTCGGAATGAACACAGTTTCCTGCGTTTCAGGCTTGCTGTTCGGTGGGTTTCCGCCGATGCTGTCCATGTCTAGACCTATGAACACAGAGGTGAACACCGTGGACATTGGCTACATCCGGGTATCGAGTGTGGACCAGAGCACCGAACGCCAGCTCGACGGCGTGCAGGTCGACCGGACATTTACCGACAAGGTGAGCGGTGCCACCGTGAACAGGCCACAGATGGCCGAGCTGCGCCGCTCAGTGCGTGAAGGTGACACGGTCCACGTGCACAGCATCGACCGCCTGGCGCGCTCCCTGAGCGATCTGCTGGCATTGGTCGAAGAGTTCCGGGCCAAGGGCGTGGCGCTGGTCTTCCACAAGGAAGGCCTGACATTCACCGGCAAGCACGACGCGATGCAAGACCTGATGCTCAGCATGATGGGCGCAGTGGCACAGTTTGAACGGGCATTGATCCGTGAGCGCCAGGCCGAGGGCATCGCCAAGGCAAAACAGCGTGGCGTCTATGTGCGCCGCGCCGAGGACAAGAGCAACGCCAAGATCAGGGAACTGCGTGATGCTGGTATCTCGATCCGCCACATTGCGGCGAACCTGGGCATCGGCGTCAGCACAGTTCAGCGTGTGTTGAAGGCAGCGCGGGAATCATGATGGCATATAAAGCACGTCAGTGGCGTGCTACAAATTTAACGATAAACCCTGAGTGTCCGATAATCGCACAAAACCTAATGGTTTCTAATGGACTCTAATGGGAATGCCATTACGCATTGAGTGGCTCTAGCACAATGGTTTCAGCGGTTCCTCAATACCTTCAATGCCATGGAGCCCATACCGCAAGGTTTTATAGGCATGTAGCACATATGTAGCACGTGTGTAGCCCTGTATTACCTGGGTACCCTCATGCGTTTATCTCTAATTTTCTATTAATTGTATTAAATGTATTAAAAAAGACTGAAACCACTGTGCTAGAGCCTTTACGGATTTAATGCCAGCGCCAACCTGTGCCATTAACCGCAGGGCGATCCATTAAATGTGCCATCATTCGTCGAGCCCGGATCACCGCCCGTCACCCGCCACTGCATCGTGTCGGCCCGTGAGGCATGCTCATACGGCGGGGTCGGTTCGGCCTGCAACCATAGCCCCCGTCTCCTACCAAAAACCGTATAGCGCACCGTATAAAGCCGCCCTACCCCGCCGCTGTATCAATCCATGAAACCACTGTGCCAGAGCACCCCAAGCGCTGCCAATCGCACGCCAACCAAGACTTGCCCGACAAGTGTCAGTTGATTGACCAGCGGATCAAGGAGTTGAAGGTAGCGCAGCAGAAGGCTGAGTGATGGGGTGTTTCCAATGGCCCTATCGCTGGCAAGGGTAGCCGCTGCATCTTCAGTGCCTGTGAGAACGAGCGCCGCCCGCGCGGCGCATCGCGAGCTGCGCTCGCTCCTACGTTTGTTTCTGGCCAGTAACCCCTGTGCCAGGTGCGCGCGACCGCCTGGTTCATACGGCGCGACATTGAGGCATGCGCCAAAGGGTTCGCGCGCAAATCCCACAGGCATAATTGGCCCGAAACAAACGTAGGAGCGAGCGCAGCTCGCGATGCGCCGCGCGGGCGGCGCTCGATCTCACAGGCACTGCATATCTTGTGGCGACCACCTGTCAGCCCTGATGCAATCCCTGTGGGGCTTGCCGGCGATTGGGCCATTGAGCGCTATTTATTCGGCAGCAGGCTTACGCTTCTTCAGCGGCGCCAGGCCATCGGCGCTGGCCAGTGGCGCGTTGGCCTTCGGCTTGGCGGTAGGCTTGCGCTTGGCGGCCGCCTTCTTGTCGCCGGTTTTTTTCTCGATCTTTTTCTTCTTGCTCCCGGCCGCCTTGCCCGAGGCCTTGACCTTCTTCGGCCCGGTGTAGGTGCCCTTCACTTCCTTGATGACGCGGCGCTCGAACTGCTGCTTGAGGTAGCGCTCGATGCTGGACATCAGGTTCCAGTCATTGTGGGTGATAAGCGAGATTGCCAACCCTTCACCACCGGCACGCCCGGTACGGCCCACGCGGTGCACGTACTCGTCGCCGCTGCGCGGCATGTCGAAGTTGATCACCAGATCGAGACCGTCGATGTCCAGTCCACGGGCCGCCACGTCGGTGGCCACCAGCACCTTGGAGCTGCCCTGCTTGAAACGTTCGATGGCCAGCTTGCGGTCCTTCTGATCCTTCTCGCCGTGCAGTACGAAGGCCTTCACCTCCTTGGCCACCAGGTGGCCGTAGATACGGTCGGCCAGGGCGCGGGTATTGGTGAAGATGATTGCCTTGTCGAAGGTTTCATTGGCCAGCAGCCACTGCACGATCTGCTCTTTGTGCTGATCGTGGTCGGCCGTGATGATCTGCTGGCGAGTGCCTTCGGCCAACTGCGAGACACTGTTGAGCATCAGGTGCTCCGGGTCTTTCAGCACCTTGCCGATGATGTCGCGCAGGGCCGCACCGCCGGTGGTGGCCGAGAACAGCAGGGTCTGCTCACGGTTCTCGCACTCCTTGCACAGACGCTCCATGTCTTCGGCGAAGCCCATGTCGAGCATGCGGTCGGCTTCGTCGAGGATCAGCACCTGCACGTGGGACAGGTCGAGGTTGCCGGCGTTGAGTTGCTCGAGCAAACGGCCCGGGGTGCCGATCAGCACGTCCGGCACCTTGCGCAGCATGGCGGCCTGTTCCTTGAAGTCTTCACCGCCGGTGACCAGGCCCGCCTTGATGTAGGTGAACTGCGAGAACAGCTGCACCTGCTTCAGGGTTTGCTGAGCCAGTTCGCGGGTAGGCAGCAGGATCAGCGAACGGATTTCGACGCGCCCGCCTTTCAGGTCGACCAGGCGGTTGAGCAGCGGCAGCACGAAAGCTGCCGTCTTGCCGCTGCCGGTCTGCGCGGTCACGCGCAGGTCACGCCCTTGCAGGGCCAAGGGGATGGCCGCGGCCTGCACCGGGGTTGGCTCGACAAATTTAAGCTCGGCCACGGCTTTAAGCAGGCGTTCATGCAGGGCGAATTGGGAGAACACGGAGGTAACCTCAGGCAAGTGCGGGAAATTCAATTGCATAGGGTAACGTTTTCTGCCGCCTTAGCCGAATTTCTTTTGGCAACTTTGTCGCCATCCGCGCTCTAATGGCACCTCGTTTCGCAACAAGACTGTATGCAAGCCCATGGATATCCAACAAATCTGGCGTGACTCCCTCGACCTGTGGGGCACCCTCGACCAACACCCCATGCTGCACGCGGCCATCGGCCTGGCGGTGCTACTGCTCATCTCCCTGGTCATCGGCCGCCTGGCACGCTTCCTGATGCTGCACGGCGCGCGCCTGCTGGCACGCCAGCCGGCACTCAAGTGGCTGGACGACCTGCGTCACAACAAGGTCTTCCACCGCCTGGCGCAGACCACCCCGTCACTGGTGGTGCAGTTTGGCCTGAAACTGGTACCGGAGCTGTCCGATACCGCCCAGCACTTCCTGGGCAACGTCGCCCTGGCGTTCACCTTGCTGTTCATGACCATGGCGCTGTCGTGCCTGCTGGATGCCCTGCTCGACATCTATGCGCGCACCGAACACGCCCGCACCCGCTCGATCAAGGGTTATGTGCAACTGGCCAAGATGATGCTGTGGATCTTCGCCTCGATCGTCATCGTCGCCACCCTGATCGACCGCTCGCCCCTGCTGCTGCTGTCGGGCCTGGGCGCCATGTCGGCGGTGCTGCTGTTGGTCTACAAGGACACCCTGCTGTCGTTCGTCGCCAGCGTGCAGTTGACCAGCAACGACATGCTGCATGTCGGTGACTGGATCGAAATGCCCCAGGTTGGCGCCGATGGCGACGTGGTGGACATTACCCTGCATACGGTGAAGGTGCAGAACTTCGACAAGACCATTGTCTCCGTGCCCACCTGGCGCCTGATGAGCGAGTCGTTCCGCAACTACCGCGGCATGCAGCAATCCGGCGGCCGGCGGATCAAGCGCAGCCTGTTCATCGACGCCGCAGGTGTACGCTTCCTCACTCGCGAGGAGGAACAGCGCCTGTCCCAGGTCAGCCTGCTGGGCGACTACCTGGCCGGCAAACGCCAGGAGCTGCAAAGCTGGAACGAAGCGCTGGGCCCTGTGGCCGAACTGTCGGCCAACCGGCGCAAGCTGACCAATATCGGCACCTTCCGCGCGTTTGCCCTGGCCTATCTGAAAAACCACCCCAATGTGCACCCGAACATGACCTGCATGGTGCGGCAGATGCAGACCACCGCCGAGGGCGTGCCGCTGGAAATCTACTGCTTTACCACCACCACGGTGTGGGCGGACTACGAGCGCATCCAGGGGGATATCTTCGATTACCTGCTGGCGGTGTTGCCGGAGTTTGGCTTGAGTCTGTATCAGCAGCCGAGTGGCAACGACATGCGCGTGGGGTTGGCCGGGCGCACGGCGGCAGAGCCGATGCCGCGACGCCTTGAAGAAATGAGCGAGGCTTGAGATTGCGGGGGCTGCTGCGCAGCCCATCGCGACACAAGGCCGCTCCTACAAGGGCGCGCAGCCATGCAAGCCTGCGCAATAGCCCGTTCCGCCTACGGCCTTAGAAGTCCACCTTGCCCCGCCCCGCCTTGACCGTACTGCGTCTGGCCTTCCCTTCGAGCCGGCGGGTCTTCGAGCCGAGGTTGGGCTTGGTGGGGCGGCGTTTCTTCTCGGTCTTGCCGGCAGCGATGATCAACTCGGCAAGGCGTGCCAAGGCATCCGCGCGGTTCTGCTCCTGGGTACGGAACTGCTGGGCCTTGATGATCAATACGCCATCGCCGGTAATGCGGCTGTCCCGTAGCGCCAGCAGCCGCTCCTTGTAAAACGCGGGCAGCGATGAGGCGCGTATGTCGAAGCGCAGGTGCACCGCGCTGGACACTTTGTTGACGTTCTGCCCACCCGCGCCTTGGGCACGGATGTAGCTCAGCTCGATGTCCGTATCCGGCAGTTGCACACCGTTGGAGAGGGTCAGCATGTCAGGCCTTGCCAGCCAGCGGCGCTCGCCCACGGCCACCCAGGCGGCTCAGCCATACCGAGGCGATGATGATCGCACCGCCAATGAACAGCCGCCCCAGTGGCTCGTGCTGGTTCCAGATCAGCAGGTTGAGCAGCAGCCCCACAGGCACATGCAGGTTGTTCATCACCGCCAGGGTAGCGCCGGATACCAGGCACGCACCCTTGTTCCACCAGTACAGGCCCAGCGCCGTCGGGCACAACCCGAGGAACAGCAACACCAGCCATTGCACATCGGTACTCGGCAGGTGCTGGGCATTGCCGAACAGCAGGAAGGCCGGCAGCACCACCAGCAGGGCGCCGAGGTAGAAGTAGCCAAAACGGGTGTAGTGCGGCAGGTCGCTGGGGTTGCGTGCGACCAGGTGGCGGTACAGCACCTGGCCGGCGGCGTAGGTGAAGTTGGCCAACTGCAGCAGCAGGAAACCGGTAAAGAACTCACCGCTGATGCTGTCGAAGCGGATCACCGCCGCGCCAGCCACGGCCACCAGTGCCGCCAGCAATGCCCACGGGTTGAAACGCCGGTTCATGGCATCTTCGATCAGGGTGACATGCAATGGCGTGAGGATGGTGAACAGCAGCACTTCCGGCACCGTGAGCACGCGAAAGCTCAGGTACAGGCAGACGTAGGTGATGCCGTACTGCAACGCACCGATCAGCAGCATCGAGCGCATGAAGCGCGGCTCGACCTGGCGCCAGCGGGTCAGCGGCAGGAACACCAGGCCGGCCAGCAGCACCCGCGCGAGCACGGCGAAATAGCTGTCGACGTGCCCGGCCAGGTACTCGCCGATCAGGCTGAAGGAAAACGCCTGGATCAGCGCGACGATTATCAGGTAGCCCATGGTTGTCTCTCGTGAATCAAGGCGGCGACCTTAGCGGGTTGCAGGCTTTGTGATCAACCATGAGGAATGTGGGGGCTGTGCCGGCCTGTTCGCGGGCTTGCCCGCTCCCACCGGTATATCACCGCACCTGAGCCCTGTGATGTACCTGTGGGAGCGGGCAAGCCCGCGAACAGGCCGGCACAGCCATCCACAAAACACCAGGCATAAAAAAGCCCGGCCACCAAGGCCGGGCAGGTACACCCAAAGGAGCAAAAACAGGTGTCAGGGTCGGGAATTCGATAACGCTCAGGCCACCGCCGCCAGTTTGGCCTTGGCCTGGTTGAGGCCCTTTTCGTGGAACTCGCCGCTCATGTTCAGGCCCTCGGCATGGATGAAGTCGACATCGTGAATACCGATGAAGGCCATCACCTGCCGCAGATACGGTTCCTGGTGGTCGCTGCTGGCACCGGCATGGATGCCGCCACGGGCGGTCAGGACGATGGCGCGCTTGCCGGTCAGCAGGCCTTGCGGGCCAGTCGGGGTGTACTTGAAGGTGATGCCGGCACGCAGCACATGGTCCAGCCAGGCCTTCAGGGTGCTGGGGATGGTGAAGTTGTACATGGGGGCAGCCATTACCAGCACATCGGCCGCCAGCAATTCGTCGGTCAGTTCGTTGGAGCGGGCCAGGGCCTCCAGCTCGGCAACGCTGCGCTGCGCTTCGGGCTTCATCCAGCCGCCCAGCAGGTTGGCATCCAGGTGCGGCACCGGGTTCAGCGCCAGGTCGCGCAGCGTGATCTGATCGGCCGGGTGGGCTGCTTGCCAGTGCGCAATGAAGTCCTGGGTCAGCTGGCGGGAAACGGAATCCTGCTGGCGGGCGCTGCTTTCGATGATCAGTACGTGGGCCATGGGCGGTGCCTCCATCGGCAAAAAGGTTGCGATTCGATGGAGGTGAGATTAAGGCTTGACCTATCGATAAAAAAGCGTAAAAAGTGGGTTCAACCTATCGATTAATCAGTTTATTCCGCACTGCATTGCACGGCGATGCGCAGCTTGATGATCTGCCGGTTGAATTTGGCCGTGACGTCGGCGCTTTTCCCGGCCGCTACGTTCACCCGGCGCACCCGTGGCGCCTCCGGGCCATTACGGAAGGTCACCTTGCAGGCCGCCGCGACCTGCCCATAGTTGTTCAGGGTAATGGCGCCGATGTCGTAGGCGGTGTCGTAGGCGGTGTAGTCGAGCTTGACCCCGTTCAGGTGCTTGTCCACATCGATGGGATAAGCCATGGCCCCGAGGGGCAGGCACATCAATATTGCCGCACAACATTTCTTCATGGCCGCTCTCCTTGCAAAGAGCGCAGCTTAGGACAACAGGAGCGAAAGATGAAAGCGCCGCGCGTAACCCTTGACCAGTGGCGGACCCTGCAAGCAGTGGTCGACCATGGCGGGTTTGCCCAGGCCGCGGAGGCCCTGCACCGCTCGCAATCTTCGGTCAGCTACACCGTGGCCCGCATGCAGGAACAACTGGGCGTGCCCTTGTTGCGCATCGACGGCCGCAAGGCGGTGCTGACCGAAGCCGGCAGTGTGCTGCTGCGCCGCTCGCGCCACCTGGTCAAGCAGGCCAGCCAGCTCGAGGACTTGGCCCACCACATGGAGCAGGGCTGGGAGGCCGAAGTACGCCTGGTGGTCGACGCCGCCTACCCCAGCGCCCGGCTGGTCCGCGCGCTGGCCGCCTTCATGCCGCAAAGCCGAGGCTGCCGCGTGCGCCTGCGTGAAGAAGTGCTGTCGGGCGTGGAAGAAGTGATGCACGAAGGCATCGCCGACCTGGCCATCAGCAGCTACAGCATCGGCGGCTACCTGGGCGCCGAGCTGAGTGCCGTGGAGTTCGTTGCCGTTGCCCACCCCGAACACAGCTTGCACCGCCTGGGCCGTGAACTGACCTTCCAGGACCTGGAAAGCCAGCTGCAAGTGGTGATCCGCGACTCTGGCCGGGCCCAGCCACGCGACGTTGGCTGGCTGGGTGCCGAACAGCGCTGGACCGTCGGTAGCCTGGGCACCGCCGCCACCTTCGTCAGCAGCGGCCTGGGCTTTGCCTGGCTGCCCCGGCACATGATCGAGCGCGAGCTGCGCGAAGGCGTACTCAAGCCTTTGCCGCTGGACCAGGGTGGCAGCCGCCACCCACTGTTCTACCTTTATTCGAGCAAGGAAAAGACCCTGGGCCCGGCCACGCAGATTCTCATCGATTTGCTGCGCAACTTCGACACAGCGCCGCTGGACGTGCCCTTCGCAGCCCCCCCACAAGCTTGAAAGGACCGCGCCCATGGCCTACTTCGAACACGAAGGATGCACGCTGCATTATCAGGAATACGGCCAAGGCCAACCCCTGGTGTTGTTGCATGGGCTGGGCTCCAGCAGCCAGGACTGGGAGCTTCAGGTGCCCGTGCTCAGCCAGCACTACCGGGTGATCCTCATGGACATCCGTGGCCACGGCCGCTCCGACAAGCCACAGGACGGCTACCACATTGCAACCTTCAGTGCCGACCTGCTGGCCCTGCTCGAACACCTGCACACCGGGCCGGTGCACTTCGTGGGCCTGTCGATGGGCGGCATGGTCGGCTTCCAGTTTGCCGTCGACCACCCTCAGTGGCTGCGCAGCCTGTGCATCGTCAACAGTGCCCCCGAGGTCAAGCGCCGCAGCCGCAGCGACTGGTTGTGGTGGCTCAAGCGCTGGGGCCTGGCACGCGTCCTGAGTGTCGAAACCGTGGGCAAAGGCCTGGCCGAACGGCTGTTCCCCAAACCCGAGCAGGCCGCGCTGCGGCAGAAAATGGCCCAGCGCTGGGCGCGCAACGACAAGCGCGCCTACCTCAAAAGCTTTGATGCCATCGTCGACTGGGGCGTGCAGGAACGCATCGGCCAGATCCAGTGTCCTACCCTGGTGATTGCCGCCGACCACGATTACACGCCGATACAACTGAAACAACGCTATGTCGCCCTGATCCCCAACGCCAGGCTGGTCGTCGTCGACGATTCCCGGCACGCTACACCCCTCGATCAACCCGAAGTCTTCAACCAGACCCTGCTGCAGTTCCTCGCAGCCGCTTCCACCCCTCAAGGATCTTTGAGCCCATGCTGAAAAAACTCCTGCTCACCGCCTGCTCACTCGCCTTCGCCACCAGCGTCATGGCCTCCGACAAGACCCCGCACGTGCTGCTGGACACCAGCTTCGGCCAGGTCGAAATCGAGCTGAACGCCGAGAAGGCACCGGTCAGCACGAAGAACTTCCTGCAGTACGTCGACAGCGGCTTCTACAACAACACCATTTTCCACCGCGTGATCCCCGGCTTCATGGTCCAGGGTGGCGGCTTTACCGAGCAGATGGTGCAGAAAGACACCAAGGACCCGATCAAGAACGAAGCCAGCAATGGCTTGCAGAACACCCGCGGCACCCTGTCCATGGCGCGCACCTCCAACCCGAACTCGGCTACCAGCCAGTTCTTCATCAACGTCGCCGACAACGATTTCCTCAACCCGGGCCGCGATGCCGGTTACGCCGTGTTCGGCAAGGTAACCAAAGGCATGGAGGTGGTCGACCAGATCGTCAACTCGCCCACTACCGTGAAGAAAGGCATGCGCGATGTGCCGGCTGACCCGGTGTTCATCAAGTCGGCCAAACGTATCGACTGACCGCAGGCTGCACAGGGACGTGCAACCGCCTGAAGGCAGGCTGGAACAGGAGTGTCGCTACCCATGCTGTACCGTCGTTTCGAGCAACTGATCGACATCTTCCGCGAAGCACCCAGCGAGTCGCCGCCGAGCACCGTGTGGGCGTTCTACCTGTATTACCTGCGCCAGGTCTGGCCCAGCTTCCTGGCGCTGCTGGTAGTCGGCCTGTTCGCCTCGCTGATCGAGGTAGCGATGTTCAGCTACCTCAGCCGCATCATCGACCTGGCCCAGGGCACACCCAACGTCAATTTCTTCAGTGAGCACAAGGGCGAGCTGGCCTGGATGCTGGTCGTGATCCTGCTGCTGCGGCCGCTGTTCTTCGGCCTGCACGACCTGCTGGTGCACCAGACCATCAACCCCGGCATGACCAGCCTGATCCGCTGGCAAAACCACAGCTACGTGCTCAAGCAGAGCCTGAACTTCTTCCAGAGCGACTTTGCCGGGCGCATTGCCCAACGCATCATGCAAACCGGCAACTCGCTGCGTGATTCCGCCGTGCAGGCGGTGGACGCGCTGTGGCATGTGCTGATCTACGCCGTTACCTCGCTGGTGCTGTTCGCCGAGGCCGACTGGCGCCTGATGCTGCCACTGCTGCTGTGGATCGTCGGCTACATCGGCGCGCTGTGCTACTTCGTACCCCGGGTGAAAGAGCGCTCGGTGATCTCATCCGACGCCCGCTCCAAACTGATGGGGCGTATCGTGGACGGCTATACCAACATCGCCACGTTGAAGCTGTTCGCCCACACCGATCACGAGCAGCAGTACGCGCGCGAAGCGATCCGCGAACAGACCGAGAAAACCCAGCTGGCCTCGCGGGTGGTTACCAGCATGGACGTGGTCATCACCACCCTTAACGGCCTGCTGGTGGTCAGCACCACCGGCCTGGCGCTGTGGCTGTGGAGCCAATCGCTGATAACCGTCGGCGCCATTGCCCTGGCCACGGGCCTGGTGATCCGCATCGTCAACATGTCCGGCTGGATCATGTGGGTGGTCAACGGCATCTTCGAAAACATCGGCATGGTCCAGGATGGCCTGCAGACCATCGCCCAGCCTGTCACCGTCACCGACCGGCCCAACGCCCCGGCCCTGAAAGTCAGCCGTGGCGCGGTACGTTTCGACAGTGTCGACTTTCATTACGGCAAGGCCGGCAACGTGATCGAAGGCCTGAACCTGGACATCCGCCCCGGCGAGAAAATCGGCTTGATCGGCCCTTCCGGGGCTGGCAAGTCGACCCTGGTCAACCTGCTGCTACGGCTGTACGACGTGCAGGGCGGGCGCATCCTGATCGACGGCCAGGACATTGCCGAAGTCAGCCAGGCCAGCCTGCGCGCGCAGATCGGCATGATCACCCAGGACACCTCGTTGCTGCACCGTTCCATCCGCGACAACCTGCTGTACGGCCGCCCCGGCGCCAGCGATGCCGAACTTCAGGAAGCCGTGCACCGGGCCCGGGCCGACGAGTTCATTCCACAGCTCTCGGATGCCCAGGGCCGCAGCGGTTTCGATGCCCATGTGGGCGAACGCGGGGTCAAGTTGTCGGGCGGCCAGCGCCAGCGTATCGCGATTGCCCGGGTACTGCTGAAGAATGCGCCGATCCTGATCATGGACGAAGCCACGTCGGCGCTGGACTCAGAGGTCGAGGCAGCAATCCAGGAAAGCCTGGAGACGCTGATGCAGGGCAAGACGGTGATCGCCATTGCCCACCGGCTTTCCACCATTGCCCGGATGGACCGGCTGGTGGTGCTGGACAAAGGGCGCATTGTCGAACTTGGCAGCCACAGTGAACTGCTGCAACAGCAGGGGCTGTATGCCCGGTTGTGGCACCACCAGACCGGGGGGTTTGTCGGGGTTGACTGACGCCTGTAATGGCCCTATCGCCGGCAAGCCGAAGGGATCGGATGGGGCTGACAGGTGTTTGCCACAAGTTATGCAGCGCCTGTGAGATCGAGCGCCGCCCGCGCGGCGCATCGCGAGCTGCGCTCGCTCCTACGTTTGTTCCGGGCCAATGATGCCTGTGGGATTTGTGCGCGACCGCCTTGGCGCACGGCTCGATATCGCGTCGTGCGAACAAGGCGGTCGCGCGCGCCTCTTACAGGGGTTACTGGCCCGAAACAAACGTAGGAGCGAGCGCAGCTCGCGATGCGCCGCGCGGGCGGCGCTCGATCTCACAGGCACTGCATATCTTGTGGCGACCACCTGTCAGCCCTGATGCAATCCCTGTGGGAGCTGGCAAGCCAGCGATAGGGCCATTACCAGCAATACAAGCTTCTCAGTCCCGCCGGTAAGGCAACATCCCCCGCGCCTCCTCGGCATACCCCTTCACCCCTTCCCGCTCCTGCACCAGAAAATCCCCCACCGCCCGCCGCAACCCAGGGTGCAGCAGGTAATGCCACGACCGCGTCAGCACCGGCTCAAACCCTCGAATCAGCTTGTGTTCACCTTGCGCACCAGCATCGAAGCGCTGCAAACCTTCGGCAATGGCGAAGTCCATGCCCTGGTAGAAACAGGTTTCGAAATGCAGCCGGTCGAATTCGTCCAGGCAACCCCAATAACGGCCAAACAAGCTGTCACCCCCCACCAGGCTCAAGGCCATGGCCACATCCCGCCCGCCCTGGCGTGCCATCACCACCCGTAGCGCCTCGGGCATGCGCTCGGCAAGCAGGCTGAAGAACGCACGGGTCAGGTAGGGCGCACGGCGCCGTACGGCATAGGTGTTGGCGTAGCAGCGGAACACGAAGTCCCATTGCGCCTCGTCCAGTTCATTGCCCTGGTACCACCGAAAATCGATGCCCTGCCCCGCCACCTGCTCGCGCTCCTTGCGCATCTGCTTACGCTTGCGCGAGCTGAGGCTGTCGAGAAAGTCCTGAAAATCGCGGTAGCCGCGGTTTTGCCAGTGAAACTGGCAGCCCAGGCGCTCCAGCCAGCCCGGCAGGCCGGCCAACTGCTGGTCCAGCGCCGCATCGGTGAAATTGATGTGGGCACCCGACAGCCCGCCCTTGCCCAGGTACTCAGGTAACGCCTGCAGCAACAGCAGCCCATCGGCCGGGTCGTCGGCCAGCAAACGCGGGCCGCTGACCGGGCTGAACGGGACCGCCCCCAGCAACTTGGGGTAATAGGCAATGCCGGCCCGCTCACAGGCATCGGCCCAACCGTGGTCGAACACGTACTCGCCAAACGAATGCCACTTGCGGTAGGCCGGCAACAGCGCCCGCACCTGCCCGTCACGCTCCAGCACCAAGTGCTCGGCAGCCCACCCCGTCTGGGGAGCAACGCTGGCGCTGTCCTCCATGGCGCTGAGAAAGCCGTGGCGCAGGAAGGGTTGGCCGGCAGGCACCAAGGCATCCCAGGTGGCCGCCGGAAGATCACGCAAATGGGCAAGGCTGTACAGGCTGGTCACGGTTTTGGCTCGCAGTCGGGAGGCGTTCAGTATCCCCAACCCAGGCGCGTCACTCAAATGATGAACGCCAGGCCGCCCCTTTTCTTCTCACTTACTTAACAACAGTGCCACTAATCAGACATTAATCTGTCACCGCCCCTCGCAATACTTGCGCCTGTTTTCCGGAACACCAGAACCTGTCTATTCAGGCCCTTCCCGAAGACATGCCAACACAGGGGCAGGCGCTTGAGCCTCCCCCATTTTTTTCAGTAGGGAGAACCTTATGCGTCTTGTTTCTACACTTACCGGAATGAGCCTCACCGGCATGATGCTGGCCCTGAGCGCCCCGGCCAGTGCTGCTGTCGACGCCAAGCTGCTCGAAATGCTGCGCGCCAACGGCTCGATCAACCAGGCGCAGTACAATGAACTGCAAGGCGATCTGGCAAAAGAAACCAAGGAAAAGGCCGACCAGAAAGCTCAGTCCGAACGTATGAGCTCCTTTGAACAAAAAGTGGCATGGGCCGCCAAGACCCAGATCAAGGGCGATGTGCGCCTGCGTTACGAAGACGTCAACGTCGACAACCCGATCTCCCGCAGTGGCAACCAGGACCGTGAGCGCGTACGTGCCCGTGTCGGCTTCTACAGCGAGATCAACCCGCAAGTCGACGCCGGCGTGCGTGTGGCCACCGGCAGCAGCGCCGATGCCCGCTCGACCAACCAGAGCCTGGACAACTACTTCGAGAAGAAATCGCTGTGGGTCGACCTGGCCTACCTCGACTGGCACCCGACTGCCGTGCCCAACCTGCACCTGATCGGCGGCAAGATGAACCAGCCGTGGGTCAGCATGGGCGATATCATCTGGGACAGCGACATCAACCCGGAAGGTGTGGCAGCTACCTACAAGATGAACGTTGGCCCGGCTGAAGTCTTCGGCAGCCTTGGTCACTACAACCTGAAAGACAACGTCGATGGCGACGGCGTGCAGTTCAAGCATGACGCGCAGCTGTACGCAGGCCAGCTGGGCACCAGGTTCAACGCAGCCGACACCGTCAAGGTGACCGTGGGCGGCAGCATCTACGGCTACGACAACGACAAGGCTTCGGCCGCCCTGGCCTCGCTGGGCAACACCACCAACGAGTTCAACCTGGTGGAAGGCTTCGGTCAGGTCGACTTCACCGGCTTTGCCATACCGCTGTCTGCCTACGGCCAGTTCGTCAAGAATACCGAAAGCACCGACGGCAAGGACAAAGCCTGGCTGGCCGGTCTGAAGAGCAAGATCGGCGCCTGGAGCCTGGACTACAACTACCGCGACGTGCAGCGTAACGGTGTGGTCAGCCTGTTCACCGACTCTGACTTCGGTGCCGGCTTCACAGGTTCGCGTGGCCACAAGTTCAAGGTCGGTTATGAAATCGACAAGAACTTCGGCGTAGGTGCAACCTACCTGATGGCCAAGACCGACTACTCCAACCTGCCCAACAGCAATGCGGACGTGGATACCCTGCAGCTAGACCTGGAAGCCAAGTTCTAAACACGCAACAGCGGGGAATGCCGACCCCATCCGGCGTTTCCCGCTTTTTTTTGCCTGTGAAATAGCTGGGGCTGCTTTGCAGCCCATCGCGACACAAGGCCGCTCCTACAGGGGAATGCGCCCTTTGCAGGTCGGCCCCGGCTATCTCGGATCAGACCAGGCAATCAGCGCTTGCGCAGGATCACACTGCCAATCGAATACCCCGCACCGAACGAGCTCAACACCCCCAGGGCGCCCTTGGCCAGGTCATCCTGGTACAGGTGGAAGGCGATTACCGAGCCTGCCGAGCTGGTATTGGCGTAACGGTCCAGAATCACCGGGGCGTCTTCCTCGGCCACTTCTCGCCCCAGCAGCTTCTTGACGATCAGGTGGTTCATGCTGAGGTTGGCCTGATGCAACCAGAAGCGCTTCACATCGCTTGGGTTCAGGCCGTTTTCCTGCAGGTGCTCACCGATCAGTTCGGCCACTTTCGGGCACACCTCGCGGAACACCTTGCGGCCTTCCTGGATGAACAGCTTGTCCGCAGCGCCCTGCCCCTCTTCCGCCGCACGGTTGAGGAAGCCGAAATTGTTGCGGATATTGTTGGAGAATTCGGTCCACAGCTTGCTGCTGACGATATCGAACTGGTGCGCCGAGCTGGCCTTGTCGGCGCGCTCGAGCACCACGGCGGTGGCCGCATCACCGAAGATGAAGTGGCTGTCGCGGTCACGGAAGTTCAAGTGCCCGGTGCACACCTCGGGGTTGACCATCAGTACTGCACGCGCCTGGCCCAGGGCCACGCTGTTGGCTGCGGTCTGGATGCCGAAGGTGGCCGAGGAACAGGCTACGTTCATGTCGAAGGCAAAGCCCTGAATGCCCAGGGCCTGCTGCACTTCGATGGCGATGGCCGGGTACGGGCGCTGCAGGTTGGAGCAGGCGACGATCACGCCGTCGATATCGGCAGCCGTGCGGCCCGCACGCTGCAAGGCCTGGTGGGCAGCGGCCACGGCCATTTCGCAAAGCACCGAGGGTTCGTCGTTGGAACGCTCCGGCAGGCGCGGCTTCATGCGCTGCGGGTCGAGGATGCCGGCCTTGTCCATGACGAAGCGGCTCTTGATGCCCGAGGCCTTTTCGATGAACGCAGCATCCGACAAGGGCGCCGCTTCGACTTCGCCACGCTCGATGGCGGCGGCGTTGTCCTGGTTGAACTGCTGGGACCAGGCGTTGAAGGAGGCCACCAGTTCTTCGTTGGAAATACTCTGGGCCGGGGTGTACAGGCCGGTGCCGCTGATCACGACGTTATGCACGGTCGTTCCTCTGTTCGAAGGCCATCGCCACGGGGGCGCTGGCGGGAATAGGACAGCCTAGTGGCACTTTAGTGCCAAGTTAGGGGCGAGGGGCTCACCCGCGAAGGGCCGCCAGGCGGCCCCAAATTGCATCAATACTGCCACAACTGTGGAAGTTTAGCCTTCCACCTGGCCCCACTGCTTGCTCAATCTTTTGTCAGAAATCGGCACTTTGGTGCCCAGTTGCTGAGCGAACAGTGACACCCGGTATTCCTCCAGCCACCAACGGTACAGGGTCAGTTGCTCATCGCGCTTGCCCTCCTGGGCATGCTTGTCGGCGCGGGCCTTGTACTGCGCCCACAGGTTGGCCAGCTCGCCGCTCCATACCCGGTCCTTCTGCACCTGCGCACCGAGTTTCTCCAGGCGCAGTTCCACTGCCTTGAGGTAACGCGGCAGTTCCTTGAACCAGGTGGCCGGGGTTTCGCGCACGAACCCTGGGTACACCAGGTTGCCCAACTGCTGCTTGATGTCATTCAGCGCCACGGCCTGGCTGAGGTCGATCTTGCCCTTGAAGCGCTTCTGCAGGCCGTGCCACAGCTTCAACACTTCCAGCGTCTGCCGGGCCAGGCGCTCGGCGTGCTCGGCCCAACTGCCGCGCTTGCGTTCGGCCAGCCCCGCCAAGGCCGCACCCTCGCGTGGCAAGGGGTGTTCACCCTCGAGGATGCAGCTGTCCAGGCTGGCCAGCAAAATGTCCTCGACCAGCGCTTCGACACGCCCCAGCTCGCGGTACAGCAGGCCCAGTTCGGTCAGCCCCGGCAGCTTGCCCCGCAGGAACTTGGCCGGCTCGGCCAGTTGCTGCAGCAGCAGCCGCTGCAAGGCACGGCGGTGCTGGAACTCGGCTTCGGCCTGGGTCGAGAAGCGGCCTTCGCGCACCGTGCCGTTTTCGTCCACCAATGCCGGGTAGACCGTCATCGACAAGCCGGCGATCTTTTGCTGGGTGGTCTGCGCCACGGGGCTGAAGGCCTTGGCCTGCACCGGCTTTTCGGCGTCAGCCGTACGCGGTACGGCCAACGCGGCCTGGCTGGCGGCGGCAAAACGGGCAGTCAGCTCGGCCAGGTCGCGGCCCTCGCCCAGGAACTTGCCCTGGCCGTCGACCACCTCGATATTCATGCGCAGGTGGCCCTCGACCAGGCTCACCGACTCGGCCCAGGCCTCGTCGGCTACCCGCACACCGGTCATGCGCAGCAATTCCTGGCCCAGGGCCTGGGGCAAGGCCCCCTGGGCGAACGGCATGCGTGCCAGCGACGCCTTGACGAAGTCGGGCACCGGCACGAAGTTCTTGCGCAGGGCCTTGGGCAGGTTGCGTACCAGCGCCACGCACTTGGCTTCGAGCAGGCCCGGCACCAGCCACTCGAGGCGTTCACCCGGCAGGTTCGGCAACAACGGCGCAGGCACGCGCACGGTCACGCCATCGCGCGGGTGCCCCGGTTCAAAGTGATAGGTCAGCGGCAGGCGCAGTTCGCCCACCTGCAGGCTGTCGGGGTACTGGGCCGCCGTGACCTCGCTGGCCTCACGCGCCAGCACGTCCTCTTCGCGCATGATCAGCAGGTTGGCGTCCTTCTGGCTGCCCATGCGGTACCAGGCATCGAAGGTGGCGGTCTGGTGAATCTCTTCGGGCAGGCGCGCCTCGTAGAACGCATACAGCGTTTCTTCATCGGCGAGAATATCGCGCCGACGCGCTTTGGCCTCCAGTTCATCAAGCTGCTCCAGCAGGCGCTTGTTGGCCGCCAGGCATTTGGCCCGCGACTGGATCTCGCCGCCTACCAGGCCCTCGCGGATGAACAGCTCACGCGAGGTGGCCGGGTCGATCGGGCCAAAGTGCACCGGGCGCCGCCCGACCAGAATCAGGCCGTACAATGTGATCTGCTCATAGGCCACGACCTGCCCGCGCTTTTTCTCCCAGTGCGGCTCGAAGTGGTTCTTCTTGACCAGGTGGCCGGCCAGCGGCTCGATCCAGTCCGGTTCGATCCGGGCCACCACGCGTGCATACAACTTGGTGGTTTCGACCAACTCGGCGGCCATCACCCACTGCGGGCGCTTACGCCCCAAGCCCGACGACGGGTGTACCCAGAAGCGCCGTTGGCGAGCCCCCTGGTAGTCGCCCTCTTCGGTTTTATGGCCGATCTGGCTGAGCAGGCCGCTGAGGATGGCCTTGTGAAACTTCTGGTAGTCGGACGGTTCCTTGTTCACCGTCAGTTGCAGATCACGGCAAATCAATGCCAGCTGGCGATGGGCATCGCGCCATTCGCGCAGGCGCAGGTAATTGAGAAAGTGCTTGCGGCACCAGTTGCGCAACGGGTTGGCGGTCAGCGCCTGGCGCTGTTCTTCAAAGCCGCGCCACAAATTCACCAACGCGGCGAAGTCGGAATCCACATCCTTCCATTGCGCGTGCGCCTGGTCCGCCGCCTGCTGGCGCTCGGGCGGGCGTTCGCGCGGGTCCTGCACCGACAACGCACTGGTGACGATCAACACTTCCTGCAAGCTACCCTGGCGTGCGCCCTCCAGTAGCATGCGGCCCAGCCGCGGGTCGATGGGCAGGCGCGCCAACTGGCGGCCGATTGGCGTCAGCTGGTTCTCGCGGTTGACCGCCGACAGTTCCTGCAACAGGTTGAAGCCGTCGCTGATGGCCTTGCCATCTGGCGGCTCGATGAACGGGAAGGCGTCAATGGCACCCAGGCGCAGGTGCAGCATTTGCAGAATCACCGCCGCCAGGTTGGTACGCAGGATTTCCGGGTCGGTGAACGCAGGCCGGCTGTTGAAATCCTCTTCGCTGTACAAGCGCACGCAAATGCCCGGCTCAACCCGGCCGCAACGGCCTTTACGCTGGTTGGCACTGGCCTGCGACACCGCCTCGATGGGCAGGCGCTGAACCTTGGCGCGGTAGCTGTAGCGGCTGATGCGCGCAGTACCGGTGTCGATCACATAGCGAATGCCCGGCACGGTCAGCGAGGTTTCGGCGACGTTGGTGGCCAGCACCACCCGGCGCCCGGTGTGCGGCTGGAAGATGCGCTGCTGCTCGGCCGGCGACAGGCGCGCGTAAAGCGGCAGAATCTCGGTATGGCGCAGTTGCGCCTTGCGCAGGATCTCGGCGGCATCGCGGATTTCCCGCTCGCCCGGCAGGAAGATCAACACGTCGCCAGGGCCTTTGCCTTGGCTGCGCTCATGCTGGGCCAGCTCGTCGAGGGTGGCGAGAATCGCCTGGTCGACCGTCAGGTCGTCCTCGATCTGGTTGCCCTCTTCGTCCTGCTCGCTGGTCAGCGGGCGGTACCAGGTTTCCACCGGGAAGGTGCGGCCAGACACCTCGATGATCGGCGCATTGTCGAAGTGTTTGGAAAAGCGCTCCAGGTCGATGGTCGCCGAGGTGATGATCAGCTTCAGTTCGGGCCGGCGGTGCAGCAAGGTCTTCAGGTAGCCGAGCAGGAAGTCGATGTTCAGGCTGCGCTCGTGCGCTTCATCGACGATGATCGTGTCGTAGCGTTCGAGAAAGCGGTCATGCTGGGTTTCGGCCAGCAGGATGCCGTCGGTCATCAGCTTGACCAGGGTGTTGGCGTCGCTCTGGTCTTCGAAACGGACTTGGTAGCCGACCAACCCACCCAGCGGCGTACCCAGCTCTTCGGCCACCCGCGCCGCCACGCTGCGCGCGGCAATGCGCCGTGGCTGGGTGTGGGCAATCAGGCCATGGCTGCCACGGCCCAGTTCCAGGCAGATCTTCGGCAACTGCGTGGTCTTGCCCGAACCGGTTTCACCGGCGATCACCAGCACCTGGTGTTCGGCGAGGGCCTTCTTGATTTCGTCGCGTTTGGCGGCGATCGGCAGGTTGTCGTCGTAACGCACGACCGGCACGCTCTGCTGGCGCGCGGTAACCTGGGCACAAGAGGCCTGGACCTTGTCCACCCACTGCGCCAGCTTGGCCTCGTCTGGGCGCTTGCGCAGCTCATGCAATTGCCGCCGCAAGCGGTGGCGGTCGGCAATCATGGCGTGGTCGAGGTTGTGCAGCAATTTGTCGATGGCGTGGTCAGTCATGGGGCTTTTTAATGATGCAGGTGAGCCTGCTTTTTCATGATCGGCATTCTGAGGATGCGCGATTGTCGCAGATTTGCGCCTGTTTTGCTGTCCAGGCTGGCGCGCACCGTGTAGGAGCGGCCTTGCGTCGCGATGGGCTGCGCAGCAGCCTCGTGGTTTTGTGCCGGGGCGCAGATTTGGGGGCTGCTACCGCAGCCCATCGCGACGCAAGGCCGCTCCTACAAGGGATCGCACAGTGGCTGAAAGTTTAGCAAGTCCTTATGTGAAGGTTGCCATTCACTGCTTTAATCACCCTTACGCCGCATGTGAGTATCAAAACCATGACGCCCGCCCAGCCCATCGCCCCACCGTTGCCGCGCCCTTCGCTACCGAAGGCCCGCAGCCGTGCCGGGGAAAACCCGCTGGTGCACATCATCCTCGCCTTCTGGGCCTTGTGGCACTGCCGCCACGCCCGCCCACCGGATACCGCCCTCACGCCGTTGTGACCAAACCCGGCCAGCCTCTGGCCGTTTGCCCCAGCCGGGCCGCCCGCCAGTGCGGTGGCCCTGCGCAGCCGTGAGCGAACCCAACATGCATTTTGCCCCCGTAGAGCACGCCACCCGTTTTCTGGCCGACAACCCTGATATCGAGTTGTTCGAGCTGTTCATTCTCGACGCCAACGGCGTACCCCGCGGCAAGCTGCTGCACCGCGACGAGTTGCTGGCCGTGTACCAGAGCGGCCGGCCGCTACCCAGTACCATTCTCGGCCTGACCCTGAACGGCGACGATGTGGAAAACTCTGGGCTGGTCTGGGATGTGGGTGATATCGACTGCCGCGCCTACCCGCTCGAGGGCAGCCTGACAAGGTTGCCCTGGCGCCGGGTGCCGACCGCCGCGGTGCAGGTGAGCATGCACCCGAGCGAGGGGTTGCCTGCCAGCATCGCCGACCCGCGCCACGTGCTGCTGCGCACCATCGAGGCGCTGCAGGCCGACGGCTACCACCCGGTGATGGCCTGCGAACTGGAGTTCTACCTGCTTGACCAGCAACGCGACGCCCAAGGCCGCCCGCAACCGGCACTGGACAACGATGGCGGGCGCCCGCGCAGCACTCAGGTGTATGGCCTGCGCGAACTGGAACAGATCGAGCCGTTTCTCGCCGATCTGTATGCCGCCTGCAAAGCCCAGGGCATCCCGGCCCGTACGGCCATTTCCGAATACGCCCCCGGCCAGGTGGAAATCACCCTGGAGCACGGTGACGCACTGCAGGCCATGGACCAGGCGGTACGCTACAAGCGCCTGGTCAAGGGCGTGGCCCATGCCCACGGCATGCAGGCCTGCTTCATGGCCAAGCCATTCGCGCACCTGGCGGGTACTGGCATGCACATGCACCTGAGCCTGGCTGACCACGCCGGCACCAATCTGTTCGCCAGCGACGACAAGGCTGGCACGCCGCTGCTGCGCCAGGCAGTCGCCGGCATGCTGCGCCACCTGCGCGAATCACTGCTGCTGTTCTGCCCCAACGCCAATTCGTTCCGCCGCTTCCAGGCCAACAGTTATGCACCACTGGCACCCACCTGGGGCGTGGACAACCGCACCGTGAGCCTGCGCGTACCCGGTGGCCCGGCCAACAGCCGGCATGTGGAGCACCGCATCTGCGGCGCCGATGCCAACCCCTACCTGGCGGCGGCGGCGATCCTGGCAGCCAGCCACCGTGGCATTCGCGAACAGCTGGACCCAGGGGCACCGGTGCAAGGCAACGGTTATGCCCAGGCTACCGAACACCTGCCCACCGACTGGCTGACGGCGCTCGACGCCCTGCAGCAGTCGGCTTGGGCCCGCGAAGCATTGGGCGAGGACTTCCTCGGCGTGTACCTGAAGGTCAAGCGCGCCGAGTACCGCCAGTTCATGGCCGAAGTCAGCGAACAGGACTGGCGCTGGTACCTGCACCAGGCCTGAGCCCCTCAACATTCAAGGAACACCCATGAACGCAGCATTGCACAAAGGCCCGGCGCAGCGCGCGCCGTCCTACTACAGCGCCACCCTCAACGACCCTACCGAGTACCCGCAACTCAAGGGCACGGTGCAGGTGGATGTGGCAATCATCGGCGGCGGCTTCACCGGCGTGGCCACGGCAGTCGAGCTGGCCGAGCGCGGCCTCAAGGTGGCCATCGTCGAAACCAACCGTATAGGCTGGGGAGCCAGCGGCCGTAACGGTGGCCAAGTCACTGGCAGCCTGTCGGGCGACGAAGCCATGCGCTCACAGATGCGCAACCACCTGGGCGCCGAGGTCGATGACTTCATCTGGCACCTGCGCTGGCGTGGCCACCAGGTAATCGAGCAGCGCGTAGCGCGCTACGGCATCGACTGCGACCTCAAGCGTGGCCATCTGCATGCCGCCATGAAACCCTCGCACATGAACGAGCTGCGCGCGTTCGAGGCCGAAGCGCAACGCCGGGGCATGGGCGAGCAGGTTCAAATGCTCGACCGCGCGGCAGTGGCTGAGCACCTGCAGAGCCCACTGTACATGGGCGCCTTGAAGAACCTGCGCAACCTGCACCTGCACCCGCTCAACCTGTGCCTGGGTGAGGCCCGCGCCGCACATGGCCTGGGCGCACTGGTGTTCGAGAATTCCGAAGTGCTGGACATCGTGCATGGCCCGCGCCCGGCGGTGGTTACCGCCCACGGCCGGGTCGAGGCACGCCAGGTGATGCTGGCCGGCGATGTGTACCACAAGCTGGAAAAGCGCCAACTCAAGGGCAAGATATTCCCGGCCATGGGCGGGATCGTCACCACCGCGCCACTGGGCGAACTGGCCCAGCAGATCAACCCCCACGACCTGGCGGTGTACGACTGCCGCTTCGTGCTCGACTATTACCGCCTGACAGCCGACAAGCGCCTGCTGTTCGGTGGCGGCGCCAACTACTCCGGCCGTGACTCGCGGGATATCGAAGGCGAGCTGCGGCCATGCATCGAACGCACGTTCCCGGCATTGAAGGGCGTGCCGATCGAGTTCCAGTGGAGCTGCGCCATGGGCATCGTGGTCAACCGCATTCCACAGCTGGGCAAGCTGTCGGACAACGTGTGGTATTGCCAGGGGTATTCCGGGCACGGCATCGCCACCAGCCACATCATGGGCGAGATCATGGCCGAGGCGTTGACCGGTACGCTCGAGCAGTTCGACACCTTCGCCCAGTGCAAGCATGTGCGGGTGCCGATGGGGGACTTGCTGGGCAACCCGCTGCTGGCGGCCGGCATGTGGTATTACCAGATGCTGGAAAAACTGCGCTGAGCCCAAAACCCATGCCCTCGCTGTAGGAGCGGCCTTGTGTCGCGATGGGCCGCAAAGCGGCCCTTGGATCTTGGCATGGGTGCTGAAATGGACGGGGCCGCTTCGCGGCCCATCGCGACACAAGGCCGCTCCTACAGGGGCCGCGCAGGGTCAGGCGATCTTCTTCAAGCCCTGCTTCTTCAGCTCTTCATCACGCAGCTCGCGGCGCAGGATCTTGCCCACGTTGGTGGTCGGCAACGCATCGCGGAACTCGACATGGCGCGGCACCTTGTAGCCGGTCACGTTGGCACGCATGTGCTCCATCACCTGCTCCTTGGTCACGGTCATGCCCGGCTTGACCACGATGAACACCTTGATCACTTCGCCCGACTTCTCGTCCGGCACCCCGATGGCCGCGCACTGCAACACGCCAGGCAAGCCGGCAAGCACATCCTCCAGCTCGTTGGGGTACACATTGAAGCCGGAGACCAGGATCATGTCCTTCTTGCGGTCGACGATACGCATGTAGCCGTCTGGCTGGATCAAGGCGATGTCGCCGGTCTTGAGCCAACCCTGGTTGTCGAGGATCTCGGCAGTGGCCTCTTCACGCTGCCAATAGCCCTTCATGACCTGCGGGCCCTTGATGCACAGTTCGCCGACTTCGCCCAACGGCAACTCGTTGCCGGCTTCGTCGATTACCTTGCACAGGGTCGACGGCACCGGAATACCAATGGTACCGACCTGGTTCGCTTCGGAAGGGTTGACCGTGGCCACCGGGCTGGTTTCCGTCATGCCGTAGCCTTCGCAGATGGCGCAACCGGTCACCGCCTTCCAGCGCTCGGCCACGCTCAACTGCAGGGCCATGCCGCCCGACAAGGTGATTTTCAGCGCCGAGAAGTCCAGGGCACGGAACCCATCGTTGTTGCACAGGGCAACGAACAGGGTGTTCAAGCCGACAAAGCCGGTGAACTTCCACTTACCCAGTTCCTTGACCATCGCCGGCAGGTCACGCGGGTTGCTGATCAACACGTTGTGGTTGCCGATCAGCATCATCGCCATGCAATGGAAGGTGAACGCGTAGATGTGGTACAGCGGCAGCGGGGTGATGAGAATTTCACAGCCTTCGTGCAGGTTCGAGCCCATCAGCGCCCGGCACTGCAGCATGTTGGCCACCAGGTTGCGGTGGGTCAGCATGGCACCCTTGGCCACGCCAGTGGTGCCGCCGGTGTACTGCAGCACCGCCACATCGTTGGCCTGCGGGTTGGCCTCGGTTACCGGCTGGCCCTTGCCCAGTGCCAGCGCAGCGTTGAAACGCACGGCCTGCGGCAGGTGGTAGGCCGGCACCATCTTCTTCACGTACTTGATCACGCTGTTGATCAGCACGCGCTTGACCGGCGGCAACAGGTCGGCCACTTCGGTGACGATGACGTGCCGGACCTGGGTCTTGGGCACTACTTTCTCAGCCAGGTGGGCCATGTTGGCCAGGCACACCAAGGCCTTGGCGCCAGAGTCGTTGAACTGGTGTTCCATTTCCCGCGCGGTGTACAGCGGGTTGGTGTTGACCACGATCAGCCCGGCGCGTATGGCACCGAACACCGCGACAGGGTATTGCAGGACATTGGGCAGTTGCACGGCAATGCGATCACCCGGCTTGAGGTCGGTATGCTGCTGCAACCAGGCGGCAAAAGCCCCCGACAGCGCATACAACTCGCCATAAGTGATAGTCTTGCCCAGGTTGCTAAAGGCCGGTTTGTCGGCAAAGCGTTGGCAGGATTGCTTGAGTACTGCCTGGATATTGGGGAATTCGTCAGGATTGATTTCCGCCGTAATCCCGGCTGGGTACTTATCCTTCCAAAAATGTTCGATCATGGAAGCCCACTCCTTCAGCAACAGCGAAGTTCGATTCACGCGTCGATGCGCTTATTATTGATATGAGATGACGGTTCGTTGCAAACCGGATCATCTGAAAGCGGGCCGAGAGTAACAGCTTTGCCTGGGGTCGCCTAGAGGCCAAAACGGGCCTTACGGTCACAAAAATGACTCAATGAACAATTTAGGTCATTTTTAGAGTATTTAGCTTAAAGTGGCAAGCTACAAGCTTCAAGCGGCAAGATAGAGCGTGCCAAAGGCTCTGATTCACCGCTTGTAGCTTGTAGCTTGCAGCTTGTAGCTTGCAGCTTGCTTCTCGCAGCTGACTCAAGCGATATCCCGCAGCTCCCGGCGCAGAATCTTGCCCACCGGCGTCATCGGCAGGGACTCGCGCAGCACGATGTGCTTGGGCACCTTGTAGCCGGTGAAGTTGGCCTTGCAGTAGGCCTTGAGCTCATCCACGCTCAACCCCCCCTCGCGCGGCACCACGAACAGCTTCACCGCCTCGCCGGAACGCTCGTCGGGCACGCCGATGGCCGCGCAGTTGGCGACCTGCGGGTGGCCCATCACCACGTCTTCGATCTCGTTGGGGTACACGTTGAAACCCGAGACGATGATCATGTCCTTCTTGCGGTCGACGATCCGCGTGAAGCCGTCGGGGTCGATCACGGCGATATCACCGGTTTTGAACCAACCGTCCGCATCCAGGGCCTGGGCGGTGGCCTCAGGTTGCTGCCAGTGGCCCTTCATCACCTGCGGCCCCTTGATGCACAACTCGCCACGCTCGCCCAACGGCAGCTCGTTGCCGTCATCATCGATGACCTTGAAGGCGGTACCGGCCACCGGGATGCCCACCGTACCCAGCCGGGCCAACTGGCCGTAGGGGTTGGTGCTGGCCACCGGCGAGGTTTCGGTCAGGCCATAGCCTTCGACAATGCGGCAGCCGGTAAGCGCCTCCCAGCGTTCGGCAGTGGCCTTGACCAGCGCCGTGCCACCGGAGTTGGTAACTTTCAGTGCCGAGAAATCCAGCCGGCGAAAACCCGGGTGATCCATCAGCGCCACGAACAGGGTGTTGAGCCCGAGCAATGCAGAGAAACGCCACTTGCCCAGCTCCTTGATGAAGCCGGGAATATCCCGCGGGTTGGTGATCAGCACGTTGTGGTTGCCGGTGACCATCATGCACATGCAGTTCGCGGTGAACGCGTAGATGTGGTACAGCGGCAGCGGCGCGATCATCACCTCCTGGCCATCCTTGAGCAGCTTCTGCCCGTCCGGGCCGTGCTGCGAAAAGCACGCCAGCACCTGCAGCATGTTGGCCACCAGGTTGCCGTGAGTAAGCATGGCGCCTTTGGCCAGACCGGTGGTGCCGCCGGTGTACTGCAGCACGGCGATGTCGTCCAGGCTCTGCGGCACCGGTTGCGGCGACAGGCCGCGCCCCTGGCGCAGCACCTGCTTGAACGGGAGTGCCTGGGGCAAGTGGTAGGCCGGCACCATCTTTTTCAGCTTGTCGACCACCGTGTTGATCAACCAGCCCTTGGCAGTGGGCAGCAGGTCGCCCATTTTCGCTTCGATCAGGTACTCGATGCCGGTGTCGGGCAACACGGCCTGCACCCGCTTGCCGAACATGTTCAGGTAGACCAACGCCCGCGCCCCGCTGTCATTGAACTGGTGGCGCATCTCGCGCTCGGTGTACAGCGGGTTGGTATTGACCACGATCAGCCCGGCACGCATGGCCCCGAACACGGCGATCGGGTACTGCAGCACGTTGGGCATCTGCACCGCGATACGGTCGCCCGGCTGCAGGTCGGTGTGCTGCTGCAACCAGGCGGCAAACGCGGCTGAATGTCGCTCCAGTTGCGCGTAGGTCAGGGTCACGCCCAGGTTGCTGAATGCCGGGCGGTCGGCAAAGCGCTTGCAAGAGCGCTCGAACACCTCGACCACCGAGGCATAGGCATTGATGTCGATGGTGGAAGGCACGCCCGCCGGGCGCTTGTCATTCCAGAAGTCGGCTTGCATTTATTATTGTTCCTCTGCCTGGACCTGCACTGCGTCCTTGGATCCTTGACCTGGTCGCCAACCGGCAAACAGGCGTTGCTTCGACGTTAGCAGGTAAGCCCGGGGTGGCCTATACGCCAAGTGCCGCCATTAACATTGTGAATCTTATTTGTGCCCTTCCTGCAATCGGGCCGGGTGTGCATACACTGTTCCGGTACCCCATGCGCACAAGGAGCCGCCATGCCCCACGACGCCTTCTGGCTGCCCGTCAGCGAGCACTGCCGCCTGTACGTGCACCAATGGCTGCCAGCCACGCCAGTGAAAGCCGTAGTCTTGCTGGCCCATGGCATGGCCGAGCATGCCGGGCGCTACCAGCGCCTGGGCCTGGCCCTGGCCGCGGCTGGCTTTGCCGTGTTCGCCGCTGACCAGCGTGGCCACGGGCGTAGCGCCGAGCACGGCAGCCTGGGCCTGTTCAGCCGCCATCATGGCTGGAATGCCGTGGTCGACGACCTCGGCCGGCTGGCCCAGTACATTGGCCAACACTACCCGGGCACACCGCTGTTCCTGTTCGGCCACAGCATGGGCAGCTATATCGCCCAGGCTTACCTGCTGCACCACAGTGCCAGCCTGCACGGGGCGATCCTGAGCGGTTCCAACTACCAGCCTGCCGCGCTGTACCGCATGGCCCGGCTGGTGGCGCGGCTGGAGGCCTGGCGCCAGGGGCCGCTGGGCAAGAGTGCGGTGATCGAATGGCTGTCCTTCGGCGCGTTCAACAAGGCCTTCAAGCCCAACCGCACGGCATTCGACTGGCTCAGCCGCGACCCGGCCGAGGTCGACCGCTACGTCAACGACCCGCTGTGCGGCTTTCGGTGCAGCAACCAGCTGTGGCTGGACCTGCTGCAAGGCTTGGCGCAGATCAGCCAGCCGGGTAACCTCGCACAGATCGATCCGAACCTGCCGATACTGATAATGGGTGGGGAATGTGATCCGGTCAGTGCCGGCAAGCGTCTCACCCATCTGGCCGACGCCCTGCGCGCCACCGGCAATCGACATGTACAGCTACGCGTCTATCCTGAAGCGCGGCATGAAGTACTCAACGAAACCAACCGTAACGAGGTCACTGCCGACATTGTCGGCTGGCTTGAACAGGCACTGGCCATTGATCGGCCTGTGCGCAGTGAATGACAGCCACCCTCGCCTACCGCTCAAGGAAACCCCGATGTCCCAGGTCACCAACACGCCTTACGAAGCCCTCGAAGTAGGCCAGAAGGCGCAATACCAGAAGTCCGTCGAAGAGCGCGACATCCAGCTGTTCGCGGCGATGTCCGGTGACCACAACCCGGTGCACCTGGACGCCGAGTTTGCGGCCAAGAGCATGTTCCGCGAACGCATTGCCCACGGCATGTTCAGCGGCGCGTTGATCAGTGCGGCAGTGGCCTGCACCCTGCCAGGCCCTGGCACCATCTACCTGGGCCAGCAGATGAGCTTCCAGAAGCCGGTGAAGATTGGCGACACGCTCACCGTACGCCTGGAAATTCTGGAAAAACTGCCCAAGTTCAAAGTGCGCATCGCGACCAATGTGTACAACCAGAACGATGAGCTGGTGGTGCAGGGCGAAGCGGAGATCCTGGCGCCACGCAAGCAGCAGACCGTGGAACTGGTATCGCCACCGAATTTCGTTGCCAGCTGAGCATAGCGCTGGCACTACCGGCCCTGCGGCGGGCGAATGCCCGCCCCCAGGCAACCATCAGTCTGGCATCCGCTGGGTGACCAACTCCACCAGGCGGTCCAGGCTCTCACCCCAGCCCTGGTAGAACCCCATGTCCTCGTGGGCCTTGCAATCGGCAGCATTCCAGTGCCAGGCCCGGGCGGTATAACGGGTTTTGCCCCGTTCCTCGTCCAGGCTGATCACGGCGGTCATGAACGCCTTGTTCGACGGTACCCAGCCGGGGCCAAACGCATCGGTGAACACCAGGCGCCGCGGTGCCGCAATTTCCAGGAACACGCCCTGGGTGGGGTACTCGCTGCCATCCGGCGCCCGCATCAAGGTGCGGAACAGGCCGCCGGGCCACAATTGCATCTCGCATTCCGGGGTGCTCATGCCATGCGGCCCCCACCATTGCCTTAGCCACTCGGGCTCGGTCCAGGCGCGGAACACTTTGGCCGGTGGGGCGTCGATCAGGCGACTGATCAACAACTCATGTTGCGCTTGCGCAGCAGGGGCAAGGCTCATCGGGTGTTGTCTCCGTGGCAGTCAGGGTGGCAGTTCACACAGCAAGGCTGTGCGAATTCCCCACGTCCACGATAGACCAGGCCCGCCCCACGAGGGTGGCCCGCCGAGCAGCGGCTCAGTGCGTTTGGCGATAACGGCCCACGGCGTTCGAGCGCCGCGCGGGGGCGCTCGAACCTCCTGTAGCCGGTCAACCCTGCTGGCAGCCCTCGCCCATGGCACGGTACTGGATGGTATGCACCTGGCCGTGGTGGTCTTCATAGGTCATGGTGGCAGGCACCACTTCGCAGACATTGGGAATGGTCGACAGGTCGATTACCCGCTTGATATCCAGGTTCATCGAGTAGTCGTACTGCTGGGCCACTGGCTGGGTGGAGACGGGCTTGGCCTCATCGGCGAGGGCGAACGAGGACATACCGACCAATGCAAGAATCAGTAATGGTTTCATGGTGTTTTGCCTTTTGAGCATTCAAGCTGATCGATTGACTTCTAATGCCGTTTCCGGCGCGGAGAAGTTGCCATCTACGGTGAAGATGGCACGAAGTACCGATCCCGCTTCGTACTGCAGGGGGGATGCCTGAAATTCTACGCCTGGCCGTTAATAGTTGAACCCCGAACTCGGATATTCACTCTTGCCGAATTTGCAACAATCTGCGACAAGATAGCCGCAAAGCATTACGCCAGAGCCTCTGCTCTGTACTCAGGGGAAATTCGCCATTTCTGAACACTTAACCTGCTCGACACTTGCGGATACAGAACGCCGGCTGCTGGACCACTTTTACCGGCAACAAGGCTCGCGCATGCGCGCGGCAAGCGATGCGCAGTTGTGGGTAGCCAGGGGGCCGGGGATCATTGCCGGGCTGAGCCTGGCCAGGGTAACCGGGGGTTTCTGGCTGACCGGCCTGTTCGTCGACCCGCAACGGCGCCAGCAAGGGATAGCCGGCAAACTGGTGAAGGCGGCGCTGGCCCAGGCTGACGGGCCAACCTGGCTGTTTTGCCACCCCGACCTGCTGGCGTTCTATCAACGCCTGGGTTTCGAACTGGCGCAGTGCCTGCCCGACACCCTGCATGGCCGCTTGCAACGTTACCAGCGCAGCAAACGCCTGGTGGCCCTGCAGCAGGGTCAGTCGTCGCCTGCTTCCAGCCCTGGGAACAACACGTCGGTGTAGCCGAACTTGGTAAAGTCCTGGATCCGCGATGGGTACAAACGCCCGATCAGGTGGTCGCACTCATGCTGCACCACCCGCGCGTGGAAGCCTTCGGCAAAGCGGCGGATCGCGTTGCCCTGTGGGTCGATGCCCTCATAGCAAATGTGCTTGAAGCGTGGTACCACGCCGCGCAAGCCGGGCACCGACAGGCAGCCTTCCCAACCGTCTTCCAGTTCAGTGGAAGTCGGGGTGATGACCGGGTTCAGCAGGATGGTCTGCGGCACCGCTTCGGCGTCCGGGTACCGCTCGCTGCGTTCAAAGCCGAAAATCACCAGCTGCAGGTCGATGCCTACCTGCGGCGCGGCCAGGCCCACGCCGCCGACATGGCGCATGGTTTCAAACATGTCGTCGATCAGTTGCTGCAGCTCGCCGCTGCCCAGCAGCTGCGCGGGCACTGGCGCGGCGACGCGCAGCAGGCGCTCGTCGCCCATCTTGAGAATGTCACGGATCATCGGGGGTTGGGCTCGGAAGTCTGCGCCTGGCCCGAAGTGGGGTGCTCATGGCCCAGAACACTGATGGTCTGAGCGGGCGCGTGCTCGTCGAAATCCTTTTCACCGGGGTTTTTGCCCTCGGCCGACATGTGCTCGATCACCGCATTCATTTCGGCGCCCAGCAACAGCACGGCAGCCGAGATGTAGAAATACAGCAACAGCACGATGATTGCACCAATGCTGCCGTACATGGCGTTGTAGTCCGCGAAGGTTTTCACATAGTAGGCAAAGCCCAGCGACGCGATGATCCACACCACCACCGCCAGCACCGAGCCCGGCGTGATGAAGCGGAACTTCTGTTTCACATCAGGCATTACGTAGTAGATCAACGCGACCGCCACCATCAGCAGAAAGACGATCACCGGCCAGCGCAACACCGTCCACAAGGTGACGATGAACTCCTGCATGCCGATCTGGGCGGCGATCCACTCCATGACTTGCGGGCCCAGCACCATCAGCGCGGCGGCTGCCAGCAGCATGCCGGCCAGGCCCACGGTGTAGAAAATGGATAACGGGATGCGCTTCCAAACCGGCCGGCCCTCGGGCACATCATAGGCGGCGTTCATGGCGCTCATCATCAGGCGCACACCGGCCGATGCGGTCCACAAGGCGATCACGATACCAACCGACAACAGCCCGCCCTTGGATTGCTGTAACTGGTCGATTACCGGGTTCACCTGCTCCAGGGCCTGGGGTGGCAATACCAGCTCCGATTGCAGGCGCAACCAGGAGAAAAAGTCGGGCAGGTGCAAAAAGCCGATCAGGGCAATCAGGAACAGCAAGAATGGGAATAGCGAGAACAGCGCCTGGTAGGCCAGCGCCGACGCATAGGTGGACATCTCGTCATCGAGAAATTCCTTGACGGTGCGCGCCAGCACGCGGTGCAAAGGCAGGCCCTGCAGGGCGGAAAAAATCATAGCGTCTCCTTTCGCCGCTTGATCGAATCAACACACAAGTCTAATAGACCGTGCCGATGCTGTGCTGCTCCCAGTCGCGATTGAAGAAATTGGCGGCAAAAGTAACGGCCTCTTCGCACGCATGCGAAGAGGCCGACACAGGCTTGCTCAGATCACGGTTTTTTTACCGCGTCTTTCACATCGCCCTTCACTTGCTGCGCCTCGCCTTTGAGCTCTTGCGCCTTGCCCTCGGCACGCAGCTTGTCGTTGTCGGTCACCTTGCCGACACCTTGTTTCACGTTGCCCATCGCCTCATTGGCCAGGCCTTTGACTTTGTCTTTAGTACCGCTCATGGCAAAACTCCTGCAAATGGAGACACGTGTACAGTGTCGACAAAAGGTGGACCCAGCACCCAGCGCAAGAGTTTCAACGAATTTTCACCCCGCAAGCCAAGCGGTCAATCTACGGGCGAATACCGCACCATACCCGGCCCATGCGTCTGATGCCCGCAGTGCTGGCCTTGCTGCCACTGCTGCCCCTGTCCACCCTGGCCACCGCTGCCGCCAGCCCTGAAACCCTGCGTGTCGAGCGTTACACCGACGACGGCAACCCCGGCACCCTGCGCTGGGCCATTGAAACCAGTAACCGGAACCCCGGCCATTACCGTATCGACATCGCCGCCGTGGGCAAGCCACCTTATGTGATCCGCCCCAGCCACGCGCTGCCGGAAATCAAAGGCCCGGTCAGCATCACCGGGCTGGCCTGGGCACGCGAGGGTCAGTACATTGCCATCGACGGCTCCGCCTACATCAAGGACCAGGGTGTTCGCACCTGCCCCGGCGCCCTGCCCGGATCGGGGTCAGCGTCACCGGTGAGGGCAACATCCTCGACGGCAACCTGATCCACGGCAACCGCATCGGCGTGGCCCTGCGCCCGGAGCCTGAGGTAACTACCACACGCCTCAGCGGGAACCGTATCTGGGCCAACAGCCAGGATATCCGCCGCTGCCAGGCGGGCGGCTCATGCGTACCCGGGCAGCGCACCGGGGCCATCGTGTTTGGCGTGCCAGCCCAGGCACACGCCTTGTATGTGGGCTCACGCGGGGTTGGCGCCGACCTGCCGAAGCAGGACCAGGCACTTATCTGCAACGCCAAGGGCGAGCCCAAGCCGTGCCAGCCGCTGCCCAACCACAATCAGCCGGCACCACGGCTGCTGGCGCTGGAAGGCAATGTGCTGCGCGGTGAAGTACAGGGGCCGGCATCGAGCCTGCTGCGCGTTGAGTTCTTCGGCAATGCCCAGGCCGACGCCACCGAGGCCGAGCACTACCTTGGCGAAGTGCAGGTGAACAGTGACGTACAAGGGCAGGCACGGTTTGCCCAGGCGCTGGACGACATCGCTGGGTTGCGCAGCTTCACCGCGACCGTCACTACCGCTGACGGGGCGACCTCCGAGCTGAGCCTGCCGCTTCGTCGCTGACGCACCGCCAGGGCCGGCTGATGGCGGGGGTGGGGCGCAACCCAAGGCAGCGCCCGTGCCCCCCACCTGGCGCGCCCGCAGCAGGCACAACCATCAAACCTTGCCCCGCCCCGTGGCACCCCTCACAATGCAGGCCTTCATAGCGTCAACCCGCAGGAACCTGCATGAAACTCGACAAACCCGCCGCCATCGCCCGGCGCAACCAAGCACTGGCCCGCCCGGTGCTGAACAGCAGCAACACCCTGTTCGCCATTCTGGACAACAAACGCAACCTGTGGTGGTTCGAAGTGCCGGTGGCGCTGCTGGGCAAGGGCCAGGCCGACTGGGTCAACCTGCTGCTGCACACCCCGCAAACCGACGAGCTGCAGCACCTGAAAGTGCCGACCAACTTCCTCAAGGCCCACCTGGAGCAGATGGAAGTGCGCAAGCCTGGCAAGCGCCGCTCGACCATCAGCCTGGCGCTGAGCGCCGACCGCGACTCGCTGCTGCGCGACACCCGCCCAGGTGGCGAGCAGCTGGACTTCCGCAACTTCGTTCAGGCCTGATCAGGCCTTTTCGATCCGGTCGTCATGGATGACGATCAAGCCCTGCTTGAACAAGCCGCCAATGGCTTTCTTGAAGTTGCCCTTGCTGACATTGAACAGCTTGCTGATCAACGCCGGGTCGCTCTTGTCACACACCCCCAGCACCCCGCCTTCGGCCTCCAGGCGCGCCATGATCTGCTCCTGCAGGCTGTCGGCCAAGGCCGCGCCCACCGGCTGCAGGCTGAGGGCGATCTTGCCGTCGTGGCGCAGTTCCTTGATGAAACCCTTCTCGTGCATGCCCGAGCGCAGGAACTTGAACACTTCGTTCTTGTGGATCAGGCCCCAGTGGCGGTTGTTGATGATGGCCTTGAAGCCCATCGGCGTTTCGCCAGCCACCAACAGCTCAACCGGCTGCCCGACCTTGTAATCGGCCGGGGCCACGTCGAGGTAGCGGTCCAGGCGGGAAGTGGCGGTGATGCGGCGGGTGCGCTTGTCGAGGTACACGTGCACCACGCAGTAGTCGCCGATCTTCAACGGCCGCGCCTCTTCCGAGTACGGCATCAACAGGTCCTTGGACAAGCCCCAGTCGAGGAAGATGCCGGCACCGTTGATGTCCTTGACCTTGAGGCTGGCAAACTCACCGACCTGCACCTTGGGCTTCTCGGTGGTCGCAATCAGCTGGTCTTCGCTGTCCAGGTAGATGAACACGTTCAACCAGTCATCGACTTCGGTTTCGGCGTTTTTCGGGATATAGCGCCCGGGCAGCAGGATCTCGCCATCGGCGCCGCCGTCCAGGTACAGACCGAAGTCCACGTGTTTCACGATTTGCAAACTGTTGTAACGCCCAAGCAGAGCCATTTCCGATGATCCTCATGACAAGGCGGCTATTCTACACCTGAAGCCAGCGCGCCGCCCGACCGCTGATGCAGTGGAACCGCCGTGCCCCCCTCGCGTCTACCGTCTGGCCAGCCACTGCAAGGAACAGCACATGCCTTCACGCCTGTCCAAAGCCCTGCTCATCGCCCTTGGATTCGCCCTGGCCCTAGGCGCCTGCAGCCGCATGGACCTGGCCTACCGCAACCTCGATCGCCTGGTGCCGTGGTCGCTGGGCGACTACCTGGACATGAACGGCAGGCAAAAGGCCTTGCTCGACGACCGCCTCAAGCAACACCTGGCCTGGCACTGCAAGACCCAGCTACCGGGCTACCTCGACTGGCTGGAGCGGGTCCGCGCCATGGTCGCCGACAACCAGGTGACCGACCAGGCGCTGCAGCAACGCACCCGCGAAGCGCGCCAGGCGATTGGCCGTGTGGCCGAGGAAATCACCCCTTCGGCGACCGAGTTGTTGCGCGGCATGAGCGACAGCCAAGTGGCCGAAATGCGTGAAGCGTTCCGCGACGACATCGCCGAGCGGCAAAAAGAGTACGTCGATACCCCGCTGGCCGAGCAGGTCAGCGAGCGCAGCGCGCGTATGGAAAAACGCCTGACCGCCTGGTTTGGCCCACTGTCCGCGGTGCAGAAGCAACGCGTACAAGCCTGGTCAGCAGCGCTGGGCGACCAGAACCGCGAATGGATCGCCAACCGCGCCCACTGGCAGCAACAGCTGCTGCTGGCGATGAACCAACGCAACGACGCCAGCTTCGAGCCGCGCCTGGCGACCTTGTTGCAGCACAAGGAAAGCCTGTGGACGCCGGAATACCGCGCTGCCTTCCAGAACACCGAACAACAGGCGCGCAGCCTGTTGGTAGACCTGGTGCAGCAAAGTAGCGTGCACCAGCGGCAGTTGCTGCAAGCGCGGTTGGCCAAGGTGCGCGACCACTTCAGTGAGCTGAAGTGCCTGAAGAGTGCCTGAAGGCGTGAGGGGCTTGGCCTGCAACACCGCCATCAGCGCCCCTTGCGCCGATACGGGAACACGTCGATCACCTTCCCCTCGCCAATGGCCGCCTGCAGGCCCTTCCAGTAATCCGCGTCATACAGCTCGCCGTGCAAGCGGCTGAACAAGCGTCGCTGGCCCATGTCGGCAAACAGAAACGGCGGAAACTCTTCGGGGAACACATCGTGCGGCCCGATCGAATACCACGGCTCGCCCGACAGCTCGTCTTCCGGATACCGCGGTGGCGGTATGTGGCGGAAATTCACCTCGGTCAGAAAGCAGATTTCGTCATAGTCATAGAACACCACCCGCCCATGCCGGGTGACGCCAAAGTTCTTCAACAGCATGTCACCAGGAAAAATGTTCGCTGCCGCCAGTTGCTTGATGGCCAGGCCGTAGTCTTCCAGCGCCGCCAGCACCTGGCCTTCGCCCGCGCGCTCCAGGTACAGGTTCAGCGGGGTCATGCGCCGCTCGGTCCAGCAGTGGCGCACCAGCACCGTGTCGCCCTCCAGGGCCACGGTCGAGGGCGCCACTTCGAGCAACTCGGCCAGGCAATCAGGCTCGAACTTGCTGCGTGGGAAACGAAAGTCGGCGAACTCCTGGGTATCGGCCATGCGCCCTACCCGATCCACGCTTTTCACCAGCCGGTACTTGTCGATCACCGTGGCGCGGTCAACGGTTTTCGACGGTGAAAAGCGGTCTTTGATGACCTTGAACACGGTGTTGAAACCCGGCAGGGTGAACACGCTCATGACCATGCCGCGCACCCCCGGCGCCATGACGAAGCGGTCATCGCTGTTGGCCAGGTGGTTGATCAAGGCCCGGTAGAACTCCGACTTGCCTTGCTTGTAGAAACCGATCGACGTGTACAGCTCGGCAATGTGCTTGCCCGGCAGAATGCGCTTGAGAAAATGCACGAACTCGGCCGGCACCGGCACATCGGCCATGAAGTAGGAGCGGGTGAACGAGAAGATGATCGACACCTCGGCTTCGTCGGTGATCAACCCGTCCACCTCGATGCCATGGCCCTCGCGGTGCAGCAAGGGAATCACCAAGGGCCATTGCTCATCGCGGTTGTACAGGCGGCCGACCAGGTAGGCCCCTTTGTTGCGGTACAGCACGGGCACGAACAGCTCCACCGCCAGCTCCGGGTCCTTGCAAACCCAGTCGGGCAGGCAGTCGCGCACCTGCGCTTCCAGCCGTGCCAGGTCACCCTCCAGGTCACCGTAGGCGACATCGAACGGGTAGTCGGCGAAGATCGCCTGCAGCATTCCCTTCAGGCTACCGCCCAGCGCATAGGTACGGGTTTGCGCGGCGCGCTCGCGCCCGCGCAGCGACGGCCGGGTGGTGTGGATGAACATGCAGCCATCACTGATCTGGTCGTGGCTGAACAGGCTGCAGAACAGCGAGTTGTACCAGGTCTCGGCCAACTCATCGTCCAGCCGGGGGTCGATTTGCTGGATGTAGGCGTGTTTGGCCAGCGGCCACTGCGCCACGTCCAGCAACACCGGCGCGGGGAAGGCCTGGCGCAGCCAGCCGTTGACCTCGGCGACTTTTTCTTCATACAGGCTGATGCGCGCAGCCGCGGCCTGCTGGATTTCCTGCCAGCGCGCCTGTTCGAAGCGCTGGCGGGCGCCGAGGGTGATGCGCTGGAAGTGGTCACGGTAATCGTCGAAGCCGGCCAGGATGGTGCGGGCGATTTCGACAGCGGGCCAGGGTTGGGGCATGCCGGGCACCTCATGGGTGAATGAGTTACACAGCTTAGTCGGCCTGATGCAAAAGCGGGCCAGGTTCACTGCGCAAGAAAGCACAAGTATCGCCCCGCCCCCTCGCGTACACTCGCGCCCCTGCCCTGCCCTCCGGAGACCGTTGTGAGCCCGATTGCCCTAACCCGCCTGCTGACCCTTGCTGCCGTCTGGGGGGCGAGTTTCCTGTTCATGCGCATTATCGCCCCCGAGCTGGGCACGGTGCCGACCGCGTTCTTTCGCGTCTCGATCGCCTGCCTGGGCCTGGTCGCCATCGTCGCCGCCAGCCGCGTGCGCTGGGACTTTCAGGGCAAGCTCGGGGCCTGCCTGGTACTGGGCATGATCAACTCCGGCATCCCGGCAACCTTCTATTCCGTAGCTGCCCAGGTGCTGCCAGCCGGTTACTCGGCGATCTTCAACGCCACCACGCCACTGATGGGCGTGCTGATCGGCGTGCTGTGCTTCCGTGAACCCATGACGTTGGCCAAGCTCTGCGGCATTTTCCTCGGCCTGCTCGGTGTCGGCATCCTCAGCGGGGCCGGGCCGGTGGCCCTGGACATGGCCCTGCTGCAAGGCGCCCTGGCGTGCTTGGCAGCTACCACCTGCTACGGCTTTGCCGGGTTCCTCGCGCGGCGCTGGGTCAGCGGCCTGGACAGCCGCCTGTCGGCGCTGGGCAGCATGCTCGGCGCTACGCTGATGCTCAGCCCGCTGTTCGCCTGGAGCGCCCTCAGCCAGCCGCCCGCCAGCTGGGGCGGCTGGCAGGTCTGGCTGTCGCTGCTCGGCCTGGGCCTGCTGTGCACGGCATTCGCCTATATCCTGTACTTCCGTCTGCTGGCAGAAATAGGCCCGGTAAAGGCCAGCACCGTGACCTTCCTGATCCCGGTGTTCGGCGTGCTGTGGGGCGCATGGCTGCTGGACGAGCCGCTGTCGCTGGCGCACCTGTATGGCGGCCTGCTGATTGCTGTGGCCTTGTGGCTGGTACTGCGCCCGGCGCGCAATTGAACGGGAGAACGGCATGAACCCGACCTGCAAGAAGGTGCTGTTCCGCCTGGAACAGGACGCCAACGGCTACCCACCGGCCTCGGTCGAAGGCCTTTGGGCCAAGGCTGTGGAAGGCGGCCATGCCGTGGACAACATCCCCTTTCATGTGTACGGCATCGCGCCGGGTGACCTTATCGGCACCTATGAAGAAGACGGCCAGACCTGGTTCGCCGAACTGCGCCAAAGCAGCGGCACCTCGGTGTTCCGGGTGCTGGTCAAGCCCCCGGAAACCCTCGATCAGGTTCGCGCTGCCTTGCAGGATTTCGGCTGCGCCTGTGAAACCGAGCAGTCGGTAAGACTGCTGGCCGTGGCAGTACCGCAAAAGCGCTCAATCGACACCCTGCTCTACTACCTGCTCACCCAGCGCGAAGCCGGGCTGCTGGACTTCGAGGAAGGCGTACTCCGGCACGCCATCCCCGCCGAGTTCCGCTAGGGCTCAGGCCTCGGCCAGGCGCTTGGCAGGCTTGCGGAACACGAACAGCAGGCCGACCACGATCAACCCCATGCCCAGCAGGCTGAGCGGCGCCAGGCGGTTGCCGAAGATCAGCAAGTCCATCACCGCGGTCACCGCCGGCACCAGGTAGAACAGGCTGGTGACGTTGACCAGGTTACCCTTGGCGATCAGCCGATACAGCAGCAAGGTGGCCAGCAGCGAAACCACCAGGCCCATCCACAGCAAGGCAGCCACGAAACCCCCGGTCCACTGCACCTGTAAGGGTTGCAAGGGTGCGAACAGCGCGCACAGGGCAAAGCCGGCCAGGTACTGCAGCGGCAGCGTGCCCATGGGGTTGTCGGTGATGCGTTTTTGCAGGATCGAACCGCAGGTCATGCTGGCCAGCGCCAGCAGGGCGAACAGCATGCCCGCCAGCGACACCCCACCCAGGTTGAGCCCCTGGTACACCACCATGATCAAGCCACTCAAGCCCAGCCCCAGGCCGAACAGGCGGCTGATCGAACGCTGGCGCTCCATCAGCACGACGGTGAGGATCGGTTGCACGCCCATGACCGTGGCCATGATGCCTGGCGTGACGTGGGTGTCGAGGGCCAGCAGATAGAAGATCTGGTAAGCCCCGAGCAACACGCAGCCAGTGCCCAGGGCACGCAGCATGGCGCCCTTACGGCGTGGCCAGCGCAGCCCCAGCAACGGCCCGATCAGCAACAGGCCCGCCAGGGCCAAGGCAGAGCGCAGCAGCAGGAAGGCGAACGGGCTGGCATGCGCCAGGCCAAGTTTGGAAACGATCGCCCCGCTGCTCCACAGCAGGACGAACAGGCTGGTAGTGGCCGCCGAGGCCACGGATGCTTTGTTGAAAAAGGACATGTATTGCCACCTGATGATAGGCAGATAAGCCAAGCGGACGGCCTGCGCTAAAGCGCACTAAGTAGCCGGCCGGGTTCAGTGGGTTGCGTGTGCGAAGGGACTCGGCCGAAGCCGATCAGCCCAACACGACCACGCAGCATGGCGGAGCTACGCCGCCTACGGCGCCACTGACAGGTGGTGGGTAATGACTGACCATGGCCGGCTGCTGGCTGCCACGCACGACCATGCCCGCGACTGGCGCGATGGCAAAGCTGGTGGTGGAGGGCTTGGCGGGCATGATTCAGGCTTCAGGGAAGGAAGTGTTGTGGAGAATAGCGGTGAACCCACGATTGGGCAATAGCGGGCGCCAGTGTGAGGTGAGCTGGCCTGTGCGCGGGTGAACCCGCGCACAGGCCAGCCTGCGCTCAGAACAACCAGCGGTAAAGCAGATAAGCCACGACCACCGCCAGCACCGGGCGCAAGACCCGATAGGCCTTGGGGTTGGCCCGCTTGAACTGCTTCACATGGGTGCTGAGCTTGTTGGAGAAGCGCTTGCTCCAGGCATACGCCTGGTTGATGCCGCCCACCCGCTCGTCGTCGGTGTTCTGTGGCGCGGTGGCGCGGCCCAGGAAGGCACTGACCTTGCGGTTGATGCGGGTCATCAGCGGGCTGCTCAACGGCCGCTCGATGTCGCAGAACAGGATCACCCGGGTCACATCGGTCTCGTTTTTTACCCAGTGCACGTAGGTTTCATCGAACATCACGTCTTCGCCGTCCCGCCAGGCGTATTCCTGCCCATCGACGTAAATGCGGCAGGCGTCGGAGTTCGGCGTGGACAGGCCCAGGTGGTAACGCAATGAACCGGCGAATGGGTCGCGGTGCGGGTTCAGGTGGCTACCGCCAGGCAGCAGGGCGAACATCGCACCCTTGACGTTGGGAATGCTGCTGACCAGTTCTACGGTTTTCGGGCACAGCGCCTCGGCCGATGGCAGCGGCTTGTCGTACCACTTCAGGTAAAACCGCTTCCAGCCCTTCTTGAAGAACGAACCGAAGCCGGCGTCATTGTCCTTTTCGGCGGCGCGGATATAGCCCTCGTCGAACAGGCGCATGGCCTCTTCGCGGATTTCCTGCCAGTTGTCTTTGAGCACATCCAGTTCCGGGAAGCGCTGGCGGTCCAGGTAGGGTTTGGACGGCACCCCGGAAAACAGGTACATCAAGGCGTTGTAGGGGGCGAACAGCGCCGAATGGTTGACGAACTGGCGCAACACCGGCAGGCGGGCCTTGCCGCGCAGGTGCACGAACAGCACGCTGGCGAAGAACACCAGCAAGACACCCGCCTTGGCTGCAAAGGATAAGGTCATGCATCACTCCTAGGGGAAGAAACAGGGCTGCGCGGCCTGCTCTCCTGAAAATCATCCTGCCATCATAAACCGATCCCGCCGCGGTACAAACCACCCGGGCGGGATCGTGTCGATGAAGATTGTGCAGTCAACCAGGCTGCCGAACATTGAGCCCGGTCAGCGGCATGGCCGGTTACTGCTGGTTTTCCTGGTCGCTGAACATGTCGCTGAACAGCATGCTCGACAAATAACGCTCGCCGGAATCGGGCAGCACCACGACGATGGTCTTGCCTTGCATTTCCGGTTTTTCCGCCAGGCGCACGGCCGCCGCCATGGCTGCGCCGCAAGAAATGCCGCAGAGAATGCCCTCTTCCTGCATCAGGCGAATGGCCATGGCCTTGGCCTCTTCGTCAGCCACCGTCAGCACCTGGTCGACAATCGACAGGTCGAGGTTTTTCGGTACGAAGCCAGCCCCGATGCCCTGGATCTTGTGTGGGCTGGGCTTGAGCTCTTCGCCGGCCAGGGTCTGGGTGATCAGTGGCGAAGCCTCTGGCTCCACGGCCACCGACAGGATCGCCTTGCCCTGGGTATGCTTGATGTAGCGCGACACACCGGTGATGGTGCCGCCCGTGCCCACCCCCGCCACCAGAACGTCCACCGCGCCGTCGGTGTCGTTCCAGATTTCCGGGCCCGTGGTTTTTTCGTGAATGGCGGGGTTGGCCGGGTTCTCGAACTGGCCTGGCAGGAAGTACTGCGCCGGGTCTGAGGCCACGATTTCGTTGGCCTTGTCGATGGCGCCCTTCATGCCTTTGGCCGGCTCGGTCAGCACCAGTTCGGCGCCCAGCGCCTTCAGTACCTTGCGCCGTTCGAGGCTCATCGAAGCGGGCATGGTCAGCATCAGCTTGTAGCCACGCGCGGCGGCAACGAAGGCCAGGCCGATACCGGTGTTGCCCGAGGTGGGCTCGACTATGGTCATGCCCGGCTTGAGCCGGCCGCTGCTTTCGGCATCCCAGACCATGTTCGCGCCAATGCGGCACTTGACCGAGTAGCCCGGGTTGCGCCCCTCGATCTTGGCCAGGATGGTCACGCCACGCGGGGCGATCCGGTTGATCTGCACCAGCGGCGTGTTGCCGATGGAATGGGCGTTGTCTGCAAAGATACGGCTCATGGCAGGGGTCCTTGGCATGAAAGCGAGCAGGAAAAGACCTCAAGGGTAAGCCCCGGCCGTAGGCCCGTAAAGCCTGTTCGAACTCAACCGGGCGCATTGCGGTCCACCGCACATCCTCCTGGGAGACACCCCGATGAAAGCCCGTTATCGCTGGCCGCTGATCGGCCTGGCCAGCCTGGTGGCGCTGCTGGTGGCGTTGCACCTGGCGCTGCCCTACCTGGTACGCGACTACCTCAACGACAAGCTGGCCGACATGGGCGACTACCGTGGCCACGTGGCCGACGTGGACCTGGCCTGGTGGCGCGGGGCCTACCGGATCAACGGCCTGCGGATCGTCAAGACCAGCGGCAAGGTGCCAGTGCCGCTGCTGGATGCACCGGTTATCGACCTGTCGGTCAGCTGGCACTCGCTGATCTACGACAAGGCCGTGGTGGCGAAAGTGATCTTCGAGCAGCCCGAACTGAACTTCGTCGACGGCGGCAACAAGCAGGCCTCGCAGACCGGCCAGGGCACTGACTGGCGGCAACAACTGGAAAAGCTGCTGCCGATTACCCTCGATGAAGTGCATATCGACAATGGCACCCTGACCTTTCGCAATTTCAATTCCCGCCCTCCGGTCAATCTCAAGGCAACCCGGCTGGACGCCACCATCAGCAACCTGACCAACGTGCGCGACAAGCAAGGCCGGCGCGACGCCAGCTTTGAGGGCACGGCGCTGATCGCCGGCAATGCCAAGGTCGAAAGCAGCGCCACCTTCGACCCGTTCAGTGACTTCGATGACTTCGAATTCCGCCTGCGTGCCACCGGCATAGAACTGCGCAACCTGAATGACTTCGCCAGTGCCTACGGCAAGTTCGACTTCAGCGCAGGGCATGGTGACGTGGTCATCGAGGCGCAGGCGGAAAACGGCCGCCTCAATGGCTACATCAAACCCCTGCTGCGTGACGTGGACGTGTTCGACTGGCAGCAGGATGTCGAGAACAAGGACAAAGGCTTCTTCCGCTCGGTGTGGGAGGCCCTGGTGGGCGCCTCCGAGACGGTGCTGAAGAACCAGCCGAAAAACCAGTTCGCCACCCGGGTGGAGCTCAGCGGCAGCGTGCACAAGCAGAACATCAGCGCCTTCGAGGCCTTCCTGCAGATCCTGCGCAACGGCTTCATCCAGGCGTTCAATGCACGCTATGAGCAACCGGCGCCGAAGTCCGACTGAAACAGCGTGACGGGGCATTCAGGGACTGAATACCCGGTCTGCGTTTGCAGCTGCCCGGGCCCGCGTTATAGTCGGTAACAAATCGAAAACAGGTGTTGGGTCATTCGCGGGCGCGCCCGCTCCCACAGGTACTTACGCAGATTCAGAAGTTTGTGCAATTCCTGTGGGAGCGGGCGTGCCCGCGAAGAGGCCGGCACAGGCTTACAACAGAGGACAGCCCCATGAAGTTCGAAGGCACCCGCGACTACGTCGCCACAGACGACCTGAAACTGGCGGTAAACGCGGCCATCACCCTCGAACGCCCGCTGTTGGTCAAGGGCGAACCCGGCACCGGCAAGACCATGCTCGCCGAGCAATTGGCAGCTTCGTTCGGCGCGCGCCTGATCACCTGGCACATCAAGTCCACCACCAAGGCCCACCAGGGCCTCTACGAGTACGACGCGGTCAGCCGCCTGCGCGACTCGCAGCTGGGCGTGGACAAGGTCCATGACGTGCGCAACTACCTGAAGAAGGGCAAACTGTGGGAGGCCTTCGAGGCCGAGGAGCGGGTCATCCTGCTGATCGACGAAATCGACAAGGCCGACATCGAGTTCCCCAACGACCTGTTGCAGGAACTGGACAAGATGGAGTTCTACGTTTACGAAATCGACGAGACCATCAAGGCCCGGCAGCGCCCGATCATCATCATTACCTCGAACAACGAAAAGGAGCTGCCCGACGCCTTCCTGCGCCGCTGCTTCTTCCACTACATCGCCTTCCCCGACCGCAGCACCCTGCAGCAGATCGTCGACGTGCACTACCCGAACATCAGCCAGGCGCTGGTCAGCGAGGCGCTGGACGTGTTCTTCGACGTACGCAAGGTGCCTGGCCTGAAGAAAAAGCCTTCCACCTCCGAGCTGGTCGACTGGCTCAAGCTGCTGATGGCCGACAACATCGGTGAAGCGGTGCTGCGTGAACGCGACCCGACCAAGGCGATCCCGCCGCTGGCCGGTGCGCTGGTGAAGAACGAGCAGGACGTGCAACTGCTCGAGCGCCTGGCCTTCATGAGCCGGCGCGGCAACCGCTGACAGGAGCCGGGCCATGCTGCTCAACCTGTTCAATGAAATGCGTGCGGCCAAGGTGCCGGTGTCGGTGCGAGAACTGCTCGACCTGCACCAGGCCTTGCAAAAGCACGTGGTGTTCGCCGACATGGACGAATTCTATTACCTCGCCCGCGCCATTCTGGTGAAAGACGAACGCCACTTCGACAAGTTCGACCGCGCCTTCGCCGCTTACTTCAAAGGCCTGGAAAACCTCGACCAGCACATCGAGGCGCTGATCCCGGAAGACTGGCTGCGCAAGGAGTTCGAGCGCTCGCTCAGCGACGAAGAACGCGCGCAAATCCAGTCGCTGGGTGGCCTGGACAAGCTCATCGAGGCCTTCAAGCAGCGCCTGGAAGAGCAGAAGGAGCGCCACGCCGGCGGCAACAAGTGGATCGGCACCGGCGGCACCAGCCCGTTCGGCTCGGGCGGCTACAACCCCGAGGGCATCCGCGTGGGCGAGGCCGGCAAACGCCAGGGCAAGGCGGTGAAGGTCTGGGACCAGCGCGAGTACAAGAACCTCGACGACCAGGTGGAACTGGGCACGCGCAACATCAAGCTGGCCCTGCGCCGGCTGCGCAAGTTCGCCCGTGAAGGCGCCGCCGAAGAGCTCGACATCGACGGCACCATCGACCACACCGCGCGCGATGCCGGGTTGTTGAACATCCAGATGCGCCCGGAGCGGCGCAACACCGTGAAGCTGCTGTTGCTGTTCGACATCGGTGGTTCCATGGACGCCCACGTCAAGGTGTGCGAAGAACTGTTCTCGGCCTGCAAGACCGAGTTCAAGCACCTGGAGTACTACTACTTCCACAACTGCGTGTACGAGTCGGTTTGGAAGAACAACCTGCGCCGCACCTCGGAGCGGTTTTCCACGTTCGATCTGCTGCACAAGTATGGCGACGACTACAAAGTGATCTTCGTTGGCGATGCGGCCATGGCGCCTTACGAAATCACCCAGCCCGGTGGCAGCGTGGAGCACTGGAACGAAGAAGCCGGGTACGTGTGGCTGCAGCGTTTCATGGAGAAATTCAGGAAGATTATCTGGATCAACCCCTATCCCCGGCAGGCTTGGGACTACACCGCCTCGACCCACCTGGTGCGGGAGTTGATCGAGGACAAGATGTATCCGCTGACCTTGCAGGGGTTGGAGGAAGGGATGCGGTATCTCTCAAAGTGAGATAGAGAACGGGCTGCCACTTGCCAGCGTTCGAGGCTCTTCGCGGGCACGCCCTCTCCTACAGGTATGGCGCAGGCCTGTGAGGTGCGCCCCATTTGTTGGACAATCTTTGATTAGGCTGCTGCGGCCTGATTCCTGTATGCCACGGGACTCAGGCCGGCCAGCCCCATCTTGATTCGGTCATGGTTGTAGTAATCGATGTATTCATCGATTGCAGCGCTCAGATCCTCGATGCTGGCGAAACGCTGACCGTGATACATCTCGGTCTTCAGTGTGCCGAAGAAACTCTCCATTCGCGCATTGTCCAGGCAGTTGCCTTTGCGTGACATGCTCTGCTCCAGTCCCATCTCCTCTAGTCGATTCCGGTAGCGGTAGTACTGATACTGCCAGCCCTGGTCGGAGTGCAGCATAGGCCTGGCCCCTTCCGGTAGCCGTGACAACGCCTGCTCGAGCATCTGACCGACCAATGGATAGTGCGGCGAGGTGTCGATCTGGTGCGCCACGATCTCACCATTGAACAGGTCCAGCACCGGAGAGAGATACAGCTTTTCACCCGCCACCTTGAATTCGGTCACGTCCGTTACCCACCTCCTGTTTGGCTCCTCTGCCGTAAACTTGCGCTCCATCTTGTTGGGAGCGATGCGTCCGGGCTCGCCACGATAGGACTTGTACTTCTTCACGCGCACCGTGCATTTGAGGTCGAGTTCGGCCATCAGTCGCCGCACGACCTTACTGTTAACTGCGTGGCCGACGCTGTGCAATGTCGCTGTCATGCGCCGATAGCCGTAGCGACCTTTATGCCGCTGCTGAATCTCACGGATACGGTCTTTGAGCGCAGCCAGCTTGTCACCGGCAGCCATCAACTTGCGCTGGTAGTAATACGTACTGCGCGCCAGTCCGGCCAGCTTGAGCAGGCCGTCGAGCGGGAAGCGGGTGCGCAGGGCCGAGATGATCAGGACTTTTTCTTCCCGGCCCTCTTCTGTCTCGCCTTCTCCTCGCGCAGTTCTTTTAACTTTTTTAGGTAGGCGATCTCCATCTCGGCGTGACGCAGCTTGGCCAGCAGTTCGGCGTACGAGAGTTCTTCCTCGGACTTGGGCGAGGTGCTGGCGGGTGGGACGGATGGTTTGATCATGACGTTACGCGGTCCTTTTTTCCCTGCTATCAGAGCTTTGATACCGCCACTGTAGTACTGCGCTTCCCATATGCCTATCTGGCTGGAATGCGTCAGGTTGAAAACAGCCGCCGTTTCGCGCAACGACAACTTGTCGCGCCATTTTCGCTCAAGCACCGAGAGCTTGAACTCAGGGCTGAAAGTCTGCGCGTGTCTGGACAGGCTGGCCTCGCCATGGATGCGGTAGGCCTGTACCCAGCGGCGCAGTAAGGAGGGATCCATCTGGAACTGTGCGGCTATGAAACGGTAGCCAATGCCACGTTGCAGAAAAGCCTGGATGGCGGAAAGCTTGAATTGTCTAGTGTACTTGCTCATATGAAACGCCCCTGAGGTTGGATTTTTGTCCAACGTCAGGGGCGCAGTTCACCTGTGTGGGAGCGGGCGTGCCCGCGAAAGGGCCCGCAGCCTTACAACCACCGGCCCAAGTATTGCTGCTGCTCCCGCCACCCCTCATCCTGCACCACCGCCCTGAACTTCACCTGCGCCCCCGGCATGCACTGCGCCAGTTGCGCCAGCGCCAGCGGCGTCAACGCCCCCAGCCGCGGGTAACCGCCAATGGTCTGCCGGTCATTGAGCAACACGATCGGTTGCCCGTCCGGCGGCACCTGCACCGCTCCCAGGGGAATGCCCTCGGAAATCATCGGCGCGCCCTGGTAGACCAACTTCGGCCCCAGTAGACGGATGCCCATGCGGTCAGCCCGGCTGTCCAGCGTCCAGTCACTGTTGAACGCCTCAAACAGGCTGGTACCACTGAAATCACCGATCTGCGCGCCCATCACTAGGTCGAGCACAGGCTTGTGGTGATAGCGCGGGCGCAAGGCATCCGGCACTTCACGAAGGGTTGCCGGCGTACCCGCAAAAGCCAGCCGCTGGCCTTTACCAAGCGCAGCGCCCTGGCCGTCTGTACCGCCCAGCGCTTCGCGCACCACGGTGGCACAGCTGCCCAGCACCGCCTCGCCGCGAAACCCGCCAGGCGCCGCCAGGTACGCCCGAACGCCCTGCTTGGGCTGCTTCAGGGCCAAGCGCTGCCCCTTGCCCAAAGCAAAGCTGCGCCAGGGCGCTACCGGCTGATCATCAACTCGCGCATCCAGGTCGGCACCGGCCAGCGCCAGCACACAATCCTGCTGCGCCACCACACAGAAGCCACCCAGCGCGACCTCCACCACAGGTGCGGCCAGCGAATTGCCCAACAGCCAGTTGGCCCAGTACATCGCCACCCAGTCCAGCGCCCCGCCCTGGGTCACGCCCAGGTGCCGTACGCCGAAGCGCCCGGCGTCCTGCAACTGGCACAAGGCGTTACTGGCCTCGATCGACAACTGCTTCATCCTTGCGCCTCCACATCGCCGCCCAGGGCCAGAAACTCATCACGCGTAACCGCCACGAAGCGCACCCGGTCACCGGGTTGCAACAGGCTATAGCCCTCACGTTCATGGTCGAACAGGCGCACCGGGGTACGCCCGATCAGGTTCCAGCCCCCCGGCGACACCGCCGGGTACGCTGCTGTCTGGCGCTCGGCAATACCCACGCTGCCCGCCGCCACGCGCTTGCGCGGGGTGCTCAGGCGGGGGCTCGCCAGGCGTTCATCGACCAGGCCCATGAAGCCGAACCCGGGGGCGAAGCCCAAGGCAAAAACCGGGTACTCGCGCTCGCTGTGCAAGCGGGCCACTTCACCCTCGGTCAAGCCGCTGCGGGCAGCCAGTACAGGCAGCTCCGGGCCGACGCTGGCGTGGTACCACACCGGGATCTCGTGGCGCCGGCCACCACTGCCGGCGTCAGGCTGCAAACCGTCCAGGGCCTGGGCGATCAGCGCCCTCGCCTCGGCCGGCGGCAGGTCGAAGTGCACCATCAGCGTGGTGTACGACGGCACCAAGTCCAGCAGGTGCTGGCCGAACGCTGCGCGCAAGCACTGGCTGGCAGCAAGCACCCACGGCATGTTGGCCTCGTCGATACGCTCGAACAGGCGCACCATCAGGCTGTCGACCGCGACCACTTCGATACGCAGCTTCATCATCGCTCCATGGCATCGAGGGCTTGGCGAATCTGCCGCACCGCTGCTACCGAACTGTCGTTGTCGCCATGCACACACAGTGTGCTGGCCGCCAGCTTCAAGGCACTGCCATCGTTCGCCACCAGCGTATCGCCACGGGCCAGGCGCTCGGCCTGCTCCACCACACGCGCCGGGTCGTGATGCACGGCGCCGGGCAGGCGCCGCGAGACCAGGTGGCCGCTGGCGGTATAGGCCCGGTCGGCGAATGCCTCGAACCACAGCGGCACGCCGATTTCATCGCCCAGCGCCTGGGCCGTACGGTTGTCGGCGGTGGCCATCAGCATCAGCGGCAGGTCGCGGGCGTAAGCCGCCACAGCTTCCAGCACGGTGCGCAGCTTGAGCGGGTCGGCCATCATGTCGTTGTACAGCGCGCCATGCGGCTTGATATAGGCCACACGGCCGCCGAGCACCTTGCAGATGCCCTCCAGTGCGCCGATCTGGTAGTGCAGCAAATCGCGAATTTCCTCGGGGCTGCAGGCCATGGACCGGCGCCCGAAGCCGACCAGGTCCGGGTAGGCCGGGTGGGCACCGATCGCCACCCCGTGCTCCAGTGCCAGGGCCACGGTGCGGCGCATGATGCCAGGGTCACCGGCATGGTAACCGCAGGCGATGTTGGCGCAGTCGATGTAGGGCATGACCTCGGCATCCAGGCCCATGCGCCAGCTGCCAAAACTTTCACCCATGTCGCAATTGAGTAGCAGGCGTTCCACCACGCGGCCTCCGTTGTTGTCGTGCATGTGCCTACCTTACCGCGTTTGCAGATGCTTGCTGCAAGCTTGCGCCAAGATCTCTAACGCAGATCCTGTAGTCAAACTCGGTCGAGTGATTGGGCATAGTAATCCTACAAGCACGCGTTGATACGCAGCGAACTGACGCGCTCCACAACGAGCGGAAATATTTGTTATCAATTGTCACCATAAAGATCAGAAGCGTCCTACATACATTTGCCCTCTGCGCACTCTAGCTTTTGAACCCTCACTGACAGGGAGTTGTAGATATGGCTATCCATGGATATATGACTATGACGGGCAGGCAACAAGGGCTGATCTCAGCGGGCTGCTCCACAACTGAATCCATCGGTAACCGATGCCAGAGTGCCCACCGTGATGAAATCATGGTGCTTTCGTTCAGTCATAGCCTTGCCAGCTTGGACAATACCAAGGCTGCAACTCATCGACCTGTTCTGATTACAAAGCATGTTGACAAATCGACGCCTCTACTCGCCCAAGCATTGACAAATCGCGAGATAGTAGAATGCAAGATCAATTTTTTTCGCAGAAACAACAATAGCGAGTATGAGCACTACTTTCAAATAACTCTGTCCGATGGGTTACTTGTGGACCACCGCATCGAGATGCCGCACTCCATCTTGCTCAACGACCAGGACCCACAGGAGTACCTTGCCATTCGCTATGGATTCGTCGGCTGGCATCATCTGGGAGCGAATACCAGTGGCTACGCGAATTGGGGCGAGGGGGTGTGAAGCCGCTTGACAGCAGCACACTCGCCAACTCCCCCGAAACATCCGAAGTCAATGACATGGCAAATCGCTTGACGCTATATGCACGCCACGTTGGGGTGCAATGCTTGAGTGACGAACGGCTTCGGGCCAAGTTTACCCAGGAAATATCACGTGCGGGGCAGGCAATCGTTACTGCGACTCAAGATGGCCGGCTATCGCCTGAAGAAGCGCAAAAGGCACTAACCAAGGAATATTCACTCCTTTTCGAACAAGCACTAGAATATAGCAAGCTGGTTGCGGGGGTTGCAGCCGGAGTACTTCAGATAGGTACCGGGGTTGCGGTGTGTAAATTGTCACTTGGGTTGGGCTGCACGCTTGGGGGGTTACCGCTGATACTCCATGGTGCCAACAACATTTACGAAAACGGGCGTAATATTGCTACCGGCCGAAATGACACCATTGGCCCAGTACGTAAAGGCTACCAGAGAATAGCTGAAATAGCAGGTGGACGCGCATCGCAAGGCAACATTGGGTACGGCGCTGTGGATATAGGTCTGTCAGCATTCGGCATGAGTCACATGATCCTAAAAACCGGCACATGGCGACTTTTCCGTTACATTGAAGCCGACAAAATTCGGGCTTACAGGGAGATGGGAAAAGGTTCGATCATGTTTGAAGTTGGAATAGACATGATGACGGGAGAGCAAATCCTGGTTGAGTGGGAAAAACAATGAATACCCTGTCTTTTTCAATAATGATCATAGGCAGCGTAGTCATTGCATTCACATTACGGCACCTGTGCTCCGGACGACATCTAGGTTATTCGCTGCTCTTTATCTGCTTTGCCTACAACGTGTTCTTCATAACGTATTATATGAGAGCAATCGAACAATCCTACTTCTTGTTTGTCGGCTACCAACCACTCTTACTGACGTCAAATCCAGCGTTAGGGTGGATGACTCTGTTTGGAATTTTCCTGCATTGCGGTGCGATGCCTAGCAAGCGAGTGCCTGGAAGAAAATGCCGTTAATCCTATAAGCGCAAAACTGGCGTGAACAGCGGCACCTGCGCGCCAGCACTCAGCGCCAGCTCTCTTTCACCACCCGACGCCGCCCCCCAAGGATCACCCAGCCAAGCCCCAGCAACAGGCTTTCGACCAAGAACGCCAGCACGAACCCTGCGCCAACACCCCAGCCGATGGCCTCGGGCACCAGCAGAATCTGGTAGCTGTAGCCGTTGAGGGTTTCTGCACGCAGCTGCGGGTCGGCCTGCACCAGCACATGCCAGGTGCGTGCGGCCCAAGGCCCTTGCAGGGCCTGCCACTCGTTCTCCAGCAACTGGTTGCGGATGATCAGGCTTTCGATGCTGTTGGCGTCACTGTTGAACACTGGGTCATCACTGCTGCGGTAGTGCCGTAGCAAGGCCTGCAGGTCGCCATTGAAAAAGCGCTCGGCCGTCTGCTTGAAGCCGTCCAGCGCCTCGCGCGACTCGTACAGGTGCGCCTCCACCCGCTGGCTGTAGTCTTTCACCAGCCCCGGCACCTGAATACCGGCCAACAGGCCGAAGGTGAACAGCAGCAACCGCAGGTAACTTCTGAACATGCAGCGTCCTTAGCTCTGGCCGTGCGCCACACATTCACCGTGCCGCCACAGGGCCCATTGACCCGGCGCGTAGCGCTGCCAGGTCTCGTTCTCGGTCAGGGCCTCGGTGGCAATCACCGTGACCACGTCGTTGGGGGTGGTTTGCGTATGGAAGTCGACGATCAGGTCGACATCCTTCAAGCGTGCCGCACCAAACGGCGCACGCCGGGTAATGTGCACCAGCTTGGTCGAACAGAAGCAGAACAGCCAGTCACCGTCGCTGAGCATGCAGTTGAACACGCCCTGCCCGCGGTAACCGGCACAGGCTTCGACCAGCACCGGCAACAGCTGTTGCACCGGCACCGGCTCGGGGAAGGCGCTGCGAATGCGGTTGAGCAGGTCGCAAAAGGCCGCTTCGCTGTCGGTATCGCCTACCGGCCGATAGAAACTGCCCAGGCCCTTGAAGGCGCCCAACTGGCCGTTGTGCGCAAAGCACCAGTTACGGCCCCACATTTCGCGCATGAAGGGGTGGGTGTTGGCCAGGCAGACCTTGCCGACGTTGGCCTGGCGGATATGACCAATGACCACTTCGCTCTTGATCGGGTAGCGCTGCACCAGGCTGGCTACCTCCGACTCGCTGCTGGCAGCCGGGTCCTGGAACAGGCGCAGGCCGCGCCCTTCATAGAAGCCGATGCCCCAGCCATCGCGGTGCGGGCCGGTGCGGCCACCGCGCTGCATCAGGCCGGTAAAACTGAAGACAATGTCGGTAGGGACGTTGGCACTCATGCCCAACAGTTCGCACATGGCTGTGTCTCCGCTTACAGACGGGGCTCGACCCGGCCATTTCCCCGGGGTGCCGCAGGTGGCGGGAGGTCACGGTAACGGTCGCTGCGCTCGGCGGCCAAAGGGGCCTGGGCGCCGAGCCGGTCATCTTCGGCCTGCTCGCGCTGGGCCGCTGCCTCAGCCTGGGCCCGCCGCTCGCGGGCGCGTTTTTCCAGCGGCCAGCGCAGCAATACGAAGAGGGCATACAAGGCAAAGGCGATCATGCCGTACATGGCAAAATCGGAAACTGCGCGCCAGGCATTGTTGCCAACCTTGAACGCCACATCCAGGGTGGTGATGGCGATGGCCGGGGCGAAGCTGTCCTTGACCGGGTCAACCACGGTCGGCGTCAGCAACAGCACCGCCAGCACCACCCGCAGGGGCTCGCGCAACCAGCGCCACATCCAGCCGGTCAGTTTGAAGCCCACCAGCAGGCAGCCCAAAGCGGCAACCGCGTACAGGCCCCAGGCCAAGGTGTAGTCGTTCTCGATCATGGTGTTCGTGCAAGCCAGGCAAAGAGGTGCCTATGATAAACACTTTTCCGGGCGCACACAGTGTTTGCCTGCGCCGGCCGCTTCGCAGCCGGGCCCAGGCCACCCCAACCAAGAGATCCTCGATGCCGACCAAGCCCCAACCGCCGATTGCCCATGCCGACCAGGCCGCCGACCCGTATGCCTGGCTGCAACAGCGCGACACCCCCGAGGTGCTCGCCTACCTGCAGGCCGAAAACGCCTACCAGCAAGCCTGCCTGGCCGACCAGGCGCCCCTGCGCGAGCAATTGTTCGAAGAGATCAAGGGCCGCATCCAGGAGACCGACCTGTCGCTGCCTTCACCCTGGGGGCCGTACCTGTACTACACCCGCACCACTGCTGGCGACGAATATCCGCGCCACTACCGCTGCCCACGCCCGGCCGACGACAGCAACACCGTCGATGAAAGCCAGGAACAGCTGTTGCTCGACCCCAACGCACTGGCCAACGGCGGCTTCCTGTCGCTGGGCGCGTTCAGTGTCAGTCCCGACCACCGGCTGCTAGCCTACAGCCTGGATACCAGTGGCGACGAGGTCTACAGCCTGTACGTGAAAGACCTCGCCAGCGGCTCGATCACCGCCCTGCCCTTTGAAGACTGCGACGGCAGCATGACCTGGGCCAACGACAGCCAGACACTGTTCTTCGCCGAGCTGGACGACACCCACCGGCCATGGCGCCTGTGCCGCCATACGCTGGGCAGCCCCGGTGCCGAGCGCGTGTTCGAGGAGCCCGACGGGCGCTTCTTCCTGCATTGCTACCGCACCAGTTCCGAGCGCCAGCTGGTGCTGCTGCTGAACAGCAAGACCACCAGCGAAGCCTGGGTGCTGAACGCCGAAACCCCACAGGCACCATTCGTTTGCCTGGCGCCACGTGTCGAGGGCCATGAATACTTCCCCGACCACGGCCAGCTCGACGGCGCGTGGTGCTGGTTTATCCGCACCAACCAGGACGGCATCAACTTCGCCCTGTATTACGCCCCGGCTACCGAGGTACCGGGCCGCGAGCAATGGCAGGCACTGGTGCCGCACCGCGAGGCAGTCATGCTTGAAGGGCTGAGCCTGAATGCCGGCGCCCTGACCCTGAGCCTGCGCGAAGGCGGCCTGCCGATCATCGAAGTGCGCCCGCAAGGTCTGGCGGCCTACCGTGTCGAGCTGCCGGATGCCGCCTACAGCCTGTACGTGCAAGACAGCCTGGAGTTCGCCAGCCCCCGCCTGCGCCTGCGCTACGAAGCACTCAACCGCCCGGCCCAGGTGCGCCAGCTGGAGCTGGCCAGCGGCGCCCAGGTGGTGCTCAAGCAAACACCGGTACTGGGCGCCTTCGATGCCGACGACTATGTCAGCGAACGCTTGTGGGCGACTGCCGCCGACGGCACCCAGGTGCCGATCAGCCTGGTGCGCCGCCGCCAGGACCTGGGCCAGACCGTGCCGCTGTACCTGTACGGCTATGGCGCCTATGGCGAAAGCCTCGACCCGTGGTTTTCGCATGCACGCCTGAGCCTGCTGCAGCGCGGCGTGGCCTTCGCCATCGCCCATGTACGCGGTGGTGGCGAGCTGGGCGAAGCCTGGTACCGCGCCGGCAAGCAGGCGCACAAGCACAACACCTTCAGCGACTTCATCGCCTGTGCCGAACACCTGGTCGCCCAGGGCGTGACGGCGCCCGACCGGCTGGCCATCAGTGGTGGCAGTGCCGGTGGCCTGTTGATCGGCGCGGTGCTCAACCTGCGCCCCGAACTGTTCCGCTGTGCGGTCGCCGAGGTGCCGTTCGTCGACGTGCTCAACACCATGCTCGACCCCGACCTGCCGTTGACCGTGACCGAGTACGACGAGTGGGGCAACCCTGAAGAGCCGGAAGTGTATGCGCGGATCAAGGCTTATGCGCCCTACGAGAACGTGAAGGCCCAGGCCTACCCGGCGATGCTGGTGGTGGCGGGCTACAACGACAGCCGCGTGCAGTACTGGGAGGCGGCCAAGTGGGTGGCGCGGCTGCGCACGCGCAAGACCGATGACAACCTGCTGTTGCTCAAGACCGAGATGGGCGCCGGGCACGGCGGGATGAGCGGGCGGTATCAGGGGCTCAAGGATGTGGCGCTGGAGTATGCGTTCGTGTTTGGCGAATTGGGTATCGCTTGAGATTGCCGGGGGCGCTTTGCGCCCCTTTCGCGACACAAGGCCGCTCCTACAGGGCACTGGCCCCCTAGTAATCCCAGCGCCAACGCACCGCTGCAGTCAGTCATCATCCTGCGCCGGCTTCGCCGGCTCCGGCCGCAACCCCGGCAAGGGCTGATCCTTCGGCGGCCCGGGCACCGGCATCGGTGGCAGCAAAGGCGCACCCGGCTGGCTGTCATAAGCCTTGGGCGGCGTGCTCGGGGTGATCTGCGGGTAAGGCGTGGGCGTGGGCGTACCCGGCGCACCGGGCACCGGGTTCGCCAGCCGGGGCGGCGTACTGGCGGCATCGGCCATGGGCAGGCCCGCCAGCCACAGCACGGCTAGGATCGCGCGCAACATCAGTAACCTCCTGTCGGGAACCTTCCTACAGGCTACGCCTAAATCAACGCTTTCGCCTGTCCGCCCGCCCTGCAAGCGCGCTAGACTCAATGGCATAACCGTCACCTGCCTGATCAGAACAAAGGAAACACCATGAGCGCCTCCTCTTCCGCTGCCGCCACCGCGCGCCTGGACCGCATTCTCGCCGACGCCAAGCGTGACAAGGAAATGGGCTACCGCGACAAGGCCCTGAGAATGTACCCGCACGTGTGCGGCCGCTGCGCCCGCGAGTTCGCCGGCAAGCGCCTGAGCGAGCTGACCGTGCACCACCGCGACCACAACCACGACAACAACCCCCAGGACGGCTCGAACTGGGAACTGCTGTGCCTGTACTGCCACGACAACGAGCATTCGCGCTACACCGACCAGCAGTACTTCAGCGAAGGCTCCACCAGCACCCCGAGCATCGCCAAGGCCACGCACAACCCGTTTGCCGGCCTGGCTGGCTTGCTGAAGAAAGACTGACCATCGATTCGCCCCCCGCTGCTACCGGGCAGCCCGTATAATCGCGCTTTTTTCGCGAAGGGCCCCGGTACGTGGCAAACAAACGATACAGCTGCATCGGCCTGTTCAACCCCAAGTCGCCGGAAAACGTCGGTTCGGTGATGCGCGCCGCGGGCTGCTACGGCGTCAACTCGGTGTTCTACACCGGCAAACGGTATGAGCGCGCCCGTGACTTCGTCACCGACACCAAGCGCGTGCACTACGACATCCCGCTGATCGGCATCGATGACCTGCAACGCATCATTCCGCTGGGCTGCACCCCGGTGGCGGTAGAGCTGGTGGACGGCGCCCGGCCCCTGCCGGAATACACCCACCCGGACCGCGCCATCTACATCTTCGGCCCAGAGGACGGGTCGCTGAGCGAAGAAGTGCGCGGTTGGTGTGAAGAGACCATCTACATCCCGACCGAGGGCTGCATGAACCTGGCGGCGACGGTGAATGTGGTGCTGTACGACCGTATGGCCAAGGGGCTGAATACCCGTTCGGGGCCCAAATTCAAGTAAAAAGCCGCCCTTGCTCAGCTCACGAAGCGTTGATCCAGATGGTCTTCAGCTCCATGTATTGGTCACGGGCCGAGATGGACTTGTCGCGCCCACCAAAGCCAGACTCCTTGTAGCCACCGAACGGCGTGGTCACGTCACCTTCGCCGAAGCAGTTGACCGTGACCACCCCGGCGCGGATTTCACGCGACAGGCGCAGCGCAGTTCGATGTAGCCCTCGGCGGCGATCTGGCGCAGCAGTTCGCGCACGGGTGGGCGCGACAGGCCGAATTCGTCGCACAGGGCCAGTTCGTCCACTACCGCCCCCGGGGCCAGTTCCATGCTCAGGATCCGGCGGCGCAGCGCCTCGGCCAACACCGCCTTGCGGTCCGGTGGCACTTGCGCTTCGAGGGGCTGAACGGCTGAATCTGTCTGAGCCTTTGTTTTCAAGGCCTCCAGCGGTTTCGACAGCGGTGATTAAACACCCTTGAAGCTGCATTGCCAAACCGGACAAGGTATTCGCCATATACGACACAGCCAGCTGCTTTTCACCGTTTCAACCCCACCCTGGGCTCGCCGCCGGGCGATGCAACTGAACGCTGGCGTTGCCGTGCAGGTCAGCTGCTTACATTCCACAAGGAGGGTTTGCCATGCTCGATAGCCATTCCGCTGCGTCATCGCAGCACAATGTTCATGGCCTGGAACGTGCCAGCTCACTGGCCGGTGGGGCGCTGATGTTCAGCAAAGGGCTGCGCCGTGGCGGCCTGGTTGGCTTGCTGCAGATGGCGGTGGGCGGCCTGGCCGTGGCGCGTGGGGTCAGCGGGCACTGCGCCACCAAGGCCTGGTGGCAGCGGCACCGGCAGGAGTATCAGCGCTTGCGCTCGGATATCGAGCGTAGCGCGGCGGACCTGGAGGCGTTGAAGGCCAGCGCCGAGGCGGCGACGCGCGGGGTGACGGTGACCGGGAAGGATCCGTTGGCTGGCGGTTGATTGATGCATTGCCTGTGCCGGCCTCTTCGCGGGCTTGCCCGCTCCCACAGGTGTTGCGCATGCCTTAACTTGCAGGAGCGGGCAAGCCCGCGAAAAGGCCGGCACAGGCAAGAAGAATTTCTAGCGCAACGCCTTGCTCTGCAACACCTCAGACCGCCGCCCCAGCACATTCTCGCTTATCTGCACGAACTCTTCGGTACTTACGCTCGGCAAGCGCATCAGCCCGCGCGCCACATCATCCAGCGAACGCTTGGCCTGGGTATGGATGCGGATTTCCTTGTCCAGCGCCTGCAGCAGCATCACCCCACGGGCGACCTGCGCCGGGGTGGCCTGTTCGCCACGCAGCCGGGTCACCTTCGCGCCCTGCTTGCTCAGGCGCGCCTGCCAGGCCTGGTAGCGGTCGTCGCTCACCCCGCCAGAGCGGCGCAGCAACTCGCCGGCGTAGTAATCGGTCAGGCTTTCCACCAACCAGTCATTGCCATCACGGGCGCGGATCTGGGCAAACAACTGCACCACCTCACGCAATAACGGGCTGCTGCCGTTCTCGCTGACCATCGGCCTGCCACTGTGCAGGTACACCGACCCCTGCGCCGCCATCGCCCCACGCCACATCCCGTCACGCGCGCCCACCAGCAACAGCTTCGGCGGGTTGCGCGGGAACACTGCCTGCAGTTGCGGCCAGACGAAGGTGAGCAAGGTCAGGCTGTCCATACGCCGCATGCCCTGCCCCACCGGCGCGGCCACGGTCACGTCGGTATCGCCCAGACGGGCGCGGCGGCTGCCCAGGTCACCGGCGAGCATCCAGCCAGTAGGGCGGTCGAACAGGCGCGATACATTGTCGATGCGGAACTTGTCCTGGCCGACGCGCGGCCAGGGCGTTTCGATGCTCTTCCAGCCCGCTGGCAGGTCGAAGGCCAGGCGCGCCACCAGCTCTGTTCCATCCTGCTGGTCGAGGCGCGCTGGCGGCACCAGCTGGTCGCCCAGGAACAGCGCCCAGTGCGGGGTGATACGCGACGAAAATGCGCCACTGGCAAGCTTCTGGTCCAGGAGCACCCGGTAGCTGAGGCTGGTCTTGCCGGCAGCAGGCTGCCATACCCCCCGCTGACCGTTCAGTTGCCATTGGCCATCGGCCTGGAAGCCGCTGTAGGCCCCGGCCTTGCCCAGGTCGAAGTCAAGGCTGCGCACCGCGCTGCCGTCCGCCAGGGTCAGGCGAACTTCTGCCTGGCCGCTGGCGGGCAACAGGCGCACTTCGTAATCGAGATTGACCTTTTTCGCCCAGGCGGGCGCACTGGCCATCAGGCCCAACAGCAACAACAGCTGGCAACGCATACAGAAACTCCTTGTTCCCCGTGGCAGCGGGCCGCGCTGCTCAGCTGGCGCGGAAAATCAGGTGGTCTTCCCAGTCGTCTTCGTGCACATCCTGCTCCCTGAGCATACGCCCCGCCTGGGAAATGCGCTGTTCATGGACCTGTTGGCGGTCGCCACAGACCAGGTGGTGCCAGGCGGGCAAGTCCTTGCCCTCGCTGACCAGGCGGTAACCACAGGTACTGGGCAGCCAGGTGAACTGGTCGGCCTTGCCCGGGGTGAGCTGGATGCAATCCGGCACCTGGGCGAAGCGGTTGGGGTAATCGCTGCACTGGCAGGTTTGCAGGTCCAGCAGCTTGCACGCGATGCGCGTGTAATAGACGCTGTTGTCGTCCTCGTCCTCGAGCTTCTGCAGGCAGCACAGGCCGCACCCGTCGCACAGCGACTCCCACTCCTGGGCATTGAGTTGTTCGAGGGTCTTGCGCCGCCAGAACGGCGCGTTGTCAGCGATCATTACACGGTTACCTGCATTCATCTTGTGGTCGCGGCGCGCAGCGGCGCCAGTCTAGAGCCTGGCCTTGAGCAAAGCCAGGCCGCTTGTCAGTCGCTACGCGAAGCAGTAGCGTGCGCGTTTTCCGTCCGTTTGCAGGAGCCGCCATGAGCGCCAACCCCCGCGTTGCCGATTACGCCATCAACGAGCAGTTCATCAACCGCTGGTCGCCCCGCGCCTTCACCGCCGAACCGATCAGCGAAGAGACCCTGCTGAGTTTCCTCGAAGCTGCCCGCTGGGCACCGTCGGCGTACAACTCGCAGCCTTGGCGCTTCCTGTATGCCCGCCGTGACACCCCGAACTGGGAGCGCTACCTGAGCCTGCTGGTACCGTTCAACCGTAGCTGGGCGCAACAGGCGTCGGCGCTGGTGCTGGTGATGTCCAAGACCACCTTCGCCGCCCCGGGTGCCACCGAAGAAAAACCGGCACTGTGGCACACCTTCGACACCGGCTCCGCCTGGGGCCACCTGGCCCTGCAGGCCAGCATCAGTGGTTGGCATACCCACGGCATGGCCGGTTTCGACCAGGCGCTGGCGCGTCAGGAGCTGAAGATCCCTGAAGGCTACGAGCTGCATGCCATGGTGGCGATCGGCAAGCTCGGCGACAAGGCCAGCCTGGACGAAGCGCTGCAGGCGCGTGAAGTGCCCAGCCCGCGCAAGCCGCTGAGCGAGCTGGCGGCTGAGGGGGATTTCAGCCTGTAAGTTTTGGGTTGGCAGTACTGGCCTATTCGCGGGTTCACCCGCGAACAGGCCGGCACAGGCCAAAGCAGTCAATAGCCCCTGGCGAAGTCCACTTCACCGCGCAACCCCTGCCCGGCTTCATACGCCCGCATATTCTCGACAAACAACCGCACCATCGCCGCCGGCGAGGTGGGCGCCGAGCTGTGCCCGGTCAACAACAAGCCCCAGGCCGTCCAGAACGGGTGCTGCCTGGGCAATGGCTCCTGGCGGCACACATCGATCACAGCCCCGGCCAGATGCCCCTCCTTCAACGCCGCTACCAGGTCGGCATCGACCACCGCCGCACCCCGCCCGGCATTGATGAACAGCGCCGTGGGCTGGAAGCACTTGAACAGTGCGGCGTTGTACAGGTCGTGGGTAGCCGGGGTATCCGGCAGCAGGTTGAGCACGTAGTCGACCTGGCCAACCATGCGCGGCAGGTCGGCCAGCGCCGCCACTTCAACGAACGGTGCCTGCTCGCGGGCGCTGCTGGCAACGCCGTACAGCACCACGCCAAACGGCTGCAGGAACTCGGCCACGCGCTGGCCGATGTCGCCGGTGCCCACGATCAGCACCCTGCGCCCTTCCAGCGTTCGCCCCGGGCGGTCGTCCCAGCGCCGCTCGACCTGGCTGACCAGGCGCGACAGCACCTCGCGCTCATGGCCAAGCATGTAGGTGAGCATGTACTCGGCCATTACCTGGCCGAAAATGCCCACCGCTCGGGTCAGGCGATAGTCACGCGGCAAGCCGTCGGCCAGCAACGGTGTGATGCCGGCCCAGGTCGACTGCAGCCAGCGCGGTTGGTGGCCCTGGCGCAGCAAGCTCGCCAGCAGGTCGGGCTGGCCCAGCCACACCGGGCAACGCGGCGCCTGGCGGGCCAGTTCGGCCGAGTCGCCACTGGTCAGGATTTCCAGTTCAGGCGCGGCTGCGCGCAAAAGCGCGGCGTAGCGGGCATGGTCATGCTCGGCAATCAGTACGCGCATGTTCAGGCCGGGTCGTTGCGGCGCAGCAGCTCTTCGGGCAGGTGCTCGATGTACTCGTCATCCGGCGGTGGCATCTGCAGGTGGTAGCCCTGGTTGTCGAGGTTCTCCAACACCTTGGTGATGTCTTCGCGGGCCAGCTTGCGTTCCGGGCTGAGCACCAGGTCGAAGGCATGCACGGGGGTGCCGAAGAACGGCAGCAGGCCTTCTGGCACGCGCTCAAGGCCGTCAGCCTTGAGCACGTACAGGTACATTTCGTTCTTGCGGGGGCTCTTGTAGATGGAGCAAATGCGTTTCATCGGGTCTCTCCGGCGCCTGCAAGGCTGTCCAGCAGGGCCTGGCCCATGCGCTCACGGCGCCAGCCGCGCAGCGAATCGGGCAATTGATAAGGGCCATTGGGGTAACCGCTCTTGAGCAGTGCCTCCAGGGCTTTTTTACGCAGCATCAGCTCAGGGGCAATGCCCAGGCGCTCGCCTTCGGCCTGGCCGATGGCGCGCAGCTGCTTGAGGATGCCGCTGGCTTCGATCGGCAGCGGTTCGGGCAAGGGCGCTGGCCACTGCTCGGCAGGCAGGCTGGCGGCGCGCTTGATCAGCTGGATAAGAAACTCACCGTCCTGACGAATGGTGCGCGGGTGCATCTCTTCGACCTTGGCCAGTGCCGACAGGTTGCTCGGCTGGTTCTTGGCGATGGGCCACAGCGAGTGTTCCTTGAGCACGCGGTTGCGGGGTACATCGCGGCTGCGGGCAGTACGCTCGCGCCAGGCGCACAGCTCACGCAGCACGGCCAACTGCTGGGGCGCCAGCTTCCAGGCCAGCTTGACGTCGCGGTACAAGGTGGCTGGCTCGACTTCGCGACGCAAGGCGGCGACCAGCTCGGCGCCATCCTCCAGCACCCAGGCGTATTTGTCGTCGCTAAGGCGCGGGCGCAGCACATTGTACAGCTCGGCCAGGTGCACGGCATCTTCGGCCGCGTAGCTGACCTGGGTGTCCGACAGCGGGCGCTGCAGCCAGTCGGAGCGGGTTTCGCCCTTGGGCAGGTCGATGCCCAGCACTTCCTGCACCAGGCGCGAGTAGCCCATGGAAAAGCCAAGGTTCAGGTAACCGGCGGCCAGCTGGGTGTCGAACAGCGGTTGTGGCAACTTGCCGGTCAGGCGCAACAGCACTTCGAGGTCTTCGCTGCAGGCATGCAGCACCTTGACCACACCACTGTTTTCCAGCAGCTCGGCCAGGGGTTGCCAGTTGCCGATCAGCAGCGGGTCGATCAGGAAGGCCCGTTGGCCGTCGCCAATCTGGATCAGCCCGGCCTTCGGGTAAAAGGTGTCGACCCGCATGAACTCGGTATCGACGGCGACAAACGGCAGTTGCTGCCAGTCGCGGCAGTGTTCAGCCAGGCTCTGGTCGTCACATATCCAGTGAATTTCGATGGCCACAAGGCTCTCCCACTAACATTGGCGCGCAGTATATACGGCGCGGGCACTGCTGGTGAAACCCGGGCCATCCTTGATATCGATCAATGGTGCGTTTGCACGCAGGGTGTAGGCGTCAGCGCTTGGCCGTCAGCCACGGGCGGCAACTGGCGAACATGTCCAGCGACCGTTGGTAGACCTCGGTGTGTACCTGCAGCAGGCCAAGCATCGAGTGGAACAGGTTGTCTTGCGACAGCGGGGCGTCACTGAGCTTGGCCAGGCAGTCGGTATCGAGGCCGAAGTCCTCCTTGTAGCTGTCGGAGAACCAGGTCAGCAGCGGAACGTGCTTCTGCTGCTCGGGGGCGATGGCGTACGGTGTGCCGTGCAGGAACAGGTTGTACTCACCCAGCGACTCGCCATGGTCGGACAGGTAGATCATCGCCGTGTCCACCTTGTCCTGCTTGCTGCGCAGGGTGTCGATCAACGAGGCCAGGACCTTGTCGGTGTAGGCCAGGGTGTTGTCGTAGCCGTTGATGATTTGCTGTTCGCTGCACTGGTTCAGGGCGTTGCTCTGGCACACCGGGCTGAAACGCTCGCCGCCTTCGGGGTAGCGCTTGAAGTACTCGGGGCCATGGCTGCCCATCTGGTGCAGCACCAGCACGGTGTCCTTGTCGAGGTTGTCGATCAGCGCATCCAGGCCTTGCAGCAGGATCTGGTCATGGCATTCACCGCCGGCGCACAGTTGCGGGTCCTTGAGGTTGCTGACATCGATGAACTGCACGCGATCGCAAGTGCCCTTGCAACCCGACTGGTTGTCCCGCCACTGCACGGCAAGGCCGGCACGCTGGAGGATGTCCAGCAGCCCTTCGCGGTTCTTGGCGACACTGGCGTCGTAGTCCTTGCGCTGCATGCCAGAGAACATGCACGGTACCGAAACCGCCGTTTCCGTGCCGCACGAATGCACGTCGGAGAACGCCAGCAGGCCCTGTTCCTTGGCCAGGTTCGGCGTGGTAACGCGGCCATAGCCCAAGACACCGAAGTGGTCTGCCCGGGCACTTTCCCCGACCACCAGCACGGTCAGCGATTTGCGCTCATGTTTCTGCCAGGCCACATCACGCTTGGCATCTTGGCCGTAAGGCTGGAACGGCCGCGCTGCGGTACCAACCCGTTCGCCGACATAACCAATGGAGGCGCCCACGATATTGCTTGGGGTCAGCATCAGGCGCAGTTCGTGGTGGTTGCGAAGCAGCGACGACAGCCCTTGGTAGTTGACCAGCGCCACCGAACCCAGCGCCACCACGCAGGCACCACTCACCAGCAGCTTGCCAAGCAGTTCGCGCTGCCAGCGGCGGTAGGCGATCTGCGCCTTGCACACCAGCACCGAAGGCAACACCCCCAGCAGCAGGATGTAAGCGGCAAACTTGAACGACATCAGGTCGCGCACTTCCGCCACATTGGTTTCGGCCATGTTGCGGAACATGCCCGCATCAATAAGTACGCCGTACTGGTTCATGAAGTAAGCCACGCCGGCGCCACTGATGAACAAGACCACAAGTAACGGCTTCAACACATAACGGAAGGCAAATAAAGTGAGTACCAGGTTGAACGCGAACAGCATCAGCACGGCGAACGCCAGAATCAGCCACAACCCCGACAGGCCGGGGGGCACGACCGCTTGCAGATGCTCCCAAAGGAACATGTTGAAGCCGATCAGCAGGTACAGGCTGGCCAGCAGCGTGACCCATTCAGTCCGCAGGGATTTGAAATTGAGCATCAGTGTTCGCAATCAAGAGTGGTTATCAACCCCACGGCCCGACGGCACTGTGGGAAAGTTGGGCGAACTCTAGAAAGCGCACCATCAATTTTTTGTGAAAAAGTCGGTAACAATTTAGTGATGGCGAGGCTTTTGCCCGTTAATGCCGTTTTCTTCAGCTGCCGTTCAGCCTGCAGCCCGTGAACGGCTTGCGCAAAGACGGCTATCCTCAGTGGTCAGGACCTAATCGACAAACCTGACAGAGGTGAAGAAATGCCAGTTCCGCATGATCTGCTCGCTGACCTGCACATTACCGCTGAGAAGTTCCAGGCACTGATGGACAACGACCAGGCGCTGCATGCACTGCACAAGGAATACAACGCCAAGGACAAGGAGGTGGTGGCCGCCGAAGGCAACGGCACCAACGACGACGCCGTCAACCGCCTGCGCAAGGAGCGGTTGTTGATCAAGGACAAGATCGAGCGGATCATTCATCCGCCCAAATCCTGACCGGGCATTTTCTTTGAATTCACCGGCCCTATCGCCGGCAAGCCCTCACACAGCAACCAGCGCTTTCAACGCCCCATCCAGGTCTTCGATCAGGTCGCGGTAATCCTCGATCCCCACCGACAGCCGCAGCAGGTTCTCGCTGATGCCCATCACGCCCTTCTGCTCCGGGCTTAGCGAGCAGTGCGACATGCTCCACGAGTGGTTGATCATGCTCTCCACCCCGCCCAGCGAGTCGGCCAATACAAAGATCTGCAGCGCCTCGACCAGGCGGTTGAGCGCGGCGCGGTCACCCTTGACCTTCATCGCCACCACCGCGCCGCCGCTGCGCATCTGGCGCTTGCACAGATCATGCTGCGGGTGGCTTTCCAGCCCAGGGTAATACACCTGCTCCACCTGCGCGTGGTGTTCCAGAAAGCGTGCCACCTGCAGGGCATTGGCGCACTGGCGCTCCATGCGCACATCCAGGGTCTTCAGGCCGCGCAGGGCCAGGTAGCAGTCGAACGGCCCCTGCACCGCGCCGATGGCCATGCTGATGCGGCGCAGGCGCGCCAGCAGCGCGTCATTGGCCGCGACCACTACCCCGCCAGTCAGGTCAGAGTGGCCGCCAATGTATTTGCTGGCCGAGTGCATCACCAGGTCCACCCCCAGGTTGATCGGGCGCTGGTTCCACGGCGAGCAGAAGGTGTTGTCGATGCAGGTGAGGATGCCCTTGGCCCGCGCCAGATCGCACACCGCCTTGATGTCGACCAGGTGCAACAACGGGTTGGTCGGCGACTCGATCCAGATCAACTGGGTTTCGGGCTTGATCGCCGCGGCCACCGCGCCCAGGTCGTTGAGGTCGACATAGGTGGTGGTCAGGCCTGAAGTACGGCTGCGGTAGTCTTCGAGAATACGGAAGGTGCCCCCGTACACGCCGTTCATCACGACCACGTGGGCATCCTTGGGCAGCAGCTCCAGGACCGTGGCGGTGGCATTCACCCCCGAGGCGCAGGCCACGGCACCCACGCCCTCTTCCAGCGCCGCTACGCAGGTTTCGTAGGCATGCCGGGTGGGGTTGCCCACGCGGCTGTAGGAGTACTCCGGCTTGTCGTCGAGGCTGCGTTTGGTGAACGAGCTGGCGGTGACGATGGCCGGGAAAATGGCATTGTCGGCAACACTGAACTGCTCGCCAGCGTGAATGGCACGGGTGGCGAAATTGCGCGGTTTGTCGGACATGGTCAGGCCCATCGGCAGAATGAAAGCTGCCACTATGGCACAAGCCAAATCGCCTGGCCTTGGGGTAACCTGTGAAATATTTTCCGGCACGGCCAGCGCGCGATATGGACAGCTTCGACCAGCACATTCTTACCCTGCTTCAGCGCGACGCCTCGATGTCGCTCAAGGACCTGGCCGAAGCCGTCAACCTGTCCACCACCCCGTGCTGGAAGCGGGTCAAGCGCCTGGAAGAAGAAGGCTACATACTCGGCCGTGTCGCCCTGCTGGCCCCCGAACGGCTAGGGCTGGGGCTGACGGTGTTCGTCCAGCTCAAGACCCAGCGCCACGACAGCGCCTGGCTGGCGCAGTTTGCCGCGACCGTTACCGGGTTCGAGGAGGTGATGGAGTGCTACCGAATGTCTGGCGACTGGGACTACATGTTGCGGGTGGTGGTGGGGGATATTGCGGCGTATGACCGGTTTTACAAAAAGCTGATTACCAGCACCGAGGGGTTGTCGAACATTACCTCCAGTTTTGCCATGGAGCAGATGAAGTACACCACGGCTTTCCCGGTGAACCGTGGCTGATGGCTGTGGGGCATATTGCCGGTAAGGCGCACAGGGATTGCATCAGGGCTGACAGGTGGTTGCCAGGCGATATGCAGCGCCTGGGAGATCGAGCGCCGCCCGCGCGGCGCATCGCGAGCTTTGCTCGCTCCTACGTTTGTTTCGGGCCAATTATGCCTGGGGGATTGGCGCGCGAACGCTTTGGCGCATGCCTCAATATTGTGCCGGACAAACAAGGCGGTCGCGCGCACCTGGCACATGGGTTACTGGCCCGAAACAAACGTAGGAGCGAGCGGAGCTCGCGATGCGCCGCGCGGGCGGCGCTCGATCTCACAGGCGCTGAAGATCCTGCGCCTACCCCCGCCCGCGACAGGGCCCTTGCAGGCGCCCGTCAATCCGAAGCCAGCACCGCCGCAATCCGGTTCCCGGCCTTGGCCTTCTCCAGCTTGATCGCCACAAACTTCGAGGTCGGGGTGTACGTCCCCTCGCCATAACTCTCCAGCGGCACCAGCGGGTTGGTCTCGGGGTAGTAAGCCGCCGCCTGCCCTTGCGGCACGTCATACGCCACCAGGCGGAACCCCGACACCCGCCGCTCCACACCATCCTCCCACAGCGACACCAGGTCCACGTGCTCGCCCGGTTCGAAGCCCAGGCGGCGGATGTCGGCCTCGTTGACAAACACCACTTCGCGCAGGCCGAACACCCCACGGTAGCGGTCGTCCAGGCCATACAGGGTGGTGTTGTACTGGTCGTGCGAACGCAGGGTCTGCAAGATCAGGTCGGGCTTGTCCCCGCGGGCCAGCACCTTGGCGTTGACCAATGCCTCGGGCAGCGTGTGGGGCATGAAGCGCGCCTTGCCGGTGGCCGTGCGGAAGTTGCGCTCGGCAGCGTGGTTACCCAGGTGGAACCCGCCGGGGCTGTTCAAGCGCTCATTGAAACGCGCGAAGCCAGGGATGACGTCGGCAATCATGTCGCGGATGCGGTTGTAGTCGGCCACTGCATAGGCCCAGTCGATCGGCTGGTTGCCCAACGTGGCCTTGGCCATGCCGGCGATGATCCATGGCTCCGAACGCATGTGCGGCGAGCGCGGGCGCAACTGGCCATGGGAGAGGTGCACCATGCTGAAGGTGTCTTCCACGGTCACGCCCTGGGGCCCTGCGGCCTGCAGGTCGATTTCGGTACGGCCCAGGCATGGCAGGATCAGCGCGTCGCGGCCGGTCACCAGGTGCGAGCGGTTGAGCTTGGTGGAAATCTGCACGGTCAGCGCGCACTTCTGCAGCGCGGCATGGGTACGCGGTGTATCCGGGGTGGCTTGGGCAAAGTTGCCGCCCAGGGCGACGAACACCTTGGCCCGCCCCTCCTCCATGGCCTTGATCGCCAGCACCGCATTGTGCCCGTGGGCACGCGGCACACGGAAGCGGAAGCGTTTTTCCAGGGCGTCGAGCAGTGCTGCCCGGGGCTTCTCGTCGATGCCCATGGTGCGGTCGCCCTGCACGTTGCTGTGGCCGCGCACCGGCGACAGGCCAGCGCCGGGCTTGCCGACGTTGCCGCGCAGAAGCTGCAGGTTGACGATTTCCTGCACGGTGGCCACCGAATGGCGGTGCTGCGTCACGCCCATGGCCCAGCACATGATGACCCGCTCGGCCTTGCGGTACATACGCGCGGCCAGTTCTATCTCGGCCAAGGTCAGGCCAGACTGCTCAACGATGTGTTCCCACGCCGTGGCGTCGACCGCCGCCAGGTAGCCATCGATACCGCTGGTGTGCTCGGCGATGAAGGCGTGGTCGAACACCGGCGGTTCGCCCTTGGCCTGGGCCTCGCGTTCCCACTGCAACAGGAACTTGGCAATACCGCGCATAGCCGCCATGTCGCCCCCCAAGGCTGGGCGGAAGTACGCGCTGGAAGTCGGCTCGGAGCCATTGCTGAGCATTTCGAACGGGTGCTGCGGGTGCTGGAAACGCTCCAGGCCACGCTCTTTGAGCGGGTTGAAGCACACCACCTGGGCACCGCGCTTGACCGCTTCACGCAGCGGTTCGAGCATGCGCGGGTGGTTGGTGCCAGGGTTCTGGCCAATCACGAAAATGGCATCGGCCAGTTCCAGGTCGTGAAACACCACGGTGCCTTTGCCCACCCCCAGGGTTTCCGACATGCCCGAGCCGCTGGCTTCGTGGCACATGTTGGAGCAGTCCGGGAAATTGTTGGTGCCATAGGCACGCACGAACAGCTGGTAGAGAAACGCCGCTTCATTGCTGGCCCGGCCCGAGGTGTAGAACTCGGCTTCGTCCGGCGATTGCAGTGCGCGCAGGTGCCGGGCAACCAGCTCGAACGCTTCTGCCCAGGTGGTTTCCACGTAATGGTCGGTGGCTGCGTCATAGCGCATCGGGTGCGTCAGGCGGCCTTGGTACTCAAGCCAGTAGTCGGTCTGCTGCTTCAACGCGCTGACGCTGTACTTGACAAAGAAGGCCGGGTCCACCGAGCGGCCGGTGGCTTCCCAGTTGACCGCCTTGGCGCCGTTTTCACAGAACTTGACCATGTCGCTTTCCGGCGACTCGCCCCAGGCACAGCCAGGGCAGTCGAAGCCGCCGTTCTGGTTGGTCTTGAGCATGGCCCGCAGGTTCTTGAAGGCGTTGTCACTGCCCAGCCAGCTCTTGGTCACGCTTTTCAGCGCCCCCCAGCCGGCGGCGGCGCCTTTGTAGTCCCTGATGTGTTCGTCCTGGCTCATGCGGTGAATCCTCACGCTTCGGTGCTTTGTTTCAGCCTATGGAGCGTGGGGCGGGGCGTCCAATCGAAAGATCTTACGGCGTGATAAGCGCTTTCGATCACGGCAGGCAGGCGACGCGCTGCCAGGCCGCATGATAGAGACCGTCGATCATGCAGTCGGACAAAGCAATTTGACGGCCCTGCGCCCAGGTTATAGCTTGGACAGAAATGCCCCCCTTCCCAGACGCGAGCGCGAACGTGGAACAGAACAGCCGGGCCCTGATCGACGGCTTCAACCGGAAAATCGACTACCTGCGGATGTCGGTCACCGACCGCTGCGACTTCCGTTGCGTGTACTGCATGGCCGAAGACATGCAGTTCCTGCCGCGCCAGCAGATTCTCAGCCTGGAGGAACTGTTCCAGGTGGCCGAGCGCTTCGTCGCCCTCGGCACCCGCAAAATCCGCCTGACCGGCGGCGAACCCTTGGTGCGCCAGGGCATCGTCGACTTGTGCGGGCGCATCGCCGCCCTGCCCGGCCTGCGCGAACTGTGCCTGACCAGCAACGGCTCGCAGCTGGGCCGCCTGGCCCAGCCGCTGTTCGACGCGGGCGTTACACGCCTGAACATCAGCCTCGACAGCCTGGACGCCGACCGCTTCAAGCAACTGACCCGTACCGGCGACCTGCACCAGGTCATTGCCGGCATCGACGCAGCCCGGCAGGCCGGTTTCAAGCGCACCAAGCTCAACTGCGTGGTGCTCAAGGGCCGCAACGACCATGAACTGGTCGACCTGGTGCGCTTTGCCATCGACCGCGAGCTGGACATCACCTTCATCGAAGAAATGCCCCTGGGGGTGATCAGCGAGCATGAACGTGGCGAGTCGTTCTGCTCCAGCGATGAAGTACGGGCGCTGCTGGCTGAACAGTTCACCCTGGTGGAGTCCACCGAAACGTCGCAGGGGCCGGCCCGTTACTGGCGCCTGGCCGAAGCGGCCAACACCCGGGTCGGCTTCATTTCGCCGCACAGCCACAACTTCTGCGCCACCTGCAACCGCGTGCGCCTGACCGTCGAGGGCCGCTTGCTGCTGTGCCTGGGCAACGAGCATTCGGTAGACCTCAAGCACGTGCTGCGCGCCCACCCGGGCGACCCCGACCGCCTGGAAAAGGCCATCCGCGACTCGCTGCACCTCAAGCCCTACCGCCATCACTTCGAAGTCGGTGGCGACGTGCAGATCCTGCGCTTCATGAACATGACCGGCGGCTGAGCAGCTGCCTCTGGATTGCCATGATCGTCCACCCCGCACCCGATGTGTTGCGCGTGTTGTTCACCCTCAAGGGTTCGATCATCAAGCGCATTGCCCTGCGCTGCCTGATGGTCACCCTGCTGGCGGCACTGATTGTGCTGGTCGAGCGCCATTACCCGGCGTTTTTCTACCCGGTCAGCGCCACCCCATTCACCTTGCTGGGCCTGTCGCTGTCGATCTTCATGAGCTTTCGCAACAACGCCTGCTATGACCGTTGGTGGGAAGGGCGCAAGGCCTGGGGCAAGCTGATCATCGAGACCCGCTCGTTCGTACGTGAGAGCGTGGTGATTGCTGACGAGAACCTGCGTACCGAGCTGCTGCGCAGCCTGTGCGGCTTTGCCCATGCGCTGAATGCGCGTTTGCGCAACGAGGATGACCTGGCGGCTGCCCGCCCTTGGCTGGCACGACCCGAAGCCGTCAGCCCGCACAATGTCTGTGATGGCATCCTGCAAGAGATTGGCGCGCATTGTTCGCAACTGGCTGCGCAGCAACACATCAGCGATTGGCGCTACAGCTTGCTGGAGCAGCGGCTGGTGGGCCTGAGCGAAGTGCAGGCCACTTGCGAGCGGATCAAGGGCACGCCATTGCCGTTTCCCTACACCCTGCTGCTGCACCGCACCATCTACATCTTCTGCATTTTGCTGCCATTTGCCCTGGCCGAGCCGCTGGGCTGGCTAGCGCCGCTGTTCACTACCATCGTGGGGTACACGTTCTTCGGGCTGGATGCGATTGGCAACGAACTGGAAGACCCGTTCGGGCGGGATGAGAATGACCTGCCTACCGATGCCATGGTGCGGACGGTGGAGCGGGATGTACTGGCGGGGTTGGGGGACCAGCAGTTGCCGCCGGCGTTGTTGCCGGTGGGGCATGTGTTGAGCTAAGGGCCCTATCGCCGGCAAGCCAGCCCACAGGGATCGCCTTAGGGCTGACAGGTGTTTGCCACAAGGTATGGCAGCGCCTGTTAGAGCGAGCGCCGCCCGCGCGGCGCAATCGCGAGCTGCGCTCGCTCCTACGTTTGTTTCGGGCCAATTATTCCTGTGGGATTCGCGCGCGAACGCCTTGGTGCATGCCTCAATATCGCGCCGTACAAACAAGGCGGCCGCGCGCGCCTGTCACAGGCGTTACTGGCCCGAAACAAACGTAGGAGCGAGCGCAGCTCGCGATGCGCCGCGCGGGCGGCGCTCGGTCTCATAGGCGCTGAAGATGCTGCGGCTACCTCCAGGCAGCGATAGAGCCTGTCGATGGAACGGTTCGCCATATCGATTGGACGCCCTCGGAGCATCCCCTTAGCGTGGCGACAAGGCCATTCAAGGAGTTCCTGTTGTGCGCGTCCAACCCGATGCGGTCTTCGTACCGCTGAACATCGCCGTGCTGACTGTCAGCGATACCCGCACCTTCGACAACGACACCTCCGGCGAACTGCTGGCCAGCCGTTCGGTAGAGGTCGGCCACCGTCTGGTGGCCCGGGCGCTGCTCAAGGACGACCTGTACAAGATCCGCGCCCAGGTGGCCACCTGGATTGCCGATGACCAGGTGCAGGTGGTGCTGATCACCGGCGGTACCGGTTTTACCGGCCGCGACAGCACGCCAGAGGCGGTCGGGTGCCTGCTGGACAAACATGTCGATGGCTTTGGCGAGCTGTTCCGCGCGTTGTCGATTCTGGATATCGGCAGCTCGACCGTGCAGAGCCGGGCGCTGGCCGGGCTGGCCAACCGCACGCTGGTGTGCTGCCTGCCGGGGTCTACCGGGGCTTGCCGTACTGCGTGGGAGGGGATCCTGGCCGAGCAGCTGGATGCCCGGCACCGGCCGTGCAACTTCGTCAAGCACCTGCTGCCCATCGAGGCCTGTGCAAGCCGGGGCTGATCGTTCGCCTGTACCGGCCCTATCGCCGGCAAGCCGGCTCCCACAGGTATTGCACAGGTTCTGAAATCTGTGTGGTCCCTGTGGGAGATTCTATGGTTCCTGGCAAGGGTAGCCGGAGCATCTTCAGCGCCTGTGAGACCGAGCGCCGCCCGCGCGGCGCATCGCGAGCTGCGCTCGCTCCTACGTTTGTTTCGGGCCAATTATGCCTGGGGGATTTGCGCGCGAACCCTTTGGCGCATGCCTCAATGTCGCGCCGTATGAACCAGGCGGTCGCGCGCACCTGGCACAGGGGTTACTGGCCCGAAACAAACGTAGGAGCGAGCGCAGCTCGCGATGCGCCGCGCGGGCGGCGCTCGATCTCACCGGCCCTGCATTTCTTGTGACAAACACCTGTCAGCCCTGACGCGATCCCAGCGGAAGCTGGCTTGCCAGCGACAGGGCCCGTCCAGACAGCATCTAACGATGGCCAGCCACCGCAGAGTTGGTTAAGGTCAACACACCCCGCATGCCAGGCACTTCCATGGACATCAAGCAGCTCAAGTTCCTCATCGCCCTCGACCAGACCCGCCACTTCGGCCAGGCGGCGGCGCTGTGCCACATCACCCAGCCGACGCTGTCCATGCGCCTGCGCAACCTGGAAGACGAACTGGACCTGGTACTGGTCAAGCGTGGCCAGCGCTTCGAGGGCTTCACCGAGGCCGGCGAGCGCATTCTGGCCTGGGCCCGCACCCTGCTGGCCGCCCACGACGGCCTGCAGGCCGAAGCCGCCAGCTGCCGTGGCCAGGTGGTCGGCAGCCTGCGCCTGGGCACGGTGCCGCTGGCCAGTTTCAACCCCATGCACCTGCTGCTGCCGCTGCGGGAAAAATACCCGGAGCTGCACTTCCAGCTCAGTTCGCTGAGCTCGGAACAGGTCATCGACGGCCTTAGCCGCAACCAGCTCGATCTGGGCATCTGCTATTTGGACCAGGTCAACACCAGCTTCTTCGATGTGATCGAGCTGGGCATCACCACCATGGGCCTGCTGCATGACACCCGGCACTTCCGCTTCGCCAGCGACACCTTGCGCTGGGCCGAGCTGGGCGACATCCCCCTGGGGTTGCTGAGCAAAGGCATGCACTACCGCCAGTCACTGGACCTGAGCTTTCGCAGCCGTGGCCTGGAGCCCAATGCGGTGCTGGAAAGCGATTCGAGCTTCCAACTGATTCAGGCCATCAACACCGGCATGTGCTGCGCGATCATGCCACTGGGCTGCGGCCTGGAAGACCTCAGCGAGCACTTGCGCATCCTGCCGGTGGCCGACGCCGCGATCCATAGCCCGGTCGGCCTGCTGCTGCGCCGCAGCGAGCCACGTTCGGCCATTGCCGAGCAGTGCTTTGCCGAGGCGCAGGCACTGTTTCAGGCGGGCTGATCGCTGGTCGCCTGGCGGTATTGGCGCGGCGTGAAGCCGGTCAGTTGCTTGAACTGGCGGCTGAAGGCGCTGTGGTCGGTGTAGCCGCAGCACATGGCCACCTCGGTGATCGGCAATTCTGAATGCAGCAAGCGATGGGCGTGCTCCAGGCGCGCCTTGTGGATCATCTGCCGTGGCGTGAGGTGGAACACCCGCTTGCAATAGCGCTCCAGCTGGGCCACCGAAATGCCCGCGATGCGGGTCAGCTCGCGCATGCTTATGGGCTGGTGAAAATGCTGGCGGATATGTTCGTCCACCGCGGCCAGGCGCTGGTACGCAGGGTGGCTGTCGGCCGCTGACTGCAGGTCGACCGAGATGCCGACCAGGCCAATGATCTCACCCGCCTGGCTGTACAACGGGCGCTTGTGGGTCAGGCACCAGCCTGGCTCGCGGCTGCCGTACAGGTGCAGCTCCAGCTGGTCTTCCAGCACCAGGCCCTCCTTCAGCACGCGCCGGTCCTGTTCGGTGTAGCCGGGGCCGAGCTGCGCCGGAAACACTTCGGCGCTGGTCTTGCCCAGCAACGGTTGCAGGCGCTTCAGGCCACAGCGCTGGACCAAGGTGTTGTTGGCCAGCACGTAGCGGGCGGCCGGGTCCTTGATGAAGATCGCAGCGTTGGGGATGGCGTCGAGGATCGGCAGCAGCAGCGAGACACCGGCCAGCAGGGCCTCGAGGGAGGCGGGACGGTGCTGGTCCAGGGAGTGGTAGAGGGGTGCCAGGGGGGTGTCGGTCATCTGCTCGATCTCTGTTGGCTTTGTCGGCCCTTTCGCGGGCATGCCCGCTCCCACAGGTACCTCACAAATCCCGAATCCTGTGCTGTACCTGTGGGAGCGGGCGAGCCCGCGAAGAGGCCGGCACTACTCACACATACCTACAGCCCTTATACGGTATGGCCTACAGCCTATTCCCCACCCTTGTGGCTGGCCACTGCTTTTTCCCAACTGTGCCGATTTCGTCATGCCCCTTGCAGAAAACCATCAAGAACCGCCGCCCCGATCGGCCCATTCTATGCCCCACGCAAGCCGCCCAAGCCCTACAAGAACGCGGCCCGAAAGCCGCACCTGGTGACATCAGACCTGCCTATCCAATAACCAACAAAAAGGCGAACCCATGTCAGGCAAATTCAAGAAACAGTTATCGCTGCTGGACCTCACCTTCATCGGCCTCGGCGCCATTTTCGGCTCCGGTTGGCTGTTCGCCGCCAGCCACGTTTCGGCCATCGCCGGCCCGGCCGGCATCCTCTCCTGGTTCCTCGGCGGCTTCGCCGTGCTGCTGCTGGGCATCGTGTACTGCGAACTGGGCGCCGCCCTGCCCCGCGCCGGTGGCGTGGTGCGCTACCCGGTGTACTCGCACGGCCCGCTGCTGGGCTACCTGATGGGCTTCATCACCCTGATCGCCTTCTCCAGCCTGATCGCCATCGAGGTGGTCGCCTCGCGCCAATATGCTGCCGCCTGGTTTCCCGAACTGACCAAGGCCGGCTCCAGTGACCCCACCGTGCTTGGCTGGCTGGTGCAGTTCGCCTTGCTGGGGCTGTTCTTCTTCCTCAACTACCGCAGCGTGAAAACCTTTGCCAAGGCCAACAACCTGATCAGCGTGTTCAAGTTCATCGTGCCGCTGCTGGTGATCGGCGTGCTGTTCACCTTCTTCAAGCCGCAGAACTTCACCGTGCAAGGCTTTGCCCCCTTCGGTTTGTCTGGCGTGGAGATGGCCGTATCGGCCGGTGGCATCATCTTCGCCTACCTGGGCCTGACACCGATCATTTCGGTGGCCAGCGAAGTGAAGAACCCACAGCGCACCATCCCGATTGCGCTGATCCTGTCGGTGCTGCTGTCCACCGCCATCTACGCCTTGCTGCAACTGGCCTTCCTCGGCAGCGTACCCACCGAAATGCTGGCCAACGGCTGGGCCAGCGTAACCAAGGAACTGGCCCTGCCCTACCGTGATATCGCCCTGGCACTGGGGGTGGGCTGGCTGGCCTACCTGGTGGTGGCCGACGCCGTGATCTCGCCCAGTGGCTGCGGCAACATCTACATGAACGCCACCCCACGGGTGATCTATGGCTGGGCGCAAACCGGCACCTTCTTCCGCTACTTCACCCGTATCGACGCCGAGTCCGGCATCCCGCGCCCGGCGCTGTGGCTGACCTTCGCGCTGTCGGTGTTCTGGACCCTGCCCTTCCCGTCGTGGGAGGCGCTGATCAACGTGGTGTCCGCAGCCCTGGTGCTGAGCTACGCCGTGGCCCCGGTCAGTGTCGCCGCGCTGCGCCGCAACGCCCCCGAGATGCCGCGCCCGTTCCGGGTCAAGGGCATGGCGGTGCTGGGCCCCCTGTCTTTCATCATCGCCGCACTGATCGTGTACTGGTCGGGCTGGAATACCGTGTCCTGGCTGCTGGCCCTGCAAATCGTGATGTTCGTGCTGTACCTGGTGTGCAAACGCTTCGTACCGACCCAGCACCTGACCCTGGCCCAGCAAGTGCGCAGCTCGGCGTGGCTGATCGGCTTCTACGCGGTGACCATCCTGCTGTCCTGGCTGGGCAGCTTCGGCGGCCTGGGCGTGCTTGGCCACCCATTCGACACGGTGGCGGTGGCTGTGAGTGCGCTGGGCATCTACTACTGGGGTGCCGCTACCGGCGTGCCTGCCCACCTGGTACGCCTGGAAGGCGAGGACGAAAGCGAAGCCAGCCATGAGCCCCTGACAGACCCGCGCTCGGCTGCACTGGCGCGGTGAAGGGCTTTACCTGTGGGAGCTGGCTTGCCAGCGATGAGGCCCGCACCAGCAGCACATGACCATACAGATCAAACAGGGACAGGCCCATGAAACAGATTTACGTCATCGATTCCCACACCGGCGGTGAACCTACCCGCCTGGTGATGAAAGGTTTCCCGCAATTGCACGGCCGCAGCATGGCCGAGCAGCGCGACGAACTGCGCGAGCTGCACGACCCGTGGCGCCGCGCCTGCCTGCTGGAGCCACGCGGCAACGATGTGCTGGTGGGCGCGCTGTACTGCCCGCCAGTGTCTGCCGACGCCACCTGCGGGGTGATCTTCTTCAACAACGCCGGTTACCTGAACATGTGCGGCCACGGCACCATCGGCCTGGTCGCTTCGCTGCAGCACCTGGGCCTGATCGCACCCGGCGTGCACAAGATCGACACCCCGGTCGGCCAGGTCAGCGCCACCTTGCATGAAGACGGCGCCGTCACTGTCGCCAACGTGCCCGCCTACCGCTACCGCCAGCACGTGGCGGTGGACGTACCCGGGCATGGCGTGGTGCATGGCGACATCGCCTGGGGTGGCAACTGGTTCTTCCTGGTTGCCGAACACGGCCAGCGCATTGAACTGGATAACCGCGAGGCCCTGACCGCGTACACCTGGGCCATGCTCAACGCCCTGCAAGCGCAAGGCATTACCGGCGAGCACGGCGCGCCCATCGACCACGTCGAGCTGTTTGCCGACGACGCCAACGCCGACAGCCGCAACTTCGTGATGTGCCCCGGCAAGGCCTACGACCGCTCGCCCTGCGGCACCGGCACCAGCGCCAAGCTGGCCTGCCTGGCGGCCGACGGCAAGCTGGCCGAGGGCCAGACCTGGGTGCAGGCCAGCATCACCGGCAGCCAGTTCCAGGGCCACTACCAGCGCGACGGCGAGCGGATTCGCCCGTTCATCACCGGCCGCGCCTACATGACCGCCGACAGCACCCTGCTGATCGACGAACAGGACCCATTCGCCTGGGGCATCTGAGCCCCGCCTTTTGACCCACCCGAATTTCGCCAGGAGTAACTTGCATGAACAACAACATCTTCACCGGCACCATGCCCGCCCTGATGACCCCGTGCACCGCCGAGCGCAAGCCGGACTTCGACGCGCTGGTGCGCAAAGGCCGTGAACTGATCGAGGCCGGCATGAGCGCCGTGGTGTACTGCGGCTCGATGGGCGACTGGCCGCTGCTGACCGAGGCCCAGCGCCAGGAAGGCGTGGCACGCCTGGTGGGCGCCGGCATCCCGACCATCGTCGGCACTGGCGCGGTGAACACCCGCGAGGCGGTGGCGCATGCCGCCCACGCCGCCAAGGTTGGCGCCGCCGGGCTGATGGTCATCCCCCGCGTGCTTAGCCGCGGCGCCTCGCTGATCGCGCAAAAACACCACTTCTCGGCCATTCTCGCCGCGGCACCGAAGCTGCCGGCCGTGATCTACAACAGCCCCTACTACGGCTTTGCCACCCGCGCCGACCTGTTCTTCGAACTGCGCAGCGCATATCCCAACCTGATCGGTTTCAAGGAGTTCGGCGGTGGCGCCGACCTGCGCTACGCCGCCGAACACATCACCTCCAAGGATGATGACGTGACCCTGATGGTCGGCGTCGATACCCAGGTGGTGCATGGCTTCGTCAACTGCAACGCCACCGGTGCCATCACCGGCATCGGCAACGCCCTGCCGCGTGAAGTGCTGCAACTGGTAAGCCTGAGCAAGCAGGCGGCCAAGGGCGACGCCCGCGCCCGCCGCCTGGCGCGTGAGCTGGAAGCGGCGTTGGCGGTGCTGTCGTCGTTCGATGAAGGCTGCGACCTGGTGCTGTACTACAAGCATTTGATGGTGCTCAACGGCGATCGCGAGTACAGCCTGCATTTCAACGAGACCGACGCCCTGACCGACGCCCAGCGCAACTATGCCGAGCAGCAGTACGCCCTGTTCCGCACCTGGTACGCCAGCTGGTCTGCCGAGCAGAACCTGGCCTGACGTATAGCCTGCGCGGTCTCTTGCAGGAGCGGGCGTGCCCGCGAACACCGGCGCAGCCGGTGCCAGACACCGCGTCGCCTGCTTCGCGGGCAAGCCCGCTCCCACAATGAATCGCGCAGGCTTTTCAAATCCCCAAGGAGGCTCCATGACCCTTACAGGCAACCTGCTGATCGGCCACACCCCGGTAACCGGCACCCGCGCGGCGATCCACGCCGTCAACCCGGCAACCGGCCAGGCGCTGGAACCACCCTACTTCGGCGGTAGCGGCGAACAGGTGGCCCAAGCGTGCGCCCTGGCCTGGGCGGCGTTCGATGCCTACCGCGAAACCTCGCTCGAACAACGGGCCCACTTTCTCGAAACCATCGCCGCGCAGATCGAAGCGCTGGGTGATGCCCTGATCGACCGGGCCGTGGCCGAAACCGGCCTGCCCAAGGCGCGCATCCAGGGCGAACGCGGCCGTACCTGCACCCAGCTGCGCACCTTCGCCCGTGTCGTGCGCGCCGGTGAATGGCTGGATGTGCGCATCGACCAAGCCCTGCCCGAACGCCAGCCGCTGCCGCGCAGCGACCTGCGCCAGCGCCAGGTGGCCTTGGGGCCGGTGGCCGTGTTCGGCGCCAGCAACTTCCCCTTGGCCTTCTCGGTGGCCGGCGGTGACACCGCCTCGGCATTGGCTGCAGGCTGCCCGGTCGTGGTCAAGGCCCACAGCGCGCACCCCGGCACCAGCGAACTGGTCGGCCGGGCCCTGGCGCAGGCGGCGCAACAGTGCGGCTTGCCAGAAGGTGTGTTCTCGCTGCTGTACGGCGCCGGCCATGAAGTCGGCATCGCGCTGGTCAGCGACCCGCGCATCCAGGCGGTTGGCTTCACCGGCTCGCGCAGCGGTGGCATGGCGCTGAGCCAGGCTGCCCAGACACGCCCGCAGCCGATCCCGGTGTATGCCGAAATGAGTTCGATCAACCCTGTGTTCCTGTGCAACGCCGCCCTGCAAGCCCGCGGCGAAGCACTGGCGCAAGGCTTTGTCGCGTCGCTGACCCAGGGCGCCGGCCAGTTCTGCACCAACCCGGGCCTGGTGATCGCCCGCCAAGGCCCGGCCTTGCAGCGTTTCATCAGTGCGGCCAGCCACCACCTGCAACAGGCGGCCGCGCAAACCATGCTCACCCCGGGCATTTTCAGTGCGTACCAGGCCGGCGTCGCGGCCCTGGCGGAAAACGCCAATGCCCAGCCCGCCGCCAGCGGCCAGGGCGGCACCGGCCCTAACCAGTGCCAGGCGCAACTGTTCGTCACCCAGGCCGAGGCCTTCCTTGCCGACCCGGCATTGCAAGGCGAGGTGTTCGGCGCGGCCTCGTTGCTGGTCGCCTGCAGCAGCGATGCGCAGGTGCGCCAGGTTGCCGAGCACCTGGAGGGCCAATTGACCGCCACCCTGCACCTGGACGAAGCCGACATCGACAGCGCCCGCGCCCTGCTGCCCACCCTGGAACGCAAGGCCGGGCGGCTGTTGGTCAACGGCTGGCCGACCGGGGTCGAGGTGTGTGACGCAATGGTGCATGGCGGCCCGTTCCCGGCCACCACCGATGCGCGCACCACTTCGGTGGGTACAGCGGCGATCCTGCGTTTCCTGCGCCCAGTGTGCTACCAGGACTTCCCCGATGCGCTGCTGCCACAGGCCCTGCAACAGGCCAACCCGCTGCAACTGCGGCGCCTGCTGGACGGTAAACGGGAAGGCTGAGCATGCACGAAACCGCTGAAACCGATATCGCCGTGGTGGGCGCCGGCATCGTCGGCGTCGCCTGCGCCCTGCAACTGGCCCGTCAGGGCCGCCGGGTCACCCTACTCGACCGCCAGGCGCCCGGCCATGGCGCCTCGTTCGGCAATGCCGGGCACCTGGCGACCGAGCAAGTGTTCCCGATTGCCGACCTGTCGATCCTCAAGCGCCTGCCACGCATGCTGCTCGACCCCATGGGCCCGCTGCGGCTGGACTGGAAGTACCTGCCCAAGGCCATGCCGTGGTTCACCCGGCTGCTGCTTAATCTGCGCCCAGCGCCGTTCCAGCGCAGCGTGGCCGGCATTCGCCGGTTGAACGAAGCCAGCCTGGGGGCCTGGCAACAGCTGCTGGGCTCGATCGGGCGCAGCGAGCTGTTCCACGCAGCGGGCTCGCTGCTGGTGTTCGAGCGCCCCGAATCACGGCAGGCGCTGGCGGCGTTGCAGGCGCGCCTGCAACAGCAGGCCGTGCCGGTGGATTACTGGTCGGCACACGCCGTACGCGCAGCCGCGCCCCAGTTGAGCGAGTCGTTGCTTGGCGGGTTGTTTTTCCCCAGGACCGGGCATTTCATCGACCCCTACCGGGTGGTCTGCGCGTTGTTCGAGGCGGCCAAGGCCAGCGGCGTGCGCTTTGTACAAGCGCAGGTGGAGGGTGGCCACCTGCACAGCGGCGGGGTCAGCCTGGCCAGCGCCCAGGGCACGTTCAACGCCCGCCAGGTGCTGCTCAGTTGCGGTGCGCATTCGGCACGGCTCACCGCGGCCCTGACCGGCAAACGGGTGCCGCTGGACACCGAGCGTGGCTACCACCTGATGCTGCCTGGCGAACACCAGCGCCTGCCCTTTGCGGTCACTTCGCTGGAGCGCAAGTTCATCATGACCCCCATGGCCGAAGGCCTGCGCCTGGCGGGCACGGTGGAGTTCGCCGGGCTGGAGGCGCCGCCGAGCATGCAGCGGGCGTGGCAGTTGCACCGCTTGAGCAAAGGCTTGTTTCAGCAGGAGCTGAGTGTTGAAGGCGCCACGCCGTGGATGGGCTTTCGGCCTTCGCTGCCCGATTCACTGCCGGTGATCGACCGTGTGTGTGACGGGCGGGTGCTGTTGGCGTTCGGGCACCAACACCTAGGGTTGACCCAGGCGGCGGTCACGGCGCAATGGGTGGGGCGTTTGGCCGAGCGGGCTGGCGGGGCCGAGCTGGCGGCTTACCGGCTGGGCCGTTTTGGGAGATTCTAGGGGCTTGCCGATGGCATCACTCGGCGCGGCATCTTCAGGGTTTGGGAGATCGAGCGCCGCCCGCGCGGCGCATCGCGAGCTGGCGCTCGCTCCTACGTTTGTTTCTGGCCAATTATGCCTGTGGGTGTTGCGCGCGAACGCCTTGGTGTATGGCGCGATATCGCGTCGTACGAAAAGGCGGTCGCGTGCGCCTGACACAGGATGGACTGGCCCGAAACAAACGTAGGAGCGAGCGCCAGCTCGCGATGCGCCGCGCGGGCGGCGCTCGATATCAGCGATAACGCTCAAGCCAGTGCGCATAAGGCGCCGGCAAGGTCCAGGAGGCTTTTTCCACCCCCAGCTCCTTGGCCGCAAAGTAGGCCCAGTGCGGGTCGGCCAGGTGCGCGCGGCCTACCGACACCAGGTCCAGCTGGTTGGCCTGCAATGCCGCTTCGGCCAGTTGCGGGGTACCGAAACCCCACGCCGACGTCACCGGCAGCTTGGCTTCACGGCGCACACGCTCGGCAATCGGCCCCATGAACGCCGGCCCCCAAGGGATGTTGGTATCAGGGATGGTAAAGCCGACACTCACGCTCAGCAGGTCCAGGCCGCCAGCCTTGAACCGACGCGCCAACTCGATCGACTCTTCCAGGGTCTGCTCATCACGGCCGTCGTATTCCAGCACGCCAAAACGCGCCGTCAGCGGCAGGTTTTCTGGCCACACTTCACGTACTGCCGCCAGGGTTTCCAGCAGGAAGCGGCTGCGGTTGTCGAAACTGCCACCGTAGGCATCGGTACGCTTGTTGGAATGCTCGGAGAAGAAGCTCTGCCCCAGGTAGCCGTGGGCAAAGTGCAGTTCGATCCACTCGAAGCCGGCATCGCGTGCACGGCGGGCGGCATCGACGAAGTCCTGCTTGACCCGGGCGATGTCGTCCAGAGTCATGGCACGCGGCACTTTTGGCAGGTGTGCACCAAAGGCAATGGCCGACGGGGCAATGGTTTCCCAGCCGCGGGCATCGTCGGCGGCAATATGGTCGTCACCTTCCCAGGGCCGGTTGGCGCTGGCCTTGCGCCCGGCGTGGGCGATCTGGATGCCCGGTACCGAACCTGCTGCCTTGATCGCCTGTACCACCGGTACGAACGCCTGGGCATGGGCGTCGCTCCAGATGCCGGCGCAGCCGGGGGTAATGCGCCCCTCCGGTGCCACCGCCGTGGCTTCGACCACCAGCAAGCCGGCACCGCCACGGGCCATGCCGGCCAGGTGCACATGGTGCCAGTCGTTGATCATGCCGTCCTCGGCCATGTATTGGCACATCGGCGGAATGGCAATGCGGTTGCGCAGGGTGACGTCCTTGAGGGTGTAAGGTTGGAACAACGCGGACATGGGAAACTCCCGGGCTATATGGATACGATTGTTCGATCATAATCGAACTATGGCAATAATGGAAACCCCCGGTATCATGTGCAGCATGCGAGCCTATAAACATCCCAACCCTGAAGACCTGGTGCTGGAGCGCCTGCTGTACGCCCTGAGCGACCCCGTGCGCATGGGCATCGTGCGCCAGCTGGCCGGTGTGGCCGAAGCCACGTGCGGCGAACTGGACGGCGGCCGGCCCAAGTCGAGCATGTCCCACCACTTTCGCGTCTTGCGTGATGCGGGGTTGGTGCATACCCGCAATGTGGGCACAACCCATATGAATTCGCTGCGCAGCGAAATGCTGGAGGCCCGCTTCCCGGGGTTGCTGGCGTGCATTCTGCGCCAGCAGTAATACCTGCCCTGCGCCGCAAACAGCCCCGAACAGGCAACAAAAAAGCCACGAGGTCACCCCCGTGGCTTTCGGTCACAACCTGGCGGCCAATTACAGCGCCATGTCGTTCTCTGGCTTGCTTTCAACCGGTTGGCTTGGCGCAACGGTGGTACCGACGCTGGCGTCGATCACCGGTGGCTTCTCCAGTTGCAGTACTTCAGCGGTGTAGTTCCACTCTTTCTGGGTGGCCGCTGCCGAATCATTGAGCTTGGTGCCGTAGCTCGGAACGATCTGCTTGATCTTGGCCTGCCACTCTGGGGTAGCGACCTTCTCCTTGAACACGGTTTCCAGCACGTTGAGCATGATCGGCGCAGCGGTCGAGGCACCTGGCGAGGCGCCCAGCAGGCCTGCGATGGTGCGGTCTTCGGAGGCCACCACTTCGGTACCCAGCTTCAGCACACCACCCTTCTCGGCATCACGCTTGATGATCTGCACGCGCTGGCCGGCCTGCCACAGTTTCCAGTCTTCCTTCTTGGCGTTCGGGAAGTAGGTGCGCAGGGCTTCGAAGCGGTCGTCGTCAGACAGCATCAGCTGGCCAGCGAGGTACTCCACCAGCGGGTACTGCTCGATACCGACCTTGGTCATCGGCCACACGTTGTGGGGGGTGGTGGTGCTCAGCAGGTCCAGGTACGAACCGTTCTTCAGGAACTTGGTCGAGAAGGTGGCGAACGGGCCAAACAGGACCACGCGCTTGCCGTCCAGCACGCGGGTGTCCAGGTGCGGTACCGACATGGGTGGCGCGCCGGTCGAAGCAATACCGTAGGCCTTGGCCATGTGCTGCATGGCCACGGTCGGGTTCTCGGTCACCAGGAACGAGCCACCCACCGGGAAGCCTGCGTATTCCTTGGCTTCTGGAATGCCCGACTTCTGCAGCAGCTTCAGGGCACCACCGCCGGCACCGATGAACAGGAACTTGGCGTCGGTGGCCGACTCGGTACCGTCCTTCAGGTTCTTGTACTCGACGTGCCAGGAGCCGTCCTTGTTGCGGGTGATGTCCTGCACTTCGCTGGACAGCTTCAGGTCGAAGCCTTTCTGGGTTTGCAGGTGGCCAACGAACTGGCGGGTGATCTCGCCGAAGTTCACGTCGGTGCCGATTGGCGTCCAGGTCACGGCCAGCTTCTGGTTCGGGTCGCGGCCTTCCATCATCAGCGGGACCCACTTGGCGATCTGCGCGTGGTCCTCGGAGTACTGCATCGGGCGGAACAGCGGGCTGGCCTGCAGCGCGTCGTAACGCTTCTTCAGGAACTTGATGTTGTCATCGCCCCAGACGAAGCTCATGTGCGGGGTGGTGTTGATGAACGAATGCGGGTTCTTCAGCACGCCCTGGCGGACCTGCCACGACCAGAACTGACGGGAAATCTGGAAGGCCTCGTTGATTTCGATGGCCTTGGAGATATTGATGTTGCCGTCTTTGTCTTCCGGGGTGTAGTTCAGCTCGGCCAGCGCCGAGTGGCCGGTACCGGCGTTGTTCCAGCCGTTGGAGCTTTCTTCGGCCACGCCGTCCAGGCGCTCGACCATTTCCATCGACCAGCTTGGCTCCAGCTCGTGCAGCCACACGGCCAGGGTGGAGCTCATGATGCCGCCGCCGACCAGCAGTACGTCGACTTTCTTGGTTTCTGCGGCGTGCGCTTGCATGCAGCTTGCAGCGACAGCCAGACCCAGCAAGGTCTTGCCAGCTTTCTTGAACATTGATCAATTCCAGTCATAAGAACAGAGGGAGGGCCTGTGGCTGGCCCAAGTAAAGCGTGTTCTTCAGCGCAGGCTTGTTATTGATCATTGTTCAGCAGCTAGAGAACGAGAAAACGACCCTGCCTTTTGTCGAATTGACTGACTTGGCTGAATCGTTTTGCCGATTGTACTTGAAATGCCTGCACAAACAAATTGCAGCCCTTTGCGTCAAGGCGGCAGGTTGTCCCATGGCGCGCAGGCAAAACATCTTGCCGATTGCAGTTCAGCACAGGCTGAACGCCGAAGGCATGCCCTTGGCGCATTTGCTGCAAACCCTTGGGCGCTACCGCCATGGGCACCTGGGCTGGCACCCGGAGGTGGCGACGTTGTCGGTGATGGGGGCGTTTCCGCTCAACGATACCGACCGGGCGCTGGAATTGCTGCAAGCGGCACTGCCGGTGCAGGTGCAGCGGCTGACGCCGTGGTGGGTCACAGTCGAGCCGGCTTGATACCTGAACACCTTTGAACCCAGCGCCTTGCATCGCGCTGGATTCTTCGCGGGCATGCCCGCTCCCACAGAGACAGCGTGAACGCGAAGCCGGCGCAGTACCTGTGGGAGCGGGCGAGCCCGCGAAGAAGGCGACGCGGTGTTCATCAGTTATGAAAATTGATGTTGCCGGCCAACCTGGCCCATGCCGAACAGCCCGCCGAAACCCGCTTCGATATCGCCCCCGGCTCGCTGGCCAGCGCCCTCAACCAGTTCAGCAGCCAGGCCGGCATCTACCTGGCCGGCAGCAACGAGCTGGCCGCCGGCAAGCTCAGCCAGTGCCTGCAAGGCCGCTACAGCGTGGCCCAGGGCCTGGCCCGCCTGCTACAGGGCAGTGGCTTGCAAGCGGTTGCACAAGGCAACGCCGGCTATGTGCTGCAACCGCTGGCCGAGGGCAACGCCCTGCAACTGGACGCTACCGCGATCAATGCAGCCACACTGCTGGTCAGCAACGGCCAGAGCGACACGGGTTACCGTGCGGTCGCCAGCAGCACGGCCAGCAAGACCAGCAGCGCCCTGGCCGATACCCCACGCTATGTCTCGGTGGTGACCCGCCAGCGCCTGGACGACCAGCAGTCACAAACCCTCACCGAAGTGCTGGGCTATGTGCCGGGCATTTTCTCGCCGCCCTTCGCCGGCGGCGATGGCCAGGCCGGCGACCTGTTCTTCATCCGCGACTTCAACGCTACCGATTACGGTTATGGCCTGCTGCGCGACGGCCTGCGGGTACAGGGCAACCGCTACGACACCAGCAGCGAACCCTATGGCCTGGAGCGCGTGGAGGTGTTCCGCGGGCCGACTTCGATCCTGTACGGTGAAAACGCCCCCGGCGGCGTGGTCAACCTGGTCAGCAAGCAGCCCACCGCCGAGCCCCGCGGGGAAGTGCAACTGAGCTACGGCTCGCACAACCGCCGCCAGCTGGGCGTGGACATTTCCGGGCCATTGACCGATGCGGGCAATGTACTGGGCCGCCTGGTGATGCTGGGCCGCAACGCCGACACCCAGGTCGACCACCAGCCCGACGACCGCCTGTACCTTGCCCCTTCGCTGACGCTGAATTTCGATGATGACAACAGCCTGACCGTGCTGGCCACCTATCAGCGCGACCGCACCCTGATGGAGCTGGGCTTCCCCGCCGCCGGTACCCTGCTGCACAACCCCAACGGCAAGATCGACAAGGACCAGTTGTCCGGCAACCCGGACTGGGACAACTTCGAGCGGGAAACCTGGACCCTGGGTTACGCGTTCAGCCACCGCTTCAACGACACCTGGCAGTTCCGCCAGAACTCCCGCTACCTGCAGTCGCGCATCGACCGCCAGGAAATGTGGCCAGGCAACCTGAACGACAACGGCTTCGGCAGTACCCTCGGCAACACGGCCTACGACCGCTATAACAAGTCCATCGCCTACTCGCTGGACAACCAGTTCGAAGGCCACTTCACCCCCGGCGCCTTCGACCACACCGTGCTGGCAGGGCTGAGCCTGGACCGGGTCAACAGCCAATACCGCAACAAGGCAGGCACCCTCAACGCCGCGGCCGACATGAACTGCTGGGACAGCAAGTTCACCTGGCAAACCGGCGTGATGTACCAGTTCGACAATGGCCTGTCACCGTACGCCAGCTATGCCACCGCCTTCGCCCCGACCCAGCAGACCGAAAGCAGAAGCGGCCCACTCGACCCCACCACCAGCGAGCAGTACGAACTCGGCATCAAGTACGAACCCAAAGGCTGGAACACCGCCTTTACCGCATCGGTGTTCGACCTGCGCAAAAAGGACGATGTGCTCTACGACGCGGCCGTGGGTGACTACCGTCAGATCGGCGCCAGCCGCGCCAAGGGTGTGGAGCTTGAACTGAACAGCGACCTCAGCGAGCACGGGTGACGTAACCTTGGTCGACGCCAAGGTAGGCTACGAGATAGACGACAACTGGTCGGTAGAGGTGAACGCGCGCAACCTGTTCGACAAAGAATACGTGGCCGGCTGCAATAACGCCGGGCGCTGCTACTGGGGTGAAGAGCGCACCTTGCTCGGCACCGTTTCGCTGCGCTGGTAACCCTTGCCGGGAAAACAAAAACCCCCGGCCATTTGCATGACCGGGGGCATTGGATCACGCCGCAAGGGGCGCGATCAGGGTACCGCCAAGATTACTGCTGCTGAGGCAGTTTATCGATCGGGCCGCAGCCACCGATGATCTTGGAGATGGAAACCGAAGGGTGGAACAGGTAGTCGTAGGTGCAGTTTTTCGGTTGGTTGTAAACCTGGCCAGTGCAACCCGACAGCAGGGCAACACCCGAAACGACAGCAACGGCTACAGTGGCCTTGAACAGCTTTTTCATTACTAAGTCCTTTAAATGAAACATTTGCGGCCATCGTCTGATGGCGGCGGGATGATACAGAAACTGAGCATTGGATCCAAGTCGCAGGGTCTTAAATGCTCAGCCCTTCCCCATCAATCGGTTTCCAGCTGGTACGCCTTGCTCACGAACACTGCTGCGAACAGGCTCTTGCCTTCCTTGAAGGTGTAGGTTTCCTCGAACTGGCCGTCTTCGACCAGCTTCTGCCCGATGGCACATTCGGAGTCGCTGTGGTTCTTCGCCTTCGCGCCGAAATCACTGCTCCACGATGACAGCCCCACTTCCTGGCAGAATGCCGCGAACTTGGCCTTGGGAACCCGCTGCTGGTAATCGTTGAACGCCTGCTTGAGCGGCTTGAAGCCGCTGTAGCTCAAGGTGTAGTTCTCGACCTTGGCCTTGCGGGCAAAGCCGCTGACCGCCTCCGCCAGCACCGCCTGGCCGGAATACGCGCTGTAGGCACCGATCACCATGGCACTCAGGGCGCTCTTGAGCTGGGTTTCAACATCGTCCAGCTCCGGCAGCGACTGGAACTCCGCCTTGCGCACGATCTCACCGACCTTGGAGCCGTCGTTGCGGTGGGTAACCACGAACGTCATCGAGCCTTCACCGTCGCTGGAGCGCTTGATGGTGAAGTCCAGGTCGACCGTGGTACCAAAGTCGCCGGTACTGCTGACCAGGAAGGCACCGGTCAGCGGCTGGCGCACTGCCATGTTGCCCCCCCAGTTGAAACTCGACGGGGCGGCGCGCCCGTTGGCGAGCAGCTCGGCCCGTGGCTGGATCTCGTCGCTGACATCGGCCACCAATACCACCTCGGCGCCCTTGGTGGCCACGAACGGGTTGCCCATCTGCATGCCCAGCAACTGCACATGGATACTGCCGTCCTTGCTGTCCCCGTCGTGAGCCAGCTTCAGCGCATCTGCCTTCAGGTACACGCCGGCCACATCACGGCTGGCGTTGAGCTGGTACTTGGCCCAACCGGCCAGGCCCTCCTCAGCCGAACTGCCCTGCACCGACTCCATCAGGCCTGACAGGCCGCGCATGAACTGCTGAGCCCCGTTGGTCTGTGCAGCGGCCACACGGATCTCCGGGTCGGCCACAGTCAGGTTGCCGGAAAACGCCGAGTAGGAAATGTCGCCCTCTGACAAGACGTCTTCCAGGAAGTAGCGCTCCTTGAAGTCGTCGTAGTAGGCCATCGCAGCCTTCTTGCCCGAGCTGGAAAGCAGGGCATAGCCACCGCCAAGCACCAGCACCGCTGCGGCCACACCGCCCATCAGCAGCTGCTTCTTGTTCATCTGTTTGATCATGGTGTTTGCCTCACTGGACCATGGCGGAAGCGTTGTTCCAGTCGTTCACGTACTGTTGGGAGACCTCGGGGGTCCAGCTGAAATCGATGCCGGCGTTGGGGAATTCCTTGGCCAGTACGGCACCGAACGATACGCGGTCGGCACAGTGTTCCTGCTTGCAGGCCTCTGGCTCGCCGGCGCTGTAGGCGCGGTAGGTGGGCACCGCGCGGCCGTCGTCCAGCGGGTAGTACGGCGTGGCGTTGGCCACTTGGGTTACGTACCAGCCCTCGCCGTATTCCTCGTCCGCGACCAGGCGGCCTTTGCTCGGGAAGTCGATGCTGTAGAAGTCGCCCTGCTTGCCGGTTACATGCACCATCATCGTCGCCACAGTGGCCGAGGTAGCCGGGTTCTGCTGCTCCAGTGGCGACGCGAAGCGCACCTTGATGCCGGCCATCTGCGCCAGTGCCTCGGTTTCACGCCCCTTGAACTCGCTCATGCCGTCCTGCAACTGTTGGTAGCGCTCCAGCACTCGGGTGTGCACGCGCGCCAGTTCCTGCTGGCGCTGGCGCAGCTCGCGCTGGCGTTGCTGCTCACGCTGTACCGCCCAGTTGGCACCGTCGCGCACATCGAAGAACAGGCCTTGGCGGTTGATGCCGATGCGGTTGCGGGTGATCTTCTGCGCGTCATTGCCCCAAAGGCTGTTGGTGATGGCCGAGATGTCCTTGACGATCAACAGGGTGGCCACATCGGTGGTGGACGGCGAGGCGGTCTTGACCAGGTCGAAGATCTCCAGCGCGGCCTCCTTGTACTTGGCCGGGTCCAGGGCAAATGATTCGTCCGGGGTGACCGCCACGTAGTACGGGTCGCTGCCGAACGGGCGCAATACGCCATAGCTGGAACGGCTGAAGGTCAGGTACACCTTCATCTGCCGGCCGGGGATCTCACCCACCAGGAATGCGGCCTGGTCTGCGTCGGCAGTCAGGTAGGAAACCGCCTTGTCCTTCACTGCGGCCTCCAGGCGCTTGGTGAAGATCAGGCCACTGGGGTGGGCATAGACCTTGTCCCAGTTATCGCCACGATAGGTACCCACCGCTTTCCAGCTGATTCTGTCGAAGCTGCCTTGGCCAAAGCCGGAGGCCGGGCACGGCATGGCCGGGGTGGTGCCGAACGACAGGGTGTCGCCTGCGCCGATGATCGACTTGCTCAGCACCCATTTGCAGCCGGCGCCGTCGGTTACCTGCATCAGGTTGGGGTTTGCCAGGACCACCGGGCGGCCAAAATCCGAGCTGGGGGCTGCGGCCACTGCTGGGGCTGGGGCCGCCGCGGGTGGTGCAGCAGGGGCTTGGGCGGGCGCAGCAGGCGCTGGTTCTGCCGCTACGGCGGGCGCCGGTGCTGGTTGTGCCGGCGCGGGGACGGGTTCGGCGGCTGCCGGGGCCGCTGCCGTGGCAGGTGCCGGGGCAGGTGCCTGCTCCGCTGCCGGTTCCGGTACCGGTTCCGGTGCAGCAGGCGCCGGGGCGGCAACGGCAGGTGCGGCAGCCAGTGTCACCAGCCCCAGGTTGCTGGCATTGCCCGAGCCGCTGGCGTACAGCTTGCCGTTGCCATCGACTGCCTTCCAACTCACCTTGGCGGTCGAGCAGTCCTTGGCAAACACGAACGGCAGCTTGCTCAGCAGGCCCGTCAGCAGCTCCTGGTTATCCCAGGCTGGGCGGCTGATGGTCAGGTCGACCTGGGGTTTGCACCAGGTACTGGCATCGCCAGGCACTTCGACCTTGATGTTGTCTTTCTTGGAATAGGCCAGCTCATGAGCGAACGCTTGCGGTACCAGACCACAAGCGCCGATCACAGCCAGCGCGAGCGCGTGCTTTTTCATGGAGTCCTCAGATCAGTTCCCAGGTGCCGTTGGCTTGTTTGCAGAAGGTGTTCTGCTCTTGTTCGGTCTTGCCGTTTTGCGCCTTCAGGCTGACGGTGACTGGGCGGCAGGCCGCTTCGGCGGCAACGGTCTGGGTGGGCAGCGACTGCAGCGAGTCCAGGTCGAAGGCTTGGGTTTCCTTGCTGGCGGCAACGTCCAGCTCGTCCAGGTTTACCGCCGGGGTCACGCGCTTGGCCACGGCCTGCGCCTTGGGCTCCACGTAGTCCTTGTGCACATAGCCCACGGTCACCCCCTTGCGCCCGACCAGGATCCAGTCGCCGGTGGCGCCCACTGCGGTGAACTCGGTGTGGTTCTTCAGGCTGCCGACCTTCTCGCCAGAGGCGTTCGGCGCGGCGCGTACGTTCAGGTTGTCGCTGGTGGTCACATACGGTTCGTTGATCAGCTTCATCGACGGCACGGCCTGGATCTTGGGCGCGCGCTTGACCTCGACCTGCTTGGTCTTGGTGTATTCCTTGCCTGGCACGATCTGCGCGCTGGCCCCAGAGTGGTCGGACTTCCAGGTCACGGGCTGGGCGCTGGCCGTAGCCTGCTGCTGGCTCAGTACTTCCTGGGTGCGCAGCGCCAGGGCCTGCTGGTCCTTCTCATCGAGCATGTTGCCGATGCGGTTGCCGACGTAGGCGCCAATCCCGCCCGCGATCAGCGCGGCGGCAATCTTGCCGTTGCCACTGCCCAAGGTCGAACCGATGGCAACGCCAGCCAGGCCACCGATCACCGTGCCCGCTTGCTCTTTGCTGATCCCGAGCTGTGCACAGGCCGTGGTAGAAGCGATGGCGACCGCCAGAAGGGACGCGACGAATTTCTTACGCAAGTGGAGCACTCCATTGTCGATGGGGCGCACAGCCGCGTACCGCAGCCAATGGCAGGCGGCGGCAGGCGAAGGTGTGCGGGGATTTGAGAGGGGGCGCGGCACTGGTCGCGAGCGGCAATTCAGCCGCCCGGCGCGGGGCAAAAAGGAAGACCAGTACGGCGCGAAGCATCCAACGAATCCATGTCAGAAAAAGTCATCGCCCAGCGCGCGTAATCATTACGGCGTTTGGCCTGGGCGTGAGTGGTGTAGTAGAGGGCCGCATTGTAGCCCAAGGTGCTATCGGCAGTTCAAGACAAAATGTTGCGGCCCTCAGCGTCGGCAGGACCGTCCCCTGTGGGAGCGGGCGTGCCCGCGAAGGGGTCAGCCCGGCAAACACGATTCCAGGGCAATAAAAACACTGCCCACCGACAACATCACAGAACCATTTTGCCTATGGCTGCCCTGATCCAAACCACCAAAACGACGAAGCCCCCGAAAACTTCAACGTTTTCGGGGGCTTCGGCTACTTCGCGTATGGCGGAGAGATAGGGACTCGACACTAATCATCTCAAGCCCCTGAAAACGTTGAAAACATTGGCTTTCCGGCCTTTTTTACGTACAATTTCTACGTACAATCCCAACCGGAACCGCTGCCATGGCAGACCACCTCGAACTACAAGGCAGCACCTGGCACGTTCGCCTTTCCATACCCGCAGATGCCCGCAAGGCGTTCGGCGGCAGGAGGATTATGTCGAAGTCCCTGGAGACCGGGCTGCGATCCGAGGCGATGAATCGCCGCTTACCATATCTTGCTTTGTGGAAGGCGCAAATCTCGGAGGCCCGTGCCCAGGCCAAGGCCCTCAAGGAGAACTGGCGCCCCGAACTTGCTGCACGAAGTTACGCCCTCGATCAGCTAGTTGACGCTCGCCTACTGGCGTCCCTCAAGGAAAAACCTCGTGAGCGGATCACTGACTTGAACTTACTTGAGGCCAACCTTGAGCAATTGGAGCGTGAGCAGGAAGCCTTGGTACAGGATGCTTTTGCTTGGGAGCAGGATGGTCCGCCAGGTATAGCAGAGCAAATCAGAGCCTCTTTCAACGCGCCTCCCGCACCAACCATGGTCGAAGCGGTGCAACGAGCCGCAAACCTAACCCGCTCTATTAGCACGCAGATGGCGGCGTACACCTACAATCTCACCTCACCCGAGATGAGTGAAGCGGCAGCGATTTATGCAACCCCCACCAGTTACAAGCCCAAGTCGCCAATCACCAAGCTCCGGCTAGCCGCATTCCGCACTGCCCGTGAAGAAAAGAACATCTCCGCGAAAAATGTCGATCAACAAGAATCCAAGCTCCAAAAGTTGTCCGCATTTCTCGCGGAGACGGGTAAGCCCCTGGACTTCGACTGCGTGACGGCCTGGCTTGATTCACTGAATGTCACTGCTAAGACGAAGGCACAGTACATCAACGCCGGAACCACTTTCTGGAAGTGGGCGATGAAGTACGATGCCCAGTGGCGGGAAGACTTCAAGGGTGCCGTTAACCCGTTTGACCATCACGAACTGCCCCAGGCCAGGGGGAAGGCGAAGGCGGATGCCCAACGTGTAGACTTCTCGCTTTCCGACCTTACCAAGCTGCATTCAGCCGCCAGTGCGGGTGGGCACAACACGCTTGCTGACCTAATTCTGCTGGGCACGTACACCGGAGCCAGGATCGAAGAACTGTGCCAGCTACGTGCCGAGCACGTCATTGAGGTCGATGGCATCCTCAGCTTTGATATCACTGATAGTAAAACCGTAGCAGGTATCCGTGTTGTGCCGGTTCACCCCGCCCTGACTGACCTAGTGCAGCGCCTGATGGCCGAATCATCGGACGATTACCTTGTGCCCTCTACCTCCCGCAACAAGTACGGCATTCGGTCGGACTTGCATAGCAAGGCGTTTGGCAGGCTCAAGACGTCATTAGGATTCGGGAAGCGGCAGGTTTTCCACAGCATCCGTAAGACAGTCGTCACCCAACTACAGCGGGCGGAAGTTTCTGGCCATCTTATCGCAGAGCTAGTTGGCCACGAAACGGGCACAGTAACGTTCGACATTTATAGCCAGGGCGCCAGCGCCGCACAGAAACTTACGGCCATTTCTAAAATCCCTACCCTGCCTGTGCAGTAGCCCAACCAATACCGCTTACCCCGCCCCACAACTTTCGATTGTTGCGGGGCACACTCTCTACAAACAAGCATCGCAACAAAAAAGCTTGCATTACTTACTGAATTTCGCTTGACAGAATTAAGTTCCGTGTTATTGTATACGCTCTTTCAAGAAATCTTTCTCGCCCCTTCGCAATATCCCCGAACTGTATATACGCACTGGCAGAGTTACTGGCATGGCATTGCTGGTGCGTGTCGCATCCTGTTCATCAGTCCAGGCAATGACTGTAAGTTTCATAGGGAAAGTTGCATCGGTTAGTTAAGTCTCATGTCCTTAACTTCAAGATAAGTCCGGCCAGGACTGCAACGCAACTGGCCACCATTTCACCCGCAAGGGTAATCTGCACTGCCAACGTAAGTGCAACTGCATCAAAACCTTAAAAACCCTTCGCCTTAAACTCTTAGTTGAGTAACGGGCATTCTTTTATCTACGATAAATCATCATTCATTTAGGAATTAATTATGGCCCAGCGCCCACTACGACGAAACACCTGCGAAGGTTGCGGTAGAACGCACTACTCACGCAGCCAACTTACCCGATTCTGCGGCAGCACTTGCCAGTCGCGTGTCTGGAAACAGAACAACAAAGCAACCCAGGCTGAACTGGAGCAAGAATTTCTAGCCCAGGAAGCACAGAAAGAACAACATAAACAACAGGAAGCCGCATAATGTCGGAAACGATTTACCTAGAAGTACGCAAGGGGGACGGCGCAATCTTGTCCTACTTCAACGAACTACCAGAAACGAAATCCAGCCACGTAGATTACGTGCAAGCCACAATGGCTGAACTCACATATCTCTCTGCCCTTGAAGATTACATCTTCCCGGTAGGGACAGTCGCCCAACTAAGTGACCTTCTCGCATTCAGGGAGCGCGTATCTGCAACGCAGAAAGCAAGTGCAATCACAGCCACAGCCCCCAACAAAAACGCGCCACAACGCAATTCCGGGGCTTCCAGCAAGGCCGAAGCCCAGAAGCAGAAAAGCACCAAGTTCACGAGCACAACCGAATTCTTGAAGGGCTTCAAGAAAGTCCGCAAGAACGCATACTAATGGAAGCAGTAATGACCGACACATACACTTACGGCACAACAGTCGTTGAATTCTTCAAGCACGACAAGGCCGAACTTCAAATCCTGCTAGACAAAGAAACCTCCCTTTATAATGGTCGCTCCGAGGGACTTCATTACAAGGGGATGGCCGCTCATGTAGATTGGGTGCGCCATAAACCGTTGGAACTTGCCCTAATCGAACTCCAAGATGAGTGGAAGCAAGGTTACACGATTGTTAAAGCCATCTCGCAAGCCCTGTACCTGAAAGTCATCTTGCGGAAGCCAGAGAAGGTCATCAAAGCGGAACTTGCCAACTTGACCAAAACCGTAACTGCAAACTACGAGAAAGATCGTTACGAGCGAAACGTTGCCGAAACAGCACGCCAGATGGAAATTACCATCTTCGCTAAGCGCCGCCGAGAAGAAGCCGCAGCAGCCGCAGAGGCAGCAGCAGCCAGGGCAGTGCAACAAGCCGACGAGGAAGCGAGCGCCCTAGCCGACTTGCTACGTGCCTATGCAACCCCAGCGGCAACCGAGCAAGGTGCAGCAGCGTGAGCAACGAGTACGAACACCGCCAGGGGCTGCGAATCACGTTCACCCCTGCCGAGTTTGCCGAACTGAGCCGCCAGGCACGCAAGCACCGGAAGCCTGTGCGGGAATACATCGAATGGGCTATGCGATGCCTTGTCGCCTCGGTGCAGGCAGACGAGCAGGTACGGGCGGGCTAGCCGTCCCCTTGACGCCCTGGAAAAGTGTCGTACCATCGCCCCTTCCCCGGCTCGTCCTGAGCCACCGGCTTCACCTACCCCAGCCAATCCCCCCGCCAATCAAGCCAGTTAGGCCGCTGATTTCATCGGGCTTCTGCTGCCCGCAGAACGGCGAAAAGGTCGGCACGAGGTAGGTACGGATTTGTCGCGATTTCTGGCTGCATCCCTAGTGCCACGCGGCTTTACCCATTTTAAAACTCAACATTTCGGAAGATTTCACATGCGCATTTCACTCAACGAAACCGCCAGTGCACGCCTGCTTGCCTTCATGGCCTCGCGTGGCATTTCCAACCCAACCCACGGCCTGAACGTGCTTATCACCCTGGCCACCTTTAACAACTCGATCCCAGTAAGAGCGGACGCCGATGGCAGCAGCCAAGAACAGCAACAACCAACTTGAGTACCCCTGCACCCACTGCGGGGCAATGTTCAAACGTAGGCCCGGTGGTCGAGCCACATGCAGCAGCGCCTGTGCGAAGGCAGCGGAGCGAAAGCAAAAAGCACCAACCCTGAGCGCCAAGGAAAAGAAGATTGAACGGCGTAAGCAGCGCTTACTGGAATGTCCTTTCGGTTACTGGTTACTTGACCAGGCCAAGCGGGCGGGGACAGTACAGACATATCAGGGTAACGATGCGGATGGACTTCGCAGACTCTACAACCAGTTCGTGTATCGCAAGCAACGTTACGGTTGGGTAAATGGTGGCCACGGTAAAGACCTGTTCCAACTCTGCCACGTCCAACCCCTAGTAGGCCGTGATGGCAGCACAGGGCTAACTACATGGCAAAACACATTTACCGGTACTGCGTGGCTGAATCAGAAGCAGGGCAACAAACCGGTTAGCACCTGGGCTGGCGCTTCGATTCCAGCATCTGCCCGTGAACGAAAGTGGAACATCACTGATGATATGTCGCTGGATCGGGTGCTACAGAAACTTGCTGACTTTCTTGGCCCCGAATTGGATACCTTCCTTGATGAACTGGAGCATATCCCGCAACGCACAATGCGGCTACGTATGGCCAGGAAGGTATTCAAGAATCAGGACGACGATCTATCCGAGCCACTAGACCGCCGCTACACGCTGGCCGAGCTTTCGTCGCTAGACCTGGAAGCGCTGCAAGCCCTGGACGCCATTCAGCAAGGGCGGACTAGCGTCAAAGCCGCTGATTACAGCAGGTGCCCAACAGATTCGGAGCTAGGCGTACTCCACGATGAACTTGCCCGTTTCTCCGATCTGCTGCCGGATGGGCAACACCGGAACAACTGCAAAGAAATGTTGAAGCTGGTGCGGCTGCTGGGTATCTACCTCGTCCAGATCAACCATAATCAGGGCACGGCTCGAAGTCGTTTCCTCAAGACGGGTAGCGCTACATGGTCGCCCCTGCTGTACCTGCACCATGATCGCCCTTGGCGTACTCCCCCACAGGTTCTGACTGATGACCTGGGAACGCTGATTAACGGGGTATACGACTCGAAGGGAAGGGAGTTGAAGCCTGGAATCATCGCAACGGCTCAGATGGCGTTACAGGGGCTGGAAATCGACCTTGACTACATCCGGAATCGGGTGATGAAACGGCTCGTTGTGCAAAACCTGGTCCCAGCAGTCACCGCCCCCGATCAGTGGAGTTGGGAGGCCAGTGGATCAAACTGGTTAGGCTACATTGACAACCTGTACGCCACATTTGAGCCAACCTGGCAGGCGCTACTGGACGCGGGTATGTGCACCGAGACGCAGATTCTCGACGCTCAGGATGCAATGCTGGTAAACCTTGATAAGGCCGTCGAAAGCGCCCGCCAGGATTATCGCAATCGGCCTTGCAAATGGTCGAACATCGCTTTCAAGCGATTCCCGCAGTGGTTGCAGTTCTCGCCAGTGGTAGCAGAGCCATTGCCGATGGTTGCGTAGGAATCGTTCAAACAGGGCTACCCGAAACAATGGCGTGGAGCTTCGCAGGCTGGCATCCCGTGGGACATATTGATGTCGTACTGTGTTCGCGTTGGCCCCAACTCTGGCGGTGGTGGCCTGACTGCCATCGCTAGCCGTCCGTGGGGCAGCACTGGTGACCGTGCCCCTGGAACCCCCTACTTGCATCACCACCAACAACTATGACAGTTGATGTGACGGGGCTTTGAGAAAACTAGGCTAAGTGTAATAGATTCCAATATGGAAAATACTTAGAAATCCCTTGGGTTTCTTAAATCACCAGAGCGCACTAGTTGTCGACTTTTTGGAGAACTTAGAAACAGCGGACACTCAATAAGAAAGGCAAGCTCCATGTTAGTGTAAGAGAAAATGTTAGTTAGTGTATGAGTTCTGCTGTAATCAACTTATGTATTAACCGTGCAGCGAAAAAAATTTATCACAGAAACGCTTGACAGGATCACGATCAGCTGGCTAGCCTGGAATAAGACCAACCCACCAGGAGCATGGTAGTGATACTCTCGAAGCCCGATCTAAGTGCCGACGAAGACGAATGGCAAGAATATGCCGATGCAGGATGTACCCACCTAAAGCGGAAACTTTCCGGCTTTCTTCAGGAGCAGTTTGGACTAAAAAAGTCCAAGGTGAACCGCTATCTGCATCTCGGCTTAGGCTCAACCGTGAAAGCCGATCACCCCGATTACGACTATGATCTTTACTTCCGGCTTTTCCCAAGTCTGAGAGTTGGCTGGCCTCGGGAGACACTTGTCATTGCACGACTCTACTTTGTAGAACAACGCCAAGGCCATGGTCGTAGCTTGTTGAATTGGCTTGTGAAGCTCGCACCAGAAATTGGTTACAAGTACATTGCTATCGAGGCAGCAAACGAGAACTCAAGCGCTTTTGGCAAACGCTTCGGGTTTGAACTCAAGAATGGGAAAACCGGCTGGATTGGCTCCGTTGATAGCATTCAACAAGCCCTGAGCCAGAACGAAGCTAAAACTTGCCTGACAGGCGCTTGACAAATTCTTTCGGCAGCTAATCCGCTGTCGGCTAATTAAAATCACGACTTTTTGAAAAAGCTGAACACGGTGCGCTGTGTCCAACGTAGGCTGCTGCCTGAACTAATGGATGCCAGATAACTCCAGAATAACTACCGCATAACTAGGCAATAACTAGCCAACTTGTGTGGGGAGTTTTACCCTTTTCACACCCTTACACGGCTACAAGTCCCTATTTCCAAGGGATTGCTGGCAGCGGCACTAAGCAGGTCGCTTCCTTGATGAAAAATCCTACTAAATCAGTAGGATTTCCGTTACAGGCCCCTGCTGCCTGGTACATAGCAACTTGCCCCAACCCCCCGGCAGGATTTTCCTACCCGCCGACTTAACGTGACACTGCCCCGCTCGATGGCGGGGCATTTTTTCGCCTGTGAAAAAGTCATTACATCGGTTGATCGGTCGTTGTAACAGTTGTAAAGTCACTGCATCAGCCATCCGCAAGGGATCGCCACCATGGAAGTCGTCGCCTACTATCGCGTTAGCACCAAGGGCCAGGGGGAATCTGGCCTCGGTATCGAAGCCCAGCGGGAGTACGTGCATATCGCTGCCGAGAAGCAGGGGTGGACGATTGTGGCTGAGTACACTGACTCTGGCGTCTCTGGCTCCATCCACCCGCTTGGGCGTCCGGCAGGGGCCGCAGCGTTCGCCCACAATCTGCCGGTAATCGTGGCCAAGCTCGACCGGCTGAGCCGGGATGTTGAGCACATTGCTGGCTTGATGAAACGCAGCACGTTCAAGGTGGCGACCATGCCCAACGCCTCGACGGTTGAGTTACACATCTACGCTGTGCTGGCAGAGCAAGAGCGGACCTTTATCAGCGAACGCACCAAGGCCGCATTGAAGTCGCTCGATGCACGAGCAGAAGCAGGTGACGTTGACGCCTTGCATAGCATCGCCAACCGTGAGGACAAGCTACGAAAGGGTCGTAGCAAGTTGAACAGGGTCAAGGGCCACGCTACCCAGCGGCAGCAGGCAGACCATCGAGCAGATGCGGTCAAAGACGTTATTGAGAACTGCATCCTCAAGGGGGCAAGTAGCTTACAGGCCGTGGCCAATTGCCTTACTGCTCGCAACATCAGCACTGCACGCGGCGGTCAATGGTCTCCAACGGCAGTGATGCGCGTGATGCAGCGGCTGGGACTGGAACTGAACAAGGCCACCAATGCCCCTGCAAGCTCGTAAGTAGCCCCTCCATGGCGGGGCTTTTCTTCGCCTCAGATACTTTGTAAAGATAACCGGTGGCAGTGAGTTGGCACGGGAATGGCTCTTAGCACCGCGCGCCAGTTGGCCAGTTTTCACCGATTCCCCCAATCCCCGCCGTGATAGTTTGGCCAGCTGTTCGGGTGGCTAGTTACCTCAGGGCAAGGTGCCGGAAAAATTTTTAGAAAATCCTGGTTTTGGAAAAACGCTGCCAGACGACTCAGCCCATATTTGGACTCAGTCCCCTGCCAGCTAGTCATACCATCCTGTAAGCTCCCTGGCTCGTGCATCACCACCAGGATAAGGGAATCCCTGATATGGACGACAAAGCCGCTGCAACCGCTAATGCCCTCGAACTGCTGATAATGAACCAGCCAGCCCTCCGAGCTGCTATCGAGGAACTGAGCACTTGGATACGCCAACGTGGCTCTGTGAACGTCTACGACAATTCAATGGTGGCTTTGCAGGCCCTGGACACAAACGCCGATGGGATTACCTCAGCAATTGAACGATTACGAACCTAAGCACGAGGAAGCACTTCAATCAGGTCGAAACTATACGAACCGTGCGTGAGGGCTTCGTGAAGCTCGATCCCCGCCACCTCAAGCAACAGCTTCCATATCTGGTCAATGTCGTCTGAGCATTGCCGCATAAAGTCCGTGCTCAGACACTTTTCCCAATCAGCGCCTAGGTCTACATCGTCGTATCGCTCCTCAGGACCAACTTCGACTACCTCGTCTACCAAGACGACGCTAGGCTTGCCGTGAGCGATAATATTGCGAAATTCTTGCAGCCGCTTGATAGCCGAGTAAGGGCGCTGTGAGCGGTCGGGCTTGATACCCAACTCCTTGAAAACCATGTTCACCTTGATGTGAAACGGCTTCCACTCATCCCAGTTTTCCACTTTCTTAGCGCCGATAAAGTTAATCCGAGACTCAGAGGCAAACGCGAGCATCACCAGACACGCAGTGACATCCAGCAAAATCCCCTCGCGGTTTCCCGTAGCCTCCATTTCCTCGACCCGCTTACGCAGATGGTTTGCTGTATTGGAAATGTCGTTATGAATATGGATATGCTTGATAGCTGTCTTATGTATGCGACGAACATCCACCGTATCTCTCCCACTGCACGAAATTCAGCTATCCAGGGTAGCGAGCTAGCTAGGCTGCCTGTAGCATCGTCGCATAAACTATACGGACTAAGAAATGAGAAAATGGGCAACTGTTCTGGCACTCACAGGAACTTTTATAAGCGGAAATGCTATGGCTGATGGGAATCAGCTGCTCACACAATGCCAGGCAGCAGTACGAGCCCTGGATGGCTTAGATTCCAACAACGTCGGATTCGGTGCTGGCTACTGCCTAGGTCAGGTGAGCGGAGTAATGGATATGGTCGGTGCTTTCGCGGAGGACCTTCCTGCCGAGTTCAAGGTTTGCATCCCGCGCCCTGGCATTCAGTACGGACAAGGGGTAAGAATCGTTGTTCAGTACCTGAAAGATCACCCCAAGTTCCTTCACCTGGAAAACTCGATTCTCATCCTCAAATCGTTCCAGACGGCCTATCCCTGCAAGTAACCACTTCAACAAACCGATCCGCTCATTAGCGCACCTGAAATCCCGCCTTGAGGTGCGCTTTGGCCAAGATAAACTACGTACAATTGCTACGTACAATCCGAAAACGAAAAAGCCCCGCAGACCTTGATCTGCGGGGCTTCACGTAAAATGGCGGAGAGATAGGGATTTGAACCCTAGGTACTGTTGCCAGTACAACGGATTTCGAATCCGTTTTTGGCCTCATATTCTTTTGAGGTATTTTCATAAAATCTAAATAAATCAGAAACTTCGACGCAAGGTGACGCAACAGCATTCCACAACATTCGGGGGATCGATTCCCCCAAGATTCCCCCACAGCTTCTGATAGCATTTGGCCTCTCCAAACCAGCGTCGTAGCTCTACTCACCGCTACCCCAGCGTTTACTGATTTACCCCATGGATGAACAGATGACTACAGATAATCCAGCCGCTCGCGCATTTCGCGTACTGAAAGCAATCGAAGCGATGCCTAACACAACTGAGACGAAGAAGGCATGGCGTGAAGCATTGGGAATCAAGGGGAATGATGAAGGCCCCCTGCTGATTGGGCTTGGTCAATTCATCGCGGTCACAACCGAAGCCGTTGAGCTTATGAATGATCGATACCCTCCCCTGAAATCCCAGACCACCACGTGGCACCGGACGTTCACGAAGGCCATGCAAGAGCAGGTGTTAACTAGCCACATCTCGACTTTCACATCGAGATATAGCAGCGCCTCGAACGATTTCCTACAGGTCATGAATCAAATGCTCGCTATAGATTCGCCTCCTGAAATTGACAGCCTGGTTATTCTCGATTTCCAGCAGGCTATCTCCAACTTGATCAAAGAAGTTATAAGCAGCGACGTTGAAATCAAAGTTAAAGAATACCTTGTCAAGTCACTTAGAAAAGTGGAATCAGCACTTGACAATTACCGCTTCACTGGAGTCGTACCGGTACTGGAGTCAATTGAGATCGTAGCTGGCCATATGTTTACTGACTCGAACTTCAAAAAATCGTTGGACGCGGATCTCGGATACAAGGTCTTTTCGACCTTGGGTGCAGTAGCCGATGGCGTGTCAATAGCTACCGGAGCACCGCCTTCTCTGTGGGCTCAGTTGGGAGAAGGCTTGAAAGGTCTCTTACCGCAATCAGTCTGATATCAGTGAAGACGGGGCAGGTCTTTGCCCCGGGCCGTGGCCACCACGCGCAGTTGATAGTCGGATACCGCCTGGAACAAAGATTCCGCCAGCAGCCGCAGCCGCTCGACCTCCTCGGCCGGCGCGCCGCAATCCTTGGCCTGGTGATACTCGCGCATTGCGTCGATGGCCTGCTGAATCAGCGGCTCGCCGGCCTCGACCATGCCGATGAAGGTGCGCTTGTCCACTGCCCTGCTCCGATCACTTGATCAGCGCATTATAGGATGCTTCGCATGCGAGCCCCGCTATTCGGGCTTGGTCATAAGCTTTCGCCAATTCTCCCGCTCGAGCATCAGCCCGTGTGAGCAGGTCGGAGAGCACCATGGCGGCGCGGGTGGCTGCCTTGCCTCGGGCGATAGCACCGGTATCCGGGCCGGGGCAACTGACGGAGGCTGCGAGCTGAGCGACGTCGTGCTGCAGCCGCTGGCCAGCAACATCGGCGCCAGCAGCCCCAGTGTCAGCCACTTGGTGTTGTTCGTGTGCACGGGCTCTCGCCTCCTCCTGCGCCTGGGCGCGTCGTTGTTCTTCCGCGCGGGCATCGCGCTGTCCCAACGTCTCGGCCAGCCGATCGCCGCTATCACGCTGCGCCGATGTGGCAAGCGCCTGACTGCGCTCCACCGACCGGCCATGCTGGTATATGCCCCAATATGAAGCCAGCACCAGGGCCAATAGGCCCAGCCGCACCGGCCAGTTCATGCCAGCGCTCCGCCGAGCTCCACCCAGCGCCCGAGCAGCTTGTCCAGGCGGTGCGGGTTTTGCCCATAGCTGTTGCCCGGGAAGCTGGCCCAGATGTTCGAGCACTTGGCGATCGCCTCCTGAATGCGGCCGGCTTTGACATCGTCGAGGGCGCGGCGCTCGCGGATCTGCTGCAGGGCTACGCGATCCTGATTCTCAGGGGTGAAGCCGCCAGACAGGCGCAGGCTGACCCGGTACGCATCCCAGTAACGCTCGAGCAGCTGGTACCGGCCGGCAGCGGTGCTGGTGACCGGTTTGCCGTTGATGGGGAATGTCAGCTTGCGCCTTGGGTGGTCGGCGTACCCCTGGAACAGGCCGCCACCGTACAGCACGTTGTAGCCGTCATCGCTGGCTTTTACGGTCGAGGTGCCTTCGGAAAAAGCGATCAGATCCAGAAACCGGAGCACATTCGCGCCTCCGGCCTGGGGTTCGGTGAGTCTGGCCATGGTTTCTCCAAGCGAAAAAAAGCCCGCGCTTGGCGGGCATTGGGTGGTTGCGAACGCCGTCAGGCAGCAGACGCCTCAGGCCCTGGTGCTGGTTCTGCCGGATCTTTCGCGCTGATGGAGACCTTGGCGGTGTAGTCCTTCAGCACTTGGGCGACACAGACCTGGGCGGCCGGGAACTGGGTCAGAATCTCGCGGGCTCGGGCGTCGGCCTCCTCCTGGGTGGCGTAGCGAGTTTTGTTGGCAACTTCGTAGTCATTGCTCAGGTTGATGGCGACAAATGGCATGGGTAAATCTCCAGGCAAAAGAAGCCCGCTCGATGGCGGGCATTGGGTAGTCGGCTTGGATTCAAGCCTTGGGGTGTTGCTGCTTGATCTGCTGCAGGGTCGAGAAGAACGGCTCAGCCTTGGGCATATGCCCTTGATTCATCGCGTGCCACAGCATGTCCAGTTGCTCCTCCACCGGCGGGTACTCGGCCGCACGGCGCTTGGTGTGGTCGCTCTTATGCTGAATTTTCAACGGTGAACTCCTGATCGCGGTATGGCCAAAGGGTGACCGTGACGGTGTAGATACCCGGCGCCGAAAATCCCAGCTCGATGTCACTGCCGTCAGCGGTGTAGGTTTCGCTCTCGATGTTGACGGCGGCACCTTCGTGCACCCCCTTCAACCAGAGCCCTTGGAGAACCGCCCCCATCTGGGGACGCTCCTTGAGCATTTGCCCCATCACGAAGTGATCGGCCGGCCTTGCCGGTGTGGCCACCTGGATGAAAGGCCGGTCGGTGTTGAGTCTGATGATCTGCTTCCCGTACTCGGGCGGGCAGCTGACGGCAAATACGATCCGGCCGTCAGGCTCATAGGCTGCGAAGTGTCCAGTGTTGCTCATCGTTTGGTTCCCATCGCAAAGAGGTTATGATTTTTCACGCCGACCCCCGTGTTCTCCCCCCACCACTTCACAGTGACGACGAAAAAACCCGGGCCAACGCCGATTGATCCCATCAGGTTAGGGAAACCATCCGCCCAGTCGCCGCCACCTTCCGCGATCACCAAGCCGTTGATATCCATCTGGAATTGGTACTTACGGATACCACTGCCAAACCCTTGGTAGCAGCTGTACTGGGCCGTGATGAAACCGCCCTCGTCCATCTGAACGCCGACAGCGACTAGGTTTTGCCATTGGCCTACCCCCGCACCCAGCACATTCCCGGGGCTGCTTGCCGATACCGGCACAGTGACAGCGTTACCACGAATTCGCAGCGTGTCGATTTCCGCCACCCCGATCTTCGCGGACGTAATCGCACCGTTGGCGATCTTGGCGTTGATGATGCTGCCATCACGAATGAAGGCATCATTCATAAACACCTGGCCGCCTTGAATCGCAAACGGGCTGACGTAACCATTGCCGGCGGCGTTGATTACCGCGAACTGGTCCGCCAAGACGGCCACGACCGACTGCAGCACCCCATTCTGGTTCTGAATGCCTACTCCAATCCCACCGAGCGCATAAACTCCGCTTTGCGTAACTGCAACCTTGATCGAGAACTGAGCGTTGACCCGATTATTCAATCCGGTCTGCGCGGTACTGATCTGCTGTACCGAAGCATTGGTGGCCCCCAAAGACGATTGGGTGCTCTGAATTTGCTGACTGAGTGCTCCATCAGCATCGCTTCGGGCCTTGGCTTCGTTCTGAATCGCGGCGTTGGCATCTCCGACAGAGGACAGCAGTCCATTTATCCTCTGTGTTTCAGCCGCCAGCTTGTCGCCCTGCTGGGATACGTTGACACTGAGCGAATCAAACGCCCTACCCGAAGCAGCCACCGACCGCCGACCGGCTGCGATGTAGGCAATGTCCACCTCGCCATTGGCATCACCTGAGTTGTACATGTCCAGGCGGATGGCCCAGATCTTCTTCCCGTTCCAGCCTGCGTGGCCGGAAAGGTCGAACTCAATGTCCTGCCAGTCCCCGTTAGAGGTGCTGATAGGCCAATTGAACCGCCGGGCCTCGGCAAGGCCCCCATCCTCATTGGCCCAGTACATAGCCGCACTGGTCCGGCCGGTGTTGCGCCGGCGCAGCCTGATCCTCACAAGAGGGTTCGCGGCTCCGTCTATGACGGGGAAGGTGTTGGTTGCCTGAATGGTCGTGAACTTGGCGACAGTTGCGTACTGAGGGCCAGCGGTCAGGGTTGCTCCAGACGTATTGGCTATCCATCCCTCGACCGAGTTAACGAACTCCCAAGTCTGCCCAGCCACGAATGGCAGAGCGGTGCCAATCTTCGCCTCCAGGTTGGTGATGCTCGTGGATTGCGCAGTCAGTCCGCTTTCCGTAGCAGCGACGCGGTTGGCCACGCTGGTCAGCGCAGCGGTCGACGCCTTACTGGCCAGGCCAGTGGAACCGTTGTTGACGCTGTTCTCAAGGCTGGTCGTTCTGCCGGACACAGAGGTGATGTCTTTGCCCTGCTGGCTCACGCTGGATGTCAGGCCGTCGACTGCCGTAGAAACGGCGCCGATGGTGGTGCTGTTGACCTGCCCGTTGTCTCGCCAGCCAGTCGGCCGCGAACCGTATTCGACCTGTGGCCTGGCAACCTCGAAAGTACCAGCAGCACTACTCCCGCTTGCAGCGTGGGCCCGGTAAAACACCCGAACCTTGGCGGCGCCAGCAGGAGCAATCGATGTGAACGACACGCGATCGCCGGACACCGATACGGGCACAACCAGCGAGGCCGGAGCAGAGATTACGGCTCCGGCGGCGTTTGCCCACTGATGGAAGATCCTCAATCCCAAATCGCCTGAATCGGAGGTCTTTCTTGCATAGATCGACGACGTCACCGTCTGACCTGGGGCAACTGCAGGAGCCCGTTCACTTGCTGTGACCAGCGACGTGTAAGGGTTGCCCGAAGCTGTTGTGCCAACGCCGGTGGTGGTGCACCGATATGCATTTTCTGCAGCGTTAAGCCAGGAGCTGACCATTGAGGGCGTATAGGTCGCCGTCCCTTCCGGCACCCATCCATCAGGATTGTTCCCCGTAGCTGCTCCCAATTTGGTGAAAGCCGGGTTGTAGAGCAGATTCTCTCCGCCAACGTCTCCGATCGAATTGTCCAGTTGAGTTAGCCGACCACTGACTGACGTCAGCCCCTCCTCCGTGCTGGAGACACGACCCGATACGCTGTTGATCGCTGCAGCGTTTGCTTGCGCTGCGCTTTGAGCGTTCTTGGCGTTGTCCTTCCAGGCACTCACTACCGTGGATAGTTCAGCTTGGGCGCGATCAATCTCGTAGTAGCCGTCACTGGCGGTACCACCCAAAGGACCTCTGACGCGTAAAAGAAGGTCTGCCCCGATCGTCCCCGCTGGAGCGGCAGCGCCAGTGAAGACTGGTCGGTTCCATGCGTCGCTCAGAATGGTTCGGAGCGGTCCATGCGTCCCTACCGTGGCCCCACCACTGTTCTTGTATTGCAGGTATATCTCGCTGACCAGATCCTGGGTGCCCCGGACATACGCCGACACTGTCAGTACCTGCCCTGGCGCCATGGACACCCAGCTTGCGTTCGGTAGCGCAACATCCACATACGCGGAGCCGGACAGCCCTTTGGCATCGACACGCTGCGCCTTACCGCGAGGGTCCAAGGTTGACGGCACCAACGACAGGAGCCGATTGGGTGCAGACAGCGAGGAGCCAATACGCCAGCCATCAGCAAGGCCGGCAGTTGGCCCCTCTACCTCAAACGAAGGGTTAGGCAGTAGGTTCTCGCCGCCAACCTGGCCGAGCGATGCATTAATGCCAGTGATCGCCTCGCCAGCGGCGGTGATGGCTGTGCCCTGTTGCTCTACCTTATTCGTGAGGCTCTGAACGGTAGAGGCATCAGCCTTTGTCGCTACTTGGCTCAGGGCATTGGCCGCTGCTGCTGCGGCATCCGTGGCTACCTTGTCCGAAACTGCCTGCCATGCGGAGCCATTCCACCGTTTGGGTGTGTTCCCGCCACCTGTGGTATCAATCCAAAGGTTCTGGATCTGCTGGTTGATGGCTGAAGGTGTTGAGTTTTGGACGATCACCTTGCCCTTGGCGTCAGCGAGGCTGTATGCGTCTTGGGCAGCCTTCTGCGCAGCTGACACATTACCGTTGGTGGCATTGAGCCCACCCTGCAGATTTACGATCGACTGGCTCTGGCTGGATAGCTTTCCTTCTGCTTCGGTAACCGCGTTGTTCAGAGTGGAAACGGCTTCTGCCGAGGCCGAGGCGGAACGCCTACCAACGGCGATATAAGCGATATCGATCTCGCCGCTTGTATCACCGGAGTTCATCATGTCCAGGCGGATGGCGTAAATTTTCTTGCCGTTCCACCCGGCATGGCCGGACAGGTCAAGCTCGATGTCCTGCCAATCCGTGGTTGTGGCGCTGATGAACCACCCAAAGCGCCTTGCCTCGGCCAATCCGCCGTCTTCGTTGGCCCAGTACATCTGGGCACCCGCCCGGCTGGTATTACGCCGCCGTAGCCTGATCCGCAGATAAGGGTTCTCTGCGCCTGCAACGACTGGGGTGAAATTGCACTGAAGGTTCGGGTTTGCAGTCACGGTAGCAAACAGCGGGCCCGCAGTAATCGTCCCGTTTGTCGCGGTCGCCACCCAACCCCTTGTCGAACCGGTGAACTCCCAGGCACGGCCAGCAACGAATGGCTGGGCAGCGCCTACGCTGTTTTTCAGCTGCGTGATATCAGTGCTCTGGCTGCTCAGTGCCCCTTCAGCAGCCTCCACTCGGTTACCCAGGGACTGGACAGCCGAAGCATCCGCCTTCTTGCTCACACTATCGGTCAACGAAGTCAGGGCTTGGCTCTGCGACAAAAGCTGCTGATCCTGCGCCTTGTCCTTGTCTTCGGTAGCCGCCACCCGGGTGGTGACCTGCTGCAGCGCCTGCGAGCTGGCCTTGCCGTCGATGCTGGTCTGCATGCCGTCCATGCGGGTGGCTTGCGACGTGAGCTTGCCCTCGGCATCGCTGACCCGGGTGGTCAGGCTGCTGACTACCGTGGCGTCGGCCTTAGTCTGGGCCAAGGCCAATGCGCCGGCGGCAGCTGCGGCAGCATCGGTTGCAACCTTGTCAGTAACAGCGACCCAGGCGGTGCCACTCCACCTCTTCGGCGTGTTGGCATTGCTGGTGGTGTCGATCCAAAGGTTCTGAGCCAGACGGTCGGCGACGGCAGGCGCGGCCGACTGAACAATGACCTTGCCCTTCCCGCCCGCGAGCGTGGCCGCATCCTGCGCAGCCTGCTGGGCAGCCGACACGTTGCCGTTGGTGGTGGTAAGGCTCGACTGCAGGCCCGAGATCTGCTGGGCCTGGGCTGAGGTGGCGCCCTCCAGGGTTTCGACTTTTGTTTCCATGGTCTGGACGCGCGCGGCCATGCCGTTGGCAGTCACCACCGCCTGGCCAACATCGGTCCAGTAGGTGGCGTTCGGCGGTGGCGTGTTCAGCGGTACCGCTTTTAGGGCCTGGTACAACTTGCCATCACTGCCCAGGGCGCTTTGCCCGACGCTGTAGGCCTTGTCTTTCCGGTACGGCAACGAGCCGGCCAAGGCCGAGACGTTGGCGATCTGCTGCTGCAGGTCGGCCTTGGCAGCCGACACATCAGTGCTCACAGCGGTGATCTGCTGCTGCAAATTGCCTTTGGTGGTGTTGAGGGCGTTGTTCACCTCACTGATCTGCTGGGCCAGCTCGGTCTTGGCCGTTCCTATTCGATCGTTGACCGACCCAGGCCCGTTCATGTCTATCAGGTCGATGCGACTGGTGAGCTGTTTACCCAGTTCGCTTTCGGTGATCTGGCCTGCAATGACATCCAGCATCTGGGTTGGATCGCTGGATGTCGCAGCAGGCACGAACAGGAAATCACTTTTTCCATACGCGTTCGCGGCCCGCACGTAGTAGAAGTACTCCCGGGCGAATGCCAGCCCAGTGTGGGTAAAGGTCAGGCCCTGTCCCAAGTACACAGCGTCCGCAATAGGCGCCGAAGGGTTGGTGGCATAGAAGTACTCATAGGTGCCGCCATTAAGGCTGTTTTGCAGGTTGGCCGGTACCAGCGTGATGGTATCGACCGACGCAAACACAGCACAGCTCTCCGGAACGGGAGGGCCACCCACGTTAACGCTGATGCTTGCCTCGCCAGATCGGGTGCCAGGGCCAAAGGCAACAACACTCATGGCGTAAACGCCAGAGGTGAGGCCATTGATGTTGCAACTCGAGGCTTCACCGCCAATCTTGAGGGACTGTACTACCTCGGTGCCCTTGCGAATCGTCACGGTGTAGCTGAGCACGGTCTGTATCGGTGGCGTCCAGCTCAGCACGCCTTGGACTACCTCGGCCACACCGCTGGGGGCCCAGGCCAAGCCAGTGACTGCAGCCAGGCCGCCAACCGGCAGGTTGATGAACCCTAACGGGTCATAGGGTTGGCCCACAGCATCATCAAAAATCGCTTGCTCATAGGGCTTGAGGGTGACTTTGCAGGCATCAGCGGCGCCCATGGTCCAATCGGTGACTATGAACTCGCCCAGGATATTCAGCGACGGCAGATCGACTTTGACTGCACGCCCCGGGCGGCAATTGTAACCATTGAAGTTCAGCGGCACGGCCAAAGAGCCACCCGAGCGCCGCCGCCGAAGGCTGATGTTAGCGAGCCGCTGAGCCAGGTAGGCGTCCGTCACGTAGGCAAACGACTGCGACTCAGCGAGCTCGCCACCATCGCTAGCGATCCAGTCCTGAATTGCGACCTCTGGATAGTCGGTCTCTGCCCAGGCCTGCGCGGGATCAATAAACGTCCCACGCATGGTGTTGATGGCGTCGCTGTTGCTGACCTCGGTCGTGCCCTCAACGGTGCCGATGACCATGTCTTCGTTGATGGTGAAGTCAGCCGGGCCATAGTAGGCGCCCACCTGCAGCGACCAACGGCCGCCAACGCGGATCAGTGTCCCGGCGCAGGCCGACAAAAGGTTATCCAGAACGGTATTTCGCTTTTCATCGGCACCAATGACCGCGCCGGCGAAATACCTGCGGGTGCCCGTGTTATCTGGCCCGATAACAGTTTCATCGCATACGTTGGCCGCACTGGCGAAAGATTCAAAGATGATCTCGTCATCAGGAATCGCGCAGCGGTTGCGCAGGTACCAGAGAATCAGCAGCGCCGTGTTGGCCGAGTATCCCAAGGCGCCGTTGCGCGGGTCATACACATCACTGCGCCCGCGGACCACGAAGCGCACATCAGGAATGCCGGATGGAAATTTCTCTGCGTCATACTTGAACGACAGGCGAACAAACGATAGGCCGCGGCCGATCTGCTCTTGGCGCCAGTCTGGGCAGTTGGCCAGGAGGAACGCGTTTGCCTGGGTCGGGTCAATGATCACCTCAGAAGTGGCATTCTCCCCCAACTCAGACAGGGGTCGCTCATCCACGTAGATCTCATCGACACCCGCAATGGCGCCTTCGGACAGTACGTAGACAATATGCAGCCACTCACCACTGGTCTGATCACCAGGCTGTTCCTGAACCCAGGCGAGCACACCCCCAGTGCTGACACGGCCAAGAATGAAGCGAACCGGAGCCTTGGACGACCGAACGGTCTGTGAGCTTGGCTCGGAGCTATTGGCGCCTGATACCTTGGCTGCGCCAGTGAGGCCGGCGAAGATGCCCTGTACGCCGCCGAACACGTCCTTGATCGCGCCAACGGGATCGTACAACGCTTTGATTGGAGCCGTTACCAGCTTGGCAACCGACTTGATAGATTTGCTCACTATTCAACTCTCCATGCCGCCAGTGGGTTGCAGTCCACGCTGGCCGCGCCTATGTCGGTTGCCGCCCAATAGCGATCTGACCAATACACCGCCACGCATTTGCCCTGCTCGTTCTCAAAAGCGACGATGTCGCCGCGCTGCACGAACTCAACGGGCACCCGCATGAAGTGAGCATCCAGTACGGCCTCAAGCGAGCCATGACGCGCTGCAATGACGCGCTTGGCGCCGATCTCCGTCTTGTATCGCCCGCGGTACTCCTTCGCCGGATCAACGCCGCAAATAGCCATTGAGCAGTCCGACACGAACAGGCAGCAGTCAAATTCGCCCCATAAAAAAGGCCGCTCGGAAGCGGCCTGAATGGTTTCGTGTAGCCTCGCGGGCCATTCTCGATAGCGCATGACATTTACTCGTAGGTGAAGGACGGCGCGTCTTTCTTGGCGCCCCAGTAGATGGGCCATTCCGCCATCTGCGCGACGGCGTAGAAGAAGCGGTCACCGTCGTGGCGGGCTCGGTGGTTCTCGTCGGTCCAGCGCTCAGTACCAATCCGGTTCCACTCGGCCATGCGGTCGATAATGGTGACCGTGATGGTGCTATCCCCGCCCGATCCGCCATAGGAAAGTTTGGCGGCGTCCATACGACCGCTGAACAGAATATCAGCCGCGTAATTCCCGGCCTCGTCATAAACGACAAACATCAGGCGGGCCGACCGGCCTCGACAGCCAGCCACCGAGGTTTGGGAAAGGATGTAGCTGTCCAGGCCATTCAGCGTCAGATCGATGGACAGGGAAGAGCCCGAGTCAGCGCTTTCGCTGGCCGCGCCCACTTCGCCGAAGGTGCCAACGCCGTCGTACGCGTGACCGTTGATGACCAGTTGACCAGTGCCTGTGTGTGCTCTGACCATGCCATCCGCGAAATCCAGCTCGCAGGCGAACACCGGCGTGAAGTTGCCTGCAGCAATGATGCTCAGCACTGAGGATGAAAATGGGAAAACTGCAGCCATTAGAAGGCCTCCCGACATTCGATGGAGAGCTCGGCCACCACGGGCCTGATAGCAAGGGTGTAGCTGTCTTCTGTGAGGCGCATGATCGAGTAAGGGTTTCGGTATTCCACTGCCGTGCCAGCTAGCAGGGCAGAGCGCAACCGTCTGTTCAGGGGCAATACAGCCGTGCCACCGGAGCTGGATACCACATCCTCAACCACCTCGTGCATCACACCATCAATGGTGATGTAGTCGCCCTGCCTGAACACCCGGCGGCTGCCCTGCAATCCACTCAGGGTAATAGTTGAGGCCATGGCTGAACCGGTCTGCACAACCGGGGCACCGATATTGTCCGTCCGCTTGCGCGTGAACGCAGGCAGCTTGAACGTGCCGAAGCGCCCCTGCAGGCGCCCCATGAACGCAGTCACGATCCGGTCACGATCACGGGTCAGCGGTGGCAGCGACAATGAGCACTTCCAATACGAACCCGGGTAACCCACGATCTGCTGGCTGTTGTTCAGCGTGGAGCTGAAGTCGCGGTTGTTGTAGACCATGCCCCAGCTCATCTCAGCAGGGCACACCTGGGCTGGCCATTCGATCGCCATCGTTCCACCTTAAATTTTCTTGCGGATGCTCTGCATGATCTGGCCATTTCGGTTCACGTCTTGGAGGATCGCAGTTACCGTCTGGCGCATGCCTTGCTGAACCATCGCTACCGTCTGAGGGCTCACGTCGCCGTTCACATGGAAGACCTGGTGGATAGCCACGGGTTGAGAGGCGAGCTTAGGATTAGAGCCAGCGCCAATGCTCGCACTGTCTTCGCCAGCAGATCCCGATCTTTCAGAGGCAAAGAATGAGGGCAGATTTGCTGAGCCGACGTAGCCACCATTGGCAAATCCACGCTTACCGCTTTGGTTCAGGCCAATCAGGTAGTCCTTCATGCCCGGCTGATCAACCACCTCCTTGCGAATCACCACTTCCCCGCCGTGCACAACACCTTTGGGCTCGTACTTGCCGCCCACGCCGGTGTAACCACCCTCCGAGAAGCCCGCTATCGCCGTAGCTGCCATAATCCCGATCGAGGCATAACCCAGGCCGGAAACCAGTGCTGCCGCTGGAATCCCGAGAATAGGCCCCATGGTCAGAGCTTTGGTGGCGGCCTCCTCCGTGTTAACGATGGCCTGGGCAATTGCCGCAGCCTTCGAGGCTGCAAACATGACCTTGTAAGCCGTCGAGCTCTTGCCAGCCATGTCGCCCATCATGTCCGCAACGCTGCCAGTCATTCCGGCGAAGATGCCAAGGGTTGTTGAGGTATAAGCGGACTGTATAGATTCGAGTTGGTCGGTATTTTGCTGATTGATATCCCTGACGCGATCAAGATACTGCTGCTCGCTCGACAGCTTAGCGTCATGCAATGCTTTTTGTCGGGCCAGCTCGGCTTCGTGCCATTCGGCCAATTTTTTATCGGCCTCAGCTACTTTTATTAGTTCACCGCTAGGCCCTCCGACAGAGGCGTCTAGGCCTCCAAAGCTTGGCGCCTCGGTGACGGATGCTTTTGAAATAGCGTCAGCGCCAGCGCGGTACTGATCAGAGCTAAGCGTTCCAGCACGATTGGCATCCTCCAGAACCTTCATCCGTTCGCGGGTGGTGGCAAGCAGCGATTGCTCCTTTGTCTGCAAGCTGGCCATTAAGCCGTCGTATTCCTTGCGCGCATTCAACGCGTCAAGTTCGATTGCTTTCCCCTCCAGCCGCAACTTGTTCTGCTGGCTCAGATTCGACAGTTCGCCGTTGGCCAGCTCGTAACGCAGACGACCCAGCTCGGTAGTCTCGCCGAACAGAGCCACCTGCTGGGTCAAGTTGGCCAAGGTCTGCTTGTAGGCATCATTCAGGCGCTCAGCCTGACGCTGGATATCCTCGGACGCCTTTTTAGCCCTCTGCTGCGCCTCTTCAGATGCCTTGGCTGCAGCTTCCGAACCCTGAATGGCCGTAGCGAGGATTCGCCAGCCCTCGGCTGTCCCTGGGTCAACCCCTTCACGCTCGATCCGACGGTTGATTTCGCCCAGAAGATCACCGCCATCACGAACAGATTGCAGGCGCTCCACCAGGTTCTTGGTGTAACTGTTCCAGCCGTCGACCGTTTTCTGGTCCGGGCCCGGCATGCTCTTCAATCCGGCATTGGCGCCAGCCGCAGCGGCGGCAACGTCATCCAGTCGGCCACGCAGCATGTTAGCCACGTCGCCATAATCACCCGAGGCCTTGATTGCCTCACCATAGGCAGCCGCCGAGGCGTTGATGGCTTTCGTCATCTCCTCGTTCGGACGGATGGCAGCGACAAGCTGCTGGGTGGCTGAATCAATGTCCTGGCCACCAGCAATCCGTCGATTGAACTGGGTTACTGCCTGGTCGCGCTGGAATGGGTTTGCGCCGTAGGTGTCGCCCCATTTGTCATTGGCCTGGGCAGATGCGCGAATCTCGCGCAAGGCTTTCTGAGCTGCGGCCTGGGCGTCAGCCTGCTGATCAAGAACTCCAGCAAGCTTGTATCGGGCCTGCTCCTTGCCCAGCTCGGCAAACTCCTTACGGAGCTCTTCGACGGGACGCTTGAGGTCAATGGTAGCTTTCCTGGCCTTTTCGCTGTTGGCACTGAACAACAGGTAGCTGGCAGCAACGGCGCCAGCGGTCAGAGCGAGGCCTGCAGGGCCTCCAAGGACGCCAAGAAGCGCACCGCCTGCCCTACTCGCGAGAGAGGTAGCCGCATTGTTTGCCGCTTGGGCAGCGGTTTGTGCAGCAGCCGCTTGGGCGTCCGCGAGACGCGCAAGCCTCAGTCGACTCAAGGCAGCGGCGTGAGCATCGGTGAACTTGGTAGCAGCAACCTGGGCTTCCGCCGCAATGGTCTCAGCTGCAGCGCGGCGGGCTGCCATTGTCGCCGCATCTAGTTGAGCAGCAGTCCTTCCGATCTCAGCAGATTGGGCGCTGCGGATTGCCTTTACCTGGTCCCACAAGTTCTTTGTGAAGTCGAGTACTTTTCTTCCGCCAAATGCGGCTCCTAGCGCCAGCGCCGAACCCGCCAGTACATCCATGTTTTCAGCAACTAACGTAATAGCTGCTGCTAGAACTTTCGTGCTGCCGGTGGTGCCATCCAACCCGCCAGCCCATGCCTGAAATGAGTTGTTGACGGTAGTCATGGCCGCGCCCACGGACCCGGGAAGGTCCTTAAACTCTCCCTGGAGAGTGCCTAGCTGGCTGATCAGAGCTGGGACAACTTTATCAATCGTAAGCAGACCTTGGTCCGCCATCGCTTTCAAGTCTTTCCGAGCGACCCCCATCCCTGTTGCCAATGCTCGTATAACTCGATCGCCGTTTTCGTTGACCGAGTTAAACTCCTCCCCTCTCAGCACCCCTTGACCAAGTGCCTGGGAGAACTGAGTGATCACAGATGATGCTTCGGCGCCACCTGCCCCCGATAGCTGTAGGCCGAGCGCCAATGCTTCCGTTACACCCAGCACATCGCTCGAGGAATATCCGAACTCGCGCATGGACGCGGAAGATCTGCTGAATAGGTTTGCGTTATCTGCGAAAGCCGTTCCGGTTCTTTGGCTGATTTCAAATAATGCTTTCTGGCTGACGGTAAAGTCTTCTGTACTGGTGGACGCCTGCTTAAGCCTGGCGTTAACCTGATTCCAGCTATCTGCCTGGTGAATCAAATTTCCAACTGCCAGCGCCCCTGCCATCGCACTTGCATATCCTCCGACAGAGGACGTTAGAGATTGCATAGCCGCACTTTGAGCGCGAACCGCAGCTTCTTGTGATCGCCAAGAGCTTACCGAGTCCCGATTGCCTGTCGTAATGGTGCGCAGATAGTTCTGTCCCATTCTCCCGGCTTTGGCCATCTCGCGCTGATAAGCACTGGTCTCAGCGGACACGCTAACGATCAGAGAGCGAAGTGTTTGCCCTGCCATGCCTTTCTCCAGACATTAAAAAACCCGCCGAAGCGGGTTAATTGGTTCTTTCACTTTGAACAATCTCGTTGCCCTCATCGATGTAATACCTCCATCGATTCCGGCAATCTGCATACACGACGATTTTATCTGGAGGGTTACTCAGCTTCTCAGATAGCCCAACGTACTCCACCTGGTCGCATCGAGTTTGTTTGCCGGCCTTGAATAGAGCAGCCCGCTCAACATTCTTGATTCGTTCAATTCCAGAATCCCCCCACTTCTGAAAAGTTCGAGGGTAATTTTCTCGCGTGTAAACAGAAAGGGCAGATTCGTCCACCACTACTTCGGAATCTGGCCTCTCAGAGCTTCCGCAACCGTAGATCACCAGCGGCAAAATAAATAATAAGCGCTTCATATTTCCTCCTTGGAAACGGAGGAATCTACCACGATGCACCATGTTGGAAAAAACTCGCCGACCTAACTCTCAACCGATTTCGCCATCAAGAAGGCCTTGAACAGCTCCTCCCCTTCTTCCAAGGCTTGCTCTGTAGCCGGCTTCTCCGCCTTCCATTGCGGCAGCAGATCCATCGGGGTCACCTTGGCGCCCTGGGCCTGCAGCGTCGATGCGGCTACGATCGCCGCCTGGATGTCACCTCGAGCATCGCTCAGCGGCGAATCCTCGTTGTAGGCCTGCCAGAGGAACAGTTCCTCAGCACTCATGTTCTGCTTGAGATCCTGCAGGGTCATGCCCAGCCGGAGGGCCAGAGTCAGCATGAAAGCCAACTCTGGCTCCTCCGTCAGCCGTTTCCCGCCGCTTCGACCGGGTCTTGTGCGCCAGCGCCCGCCTCGACACCGCTCAGCTCGAACGCCTTGCCCACCAGCCGGTCATGCACCGGACTGAATGCCTTCGCCACGGCGGGCACGTCCTCGTCCTCGAAGATTCGGGCGTGCGATTCGTCCAGCAGGGTGCGCGCCAACACGAAGGCGTATAGCGAAGAAGAGTCTATATCGACCAAGCGTGCGGCCTGGTCCTCATCGCCCCCCTCTTCCGGCTGCTTGCTCAAACCGACAGCCGCACGCGCCGCAGCCACTACAGCCGCAGCGCGACGCCGGTACTCGGCCCAGTCGCCTGCGCTCAATGCCATCACCACGACCTTGGCACCATCCCATTCCGGAACCTCAAGCGGCTCGTGCTTGAAATTCCGGATGGGGTCGAGGGCCATCGCACGCAGGCTAGACGCACCTGCAGCCTTTGTGCGGGCCATTATGGAGTCACCGGTGGAACAGTGAAGCTGACCTTGCCGGTGATACGAACGTTGAAGGTGCCATTCACGGTGCCGTTAGGTGCGGCGTCCCAAGTGAACTGGGTGACCAGGCCCAGGAAGGTCGAGGATGTGCCGTCCTTGAACACCGACTTGAATGCGCGTGGCTCGCCGTCATCACGAGCGGTGCGGAGCACGGTCTGGGCCTCGTCATCGGCTTTCCAGTTACCGGCCATGCTGAAGGTGCCGTTGTCGGCCAGACCGACGGTGAATTCCTTAGCCTCACTGGCCAGGGTGGTAACCTCGATCTCATCCGACTGGCCGCCTTGAAACTGCGGCTGCTTGATCGTCACCGACAGGTCGGCGTATTCCAGGCCTGCTTCGGCCGGATCGAGGGTGGTGGTCTTGGAAACGCTGAGCTGGGTACCCTGCGTTTTCACAAACTTCGCTTTGGTGGGGTTCTGCGCGGCCATGAGGCCTCCTATGGTTGCAGGGTGTACTCCCAGCGGACGCTGAAGAGCTTGGTGTCATCTTCGAATTCGTCAGGCAGGCGATCAGCGCTGCCGGTGGTGAAGTCGTCGCCGGCGGCGGTCATGGCCGCAAGGGCCTGTTCCGCAAGCGTGAGCGCTTCGAGGTAGGTGGTGCCCCAGGCGTCTAGCTGGATACTCGCTCCCCGAAAGCCATCTGGCCCGGATAGGGTGATTCCTACTTCACCACCTATGGTCTGGATCACTAGGCGGGGCTGAGCAGCGTCTACCGGTGCAACGCCGAAATACACGCGCCCCTCGACAAGAGGCGACAGCCTGTCGATCAGGGATTTCTCGATCATGGGATTACCGGGTGATGGCGTTATCGATACCTTCGGCCAGCTTGTCGCTCACGGCCTTTTCTATCTGGGGAAGGCTTCCGTCCCAGGCCGGCCGGATGAATGGATGGGCTCGCATCTTGGAGGTGCCAAGCTCCAAAAACTTCCAGTAGAACGGGGCATCCCAGTCGGTTGCCGAAGTTCGCCCTTTCTTGCCTGGGCGCTTTAGGGCCTTGGACTTCTTTCCTTTGGGACTCTTCACCCGGACGCCAGCAGTGGCGCCGCCTGGGGTATCCGACTGTTTGAGGCGAGTCGCGGTGATGTTTTTCTTGAGCTTGCCGGTGCGCACAGGCGCCGCAGCCCGAGCTTTGTCCCGAGCGATACGGGCACCGGCCATGACGGCATCACGCACGATCTTGTTGCCTGCGGCTTTCGCCAAGCGCTCGAAGTCCGCCTGTAGTTCTCCCAGCCCGAGCACCGTCAACGAACCATTGCTCATGATGGTTTCACCGTCTTGCACATGAGTTTGAGCATGTCCCGCTGGTTGGTAGGCAGCGGAGCGATGATCTCGTAGGTGATGCCCTGGTGAACCAGGTGCTGACCAGCGACCACATCCTTGCGGTACCGAATGTTGATCTCGGCGCTGACCTGTACTTGCATCTGTGACGCAGCTTCGTACATGCGGCCGGATGGAATGTTGATCTCCGCCCACAGCGGGCCAAGATCCCCCCAAACCTTGGTGGGCTGGCCCAAAGTATCCTTGCCCTCAATAAAGCCGCGGCGCATGCAGCGGTGCCGCAATGGTCCGGCACGCATCACACACCCAGCCGGATGCGATAGGGCATCAGCAGGTGTTGCGAGGCTATCGGAAGCTCAGTAACGGTGATCCCGGCCACAACGTCCTCACGATTGGCAAACAGGTGGCCGAGCTTGAGCAGGCAAGCCGCCTGGATGGACGGATTCAGCACCATGCCGTAGACGATGGCGTCGGCTTGGTCGTAGGCGTCGGCCAGCGCCTGGCGGGCGTGCTCGAGGAGGCGGCAGCGCAGGGTATGGTCCTGCTCCGCCTCCGCAGCAGCGACCGCGGCAGCATGCTCATCCTTGGCTTGCTGCAAGGCGGCCGACACGCCAGCGCGTGCTTCGTCGAGCGTAACCTGATCCAAGTAGAAGCGGCGGTTGAGGAACTGCATGGCCGTCTCTTCCGCTGCATCAAGCTGGGCTTGGACCAGTACCTGATCTTCAGGATCGGCCCGCAGGTGGTGCATGGCCAGATCGATGGCGATCACGGGCATGGGTTACTCCTCGGCCTGCGCCGGCTCGCCACCGGCGATCAGTCGCTCAGCTTCCGCATTGGCTTCTTCCTGATTACCGGAGAACGCGCCAACCTGGTTGCCTTCAACGTCCACCACGATGTACTTGCCAGCGCCCTTGTGCTTAGCCTTGAAGGTGGCGACTGGCGGAGCAATCGGCAAGGCTACCGGCCCCAGGCTGCTGGTGGTCAGCACGCCCGCGCCAGCGGCATCTTCCTTCGAAATGGTCACCACCACCTCGCCTTCGGAGTCGTCCAGTTCGACATAGCCCTTCTGGATCAACTGGCGTCCGTGCTGCTCGATGGTCTCGAAGGACGTGCCCTCCACAAGCGTCTGGCCGCCCAGGTACAGAGGTTTCAGGGTTTTCAGCTTCATGAATGCCTCCAGGGGCCGTCACTCGGACGGCCCTTACGCAGGGTTAAGGGGTGACCGGGGCGGCGAACTCACCGAAGATGAACGCTTCAGGACGCTTGACCGCCAGCGCAGCACGCTCTTCACAGCGGATCGAGATGAGGTTCTTCTCGAAGTCGTCGGCGTTCTCGGTCGAGATGACCACGTTGGCGTCTTCACGGTCGAACAACTGAGCGCCGGTCTGGAATGCGCCGGTCAGGAACTTGCCCAGGAAAGCAGCGACCTCGGTAGCCACCACAGGCAGCCCCCACAGCACGGGGCCAGCCAGACCCAGCGGGTTGGCAAGGATGTAACGGCCCAGCGTGTCCTTGGTCAATTCGATCTTGGCCCAGTCCATAAAGTGCAGGACATGGCCAGACGCAGGCAGGCGCGCTAGCTGGGCCTGCAGCATCGCCAAGCGGAGGTCGTCGATGCCCGAGCGCTTCTCGACCTCGAATGCCGGCACATACTTGGAGGCCTGCGGGACGATACCGTGCAGGTGCACACCGGTGCCGTCACCGAACAGGATCTCCTGCTCTTCGACGTACTTGAGGCCGTAGCGCATTTCTACGTCGATGGTCGAACCCAGCTGGGCGAAGTCGTCCAAGATCTGCTTGGAGGCCTTGAACATGTGGGCGATGGTCGATACCGCGGTGAGCTTCGACGCGAATTCGATGCTCGAGTACGGCTTGGCAGTTCCCTCGGCCACGACTTTGGCGGCGTTGGTGAAACCGGTCTGCTGCACCCAGAAGATCGCCGGGGCGGTAGTTCGACCCGGGGCGATCAGGTCGCGAATGAACAGCCGCTGCTTGGGCGCGGTGTCGATCCCGGGCAGGCGCTGAGGCTCGACGATGCCGGCGGGAACATCGGTGGACAGCAGGGCGGCGCTGACCGGGATGTTCACGCGCTTGCCGCCTTCGATGCTGGCCGCGAACTGCTTCAGCGCTTCGCTTTTGATCACCACGCCGCCAAGGCTGTCTTGGGCTTGCGGGGTGCCTGGCGAAGGCAGGCGTGCGAACTCCTGTTCGAGCTCGCCCAGCTGGGCTTTCAGCTGCTTCTCGGCCTCGGTCAGGCTGTTGAACTTGGTGGCCATCTCATCGACGGCGGCTTTGGTTTCTTCGGACAGGCTGCCGGCCTTCTTGGCCTCGGCCAGGGCGTTTTCGGCCTGTTTACTGAAATCGCTGGTCGCCTGTTTGAGCTCGGCGGAAACCTGCTTGAGCAGGTCAGCGGTATTGTCTGCCATGGGATTGTCTCCGGTTATTTGAGGGCTGCTGCCGAGAACCGCGACATGGCGGTCTGTAGTTCGGCAAAGTGGGTGGCCAGATCGGCCGGGGGTTCGGCAGCGCTGCGCGTACCGGAGGGGGCAGCGCCTGGCGTACCACCCTTGAGTTCTTGAATGAGGGACCGCCGCTCGGAGCGGGGCATCCCCTGCTTGGCCAGGATCGCGTCCAATCGGCGAGCTGCGACCTGGTGCGGCGCCTTGGCCTGTGGGTCTTCCTGCGCGGCGTCCGATGGGAGAAGGCCGTCAGCGAAGCCCGCTTCTACGGCCCCGCTCCCGCCCATCCACGTCTCGACATCCATGAGGGCGCGCATCGCGGAGACCTCATCGCCGGTTCTGACCGAGTAAATGTCGGCTAGGGTCGCGTCGATCTGGTCGAGGAAGTCGGCGACCTCGGTGAAGTCGTTTCGATCGCCGGCGGCGATGGTCCAGGCGTTGTGGATCATCATGAAGCCGGCGCGGGCGATCTGGATCTCATCGCCTGCCATGGCGATGAACGATGCAGCCGATGCAGCCAGGCCAAGCACCTGGACGGTTACCTTGCCCTTGTGCTCGCGCAGCAGGTTGTAGATCGCCAAGCCTTCGAAAACATCGCCGCCTGGGCTGTTGATCTTCACGGTGATGTCTTTGTCGCCGATGCTGCGAAGTGCGGCACTGACGCGCTTGGCGGTAACGCCCTCACCCGTCCACCAGTCCATGCCGATCGGGTCGTACATGGTGATGGTGGTGGAGTCGTCACCAGCTGCCGCCTTGATCGCTGGATTCCAGCGCTCCATGGCCTTGGGCAGTAGATCGGATTCGACGCGCGCGTGCGGCCGCACCGCCGGCGCTGCCGGTAGTGTCTTGAGAGTCATGGGTTACTCCAGGTCAGGCCGCTTTGAGCAGCGGCATCGATATCAGCGCGTGGGCCATCATTGGGCCGTCCGGGTTTCCGGCTTCCAGAGCCTGGGTCGCCAGTTCGACCGCCTGGTTGATGGCCTCTCGGTCGTCGCTGTTGCGCGCCGAGACCAGCCGAAGCATGAATGCCGAGGCCGCCGGGGATACGCCTGCGCTCGGCTTCCCGAGTTGATCCAGAGGTACCAACGCAGACTGGACCGTGTAGGTGTCACCGCCCGGGATAGGCGGCAGGTTCTCCAGCCGGCGCACCTCGTTGCGAGACATCCAGCCATTTTGCAGAGCCGTGTTGTACCAGGCCCCGCGGCCGGCGCTGTCCGCGCGCAGCAGACCTTCCACCGCGAACTCCGCGAAGTAGTCGTCGGCATCGGCCTCGCCGATCAGGCAGCGCGTGATCTCCTGCTCGATGTTGACCAGCAGAGGGCGCAGGCTGTTGGTGAGGAAGTGAAGGTTCTGCGCCTCAACCGAGGCGGCCCAGCTGGACTGCTTGTCCATGTGACCGACCATGAAGGGCGGCACACGGAACCAACGGCACATTTCCTCGATCCCGAAAGACCTGGACTCCAGCATCTGGGCGGCCTCAGGGTTCATCGTGATGCCCTGGTACTTGAAGCCTGCCTCCGCCACCATGATCTTGCCGGCGTTCTTCGACCCCATGAACGCCTGCATGCTGGCCCGAAGCTGCTCGCGCTGCTGCGGTGTGATCTTGGCGTCGCTGCTCAGGATGCCGGACGCCTGCATGCCCTGTGCGAACACCTTCGCCGCGGCCTCCTCGATCGCCATCGCCGAGCCGAAGATCTCGCGCCCAGTGGTTACCGGAAGCATCCCGCACACCCCATCCAGGCCAAAGCCGCGGATGTGCATCAGGTTCTTCTCGGGAATGTCGCGGTCCACGCCATTCTCGTTGTAGGTGTACTTCAGACGCCCGTTGTCCTGCCGTTTCACCCTCATGGACTGGGGGAGAAGCGGCACCAGGGCGATGATCCGGCTGCCGATCATCTTCTTCTCGACAAACGCATTACCTCGAAGGCAGATGCTCGCCACCACCAGCAGCATGAAGCGCTGCGGGGTCATCTCGGCGTTTGGGATTCGGCACAGCACACGGAACAGCGGATGGTCTTTGGCAACCTCGCGTGATCCGTCGGGAAGGCGCCGAAAAAGCTTGAGCGGCAGCGTAGAGACGGACTCGGACAGCAGCCTTACGCATGCCCATACCGTGGACAACTGCATGGCCTTGTCGACTGATACGTGCTTTCCAGATGCAGAGCTGCCGAACCATTCTTGCCAAAATGCGCCGTCCTTCAGGCCTATCGGCACCCCGAGCCAGTTTTGCAGCGCAGCCTTCACCCGGCCCGGTTTCTTGTCGGCCATCAGATTCCTACCATGATCGGGTTGTCAAAGAAGCCCTGGAGATCACCAGAGCCTTCCGGGTTCAGCGCCATCAGCGAAACAGCATCGAATGTCGACATCAGCGGATCGATCTTTGCCGAGCCGCTGGCCTGCTTGGTAATCGTGATGGCATTGCCTTGCGGAACGACACGGGCATTACCGACACACCAGTTCATCAGCGCGCTGCCGCAGTGGACCAGTTCGCCCCCAGCCACTTTGCGCTCGGTCGTCTTGATCGCGCCGTTGAGCTTCCAGCCCTGCGAGATGGCCACGATCTGCTCCATGGTGATCCCGCGCTCCTGGGTGGTCAGCTCGTCAACGATGTCGCCGATACCGGCCGAGTCCACACCGATTGCCAGCTTCTCCGGCAGCAGGCCGCGGTCCCTGATATCGCAGATGATGTCAGCCACCTGCTGGACGTCATCACCTGGTCGATCAACGACGGTCAGATCGCCCGCCTTCTCGAAGTCCCTCAGCGCACTGGCGATATCCTTCCGCCGCTCGAACACGATGTTGTGCGCCCAGGCGTGAGCCCAGTGGAGCCATTGGCGAGTGAAGGGCTCGCGACCGAGCACAGTCAGGCCGAGCAAGTCGTCAAGGCCGCCTCCGTCGATCCCCACCGTGACCACTTCAGAACGCTGCAGCAGGCTCTCCAGAGTCAGGCCAGCCTCGGCTCCAGCTTCCCAATGATCAGCGCCCGCCCAGCGGTCCGACCGCAGGTCCAGCCCAATCTCGACGTTGAGGTGTTTAGCCAAGAAGCCGCGAATTGCTCCCTCGCCCTCTGCCTGCGCCTCCTGATACTTCTGCTCGATCACCTCCTGATCGACAGAAAGCCCCCAATTGGGGTTTGTCACATGGGCGTTTGCCAGGTCACGATGTTCGTTCCGCTCGATCATCTCTTTCGGGAACTCGTAGATCACCGGCAGGAAGCGCCGGTCCTCGATCTCCCCGTCACGCACTTTGCGCGCATAGTCCAGCTTGGCCTTGAAGGCGCCGGCCGGCGGCTCATCGGACTGGGTGGTGCAGTAGAAAACGAAACCCTCTGGGCGTGACGCTAGGCCGCCAGTGGCCTCGACCAGCATCTTCGCCGACTTGGCCTGCTTGCCGAACTCCCAGAGCTCGTCGATGAACACACCAGTCGCTTTCTTGCCAGTGACAGTGGCCGAGTCGGCCGCCACCACCTTCAGGTTTGCCTTGTTCAGGTTGTCGGTGACGATCCGGTTGTATTCCTGCACATGGAACCTGGCCTGCAGGTCTTCGTCCGCATCGATCATGTCCCGGATCGGCTTGAACGCGTTGTCAGCCGCTTCCTTCGTGGGCGCCAGGATCAGGAACTCGCCAGAGGGCCGGGTGTTCAGGATCAGGGCCGTGAGCATGATGCCCGCTGCGATCGTCGACTTGCCGTTCTTCTTGCTCACCATCAGGAAGTAGTTGGTGATCAGCCTGCGGCCGGCGTCGGCGTCGTACGCGCCGAAGAGCGCGGCCACAACATCAAGCACCCAGCTGCGGCAGGTATCCCCCATCAGGGGGCTACCGTCGGCATCAACCATTCGAAGGTTGCAGAACACGTCGAGAGCATCTTCTGCCTGCTCGGGGAAGATGGGCTCCACCGGCACGAGTGCCTGGCCACGGACGATCCTGCTCTCCCAGTCGGGGCACGCGGTAGACCACTTCTTCATTTGACGGCCTTCAAGTGGCGCTCACGCAGCCCGAAGCGGTTGCCGCTAGCTCCCACCTTCGCCGCTTCTTCGAGCTTCTGTTCCTTTTTGCCCATGCCGGACTTCTTGCCGTGAAAGTACGGGAGCGCCGACTGGGCGGCGTTGCGCCGATCAAAGATCTTGGCCTGGGGATCGTTCATCAGCGCCAGTAACCAAACGAGCGGATCATCGGTGTTGGGTAGGTCAACCAGGTCGCCCGACTCGTCACCTGGCGGGTCGGCCTCGAAGGTCTCGCGCTCCGGCTCAGGCTTAACATTTCGGGGCGCCTTTAACTTTTCCAGGGCGGCAACAACGTCAGGGTCTTTGGCGAGCCGAGAACCTGCAGCCGAAGCGCTGCCCGCCGCGTAACCTGCGGCTTCCGCCGCTTCGCGATTCGAGGCTCCAGCAGCCTTGGACTCGACAAAACGGCGCTTTTTCGATGTTAACGCCATTAACAAAAACCTCTGAAACAGGGAAAAATTTCACGCGTGCGGGGGCAGGTGGTCTGGAAGCGAAAAGCCATGAACTCTCGACCCACCCCACCCCACCCCTTGAAATCGGGGAAATGACGTGCTTCAACCGCTTGAGGCACGCCATCGCCGTGCATCAACCGATCTGGCCGGCGGCCTCCTCGGCTGCCTTCACCACGTCGTGACAATGCCTGCACAGGGTCTGCCAGTTGCCTCGGTTCCAGAACAGCTTCATGTCGCCCCTGTGCGGGACGATGTGGTCGACGACAGTACCTGCGGTCACCCGCCCCTCACGCTGGCAGTACACACACAGCGGGTTGGCCTGGAGCCATTCGGCCCGCGCCACTTGCCACTTGTACCCATAGCCACGCTGGGCAGCTGTATCCTTCGCCGTTCGCCATGACTCCGGGTTGACCGTCGCCAGCCTTGATGGCTGCGCCTGCATCGGTGGCTTGAGGGACGTGAGCCTGGCCATCAGCGGCCACCGTGAACGGGCGTGCCATCCAGGTAGGCCAATGGCACGGCGTCAGGATCTACATCGTCACCGTCAGCCAGCGCTTCGATCAGTGCCAGGTTCTGCGCTGCTATCTGCTCAAGCAGGCTCGTCTGCTTCTGCAGCTCAGCGAGGAGCTGATCCATTCGCTCTTCAACAGCCAGGCTCATTGCTCTGCCTGCCGACACTGCCGCGAGTCGCTCATGAGGCTGGTGACCTCGATCTGATCCACCTGGGCATCCACCGTCACAACGGGAATCTCTCGAGGTAGCACGGTGATCACCGCATGCCACACCGGATTGTCCACCGAAACCTTGAGCTCAATGCTCAACACGCCCTCCAGCTCACTTCCATCACTGAGCAGGACCTTGGTCCCCGTCGCGAGGTGCGGGCTGTTCGGATTGGTGTTTGGTGCTGGAACGATGGTCGCCACCGCCAACGATTTGCTTTGATCGTTCATATGCCACCTTCATCCACTTGTTGATCCACTCGCGCCGAGCGGCGCATCCACTACAGGCCATTGCTCACCTCCTGTACCAGGTCAGCTGGTAGCACCGCGCATCGGCGGGTATCTCGGCGATGGGCCAGCGCAAGCAGCCCATGTACTTTCGCTCTGGCCGGGTGCGGCTCACACGCAGCGTCTGCACCAAATAGGCAGATCCGGCAGCAGTGGTTATGAAATCACTGACTGCAATGCCGTCGGCACCGTCGACATACAGCCTGCATGGTGTATAGGGTTGCTTGGCCATGTTCGATAAGCTCTCTCGCGCAATGAAATCGGCGCATCCGCGGGGTCGTCGGAACGACATTCCGCCCGGATGGTCGTAGCGGAAAGATCTGGAGAAACCGTGATGAAAGAAATCGAAGAGCTTATAGACAGGTGCGTTTTGTTAACCGAGAAGCTTGAAGGCCTACTGGAGGAGCATCCCGAGGCGTCCGGATCAGTTGTTTATCAAACTGCCGTTCGTGTCCTCACCATGGAGGTTAATCAGCTTCAGCAAGATGTAATTACCAAGGCAGCGCGCGGAGTCATCCACGAAAGGGATCAGCTTCAACCGGTCTTCGGTCGAGTGCTTCACTAATCTGGCGGAACGCATGATCAGCGTGCTCGCGCCACGAAACGGCGCATGTCTGATTTGTGGCGCGGCTACTGCGATACCCGGTTCAGCGCCTCATCAGCCTTGTCGGCTGCCTGGGTCGCGGTAGTGGCTGCCTTCGACGCCTTGGTCGCGGCGCTCTCGGCCTTTCTGGTCAGCTCGTCCAGACGCTTGTCACGTTCAGCCATTGCGGCGTCGTAGGCCTTCCGGATCTCGTCGACCTGGTGCGACTGAGTGCTGGCCATCGACCAATAAGCAGACTGCCAACCCAGAACTGCACCGCCTGCAATGAGCACCACAGCGATGACCCACACCTCTGCCCGTCGCCACCAGCGTCGAGCGATGAATTCCAAAGCGCATTTGTCCATCAGGCTGTACCTCCAAGCTGTGCACGCAGCCGGGAGATCTCTGCGCTCTGCGTGGTCACCTTCTCAGTGAGCTGGCCCACCTGACACGTGAGCGCTTCAATCTTTCCTTCCATCCGTCCAACTGCTGCTGCCAACTCGTTGCGCTCCTTGGCGAACTGATCGGCGCGGGCCTCGGCCAGCTTTCGGGCCTCTCGCTCGGAATCGAGCAGTTCATTAAGCCGGCGGACAGTGCCGATATCGGCATTGTCCATAGCGCGATCAGCAGCGTCCTTGGACAGGAAGCGGCGCACCCATAGCAATGCGCCCGTGACAACGATGCCACTACCGCCCAGCCAGGTGGCTGTGCCTGGGCCCAGGTCGGTCGGGTCCATTTGCTTGCTCCGTACGTGAGAATTGTGCTCCGGCGTTAAACCGGCCGGATGCTTGCCCCCGGAATCCCTAGGGGTTAAAAGGAATGTTGGCCGATCTGGCTTCGCTAGAAGGAACTAGTAAATGCCCGTCAGTAACATCTATGTGGTCGCTTATCACCTCCATGGAGAAGCTCGCGAATTCATCGTCCGCGCCGAGAGGATGGATAACGCTGAGGCCTGGCACTGGGCTGCCTGCGAAGCCGGCGTTGGAGTCATCCCTAAGTTCACTGCTTCGGATATCAGAAAAGTCTCTCGGCCTGCTGCTGAGCGCTTCGGCATAACTGACGTACAATGGCGGAGGTCCGGCAACTTATGAAATACCGCATCGACTACAACCTCAAAGGCCATACCAGATTCTGGATATGCGATTGGTCTAGCACGCCGAACGAAGACAATGTGCTGACCGCTCTCCTCCGTCTGCATGCCCCCGCTGACCCCTTGTCTGAGGCGCGCGCGCCGTGCCGCTTATCACATGATGATCTCCGCAGTGCGGTCGCAGATTTGGGTATCTCGGATGTACGCATTGAGGGGGATGATTAGCTATGCCGGGGCACCCAAGCCGACGCTGGCAAGTACGCCGGTCACTGCGAGGGCGCCGGTACTTGGCTCGGCCATAGGTGGTGCTCCAGAAACAAAATGACCCGTCGAACTGGCGAGCCCTTGGATACGTGAAAAGATAGCCCCGTGCTATCGTCGAGTTTCCACACAAGACGTTTCACGGAGCGAAAAACGATGAAGGTAACCCTCAAGTGCGCCAAGTGCGGCAGTGACAAGTTCGAGGTTCCGGCTAGGCCGAACAACAACTCGAAGGTCACCTGCGGCAAGTGCGGCGCTGTCGAGACTTACGGAAAACTCATGAAGGCTGTGGGTGACAAGGTCACGAAAGACCTGGAGCGGCAGCTCGGGAAACTGTTCAAGTGACTTGAGCGTTTCGCCCAGAGGGCGCAGGAAGTCAGCGGCGCCCTCAACCTCAACGTCGAGCTGTAGCTTTTCCATACAGCCTCCAGATACGAAAAAGCCCCGGCAGATACCGAGGCTTGGAATGGGTGCGGAGGGCCGGTGCATACCCGGCTTGGTGGCCTGGATCGCTGGGTCACATACCCCAGACTCTCATCGCGTAGCCGATCAGGGAGCGCACGGCTTTGATCGACGCCACTACCGACTTAGTCCAGCTGCCTGAGCGTGTCATCCGCACAAAAAAGCCCGCACAGGGCGGGCAAAGAGGGATCGTGCTTTTTTAAATCTGGTGGCTGTAGAACAGCGAGTACGACTCGATACCGTCGTTGGGCTGCTTAATGCCAGCGTTGGAGTAGTGAATCGCTCGGATGCCAACCTTCTGCGTCTCGCCGATCTTCAAGCCCGCACCGATGCGGTCTTCGAAGTTGAAGGCCGAACCAAAGTCCTGGTCACCTGCGGAGGTACCAGAGAAGACCGCCAGGCCGATGCCAGCCTCAACGAATGGCTTCACGTTACCGCTACCGAACTCGTAAACGAAAACTGGCGCAAAGGACAGCGAGTGAGCCCCACCTGAAGCATCGCCTGCTTCCCAGTAGGTGTAGCCAGCATCCCAATAACCGGTGAGACGGCCAGTACTGGATTCAAACCAGCTTTTGTCCCAGTTAAAGCCAATGCCGACGCGCGCTGTAAGACCACCTTGGCCTGTCGCGCCAAGCGCTCCGGATAGCTCAGCCGCTCCGGCGGACGCAGCGAAAAGGGAAAGCGCCACAACGGCGAGAACGTTTTTCATACTCACGGTCTTCCATATTATTGAGTAGCAACCTATCAGAATCATAGCGCTATCAAATCGTTCCCTCATACAAGAAAAATGCTTTTTCTGGAGGGCTACCTGAATCGAAGCCCCTCAAAAACACAAAACCCCGACACGATGGCCGGGGTTTGTCTGTGTCGCGTAACGTTGCAAGCTGGACACGCTGCTATGAAAACAGGTGTTTATCCGCCCGCATAGAGCTATTTATGCAGCCTCTCGAATTTCTTCGAGGGCGCAGTCGATCCATGCAACGCCGGCCTTGATGATCTCCCGCGCCTTGCGCTCAGACATGCCCGCTTCCCTCCCAACACGCATGGCTGGGTGCTTCGATCCGTAGTAAGCCCACACGAAATCCCCCATCTGCTGATTGCGCTTCGTCAGCCTGGCCACAGCGCCGTCGATGATCAGCGCAAGGTCGTCAGTGATCACATGCTGGCGAATGCCACCTTCACTGGGAACGTTGTCGCGCATGAGTGCGTAGAGAGGCGACACGTAACGTGGCACTCCCATCTCACACATTCGCCACCAGCCCCACTGCTCGAGCATGTACTCGGTATCGCCCAGCGCCTTGTCCGCGTAGGTTCGTTTCTTCATGCAGCCCTCCGGGGCGTTGGGTCGGTATCCAGGCCAAACAGCTCACACAGCAGCTTGTAGGCGTGTTTGTTCTTGGCGCCGCCCTGGATGATCCAGGCCTTTGCATATTGCTCGAAGCCCTGGGCAGCACGAGAGCCGTGCCAGTCGGCCACGATGTCCATCAGGGCTGCCGAAGCGATCCGGCCGTTGTCCTGGTCCAGCAGCAGGCGGTTGCCTTGTTTCAAGAACTGCCGTTCTACAGGGGTCAAGCTTTTGCGCGGCATGGCCGCTGCAACATTACTCATGGCCATCTCCTGGCTTGGAATCTTGATCGTGCATCCTCCCTTGGGATGGATGCTGTGAGGTGCCGCAACCCGCCCAGGTAGTGGCGTCAACGGCTACAGGCCCGGTTTTCTGTCCCAGCAATGTCTCGGTGTGAATGACGGCGAACCCCTGCCCGTCGAGGTGCTGGTGCCAGGCCTCCAGAGCCTGACGCTTCAGCCCTTCGGCCGTGGTGTGGATGTAGGTGGCGTCGAGATCCTTCATGGCGTGGTTCAGCAGCAGCTCGCCCACCATGTAATCCACGCCGAGGTCGGTCCACGCTGTGCGGGCCACCTTGCGCAGGTCATGGCTTGACCACTCGCCCTTGGCCAGATCGGTGAACAAGGTGTTGGCCTTGCTCGGGCTCAGCGGTGCACCGTGGCTGCCCGGGAACAACAGCAGGCCGGTGTAACCCTGGGCGGCCTGCAGGCGCTGGTACCGGCGGAGCAGTGCGCAAGCCTGGGCGGTCAGCGGCAGCGTGTGCTCGGCCTTGGTCTTCGTGTCACCCGCCGGGATGAACCAGCGCCTCGACTCAAGGTTGACATTGCGCCAGCGCGCCAGCCGGGTCTCACCCAGCCGCGAACCGTGGCACAGCATCATCAGGGCCAGCATGCAGCCCGCCGGCTCCACCTCGAAGCGCTCGGCCATCACCGCCAGCAGGCCCGGCACATCATCCCCGCGCAGTCGCGCCGGTCGCGGCCTGATCCGGGTTCGCACGAAGTCGGTGAACTTCAGCGAGGCCATGGGATTGGCTGGCAGCATGTCCAGACGCAGGGCCTGGCGAAACGCGACCGAAAGGACGCCGTAGACCGAGCGCACGAAGGACAGAGCATAGCGCTCCTGCAGCGGCCACATCAGGCGCTGGTCGATCGCCTGCTTGTTGGTCTCGGCCAGCGGCAAGTCACCAAGGCGCGGCACCAGGTGGCGATCAAGCGCTGACTTGGCGCTGGCCTTGCGTTTGGCCGACAGGCCACGGTCACGGTTCATCCGATCGCGGTACCACGCCAGCACATCGCCCACCGTGGCCCAGCTGGTGGTGGTGGACTTGGCGTCGGCATCGGCGGCACGACGAGCCAGGATCGCTGGCAGCGTGGCCAGCATGGTCTTGGTGTTGATGCCCGGGTAATCGCCAGCCTTGCCCCAGCGCCCACGCACCACGACGTGCCAGGCGCCGCGGGAACGGTCCACAGTCGAGAAACGGAACCGCAACTCCCGGTGGCGGGTGTCGCGCAGCTGGAAGACCTCACCAGCAGCGTGCCGGCGGATCTCCGCGTCACTGAGGGTAACGGTGAGGGTCTTGGTGTCGCTCATGCGTCCCTCCTCGGCCATAGGTTCAGGCCCTTCTGATCGCCAGCGTCATAGCAGGCGCGGGCCTTCGCGTGGCGGTTGTTCCAGCTCTCGACAGCGATCCGCATCACATCCGCCACCTGCAGGTCATACAGGCGCTCGAACGTGCCCAGGGTCAGCGTGTCGATGTTCGGCCCCTGCGCGCCGCAGTCGTGGCACCAGACGTGCGCCGAGACCATCGGGAACTCGTCAGAGGGGTCGAAGGTGTGGCCCTCAGAAATTTCGGTACCGTCTTCATCCTTGGCCGTGATGCAGGGCGGCCCTTCGCAGAATGGGCATGGCGCCATCTTGATTGGCTCGGTCACAGGTCGGCCCCCTTGTAGCGCTGGGCGTAGCTGCCACGCCCAGCCTCGACCTCATCATCGCTGGGCAGCGAACCGGCGTAGGTGGCGAACCGGCCATACTGCCCCTCCTGCTGGACGATGCAGCTGCCAACCCGCGCATGGCGACACTTGGTCATCAGGATCTCCGTGAGACCGTTCTGGCCCTCCTCCGTATCCATGTCGCGATGCACCATCAGGATGCAGCTGGCGTCGGCCTCGATCTCACCAGAGTCGCGCAGGTCGCTGGATTGGGGCTTCTTCCCAGGGCGCTTGGTTGAGTCACGGTTCAGCTGGGCCAGCTCAATGACCGGGATGGCCATTTCCTTGGCCAGCTGCAGCAGGGCCTTGCTGATCTTGCCCACTTCCTCGGTACGAGATCGGCCACCACGCTCGCTGCGCACCAGGGTCAGGTAGTCGACCACGATGCCGGCCAGTCCGTGCTCGCGCTGGCACTGCCGAGCCGTGGCGCGAATAGTGGACGGCGTCTGCACCGGGTCGTCACAGACGAAGAGCGGGGCTTCCAGGGCCAATCCTACGGCACCGCTCATCCTGGCCCAGTCGTCTTCGCGCATCTGGGCCGGGTTATCCAGCTTGTGCAGAGCCACCCCTCCAAGCGAGGCGATAGCGCGCAGCCCCAGTTCTTCGCCGGGCATTTCGATGGAGAACACCAGCCACGGCTTCCGCTCCTTGACGGCGTTGTGCTGTGCGATCTGCAGGGCCAGGGTGGTCTTGCCACTGCCCGGCAGGCCGGCGATTACGGTCACCTTCTTCGGGCGAAGGCCTTGGACCAGCTCATCCAGCTTTTCGAGCCCCGTGGAGGGCCACTTCGGCGCCACCCCTCGATGCTTTTCATCCACCAGGACGGCGGCATCTCCCATCCATTGATCCAGCCGCTTGTAACCCTTGGCCTCGCCATCAAGGTTGCGCAGGTCTGCCATGGCCTGCTGGGCAGCGGCGATTACTTCGCCGGTAGGTGCCCCGGCCTGCACCATTTCCTGCGCGCCGCCTGCCACGTCAAGAATGCGCCGAATCACGCCCCATTCCTTAACATGCTTAGCGTAGGCCTTCCAGTTGGCCAGAGAAGGCACCTTGCTGGCCAGCTCAGCGGCATAGGCCATGACGTTGTCGCCACCCGGGAGCAGCCGTTGAACTGCCCCCAAGGTCACCGGATCAATGGGCATGGCTTGCTCGCGGCACTCCAGCATGGCCTCGAACAGGGCCGCATTGTCGGCGTGATAGAAGTCGGCCGAGGTCATCTGGCCGAGCATGTCCTCGACCAGGCCTTCGTCTTGCTGCAGCGAAGCGTGAATGACCGCACCAAGCACCCCGTGCTCAGCCTCGTCGCTGTAGAGAGCCCTCATGCCGCAGCCCTCTTCGATTCCCAAGTGAACCCGACTTGCTGCCCGCCGTTCTGACGCAATCGGTCAAGGGCGCGATCGCCGATGTAGGATTTGAGGCCGTCAGCGTTCAAGTTGCTGATCACCACAGTCGGCAGCACGGACTGATACCGGCGGTCGATGATGCTGTGCAGCAGGCCCAGCTCGTACTCGCTGCCCTTCTGCGCACCGATCTCATCGATCACCAGCAGGTCCAGGCCGCCAAGATGGACTGCCACGTCACGGTCGGTGTAGCCCGAGCCGGGCACCATGGAAGCGCGGGCAATGCTCACAATGTCCCCGGCCGGGATGATCAGCGCACGGCATTGATCGGCCACCACCGTACGGACGATAGCGCTGGCCAGGTGAGTCTTACCGCAACCGACGTTGCCGGTCAGCAGCAGGGAGCGGCCCGCCCGGAAATTGGCCGGGAACTCCTCGGCATAGGCCTGGCACTTGGCCAGAGCCCTGTGCTGCGGCTCCGTATCGGCGCGGTAGCTGTCGAAGGTGGCGCCGGCAAAGCGCGGGGTTATCCCGGCAGCGATCAGCGCTTCGCTGGCTTTCTCGACCTTGTGCTGGGCAGTGGCCAGGGCGCGTTCTGCCGAGTCGCGGGGGCTGGTATGCAAGGCCTCCCAAGCGCAGCGCTTGCAGCCACGCGCCAGCATCGAGCCGTCCAACTGCTCGACTTCGCTCATATCGACGCGACCATGCACCGGGCACTGGCCGGAGAAGATGCGCTTGGCCGGGGTACGGTGAAACAGATCAGAAATTTGGGCGGCCATCGTGGCTCTCCTGGTACATGTCATCGGTGTGCTGAGGGATGTTGTTGAATGCGCCAGGCCGGCCTGGCCGTGCGCCAGCGTTTGCCGTCGCCTCTGGGTAAACATCGGTCCAGCAACTGACGGTGGACTTGTCGAGGACCGCATCAGCGTTCTGGTGCCCTTCCAGCTTCTTGGCAATCAGGTCACAAGCGCGCCTGGTCAGCGGTGCACGCTTTGCCTTGCGCATCTCGCAGAAGTCGGCCCAAGCGCGATCAGAGCAGTTCTCCGGCTTGGCCATCAGAGGGTCAAAGGATTCCTTTGCCTTCCGCTTCCCTTTGCCATCACCTGAGGCGTCTGCGCCTTCTTTACGGTTATGGGTGGTTAATTGGTGGTTAATTGATGGTTCGGGTGCATGCTGTGCACCTCGTTCTGTCGTGGCGTGCACCCCGTTATGTTCTGGCGTGCACCCCGGTACGTCTTGGCGTGCACCGGGTGCATGCTGTGCACCCCGCTCCATGGCGATGTCGTAGCACACCGGAATGCGATCGCGCTGGGTGATGTAGGCAGCGGGAATAGCTTGGTTGCCCCGGCGGATCGCCCCCTTCTGCTCTAGGTCTCGAAGCCGATACTGGACAGTGCGAGGGCTCAGGCCGGTATCGACTGCAAGACGAGCCACCGAAGGGAATGCGGCGCGCCCATCCTGATCGGCATAGTTGGCCAGGCACAGCAGGACGTGCCGGGCATGCGGCTCGCCAACCTCCTGCTGTTCTAGGGCCCAGGGCATTGCTTGAACGCTCATCGGTTCAAATCTCCAACTCAGCGGTCACCCGCCGGACAAACTGGTCGTAGCTCTCGGCCATCTGGAACCCCTGAAGCTCCAGCGCCTCGCGATAAGCCTTCGCGCTTCCGTACAGCACCCAACGCTCGCGCTCTGGCAGGTCCCGGAATGCGGCGTAGCTTGGCCAAGGGCCGGTGATGATCGACGCGACAGCGCGCTGCGGGAGCGCCTGGGCATGGTTTGGGGGCGTGGTCATTGGAGGGTCTCCGATGAGGGACCGGTGATGGCCGGAAGAGAAGCACTCACATCCTGCGCAGCACTGCCAGCAAGCCGGGAGATCAGTTGGCTGTATACGTTCAAGGCGTCAACCGAGTGGGCTCTCGCCAGGTCCAGCTCAACCAAGTGAGGGCAGTTTCCGTTGATGAGCTCACCGACACGCCTGATGTAGTTGAATCCAGCCTGCGCCAGCTCCAGATCGGCCAGGCCGGCAAAAGCAGACGCGGGCAACGGCTTGAGCTCAGGCGGGCGGATAGGGATTGGTAGAGAACTGATCACCTCTCCTGCCAACAGCGCCTGGCGCTGCTTCTCCAGGTGATCAGCAGAAACATTCTGCACGGCATAGCCAGTTCGCCTACGGAAGAGCACCGCCAGCGCCATGCATGCCTCAATGAGGCTGATGTGCGTTTCGTCGCGCTCATGGATCTTGACGCCCTCCTCCACCACCTCGATGGCGTTGGCGACGGTCTCGAAGCACGTCATCAGCAGGGCAGCATCGGCGAACTTCTCGAAGAAGGCTTCGTCGATCACCTCAGCTGCGGGGGCGGCGGGGAAATTGATAACGCTGCTCATGCTGCACCTCCCACATCCTTTGCATCATGGAAGGCAGCTGCGTTGCGGTGAGGCCACATAAAGTTTCGCGTGTCGAAAACGACACGTTCAAACAGGCGTTCAAGTTCGCCGGCTACAGGGTTGTCGAATCCGCCGAGCGAGGGCACGACATGCGCCCAGTACAAGGCTTTGATCAACTTGAATGATTCGCGCGCTTCGTTAAAACGCGCGATATCCGCTGCGGTGAGGGTCACGTCGTGGACGATCTCACCATGCAAGCCATCTGGCTGCCACACCGGGACAATCTGGTTCATTGGGGGATCTCCAAGTCCGTAGCCATCTGACAAAACTCACGGTGAGCCGCCCAGGCGATTACTCGCATGGAACGGATGATGCCGTCCTCGCCGCGTTCGCCGATCATTGCTGGGTGTTCGCCTGGGCCGCTGTCCTTGAAACCGCCGTTGTGCTCAAGCACCTCGGCGAGGATCGCCAGCAGCTCAAGCCCCTCCTCTATGCGCTTGGCGGGGGAAGAAAACCTGGTCATGGGATGGCTCATTCCGACACCCCCGCGCCACGAATCGGAGATACAAGGTTTTGTGGCGCGAAGTCTTCGGCCTGCTCGACAGATCCAACCCCGGAGTCGATCAGCGCTCTCGCTTGGCCAACCAATGCGCGGATCGCAAAGGCCAAGTTACAGCTTGCATTGACCTGGACGAGCTGGCCGAGCAGGTCTTCTGCTGCGCTCAGATTGGCACTTGCAAAGTTGAACGCCTCAGAGCAACTGATCCCAGGCACCGTCGAAAAGAAGTACTCGTCCCCGTTCTGGTTGAATTTAGTCGCCATGGTCACAAGCGGGCCGGCTTGCGTTGGCGGTGCCTCGGTGGTATTTTTTGGGTGCGACATATCGCCGTCTCCTAATCAAAGACGTTTCAAGAAGGTCCCCGGCAAGGGACCGGATCTAAAGAACCCGCCGGCAAGCGGGTTTTTTGTTGCCTGCTGAAAAGTCAGCCGGACAACAAAAACTGAGCGGCGTGGGTGCTCATCAGCTGGCCAGCGCCGTACTGGATGAATTCACAGCAGATTCGTTGGGCTGCGCGTGATGGCTTCTTGCTGCTACCTTTTGTTCCAAGGTCGGAAGCGATTCCGCCAGCGATGGACGAATGCACGAAGCGGCGAAACGCCCATGAGTTTTGGCCTGAATGATCAGCGCCATATCAGCAGAGCAGCCATGGACGCCGCGCACCCAACCGCTGACAGTGCCTTGCGTCACGCCTAGCGCTTTCGCTGTTGCCACCTGGCCGCCAAAAAACTTGACCAGGTCATTGAAGATTTCATTCATGGGCTTAACGCCGAATAGAGGTATGCCTTTACTGTATTTTAGAGGCATACCTTTTTGCAAGGAAAAAGGCTAACCATTAGATTGGTGCGTTATGGAACTCAAAGATCGACTCAAACACGCCCGCCGCCTGAAAGGGCTTACCCAGACCGAGCTGGCCGAAAGGGCTGGCATCGCGCAAGCCTCAATCTCGGAAATCGAGAGAGGGCTCTCCCGATCCAGCAGCCACCTGGTGAAGATCGCCCAGATCTGCGGGGTTGACGCGCTATGGTTGGCGGAGGGAGTGGGTAGCATTCCCGCCCCAACCGAGCCAGGTTACGCTCTCGTCGGTGAGGAGATACAGAAGCTCTCGGCTGCGGACATGGTCAGGCAGATGCTGGCAAAAACGGGCTCGGGCCTGTCGGAAGAGGCGCGCAATCGTCTACTCCAAGCTGCCGAAGAGACCGATTCCCCCCCTGGCGACGGCTCTGCAAAGGTAGGCGCTAGCCGTGGCTCCGCTGGCGATATGATCCGAATCGCACATTACGACGTGCGGGGTGCAATGGGTAGCGGCCAGGTGACGCACGACTACCCGGAAATGCTCCGAGATGTACGCGTCAGCCTGCGGCACCTGCGAGAGCTGGGGCTGGACTTCAAGGAGCCGCACCACCTGAAACTCGTCACGGGGTGGGGGCAGTCTATGGCCCCAACGATCAAAGACCGAGATCCGCTGATCGTCGACGTAACCGTTCGAGAGTTCGTGGGGGATGGTGTGTACTTCATATCCTGGGGTGGCCATGAGTACATCAAGCGACTGCAGGTCGCGGACGATGAGCACTTCGAGATGATCTCCGACAACCCCAAACATAAGGATCGGATGATCCGCAAAGAAGAGACCTACATCCAGGCAAAGGTCCTCTACGTCTGGAATGGCAACCTGCTCTAGCGCGCCGAGTCAGGGCTCAGCGCGCACATGCGGGCTCAAAACGGGGCGGCGACCTCCTCTTCGGCTTCTGCCCCCTCCATCGCCAAGGTGGAGGTCTGCTCTTCATCGGCCTCCCACTGAAGCGTCACGCTTCCATCATCGCTGAAGGTCATTTCTATTCCTGGGGTTTCGGCGATCATGCTCATGACCTCCTCCCAATTCTGATCACTATCAGTATCAAGCTGGTGAATTGTCACCCACCTCTGGGTCTGAGCTATCGGGTGGTTGATCATCGAAGAAACTCTCAAGACCAAACGTTCCATGCCTGTCATCTCTGTGCGCTGCTCTGCCGCTTGTTTTTTTTGCTTGGCCACACCCATCCCCTGATTACTGTATATCCATACAGAAAAGGGTAACCAAGTGAGGATGCCTGAGGGAAGCGCCGCCAAGAAATAAAGGTATACCTGTTGACAGGCGGATAAAGGGAAACCATTATTCACCCCATCAACTCACTCGCACGGAGCGAAGCACATGAACGCACTGACTTTCGGGAACTGGACTGGCAGCCTTGGGCTGGGCTTGGCGGAGCGAGAGCTCCAGTGCGTCATGGCTGTGGCATGCGGGCTGACAAGTAAAGAGGCCGCACGGGAACTAGGTATAGCCAAGGACACCATCGACAAGCGATTACTTGCCGCCAGCACTAAGCTCGGCGTCATCAAGCGTGCCCAGCTTGTGGCTGAAGCAATGCGCCGCGGACTGATCTCCCCGATGATTGTTGCTCTGTGTGCCATCCTCGTCGGCCACTCTGTCGCTAGCTCTGATGAATTCACCCGCATCCGCCGCGGTGGCAACAGTGGCGAAAGAAAGATTGAAACCCGTGTAGCAAACCGGCGCGCCGAATGCGCCTTGGCGGTGGCGTGACGCTCCCCGCCTGACTTGATCCAACCCTGATTTTTGCGAAAGCCAACAAACGCGGCAGGTCCCCGGCTTGCCCGAAGAAACATCAACCAACCAGAGGAAACACCTATGTTCGGCATTGGAAAGAAGTTGTTCGGCGCCAAGCGCGCAGTCAAGAAGCTGGAAAACCGCGACCTGATGCAGGCCATCGTAGGGGGCTGCCTGCTGGTCGCTGCAGCTGATGGCGAGATCAGCAAGAATGAGGCAGCGCAGATCGACATTCAGATCCGCGCCAACAAAAACCTCGAGCACTTCGGCCAGGAAATCACCGCCACTGTGAATCTGTTCACCGAGCAGCTGCAGGCCGGGTTCCGCTTGGGGCGCATGAACATCATGCGCGAGATCGCGGACATCAAGAACAACCCCCTCGATGCTGAAGAGGTGTTCGTGAACATGATCACAGTTGCCGAAGGTGACGGGAACATCAGCCCAGAAGAGCTGAAGGTCCTGGCCGAAGTAGGCGTGCAGTTGGGTCTGCGCCCGAAAGACTTCGGGATCGAGGCGTGAAACGAAAGCACGTTGGCCTGGGCGCGGTTGCGGGGCTCGCCCTGTCCGCGCTCGCAATCACCGCCGTTGTGAACTGGGGGTCGTGCCAATGGTACGGCTACCAGACAGAGCGGCAAACCAAGTTCGCGCCCTACGTCGGTTGCATGGTGAAAACCACCGGCGGCTGGGTGCCACGCAACGAACTGCGCACAACGCAGTGAGCTGAAGGGCGGCGCTCGCCGCCCACACCTACAAGGAGTTTGACCATGTTGATCCTTACTCGCCGGGTAGGCGAAGCCATCAAGATTTCCGACAACATCACCGTTGTTGTGCTGGGCGTGAAGGGCAGCCAGGTGCGCCTCGGCATCGAAGCTCCGGAAGGCGTAGCTGTGCACCGCGAGGAAATCTTCGAGCGCATCCAGGCCGGCCTGCAGCAATCGGCGCCGGCAAATCAACCTGAGCCCGACCGGTCCGAACCGCTGTACGCCAACCGCACCGAATCGGAGTGGCGCCAGCTGCTGGCTGAGGAACAAGCCGTGCAGGTAAATAAGGAGGTGGCCCATGGCCTTTGAATACGGCTCCCGCGAGGCGGACAAGTTCGTGGTTCGACTGCCGGATGGCATGCGTGACCAGGTTGCAGCGGCAGCAGACGCAGACGACCGTTCGATGAACTCGCTGATCGTCACCGCGATTCGCAACGAACTGGATGGACGCGCCCGTGCCAACGCCCTCCTCGATGCGCTGGCCCAGGCAGCAGAATCCAAGGGGGTTCAACATGCAAGCGCCTGACCGTATCACCTTGGTTTTGAAAGCGCCCGTGGGTGGCAGCCTGGATCAGGTCCTGCCGTTCGCTCTCCGCGGGGCCCACGTTTCAATCGGGCGCGGCTTGGCTGTTATCACCGGGGCCAGCCAGGGCGACCTTGTAACCCCAGCGCTTGACCGCGAAGAGTTCTCCATCGACAACCACGTCCGCATGTCCGCCGATGCTCGCCGTTACCGCTTTCTGCGTAACCGCGAGCGCATCGAAGACCCCGATGAAGACCTTCTGGTGGTGCGTGGCGATAACTGGCTATCCGGCGAAGAGCTCGACCAGGAGATCGACACCGCACTGCGCGTGCAGGCCATGCAGCAGCAGGTGGTGCAGGAGCAGCAGCCATGACCCAGGCCGGCCTGCTTCTGCTGCTGCGGGATGCCCTGCAGCAGCGCCAAACCACCTTTGGCCAAGTGCTCGACCTGTCCGCCGCCTGCGGCCTGGACGGGCGCCAAGTGCTGGCCGACCACTTCCGGGGATGCTCATGAGCACGCGGGATGTCAGCCAGGCAGCGATGGAGATCATCGAATCGATGGGGCTCAAGCGGGGTCGCGGCCGGGTCAACTCGGTCGTATCGAGATCGGCCGCAAAGATCCCGTCTACGCAGCTTGCAGAGCCGGCCCGGAAATTTTCTGACCCGGCACTGCCTCCGGCCGGCCCCATCAATCGCTTCATGTACCTGGAAGCGAGGAACTGGGCGATCGACTTAGTCGCCTCGCTGAGGGGCTCCCCCGTCGAGGTAGTGGTAGAGCGATTGAACGGCGCGACTGCAGGCCGGCCTGGCAGCTATGTGGCCGGCATCCAATCGGTTATCGGAGAACTACAGGCCGGAGCAAGCCATGACTAGGCGCGGGCCAGTCAAGCGCTGGACAGAGGCGGAAGACGCTGTCCTTCGCCAGTTCTATCCGACCCGAACGAACAAGGAAATGCTCGTGTTGTTGCCGGAACGCACCAAGACCGCGATCACACTGCGGGCCAACCTGTTCGGCCTGAGTAAGACCGAGGCACATCGATCAGAAACACATCGACGGATCTTTCTGGCTGCATGTGAAGCCCGGGGAGAATCGCCGGGCCAAGATCCTAGACCGATAGGCGCTACCCATCGTAAAGGCCGCTACACCCTAATCAAGATCGCTCAGCCAGATGTGTGGAAGCCGCTGCATGTCCATACCTGGGAGCAGGTAAACGGCCCAGTCCCCGAAGGAATGATCGTCGCGGCAAAGGATGGGAACGTCCAGAACGTCAACCTCGATAACCTTTGCCTGCGAACGCGAGCCGAGCACCAATTGCGCAACAACCACCACTACCGAGGACTGCCGGAGGAGATCGTTGACATCCTCCACCTGCAGAACGAACTGAAAAAAGAGATCAAGAGGAAGACTAGGAATGAAAAATAAGCTCAGCGACCTTCGAGACCACCTGTTCGCCCAGCTCGAAGCGGTGCGTGAGGCCGATGACGACAACTTGGCCAAGGAGGTCCAGCGGGCCCAGTCAGTATCGGATATCAGTCGTGTGCTGATTGAAAGCGCAAAGGTTGAGATCGACTACTTCCGCCACATCGGCGGCGAGAACCCGGCCAGCTCGTTCATTGAGTCGAAGCCATCCCTACCGCCAGCGAAACGAACCTGACGTGACAGTTCAGCATGACAATCAAAACCTGACGCGTCAGGCCGGGAGGAAGGAATGAGCGAAGAGACCGAGGTGCTGACGGTCGAGGGCCTGGCCAAGCTGCTGGGCCGCACCGAGGCGTCGATCAGAGAGGGCATTCGTCGAGGCGTGCCGTGGTTGCCCAAGAGCTTCAAGATGGGCAACCGGCACTGCTGGCTGAAAGAGGACGTGCGCAAGTTCCTGCGCGAGTATCGGGATGGGGAACACGCAAAGCCGAAGCCTGGCCGGAAACGGAAAGCCCCTCCATCTTTGCGTGTTGCTTGAGTCTATCGAATCGATTCGATGGCCGCGATTACTGATGCTATCCAGTCTACATCCAGAGATACTTGGTCAGGGTTTAGGTCGTTGAACTTAAGTTGTCTGGGGCGAGAAGATCGAAGAATATCGCCTTCGTGCGCAATTTGATTTCTCCGGTGCACCAACGGATTCAATCGTTCCTTGATATCAGCAACGCCAACGTTTAGAACTTTAGCCGCTTTGGCCCAGCCGTCCACGACTCCTGCCATAGACATAGCCATCTGGACTTGGTCGAAAGACTGGAATGTTTTGTATAGCAACTGTTTTTGAGCCGTATTCTTTAATGCGTTCCAAGGCCGGGTTTCTTTTCCTGCTCGCCGCCCTTCAATCATAGCGTCAGCAAGTGCCGCGACATCCGAAAAAGGTATATCGAGTTTAGCTAATGCCTTGGGGAGCTTCGCATTCTTGGATACCGCGGTGATTTCTTGGAACACCATCCAATGCATATAGGAGTCCATTGCGCCAATAGCCATGACCAGCGCCGACCGGACCAAGTCGTCACGGACATCAATATTTTCAGATTTTTTAGACGCTAGGAGGAGATTCCTGCTGCGAGTTATGCAGGAATTTGCAGCTTCAATAGCCGTAAACGCCATAATATGTCTTCCTTGAAGTGTTTGATGTTCAACCCAGCTTCTCAGCGAGGTCTTGGGGGCTCAGGTGCGTATAGCGCTTGAGCATCGCCAGGGTCTTGTGACCCGTGATACTCGCGACTTCCATCATGGTGAAGCCGCGCTCGAAGAAACGACTGGTCGCCTCATGGCGTAGGTCGTGAAGGCGCAGCCCTTCAATCCCGGCAGCCTCGCAGGCTCGGGGAAAGTAATTGCTGATTGTGTTGAGGGCAAGGCTAAAGTATCGGCCGCCACCGATCGGCGTGGGCAGGCTCTCCAGCAGGGCGATCGCCCGGGAGGACAATGGCACGGCGCGCCGCTCGCCGTTCTTGGTGTCTTCGAGATATGCCACCTTGCTGCGCACTTGGTCGCGGCGCAGCAATAACAGCTCAGACCGGCGCATTGCCGTCTCCACCGCCAGCTCAATAAACACCGGAAGCTGGGCATTCATCTGACCGGCTGCCTTGTACAGCGCTGTGAGCTCCGCCGGCGTCGGGCGCCGATCTCTCTCCTTGCTACCCTTGGGCATCCGGATAGCTCGGCATGGGTTGGTCAGTCCTTCGATTCCCCATTCCTTGGTGGCCACCGTAAAGAGATGGCTGATCACCGCCAGATTGAGGCGTACTGTCGCCGTCGACTTTCCTTCCTTCAACTCAGCATCACGGTAGGCAGCCATATCGCTCGAGCGGATGGCAGCCAGGCCTTTGCTGGCCAGCTTGTGCTCTTTCCACTTCTTGATGCGGACCTGCTCTTGCTTGGCCCCCTTCTTAGTGGAGGTAACCTCAGAGAGGTAACGGTCCAGGGCCTCGGCGAGAGTGGTGCTCTCGGCTTCGCGCATGTCAACAAAGCGCGCACGCGACATGTCACCCTCGATCTCGGCTGCCCAGCGCTGGGCTTCTGCCTTGGTATCAAAGGTGGCGGAAAGGGTTGGATATCCTTTGCGGCGGATCTGGGCGCGCCAGGCGTCCCCGCGCTTCTCGTAGTAGGCCATGGGGGAAATGATAGCGAACGCTTGGGGGAAATACACGCTCCCCCATTCCCCCAAAATTCCCCCAAATGAAAAAGGCCCCGAGGGCTATACAGCGCTCGGGGCCTTTAATATGGCGGAGAGATAGGGATTTGAACCCTAGGTACTGTTGCCAGTACAACGGATTTCGAATCCGTCCCGTTCGACCACTCCGGCATCTCTCCAATGCCGCGCATCATACCAGCGTTCTTTTAAAACGCAAACCTTTTTTTAAAAAAAATCGCGTGGTATCAGGCGCTTGCGTGAACGCACCGCTTACAGCGGCACGCCCAGGCGCTTGGCAACTTCTTCGTAGGCTTCGATCACGTCGCCCAGGCCCTGGCGGAAGCGGTCCTTATCCATCTTCTTGCGGGTTTCTTTGTCCCACAGGCGGCAACCGTCTGGGCTGAACTCGTCACCCAGCACGATCTGGCCGTGGAATACGCCGAACTCCAGCTTGAAGTCGACCAGCAGCAGGCCGGCGTCATCGAACAGCTTGCTCAGCACTTCGTTGACCTTCAACGACAGCTTTTTCATTTCTGCCAACTGCTCGGCGGTGCCCCAGCCGAACGCGACAACGTGGGACTCGTTGATGAACGGGTCGCCTTTCTCGTCGTTTTTCAGGAACAGCTCGAAGGTGGAGGGCTCCAGCTTGATGCCTTCTTCAACGCCCAGGCGCTTGACCAGGCTGCCGGCCGCGTAGTTGCGCACTACGCATTCGACCGGGATCATGTCCAGCTTCTTGACCAGGCACTCGTTGTCGCCCAGCAGCTTGTCGAACTGGGTCGGCACGCCGGCTTCTTCCAGCTTTTGCATGATGAAGGCGTTGAACTTGTTGTTCACCATGCCTTTACGGTCGAGCTGTTCGATGCGCTTGCCGTCGAACGCCGACGTGTCGTTACGGAACAGCAGGATCAAGCGGTCGGCGTCATCGGTCTTGTAAACCGATTTGGCCTTGCCGCGGTAGAGTTCGTCGCGTTTTTCCATGATTGGGCTCCGCTTGCTTGAGGTGTTGGGCTAGGCGATTTCGCGCCAGTCGAGCCCGTGTTCCTGATTCGCCACCTGGAGCCAGTCCGGGTCGCACCCAAGGGTGTCGACGAAGCACTGGCGCGCCAGATGTGGCAGGTTGTTCTTGCTGCTGAGGTGGGCCAGCACCAGGTGCTGCAGGTTGTTCCAGCCCAACTCGTGCACCAGGCGCGCGGCCTGGTGATTGTTCAAATGCCCTTGCATGCCCCCTACACGCCGCTTCAAGAACGCCGGGTAGTGACCGCGCGCCAGCAGGTCGCGGCAGTGGTTGGCCTCGATCAGCAGTGCATCCAGGCCTTGGTAGCGTTCCAGCAGCAGCGCGTCGTACGAGCCCAGGTCGGTGAGCATGCCAAAACGGCGCTTGCCGTCACTGACCACATACTGCAAGGGCTCGTAGGCGTCGTGCTCTACCCGCGCGGCGTTCACTTGCAGGCTGCCGATATGCAGGCTTTGGCCACAGGCGAGAAAACCGGCCACCTCCACCGGCTTGCGCATGCCGCGCAAGGTGCCTTGGCTGAGGTAGACCGGTACATTGTAGCGCCGTGACAGCAAGCCGACCCCATGCACGTGGTCGGCATGTTCGTGGGTGACCAGCACCGCACTGAGTTGCGCCGGCGAAACCCCGAGCAGCGCCAGGCGCCGCTCGGTTTCGCGCAGGGAAAAGCCGCAATCGACCAGGATGAACGTGTCACCACTGGCGATCAGCGTGCCGTTCCCTTGGCTCCCGCTTCCGAGTACCGCGAAGCGCACTTAGCCCAGGTGGTCCTGAATGGCGCTCAGCACACGGCGAGCGACATCGGGCGGCGCCACGGTGTTGATGTTTTTCTCGACGGTGACCTGCACGCTTTCACCCACCTTGCTCAGGCGGACCTGGTAGCGCTCGGCACGGGCTTCACGCTCTTCCTTGGTGGGCTCGCTGCCGAACAGGCGGCCGAAGAAGCCCGGCTGGTTCTGCTTGTCTTCAGGCTTTTCCGACAGGTTGATGTAGTACAAGCCCAGGCTGCGGTTGATGTCCTCGACACGCCACTGGCCACCCTGCTCCAGGGCGCGGCCTACACCCGACCAGGCGCGGTCCAGGTCGGAGCCCAGGTAGAGTACCGGGTTACCGCTGCCGTCCTCGCTCAGGCTGACGCGGCTTGGCGCGTCGAAATCACGCTCAGCCAGCAGCGACACCGAACCGCCCTTCTCGGCGCTGCGGTTCATGCTGGCCAGCATTTCGTCGACCAGCAGGGCATCGGCGCCGGCATTGGCGGAGGTGGACGGGAACGCAGGCTCGGCGGTGCTGCCGGCCGGGCGCTCGACGCTGACCACATACACCTCGGAGGTGTTGCGTTGCACGCCAGGCTCCATGCGCACACGTACGCGCACTTCGCTGTCAGCGCTGCTGGCAGTGCTGGCAAGGCGCTGGCCGAGCGATGCCGACAGCTCGTCGAAGCGCTGCCAGCTGGTGTTGAATTCACCGGTCTGCGGGCGCTCCTCGTCGATACGGAAGCCGTTGTCCTCAAAGAACTGGCGGGCCACCGGCCACACCTCGGCCGGCGAGTGCTGGGCCAGCACCCAACGGCTGCTGCCGCTGCGCTGCAGGCTGTAGTCGGTGACCTGGCCAGCGCCACCGGTCAACGGTTGCGGCCGCGGCACTTCGTACTCGCCCGTGACGTTGTCATCGGCGACGTTACGCGGAATTGGCAACAGCGGGTCGAGCCGCTTGACGTTGCTGGCGTCCGGCGGCAGTTGCATGGGCGCGGTAGGGTGCGCCTGCAGGTAGTCGCTGCCGCGGTCGCGGAAATAGCCATCCTCGCCCCACAGCCAGCCACACCCACTGGTGCTGGAGATAATCAGGGCAAGGGCAGAAAGACCAGCCAGTCGCTTCATGCGGTGTACTTCCTCTTAAACCAGTACGCCGGACTGGCGCAAGGCAGTACGGACTTTGTCGTGGCAACCTTCGCTGAGCCAGGTCAGCGGCAGGCGAATACCCTTTTTCATCAGGCCCATTTCAACGAGCGCCCACTTCACCGGGATGGGGTTGGCTTCGCAGAACAGCTCTTTGTGCAGTGGCATGAGTTTTTCGTTGATAGCGCGGGCCTTCTCGGCATCGCCCGCAAGGGCGGCCTCGCACATATCGGCCATTTCGCGCGGGGCGACGTTGGCGGTGACGGAGATGTTGCCCTTGCCGCCCATCAGGATCAACTCGACAGCGGTAGGGTCATCGCCAGACATGACGATGAAATCGCTGGCAACGCCTTCCAGGATGGCCTTGGCACGGGCCAGGTCGCCGGTGGCTTCCTTGATACCGATGATGTTCGGCACAGTCGACAGGCGGATCACGGTCTCGGCCTGCATGTCGCAGGAGGTGCGGCCCGGCACGTTGTAGAGGATCTGCGGGATGTCGACGGCTTCGGCAATGTGCTTGAAGTGCTGGTACAGGCCTTCTTGCGTTGGCTTGTTGTAGTACGGCACCACCAGCAGGCAGGCATCGGCGCCGGCATTCTTGGCGTTCTGGGTCAGGTGCACGGCTTCGGCAGTGGAGTTGGCACCGGTACCGGCGATGACCGGGATGGGCTTGTTGCTGCGCTTGACGCGCTCGACCACATGCTTGATGACCAGGATGTGCTCTTCGACATCGAGCGTGGCCGACTCACCGGTGGTGCCGACAGCGACGATCGCATGGGTGCCGTTTTCCAGGTGGAAGTCTACAAGTTTGTCGAGGCTGCCCCAGTCAACACGCCCTTGTGCATCCATGGGTGTGACCAATGCCACCATACTGCCCGCAATCATGTAACTGCTCCTGCCGGAAAAAGAGAGCGGTAATGGTACTGGGGGCATCGGCCTTGCACAAGCGAAGCAGGCGGGCGGAGCATTCCCCTCGGCGCCTTATTTCGCTACCCTTGATGCTTTGATCGGTGCAGCGCGGCCCGCCGGGCCGTCGACCTTGCTCCCGGCCAGCGTCCAAGACCTCGCATGCGAGCCCCGGGCCCTGCCGACTGGAGGCTTTCTCCCGTCCTGTACCGACCGCTCATCGCTTTAGGAATGCTGCATGTCCACCCCCACCGTCCGCGAACAATTCCTCGTCATCAGTGCCTTGGGGCCCAACCCCATGGAACTGGCCAACGTCCTCAGCCGCGCTGCCTTCGAAAACCGCTGCGCGGTGGTTACCTCGCGCCTGAGCCGCCACGGCGAAACCAGCGCCCTGGTGCTGCAGGTAGGCGGCAGCTGGGACGCCCTGGCCCGCCTTGAAGCCATGCTGCCAAGCCTGGGCAAGAAGTACGGCCTGACCCTGGACGTGGTGCGCAGCGCCGACCAGGAGGTACGCCCGCAGGCCCTGCCTTATGTGGCCTACGTCAGCGCCGCCTACCGCCCGGACATCATCAACGAGCTGTGCCAGTTCTTCCTCGACCACCGCGTCGAGCTGGAAGCCATGACGTGCGATACCTACCTGGCGCCGCAGACCGGCAGCAGCATGCTCAATGCCCAGTTCACCGTCATTTTGCCGGCCGGCACGCAAATCAGCTGGCTGCGTGACCAGTTCCTGGACTTTGCCGACGCCCTGAACCTCGATGCGCTGATCGAGCCATGGCGCCCACAGAACCCAATGTAAGGAAGCGATCATGGCTGTAGCACTCGACCAACCTGTAGCGCACTTCCAGGCCCAGGCCACCGGCGGGCAAACCGTGAGCCTGGCCGACCTCAAGGGCCGGCAGGTGGTGCTGTACTTCTACCCGAAGGACAGCACCCCGGGCTGCACCACCGAAGGCCAGGGCTTCCGCGACCAGCATGAAGCCTTTGCCGCAGCCAACACCGTGGTGTTCGGCGTGTCGCGTGACGGCCTCAAGTCGCACGAGAACTTCAAGGCCAAGCAAGGCTTCCCGTTCGAGCTGATCAGCGACAAGGACGAGGCCCTGTGCCAGCTGTTCGACGTGATCAAGCTGAAGAAGCTGTATGGCAAGGAGTACATGGGCGTCGATCGCAGCACCTTCCTGGTCGACAAGGACGGTGTGCTGCGCCAGGAATGGCGTGGGGTGAAGGTGCCCGGGCATGTGGATGCCGTGTTGGCAGCAGCTCAGGCACTGAACAAGGCTTGAGATCGTTGGGGGCGCTTTGCGCCCCTAACGCGACATGAGGCCGCTCCTACGCCGGGCGGGGGCGGCCGGCATTACTGCGGGGCCGGGCCGGCATCATCGGAAATCGCGATGCCTGTAGGAGCGGCCTTGTGTCGCGATGGGCTGCAAAGCAGCCCCAAATTTACAGCATCGGTGACACAATAGGCTCCTGCCGCGGCCAGGCATCCAGCACAGCCTTGATCAGGGTCGCCAGCGGGATGGCGAAGAAGATCCCCCAGAACCCCCACAGCCCGCCAAACAACAACACCGCGCAAATGATCGCCACCGGGTGCAGGCTCACGGCCTCGGAAAACAGCAGCGGCACCAGCACGTTGCCATCCAGCGCCTGGATGATCGCGTACACCGTCATCAGGTAGATGAACTGATCGCCCCAGCCCCATTGGAACAGTGCAATCAGCGTGACCGGCACCGTTACCACTACCGCGCCCACATAGGGCACCACCACCGACAGCCCCACCAGCAACGCCAGCAGCGCGGCATAATTGAGCCCGAGGCTGATGAACGCGATGTAGGTGGCAATGCCACAGATCAGAATCTCGATGCCTTTGCCACGGATGTAGTTGGCGATCTGCCGGTTCATCTCGCTACCCACCCGGTTCAGCAGGGTGCGCTGGCGTGGCAGGTAGCCACTGACCCAGCGGCCGATGAGTTCGCGGTCCTTGAGGAAGAAGAACACCAGGATCGGCACCAGCACCAGGTAGATCATGGCATTGACCAGCAATGGCAGGCTGGACAGCGAGAAGGTCAGCGCCCATTGGCCAAATTTGCCGATTTCACCGCGCACCGATTCGATGGCATGCAGCACCTGCTCGTCCGACACCAGGTGCGGGTAACGCTCGGGCAACAACAGCAACAACGACTGCCACTTGCCGAGCATGCCCGGTAACTCGTTGAACAGGGTGATCAGCTGGTGCCACAACAGCGGCACCAACACCAGCATGAACAGCGCCAGCGCCCCCATGAACAGGGCAAATACCAGCATCACTGCCAACCGCGTGGGCACCCGCAAGCGCTCCAGGGCATTGACCAGGCCTTGCATGAGGAACGCCAGCACCATGCCCGCCAGCACCGGCGCGAGCATGCCACCCAGGGTTAGCACGGCCGTGAACGCCAGGAACAGCAAGACCGCCAGCACCACCGCTTCTTCATCGGAGAAGTAGCGCTGCACCCAGTCGCGAAGCACTTTGAACATTGACGATCCTTGGTAAAGACTCAGGCCTTGCGCAGCCAGTAGGTGTAGGTGCCGGCCTCGGCCGTTTCCTGCAGCAGGGTATGACCGGCCAACGTGGCGAAAGTGCGGAAGTCGCGCTGCGAGCCGGTGTCGGTGGCGATCACCTTGAGCACCGCGCCGCTGGCCAGGCGGTTGAGCTCCATCTTGGCCTTGAGTAGCGGCAAAGGGCAATTCAGCCCGCTGGCGTCGAGTACGGCGTCGCAGGTCAGGGTGTCACTCATTGCAGGGTCTCCAAAGGCATTGCCAGACTGCTTGTTGGCAGGGCTGCCTAGGATAGCGCCACTGGTCGCCAACGTGTGAGCCCGCTACAGTAGCTATCTTTGACACCGACGCGAGCTTCGTGCATGAAACTACTGCGCCCTACCCTGCTGACGCTGGCCTGCCTGTTGGCCCTCCCCGGCCATGCTGACGACCTGCCATCACTGGGTGACGCCAGCTCCGCGATCGTCTCGCCGCAGCAGGAACACCAACTCGGCCGCGCCTGGCTGAGCCTGTTGCGCGGCCAGGTCAACCAGCTCAACGACCCGCAACTCAAGGACTATGTCGAAACCAGCGTGTACAAGCTGGCCGAGACCAGCCAGCTGCAGGACCGGCGCCTGGAGTTCATCCTCATCGACAGCCGCGAGCTCAACGCCTTCGCTGCGCCCGGGGGCATTGTGGGGGTCAACGGCGGGCTGTTCCTCAACGCACAGACGGAAGGCGAATACGCCTCGGTGCTGGCGCACGAACTGGCGCACTTGTCGCAACGCCACTTCGCCCGCGGCGTCGAGGCCCAGCAACGCATGCAACTGCCGATGATGGCAGCGCTGCTGGCCGGGATCGTACTGGCGGCGGGGGGCGCTGGCGACGCCGGCATCGGCATGATCGCCGGCACCCAGGCGGCGGCCATTCAGGAGCAGCGCCGGTTCTCGCGGCAAAATGAACAGGAAGCGGACCGCATCGGCATCCTGAACCTGGAAAAGGCCGGCTACGACCCACGCAACATGCCAACCATGTTCGAGCGCCTGGCCCGCCAGTATCGCTATGACGCCAAGCCACCGGAGTTTCTGCTGACTCACCCGGTGACCGAGTCGCGGATCGCCGACACCCGCAACCGCGCCGACCAGGCGCCACCGGGCGGTATCGAAGACAGCGCACGCTACCAGCTGATTCGCGCCCGCGTGGCGCTTATCTACGAAGGCACCCCAGGGCTGGCGGCCAAGCGCTTCCGTGCCCAGCTCGACGAAGACCCCAAACTCGATGCTGCACGCTATGGCCTGGCCCTGGCGCAGATCAAGGGCGGCCAGCTGAACGAAGCGCGGGAAATGCTCAAGCCGCTACTGGCCAAGGCGCCCAACGACATCACCTACAACCTGGCGCAGATTGACCTGGACATCACCAACAATCGCCTGGCCGATGCCCAGCAGCGCGCCGAGCGCATGCAGCAGCTATACCCCGGCAACTACCCGCTGAAACAAGTGCGCGCCGATTTGCTGGTGAAGCTGAACAAGCCTGCCGAAGCCGAGAAAGTGCTGGACGAGCTGGTGAAAAGCCGGCCGGATGATCCGGACGTGTGGTACGACATGGCCGAGGTGCGCGGTTTGTCGGGCAATACCATCGGCTTGCACCGGGCGCGGGCAGAGTACTTCACCTTGGTGGGGGACTTTGACCAGGCGATCCAGCAGCTGGATTACGCCAAGCGCCGGGCCGGCGGGAATTTCCCGCTGGCTTCGCAGATTGACCAGCGCCAACGCGAGATCATGGAGCAGCAGCGCATGGTCCGGGACATGATGGGGCGCTGAGCCCCGGGGCGGCCGTGGGGCACGATCGGGCTGCTGTGCAGCAGCCCCCGGCCATTACGCCGCGTCGTGTTTGCTGACCGGCTGCTGGATGAACCGCAACATCCACTCGCCCACCAGGTCGCCCTGGTGCTCGCTGGCCAGGCTGGCCACCGCCTTCTGGTACACCTCGTCGCCCAGGTATTCCTGGCGCGCATCGAGCAGCGCGCGGGAGTAGTCGTGGACAAACTCCGGGTGACCCTGGAAGCACAGCACCTGGTCGCGGATGTGATACGCCGCATTCGGGCAGAAATCGCTGGAGGCAATGACCGTGGCGCCTTCCGGCAGTTCGGTCACCTGGTCCTGGTGGCTGATCAGCAAGGTCAGCTCCGACACCTCAGGGTCCATCCACGGGGCGTGCGCCGCCAGCGAGTAGCGGTGAATGCCCACGCCCCAGCCCTTGTCGGCACGCTCGGCCTTGCCACCCAGGGTCAACGCAAGCAGCTGGTGGCCAAAACACACACCCAGCAATTTCTCGCCACGCGCGTAAAGCTTCAACAGGTAGGCCTTCAGCGTCTGGATCCAGGCATCGGTACCAAACGAGTCTGCCTTGCTGCCCGTGACCAGGTAGGCATCGAACACTTCGCTGTCGGCGGGGTAATCGCCGTTCATCACGTTGTACACACGAAACTCTGCGGCAATCGGCTGCCGCGAGAACAGCTGCTCGAACATCCTGCCGTAGCCCTGGTATTGCGCCGTCAATTCCGGCCGCAGAACATCGGTCTCAAGGATGCAGATGCGTAACGACATAGGATTAGTCCTGAACGACATGGGTGGGAATCTGCTGTAGAGCCTGACGCGAAAGGCACGTACAAGCAAGTAGGCGGCACTGACGAACGGTCACATTTTGTCGGTGCCCTATGGATGGCTGCGCCACCGTCTAGCGAGAGCATGCTAGCGAGATGGCACATGGCCTCATAGCCATGAGGCCTGAAAGTCTCGACTACTAGAACAAAGAGTTCTCGAACATGGATAACGCACGCCCTACTGTTGGTTGTATATCCACTCATAAAAGGCAGGCAGTTAAGGCGCCACACCACGCTACTGCGATCGACCCGAAGCGCGACAAGGAAGCCAACGGGTACTCAGGAATAACAACAAGAAGGCGGTCCGCCATGTTCAGACATTCGAAAATACGCCAAGCCGGGCTTATTTTATTCGCCACTACATTGCTGCTGATCGTGCCGAACCTGACAAGGTTGTTCGGCTGACTGCAGCAGTGGCGTCTACGGGCAGTGCGCAGGTAACCTGCTGGCCTCTTTGGTCGGAGTGTACCCATGCGCCATTGCCTTGCCCTGCTTGCGCTGCTGCTGAGCCTGCCACTGTCGGCGGCACAACTGCACCTTGAACTCGGCGCTACCCAGCGCCAGTGGAGCAGCGACGAACTGCTCAGCCACCCGCAAGCGCAGACCATCCGCATCGAGCAGGACGTAGCCTATAACCGCCCAATGCAGTACCGGGCGGTGCCGTTGGCTGCGCTGTTGCCTGGCGTTACCGCCAGCGACCACCTGCAGGCGGTGGCACTGGACGGTTTTGCCGCAGAAATGCCCGCTGCGCCGCTGCTGCAGAAAGGCCCGGCGCAGGCCTGGCTAGCCGTGGAAGACCCCAACCAACCTTGGCCACCGCTGGGTGCAGGCAAACCTGGCGCTGGGCCGTTCTACCTGGTATGGACAGCAGCGCAGGCCGGCGGGATTCGCCCGGAGCAATGGCCATTCCAGATCGCCACTTTGCGCCTGCTCCCCCCGGTAGCGCAGCGGTACCCGGCATTGCTGCCCGACCCGACGCTACCCGCCGACAGCCCGGTACGCCAGGGCTTTGCCCTGTTCCAGCAAAACTGCATGGCCTGCCACCGCCTGAACGGTGGGGGGGATGCGCAGGTTGGGCCGGACTTGAATGTGCCGCACAACCCCACCGAATACTTTCAGCCGGGTTATTTGCGCATGTTGATCCGCGACCCGCAAAGCCTGCGGCAGTGGCCACAGGCGAAGATGCCGGGCTTTGCCGAAAGCGTGCTGAGCAACAAGGAGCTGGATGCGCTGCTGGGCTATTTGCAGCATATGGCCAAGCGCAAGCGTTAGTGGCTGCTTAGGGTAAACCCGCACCTGCCTGGCGCGGGTGTGCCTGAGATGATGGCCACGCAGGGCTGCTAGGCCGTGAGCCGCTCGTGCTTGACCCCCCAACCCTCCACCTCGCCGCCATAGGGCGTCACCAACTGCTCGAAGGCCTCTTCAAAGTCGCCAATCCCACAATAGGTGGCATACATGACCTTGCTCAGCTCCAGGTGCCAGCCACCGTCGCCCTCCTTCACCTGGGCATTGAGCGATTCGCCGCGAAACTGCCTGGCAGCACGGCGCGCCCCGGCTTCGTCGGGGAATACGGCATAGAACTCGATGGGGTGGATCTGGGTGAAGTCGAAACCGCCTGCTTTCATCTGGCGCAGGACGTTGCTGCTGATATCGTCGTTCTGGCTGCTCATGAAACGTCCTCCTGAATAATGCAATGGATAGACTTTCCGTGCTACTGCGCACCTGCCGGCAGCGGCCGGGCAGTACGAGCTGATGCAAGACGCGAATGTATGCGGTGCCAGCCCGCATATTAGGCGAGCACCTGCTGACAGCGTAGCGCCTGCCAAGGCACCACGCAATCGTGTGGATCAGGGGTGTTCGTGAATGCTGTTGATCTGTACGCCGCTGTGCTCGCGCAGCCAGCGTGCAGTGGGGGAACTTGCGCGGTCTTGGAAGTCGTTGAGGTCCAGCTCGGCCATTACCGGAAACAGGTGCGAACGAATGGCCCTCGCCGCCTCTTCCTCGCTAGGGCAATCTTCGGCTTGCAACAGCAGAGAGGACAGTTCGCCCTTCTGGTTGGCAAAAGTGACTTCCCACTCTTTCATCTAACGGACCCTCTGAGTCAAGGAACACAGGGTGTGTGTTACGCCTGAACAACTGACCTTGGGGCAAGGAGAATGTTCAGTGTGATGAAAGTGGCAGGCGCTGAAACGTGGGGCCATTGCGCGCCCCATCGCGACCCGAGGCCGCCCCCACAGGGGGGAGCGCCAGCACGAAGCTGGCACAGCCACTGTGGCAGCGGGTGACCCGCGAGCTTTTACTTCGGTGTGCCGTGCACCACACCGGCGGTGTTGTCCAGCAGGCTCTTGGTGGCGGTCTGGATGTACGCTTCAAGCTGCTTGAGCAATTGCGGCTGGTCGGGGCTTTCGATCAGCTCGGCCTTGAACTCGCTGCCCAACTGGTAGCGGTATATGCGCGGGGTCATGTCTTTGGACTCGATCAGAATGCGGTCGCCCTGTACCAGGCCGACGATCTGTTCGCTGCCCGACGGCTTGATCATGCCCACGCCCTGGTCGCCCTCAGGCAGGTTGAGCAGGTCGCGCCCCCAGCACTGGTGGCGGGCCTTGCCACCCAGGCGGCCCATGATGGTCGGCACGATGTCGACCTGGGTGCCCACGGTGTGGTTGACCGCACCGAACTTCTCCTGAATGCCCGGGGCAATCAGCAGCAGCGGCACGTTGAAGCGGCCCAGGTCCAGCTCGGTGACCTGCTGGTGGTTGCCGAAACCGTGGTCGCCAACGATCACGAACAGGGTGTCCTTGAAGTACGGCTCTTTGCGCGCCTTCTCGAAGAACTGGCCCAGCGCCCAGTCCGAATAACGCATGGCGGTCAGGTGCTCGTCCAGGCGGCCCTGGCCGGTCACCTTCTCGACGGGCAGGTCTTTGGGCAGCGCATACGGGGTGTGGTTGGACAGGGTCTGCAGCAACGCATAGATCGGCTTCTTGCCATCGTGCTTGGCCAGCTCCTCGTTGCCGCGGTCGAACATGTCCTGGTCGGACACGCCCCAGGTCGGGTCAGAGAACACCGGGTTGACGAAGTCGTTGCGGCCAATGAAGGTGGTCATGCCCTGGTTGCCGAAGAACCCGGACTGGTTGTCCCAGGCGAAGTCGCCGTTGTAGACGTAGACGTCGTCGTAGTCACGGGCGCTGAGCAGGGCTGGCAGACCCGACAGCTTGTGGCCGCCTTCCGGGGTTTGCATCAGGTATTCGAAGCCCGGCAGGTTGGGGAAGCACGCCATGGTGGCGAACATGCCCTGGTGGGTGTGCGTGCCGTTGGAGAAGAAGCGGTCGAACAGCAGGCCCTCTTTGGCCAGCTTGTCGAAGTACGGGGTGATGTTGTTCGGGCTACCCAGCGCACCGACCGAGTGGCCGGCAAAGCTTTCCATCAGGATCACCACCACGTTCTTGACCGCCAGGGTGCGCTCGGCCGGCGGCAGGAAGTCGCGGCGCACGGCAGCTTCGTCGGCATCGACCAGGGTGTCGTTCGGGGTCAGCAATTGCTTGCGCACGGTTTCGGTGGCCAGGCCCTGCTCCAGTACCGGCTTCCAGATGTTGGCGCGGTCTTCGCCAAAGCGGCTCTTGGCGGCGTCGATCAGGGTCAGGGTGCCGTTCAGGCCCAGCTGGTTGACGAAGTTGGAGTCGGTGGTGAACGCATCGCCCCAGCGCATCGGCGGGCCTTGGCGCAGCGTGCCACGGGCGGCGACCACGGCCACCAGCAAGACCACCATGAACACGGCCAGGCGGTTGTACCACGGCGCCACGCGTTGTGCGCCCTGGCCCCGGGTGATGCGGTCGATGCCCTTGAACAGCAGGCTCAGCAGCCAGGTGCCGAAAGCCCAGGCCAACAGGTAGCGCACCACCGGGAAGCCGTACCAGAGCATGCTCAGTACGGTTTTCGGGTCTTCCTTGATGTACTGGAAGACCAGGCCGTTGAGGCGCTGGTGGAACTCGCGGTAGAAGTCCATTTCCATCAGGCCAAGGAACATCACCACGCTGGAGGTGAGTGTCAGCCAGAAACGGAACACCCCTCGCCGGGCCATGGCCCAGGGGCTGAGCATGGCCAGCAACAGCGGAATGCTGAGGTACACCACCACCCGCAGGTCGAAGCGCAAGCCATTGATGAAGCCTTCGGCGACGGTGGAGTAAGGGGTATCGCCGACCATATCGCTGTTGTAGACCAACAGCGCCAGGCGCACGAGGCTGAGCATCAGCATGATCACCAGGCCGCTGAGCAGCGTGTAGGCCAGGTGGGATTTCAGGGTGGGCGAGAACGGTGCTCGCGCGCCCCGTTGCTTCAAGGCGTCCGTGTTAGCCATGAATGGGAAGGTCCTAGGATTGCGGGTTGCGAAGAGGGCGTTGGCACTGGGCCAACGCAGCATTGTGCGGGTGCGGATTCTGTTTAAACCAATGTGAAAATTTTGTCACGGGTGTATTGCCGTTCATGTGGGCTGTAGGAGCGGCCTCGCGTCGCGATGGGGCGCAAAGCGGCCCCCAAAAATGTATGCCACCGTGCACGTTCAGGGCCGCTACGCGCCCCATCGCGACGCGAGGCCGCTCCTACAGGGGGCATGGAGCGGTCAGATCCGCACATTCCCCCGCGGCCCGGCGATGGCCCAGATCACCAGCCCCACCACGGGCAGCAGTGCGATCAGCAAAATCCACAACACCTTGCTGCCCACCTCGCTGCCGCTCTTGATCACGTTGAGGATGGCCCAGATGTCCAGCGCCAGAATGATCAGCCCAACCAGGCTGTTGAATGTCGACCCCATGCTTTGACTCCCTTTCAGAGGCTGTGCTGCACAGCATAGTCAGCTATCACGGCAATAGAAGGGAATCCTTGGCGGTGGCGGCAGGTCCCTGAGTAAACTGCCAGCAGCCATTGAACCGAGGTCCGCATGCCCGTCGCACAGCCGCAAAGCCCTACCCCACCCTCGCTGCGCAATGCCTGGCGCCAACAGGTCGTGAATGCCCCGTGGCTCAGCGCCGGGCTGGCGCTGAGCCTGCTGGCGGTTTGTGCATTGCTGGCGGCCAGCTTCTGGAACGCGGTGAACGGCGACCATGCCGACAACCTGCACCTGGCGCTGCTGGGCGGGTTGTCCGGGTTCGGCGCCACGGCACTGGGGGCAGTGCTGGCGGTGGTGCTGCGCGATGTGAGCGCACGCACCCAGGACGTGATGCTGGGCTTCGCCGCCGGCATGATGCTGGCAGCCAGTTCGTTTTCGCTGATTCTGCCGGGGCTGGACGCCGCCCGCGAAATCACCGGCAGCGGCCCGGCGGCGGCGTTCACCGTGGTACTGGGCATGGGCCTGGGCGTGCTACTGATGCTGGGCCTGGACCGCTTCACCCCGCACGAGCATGAAAGCACCGGCCCGTGTGGCCCCGATGCCGAGCGCATCAACCGGGTGTGGCTGTTCGTGCTGGCGATTACCTTGCACAACCTGCCGGAGGGCATGGCGATTGGCGTGAGCTTTGCCAACGGCGACCTGAACATCGGCCTGCCGCTGACCAGCGCCATTGCCATCCAGGACATCCCCGAAGGCCTGGCCGTGGCGCTGGCCTTGCGCGCTACCGGCTTGTCGAACTTCAAGGCCGCACTGGTGGCGATTGGTTCGGGGCTGATGGAACCGCTGGGGGCGGTGATCGGGCTGGGTATCTCGACCGGCTTCGCCCTCGCCTACCCCATCAGCATGGGCCTGGCGGCGGGGGCGATGATCTTCGTGGTCAGCCACGAAGTGATTCCCGAAACCCACCGCAACGGGCACCAGACGGCGGCGACCCTGGGGTTGATGGGTGGGTTTGCGGTCATGATGTTTCTGGATACCGCGCTGGGCTGAAGTTTTGGGTTGGCTGTACAGGCTCTATCGCTGGCAAGCCAGCTCCCACGGGGATCGCATCAGGGCTGACAGGTGTTTGCCACAAGGTAGGCAGCGCCTGTTAGAGCGAGCGCCGCCCGCGCGGCGCATCGCGAGCTGCGCTCGCTCCTACGTTTGTTTCGGGCCAATTATTCCTGTGGGATTTGCGCGCGAACGCCTTGGCGCATGCCTCAAAATCGCGTCGTACGAACAAGGCGGTCGCGCGCACCTGGCACAGGGGTTACTGGCCCGAAACAAACGTAGGAGCGAGCGCAGCTCGCGATGCGCCGCGCGGGCGGCGCTCAATCTCACAGGCACTGAAGATGCAGCGGCTACCCTTGCCAGGAACCATAGAATCTCCCACAGGGATCGCATCAGGGCTGACAGGTGTTTGCCACACGCGCTGAAGATGCAGTGGCGAGCACCTGGCATGATGCATTGCCAGAAACCATAGAGTCCCACAGGAGCAGCACTGGGTTCGAACGCTGTGGTGGTGCTGTGGGAACTGGCTTACGCGCCACAGGGGCCATCAGCCTTCAGACATGCACGGCAACTTTCAGGGCTTCAAGGGCTGGCTCGACCTTGATCCCCAGCTCCGCGCCCAGTTCCAGCACCCGCGCCAGGTCGTGCTGGCCCACCATCACCATCTGCAGCTCGTCATCCAGCAATTGGCTGAAGTTCAGTAGCACATAACCGCCGGCTTCCTTGTTCAGCGCGCCCATCTGCACCTGAATGCGGTTCAAGGCAGTCAGCGGCTCGGTGCGGGCCAGTTGTTTGGGCTTGAGGGTGAACGGCACGCTGCTGTCGAACGAGTCGCTGATCTGCTGGAACAGCGCCTGGTAGCTGTCGGCCTGGAACACCACGGTGTCCGGCAGGCTGCCCAGCACCACCCATTCGCCCAGCGGGATCGGGAAGGTGTCGTCGTAGTTGATATCAGGGTTGGCGGCGAGGAACGCGGCCGGGTCGGCGTAAGCCTGGGCGGCCTCGTCGGCGATGCGCTCGATGTCGGCCTCGCGCATGCAGCCAGCGCCAATGAGGCTGATGAATTCGAGCAACTGAGTTTTCATGAGGGGGGCCTGCGGCGGGTGAAAGTCGCCAAGGATAGCCGCAAATGCCCCCAGGCCGTTAGCCGGCCTGCACTTGCAGGCGTGCTGCGGTATCCACCGCGCCCATGGTGCGCGCGGCCATCAGCGCGGTGGCCCCGCGGGCGTCCTGGCGCGCCGGGTCGGCGCCCTCGGCCAACAGGTAATCGAGTATCTCGCAGCGGTTGAACATGGCCGCCAGCATCAGCGCCGTGCGCCCATCCTGGGCCGCTGCGTCTACCGGCACGCCGTGCTCGAGCAACAGGCGGATCATTGCCAGGTCACCCTTGAAGGCGGCACCGGCGATCGGCAACTGGCCGTTGTCGTTGGCAATCAGCGGGTCGGCGCCGTGGGCAAGCAGCACACGCACTGCGTCATGGTGACCGTGGTAGCTGGCCAGCATGACCAGGGTGTCCCCTTTGTGGTTACGCAGGTTGGCCGGCAGGCCGCTGGCGAGCAAGCGCTCGAGCATCTCGGCATCGCCCTGGCGGGCCCGTTCGAACACCTGCTCGGCAAAGGCTGCGGTTTCGTCATCGGTCATGGTGGCGTGTGCGGCTTGGCTGGTCATCGGGAACCTCCTTGCGTAAATGATTGCCCAAGTGTTTGTCAGGCACGCAATTGCGGTCAAAGGTTCATATTCTATTGCGCCGATAGCCACCGCCCGCTTCGTGCAAATTGCACTGTGCAAAATGCACGACCTTGCAAGCTGCACGGAAGCGCTTCTGCAAAAGCATTGTAAGCCACTGAATTTAAAGGAATTTTCATGAATTCAGATTCTGGCACGGTCACTGCAACTACCTACTCATGTCTGCCACACAACAGCCAGGAGTTGCTATGGACCTTATTCAGCAAAAATTCGTCTCGGTATTTTCGGCCTACGAAGTGACCACCCAGGCTCGCCCAGACGGCGGCGTGCTGCTGACCCTGCGTGCGGCTGATGGCAAAGTGACCCGACGCGTACTGACCTATGGGCAATTGCACAGCGCCGAGCAGCTGTCGTGGGCCATCAGTGCCATCCGCCGTGACCTGGCTGAGCAGGCCAGTGAACTGCCGGTGATCTCGATGTTGCAGAGCCAGCAACGGTTTGCCTTGCCGACCTACCGCTGAATGCTGTGGAGATAACACAGCCCTAGGGTCTGCGTAGTCGAGCGGGGACTTGTGTGGGAGCGGGCGTGCCCGCGAAGAATCCAGTGAGGTGGCTGGCACCGGCTACGCCGGTGTTCGCGGGCATGCCCGCTCCTACAAAAAGTCCGGTGCAGGCATTACAACTCGTCAATGCCCAGAAATGCCCGCGCACTTAGATCCCCGGTAAACCTCGCCTGCGCACCCTGCTCGCTGCCATACAAACGCAAGGCCAGGCAGAACGGCGCCTCACCCAGCTCGACCCAGCGCCGCGTGCCAGCCGGCACGTGCAATTGATCCCCCTTCTCGCACAACACCGAATACACCCATTCGCCCACCCGCAGCCCCACTTGCGCGCGCCCGCTGATTACGGCGAAAACCTCGTCGGCGTCATGCACGTGTTCATCGCGCACATCAACCTGCGTCGGGTCCTGGCCGTCACGGTTGAGCAGTACGAATGCCTTGCTGCCCTGCGCGGTCATCAGCTGGTCCAGGTACGCACGGCACGCCGCCAAAACCTCGTCCTGCGCACTGCCCGGGCGCACCCGCACACCAGGTTCGGCATGCTCAAAATGCACCCCGTGTTCAGCCAGGGTTGCGGCGATGTCATCGTGGTGGGTCAACACCTTGTGCGGCAATGCCGGGCTGGCGGTGTGGAAAACGCTGAGAATACTCATCAGGGGCGGGTCCTGGTCGGTTGCGAACAAAGGCCAATGATAACGGCTGCAGCCAAGGCTGCGGCACTGGCCATACCAAAGGTGAAGCTGGGCCCCAGCAGTTTCCAGCTGTAACCCGAATACAACGCTCCCAACGCGCCGCCGGTACCCGACAGCGCGGCGTAGAAGGCTTGGCCCTGGCCCTGCTGGCGAGCGCCGAAGCTGGCCTGCACGAACGCGATGCTGGCGGCGTGGAAACAGCCGAACGTGGCCGCATGCAGCAGCTGGGCGAAAACCAGCACCGCCGGTTCGGCCGCCAAATTGCCCAACAGCAGCCAGCGCACGGCGGCCAGCAGGAAACTGGCCAGCAACACACGTTGCACGCTGAAACGGGCGAACAGGCGGCTCATGCCCATGAACATCAACACCTCGGCCACTACCCCCAGTGCCCACAGCAAACCGATGGCGCCACGGCTGTAGCCCAGGTGTTCCAGGTGCAGGGTAAGGAAGGTGTAGTACGGGCCGTGGCTGAGCTGCATCAGCGCCACGCAGGCATAGAAGGCGATCACCCCGGGCGCACGCAGTTGGCGCAGGAAGCCGCCGGCAGCGCTGCGCTCGCCCTGCTCCACCGGCTGGGCATTGGGCACCCACAGGCTGGCGGCGACGATACCGCCCATGATGATGACCAGCGCCAGCGGGTAGATGTCCAGGCTTAGCCATTCGAATACACGGCCCAACCCCACCACGGTGAGGATGAAGCCGATCGAGCCCCACAGGCGCACCTGGCTGTAGCGTACCGTTTGACCATGCAGGTGGGCCAGGGTGATGACCTCGAACTGCGGCAGTACCGCGTGCCAGAAGAACGCATGCAGGGCCATTACCAGCGCCAGCCAGGCGTAGCTTTTGCCGAAGAACACCAGGGAGAAGCTGGCCAGCGTGCACAGCGCACCCAGGCGCACGATCAGCAGGCGCTGACCACTGCGGTCGCCCAGCCAGCCCCACAGGTTGGGGGCAATGCAGCGCATCAGCATAGGGATGGCCACCAGCTCGCCAATGCGCGCCGGGCTAAAGCCCAGGTGGTCGAAGTACAGGGCCAGGAACGGCGCGGTGGAACCGAGCAGGGCGAAATAGAACAGGTAGAAGCTGGACAGGCGCCAGTAAGGGATGGGGTGCATGGGGTGGCCTTGTTGGGGGCCTGTAGCGGCCCTATCGCTGGCAAGCCAGCTCCCACAGGGATCGCATCAGGGCTGACGGGTGTTTGTCAGAAGATATGCAGCGCCTGTGAGAGCGAGCGCCGCCCGCGCGGCGCATCGCGAGCTGCGCTCGCTCCTACGTTTGTTTCGGGCCAATTATGCCTGTGGGATTTGTGCGCGAACACCTTGGCGCATACCTCAATATCGCGCCGTACAAACAAGGCGGTCGCGCGCACCCGGCACAGGGGTTACTGGCCCGAAACAAACGTAGGAGCGAGCGCAGCTCGCGATGCGCCGCGCGGGCGGCGCTCGATCTCACAGGCACTGAAGATACTGCGGCTACCCTTGCCAAAAACCATAGAATCTCCCACAGGTGGCCCACAATGTTCTGGTTTGTGGTGACCCTGTGGGAGCTGGCTTGCCAGCGATGGGGCCGGTGCAGGCTGATCAGCGCTGGCCCAGCACCGGGGTAGCCACCTGCACATCGGCATTTTGCGCACGGTGGCGCAGCAGGTGGTCCATCAGGGCAATGGCCATCATCGCTTCGGCGATCGGCGTGGCACGAATACCCACGCACGGGTCGTGGCGGCCCTTGGTGATCACCTCGACCGGGTTGCCATCCACGTCGATGGAACGCCCCGGGGTGGTGATGCTGGACGTCGGCTTCAGCGCCAGGTGGGCCACGATGGGCTGCCCCGAGGAAATGCCACCCAGAATGCCGCCGGCATTGTTGCTGAGGAAGCCCTCAGGGGTCAGCTCGTCACGGTGCTCGGTGCCCCGCTGGGCCACGCTGGCGAAACCGGCGCCGATTTCAACGCCCTTGACCGCGTTGATGCTCATCAGCGCGTGGGCCAGTTCGGCGTCGAGGCGGTCGAAAATCGGCTCGCCCAGGCCAGGCATCACGCCTTCGGCAACCACGGTGATCTTGGCGCCCACCGAATCCTGGTCACGGCGCAGTTGGTCCATGTACGCCTCCAGCTCCGGCACCTTGTCTGGGTCGGGGCTGAAGAAGGCATTCTGCTCCACCGATTCCCAGGTTTTGAACGGGATTTCGATCGGCCCCAGCTGGCTCATGTAGCCGCGCACGGTGATGCCCTGGCTGGCCAGGAACTTCTTGGCGATGGCACCGGCGGCCACGCGCATGGCGGTTTCGCGGGCCGAGCTGCGGCCGCCGCCGCGGTAATCGCGCAGGCCGTACTTGTGGTGGTAGGTGTAGTCGGCGTGGGCCGGGCGGAACAGGTCCTTGATAGCGGAGTAGTCCTTCGACTTCTGGTCGGTGTTGCGGATCAACAGCCCAATCGAGCAACCGGTGGTGCGCCCTTCGAATACGCCGGACAGAATCTCCACCTCGTCGGCTTCCTGGCGCTGAGTGGTGTGCCGGCTGGTGCCGGGCTTGCGCCGGTCCAGGTCGTGCTGCAGGTCGGCGAGGGAAATTTCCAGGCCCGGTGGGCACCCGTCGACAATGGCGACCAACGCCGGGCCGTGGCTTTCGCCAGCGGTGGTGACAGTGAACAGCTTGCCGTAGGTATTGCCGGACATGGACGCTCCGCGAGATCTGCCTGAAATGGACGAAAGCGGCAGTATACAGATGGTTTGATCGCCTGTGCTGGCCCTTTCGCGGGCACGCCCGCTCCCACAGATATCACCCTGTGGGAGCGGGCATGCCCGCGAAGAGGCCAAACCTGCCAAGCCCCCCAGAACCTTCCCCAAAACATTGGGTCAAACCCACATCTCCCCATGTAGTACCGCATGATGTCGCGCCTTGTCGCCTTGATCCTCTTGCTGTGTACCGGCCTGGCCCAGGCCGCCGCCCCCACCGTGCTGCAACGCCCCATCGACCTCGACACCGGCCAGGGCGTGCTGCACGGCAGTTTGCTGCTGCCGCAGCAAGCCACACCGCCGCCGGTGGTGCTGATCATTGCCGGCTCTGGCCCTACCGACCGAGACGGCAACAACCCGGCCTCGGGCAGGGTCGACAACCTCAAGCGCCTGGCCCTGCTGCTGGCCAACGAACACATTGCCAGCGTGCGCTACGACAAGCGTGGCGTGGCTGCCAGCCAGCCTGCCGCACCCGATGAGCGGGACTTGAGCGTGGAGCGCTATGTGGCCGACGTGGTCGCCTGGAGCCACAAGCTCAAGGCCGACCCGCGCTTTGGCCCGCTGATCCTGATCGGCCACAGTGAAGGTGCGCTGATTGCCAGCCTGGCCGCCGAACAGGCCGGGGCCAGCGCCGTGATTACCCTGGCCGGCAGCGGCCGGCCAATGGCCGACGTATTGCGCGAGCAGCTGGCCCAGCGCCTGCCGCCGGCGCAACTGGCCGGTGGCAGCGCCCTGCTCGACCGCCTGCAGGCCGGGCAAACCAGCCTGGACGTGCCTGCACCGCTGCGCCAGGTGTTCCGCCCTAGTGTGCAGCCCTACCTGATTACCCTGTTCCGGCAAAACCCCGCCGCCGCCTTCGCCCGCCTGCCGATGCCGGCGCTGATCGTGCAGGGGCGCAACGATGTGCAGGTGGACGTGGCCGACGCCGAACGGCTCAAGGCAGCCAAGCCGGATGCGCAGTTGGTGTTGATCGACGGCATGAACCACATGCTGCGTATCAGCCCCAAAGACATGAGCCAGCAACGCGACAGCTACCTCAACCCTGAGTTACCCCTGGCCCGCGAACTGGGTGAGCGAATCGTGACCTTCATCCAGCATTTGCCTTCGGCCTGAGGCAACGGCCTCAGGTCTGCGGCCTGCCTGCCGATACAGCAGGCATAGCCGAGGACCAGCCCCGATGACCATTGCCCCCGCCGCCGCAGAGCCGGCCGAAGAGCCCCAGGACAACCCCGCCCAGCCCTGGGCCGACCTGCCGGTCGAACACTTCCAGCTATTGCGCCTGGCCGCGCTGCCCACCGACCGCAGCACCGGCGCCCGGCCGCTGCGCTTTGTGCAGTTCGGCTATGCCGAGCGCCATGACAAGGCCCACAGCCTGCTGCGCATGGAGATCCAGTTGCCTGGGCAGAAGGTACACAAGGAACAGAACCGCCTGGACATACGCGTGGACCATGCCGAACGCCGGGTGCGTATCGGCAACGCCCAGGGCTTGCAGCTGGAGCCGGTCAACCGCGGCATCGGCCGCTTCCTGCTGGCCCAGGCCGCGCAGTGGTTGCAGCGCAAATGGTCGCATTACCAGGTCGAGGGCATGCCCCTGCCGAACAAAGACGCGCTGAACGAAGACTCACGCCTGCGCCGTGACCACTGCCTGCGTGGTGTGGGCATCGAGGTGGAGTACGAAGACGCCCAGCATCTGAAGGGCCGCACGGTGGAAATGCCTGTGGGGCAGTTGAAAGCAGCCTGGAGCAATGAACGGCTGCAACGGGTGGCTATCCTTGATGCGGCCAGCTTGCTGCAGCATGCAGACCAGCAGTTGCAGGAAAAAGACGCACAGCTGCGCGAGCGTGATGAGCGGGTGGCCAAGTACCAGCGTGAAGATGGCGGGCTGCGCTTTACCATTACGTGCCTGGTGGCGTTTGCGGTGTTTCAGGCGGGGCTGCTGATCTGGATCGCAACCCGTTAAGACCGCGTTGCCCGCCCCCACATGGATCGGTGATATACCTGTGGGAGCGGGCGTGCCCGCGAATGGGCTGCAAAGCAGCCCCGTTCGGAATCAGACGCGGCCCTTGAACAGCTCCTGGTGCTGGCGGCACTGCTCAGCGGTCAGCATGAACACCCCATGCCCGCCGCGCTCGAACTCCAGCCAGGCAAAGTCCACCTCGGGGTACAGCGCCTCCACATGCACTTGGCTGTTGCCCACTTCGACAATCAGCAAGCCTTTTTCGGTGAGGTGGTCGGCCGCTTCGGCCAGCATGCGCCGCACCAGGTCCAGCCCATCATTGCCACAGGCCAGGCCCAGCTCCGGCTCGTGGTGGTACTCGGCCGGCATGTCGTCGAAGTCTTCGGCGTCGACATACGGCGGGTTGGACAGGATCAGGTCGAAGCGCTGCCCCGGCAAGCCGGCAAAACCATCGCCCTGCACGGTGTACACACGGGCGTCCAGGCCATGGCGCTCGATGTTCTGGTTGGCCACTTCAAGGGCCTGGAACGACAGGTCGGCCAGCACCACTTCGGCCTCGGGGAACACGTCGGCGGCGACGATGCCGATGCAGCCCGAACCGGTGCACAGGTCCAGAATGCGTGCCGGCTCGTTGGCCAACCACGGCTCGAAGCGCTTTTCGATCAGCTCGCCAATGGGTGAGCGCGGCACCAGCACGCGCTCGTCGACGATGAACGACATGCCGCAGAACCAGGCCTCGCCCAACAGGTAGGCAGTTGGCACGCGCTCTTCGATACGGCGCTTGAGCAGGTGCTGCAGGCGCACCCGCTCGTCGTCTTCGAGCATGCAGTCCAGGTAGCTGTCGGCCACCTCCCATGGCAGGTGCACCGCACCCAGCACCAGCAGACGGGCTTCGTCCCAGGCATTGTCGGCACCATGGCCGAAGAACAGGTCATGCTCATGGAAGCGGCTGACTGCCCAGCGGATGTAGTCGCGCAGGGTGCGCAGGCGGGATGTGATCACGGGGTACTCCTAATTCAGAACGGACAAAAGTCTAACAGCCTGGGGCACAGATTTGTTCCATCGCAGCGTTGCCGGGCTAGCCACAGGCCAGTAACCATGCCACTTGCGTTGTCAACCATTCCCATTGGCGCCAATGCAGGGGAGAATAGGTGCACAAAAGCCCTACCAAGGAGCCCTTGATGTCCGTTCCAACCACGATGTTCCGCCTCACTGGCCGCGATTATCCGCCGGCCAAGCTGAGCCACGCCAGCCTGATCATCATCGATGCGCAAAAGGAGTACCTCAGTGGGCCCCTGCAGTTGTCGGGCATGGACGAGGCCGTGGCCAACATCGCCAGGTTGCTCGACGCCGCGCGCAAAAGCGGCCGTCCGATCATCCATGTTCGCCACCTGGGCACGGTGGGTGGCCGTTTCGACCCACAGGGGCCCGCTGGCCAGTTCATTCCAGGGCTGGAGCCGCTGGAGGGCGAAATCGTCATCGAAAAGCGCATGCCCAATGCCTTCAAGAACACCAAGCTGCACGAAACGCTGCAGGAGCTGGGGCACCTGGACCTGATCGTGTGCGGTTTCATGAGCCATTCCAGCGTCAGCACCACCGTGCGCCGCGCCAAAGACTATGGTTACCGGTGCACACTGGTAGAAGACGCTTCGGCGACCCGCGACCTGGCGTTCAAGGATGGGGTCATACCGGCCGCGCAGATTCACCAGTGCGAAATGGCCGTGATGGCCGACAACTTCGCTTGCGTGGCCCCAACCGCCAGCCTGATCTGAGGCCCTGGCACGACCGCCCGGCAGCCGGGCGGAACCCAAGGGGCGGCGGCAGGTCGAATTCCGGATATCCACAGAGGAGAGCGGAATGAAGCTCAAAGGCAGTTTCGACGCCAAGCGCCTGCGCCCGCGCCAACCGCGTAACTGGGGCGCCCGCCTGGCGGCCGGGCTGTCCGCCCTGCTGGCGACCCTGGGCGTACTGCTGGCCATGGCCGGCATCGCCGGCTTGCTCGGCAACTACCCTGCCCTGCAGGAACTCAACGCCAACAAGGCGTTGTCCAGCATCGTTACCGTGGCTGGTTTGCTGCTGCTGTGGCTGGGCGTGCGCTTGTGGCGGCGCAGCCGCATTCGCCTGCGGCGCGGGCGTGAGCTGAACCTGTCGCCGCACTTGATGAAGAAGCATGATTGAGGGTTTTGTATTGGCTGCATAAAGCCCCCACAGTCGCGTAAACTACGCCGCCCACGTGGAGGCACCATGCAAGACGACGATTTTTCCCTGTTCAAGGCCGAAGTGCGCGGCGTAAAGCCGATCCGCCACGACCGCGCCGAAGTCGGCAAGCCCAAGGCCGACCGCCAGCAGCTGGCCGGCCTGCGCCAGGCGGCGACCGTTCGCAGTGACAAGGCGCTGGTCATCGACGGTATGTCTGACCAGTTCGTGATCGACGTGGGCGCCGAAGACGAACTGATGTGGCGCCGCGACGGCGTGCAGGAAACCCAGCTGCGCAAGCTGAAACTGGGGCAGATCCCGTTCGAGGGCAGCCTCGACCTGCATGGCATGACCGTGGAGAAGGCCCGCGAAACCCTGTGGGCCTTCATCGCCGAAGCCACCAAGCTGGAAGTGCGCTGCGTGCGCGTGACCCATGGCAAGGCTGCGCGCCTGGACGGCAAGCGGCCGATGATCAAAAGCCACGTCAACACCTGGCTGCGCCAGCACCCGCAGGTGCTTGGCTTTGCCTCGTGCAGTGCCCGCCACGGCGGCACCGGTGCCGTGTATGTGATGCTCAAGCGAACCATGCTCGAAGGCCGCGACGAGTAACGCCGCGCTTGCAGCGCCGCGCGCGCCGCCGTAACCTTCGTTTTTGCGATTTTTTCCCAAGGTAGATCCATGTCCCTGGAACAGAACTACACCGAGATCCTCAGCCAGCTTGGCGAGGACGTCTCCCGCGAGGGCCTGCTCGACACGCCCAAGCGGGCTGCAAAGGCGATGAAGTACCTTTGCCGCGGTTATGAGCAAACACTGGAAGAAGTGACCAACAACGCGTTGTTCAGCTCTGACAACAGCGAAATGGTACTGGTCCGGGACATCGAGCTGTATTCGATGTGCGAACACCACATGCTGCCGTTCATCGGCAAGGCGCACGTGGCCTACCTGCCCAAAGGCAAGGTGCTGGGCCTGTCGAAGGTCGCGCGCATCGTCGACATGTTCGCCCGCCGCCTGCAAATTCAGGAAAACCTCAGCCGCCAGGTGGCCGAGGCCATCCTGCAGGTTACCGGTGCCGCCGGCGTGGCCGTGGTGATCGAAGCCAAGCACATGTGCATGATGATGCGCGGTGTGGAAAAACAGAACTCGACCATGATCACCTCGGTGATGCTGGGCGAATTCCGCGACAACGCCGCCACCCGCAGCGAGTTCCTCAGCCTGATCAAGTAATTGGCTGCAGACCCCGAGCCGACCCTTGCTGGTCGGCTTTTGCATTTCAGGAGTTGCCCATGATCGTCAAAGCCCTGCGGGTTGGCCTCGGCCAAGTCATCGTGTTTGCAGACTGGATCAGCCGCCCGGCCAAGCGCAAGCGCGACGCCGCCGCCCAGGCCCGCGTCGACCAGGCGGCCAAGGGCCTGGCGCTGTACCAGTTCCATGCCTGCCCGTTCTGCGTCAAGACCCGCCGCACCCTTCACCGCCTTAACGTACCGGTGGCGCTGCGTGATGCCAAGAACGACTCGGCGCACCGCCAGGCCCTGCAAGAAGGTGGCGGCCGGGTGAAAGTGCCGTGCCTGCGCATTGAAGAAGCGGGCAAGGTGACCTGGATGTATGAGTCCAAGGCCATCATTGCCTACCTGGATGAGCGGTTTGCCTCGGCCTGACAGGTTTCAGCTTTCCTGTACTGGCCCTATCGCCGGCAAGCCAGCTCCCACAGGGATCGCCTTAGGGCTGACAGGTGTTTGCCACAAGGTATGGCAGCGCCTGTTAGAGCGAGCGCCGCCCGCGCGGCGCAATCGCGAGCTGCGCTCGCTCCTACGTTTGTTTCGGGCCAATTATTCCTGTGGGATTCGCGCGCGAACGCCTTGGTGCATGCCTCAATATCGCGCCGTACAAACAAGGCGGCCGCGCGCGCCTGTCACAGGCGTTACTGGCCCGAAACAAACGTAGGAGCGAGCGCAGCTCGCGATTGCGCCGCGCGGGCGGCGCTCGATCTCACAGGCGCTGAAGATGCTCCGGCTACCCTTGCCAGGAACCATAGAATCTCCCACACAACAATACCTAACATATTGATTGTGGGAGCTGGCTTGCCGGCGATAGGGCCGGTACAGGTTAGCGGTCAACCTACCATCGGCACATGCCCTGGGTGGCTGGCAACCCGCGCCAGCCAGGCGCGAACGGCAGGGTAATCGGCCAGGTCGAACCCGCCCTGATGGGCCACATGGGTGTAGGCATACAACGCCACATCGGCAATCGAATACTGCTCACCGACCAGGTACGGGGTCATCTGCAGCTGGCGTTCCATCACCTTCAAGGCCTTGTAGCCGCCCTTGTGCAGCTTTTTGTATTCCTCCATACGCTCATCTGGCAGCCCCAGGTAAAACTGGATGAAACGCGCCACGGCAATGTACGGCTCGTGGCTGTACTGCTCGAAGAACTGCCACTGCAACACCTGGGTGCGCAGGCGCGGCTCGCTGGGCAGGAATGTACTGCCATCGGCCAGGAAATTGAGAATGGCGTTGGACTCCCACAGGTAAGTGCCGTCTTCCAGCTCCAGCACCGGCACCTTGCCATTGGGGTTCATCGCCAGAAACGCCGGCGTTTCGGTCTCGCCCTTGAGAATGTCCACCGGGTGCCATTCGTACGGCCGGCCCAGCAGGCTCAACATCAACTTGACCTTGTAGCAGTTACCCGACTGGTAGTCGCCATAAACCTTGTACATCGCCCCTCCCTGCAAAGCAGTTTTGCAATTGCGCCCAATAGTTGGCGACTGTACGGCTAAAAGCAATGGCCGCTGTATGGCAAGGATCCACCTTGCTGGCTGTAGTCTGAAAAAACTGCTTACACCTTTACAAGGACTTTGTTCATGACCAATGCCACTTCCGCACGCCTGCGGCCCCTGGCAGACAGCGCCCCGTCGGCGGTGGTCGCCGGCTTCATCGCCATGCTCACCGGTTATACCAGCTCGCTGGTGCTGATGTTCCAGGCCGGCCAGGCGGCCGGGCTGACCACTGCGCAGATCTCGTCGTGGATTTGGGCGCTGTCGATTGGCATGGCGGTGTGCAGTATCGGCCTGTCATTGCGCTACCGCACCCCCATCACCATTGCCTGGTCCACCCCCGGCGCAGCGCTGCTGATCACCAGCCTGGGCGGGGTCAGCTACGGCGAGGCCATTGGCGCCTACATCACCTGTGCGGTGCTGGTGCTGGTGTGCGGGCTGACCGGCAGCTTCGAGCGCCTGGTCAAACGCATTCCGGCGTCGCTGGCTTCGGCGTTGCTGGCGGGCATCCTGTTCAAGATCGGCAGCGAAATTTTCGTGGCGGCGCAGCACCGTACCCTGCTGGTGTTGGGCATGTTCTTCAGCTACCTGCTGGTCAAGCGGCTGTCGCCGCGCTACTGCGTGCTGGCGGCCTTGCTGGTGGGTACCGCACTGTCGGGCGCGCTGGGCCTGCTGGACTTCAGCGGCTTCCACCTGGAAGTGGCCAAGCCGGTGTGGACCACGCCGAGCTTCTCGCTGGCCGCCACCATCAGCATCGGCATTCCGCTGTTCGTGGTGGCCATGACTTCGCAGAACATGCCTGGCGTGGCCGTGCTGCGCGCCGACGGCTACCAGATACCGGCCTCGCCACTGATCTCGGCTACCGGTTTTGCCTCGCTGCTGCTGGCGCCGTTTGGCTCGCACGGGGTCAACCTGGCGGCGATCAGCGCGGCCATCTGCACTGGGCCGCATGCCCATGAAGACCCCAGCAAACGCTACACCGCAGCGGTGTGGTGCGGGATTTTCTACGGCATCGCCGGGGTGTTCGGGGCGACCCTGGCAGCGCTGTTTGCCGCGTTGCCGAAAGAGCTGGTGCTGTCGATTGCGGCGCTGGCGCTGTTTGGCTCGATCATGAACGGGCTGACGGTTGCCATGAGCGAAGCGCGCGAGCGTGAGGCGGCAGTGATTACCTTCATGGTGACGGCGTCGGGGCTGACCCTGTTCTCGATCGGGTCGGCGTTCTGGGGGATTGTGGCGGGGGTTTTGGCCCTGGTGATTCTTAACCCGCGCAAGGCCTGAGGGTTATTGATGCCTGTACCGGCCCTATCGCTGGCAAGCCAGCTCCCACGGGGATCGCATCAGGGCTGACAGGTGTTTGCCACAAGGTATGCAGCGCCTGTTAGAGCGAGCGCCGCCCGCGCGGCGCATCGCGAGCTGCGCTCGCTCCTACGTTTGTTTCGGGCCAATTATTCCTGTGGGATTTGCGCGCGAACGCCTTGGCGCATGCCTCAAAATCGCGTCGTACGAACAAGGCGGCCGCGCGCGCCTGTCACAAGCGTTACTGGCCCGAAACAAACGTAGGAGCGAGCGCAGCTCGCGATGCGCCGCGCGGGCGGCGCTCGATCTCACAGGCGCTGAAGATGCTACGGCGAGCACCTGGCAACCCTGATGCCATCGCCAGAAACCACCTGGGCTACAACCTGAAATGCCCCACCATCCCCTTCAGATCGGTGCCCAACTGCGCCAGCTCCACACTTGACCGGGCATTGTCCTGCATGGCCAAGGCCGCCTGGTCGGCACTGCCGCGGATCTGTGTGACGCTGCGGCTGATCTCTTCGGCAACCGAACTCTGCTGCTCGGCTGCAGCGGCGATCTGCTGGTTCATCTGCTGAATCAACGACACTGCCGCGGCAATGCTGCCCAGCGCACTTTCGGTGTGCAACGCGTCAGCCACCGCCATACGCACCAGTTCGGCACTGCCGCGGATCTGCGCCACCGACTGCTGCGCATTGCCGCGCAAGCTGGCCACCAGGGTCTCGATCTGCTCGGTGGACTGGCGGGTACGCTTGGCCAGCGCCCGCACCTCATCGGCCACCACGGCAAAACCGCGCCCCTGCTCACCGGCCCGGGCAGCTTCGATGGCGGCGTTCAGCGCCAGCAGGTTGGTTTGCTCGGCCACGCTCTTGATCACTTCCAGCACATCGCCAATGGTATGGATTTCGGCACTGAGGCTGTCGATGCCGGCACTGGCGGTTTCCGCCGCGGCGGCCAGCTGTTCGATGCGCTGCATGCTCTGGCGCACCACCTGCTGGCCCGAGCCGACCTTGGCGTCTGCCGACTCGGCCGCCTGGGCTGCTTCTTCGGCGTTGCGCGCCACATCGTGCACGGTGGCGGTCATCTGTTGCATGGCGGTGGCGACCTGTTCGGTTTCCTCTTTCTGGCTGCCCACCTCACGGTTGGTCTGTTCGGTCACCGCCGACAGCGCCTGGGCACTGCCTGCCAGTTGCTCGATGCCCTGCTGCAAGCCACTGACAATACCGGCCAGCCCCGCGGCCATCTGCTGCATGGCCTGCATCAACTGCCCCACTTCGTCACGCCGCGGCGCCTGGGCATCGAACGCCAGCTCGCCCGCAGCAATGCGCTGGGCGCGGGCGATCACATGCTTGAGCGGGCCGACCACCGCGCGGGTAATCAACCAGGCCGCCAGCACGCCGGCCAACAGCGCCAGCACCGTGGCCAGGCCAATGGCCAGGGCATTGCGCTGCAGCTCGCCCTGCAGTGCCTGCTCCTGCGCCAGGTAGGCCTGGTCGACGCGCCCGGTGACCTGCTCGGCACTGGCCTGCAACTGGTCCTTCAACCCTTGTTCACGGGCCAACTCGTCGGTGTATTCGTTGAGCTTTTCCGAGAAGCTGCCGATGTGCCCCGCCACTTCGCCCAGCACGCTCTGGTAACCGGCATCGGCGATGGCGCCCTGCAGCTGGCCGACCAGGCTGGCCGCCTCGACGGTTTGGGCAATGCGCTCTTTACTGACACCCTCTTCGCCCTTGCGGCTTTGCTCCAGGCGCACCCGCGCTTCGTCCATGGCCTGCAGCATCAGCCGCGACACCTGTGCCACCTGCCCGGCTTGCTCGAGAAACTCGCCGCCCTGCTGGCCTTGGGACTGCTTGAGGGTGTACACGCCATCGTCGGCCAGGCCGGCCTGCAGCACATCCAGGTTATTGGCCACGCTGGACACCGACCAGCTGGCCATGTCCAGCGCCAGCTCCTTGGCCTGCACCGCCTGCACGAAGGCCTCGAATGCCTGGCCGTAGGCCGCCAGGTCGGAATCTGCCGCCGTCAGCGCCGGCAGGGTACTGGCGCGCTCGGCCAGGCCCTTGAGGCCGCTGCGCAGCGCCTCGGCCTGTTTCAGGTCGGAACGCAGGGCAAATGCCTGTTCGTGCTGGCGCAAGCGCAGCAGGTCGGTATTGAACTGGGCCAGCTGGCGCAAGCTGTCGAAGCGCTGACCCACGCTGTATAACGCCGCAACGCCAATGGCCGCGACCGCCAGCGTCAGCAGCAGCACCAGGGCAAAGCCCAGCCCCAGTTTACGGGCCATGCCCAGGTTGGCCAGCACACCATGCTTGCTCGCGCCCATTGCCCATTCCCCTTGTGCTTGCGAGGTTAACCCGAAGGCCAAGGTTGGCAACGTTGCCTGCTGCTGAACAAGGGCCTGACGTCAGAATAGTGTCAAATAGCTATGTCTTGTCGCTTTTAGCTGCGCTGAAGTCGGTTTCATCAGATCGCTGTCGCCCCACCGTCCACGGTCAGGCAATGGCCAGTGGTGAACGCCGCGCCGTCGCTGCACAAGTAAAGCACCGCACTGGCAATTTCCTCCACCTTGCCAATGCGCCCGACCGGGTGCATGGCCGCGGCGAATTCAGCCTTGCGCGGGTCAGCTTCATAGGCGCGGCGGAACATGTCGGTGTCGATCACCGCCGGGCACACCGCGTTCACGCGGATGCCCTTCTTGGCGTACTCGATGGCCGCCGACTTGGTCAGGCCGATGACCGCATGCTTGCTGGCACTGTAGATGCTCATCTTCGGCGCCGCGCCCAGCCCTGCCACCGAAGCGGTATTCACGATCACCCCGCCGCCCTGGGCTAGCAGCAACGGCAGCTGGTACTTCATGCACAACCACACCCCCTTCACGTTCACGCCCATGATGGCGTCGAACTCGGCCTCGCTGCCGTCGGCCAGGCGATGCTGCTCGATCTCGATACCGGCGTTGTTGAAGGCGTAGTCGAGCCGGCCATAGGCAGCTATCAGCTCGTCGTGCAACTGACGCACCGATGCGTCACGGGTTACGTCGCAGGCAATGAACAGCGCCTGGCCCCCCGCTGCCTGGACAAGCGCTACGGTGGCTTCACCGCCGACCGTGTCGCGGTCGGCCACTACCACCTTCAAACCCTGCTGGGCGAACGCCAGGGCGGTTGCCCGGCCAATGCCGGCCGCCGCGCCGGTAACCAGGGCTACCTGGCCAGAAAAGGTCATGCTCATCGCGCGCTCCTGTGACGGTATGGTGGGGTTCAGAGCATAGTCAGGCGTTGTCTGGCGGGGCAGCATCATCACATGAGCATTTGGGCTGCCATGCTTGTCAGTGATATTAAGGACCTGTCTTCATCAACAGGGTAGATTGAAGCCCTGTTTCCCTCCACTGCCTACAAGGACCCCGTCATGAGCCAAACCAACCGCCGCTTCCTGCTCGCCAAACGCCCGGTGGGTGTCGTGCGCCGAGACGACTTCAGCTACGAGACCATACCTGCCGAGCAACCCGGCGAAGGCCAGGTGCTGGTGCGCAACCTGTACCTGTCGCTGGACCCCGCCATGCGCGGCTGGATGAACGAAGGCAAGTCCTACATTCCGCCCGTGGCCCTGGGCCAGGTGATGCGCGCGCTGGGCGTGGGCGAGGTGGTGGCCTCCAACCACCCGGACTTCAAGCCCGGCGACCATGTAAGCGGCGCGCTGGGCGTGCAGGACTACTTCACCGGCGAGCCCCAGGGCCTGCACAAAATCGACCCCAACCTGGCGCCGCTGCCACGCTACCTGTCGGCGCTGGGCATGACCGGCATGACCGCCTACTTCGCCCTGCTGGAAGTGGGCCAGCCCAAGGCTGGCGACACCGTGGTGATTTCCGGCGCGGCCGGCGCGGTGGGCAGCATTGTCGGGCAGATTGCCAAAGTGAAGGGTTGCCGCGTGGTGGGCATTGCTGGCGGCGCCGAGAAGTGCCAGTACCTGAAGGACGAACTGGGCTTTGACGGGGTGATCGACTACAAGGCCGAAGACGTGCTGGCCGGTTTGAAACGCGAATGCCCGAAAGGCGTGGACGTGTACTTCGACAACGTGGGCGGCGAGATTCTGGACGCCGTGTTGACGCGCATCAACTTCAAGGCGCGCATCGTGATTTGCGGCGCCATCAGCCAGTACAACAACAAGGAAGCGGTGAAGGGCCCGGCCAACTACCTGGCATTGCTGGTGAACCGCGCGCGCATGGAAGGCTTTGTGGTGATGGACCACACCAAGGAGTACGGCAAGGCCGCACAGGAAATTGCCGGGTGGCTGGCAAACGGGCAGGTGAAAAGCAAGGAAGATGTGGTGGAGGGGCTGGAGACCTTCCCAGAGACCTTGCTGAAGCTGTTCAACGGTGAGAATTTCGGCAAGTTGGTGCTGAAGGTTTAACCCTACCCGAATGCGCAGCCCCCGGAAGTTGCGGCCTGGCTTCACGCCGGGCTGCGCAGCACAGCCCCCCCTCATTCCCGCACGCTCAGCAGGCGCCCGTGGCCCTGCTGGCGCCGCGAATTGCAGCCCCCATCGGCGTACCGGATTCACAGGTTGACCTTGCCTGTCAGATACCTGCCGTATCCCTTCGTTGCCCCTTCATTTAGAATGGGTAAAGCCTGAGCAAGACATTGGATTACCATCACTTCAGGCCTGGGCAAACAGGCAGTCTGCACCTAAGCGTCAGACAAAACGGATCAACGCTAGGGGTTTGAAATGTGTTCTGAGAATCACGCCGTTACTGACAATCCGTTGGTGACAGTGATCATCGCGTCTTACAACCATGCGCGCTACATCGAAGCCAGCATCATGAGCGTCATCAACCAGACCTACAGGAATATCGAGCTTCTGGTGATCGATGACGGTTCCAAGGACGACAGCCCCGCATTGCTCACGCGTTTGCAGCAGCAGCACGGTTTCTACCTACGCCTGCAGGCCAACCAGGGCCTGGCACGCACCCTCAACGATGCGATCGCGCAAGCCAAGGGCGACCTGATAGTGCCTTTTGGCTCTGACGACATCATGCTTGCGCACCGTATCGCCACCCAGGTGGCGTATATGCAGGGCAAGCCCGAGGTGGGAATTTGCTCAGCCAACATCGAAACCATCGACCAGGACGGCAAGGTGATGGGTGCCCGTGAGCAGCGCAACCGCAACCTGCCCTTCCGCCGCCTGGACTTCGACGACTTGTTCCTCGACCGCAAGCCAGGGCCCATGGCAGCCACTTTGATGCTGCGCCGTGAGGCCCTGGAAAAGGTAGGTGGCTTCAACCCGGATATCCGCCTGGAAGACGTTTACATCGAGTTGTCGATTGCTCGGGCCGGTTATTACATCGACGTGTTGGGTGAAGTACTGGCGCAGTACCGTGACCACCCTACCAATACCTTCAAGAACGGCCGCTTCATGGTTGATAACGTACTGCGAACCTTTGCAGTGTTCAGCGACCACCCGCAGTACGAGCAGGTTTGCATGAAATTCCGCAACTCCATGCTATTGAAGTACGCCAACCGGGACAAAGCGCTGAGCCGGGAAATGCTTGCGCAAATCCCGCTCAGGTACTGGAACCGCAAGACCCTGCGCGGGCTGTGGCGGTTGCTCTGGTCTTAAGTAACGCGGCCGCGCTGCCAATGGATCAGTGACTGCCCGTAGACCAGCGCCAACGGAATCCAGATCAGAAACCAATGCTCTTTCGGGCGTGACATGAATGCACTGCCTTCAGTCAGGCCCGAGACAAAGCCGAAGATCAGCCAGGTGGCAGCCAGCGTTACACCAGGGTGCTTGCGATAATTCCAGCAGAAGTACATGGCCAGGCTGTAGATCGTCATCCACAGCACCAAGCCCACCACCCCGCCTGAATACAGCACGCCCAACTCGATGTTATGGGGGTCGGCAAGCGTTTGCGCGAGGCCCGGAATAATCACGGTCATGGGCGTGTCGTAACCATGCCCCAGCCACGGATGCTCGCCAATCTGGCGCAGCGCCTCCAGCCAAATGGCCGGGCGATAGGACAAGCCCCGCTGCGTGATGGCCTCCGGGTAGACCAGCACCATGCCCAGCAGCGCGATCAACACCGCAGCCAGCGCCAACAGCCCGCGTTTACGGTCGCCGACAATAATCAGCCACGCCAATGCCGCGCCCAGGCCCATCAAAGGTGTCCGTGAACCTGTGGCTACTACCGTGGCGCCCAGGATCGCCAGCCACACCAGCGACATCGGGTCGAGCACGCGTTTTGCCTGGAACCAGTACGCCAGCCATACGGCTGTGAAAGCGCCCAGCACATGAGCGGTTAGTAGAGGGTTGTACAGGGCCCCGTAACCTTCCAGCCGGCTGGCACCCGCTGGCCGTTGGTAAAGCAGGAAATAGCCGAGGTACAGGGCCGCCGCTATCCCTACCAGAGTTGCAGCGATGCGCACGCACTGCTGGAGATGGGCCGGGGCATGCAGGCTGATCATGCCCGCCGATAGCAGCACCATGGCGATGTACAACGGCCTTTTCAGCAAGCTCCCTGCGGAGTTGGCCGAGTCGGACCATGCAATGCTCAACATGGTGTACGCACAAAACACCAGGAATGCGATGAATAAAGGATTGCCGGCCAGCTTTTTCAGCATTGCCGGCTGCAATAGCAGCGCCACCAAGGTTGGCACTGCCAGCAGGATATAGAACAGCTTGTGGTAGAGAGAACGTTCCCCCACCCAGAACATGCCCGTGAGCATGACCAGCCAACCCAAAGGGAGAACATAGCTGTTGACCTTCCTTCCCCAGCGCTGGGCCGGGGATTCGACTAATACATCGGCTGACATTGACGTTCTCGACAAGAGTGGGGAACTCACGGGCTGCTTACTCGATGTGACCGTAACACAGGCATGTGAACAGAGCGCCTAACGCGCAAGGCTTTGGCCCAACGATGGCTCGGCACTCAGTTGCGAATTTCGGCAACAACGGCTGACAGCGCCTGGCCAGGGTTTGCCGCTTGGCTGATGGGCCGGCCGATCACCAGGTAATCCGAGCCGGCATCCAGCGCTTGGCGCGGGGTGAGGATGCGGCGCTGGTCATCCTGCGCGCTACCCGCCGGGCGAATACCCGGGGTCACCAACTGCAGCGCGGGGTGCGCCGCCTTCAAGGCCGGGGCCTCCAGCGCCGAGCAAACCAGCCCGTCCATGCCCGCTTTCTGCGCCAATGCCGCCAGTCGCAATACCTGCTCTTGCGGGTCTACATCCAGGCCGATGTCGGCCAGGTCTTCACGTTCCATGCTGGTCAGCACGGTCACGCCAATCAGCAACGGCTGCGGGCCGCTGCGCTTGGCCAGTTCTTCGCGGCAGGCCGCCATCATGCGCAGGCCACCGGAGCAATGCACGTTGACCATCCACACCCCCATTTCGGCCGCTGCCTTTACCGCCATGGCCGTGGTGTTGGGGATGTCGTGGAACTTGAGGTCGAGGAACACTTCGAAGCCCTTGGCGCACAGGGTTTCAACAATGCCGGAAGCGCTGCTGGTGAACAGCTCTTTGCCCACCTTTACCCGGCACAGCGCAGGGTCAAGCTGGTCAGCCAGCTTCAGGGCGGCATCACGGGTCGGGAAATCCAGGGCGACGATCAGGGGCGTCTGGCAGGCGGACATGGCAGGGTCTCTTGGCAAGTCGAAAACGGCGCGCATTGTAAACGAAGTGGCGCGGGCTTTGGGGCCCGCAGGTCACGGAATTGGCCCGGCACGGGCCGGCACCTATAATTGAACCAACGGAACGGGTAATTGCTCAAACTTTACACACGCGTTGCCCATGGCCCGATCAAAGGAGAACGACAATGCCCTGGTATGCCTGGCTGATCCTCATCATAGCCCTTGGCTCCATCGTCGGCGGGTTGATGATGTTGCGCGACACGGCCAAGAAACTGCCGCTTACCGATGAGCAACTGCGCAAGGTGCATGAGCGCAACGCCGAGGCAGATGCCAAGGATGCGCGGGATCGCTGAAATGCCCCGCCGTTGCCCGGGGCGCGAGGATTGTTTTTACGGCCACTTATAAATGGGGCTGGGGGGTAGTGCCTGGTAGTTAAGCGTTACAGGGGCTGCTTTGCAGCCCTTCGCGGGCACGCCCGCTCCCACACGTTGAGGTGCTGAACTCAAGAAATGCCCGATCCCCTGTTGGAGCGGGCGTGCCCGCGAAGGGTCGCAAAGCGGCCCCAAATTACTTAACTGACTGGCACGACCCCTGCCCCTCCTGCAGTTACTCCACCATCACCTTATCCCGGTTGCGCTCCAGCAGGGCATTGCCTATCCCCTTGATCTCCAGCAACTCATCCACCGAGGCAAACGGCCCATTCGCTTCGCGGTAGGCCACAATAGCCTCGGCCTTGGCCTTGCCAATGCCATTCAGCTCCTTCTGTAGTGTGAGGGCATCGGCCTTGTTCAGGTCCAGCCGTTGCGGCTGCTGCACCTGCTGCTGGCTGACTATCGGCACCGGTTCGGCAACCGCTGCCGTATTGGCCGAGGCGGCACTGAGGGAAAAGGACAGGCTGGCGAACAGCGGCAGCAGCAGGTACGACAGAACGTTGTTACGCATGGTGAACACTCCTTGGGTTGGTCTTTTACAGCAGCCGGTTTCCTTCGGCTGTGCCAACAACCCTAGCGACTAACCCGGAAGCAAAACACCCACGCCCAGCAGCGAATGGTTACCAGATCCGTCAACAAGCCTATCAACCTCGCCGACCCTCAAACCGAGTTCACAGCCCCCCTTTGGCGTCGTCCTCACTGAGGCATGGCCCTGCCGACCGACGTGTGGGCAAATGCCTAAATCTCCGCAAGCGCCTGCCCACCCTTAGCCGGCTGTTTTCCCACAAGGCACGCCGCACAATGCCCCAAGAACCGGAAGCCTGACCTTGCCACTGTTGTCGGTGGAGGTGGAATGGGACGCCGCCTTACAAGACATCGACCTTGCCCTGGCCTTCGATCCCGATGGGACCAGTCAATCTGTCGAAATCAATTATGTCAGACTTTCCTGAAACGCTTCCCCGCCTCTTCAGCTTTGGACAACAAGCGAACTATCCTACGCTCCGGTCAGAAGCAGCTGAATAGCCGGGGAAATGCCCCAGGGATAACTTCACCGGGTCGCCGATTTGGTGACCGGGTGTGAGAACCCGACGCGAGTTATCTGGCTTGACTGTAATGGCAGTCGTACGCGGGCAGACTACGGTCTGGCCGGGCTTTGTAGCTCCCTCGGTTTCTCACCCCGTGTACGACTGCCACCCTGATCCGTGAGAAAGATCCGCGTGGCGGTTCCACTTTTCAGGAGCTACAGCCATGAAAAACCACGACCAAGCCCCCATCCTCACCGCAGGCATCGAAACCTTCCTCGAAGCCGGCAACCCCACCCTGGACCTGCTGCGCGTGCAGCCCGGCGTTCCGGTAGACGATGCGTATGAGCATGTCTCCGTGCTACTAGGCTACTGCAAGCACCTGGTACGCGAAGGCGACATGGAAGATGACCACAAGATGCTGGGCGCAGCGGATTACCTACTGGCCCTGGCCAAGGCCCTGATGAACGACATCGAAATTGCCAAGAACAAACGCCACTAAAAGCACTGGCACCAGGCAATCCAAACCCAGTGATCGGGTCGCGGTAACGGGACAAGCCCGTCCACCGTCCACACCACCGGAGGTGCGGTTTTCCGCACCCGGCGGTTGGACACCAGGCAAATGCGGCGATACCCCCGACCGAAATTGAATGCATACCAGCCGGCCAAAAGCTCCCCTATCCGCTCATGCTCAAAGAGCGGCTGAAAGATTGTAGAATCCCCCCGTCCGCAGTTAGCAAGGGCATGCTGACTACAATTCACTTGCCATGTCCCAATGGCTGCCCTTTGGGCCTATCGAGTAAAAAATGATCAAGATCAACTCCACCATCGAATGCTCCAACTCGGCTCCTTTTGTGCTGTTCGGCGGCATCAATGTTCTCGAGTCTGAAGACCTGGCGCTGACCGCCTGTGCCGAATACGTGCGCGTCACACAGAAGCTGGGCATCCCGTATGTGTTCAAAGCCAGCTTTGATAAAGCGAACCGCTCATCGATCCACTCCTACCGTGGCCCCGGCATGGAGGAAGGGCTGCGGATCTTCGAAAAGGTGAAGGCCGAGTTCGGCGTACCGATCATCACCGACGTTCATGAAATCTACCAGGCGGCCCCGGTCGCGGAAGTGGTCGATGTACTGCAGCTGCCGGCTTTCCTCGCCCGCCAGACAGACCTGGTGGTCGCCCTTGCCAAAACCGGCAAGCCAGTGAATATCAAAAAGCCGCAATTCCTTAGCCCGTCGCAAATGCAGAACATCGTGCACAAGTTCAAGGAAGCGGGTAATGACCAGCTGATCTTGTGTGACAGGGGCACTTGCATGGGCTACGACAACCTGGTCGTGGACATGCTTGGCTTCGGCGTCATGAAACGCACCTGCGAAGACCTGCCGATCATCTTTGACGTCACCCATGCCCTGCAAAACCGTGACCCATCCGGCGCGGCTTCCGGGGGCAGGCGTGAGCAGGTGGTAGAGCTGGCGCGTGCGGGAATGGGCGTGGGCCTGGCCGGCCTGTTCCTGGAAGCCCACCCTAACCCTGATCAAGCCAAGTGTGACGGCCCCAGCGCCCTGCCACTGGACAAGCTGGAACCCTTCCTGGCGCAAATCAAGGCGCTTGATGACCTGGTCAAGTCGTTCCCGCCGTTGACCATTGCTTAAGCTGCGATGATGAGCTGGGCCGCTTCTGCGTCAGAAGCGGCCATGTATCAAGACCCAGGATTGCCGTCGAAAATGTCAACAACACCGACAATCGCGCCGCCGGAGTCCACCACCATCAAGGCACGGATCTTGTTTTCCAGCATGTAGGCTTCAGCGACCGACACGCGGCAATCTGCCGCGATGGTATAAGGGTTCAACTTCATGGTTTCGATAACGGTGGAGTGAATGACCTGGTTACCCTTCAGCAAAGCACGGCGCAGGCCGAAAAGCAGCAATCAGCTTTTTTGTTGTTGCTGGTAGATCCAGTCGACAATCTCACCTGATGGCGCGTAGCCGTTGACCAATTCCCTCAGTAATTGACGAATACGAGCAAAGTCATCCACGGCCACGGCATTGAGCAATGCACCCAAACGGTCACGCAAAAGATCCCAGCTTACGTAGTCTTCATTCGCAACCATGATCATGGGGTGAACCGTAGGAGAAACGTCGTCACCGATCAACAGCTCTTCAAACAGTTTCTCCCCCGGGCGCAACCCTGTGAACTCAATTGCGATATCGCCGCTGGGGTTCGCTGGACTACGCACGCTAAGGCCCGACAGGTGAATCATTTTTTCGGCCAGCTCCACGATTTTCACCGGCTCGCCCATGTCGAGAACGAAGACGTCCCCGCCTTGGCCCATAGCCCCGGCCTGCACGACCAATTGGGCAGCTTCGGGGATAGTCATGAAATAGCGGGTGATTTTTGGGTGCGTAACCGTAATCGGGCCACCGCTTTTGATCTGCTTGTGAAACAACGGTATCACCGAGCCAGAGGAGCCCAGTACGTTGCCAAACCGCACCATGGTGAAGCGGGTTTTATTGACCCGCGCAACCTTGCTGCTGTCACCGTACAACACGGGAGCCGTCTCGCGGCTGAGGGCCTGTAAAATCAACTCCGACAGCCGCTTGGTGCCGCCCATTACATTGGTAGGCCGTACTGCCTTGTCGGTGGAGATGAGCACAAAGTTCGCGACGCCTGACTGCAGAGCCGCTTGCGCCGTACAGAGCGTGCCATAGACATTATTCAGAATGCCCTCGGCCATGTTGTGCTCAACCATCGGCACATGCTTGTAAGCGGCCGCATGATAGACAGTGGCTACACGCCAGGTCGCCATCACATCTGCCAGATGTTGCTGATTACGCACTGAGCCCAGAATGGGCAATAGCCTCACCGAAAGCGATTCGCGTGCAATGCGCTGCTCCAATTCGGTAAGAATCGCGTACAGGTTGTACTCACTGTGATCGAACAGCAGCAAGGTAGTAGGCCCGAGCCCGATGATCTGGCGGCAAAGCTCAGAGCCTATGGAGCCCCCTGCCCCGGTAACCAGGACCGTTTGCTTGTGAATACAGCGTTCGAGCAGATCTTCCTGGGCTGGCACTGGGTCCCGCCCAAGCAGGTCGGCAATGTCGACATCCTGAATGTCATCTACCTTGACCCGGCCACTGGCCAAGTCGGCAAAGGCCGGCACACTGCGCACATGCAGCGGGTAGGGCTCAAGCAGGGCCAGTATCTCCTTGCGCCGGGCGCGCGACACGGAAGGCAGGGCCAACAGGATCTCTTGCGCTCCGGTTTCCTTGATCATCTGCTGCAGATGCTTCGGTTTGTAGACCTGCAAGCCGGAAATAACCCGATTGGCCAGATCGCCATCGTCATCGATGAACGCCACCGGACGCATTACACGGCCCATGCGCAGTGCTGCAAGCAACTGGTTGCCGGCCGTGCCAGCGCCGTAGATAGCCACCTTGACCAAGCCGTCATCGCGGCTGGCGAACGGTATCTGATGGGCGCCGGTAAACCAGTCACCCATGAAATACTGGCGCATGACCAGGCGCAACCCGCCAATGATCACCATGCTCAACCACCAATAGTTGAATACGATGGACCGAGGGACGAGAACCTGGTGGTTGCTGTACCAATACACAACCACGGCCAAAATCAGCGATGACAGGGTGACTGCCTTGATGATGGCGACCAAGGCGTCATTACCGAAATAACGCATTACCGCCCGGTACATGCCAAAGCGAATGAACAGCGGAATGGCCACCACCGGTGCAGCCATGAACAACCAGCGATGCTCGACTATAGGGTTGTACATCTCGTCGATGCCAAGGCGCACGATGAACGACAACCACAGTGCTAGCCAGATCAACACCACGTCGGCGCACACTTGCACCAGGCGTTTTTGCCGCCTGGAAAGATTGACGAGGTATTCACGCACCCTGCTGTTCATCGCTGCGCTCATCTGGCATGCCTCAGCGCAAACAGGCTGCGAATGACTGCCGGCGGCGTTTCAGGGGCCAGGCGCAGGGTAGGTTCACCTGCTGGATGCCTTGGGAGCTTGCTCATCCTATTCTTTTTCCCCTGCTTTATAGATTAACGCCAACACTATCAGAGGTACGTAGGCCACCAAGGTTCCCAGTGCACCATCGAGCTGAAATACCACGACCACCATAGCAATGGGTAACAGCCAACCCAGGTTGATGGCCGCCACGGCCAAGGTGACTGTGCGGTGGCTGCCGTGGTGGCGGGTCGCGTACTGGTAAGCATGGCTGCGATGCGCTTGGTAAACCTTGTCGCCGCGCAGCAAACGCCGAACCAAGGTAAATGTGGCATCCACCACGAACACACCCAAAAGTATTAACCACCCCCAGAATAATAGCGGGTTTACCCAACCTGCCAGTAACGCCAGCAGGCCCAGCACCATACCGAGGAAACCACTGCCCGCATCACCCATGAAGATGCGGGCGGGGGGGAAATTCCAGCACAGGAAGCCGGCCACCGTCGCAGCCAGCAACAGGGGTAGCCAGGCGTGATGAGCATGATCGGTTACCCAGTACAACAGGCTGGCCCCCACGCAAACGCAGATGGCCTCGACACTGGCGAGGCCGTCGATACCATCCATGAAGTTATAGAGGTTCAGCAGCCATACCAGGTACAGCGCGCCGAATAGGCTGCTCAGCCACAAGGGGGCCAGCGTAAAGCCAAACACACTGATGGGCGGCATGCCCCCCAGCCAAGCGAGGCCCCAGGCCGCAGCCGCAAAATGGCCCAACAGGCGCCAGCGCGCAGCGATATGCCCGTGGTCGTCCATGAAACCGATCACCGCCACCAGCCCCCCGGCGCCCAGCACCCCGACCACCACGGAGGGTGCGATAGGCCCTGCAATAGCCATAGAAAGTGCTGCCAGCAGAAAAGCCACCACAAAGCTCAAGCCGCCGCCGCGCGGGGTAGGCAGTGTGTGTGAGCTACGTGCATTGGGAATGTCCATCAGGCTACGGGACAGCGCATAACGCCGCAGCGCTGCCGTCATCCACCATGCTGCCACGCCTGCCGCGAAAACGAGCCAGATCATGGGCGGCGCGCTTCCAGCAAAGATTGAGCGGTCATTTTCAGTCCTTGTTCCAACGTGTAGGGAGGGTACCAGCCGAGCAACTGCCGGTTCTTGGCAATATCCACCTGCAGTGAGCCGAGCAGGCGCTGGGCGAGGTCCCGCCGCCCCACCAACTGCGCTGCGCCATGCAACACCCCCACCGGCACAGGTAGCAAGCGCGCCGGCTGCCCCAGCACGCGACCTAGGGCATGCAGCAGTTGGCTGAGGGAAGCGTCTTCCCCGTCACTGGCCATGAAGGTCTGGTTGGCGGCGTTTGGATGGTCAATGCAGGTAATGATCAGGTCGACCAGGTTGGCCACCGACACCAGGCTGCGACGGTTGTCGACCTTTGCGAATGGCAGTGGCACACCACGCTGCACCCAACGCATCATGCTATGGAAATTGGCCTTGACCCCCGGCCCGTAGACCAGCGTAGGGCGAATCACAACCACCTGCATCGCGGTAGTCGCTGCCAGCTGGCGCAACCCCTGCTCTGCTTCGAGCTTGGACAGCCCATAGGCATCCCGCGGTGCCGGCACATCATCAGCATGCAGCGGCTTGCCTGGCTGGCTGAGCTCACCATTGACCTTGACCGAGCTGATGAAGATAAAGCGCCTTACACCTGCGGCAGCGGCCTGGCGGGCCAGATTGAGCGTGCCCTCGACATTGACCCGACGGAACTCGGCCAGGCTGTCGCTGGCAGTTTCCTTCATGACATGCACCCGGGCAGCGGCATGCACCACAGTATCGACACCGGCCAGTGCTGCAGCCCAGTCGGTGCTGGCGGCGAGGTCAGCGATGCGCACCGCTTGCGCACCCGCAACGGGCGCCTGGCCATTGCCACGCAGTGCGGCTCGGGTATCGAAGCCCACGTTACTGGCCAGCTGACGGCATAGCGCGCTGCCGATGAAGCCGCTTGCACCTGTAACGAGTATCGTGCGTTTTTCCATATAGCTCTGTCTCGAGTCAACGGGGCGCAGGTTTGAACGGAAATTGCCAGGGCGCAACCACTGCCCGACCCACCACCGGGCAACGCGCTTGGGTGCCGCAATGGCCGACCGGACTTGCTGCTTGGCTGCGCGGGTAAACAGCTAAAGCAGGCTACGATAGAGTTCGGCATAGCCAGACGCCATGGCCGATGCGGTGAATACCTGCTCATAGCGCTGCAACGCCCGCCCTCCCATGGTTTGGGCCATGGCCGGATCGTCCCACAACCGTTGCATGGCTTGCGCCAGCGCTGCGGCATCGCGTGGAGGCACTACCAGCCCCGTCTCGTCGGCCAGGTTGATGAACGTTGTGCCCGATCCCATTTCGCAGGAGATAAGCGGTTTGCCATACATGGCCGCCTCCAGCAGCGAGATGCCGAACGACTCCGAACGCAGGTGGGACGGGAAAGCGAAGGCGTAGCACAGTTCAAGCAACGCCGCCTTGTCGTCATCCGGCAGCCCGCCCAGGAACTGGACGTTGTGCAACCCCGCCTCCGCCGCCTGCTGCTTCAGCTGATGCTCAAGGAAGCCGCCCCCCATGATCACCACCGGCAAGCCGTTGATACGCGCGGCTTCCAGCAAATAATCCAGGCCCTTGTAATAGCGCAAGGCGCCAACGAACAGGAAAAAACGCTCGCCCAGGCGTTGCCGCCAATAGGCCAGCTTCTCGGCACTGGCGGCGGGGTAAGTGGACCGGTCCAGACCATAGGGAATTATGGCGACCTTGTCTTTGAACTGGGTCAGCACCGGGCTATGCGCGGCGTAATTCGGCGAAGATGCAACTATACGATCAACGCTGGAAAAGAACCGCCGCATCAAGGGCTGGTAGAGCTTGAGCAGCCACTTTTGCTTGACGATATCGGAGTGGTAGCTGACCACGGTCGGTTTGTTCAGCCGGGCCAGGAAGTGCACAACATCCATGTACGGCCAGGGGAAGTGGTAATGCACGATGTCTGCCTGCCTGGCGAGTTCGGCAAAATCCTTCATTGCCGACAGCGAGAAGCCCGTGGAGGCGACGTGCAAATCCAGCTTGGCCCGATGGGTGCGGTGGTTGGCCACGCGTTCGTCACGCCCTGAGCCCCGTGGGCTGAGGTAGAGCACTTCAGGTTCAACGCCGTGGGCTTGAGTCCCTTCGGCAATCTGGAAGATTACCTGCTCGATACCGCCCATGGAGTCCGGGTAGTACGTTTTGAAAAAATGCAGAACCTTTATCATCTTTCCCTGACCGACTTGTAAACCTCGACCGTTGCCTGGGCACAGCGCTCCCACGAGAAGCCGCCGGCATGCAACAGGCCCTGCTGCACCGCCGTTGCACGCCAGGCTTCGTCCTCAAGCCCTTGCTGCAACAATGCAGTCAACCCTTCTACATCATCAGGTGCGCACATCAGCGCAGCCGGGCCTGCCACCTCCGGCAGCGACGAGCTGTTGGAGCACACAACGGGCACCCCGGAGCTCATGGCTTCAAGTACCGGCAAGCCAAACCCTTCGTAATGCGACGGGAAGGTGAACAGGCGCGCGCCGGCGAACAGCAAAGGCAGGTCTGCGCTGGCCACGAACCCGAGGTAGCGTGCCCACCCCTGCTGCTGCGCCTGGGCGATACGGTCATGAATGGCTTCGCTGCGCCAACCATGGTAACCGGTAAGAATCAACGGCCACCGTTGGCGCAGGGCGAGCGGCAGACGACTGTAGGCATCCAGTAGCGAGACGATGTTCTTGCGCGGCTCGATGGTGCCGACGAACAGGCTATAGCCGCCCGGTTCGAGGCCATGGCGGGCCAAGGCCTCGCGCAGGGCACCCGGGCTGCGGGGGTGAAACTGTGGCGAACTGGCCAGGGGGACCGCGTGAATCCGGTCCAGCGGCCAATTGAAATAGTCTGCCAGTTCCTGTCGCATGCAATGCGATACGGTAATCAAGGCATCTGCACGCTTGAGGCTTTGCGTAAGCTCCTTCTGCAGATACCGCGCGATTTGCGGCGTATGGCAGTGCGCCCAAGTGAACGGCGACAAATCGTGAAACGTCGCCACCCGCGGACCTGCAAATGGCGGCAGGTAAAAGTTGGTACTGTGATAGATGAAGTCTTCATGCCCGCGCAGCGCTTGCTTGCGCAAAATGGGCATCAGCCGCCGGTACACTTCCACAGCCAGTGCGTTTTTCTGCACAAAGCGCTTCAGGCCGTGCACGGCGTCGGACTGGTCGGAAGGTGAAACCAGTTCGGGCAAAAACTTGCGACCAGCAAACAGCCGCAACTCGCTGATTTCATCAGCGTGCTGCAGCCGCGAGGCTAATTCATAGGTATAACGCCCAATGCCGGTAAGCGGGAAGCGCACCGACTCTACAGAAAGGATGAGCTTCATTTATCAGCAAGCATCCAACCCAGCGTTTCATCCAGCGACGGGGTTTCCCAGCCAGGTAGCAAGGCCCGCAGCTTTGCGTTGTCACCACACAGGGTTTTGACCTCGTTAGCGCGGACAAAAGCCGGATTCACCTGTACCTCGAGTTGGTGCCCCGTAATAGCCGAGCACTTGCCGATCACTTCGCGCAACGAATGGGTTGTACCAGAACTGACATTGATCGCCTGCCCGACCGGCCGTGCTTCGATCAAGCCACGATAGGCCTGGACAACCGCGCGCACGTCACTGAAGTCGCGCCAGACATCCAGATTGCCAAGCTCGATCACTTCGGCCTTGCGGCGAAAGTGCGAGACGATCTTGGGTAGCAGGAAGTTGTCTGCCTGCCCAACACCGGTGTAGTTGAAGGGCCGCGCGATAACGATAGGCAGCCGATCACACCACAGCCTGGCCATGTATTCCATGGCCAGTTTGCTGACCGCGTAATCATTGGCGGGCGCCGGCGGCGTCTGCTCGTTCAGCAGCCCTTCGGAAACGTTGCCGTAAACATTGGCACTGCTGGCAAGCAACACACACTCGGGTGTTTTGCCGCAGGCCGCAATAGCTTCGAGCAGGTTGCGCGTACCTATCAGGTTGACCTGATAGAACGCGTCGGCAGCACCATGCCCTACAAAAGCAATGGCAGCCAGATGGACGATGACATCCGGCTGCAGTTCGGCCAGCAACGCGCGCAACCCAGGCCCATCGGCAAGGTCGACCTGACGGTAGTCAGGGGCCTGCAGGGGCTGGCTGCCAGTGCCGAAAACTTCATAGCCAGCAGCTCGTAGTTCTGCCGCCATGTAGCGGCCGGTGAACCCGTGTATACCTGTGATGAGTGCGCGTTTGCTGGCCATTTGCATCAGAACGAGAACCCTTGTTCGTTACGACGCAGGTCGGCTTCGACCATCATGCGGCACAGCTCTTCGAGGCTGGTCTTGGGCTCCCAGCCCAGCACGTTCTTGGCCTTTTCCGGGTTGCCGATAAGCAGTTCGACTTCGGCTGGGCGGTAGAATTTCGGGTTGATGACAACCAGTACCTTACCGGTTGCAGCGCAGCTGCCCTGCTCCGCTTCGTCTTTGCCGCTCCACTTGATTTCAATACCAACTGCCTTGAAGGCCATGGTAACGAAGTCGCGTACGGTTTCGGTACGGTTGGTGGCGAGCACGAAGGTATCCGGTTCGTCAGCCTGCAGCATGCGCCACATGCCCTCAACGTATTCCTTGGCGAAGCCCCAGTCACGTTTGGCGTCGAGGTTGCCCAGCTCCAGCTTGTCCAGCAGGCCCAGCTTGATCTTGGCTACCGAGTCGGTGATCTTGCGGGTCACGAACTCACGGCCGCGCAGTGGCGACTCGTGGTTGAACAGGATGCCGCTGGTGGCGAAGATGTTGTACGACTCACGGTAGTTGATGGTCATCCAGTGAGCGTAGAGCTTGGCCACGCCGTAAGGGCTGCGCGGGTAGAACGGGGTGGTTTCGACCTGCGGAATTGCCTGCACCTTGCCGAACATTTCCGAGGTGGAAGCCTGGTAGAAGCGCGCCTTGGGGTTAACGATACGAATGGCTTCGAGCAGGTTGACCGCGCCCAAGCCGGTGATTTCGGCGGTGGTCAGCGGTTGCTCGAACGACACACCCACAAAGCTTTGTGCGGCGAGGTTGTATACCTCGGTGGCCTCGGTGGTTTGCAGCAAACGGATGCTGGCCGACAGGTCGGTGAGGTCGTATTCGACCAGGTGCAGGTTAGGGTTGGTATGGATACCCAACTCCTCGATGCGCCAGAAGTTGACCGAGCTGGTGCGACGGTAGGTGCCGTAAACGGTGTAACCCTTTTCCAGCAGCAGTTCCGCCAGGTAGGCGCCGTCTTGACCAGTGATCCCAGTAACGATTGCTTTCATGTGACTTAACCAACTCCGGTAGTGCCGTGCGGGCATGGTAATTGATAAAACCACGCGGGCCGTTGCCGCCACGCGTGTGCAGATTTAATGCGGAAGTATACATAGGTCGGACAGAGGACTCGACTTGCAAAACAACCGCGTGGTGGGTTGTACCGTTCACGGTTTGCCTGCCGGTGGCTTGGGCTGGGTGGAGCGGGTGAACGGCCTGGCAGATGAAGGTAAGGATAAGTACCCGCGCAAAGGGTTACCAGCATGTAAGGTGTAGGAAAGGTCTGAAACGGCAGGCGGGGCCCGTGTGGGCCGCCACCTGCCGCCAAGCACTCAGTCAGCCACGCGCATTGACCCGCGCCGCATCACCACCCGGCAGGCTGGTTTCAGGCACCGGGCTTAGCCATACATTTACATTGTTTACGCTTTCCTCGGTCAACTCGCCTGCCCAGCGGTTCAGCAGAAACAGGTTGGTGATGAAGTCGTACTGGGTTTTCAGCAAGTCGCGCCGGGCCTTGAATTCGTTCTGCACCGCGGTCAGCACATCCACGGCGTTGACCACGCCGAAAGAAAATGCCTTCTGCGCCGCCAGGCTGGACTGCTGCGCCGATGACAACGCATTGCGGTTGGCGCGGATCTTCTCGACAGCGGCCTGCGCGGTCAGGTAGGCAGTGGTAGTTTCCTTGACCACCTGGCGGCGCACGCCCTCCAGCTGTTCCTCGGCTGCCAGCTGATCATCGTACAGCCCACGCACACGAGCAGAGGTGGAACCCCCGCTGTAGATCGGAATTTTCAACCCCAGCGACGCCACGTAGCTGTCACTGCGCGGTGTTTGGGTATTGTCATAACCCTGGTCGTTCTGCTGCGCAGTCAAACTCAGGCCCAACTGCGGATAGTGCTCACCCTTGCCTTCGCGCACCGCCGCTGTGGCTGCCTCTGCTCCACTTTGGAAAGATTTGAGCATCGGATTGGTTTCGATTGCCTGAGTGACCCAGTTTTGCAAGGGGCGGGTAGGCGCCTGCAACGCCACGTCATTACGAACCCGGCTAAGCGGCTCGGTAATCGGGCGCCCGACAATCTCGGCCAACGCCTCGCGGCTGACCTGCACCTGGTTGCGCGCTTCCACTTCCTGCGCAAGCAAAAAGTCTACCCGCGCCTGCATATCCAGCTTGTCGGTAATCTTGGCCATTTGCCGGTCGAACATGCTACTGACGCGGTCAAGGTTTTTCTGAGTGGCCCGGCGCTCCGCCTGGACCAGGGCCAACTCGTCGTCTGCCGCCAGCGCTACGAAGTAACGCTTGGCCAGGTCGACCGTGGCCTCCGCCAGGGTATCCTCCGCCTCAAACCCCTTCTGGGCCTTGACGCTCTTGGACTTCTGGTAACGCTCCCAAGCCGGCTTGTTGTACAGATACTGGGTCAAGCTGAGCGAGTAGGTTTCGGTATTGTAGATGTCGCGCTCGAGTTCGTTCTTTCGCAGAATCCGGCTGGAGTTGGCATTGGCCGACACCTGGGGCAACAACCCACCCAGCGCGGCACGCTGCTGCTCACTCGCAGAGCGCGCCCGTGCGTACGCCGCCAGCACCCGCGGGTCTTCCAGGCGCGCCTCCCGGTACAACCCGGCCAGGTCCAACGCATAAGTAGAAGCCGACACGCCCTTCGGAGCAACGCCTTCGCCACCCCTCCCCTCTACAGCCACCGCCTGCCAGGCGACCATGCACAACATTACTCCCGGTAGCAAACGCAGCACGATCATTCCTCAATCAGCGATTCAGCGAACATGTTGCGCGCCGGTTTCAGCAGGTATTGCAGCATGGTGCGGTCGCCTGCATTGATCAAGACTTCGGCCGGCATGCCAGGTTGCAGCTTGCGACCGGCCAGTTTCTTCATGCCGTCTTCGGTGACTTTAACGCGCACCAGGTAGTACTGATCGCCCGAGCGCTCATCAACCAGGCTGTCCGCCGAAATGCGCGTCAGCTTACCCTCGATGATAGGCGTAGTAGCCTGGTTGAAAGCCGAGAAGCGGACGTCCGCAGTTTTGCCCAATTCCAGCCGGTCGATATCCCGCGGGGCTACCTTGGCTTCTACTACAAGCTCGGACTGCGCTGGCACAATATCCAATAGCGGCGTTGCGGCACTGACGACACCGCCAATGGTGTGCACCTTCATATCCAGCACCATGCCGCTTTCAGGGGCACGTATAACTACGCGGGAGAGGCGGTCGCGAAGCGCTGCTTCCTTTTCCTGCAGGTCGAACACCTGGGCCTGTACGTCGGAAAGTTCCTTGGCAACATCGGCATCGAACTTCTTCTTCAACTGCACGATTTGCAGTTCGGTCTCGCCAATCTGCAACTTGGTCTTGGTAATGCTGGACTGGTGGTCAGCCACTTCGGTCTTGAGCATATCAAGCTTACGCTCCTGCTCCAGCAACCGCTGGTTGTCGACGAACCCCTCTGCCAACAACTCTTTCAGTTGCTTGATTTCACCGGAATACGACTTCTCCAGACCTGTCTTGGTACGGATCATGTCGTTCAAGCCAGCAATCTGCTGCTGCATTTGCTGGATGCGCTCGCGGTTGACAGAAATTTCGCCCTGCAAGGAATCATGGCGCGCCTTGAACACTTGCTGCTCACCGGCCAACGCTTCCTGGGCACGACCAGAGTCGGTGCCCTCCATCGTCACTGCCGGGATCGACGCCAAGCCGTCGCGCTCGGCGCGCAGGCGTGCCTCTTTATAGCGCGCAACGATAAGCTGGTTGCGGGTGGACTCGTATTCAGCGCTGAGCTGTGACTCGTCCAGCACTATCAGCGGGTCACCTTTGTTCACCAGGTCACCATCCCGGGCATGCAGCTCTTTGACGATACCGCCTTCCAGGTGCTGCACGGTCTTGCGGTAGTTCTGCACGGTGACCACGCCGGTGCCGTGCACTGCGTTGCTCAAGGGGGCGAAAGCCGCCCAGGTACCGAAAATGCCGAAGGTGACAAAGACGATGGTCAAACCAATCCGGCGTATACCGCGGTCCGACGTTGGCATGTCATCGAAATTGTGGTCGAAATTTGTAATTGCTTTACTGCTCATCTAGAAGTCCTTTCAAGCGCCAGTACTGGTAGTGGCGGGCACAACCGCCGCAGGCGCAGCAGGGGCAGCATCTGGCGCGGGTGGAGCAGTTGGCGCAGCGGCAGGCGCCTGGGCAGCCGCCGCTGGCGCACCACGCTGCTGAAGCTTGGCTTGCTGGGCGGCCAGTTCAGCGATAACGCGATCGCGCTCGCCATACAGCGAAATGGTGCCACCGGCCATTACCAGAATACGGTCCAGGCGGGTAAGGATATTGGGGCGGTGAGAGACGATAAATACCGTGGCACCAGTTTCCTTGAGCTTTTGCAGTGCCACGCCCAATGCACGCTCGCCCACATCGTCCAGGTTGGAGTTCGGCTCGTCGAGCACGATCAGGCGCGGGTTGCCGTAAATGGCGCGCGCCAGACCGATCCGTTGGCGCTGACCGCCTGACAAATTCACGCCCTCACTACCAATGACCGTGTCGTAACCGTCTGGCAACATCAGGATCATTTCATGCACACCGGCCATCTGCGCGGCTTGCACTACTTTCTCAGGGTCAACCTTGTCGAAGCGCGCGATGTTTTCGCTGATGCTGCCCTCGAACAGTTCGATGTCTTGCGGCAGGTAACCCACGTACGGGCCAAGCGCCTGCTTATCCCAGCTGGCGATATCGGCGCCATCAAGACGCACCACGCCATGCTGCGGCGGCCAGATCCCCATCAATGCACGCACGAGCGTGGATTTGCCCGCAGCACTCGGGCCAACGATACCCACGATTGAACCTGCCGGCGCTACAAAACTGATGCTTCGCAATACCGGGGCTTTGGCACCAGGAGGCGCAACGATCAGGTTCTCGACCTGGATGTGGCCTTCTGGCGCAGGCAATGGCATACGCTCAGGCTCTTTATTCAGATCGTCCATCACTTTATTCAGGCGGTCATATTGGACCTTAGCCGCCACGAACCCTTTCCAGCTGCCGATCATCTGATCGATTGGCGCTAGCGCGCGCCCCAGTAGCAGCGAGCCCGCCATCAACAACCCAGGGTTGATTTCGTGGGTAACGACAAGATACGCACCAATGGCCAGCATGATCGACTGCGACCACATTCGGAACGTTTTAGAGGTAGAGCTTACGATCCCACCTTTGTCACTGGCCTGTGACTGCAGCATCATGATGTTGCGTTGGCGTTTAGCCCACCGGTTCATCAGCGTCTCGAGCATACCCATAGACTCGATCACTTCGGCGTTACGCAGCGTCTTGGTCGTTACCACGTTGGAAGCCACGTTCTCTTTGTTGGCCGCAGCCAACGCCTGCCCTGTAAGACGGTGGTTGACGACAGCCAGCACCGACAGAACGGCACCACACGCCAGCGTCATCCAGCCAAACCACGGGTGAAAGAGGAACATCACGATGGTGTAAATCGGAAACCAGGGAGCATCGAAGAAAGCAAACAAGCCTGGCCCAGTAAAAAATTGGCGCAAGGCTGTGAGGTCATTCAAGGATTGCGCAGTTGCATCCGCACCACCACTGGTCAGCGCGCGCTTGAAGCTTGCACGGTATACATCCCGACTGAGCAACACATCCAGACGGTTACTGATACGAACCATGATGCGAGAACGCACCCACTCCAGTGCCCCCATTGTGAGTAGCAGCACTGTCAGGATCAGCGTCAACATGAGCAATGTTGAAGTGCTGCTGGAGGGCACGACTCGACCCGATACCTGGATCATGAAGAAGGTAGGCACCAGCATCAGCGCGTTGACGAAGAAGCTGAAGAAACCGACCGAAAGGAAGCTGCTTTTACAAGCTTTCAGGGCAGCTTGCAGATTATTTTCGGATTGTGAACTCATGGTATCCATACTGAGGAAGGCGGAAGCGGCAGGCAGTGTAACACCCGCATAGGTACGTCTGGCTCTCAGATTATCCGGAAACGAGCTCGTTCCCCGACCAGCCGCGATTATTCATGAAAGTTTGTTGAGCAATCCGGCCCTGAACCTCCACCTTTCGCCAGACGCAACACAAGGCGACAAACGGCTAGCAGGTCAAACCTTCCTGCCAGGTCTTTGTCAAAAAAATCAGGGCGAGGCGAAACCTGCATAGCGCTTTGGGTAGGCTGCTGATTTTTCTAACATTTTTCTCTGCCCTGGGTAATCCTATTATTTTTGTCGGGTACTAAAACCAGACCCTCGAGAGCGCGAAAGTCAGCGCTAAGTTCCGGACGAATATGAAATTTTTTTTAGATTTCTTGGTTGACAACCCTTCCCTCTGACGGCATCTTCGCCACTCGCAGGGAGCCTTCACCGGCCGTTTGGTGCACGCACGGGTTTGAGCAAGTTAGCTACCAGTGTTTTTGCTTAAAAGGAGCTTAACAACGCCATGTCTATGCCTTCGCAGACCCTTGACGGCCTGAAAATCAGTTCCCGGGTTACGCTGCTCGAGCCGGGCATGTACATCTTCCGCTACGCCTCGCAGCCCCCTGCCGACAAGCCCGTGTGCATTGCGCTGCAGCAAGCACCATTGGGCAAAGGCTCCATCGACTTCTTTCCCGCCGAGGGCGTCAGTAAAAACATGCTGACCAAACTGGGCGACACCATTGTGGCTCGGGTCAAAGGTGGTGTAACCACCGTTCTGATTACTGAATACCACATGTTCGACGAGGTGATCGACCCAATCGACCTTCGCATCGACCGCATAGACACCTCGCCGGCCATCATGCGTACCTACGCCGTTGTCGCAACGGCGGAGCCAGCCCAGGCCATTGCTGCCAGCACCAAACCCTTACCCATCACGCTTACCGCCCACCTGAAAAAGGCGGGTGAGGTAACCTCCAATGAGGGTTGGGTAGGTGCACCCGGTACTGAAGATTTCATTGAATCGTTTGCCATCGAATGGGCTGAAAAACCGGTAGGCGTAGACTTGCTCTACACCTGCATGGTGGCTGGCTCAGGCCCTTGTCGCAATGTGTCGACGGGGACGTACGTCGGTGCCAAGGCGCAGGGCCTGCCACTGCTGTGTGTTGGTTTCAGCCTGGTCGGCCCTCTGCGCAAAAACTACGAATTGACTGGTGTTGTGGTGTTCGGCAATGCCGAACCACAACGCCTGGTCGCCAATCAGATGATGCATGGCCCCACCGGCAACGAGCCGCTGGTGGCGCTGCATATCGCCCTGACCCCCGTTACGAAGATGAACGCTGCCCGCCTTAAGTCTCCGTGGGAAAACTCTGCAACTGAGCAGACTACTATTGCAGCAGGCCAGCCGGCCTGAAGTAACAGGAATACACCATGCAATACGATAATCCCGTATCGAGCAGCGACGTACAAGCTACTCTGACCGCCGAAAGCGCCAACCTGTCCGACTCCACCATCGAGGCTATCAACAGCCTGCTGAACCTGGACAACGCAGAGACCGTTTCGGTTGCTGGTATCACCGGCACTACCGTTCAGCTGCCAGCTTCCGGTGCTGCAAGCATCGTTCAAGGCACTGTGGAAGGCGTTAAAGGCGACACCGTGGTACTGGACCTGGCCGCTGCTGAAGCTGCTGGCGCCAGCGTTTACCACCTGCAGAGCGATGCCAACCTGGTCGTTAACCTGGAAGGCCAAGCTGCCGCCCCTGCTGCCGACGTTCAAGCCTTCGCTGCCCTGGCTGCAGTCGATACCTCGGCTATCGAACTGGTAGTAGCCACCGGCAACGGTGACGACGTAATCACCGTTAAAGGCGACCAGAACACCCTGATCGACGCTGGCAACGGCAACGACACCATCGTTACTGGCAACGGCAATAACACCGTTATCGCTGGCGCTGGCAACAACAACATCACCACCGGTTCCGGCGATGACACCATCATCCTGAGCGGTAGCAACCACGCTGACATCGTCAACGCTGGCGAAGGCTACGACGTTGTTCAGTTGGACGGCTCGCGCGATGACTACACCATCGCAGTTGGCAACAACTTCAATGTCAACCTGACCGGTAACCAGACCGCAGCCATCACCGACGCCGAGTTCCTGACCTTCGTCAACGGTGAAGAAGTGGAAACTGTTGCCCTGGCCCACAACGACGCAGAAGCTGCTGCCCTGCGCCTGTACCAAGGCATCCTGGACCGCGACGTAGACCAGAGCGGCGCCAAGTTCTTCACTGGCTATGTGAACAACGGTGGTTCGCTGACTGACGTTGCCAACGCTCTGCTGGATTCGTCCGAATTCGCTGGCGTTAACAACGCTGCTGACGTCAACGAGCTGTACGAGGCCCTGCTGGGTCGCGGCGCTACCGATGACGCTGGCTCCAGCGTTTGGACCCAGCTGCTGGCCAACGGCGGTAGCCTGGCGGACGTAGCTGCTGCCATCTCGGTTTCGGCCGAAGCTCAGGCACTGGACGCGTCGAACGGTACCTTCGTTGAAAACCTGTACGAAGCTGCCTTGGGTCGCGAAGCTGACGAAGCTGGCCTGCAGAACTGGGTATCCCAGCTGTTCAACGGCGCAAGCCGTGCCGACATCGCCCAGGCGATCGTTGGTTCTGCTGAAGCTGCCTCGAAAGCCAACTCCGACTTCATCGATTCGCTGTACCAGTCCGCTCTGGACCGTACCGCTGATGACGCTGGTAAGGCTCACTGGGCTGCTCAGCTGGAAGCTGGTGCTTCGCAGGCTGACGTTGCTATCGCAATCGTCGGTTCCGAAGAAGCCGTCGCTCACAACGACAACGTCGTTGTACTGCACGGCCAAGTGTAACTAGCCCTGCTGTAGCGCTGCGTATGTCCGGCCTCAGGGCCGGGCATATGCCAAAGGGGCGACTTTCGGGTCGCCCCTCTTTTTATTATCTGTAGCCAAGCCAAGCTTATGTCCAGACAACTCGACCATGGGCGAGAGACGCTCATGGGCATCTTCCACCGCCACCGTCAGGCCAACGAGCATGACGCGGCGGCAACTGCACTCGAACGTGCGTTGCAGGTTCCCGAGTACCGGGCCGAAGCACTCGTATGGAAAGGCATCGCGGCCTTGCCGCAGACGCCCGAGCTGGCTTTTTTATTTTTCGCCAATGCCGCCAGGGCATTGCCCGAGCGGGCCGACGTTCACGCGTTGGTGGGGCGCAGCCTTCTGGCGCAAGGCCACTTCGAGATGGCCACGCGCTACCTTACAAATGCCTGGAAACTTCAGCCCAACGATCTTGCCCTGCGGCTAACCCTTTGGGAGGCCCGCAACCGGTCAGAAACGCCTGCAGAGTTGCGGCGCACGATTCTGGCCCACCTGCCCGATATCCAGACGGGTAAAGAGCTTGGGTTGGTAGTCAAGCTGCTGGCGGCGCAAAGCGACGCTCCGGGCACTATCGGTGTTGTGCGTTATCTGCCGGAACAGAAGGAAATTCAGGGCTGGGCGATCGACTTGCAGAATCTGCAAGCGCCCGCAGCGCTGCAGATTGAAGCCAATGGCGCTCGCATTAACGCGACTGCCAGCGCCGCCCACCCGCTGCTTGGTGCAGCGGGGCTCCCAGCGACCCATGGTGGTTTGCGGGTGAGCGTACCGAACCCCACCCCTGCAGTGCACGTTCAATTTGCCAACGGCATGCCCCTGCTAGGCAGCCCGGTTTACGCCATGCCGGTCTTCGTTCCGCCTGCTAGCGTAGGTGGCGGCGAAAACAACCCAGTGGATGTGCTGATTCCGGTCTATAACGGCCTTGAGGAAACACTGGAGTGCATCAACAGCGCGCTGGACGCCCGCAAATTGAACCGCACCCCGCACCGACTGGTGGTTATCGAAGACAAGACGCCGGTCCCTGCCCTGGCCAAGGCACTCAAGGTGCTTGCTGCCAAGGGCAAGATCACGTTGATCAACAACGCGGTCAATCTCGGTTTCATTCGTACCATGAACCGCGCCATGGCCCTTAGCCCGAACAAGGACGTAGTGTGGCTCAACGCTGATACCCGCGTACACGGCGCCTGGCTGGATCGGTTGCGTGCAGTTGCTTATAGCGACGAACGCATTGCGTCGGTAACGCCGTTCACCAATAACGGCGAGCTCATGAGCTTCCCCCGTAGCCAGATCTGCCACGAAATGCCCAGCGCCAAGGCCCAGGCCGAACTGGATGAGCTCGCCCGGCAGGTGGCCAGCCCACCCGTCGAGATCGAGACGGGCTGCGGCTTTTGCCTGTATATCAAGCGGGCCGCACTGGACCAGGTAGGCTACCTGGACGAAGTACACCTGGCACGGGGCTACGGTGAAGAAACCGACTGGTGCCTGCGCGCCCGCAGCCACGGCTGGCGGCATATGGGGGCGCCTAACGTGTTTGTGGCACACCGGGGTGGTATTTCGTTCGGTGCCGAGAAGGTAATGCGAGTGGCGTTGAACAACGCAACCTTGCGCCAACGCTACCCCGACGCATCCAGCAGCTATCAAGCATTCTGCCTGCGCGACCCTATCAAACCTGCACGCCAGGCTTTACAGGAAGCGCGCCTTGAGCACTTGCTACGTAAACCGGCGAGCGAGCGAAATCTCAGTTGGCAGATGGGTGAGGACAAGACGCTCTACATCCACGATGGCTCAAATGACGATGCTGTTTTCAGCTTGGCTTATCACCACAGCAGTCATCGAACTTGGGTAGTGCTGACCGCCCCATTGTGCCCCTTGCCTCTGAATCTGGAGTACGAACTGCCGGGCGATTTCACTCACTTGGTCGAATGCCTGCGCAGCCTGCCATTGCAGGCAATGTTGTTCCAGAACCTTGCCCGCTGCCCGATTGGCTTATGTGATCTACCGGCAATGCTGGACATTCCGTACCGCATTCTGTGCAACGACGACCGCCTGCTCGATTCGCGGGGTGATTATGACTGGCGGCGTTTTGCTCGCGAAGCGGCCAGCGTTCAGTTGCCATGGCCAGCGCTACAACCTGTTTACAGCGATGCGCTGCCAGATTCCAACTTAGTAACAGAGGCGACTGCGGTCACCAGCGGGTTGGCTGTGCATATGCCTCAATCACTCGTCATTGGTGACAGCCTGCGCGATGCCAGCATTGCACAGCATTGGCTGGACGTTGCAAGGCATATTAAACGCGCGGAATTGTCCATCCGTTTGGTTGCGCCAAGCGATGGCCCCCTGCTGAAACAACTGCAAGCCACCGGTTCCGTACATGTGCTGCCCGACTTGAATGGCTTCACCTTGGCCGAGCGAGCCCAAGCCGCCGGATGTGATGCTGTGCTCAGCCTGGCTGAAAATCCTGGCAGCGACTGGGCGGCCCCTCGCTTGGCAGCCCAGCTGGGTATACCGCTGTTCGCACCCTCCAATTTGTTGGCAAGAGACACAGGGGCCGCAGCCCTGACCGCCTTGCCTTTCACCCTGAGCCTGCTCCAATGACCGAACACCTTGTGGATCAACAGCAAACGGCTCAGCCGGTCGCCCTACCCGCCTTCAGCGGCGCCATATTTGGCCTTCAAGGGGACGTACTGCACGGCTGGGCGATGGACAACACGCAACCGGAAAACCGGCCTGTCATCGAGGTGTTCATCGATGGAGCCAGCGTTGCTCTGGCACGTGCCGACCAATATGAGCCTAACGCACCAATGGGCGACCAGTACCATGGCTTTGCCGTGCAATTGCGCCAGCGCTGGCTTGACGAGGCATGCTTGATCACCGCACGCATCGCCAACCAGTCATTCGAATTGGAAGGTCAACTTTCGCTCCCGGTAGCACCCAGCGACGACAGTGCCTCGATTGCGTCCCAGGTTTGGCATACAGGCGGCTTGCGTGTCGGTGGTTGGTGCTGGGATCCAAAGGCACCTGATCGGCATGTGGAGGTTACGGTACGGGAAGGCGATCAAGTGGTTGGTCGGGCCGTATGTAATGAGCACAACCAAGCCTTGGCGTACCGCGCCACTAGTGACCACGGATTTGGCATCGATCTCCCCTGGGAGTTGGCCGATGGCAAGGTCCATGTGCTGGAAATCGTCAATGATCTTGGACAGCAACTGACGGGTAGCCCCATTCGCTTGTGCTGCTGGCCGGAGGGTATGGAAGGTCTAATCAGGCGGCTCGAACCAGCACAGGATTCAGCAACACTCGAGCTGCTCAATGCAGTTGCGAAGGAACAAAGCATACGCCTGCCCAAGAGCGCAGGGTGGGGGAGTTATCCGCAGTGGTTCGACGCATTCCAGCGCCTCGACAGAAATTGTGCGCTTCCCATACGAGGTAGGATTGGCGTATTGATTATTAGCGACGGCGATGAGAAATTAGAGCTTCGTACTATGTCAAGTATCTCCGCCGATCGAGAGAATATACATGAGCTAGCGGTTGCGCAATCGAATGACATAGGGCAAGCGATTGCGAAGCTGATTCATTCTGGGTGTGATCGGGTACTACCTATACATGCAGGCGATCACTTGGCGGATTTCGCACTGGGGCACTTGAGTGCTTTGCTCGACGATGGCGCTGCTTGGGGCTATTCAGACTGCGACCGCGATGGTCCTGAGGGCGAGCGGACCTTGCCGTGGTTGAAACCAGTATGGGATATCAACCTTTTCATAGGTGCTGATATCTTTACGTCAGGAGCGATCTTTAGTGAAGAGATTGTAAGTGAGGCGCTGAGCCTGCTCACGCATCGCCTAATCCAAAATGTGGGGTGGCATGACCTTATTGCCGCAGTCGCTTTGGCTACCCAACGCAGCCAAGCCGAAGTTGTGAAGCTAGGTCGCGTTCTTTATCACCGTGCGGAACACATGCCTGGCAGTCCTGAGCATGCCCCCCCCTCGGAAGAAAGATTGATGGCTATTAAGTGGCTATGCGATTCGTTAGTGCCTGGGGCAGAAGTGAGCCATATCCCGGGCTATCCCGCCTTGCTTAGAGCTCATTGGAAGCTGCCTGAAAAAATGCCCCGCGTGAGCTTGATTATTCCTACGCGTGATCACTATAAGCTGCTATGCGCCTGCGTAGAGGGATTGCTTACGCGCACAGACTACCCCGACCTTGAAATAATAGTTGTCAACAATCAGTCTAGTGACATTAAAACGCTAGCATACCTTGACGCACTAAAATCGAGGGGTGTCAAAGTCATTGACTATAATCACCCATTCAATTACTCAACTATCAACAATCATGCTTCGCGCTATGCAACGGGCGAGGTGATTGGATTAGTAAACAATGACATTGAAGTTCTCGGGCCTGAATGGCTAAAAGAGATGATTGCGCAATTGTATCAGCCGGACGTTGGTGCGGTGGGGGCTAAACTTCTATGGCCAAATAACATGGTACAGCATGGAGGCGTTGTTGTAGGCATCAACGGATTAGCAGCACACATTGGGAATAATTTACACAGAGATGATGCGGGTTATCTTGGGCTGAACCAGATCACCCGGCGCCAAAGCGCTGTGACCGCTGCCTGCCTTATAATGCATAAAGATTTATTCTATAAAGTGGGAGGTCTGGATGAAAATGCATTCCCTGTTGCTTTCAACGATGTTGATTTATGCTTACGCATCCTAAAACAGAATATGCATGTTATTTGGTGTGCATCTAGCCAACTGATACACGCTGAGTCAGCAAGTAGAGGTAAAGATCAATCACCTGATAAACTTGCTCGCTCCCGGCGAGAGCAGCAGCGTTTCATTGAAAAATGGAGCCCACATGGATTGAGTGATCCTCATTATCATAAAGCATTGAGTATAGATTATCTCAGCGGACCTTATGGTGGACTGTCTCTTCCACCGGCACTCGATTGAATACCATGACGAATAATGAGTCATTAAACCAGCATTAACTCCATGGTATTCATGTTGGAAATTATAGCTAGAGTGACTCATTATTGAACATCCACAGTCAAGCCTCAAATCGAAGCCAGTCTGCGGCCTGCTTGGAAATATTAAGTCCAACTCAAGCAGAGTTCAAGTTCTTGAGACTCTTAAATCCGAAAGCACAAACTGACTTAAGGCAGAGATGACAATGGTAAAGGAAGATAACAATTTGAAAATAGGCATCTGCTCGATCTTCAAAAATGAAGGTCCGTACATACTTGAGTGGCTAGCCTATCATCGCATCATTGGAGTAGAACAGTTTTTCATTGCTGACAACGACAGCACTGATGATGGGAAAGAATTGCTTGAAGCTCTGGACGCCTTAGGCCTAATCAAGTTATTAGCCTTCCCCACACCTGTTGACCGCGCCCCACAGCTTCCTGCCTATAAAGAATTAATGGAGCAGCACTCCACAACAGTAGATTGGGCTGCTTTTATAGATGCTGATGAGTTTCTGCTTCCTGAGGATGGGAATCTAAGGTCAACAATTAAAAAAATAACGAACAACACCAGCTCGATTGGTGCCATCGCAGTGAACTGGGCAAGTTTCGGTTCATCCGGCCTGAAAGAATTTGACTCTCAGCCCGTCATCAAAAGATTTGAAGGGAGAGGCGAAAAGCATTTCGGAGTGAACCGCCATTATAAGTCTATAGTGAAGACGGTTGCCTACGATGGCACGGAAGAAAATCCCCACTTGTTCAAGCTCAAATCCGGCTTTACGTGCGTTGATACAGCTGGGCACGATTTAATACCAGACTCCAAAGGGATAAAGGGACTGAGTGAGACAGTATGTTGGGAGAACCTACGCCTGAATCACTATATTATTAAATCACACGGTGAGTTTCTGTATAAAAAAAGCAGAGGTCGGGCAACTGTCAAGAATAATTCCAAACTGGATAGAGATATCAATTTCTTTAACGCACATGACGTTAATGACGTCAATGATGCTTTTGACCCAGCGTTACTCGAAAAAACCTGCTTAGAATTGGATAGACTAAAAAGTCAACTTTCAGCACACGGAGTGCCAGACCACGTAATAAACGTGATACCACCAAGAATTCCACATATTAGAGTAGCGATTGATAGAGTCGAGTACTGTAACTACCTTACTGTTGTCGGCTGGGCATTTGCGGACGATGGTTCTGATTTGAATTTTTCATTAGGCGTCAATGGTCAGGATTATCCATTTCAATCCATTGACAGAATTAGGCGACAAGATGTTGTGGATCAAATTCCTGGAGCGCCATTGGATAGCGGATTTTCATGTAAGATCGGCGCGCAGGCATTGAAGAACGAGTCTGACTCGGCAGATGTTCTTTTGAGGATGCACACTAAGGGATATACGCATGCCATCGCCATTGGCGCTCTATCCTCTCTGCTTGGGTGATTAGAAATCATGGAAATTCGGATTGGGACTATCTTTAAAAATGAATACGACTACATTCTAGAGTGGCTTGCATGGCACAGAATTGGTGGGTTTAGTAAATTCATAATTGCTGACAATGGCTCAACTGACAAGACCTTACAGCTGATTGAGGCACTAAGTAGCAAAGGCATGACTGATATCATGTACCAGCCCAAACTGCTAGGAAACTCTCAACTCACTGCCTATCGAAGAATTTCAGAAAAATTTGTCGATCGAGAAAATACCGTACTATTTCTTGACGCAGATGAGTTTTTAGTTCATGAGTCGTTTGCGGATGGGGCTGAGTATTCAGAACTATCTAAATTGATGAGTAACCCCGAAGTAGGTATGGTCGGCATCAACTGGAGATGCTTCGGCTCATCCGGCCTTGAAAAGAAGGATGACCGTCCTGTTCTCGAACGTTTTAATTACTGCTCGGGGGATGAGATGCATGGGAAAAACTGTCATTTAAAATCCGCAACCAAACTCGCATTTGCTTACCAAATTGGGCCTCACATTTCTTACCTCTATCCTCCCTACAAGCGAATTGATAGCACCGGAGCACCGTTAACCGAGTTTATTGAAATAGAGCGCGGAGTCGTAACACCGGCAACTGGAATGCCGAAGGGCATTGCGAAACACGTTATATCTGGACCGCTGAGAGTTAACCATTACGTAATAAAATCCAAAGAAGAGTTCGTCCGTAAAAAATTGAATCGTGGAGATGCGATGGGTGGCGACCTTACGCTTAAAGACTCAAGTTATTTCGAGATCCATGACTTCAAAGACGTCTTCTATAAATTACCTGATAGCAAATTAGATTCGCTAAAAAAAGAAATTAAAAATCTTAAAGCGGCTTTAGAAACTTCGGTATTTACTGAAAAACTGATTGGCGCTGTAGACAAATCTAATGACAAATTTATCTCAGGCTGGGTTTGCAGGCAGGACGGGGGGAGCGCGGATATTAAATTGAGCGTCTTCGTTAATGGCGTATTTCGAAGCTATTTCAGAGCCAACTACTTCAGACCCGACCTTAAAGATAAAAACATTTCGCAAGATGGAATGTGCGGATTCTATTTCCACCATGAATCTACTCTTAAACAAGGTGATGAAGTCGAAGTCAAAGTCTTTGGAAATACGTGCAGCCTGATGGGATCGCGCATAAGCGTGATAGGTAAATAATTACCATGGGCTGCATATGCTTAATGTTCAGAGTAGTGGAATTAATACTAGATTGGTGGCAGCATGCATAAGCTAAAAGATTTTAATGCTGACCAAGGGCTAAGTGAGATCGCAGCAATTCTCAAAAAGATTGAGACAACCTGTGCCTTACGTTTTCAATCCCTTGAAGATGTTCATTACGATGAACGAACTACGCTCTTAGGTGAGATCTTCAAAATACAAAGTGCGTTGGAAAGATCGTTAGAGAACGAGAAATTCTTGGAAGGCAAACTCAATACTTCGTTACAATTTATTGATCGGCTGAGTGCCGTTGTACCGCATCGATGGCTGGGCTCGATGGTAACTATTGAAGAAGTCAGTACAGACCATGAGAGTGAAACCCTTCAGTGGCATGTGTCAGACGTTTTCATTGGAGGGCGATTTTTTGACCTCCTAAAGTTCAAAACAAAAACTATGAATAGCACTGCCAGCATAGAATTCTCTAGGGGGGCAGAACAAAAAGATACTGCTCTGTTTACTCGCTGGCCAGCCTGCCTTGGCGAAGGTAACCGACTAACAGTCACCACACCAAAAAGTTCCGCTAGAGATAAAACGTTGTCGAGCTTTGGGCCAAGTGATTGGCTTTTAATTCAAGAGATTGTTTGCGATTTATTGCGCTACATCGAACACTCTGATGAAACAGGTAATAACATGCTGGCTAAAGGGCTGGCACCGGCTCTTCAAAACCTAGGGAAAGTAATATCATCACACCCGCCAGTTCTTAGATTCGATCATATTTCGCTAATTGAACTTACTCACAATGGCGGCTATCACGGACTTAAATTGAAGCTGGAAAACGTAGTCCAGAGCGGCACTCACTGGGAAGTTGTGGAGTACACACTATCAACCGTCGACGCGGCTGGGGAGTCGTTCGGAAGCCACCCACGGATAGAGTTCTGTAGAGTAGCCCATCCCTTCCTCTCGGGTTGGTATCCTGAACAAATCGACGATGACGGCGGTCGCTTTGAACTCCGTTTCGAGGCACCTACACTGATGGACATTAAGGTTTGGAATAGCCTGCCTGATATGGACAAGATACGTCTGGTTAGTTTACTGAGTTCTCTTGACGTACAATTCGCTGAACTGGAATCTCAACATCCCCATGTAGATTGGGGGAAATGGCGTGAACTGGGAACTTGCATGAAGAACATTATTGCAAAAACAATGTCCAGCTATCAAAAGCCAGGGAAGATTTAAATCATGAAGCCCAGTACGGTTGGCAAATCTATTTTGGTAAGCGCCAATGAAAGCTTCCAACGCCAAGAATACTCTAAAGCACTAAACCTTTATGCCCAAGTGATCCAAAGTCAACCAGAAATGGCTGAGCACATACGGTTCAACATTGCGATTGCTATTACGCTATTGAGAAACCCTCGCAGCTCGCAAATACAATTTAATCCAAACACTAGCTTAGTTCCCGCCCAAGATATTGTGGCCAACTCAGATAGTGGAGCAGGATGGATTTCAAAAGGCAACGACCCCTATTTCTTCATCGACAATAAGGGCCCGTCTTTTGCAGAAGGATGGTACTTGGTGGATGTGTTGATGACCTGCAAGAAGCGAAAGTCGATTTCGCGACTGTACGCTGATTATGGCTCTGGCTTCTCAGAGCAAGGATCATTTAACCTGAAAATCAAAAACAATGAGGTTTGTTCGCGTATCATTTATTTTCCTGGCGATGTTAAACTACTTCGGTTTGACCCATTAGAGTATCCAGGACCATTCTGTATTCATGCATTCCAAATACAAAAGCTAACTGAAATTGACGCGAAAAACCACATTATCCTATTCAGCGCACAGCAAAATAGTGGCACAGATGGTAGTTCCAGCTTCACTCTTTCAGACGCCAACCCGGGAAACATCCAAGACATCTATAAACTATACTCGGATAGTCTGAATGAAGACAAAAACGATTCGACCTATGCTGATTGGATCGAGAACACTGAGTCAGTGCATTCACCTAGTAGAGAGCTAGCTCAATGTCTGACAGCTAAAATGTCCTACACTCCAAAAATCTCTATTCTGCTTCCCACGTACAACACTGATGGCACACTGTTAAAAGAATGCATTGAGTCAGTCATAGCGCAAACATACGAAAACTGGGAACTGTGTATCGCTGATGATGCGTCGACAGATCCCTTCGTCGCAAAAATACTAGACGCGTACGCAAAAAAAGATAACAGGATAAAATACACTGTTCGTGCAAAAAACGGACATATCTCCAGATGTTCTAACTCAGCATTGGCACTGGCGACAGGAGAGTACTGCGCTCTTCTCGACCATGATGACCTTTTAGCAAATAATGCATTGCTCCACGTCGCCATTGCAATCAACGAAAATACTGGATGCAAAATTATATATAGCGACGAAGACAAAATCGATATCAATGGGATGCGATTTGAGCCGCACTTCAAGAGCGATTGGAATCCAGAGCTTTTTTACTCACAGAACTATGTATCACATCTTGGCGTATACCAGACCTCACTACTGAAGAAAGTAAAAGGCTTCAGAACTGGCGTAGAGGGGAGCCAAGACTACGACCTTATGCTGCGTTGCCTAGAACATGTCGAACCTGAGCAAATTGTTCATATCCCCCACATCCTTTACCACTGGAGGGTACTTGAAGGTTCTACAGCAATGGCGGCGGGCGAAAAGTCATATACGTCGGACGCCGGCGTCAAAGCGCTCAAACACCATTTTGCAAAATTGAATCGAAGCATTCGTGTTGAGATAGGCCCCGCTCCTAACACTTATCGGGTTCATTGGCCGATACCCAAAAACCCACCTCTTGTAAGCTTGCTCATACCCACACGTGATCGTAGAAATTTAACGGAAGTTGCTGTTCGTAGCATTCTTGAGAAAACAAGCTACAAAAATTTCGAAATCATCATTCTGGATAATGGAAGTGTTGAGCAGGATACGCTTGAGTTCTTTGCGGAAATACAACTCGAATACGAAAACGTCCGAGTAATTAATTATGACTACCCATTCAACTACTCAGCCATCAATAACTTTGGCGCAAAATTTGCCAAAGGTAAGCTGATTGGGTTAGTGAACAACGACGTTGAGGTTATTAATAATGGATGGCTGACCGAGATGGTTTCATATGCTATTCGCAAAGAAGTAGGTTGCGTAGGCGCGAAGCTTTACTACAGCAATGATACTATACAACACGCGGGGGTGATTTGCTCGTTAGGTGGTGTTGCAGGTCACAGTCATAAGCATTTTCATAGAGATCATCCAGGTTACTTCTACAGACTTAAACTTCCACAGACTCTTTCGGCAGTTACTGCAGCCTGCCTATTAGTTCGCAAGGAAGTATTCGACGAAGTTAAGGGGCTGGATGAGGAGAATCTAAAAGTTGCATTCAATGATGTTGATTTCTGTCTGAGAGTGCAAGCTGCGGGTTATAGAAATTTGTGGACTCCTTATGCTGAGCTTTATCATTATGAGTCGATCAGCAGGGGGGCAGAAGACTCTCCAGAGAAGATAAGACGTTTCCAAAGTGAAATCGAATTCATGAAATCACGATGGTCAGTAATTCTTGATAGGGACCCCTACTACAACCCCAATCTGACAAAGGATCGAGAGGACTTCTCGTTGAGCCAAGTATGAAACTTACCCTTGTGTTCACCTACAATTGAAGATACATATATGAAAATTGCTGTAGTTGGATCTGGTTATGTCGGGATGTCTAATGCTGTGCTACTTGCACAGCACAATGAAGTAACTTGCCTCGACATCGAACCTGGGCGAGTAGATTGTATCAACTCCGGTAGATCTCCTATTAAAGATGCCGATATAACTACCTATCTCGAGACTGGCGGCTTATCACTCATTGCTACAACCAATAAGCTAGAAGCTTATAGTGGGGCTAGATATGTGTTCATCGCCACTCCTACTGACTATGATCCAGTCACCAATTATTTCGATACGAGCTCTGTTGAAAGTGTCATAGAGGACGTGAGGCAAATAAACCCTAATGCGTTCATTGTCGTTAAATCTACTGTCCCTGTTGGATTTACGACACGCATGCAGCAGCGCTTTGAAACTCATAAGATTATTTTTTCTCCGGAATTCCTGAGAGAGGGGCGCGCACTTTATGATAATTTGTACCCTTCGCGGATTATTGTGGGAGACCTTACTGAGGACGGCAGCACACTAATTGATTTATTGCTTGCTGGAACAGTGCATAAAAATTGTCCTGTTTTGCAAGTGGCTTCAAGTGAGGCCGAGGCTATTAAGTTATTTGCCAATACATATTTAGCTATGCGTATTGCCTTCATCAACGAACTGGATACCTACGCAGAGGTTCATGGACTGAACCCCCGACAACTGATTGACGGTATTGGTCTGGATCCGAGAATTGGAAATCACTACAACAATCCCTCGTTTGGCTACGGAGGATATTGCTTACCCAAGGATACTAAGCAATTACTGGCAAATTATCGTGACGTACCCCAGAACTTAATCAACGCCATTGTTGATTCCAATACAACCCGCAAAGATTTTGTCGCCGAAAGTATATTAAAACGACAGCCGAAGCTTGTCGGCGTTTACAGGTTGGTGATGAAGGCAGGTTCAGACAACTTCAGATCCTCTTCAATCCAAGGAATCATGAAGAGGATTAAAGCAAAAGGAGTCAATGTCTGTGTCTATGAGCCCACTCTTAAAGCCAATGACTTCTTCAACTCTCCTATTGTTAATGATTTGAATGAATTCAAGAAAACGTGTGACATAATCATAACGAACAGACTGACAAATGATTTGCTCGACGTCATCGATAAGGTTTACACAAGAGACCTTTTTGGTGGGGATTGATATTATAACTGTAGGATGGTGATAACGTGAAGATCTTAGTAACAGGTGGTGCCGGCTTTATCGGCTCGGCAGTGGTACGTCACATAATTTCTTGTAGAGATGATTCAGTTGTCAACGTTGATAAACTGACCTACGCAGGCAACCTCGAGTCCCTGCAATCTGTCGATCAAGACCCGCGCTACGCTTTCGAGCACGTTGACATCTGCGACCGTGTCGACCTGGATCGCGTGTTCCTTGAGCACCAGCCGGATGCCGTAATGCACTTGGCTGCCGAGTCTCACGTGGACAGATCGATTTCCGGGCCGTCCGAATTCATCCAGACTAACATCATAGGCACTTACACCTTGCTGGAAGCCGCCAGGGTTTACTGGATGACGCTTGATGAATCTCGCAAAGCAGCGTTCCGCTTCCACCATATCTCCACCGATGAGGTTTATGGCGACCTGGAAGGCCCAGAGGATCTGTTCACCGAAACTACGCCTTACCAGCCAAGCTCGCCATACTCTGCCAGTAAGGCCAGCTCCGATCACCTGGTGCGCGCCTGGGCGCGCACCTACGGTCTACCAACCATCGTAACCAACTGCTCCAACAACTACGGACCTTTCCACTTCCCGGAAAAGCTGATCCCGCTTGTGATTCTGAACGCGTTGGAAGGCAAACCACTGCCGATCTATGGCAAAGGCGATCAAATTCGCGACTGGCTGTATGTTGAAGATCACGCCCGCGCGCTATACAAAGTGGTCACCGAAGGTGAAGTGGGTGAAACCTACAACATCGGCGGCCATAACGAGAAGCAAAACATCGAAGTGGTACGCACAGTTTGCTCACTGCTTGATGAACTACGTCCTGATTCCAAATTCCGCCCTCATGTCGACCTGCTGACCTACGTTCAAGATCGTCCAGGCCACGATCTGCGGTACGCAATCGACGCTAGCAAGATCCAGCGAGAGCTCGGCTGGGTGCCGGAAGAAACCTTCGAGTCGGGTATTCGCAAGACCGTTCAATGGTATCTGGACAACCCTGAGTGGGTTGAGCACGTTAAAAGCGGTAGCTACCAACAGTGGATCGACAGCAACTACGCCAAGCGTACAGGCCAAGCATGAAAATTCTGCTGTTAGGAAAAAACGGCCAGGTTGGCTGGGAGCTTCAGCGCGCGCTGAGCGTGCTCGGTGAAGTTGTGGCACTCGATCGACACCTGGCCGCCACACCTTACGGTGAGCTCAAAGGTGATCTTTCGGACCTGGAAAGCCTCAGGACTGCCATTCGCGCTGTCTCGCCCCAAGCGATTGTGAACGCAGCCGCCTACACGGCAGTGGACAAAGCTGAAAGCGAGCGCGACACAGCCCATCTTGTGAATTCCTTGGCTAGCCAAGTGATGGCGGAGGAAGCCAAGCGCCTGGATGCATGGTTGGTACACTACTCAACCGACTATGTTTTCGACGGCACCGGTACTACCCCGTGGAAAGAAACCGACAGCGTTGCGCCAGTTAACTTTTACGGCGCCACAAAACTCGAAGGCGAACAGCTGATACAGGCCTCGGGCTGTAAGCATCTGATTTTCCGTACCAGCTGGGTGTATGCTGCGCGGGGCAACAATTTCGCCAAGACGATGCTACGCCTGGCAAAGGAGCGTACCGCACTCAATGTAATCGCTGACCAGGTAGGGGTACCTACGGGGGCGGACCTACTCGCGGATGTGGCTGTAGCTGCTCTGCAACAAGCGTGGCATAAAGCTGAGCTAAGCGGGATCTACCACCTGGTACCAGCGGGCGAAACGACCTGGCATGCATATGCTAGCTATGTTATTGACTTCGCGCGGAGTCATGGTGAGGTTCTCGCGGTCGAAGCCGTGAATCCGATCGCTACTACCGAGTACCCTACCCCGGCTAGTCGCCCGTTGAATTCACGCTTGGATACCGCCAAACTTCGCAACTCTTTCACGCTGCACTTGCCTGACTGGCAAAGTGGTGTCACCCGTATGCTCATGGAAGCTCTTAACAAATGAACGTAACCAATCGTAAAGGGATCATTCTGGCTGGTGGTTCCGGAACGCGTCTGCACCCCGCAACGCTTTCTGTTTCGAAGCAGCTTTTGCCTGTTTATGACAAACCGATGATCTACTACCCGCTGGGCACTTTGCTGCTGGCAGGTATTCGCGACATTCTGATCATCTCTACTCCACAAGATACGCCTCGGTTCGAGCAGCTTCTTGGCGACGGCAGCCAGTGGGGCATCAACCTCACTTATGCAGTGCAGCCGAGCCCGGATGGCCTGGCACAGGCCTTCACGATCGGCGCTGACTTCATCGGTAACGATCCCTCAGCACTGGTGCTGGGCGATAACATCTTCTACGGCCATGACTTCCAGGCGCTGCTGCTGAATGCCGACAAGCGGGATTCCGGTGCGTCGGTATTCGCCTATCACGTGCACGACCCAGAGCGCTACGGCGTGGCTGAGTTCGACGACAGCGGCCGTGTGTTGTCTCTGGAAGAAAAGCCGACTGTTCCAAAGTCGAGCTATGCCGTCACTGGTCTGTATTTCTATGACAACCAAGTCGTCGACCTGGCCCGCGACCTGAAGCCGTCCGCGCGCGGCGAGCTGGAAATCACCGACCTCAACAATCTCTACCTGCAACAGCAGCAGTTGCAGGTTGAAATCATGGGCCGCGGCTACGCATGGCTCGACACCGGTACGCACGACAGCCTGCTCGAAGCAAGCCAATACATCGCTACGATGGAGCGCCGTCAGGGCTTGAAAGTGGCCTGCCCTGAAGAAATTTGCTACCGCGCTGGCTGGATCGACGCCGAGCAACTCGAGCGGCTGGCTCAACCCATGCTGAAAAACGGTTACGGCAAGTATCTGCAAAACTTGCTGAAAGAGAAGGTATTCTGATGCAAGCCATTGCGATGAGCATCCCGGAAGTCGTTCTGTTTACCCCCAAAGTATTCGGCGATGAACGAGGTTTTTTCTACGAGAGCTTCAACGCCCGCGTCTTCAGCGAAGTAACCGGCCTGCAGCCTGATTTCGTTCAAGACAACCACTCCCGCTCGGCTAAAGGCGTGCTGCGTGGCCTGCATTATCAGCTGGCACCTCACGCCCAGGGCAAACTGGTGCGTGTGGTGCAGGGTGAGGTTTTCGACGTTGCGGTAGATATCCGCCGCTCCTCCCCTACCTTCGGTAAATGGGTGGGTGCGGTGTTGTCAGCGGAGAACAAGAACCAGCTGTGGATCCCGCCAGGCTTCGCCCACGGGTTCGTCACCTTGAGTGAAACCGCAGAGTTCCTCTACAAGACCACCGATTTCTACTCGCCGCAGTGCGAGCGCTGTATTGCATGGGATGACCCGGCAGTCGGAATTGAGTGGCCTATCGACTTTACCCCAAGCTTGTCTGGCAAGGACCAGCTCGGGGTGGCACTGGCTGACGCCGAGGTGTTTGAGTAAAGGTCTATAGCTTAGAAGGGCTGCGAAAACGCAGCCTCTTCTCTGGACAGCTACCGGTACCGAGATTGTCGGTGCTGGTTCTTACATACCGCCAAAGAAGCACCCGCTGCATGGCCTGGAGCTGGTCTGGGCAGCGCATGACTTGGGCGCGCTGGCCAAACCGCTGATGCATGATGCGCAAGCGGGCATGGCTACGAACTAAGCGTTCACTTAGCTAGGCAGGGTCATTGCTGCCCCGCCCCCGCCTCATTTACTACCCAACTCGAATTTAATCTTGTCCGAAGGCCACCAGTGCCAGGACGGTGTAGGCGAATAACAGCCAGGCTGGTTAACGGGTGAGGCATTGCAAGACACTCTATAGCCCTGCTCTCCCACCTCGCTGATGCTGTCACTAGGGCTGTAGTGGGAACAACCCGTTACGCCTGCCAGCAACGACAACGCAATCAAGAATTTCATGAACTTATCCCTGACGAGAGCGATGCCAACACGCCATCACTTACTTTCTTGTATGCCATTTCATGGTACCTGACAGGCTGTTGAACATGTATCGCGCAAAACACCTGCAATAAAAACCCCGCAAGCGCTGCACTGGCACGCTTACGGGGTTTATGGCTCAGCCCGCCCGGGCGGGCGGCTGCCGCGTCACTTCACTTGCTCTGCAACACCCAGCACATGTTTCTTGAGCACAGCTGCACTCTCGCTCCAGCGCAACCAAGGCATTGGCGCAGACAGCGGGTGAGCGTTTTTCTCAAACAGCGCTACCCAGTCTGTCAGCGCCTTGGCCAATGCTTCAGGTGCCTGGCCCTGGAAGTAGTAGGCATGGTCGCCGGCCACCTCGCGGAACACCGGGATGTCCCGCGCGATGATGGGCAGTTTTTGCTGGGCTGCCTCGATTAGAGGCAAGCCAAAGCCCTCGGCTTCCGATGCTGCAACCAGTGCAGAACATGATGCATACAGGTGGTTAAGGTTGGTATCGCTCAACCCTTCCAGCCAGAACAGCCGCTGCCCCATCTCAGGGTGCGCACGCAAGTGCCCGGTCAGGCCCTCTACCGCCCACCCTTCCTTGCCAACCAACACCAGGTTCAGGTCGCAGCCTTGCGCCCACAGCAATTCGAAAGCCGCCAGGGCCTGGTGGTGCCCTTTTCTAGGCTCCAGCGTACCGACCATGAGGAACGTCGGCGCTGCGGCCAGGCGCGCTTCCAGGCCTGGGTCCAGGTCGGGTTTAGCGTCCAGCTCAGCCGGTGTTTCAATATCCGCGCCCAAGTGGAAATGCCCAATTGATGGCAGCAACTTCAGGCCTTCATGCTGCTGCAGCCATTGTTTTACATCTACGGCAACCGCGGCGGATATGGCAATGACGCTGTCCGCATAGCGGCCAATCGAGCGCATCCAGTTGGTGAACGCGCCATCAATGCCCGGGTAGGCAAAGCGTGGGTGCAGCAGCGGGATAAGGTCATACACCACAAAGTGGATACTCACACCTGCACGGCGCATGCGTTCAAGTTCGGAGTTGAACTCCGGGAACAGATGGGCGCTCAGGTCAAGGCCGAGGAAAACATCACCAACGCTGTACTCCACCGGTTTTTCGTGGGCCGATGCAACATAATCGTTGGCCCCCGGGTAATTGCTGGCAATACGGTAGCCATGGCCCGATACGCCGAACACTGGCACTACCTGGTAGTCTGCACCCTCGGCAGCCTGGAACTCGCCTATTACCCGTTTTACCACGCGCTGGATGCCTGTTTTGGCATCACGGAAGTACAGTTCGGACACGTCCACCAGCAGTTTGCGCGGCGCGGTGGCGACCACGCTTGGGTTGGCTTCACGCTGCACGCCCACTAGCGGGTCAAGGTGCCTACGCGCGAATAGCAAAGCCTGCACAGTGGCGTCCAGGCGCCCGGAAATGCGCCCCCAACTACGGTCTTGTATCCACTGCTCCTGACGTGCGACCAGCTCACCGGCCTTGGTGGGGCTGGCTTCCAACTCGGCGATCGAGGCCACAATGTCGTCTACCTGGCTACCAGACATGCGCCAGGTAGCTTCGGACAGGTCGGAGAAGATGTGAATGGGGCTGACCAGCACAGGCTTGAGCGTGGCAAGGCCAATGGTCACCGCAGCACTCGCGCTTTCCTGGGTTTCCTTGTAGGGGAAGATAACGTAATCGGCGGCACTGAGAATGCGCAGGCATTCCTGAATGGGCAGGTAGTCGGTAATCCAGTTGATGTTGTGCTCTACCTGCAGCTCTGCGGCGCGGGTGCGGTAGGCATTGAGGGTTTGTTCACTGCGCGCATCCAGAATGGAGTGCAGGCCGATCATGCGCACGTTGCGGCCGGTGGCACGCTCTAACGGGCGAATGGTTTCGATGAGTGTATCGATACCTTTGTGTGACAGAATGAAGCCGAAGCAGGCGATAACCAGGTCATGCTGGTCAATGCCGAGCTCCGCACGTACACCGTCGGCACTGCCTGCAGGCAATGGTGACATGACGCCCAGGCCAATCATCATTACGTTGGCACTGAGCCCAAGCACCAGCAAGTTGTTGAGGTCTTCGGGCTTGTGCACGATGACCCGGTCGAGCTTGCCTAGTGCGCGGATGGCAGTGTCCGACACCCTGTAGTCTGCAATCAGGGGTTGAGTGGAGTGCAGCTCCAGAATCACCACTTTGCCTTGCGCATGCAGGGAGGCCAGGCGCTGGCAGATCTCTTCGTTCAGGGCAAATAGGCTGGGCTGGTGTTGCACGATAATCACATCGGCTGCCGCGCACGCATCGTTGCCCAACACATCAAATACCGCTTTGGCATCACCCAGCTTCCAGGCCGGTTGATACTCGACACCCTCCATTGGGGCGGTTCGCTCATCGCAATAGACGGTGATGTCGTACTGGCTACGGTCAAATTCGCTCATCAGCGACTGGCTGTACTCCGCCACCCCGCATTTGGTCGCCCAAGGCCCCACAACCACGAGCTTGGCTTTGCCGCTCTGCACCGGCTCCTGGTTCTTCAGCCACTGGGCACTGGCCAGCACGGCCTGGGCACTTTGCTCCCAGGTGTAGGCGCCGCGGATAAGCGCAATACCCTCGCGCCTGCGCTGCTCAAGCCCGGCGTCACCGGCAAGCACTTTGTCATGCAGCTCACGCATCTTGCGGCCGAGCGCTTCTTTGTCAGGCTCTACCCAGCACGAATTGGCGCTGCCCAAGTGGCTGCCAGACTTGGCGAACAGGAACGGTATCAGTTCGGCAGTTCGCAAGGTGCAGAAGTCGACGTGGGCGCCAAAGCCGGTAACGATGACGGGAAGCCCAAGTGCCAAGGCTTCAGCGGCAGGCAGGTTGAAGCCTTCTCCGCGTGTAGGCAGCACCAGCGCTTGTGCCGATCGGTACAGGCCGATGATGCCTTTGTCATCCATCGGGCTCTCGTCCACCACCACCGCAGGCAGGTTGCTGCGACCCGCGGACAGTTCGCTCAGCAGCTCGTGTACCCGGTTATGTGGGTTGGGGAAGGTCTTGATGTACAGCTCGACGTTGTCATCACTGGTAAAGGCATTAAGGTAGCCTTCCAGCAGTACATCAGGCCCTTTGCGCTCGAACATCGACGAAATATGCAGGAAGCGGACGGGCTTGCCGGCTGCTGGGCGCAGTGTCTCGATAGGCGGTTCGTCGTTACCGATAATGTGGTCAACGCCCATAGGGCAGACGAAGACCGGAAGACGGCAGCCGGAATCCTGAAGCACCTTTTTCACGAACGAAGCGGCCACGATCACACCGTCGAAGTGTTCGTTGAGGAACGTGATCGTATCGAACGGTATGGCGGTTTCTTCCCAGAAGAACACAACCATGCGCATGCCGGCGGCTTGCAGGTCAGTGATCATCGGGTAGTGGTGAACGATGGACAGTACGTCGCTTTCCAGCTCGCCTTCCAGTTTGTTGCCCACCGCCCGGGTCAAGCCCTTCTGGCGTTCGGGAATATCGATCGGGTTGTCGTAGGCCTTGCCATGGTAAGGCTGGAACGCCAGCCGGCCCTCGAGCAGGTCGAACATCGCCAGCCCCAACCCGCGGTTGACGATGGCCAGGCTGTAGTGCCCTTCAATGTGGCCGGTCATGCGCACGCTGTTGAACCCTGCCGCATGCGGTTGGTCTCGCAAGTACATGGCTTCTGGCAGCAAGGGTGCCTTGGGGTATACGGCGAAGCTAACGCGCGAGTAATCCACACCGGTGAAACTTGCACTTGGCATGCCGGGTGCGGCCATTGGCTGAATCAGCAAGCCTCGGTTTTGCGCGAACAGCTTGAGGCGGTGGTGAACGCCAGGGAAGCGGCGCAATACTCGGTTGGCGTTGGTGCGCAAGGTGGGGTTGCGCAGTACCGCGCCGAGGGTTTTCAGCGCTACTGGTCGCACCGCAGCTTTGGCGCTGTCCAGCAGGGTACGGGCCTCGCGTTCGCGCAACATCTGCTCAATGGCGCCAAGCCGCTGATCAAGCTGGTTAATGCTGCTGCCCAGCACCTCAATGTCGCCTTTTAGCTGTTGCTGCAAGGCCCGGTCACGGCCAGCGCGGTCGTCCAGGCTATCGACATCTTTTTTAAGCTGAAAAAATTCGGACTGGAACCGGTCGATGCTGTGGGCAAACTCGACGTTTACTTCACGCACCTGTTCCAGCGCGGCGTGGTTGCTGCTGGCGGCTTCATCAAGCGCATCAAAGTGTGCCTGAAGCTTACCTTCGTAGCGCTCTGCCAGGCTGTCGAGGGTAACCCCGTACTCCCGCTCGAACGCGCTGTCAAACTCGGCTAGCGTGCTTGCGGGCGCAGCCTTCTGGGCAACCACGGCGTAATCCTGGCTCACGCCATGGAACACGTTGAGCATGCGCATGTCTTCAACGGCCGGTATGGGCGTTGGCTCTTGCAGGCGCATGACGGTGTTCCGGCCGAACCCTTCGTACTCCACCAGGAAGCTCAGCAACAAGCTGGGGATCGGGCGTTCATGGGACGGGTCGAGGTAAAAATTGTTGGTGCCCACCACCAGGTTTTCGGCGTTGGGCGTTTCCAGAATGAGCAAGCCGCCTGGCACCAGCACACGCAGGGCTTCGGCCACCAGCGTTTGCAGGCTGTTGAAAGGAATATGCTCGGCCAGGTGGAAGCCCGAAACCAGCACCTGGCTGTTATCAGGCAGCGACTGCAGTTTGCCAATGGCGTCGGTATTTTCAACACTGAAACCGTTGATGCGGCACGCTTCCAGCATGCCTTCGTCAAGGTCCACTCCGGCTACGGCAAAGCCCTGGCGCGCCAACAGGCTCATCCATTCACCCCTGCCGCAGCCAAGGTCAATGGCCTTGCGTGCCTGGTCAAGGCCCAGCAAAGGCGTGAGGAAGGGTTGGTATACCTGCAACCTCTCGGTAATCAGCTCCGCCGACCCGCGGTAGCGGTCCTCGAAAGCGCGATAGAAAGGTTTTTTCACCGAATACACTCCACAGCTGTAGGCACCCACGCCATTCCGACAAATTGAGGCTTCGAGGTATTCACCACGTTGAATACCAGGGCAAGGTCCCGCCACTCATAATTGGTGCCGATATGCACATCGTTGGCATGCAATGCCACGGCCACCGAATACGAGCCGGCGCCCAGGTTCATATCGAAAGCGAAACGAAACTCGACCTTTTCATTGGCTGCCAGCGTTTTCAAGGCCTGGCCCAGGTGATGGGTATTGGTACCGTAAACGTGCTGGCCCAAGCGATCCTTGATGACGTAGCCCACTACCAACTCCGGTATGGCTTCGTGGGTTTCAACCTGCACACTCAGCGTGACAGGGTCGCCCACTGCCACGAACTCAACCGCTTGCCCGGCCGCATCGTAAAGCGCTACAGCTTCAATGGTGGCCTCACCACTGCCGGACTGGGTCTGCATGCTGCCATCGGCCAGCTCTTTTACCTGGACAGTGCTGTTTTCTTTCTCGGCGATCAGTGCGTTGTAGTAGTCCATCACCTGCTCAGGCGGGCCGTCCTTGATGATCGAGCCGTTCTCGAGCAACAGCGCACGGCTGCACAGCGACTGAATAGCGCCACGGTCATGCGACACGATGAGCAACGATGTTCCTTGGCGCTGGAACTCGCGAATGCGCTCGAAGCTTTTATGCTGGAAGTAACTGTCACCCACCGACAACGCTTCGTCGACAATCAGAATTTCCGGCCTGAACGCAGTGGCAACGGCAAACGCTACACGCATTTGCATCCCGCTGGAGTAGGTGCGGACCGCTTCGTCGAAGTATTCGCCGATTTCCGCGAACGCCTCGATGTCGTCAATTGCGCCTTCGATCTTCTCGGCACTGAAGCCCATCAGGCCAGCCGCGTGGTACACATTCTGGCGGCCGGTCAGCTCGGGGTTGAAGCCCATGCCAAGTTCCAGAATTGCAGCGATCCGGCCGTTGACATGTACCTGCCCCTGGGTGGGCTGCAACGTCCCGGTGATCATCTTCAACAGGGTGGACTTGCCGGCGCCGTTCTGGCCGATGATACCGATGGCTTCACCTGGCTCAATGGCAAAGTTTATATGCCGAAGTACCCAATGCTCGCTGGACGCACCGACCGGCAGGTAAAACCAGGTGGCGATCCGCTGCCACTCGGAACGGTAGGTTTTATAAGCCTTGCCAACATCACTTACCGATAACAGGCTCATAGTACATCCACCATTTCAGGAACCGAGCGACGGAACAGGAACAGGCCAAGCAGCAACAAGCCCAACGAGATGCAAACCATGGTAACGGCCTGGCTGAAGTCCGGTGCCTTGGCGTACACCAGTACGTCGTGATAGGCCGTTACGATGGGGTACATGGGGTTGTAGCTCAGCGTGCCACGCAGGTATTCCGGGATCACATTGACCATATAAACGATCGGTGTGAACCAGAACAGTACCTGCAGAATAATGGGCACCACCTGGCCGATGTCCCGCAGGAACACGTTGAGAATACCCAGCACAAGGCCAATGCCGACCGACAGCGCCACCACTATCATTACCAGTGGGATCAACCAGAACACTTGTACGGTGGGGTAATGGCCCAACAGTGCGAAAACGATCATTACCGCAAGGAACAGCAAGGCGTTGTTGAGCAGGCACGAACCCACCACGATCACAGGCAGCGTGATGCGCGGGAAGCGCATCTTCTTCATGATGTTGCCCTGCTCTATGAAAAGCGTGAGGCAGCGGCTGACGATTTCGGAAAACAGGTTCCAGGCCAGGATGCCTGCCATCAGGTACAGGGCGTATGCATATTTGTTGTCGATGCCGGGCAGCTTGGCTGCCAGGACGTTGGACAGGATCAATGCATAGATCGCAACCTGGGCCAGCGGGTGAATGATCATCCATAGCCCGCCAAGCTTGCTGCGCGCGAAGCGTGAAACGAATTCGTTCTTGATGGACGAGATGATGAAGCCACGGTAGCTCCACACGCCCTTGATCATGCCAAACATAACTAACCTCGGATTAGGGCGGCGATGCGCGAAACCTGTTCGTTGACCAGCGCTCCATCCCCCCGGCTTTCAACGTTCAAGCGCAGCAGCGGCTCGGTGTTGGAGCCACGCAGGCTGAAGCGCCAGTTGGCAAATTCCACACTGATCCCGTCGGTGCGGTCGACGGTGGGGTTATTCGGCAAGTAATAGGCAAGGATTTTTTCGATGGTGCCTTTTACATCTGCCACTTCGTAATTGATCTCGCCGCTGCACGGGAATTTGGCGATACGCTCATCAACCAACTGGGCAAGGGTTTTGCCGGTTACGCTCATAAGCTCAGCCACCAACAACCATGGGATGTTGCCGCTGTCGCAGTAGGCGAAGTCGCGGAAGTAGTGGTGTGCGCTCATTTCACCGCCGTACACGGCGTCTTCAGCGCGCATGCGCTCTTTGATGAAAGCATGGCCGGTCTTGCTCTGGATGGCTACGCCACCGGCCGCTTCTACCTGCTCGATGGTGTTCCAGGTCAGGCGCGGGTCGTGGATGACCTTGCTGCCAGGGTGCTTGGCCAGCAGCATTTCGGCCAGCAGGCCAACCACGTAATAACCCTCGATGAAACGGCCTTTGTCGTCGAAGAAGAAGCAACGGTCGAAGTCACCGTCGAAGGCGATGCCCATGGCGGCCTGGGTATCCAACACTGCCTGGCGGGTCAGGTCGCGGTTTTCAGGCAACAGCGGGTTGGGAATGCCGTTGGGGAAATTACCGTCCGGCTCGCCGTTGATAATGGTGATATCCAGCGGCAGGCGTGCTTTGAGCAGTTCGATCACAGGCCCGACCGCACCGTTGCCTGGGTCGGCCAGCACCTTCAGCGGTTTGAGCGATGCCACGTTTACATAGGTCAGCAGGTGGTCGATGTATGCCGTCTTGTCGAATGCTTCGCGCACAGTGCCGGCGGTTGCTGCATGCTCACCCAAGTCACCTGCTTCAACACGCTGGCGGATGTCGTTCAACCCGGTGTCGCCGCTGATCGGGCGCGACTGCTCGCGCACCAGCTTCATGCCGTTGTAACCCTTGGGGTTATGGCTGGCAGTAATCATCACACCACCATCGGCCTGGTGATGGCTGGTAGCGAAGTACACTTCCTCGGTACCACACAGGCCGATATCGATCACGTCGGCCCCAGCTTCAGTCAGGCCCTTGATCAAGGCCAGGGACAAACCCGGGCTCTCCAGGCGCATGTCACGCCCCACTACGTAGGTGCGGCCGCCAAGCTGGGCCACGAGTGCGCGGCCGATACGGTAGGCAACGTCATCATTGAGGTCGGCAGGCACTTGGCCGCGAATGTCGTAGGCTTTGAAGCAGCGGGTCTGGATCGGTGGGTACATACATCTCACTTGTATACAGCGACGCTTGAGCGAACGCCATTAGAAAGGGATGGTCGGCGAAAGCTTGCCGAATGGGGTCGGCCCCGCGCCAGGGTCAGGCGCCCGGGACCGACGGGAGAGCCTGGACTCAGGCGTCGCAACGACCGTAGTTGTCCTCGAAGCGAACAATATCGTCTTCGCCAAGGTAGTCGCCGCTTTGAACTTCGATCAGTACCAGATCAATTACGCCCGGGTTCTGCAAACGGTGTTTGTGGCCGGCGCGAATGAAAGTGGATTCGTTGGTATTGAGCATCAACTCCTGATCGTCGTTGACTACCACGGCCATACCGCTGACCACAATCCAGTGCTCGCTGCGGTGATGGTGCATCTGCAGCGACAGCGACGCCTTGGGCTTCACCACGATGCGCTTGATCTTGAAGCGCTCACCATCCTCCAGCGTGGTGTAGGTACCCCACGGGCGGTGAACGGTCTGGTGCAACAAGTGGGCGGCATGACCATCGCTCTTCAAACGCTTGACGATGTGTTTAACGTCCTGAGCGTGGTCCTTGTGGGCAATGAGCAAAGCGTCCGGAGTATCCACCACCAGCAGATCCTGTACGCCCACCAGTGCGGCAAGGCGGTCTTCGGTGCTCACGTAGTTGTTGCTTGCGCCATAAGCCATCACCTCACCATCAAAGCGGTTGCCGTGCTCATCCGGTGGGGTCAGCTCGCTCACCGCGTTCCACGAGCCGATATCGCTCCAGCCAATATCACATGGGATGGTTGCCACCTTGCTCGACCGCTCCATAAGGGCGTAGTCGATGGAAATGTCTGGCACATTGGCAAAGCTTTCGGCATCCAGCGCCAGGCAGCTGTACCCTTTGGACGTCGAGCGGCGCGAAGCTTCGAGGGTTTTCTCCACAGCTTCGAGCACATCGGGAGCATGAGCCTTGAATTGCTCGATCACGGTGCCAACCTGGAAACAGAACATGCCCGCATTCCAGAAATAATTGCCTGCGGCAACATAAGACTCAGCCGTTTGCGCGTCAGGCTTTTCAACGAAACGCTCAACCTTGAGGCCACCTTCGAGCACGCCGCCGGCGGCAGCTTCGATATAGCCAAACCCGGTTTCAGGGTACTGCGGCTTGATGCCGAATGTGACGAGCCAGCCTTGGCCCGCCAGCTGAACAGCCCGGTTCACGGCGTCGGCGAAGGTCGCCTCATTCTGAATCAGATGGTCAGCCGCCAGTACCAGCATATTGGCCTGTGGACCATGCGTTTGAAGTAGCTGCAGCGCAGCAGCTGCAACGGCAGCCGCGGTATTGCGGCCGAAGGGCTCAAGTATGTAACCCTGACTCAGGTTATGTTTATTGATCGTGCGGTATTCGTCCTCGGTTTTGAACAACAATTCGCGGTTGGTTACGGTTAGTATTTCAACCACACCGTTCAAATCGGCGGCGCGCAGGAAGGTTTTCTGAATGAGGTTCTGCCCGTCTGGCAGGGTCATGAACGGCTTGGGGTGAGCCTCACGCGATACAGGCCACAGACGGCTACCAACGCCACCGGATAGGATTACCGGGATCAATTCCATATTCGAGTCCTTAACGGCAACTTGAAGTTTAAAACCTCAGGAAACCTACATGTGTCTTATAAATCTGACAGCCGCCACGTAGGGAGGGCAGCGGCAATAAAATGTACCCGCCCGGCAAAATGACGCTTAGCCACCAATCGGCTCCAAGGCGCAAGCTCAGGCTCGTAGAATAACAGAGATTTTTTTGCGTAGCTTGTATAGGGGCCCTAGTGACAGCGCTACAACCTACCGGTTCCAGATACTCGACAGCCGGGCCTCGCGCTCTGATGACATGACGATCAGACAACGCCGTGGCTTAACGTTCACTAATTGAGCGTTTTTACGGGATTGATACCTCTGCAGCGGACCCACGCAGCGCCAGGCCAGACATGAGCGCCTGTTTAAGGCTACGTTTGGCACGCCCTTCGCCATGCACCAGAATGATGTGCTCAGGCACCCCCGGCGTGCCGATGGCAAATGCCACCAACGCCCGCTGGTCAGCATGCCCGGAGTAACCGCTTAGGCTGATCACCTTCGCCTTCACCTCATGCATTACCCCATCAAGCTCAACCTGCACGTCCCCCTGCGCACCCGCACTGGCCTGGATCACCGCACCCGGCGTCCCCCTCACCTGATACCCCACAAACATCACCTCATGCCGCCGATCCCCCAGCATGGCCTTGAGGTAATTGACAATCCGCCCGCCCGAACACATGCCATTGCCTGCAATGACGATGGCCGGTCGACCGGTGCTGCTGAGGTAATTGACTACCTGCTGGTGCTTGGCATGGGTGTCCACTGTGATCAACTGGTTGAAGCCAAGCGGATCACGCCCTTGCGCGAGCCGCGCCCTCGCCTCTTCGTTCCAGAACTCATGCAGGTCGCGGTAGGCACCGGTAATACGCTGGGCCAAGGGTGAGTCGAGGATGATGGGCAACTGCGACCAGTTGACGGGATCTTCGTCACCCGGTTCGCCGCGGGCTCCGGTCAATGCCTTGCGGTGCAGAATATCCTCTATTTCGTACAGCAGCTCTTGCGTACGCCCCAGGCTGAAGGCCGGAATCAGAATGGTGCCTTTGTCGGCCAAGGCGCGATCAATTGCCGCCTCCAGCTGCTGCTGCCGACCGCCCTTGACCGGGTGCAGGCGGTCACCGTAGGTACTCTCCAGCACCAGCACATCTGCCCGCTCTGGGGGCCGAAGCGGGCGCAGCAATGGGTTGGCACCATTGCCCAGGTCGCCTGAAAACACGTAACGGGTGTTGATACTTCCATGCAACAGGTCGCACTCGACATATGCCGACCCAAGCAGGTGCCCTGCACGCTGCAAGCGGATGCGACACTGCAAACCCGGCTCCATCACCACTTCATGCCACTGCTCGAAGGGCAAAGGCACAATCAGGCTTGTGACCCGTTCAAGGTACCGCGCCACCTGAGCAGGCTCGCGGTTGATGCCCACCCTGTAGGCGTCCTCCAGTACCAGCGGCAGTAGCCGCGCCGATGGCTCGCTGCAGATTATGGGGCCGCGGTAACCTGCAGCCAGCAGCGCAGGTATGCGCCCGACATGGTCCAGGTGTACGTGGGTGACGATTAGCGCGCGAATGCCCTGAATATCGAAGCTGAGCGGCGCGGATTCTGCACCAGGCGGCGCATCGGCGCCCTGTTCCAACCCACAGTCCACCAGCAAACTGCTACACGAGGCCAAGTGCAACTGGTGGCAGGACCCAGTCACACCCCGGGTGCCACCGTGATGGAAAAGGCAGGGGAACTCCATGCTACGCACACTCAACTTGGCCATAAATGAAGTGGGCTATTACTTCATGGCGGCCAGCCTGTGCATAGGCGGACTATTCCCAGGAAGGCGTAGGAAATTTCCTTAGTTACCGCTCAATGCCGCTTGCCGGGCAGAGGCCTTGATCTTGCGCTTGCTGCGTTGAACGCCGTATGCGCCCAGTAGCGGGCCTATAGCCAGGCCGATGACCAGCGCTGCCAGCACCAAGACAGCCACGGGCATTTCCGGCGCAGCCCAGCCGAACAGCACCAGCGCAACGGCCTGCTGGTTCTCCAGCACGAAGAACAACACCACCGCCGCCAACAGCAGCACGAAAATAGCCGCCAGGGCGCGCTTCAGGTTACGCATCAGATTACTCCTTGAGTGCTCAGGCTTCGGCCTCGTCTTCTTCGTTGACCCGGTCGCGCAACTCTTTGCCGGGCTTGAAGTGCGGTACGAACTTGCCTTCGAGGCTGACCGACTGGCCGGTCTTGGGGTTACGCCCCACGCGTGGGGCGCGATAGTGCAGCGAGAAGCTGCCAAAACCGCGGATCTCGATGCGATCGCCGGTAGCCAGGCATTGTGACATCTGTTCAAGCATGGTCTTGATGGCCAACTCCACGTCCTTGGACGAGAGCAGCCCTTGATGGGTGACAATACGTTCGATCAGCTCCGACTTCGTCATATTTTTCCCTTCGTTATCAAGCAGCTAGATCATTGCTTAAGCAGGTTGTAGCACGCTGGGAAGGATTTGAACAGGGTGCATCTTGACTTAATAAAAAATTTCAAGATTGAAGTTTTACCGGAATGGTCTAGGGAGGCCGCGCCGCCCGTGCGGCGCATCGCGAGCTGCGCTCGATCCTACGTTTTTTTCGGGCCAATTATGCCTGGGGGATTTGCGCGCGAACCCTTTGGCGCATGCCTCAATATCGCGTCGTATGAACCAGGCGGTCGCGCGCGCCTCTCACAGGCCTCACTGGCCCGAAACAAACGTAGGAGCGAGCGCAGCTCGCGATGCGCCGCGCGGGCGGCGCTCGATTTGCGCACCACCACAAACCCCACGCCAAGCACCCCGGGGCTCCCCCGATACCTCATGCCATGCGCCGTGCCGGTGAAGGTACGGCGATGGAGCAGCATTGCCCGCGAGGCCGCGCCGCCCGCGCGGCGCATCGCGAGCTGCGCTCGCTCCTACGTTTTTTTCGGGCCAATTATGCCTGGGGGATTTGCGCGCGAACCCTTTGGCGCATGCCTCAATATCGCGTCGTATGAACCAGGCGGTCGCGCGCGCCTCTCACAGGCCTCACTGGCCCGAAACAAACGTAGGAGCGAGCGCAGCTCGCGATGCGCCGCGCGGGCGGCGCTCGATTTGCGCACCACCACAAACCCCACGCCAAGCACCCCGGGCTCCCCCGATACCTCATGCCATGCGCCGTGCCGGTGAAGGTACGGCGATGGAGCAGCATTGCCCGCGAGGCCGCGCCGCCCGCGCGGCGCATCGCGAGCTGCGCTCGCTCCTACGTTTTTTTCGGGCCAATTATGCCTGGGGGATTTGCGCGCGAACCCTTTGGCGCATGCCTCAATATCGCGTCGTATGAACCAGGCGGTCGCGCGCGCCTGTCACAGGCGTTACTGGCCCGAAACAAACGTAGGAGCGAGCGCAGCTCGCGATTGCGCCGCGCGGGCGGCGCTCGATTTGCGCACCACCACATCCCCCAAGCCAAGCACCCCGGGGCTCCCCCGATACCTCATGCCATGCGCCGTGCCGGTGAAGGTACGGCGATGGAGCGGCATTGCCCGCGAGGCCGCGCCGCCCGCGCGGCGCATCGCGAGCTGCGCTCGCTCCTACGTTTTTTTCGGGCCAATTATGCCTGGGGGATTTGCGCGCGAACCCTTTGGCGCATGCCTCAATATCGCGTCGTATGAACCAGGCGGTCGCGCGCGCCTCTCACAGGCCTCACTGGCACGAAACAAACGTAGGAGCGAGCGCAGCTCGCGATGCGCCGCGCGGGCGGCGCTCGATTTGCGCACCACCACAAACCCCACGCCAAGCACCCCGGGGCTACCCCGATATCTCATGCCATGCGCCGTGCCGGTGAAGGTACGGCGATGGAGCAGCATTGCCCGCGAGGCCGCGCCGCCCGCGCGGCGCATCGCGAGCTGCGCTCGCTCCTACGTTTGTTTCGGGCCAATTATGCCTGGGGGATTTGCGCGCGAACCCTTTGGCGCATGCCTCAATATCGCGTCGTATGAAGCAGCCGGTCGCGCGCGCCTCTCACAGGCCTCACTGGCCCGAAACAAACGTAGGAGCGAGCGCAGCTCGCGATGCGCCGCGCGGGCGGCGCTCGATTTGCGCACCACCACAAACCCCACGCCAAGCACCACGGGGCTCCCCCGATATCTCATGCCATGCGCCGTGCCGGTAAAGGTACGGCGATGGAGCAGCATTGCCCGCGAGGCCGCGCCGCCCGCGCGGCGCATCGCGAGCTGCGCTCGCTCCTACGTTTTTTTCGGGCCAGTTATGCCTGGGCCAGATGCGCGCGAACGCTTTGGTCCTTGTTTACATACTGCAAATCACTGGCGGCTCGATCCCTGCACAGGCTGACTATGCTGACCGAGCAATTACCTGCTCAAGGATGAACGCAATGCCGAACCCTCATGGCTACAGGCTTCGCCGCGCACGATGCTCGGTGCCTGGCAGGCTTTATATGCTGACTACGGTCACTCATCGACGTAAGCCTTTGTTTCACGACCTCCGCTTCGCACGGTTGGTCATCCAAAACCTTCGTTACGCGGAAGAACAACACCACTGCCGATCGCTGACCTGGGTCGTAATGCCAGACCATGTGCATTGGCTGATTGAGCTGAAAGAAGTGACGCTTGGAACATTGATGCAGCGCTTCAAATGCCAGTCCAGCAATGCGCTTCAAAAGGCCGGGGCAAAGGGGAAGCCGGTGTGGCAGGCAGGTTACTACGACCGAGCCTTGCGCCGGGACGAGGATGTTTTCAAGGTCGCGAGATACATCGTTGCCAATCCGGTAAGGGCCGGACTGGCGACATCGGTTGGCGCATATCCTCATTGGGATGCAACATGGCTTTAAGGCATCACGATGGAGACGTATCGCACGCCGCCCGCGCCTCGCGACAGTTATGCCTGTGCGGATTGTGCACGAACGCTCCAGGGCATCGCGGGGCATACTAAGAACACAAAAAAAGGGCGACCCGAGGGTCGCCCTTTTTACCGATCAAACAGAACTCAGTTCTGCTTGGCCATTGCTTCGCGCAGCAGCGCAGCCATGGTGGTGTCGGCAGCAGCTTCCGGAGCGTTTTTCAGGCTCTGGATAGCTTCACGCTCTTCAGCGTCGTCTTTGGACTTGATCGACAGGCTGATCACGCGGGACTTGCGGTCAACGCTGATGATCTTGGCTTCGATCTCTTCGCCTTCCTTCAGAACGTTACGCGCGTCTTCAACGCGGTCACGGCTGATTTCGGAAGCTTTCAGAGTGGCTTCGATGTCGTCGGCCAGGGTGACGATGGCGCCTTTGGCGTCAACTTCTTTCACGATGCCCTTGACGATAGCGCCCTTGTCGTTGACAGCAACGAAGTTGGAGAACGGATCGTCTTCCAGCTGCTTGATGCCCAGGGAGATGCGCTCGCGCTCTGGGTCAACCGACAGGATGACGGTTTCCAGCTCGTCGCCCTTCTTGAAACGACGTACGGCTTCTTCGCCGGTTTCGTTCCAGGAGATGTCGGACAGGTGAACCAGACCGTCGATGCCGCCGTCCAGACCGATGAAGATACCGAAGTCGGTGATCGACTTGATGGTACCGGTGATCTTGTCACCCTTGTTGAACTGGCCGGAGAAGTCTTCCCATGGGTTGGACTTGCACTGCTTGATGCCCAGGGAGATACGACGACGCTCTTCGTCGATGTCCAGAACCATGACTTCCACTTCGTCGCCAACCTGAACGACTTTCGACGGGTGGATGTTCTTGTTGGTCCAGTCCATTTCGGAAACGTGTACCAGACCTTCAACGCCTTCTTCCAGCTCAGCGAAGCAGCCGTAGTCGGTCAGGTTGGTTACGCGAGCCTGTACGCGAGTACCTTCTGGGTAACGGGCAGTGATAGCTACCCACGGATCTTCACCCATTTGCTTCAGACCCAGCGAAACGCGGTTGCGCTCACGGTCGAACTTCAGAACGCGTACGTCGACTTCGTCGCCAACGTTAACGATTTCCGATGGGTGCTTGATGCGCTTCCAGGCCATGTCGGTGATGTGCAGCAGGCCGTCGATACCGCCCAGGTCCACGAATGCGCCGTAGTCGGTGAGGTTCTTGACGATACCTTTGACTTGCTGGCCTTCCTGCAGGGTTTCCAGCAGGGCTTCGCGCTCGGCGGAGTTCTCGGCTTCCAGCACGCTGCGACGGGAAACGACAACGTTGTTGCGCTTCTGGTCCAGCTTGATGACCTTGAATTCCAGCTCTTTGCCTTCCAGGTGGGTGGTGTCGCGCACTGGGCGGACATCAACCAGGGAGCCCGGCAGGAACGCACGGATGCCGTTAACGTCGACAGTGAAGCCGCCCTTAACCTTACCGTTGATAACGCCCTTGACCACTTCTTCGGCGGCGAAAGCTGCTTCCAGAACAATCCAGCACTCGGCGCGCTTGGCTTTTTCACGGGACAGTTTGGTTTCGCCAAAGCCGTCTTCGACCGCGTCCAGCGCAACGTGGACTTCGTCACCGACCTTGATGGTCAGTTCGCCAGCTTCGTTGTAGAACTGCTCGAGCGGGATGACACCCTCGGACTTCAGGCCAGCGTGTACGGTAACCCAGTCGCCGTCGATGTCGACAACGATACCGGTGATGATGGCACCCGGCTGAAGATTGAGGGTTTTCAGGCTTTCTTCAAAGAGTTCTGCAAAGCTTTCGCTCATTTTAATTCCTGTAGATTCGGGCGAAACAAACGCCCCTCGCCACATTCCAGACAATGTGGGTCTGTTTTAAGTAAAGGAACGCCGGCAAGACGTTGACTGGTGAACCTGCCTGCTTTCCTGGTGATCAGAGAAGGTCGCGCTGGGCGATCTCGCTCCTGATACGTTGCAACACCTGCTCGATGGACAACTCGGTGGAATCCAGCTGAATGGCGTCTGCCGCTGGTTTCAGCGGGGCCACTGCACGCTGAGTGTCGCGTTCATCACGCGCCCGAATCTCATCCAGCAGACTCGACAGACTAACATCTTCACCCTTGCCCTTCAACTGCAGGTAGCGGCGGCGCGCCCGTTCCTCGGCACTGGCGGTCAGAAACACCTTCAGCGGCGCGTCGGGGAATACCACCGTGCCCATGTCGCGGCCGTCGGCAATCAGCCCGGGCATTTCCCGGAAGGCGCGCTGGCGCTGCAGCAGCGCCTCACGCACGGCAGGCAGCGAGGCCACCATCGAGGCACCGGCACCGACGGTTTCGGTGCGGATGACCTGGCTGACGTCCTCACCTTCGAGAATGGTCTGCTGCAGCTTACCGGGCTCGGCGGCGATGAACTGCACATCCAGATGGGCGGCCAGCTTGGTCAGCAGCTCTTCGTTGGTCAGATCGACACCGTGGTTGCTGGCATTGAACGCCAGCAGCCGGTACAGCGCGCCCGAGTCCAGCAGGCGCCAGCCCAGTTCGCGCGCCAGCAAGCCGGCCACCGTACCTTTGCCAGAGCCACTCGGCCCGTCGATGGTGATGATGGGGGCCAGCGTGTTCACGACTTGCCCTCTTCGGCCACGCGGATGCCCACTTCGGCGCACAGCGCCAGGAAGTTGGGGAACGACGTGGCAACGTTGGCGCAGTCATGAATGCGGATCGGCGCACTGGCGCGCAGCGAGGCCACGCTGAAGGCCATGGCAATGCGGTGGTCACCGTGGCCATGCACTTCGCCGCCGCCCAGCTGGCCGCCGTCGATGATGATGCCGTCAGGGGTCGGCTCGCACTTGATGCCCAGGGCAACCAGGCCGTCGGCCATCACCTGGATACGGTCGGACTCCTTCACCCGCAGCTCTTCGGCACCGCGCAGCACGGTACGGCCTTCGGCGCAGGCAGCGGCAACGAACAGCACGGGGAACTCGTCGATAGCCAGCGGCACCAGCCCTTCAGGGATATCGATACCCTTCAGCTTGGCCCCGCGCACACGCAGGTCGGCCACCGGCTCGCCGCCGACTTCACGCTGGTTCTCCAGGGTGATGTCGCCACCCATCAGGCGCAGGATGTCGATGACACCGGTACGGGTCGGGTTGATGCCGACGTGCTCCAGCACCAGCTCGGAGCCTTCGGCGATGGACGCCGCCACCAGAAAGAAGGCTGCCGAGGAGATGTCGGCCGGCACTTCGATGCGGGTAGCGGTCAGCTTGCCCCCAGACTGCAACGAGGCCACCGGGCCATTGCTTTCTACCGCGTAGCCGAAACCGCGCAGCATGCGCTCGGTGTGGTCGCGGGTCGGTGCCGGCTCGGTGACGGTGGTTTTGCCTTCGGCGTACAGGCCGGCCAGCAGCAGGCAGGATTTGACCTGCGCGCTGGCCATCGGCAGCGTGTAGGTCAGCCCCTTGAGCCGGTGGCCGCCGCGAATGGTCAGCGGCGGGCGGCCTTCCGGGCCGGTCTCGACCACGGCACCCATTTCGCGCAGCGGGTTGGCCACACGGTTCATCGGGCGCTTGGACAACGAGGCATCACCGGTCATGGTCACGTCGAACGGCTGGCCGGCCAGCAAGCCGGACAGCAAACGCATCGAGGTCCCCGAGTTGCCTACGTACAGCGGGCCGGGCGGCGGCTTCAGGCCGTGCAGGCCAACACCATGAATGGTCACGCGGCCGTGGTTGGGGCCTTCGATGACCACACCCATGTCACGGAATGCCTGCAGGGTCGCCAGGGCGTCTTCACCTTCGAGGAAGCCTTCGACCTCGGTGGTGCCCTCGGCCAGCGAGCCAAGCATGATCGAGCGGTGAGAAATCGACTTGTCGCCCGGTACACGAATCCGCCCGTTCAGGCGGCCACCCGGTTGGGCCAGGAAAATCAGATCGTTGGCGTTCATAGCGTCCACATAGGCCCGACGGGCCAGGATTTTACTGAAATGCTCGCGGGCAACGCGTGCGCGGGTGAATACACCCAGCAACTGGTGCCCGTCCCCTTCAGCGATAGCGTCGCGCAAGGCGTCGAGATCACTGCGATATGTATCAAGTGTGCGCAGGACAGCATCGCGGTTGGCGAGGAAGATGTCATGCCACATGGTCGGGTCGCTGCCGGCGATCCTGGTGAAATCGCGGAACCCCCCGGCAGCGTACCGGAAGATCTCGAGGTTTTCATTGCGTTTGGCCAGTGAATCGACCAGGCCAAAGGCCAACAGGTGCGGCAAGTGGCTGGTGGCGGCCAGCACTTCGTCGTGGCGCTCGACCGTCATGTGCTCGACATCGGCCTCCAGCGCGCGCCACAGGCGGTCGACCAGGGCCAGTGCGGCCGGGTCGGTTTCGGCCAGCGGCGTGAGAATGACCTTGTGCCGGCGGAACAGGGTGGCGTTGGAGGCCTCTACCCCGCTCTGCTCGGAACCGGCAATGGGGTGGCCAGGCACGAAGCGCGGCAGGCGCTGGCCGCTCTCGTTCACAAAAACGGAACGCGCCTCACGAACAACATTGCCCTTGGCGCTGCCGACGTCGGTGATGATGGCGTTGCCCAGGTCTAGCCGGGCCAGGCGCGCCAGAACTTTCTCCATGGCCAGGATGGGCACGGCCAGCTGGATGACATCGGCGCCCACGCAGGCGGTGGCGAGGTCTTCTTCGCAGCGGTCGACCACGCCCAAGGCTACGGCCTGCTTGCGCGAGGGGGCATCCAGGTCGACTCCGACCACTTCGCGGCACAGGCCGCTTTCACGCAGGCCCTTGGCGAACGAACCACCGATCAGGCCGAGGCCAACTACGACCAGGCGGTTGATGATGGGCGCGGGTTTGGTTTTTGCTGCATTTACCACTGGTGTGAACCCTGTTCAGAAATCGGGACAGCCTGCGAGACCGCTGGGGCTGCGTTGCAGCCCATCGCCGGCAAGCCAGCTCCCACAGGGGCAGTGGAAACCTGGAGGCTTGCGCTGTACCTGTAGGAGCTGGCTTGCCGGCGATGGGGCGCAAAGCGCCCCCAGCGGCCCTGAATCAAAGCACTGCCTTCGGATACGAGCCCAGCACCTTCAGCGCCACAGCCTCCTGGCTGATCTGTTCGAGCACCGCCTTGATCAGTGGGTCGCGGTGGTGACCAACGAAGTCGATGAAGAACACGTAGGTCCACTTGCCGCTGCGCGACGGGCGGGTTTCGATGCGGGTCAGGTCGATGCCGTTCTGGTGGAACGGCACCAGCAGCTCATGCAGCGCGCCCGGCTTGTTGCTCATCGAAACAATGATCGAGGTCTTGTCGTCGCCGGTAGGCGGCACTTCCTGCTGGCCGATCATCAAAAAGCGCGTGGAGTTGTCCGGGCGGTCTTCGATCTTCTCGGCCAGGCGGGTCAAGCCATACAGGTTGGCAGCCATGTCACCGGCGATCGCCGCCGAGTTCCACTCGCCCTTCACGCGCTTGGCGGCCTCGGCATTGCTCGATACCGCCACCCGCTCCACATTCGGGTAGTGCGCGTCCAGCCACTTGCGGCACTGGGCCAGGGACTGGGCATGGGAATAGATGCGGGTGATGCTGTTGGTCTTGGTGCTCTCGCCCACCAGCAGGTGGTGGTGGATACGCAGCTCGACTTCGCCGCAAATCACCATGTCGTGTTCGAGGAAGCTGTCCAGGGTGTGGCTGACCGCGCCTTCGGTGGAGTTTTCCACCGGCACCACGCCAAAATTGACCGCACCGGCCGCGACTTCACGGAACACCTCGTCGATGGCCGCCATCGGGCGGCTGATCACCGCGTGGCCGAAGTGCTTCATGGCCGCCGCCTGGGTGAAGGTGCCTTCAGGGCCCAGATAGGCGATTTTCAGCGGCTCTTCCAGGGCCAGGCACGACGACATGATTTCGCGGAACAGCCGCGCCATTTCTTCGTTGCCCAGCGGCCCTTTATTACGCTCCATCACCCGCTTGAGCACTGCTGCTTCGCGCTCGGGGCGGTAGAACACCGGCTTCTCGCCTTCTTTGAGCGAAGCGGTCTTGACCCGCGCAACCTCTTCGGCACACCGGGCGCGCTCGCTGATCAGCTCGAGGATTTTCTCGTCGAGGCTGTCGATGCGAACGCGCAGGGCTTTGAGTTCCTGTTCCGACATCAGCCGTGCTCCTTCTCGAATTCAGCCATGTAGGCCACCAGCGCTTCCACGGCGTCCAAGCCCAGGGCGTTGTAGATAGAGGCGCGCATCCCGCCCACCGAGCGGTGGCCCTTGAGGTTGAGCAGGCCGCGGGCATCGGCACCGGCGAGGAAGGCCTTGTCCAGGCGTTCATCGGCCAGGCGGAACGGCACGTTCATCCACGAGCGGGCATTGACGCTGATCGGGTTGGTGTAGAACTCGCTGCTGTCGATGAAGCCGTACAGGCGGTCTTTCTTGGCCCGGTTGCGCTGCTCCATGGCCTCGACACCGCCCTGCTCCTTGAGCCACTCGAACACCAGGCCCGAGAGGTACCAGGAGTAAGTGGCCGGGGTGTTGTACATCGAGCCGTTGTCGGCCGACACCTTGTAGTCGAGCATGGTCGGGCAGCTGCTGCGGGCGTGGCCCAGCAGGTCTTCACGCACGATCACCACCACCAGGCCGCTGGGGCCGATGTTTTTCTGCGCGCCGGCGTAAATCAGGCCGAACTGCGACACGTCGATCGGGCGCGAGAGGATGTCGGAGGACATGTCGACCACCAGCGGAACGTCACCGGTCTGCGGCACCCAGTCGAACTGCAGGCCACCGATGGTTTCGTTGGACGCATAGTGCACGTAGGCAGCGTTGCTGGTCAGTTTCCAGTCGTTCTGGCCCGGAATGGCCAGGTAATCGTAGGCCTTGGCGCTGGCGGCGACGTTGACGTTGCCGAAGCGGCGCGCTTCCTCGATGGCCTTTTTCGACCAGATGCCGGTCTCGATGTAGTCGGCAGTGCCGTTTTCCGGCAGCAGGTTCAGCGGGATCTCAGCGAACTGCTGGCTGGCACCGCCCTGCAGGAACAGTACCTTGTAGTTGGAGGGGATAGACAGCAGGTCACGCAGGTCCTGCTCGGCCTTTTCGGCGATGGCCACGTAATCGTCGCTGCGATGGCTCATTTCCATCACCGACAAGCCCTTGCCATGCCAGTCCAGCATTTCAGCCTGGGCGCGCTGCAGAACAGCGGTAGGAAGCGCGGCAGGGCCTGCGCAGAAGTTAAAGGCTCGGTTGCTCACATCCACTCTCGCTCTGCCAAATGGTACAAATTCATTTCTTGCAGGCCGCACGCGCCTCTTTGTGGGAGCGGCCTTGTGTCGCGATAGGGCCGCGAAGCGGCCCCAGCTTTTTGCAGCGCCGCTGAAATCCTGGGGCTGCTTTGCAGCCCTTTCGCGACACAAGGCCGCTCCTACAAAAAGCTTGCTCGCACCCGGCCAGGCATTGCCTGCAGTTATCAGTCAAACGGGGCGACCTTGGTCGCCCCGTTCGGGTTTTACACCTGCTTACTCCTGCGGGGCCTCTTCGGCGCCTGCAGCTTCGTCATTGTCTGGCACTTCGGCCTCGACACCCTCCTCGTCCGCCTCGACCATATCGTCGAGTTCGTCCTCGGACGGTTCCTGGATCCGCTCCAGGCCAACCAGTGTTTCGTCGGCAGCCAGCTTGATCAAGGTCACACCCTGCGTGTTGCGGCTCAGGCTGGACACTTCGCCAACCCGGGTGCGCACCAGCGTGCCCTGGTCGGAGATCAGCATGATCTCCTCGCCTTCATGCACCTGGATGGCGCCGATCAACAAGCCATTGCGCCCCTTGGTACCCATGGCGATCACGCCCTGGCCGCCACGGCCGCGGCGCGGGAACTTGGACAGCGGGGTACGCTTGCCAAAGCCACGCTCGGAAGCGGTCAGGATCTGCGCGCCAGACTCCGGAATCAGCATGGAAATGATCTGCTGCCCCTTGCCCAGCTTCATGCCCCGCACGCCACGGGCGTTACGGCCCATTTCACGCACCACGCTCTCGGCAAAGCGAATGACCTTGCCAGCGTCGGAGAACATCATCACTTCCTTGGCGCCGTCGGTGATGGCCGCTGCAATCAGGGTATCGCCTTCTTTGAGCTTCAAGGCAATCAGGCCATTGGAGCGCGGGCGGGCGAACTGCACCAGCGGGGTCTTCTTGACGGTACCCGAAGCGGTGGCCATGAAGATGTACGCGCCGGTCGGCTCTGCCACCCACTCAGGGGTGTCGCCGTCTTCTTCGTCAACTTCCTCGGCCTCGACCAGCTCACCTTCGAGCACGGTGTCGTCGGCGTCTTCCAGCTCTTCGTCAAGGTCGGCGTTCTGCTGCAGCGCCTCGAGGTCCACCTGCAGCATGGCGGTGATGCGCTCACCCTCTTCCAGCGGCAGCAGGTTCACCAGCGGGCGACCACGGGCGGCACGCGATGCTTCCGGAATTTCGTAGGTCTTTTTCCAGTACACCTTGCCCGTGCTGGAGAACAGCAGCAGCGTGGCGTGGCTGTTGGCGACCAGCAGGTGCTCGATGTAGTCCTCGTCCTTCACGCCGGTCGCCGACTTGCCTTTGCCGCCACGGCGCTGGGCCTGGTAAGCGGACAACGGCTGGGTCTTGGCGTAACCACCGTGGGAAATGGTGACCACGCGCTCTTCTTCCGGGATCATGTCGCCGTAGTTGAGGTCGTGGCTGGCATTGAGGATTTCGGTGCGGCGGGCATCGCCGTACTCGGCGCGGATGGCCTCCAGCTCTTCGCGGATCACTTCCATCAGGCGCTCGGCGCTGTTGAGGATGCGGATCAGCTCGCCGATCTGCTCGAGAATTTCCTGGTACTCGGCCAGCAGCTTCTCGTGCTCCAGGCCGGTCAGGCGGTGCAGGCGCAGGTCGAGAATGGCCTGGGCCTGTTCCGGCGACAGGAAGTATTTGCCATCGTGCAGGCCATACTGCTCGGGCAGGTCTTCAGGGCGGCAGGCCTCGGCACCGGCGCGCTCGACCATCACCTGCACGGCACTGGACTCCCACGGCGTGGAAATCAGGGCTTCCTTGGCCTCGGAAGGCGTAGGCGAAGCCTTGATCAAGGCAATGACCGGGTCGATGTTGGACAGCGCAACCGCCTGGCCTTCAAGGATGTGGCCGCGTTCGCGGGCCTTGCGCAGCTCGAAGACAGTACGGCGGGTCACCACTTCACGGCGGTGACGGACGAACGCTTCGAGCAGGTCCTTGAGGTTGAGCAGCCGCGGGCGGCCGTCCACCAGGGCCACCACGTTGATGCCGAATACGCTCTGCAGCTGGGTTTGCTGGTAGAGGTTGTTGAGCACCACCTCCGGCACTTCGCCGCGGCGCAGCTCGATGACGATGCGCATGCCGTCCTTGTCGGACTCATCGCGCAGCTCGGTGATGCCTTCGATCTTTTTCTCTTTGACCAGCTCGGCGATCTTCTCGATCAGCCGCGCCTTGTTCAGCTGGTACGGCAGCTCGGTGATCACGATTTGCTGGCGGCCACCGACCTTGTCGATGTCTTCGACCTCGGAGCGGGCACGCATGTAGATGCGGCCGCGGCCGGTGCGGTAGGCCTCGATGATGCCTTGGCGACCGTTGATGATGCCGGCTGTCGGGAAGTCCGGGCCGGGGATGAACTGCATCAGTTCATCGACGGTGACTTCCGGGTTGTCGATCAGCGCCAGGCAACCGTCGATGACTTCACCAAGGTTGTGCGGCGGAATGTTGGTCGCCATACCCACGGCGATACCGCTGGAACCGTTGACCAGCAGGTTGGGGATACGCGTGGGCATGACCGCCGGGATCTGCTCGGTGCCGTCGTAGTTGGGCACCCAGTCGACGGTTTCCTTGTGCAGGTCGGACAGCAGCTCGTGGGCCAGCTTGGTCATGCGCACTTCGGTGTATCGCATGGCCGCGGCATTGTCGCCGTCCACCGAACCGAAGTTGCCCTGGCCATCGACCAGCAGGTAGCGCAGCGAGAAGGGCTGGGCCATACGCACGATGGTGTCGTAGACCGCAGTGTCGCCGTGCGGGTGGTACTTACCGATCACGTCACCGACCACACGGGCGGATTTCTTGTACGGCTTGTTCCAGTCGTTGCCCAGTTCGCTCATCGCATAGAGAACGCGACGATGCACGGGCTTCAAGCCGTCACGTGCATCGGGCAGCGCTCGCCCGACAATCACGCTCATCGCGTAGTCGAGGTAGGACTGTCTCAGTTCGTCTTCGATATTGACCGGGAGGATTTCTTTGGCCAGTTCGCCCATGAGAAGCCTGATTCCTTTTTCTGGTGAAACTTCGCAGCTCCATCAAGGGCCGAACGAAGCTCGCCGCCGCAGCGCATAAGGGTGCGACGACTTACGACAAATCAATGAGTTGTGCCATGGATCTGCGCAATGAAGGCCGCCGTGATGGGCGGTCTTGGAAACTGCCGGATGTTACCACAAAGGCGGGTGCGGTGGGGAGATGTGGCGGGCAGCCAGAAGCAGGTTCGAATCTTGATTTGCTGGTGCCTGTGCCGGCCTCTTTGCGGGCTTACCCGCGAAAAGGCCGGCACATTTGTCAATGCAGGCGCTTGCGGCACATCAACTGCGCCAGCTTGGCGGTATCCGGACGTTCGACAATGCCGCGCTCGGTCACGATCACGTCGATCAGGTCTGCCGGGGTCACGTCGAACACCGGGTTGAACACCTCGACCTCCGGGGCCACCCGGGTGCCGGCGTAATCCAGCAGTTCATCGGCCTCACGCACTTCCAGGGGGATATCCTCGCCGGTCGCCAGGTTCAGGTCGATGCTGGTGCTGGGCGCCACCACCATGAAGCGCACGCCATGGTGCATGGCGCTGACGGCCAGCTGGTAGGTGCCGATCTTGCCGGCCATGTCGCCATTGGCGGCAATGCAGTCCGCCCCCACCACCACCCAGGTGATGCCCTTGGTCTTCATCAGGTGGGCCAGCGCCGAATCGGCGCACAGGGTGGTCGGGATGCCTTCGTTGGTCAGCTCCCACGCAGTCAGGCGCGAGCCCTGCAGCCAGGGGCGCGTCTCGCCGGCATACACCCGCTCGACCATGCCTTCGAGGTAACCGGCACGGATCACCCCCAGCGCGGTGCCGAAACCCCCACTGGCCAGCGCACCGGCATTGCCATAGGTGAGCAGGGTCTGGGCGTTGCCCTGGTGGCGGCGGATCAGCTCGGTGCCGTGCTGGGCCATGGTCAGGTTGGCTTCACGGTCGCTTTCGTGAATGGCCAGCGCTTCGGCCTCGCACGCGGCCAGCACGTCTTCGTCCGGGCGCAGGCGTTGCAGGCGCTCGCGCATGCGGTTCAGTGCCCAGAACAGGTTGGCAGCCGTGGGGCGCGCCTCGGCCAGGGTGAGAAAGTCCTCTTCCAGGTCCAGCTCCCAGTCACCACCTTCGGCCAGCCGCTCTTCCAGGGCCAGCACCAGGCCGTAGGCCGCCGCGATACCGATCGCCGAAGCACCGCGCACCGCCATGTCGCGGATCGCGGCTGCCACCTGCGCGACATTGTCGCAGGCCAGCCAGCACTCCCGGGACGGCAGCAGACGCTGGTCGAGCAGGTGCAGGACGCCGCCCTGCCAGCGGATCGCGGTCACCTTCTCCGCCGCCAATAGTCGCTCGCGCATTGCCTCTCCCTGTCGTTCGGATATCAAAAGCCGGCGATTATAGCGAGCCTGGGGGCCGAGCGCTCGGGTATACTCCGGCCTTTTCGAGCGCAAGCCGCAAGCTACGAGCGGCAGGAAAAAGCGAATGCGTACAAGGTCTGCTTTTTCTTGCTGCCTGGGGCTTGCAGCTTGCAGCTTAATAGCCAAGCTTTTGAGGACTGCCCAATGAGCAACGTCGACCGCGCCGAAATCGCCAAGTTCGAAGCGCTGGCCCACCGCTGGTGGGACCGTGAAAGCGAGTTCAAGCCGCTGCATGAAATCAACCCGCTGCGCGTCAACTGGATCGACGAACGCGCCAGCCTGGCCGGCAAGAAGGTGCTGGACGTAGGTTGCGGCGGCGGCATCCTCAGCGAAGCCATGGCCCTGCGCGGCGCCAGCGTTACCGGTATCGACATGGGCGAGGCGCCGCTGGCCGTGGCCCAGCTGCACCAGCTGGAGTCTGGCGTGCAGGTGGAGTACCGGCAGATCACCGCCGAAGCGCTGGCCGAAGAAATGCCTGAGCAATTCGATGTGGTCACCTGCCTGGAAATGCTCGAGCACGTACCCGACCCGTCGTCGGTGATCCGTGCCTGCTACCGCATGGTCAAGCCAGGCGGCCAGGTGTTCTTCTCCACCATCAACCGCAACCCCAAGGCCTACCTGCTGGCCATCGTTGGCGCCGAGTACATCCTGAAGATGCTGCCGCGCGGCACCCATGACTTCAAGAAGTTCATCCGCCCCTCCGAACTGGGCGCGTGGAGCCGTGATGCCGGCCTGCAGGTCAAGGACATCATCGGCCTGACCTACAACCCGCTGACCAAGCACTACAAGCTGAGCAGCGACGTCGACGTCAACTACATGATCCAGACCCTGCGCGAGGAATGAGCATGCGTTTGCGAGCGGTACTCTTCGACATGGACGGCACCTTGCTCGACACGGCGCCGGACTTCATCGCCATCTGCCAGGCCATGCTCGCCGAACGCGGCCTGCCGCCGGTCGATGACACGCTGATCCGCGGGGTGATTTCCGGCGGTGCGCGGGCCATGGTCGCCGCCACCTTCGCCATGGACCCTGCAGCCGAAGGCTTCGAGGCCCTGCGCCTGGAGTTCCTCGAGCGCTACCAGCGCGACTGCGCGGTGCACAGCAAGCTGTTCGACGGCATGGCCGAACTGCTGGCCGACATCGAGAAAGGTAAGCTGCTGTGGGGCGTGGTCACCAACAAACCGGTGCGCTTCGCCGAGCCGATCATGCAGCAACTGGGCCTGGCCGAGCGTTCGGCGCTGCTGATCTGCCCGGACCACGTAAAAAACAGCAAGCCGGACCCAGAGCCGCTGATCCTGGCCTGCAACACCCTGAACCTGGACCCGGCCAGCGTGCTGTTCGTCGGCGACGACTTGCGCGACATCGAGTCGGGCCGTGACGCCGGCACCCGTACCGCCGCGGTGCGCTACGGCTATATTCACCCAGAAGACAACCCCAACCACTGGGGCGCCGACGTGGTGGTGGACCACCCGCTGGACCTGCGCAAGGTGATCGACAGCGCGTTGTGCGGCTGCTGAAGCTGCAAGTTGCAAGCCACAAGCTGCAGCAGCCCACATCGCCCAGCTTTTTCTTGTAGCTTGAAGCTTGAAGCTTGCAGCTAAAAGCCCCGAATCAAGGACTTACTATGTTCGACTACACCGCCCGCCCCGACCTGCTCAAAGGCCGGGTCATCCTGGTTACCGGTGCCGGCCGCGGCATTGGCGCTGCTGCTGCCAAGGCCTACGCCGCGCTGGGCGCCACCGTGCTGTTGCTGGGCAAGACCGAAGCCAACCTGAACGAGGTCTACGACCAGATCCTGGCCGCCGGGCATCCGCAGCCGGTGGTCGTTCCGTTCAACCTGGAAACCGCGCAGGCACATGAGTACGACGACCTGGCGGTCATGATCGAAGAGCAGTTCGGCCGCCTTGACGGCCTGCTCAACAACGCCTCGATCATCGGCCCGCGCACGCCGCTGGAACAGCTGTCAGGCGACCATTTCATGCGCGTGATGCACATCAACGTCAATGCCACCTTCATGCTCACCAGTACCCTGCTGCCGCTGCTGAAGCTGTCGGAAGACGCCTCGGTGGTGTTCACCAGCAGCAGCGTGGGGCGCAAGGGCCGTGCCTACTGGGGCGCCTACGGCGTGTCCAAGTTCGCCACCGAGGGCCTGATGCAGACCCTGGCCGACGAACTGGAAGGCGTGGCGCCGGTGCGCGCCAACAGCATCAACCCCGGGGCCACGCGCACAGCGATGCGGGCGCAGGCTTACCCTGGCGAGAACCCGCAGAACAACCCGCTGCCTGAAGAAATCATGCCCGTGTACCTGTACCTGATGGGGCCGGACAGCAAGGCCGTGAATGGGCAGGCGCTGAACGCCCAGTAACGGCCGAGATTGCCGGGGCCGCAGCGCGGCCCATCGCGGCCTTGCTTCGCAGCGGGCCGGGCCTACCCGGCGGCCAACGCCGGGCGCATACGCCCCTGCTGGCGCCCCTCAAGCTGCATGCACCGCTCCAGGAACAGGAACATGCAGTCGTAGCTCTTGCAGATCGCCCTGCGCAACTCGGTGCGCAAGCCCAGGCTGGGGTTCTCGCCGGCCAGGGTACAGATGATTTCCAGCGCTTCCCACGGGTGCGCATCGTCATACTGGGCGTGCATCTTCAGCCATTTCATCGCCCGCTTGCGCCCTTCCTCCGGGAAGCCCATGGCGTAGGTGTCGGTCGAACACACCACTGCCGACCATTCGCCCGTCGCGCCTTCGATGGCATAGTTGGTGGCGGCCATGGCAATGGCCAGGTTCTCGGTGGCACACACCCGCCAGCACCAGTCGTTCAGGCCGTTGAGCTCCGGCGGCACGTCCTGGGCCTGCAGGTCGTGCAGGTGCACACCATGCGCCTGGCACCAGTTCACCCAGTAATCGGCATGGTTGAGCTCGACCCGGATATTGCGCATCAGCCAGCGCCGTGCCATGTCCTCACCCTGGTGCCGACCGTAGCGGGTCTTGGTCAGGTTGTGGGCCATGTACAGCGAGAACTGCTCCACCACCGGCCAGCCGCCAATCAGGTACTGGCGAATGGTCGATTGCTTCAGCTGGCCATCGCGCAGGCGTGCATAGAACTCATGCTCCACGACCCGGCGCTTGCTCTCGCGGCAATCTTCAATCAGTTGCTGAGCCCATTGGGGGTAACTGGCCGGGTCCATCAACGGCCCGATACGAACGAATGCGTCAATCACTTTCAGCTCCTTGGTCCTTGTGATTTCCAGCTAACGAAAGGTGCCAGGTGCACGCTGCAACAGAGGCCGGGCGGCGATCCGTTGGCGCTGCAGACTGTCACAGGTGAACACCTGGGGGCGTTCGATCAGGTAGCCTTGGGCGTAATCCACGCCAATTTCCTGCAGGGCCTGCTCGATCAGGGGCGTTTCGACAAACTCGGCGATGGTGCGCTTGCCCATCACATGGCCGATATGGTTGATGACTTCGACCATGGCCCGGTTGACCGGGTCGTCGAGCATGTCCTTGACGAAACTACCGTCGATCTTGAGGTAATCCACGGGCAAATGCTTGAGGTAGGCGAACGAGGACATGCCGGCGCAGAAATCATCGAGCGAGAAGCGGCAACCCAGGCCCTTGAGCTCGTTGATGAAGCGGATGGCGCTACCCAGGTTGGCGATGGCGCTGGTTTCGGTGATTTCGAAGCAGATCATCCGCGGCGGAATGGCGTACTCGACGAATAGCCGCTGCAGGTATTCCAGGAACTTGTCATCGCCGATGCTCGACCCCGACAGGTTGATCGCGCAGGTCGACAGCGGCCCTTCCCGCCCCTCGTCCAGGCACTGGCGGATGACCATGAATACATTTCGTACCACCCAGCGGTCCAGCGCCGTCATCAGGCCATAGCGCTCGGCCGCCGGAATGAAACTGCTGGGCAGGATGGTGCGGCCGCTTTCGTCGTGCAGGCGCAGCAGAATTTCGATATGGCCCGGCCCCTCGAAGGTTTTCAGCGGGGCGATTTCCTGCGCGTACAGGCAGAACCGGTTCTCTTCCAGGGCAACATGCAAACGCTGGATCCAGGCCATTTCGCCAAAGCGCATGGACAGCTCGCTGTCGTCGGCGTGGTACACCTGTACGCGGTTGCGGCCTTTTTCCTTGGCCATGTAGCAGGCCATGTCCGCGGCACGTAACGAGGCTTCAAGGGTGCTGGGGGCCTGGGCCATGTGCACCAGGCCTATGCTGACCGTGGTCACGAACGGGCGGCCTTTCCACACGAAGTGCAGGCTTTGCACCAGCTGGCGCAGTTGCTCGGCGATGCGCTCGGCCTGGTCGCTGGGGCAGTTTTCCAGCAACACGCCAAATTCGTCGCCCCCCAGCCGCGCCAAGGTGTCGCCCTCACGCAGGCCAGACTGCAGCACGGCACAGATGTGCCGCAGCAGCTCGTCGCCAGCGGCGTGGCCGCAGGTGTCATTGACCAGCTTGAACTGGTCCAGGTCCAGGAACATCAGTGAATGCCGCCCGGCTTGGCGGGCCAGGCCATTGAGCGCCTGCTCCAGGCGGTATTCGAACTCGCGGCGGTTGGCCAGCCCGGTCAGGGCATCATGGGTAGCCTGCCAGGACAGGTTGGCAATGTACTGGCGCTCCTGGGTCATGTCGTGCAGCACCAGCACAATGCCGGCAACCTGCCCGTCATTGACGATCGGCGAGCCCACCAGGTTGATCGATACCGTGCTGCCGTCCAGGCGCTGGATCAGCCGCGCATGCTCGGCGCCGCCGTTGAGGCTGCCGTTTAGCACCTGTTCGACCAGGCTGGTGCCGTTTTCTTCGGCGTGCTCGTCGACCAGGCTGAACAATGCCGAAAGCGGTAACCCTTGGGCCTGGGCGGCCTGCCAGTGGGTCAGCTGTTCGGCGGCCGGGTTCATGTAGCCGATACAGCCCTGCACATCGGTGGTTATCACCGCGTCGCCGATAGCCTGCAGGGTAATCTGCGCCCGCTCTTTTTCTTCCTGCAGGGCACTGGCGAAAGCCTGGCGCTGGGCCAGCAGTTTGCTGGAGCGGCGCCAGGCAATACTGATCAGGAACATGGCCGTCAGCAGGTTGGTGAACAGCAGCACCCGCAGCAGCATGCGCGACCCTTCGCCCAGCGCATCGCTGAAGGCCTTGGCCGCCGGCGTTACCCCTTCGTTGATGCTGACGATGCGCGCTTTCCAGGCCTCGACCGCAGCGGCGTCCACTGGGCCTGCAGCGAAGCGCTGGTGCATCTCGCCTGCCAGCACATCCAGCTTCTCCAGGTAATCGTCACCGACATTCCAGTAGTCGATGGCGGTCTGCATGTAGCTGATGTTGCGGAAGTTGCGGTAGAACCAGATGATGCGTTGCACATCGTCGGCGTGGTTGCCGCCCTGGAGTACCGCCTGGCGCGCGGCTTCCAGGTCGGGGTGCGGCTGGTCGAGCAGCTCGCGCACCTTCTGGTCGCCCTGGGGCACGGTTATGGCCTGGCGATAGCGCTGATAGGTACCCTCGTCGCGGGTCTCGGCGTACAGGTTGAGGTAATAGATGGCATCTTTCTGCGCCTTGGACCACAAACTCTCGCCCGCAACGTAAGCGCGCACGGACGACAGCGTGTACAGGCTGAGACTACCCAGCGCCACCTGGAAGACCACGACGGCGATGAAGGGCCAGGTAATGCCCAGCAGCTTTGGCGCTTCGAGTGTGCGATGTCCCTTCATGGAGTCCCTGTCACAGAGCAGATAAGGCGCAAATCGACCCAGACAAGCACAGCGTAGGCCATTTGCCATCGCTGTGAAGGGGATTTTTATGACAAGGCAGCGGGGGGCTTTGCGCAGCCTGGGTCGGCCCAGGATTCAGCTCTGCTGCAGATGCCCGTACAGCTTGGCATACAACCCGCCTTCGGCAATCAGCTGCTGGTGGTCGCCATCTTCCGCCACATGCCCACCATCGAACACCAGTACCCGGTCGGCCTGTTTCACGGCCGACAGGCGGTGGGCGATGATCAGCGTGGTGCGGCCACTGAGGAAGCGCGCCAAGGCCTGGTGCAGGTTGTATTCGGTGGCCGCGTCCAGCGCCGACGTGGCCTCGTCGAGGATCACCACCTTGGGCTCGGCCAGCACCATGCGGGCGATGGCCAGGCGCTGGCGCTGGCCGCCGGACAGGCGCACACCCGACCGCCCCACCACACTGTCCAGGCCCTGCGGCAAGGCGGCGATGGTGGCGTCCAGCTGGGCGATGCGCAGCGCCTGCCAACAGGCCTCGTCACTGCAGTCACGGCCCATGGTGAGGTTGGCACGCACGGTGTCATTGAACAGCGATGGGTGCTGCAACACCACCGCCACGTTTTCGCGCAGGGTTTCCAGGCCGATTTCCTGCAAGCTGGCCCCGCCAAAGCGGATAGTCCCGGCCTGGGCGCTGTACAAGCCCAGCAGCAGCTGCACCAGGGTACTCTTGCCCCCGCCGCTGGCACCGACAATGGCCACCTTCTCACCCGGCGCGATCGACAGGTCGAGGTGGTCGAGCACGGGCTCATCGGCATAGGCAAAACGCAGGTCACGCACCTCGATACCGACCGTGTCACGGCCGGCGAATGGGTCGCTGGCCGCCGGGTACTGCGGCTCGTCGGCCCGCGCCAGCAGCTCGTTGAGGCGGTTGAGGGCACCGCCGGCGGCATAGTAGGCGTATTGCAGGTTGAGCAACTGCTCGACCGGGCCAATCATGAACCACAGGTAGCTGAACACCGCCAGCATCTGCCCGATCGACAGGTCGGAAAACAGCACGGTCAACATGGCCGCCGCGCGGAAAATGTCGATACCGAACTGGAACAGCAAACCACTGGCGCGGCCACTGGCGTCGCTTTTCCATTGCGAGTCGACGGCATAGTCGCGCACTTCACGGGCACGCAGGCCCAACCGGCCGAGGAAATAGCCCTGGCGGTTGCCGGCACGTATTTCCTGTATGGCATCGAGGGTTTCCGCCAGGGCCTGGGTGAACCGCGCGGTGCTGTCGTTCTCGAGCTTTTTGAGGTGCTTGACGCGTTTGCCCAACTGCACTGTGAAGTAGATCACCAGCGGGTTGAACAGCAGGATCAGCAACGCCAGTTGCCAGTGCATCCAGATCAGGATGGCGGCCGTGCCGGTCAAGGTGAGCATGGCCACCAGGAAGCGGCTAAGGGTTTCGCCCACGAACTTGTCGAGGGTGTCCAGGTCGGTGACCAGGTGCGTGGTGACCGTGCCACTGCCCAGGCTTTCGTATTCCTGCAGCGAAATACGCTTGAGCCGCTCGATCAGGCGGATGCGCAGGCGGTAGACGATGTCCTTGGCCAGGCCGGCGAACAATTTGGCCTGCACCACGTTGAAAGCCAAGGCGGCCAGGCGCAGGCACAGGGTAAGGCACAGCATCAGGCCGATGTAGCCGGCGGCCACCTGCCAGCCCGACGGCAGCAGGTGGTTCATCCACTTCAGTGCCGCATCGCCATGGCCGAGCAGCACTTCGTCTACCAGCAACGGCAGCAACAGCGGGATGGGCACGCTGCAGCAGGCCGCGAGCACGGCGATCAGGTTGGCCGACCAGAGCTGCTTGCGGTGGTGCAGGGCCAGCCGGCGGATTTCCGCCCAGCTCAGCCGATCGGCCGCCGTGCAGGGCTTGCCCGGTACCGGGTCGGGGGACCCAGGCAGGTCAAGCACAGGTGGCCTGCTGCAGCCAGCGGCCGAGCAATGGTTGCAGGCGCTCCAACGGCTGATAGCCGTTGGTCAACAGCGCCAGTTGGCCGTTGCGCTCGGCGAGCAGGGTCGGAAAACCGGCGATGCCCAGGTCCTGGGCCCAGACGAAATCGGCCGCGGTGGCAGCGCGGGTATCGGCCTGGGCGAAGGTGGCGGCGAATGCGGCACGGTCGAAACCGGCCTGTTCAGCCAGGTCGACCAGCTGTGGTGCGGTGGTCACATCCATGCCCTGCTCGTAGAAAGCGCGCTGGATCAGCGCCAGCAGCGGCCAGACGCGCTCGCCACCCAGTTCGCGGGCGCTGACCAGAGCGCGGCAGGCCGGCTCGGTGTCGTAGACGAAACCGTCCGGCATGGCCCCTTCGAAGCGGAACGCCTGGCCCGTGGCATCGGCCACCGCCTGCCAGTGTTCGAGGATGTACTTGCGGGTGGCGCTGTCCAGCGCACTGCCGCCGGTGCGCAGCCCGCCCACCACCAGGTGGGTGGGCACACCCGCCTCATGCGCCTGGGCGATCAGGGCCGCGGCCACTGGCGCGAAACCCCAGCACCAGGAGCACATCGGGTCCATCACATAGATCAGGCGGGCAGACATGCATCAGGCCTCGGCTTTGTAGTTGTAACCGATCGGGTGCGGCAGGTTGCGCGCCTTGGCCAGCTCGATCTGCTTCTGCCGGTCGATGGCGCTGCGGCGGGTCTTTTCGCTCAGGGTGTCCCAGCAATGCGGGCAGCTGACACCTGGCGAATAGTGCTCGGACGCGCGCTCCTGGGCATTGATCGGGTGGCGGCAGGCGTGGCACTGGTCGTACTCGCCCTCGCTCAGGTCATGGCGCACCGTGACGCGGTTGTCGAAGACGAAGCAGTCACCATCCCACAGGCTTTGTTCCTGAGGCACTTCCTCGAAGTACTTCAGGATGCCGCCCTTGAGATGATAGACCTCCTCGAAGCCTTCACCGAGCATATAGCTGGAGGCTTTTTCGCAACGGATGCCGCCGGTGCAGAACATGGCTACCTTCTTGTGCTTGCTGGGGTCGAAGTTGGCCTTGATGTACTCGGGGAACTCGCGGAAGGTTTCGGTCTTGGGGTCGATGGCGCCCTTGAAGGTGCCGATGGCCACTTCGTAGTCGTTGCGGGTGTCGATCAGCAGCACTTCCGGGTCGCTGATCAGGGCGTTCCAGTCCTTGGGCTCGACGTAGGTGCCCACGGCCTGGTTGGGGTCCACGCCGGGCACGCCGAGGGTGACGATCTCTTTCTTGAGCTTGACCTTGGTGCGGTAGAACGGCTGTTCGTCGCAGTACGACTCTTTATGGTCGACATCGACCAGGCGTGGGTCGCTGCGCAGCCAGGCCAGCAGGCCGTCGATGCCTTCGCGGGTGGCCGACACGGTGCCGTTGATGCCCTCATGGGCCAGCAGCAGGGTGCCCTTGACCTGGTTGTCGAGCATGGCTTTGAGCAGTGGCTCGCGCAACTCGACGTAGTCTTGCAGGGTAACGAACTTGTACAGCGCCGCGACGACGATGGCTTGGGACATGAAGCAGGTTCTCCAGGTGGTTGCCCTCGTAAGGGGCGGACCGGGTTTGACGGTGTGGCAAAAAAACAGGGGGCGCTTTGTGCCCCTTTCGCGACGCAAGGCCGCTCCTACAGGGACCGCACCCGCCATCAGGCTGTGCAGTCGCTGTAACAGCGGCCTCGTGTCGCGAAAGGGCCGCAAAGCGGCCCCCGGATCTTGCAGGATTCTACCAGAACAACAGCAAGGTTTCAGTGCCCGCCGCCGGCGCATACCGGCGAGGCCGGTGCAGCGCCGACCTTGGCCCACTCTTCGCCGGTGTAGGTATGAATGGCCAGGGCGTGGATCTGGCCCATCAGCTCACCCATGGTGGCGTACACCTTCTGGTGGCGCTTGACGCTGTTCAACCCGGCAAACTGCTCGCTGACGATCACTGCCTTGTAGTGGGTCTCCTGACCACGACTGTGCATGTGGCTTTCATCGAGCACTTGCAGGTGTTGCGGCGCCAGGCTGGCCAGCTGCTGTTCGATACGCTGTTGCATGGTCATTGCGGCTTACTCACTTCTTCGCTGGGGCGGCGGCCTTGCCAGCGTTCGGGTCCAGCTCTTTGGTCATGTCTTCGAGCAGCTTGTTCACCACCGGTACGGCCGGCTCGAGGCTCTGCTGGGTCAGCTGCGCCGACTGCTGGGTGACCTTGGGCATTTCGCGCAGCACTTTCTTGCCCAGCGGCGACTCGTAGAACTTGACCAGGTCCTTGAGTTCCTGCTCGGTGAAGGTCTGGGTGTACAGGTCTACCATCTTCGGCTTCAGCTTGTTCCAGCCGATGGCGTTGTCCAGCGCGGCGTTGGCCTTGGCCTGGTAGCTTTCCAGCACCGGCTGCTTGCTGGCCGGGGCTTTGGTCTGGGCGAAGCGCTGGGCGAACATCTGCTGGACCTGCATGTACACCGGGGTGCCCAACTTGTCGGCGTTGGCCAGGGTCAGGAATTTCTCGGCAGCAGCGTTGTGGCTGGCGGTGGCAGCGAGTACCTGGCCGCTGGCGCAAACCAGGGCAACGGCGGCACAAAGGACACGGAGACGGGTCATTGCATTTCCTTCAGAGAGAGGGAGGCGGGTACCTCAGAGTAGAGCATTCTGCGCCGTGGTAGCGCGGTGCTCAAGTGGCACGACGAGCGACTGAACCGCTCGGTCGAATCAAGGCCTAAACTGCGAATTCGAACTACACAGGAGTGAGTACAGAATGAGCCGTATCGAGACAGACAGCCTGGGCCCGGTCGAAGTTCCTGAGCACGCCTACTGGGGTGCGCAGACCCAGCGTTCGCTGATCAACTTCGCCATCGGCAAGGAACGCATGCCGCTCGCGGTGGTGCACGCCCTGGCGCTGATCAAGAAGGCCGCGGCACGGGTCAACGACCGCAATGGCGACCTGCCGGCCGACATCGCCCGGCTGATCGAACAGGCCGCCGACGAGGTGCTGGCGGGCAAGCACGACGATCAGTTCCCGCTGGTCGTGTGGCAGACAGGCAGCGGCACACAGAGCAACATGAACGTCAACGAGGTGATTGCCGGGCGGGCCAATGAACTGGCTGGCCAGGGCCGGGGCGGCAAAACGCCGGTGCACCCCAACGACCACGTCAACCGCTCGCAAAGCTCCAACGACTGCTTCCCGACCGCCATGCACATTGCCGCGGCGCAGGCCGTGCAGGAAAAACTGCTGCCTGCCATCGGCGAACTGTCGGCCGGGCTGGCCGAACTGGCGGCGCGGCACAACAAACTGGTCAAGACCGGCCGCACGCACATGATGGATGCCACGCCGATCACCTTCGGCCAGGAGGTATCGGCCTTTGTTGCCCAGCTGGACTACGCCCAACGCGCCATTCGTGCCACCCTGCCGGCCGTGTGCGAACTGGCCCAGGGCGGTACCGCCGTGGGCACCGGGCTGAATGCCCCGCACGGTTTTGCCGAAGCCATTGCCGCCGAACTGGCAGCAGAGTCCGGGCTGCCGTTCGTCACCGCGCCAAACAAGTTCGCCGCCCTGGCCGGCCATGAACCGCTGACCAGCCTGGCCGGCGCGTTGAAGACCCTGGCAGTGGCCCTGATGAAGATCGCCAACGACCTGCGCCTGCTGGGCTCCGGGCCGCGTGCCGGGTTGGCCGAGGTACGCCTGCCGGCCAACGAGCCGGGCAGCTCGATCATGCCGGGCAAGGTCAACCCTACCCAGTGCGAGGCGCTGTCGATGCTGGCGTGCCAGGTATTGGGCAACGATGCGGCGATCGGCTTTGCCGCCAGCCAGGGGCATTTGCAGTTGAACGTGTTCAAGCCGGTGATCATCCACAACCTGTTGCAGTCGGTCGAGTTGCTGGCCGATGGCTGCCGCAACTTCCAGCAGCACTGCGTGGCGGGTATCGAGCCCGACGCCCAGCAGATGGCCGCACACCTGGAACGCGGGTTGATGCTGGTGACCGCGTTGAACCCGCACCTCGGTTATGACAAAGCCGCGGAGATCGCCAAGAAGGCCTACAGCGAAGGCAAGACCCTCAGGGAGGCCGCGCTGGAGTTGAAGTACCTGACCAATGAGCAGTTCGACCAGTGGGTAAGGCCGGAGAACATGCTGGCACCGGGTGGTAAAGGCTAAATTATTGATTGTTTGTACTGGCCCTATCGCTGGCAAGCCAGCTCCCACAGAGTGCGCAATGCTCAGGCCTGAGGTAACCCCTGTGGGAGATTCTATGGTTCCTGGCAAGGGTAGCCGGAGCATCTTCAGCGCCTGTGAGATCGAGCGCCGCCCGCGCGGCGCAATCGCGAGCTGCGCTCGCTCCTACGTTTGTTTCGGGCCAGTAACGCCTGTGACAGGCGCGCGCGGCCGCCTTGTTTGTACGGCGCGATATCGAGGCATGCACCAAGGCGTTCGCGCGCAAATCCCACAGGAATAATTGGCCCGAAACAAACGTAGGAGCGAGCGCAGCTCGCGATGCGCCGCGCGGGCGGCGCTCGCTCTAACAGGCGCTGCATACCTTGTGGCAAACACCTGTCAGCCCTGATGCGATCCCCGTGGGAGCTGGCTTGCCAGCGATGGGGCCACTACAGGCGATCAAGGAACATGGGCCAACCGCGCCCTGCGGGCACGCCAGCCGGCCACCAGCGATGGCCCCAACGCCACCAGGGCCGAGCCGAACACCACCGTCACCGCCCCCACATAGCCCAGCGCATTGATATCTTCAGCGTGCACATAGTCAGGCCATACCAGCGCCGCCAGCGCCACTGCAACAAAAGTCACCAGCGGGGTCAGTGCCAGCGTGGCACTCACCCGTGATGCCTCCCAGTGCGCCAGCGCTTCGGCAAACGCGCCGTAGGCCACCAGGGTATTCAGGCAGCACGCCAGCAACAGCCAGCCCTGCACCGGGGTCAGTTGCAACGCCTGCAGCGGGTGCACCCAGGGCGTGAGCAGCGCGGCGCAACTGAGGTAGATCACCATCATGACCTGCTGCGAATGCCACACCGTCAGCAACTGCTTCTGGCTCAGGGCATAGAACACCCAGATGCTGGTGGCCAGCAATATGGTCAGCACACCCGTGGTGTAGGCCCCCAGCGAGGTCAGCAGTTCGTCCAGGCGCTGGTTGAAGAACAGGCCAAACCCCGCCAGCAGCACCAGCAGCCCTACACCCTGCCCCAGGCTGAAACGCTCACGGAATACGAACACACTGGCCACCAGCAGCAACACCGGGCCAATCTGCACCACCAACTGTGCAGTACCCGGGCTAAGCAGGTTGAGCCCGATCAGGTACAGCACGTAGTTGCCCATCAAGCCGAAGACGGCAACGGCCACCAGGCCCTTGCCCTTTGCTGGCAGTTTACGAATGGAGGGCAATCGCCGCTGGGCCGCCAGCCAGGCAAACAGCAGGCCGCCCGAGACCAGCAAGCGGTACCAGGTGACGGTGATCGGATCGACCACTTGCAGTACCTGCTTGAGCTTGATCGGCAGAATGCCCCAGAGCAGCGCCGTCAAGAGTGCCAGGAACAGGCCATAGCCCCAGCGGCCGGAAGTGGTATGCATAAAGTCCTCGATCAAGCCCGTGGTGGCGATTGCTTGATTCTACGGGCTTGCTGAGTAGGTGCGGGGGAACGTGCCGAGAAAAGAATTCATCAGGTCATTCTTTTGCAGCATGGCTTGAGGCCAAACCCGGCGACCTACTTCTTTTGCTTGGCAAACGCCGCCTCAAGCGCCTCGTTGATGGTGCGCAGCACCTTCACCCGGGCCCAGCGCTTGTCGTTGGCCTCTACCAGCGTCCATGGTGCAATCTCGCTGCTCGTACGGTCGACCATGTCCCCCACGGCCTGGGCGTAGTCATCCCATTTGTCCCGGTTGCGCCAGTCATCCTCGGTGATCTTGTAGCGCTTGAAGGGGATCTGCTCGCGCTCTTCGAAGCGCTCCAGCTGGGTCTGCTGGTCGATGGCCAGCCAGAACTTGACCAACACCACCCCGGCGTTCACCAACTGTTCCTCGAAATCATTGATCTCGCTGTAGGCGCGCATCCAGTCAGCCGGCGTGCAGAACCCCTCTACCCGCTCCACCAGCACCCGGCCATACCAGGAGCGGTCAAAAATGGTGAACTTGCCCCGCGCCGGAATGTGCCGCCAGAAGCGCCACAGGTAAGGCTGCGCGCGCTCTTCTTCGGTGGGCGCGGCAATCGGCACGATACGGTACTGGCGCGGGTCCAGCGCAGCGGCCACCCGGCGGATGGCCCCGCCTTTGCCGGCAGCATCGTTGCCTTCGAACACCGCCACCAAGGCATGGCGGCGCATGCGCTTGTCCCGCAGCAGCCCGGCGAGGCGGGCCTGCTCGGTTACCAGTTGTTCCTGGTAATCGGCCTTGTCCAGGCGCACGCTCAAGTCCAGCGCCCCCAGCAGGCTGCGGTCATCGATGCTACGCCCCAATGGGGCCACGTTCCCCTGGTGCTTGCCCTTGGGGTTGTTGGCCAGCGCGGCCTGCAAGCTTTCCAGCAGGATGCGCCCGACCGCCAGGCTACGGTAATTGGGGTCGACCCCCTCGACGATGTGCCACGGTGCATAATCGCGGCTGGTGCGGCGCAGCACGCGCTCGCCAAAGCGTACGAAGCGGTCGTAGGTTTTCGACTGCTGCCAGTCCAGCGGGCTGATTTTCCAGCTGTGCAACGGGTCGTCCTTCAGCGATTTCAGGCGCGCCTTCATCTGCTTCTTGGACAGGTGGAACCAGAACTTGATGATCAGCGCACCTTCGTCGCAGAGCATTTGCTCCAGGCGTTCGGCCCCGGTGATGGCCTGGTCGAGCACGGCATCCTTGAGCACCCCGTGCACCCGACCCTGCAGCATCTGGCTGTACCAGTTGCCAAAAAACACGCCCATCCGCCCCTTCGGCGGCAAGGCCCGCCAATAGCGCCATGCCGGCGGCCGGGCCAGCTCTTCGTCGGTCTGCTGGTCGAAGGTCAGCACATCGATCATGCGCGGGTCCATCCACTCGTTCAGCAGCTTTACCGTCTCCCCCTTGCCAGCGCCTTCAACGCCGTTGATCAGCACGATCACCGGGAAGCGCGCCTGCTGCTTGAGTTCGTACTGGGCTTCGAGCAGGGCTTCGCGCAACGCGGGCACCTCGGCGTCGTAAGCCTCCTTGTCGATGCTGTGGCCGATTTCGGCGGATTCGAACATGCATGGGCTCCTTCAATGGATAACCAAGACTAGCGGAATTCGAAGCTGCAAGTGGCAAGTCGCAAGTCGCAAGCTGCAAGCTGCAAGCTGCAAGAAAACGTAAGCCATGCCACCATCTGCTTTTTCTAGCCACTTGCGACTTGCAACTTGCGACTTGCCACTCATCTCCAGCGAACCAGCCATGCCTGAACCCACCCTTCTCCAGCACGCCCAGATCGACTGGGACGACCAGGGCCGCCCCCATTCGCGGCAGTACGACGACGTCTATTTCGCGGTCAACGAAGGCATCGAAGAAACCAAGCATGTGTTCCTCGGCCAAACCCGCCTGGCCGAGCGCTTCGCCAACCTGCCCGCACACAGCAGCCTGGTGATCGGCGAGACCGGCTTTGGCACCGGCATGAACTTCTTCTGCGCATGGCAATTGTTCGACCAGCACGCGCCCAGTGGTGCACGCCTGCATTTCGTCAGTGTCGAAAAGTACCCCCTGGGCGCTGCCGACATGGCCCGCGCCGTACGCCTGTGGCCGGAGCTTGCCGCCTACACCGAGCCGCTGCTGGCCCAGTATGTGGCGGTGCACCCCGGCTTTCAGCAGTTCACCTTCGCCGGGGGCCGGGTCACCCTGACCCTGCTGATCGGCGATGTGCTGGAGCAGCTACCGCAGCTCGATGCACAGGTGGACGTGTGGTTCCTCGACGGCTTCGCCCCGGCCAAGAACCCCGACATGTGGACCCCGCAGCTGTTCGCCCAGTTGGCGCGGCTGTCCCACTCAGGGACAGTGCTGGGCACCTTCACCACCACCGGCTGGGTGCGCCGCAGCCTGGTCGAAGCCGGCTTCGCCATGAAGAAGGTGCCGGGCATCGGCAAGAAGTGGGAAGTGATGAGCGGCGCCTACGTCGGCGCCCTGCCCACCCCTGGCGCCCCCTGGTATGCACGCCCGCCCGCCACGCCGGGTCCGCGCCAGGCGCTGGTGATCGGCGCCGGGCTCGCCGGCAGCGCCAGCGCGGCCAGCCTGGCCCGGCGTGGCTGGCAGGTGACCGTGCTGGAACGCCATGCCGCCGCCGCGCAGGAAGCCTCGGGCAACCCGCAGGGGGTGCTGTACCTCAAGCTGTCCGCCCATGGCACGGCGTTGTCGCAGCTGATCCTGTCCGGCTTCGGCTACACCCGGCGCCAGCTCGAACGCCTGCAACGGGGCCAGGACTGGGATGCCTGCGGCGTGCTGCAACTGGCGTTCGACGCCAAGGAAGCCGAGCGCCAGGGCAAACTGGCTGGCGCGTTCGAACACGGCCTGCTGCACGCGCTGCAACGTACCGAGGCCGAAGCCGTCGCCGGGGTCGCCCTGCCGGCTGGCGGGCTGTTCTACCCCGAAGGCGGCTGGGTCCACCCGCCTGCCCTGTGCCAGCAGCAGTTGCAGCACCCTGGTATCCGGCTGGTGACCCACCAGGAAGTCATCGAGCTGCGCAAAGTGGCTGACCAGTGGCAAGCCTGGGCCGGCGAGCGCCTGCTGGCCAGCGCGCCGGTGGTGATTCTGGCCGCAGCCGCCGAGGTCCGCCGCTTCGACGCCTGTGCCGGGTTGCCGCTCAAGCGCATCCGCGGCCAGATCACCCGCTTGCCGGCCACCGTCGGCAGCCGGGCACTGCGCACGGTGGTGTGCGCCGAGGGCTACGTGGCACCGCCGCGTGGTGATGAACATACCCTGGGCGCGAGCTTTGATTTCAACAGTGACAACCTGGCGCCGACGGTGGCCGAACACCAGGGCAACCTGGCGTTGCTGGACGAGATATCGACCGACCTGGCACAACGCCTGGGCGTGGCAACGCTGAACCCTGAGCACCTGCAAGGGCGGGCCGCATTCCGCTGCACCAGCCCGGATTACCTACCGATTGTCGGGCCGCTGGCCGATGCACAGGCGTTTGCCGACACCTACGCGGTACTGTCGCGTGATGCGCGACAGGTGCCGCAAGCCCCTTGCCCCTGGCTGGGCGGGCTGTATGTGAACAGCGGGCATGGCTCGCGCGGGTTGATCACCGCGCCGTTGAGTGGGGAACTGCTGGCGGCGTGGGTGTGCGGGGAGCCGCTGCCGGTGCCTCAAGGGGTGGCGCAGGCTTGCCATCCTAACCGGTTCGCCCTGCGCAGGCTGATACGGGGCAAGTGATGGAGCCGGGGCTGCGGTGCAGCCCGATCGCCACACAGGGCCGTTCCTGCAAGGCAAAACCGGTGTCGCGATTGGGCAGAAAAGCGTCGCAGGCCGCAGCCGCATATAACAGATTGTTCTAAAACTCTCATAAAGCACATGGGTCAGTTCCTTAAGGTGCCCTAATCCGGGGCATCACTTCCCCAACGGAAAAACCGGTAAGGACTTATGTGCGGATTAGCAGGAGAGTTACGTTTCACCCCCATCGGCCAAGCGCCACGCCCCGCCGACCTGGCTGCGGTAGAGCGCATTACCCATCACCTGGCGCCACGCGGCCCGGATGCCTGGGGCTTCCATAGCCAGGGCCCCATAGCCCTCGGCCACCGCCGCCTGAAAATCATGGACCTGTCCGACGGCTCGGCGCAGCCCATGGTCGACAACACCCTGGGCCTGTCCCTGGCGTTCAACGGTGCCATCTACAATTTCCCCGAGTTGCGCCAGGAGCTGCAGGCCCTGGGCTACCAGTTCTGGTCGGACGGCGACACCGAAGTGCTGCTCAAGGGCTACCACGCCTGGGGTGCGGCGCTACTGCCGAAACTCAACGGCATGTTCGCCCTGGCCATCTGGGAACGCGATAACCAACGCCTGTTCCTGGCCCGCGACCGCCTGGGCGTCAAGCCGCTGTACCTGTCACGCAACGGCGAGCGGCTGCGTTTTGCCTCGACCCTGCCAGCGTTGCTCAAGGGCGGCGACATCGACCCGATGCTCGACCCGGTGGCGCTCAACCACTACCTCAACTTCCATGCCGTAGTGCCGGCACCGCGCACCTTGCTGGCGAACGTGCAAAAGCTGGAACCCGGCACCTGGATGCGTATCGACCGCCACGGCGAAATCGAGCGCCAGACCTGGTGGCAACTGCAATACGGGCCCAACGCCGATGAGCGTGAGCTGGACCTGGAAGGCTGGACCACCCGCGTACTGGACGCGACCCGCGAAGCCGTGGCCATCCGCCAGCGTGCCGCCGTGGACGTGGGCGTGCTGCTGTCCGGCGGTGTCGACTCCAGCCTGCTGGTCGGCCTGCTGCGCGAAGTCGGTGTGGACGACCTGTCGACCTTCTCCATCGGCTTTGAAGATGCCGGCGGCGAGCGCGGCGACGAATTCCAGTACTCTGACCTGATCGCCCGGCACTACGGCACGCGCCACCACCAGTTGCGCATTGCCGAGCACGAAATCATCGACCAGCTGCCTGCCGCCTTCCGCGCCATGAGCGAGCCGATGGTCAGCCACGACTGCATCGCCTTCTACCTGCTGTCGCGGGAAGTGGCCAAGCATTGCAAGGGCGTGCAAAGCGGCCAGGGCGCCGACGAACTGTTCGCCGGCTACCACTGGTACCCGCAGGTGGACGGCGCCGACGATGCCTACGCGGCATACCGCAACGCCTTCTTCGACCGCAGCCACGAGGAGTACCGCGATACCGTACAGGCGCCATGGTTGCTGGATACCGATGCCGCTGGCGATTTCGTGCGCGAGCATTTCGCCCGCCCCGGCGCGCCGCAGGCGGTGGACAAGGCCTTGCGCCTGGACAGCACCGTGATGCTGGTCGACGACCCCGTCAAACGGGTCGACAACATGACCATGGCCTGGGGCCTGGAAGCACGCACCCCGTTCCTCGACTACCGCCTGGTAGAGCTGTCGGCACGCATTCCGGCGCGCTTCAAGCTGCCAGACGGCGGTAAGCAGGTGCTCAAGCAAGCCGCACGGCGGGTGATCCCGCATGAAGTGATCGACCGCAAGAAGGGCTACTTCCCGGTACCGGGCCTGAAGCACCTGGAAGGCGCCACACTGGGTTGGGTACGCGAACTGCTGACCGACCCCAGCCAGGACCGTGGGCTGTTCAACCCAGCCATGCTCGACCGACTGCTTAGCAACCCGCACGGCCAATTGACGCCACTGCGCGGTTCCAAGCTGTGGCAACTGGCAGCATTGAACCTGTGGCTGAGCGAACAAGGACTCTGACCGATGAAACCCCACGAAATCGCCTACGGTCAGCGCCTGCTGCGTGGCCAGGCGCCGTCCTACGAGCGCCTGCAGGCGCGCCTGGCCGGCGACGGCAGCCAGCCCCACCAACAGCCGCGTGCCGTGCACTGCGGCTGGGGCCGGCTGCTGATTGGCCACACCTATGCCGAGCCGGCCGACCTGGCCGACGACCTGTTGGGCGAATGCCCAGGCGAACGCGATATCGCGCTGTATGTGGCAGCACCGCAGCAGGTGCTGGCGCAGGCGCCGCAACAGTTGTTCCTCGACCCATCCGACACCCTGCGCCTGTGGTTCACCGATTACCGCCCAGCCCAGCGGGTATTTCGCGGCTTTCGCGTGCGGCGGGCGCAGAACCCGGCTGACTGGCAGGCCATCAACACCTTGTATCAGGTGCGCGGGATGCTGCCGGTCGATGCCGACTTGCTCACCCCTCGGCACCTGGGCGGCCCGGTCTACTGGCTGGCTGAAGACGAAGACAGCGGCGCGGTGATCGGCAGCGTCATGGGCCTGAACCATGCCAAGGCTTTCGATGACCCCGAGAACGGCAGCAGCCTGTGGTGCCTGGCAGTCGACCCGCACTGCACCCGCCCCGGCGTGGGTGAAGTGCTGGTGCGCCACCTCATCGAGCACTTCATGAGCCGTGGCCTGGCCTACCTCGACCTTTCGGTGCTGCACGACAACCGCCAGGCCAAGCGCCTGTACCAGAAGCTTGGCTTTCGCAACCTGCCCACCTTCGCCGTCAAGCGCAAGAACGGCATCAACGAGCAACTGTTCCTCGGCCCCGGCCCACAGGCCGACCTCAACCCCTATGCACGCATCATCGTCGACGAGGCATTGCGCCGCGGCATCGAGGTACAGGTGGATGACGCCGCCGGCGGGCTGTTCACCCTCAGCCTGGGCGGCCGGCGCATCCGCTGCCGTGAGTCGCTCAGCGACCTGACCAGCGCCGTGACCATGACCCTGTGCCAGGACAAGCGCCTGACCCAGCATGCCCTGCGCACTGCCGGGCTGCAGGTGCCGGCGCAACAATTGGCCGGTAATGCCGACGATAACCTGGCCTTTCTCGACGAGCATGGCGCGGTGGTGGTCAAGCCCGTTGACGGCGAACAAGGCCAGGGCGTAGCGGTAAACCTGACCTGCATCGACGACGTGACCCAGGCGGTCGGCCATGCCCGCCAGTTCGATAGCCGGGTGTTGCTGGAAAGCTTCCATGCCGGCCTCGACCTGCGCATCGTGGTGATCGGCTATGAAGTGGTGGCAGCGGCCGTTCGTCACCCGGCCCAGGTGCTGGGTGACGGCAAGCACAGTGTGCGCCAGTTGATCGAGGCCCAAAGCCGTCGTCGCCAGGCCGCTACGGCAGGTGAAAGCCGTATCCCGCTGGATGAAGAAACCGAACGTACCCTGCGCGCTGCTGGCGTGGGTTACGACGACGTACTGCCTCCCGGCCAGCGCCTGGCCGTGCGGCGCACCGCCAACCTGCACACCGGCGGCACCCTGGAAGACGTTACCGCCCGCCTGCACCCGGTGCTGGCCGACGCCGCCGTGCGCGCTGCCCGGGCGCTGGAAATTCCGGTGGTCGGGCTGGATTTCATGGTGCGTGATGCCGAACAGCCCGAGTACGTGATTATCGAAGCCAACGAGCGCGCCGGCTTGGCAAACCACGAACCGCAGCCAACGGCCGAGCGTTTCATCGACCTGCTGTTCCCGCATAGCCGGCCTTTGGCGTAAACCAGTGCCGGGCTCTTCGCGGGTTCACTCGCGAAAAGGCCGGCACAGGAGCAAGGAGTATTCAACCATGTCCGAGCGACACCCCGAACCCGATCTCGAATACCTCAAGCGCGTGCTGCTGGAGATGCTGGCCATCCCCAGCCCGACCGGTTTCACCGACACCATCGTGCGCTACGTGGCCGAACGCCTGGACGAACTGGGCATCCCCTTCGAGCTGACCCGTCGCGGCACCATTCGCGCGACCTTGAAGGGCCGGCAAACCTCGCCCGACCGCGCCGTATCCGCGCACCTCGATACCATCGGCGCCAGCGTGCGCCAACTGCAGGACAACGGCCGGCTGGCCCTGGCGCCGGTTGGCTGCTGGTCCAGCCGCTTCGCCGAGGGCAGCAGGGTCAGCGTGTTCACCGACACCGGCGTGTTCCGCGGCAGCGTACTGCCGCTGATGGCCAGTGGGCACGCCTTCAACACCGCCATCGACCAGATGCCGGTGAGCTGGGAACACGTGGAAGTCCGCCTGGACGCCTATTGCGCCACCCGCGCCGATTGCGAGGCGCTGGGGGTGAGCATTGGTGACTTCGTGGCCTTCGACCCACTGCCCGAGTTCACAGACAGCGGCCACATCAGCGCCCGTCACCTGGATGACAAGGCCGGTGTCGCGGCGCTGCTCACCGCGCTCAAGGCAGTGGTGGAGAGCGGCCAGCAACCGCTGATCGACTGCCACCCGCTGTTCACCATTACCGAGGAAACCGGCTCGGGCGCAGCGGGTGCCCTGCCTTGGGACGTCAGCGAGTTCGTCGGCATCGACATTGCCCCGGTGGCGCCCGGGCAAGCCTCCAGCGAGCATGCCGTGAGCGTGGCCATGCAGGACTCGTCGGGGCCCTATGATTACCACCTGTCGCGGCACTTGCTGAAACTGGCCGGCGACCACGACCTGCCGGTACGCCGCGACCTGTTCCGCTACTACTTCAGTGATGCCCATTCGGCGGTAACGGCCGGGCACGATATTCGCACCGCGCTGGTGGCGTTCGGCTGCGATGCCACCCACGGCTATGAGCGGACGCACATCGACAGCCTGGCGGCCCTGAGCCAGTTGTTGTCGGCGTACCTGCTCAGCCCGCCGGTGTTTGCCAGCGATTCACAGCCGGCCAATGCCTCGCTGGAGCGCTTCAGCCACCAGCTGGAACACGATGCGCAGATGGAGAGCGACACGCGCGTGCCGGCGGTCGATAGCCTGGTCGGTAACAAGGGCTAAGGCCCTGGGGCCGCTTTGCGGCCCATCGTCGGCAAGCCAACTCCCACGGGGATCGCATCAGGGCTGACAGGTGTTTGCCACAAGGTATGCAGCGCCTGTTAGAGCGAGCGCCGCCCGCGCGGCGCATCGCGAGCTGCGCTCGCTCCTACGTTTGTTTCGGGCCAATTATTCCTGTGGGATTTGCGCGCGAACGCCTTGGTGCATGCCTCGATATCGCGCCGTACAAACAAGGCGGCCGCGCGCGCCTGTCACAGGCGTTACTGGCCCGAAACAAACGTAGGAGCGAGCGCAGCTCGCGATTGCGCCGCGCGGGCGGCGCTCGATCTCACAGGCGCTGAAGATGCTCCGGCTACCCTTGCCAGGAACCATAGAATCTCCCACAGCTCAAAAATTGCACGGTCGCTGTAGGAGCGGCCTTGTGTCGCGATGGGCCGCAACGCGGCCCCAAAAGCCCCAATGTTTCGCGTAGCATGCCCCCACCGTAACCCGAGACACCGCCCCATGCTGATCCCCTACGAGCACCTGCAAGCCGAAACACTGACCCGCCTGATCGAAGACTTCGTCACCCGCGACGGTACCGACAATGGTGACGATACCCCGCTGGAAACACGGGTACTGCGGGTACGCCAGGCATTGGCCAAGGGCCAGGCCTTCATCCTGTTCGACCCCGAAAGCCAGCAGTGCCAGTTGCTGGCCAAGCATGACGTGCCGCGGGAACTGCTCGACTAGCCGGCCTCGGCTTTCTTGGCTTCCTTGATGCGCTTGTACACCTCGGACCGGTGCACCGGCACTTCCCGTGGGGCGTCCACGCCAAAGCGCACCACCCCGTCACGGGTTTCGACCACCACGAGGCGGATGTTCTCACCGATCATGATGACCTCGCCCACTTCGCGCCCTATCACCAGCATGTTCCGGTCCTCCTGCACAAGGTAAAACCGGAGACTGCATCGTCAGGATCAGGCTACTCAATAGCTCCGCAGCGATTCAGAAGCGCCCTACATCTACTGGTAATTCGCCCTACAGATATTTCATCGCGAAACCGCTTTGGCACGCATTTTCACGGCCATTTCGGCCATTTCCTGGTAGAGCCGCTCGGGGGCTTGCCGCTTCAATTCCCAAGCCTGCCGCCCGGCCTCATGCGGCATAATCAGGAACTCGCCAGCAGCGACCTGCCGGTGGATGTAGTCGGCAATGTCCGCCGCATTGATCGGCGACCCTTCCAGCAACTTGCCGACCTGCGCCTTCATGGCCGGGTTCGGGCCGCGGAACGAGTCCAGCAGATTGGTCTGGAAGAACGACGGGCACACCACATGCACCGCCACCTCCACCTGGCGCAATTCCACCAGCAGGCTCTCCGACAGCGCCAGCACGCCGGCCTTGGCGACGTTGTAGTTGCTCATGCCCGGCCCCTGCATCAGGGCGGCCATCGACGCGACGTTGATGATGCGCCCCTTGCTGCGCTCCAGCAGGGGCAGGAAGGCCTTGCAGCCCTTGACCACGCCCATCAGGTTGACGGCAATCTGCCAATCCCAGTCTTCCAGCGACAGCTCGGCAAAGAACCCGCCCGAGGCAACCCCGGCGTTGTTGACCACCACATCGATGCCACCGAACTGCTCGGTACAGGCCTGGGCCAGGGCTGTGAGCTGGCTGTAGTCGCGCACGTCGCAGCGCTGGACGAAACCCTCACCGCCGGCCGCACGGGCCAGGTCCAGCGTTTCGCGCAGGCCGCCTTCGTTGACATCGGCCAGCGCCAGGCGCCACCCCTCACGTGCCCAACGCAGGGCAATTTCGCGCCCGAGGCCTGAGCCGGCTCCGGTAATCATGATGCGGTTGTGCATGGTGGCTGGCCCTGTCTCGTTGAGGAATGAAACGAGTCTAAACAAGGGCCTGGCCAAGGGCAGGGTTCATCAGGGTAGTGAATGTGGGGGCATGAACCGGCACAAAATGGAATCTTTCACATTGCCCACCAGTCCGAACTTACAAGAGGCCGGCAACCCGAGGCCCTTGACCCCTAACCACGCAAGGACACGTACATGACCACGATCCTCATCATCATCCTGATTCTTCTGTTGATTGGTGGCTTACCGGTCTTCCCACACTCGCGCAGCTGGGGCTACGGCCCGTCCGGCATCGTCGGCGTGGTACTGGTGGTCCTGCTGGTGTTGTTACTGCTGGGCAGGATCTAGACGCGCCACGCTAGGCAAAAAAAAACCGCGCTTCGGCGCGGTTTTTTTATGGGCGGGCTCAGTGCGACACAGCGCCTGAAGCCCCCAGGCCAGTCTGCGAACGGACGAACTGCGGGAAGAACAGCGCGCGTTCGTTTTCTGCGGCCTTGGACTTGTCGGTGACCGAGAAGAACCAGATGCTGACGAAGGCAATGGCCATCGAGAACAGCGCCGGGTACTCGTACGGGTAGATCGGCTTTTCATGGCCGAGGATCTGCACCCAGATGGTCGGGCCAAGGATCATCAGCGTCACTGCGCTGACCAGGCCCAGCCAGCCGCCGATCATGGCGCCACGGGTGGTCAGCTTTTTCCAGTACATCGAAAGCAGCAGGACCGGGAAGTTGCAGCTGGCGGCGATGGAGAACGCCAGGCCGACCATGAAGGCGATGTTCTGCTTCTCGAACAGGATGCCCAGGCAGATCGCCAGTACGCCGAGGGCGACGGTGGTGATCTTCGACACGCGGATCTCGTCCTTGTCGTTGGCCTTGCCCTTGCGCCACACGCTGGCGTACAGGTCGTGGGACACTGCCGAGGCACCCGCCAGGGTCAGGCCGGCGACCACCGCCAGGATGGTGGCGAACGCCACTGCCGAGATGAAGCCGAGGAATACGCTGCCACCCACGGCATTGGCAAGGTGCACCGCGGCCATGTTGTTGCCGCCCAGCAGCGCGCCGGCGGCGTCCTTGAAGTCAGGGTTGGTACTGACCAGCAGGATGGCGCCAAAGCCGATGATGAAGGTGAGGATGTAGAAGTAGCCGATGAAGCCGGTGGCGTACAGCACGCTCTTGCGGGCTTCCTTGGCGTCACTGACGGTGAAGAAGCGCATCAGGATGTGCGGCAGGCCTGCCGTACCGAACATCAGCGCCAGGCCCAGCGAGAACGCCGAGATCGGGTCTTTGACCAGGCCGCCCGGGCTCATGATGGCCTCGCCCTTGGCGTGCACCTTGATCGCTTCGGAGAACAGCGTATTGAAGTCGAAGCCCACGTGTTTCATCACCATCAGCGCCATGAAGCTGGCACCGGACAGCAACAGCACGGCCTTGATGATCTGTACCCAAGTGGTAGCGAGCATGCCGCCGAACAGCACGTACAGGCACATCAGGATACCCACCAGGATCACCGCCACATGGTAGTCCAGGCCGAACAGCAGCTCGATCAGCTTGCCGGCACCGACCATCTGCGCGATCAGGTAGAACGCCACTACCACCAGCGAGCCGGAAGCCGACAGGGTGCGGATTTCCTTTTGCCCGAGGCGGTACGACGCCACGTCGGCGAAGGTGTACTTGCCCAGGTTGCGCAGGCGTTCGGCAATCAGGAAGAGAATGATCGGCCAGCCGACCAAGAAGCCGATCGAGTAGATCAGGCCATCGTAGCCAGAGGTGAACACCAGTGCGGAAATGCCCAGGAACGAGGCTGCCGACATGTAGTCGCCGGCAATCGCCAGGCCATTCTGGAAACCGGTGATCTTGCCGCCGGCGGCGTAGTAGTCCGACGCCGACTTGTTGCGCTTGGAGGCCCAGTAGGTAATGCCCAGGGTGAAGGCGACGAACGCCACGAACATGGCGATGGCAGAGACGTTCAGCGGTTGCTTCTGCACCTCGCCGGTCAGGGCATCGGCGGCCCACACGGCGGGTGCGAAGGCTCCGCAGGCCAGTATGGCCAGGGCTTTGGCGTGGCGAATCATTGTTGCGCCTCCTTCAGGATGGCCTTGTTCAGCTCATCGAACTCGCCGTTGGCGCGGCGCACGTAGATGGCGGTAAGGACGAATGCCGAGACGATCAGGCCGACGCCGATGGGGATACCCCAGGTGATCGACGACTCAGGGCTGAGCTTGGCGCCCAGTATGTGAGGACCGTAGGCAATGAGAAGGATAAAAGCGCAGTACAAGCCGAGCATGATCGCCGAGAGGATCCAGGCGAACCGTTCGCGTTTGCTGACCAGCTCCTTGAAGCGAGGGCTGTTTTGTATCGAGAGGTAAATGCTGTCGTTCATTGTTTTTGTCCTAGCAGCACAAGTAGGGAAACACCCACACCCTTACTTTATGCTGCCGATGGACGCCAACCAGACGACCTTAGTCTTAGATGCAACGGTGTTTTACCGTTTGCGTAACAAAGTGCCGGCCCATTCGCGAGAAAACCCGCTGCCCTGCGGCAGCGGGTTTACCCGCGAAGCAACAAAACTGGCCCTTTCAGGTTGTTACTTGCCAGTCCATTCCTTCACGCGGTCCGGGTGCTTGGCCACCCAGTCCTTGGCCGCCGCTTCAGGCTTGGCGCCTTCCTGGATGGCCAGCATCACTTCGCCAATCTCGTCTTTGGACTGCCAGCTGAATTTCTTCAGGAACTCGGCCACTTCCGGTGCCTTGGTCGCCAGTTCTTTGCTGCCAATGCTGTTTACGGTTTCCGACGCGCCATAAACGCCTTTCGGGTCTTCGAGGAACTTCAGCTTCCACTTGGCGAACATCCAGTGCGGCACCCAGCCGGTCACTGCAATCGACTGCTGCTTGGCGTAGGCACGGCCCAGTTCGGCGGTCATCGCGGCGCCCGAGCTGGCCTGCAGCTTGTAGCCGGTCAGGTCGTAGTCCTTGATGGCCTGTTCGGTCTTGATCATCACGCCCGAGCCTGCATCGATGCCGACGATCTTCTGCTTGAAGCTGTTGTCGGTCTTGAGGTCGGCGATGCTGGTGGCCTTGACGTACTCAGGCACGATCAAGCCGATCTTGGCATCTTTGAAGTTGGCGCCGTAGTCGACCACGTTATCCTTGTTCTTGGCCCAGTACTCGCCATGGGTCACCGGCAACCAGGCCGACAACATGGCATCGAGCTTGCCGGTCGCCACACCCTGCCACATGATCCCGGTGGCAACGGCCTGCAACTTCACATCGTAGCCGAGCTTCTGCTTGATTACTTCGGCCGCCACGTTGGTGGTTGCCACGCTGTCGGCCCAGCCGTCCACGTAGCCAATGCTCACTTCCTTGGCCATTGCCTGTGCTGCGCTCAATCCCAGTACCAGGGCGGTGCCCACCCCCAGGAAACGTCGCATTTTTTTCAAAGTCGCCATCAAAGCATCCCCTCGTCAGGTCTTGGAGATTCCATCATCTGCCTGCAACCCCGGGCGACCTGATCCAGCTGCGACCTGTACCTGCCCCATATGCGACAGCACTGTGCCATTAGCGCCATATGCCCACCACGACCTGCGCGATCCTTGCATGCCAAAGCTTTGGCGCCGGGCTACTATCTATCCCTTTGTGCCTGACGATGGACCGCCTGATGCCCCGTTCTGCCCGCGCGCTGCTGCCGTTGTACCTGTTTGCCTGCCTGTTCGCCCTGCTGGGGCTGGGAGCGCTCTGGTACGGGCTTGGCAAGCCGCTGCAACTGCCCGATGCCGCGAGCCCTGCACACAAGCTGCAATGTGCCTCGTACACACCGTTCGACAAGGACCAGTCGCCCTACGACCAACCGTTTCGGCTGCGCCCGCAGCGCATGGATGCCGACCTGGCCTTGTTGGCCGAACGCTTTCAGTGCATTCGCACCTATTCCATGACCGGTCTTGAAGCAATACCGGCGCTGGCGCGCAAGCACGGCCTGAAGGTGATGCTGGGGGCCTGGGTCAATGCGCACGCCGCCGACACCGAGCGGGAAATCAACCTGCTGATCGCCGCCGCCAATGCCAACCCCGACGTGGTCAGCGCAGTGATCGTCGGCAACGAAACCCTGCTGCGCAAGGAGGTGACCGGTGCACACCTGGCCACGCTGATCGCCCGGGTGAAAAGCCAGGTGCACGTGCCGGTGACCTACGCCGATGTCTGGGAATTCTGGTTGCAGCACCCGCAGGTGGCACCGGCGGTGGACTTCCTCACCATTCACCTGTTGCCCTACTGGGAGGACGACCCCCAGGGCATCGACCAGGCCTTGGCCCATGTCGCCGATGTACGCCGGGTGTTCGGTACGCGCTTTGCGCCCAAGGACGTCCTGATTGGTGAAACCGGCTGGCCCAGCGAAGGCCGCCAGCGCGAGACGGCAGTGCCCAGCCGGGTCAATGAAGCGCGCTTCATTCGTGGTTTTGTGAGCATGGCAGAGGCCAATGGCTGGCACTACAACCTGATCGAGGCCTTCGACCAGCCGTGGAAGCGTGCGAACGAAGGTGCGGTGGGCGGGTACTGGGGGTTGTACGATGCCGACCGGCAGGACAAGGGTGTGCTGGAAGGGCCGGTGAGCAACCTGCACTACTGGCCGCAGTGGTTGCTGGGCAGCGCCGCGCTGATGCTGGTCATGCTGGTGCTGGCCGGGCGCCCCGCCACCCTGCGGGCCGCGTTGCTGTTACCGCTGCTGGCTGCGCTGGGGGCGGGTTGCCTGGGCCTGTGGGGCGAGCTGGTGCGCACCCATGCGCGCTTCGCCGGGGAATGGGTGTGGGCGCTGGCGCTGGTCGCACTGAACCTGTTGGTGCTGGCCCATGCCGTGTTGGCCCAGGCGCAGCGCGCCGGTTGGCGCGAGCGGCTGTTCGCCGGGTTACAGGCGCGCGCCGGCTGGCTGTTGCTGGCAGCAGGCTTCGCTGCGGCGGTGAGCATGCTGGCGCTGGTGTTCGACCCGCGCTACCGCAGCTTCCCCACTGCAGCGCTGGCGTTGCCGGCGCTGGTGTACGCGCTGTGGCCGGTGCGCGCGCCGCGGGCGGAGGTGGCATTGCTGGCGTTTATCGTGGGCGCCGGGGTGGCGCCACAGCTGTTTGTCGAAGGGCTGCAGAACCGCCAGGCCTGGGGGTGGGCGGTGGTGAGCGTGGTAATGACAGTGGCGCTGTGGCGCAGCTTGCGGCTGCGCGCGTTGTGATGGCGGCCGCGGCGCACCTTTAATGCGGCGGTTGGCCTGGTCAGGCCCGCTGCTGCGAGCGGACCAACCGCAAGCCCGCCAGCACCAGCGCAAACACCGCAATGCTGGCGGTATACAGCACCAGCGCCGGCACCGCGAACACCAGGGCCAGGAAGGCCAGCCACCAGCCTGCACGGCCGGCGACCACCTGCGCCAACAGGGCCAGGCCCAACCCGCCCCAGGCCAGCACCTGGTGGTGAATGCCCAGCCCCAGCAACGACCGGACCTCGCACTGCCAGTACGCCGCCGGTAACGTGCACAGGCCGACCCACTGGCCGTCTTCCATCAGCCCGTAACGCACCGCGTAACTGGCTGCGAGCCACAGCCCGATGAACAGCATGACCATGGCTGCCGGCAAGGCACGAGACATCCTGTTTTCCCTACAGTCACTATCGAAGAAAACGATGATCACCCATCGCCCTTGATAAGGCAAAATTGTCGGCCTGCAGCTATGTTGCAGATTACAAGAACACCAAAGGCCACTACGCCAGGCAACTTTGTTCAGCCCGCAGTGGTCCTAGCCTGCATACGCTTGACCTTGCGTTCTTTTGGGGGATTACATGCTTCGTACTTTGCGCCTCGCTGCCTTGCTCGGTGGCCTGCTCATGGCTGTGGCCGCTTCAGCGCGCGATATCGACGCCGCCAGCTATGGCTACCCCTTGACCAACCCGTTCGAGGCCACCATCGCCACTACGCCGCCGGAGCAGCGCCCGACCCTGCCCAGCGATGAAGACATCGACCAGTCCGACTACAGCCTGAACCTGCGCCCGGAGCGCGAGTTCATCCTGCCCGACAACTTCTGGGCGGTAAAAAAGCTCAAGTACCGCCTGGCCCGCCAGGACCACGCGGCGCCGCTGATCTTCATCATCGCCGGCACCGGGGCCGCCTACAACAGCACCATCAACGAATACCTGAAGAAGCTGTTCTATCAGGCCGGTTTCCACGTGGTGCAGTTGTCTTCGCCTACCAGCTACGACTTCATAAGCGCCGCCTCGCGCTTTGCCACCCCCGGCATCACCCAGGAAGACGCCGAAGACCTGTACCGGGTCATGCAGGCCGTGCGGGCCCAGCACCCGCGCCTGCCGGTCAGCGAGTTCTACCTCACCGGCTACAGCCTGGGGGCCCTCGACGCGGCGTTCGTCAGCCACCTGGACGAAACCCGCCGCAGCTTCAACTTCAAGCGCGTGTTGCTGCTCAACCCACCGGTCAACCTGTACACCTCGATCAACAACCTCGACAAGCTGGTGCAAACCCAGGTGAAGGGCATCGACCGCAGCACCACCTTCTACGAGTTGATGCTGCAAAAGCTCACCCGCTACTTCCAGGACAAGGGTTACATCGACCTCAACGATGCCCTGTTGTACGACTTCCAGCAGTCGAAACAACATTTGTCCAACGAACAGATGGCCATGTTGATCGGCACCTCGTTCCGCTTCTCGGCGGCCGACATTGCCTTTACCTCCGACCTGATCAACCGTCGCGGCCTGATCATTCCGCCGAAGTACCCGATCACCGAAGGCAGCAGCCTCACGCCGTTCTTCAAACGTGCCCTGCAGTGTGACTTCGACTGCTACATGACCGAGCAGGTAATCCCCATGTGGCGTGCACGCACCGACGGCAACAGCATCCTGCAACTGATCAACCAGGTCAGCCTGTACGCGCTGGCAGACTACCTGCACAGCAGCGACAAGATCGCGGTGATGCACAACGCCGACGACGTCATCCTCGGCCCGGGCGACATCGGCTTCCTGCGCAAGGTCTTTGGTGACCGGCTGACCCTCTACCCCCATGGCGGCCATTGCGGCAACCTCAACTACCGCGTCAACAGCGACGCCATGCTGGAGTTCTTCCGTGGTTAACAAACTCCTCTTCGCCACTGCCCTGCTAGCCGCCGGCCACACCCTGGCCGCCGAAACCGCACCGCGGGCCAGCGTGGTCGAGGCCGACCCGCAGGTGGTTGGCACAGCGCCACTGGTGCCCGAGTCCGACGGTTTTCTCGACCCGCTGCGAGAGCTGAAATTCAACCCCGGCCTGGACCAGCGCGAGTTCGAGCGCTCCACGTTGGAGGCGCTGAACGTGTACGACCCGCTGGAGTCGGTCAACCGGCGCATCTACCACTTCAACTACCGCCTCGACCAGTGGGTGCTGCTGCCGTTGGTGAACGGCTACCAGTACGTTACGCCAAGCTTCGTCCGCACCGGGGTCAGCAACTTCTTCAATAACCTGGGCGATGTGCCGAACCTGTTCAACAGCGTGCTGCAGCTCAAGGCCAAACGTTCGGCCGAGATCACCGCGCGGCTGATGTTCAATACCATCATTGGCGTAGGCGGGCTGTGGGACCCGGCCACCAGCATGGGCCTGCCACGGCAGAGCGAAGACTTTGGCCAGACGCTGGGCTTCTACGGGGTACCCGAAGGGCCGTACCTGATGCTGCCGCTGCTGGGCCCGTCGAACCTGCGCGATACCACCGGCCTGGCAGTGGACTACGCCGGCGAGCAGAGCATCAACTACCTCAACGTGGCCGACGCCAGCAAGGACCACCCTGAGATCTTCGCCTTGCGCGTGGTGGACAAGCGCTACAACACCAAATTCCGCTATGGCCAGCTCAACTCGCCGTTCGAGTATGAAAAAGTGCGCTACGTGTATACCCAATCGCGCAAGCTGCAGATAGCCGACTAACCCGGCCCGGCCCTTTGGCGGCGGTGCAATGCCGCGAAAGGGCCGGCGCAGGCGTTATCCGATACCCAGGAACTGGCACAGCTCGCGCTTTTTGGCCAAGGCGTCGCGGCGCCCCAACTCGATCAGCTCACTGCAATAACCGGCTTCGAACAGCAGATAGCTCAACACCCCCGCCCCACTGGTACGGGTTGCCCCCGGCCCGCGCAGGAACAGGCGCAGCGCCGCCGGCAGGTCGCGGCGGTGGCGCGCGGCAATCTCGTCCAGCGGCTGGCTGGGCGCAACCACCAGCACATCGATCGGTGCCAGGCCCAGGCGGCGTGCGTCCAGGTGCGCTGGCAACAGCCGGCCCAGGTGGTTGAGCCGCTGCAGCAGTTCGATGTCATCTTCCAGGCTGTCAATGAAGGTGCTGTTGAGCAGGTGCCCGCCGATCTGCGCCAGGCTTGGCTGCTGCCCGCTGAACACCCGCTGGGGCGGCAAGGGTGGCGCAGGCCGCTGCGGGTTGCCGCTGACGCCGACCACCAGCACCCGGCTGGCACCCAGGTGCAGAGCCGGGCTTATCGGCGCCGACTGCCGCACCGCACCGTCACCATAATACTCGTCACCCAGCTGCACCGGCGCGAACAGCAGCGGGATCGCCGCACTGGCCAGCAGGTGGTCGATGCCCAGCGGCGTGGGCACGCCGATGCGGCGGTGGCGCAACCAGGCCTCGATCGAGCCTCGGCCCTGGTAGAAGGTCACCGCCTGGCCGGACTCGTAACCGAAGGCGGTTACCGCTACCGCGCGCAGTTGCTCGGCGGCCAAGGCCTGGCCAATGCCATCCAGGTTCAGCTGCGCCTCCAGCAAGGTGCGCAGCGGGCGGCTGTCGAGCAACGCCACGGGCGCCTGGCCGCCCAGCCCAAGCAGATTGTGGCCGACAAACCGGCTGGCCTGGCGCACCACCCCAGGCCAGTCACTGCGGATCACCAGGTGGCTGGAAATGTTCTGCCAGAAGTGCGTCAGCCGTTGCACGGCGCTGTTGAACTGGCCGGCACCGCTGGCCAGGGTCACGGCGTTGATGGCCCCTGCCGAAGTGCCGACGATCACCGGGAACGGGTTGGCTGCGCTGGCCGGCAACAGCTCGGCGATGCCGGCCAGTACGCCGACCTGATAGGCGGCGCGGGCGCCACCGCCAGACAGGATAAGGCCGGTTACCGCAGGTGGGACCATGGCGTGCTTCCCGGCGACACAGGGTTCAACGCTTTTTCTTGTCATACAGTCGCTCAGCCCCTTCGGGCCGCGACTTGAACCGGCGGTGCGCCCACAGGTACTGCTCGGGGCATTCGCGCAGCACGCTTTCGACCCACTGGTTGATGCGCAGGCAATCGGCCTCTTCGCTTTCCCCGGGGAAGTCCGCCAGCGGTGGGTGGATCACCAGCCGGTAGCCGCTGCCATCGTCCAGGCGTTTCTGGGTGAACGGAATGACCTGCGCCTTGCCCAGCCGGGCAAACTTGGTGGTGGCCGTGACCGTTGCGGCGGGTATGCCGAACAGCGGCACGAACAGGCTCTGCTTGGTGCCGTAGTCCTGGTCCGGCGCGTACCAGATCGCCCGGCCCGAACGCAGCAGCTTGAGCATGCCACGCACATCCTCGCGTTCCACCGCCAGCGAATCGAGGTTGTGGCGCTCGCGGCCGCTGCGCTGGATGAAATCGAACAGCGCGTTACCATGCTCGCGGTACATGCCGTCGATGGTGTGCTGCTGGCCCAGCAGCGCCGCGCCGATTTCCAGGGTGGTGAAGTGCACCGCCATCAGGATGGCCCCCTGCCCCGCCTGCTGCGCGGCTTGCAGGTGCTCCAGGCCCTCGACATGGGCCAGGCGTGCCAGCCGCGCCTTGGGCCACCACCAGCTCATGGCCATTTCGAAGAAGGCGATGCCGGTGGACGCGAAGTTGGCCTTCAGCAACCGCTGCCGTTCGTCGACTGACAGCTCCGGAAAGCACAGCTCCAGGTTGCGCGCAGCAATGCGCCGGCGCTCGCCGGCAAAGTGGTACATCACCGCGCCCAGCGCGGCACCGATTTTCAACAGCACCCGGTACGGCAACTGGACTACCAGCCACAGCAGGCCCAGGCCCAGCCACAGGCCCCAGAACTTTGGGTGAAGGTAATAGCGACGAAAACGCGGGCGTTCCATTGAAGCATCCGGAAAGACAAAGGCTGCGCATTCTACAACGGATCAGCGCATGTTGCGGGCAACCGGTGTTCTCGTTATAAGTCAGGGCACTTTTTCCGCAACAAGCCGTCTATGCAGACCATGAGCCCAAACCACACACCCGACACCGCTTCCGTGTTCCAGCTCAAGGGCAGCATGCTTGCCATCACCGTACTGGAACTGGCGCGCAATGACCTTGAAGCCCTGGACCGCCAGCTGGCGGCCAAAGTCGCCCAGGCGCCGAACTTCTTCAGTAACACGCCGCTGGTGCTGGCGCTGGACAAGCTGCCTGCCGATGAAGGGGCAATCGACCTGCCCGGCTTGATGCGGATCTGCCGCCACCATGGCCTGCGTACGCTGGCCATTCGTGCCAGCCGCATCGAGGACATCGCCGCCGCCATCGCCATCGACCTGCCCGTGCTGCCGCCGTCCGGCGCCCGTGAGCGGCCGCTGGAGCCCGAACCCGAAGCGGTGAAAAAACCCGAACCCGCCCCGGTACCGCCCCCAGCCCCGGAGCCGGAGGTACGCCCGACCCGTATCATCACTTCGCCGGTACGCGGCGGCCAGCAGATCTACGCCCAAGGTGGCGATCTGATAGTCACGGCTTCGGTCAGCCCAGGTGCGGAACTTCTGGCCGATGGCAACATCCATGTGTACGGCGCCATGCGCGGCCGCGCCCTGGCCGGCATCAAGGGCAATACCAAGGCACGTATCTTCTGCCAGCAGATGACCGCCGAAATGGTCTCCATCGCTGGCCAGTACAAGGTCTGCGAAGACCTGCGCCGCGACCCGCTGTGGGGCACCGGTGTGCAAGTCAGCCTGTCTGGTGACGTGTTGAACATCACCCGTCTTTAACGGATACTTGCCAGCATTTTTAGTGCAACTTTTTTTACAGTTGCCTTTTATTTGAGCTATTAAAGCTATTTCAGTTTTTTGCAGGGACAAGTGTCCCGACTATTTTAGGGGTGAAACACCTTGGCCAAGATTCTCGTGGTTACTTCCGGCAAGGGGGGTGTGGGCAAGACCACCACCAGCGCCGCCATTGGTACCGGCCTCGCACTGCGCGGCCACAAGACCGTCATCGTCGACTTCGACGTGGGCCTGCGTAACCTCGACCTGATCATGGGCTGCGAACGCCGCGTGGTGTACGACTTCGTCAACGTGGTCAACGGCGAAGCCAACCTGCAGCAGGCCCTGATCAAGGACAAGCGCCTCGAGAACCTGTACGTGCTGGCCGCCAGCCAGACCCGTGACAAGGACGCGCTGACCCAGGAAGGCGTGGAAAAGGTACTGATGGACCTGAAAAAGGACTTCGAGTACGTGATCTGCGACTCGCCGGCCGGTATCGAGAAAGGCGCGCACCTGGCGATGTATTTCGCCGATGAAGCGATTGTCGTGACCAACCCTGAAGTGTCGTCGGTACGTGACTCGGACCGCATGCTGGGTATCCTGTCGAGCAAATCGCGCCGTTCCGAGAACGGCGAAGAGCCGATCAAGGAGCACCTGCTGATCACCCGCTACCATCCCGAGCGCGTGGTGAAGGGCGAAATGCTCAGCGTGGCCGACGTCGAAGAAATCCTGTCGATCAAACTCAAAGGCGTCATCCCGGAGTCTCAGGCTGTGCTCAAGGCTTCCAACCAGGGTATCCCGGTCATCCTCGATGACCAGAGCGACGCTGGCCAGGCCTACAGCGATGCAGTCGACCGCCTGTTGGGCAAAGAGAAGCCAATGCGCTTCATCGATGTACAGAAGAAAGGATTCTTCGAGCGCATTTTCGGGAGCAAATAAACCATGAACCTTTTTGACTTCTTTCGTGGCAGACAGAAACAGACCAGCGCGTCGGTGGCGAAAGAGCGTCTACAGATCATCGTGGCGCACGAGCGCGGCCAGCGCAGCGAGCCGGACTACCTGCCGGAGCTGCAGAAAGAACTGCTGGAAGTGATCCGCAAGTATGTGAACATCGGCAATGACGACGTGCATATCGAGCTGGAGAACCAGGGCAGCTGCTCCATTCTGGAGCTGAACATTACCTTGCCGGATCGTTGATTCGGCAAAAAAGCCGGGGCTGCGTTGCAGCCCTTTCGCGACACAAGGCCGCTCCCACAAGGGTTATGCACTCCCCTGTGGGAGCGGCCTTGTGTCGCGAAAGGGCCGCAAAGCGGCCCCGCTGTTTTCCCCTGATATAACCGAGACCGAGCAATGCCGCTGTCGAACATCCAGATCCTGCACGAAGACGCCGCCATCCTGGTGATCAACAAGCCGACGCTGCTGCTGTCGGTGCCTGGCCGCGCCGACGACAACAAGGACTGCCTGATTACCCGCCTGCAGCAAAACGGCTACCCCGACGCCCTGATCGTGCACCGCCTGGACTGGGAAACGTCGGGCATCATCCTGCTGGCCCGCGATGCCGACAGCCACCGCGAGCTGTCGCGCCAGTTCCACGACCGTGAAACCGAAAAAGCCTACACCGCGTTGTGCTGGGGGCAGCCGGCGCTGGACAGCGGCAGCATCGACCTGCCGCTGCGCTACGACCCGCCGACCAAGCCCCGCCACGTGGTGGACCATGAGCAAGGCAAGCATGCCCTCACCTTCTGGCGCATCGTCGAGCGCTGTGGCGACCACTGCCGGGTGGAGCTGACCCCGATCACCGGGCGTTCACACCAGTTGCGCGTGCACATGCTGTCGATCGGGCACCCGTTGCTGGGCGATCGCCTGTATGCCAACCCGCAGGCATTGGCGGCGCATGAGCGGTTGTGCCTGCACGCCTCGATGCTGAGCTTCACCCACCCGGTTTCCGGGCAACGGCTGAAGTTCGAGTGCCCTGCACCTTTTTAAGCTGCAAGCATCAAGCTGCAAGCTGCAAGCTGCAAGAAAAAGCAAAGACAGATCGCGTGGAAGCTTGCTCCGCGGACTGCCTTTGCTTGAAGCTTGCAGCTTACGACTTGTAGCTTATGGCTTGTAGCTTATGGCTTGTAGCTTATGGCTTGAAGCTTATAGCTTGAAGCTCGAATTGGAGTGAGTTATGCGCGATGCACTGAATTCTGGCCTTATCGACTTTCTCAAGGCTTCCCCCACGCCCTTCCATGCCACCGCCAGCCTGGCCCAACGCCTGGAGGCAGCCGGTTACCAGCGCCTGGACGAGCGTGATAGCTGGGCCACGGTGCCGGGCGGGCGCTACTACGTTACCCGCAACGATTCATCGATCATCGCCATCAAGTTGGGCAAGCAAGCCCCGCTACACCACGGTATCCGCATGGTCGGCGCGCATACCGACAGCCCTTGCCTGCGGGTCAAGCCGCAGCCCGAGCTGCAGCGCCAGGGCTTTTTGCAACTGGGCGTAGAAGTGTATGGCGGCGCCCTGCTGGCGCCGTGGTTCGACCGCGACCTGTCGCTGGCCGGGCGGGTCACCTACCGCCGTGATGGCAAGGTCGAAAGCCAACTGATCGACTTCAAACTGCCCATTGCCATCATCCCCAACCTGGCCATCCACCTGAACCGCACCGCCAATGAGGGCTGGGCGATCAACCCGCAGAACGAACTGCCGCCGATCCTGGCCCAGGTGGCCGGTGACGAACGCATCGACTTCCGCGCCCTGCTCACCGAGCAACTGGCCCGTGAACACGAGCTGATCGCCGACGTGGTGCTGGACTACGAACTGAGCTTCTACGACACCCAGCAGGCCGCCCTGGTCGGCCTGAACGGCGACTTCATCGCCGCGGCCCGCCTGGATAACCTGCTGTCGTGCTACGCCGGCCTGCAGGCACTGCTGGCCGCCGACAGCGACGAAACCTGCGTGCTGGTGTGCACCGACCATGAAGAGGTCGGTAGCTGCTCGGCTTGCGGCGCCGATGGCCCGATGCTGGAGCAGACCCTGCAACGCCTGCTGCCCGACGGCGACACCTACGTGCGCACCATCCAGCGTTCGCTGATGGTATCGGCCGACAACGCCCACGGCGTGCACCCCAACTATGCCGACAAGCACGACGGCAACCATGGGCCCAAACTCAACGCCGGGCCGGTGATCAAGGTGAACAACAACCAGCGTTACGCCACCAACAGCGAAACCGCTGGGTTCTTCCGCCACCTGTGCATGGCCGAAGAAGTGCCCGTGCAGAGCTTCGTGGTACGCAGCGACATGGGCTGTGGCTCGACCATCGGGCCGATCACGGCCAGCCACCTGGGTGTGCGCACCGTGGATATCGGTTTGCCGACCTTTGCCATGCACTCGATTCGCGAGCTGTGTGGTAGCCATGACCTGGCGCACCTGGTGAAGGTGCTGACAGCGTTCTACCGGTGCCGCGAGCTGCCTTGAGGTAGGCAGGTCTGGCCCTATCGCCGGCCAGCCAGCTCCCACAGGGATCGCTTTAGGGCTGACAGGTGTTTGCCACAAGGTATGGCAGCGCCTGTTAGATCGAGCGCCGCCCGCGCGGCGCAATCGCGAGCTGCGCTCGCTCCTACGTTTGTTTCGGGCCAATTATTCCTGTGGGATTTGCGCGCGAACGCCTTGGTGCATGCCTCAATATCGCGCCGTACAAACAAGGCGGCCGCGCGCGCCTGTCACAGGCGTTACTGGCCCGAAACAAACGTAGGAGCGAGCGCAGCTCGCGATTGCGCCGCGCGGGCGGCGCTCGATCTCACAGGCGCTGAAGATGCTCCGGCTACCCTTGCCAGGAACCATAGAATCTCCCACAGGTACTGCACAACCTTCAGGGCTGGCGCTTTCCCTGTGGGAGCCGGCTTGCCGGCGATAGGGCCTGGCCTGCTCAAGGTCAATCCCGCTTCGCTTGCCACCCGCTATGCTTGTTACATGGCCCCACTGCAAAAGGATTGCTGTCCATGTCCCCGTTTTTGTCCCTGTTCGTGCCGGTTTTTCTGTTCCTGCTGTTGCTGACCGTTGGCTTCAGCATGCGCGAACGCAGTATCGGTGTGCTGATGATGTGGATCGGCACCTTGGGCATCTTTGGCCTAACCTGCTGGAAGATCCTCGAGAAACTGCCGACATAAACCTCTACACTCGGGCAATCGTTTGACCTGAGGTAGATTTGCCAGTGCCTGCCCTTCTGCGTTTCCTGTCCCTACTGTTCTTGCTGTTCATCACCCCGGTGCAGGCAGCGGGCCTGCCCGGCCTGCTGGGCAGCAGCGCGCCCGCGCAGCCGGAGGCCACCGAGCCACTGGGCAAGTCGCTGGACGAGGTGATCAAGAACCTCGAAAACGACCAGCAACGGGCCAAGCTGCTGGCCGACCTGAAAAAACTGCGCGATGCCACCCGGCAAACTCAGCCCAGTGTCGAGCAAGGTGTGCTCGGCCTGATCGGTGGCGCGCTGAGTGACTTCGAAAAACAGTTCAGCGGCGATGCCAGCCCGTTCCACCGCTGGGCGGCGGAAATCGAACAGGCCCAGGTCGAGCTGACCGAGCTGATGGTGCCGGTGCACCAGTGGCCGGCCATCCTGTTCGGCTTTGCCGCGGTGATTGCCGTGTGGAGCCTGCTGGCCTACTTCTTCAACTGGGTCGGCCACCGCATACGCCTGCGGTTTGGCCTGAGTGAAGAACTGCCGCAACACCCACGCACCTGGGACCTGGTGCGCTTTGCCTTGCGCAAGCTGGGCCCCTGGCTGGTGGCGCTGGTGTTCACCGTGTACCTGAGCTTCGTGCTGCCGCCGTCACTGGGCAAATCGCTGGCCATGGTGCTGGCCTACGCGCTGGTGGTGGGCACCTGCTTCTCGGCGGTGTGCGTCATCGCCTTTTCGCTGCTCGACGGCCCGCACCGCCACCGCGCCCTGCATATCCTGCGGCACCAGGCGTTCCGGCCACTGTGGCTGATCGGCAGCTTCGCCGCCTTTGGCGAGGCCATGAGCGACCCGCGCCTGCTGGTGGCGTTGGGTACCCACCTGGCGCATGCGCTGGCAACCCTGGCCAATGTGATTGCCGCCCTGTGTACCGGGCTGTTCATCCTGCGCTTCCGCCGGCCCATTGCCCACCTGATCCGCAACCAGCCGCTGTCCCGGCGCCTGACCCGGCGCACGCTCAGCGACACCATCGAGATCCTGGGCAGCTTCTGGTTCATTCCCGCACTGATCCTGGTGGCGATTTCACTGTTCGCCACCTTCGTTTCTGCCGGTGACACCAGCACCGCGCTGCGCCAGTCGCTGATGTGCACGGTGCTGGTGGTGGTGTGCATGGTGCTCAATGGCCTGGTGCGGCGGCATGCAGCCAACCCCAAGCGGGCGGCCAAGCGCCAGGCGGTGTATGCCGAGCGCCTGCGCAACTTTGGCTACCTGCTGGTGCACATCCTTATCTGGCTGCTGTTCATCGAGCTGGGCTTGCGCGTGTGGGGCCTGTCGATGATCACCTTCGCCGAGGGCGACGGTCACGACATCAGCGTGCGCCTGCTGGGGCTGGCCGGCACGCTGATCGTCGCCTGGCTGGTGTGGATCCTGGCCGACACCGCCGTACACCATGCCTTGGTACGTTCGCGCCGAGGGCTGGCCAATGCCCGCGCGCAAACCATGATGCCGTTGATCCGCAACGTGATGTTCGTGGTCATCTTCATCATTGCCGTGATCGTGGCCCTGGCCAACATGGGCATGAACGTCACCCCGCTGCTGGCCGGTGCCGGCGTGATCGGCCTGGCCATCGGCTTTGGCGCGCAGTCGCTGGTGGCCGACCTGATCACCGGGCTGTTCATCATCATCGAAGACTCGCTGGCCATCGACGACTACGTGGATGTCGGCGGCCACCTGGGCACCGTCGAGGGGCTGACCATTCGCACCGTGCGCCTGCGCGATATCGACGGCATCGTGCACACCATTCCGTTCAGCGAAATCAAGAGCATCAAGAACTACTCGCGGGAGTTCGGCTACGCGATCTTCCGGGTGGCGATCCCGCACAGCATGAACATCGACCAGGCCATCACGCTGATTCGCGAAGTCGGGCAAAAACTGCGCAACGACCCACTGATGCGCCGCAATATCTGGTCGCCGCTGGAGCTGCAGGGGGTGGAAAGCTTCGAGTCGGGTTCGGCGGTGTTGCGGGCACGGTTCAAGACCGCGCCGATCAAGCAATGGGAAGTGTCGCGGGCGTTCAACCTGGCGCTGAAGCGGCAGCTGGACGAGGCCGGGCTGGATCTGGCGACGCCACGGTTGTCGGTACAGGTGGTGACCGCTGGGGGTGGCGGGATGGCGGAAACCGGTTCCTCCAGTTAGCGCCTCTTCGCGGGCTTGCCCGCTCCCACAGGGTAATCACAGTGTTCAAGGCCTGTGCAGTACCTGTAGGAGCGGGCAAGCCCGCGAAGCAGCCAACACCCTAGCCCGCCTGGGCACGAATACGAATGGCATCATGCCGCCAATACTCCAGGTCACAGTCGATCAGGTGCCCATACTGGTCACAGTTGACCCGGGTAATGTGCAGCCCCGGGCTCCCCGTCGATACTTTCAACGCCCCCGCCGCTTCAACTGGCAATGCCGTTGGCAGGATCTCGAAACACACCTGCCCATACTCGATGCCATACACCCGCCCATAAATCTCGGTCAGCGACTGCGCCAGGTCATGCTCGAGGATGTCCGGAAAATACCGGGGGTCGAGGTAGTGCTCGGCATACAACACTGCCCGCCCATCAATGCGCCGCAACCGGCAGATGCGCACCACACTGGACAACGCCGGCATCTGCAGGCGCGCGCAGATGGCTGCCGGGGCTGGCTGCAGCCGCGCCGACAGCAGCTCGGTACTGGCCACGCGCCCTTGGGCGCGCACCATGGCATGGAAGTGGCTGCGTTCGATCAGGTCGTAGGTCAGGCGCTGCGGCGCCACAAACCAGCCGCGCCGCTCTTCGCGGTAGATCAGGCCCTGGGCTTCAAGCTGCACCAGCGCTTCACGCAGGGTAATGCGCGTGGTGCCGAACAGCTCGCTCAGCCGGCGCTCGGCCGGCAACTTGCCGCCCGGTTCCAGCAAGCCGTGCTCGATCTGCTCCTGCAGGGCATGGCAGATGGCTGTTACCGCACGCGGGGGCGTCGACTGCATCAAAAGGTTACCTATCTGGACTAGTCCAGCCCCACAAAGGGGCCTGTGAAGATTAGTGCAGCCTAGGCAGGGCTGATGAATATCCTGTGACAAGCGCCTGCCGCGACCCTTGCCAGAAACGCGCCAAGGCCGCCCGACCGGTTGAATTCCGTGGTCTACGCTTTAGTCGCAGGGCCGTTGCCGGTGTACCCCTACATCAAATTGTCACGCAAGCGGCCTACCTTGGCTCAAGGTTTGCTGACCTAGACCAACGGTCACCAGACAACCCCTTCACTCCTAACAACGATCGCTACAGGCACCCATACCAAGGAGCTTCGGATGAAAAAGTTGTTCATGGCGTCACTGCTCGGTTCGGCCATTACCCTGTGCACCTCGGCGCTGGCCGCCGGCCCTGACCTCAAGGCGCTGGAAGACGCCGCCCGCAAGGAAGGCACCATCAACAGCGTGGGCATGCCCGATGCCTGGGCCAACTGGAAAGGCACCTGGGAAGACCTGGCCAGCAAATATGGCCTCAAGCACAGCGACACCGACATGAGCTCGGCGCAGGAGCTGGCCAAGTTCGAGGCCGAGAAAGACAACGCCAGCGCCGATATCGGTGACGTGGGCGCCGCCTTCGGCCCGATTGCAGTGGCCAAGGGTGTCAGCCAACCATACAAGCCCAGCACCTGGGACCAGGTGCCGGCATGGGCCAAGGATGAAGATGGCCACTGGGCACTGGCCTATACCGGCACCATCGCCTTCATCATCAACAAGGATCTGGTCAAGGAAGGCGAACGCCCGAAAACCTGGCACGACCTGGAGAAAGGCAAGTACAAGGTCGCTATCGGTGACGTCGGCACCGCTGCCCAGGCGGCCAACGGCGTGTTGGCCGCGGCCATCGCCTACAAAGGCAGTGAAAGCAACATCGAACCCGGCCTGCAACTGTTTACCAAGCTGGCCCAGCAGAAGCGCCTGTCCCTGGCGAACCCGACCATCCAGACCCTTGAAAAGGGTGAAGTTGAAGTGGGCGTGGTATGGGACTTCAACGGCCTGAGCTACCGCGAGCAGATCGACCCTAAGCGTTTTGAAGTGCTGATCCCGGCCGACGGCTCGGTGATTTCCGGCTATACCACGGTGATCAACAAATACGCCAAGCACCCCAATGCTGCCAAGCTGACGCGTGAATACATCTTCAGCGACGCCGGGCAGATCAACCTGGCCAAGGGGCATGCACGCCCGATCCGGGCCGATCACATGAAGCTGCCGGAAGACGTGCAGGCCAAACTGCTGCCCAATGAGCAATACAAAGCTGCGCAGCCGATCAAGAATGCCGAAGCCTGGGAAACGACCTCGAAGAAGCTGCCGCAAATGTGGCAGGAGCAGGTGATCATCGAGATGGAATGAAGAAGCTTCAAGTAGCAAGCTGCAAGCTACAAGTGGAAGCCGGTGAGCGCCATGCCGGCTTCTTCTTGCAGCTTGCAGCTTGTAGCTTGCAACTTTCAGCTTTCAGCTAGAACCGCCTGCAGCTCATTGGGAGCCACCATGCAACACAACGTCATCCTGGTCCTGCTCGACGGCCTCAACTACCAGGTTGCCCACCATGCCATGGGCCACCTGCACGCCTATGTCGAGGCCGACCGCGCCGCGCTGTACCGCGTGGAATGCGAATTGCCATCGCTGTCACGGCCGTTGTACGAATGCATCCTCACCGGCGTAGCGCCCATCGACAGCGGTATTGTGCACAACGGCGTCAACCGCCTGTCCAACCAACGCAGCGTGTTCCACTACGCGCGTGAGGCCAACCTGGGCACGGCGGCAGCGGCCTATCACTGGATGAGCGAACTGTACAACCGCTCGCCTTTCGACCCGCAGCGCGACCGCCATACCCACGCCCCGAAGCTGCCGATCCAGCACGGGCTGTTCTATTGGGACGACCGTTACCCCGACTCACACCTGCTGGCCGACGGCGAGTACCTGCGCCGACGGCACGCCCCGAACTTTCTGCTGTTGCACCCCATGAGCATCGATGATGTCGGCCACCACCATGGCCTTGACAGCAGCCAGTACCGCAATGCCGCGCGCAGCGTGGACATCCTGCTGGCCGACTACCTGCCAGGCTGGCTCGAAGAGGGCTACCAGGTACTGGTCACTGCCGACCACGGCATGAACAACGACCGCTCGCACAATGGCTTGCTCACCGAGGAACGCGAAGTGCCGCTGTTCGTCTTTGGCGAAGCCTTCAGCCTTGACCCGGCCGCCAAGCCACAGCAGACCGAGCTATGCGGCACCATCTGCGAGCTGCTGGGCGTGGCGCACGACAAAACGGTATGCAGGGAGTTGCTCAAGTGAACCGCAGCCGCTACCTGGCCTTGCTGTGCCTACTGCCGTTCGCGGTGTTCTTCGTCATCTTCCAGATCGCCCCGCTGGCCTGGGTGGCGATCAACAGCTTGCAATCGGAGGCTGGCTGGGGCCTGGCCAACTTCAGCAAGGTGTTCACCTCGAAGTTCTACCTGCAGGCGTTGCAACGCAGCCTGGAGATCAGCTTCTGGTCGAGCCTGTTCGGTATCGTCATCGCTACCCTCGGTGCCTATTCGCTGCGCCAGGTAGACTCGAGGCTGCGCGACTTCGTCAGCGCTTTCGCCAACATGACCAGCAACTTCGCCGGGGTGCCGCTGGCCTTTGCCTTCATCATCCTGCTCGGTTTCAACGGCGCACTGACCCTGCTGCTGAAGCAGATCGGCCTGCTGGAAGACTTCAGCATCTATTCCAGAAACGGCCTGATCCTGGTGTACACCTACTTCCAGATCCCGCTGGGCGTGCTGCTGCTGTACCCGGCATTCGACGCACTGCGCGAAGACTGGCGTGAATCGGCGGCACTGCTGGGCGCCAGCCACTGGCAGTTCTGGCGGCACATCGGCCTGCCGGTGCTGACCCCGGCCCTGCTGGGCACCTTCGTCATCCTGCTGGCCAATGCCCTTGGCGCGTACGCCACCGTGTACGCGCTGACCACTGGCAACTTCAACGTACTGCCGATCCGCATCGCTGGCCTGGTGGCCGGGGATATCAGCCTCGACCCCAACCTGGCCAGCGCGCTGGCAATGGTTCTGGTAGGGCTGATGACGCTGGTCACGGTGGTGCACCAATGGCTACTGAAACGGAGCTACCATGCGCGCTGAAACCCGTGCCGGCGGCTGGTACCACCGCGCCGTGGTGTACCTGCTGTTCCTGATTCTGCTGTTGCCCCTGGCCGGCACCCTGCTCTACTCGCTGGCTACCAGTTGGTCGGCCAGCCTGCTGCCCAGCGGCCTGACGTTCAAGTGGTACATCGCGCTGTGGAGCGAACCCCGCTTCCTGGCGGCGTTCGGCCAGTCGCTGCTGGTCTGCGTGGGGGCGCTGCTGCTGTCGGTGGTACTGATCCTGCCCTTGTTGTTCGTGGTCCACTACCACTTCCCCAGGCTGGACGGGCTGATGAACATCCTGATCCTGCTGCCCTTCGCGGTACCGCCGGTGGTGTCGTCGGTAGGGCTGCTGCAGCTGTACGGCAGCGGGCCGATGGCCATGGTCGGCACGCCGTGGATCCTGATCGGCTGCTACTTCACCATCGCCCTGCCGTTCATGTACCGGGCGATCACCAACAACCTGCAGGCCATTCACCTGCACGACCTGATGGACGCAGCCCAGCTGCTGGGCGCCAGCACCTGGCAAGCCGCACTGCTGGTGGTGCTGCCTAACCTGCGCAAGGGCCTGATGGTGGCGCTGCTGCTGTCGTTCTCGTTCCTGTTCGGGGAGTTCGTGTTCGCCAACCTGCTGGTCGGCACCCGCTACGAGACCCTGCAGGTGTACCTGAACAACATGCGCAACAGCAGCGGCCACTTCAACAGCGCGCTGGTGATTTCCTACTTCGCCTTCGTGCTGGTACTGACCTGGGTTGCCAACCGCCTGAACAAGGACAAGACCTGACATGAGCTTCGTCAGCGTACAGCAATTGCACAAGAGCTATGCCGGCAACCCGGTTTTCGAGAACATCGACTGCCACATCGAGCGCGGCGAATTCGTCACCCTGCTCGGTCCCTCCGGGTGCGGCAAGTCCACGCTGCTGCGTTGCATTGCCGGGCTCACCCCGGTGGACCGCGGGCAGATCCTGCTGGACGGCCACGACATCGTGCCGCTGAGCCCGCAACAACGCGGCATCGGCATGGTGTTCCAGAGCTACGCGCTGTTCCCCAACATGACCGTGGAGCAGAACGTTGCCTTTGGCCTGCGCATGCAGAAGGTCAAGGCCGAGGAATGCCAGCGGCGCGTGCGCGAGGCTCTGGACCTGGTCGAGCTGGGCACCTTTGCCGGGCGCTACCCGCACCAGTTGTCGGGCGGCCAGTGCCAGCGCGTGGCCTTGGCCCGCTCGCTGGTCACCCGGCCACGCCTGTTGCTGCTCGACGAGCCGCTGTCGGCACTGGATGCACGCATCCGCAAGCACCTGCGCGAGCAAATTCGCGCGATCCAGCGCGAACTGGGGCTGACGACCATCTTCGTCACCCACGACCAGGAAGAGGCGCTGACCATGTCTGACCGTATCTTCCTGATGAACCAGGGGCGCATTGTGCAAAGCGGCGATGCCGAAACCCTTTACACTGCGCCGGTGGACCTGTTTGCCGCAGGCTTTATCGGCAACTACAACCTGCTTGACGCCGACAGCGCCAGCCGCCTGCTGCAACGCCCGATAGCCTGCCGCCTGGCGATCCGCCCGGAATCCATCACCTTGGGCCTGGCGGGTGAGCGCGACGCCGAGGTACGCAGCCATAGCCTGCTGGGCAACGTGATCCGCTACCGCGTTCAAGTGCGTGGCGTGGAACTGGTGGTCGACGTACTCAACCGCTCACCGGCCGACCTGCATGCAGACGGGCAACGGGTGAGCCTGTCGATCGACCCCACGGCGCTACGCGAAGTGGCCTAAGGAGATGCAACACGATGGCATTGGCAATTTTCGATCTGGACGAAACCCTGATCCACGGCGACTGCGCGTCGCTGTGGAGTGAACAGATGGCCCGGTTGGGCTGGGTCGATGGCAAGGAATTCCTGCGCCGCGACCATGAGTTGATGGAAGCGTACGGCAAAGGCCACCTGCAGATGGAGGACTACATGGCCTTCAGCCTGGAGCCGATAGCCGGGCGCACCTTGGAGGAAGTCGAGCATTTGGTGGAGCCGTGGGTTGAAGAGGTGATCGAACCGATCATCTACGGCGACGCCTGCCGCTGCATTGCCGAACACCGCAAGCGCGGCGATCGCATTCTGATCATTTCCGCTTCGGGCACGCACCTGGTGGGGCCGATTGCGGCGCGCCTGGGCGTGGACGAATACCTGGCGATCGAGCTGGAGGCGGTGAACGGGGTGTATACCGGCAAGACCCATGGGGTACTGACCTACCGCGAGGGCAAGATTACCCGGCTGTTGGAATGGCTGGACCAGGAGCAGGAGAACCTGGAGGGGGCGAGCTTCTATTCCGATTCGAGGAATGACCTGCCGTTGTTGTTGAAGGTGGATCACCCGTATGCGGTGAACCCGGATGGGGTGTTGCGCGAGCACGCCGAGAAGAATGGCTGGCCTGTCTTGAGTTGGACTTGAGGGCCATGGGGGCGCTTCGCGCCCCGTTCGCGACACAAGGCCGCGCCTACAGGCAAATGCAAGCTCCTGTAGGAGCGGCCTTGTGTCGCGATGGGCTGCTCAGCAGCCCCGGCAACCTCAAGCCAGGCTCGGGTCGATCACCATCACCAACTTGCCCGACACCTGGTTGGTCTCCAGCTCGGCATACGCCGCCTGGGCGAACTCCACAGGGTAGGTATCGACCAGTTGCGGCGACAGGCGCCCTTCGCTGAACAGCGGCCACACCTGCTGCTGCAACTCGCGCAGCAGCTCGGCCTTGAAGCTGTCATCACGGTTGCGCAGGGTAGAACCGGTGATCCCCAGGCGCTTGCCCAGTACCTGAGCCAGGTCCAGCTCGAACGTGCGGCCGCCCATCAGGCCGATGATCACCCAGCGCCCGTCACGGGCCAGCAGTTTGAGGTTGAGTTCACCATAGCTGGCCCCCACCGGGTCAAGAATCACGTCGAACGGGCCCAGCCCTTCCAGCGCGTCGAGGTTCTGGTTACGCACCACGCCACCTGCTGCGCCCAAGGCCTGGCAATAGGCCAGGCGGTCCGCCGAGCCGACGCTGACCCAGACCGGGCTGCCAAACGCCTTGCACAGCTGAATGGCTGCCGAGCCGACGCCGCTGGCACCGGCGTGCACCAGGACCTTCTCGCCCGCCTTCAGCGCACCAAGCTGGAAGATGTTCAGCCAGGCAGTGGCGTACACCTCCGGCAGTGCAGCGGCTTCATGCAGGCCAAGGCCTTCGGGCACCGGCAGTACGTGGCGGGCGTCGACCACCACTTCCTCGGCCATGGCACCGCTGGCCAGCAGCGCGCAGACCCGATCACCCACGCGCCAGGCTGCGCCAGCGCCCACTTCTTCGACCACCCCGGAGCACTCCAGCCCCATATACGGGCTGGCACCTGGCGGCGGTGGGTACAAACCTTTCATCTGCAGCAAATCGGCGCGGTTCAACCCCGCCGCAGCCACGCGGATGCGCACTTGGCCCGCGTCACAGGTCGGGCGTTCGGCCTCGACCCAGGTCACATGTCCGTCAACGCCTTGCAATGCCTTCACAGTGCCTCCATAGTTGAATCATATGACCGAGCCTGGGATCGTTGTGCCCAGGCTTTTTGCAGTATGCGCCCGGCTCTTCTGGAACCGGCGAACGGAAAAGACGGCCTACTATGCGTGATCAATTGCCCCCACGTCGAATCAGCATGAAGCATTTCCTCCCAAGCACCGCCCTGGCCATGATGATCGGCCTGGGCAGCCTCGCGCTCGGCGGCAATGCAGCGGCCGCCAACAAATGGGACAGCCTGCAACCCGACCGCGACGAGATCGTCGCCAGCCTCAATGTGGTGGAGTTGCTCAAGCGCCACCATTACAGCAAGCCGCCACTGGATGACGCCCGTTCGGTCATCATCTATGACAGCTACATCAAGCTGCTGGACCCGGCGCGCAGCTACTTCACCGCGGCCGATATCGCCGAATTCGACAAGTGGAAAACGCAATTCGACGATTTCCTCAAAAGCGGCAACCTCGACCCGGGCTTCACCATCTACAAGCGCTACCTCGACCGCGTCAAGCAACGCCTGGACTTCGCCCTGGCCGAGCTGAACAAGGGCGTGGACAAAATGGACTTCACCACCAAGGAAACCTTGCTGATCGACCGCAAGGACGCGCCATGGCTGAAGGACCAGGCCGCGCTTGACGACCTGTGGCGCAAACGCGTGAAAGACGAAGTGCTGCGCCAGAAGATCGCCGGCAAAGAGCCCAAGCAGATCCAGGAAACCCTGACCAAGCGCTACAAGAACCAGCTCGCGCGCCTGGACCAGACCCGTGCCGAAGATATCTTCCAGGCCTACATCAACACCTTCGCCCAGTCCTACGACCCGCATACCAACTACCTGTCCCCTGACAACGCGGAAAACTTCGACATCAATATGAGCCTGTCGCTGGAAGGTATCGGCGCAGTGCTGCAAAGCGACAACGACCAGGTCAAGATCGTGCGCCTGGTGCCGGCCGGCCCGGCAGCCAAGACCAAGCAGGTGGCACCGGCAGACAAGATCATCGGTGTCGCCCAGGGCAACAAGGAAATGGTCGACGTGGTCGGCTGGCGCCTGGATGAAGTGGTCAAGCTGATCCGCGGCCCGAAAGGCTCGGTGGTGCGCCTGGAAGTCATCCCGGCCAGCAACGCACCGAGCGACCAGACCAGCAAGATCGTGTCGATCACCCGCGAAGCGGTGAAGCTGGAAGAGCAGGCGGCGAAGAAGTCGGTGCTCAAGCTCAAGCAGGACGGGCGTGACTACAAGCTGGGCATCATCGAGATCCCGGCCTTCTACCTGGACTTCAAGGCCTACCGCGCCGGCGACCCGGAGTACAAGAGCACCACGCGTGACGTGAAGAAACTGCTCACCGAGCTGCAGAAAGAAAAAGTCGACGGCGTGGTCATCGACCTGCGCAACAACGGCGGCGGCTCGTTGCAGGAAGCCACCGAACTGACCAGCCTGTTCATCGAGAAAGGCCCGACGGTGCTGGTGCGCAACAGCGATGGCCGGGTCGACGTGCTGGAGGACGAAAACCCCGGTGCCTTCTACAAAGGGCCGCTGGCGCTGCTGGTCAACCGCCTCTCGGCATCGGCCTCGGAGATTTTCGCCGGTGCCATGCAGGACTACCACCGCGCGTTGATCATTGGCGGCCAGACCTTCGGCAAGGGCACCGTGCAGACCATCCAGCCGCTCAACCATGGCGAGCTGAAGCTGACACTGGCGAAGTTCTACCGGGTATCCGGGCAGAGCACCCAGCATCAGGGCGTACTGCCGGACATCGACTACCCATCGATCATCGACACCAAGGAAATCGGCGAAAGCGCCCTGCCCGAGGCCATGCCTTGGGACACCATTCGCCCGGTGGTCAAACCCGCTGCCGACCCGTTCAAACCGTTCCTGGCGCAGCTCAAGGCCCAGCATGAGGCACGTAGCGACAAGGACGCCGAGTTCACCTACATCCGCGACCGCCTGGCCCTGACCCAGAAGCTGATGAACGAGAAAACCGTCAGCCTCAACGAGCAGGACCGACGTGCCCGCCACGACGAGATCGAGGCGAAACAACTGGCGCTGGAAAACACCCGCCGCAAGGCCAAGGGTGAAGAGCCACTCAAAGAGCTGAAGAAAGAGGACGAAGACGCGCTGCCGGCCGAGGATGAAAACACCAAGCCGGAAGACGACGCCTACCTGGCGGAAACCGGTCGCATCCTGATCGACTACCTCAGCGCCAGCAGCAAAGTGGCCAAGAAGTAAGGCCGCTGGCTGTCGCGACATAACAAGGGCCGGGCATGCAAATGCCCGGCCCTTACATTTCGTGCCTGCCTGGATAAAACCCGGTGCAGCTGGCGATCAGGCGCTTTCGGGGTAGCTGTATTCGAACACCCGCACCACTTCGGAAGCATGCCACGACGCGGCCTCCATACCGTCGATCGGGCCGGAAAAGCGCCCCAGGCGCTCTACGCATTCGAAAAAGCCGGTACGCGGCAAGCGGCTGGCGCCCTGGCTGATGACCAACGAACTGCGCAGCGGTTGCTCGGCACGCGCGTCCAGCACCGCCAGGTATTCCAGCGCAGCGGTGAGTGTCTGCATGGCCGGGCTGGGCAATTGCAAGCGCTCGATCAGCGCTCTGTAAGTCAGCAAGTGACGTTGACGGCGGGCCAGGTCAAGCTCGCCCAGCAGGTTGTCCCAATGCTGACGGCTGATCCTGACCTGGCTCATGATGGCTCGCTCCAGCCTGCGACCCCCAGGTGCCAGGCCAGGGCACGGCGGATGGCGGCATCCGGGTGGCGTTCGCCTGATTCGATCATGGCCAGGTAGGCCGGGCTGACCCCAACATTGCGCGCCAGTTGCTCAGGCGCGATGCCCTTGGCCTGGCGGATCTGTGCAACTTCACTGAACGCCGGCAGCGCTGCAACGGCTGCGGCTGGAGCCGGCTCGCAGGCACCGGCCTCGGCAGGTGCCTGCCCTGCAGCCTGCAGCAGCGCCTGGTACTGCTCCCAGGGAACCACGGCGTACTCGGGCTGACCGTCGCGGCTGATGACCTGAATACCCATTACAAACCCCTTCAACAAGGATTACAGCATGCAATCCATACGGCCTATCTGGGGGAGCCGGCATAGGCGTTGCAATACAGCGCGGCAACCCTGCCCTCTCATCCAACCGGATGACAGCCAATAGCGAACGGCAATCGGGCTGCTCCCCTTCTGTTATATCTCATTGTAAGAGATTTCCAGCAGGCGTGCTTGAGAGCGGACATCGTCAGACGAGGTCGGCCCCCAATGAATGTCACCGCCAGTTTGCAATCGCTGAAGCACCCACAGAATCAGAGAACAAGTATCAAGATGGATCGTTGACTTCCCTGATCGGAGCGCCGATACATTGATTGAAGACGAGCTCCAAAGCCTGGTCATTGCCTTGAAAAGACTCGATATTCGCCGCTACCCACTGCTCCTGGCCAACCCGTCCCCAGGTAATCTCGAAACCAGCGTTCACGACTAGCCATTCAAACAGAACACGCTGAGCCCGACCATTACCTTCACGGAAGGGATGAGCGACATTCAAGGTTCCATACGATTGAGCAACGGAAACCACGAGCGAATCACGAGAGTAGCCTTCAAACCAGCCCGCCCGCGCCATTCTGGAAAACTCTTTCGCTACCTCTGGCTCGATACGGTCCGGTACACAGAAGTGGCTATGGCCCTTGCTGATCTTTACGGATCGAGTTTCTCCAGCCCAACTGTAGATACTGGAAAACAGACAGCGGTGAATTCGTTTTAATGTACCTAGATCGTATGGAGGCTCTTCGAACTCCAGCTGCGATGCCGCTACCTGGGTGAGGTAACGCTCAGCGTCCGTCAGATCCTCGGCATTGCGCAGATTGAGAAGGTTCTTCAGGACGTCCGTGTCAGGGTAGCAATCAGGGTCTTGATAGACCCCATACTTGTCGACACTCAAGCCTTGAGTTGCCGCACGGCTTCGCGTGCAGCAGCACGGGCAGGCAACTTCGCTTTGCTGTCGTCTGGCGGCACGATAAAGCCTTCAAGGCGCAGGCTGTTTGCGAAATTCGCAGTGCGATGCTTGGCGAACCACGCTTTTTTGGCGTGCAGGCTTAGCTTGTCCATGGACGAGTCTCTAATGTCTGTAGGTGTCATTGTAGCCGACAGACTCCAAGCCAGGCCAGCTACCCAAAAGTTCGGTTTTACCGGGTATTGCGCTCCAGGCGCAGTGCTTCCGGTGTCGCGGGCAGCCGCTCGACCACGCGTAGCCGCTCGGGTGCCTGGCTGTCGCGCCAGGCCTTGAACCGGGCCAGCTCGTCGGCCACGGTTTTCAGTACCCAGCCCAGCACTGCGATGTCGTCGAGGAACCCGACGCCCAGCAACCAGTCGGGGATGGCGTCGATGGGGCTGACGAAATACAGCAGGCCAGCGACGATGGTCACCAGCGCCTTGGGGCTGATGGCGCGGTATTCGCCGCGCCACCATGCCAGGCACAGCGACTGCAGCAATTTCACGTCGTCACGCAACTGGCCAAGGCGTGGGCCTTTGCGCGCCACGGCGAACAGCAAGGCCGGCAACCGGCCGCGGCTGAGCAGGCGCTCGGCCAAGGGCAGGAAACGGGCGAAATTCCAGGGTGCGCTCATGGAACCTCCGAGAGGGAAAAGGTTATCCACATTTATTGTGGATAACCTTGTGAACAGGCCACAGTTTCTGACCCTGGGTGCCTGCCAGGCAAGGGCCCCGGTCAGATCGGGCGTTTTTTACACAGTCGTTACAGGCTGTTGCTACCAGCGCCGCGAGCGACTTGCGTCAGAAGCGTCCTACTTCTTCACGCTGCATTTCCTCGGACAGTATCAGCAGTGGCAGGTTCGTCCAAGCAGCTAAAACGAAAACGCCCCGTAAAGACGGGGCGTTTTCGGCAAACAGCCAGTATTACTTGGCAGGGGCTTCGGCAGGCGCTTCAGCGGGGGCTTCAGCGTCCGGCTCAGCGCCTTGCAGCTGGGCCGGGTCCTTGATGGCGATCAGTTCAAGATCGAACACCAGTACCGAGTTGGCCGGGATCAGCGGGCTTGGGCTTTGTGCACCGTAGGCCAGTTCAGCCGGGATGAACAGCTTGTACTTCTCGCCAACGTGCATCAGCTGCAGGCCTTCGACCCAACCCGGGATGACGCCGCTCACCGGCAGGTCGATGGGGCTGCCGCGCTCGACGGAGCTGTCGAAGACCTTGCCATCGATCAGCTTGCCTTCGTAGTGGACAGTCACCACGTCGGTCGGCTTGGGTTGCGGGCCGTCGGCTTTCTTGATCACTTCGTACTGCAGGCCCGAAGCGGTGGTGACGACACCCGGCTTCTTGGCGTTTTCCTCAAGGAACTTCTTGCCAGCAGAGGCGGCTTCTTCACTGGCCTTGGCCAGGCGCTCTTCGGCACGTTTCTGCAGCGAGGTGAAGGCCTCTACCAGCTCTTCGTCCTTGATACGCTGTTCTTTCTTGCCAACGGCGTCTTCGATACCGAGGGCGACTGCTTTGGAATCAAGGTCTTCCATGCCTTCCTGAGCCAGGCTCTTGCCCATGTTCAGGCCGATTCCGTAGGAGGCTTTCTGCGCCGGGGTCTTCAGCTCGGGGCTGCTGGCCTGTTGATCACAGCCAGCCAGTACCAGGCCAACCAGGGCAACCGCAGCCGCCAAACGATGCTGTTTCATGTCATTTCCTTGTTCATGCGCCATAAGGGCAATCAGGGTAGAAGCCGCGAGCTTATCAGGCGTCCCCAACCCATGGCTACCGGCATAAGAGCCAACAAACAGGGAATAGTTCCACAGCCTCGCGCACGGCAGAAAAGCCTTGCGGCTGCCGGTTCCACCTCAAGGCGCTGAGCGCCCTGCTGACAGCGCCGGCTCAGGGGTAAACGCCCTCGCGGTACTGCCCGGCCACTTCGCGCAGCACCTCACACACCCACTGTCCCGGCAGGCTTTGCGGCAGGGCCGCATTGCGACAGATGCCCACCGAGCCACCGGGTTCACGCACACCCAGGTCAAGCTCGACCAGCTCGCCACGGCGCAGGTCGAGCAGCACGGCATCGCGCGGCGCCACCCACACGCCGTCACTGCTCAGCAGGTAGCGCCGGCTCAACGCCAGGGACAGCGTTTCCAGGCGCTGCGCCGGCATCTGGATGCCGCATTGCACGAACAGGCTGTCGGCATGCTGGCGGATGGTGGTACCCGCAGGCGGCAAGACCAAGGGGTAACGCCCTACCTGGCCGCGCTCCACGGGGGTGCGGGCCAGCAGTGGGTGACCTGGGCGTACCACCAGGCTCATCGACTCGCTGTACAGGTGCTCGAACGACAAACCCTGGATTTGCGGGCTGTCGGTCATGCGCCCGACCACCAGCTCCAGCTCCCCCAGGTGCAGTTGGCCAAGCAGCTGTGCGCTGACCCCGGTGACTACCCGGATCACCAGCGCCTCATGGCGCTGATGCAGGCGGCACAGCACTTCGGGCATGAGCAGGCCCTCGACCGTGGACAACACGCCGATGCGGACCTGCGACGGCGCCCGTGCCTCGCCGCGCAGGCTGCTGACGCCATCGCGCAGGGCTTGCACGCTGGGCCCGGCATAGCGCATGAAGCGCGTACCGGCCGGCGTCAGCTCGACCCCTTGGCGGCTGCGCGCGAACAGCCGGGTTTCCAGCAGGTCTTCGAGCTCCTTGAGGGTCTTGGAAATCGCCGGCTGACTGATGGCGAGCACGTTGGCAGCCCTGGCCAGGCTGCCCTGCCGGGCAATCTCCAGAAAGCACAGCAGGTGGCGGTACTTGATGCGGGTGTCGAGGTTCATGCCGGCAAGCTTACCGCATCGCCACCTGCGGCGTATCCGGGTCGCGCTGCTGGCGGCGGAACTGCCCGGGTGGCAGGCCGTGGATCTGGCGGAAACGTCGGGAAAAGTAGGCTTCGTCGGCGAAGCCGCACAGCCGTGCCACCTCGCCCACCGGGCGGCTGCCGTTGAGCAGGTAGTTGCGTGCGGCGTGCATGCGCCGCTCCAGCACCAGCTCACTGAAGGTCTTGCCGATTTCCTTGCGCAGCCAGTGGGTCAAGTAGGTGGGCGACAGGTAGGTGGCGGCGGCGACCTTCTGCAGGTTGAGGTCGGGGTCGTCGATATGCCTGCGCAGGTATTCGCTCATGCGGCCCAGCGCAGCGCGGCGGCTGAGCTGTGCGGCATTGCTCTCGGCCAATTCGCGCAGCGGCTCGGCATACAGGCCACAGACCTGGCCGATCAGTTGCAGCAACAGGCCCTTGAGGATTTCGCGGGTGCCGAAGCGGCGGTTGGCATCCAGTACACGCATGCGGTCGAGGACTTGGCGTAACTCGGCAAACTCGGCCTCGCCCAGGCAAAAGTCGAGGTGCTCCTGAAAGCGGAAGGGGGACAGCTCTGGCGCCTGCAGGATCGACACCTCTTCCAGGTCCATCGGGTCACAGGCCAAGTGCGGCAGCAGGAAGGTCTGGGAGAAGTTGATCACCACGAAGTCACTGTTGGCCGGGTGCGGGATCACATGCACCCGGTGCGGCAGGATGAAAGCCAGGGTGTTGCGCCTGAAGGGGCGCTGCACGCTACCGATGTGTTGCACCGTGTCGCCGCCCAGGTTGACCTGGATCTGGAAGTACTCATGGCGATGTGGCGCTGTCTCGGCGGGGCGGCCGCGCTGGTCGCGGATGTAGAAGTCCATCAGCTCGCTGCGCTGCTGCATGACGTAGGTCGGGACCTCGCGCTTTGGGGGCATTGGGCTTACTCCAGGTTCCAGAATGGCGCTGCCTGTTCCGGCCGCTTCGCGGGCACGCCCGCTCCCACAGCATCATCACAGGGCTTGAGGGCTGCGCTGCACCTGTGGGAGCGGGCAAGCCCGCGAAGAGGCCGGAGCAGGCAACACAAGTTGTACGATGTCCAAACTCATCAAATTAAACCTGTCTGCAAAAACCTGCGCAACCCTGAACGTCCACAGCCCGCTAGAAATGCGACACCCAGCAGAAAAACCGGTCAAAACCCTACCTCTCGATTTTTTGGACAGTGCAGTCTTCCCTCGCCTCCCGTGAAAAAAACGATCTAAAACCGCCGTTGCATTCAAAGCGTTGTACGACCACCTTAGTAGAGGGACTGTAGCCCAACCTCTACCAACAACAACAAACGAGGTCGACTCATGTCGAGCACGCCTACCCCCCGCGCCGCGTCGTCGTACGCGCTGGACGCGGCCCCTGCCCAGCGCCTGCCCACCCGCCGGCGCTGGTTCATGCTGTCACTGCTGCTGGTGGCGACCATCATCAACTACGTCGACCGGGTGAACATTTCCATCGCCGCGCCGTTCATGGCCAAGGACCTTGGCCTGGACAAGGTCGAGATGGGCCTGATTTTCTCCGCCTTCGCCTGGACCTACGCCCTGGCCTTGGTGCCGGCAGGCTTCATCGCCGACCGCTTCGGCTCGCGCCTGACCTACGGCGTGTCGCTGATCAGCTGGTCGGCAGTGACCGTGGCCCAGGGCCTGGCCAGTGGCTTTGCCTCGCTGTTCGGCCTGCGCCTGGCGGTCGGTGCCATGGAGGCCCCGGCCTTCCCGGCCAACAGCCGCGCCGTCACCGTGTGGTTCCCCGCCCGCGAGCGCGGCATGGCCAGCAGCATCTACGTGTGCGGCCAGTACCTGGGCACGGCGCTGTTCACTGGCGCCCTGCTGTGGCTGGCGACCACCTACGACTGGCGCCATGTGTTCTACAGCACGGGCCTGGTCGGCATCGTGTTTGGCGTGGTGTGGCTGTTCCTGTACCGCGACCCGTTGAATTGCAAGAAGGTCAGCAAGGAAGAACTGGCCTACATAGAGAACGGCGGCGGCTTGGTCAAAAGCAGCCAGCAACGCACCCGTTTCGACTGGCGCCAGGTCGCCGAGCTGTTCCGCTACCGCCAGGTGTGGGCGATCTGCCTGGGCAAGTTCGCCAGCACCTCGGCACTCTATTTCTTCCTGACCTGGTTCCCGACCTACCTGATCGAAGAGCGCCAGCTGACCTTGATCAAGGTCGGCATTTTCGCGGTCATGCCGTTCATTGGCGCTACGGTTGGCATCCTGCTGGCGGGCATCGTCTCCGACCTGCTGATCCGCAAGGGGTACTCGCTGTCGTTCGCCCGCAAGCTGCCGCTGGTGGTGGGCTCGATGCTGGGCATGTCGATCGTGCTGGTGAACTTCACCGACTCCAACGTGCTGTGCATCGCCGTCCTGACCCTGGCGTTCTTTGCCCAGGGTATCGCTTCGTCGTCATGGGCGGCAGTGTCGGAAGTGGCGCCCAAGGAGCTGATCGGCCTGACCGGCGGGATTACCAGCCTGGCCGCGAACATTGGCGGCATCGTTACGCCCATCGTGATTGGCGCGATCGTGCAGGCCAGCGGTTCATTCGCCATGGCGTTCTGGTTCATTGGCGCGGTGGCGTTGATGGGGACGCTTTCGTATTCGCTGCTGCTGGGGAAGCTGTACCGCATCGAGCTCAAGACTGCAGCTTGAGATTCCCACGGCCTGTGCTGGCCTCATCGCTGGCAAGCCAGCTCCCACAAGGCCTGCGCAGTTGCCTGGACCTGTGGGCGCCGGCTTGCCGGCGATAGGGCCGGTACAGGTTGCCTGGATAGTCCAACCCAACCCCGCTTTCGTCCAACTTTACCGGCCAGCCCGTGACATACGCTGGCCACCCCAGCAAGGAGGATTGACCCATGACTTACCTGTTCAACCCGCCGGCCATCGTCAGCCTGCCGATCCGCGGCAGCGATGTGCGCTTTCCGGTCGGCCGGGTGTTCTGCCTGGGCCGCAACTACCCATGGCCGGAAACCTACGGGCCGGCGCCACAGGAGCCGGTGTTCTTCATGAAACCCGCGAGCAATGTGGTCGAGGCAGCGGGCGAGCTGCCCTTCCCGCCGCAGACCGACGAGTTTTGCCACGAAATCGAGCTGGTCGCAGCCATCGCCAAGGGCGGTGCCGACATCGCCCCGGAGCATGCCCTGGAACACGTGTTCGGCTTTGCCGCCGGCCTGGACATGACCCGGCGCGATCACCAGCGCAAGGCCAAGGCCGAGGGCCTGCCCTGGGAGGCGGCCAAAGTGTTCGAGGCCTCGGCCCCCATGACTGCCATCGTCCCCGCCAGCGAGTGCGCCTGGCCGCTGAATGCGACGCTGTGGCTGCAGGTCAATGGCCAGGAGCGCCAGCGTGCCCACCTCAGCCAGCAGACCTGGACGTTGGCCGAAGTCATCAGCCGGCTGTCCCGCCAGCTGCCGCTCCGCCCGGGCGACCTGATCATGACCGGCAGCCCGCCCGGGGTGGCGGCGCTGAACCCGGGCGACACCCTCCACGCCGGCATCGACGGTATCGGCGAACTGCACTTGCACGTCGGCCCCCGCCCTGCCGGGCAAGCCGCCAACGCTGCCTGATTCCCCTGGAGTGACGAAATGAAGCAGAACAGGAAAATCGCTCTGGTCACCGGCGCCGGCAGCGGCATCGGCCGCGCCGTCGCCCTCGCCCTGCTGGAGGATGGCTTCAGCCTGGTCCTCGCCGGGCGCCGTCTCGAACCGCTGCAAGCGGTCGTCGAACAGGCGCAGGCTGCGGGCGGTGAAGCCATGGCGGTAGCCACTGACGTGCGTGATGAACAGAGCGTCGCGCAGCTGTTTGCCACCGTCGAGGAGGTACATGGCCGCCTCGACGTGATCTTCAACAATGCCGGCATCAATGCCCCGGCCGTACCGGTCGACGAGCTGCCGCTGGAAAACTGGCGCAACGTCATCGCTACCAACGTCGATGGGGTGTTCCTGTGTGCCCGCGCGGCCTTCGGCCTGATGCGCCGCCAGCAGCCGCAAGGCGGGCGGATCATCAACAACGGCTCGATATCGGCGCATACCCCGCGCCCGTTCACCGCGCCCTACACCGCCAGCAAGCATGCGGTGCTGGGCCTGACCAAGGCACTGGCGCTGGACGGCCGGCCTTACAACATCGTCTGCAGCCAGGTGGACATTGGCAACGCCCTGACCGAGCTGTCCGAGCGCATGACCCGTGGTGTGCGCCAGGCCAATGGCGAGACCGCCGCCGAGCCAATGCTAAACGTGCGCCATGTGGCCGACGCGGTGCGCTACATCGCTGCGCTGCCGCTGGACGCCAATGTACTGAACATGACCGTGATGGCCAGCAACATGCCATTCGTTGGCCGTGGCTGAACCTTGCTTTCGATGAACCCTGTTCCTGATGGAGTGACCGATGAAACCCGAAGTCCTGCAACTTAGCCCGATCCTCATCCCGCAGATCCGTGAGCGCCTTGAACAGTTGTTCACCGTACACCGCTACTACGAACAGGCCGACAAGCACGCCTACGTCAGCCAGCATGCCGACAATATCCGCGGCGTGATCACCGGTGGCCACACGGGTATCAGCCAGGCACTGATGGCGCGCCTGCCCAACCTGGAAGTGATCGCGGTCAATGGTGTCGGCACCGACGCGGTCGACCTGGCCTACGCCCGCGACCGCGGTATCCAGGTGACAGCGACCATCGGCGCCCTCACCGAGGACGTTGCCGACCTCGCCATCGGCCTGCTGATCGGTGTGTGCCGGGGCATCTGCACCGGTGACCGTTTCGTGCGCGCCGGCCATTGGGCCACCAGTGCCACGCCGCTGGCACCGTTGCCACTGGCCCGTCAGGTGTCGGGCATGCGCGTGGGCATTGTCGGCATGGGCCGGGTCGGCCGCGCGGTGGCGCAGCGGGCAGCCGCGTTCGGTTGCCCGATTCGCTACACCGACTTGCAGGCGCTGGATGTGCCATACGGCTTCGAGGCCGACCTGCTGCAGTTGGCCAAGCACAGCGACGCACTGATCCTTGCAGCGGCGGCCGACAAGGGTGAGGCGCTGATCGATCGCGACGTGCTGCGGGCCTTGGGCAGCGAGGGTTACCTGATCAACATCGCGCGCGGCAAGCTGGTGGACGAACCGGCCTTGATCGCGGCATTACAGGCTGGCGAGATCGCCGGCGTGGCGCTGGATGTGTTTGCCGATGAGCCGCGAGCGCCCGAGGCGTTGTTCGAGCGTGAGGACGTGGTACTGCAGCCGCACCGGGCCAGTGCCACCGTGCAGACCCGCACGCGCATGGGCGAGATGGTGGTGGCCAGCCTGGTGGATGTGTTTGCCGGGCGCACGCCGCAGGGGCTGGTGTTCTGAGGCACGTGTGCCGGCCTCTTTGCGGGCTCGCCCGCTCCCACAGAGTCATCGCAGGGCTTGAGGGCTGCGCTGTACCTGTAGGAGCGGGCAAGCCCGCGAAAGGGCCGGCACTGGCAATACACGAGAATCAGGCCACACCCAGTTCCACCGCGTCACCCTTCAACCGCACCGGCCACACCCGCAAGCGCTGCCCGCTGTCCTCCAGGCATTCCCCGGTGTGCAGGCTGAAATGCTGCTTGTACAAAGGCGCCGCCACCACCAGCTCACCCTGCACGCTCCCCACCAAGCCGCGGCCGATGATGTTGGCCCCGGAGCGTGGGTCGCGGTTGTCCACCGCGTACAGCGCCTGGGCTTGGCCAGGCAGATAGAACAGCGCCACCTGGGCACCGTCGAGCCACACCACCACACCGGAGTCGGCCACCAGGTCTTGCGCCCGGCACACGGCCTGCCAGTTCTCGCGTTTGTTCACAGCAGCATTGGACAGCATCATCAGACAGCCTCCTCGACAGTGGGGATCAGGTGCAGCGGCGCGGCAGGCCGGCGTTGTTCGCGTTCACGCACGAAGTGCACGTCCGGGTCGGCGCGCTGGTCGTTGACAAAGGTCCGGAAGCGCTTGAGCTTCTCGGGGTCGTTCAGGGCGTTGGCCCATTCGCACTGATACTGGTCGACCACATGCTGCATCTGCGCTTCCAGTTCGCTGGCCAGGCCCAGGCTGTCGTCGATGACCACCTGTTTCAGGTAGTCCAGCCCGCCCTCGAGGTTTTCACGCCACACCGAAGTGCGCTGCAGCTTGTCGGCGGTGCGGATATAGAACATCAGCACGCGGTCGATCAGGCGTACCAGGGTTTCGTCGTCCAGGTCGGTGGCAAACAGTTCGGCATGCCGCGGGCGCATACCGCCGTTACCGCACACGTACAGGTTCCAGCCCTTGTCGGTGGCGATCACACCAATGTCCTTGCTCTGGGCCTCGGCACATTCGCGGGTGCAGCCAGACACGGCGAATTTGAGCTTGTGCGGGCTGCGCAGGCCCTTGTAGCGGTCTTCCAGGCGCAGGGCCATGGCCACGCTGTCCTGCACGCCGTAGCGGCACCAGGTACTGCCCACGCACGACTTCACCGTGCGGGTCGATTTGCCGTAGGCATGGCCTGTTTCGAAACCGGCCTCGATCAACTCCCCCCAGATGAGCGGCAATTCGTGCAGCTGGGCGCCGAACAGGTCGATGCGCTGGCCGCCGGTGATCTTGGTGTACAGGTCGTACTTCTTGGCCACCTGGCCAATCACGATGAGTTTGTCCGGGGTGATTTCACCCCCCGGAATACGCGGCACCACTGAGTAGGTGCCGTTTTTCTGCATATTGGCCATGAAGGTGTCGTTGGTATCCTGCAGCGGCACCAGCGCCGGGTCCATGATCGGCTGGTTCCAGCAGGAGGCAAGGATGTTGCCCACCGCCGGCTTGCAGATGTCACAGCCGGTGTGGCCCTCGCCGTGACGGGCGAGCAGTTCGCTGAAGGTGCGGATGCCCTCCACCCGCACCATGGCGTAGAGTTCTTGCCGGGTGTAGGCGAAGTGCTCGCACAGGCTTTTGTCCACCGCTACACCGCGGGCCGTCAGTTCATGCTCGAAGACTTGCTTGAGCAAGGCCGCGCAGCCGCCACAGCCGGTTGCCGCCTTGGTGCAGCCCTTGACCGCAGCCAGGTCGCTGCAGCCGCTGTCGACGGCGGCACAGACTGCACCCTTGCTGACGTTATGGCAGGAGCAGATGGTGGCGCTGTCGGGCAAGGCGTCGGCCCCCAGCGCTGGTGCTGCGCCGCCTTGCGGCAGGATCAGCGCGGCGGGGTCGGCCGGCAGGGCAATGCCGTTCTGGGCATACTGCAGCAAGGTGTCGTAATAGCTGTTGTCGCCAACCAGCACCGCACCCAGCACATGCTTGCCGCTGGCATCCACCACCAGCCGCCGGTAGGCGCTGTTGGCTTCGTCGATGAAGCGGTAGCTGCGTGCACCGGGCGTAGCACCGTGGGCATCACCGATCGAACCGACGTCCACCCCCAGCAGCTTGAGCTTGGTCGACATGTCGGCACCGCTGAACGGCACCGGTGCCTCGCCGCAGAGCAATGCCGCCAGGTTGCGCGCCATGCTGTAGCCGGGCGCGACCAGGCCGAACACGCTGCCGTTCCACGATGCACATTCACCGATGGCAAAGATGCGCGGGTCACTGCTGCGGCAGTGCTCGTCGATCACCACCCCGCCGCGTGGGGCGATGTCCAGGCCGCAGGCACGGCCAAGGGCATCTTGTGGGCGAATGCCAGCGGAGAACACGATCAGGTCGGTTTCCAGGTATTGGCCACCGTCGAAGTTCATGCGGTAGCGGTAGGCGTCGCCCTGGCTGATCGACTGGGTGGCACGCGACAGGTGCACCCCCACGCCCAGCGCTTCGATCTGTGCCTTGAGCGCTGCGCCGCCCTCGCCATCCAGCTGCACCGGCATCAGCCGTGGCGCGAACTCCACCACGTGGGCTTCCAGGCCGAGCGACTTGAGGGCGTTGGCTGCTTCCAGCCCCAGCAGGCCACCCCCCACCACCACGCCACGGCGGGCGCTGGCGGCGGCAGCGCGAATGCCATCGAGGTCGTCGAGGGTACGGTAGACCAGGCGGGCATCACCGCTGGAGCCCTCGATCGGCGGCACAAAGGGGTAGGAACCGGTCGCCAGGACCAGTTGGTCGTAGCCGTAGCGGCCTTGGGCGGTAACCACCTCGCCGCGCTCGCGATCGATCTGCAGGACCGCTTCGCCAAGGTGCAGGTGCACGCCGCTGGCGGTGTAGAAGTCGCGCTCGCACAGGGCCAGGGTTTCGGCACAGCTACCGCCAAAGTACTCGGACAGGTGCACTCGGTCGTAGGCGCGCTGGCGCTCCTCGCCGAACACCCGTACCTCGAACTGCTGCAGGGCGCCGCGGCTGACCAGTTGTTCGACACAGTGGTGGCCGACCATGCCGTTGCCGACGATGACCAGTCGCTCTCGTTGCCCGCTGCTCGCTGTTGCCTTCATAAGCCGATCCTCGATCAAAAAAAAAGCGCCTGGAGCCGAAGCTCCAGGCGCCTTTGCCTGTATTCATCACGGTAGGGGGCCCGGTTGATCGCCGTTGATCAGTGGGCTTTGTTGTTACATGGGCTAAGCAGGGAGTGTGCCAAGCCTGTTGCCGGGGGTGGACGCGTTACGCGCAAACCCGCGCCTGCACGGGCCTGCACAGCGTTCCAGGGCTTTGCAGCAGCGGGCTCGCTCGCCCGCCACCCGGCACCGGCTGCGCACATTCACAGTGCACTGCAGCCCATCGCGGTGCACATCAGTACACGTCACGCCGGTAGCGCCGGGCCTGGTTCAGGCCGTCGACGTAGGCATCAGCCGCCGCCGCATCCATGCCGCCATGCTCGGCGACAATCGCCCGCAAGGCCGCATCCACATCCCTGGCCATGCGCTGGGCATCACCGCAGACATAGAAGTACGCCCCGGCCTGCAACCATTGCCACAGCTGCGCACCGTGCTCGAGCATGCGCGTCTGCACGTAGATCTTTTGCGCCTGGTCACGCGAGAACGCCGTGTCCAACCGCAGGTGCCCCGTGGCTTGCCAGGCCTGCAATTGCGCCTGGTAATAAAAGTCGCTCGCAGCGTGCTGCTCGCCGAAGAACAGCCAGTTCGGCCCGCTGGCGCCGCGCGCTTCACGCTCTTCAAGGAACGCCCGAAACGGCGCAATGCCAGTGCCAGGGCCGACCATGATCAACGGCACACCATCGTCTTCAGGCAGGCGGAAGTGCTTCGACACCTGCGGGAAAATCGCCACCTTCAACGCCTGTGCCCGGTCGGCCAGGAAGCTGGAGCACACACCGTTGCGATCACCGTAGCGCACCGTGGAAACGGTCAGGTGCACCTGTTGCGGGTGCGCCAGTGGGCTGGAACTGATCGAGTACAGCCGTGGCTGCAACGGCTTGAGCAACGCGAGCCAACTGGCCAGTGGCAGTTGCTGCGGGAAGGCGCGCAACACATCGACCAGTTGCCGGCCCCACAACCACGCTTGCAGTTCGGCCTTGCACTCGGGCTGCAGCAGGCGCTGCAGGTCGGGGGCATTAGCGGCGAACACCTGCAGTTGCTGTGGGGTGACCTTGGCGATTTCCAGGTGTGCCTGCAGGGCTTCGGCCAGCGGCATGGCGGGCTGGCCCTTCAATTCCACCAGCGCCTGGCCGTCGAGTTGCATCAGCGCCAGCAGTTCTGCGACCAGCGCCGGACAATTGCGTGGCCATACCCCCAGGGCGTCGCCGGCGGCGTAGGTAAAACCGCTGCCACTGAGGTCGAAGACCAACTGGCGGGTTTCCTTGCTGGCACCGGGGCCGTTGAGCAGGCGGTTTTCCAGCAGGGTAGCCGCACAGGGCTGCTGCTTGGTGTAAGCCGCCACGGGTGCCGCTGCACAGGGCTGCTGCTTGGTGTAAGCCGCCACGGGTGCCGCTGCGCCGGCCGGCTGTGCCGCGGCGGTGCTGCCCAGGCTTGGCAGCAGCGCCTCCAGCCAGCCGGCAAACGCTTCGTCGAAGTCGGGCTCGCACTCCACCCGTTGCAGCAGGCGCCGGCCGCCCAGCTCGGCCAGCCGCTGGTCCAGCTTGCGGCCAAAACCACAGAACTGCTCATAACTGGAGTCGCCCAAGGCCAGCACGGCATACGGCAGCTCAGCACAGTGGCCGCCCTCCTCACCCTGCAACGCCTGCCAGAAGTTCGCGGCACTGTCGGGGGCCTCGCCATCACCGAACGTGCTGGTAATGAACACCACGCTGGCAGCACCGCGCAGCTGGCTGGGGCGGGTCGCCTGCATGCAACTGAGCTGCACCTGCAGGCCTGCGCCGCGCAGGCGTTCGGCGCAGCGCTCGGCCAGCAGTTCGCAGTTGCCGGTCTGCGAAGCCCATACCACCTGGTGCAGCGGCTGGGCTGGCGCCGCGGCCGGTGCCTGGGCCGGGGTCGCGAACAGCCCGGCCAGCAAGCCGTCAACGAACATACGCCGGCTGGCCGGCAGCGGCGCACTGGCCGGCAGGCTGGGCACAGCGTCGACGCGCGCCTGGGCCAGCCCCAGCAGAAAACCTTGCAGATAGTGGCGCTCGTCGTCGGCCAGCACCGGGGCCGGCAAGGTGTCCAGGCCTAACAGGCGGGACAAGGTGGCGGTCGGCATGCTGGCAGGCTCGGCAACGGAGGTGTGCAGTTCAAGGGCATCGATACGCTCGCCGGCAACCCGCTGCAGGGCCACGGCGCAGTGCTTGAATGCGGGCTGCAACGACAGTGGGTCGAGCGCATCGCAGGTGACGGCATTGATGGCCAGCTGCTCACCGAACAGGTCGTTCCAGTGAAACGGCGCAAAGCAGTTGCCTGGCATGACCCGGTCGCTGATACGCGCCGGGAGCACGGCCTGGCCACGCCGCGAGCGAACGGCCACCTGGTCTTTCTCGGCAATGCCCAAACGGGCGGCATCTTCCGGGTGGATTTCAACGAACGGGCCGGGCTCTAGCTTGTTCAGCGCCGGTACCTTGCCGGTCTTGGTCAGGGTATGCCAGTGGTGCTGCACGCGGCCGGTGTTGAGCACCAGGGGGTAGGCGTCATCTGGCAACTCAGCGGCGGGCAACCAGGGCCGGGCGAAGAAGCGTGCCTTGCCACTGGCCGTGGGGAAGGCGATAGCCGGCCGCTGCCCTTGGTCATCGAGCAGCAGCGCCTGGCTGCTGCCATCGTTCAGGTAACGCAGCGGGCTGCGGTGCTGCTCGCGCCCCGGGGCGCTGGGCCACTGCCGGGGTTGCTGACGCAGGTCGGCATAGCTGATGCCACGCAGGTCATAGCCGGTGGCCGGGTTGTGAAAGCGGCGAATTTCCTCATACACCGCCTCGGCGTTCGGGTAATCGAAGGCCTCGCCATAGCCCATCGCGCAGGCCACGCGGGCGATGATCTGCCAGTCCGGCAGGCTTTGCCCGGGCGGCTCGACAGCGCGGGGCATCAGGGTCAGGTTGCGTTCGCTGTTGATCATCACGCCCTCGCCTTCGGCCCACAGCGCAGCAGGCAGCAGGATATCGGCGTAACGGTTGGTTTCGGTGTCGAGGAAGGCGTCCTGGGCGATCACCAGGTCGGCCTGGCGCAAGCCGTCGAGCACCTGCTGGCGGTTGGCGACACTGGCAACCGGGTTGCTGCAGATGATCCAGCAGGCTTTCACCTCGCCGGCCTCGAGTTGCTCGAACAGGGCCACCGTTCCCTCGCCGGCTTCGCTGCGCAGGCTACCGGGTGGCAGTTGCCACTGCTGTTCGACGAAGGCACGGTCAGCCGCCACCAGTGCCGAGCGCTGGCCGGGCAAGCCGGGCCCCATGTAGCCCATTTCGCGGCCGCCCATGGCATTGGGCTGGCCGGTCAACGAGAACGGCCCGCTGCCAGGGCGGCAAATGGCACCGGTGGCCAGGTGCAGGTTGCAGATGGCATTGCTGTGCCAGGTGCCATGAATGCTCTGGTTCAGCCCCATGGTCCAGCAGCTCATCCAGTTGCCGGCGCTGCCGATCCATTGCGCGGCCTTGACGATGTCGGCCTCGGCCAGCCCGGTGATGGCGGCCACCCGTTCGGGGCTGTAGTCATCGAGCAAGGCGGGCATGTCGTCCCAGCCTTCGGTATGGCGGGCGATAAAGTCCGGTTGGGTGTGGCCATTGCGATGCAGCAGGTGCAGCAGGCCATTGAGCAAGGCCATGTCGCTGCCGGGGCGCAGCTGCAGGAACAGGTCGGCCTTGTCCGCCGTGGCGCTGCGCCGGGGATCGACGACGATCAGTTTGGCCCCCGCCTTGACCCGGTCGAGCAGGCGCAGGAACAGGATCGGGTGGCAGTCAGCCATGTTCGAACCGATCACCAGAAACACATCGGCGTGCTCGAAATCCTCGTAGCTGCCAGGCGGGCCGTCGGCGCCTAGCGACAGCTTGTAGCCGCTGCCGGCACTGGCCATGCACAAGCGCGAATTGGACTCGATGTGGCGGGTGCGAATGAAACCCTTGGCCAGCTTGTTGGCCAGGTACTGGGCCTCCAGCGACATCTGCCCGGACACGTAGAGCGCTACGGCGTCTGGCCCATGCTGGTCGATGATGCCACGCAGGCGCTTAGCACTCTCGGCAATGGCCTGGTCCATGTTGGCGCGCACCGGCGGCTGGTTGCGTTGCTGGCGCAGGTAGGCGTCTTCCATGCGCCCGGCCGCCGTCAGCGGCAAGTGGGCGGTGAGGCCCTTGGTGCACAGCCGGCCGTAGTTGCTGGGGTGCTGCTTGTCGCCGCTGATCTTGCCGACCTTGCCATCGGCAACGCTCATGACGATGCCGCAACCAACCCCGCAATACGGGCATACGCTGCGCACTTCGTTATTGACCATGGGCGGGCTCCTGTGGAAACGCAAAAAGGCGCCGGCTGCCCCGGCCTGCAGCAGCAAGCGGGGGCAACACGGCGCCTTTGTCGTGAGAATGTGCGGGCTGTCGACGTTGATGGCCCGGGATGGGAGGTAGCCAGCAATTAGTGGGCCAGCTGGAGCAGACGCTTCTACCACGCCCGCGCTCTGGCGTACCGTGCGCACCCTGCGCACCATGCGGTGGCAACTTCACACCCGCTGGCGCTATGCTGGGGCAAATTCCAGCATGAGCAACCGCCCTTTCCCCATGCCCCAGGTGATCCTCAAGACCCCCGCCCAACTCGAGCTGATGCGCCGGGCCGGCCAGTTGCTGGCCCAGGTATTCGCTGACCTCGACAATTTCATCCGCCCCGGCGTGACCACCCTGCAAATCAACGACCGCGCCGAAGCCTACATTGTCGAAACGCTCAAGGCCCGGCCTGCGAGCAAGGGCCAGTACGGGTTCCCCTACTCGCTCAATACGTCGGTGGACCATGTGGTGTGCCATGGCATGCCCAAAGCCGACGAGGTGCTTGAGGAAGGCTCGATCGTCAACGTCGACATTACCCTGGAACAGGGCGGCTACATCGCCGACGCCTCGAAGATGTACTGCATTGGCACGATCAGCGACGAGGCCCGCCGCCTGGTCGACACCACCTATGCAGCGCTGTGGAAAGGCATCGAGCAGGTGCGCCCAGGGGCCACGCTGGGTGACATCGGCCACGCCGTGCAGGCCCATGCCGAGGCCGCGGGCTACAGCGTGGTGCGCGAATACTGTGGGCATGGTATCGGCCAGCAGATGCATGAAGCACCGGAGGTGTTGCACGTGGGCCAGCGCGGCATGGGCATGAAGCTCAAGCCAGGCATGGTGTTCACCATCGAACCGATGATCAACCAGGGTGGGCGCGGCACGCGCGAACTGAAAGATGGCTGGACGGTGGTTACCCGCGACCACAGCTTGTCGGCGCAGTGGGAGCACACGGTGGCGGTGACGGACGACGGTTTCGAAGTGCTGACGTTGCGTGAAGAAGAACGCTGGGGCTGAAACTGAAGCGCTCTGCGGGCTCTTGAAGCATACAGGCACAAAAAAAGCGACCCTAGGGTCGCTTTCTTTGTAACTTCCGGGTGTTCAGTGGGCCCTGGAAGTTGAATATGGCGCAGCGGACGGGACTCGAACCCGCGACCCCCGGCGTGACAGGCCGGTATTCTAACCGACTGAACTACCGCTGCGCTATACATCGAGTGGTGGGTGATGACGGGATCGAACCGCCGACCCTCTGCTTGTAAGGCAGATGCTCTCCCGGCTGAGCTAATCACCCATGTCTCTCGGTGTGGCGCGCATTCTACGGGCGACTTTTCGCTCTGGCAAGCCCTTATCGAAGTTTTTGCGCATTTAAATCAGGCACAGAATTTCAGGCAAAAAAAAAGCGACCCTAAGGTCGCTTTCTTTGTAACTTCCGGGTGTTCAGTGGGCCCTGGAAGTTGAATATGGCGCAGCGGACGGGACTCGAACCCGCGACCCCCGGCGTGACAGGCCGGTATTCTAACCGACTGAACTACCGCTGCGCTATACATCGAGTGGTGGGTGATGACGGGATCGAACCGCCGACCCTCTGCTTGTAAGGCAGATGCTCTCCCGGCTGAGCTAATCACCCATGTCTCTCGGTGTGGCGCGCATTCTACGTACGCCCCTGCACCCTGGCAAGCACTTTTTAAACTTTCTTCAAAAAAAACCTCAGGCCTTTCAAAGACCTAGCGTTGCCAGGCGTTTTCTTGCGCCATTAACCACTGCTGGCCCTCTGACAGGGTTGGCCTGGGAGCACTGCTCGGAGAATAATGCCCGCCTTATGCATTAATGAGAGATTGCCCCGCATGTGGTTCAAGAACCTGCTGACCTACCGCCTGACCCAGGAAGTACCGTTCGAGCCTGAAGCGCTGGAGGCCGCCCTGGCCAGCAAGCCGGCCCGCGCCTGTGCCAGCCAGGAGCTGTCCACCTATGGTTTCATCGCACCGTTCGGCAAAGGCGAAGACGCGCCCTTGGTGCATGTCAGCGGCGAGTACCTGCTGATTGCCGCACGCAAGGAAGAACGCATCCTGCCAAGCAGCGTGGTCAATGACGCCGTGAAGGAAAAGGTCGAAGAGATCGAGACCGAGCAGATGCGCAAGGTCTACAAGAAGGAACGCGACCAGATCAAGGATGAGATCATCCAGGCCTTCCTGCCGCGCGCGTTCATCCGCCGCTCGATGATTTTCGCTGCCATTGCCCCGCGTCAGGGTGTGATCCTGGTCAACTCGGCCAGCGCCAAGCGTGCCGAAGACCTGCTGTCGACCCTGCGTGAAGTGATGGGCTCGCTGCCAGTGCGCCCAGCCACGGTAAAAATCGCACCGGTTGCCACCATGACCGACTGGGTCAAGTCGCAACAGGCTGCTGAAGGCTTCTACGTGCTGGACGAGTGCGAACTGCGCGACACCGCCGAAGACGGTGGCATCGTGCGCTGCAAACGCCAGGACCTGACCGGCGAAGAAATCCAGCTGCACCTGAGCACCGGCAAGGTGGTTACCCAACTGGCCCTGGCCTGGCAGGACAAGCTGTCGTTCATCCTCGACGACAAGATGGTCATCAAGCGCCTGAAGTTCGAAGAGCTGCTGCAGGAGCAGGCCGAACAGGACGGTGGCGATGAGGCGGCCCAGCAGTTCGACGCCAGCTTCCAGCTGATGATGATGACCTTTGCCGAATTCTTGCCGGTGCTGTTCGAGGCCCTGGGTGGCGAGGAGATTCCGCAGGGGGTCTGATGCAGTTCGAAATGCCGGTGCTGGCTTGGGAGAAATCCCTGGACAGTGCTGGCCTCTTCGCGGGCTTGCCCGCTCCCACAGGTACAACACAGGGCCTGAATACTGTGATGTACCTGTGGGAGCGGGCAAGCCCGCGAAGAGGCCAGTGAAATGCCTGAAGCCATAAATAGAAAAGGAATTGACCCATGCGTGCCCTCGCCGCCCTCAGCCGCTTTGTCGGCAACACCTTCGCCCTGTGGGTGATGGTGTTCGCCCTGCTGGCTTTCCTGCAACCGCAATGGTTCATCGCCTTGAAGGTAGCCATCGTGCCGCTGCTGGGGCTGGTGATGTTCGGCATGGGCCTCACCCTCAAGCTCGACGACTTCGCCGCCCTCGCCCGCCAGCCCTGGCGGGTGATGCTGGGGGTGGTTGCGCACTTCGTGATCATGCCGGGCATGGCCTGGCTGCTGTGCCAGCTGTTCCAGCTGCCGCCGGAAATTGCCGTGGGGGTGATCCTGGTTGGCTGTTGCCCCAGTGGCACGGCCTCCAACGTGATGGTCTGGCTGTCTCGGGGCGACCTGGCCCTGGCCGTGGCAATTGCTGCCGTCACGACCCTGCTGGCGCCACTGCTGACCCCTGCCCTGATCTGGTTCCTGGCCTCGGCGTGGCTGCCGGTGTCCTTCATGGACATGTTCTGGTCGATCCTGCAACTGGTGATGCTGCCGATCGTGCTGGGCGTTATCGCCCAGCGTTTGCTCGGTGCCCGCGTGCAGGCGGCTGTGCAAGTGCTACCGCTGGTGTCGGTGGTGAGCATCGTGATGATCGTGTGCGCAGTGGTGGCGGCCAGCCAGGCAAAAATTGCCGAATCGGGACTGCTGATCATGGCAGTGGTAGTGCTGCACAAAAGCTTTGGCTACTTGCTGGGGTACCTGACCGGCAGGCTGTGCAAACTGCCACTGGCCCAGCGCAAGTCACTGGCGCTGGAGGTGGGCATGCAGAACTCGGGGCTGGGGGCGGCATTGGCAGCGGCGCATTTTTCGCCCCTGGCAGCGGTGCCCAGTGCATTGTTCAGCGTTTGGCACAATATTTCCGGGGCTCTGCTGTCGACCTGGTTCCGGCGCATGGGTGAGCCCGGGGAGCAGGCTGAAGGGGTGGAACAGGCCAGGCATCGAGGGTGACGCCAGGCTTGCCCTGAAACCTGCAGGTGTGCACTATAGTGCTCACTGTGAGGACGACCTCACGACGCACCGCGTGATCATTACGGGGACGGCCCCATCATTCACCACGATGGAGAAGCACCATGTCCTGGATCATCCTGTTCTTCGCCGGCCTGTTCGAGGTCGGCTGGGCCGTAGGCCTCAAATACACCGACGGCTTCAGCAAGCCACTGCCCACCGTACTCACCGTCGCCGCCATGGCTATCAGCCTCGGCCTTCTGGGCCTGGCCATGAAGGAGTTGCCGCTGGGCACTGCCTACGCCATCTGGACCGGGGTGGGTGCCGTGGGCACGGTAATCGCCGGCATTATTCTTTTCGGCGAATCCATGGCCCTGGTACGCCTGGTTAGCGTGGCGCTGATCATCACCGGCCTGGTCGGCCTGAAGGTCAGCGCCAGCTGATCCCCTCCCCTAGCGCAGGTTGCCGCGCAAGCGGCTGACCTGCTCACGCAGGGCCTCTGGCTGCGCCGCCTCCACCGGGATGGCGGCACCGGCCACGATGGTCACCCGCGACCACAACCGCTTGAAGAAGCCTTTGCGTGGGTCGCGGCTGAAGAAACTGCCCCACAAGCCCTGCAAGGCCAGCGGAATCACCGGCACCGGGGTTTCTTCGAGGATGCGCTTGACGCCCCCCTTGAACACATCGATTTCACCATCACCGGTCAGTTTGCCCTCAGGGAAGATGCACACCAGTTCGCCGTCGGCCAGGTACGCGGCAATGCGCGCGAAGGCCCGCTCGTACGTGGCCTGGTCTTCATTGCGCCCGGCAATCGGGATGGCCCCTGCGGTACGGAAGACAAAGTTGAGCACCGGCAGGTTGTAGATCTTGTAGTACATGACAAAGCGGATCGGCCGGCGGATCGCCCCACCCAACAGCAGCGCGTCGACGAACGAGACATGGTTGCACACCAGCAACGCCGCACCCTGGTCGGGAATGCGCTGCAGGTCACGGTGCTGCACGCGGTACATCGAATGGCTGAGCAGCCAGATCAAGAAGCGCATGGTGAACTCGGGCACGATCCTGAAAATGTAGGCGTTGACCGCGATATTGAGCAGCGACACCACCAGGAACAGCTGGGGGATGCTCAGCTTGGCCAGGCCCAGCAGGAGGATGGTGAGCAGTGCCGACACCACCATGAACAGGGCATTGAGGATGTTGTTGGCCGCGATTATCCGGGCGCGCTGGTCTTCGCCGGTGCGGGCCTGAATCAAGGCATACAGCGGCACGATGTAGAAGCCGCCGAACACCCCCAGCCCCATGATCGACAGCAGGATCCACCAGGCCTGGCTCATGCCCAGCAGCGCCAGCCAGTCATGCGGCGCAGCGGCCGCTGGCACATCGCCAGAGTGCCACCACCACAGCAGCCCGAACAGGGTCAGGCCGAACGAGCCGAATGGCACCAGGCCGATTTCCACCTTGCGCCCGCTGAGCCGTTCGCACAGCAGCGAGCCCAGCGCGATGCCCACCGAGAACAGCGTCAGCACCAGCGTTACCACGGTGCCGTCACCGTGCAGCCAGTCCTTGGCGTAGGCCGGAATCTGCGTAAGGTAGATGGCACCGACAAACCAGAACCACGAGTTACCGACGATCGAGCGCGACACTGCCGGCGGCTGGCCCAGGCCCATGCGCAGGATCACCCAGGATTGCTTGAAGATATTCCAGTCCAGCGGCATGTTCGGCGAGGCCGCGGCTGCCCGCGGGATCCAGCGGCTGGCCAGGTAGCCCTGCACCGCAGTGCCGACCACCCCCCCGGCCACCACGGTGGCGTAGCTGTCGGCCGACATCATCACCCCGGCACCGATGGTGCCAGCCAGGATGGCAAGGAAGGTGCCGGTTTCGACCAGCCCGTTGCCACCGACCAGCTCTTCTTCACGCAGGGCCTGGGGCAGGATGGAATACTTCACCGGGCCGAACAGCGCCGAATGCGTGCCCATGCCGAACAGCGCCACCAGCATCAGCGCCAGGTGGTTGGTGATGAAGCCCAGGGCGCCGACCGCCATGATCGCGATCTCGGCCAGCTTGATGGCGCGGATCAGCGCGTCCTTGGCAAACTTTTCGCCAAACTGCCCACCTAACGCCGAAAACAGGAAAAACGGCAGAATGAACAGCAAGGCACACAGGTTGACCCAGATCGACCGGTCACCCTCGCCCAGGCTGAGCTTGAACAGGATCGCCAGGATCAGCGACTGCTTGAACAGGTTGTCGTTGAAGGCACCCAGCGACTGAGTGATGAAAAACGGCAGGAAGCGCCGCTTGCCGAGCAAGGTGAATTGCGAGGAATGACTCATCGTCCTTGGTCCTGATGGCTTTTCAATTGGAGGCGCGCCGGGCGCACCAGGCCACAAATCTGCATGGGAAATGCAGCGGCTGGCAAGCGCAGGGTCAGAACCCGCCACGCTCAGCGGGTCGATCGCGCCCGGCAGGCGCTCATTCGAAACCGAACAAAGCCCGCGCGGTATCCACCAGCAGGGCCTGGCGCAGCTGGGCCGAGCAACCCAAGGCCTCGAACTGCTGCACTGCAGTGGCAAAGCTGATCGTCGACTCATGCTGGGTATGCGGCCAATCACTGCCCCACATCAAGCGCTCGGCGCCGTAATGCGCTTCCAGCGCGCACAGTGCCGAGCGCGCGAAGGCCAGATTCTCGTCCGGCGCCCCCGCCAACCGGTAGATCCCCGACACCTTCACCCAAACCTTGCCCTGCCCGCCCAGGGTCAACAGTTCGGCGAACCCGGGCTGACCCAGCCCACGGCGGGCATCGGGGCGGCCGAAATGGTCGATGACGATGTTCAGGCCATAGGGCTGCAGCGCGCGGACCAGTGCCGGTATGTCCGCCACCTGCCGGTGCAGTTCCAGGTGCCAGCCTTGTTCGCCAATGCGTTCGAGCAGCGGTCGCCAGCGGCCACTGGCCAGGTCCGGCAGAGCCTGGCCCATCAGGTTCAGGCGCACACCACGCACGCCTGACCGGGCCATGTCGGCAAGGGTGTGTGGCTCGACATCGGGCGCCAGCATCACCACCCCGCGCAGTTGCTGCGGCACAGCCTGCAGGGCGCTGAGCAGGTAGCGGTTGTCGGTGCCGAGGAAACTCGGCTGCACCAGCACGCCATGGCTGAAACCATGGGCCAGCAGCTGGCCCAGGTAGTCGCCCAGCGGCGCATCGTAATCAGGGGCATAGCGCCGCTCACTGGCCAGCGCCAGCCCACGGCTGAAAACGTGGGCGTGGCTGTCGATCGCGCTCAGGTGTAAAGGAGGTACGTCGGGCATGGCTCTCATACAGAAAAGTCAGGTTATTTGGCAACTGCCCCGGCGGTGTGCGGCGCCGTGGCATTTTCGAGGGTGCGCCCGCGGGTCTCCGGCAAGCACAAGGCGGCGATCACCGCCACGCCATAGGCGATGCCAGCGTCGATACCAATGGCGCTGCCCAAGGACATCGACTCGCTCATGTGGCCGACCAGGAACGGGAACACTGCCGACAGTACGCGGCCGAAGTTGTAGCAGAAGCCCACCCCGGCACCGCGCACCTCGGCCGGGTACAGCTCATTGAAAAACGCCCCCAGACTGGCCGGGATACCGGCGGCGAAAAAGCCCAGCGGGAAGCCGAGGAACAGCATCTGCGTGTTGGTCAGCGGGAAGAACACATAGGCTTGTACGGTCAGCACGCAGCACAGGGCGAACAGCAGAATATTCTTGCGCCGGCCGATGCGGTCGATCAGCAGGCCACTGACCACGCAACCGCACCAGAAGGCCAGGATGATCACCGCCAGGTAACCACCGGAGTTCAGCACCGACAGGTTGCGCTCGGTTTTGAGGAAGGTCGGCAGCCAGGTCATCACCGCGTGGTACCCACCATGGGCGCCCAGGCCAAGCAGGCCGCCCAGCAAGGTCACGCGCAACAGCTGCGGGCGGAAGATGCCGGCCATGGAGTGCAGGAAGCTGGCAGGGATGGCATTGGCGTTGTGCAGGCGCTGGAAGCTGTCCGGCTCGGGCACGTTGCGGCGTACCCAAAGGATCAGCAACGACGGCAACAGGCCGACGAAGAACATCACCCGCCAGGCAAATTCCTGCGGCACCAGCGAGTAGATCAGCATGAACAATGCCACCGCCAGGCCCCAGCCCACGGCCCAGGCGCTCTGTACCGTGCCCATGACCTTGCCGCGGTATTTCGGGTTGATGGTCTCGGCCATCAGCACGGCGCCGGCAGCCCACTCGCCGCCGATACCGAAGCCTTGCATGGCCTTGACCAACAGCAAGGGGTAAAAACCGGTGACGAACGCCGAGAGGAAGGTGAAGCATGAGAACCAGAGGATCATCCACTGCAGGGTCCGCACGCGGCCGTAGCGGTCGGACAAGGTGCCACCCAGCCAGCCGCCGATGGCCGAAGTCACCAGGGTCAGGCCACTGATCAGGCCGGCATCGCCTTTGCTCAGGGAGAACGCGGCGATCAGCGCCGGGATGGCCAGGCCGAACATCTGCACTTCCAGCGCATCGAGCGACCAGCCGCCGAAACAGGCCCAGAATGTCTTGCGTTCCCGCGAGGTGATCTGGCGATACCAACTGAACATGATTGTTATCCTTATAGTGTGTGCCTGTGACCGCCAGGCAAGCGAAGCCACCGCGCCGCGTGTGCACGGCGCAGAGGGAAACGGGGTGCAGCCGCCGGCTTAGCGAATGTCGATGCGGTAGCGGAAGTGCTGCGCATGGCCGCGTGAGCGGCGCCATTCCAGCGGCTTGCCGGCGTAGTCACGGGCGAGGCGCTCGATCACCACCACCGGGCTGCCGGCCGGCAGTTGCAGCAAACGGCCATGCGCCGCGTCAACCGCTTCGGCGGTGAGGGTTTCTTCGGCGTAGGCGACCACCTGGCCGCACAGTGCTTCGTAGAGGGGGTACAGCAGCGGCCCCTCGCTGTTCAGGTCGACCTCCAGCAACGGCTGGAACGTCTGGCGCGGCAACCAGATTTCTTCGGCCAGTACCGGCTGGGCGCCGAGCAGGCGCGTACGGACAATTCGGATCACCTCGCTGTGAACCGCCAGGCCCAGTGCTTCGGCGACCGCCGAAGGCGCGGTCATCGGCTCGATGGCAAGAATGCGGCTTTCAGGCACCGCGCGCTGGCCATTGGCGGCTTCGAAGCGGAAGAACCGGAACAGCGAAGACTGGAATTGCGGGCGGCGCACGAAGGTACCGCGCCCCTGCTGACGCTCCAGCACGCCTTCAGCCACCAGTACGTCCACGGCTTTGCGCACGGTGCCGACTGACATGTCGAACTCGGTGGCCAAGGCAGCCTCAGTCGGGATCGCTTCGCCTGGGCGCCAGCGGTTGTTGGCAATCTGCTCAAGCAGGTGGTCGCGCAGTTGTTGGTAACGGGGCAGTCGAGCATCACCGGACAGTGGGTGCATGGGTCTCGCTCTCTTGTTGTTATATAAACATATATATGAATTCTGGAGGCAGTATTCCCCGCGTATGCCGGGCTGTCAATCCTCCGCCTGTCGCGGTTCTGAGGCGTGAGCTGCCTTGCTGGCGACAGGGCCGGTACCGGTCAGCGAAGCCGGGCCCTGCGACCACGCGCCACTGCGACCATCGTCGGCGCTGACGAAGCGCCACCAGCGTGCCAGACTGGTAGATCGGGACCGCGTTATCTTATTGCTTCGGAGTTTTCATGTCGTTGTCCAGCGGGCTGATCGCCGTGGTCGCCCTGGCCTATATGGCCATCATGTTCGCCATCGCCTTCTATGGCGACCGCCGCAGCACGCCGTTGCCGCCTAAGCTGCGTGCCTGGGTGTACAGCCTGTCGCTGGCCGTGTACTGCACCAGCTGGACCTTCTTCGGCGCCGTTGGCCAGGCCGCCGAACAACTGTGGGCGTTCTTGCCGATCTACCTGGGCCCGGTACTGCTGCTGATTTTTGCGCCTTGGGTGTTGCAGAAGATGGTGCTGATCAGCAAGCAGCAGAACATCACCTCGATCGCCGACTTCATCGCCGCACGCTATGGCAAGTCGCAGACCCTGGCGGTGGTGGTGGCGCTGATCTGCCTGGTTGGCGTGCTGCCCTACATCGCCCTGCAGCTCAAGGGCATCGTGCTGGGCGTGAACTTGCTGATCGGCGCCAGTGCCGACGCCACCGGCACACGCGTCCAGGACACCGCGCTGGTGGTGTCGCTGGTATTGGCGCTGTTCGCCATCGTGTTCGGCACGCGCAGCCTGGACGTGACCGAACACCACCGTGGCATGGTCCTGGCCATTGCCTTCGAATCGCTGATCAAGCTGCTGGCCTTCCTGGCTGTGGGCATCTTCGTGGTGTTCAACCTGTATGACGGCTTCGGCGACCTGTTCAGCCAGGCACGCCAGTCGATTCAGTTGCAGGATTACTGGCAGGAGACCATCAATTGGCCCTCCATGGTGGTGCAGACCGCCGTGGCGATGATGGCGATCATCTGCCTGCCGCGGCAGTTCCACGTTACCGTGGTGGAGAACATCGAACCACAAGACCTGCGCCTGGCCCGCTGGGTGTTCCCCCTGTACCTGGGGCTGGCTGCCCTGTTCGTGGTGCCGATTGCCCTGGCCGGGCAAATGCTGCTGCCAGGGGCCGTGATTTCCGACTCGTTCGTGATCAGCCTGCCGCTGGCCGAGGCCCACCCGAGCCTGGCGCTGCTGGCGTTCATCGGCGGCGCCTCGGCAGCCACCGGCATGGTCATCGTCGAGGCCGTGGCACTGTCGACCATGGTCTCCAACGACATGCTGCTGCCCTGGCTGCTACGCCGCAACAATGCCGAACGGCCGTTCGAAGCCTTCCGTCACTGGATGCTCTCGGTGCGCCGGGTGACCATCGTGGTGATCCTGCTGCTGGCCTATGTCAGCTATCGCCTGCTGGGCTCGACCGCCAGCCTGGCAACCATCGGCCAGATCGCGTTTGCCGCCGTGACCCAATTGACCCCGGCCATGCTCGGCGCGCTGTACTGGAAGCAGGCCAACCGCCGCGGTGTGTTTGCCGGCCTGGCTGCCGGTATCTTCCTGTGGTTCTACACCTTGGTGTTGCCGATTGCCGCGCACAGTGTGGGCTGGCCCCTGCAGGTGTTCCCAGGGCTGGCTTGGCTGCACGGCAACCCGCTGAACCTGCCAATCAGCCCCCTGACCCAAGGCGTGGTGTTGTCGCTGGCGGGCAACTTCACCCTGTTCGCCTGGGTGTCGCTGCTGTCGCGCACGCGGGTGTCCGAACATTGGCAGGCTGGCCGCTTCATTGGCCAGCAGACCAGCGCCCGGCCCAGCAGCAAGCCGCTGCTGGCGGTACAGATCGACGACCTGCTGACCCTGGCATCGCGCTTTGTTGGCGAAGAGCGCGCCCGGCAGAGCTTCATCCGCTTTGCCTACCGCCAGGGCAAGGGCTTCAACCCCAACCAGAACGCGGACGGCGACTGGATCGAACACACCGAACGGCTGCTGGCCGGCGTGCTGGGCACCTCGTCGACCCGCGCGGTGGTCAAGGCGGCCATCGAAGGCCGCGACATGCAGCTGGAAGACGTGGTACGCATCGCCGATGAAGCCAGCGAAGTCCTGCAGTTCAACCGCGCCCTGCTGCAGGGAGCAATCGAAAACATCAACCAAGGCATCAGTGTGGTCGACCAGAACCTGCACCTGGTGGCCTGGAACCGCCGTTACCTTGAGCTGTTCAACTACCCGGAGGGGCTGATCAGTGTCGGCCGGCCGATTGCCGACATCATCCGTTACAACGCCGAGCGCGGGTTGTGCGGCCCCGGCGAAGCACAGGTGCACGTGGCGCGCCGCCTGCACTGGATGCGCCAGGGCCGTGCGCACTCGTCCGAACGGCTGTTCCCCAATGGCCGGGTGATCGAGTTGATCGGCAACCCGATGCCCGGGGGCGGGTTCGTCATGAGTTTCACCGACATCACGCCGTTCCGCGAGGCCGAACAGGCACTGCGCGATGCCAACGAAGGCCTGGAGCAACGGGTGGCCGAGCGCACCCATGAACTGTCGCAACTGAACCAGGCCTTATCCGAAGCCAAGAGCCAGGCCGAAGCGGTCAGCAAGTCCAAGACCCGCTTCCTGGCAGCAGTCAGCCATGACCTGATGCAACCGTTGAATGCTGCACGGCTGTTTTCCGCCGCCTTGTCGCAGCAGGCCGAAGGCATGAATGAAGAAGCCCGGCAGTTGGTGCAGCACATGGACAGCTCGCTGCGCTCGGCAGAGGAGCTGATCAGCGACCTGCTGGACATCTCGCGCCTGGAAAACGGCAAGATAACCCCAGACGCCAAGCCCTTCGCCCTTACCGAACTGTTCGACACCCTCGGCGCCGAGTTCAAGCTGCTGGCTGCCGAGAAGGGCCTGGAATTCCGCCTGCGCGGCAGCCGCCTGCGGGTGGACAGTGACATGAAGCTGCTGCGCCGGGTGCTGCAGAACTTTCTTACCAACGCCCTGCGCTATGGCAAAAGCCCGATTCTGCTGGGGGCACGGCGCCAGGGCGGGCGGCTGTGGCTGGAAGTCTGGGACCGCGGCCCAGGCATCGCCGACGACAAGCTGCAGGTGATCTTCCAGGAATTCAAGCGCCTGGACAGCCACCAAACCCGTGCCGAAAAGGGCCTGGGCCTGGGCCTGGCGATCGCCGACGGCCTGTGCCGGGTGCTCGGCCACCCACTTGAAGTACGTTCATGGCCAGGCAAAGGTACGGTGTTTCGGGTCAGTGTGCCCATCGCCCGTCAGGCCGCGCCGGCACAGCCCGCCCCGCTGGAGCAGGCGAGCCAGCCGCTGGCAGGCTTGCAGGTACTGTGCGTAGACAATGAAGACAGCATTCTGATCGGCATGAACAGCCTGCTCAGCCGTTGGGGTTGCCAGGTGTCTACTGCGCGTAACCAGGCCGAATGCGCCGCCTTGCTGGACCACGGCCTGCGCCCGCACCTGGCGCTGGTGGACTACCACCTGGACGACGGCGAGACCGGCACCGGGCTGATGGGCTGGCTACGTGCGCGGTTGGGTGAGCCCGTACCGGGTGTGGTGATCAGTGCCGACGGCAGCAAGGAAACCATTGCCCTGGTGCATGCGTCCGGCCTCGACTACCTGGCCAAGCCGGTCAAGCCTGCGGCCCTGCGCGCTATGCTCAATCGCCATCTGAGCCTGGTTCAGTAAGCGCTTGATCGGCCACCGCCGCGTCGGCCAGCGCCCTCTCCAGCAAGTCGGGCGGCAGGCTTTTGCTGGCGCGGGCGCCGAGCAACTTCAATTGCTCGCTGCGGCTTACCAGGTTACCGCGCCCCTCGCACAACTTGTTGCGCGCCGCAGCATAGGCTTTGTCCACCTGTTGCAGGCGACTGCCCAGCTCGTCCAGGTCCTGGATGAACAGGACGAACTTGTCGTATAGCCAGCCGGCCCGCTCGGCGATCTCTCGGGCGTTCTGGCCTTGGCGTTCCTGCTTCCAGAGGCTGTCGATCACCCGCAACGTCGCCAGCAAGGTCGTGGGGCTGACGATCACGATCTGCCGGTCGAAGGCTTCCTGGAACAGGTTAGGCTCCGCCTGCAGGGCCGCCGAGAAGGCCGCCTCGATGGGCACGAACAACAACACGAAGTCGAGGCTGTGCAGGCCTTCGAGGCGGTTGTAATCCTTGCTCGACAAGCCTTTGACATGGCTGCGCAGCGATTGCACATGCTGCTTGAGCGCGGCCTCGTCATTGCTGGAAACGAACTGCTGGTAGGCCGTGAGGCTGACCTTGGCGTCCACCACCACCTGCTTGTCGCCCGGCAGCATGATCAGCACATCGGGCTGGAAGCGCTCGCCATCGGCGCTTTTCAGGCTGACCTGGGTCTGGTACTCGCGGCCCTTCTCCAGGCCGGCATGCTCCAGTACCCGCTCGAGAATCAACTCGCCCCAGTTGCCCTGGGTTTTCTGCCCCTTCAGTGCCTGGGTCAGGTTGGTAGCTTCGTCGGACAGGCGCAGGTTGAGCTGTTGCAGGCGCTCCAGCTCCTTGCCCAGCGAGAAGCGCTCCCGGGCTTCCTGCTGGTAGCTCTCCTCGACCCGTTTTTCGAACGACTGGATGCGTTCCTTGAGGGGGTCGAGCAACTGGCCAAGGTGCTGCTGGCTGGTCTGGGCAAAGCGCTGCTCACGCTCGTCGAAGATCTTGGTAGCCATTTCGGCGAACTGGGCACGCAGGGTGTCACGGGCTTCTTGCAGGTCTTCCAGGCGTTGCTGGTGGCTTTCCTGCTGTTCGCGCAGTTCAGCCTCCAGGCGTGCGCTCTGCGCCTCCAGGCGGCGCAGTTCGGCTTCGCGGTTGGCGCGTTCGAGGTGCCAGGCATGGGCAGCGTCGCGGGCGTTGTCGCGGTCGATCTGCAGCAACTCCAGCTCACGGCCCTGGGCGGCCAGCTGGCTCTGCTTGAGGGTATTGGCTTCGCTGAGGTCGCTGATTTCGTCGCGGCTGGCATCCAGCTGCGCTTGCAGCCCGGCCTGGGCCAACTGGGCGGCGTTGAGGCGCTCCTCCAGCAATGCCTGCTCGCCCTGCCGTGCCCCCTGACGGCGCTGGAGCTGCATGATCCACCCCAGGCAGGGCAAAGCCCCTGCCACCACGCCGAGCAGAATGCTGGCCAGATCCACTGTCATGCTTACCCCGAACGCGCTGTGCAAATTGGCTGCAGCTTATCAGCCTTCAACCCGCAAACCACTGCCCCAGCAGCCGCTGCGCTTCCTGCGAACCTTGCCCCGCCGCAAGCTCCAGCCAGTAACGCGCCTGCGCCGGCGCGTTGTGCTGGCACAACCGCGCGTATTCCAGCTGCGCCCGCCGGTCCCCGGCCCGCGCTGCCTGGCGCAGTAACTCATGGCCAATACGCCGGTCACGGGCATTGCCGCAATCCCGGCACAGCATTTGCCCAAGCCGGCTTTGCGCCACCACCACACCCTGGCGGGCCGGCTGCTTCAGCAGGCGGCCCGCCAGATGCTTGACCTGGGGCTTGTCACCGAGGCGCGGGCTATCGAGCAGCCACAAGGCCACTTTCAAGCTGAACCGCTTGGCGTCAGGGGGTGATGTAGGGGCGGCGGAGTTGGCGAGGTGTTTACTGCGGAACTTCATGGCAACACGTCAGGCAATGCGAAAGGCGCGCCACTGTACGCTTTTTTTTTCGCCATGGCCTGTCGAATCCGGAACAATGAAAAAAATTTTAAATGATCTTTTCTTGACGTTCGCCGGCGAATGGTTGGGCTAGTCGCCCAGGCTTCGCGATTGTCGGACAGCTCGGCGCGTAGCTGATACGCCCGTGCTAGAGCAAGTGCCGGGGACAATCCACAGTTCCTGTGGATAACTCGGTGGACAACCCTATGACACACCCCGCAAACCCCCGTAAACTGTGGGCTTCAGTCAAACTGACGATTTTTTCACCAGCTGAAAATAGTGTTTTTTTTCATTGACTTAACCACGCAGTCAAGGCATTGGCGAAGTCGGCAGGGGTTGTTGCGGTGCTGTTACAAGCCCTGCACCGAATGTGAACAAATGCACCGTGAGCCCTCTTTTGAATGCACGCAATGGGCACATCCGTGGCGATACGGGCCATTTGCACCCTCTTCCCAGCCTGGCAAATTCAGGCCATACTGCTCGGCTACCCAATACTGACACGGTGCTTGCCAAGCGCACTCATTCAATGTACAGTCCGCCTCGTTAGTACCAAGCTGAAAGTCAATTCTGGCCCAATGTCCTTGCAGTCGCCCACCTCCCAAGTGCGGCCCTGCTGAAACCAGGACCGGCCCATTCGATGATTCACTCGCCAGCCACAGGCTGGTCAGGCACGAATCACCCGACAGATTGATCAGGATCCCATCCCGATGGCCGCGAACCTTGGCCTCGGCGTGCTGCCTGCCTTCTGAAGTACCTACCAGTCAGCCCAAGCGCCCACATTTGATTGCGCCCCCTCTGGCTGCCCTGTTCCAGTCAGGTTCGCTCGTCCCTTAATAATGGCGTCACTGGAACGTTTCTATCATGCACGGATCATACTTCCCGTGTTTAAAGCAGGAACATCCAACAATATGCAAACCCATCATCAGATTCAGGCTGCCATTGGCACCCTTTCCCAGGCCTTCTCGCCGTTGAAGTGCCTTATCGTTGCCCCACGCAAAGGCAGCTTCAGCTTTACCCTGGTAGACGAACACGGCGTCGCCTGCCACACCGAGCGCCTGTACCCTGAACAGTACAGCCGCAATGAACCCTTGCAGGCAGTCATTGCAAGGACTCGCCAGTCGCTCACCGCGTGAGCGGCGAATGCTGCAGTATTCATACGCTGAATCATGCCATCGTCTACCTGCCTGAACGTTCACGGCGTAATTGCCTTAGGGCATATACCCCGCAACGCCAGGCAGCAATCGATTTAAAAACAGCTCTTTACACCACGATTATCACACTACACTTCAACTCGAGCGGTACTTGCCGCTTCCGGCGGGCCTGACTCCTTCACCAGCTGCCAAGCTCCAGCGCCCGTCCGGCCCTTTACTGTTCGAGGGCATCATGGGTATTGCGGCGAATGAATTGTGTCAGTATGTGATACGGCCCACCCTGGTTTACCTGAACCGTCACTGCGCCAGCGCTGAAGCCTTGTTACTGGGCATTGCCGCCAGCCAGTCGGCACTCGGGGCTGCCTTGCACGACCGACGCGGGCACGGCCTCTACCGCATTGGCGAACACCGCCACCAAGCGCTGTGGGACAACTACCTGGCCCGTGATCCCGATCTGGCCAGCCTGGTCCGGGGCCTGGCAAGCCAGCATGCCTTCCTGGGCGGCCCGCACCTCGAGCTTACAGTCAACCTGCGATACTCCACGGCCATTGCCTGGATGCTCGTCGAAGAGCACGCCATGCCCTTGCCCGCCGCTGACGATTTACTGGCACTGGCGCGCATATGGCGTCAGATTTTCTCCCCCCAAGGCCGCTTGCGCGACTTCACTCATGCTTGGCACACCTGCGTGGATCAAAGATTGCCCCAGGCATCTTGAGAAGCGCCCTACATCAAAGCCGGAAAAAAGGGAATTTTGGTCGGATTGTCCTACAAAACCGCTCTAACTCCTGCGATTCAGGCTATAGCGCGGCGCGTCATTTGTTGGTAGCTTTTCGCCCCGGAGATCCCAAGGAGTTTTCTAATAATGAAAAAAGTAATGCTCAAAACCTCCCTCGGCGTAGCCGTTGCTCTTGCATCCAGCCAACTGCTCGCCAGCGGCTTTGCATTGAACGAACAGAGCATCAGCAGCATGGGGACAGGTTTCGCGGGACGTTCTTCTTCTGCCGAAGATGCCAGCACCGTGTTTGGCAACCCGGCCGGCATGTCCCGCCTCAAACGTGAACAGGTCACCGTGGGCGGCGCAGCCGTCATCGCCAAAACCGACATTTCCGGGCCAGGCAGCAACCTCGGGGGGGAAACCGATGGTGACATGGTGCCGGTCGTTGGCGTGCCCATGGGCTACTACGTCAAACCTATCGACGACCACTGGAGCGTCGGCTTCGGTGTCTATGTGCCGTTCGGCCTGGTAACCGACTACGGCAGCGATGATGCTGCGCGCTACTGGGGCAAAAAGAGCCACGTCGAGGTCGTCACCTTCCAGCCTACCGTCAGCTACGCCTTCAACGACAAGGTCTCGATCGGTTTTGGTCCAACCATCAACCGCATCAAGGGTGAACTGGGCTCCAGCCTGATCAACCCGTTAACCCCGGGCCGCAACGATGGTGAAGTGAAAATCAAGGGTGACGATACTGCCGTTGGTTACAACATCGGCCTTATGGTGCAGGCCACCGACCGCACCCGCGTCGGCCTGACCTATCACTCGATGGTCGACTACAAGTTGGAAGGCAAGACCCGCGTCAGCACCCCGCTGATCGGGCCGTTCAACGGCAACAAGTTCGATGCCAGCCTGAAGATCAAGACGCCGGAATCGGTCGACCTTTCGGTTACCCACGAACTCGATGACCAGTGGACCCTGTACGCGGGCAGCACCTGGACGCGCTGGAGCCGCCTGGAAAACATCACCGTGCAGAACGATGTGCCTGCGCCACTGGCAGGTTCGGCATTCCAGACCATCACCGAAGAGCAGAACTGGCACGACACCTGGGCACACGCCATTGGTGCATCGTACAAGGTCAACAAGGAGTGGGTACTGCGTACCGGCTTTACCGTTGACCAGTCGCCAACCAACAACCACGACCGTTCGCCGCGCATCCCGACAGGTGATCGCAAGGTGTTCAGCCTGGGCGCAGGCTGGAGCCCGAATGACGACATGACCATTGACGTGGCCTATTCCTACCTCTGGGAAGAAGACACCAAGGTCAACCAGGTCAGCGCAACCAAGGGCAGCTACCAGGCCAAGTACGAGAACAGCGCGCACGGTGTCGGTGCGTCGCTTACCTATCGTTTCTGACAGTACGCGCTACCTGAAAAAAACCGCCCTAGGAGTTAATGCCTGTCAGTTAAGCGTTAGTGGGGCTGCTTTGCAGCCCTTCGCGGGCACGCCCGCTCCCACAGGTTTGGCGCTGAACTCAAGAAAAGCGCGATTCCCTGTGGGAGCGGGCGTGCCCGCGAAGGGTCGCAAAGCGGCCCCAAATTACTTAACTGACTGGCATTACCCTCGGGGCGGTTTTTTCACGTCTGGACTTGCCAGGTGTCAGCCAGGTGTTCACGCAGGTACGCCGTGAACACGCGCACAGCAGGCGTCATGGCAAAGCGGTCCGCCAGGCACAGGTAGATATCCATCGGCTCGGTCTGGGCGTATGCCTGGCCGTTGTCGCTGTATTCAAACAACGGCACCAGCGCACCTGAAGCCAGATGTGGCCGCACGATGAATTCGGCCAGGCGGGTAATACCACCATCGTGCACGGCCATGTGGGTCAGCGCATCGATGTCGTCGCTGATGAGCACGTTGCCGAACACCGGCTCGAAGCGCAGCCCGTCACGCATGAACCCCCAACGTAGCAGGCGGCCGTCCACCGGGTAGCGGAACACCAGGCACCGGTGATCGCGCAGGGCCTCAGGCGTGCTCGGTAGGCCGGCGCTTCGCAAGTAGCCGGGTGAGGCGCAGCAAATGAACGGGATACGGGCGATGTGCCGGGCCAGCAGCTGCTCTTCCAGCTGCGGGGTGATGCGCAGGCTCACATCGACATCTTCACGGGCATGGTTGACGCGGCGATCGGTCGTTACCAATTCTATCGAAAGCATTGGGTAGCGGGCGCTGAAGGCGGGTATCAGGGGAGCCACTACATGGCGACCGAACGCCGAGGTCGAAGCAATGCACAGTCGGCCTTGGGGTTCACTGTCTGGGGTGGTGATGGCCTGCTCGGCTTCGGCAAGATCACGTTCGATATGACTGACACGCTGGTAGTACTGGTTGCCTGCGGGTGTCAGGGACATGCTACGGGTTGTGCGGGTAAGCAGGCGCACCTGCAGGTGGCTTTCCAGGCGGGCGAGGTTCTGGCTGACCGCTGCCGGGGTGAGGCCGAGGTTACGGGCGCCAGCGGCAATGCTGCCGGCTTCGACGACCTTGATGAAGCAACGGATGGCGTTGAGCAGGTCCATGTAGTGGCCCTTGATTCGTAAGCATCTCTTTATAAAGAACTCAGTATTGCTGGTCTACTGCTGCCATTGCGAGGGTTGCTAGCCTGCAGCTTCACTTAACTTCAAGGAGTACGCATGAACGATCTGTCCCCCACCCGCCGCCGCCGCAAATTGCACCCCGTTGCCACGCCCTATGTTTTCGCGTTCTACATGTCTTCGATCATGGCGTTATTGATGAGCTTTGTTATTACAGCAGCGAACGCTGGCGTTACCCCGGACTACCTGAGCAATGTATTGAAGGCCTATCAGTTGGCGATGCCGGTGGCGTTTGTCTGTGTATTGATGGTGAGGCCGGTGGTTGTACGGCTGGTGGCGATCACGGTGCATGCCAAGTGAGGTCGCCTACCGCTGGCACAGGTGGCGCTGGCCCACCTCTTCAAACCCCGCACAGCTTTTGATCTGGCTGTTGATCTGGCTGTTGATCTTGATCTTGATCTTCGCGACTTCAGGAGGCCGAGCGGAGGGCATGCGGAGGGAGGTGACGGGCATGGATGCCCGTCAAGCGCTGAGGCCCCAGGGATGGGGCCTGCAGCGCGTACTCCCGGGAGCATGCCCGTAGCGAGGGAACCCCGGAGCGCAGCGCAGGGGCCGGATGACGGGAGCGCAGCGTTTTTTGGTTACTTTTTGTCGCGTCTGACAAAAAGTGACTCGCCGTAAGGGCGAAAAGGTGACTACGCGTCGCTATCGCAGCTGAAGTTATCACGCCACCAAAAACCAGCGCCCAGGATTTCAAGCTCTGCAACAATGTGGGCGTTGAAACCGCATAGGTATTCGTTCGCGTAGGCGGCCCCGAGTCACCTTTCCGCCCTTACGGCGGGTTACTTTGGTCTTGGCCAAAGTAACCAAAGCCGCCCGCTCCCGTCATCCGGCCCCTACGCTTCGCTCCGGGGTCCCCTCGCTACGGGCATGCTCCCGGGAGTACGCGCTGCAGGCCCCGTTCCTGGGGCCTCAGCGCTTGACGGGCATCCATGCCCGTCACCTCCCTCCGCATGCCCTTCGCTCGGCCTCCTGAAGTCGCAATCTGCGTCGCCTGTGCTACCGCGCGCTTAGAAGCAAAAGCAAAAAGCAGAAGCAACAGCAGCGCTTTAGTGGGTTTCGCACCACGCAACCAGACCCCGCACAGCCTTTGATCTGGCTGTTGATGTTGATCTTGATCTTGATCTTGATCTTGATCTTGATCTTGATCTTGATCTTGATCTTCGCGACTTCAGGAGGCCGAGCGGAGGGCATGCGGAGGGAGGTGACGGGCATGGATGCCCGTCAAGCGCTGAGGCCCCAGGGACGGGGCCTGCAGCGCGTACTCCCGGGAGCATGCCCGTAGCGAGGGAACCCCGGAGCGCAGCGCAGGGGCCGGATGACGGGAGCGCAGCGTTTTTTGGTTACTTTTTGTCGCGTCTGACAAAAAGTGACTCGCCGTAAGGGCGAAAAGGTGACTATGCGTCGCTATCGCAGCTGGAGTTTTCGCGCCACCAAAAACCAGCGCCCAGGATTTCAAGCTCTGCAACAATGTGGGCGTTGAAACCGCATAGGTATTCGTTCGCGTAGGCGGCGCCGAGTCACCTTTCCGCCCTTACGGCGGGTTACTTTGGTCTTGGCCAAAGTAACCAAAGCCGCCCGCTCCCGTCATCCGGCCCCTCCGCTTCGCTCCGGGGTCCCCTCGCTACGGGCATGCTCCCGGGAGTACGCGCTGCAGGCCCCGTCCCTGGGGCCTCAGCGCTTGACGGGCATCCATGCCCGTCACCTCCCTCCGCATGCCCTTCGCTCGGCCTCCTGAAGTCGCAATCTGCGTCGCCTGTGCTACCGCGCGCTTAGAAGCAAAAGCAAAAAGCAGAAGCAACAGCAGCGCTTTAGTGGGTTTCGCACCACGCAACCAGACCCCGCACAGCCTTTGATCTGGCTGTTGATCTTGATCTTGATCTTGATCTTGATCTTGATCTTGATCTTGATCTTGATCTTCGCGACTTCAGGAGGCCGAGCGGAGGGCATGCGGAGGGAGGTGACGGGCATGGATGCCCGTCAAGCGCTGAGGCCCCAGGGATGGGGCCTGCAGCGCGTACTCCCGGGAGCATGCCCGTAGCGAGGGAACCCCGGAGCGCAGCGCAGGGGCCGGATGACGGGAGCGCAGCGTTTTTTGGTTACTTTTTGTCGCGTCTGACAAAAAGTGACTCGCCGTAAGGGCGAAAAGGTGACTATGCGTCGCTATCGCAGCTGAAGTTTTCGCGCCACCAAAACCAGTGCCAAAAAGCTTTCAAGCTTTCAAGCTACGCAATAACCCCCCATCACTGCGAAGCAATAGCCTTCTCGATAGCCGCCCGGAACGCCGGATCATCCGGCTTGGTCAGGCTGGAAAAATTACCAATCACCTTGCCCTTGCGATCAACCACATATTTGTAGAAATTCCACTTCGGCGCACTGCTCTGGTTGGCCAATTCAACGAACAACGGAATCGCATCCTTGCCCCGAACCGGCTGAGCCTTGGTCATGGTGAACGTCACACCGTAGTTGGCATAGCACACCTTGGCCGTCTTATCGCTATCGGCGTCTTCCTGCTTGAAGTCATTGGACGGCACACCCAACATCTCCAGGCCCTGTTCGTGATACGCCTTGTACGTTGCTTCAAGCCCCTCGAACTGCGGCGCAAAACCACAGTAACTGGCGGTGTTCACCACCACCAGAGGCTTACCGGCAAACCGCTCGCACAGCTCGATCTGCCCCTTGCCCCGCAATTCCGGCAAGCTGCCCTGCAACAACGCAGGGCAATCGGCCGCCCAGCTCGACGCACTGGCCAGCAAGCCCAGCACCGTCACCGTCAACCCCTGTATACGCATGTCTGTTGCTCCCGCAATCCAAGCCTTGAGCTTGCAGGGTAGCGCCTAACAGACGCTCATGCCCAACTGCATCAACGCCAAGCCCCCGCGGTGCCAGCCCCACCACACCAGCGCCAGCAGCAATAACCCGGCAACAGCCAGCAGCCCGCGCCCCCAATGGCGGCTCATGCTGCCTGCGCCTGCAAGCGGGCGACCGGGCGTTCGCGTACCGGCCAGTTCAGGGCGGCAGCCAACACGCTGAGCAGGATGGAGATCTGCCACACCAGGTCATAGCTGCCCGTGCGGTCGTACACCACCCCACCCAGCCAGCCCCCCAGGAACGCACCCAGCTGGTGGAACAGGAACACGATACCGCCCAGCATGGAAAGGTTGCGCACCCCGAACACCGTCGCCACGGTGCCATTGGTCAGCGGCACGGTAGACAACCACAGCAGCCCCATGGCGATACCGAACAGGTAGGCACTGAACTGAGTCACCGGCGCCCACAGGAACAGCACGATCACCACCGCCCGCAGCAGGTAAAGCCCGGTCAGCAAGCGCGGTTTGGACATGCGCCCACCCAGCCAGCCAGCCGTGAAGGTGCCGACAATATTGAACAGCCCAACCAGCGCCAGCACCGTGGTACCGGTACTCGCGGGCAGATGCTGGTCAACCAGGTAGGCCGGCAGGTGCACGCCGATGAACACCACCTGGAAACCGCAGACGAAGAAGCCCAACGCCAGGAGCCAGAACCCAGGATGCGAACACGCCTCACGCAACGCCTGGCCCAGCGTCTGCTCGGCACCATGGCTGGGCAATGGGCGGTCGCGCAGCAGGCCCACAAAAGGCACGATGAATGCCACCAGCAGCCCCAATACCAACAGGGCCGCCGACCAACCCAGCCACTGGATGAGGCCCAGGGTGCCCGGCAACATGGCGAACTGGCCGAACGAACCTGCGGCGCTGGCGATGCCCATGGCCATGCTGCGCTTGTCGGCCGGCACAGCCCGCCCGACCACACCGAGGATCACCGAAAACGAAGTGCCGGAGAGGCCGATACCAATCAGCAAGCCCGCACTCAGCGACAACGACCAGGCCGAGTCGGCCGTGCCCATCAGGACCAACCCCACGGCATAAAGAATACCGCCGATGATCACCACCCGGGCCGCGCCCAGGCGGTCGGCCAAGGCGCCGGCAAAGGGTTGCGCCAGCCCCCAGATCAGGTTCTGCAAGGCGATGGCGAAGGCAAACACCTCACGGCCCCAGCCAAAATCGGCGCTCATGGGCGCCAGGAACAGGCCGAAACCGTGCCGTACACCCAATGACAACGCCAGAATTAACGCTGCCCCCACCAATACCCACCCGCTGGTTCGCCACACCGAAGTCATTATCGTTATCTCCAGCACATCGCAAGGTTTACGGGTATATACCCGCTTATGGTCGTATCATTTCAGGCCAGCTGGTTCAGCAGGCGCACCAGTTGATCACGCTGCCCGCCCCCCAGGCGGTCCACCAAATCGGCTTGCGCCCGCTCCCAGGCAGGGTGGGCAGCTTGCAGCAACTGCTTGCCGGCTGCAGTCAGCAACACCTCACGGTTACGCTGGTCATCGCCCTCGGCCAGGGCTACCAAGCCCTCTGCCTGCAACACACGCAGGTTACGGCCCAACGTACTGCGCTCCAGCCCCATGGCCTCGGCCAGAGTTGTGATGCTAGGTCGCTCAAGGCGCTGCAGGTGCCGTAACAGCGAAAACTGGGCGACATTCACCCCGAAGCCGGCAAGGGCTTCGTCGTAATGCCGGGTCACCCCACGGGCAGCACGGCGCAAATGGATACAAAGGCATTCACTGGTCAGCATGGATACGTGTATATACCCGCGTGTTGCCTGTTGCAAGAAGTTTCATGGCGCCGGGCGAGGCGCCGCTGGAGTGGCACCATGCTCAAAGCCCCAGCGCCATGCCAAGCACCACCGCCAGCTCAAGCAGCTCCAGCAGCGCCCCGGCCGTATCGCCCGTTGTGCCACCCAGGCGTCGGCGCATGAGCTGCCGCAGCCAGGCAAATACCGCCAGCGCCAGCACCACGCTCCACCCGCCCAGCCACAGGCAAAACAGCGCACAACCCAGCAGTACCCAGCCCGCGGCGCGCCGTGGCAGATGCTCCGCCAATGCCTGCCCCAGGCCACCTGGCCGCACGTATGGGGTGCACAGAAACAAACCCAGCATCGCCGCCCGCCCCAGCAGCGGCGCCAGCAGCAGGTGGGCAGTGACGCCCTGCTCGACCAGCACCCAAAGGGCACAGAACTTCAGCAACAGCACCAGTACCAGGGTTACCACGGCCATTGGCCCGCTGCGTGGGTCTTTCATGATCCGCAACGTGCGCTCGCGGTCGCCAAAGCCGCCCAGCCAGGCGTCCGCACTGTCGGCCAGCCCGTCCAGGTGCAAGGCCCCGCTGAGCAGCACCCACAGTGCCAACAGCAACGCCGCGTGCAGCGGCGCCGGCGTGCCCTGCAGCAGGTGGCTTGCCAGCCACAACAGCAACCCGAACAGCAGCCCGACCAGCGGGTAATAGAGCAGCGAACGGCCCACCTCACGGGCGGCGGGCATGCCCGGTAAACTCACCGGCAAGCTGCTGAGAAACTGCAAGGCAATCCAGAACGGCAACGGCAGCATCTCAACCTTCCTCGACCAATAGCCCGCCCTCACGCACCAACAAGCGGACCAAGGCACCATGCCCGACCTCGACCTGCAACAGTTGGTGCCTGGGCAAGCCGCGAGCACGCGCCAGCAGCAGGCGCATCACCCCACCATGGGTGACCAGCAGCACACGCTTGCCGGCGTGCTGCTGGTGCAACCCCTCGACCGCCGCCAGCACCCGTGCCGCAAAGGCGTGCACCGGCTCGCCGTTAGGCGGCGTGAAGGCGTAGGGGTCTGCCCAGAACTGCCCCAGCGCATCGGCCTGGTCTTGCATGATCTGTGCGGCGCTGCGGCCTTCCCAGTCACCAAAGTGCAGTTCTTGCAGGGCAGGCACCCGGCACACCGGCAAATTCAGTTGCGCACCCAGCTCATCGGCAAACCGCGCACAGCGCTGCAGCGGCGAGCTGACCAACACCTGCCACGGGCCGGCACCGGCCACGGCACTGCGCATCTGGGCCCAGCCTTGGTCGGTCAGCGCGTCATCCAGGCTGCCACGCAGCCCGCCCTGCTCGGTTTCGCCGTGGCGCAGCAGGTCGAGGATCATGCCGGGCGGTCCGCCACAGCGGCTTCGGCAAAGGTCGCCATTTGCCCATGCAGCGCACACGCCAGGCGTAACAGCGGTACCGCCAATGCGGCGCCACTGCCCTCGCCCAGGCGCAGGCCCAGGGCCAGCAACGGCTCGGCCTGCAGCGCCGCGAGCAGGGCCTTGTGCCCAGGCTCGGCACCTTCGTGAGCGAACAGCAGCCAGGCCCGGCACTGCGGGTTCAGGCGCACCGCCACCAGCGCAGCAACGCTGCAGATGAAGCCATCGACCAGTACTGCGATACCCGACTGCGCGCAGCCGATATAGGCGCCGACCAGGGCTGCGATCTCGAACCCGCCAACGCACCCCAATGCCTGCAACGGCGCGTCAGCCCGCAGGCCATGCAGGCGCAACGCCTGTTCGATGACCTGCGCCTTGTGCCGCACACCCGCGTTGTCCAGGCCGGTGCCAGGCCCGCTCAGCTGTGCCGCCGGGCAGCCCAGCAAGGCGCTGGCCACGGCAGCCGCGGCAGTCGTGTTGCCGATGCCCATCTCGCCACCAATGAACAACTGCGCACGCTGTTCGGCCGCGCGCAAGGCGCTGTCGCGGCCCGCCTGCAGGGCTGCCAGCAGCTGGTCTTCGGTCATCGCCGGCTGCCGGGCAAAGTTCGCGGTACCGGCCCCCAGGCGCAAATGGCGCACGCCGGGCAGCTCCAGCTGTAGGTCGATGGTGCCGAGATCGACCACCTCCAGGCTGGCGTGCAGTTGCCGCGCCAGCACACTGATTGCCGCGCCACCGCCGACGAAATTGCACAGCATCTGCCCGGTTACCGCCTGCGGGTAGGCCGAGATGCCTTCCTCGACCACACCGTGGTCACCAGCAAAAATGGTGATGGCCAGCTGGTCCAGCACGGGGCGTTCCTGCCCCTGCAAACCGGCCAGCTGAATGGCCAGGCCTTCCAGCTGGCCAAGCGAGCCGGCAGGTTTGGTCAGTTGCTGCTGACGCGCGCGGGCCTGGTCCATGGCGGCGTTGTCGAGGGGTTGGCAGGGGGTTTGCCACCAGGGTTGGATCATCGGGGGAAGCCTGTTCAGGGTTGGACAATGGGTAGTGGGGGTTGCACGGTGCATGGCTGGGTCATGGCGCGACGCCCTTGAGCACCAATGGCAACCCGGCAACCGTCAACACCACGCGTTGACAGCGCTCGGCCACCGCCTGATGCATCCAGCCGGCCAGGTCGACATAACGCCGGGTCAGCTCGCCCATGGGCACCACCCCCAGGCCGGTTTCGTTACTGACCAGGATAACCGTGCCAGGCAGTTGCTCCAGGCAATCGAGCAGCGCATCACGCTCCTGGGCCAGGCGTTGGTCATCCTCCAGCATCAGCAGGTTGGTCAGCCACAGGGTCAGGCAATCCACCAGCAGGCAACGCCCCTCGGCCGCTTCTGCGCGCAATACCGCCGCCAATGCCAGGGGCTCTTCGATCAAACCCCAGGCGGCAGGGCGTCGTTGCCGGTGCAGCGCTACCCGCTCGTTCATTTCACCGTCCAGCGGCTGGCTGGTGGCAATGTAGGTCACGGGCAGGCCGCTGGCAGTGGCCCATTGCTCGGCCAGGCGGCTTTTGCCCGAACGAGCACCGCCGAGGATCAGGCTGCGCATGTCAGGCCACCCCGCACAGTTGGCGCAACAAGGTGGTGTTCAGGTGCGCGTCCACCAGGTCGGCCAAGCGCTCGATGTCACGTTCACGCAGGGCGTCGTAATCGATGACCTGCACATCGTCCAGGCCCGCCCAGCGCAGCAGGGCAGCACATGAATGGCTGCCTTCGAACAGGCCATGCAGGTACGTGGCCAGCACCTGCCCGTCGTCGCTGATGGCACCGTCGCTGCGGCCATCGGCCAACTGCACGGCAGGCTGCGCCAGGGCCGGGCCGCGGGTGACACCCGCATGGATCTCATAACCGCTCACCGCCGCAGCCTCGAGGTTCAGCGTGCCGGTGACATTACGCAACTGCTTCTGGGCTTCGAGCACGGTGGCGTAGTCGAACAGGCCCAACCCGCGGCTTGAACCGGCAGCCCCTTCAAGCCCCAGCGGGTCATGCACTTCATGGCCGAGCATCTGCAGGCCGCCACAAATTCCGATCAGTTTGCCGCCATAGCGCAGGTGGCGTTCGATCGCCTTGTCCCAACCGCGCTCGCGCAGCTGTGCCAGATCGCCGCGGACGCTTTTCGAGCCAGGCAGGATGATCAGGTCGGCAGCCGGAATCGCCTGGCCAGGGCCGATAAATTGCAGGTCTACCTGCGGATGCAGGCGCAAAGGGTCGAAGTCGGTGTGGTTGCTGATACGCGGCAGCACCGGCACGATCACCTTGAGCACGCGGTCCTGCTTGCGGCCCTGGCGCATGTCGATGCCATCTTCGGCTTCAAGGTGCAGGTCGGTGACGTAGGGCAACACGCCCAGCACCGGCTTGCCGGTGCGTGCCTCCAGCCAGTCCAGCCCTGGTTGCAGCAGCGCGATGTCGCCACGGAAGCGGTTGATCACAAAGCCCTGCACCCGCGCCTGCTCACTGGGCGACAGCAGTTCCAGCGTGCCCACCAGGTGGGCGAACACGCCACCACGGTTGATGTCCGCGACCAGGATCACCGGGCAGTCGACCGCTTCGGCAAAGCCCATGTTGGCGATGTCGCCCGCGCGCAGGTTGATTTCTGCCGGCGACCCCGCGCCCTCGACCATGACCACCGGCCAGGCAGCGCTCAGGCGCTGGTGCGAGGCCAGCACTGCCTGCATGGCGACGGCTTTGTAGTCGTGGTAGGCCACCGCGTTCATGCTGGTGACGGCACGCCCATGGATGATCACCTGGGCGCCGGTATCACTGTTGGGCTTGAGCAATACCGGGTTCATGTCGGTGTGCGGCGCCAGCCGGCACGCCTGGGCCTGCACCGCCTGGGCGCGGCCAATTTCACCGCCATCGGCGGTTACGGCACTGTTCAGCGCCATGTTCTGCGGTTTGAACGGCACCACACCCACCCCCTGGCGCAACAGCCAGCGGCACAATGCAGTTACCAGCGTGCTTTTGCCGGCGTCGGAGGTGGTGCCTTGCACCATGAGGGTGGTCATGCCGTTTCCTTTAGGTAGGCCGCCAGGGCCTGGGCCAGGCGTTGCTCATCTGCCAGGCTGGCGGGCAGCCCCAGGCGTACTGCAGCAGGCTGCTCGAACAGCCGCACCAGAATGCCGCGACGGGCGAGAAAGTCGTGCAGGTGGGCTGCGCCTGGGCTGCGTACATACTGGAACAGGTCACAGCCGCCGGTGGGCGTCAGGCCTGAGCTGTGCAGCATTGCCGCCAGTCGCTGGCTGGCGGCGGCACAGCGTTCGGTTTGGGCACGCTGCGCGGCCTGGTCAGCCAGGCTGACTTGGGCCAACACCCGGGTCGGGCCGTTGACGGTCCACGGGCCAAGCAACTCGGCCAGGCGCAACAGCAGGCTGTGCTCGGCCGCCACGAAACCGAGGCGCACGCCGGCCAGGCCGAAGAACTTACCGAACGAGCGCAATACGATCAGACCAGGGCGTGCGCTGCAATCCACCACGCTGTCTGCGGGGGTATTGTCCATGAAGGCTTCATCCACCAGCAGCCAGGCACCGCGCGCAGCCAGCCGGGCGTGCCAGGCCAGCAGCTGCTCACGGGGCACGCGGCGCCCTGTGGGGTTGTTGGGGTTGACCAGCACCAGCACGTCGAGGCCGTCGAGTGCGGCCTCGACCTGTGTTTCGTCCAGCTCGAGCAACTGGTGCCCCGCCCTGTGCCAGGCATGGGGGTGCTCGGCATAGCATGGGCCCAGCACCCCAACCCGTCCGCTGGCACGCAGCAGCGGTAAGGCCTGGATCGCGGCCTGCGAGCCAGCGACTGGCAATACCTGGCTGGCGCCGTAATAGCGGCGCGCGGCCGCTTCCAGGCCGTCCTCGGTTTCCGGCAAGCGGGCCCAGGCTTCAACGGGAATGGGCGGAATGGGAAACGCCCACGGCGCAATGCCGCTGGACAGGTCCAGCCAGTGCTCACGGGCAATCCCGTATTGGTGCACTGCACGCAGCAGGCGACCGCCGTGTTCAAGCATCCAGGTAGGCCCCCAGGCAAATCACCAGCAACCACAGCCATACGCCGCGCTGCACCAGGTTCCAGCCACGCTCGATGGCGTCGGCATCGGCCGCCGGCCCCTCGCCCAGGCGTGGCCGCTCGTGCAGCTCGCCGTGGTACACCGCCGGGCCGCCGAGTTCGACCCCTAGCGCACCTGCACCGGCCGCCATGACCGGGCCGGCGTTGGGGCTGTCCCACAAGGGGCCCTGCTTGCGCCAGCAGGCCAGGGCCACACGGGTTTTGCCGAGCAGCGCATAAGTCAGCGCCACCAGCCTGGCGGGAATATAGTTGAGCACGTCGTCGATGCGCGCTGCGCACCAGCCAAAGCGCTCGAAACGCGCATTGCGGTAACCCCACATGGCATCGAGGGTATTGCTCAGGCGGTACAACACCACGCCCGGCGCACCGGCCACCACGAACCAGAACAGCGCAGCGAATACAGCGTCGCTGCCATTTTCCAGCACCGACTCGGTGGCTGCCCGCGCTACCGCAGGCGCGTCCAGCTCGCGGGTTTCACGGCTGACCAGAAAACCTACCCGGCGCCGCGCTTCGTCCAGGTCGCCCTGGCGCAACGCCTGAGCCACTGGCAGCACATGTTCGCCCAGGCTGCGCAGCCCCACAGCGCAGTACAACGCCAGCACATCGACCAGCCAGCCAATGCAGGGCAGCCAGGACAGCACCAGCGCCACCAGGGTCAGCGGCACCACGGCCAGAAACCAGGCGCTGACACCGTGGCTGCGCCAACCGCGGCCACCGGCATTCAGGCGCCGCTCCAGGTGATTGGCCATGTTGCCGAAAGCCACCAGTGGGTGGCGGCGCTGCGGCTCGCCCAGCAACGCATCCAGGGCCACGCCAGCCACGGTCAGCATAGCCACGCTCATTGGCACTCTCCCCATTGGTTTTCGAACAGCATTTCACTCAAGGGCCGCTGCTGAGCCCAGTTTTCCTGGACCAGCATGGGCGCCGGGTAGAACGCCGTAACCGGCCCCAGGCACAGCACTGCCACCGGTTTGGCCCCCGCCGGCATACCCAGCAGGTCCGCCAGGGCCTGCGGGTCGAACAGCGACACCCAGCCCATGCCCAGGCCTTCGCCACGTGCTGCCAGCCACAGGTTCTGAATGGCACAGGCCAGCGACGCCAGGTCCATTTCAGGGAGGGTACGGCGACCGAAGATGTGCGGCTCGCGGTTGTCCATCAAGGCCGCCACCAGCACCTCGGCACAGTCGTTGATGCCTTCCACCTTCAGTTTCATGAAATCGTCGGAGCGCTCGCCCAGGGCCTGGGCAGTACGCAGCCGCTCCGCCTCGACCAAGGCCTGGATCTGCCCGCGCAGTTCACGCCGGGTGATACGAATGAAACGCCAGGGCTGCATGAGCCCGACGCTCGGCGCCTGGTGAGCAGCGGCCAGCAGGCGAGCCAGCACAGCCGGCGCCACTTCCCCACCCGCGAAATGACGCATATCGCGGCGCTCGCCAATGGCTCGGTAGACTGCAGCGCGTTCGGCGGCGCTGAAGGCGTGTTCGCTCATGGCCGTAACAGTGCCGCCGCCGCAGGCGGGTTGGACGGGAAATAGAAATGCACATAGGAGGCGGTCAGCCGCCCGATCCGGTACACCGCTTCATTGCCGCGGCCGCCGTTGGGGCTCAGGCCGCGGGCAATCGGGTCCAGCCCGGTCGTGGTCAGGGAATGGTGGTAGGTGTGCCCGCGCAAGGTGCCTTCCGGCAACTCCACTGCCTGCAAGGCCAGGGCCGCCAAGCGCTTCTGCATGGTCGCCTCACCCGGCAGCAGGCCGAGCAGTTCGGCGCGCTCACCGGCCACGTCGGTCAACGCCTCGAGCAGGTACAGCATGCCGCCACATTCGGCCAGCAGCGGCTTGCCCTGGGCATGGTGGGCGCGGATCGCTGCGCACATCGGCGCGTTCGCCGCCAGCCCGTGATGGTGCAATTCGGGGTAGCCACCTGGCAGGTACAGGCTGTCTACCGCCGGCAGTTCGCGGTCGTGCAGCGGCGAGAAGAAGGCCAGTTGGGCACCCAGGCTGCGCAGCAGGTCGAGGTTGGCACCGTAGGTGAAGGCAAAAGCCTCGTCGCGTGCCACGCCGATACGCACACCGGCCAGCGAGGCTGCGCCGGCGTGTACTGCCGGCTCGGCAAAGCACACCGGTGGCGGCAGCGCCGCATCGCAACTGGCCGCCAACGCTTCGGCGGCGGCGTCCAGGCGGGCATCGAGATCGTTCAGTTCACTGGCCTGGACCAGGCCCAGGTGCCGGCTGGGCAATTCGATGCCACGCTCGCGGGACAACCCGCCATACCAGCGCAAGCCTTCGGTCAGGCTGCCTTCCAGCAGCTGTGCGTGGCGCAGGCTGCCGACCCGGTTGGCCAGCACCCCGGCAAACGGCAGGTCGGCCTGGTAGCGCGCCAGGCCCAGGGCCAGCGCGCCGAAGGTCTGGGCCATGGCCGTGCCGTCGATCACGGCCAGCACCGGCACACCGAAATGGCGTGCCAGGTCGGCACTGGAGGGGGTGCCATCGAACAACCCCATCACCCCTTCGATCAGGATCAGGTCGGCCTCCCCTGCCGCTTCCCACAACAGCCGGCGACTTTCCTCCGCGCCGATCATCCACAGGTCCAGCTGGTACACCGGCGCGCCACTGGCCCGCTCCAGAATCATGGGGTCAAGAAAGTCCGGCCCGCACTTGAACACTCGCACCTTGCGCCCGCGGTTACGGTGCAGGCGGGCCAGTGCGGCGGTGACGGTGGTCTTGCCCTGGCCGGAGGCGGGAGCCGCGATCAGCACGGCTGGGCAGTGGCGCGCCTGGCTCACAGCTCTACGCCTTTCTGTGCGCGGATGCCGGCCTGGAAGGCATGCTTGAGCATGCCCATCTCGGTCACGGTGTCGGCCAGCTCGACCATTTCAGGCTTGGCCCCGCGGCCAGTGACGATCACATGCTGCATCGGCGGCCGGGCCTGGATGTCGGACAGGACCTGGTCAAGGTCGAGGTAGCCGTGCTTGAGGGCGATGTTCAGCTCATCCAGCACCACGAACTGCACGCTGGGGTCCTGCAGCAGTTGACGGGACACCGCCCAGGCGGCTTCGGCGGCGGCGATGTCGCGCTGGCGGTCCTGGGTTTCCCAGGTGAAGCCTTCGCCCATCACGTGGTAGCGCACCTGCTCGGGGAAGCGGCGGAAGAACAGCTCTTCACCGGTGCTGTTGCGGCCTTTGATGAACTGCACCACACCACACTGCATGCCATGGCCCAAGGCCCGCGCAAGCATGCCGAAGGCCGAGCTGCTCTTGCCTTTGCCATTGCCAGTCAGCACCAGCAGCAGGCCGCATTCGTTGGGGGAGTTGGCGATACGTTCGTCGATGACTGCCTTCTTGCGCTGCATGCGCGCCAAGTGGCGTTCGTCGCGTTCGGTGGGTTCGCTCATCAGGGTTCTCCGCTGGCTGTCACCACGGCAACGCGCGGCAATAAAGAGTAGGCAGGCAGACGGAGAACGCGCAGGGGCCATGGCAAGGGGCCACGGTGCACCGCGCATCACCCTCCGTGATGCCGTTGGCAGATATCAGGCCGGTCTCCGGGCTTGTGAGGGGGCCTTGGCCCTGGCCTGCGCGCCTTCCCGGGTAAACACCCAGTGGCCCTGCGCGGCCGCGACTCACCTACCGTTGCGGGGGCAGCGCCGGACTCGCGCCATGCTGGCGCCCACCGGCTTCCCAGTTTCACCCTGCCCAGTCGGGGCTGGCAGGGCACCTGAAACACGCGCGAAGGTTAGAGGGTTGTACCGGGAGCGTCAATCGGAGTGGGCAGGGAGTGCGAACTTGCAAAGCGGCGACGCTGGCCAATTTTCCAGGCTGTGCCACACTGATAGCACATAGCCATCACACTCGACTGTACGCCACTACAATGACAAAAGGAGAGTGCAGCATGCGAGGCCATCTCATCAACAACCCGAACCTGGAGTTCCTTGGCCCGGTGCTGGAACGCTGGGTCGACTGCATTGACCGTTGCAACCAGTTTTACGGCGATGGCGAGGCACCTTACTGGCACGGCGCGGCTGCCAATGCCGGGGTGCTGGCAGCCGCGGCGTGGGAGGCTGAGCTGGCGGCGTTACAGCAGTTTGCCGGCAAGAAGCAGCGCGATGAAGGTGACCATGAGGGGCGCTGCGATCTGTCGATCAGCAGTGCTGACCAAGTGCTGTACCTGGGCGTGGGTCAGCGGTGGCCAAGGCTGGCGAAGCTGGACATGGCAGCTGCATTGCAGGAAACCGCTGTGCGCGCCCGGCAGGTGGCCTACCCCAGCCAGTTGAAGGCGGGGGCTTTGTTCATCAGCCCATGGAAAGCTGGCCAGCACGCCAGCCCTGAAGAGTTGCAGGACATGGTCGACGACTTGCAGAAACACAGTGCGTGCGCGGTGGCCTGGTACTTCCCGTATGCGTACCGCAAGTTGCATAACGAGCTGGGGCAGTACTTTCCGGGGGTGGCGTTGTTGCTGAAGCAGGCTTGAAACAACGTGGGCGTTGAAACCGCATAGGTATTCGTTCGCGTAGGCGGCGCCGAGTCACCTTTCCGCCCTTACGGCGGGTTACTTTGGTCTTGGCCAAAGTAACCAAAGCCGCCCGCTCCCGTCATCCGGCCCCTACGCTGCGCTCCGGGGTTCCCTCGCTACGGGCATGCTCCTGAAGTCGCAATCTGCAGCGCCTGAACTACCGCGCGCTAAGAAGCAAAAGCAAAAAGCAGAAGCAACAACTGCGCTTTCGTGGGTTTCGCACCACGCAACCAAACCCCGCCCAGCTTTTGATCTGGCTGTTGATCTTGATCTTGATCTTGATCTTGATCTTCGCGACTTCAGGAGGCCGAGCGGAGGGCATGCGGAGGGAGGTGACGGGCATGGATGCCCGTCAAGCGCTGAGGCCCCAGGGACGGGGCCTGCAGCGCGTACTCCCGGGAGCATGCCCGTAGCGAGGGAACCCCGGAGCGCAGCGCAGGGGCCGGATGACGGGAGCGCAGCGTTTTTTGGTTACTTTTTGTCGCGTTTGACAAAAAGTGACTCGCCGTAAGGGCGAAAAGGTGACTTTGTGTCGCTATCGCAGCTGGAGTTATCGCGCTCTCAAAACCAGCGCTCAAGATTCCAAGCTCTGCAAAGGTGTGGGCGTTTACACCGCATAGGTATTCGTTCGCGGCGGCGGCGCCGAGTCACTTTTCCGCCCTTACGGCGGGTTACTTTGGTCTTGGCCAAAGTAACCAAAGCCGCCCGCTCCCGTCATCCGGCCCCTACGCTTCGCTCCGGGGTCCCCTCGCTACGGGCATGCTCCCGGGAGTACGCGCTGCAGGCCCCGTCCCTGGGGCCTCAGCGCTTGACGGGCATCCATGCCCGTCACCTCCCTCCGCATGCCCTTCGCTCGGCCTCCTGAAGTCGCAATCTGCGTCGCCTGTGCTACCGCGCGCTTAGAAGCAAAAGCAAAAAGCAGAAGCAACAGCAGCGCTTTAGTGGGTTTCGCATCACGCAACCAAACCCCGCACAGCTTTTGATCTGGCTGTTGATCTTGATCTTGATCTTGATCTTCGCGACTTCAGGAGGCCGAGCGGAGGGCATGCGGAGGGAGGTGACGGGCATGGATGCCCGTCAAGCGCTGAGGCCCCAAGGATGGGGCCTGCAGCGCGTACTCCCGGGAGCATGACCGTAGCGAGGGAACCCCGGAGCGCAGCGCAGGGGCCGGATGACGGGAGCGCAGCGTTTTTTGGTTACTTTTTGTCGCGTCTGACAAAAAGTGACTCGCCGTAAGGGCGAAAAGGTGACTATGCGTCTCTACCGCAGCTGGAGTTTTCACGCTACCAAAACCAGCGCTCAAGATCTCAAGCCTGCAAAAATGTGGGCGTTTACACCGCATAGGTATTCGTCCGCGTAGCAGAGGCCGCGATAAACCATCGGGAACCCTGCAAGCCCGGCCGACCTCTCACCCTCATGAGCCCGCAGCGGAGAACGCCGCCCATGAAACACCTCATGCCATGGCTGCTGGCCACCAGCCTGACCGCCTGCGGCGACACCGCCCTGCTGAGTGTAAACGACGGCACCGGCCCTTCGCCCCAGCTACCCGCCCCCGTACGCACGCCCCTGCCCACCGTGAACATCGCCCCAGCAGTAGGCTGGCGGGAACATGCAAAACCCACGGCAGCCCCCGGCCTTCAGGTGAACGCATTCGCCAGCGGCCTCGACCACCCCCGCTGGCTGTACCTGCTGCCAAACGGCGACGTTCTCGTGGCCGAGACCAATGCCCCACCCAAGCCGGAAGACGCCAAGGGCCTGCGCGGCTGGGCCATGAAAAAGGTCATGGCGCGTGCAGGTGCTGGCGTACCCAGCGCCAACCGCATCACGTTGCTGCGCGATACGGATCACGATGGTTCGGCAGAAACCCAGGTGCCGTTCATCGAGGGGCTGAACTCACCGTTCGGCATGGCCTTGATAGGCGATGACCTCTACGTCGCCGACACCGACAAGCTGCTGCGTTTTCATTACCAAAGCGGCGCAACCCACATCACCGACAAAGGCCAGGTGGTAACTGCGCTACCCGGCGGCCCGCTGAACCACCACTGGACCAAGAACGTGATCGCCAGCCCCGACGGCAAACACCTTTACGTGACAGTCGGTTCAAACAGCAATGTCGCCGAGAACGGAATGGACAAGGAACAAGGGCGGGCAGCGATCTGGGAAGTGAACCCGGCCAACGGCCAGCACCGGTTGTTCGCCACCGGGCTGCGCAACCCCAACGGCCTGGCCTGGGAGCCGAACAGCGGCAGCCTGTGGACTGCCGTCAATGAACGCGACGAAATCGGCAGCGACCTGGTGCCCGATTACATCACCTCCGTGAAGGACGGCGGCTTTTATGGCTGGCCCTACAGTTACTACGGCCAGCATGTGGACAGCCGTGTGCAACCGCCCGCGCCGCAAAAGGTAGCCCAGGCGCTGGTCCCCGATTATGCCGTGGGGCCGCACACCGCCTCGCTGGGGCTGGCGTTCGCCGAACCGGGTGCGCTGCCTGCGCCATTCCAGCGCGGCGCGTTCGTCGGGCAACATGGCTCTTGGAACCGCAAGCCTCACAGTGGCTACAAGGTCATTTTCGTGCCGTTCGACCGCGCAGGCAAACCTGCAGGCAGCCCGGTGGACCTGCTGAGCGGCTTCCTGGATGAACAGGGCCAGGCCAAGGGGCGCCCGGTCGGTGTCATCAACGATGGACGCGGAGCGGTGCTGGTGGCAGACGATGTGGGCAACGTGGTCTGGCGGGTGAGCAAGGCAGCCGCCACCGCGCCGTAGCCCCGATCCCCTGCTATCAGGGGTTCTGCGCCAGGTGCCCTTGTGGAATCACCCGCTTGGCCTGCAGGTAGGCTTTGGCCCAGTAGCTGTTGGACAGGTAGTCCAAGCGCACGGTGCCACCCGTGGAAGGGGCATGCACAAAGCGCCCATCACCTACGTAGATACCTGCATGGCTGACTTGCGAGCCGCCACTGGTAGCGAAGAACACCAGGTCACCGGACTGCAACGCGTTGAGGTTTACGGTGGGCGCCCGCATGACGATCATCTCCCGCGTCGAGCGCGGCAGGCTGATCCCGGCGGCATCCCGGTAAACGTACTTGATCAGGCCGCTGCAATCGAAGCCGGAATCCGGCGTATTGCCACCCCAGCGGTAGGGCGTGCCCACCAGACCAATGGCGCGAATCAACACGTCATCGGCAACCGGCGAAGGGCTGGCCTGGCTATAGGAGGTGACCTGGGGCTTTATCACAGGGGCCGGCGCTGGGGCACGGCTGGAACAGGCAGCCAGCAAGGTTGCCAAGGAGAGGAATGCGAAGCGCGCCATCGTTGCCATGGCCATAACTTCCTGTCTGAGACCGCTGCGCCGCAGCTGAAAAGAGTTGAGAAATTAGATTAGACGCTTTCTGTAAATGCGCACGGCGGCGAGCTTTTTTTTCAAAAGCACCGCCGCCGTGGCAGGGTACAGCATTTTGCCATCAGTTGCGCGCGATGTTGGTCGGCGCCATGGCCAAGGCGCGCTTGGCTTCAATGAAGGTCTTGCTCCAGTAGCGGTCACCGAGGCTGTCGATGCGCACGCCACCGCTGCGGCGGCTGCTGGAGTGGATGAACTGGTTGTCACCCAGGTAGATGCCGGCATGGCTGACGCGACCGCGGCCATTGGTGCTGAAGAACAGCAGGTCACCTGGCTTGAGTTTATTGCGCGCCACTTTCGGGGCATCGACGTTGATCATTTCACGCGTGGAGCGCGGCAGGGTCATGCCCGCCTCTTCGCGGAACAGGTAGCCGATGAAGCCACTGCAGTCGAAGCCGGACTTTTCCGAGGTACCGCCGAAGCGATAACGAGTGCCGATCAACGACATGCCGCGTTCCAGGATGCTGTCGGCCAGAACCGGCAGCTGGTAAGGCTTGCTGCTGGAGAACGACGCCAGGTCATCTTCGGTAGCCAGCTCTTCCGGTTCGCCGAATACCGACGAAGGCGAGGCTTGGGTTTTAACTGCCGCCTGAGCGGCGACAGGGGTGTGATCCTGGGGCTGGGAAACCGGGCCTTGGGCCGCGCAGCCAAAAAGCAGGGTCACGAGTGCGAGTGGCACGAGGGGTGCAAAGCGCTTCAGCATGGGCACGACCGTGTCTGTAATCCTTTAGAAGGGGGAAACTATGCCCTCTATCATGGCCATTTGCAAATTTTATCGAAAAAGATGTGACTTTTTCGTTTTGCTGCTCTGGCCCAAGGATTTCAGGGGGTCACCAGCCGAGGGTTTCCTTGAGGAAAGGGATGGTGAGCTTGCGTTGGGCCTGCAGCGATGCCTGGTCGAGGCGCTCGAGCAAGTCGAACAGCGCACTCATGCTGCGTGCACCGCGGGTAAGGATGAAATGCCCGACTTCGTCGGTGAGGTGCAGGCCGCGGCGCGAGGCACGCAGTTGTAGCGCACGCAGCTTGTCTTCATCGGACAGGCCACGCATCTGGAACACCAGGGCCAGGGTCAGCCGCGACTTCAGGTCAGGCAATTTCACAGGCAGTTCGCGCGGTGATGCCGAAGCGGCCAGCAACAGGCGTCGGCCGCTGTCACGCAGGCGGTTGAACAGGTGGAACATGGCCTCTTCCCAGTCTGGCTTGCCGGCGATCACATGCAGATCGTCTATGCAGACCAGTTCATACTGCGCCAGGTAGTCGAGCAGCCCTACGCCACGCTCGAGCAGTTGCGCCAGTGGCAGGTAGACCGCGGGCTCACCGCGCTGCTGGAAACGGTGCGTGGCGGCCTGCAGCAGGTGGCTGCGGCCGACACCCTGCTTGCCCCACAGGTAGATAAGGCTTTCGGTCCAGCCGGCGTCGGCTTCGCACAACCGCTCGACGTAGCCCAATGCCGCAGCATTGGCGCCCGGATAGTAGTTGATGAAGGTGGCGTCATCGCGCAGGCGCACACCCAGGGGCAACTGGATCGGTGGTTTCATGCTCGCGGGCAGTCGATGAGACCGCAGGGGGCCTTAGGTGAACAATCTGCAAAGTCTATACCCGCAACGCGGGGCGCACAATCGCGGCAACCGATAGCGCAAGCAAAATCAACAGGTTGCGCTGCAACGCCCGACACTGCGCCACGACAGGAGCGCCCCTCATGAAGCCGCGACGCGGTGGCCGGGGTTACAGCTCTGGGTCGACGTCCCCGGCATAAATGTCCGACTCTTTATAAAGATCATGCACATGCCGCAGCAGCACCATGATCACCGCCGCCACCGGCAACGCCAGCAATACCCCGGTAAAACCGAACAGCTCGCCCCCCGCGAGGATGGCGAAGATCACCGCCACCGGGTGCAAGCCGATGCGGTCACCCACCAGCAACGGAGTCAGCACCATGCCTTCCAGTGCCTGCCCGATGACGAACACCGCGACAATGCCCAGCATCGGGTACAGGTCGCCGCCAAACTGGAACAGCCCGGCCACCAGCGCCGCGCCGATGCCGATGATGAAACCCATGTACGGCACGATGGCCGCCAAGCCGGCGAGCATGCCGATCAGCAGGCCCAGTTCCAGGCCCACCAGCATCAGCCCCACCGAATAGATGATGCCCAACGCCACCATCACCAGCAGCTGCCCGCGAACGAAGGCCCCCAGTACTTCATGGCACTCGCCAGCCAGGCCGACTATCTGGGGTTCCTGTTGGCGGGGCAACAGGCTGCGCAGCTTGGCCATCATCAGGTCCCAGTCCCGCAGCAGGTAGAAGCCCACGACCGGAATCATCACCATGTTGGCCAGCCAGGCGATCAGCGCCAGGCTCGAAGCGGTCGCCTGCGACAACACCACCCCGACAATGTCGGTGGTCTGGCCCATGTGCTCGCTGATAGCCGACTTGATCTTGTCGAACTTCCAGAAACCATCGGCCAGGCCAAGCCGCTGCTGCACCCACGGCAAGGCCACGTGCTGCAACCAGTCAAGCATCTGCGGCGCCAGCTCGTACAAGCGCACCAGCTGCTTGGCCAGCATCGGCACCAGCACCAGCAACAACGCCATGAACAGCAAGGTGAACAGCGCGAACACCACCACCACACCCCAGGTCCGCGACAGCCCGCGGCGCTCCAGCCAATCAACCAGCGGGTCGGCCAGGTAGGCCAGCAGAATACCGATCAGAAAGGGCGTGAGAATGTTGTGCAAGCTATAGAGCAGCACGACAACCAGCAGTATGGCGCCCAGCCAGATCCAGCGACGCAGGTCAGTCAATGTCAGTACTCCTTACCAACGAAAACGCAGGCCGTCGAACGGCGGGGGTGTAGGTTGAGGCTCGGTAGCCGGGGCCTGGCCACCCGTAGGCACCGGCGTGGCCGGTACTGCGGCGGTTTGTTCCACCGGCAGCTCCTGCAACTTGGCCAGGCCCAGCTGGGCACGCAATTGTTCACGGTTGCCGGTCACGCCGTAGGTCAGGGTGGTGCCGTCAGCCAACTGCAAGCGTGGGCCATAGGGTTCCAGCACCCGAGCCAACTCGGCGTAGCGCTGCAGGTTCATCCCCTGCACCTGCACCTGCAACTGGCTGCTGGCCCCCGGCCGGGTGACATAACGCGGTGCAAGGCGGTTGCCCACCGCCAGCATCACGGCATCAGCCAGTGCGGCCTGGTCGGCGCCCTCGGCGGTGCCCTGCTCGCGCTGGTCACCCAGCCACAGCTGCCATTTACCTTGCCACTTGCCATCGGCTTCCTGGGCATGCACCGCCAGCATGGCGTCGGCGCCGTAACGCTCGGCGGCCTCGCGCAGCGGCGCCGGGTCGCTGCCTTCGAGTTGCTTGGCATTGGCTACCAATTGCTCCTGCAGGTCGGCCAGCGGCAGGCGCAGCGGCAAACCGCGGTGCTGGGCGGCACGCCGCAGTGGCTGGGCACTGGGCTGGCCATCACCGACCAGGCTGCTGCCTTCGACACTGTCATTGAGCCACCAGCTGAGGATCGACGGCCGGTTGCTCCCCCACAAGGCCAGGCCGGCCTTGCGCAGTGCGCGCTCGGTACTGCCCGGGTCGAACTCGACCACAACCGATTCCGGCGGGCCCGCCTCGGTGCCGACCTGGTTGATGATTTGCTGCGGGTCTTTGCGCAGGCCCGCCAACCCTGGGCTTTGCACCGCCTTGGGGTCACCGGTCAGGCGCAGGATGAGGGTTTCGAGGGCCTTGCCGGTAGCGGCTGTACGCGCTTCGGCGCCCTGCCCCGCAAGCGGTTCGTGCACCTGGTAAAGGTCGGAGACGTTTTCAGCCATGGCGGCGGCCGACACAAGGGCCAGGCAACCGGCTGCCAGAATAGAGATCAAGCGCATCGAGGATTCCGTCCAGTCGTGCTTCAAGCCGTGAGCTTCACGCTACAAGCTTAATGCAGCGCCAACGCGGCGCTGCATTTTCTTACGGCCTGAGGCTCGCTGGTTGCAGCTTATACATATGCAACCCCATCAACCACCCCGGGCCATTTTTCAGCAATTTACCGGCCTGCCCGTCGGCCTGAGGATGGCCGCTGCCCGGCAACCCTGATAAAATCGCGCGCCTTCACAGACCACTGACGTTTCAGGCAGCCGTCGCTCACCCGCCGGCCTTGGCCGCCATGGTCGTTTTTAAGAATCCCTCCCTCCTAAAGGCCTGGATCAATGAGCAAGCAACCCTCCCTGAGCTACAAGGACGCCGGTGTAGACATCGACGCCGGCGAAGCACTGGTCGAACGCATCAAGGGCGTGGCAAAACGCACCGCACGCCCTGAAGTCATGGGTGGCCTGGGCGGCTTCGGCGCCCTTTGCGAGATCCCGGCCGGCTACAAGCAGCCGGTGCTGGTCTCCGGCACCGACGGCGTCGGCACCAAGCTGCGCCTGGCGCTGAACCTGAACAAGCATGACAGCATCGGCCAGGACCTGGTCGCCATGTGCGTCAACGACCTGGTGGTGTGCGGCGCCGAGCCGCTGTTCTTCCTCGACTACTACGCCACCGGCAAGCTCAATGTCGACGTGGCTGCCACCGTGGTCACCGGCATCGGTGCCGGTTGCGAACTGGCCGGCTGCTCGCTGGTCGGTGGTGAAACAGCCGAAATGCCTGGCATGTACGAAGGCGAAGACTACGACCTGGCCGGTTTCTGCGTGGGCGTGGTGGAAAAAGCCGACATCATCGACGGTTCCAAGGTTGCCACCGGCGATGCACTGATCGCCCTGCCGTCCTCCGGCCCGCACTCCAATGGCTACTCGCTGATCCGCAAGATCCTCGAAGTGTCGGCCACCGACATCGAGAACACCCAGCTGGGCGGCACCCCGCTGACCGACCTGCTGATGGCCCCGACCCGCATCTACGTCAAGCCGCTGCTGCAGCTGATCAAGAACACCGGCGCAGTCAAAGCCATGGCCCACATCACCGGTGGCGGCCTGCTCGACAACATCCCGCGCGTACTGCCGAAAAACGCCCAGGCCGTGGTAGACGTGGCCAGCTGGCAGCGCCCGGCGGTGTTCGACTTCCTGCAGGAAAAAGGCAACGTCGACGAGCACGAAATGCACCGCGTGCTGAACTGTGGCGTTGGCATGGTCATCTGCGTCGCCCAGGACCAGGTCGAAGCGGCCCTGAACGAACTGCGCGCCGCCGGTGAACAGCCATGGGTCATCGGCCACATCGCCGAAGCCGCCGAAGGCGCCGCCCAGGTCGAGCTGCAGAACCTCAAGGCACACTGATGCCGAGCAAGACCTGCAATGTAGTGGTACTGCTGTCGGGTTCCGGCAGCAACCTGCAAGCCATGATCGACAGTTGCCAAGGCCAGGACAGCCCGGTGCGCATTCGTGCGGTGGTCTCCAACCGCGCCGATGCCTTCGGCCTGCAACGCGCCGCAGCCGCCGGCATTGAAAGCGCGGTGCTCGACCACACCCGGTTCGACGGCCGTGAAGCCTTCGATGCAGCGCTGATGGCGTGCATCGACGGCTTTGCCCCGGACCTGGTGGTGCTGGCCGGGTTCATGCGCATCCTCAGTGGCGACTTCGTGCGCCACTATCAGGGCCGCCTGCTCAATATCCACCCGTCGTTGCTGCCCAAGTACAAAGGCCTGCATACCCACCGCCGGGCGCTGGAGGCAGGCGACGCCGAGCATGGCTGCAGCGTACACTTCGTGACTGAGGAACTCGATGGCGGCCCACTGGTCGTACAGGCAGTAGTGCCGGTGGCGCCAGACGACACCGTCGAAAGCCTGGCCCAGCGGGTTCACCAGCAGGAACACCTGATCTACCCGCTGGCAGTGCGCTGGTTTGCCGAAGGCCGCTTGCGCCTTGCTGAACAGGGTGCATTACTGGACGGCCAGCCGCTGGCGGCCAGCGGTCACTTGATTCGATCCTAGGAGAACTTATGCGTCGTGCCCTGCTCTTGGCTCTCGCCGTGCTCGCCCTGCCGCTCCAGGCAGCTGATCTGAAGCCCTTCTCGGCCAGCTACACCGCCGACTGGAAGCAGCTGCCCATGAGCGGCACCGCCGAGCGCAGCCTGGTCAAAAATGCCAACGGTACCTGGGACCTTAACTTCAAGGCCTCAATGATGATCGCCAGCCTGACCGAGCAAAGCACCCTGCGCCTGGAAAACGACACCCTGCTGCCACAGAAGTATCACTTCGAGCGTGGTGGCCTGGGCAAGGCCAAGAAGGTCGACCTGAACTTCGACTGGAATACCAAGAAGATCACCGGTAGCGACCGGGGCGACGCCGTTACCCTGCCGCTCAACCGCGGGGTACTGGACAAGTCTTCCTACCAGCTGGCCTTGCAGCATGATGTGGCGGCAGGCAAGAAGAGCATGACTTACCAGGTAGTCGATGGCGACGAGATCGACAATTACGACTTCCGCGTGCTGGGCACTGAAAAAGTCACCACCAAGACCGGCCAGGTCGATGCGGTGAAGGTCGAGCGCGTGCGCGACCCAAGCCAGAGCAAGCGTATCACCGAGCTGTGGTTTGCCAAGAACTGGGACTACCTGCTGGTGCAACTGCGCCAGGTGGAGACCGATGGCAAGGAGTATGTGATCGTGCTGCAGGATGGTACGGTCGATGGCAAGCCGGTGAAGGGTAACTGAGCCAGCGTGGCCAGTGACATCCGATAGCCCCGCCTAGTGCGGGGCTTTTTTGTGCCTGGGTGTCTGGGTGGCCCGTACTGGCCCTATCGCCGGCAAGCCAGCTCCCACAGAGATCGCCTTAGGGCTGACAGGTGTTTGCCACAAGGTATGGCAGCGCCTGTTAGAGCGAGCGCCGCCCGCGCGGCGCAATCGCGAGCTGCGCTCGCTCCTACGTTTGTTTCGGGCCAATTATTCCTGTGGGATTCCCGCGCGAACGCCTTGGTGCATGCCTCAATATCGCGCCGTACAAACAAGGCGGCCGCGCGCGCCTGTCACAGGCGTTACTGGCCCGAAACAAACGTAGGAGCGAGCGCAGCTCGCGATTGCGCCGCGCGGGCGGCGCTCGATCTCACAGGCGCTGAAGATGCTCCGGCTACCCTTGCCAGGAACCATAGAATCTCCCACAGGTTCTATGCAAGGCTCAGGCTCCAGGAGGTCCCTGTGGGAGCTGGCTTGCCGGCGATAGGGCCAGCCCAGGCACTACACCTTTGAGCCTTCATGAAACTTGTTTCATGCCCGTTTTATTTACTTAGGCTGCTAACAAACTCTATAAAGAAGGTGTGCGACAGAGTGTCGCAGCCCTCTCAAGAAGTGGAGTTTAACGATGACAGTCCAAGTAACCGAACGCGACGAATCGAAAATGTCCCACGAAGGCGTGGCCGCTGGTGTACGCATCTGGGATGTGCACCAGCAAGGTCAACTGGTCGGCATGTTCCACAATGAACACGAGGCCCACCAGTACCGGGCAGAGCTCGAGAACCTGGAAAACCAGCGCACCACGCAATGACCCCATTCGTCATGAAAAACCCCGCCGAAGCGGGGTTTTTCGTTTTTACCACATCAGATCGTCAGGGATCTTGTAGGCCGCGTACGGGTCATCTTCGTCCGCTTCCTCAACATGGGTGTTCAGCAACAGGATACGGCTAGGGTCGCGTTCCTGGATCTTCACCGCTGCTTCGCGCGGGATCACCTCGTAACCGCCGGCATGGGCCACCACCGCCAACGAACCGTTGCTCAGCTTGGTACGCATCAGCGCGTTGACGGCGATACGCTTGACCTTCTTGTCGTCAACGAAGTTGTAATAGTCCTCTGTGCTCAGCTTGGGCAGGCGCGTGGCTTCGATCAGTTGCTTGATCTGTGCGGCACGGGCCTTCTGCTCCGCCTTTTCCTGCTGCTGGCGGTTCAGCTCCTGGTCGCGCTTGACCTTTTCGGCCATGGCTTCCTTGGCCAGACGCTGCTGGCTGTCGTCGACGTCGACCTGGCCTTTGTGCTCCATGCGCTTCTGTTTCTTTTCAGCTTTGTTGGTCTGCGAGACCTGTTTCTGGTTGACCAGACCGGCTTTGAGCAATTGGTCGCGAAGGGAAAGGCTCATGAATGTTCACTCACTTATGCAACAGCTCAGCCGCAGCTGGGCAGGTTCTTTTCCTGACGCTTGGCTTCGCCCCACAGGGCGTCCAGCTCGTCAAGGTTACACGCTTCAATAGGGCGACCGCTGTCGCGCAATGCCTGTTCGATAAAGCGGAAACGCCGCTCGAACTTGCGATTGGCGCGGCGCAGGGCATGTTCCGGATCTTGCTTGAGGTGGCGCGCCAGGTTCACGGCCGCGAACAGCAGGTCACCGACCTCATCTTCGAGCGCATCGGCATCGCCATCGGCCATGGCCTGTAGCACTTCGTCCAGTTCCTCACGGACCTTGTCCAGCACCGGCAGCGCTGCAGGCCAGTCGAAGCCGACCGTGGCCGCACGCTTTTGCAGTTTGGCCGCCCGCGACAGCGCCGGCAAGGTCGTGGGTACGTCGTCGAGCAGGGACAACTGCTCAGGCAGGCTTTTTTCCGCCCGTTCCTGGGCCTTGATTTCTTCCCAGCGCGACTTGACCTGGGCCTCGCTCAAGCGGGGGGTGTCCAGCGGCGCATACAGCTCACCCGTGGGGAACACATGCGGGTGGCGCCGAATGAGCTTGCGGGTGATGCTGTCGACCACGCCATCGAACTCGAAACGCCCCTCCTCCCTGGCCAGCTGGCTGTAGTAGACCACCTGGAACAGCAAGTCGCCCAGCTCACCCTGCAGGTGCTCGAAGTCACCGCGCTCGATGGTGTCGGCGACTTCGTAGGCCTCTTCGAGGGTATGCGGGACGATGCTCGCGTAGTTCTGCTGCAGGTCCCATGGGCAACCGTATTGCGGGTCGCGCAGGCGGGCCATGAGGTGCAGCAGGTCTTCGAGGGTGTAGGTCATTCAGGCAGGTCCTTCGGTGGTGGCTTCTTCGCAGGCTTGCCCGCTGCCACAGGGTGGATGCAGGTTTCGAAAACTGCACCGTACCTGTGGGAGCGGGCAAGCCCGCGAAGCAGGCGCCGCGGTCTCAAGGAGTACGGTTACGCCGCGTCTCGATGATGTTCGGCAACTGCGAGATGCGCCCCAACAACCGCCCCAGCGCGTCCAGGCCTGGAATTTCGATGGTCAGCGACATCAGCGCGGTGTTGTCTTCCTTGTTCGAGCGGGTGTTCACCGCCAGCACGTTGATCTTCTCGTTCAGCAGCACTTGCGACACATCGCGCAGCAACCCCGGGCGGTCGTAGGCACGGATGACGATGTCGACCGGGTAGGTCTGCACCGGTATCGGCCCCCAGCTCACCTGGATCATGCGCTCCGGTTCCTTGCCTGCCAGTTGCAGCACCGAGGCGCAATCTTGGCGGTGAATGCTCACGCCACGGCCTTGCGTGATGTAACCGACGATGGCATCGCCCGGCAGTGGCTGGCAGCAGCCGGCCATCTGCGTCAGCAGGTTGCCAACGCCCTGGATCTGGATGTCGCCACGCTTGCCGGATCGCGGCCCGGCAGGCTTGCGCGGCACCAGTTCGATCTGCTCGATGCGCTCGGGCTCCAGCAACTGCTGGGCAGCGTTGACCAGGTGCGCCAGGCGCAGGTCGCCAGCACCGAGCGAAGCGAACATGTCTTCGGCGGTCTTGACGTTGGTTTTCTCCGCCAGGCGCTCGAAGTCCACCTGCGGCAGGCCCAGGCGGCTGAGCTCCCGTTCGAGCAAGGTCTTGCCGGCGGCCACGTTCTGGTCGCGCGCCTGCAGCTTGAACCAGTGCACGATCTTGGCCCGGGCCCGCGACGTGGTGACATAGCCCAGGTTGGAGTTCAACCAGTCACGGCTCGGGTTGCCGTGCTTGCTGGTGATGATCTCGACCTGCTCGCCCGTCTGCAGGCTGTAGTTCAGCGGCACGATCCGGCCGTTGATCTTGGCGCCGCGGCAGTTGTGGCCGATTTCGGTGTGCACGCGGTAGGCGAAGTCCAGCGGTGTCGCACCCTTGGGCAGGTCGATGGCATGCCCGTCCGGGGTGAACACATAAACCCGGTCCGGCTCGATGTCGACCCGCAGTTGCTCGGCCAGGCCACCGATGTCGCCCAGCTCTTCGTGCCATTCCAGCACCTGGCGCAGCCAGGAGATCTTTTCTTCGTAGTGGTTGGAGCTTGGCTTGACGTCGGTGCCTTTGTAGCGCCAGTGGGCGCACACGCCAAGCTCGGCTTCCTCGTGCATGCCGTGGGTACGGATCTGCACTTCCAGCACCTTGCCCTCAGGCCCGATTACCGCCGTGTGCAACGAGCGATAGCCGTTCTCCTTGGGGTTGGCGATGTAGTCGTCGAACTCTTTGGGGATGTGCCGCCACAAGGTGTGGACGATGCCCAGTGCGGTATAGCAGTCGCGAATTTCCGGCACCAGCACACGCACTGCGCGCACATCGTAGATCTGGCTGAATTCCAGGCCTTTGCGCTTCATCTTGCGCCAGATCGAATAAATGTGTTTTGCCCGGCCGCTGATGTCGGCTTTCACCCCGGTGGCCAGCAGTTCGTTCTGCAACTGGTTCATCACGTCGCTGATGAACCGCTCGCGGTCCAGCCGGCGCTCGTGCAGCAACTTGGCGATCTGTTTGTACTGCTCGGGCTCCAGGTAGCGGAAGGACAAGTCCTCCAGCTCCCACTTGATATGGCCGATACCCAGGCGGTGCGCCAACGGCGCATAGATGTCGAACACCTCACGCGCGACGCGCAGGCGTTTCTCATCGTCGGCCGCCTTGACCGCACGGATGGCGCAGGTCCGCTCGGCCAGCTTGATCAGCGCCACGCGTACGTCATCGACCATGGCCACAAGCATCTTGCGCAGGTTTTCGACCTGCGCCTGCGAGCCCAGTACCAGCGACTGCCGCGGGCTGAGGCTGGCGCTGATGGCGGCCATGCGCAGCACGCCGTCGATCAGCTTCGAGACCACCGGCCCAAAGCGCTGGCTGACCTCGGCCAGCGTGACCTTCCCCTCGCGCACCGAACGGTAGATGACCGCGGCCACCAGCGAATCCTGGTCGAGCTTGAGGTCGGCGAGAATTTCGGCAATTTCCAGCCCTGCCTGAAAGCTGGACGTGCCGTCCGCCCAGGAATGCTTGGCGGGGTTGCCCTTTTTTTCGACCTCGTGAGCAAACTCGCAGGCCTCTTTCAGCGCTGCGCGATCCAGTGCCGAATCGACACTTACCACATGATCCAGCCATGCATCGAGATTGATACTGCCGTCCGTGTTGACCGGCTGGTGCACTCTCACCTGTACCATCTTGTTTTACCTTTCCATACAGCGCTGCACTCACGGCGGCGCTGGCGATCACCGTACAGCCACCCTTCCGTGGCGGCCGCACCAAGGGGCCAGTCAGCTAGCCCGCTTCGAATAACGCCATGGCCTCGACATGCGCCGTTTGAGGAAACATGTCGAGAATCCCGGCCCGTGTTAACCGGTACCCCTGGCCGGCCAGCACCTGGGCGTCTCGCGCCAGTGTGGCCGGGTTGCACGATACATAGACCAGCCTGCTGGCCTTGAGGCGGGCGATGCCTTGCACCACCTCGTAAGCACCGTCGCGCGGTGGGTCCAAGAGTACCGCAGAAAAGCCCTCGGCGGCCCATCCGGTGCCGGCCAATGGCTGCGATAAATCGGCCTGAAAAAACCGTGCGTTATGCACATTGTTGTTTCTGGCATTGGCCGCGGCCCGATCGACCATGGCTTGCACACCTTCCACTGCCACCACTTCACGCGCCTGGCGTGCCAGCGGCAGGGCGAAGTTGCCCAGGCCGCAGAACAGGTCGAGCACCCGCTCATCGGCCTGCGGCGCAAGCCAGGCCAGCGCCTGCTCGATCATCGCCGTATTGACCTGGGCGTTGACCTGCACGAAGTCGCCAGGGCGCCAGGCCAGCTCAAGCTGCCACGGCGCCAGGGCAAAGCCCAATGGCGCCGCAGGTTCGACGGGCGCCGGTTCACCTTCGCCTTGCAGCCATAACTGCGCGTTGGCCTGCTCGCAGAACGCCTGCAACCGGGCCAGGTCCTGCGCCGGCAATGGCGCCACATGGCGCACCAGCAGCGCTTGCGCAGAGCCGCTGAACAGCTCCACATGGCCCAGGGCCTGCGGTTTTTCCAGCGAACGCAGCACGGTCGGCAGGTGGCGCAGAATCGACTGCAAGGGCTGTACCAGCACCGGGCAATCGTCGATGGCGATGATGTCCTGGCTGGCTTCGGCACGGAAGCCGACGTGCAGCTCACGCGCCTTGACGTCCCAGCGCACTGCCACGCGAGCACGGCGCCGGTAGCCGAACGCCGGCCCGCTGAGCGGTGGCGCCCAGGCGTCGGGCTGCACACCGGCCACCCGTTGCAGTTGTTCGGCCAAGGTCCGCTGCTTCAGCGCCAGTTGCGCCTCGTGCGGCAGGTGCTGCAGGGTGCAGCCACCACAGCGGCTGTAGTGCCGACAGGGCGCTTCACGGCGCTCGGGGCTGGCCTGCAGCACACGCTCCAGGCGGGCCTCGACCACCTTGCCGCGTGCATTGAGCACCCGCGCTTCCACGGCCTCACCGGCCAGGGCGCCACTGACGAACCAGGTACGCCCTTCATGGAAGGCAATGCCACGGCCGTCGCCGGCCAGCCGCTCGATGTCCAGGCGCTGCTTCTTGCCCACGGGGACCTGGGGGCTGCGGCTACCGCCGGCCGGCTGGAAGCGCAGGCCGCTGTTGGTTTTTTTCTTGGTCATTTAGCTGGGATCGAACAGGCCGGTGGACAGGTAACGGTCACCGCGGTCGCAAATGATCGCCACCATTACTGCATGCTCCACTTCACGGGACAGGCGCAGCATGGCGGCAACCGCACCACCGGAAGACACGCCGCAGAAAATGCCCTCTTCGCGGGCAAGGCGGCGGGTGGTGTCTTCGGCTTCCTGCTGCGACATGTCGACCACACGGTCTACGCGCGTGGCGTCGAAGATCTTCGGCAGGTACTCCTGCGGCCAACGGCGGATACCCGGGATGGCCGAACCTTCCATCGGTTGCAGGCCGATGATCTGCACCGCCGGGTTTTGCTCCTTGAGGTACTGCGAGCAGCCCATGATGGTGCCGGTGGTCCCCATGGAGCTGACGAAATGGGTGACGCTGCCCTGTGTCTGCTGCCAGATTTCCGGGCCGGTGCTGTTGTAGTGGGCAACCGGGTTGTCACCGTTGGCGAACTGGTCCAGCACCAGGCCGCGGCCTTCACGCTGTAGCTTCTCGGCCAGGTCGCGGGCACCTTCCATGCCCTCTTCCTTGGTCACCAGAATCAGCTCGGCGCCGTAGGCGGTCATGGCCGCCTTGCGCTCAGCGGTGGAGTTGTCCGGCATGATCAGGATCATCTTGTAGCCCTTGATCGCCGCTGCCATCGCCAAGGCGATGCCGGTATTGCCGGAGGTGGCTTCGATCAGGGTGTCACCGGGCTTGATCTGGCCACGCAACTCGGCGCGGGTGATCATCGACAGGGCCGGGCGGTCCTTCACCGAGCCGGCGGGATTGTTACCTTCGAGCTTGAGCAGGAGGGTATTGCTGGTTTGGCCAGCAATGCGCTGCAGGCGAACCAGTGGCGTATTGCCGACGCAATCGGCGATGGTTGGGTACTGCAAGGTCATGGTGTATTTCACAATCCGGACGGCAGGGGCGCCTATCATACCGGCAAACCCTTCCCGGCCATATCACGCAATCTGTAGTGGATATAGCTACAGGCTATATGACGGGGGCTGCTGCACCGGCAACCTCATGCACAGGCGTAACCCGCGCTTGCCGTTCTGCGCCCACAGCATGCCACCCTGGCGCTGGATGGCGCTGCGGGCAATGCTCAGCCCCAGGCCAAAGCCACCCACGCCGGGCCGCGAACCGTCCAGGCGCAAGAACGGCGCGAAAATCCGCTCCAGCTCATCGTCGCCCACGCCACCGCCCTCGTCTTCCAGCCACAGGCACCAGTAGCCACCTTCACGTTGCCCACCCAAGCGCACGACACCGTCGGCCGGCGAATACCGAATGGCATTGCGCAGCAGGTTCTCCAGCGCCTGGGCCAAGTGGTTGAGGTTACCCTGCACCCAGCAACCGTCTGGTACTTCGCAACGTAACCGCGTGGGCGCCCAGCCACTTTCATAGCAGGCATTCTCGGCCAGCAGGTCCCACAAGGCCTGAACCTCGATCGGCTCCAGGTTCATCGGCGCACGCTCGGCGTCCTGCCAGGCCAGTTGCAGGGTTGCCTCGACCAGTTGCTGCATGCCGTCCAGTTCCCGGCCGAGGCGCTCGCGCAGGCGTTGCAGATCGGTTTCCCCGTCGCAAGCCACGCGCAAACGGCTCAGGGGGGTGCGCATTTCATGGGACAAGTCGCGCAGCAGCTGTTGTTGCAGGGTGACAGTGCCCTGTAGCCGCTCGGCCATCTGGTCGAAGGCGCGGGCCAGTTCCCCCAGCTCGTCGTGCCGGGCGGTGAGGCGCGAATCAAGGCGAGCCGAAAGCTGGTCGGCACGCCAGGCCCGGGCCTGCTCGCGCAGTTGGTTCAACGGCACGATCAGCATGCGGTACAGGCCCACGCACAGCAGCAAGGTGAACAGGCCCGGGATGATGCCGTTGGTGATGATGCGCCACAGCACGCGGTGCTGGTCCGGGTTGAAGCGCTTGGGCAGTTCGATCACCAGCATGCCCTGCTCGGGCGCACCGGGGAACGGGATGCGTAGCCACGGCTGCTCGACGCTGCGCCGGCTCATCGGCCAGTCGACCCCACGCAGGCGGGTCAGCCGCTGCATGATCTGCGGGTTGAGGGCCGCGCTGTCGAGCGGTTTCAGGTTGATATCGAGCACACCCACCCAGCCATGTTCACGCTGGTGCATCGCCGCCACCCACTGGTCCAGCCCGGCCCGACCACCGCTGCGCCAGGCCTGCTCGGCCTCGCTGGCATAGCCGCGCAAGGTCTGGCGCGCCGGCTCCGACAAGAAGGCGTTCTGCAGCTCCATGCGCTGGCCCCAGGTGTAGCTGAGGCCGATCATCAGCAGGCAGAAGCCGACCAGCAGGATGGCCAGTTTCCAGAACAGCGAATGGCGGTCGAGCATGCTATTGCGCCTCACCCACGCCGAACACGTAGCCCTTGCCCCATACGGTGCGGATCTGCAACCCCTGATAACCGATGCCCTTGAGCTTGCGGCGGATCTGGCTGACATGCATGTCCAGGCTGCGGTCGTGCCTCGAATAGCCACGTTGCAACACCTGCTGGTACAGGAACGCCTTGCTCAGCACTTCCTCCTGGTTGCGGTAAAGGGTGTCGAGCAGGCGAAACTCGCTGGGGGTCAGCCCGGCCAGACGGCCATCAAGGCGCACATCGCACAGGCCCTCGTCGAAGTGCAGCGCGCCCGCCTCTGCCGGCGGCTGCGGCGCCTGGTAGCGGCGTTCGAGCGCTACACGGCGCAGGATCGCTTCAATGCGCACTTGCAGCTCAGCCATGCTGAAGGGTTTGGGCAGGTAGTCGTCGGCCCCGCGCTGAAAGCCGCTGATGCGGTCTGCCTCGGCGCCCAGCGCCGACATCAGAATCACCGGCGTGGTACTGCGCTGGCGTAACTGGGCCAGCGCATCCAGACCATTCAACCCAGGCAGCAGAATATCCATGAGCACCACGTCGAAGACCTGGCGGCCTGCCGTTTCCAGGCCCTCCAGGCCACTGCGGCACCAGGTGACGTGGAAGCCACCGCGCTGCAGCTCTTCATGCAGGTAGGCGCCCAGCACCGGGTCGTCCTCAATGGCGAGGACACTGGAGTTGTGAATAGCTACAGGACTCATTGGCAACTGCCATGCATTCTCAATTACGCGATTATTGTGTATGTGCGCCCTGCCAGGCAACCGCGATACGACCCGTGCTGCAGGATCGGCGCAAAACACCGACTAAACAGATGCAATGGCGTGCTAGGCAGAGTAACGTCGCGTCTTGGCCGTCACCCACTGACGGTGGCCAGGCACATCACAGGAGGCGAGTGTGCTCGATCGTTTGGGAATCCGCAGCCGGGTTCTGCTGCTGGCACTGTTACCGGCAGGCCTGATGGCGCTGGTGCTGGGCAGTTATTTCACCTGGCTGCAACAAAACGACCTGCGCACCCAGTTACTGCAGCGCGGCAAGATGATCGCCGAACAGCTGGCGCCGCTGGCCGCCCCGGCCATGGCCCGGTTGGCGCCTGCGCAGCTGGAGCGCATCGCCGCGCAAACCCTGGAGCAGAGCGACGTGCGCTCGGTTGCCTTCCTGGCGCCGGACCGCACGCGCCTGGCCCATGCCGGGCCGAGCATGCTCAACCAGCCACCCAGCGGCGGCACCGGCACCCAGTTGCTGCAGCGCAGCGGCAATGACGCCACCCGCTACCTGATGCCCGTGTTCGGCCACCACCGGGACCTGGCCACCGAGGCCGTGCCTGCCGAAGCCGAGCGGCTGCTGGGCTGGGTCGAGATCGAGCTGTCCCACGATGGCACCCTGCTGCGCGGCTACCGCAACCTGTTCACCAGCCTGCTGCTGATCCTCGCCTGCCTGGTGCTCAGCGGCCTGCTGGCATTGCGCATGAGCCGCTCGATCAACGACCCCATCGAACGTATCAAGCACGCGGTCAACCAGCTCAAGGACGGCCACCTCGAAGAGCGCCTGCCGACCATGGGCAGCCATGAGCTGGACGAACTGGCGCGCGGCATCAACCGCATGGCCGAAACCCTGCACAACGCCCATGAAGAACTGCAGCACAGCATCGACCAGGCGACCGAGGACGTGCGCCAGAACCTGGAAACCATCGAAATCCAGAACATCGAGCTGGACATGGCGCGCAAGGAGGCACTGGAGGCCAGCCGCATCAAGTCGGAGTTCCTGGCCAACATGAGCCATGAGATCCGCACCCCGCTCAACGGCATTCTCGGCTTTACCCACCTGCTGCAGAAAAGCGAGATGACCCCGCGCCAGCTGGACTACCTGAGCACCATCGAAAAGTCTGCCGACAACCTGCTGGGCATCATCAACGAAATTCTCGATTTCTCCAAGATCGAGGCCGGCAAGCTGGTGCTGGACAGCATCCCGTTCAACCTGCGCGACCTGATCCAGGACACCCTGACCATTCTGGCCCCGGCCGCCCATGCCAAGCAGCTGGAACTGCTCAGCCTGGTCTACCGCGACACGCCCACGTCGCTGGTCGGTGACCCGCTGCGGCTCAAGCAAATCCTCACCAACCTGGTCAGCAACGCCATCAAGTTCACCCGCGAGGGCACCATTGTCGTGCGCGCCATGCTCGACGATGAGCATGAGGATCATGCCCAACTGCGCATCAGCGTGCAGGATACCGGCATCGGCCTGTCACCGCAGGACGTGCGTACACTGTTCCAGGATTTCAGCCAGGCCGATAACTCGCTGGCCCGGCAGCCAGGTGGTACCGGCCTGGGCCTGGTGATTTCCAAGCGCCTGATCGAGCAGATGGGTGGCGAAATCGGCGTCGACAGCACCCCGGGCGAGGGCTCGCAGTTCTGGATCAGCCTGAACCTGCCCAAGGCGCACGACGATATCGAGGAACTACCGCTGCAAGCGCTGCTGGGTCGCCGTGCCGCCATCGTCGATAACCATGAACTGGCCCGGCAGGCCCTGGAGCACCAACTGCAAGACTGTGGCCTGAGTGTCAGCCTGTTCGCCACCTACGACCAGTTGCTGCAAGCCGTGCAGGCCGCCAGCCAGGCCGGGCAGCCATTCGAGCTGGCGGTGCTGGGCGCCAACCTGGGCAACCTGTCGCCAGAACAACTGGGCCGCTACCATCAACAGCTCGAACGCTACCATTGCCAGTGCGTGGTGCTGTGCCCGACCACCGAGCAGGCGCTGTACCACCCCTTCCTGCCCAACGGCCATGGCCAGTTGCTGTCCAAGCCTACCTGCACGCGCAAATTGCGCCGGCTGCTGCTGGAGCTGGTCCAGCCCCGCCGCCTGCAGGGCGAAGTGAACAGCCGCAACGGCCCGCGGCGGCCGAAAATACTGTGTGTCGACGACAACCCTGCGAATTTGCTGCTGGTGCAGACGCTGCTCGAGGACCTGGGTGCCGAAGTACTGGCGGTCGACAATGGCTATGCGGCACTGCAGGCCGTGCAGCAGGAACCCTTCGACCTGGTACTGATGGATGTGCAGATGCCCGGCATGGACGGCCGCGCCTGTACCGAACAGATTCGCCGCTGGGAAAACACCCAAAGTGGCAACCCATTGCCGATCGTCGCCCTCACCGCCCATGCCATGGCCAACGAGAAACGCGCATTGCTGCACGGCGGCATGGATGACTACCTGACCAAGCCGATCAGTGAACGGCAACTGGCACAGGTGGTGATGAAATGGACCGGTCTCAGCCTGGGCACGCCGCAGCAGGCGCCGGCTGAACCCACCGGCAACGGCGATGAACTCAAGGTGCTCGACCCGCAAGAAGGTTTACGCCTGGCAGCCGGAAAAGCGGACCTTGCCGCCGATATGCTGAACATGCTGCTGGCCTCGCTGGAGGCCGACCGCGAAGCCATCCGCGCCGCGCGCCTGGCCAATGACCATGAGGGCCTGATCGAACAGGTACACCGCCTGAACGGGGCTTCACGCTATTGCGGCGTGCCGCAGTTGCGCGCGGCGTGCCAGCGCAGTGAAACCTTGCTCAAGCAGGAAAGCCCGCAGGCCCAGCAGGCACTGGATGAACTGGATGCGGCGATCAGCCGCCTGGCAGCCCAGGCGCGGTCGAGCGCTTGAGCTCACTGCCAACAGCTACCCCGGACACGCCCGACAGAGGAACCCTGACCATGCGCGCGCTAGTGTTCAGCAGCCAGCATTACGACCAGGAAAGCTTCACCCGAGCCGCCAGCGGTAACCCCCTGGACCTGCATTTCCAGCCTGCCCGCCTGAGCCTCGACACCGCAGCGCTGGCCGACGGCTACGAGGTTGTCTGCGCCTTCATCAATGACGAACTGGACGCCCCGGTACTGCAGCGCCTGGCCGACGGCGGTACGCGCCTGATCGCCCTGCGTTCGGCCGGCTACAACCACGTCGACCTGGCCGCTGCGCAACGCCTGGGCCTGGCCGTGGTGCGCGTACCCGCCTACTCACCGCACGCGGTGGCGGAGCACGCCGTGGCGCTGATCCTGGCGCTCAACCGGCGCCTGCACCGGGCCTACAACCGCACCCGTGAAGGGGACTTTACCCTGCATGGCCTGACCGGCTTCGACCTGCATGGCAAAACGGTCGGGGTCGTGGGTACCGGCCAGATCGGCGCAGCCTTCGCCCGCATCATGGCCGGTTTCGGCTGCCAGTTGCTGGCCTACGACCCCTACCCCAACCCGGAACTGCTGGCCCTCGGCGCGCGCTACCTGCCACTGCCCGAACTGCTACGCGAAGCGCGCATCATCAGCCTGCACTGCCCGTTGACCGAACACACCCGGCACCTGATCAACGCCCGGAGCCTGGCCGAAGTCCAGCATGGCGCCATGCTGATCAACACCGGCCGCGGCGCACTGGTCGACACCCCGGCACTGATCGACGCGCTGAAAAGCGGCCAGCTCGGCTACCTGGGGCTGGATGTCTATGAAGAGGAAGCCCAACTGTTCTTCGAGGACCGCTCCGACCAGCCGCTGCAAGACGATGTGCTGGCACGCCTGCTGACCTTTCCCAATGTCATCATCACCGCACATCAGGCGTTCCTGACCCGCGAGGCGCTGGCTGCGATCGCCACTACCACGCTGGACAACATCAACTGCTGGGCGGCAGGCAATCCACAGAATCTGGTCATGGGTTAATGCTAGGATACGCGGCATTTCTGGAGGACCCATGGTCGAGCACGATTTCCGCTATACCCTTTTCAACCCGCAACACACCCTGATCGAGTGCCGCGCCCTGGTGCCAGGCCGCTATCAGGTCACTGGCAACGGCGGTTCGATGCACAAAGGCGATACCCTGCTGGTGACCCTCAAAGGCAGCAAGGACCTGGCCATGCGCCTGACCGTGGAGAGCGTGCGCCACCTGATCAACCCGCGCGGCCAGTGGGTTGCCGTGGCCAGTGGCCCGGTGTTCAACGCGCTGGAAATCCTCAACTGGAAGGTTGAGTGCGACAACTGTGACGCCGCCCTGGACTTCGAGTTCGCCGTAGACGCCAAGCTGGGCAAGCAAGCCCGCCAGCCTGCTGCCAGCGCACGTATCGCCGAGCTGGGCTGGGCCAGCCGTGGCGACAAGCATGTGTGCCCGCGTTGCCAGGAGAGCGCCGAGTGAAGAATCTGCTGACCGGCGCGCTGATTGCCACCGGCCTGCTCGGCTGCGCTGCGCAACCTTCGAAGTTGCAGCAGGAGCGCAGCTATGTGCTGGAGTGGATTGGTGAGCGCCCGTTGATCGACTACAGCCACTTGACCCTGACCTTGGCCAGTGATGGCCGTGCCTATGGCAATGCCGGGTGCAACCACTGGTTTGCGCCCTACACGCTTGACGGCGAGCACCTGAGCTTCGGCAAGGTCGGCAAGACCCGCAAGCTGTGTGCGCCGGCGCTGATGGAGCAGGAAAAACGCTTCCTGCAGGCGCTGGAAACGGTGCAGCGCTGGGATGTGTCGCCCATCGAGCAACTGCGCTTCTGGCCGGCCGAGGGCAAGCCGCTGCGCTTCTGGCCTGAAGAAGGCTGAGCGCAGCTGCAAGCTTCAAGCTTCAAGCTTCAAGAAAAAGCAGATCCTAGCACCGGCCTGCTTTTCTTGTAGCTTGTAGCTTGCAGCTTGCAGCTTGTCACCCCTGCTTCAGGGCCTTGATCCTGGCCTGCAGCCCTTCGAGGGTCTGTTCGCCCAGCAACTGCTCACGCACCTTGCCCTTGTCATCGATGATGTAGGTTACTGGCAGCGCCTCGCTGCGCGGCAGGTCATAGCGCTCGGCCGGGTCCTGGGCCAGTACGGTGAACCCGATGCCCAGGGTTTCGGCGGCCTGCTTCAGGTCCTGGCCCTGCAAACCATCGAAATTCACCCCCACCACCTTGATACCCTCGGCCGCCCATTGCTTGGCCGCGGTATTGAGTTCCGGGATTTCAGTGCGGCACGGGCCGCACCATTCCGCCCAGTAATTGAGCACCAGCCAGTGCCCGTCGATCTGTTCGGCCTTAACCGTATTGCCGTGCTGGTCTACGCCATAATCGGCACCGCAACCACCGAGCATCAGGCTCGCGGTGATGGCCAGTACTGCTGCCAGACGCCTTGCCATGGGTCAATCCTTCTCGAGTTTTAAAGCAAACTGGTCAGTCGCTGCGGTTAGAATAGCCGCCACAACCAGCTGGATGCGACCCCACATGACTGACCTCACGCTCTATCATAACCCGCGCTGCTCAAAATCCCGCGGCGCGCTGGAACTGCTCGAAGCCCGTGGCCTAACCCCGGTCATCGTGCGCTACCTCGAGACCCCGCCAGACGCCGCCACGCTCAAGACCTTGCTCGGCAAGCTGGGCCTGGCCCCACGGCAGCTGCTGCGCACGGGTGAGGATGAATACAAGGCATTGAACCTGGCCGACCCTGCACTGACCGACGCACAGCTGATCGAGGCCATGGTCCAGCACCCCAAGCTGATCGAGCGGCCGATCCTGGTTGCCGGTGACAAGGCGGTGATCGGTCGCCCACCAGAGAAAGTGCTGGAGATCCTGCCGTGAGCCAACCCTACATCCTGGTGCTTTACTACAGCCGCCATGGTGCCACCAGCGAAATGGCCAGGCACATGGCCCGCGGCATCGAGCTGGCCGGCATGGAAGCGCGCCTGCGCACGGTGCCGGCGATTTCCACCGAATGCGAAGCCGTGGCCCCGGACATTCCGGCCAGCGGCGCGCTGTACGCCACCCTCGACGACCTGCGCCACTGCGCCGGCCTGGTGCTGGGTAGCCCGACCCGCTTCGGCAACATGGCGGCGCCGCTCAAGTACTTCCTCGATGGCACCAGCAGTCTGTGGCTGGGCGGTGAACTGGTAGGCAAGCCCGCCGGTGTGTTCACGTCTACCGCCAGCCTGCACGGTGGCCAGGAAACCACGCTGCTGTCGATGATGCTGCCGCTGATGCACCACGGCATGCTGGTAATGGGCCTGCCCTACAGCGAATCGGCACTGCTGGAAACCCGCGGTGGTGGCACCCCTTATGGCGCCAGCCACCATGCCGGGGCAGACGGCAAGCGTGAACTCGACCCGCACGAGATCGCCCTGTGCCGCGCCCTTGGCCAACGCCTGGCGAGCACCGCCAAGGCCCTGGAGGCCGCGCGTGGCTAGGAAGCCCAAGGTGTTGCCGCCGCTGGCTTGGCTGGCACCGCGCTTGCGCCTGACGCGGGCGCTTAGCCTGGCGTTTTTCTTTGGCCTGATTGCCCTGCTGGTGGTGAACAACCTGTGGTTCGCCAACCTGCATGGGGCTCGGGTCGAGGTGATCCTGGCGATCGAACTGGTGCCGCTGCTATTGCTGCTGCCGGGCATGCTGCTGGGCAGCGCCCGGGCGCATGCCTGGACCTGCTTCGTGGTGAATATCTACTTCATCAAGGGCGTGCTGGCAGCCTTCGACCCGGCCCGGGCGGTGTTTGGCTGGGTTGAAGTGCTGGTCAGCCTGGGGCTGTTCATTGCCGGGCTGCTGTATGTGCGCTGGAAGTTCCAGCATGAGCGGCGCATGGCCGGCGAAGGCAGTTGAGTCAAGGGGCTGCCTTGCAGCCCAATCGCCGGCAAGCCAGCACAGGTCTGCACATGGCTTGAGGCTGATGCGGTCGAGGTGGGAGATTCTATGGTTCCTGGCAAGGGTAGCCGCTGCATCTTCAGTGCCTGTGAGATTGAGCGCCGCCCGCGCGGCGCATCGCGAGCTGCGCTCGCTCCTACGTTTGTTTCGGGCCAGTAACCCCTGTGCCAGGTGCGCGCGACCGCCTTGTTCGTACGACGCGATTTTGAGGCATGCGCCAAGGCGTTCGCGCGCAAATCCCACAGGAATAATTGGCCCGAAACAAACGTAGGAGCGAGCGCAGCTCGCGATGCGCCGCGCGGGCGGCGCTCGCTCTAACAGGCGCTGCATACCTTGTGGCAAACACCTGTCAGCCCTGATGCGATCCCCGTGGGAGCTGGCTTGCCGGCGATTGGGCCGCACAGCGGCCCCGGCATGCTCAATGGTTGACGGTATGCGCCAGCATCACCGACAACTGGCACAGCGGCCGCCCGCTTTCGGCGTGCCACTGGTTGAACACCTGCTGCACCAGCGCCAGGTCGCGCTGGCTGGTCGGCTGCTTGTCGATCACTTTTTGGGCAATCAGCGCCGCCGCCATGTCCTCGGTCGGGACAAAGGTGTCCTTGCCAACCATGCGCAAGAACCGTGGCGCCGACAAACCGCCGAGCTGGTTGCCATGCTTGGCCAGGTACTTCCACAGCCCGACAATGTCGGTCACCGGCCAGTCGGCAACGAACGCGCCAAAACTGCCATGCACCTTGGCGATGTCCAGCACCATCTGTGCATTGCGTGGCACGCTCTTGAGTTTGCCCAAGTGGCGGATGATGCGCTGATCCTGCATCAGCCGCTCCAGGTGTTCGGCGCCCATCAACACCACTTTTTCCGGGTCGAAGCCGAAAAACACCTGCTCGAAGGCCGGCCACTTGGCATCCACCAGGCTGTGCTTGAGGCCAGCGCGAAATACACGCAGGGCCAAGGTCGACAAGTAGCGGTCGTCGCTGATCTGGCGCAGTTGCGCCGGCGTGCGCGGCTGCGGCAGGAAGGCTTCCAGCGCCTGGGCAGAGCCGAAGCGGTTCAGGCAGTACTCATGCAGCCACTGATAATCGCGCATAGGCCTAGATGTTCACCACGTCCAGGAAGCGCGGCGCCGCGTTTTCATCGATCTTCAGGCTGGTGAAGTCGAACAGGTTGCGGTCGGCCAGCTGCGACGGCGCCACGTTCTGCAATGCACGGAAAATGCTCTCGGTACGGCCCGGGTGCTTGCGCTCCCACTCCACCAGCATGTCCTTGACCACCTGGCGCTGCAGGTTTTCCTGCGAGCCGCACAGGTTGCACGGGATGATCGGGAAGGCCTTCATGTCCGAGTAGGCCTGGATATCCTTCTCGCTGCAGTAGGCCAACGGGCGGATCACCACGTTGCGGCCATCGTCGGCACGCAGCTTCGGCGGCATGCCCTTGAGCGCGCCGTTGAAGAACATGTTGAGGAAGAAGGTTTCGACGATGTCGTCGCGGTGGTGCCCCAGCGCCATCTTGGTCGCACCGATTTCGTCGGCGAAGGTGTACAGCGTGCCACGGCGCAGGCGCGAGCACAGCGAACAGGTGGTCTTGCCCTCGGGCACCAGCTCCTTGACCACCGAGTAGGTGTCCTTCTCGACGATGTGGTACTCGACCCCCAGCGCCTTCAGGTACGCCGGCAGCACGTGCTCGGGGAACCCTGGTTGCTTCTGGTCCATGTTCACCGCAACGATCTCGAAGGTGATCGGCGCCACCTTCTGCAGGTGCAACAGAACATCGAGCATGGTGTAGCTGTCCTTGCCGCCGGACAGGCAGACCATGACCTTGTCGCCATCCTCGATCATGTTGTAGTCGGTGATGGCTTCGCCGGCGAGACGACGCAGGCGTTTTTGCAGTTTGTTCTGGTTGACCGAGAGGGTGCCCATAGCGCTTGAATCCGCGAGGTGTGACAAAAGGCGGCTATTTTACGCACAAACGCGCCCGCGCTGTAGGCATTCCGACAAAGACTTCAATGTAATCAACAGGGCGAGCGACAGCGCAATTTGCTCTAAAAAGCGCGGTTTGTGCGGGTAACCGCTTCCTATACTGCGACATAAGGCCACATTACCGCTTGCTTCGGTGTTCGGCCTCGGGCCGCTTGCGCTCCATTTGGGGGCGTTTGGCAACATTGAGAGGAGTGACGGCATGATTCATCACGTTGTGGGGCTGTTTACCCATCCCGACCAGGAATGGCGGGAAATCCGTGGCGAAGAAGAATCCATCAGCCACATGTACCTGACGCACACCCTGATCCTTGCGGCGATTCCCGCAGTGTCCGCGTTCATCGGCACCACCCAGGTCGGCTGGGTGATCGGCGACCGGCCGGCCGTGATGCTGACCATGGAGAGTGCCCTGTGGATGAGCATCATGTCCTACCTGGCGATGCTGGCCGGGGTAGCGGTAATGGGCGCGTTCATCCACTGGATGGCCCGCACCTACGATGCCAACCCATCCATGGCCCAGTGCATAGCGTTCGCCACCTATACGGCCACCCCATTGTTCATCGGCGGCCTGGCGGCGCTGTACCCGCACTTGTGGCTGGGCATGCTGATCGGCACTGCGGCGGTCTGTTACACGGTGTACCTGCTGTACGTCGGCTTGCCGACCTTCATGAACATACCCGCTGACGAAGGCTTCCTGTTCTCCAGCTCGGTGCTGGCGGTGGGCCTGGTAGTGCTGGTGGCGATCATGGCCGCCACGGTGATCATCTGGGGACTGGGCGTGGGGCCGGTCTACACCAACTAGAACAGACTCGACCAACACCGGGGCATCAACCAGGGGCCGCCGCAAGGCGGCCCTTGGCTGAGCGCTGACCGGTGGCTCGGCACATGGCCCGAGGTTGCGGCATAATGATCGGGTCAGGAGAACCACCCCGCCATGCCCGAGCTGCTCAAGCAACGCGTCGAAACCTGTTACCAGCAAGCCGAAACCTTCTTCAAACGCCAGTTCCCGCGCCCGGAAATCAGCTTCAAGCTGCGCGGGCAAAAAGCCGGCGTCGCCCACCTGCACGAGAACCTGCTGCGTTTCAACCTGCAGTTGTACCGTGACAATCAGGAGGACTTTCTGCGCCAGACGGTCGCGCACGAAGTGGCGCACCTGGTGGCCCACCAATTGTTCGGTGACCGCATCCAGGCCCATGGCGAGGAATGGCAACTGATCATGCGCGGCGTATACGAACTGCCGCCAAACCGCTGCCATAACTACGAGGTGCAACGGCGCGTGGTGACCCGTTACATCTACCGCTGCCCTTGCCCGCAGAGTGACTTCCCGTTTACCGCCCAGCGGCACAAGCTGGTACGCCAGGGCCGCCGTTACCTGTGCAAGCGTTGTCGGGAGATTCTGGTGTACAGCGGCGAGACCCGGGTTGAATAGGCCGGAACAGCCAATGGATAAATGCCTGTCAGTTAAGTAATTTGGGGCCGCTTTGCGACCCTTCGCGGGCACGCCCGCTCCTACAGGGAATCGCGCTTTTCTTGCGTTCAGCGCCAAACCTGTGGGAGCGGGCGTGCCCGCGAAGGGCTGCAAAGCAGCCCCAGTAACGCTTAACTGACAGGCATTAACCCGAGGGTCGCCTTCTTCGTACCTACCTGCGCCTTATTTCTCGACGAAGGCACGCTCGATCAGGTAGTCGCCCGGCTCGCGCATGCGCGGGGAGATCTTCAGGCCGAAGCTGTCCAGCACTTCGCTGGTCTCGTCGAGCATGCTCGGGCTACCGCAGATCATCGCACGGTCGTCCTGCGGGTTGATCGGCGGCAGGCCGATGTCGCTGAACAGCTTGCCGCTGCGCATCAGGTCGGTCAGGCGGCCCTGGTTCTCGAACGGCTCGCGAGTCACGGTCGGGTAGTAGATCAGTTTTTCGCGCACCGCCTCACCGAAGAACTCGTTCTGTGGGAGGTGCTCGGTGATGAATTCGCGGTAGGCCACTTCGTTCACGTAACGCACGCCGTGCACCAGGATCACTTTTTCGAAGCGCTCGTAGGTTTCCGGGTCCTGGATGACGCTCATGAACGGCGCCAGGCCAGTGCCGGTGCTCAGCAGGTACAGGTGCTTGCCTGGGTTCAGGTCGTCCAGTACCAGCGTGCCGGTAGGCTTCTTGCTGATGATGATCTCATCGCCTTCCTTCAGGTGCTGCAACTGCGAAGTCAGCGGGCCGTCCGGCACCTTGATGCTGAAGAACTCCAGGTGCTCTTCCCAGTTCGGCGAGGCGATGGAGTAGGCACGCATGAGCGGGCGGCCGCTTTCCTGCTGCAGGCCGATCATCACGAACTGACCGTTCTCGAAGCGCAGCCCCGGGTCGCGGGTGCACTTGAAGCTGAACAGGGTGTCGTTCCAGTGGTGCACACTGAGGACACGTTCGTGGTTCATGTTGCTCATCGATGGGGCTCCTGAAGAAAAACGCAGCGCGTGCAGCACGCACAGTTGCGCGATAGTTTAGGGGCAGCGACAATATCTGTTAACTGGATTATCAAGATATGTGTTATCGGTTATATCGATATGCGATTTACACTTCGTCAACTGCAAGTCTTCGTCGCGGTAGCCCAGCACCAGAGTGTCTCTCGCGCCGCTAGCCTGCTGGCCTTGTCGCAATCGGCCGCCAGCACCTCCATCACCGAACTGGAGCGGCAATCGAGTTGCCAACTGTTCGACCGCGCCGGCAAACGCCTGGCCCTCAACGCCCTCGGCCACCAGTTGTTGCCGCAGGCGGTCGCGCTGCTCGACCAGGCCAAGGAAATCGAAGACCTGCTCAATGGCAAGTCCGGTTTCGGCTCACTGGCGGTCGGCGCCACGCTCACCATTGGCAACTACCTGGCCACCCTGTTGATCGGCAGCTACATGCAGACCCACCCTGAGAGCCAGGTAAAGCTGCATGTCCAGAACACCGTGCATATCGTGCAGCAGGTTGCTCATTACGAAATTGATCTGGGTCTGATCGAAGGTGACTGCAACCACCCCGACCTGGAGGTCCAGCCTTGGGTGGAGGACGAACTGGTGGTGTTCTGCGCGCCCCAGCACCCGCTGGCCAAGCTGGGCCGTGCCGATATCGACAGCCTTTCGCAGGAAGCGTGGATCCTGCGCGAACAAGGCTCGGGGACGCGCCTGACCTTCGACCAGGCCATGCGCCACCACCGCGCCAACCTCAACATCCGCCTGGAACTGGAGCACACCGAGGCGATCAAGCGTGCAGTGGAATCGGGGTTGGGTATCGGCTGCATTTCACGCCTGGCCCTGCGGGACGCCTTTCGCCGTGGCAGCCTGGTACCGGTGGAAACCCCGGAGCTGGACCTGATGCGCCAGTTCTACTTCATCTGGCACAAGCAGAAGTACCAGACCTCGGCCATGCGCGAATTTCTGGAGCTCTGCCGCAACTTCACAGCGGGCTTCACCCGCAGCGACGAAATCGTGTTGCCGCCGATCGCTTAAAGCAGGATCACCCCCCACACCAGCGCCACCATGCTCAGCGCCACCAGCTGTGCGGCGCTGCCCATGTCCTTGGCGTTTTTCGACAGCGGGTGGCGCTCCAGCGAAATGCGATCGATAGCGGCCTCGATCGCAGAGTTGAACAGCTCGACAATCAACCCCAGCAGGCACACGGCGATCATGATCGCCCGCTCTGCACGGCTGACCGGCAGCCAGAACGCCACCGGGATCAGCAGCACGTTGAGCAGCACCAGTTGGCGGAATGCCGCCTCGCCCTTGAAGGCCGCGCGCAGGCCGTCCAGCGAATAGCCAGCGGCGTTGAAGATACGTTTGAGGCCGGTCTGGCCCTTGAATGGCGATGTCATGTGAGTCATTTCACAACAGAAGGCCGGCAGGCTAGACCGGCTCAGGTCAAAAAAGCGTGAAGCCGCACGCGTCAGTGGCTGGCAACTGATTCAAGTTGTTGCAACAGCAGCGCAGCCTGGGTGCGGGTGCGCACCCCCAGTTTACGGAAAATCGCCGTGACGTGGGCCTTGATGGTGGCTTCCGAGACATTCAGCTCGTAGGCAATCTGCTTGTTCAGCAGGCCTTCGCAGACCATGGTCAGTACCCGGAACTGCTGCGGGGTGAGGCTGGCCAGGCCTTCACTGGCGGCCTTGGCCTCGGCCGAAACATCGACCTTCTCGAACGCCTGCGGCGGCCACCAGACTTCGCCGTCGAGCACTTTGCGCACCGCATCCTGGATCACTTCCAGCGGGCTGGACTTGGGAATGAAGCCACTGGCGCCAAACTCGCGGGACTTGACCACCACGGCGGCCTCCTCCTGCGCCGAAACCATCACCACGGGAATTTGCGGGTATTGCCCGCGCAGCAGCACCAGCCCGGAAAAACCGTAGGCACCCGGCATGTTCAGGTCGAGGAGCACGAGGTCCCAGTCGGCTTTTTCGCTCAACCGCACCTCCAGCTCGGCAATGCTCGCGACCTCGACCAGGCGAACGTCCGGGCCAAGGCCGAGGGTAACGGCCTGGCGCAGGGCGCCGCGAAACAGCGGGTGGTCATCGGCAATCAGGATTTCGTAAGTGGCCATCGATCTAAGGATCCTGTTCTGTCCCGGGCACTGGGGGTTGCCAAGTGCCCGACGGGGAATCGGCGCCAAGGATGCCGAGCACGGTCAAGGGTGGTCAAGCCAACCGCCTTGCCGCCTCGCCCACCCTGGCTGCCAGCCCCGTCATTATGAACCAAAGCCGGGTGGGTGCCCCTTGGACTATAGGAAGGTATGCAAACGCTGATGGGTCTCGTCCTGCTCGTCCAGCGGCAGGCGCCGCTTGCCACTGAGGTAATGCAGGCTGAATACATCCAGGTAGGCATCCAGTGCCTGCGACGCCAGGCTATCGCCGGCCAGCTCCAGGCACATGGCTGCAACTTCTGCGGTGCAGAAGTGATCATCGCGCTTGGAACGGCGCAGGCGGTAGCGTGACATCTGTTCGGCCTGCAAGCTCAACACCGGGAACCGGTCCAGGTAGGGGCTTTTGCGGAACATCTTGCGCGCCTCGGTCCAGGTGGCATCCAGCAGGATGAACAGCGGGCGCTTGCCCGGCTCACGCACCACCTCGCTGACCACCCGCTGCGGGGCGACGAACTCACCTGGGAAAACGATGTAGGGCTGCCAGTGCGGGTCGTCGAGCAGGGCCAGCAGGCGCTCGTCAACCGAGGTGCGCAACCAACCGAACGCCGAGGTATCTTCGATCAGGTCGGCAATCAGCCAGCCGGTATTGGTGGGTTTCAGTGGCTCGGTGTCGTGCATCAGCAGGCACATGCCGGCGTCGGCCTGCACGCGGGGCTTCCAGGCGCACAGGCAATGGCTGGCAATGACCCGGCAATCCGGGCAACGCTCGGCCCGCGACCCTCGGGCAATAAAAGGCTTGTTGCTGCGGGCCAGGCGCTCGGCACGCAGGCGCGCTACCGCATGGCTCATGCCGGCAGGCCTGTGGAAAGATGGGAAATGGGCACAAGGATGGCTCTGGGAAAACAAGGGCACCAGTTTACCAGAATCCTTATAATCGAGCTTTCCCGTACCCTTGGGCTACCGCCAGCCCAGGGTTGACGGAACGCCGTCGACCCGCGCATGTCAAAGCGCCAGTCATCGAACCAGGAGATACCCATGCTGCGCCTTATCGCCCCCGCCCTGAGCCTGATGCTTGCCCTGCCCCTGGCAGCCCAGGCGGCTTCCAAACAGGACTACGACCTGAACAAGATGCTGGAAAAGGTCGCCAAAGAGAGCAGCGTCGGCACCCCACGTGCCATCAATGAAGACATCCTCGACCAGGGTTACACCGTGGAAGGCAAGGCGCTGGTCAACCACCTCAGCGTGCGCCAGAGCCACGCCGAGCGCATGCAGGCCAACCCTGCACAGGTGCGCAGCCAATTGGGCGACAGCGTGTGCCGCAACAACGGCTTCCGCAACCTGATGTCCAAGGGCGCGGTGATGGTTTACCGGTTCACCGTCTACAAAACCAATCAGCCGATCATGGACCAGGCCTTCGACAATGCCAGCTGCGTTGCCGGCAACAAGAAGAAGTAAACGCCGCGCCCAGGCTACACCTGGTTTTCCTCCCGTGCGCGCCAGTGCCCCTCGGCAGCTTCGGCGCGCATCTCGGCCAATAGCGCCTGCACGTAGCGCGACTGGCATTCCAGGCCTGCGAGCCGGCGCTGGCACTCGGCCTCCAGGCTTAGGTGATGTACCTGGGCGGCACGTTCCAATTGCTGGTAGAGCTGCAGGTCCACTTCGATGACCAAGCGATGCATACCGCCACCTCCCGCATCGATACGTTTCGCTTTACCAGTTAACCAAACCCCTGCCGCCATTGGCCACGTGCCGACGGGTGGCGCTGGCAATCCCCCCGGCACGATCGGCCGCCACGGTCTAGATTGAGGTTTAGAGGTATTGGTGCAGAAGGAGACGTTGCATGCCTTACCAATCGAACGAATCGCTGTTCAGCCACTTCCAGGACAACCATATCGACCTGAGCCACATCGACGCCCAATTGCAACTGGTTGCACCCGACAGCCCTAACCTGCCGCTGTACCGTGACATGATGCTGACCATCCTGCGCATGGCCCACGATGACAGTGACCGCTGGAGCGCCAAGATCACCCTGCAGGCCTTGCGCGAACTGGACCAGTCGTTCCGCACCCTGCAGCGCTACAAGGGCCGCCGCAAGGTCACCGTGTTCGGCTCGGCGCGTACGCCGCTGGAACACCCGATGTATGCACTGGCCCGTGAACTGGGCGCTACCCTGGCGCGCTCGGACCTGATGGTCATCACCGGCGCAGGCGGCGGCATCATGGCTGCAGCCCACGAAGGCGCCGGCAGCGCCCACAGCCTGGGCTTCAACATCACCCTGCCTTTTGAACAGCATGCCAACCCTACGGTGGACGGCACCGACAAGCTGCTGCCTTTCCACTTCTTCTTCATCCGCAAACTGTTCTTCGTCAAGGAGGCCGATGCCCTGGTGCTGTGCCCGGGCGGCTTCGGCACCCTCGATGAGGCGCTGGAAGTGCTGACCCTGATCCAGACCGGCAAAAGCCCGCTGGTCCCCGTGGTATTGCTGGACTCACCGGGCGGCAGCTTCTGGCGTGATTGCCTGGGCTTCATCAGCCGCCAACTGGAGGACAACCATTACATTCTGCCCAGCGACCTGAAGCTGGTGCGCCTGGTGCACAGTGCCGAGGAGGCGGTGGAGGAAATCAACCAGTTCTACCGCAACTATCACTCCAGCCGCTGGTTGAACAGCCAGTTCGTGATCCGCATGCATCACGCCCTGAGCGAGGCGGCGCTGTCTGACATCGAGGAAGGCTTTGCTGACCTGCGCCTGAGCGGCAAGTACCACCAGCAAGCAGACAGCAGCGCCGAACACGAGTTGGGGGACTACAGCCACCTGACCCGTTTGTCGTTCGCCTTCAATGGCCGAAACCAAGGGCGCCTGCGCGAACTGGTGGACTTTATCAACCTGCCGGAGAACTGGGCCAAGCCACAGCCCATGCATACCACGCAGCGGGCCAGGGAGGCGTTGAAGGCCAGCTGATCAGGCACTAGGGGCAGCGCGCTGGAGAGTACCGGCGTTGCCGATGTTCGCGGCTGAGGCCGCTGCTACGGGGATTGTTGCGAGGTCTGCGGCGGCTAGTAATCGTCGAGGTCTCGCCCGCTGAGCAAACGGCCGATCATGTCCATGGTGAAGCCCCGATAGGCGAGAAAGCGGGTTTGCTGGGCGCGGCTGCGCGGGTCCTGCGGGCGTTGCCCGGCGAACTTGCGCTGCCATACATCCCGCATGCGTTCGGCCCAATCCACGCCGCTTTCACGCAGCGCCTGCTCAATGTCAGCGCGCAGCAAACCACGCTGCCCCAGCTCTTCACGAATACGTGCTGGGCCATAGCCAGAACCGGAACGGTAACGAATGAAGCTCTCGAGATAACGGGCTTCACTCAGCAGACCCTCTTCGGTGAGCCGGTCGAGCTCTGGCTCGATCAGCTCATCGGAGGCACCGCGCTGACGCAACTTGCGCGTCAGCTCGACGCGACCATGCTCACGTCGCGCAAGCAGGTCCATGGCTGTCCGCCGAATGGCGACGGGGGTGTCGAGTACGGCGGACATGTTCAGCTATAAACCACGCGATCAATAACCGGCTTCAGCGTCGGCCATGTCGTCGGCACCCGCTTCGACCGCGGCAGCTTTACCGGCTGCGGCTACAGCGCCAGCGTTCAGCAGCTTCTCACGGATCTGCCTCTCGATCTCGGTACCGATAGCCGGGTTTTCCGCCAGGTACTTGGCCGCGTTGGCTTTACCTTGGCCGATCTTGTTGCCCTGGTAGGCATACCAGGCACCGGACTTCTCGACCAGGCCTTGGGCAACGCCCAAGTCGATGATCTCACCGTTACGGTAGATACCCTTGCCGTAGAGGATCTGGAACTCGGCCTGACGGAACGGAGGCGAGACCTTGTTCTTGACGATCTTGACGCGGGTTTCGCTGCCGACCACCTCGTCGCCTTCCTTGACAGCGCCGGTGCGGCGGATGTCCAGACGCACAGAGGCGTAGAACTTCAGGGCGTTACCACCGGTGGTGGTTTCCGGGCTACCGAACATGACGCCGATCTTCATGCGGATCTGGTTGATGAAGATGACCAGGCAGTTGGCGTTCTTGATGTTACCGGTGATCTTGCGCAGCGCCTGGGACATCAGGCGAGCCTGCAGGCCCACGTGCATGTCGCCCATTTCGCCTTCGATCTCGGCCTTGGGTACCAGCGCGGCCACCGAGTCGACGATGATCACGTCAACTGCGTTGGAACGCACCAGCATGTCGGTGATTTCCAGGGCCTGCTCACCCGTGTCCGGCTGCGAGACCAGCAGGTCGTCGACATTGACGCCCAGCTTGCCGGCATATTCAGGGTCGAGTGCGTGCTCGGCGTCGACGAAGGCGCAGGTGGCGCCATTCTTCTGGGCTTCGGCGATGACCGACAGGGTCAGCGTGGTCTTACCCGACGATTCCGGACCGTAGATTTCGACGATACGGCCCTTTGGCAGACCACCAATGCCCAAGGCAATGTCCAGGCCCAGAGAGCCGGTAGAGATGGCCGGGATAGCCTGGCGCTCGTGGTCGCCCATGCGCATTACCGCGCCTTTACCGAATTGACGTTCGATCTGACCCAGGGCCGCAGCCAAGGCGCGCTTCTTGTTGTCGTCCATTGAAATCCTCACGTGTTCGACGGGCCCTGACGGCCGCAATACCTGTATAAGTAGCCAGTATTATTCCACAGGCTAGCGCTGGCGCAAACCCCTGTCTTCGATTTCCTCGCCAGCAAGCTGTAACAAGCCGTCTAACGCGGCGCTCACCGTCTGTCGGCGCACCGCTTCGCGGTCGCCGTCGAACTGCCGCCGCTGGCTGATCACCCGACTGCCGTTGCCCCAGGCCAGCCACACGGTACCCACGGGTTTGACCGGCGAGCCGCCATCCGGCCCCGCCACCCCGCTTACCGCCACCGCAAAGCGCGCGCCGCTGGCCGCCTGGGCGCCGCGGACCATGGCCTCGACCACCTCCTGGCTGACCGCCCCCACCTGCCCGAACAGCGCCTCGGGCACCCCCAGCTGGCGGGTTTTCTGGGCATTGGAGTACGTCACGTAACCGGCCTCGAACCAGGCGGAGCTACCGGGGATGCGTGTGATGGCTTGCGCGATGCCACCGCCCGTGCAGGACTCGGCGGTGGTCACTTGGGCATCCAAACGGCGCAGATGTTCACCCAAACGGGCGGCAAGCAGGGTGATCGGGTCCATGTCGGGCTCCTCCAGGGCGGCCCTCTACCCTACCACCCTGCCGGCAATCTGGCTCAGGAAACCTGCAGCACCGCAGCGGCCTGCGGCGGCCGCCGGCCAGTGTTCCGTGCGTGCCTGCATCTCGCGAAAAAAGCCTGTACCATTGCCGGTTTACCGCCAACCAGATCACCCGCTGTAAGGCCCTGAATGTCTGATCTCTCCGCACACACCCCGATGATGCAACAGTACTGGAAGCTGAAGAATCAGCACCCGGAGCAGTTGATGTTCTACCGCATGGGCGACTTCTACGAGATCTTCTACGAAGATGCGAAAAAAGCCGCCAAACTGCTGGACATCACGCTGACCGCGCGCGGCCAGTCGGCCGGCCAGTCCATCCCCATGTGCGGGATTCCGTTCCATTCGCTGGAAGGTTACCTGGCCAAGCTGGTCAAACTGGGCGAATCGGTGGTGATCTGCGAGCAGATCGGCGACCCGGCGACCAGCAAGGGCCCGGTCGAGCGCCAGGTGGTGCGCATCATCACCCCCGGCACGGTCAGCGATGAAGCCCTGCTCGACGAACGCCGCGACAACCTGATTGCCGCGCTGCTCGGTGACGAGCGCCTGTTCGGCCTGGCCGTACTGGACATCACCAGCGGTAACTTCAGCGTGCAGGAGATCAAGGGCTGGGAAAACCTGCTGGCCGAACTCGAGCGCCTGAACCCGGTCGAGCTGCTGATCCCCGACGACTGGCCACGCGACCTGCCCGCCGAGAAGCGCCCGGGCGCGCGGCGCCGTGCACCGTGGGACTTCGACCGCGACTCAGCGCGCAAGGCCTTGTGCCAGCAGTTCGCAACCAAGGACCTGAAGGGCTTCGGCTGCGACAAGCTGACCCTGGCCATCGGTGCCGCTGGCTGCCTGCTGACCTACGCCAAGGAAACCCAGCGCACGGCGCTGCCGCACCTGCGCAGCCTGCGCCATGAGCGCCTGGACGATACGGTCATCCTCGATGGCGCCAGCCGGCGCAACCTGGAACTGGACATCAACCTGGCCGGCGGGCGCGACAATACCCTGCAATCGGTGGTCGACCGCTGCCAGACGGCCATGGCCAGCCGCCTGCTGAGCCGCTGGCTGAACCGCCCGCTGCGCGACCTCAAGGTGCTCCAGGCACGCCAGGACTCGATTCGCTGTCTGCTCGACGGCTACCGTTTCGAAAAGCTGCAGCCACAGCTGAAAGAAATTGGCGACATCGAGCGCATCCTGGCGCGTATCGGGCTGCGTAATGCTCGCCCGCGTGACCTGGCCCGGCTGCGCGACGCCCTGGGCGCGCTGCCCGAGCTGCAGAACGCCATGACCGAGCTCGAAGCGCCGCACCTGGCCCGCCTGGCTGCGATCACCGGTACCTACCCCGAGCTGGCCAGCCTGCTGGAACGGGCGATCATCGACAACCCGCCGGCGGTCATCCGCGATGGGGGCGTGCTCAAGGCCGGTTACGACAACGAACTGGACGACCTGCTGGCCATCAGCGAAAACGCCGGGCAGTTCCTGATCGACCTCGAAGCCCGCGAAAAGGCGCGCACCGGCCTGGCCAACCTGAAGGTCGGCTACAACCGGGTGCACGGCTACTTCATCGAGCTGCCGACCAAGCAGGCCGAACAGGCCCCCGGCGACTACATTCGTCGCCAGACCCTCAAAGGTGCCGAACGCTTCATCACGCCGGAGCTGAAGGCCTTCGAGGACAAGGCATTGTCGGCCAAGAGCCGCGCCCTGGCCCGCGAGAAGATGCTCTACGACGCCCTGCTGGAGACCCTGATCAGCCACCTGGCGCCGCTGCAGGACAGCGCTGCCGCCCTGGCCGAACTGGACGTACTCAGCAACCTGGCCGAGCGCGCGCTGAACCTCGACCTGAACTGCCCACGCTTTGTCGACGAGCCCTGCCTGCGGATCGAGCAAGGCCGTCACCCGGTCGTCGAGCAGGTACTGACCACGCCGTTCGTGGCCAACGACCTGGGCCTGGACAACAACACGCGCATGCTGATCATCACCGGCCCGAACATGGGCGGTAAGTCCACCTACATGCGCCAGACCGCCCTGATCGTGCTGCTGGCCCACATCGGTAGTTTCGTACCGGCTGCCAGCTGCGAGCTGTCGCTGGTCGACCGCATCTTTACCCGTATCGGCTCCAGTGACGACCTGGCCGGCGGGCGCTCGACATTCATGGTCGAGATGAGCGAAACCGCCAACATCCTGCACAATGCCACTGACCGCAGCCTGGTGCTGATGGACGAAGTGGGCCGGGGCACCAGCACCTTCGACGGCCTGTCGCTGGCCTGGGCCGCCGCCGAGCGGCTGGCCGAGCTGCGCGCTTACACGCTGTTCGCCACCCACTATTTCGAGCTCACCGTGCTGCCGGAAAGCGAGCCACTGGTGGCCAACGTGCACCTGAACGCCACCGAGCACAACGAACGCATCGTGTTCCTGCACCACGTACTGCCTGGGCCTGCCAGCCAGAGCTACGGCCTGGCGGTGGCACAACTGGCGGGCGTGCCGGCCGTGGTGATCCAACGTGCCCGCGAACACCTTGGCCGGCTGGAAACCACCAGCCTGCCCCATGAGCAGCCTGTGGCCCAAAAGGCCAAGGACGCGCCGCAGGTGCCGCACCAGAGCGACCTGTTCGCCAGCCTGCCACACCCGGCCATCGAAAAGCTGGGCAAACTGCAGCTGGACGACATGACCCCGCGCCAAGCTATCGAAATGCTATATCAACTAAAGAACCTGTTATAACGGCGCCCATTACAAGCTGGTAGAATCCGCCGCGGTTTGCTGGTGCTGCAGGTTATTAGCCTGGCCTGCAGCCACATGCCCGTAAACCGCGCGGCCCCGAGAGGAAGGGCCGCCGCCGTCGCCTGAGGAGAGAATTAAAAATGACCTTCGTTGTCACCGACAACTGCATCAAATGCAAATACACCGACTGCGTGGAAGTCTGTCCGGTGGACTGCTTCTACGAAGGCCCGAACTTCCTGGTTATCCACCCGGACGAGTGCATTGACTGCGCCCTGTGCGAGCCGGAGTGCCCAGCGCAAGCGATTTTCTCGGAAGACGAAGTGCCCGCGGGCATGGAGAACTTCATCGAGCTGAACGCCGAGTTGGCGGAAATCTGGCCGAACATTACCGAGCGTAAGGATGCCCTGCCAGACGCCGAAGAGTGGGATGGCAAGACTGGCAAGATTGCCGACCTGGAGCGCTGATAGCGCTGAAATGCCAAAAGGCCCTGCGGGGCCTTTTTTTGTGCCGGCAAAACTGCGGACAAAAAAAGGGGCGGTTTGACCCGCCCACATTTTTTCCGTAGTCCCTGCTTGTCCCAAACATCATCCTGATGAAATCGCGTCTTGCGATGTCCTTGGCCTTCATCCTGAAAGCCTGTGCATGTCCCTGTGCACAGTTCGAATACTAGCGGGTTCAGCAGCGCGGGCAAGCGCCGGAGTTTGCCGGATATTGCTGGGGAAACATTTACTCACTTGAAGATAACCCTGGTTTTTCAATAGGTTATGAAAAACCAGTATCTGAAAACGACATTGATTTACTGCCGCTCGCTAGAATGGCTTACAGCACGAGTAAGCAAAGGCTTACAGCAGGTGTTAGCGGGGTAGCGCAATACATATTTGACAGGTTTCTTGCCGGGCAGTTCTGAGGCAGCTTTCGCTGTGCTTCATCTCACAAACAAAAACGCCCCGAGGTTATCGGGGCGTTCGTGAGCGACTGCTTTGGCTACTGGAACAAAGACTCGCTGGACAAGCCGTTCTTCTCCAGGATCTCGCGCAGGCGCTTCAGGCCTTCTACCTGTATCTGCCGCACCCGTTCGCGGGTCAGGCCAATCTCCAGCCCAACATCCTCCAGGGTGCTGCTTTCGTGCCCGCGCAGCCCGAAGCGGCGTACCACCACCTCACGCTGCTTGTCGGTCAACTCGCCCAGCCACTGGTCGATACTCTGCGACAGGTCGTCGTCCTGCAGCAGTTCGCAGGGGTCGGTGGGACGGTCGTCGGTCAAGGTATCGAGCAGGGTCTTGTCCGAATCCGGGCCGAGCGAAACGTCTACCGACGACACCCGCTCGTTCAGGCCGAGCATGCGCTTGACCTCGGCAACGGGCTTTTCCAGCAAGGTGGCGATTTCTTCCGGCGAGGGTTCGTGGTCCAGCTTCTGCGTCAACTCGCGCGCAGCGCGCAGGTAGACGTTGAGCTCCTTGACCACGTGGATCGGCAGGCGGATGGTGCGGGTCTGGTTCATGATCGCCCGTTCGATGGTCTGGCGAATCCACCAGGTCGCATAGGTCGAAAAACGGAAACCGCGCTCCGGGTCGAACTTCTCCACCGCACGGATCAGGCCCAGGTTGCCTTCCTCGATCAGGTCGAGCAACGACAGGCCACGGTTGACGTAACGACGGGCAATTTTCACAACCAGGCGAAGGTTGCTTTCAATCATGCGCTTGCGGCCGGCAGGATCACCTTTCTGCGATAGACGCGCAAAATGGACTTCCTCTTCCGGCGACAGCAGTGGCGAGAAACCGATCTCGTTGAGGTACAGCTGGGTGGCATCTAGCGCCCGGGTGTAGTCGATATACTTGTGTTGCTTGAGCGAAGAGCCCGACTTGGCCCTCGTCCGAACCGAAGATACAGCAGGTTCGTCTGACACCACATCCGTTTCCAAAACGATGCCCGTCTCCATCAGGAGGACGTCATCGTCGATGTCAAACTCCGGCACTTCTTTACTGAGAGCCATTGTTATAGTCCTTTGCTGAGTTCGAACTCAGACTCGAGCGGCACCTTTATCCCTGGCAGCGCTTGAGCCTGTCCCCTCTACATCACAGGAACAGGCCGGGTACAACGGTCAACGACGTGGCAGGAACTGGAGCGGATCGACGGGTTTGCCCTGGCGGCGAATCTCGAAATGCAGCTTCACCCGATCAGTGCCCGTGGACCCCATTTCAGCAATCGACTGCCCTGCCTTGACCTGCTGCCCCTCCCGAACCAACAGCCTGCGGTTGTGACCGTAGGCACTGACGTAGGTATCGCTGTGCTTGATGATGATCAGCTCGCCGTAGCCCCTTAATCCACTCCCGGCGTAAACCACTGCACCATCAGACGCAGCAAAAACAGGCTGTCCCAAATCACCGGCGATATCAATGCCTTTATTCAAACTACCGTTTGAAGCAAATTTTCCAATCAACACGCCATTGGCGGGCCAGGTCCAACCACCGACCGCGCGCTCTGCAGCGGGCACAGTGGCGACCACCGGCGCGCTGGTGGTGCCAGCCGGGGTAGCGGGTTTGCTGGAACCGGCCGGCGCCGTAACAGGCCGCCGCGTGACAGTGGTGCGGCTTGAGGAAGACGGGCTGGACACCACCGTGGTGCTGCTGCCGGCGCCGCTGCTGAACCGAATCGCCTGGCCCGGGCGGATGGTGTAGGGCGGCGCGATACCATTACGGGCGGCCAGCTCCTTGTAATCCCAACCATAACGGAAGGCGATGGAGAACAGGGTATCGCCAGGCTTGACGACGTATTGCCCGGAGGTCACCGTCGGGCGCTTGGGCGCACTGCTGTTGCGATCGACCACGCGCGCGCTGTTGCTGCCGGTACTCGAGCAACCCACCAGTAGCGTGCCCATGGCCAATGCAATCACCAGAAGCTTGAAGCCCGAACCGTCCTTGCGCTGCCGAATGACTGTGTGACCCACCCGCGCTCCCCTCATGGTGCCGAAAAACGATATGAAGACAAGAAATGCAATATTGTTGCAATTATAACCAAGCGAGCCGGGATTGGCAGGCCGCCGCCAGGCTGTTGCGCAGCGTTACTGCAAGCGATGCGTTTACGCCACGCCCGCCTGATAGACAGGGCGGCGCCGCGAGAATTCGCCGCCCACGCAAAAATACCCCGGGCCGCGCACCAGTGCTGGTCAGGCCAGCGGCCCGGTCAGCAACGGGACAAAACGCACCGCACCGAGTACGCGACGCGAGAAGCCATGCTCTTCGCGGACGATCAGCATCAATTGCTGCGCTTCGCCCGCAGGCCCTACCGGTATGACCAGCCGGCCACCGGGTGCCAGTTGGTCAAGCAGCGCCTGGGGCACTTCCGGCGCCACGGCGGTGACGATGATGCCGTTGTACGGTGCCAGCGCCGGCCAGCCCTCACAACCGTCGCCCCAGCGGAACACCACGTTGCGCAGGTTCAGCTCCAGCAGGCGTTCCTTGGCACGGTCTTGCAGAACCTTGATGCGCTCCACCGAGAATACCCGCTCGACCAACTGCGCCAGCACCGCCGTCTGGTAGCCGGACCCGGTGCCGATCTCCAGCACCTTGTCCAGCGGCCCGGCTTCAAGCAGCAACTCGCTCATGTGGGCAACCATGAATGGCTGCGAGATGGTCTGGTTGTGGCCGATTGGCAGTGCGGTGTCTTCGTAGGCGCGGTGCGCCAGCGCTTCGTCGACGAACAGGTGGCGCGGGGTGCGGCGGATCACGTCGAGCACCTGGGTGTTCGAGACGCCCTCTTCGCACAGGCGCTGGATCAGCCGCTCCCGGGTCCGTTGGGAGGTCATGCCGATGCCCCGCCGCAGCATATCGTCCTCGCGCATCAGAGCAGCCCCTCCAGCCAACCATCGAGCTGCTCGAAGGCATCACTGAAGGTGCGGTCGAGTTGCAGCGGGGTGATCGACACGTAACCCTGCATCACCGCATGGAAGTCGGTGCCCGGGCCGCCGTCCTCGGCATCGCCGGCAACGGCGATCCAGTAGCCTTCCTTGCCGCGCGGGTTGACCACCTTCGTTGGCGCGGCAGCCCGCGCGCGGTGCCCCAGCCGGGTCAGCTGGATGCCGCGGATGTGCGCCAACGGCAGGTTGGGAATGTTGACGTTGAGCACGGTACGCGGGGGCAGTGCCAGGCGCGACTGCGCCTCGACCAGGCGCCGGGCGATATGCGCAGCGGTCGGCAGGTTGTCGGGCTGGCGCGAGAGCAGCGAGAACGCCAGCGATGTCCCCCCGAGAAAGCGCCCCTCCAGCGCCGCGGCGACCGTACCCGAATACAGTACGTCGTCCCCCAGGTTGGCGCCCAGGTTGATCCCCGACACGACCATGTCCGGGGTGTACGGCAACAGCCCGTTGAGCCCCAGGTGCACGCAGTCGGTCGGCGTACCGTTGAGGCTGATGAAGCCGTTGGCCAAGGTCTGCGGGTGCAGGGGCCGGTCCAGCGTCAGCGAACTGCTGGCGCCGCTCTTGTCTTGCTCCGGGGCAATTACCGCGCACTCGGCGTAATCCGCCAGCGCAGCGTGCAGCGCGGCGATCCCGGGTGCGGTAACACCGTCGTCGTTCGAAATCAGAATACGCATGGGCTGTCCGTCTGCCCTGCCGACACCAGATCCACGACTTCACGCACCACCACGGTGGCGAAGCATCCGGCCGGCAGGACGAATTCCAGTTGCAGGATATCAGGCTCGGGATAATGCCACGTAAGGCCGCCAATAGGGAGCCGCAGAATACGCCGTTCGTGATCCATGCCCGCCAGGGCCAGCCACTGGCACAGCGCCGGTTGCTGGTCGCCTACGGCATTTTCCAGCTGCGCGGGCGCGGCGGCGGCGGGCGAACCGCCCGCGCCCCACATCGGGCCAGTCGGGTGCAAGTCGAGAATGGCCAGGCGCGGGTCGGTACATTCCGCTTCACCTGCAGGGAAAAAACTGCGGCTGTCGGTGAACGCCAGCAGATCGCCGACCTGGGCCCGGTTCCAGCTGCCGTCGGCGACACGCGCCGCCAGCACCTGGTTGAACAGGTAGCTGCGCCCGGCCGACAGCAGCCGTGAGCGCGTGTTGCGTTGCTCGGGCAAGGCCTTGCGCGCCGCCCAGTCCAGGGCGTCATGGACATTGCCACCGCCGTGACCGAAGCGTTGGCTGCCGAAGTAGTTGGGCACGCCTTGTTGCTTGAGCAGTTGCAGCCGCGCATCCAGCGCCTGGTGATCGGCATTCAGCGCGGTCAGGCGCAAGGTGAAGCCGTTGGCCGAATGCGCACCACGCTGCAGCTTGCGCTGGTGGCGCACCTGCTTGAGCACGCGCAGGGTGGCATCTTCGGCGCGTGACAGGTCCGGGTCGGCCTTGCCTGGCAGGTGCAGGCTGAACCACTGGCGGGTCAGCGCCTGGCGGTCCTTCAGCCCGGCATAGCTGATGCTGCGCACCGGCACGCCTGCGGCGCGGGCCAGGCGGCGGGCGGCTTCTTCGGTATTGAGGTCACGCTTTTCGACCCACAACCACAGGTGCTCGCCCTGGCCCGACAACGGGATATCCAACACCTCGTCGACCTGGAAATCCTCGGCCACTGCCTTGAGCACAGCGGTGCCCAATACCTCGCCCGATGCACGCGGGCCCAGCAGTTGCAGTTCCGTCATGCTGGCAGCAGCAGGGCAACCGAATGCACGGCAATGCCCTCCTCACGGCCGCAGAAACCGAGTTTTTCGGTGGTAGTGGCCTTGACGTTGACCTGGTCGAGTTCGACTTGCAGATCTTCGGCGATCAACTGCCGCATGGTGTCGATGTGCGGGGCCATTTTCGGCGCCTGGGCGACGATGGTGGCGTCGACGTTGCCGACCTTCCAGCCCTTGGCGTTAACGATGCCCACCACGTGCCGCAACAGCACGCGGCTGTCGGCACCCTTGAACTGGGGGTCGGTGTCGGGGAAGTGCTTGCCGATGTCACCCAGCGCTGCAGCGCCAAGCAAGGCATCGCTCAGGGCGTGCAGCAGCACGTCGCCGTCGGAATGGGCCAGCAGGCCGAATGTGTGCGGGATACGCACCCCGCCCAAGGTAATGAAATCACCGTCGCAGAAACGATGCACATCGTAGCCGTGGCCAATACGCATAAGAAAACGCCCTGAATGAGTCAGGGCGTGATTCTACCTGCTTTGGCTGCCATTGGGGCTGGAGGTGATCGCCTGAGAATTTTAGCGCCTATGCGATCGAGCGCCGCCCGCGCGGCGCTCGATCTCACAGACACCGAAAATGCAAAGCCCTACACCCGCCCCAGCGCCACCGCATGGTGGCGCAGGTGCTCTTCGATGAAGCTGGCAATGAAGTAGTAGCTGTGGTCATAGCCTGGCTGCAGGCGCAGGGTCAGCTCGTGGCCACCCTTGCGTGCTGCCTGCTCCAGCGCTTCAGGCTTGAGCTGCTTTTCGAGGAAGTCGTCACGGTCGCCCTGGTCCACCAGCAACGGTGGGCACTCGCCAGCGGCCGTCTCGGCCAGCAATACGCTGGCATCCCACTCACGCCAGCGCGCGCGGTCGTCACCCAGGTAGCGGCTGAAGGCTTTCTCGCCCCACGGACAATCCATGGGGTTGCTGATCGGCGAAAACGCCGACACTGAGCGATAACGCCCCGGGTTGCGCAAAGCGCACACCAGCGCACCGTGCCCACCCATGGAATGGCCGCTGATGCTGCGCTCGGCCGAGGCCGGGAAATACGCCTCGATCAACGCCGGCAGCTCCTCTACCACATAGTCATGCATGCGGTAGTGCTTGGCCCAAGGCTGCTGGGTGGCATTGAGGTAGAAGCCGGCCCCCAGGCCAAAGTCCCAGGCGCCGTCCGGATCGCCAGGCACCTGCTCGCCACGCGGGCTGGTGTCCGGCGCAACGATGATCAACCCCAGTTCGGCAGCCAGGCGCTGGGCGCCTGCCTTCTGCATGAAGTTTTCGTCGGTACAGGTCAGGCCGCTCAGCCAGTACAGCACCGGCAGCTTGGCACCCTGCTCGGCCTGTGGCGGCAGGTACACGGCGAACACCATGTCGCAACCCAGCACGCTGGAATGGTGCCGGTAGCGCTTGTGCCAGCCGCCGAAGCTTTTCTGGCAAGAGATGTTATCCAGGCTCATGGCGCACCTCAGAAGTGGATGACGCTGCGAATGCTCTTGCCTTCATGCATCAGGTCGAAGGCCTTGTTGATGTCCTCCAGGCCCATGGTGTGGGTGATGAACGTATCCAGCGGAATCTCGCCTTTCTCGGACATTTCCACGTAGCTCGGCAACTCGCTGCGGCCACGCACGCCACCGAACGCAGAGCCACGCCAGACCCGGCCGGTCACCAGCTGGAACGGCCGGGTAGCGATTTCCTGGCCGGCACCGGCCACGCCGATGATGACCGACTCGCCCCACCCTTTGTGGCAGCATTCCAGGGCAGCACGCATCAGTTGCACGTTACCGATACATTCGAAGGAGAAGTCCACGCCACCGTCGGTCAGGTCGACAATCACTTCCTGGATCGGGCGGTCGTAGTCTTTCGGGTTGATGCAGTCGGTGGCGCCCAGTTGACGGGCGATCTCGAACTTGGCCGGGTTGATGTCGATGGCGATGATGCGCGAGGCCTTGGCCTTCACCGCACCGATCACCGCCGACAGGCCGATGCCGCCGAGGCCGAAGATGGCCACGGTGTCACCCGGCTTGACCTTGGCGGTGTTGAGCACGGCACCGATACCGGTAGTCACGCCGCAGCCCAGCAGGCAGACCTTTTCCAGAGGGGCTTCTTTCTGGATCTTGGCCACCGAGATTTCCGGCAACACCGTGTACTCGGAGAAGGTCGAGGTGCCCATGTAGTGGAACAGTTGCTGGCCTTTGTAGGAGAAGCGCGTGGTGCCGTCCGGCATCAGGCCCTTGCCTTGGGTAGCACGGATCGCCTGGCACAGGTTGGTCTTGCCCGACAGGCAGAACTTGCACTTGCCGCACTCCGGGGTGTACAGCGGGATCACGTGGTCGCCCACGGCCAGCGAGGTCACGCCCTCGCCTACGGCTTCGACGATCGCACCGCCTTCATGGCCAAGAATGGATGGGAAGATGCCCTCCGGGTCGGCACCCGACAGGGTGTAGGCGTCGGTGTGACAGACACCGCTGGCGACCACGCGCAGCAGCACTTCACCGGCCTTGGGCATGGCCACGTCGACTTCGACGATTTCCAGGGGTTTCTTGGCTTCGAAGGCTACAGCAGCACGGGACTTGATCATCGAGTGTCTCCAGACAGGGTGTCAGTTCAGACCACCAGTGTAATTCACTGACTTTTGATGAATAATCCAGGCAAAGACAAAACATTATTGCTGTGCAGGGATAATCATGAGCAACCGCTGGGAAGGCATCGATGAATTCGTGGCTGTCGCCGAATCGGGGCAGTTCACGGCTGCCGCCGAGCGCCTGGGGGTTTCGTCGTCACACATCAGCCGGCAGATCGCCCGGCTGGAAGAACGCTTGCAGACCCGCCTGCTGTATCGCAGTACCCGCCGCGTGACCTTGAGTGAAGCCGGGCAGACCTTTCTGCAGCATTGCCAGCGCCTACAGGATGGCCGTGAAGAAGCCCTGCGCGCCATGGGTGACCTGGCCAGCGAGCCCAAGGGCCTGCTGCGCATGACCTGCGCGGTGGCCTATGGCGAGCGCTTCATCGTGCCGTTGGTCACACGCTTCATGGCGTTGTACCCCCAGTTGCGCGTGGATGTGGAGTTGAACAACCACACCCTTGACCTGCTGCATGAAGGCATGGACCTGGCCATCCGCCTGGGCAGGCTGGCCGATTCGCGACTGGTGGCGACCCGCCTGGCGCCGCGGCGCATGTACCTATGCGCATCGCCAGCCTATCTGGAGCGCTATGGCCGGCCGCACAGCCTGTCGGAACTGGCGCGGCACAATTGCCTGATCGGCAGCTCGGATGCGTGGGCACTGCAGCAGGACGGCCGCGAGATCAGCCAGCGGGTGCAGGGCAACTGGCGTTGCAACAGTGGCCAGGCGGTTCTGGATGCAGCCTTGCAAGGCATGGGGCTGTGCCAGTTGCCGGACTATTACGTACTGGAGCACCTGAACAGCGGCGCGCTGGTGTCGTTGCTGGAGGGGCATCAACCGCCCAATACCGCGGTTTGGGCGCTGTACCCGCAACAGCGGCACCTGTCGCCGAAGGTGCGGCGGTTGGTGGACTATCTGAAGGAAGGGTTGGCGGGGTTGCCGGAGTATCGCGGGGCCTAATTGCAAAGGGGGCCGCTGCGCGGCCCTATCGCCGGCAAGCCAGCTCCCACAGGGATCGCCTTAGGGCTGACAGGTGTTTGCCACAAGGTATGGCAGCGCCTGTGAGATCGAGCGCCGCCCGCGCGGCGCAATCGCGAGCTGCGCTCGCTCCTACGTTTGTTTCGGGCCAATTATTCCTGTGGGATTCGCGCGCGAACGCCTTGGTGCATGCCTCAATATCGCGCCGTACAAACAAGGCGGCCGCGCGCGCCTGTCACAGGCGTTACTGGCCCGAAACAAACGTAGGAGCGAGCGCAGCTCGCGATTGCGCCGCGCGGGCGGCGCTCGATCTCACAGGCGCTGAAGATGCTCCGGCTACCCTTGCCAGGAACCATAGAATCTCCCACAGGAGCCGCGATGCCTCAGGTCTGTGGGGTACCTGTGGGGGCTGGCTTGCCTGCGAATGGGCCGCGCAGCGGACCCGGCGATCTCAGCGTCGACCTGCCCAGCGCTGGCGCAACCACTCCAGGTCTTCCGGCCGGGTCACCTTGATGTTGTCGCTGCGCCCTTCGACCAGCCGCGGCGCCTGCCCGGACCATTCGATGGCAGAAGCTTCATCGGTTACGACGACATCCGACACCAGGCACTCGGCCAGCGCCCGGTGCAACGCCCCCAGGCGGAACATCTGCGGCGTGTAGGCCTGCCAGATGGTGCTGCGGTCAACGGTGGCGCTGACCCGGCCTTTGCCATCGGCACGTTTGAGCGTGTCGCGCGCCGGCACCGCCAGCAGGCCACCCACCGGGTCATCCGCCAACTCCGCCAGCAGCTTGTCCAGGTCGCTACGCGCCAGGTTGGGCCGCGCAGCATCGTGCACCAGCACCCAGTCGCTGTCCGCCGCCCCTTGGGCATGCAGCAGCAGCAAGGCATTGAGTACCGAATCGGCGCGCTCGCGCCCGCCCGCCGCGCGCTGGATACGCGGGTCGCTGGCACAGCCCAGGGCAGGCCAGTAAGGGTCGTGTTCAGCAATGCTGACCACCACGCCGTTAAGCGTCGGGTGGCCAAGAAAACAGTCGAGGCTGTGCTCGAGAAGGGTCTGCCCTGCCAGCTCCAGATACTGCTTGGGGCGGTCGGCAGCCATGCGGGCGCCTACGCCCGCCGCTGGAATCACGGCCCAGAAGGCCGGTAAGGTATCGATCATTTCTGTGGCAACTGGAAGAGGGTTTCACCCTCCTTGACCATCCCCAATTCATGGCGAGCCCGCTCTTCAACGGTCTCCATGCCTTTTTTCAGCTCCAGCACTTCAGCATCGAGCACGCGATTACGCTCCAGCAGGCGCTCGTTTTCGGCGTGCTGTTCAGCAATCTGCTGCTTCAGCTCGGTCACTTGCGCCAGGCTGCCATTGCCGACCCACAGACGGTACTGCAGGCCACCCAACAGCAGGAGCAGAATAAGGAACACCCAATAGGGACTGCGCATCACGTTATCCAGGTCAAAAAGGCTGCCGCGCATTTTACGGGAGCTCGAATAGCACGAAGCCTGGCCGAGGCCAGGCTTCGTTGACAGAAACCCGTTGGGAAGAAGGAAAGTTCAGTAAGAACGTTCCTACAACTCCGGCTGCTGCCTTTTTACCATCTCTTGCTTAGCCGCGAAACTCGGCACGACCACGGTAAACCGCTTTGGCGCCCAGTTGCTCTTCGATACGCAGCAGTTGGTTGTACTTGGATACGCGGTCGGAACGGCACAGCGAACCGGTCTTGATCTGGCCCGCAGCGGTACCCACGGCCAGGTCGGCAATGGTCGAGTCTTCGGTTTCACCGGAACGGTGCGAAATCACCGCGGTGTAGCCGGCAGCCTTGGCCATCTGGATGGCTTCGAGGGTTTCGGTCAGCGAGCCGATCTGGTTGAACTTGATCAGGATCGAGTTACCGATGCCCTTCTCGATGCCTTCCTTGAGGATCTTGGTGTTGGTCACGAACAGGTCGTCGCCAACCAGCTGGACCTTTTCACCGATCTTGTCAGTGAGGATTTTCCAGCCAGCCCAGTCCGACTCGTCCAGGCCATCTTCGATGGAGATGATCGGGAAGCGCTCGGTCAGGCCTTTGAGGTAGTCTGCGAAGCCTTCGGCATCGAAGGACTTGCCTTCGCCGGACAGGTTGTACTTACCGTCTTCGTAGAATTCGGAAGCGGCGCAGTCCAGTGCCAGGGTCACGTCGGTGCCCAGTTTGTAGCCGGCTTTTTCGACGGCTTCGGCGATTGCACCCAGGGCATCTTCGTTGGAGGCCAGGTTAGGGGCGAAGCCACCTTCGTCACCCACGGCAGTATTCAGGCCACGGGCCTTGAGCACAGCCTTGAGGTGGTGGAAGATTTCGGTGCCCATGCGCAGGCCGTCGGAGAAGGTCTTGGCGCCAACCGGCTGAACCATGAACTCCTGGATGTCGACGTTGTTGTCGGCGTGCTCGCCGCCGTTGATGATGTTCATCATCGGAACCGGCATGGAGTACTGGCCTGGGGTGCCGTTCAGGTTGGCGATGTGCGCGTACAGCGGCAGGTCCTGGTCCTGGGCAGCGGCCTTGGCGGCAGCCAGGGAAACAGCCAGGATGGCGTTGGCGCCCAGCTTGGCCTTGTTCTCGGTACCGTCCAGCTCGATCATGGCGCGGTCCAGGGCCTTCTGGTCAGCCGGGTCCTTGCCCAGCAGCAGGTCGCGGATAGGGCCGTTGATGTTGGCGACAGCCTTCAGCACGCCCTTGCCCAGGTAACGGCTCTTGTCGCCATCACGCAGCTCCAGCGCTTCGCGCGAGCCGGTGGAAGCACCGGACGGCGCGCAAGCGCTGCCGATGATGCCGTTGTCGAGCAGTACATCGGCTTCCACGGTGGGGTTGCCACGCGAGTCGAGAACTTCACGACCTTTGATGTCGACGATTTTTGCCATTGTTGTAAGCACTCCAGAATTGACGAAAACAACGCAGCTTTAGGGAATTCTTGCCTTTCACCAGGCAGGGACGCAGCAGGCAGGCCTGGCAAAAGCAACCCCTGACCGAGTGGTCAGGGGTAGATCGGGGCGTACTTTACCCGAGAAATGAGCCTCGCGCGGACTTAACCGTCGGAAAACTCACCAAAGACCCGAAAAAATCAGGCCTTGTTCTTCTGCGCCAGGGCCGCCTTGACGAAGCCGCTGAACAGCGGATGACCGTCACGCGGGGTGGAGGTGAACTCCGGGTGGAACTGGCAGGCAACGAACCATGGGTGGTCCTTGGACTCGACCACTTCGACCAGCGCGCCGTCTTCGGAACGACCGGAAACCACCAGGCCGGCGTCAACCAGCTGTGGCAGCAGGTTGTTGTTGACCTCGTAACGGTGGCGGTGGCGCTCGGTGATCACGTCCTTGCCATAGCAGTCGTGCACCTTGGAGCCGGCTGCCAGCTGGCAGTCCTGTGCACCCAGGCGCATGGTGCCGCCCAGGTCCGAGGCCTCGTCACGGGTTTCGACCGCGCCGGTGGCATCGGCCCACTCGGTGATCAGGCCGACGACCGGGTGGCCGCTGTTGCGGTCGAACTCCGTGGAGTTGGCGTCTTTCCAGCCCATGACGTTACGGGCGAATTCGATCACCGCGACCTGCATGCCCAGGCAGATGCCCAGGTACGGCACCTTGTTCTCACGGGCATATTGAACCGCAGTGATCTTGCCTTCCACGCCACGCAGGCCGAAACCGCCGGGTACCAGGATGGCATCGGCACCCTCGAGCAGGCTGGTGCCCTGGTTCTCGATGTCTTCCGAGTCGATGTAGCGCAGGTTGACCTTGGTACGGTTGGTGATACCGGCGTGGCTCATCGCTTCGATCAGCGACTTGTACGCATCCAGCAGTTCCATGTACTTGCCGACCATGGCGATGGTCACTTCGTGCTCAGGGTTGAGCTTGGCATCGACTACCTTGTCCCACTCGGACAGGTCGGCACCGTTGCATTGCAGGCCGAAGCGCTCGACGACGAAGTCGTCCAGGCCCTGTGCGTGCAGCACACCCGGGATCTTGTAGATGGTGTCGACGTCTTCCAGCGAAATCACCGCACGCTCTTCAACGTTGGTGAACAGCGCGATCTTGCGGCGCGAGGAAGCATCGACCGGGTGGTCGGAACGGCAGATCAGCACGTCTGGCTGCAGGCCGATGGAGCGCAGCTCCTTGACCGAGTGCTGGGTCGGCTTGGTCTTGGTTTCGCCAGCAGTGGCAATGTACGGGACCAGGGTCAGGTGCATCAGCATCGCGCGCTTGGAACCCACTTCGACGCGCAACTGGCGAATGGCCTCGAGGAATGGCTGCGATTCGATGTCGCCCACGGTACCGCCGATTTCCACCAGGGCCACGTCGGCGTCGCCAGCACCTTTGATGATGCGGCGCTTGATTTCGTCGGTGATGTGCGGAATGACCTGGATGGTCGCGCCCAGGTAATCACCACGGCGCTCTTTGCGCAGCACGTGCTCGTAGATACGGCCGGTGGTGAAGTTGTTGTTCTGGGTCATGGTGGTGCGGATGAACCGCTCGTAGTGGCCCAGGTCGAGGTCGGTCTCGGCGCCATCGTGGGTGACGAACACTTCACCATGCTGGAACGGGCTCATCGTGCCCGGGTCGACGTTGATGTACGGATCCAGCTTGAGCATGGTGACCTTCAGGCCCCGCGCTTCCAGGATGGCCGCCAGGGAAGCCGAGGCAATGCCTTTCCCCAATGAAGAAACAACACCGCCCGTGACGAATATGTAGCGCGTCATGAAAAACCCTAGAAGTCTGCGTTAAGGCGGCCAGCGCCGCCGGAGAAAGCGAAGGAAGGCCGAAGCCCCCGATCACCTGCGTCAATCACAGTGCATCTCGAACAACTGCCGCGTCTGTACAGACCAGGGGTATCCCCGGCATGGAGCTCGCTCGTCATTTCAGAATCAGCCCAGCAAAAAACTGCTTGGTAATCGGCAACTCCTGTGTTTTCGCGGAACCCACAGAAGCTGTATCAAGAAGGGAGGGTAGTCTACCCGAATGTACCCTTCAGCTCAAACCTTGCGCGTTCGTCGGTAACTGCCAGTGCAACTGCCAACCCGCCTGCCCCAGCCCGGGCAAATTGGCCACTGCCAGCAGGCGCTCGCCCTGGTACAGCAAGGGCAGGCGCGCACGCAGGAAATGCGGCACCTGCTGCTCGTTGAGCAGGCGTTTGAGGTCGCGCCGGCCGCGCCCGGGCACCTCCAGTATTTCACCGCCCTGGCGGTAGCCAACCCGCAGCCCGCCAACCCCGGCTGCGCCAACAAGCCGCACGTTACCGTTGCCCGGCAGTGGCAACGGCACACCTGGATCCGGCCAGGCCAGCTGACCGGCGGCTGGCTGCAGCCAGTCGCCACTCAGCCACCAGATGCGCCCTTGGCTACGCTGCAACTGCCCGTCGGTCAGCCGCCACACCGGCTGGGCATCGGCGGCGGCATCGCGCAGGTCTGCCCAACCCGCCCAATGGCGGGTATCGGGCAGCCGCGTGCGTTGGCTCAGCCAGTACTGCAAGGCGTTGCGCTGGCGCGCCGGCGACAGCGCCACAAGGCTAGCCAGGTCGAGGGAGGCCAGCCCCGGCCAGGCGGCAGGCGCCCCCTGCTGCGCGGTCACCAGATCGCTCTGGGCCAGTTCGTCGAGCAGGCCAAGCGCCTCGCCCAGATGCTCGGCGGCACGGGCGAAATTCTGGCCAACCTGTGGCCAGCGCTGCTGCAACTGCGGCATCACCTCCCGGCGCAGAAAGTTGCGGGCAAAACGGGTGTCAGCGTTGGAAGGGTCGTCGATCCAGGCGAGCCCGCGGGCCTGCGCATAGGCCTGCAACTGCTGCCGGGCACAGCCCAGCAACGGCCTGACCAGGCTGCCCTGCCCTAGCGGCCGCTGCCCCGGCATGGCCGCCAGGCCACGCAAACCGGCACCGCGCAGCAAGCGCAACAGCAGGGTTTCAGCCTGGTCGTCACGGTGCTGGCCGGTGAACAGAATGTCGCCCGGACCGAGGGTTTGCTGGAAAGCCGCATAGCGGGCGTCGCGGGCCGCCTGTTCCAGGCTGGCGCCGGGGCTGACCTGAACGTGGATTACCTCGAGTGCGATGCCGAGGTTGGCGCAGACGGCCTGGCAATGGGCGGGCCAGGCGTCAGCGGCGGCTTGCAGGCCATGGTGGACATGAACCGCACGCAAGGGCGGCGCTGCGTGGCTGCGGGCGTAGTCGGCCAGCAGGTGCAGGAGGACGGTAGAGTCGAGGCCGCCGGAGAAGGCGATGTACCAGGTGGGGGCGTTGAGCCAGGGGGTGAGGTTGATCATGAAGGCCTCACATGGCTTGAGATCGCCGGGGGGGGTGCTTTGCGGCCCATTCGCCGGCAAGCCAGCTCCCACATCATGAGAAAGCGGACTTGCCGGCGAATGGGCCGCAAAGCGGCCCCGGATCACATCACGGAATCAGACACCGTAGCTCATCAGGCGCTCGTAACGACGGGCCAGCAGCGCGTCATTGTCGAACTTGCCGAGCATGTCCAGCTGCTGCACCAGGTCAGCGCGGATGCTTTCCGACATCGCAGCCGGGTCACGATGCGCGCCGCCCAGCGGCTCCTGGATGACCTTGTCGACGATGTTCAGGCTCTTCAGACGCTCGGCGGTAATGCCCATGGCTTCGGCAGCATCGGCAGCCTTGTCGGCGGTCTTCCACAAGATCGACGCGCAACCTTCTGGCGAGATCACCGAGTAGGTGGAGTACTGCAGCATGTTCAGCTGGTCGCAGACACCAATGGCCAGTGCACCGCCCGACCCACCTTCACCGATCACGGTGGCGATGATCGGGGTTTTCAGGCGCGCCATCACCCGCAGGTTCCAGGCGATGGCTTCGCTCTGGTTGCGCTCTTCGGCGTCGATGCCCGGGTAGGCACCCGGGGTGTCGATGAAGGTCAGGATCGGCATCTTGAAGCGCTCGGCCATTTCCATCAGGCGGCAGGCCTTGCGGTAACCTTCAGGGCGCGGCATACCGAAGTTGCGGCGCACCTTTTCGCGCACTTCGCGGCCTTTCTGATGGCCGATGACCATGACCGGCTTGCCATCCAGGCGCGCAGTGCCGCCGACGATGGCAGCGTCATCGGAGAAGTGGCGATCGCCGTGCAGCTCTTCGAACTCGGTGAAGATGTGCTCCAGGTAGTCCAGGGTGTAGGGACGACGTGGGTGACGCGCCAGGCGTGCAATCTGCCAGCTGGTCAGGTTGCCGAAGATGCTTTCGGTCAGGGTGTTGCTCTTGTCTTGCAGACGGGCAATTTCATCGCTGATGTTCAGCGAATTGTCGTTACCCACCAGGCGCAGGCCTTCGATCTTGGCTTGCAGGTCGGCAATCGGCTGTTCGAAATCGAGAAAATTCGGGTTCATAGTCATCCGTCTTGGGTCTACGGCCAGGCGGCCGGCCGGTTGATCCGTTTGGCGCCATACCTTAAGGGATCAGGCGCATTCAGGTCGAGATTAAATTTTTGTCGGTTCAACGATATTGCAGGAAGACGTTCTCACGTCCGAACTGGTCACGCAGTGCCTGAATCAGCCCATCGGCAGGGTCGATCGCCCACTGCTCGCCAAACTGCAACATGGCCTTGGCGTCACTGCCGGTGTACTCCAGCGTGATCGGGCAGGCACCGCGGTGGCGGGTGATCAGTTCGCCCAGCCATTTCAGCCGGTCGCCCTTCAAGGCTTCGTGCGCCACCTTCAGGCGCAGGCTTTCGGCCAGCTTGGTGCGCGCGTCTTCCATGGTCATGACCTGCTTGACCCGCAGGCGCAAGCCACCGGAGAAGTCGTCATTGCTGACCTCCCCTTCGACCACCACCATGGCGTCGGCCTGCAGCAACGATTGCGCCGCGATATAGGCGTCGGCGAACAACGAGGCCTCGATCCGCCCGGAGCGGTCATCCAGGGTGACGAAGCCCATCTTGTCACCCTTCTTGTTCTTCATCACCCGCAGCGCAATGATCATGCCGGCGATGGTCTGGGTTTCACGCGACGGTTTGAGGTCGATGATGCGCTGGCGGGCGAAGCGGCGAATCTCGGTTTCGTACTCGTCGATCGGGTGGCCGGTCAGGTACAGCCCCAAGGTGTCCTTTTCGCCTTTCAGGCGTTCCTTCAGGGTCAGCTCGCGCACCTTGCGGTGGTTGGCGTAAACATCGACATCCGCCGCGTCGAACATGCCCCCGAACAAGTCGACATGGCCACTGTCCGCGGTATGCGCGGCCTGCTCGGCGGCCTTGATGGCCTCACCCAGTGCCGAAAGCAAGGTCGCCCGGTTGATGTCGATATGGGCATGGTAGGCCTTGATTTCGTCATGGAAATGCGGGCCCAACCGGTCCAGCGCCCCACTGCGCACCAGCGCATCGAGGGTGCGCTTGTTGACCCGTTTGAGGTCGATGCGCTCACAGAAGTCGAACAGGTCCTTGAACGGCCCGCCCTGGGCACGGGCTTCGACGATGGCCTCTACCGGGCCTTCGCCGACGCCCTTGATGGCGCCCAGGCCGTAGACGATACGGCCGTCGTCGTTCACGGTGAACTTGAAATCGGAGAAGTTCACGTCCGGCGCATCCAGGCGCAGCTTCATGCTGCGCACCTCCTCCACCAGCACCACGACCTTGTCGGTGTTGTGCATGTCCGCCGACAGCACCGCCGCCATGAACGGTGCCGGGTAGTGGGTTTTCAGCCAGGCAGTCTGGTACGACACCAGGCCGTAGGCCGCGGAGTGGGATTTGTTGAAGCCGTAACCGGCGAACTTCTCTACCAGGTCGAAGATGTTGCCTGCCAGGTCCGCATCGATATTGTTGGCCACGCAGCCTTCGATGAAACCACCGCGCTGCTTGGCCATTTCCTCGGGCTTTTTCTTGCCCATGGCCCGGCGCAGCATGTCGGCGCCACCGAGGGTGTAGCCGGCCATCACCTGGGCAATCTGCATCACCTGCTCCTGGTACAGGATGATGCCGTAGGTGGGGGCCAGCACTGGCTTGAGGCCGTCGTATTGGTAGTCGGAGTGCGGGTAGGCCAGCTCGGCACGGCCGTGCTTGCGGTTGATGAAGTCGTCCACCATGCCCGATTGCAGCGGGCCGGGGCGGAACAGTGCCACCAGTGCGATGAGGTCTTCCAGGCAGTCGGGCTTGAGCTTCTTGATCAGCTCCTTCATGCCACGCGATTCAAGCTGGAATACCGCCGTGGTTTCGGCCTTCTGCAACAGCTCGTAGGTTTTGCGGTCGTCCAGCGGGATGAAGTCGATATTCACGTCGGGCAGGTTTTTCTTGGCCTGCTCGCGGTTGATGATCTCCATGGCCCACTTGATGATGGTCAGGGTACGCAGGCCGAGGAAGTCGAACTTCACCAGCCCCGCCGCCTCGACGTCATCCTTGTCGAACTGGGTTACCAGGCCGCCGCCTTCTTCGTCACAGGCGATCGGTGAGAAGTCGGTGAGCTTGGTCGGGGCGATCACCACGCCTCCGGCGTGCTTGCCGGTACCTCGGGTCACACCTTCGAGCTTCAGCGCCATGTCCCAGATTTCGCGGGCGTCCTCGTCACCCTTGAGGAAGTCACGCAGGATCTCTTCCTGCTCGTAGGCCTTCTCCAGGGTCATGCCCACTTCGAACGGAATCATCTTCGACAGGCGGTCGGCCAGGCCGTAGGACTTGCCCTGAACCCGTGCCACGTCACGCACCACCGCCTTGGCAGCCATGGTGCCGAAGGTGATGATCTGGCTGACCGCGTTGCGGCCATAAGCCTCGGCCACATAGTCGATAACCCGGTCACGGCCATCCATGCAGAAGTCGACGTCGAAGTCGGGCATGGAAATACGTTCAGGGTTGAGGAAGCGCTCGAACAGCAGGTCATAGGCCAGCGGGTCGAGGTCGGTGATCTTCAGCACATAGGCCACCAGCGAACCTGCGCCCGAACCACGGCCAGGGCCTACCGGCACGTCGTTGTTCTTGGCCCACTTGATGAAGTCCATCACGATCAGGAAGTAACCGGGGAAGCCCATCTGGATGATGATGTCCAGTTCGAACTTCAGCCGGTCGAGGTAAACCTGGCGCTTCTCTTCGTAATTGGGCGTGGTCTCCTTCGGCCACAGGACCGCCAGGCGCTCTTCCAGGCCCTCGTGGGACACGTGCCGCAGGTAGTCGTCGATGCCCATGCCGTTGGGCGTGGGGAAGTCAGGCAGGAAGTACTTGCCCAGCTGCACCTGGATGTTGCAACGCTTGGCGATTTCGACGGTGTTGGCGATGGCATCGGGCAGGTCGCTGAACAGCTCGGCCATTTCCTCGGACGACTTGAGGTACTGCTGGTCGCTGTAGCAACGCGGCCGGCGAGGGTCGTCTAGGGTCCAGCCTTCACCGATGCAAACCCGGGTTTCATGCGCGTCGAAATCGGACTGCTTGATGAAACGCACGTCGTTGGTGGCCACCAGCGGCGCGCCGAGCCTGTCGGCCAGGGCCACGGCAGCATGCACATATTCCTCGTCGCGAGCGCGGTTGGTGCGCTGCACTTCTACGTAGAAGCGCTCGGGGAACATGCCCATCCAGTCTTGCAGCAGGGCCTGGGCTTCGTCGTCACGGCCGGCCAGCAGGGCCATGCCGATGTCACCTTCCTTGCCGGCCGACAAGGCGATCAGGCCTTCGCTGGCCGGCGCGATCCATTCACGCTGCAGGATCACCAGGCCGTTGCGCTGGCCGTCGGTCCAGCCGCGCGAGATCAGCTCGGTGAGGTTGCGATAGCCCTTGGGATTCATGGCCAGCAGGCAGATGCGCGACAGCGGTGCTTCCGGGTCGGCGCCGGCCAGCCACAGGTCTGCCCCACAGATCGGTTTGATGCCGGCGCCCATGGCCGTCTTGTAGAACTTCACCAGCGAGCACATGTTGCTCTGGTCGGTGATGGCCACTGCTGGCATGTTCATCCCGGCCAGCGCCTTGGCCAGCGGCTTGATCCGCACCAGGCCGTCAACCAGCGAGAATTCGGAGTGGACGCGCAGGTGAACGAAGGGAACCGACATGGGAGATCCTGTAGCAGTGCTGAACGACAAGGGCGGGATTGTAGCTTAATTGCGCGGGGGTTTTGGGGCTGCGTGTAGGAGCAACTGCCTTTCTCAAAATTTGAAAAGCCTGCGCGATTCATTGTGGGAGCGGGCTTGCCCGCGAAGCAGGCGACGCGGTGCACGGCACCGGCTGTGCCGGTGTTCGCGGCTAAAGCGCCTGCAAGGGCCCCCGATAACGCCTCATTGGTCAGACCAGCGAACCGATGACGCCTTCACGCGCGTCCCAGGCGGCCCGCACCGGTGCGAACGAACGCCGATGAATGGGCGTAGGCCCAAGCCGGGCCAAGGCCTCCAGATGTACCGGCGTGGGGTAGCCCTTGTGCCCGCCGATACCGTAACCGGGGTAGATCAGCTCGAACGCGCTCATTTCACGGTCACGGCTGACCTTGGCCAGAATCGAGGCTGCCGCAATCGCCGGGACCTGGCTATCGCCCTTGACCACCGGAGCTGCCGGCACGGCCAGTTTCGGGCAGCGGTTGCCGTCGATCAGCGCAAGCTTCGGTGTGACGTGCAGGCCTTCGACCGCGCGCTGCATGGCCAGCATGGTGGCCTGCAGGATATTGAGCCGGTCGATTTCCTCGACCTCGGCACGGGCGATGCAAAAGCTCAGGGCCTTTTCGCAAATCTCGTCGAACAGGGCCTCGCGCTTGGCTTGCGTGAGTTTTTTCGAATCGTTCAGGCCGAGAATCGGCCGGGTTGGGTCGAGGATCACCGCTGCCGTTACCACCGCACCGCACAGCGGGCCACGGCCCACTTCGTCAACGCCGGCGACCAGGTCTTCGACCAGGTTGAAGTCCAGTCCAAATTGCATGTCAGCGGTCCTTGAGCAGGGCCAGCACCGCCTCGGCCGCCTGATTGGAGGCGTCGCGGCGCAGGGTGCGGTGAATTTCGTCGAAACGTTCGGTCTGCCGGCTCCCATCGCGCAACAACGGTACCAGGGTATTGGCCAACGCCTCGCTGGTGGCAGCGTCCTGCAGCAGTTCAGGTACCAGCTCACGCTGCGCCAACAGGTTGGGCAACGACACGTAGGGGCTTTTCACCAGCCGCTTGAGAATCCAGTAGGTCAGCGGCGCCAGGCGGTAAGCCACCACCATCGGCCGCTTGTACAGCAAGGCTTCGAGGGTGGCGGTACCCGAGGCGATCAACACCGCATCGCAGGCGGCCAGGGCCTGGTGCGACTGGCCATCGAGCAGCATCAGCGGCAACTGCCGCCCTTCGAGCATCTGCTCGACCTGAGCGCGCCGCGCCGCATTGGCACACGGCAGTACGAAGCGCACGCCCGGTACGTGGTGGCACAGGCGCTCGGCAGCATCGAGGAACAACGCCCCCAGGCGGCCAACCTCGCCGCCGCGGCTGCCCGGCATCAGGGCCACCACCGGGCCCTCGCCCAGGCCCAGTGCGGCACGCGCAGCTGCGCGGTCGGCCTGCAGCGGGATGGTGTCGGCCAGCGGGTGGCCGACAAAGCGCACCGGCACGCCCTGCTCTTCATAGAACCGCGCCTCGAACGGCAGCAGGGTCAGCATCAGGTCGCAGCCTTCGCGGATCTTCAGCACCCGCTTCTGCCGCCAGGCCCAGACCGACGGGCTGACGTAGTGCACGGTCTTGATTCCGGCCTGCCGCAGTTTCAGCTCGATGTTGAGGGTAAAGTCAGGCGCATCGATACCGATGAACACATCCGGCTTTTCATCGATCAGGGTCTGGATCAGCAGTTTGCGCCGCTTGAGCAGCTCGCGCAGGCGCCCCAGCACCTCCACCAGGCCCATGACCGCCAGGCGTTCCATCGGGAAATAGGATTGCAGGCCTTCGGCTTCCATCAAGGGGCCGCCCACCCCGATAAAGCGTATGTCGGGGTGGCGCTCCCTGAGGGCACGCATCAGGCCTGAACCCAGAATATCGCCGCTGGCCTCACCGGCCACCAGCGCTACGCAAAGCCGGGCCATGTCAGCGGGTGATGCCGCGAGCGGAGTTCACGATCGACTGGCGGAACAGCTCGACCTCAGGGTGCAGCGCAGCAGGCTCGGCCAGCTCCTTGAGTGCGTCTTCGACGGTAAGGCCCTGACGATAGACAATTTTGTAGCAGCGGCGCAGCACGTGGATCACTTCGGCGCTGAAACCGCGCCGGCGCATGCCCTCGAAGTTCATGCTGCGGGCTTCGGCCGGGCTACCGAACACGGTCACGAAGGCCGGCACGTCCTTGCCGATCGCCGTACCCATGCCGGAAAACGCGTGGGCACCGATATGGCAGTACTGGTGCACCAGGGTGTAGCCGGACAGGATCGCCCAGTCGCCCACATGCACATGCCCGGCAAGGGCCGTGTTGTTGACCAGAATGCAGTGATTACCGATGACGCTGTCGTGGCCGATGTGGGCATAGGCCATGATCAGGTTGTGGTCACCCAGGGTGGTTTCGGCGCGGTCCTGAATGGTCCCACGGTGAATGGTCACCCCTTCGCGGATCACGTTGTGGTCGCCAATCACCAGGCGCGTCGGCTCACCCTTGTACTTGAGGTCCGGGGTGTCTTCGCCAATCGACGAAAACTGAAAGATACGGTTGTGCTTGCCGATGCGGGTCGGCCCCTTCAACACAACATGCGGGCCGATAACGGTGCCCTCCCCGACCTCGACATCGGGGCCCACGATCGACCAAGGGCCCACCTCGACACCGTCGGCGAGCTTGGCCGAGGGATCGATGATGGCCCGAGGATCAATCGAATTCATAGGGAGCGTTCCGCGCAGGTGATTTCTGCCGAGCACACCGGCTTGCCGTCGACCAGGGCGCGGCATTCGAACTTCCAGATCATGCTCTTGCGGCTGAGGAACTTGGCTTCCAGCACCAACTGGTCACCCGGCAGCACCGGCTGGCGGAAACGCAGCTTGTCGGAGCCGACGAAGTAATACAGGGTGCCATCGGCAGGCTTGGCATCGAGCATCTTGAAACCCAGGATACCGGCCGCCTGGGCCATAGCTTCGATGATCAGGACGCCCGGCATGATCGGGTGCGCCGGGAAGTGGCCATTGAAGAACGGCTCGTTGATGCTGACATTCTTGTAGGCACGAATGCTCTGGGCCTCGTAGTCCAGCTCCGTCACGCGGTCCACCAGCAGGAACGGGTAACGATGAGGCAGGTATTCGCGAATCTCGTTGATGTCCATCATTTCGGGGGGGAAGCCTGTAATAAGAATAGGGAGCGCAGGTGCTGACCGCACGCTCCTTTTGCAATCCAAAGAGGAGCCAGCTAGCGACTGTTCACTCTTGCTCAGGGAATGGTATCAGCCTTCTGATGCCGGCTGGCCACCTGAGGTCACGGTATCGACGCGTTTTTCCAGCTGCTGGAGGCGCTTGGCCATATCGTCCAGGTGGCGGATACGCGCGGCGCTCTTGCGCCAGTCAGCCAATGGCTGCATGGCCGTACCGGAAGAATAGGAGCCCGGCTCGGTGATCGAGCGGGTAACCATGGTCATTCCGGAAATGAATACGTTATCGCAAACATCAATGTGCCCCACCAGCCCCACGCCACCCGCCAGCATGCAGTGCTTGCCAATGCGCGTGCTGCCGGAAATACCGACACACGCAGCCATGGCGGTGTGGTCGCCGATCTGCACGTTGTGGGCGATCTGGATCTGGTTATCCAGCTTGACCCCATCGCCGATGCGCGTGTCCGACAGCGCGCCACGGTCGACCGCCGTGTTGACGCCGATTTCCACATCATCGCCGATGGTAACGCCGCCAATCTGGGCGATCTTGCGCCAGATGCCCTTCTCGTTGGCGAAGCCAAAGCCCTCGCCGCCGATCACCGCACCCGACTGAATGACCACGCGCTTGCCGATGGTGACGTCGTGATACAACGTGACCCTCGGTGCCAGCCAGCCGCCTTCACCCACCACGCAACGGGCACCAATGAAGCAATGTGCACCAATGCTCACGTTGGCGCCGATACGGGCGCCACTTTCGATGACCGCGAACGGCCCGATGCTGGCGCTGGCATCTACCTGGGCATCCTCGGCCACCACGGCGCTGGGATGGATTCCCGCCACAGCCTTGGGTTTCGGATCGAACAGGTAGGAAATGCGCGCATAAGCCAGGTACGGGTCGGCCACGACCAGGGCATTGCCGGCAAAGCTTTCGGCGTCCGCGGCCTTGAGCAGCACCGCGCCGGCCTGGCAGTTATCCAGGTACTTGCGGTACTGCGGGTTGGCCAGGAAGGTCAACTGCCCGGGGCCAGCCTCTTGCAAGGTGGCCAGCCCGGTAATCTGCAGCGCCTCGGGCCCCTTCAGGGTGGCACCGAGGGCCTCGGCCAGCTGGCCTAGCGTCATGGTCACACTCATATCAACGGGCTTGGTTCATGCGCTCGATGACCTGGCGGGTGATGTCGTACTGAGGTTTGACATCGATGACCGCGCCACGCTCGAGAACCAGGTCGTAACCGCCTTTCTTGATCACTTCCTCGACAGCGCCATCCAGCTTCGGCTTCAGCTGCTTGAGCATGTCACGGTCGGCAACGGCCTTGGCTTCGTTCAGCTCCTTGGACTGGAACTGGAAGTCGCGGGCTTTTTGCTTGAACTCGAGCTCCAGGCGCTCACGCTCCTGCTGCTGCATCTTGTCGCCGCCCTTGATCAGGCGGTCCTGGATACCCTTGGCGCTGCTTTCCAGGCTTTTCAGCTTGGTCAGTTGCGGGCCGAATTTCTTCTCGGCATCCACCGCGTACTTCTTGGCGGCGTCCGATTCCAGCAGGGCCATCTGATAGTTCAGCACGGCAACCTTCATTTCGGCGAAAGCCGGGGTGGCGACCAGCGCCGCGGCCACTACGGCCAGTTGAGCCAATTTACGCACGATGCACTCCTGGATAAACCGTTGTCGTTAAGCAAGGGCCGACCTTAGAAGGTCTGGCCCAGAGAGAATTGGAACACCTGGGTATCGGCATCGTCCGGCTTCTTGACCGGCATTGCCAGGCTGAAGCTCAGCGGGCCCAGTGCAGTAATCCAGGTCACGCCCAGGCCGACCGAACTGGCCATGCCCGAGAAACCGACCTTCTCGCAATCAGGCTTCTTGCCGCAGTTGGTGTCGAACACGTTACCCACATCCCAGAACACGGAGGTGCGCAGCGAACGCTGGTCCTTGACGAACGGCAGCGGGAACAGGAGCTCGACGCCACCTTGTACGAGGACGTTACCGCCGAACGGTAGTGGATCCTTGTCCGGATCCTCAATAGTCCCCGGTTTACCGCCATTGTTCTCACCGCGGCTTGGGGTACTGCGTGGGCCCAGGCTGCTGTCTTTGAAGCCGCGGACGGAGTTGAAGCCACCCGCAAAGTAGTTCTCGTAGAATGGCAGGCCGGAAGTGCTTCCATAACCATCACCATAGCCCAGCTCGGTGTGCAGGCGCAGGGTGTAGTCATTGTTGATCGGCTGGAACAGCTGGCCACGGTAGTCGAGCTTGAAGAATGACAGGTCGCTGCCTGGAATGGTCGATTCCAGGGTCAGGCTTTGCGAGTGACCACGGGTCGCCAGCACACCTTTGTTCAAGGTCGACTCGGACCAGCCGATCGACGCCTTGAAGTTGAGGAAGTTGTCGCCTTCCTGGTCGAGGAAGTCGAAGATCTCGTCAACGGTGTACTTGCCGGTCTTGATCTTGTCCTGCTGCACGCTCAGGCCGTAGGTCAGGCGCGAAGTTTCGCTGATCGGGTAGCCCAGGCTCACACCTGCACCGAGGCTGTCCACCGCATAGCTGGCCACGTCGACATCGAGGTCATCGTAGTTGGTGCTGCGGTAGAAGGCGTTGTAGCCCAGGCTCACGCCGTCGGCAGTGAAGTAGGGATCCACGAAGCCAAAGTTGTAGCGGGTCTGGTATTCCGAACGGGTCAAGCCGATGGACACCTTGTTACCGGTGCCGAGGAAGTTGCTCTGGCTGATCGAACCACCCAGGATCAGGCCCGCGCTCTGGGCGAAACCGACGCTGGCGGTGATCGAACCGGAGGCTTGCTCCTCTACGCTGTAGTTGACATCGACCTGGTCATCGGTGCCCGGCACCGGTGGGGTCTCGACGTTGACTTCCTTGAAGAAGCCCAGGCGCTCGAGGCGGGTCTTGGACTGGTCGATCAGGTAGGTCGACGCCCACCCGCCTTCCATCTGGCGCATTTCGCGACGCAGCACTTCGTCTTCGGTCTTGGTGTTGCCGCGGTAGTTGATGCGGTTGACGTAGGCACGCTTGCCCGGGTCGACCACGAACATGATGTCTACCGTGTGGTCCTGTTCATTCGGCTGTGGCACGCCGTTGACGTTGGCGAAGGTGTAGCCCTCGTTGCCCAGGCGGCGGGTGATCAGCTCGGACGTGGTGGTCATCACCTTGCGCGAGAATACCTGGCCAGGCTGCACCAGCAGCAGCGACTTGACCTGGTCTTCCGGCACCTTGAGGTCACCGGACAGCTTCACGTCGCGAACGGTGTACTTCTCGCCTTCGTTGATGTTGACGGTGATGTAGACGTGCTTCTTGTCTGGCGTGATCGACACCTGGGTCGAGGCGATGTCCATGTTGATGTAGCCGCGGTCCAGGTAGTAGGAACGCAGGCGCTCAAGGTCACCGGACAGCTTTTCGCGGGCGTACTTGTCGTCGTTCTTGAAGAACGACAGCCAGTTGGTGGTTTTCAGCTCGAACAACTGGCCCAGGGTATCGTCGTCGAACACGTTGTTGCCGACGATGTTGATGTGCTGGATGGCCGCGACCGTGCCTTCGTTGATCTTGATCTTCAGTGCCACGCGGTTGCGCGGCTGCGGCACCACCTCGGCGTCGACCTCGGCCGAGTAGCGGCCCTGGGCCACGTACTGGCGCTGCAGTTCGTTACGCACGCCTTCAAGGGTGGCACGCTGGAAGATCTCGCCTTCGGCCAGGCCGGATTGCTTCAGGCCTTTCATCAGGTCATCGGTGCTGATCGCCTTGTTGCCTTCGATCTCGATGCTCGACACCGACGGGCGCTCGACCACGTTGATGATCAGCACATTGCCATCGCGGTTCAACTGGATGTCCTGGAAGAACCCGGTCTTGAACAGGGAACGGGTCGAGTCCACCAGGCGGCGGTCATCAGCCTGGTCACCGACGTTCAGCGGCAAGGCACCGAACACGCTGCCGGCGGATACCCGCTGCAGGCCGTTGACGCGAATATCGGAGATGGTGAAGGACTCGGCGTGAACTTCAGCGATCATCAGTGCGGACATGACCGCAGTTAGCAGCAGACGTTTCATGAAGTCCTTTTATTCCAACTGGCAATAAACAACCCGCCGTGAAAAAACGGCGGGTTCGCAATTGAGCGAAGCTTTATAGTCGACCCAGATCGTTGATCAGGGCGAGCAACATCACCCCTATGACCAAACTGATACCGATCTGGACCCCCCAACCTTGCACCCGATCCGACAGCGGACGACCGCGCGCCCACTCGACCAGATAAAACAGCAAATGCCCCCCATCGAGTACCGGGATGGGCAGCAGGTTAAGAACCCCCAGGCTTATGCTCAGGTAGGCGAGGAAATTCAGGAAATCCCCGATGCCGGACTGGGCTGAAGCGCCCGCCACTTTAGCAATGGTTATCGGTCCACTCAAGTTTTTTACCGAGAGCTCCCCGAACAGCATTTTCTTCAGCGATTCGAGGGTAAGGACACTCATGTTCCAGGTGCGTGACAAGCCCTCGCCCACCGCCTCCAGCGGGCCATAGCTGACTTCGCGAAGCATGCTGGCAGGCCATTCGCCACCTTTGACCCCGGCACCCAGGTACCCGGCAACGGCCTTGCCCTCGCCCTTGTGGGCCAGGACCACCGGCACGTCGAGGGCAGCACCGTCGCGCTCCACGCGGACCTGCACCTTGGCATCCGGCCGGGCACGTACACTGTCGACCACCTGCTGCCATTCGGTCACGGCAACGCCGTCGACCGCCAGCAGCTTGTCACCGCTCTTGAGGCCCGCAGCGGCAGCCGGCCCTTTCGGGTCGATCTCGGCCAGCACCGGCGCAATCGCCGGGCGCCATGGGTGCAGCCCAAGGGACTGGATCGGGTCTGGCTCATCGGCGCCCTTCAACCAGCTGTCCAGCTTGACCTGCAACTGGCGCTCGGGACTGGCGCCATCGTCGCGCACGCCAACCTGCAAGGTGCCGCTCTCGCCCAGGCGCCGCACCAGCTGCAGGTTGACCGCCGCCCAACCGCTGGTCGGCTTGCCGTCCACAGAGACGATTTCCTGCCCTGCGGCCAGCCCGGCCGACGCCGCCAGGCTGCCGGCATCGACGCTACCAATGACCGGGCGAACCTGTTGGGTACCCAGCATCGCCAGCAGCCAGAAGAACACGATTGCCAGCAGGAAATTGGCGATCGGGCCGGCCGCGACAATGGCGATACGCTGGCCTACCGGTTTGCGGTTGAACGACTGGCCGAGCAACGCCGGCGGCACATCACCTTCGCGCTCGTCGAGCATCTTCACGTAGCCGCCCAGCGGGATCGCCGCCACGACGAACTCGGTGCCATGGCGGTCATGCCAGCGCAGCAGCGGCGTGCCGAAGCCCACCGAAAAACGCAGCACCTTCACGCCGCAGCGGCGCGCGACCCAGAAGTGGCCGAATTCATGAAAGGTCACCAGCACCCCCAGGGCCACGAGGGTGCCGATAATCATGTAGAGCGCTGTCATGTCCATCTCCGAATGATATTCAGCGGGGCGGGGCAATACCCTGCCCCCTCACGCACCGTAGCGAGCCTGCATCAGCGGCCGTGGCGGCGCAGCCACTCCCGGGAAAGCTCCCGGGCCCGCTGGTCGGCGGCGAATACCGCGTCCAGGGAAGGCAGGGGCACCACAGGTTCCTGCTCGAGTACCTGTTCGATCATACCCGCGATCTCCGGGAAGCGAATACGCCGCTCGAGAAATGCTTGCACCGCCACTTCGTTGGCGGCATTGAGCACGGCAGGGGCACTGTTGCCGGCTTCGGCAGCCTGCCGCGCGAGGCGCAGGCAAGGGAAGCGTTGTTCGTCGGGCGCCTGGAAATCCAGACGGGCGACGGCGAACAGGTCCAGCGGCGCCACCCCGGAGTCGATCCGTTCGGGCCAGGCCAGGGCGTTGGCGATCGGGGTGCGCATGTCCGGGTTGCCCAGCTGGGCGAGGACCGAGCCATCCACGTAGTCGACCAGCGAGTGGATCACGCTCTGCGGGTGCACCACCACTTCGACCTTGGCCGGCGCAGCATCGAACAGCCAACAGGCTTCGATCAGTTCCAGCCCTTTGTTCATCATGCTGGCCGAATCCACGGAGATCTTGCGCCCCATCGACCAGTTAGGGTGCGCACAGGCTTGCTCCGGGGTCACCCCCATCAGCGCTTCGACGGGCGTTTCACGGAACGGGCCACCGGAAGCCGTCAGCAGGATCCGCCGCACGCCCACCGCACTCAGGCCACGGGCATAGTCGCCAGGCATGCACTGGAAGATAGCGTTGTGCTCGCTGTCGATCGGCAGCAGCACGGCGCCATGGCGCCGCACGGCGTCCATGAACAGGGCCCCCGACATCACCAGCGCTTCCTTGTTGGCCAGCAGGACCTTCTTGCCCGCCTCGACAGCCGCCAAGGTGGGCCGCAAGCCGGCAGCCCCGACGATGGCCGCCATCACGGCGTCCACTTCGCTTGCCGACGCCACCTGGCACAGCCCGGCATCGCCTTCGAGCACCTCGGTTGCACAACCGGCCGCCGCCAGACCTGCACGCAACCGCATGGCCGCTTCACTGCTCGGCACCACGGCGAACGCCGGGCGGTGGCGCACGCACAGGGCCAGCAGTTCGTCCACACGCGAATAGCCACTGAGGGCGAACGCCTGGTAGCGATCAGGGTGCCGGGCAATCACGTCCAGGGTGCTCAGGCCGATGGAGCCGGTGGCACCGAGCACGGTGATACGTTGCGGGCGAGTCACATGACACCCCATTCGGCAGCCCACAACAACACGGCAAAGATCGGGATCGCTGCCGTCAGGCTGTCGATGCGGTCGAGCACACCGCCGTGGCCGGGGAGCAGGTTGCTGCTGTCCTTGATGCCGGAGCGGCGCTTGAACATGCTCTCGGTCAGGTCACCGACCACCGAGGCCATCACCAGCAGCGCAGCACCCAGCAGGCCGAGCAGCACCTGGCCGACGCCCCAGTCGCGGCTTATGCCCACACCGAGGGTGATCAGCAAGCTGACCGCCAGCCCGCCATACACGCCTTCCCAGCTCTTGCCGGGGCTGACCTGCGGGGCCAGCTTGCGCTTGCCGAATGCACGGCCAGAGAAGTACGCGCCGATGTCGGCAGCCCACACCAGCACCATGACCGAGAGAATCAGCCAGTTGCCCAGCGGCCAGTGCTTGAGCAGCACCAACCCCTGCCAGGCGGGCAGCAATACCAGCAGGCCTATCAGCAGCCGGCAGGCAGCACTGGCCCACAACTCGCTGCTGCGTGGATAGGTCAGCACCAGCCAGGTCGCCAACCCCCACCAGATCACTGCGGCGCCGAGCACCCAGGGGGCCAGCTCCGGCAGGATGTACAGCAGCATCAGCGCCCCGGCCACCACCAGGGCGTAGGCAATGCGCAGCGGCTGGGCCATCAGGCCGGCCAGGCGGGCCCACTCCCAGGCACCGAGGGTCACTACGAAGCCGATGAACAGGGCAAAATCCCCACCGTTGAGCAGGAAGAAACCACCCAGCGCAATCGGCAGCAGGATCAGCGCGGTAATGATGCGTTGTTTAAGCATTAAGCACGAGCTCCAGCCTCGACCTGCTCGCTGGTCTTACCGAAGCGGCGCTGGCGCGAAGCGAAATCGGCCAGGGCTTTACGCATGGCCTCGTGTTTGAAGTCCGGCCAGTACAGGTCGGAGAAATACAGCTCGGCATATGCCAGCTGCCACAGCAGGAAATTGCTGATGCGATGCTCGCCACCGGTGCGGATACACAGGTCCGGTAACGGCAGCTCACCGGTTGCCAGGCACGTCTGCAGCAGGCCAGGGGTAATGTCGTCCGGGCGCAGGTGCCCGGCTTGCACTTCCCGCGCCAGCCGTTGCGCGGCCTGGGCAATGTCCCACTGGCCGCCGTAGTTGGCAGCGATTTGCAGGATGAAGCGGTTGTTGCCGGCGGTCAGCGCCTCGGCCTCACGCATGGCAGCCTGCAACTCCGGATGGAACCGCGAGCGGTCACCGATGATACGCAGGCTGATATTGTTTTCGTTGAGGCGCTTGGCCTCACGGCGCAGGGCCGAGAAGAACAGTTCCATCAGCGCACCGACTTCTTCGGCGGGGCGCTGCCAGTTTTCACTGGAGAAGGCGAACAGGGTCAGCACCTCGACCCCGGACTGGGCACAGACTTCGATGACCGCGCGAACGGCGTCGACACCCGCCTTGTGCCCGGCAACGCCGGGCAGCAGGCGTTTTTTTGCCCAGCGGTTGTTGCCGTCCATGATGATCGCGACATGACGCGGCACCGAGGACGGCACCGCTGGCTTGGTCTTTTCCATTAAAAAACCCCGGCCTCAGACGGCCATCAGGTCCTTTTCCTTGGCCTTGAAGGCAGCATCGACCTCGGCAACGAACTTGTCGGTCAGCTTCTGGATGTCATCAGCGGCGCGACGCTCTTCGTCTTCGCTGATTTCCTTGTCCTTGGTCAGCTTCTTCAGGTCGGCCAGGGCGTCGCGGCGCACGTTGCGCACGGCTACCTTGGCGTCTTCGGCAACAGCGCTGGCCTGCTTGGTATAGCCCTTGCGGGTTTCCTCGGTCAGGGCCGGCATCGGCACGCGAATGGTGGTACCGGCGCTGGACGGGTTCAGGCCCAGGTCAGAGGTGAGGATGGCTTTTTCGATAGCCGCGCTGAGGTTCTTGTCGTGGGCGACGATCTTCAGCGTGCGGGCATCTTCGACGGTGATTGCAGCCACCTGGTTCAGCGGCATCTCGCTGCCCCAGGCAGTGACCCTGACGGTATCCAGGATGCTTGGGTGAGCGCGACCCGTACGGATGGCCGCCAGGTTGCGAGCCAGGGCCTCGAGGGACTTGGTCATGCGCTCTTGCGCGTCTTTCTTGATGTCGTTGATCATTTCTGGACTTCCTCGATCAGAGTTCCTTCCGCGCCGCCATGCACGATGTTCAGCAGGGCGCCGGGCTTGTTCATGTTGAAGACGCGCAGCGGCATCTTGTGGTCGCGGCACAGGCAGATTGCCGTGAGATCCATTACCCCCAGCTTGCGATCCAGCACTTCATCGTAGGTCAGATGATCGAACTTCTCGGCATGCGGGTCCTTGAATGGATCTGCAGTGTATACACCATCGACCTTGGTTGCCTTCAATACCACGTCGGCATCGATTTCGATGGCGCGAAGGCAAGCGGCAGAGTCGGTGGTGAAGAACGGGTTGCCAGTACCGGCGGCGAAAATCACGACTTCCTTGGCGTTGAGGTGACGCATGGCTTTGCGACGGTCGTAATGATCGGTGACACCCACCATGGAGATCGCCGACATGACGATGGCAGTGATGTTCGCCCGCTCCAGCGCGTCGCGCATGGCCAGGGCATTCATCACGGTGGCCAGCATCCCCATGTGGTCGCCGGTAACACGGTCCATGCCGGCTGCACTGAGCGCCGCGCCACGGAACAGGTTGCCACCACCGATCACCAGGCCTACCTGAACACCGATGCCGACCAGTTGGCCGACTTCCAGCGCCATGCGATCCAGGACCTTGGGGTCGATCCCGAACTCTTCCGAGCCCATCAGGGCCTCGCCGCTAAGTTTGAGTAGAATGCGTTTATAGCGAGCCTGATGACCACTGCCCTGCTGAGCCATTGCGAATCTCTCCTGCGGCGTTTGTAAAATTCTTGCGGGCTGCTTGAGCCTGCTTGTAACTGTAACGTGACGCAACGATTGCGTCCGCGAGCAGCGGTTTCTGTAAACCGTTCCCGCTTTGACAAAGAGGCTGCGCGCGTGAGCGGGCAGCCTCTTTGGGGCGACAGACGGGGCTGTCTTACTGCTTGGCAGCAGCTACCTGAGCGGCAACTTCAGCAGCGAAGTCGTCGACTGGCTTCTCGATGCCCTCGCCTACTTTGAAGTAGGTGAAGGAAACGATTTCAGCACCGGCTTTCTTGGCCAGCTCGCCAACTTTGACTTCCGGGTTCATGACGAAAGCCTGCTCTTTCAGCGAGGCTTCAGCCTTGAACTTGGTGATACGGCCGTTGATCATGTTCTCAACGATGTTCTCTGGCTTGCCGGCGATCTTGTCAGCGTTCAGTTGCAGGAACACGCCCTTCTCACGCTCGATGGCCTCGGCGGAGATTTCCGACGAATCCAGGAACTCAGGGTTCGACGCAGCCACGTGCATGGCGATGTTCTTGGCCAGCTCGACGTCGCCGCCGTTCAGGACAACAACGGCACCGATCTTGTTGCCGTGCAGGTAGGCACCGACAACGTCACCCTCAACGCGCACCAGGCGGCGGATGTTGACGTTCTCGCCGCACTTGGCGACCAGGGCTTCACGAGCAGCTTCACGCGAAGCGATCAGCGGCGCAGCGTCGGTCAGCTTCTGGGCGAAGGCTTCTTCGAGGCTTTCAGCAACGAAGTTCTTGAAGTCGTCTTGCAGGGCCAGGAAGTCGGTCTGCGAGTTCACTTCCAGCAGAACGGCGGATTTACCGTCGGTCTTGACCGCGATAGCGCCTTCAGCAGCGACGTTGCCTGCCTTTTTGGCGGCCTTGATGGCGCCCGAGGCACGCATGTCGTCAATGGCTTTTTCGATGTCGCCGCCGGCCTTTTCCAGGGCCTTTTTGCAATCCATCATGCCTTCGCCGGTACGCTCGCGCAGTTCTTTGACCAGCGCTGCAGTAATTGCTGCCATTTCAAAATCCTCTTGGAAAGTTTTTCAACCATTCCACCCGTTGGTCACGGGCGTTAAATTCTGCAAATCCGCTGCTTGTGTTCCAGCAGGCCCATGATGCGGGGCCGATGCTGACAGCAGGATTTCAAGGTGGCAAAAAGGGGGCAGAGCCCCCTTTTCGCGTGCCAAGTAGACGCTAGCGCCTATTACTCAGCAGCAGGTGCAGCCGCTTCTTCAGCGTAGACTTCAGTGCCGCCGGCAACGTTGTTGCGGCCGCGGATGACGGCGTCAGCCATCGAAGTCATGTACAGCTCGATAGCGCGAATGGCGTCATCGTTACCTGGGATGATGTAGTCAACACCTTCCGGGCTGCTGTTGGTATCGACAACGCCGATAACCGGGATACCCAGTTTGTTGGCTTCGGTGATCGCGATGCGCTCGTGATCAACGTCGATAACGAACAGAGCGTCTGGCAGACCACCCATGTCCTTGATGCCGCCCAGGCTGCGATCCAGTTTTTCCAGGTCGCGGGAGCGCATCAGGGCTTCTTTCTTGGTCAGCTTGGCGAAAGTGCCATCTTCGGCCTGGGTTTCCAGGTCGCGCAGACGCTTGATCGAGGCGCGGATGGTTTTGTAGTTGGTCAGCATGCCGCCCAACCAACGGTGGTCAACGTATGGCGAACCGCAACGAGCAGCTTGCTCGGCGACGATCTTGCCGGCGGAACGCTTGGTGCCGACGAACAGGATCTTGTTCTTGCCCTGGGCCAGGCGCTCTACGAACGAAAGAGCGTCGTTGAACATTGGCAGGGTTTTTTCCAGGTTGACGATGTGGATCTTGTTACGCGCGCCGAAAATGTACTTGCCCATTTTCGGGTTCCAGTAACGGGTCTGGTGGCCGAAGTGCACACCGGCCTTCAGCATATCGCGCATATTGACTTGGGACATGATAGTTCCTTGATAAGTCGGGTTGGGCCTCCACGTATCCCAATGACCAACCCGCGAATTCTGCAACTCGGGGCACCCAGGTCATCGTGTCGACACGTGTGTGGGTTAAATGCTGACGGGGTCGTGCCCGAAAGCGGCGCATGTTATACCACAGACCGCGGGCAAACGGAACCCGGTGGAAGCAGCTGGAAGCTGGAAGCTGCAAGCTGCAAGCTGCAAGCTGCAAGCAAAAGCAAAAGCAAAAGCAAAAGCAAAAGCAAAAGCAAAAGCAAAAGCAAAAGCAAAAGCAAAAAGCAAAAAGCAAAAAGCAAAAAGCAAAAAGCAAAAAGCAGCCGACGCACGATCCGCTTCTTCTTGTAGCTTGCCACTTGCCACTTGCCACTTGCCACTTGCCACTTGCAGCTTGCAGCTTGCAGCTGGACGCTCTGATAGAATAAGCCCTTTCCCGTTTGTTCGCGCCGTGCACGGCGCCGTAGAGAGCCTGTAATGACCGTTACCATCAAGACCGCAGAAGACATCGAAAAGATGCGCATCGCTGGCCGCCTGGCTGCCGAAGTGCTGGAAATGATCGAGGAACACGTCAAGCCCGGCGTCACCACAGAAGCGCTGGACCGCCTGTGCCACGACTACATCGTCAATGTTCAGCAGGCCATCCCGGCGCCGCTCAACTACAAAGGCTACCCGAAGTCGATCTGCACCTCGATCAACCATGTGGTCTGCCACGGCATCCCCAACGACAAGCCGCTCAAGGACGGTGACACGCTGAACATCGACGTCACCGTGATCAAGGACGGCTACCACGGCGATACCAGCCGCATGTTCCACGTCGGCACCGTGCCGGCATGGGCCGAGCGCCTGTCCAAGGTGACCCAGGAATGCATGTACAAGGCCATTGAACTGGTCAAGCCGGGGTGCCGCCTGGGCGACATCGGTGAAGTGATCCAGAAGCACGCCGAAAAGAACGGCTTCTCGGTGGTGCGTGAATTCTGCGGCCACGGTATCGGCAAGGTGTTCCACGAAGAACCGCAGATCCTCCACTACGGCCGCGCAGGCACGGGCATGGAACTGAAGGAAGGCATGACCTTCACCATCGAACCCATGATCAACCAGGGCAAGGCCGACACCAAGGTGCTGGGCGACGGCTGGACCGCCATCACCAAGGACCGCAAGCTCTCGGCCCAGTGGGAGCACACCTTGGTGGTGACTGCGACCGGCTACGAGATCTTCACCCTGCGCAAGGACGATACGATCCCGCGCACCTCGGCCTGAGCCCGGCCAACCCACGACAGGAACGTGACGCGATGCCCCAGGTGGACCCCGAACTGTTCGACCGCGGCCAGTTCCAGGCGGAACTGGCCCTCAAGGCGAGCCCTATCGCCGCTTTCAAGAAAGCCATCCGCCTGGCCGGCGAGGTGCTCGACAAGCGTTTCCGCGCCGGCGGCGACATTCGCCCGCTGATCGAGGCCCGTGCCTGGCTGGTCGACAATATCCTGCAACAGGCCTGGAACCAGTTCGACTGGGGGGACCACAGCGGCATCGCCCTGGTTGCGGTGGGTGGCTACGGGCGCGGTGAACTGCACCCGCATTCGGACATCGACCTGCTGATCCTCCTGGGCGCTGCCGATCATGAACAGTACCGCGATGCCATCGAACGGTTTCTGACCCTGCTGTGGGACATAGGCCTGGAAGTCGGCCAGAGCGTGCGTACCGTGGACGAGTGTGCCGAACAGGCCCGCGCCGACCTCACGGTGATCACCAACCTGATGGAAAGCCGCACCATCGCCGGCCCGGAGCCGTTGCGCCAACGCATGCTGGACGTGACCAGCACCGCGCACATGTGGCCGAGCAAGGAGTTCTTCCTGGCCAAGCGCGCCGAACTCAAGGCCCGCCACCACAAGTACAACGACACCGAGTACAACCTGGAACCCAACGTCAAAGGGTCCCCTGGCGGCCTGCGCGATATCCAGACCGTACTGTGGGTGGCGCGCCGCCAATACGGCACCTTGAACCTGCTCGCACTGGCTGGCGAAGGCTTCCTGCTGGAAAGCGAGAACGAACTGCTGGCCTCGTCGCAGGACTTTCTATGGAAGGTGCGTTACGCCCTGCACATGCTGGCCGGCCGCGCCGAAGACCGCCTGTTGTTCGACCACCAGCGCAGCCTGGCCGAACTGCTGGGCTACCACGACGAGAACCCCAAGCGGGCGATCGAGCAGTTCATGACCCAGTACTACCGGGTGGTGATGAGCATCAGCCAGCTGTGCGACCTGATCATCCAGCACTTCGAGGAGGTCATCCTCGCCGACGAGGACAGTGGCAGCACCCAGCCGCTGAATGCGCGCTTCCGCCTGCATGACGGCTATATCGAGGCCACCCGGCCGAACGTGTTCAAGCGCACGCCGTTCGCCATGCTGGAGATGTTCGTGCTGATGGCCCAGCACCCGGAAATCAAGGGTGTACGCGCCGATACCGTGCGCCTGCTGCGCGAACACCGGCACCTGATCGACGACACGTTCCGCACCGACATCCGCAATACCAGCCTGTTCATCGAGCTGTTCAAGTGCGAGATCGGCATACACCGTAACCTGCGCCGAATGAACCGCTACGGCATCCTGGGGCGTTACCTGCCCGAGTTCGGCCTGATCGTCGGGCAGATGCAGCACGACCTGTTCCACATCTATACCGTGGATGCGCACACCCTCAACCTCATCAAGCACCTGCGCAAGCTGCAGTACACACCGGTGTCCGAGAAGTTTCCGCTGGCCAGCAAGCTCATGGGGCGCCTGCCCAAACCCGAGCTGATCTACCTGGCCGGCCTGTACCACGACATCGGCAAGGGCCGCCACGGTGACCACTCGGAGCTCGGTGCAGTAGACGCGCAGAAGTTCTGCGAACGCCACCAACTGCCCGCGTGGGACAGCCGGCTGATCGTCTGGCTGGTGCTCAACCACCTGGTGATGTCTACCACCGCCCAGCGCAAGGACCTGTCCGACCCGCAGGTGATCAACGACTTCGCCCTGCACGTCGGCGACGAAACGCGCCTGGACTACCTGTACGTGCTGACCGTGGCCGATATCAATGCCACCAACCCCAGCTTGTGGAACTCGTGGCGCGCCAGCCTGTTGCGCCAGCTTTACACCGAGACCAAGCGGGCCTTGCGCCGCGGCCTGGAAAACCCGCTGGACCGCGAAGAGCAGATTCGCCAAACCCAGTCTGCCGCCCTGGACATCCTGGTGCGCGAGGGCACCGACCCGGACGACGTCGAACAATTGTGGTCGCAGCTGGGCGATGACTACTTCCTCAAGCACACTGCGGCCGACGTGGCCTGGCACAGTGATGCGATCCTGCAGCAGCCCGCCGATGGCGGCCCTCTGGTGCTGATCAAGGAAACCACCCAGCGCGAGTTCGAGGGTGGCACGCAGATCTTCATCTACGCCCCGGACCAGCACGACTTCTTTGCGGTGACGGTAGCGGCCATGTCGCAGCTGAACCTGAACATTCACGACGCGCGAATCATCACCTCCAGCAGCCAGTTCACCCTCGACACCTACATCGTGCTGGACAACGACGGCGGCTCGATTGGCGACAACCCGCAACGGGTGCGGCAGATTCGCGACGGCCTGAGCGAAGCCTTGCGCAACCCCGAGAACTACCCGACCATCATTCAGCGCCGGGTGCCCCGCCAGCTCAAGCACTTCGACTTCCCGCCACAGGTGACCATCCTCAACGATGCCCAACGGCCGGTGACCATTCTGGAGATTACGGCCCCCGACCGCCCTGGCCTGCTGGCCCGGCTGGGGCGGATTTTCCTGGAATTCGACCTGTCACTGCAGAACGCCAAGATCGCCACCCTCGGCGAACGGGTCGAAGACGTGTTCTTCATCACCGATGCCGACAACCAGCCGCTGTCCGACCCGCAACTGTGCAGCCGCCTGCAGGAAGCTATCGTGCAGCAGCTGCAGGCCGGCCAAGGCAGCGACACCAGCCCGAGCCGCCTGACCATTTAACGATTAGACGATTGACGAGACCTTGCGCCGATGAACCATGCCTTGACCCAGCTTCAGCCCTACCCGTTCGAAAAGCTTCGCGCCCTGCTGGGCACCGTGAAGCCTGCGGCGGACAAACGCGCCATCGCCCTGTCGATCGGTGAGCCGAAGCACGAATCGCCGGCGTTCGTCGCCCAGGCCATGGCCGACAACCTCGACAAGCTGGCTGTCTATCCCAGCACCCTCGGCCTGCCGGCGCTGCGCCAGGCTATTGGCCAGTGGTGCGAGCAGCGGTTTGGCGTGCCCGCCGGCTGGCTCGACGCCGACCGTCATATCCTGCCGGTCAATGGCACCCGCGAGGCGCTGTTCGCCTTCACCCAGGCCGTGGTCAACCGCGCCGATGACGGCCTGGTGGTCAGCCCGAACCCTTTCTACCAGATCTATGAAGGCGCAGCCCTGCTGGCCGGTGCCACCCCACACTACCTGCCGTGCCTGGAGGCCAATGGCTTCAACCCGGACTTCGACGCCGTGCCGGCCGATGTCTGGCAGCGCTGCCAGATCCTGTTCCTGTGCTCGCCGGGCAACCCGACCGGGGCGCTGGTGCCCATGGACACCCTGAAAACGCTGATTGCCCTGGCCGACGAGCATGACTTCGTGATCGCCGCCGATGAGTGCTACAGCGAACTGTACTTCGACGAAGACGCCCCGCCGCCGGGCCTGTTGAGCGCTTGCGCGGAGCTGGGCCGCAGCGACTTCAAACGTTGCGTGGTCTTCCACAGCCTGTCCAAGCGCTCCAACCTGCCGGGCCTGCGCTCGGGCTTCGTTGCCGGCGACGCCGACATCATCAAGCCATTCCTGCTGTACCGTACCTACCACGGCTGCGCCATGCCGGTGCAAACCCAACTGGCGAGCATCGCCGCCTGGCAGGATGAAGCGCACGTGCGCGAAAACCGCGACCAGTACCGCGCCAAATACGATGCCGTGCTGGAGATCCTGCAGCCGGTACTGGACGTACAGCGCCCGGACGGCAGCTTCTACCTGTGGGCCAAGGTGCCTGGCGACGATGCCGAGTTCACCCGTGACCTGTTCGAAGCCCAGCATGTGACGGTGGTGCCGGGGTCTTACCTTTCGCGGGAAGTGGGTGGTGTGAACCCGGGGGCCGGGCGTGTCCGCATGGCCTTGGTTGCACCGCTGGCCGAGTGCATCGAAGCTGCCGAGCGCATTCGCGCGTTTCTGCAAAGCCGCTGACAGGATCGGGGGGCGGTTTGTACGCGGTTCCTGTGGGAGCGGGCGTGCCCGCGAACACCGGCGCAGCCGGTGCCATACACCGCGTCGCCTGCTTCGCGGGCTTGCCCGCTCCCACAATGAATCGCGCAGGCTTTTCAAATTTTGAGCAACACAGTTGCTCCTGCAAGTACGGCGGCAACTCCAAGCCAGCGCAGGCCCTGTGGGAGCGGGCGTGCCCGCGAACACCGGCAAAGCCGGTGCCATACACCGCGTCGCTTGCTTCGCGGGCTTGCCCGCTCCCACAGGTTGAATCGCGCAGGCTTTTCAAATTTTGAGAAAGAAAGTTGCTCCTGCAAGTTCGGGGGCAACGCCAAGCCAGAGCAGCCCCTGTGGGAGCGGGCATGCCCGCGAACACCGGCGCAGCCGGTGCCAGACACCGCGTCGCCTGCTTCGCGGGCAAGCCCGCTCCCACAATGAATCGCGCAGGCTTTTCAAATTTGCAGAAAGACAGTTGCTCCTACCGGGGTAGGTGAGATACCTGTTGCTACAAGGCAGCCCCAGCGCTTTATTTGACCTGGCCCAGGTTCGCCTCACTCATGTCCAGCTCGCCCAGCACCTGCCGCACCACTTCATCGCCCACCTCGTGCTGACGATGCAGGTTGTACAGCTCCAGCCGCTGCGCCCTTAGCGCCCGCAGGCGCAAGCGGCGCTCCAGCAAATCCATCTGCTCGGCCAGTGCCTTGGCTTCGGCCGTGTCGTTATAACTGTCCAGCTCATCCCGGTACTCCGCCATCAGGCGCGCCTTCAGTTCCGTGGCCATGGTTGCCTGGTCTGCATCCTGCGGCGCATTGCTGTCGATCACTTCCTCCGCCTCCAGGGCATGGATCGCCGCTTCTGCCGTGCGCCGCCAGGCTTCCTGCACCTCCTGTTGCAAGCGCTCGTCGGCGCTTTTGGTCACCCCGCGCAGCAATAGCGGCAAGGCGATACAGGCGCTGACCAGCGATAGCAGGATCACCCCTGCCGCGATGAAAATCAGCAGGTCCCGTTCCGGGAACGCCTTGCCTGCCCCCATCAGCAATGGCACCGACATCACACCCGCCAGGGTCACTGCACCCCGCACGCCGCCGAAGGTCAGCAGCCAGCAGGAGCGCGCCGTAGGCACCAGCACCAGCGCCGGCTTACCGCGCCAGCGGCGCAGCACGCCGATCGCGCGCCAGATACTCTGCACCCAGATGAAACGCAGCAGGATCAGCGCGGCAAAAATCGCCAGCACATCCAGGCAGCGGTAGGCCAGGGTCGGCCACACGGTGGTTTCGTGGCTGACCACAGCCTTGATGATGTCCGGTAACTGCAGGCCCAGTAGCAGGAAAATCAGGCCATTGAAGGCGAACTCCAGCAGCGACCAGACGCTGCGGTTGAGCAGGCGGGTGCTGGTCTGGCGTGGCAGCAGGTCGAGCCAGCTCTGCATCATGCCGGCGGCCACTGCCGACAAAATGCCCGACACGCCCAGCCGCTCGGCCAGTACATAAGCCGCGAACGGCAACAGCAGCATGAACACGACATGGGTCGCAGGGTCGTCCCAGCCCCGGGTGATCATCCACATGCGCAGGCGGCCGATCAGCCAGCTCAGGGCCACGCCCACTGCCAGGCCCCCCAGTGCTACCAGCACGAAGCTGAAGCTGGCGTCGGCCAGCGAGAAGGCCCCGGTGATTGCGGCCGCCAGGGCGAACTTGAAGGTCACCAGGCCAGAGGCGTCGTTCATCAGCGCCTCGCCCTGCAGCATATGCATCAGCGGGGTGGGTAGGCGGTCCTGGGTAATGGCCGATACGGCAACGGCGTCGGTCGGCGACAACACGGCGGCCAAGGCGAAGGCCACCGGCAGCGGGATGCTGGGCATCAGCCAGTGAATGAAGTAACCGGCCCCGACCACAGTAAACAGCACCAGCCCTACCGCCAGCGCCACCACCGGCCCTCGAAGGCGCCACAGTTCGCGCTTGGGAATCCGCCAGCCATCGGCGAACAGCAGTGGCGGCAGGAACAGAAACAGGAACAGCTCGGGGTCCAGCGCCACATGCAGGCCCAGGGTCGGCCACGCCAGCAAGGCGCCAGCGGCGATCTGCACCAGCGGCAAGGGCAGCGGAATCAGGCGACCGACCAGTTTCGACAGGCTGACCAAGGTCAACAGGATGAGGACGGTGTAGGCGGACTGCATCCGGTAAGGCTTCCTTTATGAACCAGAAACGACAACAGGGCGAAACATCGCCATTGAAACAATATGTTAGCGGCGATCGGCGAACCGGGGCCGCTGCACGATAGTCGCAGGTGGCGGATGAATATGTAACATGATGATACTTCGGTTGGGTGGTTGGGCCTGCCGTGAGTCTTGCAGCGCCTGCGAGATCGCGCGCCGCCCGCGCGGCGCTCGATCTCATAAGCGATGCAAGACCCAAGACCTGCACATCTGCGCCGCCCGCAAAACCCAAGACAAGCACACCCGTGGCGCTCACATCTCCGTTCCCGCATAATCCCGCGACTGAAATCGAAAAACGGAGAGGTTGGGGCAACCTGTGATCCCCAATGCACACAATGACCTACACGCTCTACGGCATCAAAGCCTGCGACACCATGAAAAAAGCGCGTACCTGGCTCGAAGACCAGTCCATCGCCTACGAATTCCACGACTACAAGACCCAAGGCATCGACCGTGACAGCCTGAACCGCTGGTGCGACGAACACGGCTGGGAAGTCATCCTCAACCGTGCCGGCACCACGTTCCGCAAGCTGGACGACGCCAGCAAGGCAGACCTCGACCAGGCCAAGGCCGTCGAGCTGATGCTGGCCCAGCCGTCGATGATCAAGCGCCCGGTGCTCGACCTTGGCGCGCGCACGTTGGTCGGCTTCAAGCCTGACCTGTACGCCGCAGCCTTCGCCTGAGCCCCTACCCTATTTCGCACGAGGTAATCACATGTCCAATACCCTGTTCAGCCTGGCCTTCGGTGTCGGCTCCCAGAACCGCCAGGGCGCCTGGCTGGAAGTGTTCTACGCACAACCCCTGCTCAACCCAAGCGCCGAACTGGTCGCCGCAGTCGCGCCTGTTCTTGGTTACCAGGGTGGCAACCAGGCCATCGCCTTCAGCAACGCCCAGGCCGCCCAACTGGCCGAAGCGGTGAAAGGCGTGGATGCCGCCCAGGCCGCGCTGCTGACCCGCCTGGCCGAAAGCCACAAGCCGCTGGTCGCCACCCTGCTGGCCGAAGACGCTGCGCTGGCTTCGACCCCCGAGGCCTACCTCAAGCTGCACCTGCTGTCGCACCGCCTGGTCAAGCCACACGGCGTGAGCCTGGCCGGCATCTTCCCGCTGCTGCCGAACGTGGCCTGGACCAACCAGGGTGCGGTCGACCTGAGCGAACTGGCCGAACTGCAACTCGAAGCACGCCTCAAAGGCGAGTTGCTGGAAGTGTTCTCGGTGGACAAGTTCCCGAAAATGACCGACTACGTGGTCCCCGCCGGCGTGCGTATCGCCGACACCGCCCGTGTGCGCCTGGGCGCCTACATTGGCGAAGGCACCACCATCATGCACGAAGGCTTCGTCAACTTTAACGCTGGCACCGAAGGCCCGGGCATGATCGAAGGCCGGGTTTCCGCTGGCGTATTCGTCGGCAAGGGCTCGGACCTGGGCGGCGGCTGCTCGACCATGGGCACCCTGTCCGGTGGCGGCAACATCGTCATCAAGGTCGGCGAAGGCTGCCTGATCGGCGCCAACGCCGGTATCGGTATCCCGCTGGGTGACCGCAACACCGTCGAAGCGGGCCTGTACATCACTGCCGGCACCAAGGTGAACCTGCTGGACGAGAACAACGAACTGGTCAAGGTGGTCAAGGCGCGTGACCTGGCAGGCCAGACCGACCTGCTGTTCCGCCGCAACTCGCTGAACGGAGCAGTGGAATGCAAGACCCACAAGTCGGCCATCGAGCTGAACGAAGCATTGCACGCCCACAACTGAGAACCTTGCACGGTTTGAGGTGTTAACATCGGGTCTGGCGCCAACACGCCAGACCCGTTTTTCATTCCAGGCCCCGCGATCATGTTCCAGCCCTCCCCCTGGCGTGCCGATTTCCCCGCCATCGACGCCCTGCAACGGCAGCACCAGACATACCTGGACAGCGCCGCCACCACCCAGAAGCCGCAAGCCTTGCTGGATGCCCTGGGCCATTACTACGCCCATGGCGCGGCCAACGTACACCGCGCCCAGCACTTGCCCGGTGCACTGGCGACCCAGGCTTTCGAAACCAGCCGCAACAAGGTGGCCGCCTGGCTCAACGCCGCCGATGCCCGGCAGATCGTGTTCACCCATGGCGCCACTTCGGCGTTGAACCTGCTGGCCTATGGCCTGGAGCACCGCTTCGAGGCGGGCGACGAAATTGCCGTCAGCGCGCTGGAGCACCATGCCAACCTGCTGCCCTGGCAGCAACTGGCGCAGCGGCACGACCTGCGCCTGGTGGTACTGCCGCTGGACATTCACGGCCACATCGACCTGGACCAGGCCCTGCAGTTGGTAGGCCCACGCACCCGGGTACTGGCCGTCAGCCAGTTGTCCAACGTGCTGGGCACCTGGCAGCCCTTGCCTGCCCTGCTGGCCCATGCCCGTGCGCAAGGTGCGGTGACCGTGGTCGACGGCGCCCAGGGCGTGGTCCATGGGCGCCATGATGTGCAGCAGCTGGGCTGCGACTTCTATGTGTTTTCCAGCCACAAGCTGTATGGCCCGGACGGTGTCGGCGTGCTCTACGGCCGCAGCCAGGCCTTCGAGCTGCTGCGCCATTGGCAGTTTGGCGGTGAGATGGTGCAACTGGCCGACTACCATAGCGCCAGCTTCCGCCCGGCGCCGTTGGGTTTCGAAGCGGGCACCCCGCCCATTGCCGGGGTGATCGGCCTGGGCGCGACCCTTGCCTACCTGGCCAGCCTCGATAGCCACGCGGTCGCCGCCCACGAAAACAGCCTGCATCAGCAACTGCTGCGCGGCCTGGCCGACCGCGAGGGTATCCGGGTGCTGGGCACGCCACAGGCGGCGCTGGCCAGTTTCGTCATCGAGGGCGTGCACAATGCCGATATCGCCCACCTGCTCACCGAGCAGGGCATTGCCGTGCGTGCCGGGCACCACTGCGCCATGCCGCTGCTGAAGGGGCTGGGCCTGGAGGGTGCGATCCGTGTGTCGTTGGGCTTGTACAACGACAGCAGCGACCTGCAGCGCTTCTTCGACGCGCTGGACCAAGGCCTGGAGTTGTTGCGATGAGCCTGCCGGAACAGGCGCTACAGGCGCTGGCCGCGTTCGAACAGGGCAAGGGCTGGGAACAGCGTGCTCGCTTGCTGATGCAATGGGGCGACCAGCTGGAGCCGCTGGCTGCCAGCGAAAAAACCGAGGCCAACCGGGTGCACGGTTGCGAAAGCCTGGTGTGGCTGGTGGCCGAGCAGGCCGATGGCGCATGGCGGTTCAAGGCCGGTAGCGATGCCCGTTTGTTACGCGGGCTGCTGGCCTTGTTGCTGGTGCGGGTGCAGGGTTTGACCAGCGGTGAACTGCTGGCGCTCGACCTGCGGGGGTGGTTCAGCCAGCTGGGGCTGGAGCGCCAGCTGTCGCCATCGCGCAGCAATGGGCTGCATGCGGTGTTGCAGCGCATGGCAGAGCTGGTGGTCAAACGTTAACTGGGGTGGGGGCCAACATCGTTGGGGGCGCTGCGCGCCCCATCGCGACACGAGGCCGCTCCTACAGGGATTTACACGGGCTTGACCCGCTCCGATGGCCGTCGCGCACCGGCCACCAGTTTCTCTATCGCCTTGCTCGCTGCCACCATGCCAAAGGTGGCGGTCACCATCATCACCGCGCCAAAGCCGCCGGCACAATCCAGCCGCACGCCTTCGCCAACGAAGCTTTTCTGCAGGCACACGCTGCCATCGCCCTTGGGGTAACGCAGTTGCTCACTGGAAAACACGCACGGCACGCCATAGTTGCGGCTGACATTGCGCGAGAAGTTGTAGTCACGCCGCAACGTGGAGCGGACCCGCGAGGCCAGCGGATCGTTGAAGGTCTTGTTGAGGTCGGCGATCTGGATCTGCGTGGGGTCGATCTGCCCGCCGGCCCCCCCGGTGGTGACGATGGCGATCTTGCGCCGGCGGCACCAGGCGATCAGCGCGGCCTTGGCCATGACGCTGTCGATGCAGTCGATCACGCAGTCCAGGTGTTCGGTGATGTACTCGACCATGGTGTCGCGGGTGACGAAATCGGCGACTGCATGCACCGTGCAGGCCGGGTTGATCGCCCGCAGGCGCTCGGCCATGACCTCGACCTTGGGGCGCCCCACCTGCCCTTCCAGGGCGTGGGCCTGGCGGTTGGTGTTGCTGACGCAGACATCGTCCAGGTCGAACAGGGTGATTTCGCCCACGCCACTGCGCGCCAGCGCTTCGGCCACCCACGAACCCACCCCGCCAATCCCGACCACCGCCACATGGGCCTGGCCCAGGCGTTGCAGGCCTTGATCGCCGTACAGCCGGGCAACGCCGGCGAAGCGTGGATCTTCTGTACTCATGTTCATACCCCAAAAAACCGGCGCGCATTATATGCCAGCGAGCCCAAGGCCTGCACCGTTAGGAAATGGACTACTAACCCTGCTTTAATGTCCTATCACTTCGACAGAAATGGACGACAATGTCTTCACGTAAATTCGGCCTGAACCTGGTTGTGGTGCTGGCCATCGCTGCGTTGTTCACCGGCTTCTGGGCGCTGATCAATCGCCCGGTTTCCGCGCCCGCCTGGCCAGAACAAATCTCTGGCTTCTCGTATTCGCCTTTCCGCCTGGGTGAAAGCCCGCAAAAGGGCCAGTACCCCAGTGACGAAGAAATGCGTCAGGACCTGGAACAACTCAGCAAACTGACCGACAGCATCCGCATTTACACCGTGGAAGGCACCCAGGCAGACATCCCACGGCTGGCCGAGGAGTTCGGCCTGCGGGTGACACTGGGCATCTGGATCAGCCCCGACCTCGAACGCAACGAGCGGGAAATTGCCACCGCCATCGAGTTGGCCAATACCTCGCGCAGCGTGGTCCGCGTAGTGGTGGGTAACGAGGCGCTGTTCCGCGAAGAAGTGACACCGGAAAACCTCATCAAGTACCTGGACAGGGTACGTGCCGCGGTCAAGGTCCCGGTAACCACCAGTGAGCAATGGCATATCTGGAAGGAACACCCGGAGCTGGCCAGGCACGTCGACCTGATTGCCGCGCACATCCTGCCTTACTGGGAATTCGTGCCGATGAAAGACTCGGTGGAGTTCGTGCTCGACCGTGCCCGCGAGCTGAAGCAGCAGTTCCCGCGCAAGCCGCTGTTGCTGTCGGAGGTCGGCTGGCCGAGCAATGGCCGCATGCGCGGGGGTGCCGATGCCACCCAGGCCGATCAGGCCATCTACCTGCGCACCTTGGTCAACACGCTCAACCGCCGTGGCTACAACTATTTTGTCATCGAAGCCTATGACCAGCCTTGGAAGGCCAGTGACGAAGGCTCGGTAGGCGCTTACTGGGGCGTTTACAACGCGGAGCGCCAGCAGAAGTTCAACTTCGAGGGGCCCGTGGTGGCGATTCCGCAGTGGCGCGCCCTGGCGGTCGCGTCGGTGGTGCTGGCCATGATCGCGCTGATGGTGCTGTTCATCGACGGCTCGGCCTTGCGCCAACGCGGCCGGACCTTCCTGACGTTCATCACCTTCCTGTGCGGGTCGGTGCTGGTGTGGATCGCCTACGACTACAGCCAGCAATACAGCACCTGGTTCAGCCTGACCGTCGGCGTGTTGCTGGCGCTCGGCGCATTGGGGGTGTTCATCGTACTGCTCACCGAAGCGCATGAACTGGCCGAGGCGGTGTGGATCCACAAGCGCCGCCGCGAGTTCCTGCCGGTACAGGCCGACAGCGCCTACCGGCCCAAGGTGTCGGTGCATGTACCGTGCTACAACGAGCCGCCAGAAATGGTCAAGCAGACCCTCGACGCCCTGGCCGCGCTGGATTACCCCGATTATGAAGTGCTGGTGATCGACAACAACACCAAGGACCCGGCCGTGTGGGAACCGCTCAAGGCCCATTGCGAAAAGCTCGGCGAACGGTTCAAGTTCTTCCACGTCGCGCCCTTGGCTGGCTTCAAGGGCGGCGCGCTGAACTACCTGATCCCGCACACCGCGCCAGACGCCGAAGTGATCGCGGTGATCGACTCGGACTACTGCGTCGACCGCAACTGGCTCAAGCACATGGTGCCGCACTTCGCCGACCCGAAAATTGCCGTGGTGCAGTCGCCGCAGGACTACCGCGACCAACACGAAAGTGCATTCAAGAAGCTGTGCTACAGCGAATACAAGGGCTTCTTCCACATCGGCATGGTCACCCGCAACGACCGTGACGCGATCATTCAGCATGGCACCATGACCATGACCCGGCGCAGCGTGCTGCAAGAACTGGGCTGGGCCGAGTGGTGTATCTGCGAGGACGCCGAACTGGGCCTGCGTGTGTTCGAAAAGGGCCTGTCGGCCGCTTATGCCCACAACAGTTATGGCCAGGGCTTGATGCCCGACACGTTCATCGATTTCAAGAAACAGCGCTTCCGCTGGGCATACGGTGCCATCCAGATCATCAAGCACCACGCCGGCGCCCTGCTGCGCGGCACGGGTAGCCAGCTGACGCGCGGCCAGCGCTACCACTTCCTGGCCGGCTGGCTGCCCTGGATCGCCGATGGCATGAACATTTTCTTCACCATCGGCGCGCTGCTGTGGTCGGCCGCGATGATCATCGTGCCGCACCGGGTCGACCCGCCACTGATGATTTTCGCCATCCCGCCGCTGGCGCTGTTCTTCTTCAAGGTCGGCAAGATCCTGTTCCTCTACCGGCGTGCGGTGGGGGTCAACATGAAGGATGCCTTCGCGGCGGCGCTGGCGGGGCTGGCGCTGTCGCATACCATCGCCAAAGCGGTGCTGTACGGGTTCTTCACCAGCAGCATGCCGTTCATCCGCACGCCAAAGCATGCCGACAGCCATGGTTTGCTGGTGGCGATTGCCGAGGCGCGCGAGGAACTGTTCATCATGCTGCTGTTGTGGGGCGCAGCGCTGGGTATCTACCTGGTGCAGGGGCTGCCGAGCTCGGACATGCGCTTCTGGATGGCCATGCTGCTGGTGCAGTCGTTGCCGTACGTGGCGGCACTGGTGATGGCGCTGCTGTCGTCGCTGCCCAAGCCTGCGCACAAGGCTGCCGAGGCGCAGCAGGCTTGAGATGTTGGGGGCGCTTGGCGCCCCTTTCGCGACTGGTTTGCTATAAGATAACGCCCCTCAGATTTCCCCGCCTTGCCTTGCCCCGGAGTTCCCCATGACGGCCCCTGCCGAGCTCTCGCCTACCCTTCAACTGGCCTGCGACCTGATCCGTCGCCCCTCCGTCACCCCCGTCGACGCCGATTGCCAGGCGCAAATGATGAACCGCCTCGGCGCCGTGGGCTTCCAGCTCGAGCCGATGCGCATCGAAGACGTCGACAATTTCTGGGCGACCCATGGCCAGCAGGAAGGCCCGGTACTGTGCTTCGCCGGCCACACCGACGTGGTGCCCACCGGCCCCGTGCAGCAATGGCAACATGAACCGTTCGATGCGCTGATCGACGCCGACGGCATGCTCTGCGGCCGCGGCGCAGCCGACATGAAAGGCAGCCTGGCCTGCATGGTGGTTGCCAGCGAACGCTTCGTGCAGGATTACCCCGACCACCGCGGCAAGGTCGCGTTCCTGATCACCAGCGACGAGGAAGGCCCGGCCCACCACGGCACCAAGGCTGTGGTCGAACGCCTCAAAGCACGTAACCAGCGCCTGGACTGGTGCATCGTCGGCGAACCGTCCAGCACCACCCTGCTGGGTGACGTGGTCAAGAACGGCCGCCGTGGCTCGCTGGGCGCCAAGCTGACCGTCCGCGGCAAACAGGGCCATGTGGCGTACCCGCACCTGGCGCGCAACCCCATTCACCTGGCCGCACCGGCCCTGGCGGAGCTGGCAGCCGAGCACTGGGACGAAGGCAATGCATTCTTCCCGCCGACCAGCTTCCAGATCTCCAACCTCAACGCCGGCACCGGTGCCACCAACGTGGTTCCGGGCGAGCTGACTGCGCTGTTCAATTTCCGGTTCTCCACCGAGTCCACCGTCGAAGGCCTGCAGGCGCGGGTGTCGGCGATCCTCGACAAGCACGAACTGGACTGGTCGATCGACTGGGCGCTGTCAGGCCTGCCGTTCCTCACCGAGCCGGGCGAGCTGCTGGGTGCCATTTCGGCCAGCATCAAAGGTGTCACCGGCCGCGACACCCAACCGTCGACCAGCGGCGGCACGTCCGATGGCCGCTTCATCGCCACCCTGGGCACCCAGGTGGTCGAGCTGGGCCCGGTCAACGCCACCATCCACCAGGTGGACGAGCGGATTCTGGCCAGCGACCTCGACCTGCTGACCGAAATCTACTACCAGACCCTGGTCCGGTTGCTCGCCTGATGCTTGCCTGCCCCCTTTGCCAGGCGCCGCTGGCGCAAGTCGACAACGGCGTGGCCTGCCCGGCAGGCCACCGCTTCGACCGGGCCCGCCAGGGCTACCTGAACCTGCTGCCGGTGCAGCACAAGAACAGCCGTGACCCGGGTGACAACCAGGCCATGGTCGAGGCACGTCGCGACTTTCTCGACGGCGGCCACTACGCGCCGGTGGCCCAGCGCCTGGCCGAACTGGCCGCCGAGCGCCAGCCCGGTGCGTGGCTGGACATTGGCTGCGGCGAGGGTTACTACACCGCGCAGTTGGCCCAGGCCCTGCCCGCGGCCGACGGTTACGCCCTGGATATCTCTCGCGAGGCGGTCAAGCGTGCCTGCCGCCGCGCACCGGCTGTCACCTGGATGGTCGCCAGCATGGCCCGCGTGCCGCTGGCCGATGCCAGCTGCCAGTTCATCGCCAGCGTATTCAGCCCGCTGGACTGGGCCGAAGCCAAACGCCTGCTCAGCCCCGGCGGTGGCCTGATGCGGGTAGGCCCGACCAGCGGCCACCTGATGGAACTGCGTGAAGTGCTCTACGATGAAGTACGCCCCTACGCCGACGACAAGCACCTGGCCCTGGTCCCCGAGGGCATGTTCCATGCCCACAGCGAAACCCTGGCGTTGCGCCTGAGCCTGGCAGCCCCCAAGGCCCGCGCCGACCTGCTGGCCATGACCCCACACGGCTGGCGCGCCAGCGCCGAAAAACGTGCACGGGTAATCGACCAGCCCGAGCCGTTCGAGGTAACGGTTTCCATGCGTTATGACTATTTTGTGCGCCAAGACTGAGCACACCCGGAGCCCTTATGCGCCAACCTGATATCGAGATCTACCTGAAGGACGCCGACGTCGACCACAAACAGATTGCCGGGTGGCTTGCCCAGGCGATCGGCCCGTGCAGCGAATGGAAGCAGAAAGGCCAGACCTTCAAATGCCAGGCCGGTAACATTCCGGTCACTTGGTTACCGAAGGCTGTAGGGAAATGGAACAGCCTATACCTGGAAAGCGACCAGACCCCCTGGGCCGACGATATTGCCTGCGCCCGCGCTGCATTCGCCGCACTGGGGGTGGAAGTACGCTGCGCACCGGGTGGCTGGGTCGAGGAAGACGGCGAGGAGGATGCCGACCGCTGGGTCCGTATCAGCGCCGACGGTGAAGAGGAAATCACCTGGCGTACGTCTTGAGCTTGAAGCTTCAAGCTGCAAGTTTCAAGCAGGCTCGCATCAGGCTGCAAGTACACGGTCACTTGCAGCTTGAAGCTTATAGCTTAAGGCTCAGAGGCCTACCACGTCTTCGGCTTGCAGGCCTTTCTGGCCCTGCACGCAAGCGTATTCAACCCGCTGCCCTTCGACCAGGGTACGATGCCCCTCACCGCGAATCGCCCGATAGTGGACGAATACATCCGCACCACCTTCGCGCTGAATGAAGCCATAACCCTTGGCATCGTTGAACCACTTTACATTCCCAGTCTCACGAGACGACATCTGAACTACTCCGGTTTTTTATTGTGAAGATCGCCGTGCAGGCATGGGCTCACTTGCCCCGTGCCAACGCCGCTTGCCGAAATAACCTGCAAGTGGCAGGCCGAGTATATGCCACAGCACAAAAAAAATTGATGACGGTCCCGCTGTTGGCCGATTTTTGCTGAACTTACGCACATACGGCAGACTAATTAACTGGATACTCACCTGAACATCACACCCAGGGCACACACCCCATGACCCGTTCCCCCCTGCGCCGCCTGATTTTCGGCGCCCTGCGTCGCCTGTTGTACCTGTGGGTGCGCTCCGAAACCATCAACCAGTCGGCCATGTCGTTGAACCTGGACCGCAGCCGGCCAGTGATCTACGCCTTGCCTACCCCGGCGCTCACCGACCTGGTCGTACTCGACCACGAGTGCACCAAGGCAGGGCTGCCGCGCCCGGTGCTGCCGGTAACGGTCGGTCCGCTGCAGGAACCCGCCGCGTTCTTCTACCTGACCCCCGACCCCGACTGGCTGGGCCGCCAGGACAAGCGTGGCGCCCCGCCCACCCTCGAGCGCCTGGTAGCTGCCGTTACCCAGCATGCCGAGGAAGATGCGCAGATCATTCCAGTCAGCGTGTTCTGGGGCCAGACCCCGGCCAGCGAGTCCAGCCCGTGGAAACTGCTGTTTGCCGACAGTTGGGCAGTGACCGGGCGTTTGCGGCGGCTGCTGACCGTACTGATACTCGGGCGCAAGACCCGCGTGCAGTTCTCTGCCCCCATCCACCTGCGCGAACTGGTGCAGCACAACAAAGGCCACGAACGCACCGTGCGCATGGCCCAGCGCCTGATGCGCGTGCATTTTCGCAACCTCAAGACCGCGGTCATCGGCCCCGACCTTTCGCACCGCCGCAACCTGGTCAAGGGGCTGGTTCATGCACCGCTGGTGCGCCAGGCCATCGCCGAGGAGGCGCAGCGCGAAAACCTGCCGCTGGCCAAGGCCGAAGCCCAGGCCTTGCGCTACGGCAACGAGATTGCCTCTGACTACACCTACACTGCCATCCGCTTCCTGGAGGTGGTGCTCAGCTGGTTCTGGAACAAGATCTACGACGGCATCAAGGTCAACCACATCGAGCAGGTGCAGGGCATCGCGCCCGGCCACGAAGTGATCTACGTGCCCTGCCACCGCAGCCATATCGACTACCTGCTGCTGTCGTACCTGCTGTTCCGCAACGGCCTCACGCCACCCCACGTGGCCGCGGGCATCAACCTCAACATGCCGGTGGTCGGCAACCTGCTGCGCCGTGGCGGGGCGTTCTTCATGCGCCGCACCTTCAAGGGCAACCCCCTGTATACCGCGGTATTCAACGAATACCTGCACACCCTGTTCACCAAGGGGTTCCCGGTGGAGTACTTCGTCGAAGGCGGCCGTTCCCGTACCGGGCGCATGCTGCAACCGCGCACCGGGATGCTGGCCATTACCCTGCGCAGCTTCCTGCGTTCGTCGCGCACGCCCATCGTGTTCGTGCCGGTCTACATCGGCTATGAACGCGTGCTAGAAGGCCGCACCTACCTGGGCGAGCTGCGCGGTGCCAGCAAGAAGAAAGAGTCGGTATTCGATATCTTCAAGGTGTTCGGCGCGCTGAGGCAGCGCTTTGGCCAGGTGTCGGTCAACTTTGGCGAGCCGATCCGCCTGGCCGGCTTCCTCGACGAGCAACAACCCGGCTGGCGTGAGCAGGAGCATGGCCCGCAATACCGCCCGGATTGGCTCAATGCCACTACCCATCGCCTGGGTGAGACCGTGGCCCGCCACCTCAACGAGGCGGCGGCCATCAACCCGGTCAACCTGGTGGCCATGGCATTGCTATCCACCAGCCGCCTGGCCCTGGATGAACGCGCCCTGGTCCGCGTGCTCGACCTGTACCTGGCCCTGCTGCGCCAGGTGCCCTACTCGCCGCACATCACCCTGCCCGAGGGTGACGGCCAGGCCCTGATCGAACACGTGCGCGGCATGAACCTGGTCGCCGAGCAGAAGGACGCCCTGGGCCGCATCCTGTACCTGGACGAAGGCAATGCGGTGCTGATGACCTACTACCGCAACAACGTGCTGCACATCTTCGCCCTGCCGGCGCTGCTGGCCAGCTTCTTCCTCAGCAGCTCGCGCATGAGCCGCGAACTGTTGGGGCAGTATGTGCACGCGCTGTACCCGTATTTGCAGGCCGAACTGTTCCTGCGCTGGGCGCCGCAGCAATTGGACGACGTCATCGACCAGTGGCTGGCGGCGCTGGTCGAGCAAGGCCTGCTGCGCCAGGACAACGACATCTATGTGCGCCCGCCGCCGAGCTCGCGGCAGTTCGTGCTGCTGACCCTGCTGGCCCGCACCATCACCCAGACGCTGCAGCGTTTCTACATGGCCACATCCCTGCTACTCAACAGTGGGCAGAACAGCCTCAGCGCCGAAGCGCTGGAAGACCTGTGCGTGATGATGGCCCAGCGCCTGTCGATCCTGCATGGCTTGAACGCCCCGGAGTTTTTCGACAAGACGCTGTTCCGCCACTTCATCCAGACCTTGCTCCAGCAAGGCGTGCTGCATGCCGATGCCCAAGGCAAGCTGGGTTACCACGACAAGCTCGGCGAACTGGCCGAGGGCGTGGCCAAGCGCGTGCTATCGGCCGAGCTGCGCCTGTCCATCCGCCAGGTGGCGCTGCATCGCGACGAGCCTTCAGACGTGGTGCAAGGGTAGCTTTTCTGTCTGCCGCCAGGCCTTGAGAGGGGACAGCATCGCCGTGCTTTCCCCCTCTCAAGGAGCACCACCATGAACCAGATCAAATCGATCGACGTCGAAATCGTTTCTTCCAACGACAACTACCTGCCAGCCTCCGCCCAGGTGCTACTGAGCCTGCTCGACGTGTCCCGTGCCGACGCGCCGGCCGTCAGCCAGGCCGAGCTGCGCCTTCAGTGCGCCGGTGTACTGCCGATCAAGCTGCAACTGGCCTGCGACCTCAGCCAGCTCGACCCGCGCGGTAGCTACGTGCTGGCCGTGCGCATCGAGCAGAACGGGCAACTGCAGTTCATCAACACCACCCATCACGCCGTAAACCCTCACACCTTGTCTGGCACCGAACGCGTGGTGGTCGATAACGTGGCGACGCCCCCGGTCGTGCTCCATGATTGATTAGGGAAAATCCGCTAAAGTCCCTGGGGTTGGCCACAAGCCGGCTCCAAGGACAACGGAGATTCCATGAAAAAGCTCTTTATGCTGTGTTGCGCATCCCTGCTCGCAGCCTGCTCCAGCCAAACCCCGCCCGCCCAGGCCAGCCTGGATGGCGAAGTCTTCTACCTGCAGCGCATTGCCCTGCCGCCGGCCGCCACCCTGAGCGTCGAACTGCAGGACGTGTCGTTGATGGACGCCCCGGCCGTGACCCTGGCCCGCCAGGCCGGCCCGGTCAAAGGTAACGTGCCGCTGCCGTTCCACCTCACCTACGATCCGCGCCAGGTCAAACCCGGCCACCGCTATGCGCTGAGCGCGCGCATCGAGCTGGGCGGCAAACTGCTGTTCATCAATACCGAACACCATGGCGTGCTGCTCGACGGCTCCGACCCGCAACCCGTGCGCGTCAAGCTCGACCAGGTTCGCTGATACCCGTATTCATCTGTTTACAAGGCACGCTTCATGATCCGCACTTCCCTGCGCTTCACCACCCTGTGCGCCGGCCTGCTGCTGTCGGCCAGCGCGCTGGCCCTGTCGCTGGGCGACCTGAGCCAGAAGGACGCCACCGGCGGCCTCAAAGATGCCCTCACCCAAGGCGCGCAACTGGCGGTCAAGCAACTGAGCACCCCAGGCGGCTTCAGCAACAACCCGGACGTGCGTATCGAACTGCCGGGCAACCTGGGCAAGGCCGCCAAAGCGATGAAGATGTTCGGCAAGGGCGAACAGGTCGAAGCCCTGGAAGCCAGCATGAACAAGGCCGCCGAAAAGGCCGTGCCGCAGGCTCAGGCGATTCTGGTAGACGCCGTGAAGAACATGAGCGTGACCGACGCCAAGGGCATTCTCAGCGGCGGTGACGACTCCGCCACCCAGTACCTGAACAAGAGCAGCCGCGAGCAGATTCGGGCCAAGTTCCTGCCGGTCGTCAAGCAGGCCACCGACCAGGTTGGCGTGGCTCAGAAGTACAACGCCTTCGCCGCGCAGGCCAAAGGCCTGGGGCTGGTCAAGGATGACGCCAACATCGAGAACTACGTGACCGAGAAGGCGCTGGACGGCCTGTTCGAGATGATCGGCAAGCAAGAGCAGAACATTCGCCAGAACCCGGCCGCCGCAGCTACCAGCCTGGCCAAGAAGGTCTTCGGCACGCTCTGATAACGCGTGGTGCCACAGCAGTGGTCTGCGTGAACCCGCGCGGCCGCTGCCTCTGCGTCGTTTTGGCTGTACCGCCTTTCCCCGCTCCCTCGGCCAACAGCAAGGTGCAGGATGGCGGCTCTTTTCGACGAGGAGTTTCCGTTATGCCCTCCACCCCACATTTCCAGATCTTCATCGACTGCGAAAGCCAAGACCGGATAACACCGGACGCTTCGGCGAGTTACGTATTGGTCCTGAGTGAAAAACTGGAGGGCTTCGGCGCTGCCAAAGGCAGCTCCGTCCTGCAGCCCGTGCTTACCCTCGAGCAGCAAGGCGAACTGGCGCTGCCCCAGACCTTCAGTTTCATGATCGATGGGGCAACGCTCAAGGAAGGCCATGCTTACCAGGTGAGCCTGCGCTACCAGGCCACCAACGGTAGCCCGCACGGCAAGCGCCTGGCCTGGAAAGAGACTTTCGTCGCTCAGGACCAGGCCCGTATTGCACCTGCCGCCGTCAGCGGCCATGGCCCGTGCAAAGGCCGCACCAACAGCTGCCTGAGCTGGTAAGGGCCGGCGCCTTCAACACCCAGGGCGCAAGCTGCCTGCACGCTCGCGCCTGGGTCTTCAACGCTGCTTTACCCTGAACCAGGCCGCGTACAACGCCGGCAGGAACAACAACGTCAGCACAGTGGCCACGATCAGGCCACCCATGATCGCGACCGCCATCGGCCCGTAGAACACGCTACGCGACAGCGGGATCATGGCCAGCACCGCGGCCAGCGCGGTCAGCACGATCGGCCGGAAGCGCCGCACCGTGGCCTCGATGATCGCTTGCCAGCGGTCCATCCCTGCCGCAATGTCCTGCTCGATCTGGTCAACCAGAATCACCGAATTGCGCATGATCATCCCCGCCAGGGCAATGGTGCCGAGCATGGCGACAAAGCCGAACGGCTGGCGGAACACCAGCAGGAACAGGGTCACGCCGATCAACCCCAACGGCGCGGTCAGGAACACCATCAACGTGCGTGAGAAGCTGCGCAGCTGGATCATCAGCAAGCTCAACACCACCACGATGAACAGCGGCATGCCAGCGTTCACCGATTTCTGCCCGCGTTCGGCATCTTCCACCGTGCCGCCCACTTCCAACAGGTAACCGTCGGGCAGCTTGGCGCGGATGCCCTGCAAAGAAGGCAGAATCTGCTTCACCAGTGTCGCAGGTTGCGCTTTGTCGTAGATGTCTGCCCGCACGGTCACTGTAGGTAAGCGGTTACGGTGCCAGATGATGCCCTCCTCGAAGCCATACTCCAGGGTCGCGACCTGCGACAGCGCCACGCTCTGGCCGTTGTCGGTCGGCAACGCCAGGCTGCCCAGGTTGCCCAGCTCGCTGCGCTCCTGCAGCGTACCGCGCAGCAGTATCTCGATCAGCTCGTTGTCTTCGCGGTACTGGCTGGCGGTGGTGCCGGTCAGCGAACTTTGCAGGAAACTCGCCAGGTGCGCGGTGCTCACGCCCAGCGCACGGGCACGGTCCTGGTCGATGCTCAGAAACACCGCCTTGCTCGGTTCCTCCCAGTCCAGGTGCACATTCACCACATGCGGGTTCTCGCGGACCTTGGCCGCCACCTCACGGGCCAGTGCCCGCGCCTTCTCGATATGCTCGCCCGTGACGCGGAACTGCACCGGGTAACCCACGGGCGGGCCGTTTTCCAGGCGGGTGACCCGGGCGCGCAACTCGGGGAACTGCTGGTCCACCGTGGCGATCAGCCAGCTGCGCAGGCGCTCGCGGTCGTCCATCGACTTGGCCAGTACCACGAACTGGGCGAAGCTGGCGGCCGGCAGTTGCTGGTCCAGCGGCAGGTAGAAGCGCGGCGAACCGGTGCCCACGTAGGCCACATAGTTGTCGATGCCATCCTGCTGCGCGAGCAGCGCCTCCAATTGCTTGACGCGCTCGGCGGTATTGGCCAGCGATGCACCTTCGGCCAGCTTCAGGTCGACCATCAGTTCCGGGCGCCCGGACGCCGGGAAGAACTGCTGGGGCACGAAGCGGAACAGCAGGAGGCTGCCGATGAAGGCCGCGAGGGTCAGCAGGATCACCGTTTTGCGGCGCCGTACACACCACGCCACAACCCGCCGCACACGCTGGTAGAACGGCGTGGCATAAGGGTCTGGCGCCTGGCCATGACGGGCCGCGTGCAGCCGGGCCAGGTCGGGCAGCAGGCGCTCGCCCAGGTAAGGCACGAACACCACGGCGACCAGCCACGATGCCAGCAAGGCAATGGTCACCACCTGGAAGATCGAGCGGGTGTATTCGCCGGTGCTGGAGGCCGCCGTAGCGATGGGCAAGAAGCCCGCTGCGGTGATCAGGGTGCCGGTGAGCATCGGGAAGGCCGTGCTGCTCCAGGCGTAACTGGCCGCCTTGAGGCGGTCGTAGCCCTGCTCCATCTTGATCGCCATCATTTCCACGGCGATGATCGCATCGTCTACCAGCAAGCCCAGGGCCAGTACCAGCGCCCCCAGCGAAATCTTGTGCAGGCCGATGCCAAAGTAATGCATGGCCGCGAAGGTCATGGCCAGCACCAGGGGGATGGCCAGCGCCACCACCAGGCCGGTCCGCAGGCCCAGGGAGAAGAAGCTGACCAGCAGCACGATGACCAGCGCTTCGGCCAGCACCTGCACGAACTCGCCCACACCGGCCTTGACCGCCGCGGGCTGGTCCGAGACCTTGCGCAACTCCATGCCGGCCGGCAGGTTGTGCGCCAGGCGTTCGAACTCGCTTTCAAGCGCCTTGCCGAGCACCAGGATGTCGCCGCCATCCTTCATCGACACCGCCAGGCCAATGGCCTCTTCGCCCATGAAGCGCATGCGCGGTGCGGGTGGGTCATTGAAGCCACGGTACACTTCGGCGACATCGCCAATGCGGAAGGTGCGGTCGCCCACCCGAATCGGGAACTGGCGAATCTGCTCGACGCTGTCGAAGCGACCGCTTACCCGCAGTTGCAGGCGCTCGCTGGGGGTTTCGAAGAAGCCGGCGGTGCTGACTGCATTCTGTTCGCGCAGGGCGTTCTGCACCGCTTGCAGCGGCACCCCCAGGGTGGCCAGCTTGAGGTTGGACAGTTCGATCCAGACTTTCTCGTCCTGCAAGCCGATCAGCTCGACCTTGCCCACGTCCTTGACCCGCTGCAGCTGGATCTGGATCCGGTCGGCATAGTCCTTGAGCACGGCGTAGTCGAAGCCCTTGCCGGTCAGTGCATAGATATTGCCGAAGGTAGTGCCGAATTCGTCGTTGAAGAAGGGGCCCTGGATTTCCGGCGGCAAGGTATGGCGAATGTCCGCGACCTTCTTGCGGATCTGATACCACAGCTCGGGAATGTCCTTGGAGTGCAGCGAGTCGCGGGCCATGAACGTGACCTGCGATTCGCCAGGCCGGGAAAACGAGACAATCCGCTCGTACTCACCGGTTTCCATCAGCTTTTTCTCGATGCGCTCGGTTACCTGGCGCGCCACTTCCTCGGCCGTGGCACCGGGCCACAGGGTACGAATGACCATGGCCTTGAAGGTGAACGGCGGGTCTTCGCTTTGGCCCAGCTTGGTGTAGGACATGGCGCCAATGGCCGCCACCAGGATCATCAGGAACAGGACGATCTGGCGGTTGCGCAGCGCCCAGGCAGAAAGGTTGAAACCCATCGGGACTTACTCCTTGGCCGTCAGGTTCACTACGCGGTTGCTGCGGTCGACGGGGCGTACCTGCTGCCCCTCACGCAATACATGACCACCGGCGGCCACCACCCAGTCATCGGCGGCCAGCCCTTCGAGCACGGGCACGCTATCGTTGCCGTACGCACCCAGGCGCACCACGGCCCGCTCCAGGCGGCTGTCCTTGTTCACCCGCCAGACATAGGCCTGGCCGTCTTCGGCGGTGACCGCCGACAGCGGTACAGACAAGGGGATCAGGCCTTCGGTAGCAATGAATACCCGGGCGCTCTGGCCCAGTTCGGCCGGGGCAGCCGACGTGGTGAAGGCGATGCGGGCGGCGAAGGTGCGCGAGCGCGGATCGGCCGCGGGTGACAGCTCGCGGATGCGCCCTGGGAAGCGCGCCTGCGGGTGCGACCACAGCTCCACACTCACCGGTTGGCCGATGGCGACCCGGGCGAACTGCTGTTCTGGCAGGGCGATGGCCACCTCGCGCTCACCATCGGCGGCGAGGGTGAAGGCGGTTTGCCCAGCGGCAACCACCTGGCCCACTTCCACCTGGCGCTTGGCAATCACCCCGGCCTGGGGCGCACGCAATACGGCATAGGCTGCCTGGTTCCCGGCCACGTCGAACTGCGCCTTGGCCTGCTTCAGGCGGGCCAGGCCGGCACGGTAGAGGTTTTCGGCATTGTCGTACTGGGAATGGCTGACCATCTGCCGGTCCAGCAGCTTCTGGTAGCGGTCGCGCTCGGCGCGCACCAGCGACAGGTTGGCCTCGGCAGCCGCCAGCTGGGCGCGGTTGGCTTCCAGTTGCAGGCGTACGTCCTGCGGGTCCAGTTCGGCCAGCGGCTGGTCGGCCTTGACCCGCTGCCCCTCTTCGACCAGGCGCTTGCTGACCTTGCCGCCGATGCGGAAGGCCAGCTCCGGCTCGAAGCGCGCGCGCACTTCGCCGGGGTAGCTGTCGGCAGCGGCTTCGGCCGGCTGCGGCTGCACCACCAATGCTGGGCGCGGCGCGGCAGGTGGGGCAGCTTCCTGGCCGCACGCTGCAAGAAGCAGGGCAGCGGCTGCGGGCAGAACGATGGACAAGGCATGGCGCAACATGATGAATCCTTTCCCGAGGGGCACTTCGAATATTTATACTGGCAAGTATATTAAATCAGCGAACCGGTGCCGGGAAGGGTATGAGTGTGGGTTTTTGCAGGGTATGGCTTGGGCCTTTTGGCGCCTGTGAGATCGAGCCGCCGTATGTGTGGCAGATTGGTGGGGGTGCCAAGCAGTCCTGGGAAACCGCAGTCAACTGTGGGAGCGGCCTTGTGTCGCGATGGGCCGCAAAGCGGCCCCGGCGGAATCTGCGGCGAAGCTGAAATCGTGGGGCCGCTGCGCGCCCCATCGCGACACAAGGCCGCTCCCACCTCGACCGCAGCGGCCTCAAGCCATGTGCGGTACTTGTGTGGCCAGTAGTCCAGGTCCTTGTGCTGCCAGGCGCGATCCCTGGGGGCCGCCATAGGCCGGGCGACTGGTGGCCGACACAGTTCATCTCGAAGGCGTTCAAACGAATTTCACGTGGCATGGATACTGCTGTTCGATAGGCTTGACACCCTCGCCAGGTGCCCTTGAGGCTTTATCAACACGATCCACACCAAAAAATAATCGTTATAAATTAGCAATCTACATCTACTTATCGACACCGCGGGTGCCTGCATGAGGACATCACTGTCGATCAACTGTCCGCTGGCAGACAGCAGGTAATGCAGGCAGGCTTTAGCCGGATGGCGCCTGACCCGCTAAGATGGGCGACTCTTCAACCAGATGCAGACCACAATGTCCAATGACGCACCCATCGGCCCAGGCCGGCCCAAGGACCTGGCCAAGCGCGAGGCGATTCTCGAAGCTGCCAAGTCGCTGTTCTTAAGCCTCGGCTACGCCAACACCAGCATGGATGCGGTCGCTGCGGCGGCAGGTGTTTCTAAGCTCACCGTGTACAGCCACTTCACCGACAAGCAGACGCTGTTCTGTTCAGCGGTCATGGCCACGTGCCAGATCCAGCTGCCGGACCTGTTGTTCGAGTACCCCGTCGGTGCGCAGGTCGAAGACGTGCTGCTGAATATCGCCCGTGGTTTCCAGGCGCTGATCAGCAGTGACGAAGCGGTCAAGCTCAGCCGCCTGATCATGGCCCAAGGCAGCCTGGACCCGAGCTTTGGCCAGTACTTCTACGAAGCTGGGCCCAAGCGCGTGCTGGCCGGGATGGAAGCGCTGCTGCGCGGGGCGGATGAGCGCGGGCTGTTGCGCATCGACAACCCGCTGCGTGCGGCGGAGCACTTCTTCTGCCTGGTCAAGGGGGCACCGGATTACCGCTTGCTGCTGGGGTGCGCGGGGCCGTTGCAGGGCGACGAGGCCGAGGCGCATGTGCGCGAGGTGGTGGGGGTGTTCTTGCGAGCGTACCGACCCTGAAAGCATCTTCTGGCATACGCGGTCTGTAGGAGCGCGGATGCCAGTGCCTGTGCCCCCCAACCGGCGTACTACCTGACATTTTTGCCAGTATCCGCCCGGGTACACTCTGGACATACTCTCATGAAGCCCCACATGAGCGCACCACCATGTCCACTCAAACACTTAAGCTCTTTTATAAGGGCAGCAAACTCTCGACAGTGCACTCAGGCAGTGCTCATTGTTCAGTTGTCAGCGCGAATAACCAGAACCTGTGCGAAACAAACAGCCAAACCACGCAAACACAGCTTTTGGCCACCGATGCCCAAGCGTCAACCGTTACCTCCCATGCAGGAAGCCAAACGGCCATTGCCTACAGCCCTTATGGCGGTGATAGTTTACCGGCCGCTCACCCGATACTGTCCCGCTTTACCGGGCAAACTTGGCTACCCTCTGCCATAGGCTACTTGCTGGGTAATGGTCACCGCCTGTTCAATCCTGCGCTGATGCGCTTTCACAGTGCGGACAGTTTCTCGCCATTCGCTAGAGGTGGCCTTAACACGTATGCTTACTGCGGCAACGACCCCATCAACAGGGTGGACCCTACCGGCAGATTTTTCGGAAGGCTGTTCAAAAAGCTTAACCAGCGCTATCGGTACAATAACCTGGCTCCACGCCTGGATGAATCGAGTCCTAACCTATCTAGAAATGAATACAACGCGCTGTCAAAGTCTATTAATAAACGCCAACTCCGAGCTCAGAGTAAGCTAGAACGCGGAATTACTCATGGACTTCCCTATACAACAGGGTATGCACTGGAAGAAATAAACATTCTTAATAACCAACAGACAATACTGGGCCTTTTGCCCGCAGACAAAAACGGGCGTTTTAATTTTGACACTACCCGACCAACGCAAAAAACGCATGCACACAGTGCAGTCCATGCCGATCCTCCCCGTACACTCGCTGAAGAAATACTAAGCAGCCATACAACCATTGACCCTTCCATTCCGGAAGATATGGTACACGAAGAGCTGCTAGAACGTCTGAGACGCCTGCGTGAGGATTAGGCCTTCAACGCCTTCTTCGGATATATGTCATACCGGCTCGACTTACCCTCCAGGCTATGGCTCGGCTTCGGCCCGTCGATGATCGGCGCCTTGCGCGGCCGCTTCACCACCACCCGGTGGCTGGCCAGCGCCAGGGCGGCTTCAAGCAGGGCCGGGGCATCCAGGTCATCGCCGACCAAGGGCCGGAACACGCGCATCTCCTTTTTCACCAGGGCGCTCTTGTCGCGGTGCGGGAACATTGGGTCGAGGTAGATCACCTGCGGCGCCTCGCCTTCCCAACTGCGCATGCGCTCGATGGCATTACCGGTCAGCAGGCGCATGCGCCCGACAATCGGCCCCACTTCTTCATCCAGCCGGGCGCGCGCCAGGCCATCTTCCAGCAGCGCGGCTATCAGCGGCTGGCGTTCGATCAGGGTCATCTGGCAGCCCAGGCTGGCCAGCACAAACGCATCTTTGCCAAGCCCCGCCGTGGCATCCAGCACCTGCGGTCGAACGCCTTGGGCGATGCCCACGGCCTTGGCGATCATCTGCCCGTTGCCACCGCCAAACTGGCGCCGGTGCGCGGCCTGGCCTTCGACAAAGTCCACCCGCACCGGCCCCGGTGCCTGCGGGCCCAATTGCTGGATCTGCAAACCATCAACGCCCACCTGCACGGCAAACCCGGCCTCATCGTCCTGCAACGGCAGCGCCAGGCGCTCGGCCCATGCAGCGGCCTGCGCTGCGAATTCGGCCGTTAGCGCCTCGACCCGGATACCTGCGCCCTGCTCTTCCATCTTCAACACCTAGAAATTGAACCCAGCCGTTAAGGTATCGGCCGCCACGGCCGATACAGGCAATATCCCGCTATTCTGCCAGAGCACAACGCGCGCGACTGCCATGTCAGATACTCTTCCCATCGGCTTGACCTATTTGTCGCCTGTCGGCAACTACAGTCAGCACAACACCCAGGCACTCGGGGGCGTCAGCCACCTGTGGCAGGATTTTTTCGCCCGGGCCATGGCCGAGCGCCAGGAAGAGCCGGTAGACAGCATCAGCCAGTCGTTCGTGCAGTACGACCAGGACAGCGGCGAACCGATCGGCGGCGCCCGCGCGCTGGCCATGATCGACGCCCAGCGCGCCTGCCCGGTGCAGGATACCCGCGTAGTACCACCCGAGCCGCTGTTTCTGCCCAAGGCCGAGCTGGAAGCCAGCCTCTTGCCGCCGGCCCCCGAGCCTTTCAGTGCCATGGAACTGATCGAGCAGCAGCGCCAGCTCGACATCAACAACAGCTGGCTGCGCCCGGTGGTGATGAGCCAGGGTCAGCCGCTGCCCGAGCCCGGACCGGGCCCTAGCCCGCGCCCGCTGTTCCTGCCCATCGCCGAACTGGAAAGCGACTTGTTGCCACCCGCCGCCGAACCGTTCGACGATGCCACGCTGAGCAAGCAGCAGACCGACCTGGCGTTCGACCTCCACTGGGCGCGCCCGGTGGTGCTGAACAACGTGCGCGCCTACGCCTGACCTTAGCGGCAGACCTGCCAGCGGCCCATGTCCAGGTGGAAGTGGTTGTGGTGCGCGGCATTGTAGTCGGGCCCCAACACAGTGCTGAAGCTTTGGCAGGCAGCCTGCTGCACCTCGCGCAGGAATTGCGCCTTGGCCCCACCCGCCTGCCAGTCACGTGCCAGGACGATGCGCTGACCGTCCTGCAGGCGAAAGCCGCTGATGTCCAGGGCATTGGCCGTCGCGTGCTGGCTCAGGCGGCCCTGCTTGCGGTGGTAGACGTTGCGGCAGGCAAAGCTGCCCAAATGGTCGACCTGGGCCACCGGCTGGCCCAACACCCGCTGCGCGACAGGCTGCAACGCGTGGTTTTCGAACAGTGCATACGCCACCGCCAGTGGGCAGCTGGCCAGAAAGCTGCTGCTCAGGCGCGCCTTGCCGGCTTCGATACGCCACACATTTTCCAGCGGGCAGTTGGCCGAGGCCGGGCTGTCGGCCTGTGCCCGGTAGCGCAGTTGGCTGGTGGCCAGTGCCTGGCGGCACAGCGCGGGGTCATCCCGCAGCCGCGACAGCTTGTAGGGGGTCAGCCAATTGGGCGGTTGGCGCACATCCAACGGCGCCCAGGGGTTCCAAGGCGCGGGCAGGCGCCAGCCCAGTTGCCAGGCAAGCACGGCCAACAACAGCACGCCGGCCAGCAGCATCAGGGCCCTCATTAACGACGGAACAGGTCGTTGAGCTGAGCGAACGGCAAAGCCTGGTCTGCGTAGCCGAAGGTGCCCTGGTCATGGACTTCCAGCGCGGCCCGCTGCAACGCACCCAGGGCCGCGCGGGCCAGCGACGAGCCAAGGCTGATGCGGCGCACGCCAAGGTCCTGCAACTGGTTGACGCTCAACGCCACGCCGGCCATGCCCATCAGCACGTTGACCGGCCGCGGGGCCACGGCCTGCACCACCGCGCGCACTTCTTCCACCGTTCGCAGGCCAGGCGCATACAACACATCGGCCCCCGCTTCGGCGTAGGCCTGAAGGCGCAGGATGGTGTCGTCCAGGTCCATGCGCCCGTGCAGCAGGTTTTCTGCACGGGCGCACAAGGTGAACGGGAACGGCAGGCTCCGGGCAGCCTGCACTGCGGCGCGTACACGCTCCACCGCCAGGCCGATATCATAAATGGGCGCATCATGGCGGCCGCTGGCGTCTTCGATAGACCCACCCACCAGGCCAACCTCGGCGGCACGCAGAATGGTCTGCGCGCAGTCCTCGGGCAGGTCGCCGAAGCCGTTTTCCAGGTCGGCAGCCACCGGCAACGCGGTGGCGTCGACGATTTCACCGGCGTTGTCCAATGTGTCGTCCAGGCTCAAGGCCCCTTCGGCATCCGGGCGGCCCAGGCTGAAGGCCAGGCCGGCGCTGGTAGTGGCCAGCGCTTCGAAGCCCATGCTCGCCAACAGCCTGGCCGACCCGGCATCCCACGGGTTGGGGATGACGAATGCACCGTCACGCTGGTGCAAGGCCTTGAAGGCTTCGGCTCGCAGGGTTTGCACATCCATGGTAGAACCTCCGGCAGTCAGGGAAGGGTCACAGTAGCCCCAGTTGTTCGACCTCGGGTGCGCGCGGCAATTCCGGCAGCGCGGCAAGGCCCGGCAAACGCAGCATCAGGCGCTGGTGAAAATGCCGGGCAAGTGCCGCCGCCAGGCGGTTGTCCGAGGTATGCAGGAAGATATAGGGGCTGCGGCCTTCTTCGATCCAGCTGGCCACCTTGTCTACCCACGGGGTGAGAAACACGTCGTTGGCTTGCAGTTCCGGGTGGCCGATGAAGCGTACCTGCGGGTGTTGGGTAAAGGCGGCCGGGCGCGGCGGCACCTTGGGCTTTTTCGACTGCGCATGCAGCACGGCAGGGTCACGCGAAGTGCAGCTGAACAGCGCGCGCGGGTCCAGGCAGATACGCTCGACGCCCCGCTCGTGCAGCACCCGGTTGAGCATGCGCTCTTCTTCACCCTTGGCGAAAAACGCCTGGTTACGCACTTCAACTGCCACGGGCACCGCCAGCTCATCCAGAAAATGGCACAGCTCGCCCAGACGCGCAGGGCCGAACTGGGCCGGCAATTGCAACCAGTAGGGGGACACTCGCCTGCCCAATGGCGCCATCAACCGGGTGAAATCGAAGACAGGCTCCAGCTGGTCGCGCAGGTCACCGGCGTGGCTGATGTCGCGGGGGAACTTGGCGGTGAACCGGAAATGCTCGGGCATTACCTGTGCCCAGCGGGCAAGGGTGCCAGGGGCGGGCCGGGCGTAGAAGGTGGTGTTGCCCTCGACCGCGTTGAACACCTGGCTATAGAACCCCAGCATCTGGCCGCTGCTGGCGTCGGCGGGGTACAGGTAGTCGCGCCAGGCGTTTTCACTCCATGACGGGCAACCGAGAAAGTAAGGCAGTGCTGATGGACTCATCCATCAAATGTACAGGTCGAGCCCTAGTACTTCCATGTCCCAGTCGGTAAAACCGGCGGTGCTCAGGTAACTGGCCAAGGCATTGGCGGTACGCCGGTCACGGGCGCGAGGGAATACCATGTCCTGCTGGCGGGCTGGCAGCCCAGCGCCAAGGCGGCGAGCGGCAGGCTCGGGTGGCGCGGCTTCAAGGTCATCGACGACCTCAGCATCATCGACTGCATCCTCGCGCACCGCGGCCTTGCGCGGCGTGCGCTTGATCGGGTACTGCGATGAGAAACCGTCGATACGCATGGCATGAGCACTCGGGATCAATGATGGCAATTTAGCAGCATCAGAGCTCCGTCGCTAATGCTTCATTGATAACTCGACCACAGAATGCGAAAAAGGTTTTAGTGTGATCGGCAATAACCGACGGACAGCAGCTATTGCTTCTTTGGGGTAGCTACATTGTCGCGCAGATACACCGGCTGCGCCTGTTCGGCGGTAACTGCCTCGCCACGCGCCCAGGCAAAACCGGCTAGGGCCAGTACGTCCACAGCGCTGGGCAGGGCCTGGGCATCGCTGGCCGCGACTTTCACTGCCAGGCGTTCGCCATAACCCCAACCCGTGCCGGCACCGAACCAGGCACCGGTGCTCTCTAACGGCAGCGCCACCTGCTCGGGTGGCAACACGGCCTCCCTGCCGACCAGGCGCATTTCCCCCGCCGTGGCCTGGTAGCACCCCCAGTACACCTCGTCCATACGCGCATCGATGGCCGCGGCGACCTGCTGCACGCCCTGTTCGCGCAACGCGCCCTGGGCCAGCGCGGCAAGGTTGGAGACCGGCAGCACCGGGCGCTCGAGGGCGAACGCCAGCCCCTGGACCACACCGATGGCGATACGCACACCGGTGAACGCACCCGGGCCCCGGCCAAAGGCGATGGCATCGAGCGCGTTCAGTGCCACGCCGGAATCGGCCAGCAACTGCTTGATCATCGGCAGCAGCTTCTGGGCATGCATGCGCGGGATCACCTCGTAATGGCTGGTTACCTTGCCGTCATGCAGCAGCGCAACGGAACAGGCTTCGGTGGCGGTATCCAGGGCCAACAGGGTGGTCATCGAACGGGTATCCAGGTGCGAAGAAAAAGAGCGGCATTATAGAGCAGCTGCGCCGTTGTGTCCCCACGGGGCCGCTGTATGGCCACTTGACACGGTCCCAGTAGGAGCGGCCTTGTGTCGCGATGGGGCGCGCAGCGGCCCCACAATTTCAGCTTCGCCGCAGAGTGAGCTTCGCCGCAGAAATCGCCGGGGCCGCTGCGCGCCCCATCGCGACACAAGGCCGCTCCTACTGGGACCGCATAGCTAAAGCCAGAAAAAACAACGGCCCGCAAGCGGGCCGTTGACGGTGCATGCTGTATCGGATCAGCTCAGGGCTGCCAGGACCTTGGCAGTGATGGCTTCAACCGAGCCTACGCCTTCGATGTGGCTGTACTTCGGCTTGCCAGCATTGGCCGCCGACAGCTTCTGGTAGAAGTCCACCAGCGGCTTGGTCTGGCTGTGGTAGACCGACAGGCGATGGCGAACGGTCTCTTCCTTGTCGTCGTCGCGCTGGATCAGGTCTTCGCCAGTGACGTCGTCCTTGCCTTCCACTTTCGGCGGGTTGTACTGAATGTGGTAGGTACGGCCCGAGGCCAGGTGCACACGGCGACCTGCCATGCGACCCACGATTTCTTCATCGTCCACGGCAATTTCAACCACGGCGTCGATATCGACACCGGCCGCAACCATGGCTTCGGCCTGTGGAATGGTCCGTGGGAAGCCGTCGAACAGGCAGCCGTTGGCGCAATCCGGCTGGGCGATGCGCTCCTTGACCAGGCTGATGATCAGCTCGTCGGACACCAGCTGGCCGGCATCCATGACTTTCTTCAGTTCCAGGCCCAGCGGGGTGCCGGCCTTGACGGCAGCACGCAGCATGTCACCGGTGGAAATTTGGGGGATACCGAACTTTTCGGTGATGAACTTTGCCTGAGTACCTTTACCGGCCCCGGGAGCTCCCAGCAGAATAACGCGCATCTTGTGCTCCTCAAATTTTTTTATGAACTTCAATGGATTCGGCGACCAGGGCCAAGTCCGGAAAATCGGGTATGACCATAATTCGGTCAGAGGGCTGCTCAAGATACACAGCGCCCGGCAGCCAGACAAGCGTCCCAAAGTTGCAGGAATGCGCCACTTGCGACCAAGCAGGCAGGTGGTTGCGCCCGGCGCAACCACCCTTTCGCTGCTGCCCTACAGCCGTTACGGCATGCCGACTGCCGCACCCGGCCCTGCGCTCAACCGGTGTTGCGCAAGCCGGCGGCAATGCCCGCCACCGTTACCAGCAAGGCCTGCTCCAATGGGCTGTCCAGAGCGGCTTCGCGGCTGCGCGAGCGCGCCAGCAATTCGGCCTGCAGGCGGTGCAGCGGGTCCAGGTAGGTGTTACGCAAGCTGATGAATTCCAGTGTCTCGGGGCTGTGCGCGAGTAGCACCGGCTGCCCGGTCAGGCCAAGCACTATCTGGCAAGACTGCGACAATAGGTCGCGCAGGTGCGCCCCCAAAGGCAGCAACTGCGGTTGCACCAGACGTTCGTCGTAGGCCTCGGCAATTTGCGCATCCGCCTTGGCCAGTACCATTTCCAGCATGTCGATACGGGTGCGGAAGAACGGCCAGTGTTCGCGCATCTGCGCCAGCAGTTCGCCTTGGCCACGCGCCAGGGCATTGCTCAGCGCGGTTTCCCAGCCCAACCAGGCCGGCAGCATCAGCCGCGTCTGGGTCCAGCCGAAGATCCACGGGATGGCCCGCAGGCTTTCGATGCCACCGGCGCGGCGTTTCGCCGGGCGGCTGCCCAGTGGCAGGCGCCCCAGTTCCTGTTCCGGCGTCGACTGGCGGAAATACTCGACGAAGTCCGGGTTGTCCCGCACCACACTGCGGTACGCCTTGACGCCATCGGCGGCCAGCTGGTCCATGACTTCGCGCCAGGCCGGCTGCGGCGGCGGCGGTGGCAACAGCGTGGCTTCGAGTACGGCAGCCAGGTACAGGTTGAGGTTTTGCTCGGCAATGCCCGGCAAACCGAACTTGAAGCGGATCATCTCGCCCTGCTCGGTGGTACGGAAACGCCCGGCCACCGAGCCCGGTGGCTGCGACAGGATCGCCGCATGGGCAGGCCCACCGCCACGGCCCACAGTGCCGCCGCGGCCATGGAACAGCAGCAGTTCGACCTGATGCTCGGCACAGATACGCACCAGGTTTTCCTGGGCACGGTACTGCGCCCAGGCCGCTGCGGTGGTCCCGGCGTCCTTGGCGGAGTCGGAGTAGCCGATCATGACCTCCTGCGGGCCGCGCAGCCCTGCACGGTAACCTGGCAGGCCTAGCAGGCGCTGCATCACCGGCCCGGCGTTGTCCAGGTCGGCGAGGGTTTCGAACAGTGGCACCACGCGCATCGGCCGGGTCAGGCCAGCTTCCTTGAGCAGCAGTTGTACCGCCAACACATCCGAGGCAGCCCCGGCCATGGAGATGACGTAAGAGCCCAACGAGGCAGCAGGTGCACCCGCCACTACGCGGCAGGTGGCCAGCACCTCGGCCGTATCCGCCTGCGGCTTGAAGTGTGCCGGCAGCAGCGGCCGGCGGTTTTTCAGCTCGGCCTGGAGGAATTCGATGCGCTGCTCTTCATCCCAGTCGGCGTAGCGGCCCAGGCCCAGGTAATCGGTGATTTCGGTCAGGGCGTCACGGTGCCGGGCCGCGTCCTGGCGCACGTCGAGCCGGCCAAGGAACAGGCCGAATGTGACCGCGCGGCGCAAGCAGTCCAGCAGCGGCCCCTCGGCGATAACGCCCATGCCGCACTCATGCAGGGACTGGTAGCACAGTTCCAGTGGGGCAATCAGGTCACGATTGTCGACCAGCACCTCGGCGCTGGGCGGCTGGCTGCTGTTCAACGCCGAGTGCGCCCAGGCACGCGTTGCGCGCAAGCGGTCGCGCAACTGCTTGAGCACCGCCCGGTAGGGTTCAGCGCTGTCGCCGGCCTGCTGGCGCAGGGCGGCGTTGGCCTGCTGCATGGACAACTCGGCGGCCAACGCATCGATGTCGCGCAGGAACAGGTCGGCAGCCATCCAGCGGGCCAGCAGCAGCACCTCGCGGGTCACCACGGCGGTCACGTTGGGGTTGCCGTCGCGGTCCCCGCCCATCCACGAGGCAAAGCGGATAGGGGCGGCCTCCAGCGGCAGGCGCAGCCCGGTGGCGTCCAACAAGGCCTTGTCGACCTTGCGCAGGTGGCTGGGGATGGCGTGCCATAACGAATGCTCGATCACGGCGAAGCCCCACTTGGCCTCGTCGACCGGGGTTGGCCGGGTGCGCCGGATTTCCTCGGTGTGCCAGGCCTCGGCGATCAACCGGCGCAGGCGTTCGCGCACGTGCTCGCGTTCTGCCGGGGTCAGGTCGCGGTGGTCCTGGGCAGCCAGCTGGCCGGCAATGGCATCGTACTTTTGAATCAGCGTGCGCCGCGCCACTTCGGTGGGGTGTGCCGTGAGCACCAGTTGGATATCCAGCTTCGCCAACTGCCGGGCCAGGGCATCATTGCTGTGCCCGGCCTGCTTCAGCCGCGCCAGCAACTCGGGCAGCACCCGCGCTTCGAACGGCTCGGGCTGGTCGGCATCGCGGCGGCGGATCAACTGGTACTGCTCGGCCATGTTGGCCAGGTTGAGAAACTGGTTGAAGGCCCTGGCCACGGGTAGCAGGTCTTCTTCGGCAAGGTCTGCCAGGGTCGAACTCAGTTGCTCCCCGGGGCCGCGACGGTCGGCCTTGGCGCTGTGGCGAATGGCTTCGATCTTCTGCAGGAATGCATCGCCATGCTGTTGGCGGATGGTTTCGCCCAGCAGTTCACCCAACACATGCACATCTTCACGCAAGCGCACATCGATATCGGTCATTGGCCCCTCTCTCCGTTGCATCCCTTCCAGGCTACACGCCCTTCCTGGGGGGCGGGCATGCCCGCGAAAAATCCAACCCGGTGGCTGGCACCGGCTTCGCCGGTGTTTGCGGGCATGCCCGCTCCCACATTGGGGCGGTGACATTCACCCAAGAGTGCCCCCAGCCAAGCAGCGATGGCAAGCAGGGATCGGCCAAAGCAAACTAAAGTGAAGGTTGAGCACTCACATGCCATGCAGCCTTCGAGGCGTAACCAGAGGTCATCATGAAAATCCGTGAACTCGCCCAGCACTGGGAACAGAATGCCGCCGGCACCTTGAGCCGTACCGGCCATGTCCTGCATCTGGACCTGGAGTCCGAAGCGCGCCTGGCCGCGCTGATCGACATGTACCCCAAACGCACCGCCGAGGAACTGCTCGGCGAACTGGTCGCGGCCGCGCTTGAAGAAGTGGAAGCCAGTTTTCCCTATGTGCCCGGTCGCCAGGTCATCGCCACCGATGAAGAAGGTGACCCGATGTATGAGGATGTGGGGCCGACACCGCGGTTTTTGTCGCTGTCGAAGCAGCATCTGCACAGCCTTACCACCGAGGGCAGTGAAGAGCCAGGGGCGTAGGCCTTGCGCAGCCTTGAGCGATCTGGCGCCGCCCGCGCGGCGCCTGACCTCGGGCAGCAAACGCGCCGAGAAGAACATTGGCCGCGCCGTCCGCCACCCGCTTCAATTGCCTCGGGCACTCTGCAAAAACCCTCCGCCGGGTCAGAAATTTTTCGGAACTATCCAAAAAAACGCTGAGTCACAGCTAATAGCCATCACGCTAAAACCCTGCACACCTGCCGTTGTGCACCGTTGATCCCAAGCGCGCGGACTTGTCAGGGAATGAGCGATGGACTGCTACGGACATCGTTATCAGGAGTGATCCAATGGAGCTGACCACCATGAAAACCCGCACTAGCAAACCGTCATCCACTCATGTGCGCGGGTTCAAGCTGGCCGCGCTGGCCCTGGGCAGTAGCCTGGTCCTGGCCGGCTGTGCGGGTAACCCGCCTACCGAGCAATATGCGGTTACCCAGTCCGCCGTGAATTCCGCTGTCAGCGCTGGCGGCACCGAGTTCGCCGCCGTGGAAATGAAAGCCGCGCAAGACAAGTTCAAGCAGGCTGAAATCGCCATGCACGACAAGAAGTACGACGAAGCCAAGCGCCTGGCCGAACAGGCCGAATGGGACGCACGCCTGGCCGAACGCAAGGCCCAGGCGGCCAAGGCTCAGAAGGCCGTGCAGGATGCCCGCCAGGGCGTTCAGGACGTACGTGAGGAAGGCCTGCGCAGCGCTCAGTGAGCCCTGCCCCGCCAACCTTAGCCTTCGCACACGATCAAAGGATGAACACTATGCGCAATTACGTCATGATTCCCGCCCTGCTGGCCCTGAGCGTCGGTCTTGCTGCGTGCTCGCACGACCCTAACGCCAACCTGGAAGCCGCCCGCACCAACTTCTCGGCCCTGCAGAGCGATCCACAGGCGAGCAAAGTCGCCGCGCTGGAAACCAAGGATGCCCAGGATTGGCTGAACAAGGCCGACAAGGCCTACATGGACCGTGAAGACGAGAAGAAAGTCGACCAGCTGGCCTACCTGACCAACCAGCGCGTCGAAGTGGCCAAGCAGACCATTGCCCTGCGCACTGCCGAGGGTGAGCTGAAGAACGCAGCCGCCCAGCGTGCCCAGGCCAAGCTGGATGCCCGCGATGCCCAGATCGCCAAGCTGCAGAACAGCCTGAACGCCAAGCAGACCGACCGCGGTACGCTGGTGACCTTCGGTGACGTGCTGTTCGACTTCAACAAAGCCGAGCTGAAAAGCAACGCCTACCCGAACATCACCAAACTGGCCCAGTTCCTTCAGGAAAACCCTGAGCGCAAGGTGATCGTAGAGGGCTACACCGACAGCGTCGGCTCGGCCAGCTACAACCAGAGCCTGTCCGAGCGCCGCGCCAACAGCGTACGCATGGCCCTGGTGCGCGCCGGCGTAGACCCAGCGCGCATCGTGGCCCAAGGCTACGGCAAGGAGTACCCGGTTGCGGACAACTCCAGCAACTCCGGGCGTGCACAGAACCGTCGTGTGGAGGTGACCATCTCCAACGACAACCAGCCGGTGCAGCCACGCTCCATGAGCCAGGCCCAGCAGTAATACTGGCCAGCTGACAGAGAAAGCCCCGCGATCGACGCGGGGCTTTTTTTTGCTTCGCTGCCGCTCACTGTACCTGCTGCGGCGTTTCCTCACCCATGCAGCGCACTGCACGCTTGCGGTTGTCCACCAGCACACCCGTCAGGCCTTTCTGCTGGGTATCGAACAGCACCAATACACCGTCCACGCACTGCGCCACTTGCGGTGCCGGGTCCAGCGAAACCTTGTAATCCTCGCCGGGGACGGTCTTGAGCATGGTGTAATCCTGCAACAACAGGGCATCCTCGGGTTTGGCGAAATGCAGGTAGCCGTAGTACCACAAGGCGCCCACCGTCACGATGATGCTGCCCACACCCGTCAGGATCAGCGGGATGGCGTTGCGTTCTTCACTCATTGGCTGTTCTTCTCGTCAGGGTAATCAGGCACTTCGGCGAGCCGCCGCAGGCCGTTGAAATGGCTAGGGTCATCGAGGAAGCGCAACATCACCTGGCGCCATGTAGGGTCGGCGAAGGTCTGCACATGGCCACCTCGGGTCAGTTGCAGCACCCGTGGCGGTGGCGCGTGCTGATACAGGCGGATACCGTTTTCCAGCGGCACCAGGTCGTCATCGATGCTCTGGAAGAACAGCTTGGGCGGGCTGCGCAGTTGCTCGATCGAGCGGATCGCGCTGTCGCCGTCGGGCACCAGCCACGACAGTGGCACCTGCAATGGCCAGGTCATCCACGAGGTGCTGAGGGCATAGCGCCCCACCGCCCGGTAGCTGGCCGGCACCCCGTCGAAAACCAGGGCAGCGAAGCGCTGGCGCTGCTCCGGGTGGCCTGCCAGGTAATGAATCGCCATGGCGCCGCCCAGGCTCTGCCCCAGCAACACCAGCGGCTTGCCCTTGGCCTCGGGCGCCTGGTCCAGCCAGGTCATGGCCGCGGCGATGTCCTGGTATACCTCTGGCAGGCTCGGTTTGCCCTCAGACAGGCCATAGCCGCGGTAGTCGACCATCAGCACCTGGTAACCCTGCTCCGGCAGCCAGTAGCTGCCACCCAGGTGCCCAGGCAGGTTGCCGCCGTTGCCGTGCAGGTGCAACACCGTACCCTTGACCTCGACACCCGGCTTGGCCGGCAGCCACCAGCCGTGCAGGCGAACGCCATCGGCAGTGGTCAGGGTGACATCACGGTACGCCAGCTTGGCCCGTTCAGGGGTGAACGCCTGCCCGCGCTCGGGGTAGAACAGCAGGCTGCTGCAGCCGCCCAGGGCCAGCAGCACCAGCCCCAGCAGCAGCGGGCGGCAGGACTTAGAGAATATTCGCGTAGTCGGCTTCAATGCGATCCAGGCTCAGGTGGTTGAGGAAGTTGGAGAAGCACATCCAGGCCGACAGCGCGTTGAGGTCACGGAACTGTTCGGGCAAGTACTTGGGCGGTTCGACCAGCCCCTCCTCGACCAGTTGACGCAAAGTGCGCATGTCTTCCAGGGTGGTCTTGCCACAGAACAGCAGCGGTATCTGTTCGAGCTTGCCCTTCTTCACAGCCAACTGAATGTAGTTGTAAACCATGATGAAGCCCTTGAGGTAGGACAAGTCCTTGGTAAATGGCAGGCCGTTGGGCACCGAGCCGCGGAATACCCGGCTGGCGTTGCTGTAGCTTTGCCCCATCTCGAAGCCCTGCTCGCGGAAGAAGCCGTACACCTGCATGAAGTCGGCGCCCTCCTCGACCATGTGGATGGCACGGGTGCGGTTGGTGAGCTTGCGCAGGCGGCTGGGGTAGGAGGCAAAGGCAATCACCTCCATGAGGATGGCCAGGCCTTCCTGGGTCACCGTCGACGAGGGCGGGCCCTTGGCCAGGAAGGTGCAGATCGGCTGGTTCAGGCCATTGAGCGTGGTGCCGACGTGCACCAGCCCTTCGTGCACTTCCAGCGCCCGCACGTCACGGGCATTGAACATGGCATCGGCGCGCACCTTGATATAGTCGGCACCGGCGGCGGCGTCAGCGACAATGCCGTCGGACTCGAATACACGGATGGTGCCTTCGGCTTCACCGAACACCGTGTTCAGGCGCCGCTGTAGGGTATCGACAGCCTCTTTGGCGGTCAGGTTCTTCGGTTCGTCCTTCAGGTCGCCGCGGCCATCGATGTTGTTCAGGTAGTCCGACAGCATCAGGCCGAGGTCGGCCAAGGTCGGGTCACCGGCATGAAAGGCGTCGGAAGCGGCGCCATACAACTCCTGGGAGATCAGGCCGAACTCCTCGGTGCCACGGGCTTCGAGCATGCGCACTACCATGCGGTACTCGCGGCACATGCGCTTCATGATCTGCCCAACGGGGTTGAACTGGCCTAGCTGGCGAATGATGTCGCGCTCGATCCCCTGAAACTCGGCCTTGACGGCGCTGGAGTCGAACGACAGGGGCCGCGACTGGTAATAGGCGCGGTCGACCGCTGGCGGCTCCTTGCCCTTGCCCTGCAGGAAGCCCTGCCGAATGCTGTCGTCCCACTTCACCGCATCCAGCACCCGAATCGGTGTTTGCGCCGCGACGATGCGGTCGGACAGGGCGCGGATGGTCTGCTGGTATTCGTCCACCGGGGACTCCTTTCTAGTACAGAAAACCTGTACCGGCCTCATCGCCGACAAGCCAGCTCCCACAGGTTCATCACTGCCTTGGAGCCCTGTGCTGTACCCGTGGGAGCTGGCTTGCCGGCGATGAAGCCAGCACGGTCATTTGCCGGACCGCTGGAACCGGGCCACTTCAACGAACAGGTCCGAGTTGGCCGGGTCGTCCAGGTACGCCAGCACCCGCGCCGACGGGCTGTCGATCAACACACCATCGCCGTTGCCTTCCGGCACCTCGGTACTGCGCCCGGTCAGTTCCTGTTTGTCCACTGCCTGCTGCACTTGCTCGACATCCAGGTTGTACAGCACCAGTTCCTTGCCATCGACGATATCGAAGCCGCCAATCAGGAAATTGCCGCCCAGGCGCTTGGGCACACCGGCCGACAGGTACCAGCGGTTACCGTGGCGCGACACCGTGAACATGTAGGCTTCCGGTGCCTTGCCTTTGGCCGTGGCGACCGCCTTGTAGGCATTGCCACTGCTGCGGGTGATGGTGAGCTTCAACGGCTCACCCCAGGCGTCCTTGCTGCTCCACTTGCCGAGCAAGGCCTTGGGCGCGGCCTGATTGCTGGGCAATGGCTCATGGAAGGTCACCAGACAACCGCCCAGCAGCAGGAATGACAAAGTCAACAACACCACACGCCAGGCTTTCATCAGGTTCTCCTTGAAAAGTCGGTCTCGCTCAGGCCGATGCCAGCACCAGTTGCAGGTATCGGGTAAGCATAGCGAGCATCTGCCCATCGGCTTGCGCGCTGGCATCCTTGAGCAGGCCCTGATATTCCATCTGCTCGATAATCGCCGTCAACATTTGGGCGTCCTGTTCCGGCTGCCGCGAACCGACCACCTGCAGCAATTGGCGGGTGCCGTGCAGCAGGATCTGCTCGTGCGCACAGACCAGTTCGGCCAGGCGCGGGCACAGCAGCGCCTCTTGGCGGAACGCCTGTTCGGCCATCAGGAAGTCGCGGCGGTTCAGCAGTTGGCGCTGCACGTAGTCGGCGGTCATGCGTGCCACTTCGTCAGCCAGCCGTGCCCGCGCCTGCGGGCTGCCATCCCCTTGGGCCAGCAGCTGGCGCAGCACAACTTCGGTGTTGGCCCACAGTTTGGCCATGTAGGCGGCGCTGCGTTCGACGTACTGGGCGAAGGTATCGGTGAGCAGGTCCTCGATGTCCTTGAAATAGTAGGTGGTGGCCGACAAAGGCACACCGGCCTCGGCAGCCACCGCCCGGTGGCGCACACCGCGAACGCCATCGCGCACGACGATGCGCATGGCAGCATCGAGAATCTGCTGGCGACGCTGTTCGCTGCCTTGGCGGGCAGCTTTGCGGCCTTGGTATTGCACGCTTTCGGCGACGGCGGTGGCGATGCCGGCGGCGCCCTGGTGAGGGGTGGCGGGTGTCATAGGGGACCTCACGGAAGAAGCGGCAAGCTACAAGCGGCAAGCCACCAGAAAAAGCGGAATGCACGCGGACTGCCGTTTCTTGTAGCTTGCCGCTTATGGCTTGCCGCTCGCAAAGAAAAGCCGCCTGAAAAGGCGGCTCGTTCAGCTCACTCAGGCCTGCGGGCGCATGTGCGGGAACAGGATCACATCGCGGATCGACGGCGAGTTGGTCAGTAGCATCACCAGGCGGTCGATACCAATGCCTTCACCCGCGGTCGGCGGCATGCCGTACTCCAGCGCGCGAACGAAGTCGGCGTCGTAGTGCATGGCTTCGTCGTCACCGGCGTCTTTCTCGGCTACCTGGGCCAGGAAGCGCTCGGCCTGGTCTTCGGCATCGTTGAGCTCGGAGTAGGCGTTGGCGATTTCGCGGCCACCGATGAACAGCTCGAAACGGTCGGTCACGGCCGGGTTGTCGTCGTTGCGACGGGCCAGCGGCGACACCTCGAACGGGTACTCGGTGATGAAGTGTGGCTGCTCCAGCTTGTGCTCGACCAGCTCTTCGAAAATCATCACCTGCAGCTTGCCCAGGCCTTCGTGGCCCAGCACCTTGGCACCGGCCTTCTTGGCGATGTCACGGGCGCGGTCGACGTCCTGCAGGTCGGCAGCGGTCAGCTCCGGGTTGTACTTGAGGATCGAGTCGAACACCGACAGGCGGGCGAACGGCTCGCCGAAGTGGAACACCTTGTCGCCGTACGGCACGTCGGTGCTGCCCAGAACCAGCTGCGCCAGCTCGCGGAACAGTTCCTCGGTGAGGTCCATGTTGTCGCGGTAGTCGGCGTAGGCCTGGTAGAACTCGAGCATGGTGAATTCCGGGTTGTGCCGGGTCGAAACACCTTCGTTACGGAAGTTGCGGTTGATCTCGAACACCTTCTCGAACCCGCCCACGACAAGCCGCTTGAGGTACAGCTCCGGTGCAATGCGCAGGAACATGGCCATGTCCAGGGCGTTGTGGTGGGTTTCGAACGGCTTGGCCGCAGCACCACCCGGGATGGTTTGCAGCATGGGCGTTTCGACTTCGAGGAAGTCACGCTCGATGAGGAACTTGCGAATGTGCGAGATCACCTGCGAGCGCACACGGAAGGTGTGGCGGGTTTCTTCGTTGACCATCAGGTCGACGTAGCGCTGGCGGTAGCGCTGCTCGGTATCGGTCAGGCCGTGGTGCTTGTCGGGCAGCGGGCGCAGCGACTTGGTCAGCAGGCGCACGTTGGTCATTTCGACGTACAGGTCGCCTTTGCCAGAGCGGGCCAGGGTACCTTCGGCGCTGATGATGTCGCCCAGGTCCCAGGTTTTGACTGCGGCCAGGGTTTCTTCCGGCAGGGTCTTGCGGTTGACGTAGACCTGAATGCGGCCGGTCATGTCCTGGATCACCATGAACGAGCCACGGTTGAGCATGATGCGGCCCGCCACCTTGACCGGAATCGCGGCTGCTTCCAGCTCTTCCTTGGTCTTGTCCGCGTACTGCTTCTGCAGGTCGTTGCAGTAGCTGTCGCGACGGAAGTCATTGGGGAAGGCATTGCCCTTGGCACGCTCGGCGGCAAGTTTTTCCTTGCGCAGGGCGATCAGGGCATTCTCTTCCTGTTGCAGGTCTTGCGATTCGGTCTTGAGGTCGCTCATCTGGTCATTTTTTCCATCAGGTATTCGTTGCCCTTTTCGGGCAGGGCACGCGCCAGCGGCGGTTCGCCGATGGCGCGGCGGTGGAGTACGGCTTACAGGCCCTGCTTCAGGCTTGCTTCCAGGTACTGGTCGAGGTCGCCGTCCAGCACCTTCTGGCAATCGCTGCGTTCCACGCCGGTACGCAGGTCCTTGATACGCGAGTCATCCAGCACGTAGGAGCGGATCTGGTGGCCCCAGCCGATGTCCGACTTGCTGTCTTCCAACGCCTGCGAGGCGGCGTTGCGCTTTTGCATTTCCAGCTCGTACAACTTGGCCCGCAGCATTTTCATGGCGGTGTCCTTGTTGGCGTGCTGCGAACGTTCGTTCTGGCACGCCACCACGGTGTTGGTCGGTACGTGGGTGATACGTACGGCCGAGTCGGTGGTGTTGACGTGCTGGCCACCGGCACCGGAGGAACGGTAGGTGTCGATGCGCAGGTCGGACGGGTTGATCTCGATTTCGACCTTGTCGTCGATTTCTGGCGAAACGAACACCGCCGAGAACGAGGTGTGGCGACGGGCGCCGGAGTCGAACGGGCTCTTGCGCACCAGGCGGTGCACGCCGATTTCGGTGCGCAGCCAGCCAAAGGCGTACTCGCCCTTGATGTGCACGGTGGCGCCCTTGATACCGGCTACTTCACCTTCGGACAGTTCGATGATGGTGGCGTCGAAACCACGCTTGTCGGCCCAGCGCAGGTACATGCGCAGCAGGATGTTGGCCCAGTCCTGCGCCTCGGTACCGCCAGAGCCGGCCTGGATATCCAGGTAGGCGTTGTTCATGTCCATTTCGCCGCTGAACATGCGACGGAACTCAAGCTGAGCCAGGTTTTCTTCCAGGCCTTCCAGCTCGGTCACGACGTCGCCGACGGCGCCTTCGTCATTTTCCTCGACAGCCATGTCGAGCAAGTCCTGGCAGTCGCCCAGGCCGTTGGACAGCTTGTCCAGGGTCTCGACCACCTGTGCCAGCATGGCACGCTCGCGGCCCAGGGCCTGCGCGTACTCGGGCTTGTTCCAGACGTTGGGGTCTTCCAGCTCGCGGTTGACTTCGATCAGGCGGTCATGCTTGTGATCGTAGTCAAAGATACCCCCGAATTGACTGGGAACGCTCGGTGAGGTCCTTGATGGTGTTCAGGATCGGTTGGATTTCCATGGGCTGGCTACTCGCACGAATTCGGTGAAAAGCCTGCGAGTATAACCGAGTCCGCCGCATGGCGGCAGACCCGCCGGGCGGTAGCCTGTACATGAGCTACCACGAGGGCCGGTGCTGTTATCGGCGCGTCAGGCAATACCGACCTGGTTGCGCCCGCCATTCTTGGCCAGGTACAGGCCCTTGTCGGCCGCCGAGATCAGTTGCCGGCAATGGCTGCCGATACTCGGAGTCTGGGTGGCCAGGCCGATGCTCACGGTCAGGAACGCATCAGCCGCCGGTGCAGTGTGCGGGATACCCAGGCCATGCACGGTCTGGCGCAGCTTTTCGGCCACCAGCCGTGCCCCGCCAGGTGAGGTGTTGGGCAGCACCAGGGCGAATTCCTCGCCGCCGTAACGCGCGGGCAGGTCACTGGGCCGCGAGCACGAGCCGCGGATCGACTCGGCCACCTGGCGCAGCGCCTCGTCACCGGCCAGGTGGCCGAAGCTGTCATTGAAGGCTTTGAAGTAGTCCACGTCGATCATCAGCAGCGACAGTTGTTGCTGCTCGCGCATGGCCCGGCGCCACTCCAGTTCCAGGTATTCGTCGAAGTGCCGGCGGTTGGACAGCCCGGTCAGGCCATCGGAGTTCATCAGCCGCTGCAGCATCAGGTTGGAATCCAGCAACTGCTGCTGGCTGACGCGCAGGGCGCGGTAGGCCTCGTCGCGCTGCAACAGGGTCAGGTAGGAGCGCGAGTGGTAGCGAATACGCGCCACCAGTTCGATGGTGTCCGGCAGCTTGACCAGGTAATCATTGGCCCCGGCCGCAAACGCCGCGCTCTTGACCAGAGGGTCTTCCTTGGTGGAGAGCACGATGATCGGAATGTCCTGGGTCACCGGGTTGTTGCGGTACTCACGCACCAGGGTCAAGCCATCCAGGCCCGGCATGATCAGGTCCTGAAGGATGACCGTGGGCTTGATGCGCATGGCCTGGGCCACCGCCTGGTGGGGGTCGGCACAGAAGTGGAAGTCGATGTTGTCCTGGTTGGCCAACCCTCGCCTCACGGCCTCGCCGATCATGGCCTGATCGTCGACCAGCAGTACCATCGCCGAGTTTTCGTTGGTGGTCGCGAAACCTTCGATCGGTAAATCATCCATACATGGTCACCCGATCACTACCGGCGTGGCGGCGTGATTCAATACGTGTCGTCATTTTCCAAAAATTTCCGTCAAGCGCCCGGCGATGCGGTCCAGCGGGCGAATTTCCACGGCAGCATCAATGGCTGCGGCGGCCTTGGGCATGCCGTACACCGCGCTGCTGGCCTGGTCCTGGGCAATGGTCAGGAAACCCTGCTGACGCATCAGCTTCAGGCCTTGGGCACCGTCGCGGCCCATGCCGGTGAGCAATACGCCCACCGCATCGCCGTGCCAGTGTTGGGCCACGCTCTCGAAAAACACATTGATCGACGGCCGGTAGATTTCATTCACCGGCTCGGCAGTGTAGGCCAGTTGGCCGTTCTGTAGCAGGCGGATATGGTGATTGGTGCCGGCCAGCAACACCACGCCCGGCTGCGGCGGCTCGCCTTCACGGGCCAGCCGCACCTGCCGGTTGGCGGCATTGCCGAGCCACTCGGCCATGCCTGCGGCAAATACCTGGTCCACATGCTGGACCAGCACGATGGCCGCCGGAAACGCCGGCGGCAAGCCCTTGAGCAACACCTCCAGGGCTGCCGGGCCACCGGCCGACGAACCAATCGCCACCAGGCCGCGACGCTGTGAAGCTTCGCGCAGCGGCAGCTCAACCGGGCGCGCAACCGGTGCACGCTGCTGGCCAATCAGCCAGCCGATATTGAGGATCTTGCGCAGCAGCGGGGCCGCCGCTTCGCGGGGATCACCCGCGCCCAGCGCTGGGGTGTCCACCACATCGAGCGCGCCATGGCCCATGGCCTCGAACACCCGGTGCACATTCTGCTTGCGGTCGACCGTGACGATGACGATGGCACATGGGGTTTCGGCCATGATCCGCCGGGTCGCCTCCACGCCGTCCATCACCGGCATGATCAGGTCCATGAGGATCAGGTCCGGAAGCTGCTCGGTACAACGCTGCACTGCCTCGGCGCCATTGCTGGCCACCCACACCAGCTCGTGCGCGGGCTCAAGGGCGACTGCACGGCGTAGGGCCTCGACCGCCATGGGCATGTCATTGACGATGGCGATCTTCATCCCTGAGCCCCCCCGATCAGTTCCACCACAGCATCCAGCAACGCGTCGTCGTGGAAACTGGCCTTTGCCAAATAGTAGTCGGCGCCGGCGTCCAGGCCACGCCGCCGGTCTTCCTCACGGTCTTTGTAGGACACCACCATCACTGGCAAGCCTTGCAGGCGCTGGTCGCGCCGCACCAGGGTGACCAGTTCGATACCGTCCATACGTGGCATGTCGATATCGGTGATCAGCAAATCGAAGTCTTCACTGCGCAAGGCGTTCCAGCCGTCCATGCCGTCTACCGCTACCGCCACGTCGTAGCCACGGTGGCTGAGCAGCTTGCGCTGCAGCTCGCGCACGGTCAGTGAATCGTCGACCACCAGGATGCGTTTGTGCGCCACCCCACGGGTGCCGCCGCTGCCGCGTTCGATACGCTCCAGGCTGCCGGTGCTCAGCAGTTTATCCACCGAGCGCAGCAGGTCTTCGACATCGACGATCAGCACCACTGAACCATCATCGAGCAAGGCACCCGAAGAAATGTCCTGCACCTTGCCCAGCCGTGGGTCGAGCGGCATCACCACCAGCACGCGTTCGCCTACCAGGCGCTCCACGGCCACACCGTACAGTTGCTCGCGCTCACGGATCACCACGACCCGCAGGCTGCTGCCGTCGCTTTGCCCCAGCGGGCGGTTGAGCAACTGGCTGGCCGCCACCAGGCCGATGTGCCGGCCCTCGTGCCAGAAGTGCTGGCGGCCTTCGATCTGCACGATCTGCTCGGCGGTGACGTCCAGGGTGCGCTCGATATGCGCCAGCGGAAAAGCGTAAGCCTCGCCACCGACCTCGACGACCAGGCTACGCACCACGGACAGGGTCAACGGCACCTGCAGATGGAAGCGGCAGCCCTGCCCTGGCTGCTGGCTCAGCTCGATCGAGCCGCGCAGTTCGCGAATCATGTGTTGCACCGCATCCAGCCCGACGCCGCGCCCGGACACTTCGGTCACCTTGTCGCGCAGGCTGAAGCCGGGCAGGAACAGGAATGTCAGCAGTTCCGCTTCGCTCATGCGCGCCACGGTGTCGGCCGGCGACAGGGCGCGCTCGACGATACTGCCGCGCAGGCGCTCCAGGTCGATACCGGCGCCATCGTCGATCAGCTCCAGGCTGAGCATGCCAGCCTGGTGCGAGGCACGCAGGCGCACCAGCCCTTCCGCTGGCTTGCCCGCCAGCAGGCGCCGTTCCGGAAGTTCGATGCCGTGGTCCACGGCATTGCGCAGCAGGTGGGTCAATGGCGCTTCAAGCTTTTCCAGTACATCGCGGTCGACCTGGGTCTTTTCCCCCTCCACCACCAGCCGTACCGGCTTGCCCAGCGAGCGGCCGAGGTCTCGGACCATGCGACTCTGCCCGGCCAGTACATCGGCGAATGGCCGCATGCGGCAGGCCAGCGCCGTGTCGTACAGCAACTGTGCACGCTGACTGGCCTGCCAGCCGAACTCATCGAGGTCGGCGGCCTGCTGTTGCAGGATCTGCTGGGTCTCCACCAGCAGGCGCTGGGTTTGCGCCAAGGCTTCGAGCACTTCACTGTTGTGGCCGCTGTCTTCCAGCTGCATGCGCACGCCGTCGAGCGCCTGCATCCCTTGGCCGTGCATGCGTTTGAGGCGCTGCAGGGTGGCCAGGTAAGGCTTCAGGCGCTGGGTCTCCACCAGCGACTTGCTGGACAGGTCGAGCAGGCTGTTCAGGCGGTCGGCAGTGACCCGTAACACTCGTTCGCCTGCATCGCCGACGCGCTTGCCCACCTTGCGCCGCAGCGCTGGCTCGGGCTCGGGCTCGGGCTCGGGCTCAGGCTCGGCGTCGGGCTCTGACAGCTCACTGGGCAGCACCAACGGTGCCGGCGGTGGGCTGACCGACGGCGACGACGGCGATACGGCCCCTGCCGCCACGGGCAGCGGCGGCACGCCGGCGCCGCCTGGGTCGAGCAGGCTGGCCATCTGCGCAAGAAACACCGGCAGGGTCGCCTGCGCCGCACTGTCGCCCGGTGTGGCAATGCGCATCAGCAAGTCGGTCCCCTGCAACAGCGCATCGATATGCTCGGCATTCAACCGCAGGCGCCCCTCCTGGGCGGCTACCAGGCAATCCTCCATGACATGCGCGACGCTGACGCCCGCGTCCACGCCAACGATACGGGCGGCGCCCTTGAGCGAGTGGGCCGCGCGCATGCACGCCTCGAGCTGGTCAGCCTGGGTAGGGTTGCGCTCGAGTGCCATCAGACCGGCGCTGAGCACCTGCGTCTGCGCTTCGGCCTCCAGGCTGAACAGCTCGAGCAACGAGGCGTCGCGCATTTGCTCTGGGGTCATGACAAGCTCCGCTGCACGGCAGCCAGTAAGTGTTGATCGTCCAGTACCCGCACGCTGCGCCCGCGCCATTGCAGCACCGCCGCGGTATAGCGTGTGGCGTCCTGGCCACTGCCCAGCAGCAGCGGGTCGAGCCGGTGAATGCCGTCGATTTCCTCGACCGCCACCACCACCGGGCCGCCCTCGCTGGCCAGGATCAACATGCGTGGCATCGCCCGGCTGCTGCGCTGCTCGGCAGCACCCGCCTGAACCCCCAGCAAGTCGGCCAATGACAGGCATGGCACCAGCGCCCCACGTACGTTGGCGACCCCCTGCAACACCCGCGAGCGCTGGTGCGGCAACGAATGCACGGCCTGCAACGGGGCGATTTCGGCCAGGCAGGCGGTCGCCAGCGCCAGCCATTCTTCACCCAGACGGAACAGCAACATGGAGCGACCGGTGTGCTCTTGCAGCGGCTCACGCTCGGCCGCCGAGTGCTCCTGCGCCAATGCATAGCGGTCAAGCAGGCGGGTAGCCGCAGCGGCGTAGACTTCGCAGTTGCGGCAATGCACGTGCCGCTCCAGTAGCGGGCATTGCTTGTTGCCATGTACACCAATGCGGTTCCAGCAGTCGTCGATGAGCGCATCGTCATCGGCCAGCAGTTGCATCGCGGATTCACCGTTCACCGTTCAGACTCCCGCCCAGCCCGCGCCGCCCGCTCCTGCAGGCGCCGGGCCCCGGCCAGGTCACCCTGGGCCGCAAGCAGGGCCGCCAGGTGCAGCAACGCCTCGGGGTGTTGTGGCTCCAGATACAGCGCTTTGCGGTAGTGGGTCAGCGCTTGCTGTGCGTCGCCCTCGGTATCGCTGAGCAGCCCCAGCCAGTAATACACCTGCGCCGCCGGCGGGTACTGGCCCAGGTAGCGCTGGCATTCGTGGCGAGCCTGTGCGCTGGCGCCGGCATTGGCCAGCCGGGCGATGCCGGCCAGCAGTTCGCTGGGGCCCTCACCCGCAGCCTCGCGGGCCGGCGCTGGCCGGGCCACCACCGGCAGCGCACGCTGCGGCCGCGGCACCGGCAAGGCCGGCTGCGAATACCCGGCAGGCCCGGGCCCCGGCCAACTGCGCCTGGCAGGTGCTGCCGCTGCCGCCGGCGCAGGCGTGCTGCTGCCTGGGTCTCGTACGTAGGCAAACGACTGGGCGATCCCCAGCGGGCGCATGCCCAGGCGCGCCAACAGGCTGCCCTCGGCCGGACCGATGAACAGCACCCCCTGTGGGTGCAGCAGGCGCTTGAGCACTTCGAATACGCGTTGCTGGGTCGGCACGTCGAAGTAGATCAACAGGTTGCGACAGAACACGAAGTCATACAGGCCATCGCGGCTGGCCAGCAGCGGGTCGAGCACATTGCCTACCTGCAGGCTGACTTGCTGGCGTACCCGCTCGTGCAGGCGGTGGCCTTCGTCGACCACATCGAAGTAACGCTCGCGAAAACCCAGCTCGCTGCCGCGAAAGGCATTGCGGCCATACACGGCCTGCCCGGCCCTGGCCACCGAGCTGGGGCTGATGTCCATGCCATCGACCAGAAACGCCCCCGGCGCCATACCGGCATCAAACAAGGCCATGGCCAGCGAATAGGGCTCCTCGCCCGTCGAGCACGGCAGGCTGAGCAACCGCAGCGGCCGCGCGCCGTCCAGTTCGGCACGGCGCTTGTGCGCCAGGGCCGCCAGCGCGGTGAAGGACTCGGGGTACCGGAAAAACCAGGTCTCTGGCACGATCACCGCTTCGATCAGTGCCTGCTGCTCTTCACCGGACTGCTGCAGGCGCAGCCAGTAGTCGTCCAGATCGGCAGCGCCCACCGCTACGCTACGCTGGCGCAGTGCACGCTCGACCATCGGCGTGCCGACAGACTCCACATCCAGGCCAATACGCTCACGCAAGAAACGGAAAAAACGCTGTTCGGTCATGTCCGCCCCCCGGTCGGGCCCTGCGTGTACAGTAATGCGTGCACGGCGTCGGGCAGCAGGTGATTGACTTCGATGCGCTGCAGCATGCCAAGGGCATCCTGACGCACCGGCCCCAGGTAAGGGGCTTCGCTAGTGTCTACACCGTAGGGCTGGAACTCATCGGGCTGGCAGCGCAGGGTCTCGGTTGCCTGCTCCAGCACCAGCCCCAACTGCAGCCCAGCCCGGTAGTGCACCAGTACCAGCCGGGTGCTGGTGCGCTGCGCCGCCGGCTGGCCGAAGCTGAGCGCGGCCAGGTCGATGACGGGTATGAGCAGGCCACGGTGGGCCAGAATACCCGCCACCCAGGCTGGCGCCCGGGCAATCGGCTTGAGTGGCCGAAGTGGCAGCACTTCGATCACCTCGTGCACGCTCAGGGCAAAGCGTTGTTCCCTGATACGGAACTGCAGGTACAGCGCCCCCTTGGCGTTGCCCGGCTGTGCGGCCGGCGCTTGCGTGTCGGTCATCGCGGTCAGACTTTGAAACGCGACACGCCGCCACGCAAGCCTGCGGCCACCTGGCTAAGCTCATCGATGGCAAAGCTGGCCTGGCGCAGCGACTCGACGGTCTGGGTGCTGGCATCACTGAGCTGGGCCAAGGCCTGGTTGATCTGCTCGGCACCGGTGGCCTGGGCCTGCATGCCTTCGTTGACCATCAGCACGCGCGGTGCCAAGGCCTGTACCTGGTGAATGATCTGGCTCAGTTGCTCGCCGACCTGCTGCACTTCGAACATGCCCCGGCGCACTTCTTCGGAAAACTTGTCCATGCCCATGACCCCGGCCGACACCGCCGACTGGATCTCGCGCACCATCTGCTCGATATCGTAAGTGGCCACGGCGGTCTGGTCGGCCAGGCGCCGCACCTCGGTGGCCACCACGGCAAAGCCACGGCCATACTCACCAGCCTTTTCCGCCTCGATGGCGGCGTTGAGCGACAACAGGTTGGTCTGGTCGGCCACCTTGACGATCGTCACGACCATCTGGGTAATGTTGCTGGCCTTCTCGTTGAGGATGCCCAGCTTGGCGTTGACCAGGTCGGCGGCGCCCATCACCTGGTGCATGGTCTCTTCCATGCGGGCCAGGCCCTGCTGGCCGGAGCCGGCCAGGCTGGAGGCCTGGTCGGCGGCCGAAGTGACTTCAGTCATGGTACGCACCAGGTCACGCGAAGTGGCGGCAATTTCCCGCGAGGTGGCGCCGATTTCCGTGGTGGTGGCTGCGGTTTCGGTGGCAGTGGCCTGCTGCTGCTTGGACGTGGCGGCGATCTCGGTAACCGACGTGGTGACCTGCACCGACGAGCGCTGGGCCTGGGCCACCAGGTTCGCCAGCGCTTCGGCCATTTCGTTGAAGCCGCTCTCGATGGCGCCGAACTCATCCTTGCGTTCCAGGCTCAGGCGCACGCTCAGGTCACCCGAACGCAGCTTGTCGAGGGCTTGGACGATACGCTGCATGGGCGCGGTGATGGCGCGCATCAGCAACAGGCCGCACACCCCGGCCGCGACAATGGCCAGCAACAGCGAGACGATCATGCTGCCCTTGGCGGTGGTCACGGCACTGACGATATCGCGGGTGGCGGCATCAGCGGAGGCGCGGTTGTTCTCGATGACATCGTTCAGGTGCTTGCGACCGTCGACCCAGGCGGGTGTGAGTACGTCGTTGATCAGGCGCTGGGCTTCGGCGTAGTTGCGCTGACGGTAGGCATCCAGCACCTGGCCGACAATCTTCATGTAGTTTTCTTCAAGCTGCACGAAGCTGTCGAAGCGGGCCTGGTCGTCATTGTCCTGGATGGTGCTCTGGTAACTGGCCATGAATTGCTTCAGCCGGTCTTCGAAACTCTTGAACAGTTCTATGTCGGCCGAGGTGATTTCCCGGTGGTTGGACAGCCCGACCAACTGTTGGCTGGTGACGTAGCTGTCGACCCAGGCGCTGCGGATCATCGAGCTGTAGTAGACCCCGGGAATGCTGTCTGTACCTACGGCGGCTTCGGCGGTTTCGATGGCGGCCAACCGCGAGTAGGCGGCCACGATCATCAGCAGCATGATGGCGATGATCACGGCGAAACTTGCCAGGATCCGTTGGCGCAACGTCCAGTTCTTCACATTCAGCCCTCAGGAATTCACAACGAGCGGGGAAAATCGCCGAAGTATAGCCTAGAGGCCTTACGCTTTTGCGGGTGAAATGTGGGGTAACCTGGCATCCCCGCTAATGGACGGAGCCCATCATGGAAAAGTCGCTTCGTTTGTGGGAGCGGCCTTGTGTCGCGAAAGGGCCGCGCAGCGGCCCCGGCATTTCATGCGGCGAAGCTAAAATCTTTGGGGCTGCTGCGCAGCCCTTTCGCGACACAAGGCCGCTCCCACAAGGACCGCGTCGCTTACTGGCCTGCGGCTAACCGCACCTGGCTCTCCAACTCCTGGCGCAAACCCGGGTCCAGACGCAACTGGCGGGCCAGCTCATCGAGGTAGGCGCGCTCCATGAAGTTTTCCTGGTCGACCATCATCGTGCTGGCCAAGTACATCTCGGCAGCCATCTCGGGCGTCTGTGCGGCGCGGGCGACTTCAGCCGGGTCCAGCGGCTTGTTCAGTTCGGCGTGCAGCCAATGCTGCAACTCGCGGTCGCTGTCCAGGCGGGTGAACTCACCTTCGATCAGCGCCCGTTCGCGTTCGTCGATATGGCCGTCGGACTTGGCCGCAGCCACCAGCGCCCGCAACACCGCCTGGCTGTGCTGCTCGACCTGGGCCGGCGGCAAGCGGTCGACCGTCTGCGGCTCGCTGGCAGCCACCTGCTGGCGCGCCTGCCAGTTGCCGTAGGCCTTGTAGGCCAGCACCCCGAGTGCCGCGAGGCCACCATAGGTCAGGGCCTTGCCCCCATATTTGCGCGCCTTCTTGTTGCCCAGCAGCACGCCCAGTGCGCCACCGCCCAGCAAGCCACCACCGGCCCCGGACAACAGGCCGCCAAGCCCGCTGGCGCCAGCGCCGGGTTTGCCGGAATCAGACGATTTGTTCAGCAACTCCTGGCCAGATTTGAGCAGTTGGTCCAGCAAGCCACGGGTGTTCATGTGCAAGTCTCCAGGCATGGGAAGTCATCCGCCAGATTAAGGCCTGCCCGGTAAAGGACCATGCGCGGATTTGCTTCTGGATGTTGCATTGACTGGCAAAAAGCCAACTAGACTCGACCACTGCCGCGACCACAATCTCCAACAAGAGGGAACACCCATGCCCGTGCACAAGACCGCATTGCTCGGCGCCACCACCTGTGCCGTGCTGGCCAGTACCGGCCTGCTGGCCGCCGAACCGCCCAAGGCCCTGGGGCCTGGCGAAGGGCGCCTGGACATCGTCGCCTGGCCTGGCTACATCGAGCGCGGTGAAAGCGACAAGGCGTATGACTGGGTGACCGGCTTCGAACAGCAAACCGGCTGCAAGGTCAGCGTGAAAACCGCTGCCACCTCGGACGAAATGGTCAGCCTGATGGCCAAGGGGGGCTACGACCTGGTTACCGCCTCGGGCGATGCCTCGTTACGGCTGATCGCCGGCAAACGGGTGCAACCGATCAACACCGCCTTGATCCCCAACTGGAAAAACATCGACCCGCGCCTGCAGAACGGTGGCTGGTATGTGGTCGATAAACAGGTCTATGGCACCCCGTACCAGTGGGGGCCGAACGTGCTGCTGTACAACACCAACACGTTCAAGCAGGCACCGACCAGCTGGGGCGTGGTGTTCGTGCCGCAGGACCTGCCCGATGGCAAGCCGAACAAAGGCCGCGTACAGGCGTATGACGGGCCGATCTACATCGCGGACGCGGCGCTGTACCTGAAGTCGGCCAAGCCCGAATTGGGCATCCAGGACCCGTATGAACTGACCGAAACGCAATACCAGGCGGTGCTCGAACTGCTGCGCCAGCAGCAACCGCTGATCCATCGCTACTGGCACGACGCCACAGTGCAGATGAGCGACGTGAAGAACGAAGGCGTGGTCGCCTCCAGTTCGTGGGGCTACATGGTCAATGGCCTGAAGGCCGAGCACCAGCCCGTGGCGTCGACCATCCCCAAGGAGGGCGCTACCGGCTGGGCCGATACCACCATGCTGCACACCGATGCCAAGCACCCCAACTGCGCCTACCAATGGATGGACTGGTCGCTGCAGCCAAAAGTGCAGGGTGACGTGGCCGCCTGGTTCGGCTCGTTGCCGGCGGTGCCGGCAGCCTGCAGTGGCAGCGAGTTGCTCGGCGCCGAGGGTTGCAAGACCAACGGCTTCGACAACTTCGACAAGATCGCCTTCTGGAAAACCCCGCAGGCCCAGGGTGGCAAGTTCGTGCCCTACAGCCGCTGGACTCAAGATTACATTGCCATCATGGGTGGGCGCTGAGGGTTTCTCCGCCTGTTCCGGCCCTGTGGTGTGATCCCTGTGGGGCCGGCTTGCCGGGGACAGGGCCGATACAGGCAAGACAAGAACAACAGAGAACCGCGTATGCCCCTAGCCGTCCAGTTCACCCAGGTTTCCCGTAGCTTCGGCGAGGTCAAGGCCGTAGACCAGGTCAGCATCGACATCAGCGATGGGGAGTTCTTCTCCATGCTCGGCCCGTCCGGCTCCGGCAAGACCACCTGCCTGCGCCTGATCGCCGGCTTCGAGCAGCCAAGCAGCGGCTCGATCCGTATCCACGGCCTGGAAGCTGCCGGCGTGCCGCCCTACCAGCGTGACGTCAATACCGTGTTCCAGGACTACGCGTTGTTCCCGCACATGAACGTGCTCGACAACATCGCCTATGGCTTGAAAGTGAAAGGCGTGGCCAAGGCCGAGCGCCACAGCCGTGCCGAACAAGCCCTGGCCATGGTGGCCCTGGCCGGCTACGGCGCGCGCAAGCCGGCGCAGCTTTCGGGTGGCCAGCGCCAGCGTGTGGCCCTGGCGCGGGCACTGGTCAACCGGCCCCGCGTGCTGCTGCTGGACGAGCCGCTGGGCGCGTTGGACCTCAAGCTGCGCGAACAGATGCAGGGCGAGCTGAAGAAGCTGCAACGCCAGCTAGGCATCACCTTCATCTTCGTCACCCATGACCAGACCGAGGCGCTGTCGATGTCGGACCGGGTCGCGGTGTTCAACCGCGGCCGCATCGAACAGGTCGACACCCCGCGCAACCTCTACATGAAACCCGCCACCACCTTCGTCGCCGAATTCGTCGGCACGTCCAACGTGGTGCGTGGCGAATTGGCGAGGGCGCTCAACGGCCACCCGGCGCCGTTTTCCATCCGCCCTGAGCACATCCGCCTGGGCGACCCGGTGGTCACCAGCCACGAGGTCCAGGTCAGCGGCCTGCTGCGCGATGTGCAGTACCAGGGCAGCGCCACCCGTTACGAGTTGCAACTGGACAATGGCCAACTGTTGGCGGTAACCCAGGCCAACGACCGCTGGCAGGCACAGCCCCAGGCCTGGCAGCCCGGGCAGCGGGTGCAGGCGCACTGGCCGCGCGAGGCGATGACCGTGCTGCAGGAAAGCGCTGGGCCATTGCCATGAGCGCGCTCCGAGGCCTGGCCGATGTGCTGTACCGGCGCCCCAACCTGTACCTGGCCCTGCTGCTGATCCCGCCACTGACCTGGTTCGGCGCCATCTACCTGGGCTCGTTGCTGAACCTGTTGTGGCAGGGTTTCTACACCTTCGACGACTTCACCATGGCGGTCACCCCGGACCTGACCCTGGGCAACTTCGCCGCGCTGTTCAACCCGTCGAACTTCGACATCATCCTGCGGACCTTGGGCATGGCGGTGGCGGTGTCACTGGCCAGCGCGGTACTGGCGTTTCCCATCGCCTACTACATGGCGCGCTACACACGCGGCAAGACCAAGGCATTTTTCTATATCGCCGTGATGATGCCCATGTGGGCCAGCTACATCGTCAAGACCTACGCCTGGACCCTGCTGCTGGCCAAGGGTGGGGTGGCCCAGTGGTTCGTCCACCAGCTGCACCTGGACGCCCTGCTGCAAGCCGTGCTGACGGTCCCGGGCGTGGGCGGCAGCACGCTGTCGACCTCGCACCTGGGGCGCTTCATGGTGTTCGTGTACATCTGGCTGCCATTCATGATCCTGCCGATCCAGGCCTCGCTGGAGCGCTTGCCGCCGTCGCTGTTGCAGGCCTCGGCAGACCTTGGCGCACGCCCCGGGCAAACCTTCATGCAGGTGATACTGCCGCTGTCGATTCCCGGTATCGCCGCTGGCTCGATCTTCACCTTCTCGCTTACCCTCGGCGACTTCATCGTGCCGCAGCTGGTGGGCCCACCCGGCTACTTCATCGGCAGCATGGTCTATGCCCAGCAAGGGGCGATCGGCAACATGCCGATGGCGGCGGCATTTACCTTGGTGCCGATCGTTCTGATTGCGCTGTACCTGTCGATCGTCAAGCGCCTGGGGGCCTTCGATGCACTCTGAACAAGCCTCTGTAGGGTTGCGCCTGGCGGCCTGGGGCGGGCTGTTGTTCCTGCATTTCCCGATCCTGATCATCTTCCTGTACGCCTTCAACACCGAAGACGCAGCATTCAGTTTCCCGCCCACGGGGTTTACCCTGAAGTGGTTTGCCGTGGCCTTCGCCCGCACCGACGTGCTGGACGCGATCAAGCTGTCGTTGCAGGTCGCCTGCCTGGCGACCCTGATCGCCCTGGTGCTAGGCACACTGGCATCGGCCGCACTGTACCGGCGCAGCTTTTTCGGCAAAGAGGCCATATCGCTGATGCTGATCCTGCCCATCGCCCTGCCCGGCATCATCACCGGCATCGCCCTGCTCTCGGCGTTCAAGACCTTGGGCGTGGAGCCCGGGGTGTTCACCATCGTGGTCGGCCATGCCACATTCTGCGTGGTGATCGTCTACAACAATGTGATCGCCCGCCTGCGGCGCACCTCGCACAGCCTGATCGAGGCCTCCATGGACCTGGGTGCCGATGGCTGGCAGACCTTTCGCTACATCATCCTGCCCAACCTCGGCTCGGCACTGCTGGCCGGCGGTATGCTGGCCTTTGCCCTGTCGTTCGATGAGATCATTGTCACGACCTTCACCGCCGGCCACGAACGCACCCTGCCGATCTGGCTGCTCAACCAGCTCAGCCGGCCGCGCGACGTGCCGGTGACCAATGTGGTAGCCATGCTGGTGATGTTGGTGACCATGCTGCCGATCCTTGGCGCCTATTACCTGACCCGTGGCGGCGACAGCGTTGCGGGCAGTGGCAAATGACCCTGGAGGAGTACCCGATGCAAACGCAGATGCTGATCAATGGCCAACTGGTCGCCGGCCAAGGCCCGACCTGGACCGTGCTCGACCCGGCGCTGGGCACCGCCCTGGCGCAGATCAACGAAGCCAGCGAAGCCCAGGTGGACAGCGCCGTGCGTGCCGCTGACCATGCGTTCGACAGCTGGTCGCAAACCAGCCCCAAGGACCGCGCCCAGGCGTTGTTGAACCTGGCAGACGCCATTGAGGCGCATGGCGATGAACTGGCTCGGCTGGAATCGCAGAACTGCGGCAAACCCTTGAGTGCCGCGCGCAACGACGAAATTCCGGCGATTGCCGACGTGTTTCGTTTTTTCGCCGGTGCGGCGCGCTGCCTGGGCGGCTCGGCGGCAGGTGAATACCTGCCGGGCCACACGTCGATGATCCGTCGCGACCCCTTGGGCGTGGTGGCCTCGATTGCACCGTGGAACTACCCGCTGATGATGCTGGCCTGGAAGATCGCCCCGGCCCTGGCGGCCGGCAACACGGTGGTGATCAAACCCTCCGAGCTGACCCCGTTGACCGCCTTGCGCCTGGGGGAACTGGCCAAGGACCTGCTGCCGGCCGGGGTGCTCAACATTTTGTTTGGCCGTGGCCAGACGGTCGGCAACCCACTGGTTACGCACCCCAAGGTCCGCATGGTGTCGCTGACAGGCTCGATCCCCACCGGCGCCCATATCATCAGCGCCACCGCCGACAGCGTGAAGCGCATGCACATGGAGCTGGGCGGCAAGGCGCCAGTCCTGGTGTTCGATGATGCCGACATCGATGCCGCGATCGAGGGTATTCGCACCTTCGGTTTCTACAACGCCGGCCAGGACTGCACGGCGGCTTGCCGCCTGTATGTGCAGGCCGGTATCTATGAGCGCTTCGTCGAGCGCCTGGGGGAAGCGGTAGCCAGCATCAAGCCCGGCCTGCAGGAGGCCGAGGGCACCGAGCTGGGGCCGCTGATCAGCGCCCAGCACCGCGACAAGGTCGCCGGCCTGGTACAGCGTGCCGTCGCCCAGCCGCACATTCGCCTGGTGACCGGTGGCAAGGCAATCGAGGGCGATGGGTACTTTTTCGAGCCGACGGTGCTGGCCGACGCCCTGCAGGATGATGAGATCGTGCGCAACGAAGTGTTCGGCCCGGTGGTGTCGGTAACCCGTTTCAGCGACGAAGCGCAGGCGCTGGAATGGGCCAACGACTCCAACTACGGCCTGGCCTCCTCGGTCTGGACCCGCGACACCGGCCGCGCCCACCGCCTGGCCGCACGCCTGCAATATGGCTGCACCTGGGTGAATACCCATTTCATGCTGGTCAGTGAAATGCCCCATGGCGGGCAGAAACACTCGGGGTATGGCAAGGACATGTCGATGTATGGGCTGGAGGACTACACCTGTGTGCGGCATGTGATGATCAAGCATTGATTATCATGCTCGGTCACGCTGGGTCCGCTCAACCGCGTTCAAGGTAGGAGCAACTGTCTTTCCCAAAATTTGAAAAGCCTGCGCGATTCATTGTGGGAGCGGGCTTGCTCGCAAGCAGGCGACGCGGTGTCTGGCACCGGCTGCGCCGGTGTTCGCGGGCACGCCCGCTCCCACAAGTGAAACGGTGAATGACAGCTTCTGCTGCTACTCGTGCTCCAGATTCTAATCCTCTCTCAAGACACAAGCGGCCTTGTGTCGCGATGGGTCGCGCAGTGCCCCAGGTATTTTCGTGGTTAGACTGCGGCCCTGTGGCCACACAAGGCCGCGCCTTCAGAATCAGTCGCGCAGATCCGACTCATGAATCGGGTTGGCCCGGCTGGTAGCGCGCTGGTACTGCGCCGGCCAGGTGGCCTTGTTACCGCCCAGGTCGTCGTCGGCATGCAGCGGCCAGTAAGGGTCGCGCAGCAGTTCGCGGGCAAGGAAGATGAGGTCGGCCTGGCCGGTACGCAGGATATGCTCGGCCTGCGCAGGTTCGGTGATCATGCCCACGGTGCCGGTGGCAATTTCAGACTCTTTGCGCACGCGCTCGGCGAAACGGGTCTGGTAGCCGGGGCCGGTGGGTATTTCGGCGTTGACCGAAGTGCCGCCAGAGGACACGTCGATCAAATCGACGCCCAGGTTACGCAGGCGCCGGGCCAGTTCGACGGTTTCATCCGGGTTCCAGCCGTCTTCTACCCAATCGGTTGCCGATACCCGCACGAACAGGGGCAATTCGGCAGGCCATACCTTGCGCACCGCTTCCACCACCTGCAGGGTCAGGCGGATGCGGTTTTCGAAGCAACTGCCGTATTCGTCACGCCGCTGGTTGCTCAGCGGTGACAGGAACTGGTGCAGCAGGTAGCCATGGGCGGCGTGAACCTCGAGCACTTTGAAGCCGGCCTGCAACGCGCGCTGGGCCGAGGCAACGAAGGCACCGACCACCTCCTGGATGTCGCCCAAGGTCAGCTCGCGTGGCGTTGTATGTTGCGGGTCGAAGGCAATCTTCGAGGGCCCCAACGGCTGCCAGCCACCCTCCTCGGGTTTGACGCTACCGTGCTTGCCCAGCCAGGGGCGGTAGGTACTGGCCTTGCGCCCGGCGTGCGCCAGCTGGATGCCGGGCACGGCGCCCTGGGCGGTGATAAAGCGGGTGATGCGTTGCAGCGGGGCGATCTGTGCGTCCTCCCACAACCCAAGGTCTTCGGCGGTGATGCGGCCATCGGCGGTAACCGCCACGGCCTCGGTGATCACCAGGCCCGCGCCACCCACTGCGCGGCTGCCCAGGTGAACGAGGTGCCAGTCGTTGGCCAGGCCATCGGCTGCAGAATACTGGCACATCGGCGAAACGGCGATGCGGTTGGGCAACGTCAGTTGACGCAGGGTGTAAGGCTCGAGCAGCAGGCTCATGAGGGCACCTCCCAAGAACTCCAATGGTGATCCGGCCCGGACACTCAATAGCACGTCCCTGGCCTGGGTCCGGTCATACTTCAGACTAGACCAGAATGCCTGGGGGGAAGGTTCCATGGGATTTTGGGCAAGTTGTTTACAGACGCCTGTGGCTGGCCGCTTGGGCCTTGTAGGAGCGGCCTTGTGTCGCGAAGGGCTGCAAGGCAGCCCCGGCAATTTGTGCAGCTGTGCTGAAAGCCTGGACTTGTGCATATGTGCCGACAACCTGGGGCTGCTTTGCAGCCCATCGCGACACAAGGCCGCTCCTACAGGGTTGCAGTCAACGCGGCTCCATGTGGGCAATCATCAACTGCACACTTTCATTGCCCCGAAACTCGTTCACATCCAGCTTGTACGCCAACTCGACCCAGCGCACCGTCGGGTTCGGCCATACGTCGCGGTCGATGCCGAAGGCAATGCCATCCAGCCGCACCGAGCCACACTCGCTCTTCAGCACCACTTTCAAGTGCCGTTCGCCCACCACGCGCTGCTCCACCAACTGGAACACGCCATGAAACAGCGGCTCAGGGAAATGCTGGCCCCATGGCCCGGCATTGCGTAGCGCCTTGGCCAGATCGAGGTGGAATTCTTCCACCGCCAGGCTGCCGTCGGACAGCAGGCGCCCGGTCAGGTCGTCTTCACGCAGCTGGCGCCGTACCTCTTCGTCGAAGGCCTCGGCAAAGGCCGGGAAATTTGCCTCTGGCAACGACAAGCCAGCGGCCATGGCGTGGCCGCCGAACTTGCTGATCAATTGCGGGTGGCGCGCCGCCACGGCATCCAGCGCATCGCGAATATGGAACCCTGGCACAGAACGCGCCGAGCCCTTCAGCATGCCAGCGCCTGCATCGGCGAAGGCAATGGTCGGCCGGTGGTAACGCTCCTTCAGCCGCGACGCCAGAATACCGATCACGCCCTGGTGCCAGTCGGCATCGAACAGGCACAAGCCGTAAGGCATCGACTCGACCGGCAGGTCCTTGAGCTGCGCAAGTGCCTCGCGCTGCATGCCCTGCTCGATGGACTTGCGGTCCTGGTTCAGGTCATCCAGCTGCTGCGCCATGTCCTGGGCCAGCGCCGGGTCTTCGCACAGCAGGCATTCGATGCCCAGGCTCATGTCGTCCAGGCGCCCGGCTGCATTCAGGCGTGGGCCAAGAATGAAACCCAGGTCGGTGGAGGTGATGCGCCGGTGATCGCGGCGGGCCACCTCAAGAATGGCCTTCAAGCCCGGGCGGGCACGGCCGGCACGGATGCGCTCCAGGCCCTGGTGCACCAGGATGCGGTTGTTGGCATCCAGCGGCACCACATCGGCCACGCTGCCCAGGGCGACCAGGTCGAGCAGTTCACCGATGTTCGGCTGGGGTTGTGTCGCGTAGCGGCCCAGGCTGCGCAACCGCGCGCGCAGGGCCATCAGCACATAGAAGATGACACCGACCCCGGCCAGCGCCTTGCTCGGGAAGCTGCAACCCGGCTGGTTGGGGTTGATGATGGCGTCGGCATCGGGCAGTTGTTCGCCTGGCAAGTGATGGTCGGTCACCAGCACTTTCAGCCCAGCGGCCTTGGCAGCGGCCACCCCGTCGACGCTGGAAATGCCGTTGTCTACGGTAATCAGCAACTGCGGCTGGCGCTGCAGGGCAACTTCGACGATTTCCGGGGTCAGGCCGTAACCGTATTCAAAACGGTTGGGCACCAGGTAATCGACATGGGCTGCCCCCAACAAACGCAAGCCCAGCACCCCAACCGTACTTGCGGTGGCACCGTCGGCGTCGAAGTCGCCGACAATGAGAATGCGCTGGCGCTGGTCTATGGCAGCGACCAGCAGGTCGACGCCGGCCTCGATGCCCTTGAGCTGCTGGTAGGGCAACAGCCGCGCAAGGCTTTTGTCCAGTTCGGCCTCGCTTTGCACGCCGCGTGCGGCATACAAACGGGTGAGCAAGGGTGGCAGGTTACCCAGAAAAGGCAGGGTCGCAGGCAGGGGGCGAGGTTCGATACGCATGGGTTGCTTCAGCCACGCTCACCCAGTAGCCACTGCAGTTGCACTTCGTGCTGGCCACGGTCGTCGGTAACGAAGACCGTACCTTCGCTGATCATCACATCCCACTTGATGGCGCGCGGCATGTCGGCGGCCAGGGTTTCCAGCACCTCCTGCGGCACTGCGGCGATGTTCAGGTTCTTGAGGTTCTTGACCGCGCTGACCACCTTGCCTTCCCACACGCGCAGGCTGCCATAGGCCAGCAGGCTGGTGCGTTCGGTGCGCCGCGAGCACCAGGTCAGGCGCTCGGCATCGGGTTGGCCCACTTCGATCCAGTGCAGCACGCGGTCGTCCAGGCTCTTTTCCCACAGTGCCGGCTCATCTACATCCGACAGGCCACGGCCGAACGACAGGTTCTCGTTGTACCAGAGCGCGTAGGCCAACAACCGCACCGCCATGCGCTCTTCGGTTTCCGAAGGGTGGCGCGCGATGGTCTGCTTGACGCTTTGGTAGACGTTACGGTCAAGATCGGTGAGATTCAGTTCGAACTTGTAGGTGGTGGACGGCTGGGCCATGGTCGACGGGCTTCGTGCAAAAGAAAAGTCGCACAGTCTAACCCATCCGCACTCGCCATGCGCCGCAGCAGTACCCGGCGCAACCGCCGTGTGATAAAACCACCGCTCTGCCCAACTGCCACGGATGCCCCATGTCGACGCCCAGCAAACCCCTCGCCGGCCTCAAGGTTGTCGAACTCGGCACACTGATCGCCGGGCCATTCGCCTCGCGCATCTGCGCCGAATTCGGTGCCGAGGTGGTCAAGGTCGAGTCGCCCGATGGCGGCGACCCGCTGCGCAAGTGGCGCAAGCTGTACGAAGGCACCTCCCTGTGGTGGTTCGTGCAGGCGCGCAACAAGCAGTCGCTGACCCTCAACCTGAAGCACCCCGAAGGCCGCGAGGTATTGCAAAGGCTGCTGGCCGACGCCGACATCCTGATCGAGAACTTCCGCCCGGGCGTGCTCGAAAAGCTTGGCCTGGGCTGGGATGTGCTGCATGCGCTCAACCCTGGGCTGGTCATGGTGCGCCTGTCGGGCTTTGGCCAGACCGGGCCAATGAAGGACCAACCAGGTTTTGGTGCCGTAGGCGAGTCGATGGGCGGCCTGCGCTACATCACCGGCTTCGACGACCGGCCACCGGTGCGCACCGGCATTTCGATCGGCGACTCGATCGCCGCCTTGTGGGGCGTTATCGGTGCGCTGATGGCGCTGCGCCACAGGGAGGTCAACGGCGGCCAGGGCCAGGTGGTGGACGTAGCGCTGTACGAAGCTATCTTCGCCATGATGGAAAGCATGGTCCCGGAATTCGATGTATTCGGTTTTATCCGTGAACGCACCGGCAACATCATGCCCGGCATTACCCCCTCCTCCATCCACACCAGCGCCGACGGCAAGCATGTACAGATCGGCGCCAACGGCGATGCAATCTTCAAGCGCTTCATGCAGGCCATCGGGCGTGCCGACCTGGCTGACGACCCAAGCCTGGCCAGCAACGATGGCCGCGACCTTCGCCGGGATGAGCTGTACGGGGTGATCGACCGCTGGGCCAACAGCCTGCCGCTGGAAACGCTGATGCAGGTGCTGACCGCCGCCGAGGTCCCGGCCAGCCGGATCTACTCCGCCGAGGACATGTTCAGCGACCCGCAGTACCTGGCTCGGGAAATGTTCCTGCAGGCCAAGCTGCCCGACGGCAAGCCATTCAAGATGCCTGGCATCGTGCCCAAGCTGTCGGAAACCCCAGGTTCCAGCGAATGGGTGGGCCCGGCCCTTGGCGAGCACACCGAGGCACTGCTGGCCAGCCTTGGCTATGACGCGGCGGCGATCGCCAGCCTGCGCGCCGCAGGCACGGTCTGAACCAGGCGCAGCCCGGCCGCATGCGCGCCGCCCGCCGCCTACGCCCGCTGGTCCTGCTTTGCGGGCTGATGGCCGCATTGCTGCTGCACCCTGCCAGTGCCAAGGAACGCCTGTTCTGGCTGGTGCGTGACCTGCCGCCATTCACCATTTTCGACGGCCCGGAGCAAGGCCGAGGGGTAATCGACCAACTGCTGCCCCTGTTGATTGCGCAGATGCCCGAATACGACCACACCATCCAGCGCGTCAACCGTGCCCGCGGAATCCAGATGCTGCAGGACCGCAACACCTTCACCTGCGACCCGACGCTGCTGTGGACACCCCAACGTGAGGAATATGTGCAGTTCTCCCTGCCCTACCTGGGCGTGCTCAGTGGCGGCCTGGTGGGCCGCAAGGAAAGCCAGGCACTGGTGGCCCCCTATCTGCAGGGCCAGCAGGTAGACCTGCATGGCCTGCTGAGCAAAACCGCACTGAAACTCGGGGTGGTTGCCGAACGCAGTTATGGCCTGCAGATCGACAGCATTTTGCGCCAGCTGCCAGACACTGTGCTCAGCCGCCATTACGGTAACGAAGCCACCGCCAACCTGCTGCAGATGCAGCAGTTGGGGCGCCTGCGCCTGGTGCTCGGCTACTGGCCTGAGGTGCGTTACCTGATCCAGCAGCAAGGCGCCGCGCTGGCCGATTATCAGTTTTATCCAGTGCAGGGGGTGGAGCGCTACCAGTTTCTGCACGTGGGGTGCTCGGACAGCGAACTGGGGCGCGCTGCAGTGGCGCATATCGACCAGTTGCTGCCTGCGTTGCGACGGGACGTGCTGCCTGCGCTGTATGCCCACTGGCTGGATCCGGTCTCGCGCAGAAACTACCTGGAAGAAAGCCAGCGTTTCTTCGAAGCCCATTAAACGCCTACACCGGCTATCGCCGGCGAGCCAGCTCCCAGAGAAAAATGCATAACTTATTGATTTAGCGGGGACTGTGTGGGAGCGGGCATGCCCGCGAAAAATCCAGCGCGGTGGCTGGCACCGGCTACGCCGGTGTTCGCGGGCACGCCCGCTCCCACACAGGCCGCGTCGCGCTTACGAATTGAGTCAGCGGCGCGACAGGGCCGGTAGAGAACCCAGAAAAAAGAAACCCCGGGCGCTGGGGAAGGACGCCCGGGGTCAAGCGAAAGCCCTTGAGGACTTCCCGTGGCAGTTTTGCCAGCGCCGGAGCAAAGCGCTGGCTGGCTGCCCCTACTGTGTCAGATGAATCCTTTAGGCAAAGGTTCCCTGCGGTTGCTGGCGTTGTTGCAGCGCAGCGATCACGCAAGGCTGCAGCCGCCCCTCGGCTATCTGCAGGTCACGGTGCAAACCATCCACCAGGTCGATCAACAGGCGGTGTTCCTGTAACTGGCGCTCACTGACAGTGCGCTGCAAGGTCACCCCCGTGAGGCCGCCTTGAACCGTGAGCTGGCGATTACCGCTGGCATCGGCAACGCCGAGGTGGGTCTGATAAGGGCTCAGTGCATCGTTGAGCAGGCTGCAGATTCTTTCCATCCGGTTCACTCGCTGCATGGTGGGATATAGAGCAACTGACCCGCGGGCACAGCGGAAAGTTCGCCTTGCTATGGCCGTTGTCGATGCCGCGCCTGCAGCGTCTGCAGTGCGCGCTGCAGGCGCGGCATCGACAACGGCCAGGGCAGCTCGGCGAGTACCCACAGGCCTTGCTTGCGCGCCTCTTGGGCCAGGTCGAAACGCTGCGGCGCAGGCTGGCCAACGAACAACAGGGCACGGGCCTGGGCCAGCCGTGCGAGCAGGGCACGGCCGGCCCTGGTTGGCATGGCATGGTCGAGAATCAGCAGGTCTGGGCGGCGTTCGGCGCCAAGGCGGGCATCCAGTTCAGCGGTGGTCGCGCTGATGCGCACAGCGAACACGCCTTGCGCGTTGAGGGCCTGGTGCAGCAGGATCTGGTGCGATGGGCGTGCCTGATGAATCAACACGACGGTCTGGTGCATGAGCCGCTCCTGATGGGAGGACCGGCTAATTTAGGCGCTGGTGAATGCCGCCTGAATAGGATGATTCTGATTAAGCTGCGGGAACTGGCTATACCGCGTCAGCTGAAGCCAACGCGGTTGCCTGCAGGAGCGGCCTTGTATCGCGACGGGGCTGCGCAGCAGCCCCAGGCACACCCGTTACAATGGCTTGCCGCGGTTGCCATGCTGGCTGACAAAGCCCTGTACCGCTTTCAGGTCATTGGCCAGCACCGTGCAACGCTCCTCACGGCTGAACAGGTCGCTGAGGTGCGCCGGCAGCTCGAGTGCCTTGCCCACACCGGCCTTTTCTACCGCTTCAGGGAACTTGACCGGGTGCGCGGTACCCAGCACCACCATCGGCGTGTCCAGGTTGCGACGGCACTCACGGGCGGCCTTGACGCCGATCGCGGTGTGCGGGTCGAGGACCTCGCCAGTGGCAGCGAACACCTCGGCGATGGTCTCGCAGGTCTGCTCGTCGCTGACGGCCAACGAATCGAACAGCTTGCGGGCTTCGGTCCAGCGGTCCTGCTCCACGCTGAAGCCGCCACCCTGCTTGAAGTTGGCCATCAGTTCGGCAATTGCGCCACCGTTGCGGCCGTGCAGGTCGAACAGCAGGCGCTCGAAGTTGGACGACACCATGATGTCCATCGACGGCGACAAGGTGGCGTGCAGGGTTTCCTTGACGTACTGGTTGCCGCTCATGAAGCGGTGCAGGATGTCGTTGCGGTTGGTGGCCACGATCAGCTGGCTGACCGGCAGGCCCATGTTGCGCGCCAGGTAGCCGGCAAAAATGTCGCCAAAGTTGCCGGTCGGCACCGAGAACGCCACGGAACGCGACGGCCCACCCAACTGCAGGGCGGCATGGAAGTAGTAGACGATCTGGGCCATGATGCGCGCCCAGTTGATCGAGTTCACGGCCACCAGGCGGGTGCCCTTGAGGAACGACTGGTCGGCGAAGCTGGCCTTGACCATTTCCTGGCAATCGTCGAAGTTGCCTTCGATGGCGATGTTGTGGATGTTGTCACCGAAAATGGTGGTCATCTGCCGGCGCTGTACCTCCGACACGCGCTGGTGCGGGTGCAGGATGAAGATGTCGACGTTGTCGCAACGGCGGCAGCCTTCGATGGCCGCGGAGCCGGTGTCACCACTGGTGGCGCCGATGATCACCACGCGCTCGTTGCGCTTGGCCAGCACGTGGTCGAGCAGGCGCCCGAGCAGTTGCAAGGCAAAGTCCTTGAACGCCAGGGTTGGGCCGTGGAACAGCTCGAGTACCCATTCGTTGCTGTTCAGCTGGCGCAGCGGGGCCACCGCTGCGTGGGCGAACTCGCCGTAGGTTTCTTCGAGGATCTTCTTGAAGTCGGCGTCGGCGATGCTGCCTTCAACGAACGGGCGCATGACCCGGAAGGCCAGTTCGTGGTACGGCAGGCCGGCCCACGAAGCGATTTCTTCCTGGGTGAAACGTGGCAGGTTTTCCGGCACATACAGGCCGCCGTCACTGGCCAGGCCAGCCAGCAGCACGTCTTCGAAATTCAGGGCCGGTGCCTGGCCGCGGGTACTGATATAGCGCATGGGTGCAAACCTTTGATTTGAGCGGCAAGCTGCGAGCGGCAAGCTACAAGAAAAGCCGACTGGCCTTGCTCTTGTGCTCTGCATCTCGCTGTTCCCGCGAATTTACTCTGTTCGAAGCCTCAAAACTGCACTGCCTTCACTTGCACCTTGCAGCTTGAGGCTTGCCGCTTAATTGAGCTGCTCGACGCGAATGCGCACAACCTTGCCGACCACGTCCTGCAGGGCTTCCAGGGCGACGATGGCATCATTGATGCACTGCTCGACCACGCCGTGGGTGACCAGGATCATCGGTACCAGGCCGTCCTGTTCCTCGGCTTCCTTCTGCATGATCGACTCGATGTTGATACCACGCTCGGAAAGGATGCTGGCGACCTGGGCCAGCACGCCTGGGTGATCCTTGGCCTGGATACGCAGGTAGTAGGCGCTCTCGCAGGCTTCGATCGGCAGGATCGGGTGGGCCGACAGCGAATCGGGCTGGAAGGCCAGGTGCGGTACGCGGTTTTCCGGGTCGGAGGTCATGGCACGGACCACGTCGACCAGGTCGCCAACCACCGACGAGGCGGTTGGCTCCATGCCGGCACCGGCACCGTAGTACAGGGTCGAACCGGCGGCGTCACCGTTGACCATCACGGCGTTCATCACGCCGTTGACGTTGGCGATCAGGCGGTCGGCAGGGATCAAGGTCGGGTGCACGCGCAACTCGATGCCTTCAGCGGTGCGCCGGGCCACGCCCAGGTGCTTGATGCGGTAGCCGAGGGCCTCGGCGTAGTTCACGTCAGCGGTGGTCAGCTGGGTGATGCCTTCGGTGTAGGCCTTGTCGAACTGCAGCGGAATGCCGAACGCGATGGAGGCGAGGATGGTCAGCTTGTGCGCAGCATCGATGCCTTCGACGTCGAAGGTAGGGTCGGCTTCGGCGTAGCCCAGCGCCTGGGCTTCGGCCAGCACATCGGGGAAGGCCCGGCCCTTCTCGCGCATTTCGGTGAGGATGAAGTTGCCGGTACCGTTGATGATGCCGGCCAGCCAGTTGATGCGGTTGGCTGACAGGCCTTCACGGATGGCCTTGATCACCGGGATGCCGCCGGCCACGGCCGCTTCGAAGGCGACGATCACGCCTTTTTCGCGGGCCTTGGCAAAGATTTCGTTGCCGTGCACGGCGATCAGCGCCTTGTTGGCGGTGACCACGTGCTTGCCGTTCTCGATGGCCTTGAGCACCAGGTCGCGGGCGATGGTGTAGCCGCCGATCAGCTCGATGACGATGTCGATCTCGGGGTTGCTCGCAACGTCGAACACATCAGCGGTAATGGGGGTACCGGTAATCTGGCAGTTCGGGTTCTGCGAGCGCATGGCGATCTGTGCCACTTCAATACCGCGCCCGGCACGACGGGCAATCTCCTCGGCGTTGCGCTGAAGTACATTGAAGGTTCCGCCACCGACGGTCCCCAACCCACAGATGCCTACTTTGACCGGTTTCACTGTGAACTCCCCATTGAACGGCCGGCACCTTGCCGACCGTGAAACATGCCGTCACCCCATGACGACGGCGTACTGAATTGGATTACTTGGCCAGTGCCAGCTTGGCGACCTGTGGCGCCGGCTGGTAGCCCGGAATGACCTGGCCGCTTTCCAGCACGATGGCCGGCGTGCCGTTGACACCGATCGACTGGCCCAGCTGGAACTGCTTGCCGACCGGGTTGGCGCACTTGGCCGCCTTGATTTCCTCGCCTTCGACCATTTTGTCCATCGCCGCGCGGCGGTCGCTGGAGCACCACACCGCCTGCAATTGCTGGTCACCCGGCGAACCGAGGCCCTGGCGCGGGAAGGCGACATAGCGCACTTCGATACCGCGGCGGTTCAGTTCAGGCACTTCGGCGTGCAGCTTGTGGCAGTACGGGCAGGTGGTGTCGGTAAAGACGGTGATATGCGACTTGGTTTCGCCCTTGGCAGGATAAACCACCATCTCGGCGGCTGGAATGCCGTTGATGAGCTTGGCCACGCCTTGGCGTTCGGTTTTTTCGGTAAGGTTGACCGGCTTGCCGTTCTGGATCTGGAACAGATACCCCTGCATCACGAACTGGCCATCGGCGCTGGCGTAGAGCACCCGGCCGCCCTGCAGCTTGACTTCGTACAGGCCGTTCAGCGGGCTGCTGGCCACGCTTTCCACGGGTACTTCCAGCTCGAGGTTTTGCAGTGATTTACGGATGGCCTGCTCGGCACCGGCATTGCTGTCGGTTGCCGCGGCAAACGCAAAGGTACTGGCCAGCGCCAACGCGGCGGCGGCGAAAAACTGGGTCACGCGCATGGGAACTCCTGAAGGCGGACAGGGACCGGAGGGCGCCACCGGCGAAAAAGAGCGGTGAGCGTGCGGCCCTTGGTGCAAACCGCCCAAGCCTACCACATCACGCTGCTGGTGAAGGGCCTGGCAAGGACCGGTCGGCGGAACATGAAAAACATTCATCCACGCGGGTGGTGCTGGGCGTGCAACTGTTGCAGGCGAGCCTTGGCCACATGGGTGTAGATCTGCGTGGTCGACAGGTCGCTGTGGCCCAGCAGCATCTGCACCACGCGCAGGTCGGCGCCATGGTTGAGCAAATGGGTGGCAAAGGCATGGCGCAGCGTATGCGGGGACAGCGGCTTGTCGATACCGGCCACGCGGGCATGGTGCTTGATGCGGTGCCAGAAGGTCTGGCGGGTCATCTGCTCGCCGCGAAGGCTGGGGAACAGTACATCACTGGGGCGGCCATTGAGCAGTTCGGCACGGCCACTGCGCAGGTAGCGCTCCAGCCATACCACGGCTTCTTCGCCCATGGGAACCAGGCGCTCTTTGCTGCCTTTGCCCATGACCCGCAGCACGCCCTGGCGCAGGTTGACCTGGTCGAGGGCCAGGCTGACCAGTTCGGTGACGCGCAGACCACAGGCGTACAGCACTTCGAGCATGGCGCGATCACGCTGGCCGATGGCCTCGCCCAGGTCCGGGGCCTGCAGCAGGGCCTCGACGTCCGCTTCGGACAGCGACTTGGGTAAAGGCTTGCCCAGTTGCGGCATGTCGACCTGCAAGGTCGGGTCGATGGCCACCAGCTTTTCCCGCAACAGGTAACGGAAGAAGCCGCGCAGGCCGGAGATGAAACGTGCCGTGGAACGCGGCTTGTAGCCCTGCTCCAGGCGCCAGGCCAGGTGGTCGAGGATCAGGTCGCGGCCAGCGTCGGGCAGCGCCACGGAGCGCTCATGCAGCCAGCCGTTGAACAGGGCCAGGTCACTGCGGTAGGACACGCGGGTGTTGTCGGACAGACCTTTCTCAAGCCACAGGGCGTCGAGGAACTGGTCGATCAGGGGGTGGTCTAGGGCGGGCATTCAGGGCTGCTGGGTGTTGGAGATGGGGCTAGTGTTTCACAGCAGCCTGGGGGTTGTCTGTACCGGCCTCTTCGCGGGCACGCCCGCTCCCACAGGGCCTGCACAGGCTTTGAATGCTTTGCATGGCTGTAGAAGCGGGCGCGCCGGCGAAAGGGCCAGTGCAGAAGAACTCAGGCCTGGGGCAAAACCGGCACCGGGCGCTTGTCCTCGTCGATGGCGACAAAGCTGAACACCCCGTGGATCGCACGCTCACGGCCGTCCAGGTACATGTTTTCTACGAACACATCCACTTGCACCTGCAAACTGGTGTTGCCGACCTTGATCACCGTGCCCACCAACTCGACGATCGAGCCCGCCGGGATCGGGTGCTTGAAGTCGATGCGGTCGGTGGACACGGTCACCAGCGGCAGGCGGCAGAAGCGCGTGGCAGCGATGAACGACACCTCGTCCATCCAGGCCAGCGCAGTACCGCCGAACAGGGTGTTGTGGTGGTTGGTGGTGTTGGGGAACACCGCCTTGGTCACGCGGGTAACCGACAGTTCGGTGCGGCGCTGAATTTCCTGGTCTCGGGTAGTCATCGCAATTCGATCTTCTGAAGGTTGAAAAAGCAAAAAAGCAGCCCGAAGGCTGCTTTTCTCTCGCTAGGCGGCCTCGGCCACCGGGCAAACTGTACTCAGGACAGTTTTTCCTTGATGCGAGCGGCTTTGCCGGACAGGTCGCGCAGGTAGTACAGCTTGGCTTTACGCACGTCACCACGACGTTTCACGGCCAGGCTGTCGATTTGCGGGCTGTAGGTCTGGAAGGTACGCTCTACGCCAACGCCGCTGGAGATCTTGCGCACGGTGAAGGCGCTGTTCAGACCGCGGTTACGCTTGGCGATAACGACGCCTTCGAACGCCTGCAGACGGGAACGCTCACCTTCCTTCACTTTAACCTGAACGACAATGGTGTCGCCTGGTGCGAAGGTCGGGATTTCCTTGCTCATCTGCTCGGCTTCGAGCTGCTGGATGATCTTGTTGGTCATGCTGTGCTCCTAAGATGGATACGCGATCCACCATCGATACGTTTAACTATCGTCCCGCTCGCGGAGATATTCCTCGAGCAGCTTCTTCTCTTCTCCAGAAAGCGAGCGACTTTCCAGAAGATCGGCGCGTCGTTCGAAGGTCCTACCAAGGGACTGCTTCATCCTCCAACGCCGGATGTGTGCATGGTTGCCACTTAGCAACACGTCGGGAACACGCTGATCCGCATACACCTCAGGCCGGGTGTAGTGCGGGCAATCAAGCAGACCGTCGGTAAAGGAATCCTCTTCCGCCGAGTCCACATGCCCTAAAGCTCCGGGCAGCAGCCGCGTAACCGCATCGATCAGTACCATGGCCGGCAGCTCGCCACCGGAAAGCACATAGTCACCAATCGACCACTCCTCATCGACATGAGCCTCGATAAAGCGCTCGTCGATGCCCTCATAACGACCGGCGATCAGGATCAACGACTCCTGTTCGGCCAGGCCTTTGACCGCTTGCTGAGTCAGCTTGCGGCCTTGTGGCGAAAGGTAGATCACCTTCGCCGCAGCTCCGGTTGCCTGCCTGGCGCTAACCAGTGCATCTTCCAGAGGCTTTATTTTCATCACCATGCCCGGACCACCGCCAAACGGCCGATCATCTACCGTGTGGTGACGATCTGTGGTGTAGTCCCGCGGGTTCCAGCAAGTCACCTGAAGCAACCCTTGTTTCACCGCGCGGCTGGTAATGCCGTACTCCGTGATGGCCGAGAACATCTCGGGGAACAACGTGATCACATCTACGCGAAGGTTACCCATCGTTTAGAAATCCGCGTCCCACTCAACCCGCATCGTGCCTGCTTCCAGGTCGATTGCCAGCACGCATTGCTCCGTATAGGGCAACAGCCGCTCGCGATCATCCAGGCTGCCCGCACAGGGCTTGACCACCATTACATCGTTCGCGCCAGTCTCCAACAGGTGATCGACCTTGCCGAACAGGTGTTCGTCCTGGTTGATGACCTTCAGACCCACCAATTGGTACCAGTAGTACTCGTCGGCAGCCAGGTTGGGCAAAAGGCTCCGCGCAATGCAGATTTCGTAACCGCTCAGAAGCCGGGCTTCATCACGATCATCGAGGCCTTTCAGTTTCACGACCAGGCCCTTTTGGGAGCCACGACCGCTGACCAGCTCGACCTGCTTTACCTTGCCTTCGTGCCGAAGCGTCCAGCGCGGATAATCCAACAGGTTTTCAATCGGATCGGTAAAGGAATACACCTTCACCTCGCCGCGAACGCCGTGAACCGAAAAAATCTTGCCAACGACGATGAGGTCGTCAGCCTTTTCTGGCGTCGCGTTCATACGTTTCAGGCAGCGGCCTTGGCAGCGTCCTTCAGCAGCTGAGCAACGCGCTCAGACGGCTGTGCGCCCTGGCTCAGCCAGTAGGTGACGCGCTCTTGGTTGACCGACAGCTTGACTTCGGCGCCCGATGCGATCGGGTTGAAGAAGCCAACGCGCTCAACGAAACGGCCGTCACGGGCGTTACGCGAGTTGGTCACGGTCAGGTGGTAGAATGGGCGCTTTTTCGAGCCGCCACGGGCCAGACGAATGGTTACCATGTGAACATCGTTCCTATAGTCGGTGTTGCAGTTTTTACTGCAAATCTGAATGCCAAATAGGCACACGGGTGCCCAAAAGGCCGCATATTCTCGGGGAATACACGGACATTTGCAAATGACTTTTTCGGCAAGGCACCGCCCCGCCGTCCAGATTTGCCGGTTGCGCCGCGAAATTCGCGGCCGTTGCCCCGCCATGGCGGGGGTTCTGGGCGCCTGCCCGACGAAAGGCAGGCACCCGGAATACGTGTTACAGCTTGGGCATGCCGCCGCCCGGGAGCATACCGCCCAGGCCGCGCATCATCTTGGCCATGCCGCCCTTGGCAGAGAACTTCTTCATCATCTTCTGCATCTGCTTGTGCTGCTTGATCAGCCGGCCGATGTCTTGCACCTGGGTGCCGGAACCCAGGGCGATACGGCGCTTGCGCGAACCGCTGATCAGGTCAGGGTCGCGGCGCTCGGCCGGGGTCATGGAGTTGATGATCGCTTCCATCTGCTTGAACTGCTTCTCGGCCGCGCCCTGGGCGTTGCCCATCTGCGACAGGTTGACCCCGCCGATGCTCGGCAGCTTGTCCATCAGGCCACCCAGGCCGCCCATGTTCTTCATTTGCTGCAGCTGGTCGCGGAAGTCTTCGAGGTCGAAGCCCTTGCCCTTCTTCAGCTTCTTGGCGAGCTTGTCGGCCTTGGCCTTGTCGATGGTCTGCTCGGCCTGCTCGATCAGGCTGAGTACATCGCCCATGCCCAGGATGCGCGAGGCCACACGGTCGGGGTGGAACGGCTCGAGAGCCTCGGTTTTTTCACCCATACCGATGAACTTGATCGGCTTGCCGGTAATGGCACGCACCGACAGCGCAGCACCGCCACGGGCGTCACCGTCGACCTTGGTCAATACCACGCCGGTCAGCGGCAGCGCCTCGCCAAAGGCCTTGGCGGTGTTGGCGGCGTCCTGGCCGGTCATGGCGTCGACCACGAACAGGGTTTCGATCGGCTTGACCGCAGCGTGCAGCGCCTTGATCTCGGCCATCATGTCGGCATCGATGTGCAGGCGGCCGGCGGTGTCGACGATGACCACGTCGATGAACTTGAGCTTGGCTTCGCGGATGGCCGCTTCGGCAATGGCCACCGGCTTCTGGCTGATGTCGGACGGGAAGAAGGTGACACCGATGTCGTTGGCCAGGGTTTCCAGCTGCTTGATCGCCGCCGGGCGATAGACGTCGGCGGACACCACCATCACGCTCTTTTTCTTGCGCTCCTTGAGGAAGCGCGCCAGCTTGCCAGCGGTGGTGGTCTTGCCGGCGCCCTGCAAGCCGGCCATCAGTACCACGGCAGGCGGGGCGGCATTGAGCGCCAGGTCTTCGTTGGCCGCGCCCATGAGGCTTTCCAGCTCGGCCTGCACGATCTTGACGAACGCCTGGCCCGGGGTGAGGCTGCGCGACACTTCGGTGCCGACCGCACGGTCCTTGACGCTGTTGACGAAATCCTTGACCACCGGCAGGGCGACGTCGGCCTCGAGCAGGGCCATGCGCACTTCGCGCAGCGTGTCCTTGATGTTGTCTTCAGTCAGCTTGGCCTTGCCGGTGACGTGGCGCAGCGTCTGTGACAGGCGGTCGGTCAGGTTTTCGAACATGGTGATCCTTTCAGGCCCAGTAAAAGCCGAGGTTTGTCAGGCGCCTGCAGGGAAAAACATACCCGCCAGGCACAGCAAGGCGGCGATTATAGCGAAGTGCGGCGGCGGCGCCCACCTTAGCTTCCGAGCGGCAAGCTACAAGCTACAAGCTACAAGCAAGAGCCGATGCGCGGGATGGCTGCTTTTTCTTGAAGCTTGCCGCTTGAAGCTTGAAGCTTGCCGCTTAAAGCCCCCCGCTTCAGGCTTGCAGCTTCCAGCTTGCAGCTCACTATGCCAAACTCCGTCTCTTTAAGGCTCGCCAATCAGGACTTATGTTCTCCTCACCCAGCCTCATCCCCAACCTGATCGCCGCCGGCCTTTATATAGCAGCGGCCATCTACCAGGGCTCCTACCTCGCCCAGGGCCGCAAGGCCGACAAGCGCCTGCTCGGCCTGCTCGGTGCCGTTGCGGTGCTGGCCCAGGCCGGCGCACTGTTCTTCCAACTGATCACCCCACTGGGCCTGAGCCTGGACTTCTTCAGCGCAGCCAGCCTGATCGCCGTGGCAGTGATTGCCCTGACCCTGCTCGCCTGCCTGCGCATACCGGTGGAAAACCTGCTGGTGCTGCTGTTCCCGCTGGGCGCGGTAACGGCCTTGCTGGCGCAGTTCGCGCCACCCGGCACGGTGCCACTGATCGACGAGGAGCCGGGCATTCTTGCGCACATCCTGTTGTCGATCCTGGCCTATGGGCTGTTCACCATTGCCGTGTTCCAGTCGCTGCTGCTGCTGCTGCAGGACCGCCAGCTGAAGAACAAGCACCCGTCCGGGCTGATCCGCAACTTCCCGCCGCTGCAAACCATGGAAAGTCTGTTGTTCGGCTTCCTCTGGGCCGGCTGGTGCCTGCTGTCGCTGTCGCTGATCTCCGGCTGGCTGTTCCTCGAAAACCTGTTCGCCCAGCACCTGGTGCACAAAACCTTGCTGGCCTGCGTTGCCTGGGTCGTATTCAGCGTGCTGCTGTGGGGGCGAACCCGCCTGGGTTGGCGCGGCCACAAGGCCATTCGCTGGACGCTGGCCGGTTTCTGCCTGCTGATGCTGGCCTATTTCGGCAGCAAGCTGGTTCGCGAATTCATTCTGCATATCTGACGGCCACCCATGGACACCCTGCCGTACGCACCGCTACTGGTCACGCTGGCATTGGCGCTGCTCTGGGCAGCGCTGTTCACTGCTGTGGACGTTGCGCGCCTGCAACTGGCTGGCGCGCTACGCAGTGGCGATGATGGCCAGCCAGCGTTGCCCGCCCAGGCACTGGTGCTGTGCGCCAGCCTCGGCAAACTGCTGGTCCTGGGCCTGGCGTGCCTGGTCGGGCAGCGCTACGACGGCGAACACGGCTTCTGGCTGGCCGGGCTGGCCGCTGCCGCGGCCTTGTTGGTGTTTGCCGAGTTCCTGCCGCGGCGCCTGGCGCGGCGCAACCCGCAAGCACTGGCCAGCCTGGGCGTAAGCCTGCTGAAAGCGCCGCTCACGCTGCTGCAGCCGTTCGCCTGCCTGCTCGACGGTTGCGCCAAACTGATCTTGCGCCCGTTCCGCGCGCAACCAGCGGCAGTGCCCCTGCACCCGCAGGAAGATGACGACCCGGATGAAGACGAGCGCCACGAAGCGCCCCGCCACGGCCTGCTCGACGGCCTGCAGGCGCTGGACAAGGTCACCGTCAACGACATCCTGGTGCCGCGCAGCGAAGTGGACGGCATCAACCTCGACGAGCCGATCGAGCGCATCATCGAACAGCTGATTGTCAGCCGCCACACCCGCCTGCCGGTGTACCACAACGACATCAACCAGGTGGAGGCGATCCTCAACACCAAGCTGATCAGCCATTTGCTGCCCAAGGCCGAGTTGACCCTGGAGGCGCTGCACGGGGCCTGCTACGAGCCGTATTTCGTGCCCGAAAGCACACCGCTGCAAATGCAACTGCTGAACTTCCACAAACAGCAACGGCGCCTGGGTGTGGTGGTGGACGAGTATGGCGAAGTGCTGGGTATCGTTACCCTGGAAGACATTCTCGAAGAAATCGTCGGCGAGTTCGAAGACGAACAGAGCCTGGAAAACCCGCACGTGCATCCGCAGCCCGATGGCACATTCGTCATCGATGGCACTGCCTCCCTGCGTGAAATCAACCGCAGCCTGGGCTGGCACCTGCCCTGCGACGGCGGGCCGAAAACCCTGAACGGCCTGGTGACCGAAGCACTGGAAAGCATTCCCGAAAGTGCCGTTTGCCTGAAGATCGGCCGCTATCGCCTGGAGATCCTCGAAACCGAGGACAATTGTGCCAGCAAGGTACTGGTGTGGACCCTGGCGCGCTAGCTATACTCGCCCCACGCTTACCCAGCCCCGCCGCCACGCCTGCTACCCGCACCCGGCGTTTCACGGCCAGTCCGCCCCACTGACACGCCCCGCGGTCCTGCTTCCACACCCTGAACAGTGCCCGCCCCCGCCCCTATCCCCCTTGGGCTATCGTCAGTCGGGCGCACACAACAACAAAACGCTCCGGCGCCCGCGCCGCCGTGCCTGCCTTTGCAGCGCACCCGTCGTGGAGCAAGCCCACGGAGCCGGACCAGACTGTTAGGGACCTACTTAATGACAAGCAGCACCTATGCCCAAGCCCCTGCGGCGCCGGTCAACTCGCCCGCGCGGGTAGCCACTGCCAGTTTCATTGGCACCGCCATCGAGTTCTACGACTTCTACGTTTACGCCACGGCTGCCGCCCTGGTCATCGGGCCGGTGTTTTTCCCCTCCGGCTCGGGCACCGCACAGATGCTGGCGGCCTTCCTGACCTTTGGCATTGCCTTTCTTGCCCGGCCGCTGGGCTCGGCACTGTTCGGCCATTTTGGCGACCGCATCGGCCGCAAATCGACCCTGGTCGCCTCGCTGCTGCTGATGGGTGTGTCTACCACGGCCATCGGCGTGCTGCCGGGCTACGACAGCATCGGTGTATGGGCACCGATCATCCTCTGCCTGCTGCGCTTTGGCCAAGGCCTGGGCTTGGGCGGCGAATGGGGCGGCGCGGCACTGCTGGCCACCGAAAACGCCCCGGAGGGCAAGCGCGCCTGGTTCGGCATGTTCCCGCAATTGGGGCCATCGATCGGCTTCCTGGCGGCCAACGGCCTGTTTCTGACCTTGGCCCTGACCCTGAGCGACGAGCAGTTCCGTGAGTGGGGCTGGCGTATCCCGTTCCTGCTCAGCGCCGCCCTGGTGCTGGTAGGCCTTTATGTGCGCCTGAAGCTGGAGGAAAGCCCCGTGTTCGCCAAGGCTGTTGCCCGCCATGAGCGGGTGAAAATGCCGGTGGTCGACCTGTTCGCCAGGCACTGGCGCCCTACCCTGCTGGGCGCTGCCGCCATGGTGGTGTGCTATGCGCTGTTCTATATCTCCACCGTGTTCTCGCTGAGCTACGGTGTGACCACGCTGGGGTACAGCCGGGAGACGTTCCTCGGCCTGCTGTGCTTTGCCGTGGTATTCATGGCGCTGGCGACGCCGCTGTCGGCCTGGCTCAGCGACCGCTACGGGCGCAAGCCGGTGCTGATCGTCGGCGGCCTGCTGGCGGTGGCGTCGGGCTTTACCATGGAGCCTTTGCTGACCTCGGGCTCTACCGCCGGCGTGGCACTGTTCCTGGCCATCGAGCTGTTCCTGATGGGCGTGACCTTTGCACCGATGGGGGCTTTGCTACCGGAGCTGTTCCCAACCCATGTGCGATACACCGGCGCTTCGGCGGCGTATAACCTGGGTGGGATTGTCGGCGCCTCGGCGGCCCCGTTCTTCGCCCAGAAGCTGGTGAGCATGGGCGGTTTGAGCTGGGTGGGGGGCTACGTGTCGGCAGCCGCAATGATCAGCTTGATCGCTGTGCTGTGCCTGAAAGAGACCCGCAATACTCAGCTGTGAGTCTCAAGCTGCAAGCTGCAAGCTGCAAGCTACAAGCTACAAGCTACAAGCTACAAGCGACGCGCATTCTCTTGCAGCTTGAAGCTTGAAGCTTCCAGCTTAGAACTCGACCTTGACCGCCTGCGAAGCGCGGGTCGCCTTGGCCCGCGCCGCTTCAACCGACTCGTCGCGCGCCAGGCACACACCCATGCGGCGGGTACCGTTGATTTCCGGCTTGCCGAACAGGCGGATGGCAGTATCCGGCTCGCTCAAGGCTGCACCCAGGTTGGCGAAGCTGGTCTGCTGCGACTGCCCCTGCGGCAAGATCACCGCCGAGGCCGAAGGGCCGAACTGGCGCACCACCGGGATCGGCAGCCCGAGAATGGCGCGGGCGTGCAGGGCGAACTGCGACAGGTCCTGGGAAATCAGGGTCACAAGGCCGGTGTCATGCGGGCGCGGCGAGACTTCGCTGAACCACACCTGGTCGCCTTTCACGAACAGTTCCACGCCAAACAGGCCCCGGCCACCCAGCGCATCGGTGACCGCCTTGGCCACACGTTGCGACTCGGCCAGCGCTTTCTCGCTCATGGCCTGGGGCTGCCAGGACTCCTGGTAGTCCCCCTTCTCCTGGCGGTGGCCGACCGGTTCGAGGAAGGTGGTGCCCCCCACATGACGCACGGTCAGCAGGGTGATTTCGTAGTCGAAGTCGATGAAGCCCTCGACGATCACCCGGCCCTTGCCGGCGCGGCCGCCTTCCTGGGCATAGTCCCAGGCCTTCTGCAGGTCGGCGTCGCTGCGCAGCAGGCTCTGGCCCTTGCCCGACGAGCTCATGACCGGCTTGACCACGCACGGGTAGCCTACATCGGCCACGCCCTTGGCGAAGTCTTCATAGGTGTCGGCGAAATGGTACGGCGAAGTTGGCAGCTCCAGCTCTTCGGCGGCCAGGCGGCGGATACCTTCGCGGTTCATGGTCAGCTGGGTCGCGCGGGCGGTGGGCACCACGTTGAAGCCTTCGTTTTCCAGCTCGACCAGGGTGGCGGTGGCGATGGCTTCGATTTCCGGAACGATGTAGTGCGGCTTCTCGGCCTCGATCACGGCACGCAAGGCCACGCCATCGAGCATGTTGACCACGTGGCTGCGGTGCGCAACCTGCATGGCCGGGGCATTGGCATAGCGGTCGACGGCGATCACTTCGACGCCCAGGCGCTGCAGCTCGATCACCACTTCCTTGCCCAGCTCGCCACAGCCGCACAGCAATACACGGGTCGCAGTAGGCGACAAGGGGGTTCCGATACGGGTCATTTCAGGTCCTCGAAGGCATCCGGGGCCGCACCCGGCTTGGCGCGACCCGCTGAAAAAGGACCGCTATTCTACACCATCAGCTGGCCGCAGCAGCCCGCCGGGCGCGAAATGCCATGGCCAGCCACACCGCGGTGACGCCGGTGAACTTGGAGGCCATGGCCGTGCCGACCACCGCCGGGGCCAAGGCACCGATCATGCCGAAGAAGATGAAGGTGTCCACCGGAATGCTCAACGCCGAACTCAACCACAGGCGGTCACGCAGTGGCCGCCGGGTGACGCTGAACACCAGCCAGTCGATCAGTTCGGAAATGAAGAACGCGGTGGCGCTGGCCAGGGCGATGGCCGGCTCAGAGGTCACATACGACAGCACCAGCGCTACCAGCATAGCGACCAGGGCGCCGTGGCCGAAGCGGGTTTGCACCATGTCGCGCAGGATGAACACCAGGCCGCCCCAGGCGGACCAGATGACGTCCAGGTGCGGGGCACTGGAAAAGGCGTAGTTGATCAGCACTACGCTGCTGATATAGGCAAGCAGATAGAACATGGCGGGTAATCTGTGGGCAAGCCGTACAGATTACCGTCGAGCCGTTCGCGGGTAAACCCGCTCCTAAAGATGATCCGTCACCCTCCAGGCTCATGCTGTACCTGTAGGAGCGGGCGTGCCCGCGAACACCGGCGGAGCCGGTGCCATGTACCGCGGTGGCGGTTTCGCGGGCATGCCCGCTCCCACAGGGTTCTGCATCAGACTAGAGGATGAGGCCAGCCTCTACTGCCCGTTCATGGCAACGCTTGAGCACCGCGCGGCGCTCGTCATTGTCCATCCGCCCCCAGCGGCCGATCTCGGCCACGCTGCGCTGGCAGCCGGTGCAGATGTCCTGCTCGTCCAGCGCACAGATGCTCACGCAGGGCGAAGCCACCGGCCGTTCCACAACATTACTCATCGTCAATTACCAACTCCCGCGCATAACGCCGGGCATTGTGCACGTAATGGGCGGCGCTGGCTTCCAGCAGGCGCTTCTGCTGCTCGGTCAGCTCGCGCACCACCTTGCCCGGCGACCCCATCACCAGCGAACCGTCAGGAATTTCCTTGCCTTCGGGAATCAGCGCGTTGGCGCCGATGATGCAATGCTTGCCAATACGCGCGCCATTGAGGATCACCGCATTGATGCCCACCAGGCTGTAGTCACCGACCGTGCAGCCATGCAGCATGGCATTGTGACCGACGGTCACGCCCTTGCCCAAGGTCAGCGGCGACCCCATGTCGGTGTGCATCACCGTGCCGTCCTGCACGTTGCTGTCTTCGCCGATGTCGATCAGCTCGTTGTCGCCGCGCAGCACTGCGCCAAACCACACACTGGCATTGGCTTGCAGGCGCACGTTGCCGATCAGCGTGGCGTTAGGCGCTGCCCAACTGGTGGGGTGGCTCTCGACCCGCAGGTCGCCCAGGCGGTACTTCATGCTTGCTCCTCAGGCTGGAACGCAGACGACGGGGTTGGCCCCGCTCAGTTTTCGATGTACCGCTCAGGGGGCTGATGCAAGCTGATGCCGGCATCGAACAGCAGGTTGACCAGTTCGACGATCATGATCGCCGACAAGCCCCAGATCTTGTATTCGCCATAGCGATAACTGGGTACATACCAGCTGCGGCCCTGGTAATCGATACGGTGGGTATGGTCACGCGGGTCCTGGCGGAAAAACTCCAGCGGCACGGTGAATACTGCCGCGATCTCGGCGTCGTTGGCGCGGTATTCGACGAAGTCGGGGATAACGCCGACGAACGGTGTCACTTTCAGGCCATGCAGTGAAATCAGCGGGCTGAGCGGGCCGACCACCTCCACCAGACCCGGCGGCAAGCCAATTTCTTCTTCGGCTTCGCGCAGCGCGGTGAACACCAGGTCCGGGTCTTCCGGGTCGCGGCGGCCTCCGGGAAAAGCCACTTCACCGCCATGGGTGGACAGCCCTTGGGCGCGCAGGGTCAAGACCAGTTCGGGCGCTTCGCTACGGGTAATGGGCAAAAGAACCGCCGCTTCGGGGAACCGCCGGTCGGTTTCCAGTGATGCGGGTTGGTGGTTGCTCATTCGGCGAAGTAGCTCGTCCAGCATTGCGCACGCTCGTATCCAAGGCCTGCCTTGCATGATGCACCAAAGCCGCGCGGCACCCAAGCCCCCGCGCTTGCGGCGCGCCTGCGGCCGCGCCAAGATAGCCCGGAACATAAAGGATAGTGCCATGAACTACTGCAGCGCGTGCGGCCACCCGGTCACCCTGCGGATCCCCGAAGGCGACAGCCGCCTGCGGTATGTCTGCGAGGCTTGCCAGACCATCCACTACCAGAACCCCAACGTCGTCGCCGGCGTGCTGCCCACCTGGGGCAGCCAAGTGCTGCTGTGCCGCCGCGCCATCGAGCCGCGCCGCGGTTTCTGGACCCTGCCCGCCGGTTTCATGGAGAACGGCGAAACCCTCGACCAGGCCGCCCGTCGCGAAACGGTGGAGGAAGCCTGCGCCCGGGTCGGCGCAACCAGCCTGTACCAGCTGTTCGACCTGCCGCACATCAACCAGGTGCATGTGTTCTTCCGCGCCGAACTGGCAGACCTGGATTTCGCTGTGGGCGTCGAGAGCCTGGAGGTGCGGCTGTTCGAGGAACACGAGATTCCCTGGGGCGAGCTGGCTTTCCGCACAGTCACGCGCACACTAGAATGCTACTATCGCGACCGCATCGGGGCGCACTACCCCATAGGCCATGAGTACCTGCCGCCGATGCTCGTTTCGCCCAATACCTAGACGCCTTCAGGGATACCGTTACATGCGCTGGTTGCTTGCCATTTTCTGCCTTTGCGTTACCTCGGTGTCCCAGGCGGCATTTACCGAGACCATCATTCGTAAGCCTGTGCAGGCCGCGCCATCCCCGTCGCCCTCGCAGCAGGCGATGCAACCGCTGATCGATAAGGTGCTGGTGATCAAGTCCGAGCGGCGCCTGCAATTGATCAGCCGTGGCGAGCCGCTGAAGACCTACCGCATTTCCCTGGGCAAGCAGCCCAAGGGCGCCAAGCAGCGCGAGGGCGACAAGAAGACCCCAGAGGGCCTGTACTGGCTGGACTGGCGCAAGCAGAGCGATCGCTTCAACCTGGCCATGCACATCAATTACCCGAACAGCAACGATGCCGCCCGCGCTACCCGTGAAGGGGTGAGTGCCGGCAGCATGATCATGATCCACGGCACACCGATCAACGATGAATACCCGGAATGGTATTTCCACACCCTGGACTGGACCGATGGCTGCATTGCCATGCGTAACCGTGACATGCAGGAGGTGTGGAACCTGGTACGCGATGGGACGTTGATCGAAATCCGGCCCTGAGCCCTACCAGCGCAGCCACGCAGGCCAGGCAATGCCGAGAGCCGGTTGCTTTAAAAGCTCGTTAACATTTCTGCCAACGAACCATCACATTTGCGCCTTACAGTCGCGGTTTGTTTCAAGCCAGCGAATACAAGGACACTCTGATGAGTCGAGATACCGGCGACAATCTGGACCGGAACCACAGCGGCAACCCGCCGATGGCCTCCGTCATGGACGTCTACCTCAGCCGCCGCAGTGTGATGCGCGGCAGCCTGGGCGCTGCCATCGCCATGATCGCCGGTACAGGCCTGGCAGGCTGCTTCGACAGCGGCGGCTCCGCCAACGATGACCCGGTTACCCAGCCGCCCGTTACCGAGCCGAAAAACCCGAAAATGGCCCTGGGTTTCCAATCCATCCCCGGGTCGCGCACCGACGCCTGCGCAGTGGCCGCCGGCTACAGCGCCTACGTGCTCGCCCCATGGGGTACGCCGCTGAACAGCAACGCCAAGCCGTGGCGAGCCGATGGCAGCAACACCTCGACCGATCAGGCCAACGCCATGGGCATGCACCATGACGGCATGCATTTCTTCCCCATCAACGGCAGCTCCGAAGACGGCCTGCTGGCGATCAACTTCGAGTACATCGACACCGCCGCCCTGCACCCGGCCGGCCCAACGACCGATATCAATGGCAAACGCCCGGCCGAAGAAGTGCGCAAGGAAATCAACGCCCACGGCGCTGGCGTGGTGCGCTTGCAGAAAACCGATGGCCGCTGGCAGGTGGTCGACAACGACCCGCTCAACCGCCGCTTCACTACCGCATCGCGCATGGCCATCAGCGGCCCGCTGCGTGGCACCGAACACGTCAAGACCAAGTACTCCCCCGCCGGCACCCACTGCCGAGGCACCAACAACAACTGCGGCAACGGCTATACGCCCTGGGGCACCTACCTCACCTGTGAAGAAAACTGGCCGGGCATTTTCGTCAACAAGGGCACCCGCCCTGAAGACCAGCAGCGCATTGGCGTGGGCACCTCCAGCGGCCAGTTCAAATGGGAAAGTGCAGCCGGCGACGCCAGCGAGGAAGCCGACGAGTTTGCCCGTTTCGACGTGACCGCCAAGGGCGCCAGCGCCACCGACGACTACCGCAACGAAGCCAGCACCTATGGCTACATCGTCGAGATCGACCCTTACGACAGCAGCACCCTCGCGACCAAACGTACCGCACTGGGCCGCTTCCGCCACGAAGGCTGCGCCCCGGGCCTGCCGGTGCCGGGCAAGCCACTGGTGTGGTACATGGGTGACGACTCCAACAATGAATACGTGTACAAGTGGGTGTCCAGCGCCGTGTGGGATGCCGCCGATGCCAACCCGGCCGACCGACTGGCCACTGGTGCCAAGTACCTGGACCAGGGCAAGCTGTACGTCGCCCGCTTCAATGCCGACGGTACCGGCGTCTGGCTGCTGCTGGACGTGACTACCCCCACCACTGGCGGCGGCACCTTGGGCGCGCTGTACGGCGACCTGCCGGGCATCCTGCTCAACACCCGGGGTGCCGGCGATGCCGTGGGCGCAACGCCAATGGACCGCCCGGAGTGGACCACGGTCAACCCGCTTAACGGCGACGTGTACCTGACACTGACCAACAACAGTGCGCGCACCCCGGAAAAAGCCGATGCCGCCAACCCGCGCGGGCCGAACCGCCATGGCCATATCATCCGCTGGCACGACAGCGACGACCAGTTGAGCTTCGCCTGGGACATCTTCGTGTTTGGCGCCAACGCGGCCGGCACCGCCGACATCAACCGTTCCGGCCTCACCGAACTGAACCAGTTCGCCAGCCCGGATGGCATGAGCTTCGATAGCCGTGGCGTGCTGTGGTTCGAGACCGACAACGGCGAAAGCACTGTCACCGACTACACCAACGACCAGCTACTGGCGGTGATCCCCACCAACCTGGTGGACGCCGGCGGCAAACAGGTGCCGGTGAACGCGCAGAACCAGGTGGACCTGCGGCGCTTCTTCGTTGGCCCGAATGGTTGCGAAGTGACCGGGATTACCTTTACCCCGGACAACAAGACGCTGTTTGTGAACATTCAGCACCCGGGGAACTGGCCATGCACCGACAACGCTACGGATGTGACGCCAGCGGGTACCAAGGTAAGGCCGCGGGCTGCGACGGTGGTGATTCAGCGGGTTGATGGCGGGGAGATCGGCACCGTCTGACCGGTGTGGTACAGCTAGCCTTGCGCTGGCTTTACTGGCCTGTTCGCGGGCACGCCCGCTCCCACAAGTTGTGTAAACCCTGTGGGAGCGGGCGTGCCCGCGAATAGCCCTGATGCGGTCTAGAACTCGGCGAGCCGCCACACCTCATAGGCTGGCGCCTCGTACGGGTGGCTTTGCTTGAGCGCAGCGACGACCTGGGCTACCAGCTCGTCTGCCACCACCAGCTCCACCTTCCACTCTTCCACCACCTCGACCCGGCCCGTTTGCCCGAGAAACGGCTGGCTGCCGTCCAGCGGGCGAAACTGGCCCTGGCCCAGGGTTTGCCAGGCGCAGTGGTCATAGTCACCGATGCGCCCGCCACCAGCGGCGAACACAGCGGCCTTGACCACGTCGACATGACTGGCGGGGACGAAGAAGGCGAGCTTGTACACGCCTTAGTTCACCCACACCCGCGCATTGCGGAACATGCGCATCAGCGCGGCATCTTCGTGCCACTCGTCAGGGCGCCAGGAGTTCTGCACGGCGCGGAACACACGCTCCGGGTGCGGCATCATGATGGTCACGCGACCGTCGCGGCTGGTGAGGCCGGTGATACCGCGCGGCGAGCCGTTCGGGTTGGCCGGGTAGGCTTCGGTGACCTTGCCGTGGTTATCGACATAGCGCAGGGCCACGCAACCGGACATGTCGGCGGCCAGCAGCGCTTCTTCGCTGGCGAACTCGGCATGGCCTTCACCGTGGGCGATGGCGATCGGCATGCGCGAACCGGCCATGCCTTGCAGGAAGATCGAGTTGGACTTCTGCACTTCGACCATGGCCACACGTGCCTCGAACTGCTCCGAGCGGTTGCGCACGAAGTGCGGCCAGTGCTCGGTGCCCGGGATCAGCTCGTGCAGGTTGGACATCATCTGGCAACCGTTGCACACGCCCAGCGCGAAGCTGTCGGTACGCTCGAAGAAGGCCTGGAAGGCATCACGGGCGCGGCTGTTGAACAGCGCCGACTTGGCCCAGCCCTCACCGGCGCCCAGCACGTCACCGTAGGAGAAACCACCGCAGGCCACCAGGCCCTTGAAGGCCTCGAAGTCGACGCGGCCGGCAAGGATATCGCTCATGTGCACGTCGATGGCGGCGAAGCCGGCGCGGTCGAAGGCTGCAGCCATTTCAACCTGGCCGTTGACGCCCTGCTCACGCAGGATGGCCACTTGCGGGCGCACGCCTTTCTTGATGTACGGTGCGGCGATGTCGTCGTTGACGTCGAAGCCCAGCTTGACCGACAGGCCCGGGTTGTCTTCCTCCAGCAGCAGGTCGAACTCCTGGTCGGCGCAGTCGGCGTTGTCGCGCAGGCGCTGGATCTGGTAGCTGGTCTCGGCCCACTGGCGCTGCAGCATGCGGCGGTCGTCGTCGAACAGCACTTCGCCATTGAGGCTGATGGACACTTCGGCGTTGTTGACCGGCTTGCCGATCACCGCCACGCAACCTTCGCCCAGGCCAGCGGCGCTGAACTGTGCCAGTACGTCGGGGGTGGCGTCCTGGCGAACCTGAATGACCGCCCCCAGCTCTTCGTTGAACAGAATGGCCGCCACATCGGCCTTGCTGTCGGTCAGCGGGTCGAGGTGCAAGTCCAGGCCGCAGTGGCCGGCAAAGGCCATTTCCAGCACGGTGGCGGCCAGGCCGCCGTCGGAACGGTCGTGGTAGGCCAGCAGGTGGCCATCTTCGTTCAGGCCCTGGATCACGGCGAAGAAGGCCTTGAGGTCTTCGGCGTCGTCGACATCCGGTGCCTGGGCAGCGATCTTGCCGTAGGTCTGGGCCAGGATCGAGGCGCCCATGCGGTTCTTGCCGCGGCCGAGGTCGACCAGGATCAGGTCGGTTTCACCCTTGTCCATGCGCAGTTGCGGGGTCAGGGTCTTGCGAATATCGGTGACCGGGGCGAAGCCGGTGATGATCAGCGACATCGGCGAGGTCACGCTCTTCTCGACGCCCTCGTCGCTCCACTTGGTTTTCATCGACATGGAGTCTTTGCCGACCGGAATGGTAATGCCCAGCTCCGGGCACAGCTCCATGCCGACCGCCTTGACGGTGTCGTACAAGCGCGCGTCTTCACCTGGGTGGCCGGCAGCGGACATCCAGTTGGCCGATAGCTTGACGTCGGACAGTTTCTCGATGCGCGATGCCGCCAGGTTGGTCAGCGTTTCGCCAATGGCCATGCGGCCGGATGCCGGGGCGTCCAGCAAGGCCAGCGGGGTTCGCTCGCCCATGGCCATGGCTTCACCGGTGTACACATCGAAGCTGGTGGCCGTGACGGCGCAGTCGGCAACCGGAACCTGCCACGGGCCGACCATCTGGTCGCGGGCAACCAGGCCGGTGATGGTGCGGTCGCCGATGGTGATCAGGAAGCTCTTGCTGGCCACTGCCGGGTGGTTCAGCACGCGCTGCACGGCGCTGTCCAGGTCCAGCTCGCTTGGGTCGAAATCATCGCCCAGCTCGGCTTCACGGGTGACCGAACGGTGCATGCGCGGCGGCTTGCCCAGCAGCACGTCGAGGGGCATGTCCACCGGGGTGTTGCCGAAGTGGCTGTCGCTGACGGTCAGGTGCTTTTCTTCGGTGGCTTCACCGACCACGGCAAACGGGCAACGCTCGCGCTCGCAAATGGCCTTGAAGCGCTCGAAGTCGACGGCGCTGACGGCCAGCACGTAACGCTCCTGCGACTCGTTGCTCCAGATTTCGTGCGGGGCCATGCCCGGCTCGTCGTTGGGCACGTTGCGCAGCTCGAAGCGGCCACCACGGCCGCCGTCGTTGACCAGCTCCGGGAAGGCGTTGGAGATGCCGCCGGCGCCTACGTCGTGGATGAAGGCGATAGGGTTGGCATCGCCCAGCTGCCAGCAGCGGTCGATGACCTCCTGGCAACGGCGCTCCATTTCCGGGTTTTCACGCTGTACCGAGGCGAAGTCCAGGTCAGCGGAGCTGGCGCCGGTGGCCACCGACGAAGCAGCGCCGCCGCCCAGGCCGATCAGCATGGCCGGGCCACCGAGCACGATCAGCTTGGCGCCGACCGTGATCTCGCCCTTCTGCACGTGGTCTTCACGGATGTTGCCCATGCCGCCTGCGAGCATGATCGGCTTGTGGTAACCGCGTACTTCTTCACCGTGCGGGGTGTTGATGGCCTGCTCGAAGGTACGGAAGTAGCCGGTCAGCGCCGGGCGACCGAATTCGTTGTTGAAAGCAGCACCGCCCAATGGGCCTTCGATCATGATGTCGAGGGCGTCGACGATGCGCTCTGGCTTGCCGTAGGCTTGCTCCCAGGGCTGCTCGAAGCCCGGAATGCGCAGGTTGGACACGGTGAAGCCGGTCAGGCCCGCCTTGGGCTTGGCGCCACGGCCAGTAGCACCTTCGTCACGGATTTCGCCACCCGAGCCGGTGGACGCACCGGAGAACGGGGCGATGGCGGTCGGGTGGTTGTGGGTTTCCACCTTCATGAGGATGTGCACCGGCTCCTGCACCGCGCCGTACTGGCGGGTTTCAGGGTTCGGGAAGAAGCGGCCGGCAACGTTGCCGACGATCACCGAGGCGTTGTCCTTGTATGCAGACAGCACACCTTCGTTGTGCATCTGGTAGGTGTTCTTGATCATGCCGAACAGGCTTTTTTCCTGCGCCTGGCCGTCGATGTCCCAACTGGCGTTGAAGATCTTGTGGCGGCAGTGCTCGGAGTTGGCCTGGGCGAACATCATCAGTTCGATGTCGTTCGGGTTGCGCTTGAGGCCCTGGAACGCATTGACCAGGTAGTCGATTTCGTCTTCGGCCAGGGCCAGGCCGAGGTCGATGTTGGCCTTGGCCAGCGCGTCGCGGCCGCCGCCGAGGATATCGACCGAGGTCATCGGCTTGGGCTGGGCGTGGCTGAACATGTCAGCGGCCTGCTCCAGCTGGCCGAGCACGCGCTGGGTCATGCGGTCGTGCAGCTCGGCGGCGATCAGGGCGGCGTCAGCGTCGCTCAGGTTGCCGGCAACGTAGTAGGCGATACCACGCTCCAGGCGCTGGATGGCCTGCAGGCCGCAGTTGTGAGCGATGTCGCTGGCCTTGCTGGCCCATGGCGAGATGGTGCCCAGGCGCGGTACGACCAGGAACAGGCGGCCGCTCGGCTCCTGTACCGGCACGCTCGGGCCGTACTTGAGCAGACGGCCCAGCACCTGCTGCTGGTCGGCGGTCAGTTCGCCTACAACATCGGCAAAGTGGGCAAATTCGGCATACAAACCAGTAACAGCGGGGACTTTCTGGCTCAGTTGCTCGAGTAATTTACCGTGGCGAAAGGCAGAAAGGGCAGGAGCGCCGCGCAGGATCAACATCGTCGGGACAGCCTCAGGAAGGGGTGTGCTTAGAGGCCGTGCATTCTAGCCTAAATCGTTGGCTTTCGGCACCCGCTCTAAGCCATGGCTGCCGGGCGGCGGAACCGGACTTTGGGGTCAAAAAAATCCCCCTGTTCTCCACGCCCTGTAGGAGCGGCCTTGCGTCGCGATGGGCCGCACAGCGGCCCCAGTTTTCCAGCACCGCCGCCAGTACCCCGGGGCCGCTGCGCGGCCCATCGCGACGCAAGGCCGCTCCTACAGAGGATCAGGCCGCAGCACTGCACAGAATGTGCTACCAGACAACCTAACAGTTGTCGAGATATGGTTGCGCCGGTCCTTTGCGTATACTGCAATCTATGTTCGCCCACACTGCTTTGCGCCAGCGTTGCGCCAAATGGCTCCTCGCAACCGGACTCTTTCTGCTGCTCGGTGCCTGCGTTGAAAAACCCAGCACCCTCGAGCGCGTGAAGGAGGACGGCGTGCTGCGCGTGATCACCCGCAACAGCCCGGCCACCTACTTCCAGGACCGCAACGGCGAAACCGGCTTCGAGTACGAACTTGTCCAGCATTTCGCCGATGATCTCGGCGTAAAACTGCAGATCGAAACCGCCGACAACCTCGACGAACTGTACGATTCGCTCGGCAAGCCCGCCGGCCCGGTGCTGGCCGCGGCCGGCCTGGTCAGCAGTGAACGGCGCAAGGCCCAGGTGAAATACTCGCACCCCTACCTGGAAGTCACCCCGCAGGTGGTCTATCGCAACGGCCGCCCACGCCCGACCGACGCCAAGGGCCTGGTCGGCAAGAAAATCATGGTGCTCAAGGGCAGCAGCCATGCCGACCTTCTGGCCGAGTTGAAAAAGCAGAACCCAGGCCTGGAATATGAAGAGTCCGACGCGGTCGAGGTGGTCGACCTGCTGCGCATGGTCGACGAAGGCCAGATCGACCTGACCCTGGTCGACTCCAACGAACTGGCGATGAACCAGGTGTACTTCCCCAACGTGCGGGTTGCCTTCGACGTGGGCGACACCCGTGATCAACGCTGGGCAGTCGCGGCCGGTGAAGACAACAGCCTGCTCAACGAAATCAATGAATTCCTCGACAAGGCGCAGAAAAACGGCACCCTGCAGCGCTTGAAGGACCGCTACTACGGCCATGTCGATGTTCTGGGCTACGTGGGCGCCTACACCTTCGCCCAGCATCTGCAGCAACGCCTGCCCAAGTACGAGAAGCACTTCAAGAGCTACGCCAAGGTCGAGCAGGTGGACTGGCGCCTGCTGGCCGCCATTGGTTACCAGGAATCGATGTGGCAACCGGAGGTTACCTCCAAGACCGGCGTACGCGGCCTGATGATGCTGACCCAGCGCACCGCCCAGGCGATGGGCGTATCCAACCGCCTGGACCCGCGGCAGAGCATCCAGGGGGGCGCCAAGTACTTCATGAAAATCAAGGAAGAGCTCGAGGACAGCATCAAGGAGCCCGACCGCACCTGGTTCGCCCTGGCTGCCTACAACGTCGGCACCGGCCACCTGGAAGACGCCCGTACCCTGGCCAAGCGCGAAAAGCTCAACCCGAACAAGTGGCTGGACGTGAAGAAAATGCTGCCGCGCCTGTCGCAGAAACAGTGGTACCGGCAGACCAAGTACGGCTATGCCCGCGGTGGCGAGCCTGTGCACTTCGTGGCCAACATCCGCCGCTACTACGACATCCTCACCTGGGTCACCCAACCGCAGCTCGAAGGCCAGGTCGCCGAAGGCAACCTTCATGTGCCTGGTGTGAACAAGGACAAGCCTGCGGACCAGTCACCGCCGATGTGAGCCTGTAGCGGCCTGTTCGCGGGCACGCCCGCTCCCACAGGTCCACCACAAGCCTGAGGGGGTGGCATTCCTGTGGGAGCGGGCGTGCCCGCGAACAGGCCGGCCCAGGCTAGCCCTTGGCCCGGCGGGCTTTGAAGAAGTCGCTGAGGATCTGCCCACACTCCTGCGCCAGCACCCCGCCCTCCACCATCACCCGGTGGTTGAGAAAGCCCTGGCCGAAGAACTGCCCCTGGCTTTGCACGATCCCCGCCTTGGGCTCCAGCGCGCCAAACACCACCCGCATCACCCGTGAATGTACGATCAGGCCTGCACACATGCTGCACGGTTCCAGCGTGACGTACAGGGTGCTGCCTGGCAGGCGGTAGTTGCTGGCCGCCTTGGCCGCCGCCCGAATCGCCACCATCTCGGCATGGGCACTGGGGTCGCTGTCGATGATCGGCCGGTTGAAGCCCTGGCCAATCACCTGGCCATGCTGCACCAGCACGGCCCCCACCGGTACCTCGCCCAGCGCTGCACCCTCGGCTGCCAGGGACAACGCCAGGCGCATGAATTCCTGATCGCGGCTGCGATCGATGATCTGCGGGCGCATCACACCACCGCGATAGCGGCCATCAGGCCGGTTTCCATGTGGTCGATGACGTGGCAGTGGAACATCCAGGTGCCCGGGTTATCCGCCACCAGGGCCACCTGCGCGCGCTCGTTCTTGCCCAGCAGGTAGGTGTCGGTGAACCACGGTTCCTTGATGTCGTGCCGGTTGGAGGCGATCACCTTGAAACTCATGCCATGCAGGTGGATCGGGTGCTGGTACTGGGTCATGTTCTTCAACTCGAAGATGTAGCTTTTGCCTTTTTGCAGCGTGGCGATGGGGCGGTCGGCGCAGGTCTTGTCGGTGATGTCCCAGGCTTGGCCGTTGATTTGCCAAAGGCTCGGTGGCTTGTCCTGGTCGGAGGTGACCGAAACCTTCGCCGCCCATTCGAAATTGAAGTTGAGCTTTTCGGCATTCTCCAGGTCCGGTTCGGCTATCGGGTTGGCCGGCAGCGCTGGCGGCCAGTCCCCCGGGGCATCGGTACTGGCCACCGAGCGCAGGGTGCCCAGGCGCACGAAGCCATCGCGCAAGGAAATTTCCTCCCCCGCCTGGGGAATGCGGATAGCCAGGCAGATGCGCATGCCAGGGCCGAGCCAGTACTCGTCCTCCAGGGTGCGAGGGGTCACCGGGTTACCATCGAGCGCGTAGATCCGGGCCTCGCAGTTGCCCTTGAGGTTCACCCGGTAAGTCCAGGTGTTGTCCAGGTTCAGCAGACGCACACGCACCACCTGCCCGGCCGGCAGTTCGGTGACCGCGTCGGCCTGGCCATTGATGGTGATCAGGCGCCCGGCGGTGCCGTTGCGCGCGGCCTCGCGCGGGATACTGAACGGCAGCCAGCCACCCTCCTCGTCCACGTGCCAGTTCTTCAGGCTGAGTGTGCGCTCATGCCGGAAGCCGGTGGGCTCGCGCTCCTCGACGATCAGCGGGCCGACCAGGCCACGGCCCAGCTCTTCGGAACTGCTGACATGAGGGTGGTACCAGTAGCTGCCCGCATCCGGTACGCGGAACTTGTAGTCGAAGTACTCGCCTGGCTTGACCGGCAGTTGCGACACATAAGGCACGCCGTCCATTTCCAGCGGCAGGCGGATACCGTGCCAGTGGATGGTGGTTTCCACCGGCAGGTGGTTGATGAAGCGCACCCGCAGCCAGGTGCCTTGGCGCACACGCAATTCGGTGCCCGGTGCAGAGGGCCCGAACGCCCAGGCCTCGGTCTTGAAGCCCGGCACCAGCTCGACGTCAAGCGGCGCGGCGATCAGCTCGTAGTCGTGGCCGGCGTTGTCGTCCTCGACCTTGCCCAGCCAGTAACGCGCCGCGCCACCGGCGCCCAGGCCAACCACAACCAGGCCGGTCAGGCCCTTGAGCATTTGTCGACGGGTGAAGGACATCGGTGCGGGTACCTCGTGTTCGGTGCGATCAAGCTGCCAGCCTCGGCTGACGATGAAGGGCGAATACGATACACCTGCAAATGGGAAATATTAAGTGAAGTCTCTAGAGACCCTGGCGTTCCGCTTCCACGGCGCCGCCCCACAACTGATTGAACCACTGCCGGTCATGGTCGCCAGGTTGGCGCATGGCAGCCTGCAGCAGTGCACCGTCCAGCCTGACGCGAAGGTTGTCGAGGCGCGCAGCCAGTGGCGGATGGGAGTCGAATGGATGGGGCATGGTCAGGCCCAGCACGTCCTCATCCAGGCGCAACGGCACGCGCTGCAAATGCCGGGGCAGCGCTGCCAGCAGGCCTTGGCCGCCGCACTCGTGCAGCAAGGCATCGACCATGCTGCTCAGGGCGATCGCCCGCAACAACGCCTGCATGAACAGCTCCGGCCCTGCCACTTCGGCACCGGCCCGGTCAGCCAGCAATTCCTGCTCACGCCCCCAGTGATGGACCGCGACCTGAAAATGGTGCAGGAACTGACCGGCTGCCCATACCACCGGGCGAGCGACCCAGGCGGCGCCGCGCTCAGCGTCGACCAGAGTCGAGAACTGGGCGCACATCAAGCTGAAGCGTGCGTTGGTCGCACTGCCCTGCTCCGTGTCGCGGCTGCGAAAATGGCCAAGCTCATGGCCAATGATCGCGGCGGCTTCCCGCTGGCTCAAGGCGCCGAGACACGGTAACGACAGATACAAGGTTCGGCCATTGAGTACCGACTGACAGGGCTGCAGCACGACTGGAACGCTGGTGACGAAAAAGCTTTGGTCGATGCCGACCACGATATTGTCCGGTACTGGCGCATGCAACTGCGCGGCCAGGCCCTCAACCCATTGCCAGAGCGCCGGAGCCCTCTGCCGGTGAAGCTGTCGGCCGAGAAAGCTCGCGTTGGACGCGCCGATGCGCGGCCATTGCTGGCGCATTCGCCAGGCCGTACGCAGGCACACGAGCAGTAATGACGCTAGCGGCAGCACCACGATCAGCACGGTAACCCCGCCCTGTGCCGCATGGCTGAAGCCGGCGCTGACTTCATACAGCAGCAGAAGGCCCAACGAGCCAGCCAGCAGCCCCATGTAGACGCTTAGCCAACGCCCCAGCACCCGCCAGCTGGCGGTCATGCGCTGGTGCAGGTAATGCGCCGAGCGCAGGGCCCGCCAGGCGTCGTACCTGAGCCTGAGCCAAGCGCCGATGCCAGCGACCAGCGCGCCCCATGCCAGCCAGCCGCCGACACCGGCCAGCGTTCTACGCACGCTAAGCCAGTGGCGGTCGGTATCGAGCTCATCCAACTGCCGTTGCAGCACTTCACGCGTGTCCAGGCGCCCTGCCAGTTCCTTGCGCGCCGCCCAAGGCAGTGTGCGCAACAAGTCCTCGCTGGGCGTTGCCAGCCACTGCCGGATGATCCCCGCCTGCTCTTGCGCCGTCTCGGCCCGCCATTGCTGCACGCCGCCCCAGCCGACCAGCAGCAACGGCAACAGCAGCATGACCAGGCCCCAACCCAGGCGCCTCATTGCAGCGCCCCGCTATACATCTACCTGCATCAACTCCAGTTGCCGTTGTGCATGGGCCGAATTGCGGTAGGCCGCCAACAGCTCGAGCACTTCGTCGTTCCCCAGCTTGCGACCCTTCAAGGCCAGGCCGGCAGACATGATGCGAATCTGCGGTCGCGGCTTTTTCAGGGCCATCGCCTGGTTTCCGAAAAACTGCAGCTTGACCACGCGATGCTTAGGCAGCACAGCTTCGCTGCTCATCTCCAGCGTCTGCACCATGACCAGGCCTTCGTCCTTTACCGCGATGTCCTCGACTTCAGCCATGTCGACAGGGGCGTCCAGGGTATCGACGAACAGCTGTCGGCGAGTCAGGCGCATGAACACCTGCGTGCCCGCGTTGCGGTGCTGCCAGGTCACCGCGGCCGCCATGCACACCACGAACAGCACCAGTGCGACCGCGCCCAGGCGTTGCGGGTTGAACGTGGCGACCAGCAGAATCAGGGCGCCCACCAGCAGTATCGGCCCCCAGACCTTGTAACGCCGGGAGTTGGTGAATTCGCTTTGCTCCGGGACGCGCTCGATTACCTGTTTGAGTTCGGCAACCACCCGCTCGCGCTGGGCGGCACGGGCTTGCTCATAGTCTTCGCCAAGCGCGCCGGAAAGGTCGGCCAGCGGATCGTCGGGTTTAGCCATGATCAGATGTGCTCCCCGTTCACCGCTGCTTGGCCAGATAATCGGTCAGAAAAGCCTGCGCATCACCTTGGCGCGACAGCCCCTCGGAGTAGCCAACCGGCAAAGGTTGCGGCTCACCCGGCAGGTAGAGCTCGCCGCCCCAGCCGCCCTGCACGATCAACACGACAAACTTGTTGCCATCGACCGTCGTCCAGTAGCGGGTGTCCTTGGCGGTTTTCTCGACCTGCATTTTCTGAATGCGCATGTTCCAGTCGTGATCGACGCCTTCGACCTGGACCAGCGCCTCATTGGCGGCCCGCTCGCCAATGCGCAGCGTCCATACCTTGACGCCCTCGGTGCCCATATAGGCCTTGACCTGTTCGGCTACTGCAGGCCGTTGTTCGGCATGTGCCTGGCCTAGCCAAAGCGTGAGCGATGCCACCAGCAAGGCAGCCCATTTACGATAAGCGAACATTTTTTCCACCATGATGCGAAACGATCGATCATTGAAGACAGCTACGCCGGCACTGCCAACCCCTGTGGCCGGTTCGCACAAAAGATGGGCCGCCGCGCACAATGGCTGTTGCCAAAAATGTGCGCGCGTTACCATTTACGCTCATGTCGCCGCCAACCAAGGACGTAGCGCCCATGCGATCGACCAGCCCCTACCTGGACACCTCCTTTTCCTTCGACAGCCCCGGCTCGCTCGCCGACGCCGGCGTGTTGGACAGCGGCAAGGCGCAGATCATGGGGCGTGCAACCGGGCATTATCGGGCGCAGACCGTGCACGCGGGGCTGCAGTACTTCGATTGCAACCTACAGTTTCCCGAACCGTTGCAAATCGACAAACTGCTGCCGCAAAGCCTGTGCATCGTCCACGTGTTCGACGGTGCCTGGCAGCACAAGGTCGACGGCACGCTCAACCATTACGCCCCCGGCCACTTGCACCTGCTGGGCCTGGGCGAAAGCCTGGAAGCGCAGGACCAGTTGCCTGCAGACAGCCATGCGCGCATGGCTGGCGTGCGCATTGCCGGCGACTACCTGCATGAGCTGGCGCGGGACGATGCGCAATTGCTACCCCTGCTGGCCTTGACCGCAGACGGCATGCGCTTCGATCAACTCCCCCAATGCCCCGCCGTCAGCCGCTTGCTGCAGCAGCTGTACCTGTCACCCTATACCGGTGGGCTACGGCGCCTGCATTGCGAAAGCCTGAGCGTGGCCGTGGTGCTGGAGCTGGCGCGCCACTTGATCGGCCCTGTACAAGGCACGAAAAACCCGGACCGCGGGCTGCGCGACCTGGCCATCGAAGCGCGGCGCCTGCTCGACACCCAATTGGCCACCCCACCCACCGCCGCCAGCCTTGCACGCCAACTGGGCGTGGGCGAGACCACCTTGCGCCGGGCGTTCCGCGACGAATTCGGCCGGCCAATGCTGCAGTACGTGCGCCAGCACCGCCTGGAGCAGGCCCGCACCCTGCTGCTGGAAAGGCGCTGGCAGGTGTCGCAGGTGGCCTACCAGGTCGGTTATGCCAACCCTGCCAATTTCTGCCATGCCTACAAGGCCTATTTCGGCCACCCGCCTGGCAGCGAATAGCAGGTTTTCCCAGGCAAAAGAAAAGGGCCTGCAATGCGGCCCTTTTCGTTCAACGCCAGAGAGGCATCATTCCCACTCAATCGTCGCCGGCGGCTTGCTCGACACGTCATAGGTCACGCGCGAGATGCCGTCGATTTCATTGATGATACGGCCGCTGACGGTTTCCAGCAGCTCGTACGGCAGGTGTGCCCAACGCGCGGTCATGAAGTCCACGGTCTCGACGGCACGCAGGGCCACGACCCAGGCGTAGCGACGGCCGTCGCCGACGACGCCGACCGACTTGACCGGCTGGAACACCACGAAGGCCTGGCTGGTCTTGTGGTACCAGTCGGCTTTGCGCAGCTCTTCGATGAAGATGTGGTCGGCACGACGCAGGATGTCGGCGTATTCCTTCTTCACTTCACCAAGGATACGCACACCCAGGCCCGGGCCCGGGAACGGGTGGCGGTAGACCATGTCGTACGGCAGGCCCAGCTCCAGGCCGATCTTGCGCACTTCGTCCTTGAACAGTTCACGCAGCGGCTCGACCAGCTTGAGGTTCATTTCCTCCGGCAGGCCACCGACGTTGTGGTGCGACTTGATCACGTGGGCCTTGCCGCTCTTGGCGCCAGCCGACTCGATCACGTCCGGGTAGATGGTGCCCTGGGCAAGGAACTGGATGTTTTCCAGCTTGCTGGCCTCGGCATCGAACACGTCGATGAAGGTGCGGCCGATGATCTTGCGCTTCTTCTCCGGGTCGGCTTCGCCTTCCAGGTTGTCGAGGAACTGCTTTTCAGCGTCGGCGCGAATGACCTTGACGCCCATGTTCTCCTTGAACATGGCCATCACCTGGTCACCTTCGTGCAGGCGCAGCAGGCCGTTGTCGACAAATACGCAGGTCAGCTGGTCGCCGATGGCGCGGTGCAGCAGCGCGGCAACCACCGAGCTGTCGACGCCGCCAGACAGGCCCAGCAGGACGTTGGCCGAACCCACTTGTGCACGCACCTGGGCGATGGCGTCTTCAACGATGTTGGACGGGGTCCACAGGGCTTCGCAGCCACAGATGTCCTGCACGAAGCGGGACAGGATGCGACCGCCCTGCTTGGTGTGGGTCACTTCCGGGTGGAACTGCACGCCGTAGTAGCCGCGGGTGTCGTCGAACATGCCGGCGATCGGGCAGCTTGGGGTGCTGGCCAATACATGGAAATTGCCCGGCATCTGGGTGACTTTGTCGCCGTGGCTCATCCACACGTCCAGGCCCAGTACGCCGTCAGCGTCGATGTGATCTTCGATGCCGTCGAGCAGGCGGCTCTTACCGACCACGTCCACGCGGGCATAACCGAACTCACGCAGGTCGGAACCTTCGACCTTGCCGCCCATCTGTTCGGCCATGGTCTGCATGCCGTAGCAGATGCCCAGCACCGGCACGTTCAGGTCGAATACTGCCTGCGGCGCGCGCGGGCTGTTGGCTTCGTGGACCGATTCGGGGCCGCCGGCGAGGATGATGCCGCGCGGGTTGAATTCGCGGATCGCTTCATCGTCCATGTCGAACGGGTGCAGCTCGCAGTACACGCCGATCTCGCGCACGCGGCGGGCAATCAGCTGGGTGTACTGGGAACCGAAATCGAGGATCAGGATGCGGTGAGCGTGAATGTCGAGGGCCATGACTCAATCTCGTCAGTGGAAATCGGAAACGACGCGGGGCTGTCGTGACAGCCCCGCATCCTTGTAGTGCTGGAAGCCTTAACCTACGCGGTAGTTAGGGGCTTCTTTGGTGATCTGCACGTCATGCACGTGGGACTCGGCCATGCCGGCGCCGGTGATGCGTACGAACTCCGGCTTGGTGCGCATCTCTTCGATGGTTGCGCTGCCGGTGTAGCCCATGGACGAACGCAGGCCGCCCATCAGTTGGTGGATGATCGCCGCCAGCGCACCTTTGTACGGCACACGGCCTTCGATGCCTTCCGGTACCAGCTTCTCGGCACCGGCCGAGGAGTCCTGGAAGTAACGGTCGGACGAGCCTTGCGCCTGTGCCATGGCACCCAGCGAGCCCATGCCGCGGTAGGCTTTGTAGGAACGGCCCTGGAACAGCTCGACTTCACCTGGCGCCTCTTCGGTACCGGCGAACATCGAACCCATCATCACGCAGGAAGCACCGGCTACGATGGCCTTGGACAGGTCACCGGAGAAGCGGATGCCGCCGTCGGCGATCAGTGGCACACCGGTGCCTTCCAGTGCAGCGGCAACGTTGGCGATGGCGCTGATTTGCGGCACGCCGACGCCTGCAACGATACGGGTGGTGCAGATAGAGCCCGGGCCGATACCGACCTTGACCGCGTCAGCGCCGGCTTCGGCCAGGGCCTTGGCCGCAGCGCCGGTGGCGATGTTGCCGCCGATCACCTGCACCTGCGGGTAGGTTTCCTTCACCCAGCGCACGCGGTCGATCACACCTTTGGAGTGACCGTGGGCAGTGTCGACCACCACCACGTCAACCCCGGCAGCAACCAGGGCGGCTACGCGCTCGCCGGTGTCCTTGCCAGTGCCGACGGCAGCGCCGACGCGCAGGCGACCTTGGTCGTCCTTGCTGGCCAGCGGGTAGGCCTTGGCCTTTTCGATGTCCTTGACGGTCATCATGCCCTTGAGGTTGAACTTGTCGTCAACGATCAGGACTTTTTCCAGGCGGTGCTTGTGCAGCAGCTCGCGCACTTCGTTCTTGTCGGCGCCTTCGCGCACCGTGACCAGGCGCTCTTTTGGCGTCATCACGTCGCGGACCTTGGCGTCCAGGCGGTTTTCGAAGCGTACGTCACGGGAAGTGACGATGCCGACCAGGTCACCGTTGGCCAGCACTGGCACGCCGGAGATGTTGTTCAGGCGGGTCAGCTCGAACAGGTCGCGCACGGTAGCGTCGGCGTCGATGGTGATCGGGTCCTTGACCACGCCAGCCTCGAACTTCTTGACCTTGCGAACTTCGCCGGCCTGCTGCTCGATGGTCATGTTCTTGTGGATGATGCCGATGCCGCCTTCCTGAGCCATGGCAATGGCCAGGCGCGCTTCGGTCACGGTATCCATGGCGGCGGAAACCAGCGGAATGTTCAGCTCGATGCCACGAGTCAAACGGGTCTTGAGACTGACTTCATTGGGCAGTACCTCGGAATAGCCAGGTACAAGGAGGATATCGTCGAAGGTCAGGGCTTCTTGGCTGATACGCAGCATCGCGGGGGCTCCCGGGCGGGAAAAATGGAAGCGCGCCATTATACTCATGCACGGCGCGCCGCTCAATGCAAAATAAGGGCCTTCGGTCAGCCGTGTGGCAGTTTTACCTGCACCACCGTCACCGGCTGGTCGAGCCAGTCGGCGAAGCTGTCGAGAAAGGCCTGGGTAAACCCGGCCTCGCCCCAGTTGTTGAAGATGAACCCCAGGTTGGAAAAGGCACATGGCTGCAGGTAAATGAAGCCATTGATGTCATCTTCGAAGCCGCACAGCGGGCAGGTGAAGTTGTCACTGACCGCCGGCATCCATTCTTCCAGGCTTTCGAACAGCGGCTCGCCCACCTCGCGCCGGCACTGCGGGCAGCCGGCTTCTTCAAGAAACCCTTCGGTGGGGGTATAGATGCAACGCTTGAGCATCACTTCCAGGCCGTTGGCCTGCTCGCCAAAAGGCAACAACTCAGGCCGCAGGGCCACCTTGCGGGCGCCTGCCGCCAGGGCGTGGCCCATGCGGTTGCCGGTACGGCCACAGGTGCTCAGCTGCTCCTCGACCACTTTCTCGCGTACCAGCCAGCGCACGATGGCACGGGCGCGGGCTTCGTGCACCGGCACGGTAGACAGCTTGGGAACGATAATGCTCTGGGTGTTCATGAACGGTACAAGCCTGCAAAACTGCGGTAAGGGCGCAATTCTACCGCTCAGGCGCCGAGGTAGCGACCGATCAGCGCCAAGCCGCTGGCCAGCACCAGCCAGGTGACCAGGCGCACAAAGGCTTCGCGCGACAGCCTGTGGGTCAGCCCACGGCCGACCCACAAGCCGATGAACATGACCGGCAGCAGGCATGCAGCCAGCAAGAGCAGGCTCTGGTCGGCGTAAACACCGGCGACCAGGAACAATGCCAGGCGCACCACCGTGCTGCAGCTGATCAGCGCGCTCTGGGTGGCGTGCACCTGTTCCTTTCGTTCCAGGCGTGCACTCAGGTACAGCGCATAAAGAAAACCGCCGCTGCCGAACAGCGCCCCGAACAGCCCGCCTGCCGTACCCATTGGCACTGCCCAGAAACCCGACAGGTTCGCCGGCCGTACTCTGACCGACAGGCTATACAGCGCGTAGGCCGTAACGAACAGGCCCATCAACAGCAACAGCACGTCAGACTGCAAACGCAGCAGGAACACCACGCCCAACGTGCAGCCCAGGGCCATGAACGGCAACAGCCGCAGCAACTCGCCGCGCACCACATCACGGCGCGAAGGCAGCAAGTTGCCGAAGGCGGCGACAAAATCGAGCAACACCAGCAGCGGGATGATCCGTGACAACGGCATGAAATGGATCAGCACCGGGCCCGCCACCAGCGCCGTACCGAAACCGGCAATGCCAAAGACGACGTAGGCCACGCCGACGCCGAGCAGGATGGGCAGCCAGTCAAGGCCGGTGAGCGACAGTTCAGTGAGCATGGCAGCAGTTCCAGGGAGCATAGGCAAAGGTTAGCCAGCTGAGAGCCATGCCGACTAATATGGCTTTATCGCCAAAGCCATCTCGAAAAGGCATGACATGACGTCCCTCCGCCAGTTGCGTTACTTCGTGGAAATCGCCGAGTGCGGCAGCTTCAGCAGTGCCGCTGAACGCCTGTTCATCGCGCAGTCGGCACTCAGCCGGCAGATCAAGGAGCTGGAGCAGCAACTGGGCACGCCATTGTTCGAGCGCACCGCCCGCCTGCCGCGCCTGACCCCGGCCGGCCAGGCGTTGCTGGAGCGGGCACGGCGCCTGCTGGCCGACCTGGCGCAGGCAGAGCGGGTGACCCGCGATATTGGCCAAGGGTTGCAAGGCAGCTTGCGCCTGAACCACTCCAGCACCGTCCCGTTGACCGGCCCGCTGCTGGCGCGTTTGAGCGGTTACCTGCACGCTAACCCGGGGGTTGCACTGGACATCGCCCAGCAGTCCTCGGAGGCCCAACTGGAAGACATCGCGGCGGGGCGGCTGGATATCGGCCTGTTGCGCTTGCCGGTGCTGCGCCAGCATGAAGGCGTGGTGCTGCATGAACTGTTCAGCGAGCCCGTGCTGCTTGCGGTGGCGGCCGGGCATCCGTTGGCCGGTGTGGCGCAGGTGGCGCTGCAGCAGTTGCGCGACGAGCGCTTCATTTCCATTCCGCACCGTGAGCGCGGCGGGCTGAGCTACCTGGCGGCCTCGTTGTGCATGGATGCGGGCTTTTTCCCACAGGCGGCGCAGGTGCTGTCGCGCAAAACGACCCAGCTGCAGCTGATCCAGGCAGGTTTTGGCGTGGCGTTGCTGCCGCAATGCATGCGCGACATTGCGCCGGCCTCGGTCAGTTTCGTCACCCTGGAGGGGGGCCGGGAAAGTACCGTGGCCCTGGCGTGCCGGCGCGATGCAGAGCAATTGGTGCGCCAGTTCGTGGCCGCGATGAAAGATCACGGCTAGCCCGCAACGCCCGGTAAGGTATGATGCCGGCCATGATCAGAGACCCTTTCGAACGACTCGGCCTGGACCGCGAGGTCCTGACGGTCAGCCAACTCAACGGCCGCGCCCGCGTGCTGCTCGAAGACGTGTTCCGCAGCGTGTGGGTGGAAGGCGAGATTTCCAACCTCGCCCGCCCGGCGTCTGGCCACATGTACTTCACCCTCAAGGACAGCGGTGCCCAGGTACGCTGCGCCCTGTTCCGGCAGAGCGCCACGCGGGTGCGCCAAGCGCTGCGCGATGGCCTGGCGGTGCGGGTGCGGGGCAAGGTTTCGCTGTTCGAGGGCCGGGGTGATTATCAGCTGATTCTCGACACCGTCGAGCCGGCGGGGGATGGCGCGCTGCGCCTGGCATTCGAGGCCTTGAAGGAAAAGCTCGGTGCCGAAGGGCTGTTCAGCGCCGAACGCAAGAAGCCCTTGCCTGCCCACCCGCAACGCATCGGTATCATCACCTCCCCCACCGGCGCGGTGATCCGCGACATCATCAGTGTGTTCGGCCGCCGCGCCCCGCAGGTGGAACTGAACCTGATTCCCACGGCTGTACAGGGCCGCGAGGCCATCGCACAGATCGTGCGTGCCATCCGCCTGGCCGACGGCCTTGGCTTCGATGCGCTGATCCTGGCCCGTGGTGGAGGCTCGCTGGAAGACCTGTGGTGCTTCAACGAAGAAGCCGTGGCCCGCGCCGTGGCTGCCTGCGTCACACCGATTGTCAGCGCAGTCGGCCATGAGACCGATGTGTCCATCAGCGACTTCGTGGCAGACGTGCGCGCCCCCACTCCGTCTGCCGCCGCAGAGTTGCTGGCGCCCGACAGCAGCGGCATTCGCCAACGCCTGGAGGGGCTGCAGCGGCGCTTGTTGCTGCGCATGCAGAACCGCCTGAGCCATGACCGCCTGCGCCTGGACTCGCTCACCAGGCGCCTGCGCCACCCAGGCGAGCGCTTGCGCCAGCAGGCCCAGCGCCTGGACGACCTGGACATGCGCCTGCGCCGGGCGTTCCTGCTCAGCCTCAACCAGCGCCGTGAGCGTCTGGCGCGGGCAGAAACCCGCCTGGCTGCGCAACACCCGGGGCGCAACCTGAAACTGCTGGCCCAGCGCCTGGACAGCCTGGCCGAGCGCCTGCCACGGGCCATGCGCGAACTGCTCAAGGACCGCCGCCAGCGCTTCCAGGCTCACTTGCAGACGCTGCAGGTGGTCAGCCCGCTGGCCACGCTGGCGCGCGGCTACAGCATCCTGCTCGACGACCAGGGCCAGGCGATTCGCAGCGCCGAACAGACCCGCAACGGCCAACGCCTTACGGCACGCCTGGCCCAGGGCGAGCTGCTGGTGCGCGTGGAAGACAATCACCTGACTCCGGTCACCCTTTCGCTACTGGACTGACACATGCCCCGCCTGCTTCCCTCCCTGTTCGCCCTTTCCCTGTTACTGCTGGCCGGCGGCGCCCAGGCCAGTTACATCACGCGTGCGCTGAACAAGCCGGTGCCCGGCGGCGTGGCGGTGGTCAACCTCGGCCCTGCCGCCAGCGCCCCCGAAGCGCGCTTCGACGGCAAGCCGGTGCTGGTGGTCAAGGAGCAGGACAACTGGCTGGCCATTGTCGGAATCCCGCTGACCCAGAAGCCGGGTACTGCCGTGCTCAGCCAAGGCGGGCGCAACCTGCCGTTCAGCGTGGGTAGCAAAAAGTACCCCGAACAGCGCATTACCCTGAAGAACACCCGCCAGGTCAACCCGAACCCCGCCGACCTCAAGCGCATCGACCGCGAGCTGGCTGAGCAGATCAAGGCCTACCGCAGTTTCAGCCCTACCCTGCCCAGCAACCTGATCCTCGACAAGCCGGTCAACGGCCCGTTGTCGAGCAAGTTCGGCGTGCGTCGCTTTTTCAATGGCGAGGAACGCAACCCGCATGCCGGGCTGGACTTCGCGGTGCCGGCAGGTACGCCCATCAAGACCCCGGCCAATGGCAAGGTGATTCTGGTGGGGGATTACTTCTTCAATGGCCGCACGGTATTCGTGGACCACGGCCAGGGCTTCATCAGCATGTTCTGCCACATGTCGAAGATCGATGTGCAGGTGGGGCAGCAACTGCGCCGGGGCGAGGTAGTCGGGCGCGTGGGCTCAACCGGGCGGGCTACCGGGCCGCACATGCACTGGAACGTGAGCCTGAACGACGCGCGGGTGGATCCGGCGATTTTCATCGGGGCGTTTCAGCCCTGAGACCACAGCGCCAGCCTTGCGACAACCCCCGCCTCCACAGCGTTCCAGCCCTGTGACAGTGCTGTGGAAGCTGGCTTGCCGGCGATGAGGCGAGAATAGGTCAACGGGGTTCCACTGTGTTGCGCCAGCTAAAACTACCGCGCAACAATGAACAACCCCACGGGTGAATCCAGCCATAAAATCTCGCTCATACGCTTTTTTTAAGCATTCCTCTCAATTTTTTCCGAACGCTTGCCATCCCCCACCCCACTGGTTAAGTTTGAAGGCATGAAAACCTTCAGCACCCTCATCCTGCTCCGACAACATCGCAGCCTCAGCCTGGTCAGCGCACGACTACCAGGCTGAATCGCGTCGCCTCGCCTCTTCATCTTGTTATCGCTCGGCAGGCCCGATTTCGGCCGCACACAAAAGGATTGCTTCCATGTCCATGCTCAAAGACCCTTCGAAAAAATACCGCGCCTTCCCGACTATCGACCTGCCTGACCGCACCTGGCCGTCGAAGACCATCACCGCAGCGCCCATCTGGTGCAGCTCCGACTTGCGTGATGGCAACCAGTCGCTGATCGAGCCGATGGATTCGGAGAAGAAACTGCGCTTCTGGAAGACCCTGGTCCAGGTGGGCGTGAAGGAAATCGAAGCGGCGTTCCCGTCTGCCTCGCAGACCGATTTCGACTTCGTGCGCACCCTGATCGAAGACGGCCACATCCCGGACGACACCACGATCCAGGTGCTCACCCAAGCCCGTGAAGACCTGATCGCGCGCACCTTCGAGTCGCTGCGTGGCGCGAAAAAGGCCATCGTCCACCTGTATAACGCCACCTCCCCGGCGTTCCGCCGCATTGTCTTCAACCAGGACAAGCAAGGCGTGAAAGACATCGCGGTGAATGCCGCCAAGCTGTTCGTCAAGTATGCCGCCCAGCAGCCCGAAACCCACTGGACGTTCCAGTACTCGCCAGAAACCTTCAGCGCGACCGAAATGGAATTCGCCAAGGAAGTGTGCGACGCGGTCATCGAGGTGTGGAACCCGACGCCAGAGCACAAGGTCATCCTCAACCTGCCGGCCACCGTGGAAGTCTCCACGCCGAACATCTACGCCGACCAGATCGAATGGTTCTGCCGCAATGTCAGCCGCCGCGACAGCGTGATCATCAGCCTGCACTGCCACAACGACCGTGGCACCGGCATTGCCGCCACCGAACTGGGCCTGATGGCCGGCGCCGATCGCGCCGAAGGCTGCCTGTTCGGCAACGGCGAGCGGACCGGTAACGTCGACCTGGTGACCTTGGCACTGAACCTGTACACCCAAGGTATCGACCCGCTGCTGGACTTCTCCGACATCGACGGCGTGCGCAAGGTGGTCGAAGAGTGCAACCAGCTGCCCGTGCACCCACGCCACCCTTATGTCGGCGACCTGGTACACACTGCGTTCTCCGGCTCGCACCAGGACGCCATCCGCAAGGGCTTCGCCAAGCAGCAGGAAGGCGAGCTGTGGGAAGTGCCGTACCTGCCGATCGACCCGGCCGATATCGGCCGCAGCTACGAGGCGGTCATCCGCGTCAACAGCCAGTCGGGCAAAGGCGGCATCACCTACCTGCTCGAGCAGGAGTACGGTATCAGCCTGCCGCGCCGCATGCAGATCGAGTTCAGCCAGGTTGTGCAGGGTGAAACCGACCGTTTGGGCCTGGAAATGACCGCTCAGCAAATCTACAGCCTGCTGCACAAGGAATACCTGCAGGCCAACGCGCCATACGCCCTGGTCAGCCACCGCCTGCAGGAAGAAAACGGCCACAGCGCCGTGGAAGTGGAAGTCGCCGGCGAAGGCGAAACCACCCTGCACTGGCGCGGCAAGGGCAATGGCGCCCTGGAAGCCCTGGTTGCCGGCCTGCCGGTTGCCGTGGAAATCATGGACTACAACGAGCACGCGATTGGTGCTGGCACCAACGCCAAGGCGGCGGCCTACATCGAGTTGCGCGTGGCCGGTGGCCGCCCGGTGCACGGTGTGGGTATCGACGAAAACATCACCACCGCCAGCTTCAAGGCACTGTTCAGCGCCCTGAACCGCTCGCTGAGCCAGCAGGAAGCCAAAGCGGCCTAAGCCCTGCCTGCTGAATGAGAAAGCCCGCATCGTTTGATGCGGGCTTTTTTGTTGGCCTTGTACTGGGCCTATCGCTGGCAAGCCAGCTCCCACGGGGATCGCATCAGGGCTGACAGGTGTTTGCCACAAGGTATGCAGCGCCTGTTAGAGCGAGCGCCGCCCGCGCGGCGCATCGCGAGCTGCGCTCGCTCCTACGTTTGTTTCGGGCCAGTAACCCCTGTGCCAGATGCGCGCGGCCGCCTTGTTCGTACGACGCGATTTTGAGGCATGCTCCAAGGCGTTCGCGCGCAAATCCCACAGGAATAATTGGCCCGAAACAAACGTAGATACTCTGTTGGCGGTCAAGCTTTTCTGAGGTGTTCAGAGCTGAAAAGCTTGGCCGTATCAAATGGCTCATCTCCGCTCATGCACGCCCAGATGCCTGTCAGGTACTTGCGCATGACAGCGGCGATCGCTTGCATTTTTTTCTTGCCCCTGCTGATCAGCGACTCATAAAAAGCCTTCGCATAAGGATCGCAGCGCACCGCCGTCAGCGCAGGCATGTACATGGCTGCCCGTAAATAGGCATTCCCGCTTTTGCCGAGCCGACCAGGTTTATCAATGCTTGTTCCAGACTGTGTCTGTCGAACATCAAGGCCAGCATGACGAGCGACCTGAGAGGACTTGAGCGTTTCGGGCAGCGTGGTCAGCTCAGCCAGGGCGGCCAGCGCCGAGACCTCTCCAATCCCAGGGCCTGCGAGGAGTTGCTCGTACTGTCGAGTTAGCCTTGGACATTGGGCGATTAACTCGCGCCCTGCCTTACGAAAGCGCTCGATTCGATTACTTAGTGAAGCAATCTCTTCTTCTTGATCCTCGATCAACATCGAGGCAGTCGTGGCGGTCGCCTGCAATGCATGCAGCTCGTTCTTCGCCCTGATACGGTGTCCCACCAAACGATTGATGTGCCGGCCAAGGCCTCTGAGTTCAAGCTGTACAGTGCTTGGAGGTGTCCACAAACGCGGGGTCATACGCTCCCCGTACTCGGACAGCAGCTGAGCATCTATTGCGTCAGTCTTGCTGTTCACCAGCATCAGTTTGGCGAAGTTGTGGAAGCTCTTGGGGTTGATCACGGAAACAGGTAGGTCAGCAGCGTGCAGCTCAATGGCCAAGTCCAGGTAATAGATCCCGGTCGCCTCCATCACGATCGACGTAGGCTTGAGCGCCTGCAGCTTTTTCACCGCAGCCTTGCGACCGGCAGGGGTTTGAGCGATATCCCACTGACCGGCAGTGCGGCCATCTTTACGCACCCCAACGACCGAAGTCCGTGAGCCGATATCGAGGCCAACCCAGACACTCATTCTTCCCTCTCCCAAGCGAATTAGGTAACAATGGCCTCCGGTTCCCCGACCTCGAACTTCATGCCGCTGCAACCTTGTAATGCGAAGTCCGACTTGTCGGCTTCTCGATACTCTTCGTGGTGGGCAATGAGGCGGGGGGCCTCTCTACGTACAAGGTCAGGGGCAAACCCTGCCTTCAGGAGCGATCGGCCTCCCCGGAAGTGCTTCTTCAGCCTGACGAGAATAACTTCTCCCGCCAGGCCAGTCACAACATACAAGGAGCGAGCGCAGCTCGCGATGCGCCGCGCGGGCGGCGCTCGATCTCACAGGCGCTGAAGATGCTGCGGCTACCCTTGCCAGGAACCATAGAATCTCCCACAGGGTACTGCACAGGCTTCGAGTTCTGCGGTATTCCCGTGGGAGATCACACAGCCCTAAGGGCTGCGCTGTCGCGCAGAGAACTCGATCCATAAGCCCGGCGCTGCAAGAAAGCCAGGCAAAAAAAAGGGGCGCCGACCAAGCGCCCCATAAGCCGTAAAGCACACAACAAATTCAGTTGGCGTCCACTAGCGCCATCGCCTCGGCACTGCACGCTTCGATCCGCGCCCAATCGCCATTCTTGATCCAGCTGCTGTCGAGCATCCAGGTGCCCCCTACACACATCACGTTGGGCAAGGCCATGTAATTGCGCACATTGGCCGGGTTCACACCACCGGTTGGGCAGAAGCGGATATCGCCGAAAGGCCCGCCGAACGCCTTGATCGCCGCCACGCCACCGCTGATTTCCGCGGGGAACAGCTTGAAGCGACGGTAGCCCAGGGCATACCCCAGCATGATTTCAGACGGCGTGCTGATGCCTGGCAGCAGCGGGATCTCGCTGTCCACCCCGGCCTGGAGGAGCTCCGGGGTAATGCCTGGGGTGACGACAAATTGCGCACCTGCGGCTTCAACGGCGGCGAACATACCGCGGTCCAGGACAGTGCCGGCGCCCACGCAGAGGTCCGGGCGCTGCTTGCGCAGTACCTCGATGGCCTTCAGCCCAAGCGGTGAGCGCAAGGTCACTTCGAGGGTACGGATACCGCCAGCAGCCAGTGCGTCAGCCAGCGGCAGGATGTCTTCCTCACGGGCGATGGTGATTACCGGCAGGATGCGCGCCTTTTCGCAAATGGCGTCGATCCGCGCGGCTTTGTCGGCCATCGAGAGCTTGGACTGTGGGCGTTCAAGGGTGGTCATGACTGTGGATCCTTGGCTCATGGGCACCAGTAGATGTCCAGGGGGGCGTGAAGAAAAGCGCGAATCGGCATTTCGGTAAGGTCGTTGCCAGCCAGCGCGGCGCGCAGGGTGGCGAGTTTGCCCTGGCCCTGCACGGCCAGCGCGGTAAAGCCGGCACTGGCCAGCAAAGCGCGGGTCATCGACAGGCGCTGGTGCGGCACGCTGGGCGCCAGCAACGGCAGGCAGCGACGTTTGCTAGCCAGGTCCAGGCCTGCTTCCAAGTTGGGACTGGCCGGGAACAGCGAAGCGGTATGGCCATCGTCCCCCATGCCCAGCACCAGCACGTCGATCTGCGGCAGCTCGGCCAACGCCTGGTCGGCCATGAGTGCGGCGGCGTCGAGGTTTTCCGCCTGCTGGTACAGGCCAATGAAGCGGGCCTTGGCCGCATTACCCTGGAACAGGTGACGGGCCAGCAGGCCCGCATTGCTGTCGGCGTGCTCTACCGGCACCCAGCGTTCGTCGGCCAGGCTGACGGTGACCTTGGTCCAGTCCAGCGCTTCGCTGGCCAGTTTTTCCAGAAATGGCACCGGGCTGCGGCCACCGGACAACACCACGCAGGCATGCCCTTTGGCAGCGACCGCCGCGCGCAGGCGCTCGGCCACGTCGTGGGCCTGCGTGGCGGCCAGCGCCTCGGCGTCTGCCAACTCGTGTACGTTCACGACCGCTGGCAGTTTCAGTTCAGATATCCCCATACCACGCCCTCCCATCGCGTGTGATCAGTGCAATCGAGCTCATCGGCCCCCAGGAGCCGGCCGCGTATGGCTTGGGCGCATCGCCCGCATTACGCCAGCCGGCGATCAACTGGTCGCACCACTTCCAGGCATACTCGATTTCATCCTTGCGCACGAACAGGTTCTGGTTGCCTCGCATCACTTCGAGCAATAGCCGCTCGTAGGCATCCGGAATCCGCGCACTGCGCCAGGTATCGGAAAAATTCAGTTGCAGCGGGCCACTGCGCAGTTGCATGCCCTTGTCCAGCCCCTGCTCCTTGGTCATCACCCGCAACGAAATGCCTTCGTCCGGCTGCAGGCGGATGATCAGCTTGTTGCCCACCTGCAAACGCTGTTCCGGGGCGAAGATGTAGTGCGGGGTTTCCTTGAAGTGGATAACAATCTGCGACAGCTTCTGCGGCATGCGCTTGCCGGTACGCAGGTAGAACGGCACGCCCGACCAACGCCAGTTGCGAATGTCGGCACGCAGGGCGACGAAGGTTTCGGTATCGCTCTGCGCGTTGGCATTGTCTTCTTCCAGGTAGCCCGGTACCGGCTTGCCGTCGCTGTAGCCGGCAATGTACTGGCCGCGCACCACGCGGGTGCTCAGGGCGTCGCCCGTGATCGGTGCAAGTGCCTTCAACACCTTCACCTTTTCGTCGCGGATGGCATCGGCAGACAAGTCGCTGGGCGGGTCCATGGCGATCAGGCACAGCAGCTGCAGCAGGTGGTTCTGGATCATGTCGCGCAGTTGCCCGGCCTTGTCGAAGTAGCCCCAGCGGCCTTCGATACCGACCTTTTCGGCAACGGTGATCTCCACATGGGAGATGGAATTCTGGTTCCACTGGGTTTCGAACAGGCTGTTGGCAAACCGCAGGGCAATGAGGTTCTGCACGGTCTCCTTGCCCAGGTAGTGGTCGATACGGTAGACCCGGCTTTCCGGGAAGAACCGGGCGACAGCGTCGTTGACCCGGCGTGACGATTCCAGGTCGTGGCCAATGGGTTTTTCCAGCACTACCCGGGTGCGCGCCACCAGGCCGGCCTTGTCGAGGTTCTCGCAAATGGCCCCGTATACAGCCGCGGCGGTGGCAAAGTAGGCGATCAACGGCAACTCGCCGGGCAACTGCTCGGCCAGCGCCTGATAGCCTTCAGGCTGCAGGAAGTCCAGGTGCAGGTAGCTCAGCCGGCCGAGGAAGCGCCCCAGTGCAGCCGGCTCGATATCGGCCTCGGGCACATGCCGGCGCAGGTGCGCTTCGATGTGATCCAGGTGCGCCTGCGCACTGCCGGCCTCACGCGCCAGCGCCAGCAGACGGGTGTCGGGGTGCAACAGATTGGCGCGGTCGAGTTGGTACAGCGCAGGAAACAGCTTGCGCAGCGCCAGGTCGCCGAGGGCGCCAAACAGGGCAAAGGTGCAAGGTTCGACACTGATTGCAGCCATGATGTTGGTTCTTTCCTAAAGTTGGTCTAGGAATACCGCTTTCACATACGGTTTTCAAGGGGAAATGTAGTAAAAACCACAACATTACACACAAGTGTTACAGACAAGTGGTACACCAACCGCACCGACAGTACGATAGACGACCGTGCAAAAAGCCTGCTGCTCCCACAGCCGGCTGTCTTCCCGACCCAAGGACATACCCATGGACCGCGTGCGAAACCTCCTGGAACAGATCCAGGGACGCCTCGACGAGCTGAACAAGGCCGAACGCAAAGTCGCCGAAGTCATCCTGCTCAACCCGCAACAAGCCACCCGTTTCAGCATCGCTGCGCTGGCCCAGGCGGCCAAGGTCAGCGAGCCGACCGTCAACCGTTTCTGCCGCTCGTTCGGCGTCAGCGGCTACCCCGAGCTCAAGCTGCAACTGGCACAGAGCCTGGCCAGCGGCGCCGCCTATGTCAGCCGCGCAGTAGAGGCCGACGATGACCCGGCGGCCTATACTCAGAAAATCTTCGCCAGCGCCATTGCCTCACTCGACAGTGCCTGCCAGCAACTGGACCCGATGCAGGTCAGCCGTGCCGTGGACATGATGATCCAGGCCCGGCAAATCCACTTTTTCGGCCTTGGCGCCTCCGCCCCGGTGGCCCTCGATGCACAGCACAAGTTCTTCCGCTTCAACCTGGCGGTATCGGCCCATGCCGACGTGCTGATGCAGCGCATGCTGGCCTCGGTGGCCCACACCGGTGACCTGTTCGTGATCATTTCCTACACCGGGCGCACCCGCGAACTGGTCGATGTGGCACGCCTGGCCCGCGAAAACGGTGCCTCGGTACTGGGCCTGACTGCCGCCGGCTCGCCCCTGGCCAACGCCTGCAGCCTGAGCCTGCATATCCCGCTGCCCGAAGACACCGACATCTACATGCCAATGACCTCGCGCATCATTCAGCTGACCGTGCTCGATGTCCTGGCTACCGGCATGACCCTGCGCCGTGGCGTGGATTTCCAGCCGCACCTGCGCAAGATCAAGGAAAGCCTGAACGCCAGCCGCTACCCGATAGAGGACGACGAACTCAACTGAGCCGGTGCGCCTGCAAACGCAGGTGGGCACGCTGCCCCGGCGCCAGACTCAGGCCCTCGCCGCTGCCACTGGCCGCCTCGACGCAGACAAAGCCCTGGCATTCCCGCCCGGTCACGCCCATCAACGGGCGATTGCCCGGGTGCCAGACCACCGTGTCGTCGCTGTCGCCCGTGTCGATGCACAGCTCGCGCTGCCAGGCCGGGTCCTGAAGTTGTACCCGCGGCGTGCCCGGGTAGACCTTCTGGCAGCCGCCCTTGAGCTTCAGCGCACCGCCCTCGCGGCAGGCCTGACGGTTGAGCCGGTCATAACCCTGGATATCCTCCAGCCCAGACAGCGCTATCTCGGAAACGTGACTGATACGCCAGTAGGCCAGCAAGGCATGGCTCAACTGGCAGGGTTGGCTGTCCTGGTGCTCGGTGCTCAGGCTCAGCTCCATGCGGCTGCCCAACCGGGCATGCAGGTCGACCTGCCAGTCGCACAGGTCCAATTGCCACTTCAGGCTTACGCCCTCCTCGTCCTCGCGGCTGTCCACCAGCTTCCAGTCCAGCAACCGCGCCCAGCCATGCGCCGGCCACAGGTCTTCGCTGGGGTGGCGGCCATACCACGGCCAGCACACCGGCACACCACCGCGTATCGCCCCCACTTGCGGCCACTGCTCGGCGCACCACAGCCAAGGCCGCTCGCCCGACGGCTGAAAATGCAGCAGTTGCGCGCCCTGGCGGCTGAATACCGCCTGGCAACGGGGGTGGTCGATGATCAGTACATCGCGCTGCTGGTAACGCTCCCACTCGAATGTCGGCCGCGACCGCTGCGAGGTGAAGAAGCGATGGAGCGGATGTTCAGGCATGGGTCAGAGCTCTTTTTGTTTGAGGTAGCGCTGTCTCGGCCTATCCCCAACACCCACTGCAGGGCAGTGGGTGCCGGGCGCCGAAAATGGATTGGCGTAAATTTACAACAATTGCCCTCAGAATGACGACTGAATCTTCAAGCCGGCGACCAGCGCATTGTCCACCTGGTCAACCCCACCCGGGCTCTTGATGTACTGCAGGTTGGGCCGCACGGTCAACCAGTTGGTGACGTGGAAGCCGTAGTACAGCTCGGCGTTGTACTCGGTGCGCTGCAATGGCATGAAGCCTGGGTTGTCGTAATCGTCGATGCCGTTCTGCGCGTTGATCAGCTCGGCACGCTTCTTCACGTCGTCGTTCACATGGATGCGTGCCACGCCAAAGCCGATGTCATCCTTGGGCCGGGCGTCGAACGCGCCTTTGTACACCAACCCCACCTGCTGGTAGTTGTCGACCACGTTGGTGGCCTTGTCGTGCACGGTGAAGTTGGCGAACAGGCTGAGGCCGCGGTTCACATCCCCGGCATGGGCGGTGACCTGCTGCTGCGCCACCACCCACCAGCCATGCTTGCTGGAGTGCGACTTGAACGCGTTGCCGGTGAGACCCTGCGGGTTGCCGTTGACGTCGTCGTAGACATCGTCGGCCTTGGCGGTGCTGTAGTAGTAGCCCAGGCGGTACTCGCCCGGCAGGCCGTTGACCTTGGGTGACCACACCGCCTCCACCGGCAGGATCGCGCCCTTGGTGCCGCTGCCACTGAGTTTGAAGCCGTTGCCGGTTTCCAGGTTGGAGGGGTTCTGCTCGAAGGCACCGACCTGCACGAAGAAGTCCGGGGTGATGTTGTACTTCACCCGCAGCGCCCACTGGCTGACCGGCCAGTTGTACCAGATGCCGCCTACCCAGTTGCCCACCTGCGAACCGCAGAAGGCCAGGTTCTGGAAGTCGCACGGGAAGCTGTTGAAATCCTCGCCCGGGCCGTAGCGGCCGACTTTCACATCCAGTGCGCCGTCGAAGTACTTCTGCTTGACCCACATCTGGGTCAGGCGCCAGGTCTGGCCGCGCCCCCACACCTCCTGCACCGAGCTGAACTGCCCGGCGCGCGGGTCGCTGATGCGGTCGTTGGACAGGTTACGGCCGCTACGTTCGGTGATCGCCAGCTTGAATTCGGCATCGTGCCAGCCGAAGATCTTTTGCAGGTCCAAGTGCGCGCCAAGGGCGAACTGGTCGCTGTAGCGCGCGGTTTTGTCGTCGTTGTAGCCGCCATGCAGGTTACCGGCCACTTCGCCCACGTAATCGAGGGTGAAATCGTAGCCCTTGTCCAGCAGCTCGGTACGGGTGCCGCCCCAGTCCCCGGTCATCCACTTCGATTCGCTGGAAAATGCCTCGGCAGCTTGTGCACTGGCGCTGCCAACCACGGCGAGCAATGCCAGCGACCCCAATGTCTTGATACGTTTGCGCTGTTCCATCCCTTTGCGTCCTCTTTTTCTTATTGATGATGTAGACGAATTAACGGCCTTTGAAGTGAGCCACGTTGTCCTTGGTGGCTGCGGCAGTGCTGGCCAGGTGCAGCCGCTCGCCGCTGTTGGCGTCGAACAGCAGCACCCGCGCCGGGTCCAGTTGCAGGTTGAGGTTGTCGCCAACCTCGCAGGCCACATCGGGCGCCAGGCGGCAGCACACCTTGGTCTGGTTGAGGGTGACGAACACCAGCAGGTCCGGCCCGGTGGGTTCGGTGACCTGCACTTCGGCACGAATGGCCGGCAGGCCGTTGCCCTCGCTGGCCCCCAGGGCGATCTGCTCAGGGCGGATGCCCAGCAGGATTTCACGGCCATCCTGTTCATTGGCGGCCAGCCCCAAGGGCAGCTCGCAGCGCGCCTGGCCGCTGTCGAGCAGCGCCAGCAGGCGGCCATCCCGTTGCTTGAGGCGGGCCGGAATGAAGTTCATTGGCGGCGAGCCGATGAAGCTGGCGACAAACTGGTTGGCCGGGTCGTTGTAGATCTGTTGCGGGGTACCGAACTGCTGGATGATGCCATCTTTCATCACCGCAACCTTGTCGCCCAGGGTCATGGCCTCGATCTGGTCATGGGTGACGTACACGGTGGTGGTCTTCAGGCGCTGGTGCATCAGCTTCATTTCGGTACGCATCTCGACCCGCAGCTTGGCGTCCAGGTTGGACAGCGGCTCGTCGAACAGGTAGATCTTCGGCCGCCGCGCCAGTGCCCGGCCCATGGCCACGCGCTGCTGCTGGCCGCCCGACAGCTGCGCCGGTTTGCGCGCCAGCAGGTGCTCGATCTGCAGCAGCTTGGCCACCCGAGCCACCTCTTCATCGATTGCCGCCTGCGGCAGCTTGCGGATTTTCAGGCCAAATTCGATGTTTTCGCGCACGCTCATGGTCGGGTACAGCGCATAGGACTGAAACACCATGGCGATGTCGCGGTCCTTGGGGCTCATGCCACTGACGTCCTGCCCGTCGATGAGAATGGCCCCACCGGTGATCTGCTCCAGGCCGGCGATGCAGTTCATCAGGGTCGATTTGCCACAGCCCGACGGGCCAACCAAAATCAGGAACTCGCCGTCGCTGATCGACAGCTGGATGTCCTTGAGGGTATCGGGCAGGCCGGTGCCGTAGGTCTTGTTTACATTGCGCAGTTCGAGCGTTGCCATGACTTACCCCTTGACTGCGCCGGCCGTCAGCCCGCGCACGAAATATTTGCCTGCCACCACGTAGACCAGCAGGGTTGGAAGGCCGGCGATCATCGCAGCCGCCATGTCGACGTTGTATTCCTTGGCGCCGGTGCTGGTGTTCACCAGGTTGTTCAGGGCCACGGTGATCGGTTGCGAGTCGCCGCTGGAAAACACCACGCCGAACAGGAAATCGTTCCAGATCTGGGTGAACTGCCAGATCAGGCAGACCATGATGATCGGCGTCGACATCGGCAGGATGATGCGGCGGAAAATGGTGAAGAACCCGGCGCCATCCAGGCGCGCCGCCTTGACCAGCGCATCCGGGATGCTCACGTAGAAGTTGCGGAAGAACAGGGTGGTGAAGGCCAGCCCGTAGACCACGTGCACCAGCACCAGGCCACTGGTGGTGCTGGCCAGGCCGAGCTTGCCGAGGGTGAACGAGGCCGGCAGCAACACTGTCTGGAATGGCAGGAAGCAGCCGAACAACAGCAGCCCGAAGAACAGCTGCGACCCGCGGAAGCGCCACATCGACAGCACATAGCCGTTCAACGCGCCGATGGCAGTGGAGATCAGCACCGCCGGCACGGTGATCATGATCGAGTTCCAGAAGTAACCGCTGACGGTACCCCAGGCCTTGACCCAGCCAATGCCAGTGATCACCGCGGGCCAGCTCAGCAGGTTGCCGGTGCTGATGTCTTCCGGGGTTTTGAAGCTGGTCAGCAGCATCACCACCAGCGGCACCAGGTACAGCAGCACAGCGATCAGCAACACGCCATGGATGGCGATACGGCCAAGGCTCAGTGCCGGTTTTTCGGCAGGGCTATTCGATGCGCTATGCATGGCGTTTGCTCCGCAGCTCCGAGTACAGGTAAGGCACGAGGATCGCCAGAATCGCGCCCAGCATGAGGATGGCGCTGGCCGACCCCATGCCCATCTGGCCGCGGCTGAAGGTGAACGAGTACATGAACATGGCCGGCAGGTCGGATGAGTAACCCGGGCCACCGGCGGTCATCGCCGCCACCAGGTCGAAGCTCTTGATGGCAATGTGCGAAAGAATCATCAGCGCACTGAAAAACACCGGGCGCAGGCTGGGCAGCACCACTGTCCAGTAAATGCGTGGCAGGCTGGCACCGTCGATCTGCGCAGCGCGGATGATGGATTGGTCAACCCCGCGCAGCCCGGCCAGGAACATGGCCATGATGAAGCCCGATGCCTGCCACACGGCGGCGATCACCAGGCAGTACACCACCCGGTCCGGGTCGATCAGCCAGTCCAGCCGGAAGCCCTCCCAGCCCCAGTCGCGCAGCAGCTTGTCCAGGCCCATGCCAGGGTTGAGCAGCCACTTCCAGGCGGTGCCGGTAACGATCATCGACAGGGCCATGGGGTACAGGTAAATGGTCCGGATAAAACCTTCGCGGCGAATGCGCTGGTCCAGCAGTACCGCCAGCAACACGCCAATGGCCAGGCTGATGGCGATGAACAGGCCGCCGAACAGCAGCAGGTTCTTGCTGGCCACCCACCAGCGATCGTTGTCGAACAGCCGGGCATATTGCGCCAGGCCCGCCCACTTGTAGGTGGGCAGGAAGGTCGAGGTGGTGAAGGACAGCACGAACGTCCAGAGGATGTAGCCGTAGAAGCCCACCAGCACAATGAACATGCTTGGTGCCAGCACCAGCTTGGGTAGCCAGCGCTGCAGCGCGTCCAGGGGTGAGGCCCGCAATTGGGCGGTAGTTGTGGTCATGGTTCACCTCAAAGGCGCTGCACTCCGGGTAGGAGCGGCCTTGCGTCGCGATGGGCTGCTGCGCAGCCCTGAGGACTCAAGTTCGACACCTACCTGAAAGATCGAGTGCGCAGGTTTGGGGCTGCTGCGCAGCCCATCGCGACGCAAGGCCGCTCCTACAACGGGACCGCGTCAGCCTTTACTGGGCCGCCTTGATCGCCGCCGCCAGCTTCTTCGCCGCATCGGCCGGGTCGGCCTTGGGGTCGTTGATGTAGTTGGTCACCACATCGAAGAACGCGCCCTGCACGGCCAGCGTGGTGGCCATGTTGTGCGCCATGCTTGGCTGCAGGCCGCCCGTCTTGGCGTCGGCGAGGAAGTCCTTGGCGGAGGTTTGCGCGCAGCTGTCGAAGCCATACTTGCCCATGTTGCCGAGCATGTCGTTACGCACCGGAATCGACCCTTTGTTGATGCTGAAGACCTTCTGGAAGTCCTCGCCCAGCACCTTGCGCGCGATGTCCTGCTGCCCGGCGGATGTTCCGGCGTCGTTCTGCTTGAACACCACCAGCGAGTCGATGTTGTACAGGAAGGCCTCGTCAGTGCCGGGGAATGGGACGCACTGGTAATCCTTGCCGGCGGTTTTCTTCGCCAGGGTCCATTCGCTCTTGGCCCAGTCACCCATGATCTGCATGCCGGCCTTGCCGTTGATGACCTTGGCCGCTTCCAGGTTCCAGTCCTGGCCCTTGCCATCCTGGTCCATGTAGGTGGCCACCTTTTTCAGCTCGGTCAGTGCCTTGACCATTTGCGGGCCAGCCAGGGTGGCGCTGTCGAGGTCGACCAGGGCCTTCTTGTAGCCATCGACGCCCATCACTGCCAGGACCACGTTTTCGAACACGGTGCTGTCCTGCCAAGGCTGGCCGCCATGGGCAAGCGCAATGAAGCCGGCGGCCTTGAGCTTGTCGGCAGCGGCATAGAATTCGTCGAGGGTGCTGGGCGCCTTGTCGATGCCGGCTTTCTTGAAGACTTCGGGGTTGATCCACAGCCAGTTGATACGGTGGATGTTGACCGGCACGGCAACGTAGTCACCGTCGTACTTCACGGTATCGGCGACCTTCTTGTCGAGCAGCGAGTCCCACTTTTCTTCCTTGGCCACGTCCTTGAGCACATCGGCATCGAGCAGGCCGGTGGCCGCCCAGTCCTGGATGTCCGGCCCCTTGATCTGAGCCACACCGGGTGGGTTGCCGGCGACTGCGCGGCTCTTGAGTACGGTCATGGCGGTGGCCCCGCCGCCGCCGGCAACGGCGCCGTCCTTCCAGGTGAAGCCGTCTTTCTCGACTTGCGCCTTGAGCACATCGACCGCTGCTTTTTCACCGCCAGAGGTCCACCAGTGCACCACCTCTACACTGCCTTTGCTTTCGGCGGCGCTGGCGCCCAGCGGCAGTAAGGAGGCGAGCGAGATAGCAGCGGCGAGACAGAGTTTGGAATTCATCGAAGCACCTTTCTTGTTGTTATGCGTGCAAGTCAAACGCTTGCGTTGCATGGAGTCTAAACAGCGTGCCCGCCCCGTCAGGTAACGAAGCGATGCGTGAATGTCATCATTTGGTTACATTGCTGCCCAGGTTGCTGGCCAGGCTGGGCGCCAGCGGCAAGCCTGGCAGCAGCAGCGCCTGATAGGCGTGATAGAGGTCGGGCTTGCCCGGCCAGATGGTCCCGGCCGGCCGGTTGTTGCTATCGAGTTCGTGGTGCCAGCTGCCCGCCACAGGGTCGATGAAGTGGTTGGCGATAAACCCCCAGAGGGTGCGGTACCACTGCTCGTAACGGGCCTCGCCGGTACGCTGCAACAAGGCCGCGGCGGCGGCGCACGCTTCGGCGTGCACCCAGTGCAGGCGCGCATTCACCACCGGGCGGTTGGCCCAGTCCAGGGTGTAGACGAAACCCTCTGCGCCATCGACGTTCCAGGCGTGCTGGCAGGCGGCCTCGAACAGCCCGCTGGCACTTTCTGCCAGCCACTGCGGTGCCGGCAGCCCGGCACGTTGCAGGCTGGCCTCCAGTTGCAGTAGCAAACGCGCCCATTCCAAGGCGTGCCCAGGCGTGGTGCCAAAGGGCCGGAAATGATCGGCGGGGTGGTCGTGGTTGTAGTCCGCCACGGGCTGCCAGTGCACGTCGAAGTGTTCGATCACCCGGTAACCGCTACCGGCGGCATGGGTATGGATGATGCGTTCGGCGATACGCAACGCGCGTTGCAGCCACAGCGTGTTGCCGGTGACATCAGCCAGGGCCAGGAACGCCTCGGTCGCATGCATGTTGCTGTTGGCGCCACGGTACGGCTCGGGCAACTGCCAGGCACGGGAGTAAGCCTCTTGCAGGGCACCTTCGGCTTCGCTCCAGAAATGCCGCTCGATCACCTCGATGGCGTCTGCCAGCAGGCCCCTGGCACCGGCGGCGCCCGCCACCACGGCAGAGCTGGCGGCCAGGGCGACGAAGGCATGCAGGTAGGCGGCCTTGCCGCTGTCCTGCTGGCCATCGGGGTGAGCGAACCAGCCCCCATAGCTGGCATCCTGCATGGCCCCGCGCAGGGCGGCCACGCCGTGCTCGGCGTAGGCCAGGCAGCCTGGAATGCCTTGCAGGTGAGCCAGGGCAAAACAGTGGGTCATGCGCGCCGTGTTCATGGTTTCGGCGCGGGCACCAGCGGCGAGTTGGCCTTTGGCATCCAGGTTGCCGAAGCCGTCCGGGCGTTTCGCGGCTTTGGCAAAGGCCAGCAGCCGCTGGGCCTCGGCCAGGCGCCAGGCCGTATGAGCCGGGGCTTTCAGCCAGCTGGTGGAGGGCAGTAGGTGGGTAATCATGAGCCAGCTTTATCCTTGCCAGTCGTGTGCGAATTCTAGCCAGCGGGGTCGAGGCAGATGTCACGAAGGAGGCTGGGATTGTCACTGGGCAGTGACAATTGAGTGACCTGAGTGCAAACCTTGAAACCCGTGCGGCCCTTGCAGGCAACACGGAAAATCAGTCCATGCCTCGCGGCAGGAACAAGGTTACCCGCAGCCCGCCGTCGCGCAGGTTCAGCAAACTCACCTCGCCGCCGTGGCTATGGGCAATATTGCGTGCAATCCCCAACCCCAGCCCGTAACCCTGTTGCTGGGCGGCCAGGCGGAAGTGTGGCTCGAACACCTGCTCCAGCTGCTGCTGGGGTACCCCCGGCCCTTGGTCATCCACCTGTAGCACAAAGCCCTCGGCGCTGTCGATGATACGCAGTTGCGCCCGTTCGCCGTACTTGATGGCGTTGTCGATCAGGTTGCCGATGCAGCGCCGCAGGGCCAGAGGTTTGCCCGGGTACGGTGCAAGCGCCTTGCCGTACACAGTGACGCGACCATCGGCCAGGTAAGGCTCGGCCAGGATATCCAGCACCTGATTGAGGTCGACGGGCTCGATGTTCTCGTGGATGTCGGTGTCCTTCACGCATTGCAGGGCGCCTTTGACCAGCAGCTCCAGCTCGTCCAGGTCCTGGCTGAACTTGGCTTGCAGGCGCTCGTCTTCCAACAGCTCGACACGCAGGCGCAGGCGGGTTATCGGTGTGCGCAGGTCGTGGGATATGGCGCTGAACAACTGGCTGCGTTCGGTCAGGTAACGGCTGATACGTTCGCGCATGCTGTTGAACGCCCGGCTCACCTCGACCACTTCGCTGCCGCCACCTTCCGCCAGCGGCGCCACATCAGCGCCCAGCGACATTTCCCGCGCGGCCCGGGCCAGGCGTTTGAGTGGCCAGCTTTGCCAGTGCACCAGCAAGCCGATGAACAGCAACAGCAAGGCCGTGGTCAGCACCATGAACCCCACCTGCTGGCGTGGCAGGCGTTCGGCTTCCAGGCCGGTATACGGCTCGGGCAGCAACGAGGCGATGTACAGCCACTCCCCCTCACCCAGGCGGATCTGCGTGACCAGCACCGGTGGCTTGAGGGGCTCGAGCGTCAGCGAGTAATGCGCCCACGAGCGCGGCAGCTCGTCGAGCTTGAGGCCGCTGTTGAAGATACGCAGGTCGTCAGGCCCGACGAATTCGACGGAAATTTCCATCTGCGACCCCAGGCGCTCGTGCAACACCTGCTGGAATACATCGATCACCGCCTGCTTGCGCGCCGTGACGGGCAACGCCTGCATGTCCAGCGGGGTGGCGTTGAGCGATACGAAAAACCGCGTGCCGCCCATGCTGCGCAACTGATCGAGTACCAGCGGCCGGTAGGCCACTGGCAACGACCGGAAGTAACTGACGCTGGCGCTCATCGAATGGGCCAGGCTGCTGGCACTGGCCCGCAACCCCTGCAACTGGCTGGCGCGCAGTTGGGAAACCCAGATGATGCTCGACAACCCCTGGGCCAGCAGCACCACCAGCAGGGTCAGCAGCAGCATGCGCCCCAGCAGTGAGCGGGGCAGCAAGCGCCAGCGCCGCTCAGGGCGCACAGCAGACATGCGCCGCCAACAGGTAACCGCTGCCGCGCACGGTGCGGATCAGCCGGGGAGGTTTATCGGTGTCGCGCAGGCGCTGGCGCAGGCGACTGACCGCCATGTCGACGATACGGTCCAGCGGCATCGGCTCGCGGCCGCGGGTGGCGTTGCCGATGGTGTCGCGGTCGAGGATTTGCTGTGGGTGGTCGAGGAACAGCTTGAGCAGTGCGAAGTCGGCACCGGAGAGAATCACCTCCTCACCATCGCGGTGGAACAGCCGGTGGCTGACCGTGTCCAGGCGCCAGTCATCGAAGGCCAGCACCGCGTTCCCCGGCGCCGCCTGGCCAAACTCGGCGCGGCGCAGCAGGGCCTTTAGCCGCGCCTGCAGCTCGCGCGGGCTGAACGGTTTGCCCAGGTAGTCGTCGGCACCCAGCTCCAGGCCGATGACCCGGTCGGCTTCATCGGAACTGGCAGTGAGCATGATGATTGGCACACGCGCCCGGCGCGGATGCTGCCGAACCCAGCGGCACAGGCTGAAACCATCTTCATCGGGCAACATGACATCGAGAATGACCAGGTCGCAGGGGCTGCTGTCCAGCGCGCGGCGAAAGCCCGCGCCGTCGGCTTCGGCATGCACCTGGAAGCCGGAGCGGCTCAAATAGGTTTGCAGCAGTTCACGGATTTCCTGGTCGTCGTCGACCATCAGGATCGATTTGCCGGCAGTGCTCAAGGTGGTCCTTCCTCTTCTTGGTTACAGGTCTTTGCTGCCTGTTTTTATTGGGGCTGCTTTGCAGCCCATCGCGGGCTTGCCCGCGATGGGCCGCAAAGCGACCCCAGTCAATGGTCCAGCGCTTGCTGCAACGCCACACCCGCCCCCAGCAACCCGGAAAACTCCGCCGTCACCAGCCACACCGGCACACCCGCAAAGTAGCCGCTCATGCAGCCTTTGTCGGCAAAGCTGGCGGCGAACCCGCTGCGCAGGAACAAATCGGCAAACCGCGGGATGACCCCGCCAACGATATAGACCCCACCGCGCGCGCCCAGGGTAAGCACATTGTTCCCGGCCACGCGCCCCAGGAACCGGCAGAACTGCTCGATCACCGCCAGTGCCCGTGGCTCGCCGCCCAGTGCTGCATCGGTGATCTGCGCCGGGGACGTGTGCCGTGGGGTGTCGCCGTCCAGCGCACACAGGGCCTGGTAAAGCCGTACCAGGCCACCCCCGCTGAGTACCGTCTCGGCACTGACATGGCCGATTTGCTGGTGGATCTGCTGGTGGATCGCCGCTTCGCGGGCGTTGCCCACCGGCAGGTCCACATGCCCGCCTTCGCCCGGCAAGGCCTGCCAGTGCTGCCCGCCAAGGCGCAGCAGCGAACCCACGCCAAGGCCGGTGCCCGGGCCGATCACCAGTGCCGGGCGCGTGGGGTCTGCCTGGCCGGGGCACACCTGGCGCACTTCGCCTTCTTGCAGGCGGGTCATGCCCAACGCCATGGCGGTGAAATCATTGATCAACACCAGCCGCTCGACCTGCAAGGTCTTGCAGAACGCCAGGCGGCTCAGGCGCCAGTGGTTGTTGGTGAAGCGAAACTCGTCGCCCTCGACCGGCCCTGCCACCGCCAGGCACACCGCGGCCAGGCCGCCGCGGGCGATGCCCTGGCCATGCAGATAGGCCTCGATAGCCTGCTCCGGGCTGGTGTAGTCCGCGGTAGCGAAGACTTTTACCTCGTGCAACTGGTTGTCACGCCACAACGCAAAACGGGCGTTGGTGCCGCCGATATCGCCAACCAGCAGGTCCTTCATTTAAGGTTCTCCAGGGCAGAGGTGAAGGCACTGGCGCCCTGCTCTGCCGGGCTGAACGCCATGCGCATGAAGCCGAACAGCTCGCGCCCGCACCCCAGGTCATTGCCCTGGGGCGCCGGCGGCAGGTCGCGGCTGGCCAGTTCTTCGGCCGATACCAGTACCCGCAGCGTGCCTTCGACACCATCAACGCGCACCATATCACCATCGCGCACCCGTGCCAGCGGGCCACCGTCATAGGCTTCGGGGCACACGTGGATCGCCGCCGGGATCTTGCCCGAGGCGCCGGACATGCGCCCGTCGGTAACCAGCGCCACCTTGAAGCCGCGGTCTTGCAGCACGCCCAGGAACGGCGTGAGCTTGTGCAGCTCGGGCATGCCATTGCAGCGGGGGCCCTGGAAGCGCACCACGGCCACGAAATCACACTCCAGCTCACCGGCCTTGAATGCATCGGCCAGCGACTGCTGATCGTGGAACACCCGCGCCGGGGCCTCGACCACCTGGTGCTCGGCAGCTACAGCCGAAACCTTCATCACGCCACGCCCCAGGTTGCCCTCCATCACCCGCAGGCCGCCTTCGGCCGAGAACGGCCGCGCGACCGGGCGCAGGATGCTTTCGTCCAGGCTTTGCAGCGGGCCTTCGCGCCATACCAGCTTGCCATCATCGAGGAACGGCTCCTGGGTGTAACGGCGCAGGCCGTGGCCGGCGACGGTGTTGACGTCTTCGTGCAACAGGCCGGCATCGAGCAGCTCGCGGATCAGGAAGGCCATGCCGCCAGCGGCCTGGAAGTGGTTGATGTCAGCCTTGCCGTTGGGGTAGACATGCGACAGGGTGGGCACGACCTCGGAGAGGTCGGCCATGTCCTGCCAGGTCAGCTGTATGCCGGCAGCCTGGGCAATTGCCGGGATATGCAGGGTATGGTTGGTGGAGCCACCCGTGGCGTGCAGGGCAACGATGGAGTTGACCAGCGCCTTCTCGTCGACGATTTCGCCCAGCGGCATGAAGCTGCCACTGGCCTTGGTCATGCGCGTGACCTGTTGCGCGGCCTCGGCGGTGAGCGCATCGCGCAGCGGCGTGTACGGGTTGACGAACGACGCGCCAGGCAGATGCAGGCCCATCACCTCCATCACCAGCTGGTTGGTATTGGCGGTGCCGTAGAAGGTGCAGGTACCCGGGCTGTGGTAGGAATTCATCTCCGACTCCAGCAGCTCCTCGCGGCTGGCCTTGCCTTCGGCATAGCGCTGGCGCACGTCGGCCTTCTGCTTGTTGGAAATGCCGGAAACCATCGGCCCGCCCGGCACGAAAATGGTCGGCAAGTGGCCAAAGCGCAACGCGCCCATCATCAGCCCGGGGACGATCTTGTCGCAAATGCCCAGCATCAGCGCGGCGTCGAACATGTTGTGCGACAGCGCTACCGCGGTGGACATGGCAATCACTTCCCGGCTGGCGATGGCCAGCTCCATGCCCGGCTCACCCTGGGTCACGCCGTCGCACATGGCCGGCACGCCACCGGCGAACTGGCCGACCGAGCCGACCTCGCGCAGGGCCTGCTTGATCTGCTCGGGGAAGTGCAGGTACGGCTGGTGGGCCGACAGCATGTCGTTGTAGGCCGAGACGATGGCCACGTTGGCGGCGTTCATCAGGCGCAGCGTTTGCTTGTCGTCGCTGCCGCAACCGGCCACCCCGTGGGCGAAGTTGGCGCACTGCAGGCTGGCGCGCATGGGCCCGTCACTGGCCGCGCCGCGAATCAGCTGCAGGTAGCGTTCGCGGGTGGCTCGGCTGCGTTCGACCAGCCGCTGGGTGACCTCAAGGATGCGCGGATGCATGTACTGGACTCCAGACTAATTGTAAGGGCGGTTTACCGGGCATTTCCCCTCCAACCGATTGCCGCCTAGGCTCAATACCAGGAGCCCGCTGCATCGGTAGAGGCATCTTGCCCCACCACTCGTTGTATGTTTAAACAAAATACTGCCACTAAAAAGGCTTGTTTTCTATCTGATAGTGAATAATCTTGTAATTCCAACAACAAAACCGTTTCAGTGAAGCTCCTTTGTGCCACAGGTTTCACTCGGACTGCCAGAGGTACTGCCATGACCCTTCGCATCGCCATCAATGGATTCGGCCGCATCGGCCGCAACGTCCTGCGCGCACTGTATACCCAAGGCTACCGCCAGGACCTGCAGGTCGTCGCCATCAACGACCTGGGCGACAGCGCCATGAACGCCCACCTGCTCAAGTACGACAGCGTGCACGGCACCTTCGACGCCACGGTCGAGGCCGACCACGAAAGCCTCACGGTCAATGGTGACCGTATCGCGGTCAGTGCCATTCGCAACCCGGCCGAACTGCCGTGGAAGGCCGAAGCGATCGATGTGGTGTTCGAATGCACCGGGTTGTTTACCGAGCGGGCCAAGGCAGCTGCCCACCTGGCTGCCGGGGCGGGCAAGGTGATTGTCTCGGCGCCGGCCAAAGGGGCTGATGCCACCGTGGTGTACGGGGTCAACCATGACGTGCTGCGGGCTTCGCACCAGGTCATTTCCAACGCCTCGTGCACCACCAACTGCCTGGCACCGATCGCCCAGGTGCTGCACCGCGAGTTCGGCATTGAGCAAGGCCTGATGACGACCATCCACGCCTATACCAACGACCAGGTGCTGACCGACGTTTACCACAGCGACCCGTACCGCGCGCGCTCGGCAACCCAGTCGATGATCCCCAGCAAGACCGGCGCGGCCGAGGCGGTAGGCCTGGTATTGCCGGAACTGGCCGGCAAACTGACCGGTATGGCAGTGCGGGTCCCAGTGATCAACGTGTCGCTGGTGGACCTGACCGTGAACCTCAAGCGCGAGGCCACCGCCGAGCAGGTCAACCAGTTGTTCCTCGAGGCGAGCAAGCATTCCAAGGTCTTGGGCTACAACGCGTTGCCATTGGTTTCCTGCGATTTCAACCACAACCCGCTGTCGTCGATCTTCGATGCCAACCACACCCGCGCCAACGGGCGCATGCTCAAGGTGCTGGCCTGGTATGACAACGAGTGGGGCTTCAGCAACCGCATGCTGGATAACTGCCTGGCGTTGTGCAGGGCCCGGTGAGCCTGACGGGGCACTTTGGGCGCCTGTGAGACCCGGCGCCGCGCGGGCGGCGCTCGGTCTCGAATACACAGAACATCCTCTCCCAGCCACCAGCGGGCTCACAATCTTTACCTTTTCCTAACATTTCCAGACTTGACCTTCCGCATAGATGATAAGCATTATCATTATCTTTTGGTCGGTCAGGTCTTCTCGTGAGTCAGTCCCGGTTCAACGCCGTCTTCCTCCTCCAGCGCCTTTCCCTGCTGCGCACCCTGCAGCGCATGGTCGGCAACCCCAGCACCGCCGAGGACCTGCTGCAGGAAACCTACCTGCGGGTGTCGCGCGCCCTGGGCGAGCGGCCTGTCGAGCACATCGAACCCTTCGTGTTCCAGACGGCCCGCAACCTGGCGCTCGACCACTTGCGCGCCCGCCGGGTGCAGGCCCGCATGCTGGTCGACGACGTGCCCGACGAGGTGCTGCACAGCGTGGCCGCACCGGCCAGCAGCAGCGAGGATGCCGCGCACGCCGAACAACTGCTCAAGCACCTGAGCATCAGCCTGAACCAGCTGAGCGAGCGCCAGCAGCGCATCTTCATTCTCAGCCGCCTGCATGGCGCCACCTACCTGGAAATTGCCCAGCAACTGAATGTTTCGGCCAGTACGGTACAAAAGGAACTGAAGCTGATCATGGCCATCTGCATGGGCGTCGCCGAGCGCCTGAAGTAAACCGGCCGCTGGCCAGCCCCTCAACGTAAAGCCCTTGCCACACCACGCCGTAGCCTTGATCATTTGCAAAAAACCACGCAAGGATTCCCCGTGACCGACAGCCCCGCCCCTCGCCCGTCACCTGCCGGGCCCAATGCCCGTGCGCGTGCCATGGACGAGGCGCTGGAATGGCTGGTACGCCTGCAAGGCGCCGATGCCGACGACACCCTCGCCTTCCAGGCCTGGTTGAGCGCAGCGCCAGAAAACGCCGAAGCCTATGTCGAGGCAGAAGCGCTGTGGAACGGTATGCCGCTGCACCAGGTGGCCACGCAGATGCACCGGCAGCAGCGTCGGTCGTGGCGCGGGCGCCTGCGCAGCCACTGGAAGCCGTTGGCGACGGCAGCCGTGCTGCTGGTTGGGCTGGTGACCTTCGGTAACCTGCCGACACGCCTGCAGGCCGACCACCTGACCGTGGTCGGCGAACGCCAGCGCCTGCAACTGGACGATGGCGCGAAGGTGCTGCTGAATACCAATTCGGCGTTCGCCAGTGACCGCCGCGGCGGCCGCCAGGTCGCGCGCCTGCTGCAGGGTGAAGCCTACTTCCAGGTGCCGCAGAACGCGCCGATGCCGCTGGAAGTCCAGGCCGGGCCATTGCGCGCGCAAGCACGCGATACCGATTTCGCCGTGCGCTACCTCAACGGTGAAGCGCAACTGCGGGTGCAGCGCGGCGATGTCGACCTGCAAGGTGCGCGTGACCAGCGCATACGCCTCAGCGCTGGCGACAGCATCAGTGTGGGCCCCCAGGGCATTGGCCAGCGCCAGCGCCCCGACATGCACAAGGACCTGGCCTGGGTCGATGGCCGCCTGGTGTTCGAAAACTGCCCGCTGAGCCAGGTCCTGGCCGAAGTCCGGCGCTATTACCCCGGCTGGATCATCAACCGCAATACCCAGCTGGATGACGTTGCCGTAACCGGCAACTACCGCCTCGACCAACCGCTGGAAACCCTGCGCGCGCTGGCTCACATCACCTCCGCCCAGTTGCATGAGTACCCGGCGCTGGTCATCCTGAACTGACTGTTTGCCTCCCCTACGGCCACGCCGCCGCGCAGCCCGGCATGCCTGTTCAACGCTTTTGCATTTATTTTTACGCGGTTTTGCGCCCCCATCCGTCTCGTTATAGCCAATGCAACTGATTCTTGTTTAACAAACGAGAACAGACACCTATAACTGTCTGCACGTTTGGGAGCGCTTCCGATGTACACAGGTATTACCCGCTCGTCTTCCCTTCCCCGCCGTACCGGGCAGCTTTCGCTGCTGACCTTGGCATTGCTCGCCAGCGGCGCCTGCAGCCTGCCGGCGCTGGCTGCCGAACCGGCCCGCGCCAGCAGCCCGCGCATGGGCGATTACCGCTTCAGCATCGGCCAGCAACCGCTGGTGTCGGCCATCAACGCCTTCAGCCAGGTCACCGGTTGGCAGGTTGGCTTCAGCGCCGAGTTGGCCGAAGGCGTGGCCTCACCCGGTGTACAGGGTGCTCTGCCGCCAGATGCCGCGCTCAAGCGCCTGTTGCAGGGCACCGGGCTGAGCTTTCGCAAGATCGGCAATGCCAATGTGGTACTCGAACGCCAGGCCGCGAACAATGTGATCGCGCTGCAGCAAGTGACCGTCAGCGCCACCCGCAGTGCCCAGGACGTGAGCCAGGTGCCGAGCACGGTCAGCGTGCAGACCCGAGCGCAACTGGACCGCCAGAACGTCAACAACATCCAGGACCTGGTGCGTTACGAACCGGGTGTGTCGGTGGCCGGCACCGGCCAGCGCAGTGGCCTCAACGGCTACAACATCCGCGGTATCGACGGCGAGCGGATTCTCACCCAGGTCGACGGTGTGGCGATCCCCGACAGTTTCTTCTACGGCCCCTACGCGCAAACCCAACGCAACTATGTCGACCCGGAAATCGTCAAGCGCGTGGAAATCCTGCGCGGCCCGGCCTCGGTGCTGTATGGCAGCAATGCGATCGGCGGCGCGGTCAGCTACTTCACCCTCGACCCCGACGACATCATCAAGCCAGGCAAGGATGTTGGTGCACGCCTGAAAAGCGGTTACAGCTCGGCGGACGAAAGCTGGCTGACCTCGGCCACCGTCGCCGGGCGCCAGGGCGATGTCGACGGCCTGCTGCACCTGAGCCAGCGCAATGGCCACGAGACCGAGACCCAAGGCCACCACAGCGGTGCCGGCCTGGCCCGTACCGAAGCCAACCCGATGGACGTGCGGACCACCAACGTGCTGGCCAAGGCAGGCTGGAACTACGCTGACGACGCCCGCCTGGGCGTTACTTACGAGCGCTACAAGGACGACCGCGACCAGAACATCCTCAGCGCCGCGGGAGGGCCGTTCATACCCGGGTTCGGGGGCATGGGCTACTACAAGGCGCGCAGCGGCAACGACACCATCACCCGCGAACGCTTCGGCATCAACCATGAATTCGGCCTGGACACGCTGTTCGCTGACCAGGTGAAGTGGAGCCTGAACTACCAGGTCGCCAAGACCGACCAGCACACCGATGAAATCTATGCGCCACCTGGCCGCCAGGTACTGCGCACCCGCGACACACGTTACAAGGACCGCCAGTGGGTATTCGATGCCCAGCTGGACAAAGCCTTCAGCATCGGCAGCACCGACCACTTGCTGACCTACGGCACCACCCTCAAGCACGAGAAAATCACCGGGTCGCGCAGTGGCACGGGCACCTGCCTGGCCGTAGGCTCGGGTTGCGCTGCCGCCGGCGCGCCGCGCCCGGCCGACGGCCAGGTGCTGGTCAGTGATTTCCCGGACCCGACCGTGAACACCTACAGCCTGTTCGTGCAGGATGAAATCCGCTGGAACCGCTGGACCTTCCTGCCAGGCGCCCGTTACGACTACACGCGCATGCAGCCCAAGTTCACCGAGGCGTTCCTGCGTGGCCTGGAGTCCACCGCCACCGCGCCCACCTCCCAGGACGACTCGGACAAGACGTGGCACCGCGTCTCGCCCAAGTTCGGCCTGACCTACGCCTTCGATGACCACTACACCTGGTACGGCCAGTACGCTGAGGGCTTCCGCACGCCGACCGCCAAGTCCATGTACGGGAAATTCGTCAACCTAGACCAAGGCTACCGGGTAGAAGGCAACCCAGGGCTGGAGCCTGAAAAGAGCAAGGGCTACGAAACCGGCCTGCGCGGCAACTTCGACGCCGGTAACTTCGACGTGGCGGTGTTCTACAACAAGTACCGCGACTTCATCGACGAAGACGCCGTGCAGAGCGCCAACCTGGAACAGACCTTCCAGGCCAACAACATCAAGCACGCCACCATCAAGGGCGCCGAGGTCAAGGGCCGCCTCAACCTTGACCACTTCGGAGCGCCACAAGGCCTGTATACCCAGGGCTCGATTGCCTATACCTATGGCCGTAACGATGACACCGGCGAACCGCTGAACACGGTCAACCCGCTCAAAGGCGTGTTCGGCCTGGGTTACGAGCAACACAACTATGGTGGCTTGCTGAGCTGGACGCTGGTCAAGCGCAAGACCCGGGTCGACGACAGCACCTTCTACTCGCCAGACGGTTCGAGCACGAAGTTCCGCACGCCAGGCTATGGCGTGCTGGACCTGACCGGTTTCTACAAGGTGACCGACGACGTCACCATCAACGCCGGGCTGTACAACCTGACCGACAAGAAATACTGGCAGTGGGACTCGGTACGCAGCTATGACGGCCAGGGTGAAGCGGCTGTGACCCAGCCGGCCAACATCGACCGTTTGAGCATGCCGGGGCGCAACTTCGGCATCAATGTGGTGTGGGATATCTGAAGGTACCAGGTTTGCAGCGCCTGTGGGATCAGGCGCCGCCCGCGCGGCGCCTGATCCCACAGGCAACGCAATGACCCGTCGGTAGATACCCGGTTTTTTTACTGTTCCGCCCCCGCTGCTTCGTCTTGTCTCTAGACGCCCTCTTTCCAAGGACTGCCCCATGACCGACCGCCCAGCCTTGCGCTCCCAGCGCCTGAACCAGATCACCCACGCCCCGCACGCCGAACTGGATGCCCTGGTCAAATCCCACGCCCCATTCGACAGCCGCGAAAGTTTCGCCCGCTTCGTGGTCGCCCAGTACCTGTTCCAATCCGAGCTGCAGGCCCTGTACAACGACCCGCAACTGATTGCCATCGTCCCCGACCTGGCCGCGCGCTGCCGGGCCGACCAAGCCCGCCTCGACCTCGCCGACCTCGACACCCAGGTGCCGGCCGCGGTGCCGGGTGCCTTGGCCAATCCGAGCCTGGGCGAGGCAATGGGCTGGATCTTCGTCTCCGAAGGCTCCAAACTGGGCGCTGCGTTTCTGATCAAACGGGCCGCAGCGCTAGGCCTGTCCGACAGCTTCGGCGCCCGGCACCTGGGCGAGCCGGCCGGTGGCCGTGCTGAAGGCTGGAAGCAGTTCACCCGCATCCTGGATGCCCTGGACCTGTCGGCCGAAGAAGACGCGGCTGCCGAGCGCGGCGCAGTAGCGGCATTCGAGCGCTTCACCGAGCTGCTCAAGCATGCCTATGCTGCAGATGCTGCGCTGGTTTGATACGCCTTAGCCGGCCACCCTTCCGGTGGCCGCACCGTTTTTTGCAGTGAGACCATGACCCGACCCGCCCGCTCGAAACTCGCCCGCCTGCTGTATGGAATACTGGCTTACGTGAGCCTGGGGGTGGGCCTGGTCGCGATCGTCATTCCCGGCCTGCCAACCACCGAATTCATCCTGCTGGCAGCGTGGGCTGCAACGCGCAGTTCGCCACGGTTGTCGGCCTGGCTGGAAAACCACCGCCTGTTCGGGCCGATTCTGTACAACTGGCGCAACGGCAAGGTGATCCAGCGCCGCGCCAAGGTCAGCGCTACCCTCAGCATGCTGCTCTGTGCAGGCCTGATGCTGACCTTTCTCGAACACCACTGGCCGGTATTCCTCGCCATCGCCGGCATGACCCTGGGCAACCTGTGGATCTGGTCACGCCCGGAGCACGCCTGCGCAGCCCCATCACAAGCTCAGCAACCCTGAATACAGGGCGTAGGCGGCCAGCGCCGCGCCTGCCAGCACGGCCGCGAAAATCAGCTTTTCCCACGTGGTGAACAGGGTTTGCCGCTGCTCATGCTTGGCCCTGGCGAACAGGATCACGCCCGGGGCATACAGCAACGCCGACAACAGCAGGTACTTGAGCCCGCCGGCATACAGCAGCCAGATGGCGTAGAGCAAGGCAACCAGCGCCACCAGCACGTCTTTGCGCCGCAACCGTGGCTGCGCGGCGTAGCTCTCGCCACGCACCGCCAGCAGCAGCGCATAGGCCGCCGACCACAGGTAAGGCACCAGGATCATCGACGACGCCAGGTAGATCAGGCTGGTGTAAGTGCCGGCCGAGAACAACGTGATCAGCAGGAAACCCTGGATCATGCAGTTGGTGAGCCACAGGGCATTGGCCGGTACATGGTTGGCGTTTTCCTTGGCCAGGAAGCGCGGCATGGTCTTGTCACGAGCGGTGGCGTAAAGAATCTCGGCACACAACAATGCCCAGGAAAGCAACGCCCCCAGCAGCGAAACCGCCAGGCCGATACTGATCAGCAATGCGCCCCAAGGGCCGACGATATGCTCCAGCACCGACGCCAGCGAAGGGTTCTGCAAACCGGCAAGCTCCGGCTGGGTCATCACCCCGAGGGACAGCACGTTGACCAGCACCAGTAGCGCCAGCACACCGAGAAAGCCGATGACCGTGGCCTTGCCCACATCGGAGCGGCGCTGGGCCCGCCCGGAGTAGACGCTGGCGCCCTCGATGCCGATGAACACGAATACGGTCACCAGCATCATGTTGCGCACCTGCTCCAGCACACCTCCGAACTGAGGGTTGCTCAACCCCCAGATATCCCGGGTGAAGATATCGGCGCGGAAGGCGAATGCGGCAATCACCACGAAAATCAGGATGGGCACCACTTTGGCCACGGTGGTCACCTGGTTGATGAACGCCGCCTCCTTGATGCCGCGCAAGACCAGAAAGTGCACCGCCCACAGCAGGACTGAGGCACAACCGATGGCGACAGGCGTATTGCCCTCGCCAAATACAGGGAAGTAGAAACCCAGGGTGCTGAACAGCAATACGAAGTAACCGACGTTGCCCAGCCAGGCGCTGATCCAGTAGCCCCAGGCCGATGAGAAGCCCATGTAGTCGCCAAAACCGGCTTTGGCGTAGGCATATACTCCCGAGTCCAGTTCCGGCTTGCGGTTGGCCAGGGTCTGGAACACGAAGGCCAGGGCCAGCATGCCCACCGCAGTGATGGTCCAGCCGATCAGCACCGCCCCTACATCGGCACGCGCCGCCATGTTCTGCGGCAACGAGAATATCCCGCCGCCAATCATCGAGCCGACCACCAACGCGATCAGCGCGCCCAAGCGTAGCTTCTGACCCGGTTCGCTCATGTATCCCCCGTTTTTTCGCCAATGTCATACGAATGCAACAGCGTTTGCGGCCATATAGAAACGCTTGCTTATAGTGAACCCATTCACAAAAAGACGCGCGGTAATAACAGTTTTATCTATAAATAGATTCTGTAAAAACTAGCAGCTAGATAGTCACTGGAAAAGAAAGTGATAAAACTTGAAATATGCGTAAAAAAGTGGCGAAAGCCGCGAAAGCGGCTAGCGTCAAGCATCGCAGGCTGAACAGAGCGTTTGCTCTAGAATGACATGGAGGTGCCAGCGCGCAAGGCCTGCAGCTTGAGATGTCGGCACACTCCAGGAGCACCGTGAAGGTTTTTTCCTACTTCACGGCACCATGACCTGACCCACGTCAGCGAATGGCTGAGACGGCGGATTTATGCTGTCGTCAACTTTCTCCTGGCAGGAGTTGTTAAATGTCTGATTCATCCGGAAAATTGAAACTCGGTGCATTAGTTGCACTCGTGGTCGGCTCGATGATTGGCGGCGGCATATTCTCGCTGCCGCAGAACATGGCGGCCAGCGCAGGGGTTGGCGCGGTACTGATCGGCTGGGCCATCACTGCCGTGGGCATGCTGACCCTGGCCTTCGTGTTCCAGACCCTGGCCAACCGCAAACCAGACCTCGATGGCGGGGTGTATGCCTACGCCAAGGCCGGCTTTGGCGACTACATGGGCTTTTCTTCGGCCTGGGGCTACTGGATCAGTGCCTGGCTGGGCAACGTCGGCTACTTCGTGCTGCTGTTCAGCACCCTGGGCTACTTCTTCCCGGTCTTTGGCGAGGGCAACACGCCAGCCGCCATCATCGGCGCCTCGCTACTGCTATGGGCCGTGCATTTCCTGGTCTTGCGCGGCATCAAGGAAGCGGCGTTCATCAACCTGGTGACCACCGTGGCCAAGGTGGTGCCGCTGGTGCTGTTCGCCCTGATCTGCCTGTTCGCCTTCAAGCTGGACATCTTCACCGCCGACATCTGGGGCCGGGGCACGCCCGAACTGGGCAGTGTGATGAACCAGGTCCGCAACATGATGCTGGTCACCGTATGGGTGTTCATCGGTATCGAGGGTGCGAGCATCTTCTCGTCACGCGCCGAAAAGCGCGCCGACGTGGGCAAGGCCACGGTCATCGGCTTCGTGACCGTGCTGTTGTTCCTGGTACTGGTCAATGTGCTGTCGCTGGGCATCATGACCCAACCGGAACTGGCCAAGCTGCAGAACCCGTCGATGGCCGCCGTGCTGGAGCATGTGGTCGGCCACTGGGGGGCGGTACTGATCAGTGTCGGCCTGATCATCTCGTTGCTGGGGGCCTTGCTGTCGTGGGTGCTGCTGTGCGCCGAAATCATGTTCGCCGCCGCCAAGGACCACACCATGCCGGCATTCCTGCGCCGCGAGAACGCCAACCAGGTACCTGCCAATGCGCTGTGGCTGACCAACGCCATGGTGCAGGTCTTCCTGGTGATCACGCTGTTTTCCAGCAGCACCTACCTGTCGCTGATCTACCTCGCCACCTCGATGATTCTGGTGCCCTACCTGTGGTCGGCGGCCTACGCCTTCCTGCTGGCGCTGCGCAGCGAAACCTATGAGCAGGCCCTGGCCGAACGCAAGAAAGACTTGATCATCGGCGCTATCGCCCTGCTGTACGCCATCTGGCTGCTGTACGCCGGCGGTGTGAAATACCTGCTGCTGTCGGCATTGCTGTACGCCCCTGGCGCGATCCTGTTCGCCAAGGCCAAGCGTGAAGTGGGCCAACCCATCTTCACCAACGTGGAAAAACTGATCTTCGCCGCCGTGGTGATCGGCGCCCTGGTGGCAGCCTATGGCCTGTACGACGGCTTCCTGACCCTTTGACCACGCTTTCGTCCCATTGGAGGAATGAAACCATGTCCGCTGAAAAACAGAAGTACGGTGTGCACTCCGAGGCCGGCAAGCTGCGCAAAGTCATGGTGTGCGCACCGGGCCTGGCGCACAAGCGCCTGACGCCGAGCAACTGTGACGAACTGCTGTTCGACGATGTGATCTGGGTCGACCAGGCCAAGCGTGACCACTTCGACTTTGTCACCAAGATGCGTGAGCGTGGCGTGGATGTGCTGGAAATGCACAACCTGCTGACCGACATCGTGCAGCAACCTGAAGCGCTGAAGTGGATTCTGGACCGCAAGATCACCGCCGATACCGTCGGCGTGGGCCTGACCAATGAAGTGCGCAGCTGGCTGGAAGGTCTCGAACCGCGCCACTTGGCCGAATTCCTGATCGGCGGCGTGGCCGGCCAGGACCTGCCGCAGAGCGAAGGCGCCGAAGTGGTCAAGATGTACAACGACTACCTGGGGCACTCCAGCTTCATCCTGCCACCTTTGCCCAACACCCAGTTCACCCGTGACACCACCTGCTGGATCTACGGCGGCGTCACGTTGAACCCGATGTACTGGCCAGCACGGCGCCAGGAAACGCTACTCACCACTGCCATCTACAAATTCCACCCGGCGTTCACCAGCGCCGACTTCCAGGTGTGGTATGGCGACCCGGACAAGGACCACGGCAACGCCACGCTCGAGGGTGGCGACGTGATGCCGATCGGTAATGGCGTGGTGCTGATCGGCATGGGCGAGCGCACCTCGCGCCAGGCCATCGGTCAGCTGGCCCAGAGCCTGTTCGCCCACGGTGCGGTCAGGGAAGTGGTGGTCGCCGGCCTGCCCAAGTCGCGCGCCGCCATGCACCTGGACACCGTGTTCAGTTTCTGCGACCGCGACCTGGTCACGGTCTTCCCGGAAGTGGTCAAGGAAATCGTGCCGTTCATCATTCGCCCGGACGAAAGCAAGCCGTACGGCATGGACGTGCGCCGCGTGAACAAGTCGTTCATCGACGTGGTCGGCGAACAGCTCGGGGTCAAGCTGCGGGTGGTCGAAACCGGCGGCAACAGCTTCGCCGCCGAACGCGAACAGTGGGATGACGGCAACAACGTGGTGGCCCTCGAACCAGGCGTGGTCATCGGCTACGACCGTAATACCTACACCAACACCCTGCTGCGCAAGGCTGGCATCGAGGTCATCACCATCAGCGCCGGCGAACTGGGCCGGGGCCGGGGCGGCGGCCACTGCATGACCTGCCCGATCATTCGTGACCCCATCGATTACTAACGCCCATTACCCCGGCCGCGCTTACCCAGCGGCGGCCGGTGCGTTCACCCTACCCAAGGAGAAAAGTCATGGCGTTCAACATTCACAACCGCAACCTGCTGAGCCTGGAACACCACACCACGCGCGAGTTGCGCTACCTGCTGGACCTGTCCCGCGACCTCAAGCGCGCCAAGTACACCGGCACCGAACAGCAACACCTGAAGGGCAACAACATTGCCCTGATCTTCGAAAAAACCTCCACCCGCACCCGCTGCGCCTTCGAAGTGGCGGCCTACGACCAGGGTGCCAATGTCACCTATATCGACCCCAACTCATCGCAGATCGGCCACAAGGAAAGCATGAAGGACACCGCCCGCGTACTCGGGCGCATGTACGACGCCATCGAATACCGTGGCTTCAAGCAGGAAATCGTCGAAGAGCTGGCCAAGTTCGCCGGGGTGCCGGTGTTCAACGGCCTGACCGACGAGTATCACCCTACCCAGATGATCGCCGACGTGCTGACCATGCGCGAGCACAGCGACAAGCCGTTGCACGACATCAGCTACGCCTACCTGGGCGATGCGCGCAACAACATGGGCAACTCGCTGCTGCTGATCGGCGCCAAACTCGGCATGGACGTGCGCATCGCCGCGCCCAAGGCGCTGTGGCCACATGAGGACCTGGTTGAGCGCTGCAAGCAGTACGCAGAAGAAAGTGGCGCGCGTATCACCCTGACCGAAGACCCGCTGGCCGCGGTCAAGGGCGTGGACTTCGTGCACACCGACGTGTGGGTATCGATGGGTGAACCGATCGAGGCCTGGGGCGAGCGTATCAAGCTGCTCAAGCCTTACCAGGTGAATGCGCAACTGATGAAGGCCACTGGCAAACCCCGCACCAAGTTCATGCATTGCCTGCCGGCGTTCCACAACTCCGAAACCAAGGTGGGCAAGCAGATTGCCGAACAGTACCCGGACTTGGCCAACGGCATCGAAGTGACCGACGACGTATTCGAGTCGCCCGCTTGCATTGCCTTCGAGCAGGCGGAAAACCGCATGCATACGATCAAGGCGATCCTGGTTTCGACCCTGGCTGACCTCTGAAAGCGGCAAGCGGCAAGCTGAAAGCTGAAAGCAGCTGATCACACCGGCCTGCTTCTGCTTACGACTTGCAACTTGCAACTTGCCGCTTGCAGCTTGCAGCCCCAAGCCCACCTCAAAAGGACATTCCCCATGCGTATCGTTGTTGCATTGGGCGGCAACGCCCTGCTGCGCCGCGGCGAACCCATGACCGCTGACAACCAGCGTGCCAATATCCGCACCGCCGCCGAACAGATCGCCAAGATCCACCCCGGCAACGAGCTGGTCATTGCCCACGGTAACGGCCCGCAGGTCGGCCTGCTGTCGTTGCAGGGCCTTTCCTACAAACCGGACGAGGCTTACCCGCTGGACGTGCTGGGCGCCGAGACCGAGGGCATGATCGGCTATATGATCGAGCAGGAGCTGGGCAACCTGCTGGCCTTCGAAGTGCCGTTCGCGACCTTGCTGACCCAGGTTGAAGTCGACGCCAACGATCCGGCCTTCAAGGACCCGACCAAGTTCATCGGCCCGGTCTACAGCAAGGACGAGGCCGAGCGCCTGGGCAACGAGAAGGGCTGGGTGGTCAAGCCTGACGGCGACAAGTACCGACGCGTGGTGGCCAGCCCGAAACCCAAGCGCATCTTTGAAATCCGCCCGATCAAGTGGCTGCTGGAAAAGAGCAGCATCGTGATTTGCGCGGGCGGCGGCGGCATCCCCACTCTGTACGATGAAAACCACAAGCTCAAAGGGGTGGAGGCGGTCATCGACAAAGACCTGTGCTCGGCGCTGCTGGCAGAGCAACTGGAAGCCGACCTTCTGATCATCGCCACCGACGTGGATGCGGCGTACATTGACTGGGGTAAACCTACGCAGAAAGCCATCGCCCAAGCGCACCCCGACGAACTGCAGCGGCTGGGTTTTGCCGCGGGGTCCATGGGGCCGAAAGTGCAGGCCGCCTGTGATTTTGCCCGCCATACCGGCAAGGTGGCAGTGATCAGTTCGCTGGAAAACATCGAAGAAATTGTCAAAGGCACAGCCGGCACCCGTGTTTCGACCGCGAAGCCGGGGATCAGCTACCGTTGAATGCAGTGGGCGGGCCTGCGCGGCCCGTCATTTTCGACCTTCCCAAGGAGCTTTCCATGGCCCAGTACCACCCCGGTCATGTACACATCGAGCGCATTGCGCTGAACAAAGATGACCACAGCTATGACCTGAACATCGAATACGAGGCAGTGTCGGACCCCAAGGAAGGTAGAGGCATTCAGTTCCACATGCATGGCAGCATCGAAGGCAAGGCAGTCGATGAAGCGTTCTTCCTGCCCAAGGACCAGGCCCTGCCCAGCTTTCTCATGCTGCTGACGCGCAGGGCGCAAGCGTACCTGCCGTCGCCAAAGAAATTCGAAAACCTGAGTTCACCGCACAAGCTCTATGACCATATGTTCGCGGACATTCGCGAAAAACTGGCTGTGAAGTCGGGCGACCCGGTCAAGCCTGAACACCTGGAGTGATTTTCCCAAGTTTGGGGCTGCCTTGCAGCCCATCGCAGGCAAGCCAGCGCCCACTTCGATCGCATCGGCCTCAAGGCCTGTGCAGTACCTGTGGGAGATACTATGGTTCCTGGCAAGGGTAGCCGGAGCATCTTCAGCGCCTGTGAGATCGAGCGCCGCCCGCGCGGCGCAATCGCGAGCTGCGCTCGCTCCTACGTTTGTTTCGGGCCAGTAACGCCTGTGACAGGCGCGCGCGGCCGCCTTGTTTGTACGGCGCGATATTGAGGCATGCACCAAGGCGTTCGCGCGCAAATCGCACAGGAATAATTGGCCCGAAACAAACGTAGGAGCGAGCGCAGCTCGCGATGCGCCGCGCGGGCGGCGCTCGATCTCACAGGCGCTGCATATCTTGTGACAAACACCTATCAGCCCTGACGCGATCCCTGTGGGAGCTGGCTTGCCTGCGATGGGCCGCAAGGCGGCCCCGGCGATGTTGAGGCATACTACCGCCCTCCCCGGCCACCACCCTCTACGTTCCCATGCGCATCCACGTCAGCTTCATCGACCGCGTCGGCATCACTCAGGAAGTGCTAGCCCTGCTCGGTGCCCGCAACCTCAACCTGGACGCCGTGGAGATGGTCCCGCCGAACGTCTACATCGACGCCCCGACGCTCAGCCCCGCGGTGCTCGAAGAGCTGCACGACGCACTGTTCGAAGTGCACGGGGTTCAGTCGGTGGACGTGGTCGACATCCTTCCCGGGCAACGTCGGCACCTGCAACTGGATGCATTGCTGGCAGCGATGAGCGACCCGGTCCTGGCCGTGGACAGCGCCGGCAAGGTGTTGCTGGCCAACCCGGCGCTGATCGAGCTGTGCGGCCGCGAATCGGCCGGGCGCTCGGTGGGCGAGCTGTTCGGCGACGCCGGGCTGCTGCAGGCGCTTCTGGACAACAACTTCCACCTGCCCATGCGCGAGATGCAACTGAACGGCCACAGCCTGCTGCTCGATGCCATGCCCATTACCAACGCCGGTGGCCTGCTGACGCTTTACCCGCCATCGCGCATGGGCGAACGCCTGTCGGCCCTGCACCACGACCACGCCGAGGGCTTCGACGCCCTGCTGGGCGAGTCACCGGCCATCCGTACCCTCAAAGCACGCGCCATGCGCGTTGCCGCACTCGATGCGCCGCTGCTGGTGCATGGCGAAACCGGCACCGGCAAAGAGCTGGTGGCCCGCGCCTGCCATGCCATCAGCAGCCGCCAGGCGGCACCGTTCCTGGCGCTGAACTGCGCCGCCCTGCCCGAGAGCCTGGCCGAGAGCGAGCTGTTCGGCTACGCCCCCGGCGCCTTCACCGGCGCGCAACGCGGCGGCAAGCCGGGGCTGATGGAGCTGGCCAACCAGGGCACGGTGTTTCTGGATGAGATCGGCGAAATGTCACCGTACCTGCAGGCCAAGCTGCTGCGCTTCCTCAGTGACGGCAGCTTCCGCCGGGTGGGCGGCGACCGCGAAGTGAAGGTCGATGTGCGCATCATCAGCGCCACCCACCGCGACCTGGAGCGCATGGTGGCCGAAGGCAGCTTCCGCGAAGACCTGTTCTACCGCCTGAATGTGCTCAACCTGCAGGTACCGCCCCTGCGCGACCGCGGCCAGGACATCCTGATGCTGGCGCACTTCTTCATGCAGCAGGCCTGCACGCAGATCCAGCGCCCAGCCTGCCGGTTGACCCCGGCCACCCATTCGGCGCTGCTGGCCAACCCGTGGCCGGGCAACGTGCGCCAACTGCAGAACGTGATTTTCCGTGCGGCGGCCATCTGCGAAAGCAACCTGGTGGACATCGGTGACCTGGACATTGCCGGCACCTCGGTGGCGCGCGGGCAAGATGGCGAAGTGGCCAGCCTGGAGCAAGCCGTGGGCGATTTCGAGCGTGAGCTGCTGCAACGTCTGTACGCCAGCTACCCCTCCACCCGGCAACTGGCTGCGCGCTTGCACACTTCGCACACCGCCATTGCCCAGCGCCTGCGTAAATATGGAATACCCGGCAAAGGCTGATAGTCGTTGCAATAACCCGGTAGTTGTTCAGACCTTTCCTACGCGAGTGAAAGATACTCTCCCACATATGCCTCGTAGAATGATGACGGTGTATTGCCACTTGTCATCCCACTGATCCGCCCAAGTGCGGAGCGTGGTTCGCTACTGGATATAACGAGAGCACCTGATGTTTGAACTCGATTTTTACGGGACACTTGTAGCCGCCTCTCTCGTCCTGTTATTGGGGCGCGGGCTGGTTGCACGGATTGGTTTGTTGCGCGTCTACAATATTCCGGAACCCGTTGCCGGTGGCCTGGTCGTCGCCTTTGCCCTGCTGGCGTTGCGCAGTTTCGATGTGCAGGTGCAGTTCGATACCTCACTGCAAACACCCTTGATGCTGGCCTTCTTCGCCACCATCGGCTTGAGCGCAGACTTTGCCAGCCTGAAAAAAGGCGGGCGTGTGGTGGTGGTCTTCCTGCTGGTAGTCACCAGCCTGTTGCTGGTGCAGAACGCCATGGGCATCGGCCTGGCCTCGGCATTGGGGCTGGACCCATTGATGGGCCTGCTGGCCGGTTCGATCACCCTGTCCGGCGGCCACGGCACCGGCGCCGCCTGGGGCGCCACGTTCAGCGAAAAGTTCGGCCTGGCCTCGGCTGCGGAACTGGCGATGGCCTCGGCCACCTTCGGGCTGGTGCTGGGCGGCCTGATCGGCGGGCCGGTTGCCCGGCTGCTGATCAAGCGTGTGAAAACGCCGGGGGCCGAGGAGGAACTGCCGCAATTGCCCCAGGGTTTCGAGCGGCCTGACAAAGAGCGCCTGATAACATCGTTTTCATTTGTAGAAACACTGGCGCTGATTGCGGTAAGCCTGCTTGCCGGTTCTTTGCTCAATGGCGCACTCAAAGGAACTGCATTCGAACTGCCGACGTTTGTGTGTGTGCTGTTCGTGGGTGTATTGCTGCGCAATGGGCTATCCGCATTCGGCTTCTACCGTGTGTTCGAACGGGAAGTTTCGGTACTGGGCAATGTCAGCTTGTCGCTGTTCCTGGCCATTGCCTTGATGTCGCTCAAACTATGGGACCTGGCAGCGCTGGCCTTGCCGTTCTTCGCATTATTGGCCGCACAGACACTGGTCATGGCGCTGTTCGCAATTTTCGTGACGTTCCGGGTCATGGGTCGCAATTACGATGCTGCCGTATTGGCTGCCGGCCATTGCGGATTTGGCCTGGGGGCCACGCCCACTGCCATTGCCAACATGCAGGCAGTGACCCAGCGCTACGGCGCTTCGAACATTGCCTTTCTGGTGGTACCCATGGTGGGGGCATTCTTCATCGACATCATCAATGTCATCGTGATCAAACTCTATCTGGCACTGCCGCTGTTCATGGCAGGTTGATGCCTTTTACCGTACCTGTGGCGTCGCCCGACTAAAGAGTTGGCAGTAACGTGCCAAACAGACGCCGCGGCACTGTAACGCTTTGATTACAACGTATCGAAAACGCTACATGGGTGTGCGCATGCGGTTATACAAGGGTTTGATAGAGAAACGCTTTTTCACCCCGCGTGTAATGTAGCGTTTTCGTTCCACCGCCAAAAATCGAGCGCCTCAGTAAAAATTTAACTTATTGTTTTATAAGCCTTTTTTGAAATTGGCCGCATTATTGCTATGGGAATCCCAACCCAAGAGCGCGGGCACACCGCGCCCAACGCTGAGGATTCCGCATGAGCGAGTTGCGTTTCACCGAAGATCACGAATGGCTGCGCGTCGAAGCCGATGGCAGTGTCACCGTGGGCATCACCGCCTTCGCCCAGAACGCCCTTGGCGATGTGGTGTTCGTGCAACTGCCCGAGTTGCAGCAGTACGAGAAAGGCAGCGAAGCATCCACCGTCGAGTCGGTGAAAGCTGCCAGCGGCGTATACATGCCCCTGACCGGCGAGGTGGTTGCAGTCAACGCACAGCTCGACTCAAGCCCGGAGCTGGTCAACGAAGACCCCATGGGCGAAGGCTGGTTCTTCCGCTTCACCCCGGCCAACATCAGCGAAGTCAGCGCCCTGCTCGACCAGGACGCCTATGACCGCCTGATCAAAGCCAACGCTGAAGCCTGAGGACTGCGCCATGACCATCAACCTCAGCACCGCCAACGAATTCATCGCCCGGCACATCGGCCCGCGCACCGCCGACGAGCAGGCCATGCTCGCCGCCCTCGGTTTCGAATCGCTGGACGCCATGACCGCAGCGGTCATCCCCGACAGCATCAAGGGCACCAGCGTGCTCGGCGCGCACGACGGCCAGAGTGAAGCCGACGCGCTGGCAGCACTCAAGGCCATCGCCGGCAAGAACCAGCTGTTCAAGAGCTTCATCGGCCAGGGCTACTACAACACTCACACCCCGGCCCCCATTCTGCGCAACCTGCTGGAAAACCCGGCCTGGTACACCGCCTACACGCCCTACCAGCCGGAAATCTCCCAGGGCCGCCTGGAAGCGTTGCTGAACTTCCAGACCCTGATCAGCGACCTCACCGGCCTGCCGATCGCCAACGCTTCGCTGCTCGACGAAGCGACCGCCGCAGCCGAGGCCATGACCTTCTGCAAGCGCCTGTCGAAGAACAAGACCAGCCACAGCTTCTTCGCGTCGGTGCACTGCCACCCGCAAACCCTGGACGTACTGCGCACCCGCGCCGAACCGTTGGGCATCGACGTGGTGGTCGGCGACGAACGCGAGCTGGGCGATGCCAGTGCCTTCTTCGGCGCGCTGCTGCAATACCCGGCCAGCAATGGCGAGGTGTTCGACTACCGTGAAGTGGTGCAGCGCTTCCATGCCGCCAACGCGCTGGTCGCCGTGGCAGCCGACCTGCTGGCCCTGACCCTGCTGACCCCACCGGGTGAGTTCGATGCCGACGTGGCCATCGGCAGCGCCCAGCGTTTTGGCGTGCCCCTGGGCTTCGGCGGCCCACACGCGGCCTACTTCGCCACCCGTGACGCCTTCAAGCGCGACATGCCAGGCCGGCTGGTCGGCGTGTCGATCGATCGCTTCGGCAAGACCGCCCTGCGCCTGGCCATGCAAACCCGCGAGCAGCACATCCGCCGCGAGAAGGCCACCAGCAACATTTGCACCGCCCAGGTGCTGCTGGCCAATATCGCCAGCATGTACGCCGTGTACCACGGCCCGGCCGGCCTCAAGCGCATCGCCGAGCGCACCCATGCGCTGACCGCGGTTCTGGCAGCCGGCCTGGACCGCCTGGGTTTGCAAGTGGTCGGTGCAACAGCCTTCGACACCTTGACCCTGGCCACCGGCACCGCCACTGCCAGCCTGCATGAGCAGGCCCGCGCCCAAGGTATCAACCTGCGCCAGGTCGACGCCGCCCACCTGGGCCTGTCGCTGGACGAAACCAGCACCCAGTCTGACGTGCAGGCCCTGTGGCAACTGTTCGCTGGCAACCAGCCCCTGCCTGACTTCGCCGCGCTGGCCGCCAGCACCGGTTCGCTGCTGCCCGCGGCCCTGCTGCGCCAGTCGGCCATCCTCGAACACCCGGTATTCAACCGATACCACAGCGAAACCGAGCTGATGCGCTACCTGCGCCGCCTGGCCGACAAGGACCTGGCGCTGGACCGCAGCATGATCCCGCTGGGCTCCTGCACCATGAAGCTGAACGCAGCCAGCGAAATGATCCCAGTGACCTGGGCCGAGTTCGGCAACCTGCACCCCTTTGCGCCGGCCGAGCAAAGCCAGGGCTACCTGCAGATGACCACCGAGCTGGAAGCAATGTTGTGCGCTGCTACCGGCTATGATGCCGTGTCGCTGCAGCCCAACGCCGGCTCGCAGGGCGAGTACGCCGGGTTGCTGGCCATACGTGCCTACCACCGCAGCCGTGGCGAAAGCCACCGCGACATCTGCCTGATCCCCTCGTCGGCCCACGGCACCAACCCCGCTACCGCCAACATGGCCGGCATGCGTGTGGTGGTTACCGCCTGTGACGCCCGCGGCAACGTCGATGTCGAGGACCTGCGCGCCAAAGCCATCGAACACCGCGAGCGCCTGGCCGCGATCATGATCACCTACCCATCGACCCACGGCGTGTTCGAGGAAGCGATCGGCGAAATCTGCGCGATCATTCACGACAACGGTGGCCAGGTGTACATCGACGGCGCCAACATGAACGCCATGGTCGGCCTGTGCGCGCCGGGCAAGTTCGGCGGCGACGTGTCGCACCTGAACCTGCACAAGACCTTCTGCATTCCGCACGGTGGCGGCGGCCCGGGGGTGGGCCCGATTGGCGTCAAGTCGCACCTGGCGCCGTTCCTGCCCGGCCATGCGCAGTTGCAAAACACCCAGGGTGCGGTGTGCGCCGCGCCGTTCGGCAGCGCCAGCATTCTGCCGATCACCTGGATGTACATCCGCATGATGGGCGGTGCCGGCCTCAAGCGTGCGTCGCAGATGGCGATCCTCAACGCCAACTACATCGCCCGCCGCCTGGAAGAGCACTATCCTGTCCTGTATAGCGGCGGCAATGGCCTGGTAGCACACGAATGCATCCTCGATCTGCGCCCACTGAAGGACACCAGCGGCATCAGCGTCGACGACGTGGCCAAGCGCCTGATCGACTTCGGCTTCCACGCCCCGACCATGTCCTTCCCGGTGGCCGGCACGCTGATGATCGAACCGACCGAAAGCGAGTCCAAGGAAGAACTGGACCGCTTCTGCAACGCCATGATCCAGATCCGCGCAGAAATCCGCGCGGTCGAGGACGGTAGCCTGGACAAAGACGACAACCCGCTGAAAAACGCCCCGCATACCGCGGCCGAGCTGGTTGGCGAATGGGCGCACGGTTACAGCCGCGAGCAGGCGGTGTACCCGCTGCCTGGCCTGGTGGAAGGCAAGTACTGGCCACCGGTCGGCCGCGTCGACAACGTATTCGGCGACCGTAACCTGGTGTGCGCCTGCCCGTCGATCGAGAGCTATCAGGACGCCTGATCCGGCTCGCCGGCTCCCACAAGGGCTCCACTGCCTGCAAGGGTTGTGCTGCACCTGTAAGAAGCCTGCTCTCACAGGAACGTCGTACCTGTGGGCGCTGGCTTGCCGGCGATCGAGTGCGCAGCACTCGCCTTTTCTTTCTGGAGGGAACGAGCAATGGCTTTGAGCGTCTTCGACCTGTTCAAGATCGGCATCGGCCCCTCCAGTTCCCACACCGTCGGCCCGATGCGCGCCGCTGCGCGGTTTGCCGAAGGGCTGCGCCGTGATGGCCTGCTGGCCAAAACGGCCAGCGTCAAGGCCGAGCTGTATGGCTCGCTGGGTGCCACCGGCAAAGGCCACGGCAGTGACAAGGCCGTGTTGCTCGGCCTTGAAGGCGAACAGCCGGACACCCTCGATACCGACAGCATCCCCGCCCGCCTGCAGGCGATCCGCAGCAGTGGCAAGCTCAAGCTGCTGGGCGAGCACACCATTGCCTTCAATGAAAAGCAGCACCTGGCAATGATCCGCAAGCCACTGGAATACCACCCCAACGGCATGATCTTCCGCGCATTCGACAACGCCGGCCTTCAAATCCGCAGCCGCGAGTACTACTCGGTGGGCGGCGGCTTCGTGGTTGACGAAGCCGCCGCCGGCCACGACCGCATTGTCGAGGACAGCACCGCCCTGGCCTACCCGTTCACCACCGCCAAACAGCTGCTCGGCCACTGCACCACGCACAACCTGGCGGTCAGCCAGGTAATGCTGGCCAACGAGCAGGCCTGGCGCCCAGAGGCAGAAACCCGCGCCGGGCTGCTGCGCATCTGGCAAGTGATGCAGGACTGCGTCGAAGCCGGCTGCCAGCATGAGGGCATTCTGCCGGGTGGGCTCAAGGTCAGGCGCCGGGCACCGGCACTGTACCGCCAGCTCAGCCGGCACCCGGAGGCCAGCCTGCGCGATGCCCTGTCGGTACTGGACTGGGTGAACCTGTATGCGCTGGCTGTGAACGAGGAAAACGCCTATGGCGGGCGGGTGGTCACCGCGCCCACCAATGGCGCCGCCGGTATCGTCCCCGCGGTGCTGCACTACTACATGCGCTTCGTGCCCGGTGCCAGCGAAGACGGGGTGGTGCGTTTTCTGCTCACGGCTGCGGCCATCGGCATCCTGTACAAGGAAAACGCCTCCATCTCCGGTGCCGAGGTGGGCTGCCAGGGCGAAGTCGGGGTGGCCTGCTCGATGGCTGCAGGGGCGCTGTGCGAGGTGATGGGCGGCAGTGTGCAGCAAGTGGAGAACGCCGCCGAAATCGGCATGGAACACAACCTGGGACTGACCTGCGACCCCATTGGCGGGCTGGTCCAGGTGCCCTGCATCGAGCGCAACGCCATGGGCTCGGTAAAGGCGATCAATGCGGTGCGCATGGCCTTGCGCGGCGACGGGCAGCACTACGTGTCGCTCGACAAGGTCATCCGCACCATGCGCCAGACCGGCGCCGACATGAAAAGCAAATACAAAGAGACCGCCCGTGGCGGCCTGGCCGTCAACATCATCGAGTGTTGACCCACTAACGAAAGCAAGGAGTCACCGATGTCCGAAACACTGCTCAAGACCCCACTGCATGCCTTGCACCTGGAGCTGGGGGCGCGCATGGTGCCGTTCGCGGGCTATGACATGCCGGTGCAGTACCCGCTGGGCGTCCTCAAGGAGCACCTGCATACCCGTGAACAGGCCGGCCTGTTCGATGTGTCGCACATGGGCCAGATCATCCTGCACGGTGCCAACGCTGCCAAAGCCCTTGAAAGCCTGGTGCCGGTAGACATCATCGACCTGCCAGTGGGCATGCAGCGCTATGCCATGTTCACCGATGCGCAAGGCGGCATTCTTGACGACCTGATGGTCGCCAACCTGGGCGACGACAAGCTGTTCCTGGTAGTCAACGCGGCCTGCAAGGCGCAGGACCTGGCTCACCTGCAAGCGCAGATCGGCAACGCCTGCGACGTGCAGCCGCTGTTCGAGGCGCGTGCGCTGCTGGCCCTGCAGGGCCCGGCGGCAGCGCGTGTACTCGCGCGCCTGGCGCCGGAAGTGGCCAACATGACCTTCATGCAGTTGCGGGGGGTAAAACTGCTGGGCGAAGACTGCTTCGTCAGCCGCTCGGGCTACACCGGCGAAGATGGCTACGAGATCTCGGTGCCGGCCGGCGCCGCCGAAGCCTTGGCCCGCCGCCTGCTGGCCGAACCGGAAGTACAGCCGATCGGGCTGGGTGCCCGTGATTCGCTGCGCCTGGAAGCCGGCCTGTGCCTGTATGGCCACGACATGAACGGCGAAACCACCCCGGTCGAGGCCAGCTTGCTGTGGGCGGTTTCCAAGGTGCGCCGCGCCGACGGCCAGCGCGCGGGTGGGTTCCCGGGCGCCGAGGCCATCTTCACCCAGCAGCGCGACGGTGTGGCACGCAAACGCGTCGGCCTGTTGCCGCAAGAGCGCACGCCTGTACGCGAAGGCGCGGACATTGTCGATGCCAACGATAAACTGGTCGGCAAAGTGTGCAGCGGCGGTTTTGGCCCGACACTTGGGGCGCCCGTTGCAATGGGTTATATCGATAGTGAACATGCGGCAATCGACACCGCGCTATTTGCCGTGGTGCGTGGCAAGAAGGTGGCCTTGAAAGTCAGCAAAATGCCTTTCGTGGCGCAACGTTACTACCGTGGGTGAATCGGCATTGTGAAGGTGGCGGGCAGGCGTGACATATTCGTTTCCGAAACCTGCCCGGTAACTTTTGAACATGGCGCCAGGCCAGCCACCATGCCGTTTGCACGACGGTGATCGGTGCGTGAAAAAAGGCCCGTTTTTCTGCATGGCCGAGGGCTTGTTTTTCGCTCGGGAGTTGGCGTAGAGTCATTCCACTGTGTTTGCATGGGTCGCAATAGTTCGTGACCTGGGCCAGTAGCCAAGCGTTGCTACAACCCGTTCGACGTCTCTTACTTTCCTGCAACCCAGCCCAGTAATCTTTCGCTTACACAACGTGCGAAAGTAACTGTCATCAAAATTCGAGCTCCATAGGAAATAAGACAATGGCTGAACGTCAGAACGGTACCGTCAAGTGGTTCAATGACGAAAAAGGTTACGGTTTCATCACCCCAGAAAGCGGTCCGGATCTGTTCGTGCACTTCCGCGCAATCGAAGGCAACGGCTTCAAGAGCCTGAAAGAAGGCCAAAAGGTCACTTTCGAGGCCGTGCAGGGCCAGAAAGGCATGCAAGCGGACAAAGTCCAGGTTGCAGGCTAAGCCGAACCCGACTGCAAAAGCCCCTGCCAAGTGCAGGGGCTTTTTTTTGCCCGTAGAATAGCGGCTTCATCTTCTGGAGCCGTTTTGCATGTCCAAGCCTTTGCTCACACCCCAGGGTGATTTTCCGCCGGTCGGCCTGGGCCGACGCCTGGCGGCGATGTTCTACGACTTCCTGTTGTGCACCGCGCTGCTGATCGTGACCGCTGGGGCCTACAAGATGATCCAGATGGCGATCATTGGCGAAGCCCGCATGCGCGAGCTGACCGAGGCAGGCGCACTGGACGGCGACCCGTTGCTGTCCACGGTGCTGCTGTTCGCCTTGTTCGGCTTTTTCGCCAAGTTCTGGACCCACGGCGGGCAGACGCTGGGCATGCAGGTGTGGGGCGTACGGGTACAGAACGCAGATGGTTCGGCGATCAGCCTGTGGCAGGCACTGCTGCGCTTTGTGGTGTCGATCGCGTCGTGGTTGTGCCTGGGGCTGGGTTTCTTCTGGGCGCTGATCGACAAACGCAAGCGGGGCTGGCATGACATCTATTCCGAAAGCCAGCTGGTGCGTGTGCCGAAACAGAAGAAATAGAAAGCCCCAATGAAAAAGCCGACCTAGGGTTAGTGCCTGTCAGTTAAGTAATTTGGGGTCGCTTTGCGACCCTTCGCGGGCACGCCCGCTCCCACAGGGGATCGCGCATTTCTTGAGTTCAGCGCCAAACCTGTGGGAGAGGGCGTGCCCGCGAAGGGCTGCAAAGCAGCCCCAGTAAAGCTTAACAGACAAGCATTATCTCCAGCTCAAGCCATTACCCCGCCCGGCGCAGCAACCACACACCGGCCAGGGCACAAATGCCCGCCGGGATGACCACCGCCAGCAAGGGCGGGAAGCCGAACACCTGGCTCGAAGGCCCGAGCAGGTCCTGGCCGATGCGGAATACGAAGCCCACCAGCACGCCGGTGAACACCCGCTGGCCCAAGGTCACCGAGCGCAGCGGGCCGAAGATGAATGAAATGGCCATCAACACCAGTGCCGCAGTCACCATCGGCTGCAGGACCTTGGTCCAGAACGCCAGCCAGTAACGGGCGTTGTTCAGGCCCTGGTCGGACAGGTAGTGGATGTAGTCCCACAGGCCGGTGATCGACAGCGACTCCGGCGCCAGGATCACGGTGTTCAGCAGTTGCGGGGTCAGCGACACGTCCCAGCGCTCGGTGGGGGCCTTCACCACCTCGGTGTGGTCCCCGCGGAAGAAGGTCGTGCTGACGTCGCTGAGCAACCAGTGATCGTCGGTGTACTGGGCACGCCGGGCAAAGCTCGACGTCTGGATCTTGCGCTCGCTGTCGAAGCGGTAGCGGGTCACGCCGAGCAACAGGCCGTTGGGCTGTACGGCGTTGATGTGCACGAACTCCTCGCCCTGGCGATGCCACATGCCACGCTTGGAGCTCTGCGCCTCGCCCCCACCCTGGGCCAGCGAGCGGTCAGCCTGGGCCTTGTTCTCGGTGACCGGCGCCACGTATTCGCCAATCAGCAGGCCGACCAGCATCAGCACTAGCATGGGCTTCATCACCGCCCAGACGATACGCCCGATGGACACACCGGCCGCACGCATGATGGTCAGTTCGCTGCTGCTGGCCAGGCTGCCCAGGCCAATCAGGCAGCCGATCAGCGCAGCCATGGGCAGCATTTCGTACAGCCGCCGTGGCGCGGTGAGCAAGACGTAGTAACCGGCTTGCATCACCGTGTAGGTGTCGCTCAGGTCGCCCATCTCATCGATGAACGCGAACAACGAGGCCAGGCCGAGGATGATCCCCAGCACTGCCAGGATGGCCAGCAGCACGCTCTGGCCGATGTAGCGGTCGAGCTTAGCCATGGGCCACCTCCGCACGGCGGGCGGCACGCTTGAGGCGCAATGGCTCCCAGTACATCAGGCCAAGGCCGATGAGCAGGAACAGCCCGTGCACCCACCACATGCCCAAGGCAATCGGCAACTTGCCCTTCTCCAGGGCGCCACGTACGGAAATCAGCATTGTCAGGTAGGCCATGTACAGAAGAATTGCCGGCAGCAACTTGAGGAAGCGGCCCTGGCGCGGGTTGACCCGCGACAGCGGCACCGCCAGCAGGGTCACCACGAAGACCAGGATCGGCAACGACAGCCGCCATTGCAGTTCGGCGCGTTCGCGCAGGTCGGTCTTGCCGAACAGGTCGAGGGTCGGAATGGCCTCGCGCTCGGTCACTTCCTCGGCCACTTCCGGCTTGGGCAGCAACACGCCATAGGTGTCGTACTTGATGGCCCGGTAGTCGGCCTGGCCGGGGTTACCGTCGTAGCGGTAACCGTTTTCCAGCACCAGGTAACGGTTGCCATCGGCCTGGATCTCCTGGTGGCCCTTTTCCGCCACCAGCACCGACGGCGCACGGTCCTTGGTCTTGTCCTGATTGAAGCGTTTCTCGGAGATGAACACGCCACCGAGCTTGACGCGGTCGTCCGACAGTTGCTCGGTGTAGGTGACCCGCGAGCCGTCACGCAGCATCTGGAAACGGCCTGGCACCAAGGTGTCGAACTCGGTCAGGGTGTCCTGCTGGGCGATGATCTGCTGCACCTGGGCCACGCCCAGTGGCGCCAGGCTCAGGCTCAGCCAGGCCACCAGCAGCGCCACCAGTGCAGCCGGCGCCATGGTCATGCCCAGCAGGCGCTGCTGGCTCATGCCAGTGGCCGAGAGCACGGTCATTTCGCTTTCCAGGTACAGGCGGCCGTACGCCAGCAGAATGCCGAGGAACAGCCCCAAGGGCAGGATCAGCTGCAGGAAACCCGGCAGGCGGAAACCCATGATCAGGAACAATACGCCCGGGTCGAGCACGCCCTGGGCGGCCTGGGCCAGGTACTTGATGAAGCGCCCACTCATGATGATAACCAGCAGCACGGCGCTGACGGCGCTCAAGGTCACCAGGACCTCGCGGGACAGATAACGAAAGACGATCAAACCAGACACTCCTGGGTTGTCAGGGTGGACTGCCATGCAATGGCGCCAAACAATGACTTAGTACATCCAAGACCAATGCCGGTTCGCCAAAGGCGAACCTCCATGTAAAGTGCGCGCATTATCCTGTGATTGGCTGCGCCTGTCACTTGGCGGCGCGTGAAGGCGCATAACGGGGTTGTCAGCACGCGGGCGGCAGGCTCAAACTGGCAGCTTTTCCGCTGGCGCGCGACGACGCGGCCAGGCCCGTCCAGAGCGCTGCAATGTACAGCGCCATTTGTATCGATCATTCGGGGACCCTGACATGGAACTGGTTGTAAAAAGCGTAGCTGCTGCATCGGTAAAAACCGCCACCCTGGTCATTGCAGTCGGTGAAAATCGCAAGCTTGGCGCGGTGGCCAAGGCCGTCGACCAGGCCACCGAGGGTGCCATCAGCGCGGTACTCAAGCGCGGCGACCTGGCCGGCAAACCGGGCCAGACCTTGCTGCTGCACAACCTCCCGGGCCTCAAGGCCGAACGCGTCCTGCTGGTCGGCAGTGGCAAGGACGAAGCCCTGGGCGACCGCGCCTGGCGCAAGCTGGTCGCCAGCGTCGCCGGCGTGCTCAAGGGGCTCAACGGCGCCGATGCCGTGCTGGCCCTGGACGATATCGCCGTCAGCAACCGCGATGCCCATTACGGCAAGTACCGCCTGCTGGCCGAAACCCTGCAGGACGGCGAATACGTGTTCGACCGCTTCAAGAGCCAGAAGGTCGAGCCGCGCGCACTGAAAAAAGTCACCCTGCTGGCAGACAAGGCCGGCCAGGCCGACGTCGAGCGCGCGGTGAAGCACGCCAGCGCCATCGCCACCGGCATGGCGTTCACCCGCGACCTGGGCAATCTGCCACCGAACCTGTGCCACCCGAGCTTCCTTGCCGAGCAGGCCAAGGACCTAGGCAAGGCGCACAAGGCACTGAAGGTCGAAGTGCTCGACGAGAAGAAGATCAAGGACCTGGGCATGGGCGCCTTCTACGCCGTGGGCCAGGGCAGCGACCAGCCGCCACGCCTGATCGTGCTCAACTACCAGGGCGGCAAGAAGGCCGACAAGCCTTTCGTGCTGGTAGGTAAAGGCATCACTTTCGACACCGGCGGCATCAGCCTGAAACCCGGCGCCGGCATGGACGAAATGAAGTACGACATGTGCGGTGCCGCCAGCGTCATGGGCACCCTGCGTGCGGTGCTGGAACTGCAACTGCCCATCAACCTGGTCTGCCTGCTGGCCTGCGCCGAGAACATGCCAAGTGGCGGCGCCACCCGCCCGGGTGACATCGTCACCACCATGAGCGGCCAGACCGTGGAAATCCTCAACACCGACGCCGAAGGCCGCCTGGTGCTGTGCGATACCCTGACCTACGCCGAGCGTTTCAAGCCACAGGCGGTGATCGACGTCGCTACCCTGACAGGCGCCTGCATCGTCGCCCTGGGCAGCCATACCTCCGGCCTGATGGGCAACAACGACGACCTGGTCGGTCAATTGCTCGACGCGGGCAAGCGCGCAGACGACCGCGCCTGGCAACTGCCGCTGTTCGACGAGTACCAGGAACAACTGGACAGCCCGTTCGCCGACATGGGCAACATCGGCGGGCCGAAGGCCGGCACCATCACCGCAGGCTGCTTCCTGTCGCGTTTCGCCAAGGCGTATAACTGGGCGCACATGGACATCGCCGGTACGGCGTGGGTCAGCGGCGGCAAGGACAAGGGCGCCACGGGTCGCCCGGTGCCGCTGCTGACCCAGTACCTGCTGGACCGCGCTGGCGCCTGAGGCTATGACGCCGGTGGTGCCTGGCGCGCCACCGGCCGGCCATACCGACCATGAGCAAAGTCGACTTCTATATTCTGCCTACCGACTCGCTGTCGGCGCGGCTCGATTTCGCCTGCAAACTGTGTGAAAAGGCCTGGCGCCTTGGCCACCGGGTCTACCTGCATTGCCAGGATGCCGAGCAACGCGACGAACTGGACCTGCGCCTGTGGCGCTTCAAGGGCGAAGCCTTCGTGCCCCACGACCTGGCCGAGGTGCATGCCGACGCCGGCGTGGCCCTGGGCCTGGCGGAACACGCCGGTGACCATCACGACCTGCTGATCAACCTGGGCGCCAGCGTGCCGGGCTTTGTCGGCCAGTTCGAGCGGGTGGCGGAAATCGTCGTCGAGGCGCCCGACATTCGCCAATCGGCGCGAGAGCGATTCCGTTTCTACCGTGAACAGGGCTATGCTCTGCAAGACCACCGCTTACAGCGACTTTGACGACGATGGACAAGCACTCCCCCCTGCCCGACTCGGCTCACCTGCTCGACGACCTTGAGTCGATCCGCCAGTTGCTCGGCGATGCCGACCTGCAACCCCCCCTGCTGACCGAAACGGTCGAGCAACTTCCGTTGTTGCCGGACGCGCCGGTTACCGAAGCAGCTGCGCCCGAGGAAGACCCGCAGACGCGCCGCCAGGACACCCTGCTGCACCTGGAGAGTGAGCTGCGCGCCGCGGCGCAGATGATCATGCAGGACGTGATCAACGACTTTACCCCGCATATCGAGAATGAAATCAAGCGCCGGCTGGATGCGCGCATCGAGCGGTTGATCAAGCGTTCCGAGTAAAACCGCACATCGGTGTTGCCTGCTTCGCGGGCATGCCCGCTCCTACAGGGACCTCAACGCCTGTGGTGGGCTTGTTGCAGCAGGCAACACAGTTCCGACAGTTGTCAGCAGCTTGTCGCCTGCGGCCCCCAGCTTGGTTATACTTCCCGGCTTTCCCGAATAAATGCACAGGGTCCCGCCGCGCATGGATAAGACCTACCAGCCGCACGCCATCGAAACTTCCTGGTACAACACCTGGGAGTCCGAGAACTATTTCGCTCCACAAGGTGCAGGCGAGTCCTACACCATCATGATCCCGCCGCCGAACGTCACCGGCAGCCTGCACATGGGCCACGGTTTCAACAACGCGATCATGGATGCCCTGATCCGTTTCCGCCGCATGCAAGGCCGCGACACCCTGTGGCAGCCAGGCACCGACCACGCCGGTATCGCCACCCAGATGCTGGTCGAGCGCCAACTCGAGGCCAAGGGCCAGAACCGGCATGATCTGGGCCGCGAGAAGTTCCTGGAGAAGGTCTGGGAATGGAAGGATCAGTCCGGCGGCAATATCAGCCGGCAAATCCGCCGCCTGGGCTCGTCGGTCGACTGGAGCCGCGAGCGCTTCACCATGGACGACGGCCTGTCCGAAGCGGTCAAGGAAGCCTTCGTGCGCCTGCACGAAGATGGCCTGATCTACCGCGGCAAGCGCCTGGTCAACTGGGACACCAAGCTGCACACGGCCATCTCCGACCTCGAAGTGGAAAACCACGACGAAAAAGGCCACCTGTGGAATCTGCGCTACCCGCTGGCCGATGGCGCCAAGACCGCCGAAGGCGAGGGTTACCTGGTGGTTGCCACTACCCGCCCGGAAACCCTGCTGGGCGACGCCGCCGTGGCGGTCAACCCGAATGACGAACGCTACCAGGCACTGATCGGCAAGTACGTCGAGCTGCCGCTGGTGGGCCGCCGCATTCCGATCATCGCCGACGACTACTGCGACCCGGCGTTCGGCACCGGCTGCGTGAAGATCACCCCGGCCCACGACTTCAACGACTATGAAGTCGGCAAGCGGCACAACCTGCCGCTGCTGAACATCTTCGACAAGAATGCCGTCGTGCTGGCCAATGCCCAGGCCTTCAACCTCGACGGCAGCGTCAACGAGCAGGTCGACACCCAGTTGCCGGCGCAGTACGCCAACCTCGACCGCTTCGTGGCGCGCAAACAGATCGTGGCCGACCTGGACGCCCAGGGCCTGCTGGTCAGCATCGACGACCACGCCCTGAAAGTGCCGAAAGGCGACCGTTCCGGTACCGTGATCGAGCCCTGGCTGACCGACCAGTGGTACGTGTCCACCAAGCCGCTGGCAGAGCCTGCCATTGCTGCCGTGGAAGACGGCCGCATCCAGTTCGTGCCCAAACAGTACGAGAACATGTACTTCTCGTGGATGCGCGACATCCAGGACTGGTGCATCAGCCGCCAGCTGTGGTGGGGCCACCGCATTCCGGCGTGGTACGACGAGGCCGGCCAGGTCTACGTTGGCCGCAACGAACAGGAAGTGCGCGCCAAGCACCAACTGGGCGCCGACGTGGTGCTGCGCCAGGACGACGACGTGCTCGACACCTGGTTCAGCTCGGGCCTGTGGACCTTCTCTACCCTGGGCTGGCCGGAGCAGACCGAATTCCTCAAGAAGTTCCACTCCACCGACGTGCTGGTGACGGGCTTCGACATCATCTTCTTCTGGGTTGCGCGCATGATCATGCTGACCATGCACCTGATCAAGAACGAGGATGGCACCCCGCAGGTTCCGTTCAAGACCGTGTACGTGCACGGCCTGGTGCGTGATGGCCAGGGCCAGAAGATGTCCAAGTCCAAGGGCAACGTGCTGGACCCGCTGGACATCGTCGACGGCATCACCCTCGACGCCCTACTGGAAAAACGCACCAGCGGCATGATGCAGCCCAAGCTGGCCGAGAAAATCGCCAAGCAGACCAAGGCCGAATTCCCCGAAGGCATCGCCAGCTACGGCACCGACGCCTTGCGCTTCACCTTCTGCTCGCTGGCGTCCACAGGCCGCGACATCAAGTTCGACATGGGCCGCGTCGAAGGCTATCGCAACTTCTGCAACAAGATCTGGAACGCTGCCCGCTACGTGCTGGACAAGGGCGAGGATTGTGGCCAGAACGGCGAGGCCTATGAGCTGTCCCTGGCTGACCGCTGGATCATCTCGCAGCTGCAGCGCACCGAAGCCGAAGTGACCCGCCAGCTGGAGCAGTTCCGCTTCGACCTGGCCAGCCAGGCGCTGTACGAGTTCATCTGGAACCAGTACTGCGACTGGTACCTGGAGCTGTCCAAGCCTGTGCTGTGGGACGAAAATGCCCCGGTCGAGCGCGCCCGCGGCACCCGCCGCACCCTGGTGCGCGTGCTGGAAGTGGCGCTGCGCCTGGCACACCCGTTCATGCCGTTCATCACCGAGGAAATCTGGCAGCGCATCGCACCGCTGGCCGGTATCGAAGGCAAGACCATCATGCTGCAGCCATGGCCGGTGGCCAATGAAAGCCGCATCGATGCTGCCGCCGAAGGTGATATCGAATGGCTGAAAGAGCTGATGGTCGGCCTGCGCAACATCCGCGCCGAAATGAACATTGGCCCGGGCAAGCCGCTGCCACTGTTCCTGAAGAACGCCAACGCCGACGACCAGCGCCGCCTGCAAGAGAACGAAGCCTTGCTGAAGAAGCTGGCCAAGGTCGAATCGTTCACCGTGCTGAGCGATGCCGAAGAGGCACCGCTGTCGGCTACTGCGCTGGTGGGTGACCTGCAAGTGCTGGTACCGATGGCCGGGCTGATCGACAAGGATGCCGAGCTGGCGCGCCTGAACAAGGAAATTCAGCGCCTGCAGGGCGAAGTGGCACGCGTGGGTGGCAAGCTGTCCAACGCTGCCTTCGTCGACAAGGCCCCGCCTGCGGTGATCGAGAAGGAGCGCGCCAAGCTGGCCGAGTCCGAACAGGCCCTGGCCAACTTCACCGAGCAGCACGCGCGCATTGCAGCGCTGTGACAACCTGATAGACCGCTGGAGCCGCTGTGCGGCCCTTTCGCGACACAAGGCCGCCCCTACAGGACGGTGCCGGTTTCACAGGCGCCGCTATCCTTTAGGGGCGGCCTTGTGTCGCGATAGGGCTGCACAGCAGCCCCAAGGCCTGCAACACCGGACCCCGCCATGACCGACAAACCTACCCTGCACCCGCGCAACCGGCACCAGGGGCGCTACGACTTCCCCAGCCTGATCAAGGCCCACCCTGACCTGGCCCGCTTTACCATTACCAACCCCCACGGCAAACCCAGCATCGACTTCGCCAACCCCGAAGCCGTAAGGGTATTCAACCGTGCCCTGCTCAAGGCCCAATACGGCATCCAGCACTGGGATATCCCCGCCGACTACCTGTGCCCGCCCATTCCCGGCCGCGCCGACTACATCCACGTAGCCGCGGACTTGCTGGCCACGGACAACGCGGGGGAAATTCCCAAGGGCGCCCAGGTACGCGCGCTGGACATCGGCGTGGGTGCCAACTGCATTTACCCGCTGCTGGGCCACAGCGACTACCGCTGGCGCTTTCTCGGCTCGGATATCGACCCGGTAGCGCTGGCCTCGGCCAAGGCCATCGTCCAGGCCAACGGCCTGGGCAAGGCCATTGCCCTGCGCCAGCAGGCGAACCGGGGCCATATCCTCAGCGGTCTGTTGCAGCCAGAGGAGCGTTTCGACCTGACCCTGTGCAACCCACCCTTCCACGCCTCCCGCGACGAAGCCACCCGCGGTAGCCAACGCAAGTGGAAAAACCTGGGCAAGCAGGACCCCAAACGCAAGCTGCCGCTGCTGAACTTTGGTGGCCAGAACAATGAATTGTGGTGCGAGGGTGGCGAAATCCGCTTTGTCACCCAACTGGTGAGCGAAAGCGTGCAGTACGCCGGAAGCGTGTTGTGGTTCACCAGCCTGGTGTCAAAGGCCAGCAACCTGCCGGGCATAGAGGCTGCACTGAAGAAGGCCGGTGCCAAGGCCGTACGTGTCGTCGAAATGGGCCAGGGCCAGAAGCAGAGCCGCATGGTTGCCTGGAGCTTCCACGACGAAGCGGCACGCCAGGGCTGGTACGCCCAGGGCCGATCACAGGCATGAAAAAACCGCGCCCGGGCAAGCCGGGCGCGGTTTCGTCAAAGCAGCAACAATTACTTGTTGATAGCGTCGGTCAGCACTTTGGCTGGCACGAACTTGACGACTTTCTTGGCAGCGATTTCGATGGCAGCGCCAGTCGAAGGGTTGCGGCCAGTGCGGGCAGGACGCTCCGAGACTTTCAGCTTGCCGATACCTGGCAGGGTGATTTCAGCGCCGTTTTCCAGCTGGTCAGCAACGATCTGGCCCAGTTGCTCCAGTGCGTTCTTGGCGGTGGCTTTCGGCGCGGCGATCGACTCGGCGATGTCGGCAATCAGTTGGTCTTTGGTCAATGCCATGGTGGTGTTCCTTCCCTATCAAATTCGATGGTTATGCAGCGAACGACGACGTTATCGGGCCAGCCCCTTGTAGTGGAGGGCCGCGCCAATTGGGTATGTAGATACTTAAATCGGCGTTTGGTTCGACACGACGGCAGCGCGCTGCCAGCAATGCGCCACGCGTGGGGCGCAAGACCGCGCAAAGCTACCACAGGAGTGGATAAATATCCGCAGCGTACTTCGATTAAATGCAGGTTTTTCAGGGGTTTTGGCTTAAAACGTACAAAAATGAACAAAAAACGAACAACCGGCATTTCGGCCAACATCCGGCCACTGCACCACTGGGTGTCTGGGTTAAACTTGGCGACTTTTGCAGCTCGCCGAGAATTTCATGCCTATCCGTCATTGCATCGTTCACCTGATCGACAAGAAGCCTGATGGCAGCCCCGCCGTGCTGCACGCCCGCGATAGCGAACTGGCGGCTTCCGACGCCATCGAAAACCTGCTGGCAGACCTGAACGACAGCTACAACGCCAAGCAAGGCAAGGCCTGGGGCTTCTTCCACGGCGAGTCGGGGGCCTACCCGCTCAGCGGCTGGCTGAAGCAGTACCTGGAAGGCGACACAGACTTTACCGCCTTCAGCCGCCAGGCCGTGGAACACCTGCAGAAGCTGATGGAGGAGTCCAACCTGTCCACCGGCGGTCACGTGCTGTTTGCCCATTACCAACAGGGCATGACCCAATACCTGGCCATCGCCCTGCTGCACCACAGTGAAGGCGTGGCGGTGAATGCCGAACTCGACGTCACCCCATCCCGTCACCTTGACCTTGGCCAGTTGCACCTGGCGGCGCGCATCAACCTGTCCGAGTGGAAGAACAACCAGAACTCCAAGCAGTACATCTCGTTCATCAAGGGCAAGAACGGCAAGAAAGTCTCGGACTATTTCCGCGATTTCATTGGCTGCCAGGAAGGTGTCGACGGCCCGGGTGAAACCCGCACCCTGCTCAAGGCTTTCAGCGACTTCGTCGAGAGCGAAGACTTGCCGGAAGCATCCGCCCGCGAAAAGACCCAGACGCTGGTCGAGTACGCCACTACCCAGACCAAACTGGGTGAACCGGTGACGCTGGAAGAGCTGTCCAGCCTGATCGACGAAGACCGGCCCAAGGCGTTTTACGACCATATCCGCAACAAGGACTACGGCTTGTCGCCGGAGATTCCGGCGGATAAACGCACCCTCAACCAGTTCCGTCGCTTTACCGGGCGTGCCGAAGGTCTGTCGATCAGCTTCGAGGCGCACCTGCTGGGCGACAAGGTGGAGTATGACGAGGCCGCCGGCACCCTGATCATCAAGGGGCTGCCGACCACCCTGGTGGACCAGCTGAAGCGACGCAAGGACTGACGGCCCATGGGCCGGGCGACCTGCTCCTGCACGCATCGCGACCTCCTGTAGGCGCGGCCTTGCGTCGCGATGGGCCGCAAAGCGGCCCCGGCACCCTCAAGCCGAACCCACCAGATAAGCCGCCACCAAAGCCTCTTTCGCCGACTTGCGCAGCCGTTTCACCAACCGCTCCTGGCGCAATGCCTCGCCCTTGTCCGGCCATTGCTCGACATACACCAGCGCCTGTGCCGGGCTGGTCTTGAAGTACCGTGCCCCCCGCCCTTTCTGATGGGCCAGAAAACGCCGCTGCGGGTCATCGCTGACCCCGCAATACAACGAACCGTTGGCCGCCCTGACCAGGTAGACATACCAAGGCTTGCCAACGCCTGCGGGGGCAGCTTCACACACCCTGGGCCTGCTGGAACGCGCGCAACCCCTTGAAGGCCTGTGCGCGAACCTTGTTCTGCACCAGCGGCGACCAACCCAGCAATACCCCTGGCATGCCCAACGCCTGCCGCGACCAGCGCCACAGGTCGAACGTATCGTCGTGCTGGCAGATCAAGCCATCGCGGATGATGAAGCGTGCCTGGATATCATTGACCACCACCCGCCCCGTCTGGCTGAACAGGTAGGTCGCCACCCAGTGTGCGGCACCGCTGCGCTCGTCGGCGCGTACGCTGTCGAAGGTGAGGGTGAAGTCTTTGGCGCGCGTGGTCAGCATGCGCCACATGTCGCCCGCGTCCTTGCCACGCAGCGTACCGAAAACCGGGTCGCTGAAAACGATATCGTCGCTGTAGCAGGCGATCATTGCCTCGGCGTCCAGGCGCTGGAAGGCCTGGTAGAAGCGCGTAATCAAATCGCGGTGGGCGTCACTCATGGGGGCTGGTCCATCCTGGGGTCGAAAGCAGCACGATAATCTGACCCGGTTGCTTATGCCAGCTTCCGCCGCAGCATCTTCAGCGCCTGTGAGATCGAGCGCCGCCCGCGCGGCGCAATCGCGAGCTGCGCTCGCTCCTACGTTTGTTTCGGGCCAGTAACGCCTGTGACAGGCGCGCGCGCCCGCCTTGTTTGTACGGCGCGATATTGAGGCATGCACCAAGGCGTTCGCGCGCGAATCCCACAGGAATAATTGGCCCGAAACAAACGTAGGAGCGAGCGCAGCTCGCGATTGCGCCGCGCGGGCGGCGCTCGCTCTAACAGGCGCTGCATATCTTCTGACAAACACCTGTCAGCCCTAAGGCGATCCCTGGACTGCCCCCAAGAAGTTGGACACCAATCCAATTTCTTGGGGTGTCCATATGAGCAAGTACTCAGACCAATTCAAGCTTACCGCCGTTCATGCCTACCTGGAGGGTGGTGAAGGTTTCCGAAAAGTAGCCCAGCGACTTGCAGTGGACTTCAGCCTGCTGCGGCGCTGGGTCTCCAGCTTCCAGAAACATGGCCAGTTCAGTCTGCGTAAACCAGGCCAGCGGTACAGTGCGACCTATAAGCGCTCAGTCCTTGAGTACATGCACAAGCATCAGCTTTCCTTGCGCCAGACCGCCGCCCATTTCGGTCTTGGTCAGTCTTCGCAGATAGGCATTTGGGCGCGGCAGTACTACAGTGGAAGTCCGGCTTCGCCTGCTCCCAAGAGAAGAAAACCTGCTGCCATGTCGAAAAAGCCTTACCCCATCAAACCCACAACCTCTGATGACACCGATAAAAGCCGCGACCAGTTGCTGGCTGAGCTTGAATGGCTGCGCATGGAGAACGCTTACCTAAAAAAGCTGGAAGAGTTGAAGAAGCAGGAGCGAAGGCAGCCCAAAAAACCCTGATCGTGTCTGCGCTCAAGGACAGGTTTCCCTTGGCCGCTGTTCTGGAGTTGGCGGATCTGCCGCGCAGTACGTTCTATTACCAGCTTCAAGCGCAGGCCAAACCTGATAAGCATGCTGCTCTGAAGCAGATGATTCAGCGTGTCTATCACGAGGAAAAAGGGCTTTACGGTTACCGGCGCGTTGCGATCGTGATCCGCAATGGCGGGACCTTGGTTAACAAAAAAGTGGTGGAGCGTTTGATGATCGAGCTTGATCTTCGCTCACTCGTGCGGCCGAAAAAATATCGGTCGTACAAGGGTGTCGTCGGCACCATCGCGCCCAACCTGCTGGAGCGAACTTTTATCGCGCAGCGCCCGAATCAGAAGTGGGTGACCGATGTGACCGAGTTCAAAGTGGCTCAGGAAAAAGTCTACCTCTCCCCCGTGATGGACTTGTACAACGCCGAAATTGTGGCCTACGAAGTGGCCAGCAGGCCATGCCTTGGGCTGGTCACCAACATGCTGGGCAAGGCCTTCAAGCGCCTGGGAAACAAGCCGAAACTGGTACTCCACTCGGATCAAGGCTGGCACTACCAACACTCGCAGTACCGCCACAAGCTGGCCGAGCAAGGGGTGAAGCAGAGCATGTCACGTAAAGGAAACTGCTTGGATAATGCGGCTATGGAGAGCTTTTTTGGTACGCTTAAGTCCGAATTTTTCTACCCGCAGCGCTTCAAGAGCGTTGAAGAACTGAAAGCCGGTCTGGATGAGTACATCCACTACTACAACCATGACCGCATCAAGCTAAAGCTCAATGGCATGAGCCCTGTGAAATACAGGGCTCATGCTGCAGGGGCTGCTAGCTGAAACTGTCCAACTTATTGGGGGCAGTCCACCCTGTGGGAGCTGGCTTGCCGGCGACAGGGCCGGTGCTGCCCAGCACAGATTCAGACTTTTTCGCTGGTCACCTGCACATGCAAAGCCCGCCCGGCCCCCAACCCGAAGACGATGGCGCCGACCCCAAGCACAGCGAAGATCCAGCCCACGGCCGCCCAGCCGCCCGTCAGGTCATGCACCAACCCCACCGCGAACGGCCCCATCGACGCCAGGGTATAACCCACGCCTTGGGCCATGCTCGACAGGTTGGCCGCCACGTGGGCATCCTTCGAGCGCAACACGATCAAGGTCAGCGCCAGGGCAAATGTACCACCCTGCCCCAGGCCCAGCACCACGGCCCAGCCCCACAGCCCGGAAAGCGGGGCATACAGGCAACCGAACAGGCCCGCCAGAGTGGTCAGCATGACCACCACGATTGCCAGCCGCTGGTCCTTGCCGCGAGTGGCCAGCCACGGCGCGCTCAGCGAACTCAGCAACTGCACGATGACCGATCCGGAAAGTACCAGGCCGGCCTGGGTCGGGCTCAGGCCACGACCGATCAGGATCGACGGCAGCCAGCCAAACACGATGTAGGCCAGCGACGACTGCAGGCCCATGTACAGGGTCACCTGCCAGGCCAACGGGTCACGCCAGAGGCCACGCACGCGGTATGCCACCTTGTGCAGGCCGTGCCCCTGGCGGGCTTGTGGCAGCCAGACCAGCATGGCCAGCAGCGCCGGGAGCACCCAGAAGCCCAGGCCCAACGCCCAGCTGCCACCGAAATGGCTGGCCAAGGGCACGGTGGCACCCGCCGCCATGGCCGCGCCCAGGCACAAGGCCATGGTGTACACCCCGGTCAGCGTGCCTGCGTGCTGGGGGAAGTCGCGCTTGACGATACCGGGCAACAACACCCCGATGATGCCGATGCTGGCGCCAGCCATCAGGCTGCCCAGAAACACCCCCGCCACGCCCAAACTGCTGCGCACGACAATGCCCAAAGCCAGGGTGAGCAGAATGCCGACGATCACCCGCTCACTGCCAAAGCGCCTTGCCAGCATCGGTGCCAGCGGCGCAAACAGCCCCAGGCACAACACCGGCAAGGTAGTCAGCAAACCGGCTTGCGAAGCGTTCAGCCCCAGGCCTTCGGACACCTGGCCCAACACGGGCGCCATGCTCGACAGCGCCGGGCGCAGGTTCAGCGCCACCAGCACCAGGCCGAGCAACAGCAGCCACGGCCGACGTAATTGCACCGGCTGCTGCTGGATTTGCTCGTCGTCGGCCTCGGCGTCGATCAGCAGTTCATCGAGGTCACGCGCGTGCGGTGGGGTGTTGCGGGGTAGGGACTCAGCCATGGTGTTCTCGGGGTCAGGATTCGATGAGGGTACGGCTCAGGCGCTTGGCCCGGTCCGCATCACGCTGTTCGATGGCGTCGAGGATCTGCCCATGCAGATCGAACGTGGCCTGGCAGCGGGGCACGGTCGCCATGCTGTGCTGCAGCGCCGCCGCGACCACGCCGGAGAAATAGCGGTAAAGCTCGCTGAGGGCGGGGTTGTGGGCGGCATCGACCAGCCGCTGGTGAAACACCAGGTCGCACCTTATGTAGTGATCGACATCACCATGAAAATGCCCGGCGCTGCCGGCCAGCGCTTCGCGCAGCCCTTGCAGGTCTGCATCGGTGCGCCGCAGCGCGGCCAGGCCAATCGCCTCCGCCTCGAGAATGTGGCGGGTTTCACGGGCCTGCTCGGCGGTACAGCGGGCCATGGCCTGCATCGCCAGCAACGGGTCCTGCGCGGTACGCAGGTAGCTGCCGTCGCCTTGGCGTACTTCGACCAGGCCGCTGAAGGCCAGCACGCGCATGGCTTCGCGCACGGTGTTACGGCTGATGCCCAGTTGCAGGGCCAGTTCCGGCTCGGTCGGCAGGCGCTGGCCGATCTGCCAGTCACCCTGGGCGATGCGCTCACGCAGTTGCTCAACGGCCTGCTCGACGAGGGAGCGTTTGATCAATAACGACATCGATACATCCAGTCATCGGACGAATTAGGGCCAACCATAAGCGCTGAATCAATAGGCTGCAACGCTTCACAGAATTGTTTTTGAGTAGGCACCGGGCGCCGCGCGGGCGGCGCTCGGTGTGACAGGCGCTAGAAAGGGCCCGGTCAGTTCAAGGCATCCAGCAGCGCCTGGTTCATCTCCGGCGTGCCAATGGTGATCCGCAGGAATTGGGCGATACGTGCCTGCTTGAAGTGGCGCACGATGACGCCCTGCTCGCGCAAGCGCGCTGCCAACTCGGCGGCATCCTGTTGCGGGTGGCGCGCGAAAATGAAGTTGGCCGCCGACGGCAGCACTTCGAAGCCCTTGGCCTGTAGCTGGCCAACCAACGCCTCGCGGCTGTCGATGACCTTGCGGCAGGTTTGCTCGAAGTACTCTCGGTCCTCGAAAGCCGCGGCAGCGCCAACAATGGCCGCACGGTCCAGCGGGTAGGAGTTGAAGCTGTTCTTGATGCGCTCCAATGCTTCGATCAGGTCCGGGTGCCCCACGGCCAAGCCGACACGCAGCCCCGCCAACGAGCGCGATTTGGACAAGGTCTGGGTCACCAGCAGGTTGTCGTAGCGGTCGACCAGGCTGATGGCGGTTTCGCCGCCGAAGTCGATGTACGCTTCATCCACTACCACCACCGAGTCACGGTTGGCCTGCAGCAGTTGCTCTACCGCCTGCAGTGGCATCAGGCAACCCGTAGGCGCGTTGGGGTTGGGGAAGATGATCCCGGCATTGGGCTTGTTGTAGTCCTCGATACGGATCTGGAACTGCTCGTCCAGGGCTACCTGCTCGAACGCGATGCCGTAGAGACCACAGTAGACCGGGTAGAAGCTGTAGCTGATATCGGGGAACAACAACGGTGCATCGTGCTGGAACAGGCCGTGGAAGATGTGCGCCAGCACCTCGTCCGAACCATTGCCGACAAACACTTGCGCCGGGGTAACGCCGTAATACTCGGCCACCGCCTGCTTCAGGCGGTCACCGTTAGGATCGGGGTACAGGCGCAGGTTGTCGTTCAGCTCCGCGCGCATGGCCTCCAGCGCCTTGGGCGACGGGCCGTAGGGGTTCTCGTTGGTGTTCAGCTTGACCAGCCGCGCCAGTTTGGGCTGCTCGCCCGGCACGTAAGGCACCAGGTCCTTGACGAAGGGGCTCCAGAATCGGCTCATGTTCAGTTCCCCTTCTGTTGGGTCAGGATGCGGTATTCAGCGCTTCGGGCGTGCGCGGTCAGCGATTCGCCACGGGCCAGCACGGAGGCAGTCTGGCCCAGTTCGGACGCGCCTTGCTCGGAGCAGAAGATGATCGACGAGCGCTTCTGGAAGTCGTACACACCCAACGGCGACGAGAAGCGTGCAGTGCCGGAGGTTGGCAACACGTGGTTGGGGCCGGCGCAGTAATCACCCAGTGCTTCGCTGGTGTGGCGGCCCATGAAGATCGCCCCGGCGTGGCGAATGTGCGGCAGCCAGGCCTGCGGGTCGGCCACCGACAGCTCCAGGTGCTCGGGGGCAATGCGGTTGGCCACGTCCATGGCCTGCTGCATGTCTTTTACCTGGATCAATGCACCACGGCCGTTGACCGACTTCTGGATGATTTGCGCACGCTCCATGGTCGGCAGCAGCTTGTCGATACTGGCAGCGACACGGTCGAGGAAGGCGGCATCCGGGCTGACCAGAATGGCCTGTGCGTCTTCGTCGTGTTCAGCCTGGGAGAACAGGTCCATGGCGATCCAGTCCGGGTCGGTCTGACCGTCGCACACCACCAGGATTTCCGAAGGCCCGGCGATCATGTCGATGCCCACCTGGCCAAATACATGGCGCTTGGCAGTGGCGACGTAGATGTTGCCCGGGCCGACGATCTTGTCGACCTGTGGCACGCTTTCGGTGCCATAGGCCAGTGCCGCGACCGCCTGGGCGCCACCGACAGTGAACACGCGGTCGACACCGGCGATGCAGGCAGCGGCCAGCACCAGCTCGTTGACCTCACCGCGCGGGGTCGGCACCACCATCACCACTTCGGCCACGCCGGCCACCTTGGCCGGGATGGCATTCATCAGCACTGACGAGGGGTACGAGGCCTTGCCACCGGGCACATACAGGCCGGCCCGATCCAGCGGGGTAACCTTCTGCCCCAGTACGGTGCCGTCGGCTTCGGTGTACTGCCAGGAATCCTGCTTCTGCCGCTCATGGTAGATGCGCACACGTTCGGCGGCCTTTTCCAGGGCCTGGCGCTGTACGGGGGTGATACGGGTCAGCGCCAGCTCCAGGCGCTCGCGATCGAGGATCAGGTCATCGATCGATGTGGCCTGAACGCCATCGAAACGCTGGGTGAACTCCACCAGCGCTGCGTCGCCACGCTCGCGCACGGCCTTGATGATGTCCAGCACGCGCTGGTTGACCGCGTCATCGGACACACTTTCCCAGCTCAGCAGATGATCCAGATGTCGGGCGAAATCCGGATCAGCAGCGTTGAGACGGGCAATTGCAGTGGACACGGTCATGGCGAGGGCCTCGATGATTAGCGAATGCTCAGGCGCCCTAGGCTACCAGTCCATCCGCGCGGGCACCCGAGAAAAGTGGCTATGACGCGGATAGATGGGCGCGGCAGCAACGGCCGCGCGCAATCGGTAGGGAATTAACCGCGGTGTCGCGATTCGACCGCCGCGCGCAGCGTGTCGATAAGGCTCTGGATGCGGGCGTGCTGCATCTTCATGGAAGCCTTGTTGACCACCAGGCGCGAGCTGATCGTGGCGATCATTTCCTGGGGCTCCAGGCCATTGGCCCGCAGGGTGTTGCCGGTATCTACCACGTCGATGATCTTGTCGGCGAGGTTGATCAGCGGTGCCAGCTCCATCGAGCCGTACAGCTTGATGATGTCGACCTGGCGGCCCTGTTCGGCGTAGTAACGCTTGGCGACGTTGACGAACTTGGTGGCCACGCGCAGGCGGCCCTTGGGCTCAGGGGCGCCGACCACGCCTGCGGTCATCAGCTTGCAGCGGGCAATCTGCAGGTCCAGTGGCTCGTACAGGCCCTGGCCGCCGTACTCCATCAGCACGTCCTTGCCGGCCACACCCAGGTCGGCAGCACCATGCTCGACATAGGTCGGCACGTCGGTAGCACGCACGATCAGCAGGCGTACGTCATCCTGCGTGGTAGGGATGATCAGTTTGCGGCTCTTGTCCGGGTTCTCGGTCGGCACGATGCCGGCCTCGGCCAGCAACGGCAAGGTATCGTCGAGAATACGGCCTTTGGAAAGCGCGATGGTCAACATTGGAACGTCGGTCCTTAAGCGGCTACTGCTGGCCAGGTCATGGACCTGGCCGCTTTCAATTCGAACGGTGCGTCCTTGCACCAGAGGGCGATCAGCCCGGTACGCGGCGGATTTTCGCGCCGAGCATCTGCAGTTTTTCTTCGATGCACTCGTAGCCACGGTCAATGTGGTAGATGCGGTCGATCAGCGTGTCACCTTCGGCCACCAGCGCCGAGAGCACCAGGCTGGCCGACGCGCGCAGATCGGTGGCCATGACCGGGGCGCCTTTGAGGGCCGGTACACCGGTAACGATCGCGGTGTTGCCTTCGACCTGGATCTGCGCCCCCATGCGGTGCATTTCGTACACGTGCATGAAACGGTTTTCGAAGATGGTTTCGATGACGGCACCGGTGCCTTCGGCAATGGCGTTCAGCGAGATGAACTGCGCCTGCATGTCGGTGGGGAACGCCGGGTACGGCGCAGTACGCAGGTTCACGGCTTTTGGCCGCTTGCCCTGCATGTCGAGCTCGATCCAGTCTTCACCGGTGGTGATCTCGGCGCCGGCTTCCTTGAGCTTTTCCAGCACGGCCTCAAGGATGGTCGGGTCGGTATCCTTGACCTTGACGCGGCCACCGGTCACGGCAGCGGCAACCAGGTAGGTACCGGTCTCGATACGGTCCGGCATCACGCGGTAGCTGGCCGACGCCAGGCGCTCGACGCCATCGATGGTGATGGTGTCGGTACCGGCACCTTGCACCTTGCCGCCCATGGCGTTGATGAAGTTGGCCAGGTCGACCACCTCCGGCTCACGCGCAGCGTTCTGCAGCACGCTGCGGCCTTTGGCCAGCGCTGCGGCCATCATGATGTTTTCGGTACCGGTCACGCTGACGGTGTCGAAGAAGAAATGCGCACCGCGCAGGCCGCCCTCAGGCGCCTTGGCCTTGATGTAGCCAGCTTCGACCTCGATCTTCGCACCCATGGCCTCCAGGCCACGGATGTGCAGGTCGACCGGGCGCGAACCGATCGCGCAACCGCCGGGCAGCGCCACCTCGGCCTCGCCGAAGCGGGCGACCATCGGGCCCAGCACCAGGATCGAGGCGCGCATGGTCTTGACCAGTTCGTAAGGCGCGACCAGGGTCTTGATGGTGCGGGGGTCGATTTCCACCGCCAGCTTTTCGTCGATCACAGGCTCGATGCCCATGCGGCCGAACAGCTCGATCATGGTGGTGATGTCGTGCAGGTGCGGCAGGTTGCCTACGGTGACCGGGCCATCGGCCAGCAGGGTCGCCGCCAGAATCGGCAGGGCCGCGTTCTTCGCACCCGAAATACGGATCTCGCCGTCAAGACGAGCGCCGCCAGTAATAATCAGTTTGTCCATTGGAATCTCGCCGCCAAGTTGGCTCAGGTGCGCTCAGCCCAGGCTGCGCTGCTGAAAAATTTCATGGTTACCGCATGGATGCTGCCATTGGCGATCCACGGATTCAGATGAGCATAGATAGCCTGCTGGCGTTTGACCGGGCTCAGGCCAGCCAACTCGTCGCTGATCACGTTCAACTGGAAGTTGCAGCCTTCGCCTTCAACTTCTACCCGGGAACCCGGCAATTTCTCTTCAAGGAAGCTTTTAACTTCTACGGCCTGCATGCTCAACCTCAATCGGCGCCCGATGCGCACGGGTCGGCCATCATACAAAAAAGCCCCTCGCCTGCGAAGCCCAACGAGGGCTTCGCTGACCGAGGGGCCGTCATCCGTGCCGGGCCATCAGGTCGCCAGCACTTGATCGAGGTCGTAGACCTCGGCAATTTCCCGCATGTCGTCGGGCATGCCCCGCACCCGACAGGCCTTGCCTGCGGCCTGGGCATCGCGCATGAACGACAGCAGCAACGACAGGCCGACACTGGTGGAGCGCAGCACGCCCGAGCAATCGAGCACCAACTGCGCATCCCGGCTGGCAGTGATCAGCGCCTTGCCTTGCTTGCGCAACTGCGGCCCGCTGCGATAGTCCAGCACGCCGGACAGGCTCAGCACGCCCGGCTCAGCCATGCTTACCGCGGCCTCACTCATTTCACCGCCTTTTCTGGCGAGTTGTCGGCGGCCTGCTTGGCCTTGGCCACTTCGCCGGCCCAGCCGTCGATGGTCTTGTCCAGGTTGTTGCCGTTGCGCTGCATGGCGTCGGCGAACTGGTCACGGAACAGCTTGCCGATGTTGATGCCGTTGACGATGACGTTACGCACCTTCCACTCGCCACCCAGGTTTTCCAGGGTGTACTGCACCGGGTACACGGCGCCATTGTTGCCGGTAACCTTCATGCCCACCGAAGCGCGCTTGCCATCATCGGCCTTGGCCGGGTCGACGACGATGCCCTGGTTGTTGTACTCCAGCAACGCATTGCCGTAGAACTGGAACAGGCTGCGCTTGAAGTTTTCCTGGAAGCGCTGCATCTGCTCGGGCGTGGCCTTGCGCGAGTACTTGACGGTCATGATGCTGCGGGAAATACCGTCGGCATCGACCACCGGCGCGAGAATCCGGTCAAGGGTGTCGTAGAACGCTTGTGGGTTGGCCTTGTACTGCTCTTTGTTGGCCTTGAGTTCACCCAGCAGCTCGGTGGTGGTGCCCTGAACCACGTCATGCGGCGACTGCGCGGCCAAGGTCATCAGGGGGAAAGCCGCCAGCAACACCAGCAGGCCACGTCGCAAGATCGAAATCATGGAAACTCCTCAATTAGCCGGTTGCGCTTCTTTCGGTTCCTTGCCAACGGAGTTGAGCAGGAACTTGCCTATCAGGTCTTCCAGCACCAGGGCAGACTGGGTGTCGTGAATGGTCGAGCCATCCTTGAGCACGTCTTCCTCACCGCCCACGCTGATACCGATGTACTTCTCGCCGAGCAGACCGGCGGTCAGGATCGAGGCAGTGGAGTCGGTCGGCAGGTTGTCCACCGACTTGTCCAGCTGCAGGGTCACCCGACCGGTATAGGAATCACGGTCCAGATCGATGGCGGTGACCTTGCCGATGGTCACGCCCGCCATGGTCACCTTGGCTCTGACCGTCAAACCGGCGATATTGTCGAAATAGGCATAAACTTTATAGGTATCGCTGCTCGGGCTGGCCGACAGCCCGCTGACACGCAGGGCCAGCAGCAGCAGCGCCAGGATCCCGGCCAGCAGGAACAGGCCGACACCGATTTCCAGGGTGCGGTTTTGCATCAGAAATCTCCAAACATCAAGGCGGTCAGAATAAAGTCCAGACCCAGCACTGCCAACGAGGCATAGACCACGGTCTTGGTGGTTGCACGGCTGATCCCTTCTGAAGTGGGCTCACAGTCGTACCCCTGGAATACGGCGATCCAGGTCGCGACGAATGCGAACACCAGGCTCTTGATCAGCCCGTTGAGCACGTCGTCAGTGAACGAAACACTGTTCTGCATGTTGGCCCAGAACGAGCCCTCGTATACGCCCAGCCAGTCCACGGCGACCCACGAGCCCCCCCAGATACCGACCACACTGAAGATCAGCGCCAGCAGCGGCAACGAGATGAAACCGGCCCACAAGCGTGGCGCCACGATGTACTTGAGCGGGTCGACGCCGATCATCTCCAGGCTGGACAACTGCTCGGTGGACTTCATGTTGCCGATTTCGGCAGTCAGTGCAGAACCGGCACGGCCCGCGAACAGCAACGCCGTGACCACCGGCCCAAGTTCCCGCAACAGGGTCAGGGCCACCATCTGGCCCACGGCCTGCTCGGAGCCGTACTTGGTGAGGATGCTGTAGCCCTGCAGCGCCAGCACCATGCCGATGAACACCCCGGACACGACGACGATCGCCAGCGACAGCACGCCCACCGAGTACAGCTGCCTGATCAGCAGCTGGAAGCCACCGCCAATGCCGCCGCGCCCGACCAGAGCATGGAACAGGAACAGGCAGGAACGCCCGAGTACCGCCACCACGTCGATGGCCGAGCGGCCCAGCAGCCGGACACGTTCGAGTAAGGATTTTCTGCGCATCAACGCGCCCCCAGCAGGTCGGCGCTGTAGTCAGGCGCAGGGAAATGGAACGGCACCGGGCCATCCGGGTCGCCTTTCATGAACTGGCGGATCCGCGGGTTGTCCGAGCCCATCAGCTCATCGGGGGTACCCTGCCCCAGCACCTGGCCGTCGCCCACCACATAGATGTAGTCGGCGATGCTGGCGGTTTCTGCGAGGTCATGGGACACCACGATGCTGGTAATGCCCAAGGCATCGTTGAGCAGGCGGATCAAGCGCACCAGTACCCCCATGGCAATCGGGTCCTGCCCGACGAACGGCTCGTCGTACATGAGGATCTGCGGGTCCAGGGCGATTGCCCGGGCCAGCGCCACGCGGCGCTTCATGCCACCGGACAGCTCATCGGGCATCAGGTCGATGGCCCCACGAAGCCCCACGGCCTGCAGTTTCATCAACACGATGTCACGGATCATGTCGTCGGCAAGCTGGGTATGCACGCGCAGCGGAAATGCGACGTTCTCGAACACATCGAGGTCGGTGAACAGCGCGCCGCTCTGAAACAGCACGCCCATCTGCTTGCGGGCGTCGAACAGGTCGCTGCGCGACAGCGTCGGCAGGTTCTGCCCGGCGACCCATACCTCACCACTGGCGGGGCGCAGCTGCGCGCCCATCAGGCGAAGCAACGTGGTCTTGCCGCAACCCGATGGCCCCATGATGCCGGTGACCTTGCCGCGCGGGATGCGAATATCGACGTTGCTGAAAATGCTACGCGAACCGCGTTTGAAGGTAACACCCTTCAATTCCACCGCGTAGGCGCTATCCACACTCATCTAGACTCCTTGCTGATGCAGCCTCGTCCTTATGGACGCCAGCCTCCCTGCAGAAGGCACACGCGCCCTTGGCAGGCCGAATAGCGGCGAACTATAGCACCGCTGCCCGCGCGCCCCCAAGGTCATGCATGCCCCGTTCAGCTACGAGACAGGCTGGCGCGCCCGGGACCAGGCAGATGGAAAAGGTGAGGGTTTCGTCGATTGCGGCTATAATCGCCGACTTTTCATCAGGCAGTGCTTTATCGACATGAGCCAATCCAGCGAGCTGATTCAATCCGCACAGCGCACCGTGCGCCTGGAACTCGAGGCCGTAGAGGGCCTGCTGGCGCGCATCGACGAGCATTTCGTCAAAGCCTGCGAACTGATCCTGGCCAGCCAGGGCCGCGTCGTGGTGCTTGGCATGGGCAAGTCCGGGCATATCGGCAACAAAATTGCCGCGACCCTCGCCAGCACCGGCACCCCCGCGTTTTTCGTGCACCCGGCCGAAGCCAGCCATGGCGACATGGGCATGATCACCGGCAACGATATCATCCTGGCGCTGTCCAACTCAGGCAGCACGGCCGAGATCGTCACGTTGCTGCCGCTGGTCAAGCGCCTGGGCATCACCCTCATCAGCCTTACCGGCAACCCGGATTCCACCCTGGCCCAGGCAGCAGAGGTTAACCTGGATGCCCGGGTCGCACAGGAGGCCTGCCCGCTGAACCTTGCCCCTACCTCCTCGACCACTGCGGCACTGGTGTTGGGTGACGCGCTGGCCATTGCTCTGCTCGAAGCGCGCGGGTTCACGGCCGAGGACTTCGCCTTTTCGCACCCTGGCGGCGCCTTGGGGCGGCGGCTGCTGCTGAAGGTCGAGCATGTGATGCACAGCGGTGACCAGTTGCCCAAGGTGCTGCGTGGCACGTTGCTCAAGGATGCCCTGCTGGAAATGTCGCGCAAAGGGCTGGGCATGACCGCTGTGCTCGAGGCAGACGGCAAGCTGGCCGGTATCTTCACCGATGGCGACCTGCGCCGCAGCCTGGACCGCAATATCGACGTGCATACCACGTTGATCGACCACGTCATGACCGTGCATGGCAAAACTGCACGGGCCGAAATGCTCGCCGCCGAGGCCCTTAAAATCATGGAAGACAACAAAATCAACGCACTGGTGGTCGTCGACCAGGACGACCGGCCGACAGGTGCCCTGAACATGCACGACCTGTTGCGTGCAGGAGTTATGTGATGAGCCAGAATCTCATGCAACGTGGCCAGGCCATCAAGCTGGCCGTGTTCGATGTCGACGGCGTACTGACCGATGGGCGACTGTACTTTCTCGAAGACGGCAGCGAATTCAAGACCTTCAATACCCTCGACGGCCAGGGCATCAAGATGCTCATGGCGTCGGGCGTGACCACGGCCATCATCAGCGGGCGCAAGACCCCGGTGGTCGAGCGGCGGGCTGCGAACCTGGGTATCGCGCACCTGTTTCAGGGCCGCGAAGACAAATTGGTGGTTCTTGACGGGCTGCTTGCCGAACTCGGCCTAAGCTATGAACAGGTCGCCTACCTGGGCGACGACCTGCCCGACCTGCCGGTGATTCGCCGCGTCGGTCTGGGTATGGCAGTGGCCAACGCCGCGCCCTTCGTTCGCCAGCATGCCCACGGCGTGACCCAGGCGCGCGGCGGCGAAGGCGCTGCCCGCGAGTTCTGCGAACTGATCATGCAGGCCCAGGGCACCCTGGACGCTGCCAACGCCAACTACTTGTAAGGCCGCCCATGTTCAGCAAGAAGGTCCGCAATATTGCGCTGCTGGCGGTGATTGCTGCCGTGCTCGCTGCCATTGGCTACTGGAATGTCAGCCCTGAAAGCTTCCTCGACCAGCCTGTGGCCCAGGTCGACGAAAGCGCCATCGACTACTATGCGATCAACGCCCATAGTGTGCAGTTCTTGCCGGACGGCAAATTGCAGTACGAAATGACCGCCGACAAGGTCGAGCACGTCAAGGCGACCGAAGTTACCCTGGTGACCACGCCCGACCTGCGCCTTTACCGCGGCACCGAATACCCGTGGCATGTTCAGAGCGAGCGCGCCGAGGTCAGCCCGGACGGCAACGAGGTCGAACTGATCAACAAGGTCCGCGTTGCCCGCACCGACGAAAAGCAACGCGACACCATCATCACCAGCTCACGCATGACCGTATTCCCGCAGAAGCAATATGCGCAGACCGAGCAAGCCGTTAGAATCGACGGCGCCGGTGGCACAACCACGGGCAAGGGCATGAAAGCGTATTTGAAAGAAGGCAAGATGGACTTGCTCTCTAACGTAAGAGGACAGTATGAGGCTCGTTAAAACCCTCCCCCTTTTGCTCAGCCTGAGCGCAGCACTGGGAAGCGCGAGCGCCTTCGCCCTGCCGAATGACCGTGACCAGCCAATCCGTATCCAGGCCGACAACGCGCATCTGGACGACAAGCAGGGTGTCGCGACGTACACCGGTGACGTGATCATCACTCAAGGCTCGATGATGATCAAAGGCAATACCGTGACCATGACCCGCGCCGCCAACGGCGACATCGACGTGGTCACTTCGGTTGGCAACCTGGCCTACTTCGAGCAGCAGCAGAGCGCCGCCAAGCCCGACAAGATGAAGGGCTGGGCAGTGACCATCCAATACCAGGCGCAAAAAGACACCGTGATCCTCACCGACCGCGCCAAGGTCGAGAACGAAGGCAACACCACCGAGGGCGAGAAGATCGTCTACAACACCAAGTCGCAGGTGGCTACCGCCGGCCGTGGCGGTAACGTGACCCAGCCACGTCAGCGCATCGACATGGTGATCCAGCCCAAGAAGAAGGCCGAGTAAATGGCAACCCTAAAAGCCCAGCACCTGGCCAAAAGCTACAAGGGGCGCCAGGTCGTACGTGATGTCAGCCTGTCGATCGACAGCGGCCAGATCGTCGGATTGCTCGGCCCGAACGGTGCCGGCAAGACCACCTGCTTCTACATGATCGTCGGCCTGGTCCAGGCCGAGCAGGGTCGTGTCCTGATCGACAACCTCGATGTCAGCCACCAGCCCATGCACGGCCGCGCGCGCGCCGGCATCGGCTACCTGCCGCAGGAAGCCTCGATCTTCCGCAAGCTTTCGGTGGCCGACAACATCATGGCCATCCTCGAGACCCGCAAGGACCTCGACCGCGATGGCCGGCGCAAGGAACTGGAAAGCCTGCTGCAGGAGTTCCACATCAGCCACATCCGCGACAACCTCGGCATGAGCCTGTCCGGTGGCGAACGCCGCCGTGTCGAGATCGCCCGCGCCCTGGCGACCGCGCCCAAGTTCATCCTGCTGGACGAACCCTTCGCCGGCGTGGACCCGATCTCGGTCGGTGACATCAAGCAGATCATCCACCACCTCAAGGCCAAGGGTATCGGTGTGCTGATCACGGACCACAACGTGCGCGAAACCCTGGATATCTGCGAGACCGCCTACATCGTCAACGATGGCCGGCTGATCGCCGAAGGCGACGCCGAAACCATCCTGGCCAACGAACTGGTCAAAGAGGTTTACCTGGGCCACGAGTTCCGGCTCTGACCCACCCCTGCCTGGGGTACTGGCAACCTGCCCTGAAGCCGGGGTTAAAATTGTTACGTACTCTAGGCAAACGCTACAATTTAAGGCATAAAACTTGCTTGATCTGGCGCCCCGGCGCCCTCGTGTAGTGGATGGCGCATGCGCGCCGGCGAACAAGGTATTAAGCCCCAGCCATGAAACCATCGCTCGTCCTAAAAATGGGCCAGCAACTGACGATGACACCGCAGTTGCAACAGGCCATCCGCCTGCTCCAGCTTTCCACCCTGGACCTCCAACAGGAAATCCAGGAGGCGCTGGAGTCGAACCCGATGCTCGAACGCCAGGAAGACGGCGACGACTTCGACAACAGCGACCCGATGGCCGACAACGCCGAGAACAAGCCGGCCGCCGACGTTCAGGACAACAGCTTCCAGGAAATCACGGTCAGTGCCGACAACCTCGAAGACGGTGAATGGAGCGAGCGTATCCCCAACGAGCTGCCGGTCGACACCGCCTGGGAAGACATCTACCAGACCAGCGCCAGCAGCCTGCCGAGCAACGATGACGACGAGTGGGACTTCACCACGCGGACATCGGCCGGCGAAAGCCTGCAAAGCCACCTACTGTGGCAACTGAACCTGGCGCCGATGTCGGATACCGACCGCCTGATCGCCGTGACCCTGATCGACAGCATCAACGGCCAGGGCTACCTGGAAGACACCCTCGAAGAAATCTGCGCTGGCTTCGACCCGGAGCTGGATATCGAGCTGGACGAAGTCGAAGCGGTGCTGCACCGCATTCAGCAGTTCGAACCGGCAGGCGTCGCGGCACGCACCCTTGGCGAGTGCCTGTTGCTGCAACTGCGCCAACTGCCTGCCAGCACGCCGTGGCTGAACGAGGCGAAACGGCTGGTCTGCGATTTCATCGACTTGCTCGGCAGCCGCGACTACAGCCAGCTCATGCGGCGCATGAAAATCAAGGAAGACGAACTGCGCCAGGTGATCGAACTGGTGCAAAGCCTCAATCCGCGCCCGGGTTCGCAGATCGAGTCCAGCGAGCCCGAGTACGTGGTACCGGACGTGATCGTGCGCAAGGACAGCGACCGCTGGCTGGTGGAACTGAACCAGGAAGCCATCCCGCGCCTGCGCGTGAACGCTCAATACGCCGGCTTCGTGCGCCGCGCCGACACCAGTGCCGACAACACCTTCATGCGCAACCAACTGCAGGAGGCGCGCTGGTTCATCAAGAGCCTGCAAAGCCGCAACGAAACCCTGATGAAAGTCGCCACGCAGATCGTCGAGCATCAGCGCGGCTTCCTCGATCATGGCGACGAAGCGATGAAACCGCTGGTGCTGCATGACATTGCCGAAGCGGTGGGCATGCACGAGTCGACCATTTCCCGGGTGACCACGCAGAAATACATGCACACGCCCCGCGGCATCTACGAACTGAAATACTTTTTCTCCAGCCACGTCAGCACCTCCGAAGGCGGAGAATGCTCGTCTACAGCGATCCGCGCGATCATCAAGAAACTGGTTGCAGCGGAAAATCAGAAAAAGCCATTGAGTGACAGCAAGATCGCTGGTTTACTGGAGGCACAAGGCATCCAGGTGGCCCGCCGCACCGTCGCCAAGTACCGCGAGTCTCTCGGCATCGCACCGTCGAGTGAGCGCAAGCGACTGATGTAGCCCCTGAGATCTGCCACAGCGTTTGCGGGGCAGGTGCAAAACCTGCCTCTTTATGCACGGGCAACAAAGGAGAAGCTGTATGCAAGTCAATATCAGTGGACAGCATGTAGAAGTCACCCAGCCACTGCGCGATTACGTGCTCGAAAAGCTCGCCCGCGTGGAAAGTCACTTCGACAAGATCACCAACGTGCAGGTCATCATGAAGGTCGAGAAGCTGCAGCAGAAGGTCGAGGCGACCCTGCAGATTCCCGGCGGCGAAGTGGTAGCAAACGCCGAACACGAAGATATGTATGCAGCGATCGATGCCTTGGCCGACAAGCTCGACCGCCAACTGAAAAAACACAAGGAAAAACAGCAAAGCCTGCTGCAAGGTGCAGCTGCCCGCTGATCCCCCTCATCCATGATCCGACTTGAAACCATCCTGACCCCCGGCCGTTCCCTCGTGAACGTGCCGGGCGGCAGTAAGAAGCGCGCCCTGGAAAAGGTCGCCACCATCATCGCCGAACAAGTGCCGGAACTGGAGATGCAAGTCGTCTTCGAAAAGCTGGTCGCCCGGGAAAAACTCGGTTCAACCGGTTTCGGCAATGGCATCGCCATTCCGCACTGCCGGCTTGAAGGCTGCTCCGCGCCAGTCAGCGCCCTGCTGCACCTGGAAGCACCCATCGATTACGATGCCATCGATGGCGCGCCGGTAGACTTGCTGTTCGTCCTGCTGGTCCCTGAAGCCGCCACCGATGCCCACCTGGAACTGCTGCGCCAGATCGCCAGCATGCTCGACCGCAAGGACGTGCGTGATCGCCTGCGTTCGGCCACCAGCAACGAGGCCTTGTACCAGGTTGTCCTGGACGTACAGAACGAGCACTGAACATGCGCCTGATCATCGTCAGCGGCCGGTCTGGCTCCGGCAAGAGCACCGCCCTCGATGTCCTGGAAGACAACGGTTTCTATTGCATTGACAACCTGCCCGCCGGGCTGCTGCCGCAGCTCGCGGAAAATGCACTGATCAACACCGAACTGCTGCAGCCGAAAGTGGCAGTGTCGATCGACGCCCGCAACCTGCCCAGCCACCTGTCGCGCTTCCCCGAGCTGCTAGCCGACGCCCGTGCCCGCCACATCCAGTGCGATGTGCTGTACCTGGATGCCGATGAAGATACCCTGCTCAAGCGGTTTTCAGAAACCCGCCGCCGCCACCCGCTGACCAACGCCGACCGCTCGCTGGCAGAGGCCATCCGCGTGGAGAGCGAACTGCTGGGGCCGATTGCCGACCTGGCCGACCTGAAGATCGACACCACCAGCCTGAACCTCTACCAGTTGCGCGACACGATCAAGTTGCGCCTGCTCAACAAGCCCGAGCCTGGTACCGCATTCCTGGTCGAGTCATTCGGCTTCAAACGCGGCATGCCGGTCGATGCCGATCTGGTGTTCGACGTACGCTGCCTGCCCAACCCCTACTGGAAGCCCGAATTGCGTGAGCACTCCGGCCTGGAACAGCCGGTGATCGACTACCTGGCCGCGCAGCCAGACGTCGAGGACATGTTCAACGATATTTCCAGCTACCTGCTCAAGTGGCTACCCCGCTTCGCAGCCAGTAACCGTGCCTACGTGACCATTGCCATTGGCTGCACCGGCGGCCACCATCGTTCGGTGTACATCACCGAACGCCTCGGCCAGTTGCTGCAACAGTCCCTGAAAAACGTCCAGGTCCGCCACCGCGACCTCTAGCCCAAGGATCCGCCCCACGATGCCCGCCCGCGAAATCACCATCATCAACAAGCTGGGCCTGCATGCCCGGGCGGCAGCGAAGTTCGTCGGCGTGGCCGGCCGCTTTCCCTGCCAGGTGCGGGTCGGCCGCGCTCCGGACAAACTGGTAGACGGCAAAAGCATCATGGCCGTGATGATGCTGGCGGCTGGCAAGGGTACCCAGGTGCACCTGCATACCGAGGGTGAGCAGGACAACGATGCCATGGACGCGCTGGTCGAGTTGATCAACAACTACTTCGACGAAGGCGAGTAAGCCTCCAAGCCCTGCACCGCGCCCACAGTGTGCACCCCTTCAACCTGACCAAAGATCAGGACAGCGCGGTATCCATCACCATCATCAGGCAGAAGCCGATGCACAGCCCCAGGCTGGCCAGGCGGTGATGGCCGTTGCTGCGCGATTCGGGGATGACTTCCTGGGTTACCACCAGCAGCATTGCGCCGGCTGCGCAGGCGAGCCCCAGGGGCAGCAGCAATTCGGCGACATTCACCAGCCAGGCACAGATCACCGCAGCCACAGGCTCGACCAACCCCGAAGCCGCGCCGATCAAGAACGCCTTGAAGCGCGGCATGCCCGCCCCTGCCAACACCAGGGCAATCACCAGCCCTTCGGGCACATCCTGCAACGCGATGCCCATGGCCAGGCTGTCTGCGTCGGCCATGCCACCCCCGGCTGACACACCAATCGCCATGCCTTCGGGAATGTTGTGGGCAATGATGGCAATGACGAAAAGCCAGATCCGCGCGGCGATCACCGGCTGCTGCGTACTGCCAACCAGCGCTTGCGGCGAGGCGTTGGAGACCTTGAGGTCGATAAGGAACAGGCACAACGCGCCGAACATCAAGCCGAAGCTGATCAAGCCACCCGCACCCCATGGGCTGAAGCCGATGGCCTGGGCCGCATCCAGCCCGGGCATGATCAATGAAAATGCCGTAGCCGCCAGCATGACCCCGGCGCCGAAGCCCAGCAAGGTGTCGGCCAACGCCACCGGCATGTTACGAATGACCAGCACCGGTACTGCGCCCAGCGCCGTGCCCAGCGCGCACAAAGCGCCGCCCTCCAGGGCGCGCAGCATGCGCGGCGCCAAGTCCAGCCAGGCAAGACCGCGCGCCGCCAGCAGCGCGGTACCCGCCAGCAACAGCAAGGCACCCAGCGCCTGGCGAAACAGGCGCACACTGCTGACCGACATGACCTCTGAGCGCATACCGGTCCGACTCACTTCAGGGCTTCGAGATAGCGGTGTTGCACGTGCGCCCAGTCGATGACGTTGTAGAAGGCACCAATGTATTCCGGGCGGCGGTTCTGGTATTTCAGGTAATACGCATGCTCCCACACGTCCAACCCGAGAATCGGCGTGTTGCCATGCATCAGTGGGCTGTCCTGGTTGCCGCTGCTTTCCACGACCAGGGTTTTCTGCGGCGTTACGCTGAGCCAGGCCCAGCCGCTGCCGAAGCGGGTCAGGGCGGCCTTGGTGAAGGCTTCCTTGAACGCGTCGAAACCGCCCAGTTGAGTGGTGATGGCTTGTGCCAGCTCGCCCGTGGGCTCACCCCCGCCCTGCGGCGACATCACGGTCCAGAACAGGCTGTGGTTGGCGTGACCGCCACCGTGGTTGGTCACGGCGCCACGCAGCTGCTCCGGCAAGTCCCCGACCGCAGCGACCAGTTTTTCGACTGGCCACTCAGCCCACTCGGTGCCTTCGACGGCGGCGTTGAGGCCATTGACGTAAGTCTGGTGGTGCCTGGTGTGGTGGATCTCCATGGTCTGCGCGTCGATGTGCGGCTCCAGCGCGTCGTAGGCGTAAGGCAAAGCAGGCAAGGTATGGGGCATGTCAGTGAATTCCGTAGGCTTGAGTACTGGGTACCACGCCGGCCGGGGCAGCGAGTTCGCTGGCGCCGATGTTGTGGCGGTTGAGCAGGCGCTCGGTACGCGGGTACTGGCCGTACTCCGCGATGAAACCGAGCAGTTCGGTGTAGGTACGCCCACTGTGGCGCAGGGCTGCGTCCCGCAGCGCCTGTGGCAAGCGGGCTTGCTGGCTGGCCTGTAGCAGCCACTGGTGCGCGGCACAGAGGTAATCGGCACTTTCATGCGGCTGGTTCAGGCGCAGGTGCAGGTCGGCCAGGTTATGGTGAGCGACGACCAGGGCAGCCACCGCTTCGTCGAAGTCATGCCAGCGCTCGAACAGCACCTGGGCCAGGGCCAGGGCTTGCAGGTAATGTTCCCGGGCATCGACCAGCTCGCCTTGTTCGAACAGGCGGTTGGCCAGTTCCATGGTGCGTTTCCAGTGCTGCATGTCTGTTTCCTCGGCGGTAAGGCAGTGTCAGATGCCGCCAGCGGTGAGTTTTTCCGGGTCCAGCAGCGTTTCCAGCTGGTCCCGCGACAGGTGGGTATGCTCCAGGGCGACATCAATGATCGGGCGACCTTGCTGGTAGGCGGTCTTGGCAATTTCAGCGGCCTTCAGGTAGCCGATGATCGGGTTCAGTGCAGTGACCAGGATCGGGTTGCGCGCCAGCGCCTCCTTCAGCTTGGCCTCGTTGACCTTGAAGCTGGCAATGGCTTTGTCGGCCAGCAGGCGGCTGACGTTGGCCATCAACTCGATGCTCTCCAGCAGGTTGCGTGCGATCAGCGGCAACATCACGTTCAGTTCGAAGTTGCCCGACTGCCCAGCCACGGCGATGGTGGCGTCGTTGCCGATGACCTGCGCGGCGACCATGGCCGTAGCCTCCGGGATGACCGGGTTGACCTTGCCTGGCATGATCGAAGAGCCCGGCTGCAGACCCTGCAGTTCGATTTCCCCAAGGCCGGCCAGAGGGCCCGAGTTCATCCAGCGCAGGTCGTTGGCAATCTTCATCAGTGCCACCGCTGTGGTCTTGAGCTGGCCGGACAGGGCTACCGCGGTATCCTGCGAACCGATCAGGGCAAACAGGTTGTGCCCCGGCGTGAACTGGACCTGGGTCAGGCCGCTGAGCTGGCGCGCGAAAGCGGCAGCGAATTGCGGGTGGGCATTGATGCCGGTGCCCACTGCGGTGCCGCCCTGGGCCAGCGCCTGCAGGCTTGGCAGGGTGGCTTCGATGTGCGCCTTGGCACCTTCGATCTGCGCTGCCCAACCGTCCAGCACCTGGCTCAGGCGCACGGGCATTGCATCCATCAGGTGGGTACGGCCGGTTTTCACGTACTGATGCACCTGCCTGGACTTGACCTCGATCACCTGCACCAGGTGCGCCAGGGCAGGCAACAGCTGCTCATGCACGGCGAGGGCAGCGCTGGCGTGAATGGTGGTGGGAATGATGTCGTTGCTGCTCTGGCCGCAATTGACGTGGTCGTTGGCATTGACCGGCTCGCCGAGCACACGGCTGGCCAGGGTGGCGATCACCTCGTTCGCGTTCATGTTCGAGCTGGTGCCCGAGCCTGTCTGAAACACGTCGACCGGGAAGTGCTGGATGTAGTCCTGCGCCAGCAGCTGTTCCACCGCCTTGACGATGGCCTGCCCATGGCCGGCGGACAGTTGCTCCAGCTCTACGTTGGCCTTGGCCGCAGCCGCTTTGGCCAGCAGCAAGGCACGAATGAACTGGGCCGGCATGCGCTGGCCGCTGATCGGGAAGTTGTCGACCGCGCGCTGGGTCTGGGCGCCATACAGGGCTTGGGCCGGCACCTGCAATTCACCCATGCTGTCGCGCTCGATACGGGTATCACTCATCATCAAATCCTTGCATCAGTTCATCGGGAGAAATCGACGGCAGCAGGCTGCAGTTGGCCAACTGAATGGCGTAGGGCTGCCAACGCTGGTTCTGGGCCTGGCGGTCGAGGTTGCGCAGGTCCAGCAACGGCCGCCAGGCCTGGTCCAGGCACAGGCAGCGCCAGTGCCAGGGCAACATGCGGTCGCAGGCGGTGTCGAGCAGCAGGCGGAAGGAGGTCAACGCCACCGTCCATGGCGAGGTTTCGGTACAGCACACCAGGTAACGGCCTTCGGCCAGGTAGTGCTCGATCAGGCGCGGCTCGTCAGGTTCGAGCGCGCAGCGGATCCGGCGGCTGAGCCAGCGCCAGTTTTCCAGGTAGGGCAGTTCGCGGAGGACGGAATTCATGAACATCATCGCCGAGTTACTGGATAATGATATTCATTATTAATTGATAAATAGAATCACTTCAAGGGGAGCTGATGAAAGAAAAAACCCGGCGCGAGGGCCGGGTCTTGTATTCCACTGGAAATTCTTTATTGCCTGTACCGGCCTCTTCGCGGGCTTGCCCGCCCCCACAGGGGGTTGCATAGGCTTCAAGCTGTGGGAGCGGGCGAGCCCGCGAATGGGCCGTACAGGCAATGAATCAGCTACCTGCCACAGTCATCCGCTCGATCAGCACCGACCCAGTGTGGATATTGCTGCGTGTTTCAAGATCGCTACCAATCGCGACAATCTGCTGGAACATATCCTTCATGTTGCCGGCAATCGTCACTTCCTGCACCGCATGCTGGATTTCACCATTCTCGACCCAGAAACCCGCTGCCCCTCGGGAGTAATCACCCGTCACCATGTTCAGGCCATGGCCCATCAGCTCGGTCACCAACAGCCCACGCCCCATACGCCGGATCAGGGCAGCCTGGTCCTCGACGCCGTGGCTGACGAACAGGTTGTGTACACCCCCCGCGTTGGCCGTGCTGGGCAAGCCCAGCTTGCGCCCCGAATAGGTACCCAGCAGATACGACACCAGCTCGCCTTTGTCGACGAACGGTTTGGCATAGGTCGCCAGGCCGTCGGCGTCGAACGCTGCACTGGCCAGCGCGCGCGGAATGTGCGGGCGCTCGTCGAGGGTCAGCCAGGACGGGAACAGGCGCTGGCCGATGCTGCCTTCGAGGAACGACGACTTGCGGTACAGATTGCCGCCGGAGATCGCCGACAGGAAGCTGCCGAACAAACCGCCTGCCAGTTCTGCGGAAAACAGCACCGGCACTTCGCAGGTTGGCACCGGGCGCGCGCCGAGGCGGCTGGCGGCCCGCTGCGCGGCCCGCACACCAATGCTGCGCGGGTCGGCCAGCAGGTTGCCCTGGCGGTTGACGTCATACCAGTAATCGCGCTGCATCTGCCCGTCGCCTTCAGCGATCATCACGCAGCTCAGGCTGTGCCGGGTCGAGGCGTAAGCACCGATGAACCCGTGGCTGTTGCCATACACGCGGCAGCCCTGGTGGGTGTTGAGGGTGGTGCCATCGGCATTGAGGATGCGCGGGTCGGCATCGAACGCCGCCGCTTCGCACGCCAGCGCCATCTCGATGGCTTTCTCGGGCTCGAGAGCCCAGTCGTGATACAGGTCCAGGTCCGGAATTTCCCGGGCCATCAACGCCGCGTCCGCCAGGCCCGAACAGTCGTCCTCGGAGGTGTGCTTGGCAATGGCCAGCGCTGCCGCGACGGTTTCCCGGATCGCCTCCGGGCCACTGGCCGAGGTACTGGCCGAGCCTTTGCGCTGGCCAACATAGAGGGTGATGCCAAAGCCCTGGTCGCGGTTGAATTCAACCGTTTCGACCTCGCGCTGACGTACCGTGGTGGACAGGCCCTGCTCCAGCGACACGGCCACTTCGCAGGCACTGGCCCCTTGGCGGCGCGCTTCGGCGATGATCGCCTCGACCTGCTCTTGCAATGCTGGCAGGTCTTTCGGACCTACGCTCTGGACTGCACTCATGGTTCTCTCCACTCAAATTCTGCGTTCGGCGAGGGTCATTCTACGACCGGGCCGGACAAGCGGCCCCCGACTGGTTATCATGGCGGCGATTTCTAGCGGACTGCCACCATGGTTGATTCAAACGACGACGCCTTCGACGGCGAAAAAAGCAAAACCCAGATCAAGCGCGAGCTGCATGCGCTGGTCGAACTCGGCGAGCGCCTGACTACGCTCAAGGCCGATACCCTGGCCCGCCTGCCGTTGACCGACGAGCTGCGCAAGGCCCTGGCCGAGGCCAGCAAGCACACTGCTCATGGTGCGCGTAAACGCCACATGTCGTTCGTCGGCAAGCTGATGCGCGTGCAGGACCTGGATGCCATCCATGCCCTGCTCGAGCAGATGGACAGCTCGACTCGCCAGTACAACGAACGCTTCCACGGCCTGGAGCGCTGGCGCGACCGGTTGATCGACGGTAACGACGAAGACCTTGAACGCTTCGTCAACGAATACCCCGACACCGATCGCCAGCAACTGCGTTCGCTGGTGCGCCATGCCCAGCACGAGAAGGCGCGGAACAAACCGCCGGCCGCCGCGCGCAAGGTGTTCAAGTACATCCGCGACCTCGACGAGTTGCAGCGCGGGTTGCGCTGACAGGCTGAGGCCCTGCGGGAGCGGGCGTGCCCGCGAAGCAGGCGACGCGGTGCCCGGCACCGGCTTCGCCGGTGCTGGCGGGCAAGCCCGCTCCCACAACGGCCCCAAAGGCCATCACGCGCCGGTACCGCCCACGGTGATCGCATCCAGCTTCAGGGTCGGCTGCCCAACCCCGACCGGCACCGATTGCCCGTCCTTGCCGCACGTCCCTACCCCGCTGTCCAGCGCCAGGTCGTTGCCGACCATCGACACCCGGCTCATCGCCTCCGGACCATTGCCAATCAAGGTCGCGCCCTTCACCGGTGCGGTAATCTTGCCGTCTTCGATCAGGTAGGCCTCGCTGGTCGAAAACACGAACTTGCCGCTGGTGATGTCCACCTGGCCACCCCCGAGGTTGGCGCAGTAGATGCCCTTCTTCACCGAGGCGATGATTTCCTGCGGGTCGCTTTCGCCGGCACGCATGTAGGTGTTGGTCATGCGTGGCATCGGCAGGTGAGCGTAGGATTCGCGGCGACCATTGCCGGTCACTGCCATGCCCATCAGCCGCGCGTTCAGCTTGTCCTGCATGTAGCCCTTGAGCACACCGTTCTCGATCAGGGTGGTGCACTCGGTCGGCGTACCTTCGTCATCCACGCTCAGCGAACCGCGGCGGCCTTCCAGGGTGCCGTCATCGACGATGGTGCACAGGCTCGACGCCACTTTCTCGCCAACCCGGCCACTGAACGCCGAGCTGCCCTTGCGGTTGAAGTCACCTTCCAGGCCATGGCCGACCGCCTCGTGCAGCAGCACGCCCGACCATCCCGAGCCCAGCACCACTGGCAAGGTCCCGGCCGGCGCCGGGATCGCTTCGAGGTTCACCAGCGCCTGGCGCAGCGCCTCACGGGCGTAGCCCATGACCCGCTCTTCGGTGAAGAAACGGTAGTCGGTACGCCCGCCACCACCCTGCCCGCCGCGTTCGCGACGACCGTTCTGCTCAACGATGACGCTCACATTGAAACGCACCAGCGGCCGCACATCTGCAGCCAGGCTGCCGTCCGCTGCAGCGATGAGGATGCGCTCCCAGACCCCGGCCATGCTCACGCTGACCTGCTGGATACGCGGGTCAAGCGCGCGGGTCGCGGCATCGACACGCTTCAGCAACTCGACCTTTTCGGCACGGCTGAGTACATCGAGCGGGTTGTCCGCCGCATACAGCGCGGTCACTGACGGGCTGCGGAAGGCCTGCACGGTGCCGTTCTGCCCGGCGCGGGAAATCGAACGCGCGGCGCGCGCGGCCGACGTCAGCGCTTCAAGGTTGATGGCATTGCTGTAGGCGAAGCCGGTCTTTTCACCGGACTGGGCACGCACGCCCACGCCTTGGTCCAGGTTGAAGCTGCCCTCTTTGACGATGCCGTCTTCCAGCGCCCAGGTTTCCGAAATCTGGCCCTGGAAATACAGGTCGGCAGCGTCGATGCCGGGGCCGGCCAATTCACCGAGCACGCTTTGCAGGCTGTCCAGGGTCAAGCCGCCTGGGGCCAGGAGCTGCTCACTGACGGTGGATAACATCTGGCTCATAGTCACTCCAAGGTGGGCGCAGGCCGCAATGCGTCCTGCGAAAAAAAGCGCCGGTGCGATACCACCGGCATGCGCGCCCGGATGGACGCCTGTTCTTCAATGTCGCGCTCGGCAAGCAATACCGCTTCGCCTTGCGCCTGTTGTGCCACGATCCGCCCCCAAGGGTCGACGATCGCCGCATGGCCATGGGTTTCCCGTGGGCCTGGGTGGGTACCGCCCTGCGCTGCCGCCAACAGGTAGCACTGGGTCTCGATGGCCCGGGCGCGCACCAGCACGTCCCAGTGTGCTGCGCCGGTTACCGCAGTGAAGGCCGCCGGTGCGCTGATCAGTTCCGCGCCAGCGGCACGCAACGCGCTGTACAACTCTGGGAAGCGCAAGTCGTAACATACGCTCAACCCCAGCCGCCCGACCGGCGTGTCCGCCACCACCACGTGTGCGCCAGGGGCAAAATCATCCGATTCACGGTAGCGGCCGCGGTTATCGGCAACGTCCACGTCGAACAAGTGCAGCTTGTCATAGCGCGCAGCCACTTCACCGTGCTCATCGATCAGCAGCGAGCAGGCATGTGCCTTTGCGTCGGGCTGGCCGACCGGTGGCAAGGGCATGGTACCGGCGACTATCCATAACCTGAGGTCGCGGGCGGTACGTTTCAACCATGGCAGGATAGGCCCGTTCCCCGATGCCTCGGCTCGGCCGATGGCAGCGGCGTCCTTGCGGCCCATGGCAGCGAAGTTTTCCGGCAGCACCGCCAGCCGCGCACCACCCTGTGCAGCCTGCTCCAGCAAGGCACAGGCACGCTGCAGGTTGGCCAGCACGTCGTCCTGGCTGACCATCTGGATCACCGCTGCCTTCATGGGCACTCCTGGCACTATTTCTCGAAGGGTTTCACAAAGGTGATTCTAGGCTCTTTCCACGGCCCTTCGACACGGTAATGCACGCTGGCAAAACGCGAGACGCGGTCACCGATCAGCCGGTCGACCAGGAACAACGCCCCGCCCACGGCTGGCGCCCCCACGATCAACGCGGCCAGCGGCAGGTTGTTGGTCACCGGCAGGCTCACCTGCAGGTTGGCATTGACCTGGTCACGTACCAGGTCCAACGTGCCCTCCAGCTCGAAGCTGCTCGACGGGCCGGTCATGGTGATCGGTTCGCGGGTCACGTACACGCCATTGCTGGCCGCCAGCAGGCCTTTGACCCGGTCATAGGCCAGGCCTTTGTCGAACAGGTCGGAGAAGTCCAACCGCAGGCGTCGGCCAATCGAATTGAAGTTGAGCAGGCCAAAGACCCGCAACGCCTGGGCACTGCCATCGACCTCGACGAACTGGCCAGACCGCAACGCCGCGTCCATGCTGCCCGAGAAGCGCGTCAGGCTGACGGCAGCCGGCGAGCCTGGCCAGCGGCCGTCCACGTCCAGGCGGAAGTCGCGGCTGGTGACGGTCGGGGCAAAGCCCCAGGCCTTGAGCACGTCGCCCAGGTTCTTGCCTTGCAGGCGGCCTTTGTACCAGCTGCTGGTCTTGCCCGTTTCGCCCTCCCAGCCACCGCCACCGCCAATGCGCAGGCCCTTGAAGTCAAGAGCGATATCGCTGGCGGCAACCCCGCGTGCAGTGGGCCGCAGCTTGATCGAAGCGCTGCCGAACAGGTCGTCACCGCGGTACAGCTTGTCGATGCTCAGGTCCAGCGCCGGGACTTTGCGTGGGTCGAAGGTGGCAAGCGGGTCCGGCCCATCTTCGGCGCGCTCCTGGGCTTGTTTTTCCGCAGGGCTGGGCGCTGGCAGCCGCAGCGTCTGCAGGCGCACGACCATCGGCGCACCCTTGGCATCCGGCACGCGGGCATCGCCGATGACTTCCTGGCTGTCGAGGCGCAGGTCCCAGGCGGGGCCGCCTCGGCTCAACCGTACCAGGGCCTGGTTCAGCTCGGTGCCAAACGCCTTGAGCTGGCCAATGCTCAGGTCCACGCTTTGCAGCATCTGCCGCGCACTGCCACCTGGGTCGTCTCCGCCCAGCCGTGAGGCCTGCTCTTGCCAAGGGGCCAGGTCCAGCGTTTCCAGGCGCCCACGCACGCGCAGGCCCTGTGCAGCGGGCAGTTGGGCGTCACCGGTGCCCAGCAACAACTCGCCCCGGCCTTGGCCGAGCTTGTCGGCCGGCGCGGCGTAGGCAGCACGGACAAGGTCACCGTAGCCGGCGTCGAAACGCCGCTCCGGGCCCTGTAGCGTCATGCTGAAGCGGCTGTCGCGGGTTTCCGCGGCCGCCTTGCCGAATGGCGCTGGCAAATCGACCGCCAGCCCCTTGAGGTTGGAGTTGACGCTCAAACGATTGTCGCGGCTGCCCAGGCTCAGTTGCAACTGGTAAGGCAGGTCGCCGGAAGCCGGCAGGGCTTGCTTGAACTGCAGCCAGTCGGTCAACGCCTTGAGCGCTACCTGGCCATTGGCATCGATGCGGGTCTGCATCTGCCCGGGTTGGCCCTCGGCCGTTATCTGCGCCGTGACGGGCTTGCCGAAGGCCTGCAGGCTGATGCCCTTGCCGCTGAGGCCTTTGTCGAAATCGAAGCTGAAGTCACCTTTCAAGCGGCTCAGCTCAAGGGTGGGCGGGGCGACCTTCAGGCGCGCGTCATGGGTGGCGAAGTCTACCTGCACTTTGGGCCGCTGCCCGTGAGCCAGCGGGATATCGAGCTTGAGCTTACCCTTCAGCGGCCCTTCACCCTCCCAATCGGCGAAGATCTCACCGGTGCCGATAGGCGCTTGCTTGAGGATCTTCAGGCCATCACCCAGGCTGCCATCGAAATTGCCCGTCAGGAACAGGTGGCTCTGCTGGCCCTCGTCGACATGCGGGATGTCGACGTCGACGTCACTGACCTGGGTGTCCAGCAGCACCCCGCGCCGGGCCTTGACCCGCACGCCGCTGTCCTCGATGAAGACGTCGCCATCCACATGCTGGACTTGCGGCCAGCCCGGCTGGAAGTCCAGTGCGGCGTCATGCACCTTGAAGAACAGGCTGATACTGCGTGCCTCTGGCGCCGCGCCATGGTTCAGCGAGCCCTGGTACTGGAAATAGCCTTCGTCCACCGCGCCCTTGACGATGGCGCTGCGCAGCCACTCGTCGAGGGCCGGGCTGAGCACTTCGGGCAGATACTTGGCGGTATACCGGCCATCGCCGTCGGTCAAGCCGACGCGCAGGTCCATGTAGTCCTCGCGGCCTTCCTCGAACAGCAGGCGAATCAGGAAATCGCCGGCAATCTTGCCTTCTTCGCCCAGCACCTTCAGGTAGGGCGCGACAAGGGTGAAGCCCTGCTTGTCCAGCACCCAGGTCAAGCGCGCGTTGGCCTTCTGGTAGTGCCAGGGTTTGGCGAAGATCGGGTACAAGTGCAGCATGAAGGCTTCAGTGTCCAGGCGCAGCTCGCCGTGGCCCAGGTCGCCACTGATACTGCCGCTGACGTTACCCGCAGCCGGGGCACTGTGATAAGCATTGAAACCGACCTTGTCCAGGTTGGCCTCGAACTGCAGGCGCTGGTCGCCTTCGGCCTTGGGCCGGGCCTGCAGCCGCACGTTGCGCAGACCACCGGTCACCTTCAGGCCAGTGACCGCCGCCATGGCTGCGTCGGGTAGCGGTGCCAGGGCCTCGATCAGCGGGGTCAGGGGCGTGAGGTCGAGCCGGTCGGCCTGCACCTGCCAGCTCTCATCGGCCGCCTGCTCACCGGGGCGCTGCTGCACCTGCAGGTGCGTCTCCCAACGGCTTTTACCGAGGTCCATGGCCAGCGAGTCGACCACAACGTCGAAGCCCTGGTCGCGGCGCTGGAACCAGGCGCCCATGGCCAGGTTGCTCAACATGGCGGCCTTGCGCCCGCTGTAGGCGCCTTTGAGCTCAGGAGCATTGAGCCGCACCACGGCCTTCTGCAACTGCCCCTTGCCCCAATCGACCCAGAACTCGCCGCCTGCACGCAGTGCGTCGGCATGCCATTGGCCCAGCAGGCTGGGCGGCAACCACTGCGACCAGTCGCTTTGCGGCAGGCTCAGGTAGGCCTCGACCTGGCCGTCACGCCAAGCCTCGGCAGAAACACGACTGCGCAGGTTCATCGCCAGGGGCTGGCCATCGGGCAGCGTCGCCCGCAGGTCCAGGGCCTGCCGCGAGGGGCCGGCCTGCAAGCCGGCACTCACATACGTCAGGGTCAGCGGGTCACGCTGCCACGGGTGCAAGGTGACCTGGCTGTCGAACACATCGACGCGGCCCAGTTGGCGCAGGCGCTGCAGCAACTCGGCAGGGTTCAGCGGCGTATCGTCCTGCTGCGGCAGGCCCTCAAGGTTCCAGGCGCCCTGCCCGTTCTCGCGCACGATCAATTGCAGGCCACCGAGCTGGATACGCGACAGGCGTACCTCACGCGCCAGCAGGCTGGCCCATACATCAGGCACGACCATGACCTCATCCAGGCGCAACGCCTTGGCACCTTCGCCCAGTTGCAGGTCGCGCACCCGCAATACCGGCGCCAGGCCGCTCCAGCGCCCCTCCAGGGCGCCCACATGTACCGGCATGCCAAGCGCTTGCTCGGCCTTGCTCTGCACGTCGGCACGGTACTCGGCTACCAGGGGTATCAATGCACGGCCGAGGCTGACATACAGCGCCACCAATACCGCCAACAAGGCGCATATGCCCAGCCCCCAACGGGTCAAGGCAACAAGAACGCGGGTCAGACGTCCCATGGCCGTGGCCCTCCAAGTCGTTTATCCATGATGGCCCGTCGCACGGGTTTCGCCAGCGCGACGAGGCAGCGACGTGTTGCTGAGGGCCTCAGAGCAGCACCACGTCGTATTGTTCCTGCGAATACATCGACTCGACCTGGAAGCGAATGGTTCTACCGATGAAGGCTTCCAGTTCGGCAACGTTGCCCGACTCTTCGTCCAGCAGGCGGTCAACCACCTTCTGGTTGGCCAGCACACGGTAGCCTTCGGCCTGGTAAGCACGGGCCTCACGCAGGATCTCGCGGAAAATTTCGTAACAGATGGTCTCGGGGGTTTTCAGCTTGCCACGCCCCTGGCAAGCCAGGCAGGGCTCGCACAGCACCTGCTCCAGGCTTTCGCGCGTGCGCTTGCGGGTCATCTGCACCAGGCCCAGCTCAGTGATGCCGATGATGTTGGTCTTGGCATGGTCGCGTTCCAGCTGTTTTTCCAGGGTGCGCAGAACCTGGCGCTGGTGCTCTTCATCTTCCATGTCGATGAAGTCGATGATGATGATGCCGCCGATGTTGCGCAGGCGCAGCTGCCGGGCGATGGCGGTAGCGGCCTCGAGGTTGGTCTTGAAGATGGTTTCTTCAAGGTTGCGATGCCCAACAAAAGCCCCGGTGTTGACGTCGATGGTGGTCATCGCCTCGGCCGGGTCGACCACCAGATAGCCACCCGACTTGAGCGGCACCTTGCGCTCCAGCGCGCGCTGTATTTCGTCCTCGACGCCATACAGATCGAAGATCGGCCGCTCGCCAGGGTAGTGTTCGAGGCGGTCGGCGATTTCCGGCATGAGTTCGCTCACGAACTGCATGGTTTTCTGGAAGGTTTCCCGCGAGTCGATGCGGATCTTCTCGATCTTCGGGTTGACCAGGTCCCGCAGGGTTCTCAGGGCCAGGCCCAGGTCTTCGTAGATGACCGTCGGTGCACCGCAGGTCTTGATCTGGCTGCCGATCTGCTCCCACAGGCGGCGCAGGTAGCGGATGTCCTGCAGGATTTCCTCGGCCCGCGCGCCTTCGGCGGCAGTGCGCAGGATGAACCCGCCGGCATCCTTGATGTTCTCGCTCTCCATGCAGTTGCTGACCACCTGCTTGAGGCGCTCACGTTCGGCTTCGTCTTCGATCTTCAGGGAAATGCCAACGTGGCTGCTGCGCGGCATGTACACCAGATAACGCGAAGGGATCGACAACTGCGTGGTCAGGCGCGCGCCTTTGGTGCCAATCGGGTCCTTGGTCACTTGTACCACCAGCGCCTGACCCTCGTGCACCAGCGCCGTGATGTTCTCGACCGCCGAGCCTTCGCGCTGGGAAATTTCCGAAGCATGGATGAACGCCGCGCGTTCCAGGCCAATGTCGACGAAGGCGGCCTGCATGCCTGGCAGCACACGCACCACCTTGCCCTTGTAGATATTGCCGACGATGCCACGGCGCTGAGTGCGCTCGACGTGCACTTCCTGCAGCACCCCGTTTTCCACCACCGCCACGCGTGACTCCATCGGGGTGATGTTGATCAGGATCTCTTCACTCATGGCAGGCTCTCGTCAAAAGTTTCTTGTAATGATGGATGGCGAAGGCAGAGCTGGCTACCGCGGGTTTGTTACCTCTGTTGCAGGCACGAGCGGCTGCCAGCAGGCAATGCCAAACTGGCCGAGCAATTCTGCGGTTTCACACAGCGGCAAACCGACCACTGCCGAATAGCTGCCGGCCAGGCCGGTGACGAACACCGCACCCAGGCCCTGGATGGCATAACCGCCTGCCTTGTCCGCCGGCTCGCCGCTGGCCCAGTAACGTTGCGCTTCGTCGGCACCGATCGGGCGAAAATGCACGCTGCTGGCCACGCACAGGCTGCGCACGCGCAGGCCATCGGTCAAAGCGACGGCGGTCAGCACCTGGTGCTCGCGGCCAGCCAGATCAGCCAGCATGGCCAAGGCATCTTCGCGGCTTTGCGGTTTACCCAGAATACGCCCCTCGAGCACCACTGCCGTGTCTGCACCAAGCACCACAGCACGGCGCTCGGGGGCCGTGGCGTTGTCAGGGTGGGCGAGGCAGGCCAGGCCGGCGGCAGCCTTGGCCCGGGCCAGACGCTCGACGTAAGCCTGGGCGCTTTCATCGGCCAGCGGGGTTTCGTCGATGGGGGCGCTGATGACGCTGAACGGCACGCCGATCTGGGTCAGCAATTCACGGCGGCGAGGCGAGCCGGAGGCCAGGTAAAGCGGGTTCATGCAGACATCTCCCTGTCAGCGGCGCATCGCCGTCAGTTGATACGCAAGCGGCGACGCAGGTCGCGCAGGGCGAAACTGATCCACGGCCAGAGCAAGGCGCTGATCACCGCCGACCAGACCAGTGCCAGGGTGGGCAGACGGTTGCCGGTCAGGGCGCTGAGCCACAGCTGGATCAGCTGGGCAATGCCGAAGATCACCAGAATGACCAGGCTTTGCTGCCACATGGGGAACATGCGCAGGCGCTGCTGCAAGGACAGCACCAGGAAGGTGATCAGGGTAAGGATCAGTGCGTTCTGCCCCAGCAAGGTGCCGTACAGCACATCCTCGGCCAGGCCCAGCACGAACGCTGTGGTCATGCCCACCTTGTGCGGCATGGCCAGGGTCCAGAACGAAACCAGCAAGGCCAGCCACATGGGCCGGAACACTTCCATGAACTGCGGCATGGGCGAGACGCTGAGCAGCAGGCCGATGGCGAAAGTCAGCCAGATCACCCAGCCGTTGTTGCGGCGCGATGCAGCCATCATTGTCTCCGGGTGTGGGCGGGGGCAGCCGGCGCTGCCGCCGGGGCAGCACTTGGGGCCGCAGGCTGCGCGGCCGGGGCCGTTGGCGTGGCCGGGCTGGCCGGCGCTGCAGGGGTACCCGTGGCCGGTGCGGCCTGCTCGCCGGTTGTGGCTGGCTGGCCGGCGGGCGCGGTGCCCTTGCGGTCGGCTTCTTCCTGGGCCATGGCAGCATCGGTGGCACGCTGCTCTGGGGTGCGCCGGTCACTGAACACCAGCAGCATGTAGCGGCTGCGGTTGAGCGCGGCGGTGGGGATGGCACGCACGATAGCGAACGGCTGCCCGGAGTCGTGGATCACTTCATTGACGGTGGCCACCGGGTAGCCGGCCGGGAAGCGCTGGCCCATGCCGGAACTGACCAGCAGGTCGCCTTCCTTGATGTCGGCAGTATCGGCCACATGGCGCAATTCCAGGCGCTCGGGGTTACCGGTACCGCTGGCGATCGCGCGCAAGCCATTGCGGTTGACCTGCACCGGAATGCTGTGGGTGGTGTCGGTCAGCAGCAGCACCCGCGAGGTATAGGGCATCAACTCGACCACCTGCCCCATCAGGCCGCGGGCATCGAGCACCGGCTGGCCAAGGAACACGCCGTCACGCTCGCCCTTGTTGATCAGGATACGGTGCGTGAAGGGGTTGGGGTCGACCCCGATCAGCTCGGCCACTTCGACCTTTTCGTTGACCAGCGCCGAGGAGTTGAGCAGTTCGCGCAGGCGCACGTTCTGCTCGGTCAGGGCCGCCAGCTTCTGCAGGCGCCCCTGCAGCAGCAGGGCCTCGGTCTTGAGCTTCTCGTTTTCGGCAATCAGTTCGGTGCGGCTACCGAACTGGCCCGCCACGCCCTGCCAGGCACGCTGCGGCAAGTCGGTGATCCAGTACGACTCCATCAGCACCAGGCCCATCTGGCTGCGCACCGGTTTGAGCACGTCGAAGCGCGCGTCGACAACCATCAACGCGACTGACAGCACCACCAGAACGAGCAGGCGAACGCCCAGCGAAGGGCCCTTGGAGAAAAGCGGTTTAATGGGCCGTTCCTCGTGGACGACTCAGGAGGTCATTGGACATGGGACAACGCACCAGCCTGGTTGCGGGTTGACGGATACGGCGCCCGTGTGGGCGCCAGCCCAGCACATACAGGTAGCACTGTGCGTACTACCTGTAAACCGGGCGCTCATGAACCGCGAGCAGGATCACTCGCTGGAGAGCAGGTCCATCGCGTGCTTGTCCATCATCTCCAGGGCGCGACCACCGCCACGGGCGACACAGGTCAGCGGGTCTTCGGCGACGATCACCGGCAGGCCGGTTTCCTGGGCCAGCAGCTTGTCGAGGTCACGCAGCAGCGCACCACCACCGGTCAACACCAGGCCACGCTCGGCGATGTCGGAGGCCAGCTCGGGCGGCGATTGCTCGAGGGCGCTCTTCACTGCCTGAACGATGGTCGCCAGCGACTCCTGCAGCGCTTCGAGCACTTCGTTGGAGTTCAGGGTAAAGGCACGCGGCACGCCTTCGGCCAGGTTACGGCCACGCACGTCGACTTCGCGCACTTCGCCGCCCGGGTAGGCAGTGCCGATTTCCTGCTTGATGCGCTCGGCGGTGGACTCGCCGATCAGGCTGCCGTAGTTGCGGCGCACGTAGGTCACGATGGCTTCGTCGAAGCGGTCACCGCCAACACGCACGGACTCGGCGTAGACCACACCGTTGAGCGAGATCAGGGCGATTTCGGTGGTGCCGCCACCGATATCGACGACCATCGAACCGCGGGCCTCTTCTACCGGCAGGCCGGCGCCGATGGCGGCAGCCATTGGCTCTTCGATCAGGAACACTTCACGGGCACCGGCACCCAGGGCCGACTCGCGAATGGCGCGGCGCTCTACCTGGGTCGATTTGCACGGTACGCAGATCAGCACGCGCGGGCTTGGCTGCAGGAAGCTGTTCTCGTGAACCTTGTTGATGAAATATTGCAACATTTTTTCGCAAACGCTGAAGTCGGCGATCACGCCGTCCTTCATCGGACGAATGGCTGCAATGTTGCCAGGCGTACGGCCCAGCATGCGTTTGGCTTCGGTACCGACGGCGACGACGCTTTTCTGGTTGCCATGGGTACGGATGGCAACAACCGAGGGCTCATTCAGGACGATACCGCGCTCACGCACGTAAATAAGGGTGTTGGCAGTACCCAGGTCGATGGAAAGATCGCTGGAAAACATGCCACGCAGTTTCTTGAACATGGGAAAGTGACCCTGGGGAAAGCGTGGGTAAAAAAGTGCGGCAAACTCTAACAATGGCAGGGATTTTGGGCAAGGAGCCAATATGTTAAATTGGCTGTTTTTCCGAGCACGCCAGCAGAAATTCGCGGCTGTTAGACCGCCAAAAAGCTGACATGTTCCTCACTGCGGACCTAAATTCCGTTCTTTGTTTCCCTTGGAGATCCCCATGGCGCTTGAACGCTGCGACGTGGAAAAGATCGCCCATCTGGCCCGCCTGGGCCTGAATGATGGCGAACTGCCACGCATTACCGACGCCCTCAACAGCATTCTTGGGCTGGTCGACCAGATGCAAGCTGTCGACACCACTGGCATCGAGCCTCTGGCTCACCCGCTGGAGGCCAGCCAGCGCCTGCGTCCCGACCAGGTCACCGAAAGCAACCAGCGCGACGCCTACCAGGCCATCGCGCCATCGACCGAAAGCGGTCTGTACCTGGTTCCCAAAGTCATCGAGTAAGGGATAGAGCCTGCCATGCACCAATTGACCCTGGCCGAGATCGCCCGCGGACTCGCCGACAAGTCGTTTTCTTCCGAAGAGCTGACCGGCGCGCTGCTGGCGCGCATCAAGCAGCTCGACCCACAGCTCAACAGCTTCATCAGCGTCACCGACGAACTGGCCTTGGGCCAGGCGCGTGCCGCCGACGCCCGTCGCGCCGCTGGCGAGACCGGCGCGCTGCTGGGGGCGCCCATCGCCCACAAGGACCTGTTCTGCACCAACGGCGTGCGCACCAGCTGCGGCTCGAAGATGCTCGACAACTTCAAGGCGCCGTATGACGCCACCGTGGTCGCCAAGCTGGCCGAAGCCGGCATGGTCACCCTGGGCAAGACCAACATGGACGAGTTCGCCATGGGTTCGGCCAACGAATCCAGCCACTACGGCGCGGTGAAGAACCCGTGGAACCTGGAACACGTGCCAGGCGGCTCGTCCGGCGGTTCTGCCGCGGCCGTGGCGGCGCGCCTGCTGCCAGCCACCACCGGCACCGACACCGGCGGGTCGATCCGCCAGCCGGCGGCGCTGACCAACCTCACCGGCCTGAAACCGACGTACGGTCGTGTTTCGCGCTGGGGCATGATCGCCTACGCCTCCAGCCTCGACCAGGGTGGCCCACTGGCGCGCACCGCCGAAGACTGCGCCTTGCTGCTGCAAGGCATGGCCGGCTTCGACGCCAAGGACTCCACCAGCATCGAGGAGCCGGTGCCGGACTACAGCGCCAACCTCGGCGCCTCCTTGCAGGGCCTGCGCATCGGCCTGCCCAAGGAGTACTTCGGTGCAGGCCTGGACCCACGCATTGCCGACCTGGTCCAGGCCAGCGTCAAGGAGCTGGAAAAGCTCGGTGCCGTGGTCAAGGAAATCAGCCTGCCGAACATGCAGCACGCCATTGCCGCGTACTATGTGATCGCACCTGCCGAGGCCTCGTCCAACCTGTCGCGTTTCGACGGTGTGCGCTTCGGCTACCGCTGCGAAGCGCCCAAGGACCTGACCGACCTGTACAAGCGTTCGCGTGGCGAAGGTTTCGGCGTTGAAGTCCAGCGCCGCATCATGGTCGGCACCTACGCCCTGTCGGCCGGCTACTACGACGCGTACTACGTGAAGGCGCAACAGATCCGCCGCCTGATCAAGAACGACTTCATGGCCGCCTTCAACGAGGTTGACCTGATCCTTGGCCCGACCACGCCGAACCCGGCCTGGAAGCTGGGCGCCAAGAGCAGCGACCCGGTCGCCGCCTACCTCGAAGACATCTACACCATCACCGCCAACCTGGCGGGCCTGCCGGGCCTGTCGATGCCCGCGGGCTTCGTCGACGGCCTGCCGGTCGGCGTACAGCTGCTGGCGCCGTACTTCCAGGAAGGCCGGTTGCTCAACGTCGCGCACCGCTACCAGCAAGTGACCGACTGGCACACCCGTGCCCCCAACGGCTTCTGAGGAGTTCACACATGCAATGGGAAGTTGTGATCGGGCTGGAAATCCACACTCAGCTCGCCACCCAGTCGAAGATCTTCTCCGGCAGCGCTACCACCTTCGGCTCCGAGCCGAATACCCAGGCCAGCCTGGTTGACCTGGGCATGCCGGGCGTTTTGCCGGTGCTGAACCAGGAAGCCGTGCACATGGCCTGCATGTTCGGCCTGGCCATCGATGCCGAGATCGGCAAGCGCAACGTGTTCGCGCGCAAGAACTACTTCTACCCGGACCTGCCCAAGGGCTACCAGATCAGCCAGATGGACCTGCCGATCGTCGGCAAGGGCCACCTGGACATCGCCCTGGAAGACGGCACCATCAAGCGCATCGGGGTCACCCGCGCGCACTTGGAAGAAGACGCAGGCAAAAGCCTGCACGAAGACTTCAGCGGCTCTACCGGCATTGACCTGAACCGCGCCGGCACACCGCTGCTGGAGATCGTGTCCGAGCCTGACATGCGCAGCGCCAAGGAGGCCGTGGCGTACGTCAAGGCGATCCACGCACTGGTGCGCTACCTGGGCATCTGCGACGGCAACATGGCCGAGGGCTCGCTGCGTTGCGACTGCAACGTGTCGATCCGCCCGAAAGGCCAGGCTGAATTCGGTACCCGCTGCGAGATCAAGAACGTCAACTCGTTCCGCTTCATCGAGCGTGCCATCAACAGCGAGATCCAGCGCCAGATCGACCTGATCGAGGATGGCGGCAAGGTGGTGCAGGAAACCCGCCTGTACGACCCGAACAAAGATGAAACCCGTTCCATGCGCAGCAAAGAGGAAGCCAACGACTACCGTTACTTCCCCGACCCGGACCTGCTGCCGGTCGTGATCGAAGACAGCTACCTCGACAGCATCCGCGCTGCCCTGCCCGAGCTGCCGCCGCAGAAGGTCGAGCGCTTCCAGCGCCAGTACGGCCTGTCGGCCTACGATGCCAACGTGCTGGCCTCCAGCCGCGAACAGGCCGACTACTTCGAAGAAGTGGTGAAAATTGGCGGTGACGCCAAGCTGGCCGCCAACTGGGTCATGGTCGAACTGGGGAGCCTGCTGAACAAGTTGGGCGTGGAGATCGACCAGGCACCGGTCAGCGCTGCGCAACTGGGTGGCATGCTGCTGCGCATCCGCGATAACACCATCAGCGGCAAGATCGCCAAGACCGTGTTCGAAGCCATGGCTGGCGGTGAAGGCGATGCCGACAGCATCATCGAAAGCAAAGGCCTGAAGCAGGTCACCGACACCGGCGCAATCGAGAAGATGCTCGACGAAATGCTGGCCGCCAATGCCGAGCAGGTGGAACAGTACCGCGCGGCTGATGAAGCCAAGCGTGGCAAGATGTTCGGCTTCTTCGTCGGCCAGGCCATGAAAGCCTCCAAAGGCAAGGCCAACCCGGGGCAGGTGAACCAAATGCTCAAGGCCAAGCTCGAAGGGTGATTGTTTTATCCCTGTAGTCCTGCGAGGGCTTCGCCCTCGTTCGCGGGCATGCCCGCTCCCACAGGTACAGCGCCGACCTGTGGGAGCGTCGCACTAGGAGAGCACCTGACTTGCTAAAACGATCCCTCGGCACCCTCGCCCTGTTTTCGTTCCTGGCCGGCTGCGCCAGCCATGACATCGACCCACGCGGTTACGACCAGACCGGCACCGCTTCCTATTACGGCTCGCGCCACCACGGCAAACGCACCGCCAGCGGCGAACCGTTCAACCAGCACGGCCTTACCGCCGCCCACCGCAGCCTGCCGTTTGGCAGCCGCGTTCTGGTGACCAACATGGCCAACCAGCGCAGTGTGGTGGTACGCATCAACGACCGTGGCCCGCATACCCGCGGCCGGCTGATCGACCTGTCACGCGCCGCCGCCGAAAAAATCGGCATGCTGCGTAGCGGCACAGCGCGGGTGCGGGTACAAGGGCTTAGCGACTGACGCGACAGGAGTTCGACCATTTTCGACTTGGCCACCCTTCCCACCTTCAGCCTGCTGCAACTGGGCACAGCCCTGCTGTTGCTGGTAGGCGGCGCCGAATTGCTGGTGCGCGCCGCCCTGCGCCTGGCGCAGCGCCTGCACGTGCGCCCGCTGATCATCGGCCTGAGCCTGGTCGCCTTCGGCAGCACCGCACCACAGTTGACCGTCAGCCTGCAGGCGGCCTACCAGGGCGCGCCGGATGTAGCGGTCGGCAGCGTGGTCGGCAGCAATATCTTCAATGTGCTGGTAGTGCTCGGCCTGGCCGCATTGATCATCCCACTGCGGGTTTCGCGCCAGTTGGTACGTCTGGACATACCGCTGATGATCCTCGCCAGCGGCCTGGTCTACGCACTGTGCGCCAACGGCCAGCTGGGCCGATTCGAAGGCGGGTTGCTGTTGCTGGGCCTGGCCGGCTACCTGGCCATGCTCTGGCACCAGTCGCGCCATTACGCACGCACCTATCCTGCCCCCGATGCCGCCCAGGCCAGCGCCGGGCGCTTCTGGCCAGCCACCGTGCTGCAGGTGCTGTTCGGCCTTGGCCTGTTGACCCTGGCAGGCCACTTGCTGCTTGAAGCCGCCGTCGAGGTGGCCACCGACCTGGGCCTGTCCGAGCGCGTCATCGGGCTGACCGTGGTCGCTGTGTGCACCTCCCTGCCGGAATTGGCCGCCGCCTTGATTGCGGCCCTGCGGGGCGAGCGGGAGATCGCCGTGGGCACGGTCATCGGCAGCAACCTGTTCAACCTGCTGGCGGTGCTGGGCCTGACCGCACTGGTGACCCCACAGCCGCTGTCGATTTCACCCAATGCACTGTCGTTCGACCTGCCCGTGATGCTCGGCGTTGCCGTACTGAGTATGCCGGTGTTCTATTCCGGCTACCGCATTACCCGCGCCGAAGGGCTGGTCTTCCTGTGCCTGTACCTGGCTTATGGCCTGCACGTCGCGGCCTTCACCATGGGGCTGCCGCTGGCCGGCCGCCTTGAGCGGCTGATGCTGTTCTACGTGCTGCCGGTACTGGCCCTGGTGCTGCTGTACACCACCGTGCGCGCCTGGCGGCGGCAGCATTGAGGGGCATGGATAGGCAGCGCGCCAGGGCCACCAGCCGGCGAAAGGCTGGCGGCCTGCCCCTCACGCACAAGCCCGACTCAGTACTTCGCCTGGCGAGCCTTCTTCAGCTTGAAGGCCACCCACAGCGCGGCAATCCATGCCGGTATCAGCATCACTGAAATGCGAATCGGCGGGGTCAGGTACATCACCACCAGGATCAACACGATGAATGCCAGGCACAGGTAGTTGGTCAGCGGGTGCCCCAGGCTCTTGTAGAACGGGGTGATGCCCGCGGCCAGCTTGGCTTTGCGGAACTTCAGGTGGGTGATGCTGATGCTCGCCCAGTTGATCACCAGCGCCGATACCGCCAGGGCCATCAACAAGCCAAAGGCCTCACCCGGCATCAGGTAATTGATCACTACGCACAAGCCGGTGGCGAACGCCGATACCCCCAGTGCGGTCAGGGGCACGCCGCTGCGGCTGACCTTCAGCAACTGGCGCGGCGCATCGCCCTGGCTGGCCAGGCCGAACAGCATGCGGCTGTTGGCATACACGCAGCTGTTGTACACCGACAGCGCCGCGGTAAGCACCACAATGTTGAGAATGGTGGCCACCAGGTCGCTGTCCAGTTCGTGGAAGATCATCACGAACGGGCTACCGCCTTGCACCACCTTCTGCCACGGGTACAACGACAGCAGCACGGCCAGCGCGCCGATGTAGAAAATGAGGATACGGTACACCACCTGGTTGGTGGCCTTGGGAATGCTCTGGCGCGGGTTGTCGGCCTCGGCAGCGGTAATGCCCACCAGCTCCAGGCCGCCGAACGAGAACATGATCACCGCCAACGCCATCACCAGGCCGCTGACGCCATTGGGGAAGAACCCGCCGTACTGCCACAGGTTGGCTACGCTGGCATCGGCGCCGCCCTGCCCGCTGCTCAGCAACCAGGCACCGAAGCCGATCATGCTGACGATGGCCACCACCTTGACCAGGGCGAACCAGAACTCCATTTCGCCATAGACCTTGACCTGGGTAAGGTTGATCAGGTTGATCACCACGAAAAAGATCGCCGCGGTGGCCCAGGTCGGAAATTCCGGCCACCAGTACTGCACGTAGATACCCACAGCCGAAAGCTCGGCCATGCCGACCAGCACGTACACCACCCAGTAGTTCCAGCCCGAGACGAACCCGGCGAACTCGCTCCAGTATTGGTGGGCAAAATGGCTGAAGCTGCCGGCAACCGGCTCTTCCACCACCATTTCACCCAACTGGCGCATGATCAGGAAGGCCATCAGGCCGGCGATGGCGTAACCCAGCAGTACCGATGGGCCAGCCAGCTGGATGGTCTGGGCGATGCCCAGGAACAGCCCGGTACCGATGGCCCCACCCAGCGCAATCAGCTGGATGTGGCGATTCTTCAGCCCGCGCTGTAACCGCTCGGGCGTGCTCTGGTCTTGCATGAAGTGTCCTTTAGCTCAGTGAGGCAGTGCTGTTGCTGTTGTTTGCAGTCAAGGATCTAGATCCATCCGCCCCACTGCAAGATGAAAATACCAATGTTGGTGGTGATTGCTGCCATCAACGTGGTGATCACGATGATCGACGCCGCCAATTGGTGGTTACCGTTGGCGGCGCGCGCCATCACGTAGCTGGCGGCCGCCGTCGGGCTACCGATGTACAGGAACAGAATGCCCAGCTCGGCACCGCGAAAACCACACAGCCAGGCACCCAAGGTGCCGAGCAGCGGTAACCACACCATCTTCACCAGGCTGGCATCGATGGCCAGGCGGCCACTGTCGCGCAGTGCCGCCAGCGACAGGGTGCCGCCGATGCAGATCAGCGCCAGTGGCAGGGTCATCTGCGCCAGGTAGTCGCCTGAAGTGAGCAACCAGTTGGGCAGCGGCACCTGGCCGTAGGCCATCGGGGTGGCCACCAATACGCTGATGATAAGCGGGTTGCTGAAAATGCTCTTGCAGATGCTCCAGGGGTCGGACTTGAGGTCCGGGCTGTACACCGCCAGCACCACCGCGGACAGCGAGTTGTACATGAGGATGACCACGCCGGCGAGTACCGCCCCCAGGGAAATACCATAGTCCCCGTACAGGCTGGCGGCCAAGGCCAGGCCAATGACGCCGTTGTTGCCGCGAAAGGCGCCTTGGGCATAGATACCGCGGTCGGCCATGGGGCTGCGCCAGATAGCCATGCCCCAGGCAAGGGCGAAGCCGATCAGGGTCGCTGCGATGAAGTACAGGATGACCCCGGGCTGGACCGCCGTAGCCAGGTCAGCGTGGTAGATGCCCAGGAACAGCAGGGCCGGCATGCACACGTTGAACACCAGCTGCGAAGCGACCTGGTTGAAGTTATCGTCGATCAGGCGAATGCGTTTGAGCAGCACGCCCATGAACAGCATGGCGAAAACCGGTGCCGTGATATTCAGCGTCTGGATGAGAAGGGCGAGCATGCGCTAGCGATCCTGGAGGGGTTGCCGTCAGGTGGCAATGATACGCCAACAGCCGGGATTTGCGGGGATCGCGGGGTGTTACAGATAAATTTCTGTCCACACCGGCCCTATCGCCAGCTTGCCAGCGATGAGGCCGGTACAGGCAATATGAATCAGCGCCGAACCGGACGCTTCTGCAGTTTGCGCTGCAAGGTCCGCCGGTGCATGCCCAGCGCCCGTGCGGTGGCCGAGATATTGCCATCGTGCTCGGTCAGCACACGCTGGATATGCTCCCACTGCAGGCGGTCGACCGACATCGGGTTTTCCGGCACCAACGCGTCCAGGTCGGTGTGCTCCGACAGCAACGCCGCCAGCACGTCGTCGGCATCAGCCGGTTTGCACAGGTAGTTGCAGGCGCCGCGCTTGACCGCCTCCACTGCTGTGGCAATGCTCGAATAACCGGTCAGGATCACCACGCGCATTTCCGGGTCCAGCTCCAGCAGCTTGGGCAGCAGCACCAGGCCGGAGTCGCCGTCCATCTTCAGGTCCAGCGTGGCGTAATCCGGCAGGTCCTGCTGGGCCAGGATCAAGCCCTCTTCGGCGGAACCGGCAATGCTCACGCGGAACCCGCGACGGCTCATGGCGCGCGCCATGACCCGGGTGAAGGTGGCATCGTCATCCACCAGCAGCAGGTGCGGCAGCTCTTCGCTCTCGACCTGGTTTTCTTCGCTCATCATTCATCTCCTCGCTTGCCATAGGGCAGGCGCAGTTCGGTCAGGGTGCCACCCTGCTCATGACTATAAAGTTTTACCGAACCGCCCGCACGGGTCACGCTGGCCTTGCTCAAGAACAGGCCCAGGCCGAAACCTTTGCCCTTGGTGGTAATGAAGGGTTTGCCGATGGCTTCGGCAATGGCCGGCGGCACGCCAGGGCCATGGTCGCGGATGCTGATCACGATATCCTGAGCGTCCCAGTCAAGGCGCACTTCAAGGTCATCGGGGCAGGCATCGGCCGCATTGTTCAACAGGTTCAGCAGCGCCTGGGTCAGGTCCGGTGGCGGGGTCAGGCGCGGCACCTGGCCGTCACGCAGGCGCTGGAAGCGGTAGCTGCTTTCCGGGCGCATCAGGTGCCAGCGGTTCAGCGCTTCGTCCAGCCAGGCGGTGACATCCTGCTCGACCACCGCCAGGCGGCGGTTGGCTTCAGCGGCGCGTACCAGTTGCTGCAGGGTTTCCTTGCACAGCTTCACCTGGTCCTGAAGGATTTGCAGGTCTTCCTGCAACAGCGGGTCGGTGTGGTCCTGGCGCATTTCATTGATCAGCACACTCATGGTGGCCAGCGGCGTACCCAGCTCATGAGCGGCGCCGGCGGCCTGGGTGGCTACGGCCAGCAACTGCTCGTCGCGCAGGCTTTCTTCACGCCGCTCGGAGCGCAGTTGCTCCTGGCGCCGCAGCTCTTCAGCCATGCGTGCCGCGAAGAAGGTGATCACCGCCGCCGCCAGGGCAATACTCAGCCACATGCCGTACACCTGCATCTTGTCCCGCGCCATGGGCAGGCCTTCGAGCGGGTAGAACTGCACCAGCAGCAAGCTGTAGGCGGTCAGGGCAATACCGGACAGGATCAGCGAATACAGCCACGGCAGGGTCACTGCGGCAATGGCCAACGGTACCAGGTAGTAGGACACGAACGGGTTGGTCGAGCCGCCGGAGTAATACAGCAAGGCACTGTGGATCAACAGGTCACAGGCCAGCTGCAGGGCGTATTCCATTTCGGTGACGGGCACCGACAAGCGCAGGCGCAGGGCGGTGAAGGCACACAGCAGCGACGACAAGGCCAAGGTACCGGCCAGCGATAGCCAGGGTAAGGGCAGCAGTTCGGTCCAGTAGGCGACACCGACCGAGCCGGCCTGGGCAGCCAGAACCAGCACACGAATGACGGTCAGGCGCCAGAGGTTCTGGCGGGTAGCGGACAACGGTTGTACGGCGGCGAGCATGAGCTCTCCTGATGAGTGCTCCAGAAAATCGGCTGGAGTATACCGAAGCCGGGCCCCCTGCTGCAGCGCTGCGGCAAAGCGCCACACTTTGTCACACTGTCATGATGGCACTGTTGAACCCACTACACTGATGCCGGTCTGATTGGCCATGCGTGGCATGGATGACCAGCGACCACGCCTTTTATTGCCAAGGAGTACCACATGCACATTCCACGTCACGGCGCCGCCCTGATCATGTCTTGCGGCCTGCTCGCCAGCCTGCCGGCACTGGCGGCCGATGAACCGCGCTACAACCAGGTATCGCTGCGCGCCGAGGTCAGCAAGGAAGTGGCGCGCGACCTGATGGTCGTGACCTTGTATAGCGAAGCGCAGAACAGCGACCCCGGCAAGCTCGCCAAGCAGATCACAGAAACCATGAACAAGGCCGTGCAGCAGTCGCGCCAGGTCAAGGATGTGAAGATCAGCCAGGGCAGCCGCAACAGCTACCCCGTTTACGACAGCAAAGGCCAGAAGATCACCGGCTGGCGTGAGCGCGCCGAGCTGCGCCTGGAAAGCGCCGATTTCCCGGCCCTCTCGCAACTGACCGCCGACCTGCTGCAAGAGCTGAAAATGGGTGGCATGGACTTCTCCATCGCGCCGGCCACGCGCAAGTCCAGCGAAGACGAGCTGCTCAAGGATGCCGTCGATGCGTTCAAGGCCCGTGCACAACTGGCCACGCAAGCCTTGGGCGGCACAGGCTACAAAGTGGTCAGCCTGAACCTGAACAGCAGCGGCTACCCACGGCCGTACCTGCGCAGCGCCCCCATGGCCATGAAGGCCATGAGCGCAGATGAAGCGGCGCCGGCGCCCGACATCGAAGCCGGTACCAGCGAGGTGAGCATGAATGCTGATGGGTTGATTGAAGTGCAGATGCCTTAAGCAACTAGCGCCGGTCTCCGCGGCCTGGGGTCGCGACGGGCCGGGGGCGCTCCCCTGCTGTAGCAGTGTGCTGCACAGGGGGCCGCTGCGCGCGGCCCATCGCGACGCAAGGCCGCTCCTACAGGGGCCGTGTGGGGGCTGAAAAAAGCGTTTCAGACCTTTCTTACGCACCGTTCAGGTGCATCCTACAAAATTCCCGCCTCGAAACACCTCGAAAAAAGCCATCATTTTGCCCACGCAAACGTTTGACTTCGCCGAAAGTTATAGCGATGCGACATCCATGTACGTTCGTGCCACATTTCCGGCGCCAACTATCCTTGTACCTGTTGCATTGGGAACATCCCCTGCATAAGTATCCGCAGGTCGGCTCACGAGGCCACCTCACTCGAAAAATGACAAAAATGAGGCCACCATGCTCAAACACGCAGTCATACCGTTCCTGCTCGGTGCAGGCTTGCTCACCGGTGCTCCGTCGGCACTTGCCGCGTCCAACCTGGTGTTCTGCTCCGAAGGCAGCCCGGCCGGCTTCGATCCAGGGCAATACACTACCGGCACCGACTTCGACGCCTCGGCCGAAACCGTCTTCAACCGCCTGACGCAGTTCGAACGCGGCGGCACTGCAGTGATACCCGGCCTGGCCACCCGCTGGGACGTGTCCGACGATGGCAAGACCTACACCTTCCACCTGCGCGAGGGGGTGAAGTTCCACACCACCGACTACTTCAAGCCGACCCGCCCGTTCAACGCCGACGACGTGCTGTTCACCTTCAACCGCATGCTCGACAAGGACCACCCCTTCCGCAAGGCCTACCCGACCGAGTTCCCGTACTTCACCGACATGGGCATGGACAAGAACATCGCCAAGCTGGAGAAGCTTGACGAGCACACCGTCAAGTTCACCCTCAACGAGGTCGATGCAGCGTTCATCCAGAACCTGGCCATGAGCTTCGCCTCGATCCAGTCCGCCGAATACGCCGACCAGTTGCTCAAGAACGGCAAGGCCGCCGACATCAACCAGAAGCCGATCGGCACCGGCCCGTTCGTGTTCAGCAAGTACCAGAAGGACGCGCAGATCCGCTTCAAGGGCAACAAGGACTACTGGAAGCCCGAGGACGTGAAGATCGACAACCTGATCTTCGCCATCACCACCGACGCCTCGGTACGCATGCAGAAGCTGAAAAAGAACGAATGCCAGGTCACCCTCTTCCCACGCCCGGCCGATATCGAGCCGCTGAAGGCCGACAAGAACCTGCAGATGCCCCAGCAGGCCGGCTTCAACCTGGGTTACATCGCCTATAACGTGATGGACCAGATCAAGGGCAGCAACCAGCCCAACCCCATGGCCCAGTTGAAAGTGCGCCAGGCGCTGGACATGGCCGTGGACAAAAAGCGCATCATCGAGTCGGTCTACCAGGGCGCCGGCCAGTTGGCGGTCAACGCCATGCCGCCCACGCAGTGGTCGTATGACACCAGCATCAAGGACGCACCGTTCGACCCGGAAAAAGCCAAACAACTGCTCAAGGAAGCCGGCATCAAGGAAGGCACCGAAATCACCCTGTGGGCCATGCCCGTGCAACGCCCGTACAACCCCAATGCCAAGCTGATGGCCGAAATGCTGCAGTCCGACTGGGCCAAGATCGGCATCAAGGCAAAAATTGTCAGCTATGAGTGGGGCGAGTACATCAAGCGCTCCAAAGCCGGCGAACAGGGCGCCATGCTGATTGGCTGGAGCGGCGACAACGGTGACCCGGACAACTGGCTAGGCACCCTCTACGGCTGCGATGCCATTGACGGCAACAACTTCTCCAAGTGGTGCTACAAGCCCTACGACAGCCTGATCAAACAGGCCAAGGCCACCTCCGACCAAGCCAAGCGCACCGAGCTGTACCAGCAGGCACAGCGCATCCTCAAGGAGCAGGTGCCGATCACCCCGATCGCCCACTCCACCGTCTACCAGCCGATGAGCGTCAAGGTGAAGGACTTCAAGATCAGCCCGTTCGCGCTGAACGCCTTCTACGGCGTCAGCGTGGACAAATAGGGTAGCCCCGGCACCCGCCAGGCGGTGGGTGCCCTCCCCTCCAATCACTGATTTCTGTCGGCCTGCAGCTATCCGCTGCGGGGTCGGCACACTGTTGCCGCCATTCGTACCCGTAGGCGGTGCAAACAGAGGAAAAGGACTTGCCATGCGCCACGCCACCCGACTTGCTGCCCTGCTGGCCCTGGGCCTGATCAGCCAGGCCCCCCACCTGTACGCCAACAGCCTGGTGTTCTGCTCCGAAGGCAGCCCTGCCGGTTTCGACACCGCCCAGTACACCACCGCCACCGACAACGACGCCGCCGAACCGATCTACAACCGCCTGGTCGAGTTCGAACGTGGCGGCACCGCCGTGCACCCTGCCCTGGCTACCCGCTGGGAGGTGTCCGACGACGGCTTGAACTACACCTTCCACCTGCGTGAAGGGGTCAGGTTCCACAGCAACAAGGCCTTCACGCCCAGCCGCGACTTCAATGCCGACGACGTGCTGTTCACCTTCAACCGCATGCTCGACAAAGGCCACCCGTTCCGCCAGGCCTACCCCACCGAGTTCCCCTATTTCATCAGCATGGGCCTGGACAAGAACATCGCCTGGGTCGAGAAACGCGACCCTCTGACCGTGGTGTTCACCCTGAACGCGGTGGATGCCGCATTCATTCAGAACCTGGCCATGAGCTTCGCCTCGATCCTCTCTGCCGAGTACGCCGAGCAGCTGCTGGCCAGCGGGCGTGCCAGTGACATCAACCAGCACCCGATCGGCACCGGCCCGTTCGTGTTCCAGCGCTACCAGAAGGACTCGCAGATCCGCTACAAGGGCAACAAGGCCTACTGGGCCCCCGAGCAGGTCAAGCTCGACAACCTGGTGTTTTCGATCAACGTAGACCCCTCGGTGCGCATCCAGAAACTGCGCCGCAACGAATGCCAGGTCACCCTGCACCCGCGCCCCGCCGACCTGCCGGCCCTTCGCGCCGACAGCCAGCTGCAGGTGCTGCAGCAGCCGGGCTTCAACCTCGGCTACATCGCCTACAACACCCGCCATGCACCGTTCGACCGCCTGGAAGTGCGCCAGGCGCTGGACATGGCGGTGAACAAGCAAGCCATCATCCAGGCGGTGTACCAGGACGCCGGCCAGTTGGCAGTCAACGCCATGCCACCGACCCAATGGTCCTACGACAACAGCCTCAAGGATGCCCCTTACAACCCGGAAAAGGCCCGCCAACTGCTGCGCCAGGCCGGCGTAGCGCCAGGTACCGAGGTCACCTTGTGGGCCATGCCGGTGCAGCGCCCGTACAACCCCAACGCCAAGCTGATGGCCGAAATGCTGCAGGCCGACTGGAACAAACTCGGCCTCAAGGTGCGCATCGTCAGCTACGAGTGGGGGGAATACATAAAGCGCATGAAAAACGGCGAGCACGACATCGCCCTGATCGGCTGGACCGGTGACAACGGCGACCCCGACAACTGGCTGGGCACCCTCTACAGCTGCGCCGCCATTGGCAGCAACAACTACTCGCAGTGGTGCGATCCGCAGTACGACAGCCTGGTCATGCAGGCCAAGCGCGTGAGCGACCCGGTGCAACGCAGCGCCCTGTACCAGCAGGCACAGCAGCGCCTCAAGCAGCAGGTGCCGATCACCCCGGTGGCCCATTCCACCGTCAACCAGCCGCTCAGCGTCAAGGTTTCCCAATTCAAGGTCAGCCCGTTTGGGCGCAATGATTTCTCCGGTGTGAGTGTTGACTGATGGCCAACCTGCACCGGCCGCTTCGCCGGTACAGGCAACACAGCGTCCGGATCAAGCCCGGCAACCCCGCGGCAACCCTGGCAACACCGCAGCAAGCACCCGGCCCACAAGGCCGGCCATAACTAGAAAAGAAAGGGAGCTTCAACTTGAAACTATTCACCTTGAGCGCACTGGCCTTATCCATCAGTGCAGTGACCACCGTGGCCCAGGCTGACCCGCAAAGCCAGGCGTTCATTCCCATCACCCTCAAGAGCACCAGCGAGCAAGCCCAGGCCAGCGGTTTTATCGAGGGGCAGAATCTGTCCGGCAGCACCCGTAACTGGTACGCCCGCGAACGCGCAGCGCGCGCCCCCCTGTGGAAGTACTACAAGAACGACGGCACCCGCCACGACACCCACAGCCGTGAGAACTGGGTGCAGGGCACCATCCTCAACTACAGCTCCGGCTTTACCGAAGGTACCGTCGGCATCGCCGTCGAGGCTGCCGGCTACAATGCGATTGCGCTGCAGCAGAGCCGCCAGGCCGTAGCCGGCCCCAACAACCGCACCCTCACCCACAGCGACGGCGACCCCATCGGCCAGTGGAGCAAGCTGGGCCTGGGCAACATCAAGGCACGCGTGTCCAACACCACCCTCACCCTGGGCCGGCAATCGGTGGACACACCCATGATCGCCTACATCGGCAACCGTGCCCTGCCGTCGAGCTTCCAGGGCGTGTTTCTGCACAGTGCCGAGTTCGACAACCTCAACTTCGACCTGGGCACCTTCGACCGCGTCTCGCCGCGTACCGAGCAAAGCCTCAGCAAGTTCCGCAGCGAGTACAGCGCCACTGGCGTGGAAACCGACCGTGCCAGCACTGCCGGCATCAACTACCAGCCGTTCAAGAGCCTGAGCACCAGCCTGTACGCCACCAAAGTCGATGACTTCTGGAACCAGTACTACTTCGGCGCCAACCACGTGCTTGGCGACAGTGCGGTGCTCAGCCTGACCACTGGCCTGAACTACTACAAGACAGTCGACGCCGGCAGCCAGAAAATGGGTAAGATCGACAACGACACCTACAGCCTGTCGTTCGGCCTGACCCACCAGGCGCACACCCTCAGCGCTTCGTGGCAGCAGGTCAACGGCAACGAATACTTCGACTACCTGCACGAAACCAACGGCATTTTCCTGGCCAACTCGTTGCTGTCGGACTTCAACGGCCCGAACGAGAAATCCCTGCAGATTTCCTACGTGCTGAACATGGCGCCCTACGGCGTGCCAGGCTTGAAGTTCAACCTGTACAACGCCCGTGGCTGGGGCATCGATGGCACCCACTACCGTGGCACCGCCTATGACGTGGGGGGCCTGGATGGCGAAACCCACTACGAGTGGGGTATCGGCACCAGCTACGCGGTGCAGAGCGGGCCGCTGAAGGACACCAGTATCCGCGCCACCTACACCACGCACCGCGCCAGCAAGGCGCAGGCCGATGGCAGCCTGGACGAGTTCCGCGTGGTCACCACCATCCCATTCAACATTCTCTGACCGTTTGCGCCACGGCCCGCTGCACGGCGGGCCTTGGCGGCTACGCTGGAATCAATGCACGCAGGGAGTCTTCAACCCATGCACAGAGTTTTCATTAAGTCGCGACCGCTACGCCTGGCCCTGGCTGCGCTGGTGCTCGGCAGTGCCACGCAACTGGCGGCCAAGCCGCTGGTGGTCTGCACCGAAGCCAGCCCGGAGGGCTTCGACGTGGTCCAGTACACCACCGGCGTCACCTTCGATGCGTCCTCTGAAACACTGTTCAACCGCCTGGTGGACTTCAAACCCGGAACCACCGACATCGAGCCGGCCCTGGCCGAGCGCTGGGACATTTCAGCAGATGGCCTGACCTACACCTTTCACCTGCGCAAGGGCGTGAAGTTCCACAGCACCGACTACTTCACACCCACCCGCGAATTCAACGCCGACGATGTGCTGTGGAGCCTGCTGCGCCAGCTGGACCCGGCGCACCCGTGGCACGACAAGACCAGCGTCGGCTACCCGTACTTCGAGAGCATGGCCTTCAGTCAGTTGCTCAAGGCGGTGGACAAGACCGACGACCATACCGTGGTGATCACCCTCACCCGCCCCGAAGCACCGTTCCTGCATGACATGGCCATGGGCTTCACCTCTATCTATTCGGCAGAATACGGCGACCAGTTGCTCAAGGCCGGCAAGGCCGCCGAGCTGAACAGCAAACCCATCGGCACCGGGCCGTTCATCTTCCAGCGCTACAACAAGGACGCGCAGGTCCGCTTCAAACCCAACCCCGACTACTTCCGCGGCAAACCGCCGGCTGACGCCCTGATCTTCGCCATTGCCACCGACAGCAATGTGCGCCTGCAGAAATTGCGCGCCAACGAGTGCCAGGTGGCGCTGTACCCCAAGCCGGACGACGTGCCCTCGATCAAGGCCGACCGCACCCTCAAGGTGGCCGAAACCGAAGCGCTGGTGACCGGCTATGTTGCCATGAACACCCAGCACAAGTACCTCAGCGACGTGCGTGTGCGTAAAGCCATCAACATGGCATTCGACCGCCAGACCCACGTCGACCAGCTGTTCGGCAAAGGTAATGCGTTGGTCGGGGTGAACCCCTACCCGCCCAGCATGATGGGCTTCAACCCGGCCAACCAGAACCCGCCGCGTGACCTTGCCAAGGCGCGCGCCCTGCTCAAGGAGGCGGGTGTGCCGGAGGGCACCGTCATCACCCTGTTCACCCGCAACGGCGGTGGCATGACCAACCCCAACCCGCGCCTGTCGGCCGAGATGCTGCAGGCCGACCTCGGCCAGATCGGCCTGAAGCTGGATATCCGTGTGATGGAGTGGGCCGAGATGCTGCGCCGCGCCAAGCGCGGTGAAGCCGACCTGGTGTCCACCGGCTGGGCGGGCGACAACGGCGACCCGGACAACTTCCTCACCCCCCTGCTCAGTTGCGAGGCGGCCAAGACCGGCGAGAACTATGCGCGCTGGTGCAACCCTAAGTTCCAGGAGCTGATCAGCCGAGCCCGCGAGGTGGTCGACAATGACGAACGGGCAAGGCTCTATAGCGAGGCATTGAAGGTGTACGATGACGACCAACCGTGGATCAGCATGGCCCACCCGAAGATGTTCACCGCCATGCGTGACAATGTAGAGGGCTACGTGATAAGCCCTCTGGCCAAAAACAACTTCGCCACCACCCGGGTGAAGTAGAACAACGACGACCGCCGGCGCCCAGCAGGGAACCGGCGGCACTGCCGTAGCGTGCTGCTGGCCGTACGGTCTGATGAGGTAACCCCGACAATGTTGAGTTTTATTGCCCGGCGCCTTGGCCTGCTGATACCGACCTTTTTCGGCATCACGTTGCTGACTTTCGCGCTCATACGCCTGATCCCCGGCGACCCGGTGGAAGTAATGATGGGCGAGCGCAGGGTCGACCCCGAAATGCATGCCCAGGCCATGGAGCGCCTGGGCTTGAACAAACCCCTGCCGGTCCAGTACCTGGACTATGTCGGCAAGCTGGCCCAGGGCGACCTGGGTGAATCGCTGCGCACCCGCGAAAGCGTGTGGCGCGAGTTCCTGACCTTGTTCCCGGCCACCCTGGAACTGGCCTTCGCCGCACTGTTGTTCGCTGGCGTGGTCGGCCTGCTGGCCGGGGTGATCGCGGCGCTCAAACGCGGCTCGCTGTTCGACCACGGGGTAATGGGCATATCCCTGGCGGGCTATTCGATGCCGATCTTCTGGTGGGGCCTGATCCTGATCATGTTCTTCTCGGTGAGCCTGGGCTGGACCCCGGTGTCCGGGCGCATCGACCTGCTCTACGACATCGAGCCGAAAACCGGCTTCATGCTGATCGATACCCTGCTCAGCGATGAGGAAGGCTCATTCAAGGACGCGGTGATGCACCTGATTCTGCCTGCCATCGTGCTCGGCACCATCCCGCTGGCGGTAATCGCGCGCATGACCCGCTCATCGATGCTTGAAGTGCTGCGCGAGGACTACATCCGTACAGCCCGTGCCAAAGGCCTGTCGCCGGCCCGGGTAGTGTTCGTGCATGGCTTGCGCAACGCATTGATCCCGGTGCTCACCGTGTTCGGCCTGCAGGTCGGCACGCTGTTGGCCGGTGCGGTGCTGACCGAAACCATCTTCTCCTGGCCGGGCATCGGCAAATGGCTGATCGAAGCCATCGGCGCCCGTGACTACCCCGTGGTCCAGAACGGCATCCTGCTGATCGCCTGCCTGGTAATCCTGGTCAACTTCGTCGTGGACATTCTCTACGGCCTGGCCAACCCACGCATCCGTCATCAGCGCTGAGGCCCTTGCCATGACTAGCCCGATTCCGAAATCCGTGTCGCCGGCCAGCCCGGTGGACCAAAGCCTGCTCTACCCTTCGCCGTACAAAGAATTCTGGCAAGCCTTCGCGCGCAACAAAGGCGCGGTGATGGGCCTGGCGTTCATGTGCCTGGTGGTGTTCTGCGCGCTGTTCGCGCCATGGGTCGCCCCCCATGACCCCAGCGAGCAGTACCGCGACTTCCTGTTGACCCCACCGGTGTGGCTGGAGGGCGGCACCTGGCAGTTCATCCTTGGCACCGACGAACTCGGCCGCGACCTGCTTTCACGCCTGATCCAGGGCGCGCGGCTGTCGCTGCTGATCGGCCTGTCCTCGGTGGTGATGTCGCTGATCCCGGGCATCCTGCTAGGCCTGCTGGCCGGGTTCTTCCCGCGACTGCTGGGCCCGTCGATCATGCGCCTGATGGACGTGATGCTGGCCCTGCCGTCGCTGCTGCTGGCGGTGGCGATCGTCGCCATTCTCGGCCCAGGCCTGATCAACACGGTGATTGCGATCGCCATCGTGTCGCTGCCCTCTTACGTGCGCCTGACCCGCGCCGCCGTGATGGGCGAGCTGAACCGCGACTACGTCACGGCCGCACGCCTGGCCGGCGCCGGCTTGCCACGCCTGATGTTCGTCACGGTGCTGCCCAACTGCATGGCACCGTTGATCGTGCAGGCCACCTTGAGTTTTTCCTCGGCGATCCTCGACGCCGCCGCCCTGGGCTTCCTTGGCCTGGGCGTGCAGCCGCCCACCCCCGAGTGGGGCACCATGCTGGCTTCGGCGCGTGACTACATCGAGCGTGCCTGGTGGGTGGTGAGCCTGCCCGGCCTGACCATTCTGCTCAGTGTGTTGGCAATCAACCTGATGGGCGACGGCCTGCGCGATGCGCTGGACCCGAAACTCAAGAACGCCGCCTGAGGAGAACGCCATGTCACTGTTACAGATCAACAACCTGAACGTGCGCTTCGGCGACGCCACTGCCGTACCGGTGGTCGATGGCCTGGACCTGGCGGTGGACGCTGGCGAGATCCTGGCGATCGTCGGCGAGTCCGGCTCGGGTAAATCGGTCACCATGATGGCCCTGATGGGCCTGATCGATGCGCCTGGGCGCATTACCGCCGACGCCCTGACGTTCGACGGCACCGACATGCTCAAGCTCAGCGGCCGGCAACGGCGCAAGGTGGTGGGCAAGGACATCGCCATGGTCTTCCAGGACCCGATGACCGCACTGAACCCCAGCTACACGGTAGGCTTCCAGATCGAGGAGGTGCTGCGCCAACACTTGGGCCTGAGGGGCAAGGCCGCGCGCCAACGCGCCCTTGAGCTATTGAAAAAGGTCGAGATCCCGGCGGCGGAAAGCCGCCTGGATGCCTACCCGCACCAGTTGTCCGGCGGCATGAGCCAGCGTGTGGCAATTGCCATGGCGATTGCCGGCGAACCCAAGCTGCTGATCGCCGATGAGCCCACCACCGCGCTGGACGTGACGATCCAGGCGCAGATCATGGAACTGCTGGTGAACCTGCAGAAAGAGCGCAACATGGCGCTGATCCTCATCACCCACGACCTTGCCGTAGTCGCCGAAACGGCCAGGCGGGTGTGCGTGATGTATGCCGGCCAGGCGGTGGAAGTTGGCCAGGTTCCGGAGCTGTTCGACCTGCCGGCCCACCCTTACAGCGAAGCCCTGCTGGCGGCCATCCCCGAACACAGCCTTGGCGCCGAACGCCTGGCTACCCTGCCCGGCATCGTGCCTGGCCGCTACGACCGGCCCGTGGGCTGCCTGCTGTCGCCGCGCTGCCCTTATGTACAGGACAACTGCCGGCGCCAGCGCCCGCCCCTCGACCCTCAGGCGCACAGCCTGGTGCGTTGCTTCTACCCGCTGAACCAGGAGGTGGCGTAATGGCCGTGGTTCTGACTGCCCGGGAATTGACCCGGCATTACGAAGTATCCCGCGGGCTGTTCAAAGGCCACGCACTGGTCCGCGCGCTCAACGGCGTGTCGTTCGAGCTGGAGGCCGGCAAGACCCTGGCGGTGGTGGGTGAGTCTGGCTGCGGCAAGTCGACCCTGGCCCGCGCCCTGACATTGATCGAAGAGCCGTCTTCCGGCTCCCTGCAAATTGCCGGCACCGAAGTCACTGGCGCCAGCAAGGCCCAGCGCAAGCAACTGCGCCGCGACGTGCAGATGGTATTCCAGAGCCCCTACGCTTCGCTCAACCCGCGGCAGAAGATTGGCGACCAGTTGGCCGAACCTTTGCTGATCAACACCTCGCTGAGCAAGGCCGAACGGCGAGACAAGGTGCAGAAGATGATGGAGCAGGTCGGCCTGCGCCCCGAGCATTATCAGCGCTACCCGCACATGTTCTCTGGCGGCCAGCGCCAGCGCATCGCCTTGGCCCGGGCGATGATGCTGCAGCCCAAGGTACTGGTTGCAGACGAACCGACTTCCGCGCTGGACGTGTCGATCCAGGCACAGGTACTGAACCTGTTCATGGACTTGCAGAAGGAGTTCAACACCGCCTACGTGTTCATCTCGCACAACCTGGCGGTGGTGCGGCACGTGGCCGACCAAGTGCTGGTGATGTACCTGGGAAGGCCCGCAGAAATGGGGCCCAAGGAGGACATCTACGAGAAGCCGCTGCACCCGTACACCCAGGCACTGCTGTCAGCGACGCCGGCGATTCATCCCGACCCGCTGAAGCCGAAAATCAGAATTGCCGGGGAGTTGCCCAACCCGCTGAACCCGCCGGACGGCTGCGCGTTCCACAAGCGCTGCCCACATGCCACTGAGCGCTGCGCCAAGGACGTGCCGGCGTTCAGGCAAGTCGGTACCCGGCAAGTGGCCTGTCATTACGCGGAGCAGTTTCTTTAATCAGTTGCCAGAGCGGTCTGCGCTGGCGTGAGGTTCACGCGACCTCTGCAGAAGCGGCCTTGCGCCGCGATGGGCCGCCCCGCGGCCCCCAGCCGCTCAATGCATGAATATCCAGATGAGTATAATCACCGGTATCGGTACGCCGATCATCCACAGCAATATCGAGCGCATGTTCAACCTCCGTCAATGGTGGCAATAGCAAAGGGCGGCCTGGGCCGCCCTTACTGTCAGTGCATGAACAGTGCAATCAGGATGATCACGGGAATCGGTACTCCAAGCATCCACAGCAATATCGAGCGCATGGTAATTCTCCTTGCTTAACGTTGAACGGTGCGGGTAGTGACGTAGTCGCCTTCCAGCCACTGCACGCGGTCGCGCAGGCGACCGCCATACAGGGCCGCGACGCTGGCGATGAAGGCGCCGCACAGCAGCGCGACGAAGGTCCAGAGGGCAGTCCAGGCAGCTACCTTGGCGGCAGTATCGGCCGCTTGCTTGGCATCGGTTTTCAGCTGCTGCACCTGAGCCATTACCTGGTCCACACGGGCTTCGGCTTCGGCCTGGGTCAGGCGGGTACGCTGCGCCACCAACTGGGCCAGGTAGGTACGGTCCTCAGGAGGCAATGCGCCGTCCCCGGCAATGCCCTTGGCCAGAATGCGCGCGGCAACCCCATTGGCGGCGTCCTCGCTGACTGGCGCCGGGCCGTCACCGCGGAACAGGCTGTCGACGAAGTACCCCATCGAGTCATTGTTGCTACCGGTAGCCGCCGATGCACCTGCGGCAGCAGACACCGTGGCCGCTTGCGATGCAGCGCTGGCCCCGGCACCTACCAGGTTGCCCGCCGCACCCAGCACCAGCATGGCGGCGACCAGGGTGGCCACTGCCCACGACAGGAAGCCATGCGCGGTATCGCGGAAGTACACCTCGTCACCGTGCAGGTTCGCCCACTTCACCCGCAGCCGGCCGGCAATATAGCCGCCCATGCCCGATGCGATGATCTGCGTGAGCAGCAGCCAGACAATGGTAGAAACGCCCAGGGCTTTGGCACTCGCCCCTTCGTCAGCCCAAGGCGAGGTTGCGGCGAAGCCCAATCCCGCGCCCAGTACCACAAGGATGAGGGAAACGGATGCGGCAGCAGCCGCGCCAGCGAAGATGGCCGCCCAGGAAACACCTGAACGGCTTTGCGTATCGACAGCGGGGTAGTCGGCAGAGGTGATCATGATGTGTGCGCCTTATGTTGTTAGCGAGAATTCCATTCGCGCAGTAACCTTTGCAGTAGCTGTGCCAGCTGTGACAAAAAATGACGCCCATATAAATCAGTGGCTTAGCTCGCTGGTTGCCTGCTGAACCGTGCAAAATGCGCGAAAGCGCCCTATCCATCAGGTGTTCTGCATTCTTGTGATGGCCTGGCCGGCAAGGCATGATCCAGCCATGACGCTCCCCGATGACCCCGCCCAGACCCCACTCACCGCCGAGACCGTGCTGCGCTACCACCTGTGCTGGAAGCACCGTGACCTCGACGGCGTGATGGCGCTTTATCACCCCGATGTCCAGTATCACGACTTCTTCCAGAACCGCGTGCTGGGCTATCGCGAACTGCGCGACTACGTGCGCGCCTGCCTACCCCACGAAGCCGGCGAAGACATCGTCCACAGTGACCGTATCCGCGTCGATGGCTGCACCGCGTTTATCCAGTACCAGGTTACGGTGCAGGGCGGCGATGGCCTGGTGGCGTTTCAGTCCAGCGAGGCAATTACCGTGAGGGACGGCCTGATCTGGCGGGTCAACGAATACGCCACCCTGGTGCGCCAGCACGGCAACGCCGCGGGCACCGGCGGCGCGCGGCCAGCCACCAGCCGCCTGGGCCTGTCACCGCGGCAGCTGTCGACCATGGCCCAGGACCTGGAACACTATTTTCAGCGCCAGCGCCCCTACCTGGACCCTGAACTGGATCTGCAGCAAGTTGCCGATGCCAGTGGCTACAGCCGCAACCAGATTTCCTACCTGCTGAACCAGGTGCTTGGGCAAAGCTTCTACCGCTACGTCAACCAGGCGCGCCTGCAGCACCTGATGGCCAGCCTTGATGACAACAGCGCCGGAACACCCATCGATGACCTGGCGTTCAACGCTGGCTTCAATTCGCTATCGGCGTTCTACAAGTGCTTCCGTGAACACACCGGGCTCACACCCAAGGCCTACCTGAAGCAAATTTCCCTGCGTGCACGCACGTAAGACAGCCGCCCACTCGCCCGACTAGGATCGGCCACAGACCTTGACGGACGTGGAGCCGAACCCGATGCAACCCCTGCGCACGCTCAGCCTGTGGATGGACCAGCTCGACGAGCCGCTGTGCGCCCGCCCGGCCCTGCGCGACGACCTGGACGCGGATGTGTGCATCATCGGCGCGGGCTACACCGGGCTATGGACCGCCTACTACCTCAAGCGCCAGGCACCCCAGCTGAACATTGCACTGATCGATGCCAACATTGCCGGTTTCGGCGCCTCTGGGCGCAACGGTGGCTGGCTGATGGGCAACCTGCTCGGCGAAGACCGCCTGCTCGCCAGCCTGTCACCGCAGCAGCGCCGCGCCAGCATCGACCTGCTGCACGGGATTCCGGACGAGGTGCACAGCGTGCTGCAGCGCGAAGGCATCGACTGCCACTACCGCAAAGGGGGCGTGCTGTATTGCGCCGCGCGCTACCCGGAACAGGAACGCAGCCTGCGCGCCTACCTCGACGACCTGTACCGCCAGGGCATGACCGAAGACGACTACCGTTGGTTGCGCCCCGAACAGCTGGACGCGCAGCTACGGGTCAGCAACGCCTATGGCGCGATCTACAGCCCGCACACGGCGACCATTCAGCCGGCCATGCTCGCCCGTGGCCTGGCCCGGGCGCTGGAAGCGCTGGGTGTACCGATCTACGAAAATACCCCAGCCATCGACTGGCAACCGGGTGAGGTGCGTACACCGCTGGCGCGCATTCGCTGCCAATGGGTGGTGCCCGCCGTGGAAGGCTACGCCGCCAGCCTGCCACCGCTAGGCAAACATCAACTGCCGGTGCAGAGCCTGCTGGTGGCCACCGAACCACTCCCCGAGGCGACCTGGGAACAGATCGGCCTGAGCCAGGGCCAGGCCTTCAGCGAAAGCAGCCGCCAGGTCACCTATGGCCAGCGCACGGCCGACAACCGGCTGGTATTCGGCGCCCGGGGCGGGTACCGCTTCGGCGGCCGCCTGCGTGAAAACTTCAACCTCGACGAACATGAAATCGAGCTGCGCCGCTACCTGTTCAGCGAACTCTTCCCACAGCTAAAGCATGCGCGTATCACCCATTCGTGGGGTGGCAACCTTGGCATGGCGCGGCGCTTCCGCCCACACATGCTCTGCGACCGCCAGCGCGGCATCGCCCTGGCCGGCGGTTACGGCGGCGAAGGCGTTGGCGCCACCAACCTGGGCGGGCGGACCCTGGCGGCCCTGATCCTCAACCAGCACAACGCGCTGACGGCGCAACCGTGGGTGCTCGACAACCGCCCGGTTTCAAGCCTGGCCAGCTGGCCCCCCGAGCCCTGCCGCTGGCTGGGCTACAACGCAATCATCCAGAGCTTCGTCCACGAGGACCGGACCCTCGCCAACCCCGCCAGCGCGCCCTGGCGGCGGCGCCTGGCCAGCTCGCTCGCGGACTTCATGGAAGGCTTCATGCACTGATTCCCTTTCCCCAACACAGGATCCACCGGTCATGCGCATCACCCAGTTCAAGAATACCGACAGCGTCGCACTGGCTAGCGCCAGCCCGGTAGCGGTGCCGCTCGGCGAACCCGTGGCAGTGGCTTCGGTCACCAGCGTGGAACGCGACGACGGCGTCGAAACCGGTATCTGGGAGTGCACCCCCGGGCGTTGGCGGCGGCAGATCGTGCAACAGGAGTTCTGCCATTTCATCAAGGGCCGCTGCACCTTCACCCCCGACGGTGGCGAGCCCCTGCTTATAGAAGCCGGAGACGCATTGATGCTACCGGCCAATAGCACCGGCACCTGGGACATCCAGGAGACCGTACGCAAGACCTACGTACTGATTTTCTGATCCGCTGATCGCCTGCCTTCGATAACGACAGACAAAGCAAGGTAACTCCGACATGCGCACACGCCTTCTTGCACCCTTGATGCTGGCCGCCAGTGTGGCCAGTGCCGCCGAAACGGTGAAAATCTACAACTGGTCCAGCTACGTGGCACCCGACACGCTGAAAAATTTCCAGCAAGCCACTGGCATCGTGCCCACCTACGACGTGTATGACAGCAACGAAACTCTCGACGGCAAGCTGATGACCGGCAACTCTGGCTACGACGTGGTGTTCCCCTCCAACCACTTCATGGCCCGGCAGATCCAGGGCAAGGCATTGAAACGCCTGGACAAGTCGCAGCTGCCCAACTGGCAGAACCTCAACCCGGTGCTGCTCAAGGCGCTGGAGGTGAATGACCCGGGCAACCAGTACGGTTTCCCCTACCTGTGGGGCAGCACCGGAATCGGCTACAACATCGACAAGGTCAAGGCGGTACTGGGCGACAACGCGCCGCTGGACTCGTGGGACCTGATCTTCAAGCCCGAGTACATGAGCAAGCTGAAAAGCTGCGGTGTAGCGGTGCTGGACAACGGCCCCGAACTGCTGCCGATTGCCCTGCACTACCTGGGCCTGCCGCACCACAGCCAGAACCCGGCAGACTACGACAAGGCCAAGGCGCTGTTGATGCAGGTACGGCCCTACATCAGCTACTTCCACTCCTCGAAATACACTGGCGACCTGGCCAACGGCGATGTCTGCGTGGTGGTGGGCTTCTCGGGGGATGTGCTGCAGGCGAAGAACCGCGCCGAAGAGGCGCACAACGGCGTCAAGGTGGGCTATTCGATACCCAAGGAAGGCGCGCCCTTGTGGTTCGACATGGTGGCCATGCCGGCCGATGCGCCGGATGAAAAGGCTGGCTATGCCTACATGAACTACCTGCTGCAGCCGGAGGTGATGGCCAACATCAGCAACCATGTGCAGTATGCCAACGGCAACCTCAAGGCGGACGGCCTGGTGGACCCTGCGCTGAAAGGCAATGCGATGATTTACCCGAGCGAGGCCGTGATGGGCAAGCTGTATGCGCTGGAGGCGATGCCGGCCAAGATCGACCGTATCAGGACGCGGATCTGGACCAGTATCAAGGCCGGGAATTGAAATGGGGCCGCTTTGCGGCCCTTCGCGGGCACGCCCGCTCCCACAGGGATATCACCAGAGCTGAGGGCAGTGATAGCCTTGTGGGAGCGGGCGTGCCCGCGAAGGGCTGCAAGGCAGCCCCAAATCCAATAGTCAGTGGTGCTCGCGGGTAGCGCGGAACTTGATGTCCGGCCAGCGTTCTTCCATCAGCGCCAGGTTGACCCGGGTCGGCGCCAGGTAAGTGAGGTGGCCGCCACCATCGATGGCCAGGTTTTCCATGGCCTTGGTCTGGAATTCCTCAAGCTTCTTCTTGTCGTCGCAGCTGATCCAGCGGGCCGACCACACGGTGATCGGCTCGTAGGCGCACTCGACCTTGTACTCTTCCTTCAGGCGGCTGGCGACCACGTCGAACTGCAGCACACCGACCGCACCCAGGATGATGTCGTTGCTGCGCTCAGGGAAGAACACCTGCGTGGCACCCTCTTCCGCCAGCTGCTGCAAGCCCTGGCGCAGCTGCTTGGACTTCAGCGGGTCCTTCAGGCGCACACGGCGGAACAGCTCCGGGGCGAAGTGCGGGATACCGGTAAAGCCCAGGGCCTCGCCTTCGGTGAAGGTATCACCGATCTGGATGGTGCCGTGGTTGTGCAGGCCGATGATGTCGCCGGCAAAGGCCTCTTCCAGTTGCTCACGCTCGGAGGAGAAGAAGGTCAGCGCATCGCCGATACGCAGGTCCTTGTTCAGGCGCACGTGGCGCATCTTCATGCCCTTTTCGTACTTGCCCGAGCAGATGCGCATGAACGCGATACGGTCGCGGTGTTTCGGGTCCATGTTCGCCTGGATCTTGAACACGAAACCGGTGAACTTCTCTTCGACCGGCTCTACGGTACGTTCGTGGGCCACACGCCCCAGCGGCCGCGGCGCCCAGTCGACCACCGCGTCGAGCACGTGGTCGACACCGAAGTTACCGAGTGCCGTACCGAAGAACACCGGGGTCAGCTGGCCATTGATGAACTCTTCCTGATTGAACTCGTGGCAAGCACCCTGCACCAGCTCCAGTTGCTCGACGAACGAATCGTATTGGTCACCCAGGTGGGCGCGGGCCTCGTCGGAGTCCAGCTTCTGGATGATCTTGGCCTCGGTGCGCTCATGGCCGTGGCCAGGGGTGTACACCACGATGTAGTCACCGGTGAGGTGGTACACGCCCTTGAAGTCACGGTAGCAACCGATCGGCCAGGTGATCGGCGCGGCCTTGATCTTCAGCACCGCCTCGATCTCGTCGAGCAGTTCGATCGGGTCGCGAATGTCACGGTCGAGTTTGTTGATGAAGCTGACGATGGGCGTGTCGCGCAGGCGGCAGACGTCCATCAGGGCGATGGTCCGCGGCTCTACACCTTTACCGCCGTCCAGCACCATCAGCGCCGAGTCCACTGCGGTCAGGGTGCGGTAGGTGTCTTCGGAAAAGTCTTCGTGGCCGGGGGTGTCGAGCAGGTTGATCATGTGCTCGCGGTACGGGAACTGCATCACCGAGGTGGTGATGGAGATGCCGCGCTGCTTCTCCATTTCCATCCAGTCGGAGGTGGCATGGCGGTCGGACTTGCGCGACTTCACGGTACCGGCGACGGCAATGGCCTTGCCCATCAGCAGGAGCTTTTCGGTGATGGTGGTCTTACCGGCGTCGGGGTGGGAAATGATTGCGAAAGTGCGGCGCTTCGCGACTTCGGCGGCCTGGTTGGTCATGGGAAATCGCCTGACTGGGGGATTTGAAAGGGGCGATATCATACCTGAAGTTGGGCGGGGACCAAAATCTGCTGATGCAGGGGTTGCAGGTCTGGCCCTATCGCTGGCAAGCCAGCTCCCACAGGTATTACACAGTACTCCAGCCCTGTGTAATACCTGTGGGAGATTCTATGGTTCCTGGCAAGGGTAGCCGCTGCATCTTCAGCGCCTATGAGATCGAGCGCCGCCCGCGCGGCGCAATCGCGAGCTGCGCTCGCTCCTACGTTTGTTTCGGGCCAGTAACGCCTGTGACAGGCGCGCGCGGCCGCCTTGTTTGTACGGCGCGATATTGAGGCATGCACCAAGGCGTTCGCGCGCGAATCCCACAGGAATAATTGGCCCGAAACAAACGTAGGAGCGAGCGCAGCTCGCGATTGCGCCGCGCGGGCGGCGCTCGCTCTAACAGGCGCTGCCATACCTTGTGGCAAACACCTGTCAGCCCTAAGGCGATCCCTGTGGGAGCTGGCTTGCCAGCGATAGGGCCAGCACTGCCACAGCAGATTCACCACACAATCGCTTTATCACGGCAAATGGCCACAGGGCGGTTATTTCAACGCCTGCAGCGCGCTAAGCCGCTGTTTTCTCTCGCCAGATTTGCATTCCCCCAGTGATTAACGCTGGCCAAATGCCGCCTCAAATGGGAACCTTTAGGGCCTTGGAGACGTCCACTCCCCTGCAACCCGCTTCGGTTGAGGGCTGGTTTCATCAGCATTTTCGGGCCCGACGGGGTTCGGCTCATGGCCAGATCGCAGCCTGCGGTTTGCATCTGGCTGCTACTCGCGAACACACCACCCGCCGCCACCCCTGGCCGGCAACCAAGAAGTGTGCTCGCCGACAACACAAGGAGTCCGCCTGTGGCTAAACGCTACGGTAAAGGGCTGTTGGGATGGGCCGCCGTGCTCGTCATCCTGGCCCTGCTGGTCCACTGGATCGGCATCGACACGATCGCGCGGTATCGCGACGATCTTGGGTTCTACCTGCAAGCGCACCTGGTATTGGTGCTGGCTTCGATGGCGGCGGCACTGGCCGTGGGCATCCCCGCCGGCATTGCGCTCAGTCGGCCGCACCGGGTCGACAAAGCCGAGCGCTTCATGCAGTTCTTCAACGTTGGCAATACCATTCCTCCGCTGGCCGTTCTGGCCATCGCCCTGAGTATCCTGGGCATCGGCGCCGGGCCGGCGATCTTCGCACTGTTCCTCGCCTCCCTCCTGCCCATCGTGCGCAACACCTACGAAGGCCTGAAAAACGTCCCCGCCTCGCTCAAGGAAGCCGCCACGGGCATTGGCATGACCCCACGCCAGCAACTGTGGCAGGTCGAGCTGCCCAACGCCGTGCCAATCATTGTCGGCGGTGTTCGCGTGGCCCTGGCCTTGAACGTGGGCACCGCACCGCTGGCATTCCTGATTGGCGCCAATAGCCTGGGCAGCCTGATCTTCCCCGGCATCGCCCTGAACAACCAGCCCCAGCTGCTGCTGGGGGCCGCCTGTACCGCACTGCTGGCCCTGCTACTGGACGCGGCGGTGAGTTTCTCCAGCAAGCGCTGGCTGGAACGTGGCCTGGCCCACTAAGGATAGGGAACGCATGAAGAAAACAATCGCCTTGCTGCTGGGCGCGGCCCTGCTGTTCGCAGGAGTTGCCCAGGCAGCGGAAAAGCCCCAGATCCGCATCGGCGCGCGGGTGTTCACTGAACAGACCGTACTGGCCGAAATCACCGCGCAGTACCTGCGTGCCAATGGTTTCGACGTGCGCGTCACCACCGGCCTGGGTAGCAACATCGCGCGCCAGGCCCAGGAAACCGGCCAGCTCGACCTGATGTGGGAATACACCGGCGTATCGCTGGTGTCGTACAACCACATCGAAGAACGCATGCCCAGCGCCGAAGCCACCTACGCCAAGGTCAAGGCGCTGGACGCGAAAAAGGGCCTGGTCTGGCTGACCCCGTCGAAGTTCAGCAACACCTACGCCTTGGGCCTGCCCAAGCAAGTGGCCGAGGCCTATCCGCAGGTCAACAGCATCAGCGACCTCAACCAGGTACTGCGTGACGAAAGCGAGCGCAAGCACCTGGTGGCGCTGGACACCGAGTTCGCCAACCGCCCCGATGGCCTGGTCGGCCTGAAAGCGATGTACGACCTGCAACTGGGCCGCGCCAACATCCGCCAGATGGACGCGGGCCTGGTCTACACCGCCATGCGCAACAACCAGGTGTTCGCCGGCCTGGTGTACACCACCGATGGCCGCCTGAGCGCCTTCAACCTGAAGCTGCTGGAAGACGACAAGCACTACTTCCCTGACTACACGGCCGCGCCGGTGGTGCGCAAGGCCGTGCTCGACGCCAACCCGCAGCTGGCGGGGCTGCTCAAACCGCTGGCCGAGCAACTGGACGATGAAACCATGCGCCAGCTCAACGCCAAGGTCGATGTCGAGCACCAGAACCCGACCGCCGTGGCCGCCGCCTTCCTGCGCGATCACCCACTGACCAGCGAGGGCCAGCCATGAACCTGATCGATACCTTCAACCACCTCGACTGGACCCAGGTACTGAACCTGACCGGCCAACACATCATGCTGGTCGGTGTGGCCGTGGGCCTGGCGATTCTGGTGGGCGTGCCGCTGGGCATCCTCATGACCCGCTTCCCGGCCTTGGCCGGCCCGCTGCAGGCCAGCGCCACGGTACTGCTGACCATCCCGTCGATCGCCCTGTTCGGCCTGTTGCTGCCGCTTTACTCCAAATTCGGCCAAGGCCTCGGGCCGCTACCGGCGATTACCGCCGTGTTCCTGTATTCGCTGTTGCCGATCATGCGCAACACCTACCTGGCCCTGACCAATGTCGAACCCGGCATCCGCGAAGCCGCGCGCGGCATCGGCATGACCTTCGGCCAGCGCCTGCGCATGGTCGAGCTGCCCATCGCCGTGCCGGTGATCCTCGCCGGCGTGCGTACCGCCGTAGTGATGAACATCGGCGTCATGACCATTGCCGCCACCATCGGCGCCGGCGGCCTTGGCGTGCTGATCCTGACCTCCATCAGCCGCAGCGACATGTCGATGCTGCTGGTCGGCGCGGTACTGGTCAGCCTGCTGGCCATCCTCGCCGACCTGCTGCTGCAAACCCTGCAACGTGCCCTGACTCCAGAAGGACTGCGCTCATGATCGAACTGAAGAACCTCAGCAAAACCTTCAACGTCAACGGCAAGGACGTCAAAGCCGTCGACGCGGTAAGCCTCACCGTCAACGAAGGGGAAATCTGCGTGTTCCTCGGCCCATCGGGCTGCGGCAAAAGCACCACGCTGAAAATGATCAACCGTCTGATCACGCCAACCTCGGGCCAGGTGTTCATCAATGGCGAGGACACCACCGGGCTGGACGAAGTGACCCTGCGCCGCCACATCGGTTACGTGATCCAGCAGATCGGCCTGTTCCCCAACATGACCATCGAAGAGAACATCACCGTGGTGCCGCGCCTGCTCGGCTGGGACAAGCAGAAATGCCACGAGCGTGCCCGCGAACTGATGCACATGATCAAGCTCGAGCCCAAACAGTACCTGCAACGCTACCCGCGCGAGCTTTCCGGTGGCCAGCAGCAGCGTATCGGCGTGATCCGCGCGCTGGCGGCCGATGCGCCGGTGCTGTTGATGGACGAACCGTTCGGCGCGGTCGACCCGATCAACCGTGAAATGATCCAGAACGAATTCTTCGAAATGCAACGGGCGCTGAACAAGACCGTGATCATGGTCAGCCACGACATCGACGAAGCGATCAAGCTTGGCGACAAGATTGCCATCTTCCGGGCCGGCAAGTTGCTGCAGCTGGACCACCCGGACACCCTGCTGGCGCACCCGGCAGACGAGTTCGTGAGTAACTTCGTAGGCCAGGACAGCACCCTCAAGCGCCTGCTGCTGGTGCGCGCCGAAGATGCGGCAGACAACGCCCCGGCGGTCAGCCCGGAAACGCCGGTAAGCGATGCGCTGGAACTGCTCGACGAACACGACCGCCGCTACGTGGTGGTCACCGACGCGCAGAATAAGGCCCTGGGCTATGTACGCCGGCGGGACATGCACCGCCAGCAGGGCACCTGTGGTGACTTCCTGCGCCCGTTCAACGCCACCGCCTCGCACGACGAGCACCTGCGCATCCTGCTGTCGCGCATGTACGAGTTCAACCGGGCGTGGCTGCCGGTGCTGGATGCCGAGCAGGTGTTCCTCGGCGAGGTGACACAGGAGTCGATTGCGGCGTACCTGAGTTCCGGCCGCTCGCGCGGCGCCAAGACCAGCATCGTCTCCCCGGCCGAGGCGGTGGCATCCTGAGGAGCGCTGCCCAGTGATGCGCAGCAAGGTGCGGATACGGGTTTCCCGCACCTGAAACGTCGCATCCGTTGGTCGGTAACAAAAAATTTATGCGCGATTTTCGGTACGTGGGTACCAGAAAAGCGTGGCCATAAATATGAACACCTCCAGTGCCATCGGGCATCAAGCTGCTGCCACAGGGTAGGTCAAAACCCTGTAGCAGCGGCCTCACCCGCACATGGGCCGGCGTGGTCCATTCCACAATTTTTTACGCTTGAAACACCACCGGGAACATCAGCCGGTCATATGAGTCGTTTATTCAAACGACAGGTGGCCGATCAACGCCGATCACGCCAGGATTGCCTGTTGATTCTGCATTCTTCACGCCCTAAAGTGCGCGCCGAACGTCCATGCTGGAAACGATCCATCCGGCTCAAGTACTGAGTAGGCGAACCAAAGTGGGGATACGGAGGACGTTCAGTTTGCAGCCACTTAATCTTTCAGTTTGCCCATGGAGTCCCTGAGCATGTCGATCCAGGTCGAAGACTATTTCGCGCGTGATACCTTCCAGAAAATGAAGGCGTTCGCCGACAAGCAGGAAACCCCGTTCGTACTCATCGATACCCAGATGATCAGCCAGGCTTACGACGACCTGCGCGCGGGTTTCGAATTCGCCAAGGTCTACTATGCGGTGAAGGCCAACCCGGCTGTCGAGATCATCGACCTGCTCAAGGAGAAAGGTTCGAGCTTCGACATCGCCTCGATCTACGAGCTGGACAAGGTGTTGGGCCGCGGCGTCAGCGCTGACCGCATCAGCTATGGCAACACCATCAAGAAGTCCAAGGACATCCGCTACTTCTACGAGAAGGGCGTGCGCCTGTATGCCACCGACTCCGAAGCCGACCTGCGCAACATCGCCAAGGCCGCCCCGGGCTCGAAAGTGTACGTACGTATCCTCACCGAAGGCTCGACCACTGCCGACTGGCCGCTGTCGCGCAAATTCGGCTGCCAGACCGACATGGCCATGGACCTGCTGATCCTGGCCCGCGACCTGGGCCTGGTGCCCTACGGCATCTCCTTCCACGTCGGTTCGCAACAGCGCGACATCAGCGTGTGGGACGCTGCCATCGCCAAGGTCAAGGTGATCTTCGAGCGCCTGAAGGAAGAAGACGGCATCGAACTGAAGCTGATCAACATGGGCGGTGGCTTCCCGGCCAACTACATCACCCGTACTAACAGCCTGGAAACCTACGCCGAAGAAATCATTCGCTTCCTCAAGGAAGACTTCGGTGACGAGCTGCCGGAAATCATCCTCGAGCCTGGCCGTTCGCTGATCGCCAACGCCGGCATCCTGGTCAGCGAAGTGGTGCTGGTTGCACGCAAGTCGCGTACCGCCGTCGAGCGCTGGATCTACACCGACGTGGGCAAGTTCTCCGGCCTGATCGAAACCATGGACGAAGCCATCAAGTTCCCGATCTGGACCGAGAAGAAAGGCGAAACCGAAGAAGTGGTCATCGCCGGCCCTACCTGCGACAGCGCCGACATCATGTACGAGAACTACAAGTACGGCCTGCCGCTGAACCTGGCCATTGGTGACCGCCTGTACTGGCTGTCGACCGGTGCCTACACCACCAGCTACAGCGCAGTGGAATTCAACGGCTTCCCGCCGCTGAAGGCCTACTACCTGTAATGCACAACGGGGCCGCGAGGCCCCGTTTTCATGTGTGCAGATGCCGAGATCAGCGCTGTCGAGGTGGGAGCCGGCTTGCCGGCGATTGGGCCAGCACAGGCAACTTCAAGCTTCGCGCCGTTCGATTTCCTCGGCATAGCGCGCGGCAAACGCCATGAGCACCGGCCCCGCGCCCTGCAGGGTCACCAGCGCTGCACGCAGGAAATTCAGGTTACCCTCGACCCGCGCACGCTCCAGCCAAGGCGCAGCCTCGGCTACCTGGCCACGCTCGACCAGCACCAGCCCCAGGCTGAACATGCCGCGAAAATCCCCTGCCTCGGCCGACCGGCGATACCAGCGCACCGCACGCGCGGGGCTGGGCGCGGTGGCAATGCCCTGCTCCAGATAGCGCCCGTACAGGTTCATCGACTTGGCATGCCCCTGCTGTGCGGCCTTCTCGTAGCACATCAGCGCCTGCGCCTGGTTGGCCGGCACACCACGCCCGGTCGCCAGCAGGTTACCCAGGTTGTACAGCCCCCAGGCAAGCCCGGCATCGGCGGCGCGGGCATAGTGCACGGCGGCTTGAGCCAGGTTTACCGCACCGCCCCAGCCATGCTCCAGGCAACGCCCGAGCATGTTATGCGCCATGGCGTTGCCACCTTGCGCGGCAATGGCAAACCAGCGCCGGGCAACCTCGGCGTCGGCTTCTATCCCGCGCCCATCGAGCAGGATCTGCCCGAGCAGCAACTGCGCTTCGACAACGCCCTGCCCCGCCGCTGCCAGGATGGCCTGCGCCGCCTTGCCCGGGCTTTGCTCAAGCATGGCCCGCAACCCGGCCACGTCCAGCACTTCCTCACGCCGCAACTGATAGCCCACGGTCAGACCTCGGCCCAGCGGCGCAGCAGGTTGTGGTAGGTGCCCGTCAATTGCAGCAACGCAGGGTGTTCTGGCACATCGGCCGTCAGTTGCTGGATGGCATTGTCCATTTCGAACAGCAGCGCGCGCTGGCTGTCCTCACGCACCAGGCTCTGGGTCCAGAAGAAGGCGGCATAGCGCTGCCCGCGGGTGACCGGGTTGACCTTGTGCAGGCTGGTGCCGGGGTACAGCACCAGGTCTCCGGCCGCCAGCTTGACCTGCTGCTCACCATAGGTGTCCTGAATGACCAGTTCCCCCCCGTCGTAGCTGCCCGGGTCGCTGAGAAACAGCGTGGACGACAGGTCGGTACGCACGCGCTCCGGGCTGCCCTTGGGCTGGCGCAGGGCATTGTCGATGTGAAAGCCGAAATTGCCGCCCTCGCGGTAGCAATTGATCAGTGGCGGGAACACCTTGTGCGGCAACGCCGCCGACAGGAAGCGCGGGGTCTTCCACAGGCGGTCGATCAGCGCGGTGCCGATTTCCTTGGCCAGCGGGTGCCCTTCTGGCAGTTGCAGGTTGTGCTTGGCCTTGGCCGACTGGTAGCCGGCAGTCACCTTGCCATCGGCCCAGTCAGCCTGCTCCAGGGCCTCGCGAATACGGGCCAGTTCGTCAGCGGCGAACAGGCCTGGGATGTGCAGCAGCATGGCAAGGTTACCGTCGGGAACTGTAAAGGCCCAATGATATTGATTCCCTTTTGCGCTACACAAGCCTTTTCGCCGCTTACGACGTTTCAGCCGATTGGAAACTTAAGGGCAAATTGTAAAGATTGTAAATTCTTCACGAATGGTAACGAATCTCAATTGTTAGTCACAATCGCTTACATTAGTATCCGCCGCCTCACCACCTTGGGGAAGGTTTCCAGCAATGCGCCAGTCCGTACCATCTGCAGTAAGCTCACCGCGTCTGATCGTTAGCGCCATAGGCATCGCGCTTGGCGCATCGTCGGCCTACGCCGCCGACCCGGCTGCCAGCAGTGCCATCACCCTGGATGCCACCAGCGTGAACGGCAAGGCTGAGCAGGCCAGCAGCGACTACAAAACCGAGCGCGCTGCTTCGCAGAAGTACACTGCACCGTTGGTGGACACCCCGCGCTCGGTCACGGTGATCCCGCAACAGGTGATCAAGGATACCAACGCCCTGACCCTGCAAGACGCGCTGCGCACCGTGCCAGGCATTACCTTCGGCGCCGGCGAAGGTGGCAACCCGCAAGGCGACCGCCCGTTCATTCGCGGTTTCGACGCCCAGGGCGACACCTACCTGGACGGCGTGCGCGACACTGGCGCACAAACCCGCGAAATCTTCGCCATCGAGTCGGTTGAAGTGGCCAAGGGCCCGAACTCCGCCGTAGGTGGCCGCGGGGCAGCGGGCGGTACCATCAACCTGGTGAGCAAGCGCGCGCACCTGGGCAACTCGCTGGACGGTGCCTGGACCTGGGGCAGCGACCAGACCCAACGCTATACCTTCGACGGTAACTACCAATTCAGCGATACCGTGGCCGGCCGCCTGAACCTGATGACCCATGAAAGCAACGTTGCCGGCCGCGACAAGGTGAACTACGACCGCTGGGGCATCGCCCCGTCGCTGGCCTTCGGCCTGGGCACGCCGACCCGCGTCAACCTCGACTACTACCACCTGGAAAGCGACGACCTGCCGGATTCGGGCATCCCGTACAGCATCCCGTTGGCTGGCAGCGCCGCCCGTACTTCGGCCCACCCGAGCAAGCCGGATGATGGCGGCGACAGCGACAACTTCTATGGCCTGAGCGGTCGCGACTTCCGCAAGAGCCGGGTGGATATCGCCACCTTCGCCATCGAACACGACCTGACCGACGCGCTGACCGTGAAGAACACCCTGCGCCACGGCAACAGCATGCAGGACTACATCCTCACCCAACCGGACGACAGCAAGGGCAACGTCAACAACGGCAGCGTCTGGCGCCGGGCCAACACCCGCGTTGGCAACACCGCCACCACCACCAACCAGACCGACCTGTTTGGCGAGTTCTACCTGGGCGGCATGAAGAACAGCTTCTCCACCGGCATCGAGCTGAGCCGCGAAGAAAGCGACCGCTCCAGCTACACCGTCAACACCAACACCGGGCTGAACGCATCCGTGTGCAACCCCGGCCTGATCGGCGCCAACAGCGGCTACAACTGCACCTCGCTGAGCAACCCGAACCCGGATGACCCGTGGAACGGCAGCATCGCCCGCAACTACGCCGGCACCGACACCAAGAGCGACACCCGCGCCCTGTATGTATTCAACACCCTTGAGTTGTCGCCTGCATGGCTGGTGAACATGGGCCTGCGTTACGACCACTTCGATACCCAGTACCGCACCTATGACGCTGCTGGCGCCACCGTGGTCAATGCCAAGGGCGTAGCCGCCAAAGGCAAGGATACCAGCGAGTTCGTCACCGGCCAGCTGGGCCTGGTATGGAAACCGGCCGACAACGGCAGCGTCTACGTGTCCTACGCCACCTCTGCTACCCCACCGGGGGCAATGCTGGGCGAAGGCATGGAGGCCAACCCACTGGGCAACACCACCGACCGTGCCGGCAACCTGTTGAGCAGCGACATGGAGCCGGAAGAAACCACCAACTACGAAATCGGCACCAAGTGGGACCTGCTCGACCAGCGCCTGTCGCTGACCGCCGCGCTGTTCCGCACCGAGAAGGAAAACGCGCGCGTTCAGGTCGATACCACAAGCTACGAGAACGTCGGCGAAACCCGCGTGCAGGGTATCGAACTGTCGGCCAGCGGCAAGATCACCGCAAAATGGCAAGTGTTCGCTGGCTACACCTACATGCAGGCCCGCCAGATCGACGGCGGCCCGCTGGGCAAGGCCAACGACGGCAACCAGTTGCCGAACACCCCGAACAACAGCGCCAGCGTGTGGACCACCTACGCGATTACACCAAAGCTGACCGTGGGCGGCGGTGCGTTCTACGTGGATGACGTGTACGGCAGCGTAGCCAACACCACCATGGTCGACAGCTACGTACGCTACGACGCCATGGCTGCCTACAAGCTGACCAAGAACATCGACCTGCAATTGAACGTGCAGAACCTGACCAACGAGGTTTACTACGACAAGACCTTCTCCACCCACTTCGCCAACCAGGCGGCTGGGCGCACGGCATTGCTGACCACCAGCGTGCACTTCTGACAGGGGTTGGGTTGACCGGGCGGCGCTGGTAAAACGCAACACGCTAAAAACCACCCACCCCGGCCCCGTTCATCTCCGTGAGCGGGGCTTTTGCGTATCAAGGCATAATGCACGCCGCGCAGCATGCGGCAGAAACACAAGGTGATGATGTGGTGAAGAAGACGCTGTTCCAATTGCACTGGTTCTTTGGCATCACCGCTGGCCTGGTGCTGGCCTTGATGGGCATTACCGGAGCGCTGTACTCGTTCCAGGAAGAACTGCTGCGCGCCTTCAATGCCGACGTGCTGAAGGTCGAGGTGCGCGCCGAAGGCGTACTGCCGCCAGCCGAGCTGGTGCAACGGGTCGAAGACCAGCAACACGAGAAGGTATCGATGCTGTGGGTGGATGTGCGCGAAGGCAATGCCGCGCGTATCTTCTTCATGCCCGCACCGGGCGAACGCCGTGGCCTGCTGCGCTACGCCGACCCGTACACCGGCGAGCTCAAGGGCGAAGTGGCCGGGCAGGGCTTCTTCAACCTCATGCTCACGCTGCACCGCTTCCTGGCGATGGGTGATACCGGCCGGCAGATCACGGGCGCTTGCACCCTGCTGCTGGTGTTTTTCTGCCTGTCCGGCCTGTACCTGCGCTGGCCGCGCAAGGCGCTGAACTGGCGCACATGGCTGACCTTGGACTGGGCCAAGAAGGGCCGCGCCTTCAACTGGGACCTGCACGCCGTGGCCGGCACCTGGTGCCTGCTGTTCTACCTGCTGTTTGCCCTGACCGGGCTGTTCTGGTCCTACGAGTGGTACCGCGAAGGCCTGAACAGGCTGCTGGCCGACGCCCCGGCCGCTGCCCAGCAGCACAAACGCGGTGAGGGCCGCGGCCGCCACGGGCCGCAAAAGGTCGACCCCAATGCGCCGCCACGGGTGGTCGACTACGATGCCATCTGGGCCAGCCTCAAACAGGCTGCCGGGCCCGGCCTTGCGGCGTACAACCTGCGCCTGCCAGCGGCAGGCGGTCAGCCGGCCAACCTGTTCTACTTGCTGGACAGCGCCGACCACCCACGGGCCTTCAACACCCTGGTGCTGGACCCGGCCACCGGCCAGGTCAGGCGCCAGGAGCGCTATACCGACAAATCCTTCAAGGCCCAACTGCTGCAAAGCGTCTACGCCCTGCATGTGGGTGAATACTTTGGCCTGCCGGGCCGCATCATCGTCACCATCGCCAGCCTGACCATGCCGCTGTTCTTCGTCACCGGCTGGCTGCTGTACCTCGACCGCCGCCGCAAGAAGCGCCAGGTGCGCGCCGCTCGCGGCAGCGTTGCCGCCAACAGTGGCAACGGCGACAGCTGGCTGATCGGTTTCGCCAGCCAGAGCGGCCTGGCCGAGCAACTGGCCTGGCAGAGCGCCGGCCAGTTGCAGGCAGCCGGCCTGCCGGTGCAGGTCCGCGCCCTGGCCGAACTGGGTGAGGAAGACTTGTGCCAGGCCCGCCGCGCACTGTTTGTGGTCAGCACCTTCGGCGACGGTGAAGCCCCCGACAGCGCGCGCGCCTTCGAGCGCAAAGTGCTCGGGCAGCCCTGGGCGCTGAACAACCTCAGCTACGCCCTGCTCGCCCTTGGCGATCGCCAGTACCCGCACTTCTGCGGTTTCGCCCGCCGCCTGCAAGCGTGGCTCGCCGAGCGCGGGGCCAACAGCGCGTTCAGCCCGGTGGAAGTGGACAATGCCGACCAGGCTGCCCTGCAGCAGTGGCAGCAAGCGCTGGCGCAGCTGACCGGGGCCCAGCCGGTGGCCGCCTGGCAACCGCCAAGTTTCGCCAACTGGACACTGACGCAGCGCAAGCTGCTCAACCCCGGCAGCCAGGGCCGGCCGGTCTACCTGCTCGGCTTGCAACCGCAAACCCCGGTCAGTTGGGAGGCTGGCGACCTGGTGGAAGTGCTGCCACTCAATGGTCCACCGCGGGTCGCCGCGTTCCTCAAGGGCATGGCGGTCGATGCAACCACAGCGGTGCAGGTCAATGGCCTGAGTGAAACCCTGGCCCAGGCGCTGGCCGGTCGCCAGTTGCCCACGCGCCGTGATCACCTGATCGGCCTGCAGCCGCAGGCGCTGGTCGATGCCCTGGTGCCGATTGGCAGCCGTGAATACTCCATCGCCTCGATTGCCAGCGATGGCGTGCTCGAGTTGATCGTACGCCAGGAGCGCCACGCCGATGGGCAGCTGGGCCTGGGTTCCGGCTGGTTGACCGAATACCTGCCGCTCAATGGCACGCTGAGCCTGCGCCTGCGCCGCAACAGCAGCTTCCACCTGCCGGGCCACGCCGCACCCATGATCCTGATCGGCAACGGCACTGGCTTGGCCGGCCTGCGCAGCCTGATACGGGCGCGGGTGAATGCGGGGGAGCAGCGCAACTGGCTGCTGTTCGGTGAGCGTAACCGCACCCATGACCTGTTGTGTGGTGAAGAGCTGCAAGGCTGGCTGGCCAACGGCGACCTGGCACGGCTGGACCTGGCGTTCTCTCGCGATCAAGCCGAAAAGGTGTATGTGCAGGATGTGTTGCTGCAGCAGGCCGAGGCGTTCAAGCGTTGGCTGGCAGAGGGTGCGTGTGTGTATGTCTGCGGCAGCCTGCAAGGCATGGCTGCGGGGGTGGATGCCGCGCTCAATGGCATTCTTGGGGAGGCCGCTGTGCAGCAGCTGATCGAGGATGGGCGGTATCGGCGGGATGTGTACTGATCAGCCTTTGATGTAGCCGGCACGGGCCCTATCGCTGGCAAGCCAGCTCCCACGGGGATCGCATCAGGGCTGACAGGTGTTTGCCACAAGGTATGCAGCGCCTGTTGGAGCGAGCGCCGCCCGCGCGGCGCATCGCGAGCTGCGCTCGCTCCTACGTTTGTTTCGGGCCAATTATTCCTGGGGGATTTGCGCGCGAACGCCTTGGCGCATGCCTCAAAATCGCGTCGTACTAACAAGGCGTCCGCGCGCATCTGGCACAGGGGTTACTGGCCCGAAACAAACGTAGGAGCGAGCGCAGCTCGCGATTGCGCCGCGCGGGCGGCGCTCGATCTCACAGGCGCTGAAGATGCTCCGGCTACCCTTGCCAGGAACCATAGAATCTCCCACAGGTGGGAGCTGGCTCGCCGGCGATAGGGCCGGTCTTGCAATCAATGCAGCTCGAAGGTATCGGCATCCAGGTTGGCTGGGAACTTGGTGCGGTACGCCGCCAGTTCCGCCGCACTCAGCACCACGGTAAACACCCCGTCCGCCTCGCCGGCACTCAGCAGGCTCTCACCCTGGAAGTCCAGCACCTGGCTGTCACCGGAATAGGCAAAGCCCTTGCCGTCCGTACCCACCCGGTTCACCGCCGCCACGTAGCACAGGTTCTCGATGCCCCGCGCCGGCAACAGGCGGTTCCAGTGCTGGCGGCGAGCGGCCGGCCAGTTGGCGGTGTACAGCAGCAGGTCGGTGTCCTGGGCGTCGCGGCTCCATACCGGGAAGCGCAGGTCGTAGCAGATCAGCGGGCGAATCCGCCAGCCCTTGAGCTCGAACTGCACCTGGCGCTCGCCCGGGGTGTAATGCTTGTGCTCGCCCGCCATGCGGAACAGATGGCGCTTGTCGTAGTGCAGAATCTCGCCATCCGGGCGCGCCCACAGCAGCCGGTTGCGGTGGCTGCCATCGGCCGCCTGCACGATCACGCTTCCGGTAATCACCGCGTTGTGTTTTTTCGCCTGCGCCTTGAGCCATTTGTAGGTGGGGCCATTCTCAGGCTCGCACAGGCTTTCCGATTGCATGGAAAACCCCGTGGTGAACATCTCTGGCAGGATCACCAGGTCCACTTCACCGGCCTGCTCAAGCAGTACCTCGAAGTGCGCGTAATTGGCCTCGCGGTCATGCCAGGCAAGGGTAGTCTGCACCAGGGCGATTTTCAGGTTCGGCAATGTGCTCAGATCGCGCATAGTTTTTCCGCTGCCTGGCGCAGCGTCTCCTCTCGTTTGGCAAAGCACAGGCGCACAAGGCGTTGCTCGGGGATGGGTTGCTGGTAGAACACCGAAACCGGAATGGTCGCTACGCCGTGCTCACGGGTCAGCCACAGCGCCATGTCGACATCATTCAGGTCCGGGCGTATGTGCGAATAGTCCACCAGCTGGAAATAAGTGCCCGCCGTGCGGGTAAAGCGCAATCGCGAACCCTCCAGCAAGCCGCAGAACAGGTCGCGCTTAGCCTGGTAAAAGGCCGGTAACTCATCGATGTGCTCCGGGTGCTCGGCCATGAAGTCGGCCAACGCGCACTGCAGCGGGGTGACGCCGCAAAAGTTGACGTACTGGTGCACCTTTCGCAGTTCGGCGCTCAGCGCCGGCGGGGCGATCACGTAACCGGTCTTCCAGCCGGTGACGTGGTAGGTCTTGCCGAACGAACTGACCACGAAGGCGCGCGGGTACAGCTGTGCATGGGCCAGCACGCTGGCGTGGCGTACCCCATCGTAGACCAGGTGCTCGTAGACCTCGTCGCTGACCAGGTAAATATCCCGGTCGGCGATCAGCTGCGCCAGATGGTCGAGGTCCTCGCGGGTGATCAGGGCGCCGCTGGGGTTGTGCGGTGAATTAAGGATGACCATGCGCGTGCGCGGGCTCAGGGCATCGCTGAACTTCTGCCAGTCAATACGGAAGTCGCCATCGCTCAATTGCACATGCACGCAACGGCCACCGGCCAGTTCCACCGAAGGCTCGTAGCTGTCGTAGCACGGATCGAAGACGATCACCTCGTCACCGGCATGCACCACCGCCTGGATGGCGCAGAAGATCGCCTCGGTAGCGCCGGGGGTGATGGTCACTTCCTGGTCGGCATCCACCTTCGCCCCGTACAAGCGCTCCACCTTGGCCGCCACTTGCTGGCGCAGCGCCGGCAGGCCGGTCATCGGCGAGTACTGGTTATGCCCGGCGGCCACATGCCGGCCTACTGCATCGAGCAGTGCCTGTGGGCCATTGAAATCGGGAAACCCCTGCGACAGGTTCAACGCGCCAGTTTGCACGGCGAGCTGGGACATGGTGGTGAAGATGGTCGTGCCGACATTCGGCAGCTTGCTGCGGATCATGGAGCCCTCTTTCCTGGGGTGTATCCGGCACGGGGTGGAATCCGAGCATAGCGGATCGAGCGGTCAGGAAAAAGGTTGAAACCATGAGGGGATGCGCTGGATCAAAAGGCGCGACGGGGCCGCGGGCTTGGACTCACGTAACGATACTTTCAAGCAGCAAGGCATTAAAAGCGCCCCGCGACACGATGAAGCGGCAGGCACGGCTGTTGATATCCAGCCAGAAAACCTCAGCGCGGCCTTGACCAGCGCTCGCCTATTTTAACTGTCTGATTGCCCGCTCATTGGTTCATTGCACCAACCTGAGCAGAGCATCAGATCAAATTGAGGCGCTACACGGGCCGCAGTGCAGAGCTTCTACTTTGGGTACTTTGGGTACTGTGGGTACTCTGACAAGGGCGTTATGCCACTACGAAATTCAACAACTTGTCGCCGCAGATAAGACATTTCGTTGGAATATTGTAATCTGTGCCAGATATTGTTGGCACGAAGGAATTGGTCAAGCGCGCTTTGACTTTCCTCCTCTAGAGCAACGGCCTGTTTTTCTAATAATATATTACGATCTGTGATTATTTTACGCTGCTCATCAACTTTCGACCATTCTTCATACTTTTCCAGCGCACCTTCAAATTTAGATTTCATTTTTGAATCGAAATTCGAATATACCTCGTTCGCATGCTGACTGAGCTCATTCCGTTTTTTTATCACGCGCCCGAAACCTCTGGAATGGTTTCCTATAGTCTCATCAATATATGACAATTCTAAACTGACTTTTCTTTTGGTGTCCTGTAACTTAGTACGATAGGTGCTTTTCAGTTCTCTAGGATCCCCCATTATCGGGTGGTAGCTAGCATCAATCTCTGCTTCAAAACTCGCTATCACTTTACGGACCACACCCAGCGTTCTGTTTGAAGAGGCATACCGTTGGAACCAATTTTTTCGCATGTGACCGCTTGAGTCGGTGTAGTTAATCGGATCTCCATTGCAATAACCATATGCGTTCACCACCCTGAAAGGTGCAAAACTGTCTGGGGAATTGAATCTCATAGTCTTGTATAATCTGTAGCCATTTCCCAGCAGATAGCCTTGGGACAGATCATCAAGATGCTCACCATTGAACCCCAGCAAAGAGTGCCCCGAAGGGAGAGATGAACAATGGCCATAAGTAGTATAAGCATACTGCTCCCGCTTACGCTCCTGTGCCACGCCAAGGACAGAGCCAGCATAATCAACCGACAACAGGCCGACGCATTTTACACGCCCTACTCTCAGCTCGGCTAATAATTGCCCTGCGCCCCGAAACACAGTGCGACTGCCTTGAGTGCAAAGGCTCGTATGGATGTAACCGCCTTTGTAGAAAAGCTTCATAGACTCACGCTGAATTTTCACGTTCGACTCCTGAGCGACAGACGACTCAATTGAGCACGAGTCTTTCAAGTCTCACAGCAAGCGACAACTGGCATTTTTACCAGGCAGGGCGAGTAACAGCACTTGGCTATGGCCGTGAGAAAACTGTAGTGCTGTAGCGTAGCGGATCGCGCCATCAGGAACAGGTTGAACACTAAGGGAGGCTTTGGATTAAAAGACCTCTTCGCGGGTGAACCCGCTCCACACAGATAGCGACCCTTGAAGCCAGCGCTGTACCTGTGGGAGCGGGCAAGCCCGCGAAGCAGTCGACGCGCATTCAGCGCTTGTCGCGGCGCTTCTTCTCGGCCTTCTTGTGGTGCGACATCAGCCGGCGCTTCTTGTTGACCTGGCGGTCTGTGAGGGTGTTCTTCTTGCCCTCGTACGGGTTCTCACCGCCCTTGTATTCGATGCGGATCGGCGTGCCGACCAGCTTCAGCACACGGCGGTAGGTGTTTTCCAGGTAGCGCGAGTACGACTTCGGAATCTTCTCGGTCTGGTTGCCGTGGATCACGATCAGCGGCGGGTTGGCCCCGCCGAGGTGGGCATAGCGCAGCTTGATGCGACGACCGTTGACCAGCGGCGGCTGGTGCTCGCTCACCGCATCTTCGAGGATTTGCGTCAGGCGGCTGGTCGGCCAGCGGGTGACCGCCGACTTGAAGGCAGCCTGCACCGACTTGTACAGGTTGCCCACGCCAGTGCCATGCAAGGCGGAAATGAAGTGGATGTCGGCGAAGTCGACGAAGAACAGCCGGCGCTCCAGCTCGGTCTTGACGTAGTCACGCTCGCCCGGCTGCATGCCGTCCCACTTGTTCAGGGCAATGACGATCGCGCGCCCGGCTTCCAGGGCAAAGCCCAGCAGATTCAAGTCGTGGTCGACCACACCTTCGCGGGCGTCCATGACGAAGATCACCACGTTGGCGTCCTTGATCGCCTGCAGCGTCTTCACCACCGAGAACTTTTCGACTTCCTCGTGAATCTTGCCACGCTTGCGCACGCCGGCAGTGTCGATGAACGTGTACTTCTCGCCATCGCGCTCGAACGGAATATAGATACTGTCGCGGGTGGTGCCCGGCTGGTCGTACACCACCACACGCTCTTCACCGAGCATGCGGTTGACCAGGGTCGACTTGCCGACGTTCGGGCGGCCGATGATGGCGATCTTGATGCCATCCTTTTCGCTCGGGCCCGGAATGCGCACAGCCTCTTCGCCTTCGGCGACATCGGCGTCCAGGGCTTCCTCGACCTGGTCGCGCGGCAGGTGGCCGAGTACGGCCTCCATCAGCGCGTTGATACCGCGGCCCTGGGAACCGGCTACCGGAATGGCGTTGCCCATGCCCAGCGGTGAGAACTCGGCGCGAGCCACGTCGGCGTCGATGTTGTCGATTTTGTTGGCGACCAGAATCGCCTCTTTGTTGCGCTTGCGCAGGTGCTCGGCAATCATCTGGTCGGCGGCGGTCATGCCGGCGCGGGCATCGACCAGGAACAGGACGTAGTCGGCCTCTTCAATGGCCATGAGCGACTGCTCGGCCATTTTCTCGTCCATGCCCACTTCGTCACCGGTGATACCGCCGGTGTCGATCAGGATGAAGGAACGACCCTGCCAGCTGGCATCACCATACTGGCGGTCACGGGTCAGGCCCGACAGGTCACCGACGATGGCATCGCGGGTCTTGGTCAGGCGGTTGAACATGGTGGATTTGCCGACGTTCGGGCGGCCCACCAGGGCAATTACGGGAACCATCGGCTCTCCACTCTCGAATTCTTGAAAATGCAAAGGCCGCTGCAAGGCAGCGGCCGGAGTACGGGCGGCGCTTCCTGCGCCGCGGCTTGAAGCCCGCCAAGGCTTCAAGCATAGCTTCAGCGGATGGTCAGTGCCTCGAGCTTGCCGCTGTTGCCGAAGACATAGATGGTGTCACCGACCACAAGTGGGCGGGCGCGCAGGCCATCGCTGTCGATACGCTCACGGCCCACGAAGCGCCCATCGACCTGGCTCAGCAGGTGCAGGTAACCTTCGAAGTCGCCCACGGCCACGTAGCTGGAATACACTTCCGGCGCAGAGAGCTGGCGACGGGCCATGCTGTCGTTGGACCACAGGGCGCTGGAAGTGCGCTCGTCGACACTTTCGACAGTGCCTGAAGCTTCGCTGACGTAAACGTTACCGAAGCCCTGGGCGACACCCACGTAGCTGGAGGCATCACGCTGCCACAGCACACGGCCGCTTTCCAGGTCCAGGCCCGCTACGCGGCCCTGGTAAGTGCTGACATACAGGGTTTTACCAGACAGCAGCAGGCCGCCATCGATATCGACCACGCGCTCCAGCTCGGAACGGCCCTGGGGAATGGCCACGCGACTTTCCCACACCGGCACGCCGTTGTTGATGTCCACCGCCACCACCTTGCCGGTCGACAGACCGGCAATGGCCAGGCGGTTGGTGACGATCGGCGCACCGGTGCCACGCAGGGTCAGTACGGCCGGAGTGTTTTCGTAGATCCAGCGGCGGTCGCCGGTAGCGGCGTCCAGGCCAATCAGGCGGTCGTCCTGGGTCTGCACCACGACCACGTCACCGTTGTTGGCAGGCGGGGCCAGCACTTCGCTGGTCACGCGGGATCGCCAGCGCTCTTCACCGGTGCTGGAATCCAGGGCAATGACTTCACCCTTGAGGGTGCCGAGCATGACCAGGCCATAACCCACGCCCACTGCGCCGGAAACCGGCAGCTCCAGGTCCTTGTTCCAGACCACGTCGCCGGTGATGCGATCAAGGGCATAGACGTCACCGTGAACGTCGGAGGCGTAGATGCGGTCGTTCTCGATGGCCGGTACCAGGGTGTTGTAGGTTTCACCCTGGCCGTCACCGATCGAACGGCTCCACTGCTTCTTCAGCACCACTTCCTCGGTGAACTTGGTCAGCTCGGCCGGGGGCAGTTCCTTCTTGCTGTTGCTGCTGCAACCTGCGGCCAGTACGGCCAGGGTCAGCACTGCTGCATGTTTCCAACCGATCACTTACGCGTCCCCTTTAGCCAGGTCATCCAGCTTCAATTGCAGGCCACCGACTGCGGCGTCATCGGACAACGCAGCCTTGGCTTTCTCGTAAGCGCTGTGCGCGTCGCTGGCGCGACCCAGTTGCACCAGCAGGTCACCCTTCAACTCTTCACGGCTGGCCAGGAACGCCTTGTCGGCATCACCGTCAAGCAGCTTCAGGGCATCTTCGGCCTTGTTCTGGGCAGCTAGCACGCGAGCCAGGCGCTGGCGCGAGATTTCGCCCAGGGTGGCATCGGCAGGCTTGTCCAGCACACCTTTGAGCTCGACGGCGGCGTCGTCGAGCTTGCCGCTCTCGACCGCGACCTTGGCCACGAACAGGCTACCGTACTGGGCATAGGCCGTGCCGCCAAACTCGCTCTTGAGCTTGCCGGCCAGTTCCGCGACCTTGGTGGCGTCGGGCTGACCGCTTGGCGTCAGGCTGGTTTCGAGCAGGGCCTGGTACAACTGCGAGGCCCCTTGCGACTGGTTGTTCTGGTACTTGTGCCAGGTATTCCAGCCCAGCACCACCACACCTGCCAGCAATGCGCCGGTCAGCAGCGGCTTGCCATTGCGGTTCCACCAGTCCTTGACCCCTGCCAGGTCATCATCATCAGTACTCGACACCCCAATACTCCTTTTCGCCTATTCGTTGTTGAACCGCGTTACGCCTGCGCGATCGCGGTTTCCAGGTGCTCGGCAAGAGCATCCCAGGCAATGTTCTGTTGCTCGCCCTGGCCACGCAGTGGCTTCAAGCCGATGACTTGCTTGGCCAGTTCGTCGTCACCGAGGATCAGGGCGAACAGCGCACCGCTTTTATCGGCTTTCTTGAACTGGCTCTTGAAACTCCCGCCGCCGGCGTTGACGGCCAGGCGCAAGCCCGGCAAACGGTCGCGCAAACCTTCGGAAAGGCGCAGCCCGGCCAGCTCGGCCTGCTCGCCAAAGGCACACAGGTAGACGTCGACAGTACGGCTGATGGACTCCGGCACCTTGCCCAGGGTTTCCAGCAGCAGGATCAGACGCTCGATACCCATGGCGAAACCAACGCCGGTGGTCGGTTTTCCGCCCATCTGCTCGACCAGGCCGTCGTAGCGGCCACCGGCACACACGGTGCCCTGGGCGCCGAGCTTGTCGGTCACCCACTCGAATACGGTCTTGCTGTAGTAGTCCAGGCCACGCACCAGCTTGGTGTTGATCACGAACGGAATGCCGGTGGCCTCCAGGCGAGCCTTGAGGCCCTCGAAGTGCACGCGCGACGGTTCGTCCAGATAGTCTTCCAGCTTTGGCGCCCCAACCAGCACCGCCTGGGTGTTCTGGTCCTTGCTGTCGAGGATGCGTAGCGGGTTGCTTTTCAGGCGGCGCTGGCTGTCTTCATCCAGCTGCTCCAGGCGTGCGGACAGGAACTCGACCAGCGCATCACGATAGCGGGCGCGGGCCTCGCTGGTGCCGAGGCTGTTGAGTTCGAGCTTGACCGCGTCCTGAATGCCCAGCAGGCCCCACAGGCGCCAGGTCAGCATGATCAGCTCGGCGTCGATGTCCGGGCCGTCGAGGTTGAACACTTCCACGCCAATCTGGTGGAACTGGCGGTAACGGCCCTTCTGCGGGCGTTCGTGGCGGAACATCTGGCCGATGTACCACAGTTTCTGCACCTGGCCGTTACCGGTGATGCCGTGCTCGAGCACGGCACGCACGCAGGCGGCGGTGCCTTCAGGGCGCAAGGTCAGCGAGTCGCCGTTGCGGTCCTCGAAGGTGTACATCTCTTTTTCGACGATATCGGTCACTTCGCCGATCGAGCGCTTGAACAGCTCAGTGAACTCGACGATCGGCGTGCGGATCTGGCTGTACCCGTAGGTGTCCAGCAGGCCGGCGACAGTGCCTTCGAAGTAGCGCCACAGCGGCGACTGTTCTGGCAGGATGTCGTTCATGCCACGGATGGCTTGCAGCGATTTGCTCACGAAAAGTCCTTACGAATTCTGTGTGTCAGCCACGGACGATCAGCGCCGCGTCGGCTTCGGCCTTTTCGGCCGCTTTCTGGCGGATGAGTTTTTCCAGCTCATCGACCAGGTTGTCGTTGGTGAGTTTCTGCGCCGGCTTGCCGTCGATGTAGATCAGGTTCGGCGTGCCGCCAGTCAGGCCGACATGGGCTTCCTTGGCTTCACCCGGGCCGTTGACCACGCAACCGATCACTGCCACGTCCAGCGGTACCAGCAGGTCTTCCAGGCGCCCTTCCAGCTCGTTCATGGTCTTGACCACATCGAAGTTCTGCCGCGAGCAGCTCGGGCAGGCGATGAAGTTGATGCCGCGCGAGCGCAGGTGCAGCGACTTGAGGATGTCGTAGCCGACCTTCACTTCTTCGACCGGGTCGGCGGCCAGCGAGATGCGAATGGTATCGCCAATGCCTTCGGCCAGCAGCATACCGAGGCCGACGGCGGATTTCACCGTGCCTGAACGCAGGCCACCGGCTTCGGTGATGCCCAGGTGCAGCGGCTGCACGATCTGCCTGGCCAACAGGCGGTAGGCCTCCACGGCCATGAACACGTCGGAGGCCTTCACGCTGACCTTGAAGTCCTGGAAGTCCAGGCGGTCGAGGTGCTCGACATGGCGCAGGGCCGACTCGACCAGCGCGGCCGGGGTAGGCTCGCCGTACTTCTTCTGCAGGTCTTTTTCCAGCGAACCGGCGTTGACACCGATGCGGATCGGGATGCCGCGGTCGCGGGCGGCGTCCACCACTGCGCGCACACGGTCTTCGCGGCCGATGTTGCCCGGGTTGATACGCAGGCAATCGACGCCCAGCTCGGCAACCCGCAGGGCGATCTTGTAGTCGAAGTGGATATCGGCTACCAGCGGCACGCTCACCTGTTGCTTGATCTTGCCGAAGGCTTCGGCAGCGTCCATGTCTGGCACCGACACCCGCACGATGTCCACGCCGGCATCGACCAGGCGCTGGATTTGCGCCACGGTGGCGGCCACATCGTTGGTGTCGGTGTTGGTCATGCTCTGCACCGCGATGGGGGCATCACCACCCACCGGCACATTGCCGACCCAGATTTTGCGGGATTCGCGACGTTTGATCGGAGATTCGCCGTGCATGACTTACTGTCCCAACTTCAGGCGAGCAGTCTCGCCACTGGTGAACGGGGCAACATCGACGGCCTGGCCGTTGTAGCTGACCTGGGCGCCCCGGGCGAAGCCCAGGCGTACCGCGAACGGCGGCTTGCCGGTCAGTTCGAGGTTGTCCCCTTTGCGCTTGATGGCGCTGAACAGCACCTTGCCGTTGCCGTCGGAAACCTGGGTCCAGCAATCGGCGGTGAACTGAATGGCGACCTTGCCGCTACCGGCCGGCACTGGCGCAGGCTCACTGGCTGCGGCCGGCGCGGCCGTAACGGGAGCTACAGGCGCCGCTGTGGCCGCCGGGGTGCTGGCGGCTGCCTGCACGGGCGCCTGCTGGGCAGTTGCCGCCCCAGCGGCTGGCTCTGTGGCTGTACCGGCCGCCGGCTGCTCGCCAGCTGCAGCGGGTTGTTCGCCCGTGCCCTGCGCCAACGGCAGCGGTGCGGTCTCAGCCTGCTGGCCGGCGGTAACGGCCTGGTCTTCAGGCTCATCGAGCGGGTGGATCTGGGTGGTGCCGTCGGCGCTTTCGACTTCGACATGCTCCAGGGCCATCTTGGCCAGGTCCTTGCCACGCAGGCTGCCCTGGTCCTGCCACCAGACGAAACCGCCACCGACCACGGCGAGCAGCAACAGCAGGCTGACGCCGCGCAGGATGTTGTGCGACAGGCGCGTCGGCTCTTCGATGCGGCCCAGCGAATGCACGTCGCTGCCCTTGGCATGGGTACCGGTGTAGCGGTCGAAGGCATCGACCAGCGCAGCCTGGTCCAGGTCCAGCAGCTTGGCGTAGGCACGTATGTAGCCACGGGCAAACGTATGCCCGGGCAGCTTGTCGAAGGCGCCGGTTTCCACGTGGTTCAGCGAACTGACAGTGAGGTTTAGCTTGCGGGCCACCTCGGCTTGCGACCAGTCCCGTTTCTCACGGGCCAGGCGCAAAAGCTCACCGGGGTTCTGGCCAGGCGCTACTGCTACTTCGGGATGCGCGGCGTTCATCGTTGCTCCGACAGGTATTGCTGATATTCCGGCGTACCGGGATAAAGTCGTTGTAATTGCTGGCCCGTTTCGGCCAGTGCGCCCTGCTCGTCGAACACCCTGGCAAGGCGGCTGCCCAGTAGCAGGCTACGGGCATCGTGCGCGCTCAGCTCGCTGAAACGATCGTAGTAGTCCCGGGCCGGCACATAATGCCTGTTTTCGTAGGACAACTCAGCCATTTCCAGCAACGCCCTGGGTTGCCGCTGGTTGAGCTGCAATGCTTTCACCAGATATGCCTGTGCCTGGTCGCGGCGTTCGAGCCTCAAGGCAGTCAGGCCAAGGTTCTCGTATACGCGCGAGCGCTCAGGATACAGGGTATCGGCACTGGCCAGGCGAAACATCTGCTCGGCCTCGGCAAATCGCCCCTGAGCATAAAGGAAACTGCCGTAGTTGTTGCGAATTCGCGTATTGCCGCCGCTGCTTTGCAGGGCCTTGCGAAAGTGTGTTTCGGCCAGTGCCGGCTCACCTTCGGCCTGGAACACCAGCGCCAGGGCCGCGTGCGCATCGGCATCGCTGCTGTCCAGGGCCAGGGCCTTGCCCAGTGGCGCCTTGGCCTGTTCGGTCAAACCCTGTTGCAAATAACCCAGCCCAAGCTGCACGTAGGCCCGCCCCGCTTCGGCCCTGCCCTGGCGGCTGCCCAGCGGGTCGCTCGCGCCGCCCGACACGCAGCCGGCCAGCAGCGAAAGCGCAAGGATCGACAGCGCGGCGCGCAGGCTCATGGGCAAGGTCCCGGTCAGTGGCTGGCGGCGCTGTCTTGCAGCTCGACATCCGCAGACAGTTGGCGCACAGCGATATAGCGCTCACTGCGGCGCGTGCGGTCGTTGACCTGCCCCACCAACTGGCCGCAGGCAGCGTCGATGTCGTCGCCACGGGTAGTACGGGTGGTCACGTTGAAACCACCGTGGTGCAGCAGGTCCTGGAAACGACGAATGGCATTGTTGCTAGGCCGCTCATAGCCCGAATGCGGGAACGGGTTGAACGGGATCAGGTTGATCTTGCACGGCACGTCGCGCAGCAGCTCGATCATTTGCGCGGCATGCTCTGGCTGGTCGTTGACGTCCTTGAGCAGGGTGTACTCGATGGTCAGCACGCGCTTGCCACCCAGGGTGGCCATGTAGCCCATGCACGATTCCAGCAGCATTTTCAGCGGGTACTTCTTGTTGATCGGCACCAGCTTGTTGCGCAGCTCGTCGTTAGGGGCGTGCAGCGACAGTGCCAGCGACACGTCGATGTGCTTGGCCAGTTCGTCGATCATTGGCACCACGCCCGAGGTGGACAAGGTGACGCGACGCTTGGAAATGCCGTAGCCCAGGTCATCCATCATGATTTTCATGGCGGCGATGACGTTGTCGAAGTTCAGCAGAGGCTCGCCCATGCCCATCATCACCACGTTGGTAATGGCGCGGTCGATTTTGGCAGGGACGGTCCCGAAGGATTTGTTGGCAAGCCACACCTGGCCGATCACTTCGGCGGCGGTGAGGTTGCTGTTGAAGCCTTGCTTGCCGGTGGAGCAGAAGCTGCAGTCCAGGGCACAGCCGGCTTGCGACGATACGCACAGGGTGCCGCGGTCGTCGGTAGGAATGTAGACGGTTTCGACGCAGCTGCCGGAGGCAACGCGGATCACCCACTTGCGGGTGCCGTCGGCGGAAATGTCTTCACTGACCACTTCCGGGGGGCGAATCTCGGCAACGGCCTCGAGCTTCTCGCGCAAGGCCTTGCCAACATTGGTCATGGCCGCAAAATCGGACACGCCAAAATGGTGAATCCATTTCATCACCTGGCCGGCGCGGAAGCGCTTCTCCCCGATAGAGTCGAAGAATTGTTCCATTTCCGGCTGGGTCAGGCCCAACAGGTTGATTTTGCCAGTAGATGTCGTCATGGATTCACCCTCACCCGTAAGCTTTCGCTTAGCGAGTGGTTACCTCGGTAGCAGCGAAGAAGTAAGCGATTTCGCGAGCAGCAGCAGCTTCGGAGTCCGAACCGTGAACGGCGTTGGCGTCGATGGACTCGGCGAAGTCGGCGCGGATGGTGCCAGGAGCAGCTTCTTTAGGGTTGGTAGCGCCCATCAGCTCACGGTTCTTGGCGATGGCGTTTTCACCTTCCAGGACCTGAACAACAACCGGACCGGAAGTCATGAAGGCAACCAGGTCACCGAAGAAGCCGCGCTCGCTGTGCTCAGCGTAGAAGCCTTCGGCTTCGGCTTTGGACAGTTGCTTGATTTTCGAGGCAACGATTTTCAGGCCGGCTTCTTCGAAACGGGTGGTGATCTTGCCGATGACGTTTTTGGCAACGGCGTCAGGCTTGATGATCGAGAAAGTACGTTGAACAGCCATGGAAAACTCCAGAATATGAGTGTTACGAAAAATTAAACCCGCGAATTATACGCGGGTTCGAGGGGATTGCCTAACCTGCACGCAACGCTTAGTCGGCTTCGTCAATCCAGGCGGCCTGGATTGCCTCAAGCACTTTCTCACCGCCGCGTGACGGATCGTCGCTGAACTCTGGCAATGCCAGCACCCAACGGTGCAGGTCGACGAAATTCACATATTTAGGATCGACTTCCGGCTTGCTTTCTGCAAGCTGGATGGCGATTTCAAGTACATCAACCCATTTCAGACTCATGTACAGGCCCTCAGTGCGGTGCTTCGGCAGCGTGGTTCAGCGAATACTTGGGGATCTCGATGGTCAGGTCCTGGTCGGCGACCACCACCTGGCAACCCAGGCGCGACTGCGCCTCCAGGCCCCAGGCCTTGTCCAGCATGTCCTCTTCCAGCTCGTCGGCTTCTTCGAGCGAATCGAAACCTTTGCGAACAATACAGTGGCAGGTGGTGCAAGCCTTTACCCCGCCACAGGCGCTTTCCATCTCGATGTGATGGTCGTGGGCCAGTTCCAGGATGTTGGTCCCGGCTGGCACATCCACGGTCAGGCCTTCAGGGCAGAACTTCTCATGCGGCAGGAAGGTTACCAGCGGCATCGATTACTCCTCGATCTCATTCAGGTTGCGCCCGGCCAGTGCGGCTTTGACCGTCGAATCAAGGCGACGGGCGGCAAATGCGTCGGTCACCTGCGACAGACGCTTGGTCTGTTGCTCGATGGCTGCGCCATCGGTGCCCGCCAGCAAATCACGTAGTTCTTGCATCTGGAATTCGATGGCGTCGCGCTCGTCACTGCTGAGCAAGCGTTCGCCGTCGGCGTCCAGGGCGCCCTGTACCGCTTCGAGCAGGCGCTCGGCGTCCACCTGGTGCTCGCGCAACTGGCGGGCATGCTTGTCGGAACCGGCGTGTTCGAACGAGTCCTTCAGCATGCGGGCGATTTCGCCGTCGGTCAGGCCGTAGGACGGCTTGACCTGGATGCTGGCTTCCACGCCCGAACCCAGCTCGCGCGCGGCAACGCTGAGCAGGCCGTCGGCATCCACCTGGAAGGTGACGCGGATTTTTGCCGAGCCGGCGACCATGGCCGGAATGCCACGCAGCTCGAAACGCGCCAGCGAGCGGCAGTCGCTGATCAGCTCACGCTCGCCTTGCAGCACGTGGATCATCATGGCCGTCTGGCCGTCTTTGTAAGTGGTGAACTCCTGGGCACGCGCCACCGGAATGGTGGTGTTGCGCGGGATCACCTTCTCCATCAGCCCGCCCATGGTTTCGAGGCCAAGCGACAGCGGAATGACATCGAGCAGCAGCAGTTCGCCACCTTCGCGGCGGTTGCCGGCCAGGGTATCGGCCTGAATCGCGGCGCCGATGGCCACCACCTGGTCCGGGTCGATCGAGGTCAGCGGCGTACGGCCAAACAGCGCACCCACCGCATCGCGCACACGCGGCACGCGGGTCGAGCCACCAACCATGACCACGGCGCTGACTTCGTCCATTTCAACGCCGCTGTCGCGCACCGCGCGGCGGCAAGCCTTGAGGCTGCGGGCGATCATCGGCTCGATCATGGCGTCGAAGGCAACACGGCTCAGCTCACCTTGCCAGGCACCATGGCTGACAGTGACCACATCGGCGTCAGTCAGGGCCTCTTTGGCAGCGCAGGCAGTCTGCAGCAGTGCGCGCTGGGTGGCCGGGTCCAGGTCGGAGGAAAGACCGGCCTGCTCGATGATCCAGCCGGCGATGGCATGGTCGAAATCGTCGCCGCCCAGGGCGGTATCGCCGCCGGTGGCCAGCACTTCGAACACACCGGCCGTCAGGCGCAGGATGGAAATGTCAAAGGTACCGCCGCCCAGGTCATAGATGGCCACCACGCCTTCGGCGTTCTGGTCCAGGCCGTAGGCCACGGCAGCGGCGGTCGGCTCATTGAGCAGGCGCAGCACGTTCAGGCCTGCCAGGCGTGCAGCGTCTTTGGTCGCCTGGCGCTGAGCGTCGTCGAAATAGGCTGGCACGGTGATCACCGCGCCTACCAGCTCGCCACCCAGGGTCGCTTCGGCCCGCTCACGCAGCACCTTGAGGATGTCGGCGGACACTTCCACCGGGCTTTTCGGGCCCTGCACGGTATCGATGAACGGCATGTGCGACTCACCGCCAACAAAGCGGTAAGGCAGTTGCTCGCCCAACTGCTTGACGTCGGCAACGCCGCGCCCCATCAGGCGCTTGACCGACAGCACGGTGTTCAGCGGGTCGCTGGAAGCGGCCTCACGCGCGGCCTGCCCCACCTCGATACGCCCGTCGAGGTAGCGTACCGCGGACGGCAGAATGACGTTACCCTGCACATCGGGCAGGGGCTCGCTGCGGCCGCTGCGCAAGGCGGCGACCATGGAGTTGGTGGTACCCAGGTCAATGCCCACCGCCAGGCGACGCTGGTGCGGTTGAGGGGTTTGACCGGGTTCGGCAATCTGCAGTAGGGCCATGCTTATCTGAGTACCTTAGGTGCCATCACGGGCGACACCGGGTTAATCGTCGAGGCGCTCTTCCAGTTGGCGCACTTCTTGGGCGAGCTTGTCGAGGAACTGCATGCGGCGCATCAGGCGCTCAGCCTTGTCGCGCTCGGCGGGAACGTCCCAGCAGGCAGCGAAATCCTCGTTCAGCGAGTCCTGGGCGGCCTTCAAGCGCTTCTTGAATGCCGCTACGCCGTCCAGGTCGGCTTCGTCCTGCAGCTCTTCCAGCTCTTCGCGCCACTGCATCTGCTGCAACAAAAAGTCCGGGTCGTGGACCGTGACTTCCTGGGGCACTTCGTGACCGCTGATGGCCAGCAGATAGCGGGCACGACGCGGCGCACTGCGCAGCGTCTGGTAGGCGTCGTTGAGGGCTGCGGACTTTTCCAGCGCGACCCGCTGCTCTCGCTCGGAGGCGTCGGCAAAACGGTCGGGATGGACTTCGCGGGCCAGCTCGCGGTAGCGAGTGGCCAGCTTGTCGAGATCCAGGCGGAAGCTTGGCTGGAGGTCAAACAATGCGTAGTGACAAGGAGTACCCACAGCCGGCCTCAAACGTTGAAGCTTTCGCCGCAGCCACACTCACCGCGCACGTTGGGGTTGTTGAACTTGAAGCCCTCGTTCAACCCTTCCTTGACGAAGTCCAGCTCGGTACCGTCGAGGTACACCAGGCTCTTGGGATCGATGATCACCTTGACGCCGTGGTTTTCGAACACCTGGTCTTCGTCGGCCAGTTCGTCAACGAACTCCAGCACGTAGGCCAGGCCCGAGCAACCGGTGGTGCGCACGCCCAGGCGAATGCCCTCACCTTTGCCGCGCCCATCGAGGGAGCGGCGAATGTGGTTGGCGGCGGCTTCTGTCATGCTGATAGCCATCAGTACTCCTTACCTCGCAACAGGCGGCTTAGATCAAGCCTTTCTTCTGCTTGTAATCGCGCACAGCTGCCTTGATGGCATCTTCGGCGAGTACCGAGCAGTGGATCTTGACCGGCGGCAACGCCAGTTCTTCTGCCAGCTGGGTGTTCTTGATGGTTTCGGCTTCGTCCAGGGTCTTGCCCTTCATCCACTCGGTAGCGAGGGAGCTGGAAGCGATGGCCGAACCGCAACCGTAGGTCTTGAACTTGGCGTCTTCGATCACGCCCTGCTCGTTGACCTTGATTTGCAGACGCATCACGTCGCCACACGCAGGGGCGCCGACCATGCCGGTACCGACATCCGGGTCTTCGGCATTCATCTTGCCGACGTTGCGTGGGTTTTCGTAGTGGTCGATGACCTTTTCACTGTATGCCATGGTGCAATTCCTTCCTCATCAGGGAGCCGCTCTTGCCGGCGACTGCTTAGTGGGCGGCCCACTCGATCTTGGAGATGTCAACGCCGTCTTTGTACATATCCCACAGCGGCGACAGTTCACGCAGTTTGTTGACGGCCTCACAGACTTTCTGCGCGGCGTAGTCGACTTCTTCTTCGGTGGTGAAGCGGCCGAAGGAGAAGCGGATCGAGCTGTGCGCCAGCTCGTCGTTGCGGCCCAGAGCGCGCAGTACGTACGACGGCTCGAGCGACGCGGAGGTGCACGCCGAACCGGACGATACGGCGATGTCCTTCAGCGACATCAGCAGCGATTCGCCTTCGACGTAGTTGAAGCTCAGGTTCAGGTTGTGCGGTACGCGGGCAGTCTGGCTACCGTTGACGTACAGCTCTTCAAGGCTGGAGACCTGCTTGAAGAAGCGGTCGCTCAGGGCCTTGATGCGTACGTTTTCGGCGGCCATTTCCTGCTTGGCGATGGCGAATGCTTCGCCCATGCCGACGATCTGGTGAGTCGGCAGAGTGCCCGAACGCATGCCGCGCTCATGACCACCACCGTGGATGATGGCTTCCAGACGCACACGCGGCTTGCGGCTGACGTACAGCGCGCCGATGCCTTTCGGGCCGTAGGCTTTGTGCGCCGAGAACGACATCAGGTCGACCTTCAGCTTCTGCACGTCGATTTCCACCTTGCCGGCCGACTGGGCGGCATCGACATGGAACAGCACGCCACGCGCACGGGTCAGCTCACCGATGGCGGCGATGTCGTTGATCGAGCCGACTTCGTTGTTCACGTGCATCAGCGACACCAGGATAGTGTCGTCACGCAGCACGGCCTCGACCATGGCCGGGGTGACGATACCGTCTTCGCCTGGCTCCAGGTAGGTGACTTCGAAACCTTCACGCTCCAGCTGGCGAGCGGTATCCAGTACCGCCTTGTGCTCGATCTTGGAGGTGATGATGTGCTTGCCCTTGGTCTGATAGAAGTGCGCCACGCCTTTGAGGGCGAGGTTGTCGGACTCGGTGGCACCGCTGGTCCAGACGATCTCGCGCGGGTCGGCGTTGATCAGCTCGGCAACCTGGCGACGGCCGTTCTCGACCGCTTCTTCGGCCTTCCAGCCGAACACGTGGGAGCGCGAAGCCGGGTTACCGAAGTTTCCGTCAACCAGCAGGCATTCGGCCATTTTCTGGGCGACGCGTGGGTCAACCGGCGTGGTCGCGGAGTAATCGAGGTAGATCGGCAACTTCATTTGTCTCTCCTATCAGGCGGTGGCGTCGCTCGTCGTGGCTAAGGGTCAATCGACGGCAGACGTCTCAATCTTGTCCAGCTGGGCGGTTCGGCCTGCGACACGACGCAAGTCCTGGCGCTGGGCGACTTCCTGCACCTCACGGCGCATGACAAGGTCGGCCAGGCTGATGCCGCTGAGGAATTCATGGATCTGCTGGCTGAGGTCGCACCACAGGTGGTGGGTCAGGCAGGTATCACCGGCATGGCAGTCCCCGAGGCCCTGGCAACGGGTGGCATCGACCGATTCGTTGACCGCGTCGATGACCTGTGCCACCTGGATGGTTTCCATACCGCGCGACAGCTGATAGCCGCCACCTGGGCCGCGCACACTGGAAACCAGGCTGCTACGGCGCAGCTTGGCGAACAGCTGCTCCAGATAAGAGAGGGAAATGCCCTGGCGCTCGGAAATATCGGCCAAAGACACCGGCCCATGCTGCGCGTGCAACGCCAGGTCGAGCATGGCAGTCACGGCGTATCGGCCTTTGGTAGTCAGTCGCATGGCTATTGGGTACCACGGGAGTTTCGGGATGTGTGCAAGTATGCGATTCCCGAGCATTTAAGTCAACTATTAGACCTACTGCTTTAGTCGGGTTTGCATCTGGGAGGCGGCGCGATTGTAGCAGACGAGGGGCGTGAGCACACGCCCCGTATGTCTACCTCGGTGCGCCGCGGCGCAATCAATGCGGCTGAGTGTCGCGCCTGACGGCCTGGGCCGCTTCGGTGAAGTCATCTTCAGGCAGGGCCGGCAGCTCTTTGGCGCAGTAGTCACTGCCCATTTTCGTCAACGCGCCGCACATACCCTCCAGCCGCTCGTCGACGGCCTGCAGGTGGTCGAGCATCTGGCCAATGGCGCGCGCCACCGGGTCAGGCATGTCGCCACTCACACCGTAGGCGTCGAAGCCGATCTTCTCGGCCATCGCCTTGCGCTTGGCCTCCACTTCGCTGTCTTCGCGCTTGACGATGATGCGCCCGGGGATACCCACTGCCGTGGCACCGGCCGGGACCGCCTTGGTCACCACCGCATTGGAGCCGATCTTGGCCCCCGCACCCACGGTGAACGGGCCCAGCACCTTGGCCCCCGCCCCTACCACCACGCCGTTTTCCAGGGTGGGGTGGCGCTTGCCCTTGTTCCAGCTGGTGCCGCCCAGCGTAACGCCCTGGTACAGGGTGACGTCATCGCCGATTTCGGCGGTTTCGCCGATGACGATGCCCATGCCGTGGTCGATGAAGAAACGCCGGCCGATGGTGGCACCCGGGTGAATCTCGATACCGGTGAGCCAGCGGCCAAAGTTCGAGACCAGGCGCGCCAGCCACTTGAAGTCGCGCCGCCACAAGGCATTACCCAGGCGATGCAGCCAGATGGCATGCATGCCCGGGTAGCAGGTGAGCACCTCGAAGGCATTGCGCGCAGCCGGGTCACGGTGGAATACGCTTTGAATATCTTCACGCAGGCGTTCAAACATCTTTCAGTCCTTCCGTTTATGCGGCTCGCCCCGGACCACTTTCTGGGTCTCGGTCAGGATGCCGCGCAAAATGCTCATTTCCGAACGCTCGACCGCCACCCGCCCGTACAGCCGGCGCAAGCGCGGCATCAGGTGCTTGGGCTTGGCAGGGTCGAGGAAGCCGATGCCCACCAGGGTTTTCTCCAGGTGGTCGTAGAACAGCTCCATTTCGTCCATGGTCGCCAGCTCGCTGGCATCCACCTTCTCGACCTGGGCCGGTGCCACACCGGCGGCCAACCAGGCCATGCGCACCTCATAGGCGAGCACTTGCACGGCGGCAGCCAGGTTCAGCGAGCTGAAGTCGGGGTTGGAGGGAATGTGCACGTGGAAGTGACATCGCTGCAGTTCTTCGTTGGTCAGGCCGGCGTGTTCGCGCCCGAACACCAGGGCGATTTCTTCGCCACCGTTGGCATGCACCACCGCCTTTTCGCCACATTCACGCGGGCCGATCAACGGCCAGGGAATGCTGCGCTCGCGGGCGCTGGTGCCCATCACCAGGTTACAGCCGACCAGGGCCTGTTCGAGGCTGTCGACCACCTGGGCATTGCCCAGCACGTCGTCGGCACCAGAGGCGCGGGCACTGGCATCCACGGCGGGGAACTCTTTCGGCTGCACCAGCACCAGGCGCGACAAGCCCATGTTTTTCATGGCACGCGCAGCGCCGCCGATGTTGCCGGGGTGGCTGGTATTGACCAGAACAACACGAATATTTTGCAGCAAGGTGTTGTGCTCACAGATGCAGGAATCAGGGGCTTGGATCTTACAGAACCGACAGACGTAACGCCACGAAAGCAAATGTGCCCCTTCTGCCGCCACAGTTTTCTGCTAGAATGATCGGCTTTCTTCTTTAACATCTCCAGGTGACCCGCCCATGCAGCCTATGCTGAATATCGCCCTGCGCGCCGCTCGCAGCGCCAGTGAACTGATTTTCCGCTCCATCGAACGCCTGGATAGCATCAAGGTCGATGAGAAAGAGGCCAAGGACTACGTTTCCGAAGTCGATCGCGCCGCCGAGCAGACCATCGTCAACGCCCTGCGCAAGGCCTACCCGAACCACTCCATCCAGGGTGAAGAAACCGGCCTGCACGCCGGCACCGGTGAAGAGGGCAAGGATTACCTGTGGATCATCGACCCGCTGGACGGCACCACCAACTTCCTGCGTGGCATCCCGCACTTCGCTGTCAGCATTGCCTGCAAATACCGTGGCCGCCTTGAGCACGCCGTGATCGTCGACCCGGTTCGCCAGGAAGAATTCACCGCCAGCCGTGGCCGTGGCGCCCAACTCAATGGCCGCCGCCTGCGTGTCAGCTCGCGCACCAGCCTGGAAGGCGCCCTGCTGGGTACCGGCTTCCCGTTCCGCGACAGCCAGATGGCCGACCTCGACAACTACCTGGGCATGTTCCGCGCCTTGACCGGCCAGACTGCCGGCATCCGCCGCGCCGGCGCTGCCAGCCTAGACCTGGCCTACGTTGCTGCCGGCCGCTTCGACGCCTTCTGGGAATCGGGGCTGTCCGAGTGGGACATGGCCGCCGGCGTGCTGCTGATTCAGGAAGCCGGTGGCCTGGTGAGCGACTTCAACGGTGGCCACGACTTCCTCGACAAAGGCCACATCGTTGCGGGCAACATCAAGTGCTTCAAGGCCGTGCTGACCGCTATCCAGCCACACCTGCCAGAAAGCCTGAAGCGCTAAGCGCGGATTGCTGGCAAACAAAAAGCACCCCTCGGGGTGCTTTTTTGTGCCTGCCGAAGCCGTCCACAATCCGCTTTTTGTGGGAGCGGCCTTGTGTCGCGAAAGGGCTGCAAGGCAGCCCCGACGATCTCTGATGGGTCATAGACCCTGGGGCCGCTGCGCGCCCCTTTCGCGACACAAGGCCGCTCCCCCAAAAAAGAGCGGACCGCATTCAAACTTACTGCCCGGCCTCGCTCAGGACCAACTTGCCATTCTTGTCCAGCGGAATGGTCGACCCAGGCTCACGGTCCATTTTCACCTTACCGACCTGGTCACCGATGGAATAGGTCACGTTGTACCCCACCACCTTCTCACTGATGTCATTGACCGTATTGCAGCGGGTTTGCGTGGTGGTGTAGGTGTCACGCTGCTGCATGCCTTCCTGCACCTTGTTACCGGCATAACCACCACCGACCGCACCGGCAACGGTGGCGATCTTCTTGCCTGTGCCGCCACCGATCTGGTTGCCGAGCAAGCCGCCCGCCAGGGCGCCTACCACGGTACCGGCGATCTGGTGCTGGTCCTTGACCGGCGCCTGGCGCGTTACGGCAACGTCCTTGCACACTTCACGCGGGGTTTTCACCTTTTGCTTGATCGGCTGCACGTCGGTGACCTGGGCATATTCAGGCCCCTTGTTGACCAAGCTGTAGGTCGCGACAGCACCTCCGGCAGTCACACCGACAGCACCCAGTACCGCACCCACCAGCATTGATTTATTCACGTCAACCTCCTGATCGTACCAGCGGGTCGCAACCCGCGCTTCTCCCAGCCTTGGAGCAAAAAAAAAGGCGCGAGTTCAATACTCGCGCCTTTTGCACCGCCAAGCGGTTTTGGGCTAGCCGCTACGGACGATCGTCCACGCCTTCGGCCTTGGTCGGCGGGATCAGGTCTTCACTGTTCAGGTTCAGCCAGATCAACACCACGTTGGCGATGTAGATCGACGAGTAGGTACCTGCCATCACCCCGATGAACAAGGCCAGCGAGAAGCCGAACAGGTTGTCACCGCCAAAGAACAACAGCGCCGCGATGGCCAGCAAGGTCGAAACCGAGGTGGCGATGGTACGCAGCAAGGTCTGGGTGGTGGACACGTTGATGTTCTCGATCAACGAAGCCTTGCGCATGACGCGGAAGTTTTCCCGCACCCGGTCGAACACGACGATGGTGTCGTTCAGCGAGTAGCCAATGATCGCCAGCACTGCCGCCAACACCGTCAGGTCGAAGGTGATCTGGAAGAACGACAGGATACCCAGTGTGACCACCACGTCGTGAATCAGCGAGATGATCGCCCCCACCGCGAACTTCCACTGGAAGCGGAAGGCCAGGTAGATGAGGATGCCGCCCAGCGCCAGCAGCATGCCCATGCCACCCTGGTCGCGCAGCTCTTCACCCACCTGAGGGCCAACGAACTCGACGCGCTTGAGCGTGGCCGGGTTGTCGCCGCCCGCCTTCTGCAGTGCGGCAGCTACCTTGTTGCCCAGTTGCGGGTCGTCACCCGGCATACGCACCAACAGGTCGGTGGTAGCACCAAAGCTTTGCACCACGGCCTCGTGGAAACCGGAGTCGACCAGCTCGGCGCGTACCGCCTTGAGGTCCGCCGGGCGCTCGTAGGTCAGCTCGATCAGCGTACCACCGGTGAAGTCCAGGCCGAAGTTCAGGCCTTTCTGCCACCAGCTGAACAGCGCCAGCACGGTGAGGAGCACGGTAATGGCGAACGCGACATTGCGCACGCCCATGAAGTTGATGGTTTTCATCGCAGCTCCCTCAAACCCACAGCTTCTTGATGTCACGCCCGCCACAGGTCAGGTTGACCATTGCGCGGGTCACCATGACGGCGGTGAACATCGAGGTGAAAATCCCGAGGGACATGGTGACCGCAAAGCCCTTGACCGGGCCGGTACCCATGGCGAACAGGATGCCGCCGACCAGCAGGCTGGTCAGGTTGGCGTCGATGATCGCGGTATAGGCGCGGTTGAAACCTTCGTGGATGGCGCGCTGCACCGACATGCCGGCCTTCAGCTCTTCGCGTATGCGCGAGAAGATCAGCACGTTGGCGTCTACCGCCATACCCATGGTCAACACGATACCGGCAATGCCTGGCAGGGTCAGGGTGGCCCCCAGCAGCGACATCAGTGCCAGCAGCAGCACCATGTTGCCCGCCAGGGCGATGGTGGCGATCACGCCAAAACCACGGTAGATGGCGATGATGAACAGCGAGACGAACAGCATGCCCCACAGCGATGCATCGATACCTTTGGTGATGTTGTCGGCACCCAGGCTTGGGCCAATGGTACGTTCTTCTGCGAAGTACATCGGTGCAGCCAGACCACCGGCACGCAGCAACAGCGCCAGCTCGGACGATTCGCCCTGGCCGTTCAGGCCGGTGATGCGGAACTGGCTACCCAGCGGCGACTGGATGGTGGCCAGGCTGATGATTTTCTTCTCTTCGACGAAGCTTTGCACGGCCACGTCTTTCTCGACGCCGTCGACGGTTTGCTTGACGTAGCGGGTAACCGGCTTCTGCTCGATGAAGATCACCGCCATGCTGCGGCCAACGTTGCTGCGGGTAGCGCGGCTCATCAGCTCGCCACCGTGGCCATCCAGGCGAATGTTCACCTGTGGGCGGCCGTGTTCATCGAAACTTGCCTGGGCGTCGGTAACCTGGTCACCGGTAATGATCAGCCCGCGCTCGACCGCAGCGGACCGGCCGCCTTCGCGGAACTCGAACACCTCGGTAGTGGCCTTGGACGCACCCGGTTCGGCACCGAAACGGAACTCGAGGTTGGCGGTTTTACCCAGGATACGTTTGGCTTCGGCAGTGTCCTGCACACCTGGCAACTCGACCACGATGCGGTTGGCGCCCTGACGCTGTACCAGCGGCTCGGCCACGCCCAGCTCGTTGACGCGGTTGCGCACGGTGGTGAGGTTCTGCTTGATCGAGTATTCGCGGATTTCGGCGACCTTCGCCTGGGTCAGCGCCAGGCGCAGCACCGCAAGGTCGTTGCGCTCGGTGGTGGTCAGGTCGAAATCATTGAAATTCTTGCGGATCAGGGCACGCGCCTGTTCGCGGGTTGCATCGTCAGCAAAGCCCAGCATGATGCCACCATCCTGCTGAGGCAGGCTGCGGTAGCGCACACGCTCTTTACGCAGCAAGGTCTTGACCTCGCCTTCGTAGACTTTCATGCGGGCGCTCATGGCCTTGTCCATGTCCACTTCCAGCAGGAAGTGCACACCACCGGACAGGTCCAGGCCCAGCTTCATTGGGCTTGCACCCAGGTTGCGCAGCCATTGCGGAGTCGTCTGGGCCAGGTTCAGGGCCACGACGTAATCATCGCCCAGCGCCTTGCGCACCACATCCTTGGCCGGCAGCTGGTCTTCCTGGTTGGTCAGGCGGATCAGCCCGCTGCCCTTCTCGCCCAGGCTGGTGCCCTTGACTGCGATCTTGGCATCGACCAACGCCTTGCTGACGCGGTCGAGGTCGGCCTGGTTCACCTGCAGCGCCGAGCTGGCACCACTGATCTGCACCGCCGGGTCGTCCGGGTAAAGGTTGGGTGCGGAATAAATGAAACCGACCACCAGTACCAGCACGATCAGTGCATATTTCCACAGAGGGTATTTGTTCAGCATCACGCCGCCCGTTCAAGACGCGGGGCGCGTTGCGCGCCCCGACTGGAAAATAAAACCGGTAACTCAGATAGCCTTAAGCGTACCTTTTGGCAGGGTCGCAGCAATGGCGCCCTTCTGGAACTTCAGTTCGACAGTGTCGGACACTTCCAGTACCACGAAGTCATCGGAAACCTTGACGATCTTGCCGGCGATACCGCCGTTGGTGACAACTTCGTCACCTTTTTGCAAGTTGCTCAGCAGGTTCTTCTGCTCTTTGGCACGCTTGGCCTGTGGGCGCCAGATCATGAGGTAGAAGATGACCAGGAAACCGACCAGGAAAATCCACTCGAAGCCGGTACCGGCTGGGCCGGCGGCAGGTGCTGCAGCGTCCGCGTATGCGGCGGGGATCAAGAAGCTCATTGGGCACTCCTAATGTAATTTTCTAATAATGGATGCAGACAGTCAGTCCAAGGGCGGAACCGGAAGCCCGCGCTTGGCGTAGAAGGCGTCGACAAAGGCGGCCAATTTACCCTGATGAATGGCCTCGCGTAAACCGGCCATCAAGCGCTGGTAATGGCGCAAGTTGTGGATGGTATTCAGCATGCTGCTCAGCATTTCGCCGCACTTGTCCAAATGGTGCAGATAGGCGCGCGAGAAGTTGGTGCAGGTGTAGCAGTCACAGGTCGGATCCAGCGGCGATTCATCGTGGCGATGGAACGCATTGCGGATCTTGATCACCCCTGTATCGACAAACAGATGCCCGTTGCGCGCGTTGCGCGTTGGCATCACGCAGTCGAACATGTCGACGCCGCGGCGCACACCCTCAACGAGATCTTCCGGTTTGCCTACCCCCATAAGGTAACGAGGTTTGTCAGCCGGCATCTGGTCAGGCAGGTAATCCAGCACCTTGATCATTTCGTGCTTGGGCTCGCCAACCGACAGGCCACCAATGGCCAGGCCATCGAAGCCGATGTTTTCCAGGCCTTCGAGCGAGCGCATGCGCAGGTCCTGGTACATGCCACCCTGGACAATGCCGAACAGCGCGGCGGTGTTGTCGGCGTGGGCGTTCTTCGAGCGCTGGGCCCAGCGCAGCGACAGCTCCATGGAGGTGCGCGCGACATCGTGCTCGGCCGGGTACGGGGTGCACTCGTCGAAGATCATCACCACGTCCGACCCCAGGTCACGCTGGACCTGCATCGACTCTTCTGGGCCCATGAACACCTTGGAGCCATCGACCGGCGAGGCGAAGGTCACACCCTCTTCCTTGATCTTGCGCATGGCGCCCAGGCTGAACACCTGGAAACCACCGGAGTCGGTGAGGATCGGGCCCTTCCACTGCATGAAATCGTGCAGGCCGTTGTGCTTCTTGATCACCTCGGTGCCGGGGCGCAGCCACAGGTGGAAGGTATTGCCGAGGATCATCTCGGCGCCAATGGCCTCGATATCGCGTGGCAGCATGCCCTTGACCGTGCCATAGGTGCCCACCGGCATGAACGCCGGGGTTTCCACGGTGCCACGAGGGAAAGTGATGCGACCGCGACGGGCCTTGCCGTCGGTGGCCAGCAGTTCGAAGGACATTCGACAGGTGCGACTCATGCTTGATCCTCGGGGCCGCGTGGCGCCGGATTGCGGGTGATGAACATGGCATCACCGTAACTGAAGAAGCGGTACCCCTGCTCCACCGCCGCGGCGTAGGCGGCCATGGTCTCGGGGTAGCCGGCGAAGGCCGAGACCAGCATCAGCAGCGTGGACTCCGGCAGGTGGAAGTTGGTGACCAGCGCGTCGACCACATGGAACGGCCGACCCGGGTAGATAAAAATATCGGTGTCGCCGCTGAACGCCTTGAGCACGCCGTCGCGCGCGGCACTTTCCAGCGAACGCACGCTGGTGGTGCCCACGGCGATCACCCGGCCACCGCGAGCGCGACAGGCCGTGATGGCATCGACTACGTCCTGGCTCACTTCGAGCCACTCTTTGTGCATATGGTGGTCTTCGATCTTGTCGACACGCACCGGCTGGAACGTGCCGGCGCCCACGTGCAGGGTGACGAAGGCGCGCTCCACGCCCTTGGCGGCGATTTTTTCCAGCAGCGCTTCATCGAAGTGCAGGCCGGCGGTAGGCGCGGCCACTGCACCGGCACGCTCGGCGTAGACGGTCTGGTAGCGCTCACGGTCGGCGCCCTCGTCAGGGCGGTCGATATAGGGTGGCAACGGCATGTGCCCGACGCGGTCGAGCAGTGGCAGCACCTCTTCGGTGAAGCGCAGCTCGAACAGTGTGTCGTGGCGGGCGACCATTTCGGCCTCGCCACCGCCATCGATGAGGATGACCGCGCCCTCTTTCGGCGCCTTGCTGGCCCTTACGTGAGCCAGCACCCGGTGGCTGTCGAGCACGCGTTCGACCAGCACCTCCAGCTTGCCGCCAGACGCTTTCTGGCCGAACAAGCGGGCCGGGATGACCCGGGTGTTGTTGAACACCATCAGGTCGCCGGGGCGCAGGTACTCAAGCAAATCGGGGAATTGCCGGTGTGCCAGCACGCCGCTCGGCCCATCGAGGACCAGCAGACGGCTGCCATGGCGCTCGGCCAGTGGGTGGCGGGCGATCAGGGAATCGGGGAGTTCGAAGGAAAAATCGGCGACGCGCATGATGATGTTCGGTTCGGCAGGGCCGGGAAGTTTAGCCCAATGTGTGAAAATTGACCATGAAAGCCGATTGACCGACCAGCGGCAGCTCTCTATACTGCGCGCCACACGCCCTGATGGCGGAATTGGTAGACGCGGCGGATTCAAAATCCGTTTTCGAAAGGAGTGGGAGTTCGAGTCTCCCTCGGGGCACCAAAATCCGGAAAAAACCGACCGTATGGTCGGTTTTTTTTCGCCTCGCAAAACTACCCCTCGTCTTGACGCCACCGCCACGGCGCCGGGCCTCGCCCCGATACCCCGATTCAATTGGCTACCCTTCTGATTAGCCCTTAAGCTGTCATTCGTCGGATATATCACGAAAGGATTGTCCGAATAATGGCACTTAGCCATAGTTGCGCACCCTTCCCCTCAATCCTGTGTGAACCATGAAAGCTATAGCGCCCTGTGTGGCAGCAATGATGCTGCTGGGTGGGTGCAATGGAGTGCCAACGTCTTACGTTTCCGATCCCGTCTACAGCCAGGCATTCGTGGTCACCTCCGGTGCTCCGCTGCCAATGCTGCTGATGGCCAGCGCCATCCAGTGGAACGAGGATTACGCAGTAACCGCCAAACACACCCCCTTCCTGCCCAACGTGGTTCACGAAGGCCTCGGTGATGTGGTGTTCTTCAAGCACAAGGCTGCGACGGTACCGGCCTGGCGCCAGTACGTGCCGGGCGAGGCCGTGACGGCGGTCGGCTACAACAGCTTGATGATGCCGATGCAAGGCAAGGGCCATGCCCTGCCGTCGCTGGTTCGGCTGGAAGGTACGCCTGGCAGTGTCTTCTACTCGGTACACGATGGCCCGATCACCAAAGGCATGTCGGGTGGGCCGGTGTTTGCCGACGATGGCAAGGTCGTAGGCATCAACGTGGCCATCATCCCGACCAGCGAGATCGACGCTGGCAGGCGCCCCGACCTGATCGGCAAGGAACGCATCAGCGTGTTCATGTCGTTCAACGAGATCGACAAGGAGTGGCGGCGCTATCAGTACCTGCTGGCACGCAAGGCCAAGCCGAGGGCGCCGGCTGCGGTCAAAGGCTACGTGGCGGTGGCCGCCAAGCCGTGAATCGGGGCGCGGTGCTGGATGGAAAGCGGCCTATGATGTGAGGCTGATGGCCTCTTCGCGGGTAAACCCGCTACTACAAGGCCTGCGCGGGATTTGAGCCTGCGCTCGGGAGGCCCGAGTGCCATGCTTCAATCACGACACCGCCGGCCTGCTGCTCTATCCACAGCTGGGCTTCACACCATTCGGCATCATCAAGTGGCCACCCAATCGTATCCTTATGGATACACCCGCTCAAGGATGGCGAACCTTCGGCGCCCCTCGACGTCCCATCCTGCATCCCCCGCGTTCCGAGGTCCCCCCGCGTGAAAGACGTCATCGCCCGCAAGTACCGCCTGGTGGTGAAGACCATCGGCTACATCGGCTGGTCGCTGTTCTGGCTGCTGATCTGGGATGTGCTGGTCACCATCGACTTCATGCTGTTCTTCAACAGCAAGTTCACCTTGCCGCTGATCCCATTGACCCTGCTGGGTTCTGCGCTGGTAGTGCTGGTGAGCTTTCGCAACAGCAGTGCCTACAACCGCTGGTGGGAAGCACGCACGTTATGGGGCGCGCTGGTGAACAGCTCGCGCAGTTTTGCCCGGCAGACGCTGACCCTGATCGATGACACGGACGACGGCCTGAACCCGGTCAAGGCCACCCTCCTGCGCCGGCATGTCGCGTATGTGAACTGCCTGGCGGCACACCTCAAAGGTGAACCCTGCCCGGAGGAACTGATGGCTTTTATCCCGCCGGCGGAGTTCGAACGGCGCAACCGCTCGAACAACTTCGCCAACGACATCCTCAGCGGCTCGGCGGCCTTGCTGGCCCGGGAGTACCAGGCCGGGCGGCTGGACAGCATTCGCCTGGCGCGGCTGGAGGCAACCCTGGTGGACCTGTCCAATGCCCAGGGCGGCATGGAACGGATTGCCAATACGCCGCTGCCGTACCCTTATGTGTATTTTCCGCGCCTGTTCATCACCTTGTTCTGTCTGATCGTGCCGGTGGGGCTGGTGGAGTCGCTGGGCTGGTTCACACCGCTGGCGTCGACGGTGGTGGGGTTCATGTTGCTGGCCATCGAGCGGATCGGTACCGACTTGCAGAGCCCGTTCAGGTTCAGTGAGCACCAGATCCAGATGGACACCATTTGCGAGACGATCGAGCGCAACCTGGAATCGATGCAGCGCGAGGCGCAGTGTGGCGAGGTGGTGGGAGCCTGATGGATTTTCGGGCTGCCTGGCGGCCCTGGCTATCGGTCAGGCCCGCACATAACGCTGGCGCAACACATCACTGAGCAGGTCCACCAGCAACACCAGCACCAGCATGCCAAGGATCACCGTACTGGCCTGGGCTTCCTGGAACAGGCTCAAGGTGGTGTACAGCATCTGCCCCAGCCCCCCGCCCCGACAAACCCCAGCACGCTGGCCATGCGAATGTTGTTCTCCCAGCGGTACAAGCTATACGCCAGCAACTGCGGCCACACATTGGGCAAGGTGCCAAAGCAGAAGGCCGCCACCTGGCTACCCCCCTGCAAACGGATCGCCGCCGCAGGCTCTGGCGGCGCGTTCTCCAGCGCCTCGGCAAACAACCGCCCCAGTACCCCGGCAGTGTGCAGCGCCAGGGCCAGGGTGCCTGCATTGGGCCCAAGCCCGGCGGCCAGCACGGTCAGCGCCGCCCACACCAGCTCCGGAATGGCGCGCAGGGCATTGAGCAGCAACCGCGCAGCGCCCTGCAACGGCCAACCGAAGCGGCCCGCCGCCGGCAGCGCCAGCAGCATCCCCATCATCATCGCCAACAGGGTGCCCAGCCCGGACATGGCCAGGGTCTCCAGCGCCCCGTGCCATACCGCCTTCAGGTGCCCGGCAGACCAGTCAGGGTGCAGGAAGCGCCCGGCGTATTCGCCCATCTGCCCCAGGCCGCCATTGCCGACAAGTGCTTGCAAGTCCAGCTGCAGGTACGCAAACGAGGCCGCTACCGCCGCCACGATGGCCCCCAGCAGTAGCAGGTTGATCACCCGGTTCATGCCAACCTCCAACGCAGCAAGCGGCTGAGCAGGTCGGCCAGGATCACCAGCAACAGGAACGTCAGCAGCATGCTGGCAACCTCGGCACCCGCAAACATGCGCATCGACAGGTCGATCTGCTGCCCCAGCCCCCCGGCGCCAACAAAGCCCATCACCACCGAAGCCCGTACCGCGCATTCCCAGCGGTACACGGTGTACGACACCACCTCGGCGGCGGCATTGGGCAGGATGCCGTAGAGGAACGCCGCCAAGCGCCCGCTGCCCGCCTGCAACAAGGCATGTGCCGGGCGCTGGTCGACCGATTCGAAAATCTCGGCATAGACCTTGCCGAGCATGCCGCTGTAGGTGATGGCAATGGCCAGTACCCCTGCCGTCGGCCCCAACCCTACCGCACGCACGAACAGCAACGCCCAGACTATCTCGGGCACGCTGCGCAGGAAAATCAGCACCCCGCGCACAGGCAGGCGTACCACCCGTGACCCTAACCCGGCCCGTCCGCCCCTGGATGCAGCGCGCAACGACAACGCCCGGCTGGCCAGCAAGCCAGCCGGGATTGCCAGCAGCAATGCCAGCGCCATGCCGGCAGTCGCCACGGCCAGGGTCTGCAACGTGGCGTCGTACAGCAATGCAAGAAAATCGGCGTCGTGGGCCGGTGGCCAGAACGCGCGGGTGAACTGGGCGATCTGCTGCCGGTTCTCTGCCTGCAACAGCACACCGGGGTTCAGCTCGCTCAACCGTATACCCGGCCACAGGACTGCCACAGCCAGCACGGCCAGCAGCAACCGCGGCAATAAGGCCGGGTCGCGGGTGCTGGCTTTCAGCATCGCGGAATCTGCACGGTCAGGGGTGCCCCAGGGGCTGGCGGCGAAGCCAGGTGTTCGTTGGCGTACAGTGCATCCAGCATCTGCCTGGTAACCGCAGTGGCCGGGCAGTCGAACGCCACCTGCCCCTCGCGAATACCGACCACCCGAGGGAAATGCGCCAGCGCCAGCTCCACCGCATGCAGGCTGGCCACCAGGGTAACGCCATGGCGCTGGGCATGGCGGTTGAGCAAAGCCAGACTGTGGTCGGCCAGCACCGGGTCCATGGCCGACACGGGTTCGTCGGTGAGCAGTACCTGCGGCCGTTGATACAACGCGCGCGCGATGCCGACCCGTTGCAACTGCCCGCCGGACAGTTGCCCACATTGCACGAACAGCTTGTCGGCCAGGCCCAGTTCAGCCAGAACCTGCCGAGCGCCTGCGACATCGCTGGGGTACAGCAGGTTGAACAAGCCGCGCAGCAGCCCCCACTGCCCCAGGCGCCCTGCCAGCACTGCCGTGACCACCCGTTGGCGCGGCGGCAAGGGTGGCGCCTGGTGTACCAGGCCGACCCGCGCACGTAAGCGTTGACGCGCCCGCACCGACAACGCCCAGGGCTGCTCGCCGAGCAGTTCCAGGCGCCCGCTGCCAGGCCGCACGGCCGTGGCCATCAGGTGCAGCAAGCTGGACTTGCCCGCGCCCGAAGGCCCGATGATGGCCACGCGCTCGCCTTGGTCGATCTGCAGGCTGACGGCATCGAGAGCGCGCACCTGACCGTGGCGCAGGCCGGCGCCATGCAGCTGGATGGCCGCGTTCGAGGCTGTCACTTGAGCAGGCCGGCCTCACGCGCCGCTTGCTCGGTGCCCACGTAGTTCTCGGCCTTGGTCTCGATGAAGCGGCTGGCGGCCTGCAGGTCGAGAATCGCCTTGTCCGCCGGGTTGGCCGGGTCGAGGGCGAGGAAGGCCTTTTTGATCTTCTCTTTCAGCGCCGGGTCCATGTTGCCGCGCACGGTCCAGTTGTAGTCGAAATAGGTCGGTGTGGTGGCGAAGACCTTCACCTTGCTGGTATCGACCTTGCCGGCGTCCACCAGCTTCTGCCAGACGCTGGCATTGAGCACACCTGCGTCGACCTTGCCCGCCTGCACCCACGCCACGGTGGCGTCATGGGCACCGGAATAGGCCACACGGCTGAAGTAGTCCTCAGGCTTGATGTTGTCTTGCTTGAGCATGAAGTAGCGCGGCATCAGGCTCCCGGACGTGGACGAGATGGAGCCGAAGGCAAACGACTTGCCCTTCAGGTCGGCCAGGCTTTTCACGTTGGGGTCGGCGGTGATGAACTTGGAGGTGAACTGCGCATCCTGCTCACGCTGCACCAACGGCGTGACGGTCGGGTCCTTCAGGTGAACCTGGACGAAGGTGAACCCACCCAGCCAGGCCAGGTCGAGGCGGTCGGAAGCCAGCGACTCGACCACAGCCGGGTAATCGGCCACCGGCACGAACTTCACTTCCATGCCCAACTGCTTGGCCAGGTACTCGCCCAACGGCTTGAACTTGCGCTGCAGTTCGGTGGGTGCTTCATCTGGGATGGCGCTGACCCGCAAGGTTTCAGCGGCCTGCACGACAACGGCACAGCAGGACAGCACAAGGCCAGCGGCGAGCGCCAGGGGGCGTTTGAGCATGGGGGGTTCTCCGGTTCAATGGCGGGGAAAAGCGGCTGCAAGTCGCAAGTCGCAAGCTGCAAGCTGCAAGCTGCAAGCTGCAAGCTGCAAGCAAAAGCAAAAGCAAAAGCAAAAGCAAAAGCAAAAGCAGCCTGCATGTGGCTTTTGCTTTTGCTTTTGCTTGAAGCTTGAAGCTTGAAGCTGGCCCAAGGAATTATAAGAGGCACAGGCGCAAAGGCCAGCTTTGCTACAATCGCGCAACAAATTGACCTGCTGAGGTACGTATGAGCGAGCCGATTCGCCTGACCCAGTACAGCCACGGTGCCGGCTGTGGCTGCAAGATTTCCCCCAAGGTGCTGGACGTGATCCTCGCTGAAAGCGGCACCCAGGCCCTGGACCCGAAACTGTGGGTCGGCAACGCCTCACGCGACGATGCCGCGGTATACGCACTGGACGACGAACGTGGCGTGGTTTCGACCACCGACTTCTTCATGCCGATCGTCGATGACCCCTATGACTTCGGTCGAATCGCCGCCACCAACGCCATCAGCGACATCTACGCCATGGGCGGCGACCCGCTGATGGCCATCGCCATCCTTGGCTGGCCAGTCAACGTGCTGCCACCGGAAGTCGCCCGCGAAGTCATCCGCGGTGGCCGTGCCGTGTGCGCTGAAGCCGGTATTCCACTGGCCGGCGGCCACTCCATCGACGCTCCCGAGCCCATCTTCGGCCTGGCTGTCACCGGCGTGGTCAGCAAGCGCCACCTCAAGCGCAACGACACCGCTAGCGCCGGCTGCCAGCTGTACCTGACCAAGCCACTGGGCATCGGCATCCTCACCACTGCCGAGAAAAAGGCCAAGCTGCGCGCACAGGACCAAGGCCTGGCCCGTGACTGGATGTGCACCCTCAATACCCCCGGCAGCCGCTTTGGCAAGCTGGACGGGGTCAAGGCCATGACCGACGTCACCGGCTTCGGCCTGCTCGGCCACCTGGTCGAACTGGCAGAAGGCAGCGGCCTTACCGCGCACCTGGACTACGCCGCTGTACCGCGCCTGCCCAGTGTCGACCACTACCTGGCCGAGGGTTGCATCCCCGGCGGCACCCTGCGCAACTACGACAGCTACGGGCACAAGATCGGTACGCTCAGCGACGACCAGAAGCACCTGCTGTGCGACCCGCAAACCAGCGGTGGCCTGCTGGTGGCAGTTACCCCGCAAGGTGAAGCAGAGTTCCTGGCGGTGGCCGCCGAACTGGGCCTGCAACTGGCGCCGATCGGCAAGCTGGTCGAGCGACAGAGCCACGCGGTCGAGGTGATCTGATGCGCCCCGACTGCACCGATTTTCGCCAGCTGTTCCTCCACGACGTGCCGATGATGGACATGCGCGCGCCGGTCGAGTTCGCCAAAGGCGCCTTCCCTGGCGTGGTCAACCTGCCACTGATGAACGACCAGGAGCGGCAGAAGGTCGGCACCTGCTTCAAGCAACAGGGCCAGGCCGCCGCCATCGCGCTGGGCCACCAGTTGGTCAGCGGTGCTACCAAGCAGGCCCGCCTGCAAGCCTGGGTAGCCTTTACCCAGGCGCATCCCGAGGGCTACCTGTACTGCTTCAGGGGCGGCCTGCGCTCGCAGATCGTGCAGGGCTGGCTGCGCGATGAAGCGGGCATCCAGTACCCACGCGTCAGAGGTGGCTACAAGGCCATGCGTAACTTTCTGCTGGGGACGACCCAGCAGGCGGTGGCCCAATGCGATTTCGTGCTGGTCGGCGGCCTGACCGGCACCGGCAAGACCGATGTGCTGCAGCAACTGGACAACGTGCTCGACCTGGAAGGCCACGCCAATCACCGCGGCTCCAGCTTCGGCAAGCGCGCCACGGCGCAGCCGGCGCAGATCGATTTCGAGAACCAGTTGGCCATCGATGTGCTGAAGAAGCGTGCCCGAGGGGTCGAGCAGTTCGTGCTGGAGGATGAAGGCCGTATTGTCGGCAGTTGCACGTTGCCGCTGGAGCTATACCAAGGCATGCAGCGGTATCCGCTGGTGTGGCTGGAGGACAGCTTCGCTAACCGCGTGGAACGCATTCTTCGCGACTATGTGATCAACCTGAGTGCCGAGTTTATGGCCGTGCATGGCGAGGAAGACGGTCGCCGCCTGTTTGCCGAGCGCATGCTGCAGAGCATGGCCAACATCCACAAGCGCCTGGGTGGCGAACGCTACCAACGGCTATCGGAAGTTCTGCGCCAGGCCCTGGAAGAACAGCAGCGCAGCGGCGCGGTGGACCTGCACCGGGGCTGGATCGAGGGTTTGCTGAACGAGTACTACGACCCGATGTATGCCTACCAGCGGGCAGCCAAGGCCGAGCGCATCGAGTTTGCCGGGGATGCCGTGGAAGTGCGCGAGTACCTCAAGGCCCGGGCACTGCGCCAGCCACACCTGTAAAACCAGGGTCGCTTCGCGCCCCATCGCAGGCAAGCCAGCTCCACAGGGATCGCATTAGGGCTGACAGGTGTTTGCCACAAGGTATGGCAGCGCCTGTTAGAGCGAGCGCCGCCCGCGCGGCGCAATCGCGAGCTGCGCTCGCTCCTACGTTTGTTTCGGGCCAATTATTCCTGTGGGATTTGCGCGCGAACGCCTTGGTGCATGCCTCAATATCGCGCCGTACAAACAAGGCGGCCGCGCGCGCCTGTCACAGGCGTTACTGGCCCGAAACAAACGTAGGAGCGAGCGCAGCTCGCGATTGCGCCGCGCGGGCGGCGCTCGATCTCACAGGCGCTGAAGATGCTCCGGCTACCCTTGCCAGAAACCATAGAATCTCCCACCTCGATCGCATCGACTTCAAATCCTGTGCAATCCCTGGGGGAGCAACTGTCTTGCTCAAAAGCCATAAGCTGGCGCAATCCATGTGGGAGCTGGCTTGCCGGCGATGAGGCCAGTCCAGGCAATACAAGTCAGTTGCTCCCAACACTACCCCTGTGGGAGCGGGCATGCCCGCGAAGAGGCCCGTACAGGCAACTCACTGCCCCGGGCTAAGCACCCGCTCCAGCTCCGCCGCGCGGTCGCGGGTCATGCTCATCATGCAGGTACCGCCTTCCAGCTGCGCCATGGTCCCGCCACTGGCCTGCACATGAAACTGGCAATTGCCATCGCGGTACGCCAGCCACTTGCGCTGCACATCGCGCAAGCTTTTCTGCTGCCCGGCATCCAGCTTGCCCATCAGTTGCTTATACACCCGGTTCAACCGCTGGTCCTGCACCTGCGTCTCGGCCCCGATGCACTCACTCATGGCCACCGTGCTGGAGGCCTTGTCCATGCACTGCACGTACGCCGCCGTGTAGTCATCGGCCACGGCCAATGGCAGCACGCAGGTCAGTGCCAGCCCTGCCAGGTATTGCTTGCACATGCCTACTCTCCTTTTAGGTATCAAAGCGTCTGGGGTTGCACCGGCGGCATCAGCACCTTGCCCGGCTCGAATTGCAGCGCTGGCATCTGTGTGGCGGCATAAACCGCCACACCCAACGCCGCAATCAAGGCCACATCAAGCCAGTTCCAACCGGGCATGTCCTCAGCGCTGCGGGCCTTCCAGCAATGCCAGGCCTGGCCCAGGCAAAACACGCCCATCGCCGCCAGCCACAGGTAGAAGCCGGCACCAAACCCGCTCAGGTCATGGAATTCATAAGTCTGGTTATCCGGCAGACGGGTGATGCCGAAGCTGCTGCCCGCCAGGTAAGCCGCCGCCAACCCGGCCAGCAAAGCCAGCCGGCGAAAGCGCCGGTGGGCAAGGATGGCCAACGCCAGCAGCGGGTTGGCAAACCATTGGTGCAAGCCGAAGGGCAAGCCCCATGGCCCGTACAGCAGCATCTGCAGCGCCGGCATGTGATGCCCGCCATTCATGTGCGCGCCGTTGAAGAACAGGGCGAGCAAGTACAGCAGCAGGCTGATGCTCAGGTAGAAAACGGGCAAAGGGCAAATTCCTAGGCGACTGGGGGCTCAAGCAGCAGACCATAGATGCCGGAGTCGGACAACTCACCGGCCACGCACCAGCGCGCCCGCAGGGTGCCTTCAAGCACGAAACCTTGCCGTTCCAGGGTGCGTGCCGAGCCTTGGTTGCGCGGGTCGATCTCACCTTCCAGGCGGCGCATGTGCAGGGTGTTGGCCAGGTAATCGATGAAGCAGGTGAGCGCTTCGTCCATGTAGCCCCTGCCCTGCACGGCGCTGGCCAGGCAGTAGCCGATCTCGCCACGGCGGGAAACATCGTCGATGTTGAACAGCTGGACCATGCCGATGAGTTCACCGTTGTCGCGGCGGTACATACCCAGCTTGAGCTGGTCGCCATTGGCATAGGCTTCGCGGTCGGCGGCCAGGGCGCTTTCGGCCTCAGCCAGGTTTTGCCAAGGGGCATGGTGCCAATAACGCATGACCTCGGGGTCGGCCATGATCGCCAGCCACTGCGCGGCATCGGCATGGCGCATGGGGCGCAGTTGCAGGCGCGGGCTGTCGAGGCAGAGGTCACTGGGGAAACTGCGGGGTGGGGTCACGCCGGATCTCCTGTCCATTGCTGGGGAGATGACAGTTTAACGTCAAGCGCGAGGTTACGGCATCCCGGGGCTGCTGCGCAGCCCATCGCGACACAACACCTGAGCTTTGCGCAGTACCTGTGGGAGATTCTATGGTTTCTGGCAAGGGTAGCCGGAGCATCTTCAGCGCCTGTGAGATCGAGCGCCGCCCGCGCGGCGCAATCGCGAGCTGCGCTCGCTCCTACGTTTGTTTCGGGCCAGTAACCCCTGTGCCAGATGCGCGCGGACGCCTTGTGCTTACGACGCGATTTTGAGGCATGCGCCAAGGCGTTCGCGCGCAAATCCCACAGGAATAATTGGCCCGAAACAAACGTAGGAGCGAGCGCAGCTCGCGATGCGCCGCGCGGGCGGCGCTCGCTCTAACAGGCGCTGCATACCTTGTGGCAAACACCTGTCAGCCCTAAGGCGATCCCTGTGGGAGCTGGCTTGCCGGCGATAGGGCCAGTGCAGGCCAGCGAAAAAGCGTCAGGCCACCTCGGCCCCATCATCCGGCCAATGCGGCTCGTTGGCCCCAGGCGGTGTCAGCGGTGGCAGCCCATATGCTGCCCGGGCGGCGTCACAACTGGGGTTGTGCACCCCACCCTCCCACGACGCCTCGAACTCACGGCACGGGCTGGAGCGGTTGGCATAAATGGTACAGGCCACCTCTTTGCCGACCTCGCCCTGAAGAGCGATACAGCGGCACGGCTTGGCATCGGTGCCGATCATGGCCACACGGGTAGGGTTGACCTGCACCACCAGGTCATCCGGGACAACGCCCCCGGCAGACTGGCATTCGCCCCAGAAGAAAGACACACGGAAGTACCCGCAGCAGGCGCCGCAGTCAAGGCAAGGGTTGTATTCGGACATGATGGCACGGAGGGAAGGTTGTTGTTATCGGGTCTGGCCCGCGGCGCCATTCTCAGTCCAAGCAGGGGCGGCTGGATAGAGGGGCAACGCAAAAAAAATTGCCGCTGATCCGGCCGCCTGGCAACGCTAGCAGATGGCTTTGTAAGTGTCGGCGTCCCAGCGCTGCAAGGCCAGGCCCGCGCTGGGTTCGTAGGCTGCACCCTGCACCTCGCTGAAGCGCATGGGCGCTTGGCCACAGTGCACCAGGCGGTTGTCCTTCTCACCCTCGGTGAGCACGGTATAGGACGCCTTTCGCATGGCCTGGTACTGGTCGTCTGCCGCCGCCATTTGCTGGTGATACTGCATCAGCTGGCTGTCGGTCAACGCCAGGCGCTTGCCCAACTGCACACCCCAGCGGGCCAGGCAGACTTCGGCAAAGTGGCGAACGATCAACCCCGGCTCAGCCAACACCTTGCCCGCGCCCGCGCCGTCAAGCGATGCGTTGCCTACCAGCGTGGCGTGCCGGCCAGGCATTGGATAGATGCAGATGCGTGTAGTGCTCGCCACGGCAGGAACCACGCAGGCAAACCCTTTGGAACGCTCATCCCGTGAATAGAACCCCACGTACTCCTTCACATTGCCGGTCAGGCTGACCCGCTGCTGCTGCACATTGCCAACGCCCGGTACCGGGTCGATGGCAAAGATGTTCACCGGTATGTCGCGCAGTACAGGGTCTTGTGCCATGGCATTGGCCAGCATGTGGCAGCTGATCCCTCCCCTGCTCCAGCCCACCAGGTTGACCTGGGTCGGCAGGCGCGGCTTGCGGAACATGCTGATGATGCCCTCCTGCAATTGCTGCGGTGTGGGGTGGCGGGCGCCGTAGCTGTAGTTGCGCCAGAACCATGAAGCCGCAGACCCGGCATCCGGTATCGGCACCCCGGCTTGCTTCAGCCGCTCGTATTCTTCCTTGCTCAGTTCGTTGCGCTGCCAGTTGCTTTCGCCTTTGATCACCTGCAGCACGTGGTTGACGTTTTCTTCCCAGCCGCGGCCAAACAGCTGCCCGGTCCAGTTGTAATAGCCACCAGGTTCCACGAACAGGTTGTCATCCTGAAGGTTGCCGCTGCCTGGACCATCGACAGCAATCCAGTGGGCGAACTCGTGGCCCTGCTCGTTGCTGGCCAGGGTCGAAACCAGCTCGCCGTTCCAGAAATTGGGGTTGGCGTGGTCGAAGCGGTGCGAGCCGGTGCCGCAGAAATAGGCGGTGAAGACACTCATGGGGGGATCCCTTCGGTGAGAAATGAGTGCCGAAGGTAGGTTGGCTGAGGCTTGGAATGCAGGCGGAAAGCTCGCCCGGCTGAAGACCCTGGGGCTGCTTTGCAGCCCTTTCGCGACACAAGGCCGCTCCCACCGGTACAGCGCAGCTTTCGGATGCTGCGTGGTCCCTGTGGGAGCGGCCTTGGGTCGCGATGGCCTTACTTGCGGACCAGCCCGTCAGCCCGGAACATCTGCCGGATGCCGCGGATGGCCTGGCGAATGCGGTCCTGGTTCTCGATCAGGGCAAAGCGCACATGATCATCGCCGTAATCACCAAAACCGATGCCCGGCGACACGCATACCTTGGCCTCGGCCAGCAGCTTCTTGGAAAACTCCAGCGACCCCAGGTGCGCATACGCCGGCGGAATCTTCGCCCAGACGTACATCGACGCCTTGGGGTTCTCGACCATCCAGCCCAACTCGTGCAGGCCTTTGACCAGCAGGTTGCGGCGCTGGCGGTACTGCTCGGCAATGTCGCGCACGCACTGCTGGTCGCCTTCCAGGGCAGCGATGGCCGCCACCTGCAGCGGGGTGAAGGTGCCGTAGTCGTGGTAGCTCTTGATCCGCGCCAGCGCATTGACCAGCTCGGGGTTGCCGACCATGAAGCCAATGCGCCAACCCGCCATGTTGTAGCTTTTGGACAGAGTGAAGAACTCCACCGCAATGTCCTTGGCGCCCGGCACCTGCATGATCGACGGGGCTTTCCAGCCGTCATAGACGATGTCGGCATAGGCCAGGTCATGCACCACCAGCACACCATACTGCTTGGCCAGTGCCACCACACGCTCGAAGAAGTCCAGCTCTACGCACTGCGCGGTGGGGTTGGACGGGAAGCCAAGGATCATCATCTTCGGCTTGGGTATCGACTCGCGAATGGCGCGCTCAAGCTCGTTGAAGAAGTCCACCCCCGGCACCAGCGGCACGGAGCGCACCTGGGCGCCGGCGATCACCGCGCCGTAGATGTGGATCGGGTAGCTGGGGTTGGGCACCAGCACGGTGTCGCCCTGGTCGAGGGTGGCGAGCATCAGGTGCGCCAGGCCTTCCTTCGAACCGATGGTGACAATGGCTTCGCTCTCCGGGTCGATGTCGACTTCGTAGCGCTCCTTGTACCAGTTGGCGATGGCCCGGCGCAGGCGCGGAATACCGCGCGAGGTGGAATAGCCGTGGGTGTCTTCACGCTGGGCAACCTGCACCAGCTTCTCGACAATGTGCGGCGGCGTGGCGCCATCGGGGTTACCCATGCTCAGGTCGATGATGTCCTCGCCACGGCGGCGGGCAGCCATCTTGAGCTCGGCAGTGATGTTGAAGACGTAAGGGGGGAGACGATCGATGCGCGCAAAGCGGCGCGGCGAACCTGGGTTGGCCATGGTTTCCTCTGAGAACGTAAGCGCCCGGAACCGTCCGAGCGACGCTGGCCGACATGGCGGCCTGGATCAGAAGATAGTGCCGAGACAGGATACCTGTAAAGGACAAAAACCTGTTTTGTTAGATCTTTTCAGAAGTATTTTTTGAAAATACAGGATTTATGTTTTCCTGCGCTGGCCTCTTCGCGGGCTCGCCCGCTCCCACAGGGTTACCCGCAGCCCCTGGGCCTGCGCCGTGGCCGGCACAGGAAAACACCCATAAAAAAACCCCGGCACATGGCCAGGGTTTTCGTGAAACAGGCAGCTATTTCAGCGTGCGTATGTCATCAGCACGTCCGCAGCGGTTTGGCTGTCCACACCCATCATCACGCTCAGGGCAGTGACGGTGAGGATGGAGAAGCCGAACACCTTGCGCGCCCACTTGCTGTCGTCCTCGGCCTTGTAGCCACCCCAGGCCATGTACAGCCAGTACAGGCCCATGGCAGCTGCCACGGCCAGATAGCCGAGGCCGGCGTAACCGCCGAGGGTGAGCATCAAGGTAGCGAGCACGAAAGCCAGTACGTACAGCACGATCTGCTTCTTCGCCGCCAGAATGCCGCGCGCCACCGGTAGCACCGGAATGTTGGCAGCGCTGTAATCCTTGAAGCGGAAGATGGCAATGGCAAAGCTGTGCGGCATTTGCCACAGGCTGAACATCACCAGCAGGGTTACCGCAGCCAGGTCGAAGCTGTTGCTCACGGCGCAGTAGCCGATCACCGGGGGCATGGCACCCGACAGGCTGCCGACCAAGGTGCCGTGCACCGACTTGCGCTTCAGCCACAGGCTGTAGAAGCCGACGTAGACGACGAACCCTACTGCTGCGCAGAACGCCGACAGCGGGTTGGCCTGGACATACAGCAGGCTGAAACCCGCCACCCCAAGCAGGGTGGCGTAGATCAGCGCGAGGGGCAGCGACATGCCGCCCTGAACCATCACGCGGTTCTTGGTGCGCTCCATCTTGTGGTCGATGTCACGGTCGATGCAGTTGTTGAACACGCATCCGGACGCTACCACCAGCGAAGTACCGATCACCGCCGCCAGGAACAGGGCGAAATCCACATGGCCCTTCGAGGCAAGGAAGAAACCGCCTGCCACGGAAAGCACGTTACCGAAAATGATCCCCGGTTTGGTGATTTGGATAAAGTGCTTAACGGACATGCAGTCTTACCTCACTTGGCCAGCATTTCGAAGTGGATGCTGAACATGATCCACAGCGACAGGCCGACCAGCAGTGCGATCACCAGCGTGGTGAACAGGAACGTCGATACGTTGTTGCGTTGCTCTTTCGAGCGGTCCATGTGCAGGAAGTACACCAGGTGCACAACCACCTGGATCACGGCCATGGCAACGATGATCAGAACGGTCAGGTTCTTCGGCAGGCTGGCGGTCATGGCCAGGCCGAACGGGATCGCGGTCAGGATGATCGACAGTACGAAACCGATCATGTACGACTTGACGCTGCCGTGATTACCTTCGTGATGAGTGTCGTGTGCGTTAGCCATTACAGAACCCCCAGCAGGTAAACGACGGTGAATACGCAGATCCAGACCACGTCCAGGAAGTGCCAGAACAGGCTCAGGCAGCTCATGCGGGTCTTGGCGGTCGGCGTGATGCCGTGCTTGTTGATCTGGTACATCATGATTGCCATCCAGATCAGACCAGCAGTCACGTGCAGGCCGTGGGTACCTACCAGGGCAAAGAAGCCCGACAGGAAGCCACTGCGCTGCGGGCCGAAGCCCTCGCCGATCAGGTGATGGAATTCATAGATTTCCATCGCGATGAAGCCTGCACCGAACAGGAAGGTCACAGCCAACCAGCCCAGCACACCTGCTTTCTTGCCATCGAACATCTTCAGCATGGCGAAGCCGAAGGTGATCGAGGACAGCAGCAGGAACAGCGTTTCAACAGCTACGAAGTCGAGCTGGAAGATGTCGTGACCCGACGGGCCGCCGGCAAAACTGCCGGACAGCACCGCGTAGGTGGCGAAGAGCGACGCAAACAGGATGCAGTCGGTCATCAGGTACAGCCAGAAACCCAGTACGGTCATCTGGCCCGAGTCGTGGTGGTGGTCGTCATGCCCATGGTCGTGACCATGAGCTGCGCCGCCGTGCATTACTTGACTGGACATTGATTACACCCGCTCAAACGATTCGACACGTGCGCCGGCAGGCAGAGCACCTGCTTTGGCCAGCGCTTTCATACGCTCGCCTTCGATGCGCGCCACTTCTTCGGCCGGAACCATGTAGCCCTGGTCGTCACGTGCAGCGTGGCGAACGAAGACCGCGATGGTTGCAACCAGGCTCGCGCCCACCAGCCACCAGATGTGCCAGATGAAAGCGAAGCCGAAGACGGTCAGGAACAGGCCCATGAACAGACCGGTAGCAGTGTTGCTCGGCATGTGGATGGCTTCGTACTTGGCCGGAACCTTGTACGCAACGCCTTCTTCCTTGGCTTCGTGCCAGCAGTCCAGGCCAACTTTCTCAGGCATGTGAGCGAAGTTGTAGAACGGAGGTGGCGAAGAAGTCGACCATTCCAGGGTACGGCCGCCCCATGGGTCGCCGGTCACGTCCAGGTTCTGGTTGCGGTCGCGGACCGAAACGTACAGCTGGATCAGCTGGCAAGCGATACCGAACAGGATCAGCACGGCGCCGACAACGGCTACGTACAGGTAGGGTTCCCACAGTGGGTTGTCGGAGTGGTTCAGACGACGGGTCATGCCCATGAAGCCCAGGGCGTACAGCGGCATGAACGCAACGTAGAAGCCCGACAGCCAGAACCAGAAGGCAGCTTTGCCCCACTTCTCGTTCAGGGTAAAGCCGAAGGCTTTCGGGAACCAGAAGGCGAAGCCGGCGATGTAGCCGAATACCGCGCCACCGATGATCACGTTGTGGAAGTGCGCAATAACGAACAGGCTGTTGTGCAGAACGAAGTCAGCACCTGGAACGGCCAGCAGTACGCCGGTCATGCCACCGATGGAGAAGGTGACCATGAAGCCCAGGGTCCAGAGCATCGGCGGGGTGAAGCGCACGCGGCCCTGGTACATGGTGAACAGCCAGTTGAACAGCTTCACACCGGTCGGGATGGAGATCAGCATCGTCGCCAGGCCGAAGAAGGTGTTGACGCTGGCGCCGGCACCCATGGTGAAGAAGTGGTGCAGCCATACCGCAAAGCCAAGGATGGCGATCGCGCCCGATGCGTAGATCATCGAGTGGTGGCCGAACAGGCGTTTGCCAGAGAACGTCGAAGTCACTTCCGAGAACACGCCGAAGGCCGGCAGGATCAGGATGTAAACCTCAGGGTGACCCCACGCCCAGAACAGGTTGACGTACATCATCGGGTTCCCACCAAGCTCGTTGGTGAAAATGTGGAAGTCCAGATAACGGTCAACAGTCAGCAGCGCGAGTGCAGCAGTCAGGATCGGGAACGATGCAACGATCAGGACGTTGGCCCAGGTGCAGGTCCAGGTGAAGATCGGCATGTCCATCAGCTTCATGCCAGGTGCGCGCATCTTCATCACGGTGACGAGGAAGTTCACGCCGGTAAGCGTCGTACCCAATCCGGATAGCTGTAGCGCCCAGATGTAGTAATCGACACCTACCCCAGGGCTGTACTGGATGCCTGCGAGCGGCGGATAGGCAACCCAGCCGGTCTTGGCGAATTCACCAACGCCCAGCGAGATGTTGACCAGCAGCACGCCTGCCAGCAGCAGGTAGAAGCTCAGGGAGTTCAGGAACGGGAAGGCAACGTCACGTGCACCGATCTGCAGAGGAACCGCCAGGTTCATCAGGCCGGTGAAGAACGGCATCGCCATGAAGATGATCATGATCACACCGTGGGCGGTGAAGATCTGGTCATAGTGTTCAGGCGGCAGGTAGCCTTCGGAGCCACCGGTTGCGGCAGCCAGCTGGGTACGCATCATGATGGCGTCGGCAAAGCCGCGCAGCAGCATGACCATCGCGACGATGATGTACATCACGCCGATCTTTTTGTGGTCGACAGTAGTCAGCCACTCGCTCCACAAGTAGGTCCACTTGCGGAAATAGGTGATAAGACCGACGACAGCGATACCGCCGAGCGCGATCATGGCAAGCGTCACCATGACTATCGGCTCGTGATAGGGTATCGCCTCCAGGCTTAATTTACCGAACATCTCTTACTCCTCTGCACCGGCAGCTGGTTGCATACTCGATTCCACACCCTTGGTTGTGGCCAGATCTTTGCTGCCAGCTTCTTCGTGGCTACGGCCGCGGTTCATGCCTTCGTACTTGTCTACGATCAGCTGGAACTGCTCTGGCGATGCCTCGCTATACAGCGCGACTGGGTTGTTTTCGCTTGGTTTGGCCAAGGCTTCGTATTCGGCCTTGTCCAGCTTCTTCGGCGACTGCTTGACCTCGGCGACCCACTTGTCGAAGTCTTCCTGGGAAGTGGCAGTAGCCTTGAATTTCATGCCGGTGAAGCCAGCACCGCTGTAGTTGGCGCTGATACCGTCGAATTCGCCGTTTTCGTTGGCGATCAGGTGCAGCTTGGTGGTCATGCCGGCCATGGCGTAGATCTGGCCGCCCAGGCCCGGGATGAAGAACGAGTTCATCACGGCGTCGGAGGTGACGCGGAAGTTGACCGGGGTGTTAGCCGGGAAGACGATCTTGTTGACCGTGGCAATGCCCTGCTCCGGGTAGATGAACAGCCACTTCCAGTCCAGCGCGACCACGTCGATCTGTACCGGCTTGACGTCGGAGTCCAGCGGACGGTACGGATCCAGCTTGTGGGTGGACTTGTAGGTGACGTAACCCAGGGCGATGATGATCAGGATCGGGATGATCCACACCGCGGCCTCGATCTTGGTCGAGTGCGACCAGTCAGGGGTGTAGGTGGCAGCCTTGTTGGAAGCACGGTACTTCCAGGCGAACGCCAGGGTCATGATGATGACGGGCACCACCACCAGCAGCATAAGCCCGGTAGCGATCAGGATCAGGTTCTTTTGCTCAATGCCGACCTGGCCCTTCGGGTCGAGCAGGGTCCAGTTGCACCCACTGAGTAAAAGCATGCCTAAAAAGGGCAATATGCCAAACAGTCTGGGGTAACGCTTTTTACTCATCTCACGACCTCTAGATCAGCTTGCTTCAATGCAATTTGTGTTTTGGTAGCCAACACTTCGTCCTGCCAAGTGAGGCATGTCGCGCCCGTACTCGCTCCTGCCTGGGTCTGACTGCAGGACCTTGGCTCAAGCGGGTTAGCGGTGCTTTTGGTTTCGTAGGCAACAGGCCTGTACTTCAGACCAAGTCCATTTGGTGCGGGAAAACGCGGAGGGGGGTCCGCCCGGTATCGCCGTTGGGCGAAACTTGACGAAGTCAGCAAAAAGAAGCGCTGGGGCTTCCTTCAATCCTGCGACTCGCAAGCAGTGCCGAACGGGAATTGGGGGCGATTGTAGTTAGGTCGCCAACCCTTGACTATGACTTATTGAGCAACAGTCTTTTACAGAATCTGCAACAATGGCGACTGATTATTCAACTTCGCGACAGTTTGTCGCACCCCGCTTGCCAGGCCTCAAAGCCGCATGCTGCAAGGCTTTGAGATTGATCCAGATCAAGCGGGCGGCAACTTTTCCCTGTTCTCGCGGCCTGTAAAAGACCCCACGCAAATCGGGACTTTTGTCTAAGCCTGGCGGCGGTTTCGGTAGATGCCAAGCGGCACCAGCACAGCGGTCAGAACGAAGGCTACCAGCGCCCATTGCGCCAGCGACAATCCGAGGATCGGCGGGTATGGCGTGCTGCAGAAGCCGTCGACCTGGAAAGCCAAGGGCCACAGCTTGGCCAGCGGCAGGTCATCGACGATCGGCTGGAGCGTATCGATACCACAACTGACCATCGGGTTGGCGAGTATATACACATGGTTGCCAGCCGCAATCATTCCGCCAATGGCACTGAGCACGACCAGGGCCTCGAAGAAGGTCAGGCTACGGCGCCCGGGCATGGCCGCCGCGATGAACGCGAACACGGCAATGAACAGCAGTGCGTAGCGCTGCAGGATGCACAACGGGCACGGCGCCTCGCCCAGTACCACCTGCATGTAGAGCGCGCCGCCGATCAGCGAAATGCAGATCAGGCCCAGCAGCACCAGAAAGCGCCGTTCCCGATTCAGGCGCGATGTTTGTTCGTTCATTACCGGTTCCTTCGATGGAAAGTGGCAGCGTGGTCCGCCTGCCCTGGCGCAAGTCTACACGCTGAGCGGGGCCTGTGAGCGTGCCGAGGAAGCGGCGTGATAGCACTGCGCAGGGCTATCCGGTGTGGCTGAGACCGGCCAGAACGAGGTCGGTTCAACGGCGGGCGGCAAAAAACCAGCGCCCGGGCGCCGCGCAGGGGCAAGCCCCTCGACACCCGGGAGTGAAGGATACCGTGATTAAAGGATGATTAAGAATGAAAGCGGCGCTGGTGCTTTCATCTTTCCTTTATATATAGGCACAAAGGTGTGATGCGTGGCATGCCGCTGGAAATGCATAAGGCTGGACCGGCCCTATCGCCGTCAAGCCGGCTCCCACAAGGAACATTACAAGCCCCAAAACCTGCTCAGTCCCCGTGGGAGCCGGCTTGCCGGCGATAGGGCCGGTACGGCCACTCCATCACTCCAGCGCCGCCGCCGGCCCGAAGAACTCGTAGCGGCTCTGCTGTTCCGGCACGCCCAGGCCCTTGAGCTGGCGCTTGACCGCCGCCATGAAGCCCTTCGGCCCAAGGAAGTACGCATCCACGTCCCGTTCACGCGGCAGCCACTCGGCCAGCAGGTCTTCGCTCAGCACGCCCACGGCATCGGCCGCATCACCATCCGGCTCGGCATAGCAGTAGAAGCGCTTGAGCTGCGGGTGGCGCGCCGCCAGGCCATCGATCCAGTCACGGAAGGCATGCACCGCACCATTGCGTGCGCAGTGAATGAAATGCACCTGACGCCCGGTGTGCAGGGCGGCCTGCAGCATCGCCAGGGTCGGGGTAATGCCCACACCGCCACTGATCAGTACCAGCGGCTTGGCACTGGCAGCCAGGGTGAAGTCACCTGCTGGCGGGAACAGTTGCAGGGTATCGCCAACCTGCAACTGGTCATGCAGGTAGTTGGACACCTTGCCGCCCGCCTCGCGCTTGACGCTGATGCGGTACTCCTTGCCGTCGCACAACGCCGACAGCGAATAGTTGCGGCGCTGTTCGGCACCGTCGATGTTCAGTTTCAGGCCAATGTACTGCCCGGGCTCGGCCTTGAGCACCGGTTTGCCGTCTACAGGGGCGAAGTAGAACGAAACGATTTCGCTGCTTTCCTGTTCGCGGCGCACCAGGCGGAACTCGCGGGTCCCGCGCCAGCCACCTTCGGCCGCTTCCTTTTGCTGGTAAAGGTTTTCTTCGGCACCGATCAGGATGTCGGCCAACTGACCATAGGCAGCGCCCCAAGCCTCGATCACCGCCGGGGTGGCAATGTCCTTGCCCAGCACTTCCTCGATGGCGCGCAACAGGCAACTGCCGACGATCGGGTAGTGCTCCGGCAGAATCTGCAAGGCGACGTGCTTGTTGATGATCTGCCCGACCAGGCCGCCGAGTTGCTCCAGCTGGTCGATGTGGCGAGCATACATCAGCACGCCGTTGGCCAGCGCGCGCGGCTGGTCGCCGCTGGCCTGGTGGGCCTGGTTGAACAGCGGACGCACCTCGGGGTACTCGCTGAGCATCATCTTGTAGAAGTGAGTGGTCAGCGCTTCCCCGCCGCTTTCCAGCAGTGGGACTGTGGCCTTGATGATCGCACGTTGGTCGGCATTGAGCATTGCGGTGACTCCTGGGCCTAGGGCTTCAAATGATGCCTAGGTCATTACACCAATCATGCCAACTTAAATTTCCAATTAAATCAGACACTTGAGACCAACCATGTCAAAAAGACGCAGTAGGCCGTATAGTCATAAAGACCTACTGGAGTCCATATGACCACAAAGCCTTTGCTCACCACGTTGCTGCCACTGGTCAGTGATCTGTCCCGCGAATTGCCCGACCAGGAGCGCTATCGCCGCCTGTTGCAGGCCATGCGCAGCCTGCTGCCATGCGATGCCGCCGCGCTGCTGCGCCTGGACGGCGAATGGCTGGTACCGCTGGCCGTGGACGGGCTGAGCCCCGATACCCTCGGCCGGCGGTTCCGGGTGAGCGAACACCCGCGCTTCCAGATCCTGCTCAGCCGCCCCGAGCCCACCCGCTTCGCCAGCGATTCCGAGCTGCCCGACCCCTATGATGGCCTGGTGACCGCCGTCGCGGCCTCGCTCGAAGTTCACGACTGCATGGGCTGCCCGTTGATGGTCGATGAGCGCCCATGGGGCCTGGTCACCCTCGATGCGCTGACCCCGGGGCAGTTCCAGAGCCTGGAGCTGGATGCCCTGCAAGCTTTCGCCAGCCTGGCCGCCGCGACCGTAACCGTGGCCGAGCGTATCCACCACCTGGCCCTGCGTGCCGAAGACGAACATCACCGCGCCGAAATCTACCGCCAGGCCAGTGGCCAGCACCAGGAGCTGATCGGCCAAAGCCCGGCCCACAAACGCCTGGTGGAAGAGATCCGCCTGGTCGGTGGCAGCGACCTGACGGTACTGATCACCGGCGAAACCGGTGTTGGCAAGGAGTTGGTGGCGCAGGCCCTGCACCAGGCCAGTAGCCGCGCCAACCAGCCGCTGGTCAGCCTCAATTGCGCAGCCCTGCCGGACACCCTGGTGGAAAGTGAGCTGTTCGGCCATGTGCGCGGGGCCTTCACCGGCGCGCACGGCGAGCGCCGCGGCAAGTTTGAACTGGCCAACGGCGGCACGCTGTTCCTCGACGAAGTCGGCGAACTGCCGCTGACCGTGCAGGCCAAGCTGCTGCGCGTTTTGCAAAGCGGTCAGTTGCAACGCCTGGGGTCGGACCGCGAGCACCGCGTGGACGTGCGCCTGATCGCCGCCACCAACCGTGACCTGGCGGCCGAAGTGCGCAACGGCAACTTCCGCGCCGACTTCTATCACCGCCTCAGCGTGTACCCGCTGCAGGTACCGCCACTGCGCGAACGTGGGCGTGATGTGCTGCTATTGGCCGGCTACTTCCTCGAACAGAACCGTTCGCGCCTGGGCCTGAACAGCCTGCGCCTGAGCAGTGAGGCCCAGGCCGCGCTGCTGGCGTATGCCTGGCCTGGCAACGTGCGCGAACTGGAACACCTGATCGGCCGTTCAGCGCTCAAGGCGCTGGGCCAACACCCCGACCGGCCACGTATCCTGACCCTTGAGGCCAGCGACCTGGACGTGCGTACAACGGCACCGGCGGCCGCAGCCACGCCCCTCCCTGCCCCGCCGCTGTCGGTAGCCAACCTGCCCGAGGGTGGCCTGCGCGAGGCCGTCGACAGCTACCAGCGCCAGGTGATCGAAGCGTGCCTGCAACGGCATCAGGACAACTGGGCGGCAGCGGCGCGCGAGCTGGGTCTGGACCGTGCCAACCTCAGCCGCTTGGCCCGTCGGCTGGGGCTTCGCTGAGGTTTATCTACAAAAGGATTAACCCAGAAAGCCATCTGGTTGCTTCCCGCCTGGCTGCTATATCTCCCTAACCACCCCACTCTCGGCTGCCTGGTCGAGGCTGTGCGTAACACCCCTGCACGGGTCCTGTTACTGCGGTTGTAGCCCGATAACGGGCTGGGGGATCCGGACACCAGCAGGGAGCATCCATGGACAACATCGTCGTCGCCGATAAGCAAACTGAAGTCGCCACTCAGAGCGCCTGGGGCAATATCAATCTCAAAGGGCCAGGCGTCGTGCAGATGCCCGTGGCTCCCGATCAGTTGGCCACCGTCACCCAGCGCGGGCAGGACTTGGTCCTCACCCTGAAGTCCGGGGAAAAAATCACCATCGGCAATTTCTTCGCAGTGGACCAGGTCGGTGTCGGCAGCGACATTGTCTTCGTTGGCGAGGACGGCACCCTGTGGCACGCCCAGTACAATGCGGCGGCATTCGAGGGCTTCACCTTCGAAGACGTAAACTCCCTGGATGAGCTGGTTGCAGGCCTGGGTACCGCTGGCAGCGCCATGCCTACCTGGGCGATTGCCGGGCTCAGCCTGCTCGGTGCCGGCGGTGCGGCGGCGGCGGCCGGCAGCGGGGGTGGCGGTGGCGGGGGTGGCGCCGACCCGGACACCACCCCACCGGCCACGCCCATCGACCTGTTGGTATCGCCCGATGGCCTGCGCCTGACCGGCCGTGCCGAAGCCGGCTCGACGGTAACCGTACGCGGGGCCGACGGCGCAGTGCTGGGCACTGCCGTAGCCGGCGCCGACGGCCAGTTCAGCATCACCCTGCAACCTGCGCAAACCGGTGGTCAGGCCCTGGAGGTCAGTGCCAGCGACGCCGCCGGCAATGTTTCACCGCCGGCCAGCATCAACGCGCCAGATATCGACACGCCCGACACCACGGCCCCTGACCAGCCGAGTGACCTGGCCCTTGCCAATGGCGTTACCCTCAGCGGTCGCGGCGAGCCGGGTGCCACCGTGCAGGTGCGCGATACTGCCGGTAACCTGATTGGCAGCGGCGTGGTCAACGCCGACGGCACTTTCAGCCTCACGCTTTCCCCCGCACAAGCCAACGGTGAAGCCCTGGACATACGCCAGGTAGATGCCGCCGGCAACAGCTCGACACCCTTGGTGTTCACAGCCCCGGATATCACCGCCCCGGCTGCACCGAGCGCACTGGTGGTCAGCCAGGACGGTACGGTACTCACTGGCCGTGCCGAACCCGGCAGCACCGTACGTATCCTCGCCGCCGACGGCAGCCAGCTGGGCACCGCAGTGGTCGGCGCCACGGGCGTATTCAGCATTAACCTCAGCCCGGCGCAAGTGGATGGCCAAACACTGCAAGCCACGGCCACCGACGCAGCTGGCAACACCTCTACCGCCAGTTCGGTGACCGCGCCGAGCGTCGACGGCGGCGACACCACCCCACCGCAAGCACCCAGCGACCTGGCCATCGGCCTGGCCGGCAGCCAGCTCAGCGGCCGTGGCGAAGCCGGCAGCACCGTGCAGGTGCGTGATGCCGCAGGCACGGTCATCGCGACCGGCACCGTCGGCGCGGATGGCACCTTCGTCATTAGCCTGGACCCAGCCGTCAAGGATGGCAGCACCCTGCAAGTCACCCTCACCGACGCTGCCGGCAACGTGTCGCAGCCAGGCGCAGTGACGTCACCCGACCTGCTGCCACCGGCACAGCCCACCGACCTGACACTGGCGGACGGGGTGACCTTCACCGGCCGCGGCGAACCGGGGGCTACCGTACAGGTGCGCGACGCTGCCGGTAACCTGCTCGGCTCGGCCGTGGTCAACCAGGACGGAACGTTCAGCCTCAGCCTGTCCCCTGCCCAGGCCAACGGTGAGGCGCTTGACGTACGCCTGGTCGACGCCGCCGGCAACAGCTCGACACCCCTGCAATTCAACGCCCCGGACATTACTGCGCCGGATGCCGTCAGCGATATCCAGGTCGGTGCGGGCGGCACCCGCCTCAGTGGCCATGGTGAAGCCGGGGCTTCTGTGGAAGTGCGGGATGCCGACGGCAACCTGCTGGGTCGTGGCGTGGTCACGGCCAACGGCACCTTCCTGATCGACCTCGACCCGGCCGTGCAACCCGGCGACCAGCTGACCCTGCTGCAAGTGGACCCCAGCGGCAATGCTTCGGTGGCCGTCGAGTACGATGTACCGCTCACCACTGCCCCGGCCAGCCCCAGCGGGCTGGCCATCGATGCCGATGGCACTACCCTCACGGGCAGCGCCCCTGCCGGCAGCCGAGTGGAAGTACGCGATGCCAGCGGCACGCTGATTGGCAGCGCCGTAGCCAACGCCGACGGCAGCTTCAGCATCGAGCTCACCCCTGCCCAGGCCAACGGCGAACTGCTAAACGTACTGGCCCTCGATGCCGAGGGCGTGTCCTCCGTGCCCACCCAGATCACCGCGCCCGATATCACGGCACCCGCGGCACCTGCCGAGCTGGCCGTCAGTGCCGACGGCAGCGTGATCACCGGCCGCGCCGAACCCGGCAGCACCGTGCGCATCATGGCTGCCGATGGTACCGAGCTGGGCAGCGCCGTGGTCGGCCCGACCGGGGCGTTCAGCATCGAGCTGGCCCCACCACAAACCGACGGTGAAGTGCTGCAAGCCACCGCCACCGATGCGGCGGGCAACACCTCAGCCACCAGCGCGGTGACCGCGCCGGACCTTGATGGGGTCGATACCACGCCACCAGCAGCGCCGACCGACCTGGCCATAGCGCTGGCCGGAAGCCAGCTGAGCGGGCGTGGCGAACCGGGCGCCAGCGTGCAAGTCCGTGATGCGGCCGGGAATATCCTGGCCACCGGCAGCGTAGGTGCCGACGGCAGCTTCACCATCACCCTGGACCCGCCGGTGAACGACGGCAGTGCCCTGCAAGTGACCCTGACCGATGCTGCCGGCAACCAGTCGCCCCCCGGCTCGGTCACCTCACCCGACCTGCAGCCACCTGCGCCGCCAACCGAATTGGCCCTGCTTGGTGGGGTCACTTTCAATGGCCGCGGCGAGCCCGGCGCCACCGTGCAGGTGCGCGACGCGGCTGGCACCCTTATCGGCAGCGGCGTGGTCGGTGCGGACGGGGCGTTCAGCCTGTCCTTGTCACCTGCCCAGGCCAATGGCGAGGCCCTGGATGTGCGCCTGGTCGATGCTGCTGGTAACAGCTCGACACCGCTGGAATTCACCGCACCCGACACCACGCCACCGGCTGCCGTAAGCAACATCGTGGTCGGCGCCGACGGCCTGGCACTGAGTGGGCGTGGTGAAGCCGGCGCCACCGTTGAAGTGCGAGATGCCGACGGCACCGTGATCGGCAGCGGCGTGGTCAGCGCTAACGGTACCTTCCTGATCGACCTCGAACCGGCCGTGCAGCCCGGCGCGCAACTGAGCCTGGTGCAGACCGACCCGAGTGGCAATGCCTCCGAGGCCTTGGAGTTCGCAGTGCCGACCACGCCTGCGCCCGCCAGCCCCAGCGACCTGGTGGTTGCCGAAGATGGCAGCAGCATCAGCGGCACCGCGCCGGCCGGCACCCGCGTGGAGGTCCATGATGCCAATGGCACGCTGCTTGGCAGTGGGGTTGCAGGCGACGATGGCAGCTTCACCGTCACCCTCGAACCCGCCCAGGCCAATGGCGAACTGCTGGACGTGGTGGCCATTGATGGCAGCGGTGCTTCGTCCCTGCCAGCCCAGATCTCCGCACCGGACATCACCCCACCGGTCACCCCCAGCGAGCTGGTGATCAGCGCCGACGGCAGCGTGCTCACCGGCCGCGCCGAAGCCGGCAGCACCGTACGCGTGCTGGCGGCCGACGGCACCACGGTGCTTGGCACCGCGGTAGTCGGTGCCACCGGCAGCTTCAGCATCACCCTCGACCCCGCCCAGGTAAACGGCGAGGTGCTGCAAGTTACCGCTACCGATAATGCCGGCAACGCTTCTGCGGCCGGCACCGTCACCGCCCCAGACATTGACGGTGGCGACAACACAGCACCACTGGCACCCACAGACCTGGTGATAGGCCTGGCCGGCGGCCAGCTGAGCGGTCGCGGCGAACCCGGCACCCGCGTGGAGGTGCGTGACGCCCAAGGTAATGTGCTGGCCAACGGCACGGTCAACCCGGATGGCAGCTTCGTCCTCACCCTGAGCCCGGCCGTCGACGACGGCAGCGCCCTGCAAGTGACCCTGACCGACGCTGCCGGCAACGTTTCGCAACCTGGCACGGTCACCGCACCGGACCTGCAGGCCCCGGCCCAGCCGACCGACCTGGCCCTGGCCGATGGCGTCACCTTCACTGGCCGTGGCGAACCTGGCGCCACCGTGCAGGTGCGCAATGCGGATGGCACCGTGATCGGTAGCGGCGTGGTCGGTGCGGACGGGGCGTTCAGCCTGTCCTTGTCACCTGCCCAGGCCAATGGCGAAGCCCTGGATGTGCGCCTGGTCGATGCTGCCGGCAACAGCTCGATGCCGCTGGCATTCACCGCACCCGACACCACGCCACCGGCGGCTGTGAGCGACATCGTGGTCGGCGCCGATGGCCTGGCGTTGAGTGGGCGTGGCGAAGCCGGCGCCACCGTTGAAGTGCGCGACGCCGACGGCACCGTGATCGGCAGCGGCGTGGTCGCTGCCAATGGCGTTTTCCTGATCGACCTGAATCCCGGCGCGCAGCCCGGCGCTCAGTTGAGCCTGGTGCAAACCGACCCGAGCGGTAATACCTCCGAAGCGCTGCAGTTCGAGGTGCCGGTCACCCCTGCCCCTGCCAGCCCGAGCGACTTGATAGTCGCCGAAGATGGCAGCAGCATCAGCGGCGCCGCGCCGGCCGGCAGCCGCGTGGAGGTCTACGGCGCCGACGGAACGCTGGTTGGCAGTGTGCAGGTTGGCCAGGACGGCACCTTCACGGTCATTCTCAACCCGGCCCAGGCCAATGGCGAACTGCTGGAGGTGGTGGCCATCGATGGCAGCGGTGCTTCGTCCCTTCCAGCCCAGGTCTCCGCACCGGACATCACCCCACCGGTCACCCCCAGCGAGCTGGTAATCAGCGCCGACGGCAGCGAGGTCACCGGCCGCGCAGAAGTTGGCAGCACCGTACGCGTGCTGGCGGCCGATGGCACCACTGTGCTTGGCACCGCGGTAGTCGGTGCCACCGGCAGCTTCAGCATTACCCTGGACCCCGCCCAGTTGAACGGCGAGGTGCTGCAAGTTACCGCTACCGATGCCGCCGGCAATGCTTCTACGGCCGGCACCGTCACCGCACCAGACATTGACGGTGGCGACAACACGCCACCGGAAGCCGCCACCAACCTGCTTGTCGGCCTGGCCGGTGCCCAGCTCAGCGGCCGCGGTGAAGCCGGTGCCAGCGTGCAAGTGCGCGACGCCCAGGGCAACGTGCTGGCAAATGGCACGGTCAACCCGGATGGCAGCTTCACCCTGGCCCTGGAACCTGCAGTCAAGGACGGCAGCACCTTGCAAGTGGTGCTGACCGACGCCGCCGGCAATGCCTCCGCCCCTGCGTCGGTGGTAACACCGGACCTGCAGGCGCCCGCGCAGCCCACCGGTCTGGCGCTGGTCGACGGCGTCACCCTCAGCGGTAGCGGCGAGCCAGGCGCCAGCGTGCAGGTGCGCAATGCCGCGGGCACCCTGCTGGGCAGCGCTCAGGTCAACGACGACGGCACGTTCAGCGTGACCCTGACCCCAGCACAGGCCAATGGCGAAGTGCTGGACATTCGCCTGGTGGATGCTGCCGGCAACATTTCCTCGCCACTGCAGTACCAGGCGCCAGACACCACTGCCCCGGCGCAGGTCAGCGATATCGTGGTCGGCGCCGATGGCCTGGCCTTGAGCGGGCGTGGCGAAGCCGGCGCTACCGTGCAGGTGCGCGACGCCAACGGCACCCTGATCGGCAGCGGCGTGGTGACCGCGAACGGCACCTTCCTGCTCGACCTCGACCCGCCCGCGTTGCCGGGTGAACGCCTGAGCCTGGTCCAGACCGACCCGAGCGGCAACGCCTCGCTGGCCCTGGACTATGACGTGCCGCTGGTAACCGTACCGCTCAGCCCAAGCGACCTGGTGGTCGCCGAAGACGGTACCAGCGTCAGTGGCTCGGCCCCCGTGGGCAGCCGCGTGGAAGTGCATGATGCCGAGGGTGCGCTGATCGGTAGCGTGGTGGTCGGCGCTGAAGGCACCTTCACCGTGGTCCTCAACCCGGCCCAGGCCAATGGCCAACTGCTGGATGTGGTAGCCATCGACAACAACGGCACTTCTTCGCTGCCGGTACAGGTCAGCGCACCAGACATCACGCCACCGGTGGCGCCTAGCGAACTGGCCATTACCGCCGACGGTACCGCCGTCAGCGGCCGTGCCGAACCTGGCAGCACCGTGCGCGTGCTGGCGGCCGATGGCAGCACCGTACTTGGCACTGTGGTGGTGGGCGCCAGTGGTGCGTTTGAAATCACCCTTAGCCCTGCCCAGGTGGCGGGAGAACAGTTGCAAGTGGTTGCCACCGACGCAGCCGGCAATGCCTCGCAGGCCGGCACCCTTACCGCACCGGTCATCGACAACGGCGGCGACACCACGCCACCAGAGCCGGCCACCAACCTGGCGATCAGCAATGACGGCCGCACCGTGTCCGGCCGCGGCGAAGCCGGCACCACCGTAGAGGTACGCAACGACCAAGGCCAACTGCTGGCCAGCGGCACCGTGCAGCAGGACGGCAGTTTCAACGTTACCCTGCCCACCCCGGTGGTGGATGGCTCGTCACTGCAAGTGACCTTGACCGATGCCGCTGGCAACGTGTCCAGCCCAAGCCCGCTGACCGCACCGGATCAGGTGGCGCCACTGCAACCCACCGACCTGGCGCTGGTCGATGGCGTCAGCCTGACCGGCAATGCCGAGGCCGGTACCCGGGTAGAGGTACGCGACGCTGCTGGCAACGTGATCGGCAGTACCCTCGCCGAAGCGGATGGCAGTTTCAGCCTCACCCTCGACCCGGCGCAGGCCAATGGCGAAACCGTCAGCGTGCGGGTGACCGACGCCGCAGGCAACACCTCGCTGCCGTTGAGCTACGTAACCCCGGACATCACCCCGCCCGGCATTATCAGCAATGTGGTGCTGGGTGCTGGCAGCCTGGTCGTTTCCGGCCGTGGTGAAGCGGGTGCCACGGTTGAAATCCGGGATGGCAATGGCAACGTGATCGGCACCGGGGTGGTCGCAGCGAATGGCACCTTCCTGATCGACCTCGACAGCCCACTGGCCGCAGGCGACGCCATTGCCTTGCAACAGACCGATGCCGCCGGCAACCCTTCGGTTGCCCTGACGGTCACCGTACCGGCCATTGCCGTGCCGGACAGCCCGACGGGGCTGGTGGTAGCTGCCGATGGCAGCGCCATCAGTGGTACGGCCCCGGCTGGCAGCCTGGTGGAAGTGCGGGATGCCCAAGGCGGTGTGCTGGGTAGCGTGCAAGTCGGCAACGACGGCAGCTTCAACATCCCCCTCAGCCCTGCCCAGGCGAACGGCGAGCTGCTGGATGTGGTAGCCATCGACGCGGATGGCAACAGCTCACTGCCGACCCAGATCAGCGCACCGGACATCACCCCGCCCAACGAGGCCAGCGAGTTGCAACTGAGCAACGATGGCAGCGTATTGACCGGCCGTGGCGAACCCGGCACCCGCGTGCAGGTGGTGGACGCCCAGGGCAACGTACTGGGTAATGCCCAGGTGGGCGCCGATGGCGTGATCAGCGTGGTCCTGAACCCGGCGCAAACCGATGGCCAGGAGCTGGACGTGGTGCTGCGTGACGCCGCAGGCAACAGTTCGACCGCTACTGTCATCGCACCTGACCTGGATGGCCCGCTGCAACCGTCGGCGCTGGCCATCGACAGCGCCGGCATCCACCTCACCGGCCAGGGCCAGAGCGGCTCGCTGGTCACCGTGCGCGATGCCGACGGCAATGTACTGGGGACCGCCACCGTGGGCGGGGACGGGCGCTTCGACGTCACCCTCAACGCACCGCAGCGCAATGGCGAAAGCCTGACCGTGGAAGCCACCGACAGCCAAGGCAACAGTGCCGGGCCAGTGGACTTCACCGCACCAGACAGTACCCCGCCGCAAGCAGTGACCAACCCGGCCATCGATGGCGACGGCGTCATGGTCACCGGCAACGGTGAACCGGGTGCGACCGTGACCGTACGCGGGCCGGACGGCAGCGTACTGGGCAGCATCGTGGTAGGCGCCGGTGGTGCGTTCGAAATCAGCCTCGATACCCCGCAAACCAACGGTCAGGCCCTGACCGTCGAGCAGCGCGACGCCAGTGGCAACCTGTCGACCGCGGTCGATCTGTCGGCACCGGATACCCAGGCCCCCGACACACCCACCGGCCTGGTACTGGCGGGTGACGGTGGCAGCCTGAGCGGTAGCGGCGAGCCGGGGGCGCAGGTAACCGTGACCGGCGCCGGCGGCGCCGTGCTGGGCACTGCCACCGTACAAACGGACGGCAGCTTCCAGGTGACCATCGACCCACCGCAGCTCAATGGCCAGACCTTGGCCGTCACCCAGGCGGACGCGACCGGCAATACCTCCACCGCCGGCAGCGTCACCGCGCCGGATCTGGAAGCCCCGGTAGCCGCTGAAGGCCTGGGTATCAATGGCACGGGCACGGCACTCACCGGCCAGGCCGAACCAGGCAGTACCGTGCAGGTGCGCAACGGCGCTGGCGACCTGCTGGGCTCCGCGCAGGTGGAAGAGGACGGCAGCTTCAGCGTGCCCCTGGCCCCCGCCCAGACCAACGGCGAAACCGTGTCGGTGGTAGTGGTCGATGCTGGCGGCAACACGTCGCCATCCGTGGCGTTCACTGCCGACGACAGCACCGCACCGCAAGCACCGGGTGGCTTGACCATAAGCGCGGGCGGCGACACCGTTCAGGGTACGGGCGAAGCAGGCAGCACCGTCGAGGTACGCAACGCCGCCGGCGTCCTGCTGGGCAGCGTGGTGGTGCCGGTTGGCGGCAGCTTCACTGTCGCGGTCAGCCCGGCCCAGCTCGATGGCCAGGCGCTGCAGGTGACCTTGACCGATGTGGCGGGCAATGTCTCCGACAGCACCCCGATCACTGCACCCGACCTCACCCCGCCGGCCTTGCCCACCGGGGTGGTGGTCAGCGAAGACGGCAGCACGGTCAGCGGCAATGCACCGGGCGCTGATACCGTGACGGTGCGTGACGGCGCAGGCGTGGAAACCACGGTTGAAGTGAACCCCGACGGCAGCTTCAACGTGCCACTGCCAACCCCGCAGAACAACGGCGAAAGCGTGACCGTGATCGTCACCGACCCGGCGGGCAACAGCTCGGCACCGGTTACCGTTACCGCACCCGACACCACCGACCCGGAAGCTGCCAGCGGCGTGACTGTGAGCCCCGACGGCAGCAGCGTCGGCGGCACTGCAGAGCCGGGCAGCACCGTGGTCATCCGCAACCCGGACAACAGTGACCGTGGCACCACCACCGCAGGGCCGGATGGTACCTTCGTGGTGCCGGTCGACCCGCCGCTGGCCGCTGGCGAAGAGGTCAGCGTGGTGGTCATCGACCCGGCCGGCAATGAATCCGACGGTGTGACCCTGACTGGCCCGACCGGCAGCGAAGTGGCCACCCCGGCGGACCTGGCCATCAGCGCCGACGGCTTCGTGCTGACGGGCACCGGCACGGTGGGCGCGTTGATCACCGTGACATCCGCCGGCACCACGCTGGGCACGGCGACGGTGGGCAGCGATGGTGTCTTCCGGGTGTTCTTCAGCAACGCCCAGCTCAACGCACAGACCTTGCAGGTCAGCGCGCGGATCGGCGCCGACGGCCAGCCCTCGGTACCGGCCACCGTGGTCGCCAACGACACCACTGCACCAGAAGCCCCGAGCGCCACCATCGACCGCACCGGCAGCACGCTGACCGGCCAAGGCGAAGTGGGTGCCAACGTGCGGGTCACCGACGCCCAGGGGAATGTGCTGGGTAGCGGCGTGGTCGGCAGCAATGGCCTGTACAGCATCACTCTGTCGCCGGCGGCGGCCAACGGCCAGAACCTGATCGTCACCCAGGCCGATGCTGCGGGTAACGTGTCGCTGGCCGCCAGCCTGCAGGCACCCGACCTGCAGGCCCCAGCCGCCGCCAGCAACCTCAGCCTGAACGCTGCCGCCACCGTGGTCAGCGGCCAGGGCGAAGCCGGTGCCAGTGTCACTGTGCGCGATGCCAGTGGCGCCATCTTAGCTACCGGCACCGTCAACCAAAGCGGCCAGTTCCAGATCACCCTGCCCAGCGCGCAAGTCAGCGGCAGCCCGCTGCAGGTCACCCTCAGTGATGCCGCAGGCAACGTATCTGGCCCCGCCAGCCTGGCTACCCCGGATCGCACGCCACCTGCCGCCATTGCCGACCCGCTGCTCAGTGCCGACGGCAGGCAGCTTTCCGGTAGCGGTGAAGTGGGCGCTACGGTACAGGTCAGCAATGCCGCCGGGACCGTGCTGGGTAGCGCCACGGTGGGCGCCGATGGCCGCTTCACCGTGACGTTCGACACGCCGCAAAACAGCGGCCAGGCCATTGGTGTGACGCAAGTGGACGCCGCCGGCAATACCTCGCCAGCGGTGAACGTGGCCACGCCAGACCTGACCCCGCCTGCACCGCTGACCAATGTGGTGCTGAACAACAACGGCCTGACCCTCAGTGGCCTGGGCGAAGCCGGCGCCAGCGTGACCGTGCGCGGGCCTGACGGCACCATCATCGGCACCGGCCTGGTCGCGGCCAACGGCAGCTTCAGCCTGACCTTGACCACTGCCCAGCTCAACGCCCAGCAACTGAGCGTGACCCAGACCGATGCCGGCAACAACACCTCCAGCGCCGTGGCGGTGACCGCACCGGACTTCACCCCGCCAGCAGCACCCACGGCACTGGCCCTGTCGGCGACCGGGCTGCAACTGACCGGTAACGCCGAAGCCGGCAGCACCGTGACCGTGCGCGATGCCGGCGGCAGTGTGCTGGGCAGCGCGGTGGCCAGCAGCAATGGCACTTTCCAGGTCACGTTGAACAGTGCCCAGACCAACGGCCAGACCCTGCAGGTAACCGCCACCGATGCGGCGGGCAATGTATCGCCAGCGGCGCCGTACACGGCCGCCGATACCACGCCGCCCGCGGCGGTCAGTAACCTGGCGGTGTCTGCCGACGGCGCGACCCTTACCGGCCAGGGCGAAGCTGGTGCGACGGTCACCGTACGCGCCCCGGACGCGACCATACTGGGTACCGCAACCGTGGCCGCCGATGGCAGCTTCAGCGTGGCCTTGTCACCTGCGGCGCTCACCGGTGAACGCCTGGCCGTGGTGCAAACCGATGCCGCGCAAAACGCCTCGCCTGAGCAAAACGTGACTGCGCCAGGCATTCTGGCCCCCGCCGCGCCAGACAACCTGGTGCTGGCTGCAGACGGTCTATCGGTCACCGGCACCGCTACAGCGGGCAGCACGGTCACTGTTTACGGCCCCAACGGCGCGGTGTTAGGCAGCAGCCCGGTCGCCAACGACGGCACCTTCACCGTCAACCTGGGCAGTGCCCAGGCCAATGGCGAAGTGCTGCATGTGAGCGCAATGGCCAGCGATGGCAGCCTGTCGCTGCCGGCCACCTTGCAGGCGCCGGACACTACGGCGCCACAACCGCTCAGCAACCTGGTGCTGTCCAGCGACGGCCTGGTCCTGACCGGGCGCGGCGAACCAGGCGCCACCGTTACCGTGGTCGGTGAAGGCGGTATCGACCTGGGCACGGCAGTGGTCGATGCCAATGGCAACTTCAGCGCCACCCTGGGCAGCGTGCAGCTCAACGGCGAACAGCTCAGCGCCAGCCAGGCCGATGCGGCCGGCAACGAGTCCAACAGCGTGAGCATCACTGCCCCCGATCGCGTGGCACCGGATGCCGCCGCAGACCTGGCATTCGCCGGGGGCGGCAGCCTGCTCAACGGTAGCGGCGAGGCCGGCGCCAGCGTGTGGGTAATGGCTGCCGATGGCAGCGTGCTGGGCACGGCCGTAGTGCGCGCCGACGGCAGCTTCCAGGTCGTGCTCGCCTCGCCGCAAGCCAACGGTCAGCCGCTACAGGTGCTTCTGACCGATGCGGCCGGCAACCAGTCGGCCGCCAGCACCATCACCGCGCCAGACACTACACCACCTGCGGCGCCGAGCGACCTGGCGGTTTCCGGCGATGGTGTCACCCTGACCGGCCGCGGCGAAGTCGGCGCCGAGGTCACCGTGACCGACCCGAGCGGCGCGCCGATCGGCAGCGCCATCGTCGATGCCAGCGGGCACTTCACCATTACCCTGGACCCGGCACTGGGCAATGCCGAGCTGCTCAGCTTCACCCAGGCCGACGCCGCCGGTAACGTGTCGGCAGCAGCGACCCTGCAGACCCCGGACTTCACCCCACCTGCCCCGCTCACCCAGGTGGCGATCAACGCCGACGGCAGTGTGGTCACTGGCCTGGGTGAGGCCGGCGCCACCGTGATCGTGAGCAACGCCGCCGGTAGCGTACTGGGAACCGCTACGGTGCTGGCCGACGGCAGCTTCAGCGTCGTGTTGTCGCCTGCACAAATCGACAACCAGGTGCTGTCGGTACTGCAGGCCGATCCGCCCGGCAACGTCAGCGCGCCCGTCAGCGTGCAGGCGCCGGACTTCACGCCCCCCGCGGCTGCAACCGAGTTGCGGCTCAATGCGGCAGGCGATGTGCTGACCGGGGTTGGCGAAGCGGGTACCACGGTGCGCGTCTATGTGGGTACAACGCAAATCGGCACCACCACGGTCGCTGCCGACGGCACCTTCAGCGTCGGCCTGGACACCGCCCAGCTCAATGGCCAGCAGGTGCAGGTAACCCTCACCGACGCCAGTGACAACGTGTCGCCGATCAGTACCGTCACGGCAGTCGACGTAACGCCGCCGGCCATCGTCATTGCCAGCATCAACGACAGCGGTACCCAATTGATCGGCACCGCCGAGGCCGGTACCCGGGTCACGGTGATAAACAACAACGGTGACCTGCTGGGCCAGGTGACGGTCGACCTGGATGGCACCTTCGTCCTCGATTTGAGCCAGCCTCAAATCAACGGCGAAACGCTGACCATCATTGCCCAGGACGCCACCGGCAACCCGTCGGCCCCCCTGGAGCTGAGCGCCCCCGACCTGACCGCACCGGTGCAGCCAAGCGACTTGCTGCTCAACCCGGCCGGCACATCAATGACCGGCACTGCCGAGGCCGGCACGCTGATCACCGTGCGTGGCCCGGACAACACCCTCGTGGGCCAGGTGGAGGTCGGTGCCGACGGGCGCTTCACCGTGCCCATCAGCCCGGCGCAGAACAATGGCCAGTTGCTCAGCGTGGTGTCTACCGATGACGCCGGCAACGTCTCGGTTGCTGCGCCCTACCAGGCCAACGACACCTCGCCACCTGACCTGGTGACCAACCTGGCAATCAACAACACCTTCAACGTGCTCACCGGCAAGGGCGAGGCCAATGCCACGGTCACCGTCAGCCTGGGCGGCAGCGTGCTAGGCACTGGGACGGTAGACGCCGCTGGCAACTTCCAGATCACCCTGACGCCGGCAGCAGGCTCGCTGGCAACGCTGGCCATCACGCAGTCCGACGGCATCAATACGTCGGCGGTGGCGACCTATGTCACACCGCTGGTGGCTCCGCCAGTACCGCCGACCAACGTGACGCTGGGCAGCGACGGCCTGACCTTGTCAGGTAACGCGCCCAGCGGCGTCGGCATCCGTGTGTACGATGCCGCAGGCAACCTGATCGGTACCGGTGGCGCGACATTGAACGGTACCTTTACGCTGACGCTCAACTCGGCGCAGCTCAACGGCGAGTACCTGCAGGTCACCGCCGTGGCCCTGGTGGGCGGCGAGTCGCAACCCACCTTCTTGCAGGCAGCCGATACCACCGCACCATCCGACCCGCTGGTGACCAGCCTGTCGACCAACGGCCTGGTGCTGAGCGGTACCGGCGAGGCCGGTGCCACGGTGACCGTGCGCGATGCCGGTGGCAACGTGCTCGGCAGCGCCGTGGTCAATGGCGGTGGCGTGTACGCCGTCAACCTCAACGCCGCGCAGCTCAATGGCCAGGTTTTGGCGGTGAGCCAGGCCGACGTTGCGGGCAATACGTCCGGCAGCACCCGCTACACCGCTGCCGACCTGCAACCGCCTGCGCTACCGACCAATGTCACCATCAACGGCGCAGGTACCGTGGTGACCGGTAATGGTGAAGCTGGCGCCACCGTCACCGTGCAAGGCGCCAACGGATCGGTGGGCAGTGGCGTGGTGCAAGCCGACGGCACCTTCAGCATCACCCTGACCACGCCACAGAACGACGGGCAATTGCTGGTGGTGCGCCAGGCGGACGCTGCGGGCAACCTGTCCAGCAGCGTCAACCTCAACGCCCCGGACACCACCCCGCCGGCGGCGCCGCTGGCCACCATCAATACCAACGGCACAATGGTCAGCGGCTCTGGCCAGGTTGGCAGCACGGTTACCGTGCGCAACAGTGCCGGGACCGTGCTGGGGACGGCAACCGTGGGCAGCACCGGCCTGTTCGTGGTCAGCCTGAATGCCGCGCAGATCGACAACCAGGCACTCAGCGTCACGCTCACCGACAGTGCCGGCAATGAGTCTACCGGTACCGCACTGACCGCCCCGGACCTGACCCCGCCGGCTGCGGCCGCCAACCTGGCGATCAGTGCCGACGGCAGCACCCTGACCGGTACCGGTGAAGTGGGCGCCACGGTGACCGTGCGCAGCGCCAGCGGCACCGTGCTGCAAACCGCCACCGTGCAAGCCGATGGCAGCTTTACCGTGACCCTGAGCCCCCCTCAGGACAACGGGCAGGTGCTTGCGGTGACACTGAGCGACCCACGCGGCAACGTGTCGGGCAACGCCAGCATCACTGCGCCGGATGTGGATGCCAACGCCCCGGTCATCGCCAGCGATAACCTCGCCACGGCGACGGTCGACCTGGCCGCGGTCACCGCCAGCAGGACCTACACCGACAGCTTCACCACCCTGTTGGCGGGGTTCACCAAGACCTACACCTGGACGGTAGCCGCCGGCACCACGGCCGACCCCACGCTGACCCTGACCACCAGCAGTGCACTGGCCCTGCTGGACAACACCACCTTCACCCTGCAGGTGAAGAATGCCAGCGGAACCTGGGTCACGCTGGCCACCGGTAACAGCCAGGGCTTGCTGGACCTGATCCTGTTGCCGTTGGGCCAAGGCCTGCGAGTCGACATCGGGGTGCTGCAGGCGGGCGATTACCGCCTGACGGTGGGCAGCGGCGGCATTGGCCTGATCACCAATGTCAGCACCTCGCTGGATATCACCTCCACCAGCCTGACCGAGTTCACCGGTACTGGCACAGCCACCTCTGGCAACGTCATCACCGACGTGGGCACCGATGGCGTGGTGGATGCGCGGGGCCCGGACAGCGCCGCGGTGCTGCAGGTGCTCAAAGGGGGCAGCTACGTCTCGGCCGGCAGTGCCACCACGGTGCAAGGCCTGTACGGCACGCTGGTGATCCGCGGCGACGGCAGCTACACCTACACGCCAAACGGCAGCCCCGCCAGCGTCGGCAATGTGGATGTGTTCAGCTACCAGCTGGTGCACCCCAACGGCCTGTCCGACAGCGCCAATTTGTATGTGCGCATCGATAGCCCACAAGCCACGGAAGTCTGGAGCGACAGTAACTACGCGGCGCCAGCCACGGTACTTGACGCAGTCAACGACGTAGGCTTCAGCAACCTCACCCTGGCCAACCGGGTAGACACCAGCAGCAGTACGCTGGGCTCGTTGACCCTCCCGCTGATCGGCAGCCGCCAGGCCACTTACACCACTACAGTGGCTGCCGATACCACGGCTAACCTGCAAGTGGTACTCAATTCCGCCAACCTGCTGAGCCTGCTCAACGGCACCACCCTGGAACTGCTCAAGCTCAACCCGGCCACGGGCCAGTACGTGCTGGTGCAATCGGTAGGCGGTGGCTCGTTGATCAGCCTGTTGGGCGGGGGCGCAGGGTATACCTTCCAGAACCAGGGCGCCGGCACCTACCACGTACGGGTGACCGCCGGCGGCATTGGCCTGGCCAGCTCGATCACCACCAGTGTCAATGCCACCACCACGCACCTGAACGAGTTCGTGGTCAGTGGCGCCACGGCGGCCACCGGCAACCTGCTGGCGGACGATACCCTGGGTTCGGCACTGACCGTGCTGAGCGTACTGACCGCAGCCAACACCTACACCATACCCGGCTACAACGGGGTGAGCGTGGCGGGCACCTATGGCACCTTGCTGGTGCAGGCCGATGGCAGCTACACCTACACCCTCAACTCGGGGGTCAGCGCCGCAGCGGTCGGCCAGCACGATACCTTCACCTACGAGCTGACCCACCCTAACGGCAGTACCGACACGGCAACATTGACCATCAACCTGGACAATGCCGCTGGCCTGGTCAGCACCACGTCGCTGCTGGCCGACAGCGGTGAAGAGGCAGTCGCCCTGGCCAGTGTCGCCGCTGTCAGCGATGTGGTTGCTGGCAGCGACGGCAACGACCACCTGGTGGGCAGCCAGGGCGGGCACATCACGCTTGAAGGTGGTGCCGGTGACGACACCCTGGTGATCGTCGACCAGAACTTCGCCAGCGTCGACGGTGGCACGGGTACCGACACCCTGCAATGGGGTGGCGGCGATGTCAGCATCGACCTGGGCAACCTGGTCGGCCGCGTGCATGGCATCGAGGCCATCGACCTCAACGACACCAGCGCGGTGGCCCTGACACTCAACCTGGCCGACGTGGTGGCCATCACTGAAACCGGCACCGACACGTTGATCATCAAGGGCGACAACCATGACTCGGTGCACATGACTGACAACTGGAACCTGGTCGGCAACCAGACCGCCAACGGGATCGACTATAACCAATACACGGCCCAGGAGGACCCGAGCCACCACCTGTGGGTACAGAACGGCATTCACGTCGTCTGAGGCCGCGGCAAACCCGCCGGGCAAACGCCCGGCGGCATGGACGACCAGCAGTAAGGGAACTATGTGAAGCGAAGCAGTCCGCTGTCACCGTTGTTGCTTGGAGCCTGCGGGCTCCTGGCCCTGAATCTCCAACCGGTTGCCCAGGCAGCCGATGATATAGACCCCCACCTGCGCCACATCGGGCCATCGCTGCTACGCGATGCGCCCGCGGCGGTGCCTGCGCGGCCACCGACCGGCATGGCCCCGGTCGCCAGTGGCGAGCGCCTGGGCCTGACCGAGGCGGTGTTGCAGGCCGCGCAATGGCACCCCAGCATCGCAGAAGCGATCGGCAACCTGTACAAACAGGGCGAAGGCATCAACGTCGCCCGCGCGGGTTACTACCCGCAGATTTCCGGCGGTATCCGCACCGGTTATGACACCGGCTACGGGGGCGATCGCAACAGCCAGGCCCTCAACCTGTCGCTCAAGCAGATGCTCTACGATTTCGGCAAGGTCGACAGCGCCGTCAACGCGGCGCAGGCCGCCGCCGCGCGGGCCCAGGCCAATATCCTGCTGGTGGTGGACGACCTGGCCCGTGACACTGCCTATGCCTGGATCGAAACCCGCCGCTACGAACAGTTGATGGCCATTGCCCGCGAGCAGATCCGCGGCGTGGGCGACATTGCCGGGATGGCTCGCCAGCGCAGCGACATGGGCGCCAGCACCCGCTCCGACGTGGTACAGGCCGAATCCCGCGTGGAAAGCGCCCGCGCCACCCTGGAGGAATATCAGTCGCAATACGAGCGCTGGCGCTCCACCCTGGCCGCGCTGATGGGCCGCGTGACCCCGCCGGCCCTGGCCGAGCAGTCGCCTGCGGCGTTGAACCAGGCCTGTAAGCGGCCTGCGCAAGGCGATGATCGCCTGCCGGCCGTGCTGATGGCCCTGGCCCAGCGTGCGCAAGGCCAGGCAGAGCTGGCCCAGGCCAAGGCCGAGGCCTACCCGACCGTGTCGCTGCAGCCCCAGGTCAACCATTACCTGGACAACGACTACAACCGCGATAACTCACGCATGGACCGCACCCAGGCGGGCATCTACCTCAACGTCGAGGTACCGATCTACCAAGGCGGTGCGATCAGCGCCCGCAGCCGCGCTGCCAGCCACGCCTTGAGCGCCGCCGACTCCGCCGAAGATGCCGCGCGCCTGCAGGCACGGCGTGGCCTGGCCGAGGCTCAGGCACAAACCTCCGGGCTGGGCCGCCGGCTGAGTTCGCTGGAAGCGCGCCAGGTCAGCATCCAGGAGGCTCGCATGCTCTATGGCCGCCAGTATCTGGACCTGGGCACACGGCCCCTGCTCGACCTGCTCAACGCCGAGCAGGAGATCTACCAGTCACGGTTCGAACTTGCCGGCACCCGCTCCGATCTGCTGCGCCTGGATGTCGACTGCCTGTACAACACCGGCGCGCTGCGCACGGCCTTTGGCCTTGAGGGGCGCAACCTGCAAGGTGTGGAGATCCAGCCATGAGCGATTCGATCAATGTAACCCTGCCCACCCAGCCAGCGGCAGCAGCGCCGGACGCGCCGCACCGGCCAGACCTGGGGCCGTGGCTGGAGGTGATGCTGCAGGTGGCGCACCACTACCGCCTGGACGTGTCGCCCCAGCGTATTCGCCTGGCGGCGGTGGAGGATGCCCGGCCGCTGGACGAAATTCTTCGCCACATGGCCCGCCAGGCCGGCCTGGCACTGCGCTTCGTGCGCTTCGATGCCAAGGGCCTCCGGCAATGGCGTACACCGCTGGTACTGGAGCTGGACGATGGCCAGTTGGCCGTGGTCGAGGCAGTCACCGAAGAAGATGACCTGGCGGTGGTGTTCGCCGGTGACCAGGGCCTGACCACACGCCTGCCCCGCGACACGCTCAAGGGCCGCATCACCCGGGTTGCGCTGTTGCGCCCGGCGCGACCACTGCGCGATGTGCGCACCGATGACTACACTGCCCCCTACGACCGCCACTGGTTCGCCCGTATCGTGCTGCGCGACCTGCGCCCCTATGGGCAGGTGATGGTCGCCTCGCTGGTGGCCAACGTGCTGGCGCTGGCCGGGGTGCTGTTTTCGATGCAGGTCTACGACCGTGTGATCCCTGCAGAATCGCTACCCACCTTGTACGTGCTGTTCGGCGGCGTGGTGCTGGCGCTGGTGTTCGACTTCAGCATGCGCCTGCTGCGCCTGAAGGTCACCGACCTGCTCGGCAAGCGCGCCGACCTGCGGGTGAGTGACCTGGTCTATGGCCATGCCTTGCGCCTGCGCAACTCGGTGCGGCCGAAGTCCACCGGCTCGTTCATTTCGCAACTGCGCGAGCTGGAGTCGATCCGCGATTTGATCACCTCCAGTACTGCCACGGCGTTGGCCGACCTGCCGTTTTTCCTGCTGTTCTTGTTCGTGTTCTGGCTGATCGGCGGCGTGCTGGTGTTCATTCCGCTGGTGGCGCTGCTGGCCATGCTGCTGCCAGGCCTGCTGGCGCAGCGGCGCCTGGCGCGGCTGGCCAACGCCTCGATGCGCGAGTCGGCGCTGCGCAACGCCATGCTGGTGGAAAGCATCCAGGGCCTGGACGAAATCAAGGCGCTGCAGGCCGAGGCACGCTTCGAGCGCCAGTGGAACCAGTACAACGCAGCCTGTGCGCACACCAACCTGCGCCTGCGCACGCTCACCAACGGCCTGGTGACCTGGACCCAGAACGTGCAAGGTGCCGTGTTTGCCGTGGTCATCGTGGTCGGTGCACCGATGGTGATCGCCGGCGACCTCACCACCGGTAGCCTGGTGGCGGCGTCGATGCTGTCGTCGCGGATGATGGCGCCGCTGGCCCAGCTGACCCATGTGCTGACCCGCTGGCAGCAGGCCAAGGTCGCCCTGCAAGGCCTGGACAAGCTGATGCAGTCGGCGGTCGACCACCCCGAAGGCGAAGCACGCGTGCACCTGCCGGCAATCCGCGGTGAATACCGCCTGCGCCAGGCCAACTTCCGCTACAGCGAAGAATCCCCGCCGGTGCTCAACATTGGCCAACTGGATATTCAGCCGGGCGAACGCATTGCAGTGCTCGGCCGCAACGGCGCGGGCAAGTCCACCCTGCTGCAGGCGTTGGGCGGGGCCATGGACCTGGTACAGGGCGAGGTCAGCCTGGACGGCATCGCCCTGGCCCACCTCGACCCTGCCGACCTGCGCCGCGACGTAGGCTTGCTGCCGCAGTACGCGCGGCTGTTCCACGGCACCCTGCGGGAAAACCTGACCCTCGGTGCCGGCCAGGCCAGCGACCAGGAACTGGTGGCCGCGCTGGCTGCCACCGGGGCGCTGGACTTTGTCCGCCGCCTGCCCAAGGGCATGGACCACCTGATCCTCGAAGGCGGCCTGGGCCTGTCTGGCGGCCAGCGCCAGGCACTGGTGCTGTCGCGCCTGTTGGTGCGCCAGCCACAGGTGCTGCTGCTGGATGAACCTACGGCATCGCTGGACGACATGACCGAGCGCAAACTGCTGGATAACCTGGAGCGCTTCTGCCAGGGCCGCACGCTGGTGATCGCTACCCACCGCCTGAGCGTGCTGCAACGGGTCGAGCGCATTGTGGTGCTCGACGGTGGGCGCATCGTCATCGATGACACCCGCGATGCCGCATTGGCCAAACTGCAAGGAGCGCAGGCATGAGCGACCACGAACTCCCGGCGTCCTACCTGGACGGGCAGGACGACCGGGCCGTTTTCCGCGCCGGGCGCCTCATCACCCTCAGCGCGCTGATGCTGGCCGCATTTCTGGCCTGGGCCGCCTGGTTCGAGGTGACCGAGGTTTCCACCGGTACCGGCAAGGTCATCCCCAGCTCCCGGGAGCAGGTGATCCAGTCGTTCGAAGGGGGTATCGTCGCGCAGATGAACGTGGCCGAAGGCGACCTGGTCGAGCGCGGCCAGGTACTGGCGCAGTTGGACCCGACCAAGACCGCCTCCAGCGTGGGCGAAAGCGAGGCCAAGTACCGCGCCGCCAAGGCCAGCCAGGCCCGGCTGCAAGCCGAGGTGACCGGCAAGCCGCTGGCCTTCCCGGCCAGCCTGCGCGACTCGCCCGAGCTGATCGAAGCGGAAACGGCGCTGTACCAGACCCGCCGCCGTGGCCTGGAGCAGACCCTGGCAGGCATCGAGGATTCGCTGCGGCTGGTGCGCAGCGAGCTGAAGATCACCGAAAACCTGGCGAAAATGGGCGCCTCCAGCCGGGTGGAGGTCATCCGCCTGAACCGCCAGCGTTCGGAGCTTGAACTCAAAGCCAACGAGGCCCGCTCCGACTACCTGGTGCGCGCCCGGGAGGAGCTGGCCAAGGCCAGCGCCGAGGCCGACAGCCTGTCAGAGGTAATCCGCGGGCGCAGCGACTCGCTCACCCGCCTGACCCTGCGTTCGCCGGTGCGCGGCATCGTCAAGGACATCGAGGTGAACACCCTGGGCGGCGTGGTACAGCCCGGTGGCCAGGTGATGAAAATCGTGCCGATGGACGAGCGCCTGCTGATCGAAACCCGCATCGCCCCGCGCGACATTGCCTTCATCCACCCGGACCAGGCGGCCAAGGTCAAGATCAGTGCCTATGACTATTCGGTGTATGGCGGGCTGGATGGCAAGGTGGTGGGTATTTCGCCGGATACCTTGCAAGACGAGGTGAAACCGGAAATCTACTACTACCGCGTGTTCATCCGTACCGAGCAGGACAGCCTGAAGAACAAGGCCGGCAAGCACTTCGCGATTGTCCCGGGGATGATTGCCACAGTGGATATCCGCACTGGCGAAAAAACCATCCTCGATTACCTGATCAAACCGCTGAACCGGGCCAAGGAGGCCCTGCGCGAGCGGTAACTGGCCGGCAAGCCGGCTCCCACAGGCGCTGCATATCTTTTGGCAAACACCTGTCAGCCCTGATGTGATCCCTGTGGGAGATTCTATGGTTTCTGGCAAGGGTAGCCGGAGCATCTTCAGCGCCTGTGAGATCGAGCGCCGCCCGCGCGGCGCAATCGCGAGCTGCGCTCGCTCCTACGTTTGTTTCGGGCCAGTAACGCCTGTGACGGGCGCGCGCGGCCGCCTTGTTTATACGGCGCGATATTGAGGCATGCACCAAGGCGTTCGCGCGCAAATCCCACAGGAATAATTGGCCCGAAACAAACGTAGGAGCGAGCGCAGCTCGCGATTGCGCCGCGCGGGCGGCGCTCGCTCTAACAGGCGCTGCCATACCTTGTGGCAAACACCTGTCAGCCCTAAGGCGATCCCTGTGGGAGCCGGCTTGCCGGCGATTAGGCCAGAACAGGCAATACAGACCTAAAGCCCGGCCCGACCAGGCCGATAACCGGTTATCCCCCCTGTTTCCCACCGAAGGTCACCATGGCCACGCAAAAAGCCCGCGCGGACTCCTTGTCGCTGCTGCTGTTCACCCTGCGCAGCGGCAAGCTGATGGCAATCAACCTGCTCAAGGTCAGCGAGATCATCCCCTGCCCGCCGCTGACCAAGCTGCCCGAGTCGCACCCCCACGTGAAAGGCGTAGCCACCTTGCGTGGCCATTCGTTGTCGGTCATCGACCTGTCCCGTGCCATCGGCGAGCAGCCGCTGGAGGACCCGCAAGGCGGTTGCCTGATCGTCACCGAGATCAGCCGTTCGCGCCAGGGCCTGCACGTGCAGGCCGTAAGCCGCATCGTGCATTGCCTGAGCACCGACATCAAACCGCCGCCCTATGCCTCGGGCAACCGCTCGTTCATCACCGGTGTTACCCGCGTCGACAACACCTTGGTGCAGGTGCTGGATATCGAGAAGGTCATCCACGGCATTGCACCGCCTGCGCCAGAGCCAGCGCGCGGCTCAGTAAGCGCAGAAGACGCCAGCCTGCTGGCCGCCACCAATATCCTGGTGGTGGACGACAGCCAGGTGGCCCTGCAGCAGTCGGTGCACACCCTGCGCAACCTGGGCATCGAGTGCCACACCGCGCGCAGCGCCAAGGACGCGATCAATGTGCTGCTGGAACTGCAAGGCACTGCACAGGAGATCAACGTGGTCGTCTCCGATATCGAAATGAGCGAGATGGATGGCTACGCCTTCACCCGAACCCTGCGTGAAACCCCCGACTTCCAGCACCTGTACGTGCTGCTGCACACCTCGCTGGACAGCGCCATGAGCAGCGAGAAGGCAACCCAGGCCGGGGCGAATGCCATCCTCACCAAGTTTTCCTCGCCGGAGCTGACCGATTGTCTGGTGGTGGCAGCACGTGCCGTGGTGTTCGCCGAGCACTGATATATTCAGCGACAAACTCCCCGGCTTGCTGCCGGGGGCAAGTCGGGCATAATTCGGGCCCTCGCAAAAAATTTGCCGGAACCCGCCATGAAGTATCTCAGCTCCATCCTGATCGGCTGCGCCCTTTTCAGCGGTATCGCCCAGGCTTCCAGCAGCCAGGCCTGGAACACGCAGCGCCAGCAGATGCTCAAAGCCTGCCTGGCGGCCAGCCAGTTCAAGGACGCCCACGCCCGCGGCAAGCCCGCCGAATTCGATGACCAGGTAGGCATGAGTGCCTTGCTGGTCGAAGGTGTCTACCCGCAGAAGCACATGCAGCAGCGCACTGGCACCGAGCTATGCCTGTACGACCGCCAACAGCAGCGTGCCTTCGTCAGCGAATGGAGCCCGCAAGCCAAGTGACCGCCACCTTGCGTTTTGGCTGCACCGGATGCGGCAAGTGCTGCAGCGGCCACCATGTCCCCCTGACCCTGGCCGAGGCAGGCCGCTGGGCACATGACGGCGGTCAGGTGGTTGTGCTGATCGAAGCCTTCGTCACCGATGGCCCGGGCATGCCGGTGGAGCAACGTGAGCATGTGCTGCGCCGGTCGTACCCGGTAGCCTGCGGCAATGGCCAGGCGCGGGTGTCGGTGACCTTTGCCGCGTTTAACCCCGGCCGCTGCCGCAACCTGGACGACAACGACCGCTGCAGCATCTATGAGCAACGGCCGTTGGTGTGCCGCATCTACCCGGTGGAAATCAACCCGCACCTCCCCCTGCGCCCAGAGGCCAAGGACTGCCCGCCAGAAGCCTGGCAGCAGGGGCCTGCGCTGCTTCACGGCACGCAACTGGTGGATGCCGGGCTGGAGGCATTGGTGCAGGCTTCGCGCCAGGCCGACCGTGACGACATTGGCGCCAAGGTGGCGGTGTGCCAGGCACTGGGCATGACCACCAGTGCGCTCAAGGGCAACGGATTTACCGCCTACCTGCCGGACATGGGCGCGTTTGCCGGGGCGCTGGCGCAGGTGCCGGATGATGACGGTACACAGTGGACCTTGCATGTGGAGGATGAGACGCTGGCGGCGGGCTTGCAGGGGCATGGTTTGCACACCACCAACGAGCCCCCGGTGTATTACGCCTTTATCGGTTTCTAGCCCTGCAGGTGGTGGGCGCGGGTTCACCCGCGAGGGAGCAGACCGGGCAGCCGGTTATCTGAAACTGACACGGTTGTCAGCCAGCGGTCACGCTGCCGACCCGGTTCGGCGGCTATAAGATGGAATGACTGACCACCCTCCCCATTGGCCAAGGTGCCCGCACCAATGCGACGTCCGTTCCGCTCTGCCTTGCTTGCCGCCTTGGTACTGCTCATCCTGGTAGCAGCGGGAACTTGGTACACCCAGCGCCAGCCTGCCCCCGCCGCCCGCTCGCAAACGGCCATCCCGGTGCGGGTGGTAACCGTCGTCCAACGGGACGTACCCCGCTACGCCAGCGCCATCGGTTCGGTGCTGTCGCTGCACAGCGTCGAGGTGCGCCCGCAGGTCGAGGGGGTACTGACCCAGGTTCTGGTCAAGGAAGGCCAGTGGGTCAAGCAGGGCGACTTGCTCGCCACCCTCGACGACCGCGCCATACAGGCCCAGCTCGACCAGGCGCGCGCCCTGCTCGGCCAAAGCCAGGCGCAGATCCAGGTGGCGGCAGTGGACTTGCGGCGCTACCGCCTGCTCAGCCGCGATAACGGCGTGTCCAGGCAACAGCTCGACCAGCAACAGGCACTGGTCAACCAGTTGCAGGCCACCGTCAAAGGCAACCAGGCAGCCATCGCCAACGCCCAGGTGCAGTTGTCGTATACCCGGATCCGCTCGCTGGTGACTGGCCGGGTGGGCATTCGCAACGTCGACCCGGGCAACCTGGTACGCACCAGCGACACGCAAGGCTTGTTCAGCGTGACGCAGATCGACCCGATCGCCGTCGAGTTCGCCCTGCCCCAGCAAATGCTGCCAACCCTGCAACGCCTGCTCACGGCACCGGCCCCTGCGCTGGTGCAGGCGTACATGGACGCTGACGGCGAACGCAGCCTGCTTGGCGAAGGCCACCTGGCGCTGATCGATAACCAGGTTTCCGCCACCACCGGCACCGTGCGTGTCAAAGCCGAATTCGACAACAAGGACGGCCGCCTGTGGCCGGGGCAACTGGTCACCGTTCGCCTGCGCACCGCCGTGCAGGAAAATGCCCTGGTGGTCCCGCCGCCGGTGGTGCAACGTGGGGTGGACGGGCACTTCGTCTACCGCCTGGACGGCGACAAGGTCACCAGCGTGCCGGTCAAGGTGCTGTACCAGGACAGCGAGCTGAACGTCATTGCCGGTGTCAAGCCGGGTGAGCGCCTGGTGCTCGATGGCCAGTCGCGGCTCAAGCCCGGTTCACGGGTAGAGGTCAGCCCCGATGCGCCTACAGCGCCGGCCATGGCAGACCAGCGGAGCCAGCCATGAACACGCGCAACGGTGTTTCGGCCTGGTGCATCGACCACCCCATCGCCACCTTGTTGCTGACCTTCGCCCTGGTGCTGTTGGGCGCCATCGCCTTCCCACGGCTGCCGGTCGCCCCCTTGCCCGAGGCCGATTTCCCCACCATTCAGGTGACCGCGCAACTGCCCGGCGCCAGCCCGGAAACCATGGCCTCGTCGGTGGCAACCCCGCTGGAGGTGCAATTCAGTGCCATCCCCGGCATGACCCAGATGACCAGCAGCAGCGCGCTGGGCTCGACCACCCTGGTGCTGCAGTTCACCCTCGACAAGAACATCGACACGGCCGCGCAGGAAGTGCAGGCGGCGATCAACACCGCTACTGCGCGCCTGCCGCAAGACCTGCCCAACCCGCCCACCTGGCGCAAGGTAAACCCGGCCGACAGCCCGGTGCTGGTGATGACAGTCAGCTCCAGCCAGATGCCCGGCAACGACCTCAGCGACTACGCCGAAACCTTGCTGGCTCGGCAGTTGAGCCAGATCGAAGGGGTCGGCTTGATCAACATCACCGGGCAACTGCGCCCGGCGATCCGCGTGCAGGCGCAGCCGGAAAAACTCGCCGCCATCGGCCTGACCCTGGCCGACCTGCGCCAGGCCATTGCGCAAACCAGCCTGAACCTGGCCAAGGGCGCCCTGTACGGCGAACACAGCGTGTCGACCCTGGCCGCCAACGACCAGCTGTTCCACCCCGAGGACTACGCGCAACTGATCGTCTCGTACCGGAACGGTAGCCCGGTGTACCTGCGCGACGTGGCCACGGTCGTCAGCGGCGCGGAAAACGCCTACGTCAAGGCCTGGTCCGGCGACCAGCCGGGGCTGAACCTGGTGATCTTCCGCCAGCCCGGCGCCAATATCGTCGACACCGTGGACCGGGTCATGGCCGCGCTGCCCAAGCTGCAGGAAATGCTGCCGGCCTCGGTCGAGGTGTCGGTGCTGCAAGACCGCACGCAAACCATCCGCGCCTCGCTGCATGAGGTGGAACTGACCTTGATGATCGCCGTGGCGCTGGTCATCGGGGTGATGGCGCTGTTCCTGCGCCAGTGGTCGGCGACGCTGGTGGTATCCAGCGTACTCGGGGTATCGCTGATCGCCAGTTGCGCACTGATGTACGTGCTGGGCTTCAGCCTGAACAACCTGACCTTGGTGGCCATTGTCATTTCCGTGGGTTTCGTGGTGGACGATGCCATCGTGGTGGTGGAGAACATCCACCGCCACCTGGAAGCCGGCGACGACAGCCGTACCGCAGCGCTCAAGGGTGCAGGGGAAATCGGCTTCACCGTGGTCTCGATCAGCCTGTCGCTGATCGCAGCGTTCATCCCACTGCTGTTCATGGGCGGGGTGGTTGGCCGGCTGTTCAAGGAATTCGCCCTGACCGCCACATCCACCATCCTGATTTCAGTGGTGGTGTCGCTGACCCTTGCGCCGACCTTGTGTGCGCTGTTCATGCACCGCCCACCTGGCGGGCACCAGGGCGGTTTCGGCGAACGCCTGGTCAGCTGGTACGAGCGGGGCCTGAACCATGCCCTCGCCCACCAGCGCGTGACGCTGGGCGTGTTCGCAGTGACCCTGGCGCTGGCGGTCGTGGGCTACGTGGCCATCCCCAAGGGCTTTTTCCCGCTGCAGGACACCGGCTTCATCCTTGGCACCAGCGAGGCGGCCGCGGATGTGTCGTACCCGTCGATGATCGAGAAACATCAGGCGCTGGCGAAAATCATCGGTGCCGACCCGGCGGTGCGCGCGTTCTCGCATTCGGTGGGCGTTACCGGCAGCAACCAGACCATCGCCAACGGCCGTTTCTGGATTGCCCTCAAGCCCCGTGGCGAGCGGGATGTCTCGGCCAGCGAACTGATCGACCGCCTGCGCCCCAAGCTGGCCCAGGTGCCGGGGATCGTGCTGTACATGCGCGCCGGCCAGGACATCAACCTCAGCTCCGGCCCTTCACGCACCCAGTACCAGTACGTGCTCAAGAGCAACGACGCCGAGGCGCTCAACCTGTGGACCCAGCGCCTGACCGAGCGGCTGCGCAACAACCCGGCGCTGCGCGACCTGTCCAATGACCTGCAACTGGGGGCCAGCGTCACGCGCATCGACATCGACCGCCAGGCCGCCGCCCGTTTCGGCCTGACCACTACAGACGTCGACCAGGCACTGTACGACGCCTTCGGCCAGCGCCAGATCAGCGAGTTCCAGACCGACACCAACCAGTACAAGGTCATTCTGGAACTGGATGCGCGCCAGCGTGGTAAAGCCGAGAGCCTCAACTACTTCTACCTGCGTTCGCCCCTGAGCAATGAAATGGTGCCCCTGGCGGCCGTGGCCCATGTGGCGCCGCCCAGCACCGGGCCGCTGTCGATCAGCCACGACGGCCTGTTCCCGGCCGCCAACCTGTCGTTCAACCTGGCCCCGGGCGTGGCCCTTGGCGATGCGGTGAGCATCCTTGAACGCACCCAGCGCGAGCTGGGCATGCCCGATTCGATCAGCGGCAACTTCCAGGGCGCAGCGCAGGCCTTCCAAAGCTCGCTGGCGAGCCAGCCTTGGCTGATCCTGGCGGCACTGGTGGCGGTGTACATCATTCTCGGCGTGTTGTACGAAAGTTTTGTCCACCCACTGACGATCATCTCCACCCTGCCCTCGGCGGGCCTTGGCGCGTTGATCCTGCTGTGGGCCATGGGCCAGGACTTCAGCATCATGGGGCTGATCGGCATCGTGCTGCTGATCGGCATCGTCAAGAAAAACGGCATCCTGCTGATCGACTTTGCCCTGCAAGCTCAGCGCCAGCAGGGCCTTTCACCGGAACAGGCGATTCATCAGGCCTGCTTGACGCGGTTCCGGCCGATCATCATGACCACCCTGGCCGCGCTGCTCGGCGCGGTACCGCTGATGTTCGGCTTTGGCACCGGCGCGGAATTGCGCCAACCACTGGGCATTGCCGTGGTCGGCGGCCTGCTGGTGAGCCAGGCGCTGACGCTGTTCACCACCCCGGTCATATACTTGGCCCTGGAGCGCCTGTTCCATCGCCGTCAGGCTGCCCGCGCGGCAGCGCCAAGTGCCAGCTAGGACAAGACCATGCGTGTGCTGATCATCGAAGACGAAGAAAAAACCGCCGACTACCTGCATCGCGGCCTCACCGAGCAAGGCTTCAGTGTGGACCTGGCGCGCGATGGCATCGATGGCCTGCACCTGGCACTGGAGGGCGACTATGCCGTCATTGTGCTGGATGTGATGCTGCCCGGGCTGGACGGCTACGGCGTGCTCCGCGCCCTGCGCGCGCGCAAGCAGACCCCGGTGATCATGCTGACCGCCCGTGAGCGGGTCGAAGACCGTATCCGTGGCCTGCGCGAAGGCGCCGATGACTACTTGGGCAAGCCATTTTCGTTTCTGGAACTGGTGGCCCGGCTGCAGGCTTTGACCCGCCGCAGCAGCAGCCATGAGCCCCTGCAGGTTCAGGTGGCCGACCTGTGGATCGACCTGATGGCACGCAAGGCCACGCGGGCCGGCCAGCGCCTGGACCTGACCGCCAAAGAGTTCTCGCTGCTCAGCGTGCTGGCCCGCCGGCAGGGGGAAATCCTGTCGAAGACGGCAATTGCCGAACTGGTCTGGGACATCAATTTCGACAGCGACGCCAACGTGGTCGAGGTCGCGATCAAACGCCTGCGGGCCAAGCTCGACGGGCCGTTCGACCAGAAACTGCTGCACACCATTCGAGGCATGGGTTATGTCCTGGAAAACCGTGCGGGGTAACTCCATTGCGCTGCGTTTGTCGGCGTTGTTCATCCTGGTGGCCTTGGCCGTGTTCCTGCTGATCGGCTCGGCCCTGTATCGCCAGGTCGACCGCAGCCTCGACCTGCTGCCGCAAGCCGAGCTGGAGGCGCGCTTCAGCGTGCTCGAATCCACACTCAACCGCTACGGCACGCCCGAGCACTGGGCCAAGATCATCAACAAGCTGAACCTGCTGAGCGAGGAAGACAAGCGCATCCGTTTCTGGGTGGTCGGTAGCGACCCCGGCTATGAATATGGCCAGCCCAGCGCGCTGGTGCGCCAGTTCGCCGAGGGCGCGCCGGGCATGCGCGACCTGCGCCTGCCGGACCACCCCTACCCGTACAAAGTGCTGGTCAGCGAGCTGCCGGCGCTAGGCCAGCGCCCGCCACTGCGATTCATGATCGGCATCGACACCGAAACCTTCTGGCAGGCCCAGCACAGCCTGCTGCTGGCGATCATCGGGCTGGCAGTGCTTGGCGTGCTGCTGGCCTCGGTGCTGGGCTACTGGGTCGCGCGCATCGGCTTGCGCCCTTTGCTGGCGCTTTCCAGGGAGGCCCAGGCACTGGCCCCGCCACGCCTGGACGGGCGCCTGCAAACCCAGGCCCTGGCCCCTGAGCTGGCGCAGTTCGCCAGTGCCTTCAACGCCGCGCTCGACCGGGTCAGCCAGGCCTACTCACGGCTGGAGGCGTTCAATGCCGACGTTGCCCACGAGCTGCGTTCGCCGCTGACCAACCTGATCGGCCAGACCCAGGTGGCGCTGACCCGCGGGCGCAGCGCCGAGCACTACTTCGAAGTGCTGCAATCGAACCTGGAAGAGCTGGAGCGCCTGCGCAGCATCATCAACGACATGCTGTTCCTGGCCAGTGCCGACCAGGGCAGCAAAGCCACTGCCCTGACCCAGGCATCGCTGGCCGAAGAGGTGGCGACCACACTCGACTACCTTGACTACATTCTCGAAGACGCGCAAGTCAGCGTCAGCGTCAGTGGCGATGCCCAGGTTCCCATCGAAAAAGCCCAATTGCGCCGGGCGTTGATCAACCTGCTGAACAATGCCGTGCAGCATACGGCGCCGCACCAGGTGATCCAGGTAAGGATCGTCCCCGGGCCGCAGCAGGTCAGCATTGCCGTGAGCAACCCGGGGCCTGCGATTGCCGACGAGCACCTGCCGCTGCTGTTCGAGCGTTTCTACCGGGTGGATGCGGCGCGCAGCAACAGCGGGGGCGGGAACCATGGCTTGGGCCTGGCCATCGTCAAGGCAATTGCGCTGATGCATGGCGGGGACGTGTTCGTGCGCAGTGAAGCCGGGGCGAATACATTCGGTATCCAGCTCCCGACCTGTAGGAGCGGCCTTGTGTCGCGATGGGGTGCGAAGCAGCCCCTGGCTCAGTGACAGGGCGGCAATTGCCGGGGCTGCCATGCAGCCCATCGCGACACAAGGCCGCTCCTACATTCTGAACTGCGCCCCTGACGTTGGACAAAAATCCAACCTCAGGGGCGTTTCATATGAGCAAGTACACTAGACAATTCAAGCTTTCCGCCATCCAGGCTTTTCTGCAACGTGGCATTGGCTACCGTTTCATAGCCGCACAGTTCCAGATGGATCCCTCCTTACTGCGCCGCTGGGTACAGGCCTACCGCATCCATGGCGAGGCCAGCCTGTCCAGACACGCGCAGACTTTCAGCCCTGAGTTCAAGCTCTCGGTGCTTGAGCGAAAATGGCGCGACAAGTTGTCGTTGCGCGAAACGGCGGCTGTTTTCAACCTGACGCATTCCAGCCAGATAGGCATATGGGAAGCGCAGTACTACAGTGGCGGTATCAAAGCTCTGATAGCAGGGAACAAGGGACCGCGAAACGTCATGATCAAACCATCCACCCCACCCGCCAGCACCTCGCCCAAGTCCGAGGAAGAACTCTCGTACGCCGAACTGCTGGCCAAGCTGCGTCACGCCGAGATGGAGATCGCCTACCTAAAAAAGTTAAAAGAACTGCGCGAGGAGAAGGCGAGACAGAAGAGGGCCGAGAAGAAAAAGTCCTGATCATCTCGGCCCTACGCACCCGCTTCCCGCTCGACGGCCTGCTCAAGCTGGCCGGACTGGCGCGCAGTACGTATTACTACCAGCGCAAGTTGATGGCCGCCGGTGACAAGCTGGCTGCGCTCAAGGACCGTATCCGTGAGATTCAGCAGCGGCATAAAGGTCGCTACGGCTATCGGCGCATGACAGCGACATTGCACAGCGTCGGCCACGCAGTTAACAGTAAGGTCGTGCGGCGACTGATGGCCGAACTCGACCTCAAATGCACGGTGCGCGTGAAGAAGTACAAGTCCTATCGTGGCGAGCCCGGACGCATCGCTCCCAACAAGATGGAGCGCAAGTTTACGGCAGAGGAGCCAAACAGGAGGTGGGTAACGGACGTGACCGAATTCAAGGTGGCGGGTGAAAAGCTGTATCTCTCTCCGGTGCTGGACCTGTTCAATGGTGAGATCGTGGCGCACCAGATCGACACCTCGCCGCACTATCCATTGGTCGGTCAGATGCTCGAGCAGGCGTTGTCACGGCTACCGGAAGGGGCCAGGCCTATGCTGCACTCCGACCAGGGCTGGCAGTATCAGTACTACCGCTACCGGAATCGACTAGAGGAGATGGGACTGGAGCAGAGCATGTCACGCAAAGGCAACTGCCTGGACAATGCGCGAATGGAGAGTTTCTTCGGCACACTGAAGACCGAGATGTATCACGGTCAGCGTTTCGCCAGCATCGAGGATCTGAGCGCTGCAATCGATGAATACATCGATTACTACAACCATGACCGAATCAAGATGGGGCTGGCCGGCCTGAGTCCCGTGGCATACAGGAATCAGGCCGCAGCAGCCTAATCAAAGATTGTCCAACAAATGGGGCGCACCTCATTCTCGAAGACGCGCAGGTCAGCGTCGGTGGCGATACCCAGGTTCCCATCGAAAAAGCCCAATTGCGCCGGGCGTTGATCAACCTGCTGAACAATGCCGTGCAGCATACGGCGCCGCACCGGGTGATCCAGGTAAGGATCGTCCCCGGGCCCCAGCAGGTCAGCATTGCCGTGAGCAACCCGGGGCCTGCGATTGCCGACGAGCACCTGCCGCTGCTGTTCGAGCGTTTCTACCGGGTGGATGCGGCGCGCAGCAACAGCGGGGGCGGTAACCATGGCTTGGGCCTGGCCATCGTCAAGGCGATTGCGCTGATGCATGGCGGGGACGTGTTCGTGCGCAGTGAAGCCGGGGCGAATACTTTCGGTATCCAGCTCCCGACCTGTAGGAGCGGCCTTGTGTCGCGATGGGGTGCGAAGCAGCCCCTGGCTCAGTGACAGGGCGGCAATTGCCGGGGCTGCCATGCAGCCCATCGCGACACAAGGCCGCTCCTACATTCTCGAAGACGCGCAGGTCAGCGTCGGTGGCGATGCCCAGGTTCCCATCGAAAAAGCCCAATTGCGCCGGGCGTTGATCAACCTGCTGAACAATGCCGTGCAGCATACGGCGCCGCACCAGGTGATCCAGGTAAGGATCGTCCCCGGGCCGCAGCAGGTCAGCATTGCCGTGAGCAACCCGGGGCCTGCGATTGCCGACGAGCACCTGCCGCTGCTGTTCGAGCGTTTCTACCGGGTGGATGCGGCGCGCAGCAACAGCGGGGGCGGGAACCATGGCTTGGGCCTGGCCATCGTCAAGGCAATTGCGCTGATGCATGGCGGGGACGTGTTCGTGCGCAGTGAAGCCGGGGCGAATACATTCGGTATCCAGCTCCCGACCTGTAGGAGCGGCCTTGTGTCGCGATGGGGTGCGAAGCAGCCCCTGGTTCAATGACCGGGCGGCAATTGTCGGGGCTGCAAAGGCCGCGTCTAGCCTGCGGCTTGCAGACGAAAGCCCTATTGCTTTTTGCGTACATCTTTACCTTTTGCGCAACAGTGCTTATCGCACTTCGCTCTGTATCAAGTGCAATGAAAGGACTAACTTTAGCCCGTCTTCATTAGCACTTGCACAGCAAGAAGGTAGTTTCAAATGTCCAACAGTATGGGTATTGCCAGCGTTTTCGTCCTGTCGTCCCTGTTGTTGTCGCCCCTGGCCATGGCCGAAGAATCGCCGGCGTTCGTCAACCGTAACAGCGAACTCGCCGCCGTGCACCAGGAGGCCCGCGAAAGCGTTGCCGCACACAAGGCCGACGTGATGAAAGATGCTGAACAGACCGCTTCCAAGGCCTCTGTCGATGCCAAAGCCGACAGCTGATCAGGCGCTGTTGTTGCTTCCACTTTCCCTTGGCTACGCCATGGGCACAGCCTGTGCCGATATGTTAGCCTTTTAAAGCCGCTGCCCATCAGCGGCTTTTTTTATGTGCCCGTAACTCTCAGCCCGGCTGTAACGTTTACCCATAAGAAAGACGCACATTCAAAATAAAAACTGCCCCACCGTCAGACCAAAGGAGCTTCTACCGGTGCCTTCCGCGTTTCGTTTCACCCCGTTTTTCATTGCATTGACTGCAACGATCCCTTGCGCCGCCCAGGCAGATGAAGACAAGGCTGATGGCTTCATCGAAGGGTCGTCCTTCAATCTGCATTTGCGCAATGCCTACTTCAACCGCGACAACCACAACGCCGGCGTGCGCGATACCCGCGAGTGGGGCCAGGGCGCAGTGGCGCGGTTCGAGTCGGGCTACACCCCAGGCACGGTCGGTTTTGGCCTGGACGCCCATGCCATGCTGGGCCTGAAGCTCGACGGTGGCGGCGGCCATGCCGGCACCAGCATCCTGCCAGCGCACATCAAGGACGACGGCGAACTGGGTGCTGCGCCGCATTCGTTTTCCACCGCTGGCGCTGCAGTCAAGCTCAAAGCCTTCGACACCGAACTGAAGGCCGGTGACCTGTTCCTCACCAACCCGGTGATTGCCGGCGGCGAAACCCGCATGCTGCCGCAAACCTTCCGCGGTGTGAGCCTGACCAACACCAGCGTCGACGGTTTGCTGCTCGAAGGCGGCCAGGTGAGCTTCACCCACCCGTACAACCAGAGTGGCCACCGCCGCATCGACACCTACTACGGCTCGCTCGACGAACACGACAAGAGCAAGCACCTGAACTGGGCTGGTGCCTCCTGGAGCGGTACGCCGAACATCACCGCCAACCTGTACGCCGCCGAACTGAAGGACATCTGGAACCAGTACTACGCTGATTTCGACTACACCTACGTGGTCAGCGATCTGGTCAGCCTGAACCCCGGTGTGCACTTCTATCACACCCAGGACACCGGCCAGGCCCTGCTGGGCAAGATCGACAACAACACCTACAGCGTGCACTTCACCGTCAACGCCGGGTACCACAGCGTCACCGCCGCCTACCAGCGGGTCAATGGCAACACCCCGTTCGACTACATCAACCTGGGCGACAGCGTGTACCTGGACAACTCGCGCATGTACTCGGACTTCAACGCCCCCAACGAGCGGTCGTGGAAGCTGCAGTACAACTATGACTTCGCAGGTGTCGGCGTGCCTGGCCTGACCAGCTCGCTGTCCTATTCGCGCGGCGAAGCGGACCTGACCAAGGCCACCCAGGACACCACCCATTACGACTACTACCGTGCCGATGGCAAGAGCGCCATGCATTGGGAACGCGACCTGGACTTGAAGTACGTGTTCCAGGAGGGTGACCTTAAAGACCTGTCGGTGCTGGTGCGCTATGCCACCCACCGTGGCAGCCAGGGCTATGCCTCGATCGACAGCAACAGCGACAACGATGAACTGCGGGTGATCGTCGATTACCCCGTGAACGTGTTCTGACCCTCGTTTGCAGGCAGCACACCTGAACGCCTGTGGGAGATTCTATGGTTCCTGGCAAGGGTAGCCGGAGCATCTTCAGCGCCTGTGAGATCGAGCGCCGCCCGCGCGGCGCAATCGCGAGCTGCGCTCGCTCCTACGTTTGTTTCGGGCCAGTAACGCCTGTGACAGGCGCGCGCGGCCGCCTTGTTTGTACGGCGCGATATTGAGGCATGCACCAAGGCGTTCGCGCGCGAATCCCACAGGAATAATTGGCCCGAAACAAACGTAGGAGCGAGCGCAGCTCGCGATTGCGCCGCGCGGGCGGCGCTCGCTCTAACAGGCGCTGCCATACCTTGTGGCAATCACCTGTCAGCGCTGAGGCGATCCCTGTGGGAGCGGGCACGCCCGCGAACACCGGTGAAGCCGGTGCCATACACCGCAACACTTGCTTCGCGGGCACGCCCGCTCCCACAGGGTTCAGCGTAAATCCAACATGCAGTACAGCGTGATTCCGTCGGACAAATCTTGTCCGACAATCCGTGCTTCCCTAGAATACCGCCGCCGCGAATAGCCCTGCCCCTGCAGTAGCGACCATGCCCACCCAATCCCCGCCTCGAGCATTTTACAGGTCGCACCCCGAGCTGACCCTCAATTTGGGCAGTTGCCTTGCCGTGCTCGCTATCGTGGCGATCGTCAGCTACCTGCTGGCTCGCGAGCGGGACAGCGTCGAGCAGTCGGCCGTGCGTTCAGCCAACAACATCGTGCAACTGATCGAAAGCGACATCCTGCGCAATGCCGAGCTCTACGACCAATCGCTCAAAGGGTTGATCTGGGCCGTTGGGCGCAAGGAGCTTCCGGAAATTCCCGGCCCGTTGCGCCAGCGTCTGCTGTTCAACGAGGCGTTCGTCGACCGCCAACGCGGTGACGTGCTTTGGCTGGACAAGCAAGGCAACGTGGTCGGTGACTCCACCAGCAGCGTGCCGCGCCAGGCCAACTTTGGCGATACTGGGGTCTTCAGGGCGCACCAGCACAATGCTCACCTGGGGCTGCTGGTGGGCCCGCCATTCAAGGCCAAACTGGGTGACCTGGACTGGTGCATCAGCTTCAGCCGGCGTATTTCCGGGCCGCAAGGCGAGTTTGCCGGGGTCGCCGCCGGGGCGCTGCGCCTGTCGTACTTCAACGACCTGTTCCGGCGCCTGGACATCGGCGACGACAGCAGCATCAGCCTGCTGAACACGGATGGGCAATTGCTCGCCCGGCAAACCTCGCGCCCGGAAACGCTTGAGATCGGTACCAATTTTGCCACTCGGCCGAATTTCAAACGCATTCTCCGCGAGCAGCACGGGAGTTTCACCGCCCCCGCGACCAGTAACGGCCAGCCACGCATGTTCACCTTCGCCCGGGTAGCGCAGTTACCGCTGATCGTGCTGGTGCAGCATTCAGCTGACGAGGTGTTCCAGTCGTGGCGCCGTACCGCCACGGTGGTCAGTGTCGCCACGGGCGTATTGTGCATCGGCATCCTCTGGCTCACCTTGATGCTGGGCCGGGAATTGCGCCGCCGCCACGAAGCCGAACAGGGCTTGGCGACACTGGCAGCTACCGACAGCCTCACCGGCCTGGCAAACCGCCGGCGGCTAGACCAGGTATTGCGGCAGGAGTGGGCGCGGGCGCAGCGCAATCACATGCCGTTGGCGTTGCTGATGGTGGATGTCGACCATTTCAAGGCATTCAACCAGCGCCATGGTCATGCCGGTGGCGACCATGCCCTGCGCGAGGTGGCCAAGGCCATCGAGGCATGCCTGAGACGCCCTGCAGATCTGGCTGCGCGCTACGGCGGGGAGGAGTTTCAGGTAGTACTGCCGGAGACCGACCTGGCAGGTGCTCAGGTAATGGCTGAGCGCATCCGCCGGAGTGTAGAAGAACTTGTACCGTTTGCCGATGATGCCCGTGGGGTCACGGTCAGCATCGGCATCGGTCTGTCCGGCACCCAGTACGACCTGGCCAGGTTGCTGGGTGCCGCGGACGAGGCCCTCTACCGGGCCAAGGCCAAAGGCCGTAACCGGGTAGAGGGCCCAGAGGCTTAAGAGCGGGCGCGAGCAGCGTTGCGCAGTGCTTTCACCTGGTCGTGATTACGCTGCACGCCTTGCAGTTGCTTCTCCACCAGGGCATAGGTAGTGTCTGAGGCAGTGCGGCCCAGTTTAACCAGCTTCTCACGGGCTTCCTTATAAGCCTTCAGGGCATGGTCCTCGCCGCGCTCCACTTCGTTGAGCACTGCTTCTTCATCCTTGCCGGTGACCATCGACTTAAGGTTGACCCAGCCGCGATGCAGATCGCCACTGAAGCTGGTAGAGGTTTCCGGGTCGCCACCCAGGCGGCGCACTTCGCTTTGCAGTTCACCGGCCGCATTGGCGCATTCGCCGGCGCGCTGGGCGAAGAACGATTTCAGCTCCGGGTTCTTGACATCATCGGCCGACTCACGAAAACCTTTCTCGCCGTCCTTGCTGTACTCGATCAGGTCGTTCAGTACATCGATCACGTCTTTGTTCGGGTTGCTCATGGTAAAGCTCCTTGGCAGGTGATAGTCATCTGGATAGGAGCAGTGTTCGTGCCAACCTGGAATGATCTTGAATATTCTTTAATATCAACAGCTTAGATAACAACCAGAAAAGCCGGATACCGGTGTTCTGCATGATTACCGCTTGGGCGCTCGTGCAGATTGCAGTATGGTCGGCGCTTCGTCACAACCCGGTCTCTTCTGATGAAACCCGAAACCCTGGAACTGTTGGTGACCCGCACGATGCCCTTCGGCAAATACCAGGGGCGATGCATTGCCGACTTGCCGGGAGACTACCTGGCCTGGTTCGCACGCAAGGGTTTCCCTACGGGGGAACTGGGGAGGTTGCTGGCGTTGATGCATGAGATCGACCATAACGGCCTGGGTGATCTGCTAAAGCCATTGCGGCAGAAGCACGGGTGAACCCGCTCCCTCAGGTGGCCCGCGCACTCTGCAAGCCTGCGAAATTCCTGTAGGAGCGGGCTTACCCGCGAAGAGGCCAGTACTGCCTATACAAACCGCTAGCCTTTAACGGGCGCCACAGCCAGCTCTACCCGCTCACTCTTCTTGATCACGGCATAGACCACCGCCGTGAGCAAACTGCCCGCGACGATTGCCAACAGGTACAGCAGCGCGTGGTTGATCGCATTAGGGATCAGCAGCACGAACAAGCCGCCATGCGGGGCCATCAGCTTGCAGCCGAAGTACATCGACAATGCCCCGGTCAACGCACCACCGGCGACACTGGCCGGAATAACCCGCAGCGGGTCTTTGGCAGCAAACGGGATCGCCCCTTCCGAGATGAAGCACAGCCCCAACGCCAGGGCCGCCTTACCGGCCTCGCGCTCGCTTTGCGCGAACTTGCGCCGGGCAATGAAGGTGGCGATACCCAGGCCGATCGGCGGCACCATGCCCGCCGCCATGGTCGCGGCCATGGGGGCGTAGCTCGACGAGGCCAGCAGCCCCACCGAGAACGCATAGGCGGCCTTGTTGATCGGCCCGCCAAGGTCGACACACATCATGCCGCCCAGCAAAAGCCCCAGCAGAATGGCGTTGGTGGTGCCCATGCTGTCCAGGAAGCGGGTAAGGCCTTCCAGCATGGCTGCAACCGGCTGGCCGACCACGTAGATCATCACCAGGCCGGTGAACAGGCTCGCCAGCAACGGGATGATCAGGATCGGCTTGAGCGCCTCCAGGCTGCTGGGCAAACGAGCCCAGCGGGCGATGGCCTTGGCGCTGTAGCCCGCCAGGAAACCGGCCACGATGCCGCCAATGAAGCCGGCACCCAGGGTGCTCGCCAGCAGGCCACCGATCATGCCCGGCGCCAACCCGGGGCGGTCGGCGATAGACCAGGCAATATAGCCCGCCAGCAGTGGCACCATCAGTTTGAAGGCCGCTTCGCCACCAATCTGCATCAGCGCCGCCGGCAGGGTGCCGGGCTCCTTGTAGGCCTCGATGCCGAACACGAATGACAGCGCGATCAGCAGGCCGCCCGCCACCACCATAGGCAGCATGAACGACACGCCAGTCAGCAGGTGCTTGTACACCCCGGTCTTTTCACCCTTGGCGGGCGCGGCCGCCGCGGCATCGGCGCTGTTTTCCACCTTGCCTTCGGCCAAGGCCTTGTCCAGCGTGGCCCGCGCCTGCTTGAGGGCGACCCCGGTACCACAGCGGTAAATACGTTTGCCGGCAAAGCGGGCGGTGGGCACCTCAATGTCGGCGGCCAACAGCACCACATCGGCCTGGGCGATGGCTTCGGCAGACAACGGGTTGCGTGCGCCGACCGAGCCCTGGGTTTCCACGGTGAGCTGGTAGCCCACTTGTTGCGCTGCCTGCTGCAAAGCCTCCGCGGCCATGAAGGTGTGAGCCACACCGGTCGGGCAGGCTGTGACTGCAACAATCTTAACGCCGGCAGAACGCTCTTCCAGCGCCGGCTTGCCTGGCACATCCGTCAGCAAGCGGGCGTTGGCCGCCGCCTCATCGAGGAAACCTTCGCGGTCAGCCAGGGCCTGCGACGGCGTGCTCTGGAACAGGCGCTTGCCGACGAAGCGGGACAGGTCAACCGGGCCGGTGCTGACCACCAGCACCCAGTCGGCCTCGGCGATTTGCGTCGCGCTCAGTTGCCGCTCGGGGTGTTCGGCATCCTGCACCTCGACACTGGTGCTCCAACCGCGCCGCTGGGCTGCGGCAGACAGCAAGCGGGCACTCAGCAAACTCGACACCTGGCCATTAGGGCAGGCGGTGACAATGGCAATGTTCATCGGCAACCCTCTTGTTGTTCTGTCAGTTGCACGGCCGCCTGCAGCCGAGCCAGTTGCTCACGGTCGCAGATGCCGAAGCCAACCTGGGTGACGGCCTGGGCGGCGATGGCGGTGGCCCGGGACAGGGTCTGCGCGGGCGCTTCGCCCTGCAGCAGGCCATGCACCATGCCGGCGACCAGGGAATCCCCTGCCCCCACCGTGCTGGCGACCCGCACCGTGGGCGGGACTGCGTGCAGCACGCGGTCGCGCATGTACCAGCTGACCCCCTGCTCACCCGCCGATACCACCACGTGTTCGATGCCGCTGGCCAACAGGCGCTCGGCAGCGGCGCCTTGCTGGGCCTGGGTAACCACTGCCTCGCCGAGCACTTCGCCCAGTTCTTCGGTATTGGGCTTGACCAGCCACGGCGCGCTTTGCAAACCGGCCCGCAAAGCTTCACCGCTGCTGTCCAGGGCCACCTTGAGGCCTTGGGCCTTGAGCTGTTCGAGCAATTGTTGGAACCACTCGGCGCTGACCCCACGCGGCAGGCTGCCGGCCACCACCACCGCATCGTGGCCTGGCGCGACCTGGGCCAGGCGGCTGAGCAAGGCATCGCGCGCCGCCTGGTCCACCTGCGGGCCTTGGCCGTTGATGTCGGTCACGCGGCCATCGGCTTCGACCAGCTTTATGTTGCTGCGGGTTTCACCCGCCACGCGGACAAAGCAGTCGGCGAAGCCGCGGGTTTCGATCAGCGCCTCGAACGGTTGCAGGTTGTCACCCCCGAGGAAGCCGCCCACGGTTACGCTGTGCCCCAGGTCGGCCAGCACCTGGGCGACATTCAGCCCCTTGCCGGCGGCGTGACTGTGCTGCGCCTGGCTGCGGTTGACTTGCCCTGGGCGCAAGGTGCCCAGGCCGATAGTGAGATCCAGCGCCGGGTTCAGGGTAAGGGTGAGGATCTTGGCCATTCAGTAACGCTCCACCAGCGCGCGTACCGCTGCCGCGCTGTCCTGTTGCAGGGCCTCGCGCGCCAGGGCGCGGGCCGTTTGGTGATCGGCCTGGCGGACCAGGGCCTTGACTTCGGCAATGCTGCGCGCGGCGACGCTGAGTTCATCCACGTCCAGGCCCAGCAACACGGCGACCGCTTGCGGGTCGGCCGCCAGCTCCCCGCACACACCGACCCATTTGCCATGGGCATGGGCGGCACGCACCGTCATGTCGATCAGGCTGAGCACCGCCGGGTGCAGGCCGTCGGCCTGGGCCGAGAGGCTTGGGTGGCCACGGTCGATGGCCAGGGTGTACTGCGTCAGGTCGTTGGTGCCGATGCTGAAAAAGTCCACTTCGCGGGCCAGCTGTGGCGCCAGCAGGGCTGCCGAGGGGACCTCGACCATGATGCCCAGTTGCAGGTCGGCGACCGGGATTTCGGCACGCAAACGCTCGACCATGGCCCGCGCCTCACGCCATTCGTGCACCTGGCCGACCATGGGGAACATGATACGCAGCGGCCGCTGGTCGGCGGCCCGCAGCAACGCGCGCAACTGGTCTTCCATGACGTGCGGGCGCTGCAGGGTCAAGCGCACGCCGCGCACGCCAAGGAACGGGTTTTCTTCGGCGGCAATCGGCCAGTACGGCAACGGTTTGTCACCGCCGACATCCAGGGTACGCACTACCAGCGGCCGCCCGTCCAGGCCATCGAGCACACGGCGGTACTCGGCCTCCTGGGTAGCCACGTCCGGCGCTTGAGGGTGCGCCATGAAAATCAGCTCGGTGCGCAGCAGGCCCACGCCCTCGGCACCTTGGTCCACCACCTTGGCGATGCCAGTGCTTTCGCCGATGTTGGCAAACACCTCGACTGCATGCCCATCACGGGTAACCGCGGGCTCGAAACGGCTGGCCCAGGCAGCCTGCAAACGCTGCTCGCGCTGGTCGCGCTCGGCCAGCGCGCGTTGCAGCTCATCGGCCGGCGGCGCCACGCTGACCGTACCGCGCTGGCCATCGAGCAGCAGCGGTGTACCGCTTTGCAGCAGCAGTATCGCGGCCCCTGCGCCAACCACGGCGGGGATACCCAGGGCCCGGGCGACGATGGCGCTGTGCGCGGTCGCGCCGCCCTGGGCGGTGACGATACCGGCCACCCGGCCCGGGTCCAGCCGGGCGACATCGGATGGGCCCACTTCGGTCATGACCAGCACGTAGGGCTGCTCGGGTTCCACTTGCGCCTGCACCCCGCACAACTGCGCCAGCACGCGACGGCCCACGTCACGCAGGTCGGCGGCGCGCTCGGCCAGCAAGGCATCATGCAAGGCCTCCTGCTGGCGGGCCGCGGCCTCGATCACCGCCATCCACGCGGCGGCGGCGCTCTCGCCTTGGGCCAGGCGCTGTTCGACATCGTCGGTCAGGGCAGGGTCGGCAAGCATCTCCTGGTGGGTGACGAAAATCTCGCCAATGGCTTTGTCGCTGCGCTGCACCAGCGCCTGCAGTTCACTGCTCACGACCGCCAGGGCGTCGCGCAGCTTCTGCCGCTCCTGCGTGCACGACTCGCCACGCAGGGGGTAGTCGAACTCGCGCTCGACACACACGTGCGCGGGGCCGCTGGCGATGCCTGGGGCGGCGCCCACGCCTTGAATGCGGCTCCCGGCCGGTGGCGCTTGTACCACCTCGGGCGCGGCCTCCGGTTCAGCGCTGGTGCCCTGTGGCAGCGGCTCGACTTCCTCGCCCAGGCCCTGCTCGATGGCGGCCAGCAGCGCTGGCAAGGCATCGGCGGCAACCGCGGGTTCGGCCAGCAATTCCAGCACCTGGCCACGACGGGCGCCCAGGCTGAGCAGCTTGCTCAGGCTCTTCACCGACACCGCTGGCTGGGCGCTGTCGGCCAGGCGCACGCGGATGTCCCCTTCAAAGGCTTTGGCCAGTTGCGCCAGCACTTTGGCCGGGCGGGCATGCAGCCCATGCGGGTTGGCCAGCACCACGCGGGCGCAGGGCCAGTCTGGCGGCGCCTCGCCTCCCAGAACCTCCAGCACCGCACGGCTACTGGTGGCCTGGTAGAGCGTCTGCCCACGGCCTTCGATCAGCACTTCGCACAGCCGCTCCAGCAAGGCCTGGTGGGCCGCGCCGAGGCTGGCCAGGCAAAACAGGCCATTGAGCGGCTGGTCACGGTAGCGCAGCGGCTGTTGCGGGGTGACGAAGGCCAGGCCTGGCTGGCGCACCTGGCGCTCGCTGTGCAGCCACCACAGGCCTTCGCCCAGCGGCAGCGGCTCGGCCTGCTGCAGCACGGCGGCAAAACCGCTGTCGACGCAGTCGGCGCGCTGCAACAGCCGGGCCCCACGCCAGGCCAGTTCGTCGAAGTCTTCGGCCGGCAGGTTCAGGCCGACCAGTTGCGCATCCAGGGCCAGCGCTTGCGGCGCGCCTTGCAGCAGCTTGAGCAACGCCTCGGCGGAGCTGGCCCGGCGCAGCGCTTCGGCCAGGTCGGTTTCGCCCAGTGCACGGGTCAGCAGTTGCAGCAGGCGCAGGTGTTCATCGGAACGCGCAGCGATGCCGATGGCCAGGTAGACCATCTGCCCATCACCCCAGTCCACCCCTTCAGGGAACTGCAACAGGCGTACGCCGGTGGCATACACCAGGTCACGGGTTTGCGGCGTACCGTGGGGAATGGCGATGCCCTGGCCAAGGAAGGTAGAGCCTTGCGCCTCACGGGCTTGCAGCCCTTGCAAGTACCCGTCGGCAACCAGGCCATCGGTAACCAGCCGGTCGGCCAGCAGGCGCAAGGCCTCAGCCTTGTCGGCTGCCGTCTGACCCATGGCTATCTGCTCCTTGGCGAGCTCGAGCATGACCTTCTCCTTATGCAGTTCCCGTTGGGGTACTGGAGTATTGTTGTGAAATTCACGTAACGGCCAGCGGCGGGCTGCAGGCCTCGAGCTGCGCGTTGCAAGCGAAAGCGGGCAGTGCACCGACACGCTTTTTCTTATAGCTTGCAAGTTGAAATTTGCAGCTTAGGGCTGCCAGCCTAACGCTTGCAGCTTTCTCGGCCGAGGCAGAAAATCGGCAGCTGAAACGTTTAATCTGACCAGGCGGCCACGTTACTCGATAATCTGCCAAGGAAAAAGCCCCATCTTGTCGGACAATTGCGACAATAGTCGTCTGCGCGGATGGCCGGTAGGCGGTCAAACTAGCCGGCCCGGCCTGCCCGCCAGCCCCGGTAACAACAAGGAAAATTCGGTGAAACTCAGCGATATCGCCCGTCTGGCCGGTGTGTCCGTGACCACCGCCAGCTACGTCATCAATGGCAAGGCTGAACAGCAACGCATCAGCAGCAGCACGGTCGACAGGGTGCGCGCGGTGGTCGAGGCCCACGGCTTCACCCCCAACCCACAGGCTGCTGGCCTGCGCAGCCGGCATACCCGTACCCTGGGGTTCATTCTCCCGGATCTGGAGAACCCCAGCTACGCGCGCATTGCCAAGCAACTGGAACAGGGCGCCCGCGCCCGCGGCTACCAGTTGCTGATCGCCAGCAGCGATGACCAACCCGAAAGCGAACGCCAGTTGCAGCAACTGTTCCGCGCCCGTCGTTGCGATGCGCTGTTCGTTGCCAGTTGCCTGCCAGCCGAAGATAACAGCTACCGCGAACTGCAGAACAAAGGCCTGCCGGTGATCGCCATCGACCGCCGCCTGAACCCTGCGCATTTCTGTTCGGTGATCAGCGACGACCGCGACGCCAGCCGCCAGCTGGCCGCCAGCCTGCTGCGCGCCGCGCCACGCAGCATTGCCTTGCTCGGCGCCCGCCCGGAGCTGTCGGTCAGCCAGGCCCGTGCAGGTGGTTTCGATGAAGCGCTGCAAGGCTATGCCGGTGACGTGCGCCGCTACCAGGGCGAAGCCTTCAGCCGGGCCTGCGGCCAGCGCCTGATGCAGCAACTGATCGACGACCTGGGGGGCCTGCCCGATGCCCTGGTGACCACCTCGTATGTGCTGCTGCAAGGGGTATTCGACACATTGCAGGCGCGCCCCGCCGGCTCCCGGCAGCTGCAGTTGGGCACGTTTGGCGACAACCAGTTGCTGGACTTCCTGCCACTGCCGGTCAATGCCATGGCCCAGCAGCACGGCCTGATCGCCGCCACTGCGCTGGAACTGGCGCTGGCCGCCATCGAGGAAAAGCGCTACGAACCTGGCGTGCATGCCATAGGCCGTACGTTCAAACAACGTATCGCCGCAGGCTGAACATGCGCCTGATCGACACCCACACCCACTTGGACTTCCCCGACTTCGACGCCGACCGCGCGCGCCTGCTGGCCAACGCAGCGGCGCGCGGGGTGGAGCGAATGGTCGTGCTCGGGGTGTACCAGGCGAACTTCCAGCGGGTGTGGGCGCTGGCCGGCGCCGAACCAGGCCTGTACGCCGCGCTGGGCCTGCACCCGGTCTACCTGGAACAGCATCGGCCCGAGCACCTGCAGCAATTGCGCGAGTGGCTGGAGCGCCTGCGCGGTGACCCACGGCTGTGTGCAGTGGGCGAATTTGGCCTGGACTATTACCTCGAACACCTGGACAAGGCCCGCCAACAGGCGTTGTTCGAAGCGCAACTGCAGATGGCGTGTGATTTCCAGCTGCCGGCGCTGTTGCACGTGCGCCGCAGCCATGCCCAGGTAATTGCCACGCTCAAGCGCTACAAACCGGCACGGGCGGGGGTGGTGCATGCCTTTGCCGGCAGTTATGAAGAGGCCCGCGAGTACATCAAGCTGGGCTTTCGGCTGGGGCTGGGCGGTGCAGCGACCTGGCCGCAGGCATTGCGGCTGCGCAAGACCCTGGCGCGCCTGCCGCTGGACAGCGTGGTGCTGGAGACCGATGCGCCAGACATGGCGCCGGCCATGTTCCCAGGGGTGAGGAACAGCCCGGAGCATTTGCCCGAGATAGCCGGTGCGCTGGCGCAAGTGATGGGTGTCGAGGCCGGCGAGCTGGCTGCAGCGAGTACCCGCAACGCGTATGAGCTGTTCGGCTGGTAGCCGCGCTGCCCCCGCCTGATTTCAGGCCAGCACCGTCCACAGCGCGAACGCGGCATACCACAACACCCCGCAGCGCAGCAGCAGCTCCCACAGGCTGTCCAGGCGCCCCAACCCACGCTGGCTGTCTTCATCGTCGGGAATGTCGTCGGCAACGCGCCCGACCCGCGCCACCAGGTGTGCGGCGCTGATGTGCCAGTTGAGCACCTCGTGCAGCATCACCCGCGTCACCGCCAGGAAATTGCCCACCAAGGCAAAGCTCAACGCCAGCACGCGCACCGGCAGCCAGTCCATGATGTGCCGCAACTGCTCGGCGCGCGCCTTCAGCACCGCTTGCCCGCTGTGCCCAGCGCACAGCGCCAGTAACCGATACGCCAACGCTGCCCCCGGCCCCAGCACGAAATACCAGAAGATCACGGCGAAGAAGCCCTGGTACACCTGCCACAGCAAGTTGCCCTGCACCCGCACCAACAACGTGTGCGGCTCATCGGCCGCCAGGCCAAGGTCGCGCTCTGCCACGTGCAAGGCGGCCTGGTCATCGCCCCGGCGCCAGGCGTCACGGAACGGGCCGAGCGAGGCCTTGGCGTCACCGCGGCCCAGGCTGTAGACCAACACCAGCAGATGCACCGGCAGCGCCAGCAGGCCATAGGCCACCGGCTCCAGTACGTGCAACAGCAAGACCAGCAGGGCGACCGGCGCCAGCACCAGAAGCGTCAGCGTCCACCACGGGTGAACCTTGCCGCTGCGCTCCAGGCGCACCAGCTCACCAAGGAAAAAACCGTCACGTTGAACCTGATGGCGCAGGGCCGAGAACTTCTCGACCCACAGCGCCAGCACCAACACCAGAAAACTCATGCCTTGTCCTCGTTGTGCCGCAGCGCTTCACGGTAGCGCGGCCAGTCGAATGCCTTGCCGGGGTCGGTCTTGCGCTGCGGGGCAATGTCGCTATGGCCCTGGATACGGCCCAGGTCGATGGCCGGCCAGGCACCGCAGATGTGCCGCGTAAGCTGTTCCAGCACGGTGTACTGGGCATCGGTATAGGGCAGGTCGTCAGTGCCTTCCAGCTCGATGCCGATGGAGAAGTCATTGCAGCCTTCGCGCCCGTCGAAACACGAAACACCTGCGTGCCAGGCGCGGTCGCACAGCGACACGAACTGGGTCACCGCGCCATCACGCTCGATGAACAGGTGGGCGGACACGGTCAGGTGGCTGATGCTGGCAAAGTACGGGTGTTCCTGGGGGTCCAGGCGGTTCTGGAAAAATTGCTGAACCTTGCCGGTACCGAAACACGCCGGCGGCAGGCTGATGTTGTGAATCACCAGCAGGGAAATCGCTTCGCCCTCCGGCCGAGCATTGAAGTTGGGCGAAGGGCAATGGGTGATTCCGTTTCCGTGGAACCAGCCAGTGGCACGGTCCAATTGCATGGGGCAGATCCTGAAAACGCCTTGAACAGGACAACAGTATGCCTTGCGGCTCTCGCCCTGTGCAGGTGAATGATCACGGGTGCAGGCCGTCAAGTACGGCCTCCAGTGCACGCTCGAACAACAGCCCGTCACCCAGCACCCGCACTTCGCCGCGCTGCAGTGCCCTGGCCAGGCTGGCGCTGCTCCACTCTCGCACTTTCAGGCCGGTGCGGTTGCTGAACACCAGCCTGTCGCTGTTCTCGACACGTGCTACCAGCTTGCAGCGCAGTGGTGGGTCTTCATCCAGCACCTGGACCCAGGTTCCGACGCGCAGGCGCTGCGCCTGGCGCACTGCCGCAGCGTGCCCGCTGTCGCGCCCTGGCGGCGGGCAGCCTGGTTCTTCGGCACTTGCCAGGACAATCGCTTGCGTCACCCGCACCTGGTCCAAGGGTTGCCACTGGCCTCCCCCGCAGGCGCACAGGTGCAACCGCTCAAGCTGCTGGAAGAATGCGCGGGTCGTGAGCGAGTCCTGCGCCACGCTGGCCAAGCCGTCGCGCAACGCCTTGAGCAGGCCTGGCACCTGCTGCAACAGGGTTTGCGGCTCACGGCCCGGGGTAACGCTGAGCAGCAGGGTGTCCATGGTCTGCACGGCATCGCACCAGGCCCCGGAACCCTCGCCGTGCTTCAGCCAGGCCAGCAGCAGGACCTGGCTCCAGGCCTGTACCAGCATCTGCACCACCACCTGGGGCAACACCTGGCCGCGCAGGCGCTGGTTGAGCAATTGCTGCACCTGGTGCCTGGCCTGCAAGGTGCGTGCGCGGCCCTCTTCGGCGTCGCGGGTACGTTGCTCGAGCAAATCGCTGCGCCGCCGCTCCTCTTGGCTGAACGCGAGAAAATCTTGCAGCAGGTGGTCGAACACGCGGGTATCTTCGTCAAATTCACTGAGCACGCGCTGCACGATCAGCGCCACCCGCACGTGCAGACTGTCGCGCACATCTTCGCGGCCACTCTCCCAGCCGATGGCCGCCGCTGCGATTTCGTTGAGCAGCCGCCGTGCGGGGTGGCCAGCCCCGCAGAACAACCCCTTGTCCAGCAGCGCCACCTTCAGCAGCGGAATGTGCAGCCGGATGATCAGCGCCCGCAGGCTGGCCGGCAGGTTGTCGTCCTGCTGAATGAACGCGAACAGCAGGTTCACGAGGTTGATCATGTCTTCGTCGGCGACCGCGATACGCCTGCGTATGCCACTGCGCACGCTGACCCGCAGCAGCAATTGCTCAAGCTGCTGGCCAAGCTCGAAGTCATCTGCCTCGTGCGTGGCGGGCACATAATGCTGCAAATGGGTCAGTAACCGCAGCAGGTCGGTGGTGCTGATCGGCTGGGCGGCAGCCACCCCCTGCAAACGTGGGGCAAATTGCCCCCGCACCGGCGCCAGCAGGGTTTGCAACGAGGCAAAAAACGCCTGCCCGGCTGCGTCCGCGCCCACATCCTGGCCTGGCATGGGCGGGCAACGTCGCGCGCCCAGGCGCCGCTCCTCGGCAGGCCGGCGCGGTACCGGTTGCAGTTCGGGCAGCACGCCGGCGGCAGCCAGCAGCTGGTTGGCCTCGCCGTAGATCACATCGGCATCACTGAGCACATAGCGCTCGAACAGCGTGAGCAACACCAGCTTCACCCGCAGGCAAACCCCCAGGTTACGCCCGGCATCGAGGAAGTAACCACATAATGCGGCGGGCCCTAGCGGGTTGTCACCCTCGTACACGGGGCGGTCGAGCAGCACCTGCAAGCGCAGCCCGAGCTGTTGCAAGGCCGGGCGATGACGTGCCAGCACGCGCCCCACCATGCCTTCGACAGCAGCGACCCGCTCGGCCTGCGCTTTGCCGCACGTGTTCCCCGGCTGGGCCAGGTGCAGCAACAGGTCCGCCTGGCCGATGCGGGCGAAAGTCGTATGGAAGATGTCGAGAAAGCCACGCTCAATGCTTTTGCGCTTCAGGCGCAGGTCGCGCATGGCCTCGAAATACAAGTTCTGGTCGGCGTGCTCGAAGGCTTTGTCAGCCATCTCGAACAGGGTGTCGTCAGCGTTGTCGAACAGCGCCTGCAAGCCCAGGCGCAACTGCAGGGCGGCCTTGTCGCGTACTTGCAGCAGCAACACCGGATGGCAAGGCAGAGGCGCACGCCGGCCCCGGTCGATGGCGGCCGCCAGGGGCACCACCTTGCCTTCTTCATGCATCCTGGACTCCTTGCAGGGTGGGTTGCCCGCCGCAGCAGGTATCGTCAAAGCTATGACGCCAAATACTGGTCGCCATTATCGGCAAAAACCCTCAGCGCTGCCAGCACGGATTCACCCCAGGCAGGCACCCCCCACGCGCCGACCAAAGGTCGGCGCCAAGGCGGCTGTACACACCAGCCCCCTGCCCTATAATCGCGGGCATCTTGCTTGTGGAGCCGACCATGCCGAACCTACGCCTTGCCGACCTGACCGCTGAAATCGAAGCCAACGTGCGCCGTGCGCTGTTGGAGGACATCGGCAGTGGCGATATCACCGCGCAGTTGATCCCGGCCGAGCGCCTGGCCAAGGCGACCATCATCACCCGCGAGGACTGTGTGATCGCCGGCACTGCCTGGGTCGATGCGGTCTTCCGCCAGCTCGACCCGCGGGTGGCGGTGCACTGGCAAGTCACTGACGGTGACCGTGCCAGCGCCAACCAGCCCCTGTTTCACCTCGAAGGCCCAGCCCGTTCGCTGCTCAGCGGTGAGCGCAGTGCCCTGAACTTCCTGCAACTGCTGTCGGGTGTCGCCACCCGTGCGCGCTTTCTTGCCAGCCTGGTAGAAGGCACCCAGGTGCGCCTGCTGGACACCCGCAAAACGCTGCCTGGCCTGCGCCTGGCGCAAAAGTACGCGGTGACCTGTGGCGGCTGCGACAACCACCGCATCGGCCTGTACGACGCTTTCCTGATCAAGGAGAACCACATCGCCGCCAGCGGCGGCGTGGCTCAGGCCGTGGCGGCTGCGCACCGCATTGCCCCGGGCAAACCGGTGGAAATAGAAGTGGAGAGCCTTGGCGAACTGCGCGAGGCGCTGGCGGCGGGGGCTGACATCATCATGCTCGACGAACTGAGCCTGGAAGAAATGCGTGAGGCTGTGCGCATCACGGCCGGCAAGGCCAAGCTGGAGGCCAGCGGCGGGGTCAACGAGAGCACCCTGCGGGTGATTGCCGAAACGGGCGTGGACTACATCTCGATCGGGGCGATGACCAAGGATGTGAAGGCGGTCGATCTGTCGATGCGGCTGAGCCTGTGAGCTGATCGCAGGCAAGCCAGCTCCCACAGGGATCGCATCAGGGCTGACAGGTGTTTGCCACAAGATATGCAGCGCCTGGGAGATCGAGCGCCGCCCGCGCGGCGCATCGCGAGCTGCGCTCGCTCCTACGTTTTTTTCAGGCCAATTATGCCTGTGGGATCTGCGCGCGAACGCCTTGGCGCATGCCTCAATATGGCGCCGTACGAACAAGGCGGCCGCGCGCGCCTGGCACAGGGATTACTGGCCCGAAACAAACGTAGGAGCGAGCGCAGCTCGCGATGCGCCGCGCGGGCGGCGCTCAAACTCACAGGCGCTGAAGATGCTGCGGCGAGCCGGTTTCCAGTTGGGGGCGCGAGCCCCCCGTGCACTTGGCAAATCAGAACGAGGCGTTGGCCAACCCGTCCAGATAGCGCTCGACGTCCAGCGCTGCCATGCAGCCAGCACCGGCCGAGGTAATCGCCTGGCGGTACACGTGGTCGGCCACGTCACCGGCCGCGAATACGCCTTCGACGTTGGTGGCGGTAGCATTGCCTTCACGGCCGCCGTTGACCACCAGGTAGCCGTCCTTGAGGGTCAGCTGGCCTTCGAACAGCGACGTGTTCGGGGTATGGCCAATGGCGATGAACACGCCATCGACCTTGATTTCATCGCTGCTGCCGTCGTTGTTCTTCAGGCGCGCACCGGTCACGCCCATGTTGTCACCCAGTACTTCGTCCAGGGTGGCGTTGAGCTTGAGCTCGATCTTGCCTTCGGCCACGCGGGCGTTGAGCTTGTCGACCAGGATCTTCTCGGCGCGGAAGGTTTCGCGGCGGTGCACCAGGGTCACCTTGCTGGCGATGTTGGCCAGGTACAAGGCCTCTTCCACGGCAGTGTTGCCACCGCCCACCACAGCGACCGGCTTGTTGCGGTAGAAGAAACCGTCGCAGGTAGCGCAGGCCGAAACGCCCTTGCCCATGAAGGTTTCTTCCGACGGCAGGCCCAGGTAGCGGGCGCTGGCGCCAGTGGCGATGATCAGTGCGTCGCAGGTGTACTTGCCGCTGTCACCCTGCAGGGTGAATGGTTTGTTGGCCAGGTCGACAGCATTGATGTGGTCGAACACGATCTCGGTTTCAAAGCGCTCGGCATGCTCCTGCATACGCTGCATCAGGGCCGGGCCAGTCAGACCGTGCGGGTCGCCCGGCCAGTTGTCGACTTCGGTAGTGGTGGTCAGCTGGCCACCGGCCTGCATGCCGGTGATCAGCAGCGGCTTGAGGTTGGCACGGGCGGCATACACCGCAGCGCTGTAACCGGCAGGGCCGGAACCCAGAATGATGACGCGCGAATGACGTACTTCAGACATGTCGAACTCCTGTCGAGCGGGCCGGTTTCGATACACCGGCGGCGCCAGCTGGAAAATTTAAAAGGACCCACGCAGCACTTGGGGAAGGCTACAACGCGCAGGCCCGGAAAGCGGAAAGGTGAACGCACTGTAGCGAGGTCGCAAAGATTAAGGAAATATCCTTCGACAATCCACCTCATAGGCATCGTCTATGCTGCGATTTCATCGGTGGTCATACTGTCGATGCTTTTGTTACAGCCGGTTTCCCGACCCCACGCTGCCTTTCGTCGGCACGCCAAACTCGGTAAGGTCAGCGCGTTTCCCTTCTCTGCGGAGTACCTCGATGCAAGCCCCTGTCCTCTCTGGCCCCCAATACCTGCGCGAAGGCCTGAAACTGGTGCTCAGCCCCAACCTGCGCTTGTTCGTGCTGCTGCCGCTGGCGGTCAACCTGCTGCTGTTCGGTGGCCTGATCTACTTCGCCGGCCATCAGTTCAGCCTCTGGGTGGATGCCCTGATGCCAAGCTTGCCGAGCTGGCTGAGCTTCCTTACCTACATCCTCTGGCCGCTGTTCGTCGCCTTGGTGGTGTTGATGGTGTTCTTCACCTTCACGCTGGTCGCCAACGTCATCGCCGCGCCGTTCAACGGTTTTCTCGCCGAAAAGGTTGAAGTGGTGGTACGTGGCGAAGACAACTTCCCGGCATTCAGCTGGGGCGAACTGGTGGCAATGGTACCGCGCACGCTCAGTCGCGAAATGCGCAAGCTGGGCTACTTCCTGCCACGGGCCATCGGCCTGTTCATCCTCTCACTGGTTCCGGTGGTCAACGTGGTAGCCGCGCCGCTGTGGTTGATCTTCGGCGTATGGATGATGGCCATCCAGTACATCGACTACCCGGCCGACAACAACAAGATGAGCTGGCAGGACATGCTCGCCTGGCTGCGCCAGAAGCGCTGGCAGAGCCTGGGCTTTGGCGGGGTGACGTACCTGGCGTTGCTGATCCCGGGGGTGAACGTGCTGATGATGCCGGCGGCGGTCGCCGGGGCTACATTGTTCTGGGTGCGGGAGCGGGACTGATCCCTGGGCGTTACGCGATCTCTGCAGGAGCGGCCTTGTGTCGCGATAGGGCCGCAACGCGGCCCCAGGATCTCAACGTTGATGCATAAATTGCTGGGGCCGCTTTGCGGCCCTATCGCGACACAAGGCCGCTCCTACAAAAAGCAGAGCGCGTCTGGTTTGGGTTTTACTGCCCCAATCGGCTGGAAAACTGCCCCACCACATCCACCACCCGCTTCGCCCCGTCCTGGATCTCGACAATCACGTTGCCCGTCTGATCGGCTAGCGCCAGCCCCTGTTCGGCTTGGCGCTTGCTGGTGTCGATGATCGTCACCGCCGCTTGCGCCAACTGCTCGTTCTGCTGCACCACCCGCGCGATTTCCTCGGTGGCGCTGCTGGTACGCGAGGCCAATTGCCGGACTTCGTCGGCAACCACGGCAAACCCGCGCCCCTGCTCGCCCGCACGGGCGGCCTCGATGGCCGCGTTGAGCGCCAACAGGTTGGTCTGCCCGGCAATATCGCTGATGGTCTTGATGATCGAGCCGATCACCCGCGACTGCGTGTCCAGCGCCTGGATACCCTCGGCCGCCTCTTGCATCGAAGCTTCCAGGCCGCGCATCACGCTGACACTCTGGGTGACCACCTCGGTAGCCTTGCGCGCGCTGGCATCGGTGCCCAGCGAGGTGGTGTAGGCGACATCCGCCGCTTCGGCCACCGCCTGTTCCTGGTTGACCTGGTCGGTGATCACGGTGGCGAATTTGACCACCTTGTACAGCACGTCGTGGGCATCGAAGATCGGGTTGTAGGAGGCCTCCAACCAGACCACCCGGCCGTGGGCATCGATGCGCTTGAAGCGGTCAGCCACGTACTCGCCACGACGCAGCCTGTCCCAGAACGCCTGGTAAGCGGTTGAGTTGGCCTCTTCCGGCGTGCAGAACAGACGATGGTGCTTGCCGCGAATCTGCTCCAGGCGGTAGCCGACCGTGGCCAGGAAGCGCTCGTTGGCGGTGAGGACGTTACCGTCGAGGTCGAACTCGATGACCGCCGTGGAGCGCATCAGCGCCTTGATCAGGCTCTCATGTTCGCGCGAAGCCTCGATGGTGCGGGTCAGGTCGCTGGAATGCAGGGTGAAGTAGCGAATGCGCCCCTCGCTGTTCTTGACCGGCTGCAGGATAGAGCGCAGCCAGGCTTCCTGGCCATTGCCGCGCAACAGGCGAAACGCGCCGTTCAGGTGCTCGCCACGAGTGATGGCGGCTTTCATCCGCTGGTAGAAGTCCAGCGATCGCACATGGGCGGGGACGATGTCCTCGATGTTGCGTCCAAGCAGTTGGTCGGCCCGGTAGAGCATCTCGCTCTCGAAGTTGCCATTGACCATCTCGATCCGTCCCTGGGGGTCGAGTTGCAGCACCAGCATCTCGCTGTCGAGGCTGCTCTTGACCTGTTCGATACACATCAGGTCTTCGCGCAGTTGCCGGTTTTCTTGCTTGAGCTTGTTGTTGAACATCACCGCTCTCCTGGAGCGCAACAGGTGGTCGAATGCATCTTCATCGGCCGACGGCACGGCCCCTTGAGCGGCGCACCAGGAAATAATCTGCACGCTGCACAAGCCGATGGTCAGCTGTCACCTGCGCGCCACGTGACCGTCACATTGACGCAATCGTGCAGGCAGAAACTTTTGCCATGAACACACCTGCGCTACGCATCGCCCTCGTCAGCGAAACCTTCCCACCCGAAATCAACGGCGTGGCCAACACCCTTGGGCGCTTGAGCGAAGGGTTGCGCCAGCGCGGCCATCAGGTTGAGCTGGTACGCCCACGCCAGGCCGGCGATAACCACGCACAGCACAATCCACAGCTGGTGCTGTGCCGCGGTTGGGGCCTGCCGGGTTACCCAGGCTTGCAATGGGGCGAGGTGTCGATGCACACGCTGCTACGCCGCTGGCGCCGGCAGCGCCCGGACGTGCTCTACATCGCCACCGAGGGGCCGCTCGGGCTGAGCGCGCTGCGCGCTGCCCGGCGCCTGGGGCTGGCGGTGGTCAGTGGCTTCAACGCCAAATTCCCGCAGTACTCCGGCCACTACGGCCTGGGTTTACTGAGCCGCTTGCTCACCCTCTACCTGCGCTGGTTCCACCGGCGCACGGCGGTCACCTTGGTGCCCAGCGCAAGCCAGCGCCTTGAGCTTGAGCGCCGCGGCTTCCAGCACCTGGGGTTGCTGGCCCGCGGGGTCGACGCCTGCCTGTTCAACCCGGCCCGGCGCAGCCAGGCTTTGCGCGAAAGCTGGGGGCTGGGTGCAGACGACATCGCCGTGCTGTACGTCGGGCGCTTGGCGGCAGAAAAGAACCTTCGCCTGCTACAGCCTTGCCTGCAGGCCTTGCAGCAAACCTATCCACAGAAACGCCTGCGCCTTGTTCTGGTGGGTGACGGCCCACAGCGCGCCGCCCTCCAGCAGCAGCTCCCCGAGGCGCTCTTCTGCGGCGCCCAGCGCGGCGAAGTGTTGGCACAACACTACGCCAGTGGCGACCTGTTCCTGTTCCCCAGCACAAGCGAAACCTTCGGCAACGTAGTGCTCGAGGCCATGGCTTCGGGGTTGGCGGTGGTTGCCTGTGACCAGGCGGCAGCTGCGCAACATATCCGCCATGGCCACAACGGTGCGTTGGCCATGCCGGGCGACCAGCCCGCATTCATCGATGCCGCCTGCTGGCTGCTGGAGGAAGAGGAAACGCTGCGTCGCGTGCGCCTGAATGCGCGGCAGCATGCCAGCCGCCAGGGCTGGCAGGCGATTGTCGAGCAGTTCGAGGGGTATTTGCACGCAGCCCGGAACCAGGCTGCGACTTCACCTGCTTCGAGGCTGGGTGCTACGCGATCTGTGTAGGAGCGGCCTCGTGTCGCGATCGGGCTGCAGAGCAGACCCTCGATAGTTGCAACAATGCCTATATCCGGAGGCCGCCATGCGGCCCGATCGCGACACAAGGCCGCTCCTAAAGACGACCGCGTCAGGCCAACGCTTTCTCGATGGCCTGCACCACCGCCGGGTCATCTGGCGCCGTGCGGGGAGAAAAACGCGCCAGCACTCGGCCGTCCTTGCCCACCAGAAACTTTTCGAAGTTCCAGGTAATGTCGCCGGGGAACTCGGCGCCCTCACCCGCCAGCAGGCGATACAGCGAATGGCGCTGCGCCCCGTTGACCTCCAGCTTGCCCGCCAGCGGGAAGCTCACCCCGTAGTTCAAGCTGCAGAAGTCCTGGATTTCCTTTTCACTGCCCGGCTCTTGCCCGGCAAACTGGTTGCACGGCAGGCCAAGCACATTGAAGCCCTTGTCCTTGTAAACCTGATAGAGGTTTTCCAGGGCCTTGTATTGCGGCGTGAGACCACACTTGGAAGCGACGTTGACCACCAGCACCACTTGGCCCTTGAACGGTGCGAGGGGCAGCTCCCCGCCGTTCAGCGCCTCCAGTTTCAGCTCGTGAAATGCACTCATGATGAACCCCCTCTCAGCTTCCGGGTTGCCGCGCAGGCAAATCGCGCCCACTAAAAAGGCGCCCGTTCAAACCGCCCACCTCCCGTAGGAAGGCAGATCGGCTTGCCCGAGCGCCTGGCGACTTTCTGAGCTTAGCGCAGAAAATCAGTGGTGATGGCCACCTTCACCGTGGATATGACGGTGAGCGATTTCTTCGTCGCTGGCGTCACGCACGTTGACGACCTTGACCTTGAAGTTCAGACGCTGGCCAGCCAGCGGGTGGTTGCCGTCAACGGTGATGTCGTCGCCGTCCACGTCGCGGATGGTCACGATCTGCATCTGGCCATCCGGCGCCGAAGCGTGGAACTGCATACCCACTTCCAGCTGGTCGACGCCTTCGAACAGACTGCGGTTCAGGGTGCTGACCAGCTCGGCCAGGTATTCGCCGTAGGCGTCTTCCGGTTCGATGGCAACTTCCAGTTCGTCACCGGCTTGCTTGCCTTCCAGGGCTTTTTCCAGGCCTGGAATGATGTTGCCGGCACCGTGCAGGTAAACCAGCGGCGCGCCACCGGCGGAGCTGTCGATGGTCTCCCCGGCGTCGTTGGTCAGGGTATAGTCGATGGAGACAGCCTTGTTGGCGGCGATCAGCATGGGGCAAGACCTTTTGCAAAAGAATGTAGAGCGCACCAGTGTAACCAAGCCATCGCCCGATTGCGAACGCACTGGCGTGCAGCAACGGTCCATCAGTCGGATCATCGGCTTTCACCAGGACGGAGAAGGCCATTGGGTAGCCGAGCTGTCCTGCGGCCACACCCAGCACCTGCGCCACCAACCGCCGTGGCAGGCACGCCCGTGGGTGCTCGACCCGGCCCAGCGCCTGCAGCGTATCGGCCAGCCGTTCGCATGTGGCTGGTGCGCACAAGGGGCCGATAGCGCTACCCTTGGCCGTTAATTTCTTGCACCGCTTATTTCGAGAAGCACGCATGCAGACATTTTTCATTGCGCCGACCGACTTTGGTGTCGGCCTGACGTCGATCAGCCTGGGCCTGGTGCGTACCCTGGAACGGGCCGGGCTGAAGGTGGGTTTCTTCAAGCCCATCGCCCAGCCCCACCCGGGCGACACCGGCCCCGAACGCTCCAGCGAACTGGTCGCCCGTACCCACGGCATCAAGCCCCCCGTGCCGATGAGCCTGGCCCAGGTCGAGCGCATGCTCGGTGATGGGCAGCTGGACGAACTGCTGGAAGAAATCATCCGGCTTTACCAGCAAGCCTGCATCGGCAATGACGTGGTCGTGGTCGAAGGCATGGTGCCCACGCGCCACGCCAGCTATGCCGCGCGGGTCAACCTGCACCTGGCCAAGAGCCTGGATGCCGAGGTGATCCTGGTCTCGGCGCCGGAAAACGAAGTGCTCAGCGAGCTGTCCGGCCGGGTCGAACTGCAGGCGCAACTGTTCGGCGGCCCTCGCGACCCGAAAGTACTGGGGGTGATCCTCAACAAGGTCCGCACCGACGAAAGCATGGCCGACTTCGCCACCCGCCTGCGCGAACACTCGCCGCTGCTGCGCGGCAATGACTTTCGCCTGCTGGGCTGCATCCCCTATCAGCCCGAGCTGAACGCACCGCGCACCCGCGACGTGGCCGAGTTGCTTGGCGCCCAGGTGCTCAATGCCGGCGATTACGAACAACGGCGCATGAGCAAGATCATCATCTGCGCGCGCACCGTGGCCAATACCGTGCCACTGCTCACCTCCGGCACCTTGGTCGTCACACCGGGCGACCGCGACGACATCATCCTGGCCGTCAGCCTGGCTGCGATCAATGGCGTACCGCTGGCCGGCCTGTTGTTGACCAGTGACAGCAAACCGGACGCTCGCATCCTCGGGCTGTGCCGCGGCGCGCTGCAGGCGGGCCTGCCGATCCTGTCGGTCAGCACCGGTTCCTACGACACCGCCAACCAGCTCAATTCGCTTAACCGGGAAATCCCGGTGGACGACCGCGAACGCGCCGAGTTCATCACCGACTTTGTCGCCAGCCACCTCGACGCAGCCTGGCTGCACCAACGTTGCGGCACCCCGCGCGAGCTGCGCCTGTCGCCGGCGGTGTTCCGCTACCAATTGATCCAGCGCGCGCAGCAGGCAAACAAGCGCATCGTTCTGCCAGAAGGTGCAGAGCCGCTGCTGGTGCAGGCAGCGGCCATCTGCCAGGCCCGTGGCATCGCCCGCTGCGTGCTGCTGGCCAAGCCCGAAGATGTCGACGCCGTCGCCCGCGCGCAGGGCATCACCCTGCCACCAGGCCTGGAAATACTGGACCCGGAGCTGATTCGCGGGCGCTATGTGGAGCCGATGGTGGAGCTGCGCAAAAGCAAGAACCTCAACGCGCCGATGGCCGAGCAGCAACTGGAAGACCCGGTGGTGATCGGCACCATGATGCTGGCCCTGGATGAGGTGGACGGCCTGGTGTCGGGGCTGGTGCATTCCACCGCCAACACCATCCGCCCTGCCCTGCAGTTGATCAAGACCGCGCCGGGGGCGAGCCTGGTATCGTCGGTGTTCTTCATGCTGTTCCCCGAGCAGGTACTGGTGTACGGCGACTGCGTGATGAACCCTCACCCAAGCGCCGCCGAACTGGCGGAGATCGCCCGGCAAAGTGCCGAATCGGCGCAAGCCTTCGGCATCGCGCCACGGGTGGCGATGATCAGTTATTCAAGCGATTCGGCCAGCGATGAGGAAGTGGGGAAAGTGCGCGAGGCGACCCGCCTGGCGCAGGCCGCCACGCAAGGCTTGCTGATCGATGGGCCGCTGCAATACGACGCTGCAGCCAACCCGGCAATTGCCCGGGACTTGGCGCCCACCAGCCAGGTGGCCGGGCGCGCCACGGTCTTCGTATTCCCCGACCTGAACACCGGCAATACCACGCACAAGGCGGTGCAGCGCAGTGCCGACGGGGTCAGCCTGGGGCCAATGCTGCAGGGCCTGCGCAAGCCGGTGAACGATCTGCCACGCGGGGCGCAGGTGGACGATATCGTCCATACCATTGCCCTCACGGCGATTCAGGCCAGCGTAGGGCGCTGAAACAAACGGGGCCGCAACGCGGCCCCCATGCCTATTCAGGGATACTGCTGCACCTGGCCCTGCTGCTGGTCATACTGCTGGCCTGGAATCGGCTTCAGGTTCACTTCGACACGGCGGTTCTGCGCACGGCCATTGGCATCGGCGTTGCTGGCGATCGGCTGGTCCGGGCCCATGCCACGTACCGACAGGCGCGAGCTGTCCACACCCTGCGAAGTCAGGTAGGTGCTGACGGCCTGCGCCCGGCGCTGGGACAGGTCCATGTTGTGCTGGCGGCTGCCGGTGCTGTCGGTGAAACCGACCACTTCGATGGTGTTCTGGTTGAACTGCTTGAACGAGCTGGCGAGGTTGTTCAGCGGCTGGTAGAAGCTTGGCGCGATGTTGGCCGAATCGGTGGCGAAGGTGATATTGCCCGGCATGATCAGCTTGATCTGGTCACCCTGGCGCTGCACTTCCACACCGGTGTTGGCCATTTGTGCGCGCAGCTCGGCTTCCTGCTTGTCGGCGTAGTAGCCATAACCGGCGGCGGCAGCGCCCACGGCGGCAGCGCCGATCAGGGCGCCCTTGCCACGGTTGTTGTGGTCGATGGCGGCACCGGCGATCGCACCGGCCAGCGCACCCAGGCCACCGTACTTGGCAGTCTTGCTCATCCCAGTAGAGCCCTGCGCCTGCCCCTGGTTGTCGTAAGGGTTCTGACTGGCACAGCCGGTCATCAGGGCAGCGGCAGTTGCGACGATAATCAGACGACGCATGGTGAACATGGACAAGCTCCTACTCAATTCATGAATGCGACAGATCGCAAATGCATCTATGCCAGCCTTGGAACGCACCGGCAACGAAAAATTCCATGAAAGCGCCTTCATGTGCCATCAGGCACGCACGAACGGGTTTTCGCGCATCTCGTCACCCAGCCGGGTATCAGGCCCATGGCCGGTGACCACGGTGGCCTCCTCGTCCAGCCGGTACAGCCGCTCTTTGATCGAGCGCACGATAGCCCGCTGGTCGCCACCCCACAAATCGGTGCGGCCTATGCCCCGACGGAACAAGGTGTCACCTGCGATCAACAGCTTGGCGTCGGCGAACCAGAAGCTCATCGAGCCGGGCGTGTGCCCGGGTGTATGCAAGGCCACGCCGCAGCCGCACGCCAGTTCTTCGTCATCGGCCAGCCAGCGATCAGGCGACGGCACCGGGGTGTAGGGCACGCCGAACATCTGGCACTGCATCTCCAGGTTGTCCCACAGCGCCTGGTCGGCCTTGTGCAGATGCAGCGTGGCACCGGTCAGCGCTTTGAGCTTGCCCGAGGCGAGGAAATGATCGAAGTGGGCGTGGGTGTGGATGATGCTCACCAGCGTCAGGCCATGGGCCTGCAGGCGGGCCAGAATCTTGTCTGGATCACCGCCCGGGTCGACGACGATGGCCTTTTTGCTCAACGGGTCGCCGATGAGCGTGCAGTTGCACTGCAAAGGCCCGACAGGGAAGGTTTCGCGGATGAGCGCAGGCAGGGCTTGGGTCATGGTGTTCTCGCAGGTAAAGCCGGAGTTCTGCGCAAAGCCTGCCAGGAAAAGCCGGCAGGTGCACCCCAATCCCTACGGCAGAAACAACTTGAACAAGCCACCGCCCAGTGCACCGCCATTGGAGATCTCGATGCGCCCACGCACCCCGCCACTTTCATGCAGCGCCGCAATGCGTGCAGCAAAGTACAGCCCCAGGCCGGTGCTGCCGCTGGTCGAGTCGATGCCCTGGGTATATTCCTCCTGGCGGTCAAGCATGCGCTGTGGATAACCGGGGCCGTCATCGTTCACGCAAATGGCCAACTGGTTGTCAGCCTCCTCGATGCTGATCAACAAGGCATGCCCGGCAAAGCGGGTGGCATTGGTGATGACGTTGGCGATCACCGAGGCCACCAGCTCGCGGTCGAAGAAACCCAGCGGGTTATCCGTGTCGATGCGCCAGGTGGCGAGAATATCGTTGTGCTTGAGCACTTCCTCATGCGCCGCCAGCTGGGCCTCGATGAAGTCGTCCAGTTCGTGGTAGTCCGGGCACACCGGCAGTTGGTTCACACCAAGCTTGTACAACCCCAGCAGCTGCACCAGCATGCCGTTGAGGTGACGAAACTCGTGCTCCATGATCCCTTGCTCGGCCCCGCCGCGCAGTTCCTCGGGCAGGCGCTCCACCCACTGGCCGTGGCACTGGATCAACGCCGCCAGGGAGCTTTTGAGGTCGTGCACGGTGGAGGCGATCACCGTGGAAAAATCCAGCCCCTGATTGTCTTGATTCATGCGCCGAACACTCGGATGTGCAGTTTGCGGTAACGGTCATAGCGATTGTCGCTGGCAGGGATACCGGCCACGCTGGTCAAGGCGTCGCGGCATTCCTGCATGATCGCGGGCTGGGGGGTTTCACCACCAATGCGCAGCAGCGCCTGGGCGGTGTTCAGGGCGATGCTGATGTTCCTGGGCTGTAGACCCAGCGCCTTGCGGAACAGTTGCAACGCCTCGCCGAGCTGCCCTCCCTGGTAACTGCGCACACCCTGGCGATTGAGGGTGACCGCTTCGGTAATGGCGTTGAGCACACTCGGGTCGTCCGTCAACTTGCCCACTCTTTCCATGACCTTGGGGTCATCGCCATAACTTTCCACACAGCTTTTCAGTACGCCGATGGCGGCGGCTTCCTGGCCCATCGCCTGCAACTGCGCGGCGACGGTGAGGGCCGAATCGACCGAGAAGAACTGGTTCATCTTGTCCAGGCGCAGAATGGCCTGATCGGTCAGCTTGGCAGCCGTTTCCGGGTCACCGGCCTGCTGCAGGCTGGCGGCCTTCATCATCCGCGCACGCACCTGCAAGCCTTGGTCTTCGGGGTTTTCCTTGGCCACTTCGCTGAGCGTGGTGTTGATCTCGACGCGGGTACGGGCGTCCAGGCCAAAGCCTGCATTCTTGCTCATCAGCGCCTGCACCAGGCCCAGGTTGTTTTCCGGGTCTTTGTAGCGCGAACTCTGCCCTTGGTTCACCGCATGGCGGAAGGCCTTGGAAGCGCTTTCGAAGTCTTCGTTTTCCAGCGCCAGCTTGCCCAGGGTCGACTGCCGCCGCACCGACAGTGGCGACAGGCGCACTGCCTCTTCCAGCAGGCTCTGCGCACGCTTGCTTTCGCCCTGGGCCACCAGCACTTCGGCCATGCCATCGTACAAGGCTGGCATGATCGGGAAGGCTTTGAGCGCCTGTTCGTAGACGCCCTGGGCCTGGGCATTCTGGCCACGTTTGTGCATCAAGGCCCCCAGCGCCGTGTACACCCACGGTTGCGGGCGGCTGGCGAGAATGGCCTTGAGGAATTTCTCCAGCTCATCGAAGCGGTTTAGGTTGCGCAAGGCATCGGCCCGGTAGCGCAGGCACAGGGGTGCCAGGCGCGGGTCCCTTTTGCACAGCTCGGCGCATGCCGCCAGCACCTCGCCCGGGCGGTTGCGGTCCAGCGCCTGCAATATCGGCTTGAGCAGGGTTTTGCGCTGGAACAGCTTCTCGACCCGCTGGGCCAGCCCCACCCGGTTGAACGGCTTGGTCAGGTAGGCGTCGGGCTCGTGCTCGATGGCACTGAGAACGATGGCCTGGCTGCTCTCGGCGGTGACCATGATGAACACGCACTCATGGCTGATGTGCTTGTCGATGATCAGGTCTTCGAGTACCTGCTGGCCATTCTTCTTGCCATCGCCCAGGTGGAAGTCCTGCAGGATGAAGTCATAGCGCTTCTGCGCGCACATGCGCAGCGCCTGCTCGCCGCTGTCGGCAGTGTCGACGTCGCGCACACCCAACTCGCGCAACATGGACCGGGTCGACGTGCGAAAGTCGGTGAAATCGTCGACGATCAGAAAGCTCTTTTGCCCGTACTGCAGCATCAACACGACCTGCCCTGGAATGATTGAAAAATCGCGCGAGGCGATGCCACCGATCGCTGTATCGGCAGCTGGCCGGGAAAGATGAGCATCGAGCATTATCGGCCGCGAACATGGCCCGAGGCCATTACTTTAACGGGCGGTAGCCAGCACCGCCAGCACTACGCCAGCAACCCCAGTGACTTGGCCTTGGCCACCGCCTGGGTCCGCCGCTCCACGCCCAGCTTGCTGTTGATATGGCTGGCGTGGGTTTTGACCGTGTGCAAGGAAATGAACAAGCGCTCGCTGATCTGCTGGTTGGAGCAACCTTGGGCGATCAGTTCGAGCACTGCCAGCTCCCGCCCGCTCAGGGCCTCGCTGCTACCGCATGGGGCGCTTGGCAACGCTGGCAAATGCCCCAGCAGGTCGACCTGCACCGGGCAGCCGGCCCTGGCCAGCAACTGCTCCTGCAGCCACTGCGGGTGCCGTTGCAGCAACGGCTGGAACGGTTGCAGCACGCCCCCGCGTGCGGCCTCCAGCAAGCCGGGCAACAACTGCGCGGCCTGGCCATCGCGGCCTTCGTCCAGCAACAGCAGCATCCACTGGCTGAGCGCGCTGACGGTGAGCATCATGCCGCCGCTGGCCTGGCCGCGCTCGACCAGCCCGGCCAGGCGCTCGAGCGCCTCTGTGCGGCGTGACAGCACACGTTCGAGCAGCGCCTGCTGCAGGGCGATATGCACCGGCAGCAGCGGGTGAAACTCTGGCGCCGCCGCCGGCTGCTCACCGCCATAGGTCTGGCCCAGGCGCAGCAACCAGGACTCGGCCAGGTCGACGCGCCCCTGGGCCAGCCACAGCTCGCATTTGACCAGAGTGATCATGGCCAGGTAGTAAACCGGCGGCACATCCCAGATATGCATCAGCCGCTCTGCCTCGGCCAGTTCGGCAAAGGCCTCGGCGAACTGCCCGTCGCGCCCATCGAGGGTGGCAATCACGCAGTGGCCGATAAGCACGCTGATGTCGCGGCAGGCACGTGCCTCGCCCAACCCCGCGCGCAAGCGTGCACGGCCCTGGGCCGGCTGCAGGCGCGAGACCAGCAGGTAGCCTTCATACAGCGTCAGGCGGGCGCGCACCGCATACAGCCGCTGCGCCGAGAGCCCTTGCAGGCGCTGCAGCCCCTGGCGCACTTCATCCAGTGCGCGCAGCACCTCGCCACGGGCGTGCAACACCCGCGCCCGGTCATAATGCGCCAACGCCTCGAACAACGGGTTGCCGACCCGCTGGGCCAGCTCCAGCGCCTCACGGTTCCAGCCACGGGCGCGCCAGAAGTCGCCATCGGCAATCGCCAGGTTGGACAACGTCGATAAACAGACCAGGCGCTGCCCATAGCGCTTGCCGGGCAGGCTCTGCAGGGCTTCGCCACAATAGGCCAGGGTGCGCTCACGATCACCGCGGCCACGGGCGATGACACCGCTCAGTGCCAGCCACTGGGCCAGCATGGACTTTTGCGCGGTCGCCGAAGGTGCAGGCAGGAAGCGGCTGAGGTGGCCTGCCAGTTCTTCAGCCGCGTCCAGCTGGCAGGCCAGGCCCAGCGCCCAGCTGTACAGCACGATCAGCCGCGGGGTACTGATCAGCAGGCTGTCGGGCAGGTCCATCTTCCAGCGCAGCAGCATGCCAACATTCTGTTCGGCCAGCAGTTGTTCCTCGGACAGGCTCTGTACCAGGTCGGCAGCGACGTCGAGGTGGCCGGCACGCAGGGCCTGCTCCACGGCTTCATCCAGCAACCCCTGGCGCTCGAACCAGCGGCAGGCACGCAGGTGCAGGTCGGCCAGTGGCTCACTGGCCTGGCGGCTGCGCAGCAGGTCGGAGAACAGGTGGTGGTAGCGGAACCAGTGGCCATGCTCGTCAAGCGGTACCAGGAACACCTGGTGTGCCTGCAAGAAGCGCAGGATCGCGGCGCTGTCGTCGCGCCCCCGCAATGCATCGCACAGCGGGGCACAGAAACGTTCCTGGCAGGCGGTTTCATCGAGGAAGGCCTGCACCTCGGCAGGCAGCATGTCGATGACCTCTTCGAGCAGATAGTCGCGGATCAGGCCCTCGCCCCCGTGCAGGGCCTGTGGCAAGGCCTGCTCGTCGGCGCTCTCGCTGACCGCCAGTTGCCAGAAGCGCAACCCTGCCACCCACCCGTCGCTGCGCTGGATCAGGTTGTCCAGCGCCTGGCCTCGCAAGCCGTTGGGCTGGCGACCGATCACCGCCAGCGCTTCTTCGGCGGTCAGCCGCAGCTCCTGTTCGTTGAGCTCGACCAACTGCCGTGACAGGCGCAGACGTGCCAGGTGCCAGTCCGGCCGCTGCCGGCTGGTAACCAGCAACACCAGGCCCGGCGGCAAATGGTTGAGGAAAAACTGCAGGCAGCGGTCGAGTACCGGCCCCTGGGCCAGGTGATAGTCGTCGAGCACCAGCAGCAATGGCGTATCGCCACGCAGGTACTGCGCCAGCTCGTCGAGCAGGCCATCGAGCCACTCCTCGAAGGCGAATGGCTGATGGCGCTGGCGCATTTTCAACAGGCCCATGGCCGGGCAGTACTGCTGCAGGCCTTCGAGCAGCCGCTCGAGAAAGCGCCCAGGGTCGGCATCGCGCTGGCTCAGGCCCAGCCAGAGGCTGCGCCAGTGATCGGGCAGCGACTCGCAGAACTCGATGGCCAGCGAGCTCTTGCCGAAGCCGGCCGGCGCATTGACCAGCAGCAAGCGGCCACCAAGGCCGGCGTACAAGCGCTGGCACAAACGCGGGCGCGGCACGTGCCCGTCCGGCAATGGCGGCCGGAAGAAACGCCCGTCCAGCAGGCCCAAGGCCTGAGTCGCGAATCCATGCGTGCGGGACAGTTCTGTCATGGCCGGCTCGTTCTGGTTGGAAGACTACGGCGATATGGATGCCTGCGAGACTAGCCGGTAACGCTACGCATTTGAAGATGATGGAAACAATTGCCGCAGAAAAGACTGCGACAAAAAGCGACATGGCTGATGGACACGGGGGTGGGCGGCGGGTTTGGGCAGGTATTCAGCGGACTTATCGCCCGTTCAGGCTTGCACGCCGAGGGCATGGAGCGGCCAATGAAAACGCCCCGGTAAACCGGTAATGCTGTTCGCTCAAGCAACTGGGGCCGCATTGCGGCCCACCGCAGGCAAGGCAGCCACAGGGATTGCATCAGGGCTGACAGGTGTTTGCCACAAGGTATGCAGCGCCTGTTAGAGCGAGCGCCGCCCGCGCGGCGCATCGCGAGCTGCGCTCGCTCCTACGTTTGTTTCGGGCCAATTATTCCTGTGGGATTTGCGCGCGAACGCCTTGGCGCATGCCTCAAAATCGCGTCGTACGAACAAGGCGGCCGCGCGCATCTGGCACAGGGGTTACTGGCCCGAAACAAACGTAGGAGCGAGCGCAGCTCGCGATGCGCCGCGCGGGCGGCGCTCGATCTCACAGGCGCTGAAGATGCTCCGGCTACCCTTGCCAGGAACCATAGAATCTCCCACAGGTACAGCGCAGGCCTCAAGAACTGCACGGTCCTGGTAGGAGCGGCCTTGTGTCGCGATGGGCTGCGCAGCAGCCCCAATCAGTGTGACATCACACACAAGTGAACAACATTACGGTAAACCGACGCTTGAATGCGTTCTGCTCAGCGAATGCCGGACTGGCGCAGCGCCGCCGGTTGGAAGTCGGCTTTGCTGGCACTGAAGCCGAAGTCATAAGCACGCTTCTCTTCGTTCTTCATACCTAGCGCCAGGTAACGACCAGACTGCAGGTCGTAGATGGCCTCCAGGGTGTACCACGGTACCTCGACATTGTAGTAAGGCTGGGCATGCGCCTCGGACACGCGCCACAGCTGGCCACGGCCATCGTACTGGTCGATCACTGCGGCCTGCCAGGTGTCTTCGTCGATGTAGAAGTCACGCTTGGCGTAGATGTGCCGCTGCCCCGGTTTCAGCGTGGCGACCACATGCCAAACACGGCGCAGCTCATAACGGGCCAGGTCCTGGTTGATGTGCCCGGCCTTGATGATGTCGGTGTACTTGAGCTTGGGGTCATCGAGCTTGAAGGCGTTGGAGGCGATGTACAGCTCCTTCTTGCCCTCCAGCTTCCAGTCATAGCGGTCTGGCGCGCCGTTGTACATGTCCAGGTTGTCCGACGTGCGCAGGCCATCGGCGGCGGTACCCGGGCCGTCGTACGACACCTGTGGCGCCTGGCGCACTCGGCGCTGGCCGGCGTTGTAGATCCAGGCCTTGCGCGGATCTTTGACCTGGTCGAGGGTTTCGTGCACCAGCAGTACGGTACCGGCCAGGCGCGCCGGGGCGGTAACTTCCTGCTTGAAGTAGAACAGGATGTTGCCCGGGTTGTTCGGGTCGTAATCCTTCATCTTGTCGCGGAAGACGAACTGGTCGGAAAAGTACACGGGGTTGAAGGAGCCGTTCTGTTGCGGCGTGGCCTGGGTAACCAGGCGGCTGACGCTGCCACCCCGGTAGCGGGTGATGTGGTTCCAGATCACCTCCAGGCCGCTTTTCGGAATGGGGAACGGTATCGCGGTGCGGAAGTTGCTCAGGCCGTTGCCGCCTTCCACCAAGGTGGTCTTGGTGGCGTTCTCCTTGATGGCGGCGAACACGTCGGCAGGCACGGTGGAACCGCGGTGGGTCTTGAATACCGGGATCTTGAAGGTGTCCGGGTAACGCTTGAGCATGGCCATCTGGCCTGGCGAGAGCTTGTCCTTGTACTGCTCGGCGTTTTGCGCAGTGATGGTGAACAGTGGCTTCTCACTGCCGTAGGGGTCGGACAGGAAGCCTTTGCCATCGACGCTGCCTGCGGTTTTCGACAAGGGCTGCCATGGGCCGATCGAACCATCGGCGTTACCGGCCTTTTCGGCGCCCATCGGGGTCAGCGTGCTACCCAGCTTGGCCGCCTCGTCGGCGGATACCGCAGCCATGACGCTGGTCGCCAGCAGGGACAGGCCCAGCACACCGGCTTGCAGCAGACTTCTGGTCTTGTTCATGTCGTGTTGTCCTGGATCTGTGGGCTTAGAAGTTCACGCCGAAGCTGAGGGCGACGAAGTCGCGGTCATCCACGGTGCTGTACTTGCCGTCGAAGAAGTTGGTGTACGACAGGCTCGCCGTGTAGGTGTTCTGGTACTCGGCGTCCAGGCCCAGGCTGACTGCCTTGCGGCCTTCCTCGAAGTTGCCGCCAGGGCCTGGTGAATAGCCCGACACGTCGTGCGACCAGGCCACGCTCGGTTTCAGGTTGACCCCGGCGAACACGTCGTTGTAGTCCCAGATCACGCGGGCGCGGTAGCCCCACGAGGTGCTGGTGGTGTAGCCGTCGTTCTCGCACTTGCGGTTCAGGTTGGCGGTGGAGGCACCCGCACCCGCGCCGGCGATGGTGCTGCTGTTGAGTGCCTGGCAGGTATCTGCGCCGCCGGTGGCGGGCAGCGGGCCTGGGCCGAATACCGGGTCACGGCCGTAACGGGTATCGTGCGCGTTCTCCAGGCCACCGACGTGGGTCACACCCAGCTCGCCGACCACGGTCATGCGGCTGGCGCCCATCACCTGGTCGAAGAAGTGCGTGAGGGTCGTCTGGAACTGAGTGATCTCCTTGCGACGGTAGCCATGCAGGTCCTGGCCAGGGGTGCCTGTCAGCAGCGAGGCGTTGCTCAACGCGCCCCCAATCGGGCGAACCCCGGCAAACAGGATGTCCGTGGTATTGAGCTGCACCGGTGCGTTGGGCCGGTAGCTGATTTCGCCGCTCCAGGCGGTGCCAGTGGGCAATGTGGTGGAGAAGCTCAAGCCATACAGGCGAATGTCTTCCGGGTATTCGACGAAGTACTCGGAATTGCCGGCCACGATCAGCGGCGCCAGCGCCCGCAGTTGCGCAGGCAGCGCGCTGAGCCCTGCAAATACCGAAGGTGCGGCCCCTGTGGCGCTGAAGATTGGCGCACGGCTGTGGTAGTTCATGAAGTAGGCACCGAACTCGGTGTCCAGCGGCTCGAACATGTAGCGCATGGCCACACCGAACTGCCCGCTGTCACGCGCATCGCGGTCGGCACCACGGCGCACCATCACGCCCTCTTCGTTGATGTTCACACCGCGCGTGGCAAGAAACTGCTGGGCGGCGCCCGGTACCGTGCGGCTGCTGTTGAGCACGCGCAGGTTGTCGGTACAGCCATCGGCGATGATGTCGGGTTGCGAGAAGAACGTGCCGCAGTTGTCGACGACCGTCTGGTCCCACTCCAGCTGATAGAAGGCCTCGGCCGACAGGTTGTCGGTCAGGCTCTGGGAGATGTAGAACATGTTGACCGGAATCAGGCCTTCCTTGATCTCGGCACCCGGGCGGCGGAACGCCGACACGTCGATGGGGTTGATCGCGTTGATGCCGCCACCGATGAAGGTACTTTCGCCCCAGCTGACCACCTGCTTGCCGAGGCGAACCGAGCCCGGCTGATCACCGATCGAGTAGTTGTGGTAGACGAAGGCGTCGAGCAGTTCGGCGCCGGACGACTTGGCCCCTTCCTTGCGGTTGGAATCGCTGATGTCCTTGAATTCGCGACCTTCGTCCTTCAGCTCGAAGTCATACCAGTACTTGCCGCGCACGAATACGCCGGTATCACCGTACTTGAGCTCCAGGTCGTGGATACCCTTGAAGATCTTGGAGAAGGTTTCGCCCTTCTTGAAGTTCAGGTGACCGTCGTCGGAGGTCTGCGACAGGCCCTTGCCGCCGTTGTTCACCCCGATCAGGTTCCGGTTGGGGTTGGCGGTCGACCAGCTGGCGCCAATGGAGAGCGACGAGTCGAACTGGCCTTCGATTTCACCGATGTTGAAACTGACAGCGAAAGCAGGACTTGCGAGCGTGGAAGCGATGCTGACGGCCAAGGGCAGCTTGGCCCGGCGCCAGAACGGATTTGCAGATTTCATCGACGCTACTCCATGTACTTTATTGTTATGGCAGTGAGTCCTTTCAAGAACGGCCGAGTGACCGGTTTGCAGGCTTGCGCCTGCGGCGGCACGGCTAGCGCGTGACGCCCTCCCCCATTCCTGAAAATCCCCTGGCCCCGACTATAGCCAGCAAGGCACAGGCGCTTGATCCCTCTAAAGTGTGATTTGCGCTCCGTGCCAACCACTCGTTGGGTTTTTTCCTTGATCGCGTGCTGGCAGTGCTCAAGGATGGCGCATTTTTACCATTTGGCAAGGCGCCAGCCGCTCTAGAACGCGGGTCGCGTTCTGTCGCACGCGACCCGCCCCGGGTTTACAGGGTGGACAGGAAGGCGCTGTTGCTGGCCTGCCACTGCACGATGTCCTGGCGTATGCGCTTCTTGTCCAGCTTGCCGACACTGGTCTTGGGAATTTCAGTAACAACGGCGATCTGGCTGGGAATCGCCCATTTGTTGATATGGCCTTGCTCGACGAACGGCTTGAGGTGGTCCTTCAGCGCTTTCGCATCGATCGCCATGCCCTCGCGCACCACCAGCAGGGCAAACGGGCGCTCGCCCCACTGCGGGTCGGCCACCCCCACCACCGCGACTTCGCGCACGGCCGGGTGGCGGCTGACCAGGTCTTCCAGGTCGAGTGACGACACCCACTCGCCACCGGTCTTGATCACATCCTTGATACGGTCGCGTATGTCGATGTAACCCATGTTGTCGAGGGTGGCGACGTCGCCGGTGTGCAGCCAGCCGCCCAGCCACAGCTCTTCGCTCTTTTCCGGCTCCTTGAAATAACCCTGGGTCAGCCACGGTGCACGCAGCACCAGCTCGCCCTGGGTTTCGCCATCGGCGGGCAGGAAGTTGCCGTCGCCGTCGACAATCGCCGCCTCCACCAACGGTACCGGCACCCCGGCCTTGATACGGTAGGTGACGCGCTCATCCTCACTGCCGGCCTGCAACTCGTCGTTCAGGTGCGCGGCGGATATCAGCGGGCAGGTCTCGGACATGCCGTACGCTGCGGTCAGCTGGATGCCGCGGGCCAGCGCCGCCTGGTACAGCGACCTGTTCAGCGAGCTGCCGCCGATGATGATTTTCCAGCCGCCGAAGTCCTGGCCTTGGGCAGTCGGGCAATTGAGCAGCATCTGCAGGATGGTCGGCACACAGTGGGAGAAGGTGACGTTCTCTTCACGCCACAGCCTGATCAGCATCTCGGGCTCGTAACGACCGGGATACACCTGCTTCATGCCGAGCATGGTGGCCGCGTAGGGAATGCCCCAGGCATGCACGTGGAACATCGGCGTGATCGGCATGTAGACGTCATCGCTGCCCAGCAGGCGCACGCTGTCGATACTGCCGGTGACCGAAGCCTCGGCCAGGGTGTGCAGCACCAGCTGCCGATGGGTGAAGTACACGCCCTTGGGGTTGCCGGTGGTGCCAGTGGTGTAGAACGTGGTCGCCACCGAGTTTTCGTCGAAGTCGGGGAAGTCGTAGCTCGGGCTGGCGGCGGCGAGCAGTTGTTCGTACTCACCCACCAGCCCGGGCAGGTCGGCGGCCTGGGCCGGGCCATCGGTCAGCAGTACGGTCTTGTCGACAGTGGTCAACTGCCCGGCGATGGCCTGGTACAGGCCGACGAAGTCACTGTTGACCAGCACCACCCGGTCTTCGGCGTGGTTCATGGTGTAGAGGATCTGCTCGGGTGACAGGCGCACGTTGATGGTATGCACCACGGCGCCGATCATCGGGATGGCAAACATGCATTCCAGGTAGCGGTGGCTGTCCCAGTCCATGACCGCCACGGTGTCACCGGCCTTGACCCCGGCCTCGGTCAGCACGTTGGCCAGCCGGGCGATACGCTCGTTGAGCTGTGGGTAGGTCAGCCGCATCTGGTCGCGGTAGACGATTTCGCGGGTCTTTTCGTAGCGGCTGCCAGACATCAGCAGGCGCTTGATCAGTAATGGATAGGCATAGGCGCCCTCGGCGGGCTTGATGATGCGGGTCTGCAACATGGGTATCCCTTTTCTTGGAAGCGGGCCGGAAAAGTCTGTGGGGAGCTGATCTGGGGAGTTACTGTAGTTCGCCAATGTGACGGCCAAATCAGCCGAAGGAATGATTTGCCTGGCCAAGGTATGAGCCGCAAGGCGTTGACGGGCGGCGAGGTTGAGCTGGACACTGCGCCGGGAGCCCCACCACAAACCCGCCCTGCCCAGGAGATGTTCATGCCCAGCCCGCGTCGCGCCGTGTTTCTCGACCACCAGTCCCTGGACCTCGGCGACCTGGATCTGTCGCCACTGCAGCAGCAGTTCGACCAGTTCGGGCTGTTCGCCGCCACCGCCCCGGAACAGGTCGCCGAGCGCCTGCAGGGCGCGGTAGCAGTGGTCAGCAACAAGGTTGTGCTCGACGCCGCCGTGCTGGCCGCCAACCCGCAATTGAAGCTGATTCTGGTGGCCGCCACCGGCACCAACAACGTCGACCTGGCCGCCGCCCGCGCCCAGGGCATCACGGTGTGCAACTGCCAAGGCTACGGCACGCCGTCTGTCGCCCAGCACACCCTCGCGCTGCTGCTGGCGCTGGCCACGCGGCTGTGCGACTACCACCAGGCGGTGGCAGAGGGGCAATGGGCCAAGGCCAACCAGTTCTGCCTGCTGGATTTCCCGATTGTCGAACTGCAGGGCAAAACCCTTGGCCTGCTTGGCCACGGTGAGTTGGGCGGCGCGGTGGCGCGGCTGGCCGAAGCGTTCGGCATGCGCGTACTGAGCGGGCTGATCCCCGGCCGCCCGCAGCGCGCCGACCGGCTGCCGCTGGAGGCGTTGTTGCCGCAGGTTGACGCGCTGACCCTGCACTGCCCCTTGAACGAGCACACCCGGCACATGCTGGGGGCGCGCGAGCTGGCCCTGCTCAAGCCTGGGGCGCTGGTGGTGAACACCGCGCGCGGCGGCCTGATCGATGAGCAGGCCCTGGCCGATGCGCTGCGCAGTGGCCACCTGGGCGGCGCTGCCACCGACGTATTGAGCGTGGAGCCGCCGGTCAACGGCAACCCGCTGCTCGAAGCCGGTATCCCGCGCCTGATCATCACCCCACACAGCGCCTGGGGCGCGGTGGAGGCGCGCCAGCGTATCGTCGGCCAGCTCAGCGAGAACGCCCAGGCCTTTTTCGCCGGGCAGCCACGCCGCGTGGTCAGCTGAGCCAGGAGCCGGGCTCTGCTACACTGCGCCACTTTTTTCCAGGAGGCGTCGTTCATGGACCCGCGCAGTGAAGTATTGCTCCGCCAGGCGGAGCTGTTCCAGGGCCCGCTGCTGCTCGCCGGCGCCCCCGCCGACGGCTTGCTCGGGCAGTTGCCCGAAGCCCGCGCCTGGTCGTGGCACGCCGGCGACCAGGCCGTGCTCGAAGGCCGCTTTGCGGGCCGCAGCCAGTATGGCGTAGAGCCCCCGGCGGGCGCGTTCGACAGCGCCGTGCTGTTCCTGCCCAAATCCCGCGAATTGGCCGCCTACCTGCTCAACGCCCTGGCTTCCCGCCTGGCGGGTCGCGCGCTGTACCTGGTCGGTGAAAAACGCGGTGGCATCGAGGGCGCGGCCAAGCTGTTGCAGGCTTTCGGCAAGCCGCGCAAGCTCGACAGCGCGCGGCATTGCCAGTTGTGGCAGGTGACGGTCGACCAGGCCCCGCAGGCGACACCGCTGCAGAGCCTGGCGCAGCGCTTTGAACTGGCCCTGGAAGACGGCCCGCTGCAAGTGGTCAGCCTGCCCGGTGTGTTCAGCCACGGCCGCCTGGACCGCGGCACTGCGCTGCTGCTCAAGCACCTGGACAACCTGCCCAGCGGCCACATGCTGGACTTCGGTTGCGGTGCCGGGGTGCTGGGTGCCACGGTCAAGCGCCGTTACCCGCACAACCGGGTGACGTTGCTGGACGTGGATGCCTTCGCCGTGGCGGCCAGCCGTCTGACCCTGGCTGCAAACGGCCTGGAAGGTGAGGTGATCAGCGGTGATGGCATTGATGCAGCACCGCTCGACCTGAGCCTGATTCTTAGCAACCCGCCGTTCCATACCGGGGTGCACACCAATTACCAGGCCTCGGAAAACTTGCTGAGAAAATTAGCGGTTCATCTGCGAAAAGGGGGCGAAATGCGCTTGGTTGCCAATAGCTTCCTGCGCTACCAGCCGCTGATCGAAGGGGCGCTGGGCAACTGCCAGATACGCGACGAGGCGGAAGGCTTCCGAATCTACCAGGCCGTGCATGGCTGAAAACAGCGCTTGCCGAAAGCGTTTTGCCAAGGCAGAATCCGCTCCGTCCTAGGGGAGTAGTCTCCCGCGAGCCCACCGCTCGCCCGGTACGCGTCAACATACTTGGTCCACAGACCATGGCGCGTGCGACCCCCATGCCCACGTGCATGGAGAGATCCGCATAGACGGATCCGGGGTTTGACAAGACCTATGACACGCACACCTTACCCGGGGCGGGAAGGCTGTACGTGTCATAGCCGTGTCGACCCGCCCCCGTAGGAATCCTGATGCTGGAATCTCTGTTGGTCCCCACCGCCATCGTTGCGCTCGCCGAAATCGGCGACAAGACGCAGCTGCTCGCACTCATTCTCGCCGCGCGCTTCCGCAAGCCCTGGCCGATCATTGCCGGCATCATCGCCGCCACCCTGGCCAACCATGCCGCAGCCGGTGCCGTAGGGGCGTGGGTCGGTAGCTTCTTCAGCGATTCGGCCCTGCACTGGATCCTGGCCGCGAGCTTCACCGCCACTGCGCTGTGGACCCTGGTACCGGACAAAATGGACGATGACGAGAACCCGGCGCGCCGCTTCGGCCCGTTCCTGACCACGCTGATTGCGTTCTTCCTCGCCGAAATCGGTGACAAGACCCAGGTCGCGACCGTGATGCTGGCGGCCCAATACCCGCACCTGATCATGGTCATCATCGGCACCACCCTGGGCATGCTGATTGCCAACGTACCCGTGGTGCTGGCGGGCAACTTTGCAGCCGACAAGCTGCCGCTGACGCTGATCCGTCGCCTGGCGGCCGCGGCGTTCTTCGTACTGGCGATCGTGGCCGTGTACTCGGCGATGAAGGCCAGTGGCTGGGTCGGGTAACCGGAAAACACGGGGGCGCCGCGCGCCCCCACGCTTCAAGCGATCATGGCTTGGCCGCGGCCTGATACAGCGGCATCACCTTGGGAATGGCCGCCTGCAGCGAGGCAATGCGGCTGGAAGATGCCGGGTGAGTGCTCATGAACTCGGGCGGGGCGCCTTCGGACGCCTTGCTCATCTTGTTCCACAAGGTGATTGCGGCGTTCGGGTCGTAGCCGGCACGGGCCGACAACTCCAGGCCGATCAGGTCGGCTTCGTTTTCGTTGGCCCGGCTGTTGGGCAGGGTCATGGCGTAGTTCACCACGGTGTCGGCCATGGCCATGCTGTTCTGGCCCAGGCCAAAGATGGCACCCGCCCCCTGGCGCGCCATTTCCACACCATAGGCCTTGGACATCGCCTCGCGGCTGTGCTCACGCAGGGCGTGGGCGATTTCGTGACCGACAACCGCGGCAATTTCCGCATCGGTGAGCTTGAGCTGATCGATCAGGCCGGTATACACGATGATCTTGCCGCCAGGGCCGCAGTTGGCGTTCAGTTCGTCGCTCTTGATCACGTTGACTTGCCAGTCCCACTGCGCGGAATCCGGGCGGAACTTGGGGGCCTGGGCAATCAGCCGGCTGGCGATGGCCTGCACCCGCTTGGCATCGGCACTGGACTTGTCGAGCACCCCCTTGCTGGAGGCTTCACCGAGGGTCTGCTGGTACGACTGGGCGTACATCTGGTTGACTTCATCGGTGGAGAGCATGCTGAACATGTACTGCTGGCGCTCGACGCCGACAGCACCGCCACTGGTGGTATTCACCGCCTGGCAGCCGCCCAGCACGATGCCAGCACTCAACAGGCTGACGACAAAAGACTTACGCATGAAAACACTCCCTTTTTTGCATGCGCCGTATCCTAGGCCGACTCGCCGGTAGCCGCCATAGCCGCAGGGAAGATTTTCATCACCAGCACCGGCCACCCATCAAAGCGGGGTAAGACACTCCGGCGCATCCAGCTTCGGGTCATTGACGAAATTCGCCAAGGCCCTTTCGCGCAGTGGCGCAGGCGGGCTGGCCAGCAGTTCGTGCAGGCGGGTAACCGGCGTATCCGGATCGAGCCAGGCAGCCTGGCCCGCATCGTCGAGGATCAGCGGCCGGCGCTGGTTCATGGCCGCCTGGGTCACCACCGCGCAACTCAGCCACACCTGGTCCTGCACGGGGTAGGCTTCCCATATGGCCGCAAAGTACAACGAGGCGCCCTCCCCCGGCGTCAGCCAATAAGGACGCTTGCGTACCGTGCCCCGCCACTCGTAAAAGCCGTTGGCCGGCATCAGGCAGCGGCGCTGGCGAAACGCCTCACGGAACATCGGTTGCTCGGCCAGGGTTTCGGCGCGGGCATGGGCGGGGGTGCGGGACAGGTCGGTGAGCCACGCCGGGGTCAGCCCCCAACGCGCCATGGCCAGTTGCTGCTGGCCGTCAAGCTGGCGCTGGATCAGCACCGATGCCCCAGGTGCGATATTCCATTGGGCCGGCTGGCCCGCGGGGAACCCCGGCAGACTGGCAAGGGCCTGGGGCCAGCGAAACAGGGCGTAACGTCCACACATGAGCGAATTCAGAACCTAGCAGATCAAGGTACCGGGGATACTCTCCGGTTCGTCGCCAACCAGTGGCTGGGCCTCATTGTACGCATCGATCAGCTGCCGTGCGTACTCGGCCTGCTCATCGGCGACCGCAAGCCCTAGCAACCCTTGCATGGGCAGCTCGCCGACTGCACCGATCAGGTCACGGCCCACCACCTGCACCGCGATGCCTTCACTGGCGAGCATCCCGGCCAGCATTTCGGCTTCAAGCAGGTTTTCCGGTTCGTAGATCCGCCGCATCATTCGTTCTCGCCGTAGACATCCAGCATCCATTCCTCGCCATGCACCTGCAGCACGAAACGAATCGGCCTGCAGCACACCTGGCAGTCCTCGATGTACTCCTGATCGCCACCGGACAGGTCCACCGTGGTTTCGACCTCTTCGCCGCAATAAGGGCAATCGTAGAACGCAGTTTCGAGCATCGCGGCCTCCGGGGTGACTTATGCGTATAATTGTCGGTCTGTTTACGGGGCCCGTGTGCGTCCGAGCCGTTTTTCGGAGCCTGCCCCTGTTTATTACCCTAGCCGTTTCCAACAAGAGAGCATGATGGGCGAATTCGATGCCATCCGACCCTACGACGACGCTGAGGTACCTGCGGTTCTGGCCCGCCTGCTCAGCGACCCGGCATTCCTCGATATCCTCACCCACTTCCGCTTCCCGCGGGCAGCCGGGGCTTTCGGCTGGCTGCTCAAACCGCTGATCGCCCGCCGCCTGCGCAAGGAATTCGCCGGTGTGACCTGCGTTTCCACCTTGCAGGACAAGGTCGAGTACTACGTTGACCAGACCATCGACCGCGCCACCGACGGCGTCACCTATTCCGGTGTGGAGCAGTTGAAGGCAGGTACGGCCTACCTGTTCCTGGCCAACCACCGCGACATCGTGATGGACCCGGCCTTCGTCAACTATGCGGTGTACCACGCCGGCCTGCCCACGCCGCGCATCGCCATTGGCGACAACCTGCTGCAAAAGCCGTTCGTCAGCGACATGATGCGCCTGAACAAGAGTTTCATCGTGCACCGTTCGATCAGCGGGCGCCGTGAAAAGCTGGCGGCTTATCAGCTGCTCTCGGCCTACATCAACCACTCGATCCGCAACGACGCCACCTCGATCTGGATCGCCCAGGCCGAGGGCCGCGCCAAGGACGGTGACGACCGCACCGACTCGGCGATCCTCAAGATGTTCCACATGAGCCGCAAGGACGAGGCGTTTGGCGCCGTCATCCAGAGCCTGAACCTGACACCGGTGTCGATCAGCTACGAGTACGACCCGTGCGACCAGGCCAAAGCCCGCGAGCTGTATATCCGCGCCACCACTGGCAGCTACCAGAAGGCCCCAGGGGAGGACGACAACAGCATCGCCAAGGGCATTACCGGCTACAAGGGCCGGGTGCACATCAACTTCGCGCCACCGGTGACCGAGTACTACGAGGATACTAAGCAGCTGGCCGCAGAGATCGACCGCCAGATCCTGGCTGGCTACCGGTTGTTCCCGGTGCATTACCTGGCCTACGCAATGTGGGAGGGTAAGGACGAAGCCCTGCAGGTACCTGGCGCCGAACAGGTGTTCCCGGCCGACGAACTGGCCAAGGCCAAGGAAGAATGGCAACGTCGGCTGGCGGCCTGCCCTGAAGAGCAGCGGCCGTACCTGGTATTGCAGTATGCGACACCGGTGCGCAACCAGTACCAGGTCAGGCAGCAGGCGCCGGTTGCCTGACCGATTGCGGGGCTGCCTTGCAGCCCCGCAATCTCACACCCAGGTGCTGAGCCAGGACAGCAGCAGCGCCATGGCCAGGCAAGCGAAGCCCAGAATGTAGAAGTACTTGGGCACCCGCAGGTCGAAGGCATCCACTACCCCCTCCTCAAACGCCAGGCTCTCGCGGGTTTCGGCCGCGCGCCGCCGCGCGCTTTGCAGCAGCAACCCGCCCGGGCAGGTCAGCAGCAGCGCCAACACATTGATCAACTTGGTGGGATGGGCGGCCAGAAAACCCCAAAGCACTTGCAAGGACATCACGCAACCTCGGTGTAAGCGACGGCGAAGGCCCGCATTCTACGCAACTCGCCCTTCGCTGCCCGGCATTGGCGACAAACTGTCATTTAATTTCATCTGTCATCGGCTCGTCATCTGAGCAGGCCACCCTGTCGACCTTCCCATGAGCCGGAGCTACTTCATGCTGCACGCCGAAAACCAGGACCGCCTTTACCTCGTTGCCCAAAGCGAGGAGCAACAGGCGCTGATCGATGGTTTTGCCATCAATGTGCAAGACCGCCAGTGGCTGGTCTACTGCGCGCTGGGCGGGCATGTGCATGCAGACCTGCCGGAGGTGGACGCCGGCACTGGCTTCAGCCTGCTGGATTTCCACATAGAGGCGGCGTGAACCTGCGCCGGCCACCCCACCGGCAAGCGTGGGCGAGGCACAAAAAAACCCGCTGCCTGGCGACCAGGCAGCGGGTTTTCAGCAGCGCAGAGGGCTTACTGGGCCAGGATCTGTCCAATGCTCGGGTCTTTGAACATGCGGGTCAGCGCATCGCTCAGAACGTCGCCTACCAACTGGGTGTTGGTGTCCTGGTTCGGTGCCATGCCGAAGCGCTGGTCGAGCGACGCGCCGTAACGGCCGCTGTAGCTGCGGCCGCCATTCTTCACGTCGGCACGGAAGGTGGCACCGATCGTGGCTTCGGTCACGTACAGGTTGTCTTTGGGCGACTGGTACTTCAGCTCGGCCAGGGTCACGGTCAACTGCGGCGCGTTGTAGGCGTTGGCCGTAGGCGTGAAGCCGAGCAGGCGCACAGCCGCTTCAGCCTGGGCCTGCAGCTTGGGCACCACGTCGTTGCCACTGACGCTGATGGTGCTGGTTTCAGGGTACATGCCACCACGGGTACCCAGCGACTGCGATGGGCGACCGTCAACCACCCGGACCACCACCGGCTGGCCATGACCGACCGGCGCGAGTTGGGCCTTGAGCGTGGGTTGCGGGTTGAGTTGTTGCGGGCTGTGGGCACAACCGACCAGGCTGAGGCTGGCCACGGCAAGCAAACCGAACAACAGACGTTGCAACATGCGCGTTTCTCCAGAAAATGCGGCTAAGGCGCACAGTATACCCAGCCCCGCATCGGCCAGTCATCGGTCCCAGCCCGCTTGTGACAATGCTTTCATGCACTGCCCGGGCCTGTACTTTGCGCCTGTGCAAGCCAGCACTGGCAGCCGCGCATGCGCCTGGCCTGACAAACGCTGCAATAAAAACCACGAATGGCGACATTTCTGCCCGCGACATCGTTATAATCTCCCCCCGATTATAAGGACGTCTCCTGATCGGGCCCCGCACTCGCCGATTGACCCCGGCAACTTCAACGCTTCGCCCACAGAGAGCCTTCCACTCAGGTCTTGCATCGGCTGTCGTGCCTGCTTTTCCGGCCCTTCACGCTGCATGAACCTGCGGGTTGCCATCGCGCAGTCCCTTTTTGAGGTTCACGTCTCCAAAAGAGCGTGAAAAAACGGTTTTCACAACTTCACAAGAGTGTGGCGAGCAAATGAACAGTCTGGCATGTGTAAAAGCGGCAGATGTGTCCCGAACAGCCCTGAACAGGCGGCAAATGCGCTCATCCTGCATGAGTGCCTGACCCGCTCCATAACGCACGCACGACACCTTGACCATAAGTCGAATTGCCGCAGCCCTGGCAAACGGCGTTCAATACCTGAACCCGAAGACTGGTTGGCGGTGTCCGCGGAAGTTGCAAGAACTGCGAAAAGTCGGACATGGCGACCCTGGCAACCCCAGGTCCTATGCTGTCAATTAGGTAGCTGTAGATTGTGGAGACGCGTTAAATGGCGCAGAACGAATCGGTTGATGTGGTACTGGTAGGCGCGGGCATCATGAGTGCCACCCTGGCCGTACTGCTCAAGGAGCTTGACCCGACCCTGAAGCTTGAGGTCGTCGAGGCGATGGACTCCGGAGCCGCGGAAAGCTCCAACCCCTGGAACAACGCAGGCACCGGCCACGCCGGCCTGTGCGAGCTGAACTACACGCCGCAGGCCGCCGATGGCAGCATCGACATCAAGAAGGCCGTGCACATCAACACCCAGTTCGAGGTTTCGCGCCAGTTCTGGGCCTACCTGAGCAAGAAGGACAACTTCGGCTCGGCGCGTGCATTCATCAACCCTGTCCCGCACCTGAGCTACGTCGAGGGTGACAAGGGTGTTGCCTTCCTCAAGAAGCGCTTCGAGCTGCTCAAGCAGCACCATGCCTTCTCCGAGATGGAGTACACCGAAGACAAGGCTGTGATGAACGACTGGATGCCGCTGATGATGCCTGGCCGCCCTGCCGACCAGCACATCGCCGCGACCCGCGTGGCCAAAGGCACCGACGTCAACTTCGGCGCCCTGACCCTGAAGCTGCTGAAGCTGCTGGGTGACGCGCCGGACGCGCAGGTCAAATACAGCAAGAAGGTCGTCGGCCTGCGCCGTAACGGCAGCGGCTGGTCCGTCAGCATCAAGGACGTCAACAGCGGCGGCAGCCGTGAAGTGGACGCCCGCTTCGTGTTCCTGGGCGCCGGCGGCGCGGCCCTGCCGCTGCTGCAGATGTCCGGCATCCCGGAGAGCAAAGGTTTTGGCGGCTTCCCGGTCAGCGGCCAGTGGCTGCGCTGCGACAACCCGGAAATCGTCAAGCAGCACCAGGCCAAGGTTTATAGCCAGGCCGCCGTGGGGGCGCCACCGATGTCGGTACCGCACCTGGACACCCGGGTTGTAGACGGCAAGACTTCGCTGCTGTTCGGTCCTTATGCCGGTTTTACCACCAAGTTCCTGAAGCACGGTTCGCTGATGGACCTGCCGCTGTCGGTGCGCATGGGCAATATCGGCCCGATGCTGGCCGTGGCCCGCGACAACATGGACCTGACCAAGTACCTGGTCAGCGAAGTGATGCAGTCGATGGAACAGCGCCTGGAAGCCCTGCGGCGCTTCTACCCGCAGGCCAAGGCCGAAGACTGGCGCCTGGAAGTCGCAGGTCAGCGCGTGCAGATCATCAAGAAAGACCCGAAGAAAGGCGGCGTGCTGCAATTCGGCACCGAGCTGGTCTCGGCGCAGGACGGCAGCCTGGCTGCACTGCTCGGCGCCTCGCCAGGTGCCTCGGTGACCGTTTCGATCATGCTGGAACTGATCGAGCGTTGCTTCCCTGAGCAGGCCAAAGGGGCCTGGGCCGACAAACTCAAGGAAATCTTCCCCGCACGCGAGAAGACCCTTGCAACCGATGCTGCCCTGTACCGCAAGATCAGTGCAGATAACGACGCGGCACTGGACCTGGTGGAAAGCAGCCCGGCAGCCAAGCATTACGCCTGACTGGCCCGGTAACGAAAAAACGCCCTTCGGGGTAATGCCAGTCAGTTAAGTAATTGGGGGCCGCTTTGCGGCCCTTCGCGGGCACGCCCGCTCCCACAGGGATCGCGCATTTATTGAGTGCAGCGCCAAACATGTGGGAGCGGGCGCGCCCGCGAAGGGCTGCAAAGCAGCCCCAATAACGCTTAAAGGACAGGCATCACCCTTCGGGGCGTTTTTTTGCCTGCGGGTTGGTCAGCCTGGGCCGCGAGGAGGCGGCACAGGCCAACGATCAACCACGGGCCTGGGCGATGATCTCGATGTACTCCTGCGCATTGCGCTGGTCGGCGATCTGCTCGACGAAGGTTTTGCCGTGTTCGTCCTTGCCATCCAGGTCCAGGCCGGCTTCGACGAAGAACCCGACAAAACGCTGGAAGTCGTCCACACGCAGGCCGCGGTAAGCTTTCACCAGTTTGTGCAGCGAGGGTGAGGTGACGCCATCGGCCGGCTCGAACTGAAGGAACGACTTGATGTAGTCGTCGCTGATTTCGTCACCGATTACCTGTTTCTTGTCTTTACGCATTGCCGGCTCCATCTGGACCATCACGGAATTTCGAAGGCCGGCAGTTTACCCCCCGCAGGCCGCGCGCCTCAACGCGTACGTACGGTGCCCGTGTGCAGGTCGGCCCAGATGTGGCCATTGCCATAGGTGAGGAACTGCACATACAGCGTTTCGTTGCGCAGCAGGTCCATGATCACCCGGTAGTCGCTGAGGGGGTAATTCAGGTTCAAGGTGCGGGTCTTGTCGTCGTACACCGGTTTCTTGAGGCTCTTGGCGGCCTCACCGTCGAATGTCAGCAGCACCTGGGCAATGGTCGCCCCCTTGCTCAGCGGCTTGCCCTTCAGGCGCACTTGCAGCGACGAGGTGATCGGGATCGGCTGCTGGTCGGACTGCCGCTGGGCACCGACTACCACCGAGTAGTCGGTCACTTGCAGCAACTGCTGGCTGGTGGGTGCTTCCTGACGCAGGGCCAGGTCGTCCGGGGGCAGGAACTGGCTGTGCAGCGGTGCAGCGGCCAGCGGCAGGCTGATGGCCACCAGAAGGGGGAGAAACGCACGCATGTGAGGCTCCTTGTATGAAGCCGCACTCTAACACGTGGCCGTTTTTACAGGCCCTTGACGGCGAAGATGCCGTTGGCGTTGCGCCAGTAGCCTTTGTAGTCCATGCCATAGCCGAAGATGTAGCGGTCAATGCAGGGCAGGCCCACGTAGTTGGCCTTGAGGTCCGGGCTGGCTTTGCGGTCGTGGTCCTTGTCGATCAGCACGGCGGTGTACACCGAGCGCGCGCCGGCGTGCTTGCAGAACTCGATGATGGCACTGAGGGTATGGCCTTCATCGAGGATGTCGTCGACGATCAGCACGTCGCGGTCGATGAACGACACCTCGGGCTTGGCCTTCCAGAACAGCTCGCCGCCACTGGTCTGGTTGCGGTAGCGCGTGGCGTGCAGGTAGGAAGCTTCCAGCGGGAACTGCAGGTGGGTCAGCAGTTTGCCGGAGAAGATCAGGCCACCGTTCATCACGCAGAACACCACAGGGTTCTTGTCGTGCAGGTCCTTGCAGATCTGCTCGCCCACCTTGGCGATGGCCGCTTCGACCTCAGCTTCGGTGTACAGGCAGTCAGCTTCACGCATGACTTGACGGATATGCTCGAGATCGGCGGACATGGCGCGCTCCGGGGGATTTTGGAAAAGCGGGCAAAGGTACGCATCCGCTCGTCACAGATCAAGCGTTTATGGACTAACGTGCAGAATGACCAGACGACAGCGCAGGCTGAATAGATTAATCTAGCGCGGTTTTTTTGCCCGCCTTTCGGAGCCCCCCTATGCCCACTCGTGAGATCCGCCACCCGCTGATCCGCCACAAGCTCGGCCTGATGCGCCGTGCCGATATCAGCACCAAGAATTTTCGCGAACTCGCCCAGGAAGTCGGCGCTCTTCTGACTTATGAAGCCACCCAGGACCTGCCGCTCGAAACCTACGAGATCGACGGCTGGTGTGGCAAGGTCGCGGTAGAGAAAATCGCCGGCAAGAAGATCACCGTAGTGCCCATTCTGCGTGCCGGCATCGGCATGCTCGACGGCGTACTCAGCCTGATCCCGGGTGCCAAGGTGAGCGCGGTCGGTGTTGCCCGCAACGAAGAGACCCTCGAAGCCCACACCTACCTGGAAAAGCTCGCCCCGGACATCAACCAGCGCCTGGCATTGATCATCGACCCCATGCTGGCAACCGGCGGCTCGATGGTTGCCACCATCGACCTGTTGAAGAAGGCTGGCTGCAAAGAGATTCGCGCCATGGTCCTGGTCGCGGCACCAGAAGGCATCGACGTGGTGGAAAAAGCTCACCCCGATGTACAGATCTACACCGCCTCGATCGACCAGCGCCTGAACGAGCACGGCTATATCGTGCCGGGCCTCGGCGATGCCGGTGACAAGATCTTCGGCACCAAGCAAAAGGACGCCTGAACATGCAGGACGGCTTCAACGACCCGCTCTGGCGCCAGGTCGTTTCGGGCGCGCAGATGCTCTTCGTGGCATTCGGTGCGCTGGTACTGATGCCACTGATCACCGGCCTGGACCCGAACGTGGCGCTGTTCACCGCGGGTATCGGTACCTTGCTGTTCCAGTTGGTCACCGGCCGTCAGGTCCCGGTGTTCCTGGCTTCCAGCTTCGCCTTCATCACCCCGATCATTCTCGCCAAAGGCCAGTTCGGCCTGGCCGAGACCATGGGCGGCGTGATGGCCGCAGGTTTCGTGTATACCTTCATGGGCCTGATGGTGAAAATCAAAGGCACCGGTTTCATCGACCGCATGCTGCCGCCCGTGGTGATCGGGCCGGTGATCATCTCCATCGGCCTGGCCATGGCGCCGATTGCTGCCAACATGGCGATGGGCAAGGCTGGCGACGGCAGCGTGCTGCTGCCGTACAAGACAGCCATGCTGATCTCCATGCCGGCGCTGCTGACCACACTGATCGTCGCTGTGTTTGGCAAAGGCATCTTCCGCCTGGTGCCGATCATCGCTGGCGTGCTGGTGGGTTTTGCCCTGTCATTTGCCTTTGGCGTGGTCGACACGGCCAGAATTGCCGCTGCCCCCTGGCTGGAAATGCCCAACTTCACGGCGCCAGCGTTCAACTGGCAGGCCATTCTGTTCATCGTTCCGGTAGCCCTGGCACCTGCGATCGAGCACATTGGCGGGGTTATCGCGGTTGGCAGCGTAACCGGCCGTGACTACCTGAAGAAGCCCGGCCTGCACCGCACCCTGCTGGGTGACGGCCTGGCCACCACCGCCGCCGGCCTGTTCGGCGGCCCGCCCAACACCACCTACGCCGAAGTGACCGGTGCGGTGATGCTGACCAAGAACTACAACCCGAAGATCATGACTTGGGCGGCGGTATTCGCCATTACCCTGGCGTTCATCGGCAAGTTCGGCGCGCTGCTGCAGAGTATTCCGGTGCCGGTGATGGGCGGCATCCTGTGCCTGCTGTTCGGCTCGATCGCCGCGGTAGGCTTGAACACCATGATCCGCCACAAGGTCGACCTGGCCGAAGCGCGCAACCTGGTGATCGTGTCGGTGACCCTGGTGTTCGGTATTGGCGGGGTACTGATCGGCAGCGGTGATGGCCCGGATGACTGGGGCCTGAAGGGGATTGCACTGTGTGCCATCGTGGCGATTGCCCTGAACCTGATCTTGCCTGGCAATGACGGCTGGAAGCACAAGAAGCTCGAGGATCAGCAGCCTTGAGCCACCCTTGACCTGAGCGCCCACAGGGCAGCAAAACACCCTGTGGGAGCGGGTTCACCCGCGAAAAGGCCGGTTCACTCAGGCCTTTTCACACATGTCCGCCAACACCCTCACCCACTGCGGGTGGTCGTTCAAGCACGGCACCAGCACCAGCTCCCGCCCGCCGGCCTCGACAAACTGCTCACTGCCGCGCATGCCGATTTCTTCCAGCGTTTCGATGCAGTCGGCCACGAATGCCGGGCACATCACCAGCAACTTCTTGACCCCCGCCTTGGCCAGCTCGTCCAGGCGTGTTTCGGTGTACGGTTCGATCCACTTGTCACGCCCCAGCCGCGACTGGAAACTCACCGACCACTTGCCGTCGGGTATACCCAACTGCGCCGCAAACGCTTTGGCGGTCGCCAGGCACTGACCCCGGTAACACACCGCGCGCACCTCGGCGCTGGCATCTTTGCAGCAGTCGGCTGCACGCAGATCATGCTTGCCGCGCGTGCCGCGCGGGTACAGCTTTTTCAGGTGCCGCTCCGGCAGCCCATGAAAACTCAGCAACAGGTGGTCGTAATCCTGTGCCAGGTAAGGTTCGGCGCTGGCCGCCAGTGCCTGGATATACGCGGGGTGCTCGTAGAACGGCTGCAGCACCCGCATTTGCAACGGCAACTGGCGCTCTTGGATGGTCTGTTTCGCCAACTCCACGACCGTGGTCACCGTACTGTCCGCGAACTGTGGATACAACGGCGCCAGGGTAACCCTGCGCACGCCCTGCGCTGCCAGACGCGCCAACACATCCTCCAGCGCCGGCTGGCCGTAACGCATGGCTATTTCAACCGGCCCATGCGGCCAGTGCTCGACCATGGCGGCCTGCAGGCGGCGGGTCAGCACCACCAGCGGCGAGCCCTCCTCCCACCAAATGGACGCATAGGCATGGGCCGACTGCTCCGGTCGTTTGATCAGGATCAACGACACCAGCAGCCGCCGCAGTGGCCAAGGCAGGTCCACCACGTACGGGTCCATCAGAAACTGGTTGAGGTAGCGGCGTACATCGGCCACCGAAGTGGAGGCCGGGGAACCCAGGTTGACCAGCAGCAGGGCGTGATCAGTCATGCAGCGTCCTATGTCAGAGGCGGCTGGACAGGTCGTCCAGGGCCGATTGCAGATCATTGAAGCGGAAGGCGAAGCCCGCCTCCAGCAAACGTACCGGGCGCGCACGCTGGCCGCCCAACAGCAAGGTCGACAGCTCGCCCAAGCCGGCCTTGAGCAGCAGTGCCGGCACCGGCAATAGCGCCGGCCGATGCAGCGCACGGCCCAGCCGCCTGGCGAACTCGCGGTTGCGCACGGGCGTTGGAGCGCAGGCATTATAAGGACCGCTGGCGTCCTTATGCTGCAAGAGAAAATCAATCAGGGCGACCTGGTCGTCTATATGGATCCACGGCATCCACTGCCGGCCGTTGCCCAACGGCCCACCCAGCCCCAGCTTGAAGGGGATGCGCAAGCGCGACAAAAAGCCGCCATCGCTGGCCAGCACCAGCCCGGTACGCACCAGCACCACACGGATGCCCTGGGCCTGCGAGCGCTGGGCTGTTTCTTCCCAGGCTATACACAACTGGCTGGCGAAATCTTCCCGCACCGGGGGCGAGGCTTCGGTCAGTTCGCGCTCACCGCCGTCTCCGTACCAGCCCACCGCTGAACCGGATAGCAACACCTCAGGGCGCTGTTCGCGGGTACCCAGCCAAGCCAGCAGTTGCTCGGTCAGGGCAATGCGGCTAGCCCACAACAGGTTGCGCCGGGCGGCCGTCCAGGGCCGGTCGGCAATCGGCGCCCCCGCCAGGTTGACCACTGCATCGAGCTGATCGTCTGCTTCCAGTTGCTCAAGCCGGGCGATGCCCCGCACCCCGGCGCCGCAGATCTTCGCCACTTCCTGTGGCCGCCGGCTCCACACTGTCAGCCGGTGGCCCTGGCTGAGCCAGTACTGGCACAGGTGCTTGCCAATCAACCCGGTACCGCCTGTCAGCAATATATGCATGCCTGTGTCCTCGCAGATTGCAGCGTTGGTCTATTTTTAACATCAAGGCACTTTTTTGACCCGACGCTCTCGGATAAACATAGGCCAACCTGTCCGGCAAAGCGGAATTACCTTATACAATATTTTTGCTTTGTACAGGTTTTCCTGACAGCGTAGTCTGCTCATAGCAAGGTTTGAAGAGGCCATCATGACAGTACCTATTGCCATCATTGGTGCCGGTATCGCCGGCTTGTCTGCCGCCCAGGCTTTGCAGAAGGCCGGGCAGTCGGTGCACTTGTTCGATAAAGGCAAGGGCAGCGGCGGGCGCATGGCCAGCAAGCGCAGCGAGGCCGGCGCCCTCGACCTTGGCGCGCAGTATTTCACTGCCCGCGACCGACGCTTTGTCGAGCAGGTCCAGCAATGGGTGGCCGCAGGCTGGGCAGAACAGTGGAAACCCCAGCTGTACAACTACCGCGACGGCACCCTCAGCCCCTCCCCCGACGAGCAGACACGCTGGGTAGGCGTGCCGCGCATGAGCGCGATCACCCGCGGCCTGCTCGAGGACGTGACGGTGAATTTCGACTGCCGCATTGCCGAGGTGTTTCGCGGCAAGCAGTACTGGCACCTGCAGGATACCGACGGCTGCAGCCACGGCCCCTTCAGCCGCGTGGTAATTGCCGTGCCGGCGCCCCAGGCGACACCGCTGCTGGCCGCCACGCCCAAGTTGGCCGCCGTGGCGGCCGGCGTGCAGATGGAACCCACCTGGGCCGTGGCCCTGGCATTCCATGCCCCGCTGGATACACCGATGCAAGGCTGCTTCGTGCAGGACAGCGCCCTCGATTGGCTGGCACGCAACCGCAGCAAGCCTGGCCGCGACGAGCAGCCCGATACCTGGATATTGCACGCAACGGCAGACTGGAGCCGACAGCATATCGACCTGCCCAGAGAGGCAGTGATCGAGCATCTGTACGGCGAATTCGCCGAACTGATCGGCTGCGTGGTGCCCGCGCCCGCGTTCTCCCTGGCCCACCGCTGGCTGTATGCCCGCCCGAGCAGCAACCATGAGTGGGGCGCCCTGGCCGATGCCGACCAGGGCTTGTATGCATGCGGCGACTGGTGCTTGTCGGGGCGTGTAGAAGGCGCCTGGCTTAGCGGCCAGGAAGCAGCACGGCGACTGCTCGAACATTTGGACTGATTTCACCTTATACAAAAAAACTGGTTTGCATAACTTCCGCACTGTGCTGGAATAAACCTGTACAAGTTTTTACAAACGTACAGGTTTTCGGAGGCAGTCATGCAAAACCCGCCCACCCACAGCAAGCCGCGTATTGCCATCAGCGCCTGCCTCACCGGGCACAGCGTGCGCTATAACGGCGGCCACAAGGCCTCCGACCTGTGTCGCAAGCAACTGGAAGAACATTTCGAATGGCTGCCTGTTTGCCCAGAGGTAGCCATCGGGCTAGGCGTGCCTCGCGATCCGATCCGCCTGGTTGGCGACCCGAACAACCCTGAAGTGGTCGGCACCCGCAACCCGGGCATGGACCTGACCGGGCCGCTACGCAGCTACGGCGAGCAGATGGCCGATGAGCTGGGTGACATCTGCGGCTACATTTTCATGCAGAAATCGCCGTCCTGCGGCTTGGAACGGGTCAAGGTCTATCAGCCAAACGGCCACCCTGCGGTGCAGAGTGGTCGCGGCGCCTTTGCCCAGGCCTTCTGCGCGCTACGCCCCGACCTGCCGGTGGAAGAGGAAGGCCGGCTGCATGACCCGGTGCTGCGCGAGAACTTCATAAGCCGTGTCTATGCCTATGCCGACTGGCAACGCCTGCTGGCCGAGGGCCTCAGCCGGGGAGCCTTGGTGAGCTTCCATTCGCGCTACAAGTACCTGTTGATGGCCAACAACCCTCAGGCCTACCGCACCCTCGGGCGCCTGCTCGGCAGCATGAGCAAGGACGATGACCCACAACAGGTGGGCCAGCGGTATTTCAGCCAGCTGATGCAGGCGCTGCGCCGCTGTGCCAGCCGTGGCACCCACTGCAATGTGCTGCAGCACCTCAGCGGCTATTTCAAGGACACCCTCACCCAGCAGGACAAAGCCGAGCTGCAGGCGATCATCGGCCAGTACCAGCAGGGCGTCGTGCCGCTGGTGGTGCCACTGACGCTGCTCAAACACCACCTGCGCAAGCACCCGGACCCGTACCTGCTTCAGCAAACCTACCTGCAACCCCACCCTGAAAGCCTGGGTTTACGCAATGCGGTCTGAGGTGCTGTTACCAATAGGCGAGTTGGCCCGCCGCACCGGGGTGAACCCGGTCACGCTGCGCGCCTGGGAGCGCCGTTATGGCCTGCTGAAACCACAACGCACAGCGAAGGGGCACCGTCTGTACCCACAAAGCCAGGTGGAACGGGTAGAAACGATCCTGGCCTGGTTGCAGCGGGGTGCCTCTGTTGGCCAAGTGCGCGAGTTGCTCGACAAACCAACCAGCAGCGCGCCCAAAGGCGACTGGCAAGCCCGTCAGTACGAGCTGGTCGAAGCCATCGCCGGCCTGTCGCAACGTAACCTGGACCAGCAACTTAACCAGGCCATGGCGCTGTATCCGGCTCTGACCCTGTGCGAACAATTGCTGCTGCCCTTGCTCGACCTGCTCGACCTGCGCTGGGGCAGTTACTTCAACGCGCGGCTGGAGCAGGTGTTCTTCTACGGCTGGCTACGCAGCAAGCTGGGCGCCCGCGTCTACCACGACAACCAGTTGCTGCACGGCCCCGCCGTGCTTCTGGCCGAAGACAGCGAGCGCGCTTTCAGCCCAGGGCTGTGGCTGTGCGCCTGGTTGTTCACCAGCAATGGCATCCCCGTGGAGGTGCTCGAGCAGCCTGTCAGCGCGGCGCAACTGCAAAGCGCAGTCAGCATCTTCCAACCCCGGGCCGTGCTACTGCACCTGGGCCCGCGCATGGACGACAAAGCCTTGCTGCGTGCCCTGCAAGGGGTGCCGGGGCCGAAGTTGCTTGGTGGCAGCATGGTTGCACTGCATGAAACCCGCCTCAAAGACAGCGAACTGCCTGACCTTTTCCTGTTCGATACCCCGCAAGCGGCCTTGCGCCTGCTTCAAGCCCATGACCGCCAGCCTGTAGAGATCAATGCCCCATGCACCTGACCTGGCTGCGTAGTGACCTGCGCATCGATGACAATACCGCACTGAGCGCTGCGACCGAACGCGGGCCGACCGTCGCCTTGTGGCTGGTCAGCCCCGGGCAATGGCGTGCGCACGACGACGCCGACTGCAAAGTCGATTTCTGGCTACGCAACCTGCGCGACCTGCGCCAGGCGCTGGAAAAGCTGAACATCCCACTGCTGATCCGCAAGATCGACACCTGGGACCAGGCGCCTCAGGCCGTACTCGATGTTTGCCAACAACACCAGGTGCAAAGCGTGCACTGGAACGAGGAATACGGCATCAACGAGCAGCGCCGGGACGCTGCTACGCGCAAGCTGCTGGAAAAAGCGTCTGTCCAGGCGCACAGCTATCTCGACCAACTGCTGTTTCGCCCAGGCACCATCCTGACCCGCAGTGGCGATTACTTTCAGGTATTCAGCCAGTTCAAGAAAACCTGCCTTGAACACCTGCACCTCAGCCTGCCTGCGCTCGCCCGGCGGGTAAAGCGCCAGGCTGCGCTGAAGATCCACAGTGACCCGATCCCGCAACATATCGACGGCTTCGAAAAAACCCCGCGCGCCTTGCGTGAGCACTGGCCGGCGGGCGAGGCCCATGCACAGCAGCGCCTGTCGCAGTTTCTGGACGAAACCATCGACGATTACCTTAAAACCCGGGATCTGCCGGCAATGCCGGGGACCAGCCAGCTTTCGCCTTATTTGGCCGCCGGGGTAATTTCCCCGCGCCAGTGCTTGCATGGGGCCCTTGCCGCCAACAAGGGCGAGTTCGACAGCGGTAGCACGGGTGTGCAGACCTGGGTCAACGAACTGCTGTGGCGCGAATTCTACAAGCATATCCTCACCGGCTACCCACAGGTCTCCCGGCACCGCGCCTTCCGCAGCCATACCGAAGCCCTGCCCTGGCGCGATGCGCCGGGCGATCTCGAGGCTTGGGAGCAGGGCCGCACCGGCTTCCCCATCATCGACGCGGCCATGCGCCAGCTGCTGCACACGGGCTGGATGCACAACCGGCTGCGCATGATCGTCGCCATGTTCCTCAGCAAAAACCTGTTGATCGACTGGCGCAAGGGCGAGCGTCACTTCATGCGCCACCTCATCGATGGTGACCTGGCCGCCAACAATGGCGGCTGGCAGTGGAGCGCCTCTACCGGCACCGATTCGGTGCCCTATTTCCGCATTTTCAACCCGGTCTCGCAATCACAGCGTTTCGACCCTCAGGGGCGTTTCATTCGCCACTGGCTGCCGGAGCTTCGCGATATCGATGAAAAAACAATTCATGGTCCGATGAAATCTACGGATCTTTTCGCTGGTAATTCGTATCACAATCCAATAGTGGATCTGGGCAGTAGTCGCCAACGTGCATTGGAGGCCTTCAAAGGCCTGCCGCGGCGGTAACATCAGGGGGCAGAACGTCTTGAATAACTCACGCAGTTTTTGGGTTACAGGCGCAAGCAATGGACTTGGCTTGGCGTTGTTGCAAGGGCTGCTCGACCAAGGCCACCGGGTGGCCGCGAGTGGCAAGGATGCGCCTGCGTTTGAAGCGCTGGGCGAACGCTATGGCCAGCAATTCCTGCAAGTGCCCTGGCAGTTGCACGATGCACAGCAAGCCGCTGACGCTTGTCAGTTGATCGCCCGTCACTGGCACTCACTGGACGGCGTGATCATCAATGCCGGCACCAGCGATTACCTGCCGGGCGATGTGGCTGACAGCGAATTGATCGAGGCCATCGTCACCAGCAACCAGCTGGCGGGCAAGCACTGCCTGACAGCGGTGATGCCCTTGCTGGCAAAGGGTGATTCACCCCAGGTGATGGCTATTTTCAACCGTTATTCGGCCCTGCAGTTGTACGCGCCAAGCCAGGTAACCGCCGGTTGGAACCACCTGCCGCAGTGGGTACGGGAGCAACGTGATGCGCTCAAGGCGTTGGGGATATCGCTGACCGTGGTAGGACCGCAGTCGCTGAAAACGCCAGTGACGCCTGCGCAAGCCTTTCCGGAGCAGTGGACGCCGCAAAGCGCCGCGCAGGAGTTGTTGCGGCGCTGGCCCGCGGCTGAGCCCGAGTTGGTACTGGAGACGCTTGACCTCAGTGGGCTATGGCCGCTGCCGCCAAGGTGACGGCAGGCTCCCCGCCAAGCGCGAACCTGGGTCGCGCTTGGCGGTTGATGGTTGACCCGATCGGGTCAGAGCGCCATGCGGTAATGCAAGCTGTAGCTTTCAACCCCGTCATTGGGTTCTTTGATGCCGGCGTTCGAGTAGTGAATCGCACGCACACCAATTTCATGCCCACCGGCGAAGCGCAGGCCGAAGCCGATGCGGTCTTCGAACTGGAACGACGAACCCAGTTCGTTGCTTTCCAGCTCGGTGCTGGAGAAAGCTGCCACGCCAATGCCCGCCTCGATGTAGGGCTTGACCGAATGGCCGGCAAACTCGTACACGAATACGGGTGCGAACGACAGGCTGTGGTTGCTAGCCGTGTCGTCGCCGTCCCAATAGGTGTAGGCACCGTCCCAATAGCCGGTCACGCGGCCGACGCTGGTCTGCCACCAGCTGGCATCCCAGTTCGACTGCAGCCCCAGCCGGTAGACCATCGTCGAGTCACCGGTCTGCCCTACCGAAACCGATACATCAGCAGCCTGCGCCAACACTGCCTGCCCCATGGTGAAAACGGCAGCCGCCGCCAAGCCCAGCAGTTTCTTCATGAGAAACATCCTTCATCCTAGTGCTGTTTTAATGATCGCCTCATCTCAGGCAAGGCATAGAAAGCGGCAGTGGTACGATAGTTCAGCTTTTCTTCACGTTTTTTTCACATGGCAAAGCTTTGCACATCGTCAGACTTATGCCACAGCACAGGCAGGATTTTTTTCAGGGATGAGGGGTCGGCGCTGGTCCAGAAGCGGGTAGCCTGCGCCGGTCCGGCGGCCAGCAGGCCATTGTTGCCTAGCAGCCGCTGCAACTGGCGGGCGACGGCGGCACCGGTATCGATGATGGCCACATCTGGCGGCACCATGCCGGCCAGCAGCGGCCGCAGGAAGGGGTAATGGGTACAGCCCAGGATCAAGGTGTCACAACCAGCGGCCAGCAGCGGCTCGACATAGCCCCACAGCATCTGGCGCAGCGTGGGGCTGCACAAGTCGCCGGTCTCGATCAGCTCGACCAACCCCGGGCAAGGCTGGGTGATCACCAGCACGTCGCTGGCGAAGCGGTCGAGCAAAGCCGCGAACTTGGCACTTTGCAACGTGCCGGTGGTGGCCAGCACGCCAACCACGCCTGAGCGTGTCGCAGCCGCGGCAGGCTTTACTGCAGGCTCCATCCCCACCAATGGCCAGTTCGGGTACAGCTCGCGCAGATCCGCTGCGGCCGCCACCGTGGCGGTGTTGCAGGCCAGCACCAGGGCCTTGGCGCCTTGCTCGCGGAAGAACCCGGCAATGCGCCGGCAGCGCTCACGGATGTAGTCCGGGGATTTTTCGCCATAAGGCACATGGCCGCAATCGGCCACGTACAGCAGTGTCTCGTTGGGCAACAGGCGCTGGATCTCGGCGAGCACCGACAAGCCACCAACACCTGAGTCCATCACGCCGACCGGCGCCGAGCGCTCAGCCATCGCGCTTGCCGCACACGGCACACGCCGGGTCGCGCTTGACCCGCAGTTCGCGAATACGGGTGCCGAGGGCGTCGATCAACAGCAGCCGGCCGACCAGCGGCTCGCCGAAGCCTGCCAGCAGCTTCATCGCTTCCAGCGCCTGCAGGCTGCCGACCAGGCCCACCAGTGGGCCGATCACCCCCGCCTCGCTACAGGTCAGCTCGGCTTCACTGCCATGCCCATACAGGCAGTGGTAGCAAGGGCTGTAGTCGCGACGCGGGTCAAACACCGACAGCTGCCCCTCCAAACGGATTGCCGCACCGCTGACCAAGGGTTTGCCGGCGGCGAAACAGGCGGCGTTGACCGCCTCGCGCGTGGAGAAATTATCGGAGCAGTCCAGTACCAGGTCGACGGCCGCTACCGCGGCTGCCAGGGTGTCGTCGTCCAGCGCCTGGCGGTGGGCAACCAGGGTGACTTCAGGGTTGATGGCCTGCAGGCGCTGCAGCGCCGAGTCGACCTTGCTCATGCCGACACTGTCGCTGTCGTGAAGCACCTGGCGCTGCAGGTTGGTCAGGTCGACGGTATCGAAGTCCGCCAGGTGCAGTTCGCCAACCCCCGCGGCTGCCAGGTACAGGGCGACCGGCGAACCCAGGCCACCCAGCCCGACAATCAATGCCTTGCTGTGCTTGAGGCGTAGCTGGCCGTCGATGTCGATCTGCGCCAGCAGCACCTGGCGGCTGTAGCGCAGCAGTTCCAGATCACTCAGCATGGCAGGCGCCCCAGGCTGATGCGTTCATGGCCACCCAGATCGGTCCGGCTGGCCACCTCGTTGAAGCCCTGTTCGACCAGCAAGGCTCGTACTGCCGCGGCTTGATCATAGCCATGCTCCAGCAGCAACCAGCCACCCGGCACCAGGTGCCCAGGGGCCTGGGTGACGATCACGCGCAGGTCGTCCAGGCCATCGGGGCCAGCCACCAACGCACTGCTGGGCTCGAAACGCACGTCGCCAGCCACCAGGTGTGGGTCTGCGGCGGCGATGTAGGGCGGGTTGCTGACGATCAGGTCGAAACGCTCACCGGCCAGGCTGTCGAACCAATGGCTGAGGCGCACCTGGGTATTGCTCAGGCCCAGGCGCTGCCGGTTGCGCTCGGCAAGCGCAGCGGCCTCTGCCACCCGGTCTACGGCCGTGACCTGCCAGGCGGGGCGCTCGCTGGCCAGAGCCAATGCGATGGCGCCCGTGCCAGTGCCCAGGTCGAGAACCCTGGCTGGGGCTGCGGGCTGCAGTTCGAGGGCGGTTTCGACCAGCAGCTCGGTATCCGGCCGTGGGATGAGCGTGTTCGGCGCGACTTCCAGGTCGATCTTCCAGAAACCTTGCTGGCCAAGGATATACGCCACCGGCTCACCGCCGCGGCGGCGCTGCAGGTACCCGGCGTAGGTCTGCGCGTCTTCGCTGCTGACGATCCGCTCGGGCCAGGTGTGCAGATAACTGCGCGACTTGCCGATGGCCGCTGCCAGCAGCAGTTCGGCATCCAGGCGTTCGGTAGGCGATTCTGGCAACTGTGCGTTGCGCAGCAGGCTGGCGATGATGGTCATCAGTCCCCCAGGGCAGCCAGTTGATCGGCCTGGTATTCGGCCAGCAACGGCTCGATCACCGCGTCCACGCCACCACTGAGGATGTCGTCCAGCGAATACAAGGTCAGGTTGATACGGTGATCGGTCACCCGCCCCTGTGGGTAATTGTAGGTACGAATACGTTCCGAGCGGTCACCCGACCCGACCAGCAGTTTGCGCTCGCTGGCAATGGCGTTCTGGGCGGCGCTGGTCTGCAGGTCGTTGAGTTTCGCCGACAGCCAGGACATGGCGCGGGCGCGGTTCTTGTGTTGCGAACGCTCTTCCTGGCACTCCACCACGATGCCGGTGGGCAAGTGGGTGATGCGGATCGCCGAGTCGGTCTTGTTGACGTGCTGGCCGCCGGCACCGGAGGCGCGGTAGGTGTCCACGCGCAGGTCAGCCGGGTTGATTTCGATGGCCGCTTGTTCGTCTGGCTCGGGCAGTACCGCCACGGTGCAGGCGGAAGTGTGCACGCGGCCCTGGGATTCGGTCTCCGGCACGCGCTGCACGCGGTGCGCGCCAGACTCGAACTTGAGCTTGCCGTAGACGTTTTCACCTTCGACACGGGCGATGATTTCTTTGTAGCCGCCGTGTTCGCCCTCGTTCTCGGACAGAATCTCCAGGCGCCAGCCACGCTTTTCGGCGTAACGCGAATACATGCGGAACAGGTCACCCGAGAAGATCGCGGCCTCGTCGCCACCGGTGCCGGCGCGGATCTCGAGGAACACGTTGCGGCCATCATTCGGGTCCTTGGGCAGCAGCATGCGCTGCAGCTGCGCCTCCAGGGTCAGCAACTGCTCCTTGGCTTCACGCACTTCTTCCACGGCCATTTCGCGCATGTCCGGGTCACTGTCCTTGAGCAGCGCCTGGGCACCTTCGAGGTCGTCCTGGACTTTGCGCCACTCTTTATAGGCAGCATAGACCGGCTCGACCTCGGCGTACTCACGGGAATACGCGCGAAAGCGCGTCTGGTCGGAAATGACCTCGGCATCGCCGAGCAAGGCGGTGAGTTCTTCGAAGCGGTCCTGGAGAATTTCCAGTTTGTTCAGCAGCGACGCTTTCATTGCGGGGTTTTGTCCGTCGAGCCCTCGTTGAGGGCAAAGAGTTCCTGGGCCATGGCCAGCGCATCGACGCGCCCCTCGGCCGAGAGCTTTTTCAACTGCACGCTGGGCGCATGCAGGAGTTTGTTGGTCAGGCCCCGGGCCAATTGAGCCAGTACGTCCTCGGGGTTGCCGCCGTTGGCCAGCAGGCGCTGGGCCTTTTGCAGTTCTTCGTCGCGCAGGCGCTCGCTTTGCTGGCGATAGGCCTTGAGCACATCCACGGCAGCCAGTTCACGCAGGCGCAGCATGAAGTCTTCGGCGCCGACTGTCACCAGTTCTTCGGCAGCCTGGGCCGCGCCTTGGCGGCTCTTGAGGTTCTCCGCCACCACATCGTGCAGGTCATCGACGGTGTAGAGGTAGACGTCATCGAGCTCACCGACCTCCGTTTCGATATCGCGGGGCACGGCGATGTCGACCATGAAGATCGGTTTGTGCCGGCGCTGCTTCAGCGCACTTTCGACCGCGCCTTTGCCAAGGATCGGCAACTGGCTGGCAGTGGAGCTGATGACGATGTCGCTGTTGGCCAGCTCCTGGGGGATGTCGGCCAGCAGAACAGCATGCGCACCGAACTGTTCGGCCAGGATGCTGGCGCGTTCCAGGGTGCGGTTGGCCACCACGATGCGGCGCACGCCCTGCTCATGCAGGTGGCGGGCGACCAGAGTGATGGTTTCGCCGGCGCCGATCAGCAGGGCCTGGCTACGCCCCAGGTCGGCGAAGATCTGCTTGGCCAGGCTGACGGCGGCAAAGGCCACCGACACCGGGTTCTCGCCAATGGCGGTGTCGGTACGCACCTGTTTGGCAGCACTGAAGGTGGCCTGGAACAGGCGCCCGAGCAACGGCCCGACGGTACCGGCTTCGCGGGCCACGGCGTAGGCAGACTTCATCTGGCCGAGGATCTGGGGCTCGCCGAGCACCAGCGAGTCGAGGCCCGAGGCCACGCGCATCATGTGTTTCACGGCGTCGTGCTCTTCGTGCACGTAGGCACTGGCGCGCAGTTCGTCGAGGCTGAGGCGGTGATAATCGGCCAGCCATTTGAGTACGGCGTCGGCGGACAGGTGGTCCTGCTCTATATAGAGTTCACTGCGGTTGCACGTCGACAGAATCGCCGCTTCGCGGCTGGACGTCAGTCGGCAGAGCTGCTGCAGGGCGTCTACCAGCTGCTCTGGGGTAAACGCCACGCGCTCGCGTACGTCTACCGAGGCAGTCTTATGGTTGATACCGAGTGCAAGAAAGGCCATGCGAGGTCGCTGGTTGTGACGGGAAGCCGATAATTGTCCTCTTTCGCAGGTTTCAGGACAACCACCGTTCGCTATTGTGCTGACAGGGCTGCTGCTGTCGCCGGCTGCACGCCCGCCTGACCTGTGATTCCAGCCCCGGATCCTGCAGCCCCCTTGCCAGGATTATCACCATGGACCTCAGCGCTTGACGGGCATCCATGCCCCTCACCTCCCTCCGCATGCCCTTCGCTCGGCCTCCTGAAGTCGCAATGTGCGGCGCCTGAGCTACCGCGTGCTTAGAAGCAGAACCGAGGCACGCTACGCCACTGAAGCAGCGGCAAATAAGAGACGCGCTGACTTGACCGAATGGAATCCCGACGTGACAACGTAACGAGGGATATTTCCTGCAAAAGCTTATGTGAATTACTTTTTTCGACATATCTGTATCGATTTTTTCCATCGACTTGTAGTCCATTTCTGAATTGCAGCTCCAGCTATTGCCTCACCCAATTTCAATGCCTAGCCTTTCCAATCACTAATCTGAATTTCGTTCCTCGCCAGAAAATTAAAACCTGACAATGATTACCAAACAGAGGTAAGTATGGCTTTTGACGCTTATATAAAAATCGATGATATCCCAGGCGAGGCCCTGGACGAAAAATACAACAGATGGATCGAAGTCACGGGTTACCAATTTGGTGTAAGCCAAAGCACTTCAGCCACCGCAAGCTCTGCCGGTGGCGCCACATCAGGCCGCACGGCCGTCAGCCTTTTCTCCTTTACCAAATCTCTCGACAGTGCCAGTTGCAAATTAATGGAAGCCAGTTGCGCAGGCCAACACCTCAAGGAAGTGAAACTCGCACTCTGCCGCGCGGGCGGCGACAAGCTCAAATATTACGAAATCATTCTCGAAGAAGTGATCATTGCCGACTACACCCAAAGCGCCGCCGATGGAGTACCGATAGAGGTGGTGCAGCTCGATTACGGGAGAATCAAAACCACCTATACCCAGCAAAAACGCATTGACGGCTCCGGCGGCGGCAACATCGCTGGCGGGTGGGACCGGATCGGAAACAAGAAGTACGCCTGAGGGGGTCGCCATGTCTGAAGCCCGTGCGTTCATCAACCCCAGGATGCAGAACTACCACACCCTCAAGGCCGGCCTTGCGCTGACTGGGCATTCGGCCAGCAAGTTCGACATCCTGAATTCGCACATTTGCAACAGCGTGGTCAGAAGCGGCGAACTGGTGATCGTCGGTGACTGGTCAACGCCTTCCTGTACCAGTCAGGAGGCGTATTTGATGTCGAAGGCTACCGTGACCCATATGGGGTTGATGCATAGCGGCCAGGGTGCCGATGAGTTTTTCGTAGACAATTTCGAGCTGTTGAAGAGTCTGCTCGCCCATGCGTCCATGGGCACGGGCGTGGTAAGCGATAGTTGGAGCAAGTATCTCAAAGCGATTCAAGACACCTTGCTGGAAATCGAGACGCTGCATAGAGAGCACATGAGCTCAGGGTCCCTCAAAGCCCGCGAGCAGTTTTACGCCAAGCGGGCGGGGCTTTTCACGAAGCTGGATGAGCAGTTGCGCAGGTTGGCGGCGTTCGGCTCAGGCTTGCGCAACAATGGCTCCATCAAAAGAATGCTAGCCATTTCCACGAAAAGCTATTTGCATACGGGTGAGATTGCAGGGTATGCGGATAAGGTTGCCGGTGTGAGCAAGGCTGCTAACCTGATAAAAAAAGGAACTTATTTAGGCATTGCACTGGAAGTTTCGAGTACAGGTCTGTCAATCAATAAAGCCTGCACGGAAGGGAGAGAGGAAGAGTGCAGAAGAGCTAAAATTGTGGAGAGTAGTTCATTGGCAGGTGGCGTAGGTGGAGGCGTAGTTGGCGCATATGCAGGCAACATAGTTGGCGTAGCAGCTTGCGGCGTGGTTCTCGGAACCGTATCGGGCGGGCCTGGAGCTATCGCTTGCGGTGTAGCGGGCGGAGCCTTTGGGGGGATGCTAGGCGGGAAGTTCGGAAGCGATGGTGGAGAATTCATGGGAGATTTATTCTACGAACGGGTGATAAAGTGACCACAGCTCATGAAATTTTGGGAGCGGTGTTCGCCCTCCTTATCACCGCGATCTTCATATCCATGTCGATAACGCTATATTTGTCCCATCGCCTGACTGAACACATTGAATCGCTGCTACCCAACTGCAAGCTGATCAGTGAGAACAGAAAAACATACGCTGAACTTGGCTTTATCGGAAAAGTTTTTCGATTCGGGACAATATCTTTAATGTTAGTCTCCCCAAAAGTCTATGCACGTAAAGGCCTGATAGACATTAATGAAGTAAACCAACTACCGGCCCGCATAAAAAAATTACTTAGCAGACTCGTCATTATGTGCTTAGCACTTTTTCTCACACTGCTATTATTTAGGGCATGCCTATATGCTGCTGATCACTACCAAACCCTTTGAAAACCAGTATTGAAGCTCGAGCAAACGCTCCCGTTGTTATTGCTAATAACAGCGCCAATAGCATATGCGTGAACCTATATTGGCATAATGCTTAACATAGCAGTAACCGGTCTATAAATTCGCCATGCTTGAAGCGAGCCGCATATGTAAATTCTGCATCATTAGCTGGAGGCCTGGCTGGTAGCGCTGTAGGCGGTTATCTAGGAGGGAATATTGTTGCACCCGCAGTATCCGGCACTAGGAGTAGGGACTGCCGGACTAGGGCACTCACCTGCGCGGTCATCGGTGGCACTGCCGGGGCGAAGTTAGCCGGTGATTTCGCAGAAAAAAAGGCGAGGTATTAGGTGACTTTTTGTATCACGAGTTCTCAAAATGACTAACATAGAGCCAGGACTGATCGCGCTGATCCTGATTACAGCAATGTTAATTGCCGCTAGCGCGCAAATTATTATTTCACACAAATACACCGAGCATTTTGAATCTTTCCTCCCCACCTCTCGCCTCGTATCTGACAACATCAAAAATTACCAGCACGCCGGACTCTTGGGCAAAACAATAAGAACCGGCCAGATTGCAACACTGTTGGCTATACCCAAAATCTTCATTTACAGGGGTTACGCTGAAATTGAGGAAGTAAAAAACTCCCCCCTCCGCGAAAAGCGCATTTTGTTAATCCTATGGATTATTCACATCACCTTGTTCATTGCCTTGATGCTGTCGCATTATCTATGACTTCATGCCGATACGACTTGCCCCGAATCGAAACCTGACGTGGCAATTTAACGAGGGGAAATTTCCTACAAAAACCTGTACCGCTGGCCGCGATAATGAGTGTAGAAGAGCTAAATACGTCCATGGATCTTCCTTGACAGGCAGTGTCGCCGGGGGAGGGATAGCAGCAAGCTACGGTGGAAATATTGCCACTAGTACTTGTCTCGCTCTTGGCGTGCCAACAGCCGGTACAGGCGCACTCCTCTGCGCTGTTATTGGTGGGGCTGCGGGAGCCACGGGAGGAAACATGCTTGGCGGTGCTGTAGGGGAAGCGCTCGGCGAAGTACTGTATGAAAAGGTAGGCACCCAATGAGCACTGCTGTGGGCATTGTTGCATTTATAATTTTGGCCGCCATGATCATCACGCTTTGCGCATCCCTCTACATATCAACCTATCATCTTGGCAGGATCGAATCACTACTACCGAATAGCGCATTCGTAAGCGGAAATAAGAAAACCTTTTCACAAGCAGGCCTTATTGGCAAGGTAATGCGCACACTCTCAATATCAATACTGCTAACAGTACCAAAGATATATGCACGGAAAGGCTTAGTTGACCTTGATGAGGTCACGAGCTTCCCTATACGCATGAAGCGCACCCTGATCGTCTTAGGGGCTATGCACCCAACACTTATCGGAGCACTTATTCTATTCCGCATTTGGCTGCATACCCTGGACCCAAGCCGCAGTTGGTAGCGAGAGAATAACGTCAGCCGGACAGCTACAGCAGGGCGTCTACCATCTGCTCTGGGGTAAACGCCACGCAGTGGTGCGCTTCGCGGGTGGCCGCCTTTACACCATCTGCGCTCGATCTCATAAACCGCCAAAAAACCCAAGCCAAACACCCGGCACAGCCACCACATCACGGAACCCTCTCCCACCACAAAGGTCGCAGTTAACCAGACACCACACAGGTGGGTTTGCCCCCGCGCTTGTGTCATCATGCTGCGACCGCCGGTGAGTCCTCCTATTAAGCCTTCTATGAACAAACCATACGCATTGCTGCTTGCCTTCGCCCTGCTCCAGGGCTGCCAGAGCCTGGCCCCGCAAAAGGCCGAGCCTCCCGTTGCCGATGCCGCCAAGGCTGAGGCCGAGAAGCCCGTGGTGTATGGTTCTTTCAAGCAAGACACCCTTTACAGCCTGCTGGTGGCGGAACTGGCCGGGCAGCGCAACCGCTTCGATATCGCCCTGGCCAACTACACCGACCAGGCCGCCAAGACCCAGGATCCCGGCGTATCCGAGCGCGCCTACCGCATCGCCGAATACCTGGGCGCCGACGAGCCCGCCCTGGAAAACGCTTTGGTCTGGGCCCGCAACGACCCACAGAACCTCGACGCCCAACGCGCCGCTGCCATTCAACTGGCGCGCGCCGGCCGTTATGACGACTCCATGGCCTACATGGAAAAGGTACTGCAGGGTCAGGGCGACACCCATTTCGATTTCCTGGCCCTGTCAGCTGCCGAAACCGACCAGAGCACACGTGACGGCTTGCTGCAGAGCTTCGAGCGGCTGCTGGCGAAATACCCCGACAACGGCCAGCTGGTATTCGGTAAGGCCCTGCTGCTGAACCAGGACGGCAAGACCGAAGAAGCCCTGGAACTGCTCGAGTCACACCCCCCGCAAAATGGTGAAATTGCCCCGATCCTGCTGCGCGCCCGCCTGCTTCAGGCACTGGACCGCGGCCCCGAGGCCCTGCCCCTGCTGCGCGGGGCCATTCGCGACAACCCGGACGACAAACGCCTGCGCCTGACCTACGCCCGCACCCTGGTCGAGCAGGACCGTATCGCCGATGCCAAGGGCGAATTCCTCAGCCTGGTCCAGCAATACCCCGACGACGACGAACTGCGCTACTCCCTGGCCCTGGTGTGCCTGGAGAACAAGGACTGGGACGAGGCCGAGGGCTACCTGCAGGAACTGGTCGAGCGCGACAGCAACGTCGACGCCGCGCGCCTCAACCTGGGCCGTATCCGCGAAGAGCGCCACGACCCCGCAGGCGCCCTGCGTGAATACGCCCTGGTCGGCCCGGGCCCCGACTACCTGCCGGCGCAACTGCGCCAGGCCGACATTCTGATCGCCAACGGCCGTGGCAGCGAGGCCTCGCGCCTGCTTGCCGAGGCCCGCGAAGCGCAGCCGGACTACGCCATCCAGCTGTACCTGATCGAATCGGAAAGCTACAGCAACAACAACAAGGACGCCCAGGCCAACCAGGTGCTGCAACAGGCCATACAGCGCTACCCGGACGACCTCAACCTGCTTTACACCCGCGCCATGCTGGCCGAAAAACGCGACGACCTGGCGCAGATGGAACAAGACCTGCGCGCGATCATCGCCCGCGAGCCGGAAAACGCCATGGCCCTGAATGCCCTGGGCTACACCCTGGCCGACCGCACAACCCGCTACGCCGAGGCCCGGACGCTGATCGAAAAGGCCCACCAGCTGACCCCCGACGACCCGGCAGTGCTCGACAGCCTGGGCTGGGTGAATTACCGCCTGGGCAACCTCGACGTGGCTGAAACCTACCTGCGCCAGGCGTTTGCCAACTTCCCCGACCACGAAGTGGCCGCCCACCTGGGCGAAGTGCTGTGGGCCAACGGCAAACGCCGCGAAGCCCGCCAGGTCTGGGCCAAGGGCTTCGATGCCCAGCCCGACAGCCCCCTCCTGCGCAAGACCCTTCTGCGCCTGACCGGATCCGAGACCCTTTAACGCCATGTTTCTGCGCCATTGCATTACCTTCACCCTGATCGCCCTGCTCGCCGGCTGTGCCGGCTTTGGAAGCCGCGAGGCCCTGCAGGGCCATGGCGACCCACAGCAGTGGCGCGCCCATAAAGAGCAACTGAGCAGCCTCGACGGCTGGCAGATCAACGGCAAGGTCGGCATCCGCGCACCGCGCGATTCGGGCAGCGGCACGCTGTTCTGGCTGCAACGCCAGGATTACTACGACATTCGCCTGGCCGGCCCGCTGGGCCGAGGTGCCGCCCGCCTCACCGGTCGCCCCGGCGGCGTGGTGCTGGAAGTGGCCAACCAGGGCCGCTACGAAGCCCCCAGCCCTGAAGCCCTGCTGGAAGAGCAACTGGGCTGGCGATTGCCGGTCTCGCACTTGGTCTGGTGGGTACGCGGCCTGCCCGCCCCTGACAGCAAGAGCACACTGAGCCTTGACGGCGACAGCCGCCTGGCCACCCTCGAACAGGATGGCTGGCAGGTGCAGTACCTGAGCTACACCGAGCAGAACGGGTACTGGCTGCCCGAGCGCCTGAAGCTGCACGGCCAGGACCTGGACGTGACCCTGGTGATCAAGGACTGGCAGCCGCGCCAGCTGGGGCAGTGAGCCCATGCACACCCTGACCCTGCCGGCACCGGCCAAGCTCAACCTGTGGCTGCACATCGTTGGCCGCCGCGCCGACGGCTACCATGAGCTGGAAACGGTGTTTCAGTTTCTCGATCACGGCGACGAACTGCACTTCGCCCTGCGCGATGACGGCGTGATTCAGTTGCATACGCCTATCGAGGCGGTGCCGCACGACAGCAACCTGATCGTGCGTGCTGCGCGCAAGCTACAAGCGCAATCAGGTACCCCATTGGGTGCGGACATCTGGCTGACCAAGGTCCTGCCCATGGGTGGCGGTATCGGCGGCGGCAGTTCGGATGCTGCCACCACCCTGCTGGCCCTCGCCCACCTGTGGCAGCTGGATTGGGACGAAGACCGCCTGGCCGCCCTGGGCCTGAGCCTGGGGGCGGATGTACCGGTATTCGTGCGCGGCCATGCAGCCTTCGCCCAGGGCGTGGGCGAACAGCTGACCCCGGTCGACCCGGAAGAACCCTGGTATGTCGTGCTGGTGCCGCAAGTGTCTGTCAGCACAGCAGAAATTTTTTCACATCCGCAGTTGACACGTGATTCACTGCCCCTTAAGATGCGCCCCGTTCCCAAGGGAAACAGTCGAAATGACTGCCAACCGGTGGTAGAGCAGAATTACCCAGAAGTTCGCAATGCGTTGAATTCACTGGGAAAATTCACCGAAGCTCGATTAACCGGCACTGGAAGCTGTGTGTTTGGGGCCTTCCCAAGCAAAGCCGAAGCTGATAAAGTTCTGGCCCTTCTTTCAGCGACCCAAACAGGGTTTGTGGCGAAAGGAAGCAATGTTTCGATGTTGCATCGCAAGCTGCAAAGTCTGGTCAAGAAGTCGGGCGCATAAGCGTTCGCAAGCAACAGATACAGGGGCGTCGCCAAGCGGTAAGGCAGCAGGTTTTGATCCTGCCATGCGTTGGTTCGAATCCAGCCGCCCCTGCCATTTTCCTTATACTCATCCAGGTATACCCTCAGCCTCCAGGTACTGCGCGTGTCCAAGATGATGGTCTTTACGGGGAACGCTAACCCCGATCTGGCTCGGCGTGTAGTACGTCAGCTGCATATCCCTCTCGGTGACGTCTCTGTCGGTAAATTCTCCGACGGCGAGATCAGCACTGAGATCAATGAAAATGTTCGCGGTAAAGACGTTTTCATTATTCAGCCGACCTGTGCCCCGACCAACGATAACCTGATGGAACTGGTAGTGATGGCCGACGCCTTCCGCCGCTCCTCAGCATCCCGAATCACCGCCGTGATTCCTTACTTCGGATATGCCCGCCAGGACCGCCGTCCGCGTTCGGCACGTGTAGCCATCAGCGCCAAAGTCGTCGCTGACATGCTCACTGTCGTCGGTATCGACCGTGTACTCACTGTCGACCTGCACGCTGACCAGATCCAAGGCTTCTTCGATATTCCCGTCGACAACATCTACGGCTCGCCCGTACTGGTAGACGACATCGAAGACCAGCGTTTCGAGAACCTCATGATCGTATCCCCGGACATCGGTGGTGTTGTGCGCGCACGCGCCGTCGCCAAGTCCCTGGGTGTCGACCTGGGTATCATCGACAAACGCCGTGAAAAGGCTAACCACTCCGAGGTCATGCACATCATCGGCGACGTCGAAGGGCGCACCTGCATCCTGGTAGACGACATGGTCGACACCGCCGGCACCCTGTGCCACGCGGCCAAAGCCCTGAAAGAACACGGCGCTGCCAAGGTTTATGCCTATTGCACGCACCCTGTCCTGTCGGGCCGCGCGATCGAGAACATCGAGAAGTCGGTACTGGACGAGCTGGTGGTGACCAACACCGTACCGCTGTCCGCCGCTGCTCAAGCCTGTGACCGTATCCGCCAGCTGGATATCGCACCGGTTGTCGCTGAAGCGGTACGCCGTATCAGCAACGAAGAATCGATCAGCGCGATGTTCCGCTAAGCGGAACCCGTGTTGATATGAAGCGCCCCGCCCCAACCTGTGTTGGGGCGGGGCTTTTTTGCCATCCCCGTCTGGCGCTGGTCGCAAACGCCATTCGGGAGGCTATTTTGGAGAAGTAAAATGACCGATTTCATCCTGAACGCCCAAGCGCGTACTGACCTGGGGAAAGGTGCGAGCCGCCGCCTGCGTCACTCCGCCAGCATCCCTGCCGTAGTCTACGGTGGCGATAAAGAAGCCCAGTCCCTGACCATCGTGGCCAAGGAAATCGCCAAACTGTTCGAAAACGAAGCTGCCTTCAGCCACGTTATCGAACTGAACGTCGACGGCGCCAAGCAGAACGTCGTGGTCAAGGCCATGCAGCGTCACCCAGCCAAAGGCTTCATCATGCACGCTGACTTCGTTCGCGTCGTAGCTGGCCAGAAGCTGACCGCTGTTGTTCCAGTGCACTTCATCAACGAAGAAGCACCGGTCAAGAAAGGCGGCGAAGTTTCGCACGTTGAATCGCAGATCGAAGTTTCCTGCGAAGCCAAAGACCTGCCAGAGTTCATCGAAGTCGACCTGGCCAACGCTGAAATCGGCACCATCATCCACCTGTCGGACCTGAAAGCTCCGAAAGGCGTAGAGTTCGTCGCTCTGGCCCACGGTGATGACAAAGCTGTTGCCAACGTTCACGCTCCGCGCGTTTCCGCCGAAGCTGCTGAAGAAGGCGCTGCCGAGTAATCCACTCGCACGCCGGCGTTGATCGGGTTACAGTGCCGCGCGCACTGTAGCCCACCAACTCCAAGGAAGAGCCCCTGACGTGACCGCCATCCAGTTGATCGTCGGCCTGGGTAACCCCGGCCCCGAATACGAACAGACCCGGCATAACGCAGGGGCTCTTTTCGTTGAACGCATTGCCAGCGCCCAGCGTGTTTCGCTGACCGCTGACAAAAAATATTTCGGCCTGACGGCTAAGTTCAGCCATCAGGGCAACGACGTTCGTTTGTTGATCCCCACCACCTACATGAACCGTAGCGGCCAGGCCGTGGCGGCCTTGGCCAATTTCTTCCGCATCAAGCCGGAAGCGATCCTGGTGGCGCACGACGAACTCGACCTGCCCCCGGGCGTTGCCAAGCTCAAGCGCGGCGGCGGTCATGGGGGGCACAACGGCCTGCGCGACATCATCGCGCAGCTCGGCAACCAGAACGACTTCCACCGCCTGCGGCTTGGCATCGGCCACCCGGGCGACGCCAAACTGGTCTCCAACTTCGTCCTGGGCCGCGCGCCGCGCGCCGAGCAGGAGAAGCTCGACGCCAGCATCGATTTTGCCCTCGGCGTGCTGCCGGACGTGCTTGCCGGCGATTTCGCCAAGGCGATGCGCGAACTGCACAGTCAGAAGGCCTGATTTCCTTTAGAGAGGGGAATACCCATGGGTTTCAATTGCGGCATCGTCGGCCTGCCCAACGTCGGCAAGTCCACCCTGTTCAACGCCTTGACCAAATCTGGCATCGCGGCGGAGAACTTCCCTTTCTGCACTATCGAGCCGAACAGCGGCATCGTGCCGATGCCCGACGCGCGCCTGGCTGCGCTGGCTGAAATCGTCAAGCCGAACCGCATCCTGCCGACCACCATGGAGTTCGTCGACATTGCCGGTCTGGTGGCCGGTGCATCGAAAGGCGAAGGCCTGGGCAACAAGTTCCTCGCCAACATCCGCGAGACCGACGCCATTGCCCATGTGGTCCGCTGCTTCGAAGACGAGAACGTGATCCACGTTTCAAACAGTGTGGACCCCAAGCGTGACATCGAGATCATCGACCTCGAACTGATCTTCGCTGACTTGGACAGCTGCGAGAAGCAACTGCAGAAGGTCGCACGCAATGCCAAGGGCGGTGACAAAGAGGCGCTGGCACAGAAGGCCATCCTCGAGCAGTTGATCCCGCACTTCACCGAAGGCAAGCCGGCACGCAGCCTGATGAAGAACATGGGCGCCGAAGACAAGGCGGTCATCCGCGGCTTCCACCTGCTGACCAGCAAGCCGGTGATGTACATCGCCAACGTCGCCGAAGACGGCTTCGACAACAACCCGCACCTGGACGTGGTCAAGGCCATTGCCGAGGAAGAAGGCGCGGTCGTGGTGCCGGTGTGCAACAAGATCGAAGCAGAAATCGCCGAACTCGACGATGGCGAAGAGAAAGACATGTTCCTCGAGGCCCTGGGCCTGGAAGAGCCAGGCCTGAACCGCGTGATCCGCGCCGGTTACGAACTGCTCAACCTGCAGACCTACTTCACTGCTGGCGTGCAGGAAGTTCGCGCCTGGACCGTACGCGTGGGCGCCACCGCACCCCAGGCGGCCGGGGTTATCCACACCGACTTCGAAAAAGGCTTCATCCGCGCTGAAGTCGTGGCCTATGACGACTTCATCCAGTTCAAGGGTGAAAGCGGCGCCAAGGAAGCCGGGAAGTGGCGCCTGGAAGGCAAGGACTACATCGTCAAAGATGGCGACGTGATGCACTTCCGCTTTAACGTCTAAGCGGTAGCCTGCAGTGACCAGAAACCCCTTGCGGCTTATGTCTCAAGGGGTTTTCGTTTTATGTGGCCCGTGCCGGCCTTATCGCTAAGGCGGCTGGGCTTCTATATAGCTTTTTGATTTAACAGGGTCCTTGTGGGAGCGGGCGTGCCCGCGAACACCGGCGCAGCCGGTGCCAGCCACCGCGTTGAATGCTTCGCGGCGGGTCGATTTCTATACACGCCATGCTAAAACAATAAGTTATGTATTGTTCCATGAGAGCTGTCTTGCCGGCGATAAGGCCGGTACAGGTAACACACCAACCAGAAACACCCTCTCACGGTGAGTCGGCGAAACAACACGGGCTGATCATTTCAAGGATGATGCATGAAAGAACATCAATATGTGGTTCAGGTGACGTGGACAGGGAACAAGGGCTACGGCACCGCCGGCTATACCGCCTACAGCCGTAACTTCAATGTCGAGGCCGCCGGCAAGGTTGCCCTGCAAGGCTCCGCAGACCCGGCATTCCGTGGCGACCCGCAGCGCTGGAACCCGGAAGACATGCTGGTGGCATCGCTGTCGGCATGCCACAAGCTCTGGTACCTGCACCTGTGCGCGGTCAACGGCGTGAATGTACTGGCGTATGTCGACCTTCCACTGGGGCGCATGGTGGAAGGTGACGATCACGGCAAGGGCCGTTTTACCCATGTGCTGCTGCGCCCGCAGGTTACCATCAGCGCAGACTCGGACCGGGAAGTTGCCCTGCGCCTGCATGAGGATGCGCATCATGAGTGCTTTATCGCCAACTCCGTGAATTTCCCGGTGGAGTGCGCGGCTGAGGTGACGGTCGACTAGCGGGCTCAGGTCAAAGACATTGGAGTGGTGGCGATGAACTTACAACCCAGCGCTCAAGGGCCGTTATGAGATGCTGCGCGCACGCGGGATCGTCCTGGTGCGACTCAATGCCATGCTCAGGACTGGCGAGCCTTGGCTGGATCTGGTGTTGCCTCAGCCGAAGAGGTTGTAAATCAACTGCCAAAATGCAGCACTTGAAGATTACACGGTTCTTGTGGGAGCGGGCGTGCCCGCGAACACCGGCGCAGCCGGTGCTAGACACCGCGTCGCGTGCTTCGCGGGCACGCCCGCTCCCACACAGGCCGCGTCGCGCTTACGAACTGAGTTCTCTGCGTGACAGCCCAGCCCGTAGCGCTGGGTAATCTCCCACAATGAATCGCGCAGGCTTTGCGAATTTTGAGAAAGACAGTTGCTCCGACCTGCTCCGCCAGTCGGGTATAGCCAAACGCCGGGCTGCCAGCGCATCACTTCACAAATTCCTGAACTGATTATTTGTCGCCAGCGATTTTTCCCCCCGGCAAGCCCCACCAGAATCGCTTCACCACAATCATAAGAACCCGTGAGGCCACCCCGTGGACCAGACCCTGCAGGTACGGCAAGCCGCCGCCGACCTTGTTGCCGCCTTCGCCAGCAACGACACCGCCCGCTACTTCGCCTGCTTCAGCGAAGACGCCACGTTCCTTTTCCATACCTTGGCGCAACCCCTGCTGTCACGCCGGGCCTATGAGAAGGTCTGGGCCCAGTGGCAGGCCGAAGGGTTTGCCGTGCTCGCCTGCGCGTCCAGCAACGCCCAGGTCAGCCTGCAAGGCGACGTGGCGATCTTCATGCATGATGTGGCCACGCATCTGCGCATCGGCGGTGCCGAGCACCAGCTGAACGAGCGCGAGACCATCGTGTTCCGCCGCCACGCTGACCAGTGGCTGGCCTGCCACGAACACCTGTCGGCCGTATCGCCGGCCTGATCACCTTTTTGCGGCCCTGCCGCCCTGCCATCGCACCCACAAGAAGGCTTGCGCACTGCGCCGGCCCACAACAACCGCGCTGGAGCATCACCATGAGCCACTCGACCGGTATCGAGACCAACGGCGTAGAACAGATCCCCGCCGATCAACGCGACGCCTCCCCGCTGGACCTGTTCCGCCTGATCTTCGGCGGCGCCAACACATTCGCCACCGCCGTGCTCGGCAGTTTCCCGGTGTTGTTCGGGCTGTCGTTCCAGGCGGGGGTGTGGGCCATCGTGCTCGGCGTTGCCGTTGGCGCGCTGATCCTGGCACCGATGGGCCTGTTCGGCGCGCTGAACGGCACCAACAACGCGGTCTCCTCGGGCGCGCACTTCGGCGTGCATGGGCGCATCGTCGGCTCGTTCCTGTCGCTGCTCACGGCAGTGGCATTCTTTTCGCTGTCGGTATGGAGTTCGGGCGATGCCCTGGTCGGCGGCGCCAAGCGCCTGGTCGGCCTGCCGGAAACTGACCTGACCCTGGGCCTGGCCTACGGCCTGTTCGCGGTGCTGGTGCTGGTGGTTTGCATCTTCGGCTTCCGCTTCATGCTGTGGGTCAACAAGATTGCCGTGTGGGCGTCGAGCCTGCTGTTCCTGCTGGGTATCGCTGCTTTTGCCGGGCCGTTCGACGCGGGCTACGCAGGCAGCGTCAACCTGGGCCAGGCCGGTTTCTGGGCAGCTTTCGTCGGCGCTGCGATCCTGGCGATGAGCAACCCGGTGTCATTCGGCGCCTTCCTCGGTGACTGGTCGCGCTACATTCCACGCGAAACCCCCAAGGCGCGCATCATGCTGGCGGTGATAGCGGCCCAGGGTGCCACGCTGATTCCATTCCTGTTCGGCCTGTGCACCGCCACCCTGGTGGCCACCCAGGCACCGGACTACATTGCCGCCAACAACTATGTCGGCGGGCTGCTGGCTGTCGCCCCCAGCTGGTTCTTCCTGCCGGTGTGCCTGATTGCGGTGATCGGCGGTATGTCCACCGGCACCACGGCGTTGTATGGCACAGGCCTGGACATGTCCAGCGTGTTCCCGCGCCTGCTCAGCCGTACCGGCGCCACGCTGCTGATTGGGGTGCTGGCGATCGGTTTCATTTTCATCGGCCGCTTTACCTTCAACCTGGTGCAGAGCGTGTCGACCTTCGCCGTGCTGATCATCACCTGCACCAGCCCGTGGATGGTGATCATGATCCTCGGCCTGGTCACCCGCCGTGGTTTCTACCACGCTGATGACCTGCAGGTATTCACCCGCGGCCAGCGGGGTGGCCACTACTGGTTCCTGCACGGCTGGAACTGGCGCGGCATGGGCGCTTGGGTCCCCAGCGCAGTGGTCGGCCTGTGCTTCGTGAACCTGCCGGGGCAATTCGTCGGACCGTTGGGCGACCTGGCCGGTGGCATTGACCTGAGCCTGCCGGTCACCCTGGGGTTGGCCGGGGTGCTGTACCTGCTGCTGCTCAACCTGTTCCCCGAACCTGCCGGCGTGTATGGCCCGCAGGGCCCACGCTGGGTGCGTTGCAAACAGGCTGCGCACACGCCTGTAACCACTGCCGAAATGGCCTGACTGGAAACCACCATGACCACTTCCCACTACATTGCCGGCCGCTGGGTCGACGGCCAGGGCAGCGACTGCATCAGCGTCAACGACCCTGCGCTGGGCCAACCGTTTGCCGAACTGATGGCTGCCAGTGCCGAGCAGGTCGACCAGGCCGTGGCCGCCGCACGTGCAGCCCTGCCCGCCTGGAAATGCACCAGCGCCAGTGAGCGCGCAGCGTATCTGCGCGGCTTCGCCGAACAGCTTGGGCAACGCCGCGAAGCGCTGGTCGCCCTGCAGATGCGCAACAACGGCAAGCCGCGCCACGAGGCAGAAATCGACCTGGACGACGCCATCGCTACCTTCGGCTATTACGCCGAGCTGGCTGAACAACTGCCTGGGCAAAACCGCGACGTACCGCTGGCTGCACCCGGCTTCACCGCCCGCACCCGCCTGGAGCCGGTGGGCGTGGTCGGCCTGATCGTACCCTGGAACTTCCCACTGGTGACCAGCGCCTGGAAGCTTGCCCCGGCCCTGGCCGCTGGCTGCACCGTGGTGCTCAAGCCCTCGGAAGTAACCCCGCTGTGCGAACTCGCCTACGGCCAGATCGCCGACACCCTGGGCCTGCCGGCCGGGGTGCTGAATATCGTCAATGGCAAAGCCGAGACGGGTGCCGCGCTGAGCAACCACAACGGCCTGGACAAACTGTCGTTCACAGGCAGCAATAACGTTGGCAGCCAGGTGATGCGCAGCGCAGCGGCGCAATGCCGGCCGGTCACGCTGGAGTTGGGCGGCAAGTCGGCGATCCTGGTGTTCGATGACTGCGACGTCGATGCGGCGGTGCAATGGATCGTTGCCGGCATCTGCTGGAACGCGGGCCAGATGTGCTCGGCTACATCACGCCTGCTGGTACAGGACGGCATCGCCGACGCCCTGCTGCCACGCTTGCAGGCAGCGCTGGAAAACCTGCGGGTGGGCAGCCCGCTGAGCGAAGAAGCCGACATGGGCCCACTGACCAGCCAGGCCCAGTGGCTGAAGGTGGCCGGCTACTTTGCCACGGCGCGGGAGGAAGGCTTGCAGTGCCTGGTCGGTGGCAAAGTGCTGGACCGTGGCGGCTGGTTCGTCAGCCCTACCCTGTATGCCGATGTGCCTGAAGGCAGCCGCCTGTGGAACGAAGAAATCTTTGGTCCGGTATTGTGCGCACGGCGCTTCGCCAGCGAACAGCAGGCGATTGCCGAGGCCAATGACAGCCGCTTCGGCCTGGTGGCGACAGTGTGCACCACAGACCTGGCGCGCGCCGAGCGGGTGGCCGATGCGCTGGAGGTGGGCCATGTGTGGATCAACTCGGTGCAGGCGGTGTTCGTCGAGACCTCATGGGGTGGCACCAAGGGTAGCGGTATAGGCCGTGAGCTGGGCCCTTGGGGCTTGTCGGGCTACCAGTCGGTCAAGCATGTGACACGGTGCCTGGGGTGACTGTGCGGGGCCGTTTGGCGGCCCCTTTCGACAGCTTCTGCCATTCATCTAGTCGCGTGCCACTGGCATGAAGCGCATCACGGCGCTTCGTCAGCCGGGCGCGCAGCTTCCTGTACCAGCACCATGCTCTGCGGCGAAGACAAGGCGATACCCTCGTCACGCAGCCGCCCAAGGATGGTGAACAGCAGGTCACTGCGGGTACCCGACACCTGGCGCGGCCCGGCCACATAGCCACTGACCGCGATCACCATGCCATTGCTGGTCAGGTCCTTGAACGACACCGAGCTGGCGGGCGCGTCCAGAATTGCCTCGTGTTCATGGTAGGCCGCCAGCAGCAACTCACGTACACGGTTGGCATCCGTATCCAGCGGCAGGGTCAAGGTGATGCCGACCACCCCCAGGGCGTTGCCCATGGTCACGTTGCGCACGTTCTGCGAGATGAACTGCGAGTTGGGTACGATCACCGTGGAGCGGTCGGACATCTGGATTTCGGTAGCGCGCACGTTGATGCGGCGAATGTCGCCCTCGACGCCGGCCAGGCTGACCCAATCGCCGACCTTCACCGGGCGTTCGGTGAGCAGGATCAGGCCCGAGATGAAGTTCTGCACGATCTGCTGCAGGCCAAAACCGATACCGACCGACAAGGCACTGACCACCCAGGTCAGGCTGGTCAGGTTGATGCGCAGGGTCGACATCACCAGCATGGCCAGGAAAATGAACCCGAGGTAGCCCACCAGGGTGACCAGCGAGGCACGCATGCCGGCATCCATGTCGGTTTCCGGCAACAGCCGTTCGCTGAGCCAGCGCTTGACCACCCGGATGGCGAACAAGCCGCCGAGCAGAATAGCCATCGCCAGCAGAATGTCCTGCGGCACGATGTTCAGGTTGCCCAGCAATTTGCCACCGGTACCGTCCCAGTCGCCCAGGCTGAGCAGCAGTTCGCTGGGGCTGGTGCCCGACGGCATCAACGCCAGCAGCAGCGCCAGGAACAGCACTACGGTGCGGCCGATACCGGCCAGGATGGTGCTGGCCTGGGCCTGGTGACGTGGCGCCAGCCCCAGGGTCGACGCCAGTGCCAGGCCGCCGGGCTGGCGTGGCGACAGCAGGGTTTCGCACAGGTCGCCGAAGAAGCTGGTCAACAGGTAGGCGCACGTGATCACCAGGCTGACCCACAGCAGCTTGGCCGTAAGGAAGTAGGCAAGGGTCAGGTAGCCGGTCACCATGGCCAGCATGATCCCCCCCAGCCAGATGACCATCACGAACGGGATCAACCCGCCCAGGCCGGTGGGGCGTTCCAGTTCAAGCTTGCGCAGGGTGCGGCGGTAGCGCTGCAACGCGCCGGCGAAGATCATCGCCACTACCAGCGCGGTCAGGCCGTTCACCGCCACGGTCAGCGCCAGGCTGGCACCGATCACGGTGTTGATGCGCTCCATGGTCATCATGACCATCAGTGCCAGGGCCAGCACCTTGGGGAACCAGCCCAGCGCGCTGGCCACTTCGTCGTGAATGGCCGGCAGGCGCCAGGACGGGCGCTGCAGCATCAGCATGGCACGGCCCAGGCCCGCGATGAACGCGCTGAACACCACCAGCGCCAGGATATGGTTGACCAGGCTGGCGATATCGCTGCCCAGTTCGGCATTGCTCTCCAACCCCCAGCGCAGCAGGGAAACCGAACCGGCGATGGTGCCCAGTGTTGCCAGGCTGACCCCCAGCGCCAGGGCACTGCGGCGCAGCCGGCCTTCGGGCAACCAGCGGACCATGGCACGGGCCAATAGCCGCTCTATCCACAGGCGCACCAGGGTCCAGACCAGGATGGCCGCTACCAGGCTGGCCATGAACGGCCAGCGGTGCTCGGGGCTGAACGCGCTGCCAATGGCAACGGCTGCTTCGCCCCGCAGGTCGCGCAGGCGCGCCACGTCATCCTGGGTTGGGCGGATGATGCTCTGCCAGAATGCCGGGCTCAACGGCGAGGCGGCGCGGCTGGTGATCTGCGAGTTGAACTGGCTGCGGCGCAAGTTGACGATTTGCGTGGACAGGTCGCGGGCCGACTGCGTCAGCTTGGTGGCCTGGTCCTGCTGGGCGACCAAGGCCTTTTTCTCGGCCTCCAGGGCCTTGCGCTGCTGGGTCAGGGCCGCAGGCTCGTCGGGCTGGGCCGGGCCAACCACCTTGAGCTTGTCGTCGAGCTTTTCCACATCGGTGGTGCGCTGCGCACTCAAGGCATCAGCCTGGCGCTGAACCTGCATGGCCGCCAGCCGCAACTGCGACAGCAGGTCGTCGTTGGCGTTACTGCTGACGCCTTGGCGAATCTGGTCCAGGCTATCGCTCAACTGCTCGATACTGGCGTTTTCATCCACTGCCGGGGCTGCCGCATTGGCCGGGTTGGACAACGGCGTGGCAGGGGCCGCCGCGGCCGGGCCGGTGAGCACCAGCAGCAGCGCCAGCATGGCCATCAGGCCAGGGCAAAAACGAACAAGGCTCAGACGCCTCATCGAATATTCCTCTTTACAATCCGATTTGGCGGGGGATTCTACGCGGCTTCAAGGCATCAGGAGAGTGCCGTTTCTCGCGTCAGCAGTTGCTGCTTGCGCGCCACGCCCCAACGGTAGCCGCTGATGTCGCCATCCCGGCGCACCACACGGTGACAAGGTATGGCCACGGCGATGCGATTGGCCGCACACGCCAGGGCTACCGCCCGCACCGCCTTGGGCGCGCCAATGCGTTCGGCAAGGTCGCTGTAGCTGATGCGGCTGCCAGCCGGCACCTCGCGCAGGGCTTGCCACACGCGCTCCTGGAACGCTGTGCCTTGTACATCCAGCGGCAGGCCCAGGCCCAGCGCCGGGGCCTCGACGAACCCCACCACCTCGGCAACCAGTTGCTCATAACCGCGGTCACCGCCGATCAACCGGGCCTTGGGGAACTGATCCTGAAGTTCATGCAGCAGGGTTTCAGGATCGTCGCCCAGCAGAATCGCGCAAATGCCTTTGTCGCTTTGGGCCACCAGGATGGCGCCCAAGTAGCACTGGCCGAGGGCAAAATGAATGGTGGCCCCTGCGCCCCCGGCGCGGTACTGCCGGGGGCGCATACCCAGGCGCTGGTCGGCGCTGGCATAAAAGTGGCTGTTGGAGGTGTAGCCGGCGTCGTAGATGGCATCGGTGACCGAGCACCGAGCATCTTCCAGGTGCGCGCGCAGGCGCCGGGCGCGAAAAGCGCTGGCGTAGGCCTTGGGGGTAACGCCGGTTTCGGCTTTGAACAGCCGGTGCAGGTGGTACGGGCTGACGGCCAGTTGCGCAGCGAGCTGGTCGAGGCTGGGGCTGGGGTCGCTGGCTTCGATCAGGCGGCAGGCGCGGATGACCAACTGGCTATGGCGCGCCGCACTGGGCTTGGCGCCAGCGGTGCAGCGCTTGCACGCACGGTAGCCAGCGGCTTCGGCTAACGCAGGGGTATCGAAGAACTCGACGTTGCCGCGCTTGGCCAGCCGCGACTTGCAGTTGGGGTGGCAATAGATGCCGGTGGTGCGCACGGCATAAACAAAGTGCCCGACCGCAGCGGGGTCGCGGGCTTCGACGGCTTGCCAGCGCTGGTCGGGGGTGGTGTAGGCGGTCATTGTTATGCTTCCAGACTCGTGCGGCCGGCTCCGGCCTTGGCGGTGTAAAAACCTCAGGCGCGCCACAGGTACCAGGCTGCCACGGTTCGGTATGGCCGCCAGGCGCCGCCCAGCGAACGCATCTGCGCCGGGGTCGGCGCCTTGACCAGGCCCTTGAGGCGGCGATACCCCTCGCGCACGCCAAAATCGTCGACGGGCAGGATATCCGACCGCTCCAGGCTATAGATCAGCAGCATTTCCACCGTCCACCGCCCTACCCCGCGCAGCGCTACCAGGCGTTCGATCAGGGCGTCGTCACTCATGGCCAGTGCTGCTTCGCGGGTCGGCACCAGGCCGTCCAGCCTGGCTTGGGCAATGCCCTGGATAGTCGCCAGCTTGCTCGCCGAAAAACCGCAGGCGCGCAGGGTTTGCGGGCTTGCGGCCAGTAACTGCTCGGGCGGCGGAAACGCATGCTGCGGGAACAACGCCAGCAACCGGCCCAGGATAGCCTCAGCTGCCCGGGCATGCAGCTGCTGGTAGGCAATCGCGCGCACCAGCGCCTCGTAAGGTTCGCGGCCAGGGGTGGCCTGGTGCAGGCATGGCCCGGTCGCGGCGACATGCCGCGCCCAGTCAGGGTCGAGCGCCGCCAGGTATTCGCCGGCTTGGCGGTAAGCCGCAGGGGAAAGGTCGGCCAGAATCATGGCGGCTCCATCAAGTCGAGTGCAGGTGCAGCTTAGCGCAGCCGTTCATCGGGGGAACGCCGGTTCTTGCGCGGCTAATTCCTGGCCCACCATTGCCCCGCGCCATCCTCCGCGCATAGAATTGAGAACTGTTCACATTCGCACACCTCATGGGACCGGCCTTGGCAACGATGCAGATCAACGACACGCTCAAACCGGCCGAGGTCGCTCTGCTCTACCAGTCCCACCATGCCTGGCTGCGTGGCTGGCTGCGCAGCCGTGTGGGGTGCAGTGAACATGCGGCCGATCTGGCCCAGGATACCTTCGTGCGGGTATTGCGCGCGCGCCAGGCATCGCCGTTGAAAGAACCGCGCGCCTACCTGAGCAGCATTGCCCGCGGCTTGATGATCGACCAGTTCCGCCGACGCGCACTGGAGCGGGCTTACCAGCAGAGCCTGGCCCAGGTGCCAGAAACCGAAGCGCCCAGCGAAGAGGCCCGGTTACTCATCCTCGATACCCTGGCGCGCCTGGACCGCGCCCTGCATCAGCTCAAACCGCGGGCGCGCCAGGCCTTCCTGCTGGCCCAGCTGGACGGTTTGAGCATTGTCCAGATCGCCCGACAGCTGCACGTGTCGCGCGCGACCATCGAGCGCGACCTGGCCAGCGCCCTGGGTGTCTGCTACAGGTTGCGCTACGCCGATGCCTGATGCCACCCCCACCCAAGCCCAGGTTGACCAGGCCATCGACTGGCTGGTGAAGCTGCGCTTCGACAGCCCCTGCCCGCGTACCCGGCAACAGTTTGAGCAATGGCTGGCCAGCCACCCGCATCACCCACTGGCCTGGCAGCGCGTAAGCCTGCTCAGCGACGAACTGGCAGGGCTGCCCAAGGACCTGAGCCGGCGCACCCTGGAAGGCAGCCAGCAGCAGCGTGGCAGCCGACGCAACCACCTCAAGCTGCTGGCGCTGCTGGCCGTCGGCGGCAGCCTGGGCCTGGCGGCGCGTGAACCACTGGGTTTACCTCAGCTGCTGGCCGACAACAGCACCGCTGTCGGCGAGCGTCGCCAGGTGCAGGGGCGCGACGGCAGCCGTATCCAGTTGAACACTGCCAGCGCCATCGACCTGGACTACAGCGTTGAACAGCGCCAGCTGGCGCTGCTACGCGGTGAAGTGAGCCTGGAGAGCAACGCCAACGACCACCGGCCGTTCCTGATCGAAACGCCGGTTGGGCGGCTGGTCACCCTGGACGGCCAGTTGCTGCTGCGTGAAAACCGCCAGGGCCTGCTGCTGGCGGTGCGCCGTGGCCAGGTCACGCTGTTCCCCGCCTCGGCACTGCGCAGGCAAGTGCAGCCGGGCGAGACCTTGCAGGTGTGGCGCGACGGCCGTGTCCAGGCCGTAACGTTGCACAGTGACCCGTGGGGCTGGACTGACGGCGTACTCAGCGTGCAGCAGATGCCGCTTGGCGAGTTTGTCGCCGAACTGGGCCGTTATCGCCCGGGCCTGCTGCGCTGTGCGCCGGAAGTGGCCAGCCTGATGGTGTCTGGCACCTTCCAGTTGAGCGACACCGGCGCCATCCTGCACCTGCTCAGCCGTAGCCTGCCGGTGCGGGTCGAGTACCATACCCGGTATTGGGTCAGCATCGCAGCCGCCTGACGCGCGCGGGCGCGGCCTTGTATCGCGATGGGGCGCAACGCGGCCATTCATGATCGAAGCAACCCCGAAGCCGTCAGTCCGCCAACGCGCGCAGGCGGCCCGCAGCCCGAAACGACTGCCGGGCAAAGCACACGAAAAGCCCGGCCATCAGCGCCAGCGCCATTGGCAGGCCATGCGGCGCCACGCCCATCGCGGCGCCACTGACCAACGGCCCTACCAGGCTGCCTACGCCCCACAGCAGGCCCACGCTGGCATTGGCGGTGACCAGGTCCTGGCCCTTGAAGCGCTGGCCGATCAGCACCAACGCCAAGGTATCAGTCCCCCCCGCCACCGCCCCCAGCACCACCAGCAGCGGCCACAACAGCCACGTCAGGTCCAGCAACCAGGGCAAACCTATACCGATCGACATCGCCACCAGCCCGCACACCAGGTGCAGCCCGGTGCGCTCGACCCGATCGGCCAGCCAGCCAAGCGGCAGCTGGAACAACATGTCGCCGGCAAACACCACCGTCACCATCAACGCCGCCACACCCACGGCGAAGCCATGGCTGCTGGCGTATACCGGCAGCAACGACAGCACCACGGCGTCGAAGAACGAGAAGAACAGCACCGCCATGCACAACGCCGGCGCCACCCGAAAGAACCCCGCCAGGCCAAAGCTTTTCTCGCCTTCTTCGTGCGCCACATGGTCATTGGGCACCGTCAGCACGATGCACAGCAAGGCCAGGCCATAGCCAACGGTGACCACGCCGGTGATCCATGGGCTGTCCGCCCCCAGTACTGCCAGCATGGCCGGGCCGAGCACCTGGAAGCCGGTAAAGCTGGTGGCATACAGGGCCATGATCTTGCCGCGGTTGTGCTCCGGGCACAGTTCGTTGACCCACGACTCGCCCAGGATGATGGCGATACCCATGCCCAGCCCCAGGCCAAGGCGCAGCAGCGCCAGCAGCCACAGCGAGCCAAAGGCCGCTTCGAGCAGGGCGATGCTGAGTGTGCACAGGCTGAAACACAGCAGGTAGATGGTGCGCCGGGTGAGGTGGCGGCAGCAGGCATCGACCAGGAACGCCGAAAGCATCATGCCGGCAGCAGGAATAGCCGAGATGATGCCGATTTCCAGGGTGCCCGCCCCTGCTTCATGCAGGCGCAACGAAACCAGGGGCAGGCTCGCCCCCAGGCTGAAACCCACGACCGAAACAGCGAACAACAGGCCCGCCAGCAAACGCATGTTCATGTACCACCCCTTGCAAACCGGAAAAACGTGCAGACACAGGCGCGCAGGCCAAAGTGGCCAGCGGCGCGAACGCGCAGATCAGGTCAGGCGAAGTGTGGCGAGAAGGTGAAGGCAAACAGCACGCTGCGGCGGCGCTTGAGTACCGTGTCGCTCGGCCACGCATGGCGCAAGCCCTGAAGGGCAGGCTGGCGGGCGCTGGGCAGTGACGGGGTACGGCGCATTACTTGGCTACTACGCAGGTGGGAGGGGAAAGTGGCGGCACTCTAGGCCAAGGACAGTCCGGTCGTCAATCGGCAGGGGCCGCCGCATGCAGCGGCCCCGACGAAATCAGCGCTTGCCGGTATTGGGCAGGAACACCGCCAGCAATCCGAACAGCGGCAGGAACGAACAGACGCCATAGACGTATTCGATGCCCCGCAAGTCTGCGACGTACCCCAGCAGTGCCGCACCGATGCCGCCAAAGCCGAACATCAGGCCGAAGAAGATGCCGGCAATCATGCCCACGCTGCCCGGCACGAGCTCCTGCGCATACACCACGATGGCGGAAAACGCCGAAGCCAGAATGAAGCCGATCACCACGCTCAGTACCGTGGTCCAGAACAGATCGGCATAGGGCAGCGCCAGGGTGAACGGGGTCACGCCCAGGATCGAGAACCAGATCACCGCCTTGCGCCCGATACGGTCACCGATCGGCCCACCGAAGAAGGTCCCCGCCGCCACGGCCCCGAGGAACAGGAACAGGTGCAACTGCGAGCTGGCTACCGATACCGCGAATTTCTCGATCAGGTAGAAGGTGAAGTAGCTGGTGAAGCTGGCCATGTAGAAGTATTTGGAGAACACCAGCAAGCCCAACACGATCAGCGCCACGATCACCCGCTGGCGGGAGATGCCATGGGTGGCCTGCACCGCCTTGCGTGCTTTGGCCTGGTTAAGGTGTTCCTTGTACCAGCCACGCAGCATCAGGGTTACGCCAAGGAAGAACAACGCAGCCAGGCCGAACCAGGCGACGTGGGTCTGGCCGAACGGAATGACGATGGCCGCCGCCAGCAACGGGCCCAGCGCCGAACCGGTGTTGCCCCCCACCTGGAAAGTTGACTGGGCCAGGCCGAAGCGCCCGCCGGAGGCCAGCCGCGCGATACGCGAGGTTTCGGGGTGGAAGGTGGAGGAACCGATGCCCACCAGTGCCGACGCCAGCAGGATCATCGGGAAGCTGCCGACGAAGGCCAGCATCACGATCCCCACCAGGGTGCACAAGGTGCCCAGTGGCAGCAGGTTCGGTGCCGGCCGACGGTCGGTGAAAAAGCCGACCCAGGGCTGCAACAGCGAGGCGGTGATCTGGAACGTCAGGGTGATCATGCCGATCTGGGCGAAGCTCAGGTTGTAATTGGCCTTGAGCATCGGGTAGATCGCCGGCAGTACCGACTGGATCAGGTCGTTGATCAGGTGCGCCAGCGCGCAGAAACCGATGATACGCATCACCAGCGGCGTGGCCTGGTTGGCCGGTGCCTGGCTGGATGCGGTGGAGGCGCTACTGGTGGCCATTTGCCTAAATCTCCGTCCTCAGGTTTGGGATCCGATTATCGGGAAACAAATAGATACATAGCTACCTTTTTTTCCCTCTGTCGCGACGTTCTTGAAAATGGTTCTCAATATAATTAGCATCCTTGTCTACTTCTCCTGTCATCGTTGGGCCCACTGGCCCCACTCGCGAGCAGACCGTACCCATGAGCCCGATGCCCGCCAAACAGCTGCAACCCGACCCCGAGCAGGAAGCGCTCGAGTGGTTCTCGGCGTTGCGCCACCCCAACTGTGACGACGCCCAGCGCCGGGCCTTCGCGGCCTGGTGCCAAGCCGCTGAAAACGCCCAGGCCTATGCCGAGCTGGAGCGTTTCTGGCAGCAGGTGCAGCCCTCACCCGCCCGCCCTCGCCCACGGCCGCCAAGCGAGCGCCGCAGTCACCTGGGCAAATGGGTGGCGCTGTGCTTTCTCCTGGGCCTGGCCGCCGCTACCTACCTTTACTGGCCGTGGATGCAGCGCCTGGCCAGCGAGCTGCACACCGATGTGGGCGAGCGGCGCAGCACGCGCCTGGCCGATGGCACGACCTTGAGCCTGGACAGCGCCAGTGCGATGAACGTGGATCTGCGCGGCCGTACCCGCCAGCTGCATCTGGTACAGGGCCAGGTGTACCTGCAGGTGGCGCTCGATGGGCGCGCCCTGGAGGTGGCAGTGGGTAACGCACGCATCGAGGTGTTCGGCACCCGTCTGCAGGTCACCCGCCATGCCGACCATGACGAACTGGTGGTCATCAGTGGCAAGGCCATGGTCGTGCGGGGGGGTGAGCAGCGCCTGGTCTCGACAGGTGAACGGGTAACCTTCGATGACACGCGCATCGGCACGGTACGCCCAGCGGACCTGAAAACCGTAGACAGTTGGCGCAGCGGCTACCTGAAGGCCAGCGACATGCCGCTGGGGCAGGTGCTGGAGCGCCTGGCCAGCTACCAGGGCCAGCGGGTATGGCTTATGGATGAACAACTGGCCCATCGCCGTGTAAGCGGCGATTTCAACCTCGACCGCGCCGGGAAAACCCTGCAATCCCTGGCCGCCACCCAGCATCTGCAGCTACAAGGCGTGCTCGGGCACTGGCTTGTGGTGCGCTAGAACCGGCCCTGGCCGCTAAGTTTTTGAAAGCGTGCAAATTTTTTTTGAAATGAGTGTTGACAGGGGGGGCGTTCAAGAGAATAATGCGCGCCATCGGCTACATAGCTCAGTTGGTTAGAGCATAGCATTCATAATGCTGGGGTCCGGGGTTCAAGTCCCTGTGTAGCCACCAAACAAGACGAAGGGCTTACCGCAAGGTAAGCCCTTTTTCTTTGCCTGCGAGAACTGCCGCATCTAAAGCAGCCCCGGGGCTGCTACTCCTTCTTGCCCCTTGGGCGTCAGCGGATGCCGCTCACTGCCACAGTCAACCCGAGCCCGATCAGCGCCACGCCGATCACCTGGTCCACCAGCACTTGGCGGTCGATCATGGCCTTGCGCAAGGCAGTGCTGGAAAAAAACACCGCGACCAGGCTGAACCACAGCCAGTGCGCGAACGACATGAACGCACCATAGGCAAATGCCAGCTGCAACGAGCTGCCCGGTTGCACGACCTGGGTGTAGGCACTGACCACGAACAACATGGTCTTGGGGTTCAGTGCGTTGGTCAAAAACCCCGTGCGCAGGGCTTGCAGCACCGAGGCACTGTTAGGCGCCCCACCCTCAAGGCTGATGCGCCGGGTATTGGTGACCGACTTGTACCCCAGGTAGATCAGATACCCGGCGCCCACCACCTTCATGGCCAGGAACAGCATCGGGCTCTGGCTGATGATCACGGCAATGCCCAGTACCGTGTATAGCACGTGCACCTGGACCCCCAAGGCGATCCCCACTGCGGCAGCCAGCCCGGCCTTGCGGCCTTGTGCATAACTGCTGCGGGTCACCATGGCGAAGTCGGCACCGGGGCTGATGACGGCGAGCAGGGTGAATACGGCGACGGCGACGAGTTCGGTCATGGGGATAGCCCTCGATAGGCGATGAAAATGCACAGACCGAGAATTATCGGAAGCTTACGGTGCAGGGAAAATCGATTTATCGTGGCGTAAATCTGATAGTTTCAGTCACAGATACCTAGCGCCTGCTCCAGCCAGCGTGTGATTGTGCAGGCTGCCCAACGCTGCAGTGCCGGCTTGGAGAACTGCCATGAAACTGCCCCCACTCAACGCCTTCCGCTACTTCGACATCGCCGCCCAAAGCGAAAGCTTCGTGCGCGCCGCCGAACACCTGCACGTCACCCACGGCGCCGTCAGCCGGCAAGTGCGCTTGCTCGAAGAAAGCCTTGGCGTAGAACTGTTCGAACGCCGCAACCGGGCCATTTTTCTCACCGCCGCCGGCCGCGCGCTGCACGGCACCACCCAGGCGATCTTCGAACAACTGGAAGGCGCCGTGCAGCGCTTGCAACACCAGGCCCGTGACAATGTGCTGGTGCTGTCCTGCGAACCGACCATCGCCATGCGCTGGCTGATCCCGCGGCTGCCGCGTTTCCATGCAGCCCACCCCGACCTGCAGTTGCACCTGGTAGCCGCTGGCGGTCCGCTGGACTTCGCCCGCGGCGGCGTCGACCTGGCCATCCGCCGTGACGACTTCCATTGGGGTAACCAGTTGTTCAACCAGAAGGTCTGCGATGAGTGGGTCGGCCCGGTGTGCCGCCCCAGCGCCGGGTTCCGGCTCGACGGCCAACGCCTGCTGCACAGCACCACCCGCCCCGCTGCCTGGCCCACCTGGCTGCGCCTCAGCGGCCAACGGGCACGGCACTGCGAACGCAGTGACTACGAGCATTTCTATCTGTCGATCCAGGCCGCCAGCGCCGGTTTGGGCGTGGCCATGGCCTCTGCCTTGATGGTGCGCGACGAACTCGACAGCGGGCAGTTGCAGGCGCCGTTCGGGTTTATCCGCGATGGCTCGGCCTACCACCTGCTCAGCCCCCAGCCGTTGAACGATGGTGGCAAGCGCCAGCGCTTCACAGGCTGGGTCATGGAAGAGTGCCACGCCTGTCTGGCTCATTTGGGCTTGTTGCAGCCTGACGCCCCGGCACCGCCGTTGCCGGGCCAGCCGCGCTAGGCGATGTTAACCAGGCAGCACGCAGGGTCAGTCTTCAAGCAGGGTACAAGCCATCACCAGGGCATCTTCACGGCCACCCGCCACGGGGTAATAGTCACGGCGACGGCCGATTTCATTGAAGCCGTAGCGCTCGTACAAGCGGTAGGCCGACTGGTTGCTGGCGCGCACTTCCAGGAAGCATTCGCGGCCATTTAGCTGGTAGGCGCGGGCCATCAGGTGCTCCAGCAGGCGCAGGCCCAGGCCGCAGCCTTGGTTCTCGGGTTTGACGGTAATGTTGAGCAGGTGCGCTTCGTCGATGATCACGTTGATCACCCCATGGCCCACTTGCTGCTCGCCATCGAACATCAGCCAGACTTCGTAGGATTTGAGCGCATCCTGGAAAATCCCGCGGGTCCAGGGGTGGCTGAACGCGGCATATTCGATCTTAAGTACGGCATCCAGATCCGCCTCGGTCATCGGGCGAAAACTGATCGAGTCACTCATTCAACGCTCTTCCAGCGCGCCATCAGCTGGCGCATGGCTTTCCAGACGTCCGCCTTGCGCTGCGGCTCGTCCATCAACAGTTCAAGGCCCGGCAAGACCCAGGCATCGCCCAGGCCGTCGAGCTTCAGGGTTTGGTAATAGGCCTGGGCGTCGGCGTTGGCGGCAAAGCGCACCGCTGGCAGGCCCACCAGCCAGAGGCAGGTGCACGGCGCGTCTTCCAGGCGCGCCTGGACAAAGCCCTGGACAAAATCACGCGCCGCCTCCGGGCCCTGGTCCATGTTGCCGCGTACCAGCAACGGCCAGCGCACCGGCTCGCCGATGATCTGCGGTGCATCGGGTAGCCCGGCGGCGCGCAGCATGTCCTTGAGCAGCAGGTAGGAAGGGTCGCGGCTCTGGAACGGCTGGCCGGTGGCCAGCTCGACCAGCAGCAGGCAACTGCCGGCGCGCAGCAACTGCAGCGCGAAACGTGGCGGTGGCACCGGCGCCGGCCTTGGTGGTGCGGGTTGCGCCTCGGCCTCGACCGCCTTGACCGCCGGCTTGGGCCCACTGCCGGGCCGCGGGATCTCGATTTTGGGCCGCTCGGCGGAGCGCGCCTGGGGCGCGATTGGCTTTTCGTTGCCAGGGGGGGCCGGCCGCACATCGAAGTCGAGGTCCTCGACCGGGGCCACCGGCAGCAGCAACTCGGGGCGCGACGGCGCAGCGAACGGCAATTCGGCGCGCGGCAGCCAGTGCACCACTTGCATGGCGGAAAGGAAGGCGCGGCGGCGGGGTTCGGTGAGCAAGGGGCAGGGTCCGAGGGGGGGAGGCAGTTGGGCATTCTAACGTGTACGCCTTGGTTTTTGCAGCGTCTATCAGACCGAGCGCCGCCCGCGCGGCGCATCGCGACGCAAGGCCGCTCCTACATCTGTTTCTGGCCAGTCGCTCCTGTGAAGTCATCGCTGCCCGCCTTGCTTGCCCCCTTCGATATCGAAGGGGGCGCTGCTGCTTTTCTACAGTTTCCAGTCATACACCCAGGGTGCGCGCGCCAAGGACTCAGGAGTAATTGGCCCGAAACAGATGTAGGAGCGGCCTTGCGTCGCGATGCGCCGCGCGGGCGGCGCTCGATCTCACTGCCACCACAAAAACCACGCCATACACCCATGTGACATGAGGTTATCCCCCCATTACAGACCAAGGGGTGAAACCCTGCCCCCCGGATGCAGTACAATCGCCCCTTTTTCTTGGCAACGAGTCGAAGCCAATGATCGAACCCAAGCGCGTCCTGCGCGCCCTAGCCGAACACTGGGCCCTGATCGAGCCGCTGTGCGAGCGTTTCGACCAGGGCACCCTGAGCCTGGTCGAGCTGCGCCAGCATGTGGCCCGCCAGCAAGTAGAAAGCACCCCGCAGGACATCACCCAGCTGCTCGACGTGTGGATCCGCCTGGACATCCTGGTCCCGGTGGCCAAAAGCCCGAACCGTTTCGAGCTCAATGCGCAGATACACGACTTTCTCGCCTACCTGCGCCGCGAGCACCGGCTGGGCCTGTGCCTGGAGATCGAAGCCTACCTGCGCCACCTGGAACGCCTTGCGGGGCACATCCAGGACGCCTTCGACAACCGCGACAGCGACGACCTGGCGCGCCAGCTGCGCCTGCTCGACATGCGCGTGCGCGATGTGCTCAAAAAGCTCGACAACGACGAGCAGGCGCTGGTGGCCGTGGCCGAACGGGCCAAGACCAGCAACCGCCAGATCCCGCTGCGCCAGCGCTATGCCGAGGTCCTGGCCACCTGGGACGAGTACGTCGAGCCGATGATCCAGCTGGTCAACGCCGACGGCGCCTTCGAGCAAGGCGTGCGCAAGGTCGAGACCGTGCTGCTCAAGCTGCTGGGCGAACAGGCGCGCCTGGGCCACCTGGTCGATGACGACATGCTGCTGCGCACCCATGCGCGCATCCTGGAGATGCAGACCAACGCTCAGCTCACCCTGCGCCACGCCCGCGAACTGCTGTTGCCGCTGCGCGAAGAAGCCCGTCGGCACAACGCCGTGACCCGTGGCGCCGCACTGGCCCTGTCGGTGATCCGGCGCAAGGGCCTGGATGCCGTGCCGCAAGCGGCCATGCCGATGTTCACCCGCCCGCAAAGCACCTTCCTCGGCAGTGCCAGCCAGGTCGAAGCCTACGTGTACGCCCTGGCCCGCTTCGAGCCCAAGCCGGCGCGCTTCCCCAAGGCCCACAAGACGCAGTCCGGTGCCCTGCCCCGCGCCCCACGCACGGTCAAGGAAATGGCCGAACGTTGCGAACAGGCGCTGCCCCTGCCCGACCTGATGGTCTGGCTGCTGGAGCAGGAGCCCGAAGGCGCCACCGACGAGTTGCTGTACTGGTTCTCGCGCCTGTCGCGGGAAAAGCGCTTCAAGCGCGAACGCCTGGACCGGCGCGAGTACACCACCCAGGAACACTTGGTCAGCCTGCGCTCGTTCGCCCTGACCTCCAGCCGCGAAGACGCCAACAGCGCGCCTACCGACCCCAACGCGAGCCCAGCCCATGCATCTTGATCTTTCCGAACTGTCCCAGCTCGCGCCGATCTTCCGCGAGCTGTTCAAAGGCTTCCACATCAGCCGTCGCGACCCCGAGCTGTACGCTCAGCTGTCGAACTTCCAGGACCAATATCGCACCCTGTTCAAGGCCCTGGGCTTCGAGCTGGTGTGCGACACCCGTGGTTTCTACTACTTCGTGCCGGACATGACCGCCGCGCAGGTCAACAAGACCGCGCAACGCCTGTCGCTGTTCACCTTCATCCTGGTCGAGCACCTGGCGGACCAGGGCCGCGACCCCATGGCAGTGCTGGACGGCGGCAGTATCGGCCGCGACGAGCTGCCCTCGTTGCTGGACAAGTACCGCGACCTGTTCCTGCAGGCCGAGGTGCAGACCGTCGACGAGCTTGAAGAGAAGATCCTGCGGCGCATGACCCAGCTGGGCTTCGCCCACGAAGAAGGCGGCATCTACCGCTTCCTGCCGCCCATGCACCGTTTCCTCGACGTGTGCCTGTCGGTGCAGCAGGACCGCGACCTGGCCGCCACGCTGCACAGCGACCTGCCGCTGCCGACCCCGGTATTGGTCGAGGAAGAAAGCCCCGAAGAACTCAACCGCACCGACGACCCGCTGGACCTCACGCCGTTCGAGGGCGAGGAAAGCGAAGAGGACGCCCTGGCCCGGGCCATCCGCGAAGAGCAACAGGAGATTGACGCATGAGCCAGGAACGCTACGGCATCCGCCGCTTTGCACTGCTCAACACTGCAGGCTACAGCCTTGGCCTGTTCCCGCTGGAGCACCCGCTGTCGGTCTACGGCGCCAACAACCTGGGCAAATCGGCGTCGATCAACGCGCTGCAGTTCCCGATCCTGGCACGCATGTCAGACATGAGCTTCGGCAAGTACAGCCTCGAGCAGTCGCGCCGCTTCTACTTTGCCAGCGACACCTCCTACATTCTCTGCGAACTGAGCCTGCCCCATGGCCCCCACGTGATTGGCGTGGTCGGCCGCGGGCCGGGCGGTGGTTTCGGTCACCAGTTCTTCGCCTACAAGGGCGAACTGGATCTGGCCCACTACCAGAAGAACGACACCTGCCTGCGCCAGAAAGAGCTCTTCACCAACCTCGAGCGCCTGGGCATAAAGGCTTACGAGGTCAAGCCCGACGAGCTGCGCCGGCTGCTTGTCGGCGGCCACACGTCGGTGCCGCTGGACCTGACCATGATCCCGCTGCGCTCCACCAGCGAGCAAAGCCTGAAAACCTTCCGCGCACTGTTCATCAACCTGCTGCACATGCGCGAAATCACTGCGGCCAAGCTCAAGCAACTGTTCCTCGATGCCTTCGAGCACAGCCTGCGCTCGGGCAGCGTCGACTACATCGCCGCCTGCGAAGAGGCCTTCCGCGACGTACGCCGCATGGAACAGGACTACAACGCCCTGGTCGCGGCCGGCCCGCTGGTCGAGGCGCTGGCGGGCGGCGTGGCCCAGCGTGACATCCTGCGCGGCAAGCTGCACCGCATTTCCCCGGTGCTCGACACCTTGCTGGGCACATGGCAGGAATACGCCATGGCGCGCAAGGAAGAGCTGGTGATCCAGGCCGAGCACTACCGTGGCGAGCAGGACCGCCTGCAGAACGACCAGCGCGGCGGCACCCAGGAGCTGATGCGCCTGGAGCGCGAAATCACCGGTATCCAGCGCTGGCTGGGTGAGCTGTCGGTCCTCAAGCACCGCTTTGCGCTGGTCGATGACGTGAAGGTGCTGGAGCAGCAACTGCTGGCAGCCAAGGACGCGCACGACGAACTGGCCGGTGCCCTGGCCCAGTCGCGGCAGTTCAGCGCCGAAGACCTCGACGAGCGTGTGCGCGACCTGGAAAAGCGCCTGAAGCAGGTCAAGCAGCAGCTCGACCATGCCGACAACAACAGCTATGCGCGCCTGCGCGAAGAGTTCTCGCAGCAGGACGTCGACCGCCTGATGCGCCTGTTCAACGGTGCGCTGTTCAGCCTGCCACTGGGCGAGCGCGGCATCGAGCTGGACGACAGCGACCTGTGGGTAAAATCGCTGGAAGCGGTGCTCGACGGCTTCAAGGGCGAGCGTTTCGAGGCGCCGGGCCTGGCCATCGACCTGACCAACATCGACCCGCCGGCCCTGCAGGCCCTGGCCGACCGCGCCGCCCTGCGCGATCAGAAAGAGCGCCTGGAGAAAGAGCTGAAACAGCTCAAGACCCAGCAGGCCGTAGCCGCCGACCGCTCTGCCTCCAAGGCCCAGACCGAAACCCTGTATAAGGAAGTGCTGGACGCCCAGAAGGCCCTGGAAGACTACCGCCGCAGCCAGACCCTCGCTGCCGAAGAGCCGGAAAAACTCGAGCAACTGTCGCAACTGGAAGCCGCCCAGGACGAGCTCAAGCGCTCCAGCGACGCGTTCACCGAACGCGTCCAGCAACTGTCGGCCAAGCTGCAGCTGGTCGGCCGCCAGCTCGGCGACCTGGAGTCCAAGCAGCGCACCCTGGAAGACGCCCTGCGCCGCCGCCAACTGCTGCCGGCCGACCTGCCCTACGGTACGCCTTTCATGGAAGCCATCGACGATTCGATGGACAACCTGCTGCCGCTGCTCAACGACTACCAGGACAGCTGGCAGAGCCTGCAGCGCGTCGATAACCAGATCGAGGCACTGTATGCCCAGGTGCGCCTGAAAGGCGTGGCCAAGTTCGACAGTGAAGACGACATGGAGCGCCGCCTGCAATTGCTGGTGAACGCCTATGCGCACCGCACCGACGAAGCCCTGACCCTGGCCAAGGCGCGCCGCGCGGCGGTGACCGACATCGCCCGCACCCTGCGCAACATCCGCAGCGACTACGACAGCCTCGAGCACCAGCTGGCGCTGTTCAACCGCGAGATCAACAAGCGCCAGGTATCCAACCTGGAAAGCTTCCGCGTGGTGCTGGCGCCGAACAAGGAAGCGCTCAAGCATATCGACCAGATCATCCACAGTGCCGGCCAGTACGAGGAAGGCGAAACCCTGTCGGTATTCGACCTGACCCAGAGCGCCGAGCAGGACAACAAGAACGAAGAGGCCAAGGAGTACCTGGCGCGCCTGGTGGCGGCCAACCACAACCAACTGGGTTTGAAGGACCTGTTCGAGCTGGCGTTCGAGATCACCAAGGTCAACGGCCAGCCGGTCATCCATGCCGACATCGATGGTGCGGCGTCCAACGGCACCACCATGACCATCAAGGCGCTGACCAACATGTACCTGTTGCTGCACCTGATGGACCGCGACCTGGCCGGCCGTATTCGCCTGCCGTACTACCTGGACGAAGCGGCCGACATCGACGAGCGCAACCAGGCGGCACTGCTGGAAACCAGCCTGCAGCTGGGCTTCGTGCCGATTCTGGCGAGCGTAAAGCCCCAGGTATCGGCACGTGTGGCGATCGACCTGGAAGGTGGCAGCGGGCCGAATGGCATCTACATCGACGAGGCGGACTGGAAGTTCATCAGCCGCTTGGATGAGGTGAAAGCGGTTGTGCGTGAGGATCAGGCCGAAGAGTTGGCCTGAGGAACCTGGGGCCGCTTTGCGGCCCTTTCGCGACACAAGGCCGCTCCCACATTGTGGACTGCCCCCAAGAAGTTGGACACCAATCCAATTTCTTGGGGTGTCCATATGAGCAAGTACTCAGACCAATTCAAGCTTACCGCCGTTCATGCCTACCTGGAGGGTGGTGAAGGTTTCCGAAAAGTAGCCCAGCGACTTGCAGTGGACTTCAGCCTGCTGCGGCGCTGGGTCTCCAGCTTCCAGAAACATGGCCAGTTCAGTCTGCGTAAACCAGGCCAGCGGTACAGTGCGACCTATAAGCGCTCAGTCCTTGAGTACATGCACAAGCATCAGCTTTCCTTGCGCCAGACCGCCGCCCATTTCGGTCTTGGTCAGTCTTCGCAGATAGGCATTTGGGCGCGGCAGTACTACAGTGGAAGTCCGGCTTCGCCTGCTCCCAAGAGAAGAAAACCTGCTGCCATGTCGAAAAAGCCTTACCCCATCAAACCCACAACCTCTGATGACACCGATAAAAGCCGCGACCAGTTGCTGGCTGAGCTTGAATGGCTGCGCATGGAGAACGCTTACCTAAAAAAGCTGGAAGAGTTGAAGAAGCAGGAGCGAAGGCAGCCCAAAAAACCCTGATCGTGTCTGCGCTCAAGGACAGGTTTCCCTTGGCCGCTGTTCTGGAGTTGGCGGATCTGCCGCGCAGTACGTTCTATTACCAGCTTCAAGCGCAGGCCAAACCTGATAAGCATGCTGCTCTGAAGCAGATGATTCAGCGTGTCTATCACGAGGAAAAAGGGCTTTACGGTTACCGGCGCGTTGCGATCGTGATCCGCAATGGCGGGACCTTGGTTAACAAAAAAGTGGTGGAGCGTTTGATGATCGAGCTTGATCTTCGCTCACTCGTGCGGCCGAAAAAATATCGGTCGTACAAGGGTGTCGTCGGCACCATCGCGCCCAACCTGCTGGAGCGAAACTTTATCGCGCAGCGCCCGAATCAGAAGTGGGTGACCGATGTGACCGAGTTCAAAGTGGCTCAGGAAAAAGTCTACCTCTCCCCCGTGATGGACTTGTACAACGCCGAAATTGTGGCCTACGAAGTGGCCAGCAGGCCATGCCTTGGGCTGGTCACCAACATGCTGGGCAAGGCCTTCAAGCGCCTGGGAAACAAGCCGAAACTGGTACTCCACTCGGATCAAGGCTGGCACTACCAACACTCGCAGTACCGCCACAAGCTGGCCGAGCAAGGGGTGAAGCAGAGCATGTCACGTAAAGGAAACTGCTTGGATAATGCGGCTATGGAGAGCTTTTTTGGTACGCTTAAGTCCGAATTTTTCTACCCGCAGCGCTTCAAGAGCGTTGAAGAACTGAAAGCCGGTCTGGATGAGTACATCCACTACTACAACCATGACCGCATCAAGCTAAAGCTCAATGGCATGAGCCCTGTGAAATACAGAGCTCATGCTGCAGGGGCTGCTAGCTGAAACTGTCCAACTTATTGGGGGCAGTCCATTGACCGGCATATGCAGGACCTTTGTGGGAGCGGCCTTGCGTCGCGATGGAGGCCAAAGGCCTCCCGGCCATCTACCAGGCGATCACTGCGCCCAAGGCAAGATCGGAATCGCCGTCACCGCATTCTGCGGGCTGCCCTCGACGATGCGGTCGCTGTACACCAGGTACACCAGGGTATTGCGCTTCTTGTCGAGGAAGCGCACCACCTGCATGGTCTTGAACACCAGCGAGGTGCGCTCCTTGAACACCTCCTCGCCATCCTTGAGCTCACCCTTGAAGCTGATCGGCCCGACCTGGCGGCAGGCGATGGAGGCCTCCGCCCGATCTTCGGCAAGGCCCAGCCCGCCTTTCACCCCGCCCGTCTTGGCCCGCGACAGGTAGCAAGTCACACCTTCGACCTTGGGGTCGTCGAATGCTTCCACCACGATGCGGTCGTTCGGCCCAAGGAACTTGAACACGGTGGACACCTGGCCGATTTCCTCAGCCCCGGCCAGCATGGGCAAGGCCAAAGCGGCAACGGCAATCATCCTTTTCAACACAGCCAAACCCTCAGACCAGAACCAGGTTGTCGCGGTGCACCAGTTCTGGCTCCGCTATGTAGCCCAAGGTGCTCTCGATGGCATCCGAAGGCTGGCCAATGATCTTCTGCGCCTCCAGGGCGCTGTAGTTGGCCAGGCCACGGGCGACCTCTGCACCGTCCGGGCCGACGCACACCACCATCTCGCCACGGCGGAAACTGCCTTGCACGGTTTTCACCCCCACCGGCAGCAGGCTCTTGTTGGCCTGGCGCAGCGCCTGCACGGCACCGGCATCCAGCACCAGGGTGCCACGGGTTTGCAAGTGCCCAGCCAGCCACTGCTTGCGCGCCGCGAGCATGCCGCGCTCGGGTGACAGCAAGGTCCCCAGACGCTCGCCAGCCTTCAGGCGGTCGAGCACGCGCTCGATGCGGCCACCGATAATGATGGTGTGGGCACCCGAGCGGGCCGCCAGGCGCGCGGCGCGCAGCTTGGTCTGCATGCCGCCACGGCCCAGCGCGCCACCGGTGCCGCCGGCCACGGCATCCAGCGCCGGGTCGTCGGCACGGGCTTCGTAGATCAGCTGGGCCTCGGGGTTGTTGCGCGGGTCGGCGTCGAACATGCCATCACGGTCGGTAAGGATCACCAACAGGTCGGCCTCGACCAGGTTGGCCACCAGCGCCGCCAGAGTATCGTTGTCGCCGAAACGGATTTCGTCGGTGACCACGGTGTCGTTTTCGTTGATGACGGGCACCACACCCAGGTCGACCAGGGTACGCAGGGTGCTGCGGGCGTTCAGGTAACGCTTGCGGTCGGACAGGTCGTCATGGGTCAGCAGGATCTGCGCGGTGTGCTTGCCGTGCTCGCCGAAGCTCGACTCCCAGGCCTGCACCAGGCGCATCTGGCCGATCGACGCAGCGGCCTGCAGCTCGTTCATCGCGCTCGGTCGCGAGGTCCAGCCCAGCTGGCTCATGCCGGCAGCAACGGCCCCGGAGGACACCAGTACCAACTCCACGCCCGCCTCACGCAGCGCGACCATCTGCTCGACCCAAACGGCCATGGCCCCGCGGTCGAGGCCCTTGCCATCGGCGGTCAGCAGAGCACTGCCAATCTTCACGACCCAGCGCTTGGCGCCCGTCACCTTGCTTCGCATCTTCTTCCAACCTATGTCGAATCTGTAGATACCGTGGATACAAAAACGCCGCTCCAGAGAGCGGCGTTTAGTGTACTGCAACCGGTCAGTCGCGCACGTAAATGATTTCCGGGCCGTCTTCGTCGTCCTCGAAATCATCGTCCCAACCGTCATCGTCGCCGATGTCGTGCACGCTCTTGACGCCGGTGCGACGCAGGGTGCGGGCGTCGTCCAGGGCCTGCAGCTGGGCACGGGCTTCGTCTTCGATGCGCTGGTCGAGGTCGGCCAGCTCTTCGGCGTAGGCCGGGTCGTTGGCCAGGCGGTCGGCGCGGTCTTCGAGGTAGCGCATCAGGTCGTGGCTGAGCTTTTCGGTGCCCTGCTTGGAGATGGCCGAAATCACGTAGACCGGACCGTCCCACTGCAGGCGCTCGACCACTTCCTGCACGCGTGCGTCGCGCTCGTCGTCCATGACCATGTCGGCCTTGTTCAGCACCAGCCAGCGCTCACGCTCGGCCAGCGACGGGCTGAAGCGGGTCAGCTCGTTGACGATCACTTCGGCTGCGTCGGCAGGGCTGCTCTCGTCCAGCGGCGCGATGTCCACCAGGTGCAGCAGCACGCGGGTGCGGGCCAGGTGCTTGAGGAAGCGGATACCCAGGCCGGCGCCATCGGAAGCACCTTCGATCAGGCCGGGGATGTCGGCGATGACGAAGCTCTTCCAGCGGTCGACGCTGACCACACCCAGGTTCGGCACCAGGGTGGTGAACGGGTAATCGGCCACTTTCGGCTTGGCGGCCGAAACCGAGCGAATGAAGGTGCTTTTGCCGGCGTTTGGCAGGCCCAGCAGGCCCACGTCGGCCAACACCTTCATTTCCATCTTCAGGTCACGCTGCTCACCCGGCTTGCCTGGGGTGGTCTGGCGCGGTGCCCGGTTGGTACTGGACTTGAAGCGCGTGTTGCCCAGGCCGTGCCAGCCGCCTTGGGCGACCATCAGTTTCTGCCCCGGGGTGACCAGGTCACCGATCACTTCCTGGGTGGAAGCATCGATCACGGTAGTACCGACCGGCACACGCAGGAACAGGTCTTCACCCTTCTTGCCGGTGCAGTCGGTGCTGCCGCCGTTGGCGCCGCGCTGGGCTTCGTGGTGACGGGTGTAGCGGTAGTCGACCAGGGTGTTCAGGTTTTCGTCGGCAACCATGTACACCGAGCCGCCGTCACCGCCATCCCCACCATTGGGGCCACCGTTCTCGATGAACTTCTCGCGACGGAAGCTCATGCAACCGTTGCCGCCGTCACCGGCCTTGACCCGAATAGATACTTCGTCAACAAACTTCATTAAAACCGCCTCTCGTCGGCAGACGAGCTGAATGACTCAAAAACATGAGGCTCTTGCAAAAATGAGCGCGGCGGCCCCGTACGACCGTAGAAACCAACGCCGGCAACCCAGACAAACAGCTTTGCAAGAGGCTCACCACAAACGAAAAAGCCCCGTCGCATGACGGGGCTTCTGGAGCGACGTCGCGATTAAGCGGCGACGATGCTCACGTAACGGCGCATGAACTCGCCTTTCTTCTCGAACTTGATCACGCCTTCGATCTTGGCGAACAAGGTGTGATCCTTGCCCATGCCAACGCCGTAGCCAGCGTGGAATTCGGTGCCGCGCTGACGGACGATGATGTTGCCTGGCTTGATAACCTGGCCGCCATACATCTTCACGCCAAGGCGTTTCGATTCTGAGTCGCGACCGTTACGAGTACTACCACCAGCCTTCTTGTGAGCCATGGTTCAATTCTCCAAATAAATTCAGGGGATCTAGGGGATTAAGCCTGGATGCCGGTGATTTTGATCTCGGTGAACCACTGGCGGTGGCCCATACGCTTCATGTGGTGCTTACGACGACGGAACTTGATGATGCGAACCTTGTCGTGGCGGCCTTGCGAAACGACTTCGGCCACTACTTTAGCGCCAGCAACAACTGGAGCACCGATGGTGACTTCTTCACCGTTGGCGACCAGCAGGACGCGATCGAAAGTCACGGATTCGCCAGTGGCGACTTCCAGTTTTTCGATCTTGAGGAATTCACCTTCAGCGACTTTGTACTGCTTGCCGCCGGTAACGATTACTGCGTAAGACATGGTATTTCTCCGATAATCCTGCTCACCCAGCGCTTTATATGATGAGTATTGGCTGGCATGGCTGCACAGGGCTGGAACGGCCCGGCGCAATTGCGTAAGGCAGGTGCTGCCCAGGAAGTTAGGGTGCGCGATTGTACGCAACCACGGTTTTGCTTGCAAGTGCCGCCCCCGGCCAGCTGGCACCGCGCCTTGACACACCGGGACCTGCGACCTAGCATGCCGCGCAACCTCACTGGAGCAGCCGATGCAACCCCAAACCTTCTACCGCGCGGTAGCTGATGATTTCAGCGCCGTCGACGAGATCATCAAGAAGCAGCTGACCTCGCGCGTGCCGCTGGTATCGAAGATCGGCGACTATATCACGTCCGCCGGCGGCAAGCGCCTGCGCCCCCTGCTGGTCCTGCTGTGTGGCAAGGCCCTGGGCCGTGAAGGCGACGACCTGCGCCTGCTGGCTGCCACCATCGAGTTCCTGCACACCGCCACCCTGCTGCACGACGATGTGGTCGACATGTCCGGCATGCGCCGCGGGCGTTCCACCGCCAATGCCCTGTGGGGTAACGCGCCGAGCGTGCTGGTGGGTGACTTCCTTTATTCGCGCTCGTTCGAAATGATGGTCGAGCTGGGCTCGATGCCGGTCATGCAGATCCTGTCCAAGGCCACCCGGGTGATCGCCGAGGGTGAGGTGCTGCAGCTGTCGCGGGTACGCGACGCCAGCACCACCGAGGAAGTCTACATGGAGGTCATCCGGGGCAAGACGGCCATGCTGTTCGAAGCTTCCACCCACAGCGCCGCGGCGCTGGCCGAAGCCACGGACGCGCAGCGCGAAGCCCTGCGAACCTTTGGCGACCACCTGGGCGTGGCCTTCCAGCTGGTCGACGACCTGCTGGACTACAAGGGCGACTCGCAGACGCTGGGCAAGAACGTTGGCGACGACCTGGCCGAAGGCAAGCCTACCCTGCCGCTGATCTATACCATGCGCGAAGGCACTGCCGAACAGGCTGCGCTGGTGCGCCAGGCCATTCAGAAGGGCGGCCTGGAAGACCTCGAGCAGATTCGCGTGGCAGTCGAGGAATCGGGTGCGCTGCAGTACACCGCAGAGCTGGCTCGTGATTACGTGAAGCGCGCCATTGCATGCCTTGAGGTGCTGCCGGCCAGCGAGTACCGCGATGCGCTGGTTGAGCTGAGCGAGTTTGCAGTCGCGCGCACGCACTGACAGACCGAGCCGCTTCTTCGCGGGCTTGCCCGCTTCCACAGGTTGATACCGACACTGTGGGAGAGGGCAAGCCCGCGGTTGCTTTTGTCCGGACATAATCCCTTCTGGAAAAATACCTTTTACAATGCGGGCTTTCTACCGCCCGTCTGTTTGTTTGAGGAACCGAAGTGAGCACTCTGCCACCCTGCCCGAAATGCAATTCCGAATACACCTATGAGGATGGCACTCAGCTGATCTGCCCTGAATGCGCCCACGAGTGGTCGGCCAGCGGCGATGCCGAGGCCGCCAGCGACGAGGTGGTGAAAAAGGATTCGGTCGGCAACATCCTGCAGGATGGCGACACCGTTACCGTGATCAAGGACCTGAAGGTCAAGGGTTCATCCCTGGTGGTCAAGGTCGGCACCAAGGTCAAGAACATCCGGCTGTGCGATGGCGACCACGACATCGACTGCAAGATCGACGGCATCGGCGCTATGAAGCTGAAGTCCGAGTTCGTTCGCAAAGTCTGATTACATGAATTCCGCCAATTGGCGCTTGCTATTCTGATAATAAGAATTATTCTCATTGGAATCGATTTCCAAGGAGAGTAGCCATGACTTATCTGATCGACGCCTGGCTGGACCGCCCTCACCCTTACCTGCGCATTCTTCATCGGGAAACCGGCGAAGTGTGCGCGGTACTCGAAGCAGAAGCCCTCGACGAACTGCGTGACCAGGGCGACCTGGACATGAGCGGGTTGAATTCGAGTGAACCGGGGGTATTGAAGGAGTTGGTGCGGAATCTGTTTCTGTTCTGCTATGCGCGGGCGTTGCGCCCTACGGGAACAGACTGGAACTGAGGTTTTCAGGCCCGGCCTCATCGCTGGCAAGCCAGCTCCCACAAGTACTGCTAACGCGACACCTGTGAGAGCGGGCAAGCCCGCGAATGGGCCGCAAAGCGGCCCCGGCGATCTTACAGAACGTCGAGCAGCTCGACGTCGAACACCAGCACGCTGTGTGGCGGGATGCTGCCCACGCCTTGGGCGCCGTAAGCCAGCTCGCTCGGCACGTACAGGCGCCATTTGCTGCCTGCGTTCATCAGCTGCAGGGCTTCGGTCCAGCCAGCGATCACGCCGCCGACCGGGAATTCAGCCGGCTGGCCACGCTCGTAGGAGCTGTCGAACACAGTGCCGTCGATCAGGGTGCCGTGGTAGTGCGTGCGCACGTTGTCTTCACGGCTTGGCTTGGCGCCGTCGCCGGCAGTCAGCACTTCGAACTGCAGACCGGAAGCCAGGGTCGTGATGCCGTCACGCTTGGCGTTCTCGACCAGGAATTCCTTGCCCGCGGCAGCAGCGGCTTCGGCCTTGGCCGCCGCTTCGGCTTGCATCACTTCGCGGATGACCTTGAAGCTGGCCGACAGGTCGGCTTCGCTGACGCGGCTGTCGGCGCCGTTGAAAGCGTCGGTCAGGCCGGCCAGGATCGCTTCCAGGCTGACGCCTGGTGGTGGGTTGTCCCGCAGCTGGCCGCCCAGCTGACGGCCAATGCCGTAGCTGACGCGGGTTTCGTCGGTGGACAGGTTGAGTTCGGACATTGTCGTGCTCCACTGCAGGGCGCAGTGCAGCCGCGCCCTTGATGAAAAGGGCGAGCAGCCTAGCACACTGGGCCGCCGCGAGCAGCTACCAGGCCGAAGGCTGCGCGCGCGAACAGCCCTGTACAACTCAGTGCTTGGTCAGCTTGTCCAGGTAGCCCATGCAGAACGCCGAAACCACGAAGGTCATGTGAATGATCACGTACCACATCAGGTAGTCGGTGGAGATGTTCTGTGCGTCCATGAACACTCGCAGCAGGTGAATGGACGAAATGGCCACGATCGATGCGGCCACCTTCATCTTCAGCGACGAAGAGTCCATTTTGCCCAGCCAGTTGAGCTTTTCCTTGCTTTCGTCGATGTCCAGTTGCGAGACGAAGTTCTCGTAGCCGGAAATCATCACCATCACCAGCAGGCCGCCCACCAGCGACATGTCGATCAGCGACAGGATCACCAGGATCAGGTCGGCTTCACTGAGGGCGAAGACGTTGGGCAGGACGTGGACCACTTCCTGGAAAAATTTCAGCGCCAGGGCCAGCAGGCCGAGTGACAGGCCGAAGTAGATCGGGGCGAGCAGCCAGCGCGAGGCATACATCGCGTTTTCGAGGATACGTTCCATGAAGTTCGGGACTCATCAGGTGACTAAAAAAGCGACGGCGAGTATAGCCAGCCACCTGTTGCAGCAAAAGCCCGATCCAGGCGACCACGCCCCCCTGTAGGGCGGCCTTGCGTCGCGATGGGCCCGCAAAGCGGCCCTAGCGCTCGCTCAGGTCTCCGGATGGAACTGGTAGTCCCCCAGGTTCCGGCAGCGCTCGCCGTTGATCCGGCGCAGCTGCGCCTGCAGGTGCAAGCACCAGATCTGCGGGTCTTCTGCCACTTGGTACCCGTGCAGGGTCAGGCTGTCGACGATGGCATGCAGCACCGACTCGGCCACCATTGGCCCATGGAACGGCCCCTGGGCCTTGATTGCAGAGGGTTGTTCACCGGCCATGCCGGCGGCGAACAGCAAGGTCCACATGCCGGTGTCGCCGGCCAATGGGCGGATGCTGCATTCGATGCGGGTCACCAGGCCCAGGCACTGGCGTGTGAGGCTGAGGTTGCGCATGGCCGCGTCCCCTCCAATGAGCCTTGTTCAGCCTGAAACCCTCAGGCTGTTTCCATCCTGAACGCTGTTCCTTCCTTAAGTTCCAGCATAGAAGAGCAAAACAGAAAGTTGGAAAACCGGCGCTGAACGGTAGCACATGGCCGCCAGCGCCGGTTTATTGACTTAGGCGGGCTTGGCCTGAGCGATGACTTCCTCAAGGCGCTCCTTTTCCGCCTTTTCGATCTCTTCCTCGCTGATCATCTCGGCAATTTCACGTAGGCGCTCCACCACCCGGGCGTTGACACTGCCCTCGGTGAACTGGCCCTTGTCATCCAGCACGCCGGCCTCTTCGCCCACCAGCAGGCTGAGCGCCTCGTCGGCCTGGCTGACGGCGTAGACGTGGAACATGCCGTTTTCCACAGCCTGCAACACACGCTCGTCCAGCATCAGGGTAGCCACGTTGGCACGCGGGATGATGACCCCCTGCTCGCCCGTCAGGCCACGGGCTTCGCACAGCCGGAAGAAGCCCTCGATTTTCTCGTTCACCCCACCCACGGCCTGCACTTCACCAAACTGGTTGATCGAGCCAGTAATGGCGAAGCACTGCTTGAGCGGTGTACGCGACAAGGCCGAGATCAGCGTGCACGCCTCGCCCAGCGAGGCGCTGTCACCGTCGACATAGCCGTAGGACTGCTCCAGGGCGATACTCGCGGAAATCGCCAACGGGAATTCCTGGGCGTAGCGGCTGCCCAGATAACCGGTGAGGATCATCACCCCCTTGGAGTGGATCGGCTGGCCCAGGTTGACCTCTCGCTCGATGTCGACGATACCGCTGCCGCCCGGGTATACCGTGGCCGAAATACGTGCCGGCATGCCGAACGCCGAATCGCCGACTTCCAGCACCGTCAGCCCGTTGCACTTGCCAATCGCCGCACCCTCAGTGTCGATCAGGATGATGCCGGCAAGCATGTCGTCCAGTACCCGCTGCGATACCCGGCCGGTACGAGTGGCCTTGGCCTTGAGCGCCCGCTCGATATGGCCGGCGTCAGTCATTTCGTCACCGGCCAGCTTGCGGATGAAGTCGGCTTCGCTGACCAGCTGGAACAGGTCGCCGATACGGGCCGACAAGCGCGACTGGTTCTCCGCCAGGCGTGCGCTGAACGTGGCCAGGCGCGCCACCGCATCGCTGGTCAGCGGCGCCATGCCTTCTTCGTTGGTGCGGGTGCGCAACAGCTGGGCGAATTGCTCCAGGTTCTCGTCGACCATGGGCATGTCTTCGTCGAAGTCGACCAGCACGCGGAACATCTCCTGGAAGTCCGAGTCGTGGTCCTGCAGTGCGTAATACAGCTGCCGCGAGCCGATGATCACCAGCTTGACATTGAGCGGGATCATCTGCGGCTGCAGGCTGACAGTAGCCACCCGGCCCAGCTCACCGATCGGCGATTCCATTTTCAGCTTGCGCGATTGCAGCGCACGCTTGAGCGCGTCCCACACGAAAGGTTCGCCCAGCATCTTCTCGGCTTCGAGGATCAGGAAGCCGCCATTGGCCCGGTGCAGCGCCCCCGGGCGCAACTGGCGATACGAGGTATACAGCGCGCCCTGGTCGGTGCTGTATTCGATGCGGCCAAACAGGTTGTCGTAGGTCGGATGCGGCTCGAACACCACCGGTGCGCCACCGTTGGCGTAGTGGCCCACGACCAGGCTTGGCGCGTATTGCTCTTCCAGCAGCTTGCGGGCAACGGCGTCGGTCTTGCTGTCATCAACCAGTTGCTCGACCACGGTGCGCAGCAGGTTCAATTGCACCGATTGCAGGTAGGCGCAGACCGCGGCGTTCTCGGCGTACTTTTCCGAAAGCGGCGCCAGCAGCGGTTGCAAGGCCAGGGTGATGGTTTCTTCGTTCAGCTGGCGCAACTGGTTGTTCGACTCGCGCTTCCATTGCGGCAGGCTGGCCAACTCCTCGTTCAGCTGCTCTTCGAGCTGGGCGATGTCTTCGTGGAACTGCTCGCGCACCTCTTCCGGCAACTGGGCGAATTCCGCTTCGTCCAGCGCCTTGCCATCGGCCATGGGGGTAAAGGCGACGTTGCTGGAGTCGCGGTACAAGGCCACGTCCTTCTCCAGCGACGCCCGCTCGATCACATCCAGGGCGCGGTCATAGCGCTGGTTGAAGGCGCGGTCGATGGCGCCCTTCTTCTGCTGGTACGACGGGTGCTCGAACACCGCCGGGAAGGTGGCCAGCAGGTTGTCGATCAGCCCGCCCATGTCGGCGATGAACTCGGTGGCGGTGCCGGACGGCAGCTCCAGTGCCCGCGGCTCGCGGGTGTCGTCGAAGTGGTTGACGTATACCCAGTCGGCCGGGGTCTGCTGGCGTTTGCCTTCGGCCTTGAGGTAGCGTTTGACGAACGAGAAACGCCCGGTGCCGGGCTCGCCCATCACGTACACGTTGTAACCAGGGCGTGGCATGGCCACGCCGAACTGCAGGGCCTCGACAGCACGCTCCTGGCCCAGGACTCCGCGAAACGGCTCCAGATCGTCGGTATTGGTAAAGGCAAACTGCTCGGGTGAGAAACGCCGGGTCAGGGCTTCAGGCGCAAGACGCAGGCGCGCAGCGACAGGATCGGGCATTGGGTTTCCTTACTTCGGCGGGGCAGATACGCAGCATTCTGGCGCTGCCCGCGCGCGCCTTGCAAGGCTCCCGGGGACTTTATATCGCCGCACCTCACCGCCAGAGCAGGTATTCGAACAGCAAATTTTTCGCAATCAACAACGCAACCTTTAGATCGTGCCTAAACTCCAAGCTGCGCGGGTGGGTGAAATGCTTTCCCGACCTGGCAACCGAGTTGCCAGAAAACACTGACCCTTGGTTATGACAAAGAGAAAAAAGCTATGAAACGGATTCTTCTGGGTACTCTGTTCACCGTGGTCTCGCTCAACGCCATGGCAGAAGCGCCAGGCGGCCCGAACTGCGGCTGGGGCAACATGCTGTTCGAGGGCCAGCGCGGCACGCCGGCTCACTTCCTGGCTTCCACCACCAACGGCACCTCTGGTAACGCCACCTTCGGTATGACCTCCGGCACCAACGGCTGCTCGACCAAGGCTTCGCTGACCTACGGCGGCAAGTCCTGGTTCGCCATGAACGGCATGATGAACGAGCTTTCCGAAGACATGGCCATGGGCCAAGGTGAAGCACTGACCACCTATGCCGTGGTACTCGGCGTGGCCCCGGAAGACCGTGGCTACTTCAACTCGGTCACCCACCAGCACTTCAACCAGATCTTCAGCAGCGCCGACGTCACCGCTGAAACTGTCCACAGCAACACCCTCGCTGTACTGAAGGGCGACCCACGCCTGGCCAAATACGCTACCGAGGCCTAAGCTGCAGCTCCCGCCCCTTCGGGGGCGGGTTTCGCCTTTTTCGGCATCGTTCAGAAGTAGTTGCCCGATATGCTCAAACGCTTCGCTGCCCTCGCGCTGTGTGTCTGCGCCCCTGTTCACGCCGCCCCTGTGCTGGATCAAGGCCGCCTCCAGCAACTGGCCAATACCCCCTACTGGATTGCCTTGGGTCATTACGAAACCGCCAAGCTCGGCGGCTGGCGCAGCTATGTGGACGATGACGCGTTCTTCCTGGCCAAAGACGGTGCGCACCACCCCGACCAGGAGCTGCAAGCCACGGTGCAAGCCCTGTACGCCCCGGCCAGCCTCGGCGACAAACATGCCCAGTGCGTATTCCCCGCACGCACCCGCTGGCTGCGTGAGCAGCTGAATTTGCAAGGCTTGCCACAACCGGACTGCCAGGCGTTCAACACCTGGTACAAATCGGTCGACCCGCACAGCGCCGCGCTGATTTTCCCGGCGGCCTACCTGAACAGCCCCTCGTCGATGTTCGGCCACACCCTGCTGCGCATCGACCAGTCCACTACCCGCAGCGACGACACCACGCTGCTGAGCTACGCGATCAACTTCGGCGCCTACATCGAAGGCAGCGACAACAGCATCCTGTATGCCTGGAAAGGCCTGATGGGCGGCTACCCGGGGCTGTTCGCGCTGATGCCCTACCAAGAGAAGCTCTCCGAATACCGCAGCCTGGAAAACCGCGACCTGTGGGAATACCAGCTGGACCTGACCCCACAGGAAACCGGGCGCATGGTCGAGCATGTGTGGGAACTGAAGCAGATCCAGTTCGATTACTTCTTCTTCGACGAGAACTGCTCGTACCGCCTGCTGGAACTGCTGCAGGTGGCCCGCCCAAGCCTGGACCTGACATCGCAGTTTCCGCTGACCGCGATCCCCACCGACACGGTCAAGGCCGTGAAGCAATCCGGCCTGGTCGCCAGCGAAACCTACCGCCCTTCGCGCGAACGTGAGCTGCTGGCCCGCGCCGAGCCGCTGGACCACAACGAAAAGCAACAGGTGCTGGCGGTCAGCGCCGACACCGCGCAACTGCAGAGCCCTGCGTTCAAGGCGCTGCCCCGCGAGCGCCAGGCGCTGGTGCAGGACGCCGCCTATCGCCTCGAGCGCTACCGTGCCAACGGTCAGGAACGTGACCCGGGCCAAGCCAAGCGCAGCTTCGAACTGCTGCGGGCGATCAACGGCAACCCGCCCCCGCCGCTGCAGGTAGAGCGCCCCGGCCTGCCCGAAGACGGCCATGACTCACGAACCTGGCAACTGGGGGTGGGCACCCGCGAAGACCGTGCCTACGCCGAGTATGGCCTGCGCATGGCCTACCACGACCTGAACGACAACGCCTATGGCTTCCCGCTGGGCGCGCAGATCGAGATCCTGCAATTGAAGGTGCGCCAGTACGAAGGCAACGACTGGCAGGTACAACGCCTGGACTTGGCCACCATCCGCTCGCTGACCCCACGCAATGCGTTGCTCAAGCCTTGGTCATGGCAAGTGGCTGGCGGCCTGGAGCGGGTACCCGGCAAGCATGATGACGAGGTGCTGGTGAGCCATGTAAATGGTGGCGCCGGCGGTACCTGGCAACTGGCCGATGGCTTGCTCGGTTTTGCCTTGGGCACGGTGCGGGTGGAACACCACAACGACTTCGCCGAATTCATTGCCCCGGCCGCGGGGTTCAATGGCGGGCTGCTGTGGCGCAACGGGCTGGGCAACATGACCCTGGAGGCCAAAGGGGATTACTTCACCAATGGCGAAGTACGTCGCAGCCTGAGCCTGAACCAGCAATGGGAAATCAGCCAGAACCTGGGGGTGAGGTTGAGTGCGTCGCGTGAGTTCAGCCACCTGGCCACTGCGCAGAATGAGGTGATGCTGGAGCTGAAGTGGTACCACTACTGAAGATTGTGGGTTGCCTGCACAGGCAACAGTGTGGCCCGACCAACTCTTTGACACTGTTTTGACACCAACCCGACAAATCGCCACCTAGACTTGCCCCTATCGACGGGAGGGTCAGGTGGTTATGTCGCGGTACTGGTTCGGCGTGTGCATTGCGTTGTTGCTGTCAGGTTGTGAAACCACCCACGAGCAAATGCTCGCCAACGGCTATCCCCCTGCCTATGCCGATGGCTTTCAGGACGGCTGCAGCAGTGGCCACCAGGCCGCCGGCACCATGGCCGGCGACTTTCGCAAGGACGTACCCCGCTACCTGCACGAGCGCCAGTACGAAACCGGCTGGGACGATGGCTTTCGCCAGTGCCAGGCCATGCAGAACACTGAAGAGCAGCGCCAGTACCACGAGCGCTTCTGGGACCAGCGCGACCGCGAGTGGCAGCAGGAAAAGGACCGTGGCGCCGCCAAGGCCTATCGCCACGACTGAGGTCGTTAACGGACATTTCTTTAAACCTGCGGCCTGCCATGATGGTCTTCTGCACAAGGAGGCCTTGCATGAGCCGAGCATTCGTCAATGAGGACCAAGCCGCCGCCCAGGCCGATCAACCGGTAGAGCGGCGCGTCAGTGAGCAACCCAACTATGTGACCGCCAGCGGCCTGCGCCAGTTGCAGGAACGTGTGGCCGAGTTGAATGCCTTGCGCAGCGACCTGCAGGCGCAGGGCGAGCGTGTGGACAAGCAGCGGCTGGCCGATACCGAGCGCGACCTGCGGTACTTCAGCGCGCGGGTGCAGAGCGCCCAGGTGGTACCGCCCGCGACGTCGCACAGCAAGGTGCAGATTGGCAGCCGGGTACGCTTTGTCGACGCGCAAGACCAGGCGCATGAGGTACGGCTGGTGGGCGAGGATGAGGCGGATGCCGGGCGCGGCCTGATCAACTGGGGGTCGCCGTTGGGGCGGGCTTTGCTGGGGGCGGGGCCGGGGATGAGGTGGTGTGGCAGCGGCCGGTTGGGGAATTGGTGATCGAAGTGACTGACGTGATCGCTGAAGGTTGAGGTGCTTTGTATCGCGACGGACCGCAAAGCGGCCCCCTGCGATCCCGGATCAAACCACGCCCTGAGCCAACATCGCATCTGCCACTTTGACAAAGCCGGCGATGTTCGCACCTTTCACGTAATTGACCCGGCCATCCGCCTCTTCACCATAATGCACGCAAGCATGGTGGATCGATTGCATGATGTTGTGCAGCTTGCTGTCCACTTCGCCGGCAGTCCACAGCAGGCGCATGGCATTCTGCGACATTTCCAGGCCAGACACGGCCACACCGCCGGCGTTGGATGCTTTGCCCGGGGCATAGAGGATGCCGGCTTCCAGGAAGATATCCACCGCTTCCAGGGTGGTCGGCATGTTGGCGCCTTCGGCCACGCAGATACAGCCGTTGGCCAGCAAGGTACGGGCGTCTTCGGCGCCCAGTTCATTCTGCGTGGCGCATGGCAAGGCGATGTCGCATGCCAGGCTCCAAGGGGTCTGGCCCTTGCGGAACTCCAGGCCGAACTGCTCGGCCAGCTCGCTGATACGGCCCCGCTTGACGTTCTTCAGCGCCATCAGTGCTTCCCACTGGGCATCGGTCAGGCCGGCTTCGGCATACAGCGTGCCTTCGGAGTCCGACATGGAGATCACTTTGCCGCCCAGGTCCATGACCTTGCGCGCGGCATACTGGGCAACGTTGCCCGAGCCCGACACCGCCACGCGACGGCAGTCGATGCGCTTGTCCTGGCGCTTGAGCATTTCCTCGGCGAAATACACACAACCGTAGCCGGTGGCTTCGGGGCGAATCAGGCTGCCACCGTAGGTCATCCCCTTGCCGGTCAGTACCGATGTGAACTGGTTGGCAAGCCGCTTGTACTGGCCAAACATGAAGCCGATTTCGCGGGCACCCACGCCGATGTCACCGGCCGGCACGTCGCAGTCGGCGCCGATGTGGCGGTACAGCTCGCTCATGAACGCCTGGCAGAAGCGCATCACTTCGGCGTCGCTCTTGCCTTTGGGGTCGAAGTCCGACCCGCCCTTGCCACCGCCCATGGGCAGCGAAGTCAGGGAGTTCTTGAAGACCTGCTCGAAGGCCAGGAATTTCAGCACGCTGAGGTTGACCGAGGGGTGGAAGCGCAAGCCGCCCTTGTACGGGCCGATGGCGCTGCTCATCTGGATACGGTAGCCGCGGTTGACCTGCACTTTGCCCTGGTCATCGACCCACGACACGCGAAACAGCACCGCACGCTCCGGCTCGACCATACGCTCCAGAATGCCGGACTGCAGGTAATGAGGGTTGGCCTCAAGGAAAGGCCATAGCGTGCGCAGCACTTCTTCCACTGCCTGATGGAACTCGGGCTGGCCTGGGTCGCGCTGTTGCAGGCGCGCGAGGAAACTGTCGACAGATTCGATCATGGTAGACATCTCACCGAAGATTTTGGACTTATTGGTTTTTCGGGAATGTACCAAGAAGCAATCGCACCGGAACAGGGCGACATGTCGTTTTTCTGAATTTATTTGGTGCGTTTTATATAAGTGTATACAAAATAAGCCGCGATACTGGCCTGTAAACAGCCACGCCGGTAAACGTCAGGCACAAAAATGGGGCCTCCAAGGGCCCCATTCTTGTGCATCAAAACACTGGCTTACTGGGCCAGTTTCTTGTGCCTTACCCGGTGCGGCTGGGCAGCAGCGTCACCCAGACGCTTTTTGCGGTCGGCTTCGTACTCGGTGTAGTTACCCTCGAAGAACACCACGTTCGAGTCGTCTTCGTACGCCAGGATGTGGGTCGCCACACGGTCCAGGAACCAACGGTCGTGGGAAATCACGATCGCGGCGCCCGGGAAGTCCAGCAGGGCTTCTTCCAGCGAACGCAGGGTTTCCACGTCCAGGTCGTTGGACGGTTCGTCGAGCAGCAGGACGTTACCGCCCTCCTTCAGCGTCAACGCCAGGTGCAGGCGACCCCGCTCACCACCGGACAGGTCCTTGACGAACTTCTGCTGGTCGCCGCCTTTGAAGTTGAAACGGCCAACGTAAGTGCGCGACGGGATCTCGTAGTTGCCGATCTTGATCATGTCGGAACCGTCGGACACCTGCTGGAACACGGTCTTGCTGCCGTCCAGGTCTTCGCGGCTTTGGTCGACGCAAGCCAGTTGCACGGTTTCGCCGATTTCGATGCTGCCCGAATCCGGCTGTTCCTTGCCCATCAGCATGCGGAACAGGGTGGACTTACCAGCACCGTTACCACCGATCACGCCGACGATCGCGCCTTTTGGCATGGCGAACGATAGGTTGTCGATCAGTACGCGGTCGCCATAGCCCTTGGTGACGTTCTTGAACTCGATGACCTTGTCACCCAGGCGTGGGCCGGCCGGGATGTAGATCTCGTTGGTTTCGCTACGCTTCTGGAATTCCTGCGACTGCATTTCTTCGAAGCGCTGCAGGCGGGCCTTGGACTTGGACTGGCGGGCCTTGGCGCCTTTGCGCACCCATTCCAGTTCCTCTTTCATGGCCTTTTCATGGGCGCTTTGCTGCTTGGACTCCTGCGCCAGGCGCTCGGACTTGGCTTCCAGCCAGCCCGAGTAGTTGCCTTCGTACGGGATGCCGGCGCCACGGTCCAGTTCCAGGATCCAGCCAGCGACGTTGTCGAGGAAGTAACGGTCGTGGGTAATCGCCACCACCGTGCCCGGGAAGTCGTGCAGGAAGCGCTCCAGCCAGGCCACCGAGTCGGCGTCCAGGTGGTTGGTTGGTTCGTCGAGCAGCAGCATGTCTGGGGCCGACAGCAGCAGGCGGCAAAGGGCCACACGGCGCTTCTCACCACCGGACAGGTGCTCGATGCGGGCGTCCCAGGCCGGCAGCCGCAGGGCGTCGGCAGCGACGTCCAGCTGGCGCTCCAGGTTGTGGCCATCGGCGGCCTGCAGGATGGCTTCCAACTTGGCCTGTTCGGCGGCCAGCTTGTCGAAGTCGGCATCTGGTTCGGCGTAGGCAGCGTACACCTCGTCCAGGCGGGCCTGGGCGTCCTTGATCACGCTGACCGCTTCTTCGACCACTTCGCGGACCGTCTTGCTCGGGTCCAGTTGCGGTTCCTGGGGCAGGTAGCCCACGTTGATGTCGGGCATCGGACGGGCTTCGCCGTCGAATTCCTTGTCGACGCCCGCCATGATCCGCAGCAGGGTCGACTTACCGGCGCCGTTCAGGCCGAGCACGCCAATCTTGGCGCCTGGGAAGAATGACAGGGAAATGTTCTTGAGAATTTCCCGCTTCGGCGGCACGACCTTGCTCAGCCGATGCATGGTGTAGACGTATTGAGCCAAAACCAAGCCCTCTAATCAGGTAAGTAAAGACATCGACGATCGCCCTGGCGCGCTGACCAGGGAGATGTGTGTTTGGGTGTAATTGAACAAAGGCGACCATTCTACGCCATCGCACGGCGTTTCATAGGCGGGGCGATGGTGGGCAGGGAACGGTGTGATCTATGGGGAAATGTGTTGCCTGTGGCGGCCCCTTCACGACTTTAGCCGCGAAAGGGGCGGCACAGCTGCCGAGATGGCTCAGACGTGACGCTGCCGGGCCTTGCCACGCGGCAACCGGCAACGGTCACCCTGCTCGGCCAGGCGCGCGGCCCAGGCAGACTTCACGCTGAAGCCACTGCTGCGGGCAGGCTGCTGCTCGGCAACATTCGCGGGTTTGGCGGCCGCAGGGGCAGTGCTGACCACCTTGGCTGCAGGCTTGTGGGCCGCAGCCACTGCCGGCGCTGCCGCCTTGGCGGTCTTGCGCAGTTCAGCCAGCGACGGGGCCTTGGGCTTGGCCGAACTGGCCGCTTCAGGTTTGCTCAGCGAACGCTGGCAAGACTTGCAGGATACGTCCTCGGTCACGGCAGTGCTGACAAGGGTCTGACTGCTACGCCCACAGGCGGAATCGAGGCCATTGGAGGAAAAGTGAGTAACCAAAAGCGAACATCTCCGATGCGTTGTCATGTAAAGCGGGCGGCATTCTCGCACAGGTTGCAGGGGCTTGCCGAACCGGCGGGCAGTCGCCATCGGTCCAGATGGCTGGCACTTTGCCATAATCGTAGGCATGCTAGCCGGTTTCGGGTGTCCGGCCTTATAGTGCGCCACCACGGTGTGACTGCCGGACATCGGTACATGCCGTGCACGTTTCGTCCCTGCCATCGCCAGCCCAATCGCAGGATCAGCGCTTGATCAATCTTACTCACCCGTCGTCACTGCGTTCCGCGCCTGAAGCACCCGCCTCTACCCTGCGCGGGTCGATCAAGGGCACGTTGGCGCTGCTGGCCCTGATCCTGCTGGGCCTGCTGCTGTGGCAACTGTTCGTCCAGTTCAACCACACCCAGGCCGACCTGCGCGCGCAGAGCCTGGATGCCAGCGTGGAAATGGCCGACCACCTGAACCTGAACATGGCGTTCAAGGCCCAGCAGGCGCTGAATGTGGTACAGCCCTACATCAACCCGCCGACGCCCGCAGCCATGCCCAGCCTGGTGGATACCCTGCGCCAGCGCCTGCCCGACCTGCAAAGCCTGGCCTGGCTGGACAGCACCGGGCAGTTGCGCGCCGACAGCCTGGCCGGCAGCCCGGACCGGCAGTGGCTGGACGAGTTGCTGGCGCTGAACCAGGGGCGTGCGTACTTCTTCACCAATTCGCCCGACAACCACACGCTGTACATGCTGCTGCGCCAGGCCACCGAGCAGGACCGCGGCTACTGGCTGCTGCGCCTGTCGCCAGACTACTACCGCGAGCTCACCCTGCACCTGGACACCGGCACCCACCCGTTATGGCTGCTGGAAAACAGCCGCACCGGCGAAGTGCTGCAGCGCCATGCCCCCACCGCTACCAGCGATGACCCGCTGCAAAGCGTGATGCTGGCCTTCATCGACAACAGCACCTGGCAACTGCGCGGCCTGTTCGACGCCAAGCTGATGCAACAGAAGCTGCTGCCGGCGCTGATCGGCAAATGCCTGCTGGTGCTGTTTTGCGCCCTGCTGCCGGTGCTGGCCCTGATCAACATGCGCCGGCGCCAGCGTGCGCTGCAGGAAGACCGCCGGCGCTACCAGGAAATTTTCGAAGGCACCGGCGTGGCCCTGTGCGTGCTCGACTTGTCGAGCCTGCCGGGCCAGCTGGACCGCTACCACCTGCGCAACCGCGCCGCACTCAAGCACAGCCTGGCCCTGGATCCAGGCCTGCGCCGGTCCCTGCTGCTGGAACTGAAGATCACCGAAGTCAACCAGGTGGCCCGCCAGTTACTGAACATCGACTGCCATGAAGGCGCCTGGCAGCGGTTGATCGACGGCACCGGCGATGGCCGCGACAGCATCGGCATGCAACTGATCGACGCGCTGATCGAACAGCGCCAGGTGCTGGAGCTGGAAGTACGCCTGCCGTCACCGCTGGGTGGCGAGTTGCACCTGTGGTTGATGGCGCGCCTGCCGCAACAACGGCGTGACTACCAGGCGGTGATCCTGAGCATCAGCGACATCACCAGCCGCAAGCAGGTCGAACTGTCGCTGCTGGAGCGCGAAAGCTTCTGGTCCGACGTGGTGCGCACCGTACCCGACCAGCTGTACGTGCAGGATGTGCTCAGCCAGCGGATGATCTTCAGCAACCGCCACCTCGGCCAGACACTGGGCTACGACCGTACCGAGCTGGCACACATGGGCGAGCGCTTCTGGGAACTGCTGCTGCACCCCGAAGACGCCGCGCACTACCAGGCCTTGCGCCAGCAACAGCGGAACAATGGCCACGACCAGCAATTGCACTGTCAGTTGCGCTTCCGCCACCGGGACGGCAGTTGGCGCTGCTACGACATCCGTGAGCAGGTACTGACCCGCAACGCCGAAGGCCTGGTAACGCGCATCATCGGCGTTGGCAAGGATGTCACCGTACAGATCGAGGCCAGCCAGTCGCTGCGTGACAGCGAGCAGCGCTACCGCATGCTGGCCGAAAGCATCAGCGACGTCATCTTCTCCACCGACAGCCTGCTCCAGCTCAACTACGTCAGCCCGTCGGTGCAGAGCGTGCTGGGCTACCAGGCCGAGTGGATCTTCACCAACGGCTGGCAGTCGATCATCGCCAACCCGGCCCAGCTCACCGGCATCTACAGCCTGATGGAGCGGGTCAGCAAGGCCATGGGCGACGCCGAGCAGTTGGCCCAGCTGCGCAGCCAGCTGCCGACCCAGCTGTTCCTGTTCGACTGCCTGCGCGCCGATGGCCGCAAGATCCCGATCGAACTGCGCCTGGTGCTGGTGTGGGACGACGACCAGCGCTTCGAAGGTGTGCTGGGGGTCGGCCGCGACATCAGCCAGCAGCGCCGCGCAGAAAAAGACCTGCGCATGGCCGCGACGGTATTCGAGCACTCGACCTCGGCGATTCTCATCACCGACCCGGCCGGCTATATCGTCCAGGCCAACGAAGCGTTCAGCCGGGTCAGCGGCTACGCCGTCAGCGACGTGCTCGACCAGTTGCCCAGCATGCTCACGGTCGACGAACAGCAGGAAAGCCACCTGCGCTACGTGGTCAAGCAACTGCACCAGCGCGGCAGCTGGGAGGGCGAGGTGTGGCTCAAGCGCCGTGACGGCGACCACTACCCGGCCTGGGTCGGCATCACCGCAGTGCTGGACGATGAGGGCGACCTGGCCAGCTACGTGTGCTTCTTTACCGACATCAGCGAGCGCAAGGCCAGCGAGCAACGCATTCACCGCCTGGCCTACTACGACGCCCTCACCCACCTGCCCAACCGCACGCTGTTCCAGGACCGTTTGTACAACGCCCTGCAACAGGCCGAGCGGCAAAAGGCCTGGGTGGTGCTGATGTTCCTCGACCTCGACCGCTTCAAGCCGATCAACGACTCGCTTGGCCATGCCGCCGGCGACCGCATGCTCAAGGACATGGCCTTGCGCCTGCTGGCCTGCGTGGACGACGACGACACCGTGGCGCGCATGGGCGGCGACGAATTCACCTTGCTGCTGCAACCGCGCGCGACCCGGGAAATGGCCTTGAACCGTGCCATCCATGTGGCCGAGAACATCCTTGCCAGCCTGGTGCGGCCGTTCGTGCTGGAAAACCGCGAGTTCTTCGTCACCGCCAGTATCGGCATCGCCCTCAGCCCGCAGGATGGCAGCGAGCTGAGCCAGCTGATGAAAAACGCCGACACCGCCATGTACCACGCCAAGGAACGCGGCAAGAACAACTTCCAGTTCTACCAGGCCGAGATGAACGCCAGCGCCCTGGAGCGCCTGGAGCTGGAAAGCGACTTGCGCCACGCCATGGAGCAGAACGAGTTCATCCTGTACTACCAGCCGCAGTTCAGTGGCGATGGCAAACGCCTGACCGGTGCCGAGGCGCTGCTGCGCTGGCGGCACCCGACCCGCGGCCTGGTGCCGCCCGGCGACTTCATCCCGGTGATCGAGGAACTGGGCCTGGTGGTGGATGTGGGCGACTGGGTGCTGCGCGAGGCCAGCCGCCAGCTCAAGGCCTGGCACAAGGCCAAGGTGCGGGTGCCCAAGGTCTCGGTGAACATCTCGGCGCGGCAGTTCTCCGATGGCCAGCTGGGCACCCGGATTGCCACCATCCTTGAGGAATGCGGGCTACCGCCGGCGTGCCTGGAGCTGGAACTGACCGAGAGTATCCTGATGCGTGAGGTGAACGAGGCGCTGCAGATACTGGCGAGCCTGAAGAACCTTGGCCTGAGCATTGCGGTGGATGACTTCGGCACCGGCTACTCGTCGCTGAACTACCTCAAGCAGTTCCCTATCGACGTGCTGAAGATCGACCGAACCTTCGTCGACGGCCTGCCCGAAGGCGAGCAGGACGCGCAGATTGCCAGGGCGATCATCGCCATGGCCCACAGCCTGAACCTGGCGGTCATCGCCGAGGGCGTGGAAACCCACGAGCAACTGGAGTTCCTGCGCGAGCACGGGTGCGACGAAGTGCAGGGCTACCTGTTCGGGCGCCCGATGCCGGCGCATCAGTTCGAGGCACAGTTCGCCAACGAGACGTTGTTCATGTTCCATTGACGCTGCCTGCACTGGCCTCATCGCAACTATTGATTCAGGAGGACCTTGTGGGAGCGGGCGTGCCCGCGAACACCGGCGTAGCCGGTGCCAGCCACCGCGCCGGGTTCTTCGCGGGCGGGCCCGCTCCCACACCGACCGCACCAACTTCCAGCCATGTGCCAACCTGTGGGAGCCGGCTTGCCGGCGATGGGGCGCAAAGCCCCCCAGAAACCGGACTTCAAAGTCAACTCCAACCCCCGCTCAGCCCAGACACGGCGCGGGATGCAACATGAGACCCATTGGTCCGCGACTTGACGCCACTTCATATGCCAGCCGCGAATCAATCGGTTAGAATGCCCCCCCAAACTACCCCGATCCTTGAGGACCGCCATGTTCAGCCGTGATTTGACCATTGCCAAGTACGACGCCGAGCTCTTCGAAGCCATGCAGCAAGAAGCCCTGCGCCAGGAAGAGCATATCGAGCTGATCGCCTCGGAAAACTACACCAGCCCGGCTGTCATGGAAGCCCAGGGCTCGGTGCTGACCAACAAGTACGCCGAAGGCTACCCAGGCAAGCGCTACTACGGTGGTTGCGAGTACGTCGACGTCGTCGAGCAACTGGCCATCGACCGTGCCAAAGAGCTGTTCGGTGCCGATTACGCCAACGTTCAGCCGCACGCTGGCTCCCAGGCCAACGCTGCTGTCTACCTGGCCCTGCTGTCGGCCGGTGACACCATCCTGGGCATGAGCCTGGCCCACGGTGGCCACCTGACCCACGGTGCTTCGGTAAGCTCCTCGGGCAAACTGTACAACGCCATCCAGTACGGCATCGACGGCAACGGCCTGATCGACTACGACGAAGTCGAGCGCCTGGCTGTCGAGCACAAGCCGAAGATGATCGTTGCCGGCTTCTCCGCCTACTCGCAAGTGCTGGACTTCGCCCGCTTCCGTGCCATCGCCGACAAGGTGGGTGCCTACCTGTTCGTCGACATGGCCCACGTTGCCGGCCTGGTTGCCGCTGGCGTGTACCCGAACCCGGTACCGTTCGCCGACGTGGTCACCACCACCACGCACAAGACCCTGCGCGGCCCACGCGGCGGCCTGATCCTGGCGCGCAAGAACGAAGAAATCGAGAAGAAGCTGAACTCCGCCGTGTTCCCTGGCGCCCAGGGCGGCCCGCTGGAGCACGTCATCGCCGCCAAGGCCATCTGCTTCAAGGAAGCCCTGCAGCCTGAGTTCAAGGCTTACCAGCAGCAGGTCGTGAAAAACGCCCAGGCCATGGCCGAAGTGTTCATCGAGCGTGGTTTCGACGTGGTGTCCGGCGGTACCCAGAACCACCTGTTCCTGCTGTCGCTGATCAAGCAGGAAATCTCCGGTAAAGATGCGGACGCTGCCCTGGGCAAAGCCTACATCACCGTCAACAAGAACTCGGTACCCAACGACCCACGTTCGCCGTTCGTCACCTCGGGCCTGCGTTTCGGCACCCCAGCCGTCACCACCCGTGGCTTCAAGGAAGCCGAGTGCAAGGAACTGGCTGGCTGGATCTGCGACATCCTGGCTGATCTGAACAACGAAGCGGTGATCGATGCCGTGCGTGAAAAGGTCAAGGCCATCTGCAAGAAGCTGCCGGTTTACGGCAACTAATCGCTGCTCGCCAGAAGAAAAGCCCGGCTCGATGCCGGGTTTTTTTATGCCCGCCCACTCCTCACAGGATTTGCCGCCCGGCGCGGTGAATCACTGGAATTGCCTGGCCTCGATGCAATAGGTCAGCAGATCCTGATCACTGTCAACGTTGAGCTTGCGCATCGCCGAGATTTTCTGCGCACTGACTGTCTTGTTGCTGCGCGACAATTGCCGGGCAATATCGCCTACGGTCATACCGGTAACAAAGAGCCGAACGACTTCAAGCTCCCTGGGCGACAGTTGATTGAACCGCTCCTCGACCCTGACCGCTTCACGCACCACGGAAGTGGGCGCCGATAGCGGGCTTCGGTATCGACGCCGCTTGCGGATTGCACTGAGCGCTTTTTCGATTTCATCATGCAGGTGATTTTTCTGAATGACCCCGGCAACCCCCAACTCTTGGAGGCGGGAGAGGATCAGGTCGTTGGAGATCATGGTCAGAATGAGCACTTGAGTATCCGGGAAGTGGCGCAGAATGTACTCGATGAGTTTGAAGCCATCACCGTAGGTGCAATCGCCCGGCATATTGAAGTCAGTGATCAGGGTGCGAGGATTGTGCAGGCGCAGTTGTTCAATCAATTCGGAAGAGTTGGTGGCTTGGCCGACGACCTTATAGCGCCCGATGCGTTGAATGACTTCACGCACCCCTAGCAGAACAATGGGATGGTCGTCGGCGAGGACAACCTTGTGATGAGGCATGCAGAAATACTCCAATAGGGGACAAGGCTCATCCGGGAATCTCGTCTGACAAACGCTGCGCGACCTTGGCAAGGCGCCCGCACAGGGCAATGACTTGCTCGCTCACGCGTACGTCCAGCGGCAGCTCCTGCAACATGTTCTCCAGGCGTAGGCACTCGCTGCACAAGGCAGTGGCGTTAACGCTGGCCAAAGCACCGCCCAGGCTATGCAACCGCTGTTGCACCAGAACGGCATCGTGCTCGGTCACCCCCCCTTCCAACTGCGCAATATCGCTCGCCAACGTTTGGGCAAGCAGTTTGCGCATGGGCTGGGATAATGACAGCCAGCCCGAGAAATCCTCCTTGCCTGAATCGTTCGCAACGTAGGGTTCGCTCAAGCCATGGCAATGGCTCATCAGCACCTGACGCAAAGCACCGAGGCTCAAAGGCTTGACTACCCAGGCGTTCATCCCCGCCTGCAGGCAGCGCTCGCCTTCTTCGCGCAACGCATTGGCAGTGATGCCAATGATGGGCGCCTGGACGCCTGCCTCTCGCAACTGGCGGGCCAGCTCGTAACCATTCACCTTCGGCATGTTGATGTCGGTGATGACCAGGTCAAACGTTTTGGATTGCCACAGTTGCAAAGCCTGCTGACCGTCAGCTGCTACGGTAGGGGAAACCCCGATGGCTTCAAGCTGCTCACGCAGCACAGCCTGGCTGACCGGGTTGTCCTCTGCCACCAACACACACAACTTCAATGGGGCAGACGCCGCCTGCGAGACCACCCGTGGGACAGCCTTCACGGCCTGGGATAGCGCGATAACGACGGGCAAACGGATGAACAGCGAAAAGCTGCTACCCAAACCAGGCTCACTGACCACTCGCATCGTGCCGCCCATCGACTCACTCAACCGCGCGCATATGGAAAGCCCGAGCCCGGCTCCTCCTTCCTGCCCTGCGGAAACCTGATAGAACGGTTTGAACAGGTGTTCGAGGGCTTTCTCGGGGATTCCCTTTCCGGTGTCTGTGACTTGCCACTGCAGCAGCACATCCTGGGCATTGCGTTCGTGAACGATCAGCCGCAGGCGTACCCGCCCGGAGGGGGTAAACTTGATTGCGTTGCCCAGCAAGTTGTGCAAGATCTGCCTGATCCGCCCGGCGTCGCCCTGGACCTGCGCGGGTACCTGTGCATCGATTTCAGCGTCAAGCTGCAACCCTTTCCCCTGAGCCGTGGCTTTGAAACTGGCCTGCGCGTCGTCTACCAGTTGCCGCGGATCGAAGGCCGCATGCTCGAAGGCCATCTGCCCAGATTCAATTTTGGTCACATCCAACACGTTACTGATCAACTGAAACAGCACGGCAGATGAATTCTCGATGATCTGCAGGTAATGCCTCTGCCGCTCATTGAGCTCGGTCAGCGACAGCAATTCGAGGTTGCCCAGCACGCCGTACAGCGGGGTTCTGATTTCATGGCTCATGGTAGCCAGGAAAACCGTCTTGGCCTCATTGGCAGCCGTTGCACGTTGATGGGCCTGGTTGAGTTGAAGTTGCTCGTCAACGTGGCGAGTGATGTCATTACAACCGCATAGAAACACGTCTTCGCCGTCGTAACGCGTAGCCACAGCCACGACCTGTACATAACGCTCATCCACCAGCAAGCACAGTTCACCGGGGGCCTCGTCACCATGGTTGTCCCGCAGCAGTTGCAGTACCGCTGCGGTAACGCCCAACTGCGCTGCACGCTCATTTTCCAACAGCACGCGGTGGTCGTGACGACGAACAACGCACAAACCTACCGGCACGTTGTGCAGGATGATGCGGCTGAAGGCTTCGCTTTCGGCAAGCCGGACCTGTGCTCGCTGAGCAGGCCGGACGATGCGCGATTTGTACCAGTGATTGACCCACAGCCCCAACAGGACGGCGGCGATGATCGTCAGGCCAAGACCAAGAAGCGGCCACTTGGCATAGCGCAGGAAATCCCTGTAGCTGATGGCATACAGCCCCGTCCATGAGTCGCCCGACGACGAGATCATCTTGAAACGCAAGCCGTTGCGGTTGAAGCTCAACCCAAGCGGCGCCGGGTCCCCATCACTGCGCTCGCCCATCAACACCTTGCCGTCCGGCGAGATGAGGGTGAACTGGTTGTAGACCGACAACCTGAGCACGCGCTCGAATTCGTCCACCTGCTCGGTGTCCATCACTGCGGCCAAGGCCATCAAGTGTTCACCCGTTGCGCTCGGCTTGAGGGTATGCGCTGGCCCTAGCCCCATGAGCGCGACCATACGCAGGTTGTCGTTGTACAGACGGGCAGGCGCTCGCACCCAATGAACACGCTGATCAAGCGGTAGATCGGGCTGGGCCAGCAACTTCACCAAGCGATCTACCACGGTTACATAGTGGCGAGGCAGCAGCGGCTGATGCTGACGCTGGTCACCGGCAGCAGGCACGGCGATACTCGCGCCCGTTCCCTGCTCGAGCACGAACAGTTGCGGCGATGCGTAGAAGGAGCGAGCCCAGAACCCGCCGTAGTAGTCGGTCAGACGCAGCCCAAGCCCCAGAGCGCCGCTTACTTCCTCGGGTCTGAAGTCCCCCGTGTAGGCAATTGTGAAGGGTAATGAAAGTTCGAAGCCTTTAGCCTTGGTCAACGTTCTGCCGTCAGTGCTGACCGAATCGAGCAACATGACGCCCTGCCTCACAGGCGGGGGAAGCTCGCCATTGGGTGGCAGACTATTGGTCAGGTTACGCAGAAACAGCTCATGCTCATGGATGATTTCAATCACCCTGGCAAAGTGCAGTTCGAGTCTTTGCTGTTCCGATTCCAGAAGACGCGATACCGCCCAATAACATGTACTGGACAACAACAGTAAAAGCCCGCTGAGCAGCAGGATGGCTTTGTTCAGACGTTGAGAGCTGCGCGCAAGTTTATCCATGCGCAAGCTTGCATTTTTCATGGTGTTGATCGTCGACATCACTCTATGAAGGTAGGAGTGCTCTCCTGGACACAAAATTCATGCCAAATGGCTTCATTATCTTAAAGCTGAAACGTTTCATCCTGGTTTTTGATGCGTTTTACTCATAGCTATGCCCGTTCAGCAGCGCAGGCATCCTTGTACCATCTACCGCTGGGGAAATAATGAACCCCTGCACTTGGTTACACCGTGCCTTGCGGACAACTTCAAGGTCCTCTCGGGTTTCGACGCCCTCTGCTACCGTAACCATTCCCAGTGCTCGCCCAAGTTCAGCCGCACTGGCCAGGGCGATAGCCATGTCAGGACTTTTTGCACACCCATTGACCAAGGAACGATCTATCTTCATTTCGGTAAAAGGCGTAGTTATCAAGTTGGAATAGGAGCTGTACCCCTTGCCAAAATCATCCTGGGCCAGACCGAAACCCATCAAGCGCAACCGGCACGTGCCCGCTAGATAGTCACTGGAATGGCGAGTGGTAGACGTCTCTGTCAACTCGAAGGTGATGGTTTTGGGATCAGCGCCTCGCGCTCGCACTGCCCTGTGCAACGTGTCGACCAGGTCGGGCTGGTCAAGCAGATGCGTGGGAAGGTTGATCGAGACCGGTAACCTGTGCCCCTGAGCCGCCCACAGCGCCTGAACGGCAAGCGTTTGCTCAAGCATGCTGTACAGCAGCTGCAGGTCGAGCCCCGCTGACTCCAGCTCGGCCAGAAATGCCCGAGGCATCAGGATACCTTCGACCGGATGCAGCCACCTGGCTAGCGCCTCCGCACCGACGATCCGGCCGTCGAGCAGAGACTTCTTGGGCTGGAACCAGGCCTGTATTTCGCCTGACTGGAGCGCATGGGTCAGGACTCGCGCCGAATGCACGCCAGGGCAGGCAACAGGTTGCCGGTTGGCTTGGGTGCGCCCGCGGTCCAGGTAATGGCGCAGTGCAAGAACGTGATGAATCTGCAAAGGTTTACTGATCATGCCTGCGACGCGCATACCGAGATTCTCGGCAACCTTGGCGACGCCGCCGAGCATGCGCGTAGAAGCGGCTGTCATGAGCCCCAGGGCCGGTGGCGTAGGTAACAGGCTCATCTTCTGAATGAACTGTACACCGTCCAGCTGGGGCATCATGAGGTCCGTCACGACCAGGTGGTAAGCCTGGTTGCGCAAGCTTTCGATCGCCATACTGGCATTCCCTTGCAGCTCGACATCAAACCCGCCGACGGATCGGAACAGTTGTGCCAGGTGCTGGAGTTGAAACGGATGATCCTCGACGATCAAGACGCGGTAGAGCATCAGGGCGAGACCTTTCGGTACGGCAACAGGCACTGATAGAGCGCATGCAACGTGAACGGTTTGACCAGAAATTGATCCATCCCGGCGCCCAGGCAACGCTCTGCCTCATCGAGCATCGCGTTCGCGGTGGCGCCCACGATGGGTATGGCCTGGCCTAGCTGGCGCAGGCGTTGCGCCAGTTGGTACCCGTTGATCCTTGGCATGTTCACGTCGGTCAGCACCAGATCGAAAACGTGCATCTGACAGAGGGCGAGTGCTTCCTCGCCATCACTGGCCAGGGTAACGGTGCAGCCCAGTTTTTCCAGCTGGTCACGCAATATGAGCTGGTTGATGACATTGTCCTCAGCCACCAGTACATGAATGCACAGCTTGGTTTCGATCATGGCCTGGCGGGCAGTTGCATTGTGACGCGCCTCTATACCCTGGGCTTGGCTCACAGCCCGGTTGAGCAACTGAAGATCATTCAACGCCACCTGCCAACATTGAGCCGCAGGACGCGATAGGCCATGACCATCGGCGCATGCGCGTATCACCGGACCTGGCCAATGCTCGATGGCTGCCGAGCTGGCCGGCCCGGGGCATATCTCGACCAGCACGGTGCCTGGCTCATGAGGCACGTCCCGCGCGGTCGTTACTTGCGCTCGCGCCCCCCAGCGACGCAGCCAGCCTGCGGCGTGCTCGGCCAGTTCGGGAACACCGGAATAGACAGCTACTTCCTGATTGAGCAATGGCTGTGCCCAGTACTGGTCTTCATCAAGCGCCAATTGGCCAAGCGGCAGTGTGAACGAGAAGCTGCTGCCCAAGCCCGGCTCACTGAACACCCGTATAGAGCCGCTCATCAATTCGACCAGTCGCTTGCAGATGGAAAGGCCAAGGCCCGTTCCTGCAACAGTGTTCGTACTCGGGCCACTCTGGAAGAACGGCTCGAACAAGTACTGCTGGTCCTGTTCAGGTATGCCCTGCCCGGTATCGACCACTTGCCAGCGCAACATCATGCGCTCACCTTCGACCCCAACCATGTGGAGCCTGACCATTATCCGGCCACTGCTAGTGAACTTCACCGCGTTACTGAGCAGGTTGCCAAGGATCTGACGGGTGCGCATTTTGTCGCCCAGGACCTGTTCAGGAAGCTGCGGGTCCATGCAACTGAGCAACTGCAACCCTTTTGTATGGGCGGCGCCCATATAGCCCTTCATCACTTCCTGTGTCAGTTCGATCGGGGAAAACGCACTTGTTTCCAACGCCAGTTGGCCTGCCTCGATCTTGGACACATCCAGCACGTCGCAGATCAGTTGCAGCAAAGTGGCAGATGAACCTTCGATGGCATTGAGATACCCTCGCTGCTGGCTGTCGAGGTGGGTACGGGAGAGCAATTCAAGCGTGGCCAGCATGCCGTACAGGGGCGTACGGATTTCATGGCTCATCGTCGCCAGGAACAGTGTCTTCGCTTCATTGGCGGCATCGGCCAGGGCCCTGGCCTGCTGCAACGACAGCTCGGCGGTTTTGCGCTCGGTAATGTCGCTGAAGGCGCAGATCAGAACGTCTTCACGCCTGTAGCGAGTGGGGGCATAGCTCAGACACAGATGACGGCCGTCGGCCATTTGCAGCTCTTCTGTACAACTGGTCTGCGCAGGCTTGCTGAAGGCACGGGTGATCCAGTCCTGGCAGGCTTTGGTGCGTTCATCGCCCATGACCAGCCATTGCTCGCTCAGCCGATTGGCCAAAACCACTTCGCCGTCACTACGACGCAGCACACACAGCGCTACCGGGGCGGTGCGGATGACAGCACTGCTGAACGCTTCACTTTCGACCAATGCATCGATTCGCGCCGCTGCCGGGCTGATCAGTCGCACGTCGACCCGACGAACCAACCACAGCATTAACAGCGTAACAGCGACGCTGATCAGCACTGCCAACCCGAACGGCAGAATCAGCACGGGGACCAACAACGCCAAGGGCATGCTATAGACGATCTGCCAGTCCGAATGATCAAGTTGTTTGCGGATGGTCAGCCGATCCGGAAGCCAATGTCCGCCTTCCCAACCAAAGCCGTCATCGATAGGCGTTGCCGTATAGTGCCGAGCGCTCAGTTGTTGCTCCTGATCGTTGCTGGCGATGATCTGGCTTGCGCTGTCCACGAGCTGGAAGTCGCCGGCCTGCTCATGCGCCAGCGCTGTGAGCAGTTGCGAGCCTTCCACCTCAAGGCCCAGCCACCCTGAAGCCCGGTCGCGCTCATCCATGGCAATGAAAATATAGAGCGGAGGCGATTTTTCATCTCCAGCGTCTGCCAGCAAGATCTGCTCCTGGCCAGGCTCGCCAGTCGAGCCGCGCAGCCGTTGCAACACAGCGTTGGGGACCAGAGGAGGACGCTGAGGCTGACTGAAAAGCCATTGCACCGGCCCATCAAGGGCGTGAGGGACATACAACAGGCTGGTCTGCTTGGTTCGCAGGAAATCCAGCATGCGCGGCGTCAGCCACAAGCTCCATGTACCGCTGGGCTGGCGCAGGAAAACATGGACTTCCTCGCCTGGAATGTACGCCTCGCCACCCGAGGAGCCAGCATGCCTGACCGTCGACAGCCCTAGCGATTTAAGCAAGGTCTGACGGCTGACAAAGAAATCCTGGGCGTTGAAAATGGCCTCGTTCATGTACCTGCGCCGAGACGAGATTTCCTCGTTCAAGGTCATGCGCATGTAACCGTAGGCGCCAATGTAGAACCCCGCGACGAGGGTGATCGCGAAAAGGCGCAACAAATTGCGTGCGGCAATAGGCGTCGACAGGTTCCACTGAGCGGCAGGTAACAGGTTGGCTAGCTTCATGCAGCCAGCCTAGGGGCACCAATGCCATTGCTGAATAGGACGAATCTCAATCTGCTGCAGCGGCCTCTAGCGTAGGTTCGACGCTGTGGGGCATCGCGCCCAGGACAGGACGCTCGCCGGTTTGCGCATTGCCATCATCATCCAGCCATGTGTAGTTGAACGTCGCGTCGCTGGGCACGTTACCGCCCACTGTCTGGCGCTGCGTACTGAATGGCGTCAACAACGGCGCATCAAGCACGATCGACCGTTTGCCATCGCCGATCTGCGCCTGCGCCAGGGATATGTAAAACGGCGTCGGGTTATGCAACTGCACAGTGCGGCCCTGGGCTTTGACCACCAGTTGCAAAGGCGCTGTCTCGGCCTTCTTCGACAAGCCTTGGGGGCGATAGATGACTTTCAGCTGGGTGCGCAGCGTGATCGTCAGCCGGGTCGAGCCCTCGCCCAGCGCCTCGCGCGGCCGGGGTGGAATCTCGTACACATTCAGCCAGTACAGGGACTCTCGATCCTGTGCAAACGCCTGCCCGGTAGTCACCAGGCGTAGGCTTCGCTGTTGCCGGGGCTCGAGCCTGAACATTGGCGGAAGCGGCATGATGGGTGCAGTTGCGGTGTCCGGCGTAACATTCAGCTCCCCATTGTCGACCCAGGCCTGAACCACGACTGGATAGGCATTTTGATTGACCAGTGCCAAGGAAGTGTCACGCTGACCTTCACGCACGATGACCCGGGTACGCTCAGCAGTGACACCCGCGCAGGTGACCGTACTGACCAGCGCGACGACGACCAGCAGCAGGCCCTGCGCGTAGCTACTGGACACGTATCACCACTTGCGCAGTGGCCTCGACCCGACCAGGCCTTACCGTCGGCATGGTGCCGATGGAGAGCTTTTCCAATCGAGCTCTGAACGTCTCGGTGTACTGGCCGATACCATTGATAGTGCCTGTGAGGTTGGCGGTATTGCTGACAACCGGGTACCACCCTCGACCCGCTGCACCACTGCCATTGGCAGAGTCTTCATTGGCCAGCAAGTTGATGGGAGCGCCGCCGCGCAGCACGCGAATGCCCACCCCCTGCGCCATTCCCGCCTGGCCATAACGGTCCGACAGCAAGTAGGCCAGACCACCTTGGGCGTTGATCAGGCCCAAGGAAGAGGACGCAGCCAGGGCGCCGGAAGAAACCTTGATGCCAATGGCTGTACCGTTGGCGCTGGCGCTGTTGAGAACAGTACTCTGGCAGCGGAAATTGATCTGAAAAGGCACCTCGCGGCTGCCCCCGGCGTTGATCTCGCTCACGCTGATCGAGGGAAACACCACATAGGGTGTAACGCTCGATACGCTGCAGGTGGGGTAACGCTTTAGCGTGACCTGGTTGTACAGGCCCAATGCACCAGGCCAGTTCCCATACCAGCCACTCCAGTTACCGTAGTGGGTTTGCCCTACCGTCGGATAAGCAAGGCCCGGCCCCTTGATCGCGATGTAGGCCGCCTGTTGGGCATAGGCGTAGAGCTGCGACGAGACCGTGTCGCTGTAATAGTTGTACGTAGGGTCTTTCGGTGCGCTGAAAACCTCCGCACGCACGGCGCTGAGGTTCTTGGCCTTGACCAACTGATAGCCGCGAGAATCGATGTCCAGGCCAGTGAGCCTACGCTCACGCCAGATGTGAGTGAAAGGCTCGCCGCTTGCAAGATGGGTCAAGCGCAACAGCACATTAGGCCAGGCCGTTCTGTAGGCGTCCTGCAAACCCAGGCTCAGGCCGACGCTGTCGCCCCCTTGGAACCAGCCACTGTAGACATCATCGCCATTGGTAGACCACATTTCGTAAACCGCATCTTGCCCCTCGCAGCGAAAAAATACGTACTCCGGATTGTAGCCAGCCGTAGCGCCATACTGGGTGAAGGGGACCACGGAGCTCGCGATCAACGTGCCATAAGGTTGAAAGCTTGGGTCACTGACGTTGATCACACTCGGTATGCCCAATGACCCATTGCACGTGTCGCATGCACCGGCCCAGGCGCCGGCAGTACCCTCCCCGGGCCTGATCGCAGCGTTGGCCGTGGTGTTGGCGGCGCCCACGGAGGTCACTCTGTAGCAGGTCGCCCAGGCGTGTTGAGCAGGGATGAGCAGGATGGCCGTCAGCAGCCAGGACCTGAGCGTCATGATGGTTCCTCATTGAGCGTGCATATGCTTTTCAGGTGAATGAAGCCCTGACTGTTGGCGGCTGTGGCGCTGTTGACGTCGTAGGGCAGCTGACATCGCTGGCTAGGGCCGGCGCCCCAACGCACCAGCAAGCGCCCGCTGTCGGCCTGGGCACGTGCATACACTTGCCCGCCCTGGCCTACCATGCCAAGGGTCGTGCCCTGTTCGTCGACCACGTCGGCTCCCAGGGGGATTGCCCTACCGCCCGGCAAGCTGGCCTGGATCAACAAGGCATGCCCAAGCAAGGTCTTGAAGTCGACCAGCACGGAAGCACCGGCATAAGGGGCCACCTTTCGCTCGGTTTCGATCAACTCGGCCTGTTCACCCATTCCACTGGGGTCAAGCCCGACAGGGTTGTATCGGTAAGGTGACAAAGAGGGCACCACCGCATACCCATCAGCGTTCACACGTGCCCCCTGCCCACCCCGGATGATCGCGCCGCCCGCGCCCTTGGCCCGCACCAGCGCGAAGGTATCCCCGACGTAGGGACCCAACGTGAGACCACCCTCATGCACCACGGCCGCTCCGCGAATGCCGCCATTGATCTGCCGATAGTCGGCGCTTTGCGAAAAGCCGCCATTGAAGGTGGCAACGGCACTCTGCGCCTGCAGGTTGCTGGTCCAGTTCGTCCCGCGCCCGGCGCTGTCACGGCTGGCCGCGATCGCGTAGCTCATGTCACGCTGTGCGCCCATCGTACCGTTGATACCTGTCTGGAAACTGCTGCCATTCGTATCACCTGAGCGCCGGGTCACCATTGAGCTGATGGTCGGTGCCCGGCTTGAGCTGCCCAAGGGCATGGAGAAGGTCAGCGTCAGGGTATTGCTGCTATTGCTGGTGTCGTACACGTCCGCCGGGTTTGTGAAACTGAGTTCTGAACTTTCCGCCTTATCGCGGTACCAGGTGGTGCGCTGACGTGAATAGGCCAGGCTGTAGTTAAGCTGTCGCCAGGTGTTCGAGTAACCGAACTGCACCTGCGTATCACGGCTCTTGCCGTCGTAATAATCGCTTCGCGACCCGGACAGATACAGGTTTCCATACCCGCCCAGCCCTTGACTGACCAGCACGGTCAGCTGGTTCCGCTGCTTGAAGCTGGTCGAGTCCCAACGTTCACCGCGCACGGTGGCCTGCCGGGCACCCAGTGCGTCGGCCAAATCCCGATAACCCTGAGTTGAGTATCTGTACCCGGCAAGATTGAGCGTGGTGTTGGTAGGCTGGAAGGTGCGGCTGTAGCTCAGCCCCATGCGCCAGCCTTGCCTGTGCTGACGGTTTTCTACCGTGGCACTGGAAAAGGTGCTGTTGAGCCCGAACGCGCCATAAGGCGTTGCCAGCACGCCGCCGCCCAGCACAGCCAAATAGTCCTGCGCTACCCGAGCCCCGAGGTTGGCGGACACTGCGTTGGTCAGGCCCCGTTGGTAAGTGGCCTCGGCAAAGACGCCCTGGTTGGTATCAGTCTGGCGGACCTGGCCTAAGGTTGCGCTATAGCGCGAGATGCCCGGGCGGATTGAGTCGGGCACTGCCGCATAGGGCACGGTGAAGCGCGTGATACTGCCGTCAGCTTCGATCACCTGCACGTCCAGGTCACCGTTGTAAGCCGTGCCGTACAGGTCGTCGATAACGAATGGCCCAGCCGCTACGGTGGTTTCTTGAACCTTGCGGCCATTCTGGCTGATCACCACGCGTGCATTGCCCGCCGCCGTGCCGCGTACCTGCGGAGCATACTGACGCTGAGAGTCCGGCAGCATGCGGTCGTCGCTGGCCAGGCGCACGCCGCGAAAGCCGATGCTGCCAAACAAGTTGCCTTCGGTGAAGCTGTCGCCCACCGTCAGCTCGCTTTGCCAGGGCGCGATTGCGCGCTGTGCATAGGTGCGAATGCTGTTCCAGCGGCTGACCGCGGTGCCACCGAAACTTGAGTAGCTGTAGTTGGACTGATGCCGCAAACGCCACAGCCCGACGTTCAAGCCCGTGTTCAGCCCCAGGTAACCATAATTGGCAGCTTCGCTTTCTGACGCTTGATAGCGAGAGTTGTAAAGGCTGGCGTCATAGTTGACGAAGCCCATGGCACTGCCCGCGTCCCAGTCCTGCGGGTCGACGTAGCCGCGCGGCTTGATGTAGAGCAATGCCTGGGGTACTGAAAGGTCCAGGCGCAAGCGGGCGGAGTCGTATTGAAACATTGATCCCGGCAGCCGCTTGCTCAGGGCCATGCATTGGGTCGAATCGACGATGGGCGTCTCGACCTTGCGCGCGTTCATGTGCTGGCGCAGGAACTGCTCGGACAAACAGGGTTCGACCACATCGTTTTGCGGCCGAAAGCTCACTTCACTTCGGTTGACGTATTGCGTGTTCACATACACGTCGACAAGGTAAGTACCTGGATCGACCTGCTGCGCCTGGTTGAAACGCTCCAGGTTGCCGCCGGCCAGACCCGAGCCGAGTAGCAGGCTGTCATCGAAGCGGTAATCGCCCTTGCCGTGGGCTAACCGCGCCATCAGTAAGGCAACACCACCTAGCAGGGCCGTGTTGCGCCGCAGGTTAGCGCTGCAACACATGAGTGATGCCCACGCGTGCGCCATAGTCGTTGATCAACTGCGCCCTGAGCTCGGGGGCTTTGCCCTCGAGCAGGCCGCCCCTCTCCGGCGCCCAACGCACCGAGCCGTAGGGCGGCACCATGGTGGCATGCAGCGTTACCTGGCGGTTACCCGCGGTGAGCGTCGCAGCCCCGAATGAGGCATAGAACCCCGTTGGGTTATCCACAAGCACCTGCCAGCTGGCGCCCTGGCCCACGAGGCTAAAACGCAGTTTTTCAGGCAATTGCTCAACCGTTCCGGCAATGGCAGCAGGGCGGTAGAACAGCTTCAGGCGATTACGCAGGATGAGCAACATCTGGTTGCTGTCGGCGTGCGCGGTATTGCGTGGCGGGATCTGCAGCACGTTCAGATAAAAGACCGATTCCCGGTCGCCGGGTAACGCCGAGCCGGTATAGATGAGCCTGAGGGACTGCCCGCTACCCGGGGCCAGACGTGACACGGCCGGGTTGACCATGAACGGGGCCCTGGCAGTTTCGGGCGTGGAGGCCGGGTCACCGGAATCCACCCAGGCTTGCACGACATTGGCGAAGGCATCCTGATTGGTGAGTTGCAGCGTTTTTTCCTTTGCATCCCCGGGGTAGATGACCCGGGTACCTGTCACCACTACGCTGGCCTGGACGAATGCGGTACCCGTCATGCCCAGCACCAGCGCAAGCGCAATGGCGACCGAACGAAGCCGACCTGCTGACGAAGTTCTCATGCATTTACCTCGAAGGCCTGCCGCCATGAGTACTGTCCAATGGCGGCAGTCAGAAAGCTTGGCGTGCACGCATCACTCGTAACGCAGGGTGTAAGTGACGGCGCCCAGGACAGGGCCTGCGGTGACGGTGGCTGCCTCGGAGACATAACGCACGGCATAGTCATGGCTTGTAGACGTCTGGCCGGCGCTCAGGACGATTTGCCCCGCGCTGACTGCCGCCCCACCTGCCAGGTTTACCGGGCTGCCGCCGGGTGCATCGAGCAACTGCAACGCAACGCCTGTGGCGCCGTTGGTGGCCGTGTTGGTCAGGTTGCCCAGCGTTGTAGGGTTGGTAGCTTGAAACAGCGTCGTGAATTGCTCGTTGGCGTCGGCTGGCGCAGCGCAACCGGTCAGGCGCAACGTGAATTTGGTTTCCCCGGTGTTCTTGCCGGAGCCGCCGATCAGCGCACTGGCTGGCACACTTTGCATGACGACGGTTGGCTCGGTGTTGCCATCGACGACAGCCGAGCAAGTCTGGTCAGTGACCTCCCCGCTGAACGTAATGGTATTGGCCGCGCTGGCCAGGCCAGGGGCAGTCATGGTTGCAGCTACGGCGATAGCGATGGCACGAATGTTCATTACGACGTCCTGTGGTTGTTGTGTAGGCTGCACATAGAATGCAGCGATGGCGCTGGCGGATAACTCAGACGAGTCTTAAAACAACCACTGGCTGCAGTGCCCGGCACCGCATGGCCCGCACTTTTTTCAGCAGGTAATTTCTTGACCAGAGACCAACTCGAATCCCGGCAAACGCTGATCTATTTCGCCACCGTGCTGGCGGCCTGCGCTTTCGGCCTTTTCGCCGGTGCGGGTGCTTCAGTGCTGGAAGTGCTGATCACACCCGCCATCGCCGTGCTGATGTACGCCATGTTCTTGCAGATACCCTTTCTGGACCTGCGCGCGAGCCTGGCCAATCGACGCTTCATGGTTGCCTTGTTGCTGGCCAATTTCGTGCTGGTGCCCTTGCTGGTGTGGGGCCTGACGCGCGGGCTGACGGGCCAGCCGGCCTTGCTGGCAGGCGCCCTGCTGGTACTGCTGGCACCTTGCATCGACTATGTGGTGGTGTTCACACACATGGGCAAAGGCGATGCGCGGCTCATGCTGGCCGCCACCCCCGTGCTGTTGCTGCTGCAACTGCTGCTGTTGCCGTTTTACCTGGCGCTCATGCTCGACGATGGCCAGCCGTTGAACCTGGCGATAGGGCCCTTCGTGCAGGCGTTCATGGCGATGATCGTCGTGCCGTTGGCCTTGGCCGTGTGGACCAGTGCCCTGGTCGGCAAGTGGCGGGGGGTGAGCCGGTGGAACGATGCCTGGGCCTGGATGCCCGTACCGGCGATGGCACTGGTGCTGTTCGTGGTGATCGCTTCACAGATCCGGATCGTGTTGCACGACCTGCCGCAACTGCTGCCCGTAGTGCCGGTTTACCTGGGCTTTGCGCTGGTGGCACCGGCCATCGGCTGGGCAACAGCGAGGCTGCTGGGCTTGCCGGCACAGCAGAAGCGCGCCGTGATGTTCAGTGCGGCGACGCGCAACTCGCTGGTGGTGTTGCCGCTGGCGCTCGCCTTGCCAGAGCAGTGGCGCACGCTGGCGGCAGCGGCGGTGATTACCCAGACATTGGTCGAGCTGGTCTGCGAGCTGGTCTACGTGCGGGCGATTCCGGCGATCGCCCGCACGTAAACGGCATCAGCTCACCACGTGCAGGTAATGCAGGTGGCGCTCGTACTGGTCGAGGATGTCGCCGATCACATCCTCGCGGCTCCAGCCCATCACATCGTAGTCCTGCCCGCCTTCGCGCAGGTACACCTCTGCACGGAAGTATTTGCGCGCATCGCTGTTGTCATCGGCGTCGCGCATGACGAAGCTCGGCGTATTGAATGCCCGGGGGCGTACCTCGTACTTGAAGCGCCCTTCACCGGCATGGGAAAGCTCGAGCGTGATGCGGCCGTCTTCACGCTCATCCACGGTCACCTCATAGCCCTGTTTGGGCAGTTCCTGCGCCACTTCTTCGCACGCGGGCTTGACCACATCGGCGATGAAGCGGGTAACGTGCGCCCTGCGCGGCATCATGGCGATATTGCGCAAGCGGCGCTGCCAGCCGCCGTGGTTCTGACGGCCCTGCCGCTGACCTGGCAGTGCCTGGGTGCGCAGCCCACGCCGTGTGGCGTCCAGCCCCAGGGCCTTGAACAAACCCCAGATGGAAAACAGCAGGATGATCGCGAACGGCAAGGCGCTGGCAATGGTGGCCGCCTGCAATGCTTTCAGGCCGTTGGCCAGCAGCAGGGCAATGGCCACCGCGCCCATGGTGACCGACCAGAACACGCGCTGCCAGAGCGGTGAATGGCCCCTGCCGGAGGACGCCAGCATATCCACGACAAGCGCACCCGAGTCGGCCGAGGTAACGAAGAACACGACCACCATCAGCACTGCCAGCATCGAGATGGCCGTAGACCAGGGGAAGTGCTCGAGGAACGCGAACAAGGCCAGCGAGCTGTCCTGATCCACCACCGTGGCCAGGTCCTTGACACCGCCGTGCAGGATCATATGGATGGCGGAGTCGCCAAACACGGTCATCCACAGCAACGTGAAGCCGGCCGGGACGAACAGCACGCCACACACGAACTCGCGAATGGTGCGCCCACGGGAAATGCGCGCAATGAACAGCCCCACGAAGGGCGACCAGGACAACCACCAGCCCCAGTAGAGCAAGGTCCAGCCGCCAATCCAGTCGGTAGGTTCGTAGGCAAACAGGTTGAACGTCTTGTTGACGATATCGGACAGGTAGGCCCCTGTGTTCTGCACATAGGCCTGCAGCAGGAATACCGTAGGGCCTACCGCCAGCACGAAAAGCATCAGGACCACCGCGAGGCCCAGGTTGAGCTCCGACAGGATACGGATGCCCTTGTCCAGGCCGCTGGCCACCGACAGCGTGGCCAATGCACAGGTAACGGCAATCAGAATGACCTGCACCGAGGTGCTGATCGGAAGGCCGAACAACTGGTTCAGCCCACTGTTGATCTGCAGCACACCGTAGCCCAGCGAGGTGGCGACGCCAAATACCGTGCCCAGGATGGCGAAGATGTCCACTGCATGGCCGATAGGGCCGTAGATACGCTCGCCGATCAAGGGGTACAGCGCCGAGCGCAGGGTAAGCGGCAGACCGTTGCGGAAACTGAAGTAGGCCAGGATCAACGCCACGATGGCGTAGATCGCCCAGGCATGCAGCCCCCAGTGGAAAAAGGTGATGTTCATGGCTTCGCGGGCGGCGGCCACCGTGTTGGGGTCACCCACGGGCGGGTTGATGAAGTGCATCACCGGTTCGGCCACACCGAAGAACATCAGGCCGATGCCCATGCCGGCAGAGAACAGCATGGCGAACCAGCTTTTGTTGGGGTAGTCGGGCTCGCTATGGTCCGGGCCCAGCTTGATGTCGCCGTAGCGGCTTACGGCCAGGAAGACGACGCTGATCAGCACCAGTGCGACGGTGAGGATGTAGAACCAGGCTGCATTGGTGACGATCCATTGTTGAACCTGCTCGAAGACGCTTTGGGCATGCGCCTGGAACATTGTGGCGTACAACACCAGTAACAGCACCAGTACTGCACTGGTGAAAAAGACAGGTGGGTTGATGGTGCTCCTGCGTTTCTGGTTTTCAGGCATAGGCGTTACTCCTTCGGGCGTTCAGCGCTGCGCTCCATCACTGGGCAGTCAGAACACGACTGCCCGTGGCGCATGATGCATGGAAGATGCTGAAACCTTACCGTCAGTTCCAGCAATTCCAAAACTTAGCCGCTTCGCTTGCCGTATAGAAGCCTTCGAACCTGTCAGCCGAGGTTACGCTTCAGCTCGGCAATGTGCTCGGGGCCGATGCCGCAGCAGCCGCCCACCATGCTGGCGCCGCGTTCACGCCAGTCCTTGGCCCAGGCAAGGTAGCCCGGTGGGTCCAGGTCTTCACGCAGCTCGTCCAGCCCATCGTTGGCGGTAGCCTCTTTGGGCTGCGGGGGGAAGGCGTTGGCGTAGGCACCGATGGCCACCCCTGCCCCTTGCTTGTCGATAACGGCACGGGCGACGTCAATGGCCGCGCCGATTACTTCCGGCTGGCTGCAGTTGAACAGCACCGCTGCGGCGCCCAGCCCGACTACCGCTTGCACGGCATCAGCCACCGGCTCACCGGAACGCAGGCGCGGCACCGTATCCACGTCCTCGTCCTGCAAAGTGAACGACACCCAGAACGGGCGGCCGTCTTCGGGCAGGTGCGCATGGATGGCACGTACTTCGGCGATGGCGCTCTGGGTTTCGGCCAGCCACAGGTCAACGTGCGGCGCCAGGCCGGCGAGCAGCGGCTTGAGGACTTCTTCGACCCGCTCAGGTTGGAACAGGTCAGGGCGGTAAGAGCCGAACAGCGGTGGCAGCGAACCCGCTACCTTGACCGGGTGTGCAGCATTATCGGCGGCATGACGCGCCAGCTGGCCGGCGGTATTGGCCAGTTGCTGGCCTTCTGTAGCAAAACGTTGCTCGCCAATGTGGAACGGCACGACCGCATAGCTGTTGCTGGTAATGACCTGGGCACCCGCGGCAATGAACGCCGCATGTACACCTACCACGGCCTCGGGCGCCTCGGTCAGCGCCAGCGCCGACCATTCGGGCTGGCGAAACGGTGCGCCGCTGCGCTGCAGTTCACGGCCCATGCCCCCGTCGAGAATAACCATCGCGCGCTGTGTCATATAACTACTCTGAAGGTGGTTATGAATAAAATTCATTATGAGAGAAAGGTTTATAACTATTAAATACACTTTCTCTTTTTTGGCAAACTTTTCAGGTATGTACATGCGCTTTTCTACTGTGCTCGGCGCGGGCCTCGTGTTGCTCGCCACTGCGTCCCAGGCCCTGGCAGGCACCACGCTGGAGCGGGTTGAATCGCGCAAGGAAATGGTCAACGTGTTGATGGAGAGCTACCCGCCGTTCTCCTTCCTCAATGATCAGAACCAACTCGACGGCTTCGACGTGGATGTGGCCAAGGCTGTGGCCGACAAGCTTGGCGTGAAGCTGCGCCTGGAAACCCCGTCGTGGGACGTGATCGCCGCCGGCCGCTGGAGCGGCCGCTACGACATCTGCATCTGCTCGATGACGCCCAGCAAGGCGCGCGCCGAAGTGTTCGACTTCCCGGTGGAGTACTACGCATCGCCGGCAGTGATCGTGGTCAATGCCAAGGATGAGCGCATTCATGGGGCCAAGGACCTGGATGGGCGCAAGGTAGGCTTGACCAGCGCCTCCAGCTACGAGAGCTACCTGAACAAGAACCTGGTGATCGAAGGCAAGGAAGACCAGAAGATCGACTACCCCTTCGACTTTGTGCAGATTGCGCCTTACGACACCGACAACGTCGCTTTCCAGGACCTGGGCCTGGGCGCGGGCGTGCGTCTGGATGCCATTCTTACCAACCTGGTGACCGCGCAGCCGCGCCTGACCCAGGACAAGCGCTTCAAGCTGGCCGGTGCCCCACTGTATGAAGAGCCCAACTCGGTGGCCATCGAGAAAGGCGACCCTGAATGGGATGCCAAGGTGCGCCAGGTGTTTGCCGAACTGAAAGCCGATGGCACGCTGGCCAAGCTGTCGCAGAAATGGATTGGCGCCGACATCAGCAAATGAGCACCTTCCCTTCTTCCCCCAAGCCCGCGGCCAAAGCCACGGGCGCCAGCCTGTTCGGCTTTCGCACCCGGCTGCTGCTGACCTGGCTGGCGCTGTTCGGTCTGTTCGTGGCGTTCTTCCTCAGCTTCGACCTGAAGTTTGCGATCATTGTGGAGAAGTTCCCCAACCTCGCCGGCTTCAAACTGGGCCCTAACGGCTTTTTGCAAGGCGCAGCGCTGACCCTGTTCCTGTGCCTGTGCTCGATGGTGGTCTCGGTGCTGCTGGGCTTTGCCGCAGCCCTGGCGCGCTTGTCCGGCAGTGCGGTGCTGGTCGGTATCGCCAGTTTCTACACGTCGTTCTTCCGCGGTACGCCGCTGCTTATCCAGATTCTGCTGATTTACCTGGGCCTGCCACAGGTCGGCCTGGTGCCCGGCGCAATCAGCGCAGGCATCATTGCGTTGTCGCTGAACTACGGCGCCTACCTCAGTGAAATCTTCCGCGCCGGCATTCTCGGCGTGGCGCGCGGCCAGCGCGAAGCGGCGCTGGCGCTGGGCATGCGCCCGCCGCAGACGTTCTGCTACATCGTGCTGCCCCAGGCCATGCGGGTGATCATTCCGCCCACGGCCAACCAGTTCATCTCGATGCTGAAGGATTCATCGCTGATTTCGGTGATGGGGGTGTGGGAAGTGATGTTCCTGGCCCAGTCGTACGGGCGCTCCAGCTACCGTTACCTGGAAATGCTGACCACCGCGGCAATCATCTACTGGGTACTGTCGATTCTGCTGGAGCTGGTGCAAGCGCGCCTGGAACGGCACTTCGGCAAGGCGTACCAGCGCTGAGCAGCGCCTGGGCGCAGCAGGCACATGCAAGAACGGTCGCCCGAAGGCGACCGCTGATGGGTGGGGCGACAGTCGGCTAGTCCTTGCTGACGGCGTCCTTCACATCGCCAACCACTTGTTGGGCTTCACCCTTTTTCTCCTGCACCTTGCCCTTTACCTCCAGCTCGGTATTGCCAGTCGCTTTACCGACGGCTTGCTTAACCTTGCCAACCACTTCGTTGGCCATGCCTTTGACTTTGTCAGACGTGCTGCTCATGGTTTTTCTCCTTCAACGACATCCGTACATGTGGGTTGGGGTTACACCAGTGAAACGGGCAAACCTGGGCGGGTGATCACACATTCACGACCCGGGTCTTGCGTGACGACAGGGCGAAGCGGCCTGCCACAACGCTCAAGGCAGCGCCAAGCAGCAGGGTTACCAGCGTGCCCCAGGCGGCTTTGGACACGTTGCTGGCCGCTACCTGGGCAGCTTCACGCGCCTGTTGCTCTGCCTGGTCTTTCAGCACCTGCACCTGCTCGGCGGCTTGCTGGTAGGCACGGGCATAGTTATCCACGATCTGCTGGGCCTCCTGCTGGCTCTTGCCCGTGCGCGCCGCCACGATGTTGACCAGGGCCTGCTTGTCTGCCGCGCTCAGCGCAGGCTCACCGGCCTTGCGTACCCGGTCGAACCATTGCTTGAGCTGGTCAACGGCCTGGGTCGGGTCCTCGGCGGCAATACGGCCCGCCGACTCACCCTGCGCCTGCGCCTGATCGGCCTGCTGCTCCAGGTTCGACGGGTTCAGTTCGGCCTTGCCGGACTGCTGCAGGGTCTTGTTCAGCTCCGCTTCCAGGCTGTCCCAGTCGAGCGAAATGCCCTGCTTACCCAGGCGCTCTTTGATGCCTTGGCCGACTGCCGGTGCGGCGGCAGCCACACCATCCGCGGCAAGCGACAGGCCTTTACCGGCAATATTGCCGGCAGTGCCGACCACGCCCCCGGCCAGCGAAGCCAGCAGCCAGGTCGCCAGCAATGTGGTCACCGTCCAGCTCAACAGGCCATGCAGGCCACCGCGGCCCGGCGCCGTGCGGCCGGCAACCCAGGCACCGGCGGCGACCGAAACCAGGGTGCTGACGAACAACCACACCCCCGCACCTGTGCCAAAGCCACGCAGCGGGTTGCCATCGGCCATCGCGTCAACGGCTCCGGCCCCGATGGCGGTGCCCAGCACACTGAGTACCAGGTAGGTAGCCAAGGCAATGGCCCCCCCGGCGAAAACTGCACTCCACGACACCCGCAGCGGGCTCACGGCATTTGCCGGGGTGCTTACATAGGCTTCAGTCATCTATGCATCCTCGTCAATGGGAACTGGCTGCACCGGCCACGGGTGCCTGATGCAACGTCATGGCCAGTTTGCGGGTCCCATGCAAGGGTGTATTGATGCATCTGCCCCACCCGCACTAGTGCATTGGCACCAATCTGCCGGTGCCTGCTGCGTTTATGCTCAACGCCAGTCACAACACCAGCCACTACCGACCGGGGGACGCCCATGAGCGACGCCGTGCTTGCCCGTGAAACCAACCGCCGCCAGCTGCAGCAGATAATTGCCGGGCTTTCGGATGGCGTGATGCTGCTGGAAGTGGACCAGACCATCATCTGGGCCAACGAAGCCGCCCTGCGCATGCACGGGGTCGACAGCCTGGAACAGCTGGGCGGTGACGCCGAGGGTTATCGCCAGCGCTTTGCCCTGCGCTACCGCAACAACCATCCACTGGAAGCCGACCAGTACCCCATTGCCCGCGTGGCGGCGGGGCAAGTGTTCAGCGATGTCGTGGTCGAGGTTTCGCCGGTTGGTGATGAGGAGGCACGCAGCCGGGTACACCGGGTGCGCAGCATGGTGCTGGAAGACAGCAAGGGCGAGGCCGAATCGTTGGTGCTGATACTGGCCGACGCTACCGAGTGGGCCAGCGCAGAGCAGCGCTTTGAAAAAACCTTCAACGCCAACCCTGCCCCCGCCGTTATCTGCCGCCTCAGCGACTTGCGCTTCATCAAGGTGAACCAGGGCTTTCTGGAAATGACCGGGCATGTGCGGGAAAACGTCATTGGCCGGTCGGTGTATGAAGTGGACGTGCTGGAAAACGCCGAGCGCAAGGAGTTGGCGATCGAGCGCCTGATAGAAGGTGCGACCATCCCGCAGATGCAGGCCGAGCTGCGCTTGCCAGAAGGCGGCACCAAGCTGGTGATCGTGGCCGGGCAGCCGCTGGACATGCACGAAGAGGATTGCATGCTGTTTTCGTTCACCGACCTGGAGCCCCGGCGCAAGGCGGAGAACGCCCTGCGCCAGAGTGAAGAGCGCTTTGCCAAGGCGTTTCGCCTGAGCCCTGTGCCGACCTTGCTGTGCAGCGCAGACAAGCAGCAACTGATCGATGCCAACGAAGCGTTCCTCGACAGCCTGGGCTACACCGCCCAGGAGCTGATCGGGAAAACCGTGGCCGAAATCGACTTCTTCGCCGACCGCGGGGTGGCAGCGCAGGTGTTCGATGCGCTGGAAAAGAGCGGGCGTATCGAGGCGCTGGATGTGAAGCTGCGCAAGAAAGGTGACGACCCGCTCGACTGCATGCTGCAAGCCGACACCGTGAGCCTGCTGGACACCCCGTGCTACCTGCTGGTGCTGATGGACATCACCGAGCGCAAGCGCTCGGAGCTGGAACTGGTCGAGGCGATCGAGACCGTCATGCAGGATGCATCGTGGTTCAGCCAGACCTTGATCGAGAAGCTGGCCAATGCCAAACGTATCAACACCGGCCGGTTGCCCGATGCCTCGTTCACCGACCTTACCCGCCGCGAGCGGGATGTGCTGGCGCTTATCTGCGAAGGGCTGGCCGACAAGGAGATTGCGGCGCGCCTGAACCTGGCGCTGAACACGGTGCGCAACCACGTGGCAACGGTTTATTCCAAGCTCGATGTGCACAGCCGCAGTGAAGCGATCGTGTGGGCGCGGGAACGGCGTTTGTTCAGTACCTAATGGGTTGTTCGCGGCTGGGCCTGGCGCTGCCGCTGCCAGGGCCTACCCTTGACAGTATCCCGGTTGACCGCAAATACTCTGGGCAGATTCATATAGATGACCAAATAACAAGGTGAATCGTTCCATGACCGCACTCCCCGTCCCGATGCCTTTGCATGCTGGCCAGCCCGCACATTTGATTGCCCTGCCTGCACCTTCTGTTTGCCGCTGACGCGCCTGCCCAACCGAGACTCCTTGCATGACTCCCTTAGATATTCAGCTGTTGCTGACCGCCCTGGTCAGTGTTCTGGTGCTGGTGGCGCTGATCGTATCGCGCCTGAAGATGCACCCGCTTCTGGCCCTGCTGGTGGTGTCCATTGGCGTGGGCTTCGCGACCCATATGCAACCCGGCAGTATCGTTTCGCATCTGCTCACCGGTGCTGGCAAGACACTGGGTGCGGTCGGGGTGGTGATTGCCCTTGGCGCCATGCTGGGCAAGATCCTGGCGGATGCTGGCGTTACCGAACAGGTCGCCGATGTGATCCTCAAACGCACCCCCGACCGGCTGATCCCCTGGGCGATGATGATGGTGGCCTTCGTCATCGGCATCCCGATGTTCTTCGAGGTGGGCCTGGTGATCATGCTGCCGTTGATTTTCAGCGTGGCACGCAAGCTGGAGGGCAAGGCGCGCTTCAAGGGCTCTGCCTATGTGTACGTGGGAGTGCCAGTGATTTCCGCCTTGGCGGCCATGCATGGCATGGTCCCTCCGCACCCAGGCCCACTGACCGCCATTGCCGTGCTCAAGACCTCGGTTGGGCCGACCATGCTTTACGGCTTCCTTGCCGCGATCCCTGCCATGGTCCTGGGCGGCCCGTTGTACGGCATGTTCATTTCCCGGCGCATGAGCACCCGCCCCGATCAGGCACTGCTGGACCAGTTCACCCTGGCTGAGCAGGCCGACGGCCAACCCCGCCCCGGTGTATTGATCGGCATGCTGGCCGCGCTGCTGCCGGCGATCCTGATGCTGGTGCATGCCGTTGCCGAAATGCTGCTGCCCAAGGGCAATGCGCTGCTGGAATTGGCCAGCTTCCTTGGCAACCCACTGATCGCCATGCTGCTGGGCGTGCTGTTCGCAGGCTTCAGCCTGGTACTGGCGCGCGGTGGCAACGCCGAGCAGTTGCGCGATGCGCTGGGCAAAAGCCTGAAGCCGATTGCCTCGATCATCATGATCATTGCCGGCGGCGGCGCTTTCCAGGAGATGCTGACCAGCGCCAAGGTTGGCGATGCCATCGTGCACCTGACCCAGCAATCGGCATTCCCGCCGTTGATTCTGGGGTGGCTGATCGCCATGCTGCTGTCGGTGTCTACCGGCTCGGCCACCGTTGGCATCGTCGGCGCTGCCGGCCTGCTGGCCCCCTTGGCAGGTGCTGACCCCAGCCTGAACCTGCCCTTGCTGGCCCTGTCCATCGGCTGTGGCTCGCTGTTCTTCAACTACGCCAACCATGCCGGCTTCTGGATGGTGAAAGAGTCGTTTGGCATGACCATGGGGGAAGCGACCAAGACCATCTCGGTGGTGCAGTCGATCGTGGCGGTGGTGGGGTTGGTCGTGGTGTTGGTGGTGAATGCGGCGGTTGCGGTGGGCTGAGCCGGGTGAGCGGGTGAGCCAGTTTTCCTGGCTCACATGCCCCGGCGTCAGTAGCCGCGCTCCCTCAGCTTTTCTGCCAAGGGCGGGTAGTAGATCTGGCCAATCTCATCCGCAGCCCACCACGCCCAGTGCAACAGGCAGAGCGTAATGCCCCCCAGCACCAGATAGCCCTCCCAGCCAATCAGCTCGGTGACCTGATGCATCAAGCCAGGCAACTGGTAATGCGCCCCGACATTGGCGTTGGCAATGGCCATCACCACCAGCCCGAATACCAGGACACCGGCCTGGTAGCGCTGCTGACGCCACACCTCCCGTTGCTGGCTCTTGCTGCGCCAGTAGTTGAACAGGAACTCATTGCCCTCACGAAGACTGTGCTCTTTCAAGGCGCTATAGGTCACGTGATTGTGTAGCAGGGAGTAATCGCGCCGGCTCTGTAGCCAGTGCCAAGGGATGTAGGAACCAAGCATGACCGCGACCTGCGCAAGCACTGGAACGCACACCGACACGGCCAGGCAAAACACCACGACACTCACAAAGATCCGCCCGATATTCCCCCAGACCGTAGCCATGTCCCCCGAGAAATCCAGCAGAGTGGTCCCCAAGGCTGTCATGAAAGCCATATCCATGAACAGGCACACGTAGGTGAGTTTCAAGGCCCAACGCACCTCCCAGGCTTTCTCGAATACTGCCCCCGGCAGCCCGGCGATAGGGTTGGTTGTTTTCAGGCTGTCTCTGTTCTGATCCATGCAAAATCCTCGGCAGTTGGCATTGGCCAGTGAATGGTTACTGCAAAGTGCTGGCAGCGCGCCTTGCCTGATTACCATGCCCGAGAGCGGCGCAAGCGTTCCACTCAACTTGAGCCATTTGCTATTCCCTTGCGTCGCCACCTCCCCCTGTAGGAGCGGCCTTGCGTCGCGATGGGCCGCAAAGCGGCCCCACTGCCAGCCTCGGACTCGCCGTTCATTACCCGCTATGGCGTCAGTCTGGTGCCTTTCGAGCTGGCCTGCACGGGCTGGGCTGTGGCGGTTTAAGACCTACACCTACCCCGTTGGCGAAAGCCAGATCCCGAAGACCCACGCGAACATGGGCGATGCCCTCAGCCCTGATCACACGCCGGGTTAGCTGCATACCGCACCCACCCCGCAACCTCCGCGCCACCCCCCACCCGATCCTTGGGATGAACACGCCCTTCACTGACCGCCACCTCTGCAAAATCGAACGGGCTCATCCCTTCGATACACGCAACGTTCACCCCATACTGGTCCGGCGAGGAACGCCGCTGGTGAAAGGTGTAGATGCCGCACTTCGAGCAGAAGTAGTGCTTGGCTTCCCGGGTGTGGAACTGATAGAGCGTCAGCGCCTCTTCACCTTGGGTGACCGTGATATCGCCCAGATTGACCGACACCGCCACCGCCCCGCGCATACGGCACAGCGAGCAGTTGCACCTGCGTGCGGTGCGCAGACCATCGGTCAACCGCAGTGAGAAACGCACGGTGCCGCAATGGCAGGCTGCTTGGTAGACAGGGCGGTTATCGTTGTTTTTATCCGTCATGGCGTTTCTCCCGTTTGAAAGGCCAGCTTGCCGGACTGGCCGCAGATGCCCGAACACAGGGGCTACCGCTATCGGGCTGGCCAGTACCGCGCCCCATGCAGAAGCGGTCAGGCTAGGTGTAAGTGAAAATAATCAGCGCGGTGGCCAAGAGGATGTGAATCATCAAAAGGCTCACCAACAATCGCCTCATGCTTGAGGGGAAACGTTTGACTTCATCGAAGTCAATCAACCCCCTGCGCAGGAAGATGCTAGGTATGGCCAGCACCATGGAGATCAAACCCGTACGCATAACCTTGCCCAAAAGACCTGCATGTTGAAACGTAATCTTATTACCGGTCACGAAGCTACAGCGCGTTAGCAACGACTCGTAGTATTCAGTGTATTTATGTGCGATGAAACACTGCACGACCATCGCAAGCATCATGGGTGCAAGAATCAGAATCGCAATGAGTCCAGGCTCAATTTCATTCACTCCGATACCTCGCCGTACAAAAAGTCACCAAACATTTCGCCCGCCTTGCCCCCTCCATCTCCGAGGACTTTACCGCCCACTGCTCCTCCGACGACAGCACAAGCCAGCGCACCAGGGCCGCCTGTACTGACGCCCAGAACAAAGGCACAGATACCGGTCCCTGCCATACCTCCCAGGAAGGCGGGTCAGCGAGAGTGCAGGACGGTGCACGGTGCGCGGCGCTTGAATCGAGCCGGCCAGATCGAGCGCCGGGTTTTGAATGTAGGCGCGATCACTCGGTTTGGCCGTGCGGCATTTGAGGTCGCTGAGCGGAGTGGCTAGGCGTGGCATTGGGGTACGCTCTCCATTCAGGAAAGACGCTGTAACCCAAAAAACACCCCCGGTTATTGGGGATTTAGTGGGTTCCCGACGGTCGGTCTTGGAGACGAAAAACCGGCCAGAAGGGTAATGCCCGTCAGTTAAGAATTACTGGGGCTGCTTTGCAGCCCTTCGCGGGCACGCCCGCTCCCACACGTCTGGCGGTGAACGCAAGAAATGCGCGATCCCTGTGGGAGCGGGCGTGCCCGCGAAGGGTCGCAAAGCGGCCCCAAATTACTTAACTGACTGGCATTAGCCATAAGGCCGGTTTAGAGGGCTTCCAAAGCATTCAGCGCAATGCAGTGGAGCTGGATGTGGTGCCGGAGACAGGAATCGAACCTGCGACCTTCGCGTTACGAGTGCGTTATAGTGCCCAGTGATTACAGGGGAAATCCCGTATTCATTGGGGAATATCGTCTGGTTGAGTCCACCGAGACAGGTCCGTATAGTCATTTTTGCTGTCACCCTGCTGTCACGGACAACCACCATGAAAACCAAGATCACCGCCAAGGTTCTATCCAGCATCCAGCCGCAAGAGAAGGCATATCGCATCCACGACACCGCACAGCCGGGCCTGTCGATCAGGGTGCTGCCCAGTGGCCACGCCAGCTATATGGTGACCTGGGGGCGGAACCAGGCCGCCACCTTGGGGCGAGTTGGCATGATGACCCTGGACCAGGCGCGCACCGAGGCTGCTCGATGGCTTGCTGAGGCCCACGCCCACGGCACCCCACTGGTGGCTACCAAGAGTAAGCGTCGAGCTGCGCACACCCTTCAGAGCTACCTGGAGGAGAGCTATTACCCGTGGCTGGAAACCCACCACAAAGCCCACCAGAAGACGCGACACGCCATAGAGTACAGCTTCGGCGCACTGATGCGTAAACCGCTGACAGACATCACCCAGCGCGATCTAGAGGCTATGCGGGTGAAGTGGTTGGCTGCCGGGCTGAAGGATGCCACCGCAAACAGGAAGCTGGCAGCCCTCCGCGGGGCGCTTTCCAAGGCAGTCGAGTGGGGCGCCCTTGATCAACACCCGATGACCAAACTGAAGCCGATGCGGCTCGACACCCGCGCCCGGGTTCGATTCCTATCCTCGGAAGAGGAACGGCGGTTGCGTCAGGCTCTGGACGATCGGGAGGAGCGCATTAGGGGCGAACGTGACAGCGCCAACCGGTGGCGCCGGGAGCGGAAGAAAGAAGAGCTACCCGACTTGAGGGGCAAGAAGTTCGCCGACCATTTGAAGCCGATGGCGATCATCAGCCTGAACACCGGACTGCGCAGAGGCGAACTTTTTAATCTAACTTGGCCGGATATTGATTTTTCACAAAAGACGCTGACGGTAGTTGGGGAGGGCGCAAAGTCAGACCAGACCAGGCACATCCCACTGAACAAGGAAGCGCTGGAAACTATCAAAGAGTGGAAAATCCAGTCTAGTGGCCTACCCCTGCTCTTTCCAAGCCGGACTGGCGGCGTAATGGATAATGTCAAAAAGTCTTGGGACGGGGTATTGAAAGAAGCAAAAGTGAGCTCATTCCGCTGGCACGACCTTCGACACACCTTCGCCTCAAAACTAGCAATGAAGGGCGTTCCGCTCAATACGATCCGGGACCTATTGGGGCATGCCGACCTCAAGATGACTCTGAGATACGCCCACTTAGCCCCTGATACAAAGGCGGCTGCCGTGGAGTTGCTCTAGTCAGTCCCAGGACGGACTGTCTGGCGGATAGTGACCGTGCTCTAGCGCGAAATCAATTACATCATTGATCTTTGCCCAATTCTTTCTGACAGTTTTCATATCAAGCGGCTGCTTATTTCTGAAGTAATTTTTAGTTAGAGCATCCAATAACTCTTCGTCATCACTGGGCAATGAGAAATAAACACTGTCATCTCCATTGAACTCTGGAGTGTCGTGTATGAACCGCAGTATCGCCGTTTCTCTCTGCGAGAGTGTATGAGGCATCATGATTGCGGTTCTAATGAGCCTTGTAGGCGAATCCACGCTATAGATTAGGCCAAGCACGTCCAAAAAATAGAGCTCATCACTCACTGGATATGAAAACGTGTAGTCACCCAAATAACTACTATCCATTCTGACTGTGTTGAATAGTTCCTTCAGAGCTCGCTCAACCTGGGTTGTTAAAGAACGCTCTTCGATGCGAGCCAAGAGTTCAAGCCCAAATTTCAACTCTGGAGAAACCCTTAGAGATAGGGTTTCCGCTTTGACTCTGTTGGCCGGGGCCTTTGCCATACCGATCTCCTCAATCCATTCGCGGCAGCATGTCACAGACCTTGCGCTGTGTCGATACGTGTCAATGGGTGTCCTTTCGAATCCATGAGTGTAAGAAAAATGTGGACACATCACATTCGCTTGACTATGGTGTCCACAAACTTCAATACACGAGGAGATTTCAGTGACTACCGCAGCGATCACTCAACCCATGGCAGTCGGCCCAGAGGAAGCGGCTCGACTGACAAGCCACAGCCGGAGCGCCATTTACAGCGCTATCGCTAAAGGTGAACTGCAGGCGTTCAAGTCGGGAAAGCGCCGATTGATCTTGGTGAAAGAGCTCGAGGCGTGGATCAACCGTGTCGCAAAGGAGAGCAGCCGGTGAGTGGCGTGGACTCCCTCCCGGCTGAGGCCGTGGTGGCGCTGAATTTGGATCAGCGGCGAAAGCTTGCCGGCCTGGTGGAAGCTGAGCGGCGCAAGGCGAGCTTGTGGTGGACTTTCTTGAACGAGATGCGGATCAGGGGAGAGCTACCTGTTTGGGTGAAAACCCAAGACGTCGGAACGGCAGGCGACCATGATCACTGGCTGCAGCTCCGTGAGGAAGTGAATAAGGCGATGTTCGGAAAGGTTCGGCATATCGCCCTAGAGGGAGAGCCGGAATGGGTAGGCATAACGCTGGATGGTCATCAATGGGGGTTAACACAGCGCCCTAGCCCCTTGGAGGCAATACAGGGCACTGAGTCAGTAGAGCAGTTGCAGGAGAAGGTGTTGCAGCACCTTTCCGGGGATATCGCATTGGGTAGCACCAACGAGAGGAAAGCATCGTGACAGAACATCTCAACCAGTACAACACCTGCTCGCCAACGGGCAGCGGTCAAGAAACGAAAAGCCGCGCCCTCGCCCACCGCAAAATGGCGCTCAGTGCACTTCACGCAAACTCTTCGCTGTCCGGCCGCTTGAAGCGCTACAACCACCACATGGATCAGGCTCGCGCCCTTGAAGCTCAAGGGGGTGCCGAATGAAAAACACCACTAACAAAACTGTGTTGCGGCCGGCCTTGCTCGCTGACTTCGAAGTCCACCATCACAACCAAGCCAGGGATGAGTTCAAGAAGCTTGAGCGGATCATCACGAACTTGATCATCCCTGCACTTGGACAGCAGCACCCCGTTTCCAAGAGTCTCTACGCCCATATGGAAAACGTCCGTCTGGGTACACAGAATTTCTGCTGGCAGCACCGTCATTGGGGTTATAGCTACAGCGCTTCTGTAGCAGGAGGCGCCCAATGAACAACCTCCCAAAAGCGGTGATTCTCGAAGGTGAGGTTCTCTCGGAGGCGGTGCTTGATGCCCGCGCTATGTGCTCCATGAACTTCGCCCGGGATGAATTCAATAAGCTTTACGACCTGCTCTACCCCGTGTGTGAGAGCCATGAGGAAGGACCGATGCGCGACATTGCGCGGCATCTTGAGCAGGTCCGAATTTTCAGCCGCAATTTCTGCTGGGCTCATCGCCACTTGGGAGCCTCTTATGGCCTTGTAGGCGAGCGGCCCGGAACAGACGAGGAGGTGAAGGTATGAGCTCGGTGCCCCCTCTCGTCGCAGCCGTGATTGCGCAGCAAGCCAGCATGGTTTGGGAAGCCGCCCAGCCTCTGCGTGCATCGCACAACGTCGACAGCCTCACGCCGATCAACTTCAACAGGAAGTAACCCATGAAGAACCAAAACAGTGCGCAAGCGCTGACGGGATCGGCTTGCCCGAAGAAAGCCACTGAACTGTTTTACGTGAGCCATCCGAAGATCGAACGGGACTTGCTGGGGCCCTTCTTGAGCCAGGCGGACGCAGAGTGCGGTCGCGCAGTTTTGCGTAGTGCTGATGCGGTTGTGACTGCCTGCCTCATCGACTCGCTGGACGAGCTGACCTACTGGCACGCGGTGAACAACGGTCAGGTTTGCCGGGCCTTTGCTGGCGCCTGCTCGCCGGAGGTGAGCCATGGGTAAGGCGACCAAGGCCGATCAGTCCGATCCGCGGCTGAATGGTGCAGAACTGAGGCTCTGATGGCCAAGAGGAAAACCCGCCGCGACTCAGATTGGGGAGGTCGTGGCGCGTACATGATCCCCAGGCTGCTGGGCGAGCATCCCGATTTTCTGACGATGACCGGCTCCGAACTGAAGGTGTTCATGCTGCTGCTCTCGCAGTACCGCGGGAACAACAACGGCGACCTAGCGGCCACGCACTCGATGATGGAGGAGCGCGGCGGCATGGCTGAGGGAACGCTAGCCAAATCGCTGCAGGGGTTGCAGGAGCGAAACCTGATCGTGAAGAGCAGAACGAACATGAAGGGGCGGGAGGGTGCTAGGTGCGCGTTGTATGCATTGACCTGGTTGCCAATTCACGAATGCCCGGGAAAGGGGCTGGAGATCGGCCCAACGACCACTGCCTTAAGACGGCTGACCGGTTGATGTTTACCGGCTTCATTTTTTGAAGTCGAAGGCGCGATTTTTTGAAGCCTTCCCGAGGTTTTCGAGCTTTTGAAGGCCAATAAGGCATCAATTTTTGAAGCGTTACCGGCCTTTTGAGGGCAGTTCCAGCTTCAAAAATTGAGCCCCTTTATAACTATTACCACCACAGGGATTTGAAATGAGCCGAGTTACGACGGAACAAGCCCGGTGCAGATCGCAGGCCGATGCCGGATGCAAGCGAGCGGGTGGGTACACGTTCCTGGTGTTCGAGTGGCTTCCGTGGACTGCTGCAGGTTGCTGCCGCAAGTGCGCGGTGTTCGTGAAGCCGCAATTACTAGCCGCCCAAGCCTGCACGCTGGCCGGGCACCTGGAGCTGGTCGTAAACAACGCGCCCCAGCAACTGACGCTGGATTGCCTGGCGCCAGGTCAACGGGGTGCAGCAAACGGCACGAGGTGCAGCTAAATGCGGCGCGTGGTCGGCAATCAACCCGAGCAAGGCAGTGCTCCTGCCCTGCTCTCCAAAGGCCAAGCTAAGGCCCAGCGTTTTTTGCTGGATCTGCTGGCGCGCGGGCCTGTGCCGACAAGCGAGATCAAGAGAGCCGCTCAAACCTCCGGTTGTGCCTGGGCGAGCGTGCGCCGAGCACAGCAGGCCGTGGGGGCCAAGGCCGTTCGGCACGGCGAAGAAGGGCGGAGAGGTGGCGGCTCTTGGTGGTGGGTGTTGGGTGCATCGGTAGTTGAGCACCTTAAAGATTCTCCGAATGAGCACCTAAATGTCTTGGCCAGCGAGCCCACCTTTTCCGATGAATTCCGGCCTAAAGCTGGGGTGGCGCTATCGGCTTTGAGCACCTTAACCGAGGAATTTGAAATAGGTCCCGATGAGGAGGAGCTGTGATGGCAGCCGTCGACTTTTTGCGCGACCAAGGGCTCTCTGTTCGCAAGCGCGGCATGCGGGTAGTGGTCGGCCCCAAGGCGCTGATCACCGACGACATTCGCCGGTACGTCAAAGCGCACCGGCTGGCGCTACTGGCCGAGCTGGCAGCGAACGACGGCCTGGAGCGCCGCTGCAACTGGACGGTGCTGGTACCTGGGTGCCGGCCGTTCACCATGATCAGCGAGCCGATCACCCGCGACGAGGCCTTGGCAGATGTTCGTGTGCGCTGGCCAGGTGCGGAGGTGGGGCCATGACAAGCCGTAGCAGGCGGCTAGGCGAACAATCGTCGCGCGCTCGTCGAGGTAGGTGGGAAATCTCATCCACCGTGGCGTTATCAACACCCTGTGTAGGAATCAACACGGTGGATTGTCGTGACAGATCATTCGGTCTGTTTCGGCTGATCTGGTCCGAATCAGCTCAATTGGCCTACCTCCAAGAAGTGATGCCCGCCAAAGGTGTTGCCATGACAGCAACACCCTTGTCGCCCAACTCAGCTAGGCATTTGAAGTCCGAAAATCCGACTTCAAGGAATGTTCACCCTGTATCCGCGAGGCGTGATGCATGACCACCAAACACATCACATTCACTGACGCCGAGATCCGCAAGCAAGCCGGCCAGCCGGTGCGCCAGTTGCGTGACCCGCGCTATCCCGAGCTGCGATTCCGCTATTCCACCGTCGACCGCACCCGGGGCGCTTGGCACGTTGTCGTCAGGGGCAAGTGGGGCAAGGCCGGCGACTTTCCCAGCCTGACCACCAAGGCCATGCTCACAGCGCTGCCAGCCATCCTGGGGCGCCGTGCCGCAGACGCCGAGGCCACCTCGCTGACCAGCACCTGGAGCCGTACCGGTGAGCTGCTGGACTGGTACCTGGACCGCATGCTGCGTGATCGCAACCTGTCGGCCAAGCGCAAGGCCGGCGCGAAGTCGGCGATCACCTGCCACCTGGCGCCACGGCTGCATGATTTGCCGCTGGCCGAGGTGAGCAAGGCCACACTCGACCAACGCCTGATGTGGCCACTGCAGGAGCGCTACGCCCTGTCGTTCTTGCGCCTGGTGTTCAACGTGCTGGCGGTGGCCATGCGCAAGGCGCACCGGCTCGGGATGATCGAGCAGAACCCCATGGGCTCGCTGCGCTTCGGGGATTTCGTCGGGGTGCGGATCAAGCCCAAGTCGTCACGGCTGCGGGAGCGAGACTTACCCGAGCTGCTGGCCAAGCTGGCTGGTTGGAGCGAGACCCGGCCCGGTGACGCCCTGCTGGCGCTGATGATGCTGTGCCACGGCACCCGCCTGGGCGAGACGCGCAGCGCACTGTGGCGCAACGTCGATCTGCAGGCCGGCCAGTGGTTCATCCCCGCTGACGACACCAAGACCAAGCAGAACCACACCCTGCCGCTGACCCGTCAGGCCTGCGCATTGCTGAGCCGCTATCAGGCCCAGCAGGCCGCGCAGGGCTACCAAGGTGCGTACCTGTTCCCGGCCAGCCGTCGCGGGCCACTGGGCGCCACGACAGCCAGCCAGGTATTTGCCGAACTGAGCGACCGCCAGTGGACCAGTCACGACGTGCGCAAGGTGGCCCGCACCTGCTGGATGGACCTGGGCGTGGATTACCTGGTGGGCGAGATGCTGGTGAACCACGCCCTGCGCAACATGGACGCCACCTACATCCACACCACCGCCGAAGCGCTCAAGCGCCAAGCACTGGAGCGCTGGCACGACCATTTAGACGGGCTCGGGTTGAGCGCACTCACAGGCGAGACATACCCGAGATACGCAATTTCACAAGATTCGCCACAGGCCACAGACCACGGGGCCTCTAGCGAAAACCCGGATGCATCACAGAGGAGTATGTAAATCATGGTCGACGTTGAACAGGACGTTACCGAGCGGCTGGCCCAGGCCGGCATCACCCCGCTGATTGGTGGCCTGGTACCCGAGCCAGCCACGGCAGACCTGTTGGGATATGCCCCCAGCTACCTGCGCCGCCTGGCTGCCGAGGGTCGTTCACCGCTGCCATTCGTGCGCCGTGGTAATCGGCGGTTCTACAAAATAGCCGACATAGTGCGCTTTGCGACGCATACCGACTGAGGACGTCGAAGTTAACCGCTGACCGGGGTGTGCGTGCGCGCATAGGGTAGACGGCATCGTTTACACACCCCGGAGAACCCTATGCCAGATCCCTATCAGCAGGACATGACCCAGCTGAATCAAACGCTGCAGAACATCGGCACGCAGATCGCTGACTTCAAATCGTCCTCTGCAGAGAAACAAACCGAGTTCGGCGCCCGCCTTCAAGAAATCGAGCAGAAGATGGTGAATGTCAGCGCCCGCCGAGGCGCTAACGACGATTCCACCGACTCCAACGCTGTAACTGCCCAGGTCGTGGCCGCCGATGGCATCGCCGGCTTCCGCAACGGTATAAAGTCCACCGGCCAGATCAATTGCAAAGTGGGCGTCCGCGCAGCCATCACCAGCCCCAACAAAGGCGTCACTGGCTCGACCAGCTATCCAACTGCCCCGCAGCGTGATGGCGCCGGCATCCGTGGTATTCCGCAGCCGCGGCTGAGCTTGCTGGATGTGCTGCCGATCGTGCCGGTCACCAGCGCTACCTACGAGTTCGTTCGCCTCGACGGCTACATCAACGGCGCGGCCTACCAGAAAGAAGAAGGTGAGGAGAAGGCCGAAGGGTCGATGCCAACCAAGATGGAGCGGGCGGAGATCGCCACCATCGCCACCTGGATTCCGGCGAGCCTCCAGGTGCTGCAGGACAATGACCAGCTTGAGGGACAGATCAACACGCTGATGAGCGTGGGCGTGCGCCAGAAGTTGGAAGCCGAACTCATCAACGGCGACGGCGGCGCGGGGGAAATCCTCGGGTTCAAGAAGCAAGCCACCGCTGCCGGCATCACCACCGGTAAGCCGGCTGACCGTATTGGCGCCGCCCTCACAGACCTCAAGGCCGAAGGTTGGAACCCGAACGTTATCGTGATGAACCCGCGTGACTGGTTCGCCATCGAGAGCGAGCGCGCCGAGGATGGCGACGGCCAGTATGTGATCGGTACACCGCGTGATCCTGCGCCACCCAGCTTGTGGGGCACTCCAGTCGTCGTCACCAACGGTATGCCGCAGGGTGAAGCATTGATCCTTGATACCAGCGTGGCAGCGCTGCTGGACCGCCAGGAGGTAACCGTTGAGGCCAGCCGCCATGACGGTGACAACTTCCGCCGCAACATGGTGACCATCCTGGCAGAGCTGCGCGCTGGCCTGGCTGTGTTCGCTCCCACAGCTACTCGACTCGTCACGCTGGCCGGCCCGCCGACACCGTGACAACGAGCGTGGGTTAGCTGTGAGTGCCACGACCTCCTAACCGCAGCAGCCGGAGCCCTTCTTTCCTTTGTGGGGTGATCCGGCACTGGCCCGCACTCGCGGGCCTTTTCATTCACACCGGAGAAGACCATGAGCCATACCCATCTACCCAAGCCAGTTCAACGAGCCCTCAACCAGATCGCTCACAGCCGCGCCCTGCTGCGCCAGATGGAGGAGCGTGAGCGGTTGAGCAAAGAGATTGATCGACTGTTGGCCACCGGCCTGAGCGCAGCAGAAGCGCTGGAAAAGATCCGGTCGGCGCCGCCGTACAAAGCGCCGGACTACTGAGGGGGGCGGGTCGAAAGTCTAGAAGGTCCGCTGACCTAGACCGCTATCGACCCCACGTGCAGATTTTTTCCCCCTTTAACAAAAAATGTTAAAGCGACGTTAACACCCATGCCGAACGTGCATGGGGCTGTAAGCCACGGAAACAGAGGCATAGACGGCGTTAGGGCCCTCTGGCGGATGTTAACCGGGTTAACAGCTTTAACCTCGAAAAGTTAACGCTTTAACACCGACGAGTTAACACCTGGAGGCTAACCGCTGATGACCATTCAACCAGCTCCGTCCACCTTTCAAGAGCGTTTCGCCCGAGCCTGCGACGTGGCCACCTTCACCCTGGACAAAGGCGGCCCCTGCTATCTGCTATGGGAAGTCGAGCACGTCCAGGCCGGCCAGAGGGTCAAGCTCGATGGCGTGTTCTTCACCGAGGAGGAGGCCCGGATATCCGCCGACTTGCTGCGTGGCAGCCTGCGCGGCGCTCGCGCTTCCATGTGCAGCTATGCGCCGAACTGGAACCCTGATCCCGCCCGGGAGGCCGCCATTCACCTGGAGGCGTTGCAGTGTCGCGAGATGCTTGCCCGGCGCCTGGGCATCCACCTGGCTATGCCACAGGAGGCCGTGTAATGGCCGCAACCGTGATCGACTACGCACCAAAGACCAAGATTCGCCTGGGCGGTTTCTTGGGCAAGAAGTACGGCAAGCACCACCATTTCTTGCTCGATCGCGGTGACGCGAAGGAAGCCGCCAAAGCGTTGGACGCTAACTTTCCAGGCTTCACACGTGACCTACTTGACGCAGAGGGTCGTGGCCTGCGCTTCGCGGTCTTCAAGAACGGCAAGAACATAGGCGATGGTGAGCTAGACCTGGGCGGTGCTCGAGAGCTTTGGTTGGTGCCGGTAGTGCATGGCAGCAAACGTGCCGGGCTGTTGCAGACGATCGTTGGAATCGCGTTGATCATTGCTGGACCGTTCACGGGAGGCACCACTTACGGGCCAGGTGTCGCGTTGGTCGCTGGAGGTGTCATTCAGATGCTCAGCCCCCAGGCGAAGGGGCTGTCACAGAGCGGCGCGCCCGAGAACCTGCCTAGCTACGCCTTTGGAAGTGCCAAGAACACCACCGCTAGTGGATTACCGGTACCGATCTGCATCGGCGAGCGCCGCTGGGGTGGAGCCATCATCTCTGCATCGATCGAGGCGCAGGACAAGGCTTAAAGTGAGCCAGGATCACTTTGAATACTCCGAATTCCGGGTGTAGGGGGTGTCCTCAGATCTGAGGACACCTTTAACCCGCCAAGCATTACAAGCCACTCCACCGTATCACTTAGCTAGTGAATTTTTGCTTGATAGCTTCGTAATTTTTAAACATCGCATTGTTGTCAATTCCACCGGAGGACCAATCTACGGCTATGACAGCCAGGATCAATTGTATCCAAACCAGATACCACATCCTCCTTGAGTATTTTTTCATCCAGCCCAAATTAGATAACTGAAGCTCAGCATTGGTTATATCATGCCGGGCTTTGATTTTATTCCTCAAGTCGACTGCTAGCGTGCTCATATATTTTAGATTGGTCCGCAAGTAATCGACATATGCAGACTCGAACCAGTGCGAGCTTTTCTGGAGCGAATCTAACCGCCCCTCAATTATATTTAGATTCAAATCCTGAGATATTAAAACTTTCAAATTTTCTGTATTTCGCCTTGAACTGAATGCATCCAAACGATTGAGTAGAGGCTTACTACCCCCTGAGTCTCCACCAAACAAAGCACCAATACGCTCCCCACAATTCAATATCCGCTTCTCTATCGACTTCAAATATAGGAAAGCGGCATATTTGGTCAGACCAGGTTGGTCTGAATTTATATATTGATCAAATTCTTCAATTTTTCCGCGATCCTCGCTATGTATGAATATTCCGTCCACGCCAATCCGCGTAGGTACTCGGTAAGTTATAAATTCCTCACCGAGCACATTCCCAATCCTAGCAGATAAAAACTTTGAGGATGGGTCAACTACCACTCTATGGCAAGGAGATTCCTCGAATTCATCCCTGAAATAAGGGTAGGCCGAGTCCCTTGAAAAGTCAGCCACCCTAGTAATATCAGCATCACCCTTCTTAACGCCCCACATATTCAACAATGCGATAATCGCCTGATTTGATTCATCTACGATATTTTTCGCCACAGCAAAAATGTAATCTTCGATCTGATTATGTCTGTCGTGATGTCTGATAACGGGAAATTTTTTTGAAAATGGGTTCAGAGAAAACAAAGAAATATAGCGCTTGATGTGAGCCACACTTACTCTAGAAAGTCTCAGGGTAGCCGATGATTTGAGATATACATAGAGACTAAGGTAAATAATCCCATTGGGTAAATACAAGATATTAGCCGAACATGATTTTGGCAACTCAGCAACAAGGGAGATGCGCATAGCAGGACAGATCAAGTCATTGGAGAAATCAATGAAACCCAAAGATTGGTAACCCGATCCAAAGAAATTAATATCTAGCTCCTCTTTAGCAGGACCAAAATTTGTGCTATTTCTGTACATGTGACCATGAATTTTAGTCGCTTCTTCTTTGCTTAATGGCATTACTGCATGAACACCCCGCCAAGTGGTTTTATCGTCCATTAAGCTGGCTTCTGAAACCTTTTCATCCCAGCGGTTGATTTCAAGTTCAGCCGATCTATTCGAACTATACTGCTGGGCTAGATACCTCAAGCGCGGACCCGCGAGAAATGGTGCCTTCCTAACCAAACAAAGCAGTAATACAGTTAGCTTAGCCTTGAGTCGGATCATGTTCAGCCTATGCGGTGTCATTTGGCTGCTACATTGATTGGCCTTTTCTAAAATGGCAAGAGGGGAAAACGCACTTCAGTTGGGGTGGGGGGCAAGGTACGGTCTCCTCCTGGCGATGGAGTCGATAGTCGGAGCACCCTCATACAGCGGTGGATTAAAGAGTGAGGTAGTCCACATCGAAGCACCACGGCGGAGAGGATTTGGCAGTGATCGAAAGCATGTTATGTATCGCGGACCACCACACTTAGAGATTTGCCCGTGCGTCCCCTACCTCTGCCAAGCGTTGCGGTAATCGAAAACGCAGATAGCAATCTTGATCCCGCGCTGATCCTGACACGGGAATCGCGGACGAACCATGAGCTATTCCGACCAGCCTGTGTGCAAGCAGCCCTGGCATCGAAGTCTACTTGAAAGCGTTCATCGCGAAGAATCAGAGCGTTGCCATAGCGAAGATGAACGGCATTACGATCTACGCCAATGCGCTGGGCACTATTCATGGTCAGCCGATAAACGGACAAACCAGCGTGACCAGTAATATCAACGACTAAAGGCTAGTCTTCGAATCTCCCAAAGACTAGAATCGTGAACCAAACAATATGAGTTACTGCTACTGCAGCACCGAGAGCGCCAGATTTAGAGAGTTTAGAAGGCTAAGCCCGCAGGGACGTATCAGGGCCGACCGGTTTATGAGGGACTGCATAAACGGCTGAAGGAGCTGCTGGGCGCCGGCCTGGGCAGTCGGGCAACGTAAAGCACGCGAACTGCTCTAACAAAACCGTGCTCTGGATTAAATCTTGATCTCAATCGGCAGATTGATTGTTTGAGCCCTTCTTTTTCTCATTAATCATTTCATTGTAACGATCAACCTGGAGCTGCATTAGCTGATGCGGAAGTGTAAGAGAGATAATAAAAGCAAGCGTCGCCATCGACAGATAAGTTCTTTCAAGCCACATCAAAAGATCACCAGGATCCTTACTTTTCATGAGCAAGTTTGACGCAAAAATAAGACCAAGCACGCTCAAGTAGAGCATGAAAAGCCACTTATATCGAATGATACGATTCACAAAGGTAGTTTTTTTGGAGGCTGCCTCCCTCCAAATCTTCGCCGTTGGCTTAGGCTCAATTAGCAAAGTAAGGACCGTCATAAGGAAGCCCGCCAGTATAGCGAAGACATCTGTAATCATAGACCTAGCGTCGTCGCTCTCATGGATCAAAGGCTGCCCCTTCCAGCCGCACCAGCAGCTGACAAAAAGCGCGCCTAAGAAGAAGAACACACGACGCCATTCAATTTTCATCATTGCTCCAGCAGATTCTGCTTAACCAACTGCCCATAGTATTTGATAATACCATCCCAGACATTTACATGGTTTAGCGAGGTTCCATTTTTCTCAACAGAGATAGTGGAGTGCAGCTTTACATCCTCACTAGTAATTGGCGTTCCATCTCGCGTCAATATAGTGAAACTATCTACAGGGGACTCATCATCACCTAAAACTTCGTTGGCAAAATCGGTGATTGTATCTTTCGACTCTACCGTTGCCCGAGAATTCCCCTCCAGCCCGATCTCAAGAGCGACGGTCATATTCTCAAGCGCCTTTTCTTGAGAACGATCAGGGTCCTTACCAATCAGAGCCAGAACCTCATCACCAACCGAGGACATGACTTGCCCGAACCAGCCCTTTTCAGCTTCTGGCAAGCTGAGCTTGTATGCGTTTACGTTCAGTCTAATGGTCTTAGCCCCCTGGGCATTAAGGAGGGCGACCTTGTCGATATTACTCGACGGATGAAGTTTTATAGCATCAAGGGCGTGCCCCTGCCCCTTGATCAGTTGAAAGAAATAGGATGTGCATTTTTGGTGGGTCAGGCCGTGCCCACAGAACAGCACGTTATGGCTGTTCACGAGTACGTAGCCCTCACCCGTCTTGAACTCTTTGCCAGCCGGGGCGCCTAGACTTCCTTCGTTGTCCTGCTTCCCGGCAGCTTTAGGCGTCAAAGTCGAGTTAAGGGTGCCTGGAGAGTAGCGCGTCAGGTGGTACAACCGCCCCGCGGGCGAGTCACGGAAACGCTGGATGCGTATGACATCCTCAAACAGCTGGATTTCGGTCTGCCCGATAGTGAGGGCGTCCGAAATATCAATCAGCGTCTCGCTTATGTCGACGAGATGACCAGCGAGGTTCATCAATCTGAAACAGTAGATCCGCTTCGGTACTCGACTCATTGCCACACCCTAAACACAATTTTGGTAAAGGATGACACATGGAGTCTAACCAGCAGATGACCTCGGATTCCGGGTCAGGCAGCGATTGGGGACGTCCATTTGCACCCACCATACACCCACAGATAAAACCGCGAGGAAACTGCTAGGCCGAGAGAAAACCCTCTCCAATTGCTGTCACGCTGCTGTCATGCATGAGAAAAGCGAAAACTGAATTTAACCTAAAGCCTTGATTTTACTGGTGCCGGAGACAGGAATCGAACCTGCGACCTTCGCGTTACGAGTGCGCTGCTCTACCGACTGAGCTACACCGGCGTGTAGCGCAACGTACCACTGCTCGCACCTGTTACGCAAACCCCTGTTTCCACTACTTTATTGCCCTGCCCTCAGGCCCCCTTGCAGCCCTTCGGCGCCAGGTCTTCTTCGATGTCGGTGGTGCACGCCCAGCCCGTTGCCGAACGGGTCAACGTCAGGGCCTTGCCCAGCACGGTGGCCGGTGCGTCCACCAGGGTGCACACCAGGCTGCCGCTGCTATCGGCCGCCTTGCCGTTGGCGGTGATCGCGCAATGCGCCGTTGCCGGCTGGCCGCCCAGTTCGGCTACGCCGGCTACATCCTTGCCGTCGTTCAGCCGCAGGTCCATCGCCGTTTTCAGGGCGCTGATTTCCAGCAAGCCGGCCGCGGCCTTGGAGCGGGCCTGGTGGTTGGTGTACATCGGTAAGGCGATGGTCGCCAGAATGCCGATGATCGCCACAACGATCATCAGTTCGATCAGGGTGATACCGCGTTGCCCTTTCATGAACAGTTTCCTTTTTGATACGCGTACTCGTTAGGGTCAATCTCGCCCCAAGCGACAGCGGCGCAGTAGGCCTGAACAGTCACCTTTTGTCACCCCTGCCTGCTTGGGCTTCATCATCGCTGAACTACTCTAGTGAGCATCATGGACGCGCGCCCTGGCATAGGCGCGGCAAGCTGTTTCGAGGCTTGTCGCACGGGCAACAAAAGGACCTTCGCATGACCACTACCACCCCCCTCTACAGCTGGCACGGCACCGACGCCAACGGCGCGCCGGTCAGTGGCCAAACGCCTGGGCCCAGCCCGGCCCATGTACGTGCCGGGTTGATTCGCCAAGGCATCAACGTGGCCAGTTTGCGGCCGGCCAGCGGGCTTGGCCTCAAGCTGCCAAAGCGCCGGGAAAAGGCCGACCCGGCAGGTTTCAGCCGGCAGTTGGCGACCTTGCTCAAGGCCGGGGTGCCGCTGTTGCAGGCGTTCGAGGTGATGGGGCGCAGTGGCTGTGGTGCCGCCCTGGCTGCGCTGCTGGTTAGATTGAAACAGGATGTAGCTGCGGGCCTGGGGCTGGCGAATGCGTTGCAACGCCACCCGGGCTGGTTCGATGCGCTGTACTGCAACCTGGTACGGGTGGGCGAACAGTCGGGCACGCTGGACCGGCAGCTGGAGCAGCTGGCAGGCATGCTGGAACAGCGCCGGGCGCTGCAGAAGAAGGTGCGCAAGGCGATGGTCTACCCGTTGCTGCTGTTGCTGACCGGGTTGGGCGTGTCGGCGGTGTTGTTGCTGGAGGTAATACCCAGGTTCGAGGACATGTTCGCAGGCATGGGCGCGCAATTGCCGGCATTTACCCAGTGGGTGATCGACTTGTCCACAGGGTTCGGCCGGTTTGCGCCGATGTTGCTGGCGCTGGGCCTGGTGCTAGGTTTTGCCGGGCGCCAGCTGTGCCGCCGGCATGCGCCTGCGCGGTTGTGGCTCGGGCGCCTGGTGTTGGGCTTGCCGGTATTCGGCACGCTGCTGGGGCAGGCCGCGTTGGCGCGCTTTGCGCGTAGCCTGGCAACCGCTTATGGGGCCGGGGTGCCCTTGCTGGATGCCTTGGGTACAGTGGCGCGGGTGACCGGGGGCCAGTTGCATGAACAGGCGGTGCTGCGCTTGCGCCAGGGTATGGCCAATGGGCAGGGGCTGAACCAGGCGATGGCGGGTGAGCCGCTGTTTCCACCCTTGCTGGTGCAACTGACGGCCATCGGTGAAGCCAGCGGCACGCTGGACACGATGCTGGACAAAGCCGCCAGCCATTATGAGGAACAGGTCAGCCAGGCGCTGGACCAGTTGACCAGCTTGCTGGAGCCGGCCATCGTGCTGGTCCTGGGCTTGCTGGTGGGTGGCCTGGTAGTGGCGATGTACCTGCCGATCTTCCAGTTGGGTAGCTTGATCTGAACATGACTTTATGGACCTTGCTGGCTGAACAGCCGGCGTACTTCTACACCCTGGCGAGCGTGCTCGGCCTGCTGGTAGGCAGCTTTCTGAATGTGCTGGTGTACCGCCTGCCGATCATGCTGGAGCGCCAATGGCAGCGTGAAGCGCAGCAGGTTCTGGGGCTGCCGACTACGCAGCACCCGCGCTTCGACCTGTGCCTGCCTGCTTCGCGCTGCCCGCAGTGCGCACACCCGATTCGCCCGTGGCAAAACATTCCAGTGCTCAGCTACCTGACCTTGCGTGGGCGCTGCTCTGCCTGCAAGGCCCGCATCAGCCCGCGTTACCCACTGGTGGAAGTGGCCAGCGCACTGCTGTCGCTGCTGGTGGCCTGGCGTTTTGGTGCGTCGGCCGAAGGGCTGCTGGCATTGCCGTTGACCTGGTGCCTGCTGGCCCTGAGCCTGATCGATGCCGATCACCAGCTGCTGCCGGACGTGCTGGTGCTGCCGATGCTGTGGCTGGGGCTGATCGTCAACGCCTTTGCGGTGTATGTGCCGCTGGGCAGTGCGGTATGGGGGGCGGTGGCGGGTTACCTCTGCCTGTGGTCGGTGTACTGGCTGTTCAAGCTGGTCACCGGCAAGGAAGGCATGGGTTATGGCGACTTCAAGCTGATGGCGCTGATCGGCGCCTGGGGTGGCTGGCAGGTGCTGCCGTTGACGCTGCTGTTGTCGTCGGTGGTCGGGGCGCTGGTTGGCCTGTGCTTGTTGCATTTGCACCGGCACGCACTAGGCGCGGCGATGCCGTTTGGCCCTTATCTGGCCATTGCGGGGTGGATTGCCGTGCTCTGGGGTGATGAAATATACGCCTCTTACCTGCAACTGCTGGGATACTGATGACCACTGCGGCGTTCCCCCCCTGGATTCTCGGCCTTACTGGCGGCATTGGCAGCGGCAAAAGCGCCGCCGCCGAGCGCTTCGTCGAGCTTGGCGTGCACCTGGTCGACGCCGACCAGGCCGCACGCTGGGTGGTCGAGCCCGGCCGCCCGGCCCTGGCCAGCATTGTCGAGCGCTTTGGCGCGGGGGTGCTGCAAGCCGACGGCCAGCTCGACCGTGCCGCGCTGCGCCAGCTGATTTTCGCCGACCCCGCGCAGCGCAAATGGTTGGAGCAACTGCTGCACCCGCTGATCGGGCAGGAGATTTTCAGCTACCTGGCCAAGGCAGAGTCGCCGTATGCGATCTATGTGTCGCCGCTGCTGATCGAGTCGGGGCAGCACCACAAGACCCAGCGCGTGCTGGTGATCGATGCGCCGCAGGCGCTGCAAGTGGCGCGTACCCTGGCCCGGGACAACACCAGTACCGAGCAGGTGCAGGCGATCCTGAAGGCCCAGCTGGCCCGTGAGGAACGCTTGCGCCATGCCGACGATGTGGTGGTCAATGACGGCGACCTCGCCGCGCTGCATGAGCAGATTGACCGCCTGCACCACTTTTACCTGACTTTGAAAGGAGGCCAGCCATGAGCCAGCCATTGACCGTCGATTGCCCGACCTGTGGCGCACCTGTGGAATGGACCGAGAAAAGCGCGTTCCGGCCGTTCTGCTCAGACCGCTGCAAGCTGATCGACCTGGGTGCCTGGGCAGCGGAGGAACACAAGATTCCTGGGGCGCAGGAGTCCGAGGACGAGCTGTATTCAGGTGACCTGGAGTCGCGGCATTGAACTGACCCACCTGCCGGGCAGGCGGTGATGCATCGGCATAGCCTGCGGGCTCAGTGCTCATCGTCCTTCCACGGCGCCTGCAAATACCGGGTCCGGTTGAAGGTTTCCAGCCAGTCCGGGCAAAACACCACCAGCGCACTGATCACCATGCCGTTGATGAACGCTTCGGGGAACATCATCAGCCACAGGTAACCGACAAAGTCGCCAAGCCACTCTGGCAGCGCAAAGCGCCCGTCCAGCCACAATAGCCCCAGCGCCACCGGCACGCAGACCAGCACCGTGAGTGCGGCAGGGAAAAACCCTGAGCAGAAGATGTAAACGAACAGGTTCCGCGGTTGTGCCCGCTCCACCACAAGGGCGCACACCTCGGTGATCAGCACCGGCAAACCCACCAGTAACAGACCATTGACCCCCAACGCCGCCAGGTCCTGGCGCCCCAGCACCAGCAGGCCCAGCTGGGCCATGAAACCGCCCAGCACGGCCAGTGGCCAGTCCAGCAACAGGGTAACCGCCGTCATGCCGATGAAGTGGTACGCCACGCCGGTATCGAAATCGCGCCTTACCAGCCACAACGCGAACAGGCAGAACACCGTGCCAAACAGCAGGTGCTGGCGGCGCCGGTCGGTAAGCAGTTCCACCCAGCGAACCTGGCTGGCGGCCCAGGCCAGCAGCGGCACGTAACCCAGCCAGCCAAGGCTCAGGGTGGTGCCAGACAACACCTGTGCGCTGATCACTGAATAATGCCCCTTGCCGGCTTGTGGATAAGGGCAGTGTACACGCAAACTTCCCGGCCCCTCTGCAGCGGACGGCCTGCGGCCGCATGCGTGCCTCTTGCTGTCATCGATTAACGGCTAAGCTTGTGTGCATGGATGACTCCGACTACCTGCGCCTGCTGACCATTCAGGCCGAACAAGCCAATGCCTTCCTCTCCAACGCCCGCAAGTGGGAGCGGGAGCGGTGGGTGTGCCAGCGACTGTTGCAGGGGCTGAACATTCCCTACCGCAGCGAAGACTTCACCCCGGCCGGGCAAGAGCCGCCCGACGTGCTGTTTCGCGACGCCGCCTTCGAGGTGTTTTTCGTGCTCGACGAGGGCCGCCGCCTGAATGATGAATGGCGCGAGGAGCTGCAGCGCCGGCGCAGTGCATTTTCCCTGGCGCAGCTGGTGCGCCGCGAAGCCCGCCCACGGCGCATCAGTGCCACCGAACTGCTCGGGCGGCTGGCGCCCACCTTGCGCAAGAAGGCGCGCAATTATCGCGAGCGCGGGCTGGAGCTGAACGAGCTGGACATCATTGCGTTTTCCAGCCTAAAGCGCGAGGTGCTGGACCTGAACACCCACTTCCCGCCGCCCACCGAATACCTGCGCCAGGGCTGGCGCTCGCTGTCGCTGGTCGGGCCAACCTTTGCCCGCGTGCTGTTCGCCCACCCCGATGCGCCAGATTTCCTGCGCAGCAACCTGGGGCGCAGCATCGTCTTCGACGTTGGCATCAGTCTTTGATCCCGTGCAGCGAGTGTTTGCGATGGCGTACACTCGGCGCCAGGGATAGAACGCATTATCATTTGTTTCAAGCGCTTGCACGAACGCTGTAGCGTTTGTGCAGTCTCTTACGTCTACCTGACGAGGCCCTACCATGACCAGCCGCCTGAACCCGGAAGATCAGCGTCGTGTCGATGAGTATCTGCGAGCCCCACAGCACCAAGTCGAGCGCCGCCCCTTCCGGCCATGGCTGCTCCTTGTGCTGGTGGTGGCCGTGACCATCGGGTTGGGCCTTGTCAGCCGCCTGCTGAGTGGACTGGTGCTGTGAGCTGCCTTGCGCTCGCCCTCCCCTCGTGCAGTTTGCGGCCGCCCCCAAAGGGCAAGCATTCCGTAAACCTTATGAGATATCCCCATGACTCATCGCATCGTGATTGTCGGCGGCGGCGCCGGCGGCCTGGAACTGGCGACCCGCCTGGGTAAAACCCTGGGCAAGCGCAAGCAGGCCGACGTCACCCTGGTCGACACCAACCTCACGCACATCTGGAAGCCATTGCTGCACGAAGTGGCCGCCGGCTCGCTGAACTCCTCGGAAGACGAACTGAACTACGTGGCCCAGGCCAAGTGGAACCACTTCAACTTCCAGCTGGGGCGCATGAGCGGCCTGGACCGTGAAGGCAAGCAGATCCAACTGGCCGCCACCCTGGACGAAGAGGGCCGCGAGCTGTTGCCTGCACGTACCCTGGGTTACGACACCCTGGTCATTGCCGTGGGCTCCAATACCAACGACTTCGGCACCCTGGGCGCGGCGCAGCACTGCCTGTTCCTGGACACCCGCAAGCAAGCCGAGCGCTTCCACCAGCAACTGCTCAACCACTACCTGCGTGCCCACGCCGGCGACGTGGCCAGCGAGAAAATCAGCGTAGCCATTGTGGGTGCGGGCGCCACCGGTGTGGAGCTGGCGGCCGAGCTGCACCACGCGGCCCACGAGCTGGCGGCCTATGGCCTGGACCGCATCCAGCCCAAGGACATGCACATCACCATCATCGAGGCCGGCCCGCGCGTTCTGCCGGCGCTACCGGAGCGCATCAGCGTACCGGTGCACAAGACCCTGGAAAAACTCGGGGTCAAGGTAATGACCAATGCCGCTGTCAGCGAAGTCACCGAGGACGGCCTGAAAACCAAGGACGGGGAGGTGATCCAGGCCAGTTTGAAGGTGTGGGCGGCCGGTATCCGTGCGCCCGGTTTCCTCAAGGACATCGATGGCCTGGAAACCAACCGCATCAACCAGCTGGTGGTACGCCCTACCCTGCAAACCACCCGCGACGACAACATTTTCGCCTTTGGCGACTGTGCGGCGTGCCCGCAGCCAGACAGCGACCGCAATGTACCGCCACGCGCGCAAGCGGCGCACCAGCAGGCGTCGATGCTGGCGCAAAGCCTTAAAGCACGGCTGGAGAACAAGCCGCTGCCCACGTATGCCTACAAGGACTACGGCTCGCTGGTTTCACTGTCGCGCTTCTCGGCGGTGGGCAACCTGATGGGTAACCTGATGGGCAGCGTGAAGCTGGAAGGCTGGCTGGCGCGGATGTTCTATGTGTCGCTGTACCGCATGCACCAGATGGCGTTGTACGGGTTCTTCCGTACGGCATTGATGATGTTGGGCAGCAAGATTGGCCGGGGTACCGAGCCGCGGTTGAAGTTGCACTGACAAACATGCAATAGAGGCTGCCTGTACAGGCCTCATCGCCGGCCAGCCCCCCCCCAGAGGCTGCAACAGGCTCAAGGCCTTGGTTTGCCCCTTGTTGGATCGGGTTTTACCCGCTCCAACAAGGCAAGGGTGCATTTTCCCGAGGCAAAGAAAAAGGGCATCTCGTAGGAGATGCCCTTTTTTGCATGGTGGGTCGTGTAGGATTCGAACCTACGACCAATTGGTTAAAAGCCAACTGCTCTACCAACTGAGCTAACGACCCAAAAATGGTCGGGGTGAGGGGATTCGAACTCCTGACATCCTGCTCCCAAAGCAGGCGCGCTACCGGACTGCGCTACACCCCGAGGTCTTTCAAAAAAAAGGGCATCTCTTTGAGATGCCCTTCTTTACATGGTGGGTCGTGTAGGATTCGAACCTACGACCAATTGGTTAAAAGCCAACTGCTCTACCAACTGAGCTAACGACCCGGAAAATGGTCGGGGTGAGGGGATTCGAACTCCTGACATCCTGCTCCCAAAGCAGGCGCGCTACCGGACTGCGCTACACCCCGAGATGGCTCCGCGACCTGGACTCGAACCAGGGACCCAATGATTAACAGTCATTTGCTCTACCGACTGAGCTATCGCGGAACTGAACTTCGGTACTACTTTCCGATTTGCTACTCCGAAGACTGTGTTCGCTTCGGACTCTTGAGCTTCGCTGCTTTCGCGTTGTAGCTGCTGAGGCCGGCTATTCTACATTCTTCGTTTTGCTTGTCAACCACTTTTTTTCATTCAACTTACTGATTTGTAAGTTTTTTTGCGACCATCGTTACTGCTGATGATTCGCTTAGTGCCTGACAACGCGGCGTATATTAGGGGCACTCGTTTTTTGATGCAAGCAAAAATTTCAAAAATTTCAGCGGGTTATCCAGACAGGCTGGGAAAGCCCGAATTTGCTGGGGCGGTGCCGGCTTCTTCGCGGGTGAACCCGCTCCTACAGGATTGTGCGCAGGCTTCAAGGCTGCAGGTAAACGTATGACCCGCTAACAGGCCAGCGCAGACAGCCAGGCAAAAAAAGCCCCGCAAACGCGGGGCTCATGGTGAAGCAGGTCAGCCAAAGACGATTTCGTCGCCTTCCACCTTGGCAGTGATCGCGGTACCCGGCATGAACTTGCCTGCCAGGATCAATTGCGCCAGCGGGTTTTCGATCCAGCGCTGGATCGCCCGTTTCAGCGGGCGGGCACCGTAGACAGGGTCGTAACCCACGGCGATCAGCTTGTCCAACGCTTCCGGGCTCAGGCTCAGCGACAACTCGCGCTCCAGCAGGCGGCTGCGCAGGCGGCCCAGCTGTATCTCGGTAATGCCGGCGATCTGCTCGCGGCCCAGCGGCTCGAACACCACCACTTCGTCGATACGGTTGATGAACTCCGGACGGAAGTGCGCCCCTACTGCATCCATCACTGCCGCACGCTGTGCCTCGCGGTCGCCGACCAGCTCCTGGATCTGTGCCGAGCCCAGGTTGGAGGTCATCACGATCACCGTATTGCGGAAGTCCACGGTGCGCCCGTGGCTGTCGGTCAGGCGGCCATCTTCCAGCACCTGCAGCAACACGTTGAACACATCCGGGTGGGCCTTCTCCACCTCGTCCAGCAGCACCACCGAGTAGGGCTTGCGCCGTACCGCCTCGGTCAGGTAACCGCCCTCTTCGTACCCTACGTACCCGGGTGGCGCACCAATCAGGCGAGCCACGGAGTGTTTCTCCATGAATTCGGACATGTCGATGCGGACCATGGCCTCTTCAGTGTCGAACAGGAACTCGGCCAGTGCCTTGCACAGCTCGGTCTTGCCCACACCGGTAGGGCCCAGGAACAGGAACGAACCACTTGGCCGGTTGGGGTCGGACAACCCGGCACGTGAGCGGCGCACGGCGTTGGCCACGGCGGTTACCGCTTCGCCCTGCCCGATCACGCGCTGGTGCAGCAACGCTTCCATTTTCAGCAGTTTTTCGCGCTCGCCCTCCAGCATCTTGGATACCGGAATACCGGTCCACTTCGACACCACCTCGGCAATCTCTTCCTCAGTCACCTTGTTGCGCAGCAACTGGTTCTCGGTCTTGCCGTGCTGGTCGACCATCTGCAGGCTGCGCTCCAGGTCCGGGATTACCCCGTACTGCAGCTCGGCCATGCGGCTCAGGTCGCCCTTGCGGCGGGCAGCCTCCAGCTCCTGGCGGGCCTGCTCGATCTTTTGCTGGATTTGCGCCGAGCCCTGTACTTCGGCTTTCTCCGAAGCCCAGATTTCTTCCAGGTCGGAATACTCGCGCTCAAGCCGTTCGATTTCTTCGGTCAGCTTCTCCAGGCGCTTTTTCGCTGCCTCGTCTTCTTCCTTCTTCAGCGCCTGCGATTCCACCTTCAACTGGATCAGGCGGCGATCGAGGCGGTCGAGCACTTCCGGCTTGGAGTCGATCTCCATGCGGATGCGGCTGGCCGCTTCGTCGATCAGGTCAATGGCCTTGTCCGGCAACTGACGGTCGGTGATGTAGCGGTGGCTGAGTTTGGCCGCAGCGATAATGGCACCGTCGGTGATGGCCACCTTGTGGTGCACTTCATAGCGTTCTTTCAGGCCACGCAGGATGGCGATGGTGTCTTCTTCGCTCGGTTCCTCTACCAGCACTTTCTGGAAGCGGCGCTCCAGGGCGGCGTCTTTCTCGATGAACTGGCGGTACTCGTTCAGCGTAGTGGCGCCCACGCAGTGCAGTTCGCCACGGGCCAGGGCCGGCTTGAGCATGTTGCCTGCGTCCATGGCACCCTCGCCCTTGCCGGCGCCAACCATGGTGTGCAGTTCGTCGATGAACAGAATGATCTGGCCTTCCTGCTTGGACAGCTCGTTCAGCAGCCCTTTCAGGCGCTCCTCGAACTCACCGCGGTACTTGGCACCCGCAATCAGCGCGCCCATGTCCAGCGCCAGCAGGCGTTTGCCTTTCAGGCCGTCGGGCACTTCGCCATTGATGATGCGCTGGGCCAGGCCCTCGGCGATGGCGGTCTTGCCCACGCCGGGTTCGCCGATCAGCACCGGGTTGTTCTTGGTACGGCGTTGCAGCACCTGCACCGTACGGCGGATTTCGTCGTCGCGGCCAATGACCGGGTCCAGCTTGCCTTCTTCGGCACGCTTGGTGAGGTCGACGGTGTACTTGTCCAGCGCCTGGCGTGACTCTTCGGCGTTGGCGTCATTCACCGCCGCGCCACCGCGCAGGTTGTTGATGGCATTTTCCAGGGCCTTTTTGCTGACACCCTGGCTGAGCAGCAACTTGCCCAGCTTGCTGTTCTCGTCCATGGCGGCCAGCAACACCAGCTCGCTGGAAATGAACTGGTCGCCCTTTTGCTGGGCCAGGCGGTCGGCCTGGTTGAGCAGGCGCGCCAGGTCCTGCGACATGTTGACGTCGCCGGTGGGGTTCTGGATTTTCGGCAGCTGGTCGAGTTCTTTCACCAGTGCCTGGCGCAGGCTATTGATATCGAAGCCCACTTGCATCAGCAGTGGCTTGATCGAGCCGCCCTGCTGTTCGAGCAATGCCTGCAAGAGGTGCACGGGCTCGATGGCAGGGTGGTCCATGCCTACGGCCAGGGATTGGGCATCGGATATTGCAAGTTGCAGCTTGCTGGTCAAACGGTCTATTCGCATGGTGTACCTTCCTTTAAAGGGCAGGTCGGAGCGATGGACAGCGCCTGTTTATAAAGAAACCTGCCTGAGATGCCTTTATAGATAAGGCTGATTCTGGAAGATTCAAGCGTAGCGGGGTTGACCGGGATCAACGGGTTGGATTAGCGCTTGGGGCAGGCGGTGCCCATCAAGGCTAGAGCGGCTGCAACCACACCAGCGAAGCGAAGCGGCCACCCTGCGGCGTACGGCGGTAGGAGAAAAACCGCTCGTCACTGACCGTGCACCAGCCACCGCCATAAACAGCCGATACCCCACGGGCCGCCAGGCGAATGCGCGCCAATTCGTAGATGTCTGCCATCAGCTTGCCTGGCCGCTCGCCCTCGACAAAAGCCCGGGCGGCTTCAGGGTGCACGGCAGTAAAGGCATCGCGCACTTCCAGCCCCACTTCGAAGGCCTTGGGCCCGATCGCCGGCCCCAGCCACACCAGCACCTCCTGGGGCGCCAGCGCCAGGCGGTCGAGGGTGGCTTCCAGCACGCCACCCGCCAGCCCGCGCCAGCCCGCATGCGCCGCCGCCACGCGGGTGCCCGCACGGTCACAGAACAGTACAGGCAGGCAGTCGGCCGTCATCACGGTGCAGGCAATGCCGGGCTGGCTGGTGCAGCTGGCATCGGCCTCGGCGACCACGGCCGGGTTGGCATCCGCCACCTCCAGCCCATGCACCTGCTTGAGCCAGGCTGGCTGGATGGCGAACTGCTCGCGCAGGCGGCGACGGTTTTCGGCAACCGCGGCAGGGTCATCCCCCACATGGTCACCCAGGTTGAACGTGGCGTAGGGCGGCAGGCTCACACCGCCCTGACGGGTGGTGACACAGGCGCGTACCGAGGCCGGGGCTGGCCAGTCGGGAAACAGCAGCGTCCGCGCCAGGTCACTCATCCGATGAAGCTCTCACGGTCCTGGTTGAGCAGCGACAGCAACCAGACGAAGTCGTCGGGCAGTGGCGACTCCCACTTCATGACTTCACCGGTGATCGGGTGGGCCAGGGCAAGGAACCGCGCGTGCAGCGCCTGGCGCGGGAAGCTTTTCACTGCCTCGACCATGGTTGGGCTGGCAGCCGGCGGAATGCGGAAGCGGCCACCGTAGGTCTGGTCGCCGACCAGCGGAAAGCCCACATGGGCCATGTGCACGCGGATCTGGTGGGTGCGGCCGGTTTCCAGCTTGACCCGTACATGGGTGTGCGAGCGGAAGCGCTTGAGCACCCGGTAGTGGCTGACGGCTGGCTTGCCGCCGTCGGTGACCGCCATGCGCTGGCGCATGCCGCCGTGGCGACCGATCGGGGCGTCGATCTTGCCACCGGCGGTGACCACGCCGATGACGATGCACTCATAAATGCGGCTGACCTTGCGCGCCTGCATCTGCTCGACCAGCTTGGTCTGCGCCTGCAGGGTCTTGGCCACCACCATCAGCCCGGTGGTGTCCTTGTCCAGGCGGTGAACGATACCGGCACGCGGCACGTTGACGATGTCTGGCACGTGGTGCAGCAGCGCATTGAGCAGGGTGCCGCTGGCGTGCCCGGCAGCCGGGTGCACGACCAGCCCGGCGGGCTTGTTGATGACCATGATGTGGTCGTCTTCGTAGACGATATCCAGTTCGATATCTTCTGCTACCCACTCACCCTGGGCTTCCTGTTCGGCCTGCAGGGCAAGCTGGGAGCCACCGTGAACGAGGTCGCGAGGGCGCACGACGGCACCATCGACCGTCAGGCGGCCCTCTTTGATCCACGAAGTTAGCCGCGAACGCGAGTACTCGGCGAACAATTGGGCGGCGACCTGGTCGAGGCGTTGGCCGCCCAATTCGGACGGGACCTCTGCGCTAAGTTGAATGATCTCGGACATGCTCGATTCGGCGGGCGCACAGCCTTTGGTTTCGGCTGCGAGCTTGTGGTTAAATACGGCTTCTTTTGTCCCGGGGTTGGCCGGGGCGCTCATCATAACAGGACGGCACCGCCCAAAACAGCGGCCGTCAAAGGGACGCAAGCCGCCATGCAAGTGAAACACCTGCTGCTGATCGCCATCCTTGGGCTCACCGCGGCCTGTTCCTCGAATAAGGAAGTCATCGACGAGAACCTCAGCGAGGCCGAGCTGTACCAGCAGGCCCAGGCTGATCTGGACAACTCCAGCTACACCAGCGCCGTGAACAAGCTCAAGGCCCTGGAGTCGCGCTACCCGTTCGGCCGTTATGCCGACCAGGCGCAGCTCGAACTGATCTACGCCAACTACAAGAACGCCGAGCCCGAGGCTGCCAAGTCGGCTGCCGAGCGCTTCATTCGCCTGCACCCGCAGCACCCGAACGTGGACTACGCCTACTACCTCAAGGGCCTGACCTCGTTCGACCAGGACCGTGGCCTGCTGGCGCGCTTCCTGCCGCTGGACATGACCAAGCGTGACCCGGGTGCTGCCCGCGACTCGTACAACGAGTTCGCCCAGCTGACCAGCCGCTTCCCCAACAGCCGCTACGCGCCCGATGCCAAGCAGCGCATGATCTACCTGCGCAACCTGCTGGCGTCGTACGAAATCCACGTGGCCGACTACTACCTGAGCCGCCAGGCTTACGTGGCTGCCGCCAACCGTGGCCGCTACGTGGTCGAGAACTTCCAGGAAACGCCTTCGGTTGGTGACGGCCTGGCCGTAATGGTCGAGTCGTACCAGAAGATGCACCTGGACGAACTGGCCGCCACCAGCCTGGAAACCCTCAAGCTCAACTACCCAGACCACCCAAGCCTGGTCGATGGCGAGTTCCAGCCCAAGCAGACCGAGTCTGACGGCCGCGGCTGGCTGTCCAAGGCCACCCTGGGCCTGATCGAGACCGACACGCCGCTGCCGCCGGGTGAAACCCGCGCCAATCAGGACGTGGTCAAGCAGTTCCAGGACGCGCGCGACGAGATGCCGCAAGAGCTGCTGCCCAAGGATGAAAACGGCGACCCGATCGTGCCCGAGGGCCCGAAAGAGGCCGAGAAAGACCGCTCTTGGTTCAGCTACATGACCTTTGGTCTGTTCGATTGACCGACCGCGGTAAATGAAAGGGAGGCCTTGGGCCTCCCTTTTTTATTGGCTGCATCCTAGACTGTCGGCTTCTTCCATCAACAAGCTGGACACCATGGTTCGCCTACTTTTCTGGATCGCCCTGATCGCCGCCGCGTTCTGGCTGTGGCGCAAATTCAAAATCAGCCAGCAGTCGCGCCCCGACGCCAAGCTCGATGCGCCACTGACGATGGTGCGCTGCGCCCATTGCGGCGTGCACCTGCCCAATGATCGGGCGCTGCAGCAGGGCAACGAGTGGTATTGCAGCCAGGCCCACCTGCAGCAAGGTCCTGGCCGCCAAGGCTGAACAAAGAGCCCTGTGGGAGCAGGTTTACCCGCACCCACAGGGTCTGCAGTCCATACACCTCTTCACATATCCCTCCCCGACCCTTTCACACCAAATACGACCCCTCCCCCTCCCCCAGCATTGACCCACCCCGGCAAAATTCGCTAAATCCTATTTATCCGCATAAATATGAAAAATAGCGAAATGCTCAAACCCAAACGCAAGCGCCAAAAGCTGTCGGATGTGATCGTCGAATCGGTCAAGCGCTCGATCGTCACCGAAGCGCTGCACCCCGGCGACCGCCTGCCCACCGAGCGTGAACTGATGGAACACTTCGAGTGCTCCAAGGGCACTGCCCGCGAGGCACTCAAGGCTCTTGAGGTCGAAGGCCTGGTCAGCACCCGCACCGGCCCTGCCGGTGGTGCCTACCTGGCCGAGGTCGGCACCGAGCCCGCCAGCCGAGCGCTGCGCAACTACCTGCACTTTCAGCACCTGGACGGCGAGCAGGTGTACCAGTTGCGCAAAGTCATCGAGGTCGAGTTGGCAGTGTCGGTAATGGGCCAGCTGAGCGAAGCGGACTATGCCGCGCTTGAGGCCAACATCGACTTCTGCAGTGCGCCGGAAGACAGCGAAGAGGGCCAGCGCGAACAGCGCCTGGCGGAGCTGGAGTTCCACACCCTGCTGGCCCACCGCTGCCCCAACCCGTTGCTGCGCTTTATGGCAGTGTTCCTCAACGACTTGCTGCGCGACCTGGTGGTGCTGAAAAAAGCCTACATGCCCAAGCGTCAGCAGTTCGCCGCAGCCAACATCGACTACCACAAACAACTGCTGAGCGCCCTGCGCGCCAGTGACGAGCCCAGCGTACGCCGGCTGATGCACGAGCACATGTGCGACGCCGAACACCACATGACCGCACTGGAGGGCGAGGTCGCCCGCCACTTCCTGCTGGAGTTCAACCACCACCACTGATCCGCCTGGAAAGAGGCCTGCTCACAGGCCCGGCCGTACCCGCTTTGTCATTGCCACTCCTGCCTAATAACCACAACCAAGGAGTTACCCATGCAAAGACGTACCCTGCTCAAGGCAGGCCTTGCCCTGGGTGCCTTCGGTAGCCTCCCCTTGGGAGCACACCGGGCATTCGCCGATCAACCGTTGACCTTCTATGGGCTCAAGTCCATGTCGGGTGCCTTCGCCAGCTACGGCAAGTACGCCGACATGGGCTCGCGCCTGGCCATCGCCGAATACCCGCAGTTGCTGGGGCGCCCGCTCAAGTACAAAGTCATCGACACCGAAGGCAACGCCGGTAAGGCCGTGCGCAAGGTACAGGAAGCCATTGGCCAGGATGGCGCCCGCTTCTTCCAGGGCTGCACCCTGTCGTCTTCGGCGCTGGCGGTTTCCAAGGAAATACACAAGGCCGGTGGCGTGTTCATGACCCCGGTGGGCGCCGACGAAATCACCGGCAAGGACTGCAACGCCTCGACCTTCCGCTGGTCGGTGCCGACCTACGGCGCCATCCGCGAAACCCTGGTGCCGATGATTCGCCAACTTCCGCAGGCCAAGCGCTGGTACACCATCACCCCGCAATACGTGTTCGGCGACGCGCTGCTGGACAACGCCCGCAAAGTCTTCGCCGAGCAGGGCGTGGAACATATCGGCAACAGCTATCACTCGCTGCAAGAGCAGGAATTCTCGGGCTACCTCACCAATGCCATCGCGGCCAAACCCGACGTGCTGGTGCTGCTCAACTTCGGCAGCCAGGCCTCCAACGCGCTGCGCCAGGCGGTCAACTTCGGCATCAAGGACCGTATGAAAGTGCTGATGGTGTGGTCAGCCGGCCTCGACCAGTTCCAGGAGCTGGGCAGCGACGTGCTCGAAGGCGTGTACCTGGGCGCGCAGTACTGGCACCAGGTGGATACGCCGCTGAACCAGCAACTGGTTGCCGCCACCCGCAAGGCCTACGGCATCAACCCCAACTACCCGCTGGCCGCCGACTACATCGGCACCAAGGTCATGCTCGAAGCCATCGTCAAGGCCGGCAGCCTGGACGGTGCCGCCGTCTCTGCAGCACTGCAGGGCATGCGTTTCCAGGGGCCGACCGGCGACGAGCTGATCCGCCCGAGCGACCACCAGGTGCTCAAGGATTACTACCTGCTGCGCGGCAAGCCCCAAGGGCAGATGCGCGACGAAGACGACCTGGCCGAAGTCATCAGCTCGGGCCGCTCGTTCGTCGAGCCCGACCACACCGGTTGCGCCCTGGCCTGAAGCCGCGGCGTTAGTCACTCACACTCGTACAGGCAGCCGCGCCGCGCGCTGTCGAGGGCACGCTCATGCTCGATTTGTACCTGTTCCAACTGCTCAACGGCCTGGGCCTGGGGATGATCTACTTCCTCATCGCCGTAGGCCTGACGATCATTTTCGGCTTGCTCAACTTCGTCAACTTCGCCCATGGTGCGTTCTTTCTGCTTGGCGCCTACCTGTGCTACACCGCCGTGGCCATCACCGGCAGCTTCTGGCTGGCGCTGCTGATCGCGCCCCTGGTGGTGGCCGCCCTGGCCTGGGCGGTCGAGCGCCTGTTGATCAAACGCATCTATCACCTGCCACACACCTTCCAGATCCTCGTTACCCTTGGCATCGCCCTGATCATCCAGGAAGCCTCGGTGCTGATCTGGGGCCCGGTGGGCAAGAACATCGCCGTGCCGCCCGAGCTGCGCGGGGTGTTGATCCTGGGTGACTTCATCTACCCGTACTACCGCCTGTTCCTGATCGGTTTTGCCGCACTGATCGGCGTTGGCCTGTGGCTGCTACTGGAACGCACCCGCTTCGGCGCCCTGGTGCGGGCCGGCAGCGAGAGCACCGAAACCGTGTCGCTGCTGGGTACCAATATCTTCCGCCTGTTCTCCCTGACATTCGCCCTGGGCGTAGGCCTGGCCGGCGTGGCCGGTGTGCTGTTCGCGCCGCTGCGCGGTGCCCAGCCCTTCGTCGGCCCGGAAATCCTCGGCATCGCCTTCGTGGTGGTGGTGATCGGCGGCATGGGCTCGTTTGGCGGTGCGCTGGTCGGCGGCCTGTTGGTGGGTGTGGTGCAAAGCATGATGACCAGCCTGTGGCCACAAGGCGCCAGCCTGATGATCTACGGCGCCATGGCGGCGGTGATCCTGGTGCGTCCGTATGGCCTGTTCGGGAGAGCCTGAGATGAGTGAAAAAAACCCTTTGCCAGTCGCCAGGGGCCGTGCCCCGGCACTGCTGTTGCTGGTAGTCGTCAGCCTGGTGGCGCTGCCGTTGCTGCTGCCATCGGCCACCCTGGCCACTGAAATCCTGATCTTTGCCCTGGCCGCGCTGGCCTGCAACCTGTTGCTGGGCTACACCGGCCTGCTGTCGTTCGGCCAAGGCATCTTCTTTGGTGTGGGCGCCTATGGCGCGGCATTGCTGATGATCCACCTGCAGTGGGGCATGTTCGCCGCGCTGCTTGGCGCCGCTGTATTCGGCGCCTTCCTCGCGCTGCTGGTGGGCGCCCTGGCCATACGCCGCACGGGCATCTACTTCGTCATGCTGACCTTGGCCTTCAGCCAGATGGCCTACTTCCTGGCCTATACCCTCAGTGGCTGGACCGGCGGCGACAACGGCCTGCTCGACGTACCACGGCCGAACATCGAGATCGCCGGCCATATGCTGGTCGACCTGGCCGACCCGCGGCACTTCTATGTGTTTGTCGCCGTGCTGTTCCTGCTGATCTTCGCCGGCGCCCTGCGGGTCATTCGCTCGCCGTTCGGCAGCACCCTGCTGGCCATCCGCGAGAACGAGACCCGCGCTGCTGCCATCGGCTATGACACCCGCCATTTCAAGATCCTGGTGTTCATGCTGTCGGGCGCCATCACCGGGATTGCCGGGGCGCTGTACGCCATGCTGCTGCATTTTGCGCCGCTGTCGAACATCGACCTGATGATGAGCGAGAACATTCTGATCATGACCATTGTCGGCGGTACCGGCTCGCTGTTCGGCTCGCTGCTGGGGGCCGGTGCCATCGTGCTGTTGGGCGATGTGCTGTCCGAACTGTGGCCACGCTGGCTGATGCTGCTTGGGGTGATCCTGATCCTGGTCGTGGTGTTCATGCGCGGTGGCCTGTGGGGCGGCCTGGCCGAACTGGCCAAGCGCCTGCTGGCTAGCCGTGCCTCCCACGACAAACCCCAGGCCAAGACCAAGGAGACCTTGTGATGAGCGACTACCTCCTGCAAACCCGCCAGCTGGAGTTGGCATACGGGCCGTTCAAGGCGGTCGCGGGCGTGGACCTCAACGTGCGCGCCGGCACCATTCACACCGTTATCGGGCCCAACGGCGCCGGCAAGACCAGCCTGTTCCACTGCCTGACCGGTGAGCGCCAGGCCACCGCCGGCAAGATCCTGTTCAATGGCCAGGACATCGTCCGCAAGCCGTCCCACGGCCGTGTGGCACTGGGCATGGCGCGTTCGTTTCAGCTCACCAGCCTGTTCCAGAACCTGTCGGTACGCGAGAACCTGCGCCTGGCGGCCCAGGGCCGCGATGGCCTGGGCGCGCTGAACTTCTGGCGTAGCGTCGAGCATAAGCGCAGCCACTGGAACACCGCCGACCAGGTACTGGAGCGCCTGCAGCTGACTGGCCGCGCCAACACCCTCGCCGGCGAGCTGTCGCACGGCCAGCAACGGGTGCTGGAAGTGGGCATGTCCATCTGCGCCAAGCCTACCCTGCTGATGCTCGACGAACCCACCTCGGGCATGGGCATTGATGACATCCCGGTCATGACCGACCTGATCAGCGACCTGGGCCGTGACCATACCGTGCTGTTGATCGAGCACAACATGAGCATCGTCATGTCGATCAGCCAGCGCATCACGGTAATGAGCCACGGCCAGATCCTGGTCGAGGGTACCCCTGAACAGGTGCGCAACGACGAACGCGTGCGCACTGCATACCTTGGTGAGGCCGCCTGATGCTCAACGTCGATTCGATCCATTCCTACTACGACAAGAGCCATGTGCTCGAAGGCGTCTCGCTCAAGGTCGAGGCAGGCGAACTGGTCACACTGCTTGGGCGCAACGGTGCCGGCAAGACCACCACCTTGCGCAGCATTCTTGGCATCGTTCGCCCTCGGCAGGGGCAGATCAGCTTCAACGGCCAACAGTTGGTCGGCCGTGAAATCTTCGACATTGCCCGGCTGGGCATTGCCCTGGTGCCAGAGCACCGCGGCATTTTCCGCCAGCTCAGTGTCGAGGAGAACCTGAAGATCGCCGTGCGCAAGACCAGTCGCTGGCAGCTGGAGGACGTGTACAGCATGTTTCCGCGGCTGAAGGAGCGGCGCCGTAACGGTGGCTTCGCGCTGTCCGGTGGCGAGCAGCAGATGCTGGCCATCGCCCGCGCGCTGCTCAACGGGCCCAAGCTGCTGATCCTCGATGAACCGACTGAAGGTCTGGCGCCGGTGATTGTCGACGAGCTGGTGAAGATTCTGCGGCGCATCAAGGACGAAGGGCTGTCGATCCTGCTGGTGGAGCAGAACCTGATGGTCTGCGATGCCCTTGCAGACCGCCACTACGTGCTGGAGCAGGGTCGGGTTGCCTACCAGGGCAGTGCGGCGCAGTTCCGTGAGGACCCGAGTATCAAGAACCGTTATCTGGCCCTGAGTGCCTGACCCAGACCTGCTTTTCTGTACCGGCCTCTTCCAAGGACTATGCAGGACCTGTGGGAGCGGGCAAGCCCGCGAAGAGGCCGGTACCAGCAACCCGATACTTTCAGGAGAGATGAACCATGAACACCCGCATCGATCCCCCGCAGCACCTGCTTGCCCAAGGCCCGCTGGTCAGCCGCGAACGCCTCTGGCAATCGCTGATGGACCTGGCCCGGCTCGGCGCCACCGCCAAGGGCGGCGTGTGCCGCCTGGCCCTGACCGACCTTGACCGCCAGGCCCGCGACCTGTTCGTACGCTGGTGCGAAGAAGCCGGCTGCACCGTCAGCGTCGACGCCATCGGCAACATTTTTGCCCGCCGCCCCGGCCGCAACCCGGCCCTGCCGCCTGTCATGACCGGCAGCCACATCGACACCCAGCCCACCGGTGGCAAGTTCGATGGCTGCTACGGGGTCATGGCCGGCCTGGAAGTCATGCGTACCCTCAACGACTTGAAGCTGACCACCGAAGCCCCACTGGAAGTGGTGGTGTGGACCAATGAAGAAGGCTCGCGCTTTCCACCGTGCATGATGGGTTCTGGGGTATTCGCCGGTAAGTTCGACCTGCAGCAGACCCTGGACAAGGTCGATGACCAGGGCCTGTCGGTGGGGGCCGAGCTGCAGCGCATCGGCTATGCCGGCCCGCGCGTACCTACCGGGCATGCCGTGGGTGCCTACTTCGAAGCGCATATCGAGCAAGGCCCGATACTGGAAGACCAGCGCACGACCATCGGCGTGGTACAGGGCTGCCTGGGGCAGAAATGGTTCGACCTGGTGCTGACCGGTGTAGAAGCACATGCAGGCCCCACCCCCATGCACTTGCGCAAGGATGCGCTGGTCGGTGCCGCCGAGGTCGTGGCTGCGGTCAACCGTGTTGCCCACGCCCACCAGCCGCATGCCTGCGGCACGGTAGGCTGCCTGACCCTGCACCCGGGCTCGCGCAACGTCATCCCCGGCCAGGTGCACATGACCATCGACCTGCGCCACCTCGACCCAGAGCACCTCGCCGCCATGGTCAGTGAAGTGCGCACGGCCATCGAAACCAGCGCAACGGCACACGGCCTTGCCTGGCAGCTCACCCCGACGGCCGACTTCCCGCCGTTGTACTTCGCCGAGCAGTGCGTGGATGCCGTGCGCCAAGGGGCGCGTGCGCTGGGCCTGAGCCACATGGATATTGTCAGTGGTGCCGGCCACGATGCGATTTTCCTCGCCGAGCTAGGCCCGGCCGGGATGATATTCGTACCGTGCGAAGGCGGCATCAGCCACAACGAAATCGAAAATGCCGCGCCGCAGGACCTGGCAGATGGTTGCGACGTATTGCTGCGCGCCATGTTCCAGGCCGCCAACCCAGGAGCCCGCTGAAATGCCTCAGAAAACCGCGATTGGCGAGTTCACCGCTGCCGAACTGCTCGAACTGTACCAGCGCCGCCAGTTGTCGCCTGTGGAGGTGGTCGACGATGTGCTGGCGCGCATCGACCAGCACAACCCGGCGGTCAACGCCTATTGCCACGTCGACGGCGAAGGCGCCCTTGCGGCTGCCCGGGCCAGCGAACAACGCTGGCAACGGGGCGAGCCTTGCGGCCGGCTCGATGGCCTACCCGCCTCGATCAAGGACCTGACCCTGACCCGTGGCATGCCCACCCGCAAAGGGTCCCGCACCACGTCCGCGGCCGGGCCATGGGAGGTCGATGCCCCGTTCAGCGCTTTCATGCGTGAGGCCGGTGCAGTCCTGGTGGGCAAGACCACTACCCCCGAGTTCGGCTGGAAGGGCGTAACCGACAACCCGCTGTACGGCATCACCCGTAACCCCTGGAACACACGGCTGACTGCCGGTGGCTCGTCGGGTGGTGCCGCCGCCGCTGCCGCATTGAACCTGGGCGTACTGCACCAGGGCAGCGATGCCGGGGGCTCTATCCGCATACCCTGCGCCTTTACCGGCACCTTCGGCATCAAGCCCACGTTTGGCTATGTGCCGCAATGGCCGGCCAGTGCCATGACCGTACTGTCGCACCTGGGGCCGATGACGCGCACCGTGGATGACGCGGTGCTGATGCTCGACTGTGTCGCCCGCCCCGATCCACGTGACGGGCTGGCCGGTGCGCCACGACAGGCTCCGTGGCTGGGCCAGCAGCAAGACCTGAATGGTCTGCGCATCGCCTACAGTGCCAATTTTGGTTACGTGCAGGTCGACCCGCAGATTGAGGCGCTGGTGGCGCAAGCGGTACAGCGCCTGGCTCGGCTGGGAGCGCAGGTCGAAGAAGTGGACCCCGGCTTCAGCGACCCGCTGGAAACGTTCAATACCCTGTGGTTTGCCGGTGCAGCGCGGCTGGCCAGTGCGTTGAGCGATGAGCAGCGAGCGCTGCTTGACCCTGGGCTGGGCTGGATTGCCGAACAGGGGGCTCGCATCAGCCTGAGCCAGTACACCCAAGCACTGGAGGCACGGGCGGAGTTGATTGCGAAGATGAATGCCTTCCACCAGCGCTATGACGTGCTGGTTTCGCCGATGCTGCCGCTGGTGGCGTTCGAGGCCGGGCACAACGTACCGCCTGGGTCGGGGATGGGGCAATGGATGGAATGGACGCCGTTCAGCTACCCCTTCAACCTGACCCAACAACCAGCAGCGTCAGTGCCTTGCGGGTTCACCCGCGAAGGCTTGCCGGTGGGGCTTCAGGTCGTGGCCGGGCGCTTTGCCGATGATCAGGTGCTGCGGGTGTGCAAGGTGTATGAGCAGCATTACCCGAGCCGGCATTTACAGGCGCCGATCACAGGCTGATAACCCTACCGGCCTTCCCTGCCTCATCGCAGGCAAGCCAGCCCCCACAGGGATCGCCGTAGGGCTGACAGGTGTTTGTCACAAGATATGCAGCGCCTGTGAGATCGAGCGCCGCCCGCGCGGCGCATCGCGAGCTGCGCTCGCTCCTACGTTTGTTTCGGGCCAATTATTCCTGTGGGATTCGCGCGCGAACGCCTTGGTGCATGCCTCAATATCGCGCCGTACAAACAAGGCGGCCGCGCGCGCCTGTCACAGGCGTTACTGGCCCGAAACAAACGTAGGAGCGAGCGCAGCTCGCGATGCGCCGCGCGGGCGGCGCTCGATCTCACAGGCGCTGAAGATGCTCCGGCTACCCTTGCCAGGAACCATAGAATCTCCCACAGGGTGGACTGCCCCCAAGAAATTGGATTGGTGTCCAACTTATTGGGGGCAGTCCATTTGTGGGAGCTGGCTTGCCTGCGATAGGGCCGCACAGCGGCCCCGGTATTCTCAGCCCAAACGCCCCGCTGGGGCATAGGGCGCCGGGTCGATGATCGGTTCGGCACCGGTCAGCAAATCGGTAAACAGCTGGCACGAAGCCGGCGCCAGCACCAACCCGTTCCGGTAGTGCCCGCAGTTCAACCACAACCCCGCATGCCCCGGCACCGGCCCGATATACGGAATGCCCTCAGGCGACCCCGGCCGCAGCCCGGCCCAGTGCGCCACCACGGTGGCCCCTTCCAGCTCAGGCAACAACTCCACCGCCGAAGCCTTCAGGCTCTGCAGTGCATCCCCGGTCGGGGTCTTGTCATACCCGGCATGCTCAAGCGTACTGCCCACCAGAATGTGCCCATCACGCCGCGGGATCGCATAGCGCCCTTTGGCCAGCACCATGCTCGGCAGGAAGTCTTCGGCACATTTGAACAGAATCATCTGGCCCTTCACTGGCTCCACCGGCAGCGCCAGGCCAAGCGTACGCAACAGGTCGCCACTCCAGGCGCCAGCACTGAGCACCACCTCATCCGCCGCCAGCACACCGTCGGCCGTCTGCACCCCGGTCACACGCCCGCCTTGCTGGGCGAAACCGGTGATCTGGGAGTGCTCGCGCAAAGTCACGTTCGGCATTGCCAGCAACGCCGCCTTCAGCGATTTCACCAGGCGCGGGTTGCGCACATTGGCCACGCCCGCCATGTAGATGGCGCGCTTGAAACCCGGGCCCAGTACCGGCACAGCGTCATAGGCTGCCGAGATATCCACCGCACTCAACGGCCGCTGTTCGCGCTCGGCCCAGGCCAGCGCTTGAGCTTCGTCATCCAGGTCCAGCCAGTACAGGCCAGTGGTGTGCACTTCGGGGTCGACACCGGTGCTGGCGAACAAGCGTTCGCCCAGCTGCGGATAAAAGTCCTGTGACCAGTGCGCCAGGGCAGTCACTGCCGGGCTGTAGCGCCACGGGTACAGCGGCGAAACGATGCCGCCACCGGCCCACGACGACTCACGGCCGACCTCGCCCTGATCGCACACCACCACATGGCCGACCTTGGCCGCCAGGTTGAACGCCGTCAACAGGCCGATCACCCCGCCGCCAACCACCACTACTTGCTTGCTCATCTGTCGATCCAACACCTGAAGTAAAACCGCGATGCGCCGGGCACCATTCAACCTTCAGCTCCCCCAGCAGTGCGCGCTGTGCTCAACGGCACCTGGGTTGCGCTGCACCCCTGCCTGGTCCAGCTGGAAGTCGCCACAGCCATCCTGCGCCATCAGCCCATGCGGCAAGCGCCGGGCGCGCAGCGTGAAGCTGTCGCTGTCGCGTTGCGCCTGCAAGCTGTAATGGCGGGTGCCGCCGGGCAGCGCCGGGTCGCCCTCGGCGTATTGGCCGGTGCGTACGCGGTGGCGCTCCAGGCGCAGGGCGGCATCGTGCAGCAGGCCAACCACTTCGCTGCGCGCGGCTCGCCGAAGCTGGTCGCTGTAACTGGGGTAGGCAATGGCTGCCAGAATGCCGGTCACGGCCAGGACAATCAACAACTCCATCAGGCTCAAACCTTGCTGCATGTCAGTCTCCTCTCAGTCTCTGTCGCCAGGTGATGCGCTGGAATGTGCCGTCGGCTGCGGCGTAGACCGCCTCCAGTACATGCCTGGATTGGCTTCGCTTGCTGACGGCAGTAATGCGCAACAGGGTGACCGCCTGCCCTTCGGGCACGTGCGCAGCACGCTGGCTGATGCCCAGGTTCTGTAGCTGGAAATATCCAGTTGGGGTGGCTTGCCACTGGCCAGCCAGGTCGTGTGGCTGTGGTGGCGGCAGGCAGGCATTGCACGAGGGCGGCGGCGGGCCCTGTTCCAGCTTGCGCACCCCGGCCTGCAAGGCGGCCTCGGCCTCTTCCAGTGCGTGCAGGCCATCGCTCAGGTAACCATTCATACGCGTTTCGACCAGCGCGTCGCGCAGCGCCGATGCGGCCAGCAGGCCGAGCAGCAGGCTCAGGACCAAGGCCAACAGCAGCACCACACCCCGCTGGCGGCTCATGAAGCCGGTACCGGGTTGCGCAATGCCACGCTCAACGCGTGGTGCTGCTCAAGTTGCAGCGTGGGCTCATACAAGGTCAGCTGAATATCCATCCGCTCACCGGCAACCTGCACGATGCGCAGCTCCCGCACATGCTCGACCAGCGGCTGATTGTTGCCCCGGCGCTTGAAATACAGCCTGCCGCCGCTGTGCGCATAGTGGTGATGGCTGATGGGCACCGCCATCTGTGTGGCGCTAGCCTGTGCTCGGCGGCTCAGCACCTTGACCTCGTCGATGCAGTTGGTCAGCAAGGTCCAGTCCGGGTCGCCGGTATGCCCCGGCAACTCGGCGACCATCAGGCTCAAGCTGGACGGCCCCAGCTCCATTGGCCGGGCGAAGCCAGGCGGCACAGCCTGGGCCGGAAAGTCGCCAGGTTTCAGGCGCAAACAGCCAAACATGCCCGCCATGCGAATATCCTGGGCCATGCGCAGCAGCGCCTGGCGCGCCTCCCCTTGCATGCGCAGCGCGGCGCCTTGCAGCCGCCAGGCTTGGTGCACGGAGGCGAACAGCTGGCTGGCCGCCACCAGCACCATCAACCCGATGGTCAGCGCCAGCAGCAACTCAAGCAAACCAGCACCCGTTTGCCGGCGCCTCATCGCCGTGCCCTTTCAAGCTCACTGTGTGCCGCCATTGCCGCCTGCCCATCGCGTCGCGCACTGTCTGTGGCTTGCAAGGCCTGCAGTTGCAGCCCCGCAGCGGCGAACATGCCCACGGCCACGACCACCACCGCCAACAACACCTCCAGCAGCGTCATGCCCTTTTGCCATGCGTGCATCCCTGCACCTCCTGCGATTTTTCCCGCTATTGCCTTCAACTTGAGCGACTGGAACTCCTGGCCAGCCACCGAGAAGCTATTAGCGAAGCACTTCCTGGGAGGAATGCACGGTGAAGCAACGTGGGGTAACACTGATACAGATGTTGTCGGCCTTGGCTGTGGCGACGTTGCTGACGCAGATCGGCCTACCGGCCTACGCCAGGATGAGCGATGACCTGCAGCGGGCGGCGGTGGCGCGCGACTTGGCCCAGGCACTGCGTAGCGCCCGTAGCCACGCGCTGTTGCAGGGGCAACCGGTGCTGGTGCAGGCGCTGGATGGCAATTGGGGAAATGGTTGGCGTGTAGCCCTGGAGCACAACCGGCAGGTACTGCGTGAGCAGCGCCTGGCCAGGCCGCTGGTAATCGTCGGCAACAGCGACGAACAGTTCAAGTTCAGTGCCCTGGGTGTGCCAATGAAGCTGGGTAACGGCTGGTTCGCCATCACCCTGGAGGTGTGCGAGCGCTCGGCGGCCAGCAGCCGCCACCAAGTGGTGATGGCCTCTTCAGGGAGGGTCAACTTGCTGGCTGAGCACCGCGACAATCAGCGCTGCCCCGGCTAACGCGCTTATCGAGCAGCCTTGCGTCGCGCAAGGCCGCTCGTGCACCTAAGCCCCGGCCGGTCAGATCAGCGAGCGAACCCGCAGCTCTTTGGGCATCGAGAACGTGATGTTCTCTTCCCGCCCATCCAGCTCTTCAGCGCCGGTAGCACCCCAGGCCTTGAGCTGTTCGATCACACCACGCACCAGCACTTCCGGGGCCGACGCACCGGCGGTGATGCCGATACGCGCAGCCTGGTCGAACCAGCCGCGTTGCAGGTCCTCGGCGCCATCGATCAGGTAGGCCGGGGTGCCCATGCGCTCGGCCAGCTCGCGCAGCCGGTTGGAGTTGGAACTGTTCGGGCTGCCAACCACCAGCACTACGTCACTTTCATCGGCCAGTTGCTTGACGGCGTCCTGGCGGTTTTGCGTGGCGTAGCAAATGTCGTCCTTGCGCGGGCCACCAATGTTCGGGAAGCGCGCACGCAGGGCGTCGATCACACGGCTGGTGTCATCCATCGACAGGGTGGTCTGGGTGACGAAAGCCAGGTGGTCCGGGTCGCGCACCTGCAGCTTGGCCACGTCTTCCTCGTCTTCGACAAGGTAGATGGCGCCACCGTTGCTGGGGTCGTACTGGCCCATGGTGCCTTCGACTTCCGGGTGCCCTTCGTGGCCGATGAGAATGCACTCACGGCCATCGCGGCTGTACTTGGCGACTTCGATATGCACCTTGGTCACCAGTGGGCAAGTGGCATCGAACACTTTCAGGCCACGGCCAGCAGCTTCCTGGCGCACAGCCTGGGAAACACCGTGGGCACTGAAGATGACGATGACATCATCCGGCACCTGGTCCAGCTCCTCGACGAAGACGGCGCCACGGTTGCGCAGGTCTTCGACGACGAACTTGTTGTGCACCACTTCATGGCGCACGTAGATCGGCGGGCCGAAGACTTCCAGCGCGCGGTTGACGATCTCGATCGCCCGGTCGACCCCCGCGCAGAAGCCGCGAGGGTTGGCGAGTTTGATTTGCATGCTCGGCTCCAGGCTTACAGGGCCTTCACCTCGAGGATCTCCACCTCGAAGGTCAGGGTCTTGCCAGCCAGTGGGTGATTGAAGTCGATGGTCACCTGGTCGTCGTCGAACGCTTTGACCACCCCTGGCAGTTCGGCGTTGGCGGCGTCGTTGAAGATGATCAACAGCCCGTCGGACAGCTCCATGCCTTCGAAGTTGGACCGCGGCATGACTTGCACGTTTTGCGGGTTGGGCTGGCCGAAGGCATTTTCTGGCGCAACCTGCAGCGTACGCTTGTCACCGGCCTTGAAGCCGAACAGGGCGTTCTCGAAGCCCGGCAACAGGTTGCCATCGCCGACCTTGAAGGTTGCCGGGGCCTTGTCGAACGTGCTGTCTACGGTGTCGCCGTTTTCCAGGTGCAGCGCGAAGTGCAGGGTGACTTCGGTGTTCTGGCCGATACGGGTGTCAGTCATGGACCGGATCCTCGGACTTCTTGCTCTTGAACATATCCAGCGCCAGCATTACCGCACCAACGGTGATGGCGCTGTCGGCCACGTTGAAAGCCGGGAAGTAATGGCGGTTCTGCCAGTGCACCAGGATGAAGTCGACCACATGGCCCAACACGATGCGATCGTACAGGTTGCCGATCGCCCCACCGAGCACCAGCGCCAGCGCCACGGCCAGCCAGGTTTCATTGCGCCCCAGGCGCTTGAGCCACACCACCAGCACTGCGCTGACCACCACGGCGATCAGGGCGAACAACCAGCGCTGCCAGCCGGCGCCGTCGGCCAGGAAGCTGAACGCGGCGCCGGTGTTGTAGGCCAGGGTCCAGCTGAAGTAGTCAGGTATGACGACGATCTGCTGGTACATGGTCAGGGCGTTGTTGAAATACAGCTTGGTGGCCTGGTCGATGACCAGGACCAGCAAGCTCAGCCACAGCCATGCGAGGCGCCCGAAGCGGCCCGCTGCAGGGTTAGGCATAGTGGCGCACCTCACCCGAGCCGGTCAGGTTGTCGACGCAACGGCTGCAGATTTCCGGGTGCTCCGGGTGGCTGCCAACGTCGGCGCGGAAGTGCCAGCAACGGCCGCACTTGGCGTGGCCGGACTTGACCACCTGCAGTTTCAGGCCCTCGACTTCGGTGGCAACCGCTTCGGCAGGGGCCTGGGCAAATGGCACCACGCTGGCAGCGGAGGTGATCAGCACAAAGCGCAGCTCGTCGCCCAGCTTGCCCAGGTCGGCGCTCAGGCCCTCATCGGCGTACAGGGTCACTTCAGCCTGCAGGTTGCCGCCGATGACTTTGGCGGTACGCTGGTTTTCCAGCTCCTTGTTGACCGAGGCCTTAACCGCCATGACGCGGTCCCAGTAGCCACGGTCCAGCTCGGTGCCTTCCGGCAGTTCGCTCAGGCCCTGGTACCAGCCATTGAGCATGACCGACTCGTTGCGCTCGCCCGGCAGGTACTGCCAGATTTCGTCGGCGGTGAACGCCAGGATCGGTGCAATCCAGCGCACCAGCGCTTCGCTGATGTGATACAGCGCAGTCTGGCAGGAACGGCGGGCCACACTGTTGGCGCCGGTGGTGTACTGGCGGTCCTTGATGATGTCGAGGTAGAAGCCGCCCAGCTCCTGCACGCAGAAGTTGTGCACCTTGGAGTACACGTTCCAGAAACGGTACTCGCTGTAGTGCTCTTCGAGTTCGCGTTGCAGCAACAAGGTGCGGTCCACGGCCCAGCGGTCCAGCGCCAGCATGTCTTGCGGGGCCAGCAGGTCGCGGGCCGGGTCGAAACCGGACAGGTTCGAGAGCAGGAAGCGTGCGGTATTGCGGATACGCCGGTAGGCGTCGGCGCTGCGCTGCAGGATCTGCTCGGAAACGGCCATTTCACCGGAATAGTCGGTAGCCGAAACCCACAGGCGCAGGATGTCGGCGCCCAAGGTGTTGTTGACCTTCTCCGGCTCGATGGTGTTGCCCAGCGACTTGGACATCTTGCGGCCGTTTTCGTCCACGGTGAAGCCGTGGGTCAGCAGCTCGCGGTACGGCGCATGGTTGTCGATGGCGCAACCGGTCAGCAAGGACGAGTGGAACCAGCCGCGGTGCTGGTCGGAGCCTTCCAGGTACAGGTCGGCGCGCGGGCCGGTGGCGTGGCCGATGTTGTGGGAGCCACGCAGCACGTGCCAGTGGGTGGTGCCCGAATCGAACCACACGTCGAGGGTGTCGGCGATCTTGTCGTACTGCTCGGCTTCACCGCCCAGCAGTTCGGCAGCGTCCAGCTTGAACCAGGCTTCGATGCCCTGCTGCTCGACGCGCTTGGCCACTTCTTCCATCAGTTCGACGGTGCGCGGGTGCAGCTCGCCGGTCTGCTTGTGCAGGAAGAACGGAATCGGTACGCCCCAGTTGCGCTGACGCGAAATGCACCAGTCTGGGCGGTTGGCGATCATCGCGTGCAGGCGTGCCTGGCCCCAGGCCGGAACGAACTTGGTTTGCTCGATGGCTTTCAGCGCGCGCTCACGCAGCGGCTCGCCGGTAGTCGGCTGCTTGTCCATACCCACGAACCACTGCGCGGTAGCGCGGTAGATCAGCGGGGTTTTATGGCGCCAGCAGTGCATATAGCTGTGGCTGATGGTTTCGGTGTGCATCAGCGCACCGACTTCACCGAGTTTCTCGACGATGGCCGGGTTGGCCTTCCAGATGAACTGGCCGCCGAAGAATGGCAGCGACTCGACATACACACCGTTGCTCTGCACCGGGGTAAGGATGTCATCGTTGACCATGCCGTAACGCTTGCAGGTGACGAAGTCGTCTTCACCGTAGGCTGGCGCGGAGTGCACCACCCCGGTACCGGCGCCCAGCTCGACGTAGTCGGCCAGGTACACCGGCGACAGGCGGTCGTAGAGGGGGTGACGGAAGTTGACCAGCTCCAGCGCCGCGCCTTGGGCGGTAGCGATGACCGAGCCTTCCAGGTTGTAACGCTTGAGGCACGACTCCACCAGTTCTTCAGCCAGCACCAGCAGGCGCTCACCGGTGTCGACCAGGGCGTAGGTGAACTCGGGATGGATGTTCAACGCCTGGTTGGCTGGAATGGTCCACGGGGTGGTGGTCCAGATCACGATGGCGGCAGGCTTGGCCAGCGACGCCAGGCCGAAGGCGGCAGCCAGCTTGGCTTCATCGGCAACCGGGAAGGCCACGTCGATGGTCTGCGATTTTTTATCGGCGTACTCGACTTCCGCCTCAGCCAGCGCCGAACCGCAGTCGAAGCACCAGTTCACCGGTTTCAGGCCCTTGAACACGAAACCTTGCTTGACCATTTCGGCCAGGGCACGGATTTCACCCGCCTCGTTGGCGAAGTTCATGGTCTTGTACGGGTTGTCCCAATCACCCAGCACGCCCAGGCGAATGAACTCGGTCTTCTGCCCTTCGATCTGCTCGGCAGCATACTCGCGGCACAGCTCACGGGTGCGGTCGGCCGACAGGTGCTTGCCGTGGGTAACCTCGACCTTGTGCTCGATCGGCAGGCCATGGCAGTCCCAACCTGGCACGTACGGCGCGTCGAAACCGGCCAGGGTCTTGGAACGGACGATCATGTCCTTGAGGATTTTGTTCAGCGCATGACCGATATGAATCTTGCCGTTGGCATAGGGCGGGCCGTCGTGCAGGACGAACTTTGGACGATCCTTGCCAATTTCGCGCAGCTTCTGGTACAGGCCAATGCTGTCCCAGCGCTGCAGGATCTGCGGTTCGCGCTGAGGCAGGCCGGCCTTCATGGGGAAGGCGGTGTCCGGAAGGTTAAGCGTGGCTTTGTAGTCGGTCATTTCAGGCTCTTCGTTAGCGGTTGAGCGTGCCAATGTGCACGTGCGGCGGCGATATCCGCATCGATCGCCGACTTCAGCGCCTCCAGGGAGGCGAATCGCTGCTCTTCACGCAGCTTGTGGTGGAACTCCACCGTAAGGCGCCGGCCGTAAAGGTCGCCGGCATAGTCCAGCAGATGAATTTCCAGGTGCGGGCGCCCATCACCGGCAACGGTGGGGCGCACGCCAATGTTGCCGACACCCGGCCAGGCCTTGCCGTCGATTTCGATGCTGGCCAGGTAGACCCCGGACAGCGGTACGCGGCGGCGCTTGAGCTGGATGTTGGCAGTGGGCGTGCCAAGCTGGCGAGCCAGCTTCTGGCCGTGCAACACACGGCCGGTAATGCGGTATGGGCGGCCCAGCAGGTGCTCGGCCAGCTCGAAGTTGCCGTCGGCCAAGGCCTGGCGCACTTCGGTGCTGCTGACCCGCAGGCCGTCCTGAATCACGGTGTTGGCAGCTTCGACGGTAAAGCCATATTGCTTACCGGCCTCGACCAGGAAGGCGAAGTCGCCGGCGCGGTCGCAGCCAAAGCGGAAATCGTCGCCCACTTCGAGGTGACGCACGCCCAGGCCATCGACCAGGATGGTCTTGACGAACGCATCGGCGCCGAGCTTGCTCAGGCGCTGGTTGAAGGCCAGGCACAGCACCCGGTCGATGCCTTCGGCGGCCAGCAGCTCGAGCTTGTCGCGCAGGCGGGCCAGGCGCGCAGGTGCGGTATCGGGCGCGAAGTACTCGCGCGGTTGCGGTTCGAAGACCACCACGCAGGTCGGCAGGCCCAAGGCCTGGCCGCGCTCGCGCAGGCGCGCCAGGATTGCCTGGTGGCCACGGTGAACCCCGTCGAAGTTGCCAATGGTGGCGACACAGCCCCGGTGCTCGGGGCGCAGGTTGTGAAGACCTCGAACCAGCTGCATAACGCGCTTCTTGCTCATAAAGTGGCCGATTATAACCACACCCGGGCGCCGGTGACAGGCAGCAGCGCCCAGGGGCGGCGTGGAATGCGAAAAACCGACGCCTGACCCGCAGGTAGCCCTAGTGCAAGGCCTTGCGAGCGAAATGCCGGGGGCGGAAACCGCACAGGAACAAACAGCCGAAATAGGTCACGACCCCCGCCACGATCAGCACGCCGAGGCGCATGAAGCGCTGCAGCATGATGCCCTGCTCCCAGGCCGGCATGTAGTGCATGCCCACCAGCAGCACTGCCGACATCAGCGCCACGGCCAGCACCAGCTTGGCCAGAAACATCGCCCAGCCCGGCTGCGGCTCGAACAGGCGCTGACTGCGCAGCTTCCAGAACAGCAAACCGGCATTCAGGCAGGCACCCAGGCTGATGGCCAAGGCCAGCCCGGCATGCGCCAGCGGGCCGACCAGGGCCAGGTTGAACAGCTGGGTGCAGACCAGGGTGAAGACCGCGATCTTCACCGGCGTGCGGATATTCTGCTGCGCATAAAAGCCGGGTGCCAGTACCTTGACCAGAATGATCGCCAGCAAGCCCACCGAATAGGCCATCAGCGCCCGCTGGGTCATGGCGGCATCGAACGCGCTGAACTTGCCATACTGAAACAGCGCCACGGTCAGCGGCTCGGCCAGAATGGCCAGTGCCAGGGTGCACGGCAACACCAGCAGGAAGCACAGGCGCAGGCCCCAGTCGAGGATCCGCGAATACTCCTCGCGATCCTTGTTGGCGTAGGTTTTGGCCAGGGTCGGCAGCAGGATGGTACCCAAGGCCACGCCCAGCACGCCGGAAGGCAGCTCCATCAGGCGGTCGGCGTAATACATCCAGGATACCGAGCCAGCCACCAGGAACGAGGCGAAGATGGTGTTGATGATCAGCGAGATCTGGCTCACCGACACCCCGAGAATGGCCGGCAGCATCTGCTTGAGCACCCGCCACACGCCGGTATCGCGCAGGTTCAGGCGGGGCAGCACGAGCATGCCGATCTTCTTCAGCGCCGGCAACTGGTACAACAGTTGCGCCAGGCCACCGGCGAGTACGCCCCAGGCCAGGGCCATGATCGGCGGGTTGAAGTACGGCGTGAGCAGCACCGCGAAGGCGATCATCGCCACGTTGAGCAGGGTCGGGGTAAAGGCCGGTACCGAGAAACGGTTCCAGGTATTGAGGATCGCCCCGGCCAGGGACGACAGGGAGATCAGCAATATATAAGGAAAGGTCACCCGCAACAGGGCCGTGGTCAGTTCGTACTTTTCCGTGCTGTCGACAAACCCCGGGGCCGTGGCCCACACCACCCAGGGTGCCGCCAGGATGCCGATGGCGGTCACCAGGGCCAGGACCAGGGTGAGCAAACCGGTGATATAGGCAACGAAAGTGCGGGTCGCCTCCTCGCCTTGCTGCGTCTTGTATTCGGCCAGGATCGGCACGAAGGCCTGGGAGAATGCACCTTCGGCGAAAATGCGCCGCAGCAGGTTGGGCAACTTGAAAGCGATGAAGAAAGCGTCGGTGGCAATGCCCGCACCGAAGATACGCGCCAGAATGGTGTCGCGAATGAAGCCCAGCACCCGCGAAATCATGGTGATCGAGCTTACTGCAGCCAGGGATTTGAGCAGGTTCATCGAAAAGATTCACGCCAATGACAGAGGACGCTGCCAGACAGCATCCGAATGTGCGATACTCCCGCGCCTTCGCAGGGGAGCCAAAAATTCCCGAGTGTACAGGTCGCGCAGCAGAAAGGAATCTTTCCCGCTTGTTGGCGCACCGCTCGGCGGAACCTTGCAGGTGGCCTTGACATCCGCTCGACTGATCGGCATGATTCGCGGCCTATTTTGTTTGCTATTTACCTAAAGTCTTTCGAGGAGCTCGACGGTGGCCAACACACCTTCCGCCAAGAAACGTGCAAAACAGGCTGAGAAGCGTCGCAGCCACAACGCCAGCCTGCGTTCCATGGTCCGCACCTACATCAAGAATGTAGTTAAAGCCATTGACGCAAAAGACGCTGAAAAAGCACAAGCCGCTTATGTTCTGGCTGTACCTGTAATCGACCGCATGGCCGACAAAGGTATCATCCACAAGAACAAGGCTGCTCGTCACAAAGGCCGTCTGAATGGCCACATCAAGGCGCTGAAAGAAGCTGCAGCTGCCTAAGCGACGTTAAAGTCGAAAAGCCGACCCTAGGGTCGGCTTTTTGTTGCCTGCGATTTGGGCATGCGCCAAGGTGTAACCGCAATTTTGCAGGGGCGGCCTTGGTCGCCACCGGGCTGCAAAGCAGCCCCAGTGACTGTGATTGCCTGCTGTTACTTGCCTAACTGAATCTTCGGCGCCCATTGCAGCCACTCGTCCTCGGCCTTGTCGAACAAGGCGAAGGTCTGCTGCGGCCGGGCCGGGTTACCCATCCGCTCGCCGTCCGGCGTTGCGAAGGCGATGCCACCATCGATCACGGTTTCCAGCGACTCGGTGCGCACGGTCGCGCCTTTGAACAGCCCCCAGTCGAAGCCGAAGCCGCTGGTGTTCCAGAAACGGCTGCCACTGCGCACCAGCGCGGCATAACGCGGCTCGATCAGGATATGGATCAGCACGCGGTCAGCACTCTGCCCAAGCTCGAAGCCTGTCACCTTACCCACGGCTACCTCGCGGTAAGTAACGGGCACCCCGGGCTTGATCGAGCCACGGCGTGGTGCACTGAGTGTCAACGGCAGGCCGACCTCTGGCCCAGCCACCTGCGGCGCCTCGGGCAGCGCAATGAAGTCACTTTGCGGCCCGCGGTCTTTGGTGGCCGGCTGCACCTCCAGGTACTGGCCGGTCACCAGGGTATCCAGGTTCTCAGTGCGCACCAGGCCAAACGCAGGTTTGACCACCCAGAACTGCGTCCCGGCCCGGGCGATGCGATTTGCCGCTTCGGTGATACGCGCCCGCAGCAGCACCGCCTGCAGGTCATTGGTCAAGTCGACGCTCTCGATGCTGCCCACATCCAGGCCCCGGAAGCGAATCGCTGTGCCTGGCTTCAGGCCATCCGCGCGGTCGACACGGATGGTGATCAAGGTGCCCGCACGGTTCACCGCCTCTTGGCTCTCGTGCAGCCGGAAGCGCGGAATGTGCCGCTTCAGCGGAACATCCGCACGCGGCGTGTCAAAGGCAATGCCACCGGCCATCAGCGTTTGCAGCGACTCACTCTTCACCTTGATGCCGGACAAGCCGCCAGTCAGGGTAATACCGCTGGCGTTCCAGAAGCGCGACGAACCGTTGACCAGTTTTTCGTATTCTTTCTCGATGTGCACACCAATGAGGATGCGGTTACTGTTGCGGGCGAACTGATAGCTTTGCACGCTCCCCACTTTGACCTGGCGATACATCACCGGGCTGCCGACCTCCAGCGAACCGAGGGTGTCGGCGAACAGCACCATGTGCAGGCCAGGCGCCTTGAGGTCCAGCGGCGGCGCCTTGGCACGCGCCTCGAACTCGCGCTCTGGCCGCGCGCCCTTTTCGCCGGGGCGAATGGCGATGTAGTTACCTTTTACCAGCGCCTCCAGCCCCGTGATACCCGCCAGGGAAATCGAAGGCTTGACCACCCAGAACTGGGTCCCTTCCACCAGGTAGTCCTCGGTGAGCGGGTCCAGTGTCAGCTCGGCCGAAGCGCTGGCCAGGTTGTCTTCCATCTTCAGCGTTTTCAGCGAGCCAACCTGGATGCCTTTGTACATGACCGGGGTACGACCCGCCTGCAGGCCTTCGTAATCGGTAAGCTTGACCTTGACCCGTATCCCCGCCTGAGCTGCATCGAAGTCTTCATACAGGCGGAACGGCAGGCTGGGGTCGGTTGGCGGGCTGTCCTTGCGATACTCCGGGGTTGCAAAGGCGATACCCCCGGCAACGATGCTCGACAGCGACTCGCTACGCACTTTCACACCCGAAAGCGAAGCGTCGATGCTTACCCCGCTGGCATTCCAGAAGCGCGTGTGTTTGCGCACCAGGCTGGCGTAAGCCGGCTCGATGAATATTTTTACCTCCACCGTGCTCTGGTCTTCGGACAGGCGATAACTCTTCACCCGGCCGACCTGGATCTGTTTATAGAACACTGGGCTGTCACGGTTGAGCGAACCTAGCCGTTCAGCCTTGAGTACAAGATGCAGGCCAGGTTCGCTGTCCGACAGTGGCGGCGCCACCTTCAGCGCGGTAAAGCGCTTGGTAGGCTCACCTTCGCCCGGGCTGACTGCGATGTAGTTACCAGACACCAGGGTTTCCAGGCCTGAAATGCCTGCCAGGGTGACACTGGGCTTCACCAGCCAGAAGCGCGTCCCCTTGGTCAGATGCGGCTCGGCATCCTTGTTCATTTCGATCGTGGCGATAACACCCTGGTTCTCACCCTCGGCATCGAGCACCAGGCTCTTCACCTTGCCAACCGGCATCCCTTTGTAGATCACCTCGGTCTTGTTGGCGACGATCCCGTCGCCCGACTCGAAGCGCACTTCAATCTCCACACCGGCCTGGCGGTAAGCCTGCCAAGCGAGCCAACCACCGATCATCAAGGCGATCAAAGGCAGTATCCAGATGGCCGACCAGTTCGAGGCTGGGCGGGTTTTAGCCGTTGGCAGGTCACTCATGGTCGTCATCCGACTCCGTGTTATCCCAAATCAGTCGGGGATCGAAAGTTAAAGCAGCAAACATTGTCAGGATCACCACAGTTGCGAAGGCGACGGCGCCCAAATTGGCTTCGACACTGGCGATTCGGCCGAAATTCACCACTGCCACGAGAATGGCAATGACGAAGATGTCCAGCATGGACCAGCGCCCGATGAATTCGATGAAGCGGTACATGAATATCCGTTGCCGGGCCGAAAGGGGTTGCCGCCGTTGTACGGAGTACAGCAGCAAACCGATGCCTACCAGCTTGAAGGTCGGCACCAGGATGCTGGCAATAAACACCACTGCAGCGATCGGCACCATGCCGTGCTTGAGCAAGGTAATGACCCCGGACATGATCGTGTCCGGGCTGCCTTGGCCGAGGGTACTCACGGTCATGATGGGCAACACGTTGGCCGGGATGTACAGAATCGACGCGGCAATCAGCAGCGCCCAGGTGCGCACGATGCTGTTCGGACGCCGCGCATGCACTACAGCGCCACAACGTGTGCAGCTTTGCGATTTACTGTCCGGCGCCTGCCGGTTCAGCTCATGGCATTCATTGCAGACCAGAATGCCCGCATCAATCGCCCGCATGCAGGTCCTCCCCCGATAGCGCACTCCAGATCTGGTGCGGTGACATCACCACTTCCAGCCAAACCTGGATCAACAACAGGCTGATAAAACAGAACAACCCCAACCCTACGGTCAATTCAGCCAGGTCGACCAGCTTGACGATGGCCACCAGTACACCCATGAAATAGACCTCGAGCATGCCCCAATCGCGCAGGTGGTGATAGATACGGTAGAACAGCAGGCCCAAACCGCGCCCCACGTTCAGGCGAATACTCAGCAATACAGCCAGTTGGCACAGCAACTTGGTTAATGGAATAGCCATGCTGCAAAGGAAAACCACCACCGCCACGCCACGCATTTCCGAGTTGTACAGGCCTAGCACACCACTCCAGACAGTATCGTCAGACGTTTGGCCAAGCAGGTGCAGCTGCATGATGGGCAGAAAATTGGCTGGCACGAACAGCAACAAGGCCGTCAGTACCAGGGCCAGGCTGCGATTGACCACATTGTGCCGGTGAGCATACAGCTCGTAACCGCAGCGCGGGCAGAGGGCCTTTTCACCGTGTTGTAGCACGGGCTTGCGCAGCAGCAGGTCACATTCGTGGCAGGCCACAAGCTCTTCCAGCGGCAACCGGGCCAGCGATTCAGGTTCGACGGGATTGGACATGGAGTACTTCTGAGTAGGTGCGTGGGCCTATTCTAGTGTTCTGGCTCGAATTGTGGGAGCCGGCGTGCCGGTGAAGCGCACGGCGCGGTGAATGGCACCGGCTGCGCCGGTGTTCGCGGGCGCGCCCGCTCCCACAGGGATTGTGGTGAGCCAGGGGACTTTTTTGGAGCACAAAGACAAAACCCCTACCTGCATGCGCAGATAGGGGTTTTGCGAAATGAATCTTGACGATGACCTACTCTCACATGGGGAAACCCCACACTACCATCGGCGATGCATCGTTTCACTACTGAGTTCGGGATGGGATCAGGTGGTTCCAATGCTCTATGGTCGTCAAGAAATTCTGTAGCCAGAATGTCCAGATGGACAGCCCAGCGAATCCGGATATGTGATGTTTGTGATGCCTTGCGAACTTTCGGTTCATGTCATCTTCACCACCGCAATCTGCGTCAGCAAATTGCTTGGGTGTTATATGGTCAAGCCTCACGGGCAATTAGTATTGGTTAGCTCAACGCCTCACAGCGCTTACACACCCAACCTATCAACGTCGTAGTCTTCGACGGCCCTTTAGGGGATTCAAGATCCCAGTGAGATCTCATCTTGAGGCAAGTTTCCCGCTTAGATGCTTTCAGCGGTTATCTCTTCCGAACATAGCTACCCGGCAATGCCACTGGCGTGACAACCGGAACACCAGAGGTTCGTCCACTCCGGTCCTCTCGTACTAGGAGCAGCCCCTCTCAAATCTCAAACGTCCACGGCAGATAGGGACCGAACTGTCTCACGACGTTCTAAACCCAGCTCGCGTACCACTTTAAATGGCGAACAGCCATACCCTTGGGACCGGCTTCAGCCCCAGGATGTGATGAGCCGACATCGAGGTGCCAAACACCGCCGTCGATATGAACTCTTGGGCGGTATCAGCCTGTTATCCCCGGAGTACCTTTTATCCGTTGAGCGATGGCCCTTCCATACAGAACCACCGGATCACTAAGACCTACTTTCGTACCTGCTCGACGTGTTTGTCTCGCAGTCAAGCGCGCTTTTGCCTTTATACTCTACGACCGATTTCCGACCGGTCTGAGCGCACCTTCGTACTCCTCCGTTACTCTTTGGGAGGAGACCGCCCCAGTCAAACTACCCACCATACACTGTCCTCGATCCGGATAACGGACCTGAGTTAGAACCTCAAAGTTGCCAGGGTGGTATTTCAAGGATGGCTCCATGAGAACTGGCGTCCCCACTTCAAAGCCTCCCACCTATCCTACACAAGCAAATTCAAAGTCCAGTGCAAAGCTATAGTAAAGGTTCACGGGGTCTTTCCGTCTAGCCGCGGATACACTGCATCTTCACAGCGATTTCAATTTCACTGAGTCTCGGGTGGAGACAGCGCCGCCATCGTTACGCCATTCGTGCAGGTCGGAACTTACCCGACAAGGAATTTCGCTACCTTAGGACCGTTATAGTTACGGCCGCCGTTTACCGGGGCTTCGATCAAGAGCTTCGCTTGCGCTAACCCCATCAATTAACCTTCCGGCACCGGGCAGGCGTCACACCCTATACGTCCACTTTCGTGTTTGCAGAGTGCTGTGTTTTTAATAAACAGTCGCAGCGGCCTGGTATCTTCGACCGGCATGAGCTTACGGAGCAAGTCCTTCACCCTCGCCGGCGCACCTTCTCCCGAAGTTACGGTGCCATTTTGCCTAGTTCCTTCACCCGAGTTCTCTCAAGCGCCTTGGTATTCTCTACCTAACCACCTGTGTCGGTTTGGGGTACGGTTCCCAGTTATCTGAAGCTTAGGAGCTTTTCTTGGAAGCATGGTATCAACCACTTCGTCGCCTAAAGGCAACTCGTCATCAGCTCTCGGCCTTGAAATCCCGGATTTGCCTAAGATTTCAGCCTACCACCTTAAACCTGGACAACCAACGCCAGGCTGGCCTAACCTTCTCCGTCCCTCCATCGCAATAACTGGAAGTACAGGAATATTAACCTGTTTTCCATCGACTACGCTTTTCAGCCTCGCCTTAGGGACCGACTAACCCTGCGTCGATTAACGTTGCGCAGGAAACCTTGGTCTTTCGGCGTGCGAGTTTTTCACTCGCATTGTCGTTACTCATGTCAGCATTCGCACTTCTGATACCTCCAGCAAGCTTCTCAACTCACCTTCACAGGCTTACAGAACGCTCCTCTACCGCATCACCAAAAGGTGATACCCGTAGCTTCGGTGCATGGTTTGAGCCCCGTTACATCTTCCGCGCAGGCCGACTCGACTAGTGAGCTATTACGCTTTCTTTAAAGGGTGGCTGCTTCTAAGCCAACCTCCTAGCTGTCTAAGCCTTCCCACATCGTTTCCCACTTAACCATGACTTTGGGACCTTAGCTGACGGTCTGGGTTGTTTCCCTTTTCACGACGGACGTTAGCACCCGCCGTGTGTCTCCCATGCTCGGCACTTGTAGGTATTCGGAGTTTGCATCGGTTTGGTAAGTCGGGATGACCCCCTAGCCGAAACAGTGCTCTACCCCCTACAGTGATACATGAGGCGCTACCTAAATAGCTTTCGAGGAGAACCAGCTATCTCCGAGCTTGATTAGCCTTTCACTCCGATCCACAGGTCATCCGCTAACTTTTCAACGGTAGTCGGTTCGGTCCTCCAGTCAGTGTTACCTAA